>NZ_CP144911.1:0-4996107 GCF_049568075.1 Rossellomorea sp. GAMAL-10_SWC | reverse complement strand
CTTTGTCGCGTCATTTGCGACTTTTTCATATTAACATCTCTTCAACAGTGAGTCAATATTTTTTTATTTTTTTTTGCTTCATTTCGTTTTTTGTCGAACCATCTTGGCGACGTATATAAATATAACATCCCATTTAGATTATGACAAGCCCTTTTTTTCATTTTTTTTATAAATGATAAAAAAATTTATATATAGTACGAAGGAAGTGTAATAGGCAATGTCGAATTAGCCATAAACTATATAGAAAAGGGGTTTAGAAAATGGATCTACAACCAGATATCCTCATAAAATTACTAGTATCAGCAATGTTAGGTTCCGTTATCGGTTTAGAAAGAGAGTTAAAAAGAAAACCTCTTGGATTAAAAACATGCCTTGTTATTTCAATAATGAGTTGCCTATTAACAATTGTTTCTATTAGTTCTGCCTTTTCATTTCATGGGAGTGATTATTTAAATATAACCATGGATCCGTTACGTTTACCGGCTCAAATAGTATCAGGAATCGGTTTCGTTGGAGCTGGGGTAATTCTCCGAAGAGGTAATGATACAATAGCCGGATTAACAACAGCTGCTATGATTTGGGGCGCATCGGGTATCGGAATAATTGTTGGAGCTGGCTTTTACGCCGAGGCATTAGCAGGTGTAGGCTTATTAATAATAAGTGTAGAATTAATTCCTTACCTAATTAACAAGCTTGGTCCTAAAAGATTAAAAGAAAGAGATATAAGTTTGAAGCTAACAGTATTAGGAAGCGAAAATATAAATATTGTCATTGATCAAATTACCGCTCACGATATTACAGTTAAAAACATTAAAATAAAAGGATTAAATAATGATGAACATTATGTCCAAATGAAATTATTAGTGTTTAATAAACGAAGAACGACAGAAATTTATTATGATATTGAACAAATAAAAAACATCCGTGGAATTGAAATAGAAAGTATATAGTAGTGATAAGTTATTGCATATTGGTAAAAATAAGTGTTACGAAATTGCGATGGAGGTATAAGCTTGAAAGTATTTCGTAACCAACCTATCTATTTTAAATCCTATACACTATTAAAAATTACTTTAATTTTATTATCGTTGATTGCTATTTTCGGATCGATCATCCATTTCGCTGAGCCATTTACTTTTCCAACTGTTTGGGACGGTATGTGGTGGTCAATAGTAACTACGTTTACAGTAGGCTACGGTGATTACGTACCTTTATCTCCAGTTGGACGTTTTTTTGCAGTTATATTAATTCTACTAGGTACTGGATTTGGTTCCTTTTATATGATTTCGTTCACGGCACAAACATTTAGGAACCAAGACGCGGATTTTAGAGGTACACTTACATTTACAAGAAAGAACCATATTATAATAGTAGGTTGGAATGAACGAGTTAAGAATGTTATTAAACAACTACGTGCATCTTCAAACCAGATCTCTATCGTATTAATTGATGAAAGTTTAGAGTTATTACCTAATGATTTAGATAAGGTGCACTTTGTAAAAGGCTCTGCCTCTAATGACTCAGTTTTAGAAAAAGCAAATATAAAATTTGCTAAAACAATCTTAATTACAGCTGATCAAAATAAAAATGAGCAAGATGCTGATATGCAAACAATATTAACAATCATCGCTACGAAAGGTCTTAACCAATCAATTAATTGTATCGCAGAAATCTTAACCAAAAATCAAGTTATTAACGCAAATCGAGCTGGCGCCAATGAAATCATTGAAGCGAATTTGTTAACTTCCTTTGTAATGTCAGGTTCGATTATGCATAGAGGATATTCAGATGTTGTACTTAAGTTAACAAATCAATTAGAAAACTTTACAGTAAAAATCTTGGAAGTTGAACAAAAAATGATTGGAAAATTTTATTTCGATATTGTAGTTGAAGAATTAAACAACGATAAAATGATTATTGGAATCATTCGAGATAAACAAACAATCATCAGACCCGATAAAAGTATTAAAATTGCAAAAGATGATTTTCTTATCTTACTTACTTAACAATTGCTATCAAAAAAGAGCCAATCCAAAAGGGTTGGCTCTTTTTTTATAAAAGTTCGTCCTCAATTCTCTTAAGAATTTCAAACCCTTTTATTTGATATTTTCTAGGAACTTTTCCATCTTTTTCAATTGGTTCTTGGAACTGGTTTAATGATCCAGTTAAATTCCCCTCTAAACCAACATTATCATCTAGCCCCTCATTATAAATATGAGTTAATAAAAAGGGAGTGTCAAATTGTATAACTGCTCCATTCATATCTAACGAACCTGAAGTAACATTAAAAGGTAATCTTAAATATTGATACCCGTCATCATCCTGCATTAATAAATCAAAACTCCCATGATCATATTCCCAGTTTGCTCCAATTACAAATCCATGATTTTTTAATTTCCCCTCAATATCATTAAGCGGAAATATTGCATTCTCTAATTTTGATTTTAAAGGATACATGCTTTTCTCCTCCTTTTTCAATAGTATTTTCTTATTAAGTAAAAACATGAATATTAATTTGTAATTTCAATAAAAAAACCGCTGTTAAAGTAAATTTAACAACGGTCCTTTTGTCTTTATATTATTTTAAACGTTCTTCTAATTGCATTTTTAGTTCTTCAAATCCTGGTTTACCTAATAATGCAAACATGTTTTTCTTGTATGCTTCAACACCTGGTTGATCAAACGGATTTACACCAAGTAAATATCCACTCATCGCACAAGCTAGTTCAAAGAAGTATACTGTATAACCGAAAGTATACTCATCTAATTTTGGTAATGAAACAATTAGATTTGGTACTCCACCGTCAGCATGAGCTAATATTGTACCTTCAAAAGCTTTTTTATTAACAAAATCTACAGTTTTACCAGCAAGATAATTTAATCCGTCAGAGTCGTTATCCTCAAGTTCAATTGTTAATTCATGGCGAGAATTTTCAACAGATAAAACTGTTTCAAATAAATCACGTCGACCTTCTTGTACATATTGTCCAAGAGAATGTAAATCCGTTGAGAAGTTTGCTGAAGATGGATAGATCCCTTTTTGGTCTTTCCCTTCACTCTCTCCAAATAATTGCTTCCACCATTCTCCAAAGTATTGTAAAGATGGTTCGTAGTTAACAAGCATCTCAATTGTTTTACCTTTGTTATATAAAACATTACGAACAACTGCATATTGATATGCTTGATTATCTTCTAATTCTGAAGAGTTGTATTCTCTATATGCATCTTGTGCACCCTTCATCATTTGTTCAATATCAATACCCGCTGCAGCAATTGGTAATAAACCAACAGCAGTTAATACTGAATAACGTCCACCTACATCGTCAGGAATAACAAATGTTTCATATCCCTTTTCATCAGCAACCGTTTTTAATGCCCCGCGTGCTTTATCAGTTGTAGCATAAATACGATGTTTAGCTTCTTCAACACCATATTTTTCTTCTAACAGCTTTCTAAAAATACGGAATGCAATAGCTGGTTCAGTAGTTGTCCCAGATTTTGAGATAACATTAATAGAAAAATCCTTATCCTTTAAAACTTGAGTTAAATCGTGCATATATGTAGAACTAATATTATTTCCTACGAAGAAAACTTGAGGTGCTTTTCTTTCTTCTTTAGAAGCAATATTAAAAAATGAATGTTGTAACATTTCAATTGCAGCGCGTGCACCTAAATAAGATCCACCGATACCAATTACTAAAAGAACGTCTGAATCTGATTTAATTTTCTCTGCTGCTTTTTGAATTCGAGAAAATTCTTCTTTGTCATAGTCATTAGGTAACTCTACCCATCCTAAATAGTCGCTACCTGCTCCTGTTTTTTCATGAATTGTATGGTGAAATAATTTCACTGCATCCCTTAAATATGATATTTCATGATCTTGAAAAAACATTTTTGCTTTTGAATAGTCAAATTTAATATGAGAAGTCATACATCAAACCTCCTTAAATAGTTGTAATACCTTTACAATGTACCTAATTAAATAATTGAAAGCAAGTAAATGCAACTATATTTATGTGAAAAAATTAACAAAAACTTAAAAGACATTTCTTCATATAATTATTTTTGAGTACATAAACAAAAACAATTGAGGAAAACTATGTTAGAAGGTCATAAAAAAGGAGGTTAACCTATATGAGTACATTACAACGTATTGCACTTATTTTTACAATTATTGGGGCTATAAACTGGGGTTTAATTGGATTTTTTCAATTTGATTTAGTTGCAGCAATTTTTGGTGGTGCAGATTCTGCATTTGCTCGAATTATTTATGGTATCGTTGGTATTTCAGGATTAATTAACCTTGGCTTATTATTTAAACCTTCAGAAGAGCTAGGAACACATCCTGAAACAAATGAAGTTAGATAAATCGCAGACGAAATTAGTCTCTTTTGTATCTATACTTTTCTAAGAATTAAAAAGGAAGGGTAATCCCCTTCCTTTTTAATTCGTCATATTTTCTTTCTTCATCTCAACGCGAAGCCATTCATTTAATTTTTTATGCAGGGTGCTAAATCCATCAGGTTTAAGCTCTCTTAATAGTCTAGCTGCATGTTTTAAGTTCTCGTCACCATTAAATCCTTGATCGATACTTGCTCCTTTTAAAGACAAACTTATTTTTCCTGTCATCTCATCAATAGACAGTACACGTACATTTACTAATTGCCCAACAGAAATATAGTCTCGAATATCGCGAACATATCCATTAATAATTTCGGAAATATGTACTAGTCCTTGTGTTTGGTGATCAAGTGAAATAAAGGCACCATACGTTTGAATCCCTGTTACTTTACCAGTGTAAACTTTTCCAATATTGTAGTTTTGTGCCATTCAAAACACTCCTAATTTTCGTTCAATTCCACTAACTAAATTTTAGCACACACAGACCAACTTTTAAAGTTTGCTCACTACTTATAAATGGCACTTCTTTTCTAAAATCCCTTTACTTATTATAGTCACTTTAAAGGTTGGGCTATTTCAATTATTTTAAATAAATACTTTGTCTCTATTAGAATTGACGAAAAACTTATAATTTAAAAGTATTTTAGCGATTTGCATAACATATGGTGACATACAGAGCATTACTTAGATATAGAATGTATTCCTTTTGTTTGGACATAATAATCCAAAAACTTAAAGGAGAGTTTGGATGATGAATCATTCTAGAACAATGCAGTCAACATATAAGGTTTCTGGACTTGATGTTTATTATGAACTTTACGGATACCATAATAGCAATAAGCAAGATTCAAAAGTATTTGTATTAATTCACGGTTTTTTATCATCTTGCTTCAGTTTCCGAAGACTAATCCCTTTTATCTCAAAAGATCATGTTGTTGTCGTAATTGACCTCCCCCCGTTTGGTAAAAGTGGAAAACATTTAAATTTTAAATATTCGTATGATAACTTTGCGAATGTCGTAATCTCTCTTGTAAATCATTTAAATTTACAAAACATTTATTTAGTCGGACATTCTATGGGGGGGCAAATTGCTTTATATGTAACAAAGAAAGAACCGGAGCTTGTTAAAAAAGTGATTTTATTATGTAGTTCTGGTTATTTAGGAAGGGCAAATCCACATTTAATTATTTCATCTTATTTTCCTTTTTTCTATCTATATATAAAAAGGCATTTAGCTAAACAAGGCATTATGAATTCACTAATTTCAGTTGTTCATGATCAGAAGTTAATCGATGATGAGATGATAAACGGATACAAGGAACCTTTTTTACAAGATGAAATTTTTAGAGCATTAACAAAGATGATTCGTGATCGAGAAGGTGATTTAAGTCCTGAAGATTTACAAAATATATCTGTACCTACTCTATTAATTTGGGGTGAAAAAGATAAAGTAGTTCCATTAGAAGTAGGCGAAAGATTGCATCGTGATTTAAGATACTCAACTTTATATACTTATCCAGAAGCAGGACACTTAATTCCTGAAGAAATTCCTGAACATATTTATGAACGTATTTCAAATTTTGTATAAAAAAAGAGTCCTCGAACCTGGACTCTTTTTCACATTTATTATATTTCAAATATCGGCAAAGTAATAATAACCTTCAAGCCTTTACCATCTATATTCATAAATTTTATCTTACCATTGTGTTGAACAATAATATGCTTTACGATAGCAAGTCCTAATCCAGTTCCACCTTCGTTTCTAGATCTTGCTTTATCGACTCGATAAAATCTTTCTCCTAAATGTGGAATCTCTTCAGATGGAATTCCCTTTCCTTCATCTAAAATTTCCAACGTAACTTGTTTATCTTGAAATAGTGTAATATAAATCGTTTTACCTATAGGTGTGTAACGAATTGAGTTATCAAGTAAATTGTGGATTACCTGTTGAAAACGATCTGGGTCAACATTTGCGATAATCGTCTCATCTAAATTCTTTTGAATTTTAATATTCCGTTTAATGAGGATCTGAGAATATGTTTCGATTGTATCTTCAATTAGCTGAGCAATTACATTAGGTTCTTGACTAAGTGGAAATTGCTGACCATCTAATGTGGCCAAGTCAAGTAAATCTCTAACTAATCTTTGCATCCGACTAGCCTCTTTCAGAATGATACCAACATATTTTAGTTGTTGTTCTTGTTTTATTACACCATCTAAAATTGCTTCACTATATCCCTTAACATAACTTAACGGCGTTCTTAATTCATGAGAAACATTGGCTAAAAACTCTTTTCTATTTTCATCTTCTTTTTGTAAAGAATCAGACATCGAGTTGAACGCAGTAGCTAATTTTCCTATTTCATCACCACTATTGTAGTGTATACGTTCGGTGTAATCACCATTTGCCATTTTATAAGATATTTGCTCCATTCTTGATAAAGGCTTAATCATTTGTTTTATTATACTTCTGCCAATTAAAAGAATAATGAAAGCAAATAATAATGTACTAATCGTAAAGATCCATTTTGATTGTTGGATTAATTCAGTAACACTCCTTAAAGGTAAGTGTAAATAAATAATTCCTTCAAGTTTTTCTTTTTTTACAACCGGAACAACGACACCGATAATTTGATGCTTAAATCTTTTTTCAAATCCTGTCTTCGTAATCACTTTTCCTTTTAATAAAGTTTCACGATCATCTTCAGTAATGAAAGATTGGTGGCTTACATTATAAGGGATACATGCACTTAAATCTCTTGGATTACTAATAAATAAAACATTGGCATTTGAAACAGCATCAAATTTTGAAACAAATTCTGAAAAGTCATTAACATTATTCGTTTTATGATAATGTTTTACTAAACTTGTACCTTCTTGGATTAAAGTGGAACGAACGTATGAAACATATAACTGCTTATATGCAAACTGAAACATTAAAAAGAAAAAGATTGTTGTACAAATTACGATTAAACAAATCGTTAACCAAAGCTTTTGTAAAAACGATAACGAATAGAGTAATTTCCTCATCCGTTTATCCCAAATTTATACCCTACACCCCAAACCGTAGAAATATAATCTGCATCCTGTCCTAATTTAATTCTTAATGTTTTTATATGAGTATCAACTGTTCTAGCTGTACCAAAATAATCGAAACCCCAAACCTTTTCTAAAATTTGTTCGCGGCTAAAAACGTGGTCTTGGTTCTTACAAAAGAAAAGAAGCAAATCATATTCTTTTAAAGTAAGTGATAAAGGTTTGTCTGATACAAAAGCATTCCTAGACTTTTCATTTATTTTGATTTGGCCAATCTGTAAAACGGAAGCATCCGAATTTTTCGTTCTTCTTAAAACTGCATCTACTCTTGCAATTAATTCTCCAGGACTAAATGGTTTTACGATATAATCATCCGCTCCCATTTTTAATCCATTTACCTTATCCCACTCTTCACCTTTTGCTGTCAAGAAAATCACAGGTACATTTGATGTTTCTCTAATCTTTTTACAAAGGGTCCATCCATCCATTATCGGCATCATTATATCTAAAATTAATAAATCATAGTTTGATTGACTTATTTTTGACAATGCACGCTCACCATTGTTTGCTTCGTCCCAACTATACCCACTATTTTCTAAATACATTCCAACCAATTGGCAAATTTCTTGTTCATCATCAACAATCAATATCTTTCTTTCAATCATGACGAATGCCCTCTCTTAACAATAATTGAAAAGGTCCTCTTCCTACTGCAACTTCTTTTTCAATTTTCATCGTTGTCGTATTTATTTCGTACAGCTTATTTAAATCATAGCTAGCTGCATACGCAGTATGTTTAAAACCAATAGCCGTATATGGATTCGATCCAACTTCAATAAACTTAGTCTGATTAACTACATTCGGATTTAACTTATAAATTTGATTGGTTCCATGGGCAATCGTAAACAATCCATCTTCATTTTGAAAAAACGAAATAGGCATTAAAGGCGTATGAAGTGACTTTTGTTGCTTACCAGTAATCGTTGAATATACTTTTACGTCCTCATTTTCCTCTTCACCATTTCCATGTCCCCCAACATATAGTTCAGATGAATCTTTGTTTAAAATTAAGCCTACCGATGTGTACGGTACTTCGATTGTTTGTTCAATATTAAAACTACTTAAGTTTATTCCAATTACTTTTCGTTCATTAAACAAGCTAACATATAATCTATGATGAATCGCATCTTCAACCATCGAAATTGGATTTCTACCTATTTTAATTTTTTTAAGAACCTTACCCTTACGATTTAAAAATGTAATGTTATTCTTTTTTCCATTCGTTACAGCAATCACCTGATTACTTTTTAAAGAAATTATATTAGTAATGCCAATACCAACGTTCCAACTATCGACATGGTCCCCTGTTGAAAGATGATAAATATCTATTTTTGGATTCGTTGGATGATATAAGGCAATATCTTCTCCGTCTTGTAATAATACTGCTCCACTTACATCTCTATTTAAATTCCAATCTGTTACTTTATGTAAGTCATCTAAATTTAGGAACGTTAAACTTCCCACTTTTTTATTTACTGAAATAAGGACATTTTCCGAATCCTTAATATGTGACATATTATTTGGCACACAGCCAGTACAAAATAAGAAAAGTAAAATCGTGCTGAAGATATAAATCTTTCTCAAAATATTCACCCCCATAAAAGCGATATCAGTCAGTAGCTCTTGACTTCAAGCTTTTATATAAAAGAGGCTATCCTTCTATTCATCAAAGATAGGATAGCCTTCATTATTATTTAATTTACAGTGACTTCTTTTTCAGTATGGTCATGTAGTTCTTCTTTTTCAACATGAACCTTTACTGTATTTGTTCCTTTTTCTTTAAAAGTATACTTAACTTCATATTCGCCTGGTGCAGCTTCTTTTGCATCAGTATAGTCATGCTTTCCTTGCTCATCTTTCCATGTTTCAATTCGTACGTTCGCTTTTTCTAGCGGTTTTCCATCATTCGTCATAAGATGAATCGTAAATAGATTTTCTTTATTTGCATCTATATTTTCAGTACCCATTAAATGAATCATTACATCGCCATGATGATCATCTCCACTGTGAGCTTCATGCTCACTCTTTTCACCATTACTATTACTAGTTGCGGTAGTAGTTTGAACTTTAAAATCCTTTTTAGGCATTGAATGTTGATCCCTAGCAGTAACATGGGCAATTACATAGTAATCTCCTGGATCAGTAAATTTGTATGTAGCTGAATAAATACCATCTGCACCATTTTTTGCATCAAGCATGGCAATACTATCTTCACCATTTTTACCAATTTCAAATTGAACTTCATCAGCGTCAGAAACAGCTTTATTATTTTGACTAACTTCAGCACGTATTGTAATTTCTTTATTTAAATTTATTTCGGATGTCGGCAGAAGTATATTTACATCAACTGGTTTTTCAACTACTGGTTCCTTCTTCTTCTCATTAGAACATCCTGCAGTAATCATAATGCTGACAATTAATAGACTTAGTAGTTTTTTCATATGTATTTCCTCCTAAGATTCTGCTAAATTAAACAGATCTTAAATTTTAGATCGATATAGTTAATGTTTTAAACGCGCTTTGTTGAGCAGATTTGAATTAGTCTATTTAGCTAATAAATTCACAAAAATAAATCTATCACAGAAATGTGATAAAAATGTGATGTAAATCAAAAAAAAGAGACCTTCCTTAGTAAGTCCCCATTTTGAATTATTTTATTCACGTAATGATTTTTTTTCTTTTGATTCCATTAATTCTGTTATACGCTTTTCTTCTTTCAGCGATGCCTTTTTAATTAAGTAAAAAGTAATAAATGCACCAATCATAAAAATGATTAATGAAATAACGGCAGGTATATACTCTGTTTTATCTTCAGGAAAATATAAAAACTCCATCATAGTCCCATCACTCCCACTGCCAATTATACAAAGTATTCTATAATAATCAAAGAAAAATGAGGTATTGGTCAAAAGATTTTTCACTGATAATTAAGTATTGTGATGTTGATTTCCACTTCGGGA
Source organism: Rossellomorea sp. GAMAL-10_SWC (assembly GCF_049568075.1). NCBI lineage: Bacteria > Bacillati > Bacillota > Bacilli > Caryophanales > Bacillaceae > Rossellomorea > Rossellomorea sp. GAMAL-10_SWC. The sequence continues at coordinate 4,985,650 of NZ_CP144911.1, read as the reverse complement.
TGTCCTGTAGTGGAAATCAACATCACTCTACTCATTTTCGAAAATTTGGTAATTTAATTGACATGGTTGTTATTCAACAAAATAAAAACCAACTGATTTAAAATCAATTGGTTTTTAGTATGAAGATATTCTTTTCTTTAGTAATGAGAAATCAATTAAGTCTCCCAAAGTCGCTGGTGCAGGTTTTTTCATGTATTGCTTATCTTTTTCTACTAATTTATAAATATGATATGTTGTTAATGCATCGTCTAGTGCTTTGTGGTGATTTCCAGTTCCATCTTTTCCATACTCTTTCATTGCGTTCCAAAGGCCAGTTTGATTTTGGTTACCGAAGAAGGTTTTATACTCAAGACATAAGTCTCTTACTTCCCCATGAATTGGGAATGAAATATTCGCAGCCTCGCAATTATGTTTTAATACTCTCATATCCATGTTGCCCCAAGTAATCACTGTGGTTCTATAGTTTTTTGTCGCTTCATTTAATATTTCTCCAAGTTCTTTTAACTGTATTCCATGGTCAACATTTTCTTGAGAGATATTTAGAAACCTTTTACATCTTGAGGATAACGTTGGAAATTGCAGCGGTTTAACAAATGAAGAATATGTTTGATTAATCTCATCATTAATGACACTTACAAAACCAACTTCAATGATTTCCGGAAAAAATTTAATTCCTTTTGATTTTCCATCGGGCATTGTAAATTCAAAATCAATAAACAGGAACTGCTCTTTCATTTCCTCACCTCCAGAAAAATAAATTTTCTGATTTTTATTTATTGTCTTATATGATTAACGAATATTCAAGTAAGACAAATTGCCTATTTTCAACTTTATTCCTTATTTTATTAATACAACCAATTTGTGTAAAAAATAACATAAGATACCCATCAAGATGAAAAATCGTGTTAAAATAATATCGTTCGTTTAATTTTTTCTTTAAACGAATTAAAAAATAGAAAGTATATAGAGGGCTATTATGAAAAAAATTATTGGATTTATTATTATTATAATAAGCTTTCTTGTCTTTTATTTCACATCTCAGCAAGCTATGATGGCATACGAGACTTCAAAACATATTCCCAAAAAAAAGGTAGAAGAACTGCCTGTTGTTTCTTTATCACAGAACAGTGTTTTTTATGATCGAAATAATAATCCTTTTTATATTCCTGCTTCTGGTGATAATAGAATTAATTTAAAAAGCGGTGATATTCCGCAACTAGTAAAAGATATCTTTATTTCTACCGAAGATCGATATTTTTATACACATAAAGGTATTGATTTATTTGGAGTTGCTAGGGCATTTATGGTGAATGTTTCGAATAGTGGAATAGAACAGGGAGCTAGTACAATTACTCAGCAACTTGCAAGAAACTTATATTTAACTCAAGCACGTACAGTCGAACGCAAAATAAAAGAGATTCAAATCTCTTTACAACTTGAAAAGCAGTATTCTAAAGATGAAATTTTAGAAATGTACATTAATACAATTTATTTTGCAAATCGAAACTATGGAATTGAAGCTGCAAGTAAAGCATATTTTAGCAAATCGGCAAAAGATTTGAGTATTGCTCAAACAGCTTTCGTATGTACAATTCCAAATAACCCAACTTTATATGATCCTTTGAAAAACTTTAATAATGCTAAAAAGCGTCAAGAAAGAATTTTAGGTATACTTAGAGATCAGGGAAAAATCACTGAACAACAGTATACTGCTGCTATGAAAGAAAAAATTACGCTAAAGAAAGATAGTAAAACACAGGAATATCCTGATTACTATTCTTACGTAGATTCTGAACTGAAGAGTATTTTAGCTGGTAAAAAAGGAAAATTTAATACTAGCAAGCTATCACCAGCGCAACAAACTGAATTAAAAAAATTAAAAACTGTTCCAGAGAGAGCATTATATTTACAAAATCAAGGCTTAAAAGTCTATACAAGCTTAAGTCCTTCAGTACAACAAGCGACAGTTAACGCAGTTAATCGAGGAACGCTTTCAACAAATACACAAGGCGCAGCAGTTGTAATAAGAAATGATACACATGAAATTATTGCTATTTCTGGTGGAAGAAACTATGAACCTCACAATCTAAATCGAGCATTCCAATCATATAGACAGCCAGGTTCAACAATTAAACCATTACTAGTTTATGCACCATATATCGAAACCTTTGGTGCTACACCAGATACAAAAGTAAACGCAGATAACTACTGTAAAGGCACGTATTGTCCTAAAAATGATAGTAAAAAAGAATACGGGGATGTAACTATACGTACTGCTATGCAGAACTCATTTAATACGGCTGCAGTTCGATTATATGAGCAACTTACACCACGTGTAGGTTATTCATACTTAGATAAGTTTGGGTTTAGAACGATTACAAATGAAGACCGTGTAGAGCTAGGTCGTGCTCTTGGTGGTTTCAATGTCGGTATGTCACCATTAGAAATGGCAGATGCATACTCTACATTTGGAAACAATGGGGTATTTTATGAAAATACCGCTATTAAAAAAATCACGTTAAGAGATGGTACTGTATTATACGATAATGAACCTAAAGCAATTCGTGTTTACAATCCATCAACAAACGAAACGATGAGAAGCATGTTAAACTCTGTAGTAAAAGATGGTACGGCTAAACATATCTATATGCCGTTAAACTATATTGGCGGTAAAACAGGTACAACTAACGATAATACGAATCTATGGTTCATGGGGTTAACTTCAAATTATACAATTGGTACGTGGATTGGTAATGATAAACAAAGAATCCCAATTCCTAAAAACTATTCTTATCCACCTACTCAGCGCATATGGCAAAATATCGTTGTAAATGGCCAATTATATTAATCTATAAACAAAAAAGTAGCACTTTTGAGATACTCAAAAGTGCTACTTTTTTTAAAATGGCATTGATGTTTTAAATTTAGCTAGAACTGTAAAAGCGCCATATACAACTCCGCTTCCTACTAATCCCCAAACGATTAATTGGATCATTATAAAACCAATGATCCCTACAATTGTATAGTTAGATCTTTGCTTTATTAAAAATAAAATATAAAATGCAATTACTGATACTATTAAAATAATAGCAATATACACTAAAGATTTATTTAAAAAGATAGCAATTAATCCACCTATTAAAAAGACGAAAGAATATTTCTTTGTTGCTAATAAGTCTACTCCTTCATTGTCCTTTGAGAATAGTAGTAGCGCAAATTGCCAGATCATATCAGAAATTAATTTGAATCCACTCAAAACTAAATAGAAAAGAAATGCTATACCTAGAAATGTAAGGATTCTAATTTCCTTCTCTGGAAGTAGATCTGTAAGTGGTTGTAGAATACCAGATACTGATAAAAAGTTTATAGTCATTTGAAAGAAGTTTAATGTAATGGCGACCGTAAACATAATAATTGATAAAAGTGCATTAAAGCCTGTGTAATATATATTTTTCATCGAATGTCTCCTTTCTTCTCTATCTCAAAAATTTCTAATTCCTTAAATAGAGGATGTCTCACTTATCTTCGAAATTTTATATACACAACTTAATTATTTTACCATAAGTTTAAGATAAAATTGATGAGTTTCTATTTTTTCTTTTTAGAAATAGTCATTTTAAATTACATTTTAATATTTAAGAAACCTGACTGATCCATTTACCAAGTGTTATTACCTTAATATCCTCGGTCATAAAAAACTGCTAAATTACAATCGTAATTTAGCAGCTCTTTATGTTAATTTCGTTTATCTTTAATCGCAACTGTACATCTCGAGATACAAACTAACTGCTCATCCTCGGAGTAAATTTTTATATCCCAAACCATTGTCGTTTTACCTGTATGTACTGCAGTTCCGATTGCTGTTACGACACCGTCACGAACAGAACGTAAATGATTTGCGTTTATTTCAAGACCAAAAGCAAGTTGATTCTCTTGATCAATCATCGAAAACGTTCCTACACTCGCAACTGTTTCAGCTAAAGCAACTGAAGCACCACCGTGTAAATAACCAAACGGTTGGTGTACTTTTTCCGTTACCTCCATTTTCATCACTACTTTGCCTTCTTCAACAGACTCTATCTTCATGCCTAAAGCATGCATTAAGGTCATTTTCTCCTCCATTACGCCTCCACCTCTCCATTAAAGCTTACTCCCTTTAAACAACTCTGTTTTTTTGCTTACTTGTTTGAACAAAAGATTATGTTTAACAATTTCTATTTTATTATAAATTTTACTTATTTTAAATTCGAGATAATGAAAAGATTTTCCTTTTATTCAAAATAAATATCCTATTAACGTTGTAAACCCCTTGCTATTAATGCAAGGGGCATGTTTTTATAATACACCATCAAATCGCTTTTCTGCATATTCTTTTAAACTACTCATTTGTTTTACTACAATTCGTTTTGTGAACCAACTGAATATGAAGCCCGTCATTTTTGCTACTACTGAAGACATTTCCAAGCTACATTCATAATCTACGCGGGTTTGATTTGATTCAACAGAAAAAAAGCGATAGACCGCATCGGCTGTAAAATTAGTATGCTTTAATCGAATACCTAATTCTTTTGGCGGGCTATAAGAAATGATTTCACCATCATATTCTCGAATTTCCCCATCTTCTTCTAACTTTTGCTTAAACTTATGACCAACAGGTTTTTCTCTGTTAAAATTTTCGTCATACTTATTCTCTATGAAACCATCCATCCACTTTTTTAAATGCTCATCTGAATCAACAACTTCAAAAACAGCTTCAATTGGTGCATTAATTGTTAAACTATAATTTATTTTTTCCATAATCTATTCTCCAATTTGATTCTTTGATTGCTGCCTAAATACTTGTAATGAGTTTTGTTCATTCAATTCTTTAAGATCTGATTCAGTAAATCTTCCTGACCCTTGCTTTATTATATAAACAGCCAATTTCTTCTTTCCCCAATGCTCAAATACATCTCCAACAGTTTGAAAATATAAATCCAGATGATGTCCCTTTACAGCTGCACCTTTATCTGCTACCACGCCATATCCATAGCCAGGAATAAATAAAACCGTTCCTATCGGAAATACGTTTAAGTCGGCTGCAATGGTTGAAAATAAATCCCTCTTTACTTCCACACCTGAATAAGTAATTCCATATGAATGGTCTTTAGGACTTTTACCTGTCGATTCTCTTCCAGCTGTATAGCCAGTTGCAGTAACTGTTACTTTTTTATAATTATTCCAATTCGTATTATGTTCGATGTTTTTTGCCATCGTAATCATTATGCTCTCATTTGTGATCGTTTTATTTTCTTCAGCAAATACTTTATTTATTGCAATTGATTCACTAAACCAGCCTTTTATAGTAGCGACTTGAATATTTGCAAGGATTTTTAAAGAAGAAAACAAAGCAATAATGAATAAAATAGATAAAATAACACGTCTAAATAATTTTTTATTTATACCCAATGAATCATTTCACTCCTTTTCATCTTTTCATCTTTCCCTAAAACAAAAAAAATATAAAAAAAACTTTCTCATATATGAGAAAGTTAGAAGTCAGAACATTTGATATCCATTTTTTCTTAATGAAAGGATTACGACTCCTGACATAATTGCCCCTACTAAACCTGCTGTTAAAATAACAATATCACCAGTTCCTACTGCCATTAAGTTTGACTTTAATGTCTCAAAAGCGACAGTAGTATTCGTAAAATATTTTACCGTACTAATCTTGTCCACAATCATAACGATTAATAGTGGATAGATTACTACCATAAACCAAGTTGTTCGAAAAAGCATATTTGCAAGGAAACCGATTCCAAAAGCTAATACGAAAAATAACAAAATTGAAATTAGTAAAACTGGAATACTCATCACCATATAAAAAACACCCCACATTTTTTCTATATACAGTGTAAAACCTTCTTGTCCTATCGTCAATTTTAAAAAAATTCAAATTATTGAAAAATCACTTAATAAAGTGATAGGTTGTATATTGGAATTGATCTCCCGGGTTTAAACCTTTAACTACATTCATTGGTTTATTCGGCGGATTTTCAATTAAGTATTTAATTAGTAATGAAGATGTAGGATCCTTTAATAGCTCTTCTTCAGATATAAAACGTGCATCTGATAACTCTTCTTCTTGAATCGATATCGTTGTATCATCTGCCTGTAATAAGAAAATTAACATATTATCACTAATTTCTTCGCGAATCACGCCAGTCCTAACACCTATTAAACCAATTAAAGTTGCATTTACGCCTGTTTCCTCATTAATCTCTCTTAAAACTGCTTGGTCAACAGTTTCATCTTGTTTTACAAAACCTGCTGGTAAAGACCATAAACCTTTTAAGCCACTATATTTTTTCTTTACAACTAACCATCTTCCGTTAGAGTCTTGCACTAAACCAGCTACCCCTAACCATACATTGCCTCTTTTATTCATCTATAATGACCACCTTTACGATAAAGAAAACGCGTCTATTGGCGAGCTTTTAGGTGAAGACAGAGGCGTAGTTGAACCTACACTTAATACTTAAAATTGGAAACTACGTCAACCCCCTGCTGCCAATTCACATTTAAATAATATACAAAGAAAAAGCCCGACTTACGTCGAGCTAATATCCTAATATACTTATAGCAAGTTTAATTTACCTTTTTTAAGAACTAACATTGGTCCACCAAGTACGAATAAATAACGGTTATCAATTACTTTTTTCATAAATGAAGCTTTCCAACCAGTTAATTTTTTACCGTAAACTACGCCAATTGCATCATCATGTCCTAATGAACATACTGTACCTTTAATGTCTGGTGTGAATTCTTCTAATTCACCTTTTCCACGAACTAGTACTGCTAAGTTGTGTGCAACATTAAATCCTTGTTGAATTGCAATTTGTGCTGTTGGTGGGTATGGACGGTTACTTGCTTCGTCAATTAATAAAGCAGAGTCACCAACGATGAATACATCGTCATTTCCAGGAACACGCATATCTTTTGTAACTTTTACACGTCCACGCATAGCCTCAAAACCAGATTCCTCTACTAATGCATTTCCACGTACACCTGCAGCCCATACAACTGTTGCAGAGTTAATTTTTTCTTCTACATCACCTTTAGCAACGATAATCCCATCTTCAGTACATTCTTTAATAGCTGTACCAATTTTGAATTCTACACCTTTTTTCTCTAATTGAGAAACAGCATAGTCAACTAATTCAGGATCAAAACCTGGTAATACCATTGGTGCAGCCTCTACACAAATAATACGAACTAAATCACGATCGATATCATATTCTTTGCATAATTCTGGAACACGGTTTGCAAGTTCACCAACAAATTCAATACCAGTAAATCCAGCACCACCAACGATAATCGTTAATAACTCATCGCGCTTTTCAACTGGAGTGTTGTAGTATTTAGAGAAGCTGTAATCAATATGCTCACGAATTTGACGAGCAGCATTAATGTTAGCAATTGAGAATGCATGTTCTTTTAATCCTTTAATTCCAAAAGTTTCTGACTCAAAACCTAGTCCAACTACTAAATAATCATAGTCTAATTCGCCATTAGAAAGTAATACTTTCTTCTCTTCAGGTTTGATTTGAGTAACAGTATCTTGAATAAAGTTAATTTTATCTTGATTAATCACGTCTTTAATATCAAGACGTGTACGGTCATGGTGTAATGTACCTGCTGCATTTTCATGTAACCATGTTGCTTGGTAGTGGTAACTGTTTTTATTTACTAGTGTAATGTCCGCTTCATTTGCAGATAATGTTTTTTGAAGTCGAGTTGCAGTTATAATTCCACCGTACCCAGCTCCAAGGATTACAATCTTAGGCTTATTCATGATATACATACCATCCTTTTAAATTATATTAAGTACCTACAATTTGCCGTAATATCTCTAAATTTATAACTAAGCTCAATAGTGAGCAATCTAACTCATTATAAATTAGTACATAAGTGAGCAAACGATTATATAGGGATATTTGTCTAAATATTTCGTTATAATTGTCACAAAATGTTAACAATTAGCCTATAACAATATTAAAGTTTTTTGTGTAATATTTCAAGCATAAATCTTATCGGTAGAATTCTCAAAATATTAAGCGAAATTGGTTGTTTTTTGATCCACACCTCAGTTAATCGGTATAAAATATGATATTATTCTATTATAGATGACATGCATTTATACATTGTTAACTCACACATGGAAACAAATGGTCCAGGTATTTATGCTGCTGGCGATATTTGTACATATGATGGAAAAGTTAAACTAATTGCTTCTAGATTTGGTGAAGCACCAACAGCAATCAACCATGCTATAACATATATTGGTTCAACTGCGAAAGTACAACCAGGTCATAGTTCTTCAATGTTTCTAAAATACAAGATTTAAATCATAAGGACTTTTTATAGGCAGTCTTTTTTTAACTTTCTTGTGATACATTGAACAAAGTACATCACAATTCGTGAACCATTTCACAACCAACTTCTTAAAAAACCAATTCAAATTTTTATCTACACTATATAATAGTACACAACTTCAAAAAAGATTCAATAATTTACCCTGAATTTGTAAAAATATTAACAATTAAGAATTTTGCCTAGTTTGTATAATAGAAAAAATAGGATACAAACGTATCCTATCAGTGTTTAGACAAAGTACTAAAAACTTGATTTTCGGACTGATTGCAAGCGCTTGGCGGGCAGTCTGAATTAGCACTCTTCAGGTGTACCTGCATTCGTAGCTGTTCTAAAACTAGAACCACATCCACATGATGCGATTGCATTTGGATTTTCGATCGTAAATCCTCCACCTAGTAATGACTCCTTGAAATCAATTACAACTCCCTTTAAAATTGGAGCACTTTCATTATCAATTAAAAACTTAATGCCATGATATTCTAATTCTGTGTCATCATCATTTTTTTGTGGATCGAAACCAAGTCCATATGAAAGTCCAGAGCAACCTCCACCTTTTACTCCTAAGCGTACAAAAGTGTTTTGATCTTCTTCGTTTTCAATCATTTCTTTAATTTTTAAACCTGCTTGTTCAGTAACTGTAATCATTTATTTCACTCCTCTTTGAGTATAGTATATGCCTTCTGTTATTGTAACTGCTGGGCCTTTCATCCATACATCCCCATCAGCAGACCAAGTAATTTGTAAATCTCCACCTTGGAGGTGAACAGTTATCGGTTCATCTCGTTTATATTTACCTTCTTGTATCATAGCGACTGCTGCAGCACAGGCTCCTGTTCCACAGGCCTGAGTTACACCAGAACCTCGCTCCCATACAACGAAATTTATCTCATTATGCGGCAAACATTCGATAAATTCAACATTTACGCTTTCCGGAAATAAATCATGTTTTTCAACAATTGGACCTAAAGTTGTTAATGGTGCCTTTTTAATATCAGTTACTTCAAAAACAGCATGTGGATTTCCCATCGAAACTGCTGAAAATTCATAGCTTTTTTCTTCAAAGAAAATTCTGTCCTTAGCATATTCCTGTTCATCACCAATCATTGGGATTTGTGATCTTTGGAATATTGGTTTCCCCATGTTTACTGTTACATGATTAACAATATTATTTTCAACATGTACTGTTGCTTCAACAATTGTACTGATCGTTTCAATCTTAAATGAAGTATTATTTGCAATTCCATGTTCATATGCATATTTAGCTACACATCTAAGACCATTACCACAATTTTTAGCTTCTGACCCATCATTATTAAATACTCGCATTTTTACATCTGCAACTTCTGATGGACAGATTAATATCATTCCATCACTACCAATACCTGTATTAATATTTGAAACTTCAACTGCAAGTTTAGAAAGCTCTTCTTCTTTTAAATTTTCTTCAAACATATTTACATAAATATAGTTATTTCCTAATCCATGCATTTTTGTATAACGAAAAGAATTCATTTTCATGACTCCTTACTTTTTTTATTAATACAAGTATAAAATTTAAATGAATTGAGCACAATAAGAACATCCCCCGTTTCTCGATATAGAAACATTTTAAGAGCTTCACTTAGGTGAATGCTCATTTTTTTTGCATTAATTTTGCACAATAATTAAAAATAGTGTACGTAATAAAAATAATATTGGTTAAAGTAATGAATATAAAGAATAGTAATTTTTCCCTAATATTGAATTGTTTGATTTAGGGAATTTTCGAGAGATTAAAACGAATTTTAAGGAAGATTAAAATATTGTTGAAATAGCTCGAAAAATAGAAAAAAGCACTGTTAATTATTAACAGTGCTTCTTATATCAACATATTTTCTTCTAAGAAAATATAAATATTATCTACTAGCTCGGTTGCCGTTTCTCCAGTAACTACTTCCCCTTCAACTAGTGCAAAAAGTGATAGACTACATTTTCCACAATATCCAAGGCAGCCATATTCTAGTATGTCTAGATTTGGATCACGTTCAAGCTGTTCTAAAGCTTTTTGTGCACCGTCTGCTAGGTTTTTTATACAAAATTCGACTAATGGTCTCACTATTTTTCACTCCTTGCTCATCATAAAGTTACTCTTTTTTTTTTAAAACGTCAATCCTTTTGAGAATAAATGGAATGAGCTTTATTTTACCGAGTTAGGCGTTGTTATTTTAACATAAAATATATATAATATAATTGTCGAAAAATAGAAAAATTTTTTCATTCAACGCTAATAAAACAAAAGGGGAACATCAACTATGAAAAACCTCGTATTACTAGGTGCCGGATATGGAAATATTCGTGCTTTGTCACGTCTATTAACATCTGATTTACCTGAGGATGTTCATATCACATTGATTGATCGAAATTCTTTTCATTGCTTTAAAACTGAGTATTATGCATTAGTTGCAGGTACAGTTCCAGAGCAACACATTAGAATTCCATTACCAACTCATGAGAAATTAAAGGTTGTATATGGAGATATTACTACAATTGATACGGCAAACAAGAAAGTAGAATTAAGCAATGGAAAATCAGTTTCTTATGATGATTTAATTATCGGTTTAGGTTGTGAGGATAAATACCATAATGTACCTGGTGCACCGGAACATACTTATAGTATTCAAACAATTGAAAAAACAAGAAACGCTTATGAAAATGTAAACAGTCTACCTCCTAATTCAGTAATCGGTGTTGTAGGTGCTGGTTTAAGTGGTGTAGAAGTAGCTAGTGAACTAAGAGAAAGTAGAAGCGATTTACAAATTTTACTCTTTGATCGTGGAAGCCGAATTTTATCAATGTTTCCAGAAAAACTTAGTTATTATGTACAAAACTGGTTTATTGAGCACGATGTAAAAATTGTTAGCAATTCAAACATAACAAAGGTTGAGAAAAATACTTTATTTAACCATGATGATGAAATTCATTGTGACGCTGTTATTTGGACAGCGGGAATTCAACCAGTTGAAGTTGTCCGCAATTTAGACGTAGAAAAAGACAATACAGGAAGAATCGTTGTAACGAAATATCATCACATGCCAAACGATGAGCATGTTTATGTAGTGGGAGATTGTGCATCATTACCATATGCACCTTCTGCACAGCTTGCGGAAGCTCAAGCAGAACAAATCGTTATGGTTTTACAAAAAAAATGGAAAGGTGAAGACCTTCCAGAAGTAATGCCTAAAATAAAATTAAAAGGTATTATGGGCTCATTAGGTAAAAAACATGGTTTTGGACTATTCAATGAACGCCCACTACTCGGACGAGTTCCAAGATTAATTAAGTCTGGAATCTTATGGATGTATAAATACCACAATGGTTGATTAACAAATCTTTTTAACAAAATTAATATGCTAAAAAGCCCCTTACCATATTTGCTAAGGGGCTTTTTTTTATTCTGTTTTATCAGATTTAATAACTTCTTTTACACTTTCAACCATCCCTAAAAGCTTTGTAGCGTCTGTCGGAATAACAAGTTTTGATGCATGACCGTAAGCTACTTTTTCTAACGCTTCCATTGAACGCAATTGAACCATTTCTTTAGTTGGCTCTGCATTTCTCCAAACATCTAACACAAGTTGTTCCCCTCTAGCTTTCGCTTCAGCAAGTTTAATGATTGCTTCCGCTTCCCCTTCAGCGCGTAAAACTTGAGAATCTTTATCTCCTCGAGCTTTTTCAACTTGGCTTAAACGCTCCCCTTCTGCTTCAAGAATTTTTGATTGCTTTTCCCCTTCTGCTTTCAGGATTTTTGATTCTTTTTCACCTTGTGCATTTAATACTTTTTCACGACGTGTACGTTCTGCTTGCATTTGTCTTTCCATCGCATTTTGAATATCAATAGGTGGAATAATATTTCGGATCTCTACACGATTAACCTTCATTCCCCATTTATCAGTTGCTTGGTCAAGAATTGAACGGAGTTTATTATTAACTGTATCACGACTTGTTAAAGTTTCATCTAAATCTAATTCCCCAATTAAGTTACGTAACGTAGTAGCAGTCAAATTGGAAATCGCAGACAGTGGATTAGCAATTTCGTACTCATGACGCACAACATCAGTTACTTGATAAAAGACAACTGAGTCTACTTGGATACTAACATTATCTTTTGTAATCATTGATTGTGGTGGAAAATCTACCACAGTCTCACGCAATGTTTTTTTACTAGCTACACGTTCAACAAATGGCATTACAACGTGGATTCCACTCTCTAACTTACGATGAAATTTCCCTAATCGTTCTACTAGATATACTTCAGATTGTCTAACAATACGAATACTTGATAATAAAAGTAACACAACAAACAAAACAATAATACCAATAATAATTGGACCAACCATAGAACTTACATCAGACATAGCACTTCTCCTCAATTAGTTATTTTTCACGTATAAAGTTGCACCTTCTATTTTTGTTACAATTACCTTTTCATTTAAAAATAATGGTTCAGTAGAACGGATTGTCCATTCATCACCATAAACTTTGGTCGTGCCTACTGTATCATCATTTATTTCAACAGAAGCTACAACGACCTCTTTACCAACTAATGCATATACTCCATTTTCTATCGTTTTATGCTGGTGGATTCTTTTTGCAAATTTCTTTGTACTAAGCCACAAAATTAATGCACTAACAATAAAAACGATAAAAGTAAAGGTGTTTGATCCTGTTAAATAATTTACAACTGATGCTAGAATGCTCGCAATACCAATCCACAAGAATACAAAGGTTAACGAAAACATTTCGATAATAATTAATAAAACTCCAATTACAAATAAACTAATCGCAACCATTCCACCCCTCCTCCCAATTCTATATATATGCCAAAAATTGTAATTTATTTGTCTTTACAATTCTATTCTATCATGTAAATCTTCAGCATTTTACATAAAATAGTGAATTTTATTAAAACATTTTAATTTTTTGAGAAAGAACCAATTACAATAAGACCCCTACAGAAAAACAATCTATATTCAATAAAAAAACCCCTTAAATTTTTGTAAGGGGTTTAAATTCATTATAATTCAATAGCGTTATAAACATCTTTTAATTTTGGATTACCTTCACCTACAACATTTCCATTTACTAAAACTACTGGATAAAAAAATTCATCATTTCTTACTCGTTCAGCGAAATCTTCTTTTTCATTATTCACTACATTAAATATATCAATGTATTGAAAATCAAAGGCTAAGTCAGGATATTTTCTTTGAAGTGCAGCTTGAAGCCATTCAAAAGTTTCAATTGATGATGGCATTCCTACACAACTTGCACATATTACTTCAGCTCCAAAAACTTCCACTAAAATTTTATTACTCATTTTCTCCTCCTAGCATACAATAAGGGTGTGTCCGAAAATAATTTCAAACACACAAAGTACTCTGTAATAGATTTTTTCCTCTTAACTGATTATAATAAAATTAGTGAAAGGAGTCGATATGAATGGACATGAAAGAACAAGTACAAGAAGTTTTAGATAAATTAAGACCGTTTTTACTACGTGATGGTGGAGACGTTGATTTAGTTGATATTGAGGATGGTATTGTTAAACTTCGCCTTTTAGGTGCATGTGGCAGCTGCCCAAGTTCAACTATTACATTAAAAGCTGGTATTGAGCGAGCTTTATTAGAAGAAGTACCTGGTGTAATTGAGGTAGAGCAAGTATTCTAATATATTTTCAATATTAAAAGAGAGGGTATAAAGCCCTCTCTTCAGTATGTAGACAAATTTCTAAAAACTTGATTTTCAGACTGATTGCAAGCGCTTGTCTTTCGAGGCGCAAGCCTGGTGAGGAGCGGAGTTACCTTTGACGGTAATGAGCACCGCAGACAGGCGAAGCAACGAAGAAAGCGAGCGTTTGTCAACAGTCTGAAGAGAGGGTATAAAACCCTCTCTTTTATTTTAGCCATTTAATTTCACGAATCCCTAACTTAGCAGTTGGTAGTCCGATCAAATCATAAAATCCACCTAGAAAAGATTCAAACTCATTAGTGTTTTCAAGATAATTAACTAACTTACGCTCATACCTTTTCCGATCCGCATCGCTCCTTGCCAAATAATATCCTTCAATTGTTTCAAAATAGTGTACGGGAAAAAGAAGTCTTGCAAATAACAAACGCCACGCAAAAGTAGATAATGGACTTTTCTTTTCATAACCATAAAAAAATGAGAGGATTTTCTTTTGATAATTATCAGGATTCTCTAAATACTCATCCCTAACCCATTCAGCAAGATCTCTGCTTGGATGATCGTAAATCCATTCAATCGGTACTTTCGCAAAATGAATTTCTTTTTGTCTTCTTTCAGTCATTTTTTGATGACAAATTGTTGCTGCATCAACGACTTGAGGAATATCATCTAGTTCAGTATCTACAACATATTGAATCGCATTTTCAGTCATTCCGAGATAATAAGGAAAAGATTCAATAAATATTTGTTCGAAAAAATTTTCGGGATGACTATTCACTTTACTTTGCCAAAATCTTTCTAATTGCTCTAACCGTTTTTCCCATAAATTCTTCCATTTCCCAATCCTATTTAATCTTTTCAATTCATCTGAATATTTTTTCCCTCTTAAATGAAAAATTGCAAGTTCTTCACCGTTATTATTACTGCGTTCATTTTGTCTGTTACTCTTAAATAAGGAATAATTATTTCCATCAATCTTACTCACATAGTACCCTTGAACATTTTGAACAAAGGTTGCGACCGATTGATCTCCGGTTGAACTCATAAAATCACTTAAACTCTTCATTTCCTGCAAATCATCTTCTTTTAAATTTCCAATGGGTGCAAGAAAATACACCCTATTCCGCTGCCAAAACATGTAATATGACTGTACTTGAAGTAATTCAGCTGGTTGAATTTGATAATGAGTAAACATGTCTTGAATGATGTTTTGGTTGCGAATAAACATCATCACTCACATCCTTCTTATACCTACTTAATTAATATATATGTCACAAATCTAAAAACCTGTACCCTACTTTTTCACTTTCTATATATAAACCCGAATGGCCATACACAAAAAGGGAGAAAATGACGTAGTATATATGAAATGTGGAGGCGGGTTGGTCAGCCCCGACAAGCATAAGACAAAGGCCAAGAAAAGTTGCTTTTTACTTTTATTGGACTTTGGCTTATGACCTCGAGGGGCTACCCGCCGGAACTAGACATCACGAAAATGTGGAGGCGGGTTGGTCAGCCCCGACAAGCATAAGACAAAGGCCAAGCACTCGGGTACTATACAAAAATATGTAGTTAAATGGTTCAAGGGTAAGGCATTAAGTATTAAATTATATGTATTAACAATTTTTTTACTATGGTTTAACTTTTTTTATAAAGGGGAATTTTGTTCGATATCGAATCATATATAATTAATCCTCTTATTTCTTAAAAAGAATTTATAATAAAGGTTTTAATTATTTTATGAAATCTCCATTTTAGTTATTTTTATAGTAATTAAATCAATCGATAAGGAAAAGGTGATGAAATGGACTATTTAAATCACGATTTAGAAAAGACTGCATTATCGCTATTAGAAAAAAGAGGTGTTACGCTCGATGACATTGCTGATTTAGTTTACTTTTTACAGAAAAAATATCATGAAAATTTATCTTTGGATGAGTGTAAACACAATGTACAGAGAGTCTTGACAAAGCGTGAGATACAAAACGCCATCATTACTGGTATTGAATTAGATATTTTGGCAGAGCAAGATAAATTACAGGAGCCATTGTTGGCTATTATCAAAAAAGATGAAGGCCTTTATGGAATTGATGAAATAATTGCCTTATCGATCGTAAATGTATATGGTTCAATTGGATTCACGAATTACGGTTACATCGATAAATTAAAACCTGGAATTTTAGAAAAATTAAATGATAAATCTACAGGCTTAGTAAATACATTTCTAGATGATATTGTTGGAGCGATTGCAGCTGCTGCATCTAGCCGACTTGCTCATCGTGCCGCACATAAAAAGGCTGATCAAATTAAAGCTGAAGATGAATAAAAAAGAGTGGTCTCATAAGTCAATCAACATTTGAGACTACTTTTTCATTTGAAATAACACAAAAACCCCACAAGTAAATTAATTACTAGTGGGGTTTTTTAAGTTTAGATGTTTTCTTAGATATATTTTATCCATTCTTCTAATGAGTCAACTGAATAAGTTGGCTGCGTTTCGTAATTTGACAACATATCCCTTGTCGTTACACCAGTATGAACAATCAATGTGTCAACACCAGTATTAATCCCAGCCATAATGTCTGTATCATAATAATCACCAATCATTAATGTATCCTCTTTTGCAACACCAAGAACTTTTAATGCTTGTTCCATAATAATTGATTCAGGTTTTCCAATAAAAATTGGTTTTACTGTAGTAGATACAGCAATAACAGATGTTAGTGAACCATTTCCAGGTAATAAGCCTCTTTCAGTCGGAATCGCTATGTCACCATTAGTAGATATAAATGTCGCGCCATTTCTTACGGCTATACAAGCCTTTGCTAATTTCTCGTAATTAATACTACGGTCTAAGCCACTAATTACAAAATCAGGATTTTCATCTGTAATTGTTAAGCCAACTTCCTCTAAGGCATATTGTAAGCCCTCTTCACCGATCATATAAACAGTAGCATCTGCCTTTTGTTCTTTTATGTAATTTGCTGTGGCATTACTTGTTGTAAAGACCTGTTCTTTTGTAGTTGGAATATTAAAGGAATTAAGTTTATCAGCAACTTGTTCTGGTCTACGTGTAGAGTTATTCGTTACAAAAAGATAAGGGATATTTTTTTCCTTCAAAGCCTTTATAAAAAGACTAGCTTCCTCAATTTGCTCCTCGCCACGGTACATCGTTCCATCTAGATCGATTAAGTATCCTTTATATTTTTTCATATTGCCACTCCTTACTAGTCAGGCTGTTCACTTCGCAAAAAAACGAACAGTCTAATATTCAAAGTTTTTTTATAGAGAAATAATTCGAAAATTATTTCAGTGTATAGACAAAATACTAAAATTTGATTTTCAGACTGATTGAAAACGCTTGTCTTTCGAGGCGCGAAGGCAGGTGAGGAGCGGAGTTACCTTTGACGGTAATGAGCACCGCAGACAGACGAAGCAACGAAGAAAGCGAGCGTTTGGCGGGCAGTCTGAAATAGATTATTTTTCCTCATCACTACTAAAAGCATTAATTACTCCTAGTTCCTTATCAAGAAAAGCTTGAACCGCAACCGGGAATTCCTTATATGCTTCTATATTTTCGCTTAATGTCGTCACTATTTTTTCTGTAATTGAAGATGTGTAATCTTGTAATAAATGTTTTCGAATTGGAATTAATTTTTTTATCGATTCTCCAGTTGATGCAGTAATAACTTTTTCATCCATTAGAATATCAACAATGTCATCATAACTTCCAGGGTCCCTCATTATAAAGCCATCAATCATTGTATTTCCAATATCTAACATACTGTCAATCAAAAGATGTGTCATTCTTTCCAAAGCTAATTCTTCTATTTTATTTTTTGGATGGCTGTTTGACTCATAAAATTCAAGCATTGAATTCAAAATTTCAATTCGATCTAATATGTTTTGACGATTTACAAAGTACATATGTACACTTCCTTCTCAATTCTATCTTCTACATTTTATGGACTTATATTTATTTTATAGCTAAATTCGAAAAAAATCGACAAATGAAAGCGTTTCTTACCGATTTTTGTTATATTATATAGGTGAATATTTTTCTGGGGGTTGGACTTTTGGAGCGTGAACTAGCACTTAGATTGTAATAGTTACTGAAGCAACTGCCCTTACCTCTGCTTATTGGATGGGATGCGGTAAGAAAAATGAAGCTAAAACCAAAGACAATTATTAACATTAAATGATTTAGTAATAGGTGACGATGCAATTTTTGCTACTACAGGCGTTACTTTTTTAGGTGGAGACTTAGTCGAAACTCATTTAAATGTAACGAGATTACTGTGTGACATATTAAAGCACATCACCATTTAAGATATAAGCCAAATCTTATTTTAGTATAATGGAGGAATTAAAAAATGTCAGAACGTTTTTTCTTATATGATGACACTATTCAAGCAAAGACTCGTTTTGTAAGCTTTATGGGAGAAGAGCAAAGACATGATCTTGCTTTAGTATATTCTGATCGTCATTACGGCAAAGTTATGATTATGGATATGCAAAGTAATCGATTTGCAATTATTGGTTCAGATGATTTAAAAGAAGAAGGTTACTTAGAATTTGCTTTCGGAATTTCTGAGGAAAAGGCAGCTGAATTATTAGATTTTCTTAGTGAAATTATTTTCTAATTTTTCAAACCTGTGGATAAATAATTTGTTTTTACTAAATAATCTGAAAAATAGTGGATAACTAAAAAGTTGTCCACTATTTTTGTGATTAAGTCTTCAGTTATTCACATTTTTGTTGAAAGATTCCAACTTATCCACAAGGTTTTTATTCTTTCAAAAAATCAAAAAATATTTTATCCACAAAATTTGTTTATGTAATTTACCTAAAATAAAAAATGATGGGTTTTCCCATCATTTCAGTGTATAAACAAAGTTCTTTAAACTTGAATTTCAGACTGATTGCAAGCGTTTGACAACAGTCTGAAAAGATGGGTTTCCCCATCATTTAATTTTTTACTTTCTTAACCACAAAATATTTACATCCAAAATTACAATATTCATAAATATATTCACGTAATGTACTTATTTTTGAATCATATGGAACATTTTTTTGAGAATCATCAAAAAATCCTCTAAGTCTTAGTTGCTCATAGCCCCAATCCCCAACAATGTAATCATACTTTGAAAGGATCTCTGCATATCTCGCTTTAAAAGCTTCTTCATTGAATCCTTCACGGTAATCTTCAACAACTTCATAGCAAATATTCTGTATGCAAACCAATTTGTATTCTCCTTCCTTTTACTCCCATAAATATGTAACTAATATTTTGGCATACTAATTTTACAATGATTATTAAAAGGTGGTATTTAATATGCGGAAATATTTAGTTTGTTTATTAACCTTATTTTTATTAACAGGATGTTCATTCGGTCCAAGTCATTCCAGACAATTCGATTATGAGGACGTAACATATAAAAATGAACATCGAACAAATCCAACACCTAAACAATTAAATACAAAGCCGATGGATTTAGGCGATGTAAATGCTAAAATGTCAAATAACTCTTACAAAGATTATGGCTTTTCTAGACTACAAAAGCAAGATGTTTTAGGTAAAGATGGTGATTATACTTTAACGATCGATAAACAAGAAGTGTCAAAATTCATTTCTTATTTAGTTGTAAAGCTTCCTGATATAGACGATGCAGCTACACTAGTTACAGACCAAGAAGTATTGATTGCTTATCGATCAGATGGTGATAAAAAACTAGCTAGAAAGCAAGTTGAAAAAACTGCTCAATCAGCGCTTCCTAGTTATTATCATATCTTTACTTCAAATTCGATACAAAATATTAATAATATTGAGGACCTAAATAAATATGGTCAGCTTAATGATGGCCAATTAGAGCAACAAATAAAAGATTTAGCTTCAGGTTTTGATGTGGATAAACAAAGCATGCATTTTGATCAAATTTCAAAATAATAATCAAAATAAAAGCACTAGCATGAGCTAGTGCTTTTACAATTTCCAAATAATTTGATTTTCAGTCTGAAAGCATAAGCTTAAGCTAGTGCTTTTTTATTATGCTTGTTTAGCAGCTTCTACTTGTTCGTCAGCATGGTATGATGAACGAACTAGTGGACCAGCCTCACAGTGTGAGAATCCTTTTCCTAAAGCAACTTCTTTTAGAGCTGCAAACTCGTCAGGAGTATAGTATTTTTTTACAGATAAATGAGTTTTCGTTGGTTGTAAATATTGACCTAATGTAATGATATTTACACCTGCAGCACGTAAATCATCCATTGCTTCGTAAATTTGCTCATTTGTTTCACCTAAACCAAGCATGATGCTTGATTTTGTAGGGATGCTAGGGTTAATTTCTTTTGCTCTACGTAAAAATTCAAGTGATCTTTCATACGTAGCTCTTGCACGAACACGTGGAGTTAACTCTCTAACTGTTTCAATATTATGGTTCATAATATCTGGTTTTGCATCCATTAACATTTTAAGGTTTTCAAATTTCCCACCCATATCAGATGGTAAAACTTCAATTGTAGTAAATGGATTTGCTTTTCTAACTTCTCTAACAGTTTCTGCAAATACAGCTGCTCCACCGTCTCTTAAGTCATCACGAGCAACTGCTGTAATTACTACGTGTTTAAGGTTCATTTGTGTTACAGATTCAGCAACTCGAACTGGTTCTTGTAGATCAAGTTCAGTTGGTAAACCAGTTTTAACTGCACAAAAACGACATGCACGAGTACAAACCGCACCTAGGATCATAAATGTAGCTGTTTTTCTAACTGCCCAACATTCATGGATATTTGGACAACGAGCTTCTTCACAAACAGTGTGAAGATTTTTAGATCGCATCATTTTCTTTAATTCTGTGTAAGATTCATTTGTGTTTAATTTTATTTTTAGCCACTCGGGCTTTCTCAAATATTCTTCTTTTTTTGATGCCATTTGAAATTCCTCCAACGTTTATTCGTTTACGACATATTTCATTTTTTCTTCCAATAGTTTATATATTACTACATTTTTCGCGGATATGAAAAACTTTCGTTTGATTATTCCTATTATCCCTATAATTTCCATTTATGAAAGTCGCTCCTTTAACCAAACTATAGATGTAAATCAATTTAAAGGATGATGGTTTTGAAAAAAATAATTGTACTTTTTTGTATGGTGGTTATCTTCATAATGCCATCATTTACAAATGCAGAAGAAATTGATCAAGCTCAACTTAATAAAGAACGAATGGCCTTATATAAAAAAGGTGAAACACTAACCTTTATCCCTTGGTATTACTTTGCAGCTATAGATACTTATGAACGAAATGTACGTAGTGTTAGGAACGATATACCAAAACGCGAAAATGGGGTCCTTTCGATCTATATTAAACCAGAGGATTGGAGTGGCCTATCAAATCCCGTAAAGAAAGACACATACGCTCCTACTATCCATTTATTTAGCGGCATTGGTTTAGATGGAAATAATGACGGAAAAGCTTCATTAGAAGATGATGAGGATATTCTGTACACTTTCATTCATCGATTGCATTTCTATGGCCCAACCAGGCAATATATTCGAATGATGCTATGGGATTACTACCAAAGAGCAATAACTGTTGATATTATCGATGAATACGCTAGTTTGTATCAATATTACGGAAAATTAAATATAGAAGGCAATGCCTTCCCATTACCAATTCGCAGTACACATAGTTATCGTAGTACGTGGGGTGCACCTCGAAGCTTTGGCGGACGAAGAGTTCATGAAGGTACTGATATTTTTGCAAATTATGGTACTCCTGTAAGGTCTACATGCTATGGAGTTATTGAGACAAAGGGCTGGAATCGAATTGGAGGATGGAGAATCGGAATTCGAGACTTATATAATAATTATCATTACTACGCTCATCTAGGTGGCTTTAACAAAGACCTTCAAAGAGGGCAAGTAGTCGAGCCAGGAACACTGATTGGCTATGTTGGAAGTACTGGATATGGACCTCCAGGGACATCTGGAAAATTCCCTCCACATTTGCACTATGGTATTTACAAAGACAATGGTTATTCAGAGTGGTCATTTGATCCTTATCCAAAATTACGTCTTTGGGAGCGTCAGGATCGAAGCAAATAAAGAAGGTAATTTAAAACCATTAGTCAGAAAAAGCAGACTAACTTTTCCTAATGTACTAAGTTAGTCTGCTCTATTTTAAATTTATTTTTTTCCTTTGTTTTTGATGGAATTAGCCTGAGTATTTGGAGTAAATGGAATATAACTTGGAACTTCCCCATCGATAATTTCAGTAGCAATTGGGACTTCTACTTTCACCTTTGTTGATTTTGTACTAAACGGGATAATTACATTCATATTTACTTCTACATTCATAATAATTTCGACTACAGAATTATCAAATCCAAATGGCTTAACTTCTTGTTTAACATTAGCCACTGCATCACCGACTACAGAAAAGCGAACTGGTATAGTAGGTCCAAGTTTACCTAAAAGTACTGTATTTGTAACGACCCCAATCGGTACTTTTAAATAAAGCCCCTCATTATCCGCCTTCATTTTCTTCATTTCTGCTTTTGATAAAGATAAAAATGATAAATCCCCATTTTCAACTCTACGTATATTCTCTTCAACATGCGAAGTAGTAGAACCAATTATTTTATTGATCAAATATGTATTCGTACTTATTATCGTCTTACCATTCTCATCAACATCCCGAATGATAATATCCTGCCCTTGCAGTTCCTTAGATGCCGATTCATACGCTTCATTGATCACTAATGAAGCAATTCGTTTTGTTTGTTTCTCAGAATATTTTAAGATCGTTGGGGTGAAAATTTTATCAATTTCCCAAAAAGCATATAACGAAAAAAATAATAGAACAATACAACTAACTACATATTTATTTGGAAATATATTACGAATTGTTTGGGTTATTTGAGCTGAATTAGTTTTAAATCCGCCAAAAGATTTTCTTTTTGAAACAAAAAATTTATTTTTTGGAACACGTCTGTACTTAAACCTCTTCATCGGATCCATGCCCCCTTTCTAATGGGTATGCATGTCAATGCCTGTTCATTCTTAATGGATTTGTACAAAAACAATAAAAAAGATGCTCCAGTCATTTCTCTGAAACATCCCATTTAATAATAAATGCTTTTTATTGTTTGGTCACATTCGATAATCTCTAATTTTAACTCATTATAGAGATTCACTTCATAAGGAATACTTAACTTTCTTCCGTTTTCTTCAATTATCAGCACAACTGGTCGATCTGTAGAAGCATCATTTTGACTAAAAACAATTCCTTGTCTACCATCACTCAATTTTACGTGTAACCCCGTTGGATAAACGGTTAGTAGATCACTAAATATGCTGATTAATTTAGCATCATAAAATTTATCACTTGCATTAATTAATAATGTTAATCCTTCATGCGGGAGCATTGCTTTTCGATATACTCGATTTGAAGTAACAGCATCAAAAAAGTCGGCAATCCCAATGATCTTTGAGAACAGATGCATTTCCTCACAAACTAAACCTTTTGGATAGCCGCTCCCATTGATCCTTTCATGATGCTGTAAGGCACAGTCCGCAACAATTGGATGAATAGAAGATACTTGTCGTAGCATATCGTATCCAGCAATTGTATGTTGTTTCATGAACGCATATTCATCTTCAGTTAAACGGTCCCGTTTATTTAAAATCTTTTTTGGTATAGCCATCTTCCCGACATCATGTAAAAGTGCACCTAATCCAAGTAAATTAAGCTCGATTTTACTTAAATCTAATACGGTTCCAATTCCTAAAGAATACATAGCTACATGTAGAGAATGGGTAAAGAGATACTCATCATATAGGAATACGTCAACCAATAAAGATAAAGCATCCTTCTGTTGCCATAATTCGTTTTGCAGTGATTTTATAATTTCTTTAAGCCTCAATGAGTTTTTTTCTAAAGATAGCCCCCTTAAATAAACATCTTCGCTAATTAATTTAACAAAAGTATCTTCTATTTTTTGTGTGATATCAGTGCGAAGTTCGTCTGAAATAATTGTCTTACCATTTAAATGTTCTGATGATTGAGCATGTACTAAAACAAATTGAATAGCTAATTTATGTATTTGATTAATCATCTCTTCTGTTAAAGGAATATTTGCATTCACGATCATTTTTCCATGTTCATTATAAACCGACTTTCTTAAGATCGTACCTGGAACAAGTGTGGATGCTTCAACAACTCTCATTGTTTTCTCCTTGAACAATTTTTTATTAAATATATGGCTCTTCATAACAGTTAATACGCTGTAAAAATCAATTTTTTTGTACTTCGTTTACACAAGAAGCCACTAAAAAAAATTTAGTGGCTTTTTTTATATCATCTTTAATAATGCGTCCCTTCCAATCATTCCTTTTTGAATACCTAACTTTTCTGCTTCAACAGTAATGGATTCTAAAGGCGCATTTAATAATTCTTCTATTGTTTTCACACCAACTGCTCGGCCTGCGATAATTTGACGATCGCGCAATCTTTCATTTAATAAAGCTACATCTAATGCTCCGCACATAATATATCCGTTATCATTCATAACGACCAATAATGTAGTTTTTGGAAGTAAAACCGTAACAGCATTAAATGTATGATTATCTATTTTAATTGGGCTTAAATTGATCAAGTTCAACGCTCCTTTCTCATTCTAAAATATGAGAAAAAAACAAAAGTGTAACCTGTCTAATCTTGATAAATTTTAAACATCTTTTAAAGCCGAAAATAACACATCACGAATAAATTCAGGCATAAAAAATCTTTTATGACTAGCATCTCGAATTGCAGGAATTAAATGACCGAATGTAAATAAATCCAAAGTACCGATCGCATACATTCGATTTAAATCTAACATCTCACCATTAATAAATAGATCCTCTTTTTTCAAATTCCTTTTCTTATCTTTATTAACAAAAGTAATTCCATCGTAAACCATTTTCCCAATTACTTTCCCTCTAAATCCAAAACCTTTCATCTTTAAATGAGTCAGCTCTTTATCTTCACAACGATTTAAAACATTTAATAATTCCTTACCAGACAATTTAACGACACAAGGATTAATAGGATGCGGGCAAATCCGGTGAATGTCACCCTTAGTAACAAGGCCATTATTTAAACCTTCAAGTAAAATACCGGAATTTAGTATACTGATATCTGATTTAGTCCATTGGCGAAGTGCATTTGCTAATAATTTCAGCAATGGACTATCTTTAAACCAATTTACACCCATGTTACTCGGTAGTTGTGTCACTGGTTCATTTAAAATTTCTTTACTTAATCTCATTAAATTAGCCAACATCATTTTCGTCATTTCATCTTGGTAAGATGTTGGGACTGTATGTACTTCAGTAACTGAAGCTTCAGTATTGATAATACTTTTCGTCTCTTTATTTACAGTGATTAAAACCTCTCCTAAATAGTTACCGTGTTTACCTGTTCCACATAGTAGAGTTTCACCAGCATACTCTCCATTTGGAAATAAATGATGAGTATGTGCGCCTAAGATAATATCGACTCCTGAATATTGTTCAGCAATTCTCTGATCGTCTCTCATACCTAAATGAGAAAGTATAATGACAATGTCTGATTGCTCTTTGACAATTGGCAATATGCTATTTAAAATTTTAAACGGATCTTTTATACTCCATCCTAATGTTTCATAAAACACAGGATAAGCGACTGTTAAACCAATTACTCCTAGCTTTACTCCATTTTTTTCATATATTTCAAAAGGCTTGCTGAAACTCTCGGTACCTTCATCTGAAATGTTTAAATTACCAACTAATACATCAAACTTTGCATCTTCATAGAGGTTTAACAACTCACCTTTTGATAAGGTAATTCCTTCATTATTTCCTATTGTAATTGCATCATACTTTGCATCATTTAAAAGCTCCACATTGCCTTTTCCTAGAGTGGCTTCTGAAATTGGATGAAATCGATCAACGAAATCCCCAATATCAAATGTAAGTGTCGCCTCACTTTTTCCTTTAGCTAACTCTCTTTTAGACTTCAACAAACCGACAATTGTTGGCCACGTTTCAAAGTGGCTATGAATGTCATTTGTATGGAACAACCGAATATTTAACGTTTGATTTGTTTCCATTGTTCCACCATCCTTTTTTAAAGATTTTCTATAATTAATTTTATGCCATAAAATAACACAACTAACCTTAAAATTAATGCGATTGTTTCAGTTTTTAATTTTTGATTAATATATGCTCCAATTTTCCCACCAAACCATGCACCAGGAATAAGTAGAAGAATGTAATAGAAATTTACTTCTCCTAATGTTATGTATGAAATTGAGCTTCCAAGAGTCGTAAACATAACGACAAACATTGAAGTCGCAACAGCTAACTGAGGTGGAAAACCAAATAAAAACGCCATCATTGGTACTAACAATATTCCTCCACCAATTCCAAATAATCCTGAGATAATCCCGATACAAATAGACAAAGAAATCGCCAATGGAAGACTATAGCTATATGTATATGCCTCGCCTTCATCATTTGTATATGTTCGTATAATCCCTTTATGTACTTCCTTTGATTTTCTATTTAATTTTGAAGAAACAAATAGAAAGACTGATATACAGATTAAAAATATACCAAAAAATAAAGTAAAGCGCTCTGTATTTAAAAGCGAATTGATGTATGTACCTAGTAAGCTACCAGGAACACTACCTATTAAAAATAAAATACCACTCTTATAATCGATTCGTTTTTGCTTATGATATGAAAGGGTGGATGAAAGAGATGAAAACACAATTGTAATCAGTGAAGTTCCCACTGCAACATGAATAGGTACAGTCGAAAATGCGGATAAAAAGTGATCAATATTAAGCAGCATTGGAACAATAATAATTCCTCCGCCTAAACCAATCAATGATCCGACTGTTCCTGCAGCAAGTCCAATACTGATGAGTATAAGAATTTGTAGAATGATATCCAACCTATATTTCTCTCCTTTTTACATACACTAAAAATATATTTTCTCTTTAATTTAACTAACAGTTTAACATAACATAAAAAAACTCGGAATTCCCCGAGTATAAATAATACCTTTTTATAAACACTTGCTATTATTTTAATATACTTAAATTTGCTATCCAAGGACCTACGTCAGTTTTGTATCTTTTTGCCATCACTCTTGTAATTTGAGTTATATGGGTTAGATCATGTACGACGAAAGTGGATAATAATTCTCTTAATTTAACGGAGCCAAAGTCAGGATGAATCCCTTCTAATTCCAGATGGTTATTAGGGTCCACTAATAATTGTAGTTTATTAATATTTTCCATTCTTAAATTCTTGAATTCAAGTAATCTTTCTTCTATTGATTTTTCATGTTTTTCATTTAAATGCGAAAAACGATCGAATGGCGGAAAATGGTTACTTCCTTCTTTGTTAAGAATGCAGTTCAACCTTGGAATCCAATTTGTTTTTTCACACTCAATTAGATGGTCGATTACTTCAGAGGCATTCCAAGTTCCTTCCCCTTCATTGCACTGTAACCAAGATTCTGATAAACCCGATAGAAGGAACTCTAATGATTTGGGTGTTCTTTCTAAAACTTCAATCGCTTCTTTAAGGTTAAAATTCATAAAAACCCTCCCACTTATATATAAATTCCTCATACATCTCTTACCTTTCAAGTTAAATTTTACCACAAATAGAACTATCTTATTTTATAAAAACCTTTATTTTTCTGAACAATTAAGTGGGTGTAAAGTAGAAGGAGTTTTACTAAAGATTCACATAAAAACCATTCCTCACTATTACTGAGGAATGGTTTTTTGTAACGCTCATTAACTCATTGTTTTACCGCGACTTTGCTGTAGCGACGAACGCGCAAGTTAGCTTGTTCTGCGTGGCCAGCAAAGTTTTCAAGATTACATAGACGTGAGCAATATTCACCAATCATGGCAGTTGCTTCAGGTGCAACTTTTTGGTATGTACAAGTTTTAATAAACTTACCAACCCATAGTCCTCCAGTGTAACGTGCTGCGCCCTTTGTTGGAAGTGTATGGTTTGTACCTATTACTTTATCACCGTATGCAACATTTGTTTCTTTTCCAAGGAATAAAGCACCAAAGTTAGTTAGATTTTGACGGAAGTATTCAGGATCTTCGGTTAGAATTTCAACATGCTCGTAAGCTAGTTTATCTCCTTCAACAACTGCTTCTTCTAAACTATCAACTAAAATAATAATTCCATTATCCTCCCATGCAATACGTGCAATTTCACCAGTAGGAAGTAATTTTAATTGACGCTCTATTTCTACTAAAGTTTCTTGTGCTAGTTTTTCAGAAGTAGTAATTAAAGCACAAGGTGAAGTAGGTCCGTGCTCTGCTTGTCCTAAAAGGTCTGTTGCAATCATTTCTGCATCAGCCGTTTTATCGGCAATAACAAGTGTTTCTGTTGGCCCTGCTAAAAGGTCAATTCCTACTCGACCAAATAATTGTCGTTTTGCTTCGGCAACAAATGCATTTCCTGGTCCTACTAACATATCAACCGGTGCAATCGACTCTGTTCCAATCGCCATAGCAGCCATTGCTTGAACGCCACCGAGTAAGTAAATTTCATCTGCTCCAGCTAATGCCATTGCTGTAATTGTATGTGCAGGAATCTCTCCATTGATTGGAGGGGTACATGCGATTACTCGTTTAACACCTGCAACCTTTGCAGTTAATACGCTCATATGTGCTGATGCAAGCATTGGATAAAGTCCTCCAGGAATATAGCAACCTACACTATTAACCGGAATATTTTTATGACCTAAAATAACCCCTGGCAATGTTTCTACTTCAAGGTCTAATAATGTTGATTTTTGTGCTACCGCAAATCGGCGAATATTTGCTTGTGCAAATTTAATATCTTCAATATCACGCTCAGGAACACTTGCGATGATTTCATCAATTTGCTCTTGTGTTAAGCGGAAACTTTCTGGAGACCATTTATCAAATTTTGCGGAAAGTTCACGTACTGCCTCATCTCCACGTTTTTCAACATCTTCGAGAATCTTTTGCACAGTTTCACGTACTTGTGCTTCTGCTTGTGCAATTTCTGCTTTACTTTTACCGCTTTTTAAAATTTTTGCCATGATGGCGCCTCCCCGTATTCTTATTTTGAATACGTATGCAAATATAAATAAAAAAATATATGAGTATTTAAGAATGAAAGTTTTGCATAGGTATTCATTACTCTTTAATGTTAAAATTCTTAAACTCTATTGTCAAGCGCTTTCAAAATAAAAATTCAAAAAAATTAAAATACTTGTTAAAGAATGATATTGCGTAAGAAAAAATAAACGGGTGCCACTCATGATAGCCCCGTCATTTTTCGTTTTATTATTTTGTACGATCACAAACCGTACTTCTTTCGACTAACATACCTTGAATGGATTTATTCTGTGGCTTACTATTGGATTCCTTCTGATCGATATCATTTAGCAAAAGATTAATCGTTG
Source organism: Rossellomorea sp. GAMAL-10_SWC (assembly GCF_049568075.1). Lineage (NCBI taxonomy): Bacteria > Bacillati > Bacillota > Bacilli > Caryophanales > Bacillaceae > Rossellomorea > Rossellomorea sp. GAMAL-10_SWC. The sequence goes on along the minus strand of NZ_CP144911.1, from coordinate 4,956,008 downwards.
CTTCAATCATTTCATTTACAGGTTGCTTCCATGTAGTTAGAGAATAAGCTGTCCATTCTGCTAGACTAATATCATCAAACCCAACAATTGAAACATCTTCTGGAATGCGCACGCCTAATTTCTTTGCAGCATCAATTACCCCAAGTGCCATAATATCATTTGCACAAAAAATCGCGTCTGGGGGATGATTACTACCTAGAAGTCGTAATGCAGCTCCGTTTGCTCCTTCATAAGTGTAATCTCCATCATCCGTAATAAGATTATAGCCACTTTCCACCAAGGCATTACGAAAGCCTTTTTCTCGGTCCTTACTCGTGGACGTATTTTGTGTCCCCGAAATAAATGCAAACTTACGGTGTCCTTTTTCAATCAAGTATCTACCAATCTGGTAACCACCGTCCACATTATCACAAGAAACCGCATGAAATAAAGAATCCTGATTATAACGGTTGAACATTACAATTGGAATCTGATTTTCTTTTAAATATGATGCAACAGCTGAAGGTAAACTCGCATCTGTGACAATAGCACCATCCACATTGTATTCTAAAAACCGATTGACCTCATCACTGCTTAACTTTTCATTCTCAGCATTTACAAATAAAACATGATAGCCTTTTTTACTTAATTCTTTTGAAAACTTACTAAGAACATCAGGATAAAACGGGTTTCTTATATCGCCCATTACAATCCCAATTATATTGCTTTTTCTTGTGATTAAACTCCTTGCTAAAGCATTCGGTCGATAGCCCAATTCACTTGCAGCTTGGAGCACCTTTTTCCTTGTTTCTTCAGATACGCTTGCTCCCGGTGTAAATACTCGAGACACAGTTGACTGCGACATACCTAGAGATTTAGCCACATCTGAAGCGGTAATATTTTTTTGCACGAAAATTTTCCTCCATGCAGATTTTTTTTTGATTATATCACAGGATCTTTCTTATGGTCTAGATTGTCCTGCTTTAGCCATCTAATCAATTCTTTTTCACGTGCTTCATTCATATCTTTAGAGAATTCAGCCGACCATTGGTAAAACCCACCGCCATTTTTTTGACCGTATTTTCCTTCATCAACCAAACTTCTCATAACCGATAGAGAAGCTGGTTCTACTGATAAATCTTTAAATAGATAGCTTGAAATATCGTCAAATACATCCAAGCCTCCCATATCAGCACTCATAAATGGACCTGTTACAGGAAGACGGCGCCCGATACTATAACGTACAGCTGTATCAATATCTTCAATAGTAGCTACACCTTGTTCAAGTATGTATTGTGCTTCGCGGAATAAAGCATATTGGAGACGGTTCCCAATCGAACCAAGAATCTCTTTTTGAACGACTATTGGTTTTTTATTCATAGACTCCAACAAAGTTAAGGCCCTATTTACTGTATCATCCGAAGTGTATTTTCCTTTAACGATTTCCACAAGCGGGATGAGATGGCCTGGATTCCAAAAATGAGTCACAACCGTACGCTCTGGGTATTTTGTATTTATAGCAATTTCTGATGGACTTAATCCCGAAGTATTACTTGCAAGAATTGTATTGGGACTACAAAGTTGATCGAGTTTGTGAAACCATTCTTGTTTCAACGACAAGTTTTCCGGGATCGCCTCAATAATGAAAGTTGCTTCTATTAGACAATCTTCAAGGGCGTCAGTAAATGTAACACGTTGAAAAATCTGGTCAGATTCCTCTCCACTAATCACCTCATAACGTTCAAGTACTTGAAGCTTTTCAGATAATCCTTTCTTCCCACGTGCAATATCCTCGGAATTATTGCCCCATACCTTTACATGGTGTCCTGCAAGTCCGGCTGACAGTGCAACGGAATGTCCCATCGTTCCAGAACCAATTATCGATATTTTCTCATTGATATTCATAAAGTTCTTCACCCTCCTCTAATTAAATTGCAGTCCATCCACCGTCCACTTTTATGGTTTCTCCTGTAATAAAATTTGCGATGTCCGACGCAAGAAATAATACAGCTCCTGTTACATCAGCTGGACGAGCGAGTTGTCCAAGTGGAATTCTACTTAAGACATCTTCATAAAAATGGTGGTCGTCAAACATCTTTTTCGTCATTTCCGTTTCAACAAAAGTTGGTGCAACCGCATTCACTTTAATCTGATGTTCTGCCCACTCAACTGCAAGTGCTTTAGTTAACTGAACCGCTCCTCCTTTACTTGAACAATAAGCAGCTCGTTTAAAATAACCTACAAACGCCATTTGGGATACAATATTGATCACTTTTCCACTTCTTTGTGGAATCATATGTTTTCCTGCTCGTTGCGAACAAAAAAATAACCCTTTTAGATTCGTATCAATAATTTGATCCCAATCTTCTTCTGTCACCTCAAGGGCTGGCTTTGGAAAATTGACACCTGCGTTATTGATTAATATGTCGAGCCCACCCATTCTTTTAACAGCCTCGTCTACCATTGCAAATACACTATTCACATCTTGCATATCCGCAACAATATAAGAGCATTTGTTTTGAATCTCCTTTAGTCTCGCAACTGACTCTTCCAGAACCGTTTCCTGCCTACCTGTAATAATTACATGTGCCCCATGAATGGCAAAGGCTTTTGCAATATCAAATCCGAGCCCTTTACTTCCACCGGTGATTAACACATTTTTTCCATTAAGATCTGCAAAATATGCCATAACTTCCCCTCTTTTCTAAAAAAGCAGGACACTAATAGGCCTGCTTGAAACGATTAAATAAGTCCAGTAAGTTGGTAAACTCCAATAACAAAGAAAACTGCTAATGTTTTAAAAATCGTTACAGCAAAAATATCACGATAAGATTGTTTATGCGTTAAACCACAAACAGCAAGCAAGGTAATAACCGCACCATTATGTGGCAAGGAATCCATCCCACCAGATGCCATTGCAACAACCCTATGCATAACCTCAAGAGGAATACCATGTTCCACCGCTGCTTGGACATACTTTTCTCCCATTGCACTTAAAGCGATACCCATACCACCTGAAGAAGACCCTGTAATTCCAGCCAGAATATTAGTCGTTACCGCCCCGTTCATAAGTGGATTTGAAAATGTATGTGAAATACCATCGCGGACAACACCAAATCCAGGTAATGAAGAAATAACACCACCAAAGCCGTATTCAGAACCTGTATTCATCGCAGCTAACAGGGCACCTCCAATACTTGCATTAATTCCAGTTTTAAAGTCCAGATTCACTGCTTTAAAATTAAAAGCCAGTGTTGCTAAGATTCCAATGATTAGCGCAAGTTCAACAGACCAAATTCCCACAACATTAGCGATCTCAACTTTCCCAAAAGCGTCCAAACCAATTTTTGAAAAATCAAATCCGTCCGGATACCATTTTGGAATATTTACAGTAAAAAATTTATTCATCACTCCTACTAGAGTAAGAGGAACAAATGCCATGACTTGGCGTAGTTTACTAGCAGGCTCATCAATTGTTATTTGCTGAGTAGATAATTGAGTCGCTTCAGCAGCAGCTGCCATTTCTTCTTTCGCATTTCCATAGCCGAAATATCCCTCTCCAGCTTTTTTTGCTTTAATACGGCGTGATTCTAAGTAAAGCATGCCAAAACCAAGAACAAATAAGGCACCCAGAATCCCTAATATAGGCGCAGCATAAATATCTGTTTTGAAAAAAGTTGTTGGAATAACATTTTGAATTTGTGGTGACCCAGGAAGTGCATCCATTGTAAACGATAATGCACCTAATGCAATCGTTCCCGGAATTAGTCTTTTTGGAATATTCGATTCTTGAAACAACTTTGCAGCAAAAGGATATGCTGCAAACGCAACAACGAATAGACTCACGCCGCTATATGTTAAAATGGCGCATAAGAGTACAATTGCCAACATTGAGCGTTTTGCACCAACTAAATTAACAATCGTCTTTGCAATAGAATCCGCAAGACCAGACATTTCAACTAATTTTCCAAAAATAGCACCTAGCAAAAAGACTGGAAAATAGTTTTTTATAAAACCAACCATTTTTTCCATAAATATGTTAGAAAAGAAAGGCAATACATGCCCTGGATCTGTTAAAAAGACAGCAAAAAGTGCACATATCGGAGCAAACAAAATAACTGAAAATCCTCGATAAGCAATAAACATTAGCATACCTAGGGCTAATAAAATAATGATTAGTTCCATAAATAGCCTCCACCCGCGTTAATAGTTTTTTAGAATTGGAATACAAGTAATTTTATTTACCTTTCTAAATTTGAATACGTATGCAAATTACATTAAAAAAATTTCTTAATTTCTTTTTAATAATTGAATTGAAAGATAAACTATATTCCCTCACTGTCTGCAAACGTATTCATAATTATATATTCTGATAATTCTGCCATATTGTCAAGATGCCATTTAGTAAAAAATAAAAATAAGTTAGACTAAATCCTACTCTTTTAATCTTTAAGAAGACATTTCTATTTAAAATATTGAAGTAATAATAATAAAAATGAGTTTTAAATTTGAGTTATATTAAAAAGAGGCGAACTTCAAAAGTTCGCCTCCACTAAAAACTTTATTAACCAATTGAACCTTCCATCTCGAATTTAATCAGACGGTTCATTTCAACTGCGTATTCCATTGGTAATTCTTTTGTAAATGGCTCAATGAAGCCCATTACGATCATTTCTGTAGCTTCTTGCTCAGAAATACCACGGCTCATTAAGTAGAATAATTGCTCTTCAGATACTTTCGAAACTTTCGCTTCGTGCTCAAGAGAAATATTGTCGTTTAAGATTTCGTTGTATGGAATTGTATCAGAAGTTGATGCATTATCCATAATTAACGTATCACACTCGATATTTGAACGTGATCCAGCTGCTTTACGACCGAAGTGTACGATACCACGGTATGTTACTTTACCACCATGTTTAGAAATAGATTTCGAAACAATTGTAGAAGAAGTATTTGGAGCTAAGTGAATCATTTTAGCACCAGCATCTTGGTGTTGTCCTTTACCAGCAATTGCAATAGAAAGTGTAAGGCCACGAGCACCTTCACCTTTAAGGATAACTGCTGGGTATTTCATTGTTAATTTTGAACCAATGTTTCCATCGATCCATTCCATTGTTGCGTTCGCTTCACAAACAGCACGTTTCGTAACTAGGTTGAATACGTTATTCGCCCAGTTCTGAATTGTTGTATATCGGCAGTATGCATCCTTCTTAATGATGATTTCTACTACTGCAGAGTGAAGTGAGTTTGTTGTATACACAGGAGCTGTACATCCTTCAACGTAATGTACATGTGCACCTTCGTCAGCAATGATTAATGTACGTTCAAACTGACCCATATTTTCAGAGTTAATACGGAAATACGCTTGAAGTGGCGTATCAACTTTAACACCTTTAGGTACGTAGATGAATGATCCACCAGACCAAACAGCTGAGTTTAATGCAGCAAATTTGTTATCTGTTGGTGGAATTACTTTTCCAAAGTGCTCTTTGAAAATTTCTTCATGTTCACGTAAAGCTGTGTCTGTATCAGTAAATAAGATACCAAGATCAGTTAAGTCTTGTTTCATGCTGTGGTAAACTACCTCAGACTCATACTGTGCAGATACACCAGCTAAATACTTTTGTTCTGCTTCAGGAATACCTAATTTATCAAAAGTATTTTTGATTTCTTCAGGTACTTCATCCCAAGACTTTTCTGTTTTCTCTGATGGCTTTACATAGTAAGTAATTTCATCAAAGCGTAAATCTGCTAAGTCTCCACCCCATTGAGGCATTGGCATATCATAGAATAATTGTAAAGATTTTAAACGGAAATCTAACATCCATTGTGGTTCATTTTTCATACGTGAGATTTCTTCAACGATTTCTCTCGTTAAACCACGCTCTGAACGGAAGATCGATACGTCACGGTCATGAAAACCATATTTATAATCACTAATATCTGGCAAATTAGTAGACATTATTCATACTCCCTTCTTATAGAAGAGGAGGATTAAAGCTCAGAGGATTATTCCTCTGATTTTAAGCCCTTCTCCATCGCTTTCCATGCAAGTGTTGCACATTTAATTCGTGCTGGAAACTTTGAAACACCTTGAAGTGCTTCAATATCATCTAAATCGATTGATTCATCGTATTCTTTTCCAAGCATCATATCTGAAAATAGTTGAGCAAGCTGTAGAGCTTCCTCTATTTTTTTACCTTTAATTGCGTGAGTCATCATTGAAGCTGACGCCATTGAAATTGAGCATCCTTCACCGTCAAAACGAGCATCCGATACAATTCCATCATCAACCTTTAAACGAAGTTCAATGCGATCACCACAAGTAGGGTTATTCATGTTTATTGTTACATCGTTTTCTGATATTGCCCCTACCCCTTTGTTACGAGGGTTTTTATAATGGTCCATTATCACGCGACGATATAATGCATCTAGATCAATGTTTCGATTAATAGACATCGCTGAAATACTCCTTCGTTTTAACTAATCCTCTTACAAAAGCATCTACATCTTCTTTTGTATTATACAGATAGAAACTTGCACGAGCAGTAGCAGATACCTTTAACCATCTCATTAATGGCTGAGCACAATGATGGCCAGCTCGAACAGCAATACCTTCCACATCTAATACAGTTGCAACATCATGCGGATGCACATCTTCCACATTAAACGTTACTAAACCTGCACGATGCTTCGGACCATAGATTGTTACGCCTTTTACAGTAGATAACTGATCAAGTGCATAATTCGCAATCTCATGTTCATGCTTTTCGATATTATCCATACCGATTTCAGTTAAGAAATCAATAGCAGCGCCTAAACCTACTGCACCAGCAATGATAGGAGTTCCACCTTCAAATTTCCATGGTAGTTCTTTCCAAGTAGAATCTTGTAAGTCAACGAAATCAATCATTTCCCCACCAAATTCAATAGGTTCCATGTTTTCAAGAAGATGTTTTTTACCATAAAGTACACCAATACCCGTAGGAGCACACATTTTATGACCAGAGAATGCGTAAAAATCGCAATCTAAGTCTTGAACGTCAACCTTCATATGCGGAGTACTTTGTGCACCATCAACAAGCATGATTGCTCCATTTTGATGAGCAATTGCTGCAATTTCTTTTACAGGGTTAATTGAACCAAGTACATTTGAAACGTACATAATCGCAACTATTTTTGTATTTGAGTTAATTGTGGCTTTTGCTTGCTCAACGCTGATTGAACCATCTTCTTCTAATGGTAAATATTTCAATGTTGCGCCAGTAGCTTTAGCAACCTGTTGCCAAGGAATGATGTTACTGTGATGTTCCATATAAGAAATCACAATTTCATCTCCAGCTTTTAAGTTCGTTCTTCCGTAGCTAGCAGCAACTGTATTAATTGCAGTAGTTGTACCTCTAGTAAAAATAATCTCTTCAATAGATGATGCATTAATAAATTTACGAACTTTATCACGAGCTCCCTCGTATGCATCAGTAGCTTTTGTTCCTAGAGTGTGTACACCTCTATGAACGTTAGAATTATATTCTTTATAGTAGTTAGCAACAGCTTCTATTACTTGAACAGGTTTTTGTGAAGTTGCAGCACTATCCAGATATACTAAAGGATGTCCATTTACTTCTTGATTTAATATCGGAAAGGCTTCACGGATTGCTTTAACATCCATTACTTAACCTTCCTCTCGATAACATCAACAAGCATTTTTTTAACTTCTTCAATTGGTAATTCCGAAACTACAGGTGCTAAGAATCCGTGAATAACTAAGCGCTCTGCTTCTTTCTTCGGAATACCGCGACTCATTAAGTAGTACAGTTGAGTTGGATCTACTTTACCAACAGAAGCAGCGTGACCTGCCATAACATCATTTTCATCAATTAATAGAATTGGGTTCGCATCTCCACGAGCTTTTTCACTAAGCATTAATACACGTGAAGTTTGTTGTGCATTAGACTTAGAAGCGCCGTGCTCAATTTTCCCAATACCATTAAAGATTGAAGTAGCAGCATCTTTTGATACACCATGTTTTAAGATCCAACCTTCAGATCCTTTACCATAGTGAATAATGCTTGTTGTAAAGTTTTGAGTTTGCTCACCACGGCCTACAGTAACCATTTTCAAGTCACCGAAAGAACCGTCTCCAATTAGGTTTGTAACATTTTCGAAAACTGAGTTTCCATCGTTCATAAGGCCAAGTGCCCACTCGATTTTGCTATCGCGACCAGCGTGACCACGGCGAACAACATAAGCAGTAACACCTTTAGCTAAAGTATCAACAGCACCATAACGAACTTTTGCATTGTCTAATGTAATTACTTCTGTAACAACGTTAACAACAGCCGCATCTAAATCAGCAGATGTAGAAACATAGTTTTCAACATAAGTAACTTCACTGTTTACATCTGCAACAACTAAAACGTGGTTATATGCAGGTACGTTTTCACCATCTACAACAAAAATAGATTGGATTGGTTTTTCTAATACAACATTTTTAGGGATGTATAAGAATGCTCCACCATTTACTAATGCTGCATGTAAAGCGATTAATTTATTTTCATCGACTTTTACAGCCTCTGTCATAAAATATTTTTTCACAAGATCTTCGTGATCTTTAATCGCTGTGTGTAAATCTACGAATACTACACCTTTTTCTTTTGCTTCCGAAGAAAGAGAGTGATATACAGCAGAACCATTATATTGTACATAAACTGATTGATCAGTGTCTTCATTCATTAAAGATGTTACTGACTCTGGTAATTGATCTTTTGTAGGAACATTTCCAGCTGTAACATTAAATTCTTTTCCAAAGAAATCCCATCTAGAGATGTTTGTTTTATCTGGCTTTGGAAGAGAAAGTGATTCAGCTTTTGCTAGTGCATTTAAACGGAACTCTGTGAAATATGCAGGTTCATTTAGCAGTGCAGAAAGCTGCTTAACTGTTTCTTGACTAAATGGAATTGTAGTACCAGTTGTCATGAGAATCCCTCCTATCCGATTAAGCTTCTTGCCCAACAGTCTCGTCTTCGATACCTAACTCTTGTTTAATCCAGTCATATCCTTCAGCTTCTAAACGTGCAGCTAATTCAGGGCCACCTGATTTTACAATACGACCTTGCATCATAACGTGAACGAAGTCTGGAGTAATGTAGTTTAATAAACGTTGGTAGTGAGTGATGATTAAGCAACCAAACTCTTCTCCACGCATTTCGTTAACACCTTTAGAAACTACTTTTAACGCATCGATATCTAAACCTGAGTCAATTTCGTCAAGAATAGCAATTTTAGGTTGGATCATCATCATTTGAAGAATCTCATTACGTTTTTTCTCTCCACCTGAGAAACCTTCATTTAAGTAACGTTGAGCCATTTCTGGATCCATTTCTAAGAATTCCATGTTTTTATCTAAAGTACGGATAAATTTCATTAATGAAATTTCATCGCCTTCTTCGCGACGTGCATTCATTGCAGAACGTAAGAAATCTGCGTTTGTTACACCGCTAATTTCACTTGGGTATTGCATAGCAAGGAAAAGACCAGCTTGAGCGCGCTCATCAACTTCCATTTCTAAAACATCGTTGCCATCAAGCTCGATGCTACCACCGATTACCTCATATTTAGGATGACCCATAATAGCAGAAGATAAAGTTGATTTACCTGTACCATTTGGTCCCATGATTGCGTGAATTTCTCCACCTTTTACTTCAAGGTTTACACCTTTTAAAATTTGCTTTCCTTCAATTGCTACTTGAAGGTCTTTTATTTTTAATGTAGAAGCTCCCATTTTACACCCTCCATAATATTACATAAAAATTCTATAAAATAGAAAATGGCTATTTTAAGTTCATTCTCATTTTATTCTCATTCTAATCTTAAAGCAATTAAAAAGTATTTTCAAGCTGTGCACTATTTTACCAAAAAAGTTTTATTACGTGTAACTTATTATCGCAAAAAAAGAATAAATAGAGATACTATATATATAGGAAATAAAAAAACTAATATCACAACTAAAAAAGAGGGGAATTTAATGTCTAAAACAACTAAGCTTTCACCAGATCAACAAAAATTTGCGATTAATCAACTACAAACGTATTTCTTACAAGAAAGAGACGAAGAATTAAGTGAATTAAGTTCGATGTTACTAGTAGACTTTATATCACAAAAACTTGGACCTATTTTTTACAATAAGGGAGTTGAAGACTCACAAAGATTTATGTCCGAACGTGTTGAAGATCTTTATGCTTTATTATTAAAAGAACAGATTGAAGATTAAGTTGTTTTAGTAAACTTCTTTGCTTTTAGTTTTTAACGACCTTTAGCACACACTTTATTAATCGTACATACTCAATTTTAGATTATTCAATATTTATTTAGTTGTTCAACTTATTCTTATATTGTTATAACAAATGAATGTTTTTAATGCAGACTCTACCATTATTTACGAAAAGGTTTAATTTCATTAATCAAATTTATTAAATAAGCAAATAAATAAATAAATAAATATATAAAGAAATAAAGAAAAGAACCTTTTATATAATGAAGGTTCTTTTTTCACGTTGTTGAAAAACAATCACTCTCTTGTTTCGTAAAGGGAGTTTAGTGATGTTGATTTCCACTACAAGATGCTCGCTTTCCATGGGGCGAGATTCTTTCACCTCCTCGGCAAGCCTGCGGGGTCTCAGCCTTCCCGCTTATCCCATAGGAGTAGAGCATCATTCCGTTCCAATCAACTTGTTCATCAAAAAAAGTTAACGATAAAAAACTAATTTAATATCCTTTACTTTGACTTAGTGTAAAATAACAATTTATTAATCAGATTAAATGAATTTTCACATCAATAATGTTTTTTTCTAAAGACCGTTTTATATTTCAACACTCTAAGAAAAAGGATTATGCCAATTAAATAAAGTTATTTCTTGTTAATTTAAAAAAGTTTAAACGCTATAATAATCATTTATTTTTATAAAATAGTCTTTTTTTAATCTAGTTGAACACGTTATTCTATTGATGTAAGAAAAACGAGTTTATTATTGATAAACCTGTACAGGTATAAAGACCTCTGGCATGCCAGCAGCATATGCGGCTACTTCATATTCTTTAAAGATTAATTTAATTCCCGCATGGTCAAATGCCCATAGTCGGTTTTTGTCACTTAAGTCAATTTCGTTAGGGGATTTTATTAATACATATCCTTTATATTTCTTTTGTAATTGCTGATAAGCATATTCTTGTACGGATTTTGTATTTTCGTTTATTAACTTAGATAGTGGAACTACATCACCTGTTTTCACGTCAAAATTAAATGTAGTACCCATTGTCATCCCGTGTGCCCCACCTGTATATGAATACTCATTATAAATAACACTTAATTTATCAAGATTGTTGTACAGTACTTTATAAGTAAAAACATATTCATACGGTCTCCACGGCCCTTGGCTAGCATCCCATTTTGACTTAGCTTCTTTCTCGTCTTCTAATAGCTTTAAACGATTATTTTTCGCTAAATCAACACCTTGTTTTAAGATGCTATTGACCTTTTGTTGTGCAGTTGAATTAGATGCTCCACTTATTTGTGGATACTTAATCGGGGCATCATTTAGTTTTTGTTCAATAATTTTAATATGTCTCGTTAATGAGTTTTCATTAAACCCGGCTTTCGTTTCCGCATTAACAAATTTAATAGAGCCCAAATTAATACTGCTAGTCATTATGATTAATAAGAAATAATATAGAAACTTTTTCACTAGACTCCTCCTATTTTCTTTATCAAAAAATAGTATGAGTATCTTTTATTTAATTTATGAAATATTTTATAAGAGTCTGGAATCTCACAATCAAACGACAAACTGTTCTCAACTAATTTTGTTAACTAGTTTAAATAAGTTCATTGCGATCGCAAATGTATTTGGCTTCATTATTTGACTATTAGAAAACACAATTACATATGTTTTCGAAACTGGATCGAATACATTCACACAATTAATTCCTGGAACTACCCCATGATTGTATAAATACTTTCCTTTATTATAAATTCCATATGCATAATGATTTTGATACGGCTTAATAAATTGAGTAAAACTTTTAGCCAAAATAAGCTTATTCGAAATAAGTGCCTCGTCCATTTTTTGAATTCCTGAAACCGTTGAATAAATATCTCCACAGCCTAATAAATAGCTAAAATTTGGAATACGTAATTGCTTCGGATTATTTTTAGATTGAATTAATAAATAACCTAGTGCATGATTCCCTTTTTTATAAAAATCATTACCTTGTCCAATTTCAGTTATATTCGCTTTATCGAAAATATGTGTTTTTATATATTCTCCATAAGGAATTCCAGTTACTTTTTCTATAACGTAAGCAAGTAAAATATAATTTGTATCATTGTAATCCCATTTGTTTAACGGTTTGTAGTGAGCATTTGATTTAACGATTTTCTTTATTAAACCAGTTGATGAAATTGGATTAAATAACTCTTTTTCTCTCTTAATCCCTGAAGTATGTGAAATTAAATGAAATAATGTTAATTTTGATCCATTTGGAAATTCCGGTATATATTTTGAAATCGGATCGTTAAACGATATTTTACCTTCCTCATTTAATTGCATTAACAACGTTGAAACAAAAAATTTAGAAATTGAGCCAACTGGAAAGTACGTATTTGATGTGTTCTGTAACTGATTTTGTATATCTCGATAACCGTATCCCTTATTAAGGATATTTTCTTTATTCTTCCTAACAAGAACAACTCCGTTAAAATGAATTTGCTGTAAGTAGCGATCAATCTCTCCAGTATTCTTATTTTGATCATTAGTAAAATCAACTTTTTTCATAGTAGAGTAATTCGAAACTGTCACTTTCGAAGAGTTTTTATTCCAGATAAAACTACAAAATGGAGACATTATTAAAACAGTTAAGAAACTAGGAATCAAGAACAAAAAAATCTTTTTCATCATCTACCGATCTCCCATAGAGCAGGGCCAAGGACTTACCTATATTCCCTTTTCCCCATTATTTTTACCTTACCACTATTTTACTGTTCATTTTTTTAGATCCAATCACCTACTATCTTAAAGTTATGATAAGTAATGAACTAAGAACAAAAGTTCATTTCATTTACTTTATCCTAATTGTATTAACAATCTCGTCCATTAATCTTTAGATTTTAATTAGAAAAAATTTACTTAACCTTTAATAATTTATTATCTGCCTGTAATTTTAAAAGGTGTTTTGTTAATTTTTCATCTTTTTTTCGGTGTTATAATACGTCTAGCTAAAAATTAAGAAAGGTGAAAACAAATGGGTAAAATCCATATTTTCCGTTCAAAGGCATTAAGATTTTTATTTTATACTGCGTTTTATTTATCAATTTTACTTGCACTACTCTACTTATATGGATTTAAAGATTCATTTACAGGGACCTTTATATATAACGATTTTTAGGATGTGAACTGATGAAATCAATTATTGAACAAATAGATTATTGGGCAATTAACACCCCAGACACTATCGCATTTCAAAATAGTGATTATTCGTTAACATATAAAACTTTAAAGCAACAATCAGATGCGATTGCTAGCTGGATGATTAAAAATAATTTTACAAAAAAGCCCATTATTGTGTATGGCCATATGCAGGCAGAAATGATTTCCATTTTCTTAGGAAGTGTAAAAGCAGGTTGTGCTTATATTCCTGTTGATGAGTCTATTCCGTTTGAGAGGCTCAAAAATATGATTACAAATTCTGGAGCTACTTTATTAATTACACCAAAAGATATTACTTTAGGGTTTGATTCAATTAATATCATAAATTTTGGAGAACTACAGAAGATTATTGATTCTACAAATCTAGTCAAACCTTTAACTGATTTCAATGTTAAAGACGATGAAACATTTTATATTATCTATACTTCTGGCAGTACTGGAGATCCAAAGGGCGTACAAATTACTGAAAAAAACTTATGTAGTTTTACCAATTGGATATTGAAGGATTTTAATATACACAATGGACAACGCTTTTTGAACCAAGCTCCTTTCTCTTTTGATTTATCAGTAATGGATTTATATCCATCGTTATTATCCGGTGGCACACTCATTTCTGTTGAAAAATCTTTGATTGAGCGACCAAAGGCACTATTCGATTATTTAATGGCAAGTGATATTGAGGTTTGGATTTCTACACCTTCATTTATAGAGATGTGTATGATGAATCCAAATTTCAGAGAATTGTTACTACCAAACTTAAAGACTTTTCTTTTCTGTGGTGAAGTACTATCGAATAATAGTGCTAAACAGATTTTATCTAGATTTCCTAAAGCAGAGATTTATAATACTTACGGTCCAACAGAAGCCACAGTTGCTGTAACATTCGTCCAGATTACTGAGGAAGTCATAAACCAATACTCCCCATTACCGATTGGTACGCCGAAAGACGATACAATCATTTACATTATGGATGAATTGGGGAACCCACTTCCAGATGGTGAAACAGGAGAAATTATTATAGCTGGTCCAAGCGTTAGTCAAGGGTATCTTAATAATCAGTTAAAAACTGATGCAGCCTACAATCAAATAAATGGCATGCGCGCCTATAAAACTGGTGATTCTGGTTACTTTGATAACGGATTATTGTTCTATAAAGGTAGGATTGATTTCCAAGTAAAGCTACACGGTTATCGGATTGAAATTGAGGACATTGAAAATAACATTAGAAGATTACCATTAGTTCATTCTGCCGTTATATTACCAGAGATGAAAGATGGTAAGTGTATAGATTTACATTGCTTAGTAGTCGTTAAAGAACACGATTTCGAAAAGGACTATCATTTAACACGTTTTTTAAAACAAGAATTAAATAAGTATATGCCGACTTATATGATTCCAAGAAAATTTAGTTATTTACAAAGCTTACCAATGACAACGAACGGTAAAGTTGATCGAAAAAAATTATTGGAGCAAACTTACCAATGATTCCATACAGTAGTTTTACGTTTTTCGGTATTTTATTTGTTCTGCTAATCCCAGCAGTCATATTAGGGTTTTTAGGAAAAAGATCAACTAACTACACAACATTTCTTTCTTTTGTGTTTTTATTATTAGTCTTTTCCTCTTCTAAAATACAAACCTTCTATTTAGTTACTTATATAATTTGGGTAGTTATTTTAATAAAAGGTTATAGTGTTTATCGGAAGAACTCAAACCATTCAGCTGTTTATTACTTAAGTGTTTTTCTATCAATTTTACCTTTATTGATTGTAAAGGTTTCACCAGTTTTTGAAAGTACTACACTTGTAGGCTTTTTAGGAATTTCCTATTTAACATTTAAAGCAACACAAGTCATTATTGAAATACGTGACAACAGTATAAAGGAAATAAAGATTGTTGATTTCTTGAAGTTTTTATTATTTTTTCCAACAATCTCTTCTGGACCAATTGATCGTTTTAGGAGATTTCAACAGGATTGTCAAAAAAAGCTAACGGCTATTGAATACAGGGAGTATTTTCAAATTGGTGTTCATAAAATTTTTATTGGTTTTCTCTATAAATATATAATTGGTTATTTAATTAACGTTCATATACTTCAAACACAGTTTACACTCGGGCATACATTTGTCTCAAATCTAACGTATATGTATGCATATAGTCTGTACTTATTTTTTGATTTTGCAGGTTATAGTGCATTTGCAATCGGCGTTAGTTATATAGTTGGTATTAAAACACCTGAAAACTTTAATATGCCATTCATTAGTCGGAATATAAAAGACTTTTGGAATCGCTGGCATATGAGCTTATCATTTTGGTTTCGCGACTATGTATATATGAGAATGGTATTCTTACTGACTAAGAAAAAAATGATTAAAAATAGAAGAAATATTTCTTACATCAGTTATACTACCTTATTTTTACTAATGGGTGCATGGCATGGGATCCAAATTAATTACCTACTTTATGGTTTATACCAAGCCATATTGATGTGTAGTTTTGATTGGTTTGAACAATTCAATAAGAAAAAAAAGATTTGGAAAAATACTAAACTAACACATGTATTGGCGGTTATAATTACATTCCATTTTATTTGTTTCGGATTTTTAATATTTTCAGGACATCTAGTTAACTAAAGGAGAATTAGTATAATGGAAAATTTAAGAGCAGAAGTTTTAAACATTTTAGCAGATTTATGTAATACAGATGAAGTGATTGAAAACCCAGATATTCTGATTTTTGAAGAAGGATTATTAGATTCATTTGGTACAGTTAGCTTATTAGTTGAAATTGAAGAACAACTCGGTATCAACGTGACGATTTCTGACTTCGATCGCGAGGAGTGGGCAACACCAAATAAAATCATTTCGATTTTAGAGGCTAGAAAATGAAAAAAGTTCAATTTTTTGGGATGATAACAGCTATTCTCATTTTTTTACTAGCTTTGTATCTTCCAAATTCTTTTTACGAACTATTTATTACAAAAGAACGATTAAATAATACAGCAGCATCCTTAAACCCTGAAACATTTCAAGGGACTCTGCTTCAAGATAAAATGATAAAAGACCCAAAATTCCTACCTATTTTCGGGTCTTCAGAACTAGCTAGAAGAGACCCCTTCCATCCTTCTAGATTTTTTATGGGAGAAAAAAATGAATTTACTCCCTATCTAATTGGTCGAGGGGGATCACAAAGTATCGTTCATTTTCTTGACTTAGCATCTTTAGGTGATGGAATAAAAAATAGAAAAATTGTGTTTGTTTTATCTCCACAGTGGTTTATTCCACATGGCATTGACGATACTCATTTTTCACCTAATTACTCTGCGCTTCAAACTTATTCATTCGTTTTTAATAATACAATTGATAATTCAGTAAAGAGACAAATTGCAAAGAGACTTTTAACGCTATCAATTATCAAAAAAGACTCTTTATTAGTAACCCAATTAAATGCTTATATTTCAAATAGCAAAAAAATTAAGTTTGAAGCTATGGCTGAAAAACCGTTAGCTTACACTTATTTTAAAATACTTGAAAAGAAAGATCTTTTCGAGACCGTTATAATGGATCCTGATAATAACTTCCGATTAAAAAAATCAAAATATGAAGATTTATCCTGGGGTCGGGTAGCACAAGTTGCTGATAAAATTGGCAAACGTGAGTCAACTTCTAACCATTTCGGAATAATTAATAAATACTATATAAAGCACATTCAAAATCGTCTTCCAGTTTTAAAAAATTATAAACGAAATAGTAACTATGGTGTATCGCCAGAATATGATGACCTTCAAATGGTATTAGCATTATTAAAAAAAGAGCATACGCAAGCGTTGTTTATTTCCGTTCCAGTAAATGGACCATGGTATGATTACGCTGGATTCCCAAAAGAAGGTAGAGAAGTTTATTACAAAAAGGTAAGAAAACAAATTGAAGATGCTGGATTCCAAGTAGCTGATTTTTCTTCACATGAATACGATGAGTTTTTCTTAAAAGATACAATTCACTTAGGCTGGAAGGGCTGGGTATATGTAGATCAATCTTTAAATAAGTTTTATTCAGTAAAACATACTCCCCCTACTGCAAGTTTAAATCATAGATATCAATGAAAAAGCAGACATCTGTCTGCTTTTTTATGTTGCTGATAGACCTTAAAAATAAATATATTCTTTAAATTGCCAAATACTAAATTAAACAAAAACTTGAAACTTCATTTATAATAAAAACGTTATTATTCATTTATTAAACTGTTGAAAGAAGGTTTCTAATTTGGCACATATCTTGGTAGCGGGAAAAATCCCAGAAAAGGCTGAGGAATTATTAAAAGATCATCATGTCATTGTTTATGAAAATGAGAAATTAATTACAGAAGATGAATTGTGTGAGCTTGTTGGTGGGGTAGATGCAATTTTAAGTTTGCTATCGACTCCAATCACAAAAAGAGTAATTGATGCTGCTAAAAATGTAAAAATTATTGCTAACTACGGAGCAGGATTTAATAATATCGATGTAGATTATGCAACTAGTAAGGGGATCCATGTTACAAACACTCCTCTCGTTTCTACAGACGCAACTGCAGAGCTAACTTTAGGAATTCTCTTAGCTGTTTCGAGAAGAATAGTCGAAGGAGACGAACTTTGCCGTACAAAAGGTTTTGAAGGGTGGGCTCCATTATTCTTTAGAGGAACAGAAGTATCAGGAAAAACTTTAGGTATTTTCGGTTTTGGAAATATTGGACAAGCAGTAGCTAAACGAGCTAAGGCGTTTAATATGAATATTATTTATCATCAACCAAGAAGATTAAGTACTGAACTCGAACAAGAATTAAATGCCACATACGGATCAATGGATGAACTTTTACAGACTTCTGACTATATTACCCTTCATTGTCCTTACAAACCCGAGCTACACCATTTATTTGGAAAAGAAGAGTTTTACAAGATGAAAGATACTGCGTTTTTTATCAATGCAGCTAGAGGCCCTTTAGCGAACGAACAGGAATTAGTAGACGCATTAAAAGAAGGTGTTATTGCAGGTGCTGCTCTAGATGTATTTGAATTCGAACCAAAAATAACAGAAGAACTAAAATCACTTACAAATGTTGTATTAACACCTCATATCGGAAATGCAACATATGAAACTCGTGATGCTATGTCAGAAATAGCAGCTAAAAATATTATTGAGGTTATTGCTGAACGACCACCAATCTCACCTGTAAATCAAATCCTTGTGAAGAATTAAAAATAAAAAGGGCTGTTTCATAAAGTTAGATTCACTGACTTATGTACAACCCTTTTTTATTATTAAATTACAAGTACTTTGGAGTCGTAGGTATTTTCGTTCATTTGTTGTTTGTAATCGATCTTTTTAGAAATATTTAGCAGATTTTTATTCGATTCAGAAAGAAGTTTGCGTATTTGATAAACTTCCACATAATAGTCTCAACAATTGTACAATATTAAGGTCGTAATACCTTTTATAGGTAATTTTCTATTTTTTTTTGCGATTCCTTGGGATTTAATTGCAAATTCCCAAACTTTATTTGCGATTCTCTAAATTTAATTGCAGTTTTGCCAATTTTATTTGCGATTTTCAAAATTTATTTGCAGTTACTAGTTTTTCAAATAAAAAAGAGGGTTCCCATAAAATTACAACTGGGATACCCACTCTTTTCATATTATTGACTTACAGGTACTACTGCACCTTTATATTTTTTTATGATGAAATCTTGAATTTCTTTAGAGTGTAAAACTTTTACAAGTTCTTTGATTTCTTTTTTATCTTTGTCACCTTTACGAACAGCGATAATGTTTACATATGGAGATTCTTTACCTTCTAAAGCAATAGCATCCTTCATTGGGTTTAATCCAGCATCAATCGCGTAGTTTGTGTTAATTAACACTGCATCGCCTTCATTGTTTTGATAAACTTTTGGAAGCATTCCAGCGTCTACATCAGCTTGGAATTTTAAGTGTTTTGGATTCTCAGCAATGTCTTTAATTTGAGCAGTAGTTGGATCAATTCCAGCTTTAAGTTTAATTAAACCTACTTGTTGTAATAAGCTTAACATACGACCATGGTCAGCTACTGAGCTACTCATGATAATTTTAGCTCCATCTGGCAGCTCATCTAAGCTCTTATATTTTTTAGAGTAAACTCCGATCGGCTCGATGTGGATTCCACCAGCATTTTCAAATTTATAACCATTTTCTTTCATTTGAGCTTCTAAATATGGAATGTGTTGGAAATAGTTTGCATCTAATTCTTTTGAAGCAAGTGCTTTATTTGGTAATACATAATCTTGGAATTTAACAATTTTTAAGTTAATTCCTTCTTTTTTAAGGATTGGTTTAGCTTGTTCTAAAATAACTGCGTGAGGTACATTTGATGCACCAACCACTAATTCTTTATTTTTATCTTCTCCACCTTTATTACATGCTGCTAAAGATAATGCTAAAACACCTGCTCCTAAAATTCCTACGATTTTTTTGAATTTCATTGTTAGTTCCTCCCTTATATGATTAAGCTCGTTTATCTATTTTTGTTGTTACTAAATCACCAATAAATTGAAGAATGAATACGATTAATAAAATAATTACTGTCGCAACAAGCGTTACTTGGTTATTAGAACGTTGGTATCCTTCCATAAATGCTAAGTTACCAAGTCCACCACCACCTACTACACCAGCCATTGCAGTATAACCAACAATTGCGATTGTAGTAACAGTTAAGCCTGAAATAATTGCTGGTAATGCTTCTGGAATTAATACTTTTAGGATGATTGTAAAGGTACTAGCCCCCATTGCTCTTGCAGCTTCGATTACACCTTTATCAATTTCACGTAATCCGATTTCGACCATCCTTGCATAGAATGGTGCAGCACCAATAATTAATGCAGGTAATGCTGCTTTTGCTCCAAGCATAGAGCCAAGTATAAAGATCGTAAATGGAATTAATAAAATAATTAAAATGATAAACGGTATTGAACGAAAAATATTTACAAACGCTGCTAGGATTGTATTAAAAAATTTATTTTCAAGCAACTGGTCTTTACTAGTTAAAAATAAGAATAAACCTATAATTAGTCCAAAAATGAACGTTGCAAGCGCAGCTATTACTGTCATGAATAATGTTTCTTGAGTAGCTAAAAGCATTGCATCCCAATCAACATTCGGAAAAAGTTGTGTCATCTTATGCTACCTCCACTTCAACTTGTTTTGATTCTAAGTAAGCAATTGCTTCTTTGATGTTATTTATGTCTCCAACAAGTTGAATCTTCATTGTCCCATAAGAGCCTTCAGCAGTTTGAACAATTTTTCCTTGTAAAATGTTAATCTCAATATCAAAGTGCTTAACAACCTCAGAAATATGCGGCTGATCTGCTTGACCATTTTTAAAGGTTAGCTTGTAAGTATTATCCTTCCCATCACCTTCAGAAATTACTTTACTGTCTTCATCATTGCCTTTGATTTGTGTTACAAATTTCTTTGTAATTGCTTGTTTTGGACGAGTAAATACATCAACAACATGGCCTTCTTCTACTACATTTCCGTTTTCCATTACAGCTACTCGTTGGCATATCTTTTGTATAACATGCATTTCATGAGTAATTAGGATAATTGTAATACCAAGCTGTTTATTAATATTTGTCAGTAAAGCTAATATTGAATCTGTTGTCTCTGGATCCAATGCAGAAGTCGCTTCATCGCATAAAAGAACATCTGGGTTATTAGCAAGTGCTCTTGCAATTCCGACGCGTTGCTTTTGACCTCCACTAAGTTCAGAAGGATAAGCATTCTCTCTACCTTTAAGACCTACAAGTTTGATTAATTCTTTCGCACGATTAATGCTTTCTTTTTTTGGAACCTTAGCAATTTCAAGTGGGAAAAGTATATTTTCTAATACAGTTCTTGACCACAATAAATTGAAATGCTGAAAAATCATCCCTATTTTCTGTCTTGCTTTTCTTAACTGACTAGATGAACATTTCGAAATCGATTGACCATTTATAATGACTTCACCTGATGTAGGCGCCTCAAGCCCATTTAGCATACGTAATAGCGTACTTTTCCCTGCGCCGCTATATCCGATCATGCCAAAAATTTCACCTGCTTCAATCGTTAACGAAACATTTTGTACTGCGGTAACTGTGCCCTTTTTACCTTTGTATATTTTACTTACATTATTTATTTGAATCATACATTCGTTCTCCTTTCAAAACATTCTAACAACTCATCTTTCAATTTTTTGTAAGAAAGTACTTTTTTAGTCTCGTAATAATAAAAAAACCTTTCAACTCATATGAGCAGAAAGGTTTAACATACAAAAAGTATTCCTTTCTCTCATCTCTCAAAGCACATGCTTTGCAGGAATTAGCACCATTTCAATGACGATCTCATTGACGGTTGCTGGGTTTCACAGGGCACAGTCCCTCCACCTCTCTCGATAAGAGTAATCTTACGATCTATTAAGTTGTTTAACGTAATTTCTTTAACGTAAGTCCAATTCTACAAAGTTAGACACTAATTGTCAACAATTTTCTAAAAGTTTTTTTTCGTTTTCAACACTTGTATATTGAAAAATCGTTTCCATTAGTAGTAATAATCGATAGTTCCCTTCAAAAGAAGCATCTTTCAGTTTTAATAAAAGTCCTAATCTTTGCGAACCTGAATTTAAATATTCCCATCCATCTTTCGAAAAATTAACTCTAAGTTGCGGAATCGAACGATCAATTATCTCTATAAAAGGAGCCTTTTTACTTAACTTTATAAATAATTTTTCATTTAGACAGTTAAATTCTACAATTCTTTCTTCGATGGGCAAAATAATTTGTAAATATTCTTTTTTTATAAATAAGTTTCTAGCTTGTCCTATCCACTCCTTGATTTCCATAATAAACACCTCTTCTTGGATTCTTTAATCTTATTTTCTCATAGATAAGAGGTGTATTCTTTATATTTCGCTCGACATTTACTTTGATAAAAATCTATATTTTAATTTTATTTCTACAGCATTCAACTCATTTCCCGAGAAATATGTCTAATATCAGGAAATATTTTAAGCCAAATAAAAAGAGTGCAACATTCAGTATGCACTCATCGTTTAATATATAAATTATATTTTTTTAACAATTCATGTAAATATGGTACTGACTGGAAAGCGTAGATTTTTTGTTTCATTTCCCCATTTTCAAAAATAAGTAAACAAGGTACACTTTCAACCTTCCAGTTTTGAGCTTCTTCCACTATTTCATTAATATTCACCTTGCTTATAGGTAAATTTGGCAGAATCTCATTTACAATTTCTAGCATTTTAGAAGCTACTTGGCATGTACCACACATTGCGGTATAAATATAAATAACTGTCGTCTCTTTTGATTGAATTCTTTGCATTATTTCATTCTTTGTCCATTGCTGCATGATCTTTAATCCTCTTTAATTTGTACGTAAATAATCTGTAAATACTAAAATATCCGCCCCTAATAATACACTAGCTAAATGTTGACTCGGAGCTGTTGCCACTTCTCGATAACTTCTATCAATGTACAGATGCTCTGCCTGTGGAAATTCTCTTTTTAACAGTCTTCTAAGCTTTTCACCAGCCTCATCTGCATCTACTAACACATAAATTTCTCTTAAATCTAACATTTCAGCAAGCTCATCTAGCTTTGAAGTACCAACTGTACCATTCGTACAGATAATATCTACAGGCTCCTTTATAATCGTCTGTATTTTTCTCTTATCAGTAGTACCTTCGACAATGATAACTTTTCTTTGATCTTCAATATTCACTGGGCATCACCTAATGTATAGGACTCAAAAACTTTTGACTAAAAATCTTTTGTATATAGTATATTCGATTTCCCTTTTGTTGTTTCCTTTTTTTACCTAAATGAAAATGTCCCTTTAAATAATGTTTTATGTAAATAAGTTAAGCTTTATTACATTAATTATACACATAAAATAAAAAAGCGCCCAATTTGGACGCTTAATTTTAGATAATTAGTCTTGATTAATCATTTCTTCGTATTGACCAGCAGTCATTAACTCATCAAGTTGAGAAGCGTTTGTAGCTTCAACAACTACCATCCATGCTTTTTCGTATGGAGATTCGTTTACGAATTCAGGGTTTTCATCTAGATCAGAGTTTACTTCGATTACTTTACCACTGATTGGAGCATATAGTTCAGATACTGTTTTTACAGACTCAACGCTACCGAATGGCTCATTAATAGTAAGTTCATCGCCTACTTCTGGTAGCTCAACAAATACGATATCTCCAAGTTCTGATTGAGCAAAATGAGTAATACCGATATAGTATTTGTTACCTTCAACTTTTACCCACTCATGCTCTTCTGAATAACGTAGTTCATTTGGAATTGACATTGTGAAATCCTCCTCTGATTAATTACCTAAAATTTTATAGTTATTTTTATAACCAAACCTTTTCAAATACTTCCTCATTAAAACCAACTGTCGCCTGATCTCCATTAAAAAGTAGAGGTCTTTTGATTAACTTACCATCTGAGCTTAAAAGTTCTAATAGCTCGTCCTCAGTTTTTGTTGGAATAACATCCTTCAATCCAAGCTCACGATATTTAACGCCACTTGTATTAAATAATTTATTTATAGAAATTCCACTTGCTTTATAAAGATCAGCAAGTAACTCCTTTGAAGGTGGATTTAATGTAATATCAATTGCTTCAACCGGAATATTATGTTCTTTAAGCCAAGAAGCGGCTTTTCGACAAGTTCCACATTTTGGATATGTATAAAAAATGATACTCATTTTAGCAACTCCTCCCAAACTCTATTTTATCACAGGGAATATGCGAGTTAAAATAGTTCCGTTCGAAAATTCTGTAATAAATTGTCGCACAACAACATTATAACAACATTCACTCATTCAAACTAGTATAATGTTCGTGTTTATAGGTGTTTTCAAATCAAAAATCAGATTATTTTTTTGATATAAAGTTTTTTCTAAATTTTTTCTACTGAAGAATTAAGCTTTTCTCAGCATTTACTAGTATGGCACAATTTATGGAAAAAATATCCTTTAAACTTTTATAAATAATAAATGAAGATACAATTGTTCATTTTAAAGGAAGGCTGACCGGCCATTTGGTTCTAGCACTATCTTCACAATTGTATTTTAATTTCCTAAACTTTCTTTGTGTCAACTAGATTACTTGGATCAATGCCTTTCTTGGTATAAAGAGAGTGACTATTTTTATATTGCTTTACCACTAATCATAGAAGGGTATGTAAAGGTTGGACGATTAGAAGAAGCTAAAGAGCTATTAAATCATTCTCAACATCTATTTATTGATTTTCCTACTACCAAAGAACCGAGGAGGAAGATAGAACTGTATTTGTATTTGCATTTCCATTATGCCCAAGCCTTATATCAATGTGCACAAAATGAATTTGAAGAAGGGCTACAGGAACTACTATATGTAGTAAATAAAGCATATAAATTAGGTAATTTAAAACGCTTTAAACAATGTCTTCAAATTTTTTGGAAATACAAAAATCATACGACTAATGAAATAGAGAATAAATTTATGGAATTATTAGCCTAAAATGAGGTTTTAAAAGCCGTTTAATGTTTGCATGACAAATGTTAAATAAAAAAAACTGCCAATCAACAGATCGGCAGTTTTTTAATTTTATACAGTATAACGTTCTTCATCTAATACATTCGCTGCAATTTCACGCTTCTTCGCAATGACATTAATTGGCGTATGACGTGTAAACTTACGAAGTGCTGAAGTCATCATTCTTAATGTATCACCAGACTCAACAGCAACAAGTGTTTCCTTCGCATGTGCTTCGATTTCATTAAACGCTTCTTGGCAGAATACTTGAGTATAAAGTAATTTTTGGTTTGATTTTTCTAAGCCTACTTTATTAATTGCTTTTTCAGTACGTAGAACTGTCGATTCCATTGCATAAATATTACTTACGATATCTGCAATATTTACTAGAATTTCTTGTTCATTACTTAATGCTTTACCGAATTTTTGAACTGCTAAACCAGCAATCATGATCGCAATTTTCTTTGCATTACGTACTAAATATTTTTCTTGCTCTAAAGGAGCGTCTCCAACTTCTTCAGGCATTAACATCATTAACTCTTCTTGAATTTGTTGAGCTTGTTGAAGTAATGGAAGCTCTCCGCTCATTGCTTTTCGAAGGTAAGTGCTTGGTACAATTAAACGATTAATTTCGTTTGTTCCTTCAAAAATTCGGTTAATACGAGAATCACGGTAAATACGCTCAATTTCATATTCAGCCATGAAGCCATAACCACCGTGGATTTGTACTCCTTCGTCAGCTACATAGTCTAATACTTCTGAACAGAAGAATTTATTTAATGAACATTCAATTGCATACTCTGCTACAGCAGCTGCTACTGCTTTTGGATCTTTTGCTTGCTCTTCAGTTAATTGACTAAAGCGATCCTCAAAAAGTCCTACAGTACGATATGCTGAACTTTCACTTGCATAAATTTTTGTAGCCATATTTGCTAATTTTTCTTGAATTAAACTAAATTTTGCAATTGGTGTTTTGAATTGTTGGCGTTGGTTAGCATACGTTGCAGATAATTCTAAAGCACGTTTTGATCCACCAACTGTACCTACAGCTAATTTATAACGACCAATATTTAAAATATTAAATGCAATAACATGACCTTTTCCAATTTCACCTAAAAGGTTTTCTACAGGAACTTTTACATCTTCTAATATTAATGTACGAGTTGAAGATGATTTAATCCCCATTTTCTTTTCTTCTGGACCAGTCGAAACACCTTCATAATCTCTCTCAACGATAAATGCTGAGAAGTGCTCCCCATCAATTTTTGCATATACAACAAATACATCTGCAAATGCAGAGTTTGTAATCCATTGTTTCTCACCATTTAAAATGTAGTGAGTTCCTTCAGCATTTAATTTAGCAACAGTTTTTGCTCCTAATGCATCTGACCCTGAACCTGGCTCCGTTAATGCATAAGCTGCAAATTTCTCACCTGATGCTAATCCTGGTAAATAGCGTTGCTTTTGATCATGATTTCCAAATAATACGATTGGAAGTGTACCGATCCCTACGTGCGCTCCTTGAGAAAGTGAGAATCCACCACCACGTGAAATTTTTTCTGTAATTAATGCTGAGCTAATTTTATCTAGTGCGATTCCACCATACTCTTCTGGCACATCTGCTGCTAATAATCCTAGCTCGCCAGCTTGTTTTAATAATCTTACAGTACGATCAAATTCGTGTTGCTCTAAATATTCTAATTCAGGTAAAACTTCATTAACTACAAAATCTTCAGTTGTTTTTGCAATTAATTTATGCTCATCTGAAAAATCCTCTGGTGTAAAAACTTTATCAAAAGTCACTTCTGTTGTTAAAAAGCTTCCGCCTTTAAGTAAGTTACCGATTGTTTTTTCCATCGTAAATTCCTCCTATTTTCTATTTACTTGTTTGAAGATATGATTCTACCAATCTATTTACGTACATCTATTAGACTAATTCAAATACTCCGGCAGCACCCATTCCGCCACCTACGCACATCGTTACGATCCCGAACTGTTCACCACGACGCTTCATCTCATGTAATAAAGATAAAGTTAGTTTAGTACCAGTACAACCTAGTGGATGCCCTAATGCAATCGCGCCACCGTTTACGTTTACACGATCTTCATCAAGTCCTAAGTGACGAATAATTTGAATTGATTGAGAAGCGAATGCTTCATTTAATTCAAATATTCCAATGTCTGATAAGCTTAATCCTGCTAATTTAAGAGCTTTTGGAATTGCTTCAACAGGTCCAATTCCCATTACTTCTGGAGCTACGCCAGCTACTGCAAATGAACGGAATTTTAATAATGGACTTAGTCCTTCAGCTTCTGCTTTTTCACGATCCATTACTAACACTGCTGCTGCCCCGTCACTTGTTTGCGAAGAGTTACCAGCCGTTACTGAACCTCTCACATTAAATGCTGGTCTTAATTTAGCTAATACTTCAGTAGATGTACCTTCTCGAACACCCTCATCTTGAGAGAACGTAAAATTCTTTTCTTCTAATTTATTGTTAGCGTTAACCGAACGTAGCGTTACATCAACTGGAACGATTTCGTCTACAAAACGCCCTTCTTTAATAGCCGCTGCAGCGCGTTGATGACTACGCACCGCAAAAGCATCCTGATCTTCTCTTGAAATACCATAACGATTGGCAACCTGCTCAGCAGTATGCCCCATGCCCATATAATACTCTGGTGCATTTTCTACTAATCTACTATTTAAACGAGCAACATGCCCTCCCATTGGAAGTAAACTCATAGATTCTGCTCCGCCTGCAATAATAGCTTCAGAATGGCCTAACATAATTCGTTCACTTGCATAAGCAATACTTTGTAGACCTGAAGAACAATAACGGTTCACTGTAATTCCTGGAACTGAATGCGATAATCCAGCTAGTGCCCCAATATTACGCGCCATGTTGAATCCTTGCTCAGCTTCCGGCGAAGAGCAACCAAAAATAATATCATCGATTGGACCATCGTAATTTCCCGCACGCTTTAATGTTTCTTTTACAACTAATGCCCCTAAATCATCTGGACGAACTGTTGCTAGTGATCCTTTTTTCGCTTTACCTACAGGTGTTCTCGCACCCGCTACAATAACAGCTTCTCTCATGTTCTTCCCTCCATCTCCAATTAATTACGTAACGGTTTTCCTTTTACAAGCATGTGTTGCATACGAGCTTGAGATTTCATTTCAGAAATTAAACTTAAAAATGCTTCACGTTCAATATTTAATAAATACTCTTCGTCTACTAACGTTCCAAATGGTACTTTTCCACCTGCAATTACATACGCTAATTTCTTAGCAATAGTTAAATCATGTTCACTAATATAACCAGAATAGTACATTGAGTTTGCACCAGCTAATAAAGTTGCATAACCAGACTCACCAACTACTGGTACTTTTTCACGAATCGGAGCGCTATAACCTGCTTCATATAACTCAAGTACTCGTTGTTTTGCTTCATAAATTAAGTGATCTGCATTAAATACTTTGCGATCATCATGATTTAAGAATCCATTTTCAAAAGCTTCTTGAGCAGAAGTCGATACTTTTGCCATTGCAACTGTCTCAAATACACGATTTGCAAGACCTTGCAAGTCAAACTCAATACCTTCTGGGAACTGTTTTAATTGTTTAATGTAAAGCTCTTTACTACCGCCCCCACCTGGAATTAAGCCTACTCCAACTTCTACTAAGCCCATATAAGTTTCAGAAGAAGCAACTACACTAGCAGCTGGTAAACAAATTTCAGTACCGCCACCTAGTGTCATACCGTAAGGAGCTACAACTACTGGTTTATCTGAGTACTTAATTTTCATCATTGCTTGTTGGAATCCTTTAACAACCATTTCAATCTCAAAATAGTTGTCATCTTGCGCTTCCATTAAAATCATTGCTAAATTAGCACCAACGCAGAAGTTTTTAGCTTGGTTACCAATTACTAAACCTTTATAATTCTTTGAAACTTCGTCAACTGCGAAGTTAATCATTTGCGTAATATCCATACCAATTGCATTGCTCTTTGTATGGAATTCTAAACATGCAACTCCATCTCCAAGGTCAATTAAACTCGCACCTGAATTTTGTTTAATAATACGACCCTGTTCTTTTAAAACACTTAATTTAACTTCTTTTTCGTTTCTTACTAGCTCTTCAAATTGGCCATTATGATAGAAACTAGTCACTCCATTGTCTTGCTTATAAAATGTTTCGTTACCACTATCGATCATATTCTTAACCCAATTCGGTACAGTTAGGCCTTCGCTTTCCATTCGTACAACTGATTTAGATACACCAATTGCATCCCAAATTTCAAATGGTCCTAAATCCCAGCCAAATCCCCACTTCATTGCTTGGTCAATTCCGACGATGTTATCAGAAATTTCACCAGACAATTCAGCTGAATAGACTAATACCGGGCTAATAATACTCCATAAGAAATTACCTGCTCGATCATCAGCGTATACAAGCGCTTTCAACTTATTCGCTAAGCCTTTAACTTGTTTAATGCTTTCAGTTGAAGCTGTTTTTAGACTTTTTCTTTCTCCATATTCAAATGTGCTTGGATCTAATTCTAGGATTTCTTTACCTTGCTTTAGGAAGAATCCTTGCCCAGACTTACTACCAAGCCAATTACGATTAGCCATTTCCTTCATAAATTCTGGAACTTTAAATACTTCCTTCTCTTCGCCTTCTACTAGCTCATACACATTGTTTGCAACATGGATAAATGTATCTAATCCAACTACATCCAATGTGCGGAATGTAGCACTAGAAGGGCGTCCAATCATTGGACCAGTGATAGAATCAACTTCTCCAACACTGTATCCGCCTTTAAGCATTTCTTGTACAGTTACAAGTAATCCGTAAGTTCCGATACGGTTTCCAATAAAGTTTGGAGTATCTTTTGCTAATACAACGCCTTTACCTAAAACGTCTTCTCCAAAACTTTTCATAAATGTAAGTACTTCTTCAGATGTATGTTTAGTAGGAATAACTTCTAATAATTTTAAATAACGTGGTGGGTTAAAAAAGTGTGTGCCTAAGAAATGTTTCTTGAAGTCATCTGAACAGTCTTCAGACATTGCTTCAATTGAAATACCAGATGTATTTGAGCTCACGATTGAGCCTGGTTTGCGGTATGCATCAACACTAGCTAATACTTGTTTTTTAATTGCTAAATTTTCAACAACTACTTCAATAATCCAGTCAACTTCGCTTAAACGACTCATGTCATCTTCAAAGTTACCTGCTTGAATTAATGTTAAGTTTTTCTTAGATGCAAGAGGAGCTGGCTTTTGTTTTAATAATTTCTGAATAGCCGTTTGACTAAAGCGATTACGAAATTCTTTGGAGTCAGTAGAAAGACCTTTTGCAGCATCTTCCTCAGATAGTTCTCTTGGGACAATATCAAGTAGTAATGTTGGAATACCTATGTTTGCCAAGTGTGCAGCGATACCAGATCCCATCACACCAGAGCCGAGTACAGCGGCTTTTTTAATTTTTTGGATCATATGCATTTCTCCTCCTCATATCTTGAATGAATACTCATTCACTTTCTGGATAAACCAATCCATTATCAATGAGCCCTCTTCTTCCACTATATGATAAATTCTTATTTTTCGCAATAAACAAAAAGTTCAAATTAATAAAATTTTATTTATTATCTAATTACCTTCCTCTGCTTTTTTTATTACAATCCATTTTTTACTAATAACTTTATTTAAATAGGTTAGTCTAAGAAATGGAGGTGATAAGATATGAAACGTGAAAGAAATCCATCAAAGGGTGGAGTTAGTGCAGCAAGTGTTCAAGGTAATGCAAGTCATGGAGATCAAAAAGAAGAAAAAGGTAGACAAAGTAATAATCAGCAGTACGGTAAAAAAAACATGGGTCAGTAAGCTTTTTTCACTCAAATTTAATAGCAAAACTAGGACCTTGCTGAATTAAGCAATGATATGAATAATGTTGTTTTACTACTAACTACTTATCACAAAAAAATCCTGTATAAAGAGAAAAAGGCTGACTAAAAAGGATCCTCACTCAATCCTTTTTAGTTAGCCTTTAATTTTAAAATTATTTACTGAACATACCTTTTAATACGAACGCAACGTTTGCAGGACGTTCTGCAAGACGACGCATGAAGTATCCATACCAGTCAGTACCATAAGGAACATAAACTCGCATATTATAGCCTTCTTTAACAAGCTCTAATTGACGCTCTGTACGAATTCCGTATAACATTTGGAACTCAAATTGATCATTTGGAATATTATGTTCTTTTACTAATTGTTTTGTATACTCAATCATTGCTTCATCATGTGAAGCGATTGCAGTAAAGTTACCGTTTAATAAGTGCATTTTAATGATTTTTTTGAAGTTTTCATCCACATCTTTTTTCTCTGGGAATGCTACTTCAGCAGGCTCTTTATAAGCACCTTTTACTAAACGTAAATTTGGTTTTAAGCTGTTTAAATCTGTAATATCGTTTTCAGTTCTGTATAAATAAGCTTGAATAACTGTTCCGATATTATCGTACTCAGATCTTAATTGCTTAAAGATACGAATTGTTTTTTCACAACGAGTGAAATCTTCCATATCAATTGTAACGAATACACCATTCTTTTTAGCTGCCTCTAAAATACGACGCATGTTTGATAAAACTAACTCGTCAGAAATATCAAGACCCATCGAAGTCATTTTTAGAGAACATTGTGAATTTAATTTTTCTTTTCCAATCGCTTCAATTGCTTCGATACAGTGATCAGCCATTTCATTTGCTTCTTCAACCGTGTCAACGAATTCTCCAAGATAATCAATTGTTACTTTTAAATTCTTTTTATTTAAGTCCTTAATAACTTTTGTAGCTAAATCGATTGTTTCGCCTGCAACAAAACGTCCTGCACCAAATCTTAGGCCATATTTTTTAGCCATTTTAGTCAAAAACTTATTTTTAGACATAAATAAAAAAGCATTCTTCATAACTTGTTCCATTACTCTACCCCCAAAATTAAACTTTACTTTTCTCTCTATATATTACTAATGTATCATCTATGAAAATTTGTTAAAACAATTATTTAATAATTTGTCGAATTTTGTTTATTGAAAAATGTATGCCCTTACTTAATATTATATTATCATAATTATTTAGTGCCGTCATCTTTGAAAATTATGGATAAATATTATTGCTTATTTTTGTTAGCCATAGCTTCTCTATGCTGGTCATTTAACGTTTTAATCTCTTTAATTAAATTAACAACTTCTTCTTTAGCTTGAGGATATGTATCATTCCAATGTTTTACTAATGCGGGCATTGATTTTGATATGTATGTGTACATTACCCATTTTTCCACTTTAGCTTGTTTTTCCTCTGACCAATCTCCTAATAACAATTCCGTGTACTTTTTTAGTAACGCATCAAATTTTGCTTCAAATTCATTTTCCAAACGAAATCACCTCTCCATATTATTATTAAGTTATCAAGATCTAATTTGGATCTTTCCTTTTTTACCTAAACCTGTTTACTATGAAATTATATTATATCTTCAACCAGTATTAAGGTGATTATTTATAAATGTAAAGTAAAAATAATAATTAGTATATAACTTGTTCAATTTCATAATTTGTTCATATTTTCACAAACTTATCGTCGTTTTTTGTCTGTATACTATGTATGTATTAATCAAAGAGCGCATAGGGAGTGAAACCATTTGGAACGAGATAGTATCCAATATTGTATTGATTTAGCTCTTAAAAAAAAGAAAATACTAGACCAAAGCTTAATTAAATATTTAACTCGTGCTGCCTTAGCTTCTATTTATATAAGCTTTATTCTCATTGTCTGTTTAAAATTAGCCGAATTATTTAGACTGCAAAATTCACCATTTTCATCTGTAGCTTATCCACTGGTTTTCTCTACAGCATTAATTATGATTATTTATGGTGGTGGAGAATTATTTACTAGTAATACGATGTATTTTACGTTTTCAACTTTAGCTAAAAAAACTTCAAAACTAGATTTAGTAAAAAACTGGATTGCGTGTTACTCAGGAAATATTATTGGCGCATTTATTTTTGCGATTATTTATTTTTTTACAGGTCTAGCAAAGGAATTTCCTACCGATCATTTTTTAACAGGTGTAGTTGACCATAAAATTCACGCATCATTTTTACACTTATTTTTTAAAGGTATTTTATGTAATTGGCTTGTTTGTCTTGCTTGTTTTTTACCAACTAGATTTAAAGATGATCTAGCAAAAATGCTCCTGATCTTTTTATTAGTCTTTGCTTTCTTCTTCTCTGGTTATGAACATAGTATCGCAAATATAGCAGTCTTTACATTATCTTATATAATGCCACATGATGTAGCCTTTTCCTTTAGTGATGTATTGCATAATTTAATTCCAGTTACACTTGGAAATATTATTGGTGGTTCAGTTGGTGTCGGAATGGCATATTACTACTTGAATAATGAACAAAAATTAGAAGTAAAAGAATTAAAACGTGCTTCATAAAACAAAAAAACCTGTCTTCTTTTTATGAGGACAGGTTTTTTCGTGCAAATCTAATTTTATTATGGTAATAATGATTTTATAATGAAAATTTTTCCTTTTTTGGTGGTGTAAAATTTGAAATACAATCATTTTGTTCGGTTTATCATGTTCATTTCATTACTTTGTTTTCTTTTATTATCATATGGCTTCGTGAAAGGTGCTTATTCTGTTTTAAATCCTCAAAAAAGCAAACTAATCGTGAATAATAACGCTCAGAAAAATAATCAAAATGACAGTGTTCCCAAAAATAATAAACTGAAGATTGTTGCATTAGGAGACTCACTTACGCGTGGTGTCGGTGATGATGAAGGAACAGGTTATGTAGGAAGATTAAAAAACATTCTACAAAAAGAGTATAAACAGCCAACAACAATCACTAATTTAGCTGTTAGTGGCGCAAAAACATCAAATTTACTTAACGATTTAAAGAAAAATAATATACAAGAAACGATTGGCACTGCGGACATAATTGTTCTTTCCATTGGAAGTAATGATTTATTTCCTGGCGCTAATCAATTAAATGAACAATTTTTAAAGACATATCGACCAGATGAAAAAACGTTTAAAAATAATCTTCAATCAATTTTTAAACTAATACGTCAAAAAAATACTACAGCATCTATTTATGCGTTTGGATATTATAATCCATTTCATAATGTTCAAGGTTTGGATGCATCTTCAAGCTTTGTTTCTAGATGGAACAATCTACTCGAATTATCGGTACTTCAAACTAATAATGCATACGTTATTCCAACATTCGATTTATTTTTTAACGAAGAAAAGAAATATTTGTACACTGACCATTTTCATCCGAACAAAGACGGTTATATAGAAATGGCCAATCGCTTAACTAGTAAAATAGGAAGTCAGCTTCGAGGTGAGTCGAATGAATAAAGTTCTTAAATTAGAGGGTGTTACAAAGAGTATTAAAGGAAAAGTACTAGTCGATAACGTTTCATTTGAAGTTTATGAAGGTGAAGTATTTGGCTTTCTAGGTCCAAATGGAGCTGGAAAAACAACAACTATACGAATGCTAGTCGGTTTAATCAAACCATCAAAAGGAACAATTGAAATCGCTGGTTATCCAGTTAAAACTCATTTCAAAGAAGCGATGCAACAAATTGGATGTATTGTAGAGAATCCAGAATTATACGGTTATTTAACTGGATGGGAAAATCTAAATCAATTTGCGAGAATGTTAGGGATTAAAGATGATAAAAAAATAAGTGAAGTCGTAAATTTAGTAAAATTAACGGATCGAATTCATGAAAAAGTAAAGACGTATTCACTCGGTATGAAGCAAAGATTAGGAATTGCTCAAGCATTACTTGGAGGTCCAAAACTTCTTATTTTAGATGAACCAACTAATGGATTAGACCCAGCCGGTATTCGTGAATTGCGTGAATTTATTCATATGCTTGTTAAAGAGCAAAATATAAGTGTATTTATTTCAAGTCATTTATTAAGTGAAATCGAAATGATTTGCGATCGCGTAGGAATTATAAATAAAGGGAAAATGATTAGAGTTTCAACAGTAAAAGAATTAGTAAAGGAAGCTGCTGAAAGAGTTGAATGGCGAGTTTCTCCAATACAAAATGGGCTAGATATATTAAAAAAGGATTCTACGATTCAAGATATCATAATAAAGGATGAGCTTATACTGTGCCGAATGTCGCCTCTTAATATAAATGAGGTCATTCAACAATTCGTAGCAGAAGATGTACAAGTGAATGGCGTTAAAACAATGTCTGAAACATTGGAAGATTTATTCATGGAAATGACTGGAGGCGAAGTTCGTGGCTGAACTAATTAGACTCGTCTTTAACGAAATTGAAAAAATGGTAAGGAAAAGAAGAATACTTGTTATTTTTTTCATTTTAGCAGTGTTAATCCCTATTTTTGTTTATGCTCAACTGCAGCAAACTGAAGAAACAATTAAAAGACTTGGTACTGATAATTGGAAAGTAGCACTTCAACAAAAAATAGTCGACCAACAAAATAGATTAAATTCATCAGGAATACCTGAAGAATGGAAAAGTTGGTTAAAGGTTCAAATTGATCAAGAGCAATATTATTTGGATAACGACATAAACCCTACTACTCCAGGTGCACCTACATTTATACGAAAATTAATTGAACAAAGTATTGGGTGGCTACTTTTACCTTTATTGGTAATGGTCATCACAATCGATATTATATCTGGTGAGCGAAGCGACGGTACGATAAAAATCCTACTAACCCGTCCAATCAAAAGATGGAAGGTGTTACTTAGTAAATACATATCCATTTGTTTATTAATCTCTTTTCTACTCGTTCTATACGGCGTATTGGCATATGTCGTTTCAGGATTTGTTTTCAGTTTTAAGGGCTGGACAGTACCTGTGTTAACAGGATTTGTCATCAAAAATAACCAACTACTAACTAATTCGGTTCAACTGATCCCCCAATGGCAATACATTATTATGGCCTTTGGACTTGCTTGGTTTGTTTGTATAATAATCGGAACTCTTTCATTTATGGTATCCGTATTAGTACGAACAACACCCGCTGCAATGGGTATTATGCTAGCCGCTTTAATAACAGGAAGCGTTCTAAGCGGACTCGCTACATCATGGTCAGGAGCAAAATATTTCTTTAGTGTAAACCTTGGCCTAACTGACTACTTAGCCGGTCAACTCCCGTCCATCGAGGGATTAAACATGCACTTCTCTATTATGAATTTATCAATATGGGGAATATCAGCATTACTAATCTCTTTCATCGTATTTATTAGGCAAGATATGAATTAAATAAAAAGGGGATTGAAAAAGTTTAAATTCTTTTTCAATCCCCTTTCCCGTTATTATCCAACTAATCCTTTCCTGCTCTCCCTGACCTTAATGGCTCAACATGAATGTGCGTATATTGGATTCCATGTTGTTCACTTAAGATCATTTCGATTTGGTCTGTGATACCGTGACTTTTACTCACATCTATTCCGCCGTCTACTTCAATGACTACATCTGCGATTGTTGTATTCCCGTACATTCTTGCTCTTAAATCTACAACTTTATGTACGCCTGGTACTTTATCAACTGTTTCTGTAAAGAGATTCATTTCTTCTGGATCGAATCCATCCGTTAATAGGAGGGTTGCATCATAAAAAATCTCCCATGCTGTTTTGCAAATTATCGCACCTACTAAAATGGCCGCGATTGGATCGATAATAGGAAAACCAATCGAAGCACCTAGAACACCAATCGTCGTTCCGAAGCTAACTAATGCATCGGAAAAATTATCTTTTGCTGAAGCCTCAAGCCCCTTACTCTTTGTTTTCTTGGCAATTTTATTATTATAAAAATAAATGCCAAACATAAAAATTCCAGAAGCAAATGCCACTACAGCCGCTAGTCTATTCGGAGTCTCATATTCTCCAACGAAAAGTGATCGAATATTTTCAATAATAACCTGTAATCCAACCGACATCATAATAAAAGACGCAATTAAAGTAGCTATTTGCTCTGCTCTTGAATGTCCATACGGATGGTCTAAATCTCTCGGTTTTCTTGCGATTCTTATTCCGATAAATACAGCCAAAGTTGCACCAATATCAGTCACATTGTTAAGTCCATCAGCTAAAAGAGCACTAGAATTTGTATAAAAACTAACAAGTATTTTTACACTCGCAAGAACTAAGTAGGAAATAACACTTAAAAAAGCAGCAAAGTCTAATTGCTTTTGAAGATTTTTTTCCATGAACTCACCCCGCTCTAATAAAAAATCATATGGGCTTATCATACCCATAATGCAATTTTTCCATTTTAAGTAAAAAAAAAAAACAGATCCGAATAATCGAATCTGTTTTTTCTCCTATGAACCTTTTAAATTAAAGTGGCTTTGGATTATAGCTTGATCCAGTTAAATCTGTTAAGTCACAAACCGTTTGCCATAATTCAGGATAAAATTCAAATCGTACAGCACGTTCTAATGCTTCTGCTGGTACTCCTTTTAAGCTCT
Source organism: Rossellomorea sp. GAMAL-10_SWC (assembly GCF_049568075.1). NCBI lineage: Bacteria > Bacillati > Bacillota > Bacilli > Caryophanales > Bacillaceae > Rossellomorea > Rossellomorea sp. GAMAL-10_SWC. Next base: position 4,918,413 of record NZ_CP144911.1, on the reverse strand, counting down.
TTGTATTCATACCAATCATGCGACGAACAAGTTGAATATGCTGTCTGCGGAATGATTGGAATTTTTCATCGAAGCAAGTTAATTCTTGCATTAATTGGAATAACTCAAAGTTTTTAGCTGCATCTTGATGTAATTGAACAGGTGTAAGTAAATTTTCATCTAATAAATCTTTAAATGGCTGCCAAAGTGTTGGACCTAATTTTAAGATTTCATTAAATCCTGGAGAATCTTGACCGCTACCTCTTCCTAAAGCTAATCGAATAATATGATAGTCACTTGGACTTACTAGTTTTACCATGTCAAAAACCGCTGGTAAATGTACTAAATGATTATTAATGCGTTGTAAATGATGTGTTGCTTTCGTAACCTCTTTTGCACGCATATGTTTATCTGCAAAATGAATAGATTGGATGATTAATTTAAAATGCAACTCAGCAATTTGGTGAACCGTTTGAAACGTTAATTCATCCGGACAAAATAATTCTTCATCAGGTTTTTGTAAACTTAATAATTCTTCTGTTCGAATATACTTCTCGTAATCTGTCAATTTTTTTTGCTCTTGTGTCATTTCCATTTTCCCCCTAAACTAATTTACGTAAAACCGCTCGTACTGGACTACCATCTGCATCTGTTAATGGTAGCGGTAATGCAAAAAGCTCATACTCACCTGGAGTTACATTTCTTAAATCAATCGATTCGAGAATATGAATACCGGCATGATGAAGAGCATGATGTGCTTCTAGTTCTTTACTATCAAGTGGGTCTACTGAAGGTACATCTACTCCAACTAATTTAACGCCTTTTTCGTGTAAAAACTCTGCTGCATCCTTTTCAATATGTGGAATTCTCTCTGGGAAAACGCTATCATTTTTCCATGAGTTTGTTTTAATTAAAAGACGTTCTACACCATCGAATTGAAAAGCTTCTAAATCCGACTTTTTAATGCTACCTACTTCAATCAGCTCGATTACTTTTGCAATGCCTACATATAAATTAGGATCTAAATCTATGACTCTCTTTCCATTTTCATCAAAATGAAATGGCGCATCAATATGCGTTCCAGTATGAGTACTTAAAGTTAACTTCCCAACATTAACAGAGCCACTTTCTTCTTTTGTCCAACTTAATTGGAACGAAAAATTTGTATCACCTGGCCATACAGGCATACCATCTTCAAGTCTTCTTGATATATCGATTAATGTCATTTTATACAACTCCTAAGCGATGATTTCTCGTTCATTCTTAAACTGTTCATATTGTTTCTCGACCATGATTTTCTTTAAGATTTGTACACTATTCCAAACATCTACATAAGAAGTATAAAGTGCGATTGGTGCTAATCTGATTACGTTTGGTGCTCTAAAGTCTGGAACAATCCCATTTAACTTTAATGCTTTACAAATCCTTGCAGCATCATCGTGTTCAAGACAAACATGTCCACCACGATATGAATCATCAAGTGGATTACCAATTGTAAAATCAAAATCACTTAATTCTTCGTTGATTAAGCTCATTAAATAAGCTGTACTGTGTAATGACTTTTCGCGAATTCGCTCAATTGTAGCTTCTTTATACATTTCAAGTGAGCCAGCAAGCGGTGCCATGCTTAGAATATGTGGTGTACCGATTTGATAAGCACCAGCTGTATCAGATGGAACAAATTCATGCTTCATATCGAACTGCTTTTCTTTATTTGAACCGAACCAACCAGCTAATCCAGGCATTGTTCCAAAATGCTTTTCGTGAACGAATAAACTTCCCACTCCACCTGGTCCACTATTTAAATACTTATAATTACACCAATAAGCAAAATCCACATCCCATTCATGGAACTTGTGAGGAATTGCGCCAACTGAATGGCATCCATCAAAACCAATTACAATTCCACGCTCATGTGCAGCTTTTGTTAGGCGCTCTATATCTAAAAATTGACCGCTTCGATATAAAACAGTTGGAAGAATAATTAAGGCAATTTCATCAGTCATTTCTTCAATAATGTCTTCTTCTCTAATTGTTCGACCATCACGGCTTTTAACTTGAATTAAGTGAGTTGCTGGGTCAAAACCCTTTAATTTTAATTGACTTTGAATAGCATAAATATCTGACGGAAAGTTTAATTCATCCGCTAATATTTTCGTTTTTTGACCATTTGGATGATAAAAAGAAGCAATTAATTGATGAAGATTTGTAGTTGTTGAACCAGTTACAATCACTTCATTCTCTTTTGCCCCGACTAATGGTGCACTTAATGCTCCCAATTTTTCTGCAAAATAATACCATGGATGATCGCCCTGCATCCATCCATCGATTGCAAGTGTCTTCCATGAATCTAATAAATCTAGTAAACTTTGTTCTGCTCTTTTTGAAAGAAGTCCTAGCGAATTTCCATCTAAATAGATCGTATTGGGTTGTAAGTAGAACTCATCACGATAATTTGATAATGAATCTTTTTGATCTAGAAATTCTGCAAATTCTTTTGATGGTTGAAACATCCCCTCGTTTTACCCCCTTGCAAGAAATAACCTACTATAATAAAGGTATTGCGATTAATAATATATGTCAATATTTTCTGAATATAATATTTAATAAAAAAGGTGTCAACAAATCCAAAATATTCCTATCTTAGATTTTGACACAATTTATTCTTCTATTTAATTGCTTTTACCTACATATGTAAGTCCCGTTTCTTAAACGAAACATACGTCACAATCGTTAATAGAATAATTAATCCGATCGATATAGTTGTATAAATACCGTCAAATCCTCCACCATACATAATATTTTTCGCTTCAAAGTACTTAAACGGCGTAAGATATTTCAAACCTTCAATCCGATCATTTAAATCAATTGCAATCGATATGATAAATGTGATTAGTAGAATACCAGTTGCATAAGAGGCAGCCTTTTTAGAATTTTTACAAACTGCAGCTATAGCCGAACCAATTACTAAAAATAATAGTTGTAAAATAAACATCCCGACCATTACCACAGCTATATCACCATTTACATGCTCACCTTTACTATACTTTCCTACTATTAGTACGCTAGATATCCACGTAATACCGTTAAAAATAAGGACGTTTACTAGAGCACTCATTAATTTAGAAGTTATGATCTTCATTCTAGAAATAGGTTTTACAAATAAAAACTCGGTTGTTTTATCTCGCTCTTCTTTCGCAATGATATTAGCGCCTAGCATTGCCGCGTGAATCGTTGCCATTAAATATAAATATAAAACTAAGATGCCAAAATATCCGCTTGCCTTTGACAATTCTAGTGCTCCTGAGCCCATTATAGCTTGAAGAGATTTCGGCATTTGATTAAAAAGGTCAGTTATTTGGCCATTGGAAGCTGTAGCTTTATATTTCGCCATTCCACTACCGACTAAAAAAACAATTCCGATACACCAAAAAATAATCGATTTACGATATGTCTTCATTTCTCTTAAAAATAAATTCATTTCCACCCTCCCTTTCCTATAAGTTATACCGCGTGAATATCTCTTTTCTTATAAATCATGTAGCTTACAATGATTGAAACGAGAATCATTCCAATCGACGCGAATAAAAAGTTTGATTCAAATTTTGAATGAGCAATGATATATTTCGGTTCAAAATATTTAAAAGGTGATAGAAAACGTTTGGCATTGCTTTCATCTGTTGCTACCACCATACCAACTACGAAAAATCCAAAAACAATCGCAAGAGAGATTGATAGTACCGCTTTGATTTTTGGCAATACAACTGATATTAAAATGCCTATTCCCAAAAATAGTAATTGTGTAATAAATAAAGATACAGAGAGTAAAATAATTGACTTACTACTATAATCCGCTGTTTTTACATGCTGAGCCATCATAATCGTTGCAACCAAATAGAATACATTTGTAATCGCTAACGAAGCAACACCAGCAAAAATCTTTGAAGACATAACTTTTGTTCTAGTTACTGGTTTTGTTAGAAGAAAATCGGCTGTTTTTTCACGTACTTCCTTTGAAATAATTGAAGTACCTAAAATCATGGCTTGAATTGCTCCACAAAGTGAAATATAAATGAATACGTAAGAATAAAATCCTAAAACATTTCCAAAGCTCTCAATTTCAAGTCCAAGTGCTTTTCTTACTCCCTCAGGATAACCTTCCAACACTTTTGAGAATTGTACATAATCCTTTGCTATAGCTGGAAATAAAGATAAGAAAAAAACGACGATTGCCATTAAAGAAGCTGTCCAAATAAAGGTGGATTTCCGATAAGCTTTTAATTCATGTAAAAAAATATTCATTGCTTATTAGGCCTCCTTTTCATAATAATGTAAGAAAATTTCCTCCAGGTCAGGCTCTTCAATCCATAAGTTTTCAATTTCGATTTCCGCTATTTTCTTTAAAACTTTATTGATATTACCTTTAAAAATAAAGCTAATCGATTTACCTTTGATTTCAATATTATTTACACCTGGTATATTGAAGAAATTTGGATCTACACCGTTTTGACTATCTATTTTAAATCGTTTGTAATTGTTTTCTTGTAATGTGCTTATTTTTTCTACTGTCACAATCTTACCTTCTTTAATAATTGCAACTCGATCACATAAACGCTGAACTTCACTTAAAATGTGAGATGAAAATAAAATCGTTGCTCCTTTTTTGTTTTCCTCCTCTAATAAGTCAAAAAATCTTTGTTGCATTAAAGGATCAAGACCACTTGTCGGTTCATCCAATATGATTAACTTCGGTTCATGAAGTAATCCTTGGACAATCCCTACCTTCTTTTTATTCCCTAAAGATAAATCATCAATTTTCTTCGTTAAATCGAGGTCCATTACTTCAGCTAATTCTTTTATTCGTTTCGTGCAATCTTTTTTATAAAAACTAGCTGAGTATTTTAACAAATCCATCACTTTCATATTGTCATAATAAAAAACTTCAGATGGCAAATAACCGATTTCTTTTTTTATTTCTGGAGCAAACTGTACACAGTCCTTTCCAAATATTTTTGCACTACCACTCGTTGGATAAATTAACGAGAGTAAGGTTCGAATTGTAGTTGATTTACCTGCACCGTTTGGACCGATAAATCCGAATATTTCTCCCTCTTCTATATTGAAGCTTATATCTGTGATACCCCTTGAATTGCCATAGGTCTTCGTTAAATTATTAATTTCAATCGCGTACATAAATGAACCTCCCGCTTTGTTTTGAAATATTCCGTTGTGATTATTACAAAACTAGTATATACCTCAATCCTAAAAAAGAGAATATGTTTTGAAATAATTTTAATAAAATATTTCAAAACATGATATACTATTGTATAGATCGCGACGGAGGTACCGATATTGGATGGATATAAAAAACGAACTCTGCAGAAGATGGATAGCATTGAAAAAAGCACGACTAAATTATTGTCATTACCTTTAAATGATATAAAAATAGCAGATATTGCAAAGTTAGCGAATGTATCACAAGTATCAATTTACAATTATTATGGTAGTAAAGAAGCCCTACTAAAAGCTACAATTATTCGATTAATGGATCAACAATACGAAGAAACAAAACAAATGCTTTCAAGTGATATTCCATTTAAAGAAAAAATTAAAGAATTATTTATTCGTAAGAAAAACGGTCTTGATATAATTAATCTTGAAATGTTTACAGCATTAATGAAAAAGGACCCTGAACTACAAGAATTAGTTTTAGATTTTACAATGAACAAATCATTCAAATTGCTGATTTCCCTAATCGATGAAGGACGTTCACTAGGTTTAGTTCGAAATGAGGTTCAAAACAAAACATTACTAATCTATATCCAAGTCTTGAGCCAAGCCTTTTTAAATATGGACCAAACAACCTCACAATATATCCAACAAAAAGAAGTAGTAGATGAAATTATGAATATATTCTTATATGGATTACTGAAACAAGAGGACTAAAATAGAATAGTTATAAAAAAAGGCATCTTTGGGCATAGATGCCTTTTTATTTGGAATATTCTTCTAGGTAAACTTATCCATAGATTTGTATTATCTTACCCTTTTTGTTCATAGAATGAATTACTTATATTTATTTTAAACTCTTGGAGGAGTATATGCGCAAATCTATTCTATGGCTTAAAGAAAATTGCGATGAAATTAAACGAGGCCTAATTGGTGGATTTACTATTTTTAGTCTAGCTGTTATTTTTTTCACAACAGATTCATCTGTCGAATACAACCAAAACGCATGTCTAAAATGGGAGTATAACAAATCTGCACAAGTCAACGTTTGCTCGGTTTACAAAACATCTACTACTAACACCATTCCATACGGATCAATGCTGAAGGAAAGAAAAGAATAGAAAAAGGATAAGGCTTTTACCTTATCCTTTCAGTGTAAAGACAAGTTACTACAAACTTGATTTTCAGACTGATTGCAAGCGCTTGTCTTTCGAGGCGTGAAGCCTGGTGAGGAGCGGAGTTACCCTAAACGGTAACGAGCACCGCAGACAGGCGAAACAACGAAGAAAGTGAGCGTATGTCAACAGTCTGAAAGGATAAGGCGTTTACCTTATCCTTTTTTCTATTGCCCAGCAACATCCCTCTTCTTAAAGAGTTCGCCAGCAGTAACAAGAAATAACAATATATAAACGACCAATACTGCTATAGAAAATTCAATTCTCATGCCGTTTTCTATATTGATCCCCTCTGTGTAAACCGTTAAATCAGTGTGCATAAATGGTAAGAACTTAGACCAGCTTTTTGTTCTTAATAATGTTGCGATCACATCTGATGTTGCTAATAGGATTATGCTTATTAATAAAGAAATACTGCTTGTCCTTAAAACAGTTGATAAGAAATAAGCAACTGCAACAAAGAATAAGTATGGTAGTAGATTAATTAAGTAATCGTTTAGTAAACTTGGTAAAATACCTTGCTCTACTACATGTTTATTCACATATTGTAATACCGGTTGAGCACTAAAATCTAAGCCGTTTAATGCACTACCTATAATAAATGAGTAGATGATGATTGCAAAAGAAAAGATGAAATATAATACCACCAAGCTTAAAAATTTTGCATAATAGATCATTCGTCTTGTTGATGGTTTAACGAGCAGGAAATTAATCGTTTTCCATTGATGCTCTTTTGACATCATATTACTTGCAAAATAAATAAGAAGGATTCCTATAAAGTTCGTTACGATCGCACCTTTTTTCATAAAGTCCAACACAGTGTGTTGTTGAATTGGTGAAATATTATGTGCAAGTCGATACTTATTGATCTCATATGTCTCTTTTTGTTCATTGGAAAATTCCGGTAAATCTGAAGAGTTTTGCCCTGCTAATGCTTCTTCTATCTTTTTATTTTCTATTTTTAATTCTGTTCTCCAGTTTTCAGCTTTTGCTGCTCCGCTTTCCTTTTCTACATAATCCCATCTTCCTAGAACAATAATCGGGATAAATAGTAAAATTAACGTTATGATAAATGATTTTTGAACAAATATTTTACGTAATTCGTTCTCAATTAATCGAATAAAATTACTCAATGACATTTCCTCCTGTCAATTGAATGAACAAATCTTCTAGCCTTTCTTTTTTGCGAGTTACATAATAAATCTCTATCCCTGCCAGTACCAATCCTTTCATTAATGAAGGAATCTCTTCTTCATCAATTTCAAACATAATTGATCGATCATTAATAACGTCAAATTTGTACTTGTTATCTTTATTTGTAAAACTACTTTCAAAAACTTTCGTGCTTTTTACAACTATTTCAATAAATAGCTTCTCACCACTTTTATCATTCAGATCAATTGATTCAACAAATTGACCATTTTGAATAATAATTGAGCGGTCACAAATCAATTCGATTTCAGATAATAGATGACTAGAAAGTAGGATTGCTGTTTGTTCGACCTGAGCGATACGTTTTAAATAGTCACGGATTTCTCTTACTCCAGCTGGATCCAATCCATTTGTTGGCTCATCTAATATTAAAATTGAAGGATTATGTAATAACGCTTGAGCAATTCCTAATCTTTGCTTCATCCCTAAGGAATACGTTGAAAACTTTTTATGTATGGCATTCGAAAGTCCAAGTAAATCAATAACCTCAAGAACTCTTTCCTTTGAAACACCTTCTATCATTCGAGCAAAATACATTAGATTTTTATACCCACTATAAAAAGGGTAAAATGCAGGAGTTTCAATCATTGCTCCGATCTGTTTAATCGATTCTTTAAAGTTGTTTTTAATCGAATTGCCTTGGATATAAATCTCACCACTCGTGATACTCATAAGTCCAACGATCATTCGCATTGTCGTCGTTTTCCCTGAACCATTTGGCCCAAGTAAACCTAAAACTTCACCTTTATATAATTCAAAACTAATATCTTTAATAATCTTTTGATTGTTAATCGTCTTATTTACGCTTTTTAGCTCAAGAACAATATCTCGATTCATCTTGAGGCCTCCTAAATGTGCAATAATCTCTTACTAACTGTAAAGTTTTCCCCTTCCTTTTCTGAATAATTAATGCTATTCTCATGGAAGGAATTGAAAGGAGAACATTATGAAAAGAATACCATATTACTTAGTATTTGGCTCATTTATCCCATATTTATTAATCTTTGCTTTACCTTTTTTACCTGTTTCTGGGAGCTTAAAAGCTGGTCTGATCGCTCTATTAGTTATTCTTGGAGAAGGAATGTTTTGGATTGGTGGAGTATTTGTAGGTAAAGATGTTATGACGAACTATCGTAAAAAACTGAGCCCAGCAAAATGGTTTAAAAATAGAAGAAAGCAAGAAAATTGATGGATAAAGGGCTGCTCTCATAAAGAGCCCTTTTTTTATGCAAAATATTGGTTGTGGATAGAATGCAACATAATGCTAACTTTGTTGATAAAGTTGTGAACAATGTTTATAAAGTTGTAATTTTTTATTCATAAAGTCATAGGATTCAAATTCAGGTGTATTTGGTATGTTGATAACTAGTGAATTCAGACTGAAAAGTACGAATTTATATCGAACATTGTTGATAAGTTGTGAACTTCGTTGATCTAGAAACCCTCTAAATCTGCAAGAATTTCATTAAAACTCATAATAAAACGCAAAAAACCCACAAAATTGTGGGTAGAAAAAGTACAAAAAATATAAATTACTTTCCTTCTAATTGCTTCCATTTATTTTGCATAACAGGTGGCTCATAGTTTTGCATTAGTTTTAATAGGTCGTCTGCATTTTCTGCAACAACAAATAATGAAAGGGTATTCTCGTTCATAAACCCTTCTTTTATAGCATGTTTAAGTAAATCTAACACAGGGCTAAAGAAGTTATCAACATTTAATAAACCGATTGGCTTATTGTGGATTCCAATTTGTGCCCAACAAATAATTTCAAATAATTCATCGAAAGTACCAATTCCGCCCGGCAGTGCAATAAACCCATCGGACATCTCGTTCATCAAAGCTTTACGCTCATGCATTGATTCTGTCTCAATGAATTGCGTTAGCCCTTTATGGGCAACCTCTCCACGAAATAATCCACCAGGCATAATGCCAATGACATTTCCACCTTGTTTTAATACTTCATTTGCGATTTCTGCCATAATCCCTAGTCTTGATCCACCATATATTAAATCTATATTATTACTAGCAAATAAGGCACCTAGTTTTTTTGCTTGAAGACTAAATGACTCTCTATTCCCAAGATTTGAACCAGCATAAACACAAATTTTCTTCATAAAATGTCACTTCCTTCGATGTATTTTACTTTATTTTAACATATCTTTCGATTAGGATTGTAAAGATAAAGTTAACTAATTATTTTTTAGGAGTTGAAAAAATGAATTTAGGTACCATTGGAACAAGCTGGATTACAGAAAGTTTTATCGAAGCTTCAAAGGATAGTAAATTGCTTAATTTAACTGCGATCTATTCTAGAAATGAAGAAACTGCAAGAGCATTTGCTACAAAGCACAACGCTCCTAAGTTTTTTACGAATATTGAAGAGTTAGCAACAAGCCCTGATATCGACGTAGTATACATAGCATCTCCGAACTCATTACACTATGAACAAAGCATTTTATTATTAAAGAATAAAAAACATGTCATATGTGAAAAACCAATTTTCTCAACAATTAAAGAGTTAGATCATGCCTTTAAAGTTGCAGAAGAAAATGGAGTTTATTTATTCGAAGCAATTCGTAACTTCCACTCACCAAACTTTACAGCTTTAAAAGAAGGTTTAGAAAAAATCGGCCAAATTAGAAGTGCTAATCTGCATTATTTACAATATTCTTCTAAATATGATGCATTCCTTAAAGGTGAGAATCCTAATGTTTTCTCTCCCGAATTTTCTGGTGGGGCATTAGTAGATTTAGGTGTTTATCCAATTTATGTAGTGATCGGTTTATTCGGAAAACCAGCCTCAGTAAATTATACACCTGTTAAATTGCGTACCGGTATAGATGGTAGCGGAACATTAGTATTAAATTATGAAAACTTCACTTGTAGCATCCAATGCTCTAAAGTCTCTCAATCATATATTGAAAGTGAAATTACTGGTGAAATTGGAACTTTAGTTCTTGATAAACCATCTCCAATTTCAAAAATTACTTTGATTAACCATAAATCGAAGCAACGAGAATCATTGGAAGTTAGCCAAGTACCAAATGATATGCTATATGAAATCCAAAATATTACTAGCATTATAAAAGAATCAAATATAACTGAATATGAAAAATTAAAAGAGCTTAGCAAGTTAGTATTAACAGTAACTGAATCTGCGAGAAAGCAAGGCGGAATTGTTTTTGGAGTTGAAAAATAAAGAAAACTAGCCGATTGGCGATCCTTAGGTGAAGACAGAGGCGTAGTTGCACTTATACTTAATCCCTAAAATTGGCAACTAACGTCGAGTTTTCTTCTGCGCTGCCAATTTATACTTTCTAGTGAAAATAATTAAAATACCAGTTATCCGATCAGTTGGATACTGGTATTTTTTCTTATTGCTTATAAATCGTTAGTGATCTCTTATGAAAGTCTAAAAAGTAAACCTTTTATCAATAAAATAGGCAGAATAACCCATTTGAGGTATAGATTACTTATGTAGAAGCTGATTAAAAAGATTAATCAGCTTTATTATTTTTTAGTATACAACAACCCATCCAACCCCTGGCACAAAGTACCATCTTCTACCATTCAGGATATAATATCCTCCATGCCAATAACCTCCTGGTCCAGGAAACCCATGTCCCGGTCCATGTCCCGGTCCATATCCTGGTCCGTGTCCTGGCCCGTATCCTGGTCCATGTCCTGGTCCATGTCCTGGTCCATGTCCTGGTCCATGTCCTGGTCCATGTCCATGTCCATATCCTGGTCCGTGACCTGGTCCATACCCTGGCCCATGTCCCTGTCCTTGACCTGGTCCGTACCCTGGCCCATGTCCCTGTCCTTGACCTGGTCCGTATCCTGGCCCATGTCCCTGTCCTTGACCTGGTCCGTATCCTGGCCCATGTCCCTGTCCTTGACCTGGTCCGTATCCTGGCCCATGTCCCTGTCCTTGACCTGGTCCATGCTCTTGACCTTGATCTGGTCCATGTCCTGGTTGAGCATATCCTGGTCCAGGATATCGACTATATAGCTCATCAAAACTCATGCACTCACCACCCTAAATAGAATCATATCCCTATAACTTATTAATTCTGATAAAGGCATGAGCAAGTACTAAGACATTTAACTAACTTTATTTATTTAATTGATGTTTTCGCCTATGAGTTTATCCTATATTTTAAATACTTACGGTAATTTCTTACTCAATACATTCTTCAAGTTCTTTATATAAAACAATACTTTTTATGTCTAATTCTTCAAGTTCTCGTTGATAATTCTGTAAAATGGTTAGATCATTTTCAAATAACATTTGTTTATTAATTTCACTGACTGCTTCTTCTAAAGAATAGATTTCATTTTCAATATCTTCTATCGTTCGAATTTTTGTTTTTATTTTAATCGGTTTCGAAGACGAATTTATTTTAATCACTTTTTCTTTTTCTCTATTATTTCGATAGGTCGTCATTTTTTCTTTTGCAATTTGGTATTCATCAATAAATTCGAAAAACCTACCATTGTCTAGCCAATAAATTTTTGAAAATAGCTTATTAATGAAATAACGGTCATGCGAGACAGAAAGAATCGTTCCTTTGAATTTTTCAAGAGCGTCTTCTAAAACTTCTCTAGATTCAATATCTAAATGGTTAGTAGGCTCATCTACGATTAATAAATTAATATCTTGATACATAAGTTGAGCCAACCTTAATCTCATTCTCTCTCCACCACTAAGTTGACTTACTTTGCGATAGACCATATAGCCATAAAATAAAAAGCCAGCTAATATATTACGTGCTTCTCCTTCTGTAACATGTACTTCCTCTCTGAATTCCTGAAGTACGGTGTGATCCGAATGGATTGGTTCGTAATGTTGTGATAAATAACCGATTTTTACATTACTACCCAGTTTAATTTTTCCTTCCTCGATTGATGACTGACCTAAAATCATCTTCAATAAAGTTGATTTACCTGTCCCGTTATCTCCTACAATAACTGCTCTTTCGCCATAGTATAATGAAAAGTTAAGCTGATTAAATAAAACTTTTTCCGCAAAGGATTTTGAAAGATTTTCTGCAACAATTACATCTTTTCCACTTCGGCCAGATTCCTCTAACTGAAATGCCATTTTCTTTTTTTGTAAGACCGGGCGTTTTAATCTCTCAATTCGTTCTAGCGCTTTTTCCATACTTCTAGCTCTTCTGTGCAAACCAGCATTCGGTGGATTTGCTTGATTAGCCCATTCTCTTAAGCGTTTAATCGTTTCTTTCATTTTTTGTATTTTCTTTTGCTGCTCTTCGTAAGCCTGGAATTCTTTTAGTAATCTTTCTTCTTTTTGAATAACATATTGTGAATAATTTGTATGGTAATCGTTAATTTCACCATCTTCTAATTCTAAAATATGATTAACTACCTCATCTAAAAAATAGCGATCATGCGAGATGACAATAATCGTTCCTTCATACTCCTTTAAGTATGAACCTAACCACTCAATAGCGGATAAATCTAAGTGATTCGTTGGTTCATCGAGTAATAGTAAATCAGGTTGTTGTAAAAGGACGATTCCTAATCCAATTTTTGTTTTTTCTCCACCACTTAAAGAAACAAATTGTTTAGTAAGTAAGTCAGTGATTCCTAATCCATTAGCTATTTTCGCAAGTGAGGCTTCCATCTCATAACCACCGTTATTACTAAACTTCTCTTGTAATGATCCATAACTGACTAGCAATTGTTCTAAAGTACGTTCATCTACTGTATTAGACATTTTTATTTCTAATTGCTTCATTTCATTTTCTATTTTTCGTAATTCTTCAAAAACAGTTAATAAAACATCCCTACTAGTCATCTCATCTGGAAAAACAGGAATTTGAGCTAAATACCCTGTTTTTAATCCTTTTTTAAAATGGATTGAACCAGTATCAGGTGATTCCATACCCGTTAAAAGTTTAAAAATACTAGTTTTACCGCTTCCATTTGCTCCAACTAAACCTACACGGCTACCTTGATGTATTTGAAATGATAATTGGGTAAAAAGTGAATTTCCACCAAACATTTTTGAAATTTTTTCTATACTACATGCAATCATGATTTTTTCTCCTTCTATTTCCGTACCAATCCATAGAAAAAAGCCATAGATTAATGAACTCATCCATGGCTTAAATAATGATTTAAATAGAAGTGTGTGATCACACAATTATTTTATCAATTGAAGTCGTAGGAAAGAGTACGTTTTCGTTTTATTTGAGTTGTTAAATTGTTAAAAATGGACAGACCTATCCCGTTAACAGCTAAAAACGCAAATTTTGCACGACAATAATATAAAAATTCTATCATTTGTGCGCAAACCATTTGAAAACGTAACATCTTTTCTACACCTCCTTTTCGAACTTAAATTTATTTAAATTATAAAATATTTTAACTTTTAGCACAATACCTATTCTATTTGGCTATACTTAAAACTGTGACTTATTGTTCGCAATTCATACATAAATATTCAAAAGAAAGAGAGAAAAAAATGAAAAATATTTTACCTCATATTTACGTTGAAAACTGTAAAGAAGAACTAGAGTACTACAAACAAATCTTTGGTGGAGAAATTAAAAACACACAAACCGGCGATGGTATGGAAATGTTTAAAGGGCATGAAGGAAAATACATACACGCCGAATTACATATCAATGAAAATTGTGTAATTTATTTTGCAGATGTTTTTAGACCATTAGTAAAAGGCGACAATGTTTGGACTACGCTAGAAATGAGTTCTGAAGATGAAATTAATACAATTTATGAAAAGTTATCAAAAGATGGAGAAATTCATATGGAGCTTCAAGATACATTTTGGAATTCTAGATTTGCTGTTGTAAGAGATAAAAATGGATTTACTTGGGAGTTAAATTATTCTAAGCAAATGTAATGGAAAAATAAAAGCGAAGAACTTAAATTCTTCGCTTTTCCTATTTCTTAAATCTGTGTTAAGATGATTGGCTCGCCTTTTGTTACAACAATTGTATGTTCACATTGTGCAACTAAACTCTTATCCGGTGTCACAAATGTCCAGCCATCTCCTGACTCGATAATGTGGTCTGCATTTGCAGAGATAAATGGTTCTACTGCTAATACAAGTCCGTCTTTTAATAAGGCTTTATCCATTGGATCGAAATAACTTAAAATATGTTGCGGGCTTTCGTGAAGACTTTTTCCAATTCCGTGGCCTGTTAGATTTTCAATTACATTTAAACCATTTTTAATTGCTTCATTATATACTGCTCTTCCAATTTGGTTTTGCTTTGAACCTGCTTTTGTTTTTTTCATCGCAGCCCAAAATGCATCTTCTGCAACTTTACAAAGCTTCTCTTTTAGTAAGTCACCTTTCCCAACTACAAAAGAGATTCCAGTGTCTGCATAGTATCCATCTAATGCTGCTGACACATCGACATTAACTAAATCGCCATCTTGAAGTACTCTGTCTCCCGGAATTCCATGAGCTACTTCTTCATTAACACTAATACATGTTGTACCAGGAAAATCATACTCTTTTTGTGGGGCTGAAGTTGCACCATGCTCCTCTAAAACTTGTCTACCGATTTCATCTAATTCTTTTGTTGTCATTCCAACGACAGCTCTTGCCTTCATTTCTTCTCTCGCTAACGCTACGATACGACCGATCTTTCTTAAAGCTTCTAATTCTTGTTCATTATTGATAATCATTTTACTGCTCCTGATTCTATTTAATAATTTGACTTTCTTATATTATGCCATAATATTACTATGTTATAGTCTTTTAAGCACTTATACAAGACAAAAAAGGCAGGATTAAAGGTAGGAGTTTAGGAGACAAGAACGATTTTAAGAGATTAAAGCACTTAGTAATCTCCCTAGTCTCTTAAAATTATCTAATTTATTTAACCTTGAAAGGTATAAGGAACAGATGACTCTAATAATTTTTCAATTCCCGCCTTATGATAGAGCATTAATTGATTTGCCGTTTGGAGATCCATCCATTTAAGTTGAAGAATTTCCTCTTTATGAGAAATGCCTAGATCTCCACCGATTATTTTTGCACTAAATGTAATCAAAATTGCATGATGTCCTCTTTCAGGAAAAAAAGCCTCATTAATCGCAACAATATTGCCTACTTCCACTTCTAATCCAGTTTCCTCAAACGCCTCTCGTACTGCTGCTTGTTTTAGTGTTTCATTTTCTTCAACAGCACCACCAGGTAAAGTCCATACTTCATTTTCATTTTGTACCATTAAAATACTTTTATTTATTTCATCATGGATAAGCGTATAGACCACATTGACCTTTTTCATTTTGCCACCTCTACTAGATCCTTAAGATGATTCGTATCATTTAGAAAACGTATAAATCTACCTCTTTCATTAATCTCTAATAAATGAATTCCTGTATCACCCGTAAAAAATCCAAAGTCTGAATGAATCGGCATTTTTAAAAATGAAAGAATTAAATTATGTATAACACCCCCGTGGGCTACAATTGCGATTCTATTTAAATTAGCAGAGCTTGCTAAAATTCTCGAAAAAATCATTTCCATTCTCATCCGAAATTCGATTGCAGACTCCCCATTTTCAACACTTTCATGAGGATATTTAGGCATAGCGATTTTTTTTGCTTCTTCAAATGATACTCCTGCTAAAACGTCATTATTATGTTCCATTAAATCGTCTTCAAACTTTATTTCACATCCAGTTAAATCCGAAAGTATTGTTGCAGTTTCTTTCGCTCTTTTTAACGTACTAGACCAGATTACTTCTGGGGCAAATTCATTTTTTACCCTTTCAGCCATTTTGTTAACTTGTTTAATCCCTAAATCAGTTAACAAGAAATCTGCTCTACCTTCATGAACATTTAATAAATCTGCTTCAGATTGACCATGACGAATTAATAAAATTTCCATTATATCCATCCCCTTTTAATTAAACATTATTTTGAGACACGGAATGCCATTATAACATCAATGTTCAAACTTTTCAGTAAATAAAAGAAACAAAGTGTATTCTAAAATAATAGAAGCTATCTAAAAGTCACATATTTATCAAAGTATCAGCAATTTTGTTATCAACGTTCTGTATATAATTAACTATAATAAGTTGATTCTCAGAAAGAAGGCGAAAATATGGTTGGTAAAATTATATGTTTTATATTATTAATTCCTGTTTACGCTATTTTGTTATGGTCTTTTTTTAATACAAGAGAAAGTTTATTATGGGGTAGAAGGTGGATGTATAAAGAAGAACCTGAACTTTCTGATGGATATGTACTTTACACAAAAGTGGTCATCGGTATTTTCACAGTGGTTATTACGATAATGGCACTTGTTTTCATTTTTAAATTTTAATAAAAATGAGCGTTCTTCTATAAAAAATGCTTTTTGTATTTGCATTACATAAAAGACTGAACAATTCTATTTTCCAACATATACTTCTACTTCTGCAAATGCTCCATTAATTAATGTAATTTGAGACGGTACATGCCCGCAATCGATATCGTAAATGATTGGGATTGCTAATTCTTCATTAACTCATTATATACTTCTTCTATTGTATAGTTATCTACAGTTTGATTTCCGCACTACGTCCAAATAATAACCTTGAGTAATTTACAAACTATTCCGATAGTTCAGTTTGAACTAAAGAGCTCTTAAATCTGTTGTTAATATATGATATTTAAATTCAAAGGTAGAAGATTACAAAAAATGTCGAAATGTAATAGTTTTAATTTATTTATAGTGTTTTATAATCAATAGATAGGGTATTGGAAATAAATGGTTATTTTTTCACTCTACAATAACATATATCATCATATAGAAAAGCGGAGGATTATTATGAGAATGAACAAAAAAGTTACAGCAAGTATGGCAGCACTATTACTTTTAACTGGTTGCACCAATAATGATGGTTCAAAACCAATCAGCCAAACTAAAACAAGTACGAATGAACAGAATAGTAAAAAGGAACAGGCCCATAATAATTCAAACAAGAGTAACAACGAGCAACAAAATCGTTCAACTGAAAATCAACTGTTCATTAGTAGTAGAAATGATAAGTTAGGGAATACATCTATTCCCAAAGATCTGTATGATTTTAAATTTAAAAAACAAAATTCACATAGTTATCTCTATATTGATGAAAATAACGGTTCAATTAATTTTTATGTTTCTGATGATGTTAAAGGAGAACATTTAATTCATTTAGATAAAAACATCTTATTTAAAGACAACAAATTCATTAGAAAAGATCATTCCGATTTTGATAGTATTAGCCATCTTATAAAACTAACAAACGGATTTGGTGGTACTAATATGGAATCAAAGATTGCAATAGATTCAGCGTATACATCTTTCACAATCAACAACAAAGAGATAAAAGTAAAATTCCCTGAGGAGCTACAATTAAGTTCTAAGTTTTTCGTAAACTCTGCTAATAATATGGTTTATGAAATATCTGAATCAAATATTGAAGCAGTATTCGATATTACCAACAACAAACCTATTTTTATAGATGGTCAACCGGTCAAATTACAAACAGAAAACGGAATAAAGAGTATTGCTTTTGATGAGAAAGGAAATGTATATGTTTTAGAAGGTGGAGTTATAGGAACTGTAGATTTAACTGTTTATGATAAAGATTTAAATCTACTAAGCGATAAATATCGTATACCTGTAAAGAACACTAAGTTTGTAGGTTTGACTTCAGGAAAGAATGGCGTGTCATTATATGGTGTATATCCTTCTAAATTAAATGCAGATGTTCAAAAGATCGAATTAACCGCTCCAAAATCATTTAAAATGATTGGTGCTGTACAACCTATTGTAGATAAAAGTAAATAATTCAATTTAAAAGCATCGGAACACAAAAAAGAACTTCTCACCAACCTTATAGATTCTTTTTTACCGCATTTGTAACAAATTTTGATTGTATTCATTTTTGAGAATAGTACCGTTGCATAAGAACATCAATGCTTAAGTCTTGGATTGTGTGTATAAAATAAGGACTCTTCTAATATGATGCAGAGTCCTTTTAGGTTGGAATTTGGTATTCGGTTACTCTACTTCTACCATAAACAATCTATTAGTCTCTTTATCTTTTAAATAATTTAATTTTAATTCATTACATATTTTATCCGACAGTTTTCTTCCAACCTTTGCTATTTGGTAGAACTGATACTTTAAAATATTTTGGTCAATCGTATTAAATTCAATTTAATCAATCGACTCAAACGTATTTTTTATTTCTAGTTTGACGATTAGATGTTCTATTTCCCTTTTGAACCATATTTGACATCGAGCATTCTCATTCGCTAATACAAAAACTTTAAATTCCATTTAACACCTCATTTAAAGTTTACGAGAAGAGATAAAAAGTATTTGTATTCCAGTAATTCATTGAATAAGTTGTGATAGTAGTTGATGGTTTTCCACTTTTCTATCACTATGATAAGAATAGCAGGAAATGAATGAGTTTCATAAAAAAAGAAAGCCGCCTGTAACGACTTTCTCTACTAGTTAGTTTAAAGATTCAACAGTTGATTCTTTTACTAATTTTTCTTGTTGTTTCTCCCAAGCGCTATTTAAATCAACATCAGAGAGATTTGCATTCTTCGCTTTTTCTTGCTTAAAGAAGTTTCCTTTTAACTTCCCAATTTTTAATGCCTTTTGGTATGCAGGGGTTGCATAGTTGTTCCAATATTCATCTTCTGAAATCCCTAATGCAGAGATATAGTCAGTTAAAAATTGTTTTGTATTCGGATCTTGCGATTGAGCAACAGCTTGCTTCATTTGATCAGCAAATGCCTTTGCTTCTGCTGTTGTTACATTAATGTTTTGTTTTTCTGCTTCTTGTTCTAAAACAGATTCTTTAATAAAATCTTCTTTTATTTTCGCATCGCTTAAAGCTTGTTTCCCGTTATTTCGTTGAACTAAATTTTTACTTTCTTTGAAAGCTGAGAACTCTTTGTTTGAATATGTTTTCTTATTGATCATTAGGATCGATTTTTGTTGTAAAGATTTCGTGCTTTGATGTTCTTTAACTAAATTTGAAAAAGCTCTTTGATTCTCTGATTTATCAGCTTGTGTTGATGACGAAGCATAAAATGTACCAGAAATACCAAGACCTGCAACTAAAGCAGATACAACTGCTATTTTTTTAACTTTATTCATTTAGTCCACCACCCCTTCAGTTAAATCGCCAGTATAAGCAGCTGGAGTTGTACTAGTACTAATAAATGATGCATATCCAATTGCCTTATATGTAGCTGTATCAGCTAAGTCTGTATTCGGTTTAGCTGCATTGTAATCAGCTAAATCACTTGGACTTTTCACATAACTTGGACTTAAAGGTAATGAATGTGTGAATACATATGTACCATTCTTATAGTATTTAATCGTACCAGCATTTACTGATGCACTAAATGGTAATTGTGCTCCTCCAGGAATAGTTGTATAAATTGATTCATCGGTAACAATTTTACCAGAAGTATTTACAGTTATATTCATATTCATCGTTATTGCTAACGCGAATGGAACCAGTACACCTCCTGACGGATTGTACACTACAAACGCTTCTTTATCGTTAGTGACATTTGTGTGAGTAGCGGCTGAAGCAAATGTTGGTGCAGAAATTGAAATTGCTGCTGCTGTTGCTAGACCTAAAACTTTAGATTTTAACTTCAAATAGTATCCCTCCTATGTTGTGGTACTATTCCATATTTACATAAATTTCCATAAATTTAATGGTAAAAAATACCTATTTTATTGCGAATCTTAAAAATATTTTAATTTATGTAACAGAATATTAATAATTCATGTAAAATATTCCTGTATTACATGGTATTGGTAAGTGTATAATGAAAGAAAAATTACAAGGGGAGATTCAAATGAAAAAGGATAATGAACCAGTAAAAGAACAAGAAGTTTTAGTAGAAAGAAAGTCGTTTAACGATGTAACCGATCATTTTAATAAGATTGAAGGAAACGCAACTAACCCTTCGAATGCTAAGTTGCATAGTTTACCAAAACCTATTCGATACATTGGTTATTTTATGATTTTCTTCTTTGCACTGGCTATTTTGATAGTGGCCATAATGAATATTATGGATTGAGGAAAGGACAAGCTGTCATTAAGTCGTCTTCAAATTTTATTTCGCATCCCGTCAGATCGATCCATCAGTATTGTTGAAGTTTTCTTTCACTCTTTTTAGCGTATTTGTCCAGATTGCTTCTTGAGAAAATTCATTTTTTACTTTTTCAGACTTTTTATTTACTTGTTTAACCCCTAAATCAGTTAAGGAAATATCTGCTCTTCTTTCATGTACATTTAATAAATCTGTTTCATATTGACCATGACGGATAAATAAAATTCCCATGACACCATCCTCTCTAAATTAAGTATTTTTTTGAGACACGGATTGTCATTACAACATTACAGTCAAACTTTTCAGTAAATAAAATAAATTAAAAAGCGTTCTTTTTGTAAAGAAACGCTTCTTGTATTGTATTATATAAAAGTCTGTACAATCTTACCTTTTCCACCCCTTACATCTACTTCTGCAAATGCTCCATTAATTAATGTAATTTGAGGCGGTACATGCCCGCAATCGATATCGTAAATGATCGGAATTGCTAATTCTTTATTTAACTCATTATATACATCTTCTATTGTATAGTTATCGACAGTTTGATTTGCCGCACTACGTCCAAATAATATACCAGCGCAATTTTCAAACCATCCTGCAAGTTTCATTTGTACTATGGATCTTCTTAAATCTGTTGTATTCATTTCACAATTCTCGAAATACCAAATGATTGGTTCCTCTTCAATATATTTACTTCTGAATGAACGTACATCTCCATAAGGAGTTCCGACAAGATGTCTAATCACATCAATACATCCACCTAGCAACCTTCCTTTGATTTTCTCATCTTTATTCGATATAGTTTTCCACTTTGTTTTTTCGGACAAATGAAATACATATGGTGTTGGATTTTCATGCTGCCATTTTGCTTGAAACAATTCGGATGAAGTTTGTGTGATCGAGTCACCGGATTGAGTTGTTAATACCTTCTGCCACATAGCTGTTGTGTCATCAGAATATTCTCCTCTTAAATCGATTAAATTCGTTCCATGTGCAGTAGCAATCCCTGTTGTTAAAGTAAGTGCTAATAAAATAATACTCGTATCAGAATATCCTAAAATCCATTTTTCTTTGAAGCTTTCGATTGCCAATTGATCAAGAATCTCGATTGCAAGCTCTCCACCCCACGGCGGAAAAATGAAATCTATTTTCTCATCATTCATCATTAAATTTAATTCATTTGCACGTTTGTTAGCATTGGCAGATTTTGCTTTGTCCTGCGTCCAAACAACCTCTCCACACTCCACTTTATATCCGTCTCTTTCCATGCGGTTAATGGACTGCTTTATCAATTCGTGGAACTGCACTTTTAAGCCTGATGATGGTGCGGTTATCCCGATCGTTGCACCACTTTTTAAAACTGGATATTTAATCATTTTATCACCCATTTTCTTTTTATTGATTCTAATAGAATACGATTGGATATACAATAATAATTTCTAAATTATGGAATTTTACTAAATTACATACGATTTTCATTTTCCTTTCATAAAACTTGTTTACATTATATTTAAATCCAGTAAGGAGGATTATGAAATGGAATCAATTGAACAAAAGCATATAAATAAGAAAATAAATCCACCATTAGAAAATATGTTAAAAAAAGTTCCAGAGGTAACAATATTTTTCTGGATTACTAAGTTATTAACAACTGGTATGGGTGAAGTGTTTTCCGATTATATCGTAAAAACTTTAACACCAGTAATAGGTGTTGCAGTCGCATTAATTGTCCTAATTCTGTCTTTAATTTTACAGTTTAAAGTCCGTAAATATGTACCTAGTATTTATTGGTTAGTTGTTGTAATGATTAGTGTATTTGGTACCGTAGCCGCAGACGTTGTACACGTTGGTCTTGGTGTTCCATATGCGATATCAACGGTGTTTTTTG
Organism: Rossellomorea sp. GAMAL-10_SWC; assembly: GCF_049568075.1. Lineage (NCBI taxonomy): Bacteria > Bacillati > Bacillota > Bacilli > Caryophanales > Bacillaceae > Rossellomorea > Rossellomorea sp. GAMAL-10_SWC. The sequence goes on along the minus strand of NZ_CP144911.1, from coordinate 4,895,799 downwards.
CAGTCTCGCTGGCAATTATTTTTATGATTTGGTATAAGATGGAGGAAACTCTTTCCATACACAGCATTTACACACGACGACGTGAAGTCTTGTATTGGTCAGTTGTTATGGGAACTTTCGCTTTAGGAACTGCTGCTGGTGACATGACTGCATCAACAATGCATTTAGGCTATTTTTCATCAGGTATACTGTTCACAGTTTTATTAGCAATACCGGTTATTGGAAGAAAGTTCTTCAAGCTAAATGAAATTTTCTCATTTTGGTTTGCTTACATTATGACAAGACCAGTTGGAGCATCATTTTCTGATTGGAGCTCTGTATCTCAAAAGCATGGTGGACTTGGATTTGGTGGTGGGCCAGTTACCCTAGTATTATCGATTATCATCATTATTCTAGTTGGATATCTTTCTTTTTCAAAGAAGGATGTTCAAAATGAACAAGAGGATATCTCCCAATCTACAATCGCATAGTATCTAACAAAGAAAAGAGCTGATGTTCAAATACGATCATCGGCTCTTTTCTTTTATCTATTATTAAACAAGATTGTGTATCGCAATCAACACCAATATAATTCCACTAATAATGGAACTAAATTGTCCGAGCGACCAACCACCAATTTTCACATTGGCAACTTTTTTTCCTAAAAGGACGCCTAACCAGATTGCCAAAAAGCTAAAAATACTAGCCGCTATCGATATTGCAAATGGTGAAAGTCCAATTAATCCAACACCTAGGCCGTTCGTAAGTGCATTCATTGAAACAGCAGTCCCTAGTATGATTGCTTCAAAACTACTTATGTCCCCTGAATGGTCAACATCGGCTTTCTCCGGTGAACTTAAATAATTTGTAACGATATTTGAAACTGATTCGTCATCATTATTTATTATGGTCTGTTTATCTTTTCTTGGAAAAGTAAGTAGAACAATTCTAAGTCCAATTACCAGTAAAAAAAATGCACCGATTACATTCGAAAGTGTCCCTGGAAACACTTTTGAAATATACTGACCTGAAACAATACCTGCTTCACTGAAAATAAAAGCTATGATTGAAATAATTAAATTCGCTAATAATCCAACCTTTATACCTCGAATTCCATAAGTTATTCCTACTCCAAAATTATCAATACTAGATGAAAAGGCAAGAAATAAAACAGTAATCCAAATTGAATAATGCATAGTTTATGCTCCTTACTTCATCCTTTTTCCGACAAAAAGTTATTTGCCTAGCTTTTTATAACCTATGAAGAATTTATGATTAGTCAACTTGTTCAAAGTTTAAAATTTACTAATAAAAAGATTATGAGAGTATAGACTTTTTAATAAATCTTATAAAAATGCTTTGAAACAAAAAGAGGTAAATGAGCTTTTACTCATTTACCTCTTTTTTTCTATATACCGATTTAGATGTTAATATACTTAGTTCATATAATAATATTAATGGAATTGAGACGGAAATATGTGAAATAAAGTCTGGTGGTGATATACAACACGCCACGATTACTAAGATAAAATATGCATATTTTCTCACTTTCTGTAAATAACTAGGCTTCACAATGCCGATTTTTGTTAAGAACATAATCACGACTGGCATATCAAAAAATGCAGCAAATGGAACGACTAGATTAAAAAGAAAAGAGAAATACTTATCAACAGTGTAGTTTTGTTCAAGCATACCTTGTCCCATTATCGTTAGGAATCTAAGGATATTAGGAAAAACAAAATAATAGCCAATAACTAATCCAAAAACAAACAGAAAAAATAGTGCGGGTATATAAAATCCGATCCCTTTTTGTTCAGAAGGATGTAAACCCGGTTTAACAAATAACCAAGTTTGCCAAGTTGCAACCGGTATCGTAAAAACGGCCGCAAAAACTGCAGATATCGAAAAATAGACCCATAATATATCCCCAGGACTTAAAACGACTAGTTTATATGTTAAATCCTTTGTTAAGAATTTATAAATTGGTTCTACATACACAAGCCCAATTATAAATAAAACAATAAAAGTAACTGCTGTAATGATAATTCTTTTACGCAGTTCCTCAAGATGATCGACTACTTCCATTTCTTTATTCATATGAATTCTCCGCTTTGTCATTTACTAGAACAATTGTATTAAATACTTTTTTATCCCACTATGATTATTTCAAACAAATACAATTAGTTCAAATTAAAATTTCTTAATAAAAAACAGGATAAAAAAATAGTTGAACTAATGACGATAAATTGATTTTTAAATAGGAGTAAGTTAGCTATAAAAATTAACTTAACAAAAAATCACTAATAAAGAAATAAGTGTAATGTATTTATTTTCACTTATTTTTTTATTAGTGATATTAAATTAAATCACAAGTTAACTCTGTTTACCTAAAGGAACAACTAGTGGTGTATTGGCAACTGGATCATCTATTATTATGCACTTTAAACCGAAGACTTCTTCGACTAGTTTTGCAGTGATAATCTCCCGAGGATCTCCTTGTGCAATCACCTGGCCATCCTTCATAGCGATAATATTATCTGCATATCTCGCAGCATGGTTCAAATCATGTAAAACAGCAACTAATGTATTCCCTTGATGATTTAGATCTTTAAATAACTCTAACAACTCAATTTGATGAGCAATATCAAGGTAAGTCGTTGGTTCATCAAGTAGGAGCATTGGTGTTTGTTGGGCAAGTACCATCGCGACCCAAACTCTTTGTCTTTGTCCTCCGGATAGCTCGTCTACGTATCGATGTGACAAATCGCTCGTATTTGTAAGCTTCATCGCAGACATTACTGCTGCTTCGTCTTCATCAGTCCATTGTCTTATAAGACTCTGATATGGATATCGGCCATGAGCGATCAAATTCGCTACCGTTATTCCATCTGGAGCAGTTGAAGATTGAGGTAATAGACCTAGTTTACGGGCTACTTCTTTTGACTTATAAGATGTAATAGCTTTTCCATCTAATAAAATTTGCCCTTCAGATGGCTTTAACAAATTTGAAAGTGTTCGAAGTAAGGTTGATTTCCCACATCCATTCGGACCAACAATTACTGTAAATGATCCGTCTGGAATTTCTACTGAAAGGTTTCTGGATATTACCCGATTATCGTATTTGATTGTAATGTTTTCTGTCCAAAGCCTAGACTCTGTTTGAATCGTCTTTTGGCTTTGAATTTCTGCCGCTGTTAACTTCATAATTCATTTTCAACTTCTTTCAATCAGAATATCGTAATACATGAAACCCTGTGCGAGAAAGTTCCTACTAAACCTTGTACATTTTTATTTCGTTTAAGCTGATCGTGCTTGACGAAATAACAGCCAAACTAAGTATATTCCACCTAATGATAAAGTTACCACACCTACCGGAAAAATTGTTCCTGGAATTACTCTTTGCGCGAGAACATCCGCACCAAGTAAAAGAAACGCTCCCATCATTGCTGCTGGTAATATACTCTCCTCTGATTTGGTGATACGTTTAGCGATTTGTGGTGCAACAAGTGCAACAAAACTAACTGGCCCAATAACCGCTGTTGGAGCAGCCGTCAATGCAACTGCAATAAGAATTAGGAATAGTTGGGATCGTTCAATTCGAACACCATGAGATTTCGCAGCATCCATGCCGAACTCCATTTCACGCAATGGTCTGTTCATGATTCCAGCACAAATAATGAGAATAATGACAGCAATTGCTGGAGGAACTACTTGTTTCCAATCAATCCCATTTAACGATCCAACTCCCCAAGCCGCTGCAGTCAACGCAACCTCTGCATCACTTTTAATAAGGAGCATTGAATTGATACTTCCTAAGATCGCTGAAACTGCTATTCCGACGATAATAAGACGAAAGTTCTGCGTTCCTTTTCGAAAAGCAAGCAAATAGATAAGTAGAGCCGTTGCGAATCCACCAATCAAAGCCCCACCAGCTACACTAATGTTAGAAGTCGACTTAGAGACAAGAAGCACAATAAGTGCTCCAGTATAAGAGCCTGAGGTAAAACCAATGATATCAGGAGACCCTAAAGGATTCCGAGTGATTGATTGAAAAATCATGCCACTTATTGCTAAACCTGCTCCAAAAACAATCGCAGCCACCACTCGTGGTAACCGCCATTCGACCACAACTGTTCTCGTCATCCCTGTCGCTTGGCCAATTAAAGCAGATAAAACTTCATGAACACTCAATTTCAGTGTGCCTACCATTAATGCAAACATTGCAATTGCAATCGTGGCTATAAGAAGGATTGCCGTAACAATCATGCTCCTCACATCAATTCGCGCCTTTACAGGCCATTTCAGTTGTAGATAGTGCCTGCCATAATTAATGGGGCGCATAATAATCACTCCTTCTTACATTCAAACCTTTGCCACAAATCAACTTCATTTTATAATCCACTCGCTTTACGTCTACGAACAAGAATCAATAGAATCGGTGCACCAACTAGTCCCGTAATGATACCTACTGGAACTTCTGAAGGTAACAATATAACTCTACCAATAATATCTGAAAGGATAAGTATGATCGGTGCTGCTACTATTGAGTATAGAAAAATCCAGAATTGGTCTGGACCGACAAACCATCGTACACAATGTGGCACCATTAATCCTATAAAACCAATTGGTCCAGCTATCGCAGTTGCCCCGCCAGCTAAAAGTGTAATTGCAATCAAACCGATTGCACGAGTCACACCAACATTTACTCCTAAAGATGATGCACGATCATCTCCGAAGGCAATTGCGTTTAAGGCAGGCGTAATGACAAAAGCTAATAATGCACCAACGATTATAATGGGTAGAACAAGCCAAAGGTCATCAAGACTTCTCCTAGTTAATGTTCCAACACTCCAGTTCAACATTCGTGCAAATGCTTTACTATTTATTAATGTTAATGATGTAGTAATCCCACTCAAAGTGGCACCAAGTGCGACCCCAGCAAGTGTAATTTGTACAGGTGTAGGAGCTTTTTTACCAGCTCCTCCACTTATAACATACACAGCAATTGTCGCTATTAATGCACCGGCAAGTGCAAACCACATATAGGCAGACATCGATGTAACAGAAAAAACACCAATCCCTATCGCTACTGCGAAAGCCGCCCCAGCATTTACACCAAGAATACCAGGGTCCGCTAGTGGATTTCTAGTCAGCACCTGGATTAATGCTCCAGCTAGTCCAAATGCGGGACCTACGATCAGTGCAATAAGTGTTCTTGGTATCCTAGTATTATGAATGATCGTGTGGTCATAGCTATTGTTTGGTGAAAACAACGCGTCCCATACAACTTCAAAAGGTATGGATTTAGCACCGATCATTAAACTTAAGAACACTACGGCTACCAAAAGTAAAAGTGCTACGATGAAGCCCAAAAATCGTTGCAACCGCATTGAAGTAATTGTTTTTTTATTTTCCCCAACTACTTGAGTCGTTTTATTTTTTGGTTGCTTCATCGCTGTCACTGTTTTACTCCCCGCCTTCTAATGCTTTTTTAAACTGTTGTGGTAAATTATCGATTGCCCATAATAATGCAGGAACCGTTCCTGTTGAAAATGCGTTTGAAGAGTTTGTATCAAGAATAATTGATCTTCCATCAGCTACAGAAGGGATCTTTTGATAAAGTTTATTATTTGTTATCTCTTTTGGATCAACAAAAATAGGTAAAACAATCGTAAGATCTGCATTTAATAGATCTAACTTTTCGTCAGCAACTTTAATAAAGAAATTACCTTTAGCTAATTTTTCAATCTCTTCTTTGTTTTTGAATCCAAGTCGCGTTACAAAATCAACACGAGAATCGCCTTTTACGTATGCACCAAAACCTGAAGAATCGTAAGCACCAACTGCAACCGTTTTACCTGCAAATTCAGGATTTGCTTTAGCCGCTTTATCAAATGCCACATCTACATTCTTAAGTAGTTCTTCACCTTTATCTACTTTACCAAGGGCTTGTGCAATCATTCGCACCTGGTCTGTAGTAGTCGTTAAATAATTATCTCCACCCTTAGGAACCCCAACCGTTGGAGCGATCTCTGAAAGGCGTTTGTATCGTTCTTCATCACCCGAAGATTTTACATCAAGAATTAAATCTGGTTTAAGAGAAGCAATTTTCTCATAATCAAGTTCCATTGTTCCAAGAATAGTTGGTGATTTTTTATATGCACCTTTTAACCAAGGTCCTACACCGTCACCTCCAAAAGCAAGCCAGTCACTTGCACCAATTGGTTCAACTCCAAGACTTAATGCCGTCTCTGCATCTCCCCAACCTAGAGCAACAACACGTTTCGGATGCCCTTTAATCTCCACTTTGCCGAATTTAGTATCAACTGTGACAGTAGATTCATTTGAAGACTTTTTATCAGACTTTTTACTTGAATCTGATGAACAGCCAACTAGACCAATCAATAAAAATAAAGACATGATAATCCCAATTAATTTGGGCATTTTGATATTGCTAATCATTTCGTTCTCTCCTTAATTAACATTGAAGTTGATAATCATTTTCAATCATTAATTATACTAAAGCGACTTTTATTGTCAATATATTTCCATCATTGTTACAGAACTTTCAGAATTATTTACTTATCAACTTTAATCATTTAATTAAGAGTCACTATTCTAATCTTCCATTTATTTACAACACTATGTACTTTAGCATTAACTTTTCATTTCATTATATTATAATAACATTTTTTCGAAATAAAAGAATGAATAATCTCTAAAAAGGCTCCCCGATTATCTAAATCAGAAGCATTATATAATTTAGTATTACTAGATAGTTAATAAGCATTCAGTACAATAAAAAGCAAAAGTCAGTAGCTTGTCGGCCACTGACTTTTTAAAAACGATTGAATAATCCTTAATATCATTACTTTCCTTGCTTAAGTTTAATGAAGTTTTCTTGCAGTTGCTCTAAACGCAATTTACCTTGTTCACGTTGAATTTTATTTTCTTCTTCAATCGCTTTCGTTTCTTGCATACCCTTCATAATGATATTCCAAGTTTCTTCCATCGTCTCAATCTTAATGCTAGGAGATCCTGATAATCTAGCAATATCCACGCTTTGCTGTGAAATTGTATTGGCATTACGTAATAATAATTCGTTTGTTCTCTTATCTAATTCATTCATTGATTGAGCTACTAAATTTTGTCTCTTAGCTGCTATTGCATTAATTAATGCAGTTTTAAAAATTGGAATTGTTGTTACAAAGGCTGAGTTAATTTTACCAATCAGTTTAGTATTACCTCGTTGTAATAAACGAATTTGCGGAGCTGATTGATAAGCAACTTGTTTTGCCATTTCTAAATCATAAGTACGTTGTTCAAGTAACTCGATCGCATTTTTCAAGGAATCTAACTCCATCATAGCGAGCTGATTACCTGATCCAGCTCGTTCAGTTAAAGCAGGAAGTTGTGTTTTTAATTCTTCTGCTTTCATTTCTGCAGCTACAATATATTTTTCTAGCTCCATATAATATGCGACGTTTTGCTCGTAAAGTTGTTCTAATGTATTTGTGGATGTTTTCATTTCGTGTTCATACTTTGTAATTTCTACATAGACTTTATCAATTTCAGTACCCATTGATTGATATTTATCAAATAATTTATCAATTAACTTTTGACCACGATTAAAAATTTTTGAAAGAAACCCTTTTTCTTCTGCAAAATCTTTCGCATCAAAGCGGTCCATAATTTTTCCTAATTGTTTTAATAGAACGCTAGATTCTTCCATACTTGAAGCCTTAATTGTATTTAATATTTTACCTGAGAAGGTTGAAATTTCAGTTGCTGGTTCTTTCCCGTACTCCAATAAAGCTATTTGATTTTTATGGTCTATTGAACTTGCTAGACGGTGTACTTCCGGTTCATTTCTTAATTGCAATTTCATATCATTTGCATTCGTTTGTAAAATTTCATCTTGCTTTTCTAAACTAGTAAGTGTATTTATAGACATTTTAAGTTCCCCTTTTATTTAACTATTTTTCTAAATAGATTTTTAATTAGTGACTGTCCTGATGCTCGCAACACTTGAAATTCAGTATCAAAAGTAACTTCATCTAGCCAATGGGAATCGAATAATTTGTCATCTACGAATAGTTCGATATCATTCTGACCCGTCGGATTAAGTAAAACTAGATCCACTCCAAACTCATTTAATAATAGAAGTAGTGCTGCGTCGTTTCTATTTAGTTCACCATCTCTTTCTGTATTGTAAATAATTAATTTTGGAACTTGTTGTGTATAATCAAACTGTTGCAGTAATCTTAATATTTCGTTTGGTATATTCATAGATTGGCTAAATAAAAATAGTTGTGTCTGAGCCTTTGTTTCATTTGGTAGTGACTTAATATTTGCTCTGTCAACATATCTGGATATAGCAGAAGCTAGACCAAACTGTAATCCGCTCGGAAGTTCTTTATATCTCCACCAGTTACTAACCAACATCTTATCGGGGTCAAGCATCCCGTCACGCCCTAAAGCATTTTGGTAATGATATTGTTGGTTTCCTTTAACTAATTGGGTAAATGGAAATTTATCTATTTTAAGTGCTAAATTAGTTTCAGTTAGTTGGCCAATCTTTTCCCAATATTCACGATGGTTTTTCGTCACACCTAAAATCTTCATAAAGAAAACCGGTATTTCAACACTATTGTCTTTTACTTGAAAATTAGGACGTAACATTGCTCTTTCTTTATGTAAAATGAATAGTTCATCAAAGGTTGTTTTTAACGTAATTGATCTTGGAGCATAGTTTCTAAATTGCCATGGTTTATATAATAAAGAATCCTCAGTATGCAATAATTTCTCAATTTCCTTTGTTGCTCTATGGGCAACTGTACTCTTCCTAACTGGCTTTTCTTTAGGAAAAGGTACGAAAGATGTCGTTGAAGGTAGTATTTTAATTCCGTCGTTCTTGGTACCTAATAAATGAGATAATGAATCTTTTCCTTCAGGATGAAATATAGCAACATCAAAACCTAAAATGATTAGCAAGTAAAGGAAATAACATTCACTTAGCGTTGTATCACCATACCATAAGATCAATGGAGAACTAGTAGGAAAACTCTCAATCCATTTATTTACATGGTTATGTAACCATTTTACGAGATCAACTATGATCCTTCTAAAATTACTATCAAGGAATCCATTTTTATGTGAATCTTTAAAGCTAGATAATACAGATTTAATTTGCTCTCGAATATGTCTATGTATGTTCTCATTTTCGTGCTTCGGAATTAATCGCTCACCTTCAAGGAATGCAATTAGTCTGTTCACTGACAATCCATTTTCAGCACTGTTTATTGTTACTATTCTTTGAACTGCTTGTAACATATCATTCGAAATAGTCTTGTTTAATTCTTCGCTTAATAGAATGACATTTAAAGACTCGTCATGTACTAGTTCATATAGGTTTTCAAAATACTCATCTTCATCCATGTTTGTTCCTAAAATTCTCCATGCAATTTGATTAAACTGTATGGTTTCACCTTCTACTTGATAAGATTGTCTTAATGTCGAAGGTTGTTTCAAGATACTCAACCACTCATGTTGATTAATATCCATTGCTTTTGGGTTGATCGCAGACATATAGATACTCCTTTCCGATGTCATTATTTCATTTTTGGTTGTCCGAAAACTGCTAACATACCTTCACGAGTTACTACCCAAGAGGAACCAAATTTACGTATCGTACCGTCTGGAAAATCATTTATTCGTTTCCGTAATGTTGAGTCATTGATCCCCCATTCTTGACACGCTTGACGTGAACTAAGTAAACTTGGATCATTTAAATTTATCGTATTACTTTGTTTATTCAAAATCCCACCCCGAACTTCCAAATAATGCAACATTACATTAGGAAAACATTTTAAACTTAGATTACAATCTAGTACATCTTTAGAAATCATTTTCTAAAGATGTACTAAACGATAAGAAAGAAGTTTTTTGGACTATGTCCATAAAAAAGGGGAAATACACACACTTTCCCCTTTTGACTATCAAAATACTTTTTTTAGTTAAAATTAAGCGTCTAATCCGTAATCTCTAACTAATGAAATTAAACCGCCTTGGTATCCACTACCAATCGCATTAAATTTCCATTCGCCATTGTGACGATATAATTCACCTACAACTACTGAAGTTTCAATTGAGAAATCTTCACCTAAATCATAACGAATTAACTCTTCCCCATTTGATTCATTTAAAATACGAACATAAGAGTTGCTTACTTGTCCAAAATTTTGGTTACGTGCATCAGCTTCATGAATTGTAATCGCAAATGCAATCTTTTCAACTGAAGCAGGAACGTTTGCTAGATTAACTGTAACTTGCTCATCGTCACCATCACCAGCGCCAGTTCTGTTATCGCCGTGGTGTTCAACTGATCCATTTCCACCTACAGTATTGTTATAAAATACAAAGTCTTTTTCAGATGCACATTTGCTAGCTCCATTTAATAAAAATACTGATGAGTCTAAGTCAAAGTCATTGCCGCCACTGTACTTATTAGTGTCCCAACCTAATCCAACAACAATGTTCGTTAAACCAGGATTTGTTTTTGTTAAATCAACCTTTTGTCCTTTTAATAAATTTACTGTCATTTTAAATGCACTCCTTTTCAATTATGTTTTTTATTTATTGAAAACGTTGAACAATTTTATCTAATGCAATATCTTTTGTTCCCTCACCAACTGCAGAGAACTTCCACTCCCCATTATGGCGATAAATCTCACCAGGGTATAACGCAGTTAATCCTGAATAATTATCAGTGATATTGTAGTTTACTAACTCAGCGTTTGCTGACTTGTCTACTACTCGAATAAATGCGTTTTTAATCATACCGAAATCTTGCTTACGTTGAACACAAGCATAGATATTTACAACAAATACAAGTTTATGTACATAAGAAGGAACCTTATTTAAATTAACAAATACTTGCTCATCGTCACCGTTACCATCACCCGTTAGATTATCTCCAGAATGAACTACGCTACCGCATAAGCTTTTTTTGTTTCCAAAATAGATTACATCACTTGCACTTCTTAACTTGTCATTCTCATCTAACATTAAAACAGAAGCATCACAGTCAATGTTTTCTTGTTTACCAAATCCGAAGAAACCACCACTTTTTTTCACTGGATCCCAACCTAAACCTACAATTAAAGAGGAAAGTCCCGCTCTTCCTTTTGTAAGGTCGACTTTTTGACCTTTTTGTAAAGAAATTGCCATATGCTATTAACACTCCTTATCATGTATTAATCACGCTTGCGTGATTTATAGTTTCATATTATCATATAAACTTTGGAAATACTATTAACAACATGGTGATTTGTGGAATATGTTACAATTTTATGTCATAAAAACATTTGATGAGCTTACTTGGGTAGCCTTGTAGATTGTCTAAGTTCAATTGAGGGTGAGTGGATGCAAATAAGGAGTCTATTTGTGCTAATAAACAGTGGACTGCAATTAAATTCTGAAGATCGCAATTAAAATTGGTAAAACTGCAATTAAAATTAGAGAATCGCAATTAATAATACCGAAACTGCAACTAAATTCCAAAGAATCGCAATTAAAATTAAATATTACCCATACCAGCTAAGGTATTACGAGCTAAAAATGATCAAATGGTAGCTACTTTTAATTGAAAGCTTTCAAATATGTTCCAACTCTTACTAAATCTAATAAAAGTCTGTTAATTACCCATAAAAAGAGCAATCATTTCAACTATAATTGAAAATCTTAGCTAGGATACCTCCCACTAACTGGGGCGTCCATATTATTTTTGAATTTAAAAAGGGGGCCGCCCTTATGTCAGTTATCCTGACTTATGAGACAGCCCCAATCTATTCCAGTACATTTTACGATGAGTATTATCTTTTTTACCAAAATTTAGCTTTCCTTATTAAAAGTGTAGATTTAAAATCCTCTTTTTAAACTTTATTGAATTTGACAACAGTTATAGTAGTCGTAGGACTCACATTTCCACTCTTATCCGTGGATGTTATTGTTAATATTGTTCCAGCCTTTAAGTGAGAATTAATTGTAATAGTAAATTTACCACTACTACTAGCAATTACTTCCCCTAATTTAGTAGAACCACTCTTAACAACCACCTCAGATCCTGGCTCAGCTGTTCCGGTAATAACATCAGCTTTATTCGTTACCGTATTAACAATTGGTGCTGTTGGAGGTGTTTTGTCTATTACTGTTACTTCAACTTTTTCACTACTATTGCCTCCTGAATCAGTAGAAACAATTGTTAATACTGTTCCAGCTAATTGTTTTGCAATTAATACATCAAAACTTCCATTACTATTTGTCTTTGCTGAACCAATAATTTTATTTCCTACAGAAACGAAAATTGTCGATCCTGCTTCGGCCGTCCCAGTCACATGTGTGTCAGAATCACTTACTACATTAACAACTGGTTTTATAGGAGCTGTTTTATCTACTACAATTACTTCAGTTATTGAACTATTATTACCGGCCTTGTCTGTTGAAAAAACTGATAATATTGTTCCTGCACTTTGTTTTGAAGATAATAAAACAGTGAAGTCACCATCCTGATTTGTAACCGCTTGACCTAGAATGACAATCCCTTTTGAAACTGTGATTGTTGTTCCCGGCTCTGCTTTTCCTGTTACATACATACTATAGTCTTGTACTTCATTTACGACAGGAGCATTTGGTGCTGTTTTATCTACTACAATTACTTCAGTTATTGAACTATTATTACCTGCGTTGTCTGTTGAAACAACTGATAGTTTTGTTCCTGCACTTTGTTTTGTATCTAATAAAACGCTGAAGTTACCATCTTGATTTGTTACTGCTTGGCCTAGAATTACGATGCCTTTTGAAACTGTGATTGTTGATCCCGGCTCTGCTTTTCCTGTTACATACGTACTATTATCTTGTACTTCATTTACAACAGGCGCGTTTGGCGCAGTCTTATCACTTACAGTTACTTCTACTCTGTCACTTTCATTATTTGCTGAGTTAACTGCTGTTACAACAATTTTCGTACCAGCTGCTTGTTTTGTAATTTTCATTTCAAAGTTTCCAGTATGATCTGCTATTGCATTAGCAATTTCATTACCATTTACTTTTGCAATTACTTTCGCTCCAGCTTCAGATGTACCGGTAATTTTCTCATCTTGATCAGAAATAGCATTCACTACAGGAGCTTTTGGAGCAGCAGTATGAGTTCCAACTAATTCTATCGTATCCCTTACCCGTATACGATTTCCTTCTGAGAATTTACCTGCTAGACCAGTTGCTTCTAATGTATCCCCAATATTTAGGCTTGGTACAGGTCCGCTTTGGTTCACAACATATCCATCTGTAAATACTAATGTTGGTCCTGAACCATCATCAATCACATAGGAATTATCGTCATACTTAGAAACAACTTTACCAGTTACTTTAATTAATTGACCTTGATTCTCTTCATTATTTGAATCTTTTGTACTAACAACCTTCGCTTCGATTGGCGTTCCTTTACCTAGTTTTACAACACTCTCTGTAAAACTACCAAACTCTAATTCAAAGTTATTTTCAAATATTTTTATATGACCATATATGCGTACCTTATCGCCAACTTGTAGACTTCCTGCTGGCACATCATTAAAGGCCATAATTCCACCAGTATCATCTTGAATGTAAGCAGCATCAAAGAATGAAGTAGCTGTTACTGTTCCCTCAACAACAGCGTTCGTTCCTTCTGCAAGCTTACGAGCATCACCAATCGACTTTACTTCGGGATCAAGATGAGACAACCAATTTACAACGTTTACTGCAAACGGGTCATTCCCTTTTGGATTATATGTTTGATCCATTTGTTTATCATTAAAGATATTCATACCTGAAACGAATACTCTACCATTTCCAACTTGTTCAGAAGCAATGACCGGAATGCTAGAGCCACCAGTGACTTGCTCTAATGCTGGACCATTTTTTCCATTCGAAGTTTGAACATTGTATTTTACAGTATCCGATTTAATACTAGTTGTATCTTGGAATGTAGATTCATTTCCTTGAACTAGAACTTTTACAGTATCGCTATCGGTTAGTGGTATTTTATTCCCCGATCCATCATTTTTAGCAAGACTAGATCCACTATAAAACTCAATCGGTTGAATAAAATCCGTTAACGTTGTTTTTTGATTCGGCGTTGGGTGTAATCTAACTGCATAATTAGCTGTCAGTGGTGTTCCCCAGAAGTTACCGTCATTTGTTTCATCAAAAATACCGTCATTGTTTACTAAAATACTTGAACCTACACCTGATAAAATACTATTTATGTTTTGATTTGTAGCACCAAAGTTACTCTTTTCTGTCAGTAATAAAGAACCACCATTTTTCACGAAATTATTAATCTCTGAAATTTCACTAGCAGAATATGCTGTAGCCGGGTGTGTAACGACTAATACACTAACGCTCTTTAATACTTGTTCTGTAAGTGGTGAAGAATTTTCTGCTACAGTATAGCCTTGTTGCTTCATTAAAGTTGTAAATAATTTAAAATTATCTTTATATGTGCCAGTATCTTGTTTTGAATTCTCATTGTTGTGAGAACCATCAATCATGACCACTTTGTTTAATGGAGCTTTAATTGTAAATGATTGCTCGTATTTATTATTACCGAGATCATGTCCATCAGCTGCTGATAAAACAACAATGATATTATGTGTACCTGGAACTGGATCCGTCCATGTAACACTAGCACTTGCTGATGAGTTAGATGGAAGCGAATCAATTGAAGCATCCGCAATAAAATGATTTGCATCAAAACTATCATAATAGAAATGAGCAGTTACTTGTTTAACATCTAAAGATCCTTGGTTACTTATTCCTGCTGTTAAATTAGCTGAAAGTCCACCAATAATCGCTCCATCTTTCGTCGTAACATCACTTACTTTTACCGCTAAGTCTTTCTGTTGTGACCAAATTGGTGCTGAGTAAATTTGGTCTCCATCTTTTTGTGTAACTTTTACAACAAACCATTGTTGTCCGCCTACAACTGTAAAGCTAGGCTTCCAATTAAATGTAGTTGAATCATCTGTTGGAACATACTTATCAATCACTGTTCCGTGATTTGTAATTAATTCTACTTTTGCGATTGCATCGTTAGAAGCAGTTTTTATATAGCTATAATCTGAATCACTAGCTTGTTCTAAAACAGGATCTTTACCTGAAATATTAAAATCTAATGTATCAGTATCCACTGTGGATCCCATATAAAAGCCACTTGCTGATACATCTAATGAAAAGTTAGGATCCTCTGACATATAAACGCGTTTGTTTTTCATTGCATCAAGTAGAGCATCTTGACTTAAATCCTTTGCTACGATTACAGTACGCTTCTTCGTTTGCCCCCATGTTCCATCATGGTTATCTTCACCATAAGTTGGTGCGACATGCCAGCCGATATCAAGAGCACTATAGTATTTATCTTCTGCGTTCGCATATGAATATTTTCCTGATCCATTCCCTACCTCAAGCATTGTGAATAGCTTGTCTAAATTTTTGTTATAAGGGATGAAGTTATCAAATGCATTTGCAGACATTTTTGGATGGTTGAATTGCGCTACGATATTGTCATATGTTAATACCCAACCATAATACTTTTGTAAATTTTGGTAAGCACCGCCTTCTACAACGCGATCAATGAAATTTTCAGTTCCGAATACATTTGAGTGACCCCATGTTGTTGATGTCATTTCAAACGCAGGGAAAACTACGAATTGACCATCTTTCGTATATTGTTTTGCTAAATCTTTTGTTAATTGCCAATCGGTACCACCTGTTCTCTCTTTAAAACCTTTACGATCAACAGTATCTTTATTAACAAGATCTGCATCGATATCGTGAGAGTGATCCGAGAAGGCAAAGAAATCATAATGATACTTTTCAGCAGCTTTTAATGCTTCTTCAGGAGTACCTGCAGCATCATGAGAAATATTCGTATGATTATGTGTTGTTCCACGGTAATGATTTCCACCAGTAAATCTTTCTGTAACTGTGAATTTCCATGTAAAGGTAGAAGGATTATTTAATTTATCCTTTGCAGTTACCGTTATGGTATGGTCACCTTCAGTTAATTCATTTGCAGTTGTAAGATTTACTTTAATTTGTGTGTCATTAATTGTTGCAATCGAAGTTTTATCTTGACCATCGATGGAAATAGCTGCTGATGAAAGATTGATTCCACTTGGGTCATCCATTTTCACAACGATTTCAGGATGTCTTGAATCAGTTTTATCACCATTTGCAGGTAACTCATTAAAAAATTTAGGACCATCTTGATCGTCTACTACATTCACTTCTAAAGGCTTTGAAATACTACCTACAGCTTGTTTACCTTCTGCATTTTCCGCTTCGATATAATAGTAGAACTTTACTTTTGGAACATCTGCTTCTAAAATTTTCCCATTATAATTAATATGGTCTGCAGTGTCCATAATCACTGAACGATAAGAAGTGTCACTTTCTCCTTTATAATAAAGCGTAACTGAATCTGCATTCTTTGCAACGGCATTAAAAGCAGCATCCATTCCTGTATAAGCTTTTGTAATTGGAGTATGATTTAAAACTAATTGACCTTTTACATCACTTCCGTTTCTAGGTAAAAGTAGATATCCACTCGTAAAAGGTGCAGCTTTTTTATATTGGTTGACAATACCCGTAAAAGTGTAAGTCTGACCTTGTTCAATATTACCTAGGGATCCTTGAATACGGACGATTGCTAACTTTTCACCAGATTCGTCACTTACTGTAATATCATAATTTGGACCTTCTGTAGGAACATTTGTTACTTTTCCTGTAAATGAAACTAATTTACCTTCAGTTGCCTCATTTAGCTCGCCGATTGTAATATTTGTAGCTGCCGGTAAATGATCATTTCCAACAAAGCGAATCGCCGTTGGAATAAACTGAGTCATCCCCGCTGTAAATACTACTCGTCCATCAATACTATATTTATTTCCTGCTTGAATCGTAGTAGCAGGATTCATATGATTGATAATATTGATTGCACCTGCCTGATCTTGAATAAAGAAATTTGTACTTACATCGCCTTTAGGTTGATTATCTGTAGTTGCTACTCCTTCAATTGTAGTGGAGTAACCAGTGTTGATTGGAAATCCTATTTCATCATTTTTTCTTAATTCACTAATTGAAGTAACTGATTTATCCTTACCAGCAACATCTACTCTCGCATAGTAACTTTCCTTTGGAGTAGGTTGCGTGGAATCAGTTTCTGTTAAGTAGATAGATGTCTGATCACTAGAATCTGCAAAACTTAGTGAAAAAGAACCGTCAGCTTCTGCAGTTACTTCTTGCCCGTTAGTTAATTTACCTTCACTCTCAAAATAGGCTTTTACAGTAGATGAAGCAGGTACTGATCCAGCTTGCCCTGTAACGCTAGATGTACCATTAGATTTTGTATAAGTTATTTTAGAGCCATCTGGAGAAAGCATAAATTTTGAGTTATGTACGACCATTTCGAAAGAATAGTTCGCACTTGATGGTTTATTCAGGACGAAATCTTTTGAAGGATCTTTTGTAAACCAGCCATTTCCAAGTCCATATGCTGAACGTGGGTCTGTGCCGATATTTGTTTTACGTTGGATTGTCCCCCCACCAATTGTAGAATCTGAGATTGGATTTCCCCAATATAAAGGGTTTTTATAAACGGCTGTACCATTTGTATACGCTAGTAAATCAATTGCGTCTGGATCATCTACTCCTGTAACAGCTGTCGTTTTCTTTGCAAGTACTAATGCGCCACCAGTTGAACCACTTGGGTTTAAAGTAGTCGTACTATCTGGAATCACAGGAAGTGCTTGTCCTGTCGTACCTGTACTACCTGCTACTAAGAAGTAACTATGCGCTTTAATAATGCCTGATAGAGCTTGCCCTGCTCCAAAGTTCATTGTTGATGCTGAAGTATAAGCAATAGACCAGCCTGTTAAATTAATGTCTTTATCTGTATTATTATAAAGTTCAAAAAATTTTGTTTTGTAGAATGCTCCCCCATTACCACCATTTACATAGATTTGGCTAAATACTACGTCACCTGGTGAAATGACTTTTGGGTTTTCAGTTGGACCAGTATAGTTTACAGCAGTTCGATCACTTGGATTCTTTTCTGCTTCTTGAGCAACTAAATTAACTACTGATTTCGACCCGGGATTTGCAAATGTTACGTTAAATGAACCATCTGCTGCAGCTGTTGTAGTTGCTACGATTGTATTGTCATCGAAATATAGATTTATGCTTGCATTACCAGTAACTGCTCCTGCAGTACCTGATACATTTGTATACGAATTAAAAGTAATTTTTGTAGCTATTGGAGCGGCTGTTTTCTGAACGACAGAACCTGAGAAATTTACTGAAACTTTATCACTTTCAGCTTTTCCATTTTCTTGTGCAGTGATATATACAACCGATTGTGAATTGGTAACTGTAGAGGTAAATGCACCATCCGCTGAAGCCGTAGTCGTACCAGCTAGTTTATTATCATTATTGTAAACCCTTACAATTGAATTACTTGCGACTGCACCAGCATTTCCAGTTACTGTTGAATTTGTAGAATAATTAATTTTTGTTGCGTCAGGTGTAGCTGTTTTTTCTAAAGTTGGAGATCCATTTGGCTCACCATTAATAACAATATCAGCAATACGACTTGTACCAGTTGTCGTACTAAAATTAGAACCGTCATTTTTTGCAGCTAGTGGTGAATTGACAATCCATCTTAAATAAACTAAATTCTTGTCATTTACCTCACTTGGCAACGCTACATTATTTAGTTGTCCCCCACTTGACCATGTAGCACTTCCCGTAGAAACAGAACCACCAGGTACATCAACCCATGAATTTTCATCCAAACTATATTGAAGTTTGAAATCTTTTGGCCCCGTTGAAGAACTATATTGTTTAGATGAAAGAGTTATATTTTCATAGTTTTTTGTTGATAATGAAACTTCCCAATAAGAACTATTATTTGACCATGTATTTGCGTTAATAACTGTATTCCCAGAAGGGCCAGCATTATAACCAGTAACCTTAGAACCAGTTGTTGTTATATTACTATTCATATTTTCTGGTATTCCAGCAGATGGTGTTGTTACTTGTCCATTACTAAAATCCCATTTTGCTAAAGTAGTTGAAGTGGCTGCTTTAGCCATTTGTGGACTAATTGTTGATAATAGCAATAGTATCGTTGCAAAAAGACCAAAATACCTTTTGTACTTATGCATTATTTTGTGCATGAAAATTTCCCCACTTTAATTTATTATTTCTAATTAACCAAAACCTTCTTTCAAAAACACAGGACTATTTTACCATTGGATTATTTCTAAATAACCAAAACCTTTTCTTGAAAACACGGGACTATTTTACCATTGGGAAATAATTACAAAATGCTCTCCTCTCCTCACTTGAATTTAGTTAACGCCAGTTAACTATATAATGTATATCATAGAAAATTCTACAATACTAGTCTAAATTTACGAACTCTTTACAATTCTAAGACAATTCTGTAACATCTACTTTGTACGATAACTATGTCTTTCTTACTTTTTATTTCCCGGAGGAAACAAATGAATAATAGTATTTTTTACTTATCAAAAAATAGATTCAGTCGTGCTTTTCCCCTAGTTTTCTGCTTGCTCATTTTTTTTAGTACATCTTTTCGAACTGCAGAAGCTCATTCATTAAGTGCTAGTTACACTACACTAAATCTCTTAAAATCAAAAAATACAATGAACTTTGCTTTAGATGAAGTTTCTGTCATGGAATTAACAGGCGGGGATGTTAATAAAAACGGAATGTTAGACCCAGATGAATTTGAAGCAATAAAGAAGAAAATAGAAACCACAATCCAGAGTAATCTTATTTTGAAAATGAATGGAGAAAAACAAAATTGGACAAAGGTAAATAAATTGGAACTTAACCGCAAAGGTGATGCTACCCAACTCATCCTTGAGGTTGATTACCCTGCAATTCAACCTTCTCAATCTATTAGTCTTGTTGACCATTTGTATGAAAAAGATACAAGTACAAGTAAAACTTATGTTGATTTGTTGAAAGTGAAATACGGACATGATAGTAGTACTGCCGCTCTTTCAGATCAAGGCCGTATGTGGTCTATGATTCTTAGTGACAGTGCATTTGAGGGATTAAGCAATAATCCGGACACAATTCAACCTTCAAAACAACAGCAACAGGCCGTAATAAAAAAAGAATCCCATTCGGACTCTACTACAAATACATCATCAAAGGGATGGTTAACGTTTTTAAAGCTTGGTATGAATCATATACTTACCGGTTATGATCATTTACTATTTTTACTTTCACTACTGATTGCAAGACAAAGCTTTAAGCAGTTTGCTAAAGTAATTACTGCTTTTACAGTCGCACATAGTTTGACTTTGACACTAACTGTTTTAGGATTCATTTCAATTCCTTCTTATATCGTCGAACCTGCAATTGCGATTAGTATATGTTATGTAGCGATTGAAAATATCTTCCGTAAAAACATAGGCCATCGTTGGGTATTAACTTTTATTTTTGGATTAATTCATGGAATGGGTTTTGCAGATTTATTAACAGCAATGCATCTTTCAAAAAGTGAATTAGCAGCCGATTTAGTTAGCTTTAACCTTGGAATTGAAGTCGTTCAGCTTTCGATTGTACTTTTATTACTACCACTATTAGCACAATTACATCGCTCGAAGTATTCGAGGAATGCAATTATTTCTACCTCTACGATTGCCTTTATATTAGGTGGAATTTGGTTATTTGAACGTATCATATCTTAAACAGAAAGAGTGAAACCTTTGCGAAGTATTGCTACCGAGAAAAGATCGCCAGTCAATTCAAATCGACATTTTCTAATCATTATTTGCTTACTATTTGTATTTTTATTATATATTTTATCTACAACAGGACTAAGTTCAGTTTTTTCGATTGCTAAACTACAAGTCTTTAAGATGATCTTTATTAGTATTATTATCGAAGCTTTGCCTTTTATTTTAATCGGTGTATTCGTTTCAGCGATCCTTCAGGTGTTCGTTACAGATCAAATGGTCAGCCGGTTTATACCAAAAAATCCTTTATTAGGTATAATCGCAGCAAGTGTTTTAGGCATCATCTTTCCGATTTGTGAGTGTGGAATGGTACCCGCCATTCGTAAACTGATTAAGAAAGGCATGCCATTGTATGTTGCGGTCACTTTTATATTAGTCGGACCGATTTTAAATCCCATTGTCTTTTTATCAACAATAACAGCTTTTCGTAATCAACCAACTGTTGCATATTATCGTATGGGACTTGCTTTTGTAGTTGCACTAATCGTGGGACTGATTGTTTTTCAATTTGTTAAGTCAAATCAATTACGAGAACAAGCTGTTCAATCAAATGAAGATCATCATCATCATCACGATCATAAACACAATACTGCATCTCATAATAAGTTCATTGAGATTGTAGGCCATGCAGTAAATGAATTTTTTGATATGGGGAAATACTTAGTTTTCGGTTCGATCATAGTTGCTCTACTTCAAATTATCATTTCTCAAAATAGTTTAATAGAATTAGGTAAAAGTGGTCCAGCGGCAAACTTCCTAATGATGGGATTAGGCTTTATTTTATCTCTTTGTTCAACATCAGACGCCTTTGTCGCTCAATCACTTCAAACGATTTTTACAAAAAGCTCTTTAATAGGATTTATGGTTTTCGGACCTATGATCAATATTAAAGGGATCTTGATGATGCTTGCTGTTTTCCGATCTCGATTTGTTTTATTACTTAGTACGCTAGTTTTCATTTTTGTTTTCATTGGAACGCTTGTTTTACAGTCTATTAATTTATAAAGGCAGTGATCTATTTTGAAAAATAAAATCAACTCCACTTCAATTCATCATTTTATAAAAGCTGCTATTCTCTTAGGACTTGCTATTTATATTTTTCAATTGACACTTACAGACGAGATCTTGCAATTTATCGTTCCAGAGCTTGTCATTTATGTAAAAATCGCAACTGCTATTCTGTTAAGTGTCGCAATCGTTCAAATCTATATAGCCGTTCTTTCATTAAAAAGACATATCATTATTTGTGATTGTGATCATGATCATAGTCACGACCAAGTTTTTAGTCATGAGCATCATCATCTTTTAAAAAAATCAGTCGTAAAAGATGTTTTTATTTACAGCTTATTTTTATTCCCTCTATTGCTCGGGTATATTTTGCCAAATCATGCGAGTTCTAGTTCTCTTGCTAATAATAAAGAAATGAATTTTAAAGGACTAGCTGTTCAAGCTTCTACGAATGTACAGGCTGTTGAAGTGGAAGGTCATGAGGACCCTGCTTTAAAAAAAATGTTCAAAACAAATGTGTATGATCAAGATTACGCTAAACTTGGGATGCTACTGTACAAACAGAGCACAATCGAGATGAAGGACAAGTGGTTTATTGAAAAGCTACAATCAATGAATACGTTTGTCGACAATTTCCAAAATAAACAAATTAAAATTAAGGGGTTTATCTATAGAGACCCTAAGTTATCAGATAATCAATTTTTTATTGCACGAATGGGTATGACTCATTGTATTGCCGATATTTCACCGTTTGGTATTATTGCAGAATCAACCATTTCAAAGCAATTTACGAATGATTCTTGGGTAACAATTACAGGAACAATCGGAAAAACAAGCTTTAATGGTCAAACAGTCATTAAAATAAACGTTCAACAATCAGAGCCAGCTAAAGCTCCAAGTGTTCAATATGTGTATCCAGATTGGAACTTTGGTTCAAAGCTTTAGCTTTAAAACGAATTTAGAGGTGTTTATATGATATTGAAGTATGGAAGTCTTTTCTTAGTACTCCTTCTTACGTGTTATAGCTTTAATCATTTTTATCGAAATAAAGAGAGATTTCCTAGAACTTTAAAATCAACGATCTCTTTATTGGTCGGTGTATCCTCAGCTACAATTAGTTTCTTAATCATGTTAACTACAAATTATAATGTACTCTTGGCTTTCATTTTGAATCTTTTGTTAGTCATTTTAATTTTTGTTCTATCCAAGAAACTAATTGATAAAGCCGTTACAGAAACGTTAGCATCTCTACTCGGAGCGTTTATCGGGTTTGTCATCGGTTATATGACATTCACTTCAAGTAAAACGATTGTTATTGTGGATATTCTGTTTATTATTTTTATTTATCTATTGTTATTTTTCGTTGATCGTAAGCTAGTTTCAAATTCAAATCAAAAAAATAAGAATAAAAAAAATCATGCCAAATCAACAAACAGTACTATCATATTAACTTCAATTCTACTTATATTTGTCATCATATTTACCGTTAATATGAATAAAGTAAAAGTTGGTGTCATTGGGCAACCACAAAAGCAAGCTGCAAAACAAGACGATCAAAATGACCTTCAATACGCAACAATTCACGTAACACCATCAGGTTTTAGTCCGAAAAATACAGTATTCAAACCTGCGACAATGACTAAAATTATTGTTGATGTTGATTCAGATGCTGGGGGCAATACAAGATTAGCCTCTACTGACTTAGGTATTAACATTCCATTGAAAACTGGAAAAAATATTCTCTTATTAAATAATCCACTAAAAGGAGAATATACCATCTCTTTGGAGCCTTCTAACTCTGTTGGTAAGTTGGTTGTTAAATAAATAAAATCCACAAGTGATTCGTTTTACTTGTGGATTTTTTGTGTTTTCACCAGCTTGCATAAAGAGTCCAGAACTGTTTAATAATCTTACTATCTAATCCCTGCT
This sequence comes from Rossellomorea sp. GAMAL-10_SWC, assembly GCF_049568075.1. NCBI lineage: Bacteria > Bacillati > Bacillota > Bacilli > Caryophanales > Bacillaceae > Rossellomorea > Rossellomorea sp. GAMAL-10_SWC. The sequence continues at coordinate 4,872,010 of NZ_CP144911.1, read as the reverse complement.
CTAATAAAATTTTAAAGTTTATCACATTTCTATCACAATTTTACTTTAAAATTTAGAAGTTGTTTTATTTTCTAATTCACTCTAATAGATATGAGGTGGCATAAAAAAAATGAAAATCCGAGTTATAGGGTTTTCTTTCTTACTATTATTGATTGCTGCTACTTTATTTCCGTCCTTAGCTTCAGCACATGCCTATATCATCAAATCTACACCTAAAGAGAATGAAGTTTTTATAAAATCTCCTCAACGTATTCAAATACAATTTGATGAATCAGTACAGTCTGCATTTCATTCTTTACAAGTTTTAGATGAGGTAGGGAATCGAGTTGATTTGCGAAATGGCAATATAAATAATCAAAATCATTCAATTTTAGAAGGAAACTTAAAACCTAATTTACCAGATGGAAATTATCATATTGTTTGGAAGGTAATTTCTAGTGATGGCCATTCAGTAAATGGTGTCATTCCATTCAGAGTAGGAAAAGTTGATGTTTCATCAATAATCTTGAATAAACCGAACCAATCCTTACCCAATACAGACTTAATGGGAACCTACTCGATTGAATACATGAGTTTACTTTTATTTGTAGGACTTTTATTTTTTAGTTTATTCATTTACAAAAACGACCAGAAAAATAGAACTAATACCTTTAAAAATACTAAAGTTTTACTGTTAATCTTCTATTTTGGAATTTTATTTAGTGTTCTTTTAAGCCTTTTAGTTGAAACAAAAAACTATACCAATGGTTCATGGCCAAGTATTTTTCACAAGGATTTGCTATTGGAAACAATAAACAGTACTAAATTCGGAAGTGTATGGGTAATCCAAATTCTTCTACTTATTGTTCTAGCTAATTCATTGTATATGGCTTGGAGAAGTAAACAAAAAAGTTCTTTCTATTGGTGGTTAAGTGCTTTATTAATCGGCATTTTCTTACTAATCTCAAAAGCTTTTATTGGGCATGCTTCTATGCAAAATGAATTTTTACCAGTTTTCTTTGATTTTATTCATTTACTCTCTGTTTCGATTTGGCTAGGAGGATTAATAGGCATAAGCTATATACTTCCTAAAACGCATAAGAAACATGAGGCAAATGACGTATACTGGAAATCGATCCAACGATATTCTAGTTGGGCAACATTATCGGTCGTTTTACTAATGGCAACTGGTATTTACGCAAGCTTAAAGTATATACCTAACTTTTATTCTTTATTACATACAACCTATGGCAAGGTTTTATGCGGAAAAGTGATCTTATTTCTAGTCATGCTACTTTTAGGATTGATTCATTTTATCAAAGGTAAACGCAGAAAAAATAAATTAGGAAAATCTGTTTGGTTTGAAATAAGTATCGGAGTAATCGTTCTAATCCTATCATCCTTATTAACAAACCTACCAACTGCAATGGAATCACCTGGTCCTTTTAGTAACACAAAGCTAAATAAAGGTTATTCAGTTACATTACACGCGACTCCGAACATAGTCGGAAAAAACAAATTTAAAATTAATATACGAGATAAAAATAATGAGCCTGTATCCACTATTCAACAAGTTACGCTTACCTTTAAAAATACTGACATGAATATGGGAAATAACACTACTCAAGTTAAGAAAAATTCGGCAGGTGTTTATGAAACACAAGGATTTTATACAGATATGGCAGGACATTGGAATGTAAAAGTCCACATTTTAACGAACTCTCTCGATTCTGTAGATGTAGATTTTAAATATATAGTAGGTAGTAAATAATTATTACATTAAAAGGAGACTGACAAAAATGAAAAAATTTATTTTAAAAACGTCTAAAATTATCGCTTCAGCATTCGCGATGACAATGATCTATACTGGGATTGCCAGCGCGCATGTTGTAGTTAACCCTAAAATTTCAACCCCTGGTGCTTGGGAAACATACACAATGAAAGTACCATCTGAAAAAGAAATTGCTACAACAAAAGTTACACTTAAAATACCATCAAAATTTGAATTTGTTTCATATCAGCCTGTCTCAGGATGGAAATTTAGCGAAACAAAAGATGCAAACGGAGTTGTTACATCTGTTACTTGGAGTGCAGAAAATGATGGTATTCAAGCGGGACAATTTCAACAATTCGTATTTATGGCCAAAAATCCAGACGCTGAAGTAAATGGAGCTTGGGATGCATATCAATATTATAAAGATGGCAGTATTGTTGAATGGACTGGTGACGAAAAATCAGAAGCACCACACTCAATTACGAATATCGTAAAAGACACAGCTGTTAAAAGTGAAACTGTTAAAACTACGGAAGTTAAGAAAGATACTGAAAAATCAAGTTCAAGTAATACTTCTTTAATTTTGTCAATTGGGGCAGCTGTCCTTTCAGTGATTGCTTTACTGATTGCGATTCTTAGGAAGAAATAAGATAAAATGAGGGAGTCTTGGAGACCCCTCATTTTTTTATGGGAATGACGTTGTGAGTTGAGGCTCAGCTGCAATTAAGCCTGTTAGAATAGCAAATAAGTGAAGATATGCTGCAATTAAACAGTGTACTGCAATTAAAATCTGAAAATCGCAATTAAATTTGACGAAACAGCAATTAAATTTAGAGAATCGCAAATAAATTTGGCAGAACTGCAATTAATCTTAAGAGAATCTCAAATAAACTTAATATTTACCTATACTAGTAGAGGTATTATGACCTTGAATACACTACAATAGAAGTTCATTTCAAATGGAAAACTAGCAAATATGTTCTATAGAAGCAGAAATTTGATAAAAATCTGCTAATTATCTATAAAAAAGGGCAATTTTATCAGTCTAAAATAAGAGGCATTACTTAAATACCTCCCCTTTTTCCTTTAAACTGACTGATGAAAGAACCTAATCATTCCAAACATGCAAAAAAATAAAACCTGTTCCCGATAAAATCCAAGGAACAGGTTCAAAATACTATCATTCAACTAAAAAATCTTCCGCTGTTGTCGATCATCCTTCAATATTTCCACAGCTTCTCTAAATCTCTGTGAATGAACAATTTCACGTTCTCTTAAAAATCTTAAACTATCATTTAAATCAGGGTCATCAGAAAGATCAATGATCCATTGATACGTTGCCCTTGCCTTTTCTTCAGCTGCAATATCTTCATATAAATCCGCAATTGGATCACCTTTTGCTTGAATATAAGCAGTAGTAAACGGAACACCGTCTGAATTATGGTAGAACAAAGCACTATCATGTGATGCATAATGTGTATCTAGTCCGGCAGCTTTCATTTGGTCTGGTGTTGCGTCTTTTGTTAACTTATAAATCATCGTAGCAATCATCTCTAAATGAGCAAATTCCTCAGTTCCGATATCTGTTAACAGTCCAATAACTTTATCCGGAATAGAATATCGTTGATTTAAGTATCTTAATGCAGCAGCTAGCTCACCGTCTGCTCCTCCATATTGTTCAACTAAAAATTTGGCAAGCATAGGATTACAAGTGCTTACTTTAACTGGATATTGTAATTTTTTTTGATAAACCCACATGAATGCTCCCTCCTTCTAAACCTGCCATGGCCATGGGCCTTTATGCCAGTTCCAGTTTTGATCTGAATAACTGCCACCAAATTGATATAATGGTCCATATTTTGATTCGAAATTAGCTTCGATTTGTTTTTTATATTGGACGTATTGATTAAATTGGTTAATTGCATTTTGATCATTTGGATGAGTATCCAAATATAAAGTTAGTTCTACAAGTACGAAATCTACAGCTTGCAGTTCCTCTAAATCCTGATAATACTCTGGAGGAAGTTGCTCAGTCATTTTTAATCCCTCCTTGCTTTATATGGATTGTCGTAAAAGTCATAAAATACTTTCCATAACGTACCTTTTTTCAATGCCTCTTTGTATGAAAATTGCTCTAGTCCTGGTGGCTGAAATCCTAAATATAAGTGTGGAGGTGTAGAATAATATTTTGTACCAATTGGTGGGCAAGGGTCATTTGGGCCATGAAAAACATTCCAAGATTTCACAGGGGTAAATTGAAGTCCTTGATTATTTTCGTTCATACTGATCACTCCCTCAAATAAAAAGACATCCACTAATGTCACTATATTCGAAGCGAATATAAAAAATGAATTTTATCATTCATAAATAGACCTATTATTTACTTCAAAAGCAGAACGAATGCCAGATTCAACTGCACCTTCAATCCACGCAGGCGCAGAAGATGTATGTTCACCAGCAAAATGTACTCGCCCCTCAGGAGTGGAAATATAAGGTGTCAGCTCTTTATTTTGCTCTGGCTTGAACATAGAAAACGCTCCTCCAGAGTATGGATATAGAGCCCAACTATGAGTGTAACCGGTAATAAATTCTGTATAAACTTGATTACCATGGATCGTGGCCAAATTACTTAAAGCATTCATTATCCGATCATTTTCAGACATACTATCCCAAATCAACGCATCATCTTCCCAAGTATAACTAGCTAAAACGATTCCCGATCCATTTTTACCATTATGATTACTCGGATAATATGCAAATCGGATTGGCAAATCTGTGGTTAATTTCCCACCTAATTTCCCATCTTTCTCCCAAAATCTACTTTTAAATTGAAGTCCTATTTTAGTAGAAGGAACATAGTGTAATTCTCTAATTGCCTTCCATTTATCATAAGAAAATAAATTTCTTGGAACCACTTCAATAAAGTTTAATAATGAAAAGGGGATAGTAATAATGGCATAGTCAGCAGTAGTTTGATAAGGCAGATGGCTTGTATAATGATCTGAGTGAATCGTTACTTGATTATTTTCTTGCACGATTTTATTCATTTTTTGTCCAAAAAATAGATTATCCTTCAATTGTGTTAAGAACTTTTTAGGTAATTGATCATTTCCACCAGTAATCTCATAAAACTTAATTTCCTTTGAAAATAATACAATGAACTCTCTTAAAATAGCAGTAAAAGCAAGCTCCGGAAATCCTTCCATCCCTTGAAGAACTTTTACTTTCTCTACAGCACCAAGCGACAAAGGTGTTCCGATTGGGTTATATCTTAAAAATGAATCCATCGAATGCTGATCATAATTTTCAATAATCGTTTTCCAATTTTCATCTGGGTTCTGATTTATAAAATCCATTGCGGACTTTAGCGACCGTTCAATTAACTGATCGACATTCACCCCTTTTTCATTATTCGCAATACGATAACCTAAAATATCAGGGTTTTGTTCATATTGCCTCTGTGTTGTCTTTACCCCGTTAACAAAGATAATATCTTCTGACTTTCCATTTACAAATTCATTTACTTTTAAGTTAAATTTATTTATATATTCAAGCACAAGCTTATGATTAGAAGCAATACGCATTGCACCCAATTCCAAATATTGATCATTAATAAAAGGTGCTCTTTTCGTATAAATCCGACCACCTACTCGACCATTTGCTTCTAAAATCGTCACTTCATGTCCTGCTTCCTTTAATAAAGAAGCTGCTACTAAACCAGAAATTCCCGCTCCTACTATAACAATCTTTTTCGGATTAGTTGTCCGCTCTAGTCCATTTTGTATTAAAGTAACCATATCATCCTTCGATAAACGCCTACCAGATGTACTATTCATGTTCCCTCTCCTAAAAAATTATTTTAGTTCATAAGATTTTTATTCAGTGAAATATTTCATTAGAATAACAAATTGGTTTATGCATTAAATTTTTAGGTAATTTTTGGTAGTTTAATTAAGAGTTATTTAATAAAACTCACTAATTTAATCAGTAAGTGCTATATTTCCCCTATTGTCCTGACATGAATATTTTGGAGATTTGTCGCACTATTTGATGCAAATACTGTATTCGGGCTTCCAGTAGGAGTAGAAATAAAAACAACACCCACATAAATTGTAAGTGTTGTTTTATATAAAGTTCTATTCTTTTATAAATTCCTTCGTACTTCTTACAGTATCAATATGACGAACCATTCCTTCAATTTCATCGCGTTTTGGTTCTAAGAAAGGTGGTAAAGATAACTTTTCACCAAGTGTTTCATATGGTTCGTCTCCCATAAATCCAGGTCCATCAGTCGCAAACTCAAATAAAATTTGTGGAGCAACTCTTGCGTATAATGACTCGAAGAAATGACGATCTACATAGCCAGAGTTTGGTAAACGGAACGAGTCAAGTCGTTTAATCCACTCTTTTAATACAGACGTATCTTTTACACGGAATGCTACATGGTGAACAGTACCAAATCCTTGGAAGCTTTGAGGTAATATTTCATTATGCTCCGCAATAATTTGAGCTCCGTTTCCTCCTGCACCGACTTCGAATAAATGGAATGAACCTTCTTTATCAATTTCTTTAAATAATAGTACTTTTTCAACTACTTCTTTAAAGAATGCGAAATTAGCTACCCGGATAAATATTGGTCCTAGTCCTGTAATTGCGTATTCTAATGGGATTGGTCCTTTTTGCCATGGTGTGCCTGAAGCAATCCCCTTATTATTTTCATCTGAAATTAATTGATATTGTTGGTCGTCGAAATCAACAAAAGATAATGTTTTCTTACCGAACAGTGTTTTTATTCCTGAGTGTTTTACTTCTAATCGGTCAAAACGCTTCACCCAATAATCTAATGCTGCATCAGTTGGTACTCGGAAGGATGTTTTTGAAATTTCATTTGTTCCATGTACTCCTTTTGGAATACCAGGGAAATCGAAAAATGTCATGTCCGTTCCAGCACTTCCCTTATCATCTGCAAAGAATAAATGGTACGTTTGAATATCGTCCTGATTGACCGTTTTCTTTACTAAACGCATACCTAAAACATAAGTAAAAAATTCATAGTTTTTTTCTGCACTGCTAGTTATTGCTGTTACGTGATGGATCCCTTTTAAACCGTTCATACTAATTCCTCCATATAAATTATTTATCTATATATGCTTTTTTATTTTGTCAATCTATTGTTGAAGAATACTGAAAAAATTTATTAAAATTTATTTTGAATTAAATATATCTCGAATTCGAGATAAATATATCATGTAAATCATTTTCCGTCAAACTGTATTTAATATCTAATAAAGACTCCAGCAAATTTGCCAGAGTCTTCAGATTAACATCTATACAATTACTCTAAATGGTCGATCTAATTCAAAAAGTTTGCGATATCGGTCCTCAGTTTTGAAAAGTTCTTCATGTGAGCCTTTCATTGCAATTTTACCTTTATCTAAGAAAAGAATATGATCAGCCATTTCTGCACCGATTAAATGGTGTGTGATCCATAATACTGTCTTTCCTTCTAAAACTTTAAAGATCGTTTGAAGTAGTTTTCGTTCTGTTATTGAATCTAATCCAACAGTTGGCTCATCTAAAATAACAATTGGTGTATTTTGAAGAAGTATTCTAGCTAAGGCGATTCTTTGACGTTCCCCGCCTGAGAATCTTACACCGGTTTCTTGCATAGGGGTATTATAGCCTTCTGGAAGTGATGCTATATAATCATGCAGTTCAACCATTTTCGTGACTTCGATTACCTCTTCGTCACTTGCTGCTGGATTTCCTAAACGAATATTATTTATAACTGTAGTATCAAATAAATATGGCTTTTGATTAAGTACAGATACAACTTTCGATATTTGGTCTCCTAAAGCTATACTTTCGATCTCATTTATTTTAACGCTTCCTTCAATAGGATTCTCTACTCCTTCAATTAGCTTAAGAATGGTCGATTTTCCTGAACCACTCGGGCCTAATAAGGCAGTTTTTTTGTTTTCCTCAATTGTAAAAGAAACATTATTTAAGATAGTTTCGTTTTCCGAGTAATGAAAAGTTACATTTTTAAACTCGATTTTTCGATAATCTTCAATATTTCCTTCAATACTGGGTGATTCTTGATCACGACTCACTTCTTTAATCCCTTCAAGGCGATTGATTGAATCGGTATATAAAGGGACACTTCCAAGAGAATTTGATAGTGGAATAAAAGCTTCTGTTAAAGGAAATAAAACTAAAACAAATGCGGCGATAAAAGTTCTTGGAATTTCTCCAGCTAAACTTTCATTCCCAGCCCAATATAGCATCATCAGAACTAAGACTGCTACAATACATTGAGCAACTAGATCGCGACGTCTTCTAAATCTTTTTTCCTTGTTTTGGATGTTTCTTAACGATTCATCCATTTCTCTATAATTTTTAATAAAGCTATTATGTTTACCACTAAATAACCAATCACTAATACCCATAACTGCATCAGTTAGATTTTCATATAAATGACTTTTTTCCTTTTTTATTTGGTAAGTTCGCGCTTTTTCAACTAATAATGAAAAATACGGTAGAACACCTATTAAAACAAAGGAAATTAATGCTGTTAATATTGCAAATGGTACGGAGAAGAATCCAAGTGCTACTACCGATATAAAATAGATAAACAATGCGGCAATTCCAGGGAAAATAGTTTTTAAATAAATATCTTGTAAATATTCAATGTCATTTGCTAATAACCCTAGAATATCCCCTGTTTTAAACTTCGAATTGATTGTAAGTGCATACGGTTCAAGATTACTAAATAATCTTGTTCTCATTCTAGATAAGATTTTTAAAATTGTATTGTGTCCGACTAATCTTTCAACATACTTAGAAGCCGACCTTAAAATACCAAATGTACGTACAGCAACGATTGGTACATAAATCATTAAAATATTTTCAGGTCTAGTTGCTGCTTTAGAGATTAAATAGCCGGAAGTGTACATAAGAGAAGCCGCTGCAAATATAGTCAGTGAACTTAAGAAAATCACAACTATGAATAAACGACGATTTTCTTTTATATATGGTAAAACCCATCCATTTTTATTAAACATATACTTACCTTCTAACTATGAATTAATCGATAATAATGACCCTTTTTCATTAATAGTTCCTCATGGGTACCAACTTCAATGATGCTACCTTCATTCATCACAATAATTTGATCCATTTCTTTCATCCAATGTAGGCGATGTGTAGCCAAAAACACTAATTTACCAGAGAATAACTGAAGCATTGTTTGTTTTAATTCAAACTCAGTTTCAATATCAAGGTGACTAGTAGGTTCGTCTAACAAAAGAATCGGACGATTTTCTAGATAAGCTCTAGCAAGCGCAACTCGTTGACTTTGTCCCCCACTTAAAGCTCTTCCACCTTCACCAATTTTTTCTTCTAATCCTTTTGGTAATTCTTCTATTAAAGACGTTAACCCAGCTTGAACAGCTGCATTTTCAATTTCTTCTGTAGTAGCATTAGGTTTATAAAAGCTTATATTATCGTTTAATGTTTTTGAGAAAATATAAGGACTTTGTGGAATGTAGATTAACTGTTTATGCCAATCTTCTATTTGCAGATGGGATACCTCTTTACCAGAAATTTGAATAGTCCCGTTTGTTGGCTCTAAAAATCCACCTATTAAATCAATAAGCGTTGATTTGCCAGAACCACTTTCTCCAACAATCCCAATTTTTTGAAACCCTTTAATATTCAAATTTATATTTGATAAAATCGTTTGACCATCTTTTTCGGGTTTTACTGATACATCTTTTATATTAATTTCGCTAGCATAATTCCAATCTGATATATGAGTAAGTTCTTGAACCTTAAATTCTTGCTCATCTAAAATATCTTGCATTGCTTTCCCAGCTTCTTGACCATTTAAAGTTGCATGATAATCAGCTCCAACTTCACGAACTGGTAAAAAGTATTCAGGAGCTAAAATTAAAATTGTTAATGCTGGGCCTAATAAAATTACACCGTCAATCAAACGAAGTCCTAAAAAAACGGCAACTGTAGCGATTGACAGCATTGTGAATAAATCTAGTGCAAATGATGATAAAAAAGCTACTTTTAATGTGCCCATCGTTGCTTCTCTGTATCTTTCACTTACATTTTCGATCTTTTTAATATGTTTTCTACTTAATCCTAGAAATTTTAATGTTTCTAGACCACGTAATGAATCAGTAAAATGGTTCGATAAAATACGGTAAACCTTCCATTGTTTATTTGATTTCTTTTTAGCTGCCAAACCGAGTAATATCATAAAAATAATAATGATTGGAAATGTCACGATTAGTATAATTGCAGAAACTTTATCAACAAAGAAAATATAAATCACGATTACTGGTGAGACAATTGCTAAGTTAATCATTTTCAATGGAACGATTTCTAGGTAGTTTCTTAGTTGGGTAGTTCCTTCCATAATAAGCGTTACGATATTACCAGTTCCTGATTTCCTTGCAAATCTAGGTCCAAGTTTAAAAATCTTCTCCAAAACTTTCATTTTCATTTCGGTTGAAGCAATGTCCGCAAAATGCTCCGAACATTTTTGTTTGATCGTCGAAATAATATATCGACAGACAAATGCGCTAATGAAGAAAATAGTAGCGTATAAAATATCGCTACTATTTTTTCCATTGAACAATCTGACAATAGCTTGTGAAAGCATATATGCCTGAATAATAATTGCCGTTACTTGTATAATTGTTAAAAAAGATAGGATTATTAATAAACGATTAATCCCTTTATATTTAATAAGATCTTTTCCCATTAATAAGTCAAATCCTTCTCATCCACTCTTTTTCTAAACACATAATAACTCCAAATTTGGTAGCCTAGTACGAATGGTAATAGTGTACATGCAACTATTGTCATTACTTTTAATGAATAAGGACCAGATGAAGCATTATAAACAGTTAAGTCATACGTAGTTTTGATCGAGCTAATCATGACTCTTGGGAACAGGGAAGTAAACAGTGTCCCGACTGTTAGTACAATTCCAAGACCCGACATAGCAAATGACCAACCATCACGTTTTTTAAAGATGAATATTGTAGCAAGAATATAAGATACTACGATTAATAAAATAAGCGGAACTGTTATATATGCTTTTACTTTAAACATATCTGTTTCAAAATATGCCATACCAGTGAATGCAACTAAGAATAGGAATACTGGCATGATTACCATACGAGCTAGAGAACGTGCACGGTCTCTTAATTCTCCTACCGTTTTTAATGTTAAAAACATTAATCCATGTAATAGGCATAATAATGTCACAGTTACACCACCGACTACAGTGAATAAATTAACGTAATCAGTAAAACCTGCAGAGATATTCATATTTTGATCGATTGGCATTCCTCTAAGAATACTTGAGAATAATACACCGAATAGAAATGGTGGTAATAAACTTCCGAAGAATATGACCCAATCCCAAGCCTTTGCCCATTTAGAACTTTCAACTTTGCCTCTAAATTCAAAAGCAACACCACGTCCGATTAATGCTATTAATACAAATACAAACGGAATATAGTATCCACTAAACATCGTTGCATACCAATTTGGGAATGCTGCAAAAATTGCTCCACCTGCTGTTAATAACCACACTTCATTTGCATCCCAAAACGGTCCAATTGTGTTTATTAAAATTCTTCTTTCAGTATCATTTTTGGCTAGTAGCTTTGTAGATATACCTACACCAAAATCGAAGCCTTCTAAAAAGAAGAACCCGATAAATAAAACTGCTACGAGTAAAAACCATAATTCATTTAACGCAATCATACAATTGTTACCTCCCTTTCAAACGGATCGACCGTAGGAACTTTTTCAGTTTCAACATGGTGTGTTCCTTTTTTAATTTCTTTTACAAACAAGTAAACTAGAACAGCTGCTAAAATTGCATACATTGTTGTAAATGTTGTGATTGAAAAAATCAGTGATCCTTTTGAAACATTTGGTGATACAGATGCAGCAGTAGTCATTAAACCGAATACTGTCCATGGTTGGCGACCTATTTCTGTCATAACCCATCCAGCTGTATTTGCAATAAACGGTAAAGAAATTAGTAAAATTGATGCCTTTAAGAATAGATTTTTTGATTCTAATTTTTTACGATAGCTAAAATATAAACCTAGCATCGACATTAAGATCATGACCATTCCTGCTCCTGCCATAATTCTAAAGCTCCAGAAAGTTGTATTAACTGGTGGAATATAATTTCCAGGACCATATATTTTTTCATATTGTTTTTGTAATGTATTCATACCAGGTACTTTACCTTCAAACTTCTCATAAGCTAGATAACTTAATAAATATGGTACTTCTACCTCATATTTATTTTCTTTCTTTTTCGAATCAATCAGACCAAAGACCATCCAGCTTGCAGGGTCTCCGCTATCATCCCATAGACCTTCACTTGCAGCCATTTTCATCGGCTGTGTTTTCATTAAATGCTTCGCTTGAGAATGTCCGCTAAATGCAACACCAATTCCTGCAATTAGCGCGAACACCATTGCAAGATTAAATGCTTTTTTAAATAATTCTGTTTCCTGTTTTTTTAAGATTTTATACGCACTTACACCCGCAACAAATAACGCTCCAGTCGCTAATGCTCCAGCAATTGTGTGAGGAAACTCAACTTTAAGTTGTGGATTTGTAATGATTGCTAAGAAGTCGGTCATTTCTGCACGACCATTTTTAATCGCAAAGCCTACTGGCTCCTGCATGAAAGAATTGGCTGCTAAAATCCAAAACGCAGACATTAACGTTCCGAAAGCAACTAACCAAATACACATTAAATGAATTTTTTTATTAAGTTTTTCCCAACCAAATATCCAAATTCCTAAAAATGTAGACTCCATAAAAAATGCTAAAAGTGCCTCAATTGCCAGTGGTGCTCCAAAAACATCCCCAACAAAACGGGAATATTCAGACCAGTTCATACCGAATTGAAACTCTTGAATAATACCTGTCACAACACCAACTGCGAAATTAATTAAAAATAAGTGCCCAAAAAATTTTGTTAACTTTTTATATTCTTCTTTATTTCGAAAAACATACAATGTTTCCATGATTGCTACCATAAATACTAAACCTATTGAAAGTGGTACAAATAAAAAATGGAAAATTGTAGTGGAACCAAATTGTATTCTTGCAAGCTCTAACACACTCACAGTACATCCCCCTTAGGATAAAAATCATTTCAAAAAAATTTTCAATAAACTCGAGCATACTTTGAACATTTTTTCACAAATAATTCATTAAGTAAATTTTAGAGAACCATTCAATGGTATCTCTTGTTACTTCTAGTTTACTTTTCCAAAGGGGTTTTGACTTAATCTTATTTGTCTAAATCGTGTCTATAAATTGTCTATTTTGTGACATAATTCACATTTACTGTTTAAGTTACTTTTTTATGATAAAATAGTCGCCTCATTTTTATTCCTTATTACTGAGCTGATTAAATGAAAATAAACATTATTGAAGCAATCCTATGAATTCATTAACTGTAGGCGCTACTTTTGAATGGAACAACCTTGATGGTATCCCCAAACTTTAGCACCTGCGTCACCTAAATAAGAAATAAGGTCAACTCCATTTGCTTCTACGTTACGCTTACGAATTAAGTTATCATTTACATAAGAAGTACCTTCTGCAACTTTACCTGATAAAGTCGCATCTCCTTCGTGGTATTTATTCAAAGTTGGAGCAGCTAACCAATTATTTTCTTGTACAATTACTTCTATTGCTTTTCCCTGAACACCTCTAGCATCTGTTGGTACTAAACGTACAACATCTCCAGCTTTTAGACTATTTGAAACGTGTCCAATAAAATGCACCGTCAATTACATTTCGGTAACGAACTAATTCACCATTTAGATAGATATAAACTCGATATACATCTGACAGTTTCGAGCTACTCTTTCTTTAATTACACTGAGTCTATTTACTATTTTCTATTTACCTCTATACACATATGAATTATTTAGTATGAATTAAAAGCTAAATTTACCAGTTCACACGAAAAAGAGCCGTTCTTTCACTTAATCAGAAAGGATGGCTTTTTTTTGTATTAGATCGGATACAAATGTTCTCATTATCGGAGTGTATCATGTCTGCAAACTTAAGTTAATTACCTATTTTAATTATGAAGATTATATTGTTAAAGTAAAAAATCAAATTTTTTTTCGTAATGTTTCCAAATTTATCTATTCGTTTTCTCGAAAAGGTAGTAAAAACAACTACCAATGCCCATTGTATTATCTAAGAAATTACTCAATTCAATAATGAAACAATTGTTTGTATAGATAATTGTTAGACTTAAATTGTTCTTCTCGACAGGAGCACAACACATTAATTTTAATTGGAGGATTTACAAATGAAAAAAACAATTACATTCACTGTTCTAATTGGATCTCTAATTTTTAATACACATACACATGCTGATACAAAACACTCTATTCAAAAAAATCATCTATTCAATAATGCTTTATACCATTATTTTATCTTACCTAAGTTATCAATAGATAATACATTTTCTAATAAAATACCTTCAAATAATTCCATACAACCTAGTGAATTGTTTAAATCTAATATAGTAAGCAACCTTGGCCAAACTATTAACAATGATCACCAACAAATTACAACACTAGAAATACCAAATATACCATTTAAACCTGTACAACCAATTACACCTAATATTCCACTAATACCTGTTCAACCAGTAATACCAAACGTTCCTTCAAAGCCAGCTCAGCCAGTAATACCAAACGTTCCATCGAATCCTGTTCAGCCAATAAAACCAAACGTCCCATCAAAGCCAGCTCAGCCAGTAATACCAAATGTTCCTTCAAAGCCTGCTCAACCAGTAATACCAAATTCACCATCTAAGCCTGCTCAACCAGTAATACCAAATTCACCATCAAAACCAATAGATCAAGCACCTGAAAAACCTTCAAAAATCGAAGTGCCTGCTTCTTTATCTCCATATGAATCAAAAGTTATAGAATTAACTAATATAGAGAGGACAAAAGCTGGTTTAAAACCTTTTAAAGCTAATAATGAATTATCTAAAGTTTCTCGTATTAAGTCAAAAGACATGACTGATAAAAATTATTTTGATCATAATAGTCCAACTTACGGTTCACCATTTGATATGATGAAAAAATTCGGAATTTCTTATAATCATGCAGCTGAAAATATTGCAAAAGGACAAAAAACTCCAGAAGAGGTAGTAAAAGCATGGATGAATAGTGCAGGTCACCGGGCAAATATTTTGAACTCTAAATTAGATCAAATTGGTGTAGGTTATGACTCACGTTCTAACGCATGGACACAAATGTTTATTTCTCAATAAATTTAGTTAAATAAACAAAAGCATCATCGTTCTTGATGATGCTTTTTGTTCTTATTTATAACCTCTTCATTATTCAAATAATACTATTTTGAATCTTAAAAATTAAAGTATTTCTTTTAACTAGGTACATTATATAAAAATTTTCAGGAATATTGAACAACTTAAAGAACTGCAAAATAATGGTTTGGCAATCATAAATCAAACAAATACTCATAAACGTCTAGATACACTACCAATAGAGCAACAAATTGAAGAAATAGAAACTGCAAAAACTTGGCTCCTAGATAACGGGTTCGATTCTGGTAGCAAATTAATTGTTTACCCATATGGTGCTTATACAACAGAGATTATAAATTACTTAGAAAAGAATCATTACTATGCTACACGTACACTAGTAAACGAAATTTAAATTAATCGCTTGCGTCCTTTTGAACTTAAAACTATAAATTTAACGTACAATGTAGATGTTCCAAGAGTAGTAAATTAATTATAGATAATAGACTGGTATGAAAATACTAGCGATTATTAACATTTTTTAAATTCTAGCATTCTAGTTTAATAATACAATCTAAAGAACTCCTTTTATATATATAATTACGTAATTTTTTTTAGAATTGTTTATTCATTTGTTTAACTATTATTAAATAAGTTATTTTTCACAAACAACAACCTGATAAAATATTAAAAACTCTTGGTCTAATAATGACTAAGAGTTTTTTCTATAAGAATTAATCCGGCAATATTTCATGTAAATATAGTCGTTTAGTAAAGTATTGATTAATAAACTTTCTAATTCCACTTAGTTCAGCTTCTGTTGGAAACGTAGATATTTTTAAAACTGGTAAATGTTCCTTCAAAAATTGACCTTTTAATGTTGATATCACTAAATCTAAATGATTGTGCCTCTTAATTACATCTATATCTGATAAATCATAAATTTTTATAACAAGGTGTTTTCCAAAGTGATAATCAAGAAGTTCGTAAAGATAATCCATTTCAATATAGGTACGACAAATCAATACAGTATTGATCTTCATACCATTCTTTTTGCGAATTAAAAAAGCTTCTACTAACAAAAACAATTCTAAAATTTCTAGTTTTCCATATGACATAGTTTCATTCTCAAGATGCTTTTTTACTAAATTTCCAATTCCAATAAATAATGGATGTTCCTCCACATAAGGTAAGAATGGAAGCGCAGTGTTCATGCGAGTATCCGTATAAAACTGAGTATCATACTTGGTACGTTTAATTGTTGAAAAATATTTATAAAGAAAATCATCATCCTGCGCTAAATCAAAGTGCAAGTAATCTGATAATACATTTAAAAACAGTACACGAGGATCTTCTCTATTCTCTTTCATTTTAATACGAATTTTATAAAGCTCCTCTGTCATATTATTTGGCATAACTTCACTTAAAAGACAGAGACAAAAGTATAAAATTTCTTGTGTTTGTTGTTCTCTAGTTGGGCACTTTTCCATAAATGGAAACATTTTCTTTGCAATATCAAAATATAGAGTATTTTTATATTTATCATAAATATCTTTAGAAAAAGAAACATAACACTCCATAGAAATTCTAATATTAATAATTTCTAAAATAAAAGATAAACGTTGAATAGCTCCGAGATGAAGAGTAATCGAAAGTTCAGTAGTATAATTTACGATTGTATCTCGAAAATTTTTGAGATCTATATTGTTTAAATCGTTTAGATAATCTAGCCCCTTATATTCCAAGTATTGCATCATAAATCGACGTACCTTTTTCTCGTCACCACTTAATTTAAGAGGGCTAGTATCAAGAGTAATGCCTGCTTCCTCTACAACTTCTTTTATTTGATCCAACTGTCTATATACAGTTGATCTACTTATATGAAAAGCTGTTGAAATTTCATTAATCGTCACACCATTATTAAGAATAATATACTCTAAGATTTGAAAATATGGATTCTCATTTTTCATATAAGACCATATGCCCTCAAGGGTACCGTTTGGAGATTTAATTAAACGTGCTCCCTCTGTTTCACTTTTTTCAATGAACCACCCTTTAGGTAAAGCTGAATTTAAAAAAGTAATGTCTCGCCAAATCGTACTTCGAGAATACCCTGTCTTCTCGGATAAATTAGCTAAACTACACCAATCATTTTTTTCAAAAAGAAAATAAATTAAACTTGCATGGCGTTCATCAAATCTGTTCATAAGTTCACCTAATGTTCTTTTATAAATATATATTTAAGATAGCATTTCCATTTCAACAAATTGTTATAACAAGTGAGGAATACTAATAAATCACAAACTTTGGGGAATTATTGCATTAAACTTTTCGAATCTCCTCATTTTTTCTTCTACACATAATAGAGTTATATATTTGGAATTCTTTTTAATTTTCTCATTTATCAGCGAATATAATGTTTTCATTTTTGAAATATATAAAATCATTTTACTAGTTAGCGTTTTACCTAGCGAACCACATCAATTTCCACCCTTTAATAATGTTTGAGTTCACTATTATTATCGACTGATTTTAATACTAATAAGATAGAACTAACGAATTAATGTTTACATTATTTAAAATTATTGGATTATGTTTTATAAACAAAAAACGCAAACATTATCGTTAAAACTTTAGCAATGCCTGCGTTTTTCTTAAAAATTATTATTCCTTTTTGGGGTTTCTTGTATAATTTTTCAATCATCTTAAAAAATAAAAATCATTTGTTCCTACAAAGTAATTTTCAATTCATTAGATAATAAATTAATTTCTCCATATGTATTAACAGAATAAATACGAACAAAATACTTTTGAGTATCTTCAAAACCAAGTGATTGAATTTCGTTTCCGCCATAAAGCTTACTTGATTTTGAATACAATAAAAATGGATCAATAGCAAATTCCGTGCCACTGCCATCTGCACGAAAAGCTATATCTTCTTTTTTAAAGTGCTGTTTTTTAGGATAGATCCCCTTACCTTTTGTACTCCAACTATTCTGTTTTCCATCTACAAACAAATATTGATAGTAAATTCCATTAAATATAGCAATTAGGTGCATAATTGCCCTGGAATCTGGATGCCAACTAATTGTAAAGTAACCTGAAACCCCGTCATTATTTCTATTGGTTGAAACTATTGGTTTCTCATAATCATTCGATTCTATAGATTCCGGTGCACTCTTAACATTTCCTGGATTTGCAAAAATTGATCTGGAAGCAAAAGGTAAATAAACTTTCTGTTTTTCAAACAAAGAATTATTAAAGTTTGAATTTAGATATCCAGTATGTGACATACATTTACACCTCCTCAAAACATTTTATTTATTAACCCATTTGTTATATTTAGTTTAATTCATACATTACCTATCCTCAGCATCTTAAATGAGAATTCATATTTCAAATTAGAAATTAAATAACAATAATTAAATTTATGGCGAAATCTTTTAAACGAGTTTATTCTATCTAGATATACACTATTTATTTGATCTACTAATTTTCACATTATCTTCAATTCAATTTATCCTTCATATTGAAGCTCAAGAAAATTTTTATTTCACTAATAGTAAAAAAGGATTGAAATCTTTTTTAATTAGACTTCAATCCTTTTTATCATTTTATCGTTTTAAGCCTCGATTTCACTTAATTGTTTTTTCTTTGATATTATAACACGAACTGCAAAAGTTACATTTGTTAAGATAATGAATAACGCTGCAAATCCACATAAATAGTAAACTTGATCCCATACAAACCCTTTGCTAACAGAACTTGAGATTAATTCTCTGAATCCTTTTATCGCATACGTCATAGGTAAATATGGATGAATCGTTTGGAAAAATGTTGGTGTTAATGAAATTGGGAATGTACCTGAAGTTCCACCAATTTGTAATAACATCATAACAAACACTAAATATTGCCCTATATTTCCTAATGTAACAGTTAAGAATTGTATTAAGGAATAGAAGGTCAAGCTAGTGATAATTGTAAACACTACGAATAACCACACGTTTTTCACATCAAGACCCATACCATAAATTAAAACCATATCTGCTACGATTGATTGTATGATCCCCACGAAAATAAGAACGCTATATTTACTAAAGAACCAAGCTAAACCAGTAGTCGGAGCAATAGAGTTCTTTCTCATTGGATAAACTGAAGTGAACATTAATCCACCAGCAAATAGTCCAATAGATAATATATACGGTGTTAATCCTACACCATATTCTTTTACATTATTTATTTTATGAGAAACTAGCTTTGTTGGTTCTGCAAAGAATTTATCAGTTGCATCACTTGTTTTAACTTTGTTTACTTCATCTCCACCATCTTTTAGGGATTTATGAAGTTCAGTTGTTCCTTTTGTTAAATCAGTTGCTCCTTTTAATAAGTCTCCAGACCCACTATATAACTTATTCGTTCCATCAGATAGTTGTTTAGAACCATCATTTAACTGATTGATCCCTTGGACTAATTGATCCCCACCTGTATTTAATTTACCTAGGCCAATTGAAAGTAACGAACTTCCTTCACTTAATGCCTTTGTACCATTGTATAGATCATTACTTCCTTGAGCTAATTGATTTGCTCCATTAGACGCTTCTTTCAATTTACTATTAAATAAACTTAAATTTGTATTTAATTCTTTTTGTCCAGCAAGTAGATTATTTGAACCTTCATATAATTGACCTTGTGCTGCAGCAATTTGATCAACACCATTTTTAATTTGATTACTTCCTTTTGATAGTTGATCTAAACTGTTTGAGATTGCTTTTAATTTCTGTAAATCTTCTTTACTTAAAGAACCATCTTGCAATCCATTAACGATTGATTTAAGAGCATCATTAGTAGCACCAAGATTCTGATTAAATCCTGCTTCATTTTTTTGCAGTTGGGTTGCGCCAGCATAAGATTGTTTTAGTCCAGCATTTAATTGGTTACTTCCTGTTTCTAGCTTAGAAGACCCAGTTTCAATTTTACTACCGCCTTCAACAAGTTGCGAAAGTCCATTATTTAAATCTCCAGAACCAGCTTTTAACGTACCCGTACCTTCTAGAAGAGTATTTAAACCAGTATTTAATTTATTAGCACCATCATTTGATTGTTTAATACCATCTGATAATTGTGTCGCTCCACTTTTCAGTTTTGTACTACCATTTTCAAATGTGATCATGCTGTCATTTAATTTTTTTAAATTTTTATTTAATACATCTGTTCCATCTGTAATTTTTGCAGCACCATCATTGATTTTACCTGCACCATCAGATGCTTTTGTCATGCCGTCTCCAATATCCTTGAAATTATCAAAAACTGATTTAGCATATTGTTCTGTAATTTCTTTTGAGATATTAGCATTTACTTCTTTCATTGCATTTGTACCAATTTGTGCGCCTACATAGTTTTTACCCGCATTCGTGTAATAATTTAATTTCATTTTCTGCGGTTTTTCGTCTAATAACGTAGCTGCATTTTTGGAAAAATTAGAAGGTAATTCGATGACTAAATAATATTTTTCATCGTTTAATCCTTCCATTGCCTGTTTTTTATTTGTAACTTTCCATTTGAATGACTTATTATCTTTCAATCCTTCTACAAAATCTTTCCCAACATTAAGCTTTTTATCATTAAACTCAGTACCCTTGTCATTGTTAACAACTGCGACAGATAGTTTTTCTGTATTATTATAAGGATTCCAATATGCAGATAAGAAAATTAATGAGTAAAGCATTGGTACAAGACCAACCGCAATGATTGTAGCAATTGTCATTGGTTTCTTAAAAATATTTTTCCATTCTTGTTTAAACACATTCTCACTCCCCTTTTTAGACCGATTGACCAAACGTGTATTTTGGTCAATTTATTACATTTAAATAGTTTAATACTCCCTTTTATTAAAAAAATAAAGGGTAATACTAAACCATTCTCCCATTTAAACTAAACACATTTTCATGTTTATTCAGGACTTTTATTTCCTATTAACCCAAATAATATTAATTGCACCATTTTATTTATAGTGTCTTCTGTAATATGCATTGGATCTTTTTCTAGAACACCTTTTTGTAGATTAAGAATCGATATAATCGTTGTAATCATACTTAAACTTAGTATAGGAATTTGTAAATGAAAATTTGTTTCTTTTGCAAGCATTCTTGCTTCTATTTCTTCTTCAATTGGTGTTTTACGATAGATTTGTTGAAAGAAAATTTCTGATAGTTCAGGGTGTCGTAAAGTTTCACTGATCAAGATCTCAATTTGATTTCGATTCTTTTCTACCCATTTAATCCTTTTCTCAACATATAACCTAAGCAATTCTTCAATTGAAAATTTACTAAAATCCTCTTCCATCCAAACGTCCTGAATATCAGGTTTTACACAGGTAATCAATACATCAAGCTTACTTTTAAAATACTTATAAATCGTCGCTTCGGAAATTTTACTTTCCTTTGCAATTTGATTAATCGTCGTACCATCATAACCATTTTTCGCAAATAGTTGGATCGACTTCTCTAATATATGATGTTTTGTTCTTTCTCCCTTATTCACTATTTACCTCCTTAAAAACCGTTTAAAAGGGAAACTAAATCAATTTTTAGCATAATCCAAAAAAGTAAGTGTTTATTTACTTTTCTAGTATATTAACAGAAATAGAATTCGTCAACAAAAAGTAAGTGAACACTTACTTTTTTAATCTTTTTTTAATGTTGCCTTTTTTTTTAATTGATTAAACATTTAAAAAAAACGTTGCCTTCAACGACAGAATAATTTATTATTACACTTTGAAGTCAAAATTAACGAATAATTTTACGAATATTCATACAAAGGAGAGGGATTCATGACAGATTTGATTACAGTACTCAACGACTATTTATGGGCTAAATTAATTGTTATTTTATTAGTTGCAATTGGCCTATTTTTAACGGTTTATTTAGGATTTATTCAGTTTAAATTCTTACCTGAAATGATTCGATTATTAGTTGATGGACGAAACAGAGACAAAGACAAAAAGACTGTTTCTTCATTACAAGCATTTATGATCGGAATGGCTGCTCGTATTGGTACCGGGAATATTGCCGGTGTTGCAACAGCAGTGGCATTAGGTGGACCAGGTGCAGTTTTTTGGATGTGGTTAATGGCATTAATTGGTTCAGCTTCAGCATTTGTAGAAAGTACTTTGGCTCAGCTTTATAAAGTGAAAGATGGTTCTTCATGGCGTGGTGGACCTGCTTATTATATGGAAAAAGCCTTAGGTAATCGAAAGCTTGGTGTTATTTTTAGTATTTTAATTACTTTATCTTTTGGTCTTATTTTTAACGCAGTACAAGCAAACACGATTGCTGCTTCTATTAATAATGAATTTGGCGTAAATACAAAAACAACTGCGATTGTACTTGCTATTATTACAGCATTAATTATTTTTGGTGGTGTCCATTCAGTTGCAAAATTCTCAACTGTTTTAGTGCCGATCAAGGCTGGTGTATACATTATTCTAGCTTTATGGGTAATGTTTTCAAATTTCCATATTTTACCGGATGTATTTGGTGCAATTTTCTCTGAAGGAATTTTTTCGTTTAAACAAATGTTTGGCGGTGTCATGGGTGCTGCAGTTCTTCATGGAATTCGTCGTGGATTATTCTCAAACGAAGCTGGTATGGGTTCAGCTCCAAACGCAGCTGCAACAGCTGACGTTACTCACCCTATAAAACAAGGTTTAATTCAAGCATTAGGTGTAATTGTCGATACATTTATCATCTGTTCATCTACAGCTATGATCGTATTAGTTTCAGGCGTTTATAAAACATCTGAACTATCAGGTATTCCTTTAACACAGGAATCTTTACGTGTAAGTCTAGGTGATTTTGCTGCAACATTCGTTTCAATTTCAGTATTCTTATTTGCATTAAGTACAATTATGGGTAACTATTACTACGGTGAATCAAATATTAGCTTCATGAAGCATTCGAAAAAATCAATTTACCTATACCGTTTTGCTGTAATTGGAATGGTATTATTCGGAGCTTTATATAGTGCTGATTTAATTTGGTCTTTAGCAGATATTTTCATGGGATTAATGGTATTAGTTAATCTTTACGCAATTACGCGTTTAGCTAAAGTTGTAAAAGCTTTATTAAAAGATTATGTTTCTCAAAAGAAACAAGGATTGGATCCAGTTTTCTCTGCTGATAAAATCGAAAACTTACCAGGTCGTGATCAGTTAGAGGCTTGGGTTGATGAGAAGGACTCTAAGAAACAGATTGGATAATATGGTCCTTCGAAAACCCTTCATCTTTAAAAGATGAGGGGTTTTCTTTTTACTGTTTACGCATAAAAAAACCACCAACAACAAACTGGTGGTTTTAGATTATTTTTAAACTTATATACTCCAATTTGCCATAAAAAACACCCCTTAAATTCAGTGTTGCCCAACGGAGGGCTTTTTCAACATCTACTTTAAGGGGTGCAATCTAATATCACGACGGTCTTTACTCATCATTATCCAATTTATTAAATTAGAACGCAGTCCAACCTGCATCTCCAGTAATAACAGTTCCATTAACAAAGCTCGATTCATCAGAAGCAAGAAATAGCGCAATGGCTGCAATTTCTTCCGGTTTACCAACTCTTGGATTTACTCCTAATCCTGCTTGAATACGTCCCATACCAAATTGATTAATATTCGTCATGGAAGAACCGATATTTGTTTCAACTCCACCTGGGGCGATGGCATTGCAACGGATCCCTTTCGTTGCATACATGAAACCAGTATTCTTAGAAAAACCAACTACCGCATGCTTAGAAGCCGTATAAGCAGCTCCAGCTCTAGCACCTTGAAGTCCACCTGCCGAAGCTACATTAACTATAACTCCACTTTGTTTCTCTAAGAAAATCGGTAAGACTTTTCGAGTTGCACGCATTACACTTGTAGTATTGACAGCAAAAATTCTTTCCCATTTGTCATCTTCAATATCACCAGCAGGTTCGAAATTATCCATAATCCCTGCATTATTTACTAAAATGTCTACTGTTTCAAAAGTATTTACTGCTGTATTAATTAGATTTTGAATATCTTCTTCTTTTGCAACGTTTGCCATAACAGCTATAGCATCTCCGCCATTTGATCTGATTTCTTCAACTGTAGCATTTGCTGCTTCTATATTAATATCTGATACGATAACTTTTGCACCTTCATTTGCATATAGGACAGCAATGGCTTTCCCCATTCCCGAACCTGCTCCAGTTACTACTGCTACTTTGTCTTGAAGTCTCATATCCATTCCTCCAATTAAATTGTTAGTATTTATGCTTTTACTGTTACTTTCTTTAATTGAGCTGTATTCTGTACAGAAGATGCTTGTTTAACCTTCTTAATAAAGAAGGAAAGTAGTAATCCTAAAATTCCAATTCCAACAATTACAAGATATGCGTCATTAATCCCTTGGATGGATGCTTCTTTAATTAATTGCGCTTGTGTTAAACCTTTAGTAGCTGCAGTAGGAATTAAATCTTGTAAATGCGTTTTTGTGCGGTCCGTCATAACTGTAACAAGTAGCGACGTACCAACAGCACCTGCAACTTGTCGAATTGTATTTGTTATGGCTGTTCCATGTGCATTCAATTCTTTTGGTAATTGATTTAAACCAGCTGTTTGGATTGGCATCATCATTAAAGCCATACCGATTCGGCGTCCTGTTGACATAAGAACCAGATAAGTATAACTAGTTGAATCAGTTAAGTTAGTAAATCCAATTGTTGTGGCAACAGTTATGATCATTCCGGCAATAGCAAGCCACTTTGCACCGACGCGGTCAAATAGTTTACCAGTAACTGGCATTAAAAAGCCCATTACTAGTGCACCTGGAAGTAGTAGAAGTCCTGACTCGACCGGTGTATAACCACGAATATTTTGTAGATATAGTGGCAGTAACATCATATCTGCATACATCACCATTGTTACTGCGATATTAATAATTGTTGTTAAAGTGAACATATTAAACTTGAATGATCTCAAATCAAGTAGTGGATTTTTAGATACCAATTGTCTCCATGCGAAGAGTACAAGTGATAAGACTCCTACAACAATCGTACTAATTACCTCTGAATCCTTCCAACCTAATGTTCCAGCTCGGCTGAAGCCATAAAGCATTGCCCCGAAACCAATTGTAGATAAAGTAACGCTAAGAATATCAAATTTAGTGATGATTCGATCTGATACGTTACGTAAATAAATGAATCCTAGTACGATTACAATAACGGCAAATGGAATCATTCCATAAAACATCGTTTCCCATTTGTAATTCTCCATAACGTAACCTGCAAGTGTAGGACCAATTGCTGGAGCGAAAATAATCGCAAGCCCAACCATCCCCATTGCTCCTCCACGTTTTTCTGGAGGAAATAGTGTCAAAATAACGTTCGTAAGTAGTGGCATAATAATACCAGCACCTGCTGCCTGAATTAAGCGCCCCGTTAATAGTACAGGAAAATCGGTCGCAATAGCCGATACAATTGTTCCTGCTAAAAAGATTATCATTGAAGCTTGGAAAAGTTCACGAGTAGTGAAACGTTGCATTAAATATGCTGTAATCGGAATTAATACACCATTTACAAGCATGTATCCTGTTGTTAACCATTGTGCTGTTGCTGCCTTGATATGAAAATCAACCATTAGCTCAGGAATGGCAACACTCATAAGCGTTTGATTTAATGTCGCAAGGAAAGCACCTAAAATCAAAATAAACATAATAGGTCCTTTTTTTATCGAATGTGTGTCTGAAACAGAAATTTTACTCAATCCCCCATCAATCCTTTCTCTCTTTATATTGGACTTAATTTACAAAGTGTTTAATAATTAACATGTTATAAATTACATTATAAATAGATAGCTAATTCTTACAACCGACAATATTTCTAGAAATGTTTTGTAGTTATCACTCTTTTTAATTCTGTAGTTCATTCCGAACATAATAAACACATCTGGAATAATTGTAAATTTCAATGAGAAAGGTGATTTCATTTGAAGGAAGGTACAAAAAAACGAGTAGATCCTCGAATTACTCGTACACGTCAATTAATTAAGGATGCTTTTATCGAATTACTTGAGGAAATGGAAATAAGTAAAATAACGGTTAACCGGATAGCGGAACGAGCAACGGTCAATCGAGTTACATTTTATCTACATTATCGTGACATACAGGATATGTTAGAAAATATGGCGCAGGAAATGGGTAAAGAGATCGAACAAATTTTAAGAAGGTCAGAAATAAATACTAAATCAATGGAAGAAATCGATTCGTTGATGCTCTTAAACTTGCTTGAACATATAGCTGAGAATGCTAAGTTCTATAAAGTTGTTCTTGCTTCAACTCAAACACCAATCTTTACTCAGCAATTATTAGATATCATTACTGAAACAATTACAAAAAGAAGAGAAATTGATTCCTTACACGTTAAAATGGATATTCAAAGGGATATTATTATTTGGTACGGTTCTTCTGCACTAATAGGAACGATTGTATCTTGGTTAAGAAACGACATGCCCTATACACCTCATTTTCTTGCTAAACAGTTATCTTTACTTTTTAGAATTGGAAATAAGGTAGAAAAATAAAGTGCATATCAAGGTTGAACACTTGATTGGGGGTAACAAAGTCATCGTTCTGACTATGTTACCCCCAATTGAACAGTGAACATTTGATAAAGTTGAGAACTCGGTTGATCTATTGTACTTTCTAGTTGTATAGTATTAAATCGATAAATGGAAATATTAGTAATGTCATTCGAAAATTAATAAATAACTTCACTAATTACGCTCAATCCTGTGGAAATCCTATCCATATTTCATTTTTCCTTAATATATCTTTAAGTATTACTTCACACTGCATACCGGTATTCTAAATATACTAATTTTGTTGTTAAATGTAGAATTTTAGTATTAGGTACTATTTTTTAACATCCTGCAATGGGAGGAGGACTTAGTTATGTATGAAGGAAAAATTATTAAATTTTATCGAGAAAAATACAAACTAACACAAGAACAATTAGGAAAAAATATTTGCTCCGTTACCCATATAAGTAAAATAGAATGTGGCCAAACAAAGTACGCACCTGAAATTATAAATTTATTATCAAAAAGACTTGGTATTGATATGGAATTAGAAGTAGCTAGTTTTATGAATATCAAACAGCGTCTACTTCACTGGCACGATGTAATCATCATGCAGTTATCTGAAGAGATGAACCAAATAAACTATGAGTTTGAAATGGAAGAATTAATCCAAATCTCTGAGTATCATGACATGTATCAGTTACTAAGAGCAAAGTATTTTCTTACGTATAATAAATGTTCCGAGGCATTTAAAATCATCAAAAAAATTCAAAAAAAAGAAGATAAATTAGCTCCATATGAACAAAATTTATTAAAGCATATTTTAGGAATATATTATTTAGCAAGACAAGAATTTACTAAAGTAATCCAAATTCTAAAGTCAATCGATAACACAGTTTACAAAAACCCCGAATATTATTACCATTTAGCAGTTGCTTATCATACGATTAGTGCACCTGTTTTAGCTTATTATTATGCAGAAAAATCTCATCTATTTTTTAAACAAATCAATAACTATCTTCGAGTGATTGACGCTGAAATGTTAATGATTATTCAAGTACAAGGAGACACTTTAGAAGAAGAAATAATTAATCGTTTTAAGAATTTGATTAGGAGCTGCGAACTCTGTAATACTCCTGATCGTAAGGCTAAAGTTTTGCATAATTTAGCATATGCATATTACAGAGGTAAAAACTTTAAAGAAGCAAGTAAATATTATAAAGCTTCTATGTCACTAAAAGATACCGAGTGTTCAGCCTATTTACTTTCTTTAGAAGGTTATATTCGAAGTTCTTATGAAAGTAATTCATTTAAATTGGAAGAGCTTATCCAAGAAGCAGAAGTTGGTCTTTTCACTGCAAAAAAGAATAGTTACACTCTATACGTTCATTTATTTAAACTTTTAATTTATTTACTAAAGTCGAAAGAAAAAGAATACTATCATTATTTAAATAATCGAGCATTACCTATGTTTATAAAATATGGATTTACATTTTTAACAGAGCGCTCTAAGAAGGAATTATTTAACTATTATTCGAGAATGAATTTAAATGTACAAGCAATGGAAATAGCACAGCTAATCGTAAACAACTAAATTTCTGGAGCAATTCAGAACTTTTTTAGAATTTTTCATACTGCACTTTTATATAAATACAACTTTACTATGATAAAAAAAGACAAGAATACTTAAATTGTATTATTGTCTTTTTTCTTATTAAGAGAAAGACTCTGTAAAAGGCTTAATTCGAATGAAACATCCTTTTTAAATTTTATTTAATAGTTACTTGATATGCTACATTACAGCTCTTATTACCCGCTTTATCAACGACATATTAAGTAATAACCAACTTTTTGTATGCTCACCGTAACTGTAAATTTCCCTTTAAAATCTGCTTTTCCTAATCTGATTACAAAAAAAAGAAGACAAGAAATACAAAATTGTATTCTTGTCTTTAATTATTTTTAAGGGAAAGTTTTTAATTGAAAAAAGCTGATCTAATCATTTTATTTTCAAAAAGGGTGTTTAACCACCCTTTTTGACTTAGGAGTAATTTGTACTGCTTGTTATTTCATTTTTATCGTTTGATTGAAATTACGCTTGACCAGTCGCTATAGATTTTTTTCGATCCAACAATTTTGAATGAACGGACTTTGTAATAGTAAGTTTTACCTTTACTTAATCCATTATTTGTGTAAGACGTCGATTTAACATCGCTTAAGTGAGTATATGAACCTGTTTTTGATGTTGATTTAACAATTTCATAACCTGCTGCGCCAGACACGCTTGACCACGTTAATTTCACAGAAGATGTACCGCTCTTTGTCGCTTTACCGTTTGACGGTTTACCTGGTATTGCTTCCCATTTCGCGTATATCATCGTGTTTTCTGTAACGTGATCCTTCGCAAAGTTCCAAGCTACTTTACCTGTAGCATCTTTATACCAGCCAAGGAATACATAGCCTTTTCTTGTTGGTGATGCTGGTTGGCTAATTGTTGAATTATAATTCACTGTTACAGTAGCCACTGAACTTCCACCAATACTGTTAAATTTAACAGTATACGTGTTAATGTTCCATTTTGCATATAATGTGATATTGCTTGTTAACTTAACCGTTGAACCAACTGGTGTTTTTAACGTTTCATCTGTAAACCATCCAACAAATGTATAACCTGTTCTTGTTGGTTTTGGTAAATTAATCACACTATCATAATTTGCAGTTTTGTCAGCCACTTGACTGCCGCCATTGCTATTATAGTGAATCGTGTAAGAGTTAATACTCCATTTTGCATATAATGTGATATCGCTTGTTAATCTAACACTTGAACCAACTGATGTCTTTAACGCTGCATCTGTATACCATCCAACAAATGTATAACCTGTTCTTGTTGGTTTTGGTAAATCAATCACACTATCATAATTTGCAGTTTTGTCAGCCACTTGACTGCCGCCATTGCTATTATAGTGAATCGTGTAAGAGTTAATACTCCACTTCGCATATAGGATCATATCATCTGATACTTTATCAGTTTCAAAGTTCCAAGCCGTTTTACCTTCTGCATCTTTATACCAACCTTGGAACGTATAGCCTGTTCTTGTTGGTTTTGGAGCATCAAGTAATGAGTTGAATTCAGCCTTAACTGACATTACAAGTCCAGCATCTTGTGTATTATAAATGACAGTGTATTTAGCTGGTTTCCATGTTCCGTAAAGTGTTTTTGCAGAGTAAACTGAAGTTGTGAAATCCCAAGGAATTGTGCAATCTTCATCTGTAAACCATTTTAATTCGTACCCATGTACTGTTGGTTCTGTGATACGACGTACTACGATTTGGTCTTTTACTTCGAATGGTGCCTTTTCACCTTTTACGACATAGTGAATATTGTATCCATTCACGATTTTTTGTTTCACTGTTACATCTGCATAATCTTTTGCACTAATACTGATAATGTAATCACCTAATTTTTTGAAGACGCTCTGATCAATTGTCAGTGTGCCGTGCATTGCATCGATTTTATATGACGTTGGATCAATAACTGAACCTGCAACTTTGATGCTTGAAATCGCATTTGCCCATTCCTTATCACTGAATTCTAGTGTGATATCATTCCCTAAAGCATTATCGCTTGAATCTGGTGTTACTATTGATGTTGCTAATGCATATTTTGCATAAAGCTTAATTGGTTTTGTTACAACACTTGTGAAATCAAATGGTGTTGTTAGCGCTTCGTCACTGTACCATCCCATAAACTTATAACCAGCTTTTGATGGTTCTGTTGGTATTGTTACACGTGAGTCAACGATTTGTGAGTCAATTGAATCGCCACCGTTTGATTCAAATGTTACTGTATAACCAATTATTTGGTCAGTAACGCTTGCATCCAAATAGCCCTCAGATGAAATTGTTACATTTACTTTTTGTCCAGCTGTAAATAATGATTTATCAAGTATAATCGAACCTTTATGAGTACCTGAATCATACGTCATTTTATAATCAGTATTTAACACTAAATCTTTTGAACCAATGCTTACTTTCTTGATATTTTTACTCCAAGTACCGTCATCTGCAAATGGTAATGTAATATCACTTCCAACAATATTCCCAACTACATCTTTTGTTACTTGCGGAGGTGTTTTAACCCAGATGATGTAGTAAGTTTCATTCTCTTTAATCGGTTTACTATCACCCGCTGTCGCCATTGGTATATCATTGCCAGTTGTTCCAGCAGCATCCCAATAAAGCTTCGGCATCATTGAAAGTGTACCATTTGTAATTTTTTGTGCTGCTGATGCCATATCAATACCACTTATTTTTCCAGCAGCTAGTACGTCATTGAAAATTGCTCCTTGTCCAGTTTTTACAGTACCTCCATTTAAATCAATGTGTCGGCGATAGCCTAGCTTCACATTTGGAATTTGAACTGTTTCGCCTGTTTTAGAAGTTACTGTCAATTGATAGCCAGTGGTAGCTGGTGATTGACTAAATGCAAACTTTTCAGTTGGATGAGCTGTTGCATAAGCTTCTGTCGCAGTCGTAAATGTTAACGTACCATTACCGTCTCCACGATCTACTAAATCATACGTACTCGAATCTAAAGTGTACGTAGTTGTTGTTGTTTCAAATGTTCCGTCTGCTTTTGCTTTATAATATGTTGCATCAATTTTAGCAATATCGTTCTTGTTCGTTAACCATGGAATAGTAGTTTTATAATCTGGCAAGTTAATTTGAACTGGACCCTCACCAAGTACCATACCACCTAATTTTGCCCCTTCTGGATTCTTCTTATCAAGAGGAGAATAGTTTTGTGTAAAATTCACTGTCCATTTTGCAGCAACTTTTATATCTCCTGTTAAGATTGTATTTGAATCCCATGAAGTTGTTAAAGCATTCGTAATTGGATCGACATTATACCAACCAACAAATGCATAACCTGATTTTACCGGAAGCGGGTTGCTGTTTGATCCATTACTTGAAATTAACAAACCTTGACTACCATACCTAGTTCGGTTTGGTCTCATCCCCACAGCGATTGTATCAAGAGCATTTCCACCTTTTGTATCAAACGTAATGCCGTATCCGATTGGTTGGGCAGCAGCACCTGATGATGAGTCTGCACCAATCGATACAGTTGGATAGATTGTGCCATCTAAACCAGTTGAATTGATTTCAAATTTATATTGCTGAGGCAAATAATTTGCTCCACCTGGATTAATTGCTACATTATATGTTGTGAAATTAGTCGGATTTAATGTTGCATCAGTTTTAAATAAATCAGCTTTAAACGTAATTTGTCCTGATTGACTGATATCGTAATAAGGATTACCATTACCATCCTTCAAATTCGTAATATCTAAACCTGTTGTAAAACCAGCTGTTTTGACAACGATTTTATTGATTCCTTTACGCCAATTTTCATCGTCAGCAAACGAATAATTAAACGTAATGTCTTTTCCAATATGAGCTTTAGTTGGATCAGTTACCATTGGAATTGTAGGTGTTGGAATTGGCACTGAAGCAATTGTAAAGCTATTAGTTACTGGAGCATATCCATCGGCCGTGATTCGAACAGTATACGTTCCAGTCGTATTAAATACTGAACCGTTTAAACTTACTTTAGCCGGTACATAAGTTACACCTTTCTGTGGATCGAAATAAACATATCCAGCTGAGATCGAAACAGCTTTATTTGTTGAATTTGGAACCATTGCATTCGTGATGTCAGTGTAATTACCGCTAATACCTAATTCAACCTTTGTAATTGCGTTTCTCCACACAGTATCATCTAAAAATACATTGCTCGTTGGTATTAATGAAACCGACGAACCATTTTTCAAATCTTGTAAAGTTGGTAATTGTGTAACTGATGTCTTTTGCGTTGGACCTGCAAAATTCAGCTTTCTCATGACTTCCTTCAATCCATCATCTTTCGTTAATGTAATTGAACCACCATATTGTGTTGAAATCGTTTGATCTTGATCAACTTTAAGCTGTGGTACTGAAACTGTTTTACCAGCGTCGATTGCACTTTGATTTTGTTTACCAAAGTTCTTAAAAATGAAATAGAAATCATTATAGTCAAGTCCATAACCTATAGTTCCTGGTTTAATCCAGTTAATATCTGCACTTCTATTAGCATTTAAATAAGCCGTTTTGCTAGCTAAAGTAGCCAATACTGGATTATTTGTTGAAATAAGATTTTTGTAATTATAATAAGCAGTTATTTCAGCAATTAAATCTTTCATATCAATCACTTCATCGCCATTTACATCTCCACCAAGTAAATTAGGTGTATCCATGTCTGCGAAATCAAAGTAACTTCCTGATTGAAAACCGTATCTGCTATTCCCGATAACTGGTGTTTTTTGATAGCCTTTAAAATGACCTGGCATATACGTTTCAACTGAATATGGTTTATCGCTAGCCTTCGCCGTAATTGAATACGTGCCAGCATTATTACCATAATATTGAATTGTGTTTGTGTTACTCGTTGGATTATCAGTTACATAACTGTTGTTATCAGCATCTTTCAACGTAACCTTGGCACCTGAATCAATCGTAATATTTGCAAGGCTACCGCTCAGATTGTTTACTTGGAAGCTTTCTGCAAATAGACCGCCTGTAATTTGAGAAATCGGGTTTTTTAGATACGCGATATTCGTGTCGAAAGCAGGGACTACTGTGTCTTTACTATCGATTACCAAGCTAGATTTAGGAACAGACCATTCTTCATCTAAAGGACCAACATAAGCTTCTCCATCTGTATAAGTCAAATCTGCTTCAAGAATCTTCATATCTTGGTCAAGCGCACCAGTATTAGAAATACCAGAAATTGTAATATCTGTTGATTCTCTGCCTGTATAATCATCAATATATGGCTGACCAACTGTTAGTGTAGGTGTAATTCCTTTACTTTCTAAATATTGTTTATATTCATCAGAAAGCTTAATATTAGAGAATTTCAGCGTACGACGAGTATCAAGTGTAAATTGACCACCTGTCATACCTTTACCATTTTTCGTAGTGATTGCTACTTTGAAAGGTTTATTTGGTTCAACGATTAACTTGCCTTTACTTTCTTGCTCTGGATCTACACCACCTGAAGATGTTACTGTTACATATGGTGATCCTTTTTTAATAAAATAATATTTTTTCTTAGTTGATAATAAGTCACCTGCTCCAGCATAGTCGCTAGGATAGAACCAGAATTTAGTTCCTTTAGATGTAACCTCATCAGATGTAATTCCAAAATGGAATCGACCATCCGCATCAGTTTTAAATATTCTCGTTACAAATGGACCAGGTTGATAAGCCCAGACCATGTTCTGCCCTTGATTTACAGGTGCAGGTTTACCAGTATCGTAATCTTTCAACGAAGTTTCGCCATTATTTTTCATAACGTCGATACCTGAATCATAAACTGTACCATCAAACCCTTTAATCTCTTGTCCTGGCTGGTATCCTGTAGGA
This sequence comes from Rossellomorea sp. GAMAL-10_SWC, assembly GCF_049568075.1. Classification (NCBI taxonomy): domain Bacteria; kingdom Bacillati; phylum Bacillota; class Bacilli; order Caryophanales; family Bacillaceae; genus Rossellomorea; species Rossellomorea sp. GAMAL-10_SWC. The sequence goes on along the minus strand of NZ_CP144911.1, from coordinate 4,837,831 downwards.
TCGATTTCATAAATACCAGGCTGTGAATTACTATCCATCTTAATTGTAGGAGCTTGGTAGTCTACATAAAGTGTATCTTCTTTCGTGTATTGTTTTCCATCACTATCAGTCGCGATCATCTCAACTGAATAAGCTCCTTCTTTAATTGCAACTGGCGTCGTTGCAATTCCAGAATTATCTAGAGAGCCTTCATATGGTTTTGTAAATGGAAGATATAGTCCATTCCTAAGCATTGGTATCGGACCGTAAATAATCCCTGGACCTGCGCTACTAATACTTGAAGCATTTTGAACGATTCCTAAATATTTTCCATCTTTATCTTTCAATAGAAGATAGACGCTATCCATTGCACCATTAACAGAAAATCTATATCCAGAACCAGGTTGTCCGCCATTATTTGGATTATAGTTTCCTGTATATCGCTCTGTCATCGTAAACGCCTTAATGTCTACTCCAAAATCAATCCCTTTATTTGCAATCGTAATTGTGAAAGGAATTCGATAGCTTTCAGTCGGATCAGTAGCATTTACTATATGAATATACCCTTCATACGTTCCGTCTAATGCGTTTGGTGGAACAGTGATTTTCGCAGTTGTTTTCACTGTGTTTCCACCATTAACCGTAATTGAATTTACAGTCGAACCACCATTTGAAAACGCAATCTTGACATCATTCCCTGTACCAGGACCAACATTATTAGACCCAGCAAATTTCGTAGAAATAAATTCTGTACTTAAGTTAAACGTTTTGTTTCCAGTTCCTTGATTAACAACATTAAAATCTTTTGTCTGAATAACATCATCAGAGCCTTTAGGAGCTCCTTCCCCTCTACCTTTAAAGCCAAAGAACATGCTTCCAGTAATGTTATCGATTTGTTTTACAACCGTTTCACCTGAATCAGTTGTTCCAAGTGTATTTGTTTTATCTAACACTTGGACTTTAATATCCGAATGAACTGCTCGAACCGGATCAACACGCCCTGCGCCAACTTGGTATACACTATATGTTTTTGAATCTGTATTTACATCTTTTGCTGTATTCATTAACGCCGTTTTTACATCTGCTGGTGTGTAATCAGGATGTGCAGCTAAAACAAGTGCCGAAATTCCTGCAACATGAGGTGCTGCCATTGATGTACCTGACATTGATTGATATGCATATTTATAATCTTTATTACTATTTGGTTCCCACACATCGTATGGTTGCGTTGACCAAATGTCGACACCAGGTGCCACTACGTCTGGTTTAATACTCCAATCTTTTACTGGTCCTGTTGAGCTGAAGCCAGCCAATTCGTCAGGGTTTTTGTCGATTGGTTTATCAAGTATCATCGGGAATGTAATCTTTGCGTTCCCTGGATCCACTTTGATTGCATCAACAAGTGCTTGACCTTGTGCTTGTGTAATTGATACAGAATATATATTATCAGTGCTTATCCCTAAGAAGTTTGGATTATAACCTTGTGTGTCTGCGTCAGCTTGATTATTCCAAATAATCATACCTTTTGCGCCGGATTTTTTCGCATTGGCCATTTTTGTATTTAAGGTATCTCCTCCGCGTTTAACAAGGGCGATTTTTCCACTCATATCTTTTCCGTCATATTCCGATGGGGTTCCTAAGCCAACATCAACGATTGGTAAAGATAGTCCTTTGAATGCATCATCCGCATCTGCAAAATTTTTCCCAAATAAACGTGCTTGGTAAGGCGTGTTACCGAATTTTAACGTTTGAACAGGAATTTGTTCTGGAACTGTACTAGCACCAACAGTGATTGCAAGCGCTGAAGTTCCTGGTGAACCAACTGTCGATACACCTGGTCCTGCATTTCCTGCAGAGACTGAACAGATTACCCCTTGTAACGTTGCATTGTTAAGCGCAATACTAGTTGGGTAAAATGGATCATTATTCAAAGAACCAAGAGATAAGTTAATGACATCCATTTTATCTTTCACTGATTGTTCAATTCCACTTAGTACTGAATAAGATGATCCATGTCCAGCAGGCCCTAGTACGCGGTATCCGTGAAGCTCAACATCTGGTGCAACCCCGTTAGCAGAAAAAATGTCACTATTATTTGTCGTACTAGCTGCAATCGTTCCTGATACGTGTGTACCATGTTCCGTAATATAGTCTTTATAATTTGCAGATATTGAACCAGGATCTTTCTTCCTTGCAGCTTCCCAATCTGGATAAATTGTTTCCATTGCATCATGATCATCAACATAAACTTCGTTTCCATCCGAATCGACTACAGTATTGATAAAATCGTGACCTTCATATACTTTTCCATTTTCATCATGTGTTACTTTATATAAATCAGGGTGATTATAATCAATACCTGTGTCAAGAACACCAACTTTAACTCTTTGACCTTTACGTGGACCTGACAAGAATTTCCCTGTATTACCTTCTGCTTGTAGTTTATCTATCCCTAAATGTGAAAGAGCTGCAGTTGGTTTTCCAGCAGAAGTACTCTCAGAAGTTGTAGCTGTTTCACCATTTGAAGGTGTTCCTTCATCTACTGTATATGTTGTAAATGACCATATAGAAGCTACTTCAGGTTGGTTTGCAATCTTTTCAACCATACTTGCTGGAATCGATAACGCAACCCCGTTAAATGCATCCGTATATTCTCTTGTAATTCTTGCGTCAGTCGAAACTTCTTTACCACCAACGATTTGTTTACTAGGCTGTGTATTTACAAATGCTTTAAATTTTGCGTGTGCATCAGCAACCTTTTGTTTTGCGTCCGAGTAGTCAGCTGCAAATGTTTGAGCATTTGCACTACCTTTCGCAAGTGATTGCTTTATTATTTGAATCTTTGCTGGATCCACTTTGAATTGAACGATTACATCTATATTTTTCCCACTTTTTAAATCTTTCTGGTCGACGTGGTTTTTCTGTGAATTATCTGCCCCGGTAAGCTTATTGATGCTAGCTTTTTGTTCAGGTGTCAATCCAGCTAAAATGCGATTAACTTCATCCGCTGTAAATTTTCCATCAGATGCGCTTTTTTGATCGACATTCGATTCTGCATGTGCATGTATAATACTTTGAGGTAATACGACATTTAGTAACATAGCACCACTTAATGCAACAGCCGATATCTTTCGTTTATTTTTTCTCTTTTTCATGTTTTCCCCCCATTTTAAGTCGTCTTGGTGATTAACTAGTAGAAATATTAAATAACATTACAAAATGTTAAATAATATCTGTAAATTAATAATACTTTAAAAAATTCGCAAACTAAATTGGGGTAATTTGCAGTAATACGATGTCGAAAAATGACCAAAATCGACTGTTTTCGATGTGGAATTTTAAGAATATTGACATTTTTCCGTCGAAATCAGTCTTTTTACTCATTATTTTTAGTTCAAAGGACCTAAACCCCCAGTAATATAGACGATTCGAAAGACTAACATAAAAACAGTCAAATTTGGGGGATTTTTAACTTTTCTCTAAAAATTTTATTTTTTCAAAAAAATATTTCCATCATTTTCATCATTAGATATTACTAATTTGGGGGATTTTTAACTATTCTCTAAAGAAATTAATTTTGTTTTAAAAAAATTCTGTCATTTATATTTCCAATCATTACAAGTTACTAATGAGATATAAAGTCGTTTTAAATTTATGCTGTAAATAATTATATAAAAACCTCTACGTTTACAAATTCAGATAAAACTAGAACAAAACTTGTATCAAAAAAAGAAAAACCTCTTAAATTCACTATTTTTAAACATAAAAAAACCACCAAACAATATGTATTGGTGGAGACGGTGGGAGTCGAACCCACGTCCAAGAATATCGGCACTTAAGCTTCTACGAGCGTAGTCACTGTATTAGAATTTCGCATACCATTCGGCCCAATGACAGGCTTCCTGATAGCTAGTCTGATTAATCTCTTCCATTCCCCTCAGACGGCGAGGTCCGGCGTAGCCCACTAATGAGTGAACCCCTCTAAGCTATGCACATGGGCGATACATAGGAGGAGCCTTTAGTGCAATTAAGCAGCTAAAGAGAAATTGTTGTTTTTGCCAGTTATTGGCTTTTGCGTTTTAACGAGGCCGACCCCTCGACTCGCAACTTAAGCTCGAACTACCCCTGTCGAATCCGTAACGTCCCCATATAAAATGCTCCCAGAACTTATTCAGATCTGTTCGCTATGAGTGACTTACGAAGCATAAAGCAAAAGGCTTCATAATATATAAACACTGCACATCGTGCTCTTTTGTGTTGGATTAACTTACAAACTTATTATAGCATAACTATTTGAAGTTGCTATTAACAATTGTTTCTAATACATTAGTTTGGTTACCAAAGCTTCAACAATTATCCATTTTGATTTTTTATATCTAACTTCCAAACATTCAATTCCTTCCTCTAGCTTGACCCCATCATAATCAGCATTCATGACATTTACCATCTCTTTAACTTACTAAATGATAGATCAAGATCGTTTATCATTATCTGTATTAATGTACAAAGAATATACCGTATTTAATAAAACTATAAAAAACAGCATTATCCTCCTAAAATAAAAAAAACCTTTTAAACATTGATACCCCAGTGTTTAAGAGGTTTTAATAATCCCTATTTTTAACCATAAAAAAACCACCAAACAATATGTATTGGTGGAGACGGTGGGAGTCGAACCCACGTCCAAGAATATCGGCACTTAAGCTTCTACGAGCGTAGTCACTGTATTAGAATTTCGCATACCATTTGGCCCAATGACAGGCTTCCTGATAGCTAGTCTGATTAATCTCTTCCATTCCCCTCAGACGGCGAGGTCCGGCGTAGCCCACTAATGAGTGAACCCCTCTAAGCTATGCACATGGGCGATACATAGGAGGAGCCTTTAGTGCAATTAAGCAGCTAAAGAGAAATTGTTGTTTTTGCCAGTTATTGGCTTTTGCGTTTTAACGAGGCCGACCCCTCGACTCGCGACTTAAGCTCGAACTACCCCTGTCGAATCCGTAACGTCCCCATATAAAATGCTCCCAGAACTTATTCAGATCTGTTCGCTATGAGTGACTTACGAAGCATAAAGCAAAAGGCTTCATAATCTATAAACACTGCACATCGTGCTCGTTTGTGTTGCTGATTAACTTACAAACTTATTATAGCATAATGTGTCCAACTTGCAATTAACAATTGTTTCTAAAAGTAAAACAGAATTCCAATGCTTCAACAATTATCCAATTAGATTCGCTGACGATCCCTGAATGCACGTTCCACTTCACGTTTTGCTTCTTTTTTCTTTAAATCATCACGTTTATCGTATTGTTTCTTACCTTTACCTAATCCAAGTAATAGCTTAGCATAGCCATTTTTTAAATAGATTTTTAAAGGTACTAATGTATAACCAGTTTCCTTTGTATAACCGATTAACTTCACGATTTCTCTATTATGTAATAATAATTTTCTAGTACGTAGCGGTTCGTGATTGTAACGATTACCTTGTTCATATGGACTAATATGCATATTATGTAGCCATACTTCTCCGCCCTGAACACGAGCAAAGGAATCCTTTAAATTAGCTTTTCCAGCACGTAATGATTTTATTTCAGTACCTTGTAATACGATTCCTGTTTCATATGTTTCTTCGATAAAGTAATCATGATACGCTTTTTTATTTTGAGCAATTACTTTCCCTTCACCTTTTGGCATAAATAACACCTCTCTATCTTTACTTATTTTACCATAATGCAACCTAAAATAGTCAATAAAGCAGTGGACAAGATGTCCACTGCTTTTATGTTTACTATCGTTTTTTATTACCTTTTGCTACTTTTTCGTAAAAAGGTTTGTTCTTTTTGCTTTTACTTTTACTTTTCGTTGGATTAAAACGATCATCGCGTTTATTTCTCGATGATTTACCACCACGTCCGCTTTCTCTCTCTTCATTTCGTGGTGAACTATCTCCTCGTGAACTATCTCCTCGTCTTCCACGAGAACGACCACTGCGAGAGCTGTCTCCATTTCGATCTGATGAAGAACCTCTTCCGCGTCCACCTCGTCCTCTACCGCCACCAGAGCCACCGCCAAGATTTACCGGCCCTTTACCGCCGCTTCTACGAGGTTTATTCGATTTCATGCCAACAATTTCAAAATCGATTGCTCGTTCTTCTTTATTAACATTCACTACTCGAACTGATACTTCATCACCGATTCTGAAAATTTTCCCTGTTCTTTCACCAATCATCGCGTAAGTACGCTCGTCATAGTTATAGTAGTCATCTGATAAATCAGCAACTCGAACTAATCCTTCAATTGTATTTGGCAGTTCAATAAACATACCGAAATTTGTAACAGAGCTGATAATACCTTCATACTCTTCACCAATTTTATCAAGCATGTACTCTGCTTTTTTCAAATCATCAGTTTCTCTTTCTGCTTCAACAGAGCGACGCTCCATGTTGGATGCATGTTCAGCGATTGCAGGTAATTTATCATCCCATTCACGTTTTGTCTCATTATCCATTTTTCCTTCGATTAAATATTTACGAATTAATCGATGAACAATTAAATCCGGATATCGACGAATCGGTGAAGTGAAATGAGTATAATACTCCGCTGCTAATCCAAAGTGGCCAAGATTATCAGCCTCGTATTTCGCTTGTTTCATTGAACGAAGCATAACTGTTGAAATGACAGTTTCCTCTGGTTGCCCATGAACCATATCTAGAACTTGTTGCAACGCTCTCGGGTGAATTTCATTTCCAGCACCTTTTACTGTATAGCCAAATGATGCAATAAATTCAAAGAATCGTTGTAATTTTTCTTCTTTTGGATCCTCATGAACACGATACATGAATGGTACATTTAGCCAATGAAAATGCTCTGCTACTGTTTCATTCGCTACAAGCATAAATTCTTCAATTAGTTTTTCTGCAGTTGAGCGCTCACGAATAACGACATCAGTTGGGTGACCTTCTTCATCAACTAATACTTTTGATTCTTTAAAATCAAAATCGATTGCCCCACGAGTCATACGTCTATTACGTAATATTTTCGCTAACTTAGCCATTTCCTCAAACATTGGGACTAATGGTTCGTAACGTTCACGTAATTCAGCATCTTGCTCATCCAATAGTTTATTTACATCGCTATATGTCATTCGTTCAGTTGTTTTAATGATACTTTCAAAAATTTCATGCTTAACAACTTCACCTTTTTGGTCAATTTCCATTTCACATGAAAGTGTAAATCGATTTACTTTTGGATTTAATGAACAAATACCATTGGATAAACGATGTGGAATCATCGGTATAACTCGGTCAACTAAGTAAATACTTGTTCCACGATCATGTGCTTCTTGGTCAATCGGTGAGCTATCCGTCACATAGTATGAAACGTCTGCAATATGTACCCCTAACTTGTAATGACCATTTTCAAGCGCTGTTACTGTAACGGCATCATCTAAGTCCTTTGCATCTGCTCCATCTATCGTTACAATTTGTTCATCACGAAGATCGCGACGAGTGCCAATAGCTGATTCATCAATCTCATCCGGTACAGCATTCGCTTGATCCATTACTTCCTTAGGAAATTCTTGAGGTAAATCAAACTTATGAATAACCGATAGAATATCAACACCAGGATCATTTTTATGTCCTAGTACTTGGACTACAATACCCTCTGCATTTTTCCCATTCTCAGGAAACTGAGTAAGTTCTACAACAACTTTGTGACCTTCTACAGCACCTTGAGAATTACTCTTTGTAATAAAAATATCACTTCCGAATCGTTTATCATCAGGAATAACGAAACCGAAACTTTTCTGAGCTTGGTATGTACCTACCATTTTCGTTTGACCACGCTCAACAATTTTTACAATTGTCCCTTCTCTACGTGCATCACTTTTTTCTTTTGTAATACGAGCTAAAACGATGTCTCCATGTAAAGCGCCATTTAAATCTGACGGTGAAATAAATACATCTTCTGCTCCTGCTTCTTCTGGAATGACAAATGCAAAGCCTTTCGCATGGCCAGTTAATTTACCTCTAACTAAATTAGATTGATCAGGTAAACTGTATTTATTATTTCTAGAACGTACAATATAACCCTCATCTTCTAGAATAACGAGCGTTTTTACTACTTCTCGAAAGTCACTTGCATCAGTCAACTCCATAGCCTCTTCTATCCCTTGAATATTTAAAGGCTTATAATCTTCACTTTTCATCAATTCCAATAATTTTTCTTTCCATTGTTGATTCATACTTTTCCCTCCTTTTTCTTACTGGTTAAGGGTATTTAATTTAAGTTTGTCCAGAAATATTTCATTCTACCATTCCAATTCATTAAGAAATGCTAGCACATCCTCATGTAACATGTCTTTTTCCTGTCCAAGTGTAATAACATGTGTTGAATTTTCGTACCACTTTAATTTTTTCTGATCAGATTGCACTTCATTATAAATAATATTTGCGCTGTCAGTATTAATCATCTCGTCTACAGTAGATTGTACGACAAACGTTGGTGCATATACTGTATCTACATTTTCACGCACTTCTTTTATTAAACCTTGAAGAGCTTTTAATGTATTCATCGGAGTTTTTTTAAACTCTTCCATTTCTACTTCAATTTGTTCAGGAGATTTCCCTTCACGTTTTTTAAACTCTCTTGTGTAAGCTAAAACACCTTCATACATAATTTCTTCACTTTTTATGTACATCGGCGAACACATTGTGACAATACCATTCAAAGGAACAGTATAACCTAGCTTAAGTGCAAATACTCCACCTAAAGATAAACCTACCGCTGCAATTTTTTGATGTCCTTTATCCTTAAGAAGTTGATAAGCTTCCATTACATCCATCCACCAGTCCTCTGGTCCCGTATGAACAAGCTCATCTGGTGGTACACCATGCCCTTTATAGTGCGGTGCATGGCAAGTATAACCTTGTTTTTCTAAAAAACGGCCAAGCATTCGAACATCCGCAGAATGTCCTGTAAATCCATGTAATAATAAAACTGCTCGATCTCCACCTTCAAACGTAAATGGCTTCGGCATTGTTACTCTCATATATACTCACTCCAAAACTTTTCTATCCATTTTTTCTTTCGTTACTTTTATATTATCTATAAATGATTTTGTTTATTTAAATTAATAATCGATATCTTCAATATAAATAATAAACAATAATATTTAACTAATTTTACGTAAAGAAATTGTTCTTTTATTTTACCTTTCAATTGAATAATTTACCAATAAACAGTTTTTTTAATTAACTAGTTATGATTTAATGAAAGGTGTGGTAATAATAATGTTGGTCATTTACCCAACAAAAGGAGGATACGTTATGTTTAATAATGTTGAAGAATTTATTACTGAATGGAAAATGGAAGAAGCAAGCACAATCAAATTACTAAATGCTATGACAGATGAATCACTAGATCAATCAATTGGTGAAGATTTTAGCTCTTTGGGAGAATTAGCTTGGCATATAACTACAGCAATTAAAGCGATCATTTCACAATCAGGATTGCAATTCGAAGCATCTATGAGCAAGGAAGAGATGCCTGCAACTGCAAAGGAAATTACCGAAAAATACGCAGAAGCTAGTAAAGCTATGATTGAAGCAGCACAAAAAGAATGGAAAGAAAAAGATTTAAATCAAATCATTAACGCTTTTGGATTCCTTGAAATGCCGATCCATGCATTACTTCGCATGGCAATTTCACATCAAACGCATCACCGTGGCCAAATGACTGTATTAATGCGTCAAGCTGGACTTGCAATTCCAGGTATGTACGGTCCAAGTAAAGAAGAATGGGCTGCAATGAAAGGTTAATATTTAAGATATTGTCTACATACTAAAATACAGCCGAAAAACTGGCTGTATTTTTTTAATCATTAAGAAAAATATCTTCCTATCGAAGAGAAATGTTTAGCAAAATAAAAAGCCACCCTTTTAGGTAGCTTGTTTATTACAGTTTAAAATATGTTACAGCAATCGTTAGAATGAAGAATAAAACTGCTACAACAACTGTTATTCTTTGTAAAACTAGTTCAAAACCACGAGCTTTTTGCTTGCCAAACAGTTGCTCAGCACCACCAGATATCGCTCCTGATAGGCCGTTACTTTTACTAGATTGAAGTAAAACTAAAACAATCATAAGTACTGAAACAATAATTAAAAGTACAGATAAAAACGTATGCATTTCTTCACCTCCACAGTAAAGTACTGTTACTTCCTATTCTACTATGAAGAATACTATACTTCAATATGAGAGTACAACACTTATTTAATGATTTAAGATCGTTTCTTCTATCCAAGTTTTCACATCTTGATGGACTTCATCTTTATTTGTTTCATGAAGCATCTCATGACGACCTTCTTCATATAATTTTAACTGTACATTTGTACATCCGATATCTTTATATAGCCCATAAACCTTCTTTACACCTTCACCATTTTGACCAACTGGATCTTTATCTCCAGAAAAAATATAAATTGGCAATGAGGTTGGTGTCTTCCTTATTTCCTCTTTACGATGTATAATTCCGATCCCTTTCAATAATTCGCGATAATAACTTGAAGAACAAATAAAACCACAAAATGGATCTTTTATATAGCGATCAATCTCAGCTTCATCTCTTGTTAACCAATCATATTTTGTTTTAGGAAACTTAAAATGATTATTGAAGTTTCCAAACGTTAAAAAGTCTAAAATTTTACTTCTCTTATTGGCACCAATCAAAAATGCCTCTGCACTTGAAATAAAGACGCCTAATTTTCTTAGTATTCCTGGATCATATCCAGTTCCAGAAATAATTAGCCCATCGTATAGTCCTCCATTTAATTGAACTACTCGTCTGCTCAAATAAGATCCCATACTATGTCCAAAAAGAATTAAAGGGATATCTTTTAGTTCTTTCCCAATCATCTTACTTATAAAAATGATATCTTTAGCAACTTCATCCCAGCCAATTTCTTCACCAAAAAAACCTAAATCATCTTCGAGCGCAGCAGTTTTCCCGTGACCTCTTTGATCATGAATAAAGACTGCAAACTGATTATGAACTAAATATTCAATAAACTTATCATAAGCTCCACCATGCTCTGCCATTCCATGTACAATTTGAATCACAGCAATTGGTTCAGCAGGAATATATTTTCGCAAATAGATTTTTGTTCGATCCTTCGCCGAAATTAATCCTTCCCAATTATTCATTTTTATGCCCCTTCATCTCATATGTTGTAAAAGATACTAATAAGAAAAAACAAGTGAAATAGATTATTTCTAATCGTATGTATTTAAATGTAAATTCATCACCTAATAATCTCCAAAAAACAATTACTATTGAAACAATAACAATAATAAATGGAAGTAAATATGTTTTTATAGTATACCAAATATAATCTTTTAAGTATGCGAAAAAGTTCATAATTATCCTCCCAACTAATTGCCACTCATATCCACAATTTAATACTAATCTAGATTCCCTAATTCTTCAGCTTAATTTTTAACAATTTTTCATCAATTTTATGAACTTTTTATGTCAAAGTTAAGCTAATTTTTTTGGATTTTAACTAAACATGTTATGTATTGATGTTTGAATTGAGATAAAAACAGAATGAATGGGGGATTCGAAATGAAAAAAGGCATTCAAACAATTTTAAGCATTGTCTTTGCAATTGTAATGCTTGTCTTGTTCGTCATTTTCTTCATGAAAGACGATTCTTATCGGTATCCAATCGCACTAGGTGGCTTTGTTTGTGCACTCGTGCCTCTCATATTAGATAAGTTTTTTAAAATTCGATTTGCATTTCCTTTTATTCTCTCTTATTTTGCTTTTTTAATAGGGTCCCTATGTCTTGGTTCAATGCTAAGATTCTATAGTTTAGGCTGGTGGGATATGTTTTTACATTTTCTAAGCGGCACGCTAGTCGCGTTTTTAGCAATTGATTTAATGGGAAAATTGACAACCAAACAGTCTCGAAGTGAAATGTCCGCTGGATTCATTTTTCTATTTGTATTTTCATTTGGCGTATTTTGTGGAGCCTTATGGGAAATTTGGGAATTCAGTAGCGACCAATTTTTCGGAACTAATACTCAAGGCGGCGGTAATTTTGATACGATGACAGATCTAATCGCAGACTCAATTGGAGCACTCATTATCGCAATTGGGTTTGCTAGTAGATCGAAAAAATAAATAAAAGTATTTTAATAGATAATAAGGAACTATAGTATAAAAAAACCTGATTACTCTATATGAATAATCAGGTTTCATATTTTAAATAAAATTTATGACTTCATTTCTACTACAACATTCTTCATAATCTTGAACATTGGTAGCATAATGATGATTCCAATAATGAATAATAATGCTGATACTTGATAAATAGAGACTAAAGAAAAATGCTCCTTTAAAATTCCTGCCAAGCTCATTGTAATGACCATAGCTCCCATAAATAATGGTGTTAATATACCGTTTACCCTGCCTACAAACTTTTCATCTGTATTTTTTAAGATGATTGTATTAATACCGATGTGCAATGCAGGCATAAATAGTCCGATAAAGAATTCAGCAACAAGCGTTAACCAGAATATCTCAGACCAACCTATTACAAATATTCCAATTGCATTGACCGCCATGCCGATTAATAATAATACATGCGGTGCCAACTTATTCGATATGAGCATTATTAGGCCACCACCTATAATCATAGCCGCTCCGTTTGCAGCGAATATCCATTGTAAATATTCCTTATCTAATCCCAGTCGTTCAGTTACTAAAAAAATAGCTAGAGGATGAATAAGACCTATACCTAATCCTGCCGCTGCAAATACTCCACCTAAATAGACGAGAATTTTTCGAGACCAAACGTATTTGAATCCTAACTTCATCTCTTCCAATAACGATGTTGTATTTTCTGCCTTTTCTTCTTCTTCATCTTTAGGTAATCTTGTTAATACTAAAGCTGACATAAGAAAAGCAATACCTACGATTCCCATCGAAACATGCATTCCAGCTTGTTGAAATACGAATGTACCTAATACTGGACCTAAAATCATAAACACTGCCATCATCGTTTGAAAGATAGACATACCTGCTTGCATTTGCTCACCTGGTACATGAACTTTAAATAATTTCATATTGGAAGGCTGAGAAAACTGGGACAAGATTGCTGAAACTAATGTAGCAAAAAATACAAACTTCCAAGTTCCATATAATAGTGCTAACAAAATAACAAATATAGACACAGCACTTAAAAGATCGCACCAAATCATTGTTCGCTTTGGCTTCCAACGATCGGCAAAAGTTCCACCGATAAAAGAAAAAATAAAAATCGGCGCAAATTCAGCAACTGAAATCAGTGATACGGCAGTTGCATCACCATTCGTCTTTTCCACAACAAATAATAAGATTGCAAAATTACGAATCCAAATACCAACTTGAATAAACAAACCTGCTGAAAGAATCGTTTGGATAAAAGGATTTTTTAACAAAGAAGCCATTGAAGGATTTGAAGCTGTTGGAGTAGTTTTAGACATTTTTTCCCCTCTCTTATTTCAATTACATTTTTACCGTACAAGAACTAACGTTCCTTAGAACATACATTCTTATTTTAACATTAAAATTCTTTAATAATCAATCCCAATTATTGCTAATTGGAAAATTTAAAGTCACCATGGTAAGGGGAAAAATTAAATTAGTTTAGATCATTCTCAACTGAGCTATAACGTCATTATGCTTATTTTTAAACGAATTCATATCTAGAAAATCACTTATTTTCCCTCCAGCAGTTACAATCTTTACTTTAACTTTTTCTTTTTCATAAATTATGACTGTTCTTACTATTTTACAACCTAATGAGATTGAAAATTTTTCAAGTATAAAAATAACCCCATTGTTTACTGCAACTTTATCGATGATGTTAAAATTAGTCTGAATGTTTTTTTCTAGTTCATTACAATTAATCTCTTTAAAACGATTAATACTTGTAAACACTTTTTCATATATCCGCATTATAATTCCTCCTATCTTTATAGAGTTATATTTATAATTTTACTTTATCTTAATAAAGTAATTTCACTTTAAAAGTTACAAAAAAATGTCACTGAATGTTAATCCATGACATTTTTTTAATATTTTAGGCAATAAAAAAAGAGAAGGTGACGATCCTTCTCTTTTTAACGTGTCTATAATGGATTATGTTTTTTTGTTAATGCACTTAGTTTTGATTAAATTATTTTCTTAAGTTGTAGAAAGATTTTAATCCTTGGTATACTGCGCTTTCGCCTAACTCGTCTTGAATACGTAATAATTGGTTGTATTTAGCGATACGGTCTGTACGAGAAGCAGAACCTGTTTTAATTTGACCAGCATTTGTAGCAACTGCGATATCAGCGATTGTGCTATCTTCAGTTTCACCAGAACGGTGAGAAACTACTGCTGTGTAGCCTGCACGTTTAGCCATTTCGATTGCATCGAAAGTTTCAGTTAATGTACCGATTTGGTTAACTTTGATTAGGATTGAGTTAGAGATACCTTTTTCGATACCTTCAGCTAATTTTTTAGTGTTTGTAACGAATAAATCGTCACCTACTAATTGCACTCGGCTACCTAAACGTTCTGTTAATAATTTGTGACCATCCCAGTCATTTTCATCTAAACCATCTTCAATTGAAAGAATTGGGAAATCATTGCAAAGTTGCTCGTAGAAATCAACCATTTCAGCAGAAGATACGCCAGTGCGTCCTTCGCCTGCAAGATCGTATTTACCAGTTTCTTTGTTGTAGAATTCTGAAGAAGCAACGTCCATTCCTAAGAATACTTGCTCTCCAGCTTTATAACCAGATTTATCAATTGCTTCCATGATTACTTCTAAAGCTTCACGGTTTGAACCAAGGTTTGGAGCGAATCCACCTTCATCACCTACAGCTGTGTTTAAACCTTTGTCATGTAATACAGCTTTAAGGTTGTGGAAAATTTCAGTACCCATACGAATAGCTTCTTTAAAGCTATCAGCACCTACAGGTAAGATCATGAATTCTTGGAAGTCTACGTTATTATCAGCATGAGAACCACCGTTGATGATGTTCATCATTGGAACTGGTAATTGTTTCGCATTAAATCCACCAAGGTATTGGTATAATGGTAAACCTAATTCATCAGCTGCTGCTCGAGCTACTGCCATAGATACACCTAGGATTGCGTTAGCACCTAATTTACCTTTGTTTTCAGTACCATCTAACTCAATCATACGACGGTCGATTGAAACTTGATCAGTTACTTCGAATCCAACGATTTCTTCAGCTAAAACGTCATTAACGTTAGCAACAGCTTTCTCAACACCTTTACCAAGGTAACGAGATTTGTCTCCATCACGTAATTCGACAGCTTCATATTCACCAGTTGAAGCACCACTTGGTACTAGTGCACGGCCAAAGCCACCATCTTCTGTATAAACTTCTACTTCAACAGTAGGGTTACCACGAGAATCTAATACTTCGCGAGCATAAACATCAATAATCATTGACATAATAAAATCTCTCCTTTTGTTGCGTTATACGCATAATTAATAACTTTTTATATTAACTGTTCACTTATTTAATAAGTGATTTACCAGTCATTTCTTTTGGTAGTTCTACTTTTAATAAATCAAGAACAGTTGGAGCTAAATCACCTAAAATACCATCTTCACGTAACGTAATACCTTCTTCAGTAACAATTACTGGTACAGGGTTCGTCGTGTGAGCTGTCATAGGTTCACCCTCAAGTGTAATTTCTTCATCAGCATTTCCATGGTCAGCGGTAATGATTGCTTTTCCACCTTTAGCTAGAATTGCATCAACTACTTCTCCTAAACATTCATCAACCGCTTCAATTGCTTTAATTGTCGGCTCAAGTTTTCCTGAATGTCCTACCATATCTGGATTTGCAAAGTTTAAGATGATTACATCATGCTTGTCTGCAGCAATTTCTTTTAGTAATGCATCTTTTACTTCATAAGCGCTCATTTCAGGTTGCAAATCGTAGGTTGCAACTTTTGGCGAGTTAATTAAAATACGTTCTTCACCTGGGAATTGTGCTTCACGGCCTCCACTAAAGAAAAATGTAACATGTGGATACTTTTCCGTTTCAGCAATTCGTAATTGTTTCAAATTATTTTGAGCAAGAACTTCACCTAATGTGTTATCCAAATTAGTTGGTTTAAATGCAACATAACCTTGTACTGTTTCACTAAAATGTGTTAAGCAAACGAAATGAACATTTTTCGGGAACTTACTTCCACGATCAAAGTCACGGAAATCATCATTTGTAAATACATTTGAAATTTGAATTGCACGGTCAGGTCGGAAGTTGTAGAAGATGATTGAATCATCATCACTTATTGTTGCAACTGGAGTACCATCTTCTTTTACCATAACAGAAGGTAAAACGAATTCATCATGGATACCATTCGCATACGAGTCTTCAATTAATTCATACGGACTTGTATAAGTTGGTCCTTCTCCATATACCATTGCACAATAGCATTTTTCTACACGATCCCATCGTTTGTCACGGTCCATGGAATAATAACGGCCAGAAATTGTTGCAAATTCTCCGACACCATATTCTTTAAACTTTGCTTCTGTTTGATCGATATATTTTTTAGCTGTAGTCGGACCAACATCTCGTCCATCAAGGAAAGCATGTAAATATACTTTTTTCATACCTTCTTCAGCAGCTAATTTTAATAAAGCAAACATGTGGTTAATATGGCTGTGAATACCTCCATCAGACAGTAGACCGAAAATATGTAATGCTTTATCTTTTTCTTTTGCACTTTTAATTGCATCGATGAATGTATCATTTTTTTCGAATTCGCCTTCACGAATTGCCTTATTTACACGCGTTAAGCTTTGATAAACAATACGTCCTGCTCCGATATTCAAATGACCAACTTCAGAATTACCCATTTGTCCTTCAGGTAGACCTACTGCTTCACCGCTAGCAGTTAATTGTGCGTGAGGATATTTATTCCAATATCTATCATAATTTGGTTTCTTCGCTTGTGCAACAGCATTTCCAAATGTTTCATCGCGCAAACCAAATCCATCTAGGATAATTAACGCTACTGGTTGTTTACTCATTACTTAACAGCCTCCAATAATGCAAGGAAAGAAGCTGGTTCTAAACTTGCTCCACCTACTAACGCACCGTCAATATCAGGTTGAGCCATATATTCTTTAATGTTTTCAGGTTTTACACTGCCGCCATATTGTACACGTACAGATTCTGCAACAGTTTCATCATAAAGACTTGCTACAACATCACGAACAAATTTACATGAATCTTGTGCATCTTTTTCTGTAGCAGATTTTCCTGTTCCAATTGCCCAAATCGGTTCATATGCAATGACTAAATTCTTTACTTGCTCATCTGTAAGACCTGCAAGATCAGCTGTTAATTGAGTACGAATAACTTCCTCAAATTTTCCGCCTTCACGTTCTTCAAGCGTTTCGCCACAGCAAAGAATTGGTGTAAGACCATGTTCGAAAGCTTTTTTTGTTTTACTATTAATAAACTCATCTGTTTCGCCATAATATTCACGACGCTCAGAATGTCCGATAATCGCATAAGTTACGCCTAAATCTTTAAGTGCTACTGGGCTAATTTCTCCAGTATAAGCGCCACTATCTTGATCACTTACATTTTGAGAACCAATTTTTAATTCAGTTCCTTTTGTACCGTATAACATTGGTGCAATAAATAATGCAGGAGCACAAACTGCTGAATCTACTTTATCAGATGATGGAATGCTATTTTTTACTTCTTCAACAAATGTCATCGCTTCGTTAAGCGTCTTATTCATTTTCCAGTTACCTGCGATAATTGGTTTACGCATGAGAAACACCTTCCTACAATTGGTAAGACATAACATCTTACTCTATTTCAATTACTAAATATTGTAAAGCTATAAGACTTATTTATCGTTTAATAATGCTACTCCAGGAAGCTCTTTACCTTCCATAAATTCTAATGAAGCACCACCACCAGTAGAAATATGGCTCATTTTATTTGCTAAACCGAATTTTTCAGCAGCAGCAGCTGAGTCTCCTCCACCGATAATTGAGTAAGCATCTGAATCTGCTAATGCTTGTGCTACTCCCTTAGTACCTTGTGCAAATTTATCGATTTCAAATACACCCATAGGTCCATTCCAAATGACTAATTTAGAGCTCTTAATGACATCTGCATAAAGAGCAGTTGTTTTTGGTCCAATATCAAGAGCTTGCCAATCTGCAGGAATGCTATCAATATCAACTTCTTGCGTATTTGCATCTTCACCGAATTTGTCTGCAATAATTGCATCAATTGGCATATAGAATTTAACACCTTTCGCTTCGGCTTTTTGGATAAATTCATTTGCTAAATCAATTTTATCCTCTTCTAAAAGAGATTGACCGATTTCATAGCCTTTAGCTTTTAAGAATGTATAAGCTAGTCCGCCACCAATGATTAAGTTATCTACTTTTTCTAATAAGTTTTCAATTACACCAATTTTATCTCGAACTTTCGCTCCACCGATAATAGCTGTAAATGGGCGCTCTGGATTAGAAAGTGCTTTACCTAAAACATTAATTTCTTTTTCCATTAAGAAGCCTGCTACAGCTGGGATATGTTTAGCAATACCAGCAGTTGTAGCATGTGCACGGTGTGCAGCACCAAAAGCATCGTTTACATATACATCAGCTAATGAAGCAAATTCTTTTGCTAGAGCTTCATCGTTTTTCTCTTCGCCTGGGTAGAAACGAACGTTTTCTAATAATAAAACATCGCCTTCGTTCATTTTGCTGATTTCTTCTTGAACTTTAGGTCCGTATGCTTCATCAGCTTTAATAACGTTTTTACCTAATTTTTCACTTAAACGTGTAGCAACAGCATTTAAACGCATGTCTTCATTTACTTGTCCTTTTGGACGTCCTAAGTGAGATGCTAAAATAACTTTTGCTCCGTTTTCTATTAAATACTGAATCGTAGGAAGAGCAGCACGAATACGGGTATCATCTGTTACTTCACCATTTGCCATTGGTACGTTAAAATCTACACGGCAAAATACGCGTTTTCCTTTTACATCAATGTCATGTAATGACTTTTTGTTCATAGTAGGTGCCTCCAGTACTGTTTTTATTCATCCATATCCAATTCCACTGGTCGATCCGTCTCATACAAAGTCGTATCTATTCTGTGATATTGTCACCGCAATTTTAACAGATTATGTACATCAATTGGAATTTATTTCTAGAGTATTTTTTAATATTGTGTTGGATTAGTGACAAAAGAGGATTTTTTCAAACAAAAGAGGGGAGGAAAATCCCCTCGCCCTCATATTAATTTTTATTAAAATTATAGACCTTTTGAAGCGATGTGAGCTACTAAGTCAACTACACGAGTTGAGTAACCAGTTTCATTATCGTACCAAGAAAGGATTTTAACCATGTTACCTTCCATAGTCATTGTAGATAATGCATCGATTGTAGATGAGTTTGTGCAACCGTTATAGT
This sequence comes from Rossellomorea sp. GAMAL-10_SWC, assembly GCF_049568075.1. Taxonomy (NCBI): domain Bacteria; kingdom Bacillati; phylum Bacillota; class Bacilli; order Caryophanales; family Bacillaceae; genus Rossellomorea; species Rossellomorea sp. GAMAL-10_SWC. Next base: position 4,818,319 of record NZ_CP144911.1, on the reverse strand, counting down.
CGATTGATACTAATGGTTCTTCAGAGTATCCTAAGATACCTTTTAATTCGCCTTCAGAAGCAGCTTTAAATGCAGCATTTACTTCTTCAGCAGTAACTTCAGCATTTAATTCTACTACTAAGTCAACTAAAGATACGTTAGCAGTTGGTACACGTACAGCACCACCGTTTAATTTACCTTTTAATTGAGGTAATACTAATGAAACTGCTTTAGCAGCACCAGTAGTTGTTGGGATCATGCTCATTGCAGCAGCACGTGCACGACGTAAATCTTTGTGTGGTAAATCTAAAATTTGTTGGTCATTTGTGTAAGAGTGAACAGTTGTCATCATACCACGTTTGATACCGAATTTTTCGTCTAATACTTTAGCAAATGGAGCTAAACAGTTAGTTGTACAAGAAGCATTAGAAATTACATTGTGGCTAGCTGCATCGTATTTGTCATCATTTACACCCATTACGATCGTGATATCTTCATTAGAAGCTGGTGCAGAGATGATTACTTTTTTAACTGATCCACCTAAGTGTTTTTCAGCATCTTTTTTATCTGTGAAACGACCAGTAGATTCTACTACAACTTCTACTCCGTAATCGCTCCAAGGTAAAACTGCTGGGTCACGCTCAGCAATTACTTTAATTTCGCTTCCGTTTACAACGATTGAATCGCCGTTAACTGCTACTTCAGCGTTTACTGAACCGTGAACTGAATCATATTTTAATAAGTGAGCTAAAGTTTTAGCGTCTGTTAAGTCATTGATTGCTACAACCTCTACGTTTGGGTTGTTTAAAGCTGCGCGGAAAACCATACGTCCGATACGTCCAAATCCATTAATACCAATTTTAGTTGCCATTTTTAATTTCCTCCTTTTAATAGGTAGAAGCTTTTTTTATTTTAAAGGGTACATCCTTTAATTAACTCTTTCGCTGCTCCTTCGTCTGTGACGAGGATGTTTACATGACCTTTCTTTAAGAAAGAAGCCATTGCTTTTGCTTTAGAAGATCCTCCAGCTACTCCCAGTACATAAGGTATATTCTCCAATTCATTCAGTTGTAAACCAATTGTTCTTACTCTGTAAACAACTTCACCATTTTCATTGAAGTAATAGCCAAATGCCTCTCCTACAGCTTCAGATTCAGTTAAGATTTCTAACTGTTCTGAAGAAGATTGTCTTCGTTTAGCCATCGTAAATGCATCTCCTATGCCGTGTACGACAATTGAAGAAGATCGAATTAAATTTAGAACCTCTTTTACTCTTGGTTCTTCCATCATAGTTACATAGGCCTCTTCACTAAGTTCATCTGGCAAGTGAAGTAATCGATAATTACCTTTTGCCATTTCAGCCATTTTTGCACAAATCGTATTTGCTTGATTTCTTACTTCTTCACCTAAACCGCCTCGCGCTGGTACAAATAAGGTATTTAAATCTTTAGAGTCATCATTCATCATTTCAGCTACGGCAGCTAAAGTGGAACCACCAGTAACAGCAACAATATTATTTGTTTCTAGCCTTTGGTTTATACAACCAACAGCAGCTCGACCCATCTCCTTTTTTACCCAGTCCAACTCGTCACTATCGCCTGAAACAACGATTACTTCTTTAAGATTAAATGTTTCCTTAAGCAAGTCTTCGATATTTTTCAAACCGAACAGTTCACGCATTGGTTCTTCTAGGTCTAGAAGTAAGCTTAGTCCTTCATCCGTTAATGTCATGCCAGAAGATGCAACATTAATCAGTCTTTGCTCTTTTAATAAAGCAACTTCTGATCTAAGTACTCTTTCTGTTAACCCTACACTTGCAGACAAGTTTCTACGACCAATCGGTTGCATAATTCGTATATATTGTAGGATTTGAAATCTTTTTTGGATAACAGGTATTAGATCAGGTAATAATTTTTGTTGTAGCTTTAAAACTTGGTTCATTTTCATCTCCTCTTTCACAGAGTATTCACCTGGGTCTTAATGTGTCCCACTATGACATATTATGTCCCACTTGTTTTAAAAAAATTACAGCGTTTTTCAACGTTGTTTTTTTGAACAAGATTTACTCCAGAAGTGAAATAACCCTGCTACATTTACATTGTAACAGGGTCAATCATTTCTTTCAACTGATAACTACCCATTTATTGCATTTAATATGTCAATTTTATGAATTTTTCCGTATGCAACTGTTTCCCCATTCATTTGAATAACAGGGATCATTAGTTGAAATTCCTCTAATAATGCGTCATCAGAATAAATATCAATTTCATTTATTTCGATTTCATATTCAGATTGGACCAAACGAATTGCATCTTTTGCTTCTTCGCATAATCCACAATTCTCTTTTGTAAATAAAGTTAACTTAATCGACATCCCATTCTCCTTTTTAACTAAAGCGCTTTCGTTTTGATGATCCAGGAATTCTAAGTATATCTCTATATTTAGCTACAGTTCTTCTAGAGATTTCCACTCCATGTTTTTCAGCTAATAATTCAACTAGCTTTTGATCTGATAATGGTTTTTCTTTGTTTTCTCCATCTACTAGTTGCTTGATGAATACCTGTACACTCGTTGATGCGAGCTCCTCGCCGTCCACACTTACACCTTGATGGAAGAATTTCTTCATTTCATATAAACCGAATGGTGTCTGTACATATTTGTTTTTGCAAGTACGGCTAATTGTCGATTCATGTAATGAAAGTTCTTCCGCTATCTCTTTTAAAGTAAGAGTTTTTAAATTTGCAGGACCCTTTTCAAAAAAAGCAATTTGCTTTCGAAGAATACAATTCATTACAGCTAACATCGTTGATTTTCGTTCTTCCAAACTTTTCATTAACCAGTTAACTTGCGTATTTTTATCCTTTAAATAAGTTGAAACTTCCTTCTCATGTTGACCATTTAAAATTGAAGAGTATTCATTAAGTACTTTTAAACGCGGCATAATTTTATCATTAATCAGTACAACAAATTCGCCGCCTATTTTTTCAACTGTTAAATCAGGAGCTACATAATTTACTTGGTCTTGGAAATAATTTAAACCTGGCCTTGGCTGAAGGGTTAAAATTAAGTCAATTTCTTTTTGTAAATCAGGTAAGCTAATCTTTAGTTTTTTCGCTATTTCTTTCCAGTTTTTATTAACAAATAAATCAAAATAATCTTTAATAACCTGTTTTGCAATTGTTGTATCAACTTCAAGACCATTTAGTTGAATCAATAAGCACTCTTTAACCGATCTTGCTCCAACTCCTGAGGGCTCAAAACGTTGAAGTGTATCAATGCAGATTTGTAATTGAACGAAAGAAATATTTAATTCATGTATAAGCTCTTCGTCTGATTCCATCAAAAATCCATTTTTATCTAGGTTATAAATTAAATATTTTATAATTTTATATTCCTCATTATCAATTTTCAACTCATTTAACTGACTAACAAGTTCTTCTTGTAATGTTTCTGTTCTTCGAGTATATAACTCCATTCCTTGTCCGCTGGAAGTAGTTTGTTGTTTGATTTTTGAAGAAGTGTAATCGTTATAAGGAGTTTCGACTTCAATTAAGGGATTTTCTAATGATTGCTCAAATAAAAAATCAGTAAGTTCTTGGGCATTAAATTGAAGCATTGTAATGGCTTGTCGTAGTTCCTGAGTCATTGCAAGTTTCAATGATTGTTTTTGCATTAAATTCATTTCCATACTACTTCACTCCCTTAATACTATTTTACTCGATATTTAACTTTTTCATAGTACTTGACGAATTGTTATACTAATTTAAATATAGTGAAAACGTTTACTTTTTCCTGTATAGTAAAAGTATACAACTCTTTATGATGGGTGGGCCATTATGAACAGAAAAAATCAGATTTATAAAGTTTTTCTTCAAAGTAAGGAGCAAGGTTTTACCGCAAATGAGATTGCTCAAAAGCTTGGATTAGATAGAGCAAACGTTAGCAGTGATTTAAATAAATTAGTTAAAGAAGAATTATTAATGAAAACAAATTCTAGACCTGTTGTATTTAAAATTCAGTCTCATAGTATACAACAACCGAATAAATCTCAATACAATCCAGCAAGTTCAGACTATCAATATGAATATTTCTATGAGGAAAATATTAGTTTAAGACCTGCCATCGAAAAAGCTAGATCAGCTATACTCTATCCACCAAATGGAATGCATACATTAATTCTCGGTGAGACTGGTGTTGGTAAATCTGCTTTTGCAAAAAGAATGCATGATTTTTCAATTCGTTCGAATATTTTAGAAAAGGATTCTCCATTCATTATTTTTAATTGCGCAGACTATGCAAATAATCCACAACTATTATTAGGTCAGCTTTTCGGTGTAAGAAAAGGTGCTTATACAGGTGCAACAGAACAAAAAGGTCTACTTGAAAAAGCAAATAATGGAATATTATTTTTAGATGAGGTTCATCGTCTTACTCCTGAAGGTCAAGAAATGTTATTTACGTTTATTGATTATAAGTTGTATAGAAGACTAGGAGAGACAGAAAACGAACGAACATCGAATGTTTTAATCATTTCAGCAACAACAGAGGATCCCGGATCCACTTTATTATCTACATTTACGCGCCGGATCCCAATGGTCATTACATTACCAGCTCTTCGAGATCGAACATATGAAGAGAGATTGACACTGATTAAACGATTTTTCACGGAAGAAAGTGTTCGTCTAGGAAAAGAGATTGTTGTAAGTGCAAATACTATTCGCTCTTTTCTATTTTATTCGTGTCAAAACAATATCGGACAACTTAAAGCCGACATTCAATTAGCTTGTGCAAAGGCTTACGCAGATTTTATTACACATAAACATGACAAAATACGTATTTATAGCACTGATTTGAACTGGTATGTTAAGGAAGGCTTATTCATTGAAAAAAAAGTAAAGCATGCTGTCACACTGTTAAACGAGCATTTCGAATTTTCACCAACAAAGGGTATTACGAGTAACCAACAATTGGATCACTCTGCAGATACAATTTATGACCGAATTGATACGAAATACGAAGAACTGAAACAACGTGGCGTTGCTCAGGACGAGTTATCCTTACTAATGGAAAACGATATCGAAAGCTATTTCACGCATTATTTAACTTCTATTAATCGTAAACTATCTAGTAAAGAAAATGTCCAAAAGATAATCAAGCCTGAAATCGTTACACTAAGTGAAAAAGTACTAAAACTAGCAGAAGAAAAATTAAGTAAGAGATTTAACGAAAAAATACTTGTTGCACTTAGCCTACATATACAAACGCTATTACAACGTATACAGTCAAACAAGAAAATTTATCATCCAAATATTACGCAAATCCGAGATCAGTATAAAAAAGAGTTTTCCGTTTCAATTGAATGTGTAAAAATGATTGAAGATTTTTCAAATGTTTCAATCCCATTTGATGAAGTAGCATTTATAACGATGTTTTTCGTTTATGGTAACGAAGATTTTAAAGTGCCTAGTTCAAATGTAAAAGTAATAGTTTTAGCTCACGGTAATGGCATTGCTAGAGAGATGGCAAATGTAACAAATGAGCTACTAGAAAACGAGGAAGTTATCGGTATTGATATGCCATTAAGTGAACCACCTCAGGATTTTTTAATTCGTGTAAAAGATTATATTAAATCATTAGGTAAATTAAATGGAATTCTACTTTGCATCGATATGGGGTCACTATCATATATCGGTGACATAATTGAAGCTGAATTTTCAATTCCTGTACGATTGATTCAAATGGTTAGTACTGCACATGTAATCGAAGCTTCTAGAAAAGCGACACTAGGTTATAACTTAGACGAGCTTTATCAGGACGTGCGAAACTTAACTACTTTCTTCATCAATTCTCATGCGAATAAAACGAAACAACCTGAATTTAATCGTTCTGTCATTTTAACTGCATGTCTGACTGGTCAGGGAAGTGCAATAGCCATTAAAAATATACTAGCGAATAACTTGGTCTATGATAAAGAGATGCTAGAAATCGTGCCAATTAGCCTTTTAAATAAAGATGAATTACAAAAAATGTTAAATGATATATCTAAAGAACGAAGTATCGTTTGTATTGTTTCGAATTTTGATATAAATGTTCCATTTAATACGTTTCATTTACAGGATGTATTAAATATGAAGGCTACAAAGACAATACAAGAATTGATCACTTATGAAGAAACGTATTTAAAAATGGCTGAAACATTACAAGAGACTATTTCTTTAAAGGATGCTAAAAAAGTAATTAGTGTGATTAGACGTGCCTTAAATGATATACAAGTCCAAACAGATAAATTTTTCAAAAATGAGGATCTAATGGGAATTGTTATTCATATGAGTTGCATGATCGACCGAATTCAAAACTCACAGCCTCTAATCCCTTTTAAAGATAAAGAAGATAAAATAAATAGTGACTATATGCTATATTTAAAAATTAAAAAAATAATGCAACAAATAGAGGATACTTGTGACATTATCATACCTGATGATGAAATATGTTACTTAATGGAATTTTATTCTAGAAATGAAATTAGCAGATTAGATGAAGAATTTTATATAAAATAAGAAAAAAGCCAGTTGCTTCGATGAAGGAACTGGCTTTTGGCTTTTTACTCTATATTAATACTTTACTAACTCTACTCCCTCAGGAAGTTTTGAGTTCGTTAAGATATCTAGTTCTGTTAATCTCTCAAAGCAATAAGATGTACCATTTTTTAAATAATTATCTATTAATGCAGGATGTACCATTACCTCTACTGACTCAATACGATTATTTATTCTGTCTTCTATTGTCTCAAAATAGTTTATAGGAATATCACTACCATAAAAATCAGTTAATAATTGATCCGTAAAAGGAGTGATTCCGTCTATTTGACTCTTTGGAGAAATCCGGACTGGGAGATCATACTTTTGAGATAATTTTGCGATTACTGGGTGTAGTATTGGGATCATGTGTACATGGTGATGACTATCTAGATGCGAAGGATTCAATCCATAAGAAATAAACTTTTGAATTTGAGCATCCCATTCTTTTTCAACTTCGTCAACATTAATAACTGGATTGTCATACCAATAACTATTTTTAAGGAAATCCCCATTTTGATCTACGATTGTTTGTAGACCAGTTAATAATGGTTTGCCCGCTGTTAATACAAGATGTACACCTAATCCTAATGTAGGATGTAATTTTGCTAATTCAATTCCATGCTCCACAGCATACATATTCATCATCATAGTCGCGGAGTTCACTATTCCATTCAAATGTGCTTCAATAATGCCATAATTTACACCTTTTGAATAGCCGAAATCATCTGCATTTACAATAAGCTTTGTCATCATTCATTCCCCTTTTTTTAGTATGATAAAAAGGGATGCACTCTTTCATTCGAGCTACATCCCTCTTTTTAATCGTTAATTTGCTGTCACTTTTTCGTTTTTGAAGAATTGAGGTAAATGCTCTTTGTGAGCCTCTAACATTTCATCTAGAATTTGTTTTGCTAAATGATCAGATCCAACTAGTGGGTTAATGCACATAGCAAGTAATGCTGTTTTATAATCACCAGTTACGCCAGCTTCTGCAGCAACACGTTCGAATGATTTAATTTGTTGAACTAAACCGCGTACTGCAACCGGCAAATCACCCATTGTAAGTGGTTTTGGACCATCTTTTGTAATAACGGCACTTACTTCAACAGCACAATCATCTGGAATTGATGCAATAGCAGCACCATTATTCATTGTGTTAACAGGTTGGATATCACCTTTATTGTTATATAGAGATGAAATTAATCGGCATGCAGCATCACTATAATAAGCTCCACCGCGTTTTTCTAATTGTGGTGGCTTACTATTTAAATTAGGATCTTTATATAATTCAAATAATGATTCTTCTAATTTTTTTACAACTTCAGCACGCGTACCATCTTTTTTCGCTGCTTCAAGCTCTTCCTCTAGCATTACTTTCGTTTGATAGTAGTAGCGATGATACGGACATGGAATCGCTCCAAGTGCTTCAATAAAATCAGGATTCCAATCCATTGCCTTAATATTTTTCATCGTCATACTTTCAGCAGGGCGTGCAAATTCACTTACAACACGACTTGTTACATCTTCACCATCTAATAATACTTTCGTTCCGTAAACCATATGATTTAATCCCATAAAATCAATATGCACACGCTCAGCTTCTACCCCTAGACCTTTTGCAATGTTCATGTGAATATGAATTGGTACATTACATAAACCTACTACTTTACGGAAATTTGTGTATCTTAAAATCGCTTCTGTTAAAATCCCCGTAGGATTCGTAAAGTTTACGAGCCAAGCATTTGGACAAAGCTCTTCAATATCCTTAACGATATCTAAAATAACCGGAATTGTACGAAGTGCTTTAAACAGACCACCTGGACCATTTGTTTCTTGACCAATTACCCCATATTTTAAAGGAATACGCTCATCCTTCATACGAGCTTCAAGTAAGCCTACACGAAATTGTGTCGTAACAAAATCAGCATCTTTAAGAGCAGCACGTCGATCAAGTGTTAAATGAATTTCCATTGGTACTCCTGCTTTTTCTACCATTCTTTTCGCAAGGTTTCCAACGATTTCAAGTTTCTCTCTACCTTCTTCAATGTCCACTAACCATAACTCTCTTACAGGTAGTTCATCATAACGTTTAATAAATCCTTCAACTAATTCTGGAGTATAACTTGAACCGCCACCAATTGTTGCTATTTTAATACCGTTTCTCATTTTCTTCACTCCTTCTATATGATAGGAGAAAAGTAGCCCGGTCATTCTAGAAAACTACTTTTCTATTTTCTCTTATTTATTTAATTTTTCGTGTAGGAAAATTATTTCTACTACTAAATCTCTCATCGTTAATGCATTCATTAAATGATCTTGAGCATGAATTAATAAGATACTTAATTCAACATTCTCTCCACGTGCTTCACCTTGAATTAATGAAGTTTGTGCCTGATGCGCAAGATTTAATTCTTTCTTTGCTTCTTCAATCTTACTATTTGCTTCTTCTAAATTACCCGCTCGAGCAGCCTGCATACCTTCCATTAATGAGCTTTTTGCGTTTCCTGCGTGTAAGATTAATTCGAATGCTGTTTGCTCAATTGTCGTTAAAGTACTCATTTCGTATCCTCCTCAAACTGCCTTACATTGCAGCACTTTGATTATTTGCTGCTTCTCTTATTTTTTTAGATTCCATTCGTCTTTGTAATGCAACAAAAGGTAAATAGATGACCACAGAGATCACTAAGTTAAATGCTGCTAAGGCTGCACCTGTCCAATGTCCCCCTGTAATCAACCAGCCACCTAAAATTGGTGGTGTTACCCATGGAATATTCGTAGTTACTGGGTGAACCATCCCTAAAGAAATCGCTAAATATGAAATAACTGTTAAGATAATTGGTGTACCAATGAATGGAATTAACCACATTGGATTTAACACGATTGGCAATCCGAAAAGAACTGGTTCATTAATTTGGAATAAACCTGGTGCCCCACCTAATCCAATCATTTGTTTATTACGTTTTCGATTTATTAATATCATTGAAATGATTAACCCTAACGTAGCACCTGATCCACCTAAGAATACAAATGCATCAAAGAACTGGCCAGCCATTACATTGTATTCACTCCACTTTGTAACACCTTTTGCTGCTAAATCAATATTTTCATTTCCTAAAGCTGTAAATAATGGTGTCGTAATTCCACCTAGTATATTTGGTCCATGTAAGCCAAGCATCCAGAAGAAATGAATAAAGAATGCTATACCGATTGCAAACGGTAAAGAGTCTGCAGCATTCGTTAATGGCTTAACAAGTACTGAGCTTAACCAATCATTAAAATATACTCCATCCGATAAATATAATCTGAATAACAATCCAACAATCGCGATCACAAAGATTGTAAGCATACCTGGTAATAGCTTTGCAAATGCTTTGGAAACTGCTGGTGGTACACCATCTGGTAATTTAATAACTAATTGCTTTATTCTTGATAGGCGAACAAAAATTTCTGTTGCAATAATGGCAACGATTATTCCGGTAAAAAGTGCAGTTGAATTAGTATAAGTAGAGTTCACTAACCCCCAAACACTACCAGTAGCCGTTTTTCCATTTTCTAATGTAACCGTTACAGTGTTTAATGTTTGTGGCACTAGTACAAAATATGACGCTAATGCGACAAGCATTGCTTCAAATCCTTCATCACCATAAGAACGAGCTAATTTATAAGCAATCCCTACAACTGCAAATACAGTCATAAATGCAAATGTTCCCCACCAAATATCACTGCCAAGTGTTTTCCAATTCACTCCAAAAAGAGCTTCCATCATTTTGTCGTAACCTTTGATCGCTCCACCTAAATTATTAAATAAAACTGCAAATGAGCCGACCATTGTAATGGCAATCATCCCGATTAACGCATCGCGTATTGCTAATAAATGACGTTGGTTACCGAACTTTGCTGCAGCTGGCATTATATATCTATCTACAAAATTCATCATTTTTTAAGACTCCCTTTTGTTTAAAATGTATGCAACGTACATGACTATTTTTTTAAACTAAGTGCTAATTCTAAAACAGCTTCACCATTCATAAGTCCATAATGTACTGGATTGATTACATCAACTGGTATCCCTTTTGGCTCGGCAACTTTTTTCATTTCAGCAGCTAAATAACGTACTTGTGGTCCTAATAAAAGAACATCTGCTTTATCTAAGTTTTCTTTTGCAGCATCACCCGAAACTGCCCAAATCTTCACTTCAATCCCTTTTGCTTTTGCTGCATCCTCCATTTTGGTTACTAGTAAACTAGTAGACATTCCTGCTGAACAAGCTAATAAAATATTCATTGTTATTCCTCCAGTATTAGAATTAGTGTAGCGCTTACAGGTTTGTTTGAAAGTAAGAAACAGTCCCCTGTAGCATCTACAAATTTATTTATTTATTTATTTTGTACACTATTTATATAGCAAATGGCGTGCCAACTTTTTCTGACATTTTCAAAAATAAGATCATTTACTCATTGAAACCTTGTCCTATAAGGACTCATCATTATGAAATCTTTTTTCTTTACTTTAAAAGGAAAGTAACTTAAAACATCTAGTGTGTTAAATATTGTTCGTCAATCTCCTTAAATTGTTTTAGTGTGTTATTACCCTGTTAGTGTGTCGTGATTTATATGTACTTTATTGTAGTGTTTTAAAACACTTTACGATCCTTACTTAAATTATACATTTTGTTCTATGTGATCTATGAAAAAAAGTGATGTAGAATTAATCTACACCACTTTTTTATCAATAATTAGAGTGAAATTTTCTCATGTAAATAAATAATTTCTTCTACTAAATCTCTTGTTGTTAAAGTGTTCATTAAATGATCCTGTGCATGTACTAAAAGAATATTAATTTTGTATTGTTGCCCTCCTGCTTCACTTTGTATAAGTGAAGTTTGTGAATGATGAGCCAGCCTAAGTTCGGCATTTGCCTCGTTTACTTTTCTACGAGCTTCCTCGAACTCTCCATCACGGGCTTTATACATAGCTTCCATTAATAAGCTCTTAGCATTACCGGAATGTAATATAAGCTGAAATGCAATTTGTTCATTATTTGTGTCGGTAGGCATTTGCACTCTTCTCCTTCACATTCTATTATACATTTAATGAATTACTACTTGTCGTTTCTGTTGATTTTCTAGCTTCCATTCTTTCTGCTACTACAACGAACGGTAAGTAAATAACGATTGAAATCGCTACGTTTACAAGCGATAAAACTGCACCGCTCCAATGACCACCTGTTGCTAAATAGCCACCTATTACTGGTGGAGTTACCCAAGGGATTGTAGAAACAACTGGGAAAACAATATGTGATTGAACAGCTAAATAAGAAATAATGGTTAAAACAATTGGAGTACAGATAAATGGTATTAACCATACTGGGTTTAACACGATTGGTAAACCGAAAATAATTGGTTCATTAATATTAAATAATCCTGGAGGTGTTCCTAAAGCAATCATCTGTTTATGACGTTTACGGTTAACTAAGAACATTGCAACAAGTAAACCAATTGTAGTACCTGATCCACCCATATATACGAATGCATCTAAGAATGGCCCTGCTAAGACTGAATACTTATCTAGATCTGTCACACCTTTTGCATATAAATCGATGTTATGGTTACCTAGAGTTGTTAATAAAGGAGTTGTAATCCCCCCTAAAATATTTGGACCATGTAATCCAATCGCCCAGAAGAAATGGACAAAGAATGCAATCGCAACTGCAAATCCTAATGAATCAGCTGCATCAGTTAATGGTTTTACAAGAACTGAATTTAACCAATCATTAAAGAATACGCCGTTCGAAATGTATAATCTGAACAATAAGCCAATTAATGCAACGATAAAGATTGTTAACATACCTGGTAACAACTTTGCAAATGCTTTTGATACTGCAGGTGGAACGCCATCTGGTAATTTAATAACTAATTGTTTCACTCTAGCTAAACGAACAAAAATTTCAGTCGCAACAATCGCAACGATAATTCCTGTAAATAAAGCCGTTGAGTTTAATGAATTCCAACTAATAAATCCCCAAGTTCCACCTGTAGCTGTCTTACCACCATTTAACGTAACAGATACTGCAGCTAATGATTGGGGAACAAGTACAAAGTAACACGCTAATGCAACAAGCATTGCTTCAAAACCTTCATCACCATAAGAACGAGCTAATCTATGCGCGATCCCTACTACGGCAAATACTGTCATAAATGCAAATGTTCCCCACCAAATATCACTGCCTAGTGTTTTCCAGTTTGCACCAAAGACTGTTTCCATCATTTTATCGTAGCCGTGGATTGCGCCACCTAAGTTATTAATAAGTACAGCAAAAGCTCCAATCATCGTAATGGCAATCATTCCAATTAACGCATCACGGATCGCTAACAAATGACGTTGATTACCAAACTTCGCTGCGGCAGGCATTATATACTTTTCAGCAAAACGCATCATTCAAAATACACCTTCTTTTCTCTCTAGATTTTTAATTCCCCGTTTTATTTTTTCAAATTTAAAGCCATTTCCAGCACAGCTTCACCATTCATCAATCCATAATGCACTGGATTAATCGTATCTACTGGTATCCCTTTAGGTTCAGCTAACTTTTTCATTTCTGAGACTAGATAACGAACCTGAGGACCAAGAAGTAATACATCCGCTTTGACTAAATTTTCTTTTGCCTCATCACCAGCAACAGCCCATATTGTTGCCTCAATTCCTTTTGCCTTAGCTGCTTGTTCCATTTTTGTAACAAGTAGACTAGTCGACATTCCTGCAGAACATACCAATAAGATATTCATCCTACACCTCCTCAATTTTCCTCGTCGATGAAACGCTTACATTTTTACAAATAATGACAAAAGAATTACGCGTTACAAGGACAAGTTATGAATCAATTTAAATATTGCAAATTCTATGCCAATATTCTAAAAAATCTTTCTATTTAAAAACACAACAAAAAAACCTTGATAAATCAAGGTCCTCAAGACGAAACATTTATTCAAAATATTAGTGTTTTATCAGTGTGTAAGCTCAATTGGTACTGTGTTTACAATCACAAAATAGTGTGTTGCCAAATTACTCAATCTAAACGATTCCCTAAACTAAAGTGTGTCATTCAACAACACATTAATATTAATCTTCAACTGTTAAATGAGTTTTACAAAATTCAAATACTTCTTTTTCTTCATCTTCTTCCAAATCAAAATCTAAATACTGATTAGACTCAGCTTCATACAAGTCATATTTAATTAATTTCGACTCTTCACCTTTTACTCCAAAAAGCACTTTTATGTATATACCTTTTTCATTAAATAATTCATCATCCTCTGGTACATTGATATAAAGAATAAACTCATATCGATCACCTTCAATGATACCAAATGGATCTTTTATTTCTTCTACAGTGTATTCTGCAATCGTTAACACAAAAACATTCCCTTCAATTTTAATATGTACTATTATACACAAAGGAATGGACAAAAAGAAAGACGCCTGCCGCAGCAGACGTCTTGATGCGTTTGAGGCGAGAGACCGGGCGGCCACATCCGCGCGTTTAGCTTGCGCATATCTCTCGTCTTACTCAAATTAGCTCATCGCAAAGAGTAATATATCATATATTTAGGAAAAAGGATAGAGGAAAAAAATAGAAGGAGGAAAAATAATCGATAATATTACTCGACTCTAATTAAAAAAATGATTTTAAACTTCTCTTGATTAGAAACAGAATTTAATGATTTTTAAGTCGATGCAATATTTTTTCTTTTTACATGTTGAGTACAGTTTATAGGTTTCTTTAAATTTTAATTCTCTTTCTATTTCATCTTTATTGATTTGAGCCATTTCTTCAAGAAACCAAGAATTCATATCCATTTGAATGACCTCCCTTTATTTACTTTAAATATATGATTTTAAGTTAAGGGAACCCATTCTTCATTGGATGGAGTTTTAGTACATCTTTAGTTGTAGGGTAAAGGTAGGATTTTGTACTGAGATTCAGGAGGTAACGGAGGAAAAATAAAAACCGAGTGATAAATCTGTTAATTTACAGATTTTATCATTCGGTTTATTCTTTTAGCGCGCTCGACAGGATTCGAACCTGCGACACACGGTACCGGAAACCGTTGCTCTATCCAACTGAGCTACGAACGCATATTAATATAAAGTTAAAATAAGTATATCTTATTGTCACCCCAATCTCAGGGGGTAGTAGCAAGGAACAGCTCGAATGGTATTTCACCATAAATATGTTTACTCTGTCCCACCCTTGCCTCAGTATGTAATTGCAAGTAGCGGCTCGGCAATATACTATAAGTTAAAATAAGAGTTTCGTATTTCCCACCCCAATCTCAGTAGGTAATTTCAAGGTGTGGCTCGATTGGTGCGCTGTAGTTTCGCTAAGTAGCTTATTCAAACGTGCTCTATCCACTGAGTTATGTTTTAAAAAAAGATTAAGAAATATGAAATGTCTAGAAAGAGATTTTTAGAAAATCTTATGTTTTTTATTATATCGTTAGAATGTTCTGACCGCAATGATTTAGGTTTCTTTTTGAGTATGAAAATATTCTTTAAATTGGAAAAGAAGAAGATGCACATGGGATTGATTTGTGTGCATCTTCTTTGATGATCATTATTTAATAGGTTTTTTCCGTTTTTTGATGACTTGTTGATACCAGTATAAGCTTTTTTCTTGATTCTTTTTAGTGTGCCTTTTCCTTCGATGCCTTTGTCTAGTATATATAGACGTAGCATTTTTTCATTACCACTAGTTTACTCATTATTAAAAAATATTTTAGTTTTTGATATGTTGTCACATTTACTTCCATTTTTTTGTTAAATTTTGCTAAAATTATTTTAGGGAACGTTTCCAAATTAATTGAATTGGAGATTTTGTATAAAAAAATATTATATTTATTTCCTATTTTGATTTTATGTGGTTTTTTCTTTTTGTTTCCTAACTCATCTCATGCAGAAAATAATAATAGCTCAGCAGATTTGCCACTTTTTTCTGAAAATCTTGATTTGACTCCTGAACAAATTGAAGAACTTTTTAATTTAATTAATTCTACTTATAAGATAGGGGAACCATTTAATAAATCTGATACAGATTTTATAAAAAATTATGCTCAAATTTCAGTTGAACCTACTATACAAGGTCGTTCTATAAAATGGGTGCCTTTGGGAGGCACAGTAAATAAATCCTTTAATAAAACTAAAACATCACAAGGAGTAAATGTTAATTTTTCAGGCAAGGTATATTATACTTCAGGTTTGTTAACAAATTCGTATAAAGGAAATATTAAGGCAAGTATTGCATCAGGTTCTTCTAAAGTAAAAAGTATGAAATTGGTTACAACACATTCTGCTTATAGAGTAGTAGGTAGTGGGGGTACTTAAGTTGGATTAGTACACGATTCTAGTCTAAGTACTAGTTTAACTGGAAAAAGTATAGCTATGGATAAGACTAAAAAATATAGCGCTGAGTTAGTTGTATATACATATACAAATGCGTATGTTACAGTTAATACCACATCTGGTAGTTTTAATTTGTATGCTTTTTAAAACTAAAGGAGATAAAAAATGGGGTCTATAAATTTATTAAATTTAATGATTATACTTGGTATTTTAAGTGGTATAGTTTATTTATGTATGAAATTAATAAAGAAAATTAAGCAAAAATTTAATTTAAACAAAAAAATATAAATTCATGACGTCCTCTGTATATAGGGGACTTTTTTTATTGTTTGCTTCTTCCTTTCTCACGTTCTCATTTTGATAGGTTCTACATACTATCCACAAGCCTAGAATATACTCCAATCATTTAGTTATTAGTTTTTTAACTAATCAAAAGAAAAACTACATAAAGTTACGTTTAATAATAGGAAAAGTCGTTAATGATGTTGAAGTATTAGATAAATAGATATGTTATAAAAGGTCAATATTTTTTAGTTTAAATAATACATTAAATATAGCATCTCTTTTATTTGACCTTTTCTGACCTTAAAGGTATTATTGTATTAATCATTCATTTGTTTTAAACAAGGAGGAGAAAAAATGAATTTAATTCCTACAGTTATTGAACAAACAAGTCGTGGTGAGCGTGCGTATGATATATACTCTCGTCTATTAAAAGACCGCATCATCATGTTAGGTAGCGCAATCGATGATAACGTAGCTAACTCAATTGTTTCACAACTTTTATTTTTAGCGGCAGAAGATCCAGAAAAGGATATTTCATTATACATAAATAGTCCAGGAGGAAGTATTACTGCTGGTATGGCTATTTATGATACGATGAACTTTATTAAGCCACAAGTATCTACAATTTGTATTGGTATGGCGGCTTCAATGGGTGCGTTCTTATTATCTGCTGGGGAAAAAGGAAAGAGATATGCTCTTCCAAATGCAGAAGTTATGATTCACCAACCATTAGGTGGTGCTCAAGGTCAAGCTACTGAAATCGAAATTGCAGCTAAGCGAATCTTGTTCTTACGTGATAAATTAAACAAAATTCTTGCAGATCGTACTGGTCAACCATTAGATACGATCGAGCGTGATACAGAGCGCGATAACTTTATGACTGCAGATCGTGCATTAGAATACGGATTAATTGATAAAGTAATTTCTAATACTGCAGCTATTAAATAATAATAATAATAATAATAAACTAGCCGTAATTCTTCGGCTAGTTTTTTTATAGAAAAAAATTGGACATCCAACTTGTGAATGTCCAATTACATTAAATTTCTTCTCCGATAAAGTCCATTACAGCTTCCATCGCTTCAACTTCATCGTCACCAGTAACAGTAATTACAATTTCTTCTCCATGAGGTACAGCAAGACTCATAACACCCATAATACTCTTAACGTTTACTTGTTTACCTTTGTAAGCTAATAATACTTCTGAACGAAATCTCGTAGCAACTTGAACAAATTGTGCAGCTGGACGAGCCTGTATTCCAGTTTCTAATAGTACTCTCCCTTTTTTCTCAATCATTTTTTCTTCCCTCTTAACTTTTATTTTATTTTAATTGGTTCTCCCGCTCTTAGTTTATCAGCTATTTCATCAATTTTACGTAGTCGATGATTGATTCCTGATTTACTAATTGCACCGCTAGATACCATTTCACCTAACTCTTTTAATGTTACATCCTCATACGCTACTCGAAGTTCTGCAATTTCACGTAGCTTTGGCGGTAATATATCTAAACCAACTGAGCTTTGGATATAACGTATATTTTCAATTTGTCTAAAGGCTGCACTAATCGTTTTATTTAAGTTCGCAGTTTCACAATTTACTAGACGATTAACACTGTTTCTCATATCTCTTACGATGCGGATATCTTCAAACCTTAATAAAGCTGAATGTGCACCAACAACATTTAAAAACTCAGTAATTTTTTCTGCTTCCTTTAAGTACGTAATATAACCTTTACGTCTTTCTAGTGTTTTAGCATTTAATCCGAACTCATTCATTAGACGACAAATTTCTTCCGTATGCTCTTTATATAGTGAAAAAATTTCTAAATGATATGAAGATGTCTCTGGATTATTTACCGAACCACCAGCTAGAAAAGCACCTCTTAAATAGGAGCGTTTACAACATTTCTTCGCAATTAGCTCTTTCGCTATTTCATTCGTAAATGTAAATCCTTCACCAGTTATATAAAGATCATTTAAAATATGTTTCGCTTCTTCTTTTATTCGAACAATATATACATTGTTCTTTTTAAGACGCATTTTTTTACGAACGAGCAATTCAACGTCCACATCATAAACACGTTTAATTAATACATATATTCTTCTAGCAATTGCTGCATTTTCAGTAACTACATCTACAATAAATTGGCGATTCGCAATTGATAATGAACCATTCATTCGAATTAAAGAGGATAGCTCCGACTTTGAACAACAATCTTTGATCTCAATCGTTGTTAATTCTTTTTTCGTTTCTGATGCAAAGGACATTTGAATCACCCCCTCCTTCTAGCTCTATATATTTTTTCATTATTCTTTTATTTTTGTTGGGATTAGATCACATAAGATTTCAGCTAACTTTACTGTATCATGCCTAATCACATTATCATCATATTTAACGATCGACTTTTGAACAATTTCTAGATTTAAAGATTCAAGCTCATTTATATCTAATTCTACTTGTTGAGCATGTTCTTCCTTATAAAGTTCTAAAATATTTTTAGGCATTTTGCCTTCATTTACAATAATTGTATCGATAAAACTTGAGTCTAAATGCTGGTATAGAGCCCTTACATGATCACTAGCTGTATAATACAAAGTTTCACCCGCTTGAGTCATCACATTACATACATATACTTTTTTAGCTTTTGAATTTACAACAGCCTTCCCAATTTTAGTAACTAATAGATTAGGAAGAATACTCGTATATAAACTACCAGGTCCAATTACAATTAAGTCAGCACGATTAATTTCATCAAGAGCCTCTTTTAAAGGTTCAACATTTGCTGGTGCTAAAAATACTCTTTTAATCTTCTTACCCGAATAAGGAATTTTTGATTCACCTGAAACAATTGTGCCATCTTCTAATTCAGCTTTTAATACGACACTTTGATTAGCTGCTGGTATAACTTTCCCTCTAACATTTAATACCCTTCTCATTTCAATGATTGCACGGTAAAAATCACCTGTAATCGCAGTCATTGCACTTAGCATTAAATTACCTAGAGAATGTCCAGAAAGGTCTCCAGATGTTGCAAATCGATGCTGGAATAATTCTTCCAACATCGGTTCCACATCTGATAATGCGGCAAGTACATTTCGTACATCACCAGGCGGTGGAATTTTTAACTCGTCACGTAATCGTCCAGAGCTACCACCATCATCTGCGACTGTAACGATAGCGGTAATATCAACGGGATGTTTTTTCAACCCACGAACTAAAACTGATAGTCCTGTTCCGCCTCCAATTATTACTATTTTCGAACGTTGACTAACCATTACTTATGACTCCTTTTTTCAACGTCCCGATGACTAACATTCGTATCGTATTGATCCTTATAGTAGTTAGCTAAATACTCCGCTAAAGTAACAGAGCGATGCTGTCCACCCGTACATCCGATCGCAATGATAAGTTGTCGTTTACCTTCTCTTTTATATTGAGGTAACATGAAACTAATTAAATCAATTAATTTCAGCATAAATTCGGTTGTCTCATTAAATTTAAGAACATAAGACGAAACTTCTTCATCTAAGCCAGTTAAAGGACGCATTGATTCAATATAAAATGGGTTTGGTAAAAATCGTACGTCAAATACTAAATCCGCATCAATCGGTATTCCGTACTTAAAACCGAATGACTGAATATTTACTGAAAAACCTTCTTGTTCATTTTCTCTAAATTGTTCAATTATTTTTTCTCGTAATATTTTAGGCTTTAAATCTGAAGTATCATAAATTAATTGTGCACGCCCTTTTACCTCGGCTAAAAGAGTACGTTCCAACTCAATTCCTTTTAATGGAGAACTCGTTGGAGAAAGTGGATGTGAGCGACGAGTTTCTTTGTATCGAGTAACGAGTGCAGCATTCGTTGCATCTAAAAATAAAATTTGAGGGATGATTGAAGGAGTAGACATTAATTGATCTAGTGAATTTCCTAACTGATCAAAAAATTCTCTTCCTCGTAAATCCATAACAAGAGCAACTTTATCTGTTGTATTGTGATCCGGGTCCTTTAATAGCTCTACAAATTTTGGAAGTAGAGCAGGAGGAAGATTATCGACACAGAAATAACCGATATCTTCTAACGCTTGAACAACGACAGTCTTTCCAGCACCTGACATTCCAGTTATAATAACCATTTTTACATGTGATCTTGTAGGCATTTAACTCAACCCTTTCTATAATTTAGGTTAACTAGGATTTAAACGATATCTTAATAGTTCAAAATCCGGTGTATAGACAAAGGTACCATGTAAAATTTCTTTACCCTTTAGTAAATAATCAATAATATGATAGTCACCTGCTGCCATAGGAAGATTTTTCACTTCATCTATTGCATGCCAGCGAAGAATTCCTTCTTCACACTCATCTTGATTTTCGCCGTCAAACTCGGTAGCCAAAAATGAAAACATCATCCATTCATTCACTACCTTAGCATCTTCTTCTATAATAATTGTAAAAACACCTTTTAATTTAGGGTTTTTTAAGTAAACACCTGTTTCTTCACGATATTCACGAACAACTGCTTCTCTAATGTTTTCACCTGGCTCCATCTTACCGCCGGGTGCAACCCACCAGTTTCTTCTAGGTTTTTGTAGCAAGAGGATATTATTTTCATTTACCAAAACACAATGTGTAACTCTTTGCATTTCTTATACCTCACTTACAATTTGGACTTGCAGTTGGTTGAAACTGCCCAATCTATATTATACCGTTAAACTAGTCAGACAACAACTTGTTAAGAGTGGGAATTAGGGCTGAAAGATCCTGGCTAAAGGAAAAAATCTTGTGGGTTCGAACTACGGTTGAGGGAACAAAATCGATCACTTTCGGAGACAAATAAAGAAAACTCACCTGATTTACGCGCTTTTTCGCGAAGACTAAAGGCGTAGTTAAACTTATAATAAATCTTACTGCGTCCGGTCCTTCTTTGTCGCTGCAAATTTATACTTTAGTGCACAAAAAAAGGGAACATGGACAAGCGCATATCCATGTTCCTATATATATTAGGGGGCTCTCTGGTTATTGTCTATATTACAGTAACTATATTTCAAGAGAGTTACACCCTAATTACATATAAGTTTCAGAATATTACAATTTCGTTCACAATTCTAAAACTTAATTTTATATTTCAATTTATTGTTTCTAATCAAGATTAGTTAGTTTTAGATAATTCTTCTTTTAATTCTTCAATATAATGTTGTACTGCTTGAGCAGCAATACTTCCGTCTCCAGTAGCTGTTACAACTTGACGTAAAGTTTTTTCACGAACATCACCAGCTGCAAAAATACCTGGTACTCTTGTTTCCATCACATCATTTGTTTCGATATATCCATTTTCATTTGTAATACCTAAACTTAAGAATGGTTTTGTTAATGGAAGCATTCCAATATAGATAAATACGCCATCTGTTTTAAATTCAGATTCTTCACCATTTTGAGTATCTACAAGCGTTACGCTACTTACTTTACCATCAGTTCCGTTAACTTCTTTAATTGTTGAATTCCAAATAAATGAAATTTTTTCATTTGCAAATGCACGGTCTTGAAGAATTTTTTGAGCTCGTAATTGATCTCTACGGTGAACGATTGTAACTTTAGAAGCATATCGAGTTAAATATACGCCTTCTTCTACTGCTGAATCTCCGCCACCTATAACAACTAATTCTTTATCCTTAAAGAATGCTCCATCACAAACTGCACAGTAAGATACACCACGTCCGCCAAGCTCTTGCTCACCTGGAACACCAATTTTTTTGTATTCTGCACCAGTTGAAATAATAATTGCGCGTGCTTTGTATTCTTTTTTACCAGCAATGATTGTTTTATATTCTTTACCGTCGATAATTTCTTTAATGTCACCATAAGCGTATTCAGCACCAAATTTTTTCGCATGATCAAACATTTTATTTGATAAATCTGGACCTAAAATACTATCAAAACCTGGGTAGTTTTCAATTTCTTCAGTATTTGCCATTTGTCCACCTGGAATACCACGTTCCATCATTAATGTAGAAAGATTTGCACGAGATGTATATACAGCTGCAGTCATCCCTGCAGGACCAGCTCCAATGATAATAACATCATAAATTTTTTCTTCCATTTCTTAATCACTCCTTGTACTTAAATGGCTAATTGCCCTACTTCATTAACTATCACTATCCTAATACGCGATGACATAAAACAACAAATCATATGCTCATGATAAAGAAAACTCTTCGACTGACGAGCCATTAAGGCGAAGTCAGAGGCGTAGTTGCACTTATACTTAATTCTAGAATCGGCTACCACATCGAGTACAAATCCTTGCTGCCAATTTATACTTACCTTAATGAGAAATAAAGAAAGCTTGCATTAACACCATCTGGTATTAAAACAAGCTTCGAATGGCGTTAATGCCTTTATTTAATAAATAGGTAGAGATATTATAGTTTGCTGCAATTTTCTTTTGTGATACACGTTTTACTTCATTTTCAACAAGATAATGTGTAGCAGCTAATAAAACATCTTCATTTACAGGTAATTCTTTATATTTTAATGTAAGTTCACATATAGCGAAAAACCATAATTGAAGATGATTACGTAGTATTATATAATCTTCTTCCCAAGTCGTTTGTACTTTCTTTGCTCCGTTAATCGCAATATTCAGTGATGGATGCGGCTCTAGATAACACATATTATTTAGAAGTACTTGTTCTAATTGTTCATCAAGACCAATATTTTCTAATGGATTTAAATCTTGAAGGATTGAACTGAATTTTTGTTCATAATAATATTCCTTCATAAAATAGATTAATCCCCATCTCTCACTATTCGAATTGGAGTATTTTGCTTGGTACTCTGTTTCAGCCATTAATTGTTCGATTTCATTTGATGAATGTTTTTTTTCAGCCCATGGAGCCAATTCCTCATGATCATCAAATTCACTTGTCATTTCAAAATTCCAAATACGCTCCGCCGTTTCAATTCTTCCAGATTGATAAGCTGCATCACAGAACATATAATAAAACTGTATTTCTCGATCTGGTCTTTCCATGTAAAGTAAATTAAATAACTTATAAGCTTCTTCATACTTCTTGAACTGATAGAAAAGTACGCCAAGCTTGTGACGGTGCTCTTCAGAGATTGGAACAATATTTGATAAGCCTTCAAGATATTGCAGAGCAATTTCCTGTTCATTTAATATTCTTTTTAGCATTGTTAAATGAATTAAGGCTGATAAATTACCTGGATTTTGTTCTAAAACATATTGTAATACTCTTTCAGCTTCCTCAGGATTACCTAAATGAAGCTCTACTAAAGCTAAGTTATTATAAGCTGGCCAAAATTCTTGATACTTATCAACAATAGTAAGTAAAGTTGTTTTAGCAGATTTCCAATCATGATTTGCCAAATAGCTTGTAACTCGCTCTTGAAGCACTAATAAATCATCATTAATACTTAAATCATCATCTTCTTCACTATGAATAATATCTAAATAGTCTTCTAGTTCTTCTAATTGCTCTTCATCTGTGCCAATTTCTAAATACTTTTGAGCATACAAATTAGCTTTTTGGAATAATCCTAATTCAAAAAATGCAAATGCTAATAAATAATATACATCCTCATTTGTTGGAAATTTATCTAAAATATATTCTAAAATGGTTATTGTAGTTTGATATTGATGTAATGATAAAAGCTTTCTAGAAATATCTATAAGAACTGTTTGATTTTCTTCATTTTCAGCAGCTTTTTTTAAATAATAAATCGCTTGTTCAGAATCGTTACTATTATAAGCTTTCATCCCTTTTTCATAGAAATAATCTTTCGGTAACGAGAACGAAACGACATTATGAAATTGATTTGTTTGATTCCCCAAATTTTCAGACATTCGATCCTCCAGTTTTTCAAGCTTATCACAGTATATCACATAAAAAGAGGAAATAGTCGCCGTCCAAATTATAAGAATTTTAGACGAACGTACAATTTCCACATTATCTAAATAAGTTGTCAAAGTATTATTTTAACCGAAACAAAAAATATTGAAAACCACTTTTTAAATAGTAGTTTCAGATTGAGGTAATGAAATAATAACCATCGGATTACCTCCAACGAATGCACCAGCTGGAACATCCTTGTTGACTAGTGTTGCAGCTGAAACTTTCGCACCATCGCCTATTGTGACACCCGGCAGGATTGTCGTATTTGCACCAACTAACACATTATTACCAATAATGACTTCTCCTAATCGATATTCATTAATTAAATATTCATGCGCTAAGATTGTTGTATTATAGCCGATAATCGAATTCTTACCTACTGAAATTAATTCCGGAAACATTAAATCAGGCGTTACTTTAAATGCAAACGCTGCATACTTTCCTACTTTCATTCCAATGAGATTCCTATACATCCAGTTTTTTAGTCTAAAGAAAGGGATATAACGAGCTATTTCAATGACAATCGTATTTCGAAATGTTTTCCAAAACGAAACAGTCTTGTAGACTTGCCAAAGTGAATTTTCACCTTCAATTAGGTAGCGTTTCGTTTTCCTCAATTCTCATCAATTCCTAAAATTGGTAACAGATCACTCATTTTTTCAAGCATAAAATCAGGTTTAAAAGTTGCTAAAAATTCTTTACCTTTTAGTGACCAAGCAACACCTGCTGTTTTCGTTCCAGCATTTCGACCACCTTCAATATCATGGTAATTATCGCCCACCATTATACTCTCTTCAGGAATAGAATTTAATTTTTTTAAAGCTAATTGAATCGGTTCTGGATGTGGTTTTGCATTTTGCACGTCATCAATTGTGATAACAGTATCAAAGAATTGCTTTAATCGACTAAAACTTAAACCCATTTCAACAACATTTCGTGCCTTTGTTGTGACAATCCCAATTTTATATCCTAATTTGTGTAAAGTTTCAATC
The DNA here is from genome assembly GCF_049568075.1 of Rossellomorea sp. GAMAL-10_SWC. Lineage (NCBI taxonomy): Bacteria > Bacillati > Bacillota > Bacilli > Caryophanales > Bacillaceae > Rossellomorea > Rossellomorea sp. GAMAL-10_SWC. The sequence goes on along the minus strand of NZ_CP144911.1, from coordinate 4,793,171 downwards.
GTCTCATAAACCGTTTCATACTCCTCGACAAACTCATCATGCATCTCCATATTAAAACTACGATATTCCGAGATGAACTCGTCAACTCTTTCTGCATCTACCGTAGAGAATGATTCAGTTAAAGTTGGACCCATAAAAGGTATAACATGTTCACGTTTATATTGTTCAGGATAATATTTATTCAAAGTATGCAAGAATGAAGCAATAATTAATTCATTTGTATTGATTAAAGTACCATCTAAATCAAATAGGATTGTATTAATTTTCATAAGAAATTCCTTTCTATTTCACTTCAGCTTTTAAACTTGATTCAGTTTTTCTACCTACTCTTCCTACGATTCTTGCAACTATACAAGTAACAACTAATGCGACAAAGAAACGAATTAAAAATAAGTATAAAACTGGAATCCCTAAAGGAATAAAGAGAAGTGTATCTTCTACTACAGCATGACAAGCTACTAAAAATAAGAAAACGAGGTATAAATCTCGTTTCGAAACACCATCTTCTTTAACGGCTTGAATCATAACACCTGCTCCAAAAGCTAATCCAAAAAACAATCCCGCAGCTAATGTAACTCCAGCTTTTGCTTCAACACCGATTAATTTAGTAAATGGAGATAATGCTTTTGTTATATAATTCATCCACCCAAAGTCTTTTGCAATTTGAATAACTAACATTAATGGAAAAACAATTTTAATAAGGTTTAAAATACCAATTAATGACGAGATGATGGCATTATAAACGATATCCCATCCTGACTGGTTAACGCTTTCTGCAACAGCAATGCCTTTATGAACAAATTCTGTTCCACCAGACCAAAAGAAATGAATACAAATAGCAGATATAATTGCAAATCCAATCCTTACTAAAACAACAAAAGATGCTCGAACTCCTACAGCAGTAGCTACTGTCGTTTCAACAAATAGATTATGAGAAAAACTTAACATAACTGCAAGGATCAATGCCTCCTTAACAGTTAAATCCATCGGTAGCATTGCTCCAAGGGCTGCATATAGATTTAAAACATTTCCTAAAACTAATACTAATGCTGCATCTCCCTTTAAACCGATAAAACTCATTAATGGTTCAAGAATATTAACAAACCAGTCCATTAGTGCAGTTTCTTTAATAATCGTTAAAATGAAAGAAATAGGGAAAATTATTTTCCCTATTTTCCAAGAAGTTTGTAAACCAACTAGTAACCCTCTCTTTAAAGTTTCCAACGTGCTCCCCACTCCTGTTTTACAAACTTATGCGTCTAAATAACGCTCATTCGATAACCCTTTAACTCTACGATAAACAAGAATGATAATAGATAGTATGATAATTACGACTGAAATAAATTGAGCCATTCTAATTGTACTTGTTAACATTAAACTATCTGTTCTTAGTCCTTCAATAAAGAAACGACCAACTGAGTACCAAATTAAATAAGTTAAAATCATTTCACCACGTCTTAGATTCACTCTTCTTAAAATTAGTAAGAAAATAATCCCTAACAAACTCCATAAGGATTCATATAAAAACGTTGGATGATAATATGTTCCATCAATATACATTTGATTAATGATCCAAGTAGGTAAATGAAGACTTTCTAAAAATGATCTAGTTACTGGTCCACCATGAGCCTCTTGGTTCATGAAGTTTCCCCAACGTCCAAGCATTTGGCCTACTAAAATACTTGGTGCTGCAATATCTGCAAGCTTCCAAAATGAAATGCCTCTTTTCTTTGAAAAGAAGTAACTAGCAATAAATGCTCCAATCAAACCACCGTGAATAGCTAATCCTCCATGCCAAATGGCCGGAATTTCACTAACATGCTTAGAATAATAGCTCCACTCAAAGAGTACATAATAAATTCTAGCCCCTATAATTGCTGAGGGTAGAGCTACTAAAATAAGATCCAAAAATGTATCATCAGGTATTCCACGTCGTTTACTTTCACGAATTGCTAACCATAAACCTAATACAACACCTAAACCGATCAATACCCCATACCACTTTATTGAAAGAGGACCTAAGTGTAAAAATACTTTATCTAATGGCTGAATATTTGACTCCATTTCAATTTCCCCACTTTTTCATTAAATTAAATCACTAACATTATTACCGCCTTGAATTACTTTCTCTAAACGATCTGCAAATTGCTGAGCAGCATTTACACCCATATTTTTCAAACGGAAATTCATCGCTGCTACTTCAATAATAACAGCTAAATTTCGACCTGGTCGAACAGGCAATGTGATTTTCGAAATATCTGTATCTAATATTTTAAGTTTTTCATCGTCTAAGCCAACTCGGTCGTAAACCTTTTGGGAGTCCCAAGTCTCTAAATCAATGTTCAACGTAATACGTTTGTAATTACGTACAGATCCTGCTCCGAAAAGAGTCATTACATTAATAATTCCTAATCCACGAATTTCTAATAAATGCTCAATTAATTCTGGTGATGAACCAATCAGCGTATCCTCATCAGTTTGACGAATCTCTACTGAATCATCTGCTACTAATCGATGACCACGTTTTACTAACTCTAGAGCCGTTTCACTTTTACCTACTCCACTTTTACCAGTAATTAATACACCGACACCATAAATATCTACTAGTACACCGTGTAATGCTGTAGTTGGAGCAAGTTTAGCCTCTAAATAACTCGTAAGTCTACTATACATTTTAGTTGTCTTACTGTTTGAGAGTAAAATAGGTACGCCAGTTTCTTCACCCGCTTCAATTAATTCGGATGGAATTTCTAAACCACGTGTCACGATTATACAAGGCGTATCATCTGCACAAAGTTTTCTTAATCGATTATGTTTTTCTTCGTCAGTTAAGCTATGATAAAAAGTTAATTCTGTTTTCCCTAATAATTGTACTCGATCAGATGGATAGTATGTAAAAAAACCTGCAACCTCTATACCTGGGCGAGATAAGTCAGTCGTGTTAATCGAACGATTCAAACCCGCACTTCCACTAATAACCTCTAATTTAAAATACTCAACTAAATTCTTTGTACGTAATTTAGCCATACAAGCCTCCTAAGGATTAATAATTATGTATTATCACTCATATTGTACCATTTTTAAACTTTGCGGGAAAATGTCGACAAGTCACTAACTACGCTAAAACGATTAAAAATCATTAATGTAAAAGTGAATTTATCACGATATTAAGTAACTCCAATCAGTTTTAGCATCAGTTAGATAACAACGGAGTTCACATAATGTTCGCAAATCCCATTAATCTAAAAAACAAAAAAAAGACTCTCAAAAGTACTTTAACTTAAGAGACTCCTCTTTTTCTACCGATGACTATGCTTTTTTTTGTCCTTTGAACCAAACACAAAATATTGAATTAACATACTGAATGTACTAATTAGAATCGATGCAATAATAGCAGTTCCAAATCCATTTACTCGTAAGGCATCCCCTAATAAATAATCAGTAATTTCTAGCGTAAATGCATTAATAATAAACAGGAATAATCCCATTGTAAAAATGGTTACAGGTAAAGTGATTAAAATTAAGATTGGGCGAATAATTGTATTTAAGATTGATAACACCAACGCAGCAATGATAGCCGTTGGAATATTTTTTACATAAAAATCAGGTTGCAGAAATCCTGCTACTACAATAAATACTAAGCTATTAATAGCTAATGAAAATAACCATCTCATTTATTTCACGTCACCTTCTTCTGGAACAACGAATATCCAAATTAAATACACAAATAGAAGTGCCCCAAACCCTACGAAGAATAATATTACAAACAGTAAACGGATTAATGTACTGTCCAAATTAAAATACTTACCTAATCCACCACAAACACCTGCAAGCATAGAATCTTTAGAAGATCGATATAGTTTTTTCACAAAAATCTCCTCTCTATCGATACGCCCTCATTTTTTTATCATTACTATTTTTCTATTTCATTATTTATTCTATGTTAAAACATTAAAGAAATGTGGACTACTTTTCAAGTAAAAGGAACTAAGAATGTCATTAAGTCCTACTTGTCAATTAATGACCAAATTTTCGTAAAAGGAGTTTAGTGAGCTTGATTTTCACTACAGTATTGACCGTATTATAGATCAACATTCTGACAAAGAAAAAGAAGAATAGTTGATTTCCGTTTCAGAATGCTTGCTATCTTAGCTAGTTCAACTGGAGTTGAGCACCCTTTTCGTTTCAATCAACTACTCTTTCACATTAAGATTCCATCACTGCTAATCTTTTTTCCATTCTAGCTTTGTCACGTTCTAAAACTGCTTTTAAATACTTTCCTGTATGAGATGCTTCAACTTTACATAGCTTCTCTGGTGTACCAGTTGCTACGATCGTACCACCTTTGTCTCCACCTTCTGGTCCTAAATCGATTAGATGGTCGGCTGCTTTAATAACGTCTAAGTTATGTTCAATTACAAGAACAGTATCCCCATTATCTACTAGTCTTTGTAAAACAACTAATAATCGAGCAATATCATCAACATGAAGCCCTGTAGTAGGTTCATCTAATATATATAAAGTTCTTCCATTCGTACGTTTATGAAGCTCGGAAGCTAGTTTTACACGTTGTGCTTCTCCGCCAGATAAAGTCGTAGCAGGTTGTCCTAATGTAATATAACCTAAACCTACATCATTTAACGTTTGAAGTTTACGTTTTATCTTAGGAATATTTTCAAAGAATGAAACTGCATCCTCAACTGTCATATCTAAAACTTCAGAGATCGATTTATCTTTATACTTAACTTCTAAAGTTTCTCGATTATATCGTTTACCATGACAAATCTCACATGGTACGTAAACATCAGGTAAGAAATGCATTTCGATTTTTATAATTCCATCGCCTCGACATGCTTCACATCTACCACCTTTAACGTTGAAGCTAAAACGACCTTTCTTATAACCGCGAACTTTTGACTCATTCGTAGCGGCATATACATCTCGAATATCATCAAACACACCAGTATAAGTAGCCGGATTTGAACGAGGAGTACGACCAATTGGTGATTGATCAATATCAATAACCTTCTCCAATTGTTCAATCCCTTTTATTTCTTTATGCTCCCCTGGACGTACTTTCGATCCATTTAATTTTTGAGCTAATGATTTATATAAAATCTCATTAATTAATGTACTTTTCCCTGATCCTGATACACCTGTTACTGCAACGAATGTACCTAATGGGAATGAAGTTGATACATTTTTTAAATTGTTTTCTTTTGCTCCAACAATTTTAATTTCACGTCCATCGCCTTTTCTACGCTCAAGCGGTACAGGAATAAATTTCTCACCCGATAAGTACTTCCCTGTTAATGAATTTTGATCATTCATTACTTCATTTGGCGTTCCTTGTGATATGACCTGTCCACCGTGAATACCAGCTCCCGGTCCGATATCAATTAAATAATCCGCTGCTAGCATCGTATCTTCATCATGTTCTACAACAATTAATGTATTTCCGATGTCTCTCATATTTAACAATGTTGAGATTAAACGATCATTATCACGTTGGTGTAATCCAATTGATGGCTCATCCAAAATATATAATACACCAGTTAATCTCGAACCAATTTGAGTCGCTAAACGAATCCTTTGAGCTTCTCCACCAGATAATGTACCTGCAGCTCGGTTCAATGTTAAATAATCTAAACCTACATTTACTAAAAAGCCTAAACGCTCTCTAATTTCTCGAAGGATTAGATTTGCAATTTTTTCTTGTTTTGGCGTTAAATCAAGCGATCCAAAGAAATCAAACGCTTCTTTAACTGACATTTTTGTTACTTCACCGACATGCAAGCCACCAATAAATACTGCAAGGGCCTCTTTTCTTAGACGATGCCCTTTACAAGTTGGACAATGTTGTTGCGCCATGTATTTTTCCATTTGCTCACGAATAAAATCTGAAGATGTTTCTTTAAAACGTCTTTCTACATTCGAAATTACCCCTTCAAATTCAATCATTGCTTCACGTACATGACCTTGCTCGTTATCATATTTAAAATAGATTTGTTCGCCATTACTACCATAAAGAATTTTATCTTGTAGATCTTTTGGTATGTCTTTAAATGGAATATTCATATCAATCCCGTAATGATTACATACACTTTCTAGTAATTGCGGATAATACATCGAGCTAATGGATTCCCACGGTGCTATAGCATTTTCTTTAAGAGTTAATTCATCATTTGGGATCACTAAGTTTATATCTACTTCTAATTTCGTTCCTAATCCATCACATGAATGACAAGCACCAAATGGGCTGTTAAACGAAAACATGCGCGGTTCTAATTCTCCAATTGAGAATCCACATAGTGGACATGCATGATGTTCACTAAAAAGTAATTCCTCTTCACCTATTACATCAATAATAACTCGACCTTCTCCTAGTTTTAATGCTGTTTCAAGAGAATCAGCTAGTCGAGATGCTACACCATTTTTTACAACAATACGGTCAATTACAACTTCGATTGAATGCTTCTTATTTTTCTCTAATTCTATTTCATCAGATACATCAAATAATTCACCGTCAACACGAACGCGCACAAACCCTTGTTTTTTAATTTCTTCAAATACTTTTACATGTGTACCTTTACGACCAGACACCACCGGAGCAAGCACTTGAATTTTCGTTCGTTCAGGATACTCCATTACACGATCTACCATTTGTTCAACTGTTTGAGAAGTAATTTCGATCCCATGATTTGGACAAATCGGCGTTCCAATACGAGCATAAAGAAGTCGCAAATAGTCGTAGATCTCTGTTACAGTACCAACTGTCGAACGAGGATTTCGGCTAGTCGTTTTTTGATCAATTGAAATCGCAGGTGAAAGTCCTTCGATTGAATCAACATCAGGTTTATCCATTTGACCTAAAAATTGACGAGCATACGCAGATAATGATTCTACATATCTGCGTTGACCTTCTGCATAAATCGTATCAAATGCTAGAGATGACTTACCTGATCCAGATAAACCAGTTACAACTACTAATTGATTACGAGGAATCGTAACATCAATATTTTTTAAGTTATGCGCTCTGGCCCCTTTAATGATTATTTCATTCATACTTTTCAAGTTCTTCACCTCTCAGACTTCAATTCTAATATTAAGTCACGAAGTTCTGTTGCTCGTTCAAAATCAAGCGCCTTCGCTGCGTCCTTCATTTCCATTTCAATTGATTGAATAAATAAATGACGTTCTTTTTTGTTCATTTTCTTATATTTAGCACTAATGCCGTTTTCATAAACTTCTTCTTCTTCAGCTACAGAAGTAGCACGAATCACATCACGTACTTGCTTAATAATCGTTTTAGGAGTAATTCCATGTTTTTTGTTATATTCTTCCTGAATCTCACGACGACGTTTTGTTTCATTAATCGCAATATCCATCGAATTCGTCATTTTATCAGCATACATAATAACATGACCATTTGAATTCCTTGCAGCTCGACCAATTGTTTGGATTAATGAACGTTCAGATCGTAAAAATCCTTCTTTATCTGCATCTAAAATGACAACTAATGAAACTTCAGGAATATCTATCCCTTCTCGTAAAAGGTTAATACCAATTAACACATCATATTTACCTAAACGAAGATCACGAATAATTTCAATTCGTTCAAGCGTTTTAATTTCAGAATGCAAATAGTTAACCTTAATTCCGATTTCTTTCAAATAATCCGTTAAGTCTTCAGACATTTTCTTTGTTAGAGTAGTAATTAGTACTCTCTCATTTTTAGCAATACGATTACGAACTTCATCGATTAAATCATCAATTTGACCTTCAATCGGACGAACATCTATCGTTGGATCTAGTAGACCTGTTGGACGAATAATTTGCTCTACTTTCTCAGGACACAGTTCTAGCTCATATGGTCCAGGTGTCGCAGTTACGTATATAGTTTGTTGCACTTTTTCCACAAACTCTGCAAATTTTAAAGGTCGATTATCCAAAGCAGAAGGCAGACGGAATCCATGATCTACTAATACTTGTTTTCGAGCTTGGTCACCGTTAAACATTCCTCGGATTTGCGGAACTGTAACATGTGACTCGTCAATCACCATTAAGAAATCTTCTGGAAAATAATCTAATAATGTATAAGGCGTAGAACCTGGTGGTCTCAGCGTTAGATGACGGGAATAGTTTTCAATTCCTGAACAAAATCCCATCTCGTTCATCATTTCTAAATCATATCTAGTTCGCTGCTCAAGCCTTTGAGCTTCTAGTAACTTACCGTTATCTCTCATTTCCTTTAAACGTTCTTCTAACTCAACTTCAATATTTTTAATGGCAATTTTCATTTTTTCTTCACGTGTAACGAAGTGGGAAGCCGGGAAAATTGCAACGTGTTCACGGTCACCTAAAATTTCGCCTGTTAATGCATCCACTTCTCTAATTCTCTCAATTTCATCACCAAAAAATTCTACACGAATACAGTGCTCATCACGTGATGCTGGGAATATTTCAACAACATCACCACGAACTCGGAATGTACCACGTGAGAAGTCAATATCATTACGAGCATACTGAATATCTACTAATTTATGTAATAGGTCGTCTCTACTAATTTCCATCCCAATACGAAGAGAACAAACTAATTCACGATATTCTTCAGGAGAACCTAAACCGTAAATACAAGAAACACTCGCTACAATAATGACATCCTTACGTTCAAAAAGGGAAGAAGTTGCAGAGTGACGTAACTTATCAATTTCATCGTTAATACTTGAATCTTTTTCAATATAAGTATCCGTTTGAGGTACATAAGCTTCTGGCTGAAAATAATCATAGTAACTAACGAAATACTCAACTGCATTATTTGGAAAAAACTCTTTTAATTCACTATATAATTGCCCTGCTAATGTTTTATTGTGAGCAAATACTAATGTTGGTTTTCCTACTTCTTTAATTACATTTGAAATGGTAAACGTTTTTCCCGTACCTGTTGCACCTAATAAAACTTGATGCTCTTTACCATTTTTAACCCCATCAACTAACTGCTTAATCGCATTTGGCTGGTCACCTTGAGGTGAATAATTAGAAACTATCTCGAAATTCTGCTCCATCTTCCCCGCCTCCATTTCCAAAACATACCTATCCTTCTATTTTACCACAAAATTTTAAAAATCAATCAAAAACAGAACAAACGTACTTTAAAAAATAATCATCTTTACATAATATCGATGTTTAAGTACGAATTCAAGTAATTAAACTAGAACGTACATTCCTTAAGTGAAGGATGAGGTAAAAAAAGAACAGGAATTAAGAAAGAAGAAGGAGTAGGAAAAGATTTTATAACTTTTATAAAATCTTTTCCTATAACCCATGTCTTTTCTTTTTCCTGCCCTACTTATTCAACCTTAAAATCATATATCTGTAATTTTTTTAATGCTTTACTAGCATTTCCTTTACTATTCTTTACTTCGATCTTACCTTCGAAAACACTTTGTCCATTTGCTAAGTCAGTAATACTGAATTCTTTATTGCTCTTTTCTGGACCTTCTACATTATTCGTAATTGCGTACAGTTTTCCGTCAATAATTTTATAATTTGAAAGATTATTACCATTAATTTTAGAAGTAAGTACTGGTACACCTTCAACTTTTTTATTGTTAAGGTTATACTTTAATACTGAAAGATTTTTATCACCGTTCGTTATAAAATACAAGTTATCTTTATCAATGATTACATTACTCTGCTTTAATTGTTCTTTTTGTTCATTCGATAAATTTAAAGGTTCTTCTTTATCGGTTTCTAAATTAAATACGAATACTTCATTACTAATTTCTTCAGTTGTTGTTTCTCCATTCGATTGAACTGTATCCTTTAGTTTTGACTTTTTGTAGACACTGAATTTAGAAGGAATCGTTTGATCTGTTTCTGATATCGTGCTTTGTAATTCAGTATGAGTGTGTGTCTTTTGGTCATTGGATGATTTATTAATCACTTTACGATCAACAATTTTCTTTTGGTTTACATTAATTCGATACATAACTAGTTCTGTTTGATCGACATTTACATCTGATTTTGTATTATTATCTATCGTTTTATTTTGATAAGTAGTAACAACTAAATCTTTACCAATTAATTGTACATCCTCTACATTTATATACGAGTAGTTTTCTTCACCAGGGATATCAATTTTAAATGTATAACGGTCTTTATTTTGAAGATCAAGACCATCTATATACATTTTAAAATGATTATTTTGATGCTCATACGTACCATCAAGTTTTCCACCTTTTACCTCGGCGTGCCATGCAAAATCTTTATCGATATAAAATTGAGAAGAAGAAATTTTTCCGCGCATAAAGTTTCTTTCTTTCTTTTTTAAATCATTTAATTTTTTTAAGTCATAGTATTCACTATCAAGTTCACTAAGCATTGAATTAGTATCTTTATATTCACTTCCGGCAGTAGTGATACTTAAGCCTCTACCTCCATCCTGACCGTATCCACCGCTAAGAACTAAATTTTTAACGTATTTCGAATCTCCATTTTCGGTCTTTAAGTAAAATTTAGGCAACTTACTTTCTGACATAGCTACTTTCGTAAAAAACGTACCTAAACTGATTGTCGTGACAACGGCTATTACTGCCAAATTACGATATCGCTTCACTCTTAACTCCTCCTTACACCGATACTTTATTTTTTAATAAATATTTACTAAATAAGATTGAACCTGTAATAATGATTGCAAAAAGACCTATTTCCATATAAATGACTTCGCTTGGATAAAATGAGAAATCACCAAAAACGTAAGATTGAATAATCTCTGGTATAAGAATTAAAACTACAATTACCATAGCGTATAAAATCCCAAATAATATACCTTTCCAGCGATAACTACGTTCTAATAGTATGAATGTGAAAAGGGTAAACACTAAGCCCATTCCAATAAGGTACCTAAAAATAAAATCCACAAAATTACTTGGTAAAATCATTTGAAAAATATTAGGACCCATAACAAGATTAATCGTATTCATTTTTCCTAAAAGTTCACTTGGAATGATTTGTTGAAATACGTTTATTTCAATTGGTAAAAGTATTAGTTGAAAAGCGAGTAAACTCAACACCATAATTAAGATCGTAGTCGCTTTTGCAAAGTAAATTGTCATTCTTGAAGTTGGAAGCATAAATAAACGGTAAATAAACGTGTTTTTTCCGAAATAATCTCTGTACCAAATGATAAAAACATAGAACATCATTAAAGCGATACTGATCACAATAGGTCCAATAAATAATGCATGATTAGCAACCTGGTTAAAACTAATCAATCCATACCTTGTAATAAATTCCTCCGTTGCTTTCATAGAGCTTGCGTAATTTGCATCATTCGCCATTTTCATATAAGAAGACTTTACTGCAAATAAACTCACAAACTGCGAAATAGCTACAATAATAAGTAGCCCTATATATAATTTAAAAAATCGATTAACTTCAAAGTTAACTAGTTTTAAATATCGATTCAAGACTCATACACCTCTCTCATTACGTCCATCACTGATTTACCTTCTTCTAATCGAATTTCTTCTGTGTAAAACTCTTTCAGTATTTCGCCGTTATCTAATAAAACGACCTTATCGATTAAATGCTCAATATCACTAATTTCATGAGTAGTTATAATCACGCCTCGATCCTCAATTAAGTGACTCGTAAACACTTTTGCAATTTGTTCTCTACTAAACATATCGATACCTGAAAAAGGTTCATCCATCAGAACATAATCTACATCTAGTCCTAAACCAAAAAGTAAATTTGCTTTTGCAGCATTCCCTTTTGAAAGCTCACCTAATTTTTCATCTTCCTTTAAACGGAAAAATCCAAGTAATTCTTTTGCACGTTCTGGATTCCAATTCACATAAAAATCCTTCATAAACTGCATTGCTTCTCCAACTGTAAAACTAGGTAGCATTGTAAGTGTGTCTGGAATAAAGGTGATATTTTCGTACATTGTATGATTCATTTTCTTATCATCTATTAATATTTCACCGCGATCGATTGGCGTAATCCCCATAATTGCCTTCATCGTTGTAGACTTACCAACACCATTAATACCAATTAAACAAGTGATTTCTCCTTTATTTGCTGTGAAAGAAATATCACGTAAAACATTTTTCCGACCATATTTTTTTGAAACATTTTTTACTTGGATCATTTAAGCCTCTCCTTTCCCTTCTTCTTTTATCTTTTGTTCATAGTTTTGTTTCACCATTGTAAGTAACTCTTCAACCGGAACATTTATTACTTTAATTGAATCGACAAATTCATTTACAGCTTCCATAATTAATTCATTTCGTACACCATTTAACACTTTTATATCAGTCGTAATCTTACTAGGGAAATTTCGTTCAGTCGTAATCAATCCTTGTTCCTCCATTTCCTTGTATGCTTTTTGTACAGTATTTGGATTTATATTAAATTGAACAGCTAATTCTCTTCTTGATGGTATTTCTTGACCTGCTTCTAATAGTCTTTTGGCAATTTGTTGTTTAAAATGCCTAACGACCTGTAAATAAACGGGTTCACGATTATTCACTATAAATTCCATCAATCCACCTCCTCGTCCTTATTGCAATTTAATTAGTATGTGTGTGTACTACTTAGTTCATACACTTAATACATAACTATGCGTATTACTCGATTAATACACCTTATACGTGTACTATACAGGTAATACACTAAAATTGTCAAACATAAAATTAAAAATACTAGACTAAAATTGAACCTTTCCAATTAGTCTAGTATTTCTACACTATCGATATTTCCTTGATTTAATCACATACACAACCAGTGTACTAAATAAACAAGTTACAAATCCTACCATAATAAAAATATTCAGTTGATCCATCGTTCCTTGTGAATTTTGTACAACTACCCAGATAAGGTATGCAATTATAATCATGATTTCTAGCTTTAAAAATGACATCATTTGTAACACTAATTTGTATTGTTTCTCTGCATTTTCTTTTGTAATTTTTACGATATAATTATATTTTTGAGAAATTGTCTGAAGGCTAGAATTGACGAAATAAAGAATAAGCCCAAATCCCCATATAATGAAAATTGTCCATTTTGGGCCCCAATTATCGATATCTCCATTCACATTAAAATGCATTGGTATTTCACTTGGTAGCTTATGATAAGTCATCATTAAATAAGCTCCAGATAAAACGGTTATAAGTAGCGAAATCCCATTTATCCATTTTTGAAATGTTGTCTCTTTTATATTTAACGCTGGTCTGATTTCCATCCCAAACCACTCACTTTCTTAATTTAGTTTTTTTCGATCTTTTCGAACAACTAAAAAGTAAAAGAATACACTAGGCCAAGGGAATTGAATCATTCCTAACATCCCCCATAACCAAGCTGAACGATTTCTCTTTTTAGCTTTTGTAAAAAGTGTGATACTTTGAGTTATTAAAATTGTAAAGACTAAAACTAATATGATAATATTTTCTGTTGTCCATTCCACTTTAGATCAACTCACTTTCAATTTTCTTTTTATCTCGTTTAAAAATAATTGGTAGAACAATAAAGCCTAAACCTTGAATAATAACAATGCTTACTGGTGCCTCTAAAGCAACAAGAAATGCTCCGATGAATAGACTGCATGCTACACAGATAAATACGATTAGTTCTTTAAGATAAATGGTTTTCTTTTTTTCCTGGTGTATTTTAATTTTTTCTATAATCTCATTGATTGAAGGTTCGTTAATATTTGCTATTTCATCAAACTGCTTAAATGCTGAAACAATTTCTTCTTTATCCATCTTGCATTAACTCCTTTCTTAATTCCTTCATCCCATTATGAATTCTTGATTTAACCGTGCCTTCTCGAATTCCCATCATATTTCCAATTTCTTCGTTCGTATAGCCGTAGTAATGTTTTAATAATATGGCCGCTCGCACTTCCGACTTTAGCTTTTCAAAACCCTCCATAATATCACTCCACTCAAACCCTTTATAAGCCAACTTCCAATTTAAGGAACGTGATAATTCTACGGACTCATTTTTTTGCCAAAACCATTCACGCTTTTTCTTTCTTTGTTGATCTAAATAAAGTCTAGTAGCGATTGTAATTAGCCAAGTTGAAAATTTGGTTTGGCCGTTGTATTTCTTTATATTGTCATAACCTTTCAGCATCGTGTCCTGCACTAAGTCTTCTGCTGTTTGTTGATTTAACGTCATCTTTAAAACGTATTTATATAAAAAGGAATAATGGATTTGAAAAAGTTTAGCAAATGCATCTTGGTCACCTTGCTGAGCATATTTTATAATTTCTAAGTCATCTAAATCTGCCATTTCTTCCTCCTTCCTAGCTAACTTATTCAATATTTATTTAGTTTTCATTTGTTATACGATTAGGTTCTGCAAATCGTTCATTTTTTAAATAAAAAAATCCTACCCAAGATTGGATAGGATCATTTTTTCAAATTAATATACTTTTACACTTCCTAATTTACTTTTATTTTTAGCTTGGTCAGTAGCATAAAATTTTAAATTGGAACCCTTTGTCTGTGTTTTAATACTTATTTTATAATATCCACTTGAGTTTGCTGTACCTTTATTTAAATATTTACTTCCATTGTAAACATAAACAATTGCATATTTTTCGGTCTTACCAGTAATGGTAGTTGTTTTAGAAGTTACTTTATTCATTACAGGTATAGCTGGTGGGATTCTATCCAAAACTGTAACAACTCTTGCACTACTCTTATTACCAGCTGGATCTGTAACAATTACAGAGATTTTTGTACCAGCACTCTGTCTAGGAATTGTAATTGTGAAATAACCAGTACTTGATGATTTAGCCGATCCAATCATTTTGTTGTTAACAAATGCCGTAACAGTATAATTCGCTATCGTCTTCCCTTTTATTGAAGTGTGAGAATTCCACACCTCGTTCACACCTGGCATTGCAGGTGGCGTTTTATAAATATTTGAGATGGTAATAGATTTTGTCACTATATTTCCAGCAAGATCTTCTGCTTTAAAATAATATGTACCGTTTTTAGTAATTAAATAAGGAACATCCGATCCATATAGTATGTCTGAACCTTTAATTATTTCCCCATTAGGCATTCTTATATATTTAATTCCCATATTATCAATAGCAGTAAAAAATATAGTTAAATCTGTTTTAATTGGTTTTGTTGTACCTGCCTTTATTGTTAGTTGTGGAATAATTGGGTCTATTATTTGTTCAAATTCAATTGAAGCATCGTATTGTTTAATTGAATTACCATTTTTAATTAGTACCTTAAACCGATGATTGCCTATAACATTATTTGAATACCATTTTAAAGTTGGATTAGAACTATAATCTTGGACAACCTTCCATTCCCCATAATCTAAACTGAGAAACATGTATTCAGGCTCAAATCCTCCACTTGTTTTTACTGTAAAACTATATTCTGATGGAGCATTTGTACTATCAAATTCTATATGATTGCTCATAGAAGGAGCTTCTGTTCGAAAATTCATTGTAATAGGATTATTTAACTTATTACCAAGATAGCCAGAAATTGCACTATTATCAATTATTAATTTATAGGATGTAATAGGCTCTAGGTCGTTTGGTTGTGATTGAATAGTTAGCTTCCCTTTTTTATCTGCATAAGTATGGATACTAACTGGTCCCTTTGGACCTACAAGGCTGATCCTCGTATTATTATCAAGAACAATCGATTGATTAAATTTAAGCTCAATATAACCAAAAGTAGGGATACTATCCACCCCATCAAAAAATGGTCTTGTAGCATCATTTGTAAAATGATAAATGCTGTCTTTTAATTCAAGTGGTTCTGGACCATAGTTTTGAATAAACTCTAAATAATATTTTTCATCATTTTTATAAATAGCAAGCAAACCATTATTATAAAGTAACTTTTCAACTTTCACATCATTTTTAATTGAATAGAGATATTCATTAGACTTGCCTTTATATACATCAATTCCACTTTTATTACTTGCTGCAAAAGTCAGTTTTTCATTCTCATTAAATGCATAATCAGTATAATTTTCACCTAATTTAAATACATATTGCATATCCCCTGATTTTAATGGTGCAAGTTCAAAGACATTTCCAGTACTTATATAAAATAGCCCACTTGGGGAAATTTTCGCATCTTTACTTAGCTCATAGTCCCCATGATAAGGTGAATCATAGGAGCTTACAATATTCCCCTTATTTATTTCAAAGGCATGAATGTCAATTGGAGAATATAATGTACACAATGAATATAATTTCGAATCCTTAGAATCAAAATAAAGATTTGACTGTGTATCTATACTTGGTGAAAAAGAACTCACTACTTCCTTTTTATCGATAGAAGAGTACACCTTCAAACTTTGAAGTTGACCTGAACCTGGTGATACGTAAATATAACCATCATTGTCAATTGCTATATCATATGGATCGATATCAATATCAATCATTCCTATTAGTGAAAAATCTTGCGTATCAACTTCTGCTATTCCTCCAGTGTAAGGACTTCTATAATATGGATGATGATTCATCTTTAATTGAGTTACATATAATTTATCCTTATAAATCTCTATATGTTCTGAAGGGTTAGGTAAATCCAATGTCTTAATTTCACTAGTTTCATAGTTTACTGCGTAAATCGTTTTACTCCCGAGTTTTGTTAGGTAAATTACAGGCTTATTTGGATCTATGGCAGAGTCAAATGGATTAAATCCTATTTCTATCGGAGCACTTGCTGCCTGTACGTTTTTAATTGATGGGCTTGTCATTATACTCGAAACAAGCAAGAGTATTATTACTAATAATGAAAAAAAACGCGTTCTCATTCAATTCCTCCACTAATTAAAAATTTATTAATAAAATTATAACAACTTTAATTATATTCTAAATAGTTCAATTTGTGATATCTAATGCAATAAAAAAGTGAAGGGAATCATCCCCTCACTTCAATGTGTAAACAAAATCCTAAAAAATGATAATCAGATTAAAATATTATTTAGGACGATCAATCGTAAACATTTCCCCAACTTTAGCATAGTCATTCCCTGCTAAACGGCTAACTGCTTTTAAGCCATCTGCATCGATCCGTCCATTTTCATAAATTTCATCTTCTATATGAAAATAAACAACCTTGCCTATTAATAAGTCACAAGCCTCATTATCTTTACCTAATGGAATTGCCTGTTCTAAAATACATTCCATTCGAATTTTTGACTCTTTCACACCTGGAACTGAAACCATTACGCTTTCTACTGGTGTTAAGCCTGCTAATTCAATTTCACTTTCAGTAGGTGGCAATGCAGCTGCTGTTTTATTAATCGCTTCAACATTTGATTCATCAACAATATGGACAACGAACTCTTTTCTCTCAATCGCATTTCTAGCTGTATCTTTTTGTTTACCATTTTGTCGCTGAACAGATACAGAAATCATAGGTGGATTAGCCGTTACGATGTTGAAATAGCTAAATGGTGCACCATTTACTACATTCTCGTTTGATTCAGTTGTAACAAAAGCAATTGGTCTTGGAATAATACTACCAATTAAGAACTTATAATTATCACGATCACTTAAATCTGTTGGAGAAAAAGATTTCATCATTACTGCATACTCCTTAAAAGTTATTTTTGTACCAATCAGTTGCTGCTTCAATTTCCGATCTAGTTAAGCTATGCCCCATGTTTTCCCAATGAGTACCGACTTTTGCCCCGGCACCTTCTAACAATGATGCTAATTCTTCTGTTTCTTGTGGTAAACAGATTGGATCATTTTTGCCTGCTCCAATGAAAACTGACACATCTTTCATATTTGGCAATTCTAAATCACGAATCGGTACCATTGGATGCAATAGCATTGCACCTTTAAATACATTTTCATAATGGAATAGTAGACTTCCAGCAATGTTTGCACCGTTTGAATAACCAATTGCGATCATATTGTTTGGATCAAATCCATGTTCCGCGGACGCTGATTCAATAAATTCTTTTAATTCTTTTGTACGGAAAACTAAATCTTCCATATCAAATACACCTTCAGCTAATCGCTTAAAAAAACGTGGCATTCCATTTTCACTCACATTTCCTCTTACTGATAATACAGAAGCTTCATCATCGATCATATCTGCAATTGGTAATAGATCAAGTTCATTCCCACCTGTACCATGTAATAATAAAAATGTTGGCTTCGATGGATTACTTCCTCTATTAAATACGTGTTTCATCGTCATTCTCCTTTCACTTCTCTAACAACAATAGGTTGTAAGTGTTTTTCTATTATTTCACGATGTGGTTCCTGCCACTTTGGTAGCATTAATTGTTCACCTAAATGGTCTATATTCTCATCAATCATAAATCCTGGTGGATCAGTTGCAATTTCAAATAATAATCCACCATTTTCACGAAAATAAATTGCGTTAAAATAATTTCGATTTTTTACTTCAGTAACTCCATAATGATTTTCATATAATTTATCTTGCCATTTAACATGTTCTTCATCATTACTTGCCCTCCATGCAATATGATGGACAGTTCCTACCCCCATAGCGCCTCTTCCAACAGCTGCTAATTCAATATCGATAATATTTCCGATATCACCAGCAGCCTTAAAACGCAAATAGTTACCCTCTTGACCTAAACATTCTAATTCCATTACGTTTTCCAACAGTTCAGCTGTTTTATTTGGTGCTCCAGAATATAAAACTGCACCACCAAACCCTTTAATGGCTACATCCTTTGTAACACCATTAAATTCCCAAGTATTTTCCTGGCCAGCTTCCCTTTCTACTAATTCAAGCTGTAAGCCATGAAAGTCTTCAAATTGAAGAAATGTTTCTCCAAATCGACTTACTTTTTTTGTATGAATATTAAATGATGCTAAACGGTTTTCCCAAAATTCCATTGAGTTAGCTGGAATTAAGAATGTTGTGATTCCTACTTGCCCACTTCCTACTTTTCCTCTATAAGCATTTGCCCAAGGGAAAAAAGTCATGATTGTACCTGGTTTTGCAGTTTCGTCTCCAAAATAAAAGTGATACGTACCTGGATCATCAAAATTAATTGTTTTTTTCACAAAGCGTAAACCTAAAATCCCAGCGTAAAAATCCATATTTTCTTGTGGATCACCAACTATCGCAGTGATATGATGTATGCCTTTCATTTTCTCCATAAACTTTCCTCCGTTCTAATTCATTTTTTATTTAATTTCCTTAATAAAGTAAGTAATTGTAATTGCTCTTCTTCGGTTAATTTGCTGAATTGAGCTTGTTGAAACTCATCTTGTGAAGGTACGATTTCTTCATACATTTTTTGACCAATCTCTGTTAAAGAGAGGTATTTGTTTTTCCATTCTACTTCTCTTTTAATCCACTGAAGCTCTTCCATTTTCTTTAATAGATGAGTCACATTTCCTTTTGTAACAACTAATTTATCGGCTAATTCTTGCTGCGTAAGACGCTTATTTCTCCCAACATGGACTATTACATCAAATTGAGCAGTCGTCAGTCCCCACTTTTTCAATTGATTATTTGATTCTCTAACATTTTTAAGATAAAAACGAGCTAATCGAAACCAAAGTAATACTGCTAAATTTTTTGATTTGTTTGTAGAAGATTCATTATGATTATTTAACATTTTGCACCTCTTTGATCGATCTTGTTATCAGTTTAATACTAAACTGATAACTTTGCAAGTAGATTGTTTGAACTAATTAAAATCTGTTTTCAAAAAAGAAGAGTACGATGATCTCCACTTTAGGAAAACTCTATGTGGCGAGTCCTACGTCTCCTCGCCCGCAATCTTTCCTCTTTCATTATTTCTTTCAACAATCTTAAATTCCCTTTAATTTCCTTCTTTTATTCTTTTTTTAATTAGTGATGATATAATTATGTTTAATTTTCAATAACTAGAAAGACAGGTTAAATAGATGAAAAAAAGACTACTGAAAATAAGTGCAAGTATTCTAATTTTGTTTCTGATCTTATTTGGATTGTACAAGCTAATGAATGCAAGATCTTTTCAGCTTTTTGGGGGATTAACAAATAAAGTACATACGAACCAAAAAGTAGTTGCTTTAACCTTTGATGACGGTCCAACTAAAAATGTTGATGACATTCTACCACTTTTAGATCAATACAATGCAAAAGCTACTTTTTTTCTAATCGGGAATGAAATTGAACAGAATCCCGAGGAAGCTAAAAAAATTGTGGATGCGGGGCAACAAATTGGAAATCATACATATTCACATGACAGAATGGTGCTAAAATCACCTTCATTTATCAAAAATGAAATTGAAAAGACAGATAGACTAATTCGAAAAGCTGGCTATAAAGGAGAAATTGAGTTCCGTCCACCAAATGGGAAAAAACTATTCGGCTTACCGTATTACATGCATAAACATAACCGAGAAACAATTACATGGAATTTAGAGCCAGATACTTTTTACACAAATACTCAAGACAAAATAAACTATGTAAAGAACAATATTAAACCAGGCTCAATTATTTTAATTCATCCGATGTATGATAAAACTGGTAAAGAATTAGAAACGATTAAGGGTATATTGGATTTATTATCGAAAGATGGATATAAATTTGTGACAGTAAAAGAGCTTCAGAAGTTACAAAAAGACAAGTAGGATTATGCTCCTTGTCTTTTTTATATATTGATTAACGATTTTCTTCTAATAGTCCTGGTTTAATAGATAATTTAGTACTTAAACTAAAGACTACGACTCCTAACACAGTGCCAAATGTATTTAATAATAAATCATCAATGTCGCATGATCGATAATTATATCCAAGAAAAAATCCAGTGGTTCCTTGGATTATTTCAATCCCTAAACTTATAGAAAAACCAACTAATATCGTTTTACTTTTCATGATCTTCGGATAAAGAACTTGCAAAGCAAATCCTAATGGCATAAATAAGAGAATATTTCCGCCAACTTGCTTTAGAGCAATTGAAAATGATCCATATCTTATTGAATCTACAACTACTTTAAAGGGGACAAAATTATTTGTATATCCCAAGTGATCCTCAATCATGACTTGAATTAGATATTTTTGATAAGGAAATGGGAACAAAGTAAAATCGACGAGACATGTAATATAGATTCCAAAGATTATCCAATATGAATATTTTAGTAGAGTAATATAACCTTTAAAGAATCTATAACCAAAATATAAAATGATTAAAGTCATGATAAAGATACTAGGATATAAATAATCTAACAATGCTTTCCTCCCCTTCACCCTCCAAGGAATATGTAACACTCCTGAAGTATTTTTACATTTTTTTCCAACAGATAATATACTATATCAAAATTACTATTTTTTATATAGCCCATCTAATCATTTTTGATGTTTTCCATATACAAATGAACTAAATGTAAAAACTTTGAATATTACTTGAAAAAAAATCCAAAATAATACTAGTACATTTTGAAAACATTTCAAAGGAGACATCTAGATGAAGAAACAATTACTAAAATTCACATCTCTATTTTTATGTTTTGCACTAATTTTATCCCCTATTAAATCCAGTGCCGAGCAAGTAGATCATCGAGTTCATGGAAGATGCATAAGTAACTCGGCATGTAATTTCAAAGCAGATATGAGAAAGCTTTGGATGGATCACTTAATATGGACTAGTAAGTATATTGTTAGTGCTGTTGCTAACATGCCAGATAAGGATGTAGTACTTGCAAGACTCCTAAGAAATCAACAAGATATTGGGAATGCAATTAAACCATATTATGGTGCTGCCGCTGGAGATCAACTTGCTAAATTACTTACCGACCACATTGTAATCGCTGGTAAGATTATTGATGCTGCGAAAGCAAATGATATGGCAACTTTAAAAACTTTGAACGACACATGGTTTAAAAATGCAGATGATATTGCTGCACTCTTAAGTAAGGTAAATCCAAATTGGACAAATCAAGCTTTAAAAGATTTACTTTATACACATTTAAAAATGGTAACAAATGAAGCTGTAACTAGAATAAAAATGGACTGGGACGGCAATGTAAAAGCATTTGATGCTGGTCTTCAACATATGATTCCTATAGCTGATACAATTTCTTCAGGCATTATTAAGCAATTCCCAAATAAATTTAAATCTTAAACAAACGTTTGATTAATTAACAAAAAAGATGAATTTAGATCTAAACTAAATTCATCTTTTTTCTACTTATTTTAAATCATGCAATCTTTCCATGATCCGTCTTTTTTTATAAAGCATTCTACCAGCCTCGCCAACATCTTCAATTGCTTGTTTATTTACATATGCACCAAATATTAAACCTGCAATTGGAACCATTTGAAACAGCTTCTTCCATCCCATGTTGTCACGATATGTATAAAATACTTCTCTCCAACCTTCAATTTGAGAAAAGGCTTTTTTCCCTTCAATATTTGTTAATTCTTCTAATATCGCCTTTTTACCGACTATATCAGCAGATGTAAATTGTAAGCATTTAATAATGAATACTCTCTCCATTTGATCATTTGGATCATAACCATAAGAAATTGCTATTTCTTGAAGTGTCTTTAATGTAAGTCCTAATAAGATTGGGATATCGATCGCAATTGTAAACATTCCACCAAAACCTGTTGTCGCTCCTTGGACCTTTGCAAATTGTTTACGACTAGCAATAAAATCATTCGAAACACGATCCATTTGCTCAAGACTAAGTTGATTGACCATTTCAATTTCGGTTAGTTCTTCAATAGAAAGCTCCTTACCCATCCTAGTTAGAGTTGAAGGAACACTAACTAAATATTGACCACCAGCATTCACATACTTAGATAGCTCATCTAAAATAATTCCGATCTTATCGTGAACGAACTTAGGTGTAATTTTATCCAAGATCATAAATGGAATTCTACCGATTTTCTCCCAAAAAAATACGCTTTTCTGATCCTTCTCCCATTTTTCAATTTCATTAAGCTGCGTTATTAGATACTCTTTCGTTTCCATAAACACTCCTATAATTTTTAATCTAAACATAGTAACTACTAAAACTATAAAGCTTTTTGTGAAAAAAACCAAAAATAAAAAGGGCTATCTCATAAGCCCTTTATGAGTCAAGATATTTCATCTTTCTTACTCATGAATATCTTATGAGTTACTAAATCTCTTTTTTCCTGATTATATAAAAACAAGGAATCCCATAAAAAGTGGGACGCCCTGTTCTAATGTTTAAGATGTTCCTAGTACTCAACTTAAAAATCTTATTTTTTCAGGATTTCGAAGCATATAAATACTACGATAACGGTCTCCTTCTATTTCAAAACAAATTACGGTTGGCTCGTCGCCTTCACTTTTAACAATTAAACCAATTTGATTATTGATCAAAACAATATCGGTTTCGGATGGAGAGTTAATTTTCTTCCTAACACCAACAAGGAATGCAATAACATTTTTCTGTAGATTGATTGGGCGAAGAGCAGCCTTCGTTTTGCCACCGGCGTCTGTAATTAGTACGATATCTTCCGTTAAAAGTGATATTAGCATATCTAAATTACCTGTTTCCGCAGCTTCAATAAATCGTTTTGCAATGGCTAGCTCTTGATTTAGATTTCGTTTTTCCACTACATCCTTACTTTGGACTTTGCGCTTAAGTCTACTGAATATTTTACGGCAATTCAATTCGGTCTTATTTAAAATATTAGCGATTGTACTGAAGTCAAACTGAAAGGCTTCACGTAATACAAATACAGCTCTTTCGGTTGGATTTAACTGTTCAAGTAAAACTAAAAATGCATATGTTATCGTTTCATCTAAAATCATCTTTTCCATCGGATCATCATTTAAATCTTCAGGTAAGTTTTGAATAAGCGGTTCTGGAAGCCACGGCCCTATATAAACTTCGCGCTTATTTTTTGAGGATTTTAATAAATCCAAGCAACGATTTGTCATTATTTTACATAAGAATGCTTTTATATTATTCGGCTCTTCTTTTGTGTTGGATTGATTCATCTTTTGAACTGTAAGAAATGTATCCTGTACCAAATCCTCCGAATCCTCAACCGATCCTAGCATACTATATCCGATTGAAAATAAAAGTGGCTTATATTTAGAATATAGATAGTCTACTTCCATGAAGTATCTTCTCCTCTATTTTAAATTAGTTGAAGTTCAAGCTTCTCATTTATTAGTTTAGTAGCATTTTTAACACTTGTTAGAGATGCATTTAATAGAAGTTCTGTCTCCCCTACCCAGTCTCCTGCAATATAAATGCCTTCCAAGCCAATATCACTATTTGATAAATGTTTATCCAATTTATGAAATGGCTTTTTTATGTCGTTAGAAACGATAAGCTTAGGAAGATAGCGTCGTGAAATTACATAGTCTCTCCAACCTGGTTGAAGTACATCAAGCAAACCTTCTAGTTCTTCCTCATCTTTTGCAGAATCGGTTTCGTTGACCGAGTTTAAATATTTCATTAGATGAACTACAATTTCGCCTTCTTTATTCGATAATTTAGCTACTGATGAATGATTTGAAAAATACCATGGTTGATCAACACCTAAAGCAAAGTTGAGTTTTGGATTTGGTAAACCTTTCATGACAAGGTCAAGGCATGCAGCTTTTACTGGAATCATTTGATTACATTTTTGTAAAAATGAATCAGAGATTGGCTCATCTATTAACTTAACTAAATCAATTGGATTAATTGTCGATAACAAACAGCTAGTGTTGATCATAGTATCATTTTTCAAAATAAGATTTATGTTTGGATAAGAACCAGTAATTTTAGACACTACTGTACTATTTTGAATTGTAACACCAAGTTGGTTCGCCTTTTTAATTAGGTCGTTAACAATTGATTGCCATCCTTCGTTTATATACAATACCTTCGCACTACGAAGCTGACCTATTGCCACTCCGGCACTTATTATTTCAGAATTACTAGTAAATGTAGATACGCGTATAAAGGCTAAAATTAAATTCTTTACACGTTCACTTGTTATTTTTCTATTTAAATATTCTTCTAAACTAATATGATTGATTTCATCCAAATCCATTTTACGAATATGTCGGTAAAATCGAATAAATTCCATTTTTTCTTTCCATTTTAAATGATTACCCAAAAATAAGTTAAATGCCTCGATTATTTTCATTTGATTAGATTGATTTCCAAGAATAAATGCACCACTCAATTTTGGAAGCTTGCCAGAAACAGTAACACCTACTTCATTTAAAATTTCGATACAGTTTGTATATAATGCGTGTGCTCCAAGATTTAAATGTGCATCGCCAATTGTATTCGAAATACCTCTCCCACCTAATTTAGATGCTTTATCCAATAGAAGTACTTTTTTACCTGCTTGAGCTAAGTAAATTGATGCAGTTAACCCAGCAATCCCACCACCTAATACAGTAACATCCCATTTTTGATGACCATCTATTTGATTTAAGTTCATAATATTATCTCTCCCTTTCCTTTTCTTCACTAATTAAGACGAATGAAATACAAAAAATGTGACATATAGTAAAGCAGGACACAGAAAAGATAATTAGTTTATTTTGGCTTTGGACGGGCTTATTTCACTTCTATCGAATAGTCAAAAACAAAATCACATAAAATTACTTTGACAGACAGAGTAATTATTGTTAACATTACTCTATCAGATAGAATAATATTATAGAAGGTGAACAGGTGAATTATGGTTAGAAGTGACATCATACGCGGGCATCTTGACTCAATCATATTAAAACTTATTTCTGAGAAAGATCGCTATGGATATGAGATTTCTCAAGAAATTGGATTACGGACAGACAATCGGTTTCAAATAAAAGAAGCAACATTATACGCTGTATTTCAGCGCTTAGAAAAAAAGGAATTAGTGGAAGCTTATTTTGGCGATATTACACACGGTGGAAAAAGAAAATATTACAAAATCACTTCATTAGGTAAAGCATATTTAAGTGAATTAGTAAAAGAATGGCAAGAAGTAAAAGAAATTATTAATCTATTCATGGAGGAGATAGAATGAAAAAAATTAGAAATCATATTGAAGAACTATTTAAAGATGTTCCTAAAACTGAACAATCAGAAATAGTTAAACAAGAGATCATTCAGAACTTAGAAGAAAAAGTCATGTTTTTAATGGAAAATGGTAAGGAAGAAGAAGATGCTATAAACAAAGCAATTGTAGAATTTGGGGACATTGAGGAATTAAAGAGAGAACTTGGTGTTAAAAAACCAGATAGCAAGAAAGCAAATTTTGCAAAACTAAATTTATCTTATTCAATTTGGGGCAGTGGCTTACTAATCGCATTCTTCTTATTTATTAATTTTTACTACACTCCACAGACTATATGGTTTGTGTACCCAACGTTTGGTCTATTATGGTGGCCTCTTTCAATGTATTTCTACTGGCAACGTAAAAAGTGAGGTGAAGAACAGTGAAAAATTATATCGGTTTTGCAACTGCAGGCTGTATTATGACGATGGTCTTTTTTATGCTCGTTAATTTTATTACATCTCCTAGCACGATTTGGTTTATTTACCCATGTTTTTTCATTTTATTTTGGCCAATAAGTTTATATTTCATTGGAAAAAAATCGATGAAGCAATTCTCACTCTTTAGTAGTATCATACTCCTAGCTTTCTTGTTAGCGGAGAACTTAATTCACTCACCTGATTATCTTTGGTTTTTCTATGCAGCCTTTCCAATTATTAGTTGGCCAATTCTCATGCATTTAGGTAAGAATGCTAGAACATTACCAATTGCTCTTCTTGGCAGTATCATTACGATCGCATACTATGGGTTTTTGAATTTTATCGCTTTTCCAGAATATCCTTGGGTCATTTATCCGGCATTTGCAATTATTTGGTGGCCATTATCCATTTATCATGCGAATAGAAAAGCGTTTGTAGCATTTTCGTTTACAGCTAGCCTACTAATTAGTCTTTTCTTTATCATTGTAAATATCATTTCATCCCCAGATACAATTTGGGCTGTATATCCAATTTTTGCAGTTATTTGGTGGCCTCTAAGTATGTATTTTTATGGTTATAAAAAGAAACAAATATAGGCAATAATTGGCGGACTTCAAACTATGGGGTCCATTTTATTTTTATAAATAAAAAAAGCGATTCTAATAAAGAATCGCTTTTTGATTTTCAGACTGATTGCAAGCGCTAGTCTTTCGAGGCGCGAAGCCTGGTGAGGAGCGGAGTTACCTTAGTCGGTAATGAGCACCGCAGTCAGGCGAAGCAACGAAGAAAGCGAGCGTTTGGCGGGCAGTCTGAAACTTATTCTGCTTCAGAAACCAATGTAAATCGATCATTAATATGCTGTGGATTTTCAATCTCGTCTAATAATGCAATTGCATAGTCAGCATAACTAACGTAGCTATTACCTTTTTTATTAACAATAAAATTGTCTTTTCCTTTTTGATAAGCTCCTGTACGTTTACCATTTGGATCAAAAAATGCCGCTGGGCTAATAAATGTCCACTTAATATCAGTTGTTTTTTGTAATTCGTGAAGACCTTTTGTCATATGTGATGCAGTAGCATAATATTCTTTTGGAAATTCAGGTGTGTCCACTAATTGAATCGTTTTTTCTTCATCAACATACAAGCTGCCAGCTCCACCAACTACGATTAATCTAGTATCGTTAACACCTTTTAAAGAATTTATTAAAACATTCCCAGCTTCAATATAAAGATGCTCATGGTCTTCAGCTGCTTTAAATGCATTTACAACAACATCAAATTGCTTTAAGTCAGTTGAATTTAAATCTAATAAGTCCTTTTCCAATACTGATACTTCTTTATTTGTTAATTTAGAAGCATTTCTTACGATTGCTGTTACCTCATGTCCTCTTTCTACTGCTTCTTTTAAAATAAGATTTCCTGCTTTTCCTGTTGCTCCAATAATACCAATTTTCATCTTTTTTCTTCCTCCTAAAATTTAAGTTATTTTGACCTCATGGTTGTAACAAAAATAGTTACAACTACTTTAAAAAAATATAAATAATATATAGATGTAACAATTCAAGTTACATCATTTACAAAAAAAATTGAATGATATTATCCAATTTTTTTGCTTAATACTGTAACTAATTCTTCCATAGTAACTTCGTCCAGTATTTTTTCCATTGCTTCTTGTGCTCGATTTAAGATCAGCTCTAACACTGCTTGAATATTTGCACCGACTGGACAATTCGGATTCGGTTTCTCATGAAATTGAAAAAGTTCTCCTTCTTCTACGACTTCAACCGCTCTATAAACATCTAAAAGTGTAATTTCACTTAAAGGCTTATGAAGTGTAGCTCCACCGGTTCCTCGACGGACTTGAATTAACCCAGCATTCTTAAGTTTTCCCATTACTCTTCTAATTACGACTGGATTCGTATTTACACTTCCTGCAATCCATTCGGAAGTACAAAGCGTGCTATTCTCCATCGTGACTAAAGATAAAATATGAACAGCAACGGTAAAACGACTACTGATTTTCATAGGATTCAACCTCCGATGTAACCATTATAGTTACAACACTTATTATATGTCAATACTATTTATTTTACACAAACTTATGATCAATTTATATTTTTTTATTTAATAAAGCCAAGTTAAGCAGCAGAAAATCGTTAACAGCTACTATTAGAGGTAAACTTAGATCAGTGCCATAGTAGTTAAAATTTATTCAAAAATGGAAAAAAATGGTTTAAAAATAATAATAGCTAACTTATCCTTAAGCTATTAAGAAACATTAACAAAAGGGTGAAGAAAATGAATAGAAATGATCTTGCTTATCTAATTTGCTTTACGATTTTAGGTTTGTTTTTACTTGGTTTTGGAATCATGTATAAAAAAGAAGCTCATGCAGATTTAAAAAACAGTGGTGTTGGAGGAAATGGCGTAAGTGGAATAGGTGCTATCTTGTTCTTCCTACCTCATTGGGTATATAAGGCAATATTTATCGCATTAGGAACATTCCTAACGATTGGAATTTGGTATGTTATGTTTTTTTACAATAAATAAAAGACTTTCCATTCGAATCTAGAGAGAACAAAGAACCAATAAGAAGGGAGCTATTAGTATATAGCTTCCTCCTTTACTTAATAAGTGACATAATTCCTAAAACACCAATCATTAAACCCGCTATTTACTAATCCTAAGTGAGATTTCACATTAATCCATACAAAGCTATACCACCAAAAATAATAATAATAATACCTGATAAACGGTTAATTAATGTTAAAGACCGATCATTGATTCGAGATCTAAATAGTCCCACACCACTGCTTAATATTACCCACCACAAACTTGAACCACAAAAAACCCCTAATACTAAAATGACGGAAGAAACAATATTGCTATTTGAATTCGAGATTCCTAATCCTGCAAAAATGGCGATAAATGATAGAATCGTCATTGGGTTTGTTAGCGTTAAAAATAAAACGGATAAAAACGCATTAATTATATTTTTCTTTTGCGTATCAGATTGAGTATAACTGGCTTTTGAAATAAGTGTTTTTACACCTAAATAGCAGAGGAAGAAACCACCGATTAACTGAATCCAAAAATGCTGACCAATTAAAAAATTCATAATAACAGTTAATCCAAAGCCTGCAACTAAACCATAAATACCATCAGCAGTAGCAGCCCCAAGACCAGAAACCAAACCAACCATTCTTCCATACGCTAGAGTTCTACGGATACACAGTACTCCAATTGGACCAACAGGTGCAGCAATTGATAAGCCAATTATTAATCCTTTAATATAAAATTCAAGATTCATGTTACCCTCCCTACTCTATAGAAAATTTATGTTTTTGTAGTGGCAGTCGAAATGTTTCTTTCGTTGTATCCATTACAATTGTTGTTTTTGTTCTTATTACTCCCTTTAACCCTTTTATTTCATGGCTAATTACTCGATCTAAGTCTTTTGTATTTCTACTTCTAATTTTTAGTAAATAATCATCTTCACCCGCAATATGGTGACATTCCTGCACTTCCTCTAATTGATTAACAAGCTCTAAAAAAGGAGCTCGATTTTCGGGTCGCTCAAGCGAGACAGCTACAAACGCAGTTAATTCACTTCCAACTTTTTCTGAATCAACTAGCACACCAAACCCTTTAATCACACCTTGTTCAACTAATCGGTTAACACGTTCAGCAGTAGCCGGAGCTGACAAGCCAACTTCACTAGCTAAATCCGCCCACTTTATTCTAGAATTATCCATTAAACGATTAATAATTTTCAAATCGAAAGTATCCATCTATTTCAACCTTATTTTTATAAGTATTTATTCCATTTTACTTATTTTATGAAAGAATTTCAATGTATCCGAGTGAAAATACATTCTAAATATGCACGTTTAATAAACATATTTATTTACTAGTACTAATAAAATGAAAGGAAGACAATCTTTATCGAAGGGGGCGTCATTTTATGAAAAGAGACCCATTTGAATATCGAAAAAGACTAAGGGAAAGAGAAAATGAAAGAGAAAGAGAAAGAGAAAGAGAGTTAAATGAAGAAAATGAAAGAGAAGCTAATGAAGAGAAAGAAGTAAAACACAAAGAAGAAAAACCACAAACACATGTACATGAATTCGTGGCAAGTACCAAATTAGCCGAAGAAGATGACGATCGACATAATCATCGATTTGCTGGGGTGACAAGTGAAGCCATTCCTAAAGGAAGACACAGTCATATACACCGAATTGTAGTAAATACAGATTTTCTAGATCATCATCACGAGGTTATTATTGAAACGGGTCCTCCAATACCTGTAGGAAATGGTAAGCATGTTCACTTTGTCAAAGGAATGACCACGATCAATGATGATCATGAACATGATCTTGAATTCGCAACATTAATTGATAGACCATTGGTATAGGTCAATCGTAAAATTCAATTTATGTATATTTCATTCAATCTAATATACATAATTTTCTAAGGCCCATTCCAGGTTCTAACTCCTTTTCAAAAAATTTTACCGTTATATCAACAATTCTAAAAAATTGATTGCGTGGTATTTTAACACGATGAAGAACCTTTCATAGTAGGTCCTTCGTCGTGTTTTTTACTAAAATGAATTTCTAAGTATTCCTTAACCCTTCAGTATTCATTAACACAATTCTCCATCTATCCGGGTCTTCAAATGTAATACTTTTTCCGAGCCAATAAGGATTCTCAGGTTCAACGGCAATATAACCCAGATGATTTAATCGGTTTTTGACAAGATCTATTTCAGCTTTATGAGGTATATAAAATACTAAAAGATTATCCTTTGTTGGGGCAGGACATGGGCTTCCATCAATATGTTGAGTAAATTCTAAATGGTATTCAACATTAGGTAATCCAAACATGATTCCATCGTAACCATCGTGATTTTGAAAACCACCCACACGTTTTAAGCCTAGCCCTTCTCCATAGAACTTACTTATTTCAGCTAATTGGTTTGTAGGTCTTGCAATTCTAAACTGAACCCAGTTTATCATTGTCATCACCTTATCCTTAATAGTTTGTTGTTGCCCATTCTTCATTTAGCTTTTTTGATATTTGAGCATAGAGCTTCAATTCTTGAAATAAGCTATTTACTGAATAAGATGAATTTTCTTCTAACGCAGTACCTTCTGATATAAAGTCTGATGGATCAATCACAACTTGTTTCGATAAAATATTTGCATATAATGCTCTTAAAACAATTCTCATATTGTTAAGTGCATTAATGCCACCCTTTCCTCCACCGGCTACAGCCAATATTGCAACAGGCTTATCTTTAAAATGCTTACTACCTAAAAAGTCAAAAGCGTTTTTTAATGCTCCGCTCATTCCACCATGATATTCCGGTGTTGCAATGATCATAGCATCAGCATTTTCTAGCTGTGATCTTAATTTTTGGATATTAGCATTTTCATTTTGCTCCTCTTGACCATTATAAATTGGTAATACTAGTTCACTTAAATCAATTGTTTTTACATTGTATTTTTTCGAGATGATTTTAGTTAATATACCTGTACGACCTTCTTTTCTTGGACTACCATTAATCATTATAATATTCATATTTTCCACTCCTTTAATTCGTACCTTTAGTATAGTCAATTAATAAAGTCCGAACTTCAGTCGTTTGATAGAACTTTTCTACACGTTTAGGAGTATATAAAAATGAAAAAAATCTACAACTAAAGTTGTAGATTTCAAACTGATAAATGTTCGGTTTCTCGATTACTACGATCTTGATTCATTTTTTGATAAACTTTAATGTTTTGATAAACTAATTCAAGTAATTTAGCAGTTATATCCTTTTTCTTTGCAAGTTCTAGTAAATACCCTTGCAAATGATCCCCCTCTACTAATGACCATTTTTCCATATCCCTCTGCAAAGAGGACTTCATATCATATCCAAGAGCATCAATTGATTTCATATGCTCTTCCACAATATTTTCAGAAATCGGTGCACCATAGGATCTCATAATATTAGCGCACTCCACAAATAATTCACGGATAGTAGCTCTTCCACCATCACTTTCTCTAATTGGACCAATTGGCGCACGCATGAGAGACGTAACACCAGACATTACAGTAATAAATAAGTATTTATGCCACATATCCCGTTCAATCTGCTTACTAAGGACAAAGTCAGCTTTTGATCCGCTAAATGCATCAGCAATTTTTTTAATACGGTCAGTTTCTTTGCTTAAGAATTCATCAAATACAAGTCTAGCAGCTTTACTTGTTTGAGCAACTTCCCCAGCTTCATTCAAAGTTGTTTCGATAAAACATAAACCACCTATAACCTTTTCGTCACCAAATGCCTGCTTTAAAGGATTTAGATGAGCAATACCATTCAAAAGAGGTAAAATAACAGTTTGATCACCTACGAACGGTTTTACATCCAAAATAGCATCGCTTAAATGATATGACTTAGTCGAGAAAAGCACGATGTCAAAAATCTCGGCAGGACTCTTTGCAGTAATTAGATTCGGTTGAAATGAAAAATCACCATTCACACTACGAATAACTAAACCATTTTCCTCTAGCTGTTTTTTCCGATTAGCTCGTACTAAAAATGTAACATCTTCTCCTTTTTCTACTAAGCGTCCTCCAAAATAGCCGCCAATTCCTCCAGCTCCTAATACAAGAATTCGCATAACACTCTTCCTTTCTACTAATATCTAATTCATAATCCCATTTCGTACTGCATATAGTGCCAATTGAGTTCGATCTTGAAGTTGAGTCTTGGCTAATATATTCGAAACATGGGTTTTTACAGTTTTTTCTGTAATAAATAATGATGCTGCAATTTCTTTATTACTCTTTCCCCTCGTAATTTCCTTCAATACATCCATTTCTCGCTTAGTTAATTTGTCTTGAAATGACTCATCGTTCTTCGTTTCGATCTTCCCAGTTAATGCAGAAACTAATTGCGTCGTAACCTTCGAATGAAACTGTTTTTCCCCATCGTGTATCTTTCGGATCGCAGAAACGAGCTCATCTGGGTCACTATCCTTTAAATAATATCCCGCTGCACCTGCTTCAATTGCAGGTAAAATATGATCTTGATCATAAAAACTAGTTAAAATCATTACTTTAACTGTTAAGCCCTCTATTTTTATTCTTTTGGTTGCTTCAATTCCATCTAGAACTGGCATCGCTAAATCCATGATGACAATATCAGGTTTTAACTCTTTAACTAATCTTAATGCCTCTTCTCCGTTCGATGCTTCCCCAACAACTTCGATATCATCTTGCGTATTTAAGAAGAAAATAAGTCCTCTCCTAACTACATGATGATCATCAGCAATTACTATTTTAATAGACATAAAACGCTCCTTTTTAAAAAGGGATATTCGTCGTAATTTTTGTTCCTTTATTCAAATCACTTTCAACTAAAAACGACCCTTTTATCGATTCGACTCTTTCCTTCATGCTTTTCAAACCTAATGTTGGAATTTGTACATCCTTTGGGCATATAAAACCGACACCTTGATCTCGAATCGTCATTTTTACTTTCTTTGTACTGATTGATAATTGTAAATATACCGTATTTTGTCCTGAATGTTTTCTACAATTATTAAACGCTTCCTGACCTACACGCCATAACGTTTCTTCTATTTTAGAAGGTAATATCGTTGTACCTTTTACATTACTAATTACTTTTAAGCCTAGCATTTCACCATAATTAATTAATGCACTAACTATTCCTTTTTCAATACCCTGTGGTCTAAGCTGCCATATTAAGGCTTTCATTTCTGCTTGTGCTTCTTGGGCAATTTGTTGAATATGATTAAATGTATCCTTTGATTTCAGATTGTCGGATACATTTGCACCTGCTTTGGCAGTTACATTAATCGAAAACAATAATTGACTAACTGAGTCGTGTAAATCCTTTGCAAGACGATTTCTTTCTTGAATCACCTCAAACTCTTTTACCTGTTCTGTTAATTGAATTCGTTTAATTGCTGTTCCAATTTGCAACGCAACTGCACCTAGTAAATTCAATTCTTCCTGATCAAATTTTAATTTATTAGAAGCAGCAACATTTAATAAACCAAAAGATTCTTCACCTGCTTGCAGTGGTACAGTCGCATGATGAGTGACACCATTTGTTTCTCCCCAATTATGAATAACTGAGTTTTCTAATCTTTTACATTCCATAATGTTTGATGCCTTATTGAGTCTTCCGGTATTATATTTATCTACACACCAACAATCTCCATTGCACATTGGCTTAGCCTCTTCGTTCATAAGAGCAGGAGGTAATTCATGTGAAGCGACTAATTCGAAGCCCGCATTTTTATCAATTAAAAAAATCCATCCTGTATCTAGACCCGTAACTTGAATTAATTTGGCTAAGGCACAATTGAGGGTACTGTGTAAATTAGTACCCTCGTTTAATATTTCAGCAATTTCTTTTAATACTTGTAGCTCTAAAAGAAATGATTCTTTTTTCATACTTATGCTAATTCCTTCATTCGACGATCAAGTTGTTCAAGCACCATCGGCCATGCTTGCTCGTGTTGGTCTCTTGATAATTCATCTGGGAAGCCTGCATGTGTCAATCTAATAACTGCCGCTCCACTTTCATTTGTTGAAAACTCCACAGTTACTACAGTCTCCGTTTTGGATCCAGAAGTGAACCAAGTAATCTCAACAAGTTGATTGTGCTCAAGCTTTAAAAAGCGACCATAATGTGGATGACGTTTATCCTCAAAATGCGTCTCAAAGAAAAATACAGAATTAACCTCTGCCTTCATAATCACTGAACCAGGCGCAGCAAACCAATCACCAAATCTTTTTGTCCAAGCTTCATACAACACATCTATAGAATTTTCCATTACTCGTTCCACAGTGAGACTATGTGGCCTACTTGATATATCTGGATAACTAATAATATTCATATTAATCCCTCCAAAAGTTTTATAGTTATTCATTTTCATTAATGATAGCTAGCATTTGGTGATCTTCCCATTTCCCATTTATACGTACATTTTTCTTGGCAATTCCCTCTTTATGGAAACCCGCCTTTTCTAATACTCTTATTGAACCAATGTTATGCGGCATTACACCCGCTTCAATGCGATGTAATTTTAATTCATTAAAGGCATATTCTACAACTAACCTTGCAGCTTCAGTTGTATAGCCTTTACCATTTTGTTGTTCATCTAAAGAATAACCAACAAAACAACTTTGTAAATCTCCTCTTAAAATCTCTGCTAACATTGTAAAACCTATAAAAGCGTCTGTTTCCTTTAAAAAGATACCAAAACCATAATACAAATCATTGTCGCTTTTCTCTTTATATGACTTAATACGATCCTGCTGAGCTTCCAAAGTATAGAAACTCTCGTCTTTTATATATGTAAAAGGTTTAAAAAACGCTCTATTTCGAACTTCGTATGATAAAAAATCCTCTGCATCAGCAACTTCTAAATGTCTTAAATATATATTATTACCAACTAATTTCATCTGTTTCCTACACTCCCTAATTTCCCTGCTTTTCCTGACCCTTTAGACGCCTGTTGCCCAAATTATTCTTGGATCAATCTTACGGACTAGTCGATACGCTATCGGTTTAAACCCATTTTTTGGCCAGAATCTCGAGGATTCTAAATTCGTAATTCTCCAATCTGTTTCGCAAAATTTATAGCCATCTTTGTCAGCAACAGTAAGTCCATGACGTAATAAGGCCGTACTAACACCGATTCCCCGAGAAGATTCGACGGTTGCTCCTACTACTAAACTAATGCAAGATTCAGGTGTTAATAAATTCTCATCAGATGCTGCTGCTGATTTAAATACTTGGAAACCTACAATCTCATTTTGATAGATTGCTAACCATAACGTTGCCGCTTCATCATTAATAATGTCTGCGTAACCTTCCTTGTAATCATCTCTTTCTTCAATAAACCCTGGTGCAAATACCGGTGACTTCGCTTGATGTTCCATAATTACAGTTGCTAATTCACGTATTCTTTTTTCATCTTCACTAGTTGCCAATCGAATCTGTATATCTTCATATACTTTATCAGACGAAACTGACAAATCACGTATACCATGAACCTGCTCATAAGCATATCCTAAATGAAGCCAAGCATCTAAAGTAGACTTATTACCACTTGGTACCATTACGTAATGATTAAACGAACCAAGCTCTACCATTTTCTTGGCAAACTCTGCATATAATTCACGATATAACTCTTCACTTTCACTTTCTGCTATAGCCATTCCAGCATATTTAATCCATGTATGACGTTCTCGATTTTTATCTGTTTGAATTGACCCAATCATATAGCCAACTAACTCGGAATCATTCACCGCTGCAATACCAAAACTGTCCTTTTCATTAAAAAGCGCCTCAATAGCTTTCTTAGCATACGAAGCTTCTTCAAATTTAGATGGTAATTCAGGATTTATACTTCGGTCATACATATGACGGATAGCCAAAAGACTAGCCGCATCATCTAAGTGTATATTTTC
Organism: Rossellomorea sp. GAMAL-10_SWC; assembly: GCF_049568075.1. Classification (NCBI taxonomy): domain Bacteria; kingdom Bacillati; phylum Bacillota; class Bacilli; order Caryophanales; family Bacillaceae; genus Rossellomorea; species Rossellomorea sp. GAMAL-10_SWC. The sequence continues at coordinate 4,756,232 of NZ_CP144911.1, read as the reverse complement.
GAACGCGATAAATTTCATAACAAACCTCCTTGCAACTTTTACAAGCTAAACTACTTAATAATTCTGATAATTTTAATTATCTCTTCATTCACTCATTACTAGTTCCATAAAAAGAGCATTACTTCCTGCTTGTAGCCGGATAATGCTCTCTTTCATCTTGTAAAATTCAACAACAATCCCATGTGTATAGAACATTAGTAAAATCCTTTTTTAACAGATCCTCTTTTTTAATAAAGAAGTTCGCTACACCAACGTCACCAAACATACATTCAATTGTATCATCACTATCAATTTGTAATAACAAGATAGAGTGATTTTCAGTTTTTTTTACATAATCTCTTGGATCTGACTGAGTAAAGTATGGATACCCTCCAATTCGATGACCATCTCCACTAAAATATTCAAAATAAAGCTCACCAAGCTCTTCATAATCGTCATTGTCAATTTCTGCGTCAAACGGTACGTCTAAGTTGATTTTTTCAAAGTCCATTGCTTCAGGGGATATTGGTTGGGCTGTTAATTCAAATTGCATTGCAGCTTCTTTCCCAATTGGATTCATCTTCTACAGTTATAAAAGAGAAGTCTTCAATTAAGTTTGTTTCATTTAAATTTTCATGATAGATAACCCTAAAGCTTTTTTGACTAGTTGGATGTTCAAAATCTTGCCCATAAAGAACATCATTCGCAATATAAAATTGAAGTAATCCCGATGTTGGAAGCACCTTCTTTTGTATTTGATAATTAAATCATATCAATTTTAACAATTTAATTATCGATAAATCTCTAAATTAAAAGTAAATAACCACTGTCAATTTACAGTGGTTAATCAATTATTTACTTAATGAAATTCTAAAAACTCGACCCTATTCCCAAAAGGATCATTAACAAAAAAACGAGTACGACCTTCTATTGGTGGTTCCTCCTTGATTTCAAAATTGAGTTGAAGAAGTTGATCTCTTAATGCCTCTATGTTTGTAACAATTAAACCAGGATGAGCTTTTTTAGGTGCAATAAAATCTTCTTGAATACTAATATGAATTTCTTGATTACCACAAATAAACCAGCATCCACCTCTGCCTTTTAAATTTTCCGGCTTTGGCAGTTCCTTCATACCTAAAATTTCTTTATAAAATTTTCTAGCCTCGTCCTCTCCACCCTTTGGACAAACTAATTGAATATGATCAATTCCTTTTATTTCAAACCCCATTGTTAACACCTCTCTCATTATGAAAAATTTATATCTATAGATTACCAGAACTAATTAATAAGAAAAGCATTACTTCTATAGAAGTAATGCTTTTCCCAATATTCTTACATATTATACTAGCTTTAAGCCATTTGTAATAAGATTCTTTAAAGTATCCTCTTTTCTTAATACTTCCAATTCAGCTTTTAGCGGCTCAACAATTTGCTCTAATTTAGCATTAACTGTTGCAATTTCAAGTAATTCTAAACGTAATAACCAGTCACTTTGGTGTTCACGATTAAGCTCATTATGCACAGCAATTAGTTTAGAAATACAGTCATCACAGAATGAATTCTTTTCTCTAATTACTCTAACTTCTTTATATAATTTTTCTAATTCAGTTAATGGAGCCGGTGTTTCCATTACGAACTCTACTTCTTTAATTGAATCACTAAAGTAAGATGTTGGGTCAGCTGCACCAGGGTATGCTGATTCAACTCGAGAACCAACTGCCATATCGAAAGTTCCCCACTCTTTTTTGAATAATTCTTTTCCTTCGTAAGTAACAGTACAGTCTTCAAATGAGATTAGTGCAACTTTGTCTTCATTCTTAATAATATTCACAATTCTACCGGAAGCGCTTACATTGCTTAAGAATTCTAAATCGACAAAGTTCCCTACGACAATACCTAAATTTTTAAGTGCAGCATCGTCACATTCTTCTAATTCAATATTTCCTTTTAGAAGTCCAATTGGTGTACCAAACCCTTTAGCATGGTAGTCTTTTCCGTGACCTTCTAATTGCTTATTATTTATTGAAAGTGCTGTTTCGCCAGTAGTATTAACGTAAATTGCTTCACCGTTTTCATCTTTTAAGATTGCATGAACAATACCAGTTACACTTAATCCAGAATTTAATTCAAATGTTGCAACGCTTTTTGATTTAAGTGCTTTATCTAAGCTTTCTGTACCACCTACACGGAATGCCATAGTGCTTGCTAATTCTTCAGCACCTTGCATTAACTCATCGAAATCTTTGCATATGAATAATTGTGCTTGCATTTCAGTTATATTTTTCGGCTGTAATGTAGAAGCTTCAATAGAGAAAGGTAGTCTTTCAACTGCATCTGTAAAGCAATGTGTGCTTTCGCCTACTGATGATAATAAACCAGCGCCGTAAATTTTGGGATTATCTAATTCACCAATTAGACCATATTCAACTGTTCTCCAGAATACGCGTGAAATTTTTTCAGCTTCTGAAATTCCAACAATTGCTTTTTGTCTTTCTTCAACTAATTTTTGTGCAGCAGCTTTTTCTTCTGTAGTCGATTTTGGATCTTCCATTACAATCGTTAAATTTCTAACTGCTTCAAATAATTCTTGTTTTTCTTTTGTAGCAAATGCCTTTGCACCAATTGAACCAATTTTTTGTACGTATTCTCTAAATACAGGGTCAAATAATATTGGCGCGTGTCCTGCAGCCTCATGAATAATATCTGGAGCAGGTGTATATTCTATATTCGTGATTTGTCTAATTTCAGTTGCGATTGGTAAAATACCATTTGCTAACAGTTCAAAAAATGCAGCACCTGGAATTAATCCATTAACGATTCCTGCGCCCCAACCGATTTTTGAAAGGCACTCGTTCATTTCAGCTACATTTGGAATTTTTTCCGTTTCAATTCCTGACATCTTTAGTCCATCGACAAATGCAGAATGTGCTTTATCTTTTAATGCATGATGATTTTGTCTCATTACATAGCGCCATACAGCATGATCAATTGGCGTGTAAAGATCATAATTTTGCTCCGATAAGTACTGTTTCAAATGAGGCGGTATTATTTTTGTTTCAAAAGCTGCTTCTTTCATGTCATCAATTCCCCTTTTTAAAAATTATTTCACTTAAAAATCTATTACTCTACTTTCTTAAAAATACCCGTTCTATCTATATCTTGCTAAAAGCTTTTTTTGAGCATTTTTAAGCAAGTTTCCATCATTTAACCATTTCTACTTTTTCCAAATTACTCCTTCTTTCTACAAAATCTTTTTTTATTCGGTATTTATAGTCGTAATCAACCAAACACATCACTCCTTTCAAACACGAAATGTGTGGAACTAGACAACTCAAAAAAAGACAAGCTTATATTTCATCTTAGTTCTTCTCACATTTGTAGCTTATTCCGTCACATCTATGCATGCACACAGGATTTTTTTACATAAAAAAATCCCTACTGTTTGCACAGTAGGGACGAACTTTAAATTCGCGGTACCACCCTAGTTATTAGCTGTTTTACTAAAACTTACTAATATCTTCATTTCATAACGGCTCTTCACCGTCTTCCCCTCACAATTCGTTTCGAAGAAGATGCTCGTGGATTGTAATTCATGTCGTTTTATGTACTGATTTGCACCGACCATCAGCTCTCTGTTTCAGGGAAAACTTCACTACTTTAATTCCATTCATTGCTTATTATTTAATTAAATTATTTTCTTAAAATAAAAAAGTCCCTACTGTTTGCACAGTAGGGACGAAATAGTCTATTCGCGGTACCACCCTAAATTATTAGTATTAAAAACAATACTAATATCTTCATTTCATAACGGCTCTTCACCGTCTTCCCCTCACAATTCGTTTCGAGGAAGATGCTCTAGGATCGTAATTCATGTGTTCTATGTACTGGTTTGCAGCAACCACCAGCTCTCTGTTACAGGGAAAACTCCACTACTAAAATTCCTATCATTGCTTTTCGCGATTCAATTAATACATACTTTATTCCTATTTTTCATAAATGTCAACACTTATCAATATTATTTTTTTGAAGTTTTTATTATTTTAATATAACGAAAATCCTTACCTAGTGAAATATATAATTAGATATATATACTTTAGACTCACAAACTAAATGTTAATTACGTATCCCGATTTTATAGTAGTAACACACTTTTTCTCTCTAGCTAAACAAGGATTTGGCAATCAATTAAACTAAAAAGTCTATTATCTAGGTTATTTACTAGTAACATAATCTTAGTCATGCCAATGTTATTTTCACTCTTTAATATTTCTTAATTTCCCATTGAAAATATACACTTTTTTTAATCAGCTTTATGTTTAAGGAAACAATTATATTAATATAATTCAACCCCGACACATTACTAACTTCTCTAATAAATGTCATCTATTCTTGAATAGGGGAGTACATAGAATGTTAGGAATGATTGTAGTTTTACCAGTTACAATTTTAATGATTGCTGGAATTATTTATGGTGTAATCAAATTAATTAAAAGAACTAGCTCTTAATTAAATGATGCAGGAAAAAAATTATAGTTTTGAAAGAAGAGTAATCGTATTCGAATTACACTTTTTTTATTAAATTGGGGACTAGACATTTTCCTAGAGCAATTACTTTTAATATACTTAGGTGAGCTCTCCTTAAGTCTTTTCCCTTCATTTAAACTTCTCAAAATTAATGATTTTAATACTCTTTAAATTTAATCATATTGACAATCTTCTTATATAAAATATAATTAATTTATAATATGTTAACTAACAAATAAAACAAGTTAACATAAAGAGGGAGATTTTGTAATGCAACAAGAAAGATTAAAAATGCTTATTAATTCAGCTTTATTTGCAGCAATTATTGGTATTCTATCCCAACTATCTATTCCTTTGCCCTTTTCTCCTGTTCCAATCACAGGACAAACATTAGCGATTGGCTTAGCGGCTACGATTTTAGGTAAAAAATACGGAACAATCTCTTTACTTCTTTATTTAGCACTTGGTGCAATCGGAATCCCGGTTTTCGCAGGTGGTGCTGCAGGGTTTGGTGTACTAGTCGGTTCAACAGGTGGTTATTTAGTTGGATTTATTCCAACTATTTTCATCATCGCTTACTATATTGAAAAAACTAAGTTCACAGTCTTAAATGCAATGATTGCAAACACAATCGGAATGTTTGTTACATTAATTTTTGGCACTGTGTGGTTAAAAATTGCAGCCTCTCTAAGCTGGCACGATGCAATGGCTTTCGGTTTCTATCCTTTCATTATTCTTGGATTAGTTAAAGCCTATGTAGCATCTGCATTAGGTGTTATTATTGGAAAACGTTTAGCAAAAGCTAATTTATTAAAACGTGATGAAATTTCAGCGTAATACAAAAAGAGCTCATTCTTATGATGTGAGCTCTTTTTATATTCTTAAAAAAAAGTTGTCAATTCATTCTAGAAGTATTAACCCTTTGTTTATTCTTCAAGTCAAAAACCAATCTTATTATTTTCAAAACTAAATAACCTAATCCACCGCCAAGTGTATTTAATATCAAATCATCAACATCAAAGCTACCTAGCTGAAATAATAATAACTGAAGTAATTCATAAGTTAAGCTTAAAATGAAAGTCGCTTTTAAAATTGATTTCAAATTATCATACTTCTTAACTATTAACGGCAACAAGAAGCCAAATGGCATAAACCCGATAATATTGCCAGCCAAATTACTAATTCTAATATCAAAATTAATATCAGCCAAAAACAAATAAAAAATAATCGTTTTGAATGGAATAAAGTTATTTGATCTCCACCAATCATCTCTAGCGAAATTAATTTCGAAATGGCTAATAAATTGTTGTACAGGTAAATATTTAAATAGAATTCTTTCAGTAAGGATCATTAAATAGAAACAGAATAATAGTAATAATATTATTTTTATAAACTTATTCATCTTTTAAAATCTCCATCATTTTATATACTAAATAATACCATATATTTCCACATTATAAAGATGACTTTTCGTACTAAATATGTCTAAAAATCAAACCCTTTTCTTGTCTTAAACTAGTAAACTCTTCCAAGATACTATAAAAAATAACCACTCAATTGAGTGGCTATTTCACTGAACATCGACAGCTTTAACGACTGATCGATCTCCTTTTTGCTGGATTGTAACAATATACTTAGATCCGCCTCGATTGTATTTGTCCATTTGGCTTTCTGGAATGTAAAAACGACTTAGATTATGGTTGATGGCAATTTCTTCGTCTTCTTCTAAAAATACGTATTGAATAGTTGCTTTAATGTATTTTGAATGTTTTGGACGATGATCCGTTACAAAATCTAATTGATAAATATCGTTTTGTCCCTTTTGAAAGACAATATAAACTTTTTCCCCTTCTTTCGGCTTACCTTTACCATTCCAATCCTTCATTGTTATTGAATCAAAATCATACGATAGGGCTGCATAATGTCCCAATAAAGGTTCCACTGGATCCAAACTTTCTGATCTTATTTTAAACGTATCGGCTGATTGCTTAAAGTACATAATGTTTCCAAGTAAAGCTAGTAATAAGATAAATTGAATGATTGAAAGCATAAGTAACTTCTTCTTATTTTGCATGTTCATCACCTCTTGCTTTTCTCGATTGGGTATAGACAAAATATAGAACTACTGCAAGGATAATAAACACAATTGATTTACTGATAAATGAAATTGCAAATCCTGTATAAATTCCAATAACGAGTGAGGCAAATGTTATAAAACCAATAATAATACTTCCTTTTTCCTGGCCAGATACACCTTTAAATAAACGTATACACGAATAAGCAAATAGTATTAATACTCCAACGATCATATTGGCTAATTGATCTTGTACCCCTAATATTGGCAATAAAAATATAAATAAGAAGATCCAAAGATAATTATTAAACGATACATTGTCCTTCCATTTCTTGTACATAGTATAGATTGCTAGTATTAGGATTAATAGAATGATCGCATCAAACAGTGGCACTGCAATCGGCTTTAAAAATCCATGTGAAAATTCCTTTTGTATCTCGTGGATTACATCATATGATCCTCCAAATAATGAAGTGAAAAATGTAAATAACCATATAAATATAGTAAATACAGGTAAAATAACATAAGTAATAATCCCACGTTCATTTAAATACCAAAGAATAAACACGACTAGAATGATCGGCGTCATATATTGGCGATCTGAAAATGTCTGGAAAAACATAATGACAATATAGCCTAGAAATGTGTAATTAAAGCTAGCATTCCATCGATTCTTCATAATTTTCAAGAAATAAACTGAGCAAAGTAACAATGGAATTTGAAGAAGATAAACATGTGCCGTTCCTATTCCAGCACTATAACTCAAACTAAAAAATCCAATTCCTAAGAAAAGATAATAGAACATATTATGCTTTAACACATAAAAGTAAAGGAATGCGAGCATTGTCCAAGTGATCAGAAATACTGGGCTGTCACTAGTAAATTGATACATTTGTACAATTAATACAAATGCACATGCGTACCCAATTACATTAATAAAGTTTAAACAATTCCCAAACAATTCTTTACCCTTTTGATAGCTTATAAATGCAACTGCATGGAAAACTAATAGTGTTACAAAAATAATGATTAATCTCATGGTTTGACTAAAATCGTTCCAGTTACTGCCCACAAGCGCTAAAATTGAGAATGCTACAAGTAATGCAATTAAAAATGGTATAATATCTCCTAAAAATGATTGCTTTTCAGCTTTAGCCCGATGCCTTTCATACTCGACTATTCGATTTAATGATTCTTCATCAAGTAAGTTATGCTTGTGCCATTCTTTTAGCTTCTGATCTAATTTACTCAAGTAATCCCCCCCTTTAGTAGCAGTTTATAAAACTACTTCCACTACTATTATAATTTCTTAATAAAACATAAATTACCTCTAAATCTAAAATTTTAGGAGAATATATTTAATCAAACGTTTGTTTAATTATTAAGATTTACCGCTAAGAGCTTTGTATTGTGTTCTTATTGTCCACTCGCCCCTAATATGATACCTCCTGTTCATGTTAACTATAAACCGACTGCATATTGCAAACCATCGATTTTAACATGATCTAAAGTGACGATTTTGTCACTTTCACAAACTACATAGTATCTAATTAATTTTTCCATAAACGAATGAATATTAACCCCACATACGAAACGAATAAAAAAACAGCCCTAATTCTAGGGCTGTTTTCATTATCCTTTAAACAGGATAAACACCATGCTTTTTCGTAGCAGGAGTTTCATATGATTCTGAGTAATAAGCAAAACGTTTAATTAGCTCTGTACGTAGCTCTTCAGGTTGAATGACTACATCTACTACTAGCTCAGATGCTAAGCGGTAAATATCGATATCTTCAGCATACTCTTTACGTTTTTCTTGGATAAAGGCAGCTTGTTCTTCTTTTGGTAAGCTTGCTATTTTCTTTGCATACACTGCGTTTACTGCTGCTTCAGGTCCCATTACAGCGATTTGAGCAGATGGGAATGCAATGACGCAGTCTGTTTCAAATGCAGGGCCTGCCATTGCGTAAAGTCCAGCACCATATGCTTTACGAACGATAACTGAGATTTTTGGAACAGATGCATTACTCATGCTATAAAGCATTTTTGCACCATGGCGGATAATTCCTGCACGCTCTACTTTTGTACCAATCATGAAACCAGGTACATCCATTAAGAATAATAAAGGAATATGGTAAGCATCACATAAATTAATAAATTTAGCTGCTTTATCCGCTGAATCATGGAATAATACGCCACCTTTAACTCTCGGTTGATTAGCGATAATTCCTACGCTACGTCCATCTAATCTAGCAAAACCAGTGACTAGTTCAGGTGCAAATAGCTTTTTAATTTCAAAGAATGAATCTTCATCAACTACTCGGTCGATAAATTCATAAATAGAAAATGGTACGTTTTGATTGCTTGGTATAATTTCTGCTAAAGACTTCTCCTTTTGAACAGGATTTTTAGCTTCAACAACAGGAGCCCCTTGCTTGAAATTAGTTGGTAAGTAAGATAAATAATCTTTTAACTTAGCAATTGCTTCTTCTTCTGACTCACATAATACATCTCCGCAGCCTGAAACTGAACAGTGCATTCTAGCTCCACCCATTTCTTCGAGTGTAACTTTTTCGCCAATTACCATTTCAGCCATACGAGGTGATCCTAAGTACATTGAAGAATTACCTTCAACCATAAATACAGAATCACAAAATGCAGGAATATAAGCTCCACCTGCAGCAGAAGGTCCAAATAGTAAGCAGATTTGAGGTACTTGACCTGATAGCTTAATTTGGTTGTGGAATATACGTCCAGCACCACGTCTACCTGGGAACATAAATACTTGATCCGTAATACGTGCTCCTGCAGAGTCCACTAAATAAATTAAAGGTACAAGCATTTTTAAACATGTTTCTTGAATTCGGATGATTTTTTCTACTGTTTTTTCGCCCCACGACCCTGCTTTTACAGTCGAATCATTCGCCATTACACATACAGTACGGCCATTAATTTTACCGATTCCTGTTACGATACCATCTGCTGGAAATTCGTCATTCATACAGTTTGCAAAGAAACCATCTTCCACAAAAGTGTCTTTATCTAAAAGTTGATTAATTCTTTCTCTTGCAAAGAGCTTACCAATTTTGGCATTGCTCTCATGATATTTTTCTTTCCCACCAGAAAGTATTTGTTCTTTTCGAGCTTGATATGTTGCTTCGTTTGACATGCAATTACTCTCCTTTATATTGCGGCTTACGCTTTTCTTGAAATGCTACTAAACCTTCCATACGATCGTTTGTATGCAGTAAAGTTTCATATTCATAAGTTTCTAATCTTAGCCCTAGATCTAAAGGAAGATCGAAACCGCGTTGAATCGCCTTTTTTGCTGCACGGATTGCAAGAGGACCTTTACTTGCGATTGTTTCGCATATTTCAAGCGCCTTATTTTGTAATTCATCTATTTCAACAACATGTTCTAGAATGCCATAGCCTTCAGCCTCATGTGCATTTAAACGTTTACCAGTAAAGATTAACTCCTTCGCTCTTCCAAGCCCAATTAAACGTGGAAGTCTTTGTGTACCACCAGCACCTGGAATAATCGCTAAAGATGTTTCTGGTAAACCAACGATTGCATCTTTATGAGCAATTCTTAAATCACATGCTAAAGCAAGTTCTAAGCCACCACCTAAGGCAACTCCATTGATTGCTGCGATTGTTGGCATAGGTAATCTTTCCACTTTTTCAAAAAGTGTCCCGATTTTTTCAACAGTTTCTCGAGCCTCACTCTCAGTCATGCCTCTTCTTTCTTTTAAATCAGCACCACTACAGAAATAAGATGACCCACTACCAGTAAATATGACAGCACGAACAGATGATTTCTTTAACTCATCCATTTGGCTATGAAGAGCATCTAGTAACTCACGTGATAATGAATTAGCTGCATTTGTACGATTTAATGTAAGAATTCTAATATGACCGATATCACTTACTAATAAACTTGATTCCATTTAAATACTCTCCTTTGAACCATTCCATACGGAAAATAGCTTACTAACTGGTGTTAAGTTCATTTGTTCAGAGATATATGAAGTAGCTTGATGTAGTTTCTTTTCATCCACATTAGTTGTAATACCTAAATTATGAAGTAATGAAACAACATCTTCAGTAGCTACATTTCCACTAGCTCCTGGTGCATATGGACAACCACCTAGCCCACCATTTGATGAATCAAATTTTTCAATTCCAAATAGTAAAGAAGTATATAGATTTGCAACTGCACGACCATATGTATCATGGAAATGCATAGCAATACGATTAACTGGTACTTCTTTAACTAGATCTTCTAAAAATTGATTTACCTGAAGCGGATTAGCAATTCCAATTGTGTCGCCTAAGGAAATCTCATCTACACCACATTCAAGTAATTGGTTTGCAAGTTTGATCACCTTCATTTGGTCTACAGCACCCTCATACGGGCAACCAAATACAGTTGAAATATATGCTCTAGTAGTCTTTTTATTATTTTTACATTCTGTAATCATTGAGCGAATATCGCTCATTGAATGCTCGATACTCGCGTTTTTATTTTTTAAATTATGTGTTTCGCTTGCAGAAACAAAGAAATTAATTTCATCTGCATCTACTTCAAATGCACTCATTAGCCCTCTTTTATTAGGAACAAGAGCAGCATAAGTAACCCCATCTTTTTTCTTAAGCCTCGTAAATAGATCTACCGAGTCACTTAATTGAGGAATCCAGTCTGGTCTTACAAACGAAGAAACTTCAATATAAGACAAACCACTCTCTACTAATAGATTAATCCACTCAAGCTTCTTTTCAGTGGAAACAAACTGTTTTTCATTTTGCAAACCATCACGTGGACCTACTTCTCTTATAAAAGCCGATTGAGGTAGCTTCATCACTAATAACTCCTAACCTAGTTTTTCAACTTGAATTAAAGAGTCACCCTCGTTTACAAAATCACCTTCGTTAACGAACACATTTACGACTTTACATTTATAAGGAGCAGCATGAGGAATTTCCATTTTCATAGATTCTAAGATTACATAATCTTGATCACTACTAATTTCGTCCCCTACTGATACAAGACATTTCCATACGCTTCCAGCCATCATTGCAGTTAAGTTTTCCATTTTTAATTACCTCATTTCACTTTTTGATATTCACTAATAAAACTTGTTGTATAGTCGCCTTCTTGGAATGCATTCGTTGAAAGAATATCAATCAAAAACGGCAGATTTGTTTTAATACCTTCAATTTCTACCTTTTTAAGATAATTGTGCAGTTGAATTACTGCTTCTTTTCTTGTATTAGCCGTTACAATCACTTTCGCTAATAATGGATCATAAAACGGTGATACAACCCATCCATCATATAGATGTGTATCAATACGTACACCAATCTCCTCTGGGAAGTTACAGTGTTGTATTGTTCCTGGTGATGGGAAGAAAGTTTTAGGATCCTCGGCATATACCCTTACTTCGATCGAGTGACCATTCATTTCTACATGAGTTGGACGAATTGGAAGTGTTTCACCAAATGTGATACGGAACTGCCATTCAACTAGATCAATTCCTGTAATTCCTTCTGTTACACCGTGCTCAACTTGTAATCTAGTATTCATTTCTAAGAAATAAATATTTTCTTTTTCATCAACTAAAAATTCAATTGTCCCCACGTTTACATATTTCATTTGATTAGCAATTGTAAGGGCATATTCTTCAAGTTTCTTTCTACCTTGTGGAGAAAGGAACGGTGATGGTGCTTCCTCAACAACTTTTTGGTTTCTTCTTTGAATTGAACAATCTCTTTCAAATAAGAAAACAGCGTTGCCATGAGTATCAGCAGCAATTTGTGCTTCAATATGTCTCGGTTTAATAATCGCTTTTTCAATGAATACATCATCATTCGCAAAAAATTGAAGAGCTCTCGTTTGTGTTGTTAAAAATTCTTTTTCTAGCTGTGCTTCGTTTTCGATTAACTTCATACCGATTCCGCCGCCACCACTAGACGCTTTTAACATAACAGGATAGACAATTTGGTCTGCTATTTCTCTCGCTTCTTCAACCGATTGAATTGGGTGAGAATTTCCTTTAATTAATGGAATGTTTAATTGCTCCATTATTTGTCTAGCTCTAATTTTTTCGCCCATCATCTCTAAATGCTCTGGCTTAGGACCAACAAATAGAATGCCTGCTTCTTTGCATTTTCTAGCAAAATCGCTATTTTCTGATAAGAAGCCATATCCAGGATGAATTGCTGTTACATTATTTTCTTTTGCAATTTTTATAATTAAATCTGCATTTAAATACGTATCTTTTGTATGATTACCTTTTAAAGAAAATGCTTCATCACTTAACTTAACATGCAAACTTTCCTTATCAGCATCTGAATAAACTGCTACAGTTTGATAACGAAGCTTTTTACATGTTTCAATAATTCTACATGCGATTTCCCCGCGGTTTGCAATAAGTATTTTGATCATATTCTCTCTCCTTATCGGCATCCTAATTGACGTGCAATTACCATACGTTGAATTTCTGATGTACCTTCACCAATTTCAAGTAACTTAGCATCACGCACTAAACGCTCGATGCCATACTCTTTCATATAGCCATATCCACCATGAATTTGTAATGATTCATTCGCAATTTTGGAAGCGATTTCAGATGCGTATAACTTAGCGAATGCCGCTTCTTTCGTAAACGGTTTTCCATTGTCTTTTAACCATGCAGCTTTATGCACCATATTTCTTGCTAACTCAATTCCCATTGCCATATCAGCTAATTTAAATTGAATAGCTTGGAAACTAGATAAAGGTTGTTTAAATTGTTTACGTTCTTTTGCATATACTAATGCTTTATCAAAAGCCTTTTGTGCAATACCTACAGCAAGTGCTGCAATTGAAATTCTACCACCATCTAATGTATATAAGAATTGGCCAAAACCTTTATCAGGATTGCCAAGAATATTTTCTTTTGGAACACGTACTCCATCTAAAACAATTTGAGTTGTATTTGAAGCACGAACACCCATCTTGTCATAAGGATCTGTAATTGTTAATCCTTCTGAGTCAGTTGGAACGATAAACGCGCAAATATTTTTCTTTCCTTTTTCATCAATAGAAGTATAAGCAGTTACGATAATTGTGTTAGAATACTGAGCGTTTGTAATCCAGCATTTTTCACCTGTAATTACATACTCATCACCTTCTAAAACTGCTTTTGTTTGTGTTCCACCAGCATCAGAACCCGCATTTGGCTCAGTTAAACCGAAAGCTCCTAGCGTTTTTCCTTGCGCCATTGGAACTAAGTATTTTTGCTTTTGTTCCTCTGTACCAAAATAGTAAATTGGAGAAGCGCCTAATGAACATGTTGCAGCAAAGCTTAAACCTGTTCCTCCACATGCACGCCCTATTTCCTCTACAGCTAACGCATAACTAATTGTATCGCCACCGCTACCGCCATACTCTTCAGGGAACGGAATTCCTAATAAACCTAATTCACCCATTTTTTTGAACGTTTCAATTGGGAATTTGCTATCACGATCAAGTTCCTCTGCAAAAGGCTCAATTTCCTTTGCCGCGAAATCTCGTACCATTTCTTGAATCATTTGCTGTTCTTTAGATAATAAAAAATCCATGTGTTAGTCACTCTCCTTTTAATATTTAGGTACGTTTAAAAAAACGTAAGAATGTCTCCAACTGCAGCAAAAAGCAGTGGAGTCTCATATTTCGTGTATAAGAAATAAATATTTTAGTCTTACAATTGATAATATTCGATATTTTCTACCATTTTCCTTTAATCTATGTTCGACAAATTGAGACAAGAGAGGAAATGTTAGGAAAAGTGGGAGGATTGTCGGGATGTAGTCGGAATTACTGTTGGATGGGGGAGTGCAAATGCGTTTTAGAGGGGTGCAAATAAGAAGCCTGACTGTGCAAATAAGTCTAGAGAGCTGCAAATAAGCAGGATATCAGTGCAAGTAAAAGGAGTACTGCATATAAAGGCAAATCTGCAATTAAAATAGCTATATCTGCAATTAAAAACTTCAAAACTGCAATTAGATGATAAATTACCCATACTAGTTGGGGAATTATACACTAAAAATCGCACAACAGTTGATCCTTTCATACGGTAAACTAGCCAATTGTTCTAATTCTTCTTAAATCAATTAAAGAATTGATATGAATCTATGATTTTTAAATAGTTCATGACAATCAAGTTTTCCTCTTAAAATACAAAAAGGGCACCTATCCATCAAATAACGATGTAATAGATACCCTAGATACTAATTTATTACTTATTAACCAACATACTCAAATATTCAGCAGCCGATTTAATATCTTCTTTCCCTAATATCGCAGAAACAATTGCAACACCGTCAATTTTTGTTTCCATTAATTCAGCAACGTTTTTTTCATTAATTCCACCGATGCCTACGATTGGAATTTTTACTGCCTCACGTATTCTTCGTAACTCATCTAGTGCTAAATATTTTGCATCTAGTTTTGTACTCGTCGGATACACTGAACCAATACCAACATAATCCGCACCTTGTTCCTGTGCAATCATTGCTTCTTCTAATGTTGATGCAGATACACCAATAATCATATCTTCCCCAACAATCTGTCTAGCCACAGTCAAAGGTAAATCTTCTTGACCGATATGCAAGCCATCAGCCTGTATCGCCAATGCGATGTCTAAACGGTCATTAATAATCAATGGAACATTATATTTTGAAGTGACTTCTTTTACTCGCATAGCAATACTGTAAAAATCTAGACTGCTACAATTTTTTTCTCTTATTTGTACGATTGTTGTTCCACCTTTAATTGCTTCCTCAACAGATTGAACTAAATCCCTTGATCCTAATACATCTCGATCCGTTACTAAATAAAGCTTATAATCTATTTTACTTTTTGCTGTAGCCATTCGATTTTTCCTCCCGTTAGAAGTGTATCAACAGAAGCTTTAGATGCTTCATCAAATAAGTTTACTTTAAATGTACCGATTCCTTGCCCTTCAGTTAGGCGAGCCTTAGCAAGCTCTCCACAAAGACCCATTGTCGTAATACCGGAAACAGCTGCAAGGAAATAATCAGTCGTTGCACCAGCATAAGTTCCAATTAATGATGTACTCATACATCCAGTTCCAGTTACATCAGCTAGCATTTTATCTCCATTTGAAATGGTACATACTCGGTCTTGTTCTGCAATAATATCTACTGCACCTGTAATTGCAACTACTGAGCCTAATTTCGCTGATAGAGATTTTGCAATTTCAACGCCGTCTTCTTCACCAGCTACAGAATCCACACCTTTAATTTGAACCTTTAAGCCAGCAATCATTTTAATTTCTGACATATTTCCACGAACTACTGCAAAACGTACTTCTTTCAATAATTTAGAAGTCGTTTCTGTACGTAAAGTAGTTGCTCCTACACCAACAGGATCTAATATAACTGGTACGCCTAATTGATTAGCTTTTTTACCAGCCTTAATCATTGATTGAATTGTTCTTTCATTTAATGTTCCAATATTAATAACAAGTGCTGATGCAAAAGATACCATTTCTTCTACTTCGGCTAAATCATCTGCCATAACTGGTGATCCACCTAGGGCTAACACCATATTTGCACAGTCATTTACAGTTACATAATTTGTAATGTGATGAACTAAAGGCTTTTTCTCTTTCACACTTTCAAGAATTTGACTCATTTCATTCATAGTTAACATTTTTTTCTCCCCCGATTTGCTTTGGAACAAGCTTATTAATAACAAACTGAACAACTATATAAATGACACAAATTAAAATCATACTTGGAACAGTAGCTCCAAGGAAGAAGTCTAATTGTACAAACTTACGATAAATAAAAACTCCTAAAATCCATGTAATAAACGCGATCCAATCAATCTTCAACGATTTACTTATATTTGTTCTTTTTAGAATAAAATAGTCCGTTAATAAAATTGCATATAACGGTGCAAAAAAAGAACCAATTGTATATAAAAATCCTTCATACTTCTCTATTGGGAAAATAACGGCCAATAATGTTCCAAGAGCTGTAACGATTAGGGCGATATGTTTTCCATTTAGCTTTGGAAAAATGGTTGTAACTGATATTCCGGCAGAGTAAGCATCCATGAAAGTCGTTGTAACAGTTGCTAAGACGACGATACCAACTGCAAATAATCCTAGATTTGCACTCATTAAAACAGCAACCGGGTCTACTTGATTAAATGCTAATGCTGCGCCTAGCCCAATAATATACATCCAAGAGCTACCAAACATATAACCTATAAAACTACCAATCGCTCCATCTTTTGTTGTCTTCGCGAAACGAGTATAATCACTAATTAATGGAATCCACGATAATGGCATAATTACCGATAATTCAACGGCTGCACCAAAAGATAATCCTGAAGTGCTTGGTTGGGTTAGGATCTTATCACTTTTAAAAATGACAAAACAGAGCATAATTGTTAAGACAAATAACAAACAAACGGCTAAACTATTAAGTTTTTTTGAAGCATTTTGCCCAAAGTACAACCAGATTGCGATCAATACTCCAATTACTAAACACCAAACCCATAGGTGGTCAAACCGATAATCTTTAATTGTAACTAAATTGATTGAGCGAGCACCTGTTAAAATCATAATTGCTGTCCAGCCTAGTAACTGTAGAACATTCAAAAGCGAAAACAAATAGCTACCATAGCTACCAAATGAAATTTTTGTAGATTCCATTGCTGATAATCTTTGCTGAGAACCAATGACTCCACCTAATATAAGCAATAATGTTCCAAGTAAATGCCCTACTAAAATGGCCGTCAAGCCTTTCGTAAAACCTAGTGGTGCTACTAGGGCACCAGTCATAATTTCTGCTACAGAAACTGCCGCACCAAACCAAAGTGTTGTAAAGTTCCACTTCGTCATTTTTACATTTTGATTAGACATATTGAGCTCCTGCCTTTTCATACAATGAGTAAAAATGATGTACAGGACCTACCCCTTTTCCGATTGAAAAGGAATGTTGGATTGCTAATGTTATATAGTTTTTCGCCTCTCTAATTGCCTCATTTAATTCAAGTTCATTTGCTAAATTAGATGTAATGGCTGAAGATAAAGTGCAACCTGTACCGTGGGTATTAATTGTATTAATTCTAACGCTATTAAAGCTTGTAAATTCCTCGCCATTAAAACAAATATCGGTAGCCTCCCCCTCTAGATGACCACCTTTTACAAGGACGTTTTTAGCACCTAATGAGTGAATTTGAATAGCAGCTTCTTTCATCTCTTCAATCGTTGTAATTTTTCTTCCAGTAATGACTTCTGCTTCAGGAAGATTTGGCGTAATAACAGTTGCTAATGGAATCAATTTTTGTATTAAAGCTTCCTTTGCATCCGGACTTAATAAGTCAAATCCGCTTTTTGAAACCATAACTGGATCAACTACGATTTGCTTTGGTTTATATTGCTTTAGTTTCTCAGCAATGACTTTAATCGTCTTTATTTGAGATACCATTCCAATTTTTACAGCATCGACTTCAATATCAGTAAAAATTGCATCTAACTGACTAGCAATCATCTCTGGTGTCATATCTTGTACTGCAAACACTCCTTGCGTATTTTGAGCAGTTACTGCTGTAATTACACTCATTCCAAAAACACGATGAGCTGAAAACGTCTTTAAATCCGCTTGAATACCTGCACCACCACTTGAATCAGAGCCTGCTATCGTTAATACTTTCTTCAATTCTCTTCCCCCTATTTCATGAATAGAACTCTTTGATCTTACAGATAGAAGATGAAACTTGATTTTAAATACAAAAAAAGCACAAATCCCATAAGGACTTGTGCTCGAACAAATCAATGTTATGAATACAAAATATGTATTCTACCGTTCACTTTCCTACGCTGGCATTATCCAGATCAGGTTAAAGGGTCAAAGACTTATGTGTCTTAATCTCAGCCGAACGTTTACGGCACCCCTAGTACTATTCAATTATTTAAATTAATTACTTTATCATCTTAATTAATCCTTCTACTTTATTCAAGTATTTAGACAGTTTACTTTAAATTTTATCTTTTTAGTTAAAGCTATATTTCTATTTTGAATAATTTGTATCACAATTTGAACTACAAGTCTTTGCGATTGAGCATGAGCCACATTTACCTTTTTTCGTTTTCTTTATATATCGTAAAAGTGTCCACCCTGCATATCCAAAAATAAGAGCTCCTATTATAATATTGACAATCATAAGTAGATACCCCTTTCTTTAGTAGCCTAAGAGACTTCCAACTTGATAGATAATTAGCGCTAATATATACGCAATAACTAGTGCATATCCAACTGAGAAATACGTCCATTTAGCAGAACCTGTCTCTTTACGAATTGTCGCAACAGTTGCAAGACATGGTACATACAATAAGACAAATACCATAAAGCTAAATGCAGAAAGTGCAGAAAACTGTGTTGACAATATTCCTTGTAAAGAATGTGCATTTGGCACATGATAGATAATATTCATGGCAGATACGACTACCTCTTTAGCCAAAAATCCTGTTAGTAAAGAAGCACCTGCTTGCCACGTCCCGAAACCTAAAGGTGCAAGTATTGGTGTAAGTATTCCGCCAATCATTGCTAAAAAGCTATCATCCATCGAAACACCTAAACCACTTGGTCCCATATAAGATAATAACCATATTACTACAGAACCACCAAAAATAAACGTACCTGCTTTTCGAATAAATCCTTTACCTTTATCCCATGTGCTTCTAAATAAAGCTTTACCTTGTGGCATACGGTACGGTGGGAGTTCTACGACAAATAATGAAAATTCACCCTTTAATATAGTAGATGAAAAAACCTTAGCTAATACTAATGCAACTACTATTCCGAGTATATAGAGTGAAAAAACAACTATTGCTTGATTTTTTGCAAAAAACGCTCCAACGAAAAGTGCATATACTGGTAAACGCGCCGAACAAGACATTAATGGTGTTAACAAAATGGTGAGTAATCTCTCTCTAGGCTGTTCAATTGTTCTTGCAGCCATAACTCCAGGTACATTACAACCAAATCCAATAATCATTGGAATAAATGCCTTACCAGTTAAACCAACCATTTCCATCGAACGATCCATTACTAAAGCCGCTCGAGACATATATCCAAAATCTTCAAGGAATGAAATTAGTAAAAACAAAATAAAAATTTGTGGAACAAAGACTAAAACTCCACCAACACCGGCAACAATACCATCAAGAACAACTGCTTTTATAAAATCAGATGCATGTATTGCATTTAAGCCATTTGTTAGCCAGTCCGTTACAGATCCTGATAAAAACCCATCTAATGCGTCAGATAAGGGTAACCCCAACCAATCAAAAGTAAGCTTAAACATTAAAAACATTGTAACTAGGAAAATAGGAATACCCAAAATTGGGTGTGTCACAAATCGATCAATGCGATCAGTTAATGTAACTGCTTCATTAGATTCTTTCTCTACAGAACTTCCAATTAATTTTGAAATGACTTCTTTTCTTATAGAATAAATCCATTTTGAAGGTGATACACCTTTTTCACTGTGTAATTGTGCCTCTGTTATTTTAATTACTTGGTCAATTTTACTAAAATCGTAGGATGAAGCGATGAATTCAATTACCTCTTTATTGCCCTCTAAAATTTGTATTGCAGTCCATCTTTTAGGAATAGATAAAGTTGAAGGTAATAGTGTCATAATATTTTTAATACCGTCTTCAATAATTATTCCATAATCAATTTCAAACTCAACTTCAGATTGAGGAATTGTCTCTAGTAATTCGTTTACCTCGTTTGTTCCCTTACCCGATCTAGCGTCAATTGGAATAACTGGTACTTGTAATATCTTTGAGATACTAGAAGGATCAACTGAAATTCCTCTTCTTTTAGCAACATCAACCATATTTAGACCAATAATCATTGATTTATTAAACTCTAGAAGTTGAAGAGTGAGCATTAAATTTCTTTCTAATTGAGCAGCGTCAACAATATTAATCATCCCATCAAATGTTTCATTTACAAAAAAATGTGAAACAACGGCCTCATCTTTTGAAAGAGGGCTTAGAGAATAGATACCTGGTAAATCAATTAGATTTCCAAGTTTATTTTTTATACTCCCTACCTTTTTTTCAACGGTAACCCCACTCCAATTTCCTACATATTGGTATGTACCTGTTAAATTATTAAATAGAGAAGTTTTTCCTGTATTTGGATTTCCAATAAGCGCTATATTTAACATATTTTTTCTACCTTTATCCCAGATGCATCATGAAATCGAATGCCAAGTGATTGTCCGCAATTTTCAATCATACAAGGCCCTTTGAACGGCATTGTACATTGTAGGCAGACCATAGCCCCTTCACTTATCCCTAGATCTAAAAGACGTCTCTTCACTGCCTCACCTAGTGATGACAAGTCCGTTATTTTTGCTTTTTCGCCTATTTTTAATTCTGAAAGTAACATAAGTGATTCCCCCGGATCAAAACTTATTATATAAACAATTAATAATGATAATCCTTATCAATATCTTTATCTTAAGTGAAGACAAGTTAATTGTCTACCTGCTTTTATGAAAAGGTTAACTTAAGAAAAAATCCCCAAAATTGCGTGAATAAAATCAAGAAAAAACCTACAAAGATATTTCTATGTAGGCTTTTTTAGAAAACGATGATTATTGTTTATTATTTTAAATCTTTAACTTCTTTTAATACACTTTCTAATTCGTCACCAGCTTGGTTAAGTGTATCTGCATTCAATGGGGATACTTTTACTCCTGCTTCAATAATATGAAGTGGCGTTTCAACTTTTTCATAAAGATCTTTGTCTTTACCTTTTACCGAATCTTCGAATTTTTCCCATGATTTTTCAAGGGCTTCTCCGCTATCTTTTGCCTTTACTTCATCATTATTTGAAATTTGTGTTTTTAATTCTGAAATCGTTTTGATCATATCATCAGAACCAGTTTTAATTGCATTGTCTGTTTTCGTTCCACATGCAGATAAAGTTAAAGATAGTCCTAAAGCCATTGCTGCGACTAGTTTTTTATTAGATAACATTTTTCGTTCCCCCTGAATTTTTACTACTTTTATTATTATTTTTATTTGAGAATCTATTATAAATAACAGTAATACAAGCTATTAGCAACAAAATCATCTGGGGTACAAAGCTCTCCCAAGTTGAATAAATCGCAAAGAAATCAATTGTAGGAATAGGTGCCTGAGTCGCTGGAAGTAATCCAGATAGTTGTAAACCATGAATTCCCATGCCGGCAAATTTAAAGCATAAATAGAACATTAATATACTTGAAATAAGGAAAAACGGTCTCATTGGAATTTTCAGACCAACCTTTAAGATTAAGAAGCTTAGTATTGCTAAAATTGCAAATCCTAACCCAATTCCTATTAATAATGACGACAGTTTTATTGATGACGCCATTCCAATAAAGAATAATACCGTTTCAGTTCCCTCACGGAAAACTGCTAAAAACGCAAGAATTGATAAAGATAATAGACTACCAGTATTTAAAGCTTTATCACTCTTAGTTTTAATATACTGTTGCCATTGCTTAGTATTGGATTTGCTATGTAACCAATAACTCATATATAAGAGCATGACAGCCGCAAATACCCCAGTCCAGCCTGCGATTAAGAAGTTGTTACTTCCAAAAGCACCTGCAGAGAATAAGATATTTACAATGATACCTAGTATGATACTGACAGCTAATCCCGTGCCAACACCAAACCAGATCCACTTACTTTTCTTTTCTTGTCCAGACTTTTTAATAAAACCTAGTAATGCTACAACTACTAGTAATGCTTCTAATCCTTCTCTCAGTAAGATAGTAATAGCATCGATCATTGTATAACTAGTTTTAGACGCTAATGGTAATAGATAATCACGCATATCTGTAATTGTTTTTGTAGCCGCTTTCACATCAGGCGTTTTAGCAGTTAGCATTGCATAAGAAGTTACCATATCTCTTTCAGCGTCTGTGTACACTGTTTGAGATTGTGTTAATACAACACCTTCAATATTGATCCAAGATTTTCTAAATTGATCAATCTCTGAAGTTGCTCCTGATACATTGTTATCTTTTAAATCTGCTAAAGCTTTGTTTAATATTTCGATTAAATCTTCTACACTACCTGTACTTTTTGAATCTAATTTTGAACTAGCGAACTGATGAGAAATAAACTTTTCATTTACCTCTTCTAATTCTTTAAGTGCAGTAACAAGTGCATTTTGATTCACTGTTTTTTGAGCTAGGTTATACTGAACCATTCCCATAGCTTCTTCGATTTTGCCATACGCATCAATCGATTTATTTTTTATTCCATCCTCTTTATCAAGCCACTCGTCGTTGAATTTTTTATATTCCTGCTCAGCAGATTTAAAATCTCCTTTTTGAGCAGATTGAATTGCACTTTCTACAAAAGAATTTGCATGTGTTAAATCCTCTTCAGGGCTTGCAGCAAAGGTTTTAAACGGTAAAACTAAAAATAGTAAAGCTGTTAAAGTTACTTTAATAAGAGCCTGCTTCATCGTTGATTTTCCCCTTAAATATAAATGATAATCATTATCACCTCTTGATAATAAAGCTATTTCAGATTTTAGTCAATTATATTTTTATTAACTATTTTTAATGTTTGTATCAATTTTCGACTAAATTAAAAAAACTGAGGAAGAAGTTCCTCAGCTTTATCATACCTAGCCTAACTTTGTACTTCAAATGACATTCCTTCATTTACAAAATCATACTGTCTAATTAAAGAATCACGGTCTACATAAATTCGTTCAGGATGTGGATGACTTAGAAAATTATGATGTGAGATTGCCCAGCCATACGCTCCCACATAGCTAAACAGCAAAATGTCGCCTACCCGTAATTTAGAAATGATGACTTCTCTAGCTAATACATCATTTGGTGTACAAAGTTCTCCGGCTACTGTAATCTTTTCATCGATTACTTCAGGTCTTTCAAAAGAATATCGCCACTTTCCTACTGGGATGACAGTAAATGGATGGCTTTGCTTCCAAGCTGCAGGAAGTCTTAAATGATGACTTCCACCTCGTAGAATACAAAAATACTCACCGTGATTTTGTTTAATATCTAGGACTTCCGCTGCATAATAGCCACACGAAGAAGTAAGATATCGACCGCACTCAAATAAAGTATTCCAACTTTTGTCATTATGTTTTTCGAGTACTTTTTCCAATTGTTCCGTAAAATCTTCCCAATCAAATTGCTTATCTACCTGTAAGTAATTTATTCCAATTCCCCCACCGACATTTACGTATGTGATGTCTAAGTTCCACTTATTACTCCACTCTTTTGTTAATCCATAGCAATGATCTACAAAAGATGCATGTGATTTTGAATCCGTATTATTCGACATAGCATGGTAATGAAAACCTTCTAATTTCAAGTTTGGTAATCCCTCTATTAAGGAAATCGCCTTATCTATTTCTGTCTCATCAATACCAAATTGTGTTGGCACTCCAGCCATTTTTAGTTTAGCTGACGGTACAGAATGACGTAAATTAACTCGTAATAATATTGAAACAGAGACATGTTTTTGCATTGCTATATAATTAACAAGTTTTATTTCATGTAAGCTTTCAACATGAAGTAAGGTTACTCCATACTCTATTGCCATTTCGATTTCATGACGTGTTTTTCCAGGGCCACCGAATAGAATTGGTATATTACAATCAATATTCCTTACCTTTTCAATTTCTCCTAACGAGGCTACTTCAAAACCATTCACAATTGGTGCCAATGCTTTAAGAATCATTTCATCTGAATTTGCTTTTATTGCATAAAATAATCGACAGCTTGAAGGAAGAGTTGTCATTAATGAATTTACATGATTTCGTAATTTTGTTAGGTCATAAAGATATGCACAAAATGGACGATCTTGCTCTCGACTTTGTGTTTGCACAATATTTGCAATCATTTTCTTACACTCCTATGAATAATAAAGTTATACTTTTAAGATTTCTCTTCTTTTCAACACAATCATTAAAGTAGTTAAGATGCAACCAAGCCCCATTACACTTCCCGCCCAGAGAATTCCCAAACTTGATGCTATTGCTCCAATTAATAATGCACCTAATGGAATAAATCCACGATCCATTAAAGCAATACTCATAATTCTTCCCCTGAGATGATCTGGAACCTGCTTTTGCAGTGTAATTCGACTCAACGTTCTGTATGTTTGACTCGTTAAACCAACAAGGAACATTGCCAAACCTGCAACTAGATAATTATTTGTTCCAATAAATAATAGCAATGATAGACCAAATCCAATATTTGAATAAATTAGCCATTTACCCGTTTCGATAACCTCTTTCCCAATAGATAACCAGCTTGTCCCAATTATTGCACCAATGGAAGAAATCGATAATAAAACACCAAATCCTTCAGGACCGAGATGCAATAACTCTTTAGCAAACAGTGGCATCATTGTCGTATATGGAAAACCAAATACCATTGGAACAATTGCTAATATAAGCAATGATTGGACTGATGGCTTCTTCCTTACGAAATCGACAGCTTCTTTTATTGTTATTTTTTCATCTTTATCTTTATATTTAATCAATTGGTAGTCTGCCCGAATAATTGCTAAAGAGATTAAGACAGCAAATGTACCCCAAGCATTGATATAAAATAAATTTGCTATATTTATAATACCTAACAAGATACCAGCAATTGCAGGTCCAATAATTCGCGATAGATTAATAATCATTGTATTAACTGCAAGTGCGCTCACCATTGAACTTTCCGGTACAAGGTTTGGTATTAGCGCATTTCGAATTGGTGGATCCATAGCTGCAAACATCGAGCGTATAGCCACAATTAGTGCAAACAGCCAAAATGAGGGACCTTTTGCGACAAGAAATCCGATCACAAATGTTAACAGCATCATTCCTACTTGAAGCCATATTAACAATTTTCGACGATCAAACCTGTCAGCCATTATTCCCGCTGGAACACTTAATAAAAATGTTGGAACTAATCTACAAGCGTTCATAATGCCTAAATGAATTGGAGAATTTGTAAATTGCAAGACAGCCCAATTTAATGCAACTAAATCCATCCAATCTCCGACTCTTGAAATTAAGCTTCCTGTCATAAAAATATTGAAGGATTTTGATTGAAAAGCAAAACGTGAATTTTTTTTATTCTGTACTTCAATTTGTGCCATTGTCATTTCGTTCCTTTTTACTTAAATTCATGAAGAGGATTTGGAACAATTGCGTAAGAATATCCTTTCTTCGCAGGATCTAGTCGCATTTTTGTAAGTGCCTTATGCTCAACTTTCATTTGATAAAGAGCTTCACGGTCACATGCCACATTTTCTGTTAACGTCGGGTCTGCCTTTAATTTGTCAAAAACTTTATTACAGATTCGATGGATTTCTTGCCATAGTTCTCTTTCATTAATACCGAACTCATTACAAACTTGTAAAATTAACTCTCCTAAATGGTTTTGAAATACCGTATAAAATAATTTATTGTGCACTTCTTTCAAGTCATCTGTCGCCGTTATCGAACCGGCGTAAAGCTCTACATGTAAATTGTTTTTCTTAAGCCTTTCTTTATAAATTCGTAGACCACCCCAATCACGGAAAAGCATCCGGACAGGTTGACCGTTCTTAAATACCATTACACTATTTTGCAAATGTCCCTCTAAACCGATGCCATATTTAACTAATAGTGTTAAAAATCCAGGTAACGCAATATTTACATATT
This sequence comes from Rossellomorea sp. GAMAL-10_SWC, assembly GCF_049568075.1. Classification (NCBI taxonomy): domain Bacteria; kingdom Bacillati; phylum Bacillota; class Bacilli; order Caryophanales; family Bacillaceae; genus Rossellomorea; species Rossellomorea sp. GAMAL-10_SWC. Next base: position 4,729,894 of record NZ_CP144911.1, on the reverse strand, counting down.
CTGAAACAAATTGATAAGCAGCCTGTCTAATTGATTCATTTGTCGTTTTAGCATACTGTTCAATTAATTCCGAGACGATGGTCTTTTCTGAAATTGGTGATTCTGAAAATAGAGAACTTCCGACAATTGCAACTTCATCATTGAAAGTAAATGACTCAATATTTTCGCGTAATACTGCAGATAAATTTCTATTTTTTTGCTTGTCATTTTCTTTTTTGAAATTGTAACCAGCAATCTCATAAACTGGTACAAACTGCTTACTTAATACTTGCTCAATTTCCATAATGGACTTTATTAATCTAGTAACAATCGTAGAATTATTCGTTGTATTTGCAGAAATTGTACGAACAGTTGAGGTCATTTGACTTTTAACTGCAACTTTAATTGCATAGTTCATGCTCCCTTGGTTCCCGAGTGGTACAACAGTTCGGAAAGAAGATGTTGATCCACAAGGAACGTGAAATGATTGGATTGGAACAATAGTCTGATCATTCAATTCTTGCTTATAAACTACAGAAATAGCGTTTTCTAGTTGCCATGGATGAACTGGAACGATTACATATTCTTCTAAACGATGGCCTTGTAGCTGAAATTGTTGCTCAACTACATTTCTTAATTCAGGGTAAACCTTAAATAGTAATTTATTTGCATCTTCTTCTAATTCATCTTTCACACACCATTCAACACGTTCTTTTAAAATGCCGACAAATTGAATTGCAGCTACTCCATCAAACTCAGGTGCATATTGAAAAACATCCTCAGCTTTCATATCGATTTTCGTCTTTGTACCTGGATGAAGATTATGCCCTTCAACCGAAAGTTGTTCAAAAAATAAGCTACTGTCGAATGCTGAATTTAATTTTTTCTCAAACAGAACCCAGTCTAAAACATTCGTAATCTTAAATTCTGAAGCCCTCTTTTGAAGCTCTTTTTTCTTTTGATCCCAATACGCGTAGGATAATGCAAGATTCGCACTTCCATTAATTAGTTCCTTTGCAAGCTGCTCCCAAGCAAATTTTTCACTTTCGTATTGGAACTCTTTTTTGTGACGAACAATTTCCAACAGTTCAACCGAGTGATTTATTGGTGTTACTTCTTTCTCAGTAACAATTAATATTTCACCGTCGACCTCAATTCGATTAAACGCATAAGTACGACTTACCGGAATAACCAAACATTCATCCTCATTAAGAGAATATAGTTTATAAGTTTTGCCTGATTGTAGGTTATAAGATTGAACCTGTTGAATAACCATTCTCCAAAAACTTGTAATAGCTGGTACATTTAGTGCATAGATCGAGTCAATAACGTATAAATCATGTGAGTCTGTAGAAAAATTAAGTATGTTTTCTCTTAACATTGAACCTACGAGACGGTTTAAAATACCACGTCTTCCTTTTTCCAGGTTTACCATATAATTTGGAATTAGATTTGGCATATTGCCTACTAAAAAAGTAAGATTCGCAGCTTCATCTCCCAATAGTTCTCCGTTACGTAGTTTTTCAAATGATTCATATAAAAAATCTTTTTCTAATAATACTTGGCTTAAACTTGCGCTCATTCTCCGATTTCTCCTTTCCAGTACTTCATTGGATTTGGAACTTTCATAAATGAATAAGCAGTACTATCTCCTTGTAATCGCATCGTTGCTAAAGCTTTTAAGTTAATCATTGGTTGGAAAAATGCTTTTTCATCCAATGATGCTTGTACTTTAATCAAGGGATCCTTTTTTAATTCCTTGAATATCTCTCTACTAATCTTAACAATTTCTTCCCATAGCTCTCCTTCATCGAACTCTAATGTACGTACTATACAAGTTATTAGCTCAGCAAAATGATTCTGCATAACTGAATACGAAATTATATTATGTAACTGGCTTTCCTCATCTGTAACAATAGATGAACCAGGATAAAATTCTGCTTCAAAACCTTGTTTCCACATTCTTGACGGAAGTATTCGAATTCCACCAAAATCTCTCACTAAAATGCGTACTAGCTCACCTTCTCTAAAGACCGTGACACTATTTTGCATATGACCTTCCAGACTAATTCCATAACGTACCATCATTGTTAAAAAGCCAGGTAATGACGTTCTTGCATATTTACGAATAAATAGTTTAGCAGCCTCGTTCATATCATCTAAACGATTTACACTAGCTAATTCTTCAATTAACTCGATTACAATTGGCTTTTTACTTATTGGGGATTTTGAAATTAATGACGCTGCCGCCATTGGAATTTCATCCTCAAGTAGGACATAGTTTTCGGGATTTTCTCTTAAAATAGAAGCTAAATTTGCTTGAAGTTTCCATTGCTCTTCCTCAGAAACATTTAAACTTTCGTGCTTAAAATGAATTCCCGCTCGTTCTTCTAGCACAATAAATCTCCCATCAAATCCATATTCCTTTTCTTGAATTGCTTTAAATATTTTTGAAAGTATCGGACCATTTACGACAGCATTAGGTGATACCGTACGAATAGCACTTGTTGTTTGCACGTTAACTGCCGTTTTTAAATGATGTTTTTTCCCTCCTAAATTTTGAATCGGAGCTAAAGATCGAAATGACACTAATGATTGAGTTGGAATAACAAAATCACTGATTGGAATTATTTTTCCTTGCGCAATCTCTTTTTCATAAAATGCATCTAGTGTATTTTCAAATTGCCATGGATGAACTGGTATCAATTCAAAATCACTAAGCTGTAAGCCTTTATTATGTAAAACCGCTTCAACAGCAGGCTGTAGACTTTCATACTCTTTAAATAAGCAATTTGTAATAGTAGTTTGATCAATGGATGTCGTTCGACAAAGGTCTTTTGAAACTGCAATAATGACTACCCCTGGTTTGCCACCCCATTCCGGTGAGTACTGAATTACCTCTTCGACACTAAGCCCAAACTTTGTTTTGGCTCCAGGATGTAAAGGATGCCCTTCAACTACACATTGTTCAAAAAATGCAAGTGGACTAAATTCTTTGTCCTGATTCTTTTGATGTAGAGCCCATTCTATTGAAGAATGAACCGAAAATTGTTTAGCCTTTTCCGCTAATTCTTGATGATTGATTGTAGCACACGTTAGGGCCAACGTTAGATTAGCAACACCATTTTGAATTTCGTGCTTAAACCGTTCATACTGCTCTGTAGTTGCTTCCTCCAACATCCCTTCGTTCTTTAATAACTCAATCAGTTCAACAGGATGCATTAGTTCGTTAGATAATGTATTGTCAATTAGAATTACATCATCAGTTAGATCGAATCTTCCAAGTGAGTGTAATTTGCAAACAGAAACTTGCAGAAGTCTTCCACTAGGTAGATTTACGTTAATTTTTGACACTTCTCCATCTATCCAAGTAATTCTTTCATCTGGTATTAATTTTTCTCTTATAAACGCTTGGAAAAGACGTTGAAAAATTCCTCTTCTTCCTGCTTTCACATTAGAAAGATAGCCTACCAATAATTCAGGTTTTTCGCTTTTAAGATAATCCAAAGTTTTTAACTCTTCCTGATCTAAGTGATCATAATTTGTTAATCCATCTTTGTTCTGAATATTAATCATTTCTACACATCCTCTAATGATTTTCATTTAAGTCCAAACAGATGATAATGATAATTATTATCAACACAAACACATTTATTATATTAAGTGATAATGATTATCATTGTCAATAATTTTTATTCCAATATTTTCTAATTTATGCAAAATAAAAAAGCAAAAAGTATATAACTTTTTGCTTTAAGTGTGTAAACTAAATTCAAAAATCAACGATCAGATTGAGTGAAAAACTTTGCTTTTTAAGGGGGTCTTAGTTAAATGAAGTAACCAAAACCTTCTGTTCAATATTTAAAATCTTATATAGTTCATCTAGTTTTTGTATTTCATAGGTTGGAACTACATCTGCGTCATTTGAAAGCATTTTTGGATTGACCCAGCAAGTATCAATTCCTGACCCTGCCCCACCAATTATATCCGCGCTAAATGAATCTCCAATAATCAATGTCTGATCTAATTCAATGTTTGGAATTCGATCAAATACATATTGAAAGTATTCTTTCATCGGTTTTTGATAACCAGTATCCTCAGAAACGAAAATGTCTTTAAAGAAAGGATAAATACCAGCCGCATTCAAACGTTTATATTGTGTCTTTGAAACTCCGTTTGTAACAATATATAATTCGAACTCGCGCTGAAGACTTGTAAGTAATTCAAATGCACCTTCAACTAATTGATTTCCCTCTCCTAAATAACTTTGGTAAGACTGTTCCAGTAGAGAACCGTCAACTTCAATACCAAACTCTTTAAATAAGGTTGAAAAACGTGTATTTACCACATCATCACGACTTATTTTACCTTCTTCAAATGACTTCCAAAGTCCATGGTTTATTTCTTTGTACCTTGACTTAACTTCATCCGTTAATGGTAATTTTTGATCTTTAAATAGAGATTGTAATGCTACTTTTTCTGCTGCACCAAAATCTAATAATGTATCATCTACATCTAATAATAATGTTTTGTATGTTTTCATAACATTTCCCCATCTCTATTTATTTAATTCATATTTTACTAGATTGATTTTTAACTAGCTTAATCCGTTTAAACCTAATTCCGTTTAATTTAAAAATTAATATACCACTGATAATAAGCAAAACACCAATTAGATGCTTAGGAGAAAACGGAACTTTCTCAAGACCTAGCCATCCCATAGAATCAAATAACATTGCAAACAATAATTGAGATGTGAGAACAATTGATATCGCATAAGTTGGTCCAAGAATTTTAGTACTATTCGTTAAGCAGAAAACAACACCTACACCGACTATTCCGCTAATCCAATACCAATTTTTCATATTATGCAAAACAAATAATTCCTTACCTTCAAATAAAAGCCCCATTCCGAAAGAAGCTAAAAAGCCCATTCCTAATACAAATGTAGTTGTTACCCATATTCCCGCCCGTTCATTAACTTTACTATTGAATATATTTTGTAAACCAATTAGTGATCCTGCTATTAAAGATAATATTAATCCATAAATCATAAATTGCACCTCCAAAAATAAAATACTTTATTAGTCCTAAGAATTTATTCATAAATATTATTACCAGCAAGAACACTCAAGCCAGCACGATTCTTAATAAGGATTCCCCCATTTTTCCGCTCCACTAGGTCATCCTTACAGAACTGTTGAATAACTCGATTAACATGTCGATAACTCGTTCCGATTAGATTTGCTGCGTCTTTAAGATTGATCGGATTTAAATTTTCGTTTTGTAAAGAATTCGCTTCATGGTATGAAACCGATAATAGATAACTCGCTAGCCGAACTTCGACAGGATACATTAAATTAAAACTCATCGCATTCGACTTAATAAGAAACTTTTCCGTTATGATGTCTAATAAAAACTGAAGAAATGGTGCATAGTCTTTAGCAAATTTTTTTAGCCACCTATAATCTATAGCAATCATTTCAACTGCAGAAACAGCCTCAACCGTATTTATATAATTTGAACCTCTTACATATTCAATGTCGCCAATTAATTCAAGCGGCTTTTTAAATGAAAGAATTAATGTTTTACCCTCTTCTGTAGTTGTATAAACTTTGACTTTCCCTTTTACTAAAACAAACAAAGTTTGTGGTAAGTCTCCTTGGGAACAAATAAGCTCTCCTTGCATGAATCGATGAAGAGTCATATGAGCTTTTAAATCATCATTAAAGACTTCTTTAATATGAAGTTCAGCTAAAAATTGATTAATTTGTTCAATATCACTAGTGACTTTCAAGTTAACTTCACCTCCAACAATTACTTTTAAGATCCTAACACAATCACACCGATCATCATCATACCAATTCCAATAAATTGTGAAGGACTAATAGTAAGCTTTTTGACTCCGAACCAGCCTCTACTATCAATGATAAATGTTAAACTTAGCTGTGCGATTAAAAGAACAGAAATTGAAAATGTCACACCAATAATATGAATTGATGTCACATTACAAAATATAACAAATGCTCCAAGTGCACCACTTAATAAATAAATTGGATTCACTTTCTTAACTTCAGCTAATTTTTTATCTTTTATTAATAGTAGTATGAATAAAGCTACAATAAAACCTGTGAACTGCGTAATTGTAGCTGCTTGCCAAGTACCAATATCACTGCTAATTTGAGAATTTGCAACTCCCTGTAGTGTAATGAATGCTCCGCCGATAATTGCTAATAAAATTCCTTTCATATAGATCTCTCCTGACATTTTGATTTCTTCATTATTAAACGATATTGGATGGTTGTTTGGAAAGGACATATGTCCTAGAGAGAAATATGAGTGTATTCTGCAATTGTGGAAAACTTTTTAGATTATATAAATATCTGTGGATAGTTTGTAGTTATATTTTTTTGGAGTGAGTTTTTTGTGGATACTCCGGTATTATGTGGAAAACTTCCCATAAAAATGTGGAGAACTGTAAAATTAGTGGATAGTTTGTAGTTGAATTTTTTAAGGAACAGTCTATTTTTTGTGGATACTTATGGATCATTCTACAATTATTTTAGCTACTGCAAATAAAATTCGATAATCGCAATAAAAATTGTCAGATCTGCAATTAAATTCTCGGAATCGCAAATAAAAATAGGAAAACCGCAATTAAACATTTATTATACCCATACCGCTAACCGTATTTCTAATGGTTTCTTGGTAAAATTAAATGGAATGATTTTCAAATCAATTCTTTTCATCCAAAAAACTCACAACCGGTCAGTTATAGCCAAGGTTCAACTATATTTCAGACTTAATTATGGTTAAGATTAATACAATACCCTAAAAGTAAGTAACATAAAAAAATCAGGCCACTTAAATAGCCTGATTCATTTTTATTAGATTACTTCCTCGCTTACTAAACTTGATTCCATTAAAAGTTTAATTTCATTGATCTTATTTTGATTAAATAAATCAACAATTTTACTACCAACAATTACTCCATCACAATCTTGGCTTAATTCCTTTACTTGTTCTGGGGTAGATACACCGAATCCAGCTATTACAGGTTTATTACTAATTTCTTTAACACCTTTTAAAAAGGATGATAGGCTATCGTCTAGTTCATTTCGAACACCAGTAATCCCTTTTACTGTTACTGTGTATAAGAAACCTCTTCCTTTTTCAGCAATTTTAAGGATTCGATCTTTTGGTGTAGCCATTGTGACTAAACGAATTAGTTCTACTCCAAATTCTTCAAGTTGATGGATGATAATTTCTTCTTCTTCGATTGGTAAGTCAGGAATAATACATCCGTCTACTCCTGCTTGCTGAAGGTCAGATACGAACCTGTCAATTCCATAAGCTAAAATGGGATTCATATATGTCATAACGATTAAAGGTACAGAAATTAATTTACGAACTTCTTTTATTTTTTCAATTACAGCTTTTAATGTTGCACCAGCTTGTAATGCTCTAATTCCCGCTTGTTGAATTACTGGTCCGTCTGCTACTGGGTCTGAGAATGGTATACCTATTTCGATTGCTGATGCGCCAAATTTTTCTAGTAAAGCAAGTCTTCCCCCTAGTACTTCAAGGCCACCATCTCCTGCCATTACATAAGGTATAAATAACTTTTCACCTTTTTTAAGTCGTTCTGAAAATTGGAATTCAATTCGGTTCAACATCATTTATTTGCCCTCCTTTAATCGCTCACGAACGGTATGAACATCTTTATCGCCTCTACCAGATAAACAGATGATTAAATTTTCATCCTTCTTCATCGTTGCTGCTAGTTTTATTGCATAGGCAACTGCATGTGCACTTTCTAATGCTGGGATAATTCCTTCTAATCTTGCTAGTAATTGGAATGCTTCAAGTGCTTCTTCATCTGTGATTGATTCATATTTTACTCGCTCAATATCCTTCAAATAGCAATGCTCAGGACCTACCCCTGGGTAATCTAGCCCCGCAGAAATTGAATGAGCTTCTTGTATTTGACCATCTTCATCTTGAAGTAAATACATAAATGCACCGTGTAATACGCCTGGCACGCCTTTTGTTAAAGATGCTGCTTGCTTATCTGTATTGATTCCATGCCCAGCCGCTTCTACTCCAAATAACTTTACACTTTCATCCGTAATAAACGGATGGAACATACCAATTGCATTACTTCCTCCGCCAATACATGCTACTACTGCATCAGGAAGTTTACCTTCCTTCGTTAAAAATTGTTGTCTTGTTTCTTTTCCAATTACACTTTGGAAATCTCTTACCATCATAGGAAAAGGATGTGGCCCCATTACTGATCCTAATAAATAATGAGTGTCATCTACATTTGCAACCCAGTAACGAAGGGCTTCATTTACTGCATCCTTTAATGTCGCACTTCCTGATTCAACACTAATCACTTTTGCGCCTAGTAATTCCATTCGGAAAACATTCAGTTCTTGTCTTCGAACATCCTCAGCACCCATGAAAATAACACATTCTAAATTTAATAGAGCGCAAACTGTTGCAGTTGCTACACCATGTTGTCCTGCTCCTGTTTCGGCAACGATTTTTCGTTTACCCATTCGAATCGCAAGTAATGCCTGACCTATCGCGTTGTTAATTTTGTGAGCACCAGTATGATTTAAATCCTCACGTTTTAAATAAATATTAGCTCCGTTAGCATGCTTAGTTAAATTTTCTGCAAAATATAGAGGTGTTTGGCGACCTACATAATCCTTTAACAAACTTTCAATTTCCTCATTAAATGCCGGATCATCTTTAATAGTTAAATAAGCTTCTTCTAATTCAGTTATAGCTTGAACAAGCGTTTCAGGTATATATTTCCCTCCATACATACCGAAATGACCTTTTACATCTGGAAGTGTGTACGTAGACATTTAAATTCCTCCTAATTTAACTTTTTTTATAAAACTTTTTATTTTTTCTTCATCTTTTTTCCCGTTCGTTTCGACTCCACTACTTACATCGACCATTATTGGTTTTACGACGCTACTTGCTGGTATTACATTCTCAATCGTCAAACCACCAGCTAAAATCAAATTATCTATTTTCTTTGATTTAACAAGATCCCAGTTAAATGTTGTTCCATTTCCGCCACGATATTTTCCACTCGGGCTATCTACTAAAATATAATCACAATCATATTCTGCGATTTTTTCAACGTCCTTTTCCGACTCAACTCGTAATGCTTTGATTACTGGAAAGGATAATGAACGACAAAATTCTGGCGTTTCATCTCCATGTAGCTGAAGATGCGTTAAACCAACTTTCTCGTAAATGGATTCCAATGTCTCCTTTGTTTCATTTACAAAAACGCCAATCTTCAACACCGAATCTGGCAGTGATTCGATGATCTTTTTTGCTTCAGAAATTTCAATTCGACGTTTACTTTCTGCAAATACAAATCCAATGGCATCAGCTCCAGCATTTATTGCACATTTAGCTGTTTTTAAATCGGTAATCCCACAAATTTTCACTTTCACTGCTTAGCCTCCTTTAAAATAGGAACCATCAGCTCGCTCATGTTTGATGATAATTCATTACTCCTCATCAATGCCTCTCCGACTAAAATTCCATTTGCCCCAACATCTCTTACACGTTTTGCATCATACTGATTGAAAATTCCACTTTCACTAATAATGAACCCTCCATCTGCTTGAATCAGTGGTGCTAGTCTTTCAGTTACACCTAGATCCACTTCAAATGTTTTTAGGTTTCGGTTATTAATGCCGTATAGATCAGGCCTAATTTTTAGTGCTTTTTCTAAATCTTCCTCATCATGTACTTCCATCAACACTTCAAGATTTTGCTGCTTAGCATATTGATATAAATTAGTTAGTTCTGTAAAAGGTAATGCAGCAGCAATTAGCAAAATAATGTTTGCTCCATGCTCTTTGGCGATATCTATTTGAACTGGATCGATAATAAAATCCTTACATAATATCGGAATATTAACGGAATCACGCACAATTTTCAGATCTTTAAAGGAACCTTTAAAGAAAGTTGTATCAGTTAAAACAGAGATTGCAGCCGCTCCATTTTCTTCATATTTCTTTGCTTGTTCGGCGGGATTAAGATTTGTATTAATATCACCTTTTGATGGTGATGCTCGTTTAAACTCCGCAATGATCGATAATTGGTCTGCAGCTTTTAACTTTTCGATTAATGATAAATTCTTTGTTTCACTCGTTAATTTTCGACTAATCGCTCTTAAGCTTTTAATTTCGATTTGTTTTTGAGAAATGATTCGATCTAAAATGGTTTCCATTTAAATAACCTCTCTTTTTAGTTTGCTAGTTTTTTCGACTAGTTTTTGTAATTTCTCATAAGCTGCTCCAGAATCGATGCTCTCCTCAGCCTTCCTAATACCATCCGTAATTTGATTGACAATCCCTGAAGTATAAATTGCTAAACCAGCATTTAATAAAACCGTATCTCTAAAAGCTCCTTTTTCTCCTTTTAATACTCGAAGAAGAATATCTGCATTTCTCTTTGAATCTCCACCTTTGATTTCTGTATTTGGGTAAGAAGTTAATCCAACTTCCTCCGGATGAAGTGTCATCTTTTTCAGCTCATTATTTTCTAGTAGGACGATATGATTTTCACCAGCTAATGATGCTTCATCTAAATGCCCTGCACCGTTTAATACAATCGCTCGTTTACGTCCTAATTTATTTAGAACTTCTGCAAAAACTTCTAAATAATCTCTTCTGTAAATTCCTAATAGTTGGGTCTCTAATTCAACTGGATTTGTTAAAGGTCCAATTAAATTAAAAATGGTCGGAATTTGTAGCTCACGTCTAACCTTCATAACTTTTTTCAATCTTGGATGAACATATGGAGCAAATAAAAATGTAATGCCTATTTCATCTAAAAGCTCTTCGGAAGCTTGTGTTGGAATTGATAGCTCCACACCTAATTGTTCTAATACATCTGCGCTACCTGTTTTGCTAGACATACTACGATTTCCATGTTTTGCAATTGGAATTCCACTTCCCGCAATAACAAAAGCTGATGTTGTACTCACATTAAAGCTCGATGAATTATCTCCACCAGTCCCACAATTATCAATGACATTATGAAACTTCCTAGTAAATCCTACAGTATGGTTTCGAATCGCGTTTACTAGTCCTGCTATTTCATTTACTGTTTCACCTTTTGTTTTTAAAGCAACTAGAAATGCTGCGATTTCACTATCTGATATTTGATCATCCTGTAAAATCCTACCGACAGCTACTTGCATCTCTTCTACTGTAAACGACTCTCGATTAGCTAAGCGTTGAAGGTACTCTTTCATCTTTTAATTCCTCCTTTATTTCATTTAAAAAGTTTAATAAAAGTTGTTTTCCGTATTCTGTTCCAATAGATTCCGGATGAAATTGCATACCGTAGATTGGATATTTTCGGTGTTTAATGGCCATGATTTCTTGATCGTCCATAGCGAATGCTAAAGTTTCAAATAATGGCGGTATCGTTTCCTTTTCAATTACGAGTGAATGGTATCGCATAACTTCTAGCGGCTGGGACATGTAGGCAAATAAATTACTGCCATCATGCCTAATTTTCGATGTTTTTCCATGTTTGATTTGTCTAGCTTTAATAATTTTTGCGCCGAATGCATAACCGATTGCTTGGTGCCCTAAGCAAATGCCTAGTATTGGGACAGTCTTATGAAGAGTTTGAATGAGTTCATTCGTTTCCTGTTTCTCTTCGGGTTTACCTGGTCCCGGAGAAAGAATAATTGCTTCTGGATTCATTTCTTTTATTTCATCTATTGAAATTTTGTCATATCTAGCGATTTTCATTTCTTCGCCAAGTTCTCCCAAAAATTGATAAAGATTGTAAGTAAAAGAATCATAGTGATCAATTATTAGAATCATGATTTTCCTCCAAAAAAGCTTTTAGTTTATTAATGGTTTCTTCATATTCGTGTTCAGGTTTGCTGTCATAAACAATACCTGCTCCTGCTTGAATATAGGCCATTTGATTTTTTAAAATCATCGTTCGAATAGCTAATGCAAAATCAAGGTTTCCATTAACTGATACATAACCGACTGCACCGGAATATACCCCTCGCTTTGAACTCTCTAATTCATTAATGATTTCCATTGCTCTAATCTTAGGTGCACCAGATACGGTTCCAGCTGGTAAGCAAGCAATAAGTGCATCAAGTGAAGTATTTGGTTTTTTTAATTGCCCACTAACTTCGGAAACGATATGCATTACATATTTGTATCTTTCAACGGTCATATATTTTTCTAATTTGATTGTTCCAAACTCGCAAACTTTGCCTAGATCATTTCTTCCTAAATCAACAAGCATTTTATGTTCGGCAAGTTCCTTTTCATCCTGTAATAAATCTCTTTCGATCATTAAGTCTTGTTCATCCGTTTTCCCTCTTCGCTTCGTACCGGCAATTGGATTCGTAATGACCTGATTATCTTTAACTTTTATTAAACTTTCAGGGGAAGTACCAGCAACAACGCTATCACCAAAATCGATATAATACATATAGGGTGACGGATTTTGGATTCGTAATTTTCGATAGTAATCAAATGGATTCCCTTCAAATTTAGCTCCCATTCGATGTGATAGAACGACTTGAAAAATATCTCCTTTTTGAATAAATGACTTTGCCTTTTCTACTTTGGACATATAGTCAGCTTTACTAACTTCAGACTCGAAAGTAGAAAATACAACAGGTTTTACTTCCTCCTCTTGATTTGAATTAGATAGAATTACTTGCTTATACTTCTGAATTTCGCTCTTCAAATCTTCTAATGTTGTTTCATCGGAAAGCTTTGTTCCAACCAAATGAATTTTCTGTTCCAAATGATCAAATACAATAATGACCTCAAAAAACATTAAATGAAGATCTGGCATTCCGATAACATCTTCTAGCTCATCACCGATCTCTTCAAACTGGCGAATCATATCATATCCTACATACCCAATTCCCCCACCAATGAAAGGGATATCCAATACCTCTAAATAATCCTGCTTTGGTATTAACTCTTTCATTTTTAAAAGAGGATTTCCAACAAACTCTTCTTTTTTGCCATTTTTATAGATGATTTGACCACTTTGATGTGTCCCAATCAATTCAAAAGCAGGTTTTGAACCAACAAATGAATAACGGCCAGAATCTTTATGCTTAAATGAACTTTCAAATAAAAACTTTTTGCTAGCGTTCAATTTCTTAAATAATGAAATCGGTGTAAACAAATCCCCCATTATCGTTTCAATGACTATTTCTGCTTTGTTTTGTACTGACAATTTGTTCGACCTCCAAAAATTTAATGATGAATATAAAAAAAAGTCCCCTATACGCACAAAGATTGTGCATATAGAGGACGATTAGTTGCTACCGCGGTACCACCTCAGATTGGATCAGATTGATCTGAATCCCACTTTTCGGATACGGGAATAAGTTACTAAAATAATTCCGATACCCTATCCTTTTAACGGTGGAAATCCGTGCATCCCTACTTTACTGTTCAAGATGCCTCTCGTAAGCCCATTCGATAAAGGTTCCTGTATTAGACTCCCACCATTGTCTAACTCTCTGTGACATTCACCAATATTTACTCTTCTTACTCAGCGATTTATTAATATTTAATTTTAAAGAAATACAAAAAGGGCCCCCCGTCTTAAAAAAGGACGAGAGACCCGTGGTGCCACCTTCATTAGCTGATTAACAGCTCGCTTTGTCGGTATCCAATCAACTTTCTAATGAATACCCGTCTTTTGTAACGAGAAGACTACTCGCCAAAGCCTACTACTTATTTAAGGTTCGGTTTGAATGCTCGGAAGTCCATTCGCGATTACTTTCACACTGATTCTCACCAACCATCAGCTCTCTTTAGTTTCCGTAATCGTTACTACTCTTCGTCAACGCAAAGTAATTATGGATGTTTATTTAAATTAATTGTCCTTATATTATTATGCAAAAAATAAAAAGTCAACAAGTTTATTTCTACAAAATTCGATTTTTCTATTTTTTAGAAAACTAATATTATACGTTTTTGTTAATCTAAAAAACGGAATCGGAATGATTTTTCATTTGAGTATTCATTGCATACACAACCTAATTTTGGAAAGAATATACCCAATTAGACCTTCCATCAAAGAGGTATCAATATGAGAACCAATACAACAACAATTACATCAAATAAAGAAGAAATTTTATCCAATAATCTTAAAAATAATATTGAAATGATTCAAGATTATTTAAGTCATACAGAAGATTTGGTTGTTAAGATTATTCATAAAAATACTCAGATTTTTGCCGTTTTATTTATTGAATCGATGATAAAAATTGAGGCACTTCAATCATTTATTATTGAACCTATTTTAAGAGAAACGAAGGATGAAACAGGCAATATCGTCAAATCATATGAGATTAAAAACTCAACAAATATCGCAGAATTAGGAAATAGTTTATTAGACGGATATTGTCTAATTTTAGAAGAAAATTGTTCAAATGGAATTTTAGCAGCAGCTTCAGATGATAAGGAACGTGCAATTTCTGAACCTGCAAATGAACAAAATATTAACGGTGCACATGATGGTTTTGTAGAAAGTATAAATACAAATATACAATTACTAAGAAAAAGAATCCGTACACCTGAGTTAAAGGTTAAGTATTTTACGATTGGTAGGATTACAAATACTAAGGTTGCAATGGTTTATATCGATTCAATTGTAAATCGAAAACTTGTCGAGGTCATAGAAGAAAGAATTTCAGGTCTTGAATTAGACAGTCTTCGTTCAACAGGACAATTAGAAGAATTGATTGAGGATAGTACGTTTTCACCATTTCCACAAGTAGTAAATACAGAAAGACCAGACCGAGCTGCATCTTATCTTTTAGACGGAAAAATAAATTTACTTGTAGATGGGAATCCAACTGTATCAATTGTACCAATAACCTTTTTTGCTTTTTATCAAGCTCCTGATGACTATAATCATAGATGGTTGATTGGTTCATTTTTTCGAATTATTAGGGTATTTAGCTTTATTGTCGCAATTAGCTTACCTGCCATATACATTGCAATCGTATCATTCCACTCTGAAGTACTACCAATAGGTCTTCTTTATTCAATTAGAGTTTCTTTAGAGTTTGTACCATTTCTCCCTCTCGTCGAAGCTTTTGCAATGCAAATCATATTAGAGCTACTAAAGGAAGCCGCTATTAGACTACCATCTCCTATCGCTCAAACAATTGGTATAGTTGGGGGGCTAGTGATTGGTACAGCAGTAGTTGAAGCACATTTAGTATCAAACACGATGATCGTCGTAATTGGTTTTACAGCAATTGCTTCGTTTGTAGCACCTGTTAGTGAAATGGGTACTAGTATGAGATTATTGGGCTTTCCGACAATGATCATGGCTTCGGTACTAGGTTTCTTTGGGATCACACTAACTTTAATGTTAATTTTTATGCATATGTGTAAATTAAAATCATTTGGCATGCCGTACTTTTCTCCGATGGCACCTTTTCGAAAGGAAGATATAAAAGATACTTTCTTTAGACTCCCTTCATGGAAACAAAATACAAGACCAACTGATGCACGTCCTGAAAAGATTGTGCAGCAAAGAATATCTAGGGTGTGGAAGAAAAAATGATAACGAATAGTAATTCGATTTCTAAATTACAGCTCTACTTTTTTATTATCCAGAGTCAAATCGGTATTGGGTTACTCTCTTTACCAAATGCGGTTCAAAGTACGGCCAAAGGTGATGGGTGGATTTCTACCCTAATTGCAGGAGTAGTAGTACAAATTACATTATTCATTTACTGGCTTTTACTAAAAAGATATCCAAATACTACTTATACTGATATTACAAAAAAAATTTTAGGTAAATATGTTGGAAAGTTCTTTAACTTATTTATATATACCTATTTTATTATGATTGGAAGTCTGGCTTGTGCTCTTTTTATCAGGACCATAACTCTGTGGTTATTACCGTTAACTCCAGTATGGGTACTATCATTAATTATTATTTTATCAAGTATTTATTTAACAATTAGTGACTTAAGAATTATTTCAAGATTTTTTGTTTTAGCATCGGTTTTAATCATCCTTCTATTTTTACTATCGTTCTTCACATTTTATTTACCAAAAGATTTTCACTATATTCTACCAATCGGGCAATCAGGAGTAAAAAATATATTTTTAGGAAGTCATAAATCATTACTCTCGATATTAGGATTTGAAAGTTTTTTACTAATTTTTCCTTTCGTACTTGATACTGAAAAAGGAATTTTAAAAACTGTGAGTCTTGCCAATTTCTCCGTGACATTGTTCTATACATATTTTACCTTTATTTGCCTAATAAGCTTTAGTCCAACACAACTTCTGCAAATTAGAGAGCCTGTTTTATATTTATTTAAAGCCCTTTCGTTTGAAATGATCGACCGCTTAGATTTGATCTTTTTATCGGTCTGGATTGTACCAATGACAACCTCGGTAATCCTTTACTTATTTTTATCAGCTAAAAGTATCAGTAATGAAAAAACATTTAAAAAAAATGTATGTATTAGTGGAATCTTAATTTTTTTCATAACAATCATACCATTTGATGAGGATCAATTAGCTATCTTTGATAAGTATGTAACTTATTTAAGTTATGTGGTTGTATTTGGACTTCCCTTCCTTCTGTTTTGTCTATCCTTCATCATTTCAAAAACTGAAAGGAGTGAACAATTATAAGAAAATCATTTTTGATAACCTTATGTTTGTTTACCTTTTTTTTAGCAAGCTGTTGGGACCAAAATTTATTAGTAAATAAAAAAATGGTCAATGGCATTAGCTTCGATTTAGGTCAAGACGATAATGTATTAGCAACAATTAGAGCATTAAATATTGAAAATAAAGGTGGAGGACAGTTTGAAGTTAAGGACGAACTTGTTAAAGTAAAGCGACCTAGTGTATCCGGAATGGAAATTGACATTAATAATAAACTACCTGGCCTTATTGATGTAAGTAAATCGCATATTATCTTAATTGGGAGAGATCTTGCTCGAAAAGGAATTTACCCTTTTTTAGAACTTTTTTATCGCCCGAGACAGGCCTATATTTCTACTAGAATTGTAATAGCAGAAGATAAGGCTTCAGACATTATTTCCCTCAACCCTGGAACTAGCCCTATTGCATTTGTCATATTAAAAGGTTTAGAGGCTGCTGAGGAAACAACAAAGATTCCGAAAGAAACTGCTTTTACAACATGGTCACAAATTACAGATACAGGTCGAGATATCATTTTACCTTTTGTTTCCAAAGACGAAAATGATAGAATTACAATCGGTGGAGTAGACCTATTTAATGGGGATAAGTTTTCAGGAATTAGCTTACCTAATGAAAAAGGAAGTCTATTATTGTTACTAATGGATCGATTAAAGAAATATGCTGAAATGGCTGTACAGTTAGGAGACCATCGTTCGATTTCATTTAGAGTAAAAACAATGAAAAGAGATTTAGATTTAAAAGTAGATAAAAAAACTAAAAAAATAACTTGTAGACTTAATTTAACTCTTGATTTAACAATTACTAGTTACACAGGTAAGGTAGGAGAAAAGCTAAACAAAGACAAATTAAATAATGATGTTTCAAAAATTCTTACTAAACAGTCTGATGAAATCACTAAATCACTATTGGAAGCTAATTGTGACGCATTAGGTATTGGAGGAATTTTATCTAGCTCTTATCCAGATTTATGGAAAAAAATAAATTGGGACAAAGAATATAAGAATGTTAAGTTCAAAACTTCTGTAAAAGCAAAAATCGATCGAACTGGGCCTGTTTTTTAAGAATCATATTTATAATATTTCATACTCTTGAGCAACATAATGTAAGGATTTGAATCAATCTGTTTTTAGGAGGAGCCAAATTGAAACTGGGTAAAAAAAATGATACATTCTTTGAAATGCTCTTAAATATTGCGAATAATGTAAATGAATGTTCGATTTATTTTGATGACTTTAAAATAAAAAATGCTACTGATTTGAAAGCATTCTCTGCAGAAATGAAGGCTTATGAAACAAAAGGTGATACATATATTCATCAAATTATCGTTGAATTAAATAAAACATTTATTACACCAATTGAACGTGAAGACATTCTAGAACTTGCTAATAAAATGGACGATGTACTAGACGGAATGGAGCAATGTTCAGCAACATTCGAAATGTACTCCATTGTTCAAATAGATGAATTCATGGTGAAATTTGTTAAAAATATTCGCAGTGCTGCCAATGAAATCTTAAAAGCAATTCAGTTACTTTCACGGAAGAAATTATTAGAAATGCGCGTACATGCGATCCAAGTAAAAGATTATGAGTCACAGTGTGATGCGTTATTACGCACTTCCATTAAGGAACTATTTAAAAATGAAAAAGACCCAATCAAAATAATTCAGTTCAAAGAGATTTATGAAATGTTAGAAGCAGTTTCTGATAGTGCACAAGATGTAGCAAATACACTTGAACAGATTATTATGGGCAATGCGTAAGTGAATAGTTACTATAAAATACAGCCTAATTAGACTGTATTTTTTTATTTGTTTTTTTGAAATTATTACAATTATCCTTTATCTTCTTATCGTTTGAACAATTTTTTCGTTTTCCTATCTGGTCAACTAAATAAAAAAGGATTCCTACTTTATTTCTCGTAGTATTTCTTAACTAACTCAATAAATATTTCCATCGATTTCGTTTGAAGTTCGATTTTATCTGTGATAATTGAAAAATTCCGTTGAATAGGTGTCCCCTCTACTTTTAGATAATCGATGGTATTTAACTGCTTTTCTTTTTTTATTGCTAGCTCAGATAGATAGGTAATTCCCATGCCAGCTTCTACAGCTTCTTTAATTAATTGTGTACTACCAAATTCAATTATATTTTTAGGACGTATCTTTAATACTTCAAATAATCGTTCAGTCGCTTCCCTTGTTCCAGATCCTTCTTCCCTAACAATCCAAGTTTCATTTTCAATTTGATTCAATGTCACAGCATCAATAGCGAATATTTCGCTCTTAGTTCCAGCTATAATATACATTTCATCATTCGCAAAAGGCTGTATATTTAAATTTGTATTAGTCGCTTCGCCTTCAACTATACCAATATCAATTTGAAAGCTTAGTGCAGCCTGAACGATTTCTCGCGTATTCCCTATTTGTACCGATGGAATGACATTCGGGAATTGTCTCTTCATTTCCGCTAAAATTTGCGGTAATACATATTCACCAAATGTATAACTTGCACCTATTTTAAGATGACCACTAGCCTCATTCATCAGATCATTCACAAGTGTCGACATCCGCTTGTATAAACTAGTTATTTCCTTAGCATGCAAATAAACAATTTCTCCAGCCTTCGTTAACTGAACATATTTATTCGTTCTAATTAAAAGCTTTGCACCGATATGCTTTTCAAGTAATTGAATTTGCTGACTAACGGATGGTTGAGTCATATGTAACTCCTCAGCCGCTCTTGAAAAGTTTCTTTTTTCAGCGACCGCCATAAAAACTAAAAGAATTTGATCCATACTCTATCTCCCAGTATCAGATTTACTTATTATCAATATTATCATCATTTATTTTCCTTATAATAGGAAATATGATAAAACAGGTAAAAAAGAAAAGACTGATTCTTGGTGAATCAATCTCTGAGCGTATACATATTTCAGACTGATTGAAAACGCTTGTCTTTCGAGGCGCGAAGTCTGGTGAGGAGCGGAGTTACCCTAGACGGTAATGAGCACCGCAGACAGGCGAAGCAACGAAGAAAGCGAGCGTTTGTCAATAGTCTGAGACTGATTCAAAATGAATCAGTCTTCTTTGATGACTTAACTTTTCGAATTAAGTTAATTGCAAAGTATGCTAAAACCATAAAGATAAGATAGATTGTTGCATAAAACCAGTACTCTTTATTGGTAAGTTTATTACTTAGGAGACTTAAAATGAAGAATGTTGCCAATGAACCTAATAATAGCCCTATTAATGATTTTAACCTCATTACGATGCACTCCCATTAAAGTAAATTTAAGTATTTGAAAGAAATCCTTTTACAGTCTATATAGTTCATTATTGGTAAGAATATTCCAATCTAACCTTTCTAAAGTGCAAAATTAAGCTCTTTCTAAACACTGCTTCCCATAAAAAAGACTGATTAAATCGGTCAACAGTCTGATACTCTTTTACGATATTGGACTCCGACATCAATTAGTTCACTTATAAACTCTTTAATATTTCCTACTAGGACACCGCCATGTCCAGTACACATTACACTACTATCAAACTGATTTATTTTTTTTAGTCCACCTAGAAAATGATCTAATTGTTCTGTTGAGACTCCGCCATCTCTCAAATATTTTACCCACTCATTTCTAAGGTCAACTCCTTTAGAGACCAGTCCATCCTTTGATAAAGGATCACCGAAGAAACATAAGAAATCACCTGTAAAAACTACTTTTGATGGGCGATGGTAAAATACGACCGAACCTGGAGTATGGTATCCAACTAAATCATATTCAAACTCCTTTATTACTTCAAAATCTTCCAGGTCATTACTAAATTGACTTAATTCATGTGAATCAATCAAATTATTATCATTTGAATGGATAAATTTCTTAGTGTTTTTAAAAATACTAGAACCTTCAATATGATCTTCATGTCCATGTGTAGCTAAAAAGAGATGGACGTCTTCTGGTGTTTTACCTAATTCAACCAGAGCTTTCCTAATATATTTAGAGTGGATCCCCTTTCCTGAATCAATGAGAGTAACTCCATTATCTTGAATTATAAAGTAGCAATTATTATATGACTTCCATTCGGTATCCCATATCGCTAAAACGTATATGTTATCTACCACACGTTCGAAAGAAACTTCCACGTCTTCACCTCCAGAATAGATAGCATTCCATAATTAACTAAAAATCGGTCTGAAATACCTACAATATAGTGTTCTATATTTACGACTAATAACCTTTTATCAATAAGTTATCTAGTCAAAATGAATAAATATTATGAAAGATTTATCAAAATTAATGGGTCTTATCCACTACATCACGAATACATAAGACATAAATTTAACTATTCAGAAAAAAATAGATTACAAAATTAATATGCTATAATCTTTCTAATTTTATAAATATAGTCCTGGAAGGAGCGTATAACGTGGAAAAAGAACTAAATTTAAAGAAAAATATTGGCTTTTTCGTATCAACGTCCTTAGTAATCGGAACAGTAATCGGTTCTGGTATCTTTATGAAACCTGGGATCGTACTGTCTTCAACTGCTAACTCCACTATGGCTCTTTTAGCGTGGATTATCGGTGGCGTTATTACACTAGCAAGTGGATTAACGATTGCTGAAGTAAGTGTAAAAATCCCGAGAACTGGTGGATTATATGCTTACATAGAAGAGGTTTATGGGGAGAAGTGGGGATTTTTATGCGGTTGGGTACAAACCCTTGTCTATGGACCAGCTGTTATGGGTGCTCTTAGTCTTTATTTTGGCTCTTTATTAGCAGATTTTTTCGGTTTTCATGGAAGTAGCAAAGTTATTGGTATTATCACGATTATATTACTTGGTGGTCTAAACATACTAGGCACTCAACTTGGTGGATTTATTCAAACAATCTCTACTGCAGGTAAACTAGTTCCTATTATTTTAATTGCTGTTTTTGGTATTCTTCAAGGGGACGTATCAGTTTTTAATGCAGAGAGTGGTAGTTCAACTCAAGCACTTAATATGGGCGCAGCAGTATTAGCGACTTTATGGGCATATGACGGTTGGATGAATGTAGGTTTTATGGCAGGAGAAATGAAGAATCCTTCAAAGACTCTTCCTAGAGCAATTATTTCTGGTATTGTTATTGTTATTTTAGCTTATCTTTCTGTTAATATCGCGATGCTACATGTTTTATCTGCTAGTAAAATTGTTGAATTAGGTCCTAATGCAGCTACTGCGGCAGCTTCTTCACTATTTGGTAGTATTGGTGGAAAAATTCTTGCCATCGGAATTTTAATTTCTATTTTTGGCTGTTTAAATGGCAAAATTCTTACATTCCCAAGGGTTACATTCGCGATGGCAGAACGAAACTTCCTACCTGGTTCAAAAGTATTATCTAGTATTCATCCTAAATTTAATACGCCAGTAGGTTCAACAGTTTTTCAAATTGTTTTAGCATTAGTAATGATGATATTCTGGAACCCAGATCGACTTTCTGATATGGCTATATTTGCAGTTTTCTTATTTTATGGACTAGCATTTAATGCAATCTTCATATTACGTAAAAAAGATAAAGGTGGAAATAAATTGTATAAAGTACCTTTATACCCTATCACTCCGATTGTGGCAATATTAGGTACACTTTACATCATCGGTAGTACGATTATAAATGCCCCAATAGATGCACTTGTATCAATTGGTATTGCAATTGTTGGTTTACCTGTTTATTGGAGACTAAAATCGACTATTAGAAGCGAAGAAAAATATAAAGCAAGTTAATATATAGATTAATAAAAAACAGGTAAAAGACTTCAATATCTTTTACCTGCTTTTTTATGTCTCTATTATTTATGTGCAAAAAATACTAATTGAACTAAGAATAGTACTGCAAATATATATACAAATGGGTGTACGTCTTTAAATTTACGTTTAACGATTTTCATGATTGGATAAGAAATAAAGCCTAAAGCAATTCCGTTTGCAATACTTGATGTTAATGGCATACTAACAATGACTAAAAATGCCGGGAATGCTTCTTCAAAATCATCCCATTTAATCTCCGAAATACTCTTAATCATAAAACAGCCAACAATAATTAAGCTAGGCGCTGTAATTGCGGCAACTTCTGATACTGAACCAATCATTGGGCTAAAAAATGCTGCGATTACAAATAGGACTACAACAGTTAATGATGTTAAACCAGTTTTTCCACCAGCACCAACACCTGCAGAGGATTCTACAGTTGCTGCAGTCGGACTTGTTCCTAACATTGCACCAACAATTGTTCCAATTGAATCAGCAGAGAATGCACTTCCTCCCTTTTCTAACTTACCATTTTTGATAAGACCTGCTTGTTTAACGATTGCTAGTAAAGCTCCTGTTGTATCGAATAACATGACAAGTAAAAATGAGAAAATGACACTATAAAGTCCATATTCAATAATGTCTTTCACAGAATCAATTGGGTTGTATACTAAAATTCCTTTTGGTAAATGCGGCATAGCAACAAAACCATTTGCAAAATTTAACTGACCTGTAAAATATGCAATTAGACCTGTCGTAATCATCCCTAGAAATAACGCACCATTTAAGTTAAGTGCCATAAATACAATTGTTATTAGTAGACCGATCAATGTAAGTGCAACTTTAGGAGAACTAAAATCACCAATTTGAACTAGATTAGTAGGATGATCTGCGACAATACCTGATAAACGCAAACCAATAAAGGTAATAAATAAACCAATTCCAGCAGCAATTGCATGCTTTAAGTTAGCAGGAATTGCTTGAATCAATTTTGTTCGGAAAGATGTTAAAGAAAGTAGTAAAAATAAAATTCCAGTAATAAAAACAGCAGAAAAACCTACTGAATATGGGAGATTATGTCCCCCAATTACAGAATAAGTAAAATAGGCATTTAACCCCATTGCTGGCGCTATAACGATGGGATAATTAGCTATTAAAGACATCGTTAAAGTACCAATAATGGTTGCAAGAATAGTAGCTAAAAATGCCTGGTTAAACGGTACACCTGCGTCCTTTAAAATCATTGGATTGACAATAATGATGTACGCCAAAGTTAAAAATGTAGTTAAACCAGCTAATACTTCAATTTTAACTGAAGTATTTCGTTTTTTAAGTTGAAACATATGATGACTCCTTTATTATATTAAAATAAAAAAAACTGCCCGCTTTTCATGAGAAAAAGCAGGCAGTTTTACATTGTAAAGAAAACAAAAATCCAGAGCTCTTCCTCATAGTCTAGCAGTTTACGGGCGCTAGGTAGAAACTCTTGAACCTTATTTTCAAGTTTATATGAGAAAATATTAATATATTTTTTCTATCATACGACCTGCCTTACAGTCTGTCAATAAAAAACATTTTTGTTATATAATTTAGAAAATATTATAATGAATGTGGATAAAATAGTAGTAACAATTTAAAAGTACTTTTTAGT
Source organism: Rossellomorea sp. GAMAL-10_SWC (assembly GCF_049568075.1). NCBI lineage: Bacteria > Bacillati > Bacillota > Bacilli > Caryophanales > Bacillaceae > Rossellomorea > Rossellomorea sp. GAMAL-10_SWC. The sequence continues at coordinate 4,705,725 of NZ_CP144911.1, read as the reverse complement.
AATAGTCGAATGGTATTCTCATTAAAAAGCTATCTATGTTATTCTGAAAGTATAATTTAGAATTTAAGGGGTTGTTTAACATTCGTTTAAATAAATTTATTAGTGAGTCTGGAAAGGCTTCGAGACGTGGAGCGGATAAATTAATTAGTGAAGGACGCGTAAAATTAAATGGTAGAGTAGCAAAAGTCGGCGATCAAGTTGAACCTGGTGATGAAGTAATTGTAAATGGTGAACATATTAGACTAGCTCGAAATCATGTTTATATAGCCTTAAACAAACCAGTTGGTATAACTAGTACTACTGAAAAAGGTGTTAAAGGGAATATTGTTGATCTCGTAAACCATCCATTACGTATCTTTAATATCGGAAGATTGGATAAGGATTCTGAAGGTTTGATTCTCCTTACAAATGATGGCGATATTGTAAATGAAATTTTACGAGCTGAAAATAGGCATGAAAAAGAATATATTGTATCTGTAGATAAACCAATAACTCCTGACTTTTTAACTAAAATGTCCGAAGGGGTAAAAATATTAGGTACGAAAACATTACCATGTGAAGTTAAACAGCTTTCAAAATATGATTTCCAGATTATCTTAACACAAGGTTTAAACCGTCAAATTCGTCGTATGTGTGAAGCGCTTGGATATGAAGTCTATCGATTACAAAGAACTCGAATTATGAATATTAATTTAGGTAATCTACCAATGGGTCAATGGAGAGACTTATCTAAGAAAGAAAAAACTCAATTATTTAAAGAATTAAATTATGAGCCAAATGAATGGTAAATTTAAAAAAGACTGATTCAAATGTATTGAATTAGTCTTTTTTTACTCAATAAAAAGTTTGAGTTTATTCTCCACGAAAAAAGAAACCACTATTAAGTAATATTTAATAGCAGCTTCTTTGGGATTTGAGATTATAAGCCTAATTGACTTTTAATTGTTTCTAACGTTTGGTTATTATAGATTGTTTTCGGTGTAGGCGCGTTTTGTACAGATGGATTTTGCTGTAAGTAATTTTTCTCGATAAAAGCAAAATCTTTTGCATTTACTGTTCCGTCGAAATTGATATCTGCATTTCGATTGTTTGTTCCCCAATTAGTTTGGACGTAAAGTGCATCTTGTACATCGATTACGTTATCTTGGTTAACATCTCCACCAACTAAGTTAACGTTAATTGAATCCGTTTTACCATATAGTTCGCCTTTGTATTCGAAACCAAATTTCTTTGTTTCCTTTGTAATAAAGTGTCCAGGTACATTAACTTCAAATGTATATGCATCTTTATTTAGAGGAAGTGGTTCAATATTAAAGCGTCCACCACTACTAATTAAATTAGTCGCGTCTAGATTATAGGCTCCATTTGTTACTTTCATTGTTGCGCCTACTTTTGTCCAATTACGGTATCCAGTATATGATTGACCTTCAACTAAGTATCCCTCTGGTATAATATTGCCTTGCACTCGATTAAATCTTGGTTTTAATTGGAATCGTTTACCTGCATTTAATAGCTTAACTGCTTGACCATTAGCATCTACTATATTAGCTGATGGGTTAATATAACCTATTGGATAGAAAAGTTGATCTTGTACTTTTACTTTTACGTTTACTATTTCTGCACGGTCAAATACTATCGCTTCTTTAAAAGTGACTTTTATTTTATTACCAGTTACTTGAATGGTTGCTTTATCCTTGAATTTATCCGTTAAAGATGCTTCAACAAGATTAACATAAGGAACATCTGCAGCCTGTGCATCATCAAAATTCCATGTTGCTTCTTTAACACCTTGTAAGTTGTCTAAAACTAGAGATGCAGACAAGATATCTCCTGATCTAGCTAACTCTACATTATGTTTCGCGTATGAGACGGGTGTACCTTCTTTGATAAAGTAGTATTCCTTCCAGTTTGCTTGATTTCCAGCTTTATCATAACCAATTAAATTAAATGACAGAGAATTAACACCATCAGCCATTTCTACTTCATCAATCCACTTGCCGTTTTTGTCCATTTTAATTGGACCATTTGGAAAAGGGAAACCATAAGTATAGACTGCAAAGTTCGATGTTTCATCTATATCGATACCAGCCTTCTGCATTTCAGTTAAAGCGTCATCTTTTATTTCCATTTCAAATGGAACGGTCTTTTGACCTGGTTTATACTCAATAAACGGTGAATCTCCATCTAATGAGCTTTTTACTTTAGGTGTATCTATATCAATAAATACATCGTCAAAGTTTATTTTTTGTTTCCCACTTGGTAAAGTAGTAACGTATTTTAATTTGTAGTGACCAGGAGTAGCAATAGTTGTTTCTTCAGAAATAGGATGTTTTTTATCTCCCGTAAACTTATTATACTCCCCATTAAAAGCTTGAAGGAAATAATCATTATCCGTTGGTCTTCCTTCTAAATTAAGTGTACCAACTAACCCTAAATCTTCATTTGTTTTTCCGTCTTGCAATATGACATCTAGTGTATTGATTGGTGAACCTAAATTGAATTTCAATAATGCTGTTGTTGTGCGATAGCTGTCATACCCATGATTATAATAAGAAGGTGAAATAGCAGGCGTTAGTAGATCTAGCATGTCAAAGCCTTCATCTGATTTCTTAAAACTAAATGGGATACGATATTGCTCTGTTTTATCTTCACTATTTGTTATTAAAACATAGCCTTCATAAAAACCTATTTTTGCTGTAGATGGCACCGTTAATGTTGCTTTTACTGTTTTAACAGTGTTCTTGTCAACTTTAATTGAATTACTAATATCTAGAACAACCCCGTTCTCTTGTAATCCATTCTTACCATTCACATTATCCACTACTTTTACATCAAATGTTTTCTTTTTATCGCTATTGTTTTTAAACTCAATGTCTTTCTTTACTTTTAATTCTGAGTCATCTTTGACAACTTGTTTACCGAAACTTAACCCGCCAGTTTCATTTTTTGCCTTTAATAATTCGTTGCCGACAGGGATCAATGTCTCATCTTGTACTTTTATTTCTGTTTGAGTGTGAAGAGCTTGATATGGATCTACACGACCTGCTCCTACTTCAAACACGCTATAATCTCCATTTAGTTTATCAGCAGTGTTCATAAGGATTGATTTAACGTCTGCTGGCTGAAGGTTTGGATTCTGTCCGAGTAATAACGCCGCAACACCAGCTGCAAATGGCGATGCCATAGACGTTCCATCCATTCTTTGGTATGCATATTTATAGTCTTCTGGTGTATTATGATTTGCTATATATGAAGGAACCGTAGATAGAACACTTACACCAGGTGCTGTGATTTCAGGCTTCATTTGGAAGTTACCGTTAACTGGTCCTCTTGAGCTAAAGTCCGCTAGCTTATCACCTTCAGTAGACTTTTCCTTTAGATTTGCAAATGTAAAAGTTGTATTTCCATTTGCAATTTTCGCTTTTAATTCTTCTCCTGCTTTCTTTGTCATTGAGAATGCAGGAATATATTCCATTGACTCACCTAAGTTATATCCAACATGGCCATCCACATTGTTGTACATAATGACAGCTTTTGCTCCGTTTTGCTTTGCAAACTTCACTTTATCAACTAGTGCAAAATTCCCACGTTGAACGAAAGCAATTTTCCCGGCAACATTTTTATTTTTGTAATCATCCAATGTTCCTAATCCAACATCTACTAGTTCAAGAGATTTTCCTTCTAAACTATTAAAGCTATCAGCAAAGCTCCTAGCCATACTAATAAGATCTGTTGACCATCCACCTGCTACTATTCCATCAAATGTTGTAATTGTAGTTGGAACATCACTAGCTCCAACCGTTAAAGCAAATGCTGCCGTACCTGGTGATCCTAAAGTATAAGCATTAGGACCACTGTTACCTGCTGAAACCACCGCTGTTACGCCATTTAATACTGCATAATTTATTGCCGTACTAGTTGGATAATATGGATCATTAATTCCTGCTCCTAATGAAAGATTAATAACATCCATACCATCTTGAACTGCTTTATCAATACCTGCGATTACATTTTCAGATGATCCGCTTCCGTATGGACCAAGCACACGGTACATAGATAGATCCGCGTCAGGAGCAACTCCTTCAACCGAAACTTCACTATCATTTTTATTTTGTCCAACAATTGTCCCTGATACATGCGTACCATGCTCTGTATAGTAAGTGCCATTACCATTACTTTCAGGTTGGTTTGATGCCTGCCAGTCCTTGTAAGTAGCTTCCATTGGATCATTATCATTATCTACAAAATCGTATCCGCCTTTAAAAGCGTCTTTTAAATCAGGGTGGTTATAGTCAATACCAGTATCTAGTACCCCTACTTTAACACCTTTACCTGTTATTCCTTCTTTATGTAGCTTGTCCACGTTTAAGTAAGGAATACTATCTACTGATGTAGTTGTTTTTCTTGCAACATCTGTTGGAACTTCTTCTTTAACTGGATCAATGTTAAACGTTACATCTTTATAAATCATTTTAACAACATCTGATTTTAAAAGTTCCTTCACTTGATTTGCAGGAAGTGTAATCGCTGCACCATTAAATGCTGTTTTATACGTTTTTGTAATAACAGGAGTGTTTTTCTTTTCCTTAACCTTAACGAACTTTCCTACATCTTCTTTAAAAACCTTGTGCTCTTTGTCAACTTGTACTTGTGCTGATGTTTTCGTTAAAGATTTTCCATCAACTGCTGCTTCTAATACTGCAACTTTACTAGGATCTGAATTAAACTGAACGATGACAGAGACGTTTTTATCAGAATTCAGTTCACCTTCCCCGAATCCTTGAAGTCCTTCTTGGTTATTTAATTCTAGTTGTTTTAGTGCTTCTCTTTGCTCTGGTGTAATTGAAGCTAAAATTTCTTCTGCTTTAGACGTTGCTGCTTTTGCCGTTAAGTATGACTTTGCACTAAAAGATGAAATAAACAGACTCGTTGAAAGAGCAAGTACTGCCGAGTGCTTTGCTAATGTTGTTACCTTCATAGACCTCATCCCCCACTTTTCTCTGTATAATTAAAAAATTCTTACTATTTCAATAGTAATAGCATTTAGGAAAAATGCATATTGTGTTATTTTTAATCGAAATTTTGGTCATTTTGTAGGTTTTTTTTCCTAAAAAGCATTGAAATTTGAAAGGAAATTTCATTAAATATTAAAAAAGCATGAAATTTTGATGGGAAATTTGTGTTATTTTTAATTTGGAATGAAAGTATTTGACTTTAAAAATTTCTAGTTATAATAAATGAATAGGTATTTCAAAGTCTTTGTACTTTCTAGTTTCTTAGATTTGCGTTGCAATAGACATTCGCAAATTGTAGGAATGTAATCCTGCACTGACGCAAAAAACTTCATAGTTAATCATCTGGAATTAGAAAAGGAGAGAATATATGCTTGAAGGCGAAATCATTAAATTTTATCGTAAAAAAGCGGGATTGACACAAGAGGAATTAGGAAAAGACATTTGTACCGCTACCCATGTAAGTAGAATTGAAAGAGGGGAAACTCGATATTCTGAAGAAATCATTCAATTGTTCTCTCAACGTCTTCAAATTGACATTAAAAATGAGATCGTCGCTGTTCAAAATATTGAAAAGAAACTTCAAAAATGGCACAATGCTATTATTTTAGAGCGAATGAAGGATGTCCTGATTATAAAAGAAGAATTAGAAAGCATTCACTATATTAGTGCGTCTAACTATGCCATATATTATCAGCTTTTATTAGCCAGATATTTTATTTTGTGTAAAAACATAGAAAAAGCATATCGCATCATTAAAAGGATTGAAAAAGATTCTCCTCCTATGTCAACATACGAAAAGAATTTATTCCACCATGTCAGAGGAATATATTATTTAGCCCAATATACCCGTCTCGAAAATGTAAATAGACAAATTGCATTACAAGAATTGAAGAAGGTCAATATAGGTGAATACGGAAATAAAGAATATTACTATCATCTAGGATCAGCCTACCATTGGACACGTTCTAAAGTTATGGCATATTTTTATGGTGAAAAAGCTTTTAGATTCTTTAATAAAACAAATAATTATGCGAGAGCAATATTGGCAGAATCCCTAATGTTAGTACAATTAAAAGACAGCACACAACTAGATTTTGAAGAAATGGTAAAAAGGTATGAGAGTTTGATTGAGCATAGCGAAGCTTTAGGCCTTTTAGATAAAAGAGGAATGATCCTACATAATTTAGGTCTAATGTATTTTTGGAAGCAGGACTTTAATAATGCACATATTTTTTATAAAAAATCCGTTGAAGTGGCCGATAAACAATCATTGCCATATTTAAATCGTTTATACAACTATTTAGATAATGCTGGGGAAGGAAAGATCCTATCAACAAGTGCATTGCTAGAAGAAGCATATGAAGGACTTGCTCTTTCAGAAAAAGCTACAAATGATTTATATAGAATTCTCTTTAAGCTTTTAATTTTACGTTTTAACGAAAATTTTGATGAATATTATGATTTCATGGAACAAACTGCATTTCCTTTCTTTAAGGAACACCATCATGTCACACATTCAAGTAAGTATGCAAAGTTGCTCTACTCGTACTATGTTAAAACTAAGCAATATGAAAAAGCAGTTAACGCTGGAGAAATGTTTATTAGTGGTAATTAGGTGAACCGGATCAGACAGAATAGATATAAGGGACTAATTCGATTGAATCTGTCCCTTACAATGAATTTTAGTGAGTCTATCATTCTAGTAAAATTAATGTACAAGTAAGTCCTTCTCTAACTGATTGTATTCATCAAGAATTAAACTAATTAGCTTACTGTATTCTGATAATTCTGAATATTTAACAAGCAACTCTTCCACAGAGTGATCTTGGAGGAAGCTTTGTAGTTCAACTGCTTCATGATCATCATTATTTTTATAGAATAGCGCAACTGCAATTGCTTTAACTAAATAGTTAGGTGTTATCCCAAAGTTTATCAACTCTCTTGCCGGCTTAATAAAACGGTCATTTGCTCCTAATTTACGAATTGGTGAACGAGCAACACGAGATAATTCATCTGATATATATTCATTATCGAATCTACCTATTATTTTTTTAATATAAGCGCTATGTTGATCTAAGTCAAAGTTATATTTTTTAACTAATAACTTTCCTGTTTCATCTAAAATAGAACTAACAGTATTCCTAATATTCTCATCAGAAATTGCTTCTTTAATCGTTTTATATCCGTAGAAATTGCCTAAATATGCAGTCGCTGCGTGACCAGTGTTTACGGTAAATAACTTTCTTTCAATATAAGGAAGTAAATCCTCTACATAAGTTACACCATCAATTGCTGGAACTTCACCGATCATTTTTGATTGGTCAATTACCCACTCATAAAAAGGTTCAACTGCCACTAATAATTTATCTTCATGACTTTGAATTGGTACGATTCGATCTACTGCAGCATCCGGAAAACTGACTGACTGTTCAGTTTTTTTCTTCTGAGCTAATGTCATATTTAAATAAACTTCATCTCTTAAAAAAGAACTTCCACCAATCATATTTTCACACGCTATTATATTTAACGCTTTATCTGAATTCTCAACTCTTTCAATTAATCCCTCTGCAATTAGCTTTGCTATTTTAGGAAGAATTGAGGGACCTACTGCTGTCGTTACAATATCAGCCTGTGAAATTACTTTTGCAACTTTTCCTGGATCCTTTAGGCTGTTAATACCTCTTACATTTGTTATCTTTATTTCTTCTTGAGTACGATCTGCTAGCATGACAGTGTAAGATTTCTTCTCATTCAGTTCATTAATAATCTCTTCGTTTACATCAACAAAACAAATCTCGTACCCTGCCTTGTGTAATAATTGTCCTATAAATCCTCTTCCAATATTTCCGGCTCCAAAGTGTACAGCTAACATTTTACTCCTCCTCGCTAAACATTAAAATTAGTTCCTCTTTTGATGTGGCTGCGACCAATTTATGTACATTTTCTTCCTCTGAACAAAGGATTGCAATTTGAGATAATAGATCAAGATGCTCATTATCTTTGCCTGCAATACCGAATACTACCTTTACAATATTTCCGTTTCCAAAGTCTACTCCATTAGGAATTTGAAGAATCGAAATTCCAGATGAGATTACCTCTTGCTTTGACTCCTCAGTTCCGTGTGGAATCGCAATAAAGTTCCCCATATAAGTTGTTAAAGACTCTTCTCTTTCAATCATTTTTTCAATATAACTTTCTTTTACATAACCGTTTTTTACTAAAAGATTTCCTGCTAAACGAATAGCTTCATCTTTTGTTTTCACATCTACATTTAATAAAACATTATCTGTTGGTAATACTGTCTGAATCATTTATTAATCCCTCAATTCTTAAATCTTTTTTGTAAATTTTCATATAACGCATAGCTTAGTTTGTTATATATATCTGTATAGTTATTAGATGTAAAAATCCGTGTTGATTCTTCATCTTCAATAATTGTTGAACTAATTGTACTCAACACCTCTAATTGACCTGTTTGCATATCAACTGGAGCTAGTAATAATAATAATGTATTGATTTTTATTGACGAATGGTCCATTGCTTTTACTATCATTGGCTCATGAAGCAAAAAGGATAAAAACACTGGTTGTATAACATATTCTGAGCGACAATGATACAGTGCTATGCTAGTTCCTGGTATCCCTAGTCCACCCTTCTTTTCTCTTTCTGTAAGTTGATTTGTTACCTCAAAATAATCACCTATTAATCCTCTAACATTTGCTTGTTTGCATATTTCCAATAATAAAATAGAAGAGGTTGGAATAAACGGTAATGAAATTGTCTCAAATGTATTCAAAATATGGAGTACAGTTTCTGAATACTGATGAACTACTTCAAGATTTTGTTTAATTAATTCTGGCGTTTCTAGCTTGATCTGCTTTTGAAGCTTTTTGTTTTGGAGCTTTCTTAATAAAGTTGCTTCCGTTGTAAGAGAGTTGCGTTTTATTTCATCACGAATCTGCTCTGCCTCATTCTTTGGCAATAAAGGATTTACGGTAATATATTTTTGGGAAAATCCCGGCATCTCAACTGTAGATAAAATAATGTCATATTGGTCAATTTGAATATTTCTTAAGTTTGCTAAAGACGATACTTCGATATCTGTTATTTCTTTTATCTCTTTTTTGATTCGACTCGCTAACATTTTAGAAGAACCGATTCCACTTGAACATAATACAAGCGCTCTAATCTCTTTACTGTTATCATAGATTACTTGAGATGAACCAAAATGTAGGACAAGATAAGCAATTTCCTCAGTTGGAAAAACAATCTTTGGAAAAGCTTCTTTTAATCCCTTTTGTATGATCTTAAACATTGCAGGATAATCCTCTTGAATTTGACTTGCTAAAGGATTATTTGCATCTAGTTTTTTTTGAATTCGATAGATTGCTGGTTCAATATGGGTAATTAGTCCTTCAAATAAGGCTTGGTCTTCTTCAAAATTTATTTCAAGTTCCTTTGATACATAATTGATTAACTTTTTTGAGCCTACGACGATTTCCGTACTGCTCTCTTCTAGCCAATCGTTTTTCTCTTGACGCTGCCTTGCACCTAATAAGTGCATCGTAATATACCCTTTTTCAGCACTTGGGATATTAACTTTAAACACTTCTTCTAATTCATTAACAATCTGACTTGCGATATTAAATTCTTTAGTGGTACTTAATTCCTCAAGAACTACTTGATCCATTTTTACGACTTCGCCTTGAATAATTCTTTCAATGGCAAGAGATAAGTGAATTGTAAATGTCATAAATGCACTATCAGCTAGAGAATAAGGTAATTGTTGTTCAATATCTCGAATCATTTTTCCAATCATGGTGAGTTTTTCTAGTTTTATTATTTCTAATAATCCATTTGAGAATCTATTCTTTGTTTCATACTCATCTTCCACTACAGATAAAAACTCATATTCATTTAATTGCTGTGCAATTAGATGTCCTAGGGCTTTTCTTTTTTTTCGTTCCGAACCTAGTAAAGCAATGCCGTACCCTTTCTTTCTTATAAGGTCCAAATCGAACTCTTTTAACCATTCTTCTACTTTATTGAGATCGTTACTAACTGTGGCAACGGTAACATGCAAATCATTTGCTAGTGAGATTAGTTTAATAGATTCTGGTTCTTTTAATAAGGAACATAGAATTAACTCCTGTCTTTCTTTTTGAGTAAACTCCTGACCACTTTTTAATATTGCAATTTGGAGCTCATTTTTTTGCTCAGGTGCTCCTTCTATATACATTCCAACACCTAATACCTTTTTTAAGAAAAGGTTATGAGCAGAGGCAATACTTTCGACTCCTTTTAGTTCCCGTTGTACGGTTCGGCTACTAACATTTAAGTTCTCTGCAATTTCTTGAACATTGATTCCGTTTGGATGATTTAACAACAAATTAATGATTTCTCTTTCTCTTGCTGATATATACATATATACCTCTTTAAATTTTTTATTTTATTAAAGAATTCACTAATTCATCATACTTTGGACTGTTTAGGAAGTTCTCTACTGAGATATGAACTGCATTCGGTACTTTTGCTTTTGCTCGATCAGTTAAATCTTTATGAGTTATGACAACATCCACATCATTTGGTAAATTATTAATTGCTACATTCGTAACCTCTAATTCTATCCCCGCTGTTTTTACCTTTTTGCGTAATATTGATGCTCCCATAGCACTTGATCCCATACCAGCATCACAGGCAAAAATAATCTTCTTCACTTCTTTATCAATACCAAGAGAACTAGCTACTTCTTTTTCAGTCTGTAATAGACTAGCTACTTTGCTTTCTTTACCTTTTAAATCTTGTGTTTTTTGAGCTGCTCTTTCTAAATCTTCATCTGATGAAACTGACTTAGATGATTTTAGAACGACAGCTGAAACAATAAATGAAACGGCTGTTGCAACAAGTACTCCCGCAAGAATTGGTAAGTATCCTCCTTTTGGAGCCATTGCTAATATTGCTATAATACTACCTGGAGAAGCTGCTGCTACTAGACCCGCGCCTAATATATTAAAAGTAAATGTACCAGCTACACCACCAGCGATAACAGAAAGGATTAATAAAGGTCTCATTAAGATATAAGGGAAATAAATCTCATGAATCCCACCTAAGAAATGGATAATTACTGCTCCTGGCGCTGTTTGTTTAGCTGTCCCTTTTCCGAATATCGTATATGCTAATAGTACACCTAAGCCCGGTCCTGGATTAGCTTCTAGTAAGAACAAAAGTGACTTTCCAGCTGATTTTGCTTGCTCAAGACCAATTGGACTTAAAATTCCATGGTTAATAGCATTGTTTAAAAATAAGATTTTTGCTGGTTCAATAAATATGTTTGCCAAAGGAATGACATTTGCTTTTACCATTATATCTACCCCATTAGCTAATGCTTCTGTTAGCGTCGAAACAACTGGATTAACACCTATTAAACCAATTATTGCTAAAATTGCTCCTAAAATACCCGCTGAGAAATTATTAACTAACATCTCAAATCCTGACTTAACTTTTCCTTGTATAGCTTGGTCAAATTTCTTAATAGCCAAACCGCCAAGTGGTCCCATAATCATAGCGCCTAAGAACATCGGCATCTCTGCACCAACAATTACCCCCATTGTTGCAATTGCCCCAACAACTCCGCTTCGAATATCATGGACCATTCTTCCTCCAGTAAAACCAATTAGCAATGGTAATAAATAAGTAATCATTGGACCTACTAATACCGCCAACTTTGCATTAGGGACCCATCCAGTAGGTATAAACAGTGCAGTTATTAATCCCCATGCAATAAAAGCACCAATGTTTGGCATTACCATACCGCTTAGAAAGCTACCAAAGCGTTGTATTTTTACTTTTATATTATTGTTTTTATCTGTATTCAAAATCTTACCTCCCCTGTGAAGCTTATATACAAATGATAAAACGCTTACAGTACCAATACAATGAAATGAATATTCGTATTTGTCGCTTACTAATGTGACAAAATTTAAAAGAGCTAAATTTTCTATAAACTCTACTTATAATAGAATGATAGATTCAGTCTACCTGAGCAATAGGTCTCAAAACACTCGAAAACATGACATAGTACCTACAAAAACACCCCTACATTAGACTCGTAAACCGATATAAAAAAAGGAACATATTCAAGTTATGAATATGTTCCTTTTGATTTTATTGTAGAAATTAAACCTTCCGACCTACAACTCTTATCCAACCTGTCCACTATATTTAGATTCTTCTTCTGGGAATAAAAATCCTAACTCATGGTGTTCACCTTCATAAACTGAAGATTGCGTTATACGGATTTCAGAATTAAAATCAACTACTTCTAATTTACAGTACGCACGATTAATTTGTAGAGCTTCATAAAACTCATTAACAGTAGAGACATTTTGTCCATTTACTTTCGTAATACTTTCGCCTACTATAATGTTCATTTTATCCGCTACAGAGTTTGGTAAAATCCCTAAAACAATTAGGCCATTTGATTTAACTGTAAAGTAAGATGGTGTATTAATATCTCTATTTTTATGAATATAGTTTATAGCTTCTCGTCCTACTACTGCGATTGCTACAGCTATAAATGCTACAAAACCAATAAAATAACTTAATATTCCACCTGCACAAACTATAATTGCTAAAGCAACTATTTGTTTACCGACAAGCTTAATTGATTCCTTTGGTAACATTCCTTGAATTAACTGGTAAAATCCAATTCCAAATGGTACACAAAGAATCGAATACCCACTATCACCTAAAGCAAGTGTAGGCCACCATGAATAGTCACTAACGATCGAACCACTAGGTATTAGTAAAAATAATGGCACCATCCATAATCTATTTGCCTCATGTGCCCCTACTCTTTTTCCACGTTTACTTTCAATAAACAAAGGAGTTGTATGATTTGCAGCATTACGTTGAACTAAAATTCCTTCAGCCAATAAAAGTAAAGCCAATAGAATTGTTATAGCAGGAAGCATCGCATTCAGATCATTAGGTATAAAGTTTTTCAACAAAGGTAGTGAATCTTTCCCTCTATTTAGTAATGGCAGAGCTACTAATGCTAGTCCAAAAAGATAAGCAGGAGACATCCATCTGAATTGTAAAATTAGTGCACAAATAATCGTTAATACACTTAATAAATAAACCATTTCAATCGGAATGCTAATTCCAGCTACCAATGTGATAACTGAAAGAATTAATCCAATCAGTAATCCATACCATAGTGAAGTTTTCCACTCGAACGTTACATTAAAATTTCGAACCGAAAAATGCTTACGTTCTCGTTTTACACGTAAATTGCCACAGAAAATTGATGCGATGAAAAATATATAAGTAAATGGATTTAAAAATAGTTTACCTAATCCTACTAATAGTTCAGATAATAAATTTGACCACATAACATTCACCACCTTTTTTATATAATAGATTGATATTCTTATGTTATCGGTTTATTAATGTTTTTTCAAAGAGAATATGCTACAAAACAATAAAAAAAGCACACTTCTCCATAAAGTGTACTTTCGACATACTAAACTAAAACTCCTGCATGGATTGTAATTTCAAATCTATTTCCCGGGAATTATGTCAAATGAGGACGAAATTAATTTTGTCCTCTAAAACTGGACTTTGCTATACAAAGAGGACAATTCAAAATTGTCCTCTCTGTGTACTATTATTGAGCTACCATATCTAAAGCTTTTTCTAACTGAAGATCATTCTTTTCATCTTTAATTTTATCAATTAATGATGATTCAAGTTTTTCTGAAGTTAGAGGATCAATCTCACCGTTAACAGTAATCCCAACAGCTTTTTGATAATTCTTAACTGCTGTCTCTGTTTGCTTACTGAAATATCCATCTTTACGACCCGGGTCGTATCCTAAACCTTTTAACATGATTTGCGCTTGTTTAATATTTTCATCATTGTCATCGAATTTAAATGTTTTCTTTTTATCAATTGGTGTAGCGTAGAAATAATCAGGTTGTTTTACAGCAACATCTGGTTTAATACCTTTTTTGTGAATCCAAGTACCATCTGGAGTTAACCATTTAAATTGAGTTAACTTAATATTGCTACCATCTTTGAAATCTAATGTAGATTGTACAGTACCTTTACCATAAGATTTTTCCCCAATTAATTCATAGTGTCCTGCTTCACTTAATGCCGCAGCTAAAATTTCAGCCGCAGATGCACTACCTTTATCAATTAATACATCAATCGGATATGGTTTCGCTTTATTTAATTTAGTATAATACTTTTCTCGTTGGCCATTTCTATTTTCAACCTGTAAGTAAGGCTCACTTTTTACAACTAATTCTTCTAAAACGCCTTCTACAGCTTGTAAGTACCCTCCAGGATTTCCTCGAACGTCAATTGTTAATCCTTGGATATTTTGATCCTCTAGCTTTTTCAATTCTTTCTTGAACTCATCTGCTGTTTTTTCGTTAAACGAGGTAATATGAATATAACCAATTTTTTCATTATTTACGTCTTTCACCGAACTAAATACTGTATACATTGGAATATCATCGCGTTTAATTGTAAATTTAATTGGCTCTGGGACTCCTGGTCGTTGTACTTCAATCGTAACATTTGTTCCTTTTTTACCACGGATTTTTAAAACTGCATCATATTGAGATAAACCTTTTACACTCTTACCATCAACTGATAAAATTTCATCCTTTGGTTTCAGACCAGCCTTTTCCGCAGGTGAGTTCTTAATAGGAGATACAATAATTAATTTTTCACCATCTTTAGAAACTTCCGCTCCAATTCCTTGGAAAGAAGAACCTAATGATTCATGGAATTGTTTAGCTGTCTTTCCATCCATATAAGTAGAAAACGGATCATCTAAAGTTGTTACCATCCCTTGGATTGCACCCTCAGTTAATTTATCAGGATCAATCTTTTTCACATATTGATTTGCAATAATTTCGTAAGCTTTTTGTATTTTAGCAATATTTTCATCTTCTGAAGCTTTTACTTCTTTACTCTCAGAGAATTTCGAAACGATTGTACTTGTACCATCATTAAATGCAAATGTACCTACCCCCATACCAACAACAAATGTTGCTGTTGCAAGTAAAGCCGTTGTTTTACGATTCATACAGAACCTCCTATTTTTCGTTCCTTAAGAACGTACCAATCTATTAAATAGTGTATGTACCCGAAAAAGCATCACACAGACGTGCGATGCCATTTCTGTTCTATTATATGATAAGCCTGTATCACTTATGTTTGCAAGTAGAACACGTTTTAATAAATTTTTATTAGAAGAGTTTAATTTATTTTGGTAGATGTTGTAAGTATGGTGTTAGATTAATCCCTAATTTACCAGCTAGTCTCTCACCTAATTTTGCATCTGCACGATAGAAGTTACAAACTGCACGAAGCTTAATTTTTTCATCTACATCTGTTAGGTCAGCACTAATATTTTTAATAACAGCACCCTGCTCCGCTTTACTATATCTATTCCAAACTTCTCCTGCTTGGCCGAAGTCATTTGTTTTTTCTATTTTTTTGCGCTCAGAAACACCACTTAATGGCTGCACTACTTCAACATAATCGGCATCCTCTTTTGGCGTATCTGAGTAGCTATTTGGCTCATAGTTAATTTGATGTGTTTGCTGACTAATAGGCATATGACCATCACGTTGACCATTTGCTACTTTCGCAAAAGGACAGTTAATTGGAAGTTGTAAATAATTTGCCCCAATACGATATCTTTGAGTATCTGAATAAGAGAATAATCTTCCTTGTAGTAACTTATCTTCAGATGGTAATATGCCAGGAACTAACACACCAGGATTAAATCCAACTGATTCTGTTTCTGCAAATACATTTTCAGGGTTTCGATTCAGGATCATCGTTCCAACAAATTGTCGAGGAATCACATCTTCAAACCAATCTTTTGTAGGGTCTAATGGATCAAAATCGAAGTCATCCATATCTGCTGGATTTAATACTTGTACATATAGGTCCCATTCTGGGAAATCGCCATTTTCAATTGAATCGTATAAATCACGGCTTGCATGATTAAAGTCTTTACCTTGAACTTCACTAGCGTCTTCCATTGAAAGATTTTCAATTCCTTGCTTTGGTACCCAACGAAGTTTTATATAAACAGTATTACCGTATTCATTTATCCATTTATATGCGTGAACACTTGAGCCTCTCATTTGACGATAGTTCGCTGGAATCCCTTCATCAGAAAATACATGTAATAACATATTTGTTGACTCAGGTGTTAGAGACATAAAATCCCAATATCTGTTAGGAGTTTGTAAATTAGTCCTAGGATCCGGCTTTAATGAATGAACCATATCGGGAAATTTCATTGCATCACGAATAAAGAATATAGGAAGATTATTACCTACAAAATCATAGTTACCATCTTCAGTATAGAATTTCACAGCAAATCCTCGAGGATCACGTAATGTTTCAGGAGAATGTAATCCATGAATAACTGTTGAGAAACGAGCAAATACTGGTGTTTCTGTTCCGGCATCTTGTAAAAACTTAGCTTTCGTGTATTTTTTCATACTATTTTTAGTTATGAAAACACCATGTGCGCCAGCTCCGCGTGCATGCACAACACGCTCAGGAACTCTTTCACGGTCAAAATGAGCTAGTTTTTCAATTAGTTGATAATCCTCTAATAAAGTTGGACCTCTACGTCCAGCTGTAAGTGAATTTTGATTATCTCCAATTGGCACTCCTTGATTTGTTGTTAATCGGTTATTTGTCATATCACTTCTCCTTAATTATAATTATTATAATCTAGTAATAATTATATAATAATCTAACTCATAATGAAAATCAATATCAAATTATAATTATTATAAACTAGTAAATATTATAATTGAATCTTACCTCTTAACTATGTAGGTATGAATTGCGGTTCTTATATAAATAGGTGCTGATTTAATAAATTCAACGTAAAAGATCCATATAAATACTAAAATTCCTCTATAACTCAACATTAAGCATGACAAATTGAAACATTTTATTAGTTTTTTTTGATAATATGTGTTCTTTTTAATAGTTTGGTTGGCTTTATTTGCGAATTTGAAAATTTTAATTGTGATTTTTCAGTTTTAATTGCGATTACATAGGTTTATTTGTGATGGACCATTTTTATTTGCGACATTCTTCTGTTTTATTTGAAATCAATAATCACAAAAAACAAAATAAAAAACCTATCCTAGTGTTTTAGGATAGGTTTTTAGTAAATTAAAAATTAATATATTTCATAGGATCTACTGCATTTGATTTAGCATAATTCCATTCACCTTTATGTAATTCAAAGTGTAAATGTTGTCCAGTAGAATGACCTGAATTTCCCATATAACCAATTTTCATACCTTTTGAAACAGTTTGTCCAGTTGATACATTAAAACTAGCCAAGTGCGCATATACAGTTGTCCATACTTGTCCATCAATATTATGCGTAATAAATACACAATTTCCATAGGAAGAAGAGACATAAGCACGAATTACAACCCCATCGCCTGCTGCTACAACTGGTACACTTCCCGCTGAGGCAATATCAACACCTTCATGGAACTCTCCACCTTCAAATGAACGTTGTCCAAATCCTGAAGAGATATAACCGTTTGCTGGTCTTGTAAAGTTGCCACTAGACACGGTTGGTGTGTTATCAGAACTACCGGTATTATCTGAGTTACTAGAATTACCTGAACTACTTGAGCTTTCAGATCCACTTGATTGACTTGTACTTGTAGATGGCTTTTTACTTTTTGCAGCTGCTTCTGCTTTACGTTTAGCCTCTGCTTTACGTCTAGCTTCTGCCGCAGCTCTTTCAGCAGCTTGTTTCTTAGCGATTTCAAGAGCTTTTTGCATTGCAGCCTGCTGACTTGCTAATAATTGATCTTGTTCCTTTAAATCTAAAACATCTTCATGAGCTTCACTTTCTTTAGCTTTTAATGAGGCCATTAATTTGTTCTTTTCGCTAACCTGACTTGCAAGTTGATTATTAAGACTTTTTAAGTTCGCTAAATCTCTTTCGATTTTTGCTTGTTTAATAGTCAAATCATCTTTTTTAGCACTAACTTCTTTTAAGTCCAAGTTTTGCTGCTTAATAATGTCCTCGTCAGCCTTCATAATAATTTGTACGGCACTCATTCTTTGGATTAAATCTCCGAAACTATTAGCGCCTAAAATGACATCAATGTATGATACCATTCCACCGGCTTTTTGAAGAGAACGCATTCGGTTTTTCAATAATTCTTCTCGAGATTTAATGCGTTCTTCAATAAACTTGATTTCTTCCTTTAGTTTTGAAATTTGCTTTTTCCCATCACTAACTGCATCTTCAGTTTGGTTAACTTTTTGCTTAGTCAGTTTCATCCGAGTATCAAGTTTTTCAAGCTCCGCAACAACTTCTTGCTGGTCATGCTTTATATCAGCAATTTTGTTGTTTGTCGCATCCGTCTGATCCTTAACTTCACTACGCTTCTTTTTAATGCGGTCAATTTCTGATTGGTATTTACTTTCAGCAAAAGAAACGGATGGGATAGCACCGATGATGAAAGTACTGCATAACATAATCGTTATTACTTTCGATGATTTTCGCTTACTCATCTAAGATCCCTCCTTATATGTATATAGAAAAGCCCTAGTACCTGTATCAACTCAGACAGACGTTAAATTGGGAACTAGAGCTTATCAATCGAATTACACTATTAAAACAATAGAACTACAAATGAAAAATTTAATCTTATTTACGTAAAAACTTACGAATTGACATGACAGAACCCCACATCCCGATTATTGCACCAATAGCTATTAATATTGCGGATAGCTGGTACACAAACGGTGAAAATGGTAATAATGTGAACATTGTTCCTGCTAATTTTGGCATTAACATATTATAAATGACCTTATAGCCCGTTAATAGTAAAACAATCGGAATAACCGATCCTAACACACCTAACAGTAAACCTTCTAATAAGAACGGCCAACGAATAAAGTTATTAGTTGCCCCTACCAATCTCATAATCTCAATCTCACGTCGTCTTGCCATGATCGTTATTTTGATAGTATTAGAGATTAAGAACATCGCAGTAAATAATAGTCCGAAAATCAGTACTAAACCGATATTACGACCTACCGAAACTGCATTAAATAATTTTTGAACTTGTTTTTTACCATAAATTACTTCATCAATATATTTTAAGCCTTCAATTTTTTTGGCTACTGGTGCGATTTGTTCTGGAGAATCTGTTTTAACAATAAACGTATCATTTAATGGATTTTGCTGTTCAAACAGTTGGAATGCTTTTCCATCTTCTCCCATACTTTTGATTAGATTGTTTAATTCTTGATCTTTCGATGAGAACTTTACAGTAGTTACATGATCTAATTTTTTGATTTCTTCTTTTAAAGTAGCTTGTTGATCTTTGTTCGCTGTTAAATCAACCAAAACACGTACTTCAACATCTTTTTCTAAAGTTGTTCCAATGTGATTAACATTCAAAATTACGGTTAAAAATACGCCAACAAGCATTAAAGTAACTGCAACAGCACTTACCGATGCAAACGTCATCCAACCATTTCGTTTTAAACTACGTAGACCCTCACGAACATGTCTTTTTGCAGTTCTAGCTTTCATAACCGTACACTCCTCTCGCTTGGTCGCGTACAATTTTTCCAGCTTCAATTGCGATTACACGTCGCTTTATCGTATTTACGATATCTTTATTATGAGTTGCCATTACTACAGTTGTTCCACGTTCATTGATTTCTTTAAATATATCCATAATCTCCCATGTAGTTTCAGGATCTAGATTACCTGTTGGCTCATCGGCGATCACAACTTGTGGTTTATTTACAATAGAACGGGCAATCGAAACACGTTGCTGTTCACCACCAGAAAGCTCTGTTGGTAAGAATCGCGCTTTATGTTTTAACTTAACAAGGTCAAGTACTTCCATTACTCTCTTCTTAATTGTTTTCGGATTTTCTTCAATAACTTCAAGTGCAAATGCAATATTTTCATAAACTGATAAAGTCGGTAATAATTTATAGTCTTGGAAAACTACCCCAATATTTCTACGTAATAAAGGAACTTTTTTATCCTTCATATGGCTTAAATCCATTCCATTAATTAAGATTGTACCCTTTGATGGTCTTTCTTCACGATACATCATTTTAATGAATGTCGACTTTCCGGCACCACTTGGTCCCACGACATACACAAATTCACCTTGGCGAATTTTTACATTAATACCATCTACCGCAAGAACACCATTAGGATAAGTCTTATAAACATCTTTTAACTCAATCATGACATTCTCCTTAATTTTTTGTTCCGTTTTCTTCTATTAAACTATATAAGATCCATTCTGGATGAAATTATACTTTACTTTACTTGATCTTATTATTTCGCTTGCTATTTACATATTTCGATAAATTCAGCTAAGCACCTCTATTATACCACTTAAAAAATGTCAAAATTGATAAATTTATGTTACATTTTAATAATAGTCAAGATTATTTCCGAACGATTTAATAGCTTATTTAACAAATTATGGAAAAATGTAACTAAAATGAAAAGAAACAGACCTTTTCTAATTAACAGAAAATTGTCTGTTTCTTTCATTTTTTTTAATAATTTTATTTTTTAGTCGCAAGCCATTTCGCTACACTTTTCGCGTCATTTCCTTGAACAACTCCACTAGGCATTGAACCTCTACCATCATGGATAATATTTTCTATTTCTTTTTCAGAATATTTCGCTCCGACCTTTTTTAAGCTTGGTCCAATTACACCTTCTAATTCTCCACCATGGCAGCTAGCACAGCTTTGTTTAAATAACTTTTCCCCATTAGCAACTGAAACCGGCTCACCTGAATCATTATTTTTACTAGAATTATTATTTGAACCACATGCTGTAATCGTTAACAACATACCACCAGTTATAAAAGCAAGAAGTAGTTTTTTCACAAAAATCATCGCCCCTTTAAAAATCCATAACTATAGTCTACTACTAATAAAATTATTTATTTTACCTTATTATGTCAAATTTGTGAAACCTTCTCCAAGTACTTCTGTTGCATCAACAACTGTAATGAAAGCATTTCGATCAACTGACCGAACGATATCCCGTAAAGAAGAAAATTCAGTTTGATCAAGTACACACATTAATACTAAACGGTCTTCATTTGTATATCCACCAACACCGGTTAACTTTGTTACTCCACGATCTAATTGGTGAACAATTGCTGTTGTTACAGGTTCCACTTCTGAAGTAATAATCAGTGCCATTTTTGATCTAGCAAGACCGATTTGAACTAAATCGATTGTTTTACTCGTAACAAAAAGTGCGATTAGTGCATACATACCACTTTCAAGATTAAACACGATTGCAGATGTAAGAACAATTAATCCGTCAATAAATGCTACACAAATCCCAAGTGATAAACCAGTATATTTATGAACAATTTGAGCTGCTAAATCTGTTCCACCAGTAGATGCTTTACCACGGAACACGATTCCTAAACCTAAACCAATAAATAGTCCTCCAAAAATTGATGCTAAAAGTGGATTATCAGTTGCAGGTTTTATATTGTATAAATCCACTAAATAAACAACAAGTGGAATAAAAATTGTTCCAACTAATGTTTTAGCGCCGAATTGTCTACCTAAAAAAATTACACCTGCTATAAATAAAGGAATATTAAATGCCCATTGTACAAACGCAGGATTAAATCCCATTGTGCTCTTTAGAATCGTCGAAATACCGCTTACCCCACCAGAAGCAATATGATTTGGTAATAAAAACACACAAAACGCGACAGCAATTATTGCAGAACCAATTAATACAAAAAAGTACTCAAAAAACGTTTTACCCCACCCTACAGTTAGAGCAGTAGAATATCTGACCTTTTTCAAACTTATCCCCCTCAATGTTTCTCACTTACAGACAACTTTTCTATTTTATATCCTGTATATCGGATACTCTCTCTATTTTTTATTATGAAAAAAACAATAAGATTTAATTACATATAAACAAAATTTACTTTCTTCTATTTGTAAAACAACTTAAAAATAAATATGATTCATGTAACCCCTTCACATTAGTAAGGTAGAATCCTTATTAATCCCCTAAAGAAAAAAGCTCAAAAGAATAACATCTCAATAATTAAGAGATGTCTTTTTAGACAAAGTCCCAAAAATTTGATGATCAGACTAATTCCAAGTGTTTGGCAGGCAGTCTGATCGTAGATTTTATAGGTTAAAAGATGGATTTACAGCAACTAAATGATAAAATATACCTCTTTTGTCCCCAAAGATTAGGGCTGGTAAGAAAGAAGTTTCCCCCAATCTTATCAGCCCATTTTTCAACATTAAATCTTAGAACGTAAGTAAGCATCAATAAATGGATCAAGATCTCCATCCATTACTGCATGTACATTACCAACCTCTGTGTTTGTTCGATGATCTTTAACCATAGAGTATGGGTGGAAAACATATGAACGAATTTGACTTCCCCAGCCAATTTCTTTTTGTTCTCCACGGATTTCATCTAGTTGAGCTTGTTGCTCTTCTATTTTACGTTGATATAGTTTTGCTTTTAACATTTTCATTGCATGTTCACGGTTTTTAATTTGTGAACGTTCTGTTTGACATGTTACTACAGTGTTAGTTGGAACATGCGTAATACGTACTGCTGAGTCAGTTGTATTAATGTGCTGACCACCCGCTCCACTTGCACGATACGTATCAATTTTTAAATCTTCTGTACGTATATCGATTTCAATTTCTTCATTGAACTCAGGCATTACTTCGCAAGAAACGAAAGAAGTATGACGACGACCTGATGAATCAAATGGAGATATACGTACTAAACGATGAACGCCTTTTTCTGCTTTTAAATAGCCATAGGCATTATGGCCTTTAATTGCTAAAGTTACGCTCTTAATACCAGCCTCATCACCAGGTAGATAATCTAAGGTTTCGACTTTAAATCCACGTTTTTCAGCCCATCTAGTGTACATACGTAATAACATTGAACCCCAGTCTTGCGACTCAGTTCCACCTGCTCCTGGGTGAAGTTCAAGAATTGCATTATTTTTATCATATGGCTCGCTTAATAATAATTGAAGTTCAAAATCATTCAGTTTTCCAGTTAAAGATTTTACTTCAGTTACTAATTCTTCAAATAGTTCGTCGTCATTTTCTTCTTTAACTAACTCATAAGTTACTTCAAGATTCTCATATCCATCATTTAAATCATTGAATTCATTAATGACTTCTTTTAAACCATTTACTTCACTAATTACTACTTGTGCAGCTTTTTGATCATCCCAAAAATCTGGCTCTGACATGAACGCTTCAAGCTCATCTAGTCTTGCTTGTTTTGTTTCGACGTCAAAGAGACCCCCTAAATGCTTGAAGGCGTTTCGCCATCTTTTCTAGTTCTTGCTTTACTTCTACTAATTCCATTACATAACACCTCGATTAAATTTTACGAACAATAAAAAGCAGGTAAAGACAAGTAGTAAAGTAAGAATAACCTTTGTAAGTTACTCCTCTTTTCTAATCACTACTTGCCTTTGCCCCTTTTCATTTAGTTTCTATTTTATTAGATTCCTTTACCGTGGCAGTTTTTATACTTCTTACCTGATCCACAAGGACAATCTTCATTACGGCCAGTTTCTTCGCCTTTTACGATTGGTTTTTTCTTTACTTCACCTTCACCATCATTACTTACATGAATTGCATCGCCTTGAACAGCTTCACGCTCTACATCAACTTCAATTTCAGCTTTCATAATAATGCGAGATACCTCTTCTTCAATTGAAGCAATCATCTCTTCAAACATTGCGAAGCCTTCCATTTGATATTCACGTAGTGGATCAATTTGTGCATATGCACGTAAATGGATTCCCTCGCGAAGTTGATCCATTGAATCGATATGAGCCATCCACTTGTTATCAACAGTACGTAATAATACAACTTTTTCAAACTCACGCATTTGTTCAACTGGTAAAGCTACCTGTTTTTCTTCGTAACGCTCGAATACTGTTTTTTGAATTAATTCAACCATTTCATCCGGTTCAATTACACGTAATTGTTCAACTGTGATTTCATCTTCATTTAATAAGTTTGCTTCTAAGAAATCAATGACTCCTTCTAAATTCCACTCTTCTTGAAGCTGCTCGTTTGGAGTATGAGCTTGAACTACTCTGTTAATAGTACCTTCAATCATATTCTTAACGATTGGTTGTAAATCATCTGAATCAATAACTTCAGAACGTTGAGCATATATAACTTCACGTTGTTGACGTAATACATCATCATATTGAAGTAATTGTTTACGAGCATCAAAGTTATTACCCTCTACTCGTTTTTGTGCAGATTCAACTGCACGTGAAACCATTTTACTTTCAATCGGTTGAGAATCATCTAATCCTAAACGGTCCATCATTACTGATAAATTTTCTGAACCAAAACGACGCATTAATTCATCTTCCATTGATAAATAGAAAGTTGTCACACCAGGGTCACCTTGACGACCAGAACGACCACGTAACTGATTATCAATACGACGGCTTTCATGACGCTCTGTACCAATTACAGCTAATCCACCAAGCTCACGAATGCCTTCTCCTAGTTTGATATCTGTACCACGACCAGCCATGTTTGTCGCAATCGTAACTGCGCCACGGTGACCAGCTAATGCGATAATATCAGCCTCACGTTCATGGTTTTTTGCATTTAATACTTCGTGTTTAACACCTTTACGCTTTAACAATTGAGAGATTAATTCTGAAGTCTCGATCGCTACTGTACCAACTAGAACTGGTTGCCCAGCTTTGTGACGCTCTACGATTTCATCAACAACAGCATTAAATTTTCCAGTCATTGTTTTATATACTAAATCAGGTTTATCCATACGAGCAATTGGTCGGTTCGTAGGAATAACCAGAACATTCATATTGTAAATATTACGGAATTCTTCTTCCTCAGTTTTAGCTGTACCTGTCATACCCGAAAGTTTTTTGTACATACGGAAGTAGTTTTGGAAAGTAATTGTCGCAAGCGTCATACTTTCGTTTTGAATTTTTAATCCTTCTTTAGCTTCGATCGCTTGGTGAAGACCTTCACTGTATCGACGGCCTTTCATTAAACGACCAGTAAATTGGTCAACGATTACAATTTCACCATCTTGAACTACATAATCTACATCGTGAGTCATCGTCACGTGAGCACGTAATGCCTGAGTAATATGATGGTTTAAGTTAACGTTTTTCAAATCAAATAGGTTTTCAACGCCAAAAGCTTTTTCAGCACGTGAAATACCATCTTCAGTTAATAAAACTGATTTTGTTTTTACATCGTACGTATAATCTTTATCTAGCTTAAGCATTCCAACAAAAGCATTTGCAGCAATATAAGATTGTGCAGACTGTTTTGCTTGTCCAGAAATAATTAATGGAGTACGTGCTTCGTCAATTAAAATTGAGTCAACCTCATCGATAATAGCATAGTTTAGTGGACGTTGAACTCGTTGTTCAGCGTATACAACCATGTTATCACGTAAATAGTCAAATCCTAATTCATTATTTGTACTATACGTAATATCACAAGCATATGCTTCACGCTTTTCATCTGGTTCCATACTATTTAAATTTAGACCAACAGTAAGTCCTAAGAACTCATATAATTGACCCATTTCACGAGCATCACGACTAGCTAAGTATTCATTGACTGTAACAACGTGAACACCTTCGCTACTTAATGCATTTAAGTAAACAGGTAAAGTGGAAGTTAAAGTTTTACCTTCCCCAGTTTTCATTTCTGAAATATTACCTTCATGTAAGGAAATTCCACCTAATAACTGTACAGGATATGGAGTCATACCAAGCACACGAGTAGCACCTTCACGAACAACAGCAAATGCTTCAACTAAAATATCATCAAGAGTTTCACCTTTTTGTATACGCTCTTTAAATTCAAATGTTTTACCTCTAAGTTCATCATCAGATAATTTTGCATACTGATCCTGTAAAGATAACACTTGATCAACTTGTTTTTGCATTTTATTTAATTGTCGCTGATTAAGATCAAAAACCTTTTTTATCATTCCAAGCATTCGTAACGCTCCTCTATTATAAAGTCATAAACTAAAATGTCATTAAGTTAGTAGATACTATTTCTAATTTTATCATTAAATGAAGATACGTGACAACCTTATGTCGAGAATGTTCTATTAGAATTAATTAATATTTTAGAAAATAAGTAAAAAAACCAAAAAAGGACTAAGCTAATTGTTCAGCTCAGTCCTTTTATTATTATTTTTTTAATTTTTATTTGGCTTCAATTAAACCATAACGCCCATCTTTTCTAGCGTAAACGATGTTCGTTTTATTCGTTTCACCATTTAAGAATACAAAGAAGTTATGACCTAACATATTCATTTGTAGCACTGCTTCTTCTGCATCCATAGGTTTTAAATCAAATTGCTTTGTACGAACTAACTCAATATCATTTTCGTGCTCTTCTACTGCAACAGCTGATTCAGTAGTTGATGGTGCAAACATGAATTTTAATGAACCTTTTTCTCTTAACTTGCGATTTACTTTTGTTTTGTGTTTTCTAATTTGACGATCTAGTTTATCAATAACTAAATCGACAGCTGCATACAAATCTGAATGCTCTTCTTCTGCACGTAATAACATATACGTTCCAGGAATAGTTACTTCAATTCTTTGCTTGTCGTGGAATACCTTAGCATTAACTCTCGCCGTTAACTCTTCGTCAAAATAACGATCAAATCGAGATAATTTTTTATCTACGTAATCACGAATAGCTGGAGTAATTTCAATATTTTCGCCTCGGATGTTTAGCATCATATGGGTTTCCTCCTTCATCAAGCTCCAAATAATGAAAGCTGTCATATTTATATTCTACACTTCTATCTCAATTTCCTCCTTGAAGTTTTTGTCAAATATGAGAAATCTCTGTGTCCATTTTATGAACTTTTATGGCTATATCAGATTATATTTTTATAATAATTTAAAGATACTCAAAAATTTTCCAAAACAAACAAAGGCTTACTCAAATGAGTAAGCCCTCGTGGTCCGAATCTATATAAGCAAATACTTACTTATTAACGGAAAAAATTAAATTTTAGTAACATTAGCAGCTTGAGGTCCACGGTTACCTTCAACGATTTCGAAGCTAACTGCTTGGCCTTCTTCTAAAGATTTGTAACCTTCTGCGTTGATAGCTGAGAAATGTACGAATACATCGTCTCCATCTTCACGCTCGATAAATCCAAAACCTTTTTCTGCATTAAACCATTTTACTTTACCTTGCATTCAAATCCATTCCCTTCAGTCGAAAACTTGTGAATCTTCTCCACATTTCAACTATACATCATAAAACTAGGACAAGTCAAAAGTAGCTTATCGCCTTTTTTTTCACGAATTCGACAAATAACGAAAAATTCTAATTATTTTCCTTACCTATCATATTCGCTTACCTTTCGACTTGTCCCATTATTTTTTCCTATTTTTTAAAAAAGAAATTTTATAACATTTTTCCTACAAACCTTTGCTCTCTACACCTTAAATCTAAAAGGTACAGTAGTTACAATAACGCTTCGTTTATGAAGTAAATACGCTCGAAGTAATAAGCTTGATTGATTATGTAAAACATTATGCCAATTTTTTCTCGTAATAAACTGTGGTATTAAAACTGTAATTTCAAAACCTTGTTCATGAGCTTTTGCTTCCATTTCATCTATTACTTTTAAAAGAGGTCTTGTGATCTCTCGGTACTCAGAGTGAACAACAATTAATTT
The DNA here is from genome assembly GCF_049568075.1 of Rossellomorea sp. GAMAL-10_SWC. NCBI lineage: Bacteria > Bacillati > Bacillota > Bacilli > Caryophanales > Bacillaceae > Rossellomorea > Rossellomorea sp. GAMAL-10_SWC. The sequence continues at coordinate 4,677,879 of NZ_CP144911.1, read as the reverse complement.
TACGTTAGGATTCCATGCTTCCCATTTTTCTCTCATTTGCTCTTCACTTTCTTTATCAAAAGAAATGTAAACAGCATAGACTTCATCAGCAATCCCTTGAGCATATTGCATTGTACGTTCAACTACTTTTGTAATCCCAGCGACAGGAACTACCATGATATTTCCACTAATTTTTTCTGGAATATCATTATTTAATCTTAATTGGTCACCTACTGCTTCATAATGCTTACGTATTCTTAAGAATAGAATAACAATCAAAGGTAAGAAAACAAATATTGACCAAACTTGATTTAACTTAGTCGTTAAGAAAATAATCGAAACTGTTGCTGAAATAAATGCTCCAACGAAGTTGGCAGTTAATTTCGGTAACCAGCCAGCAGGTTTTTCTCTAATCCATTTAATTACCATACCTGTTTGAGAAAGTGTAAATGGTACAAATACACCAACAGCATATAATGGAATTAATGCTTCTGTTTTACCTTGGAAAGCAATAATTAATAAAATTGAAGCTATACCAAGTGTAATAATACCATTTGAATAGCCTAGACGATCTCCTCGAAGTAAATACATTCTTGGCATAAATTTATCACTTGCTAAGTTATAAGCTAGTAATGGGAATGCAGAAAATCCTGTATTAGCTGCTAATACAAGGATTAGCGCCGTTGTCCCTTGTATAAAGAAATAGATTATATTTCGTCCGAAAATATCAGAACCTAATTGGGACATAACTGTTTCTTCTGCATTTGGTACAATTCCATACCAGTAAGCTAAAAACATAACTCCAGAAAATAGTACTGCTAAAATCGAACCCATCAACAATAGTGTTTTTGCCGCATTTTTATCTGAAGGTTCTTTAAAGTTCGGAATAGCATTTGAAATTGCTTCTACACCGGTTAAGGCTGAGCAACCAGATGAAAATGCTTTTAAAAGAATAAAGAGCGAAATCCCTGGAACAGCAGTACCAATCGCTGAATGTGCTGTTTGTGGTGCATGGCCTGTAAAGACATTATATAAACCTACGATAATGATGATAACAAGTGCTACAACGAATAAATAAACCGGATATGCCAAAATCGAAGCAGATTCAGTTAGTCCGCGTAAGTTTAAAATTGTAATACATATAACCAAAATAACAGCAATAAATACTGTATGAGCGTGCAAGACTGGAAAGGCGGACGTAATCGCGTCCGTTCCTGCAGACACACTAACCGCTACAGTCAAGATATAGTCAACTAGCAAGGATCCACCGGCAACTAAACCTGGAATAACACCGAGGTTTTGCTTAGATACGACATAAGCGCCACCACCGTGAGGATAACTAAAAATAATTTGGCGATAAGATAAAATTAATGCTAATAATAAAATCAGTACGCCTATACCAATCGGAACCGAATACCAATACGCTACCGCCCCAACCGTAGTTAAAACGATCAGAATCTGCTCCGGACCGTATGCTACTGAAGAAAGCGCATCTGACGATAGAATTGCCAAGGCCTTCGTATTCGATAACTTTTGTTCACTTAACTCTGTTGACTTAAGTGGTTTACCAATTAAGTATCGTTTTAAAATCGATAACATATGTACACCTCTACATAAAAAGTAAAAAACTAAACCATTTGAGTTTATCACATTATTAGAAAAAATTGTGTGATATATTAAGAAAATCTTTCCATTATTTTATAAAGTTTTTGTCAAAATAATTAATATTAACTTTCCTCTAAATCAAATTAAAATACTATAAAATGAATGACCACTTTAAAAATCATAACAGATGATTATGCTTCGGATGAAAATCCTATTTTTTTCCTTGCCTAAACACAGAAAGAACTTAACATTTTTGCTAAGTTCTTTCCTTTTTCTTCTTATTTAATTAACAATTTTTGTAACAACCCGGTTCGATTGTTAGTCTTTATTTCTTATTAAAATAACTAAGCATTTTTTCAGCCACGTTCATTGGTTGAACTTTGTATGTTCCCTCATCTATTTGTTTTTTTAATTGCTGTATACGTTCATCACGTTTTTCGATTATCTGATTAGCGATTTGATTATCCTTCGCTTGAGGGGAGAATTCTATTTTTCCTTCTTGTTCTCGTTTATTTTGTTCAATTTTTTCTACGTTGTATTGATGTAAATGAACTTTGTCCTCATCAGATGTATTGCCCTTCATTTTTCTCACCTCATCGCTAATCGTTTTTACCTCTGCTTTATTATTAAATTACGATCCTTTATCTGTATTTTTGTTTTATTCTGTCCAATGACCACTATTTATATCGGTAAAACTCGTAGTAAAATTAACAAGCCTCCAAGCTTTATGCCCGAATTAATGTGAGGGAATGTACTTCAGAAGCACCATTTTGTAACAATATCGTTGCGGCATCTTGTATCGTTTTACCAGTTGTATACACATCGTCAAGTAATACAATCGGTTCGCTATCGATTTTTTCCTCACCACAAAAAGAAAAAACTTGTTCTCGGCTAAGTCTTTCATGACGGTTTAATTTACTTTGTTTTTCGGTATGAATTCTTTCTAAACAATTTGTTAAGTTTAAACCTGCATATTGTGCGAGCACTTCAACTTGATTAAAGCCTCTTTCCTTTAGCCTCGCATCACTTAAAGGTATTGGAATTATTTTATAATTTTTGAAAGAATTTTCATAGTATTCCCTCAAATCATTTGCAAATATAGATGCTAACTGCACATCACCACAAAATTTAAAATGATTGAGCCACTCTTTTACTTCATTTGTGTAATGAAATATCGACTTATTAATAATTAACGGCACATCTAACTTTAAACTCATATACTCTACGCAATTTTTACAATGCTTTTGATTCTCCATAATGTAACCACAACAAATTTCACAAACAGGACCTATTATTTTTTTAAATTTCGCTACACATTGTGAACAAGCTGATTCATTGCTTAGAAAAAACAATTTATGCAAGGAGAACTTCTCAATAAATCGAACACCGCAATAAACACAAATCACTTATTATCCAACCAGCCTTTCTCGATACCTAAATGATTCATTAGAAGTATTTGCTTTTTAGCTTTGAGCATTTCTTCACTAATTCCATTGTGAAAAAAGATAACCTCTCCATTTGCATAATTAATATGCCTACCAGCACGCCCAGCAATTTGAACTAGTGCACTTTCTGTAAAAATCTCTTCATCAGCACCTAGTACTGCAATTTGGCTATTCGAAATCGTAACGCCTCTCTCTAAAATTGTCGTTGTAATTAAAACTTGAGTATCACCGTTTCGAAAAGCACTTACTTTTTCATGTCTTTGTGGATCTTGACTATGAACTGATGCCGATTTAACTGTTATCTTTTTAACAGCCTCTTCTATGAAAACACATTCATTAATTGTAGGGACAAACAAAAAGATAAGGCAGCCTTTTTGAATATATAATTTTATCCATTTTTCTAAAGGATTTGGAAGTTTTTGTGTTTTGCGGATTGTTTTACGCCAGTTACCAATCCATTTAAAGCTTGGTACTGGTAGAGGTTGCCTATGGTATCTTGCGGGGACCATTACGTTTTTGATTCTATTTTTTAGCGCAAGTAGTTGTTGTTCACTAGTTGGGGTAGCTGTCATTTGTACTGTAGAACCTTTAATCGTTCTTGATTCATTTGCAACCCAGTGCAAACGTGTTTCAATATTATAAGGAAAAGCATCAACCTCATCAATAATTAATAAGTGGAAGGTATGTCTAAATTTCATTAACTGATGTACTGTACAAATCGTTATCCTATTTCCATCCCATTTCTCTTCACTACCTCCATAAAGTACTGCAATTGAAATAGTAGGGAAGGCTTGTCTGAATCGAATCGATAGCTCTAAAACAACATCTACTCGTGGAGTTGTAATGCAAACTAATTTTCCTTGCTGCAGTGCAGCTTCAATCCCTTCAAACAACATTTCTGTTTTTCCTGCACCACAAACTGCCCAAAGTAACAAATTCTGATTTTCGTTCACAGCTTCAACTACTTTAATAGAAGCTTCTTTTTGCTGTGGTGAGAGTTTACCATCCCATTCGAGTCCAGAAATTGAGGTATCGAATTTCATATCCACTTCATTAATGACTAGCTCAGTACATGTCGACATCTTTCCCATAGTGATACATTTTCGACAATACGTACACTGTGATGAACATTTAGCACAAAAATGAGTGGCGAAAAAGTGTTGATTTTGATTACCACAACGAAAGCATTGATAACGATTTTTAACTTTTTGAACCGCTTGAATGATTAGACTTGTTGAGGGGATGTCCTGAAGGTTTATTGTGGGGAGAAGTTGGAGTTTTCTACCGTAAAATTTGTCCATTTTTAACCTACTTTCTTATAATAAATATTTTGAGGGATAAAACTAGGGAGTTTTAAAAAGTCCCACGTAAATATGGCCATCTTCAAATATTACATCCAATTAGTCACTAACGACGTTAAATCCAGTGAAATTTCCTTGTCAAATATATAGATATATTGTGACGATCTTTTAATATCTACATTATTAAAAATCCATTTTCAATAATTCTACAGTCCATTTATAAAGTAGACTAAAAATAATTCAATTCGAGTTAAAAATGAAGTATTTTTGATCAAATTCTATATAAACTCCTAAAAAATTAACAACTTTAATTGAAATTGAACAAAATCTACAATAGTTTATCGAGTTTTTCTTTTTAATTGCGATTTTGCTGATTTTATTTGTGATAACAAGGTTTTATTTGTGATTTTCTACTTTTAATAGCGATTACTTGTTTTTATTTGCGATGCTCACATTTAATTACGTTATCAAATTCCCACTGGAAAAAACAAAAAAGCCCCTAATCAAAGGAGCTCCTACTCAAACAATGTACCAACCTAATCCTAAAGCACCTTCACCAAGGTGCGTTCCAATTACTGGGCCAAAATATGAAGTTTCTAATTCAACATTCGGATATGTTTCACTAAGTTGTTGGGCTAACTTTTTTGCATCTCCTTCACGATTGGAGTGAATAACAACTGCTTTCATTTTTTCGCCTTTTGATGCAACTTCGCCAAATAAATCTGTAATTCGTTTCATTGCCTTTTTTTCAGTTCGAATTTTTTCAAAGGCGACAATTTGTTTGTCTACAAATGTTAGAATTGGCTTTACTTGTAGTAAACTTCCTACAAATGCTTGTGCACTCGAAAGTCTTCCACCACGTTGTAAGTGATCTAAATCAAAAACCATAAAGTAAGCATTTGCAGATTGTTTTATTTCATCTAAACGCTCAATGATTTCAGTTGGTCCAGCACCTTTCTTTGCCATTTTCGCAGCTTCAATGACATAAAACCCTTGGACCATGCAGCTAATTTCTGAATCGTAAGCGACTACTTCTAAGTTATCAATCATTGAACCAGCTGATACAATACTTTGATAGGTTCCACTAATTCCACTTGATAAAGTGATCGCAACAACAGCCTCATATTCTTTTGAAAGCTGTTCAAATTTTTCAATAATCGTGCCGTATGCAGGCTGTGAAGTTTTTGGAAGCTCCTTTTGTTCACGGACCTTGAGGAAAAACTGTTCGGCTGTAATTTCAACTTCTTCTTGGTAGGACGCATCTCCGAAGATTACATTAAGAGGCAACATATGTATATCTAAAGAATCTCTTACTTCCTTTGGGATATAGGATGTACTATCTGTAACAATTGCAGTTCTCATTGTCATATCCTTTCTTATATATATAGTAACGTTTAACTATGTATTTAATGTTTTAATTTTACACAACTAATTAAGTAAAATCATTGTATTTCATTCTCTTTACTCTGAGTCAATTCGACAACCCAGTTAGACTTAGAAAGACTTATTATACTTAAAAGCCTATTTATTGAAAAGAAAAAGTGGCGATTTTATTGATTCTATGTTTTAGACTAAAAGCGAAAAATAAAATATATTGTTTCTTGTCTACAAACTAAAACAGAGTACCGATCATCCGATACTCTGCTTTTTGCACCTAATTATTTCACTTCTACCCAAGCGTTTCGAATTGCCGTTACTACAGCATGGGTACGGTCATTTACTTCTAGTTTTTGTAGAATATTACTTACATGGTTTTTGACAGTTTTTTCACTAATAAAGAGAGCTTCACCAATAGCACGGTTACTTTTACCATCTGCTAACATTTGAAGTACTTCACATTCTCTTCTAGTAAGTAAATGTAATGGACGGCGCACTTCTACTTCGCGAGATTTAAATAATTGTTCTTTAAGTGATAGTCTTCTAAATTCTTCTACTAGGTTGTGAGTTATCTTCGGGTGTAAATAACATCCACCTTTTGTAACGACTTTAATTGCTTCAATTAGTGTATCAGAGTCCATTTCTTTTAATAAATAGCCTCTTGCACCTACTTTTAGGACATGAGTTACATACGATTCATCATCATGAATTGATAAAATGATTACTTTTGCATCAGGATGTTTTTCTAGCAATGCTTTTGTAGCTATTACTCCGTTCATTGTCGGCATGTTTATATCAACAATAAATACATCTACTTGATGTTGATCCATGATATTTACAACTTCTGTACCGTCAGAACCTTCAGCAACAACATCAAAACTCTCTTCAAAATCTAGGATTCTCTTAATTCCTTCACGAAACAATTTATGATCATCTACAATTGCAATTCTAGTTTTCATTTCATTACTCCTCTGTTTATTTGTTCTAGTTTGCTAATCTATCGAAATTTGTAGAAATTGGTATTTTTTTCTAAATTATAGTATATTTTAACATATTTCATGAATAGTTACGACGCAAATCTCCGAAAAACGTGAAACAAAATTTTACTTTTAGAAATTTTCAGACGTTTCATTTTGAAATGACATTTCTAATTCATTCTCTATATCTACATCTAAAGTGATCCTAATTTTCGTACCTGCGTCTAGTATTGATTCGATTTTAAAATCTCCATTTAATAACTCAACGCGTTCTTTCATTCCTATTAATCCAAAAGAGTTTTCACTTTGGCCTTTTCCAACAGGAAAACCTACTCCATCATCCTGTACGAAAACATTAATTTTGTTTCTTAAAAACTCTAATCTCACAAAAATTGTTGATGGATCGGCATGCTTACATGCGTTTTGAACTGCTTCTTGGATGATCCGAAAGATTGCAACTTCTATTTTTGAATTAAGTCTTTTTTTGCTTTGACCGCAATATTCAAATTTCATGTCAATATGCTTATACGATTCAAGCGATTTTAAATATTTATTAAGGGCTGGAACTAAACCTAAATCATCTAAAGCTATTGGGCGTAGATCGTATATAATTCTTCTAACTTCCCCTAATGCACAACGGACTTGTTCCTTTATATCACCTAATTCTTTTCTTGCATCTTCTTCTGGTCTTTGGCGATATGTTTTTATTAAAAAGTCTGACTGCATTAATATACTGGCTAACGTTTGGGCTGGTCCATCATGAATTTCGCGTGATAACTTTATACGCTCCTCTTCCTGAGCTTGTATCAATTGAAATCCGAACTCTTGTTTTTGTTTTACATCTTCAAGTAAATGACTAACTTGGTTAAAGTCTGTATTAAGGTAGTTTAAAACAATTGAAATACGTGCAACTAATAATTCTGCTTTTTTTAGCTTCTCTAACAAAGTCTGAAGTCTATTTTCTAATTCTTTTCTACGATGATTTAGAACTTTTTCTTCCTTTAATGAAAGAAAATGCTGTTCCTGAATAGTTTGGACAGTTTCATATACTGACTTTACTTGAGAGTCAGTATACCGATTAAAATCCCCATCAACTTCAGTTAATTTTTGGCGAGCCGCTCGGGCTAATAAATCTAATTTAACCGTATTTTCAATCTTCTCTACTACTTGTAATTTTACTTCTTTAAGCTCTACTCTTAATTTCTCGTATTCTGAGCGAGTATCTTCAACAATTCCAAACACATGGGACTTACTATCTATAACAGATGAGAGCATATTATCCATGATTTCGTCTAGTGTCTGATTGTCCATTTTCCTAGCTGTCATTCACCTTTTCCCCCATTAGCCTATTACTAAATGACTAATAAATTTATGTATATCTAATATTATAATGTAATTAGGATTATAATTGTACAAAAATTTGAAATAAGCAAAAATTTTAATTTTTCCGATTCAAACCTTATATTACCAATATATATTGGTATTTTATTATAATTTTTAAAAAATCCATACCCTTCTATAACATCCTTAACACAATGTTAACAAGCATTACAAAAATATTACGATTGACCCAATAAAAAAGCTGATTCCTGTAAAAGAATCAGCTTTCTGCCTATTTATTGATTGGTACTATTTTCATTTTCAGAACTACTATCTGAATTAATTGTATTAGTTGTATTAGTTGTAGATGGTTTTTCTAAACCTAAGTGAACTCGGAATTTACTAGTAATTTCTTTTACACTTTCCTCTTCAGGAACATAATAGTAAATACCGTGAATCGTATCATCATGACCTTTTAATTTTATAGTTTCCAAGTCATTTTCAGTGATATTAGGTAAATGCTTCGCAAGTGAAATACCACCGCTCATTTTCATGTTCGTACTAATATTTTTACTGAACACTTTCGCGTATTGATCCATTTTCATGATTGTTTCAGGTGATTTAATTTCATTTAAGATCGCTTTAATTACTTGTTGCTGCCTTTCTTCACGTCCAAAGTCACCACGAGGGTCACGTTTACGCATACGAGAATATGCTAACGCCTGTTGTCCATTTAAATGCATCATACCTTTTGTAAAGTAAACCTTTTTCCTTGGTGTAGTATCTGTATTTTCCCAGAAGTCAAAAGGTACATCAACATCTATTCCACCAACTGCATCAACTATGTTTTTAAAGCCATTAAAGTCTACTGTAACATAATAATCAATTGGTACATTTAAGAATTGCTCAACTGTATCAACTGTTAATTGTAAACCGCCATATGAAAATGCATGGTTAATTTTAGTTTTTTCTGCATGTCCTGGTATACTTACATATGTATCTCGAGGAATACTCATTGTTTTTATTGTCTCCTCTTTAGGGTTAAAGGTAGCAAGGATCATCGAGTCAGTTCGTCCACCCTTTCCACCAGTTGAATAGTTCTCAATCCCTAAGAAGAGAATCGATATTGGATCTTTCGATATTGCAACTTTTTCATTTCTTAAGTTTGAAGAAATATCTTCTCCTTTTGTTGCTTTATTTAATTCAAGATATGTTCTAACGCCTTTATATCCTACAAACACTAAGGCTACTATAATGATAAGTAATAATACCCTAGCAATTAGGCCTCTCTTTTTCTTTCTTCTTTTCTTGGCCATTTTTCGAGAATGATTCTGATTCATATGTTCGAATAGACCTCCTTTAAAGTTAGTATGATTGTTCTATTTGAAATTAGTCATATATTTACTATTTATAAAGCTAGACTACTACATGTATTTAACAATACTTTCATTTATATGGCAACTACCATTTGTTAACTCAATCATCCAGTTTTTGAAGATCTCAACTTCATCAATCTTAATCCAAAGTTCAAAGCTTACTTCTTCCATATGGTTAACATTTTCTAAATGATAACGTGAGTTCCGTAAAGCGAACTCTACTTTGCCTAACAATTTATAATTAATCTTTACGTTCATTACTTTAACTAATGAACGCTCAACAATTCCAACAGCATTTAACCCTTCACTGACTGCCTGTCCATATGCACGAATTAAGCCTCCTGCTCCAAGCTTTTTACCGCCAAAATACCTTGTTACAACAACAACAGTATCTTTTAATCCTCTCTTTTTCAAAACTTCTAACATTGGAACTCCAGCCGTACCGCTCGGTTCACCATCATCATTGGCTTTTTGAATTTCATCATTTTCACCGATTAAATAAGCTGAGCAATTATGAGATGCATCAAAATGCTTTTTTTTAATTTCTGAAATGAATCGTTGCGCATCAACTTCAGTTTTCGCTTCATTTATGTAACAAATAAATTTCGATTTTTCAATCTCAATCTCATGACTACCAAAGCCACAAACAGTGAAATAATTCGCTAGCATTTAACACCTAACCTTTCGACTAAATTAAACAAAATTTCGACTCACTTCAATATATTACTACAATTATTCATTCCATTCCTTAAAAAACACTAACATTCTTCAAAAGTAAGTATTTACTGACAAGATTTTATACAGTAACATTAGAAATAATGCTTAATAACTTAATTTTAAACTTTAGCAACTACAATATGATCTAATCATTTCACACGTATAAGTAAAGTTTTCATATTCACATGAATATCAAACTGTATATCCACTATGCATAAAAAAACTTATATCAATTACTGATTCCACATCAAGAGATTTCTACTCAATTTAAATTAAATTTAACAAGATTGAAAACTAAGTGATAAATCCATTTCATCTTTGGTCATATCCAGCTATATCCCCACTAATTTAATTCGTTTTTTCATTTAAAAATTAAAAATTACACCTTTTTTAAGAAGAAGATTATCCTAAATGTTCAAAAAATATTAGAATCATATTTCTTCTGCGGTAATAAGCTTAATAATGCGGAAATTAAATAAGAGCATTTTATTACAATCGTATGATTAAAAAGCAATACTCCACCTCAATAGTAAATATAGTCCTTAATGGAACTACATAAATTAATAAATTTCGTTCACTTAATTCAAAATCAATATAACAATGAAAAATGCTAAAAGAAGTTTGCCATAAGTAAAAAATTCTTGATCAATTACGAAGAGGGAGTTGATTTTTGGAGAAACAAAAAAACAAGGATTTAATGAAGGATAAAAAACCTAAATTTATTCATAATAAATTATAAGGAGAATCATCAAAATATTGTTATTACATACCCAATTACAAAACCAAGGTTATAAAAAAGATTAATCCCCCACACAAATTAAATAAATTTAACTGTTATTAGAATGTAGTAAGATTCTTTGTCCATATAACAAGTGCTTTTATTTCCTTACAATAACGTTAAATATAGAGACAAAACGCTGCTAAATCTATATGGGGTTTTAATTTCTTTGGGAAAGTGCTATTTTAACGCGACGTATTTTCCCACTTACTTTATGCTAAAATAATAATACCTAAAAAGTCGACCTGGACAAAAGTTTGATCAATTACTAATTATTGTAATGCCGATTAATAAATCATTCTTGCACACACTATAAGTGTAAGGTACCCTTGTGAACTTTTTATGTGGAGTAATAAGCTTGTAACATAAAAATAATTTGATTTTTTTCTGCGAACATTTATAATTGTTATGATGTTATAAAACGTAAACGTTATACATTAGGACATGTTGCAATGCACTTGCAAGGATGGGCCTAAATTATAAACTGGGGTGTTTAAATGGCCTTACAGAATACTCAACAAAAGGTTGAAAGCCGCTACTCAATTCAACAACTTGAGTCATTAAAAAAGAAAAGTATTTTTTATTCATTTATAAAAAGAACATTGGATATAGTCTTTGCGTCGCTCGCGTTTGTCATTTCTTTACCATTCGTTTTGTTCTTTATCGCATTAATTAAAATTGATTCTCCTGGTCCTGCTCTTTTCATCCAAGAACGAGTTGGATTAAATGGGAAGATTTTTAATATTTACAAGTTAAGAACAATGCGTATGGATGCAGAGATAAACGGACCACAATGGGCTAGTACGGATGATCCTCGCATTACAAAACTTGGTCACTTCCTTCGAAAAACTCGTATCGATGAATTACCACAGTTCGTCAATGTCTTACGTGGAGATATGAGTCTTGTTGGTCCTAGACCAGAAAGAGCGTTTTTTTTAGTAAAATTTAATCATGAAGTACCAGGCTTCACTAATCGCTTAACAGTCAAACCAGGGTTAACTGGTTGGGCACAAGTGAATGGCGGGTATGAATTAACACCGAAAGAGAAGTTAGTCTTGGATTTACACTATATTGAACATCGATCAATCATGTTGGACATTAAAATTATGTTTAAAACAATTAAAGTTGTCTTGACTGGTGAAGGTGCTCGTTAGCTAATATAAGACAAGTTCAAAATTCTCTATATTAAAAATAAGCATAGCTTAACAAAAGGCCATTTCTCAATTGGGAAATGGCCTTTTAATTTCTTTAATAAAAAGTATTATTGGTCATTAAAATGTTTGTAAACGTAAAAAACATTTTAAATTCCGAAAATTACCCACAATTTCAGAAGTTTATTAACAATTTGTGGATAACATATAATAGTTATCCACAAACCGCTTGTTTATAAATTAATTCAAGTAGCTAAGAAATATAAAGATACGACAAAATTCTACCAAAATGAAAATTGTTGATCTCTTCTTCCTGTCGATAAGTATTAATTTTATTCACAAGTTATCCACATATTAAAAACAAATCGCATTCATCTTAAAAATATTTTGTAAAACAGATCCTCGTCTACTTAATTATCGTGAAGCAATTGTAAAGTTCGAAACAAATAAACTTACTCTTTCCAATAAGAACTTGAAAAATAAAAAAATACAATGCAATAAGAAAAAAACTTATCGCATCGTATTTTAACTATTTTACAACTTTAATTGTACGAACGCTTTTGTTTCCCGATTTATCAATGACATAAACCTTTAAATATGTGTTTGCTTTCTGTACTTTTATTGATACAGAAAATTTACCACTGGAATTAACCGAGCTTTGACCTATTAATGTGCTTCCTCGATAAATCTTCACTGAAGCATATTTCTCAGCACTACCTGTTACAGTTTTTGATTTTGAAGTAACTTTATTAACAACTGGAAGTGCTGGTGGTGTTTTATCTAATACTTTTAAAGACTTTGTTGCACTTACATTTCCAGCTTTATCAGTAGCAGTTACACTTACTGTCGTTCCACTTTTTTGCTTTGAAGTTGTAAATTTGTAGCTTTTATTTGAAGCAGCTCTCGTGCTTTTTTGAAGCTTGCTATTAATATATAGTTTAACTGTAGAACCTGCTTCTGCTGTTCCGGTAATAGTAGTTGATTGATCTGAAACTGTATTCATTGTTGGTGTTGTAGGTTTTGTTTTATCAATTGTAAAGGTGATTGTCGTTGTGTTACTTTCTTCATCTTTCACAACTAAAGTGTATTTGCCTGGCTTACTAACGATTTGACCATTTTTAAATCCTGCGCCATTTAATAAAGCAGTACCTTCATCAAATGTAATCTTTACGTCTTTATTATAAGAAATATTATTTTTCACCCCTGATACGATTGGAGCTACAAAATCTTTCTTTTTGGCAATATATGAAGAAGCAATATAGCCTGATGTTTTTCCATCAGTTGATTTTACTGGGAACCACACGTACCATATATCACTATCAGTGCTAATTTGTCCTTCAGTATATTTGAAATCCCCATCGATTACAAAAGTCTTGTTTAATGGTAGTAAAGTTCCAATTGTTTTCTTAGAAGGTTGTTCTCTTAAATTTGCACCTTCTTCGGTAACTTTAACAATATCACCTTTTTTAAGTAAATAAACTGACTCATGAAGCTCATCTTTCAAAGTGTACTCTAGTTTGTTAAACTTTATATTCGCACTACTATTTGAATCATATTCAAAATCATTATATCCAAATGGATATTGCGCTAAAGTTGTATCATTTAAATAACTTTCTTTTTGAATTTTAGAAAATACTTTATCTTGATAAGTATTCCAATTTCTTGATCCATCACTACGTTTAATAGGACTATTTACAGGCTTCAACCCGTTATATGCCATAACCGGAAAATACCAATTTTCAATTATTTCCCGTCCGGCCCCTTTAATTCTAGGAATTGGATTTTGAGAAGAATTTTGTAAATCATACTTTTCATTTAAAATTTCAACACCGGCTTGAATATTATAAATAATATCACTTTTTAATTTATCTTGATCATACCTTGCGTCGGTAACTTGCATAATTCCATAACCTTTACCGTCAGTAGAAGCTGAACCATTTTCGAACTGTCTCCAAGAAGATTCTTGCCCTGCAACACCAATTACAACTTCTGGTGGAATTTTTGCATTTAGCGCTGCATTCGTTAGTAAACAGTTAATTTGTTGATTAGATGGATTTACATTTTGTTTAATTTCGCCCATTGGTAAACATTTCGTAGACCAATCCGTTGCTGCTGATGCTTTTCCAGCAACTAAGCCAATGGAAAGCGTCGTTAATAAGCCTACTTTTAACATTGTTGATTTCAAAATTTTACTCCTCCCCAATCTACTTAAATAATTTTCTATCTTTCATTGTATCATATAAACATATTATTCTTTAAAATTGTCACTCAATTAAACTAGTAAAAAAGTGACTCACAAGGAGTCACTTTTTTTACTTTAATTCTTGTTTGACATAACTTGAAGATACCCATCCAAAACTTCCATTCGCTAGTTGGATTTTATACCATTTTTTTGTACTATCCATTGTTAAAGTACCATCTGTATTTGTAACAATACTTACGTAATTATTAAGGTTTAACTTACCAATTACATTGTTTTCAGCTGTAGTTGCAGCTGAGCGCACGTTTAAACCATCTGTTGTTATTCTACCTAAGTTTTTAACAGATAAGGTTTGGCTATATGCATTTAATTTGATACTGTTTGTCCAAAAAACGTTCCCATCTATTGATAATTTAATCCAATAATTATTTGTTTTTTCAAGAAGAAGGAAAGTTGTACCGGCTGTAATCGATTTCACTTTAGCCGTATCTCCCTTTGCGGTGTATAGATCAATGTTTCCTTTTGCAACCGCTTGGATATTAGCAGGGAATACATCACTTCCAACAGGAGTGGATGGACTTCCTGGAATCGTAGTATTCGGTTGGGCTTGATCATAGTACGCTTTATTAAATGGTAGAATTTTTTGCATATGTTGAGCAATCAATTTACCCCAGTTTGGATCAGTCGCGTAATAAAAATTCATCCCTTCACTCGCTGCATCTATTCTTACATTGCTCATATCTTTCGTACTAAAACCAAGATATGCACCTTTATATTTCCAGTTACTTGGGTTTAAGTAAGTAGATTTAATTGAGCGAGCAATATACTCTACATTTTCTTGTACACTCATAAATTTGTATGAAGCTATATATGGTGTTGTGTCATATGAACCAAAGCCAAATAAGTTATTTTTACCTAATGAAATTTGAGAAGTACCAAATCCACTTTCATGAATGGCATGCGCTGCTAAATAAAGTGCATTTACACCATATTTATTTCCAGCATCAATAAACAATTGTCCTTGACCAGACAGTATACTCTTAACTCCACTTTTCACATTGTTAGCAATATAGGTATTAATTTGCGCAGCAGTTACAGGCGAAGGTGTACGCAGATCAATAAACTGATAGCTATCTCTTGATGTTATTGGGTCACCAGTTTTTACTTGTTTGATATATGATCCTGATACATATCCCGTTTTCCCATTGTAACTAACCTTATACCAATTGTTAGACGTTTTATCAGTCGCCATTAAAACCATATTAACGGGAATTACTGTAAGCAACGCTGAAGAAGTATCGTACGTTTGACGTAAATTTAATTCTGAAGTCGTAATATAAGTCGTATCCGTTATATTTGTTATCGTCACGACATCACTTTTTCCGAAATCTGCTGTTCTTACATATCCATTTACACCTTTATAAGACACACTATACCAATTACCAATTTTTTTGCTAATCGGGATAACTGTATCTTTTGGAATTTGAATAAGTTGTTTTGATGCATTGCCGAACGATTCATATAAATATGTTGCATTAAGCGCTTTATATTTTGTAGTAGTAAATGTTGTGAAGCTATTTGCAGATACATCTTCACTTTTAACATACAGATTTTTTCCATTGTAATTAATTCGATACCAGATCTTCCCTACTAAATCTGTCGCTTTTTGAGTTGAAGCAAAGCCATTATCTCCATTAACTGTAGTTACTACAGGTTTTGTCGCATCTGGAGTTGCATATAAGTTAGTGACTGCTTTCGTAAAATAATATGCAGTACTTGTTGTTTCATATTTTACTTCATTTACTTTTGTAAAATTATTAATATAAACATATCCTGTTTTACCGTTAAGCGTGACGCTATACCAGTTACCGACACGTTTTGATGATGAAATGACCGTACCACTTGGAATACTTGATAGTACTTTAGAAGATGCACCATAGGTTTGATATAAACTTGTATTTTTAATTGCCTTATATTTTGTTTGTGCAAATGTAGCTACAGCACTTTTCGTAACATCTGCGCTATTTACATACAAGGTTTTGCCATTATAACTAACGCGTAACCATGTTTGGTCAATGCTATTTACAATGTTTTGAGTACTGTAAAATCCATTATTAACAACTACAGAATATACTGCAGCTTTTTTTGTATCAGGCGTTGGATATAGCTTAGTAGTTTTATTTGTAAAATAATAAGCGGTCGCTTGAGTAGTATATTTATAATATTCCTTTAAATACGTACCACTTACCCAACCAGTTTTTGAACTATAAGTCACTTTGTACCAATTACCATTTCTTTGAGTAGCGGTAATTACTTTTCCTTTTGGAATAATCACAAGTGATTTATAGGTTGTACCTGCACCCTGTCTTAAATATAGATTTGCTGTCGTTTGATACTTTGTTTTAATATTTACAATTGCTGCACTCGCTTTTGATGTTTCCAAACCGATATTAGGACAGGAAATGCTGGAGGTGCCTACTAATATGCCTGTTGATACCAAAAGTACTCTTCCCATTTTTTTCATGTATCAAATTTTCCTTTCCTACCAATATTACATTTAAGCCGTAGAATAAAACAATCCAATTCTATTAAACTAGTAAAATTAATAAACTATAATTTTTAAAAAATGAAATTAACAAAAAATTAACACTAAAATTAAGTATAAGTCATAAAATGTCGGAATTTGAATTGTTTTTTCAATAATTATATCGGTAAAAAAAGGAAATTGTTTAATTTTATCGAAATGACAACTATTTTGTAATTAAATTGACATAATTCTAAAAAAAAAGTTAAAAAGTCCATAAAGAAGACATTTATCTCTTCTTCATGGACTATGGTTTTCCTACTATATTATGTTTAAGTGGGACTAAAATCTCGAAGTACTTTGTTTTCTTCATTACTTTTTGACTATATGTGAAGTCACCATAACAATATGGATATCTGAAATTTTTCTTATTATTATTACACGTATAAAGCTCAGGATTCGTCTCCACCATCGATAGAGAATAAGTTTTAGCAAGTTGAACTGTATGTTTACCTCCATGTGTTTTTACAAAATCAATATAAGCAATCCCCATATTGTAACTTTGTATGATGGTTTGTAAATCAACGCCTTGCTTTTTACCATAGGAATACACGTCTTTAAAGTGTGAGACCCCTTGTTGTATGCTTTTTGAAGTATCTTGAATACTATCCTTCGCTAATCCTAATGATTCTGAAGCTTGCATTGGATCTTTTCCTTTACCTTTCGTTTCTTGCATCATTAGTCCTAGTAATAAAGGTGTGTATTCTTCTAAATCAGACGTCTTTAATTCAGTGTAAACTTGTGTTTCATACTTCAACACATCTTGGAAATAGTAACGATAGATCGCAAATAACCCAATAATTGACATCAGAAGTGTAAATAAAAGAAGTCTTTTAATAAATTTCCACATTCTATTCTTTTTCATTACCTCCAAACATTTCTCTTTAATACATTATAACGAATATTCCTATTTAAAAAAGTAATGTGCTAAAACTACATATATTTGACATTAAAATGTGAAAAAAGAAATATTTCTTATAATAATCATTTAATAAGAATTGTACCCTTTTAATCCTAGCTTAATAATTGCGGGATCTTCCAACTCTGCATTCAAAAAAAAGAGTCCAACCTAAATTGGACTCTTCAGACTGCCCGAAAACGCTCGCTTTCTTCGTTGCTTCGCCTGTCTGCGGTGCTCATTACCGTCTAGGGTAACTCCGCTCCTCACCAGGCTTCGCGCCTCGAAAGACAAACGCTTGCAATCAGTCTGAAACTCAAGTTTTTTGTACTTTGTCTACACACTAAAGAGTCCAACCTAAATTGGACTCTTTTCTACAATTTACTTTATCTCTTTTACTTCTAAAATACGATCCATTTTTAATTCATCATTTTCTCTTGAGAAGTGGTAGGTAATTTCAAATGATTTCATTTTAGTTTTACCATGTTTATCAGTGATCTCATACGACTCATTTGTTGTAATGATCATACCTGAATCATCTTGCTTTGAATCTTTCATAGAAAAGCTTGTGAGTTTTTGCGTTGTATCCTTTTTCTTAATTTTGTCTTGATATTCCTTAGACTGTAAGAATGCTTGGCCATTTTGATTAAACAAGCCGTTGATTAGTTGCTTTTCTTCTAAATCAGAAGAAGGCTTTGGACTAGGTAAATACTTATCAAAAAAACGTTTAAGTCCTGCAAAGAAACCATCTTTTTGATCTGTCTCGTCCTGATTTTCAACTGGCGTATCAAACATTAAATCTACATATTTTCCTGTAACCGGAATATCATCCGTTTTAAATAATTCACCATTCTTTTCAATTTCAGCGTGAACTACTGTTTTACCATTTAATAAAAAAGGACCAAATCGGTCTAGTTCACTTACTTTTTGCCCCGTATCTTTTCCATTTACAAAAAGTTCTGCCTCAGGTTCGTTCGAGTAAATTTGGACATAACTAACATTAAAAGTTAATTCTTGTGATAACTTATTTTTTGAAGCAGAAGAAAAATCTATATCAACTGAATCTTTAACATCACTATAAACACCTTTATATGAAACAGCCATAGTGTACTTTCCAGGTAAAACTTTGTGGTATGTTGTTTCATATTCATCTTTATTTAAATGTGTAATATGATTATTTAATTTTAATTCAACTTCATCAATTGGTGAAGAAATCTTTAATTCGAATGGTTGTGCACTTATTAAATATGTTTGATAAATCCCTAAGAATTTACTACCCTTTTTAATTGAAAGCACATAATTTCCACGACCGTCTATTAACTTACTATTAATTACTTTATTATTTTGGATCATATCGTCTAAATTATCTAAAACATCATAGCTATTTAAGTAATCCATAAACGCGATTACTGAGTCTTCATCTAGGGATGCCCCGGTACCGCCTTTTTGTAGCATATGTGTCACTTCTTTATAATTATTATCTGATACAGCTTTATCAAAAATCTTCACTAATCTTTTAGGCGAATTTAAGTAATTTAATGTTAAATGTGTAATTAATATCACGAGAATTGGTATTAAAATAAACATCCATTTTCTTTTAAAACTAGGTATTCGGTTTTTTCGCATTATTCGTATACCCGCTCTTGACAAGGAATTTTGTTCTCTTAACTGAGTTTCCATTTATTTTTAACTTCCCCTTAAATTTTCATTCTATAAAGTGCATGTTTTTAATATATAAATTGAATCTAAATAAATACTTAAAAAAGTAGACTATAGTCTATCATACTATTTTTTATTTAAAGGGTAAAAAGAAATTTTTTTATTATTTAGTGGAAGTAATTGGTTTCATTTCTCTTAAATATATGTATGACATCCTTTCCATTTACTTGTTAAACTATAAGAATTGAGATATAGGAGGAGAGAAATTGAAGTCGTTAGTTAATCGGAAAGAATCGATTTATTTTATATTACTTTTACTTATTAGTATTCCAATTTATTTTTTACTTATTTTAAGTGTTGTTGGTCTTATTATTTTAGGAATTTTAATCGTTTTACCTCTCTTTGCCCATTTAATTTTCACTGCTCACATACGTATTAATGGTGTTAAGATTACTGAAAAACAATTTCCAGAAGTATATTTCAGAACAAGAGAAATTTCAAAGGAAATGGGCTTTTATTTCTTACCAGATGTTTATGTAGTCCAATCTGGAGGACTGTTAAATGCCTTTGCTACGCGTTTCTTTGGACGGAATATGATTGTATTATATTCAGTTCTATTCGAAGAGATTGAATCAAATCCAAAAGTAGTTGATTTCGTAATTGCACACGAGCTTGCACATATTAAACGAAATCATATTCTAAAACAGGCTTTAGTATTGCCTGCAAATTGGGTTCCTTTTTTAGGTTCGGCATATTCACGTGCATGTGAGTATACAAGTGATCGAATGGCTAGTCATTATATAAATGATTTTGAAGCATCGACTCAAGCACTTACAATGTTAGCTATCGGTCGCAAATATTATCAACAAATTGATCAGCATGAATATTTATTAAATAGTAGCAATGAAAAAGGCTTTTTTATCTGGTTAAGTGAACGATTTATGTCCCATCCAACTTTACCAAAACGTATTAACGCTTTGCTTCATTTTAATAATGTAGAAAGCGATATTAAATTTAAAACACCAAAACGCGTGTACGGAATTGCTGTAATTGTATTCGGGTTGTCATTCGGGGTTATAGTCGGTGCAGGTTTATTAGTAGAAAAAGCGATTCCACTAGCACAATCATTCTTTGATGGCTATTTATCTGCGGAAACACCATTAACGCAAGCAGTACTTGATAACGATATTGAACAAGTTAAAGAGTTAATTGACGAAGGAGAAGACGTAAATGAATTGAATAGAGATCATGAATCCCCACTTCTTAAAGCATCATATACTGATGGAGAACCTCTAAACTTAGAGATGCTAAAGTTATTACTTGATAATGGAGCAAATCCTACTATAGGAGATGCAGATGATTGGACAATCTTACATGCTGCAGCTTATTTGGGTGACAAGGAAGCAATTGACTTATTACTAAAATACGGAGCAGATATTAACCAACCAGACAATGTTGGAGAAACGCCTATTTTTGATACAATATATGAAGTAGATGATTTAAAAACATTCCAGTATCTAATTAAAAAAGGTGCAGACTTATCAATAAAGAATGTGGATGGAATGACATTAAAAGAAGTAGCTAAGGAAAATGGAGCAAAGAAAATCTTAAAATGGTTTGATAATCAAGAAACCGAGATTAACCTTTAAGACAATACAAGTATTTTCTTATCAAAAGTATTAGAGTTAGTAAAAAAGCAAAGTTCATTAATCACTGAACTTTGCTTTTTTTAATAGCTTATTACTAATTTATAACTTGATACAATTGAAGAAGAAACTGTCGTATTTCCAACTATTCCCTTGATTTAATTAAATTTAAATTATATTTTTCTACATCATTAAGCTCTCCGCTATATGCTGGATTAGGTTTATACCAAGACTTCGAGGTGAAATAAATCGTCAAGTCACTAGATTTAAATACTAAACCATGCCTAGCATAGATTTCATTTCTGGCTAAACGTAAATCATTAGGAGCTAATTTAATCAGATCTGCATTTGTTAGTTTTCTACTATTACTTTCCGGTAAAACATAATCTTTTGATTGCTTTTCTTCATCAGTAGCTTTTGTTTCCTTAGTAGTTGTTTCTTTAGCAACTTCCTTAGTTTTTGTTTCAGTCGTCTTTTCACTCTTTGTTTCTTTTTTTACATCCTTATCCGCTACTGCCTTTGTAGAAGCATTTTCCGGATGAAAATTACCTTCATTCATTATTTTTGGGTAGACATAAAAAATTGCTGTAGCACCAATTATAAGTACTCCAGCTATCGAGAGTATAAACGAAAAGTATCGTTTATTACTTAAACCATCTTCCTTATTCTTAAGTTTTCTATGTTCTGAACGACTTTCAACATTGTTTTCTGCCTTATTAGCCAAATTCTTTCACTCCTCTAATACAGTTATAAATAAATAAATTAATTAATTAAAATAAATACATCTATCATATTATCTAATCTATTTGCTAAAAATCCAATTCTTTTAATAGAAGTTTAATATGTTATTAACACAATTGAAAAGACCGTTTAAAAAAATCCTATATCAAATACACAAGAAATCCCTAGCTCCACAAACGGAATTAGGGATCTTTCATCACAATATTTATTGGATATTGACGCTAATATATTTACCTCCTCTAGTTCCAACAATTACTTGTTGACCAACTACAACTGGAGACGCCTCAATATTGGCACCTAGATTAATCTTATTGATCATTTTTCCGCTACTACTTATTAAGTACAGGTTCCCAACAGAATCACCTTGAATTAAGTAAGCTTTATTATCCTTTGTATAAACCGCTACTGTAGATGACCACGCATAGTTTGGTAAATCTAAATGCCATTTTTCTTTTCCAGTAACAGTATCATAACTAATTAATAAGCCCCCATTCATCGTTTTATACCTTGAAATATTAAAAATAACCTGCCCTTTTAATGGCCCAGTTCCAACAATTGGAGTCGCTAACAGTCCACCATTAACAGGATGATTACCTTTTATCGAATAACCCGGTATTTTCTTCTCCCAAATTACTTTACCAGTAAGCCCATTTAACTTTTGAATGCGTGCATAGCCTTTAGTTCCTTGTTTATCGATTTCAGAACCTGTGTATAAAAACGGTGTACCATTAGAATTCTCAATGACAATTGACGCATCTGTATCGTCATATGCATTATTTGCCCAAATTGGCCTTTTCTTAATAATATCTAGCGCTTGAATACCACCACCATTATCGGCGAAATATGCAATATTCTTAAATACCGCTACTGAATTTTCAATACCTTGGTATGAATTATTTTTAAGTTTATATCGATATTTTGAAATTACTGGAGAAATTTTTATCTTTTTAGCCTTAGAATCATATTTGGTATTTAGTTTGATAAAGTAAACTAGTCCATTTTCCCCGCCGACTAACATCGCATCATCTTCTCGGTTAAATAACGCAGATCCATCAAAAGCTCCCCAACCACGAAAAGAATAGGAATCAATTCCTGGAATAAATGCTAATTGAGAGCCATCAATTAGACTATAAATCCTCATACCTATTTTTCCGGTTTGTGGTATACCTTGTCCAACGTATAAAAGAGGATAACCACGTGGATCAAGAGCCACGCTACCCTTAATTGGATTTTGAATATTTATTGGATTTCTTGTTTTCTTCCCTGTTGCTAAGTCTAAAAAGTAAACTCTTCCATCTAAAGATCCATAAACTACTTCTTTAAAATTTGACTTTGTTTTAAATTGAGAATATAAATTCATAATTTTTTGTTCTTGTGGTTTCCATTCAATTACACTTGGTTGGCCAGTCCATCCTGAGCCCCCGCCCCATCCAGATGAAGAAGAAGTTTGAAACGACCAACTCTTAACTAACTTTTGCTTTGAAATAACTGTCGTTCCCATTGAACCGTTATTTCGGAAAGGTCCGCCTCGAAAGCTCAATATCCCATTAATAGTTTGATACTGCTCTGGGAAAGGCTTTGTAAACACTTTTGTACTATTACTGAAACTATACGATAGGTTTTTACTACTTGGGAGTGGATTCAGTTGTAGTGCTTCCCATTTTTTTTGTTGATTTGTCTCAACTTTTTGAAGTGTTGATTGTCCACTACTAGTTTGATTTGTTGCAGCTTTTACTTCATTATTACTTATTAAATTGGTCTCATGTTTAGTGCCTCTATGCTTCAACGACGGTGAACTAAATATACTTGTTAAAAGTATTGCAGCAGAAAAGATTATACCGATCTTTGTCTTCAATAAAGCTCTCTCCCTCATATCTTAGTAGACTATTAATATGAAACTACTAAGATTATATATAATAGGAAGTAAGTAATTTGTCACATTTTGAATTAACTAGTTATTTTTACTTAAAGATCGTTCGCTTCATTTTGATTCCTACTAATTGTTACTTTAGTATTAATAATATAATTTTCAATCTTTTCTATAAATTCCCACTATTTACACCTTGAGTCCCGTAAAACTTATGATACATTTAAAGAAGAGACTTGATAGATTACCAGCTCAGGAGGGAACATCCTTGATCCAGACTTTGCAAAAAATTATTGGCAATCGAAAATTAAAGGAATATGAAAAAATTGTTCAAGAGATAAATACAAAGGAGCCATTCTTTGAAAGTCTTCTAGATGAAGATTTGCGTGAATTTACTTATCTATCAAAGCAAAAAATTTCTAATAAAGAAGCTGTTATTCATGAAATTACGATAGATGCTTTTGCACTAGTACGTGAAGCATCAAAACGTGTTTTAGGGATGCGCCATTATGATGTTCAATTAATTGGGGGACTTGCATTACTAGATGGAAATATCGCTGAAATGCCAACTGGGGAAGGAAAAACATTGGTTACTTCATTACCTGCCTATACTCGTGCGCTTGAGGGAAAGGGCGTACATATTATTACCATAAACGAATATTTGGCCCGACGCGATGCGGATCAAATTGGGCAAATCCACAAATTTTTAGGTCTTACAGTAGGTTTAAACATTCCCAATTTACCTTTGGAGGCTAAAAAAGCTGCATACAATGCAGATATTACTTATGGAATCGGAACAGAATTTGGTTTTGATTATTTACGAGATAATATGGTTACTTCTTTCGTTGAACAAGTTCAACGCCCATATCATTATGCAATTATTGATGAAGTTGACTCAATATTAATAGATGAAGCAAAAACACCACTAATTATTGCAGGAAAAAAAACCGCACAATCACACTTATATTCGCTTTGTGCACGCTTTATTCGCACGTTTATAAACGGTAGGGATTATTTTTTAGATCAAGAAACTAAGGCAATTACTTTAACCGAAGAAGGTATTTCAAAGATTGAAAAAGCCTTTATGGTAGAAAATTTATATGACCTAGAACATACAACGCTTTTCCACTATGTTCATAACGCATTGCGAGCCGATTTAATATTTCAACGCGATGTTGATTATATAATTCACGAAGGCGAGATTAGACTAATTGACTTATTTACTGGCCGAATGATGGAAGGACGCTCATTAAGTAACGGTCTCCATCAAGCAATCGAGGCAAAAGAAGGGTTAAAAACAACTGAAGAAAATCATACCGTTGCATCTGTAACAATACAAAATTATTTCCGGATGTACCCAATTCTTTCTGGCATGACTGGAACTGCAAAAACGGAAGAAAAAGAACTCCTACATGTTTATAACATGGAAGTTTATCGAATTCCTACTAATAAACCGGTAATTCGTAATGACCACGAGGATATTGTGTTTGAAAAAACAGGAGAAAAACTCAAGGCAGTTCTGGCTGATGTAAAATTACGACATGAAAAGGGACAACCAATTCTAATTGGAACAACCTCCATTCGTCAATCTGAAGTACTCGCAGAATTATTAGAGAAAGAATCGATAAAGTTTCAGCTCCTTAATGCAAAAAATGTTGAAGAAGAGGCACAGCTGGTTGCCCAAGCTGGTCAAATAGGTATGATTACCATTTCAACCAATATGGCGGGTCGAGGGACTGATATCATATTAGCTGATGGTGTATCAGATTTAGGAGGTCTTCATGTAATTGGAACCGAACGTCATGAAAGTGAGCGTATTGATTCACAATTAAAAGGGCGTGCAGGGAGACAAGGGGACACTGGTTCATCTCAATTCTATCTGTCATTAGAAGATGAATTATTTGTAAAATATAATACAGAAAAGCTAGAGAAATTATATAAAAATCTACAGACTGATCAATTTGGTAGAGTACTAAATTCTACGATTCAAGACTTTGTTTCATCTACACAAAAGCTCCGTGAAGGAAATCAATCTTTAATTCGTGAATGGCAGCTTAAATTAGATGGTGTTGCAAATGAACATCGCCGTATTATTTATAAATTAAGAAATAACTTTATACAAAATGAAACTGGTTTAGACTGGTTTATTGATCAAGCTGAAGAAACTATTGATCACTTATTAATGCAATTCTATCCTAAAGACAGTACACCTGAAGATTGGGATCTACTTGAAGGTAAAACAGCACTTGAACAACTTATACCACCACTTCGAATAGATATTGAACATTTTAATACTGAACAAGAGATTTGGCATAACGTAAAAGAAGCTTTTTCAGTATATAAAGATGTATTAAACGGTATGGAGGAAGAGAAAAAAGTAAAACTTATTAGTGTTTTAAAAAGCACGGCATTAAGTACTATAGATTTATATTGGACTGAACATTTAGAGCATTTACAACAATTAATTGAAGGGATACACTTAAGACAGTATCAACAAGAAGATCCAATTCGACTATATGAATTTGATGGATTTACTCTGTTTGAACATACTTATAACTCAATACAACAAGAAATATCAGCAAGTCTTGCTTCAACATTCCAAGAATTATCTTGTCCACAGGGGGTAGAAAAACAAAATGTTATCGTCGATTAAGCGTTTATTACAAAAAGGTAAAGATTCAACAGTTTCATCGAGTGATTTATTGCAACAAACATCTACTGATCAAGCAGTTCAAGTTGAAGAAAATGAAGTGGTTGAAATTTTCCCTAAAATTTCATTCCACCCATTAATGCATATTGAGGATGAAAAGCGTTATGTTTATCAATTTTTAAATAACGAGCTTTCTCCTTTAAAACCAAATCAATTATCATTATCTGCAATCGAGCTTGAAACTAATGATGACGGAAGTGCAACTGTTACTGCATTCGTTCGTAACAGTTTAGAAAAATTAGTTCGTTTAGAAGACGCAATTCTATTATTGATTAGTGAAGAAGGAGAACTCTTAGCTAAAAAAGGATTTAGATTGGAAGAGCTTGGCGAAATGCCTCCTTGCAGTAGCCGCCCATGGCGTTTTGTATTTGAACGAGAGTATTTACTAAAAGAGGACTTGCCTGAAACAGGTTTTGAGTTAGCATTTGATTTATCAAAAACTATCCACCGATTAGATATAGATCCATCATGGGAAGGCCGACTTACTGAAGAACAAATTACAGAATTAAGCAATCTTGTAAATTCTTTACCTAAATTACGTATAAATGAAGTGAGCTTACATGCTTTACGAGCAAGCTATAATGAAGAAGGAAACTTAGGCGTTAACATTTTAGTTCGAAATGGATCAACACAAGCTGTTAGTCTAGAATTACTACCACTAGAAATGTTAAATGAGAATGGCGAAATAATTGCGAAAGGTTTATTCACACTACCTCCATTAACAATCCAAGCAAATACGAGTAAACCATGGACATTTATCTTCCCTAAAGAACTAGTAGAAATAAATGCGTTCTCACAATGGACAATTAGAATACCTGAACAAGAAGTTATTTAAGGCATAATGAAAGAATAGATACACAAAGTTTAAAAGCAGGATTTATGATCAATTAAGATCTTAAGGCCTGCTTTTTGTATTTCCTGCCCCTGCTTTCCTAAAATAACTTACCTAAGCCTACCCATCAGAAGAATATCCTTCTATTAATTCCTTAATCATCATTAACTTTTCTTCATCTGATTTTAGCTTATATTCTACTTTCTGACTTAAATACATACTAATAATCTTTGTGGCTTTACTAATTTGTTTATCAAAAATGTAATAAGAAATTGGGAATACCCTCTCTTCTCCATTCCTAAACTGTATTTTTGTTTTTCTTTTTTCTTTTATATATTTATTTATTTGGATAAAATTAAGCCATTTGCAAGATATGTTATTTTGCGAAGATGTAGGAATCATAATAATTGATAATGTGGGATTAATCATAAGAGGAATCTTTTTCATAGTTGGATATTTACTTTTTACGACTTCGAGATGACCTTTAATAGATTGATTATGGTAGAGGGCGGATTCATTCAAGATTGCTTTCATTGGCCGCTTTGAATAGATCACCCCTTTGTTTTTATCAGTTATTTTGGTTAAAAACTCTGGATGATCCGCAGCTTCAATCAGCATTGTTTCATACGATACAACATAATCTAATTTTGACATATGTGCCTCCTTTTTAGGATTTTTTACATATCGATTATATCAAAATTATCTTTCCGTATTTTTGAAACTTCTATGACCGTTTAGCCTGTGTTTTAGTAAACTTTACTTACGTTTAAAAATATAAATAGATAAGATTTCAATTAATTATTTCTGGCAAATTTAAAGTTTTAAATATGAAACTCACATTTCACTCTATTTTTTTTATTCTTAATTGATGTATCCAAATATGATATGTTTTTTAAATTTTTATATAGTTACATCACCGCGGAATACACACAAGGGCATGCCTTTTTAGAAAGGCAGTAAGCATGAAATGTAGTGAAGAACATGTAAATTATCAAGTTATTTCAGGAAAATTGAAGCCAAGTACATTCGAGGAATGCTTAAACCAGTATTCCCGAATGATAAAAGCAATTATGAAGAAGTTACATTTATATAAAAACTTTGATGAATATTATCAAATTGGTCAAATAGCATTGTGGAAGGCTTATCAGCAGTATCAAACTGAGAAAGGGAGCTTTTCAAGTTATGCTTATATTACAGTTAGAGGCTATTTATTAAACGAGCTATCCAAAGCAATTAAATATGATGAGAGAAACGTAGTAGTAGAACAAAACCATGAAGATGTAATATATTGTGATGAAGCATTTTCACTAGATAATTTTATAAGTTTTCTAGATGGGATTTCTCCCTTACAGAAGCAAATTCTAATTAGACGTTTCTACTACAATCATGAGTTTCCACAAATCGCATATTGCCTAAATATGAAAGAATCCAGTGTTCGATCTAGTTATCGTTATGCATTAAAAAGATTAAGAGATTCAAAATAAAACTTTTAAAAATAAAGTGATCTATTTATTGGTTACTTTATTTTTTTAGTTTATCAACTTTAATTACAATTAAATGCAAATTACCCATTACTTTCCTCCTATTTTTATAAATTTCAAAACTATGCCATTTTGAGTGAACTCCGTACATTTTTAAACGTTTTCTTCTATTTTGGCCTAGTCTTGAATATTATTCTAAAATTACTAAATTTTACCAGTCATTTTTTGGTATTTCGACATTTTTTTTGCAAATGTCGAAATGTATTCTCTTAAAATTTTTCCAATTGTTTCAAATGTAAAAAAACGCCTTGATTTATCTAAACCTTTTAATATAATTGAAATATTAGCAATATTATTGTTTTTTTTGAAACTACAAATTACTACAAACTATGTATTGGATTCATTATATAATTGTGTTATAAATTTTTTAAAAATTGTAATAAATACACCAAAACTCTCTCTAGAAAAAGGCAAACCAGTTGAGAGATTGGGACGCAAAGCCACTGATCTTAATCAGTAAACATAGTTAAAAAGCACTAGTTCACTGTATTTTTTAACTATTAAACGAACTAAGATAGCAGGGTTACCTAGGTATTTTATACCTTAATTTTAGGAGGCCATTATCCATGTACAGTCAATTGGAAAAACATTCTGCCGAATTAAACTGGATCGACTTGCTACTAGAGTGCATTGAAGTAGGCATAAGTCCTGATGAAGTGCGATCATTTCTTTACAATTGCGTTAAAGATTCATGTCAAAACTAGGATAACTACTCTCTACTATGATATACTTTTTGTAATAGTCAAAAAGATATGGAGTAGCTTATATGATTGGAGAACGAATTAAAAAACTACGTTTACAACATGGAATGTCACTTACAGAGCTTGCAGAACGTGCTGGTATCGCAAAATCTTACATAAGTTCGATTGAACGAAATCTACAAAGCAATCCTTCAATTCAAGTACTTGAAAAAATTGCTGGCGTCTTCAATACAACGGCAGAAAGCCTCCTGAAAGATGATATTGATCCAACAAAAATTATTGATTCTGAATGGATGGATATCCTTCAAGAAGCAATTAATTCAGGTATACCAAAAGATGAATTATTAAAATTTATTGAGTTTAATAAGTATAAACAAGGTAAATAAACCTTCAAATTAAAATGTTTCCATTTTAATTTGAATTTTTTTTCCCCACTAAAATAAGAAGGGCGCTCTTCAAACGAAGAGTGCCCTTCTTATCATTTATTTACGTAAATCATATTTTAAAGAAATGTTATCGATATAACCAGCATCTTTACTTGAGCTGCCAGATTTATCTTTAGCATAAGTAAGTTTTAACACATGTTTACCTGGTTGAATAGTAAGCTTTTTATTTGTCCAATGGTTATCTGTACCTGATTCACTAACAAGTACACTGTCATCTATTGAAATCGTTAAGATATCTTTATTTAGTTGAGAAAGTACTAAATAATCAAAAGATAAGAAAGCGTTATATGCATTATCTGGTACATTAATTGTTACCTCAGCAATAGATGAACTATTATTAGAAACGTTACTGCTAATTAAATAATAGTCAGTTTTCCCATCTACTTTTGAATTAATTCTTTCCCAATCACCAGCAATAGAAAATGGTGAACTTGCGCTTTCAAAGTCTGCTAGAAAACTATTTTGAGGAGTATATAATCCACTAGCTAAAGAATCTAAATCATTAAGTGTATCATTTTTAATAGTTGTTGCCTTAGTAACTAATGCTTTCGATTTTTTAAATTCTAAATCGTTTGTTGCGTCATTGATAATTTGTGTTACTTTATCAATTTGATCTTGTAAGTAAGTTTTTACTTGTTGATCGGCTGTTTGTTTTTGCAGATCAATTAATTGACCTAAAGTTACTTTAGCCGCATTTATTGCGTCTTCTAAATCATTAAGTGCCTTAGCTTGCTCAGCAGTAATTTTTTGTTGACCATTGGTAACTTGTGAACTAAAGTCAGGTTTTAATCCGTTAACTTCACTTTCAACTCCAGCAGTAGTTTGATCATTTAATTGGGCTACTAGCTGCGAAAATTGGTCAGTAGTATGTTGATTAATTCCAGGTAAAGCATTGTTGATTGCATTAATATGCTCATCTGATTGACCGTTAATTTTACTAATACCAGCTTGTTCTAACTCGCCTTGTTTATGATTAACGCCATTTTCTGTATCAGAAGCATATGCATTTAATTTATTCTTTAATGCCCCAATCATATCTGAAGTTTTTGAACCTAATGTGCTACTAACAGTTGACTTCGCATCATTTAATAAATGAGCTGCATAATTTGTAAATACCCCCCCGGCATTAGTAGATGCGAATGCCAAACTAGAAGATGTTAGGATTCCAGCAGCCAGTATTCCAACCGCAATTTTCTTTTTCATTGACTTTTTTTCCATTTTCTTTCGTGCCTCCATTAGACAGATTACACTTTAAGTGGTTTTGCTATTTTATGAATAGGTAAAATTGAAACAAGTACATAACCTTTAATGTCATTAATAGGTATAAATCCAAAGTCTTTACTTCGACTATCGAAGCTTATTCCCGGCTCTCGATTATCACCAACAATAAATATCTTGTTTTTAGGAACCGTTATTTTTTCCATATCTTCAGAAATCCCATTTGTAGAGATTTCTGGAACCGGTTGATTATTCACATAAATAATCCCATTTTTTATAAAAACTTTGTCCCCAGGAACTCCAATTATTCGTTTTACAACATCAAATCCTTCAGCTCTTAATTTCATAATCGCAACATCTCCAAGTTCAGGATCATGAGTAAATCGAGCTAATTTATTCACAAAGACTACATCCCCATCATTTAAAGTAGGGTACATCGAAAATCCACTAACTTTTGTAAGCCCAACTGTGTTTAGTAATATAACTAAAAGAACACCTAAAATTAGAAAGAACTTCATCCATTCAAATAATGACTGACTAAAAGTTTGTACGTTTTTATCTTCCACCGTTTTTTGTTCTTCAATTTTTGAAGCATTCATTACTGTTGACCTTCCCCGTTAGACTGATCTTGGCTGTTTGTATTTTGTGAATCATCATTTTTCGAGTTAGATGTTTCATTAGATTTATTCCC
This sequence comes from Rossellomorea sp. GAMAL-10_SWC, assembly GCF_049568075.1. Classification (NCBI taxonomy): domain Bacteria; kingdom Bacillati; phylum Bacillota; class Bacilli; order Caryophanales; family Bacillaceae; genus Rossellomorea; species Rossellomorea sp. GAMAL-10_SWC. The sequence continues at coordinate 4,646,119 of NZ_CP144911.1, read as the reverse complement.
ATTATTTGAGTTCACATTAGGAATCTGCTGTTTAATTTCTTCTTTTGCTTGTTCCTGAGCGTTTTGTATAATTTTATCAATTCTCGCTTTTGCTTCTTGTACATCCTTTTCGTTCGTACTATCAATTTGTTTAATCAATTGATCTCCATACTTTTGAAGCTCTGCTTGTGATTCTAAGCTTTTTTGTGTCGCATATTTTTGTATTTCATCAGCAGATTCCTTAGCTTTTTCTTGTACCTCTTGAATTAAGCGTGCTTTTTGCTTAGTAGACTCTGCTTCGGTCATACCAATAATATAATCACTTGCTTGCTTAGTTTGTTGGCTTGTCCATGCAGTCATTGCTGCAGGTAAATTTGTATCGGCAAATGAAAACGTCGTTGCGATGAGCAAACCACCACTTAACGTAACAGATGCAATTAAAAGCTTTTTAAATTTTTTGGAGACCCATGTTTGTTTTTCTGTTTTTTCAGTACGATTCTGCATAATTTACCTCCTAATGACTACATGAAAAAAACAAACTCTTTAATTTTATGAATTTAAAAATCATGTTTACTGCTAACTGCTAATAGTGGAAAATATCTTAATTTATTTCTTATTTATTAATCGCGTCCACTAAGTCTTGCATATCTTTAATAGCATCATTCGTAGTTTTTGATTGAGTATCTTCTAAAGTTTTAAATGCTGCTTCTTTTTGCGTGTCAATTTCAGTTTTTAATGAAGCTTCAATACGATCAATTTCAGAAGATAAGTGCTTTAAAACAGCTTTTTCAGAATCCGATGCTTGAGTATTAATTAATGTAGTAATTTCAGATTTAGCATCTTGAATTTTTTGAGTTAAAGTGTTCACAGCTGTTGTACGAGAAGAATTTAAATTAGATTGAAGTTTTGAATCAGCACTTTTTGCAACCGCTGAAAGCTGTGCGTTAAAGCTACTATTTAATGTATCTGCTAATGAATTTAAATCAGAAGTTGTTTTACCATTTGTTGTTGAAACATAGTTAGCAAAATCTGCAGGAATGCTCATGTTTAAAGCTGCCATAGCTTCAGAAATTGCAGCAATATGCTCATTTAAAGCCGCACTAATTTGTTGATTTGCCAATTTTGTTTGAGCGTCTCCTACTGATTCGATCGTGTTTGCAGCATCAACTTTGTAATTATTTACGCTAGTTTTCATATCTGCAACTGAAGAATCATATTTTGGTTTGTATGATGAAGAAAGCTCTGTTTTTGCATCAGAAGTTTTCGAATTAGCCCAGTTTGTTAATAACTCCCCCGCGTTAGTACTTGCGAATGCAATTCCTCCAGAAATAACTAAACCTGCAGATACAATACCTATTACAACTTTACTCTTAACCTTTTTCATTTCTTTCTCTCTCCCTAAATTGTATATATTTTGTATACCGTTCTCCCGTGAGAACGTATACAATTTAACTATACAAAAGACTAAATAATCTAACAATTGAGTTAAACCTTTATGAAAAGTGTTATTTTGACAAAAAACGACGAGAATATTGTTTTTTTTAATCTTTTTTTGACGAGTATTATATTAATTTGTTATTTTCTGTTGTCAAAACAGAACTTTACTAACTATCACACTATTAGTTAGTCCTTTTTACACATAAATTACGAAAATGATTTAACGTAAATACTGTTCATTCTCTATTTTTTTTCATATTTCAAAGGAAAAATCAGGATTAAGTACTAGGTCTTTAGTAGTCCATAGGTTTGCGATCGAATATCAATATGTAGAAATTTGTAGAAACTACAGAGGGTAAATATCAGAGGAATAGTCTTTTCGTTCAGATTAAAGATCAAAGAAAAAAACCCCGATCCGTAATATAGTCAAACTATATTACAAATCGGGGGTTTTTCTCTCGATAAAAATTCACGCTATTGTGTTAATCCCAACTGAACGCGTAGTTCGTTTGAAAGTGCTAAACGATTTTCTTCCGGTACTAAATAATAGTAGATTCCCTTAATCATTTTCCCACTTCCTTCTAGTTGCTGTTGTTCAATACTGTCAGTGGCACCGCGATAGCTTTTCTGAATATCGAACATTTCATCTAAAGTTAAATTAGTTTCTAGGTTTTTACTAATCGAATTTAATATATCCTTATAACTCACTAAACTTTTAATTTTTGTTCCTTTATTAATTACTTCCTGAATAATTTGACGTTGTCTAGCTTCTCGTCCAAAATCACCTTGTGGATCCTCGTAACGCATTCGCGAGAAACTTAATGCCTTTTCACCATTTAAAGACAATAATCCCTTTTTAAAGTGATAACCGTCATTTGTGAAGTCTAGTGTATTCATAACCTCTACTCCACCAATTGCATCTACAATGCCCTTAAATCCCTCCATATTGACCTCTAAATAATAATCAATAGGTATGTTTAAAAATTTCTCCACAGTGTTTACACTCATCTGTATACCACCGAATGCAAATGCATGATTAATCTTATCAGTACGATTTTTCCCTACTATTTCAGTACGAGTATCGCGTGGAATACTAATAATTTTCGTCGTATTTTTTGTAGGATTTACGGTTAAGACCATTAGAGAATCAGAGCGCCCCTGGTCACCTGGACGTTTATCTACTCCTAATAGTAAAACTGAAAATGGATTATTTTCCTTAACGCTGACGGTTTGGACTCTTTTCTCCGACTTTTCAATTGGGTGATAGATAACGCTTGTCGTTTTCGTGACTTCATGATAAATATAAAATCCAGTAGCCCCAGCTATAACTACCAGTACAATCAAAACAATTCCAATGCGCAACATTATTTTTTTCCAGCTCACGGATATTGCTCCTTTTAGTAAAAATTAAAATTGTTAGACTAGATGAAAGAAAATATGAAAAATATGTTTCAACGTCTTTTTATTTTTTTTGTTTTAATGTTAAAACATTAAATTCAGGTGGGTTAAATAAACGAAACTTTAGGAACCGAATAAAATTGCTACTTCCAAGACCTGTACTTACATATTGTTTAGTATGTTTGTACTCCCAAAGACCTTTAACGCGGTTTTGTGGGGGAAACAGACCACCCCACTTATACCATCCCTCTGGAACGAATAGTGCTCCTATAAAAGGTAAACGAATTTGTCCTCCATGATAATGCCCAACAATAATCAAATCGTATTTCCGATCTCTAAACTTCAGACTAGAATCATTTAAAAGACTATCAATTCTCTTATCAACTATAGGATAGTGATTAAGCGCAATTAAGACATCATTCTTTAAATAATTAATACCGGACATCTCTTTCATTAATGTTTTACGGTGCTCAATATACTGCTTGGTTTGTACATATTCAGGTAAGAAGATTCCATTTGTTTGTTTTTCACTTTGAGAAGCGTTCAGGATCGACGTTTCAAAGTCAACGAAGTTAATTGTGGAATTGTTTTTTTTGACTGAATAAACAGATTCCAAGAATTTGACACTGCGTTTTTCAATTCCTTTTATGAATTTACTTTTTACTAATACACCTTTTGAATTTACATAATATGCCTCTGGATCTTCATTTCCAGGTATATAAATCGCATTCTCTTTGTTTTTTATGCCTTCTAATAATTGATAGAAGGGTTTAATATTAGTACTTTGGCTTTTAAGAATCATATCCCCAGTAAAAACAATGGCATCATAATCGGTGGAATTAATGGATTTTAACAAGCGACTTTGATTTTTACCAAACTCTTTACTATGCAAGTCTGTAATTTGAAGAATTTTATATCCTTCAAATTCTTTTGGTAAATGGTCTACTAAGACATCTTGTTTTGCTATTGTAATTCGGTTATTATCCCAAATTATATAAATTACTAGAGCACAGATAAATAATATGATTAACCTTGCAACCACTTTTGTTAATTTATTTTTCAAAGTAACCGCTCCATTATCCACTTTTTATACAAAGTATTGATAACCCGTTCAAATGAAATTAATAATTGATCGTCTGCTTTAATTCGAAAAAATCAAAGAGCTCCTCAACGCTTTCAGTTACATAGACATTCTTACATTTACTTGCGTCGACTTTACTTTCAAATCCGTAACCATAAGTCACAGCAATAAAATCAATTCCCACTTTCTCTGCACCAATTGCATCATGCATGCTATCACCGATCAATACTACTTTTGATAAATCATTTTGACCTATCTCTTTTAAACACATTAAAATCAAATCTGATTTACTAAGCGTATCGGCATCATCGACCCCAAAAATAACATCAAAGTGCTTGCTTAATTCGAAATTCCCTAAAATTTCTTTTGCTAGATCATCCCTCTTCAGCGTTGCAACTGCCGTAGTACATTTTTTCTCTTTTAATGAAAATAGTAACTCTTTAATATAGCTATATTGCTTAGCTTCAAATTTACCCTTTTCTTTATATCTAGTTCTATATATTTTTACAGCTTCTCTTGCCTTCTCCTCATTAAAACCGCACTCTCGCATAAATGATTCGGCAGGTGGTGGACCAATAAATCGTCTCTGCTGTTGAACTGTTAATTCGGGTGCCCCCATTAGAATTGCAGTATGATTCGCACCAATCATGATTCCTTCCGCTGTATCTAGTAATGTTCCATCTAAGTCAAAAATGATTGTAGAATATTTCATATGCCCTCCGCTTTAATATGCCTTACTATACAAATGAACATCATTATAAATCGTCGATGTTACATAGTGAATTCCCATATGCTTTTCTACACTGGCTAAGTAATTTTTTATTTCTTCATTCTTTTTAACAAGCTCAACCATTTCAATATGATTGATTAATTCTGTTGAATAGTAGTTTTTAGCCTTATTTAAACTGAACCCATCAAATCCCGCAAGATACACATGATCAATAAATAAACGATTTAATAAATTAATAGCCATTAATCCTGCGTTATCTGAAATTAAGGGGTTTTCTAGTAGTAAATCAGCATAATTAACGACTAATGATGAACCGACTTTTAAGTTTGTAATATTAGAGGTTGTAATCAAAGTTGTAGTAATTGCTCTATCTTTTATTACTTCTTCCATACTCTTAAATCTCTTAGTATTGCTAATAAAAATAGCGTTACAGTTAAAAGCACTAGGTAAAAAATTTATGCTAATAATAAACGGATCCTCTTCGGTTATAAACGTTTTAATATTCTCTAATTCTTTTTCGATTGATTTACCTGGTGCTATAATGAGTACTTTTTTATTACCAATTTGCTTCCTTAATCTATTCAAACTTTCTGTATCGTCTACCAATTGCATTTGATGATTTATGTATAAATCTTCAATATAAATTTCATCATAGATATTACGTTTTTTGTTCGGGATTTGCCTCAATATTGTATTGATTGACTTAACAGAAATCGTCTGTTTATTCATTAAATATGATGCATAGTTAGGGTGACAATTATTGATTGCCGCTATGAAATAGGGAACGGAATAACCCCATTTAGGCTCATTAAAAAATCTACCCAAATGTTCATCTACAATTTCCAATAACGGTACTATTTTATATTTTTCATCAATATTTTCATTGATGTACTCGGAAATTAGCTCCGTGCATAAATTTCCAGCACCTCTTCCCATACCAAATACTGATGAATCTATTATTATATTTCTTTTAGTATGCAGCGTTAGCAATTCTTGAGCATTTGAAAAAGATAATTGTAAATTATTATGAGAATGGAATCCGATGTTAATTGTTTTATCAAGATTATGATCTAGTAGGTGGTACATTCTTAGTAAATTATTTTTGTACATAATCCCAAGTGTATCTACTAAGTAAAATGCATATGGTTTTAACTCATTAACTTTTTCGATCAAAGCTAACAGATTTGCATCAGTATAGCTAGTAGTACCAACGGGTTGAATAAACACTTTATACCCTTTTTCAATTAACATTTTTCCATATTCTAATGCTTCAGCAATTTCTTCTTCATTATCATGGAAAGTTAATCGAATTCCATCAATTGAAGTACCATCATATACTTTTATCTTATCGTTTGAGATAAATGGTTGATCAATCATAGCTACGTAAATAGTATCTTTATTTTTTGTTTTTGGCTGAATCAGTTCTTTGATGTTTTCAATATCATTGAAAATTGTAGTATCATTATCATAATCAACATCTCTTAGAAATCCACATTCGATAATGTCTATATTAGACTGTGTCAATTTTTCAATTACTTTTTTAACCGTCCTCTTACCAAAGTTCCAATTGTTGATGTATCCACCATCGCGTAAAGTACAATCGAGTAACTTTATATTGTTCACTCAAATACCACACTTTCTAAACGATTTTTTATGATATCTCGTACTTTATCTAAATCTTTTGGGGTATCTACGGAAAGAGTCGTCACATTTGCTTCCACAAATTTTATCTTTTGACCATTCTCAATAAATCTAAACTCATCAATGTCTTCGGCTGCTTCCAAAGGTCCTCTTGGTGCCAAATAACAGAACCCCAATGCACTTTTTGTAAAACATTGTACTCCAACGAACTTTTTATAATAGAAATCGTATGTCCCTTTTGGGTAAGGAATTGGGCTTCGAGCTAAATATAATCCATATCCAAAAACATCAGTGGCAACTTTAATCTTTGAAAAATCAACCGCCTCCAAAGGATTTTTTAACTCTGTCATTAAATTTGATACATATAGTGAATTCGAATCAACCTCTTTAGGAAGAATCCTTCTAATTGCCTCAGTTTCTATTAATGGTTCATCCCCATTTACATTTATATAAAAATCTGCGTCTACTAAAGTGGAAACCTCGTATAGTCGGTCAAGATGTGTTTTATGATTTTCAGAAGTCATAATCGTTTTTATTCCATAGCTTTCACAAACATCTTTAATTCGTAGATCATCTGTTGCTACATATACCTCACTTAGTCCCTCTAATCCTTTTAATCGTTCGTGAACCCACCAAATCATTGGTTTTCCACAAATATCTGCTAATGGCTTGCCTGGGAATCTTGACGAATTATATCTAGCTGGAATTACTCCGATAATTTTCATATAAATCCTCCCGTCTTTTTTTAATCCGGATACCGTTCTTTTTTAAGAACCACAGGATATATTAAAAAATCTTTTTTTATGTTAATTCAACTCCATATTCAAAAGCATTAGGAATATCACTGAATAATAGATTTTCATTTCTATAAAGTTCATATAATTTAAAGAAATTAATCTGTTCTTCTAAATAACCTAAATACCTTACATCTCTTTTTAGATTTTCTTGTAATTTAAGAAGAATATATTCCAAATAATAAATATATTGGTATGTTTCAGATTGATCGACAAAATTTTTAAAGTTTATATTCTTCATATTGTTGCTAATAAAAAATTTATAGGCGTCTTCTATTTTTCTGCTTTGATTATATTTTACCGAGTCATCCATTTTTGAAATAATGTCAAACATGATAAAATAAAAGTCAAAGAAATAACTTCTCTTATTAAGAGTATTCCAATCTATTACTCTACACCCCAACTTATTTTTAAGAATATTTCCTTCCCAAAAGTCACCATGAGAAAACACTAAAAATAATTTCATTTCAGAAGGTTTCTCTTCCAGTTTCTCATTAATTTCTACAATAAAATCTTGAATATTTTTTGCGAAACTTTTTAACTTTTTATTTTCTTTTAAATACAATTCTACTAATTTATTGATCCTAATGTTTAAGTTTTGAATATGATTTTTCAATAATATTAATTGGTGGTTATTACTTAATATTATATCCTTTAATATTGGAAGAACTTCTGAATAGAAATGTTGATTACTCTTAAAATTAAATGATGAAGTTTTAATATTATAATATGACTCCTTCATAAATCGTTTTTTTATATCCCAACTTATTAACTCCGGTGCTAATTTACACTTTTGAGATTCTTTAAATTTCGTTATAATTTCTTTAATCTCCTTAATTGAAAAATGATTAGGAAAAAAAGTTATGAGAATCTTCTCTTTAAAATTTACAATTTTGTATTCCCCTTGAACAGTTACTAATAAACAGTGTCCATTATGTATTGTAGAAATATTGGGATGGGAACTTTGAGATCCAGGAAGTAAATATTTTTTTTTATAAATTAAATAGATAAATTCTATTACTCTAATTAAGCAAACTAAGGGCTTTATAAAATTTAACACTCGACTTCTTGTTTTTCTTGTAAAAAAATTAAAAGGTTTTCCTCGTAAAAGCATGTAGTATATAAGACTTACTATATTTTGATCTAATTTTATATATAGTAGCCTATATTGTAAATTATCAATAAAAATATATGTATTTTCTTTACTCTGCATTTGCTTTTTGCTTGAACTTTTATTATTTAGCATACATTTTTACCCCAAACTTATTTAATAAAAATACTACTCCACTTTGGTTTGTAACAAAGAACCCCTAAATAAAACCTCATCTAAATTTACTCTTTCAAATAGTTCTAGCATTCCTCCTCTTGTAGCGTTATATATTTTTATATTATTTTTATCTGCAAACATCTTAGCTTCTTTATAAGCAACAACCATTCTTTCGCCCGCTGTTAAAAACGTAGAGTCAACACCTTGATACTCCCTAAAGTGATGGTTTAAATTGCTTGGATAGTTACAATCTACACCAATCAAATAGATTTCTTTAAATCCCATATAAACTGCTATTTGAATCATTGAATACGTAATTGAATACCCATCGTATACCACGGCAAAGGCATTACCGCTAAACTTTGAATAATATTTTTTATGTGGAAAATCATGACTAAGTATATTATGTGGATATATAAAAGAATCATCTGAAACTTTTTTTTGTTTAACAATAAAGTCACTTATGAATTTACATTCGACCTCAAGTGACTCTATTTCCTTTTCAAATTGATTATATATCCCTATATCTTGAATTCCATAATATGTTGGTCTCCAATTTGTTTCATTAAAAGCTAAGCATATGGAATTCATACTATACGTAATTTCATTATGTAGTTTTTCTAAATCTTCAATAGTTAAACTAGGTCCAGTGCCTACTATAAAGCATCTCTCTCCAACATGTTTATTTTTTAGTAGTTTTAACTTTTTATATTGATTAACATGAGTGATTCCCATTAACCTTAAATACTTCATTAGATTAAACTTAAAAATATTAAATAATTTAGGTAACGTAATAAGTTGAATGAATCTTATTTTCTTAATAAAAAAATAAGTAATTTTATTTTGCTTTAACTTATTCTTAATGCTCATGCATTCCAACACCTCGAATTTAATCTATCTAAGAAACTAAGTTTATACTAATATCTAATTCCTTTAAATTAGTTAACTTATTTAACAATCTAAAATCAGAAATATTATTACCAGCTAAATATAGTTTTTCTAGATTCACAAAATACTGTATACCATCTAAATTAGAAATATTCTGATTTCTCAAATCTAGTTCTTTTATTAAGCCCAATTTCGATATAGAAATCCATTGATCATTTGGTCTCGATACTAATTCTCTTACAAAATTTTCAAAATTTCTATCTATGAAAGTAGCTGCACCAGCTAATTCAGCAGTTGTATAGAATTCCATTCCTAACTTTTTTGCTTCACTAATAATGTACTGAATTGTATTAGGTGAAATTCTATACTTACCTGAACCAGTAGGGTCCTCTCCCCACCCAAATTCATCCCAGCAAATTTCATCTGGAATTATTGAATGACACATAAAGATTAAATTCATGCCTGTTTTTTTACAAATTTTCATCATTTTTTTTATATACTTAGGATTTTGCAAACAATTTCTATCTATACAAATTGAAGGTGCTAATCCAGTATGTTTAAATGGTGTAAGATTATCACCTACCAATTGTCCTCTAACAATTTTAAAGTATTTAGGTATTAACGCCTTAATATTATCTTCATTGTATTCTGCATATGGAAATGCAAAGGTAACAGGCTTTTTAAACTTCTCTTTTGTTTTAGAGTGTGATTGTTTTTCCAGCCAATCAAACAAGGGTTCAATCTCAGCATCTAACCACTTATATACACCTTTTTCACGGGAATATGTGTCAGCATTTTGATGTTTATAACCATGGTGTGCTATTTCGTGACCTTTGGCTTGTAACTCTAATAATAAATCTATTTCTTCTTGGGAATGCTCTCTTTCATTTTCAAAATGATGAAATGCATTTACGTTAAAAGTTACTTTTACATCGTAATGTCCAAACAATTCTTTTCCGTATTTAGCCCATTGGCTAACTCTATAACTGTCGTCAAATGTAAATGCAATTCCAGGTTTATTTATATAAGGGGACATATTACTAAGCTTTTCGAATTGAATATTCTTTTCCATCTTTTTTATTAAATACTGCCAAAATCTATATGAGTGATACTTCCTCTTTACTTTTCTTAAAATATCTATTATTCTCTTCAACCTTAGTTTCCTCCTCCTACCCGTCTGAAATTATATTACTGACATTTTTAATTCATTAACAGAGACAAGTTTTCCATTACTTATCTTATATACAACATCACAATTTTCAATAGTAGTTAGTCTATGAGCAATGATTATTAAAGTCTTTTCACCTTTCAACTTATTAATTTCTGACATAATTTCTTTTTCCGTTTCATTGTCTAATGCTGATGTTGCCTCATCCATAAAAATTATTTCAGGATTAAGATACAGTGCTCGAGCAATCCCAATCCGTTGACGTTGACCGCCAGAAAGTCTTACTCCTCTTTCTCCAACAGGTGTATCTAACTTCTCAGGCAGAGACTCAACAAACGCCTTTAACTGTGCCTGTTCTAGAGCTTTCCATACTGCTCTATCATCTATGTGAGAATTTGGCATTCCAAAAGCAATATTACCTCTAATTGTGTCATCTGTTAGGAAAATCGATTGAGGAATATATCCTATTTTCTTTTTCCAAGTTGACTCTATTTCGTGAAAATCCTTACCATCGACAGAAATGGTTCCTTTTTCCGGACGAAAAAGACCAAGAATAATATCTACTAGAGTTGTTTTTCCAGCGCCTGATTCCCCTATAAATGCTACTGATTGACCTATTGGAATCGTTAATGATACGTCTTTAATTGAATAGTCCTGTTGGTTAGGATACTTAAAAAACACACCATTCAATCTAATTGAATCCTTAAATGTCCCCTCTTCATTAATAGATAAATCTAAAGAGTGATCTTCCGTAAAATTTTGCGAAAGCTCTTCTGAATTTACAAATAAGTCTTCATAGATAACAGTTAAAGCTGGCCTATTATATCGAATAGTTGAAATCATCGAGATTACTCGATTAATAGAAGGCATAAGTCTAAAAGCTGCCATTGCAAATAGAGCCATAGTAGATACTATTTTTGTCATCGTAATCCCTTGGAAAATAATGATCAACATAGTAATAAGAACAATTGATACAATTAACGTTTCAATAAACAACCTTGGAACTTGGTCAAGCATCATGATATACCGTTTAATAATTGCATTTTTTTGGCTCTGCTCTGCATAAGCATTAACAAAAAAGTTTTCTTTTCCAGATACCTTCACTTCTTTACTTGCGCCTAACCCCTGGTTCATCCATTTAATCATCTGCCCGTTAACTTGCTGTTGTTCTTTTCCTATTTCACTCATCTTTTTCCTAAACATTTTTAAAAACAATATGACGCTTCCGCCTAATAAAAAGGAGGCTGTTAATGTTGCTACTGGAGTTGTATATAATAACAAACTTAAAATGCAAAATATTACAAGTAACTCCGTAAACAATTGAAATCCGGATAAAATAATCCCCTGAAACACTTTAGGTACTTCCTCATTTACATTTCGAAGTAATACTGCTGTGTTTCTTTGTAAATGAAATGTATATGGTTTTGTTAAGTACCCATTAAATAGTCTTTTTGACAATTTAACTTGTTGGTTAAGAATCACACGGTTCTGGGAATATTGAAACAATAAAATATATAAATTTTTTAAAACAAAAATCAAAAGTAGTACAAAGACCGAAAAGATCAAAAAAGATGTTGTCGATTTAAATTGAAATAACTCATAAATTGTATTTAAAATCTTTTGTTCCTTTATAATCGAAGGATTCGTAACAATACCTACGAATGGAACGATTAATCCAATCCCTACTGTTTCAAACATCGCAGAGACTATCATCATAAGAAATAAGACTAACAACTTTTTCTTTTCTCTTTTGTTAAAGAGCAGAAGTAATTTATTTAATGTATCTCCCAATTCTCTTTCACACCTTTACAATGAAATATCTAAAGATAACATCAATTTTTAAATGCTATCTGTTGTTTTCAATTTTACTTTTCCATTTTATAAACTCAAAAATAGATTTATACTCATGGATTTTTTCAATATCAATTCCTAATTCCTTAAGTTCAATTGCAAAATTGAACCATTCCTTTTCAAGGGGATGCTGTATTTCTGCATTTATACCTAACAAAGTGCTCATATCGACACTTAGTACTTTCGTAATCTTTTCCATAACTTGAATAGATGGATTCTGGTTTATTTCACGTTCAATGTTACTTAAATAGGACTTAGAAATATTCGCTTTTTCAGCAAGCTCAGATAATGTTAATCCCTTCTTTTTACGAATTTCTTGTATTTTTTTTCCTATCATATTTTCACCTCTTTTACCTTACAGAGTTCTTTATAAATTGTATTTTTAAGACAACTTATAACCCTGTTTTGCTCTTCTTCTGTTAAGTTTGATCCAGAAGGAAGACATATACCTGTTTTAAATAAGATTTGAGCTACATCTTCATTTTTATCATGTGAATAATAAGGGGTATTTTCAAAAAGGGGCTGCATATGGAGCGGTTTCCATACATGACGAGCTTCAATATTTTCTTCTGCCAATGCTTCAATTAGACGCTTAGTAGAAATTCCTAATTCTTGGTCAATTGTAACGACTGTAAGCCAGCGATTACTCCTTGTATTTTTTAATTCAGGCATGAACGATAAACCAGTTATATTTGATAGTTCTTTAGAGTAACGTTCAAAGATAAGTCTTCTTTTTTCTACTCTTTCATCCAATACTTCTAATTGAGCTCTACCAATTCCAGCTAGTATATTACTCATTCGATAGTTATATCCCATTTCACTATGTTGATAGAATAGTGTTGAGTCCCTTGCTTGAGTAGCTAAAAAACGAGCTCTTTGTAGGGCTTCAACGTCATTAGAAATAAGCGCTCCTCCTCCTGACGTTGTAATAATTTTATTTCCATTGAATGAAAAAATACCAAATCTTCCAAAGGTACCACTTACTTTACCTCTATATGTTGATCCCAGTGATTCAGCCGCATCTTCAATGATTGGAACATCAAATTGATTACATAATGCAAGTATTTCGTCCATTTTTGCACTTTGACCATATAAGTTCACAACAATTACAGCTTTTGGCAACTTATGTTCCAAATGTGCATCCTGAAAAGCTTTTTCAAGAGCCCTCGGAGACATATTCCACGTATCTGACTCTGAATCAATAAAAACTGGCTGAGCTCCTAGATAAAGAATCGGGTTCGCGCTTGCCACAAAAGTAAGGCTTGAACAAAAAACCTTATCACCTTTTGTTACGCCTAATAAAGAAAGAGCCAAGTGAATTGCCGCCGTTCCTGAATTGACGGCAACTGCTCCACTGGCTCCTACGTATGAGGCAATCTCTTTTTCAAATGCGTCAACATTTGGTCCTAAAGGTGCAACCCAATTCGAATCAAATGCTTGATTAATATATTTTTGCTCATTTCCACTCATATGTGGAGGAGAAAGATAAATTTTTGATAAAGACATTTGTAAACCCCTTCTCGTTTAATTTTTAATTCCAACAGCTAACTTTTTAATTACTTTAGCAGGACTTCCCACTGCACAACTGTAAGGTAAAATATTTTGTAAAACAGTTGATCCCGCTCCAATGACTGACCATTTTCCTATTTTCAAGCCTGGTATAATAGTTGCAGAAGCTCCTATATGGACTCCTTCGTCTATTTCAACATTTCCAGTTAATGTTGCATTTGGTGAAACATGTGAGTAATCCCCAATCAAATTATCATGTTCAACAATCGAACTTGTGTTAATAATACAATGGTTTCCAATTTTTGCACCTGTATTTATAACTGACTTAGGCATTACAATTGTCCCATTCCCAATGATAGCTGATGGGCTTATTATTGCTGATGGATGAATAATTGATAAATATTGATCGCTATTTATATTTAGTAAATTTACTATTTTTTTTCTTGTATCATTATTACCAATCGCAATGATTACTTTAACTTGAAAAGTAAGGTATTTTTTTATAGAATCTACAGGACCATATATGATTTCATTCTCCCGTTTTTCAATAGTAAATATATCATCTAAAATAGCTATGATTTCGTGATTTGTTAAAGAGTGTACCATTTCTTGAATGACTTTACTGTGTCCACCATTTCCTAATATAATTATTTTCATACTACATCACTTCATATGAACCCTTAAATTTTTCAATCGTCGCTTGCCCTTGCTGACTAATGTCTTCTTTCTTGATCACCTTAATAAACGTTAAGAATAAAATTTTTAAATCTACTATAAGACTGAAGTTTTTTACATACCAAATATCAAATTTAAATTTCTCTTCCCAAGTGATTGCATTTCTACCGTTCACTTGAGCCCAACCAGTTATTCCAGGCTTAACATCATGGCGTTGCATTTGCTCTTTCGTATAAAGAGATAAATATTCCATTAAAAGTGGTCTTGGACCTACTAGACTCATCTCACCTTTAACAACATTAATCAACTGTGGAAATTCATCTAAACTCATTTTTCGAAGGAATATTCCAAATTTGGTTAATCGTAACTCGTCAGATAATAGCTCACCATTTGAATCCTTTAAGTCAACCATTGTACGGAATTTGTATAAGTTAAACGGTTTCCCGTTTAATCCTGGCCTTACCTGAGTAAATAAAATTGGTGATCCCATTTTGAATCTTACCATTACTCCAACAACTAAGAGGATTGGAGAAAAAGCAATTAATATCATTAGAGAAATAATTAAATCTATACTTCTTTTCATATAATTGGACCCCCTATTTAAGCTTACTTACATTTACTAGGTTCGTGTTACGCAGGGTCTGTATTTTATAAATGATTTCATTTACAAAATCCTGTGTTTTTATATCAACTTGTTCATTACCTTTTTTATAAAAGCTTTCAAGAATCTCCTTTAACTGCTCCTGATTCAAGTTAATCGATTTCAAGGTTTCCTCCTACTTAATTTGAAACAATTAGATACCAGTGTTCGTTATAGGCAGATTGATTTCTGAAAATTTATCATAGCCATTAGGATTATTTTTTTGCCAATTCCAAGCATCCTCACACATGTCGTTAATATCTTTGATTGCTTCCCAACCTAGCTCCGCTTTTGCCTTGGAAGGATCTGCAAAACATATAGCTGTATCTCCTGGCCGACGTTCCTTAATTGTGTAAGTAATTTTTCTTCCAGAAGCTTTTTCAAATGCTTTAACCATTTCTAGAACGCTATAGCCTCTACCTGTCCCGAGATTATACGCGTTTACTCCATTTTCATGTCCAAGCTTTTCTAGTGCTTTTAAATGGCCCATCGCTAAATCCACGACATGAATGTAATCCCTAATACCTGTTCCATCCAACGTTGGATAATCATTTCCAAAGATATTTAAACTAAGTAACTTTCCTACTGCTACTTGCGATATGTATGGAACTAAATTGTTTGGAGTTCCTTTTGGATCTTCGCCAATCAATCCACTTTTATGGGCACCTACAGGATTAAAGTATCTCAATAATGTAATTCTCCAATTATTGTCGGAATTATATAAATCTCTCAGTATATCCTCTATTATTTGTTTCGTGCGACCATATGGATTTACCGCCCCTAACATCATGTGTTCAGAAATTGGCACTTGATCTGGGGAGCCATACACGGTTGCAGATGAGCTAAATACAAGCTTTTTTACATTATATTTTTTCATAAGTTCACAAAGATAGATGGTGCCGGTTACATTATTTTGATAGTATTCAAGTGGTTTGCTATTTGATTCACCAACTGCTTTTAATCCAGCGAAATGCATTACAGCATCAATATGATGGTTCATAAACACTTCTTCAAGCTTCCCTTTATTTAATATATCTATATGATAGATCGGGAAATATTTTCCTGTAATTTCAGATATGCACTTTAAACTCTCGGGACTACTATTTGAAAAATTATCTACAACAATAATTTCATAGTCATTATTTAAAAGTTCTACACATGCGTGACTTCCGATATAGCCCGCTCCACCTGTAATTAAAATTCTCAATTGTGCCATCCTCCTATATAAAATAAAAGTAATGAAAAAAAGCATTTCAACTAATAAGTTAATTGAAATGCTCTATTCTTGAACTTTATTTAATTTTAAACTTCTTATTCCTCCCTTTAATTTACTAGTTAATAAATGCTTAATTTGTATTAAGCTTAGTAATGGCCTGTAAATTAATGGATGAATTTTAATGACTAGCAATAATATTTTTACAGTAAAAGGTAACTCTTTTAGTTTTACTGTTTTATTTGAGTATTTGTTTAAAATGCTAGTAACTTTATAATATTCATTTTTATAAATCGAAAAATTAGTATTTGTAATAAATAAATTTAATAAATGTAATGAAGTAAATACCAATTTTGTTAACACTTTATTACATAGCTCTGGGTAATATTTAATCATGAAATTATACATATCTATATATATTAATACACTATCAATTTTTATATTCTTAGTTGAATCTTCCATTATACTTCCACTTCGCTGTAAATAATTATATTTAGAACTACCAACACAACAAACTTTCTTACTTTCATGAATCATTCGATAAGTAAAGTCAGTATCCTCGTGAATAATCCCTATTTTAAATCTTTGTTTTTCAAATAAACTTCTTTTAAATAACTTTGTACACACAACTTCATTATACATTTTTCCATCTAGTAAGGTTCTCATTGCTTCCTTTCTGCTTTGAACCATTAAAGGATATGGATTATTCTCAATCTTTTCATTATCTTTTAAAATAAAGTAATTACAGCTGGCAATTTCGCATTCTTTTTCTACACACATATCATAAAGTAATTTATACATATCTGGTTCGATCCAATCATCGCCATCCACAAACCCTATGTATTCCCCTTTAGCAATTTCAATACCTGAATTTCTAGCATCAGATAGACCACCATTTTTTTTATGAATTACTATAATTCTACTATCTTTTTTGGAATACTCTTCAGCTATATTCCCACAACGATCGGGGGATCCATCATTTACTAGAATCAGTTCAAAATCCGAAAATGTTTGGGATAAAATTGAATCAATACATTTATGAATATAATTTTCAACATTATAAATAGGAACTATTATACTTATTTTAGGATGCATATTTTAATATCTCCTATAAAAAAAATTTATCCTTTTAACACATAATTTTTATTAATTTTTATTAATTTTTTTATTATCGACTACATTAAAAAGTTTTTTATTCCAAAATATCCGCACACTAACCAATTTAATCGATATTTTAATAACATTGCCATAACTTTATTTTTATAGGGTAGTTTCTTCAGATTAGTGTTTTTTACAGCTTCATTTAACTTTGGATTATTTAACATTGACATGATCCTACTTAATTTATCTCTAAATCCGATATCATGCCTTCTACATTCACATATAATGCAATGAATTGTAACATTGAGGAAATTTGCCCCACCAATATAAATATTACTTTTAAAATAATTTGCATAATCTTGTGAAGTTCTATAAATAATTACTCCATTTGTTTCAAAAGTTTTATCATTATATTTACTTGATGAGCTATCAATCCCTCTTCTGTAATTATAAAAGGACTTATCCATATATAACGCACATTTAGAATGTTTTAGATATTCCAAATTAAATATCCAATCTTCTCCGTAAAAAATGTCAACATTTAATCTAATGTTGTTACTATCTACTAGTTCTCTACAATATAAATTCGATGCTAAAGAATTTATATTTCCAAATTCAAGTGCAAACGGAACTAGTTCATTTAATATTTCACTTTTATTAAATATACTTTTATTTATTTCTTTTATTGGAGCATGAACAATTTGATTATCTTTATTTATAAGTTTCATATTTGATAGAACTAAATCTACTTCCTTATTCATAGCACAAGCCAACATTTCTTTATACATGTTTTGTTCAATCCAATCATCAGCATCAATAAAGGATAAGTAATTACCGCAGGAATGATCAATTCCATTATTTCTAGCTTCACTTGGACCAGCATTTTCTTGGTTTAAAACTTTTATTCTAGGATCTTTATTAGCATACTCATATGCAATATTGAGGCTATTATCCGTAGATCCATCATTCACTAAAATTATTTCAATATTTTTTTCAGATTGAGAAATTAAAGAATTAATACACTCTTTTAAATATTTCTCGGCATTATATATAGGAACTATTACACTTACTAAAGGTTGCAAGATCTCCCCCCCTTTTAATTAAATAATTTTTACTAACTGATTAATTTCAATTGAATTATCAAATTGTTGATTTTCTAAGTTCCTCATAAATTTTAAGGATAGATCTTTTTCCTTTATTATTTTCACTATATTCGATACTAGTTCATCGATATTGCCATAAGTTAATCCATTTTCATGATGTTGTATCTGCTCTCTAAATTCTGGGATGTCACTCGTTACAATTGCTTTACCTAAAATCTTAGCTTCTAATACCGTAATTCCAAATCCTTCTACATGTGAAGGCTGCACATAAATGTCACACATTTTCATATAAGGATACGGATTTCCTTTACTCCCAAAAAGAAAAAATTGTTTTACTAATCCTTTATTTTCTATTAAACTAGTTAATTTTTCTTTTTCAGGTCCATCTCCAATAACTATCCATTTTATTTTAAACCCTTGATTAACTAACTTTTCACATGCATTTATTGCATCCTCTATCCCTTTTTGAGGAATTAATCTACAAACAGTAACAATCAGTATCTCGTTCGTACTTTTTTCTATATTGTGTTTGACCATCTCATTTGCCATACTTTTTATTAAATTTGGAGAGACGATATTATTTATTATTTTTATTTTATGATTACATGCTGGAAATTTCTGCATTAGCACTTCTTTACAATGCTTTGAAACTGTCATTATGAAATCTAATTCTTTAAAATAGTGATTATCTAACTTATAGTTATAAGGGATTTTGCTATAGTCTGTATGAATCCATCCAACTTTTTTCTTAGCTTTAACATGATCTACTGAAAAATAGATTGATTTTTTTTCTAGAAATCCCACAGATAAATCATATTCTTTATTAAATTTGGGAAGAAAGTGACTAACATACTTCCATCCAATATACTCTTTTTTCAAAATGTATTTATGAATTGTTAATATAAAAAGAAAAATGAATTTAGTAAAAAAAAGGTTGTATTTTTTACTTATTAATAAATTAGTTAGTGATTTAATTGGTGGTGCTGAAAAAAATTTATAATCATTATCTTTATTAATAATATTTACTTCCTTTGGTACTAGTGAAATAAATTCACCTGAATAATTAAATAAAAATAAATCCACATCAAATTTCTTATAGTCAATCTTTGATAATAGAGTTACTAAACTTTTTTCAGCACCTCCTATCCTTAAGGACTCAATTGAGAACAGCAATTTTTTCTTCATTCGAAATTTTCTCCTGATTGTTCTCTATTAATCTATATAACTTATTTATCTCGTGCTCATTACCTAATTTTTCGTTTTTCAGATTTGCAGTTAATAGGGTTAGTTTTTCTTTATAATCTATTGCCTCTTTTATAGCTTTGAACACACTTTCTTCGTCCATATTTGTAATTAAACCATTTACTTTATTTTCAATTTGATCTAGTACAGTAGAAAAATTAGTAACAATAATAGGCTTATTTAGTATTTTTGCCTCATCAATTGCTACAGACTTACCTTCATATCGTGAGGGCTGGGCATAGAGATCGGCCTGTTTTATATATGGATAAGGATTTTCTTTTTCTCCTAAAAAAATAAAATCATTATTTAGGTTTAAATCTGTTACCATTTTTTTAAACTTTGATTCTTCATTTGAGGTTCCTATCGAATACCATCTAAAATTATATCCATTTGCTTTTAATTTAGCAGATGCCTTAATTGCAATATCGTACCCTTTACTCATTAAAGGTCTACCCACGGTTACAATCTTGGTCCCTTCAAAACCATCAAACAAGTCTAAGTTACTACACGCCATATTGTTAATTAATGTCGGTGAACTGATATTTTCAATAACTCTCGTTTTATGGGAGCATTCTGGAAAAAATTTATCTAAAGATTGTTTACAAATTTCTGAGACAGTTACAATGTAATCCACTTTAGGGTAATATAATTTATCGGCCGAATAGTAGTAACTCCATTTTTCATAATCATTATGGAAATAGGTTATTTTTTTATTGGCTTTTATCTTATCTACTAAATAATAAAGAATTTGTTGACCATTATAATCAATAGCGACATCATAATGCTCATCAATAATAGGGAAGTTAGATGACATATACATTGCAGCATAACCTTTATTAAGTCTGGATAGTAAGAAATGAAATGTTCTTTTCAATGCAAATTTTATCTTTTTTTCCTTTATTAGATCTAAAATACATCCCGGGAATTTTTTGAAAAACGAAGGTGGGAATGCCAGATTTATTAAATTTACTTCTTTTGGAATTTGATTTAAAAAGATCCCAGTCGGTGAGAATACAGCTATATCTATTTTATATTTACTGTAATCAAAACATTGTAATAATGTCACTAAGCTTTTTTGAAATCCACCACTTTCCATATCCGAAACTAGAAATAATACCTTTTTCATATTTCCATCCTCTTTCTCTATCCTTTTATATTGAGAAAATACTAGTGTAACCAGCACTATTGCTTATTTGATAATAGAAAAACGTCATATAACAAACCATAATGCCAAAATAAATTAATTGATTAAAGCTGCTTTTCTTAAATAATGCAGTTAGTTTCGGAATCAATAATACGCTAAATATCGTAAAATAATCTGCAATCCTAGCAATAAAAACATAATTGGATGAAAGTAACATAAATATCACGCCTATTACGTAGAGATTTACCAAATGATCGCTATTTGAATATATTTTTTTTAGTGGTACTCTCCAAATAAATAAAGGAAATAACGGAATTATAAATATCAAAATCCTCAAAATATTAACACCATAATAACCTTCTGTTAATGTTTTCAAATAATCACTATACTTAGTATTTGCTAGAGCTGCTTCTAATATATTCACGAGTATAGCAAATGAAACGGTAAACGTGGCTCCAGATACCATTGTTAGAATTGTCCACTTTGTCCAAGCTCTTCCTTTATAAATTAGATATGTTGGAATCATTATTAAAGCAGAAAAGTGAAAAGTCGACGCGACTAATATGGAGATCAAATATTTTATGAATTTTCCTTTACCCAGATATCTTATTGCCCAAAATACAATACTGATTGCTAGGTACTGTCTCATAATATTAAAACTAGTAAAATAAAAGCCAATACATATGTAAAGGAGTATACTTAACTCAAACTTCTCACTAAATTTAGCAATTGTTAAAACTATAAGCGTATTGGTTATTGCTGCGCAAATAAATATAAGAAATTGCGGTTGAATCGATATTTTATACAATGCCCAATTAAGTAATGCAAAACCCGGCTCAATCTTTAATGAAAATATATCTTTAAAATCCATATTTCCAATTTTGGCGTAATCACTTCGATAGATCCATTCATCACTATAAAGAGCATTCATGAATCTAAGTCCAGATATCAGTATTAAAGTAATTAATACAGGAAAGATAAAATATTTATTATTAATGAATTGCTTATTTTTAATACTTCCAAATCGTTTTGCTAACCACCCATAGCTATAAGCAAATAGTAAAGTCAAAACATAAGGTACCAAAATAGACTCACCCTTACTAAAATCAGTTATTATACTTTACATTCCAATAATGATATAACATTATACCTGCAGGTAAAGTAGACCAGAATAATAAATACTGTTTCGAATTTTTTGACATCCAATTTAATTTTTTCTTGGCAAAAAAACCATAGCAAATATATAGCATCATACTTTTAATTCGAACTCTCCAGCTGAAATTTTTATCTATAGTTTCTTTACTGCTTTCCATACCACCTAAAGGACAGTTAATCCGTAATCTTCTTCCTGATTTCGTTAATCCTCCTTCTAAATATTCAGTGATATAAATAGGTTTATTAATATATAACGTTTTGTATTTACGTGCAATTCGTACCCAAGCAACATGCTCTCCAATAAATCTCTCATTTTTATATACCGGAAATGGGTATTTCCTTAAAATATCCGTAACAAATACTTCGCTCTTATCTCCTTTTGTCCCTTTGTTCATAATTAAATCAATATAAGTAGAAATGATTTCACTTTCATTAAAAGTATCACCAATTATCTTTCCATCACTGTAGCATCTTAGGAACGATATACTTCCAATGTCCTTTTGCTCCTTATACTTTTTATAGTAATTATTAATCGATCCTACAGCGTCAGGGGTTAGACGATCATCACTATCTAAAATTAATGATAACTTTCCCTGGGCATGTTTTACGCCTTCATTTAAAGCTGTGTGCTTTCCACCATTTTCTTTATAAAAATATTTTATATCTATTTCATTTTGACTCATTAGTTCAGCAACGATCGCTTTCGTATCATCAATACTTCCGTCATCTATGATAATCCATTCAAAATCTTTTAATGTCTGATTCTTTAGACTTACATAACAGTCGATTAACAATTTACTTCTATTAAATGTAGGGGTTAAAATTGTAAGAAACTTTGACACTTTATCCCTCCAGTTTTAACATACTGATATATATTTTTTTTATTGAAGCTCCATAGTTTGTAATATCGTAATCTTTTTTAATTGAGTGATAAGCGTTTTCTCCAAATTGTTTACGTTTTAACTCTTGATTCTTTAAATATAGTAAACTCTTTATGAATTGTTGATAATCTAAATTAGAAATAATGAATCCATTATGCTCATTTTTTATAATCTCACTTATACTTCCCACATCCATTGCAACTACAGGTTTTTCAAAGCACATTGCTTCTAAAATTACCATTGGAAGTCCCTCATTTATCGATGGCAAAAAGAATATATCAATAAGTGGATAAAATTTGTAAACATTGTCTTGATGCCCAGTGAGTTTAAACAATTCCTCTAATTCTAGATTTTTTATTAAACTTTTTATCTCTTCTTCCTGATCTCCGCTGCCTATTAATAAAAACTGGCATTCTTCAAACTTCTCTTTCTGTTTTGCTAATTGGTAAATAAAAGGAATGATTCCTTTTTGTTCGGAAAGTCTACCAACAAAACCTATTATTACCTTTCTTTTTGGTATACTAAATTCTCGATAGGCTCTTTCTCTATCCATATCTACATAATTTCTAATCTCTTCAACATCAATCGCATTCGAGAGCGTAGTAGTGTTCACATGATTGATAAAGTCAGAATTTTTTTTATAGTATTCAAATACTTCTTTGCCACACGCAATATTATGGTCATATCGTTTTCGAAAAAAAGTATCAATTAGTTTATTTAGGTTATTACTTTCTAACCATGGATAACAAATATGAATATGAGAAAGAACTTTTGCGTCTAAGTGAAACATTTTTATCGTTAAATAAGAAAAAATCGATGCTATATTGTCATGTGCATGAACAATCTTAATGTTGTTATTTTTTATTATTTTTCTTAGATTCAAAAATGTTTTTATTGGGTTTTTATCTTTAAAGTCTATTGAGTAGCTCTTTATATTATTTTTTTTAAAGATTGATTTTAAATCTTCTCCACCACAAACAACTATTGGTTCATCATTTTTCATATTTTTACATAAAATAAGAGCCAATTTCTCGGCTCCACTCAGCTTATTCATTGGTAAAACGTGTAAACTCTTCATAGTAATAGACTCCTTACTTACAGAGCATAAGATTTAGCTATACTACTTACCACTTGATTTACGTCATACTTCTTAATAAAGTGATTCGCGTTCGAAGCCATCTGTTCTAATAATACTCTGTCCTTAATTAGCTGTTCAATTCTGTCCGCAGTTACGGTTGGTTCATTAGTTGGTACTAAAAATCCATTTACATTATTTTCAATTAAATCTCTAATACCTCTGATATTTGTACCGATCACTGTTTTCTTACATGCCATTAACTCCATTATGTTTCTTGGGAGACCTTCCCTATGTGATAAAAGAATCCCAATATCACAGGCAGCTATAAGTTCACTAATGTCATTACGAAAACCTAAAAACTGTATATTTTCTTCTAATCCTCTAATTCTTACTACTTCCTTTAGTTCCTCTTTTAGCGGTCCATCGCCTGCACATACTACATTGACTTGAATCCCTCTATTTTTTAAAATATCGACGGCATCAATCATCTGCCTATGATTTTTATTTTGATTCACCTCTGCAATCATAAGAATAACAAAGTCATCTTTACTTAAATTCAATTTTCTTCTAATTTCATCCTTATGAAATAAATCCATGTTATAGGAAGCAAAATCAACCCCTACACCATGGACTTTTAGAATCCTATTTATATTAAATTTCTGAGCTCTCTGAAAATCCTCAGTATTCATCGTTATGATTGTGTCTGTAAAGTAACCCATTATTTTTTCAATAGGATAATAGATACACCAATTTGTAACGGGAGCCCCCTTATAAAAGTGAAATCCATGTACTGTATATACTGTTTTTAGTTGGGGAAACTTGGCCTTTAAAAGTCTTCCGTACAATGCGGCAATTGGTGTATGGACATGTACAATATCATACTTATGCTCTACTTGTATTTTGATAAGCTGTCTAAATGCCTTTAGATTTGATGGATGAAATGGATTCCTAGAAAAAGGAATGTCGTAAATATTTACGCCTTGCTCAGTTAGAGATCTATCGATTTCTAAATCAACTGAACAGGCACAATCAACTATGTTTTTATCACTGATAAGTTTTTTAATATGAGGAACTAAAAAGGCATTGATTGTTCTACTTAGTGTCGTTATATATAATATTTTTTTCATAGAATTCACCAATTATGCCTTTTAACCATTCCAGTTTTATTTTTCTCTACATTTGGCATTGCTTTTGTAGCTGAGATGAATCTAGTCCCTAATCCCACCGTTGGAATAATACCTTTTTTTACTTTCATATAAATGGGCACTCCTTTAAGATATTGAAAGCACTTGTTCTATTTCAATTTTACTGTTCGAAATATTCAGTAATTTACCTTTGAGATTTTCCTGATCCAATGTAGAATATGTTAAAATTATTTCATTTATTTCGTCAATATATAGTTTTGATGTCTTTCCTACATAAATTTTCGGATAAACTTGCTGTTCATACACTTCTTCTTTATTCAATAATTCTTCAAACAGCTTTTCACCTGGACGTATGCCAGTAAACTCAATTCCCACTTCATCTATTGAGTTACCTGAAAATTTAATTAAATTCTTAGCAAGGTCAACAATTTTTACAGGCTCGCCCATATCCAATACAAAAATTTCTCCTCCATTAGCTAAAGCTCCGGCCTGGATCACCAGCTTCGAAGCCTCAGGAATCGTCATGAAGTATCTAACCATATCTGGATGAGTTACTGTAATTGGTCCACCCTTTTCAAGTTGTTTCTTAAATAAAGGAATCACGCTCCCCCGACTACCTAAGACATTTCCAAATCGCACAGCGACAAACTTAGTTTTACCATTTCGATCCAAATTTTGAATTATCATTTCTGCCAATCTTTTAGTTGCCCCCATTACACTAGTTGGATTTACGGCTTTGTCAGTTGAAATCATAACGAAATTTTCAACGTCATATAAACTAGCAGCAGTTGCAACATTTAGTGTACCAATGATGTTATTTTTCACTGCTTCTTCAGGATTTTGTTCCATTAAAGGAACATGCTTATGTGCAGCTGCATGGTATACTACATGCGGTCTATGTTTTCTCATAATCGATATCATTTTCTTCTCGTCTTGTATATCTGCAATTTCTGTTACAAATTTAATCGAAGTATTTACGAATTGCTCTTTTAAATCCATTTCTATTGTATAAATGCTATTTTCACCATGTCCTAATAAAATTAAAGTACTTGGACTAAACTTTGAAATTTGCCTACAAATCTCAGACCCAATAGACCCGCCTGCACCAGTTACTAATACAATCTTATTTGTAATTGAATCTGAAATCATTTCAATATCCAATTCAACTGCCTCACGCCCCAATAAGTCTTCAACTTGTACATCACGAAATTGATTTACGGATACTTTTCCAGTCATAATATCCTCTAGCATTGGTAGAATTTTTGTTTTTGCTTTTGTTTTAGTACATTCTTGTAAAATTTTATTAAGATCTTTTCTTCTTAAGGATGGAATTGCAATTATTATATTGCTTATATCTAGTTTATTTACATAATGTTCAATCTGGTTTACTCCACCTATTACCGGAATACCCAAAATGTGTAAATTTTGTTTTTTAACACTGTCATCGATAAATGCAATTGGCTTTAATTCTGAATCATAATTTTTTAACAATTGTCTTACTACCATTGTACCTGCAGCACCAGCACCAATAATAAGTGTTCTATTTTTATTCTCTGTATTCTTCTTAAACGAATCTGTATATATTCTCCATACTAAACGGGTTCCTCCGATTAACAAAATATGTAGAACCCACGTTACCGTTAATAGTCGGAAATACATTTCATGTATAATCAACTTCTGTACGATTGCAGTGCAAAGAATTGAGTAAGTAATTGCTTCAAAGATTATGATTAGTTCTCCGATACTTGCATACTCCCAGGCCTTCTTATATAGCTTAAAAATAAATGAAAATAAATGATGGCTAAGTACCAATGTAATTGAGCTAATAACAATCGGAGCTTTGAAAACATCAATCGTTGCGTTTACTAAAAATCGACTAAAGAAAATAGAAGTTAATACAATAAATGAATCTAAGAAAATAATAAAAGAAACTCTTTGTCTATAAGTCACATTTCTTACTCCTTTTCTACACGAGTTCACTTAAAATTTTTAAAGTCTTTAACTATTGAATCCCTTTAAAAATCCAATAGTTAAAGACTTTAAATTAAATATTGGGCATCCAACCCACCCTCACATCACACTTTCGACGACTTGCGTCTAAGGTATCTTTCAACCCACAGTATAACCGAGTGCCTTCATTGATAGAGGTAAGAAGACATCACCTTTACTTCAAGTTGGTATTATTCTTAATAAAGAACAAGGTTATAAAAATAAAATCTATTTTTTAGCAACTAATATCCTTATCTTTTGTTATTTAGAATGACTCCTACTAACTTTGAACTATCATTTAATAGTTTTTTAGCTTGAATAAGATCATTACTTTCTGTTTTCCCATAGCGAATAACCAATATTACACCGTCACAATAATCTGAGAAAATTTTTACATCTGCAAATTCAAGAACAGGAGGTGTGTCAACCAAGACCATATCATATTGATTTGTTGCTGTCTCGATTAATGTCTTCATTAATATTGAACCTAATAGATCAGCTGCATTGGCAAGAGTTGGTCCACTAGGTAATAAATCTAAACCTTTAATTTCCGTATGTTTTATTGCATCTTCAAATCTATTTTCTCCTGTTAATACGCTACTTAATCCAAGAGAGTTACCAATATTAAAAGCAGAAAATAGCTTCGGTCTTCTTAAATCAGCATCTATTAAGAGAACCTTTTTTCCCAACTGTGTTAGTGATATTGCTAGATTTGCCGCAGTTGTAGATTTCCCCTCATTATGGTTTGGAGAAGTCACAATTAAAGATTGGGTCTTCCGTCCATCCACTGACCCTAGAAAATTTGTTCTAATTGTCCTGTATTCCTCAGAAATTCTACTATTTGGACTATTAGAAGTTACTAGATTGATTAGATTGATTTTGTTCTTTAATTGTGATGATTTTCTGTTCATTAATCGCATGATACTCCTCCTTCATAGCATTAAGTTTCCTTTCACTTTTGCTTAATGACGTATTTTTCTTTCTCATTTTAGAAACAGTCCCTAAAACAGGAATTCCAAGTAATTCCTCAACATTTTGCTCTGACCTCACCGTGTCATCCAATGAATCAAGTAAAAAGACGAGTCCTATACCAACAGCTAATCCTACTAACAATCCATAAATACTATATTTGCTATAATTTTCATTAATTGGAATATTATTGACCTCTGCACGCGATAAAAGTTTAATATCCTTAAATCCTAATATATTTGGCATTTGATTCATAAAAACATCTGCTGTAGTATTGGCTATTTCTGCCGCTAAATCAGGATTTGAATCTACTACAGTAATTTTAACCACCGATGAACCGTTTACACTTTCAACTGTAATTTCTTTGCTCAAATCATCTGAGGTTATATTCAAATTCATCTGCTCAATAACATATTCCAATAATGATGGCTCTTTTACCATTACCAATAGTGTGTTCATTAAATCTGGTGTTTTTGCATTTACTATTAATTTAGAAGAAGTGGAGTACAGTGGAGTTGTAAGATAGACTGTATAGATTCCACCTAAAGCAAAAAATAGACTGATTGATACAATAAGTATCCATATACGTTTCTTTATGATTGCGTATAACTTTTTAATGTTAAATTCATTTTCCAAATTCATCACCACTTTTTTCAATATTTTGTTTATACTGCTTACATCGAATAAGTTCATTATAAAGAACGAAATTTGAGAGGACTTGTACCTATTCTATAATTCAAAAATAACTAAAGGTAAATTTCTTTAAGGTTCTTTATATTGAACAAAACTATGGATAATAATATTCATTTTTAATAGAAACAGGTATTAAAATTCTACAAAGTCACTACTAAATTAATTTAAAATTAACGTTCAGTTTCTATATAACGAACAGCTGAATGTAAAAAATGATATATATTATAGATACTAATCCATTCTAAATGGCGTATTGTTTCAACCAAATACTGAAAATTACGTTAATTATAAACTAAATTTTAATTCCTTAAAAAGAACAAGTCAATAATATTTTCTATAAATTTACATCCTTTTTACCAAATTAAAATACATTTGTTTTTAATTTTTTTAATTAAAAATTCCTATTAAATTATTTTTAAAAGTTTAAATATATTTCTTAAATTAAGTCTAAAGTTGTTCTTTTTTAAGAAATATAGGTGCTAATCTACTAAAAACTATTTTTCCCTTTCAATTTAAGGATAAAAATATTATGCTAAACGCTTTGTCTTAAGGATAAAGAAATCACTAAAACTAAAAAAATAATAATATTAATGAAGTAGTCTAATCGTTTTTTTCCAAACTTGTCCCTTTTTTTCACGCCCCACTGCTAAATGGTAGATTCTATATAATAAATTTATTATAGATATTTCCATATATGCCAAGTCGTCGTTTAAATTGAATAATTTCTTTTTTATGTTTAATCAAAAGTGCCAAAGATTTAACATCAACTATTAAGTTTTCTTTTTTACAAATTTTTACTTAAGAAATATTTTTAGTAAAAAATTAGTAATATTTCCAAGTTTCTTCGGGAATTCTAGTTTTAGCCTATTATGAAAGGAAGTTTTAATATGGAACAAACTCTGTACGAAAAATATGGTGGAGAAGAAACAGTCGGAAAAGTTGTGGACTATTTTTACGATGATTTAGTACTAAAAGATAAAACGGTCAATCACTTCTTCGAAAAAACAGATATGGATAAGCAGCGTCGCCATCAGACAAAATTTATCAGCTTTGCTTTAGGAGGGCCAAACCAATATTCAGGAAAATCAATGTCAAAAGCCCATGCAGGCATGAATATTCAACCTGAACATTTTAATGCAATTGCTACCCATCTTCATGATGCTTTAGCACATTTTGGTGTTAGTGAAGCAGATATCGATCTGGCCCTTACAAAGGTTGAGTCTCTTAGAGATGATATACAGTATAAATAACGCTTAACAATAATGCGTTCACTAAGATTGTGTTGATTACTCATTTAAGGTGCTAATTTTCCTCTAAGGACTCTTCGCATCATAATCCAGTGCCTCCAGTCAGTCTAAATAGTTGAAACTTCTCTAAATACTGACTGGAGATATCCAAAAAGCCCATAAAAAAAGGGGACGTCGTCGCCCCAAAAGTAAATTATGAAGAGGTATTTATAACTCAAATTACTTCCCCCCTCTATAATCCATTCATCAGAATAGTAATTTCCGTATTTCTACATTATATGTTATTTTACTAAAGTCAGTAGACTTTAACTTGTAAGTGCTTGTTGCTCCGTCGACCAGTTTATAACCTAATTTAATCTGACTTCTATAATTATGATTTGTGCCTTTTGTAAAACTTGCATCTACATAGAAATTACCACCATTGAAAACTTTTCCACCTGTAGTATCAATTGTACAAATTGGCGAAAACTCTACACCTCTATTATTTGTACCACCAGTAGCATCATCATAGTAATCATAAATTACACCTAATACTACTTTTACATTAGTTGAAATCCCAGCATCTATATAAACTGATCCTTTTACAATTACCTTTGATGCCATTTCAACAAATTTATCCTTAAATGCCACTCCATCTGAGACGGGCGTTTGTAAATCTGAGAAATTATACATTAAATAATTTTGAAAGCTCGTCAAATTATAACTAACATAGTTAAATTTTGATCGTAATTTATACAATGAGTCTTTTGATAAAGACAACCCATTTTTATATATTTCCATACCTTCAAAATAGTAACCTGTTCCATCTGAACCATTTATATCAATTAGTGATTTCAAAGTTGTGAAATCACTTGGAGGCATACAGTTTTTAAAAATTACACATCCGTTTGGATACTGATTAATATCACTGCTATCAATCTCAACCGGATTCACAGTTCCTGTTTCTGGACCTTCACCTAAATAAGTTCTTCCTCTTAAAAAAAGGCCTCCATTTCCTGAAGGAGCGATAATTGGAATGTTTTCTATAATTATTGGATTAATTCCAAATGCCCAGCCTTCATAATCAATTATCGTTGTCTTCTCAGGCTGCGCGTCTGATTCGTATGCTTCCTGATATAAATTAGAGATATTCACACTACCTTTTGTGTGAATGACCATAAAGCGATCGAAATTATTTTTATCTGCGCCTAAATAGCCAATTGCTACGTGGATATTTGAAATTGAACATGGAGTACCCCCATAACCAAATCTAATACCAACTCGATTATAAAGTAACTCAACATCGTCTGCTTGAAATAAATGACTAGCTGAACTAATGTATATTCCATAGTGGCAAGTTGAGAATGACATATGTTTACCACCGCTACCAGCGCATGAAAAACCTGGTGATTTAAATCCGTAATCAAAGCCATGAATGAATACATTATAAAAATGGAAATTGTATTCAGCAGATCCGTCATTTTGTGCTCCAAAACAAACTCCGGTTGGAATTTCTGTATAACCTTCATAAGAATAGAACTTTAAATCCTCCACATAGAAACAAATGCCTGGAGAAGGATTTCTTCGGTCATATATAAAATCTTGCTTATTTGTCTTAATTGTAGTGGATACACTTTTAAACCAAGATGGGGATAATCCATCATTTTCACCTTTTAATTTTATTGTAATACTGCCTGATATACTAGTTAGGTCTATTGGATTAAAATAATATTCTCCTTTTGGTAAATAAAAAGTAAATTCACCATTTGGGTATTGTGTAATTAAACTTTTTAGAATCGCTGAATTACTTGCTGCAAATGTACTATTTCCTGATTTTACCCCTAAAGTTTTTAAATTAATAATTAAACTAGATAATTCATTCCGATTTGAAAATAAGATGTTACCATTACTAGATCCAATAAATAATTCATTTGTATCGGTAGTAAAGCCAAATTCACCAACATCCAAAAGCGGTAAGTTTGCTTTAAGACCTCTACGAATTTGTATTTTTTGCGCCATTAAAAATTCCCTCCATCTATATTACCTAAAGGTGTGTCGGTAAAATTTCCCCCATCTATCTTCTGATCAAAGTTCACATCAGTAAAACTACCACCATCAATATTGAGGCTAACTGCAAACAAAGTAGTTTTATTACTTAAAAACTTTTGGGAATTTGAAACTAAAAAAGTAGTTTTCTTATTTTCAATTGCTTGTCCAATTTTAAGAAAATAAGTCAATCAACTTTAACCTCCATTCTATGAATATTAATTTAGATATAACATCTTATGAAAAACGCCTCTTAAATGTCTCCGTGAATGACTACTAATATAGAAATAACTAGTTTTACATTTTTTTTGGAACAAAAAAATACTAAGATTAGTTCCTAAACCAACAAAAAAGGTTTAGTAGATTAATCTTAGTATTTTTAATAATTTACTCTATTTCCAAAACGCACCCTCAAACTCAACTAAATCGTGATATGGGTACAAAGGTTTCAATAATCTTGCTTTTGTCCATAAATCTGTTGTTTTTTCTAAAGCCGTTAAAGACGATTTATAATTCTCATCAACTGTAATATATTTGACATTACCGAGATGCTGGAGTGAGTACCCAGTTATTTGTTTAAAGAAGGTTTTATTGGCGTAGTCCAATGGGTCACCCTTAACAATGTAATTTGTAAATAGCGGTTTAAACGTTTTTTGGACTTTTTGTGATTTTGCATGAAGTTTTTTCGAACCATCATCTAATAGTACACCTAATGAGTTAAATGTAACGCCCTGTACAAATAAATGATTTTTCAATTTTTTATCATTCTTAAGTTGATTACCCACAAATTGAGCCAAATAACCTCCAAACGAATGACCAGTAACATACACACTTGAATGATAGTTCTCTTTTTTATTTAATATTGTTGTAACCCAGTCATATGCTTGCTGAGCTTGTTGATCTACGACAATTGGTGAACCATTCTCAGGAGTTTCAAATTCAACTAATCTTTGGTAAATATCTTGTATATTAATTTTCTTTAATCCACTAAAAGCAAATAGTAAACTATTATTTTTTTTGTTTTTTAGTGCTATTGCAGAAAAACCAATATTACCAGATGTAATGGAAACAAGACTATAATCGCTAAGATTCTTATGAACTTGAGTAAGTAATGGATCAGCAATTCCTTTATGTTCTCTTAAGCTTCTGCCTATTTCTTTACTTAGAAATGCTTCATAAGAAAGCTCAGATGCTGCTAGAAATACGCCATCGGGAAGCTTCTGTAGCTCTCTTTGCTCTTGTTGGCTACATCCGGTGGTCGTTGTAAAAAAAGTAAGTACTGTAACGATAAAAATAACTACACGAAAATTCATTAGTAACCTAACCTCCTTTCGACAGTCTCTTTCTTCATATTATGTCCACGACCATATGACATGTTCATCTTTTCCCCAAAAAAGTAAAAAAATATACATAAAATTATTGACAGTTTTATTTTACAAATGTTATCATATAAATTTTGATATTTCATTTATTAATGTTATACTTAAGTTATAAGAATTTTCGGAGGTGGGTACATTGTTCAAAATTGGCGATCAAATTATTTACCCAATGCAGGGAGCTGCAGTAATTGATTCCATCGAAGAGAAAGTTATACAAGGTGTAACACAACAGTACTACATAATCAACATACCATCCAGCAATTTAAAATTGATGGTCCCTCAAGGGAAGGTGTCAAATACGAAAATTCGTTTAGTCGAAGACAAAGAACACTTAAGTAATGTATTAGATGACTTTTCAAATGGTCTTCCCGACGATTCCTTATCTTGGAAACAAAAATATGATTTAAACATGAAGAAACTAAAGTCTGGCGAATTACTCGCTGGTGCTCAAGTTGTACGTGATCTAACGCTTCAAGGCAGGGAAAAACCTTTAAACCCTAGTGAAAGAGAAATGCTAGACATGGCTAAACGCATGTTTGTTGGCGAACTTAGCTTAATTAAAGGCATATCACAGCTTGAAGCAACCGAATTAATTGATTCTGCATTAAAATAAAGATTTTTTAGGAAAAGGAGCTTACTTTAAGCTCTTTTTTTGTTGATTTTCGAACTTATTAGTTACTTTCATGAATACCCAGGAGGACCAACTGATCAAAATAAAGTATGAATATAGTTTCGATTCCACCTTATGTGTTTTCTCGGTAAGATTTTTTTATATTTACCAGTTTTAATTCCATTAGTTAATTTAATACATTATAATGGAAGATATTAGAAGTTTTAATATTTTTTTCAGATTTACTTTTTTAAATAGTTTATATACGATTGTGGACATTTTATTTGCAGGCGACGCCATTAACACTTCTCCACAAAAATAAAAAAAGACTGCTAACAAAAATGCTAGCAGCCTTTTATTCACTCAAAAGTGAAATTATAATTTAACTACGTTTTCAGCTTGAGCGCCACGGTTACCTTGAGTGATCTCAAAGCTTACTTTTTGGCCTTCTTCAAGAGATTTGAAACCGTCGCCTTGGATAGCTGAGAAATGTACGAATACATCGTCTCCACCTTCAACAGCGATGAATCCGAAACCTTTTTCTGCGTTAAACCATTTAACTGTACCTGTGTTCATTGTACGAACCTCCATATATACCTGTTTTTTTACACTTAATGAGTATTGTTAAGAAAAAATACACACATTAGAACAGGATGAAAATTCGTCCCTTTTAACACATGAATTGAATTAACCAATTTCTTATTAAGTATGTACCTATAGTAACATAAAATGAAATGAAAAACAAATTGTGCACGAAGAATAATTAAATTTTATGGATTTATTATAAAAAATGGCCTTATTTTTTACTTTTCGTTAGCAAGTATTAAACCAACTGGTAAGTTCTTCTTCATAATACTACTAAAGTAACTATTTGGAACTGGTTTGTTCCCTACATAAGGAGAAATTTCAATCGTAAATCCAGGTCGTTTTTTTGCAGCGACATACCAGTCTTTATATC
Source organism: Rossellomorea sp. GAMAL-10_SWC (assembly GCF_049568075.1). Taxonomy (NCBI): domain Bacteria; kingdom Bacillati; phylum Bacillota; class Bacilli; order Caryophanales; family Bacillaceae; genus Rossellomorea; species Rossellomorea sp. GAMAL-10_SWC. The sequence continues at coordinate 4,611,129 of NZ_CP144911.1, read as the reverse complement.
CACCGCCTCCACCTTTTGCGGGAGCGACCAAACTATAACCTGTTTGTTTTGATAATTTTGTAGCAATTGCCTTATCTCTAGCCATTTGAGTCCCTGATTGATTATAATGCCAGAAAATAATATTTCCTGATGAGTGGTATGCAACTGTATTTTTGAATGAATGTTTATTAGTGAAATCATATAAAGCTTTAGCTTCTGGTTCACTTAGAGCCTTCGTACCTTTATAGTTATCAGGTCCAGGCTTTGACTTATTACCAGAAATCGTATTCCACCCAGCTGGGTATTGACGATTTAAATCTACGCCACGTACATTTGCCTTCCAAGCTTTAAAATTCTTGCTACCATTATTTAATTTAATGACCTGATTTGGATTCTTTGCACTGCTCGCACCTTTTTGTACAAGCATTACACCATCAGGATTAACCATTGGTACAAAATAAATAGACGTTTGTGATAATGTTTTTCTTACATCAAAACCAGAAATCTTTGTATTTTTTTCATACGCACTAGCATACTGATCAAGCATTTCCATTATGACATTTGTTGTCATATGCTCACGAGCATGATGCGAACCATTTATACTAATTTCAGCTTTTCCAGTCCCTAGCTTAATCGCATATAAATTTCTACCATCTACCGATTTACCAATCGTTTCAACTTTAGTAAATCCAGGATACCAAGCATTCAACTCCTGTAAATCCGCTGTCAATTCTTCATATGAGTAATCACCATTTGGGTCAACGTAATTATATGTTTTTAACGAAATATCCGCTTTAGGGATAAGCCCCTTAAGTCCCCCAACTTTAACGACATAATAAGAGGAATAAGCTGAATCAATTACTATTTTTTGCTTAGCAGGTATGTTAACCATTGTTGGTTTCGGATCACGCGGGAAGACAATTTTAGTATTTCGCACTGCAACACCTGCTGTAATTTTGACAGGCTGAGTCACAATATTGATTACAGGCAATGTCCCATTTGGTAAAGGAATTGTTTTATTTTTATCAATATAAGCAGTTTGATTAGAATATTGGATCATTAAATACTGATCCTTCACACCTATTTTACTAAAAACCGTATTTGCTTTTACTGTTCCCCTATTCACTAATTTACCATTTTCACTTAATAATAGAGGTGTATCGTTTGTTACTTTAAAGACTTTCGCCGTAGGGTAGATTTCCCATGGAGTAGCATCTCGGACTGCACTTTTCAAAATAGTTCCAGCATTCCCATTATAAGTAACATAGTAAAGGTCATTTTCCTCTTTATCTACTTTTAACTTAATGTTCGCTGGTATTGTTATTGTAGTTGTTGTGTTAGTTACATCACTGGTTGTTTCTTCAGTTGTTACACCGCCGGTTGTTCCTCCAGTTGTTGTGCCACCGGTTGTTTCTTCAGTTGTTGCACCGCCGGTTGTTCCTCCAGTTGTTGTGCCACCGGTTGTTCCTTCAGTTGTTGTACCACCGGTTGTTCCTCCAGTTGTTGCACCGCCGGTTGTTCCTTCAGTTGTTGTGCCACCGGTTGTTCCTTCAGTTGTTGTGCCACCGGTTGTTCCTTCAGTTGTTGTGCCACCGGTTGTTCCTTCAGTTGTTGCACCGCCGGTTGTTCCTCCAGTTGTTGTACCACCGATTGTTCCTCCAGTTGTTGTACCACCGGTTGTTCCTCCAGTTGTTGTACCACCGGTTGTTCCTCCAGTTGTTGTGCCACTGGTTGTTCCTCCAGCTCCAGTACTCTGAATGGTCAATTCTGTAGGTTTTAGAGTTACAACCCATTTGTCTGCAGCTTTTGTTTCCGCAAATACATCTTTAAACATACTAAACATAAGTACTAAAACAATTAAACTAATATAACCTTTCTTCAATCCCTTCACCTCTCTAGTTAATCAAAAACAATTGTGTATATGTAAGTAATTGTTTTTTACTCGTAACAGACGAAAAGCTCCCCATTTAGGGAGCTTTTTTTAAATGTCTAATATATTAATATTTTAATATATTAGCATTTTCATTGCATATTAAAATTGTATTACACACTTACCCATTCCTGTTACGTTTTTTACTTTAAATATAGGTATGTTTTTATCGATTTTAGTTGAAACTGAGGATTTTACATATAAGTACAATTTATTTTTTGAATATATTTGATTTGATAGTTTTTATTTGCCATTCCAGGATTTTAATTGCGATTTACACTTTTTTATTTACGATTCCCAGATTTTAATTGCGGATTCTCACTTTTTATTGGTGATTTCCGGGTTTTAATTGTGATCCCGACTTTTCATTTGCGTTCCAGAATTTTAATTGCTTCCCACTCTTTTTTTTATGATTCCAAAATCTTAATTACAACTTAATAGTAACAATCTATATCAACTTTCAATTTTTCCCTTTTCGGCTATGTGTATCGTATTTGTTTAGGGTATAATTACCAATAAGAATGTTTCGAGTAAGGAGGCATCGAATGCTTCAGCGTGATTTAAGTAAAGATATTATTTATGAACTTTCATATTCACTTTTTTCAAAGCTTTCTCCTCAAAATACGAGGGACGCAGAGCTTGTTGAAACTGGCCTACAGTTGTATCGACTAGGTCAAGTATATAATGTTTCGGTTCGCGAAGGTCGCCTAGTTGGTGTTGTCGAAGAAGGGGACCAAATTCATTTACCAATTCTACATATTGAAAACCATGATCAAAATGGATGTGATTGCTACGAAGCTCCTCCATGCCAACATCAAATTGCACTTCTTTGCTATGCTGCCGCTTCATTTTCTTTAGTCGGAGATATTTTGAGGAAGTTTAAGCAGTCTTCCTTAAAAAGTATCCCGAATATCATGACTGGTCGCCAATTGTTAGATCAAATGAGTATGTTTGAGCAGGATCGACCGAAAGAGACAGTGGAGTTATTTGAGAAAAAGTATAAGGAGTATATAGAACAGCAAAGAACGTCATTTTACCAAGATGTTTATTTTGTATATCCATTATATGAACGGTTTTATCATGGATTATTGAATCAACAACCACGTCAAGAAAAGGAAAAGCTACTATATCAATTACTTGCGTCAATTTTTACAATGAATAAAATGGTCGGACAAATCGAAATTCAAAGCACAGTTTACGACAATGCACATTTACCTCGCGAAATGACAATGCTAGAAAATCAAATTGAGGCAGTAAGTAGACAATTACATAATTTAACTGGGGGTTCCGTGTCTACTCAGTATGAAGAAGTTCTTCGTGAGCAGTTACAGGCTCTTTTATTAGAAAGAAATCTTTGTATAGTTCCACGATATAACTCTTTTCGTCATGTATATAAAGAGCTATTAAATAGTCCAAAGATTTTATATAAGGATTTAGAAACTTTATCAAAGGTTGAGGACAATTATTATGCAGACTTAGGAAAAGCTCATCTATATTATTTATTAAAAGAAGATGAAACAATGCTGTCCATTATAAAACAATACAGCAGTAATGAACGTACTCTTTATTGCTTTACCTACTGGATAGAAAGTCTTCGAAAAAACAATGAAACAGATCGGCTAACATTATTTTTGCCATTATATTACGAGATGCTTTTACACTTTTTAAAAAATGGCGATGATGAATATGCAAAAACTACTTTTGCGAAACATTTCCTTACTAATTATGAGTACAATAGTTTTTACACAAATGAAACGGCCGGGCTAGAAGTAGTTTATCAAGCATTACTTCCATATAGTGTGATGCAGTACACTGATTACTTAATGCATAATCGAGAATACAAGCGATGGGCTGAGCTACAAATGCACTTATATTCTTACAATCCTGATTACATTGATAAACATGACCTTCAGGAAGTACATAAGTACTCACCTCAATCTGTATTACCTATATACCATCACTTGGTTCTTTATTACATTGAATTAAAAGGCCGAGCAAACTATAAAATAGCAGTTCGATATTTGAAAAAACTAAGAACAAATTATAAAAAATTAAAGCGCATGAATGAGTGGGATGACTATATTCAGTATGTTGAATCTCAATTTATTCGTTTACGTGCACTTCAAGAGGAATTAAAGAAAGGAAAATTAGTCAATGAAGCGACTAGCAAATCTTAGTATTGCCGTAAAATGGGTTGAGCGAAAAGGCTTACTCCTTTATGGAATGCAAAGTCACGGTGTCATTTTACCGGTAACCGCATGGAAGCATCTAGTGTTTCAATGGCATGAACCTTCATATTATGGGACATTATTGCAACCGACCCGAGTCGGACAGATTGAAGGAATTCTTTTAACTCCAATCGAAGCACTTACTTTTTTTAGAGAACATCAAGAAAACTCATTAGTAGAGATTACTTATTTAGATGAAGCAAATGAGTTTCATTCGGTAATCTCACGTTTATACGATGATTTTAACGAGGGCCACGTTTCCCCAAGCTTTGCTCATTATCAGACTAGCGATGAGCTATGGAAAATTGATGGATTTGAACAATTAGAACCAACTTTACAAGAATTGGTTTCTTCTGCAATTAAACAACAGTTTGAAATAGAAACTTTACAGTCTAAACGCTGGGATATTGCTAGGGGCTTGTATCACAATCCAAGTTATATAAAACAGCAACTCACACATAGTATTGATGAAGACGATTGGCATGTAAAAATCGGGCTAAGAGACGATGATGTTCCATTTTCAATTCGATTAGTACTTGAAGAACCAATGAGTGAGCATGATGACTGGAATTTACGTACGTATTTAATTGATGAGCGAAAAACCATAAAACCTTATGAATATAACGGACATGAATCATTACATAAAAAGCATTCTTCTTATGCTGAGTATTTAGATCGAACATTCCAAGGAGTAGGATTATTAGCACCAAACTTAATCGATGATCATAAGCCAAAAGAAGTTTTAAGCGAACAAGAAGCTTGGACATTTTTAACAGAGGATAGTGAAAAAGTACTTTCCGCAAATATTCAAGTTCTTTTACCAAGCTGGTGGCAAGCTTTAAAGCAAAATAAGATGACTTTAAAAGCAAGTGTAAAAGGAAAACCTGCTGGAAACTCATTTTTCAATATGGAAACATTAGTTGACTTTAACTGGCGAATTTCTACAAATGGAATGGAGCTTTCAGAACAACAATTCCAACAATTTGTTGAAAATCAAAGACGTTTAATTCAATTTAACGGTCAATGGATTGCACTTGATCCTGCTTTTATTGCACGTATGAAAAAAATGATGGCAAAGGCTGAAAAGCAAGGACTTAGATTTCACGAAGTTCTTCAACATGAGCTACTACAAGGGACTGAAAAACCTGAGGACGATCACTCACCTTTTGCCGAAGTTGAAATTGAAGTAGATGATGTATTCCGAGAATTAACTAAACGATTAACATCCATTTCAGAAGTTCCCGAGCTTAATGTTCCTCATGATCTGCAAGCAACATTACGAGCATATCAACAAAAAGGATTCGAATGGTTAGTTCATTTGAAAAATATGGGATTTGGTGCACTACTAGCTGACGATATGGGGCTTGGTAAAACAATTCAATCGATCTCTTATTTAGCTTACCGTAAAGAAAACGAAGAAAAACAAGGAGCATCATTGATTGTTTGCCCTACTTCTGTTATCAACAATTGGAAACGAGAAATTGAATTATTTTACCCTGATTTAACTGTTCATGTTCACTATGGTGGTAACCGTTTAAAAGGTGAAGACTTATTTTCAATAATGAGAGATGTCGATATTGTCATCACCTCCTATGCTTTAAGCGTTTTAGATTATGAAGACCTAAAGCAATATGTTTGGAAAAGTATCATTCTCGATGAAGCTCAAAACATAAAAAATCCAACGACAAAGCAGTCTCGCGCAGTTCGCGGGTTAAAAGCTGAGCACCGGATTGCTCTTACTGGTACTCCAATGGAAAACCGTTTAACGGAGCTTTGGACAATATTTGATTTTATAAATAGAGGCTATCTAGGTTCACTAAACCGTTTCGCTAGCAATTATGTAAACCCTATTGAGAAGGACCGAGATGAAGAAAAGATAAATGCTGTTCATCGTTTAATTTCACCTTTCTTACTAAGACGAACTAAGCAAGACGAAGATGTTGCTTTAAATCTTCCACCAAAACAAGAACAAAAGATGCTTTGTCCGTTATCAGTTGAACAAGCAGCATTATACGAGCAAGTTGTTCAAGACAGCCTAAAACAAATCGATACATTAACTGGTATCGAACGCCGAGGCCGCATTTTATGGATGCTAAATAAGTTAAAACAGATCTGTGATCACCCTTCTTTATTCTTAAAAGAATCCCAGCTTGTTGAATTCGAAGAGAGATCAAGTAAAGTTGAACGATTATTCGAATTAATAGACCCAATCCTTGAACAAAAAGAAAGCTGTCTAATCTTTACCCAGTATGTGAGAATGGGTGATATGCTTAAAGAGGCAATCCAAGCAAAATTTGGTGAAGAAGTATTATTCTTAAATGGTAGTGTTCCTAAAACTGCCCGGGATAATATGATTTCCCGCTTCCAAAACGGCGATGTAAAAGTGTTTATCCTTTCACTCAAAGCTGGTGGAACAGGATTAAACTTAACAGCTGCAAATCACGTAATGCACTTTGACCGCTGGTGGAATCCAGCAGTTGAAAATCAAGCGACTGACCGAGCATACAGAATCGGCCAAACAAAATTCGTTCAAGTCCACAAATTTGTAACGATCGGAACGCTAGAAGAAAAAATTGATGAAATGCTACAACGGAAACAATCACTTAACGATACAATCATAACGAGCGAACAGTGGATTACAGAATTGTCTATGGATGAGCTTGTTGATTTGTTAGGTGTTTAATATGACGGAAAAATGGGATTATTGTATAGAGATAATCCCATTTTCTATTAAACGGAGGTTTTATTATGGGCACAAATACTGGAAGGAACGTAATTGTCAAAAACCATGATGAAAACTGGAAAAAATTATTCCAAGAAGAAGCTAACCTTATACGTGAAATCTTAAAAGATGAGCTTATTGAAATTCATCACATAGGTAGTACATCAGTTCCAAATTTAAAGGCAAAACCAATTATCGATATGTTACCTGTCATTAAAAACATAGAAAATATAGACAAGTATAATGATCAATTAGCAGAAATTGGTTATGAGGGACTTGGTGAGTTCGGTCTTCCACGTAGAAGATACTTCCGAAAAGGTGGCGAGAATCGTACCCACCAAATGCATATGTATCAGTTTGATAATGAAAAAGAAATTGAGCGTCATCTAGCAGTTCCCGCTTTTTTAAGGGTACATGAGGATGAGATGAAAGCATATGGGGAATTAAAAGCGCAGCTTGCTGAAAAATTCCCAAATGATATTTATGGATACATGGATGGAAAAGATGCCTTTGTGAAGGAAATAGAGCGAAAAGCTATAGAGTGGAGAAAAACGAATTAATTTATACGGTTAATAAAACAGTAAAAAAACATGCGGTGGGAATATGCATGTTTTTTATTTGGGTTTGAATATTAAATCTGTAGTCTGCTGGATACTAACGATGCTTCCTCTGTAAAGGAGAAAATTTATCATATATCATAAAAAATGGCCCCACAAATCGAATAGAATATAAAGAATACAATTGGGAGAGACATGAAAAACCCAATTGCCAAGAACTTTCTTTTGGAGACTAACAAAAGATAAATACCTATTAAAAGTGGTATAGCAACGACAATTCCCGCCGCTATTGAAAAACTTATAAAATCTATTCCTAAAAAAGTAACAAGGATTCCACTGAATGAAGTAAGAGTTCCAAGAAAAAGCCCTTTAAAAAAATTAGCAACTGGATGATAATCGCGGTGATCTGGCAACCTCATCCCCCCTCCCTAATCTGAACTTCCTATAAATATATGATAGTAGAATATTCAGAAAAATAGTATCATAGGGTTAGCATCATGACAATAAATTTTTTGAAATAAAAAAGGAAGTGATACTATACACACCCCTGTAATGATCCCACTTTTTGGTATGGAACTTCATCCACATAGAGTTTTTGAAAGTTTAGCCTTTTTTATTGGATTTAGAGTATATATTAAGTTCCGCCGAAAAGGAACGATTAGTGAAGAAAAAACCGTATACGTACTAATTGGAGCAATTCTTGGTTCCCTTTTTGGCAGTCTGATTGTCGCTTCACTTCAAGACATCCCAAAATTGTTGCACACCATTCATAGTCATGGTCTATTTGGAATATTTCAAGGAAAAACCATTGTTGGTGGATTACTAGGCGGTATCATTGGAGTTGAGTTAAGTAAAAAACTTTGCAACCAAACAAGCTCAACCGGTGATGATATGGTTCTCCCACTTTGTCTGGCAATGTGCATTGGAAGAATCGGTTGCTTTTTAACTGGATTAACAGATGATACATATGGAATCCCTACGTCAAGTGTATTCGGAATTGATTTAGGCGATGGAATAAAACGTCATCCAACATCACTTTATGACATTGCTTTTTTATGCTGTTTACTGTTCGTTATAAAATACATTTTTAAACAAAAACCTTATGAGGGTTTTCACTTTGCTCTGTTTTCCGCTTCATATTTTCTTTATAGGTTTTTCATTGAGTGGCTAAAACCAACAATCAAGCCCTATGGAGAAATGAGTAGCATTCAACTAACTTGTTTATTAGGCGTACTATATTACGCTATCTATTTTATCTATCAGAGAAGGAGAAATTATCGTGCCAAATCGTCCTTATACGTACAGTGATTTTACAATATCTGTTTGTAGTAAATGCTTACGAAAAGTAGAAGCAAAAATTATCTTTGAAAATGATTGCGTTTATATGTTAAAACGCTGCATGCACCATGGTATGGAAAAAGTCTTAATTTCTACAGATATTCCTTATTATCAATTATGTAGAGAGTTTATTAAACCAAGTGAAATGCCCCACCGATGGAACACCCCAATTAAATACGGTTGTCCATACGATTGTGGTCTTTGCCCAGATCATGAACAACATAGTTGTTTGAGTATTGTTGAAATAACAGATGTGTGTAATTTGCAATGTCCGATTTGTTATGCAGAAAGTTCTCCTAAACGAACTACTTGGAAAGACTTAGAAACTATTAAACGGATGTTTGATACGATTATTAAAAACGAAAAGGAAGCAGATGTAGTTCAAATCTCCGGTGGTGAACCGACAATCCACCCTCATTTTTTTGAAATACTAGATGAGGCAAAAAAGCGAAGCATTAAACACCTCATGGTCAATACAAACGGAATTCGAATTGCCACTGATGAAGCCTTTGTAAAAAGACTCGCAAGTTACAAACCTGGCTTTGAAATTTATCTTCAATTTGATAGTTTTGAAGAGGAAACACTTCTTGAGCTAAGAGGGCGCGATTTACGAGAGGTACGACAAAAAGCTATTCATAATTTAAATAAGTATAATATTAGTACTACACTGGTTGCTGTCCTAAAAAAGGGCTTAAACGACCATGAAATAGGCAAAATTATTAAATGGGGTACAGAACAAAAGTGTGTACGTGGTGTAACATTCCAACCTATTCAACACGCAGGAAGAACAGAAAACTATGACCCATCAACTGAACGCTTAACATTGAGTGAAGTTCGCCAAGAGATTATTAAACAAAGTGAATTCTATTCTGAAGACGATATTATTCCAGTGCCGTGCCATCCTGACAGTTTAGCAATGGGCTATGCTTTAAAAATGGGCGGTAAAATCACCCCTTTAACTAGTATCATTGATAAGAATGTATTGCTTGAGGGTGAAAGGAATACAATAGTTTTCGAGAGTGATGAAGAGCTACGAAACAAAGTTTTCAAATTATTTAGTTTAAATCACTCCCCTCAAAGTGGATTTCAAGGCTTAAAGGATCTTCTATGTTGTTTACCAAAAGTTATTTTACCAAGTGGAATGGGATATGAAAATGTATTTCGAGTATTAATTATGAAATTCCAAGATAATTATGATTTAGATGTTCGAAGCGTAAAAAAATCATGTGTTCATTTTGTAACGACAGATGATAAAATGATTCCATTTGACACATATAATTTGTTTTATAGGGATGACAAAGAGTCATACTTAGAGACACTTAGAGAAGAAATTATAAAGTAAAGCAAACCCTCACTTAAAATAAAAGTAAATTTGAATTACTTATATTTAAATGCCCTTCTCTTAAAAATAAAAGAAAGCCTATTTTTTTAAAATAGGCTTCTTTTTTGTTCACTCTATTTATTTAAGTGCAAATGTAAGTTCAGCTTCGCAAGCTATTTGTCCGTCAACTGTTGCTACTGCTTTACCTTTACCAATTGGTCCACGCATTTTCACTAGTTCAACCTCTAGTCTTAGCTGATCACCTGGTACTACTTGTCTTTTAAAGCGGCAATTATCGATACCAGCAAATAATGCAAGTTTTCCTTTATTTTGCTCAAGGCTTAACGCCGCAACTCCTCCAACTTGTGCTAGAGCTTCTACAATTAGTACCCCAGGCATTACAGGATAATCAGGGAAATGACCATTAAAAAATTCTTCGTTAGCAGTTACATTTTTAATACCAATCGCACGTTTACCTTCTTCGTGCTCAATAATACGATCTACTAATAAAAATGGGTAACGATGAGGAAGAATTTCTTTTATTGCTTTAATATCTAACATTTTATGTAGTCCTCCATTTATAAAAATTCAATATGTTAATAAAAAAGAAGCAAGTCTTAAGACCAGCTTCTATGCGCTATTAATATAATACTATCTTATTTTGTAAGTTAACGCAAACCAATAATGAAACCGCTCAATTGCTTACCATTATTACTCCAATTACTCTACAAGAGCTAAAACGGTAAGTTACTTAGTCAAATAAGCCAATCATAGAACTCAATATGTTATCTATTACTTTTAAGCCCCGTTATTAGTGATCACCTATAAACAAAGGGTCATCCAACTTATTCAAGCTACCTACTGTGTTCGACTGTTTACTTATTAAATTACAGAAAATTCCCCCTAACTTTTCGTATAATCACTGCCATCATATACCAAAATAATAGTAATTAGTCATTATAAATGGGGTGCGGGCATTGAAAGTATTTTGGGTTTTTCTTTGTTTATTTATTCTAGAGATGTGCTTATTGGAAGGAATCGACTTATATAATGGGGATCAGTTTCCTCACTTACTAACGAATATAAAGCTTAGCAAAACTGAACTAGTTGGTGAAGATTATGTATTAATTTTCTTTTTTACTGTACCATTCGGCGTTGCCAAAATCGTCCTATCGTATATGAAGAAACTAAAAAAGAAACGAAATCAAGAACAAAATCAAAATAGTTCTAATTAAAACGAAAGAGAATGCAGTTAAGGCTTCTATTCTGCATTCTCTTTCGTTTTTGTTTTTGCTTTTTTTTGGATGACTGCTATGACCAACAGAACAGTAGGAATAATGATTTGTAAAGGTATATGTAAATAGTAAGGTACAATGTCAAACCCTTCTTTATAGTGCTCTAAATAATCAGGTGCCATCCAAACGGAACAAATTACTATGATTACTGCAATTGGATAGGTAAGTGTATCCGATTGTTTCACTTTAAATAAATCTGCCGCTCCAATGATTGCACAAAAGAAAAAAACCGTTATCTTAATAAATCCCCCTACAGCAATAACAATGACAACGACTGAATCGAGCCTTTGAATAAAATCAGCAATATTGATATAACTAATTGCTGTTAAGATCGGATAAGTAGCTCTGACCACCGTATTTGCTCCTAAAACACAAATATTAAGCATTGTTACTACTGTTAAAAGCAGACCTACAAACATTAATCCAGGAATGCCGACCTTCCATGCATTATCCGGTTTCTTTAAATAAGGTAAAATCATTGTAAATACAATCATTTCACCAAATGGAAATGTAACGGTCAAAGGGTATGCTTCTTTTATTATGGTTTTCCAACCCGTCTCTAGCACGGGTCTTAGATTATCGGTTTTTATTATTCCTGCAATTACTTCAAAACCAATTATTGATACGATTATGAAGATGATTACGAAAAATAGAAACTCACATACTCTACCGAATACTTCAAAGCCTTTAAAGACTGCATACATACATAAAAACATAAATAAAATGCCAATTGAAATAAGAGAGGATGTGTTGTAAAGTGTAATCACTAATAATTCTTCAAAGTCTCTAAGAACTCGTGCTCCAATATAAATAAAATAGAGAATATAAACCATTGCTAGTAATTTGCCTGCAAACTCCCCTAAAATAGATTGAATATATCTCGTAAATGGTAACTCGGGATACAGATCAAATAATTTGATGTAAACACAAAATAGTAAGCATCCAGTAACCAAAGCGATTAAAACACTAATCCAAGCATCCTGCATTGCACCAGATGCAAGCCCTACTAATGTAGCGCTCCCCATTTCAAATAAAAATATAATACTAAAGAATTGGTAGGCACCAATTGATAATTTTCGATTCATTAGCATTCCCTTCTTTTCTAAAATGGATAAGCTTTTTTTCTCATACCTACATTATTTATTTGGACATCAACATCAATTTTCACTTTAGCTTTTTGAAATTGGTCATTCCAATTTTTCTCATACTTTTTAAAAACCTTTGGATCTGATAAATGTAGTTTATCGCCAAACCCAAAAATATCTGCACCATATCCTTGTGCTTTTTTAATTCCTTCCTCTAGGGTTTGCTTTACCGCTTTCTCACTTAATAATTCATATTTTTTTAGTGTTTTCGCTTGATCAAAATTGTCATTACAAAGTACTTCATCAATAATGGCTATCGCTTTTACCTTTATCTGAATGATTGGTGTTTTACCTTTCATTTTAATCTTCGTGTCGGTTTTCAAACGTGTAATCTCCATTGAATCAAATTCTGTTTTGCTGCATTTTATCTGTATATTCGTTTCCTTTATCGCATTATCAACTATTTGAACTGATTTTGCTGGAGGACCATCTAACCATCCAACTAACTTTCCTTTTTTAATAACCCCTAATCCTTCAATCTTGTTATAGGATGATTTCACATCTGAAAAATTATCAAGCGTTTCAGATTTCTCAGTTTCATTTTCTAAAATTGCACCATTAACGACCGGTTCTCTACCACTACTTGAAAGTGCCGATATTACTTGACGCATTTGTATTTCTTGATTTTCTCCTAGTAGTGAAGACGTATTTTTAATTTTCCCTACCATTGACTTAGCCGGTAATTTATCAAGTGCTGGCAAGTTATTCATTACATGATAAACACTGTCGTTCCTTGCAATAACAACTGGAATATTAACACGTATTTTGGAATCCCGCTCAAACACATCAAATATATAGTTCAACGTTTTTTCCTTTGCTAATTTTTCACCAATAACAACAAGTGCTACATGAGAGTATATATTTGAACGAGAAACACTTTTTGTAACATTTCGCGCCGCTTCTGAAATCGTTCTACCTTTTTGTGCTAGGGAAATAACTGGTGTACCTATTGAACCAGTAACACTGGCAATTGCACTCGGATTAATGATTTGAAGAACCATATTGTATTGATTATCTTTAGGTATATAATCGACACCCATAGCTACCACGATTGATACACTGTTTAATTCTTTATAATTAGAACAACTCACCAAAAGTAAACTTGTAATTAGAATTAAGATCATACATTTTCTCTTCATACTTATTCTCCAGTACTTTGTTCTTTAACGGTTTTTGGGTTTCCTTGACCAGGTACAACTAAAATAGTATCTTTTTGACTTTTTATACGGAATGGAGCAAATGGTGCAAAATATGGCTCTCCAAAAGATCGTAGGCTACACATATGTAATAATATAATTAAACCGCCAATCAACATTCCAAATAAACCAATATAAGCTGCTGCCAATAATAATATAAACCGAAGAATCCTAGCGGCTGTTGACATATTATAATAAGGGATCGTAAAGCTAGCAATCGCAGTAATTGATACGATGATTACCATTGACGCAGATACAAATCCTGCTTGTACAGCTGCTTGCCCCAAGATTAAGGCTCCAACAATAGAAAGCGCCTGCCCAACCGCTCTTGGCATTCGAATTCCGGCTTCCCGTAATACTTCAAAAATTAGTTCCATTCCAAGGGCTTCAACAATCGCTGGCAAAGGCACACCTTCACGTTGGGCTGCTAAGCTTACTAATAAAACCGTTGGAACTACTGCTTGATGAAATGATGTAATTGCAATGAAAATTCCAGGTGCAAACAAAGCAGTCCAAAAGGACATATAACGTAGCAACCTTAAAAAAGTACCAATATATGAGCTTTGATAATAATCCTCTGGAGATTGAAAAAACTGTGTAAATGTAGCTGGTAAAATTAAGACAAATGGTGTACCAGCTATAAAAATTGAAACACGTCCTTCCAGTAAGTTACCTACTACAGCATCAGGTCTCTCTGAGTTAATCATTGTAGGGAAAATAGTCTTTTGATCGTTTTGAATATAGTTTTCAATATAGCTGGATTCTAAGATTTCATCTGCATTAATAGCCTCTAAACGATGTTTTACTTCCCTTAATAACTCTTCATCTACAACACCTTTTATATACATTATTTCTACATCAGTTCTCGTTACTTCACCTATTTTCATTGACTCGATTCGCAGCGCTGGGTGTTGAATTCTATTACGAATTAGAGAAGTATTTGTACGTAAGCTTTCTGTAAAGCTATCCTTTGGTCCTCTGATTACAGTTTGTGTTGAAGGCTCTGATATACTTCTAGATTGCACCATTTTTGTACATGCAACTAAGAAATTACTATCATGGTCTAAAAGAACAACGGTATCTCCAATTAGTAATGCCGATAGGAGATTTGTATAGCTTGATTGTGATTTTAAACTTGAAACGGCGATTACGCTTTTTAAGCCATTCTCTAAATCCGTTAATGACAGCGTTGTTTCTTTTTCTGCATTAATTTTAACGATTTTATTAATGATTCCATCATTCACTAATTTCTCATTTGAAATTCCGTCAATATGAATCACAGCAAAAGAATACTGCATGCCTTCCCCAAGTGTTTCATGACGAATCACAAGGTCGGAGCTATCTCCAAAATCATCTTTTATTCTTTTTATATTCTCTAAAATGTCCTTACTTAAAGAACGGGATATATTATTTTGAAATGGAATTTTTTTACTTGTAGCTGCACTATTGGTTTCTTTATAGTTAAACACTTTTTCCACCACCCTATAATCATGGCTTATTATTCTTATACTTTTTCCAAAATATTTCATTTAATGTATTGTTTTCTAAGTGGATTATTTTGCACATAAAAAAAAGGCTGTCTAATGAGACACCCCGCTTCACTTTTGTTATAAGAATTTTTTCCCTCTAGGTTGCTCGATCTCAGAAGTGCCGTGTCTTATCCAAGCAACTTAAGGGTCCAACTCCTATTAAAGAGTCTATAATTTATTATATTTATTTACGAATAAGCTGTGGTATTGGATTCACCGGCTTTCGACCGATTGAGTAATAGTGGATGTTCTTTTTTTGCATTTGAGTCAATTCAAAACAATTACGTCCATCAATTACTAACGGTAGCTTCATTAGCTCCTCATATAATTGGAGATCGGTTTCTATGATTTCTCTCCATTCAGTCAAAATTAATGTAGCGTCTTTATCATGAATAGCTTCCTTCACATTAACTGAATAATTTATGGAATCTCCGAATACTTTTCTTAATTCAGGTAATGCATATGGATCATACACTGTTATTTTAGTACCTTCTCTGATGAACTGATTAATTAAATCGATAGAAGGTGCATGTCGAATATCATTTGTATTTGGTTTAAAGCTAACTCCTAGAATTGCAATTTCTTTATTATTTAAATTTCCAAAAAGAGATTTTGTTAATTCAAAAAGTTTTATTTTTTGTTGATTATTAATTGTAATAACAGATTTTAATAGTTTTAAGTCTACACCTACTAGCTCAGCTTCTTTTACTAAAGCAGTCGTATCCTTTGGGAAACAAGATCCGCCATATCCAATTCCAGCTTTTAAAAACTTTGAACCGATTCGGTGGTCTAGCCCGATACCATGAGCAACATGATCAACATTAGCATTTAATTTTTCACAGATTGTGGCAATTTCATTAATAAAACTTATTTTAGTAGCTAAAAATGCATTAGACGCATACTTAATCATTTCCGCACTTCTTGCATCTGTTGTATAAATAGCCGTATTAAATGGTTTATATAATTCCTTTATTAATTCCGTTGCACTTTGACTTTCGGAACCAATGACAATTCGATCACCATTAAATAGATCGTATAGTGCAGAACCTTCCCTTAAAAATTCAGGATTTGATACAATATCAATCGTTAAATGTCGAGGGGCATTTTCCAGCATAATTCTCTTAACTGCCTCATTCGTTCCAACTGGAACAGTACTTTTAATAACAACTGTTAAATTTTTTTTAGCATTAATTGCAATCTCTTTCGCAACCCCTTTTAAATAGTGCAAACTTGCTGTTCCATCTGGAAGTTCTGGTGTACCGACCGCAATGAATATGATATCTGCATGGCTATAAGCTTCTTTGTAATTTGTTGTAAACTCAATTTTATTAAGGAAAATATTTTCTACTAATGATTCTTTCAAACCCGGTTCATAAATAGGGCAAATTCCTTTTTGCAGTAATTGAATTTTTTCAACATCAATATCAACACACGTTACATTGTAACCAACTGAAGCAAATGAAACTCCTGTAGTAAGACCAACATATCCCGTACCTGCAACAACTATATGCGTCATGGTTCATCCCCATCCTATACAATTATTCAGTAAAGATAAAAAACCTTTAACACTGCCTAAAGTGATAAAATTTACTTTTAATTGCAAATTCAGATCTGATTTCTATAGGTCTACTGTTTTTTAAAGAGATAAAATTTAGTATCTCTACTTATCTTGAAGTTTGATCATCATTTACACCAGTTAAATTAACTATCTACTAATCATCATCCTTTTTCCGATTTTTTTAGATCAAGTCCCAAGTTAAACTAGAGGAGAGTTTTACATAATTTTTAAGATGTTAGAGTTTTAAGTATTAAATCATATGTACTGCTTACCTAGATAATCCACGGTTTACAATTACTTAATTTAAACTTTAAATGGAGCTTTTTAAACTTTGATACTTTCCTTTTCTCTATTCCAACTTTGACTACCTTCTAGTTCATCTTAACTTTACAAAACCTAAACACTTTTCTTACAAAGATAACTGCTCCTAATAAATTCCAAACAAAAAAATCCCAAGCTCTATGCTTGAGATTTCAGTGTGTAGTCAAGCTACAAAGCTTGAGATTTTTATTTTAAATAGCGACTTGGAATCTTATCAATGTTTTCTAACATAATTCCAGTACCTACTGCAACACATTGCATTGGATCTTCAGCGATGAAAACAGGTACTTTTAACTCTTCAGCAAGTAAAATATCTATTCCATGCAGTAATGCTCCGCCACCAGTAAGAATAACTCCACGATCAATAATATCAGCTGATAATTCAGGTGGTGTACGCTCTAATACTGTTTTTGCAGCTTGTACGATTAAGTAAACTGGTTCACTTAATGCTCTTTGAATTTCATCAGATTGTACAGTAATTGTACGAGGTAATCCAGTTACCATATCACGTCCACGGATATCGATTGATTCATTTCTTGCGCCAGGGAAAACAGTACCTACTTCAATTTTAATTTGCTCTGCAGTACGCTCTCCAATTAGCAGTTTGTATTCACGCTTGATATAGTTTAAAATCTCCATATCAAACTTGTCCCCTGCCATTTTAATTGAAGAGGCGGTGACGATATCTCCCATCGATAAGACTGCGACATCGGTTGTCCCACCGCCAATATCAATTACCATGTTACCACTTGGTTGGAATATATCCATTCCAGCACCAATTGCAGCAACCTTTGGCTCTTCCTCAAGATAAACTTGTTTACCGCCACTCTTTTCAGCAGCTTCACGAATTGCTTTTTGTTCAACAGATGTGATGTTTGTTGGACAACAAATCAAAATACGCGGCTTTGACATGAATCCCTTTACATCTAATTTATTTATAAAATGACGTAGCATTGCCTCAGTAATATCAAAGTCAGCAATTACACCATCTTTAAGTGGACGAATTGCTACGATATTACCAGGTGTACGACCTACCATGCGGCTTGCTTCTTCCCCTACTGCTAATACTTTACCGCTACTACGCTCTATTGCAACTACAGAAGGTTCGTTTAATACGATTCCCTTACCTTTTACATGTATTAAGACATTGGCTGTACCAAGATCTATTCCGATATCCTTAGAAAACATTCCTTTTGGCTCCTCCTTATTCACTATACTCATGAGCAGTTCCCCGAATACGTTCCATACCAAAATATAATTTTACCATAAAGAACTACTTTTAGTAATTAATATTTGTGAACAGGAGGTTAAATATTTCTAATTTTGTTTTCAAGGCTCAGAAACCCTATTTAGTTACTTTCTCAACGTCTTCTTTTTGATACTTTTGCTTTGTAGCCTCTCCACCGCGTAAGTGACGAATTGATTTGTGATAATCCAAAATTTCTTTTACTTCATTTGCCAAATCTGGATTAATTTCCGGTAGGCGTTCTGTTAAATCTTTGTGTACTGTACTTTTTGACACTCCAAACTCTTTGGCTATTACGCGAACTGTTTTCTTCGTCTCCACGATATATTTCCCAATCTTGATCGTTCTCTCTTTGATGTAATCGTGCACACTACTCTCCTCCTCTAAATGGATGTGAGAAGCGTGAAATGAGACTCGTTTTGACTGACTAAGCTGCTCTTTTTCCTGCTCTGACTGACCTGCTGAGGTACATTTATTTTGACTAGGTAGAAAATCCACGATTCCTCACCTCAAACACCTCTTTGATGGGTTTATAACATTGTATTAGCAAAGGTGTCTAACTATGCACAATTATCAGAAAAAAACAAGTGCCCAACACATATGGGGTATGATTCCCACGTGTTAGGCACTTTGTGAATTGCTTAATTATTATTGTTGAATTTTATTTCCAGTTGAATCAGTATTAGAAGAACCTTCTTCATTGTCATCAGATACATTACCAGAAGTATTCATTGTATTCGATTCTTTTGTTTCGCTTTTTGTATTTTCAGAACTAATAATTGATGAAACATCTTGTCCTTGGTATTTCTCTGGATTAATTGCTACACCATCTTTGCGTAATTCATAATGAACATGAATGCCATTTTCTTTGCCAATTAAAGCTGTTCCAGCTGTTCCAAGAACTTGTCCTTGTGAAACTTTTGTTCCTGGCTCAACACTTACAGATTTTAAGCTTTGGTAATATGAAACTAATCCGTTACCACTTTCTACTACAACTACATAACCTAGCTCAGCATCTTTTTGAGCTTTTGTAACAGTACCACTAAGTGCTGCAGTTACATCAAATTCTTTTCCACTTTTATCAACTAAATCCATACCAGTGTTGATCGTGAAAGTATTATTATCCATTTGGATTAATGATGCTTGTTGCTCATCTTTTGAAGCAGAGTCATCATAATAATGACTTTTAACTTGAACTGTTGCATCCTTTGAAACTGGGTAAGTTAATTTTTCTTCTGGCTGTGAAGCTGGAATTGCCTCTGGCTCTCTCGTATCAACTGTAGTTCCAGTTTTTGTTGGAGTTGGAGCATTACTATATTGATACCATAACGCACCTGTCAAAATAACTGCCGCACTTACTAAATAAATTGCTGGTACTACCCAACGCTTTCTTAACATTTTAATAACCTTTTGAGAAGTTTTTTTGTTTTGTTCCTCTCTCATCCTTATCACCTCTGCAATCATTGTCAACAGATTTCTGGAATTATATACGCAATTTAGAAAATTTTAGTTCGACAAAATTCTTATTTTTCCACACAATTTCAAACTAATTCACATTAATCCACAAAATACTAGAAAAATATTAACAAATGAAAGCGATTTATCCACAATTCCACAAGGTTTATACACAATATTTGTGGATAAGTTAATAAGTCTCATTATAAAGTTCACAAAATATTTTTCTTGCATTTTTCTTTATTACAAAATATAATCACACTACAAGCTTGTACGATGTATTAAAAACTTAAACTTAAAAAATTATTTCAGTCATTATATATTTTTTGCGATGATGAAGAAGAGTAGATTATATGAAAGTTTCAGAGAGCTGACGGTTGGTGGAAGTCAGTACGGACATATTTTTGAATGGGCTTCTGAGCACCCAAACCGAACCATTTATTAATGCAGTAGGCTTTGGCGGACGTCTCACCGATAAAAGAGACGGGTATTCAAACTCATGTTTCGATACTGCTTTTTGTCACAAGGTAGTTCAATTCATTTGTTTTGATACTGCAAAGTGAGTCTAAAGGTTTTTAGACTAATTAAGGTGGCACCACGGGAGTCCTCGTCCTTTTTATAAGGCGGGGACTCTTTTTTTGTACCCAAAAATAAGGAGAGAAAAATAAAATGATATTTACTAAGAAAACCTTCATATCAATTACTTTATTATTCACATTGGCACTAGCAGGTTGTGGACAACAATCAAATCAAACAGCTTCGAAGTCAAATGATCATACGTTACATTTAATGGATACTTCAGATATTGTAAGTCTTGATAGTTCACTAGCTTTAGATGGACCATCATTAAACGCACTTAATAGCGTAATGGAAGGTCTTTACATGCCAAATGAAAAAGGAGAATACGTTCCCGCTGCTGCTTTGTCACATAAAGTTAGTACGGATGGTAAAGTTTATACATTTACCTTAAGGGATTCTAAATATTCAAATGGAGATCCAGTAACAGCAAAAGATTTTGTTTTTGCAATGAAACGATCAGTTGATCCAAATACTAAAGCTCAGTTTGCATACGATTTATATGATATTGAAAATGCAAAAGAAATTAACCAAGGAAAGTTATCTGTGGATAAACTCGGGGTAACTGCACTAGACGATAAAACATTACAAATTAAACTTGCACGCCCTATCCCATATTTCCTTCAACTGACAAGTTTACCGATGTTCTTCCCGTTAAATGAAAAATTCGTTAAGGAGCAAGGTAGCAAATATGGTTTAGAAGCAAATACAACTTTATATAATGGTCCTTACGTTGTTAGTAAATGGGATCATGGGGCTGGATTCACTATGACAAAAAATCCGCAATACTATGATAAAAAGAATGTCCATGTAAATAAAATTGACGTTAAAATCATGAAAGAAACAACAACTGCAGTTAATCTTTATGAAACAGGTGAACTTGACCAAGCGATTATTGATTCTAATGTTATCGATCGTTATAAAGGGAATAAAGAATTAAACAAACTAGCTATGCCAATTGTCTCTTACATCAGCTTTAATCACAAAAATCCATTTTTAGCAAATGTAAAAGTACGTAAGGCTATCGCAAATGGCTATAATAAAGAGGACATTAGTACAACGATATTAAACGATGGCTCTATTCCTACTGATCGAATTATTCCTAAAGGTTTAGTAAAAAACTCGAAAGGGGTCGACTTTGTTGGCTCAACGTCTCATCCTTCTACAGTAAATTTAGAGGAGGCTAAATCTTTATTTAAAGAAGCTTTATCTGAAAGTGGTAAGTCAAAAGCTACAATTTCATTACTAGTAAGTGATAACAATACATCGCGTAAAATCGGTGAATATTTAAAATCACAATTAGAAACAAATTTAAAAGGTCTAACAGTTAATATTGTCGTACAGCCTGCACAACAAAAATTCGAATTGCGTCAGCAAGGAAACTATGATCTCTCTCTAGATACATGGGGCGCAGATTATCCAGATCCAACAACTTATTTAGAGCTATTTACATCTAAATCAGCTTTAAATGTATTAAATTATAAAAATGCTAAATATGACGAATTTGTTCAAAAAGCAAATACAATCAGCTTACAAAACGAAACAGAACGTACTCAGCTCCTTCATAATGCTGAAGACCTTTTACTAGATGATGCTGCGATTGCTCCAGTTTACCAAGCTGGCTATGTATACTTGCAAAAATCAAATGTAAAAAACATAAAGGTACGTCCATTTGTTGGATATTTTTATTATAAATATGCTCAAAAGCAGTAAGGGCTAAGTAAATAAGTGTGAATTGTATTCTTATATATACTAAGGAACTGAAATTGAACCAAATAACATTGGTAATTCTGCAATTAAACTTCGTAATATCCCAAAATAAATACTTTCTTTAATCAAAAAACACTCTAAATGAACGAATCTTAGTTCGATTTAGAGTGTTTTTAAATTTAATTTCTTCTTTTCATATAAAACCGATAAACAAAAAACAGACCTTCATGAGGTCTGTCCAGTGTGTAGACAAAGTACTAAAAAACTTGAGTTTCAGACTGACTGCAAGCGCTTGTCAACAGTCTGAACTCTCAAAGCTTCTCTAATAGGTCATAATCCTTCTTACTAAGCTTCTTTATGTTGATTCCCTTATAATAATACTTAACAATCTCATCGTATGTTTTACCTTGCTTAGCAAGCTCATTTGCTCCGTATTGACTCATACCTACTCCATGGCCAAAGCCTTTTGTTGTAATGATGATTTCATTACCTGAACGCTCCCATGAAAAATCCGTTGAACGTAAGTTTAGTTTTTCTCTAATTTCTTTACCAGAGAGAGTTTTTTTACCAAACACTACTTGTTCTACACGTTTACCTTGTGTTCTCAAGGTGACTTTCCCTATGTCTGACTTATTAATTTTTACATTAAGTTTTTTTTCGAAATCACTTATTGTAAATGATTTTTTTGATATATAGTTTGGAGCAACGGAATCCCAAGGACTCGGTACACTTTTCAAATATGGTACACTATTTTTCCAATATTCTTCGGAGTTTTCTGTGTATCCATTGCTTGTAGAGAAGAATGAAGCAGTTATAGGTTGTCCATTGTAAGTTAATATTTGTCCTTCAGTGGCTTTTACAGCTTTTTCAATTTTAGCTATATTTTTATCGTATTCAGCACCATATCTTTTCTTCAGATCATCGCGATCCTGAAAGACTTGAAAATTAACTGAATCATCAACAATTCCACCTTCATCCAGTGGTTTACCTTCTTTCAATCGTTTGATGATAAATGTTCTTGCACTTAAACTTTGTGCTTTTAGTGCTTCTGTTTCAAATTTTGCTGGCATTTCTGATGCTACTACTCCTAATACATATTCCTCGATTGGTAGTTTTTCTACTTTTTGTGTTTTTGTTCTAAAGACTTCAATACTTAGATTGTCATTTTTGTTCGCTGCTGCGACTTGGTTTGCTTTTTTCTGTAGCTGATCAACCAATCTACCATCTGTATGGCTATGAAATGGTAGAACAAGCAATGTAGGGATAATAATAACGACTGAGCAAGTAGTTAATCCTGCAGTGATTAATGTTTTAAATGACTTCATATTTTCCTCCTATCCATTTCAAAACAACTTTAAATGACAATTTTCAACTAATTGCCCTTTCTAAAGATAATTTATGTATATGGACAAGCATTTAGAACAAATAATAGATTCATCTCAAATTAGATTCTTTTAACAAATTGTATTATTTTTTTATTATTTTTAGAATATTTTATAAGGTTTCTGTCTATAACTGATAGTAGAAAGTTGCATGAAAATGCAAAAATGCCCGACTCTATGTGGGGTAACACAAAGTGCCAGGCATTTGAATTAGTTTTTAGTTTACGCTTGTAAATCTTTAAGTGTTTCTTCCTCTACAGCTGTGCTTGGTTCGTTTACACGTTCAATGTCCGCTCCAAGTGCAGCAAGCTTTTCATGGAAATTTACATAACCACGATCTAAATGTTTTAATTCAGTAACACGAGTATATCCATCAACAACTAGACCAGCAAGGATAAGTGATGCAGCAGCACGTAAATCCGTAGCAGCTACTTCTGCTCCTTGAAGATCATTTGGTCCATGAATAATAGTTGATCGACCTTCAATTTTAATATTTGAATTCATGCGACGGAATTCTTCCACGTGCATAAAACGATTTTCGAATACTGTTTCAGTAATCATGCCTGTTCCATTAGCTTTTAATAGAAGTGCCATCATTTGTGATTGCATATCTGTTGGGAAGCCTGGGTGAGGCATTGTTTTGATGTCTACAGGTTTTAAATTGTCTGTACCAATTACACGTAGACCTTCTTCCTCTTCGATAATTGTTACGCCCATTTCACGCATTTTCGCTACTACTGAGCTTAAATGCTCTGGAACTGCATTTTCAATTAATACGTTTCCATTCGTAATTGCTGCTGCTACCATAAATGTTCCAGCTTCAATACGGTCTGGAATAATGTGATGAGTTGTACCAAATAATGTTGGTACACCTTCAATTCGAATAGTGCCTGTTCCAGCACCACGAACTTTACCGCCCATTGCATTAATGAAGTTTGCTAAGTCAACAATTTCAGGTTCTTTTGCAGCATTTTCAAGAATTGTTGTTCCTTCAGCAAGTGCTGCTGCAGACATAATATTTTCTGTTGCACCTACGCTTGGGAAATCTAAATAGATTTTTGCCCCTTTTAAACGACCGTTTGATTTTGCTTCTACAAAACCATTACCAACCGTAATTTGAGCTCCCATTGCTTCAAACCCTTTTAAGTGCTGTTCAATTGGTCTAGATCCAATCGCACATCCACCTGGTAACGCTACACGTGCATGACCATTTCTTGCTAAAAGAGGTCCCATTACAAGAATAGATGCTCGCATTTTACGAACATATTCAAATGGTGCTTCAACATGTAAATCCTTTGAAGCATCAACTGTTACTGTATTATTTTTAAACCCAACCTCTGTATTTAAATTACGAAGAACTTCGTTAATCGTGTAAACGTCAGATAGAGTTGGTACGTCATGAATTATATTTTTTCCTTCACTAGCTAGTAGCGCTGCAGCAAGAACTGGTAAGACAGCATTTTTTGCACCCTCTACACGAACTGTGCCTTGAAGCTGTTTCCCGCCACGGACAATGATTTTATCCAAACTTTTCCCCTCCGTGTCCTAAAATAGATCTATCAATATTCTACTGTTATAATCGGTGTGCCAATAATAATTGTCGTTGATTTATCAACATTGTTTTCACGTATTGCAATTTGTAAATTAATTTTTTTGCCATTTGCAACCAGAGCGTCATTCCACTGTTCAGTATATGCTGAAACAGAGACGAATGCCCCTTCTTTTATTTCTTCAATTTTTGTTGCTTTAAAAGTCCCCAAAAAATCATTTTTTATACCCTGCAAAACACCTTCAAGTTTACCACCCATTGTCCCCTTAATACAAGTAAAAAAAGTAGGTTCTTTACTAAAAATATTTTCCAATGAGTTCTTTATAAGCTTATTCGTTTCTTTTTCAGCCTGTTGGTCCCATTTAGTCCCACTAAGTTCATAAATTACATAGCTGCTGTTATTGCCAGTAGATGTAACAACGATTCTTTCTGTGACCAAATTATGGTTAAACGTACCAATTATTTTATTACCATTGTCAGCTTTCGTCCACTTAAAATTTTTAAAATCCTCTTTATATTTACTGATTATTTTGGACACCGAAGTATTCATTTTAGCTTCTCTTGCGTATAAATTCCAACTTGTAACCGAAATGTCTTTTTTATTTAATACGTCTGCAAAACGATTCAATTGGCCTACACCTGTGTCAGCCATACCGATTTTACCCCAATTAAAAAATAGTGCAGAAGCAAAAGTAATCGTAATTAATAATATGTACATAGTCTTTTTCATAAATAATCCCCTCTCTTACTTCCATTTTTCACAGGTAGAGAGGGGTTTATACGGTACATCGTAACATACTTTTTGACAAATTATTTCAATAAATATGTAATGTTTTTTGTATATTGAAGATAGTCTAGGAAAAAACTACTTACAGCAGAAGAAATTGTAATCGTCAATAGCACCATAAAAAGTCGAATTTGGGCAACATGGCCTTTTTTCATAATACTCTCCCACTTAATTGCTGTTAAAGCCCACCAAGTTAAAATAATGAAAAATAAATGGACAATTATTGCTAATAACGCTTCTGTCCCAACTAAAGCTTCCATTTTCCACGTCCTCTTTCCGCATTTTTATAGAAAAAATTTTCAGATTGCCTAGTTGCATTTTTAGCCCATGTGTTCTTAGTACACGAAATTTCAAACAGTCTGAAAACCTAATTTTATACTTTTTCTACAAATTAAAAAGTGTAGGAATCAACCTACACTTTTAATTTAAATATATTTTACGCCATAAAGAAGTCTTTCACAATGTCTAGCTTATGAAATACCTCTAATGCTAAAGATGGTTTAATACCCAATACAATTGTTAAAATAGCACAAACCAATACAACGAATAAATGTGTCTTAGGAAGTACAACTTTACGCTCTTCACCACTTCTAAAGAAAATAGTTTGAAGGATCCCGAAATAATAAAAATAGGATACTACTGTAGTTAAAAGTAGAATACCACCTAGAACATAATATCCTTTAACTTGGACGAAAGCCCCTAAGAATATATTTAACTTTCCTATAAACCCTGCAGTTAATGGAATACCCGCTAGTGATAAAACAAATATTGACATTGTAATTGCTAAAAATGGATTTGTTTTAATTAGCCCTGCAAATGATGATAATGAGTCAGTTCCCCTTTGTTGTTGTACATTGTAGACAATTGTTAAAATACCGATTGTCATGAATGTATAAGCTAATAAGTAGAACCAGATTCCCTCAAACATGAATGGTGAAATACTTACAAATGCAACTAGAACATAACCACCGTGTGCAATACCTGAGTATGCAAGAATACGCTTTAGACTGTTTTGTTTTAAAGCAATTGTATTACCAATAATCATCGATAACGCGGCCAATGTGGCTACAACTGGTTGCATTACTTCAAATACAGATTTTTGTTCCTTCATCAGTAATGCACCCGTAAAAATTGCTAAGAAGATGCGAAGTACGATAATAAATCCACCTGTTTTTGAAACTGTTGCTAAAAATGCTGTTACAGGTGTTGGAGCACCTTCATATACATCTGGCGCCCACATATGGAACGGAACAGACGCAAGTTTAAATGATAATCCAACAAATACTAGCACAAATGCTAGGATCATTAGAAATTCATTACTGCTTGGAATTCCTTGTTGAAGTGCCAAATTCATTTCAGTAATGTTTGTTGTACCAGTTAAGCCATAAGTATAGCTTAGTCCGAATAATGTTATTGCAGTTGAAATACCACCGTTAATTACATACTTAAGTGCAGCCTCAGAAGAGCCTTCTCTTCTCTTTTGAATGCCAACTAGAATATAAGATGAAATCGAGAGTAACTCTAATCCAACAAATAATGTGATTAAATCACTACTTGAAGCCATATACATTGCTCCAATTAACGCTGTAATAAACAATGTGTAGTATTCTGAGCGCTCTGCAATTGATTTATCTCCAAGAGCAAGTAATAAAACTAAGATTGCCCCGATTAATAAAATAGTTTTAAAGAGAAGCCCAAATGAATCAAGTTTAAACGATCCCGCTAATAGACTTATTGGTTTATGTGAATAAAGTGTGAATAACCATACTAGTGATCCAACAACGCTTAGTAAACCAACCCAGCCGACTATTTTACGACTCGCATTCTTAGGTAGTAAGAGTTCAAGAGTTAATAGAAGAAGCGCAGCAGCTACTAGAATAATCTCAGGACCCATTGTTCCCCATTGAAATTCAGATAATGCTTTCCAAGTCATCTTCTATACACCTCTAATCCCTTGAATGATAAAATCCACTGATGAAACAATCATATCATTTACGAAAGCTGGGTATACACCAAGCAGGACAATCGCAAATACTAAAATAACCGAAGCGATTGCTTCGCGTTTTGACAAATCAGTGAATGATGAAATAAATTCACTAGTTTTACCGAAGCTTAATTGTAAAATTGCTCTTAAAATATAAGCTGCAGTTAAGATGATTCCTAATGTACCTACAGTTGCAATTGCTTTATGAGATTGGAAAAGGCCTACAAATGATAACCATTCTCCTACGAACCCTGATAGACCTGGTAAACCTAACGATGCCATACCACCAAAAAGCAATAAGCCGGCAAGTCTTGGAGCTGATTTTGAAAGACCAGAAATACGGTCAAAACTAGTAGTATCACCTCGGTTTTCTAACATGCCAACTATTAAAAATAGAAGTGCTGCAATTAAACCGTGAGATACTGATTGTAAAATTGCTCCTTGGATTCCAGCGCTATTCATTGCTGCTAATCCAATAATAACAATCCCCATGTGTGAGAAACTTGAATATGCCAATACAGAGCGTAATTCCTTTTGAATTAAAGCAATATAAGCTCCGTAAAGTAAATTAATTACACCAATAATCGCAAGAGCTACCGACATTTTTTCAAATTGCTCTGGGAAAATACCTAAAGCAAAACGAATTAAACCGTAAGTTCCAATTTTTAATAGGATACCAGCGTGAATGATTACTACAGCAGGATTTGCTTGAGTATGAACATTCACCATCCATCGATGGAACGGGAATAATGGTAGTTTGATTGCAAATGCAATTAATAAACAAATTAATAGAACCATTTTTAAATGCTCTGAAATTGGACTAACTGTTTGTTGTCCTGCTGGAATAATGTTTGCTAAAACTTCATAATTTGTTGTGCCTGTGCGAGCAAATAGGACAGCAATAACAAATAATAAGAATGCAGACCCTAATCCGTTATAAATTAAGAATTGGTATCCAGCACGTTCACTATCAAATCGACCCCATTTACCAATTAAGAAGAACATTGGCACTAGCGTTAATTCAAAGAATAAGAAGAATAATACTAAGTTCTGAGCTGCGAATACACCAAACATACCTACTTGTAAAATAAATAGTAGTTGATAGAAGCCTTTTGAACCTTTATTAATAGAGTAACCCGCTATTACAGCGATTAATGAGATAATACCAGTAAGTAAAATCATCACTAATGATAGACCGTCTACTCCAAGCTCAAACTTAACTTGAAACAATCTAGTTGATCCAGCGAAAAATTTTCCAAATGAAAACCAATCATATGAAATATTCCAATCTTTTAAACTAGAATGGTTTTGACCTGCTATATAAGCTAGTATAGTAACTGCAAATGATAAAACCGAAGTCAATAATGCCCAAAGCTTATAAGAATTCTTTGGAGCAAAAGAAACTAGTAATAATCCCAATAAAGGTGAGAAAACAACCCATAATAAGAAATGAGACATCATAAGTTGTACCCCCCTGTCACAACGATTGCTAATAAGATTAGTGCAAGACCAAGTAATGTGATAAATCCATAAGTTTGGACTTGACCACTTTGAAGCCTTGAACCAATTCCACCGACACTACTTACAATTCCTTTTACTAGTAATGCAAGTCCTTCAATTACAAAACGCTCAATAGCAAACATTACATGTCCGATTGCAAACATACCTTTTACGATTGAACCGTTATACAATTCGTCAATATAATATTTATTAAGAAGAATTTCATAGAATAATCCATTTTCTTCTTGTTTCGATTGCTTCACATTTCTTCCATACATATTGTAAGCAAGCGTAATACCAGCTAAAGAAACAAGCGTTGCTACGATCATAATCCAAACCGGCTCATGACTATGTTCAGTAATTGTAAATGGAGCTCCATCTAATAAAAACTCATTTAAGTGACGACCAAAGAATGGTGTATTAATATAACCTGCAAATATTGCAAGGATCCCTAGTAGAGACATTGGAAGGACCATTGACATTGGTGACTCATGCGCACCCTTTGTCTTCTCTTCCCCAGTGAAAACTAAGAAAAATAATCGGAACATATAGAAAGAAGTAAAGAATGCCGCAGTTAAAGCTACTACGAATAAAACGTAATTGCCATTTTCCCAAGTTGCAGCTAAAATTTCATCCTTACTAAAGAAACCAGATAGTAATGGTACACCTGTAATAGCTAATGTACCGATTAAGAATAGTGTAGATGTCCATTTCATTTTCTGACGTAATCCACCCATTTTAAAAATGTCTTGAGTGTGTACGGCATGAATAACACTACCTGCAGCTAGGAATAACAATGCTTTAAAAAACGCATGAGTTGTTAAGTGGAAAATACTTGCAGTATAACCACCTACACCTAATGCAAGCATCATATAGCCCAATTGACTGACTGTAGAGTATGCTAGTACTCGCTTAATATCTCTTTGCACAAGACCAATACTCGCTGCAAAAATCGCTGTAAATCCTCCGACAATCGCAACTACCGTTAAAGCAGTTCCACTAGCAATAAAGATTGGATAAGTCGTTGCTACTAAGTAAACACCGGCTGCTACCATTGTTGCTGCGTGAATTAATGCAGAAACAGGTGTTGGACCTTCCATCGCATCAGGAAGCCATGTATGAAGTGGGAACTGACCTGATTTACCCATTGCTCCTACGAAAATCAAGATCGCAATAAGTGTTAACATACCAGTACTCACTTGTCCACCTTGGATTACACTGAAAATTTGATCGAAATCAAAGCTCTTTGTTTTCCAAAATAAAAGTACCATCCCGATAAATAAACCAACGTCCCCTATTCTAGTCATAATGAACGCTTTTTTAGCCGCTGCTTTTGCTTCTTCTTTATAAAAGTAGAAACCAACAAGTAAGAACGAGCCTAAGCCTACTAACTCCCAGAATACATAAAGTTGTAGAATGCTAGGTGAAATAACAAGTGCTAACATCGCAAATGTAAATAAGCCCAAATATGCGAAAAACACTGTAATTCGATCATCCTCTTCCATATATGCTGTTGAATAAATATGTACTAATGTACTAACAAACGTAACGATTACTAGCATTAACGAATTTAGTGCATTTACTACATATCCAACGTGAATATCGATATTTCCAATTGTTAACCAAGTGTATAGTTTCTGCACTGTATCCCCTTGTAGACGGTCAAATAAGACGAACAAGGAGATGATGAATGAGATTCCTGTTAAAGTTGCTCCTAAAATCCCACTACCTTTCTTTCCTTTTGTACCAGCTAATATTAGGATTAGAAAGGAAATTAGCGGAAGTACCGGAACAAGCCAAGCATACTGCATCATCAAATTCCACCTCCTATTTATCTTTTCAATGAATCAGCTTCATCGATATTGACTGTCTGACGATGACGATACCATGCAATTAAAATTGCCACGCCCACTGCAGCCTCAGCAGCTGCAACTGAAATCGTAAATAATGAAAAAATTTGTCCTGTTAAAGACGGTGCTACACCCAGCTTACTAAATGCCACTAAATTAATATTTGCGGCATTTAACATTAACTCAATACAAATTAACACGATTACTGTGTTTCGTTTTGTTAATGCACCATATAATCCGATACAAAATAAAATTAGCGCTAAGAGAAGATAAGCATTAATTGGAACTGAACTCATTCCTTCGTACCCTCCTCTTTTGAATCATCTGATTTTGCTAAAATAATCGCACCTACTAAAGCAATCAGTAATAATACAGACATTACTTCAAATGGCACGATATGATTTGTAAATAATTGTAATCCAATATTTTTCGTATTATTTGTTGCTAAATCAACATCTGATGCGTCGATTGAAAGTCCGTTTACTCCTAAAAACATAACGACTCCAAATGCAACAATACCGATTAATGCAGCTATATTTCTCCAATTTCTTTTTGGTTTTTCACTTTCAATATCATGTTTCGTTAACATGATTCCAAAAATCATTAAGATTGTTACTGCACCTGAATAAATAAGAATTTGAACAACAGCTACGAATTCAGCTGATAGAAGGACATAAATCCCTGCAATACTGATGAATGTTAATACAAGCGAAAGCATCATATGCATAACTTTCGTTGAGTTTAACATCATTACGCCACCTAAAATGGCTGATAAAGAAAGAAGAAAGAAAGCAACTACAAAACCACTCATGCTTTATTCTCCTTTCGAATGTTTTGATCGTTTTCATCAAGCCATTGGAGGTCTTTAAACAATTCATCACGTGAATATTCGGCAAGTTCAAAGTTATTTGTCATAATAATCGCTTCTGTTGGACAAACTTCTGTACATAAATCACATAGAATACAAATTTCAAAATTTATATCGTATGTGTCGATAATTTTTCCTTTTTTCGTAGGATCAGGATGTTTTTTCCCAGTTAATGTAATACAGTCTGTTGGACAGATTGCTGAACATTGATTACAAACAATACATTTTTCTGGATAAAATTTCTGAATTCCACGAAAACGATCTGGTAACGGAATCGGCTGATTTGGATAATCATACGTCACTTTCTCGCGCGTTAAATTTTGAAGAGTATATTTTAAACCTTTTACTAACCCAATCATGACTCACACCCCTTTAGATTGGTCTATTTGTTTAGAAGAACAAGCTTTTTACTAATGCAGTTATTAAAATATTAGCTAATGAAACTGGTAATAATACCTTCCAACCGAACTCCATTAATTGGTCAGCACGTAAACGTGGGAACGTTACACGGAACCAAATTAATAAATATAAAATTACACTAAATTTTAAAGAGAACCAAACAGCCCCAGGAATGAAGTCTAGACCCGCAATTGGTTTCCATCCGCCTAAAAATAGAATCGTAATTAACGAACACATTGCAAAAAAGTAAACATACTCTGAAAGCATAAAAAATGCCCAACGAAATCCTGAAAACTCTGTATGATAACCTGCTACAAGTTCTGACTCAGCCTCTGGTAAGTCAAAAGGTGTACGGTTTAATTCAGCTACAGCTGCAATTAAGAAAACGATAAAAGCAATCGGCTGAGTTACAATGAACCACACATTCTCCTGTGCATTAACAATATCATTTAAATTTAAGCTTCCAGTTAATAAAATAACACCTAATACGCTCATTACTAACGGAATTTCATATGAAATCATCTGTGCTGCTGCACGCATACCACCAATAAGTGAGTATTTGTTATTTGAGGCCCAACCCGCTGTAACAACACCAACTGTTGTTAATCCTGAAACAGCAATATAGTAAAGTAATCCAACACCTATATCAGCAAACTGTAAGTTCTCTGTGAAAGGTAGAGTTGCTAATACCATAAACGCTGGTGCAAATGCGATGATCGGTGCAAGTATAAATAATGGTTTATCTGCCGCTTTCGGAATTGTATCCTCTTTTAAAAGTAGCTTTAATACGTCAGCAACAGTTTGAAGTAAACCATAACGTCCACCAACTTGGTTAGGTCCAATACGCCCTTGCATGAAACCCATTACTTTACGTTCTGATAGGATTCCAAATGTTACGAAACCTAAAACTACAAATAGAAAAATAACGCCTAAGCCTAAATAGATGAGAAAATTTATCCAAGACGGTGTACTTTGTAGAAGATTTTCTATCATTATCCGTCTACCTCCCCAAGTACAATATCGATACCACCTAAAATAGTAATTAAGTTTGCGATGTTTTCACCCTTTAATAGCTTTGGAAGAATTTGCAGATTATAAAAAGATGGTCGTCTAAACTTCAAACGATACGGCTCTTTTTTTCCATCACTTGCAATATAGCAACCGATTTCTCCACGAGGTGACTCGATTCTAACGTATCCTTCACCTTTAGGAGCCTTAATGATTTTAGGAACTTTTGCTAAAATTTCACCTTCAGCAGGGAATTGTTCAACAGCTTGTTCTAAAATCTTTAATGACTCTTCAATTTCTAGCATTCTGCACATATATCGATCCCATGCATCGCCAACTGTTCCCACTGGAACATCGAAATCAAAACGATCGTAAATAGAATATGGCGCATCTTTTCGTAGATCATATTTAACACCAGTACAACGAAGATTTGCACCACTTAATGAAAAATTAATTGCATCTTCTTGTGAATATGCACCAATACCTTTTACACGATTAATAAAGATTTCATTACCAGAAACTAAATCGTGATATCCTTTTAATTGCTCTCTCATATAAGGAATAAATTCTTTTACTTTTTCAATCCAACCTTCAGGAGCATCCCACTTAACCCCACCAACGCGCATGTAGTTAAAAGTCAATCTCGCTCCACACAGTTCGTTTAATAGATTGATAATCATTTCACGCTCACGGAAAGCATAAAGGAATGGACTCACTGCCCCAATATCCAGAAGGTTTGTACCCCACCAAACTAAGTGACTAGCAACACGCCCTAATTCCATTGAAATAACGCGTAAATACTCTGCGCGGTCTGGAACTTTAATATCCATCATTGTTTCAACAGCATGGCAGATAACATAGTTATTTGTCATTGCTGATAGATAATCCATACGGTCTGTATATGGAATAATCTGTGTATATTGAAGATTTTCAGCGATTTTCTCTGTACCACGGTGTAGATAACCGATGACAGGTGTCGCCTCTTTAATGATCTCTCCATCAATCTTTAACACAAGACGAAATACACCGTGTGTACTTGGATGCTGAGGTCCGACATTTAATAGCATTTCTTCCGTACGAATCATGGCTTATCCTACACCCCCTCATCAAATTGAACGTAATCTTTTCTTAGTGGATAGCCAACCCAATTATCTGGCAGTAAGATACGCTCCAATTTTGGATGACCTTCAAACTGAATACCAAGTAAGTCGTAAGTCTCACGCTCTGGCCAGTTTGCACCTTCCCATATTGGAGTAATACTATCAACAATAGGTTGTTCACGGTCTGCTTTTACTTTTAAAGCGATTCCATGTTTACGTTTATATGAATATATGTAAGAGTAGACTTCCATGTACTCAATAAAATCAGTTCCATGTAATCCAGATAAATAAGTAAATTGTAGCTGTTCATTATTCTTTAAGAACTGTGCTACTTTAAAATAAGCATCCCTTTTGATTGTAAAAGTTGGATCATGTTTAGAAAGCGTATTAATAATTGATTCCTCAATAACATCCGTTCCAAACTCTCTTTCAATTAATGCCTTTACTTCATCTAACAATGGTTGATTATGAGAAGGTTTCACTTCTTCAACTGGAGCCTCTTTACCACCGTCTGTTTTACCTTTCGCTTTTGCCGCTGCTGCTGCTTTTGCCTTCGCAACTGCAATTGCCTTCGCTTTTGCTTTTGCCACTTCATCGTCTGAACCAGCACTTGCTGTGTCTTCTCCACCCGTTGCTTTTTGTTTTGCCAATGCGGCTGCCTTTGCTTTTGCTGCCGCTACTGCTTTTGCCTTTGCTGCTGCAATTGCTTTCGCTTTTTCATCATCTGCACCATCTGCTGGAGTTTCTCCACCTTCTGCTGCTTTTTGCTTTGCTAATGCCGCTGCCTTTGCTTTTGCTGCCGCTACTGCTTTTGCCTTCGCTGCTGCTAAAGCCTTTGCCTTATCATCATCAGATGTCTCCTCTGACTCTTCTGCTTGAGCCTGTTCACTTGCTTCTGCTGCTTTTTGTTTTGCGATTGCTGCCGCCTTTGCCTTCGCCGCTGCTACTGCTTTTGCTTTCGCTAGTGCAAGTGCTTTCGCTTTTTCATCTTCTGAAGCTGGTTCCTCTTGTTTAACTTCATTTTCAACAGTAGGCTCCTCAACTACATGAGCTTCTTCTTTTTGAACTTCAGTATTTTTTGCAGCTTCCTTTTCTGCCTTCAACTGTTCCATTTTACGTCGAGCTGCTTCTTTAGCCCTCTCAGCTGCTTCTTTCTTTAACTGTTCTTTTGACTTATCTTCACTCACTTATTCGTCACCTGCTTTCCAGTTTTAGCTTCGTAACGAATCTTCTCTTTCAATTTGTTAATACCATAAATTAATGCTGCTGGATTCGGAGGGCATCCAGGGATATACACATCCACAGGAACAATCTGGTCCACTCCTTTAACAACTGCATACGAGTTAACATATGGTCCACCAGCAGTCGCACATGAGCCCATCGCAATTACCCATTTTGGTTCAGGCATTTGATCGTAAAGGCGTTTAACGATTGGCGCCATCTTTTTCGTTACAGTTCCAGAAACAATCATACAGTCAGATTGACGAGGAGAAGTACGGAAAAATGATCCAAATCGGTCTAAGTCATAATGAGACGAACCTACACCCATCATTTCGATTGCACAACAAGCTAACCCGAATGTTAATGGCCACAACGAGTTACTTCTTGCCCATGCCTTCACTTCTTCCAAAGTCGTGAAAAAAATATTCTTTTGGAGTTCTTCCATTTCAGCAACAGAAATTCCATCTAACTTCATAACCATTTCAACACCTTCTTCTTCCAAGCATAAATAAGTCCAAGTAGTAACATAAGAATAAAAATAATCATCTCTACAAATGCAAAAAGCCCTAATTGATCATATGCAACCGCCCACGGATATAAGAAAACAGTTTCAACATCAAAGATAACGAATAATAGTGCAAAAATGTAATATCCAGCGTGGAAACGAACCTTCGCATCATGAAATGGTTCAATACCACTTTCATAGGTCGTTGCTTTTGCTTCAGTTGGTACATTCGGTCTTAAAATTTTACCTATTACCGAGAGTGCCACAACTGGAAGCGCAATTCCTATAACTAGAAACACAACTACGATCACATAATTATTTAAATAAGCATTCACGAAACTTGTCCCTCCTCTAACTACAGAGCTCTACATTATATACTTATTATAAATATAATGTATTTTTCATTAATTTTTACTATTCAGTTTTGTAATCGTATCCATTATAACAAATGTGACAAAAACGTGTCGATATTTATTGCCATTAATCTGAAAATTGAATGATATAGTTGGAAAATAAATTCCGTTAATCATAAATTACCTTATATGTATGTCGTTCTAATAAATTTCTAATATTCCAATTGTCATTACCAGTTACTAAAATTATATATCAGTATAAGAGTTATCCACAAATCCACAGAAAGTTATTCACAATTCCCACAAATTAAAAAATAGTGATAACTGTCGAAAAAAAAACCAGTTCAAAATCATGAACTGGCTTTTTTTTAAGATGCAATCGTTTCTGAAGACTGCTTATTTTGATTTTTAGATTTAGGTTGTGCAAACTTTCTACTTTTTGTACTTCCCATAAAGAATGAAAGTACTAATGCAATACCAGACAATGCAGTTGCAAAGATAAATGCATCATTGATTCCATTAATAGATGCTAATTTAGACGCCTGGCTATAAAGTGTTGTAACTGCTAAAGCTCCACCTTGAGAAGGGGTTACTCCAGCTGCACCAGCTAACTGTGCGCCTGTTTGATGAACCCAATCCATAATGAACGGATTCGTTGACGTTATTTCATTTGAGAAGTCTGCCATGTGATTAGTCGTCTGAGTCGTCATAATTGTAACAAGGACTGCTGTACCTACTGAACCTGCAACTTGTCGTAGTGTATTTTGAGTTGCAGTACCATGAGAAATCATCTTAAGAGATAACTTATTTAAACCAGCAGTCATAATTGGCATCATAATAAATGACATACCGAATGAACGTAAAGTATAGAAAAACATAATTTTTAAATACGGTGTATCAATAGACAATTTAGTGAACTCATAAGTTGTATAAGTCATAATAAGTAAACCAAAAATGGCTAAAGGACGAATACCATATTTATCGAATAACTTACCTGTAAGTGGTCCAAGAGCACCCATTATTAATGAACCAGGAAGTAATAATAATCCTGCTTTAATTGGTGTAAACCCGCGAATGTTTTGCAAATAAAGAGGTAGTAAAATCATCCCTCCGTATAAAGCAGTCGTAACAATTAAGTTAATTAATAATGTGTAAGTAAACGAAAAAGATTTAAATACTTTTAAATTTATTAATGGTTGTTTAGCAGTTAATTCTCTCCACACAAATAAACCTAAACTGATACAAGCAATTACTAAAGAAAGAACTACTTCAGTGCTACCCCAACCTTTATTACCAGCTTCACTGAATCCATATAATAAACTTCCGAACCCTAGTGACGAGCTTATTACTCCCCAAATATCTAAAGTTGGGAATGAACGTTTACGTGAAATATGAAACCAAGCATTAGACAAAATGATTGAAATGACACCTAACACAGCCATTCCGTAAAATAAGAAATGCCAAGAATAATCTTGAACTACATAACCAGTTATTGTAGGACCAATAGCTGGCGCTAGAATCATTGCAATCCCCATCAATCCCATTGCTGCCCCACGCTTTTCAGGTGGGAAGATCGTCATAAAGATATTCATACCAAGCGGCATTAAAATACCAGCCCCGACAGCTTGAACTACGCGACCTGCCATCATAACCGGGAAGTTTCCTGATAAAGCACAAATAATTGAACCGATTGTAAAGGCAATCATCGAAAAGATAAATAATTTTCGATAAGTAAATGTATCAACTAAGTAGGCACTGACCGGAATTAAAATACCATTCACTAACATAAAACCAGTAGATAACCATTGGGCAGTCGAAGTCGTTACATTAAAATCTGCCATTAACTTCGGTAAGGCAACATTTATTAATGTCTGATTTAATATAGACACGAACATGCCTAGTAATAGAACTGTCAAAACTTTTCCCATGCTAAAGCTCTGTTTTTCACTTGACTCTGATGGAACTGATTTATTTTGATTTTCTTCAGTTTTTTCTATTTTATTTGGTTCTTCCGTTTGGACCATTTCTTCTCTTTTATCTATTTTTAGGTCATTTTCTTTATTTCTTAATACGATTCGATTAATAACAAAGAAAACAATTAAGCAAAACCCTCCATATGCAATGATCATTCCTGTTGACATTGAAATTCCTCCTTACTTATGGATACGAACAGAAGCATTCATTCCTGGAACAATTTCAAATGACTTATTATGATCTAAAGCAATTCTTACAGGTACAACCTGCTCAACTTTCGTATAGTTTGCATTAGAGTTTCCAGAAGGTAATAAACTAAATGTATTTGCAGTTGTTAATCCAACAAATTCCACAGTACCTGTTAAAGTTGTATCTGGATATGCATCAACATACACATCAACCACTTGACCTTTTTTCACATCTTCTACTTCAGTTTCTTTAATATTTGCAGTAACCCAAAGATTATCTAAGTTATATGCATAACCAAGAGTTGAACCTGTTCCAACTAATTGATCTTTAATTGCATTTGCTTGAACAATCGTAGCATTTGTTGGCACTGAAACTGATACTTCATGTGCAGTATCTCCAGCTGTTTGAGGCGCTGTTAAAACTTTCCCGATTGATTCATTTGGTGAAAATGTTTTTCCGAATGTACCTGACCATGACTCAAGCTTACCAGCTGCAGGAGATGAAATAACAATTTGTTGCCCATCTATTTTTGCATTATCCGTTTTTATATAATTTGTTGATTGATCATAATAGTAATAACCAGCAAATCCACCTGCAACTAATATGATTAAAGTAATTATGTTAACAAACACCATTTTCTTCATGTTCCCCATAAATAAAATTCCTCCTAAATTTTTAATCGTTTCTCTATATAGGTAACAAAAGTAAAGCAACACGTTGTCGTTTTACTTCTCATAGTTTTTAATTATAATTGATTTATAAACGTACTCAACCGTTAATAATTTAAAATTTGTTGTTTAAGCAA
This sequence comes from Rossellomorea sp. GAMAL-10_SWC, assembly GCF_049568075.1. Taxonomy (NCBI): domain Bacteria; kingdom Bacillati; phylum Bacillota; class Bacilli; order Caryophanales; family Bacillaceae; genus Rossellomorea; species Rossellomorea sp. GAMAL-10_SWC. The sequence continues at coordinate 4,571,549 of NZ_CP144911.1, read as the reverse complement.
CACTACTATTACAAACTGTTTAATTTCTTAAAGTAATTTAATAAAGGAGTTTAAAAATGAGCATAAAAAATAATCTTGACCCCCGTGTGATTCGAACTAGACAACTTTTACAAGATGCATTAATTACGCTATTAGCAGATAAAGAATTCGAAGCGATCAGTGTACAAGACATAACTAAAAAAGCAAATGTCAACAGAGCAACCTTTTACAGTCACTACGAAGACAAATACCAAATGGTCCGCCAAATCGTTAGAGAAAAACTAGTTGATTTGGACAGCGCAATGAAGAATGTAGATTTTGGTATGTATGACGGAAACCCAAACTCACTCGATGAAATGGCTTTAAAATCATACTTCCATCTATTTGAACATATCGAAAAAAACAGTTACTTCTACAAAGTCCTCCTAAAACGACAAGGACCAAATATTTTTAGAAGAAGACTTTACGAAGTATTATCAACAACATTCGAAAAAGGCATTGCATTCATACAACCAAAAAAGAATAAATACCTTGTCCCAGGTGACCTACTAGTAAGTTATATATCAGGCGCAACTCTCAGCGTAATTTCATTTTGGGTTGAAAATGACATGCCATACACAAAAAAACACATGGCAGAATACCTTTTAAAAATCTCAAGAAATGGTGTTTTAACAACAGCGGGATTGGAATCAAACTAAAAAGAGGATTGCTGTGACAGCTCGTCGTTGTACCTAATGATGGTAGGTTTAGTTTGCGTAGGAGTCTTGAAGCGTTGTAGATAGAGGGTATATGGAGAAAGTCTCTAACTTGTTTATTATTATTCGAGTTTCCAACTAACAAAAAGTAATCAACTAAAGCATTAATATGTGCTACTTTTGAAACATATAAGCAATTCTTGCAAATCCAATTCCCTTTATCTCGAACCATTAAAAACTGATAACAATTAATACAAATTACACCAGTTAGTAGATCATTTTTAACAATATTGTACTTATCTAATATATTTTGATCTAAAAGCTGATGTTTCTTTATTAACTGTTTAGCTAATCTCCTTATTTCTTTCTGTGTCTAAAAATTTTCGTAGATTTAATTGAAGTTATCTCAATTTTAATTGTAGTTTTACAAAATTTAATTGCAGTAACCAGATTATATTTGCAGTTTTATTAATTTAATTTGCAGTTTTACAATTTTTAATTGCAGTTTCATCGATTTTAATTGCACCTACAGTTTATTTGCTACTCATTTAAATTTATTTGCACGCTCAACCTATTTATTTGTACTTTCATTGTACTTAATTGCAGTTTCTTTGATTTTAATAGCAGCACCCCGACTATAATTGCACCCTTATCACTCTACTAACACCCACCCCAAAATAACCCAACAAAAAAAGAGCCCCAAAAGGGCTCTTTTTTTAATTACTTATATTGTGCTACGTTTAAACGGTTCATTGCTTTGTGTAAAGCAAGTTCTGCACGTTTGATATCTGTGTCAGGGCGTCTTTCTTGTAGACGTTTTTCTGCACGTTTTTTTGCTTCTACTGCACGCTCAACGTCGATTTCAGTTGATGCTTCAGCAGATTGAGCCAATATTGTAACGGCTTCAGGTCGAATTTCAATGAATCCGCCACTAACTGCAACGTAATCTGTTCCAGCTGGTGATTTAATTTTAACAGGTGCTGTTGCTAACGGTGCCACAGTTGAAATGTGTCCTGGTAAAATACCTAGCTCACCGCTAGTTGCTTTCGTGCTAACGAATTCTGTTTCGCCTTCATAAGCCGGTCCATTAGGAGTGACGATACTGACTTTCATTGTCTTCATAGTGAACTCCTCCTGTCTAGCTTCGTGAGCTAATCAAGTCCATTCAGTTAGAATGATGAACAAGCTGTCGATTAGACAATTATTATACTAGTGTTTTTGCTTTTTCTACTACTTCTTCAATGCGTCCAACTAAACGGAATGCATCTTCAGGAAGAGTATCGTATTTACCTTCTAAGATCTCTTTGAATCCACTAACAGTTTCTTTAACTGGTACGTAAGAACCTTTTTGTCCTGTGAATTGCTCCGCAACGTGGAAGTTTTGAGATAAGAAGAATTGAATACGACGAGCACGAGCTACGACTAATTTATCTTCTTCTGATAACTCATCCATACCTAAGATTGCGATGATATCTTGAAGTTCTCTATAACGTTGTAAAGTTGATTGTACTTGACGAGCTACTTCATAGTGCTCTTCACCAACGATTTCAGGGTTTAATGCACGAGATGTAGATGCTAATGGATCTACCGCTGGGTAAATACCCATCTCAGATAAACGACGCTCTAAGTTTGTTGTTGCATCTAAGTGAGCGAACGCTGTAGCTGGTGCTGGATCCGTATAGTCATCGGCAGGAACGTAAATCGCTTGAATCGAAGTTACAGAACCTTTGTTTGTTGAAGTGATACGCTCTTGTAATTGACCCATTTCAGTAGCAAGAGTTGGTTGGTAACCTACCGCAGAAGGCATACGACCTAATAGGGCAGAAACCTCAGAACCTGCTTGAGTGAAACGGAAGATGTTATCGATAAAGAATAACACGTCTTGTCCTTGCTCATCACGGAAATATTCAGCCATTGTTAAACCAGTTAAGGCAACACGTTGACGTGCACCAGGTGGCTCGTTCATTTGTCCGAATACCATCGCTGTTTTCTTGATAACGCCAGAGTCGCTCATTTCGTGGTATAAGTCGTTACCTTCACGAGTACGCTCACCTACACCAGCGAATACTGAGATACCGCCGTGCTCTTGTGCAATGTTGTTAATTAATTCTTGAATTAATACAGTTTTACCTACACCCGCACCACCGAATAGACCGATTTTACCACCTTTGATGTAAGGAGCTAATAAGTCTACTACTTTGATACCAGTTTCAAGGATTTCTACTTTTGTAGTTAATTCTTCAAATTTAGGTGCTTGACGGTGAATTGGGTCACGACGTACGTCTTCTCCAAGTTCTTCGTCTAAGTCAATGTTGTCACCTAACACATTGAATACGCGTCCTAATGTAGCGTCACCAACTGGAACCGAAATTGGTTTCCCTGTGTTAACTGCTTCCATTCCACGTACTAATCCATCAGTTGAAGCCATTGCAACTGTACGAACAGTATCGTCACCTAAGTGAAGAGCAACTTCTAATGTTAAATCAATGTTTACTTCGTTTGCATCGCCCGCTTCTTTACGAACACGTAACGCATTATATATTTGTGGTAATTGGCCATTTTCGAACTTTACGTCTACTACTGGACCTAATACCTGAGTAATAATACCATTGCTCATCGCTTTTCCTCCTAGCATTGTTTCATTAAAAGCCGATCAATTTATATAGCCGTTGTAAGCAGATTAGCCAAGTGCTGCTGCCCCACCGACGATTTCAGTAATTTCTTGTGTAATTGCTGCTTGACGCGCACGGTTATAGTGAAGAGTAAGCTTACTAATAACTTCTTTCGCATTATCAGTTGCACTTTTCATCGCTGTCATACGTGAAGCGTGTTCACTAGCTTTACTGTCTAATAATGCACCAAAGATTAAGCTTTCTGCATATTGAGGCAGTAAAACTTCTAAGATTTCATCATCAGATGGTTCAAATTCGTAATTAGTTGTTGCCTTACCTGTGTCAATATCTGTTAAAGGTAATAGCTTTTTCTCAGTAACTTCTTGAGAAATCTTACTTACGAAATGATTATATGATAAGTAAAGCTCATCAAAAATGCCATCTGTGTACATTTGAACTGTACGATTAGCAAATTTTTGAATATCATCGAATGAAGGTTGATCTGGAAGTCCAAGAACCTCTTCAACGATTGGGTAACCTAAACGCTTAAAGTAGTCACGTCCAACTCGACCTAGTACAATAATTGCAAATTCATCATTCGATTTATGACGCTCTTTAATTGTATTAGTTACCGCACGTAATACGTTACTATTAAATGCACCCGCTAAACCACGGTCAGAAGTGATGACAATGTAACCAGTCTTTTTAACTGGACGAGTTACTAGCATCGGATGTCTACTGTTTACACCTTTTGCCACGCTACCAACTACCTCTTGCATTTTTTCCATGTAAGGAACGAATTGCTTAGAGTTTTGCTCAGCACGGTTTAATTTCGCAGCAGAAACCATCTCCATCGCTTTTGTGATTTGGCTTGTCTTTTTTGTTGAATTAATTTTTGTTTTTATATCGCGTAATGATGCCACAGGTTTTCACCACCTTTTGGTAAACAGTTAAATGAAGGACGAGCTAAAGCCCGATCCTTCAAATCCAGATATTTAAATCGCCTTCTTATTTAGAAGCAATAAAGTTCTTTTTAAAGCTTGTGATTGCAGCGTCAAGGTCAGCTTCGTTTGGTAATTTACCAGTATCACGAATAGCATCTAAAAGACCTTTAGCGTTTACGTCCATCCAAGCTAACATTTCTTCTTCAAAACGAGTAATGTCTTCAACTGCTACGCTGTCTAAGTGGCCACGTGTTAATGCATATAAAGATGTTACTTGTTTTTCTACTTTTAATGGTTTGTGTAAACCTTGTTTAAGGATTTCAACTGTACGAGCACCACGGTTAAGTTTAGCTTGAGTTGCTTTATCTAAGTCTGAACCGAACGCAGCAAATGCTTCAAGCTCACGGAATGACGCTAAGTCAAGACGTAGCGTACCTGCTACTGATTTCATCGCCTTAGTTTGCGCTGAACCACCAACACGTGATACAGAAAGACCTGCATTGATCGCTGGACGTACGCCAGAGAAGAATAAGTCAGACTGTAAGAAGATTTGTCCGTCAGTAATCGAGATTACGTTTGTTGGAATATAAGCTGAGATATCACCAGCTTGTGTTTCAATGAATGGTAATGCAGTTAATGAACCGCCACCTAATTCATCATTTAACTTAGCTGCACGCTCTAATAAGCGAGAGTGTAAGTAGAATACATCCCCTGGATATGCTTCACGACCTGGAGGACGTTTTAATAATAGTGAAAGCTCACGGTAAGCTACCGCTTGTTTTGATAAATCATCGTATACTACTAATACGTGTTTACCATTGTACATAAACTCTTCACCCATTGTTACACCAGCGAAAGGAGCTAAGTATAACATTGGAGCTGGAGATGAAGCAGGTGCAGTTACAACGATTGTGTAATCTAATGCGCCATGCTTACGTAAAGTTTCAACAAGTCCACGAACTGTTGATTCTTTTTGACCGATTGCAACATAGATACAGATCATGTTTTGGTCAGCTTGGTTAAGGATTGTATCGATAGCAACAGCTGTTTTACCAGTTTGACGGTCACCGATGATTAACTCACGTTGACCACGTCCGATTGGTACAAGAGCGTCGATCGCTTTGATACCTGTTTGTAATGGCTCATGTACTGATTTACGTGCCATTACGCCTGGAGCAGCGTTTTCAATTGGACGAGATTTAGTTGTTTCGATTGGGCCAAGACCATCAACTGGTAAACCTAATGAGTTTACTACACGTCCTACTAATGCTTCACCAACTGGAACTTGCATGATGCGTCCAGTACGACGAACTTCGTCGCCTTCTTTAATGCCTGTGTAAGGTCCTAAGATGATAATACCTACGTTGTTTTCTTCTAAGTTTTGTGCTAGTCCCATAACGCCGTTAGAGAACTCAACTAGTTCTCCAGACATACATTGGTCAAGACCATGAGCACGAGCGATACCGTCACCAACTTGGATAACTGTACCAACATCACTAACTTCTATTTCAGTTTGGTAATTTTCGATTTGCTTTTTAATCAGCGCACTGATTTCTTCAGCTTTGATGCTCATGCATTTCACCCCTATCTACAAACTATTTTGCGATTAATTCACGTTCAATTCGAACAAGTTTATTTTTTAAACTGCCGTCAAAAATACGGTTTCCAACACGAACTTTGTACCCACCAATTAAAGATGGATCAATTTCGTTTTTCAAACGTATTGAGTTTTTACCTAATTTAGAAGCGAATAACGCTCCAATTTTATCTAGTTCTTCAGAAGACATTGCCTTCACAGAGTAAACTGTTGCATCTGCAATATTACGAGTTTCATTCGCAATTTTTACATATTCAGTTACTAAGTTAGAAATAGTGCTCATTCGTCCACGATCAACTAATAAGCATACTAGATTTAATACCGTTTCAGAGATTGAAGCAAACGTGTCATTTAAGACAGACTTTTTGCTTTCTTTTGTGATACCAGGATGTTGTAAAAACTTATTTAATTCTAAGTTTTCTACATACTCCTTTTTCACTACTTGTAAGTCATGTTCAACAGTTTCTACTAAGTTTTGTTCAGTTGCTAATTCAAAAAGAGCGTTTGCGTAGCGTTTTGCAACTAATTCGTTACTCATTTAGCTTCGCCTACTTCTTTAAGATATTGATCAAAAATAGCAGATTGGTCTTCAGACTTCACTTCTTTTTCAAGTACTTTAGAAGCAATTAATACAGATAATGAAGCAACTTGTTGTTGAACTGATTGTACTGCAAGCTCTTTTTCACGCGTAATTTCACGTTTAGCGCTTTCTTTCAAGTTTTCAGCTTCTGCTTTTGCTGCTGCAACGATTTCTTCACGTTGTACATCAGCTTGCTTTCTAGCTTTCTCAAGAAGCTCACGAGCTTCAGTTCGAGCAGCAACTAACTCTTGCTTTTGCTCTTCAACTAGTTTCATTGCATCAGCGTTGTTTTTCTCAGCTGAGTCTAATTGATTAGCGATGTGATCTTCACGTTGTTTCATAATTCCCATTACAGGTCCTAATGCATACTTACGTAATAAAGCAAGTAGGATTAAGAAGATTACTAATTGAAACGCTACATCGCCCCAAGGTATACCATGTCCGTTTGCTTCACCGATTACGAATAATGAACCGTTTAACACAAGCCTTCACTCCCTTCGAGGGTATCATTTAATAATTTTTCTTTTTTATAACATAGCCTAGGACTCTTACCGACCCTAGCTTTACTTTCAAAATTCAATCTTTACAACAAAAGTGCCATAAAGGAATGGCGAAGTAAATGTGAACACAAACTTCGCCATTTTTTAACTGCTTGTATAAATCTTAAGCTTTACCAAATGCCATGAACGCGATAACTACCGCGATGATTGGAAGTGCCTCAACTAATGCAACCCCGATGAACATTAAAGTTTGAAGAGTTGAACGTAATTCTGGTTGACGAGCAACACCTTCTACTGTACGTGATACAATTAAACCGTTACCAATACCTGCACCTAGTGCACCTAAACCTATTGCGATTGCCGCTGCGATTAAAGCCATTTTAAATTTCCTCCTTCTTAATCATAAGAAATATATTTTTTTTTATAATTTTTATCTAACTACCAATTTTAATGAGCAGATTAATGCTCGTCCGCCACTTTATGTGACAAGTAAACCATTGTTAACATTACGAAGATAAACGCTTGGATTGAACCAACAAATACAGAGAATCCCTGCCATATGATCATTGGTATTGCCGCTGCAATTGTCCAAAGAACGCCTTCTCCTGCGCTTGCTGCATAAGCATGTGTACCCATTGTTGCAAGTAAACCTAGTAAGATTTCCCCCGCGTAAATGTTACCGTAAAGTCGAAGACCTAGCGTTAATGTGTTTGCTAATTCCTCAATAATTTTTAATGGGAATAAGAATGGCATTGGTTGGAAGAATGTTTTACCATACGCTCCAAAACCGCGCATCTTAATACCATAATAATGTGATAAACCAACTATAAAGATTGCTAATGATAAAGTAATGACTGGGTCTGATGTAGGTGATTTCCAAACTGAGTTTCCATCGAATGAGATATCGAATGGTAGACCTAACATATTTGAAACAAATATGTACATAAGTAATGTCACACCTAGTGTAAGGAAGCGACCACCAGTTTCCCAATCCATTGTACTGTTGATAATGCCTTTAACGAAATCTATAACCCACTCTAAAAAGTTTTGCTTTCCTGATGGGCGTATTTGTAGACTTCTTGCGCATGTAACTGCGATGATAAAAACGATTACTGCAGCAATGGTTGTCATTAGAACATTTGTTAACGTAAAATCTAAACCAATAAATTTAAAACCATAAGTGCCGTGTTCCAATTTATTCACCTCTCTTCCTTGCAAAAGACGTTTGTTGTAATGCAAAATGTATCATAATGACAAGATGTCCTGTCATTAGTCCCGCAGTTAGTGCCGGTATGCTCACAAAATTTTCATACCGAAGCGCGATGACCATAGCTAGAGCCACCGCTGAAAGACAAATTACAGTACCTAAAGATCGAACTTTTTGTTGCTTTAAAACTCGGTCAAAGAAGGTATTTATCTTTCTGTGAAGAATCCATATACAATAAAAGCTAGTTACTGTTCCGAGAATATAGCCTGTGAATATTGTTTTATAGTCGGTAAATGCCCAACCCAAAACTGCTAAAGCAATGATATACAACATATCTCGTGTGAATCGTCTAAAATTATCTTTTTGCATGTAACTAGTCCCCTGGTGTGAATTGCTTAACTAATTTAAGCGTGCCATAGATTCCAGTAAATAATCCTAACAGTAAAAAGATGATCATAAATACTGGTACTGGCCAATTAAAAAATGAATCAATCCATCTTCCTAAAAAGATGCCTATGAGAATAGAACCGACAAGCTGAGCTAGAATGGAAGACATGAGTGCCATTGCTTTAAGAGGATGTTGATTGTTGTTTTTCATACAAAATCCCTCCATGTCAATTTTCATTCTCAAAAAATTGCCAAAAGTCTTATCATGGTTAATTCTACAACAAATATTTGCTAAAATCTCTAAACATTGAAAACGTTCACAAATTGTTCACAAAACGTTCAAAAAATTTTAATAACATAGTATTTACATACAATAAAAACCCTTTTAAACATTCATGTTAAGCATACAATATGTTACAAAAATGTGTCAATTACCTAAATTAAAAAACTATTAAAAATTACTTACCAATTTTTAGTCTTCAACATAAATTTTAGCGACGTTAACGTAAGATTCCGTTGCACTTTCATATTGTTTACGTTTATAAAAGATCACAAACTTATAAATCCCGCTTTTTGGAAAGTCCTTTAAAACTAATTCCTTTTTGATAATCCCCCTTTTACTATTCTCCTGTTCATCAATAACACCTAACAAACGGAATGTTTCTGATTCAAAAACAGCAATTTTGTATTCCTCAACCTTACTTGGTAAATAGAGCTCATATTTATAGCGATTTTTTCCTTTTACTCTTCCAAAGTGAAATCCCATTACTGACGGAAAGTTCGGTTCTCCTTGTAGTAATAAAAACGGCATTCTTAGATTTTCATCATCATTTGTACTAAACGTAATTGCCCCATCATAAAATCCATCTCTTAATACCTTCGTATCAACTGTTGCAGTAAGATTAATCTTTTTGCTAGTATGCGGTGGAATAGTAAAAGGCTTAGGTAATACCCATTGTATTCCAGTGGCTGGCTGATTATTTATAGCTGTAACTTGTTTTGATATATTTGATTTATTAGATATTCTAACGACAAAATCTTTCTTAACTTGTAAATCTGTTTTTCTTGTTACTCCTAAAGATAAAGACGTCGGGAATAATGTTGTCTCAGTCTCTAGTGCTTTTTCAATATCTAATCTTCCAGCCCCTTGTTCGTACGCATGATACATCTTTTTATTATTCTTATATAATGGTGTTGCTGTATTGACTAGCACACTTTTTAAATCCTCCATACTCCAATCTGGGTGCAATTGTTTTACTAGAGCAGCTGCTCCAGCAACGTGTGGACTTGCCATACTCGTTCCTTGAAGTGCTAAATACCCACCGGGAATTGTACTTTTTATTTGTACACCTGGAGCTAATAAATCAGGCTTCATTTGCCAAGTACCTGTTACTGGCCCTCTAGAGCTGAAATCCGCTAGAATATCTACCTTCTTTTCATGTCCAGTTTTAGCTTCCACTCTACTTTTTTCAATGATCTTCTTAATCATTAAGCCTTCTTTTCTTGAAATAGTCGCAGCTGGAACAGTAAATTTACCTTTAATTTGTCCGATGAAATTTCCATCAATATTATTAAAGACAATAACAGCTTTTGCACCAGCATCTTGAGCATTTTTTACTTTATCAGTGAATGTGATTTTTCCTCTTTCAAGCAAGACTATTTTGTCTTTCACTCTTTTTAAATCACGCTTTTCCCCATATTTCTTAAATACAAATCGCCCATTTAAACCTTTACCCCATTTAGCAGATCCAATCATAGGACTAATAATTGTCTCTTTATTTTGTACATGTATAGATGGGAAAAGAACAGGAGGATAGCTCGCACCAACTGTTAAAGCCTTTGATGCAGTTGCAGGAGAACCAACAGTCCATAGTCCTGGTCCAGAGTTTCCTGCAGCTGTAATTGCAAGTACCCCCTTCTCTACTGCCTTATCTAACGCAATACTTGTCGGCCAGTCTGGTCCGTTGACATCATTACCAAGTGATAAATTAATAATATCTACTTTATCCTTCACTGCTCGCTCAATTGCAGCCATAACCGTTTCAGATGTACCAACGCCACCAGGGCCAAGGGCACGGTATGCATAGATTGTTGCCTTAGGTGCAACGCCTTTTCTTTTTCCATTAGCCGCTATTACACCAGCTACATGAGTACCATGAAATGTACTTTTTTCTTCAAGTTTAGTTTCCATTGGGTCTTTATCTAAATCAATCGTATCGTACCCGCCACCATAATTTGATTTCAAATCAGGATGTCTGTAATCTACACCAGTATCGATTACTCCTACCTTAACGCCTTCACCCGTAATCTTTCTTCCCCTTTGATCCTTATATAATTGAGCTTCGTCAGCTCCAATAAAAGGGATGCTATCTTCCAAATGAGCTCTATAAGTTGTAACAAAATGCATGTCCTTTACTAACGGCATTTTAGCTAACTGTGATAACTCTTCAAGAGAACCCGATACTGAAAAACCATAGTACGTCTCAGTGTATTGTTGCCTTACAGTTACATTTGGGAAACGTTCAGCAATATGTTTTATGGCCTGTGTAATCATTCCATCTTTAATCGAAATTAAAGCAACTTGTTTTTGTTGTTCATGTGCATTTACATAAACTTCTTTAAATGGAATTAGTAAAAAAACTAGACAAATAATTATTTTAAGAAAGTAATTTTTCATTCAATGCAGGTTCTCCTTTATATAAGATATTTTCTTTTTAGCTTTCTCACTAATCGTTCATTCATGTATAAAAAGGTAATTTTCTCTAGAACCTACAAAGTTTTCAAAATAAAAAAAGACTAACTCTAGGTAAAGCATTAAGCTTCCTTAAAAAGTTAGTCTTTTAGTATTATCATTAATTTTTTAATTCGGGTTGGTTAAACAACTGGAATTTTTTATTTGTAACATACGCTTTCACTTCATGGATCACAAAATACAATATGGATGCTCCTAAAACTACGACCCATGCATTTAAAATTACTGTCTCCTGCCAAATCCCTAAAAGCATAAAAAATGCAGGAAGAGTAATTGTAGTCCAAGATTGAATCATTGCAACGATTCCTGTATATCGTTCTATTTTCTTACCTAATACTAGGCCAGCAAAGAATAGATACCATAAATATGCCCACATAACCCACAATAATCCGCCTACTACATCATGAATTATAGCGAAGTTCACGAAAGCCCAAAGGACAGACATGATGGAAACCCAAAGAGAGAACCAGCCTAAGCCTGTTCCATTAAAACCTTTAAGATTTGTAAATCCATTATATAAATAAGTAATACCAAAAAAGAAAATACTTGCCGTATTAAATAATTCCCACTTACCAGCACCTAAATGCATTAATAAGTAGATAGGAAAAACGATTTGTAAAGTACCAACAAATAAGTTTAATAATGCTGCACTTTTAGCATTCGCCTTATTTAATAAAACAAGACTATTTAAAAACAGAGTTGCACCAGATAAAAGTAAACCTACAGCTCCCATAGTGACTTGTTAAAAAGAAAATTGTTAAAAATTCACTTTTTAACTCAACCCTCCTACTTTAAGATTAGAAAAAAAATACAAGCGCCTGATCTAAGTCAAACGCTTGGATTAAATTATTTTAAAACGATCCCTACGATAATCGCCGTTAATACACTTACTAATGTTGCACCAAATAATAATTTTAAACCGAAACGAGCGACAACATTACCTTGTTTTTCATGTAAACCTTTAACCGCACCTGCAATAATACCAATTGATGAGAAGTTAGCAAATGACACAAGGAATACTGACACAATTCCTAATGTACGAGTTGAGAACTCTTTACCATGTTTTGCTAAATCCATCATTGCAACGAACTCATTTGAAACAAGTTTTGTTGCCATAATACTACCTGCGTCAACCGCTTCTTTAAATGGTACACCCATAATGAATGCGAATGGAGCAAATACATAACCTAAAATTCCTTGGAATGAGATTCCAAAAATCATATCAAAGATATTATTAATTGCACCAATTAATGCAACAAATCCAATTAACATTGCTGCAACGATGATTGCTACTTTGAAACCATCTAAAATATACTCACCAAGCATCTCGAAGAATGTTTGTTTTTCTTCTTCTTGTACCGTTAAAATATCCTCTTCAGCTGAAACAGTGTACGGATTGATGATTGATGAAATAATAAAGCCACCAAATAAGTTTAAGACAATTGCTGTTACTACATATTTTGGTTCAACCATTGTCATATATGCCCCTACGATCGACATAGATACTGTTGACATTGCTGATGCACAAAGTGTATATAAACGATTTTTAGGTAAATGACCTAATTGTTTTTTTACTGAAATGAAAACTTCAGATTGTCCTAAAATTGCAGATGCTACTGCATTGTAAGACTCTAATTTACCCATACCATTGATTTTACTTAAGATTAAACCAATGTATTTAATAAAAAACGGTAAAATCTTTGTGAATTGTAAAATACCAATTAATGCAGAAATAAATACGATTGGTAATAATACTCCTGTGAAGAATGGGAAAGCACCTTCATTTGCCATTCCACCAAAAACGAAATTAACGCCTTCACCAGCATATTCTAATAACTTTCCAAATCCGTTAGAAATTCCTTTAATTAAAATTAAGCCTACTTCTGTATTTAATAATAAGAACGCTAAAATGATTTGAACAACGACCATGATTACGACTGGACGATATTTAATGTTTTTACGATCACTACTAGCGATGAAAGCTAGACCGAAAACAACTAGTAATCCAACAAGAGCTATAATATATTTCATGTTTCTCCCCCGAAAATCCAATAAATTTATTTTTATTTAATATAAGCGCTTTCAAAACGAACACAACTTTTTATTTGTTGGATGTCAGACATCATATAGAAGTTAGATGTCAGACAAGGATTAACCTTGTAAATCTTTTGAACTAAATGACCCTGGAAGTAATTCCTTAACAGTTGTTTCAGCGATGTCACCTTTTAAGTTAGTTAAGTATACTTTTGTATTTTCATCACTAAATTCTGCGATAACTTGTCTACATGCACCACATGGTGAAATCGGGCCTTCAGTATCCCCTACTATTGCAATTGATTCGATCTTTGCTGAACCGTTACCCGCAGCGACTGCACTAAATATAGCAGTTCTTTCTGCACAATTTGTTAGTCCATAAGAAGCATTTTCAACATTACAACCTGTGTAGACTGTTTGGTTATTCAACAAAATTGCTGCACCTACTTTAAACTTTGAGTAAGGAGCGTATGCGTTTTCACGAGCCTTTAAAGCTTCGTTGATTAATGATTTTGTATTCATATTTATCACCCTTTAACGAATAAGTTAGGTAATTCTTTATTAAAGTGTGTGAGTTTTGTCTTCGCTTTACCATATTACCAACGTAAGAGCTAAAGAGCAATAACTCACTCACTTTTTTTTATTTTAAAATTATTTTGAAATTAATAAGCTGTGTTAGCTTCTTCACCTTGAACAATTTTAACACCTGAACTTGTTCCGATACGGTTTGCACCAGCAGCTACTACATTTTCTACGTCTTTTAAGTTACGAACACCACCAGAAGCTTTAACGCCAACGTTTTCCCCAACAGTTTTACGCATTAATGCAACGTCTTCTACAGTTGCTCCACCAGTTGAGAATCCTGTTGATGTTTTTACAAAGTCAGCACCAGCTTTAACTGATAATTCACATGCTCTAACTTTTTCTTCATCAGTTAAAAGACAAGTCTCAATAATTACTTTTACTAAAGCTTTACCTTTAGCAGCTTCAACAACTGCACGTACATCTCTTTCAACTAATTCATCATTTTTTTCTTTTAATGCAGAAATATTGATAACCATATCAACTTCTTCAGCACCATTTTCAATTGCGTTTGTAGTTTCGAATGCTTTTACTTCAGGAGTGTTTGCTCCTAGAGGGAAGCCAATAACCGTACAAACCTTTACAGAAGAATCCTTTAATAATTCACTTGCATAAGAAACCCAAGTAGGATTGATACAAACTGATGCAAAGTTAAACTCTTTTGCTTCTTCAGCTAGTTTTGCAATTTCTTCTCTTTTTGCGTCAGCTCGTAATAATGTGTGATCTACTAATTTTGCGTAATTCATATATAGTCGCTCCCTTAATGGTTTTATTATAAAAAAATGTTTATTTACTAAGTTACTTTGAATATGTCTATACTATAACATCGCTATGAAATTTTGTAAAATACAAATTGAACTTATGTTCAAGGATATTTTTTCCTATTAAATTTTAAAAAAGGCTATCTCTTAAGTCAGATTAACTGACACTAAAGACGCCTCCTTTTTAATTTTAAAAATATCTGATTTTCTCTTGCTTATTCCTGCTCTAGCAATCTTTTTGCAGTAAATTGATCAGTTATTAATACGTTTGCATATTTACCCATTAAAGCACCGTGAATAGCGTTTATTTTTCTTTCTCCACCTGCCACTAAAATAGACTTTTCTTTACTTCTTAGCTCATCTAACTCAATTCCAATCGTTCGTCGATTAAGAAGTTCAGAATAAATATTTCCTTCTTTATCAAAAAAACGTGAGCAAATGTCTCCTACAGCAAATGTTTGTAAATCCTGTTCTTCTTTCTCGTTTAAGTAGCCAACTCTAAATAACAGAGCATCTTTTTTAACAGTTCCTACAGTAAAAATTGCGACATTTGATTGTTTTCCCAAATCGATTAATCGACCAATATGGCGATCTTCCTCAACCATTTGTTTTACTTGTGGATTATCAAATATAACAGGTAGTGGTAAATATCTTGGAACGGTGTTAAATGCTTCGGCAAACAAATTGACCGTTTCAGATGCATAAGTATTCGTTTTAGAATAACTTACTCCACCGTTTAGCTGAATTACTTCTACACCCTTTACTTGTTTATTACTTAACTTCGTTGCAATATGATACATCGTTGTTCCCCAAGTTACTCCTACAACGTCACCATCATTGACTAAATCTACTAACACATCCGCAGCTTTTTTAGTGATCGTTTGCAAAACTTCATTGTAGTCATCAATTGGTGAATAGCAAACCTCAACAGATTGTAAATTATATTTCTTCTTTAACTCTCGGGCTAAATCTTGATTGCCTTCAAGGGGGTCAATAATTTCAATGCGTACATATCCCAATTCCTTAGCCTGTTGGAGTAATCTTGAAACAGTTGGACGAGAGATTCCTAATTGTGTCGCGATCTCTTGTTGACTAAAGTCAGAATCATAGTATAGTCTTGCGGCATCTATTATTAACCTTTGTTTTTCGAGTGACATTCCCTAATCCCCTTTAACTTACCAATCCTTATTTCAACGTTCAAATTTTAAATTATTATATCCCTTTTAATATAAAGAAAACTCGTAGACTGACGAGCCTTTTAGGCAGAGGCGTAGTTGCACTTAAACTTAATTCCTAAAATTGGTGACTTCGTCGAATAAGCTACCTAGCTGCCAATTTATACTTTTTAAAAGTGAAAAAAGCTCTCCTACGCTAGGAAAGCTTTTAAAATGTAATTACTTTGTACCGAATAAACGATCTCCAGCGTCGCCAAGACCAGGAACAATATAACCATGATCGTTTAATTTTTCATCAAGGGCAGCTATGTAAATATCTACATCTGGGTGTGCTTTTTGTAAAACTTCAACACCTTCTGGAGCTGCAATTAAGCACATAAACTTAATATTTTTAGCACCTCGTGTTTTTAAAGAGTTGATCGCTTCAACTGCTGATCCACCTGTCGCAAGCATTGGATCAATCACAATGAAGTCACGCTCTTCTACATCCGTAGGAAGTTTAACATAATATTCAACCGGTTTTAAAGTCTCTGGATCGCGGTATAATCCAACATGTCCAACTTTAGCTGCAGGAACTAATTGAAGGAACCCATCAACCATCCCTAAACCTGCACGTAAAATTGGTACGATCCCTAATTTTTTACCAGCAATAACTTTTGACTTTGCAGTTGCTACTGGTGTTTCGATTTCCACTTCTTGTAGTGGTAGATCGCGTGTGATTTCGAATGCCATTAAACCTGCAACCTCATCAACTAGTGCACGAAACTCTTTTGTTCCAGTGTCTTTTTTACGAATTAAAGAAACTTTATGCTGAATTAACGGATGATCAAAAACGTATACTTTACTCACTTTTATCGCTCCTTGCAAATACTTATTAATTTATTATTCTTAAAAAGAATACCGAAAGCGGTTAAATAATTCAAGCCACATCATGCAATCACTTAGAATTAATTTAGATCTTTTTACAATCAAACTTCAATATTTCCTTTTTTCACTAATCTAATTACTATTTTTACCCATTTTGAATTAAAAACTCCTCCTCCTCATTATTAAAAGTCAGAGAAGTTTTTATCTTATACGCAAAGAGAGAACCTATTGGTTCCCTCTTTGGTGTGTATAGTTAAGATGCTTTACTTAAATTATGATCTGGTACTTTTGGAGCGAAAGATGTTTTTCTATTAAAAAACTTGCTAATATAATGATCTAATCCGATACGTCCTGCATTTGAACCTGCAATTATAATAAAAATTCCTAATAATACCATTTGAGGATTTGTGCTAGTTGTACCACTAAACATAAATGCGAAGTTCATCATTAAACCAAAGAACATTGCTGTTTTTGTAAAACAGCCAAGAATAAGTCCAAGTCCAATTGCGAATTCCCCAATAGGAACTAAAAAGTTAAATAAGTCGATGTTTGGTATTGCAAAGTTTGTAAGGAAGTCTGCCCACCAGCCTTGAACTGCTGGATGTTCTCCTGAAGCACTTTTAACTGCAAATCCTAAAAATCCTGAAGCATCGAATCCACCAGCTGATAACTTACCCCAACCTGCATGGATCCACTCATATCCTAAATAAAGCCGAATAATAGTTAAGAAACCAGGTGCAATTTTATTAGTTCTTAAAAAATTAATAAACATAATTTTTTGCCTCCGTTTGGTTAATATTTTTAATTGCTGTTTACATGAATTATTGTACTTCATTCCTAATGTTTAATGTGAATTTTTCCACAAGCTTAAATGAACTTTTTGTGAGCTTCCTCACAAACCTTTAAAAAAAATAAAGCTATCTTTAGTATTACTGCACCTTCAATGTTGAAAATACAGTTCTAAAGATAGCTTACTTTAACCTTTATTTATTAAAACGTAGGATATAATTCGTATTTACTAGATAAAGCATTAACTCGATTACGAGATGCTTCTAGTACTTCTTGATTTTCGTGGTTTTTTAATGTTTCAGCAATGATTGATGCAATTTCATCCATATCTTCTAGAGTAAATCCTCTTGAAGTTACTGCAGCAGTACCGATACGGATACCACTTGTTACAAATGGACTTGCTGGATCAAATGGAATTGTATTTTTGTTACATGTGATACCAACCTCATCTAATACGTGCTCAGCAACTTTACCAGTTAATTCTAATGAGCGAACGTCAATTAAAATTAAGTGATTATCTGTGCCACCAGATACTAGGTTTAAGCCGTGAGATTTTAAGCCTTCTGCTAAACGAGCAGCGTTATCGATGATCGCTTGTGCGTAATTTTTAAAATCCTCTTGTAATGCTTCACCAAATGCTACAGCTTTTGCTGCAATTACGTGCATTAATGGTCCACCTTGAATTCCAGGGAAGATTGATTTATCAATCGCTTTTGCGAATTCTTCTTTACATAAAATCATACCACCACGTGGTCCACGTAATGTTTTATGAGTAGTTGTTGTAACAAAATCAGCATATGGAACTGGATTTTGATGAAGACCTGTTGCTACTAAACCAGCGATATGTGCCATATCAACCATTAAGTAAGCTCCAACTTCATCTGCAATTTCTCTGAATTTTTTAAAGTCAATTGCTCTTGGATAAGCACTTGCACCAGCTACAATTAATTTAGGCTTATGTGCTTTAGCTTTTTCTAATACATCTTCATAGTTAATTACTTGAGTTTCTGGATCTACTCCATACTCAACGAAGTTATATTGTACCCCACTGAAGTTTACTGGACTTCCGTGAGTTAAATGACCACCATGTGATAAATTCATACCTAATACTGTATCACCATGTTTTAAAATAGTGAAATAAACTGCCATATTCGCTTGAGCACCTGAATGAGGTTGAACATTTACGTGTTCTGCTCCGAAAATTTCTTTTGCACGGTCTCTTGCAATGTTTTCTGTGATATCAACATATTCACAACCGCCATAGTATCGTTTGCTTGGATATCCTTCAGCATATTTATTCGTTAATACTGAACCTTGGGCTTCCATTACTGCTTCGCTTACAAAGTTTTCCGAAGCAATTAACTCGATTTTAGTACGTTGTCTACCTAACTCTAACTGTATTGCCTCATACAATGATGGATCTTGCTTTTTTAAATTTTCCACAGTTATATCCCCCTTTTTGTAAAACACGAACATTACTAGTATAAATTTACTGTATTATTCGATAAAACGACCGAATTCCTTTCTATTTTACCATGTTTTACATTAAAAATGAAAGATATATCTTTCAAATAACTAACATTTAATAATTCTATAATAATAAAAACCGCTTTATTTCAAGTCTTCATCTATTGAGTAAACTGCACGTGCTCCACCAATCAACTTTGGACGAGTCTTTGCCGCCGTTATATGAGCTTGTCCAACTTGTTTAATACTCGTTCTTAAAGGAACTGCCACGTGCTTTAAATGCATACCGATTAGAGTATCGCCAATATCAATCCCTGCATCCGCCTTAATGTGTTCAACAATTACTGCATGATCTAAATGTCTAAATGCAAATGAAGCAAGAGCTCCTCCTGCAGTACGAACTGGTATCACAGTTACTTCGTCGAGTTGTAAACTTTTTGCCGTCTTGCTTTGAACAACTAGTGCTCTGTTCAAATGTTCACAGCATTGAAATGCTAATTGTACCCCTGTTTCATCTTGAAAAGCCTTAATCTCATTAAATAAAACTTCCGCTACTTCTATTGTTCCTGAAGTTCCAATTCTTTGTCCACTAACCTCACTAGTGCTACATCCAATGACTATAACATGGTCACTTGTAAAATTCACATGATCATTTAGCTCGTTTAATAATGATTTTATTTGCTCGGCAACTAACCTTAACTCTTCATTCATTTGTTTTGCTCCTTTCGACCCATTATTAAAAAAGCCGATAATCTTCACATTATGTTTTGGATTAACGGCTTTTCGTTTTAGGTTTTATAATTGTTGATTTTTTTCATAGTCTTTAATTTTGTTTACTCTATTTTCATGTCGACCGCCTTCAAAATCAGTCGTTAACCATATTTTTGCAATGTCTCTTGCCAAACCAGGTCCGATTACTCGTTCCCCCATAGCTAGAATATTCGTATCATTATGTTCACGAGTTGCTTTTGCACTAAAAGTATCATGTACTAATGCACATCGAATGCCTTCAACTTTATTTGCGGCAATTGACATACCAATTCCTGTCCCACAAATTAATATTCCACGGTCTACTTCTCCATTTGCAACTTTTTGTGCAACTGGGAATGCATAATCTGGGTAGTCTACAGATGTACCACATTCACAACCATAATCTTCGTATTCAATACCCATTTCATCCATTAAATTCATGATTTCTTGACGAATATTTAATCCACCATGATCAGATGCTATTGCTACTTTCATTAGATAACCCCCGTATTGATCTCTTTGATTTAATTTTCTTTTGTATTGAATTAACTTCAATTTCTATCTTACACTATTATGTTCAGATTTAGGGCATCTAATTAGCATCTAATCACTGATTAAATTAATATTCATTTGGTTTTTTGTACAATCTGTTTTACCAACTCTTCTAATTCACTCAAAGTATTTTCATAAGTTGTTAATGACCCTCCATAAGGGTCAGAAATATCTTTAGCTTGACCGTTTATATATTCATAAAATGTAAAGATTCTATCCTTATATTGAGGAAACCTAGAAACTAACATTTGTTTATGGCTCAATGTCATTGATAAGACTTTCGAAGACCATTCCAAAAGATCTTCATTTACTTGCTGAGAGGAATGATTTGTTTCGATCCCTTTATTTTTTAGTGCCAATATTGCATTTTGAGAAGCAGAGTCGCCTGACATAGCAAATACTCCAGCAGACTTGACCTGATAGAGCTCATTACCATGATGTCTTAATAGTGCTTCTGCCATTGGGCTTCTACATGTATTTCCGGTACAAACAAATAATATATTTTCCATCTTAATTCCTCACCCTCATTTATCTGAACGTTTTATTTTATCTATTTTACTAAAAAATAAAAGGATGGGGCAATTGTCTCCAATTTTCTCCATCCTTAGCTCTTATTCACCGTATGTATCTTTTAAGAAAAAAATAATAGTTTTATTCCGAAAATCAATAAGAACGAACCACCTAATAGTTCACCAAATTTACCGAGTTCCTGTTCTACTCTTCTTCCTAATAGTAATCCAGCCCAAGTTAAAATTGTACTGATTATACCAAATAATAAAATGGTTAGCCATGTTTTAGCACCGAATGTTCCTAAGCTAATTCCAACCGAAAAGCTGTCCACACTTACACTAAATGCAAAAAGAAGTAAACCTACTCCTGTCGGTGTATATTTATTTTCTTCTTTACCAAATAAAGTTGCATAAATCATGTGAAAGCCTATTCCCATTAATAAAAAACCGCCGAGCAATACAGCAAATCGTCCCAGATTTTCGGATAACTCATATCCAATGATCATTCCTAATAAAGGCATTATTACATGAAAGAGTCCGATTACAATGCCGATATTAATGATCTGTTTAAATTTTAGTTGTATAACTCCCATTCCTAACCCAACTGAGAATGCATCTAAACCTAGCGCAGATCCCATAATAGTTAATGTAATTAGTTCATTAATTAATGAGCTACTCATGCTTTCCCCCCTAGGACTTGCTATTAAAAGATATGCACGTCCTAGAAATGATATGAGGGAAATTAATAAAATTTTTCGAGACTGCCCGCCAAACGCTCGCTTTCTTCGTTGCTTCGCCTGTCTGCGGTGCTCATTACCCTTTAGGGTAACTTCGCGCCTCGAAAGACAAGCGCTTGCAATCAGTCTGAAAATCAATTTTTTTGGGCTTTTTTAACCTGAAAACAATAGAAACCCGTTCTATTATTTTTCCTGTATAACCGAATGTCCACAAGCTTTCCACAGACGATTCATAATGGCAATTCCAATTCCTTCATAAGGGAAAGTTTCGCAATAAATGATATCAACATGTTCTTCATTAAATTGACGAATACAATCATATAATGCTGCCGCTACGGTTGATAAGTCACTACGTTTTCCACATGTAAGAACAACATCTGCATTATATTTGGTTGCATTTTCTTCGGTTGTTAATATCCCTACTCTTTTTCCTTCTGTTTTAGAATTGTGTATAAGTTTGTGCATAAATTCAATACTTCCATTTACAAGATGCATTTGAGCATCTGGTGCATAATGTTTATATTTCATCCCTGGTGATTTTGGTGCTTCATTTTCCTTCATAGTTGCTGGATCTACTTCCACCGTAGGAATTATTTCTTTGATCATTTCTGGCGTAATACTACCTGGTCTTAATATTGTAAAAATATCTTGGGAACAGTCAATAACTGTCGATTCCACTCCGACTCCTGTACTACCACCATCTACAATGCCTACAATTCGTCCATTTAAATCTTCAAATACATGCTTAGCAGAAGTTGGACTAGGCTTGCCTGAAGTATTTGCGCTTGGTGCTGCTATTGGCAAATTACAAGCCTCAATTAACGCTAGAGCAACTGGATGATCAGGCATTCTTATTCCAACAGTGGATAACCCTGCCGTTACATATTTTGAAACATGTTTTTTACTTTTTAAAATTAACGTTAATGGTCCTGGCCAAAAAGCATCCATTAGTTTTTTTGCATCTAATGGAATTTCTTCAACTAGATTATCTAACTGTTCTTTGTTGGCAATATGTACAATAAGGGGATTATCACTTGGTCTACCTTTTGCTTGGAAGATTCGTTGAACCGCTTCATCTGAAAGAGCGTTTGCCCCTAACCCATAAACAGTTTCTGTTGGAAAAGCGACAACTTGTCCTAACTGTAATTTTTTTGCTGCATCCACAATCTGTGGGTAAACTTCTTCTTTATTCACAGGATTATCCACATACCATATTTTCGTTTCCATCCGTAGCACCTCTCTCTAGAGTGAATAATAGTGTATATTTTACAAATTTAGACATTATCCAAAGAATGAAAAGCAAGTTTTATCCACAAATTGTGGACAAAACTTGCTAATTTGTGGATAACTTTGTGTATAGTTCTTTTTGGTAAACTAATACTTCTTCATTCGTAATAGTAGTTTGGTAATGCTTCATTTCTTTAATACTGTTCGAAACATTTTCCTGTTCGACTTGCCCAAAACCTAGTAAAAGGAATAAGTCTTGAACTACATGCTGTCTTGTTAATAAATATACTTTACTAATCATTTCTTCTTTTAGTTTATCAAGAACACTTTGTAAAAAGAGTACCATATGCTGTGAGTAAATGGTAGGTGCAACTACTAGTGATCTTAATAACGCTTCTTCTCCATCTTGTTCATACCCTATTACAGCTTGTGCTTTCCCAAACTCATCTTCCATTATGAAAAATGATTCTTGTTGGTCCTCAAGTCCGTTTGTAGATAATCCTGCTTGTCCCAAGAATGAAAAAATTGTTTCAAAGTCTTCCTGAATCGCTGAACGTATTTTCATAAAAAAACCTCCCTAGTATGCTTGTAATACTTTATGCGCATAGGGAGATTGCTAGAACTAAAATAATTGCTTTAACATTTGTACAAAGAAGCTCTCTACCTTAATCTCATCTTTTGGTTCATCACCAGGTAGAGTAGAAGCCACAACCGCATCTTCACTGCTCTTGTCCTCAGTATCATCCTCTAAAGAGGATTCATTGTTTTGTTTTATTGCAATATTAGAATCATCATTGCTTAAACGTAATGCCTCTTGTTTTTTAAACTCTCTTTTTGGTTCATTTTCGATTTTTGTTTCATGCTCTACCTTTTGTTGCGATTGTAGTGACTCTTTACTTAAAGTTGCATCACCGTTTGAAAAATCTAGGAAACATAATGGTGGGAACAATACGCACCACCAGTTTGCTCCTTGGCCTGCACCAAGTTTAATTAAAACCGCTTCGTAATCACCAGCAGGATATAAGAAACTACCATATAATTTTGTAGGGAATTTAACTTTTTTTGAGTAAGTAATAGTAAATGATTGATTTGAGCCTTCTTCTTTAATAACACGTGCAACCGTTTTTTGTAAGTCAGGAATATGACTTTTAATAACCTTTTGTCCCTCTTCGAAAGTTGTTAAATCTTTTACCCAAGTATTAATTTGAGCATTAACTTCATCTCTAACCTTACGTTTAAGAGCTTGATCTTCACTAGAATCGCTATTTGCTAGAATTCGTAGTCTTACAGCTTTCTTAGGAATTACGACCATTTCATTACCTTTTGCATTTGTATCTCTAAGTGGCAGTAACACTGATGAACTAATCAATAATATGATAAATAAAGAAATAATTTTATATGTTATTTTCGTTTTATTTTTAGTTTTCATTCTCTCCACCATCCCTCTAGGAACAGTGTAGACAATTTGATTATTTCTTAAACACTAGTATTCTATTTTTTTTAATAGATTCTTGGTTATTAGATTAGAAAGTAAACGATGATTTCCAGTTAAAAGTACTCGTTTTCTAAAAAAGCTTTCTTTATTTCCAAGATATCTTACAAATCTTTTTTCTCTAGCAGTTTATCTGCTTTTTAATATAATCCATATACAACGAAACAATATCTATATCTGATACTGTATATAATGTTCTACTTCCTACTACGTCCTCAATTTCATTTAGGATCAATTGGTTGTTTGCATCAAACATGAAGTCAATTCCCACGAAGTCGAAATCAAAGTGATCGACTATTTTCTGAATAAGTTCTTTTTCCTTTTGGGAAAGTTCGTAAAGCATTGCGCCTCCACCAAGAGAAAAATTCGCTCGAAAGTCTTTTTCTGAATATCTTAAAACAGCTGCAATAATTTCTTTACCGATAATGAAAACTCGTAAGTCCTTACCTAATTGCTCTGCAACATTTTGAATTAATAGTTCATCAAAATTTGAGTTCTGCACAATCTCCTGTAACGTTTCTTGATTATTTATAAAATATACTTCGCTTCCACCTCTTCCTGTGCAATTCTTAAGCACACAAGGGAATTGGACTGTTTCTAAGGATTTTGTCATTGTACTTTTTTTATAATACAAAGTGTCTAGCATTGGAATACCTAGACTAGAAAGCTTCTGGTGTGTTAGAAACTTGTGGTTGGCCATTGTTGCAATCGTCTGGTTATTAAATGTTCTGATCCCCATTTCTTCAAAGTGAGAAGATAATATTTGTGATATAGCCCTCATGATTACAAAGGCCGGTTTGCTTAATTCTTTACCTTGATCGTAAAGTATATTAACACCGTTTCGAATACCTATTACAATATCTTCTGTATATAGTAACTTTAGTTCAAATCCATTTTCCAATGCTCCGCTTACTAGCCAGTCGATATACGTTCTGTTTCTTTTTGCATCTGCTTCGGAATAGATTAGCCAACCAATCATATGTTTTTCTCCAAGTCCCAGATAATATAATCAATAATATATTTCGTTGTATCCACATCTGTACATAGATAAATATTTTTGAAATGTGCGTTTGAGTTAACCTCGCATATATATGTTTTTCCGTCTCCTCCAAACAATAAGTCAATCCCTGCAAAATCTGCTCCTACTATTTCAGAGCATTTAAGTGCTAAATTGATTTGGTCTTCTGTCGGCTCATACTTATACATTTTTCCACCGTTTGTAACATTTGCACGAAAATCTGATTCTGATTTTCTTAACACTGCTGTCACTACTTGTTTACCTACTACTTGGATGCGAATATCAGTCCCTCTACTTGATTCTATAAACTCTTGATAAATATGTGGTTTGTGCTTTAGTTCGTCTACCTTCTTAAAAAAATCTTCTCTATTCTCAACTAAATAAACTTGTCTACCGAATGAACCAAATGACTCTTTTATAATTAAAGGAAAACCTAATTCCTGTATGACTTCATCGTAAAAATCATAGTTTGTTAAATCACAATTAGGGAACAATAGCGGAGCCGTAATTGTTTTTGGCATAGGTATATCGAAGTTCGATAATGCCTGAAAAGTTAAAGCCTTATCATCACAAACTTCAATTGTTCTCGCAGAATTATATAATTTTAGCCCCATATTTTCTAAATGCCTTGCTAAATGAACATCCTTGTCCCAAAAAATTACAAAATCAGGTTTCTCATTCGCGAATTTTCCTTTTAAAATCGCTTGACCCTTTTCGATTACTGGAATTAGTTCATAATGTTTAACTAAAGAAACATCTATTCCTTTTGCGATTGCTGTATCTTGTAACCATTCGAAAAGTTCAGTAAATTTTGTAGCTGTAATATGACCATTAAATACAATCCATCCTTTAAACTTTTTCATTCTAACTATCTTCTTTCGTAATGTTTTTGTTTTTTCTTGATTGAAATTTTTCCTCATCTTTTACAACTTTAACACAAAAAAAAGAATCGTAATACATGGACTTTTTCTAGTCAATATCATTACGATTCACTATTTAGATTAGCCATTTACCATATAAACCATACGGTCTTTGCCATTAATATCGAAAACTACTTCAACATTTGAATTCGGATAAGCTTTCCTTAAAATGTCTGCAACCTGTTCACCTTGATTGACACCTACTTCAAATGCAACCAGTGATTTTTCTTTTAATACTTTAGGTAAGTCATTTGCAAAACGACGGTAAAAATCAAGACCATCTTCGCCACCTACTAAAGCACGGTATGGTTCATGATCCTTAACTACTTCATCTAAACCTAACCAATCCTCATGCGGAATATACGGCGGATTTGATACAACAATATCAACTGTCTTATTTTCATCGATAAAGTAATTCAGTAAATCATTGTGTATAAAGTGGACATTCGCCTGTAACTCTTGTGCATTTTGTTTAGCAACTTGGATAGATTCTTCTGCAATATCAACTGTATGAACTGTTAATTGTTTATTTTCAAGCGCAAGTGAGATTGCAATCGCCCCACTGCCAGTACCTACATCTACTAGTTCAAGTTGTTCTGTATTTTTCCAATGCTTTTGAATACGATGCAGTACACCTTCCACTAACTCCTCTGTTTCTGGTCTTGGAATTAGTACTTCTTCATTAACGAAGAACTTTCGGCCATAAAAGTATTCATATCCTATTAAATATTGGATTGGTTGGCCATCTATGTGCTTATGAACCAATTCTTTAAACTCCATCCAATGATTCTCTTCTAAATCTTCTCTCATATTTAGCAATAATTCTGTTCGATTGTAGCCCAAAAGATGTTTTAATACAATTTCACCCACATTTTCATCACGACCGTGTTCTTGTAAAAAAGAAGAAGCCCATTTTAGGGCTTCATATATCTTTGTTGTCATTATTGACTTTGTTCCATACGTTTTGCTTGATCATCCATTATTAACGCATTAATAATTTCGTCGATTTTACCTTCAACGATTTGATCAAGCTTTTGAATTGTTAATCCAATTCGGTGGTCAGTTACACGGTTTTGTGGGTAGTTATACGTACGGATACGTTCAGAACGATCACCTGTACCTACAGCTTGCTTACGATTTTGATCGTATTCTGCTTGTACTTCTCTTTGGAATTTATCATAAACCCTAGCGCGAAGAACCTTCATCGCTTTTTCTTTATTCTTAATTTGTGATTTTTCATCCTGACATGATACTACAGTATTTGTAGGAATATGAGTTAAACGCACTGCAGACATCGTTGTATTTACTGATTGACCACCAGGACCACTTGAAGCAAATGTATCTACACGAATATCTTTTTCATGAATTTCAATTTCAACTTCTTCAGCTTCTGGTAAAACTGCTACAGTTGCAGTTGAAGTATGAATTCGTCCACCTGATTCTGTTTCAGGAACACGTTGAACACGGTGTGCACCATTTTCAAATTTTAGTTTTGAATATGCACCTTTACCATTGATCATAAAGATAACCTCTTTAAAGCCACCTAGCTCAGTATAGTTACCTTCAATGATTTCTGTTTTCCATCCGTTAACCTCAGCAAAACGGCTGTACATACGATATAACGTAGCAGCAAATAATGCAGCTTCGTCACCGCCCGCAGCACCACGAATCTCAACGATAACGTTTTTATCATCGTTAGGATCTTTTGGAATTAAAAGGATTTTTAAACGTTCTTCTAGATCCTTTGATTCGTTTTCCAAATCATTTAATTCTTCTTTAACCATTTCGCGCATATCAGCATCAAGCTTCTCTTCAAGCATAGCTTTTGCATCTTTAATTTGCTCTTTAACTGATTTATATTGACGGTATACATCAACTGTTTCTTGTATGTCTGACTGTTCTTTTGAGTATTCACGTAACTTTTTTGAATCGTTTATAATTTCCGGGTCACTAAGTAAATCGTTTAATCTATCATAGCGATCCTCTACAGCTTGTAATCGATCAAACATAATTTTCACCTCGACATTTTCGTCTTAAATATATATCGAAAAAAGCGATTCGAAATCGCTTATTTAATTCTAAGGTAAAAGCGCCTAAAACACTTTATCCACAATTATTATTGTTCAGTTCCGAAAGCTAGCTCTTCGATAATTTTCCATTCGAACTGGGCGAGCTTTCTCCACATTTCTTAGTATATGGTCTTAATAGCTAATTTTCAACCTACTGTAAAATTAATCGTTCTGACTTTGAAGTGCTGGTTGAATTGTTTTCGTTGGTACTTCGTGACAGTGACGACATCTTGGTTCGTATGATTCAGATGCACCTACTAAAATAATAGGGTCTTCAAATAAAGCTGGTTTACCATTTATTAATCTTTGAGTTCTACTTGCAGGTGAGCCGCATGAAGCGCAAACTGCGTTTAATTTTGTTACATGTTCTGCAATTGATAATATTTCAGGTACTCTACCAAATGGTAAGCCTCTAAAATCCTGGTCTAAACCTGCACAAATCACACGTTTTCCAGAGTTAGCAAGTTGTTGAACTACCATAACTATTTCATCGTCAAAGAATTGAATCTCGTCGATTGCAACTACTTCAACTTCTTCTGTTACGTATCTAAGAATATGTGATGAGTGTGTTACTGCATAAGCAGGTACTTTCATACCTGTGTGAGACACCACTTCTACTTCACTGTATCGATTATCAATTGATGGCTTGAATGTAACACAGCTTTGCTTAGCAAACTGCGTACGACGAACACGGCGAATTAGTTCCTCTGATTTTCCAGAAAACATACTTCCGCAAATCATTTCAATCCAACCATTTTTTTTCATCATAAAGAACATTATGTGTCTCACCTTTCTATATCAGTACGAAGACTATTTTATTATTTATTTTAAACGGCTGTTAATTCAGCAGTATTTATAATTCGTGTAAGTATCTTTTAGTATTTATATAAAAATTCACTAAATTGAATTAGAGTTATATGTTATTTGACTATAAATGCGTAAAAAAAGCAGGCAAAGTAGCAATAACTCGCCTGCTTTTCATCAATATTACTTAAGGCCGTATTTTTTGTTGAAACGTTCAACACGTCCTGCAGCGTTAGCAAATTTCTGACGTCCAGTGTAGAATGGGTGAGAATCAGAAGAAACCTCAACTTTGATTAGAGGGTAAGTTTCGCCATCTTCCCATTCGATTGTTTCGTTAGAATATTTTGTTGATCCGCTTAAGAATTTGAAACCAGTGTTAATATCCATAAACACTACTTTCTTGTAATTAGGATGAATATTCGCTTTCATGTCTTTCATCTCCTTCCGCCCTGAAATCCTTGAAATCAGAGTTATAAGAAACCATGTGTATACCACATAATTTACATTTCACATACAAATGAAATTATAGCAACTAACCCGGGAGAATGCAACCCACTATTTCTCTTTGAGATTGCTTTTATCTTCCAACTATTTATTAGAGACTGGCGTTTTTCTACTTTCTTCAGTCATCGTATTGAAGAAATCTTCATTTGTTTTCGTTTGACGCATCATTCTGAAATAACGTTCAACAAAGTCTGGAATATCTGACATTGTTTTTCGCATTAACCATAGCTTGTCCAGATGATCTTTTGGTATTAATAGATCTTCTTTACGTGTTCCAGAACGACGAATGTCAATTGCTGGGAAAATACGGCGTTCAGCTAATGAACGATCTAAGTGAAGCTCCATATTACCTGTACCTTTAAATTCCTCATAAATAACATCATCCATACGTGAGCCAGTGTCGATTAGAGCTGTTGCTAAAATCGTTAAACTTCCACCTTCTTCGATATTACGTGCAGCACCGAAGAAACGTTTTGGTCTATGGAATGCAGCAGGATCAATACCACCTGATAACGTACGACCACTTGGTGGAATAACTAAATTATACGCACGAGCAAGCCTAGTAATACTATCCATTAAAATAATTACATCTTTCTTGTGCTCTACTAGTCTCATAGCGCGTTCTAATACTAATTCAGCAACCTTTATATGACTATCAGGAGTTTCGTCGAAAGTCGAACTTACAACATCTCCTTTTACAGAACGTTCAATGTCCGTTACCTCTTCTGGTCGCTCATCAATTAGCAATACAATTAGTTCAGCTTCTGGGTGATTTGTTGTGATGCTATTTGCAATTTCTTTTAATAACTCAGTCTTACCGGCTTTTGGAGGGGCAACAATTAAACCACGTTGACCAAATCCTACTGGGGCGATCATATCAATAATTCTTGTAGAAAACTTAGCAGGAGATGTTTCAAGCTTCATTTGTCTATTTGGATATAATGCAGTTAATCCCGGGAAGTGAACACGTTCTTTAGCATTCTCAGGATCGTCTCCATTAACTGCTTCTACTTGAAGTAGACCAAAGTATCTTTCATTTTCCTTCGGTGGGCGTACTTTTCCTGATACCTTATCACCATTTCGCATATCAAAACGACGAATTTGAGATGCAGAAATATAAATATCTTCTGAACTAGGTGAATAATTAATTGGACGTAAGAATCCATATCCTTCTGAAGGGATAATTTCTAGTACACCTTCCATGAACATTAATCCATCTTTTTCCGCTTGCGCTTTAAGGATTGCAAAAATAAGTTCTTTTTTCGTCAATTTGCTGTAATACGAAATTTTCATTACCTTCGCGTGTTCATACAAATCTTTTAATTTCATGTTTTCTAATGCAGAGATTGTTAAACTCATATAACACCACTCTTTACTTTTATTCGTTCAAATTAGGGTTTTCTTAATTCGGAAGGTTATTTAGAAGGTTTTTTGAAGGAAACTTACATAAAGTATTACTCTTTAGTGTAACCTTTTCCCCTAAAAATATTCTAAGTAATTAGAATTAATAGGTTTTCTATCTATTGAGATTATAATTCGAAAGAGTTTTTTATGCCAACTATTTTTCGACTAAACTATTTAATGACTCTTTCCCTTGGTAAATAAAGGGAAGAGTCATTATTCTACTAAATTAATATCTAGATTTTGATTTCGTTAACAAAGAATTTAATTCATTATTACCCCTCATCAAAACCAAGCTTTTAAGCTTTTTGATTATTTAATAACTAGGTTTGGTTTTTTGTTTAGGCTGTGACGTCCATCTACAAAACGAACAGTTCCTGATTTAGCACGCATAACTAATGATTGCGTAGAACCTACATTCCCTTTGTATTGTACACCTTTTAGTAATTCTCCATCAGTTACACCAGTTGCAGCAAAAATTGCGTCGTCACCCTTAACTAAATCGTCCATATATAATATACGGTTTGGATCTTCTATACCCATGCGTTTGCAACGTTCGATTTCTTCTTCATTTTGAGGTAATAACTTCCCTTGAAGTTCTCCACCTAAGCATTTTAAAGCAACTGCAGCGATAACTCCTTCTGGCGCTCCACCGCTTCCAAATAAAATATCAACACCTGTGTGATCAAAAGCTGTGTTAATTGCACCCGCAACATCACCATCGTTAATTAGTTTAATTCGAGCACCTGCTGAGCGAATTTCTTCAATTAACTTCGCATGACGTTCTCTATTTAATACTGTTGCAACGACTTCATTAATATTTTTTCCTTTTGCTTTTGCTACAGCTGTTAAGTTCTCAAGAACAGATGCATTGATATCAACTTTACCAACCGCTTCAGGTCCTACTGCAAGTTTCTCCATGTACATATCAGGAGCATGCAATAAATTACCATGGTCAGCAATTGCAATAACTGCTAAAGCATTCCATCCACCAGATGCCACGATATTTGTACCTTCAAGTGGATCAACTGCTACGTCTACTCTTGGACCATATCCATTACCAAGCTTCTCACCGATATAAAGCATTGGAGCCTCGTCCATTTCCCCTTCTCCAATTACAACTGTTCCCTTCATAGGAATCGTATCAAATACGTCACGCATTGCTGTTGTAGCAGCATCATCTGCTTCATCCTTTTTACCTAAACCCATCCATTTTGCAGATGCTAGTGCCGCTGCCTCAGTAACACGTACTAACTCCATTGATAAACTTCTTTCCATTCAAAACTCCCCCTTTGATGTAAATGAAAACTATCTTAATTATGTTAAACTGGAGTATATAGACACCCAATCTTACGCATTTTTCAATTGTTCAACTTCTTGACTAGTTAGTTGAACACGCCATACATTAGCTCCTAATCCTAAAAGCTTTTCTACTAAATCCTCATATCCCCTATCAACATGCTCTAATCCAGTTAGTTCTGTTTTACCTTCTGCAATTAGGCCTGCTATAACTAAAGCTGCTCCAGCACGTAAATCACTTGCTTTTACACGGCCGCCTTGTAACTGTGAAGGTCCGGAAATAATAGCTGTACTACCTTCGACTTTAATCGTTGCACTCATTCTTCTAAGCTCATCAATATGCTTAAATCTTGCACCATAAATTGTATCAGTAATAACGGCTGTCCCATTTGCCTTCGTTAACAGCACTGAAAACGGCTGCTGTAAGTCAGTTGGAAACCCTGGATAAACTAAAGTTTTGATATCTACTGATTTTAGTTCTCTATTTGATCCTGAAACGATAATTTGATCGTCATTCGTATCAATATCTATATTCATTTCTCTCATTTTAGCTATAAGTGATTCCAAATGGTGTGGAATAACATTATCTACAATAACCTTGTCCCCTTTTTGCACAGTTGCAGCAGCTAATATTGCATAAGTTCCTGCTTCAATGCGATCAGGGATAATTGTATGTGTGCAGCCAGATAGTGATTCCACTCCATCTATTCGAATTACATCAGTACCTGCACCTTTAATTTTAGCACCCATACTTGTTAATAAAGTAGCTACATCGACAATCTCAGGCTCTTTTGCAGCGTTTTCAATAACGGTTCTACCATTTGCTAAAACTGCTGCTAACATGATATTAATCGTTGCACCAACACTCACTACATCTAAGTATATACGTGCACCCTTTAGTTCTTCTGCCCTTAAATAGATTGCACCTTGCTCATTTGTTACTTTTGCACCTAAAGCTTCAAAACCTTTTATATGTTGATCAATAGGTCTTGGTCCAAGGTAACAGCCACCTGGTAAGCCTATAACCGCTTGCTTAAATCTACCTAACATTGCACCCATTAAATAATAAGACGCTCGCAATTTTTTTACCTTCCCACTTGGAAGTGGCATTGCAACCATATTTGTTGGATTAATCATTATTTTTTCATCAGATATTTCTACTTGACCACCTATTTCCTCTAAAAGGTCACATAGTGTTTGAACATCTGAAATAGAAGGAACTCCTTCAAGTGTTACAGGTGAGCTTGCTAAGATAGTTGCTGGGATTAAAGCCACTGCACTATTTTTGGCACCGCTAACACGAATTGTCCCTTTTAAAGGTATACCGCCTTCTAATACAAGCTTTTCCATAGTATACTCCCTTCTAAATGAGCAGAAGAAAATAGTAGAGAAGTAAAGTTTTAAAACTTCTCAACCGTCGAATAGTTTCTACCTATTTTCTCCAAAATTCTACTTCTCTAATCTTAGTTTATACGAGAGCCACAGTCTAATATAAAGACTTTTGCTTCGGATTGGTTAATTACAATATCTTGAATTTCAATAAAAGTTCAGTAAAACCTTTAAATAAATCTTAATTAGTTAATAAAGTAGAAATAGATTTTTGGTAAATTCTTAACTAGACCTATACTAATTCTAATCATTATTAGCTTATATCTTCAAGTCTAAATGAAAAAACTTATAAATTTATTGCTAAAAACGGCTTTGTTAAACAAGAAAACCGTCTAAACATAATTTAGACGGCTTAATTTATTATAATATATCATATTTTAAGCTAAAAAACTTAAAATATTATGCTTTATTGCTAGTACCGAACTCACGGATTTTGCCAGCTACTGTTGCGATAATTGCTTCGCGACCTGGTCCAAGAACTTTACGTGGATCGTATTGTTTTTGATCATTTGCAACAAATTCACGTACAGCTTTATTGAAAGCAATTTGGTTCTCAGTGTTTACGTTAATTTTTGCAGTACCACGAGCGATTGCTTTTTGAATTTGTTCAGTTGGGATTCCAGTTCCACCGTGTAAAACTAATGGTACATTAGTCTCGTTACCGATTTGTTCCATTTCGTCGAAACCTAATTTCGGTTCACCTTTGTATGGTCCATGAACAGAACCTAAAGCTGGAGCTAAGCAATCAATACCAGTACGCTCAACTAGTTCTTTACACTCTGCTGGGTCTGCATAAATAATGTCTCCAACAACGTGATCTTCTTGTCCACCAACAGTTCCTAATTCAGCTTCTACAGATACACCATGAGAGTGAGCGTAGTCTACAACTTTTTTAGTTGTTTCAACGTTTTGTTCAAATGGATCGTGAGAAGCATCAATCATAACTGAAGTAAATCCAGCGTCGATTGCAGCTTTACATGCTTCGAAGCTTGAACCGTGATCAAGATGAATTGCTACAGGTACAGTAATTTTTAAATCGATTAATAAACCTTCTACCATCTTTACAACAGTATTAAATCCACCCATGTATTTAGCTGCACCTTCAGAAACACCAAGAATTACAGGTGATTGTTCTTTTTCAGCTGCAGTAAGAATAGCAAAAGTCCACTCTAAGTTATTAATATTGTATTGACCAACAGCGTATTTACCTTCTTTTGCTTTATTAAGCATTTCAGTCATAGATACTAAAGGCATTTTAAGCCCTCCTTATATACTCTTTTATGAAAATTAATCTGCACCCATAATTTTACTAACAAGAATATAATGCTACAAATTGTTCTATATTATGTAAATTATAAGGTATTTTCATCACAACCTAAGAATACAAAAAATGAAATGAAAACACAACAAATATCATCTAACGTTCGTTTTTTCGTAACATTTTGGACATTCATAAGATATTTCAACCGATTTTATCCGCAATTTCCGAAAACGCTTACATTTTTAAGAGAAAAATAAAAGCAGATGGTCCGCTACCCATCTGCTATTTTACTGCTGAGATTGTGGTTGTGAAGTATGTTCTCTAACAACCTTTTTAATTTCATCAATATCAAATGGTTTTGGAAAATATTGTAGTGCTCCTAATTTTTTAGCTTCTTCGATAATATCGAGTTCACCATAAGCCGTCATCAAAATAACTTTAATATCTTTATTAATTTCTTTGATTCGTTTAAGAATCTCCACTCCGTCCATACCTGGTATTTTCATATCAAGAATAACTAAGTCGGGACAATCCTTCACTACAATATCAATTGCTTGAAAACCATTAGCTGCCTGAAATACCTCATAGCCTTCTTTTTTGAAAATTTCGTGTAAAAGCAAACGAATTCCGTACTGATCGTCTACTATAAGTAATTTACTTCCCAAAAATAGTACCACCTTTCTAAACCAGATAACCTTGCTTAAAAAAATACAAATTCCCCTAAATTTTTACATTCTACTTAAAAACCTTTTTTCCTGCATATGTTTGAAAAATTTACAAAAAATTACTTTTTAAATTTTTTTGTATCTATCTAAATTACAGTATAATGGTTAGACCATACTTTTATAAGAGGGGATATTACTTAATGTTAAAAATTTTTTCGACACAATTGAATGGAGTATTTCAAAAAATAGTTAAGAAAGAGGAAGTATTTGAAGATGCTTCACGCTTTCTAGCTCAGGCAGTTATAGGCGAAGGATGCGTATATGTTCATGGCACTAAAGAATTCGCTGGTATCGTTTCAGAAATCACTGATGGAGCAGAACGAAACGACTCCATTAAACCTTTGTTAATTAACGGCGAAATCCAGTCATTATCTCCAGTAGATCGAGTACTTTTATTTACAAGACAGACGGATGACCAAGAATCTATTTTTCTTGCTAAGAAACTATCAGAATCAAACATCGGATTAGTGATCGTCTCTACCAGGATTAATGGAGAAGACCATTTATCAGAACTAGCAGATGTATTTATTAACTATGAATTAACAAGAAAGCTTGTTCCAACTGACGAGGGAGACCGAATCTGTTTACCTACCCTACTTACTGGATTATTTATTTATCATTGCTTACTACTTACAATGAGTGAAATCCTATCAGATTTCGACTGAAAAATAATTCTAAAATAACAAAAACACCTAACACGATTTTAATAAAATCTGTTGGGTGTTTTTTATTTCCTTAACCTCGGTTTTGTAGTGATGCTCCTACAAAATCTCTGAATAATGGTTGTGGTCTATTTGGACGAGAAATAAACTCTGGGTGGAATTGAGAAGCTACAAACCATGGATGATTTGGCAACTCAATAATTTCTACTAAACGACCATCAGGGCTAGTACCTGAGAAGATAAATCCTTCTTGTTCCATTTGTTGACGGTATTCATTATTGAACTCATAACGATGACGGTGACGTTCGTAAACAACTTCATCTCCGTAAGCTTCATATGCTTTTGAACCTTCAACTAATTTACATGGATATAAGCCTAAACGTAATGTTCCACCTAAATCTTCTACATCTTTTTGTTCTGGTAATAAATCAATAATTGGATAGTTAGTAGTAGGATCGATTTCAGCTGAGTGAGCACCTTTCAAACCTAAAACATTTCTAGCAAATTCAATTGACGCAATTTGCATACCTAAACAAATCCCTAAGAATGGTACGTTATTTTCACGAGCAAATTGTGCAGTTAAGATTTTTCCTTCTACACCACGGTCACCGAATCCACCTGGTACAAGAATTCCATCTACATCGCTTAAAAGTTCATTTACATTAGCTGATGTAACTTCTTCTGCATTAATCCATTTAATTTCAATTTCGCTATCAAAAGCATAACCTGCGTGCTTTAATGCTTCTGCTACTGAAATATAAGCATCTTGTAATTCTACATATTTACCAACAAGAGCGATTTTTGTTGATTTAGTTAAGTTTTTAACTTTGTCCACTAATGAAATCCACTCTGTCATATCTGCTTCATTTGTTTGTAGTTTTAAATGATTACATGCGATACTGTCTAATCCTTGAGCTTGTAATGCTAATGGGATTTCGTAAAGAGTATCTGCATCTACACATTCAATTACATCTTTAGCATCTACATCACAGAATTGAGCAATTTTATCTTTCATTTCTTGTGGTACAGATGTTTCTGAACGTAATACGATGACATTTGGTTGAATACCAATACTACGAAGTTCTTTTACACTGTGTTGTGTTGGTTTTGTTTTTAACTCACCAGCAGCTTTAATATAAGGTAGAAGTGTACAGTGAACATACATTACGTTGTCACGACCTACGTCGCCTTTAATTTGACGAATAGCTTCGATAAAAGGTAATGACTCGATATCACCAACTGTTCCACCGATCTCAGTGATAACAACATCAGCATTCGTTTCGCGACCCGCACGGAAAACTTTATCCTTAATCTCATTTGTAATATGTGGGATAACTTGTACAGTTCCTCCTAAGTAATCTCCACGACGTTCTTTTTGTAATACCGTAGAATAAACTTTACCACAAGTTACATTGTTGAATTTAGTAACGTTAATATCAACGAATCTTTCATAATGACCTAAGTCTAAGTCTGTTTCTGCACCGTCATCTGTAACGAAAACTTCACCATGTTGGTAAGGACTCATTGTTCCTGGATCTAAGTTAATGTACGGATCGAATTTTTGAATTGTTACATTTAATCCTCGGTTTTTTAGAAGTCGTCCTAAAGATGCTGCAACAATCCCTTTACCAAGAGAAGAAACTACGCCACCTGTTACAAAAATATACTTTGTCATAATTGAGCCCCTTTCATTTTTAGCATTCGTATTTTATTTTTCCTTACAAGAAATTACAAAGCTAAACCTTTATAAAAAATTATTTAATAACATTTTGTATGCATGCTTTATTGTCATCCAAAATTGGGTTGTTTCATGCAAATTTTTAACATTTGAATCTAAAGCAAACATTTCATTTATTGTTTTATTACATAAATTATTTGTAAAAAAACAAAGACGCCCCCTATTAAAAATAGGGAGCGTCAAAATATATTTCGTTCTTTTTAAAGAGCCCAATAAGAATTCTACTCATTCAGTACTTAAAAGTCAAGAACTTATCGTTCTTCTTCCTCTTCAAATTCATCTAATTCTTCATCTTCTTCATCTTCTAGCTCTAAATCTTCATCATCTATTTCAATGTCTTCATCGTCTTCATCGATTTCTTCGTCATCAAACTCATCAGTTTCATCATCATCAACTAGATCTTCATCTAACTCGTCTAATTCAAGTTCTTCTTCTTCAAACTCATCTTCTTCAGATGCGTCATAATCTTCGAACTCATCTTCTTCTTCCAATTGTTTACGTTTCTTCTTAGGTTTTGCAACAGGTAATACTTCTTCTTCTGCTTGATCGTATGGGTACCAAGCACGTAATCCCCAACGATTTTCACCTAAACATACGAAACGACCATCAATATTTAATTCTGTATAAAACTGAGGAAGTTTTTCTAATAGTGCCTCTCTAGTTACACCCAAAACTGTTGCCATTTGGTCAACTAAATCGTAAAAAGAAATAGGTTCCTTTGTTTCAGAAAAAAGTTCATATGCTAATTCAATAAGCGATAATTCTTTTAATTGCTCTTCCGAGTATTGCTTTAAACTCAAGGTAAGCACTCCTTTAAAAATAATATTTTCACCATAATTTAATAACATTATGTATAAATTTTACTAGTTAGCTATAAAATACATATCTTTCATTATAAACAAAACTAAGTTAAATATGCTAGCACCTTGTCTATATTTTTCAATATTAGATTAATTTTTTGAGAAAATAGTAAAATGAGCGCCTAAAAGACGCCCATTCTACCTAACTCCAGTCACATGCCATTTTTGCTGTCTTAAAGCAGGACAAACGGCTTTTCAAAATTCTTTTTACATATTTCTACGGTATTGTCCGCCTACTTCATATAATGCTTGAGTAATTTGCCCTAAACTAGCAACGCGAACAGTATTCATTAGCTCTTCGAATAAATTGCCATTTTGACGAGCAACTTGTTTTAATTGTTCTAAAGCAACCTGTGCTTCTGATTTATGTTTCACTTGGAATTGTTCGACATGATCAATTTGCGATTGTTTTTCTTCGTAGCTTGATCTAGCGATTTCCATTGTATTAATTGATTCCATTTGTTCGTTCGGATTGATGTAAGAGTTTACTCCTATAATTGGAAGTTCACCATTATGTTTAAGTGTTTCATAATAAAGTGACTCTTCTTGAATTTTGCCACGTTGATATTGAAGCTCCATCGCACCTAATACGCCACCACGGTCACTGATTCTCTCAAACTCTTTTAAAACTGCTTCTTCTACTAAGTCTGTTAGCTGCTCAATGATAAATGATCCTTGGATTGGATTTTCATTTTTCGATAGACCATTTTCCTTTTGAATAATAAGCTGAATCGCCATTGCACGACGCACAGATTCCTCAGTAGGAGTTGTAACAGCCTCATCATATGCATTTGTATGAAGTGAGTTACAGTTATCATATAAAGCCAGTAATGCTTGTAACGTTGTACGGATATCATTAAATGCCATCTCTTGAGCATGTAATGAGCGACCAGATGTTTGGACATGGTATTTAAGTTTTTGACTACGTTCAGATGCACCATATTTTTCTTTCATCGTAACAGCCCAAATTCTTCTCGCTACACGGCCTATTACTGAGTACTCTGCATCAAGTCCATTACTAAAGAAGAACGATAAATTATGTGCAAAATCATCAATTTTCATTCCTCGACTTAAATAATATTCAACGTAAGTGAATCCATTTGATAAAGTGAATGCAAGTTGTGAAATTGGATTTGCTCCAGCTTCAGCAATGTGGTATCCAGAAATAGAAACTGAATAATAATTACGAACACTATTATCAATAAAATACTGTTGAATATCGCCCATCATTTTTAAAGCGAATTCTGTTGAGAAAATACATGTGTTTTGCCCTTGATCCTCTTTTAAAATATCAGCTTGAACAGTACCACGAACTTTTTGTAAAGTTACTCGCTTGATTTCTGTGAATTCTTCAACGGTTAAAATTCGGCCTAATTCTTTTTCTTTTATTTCAACTTGTTGATGGATAGCAGTATTTAAAAACATAGCTAAAATAATTGGTGCTGGACCATTAATTGTCATAGAAACAGATGTTGAAGGACTACATAAATCAAAACCATTGTAAAGTTCAATCATATTATCTAAAGTACATACATTAACTCCACTCTCACCAATTTTCCCAAAAATATCAGGACGGATTGCTGGGTCTTCTCCATATAGAGTTACTGAATCAAATGCTGTACTTAAACGTTTAGCCGGGTCATTCTCACATAGATAGTGGAATCGTTTATTCGTTCTGCTTGGAGGTCCCTCACCAGCGAATTGTCTCTTCGGATCTTCATCTTGACGCTTGAATGGGAATACTCCAGCTGTAAATGGGAAATATCCAGGCACGTTTTCTTTCGCTACCCATCTTAATAAATCTCCATAATCTCGATAAGTAGGTACAGATACTTTCGGTATTTTTGTACCCGATAAAGTTGTCGTTGTTAATTCAATTTTAATTTCTTTATCTCTAATTTTTTGAATTAGTTGATCTTGCGAATATGCTTCTTTAATCAATTTAAAATGATTAAGAGCTTGTTTTGTAGATGGAGCAAGAGATTCTTCAAATTTATTTTTCAAATCTACTAATGTATGTTTTGCATCTTCAATATTTAGTGACTCTATTTCAGACAGTGTTCCTTCAATTTGATAAAGCTTTGAAGCTTTTGCTGCCTCAACTTCAGTATTTTCGTGATAGTTTCTTACAGTTTCTGCAATTTCTCTTAAATAGAAACGACGATTACTTGGAATAATGACATGTTGTTTCTCAACATTACCTGGCTTAATATATGTCGTATTCCACTCATTTGTAGTGTGTTTTTCAATTGATTTTGTTAAAGCTAAAAATAAATTATTAGTTCCTGCATCGTTGAACTGGCTAGCTATTGTTCCGTATACAGGCATTGTAGCGATATCATCATGGAAAAGATGGCGACTACGTTGATATTGTTTTTGAACAAGACGTAATGCATCTTCTGAGCCTTGACGTTCAAATTTATTAATTGCAATCAAATCAGCAAAGTCAATCATATCAATTTTTTCTAATTGAGAAGGTGCTCCAAATTCACTAGTCATAACATACAGATGAATATCACTGTACTGAGTAATTGCAGCGTCACCTTGACCTATACCACTTGTCTCAACAAAAATAACGTCAAAATCAGCTGATTTTAAGATTGAAATAGTATCCTCTAATGCATTTGAGATTTCAGATTGACTATCTCGAGTAGCTAAACTTCTCATATACACATTTGGATGGTGAATTGAATTCATACGAATACGATCACCTAATAAAGCCCCACCTGTTTTACGTTTTGTTGGGTCAATTGAAACAATACCGATTGTTTTTTCTGGAAACTCTTGAATAAAACGGCGTACTAGCTCATCCGTTAATGAACTCTTACCCGCTCCACCAGTACCAGTCATACCAATTACTACACTTTTACTAGTTTCTGATTTTTCTAATGTTGCGGCCATCTCTAAGCTTGAATCTAGAGAACCTTTATTTTCAGCTAATGTAATAAATCTAGCAATTTCTTTATGATTTGTAGCAGATAGCTTTTGAACGTTTTCTAAGTCCTTCAAAGGCGGAAGAAAATCTGTGCTTTGTAACATATGATTAATCATTCCTTGAAGTCCCATTATACGGCCATCTTCAGGTGAATAGATTTTAGTAATCCCGTATTCTTCTAGCTCCTCTTGCTCTTTAGGCAGAATTACGCCACCGCCGCCTCCAAATAACTTGATGTGAGAAGCGCCTCTTTCTTGAAGCAAGTCGTACATATATTTAAAGTACTCCATATGTCCACCTTGGTAGGAAGAAATTGAAATACCTTGTACATCCTCTTGAATTGCTGCGTTAATAATTTCTTCAACAGAGCGGTTATGGCCTAAATGAACAACTTCAACACCATTTTCTTGCAATAATCTTCTAATCATATTGATTGACACGTCATGGCCATCAAATAAGCTTGATGCAGTAACGAAACGAATCTTGTGCTTAGCTTGATACTTTTCTACCATACTAATCATCCCCCAGAATTATAATTGCCTTTTTTTGTAAAAGAAAACTTGGTAAAGGGCTATCCATATTCCTTGTACCAAGCGATCCTAATCATTCGTAATGCGAATAGAAGAATAAATATTATTTTTTATAGCATTCTTGAGATTACTAGTCTTTGAATTTCTTGTGTTCCCTCATAGATTTGAGTGATTTTAGCATCTCTCATAAAGCGTTCCACCGGATAATCCTTCGTATATCCATAACCACCAAAAACTTGTACTGCCTCTGTTGTAACCTTCATTGCAGTATCACCTGCAAGTAATTTAGACATAGCAGATTCCTTACCATATGGAAGTCCATTAGATTCTAACCATGCAGCTTGATAAGTTAATAGACGAGAAGCTTCGATACTTGTAGCCATATCAGCAAGTTT
Source organism: Rossellomorea sp. GAMAL-10_SWC (assembly GCF_049568075.1). Lineage (NCBI taxonomy): Bacteria > Bacillati > Bacillota > Bacilli > Caryophanales > Bacillaceae > Rossellomorea > Rossellomorea sp. GAMAL-10_SWC. The sequence continues at coordinate 4,528,844 of NZ_CP144911.1, read as the reverse complement.
AAATGAGACACCTTGTTGAGCAATAATTGGTTTACCAAATTGAACACGCTCTTTAGCATAATCAACTGACGCATCTAAAGCACCTTGTGCAATACCTACTGCTTGAGCAGCGATTCCATTTCTACCACCATCAAGAGTTTGCATCGCAACCTTAAATCCTTTACCTTCTTCACCTAATAGGTTTTCAGCTGGGATACGGCATTCTTCAAAGATAATTTCAGTTGTTGGTGATGAACGAATACCTAATTTACTTTCTTTCTTACCAACTGAAAAACCTGGTGTATCACTTTCAACGATAAATGCAGAAACACCGTGTTTATTTGTAGGATCAGTCACCGCAAATACTACGTAAATTTCCGCTTCTCCACCGTTAGTAATAAATATTTTTGAACCATTTAATATATATTCGTTTCCTTCTTTTCTAGCAGTCGTTCTCATACCACCAGCATCTGATCCAGATCCTGGTTCAGTTAATCCATAAGCACCAATTTTTGTACCTTGTGCTAACGGTTTTAAGAATTTTTGTTTTTGTTCTACCGTACCAAATTTATATATCGGCCAACTAGCTAAAGAAGTGTGAGCCGATAAAGTTACACCCGTTGAAGCACAAACTCTAGAAAGCTCTTCAACCGCGATAACGTAAGCTAAATAATCACTACCGATTCCACCATATTCCTCTGGGAATGGAATACCTGTTAATCCCAACTCAGCCATTTGATCAAAAATTGAACGATCAAATTTTTCATGCTCATCACGCTCAGCAGCTGACGGAGCAACCTCATTTCTAGCAAAATCTCTTACCATTTTACGAATCATTTCATGTTCTTCACTTAAACGAAATTGCATAGATCATTTCCCCCGATTTTTGCTAGGACAAGGATCACAATCAAATAAGAGGTTTTAATTAAAGATAATTATTTTATATCTTATTCCCCTTAACAAAATTGCTCCCTTATCACTGCCATGTTGTTTTTGTCGATTTTTGTAAGCGTTAACAAAATATTTTTTACTTTAACTAAAAAGATAGTCTACTTCGTATAATATTAGACAAAAGTCTGAAAATTCCTGTTATTTTTTGTAGAAAAATTTTTAAGTCTGGAAGGAAGGAAAAACAAGATCAAGTTAATAGACAAAAGTAGAAAAGCAAAAAAAATAACAGCTTAAGGGAGGCAATACTTAGACAGAAGGAAATATTCCCCTCCATACCTTTCCTACTCTTCCCATACCCTGCTATTCTTGCTTTTCTCTCTTATCGTACCTCTACTAAGACTGCATCTCCTTGACCACCGCCGCTGCAGATTGCAGCAATTCCTAGGCCTCCGCCTCTTGCTTTTAGAGCATTAATTAAAGTTACGATGATTCTTGCACCACTTGCTCCAATTGGATGCCCTAGAGCAATAGCTCCACCATTTACATTTATTTTTTCTAAAGGTATATCCGCTATTTTCGCACTTGCTAAAACTACTGCTGCAAAAGCTTCGTTAATTTCAAATAAGTCTATATCTGACATCTTTTTATTTGTTTTTTGTAATAATTTTTGAATGACATATGCTGGAGTTCTAGGGAAGTCCTTTGCTTCTACAGCCATTGAATCTGTTGCAACGATTGTAGCTAAAGGTAAGTAGCCATTTAGTTTTGCTTCTTCCTCACTCATTAATAAAAGTGCTGCACCTGCGTCATTTAATCCAGGTGCATTTCCAGCTGTGATTGTTCCGTCGCGATCAAATGCTGGTGATAGCTTAGCTAGTTTTTCAATCGTAGTATCTTCCCTTGGACACTCGTCTACTTCTATTTTGGTTACGACTCCTTTTTTGCCAACGGACTCAACCACTACAATTTCTTCTTCAAATTTACCTGTTTTAATTGATTCAACCGCAAGTTGTTGACTACGAAGTGCCCACTCGTCTTGTTGCTCACGAGATATGTCTTCGATTTTAGCAACTTCACTTCCATATGTACCCATATGAACACCAGTAAATGAACAAGTTAAACCATCAACTAGAAGACCATCTTTTAACTCTGTATTCCCCATTTTATTTCCCCATCTTATAGAGGTTTGATAATAAGGTGTATTACTCATGGATTCCATTCCACCTGCAACAATCCGTTTACTTTCGCCAGATCGAATCAATAAATCAGAAAGCATAACACTACGCATACCAGATGCACATACTTTATTTATTGTTTCTGATCTTGTTTCCCAAGGTAATCCTGCATTACGAAGTGCTTGTCTTGAAGGCAATTGTCCTTGTCCACCTTGTAAAACTGTTCCCATTATTACATCATCAATCATTTCTAATGGATGGTTAACACGGTTCAATGACTCTTTAATTGCGATACCACCTAACTGGGCAGCAGTAAAGCCCTTTAAGGCACCTCCAAAACGTCCGATTGGTGTACGAACTGCACTTACTATAACTGTTTTACTCATCCCATTTTCCCCCTTAAAGTTTGATCTATTTCTCCTCTATAATAAAATCCTATAATCAATCAATTCACTAAATAAAAGGCGGTTTAAAACGTTGCCGGGCAGTCTGAAAGGTGTACAAGTTGCACACCTTTCATTGCTATTTTATGAAGATTGAAAAGTTATAGAACTTTTATGAAGCTTGGTTTTGTTTGTCACCAAAAATCGATAACTCTAAAAGCTCTGCTATATCTAGTGTTTTAACATTCTCTTCGACTTCTTTTGCTTTTGTTCCATCTGATAGCATTGTTAAGCAATACGGACAACCTGTTCCAATTACATTTGGACTAACTGCAAGTGCTTGTTCAGTACGTGTTACATTAATACGATTACCAACATGCTCTTCCATCCACATTAATCCTCCACCCGCTCCACAGCACATACCTGTTTCACGCTTACGCTCCATTTCAACTAGTTTGACACCAGGAATTGCACGAAGAATATCCCTAGGAGCTTCATAAACTTCATTGTATCGACCTAAATAGCATGAATCATGGTAAGTAATCACTTCATTTACTTGATGAACCGGCTTTAACTTACCTTCTTTAACCAATTGAGATAATAATTCTGTATGATGATAAACTTCTATTGATAAACCAAAATCAGGATATTCATTTTTAAATGTGTTATAAGCATGTGGGTCAATTGTTACTAATTTAGTTACTCCCGCTTTTTCAATTTCTGCGATATTATTACTTGCTAACTCTTGGAATAAGAATTCTTGACCTAATCGTCTAGGTGTATCGCCAGAATTTTTCTCTTTATTACCTAAAATTGCAAACTTAACTCCAGCTTCATTCATTAGTTTCGCAAATGCTAGTGCGATTTTTTGGCTACGGTTATCATATGAACCCATTGCACCAACCCAGAATAAGTACTCAATTTCTTCTCCAGCTTTCTGAGCTTCTTTTACTGTTGGGATATGGATACTTTCGTCAAGTTCTCTCCAGTTTTCACGGTCTTTACGATTTAATCCCCATGGGTTGCCTTGACGTTCGATATTTGTCATTGCACGTTGAGCATCAGGTTGCATCTTACCTTCTGTTAAAACTAAATAACGACGTAAATCAATTACCTTTTCAACATGCTCATTCATTACTGGACATTGATCTTCACAGTTTCGACAAGTTGTACATGCCCAAATCTCTTCCTCAGTAATTACGTCACCAATTAAACTTGGACTATATTCTAATGTTGCTGCTGATTCTTGTTTTCCTTGTGAAGCAAATGCTAATTGATTTCCTTTTGTTTTAGAAAATGCAACTGTTGGAACCCAAGGTGCACGAGACGTTACAACAGCCCCTGTTTCAGTTAAATGATCACGAAGTTTTAAAATTAAATCCATCGGTGACAACATTTTTCCAGTTGCAGTAGCTGGACATACATTCGTACAACGACCACATTCTACACAAGCATATAAGTCAATTAACTGTGATTGACGGAAGTCGCTGATTTTTCCAACACCAAATGTCTCTTGTGTTTCATCTTCAAAATCTATTTTTTCTAATTTTCCTGCTTTCGTTAAACGATTAAAATACACGTTCGCTGGACCAGCAAGTAAATGTGCGTGTTTTGATTGAGGCACATATACTAAGAACGTTAAAAGTGAAATTAAGTGAGTCCACCAAGCAACATAAAATAACGAAATTGATAAAGGCTTACTAATACCATTAAAAATCGTTGCAATTAATGATGCGATTGGTTCGTGGAAGCTCGTTGCTTCACCATGCCAAATGATTCCCATGCCATTACCAAATAGTGTTGATAACATTAATAAACCAATAAAAATAAGAACTAAACCGCTTTTCCAACCTCTTTTTAGTCGAACTAACTTTTCAATATATCGTCTATGGAAGGCCCAAACAACTGCCACCAATATTAGTAACGCAATGATTTCTTCAAAAAATGTAAATGCACCATACAAAGGTCCAAGAGGTAAATGTGCGCTAGGAACAAGACCTCTTATAATAAAGTCTAAAGCTCCTGCTTGAACTAAAATGAATCCATAAAAGAATAACAAATGAATAAATCCACTTTTCTTATCCTTCAATAGCTTTTTTTGTCCAAAAACATTGACCCAAATTTTTTGAAAACGTTCTTTCAAGTTTCTTTCAAATTCTTCTTTTTTACCTAATTTAATGTAGGCAAGTCTTGTTTGAATCAGGTAAATGAATAAATAAATTGCATAAACTGTAATTGCCACAAACCCTAGTGCGTTCAAATACAAAAGTGCATGATTCATGATGTATTCCTCCCCCAATTTTCCCGGCTATAAAAGAAAACGCTTACTGTTTAAAAATTTATAACCATAATAATATTCAGAAAATATATAATTTAATTATATGATGAATGACTATTCAGTCAAATACTTTTTCATAATAAATTGGCTCTTTTTCATATTCTTCAATGGAAATGGTCATACTATCAACACGTAAAAGGTAAAGGAGTTTAATTATATGATTCTTTGCATTTGCTTAATTGCTCTACTCTTTCTTATACTCCTTGCTAGCTTAGATCTTTATTTTGGCTATAAAGCCTTTCATAAATATGATAAAACTTGTCCATTTAAAAAAAGATATAGCGAAACAATATTAATAACAGATGGTAATGATTTGTACAAGCATCTTCTAGACGACATAACAGAAGCAAGTAGTAGCATTTCTATGCTTTTTTATATTGTTCGAAATGATGATACATCCGAAAAATTTTTATCATTACTTGAAAGAAAAGCTCGGGAAGGATTAGAAGTACGCCTCCTTGTTGATTGGATCGGAAGCTTTAGACTAAAGCGTAAAAGAATAAAAAAACTAAAAGAAAATAACGTGGAAGTACTTTTTAATCGGAGAATTGGATTTCCATATACTCTCTATCGGTTTCAACATCGTAACCATCGTAAGATTACAGTAATAGATCAAAAAATCGGCTATTTTGGTGGTTTTAATATTGGCAAAGAATATATTGGCTTTGATGAAGACTTAGGTTATTGGAGAGATTATCATATTCGAATGACAGGTGAAGGTGTAAAAGATTTACACATTCAATTTTTAATAGACTGGGTTAGAAGTGGCGGAGAATCCTTTGCACTAATTAATGACGATGAATTAGTAAAAGGAGAAATCGAGCACCACTTCTATTCGTCGGACTTTGTACGCATTGAGAACCTATATAAAGATTTAATAGATCATGCAAAAAAACATATTTACATTGGTACACCTTATTTTATTCCAACAAAAAAATTGATGAACGCACTACTTGCAGCTCTTAATCGAGGCGTCCACATATGCGTAATGGTGCCGGAAAAAGAAGATCACAGACTAGTTAAAGAGGCGAGTTTTCCACATCTCCTTTTAATTTTAGAAGGTGGTGGGGAAGTTTTTCATTATCAGAAAGGGTTCTTTCATGCTAAAGTACTACTAATCGATGATCATTACTGTGATGTAGGTTCCGTTAACTTTGATCGTAGAAGTCTTTGCATAAATGATGAATGGAGCTGTATTTTTTCGAGTAAATCTTTCATAATGAAGATTAAAGAAATATTTACAAAGGACTTAGAACGCTCAAAAACTTATCCTACCCAGCATTATAAAAATACAACATTCTTATGGAAGTGTCGTAAACTTTTATCTAAGCTTCTTTCTCCATTAATGTAGTCCTTTGTACATATACAAAAATCAAGGTAGAGGTGAACAAAATATGATTATTCGATTTGGGTACGTATCACATTCATTATCATTATATAATTGTTCACCTGCAAAAACTCTTACATATACACGTTATAAAGCCCTTAACCTGGACGAACGTTTAGAGAAATTAATTTATGTTACATCGCAAAATATTGAAAATACGTATAGAGCACTTCATTATAATGTGGGACAGCAAATTCCCTTATATAGAATGTCCTCTTCAATGGTCCCTTTGGCGACTCATCCAGATGTAGAATTCGACTATATAAATATTTTTCACAAACAATTTAAAGAAATAGGCGATTTTATCAAAAAGCATGAATTAAGAGTTAGTTTTCATCCTAACCAATTCACGCTTTTTACAAGTGATAAACCTCATATTACTGATAATGCTGTGATTGATATGGAGTATCATTATAAAGTTCTTGAAGCAATGGGTATTTCAGACCAAAGCGTCATTAATATACATATTGGAGGAGCTTATGGCAATAAAGAGCTTGCGATCCAACGTTTTTATGAAAATATAAAAAAGCTCCCTGCTCACATAAAAAAACAAATGACGTTAGAAAATGACGATAAAACGTATAATACCGCCGAAACACTAATGGTTTGTAAAAACGAAGGTATACCGCTCGTATTTGACTATCATCATCATATGGCAAACTTATGTGAAGAACCGTTAGAGAAATTATTACCCCTTGTATTCTCTACTTGGGAGCATACATATTTGAAGCCTAAAATTCATATTTCATCTCCAAAATCCGATAAAGAGTTTAGAGCGCATTCAGATTTCATTGACCTTAATTTTATTAAGCCCTTTTTTGACATCGTCAGATCAATTGGAAAAGATATCGATATAATGATTGAATCGAAAAAAAAGGATTTAGCTCTATTACAATTAATGGAAGATATGTCGAAATGGAGAGGTTATAAGCGAATAAGTGGTGGGATGATCGAAGTTACTTAAGTTGAGTACCAAAGACATAGCAACTGGAAATAAAGAGGTTATGAAAGCATTTAAAAAGTTCATTTATACTAACGCAGCCCTTCATGCGCATTTGAGCAGTATGTCCTAAGCCTTTATTCTTCCATGGGATTAGTAATGTTATTTGTATTAAAAACACTCAGATTTTAATCTGAGTGTTTTTCATCACCATTTTGCCAACCATTATCGTTCTTGTTTTGATTGTTTTTATAACGATTATTGCAACCAACATGGCAGCCTTCATTATTTTCATTTCTTCGTTGAACATTATTACTTCTTCTTAATTCGCGGTCATCATTATAGTCATTTTTTTTTTTGACTTGATGCTTTTCATTGTTGTTATTTTGTTTCTTTTGATTTTGCTTCGATGATTCTTTATGTTCTTCTTCTTGATGTCTATGATTCGATTGACTTTGCTTATTTCCCCAGTGCTCTTCTTGATGTCTATTATTCTTTACTTCTTTTGAGTGACCATTATCATTAGCTTTGTTCTTTTCGACAGTAGGTGACTTAAAATTAGATTTAACTTTGTAATTATTATCACCACTAGTCACTTTATAAGAATTTAAACCATTTTCTTGTTTATTTTGATTTTGGCTTTGGTTTTGATTTTTAACCTTAGGCTGATCTAAATCCTTAGCATTTGGGATATTAATGTGGTTATTACTATCTTGAATATCCTTCAATTCATGATTTAGCTCACTTTGTTTATCTTTAAACTCTTTATTCATCTTGCCAGTTAATTTGATTTTTTCATCTGGTTCAATTACTTTCGATTTCTCCATTTCACCAACTATATCATTCATAACTGAGTTTAAAGACTTATGTTTCCAGTTATCCATTTTATCGATCACTTTTTTACCTTGTTCATTATGACCTTTTAATGAAATAACCTTTAACTGTTTGTCCAAAGTTAATGACACTTTTGCCTCTGAGTCAATTCTAACCTTTCCTGCTTCAGCAAATACTTCTTCGTCGCTCATATTTACAAATGTAAATGAGAAAAGAATTAAACCACAGGCAATTACGACAGGTATCAGTTTTGGAATACTTATTTTCACTTTTTTATTTAAAATAATTGCATTACTAGGGAACTGAATTTCTTCACCAACTGAATAGGATGACAATAATTTTTTACATTTTAAATACTCTCCGTTAGCAGTTAGTACAACTACGGATGAGCGATTTACTTTTAATACAATACCATTGTTCATCTTCAGTTCCCCCTTTTTAAATAGTTTTGTAAATAGATATAATCATTGACACTAATAATACACATCGCAATTATATATTTTCTATGTTTTTCGAGCGATTTTCGGCTTATATTAACTTTAGATTCTAGCTTACTCATCGGTAATTTTTTCTTTTTATATAGAAAAGTTAACATCTCTTCATCAGACGTAATACTGTCTACAACTGAAAAAACATGCTCCCTTGTATCTTCATGTTTAGGTGAAACCTCCACTAGAGTTTCTAATGAAATTCCAAATTGTTTAAGCATTTCACTGAAATGAATGATTTCCTCTTTACGATTTATTTCATCAAAGTTTTTAATATAAGTGCTATATACATGGTCGTCGTAATGTTTATGCACGTCCTCTGACCCAGTTTGTTCTGACGTTAATAATTGGTATTTAGATTCCTTGCGAAAATAATCGATTAATTCTCGTCTTATGATCAACTTTGCAAAAGATAGAAATGACGAACCTTTTTTATATGAATATAGTTTAATAGCCTCATGAAACGCAGTTAACCCTATACTAAATTCATCTTCTTGATTTGTAATATATCTTCCACAAATAGTGGAAACAGTTTTGTTTATAAAAGGAGTATATTGAACGATAAAATCATCTAGTTCTTTTGATGAAGATTGCTGTATTGTTAATACAATATCTTCAATTTTTTCTTTTCTTTTATAAAGCGTCTGAAAAATTGTAAGTAACAAGACCCCATCTCCTTTCAAAAGAGGATTGCTTGGCTATTAAAATAGAAGGCGCCTCCACTCATTATATAATCAAATGAATGTATGAGGCACCATTTTAATTTAATCAGTTAAACTTAAGCATATCGCATCTTATGAAATGTTTCATGTCATTTTATTGAAAGGTCAGTGGAAATAATTACTTATTAATCTTCATCATGTCCATTTCCGTGGTTTTCACCTTGGTCATTTGAATTCTCATTCTTTTTCCACTCTTGCTTTTCATTTCCATTATGTTTTTCACGATTTTCGTGTTCACCTTGGTTTCCTTGGTGACCTTGATTTCTGTGAGCTGTACCATTTTCGTGTTTTACTTCATGCTTCTCTACATGTTTCTCTTCTTTTTCTTCTTTTTTAACTTTTACTTTTTTAACTTTAACTGGTTTTACTTCTTTTAACTTATGTTCAGGTTTATTTTGATCCTCCTTATGTTCTACTGTTACAGGTTTTGTAGCAACCTCAGCAGCATCATCTTTGTCATCATTTTCACCTTGATTATCTTCATTAACATTTTTCAAGTCTGTATCATTTACGTCTTCAATTTTAGTCACTGTTGTAATAACTTCTGGCGTAGCTGACTGATCTGTAGTTGAATCCGGGTATTGAACTGTAATAACTGGTTTTAGAGCAGTTGAATCCTGTTCTGTATGCTTTAAGACTTTCTCTAATCTTTCAGAAATTTTGTTAAAGCTCTTTTCAATATTTTTAGCAATCGCAGCTTTTGCTTTTGGATTTTTAACTTGATCTAAAACATTTGCTAAAACAAGTAAATTGTTATTTAAATGATGCTGAATTTTTGCAATTTCTTTTTGCTCTTTTGTTAATTTTTGTTTTTCATGCTTGTCTGTTTCAGCTTTATCTTGATCTTCTTTTTCTACTTCTTGTTTGTCTGTCTCAACTTTTTCTTGATCTTCTTTTTCTACTTCTTGTTTGTCTGTCTCAACTTTTTCTTGATCTTCTTTTTCTACTTCTTGTTTGTCTGTTTCAGCTTTATCTTGATCTTCTTTTTCTGTTTCTTGTTTGTCTGTCTCAGCTTGTTTTTGGTCTTCTTTTTCTATTTCTTGTTTGTCTGTCTCAACTTTTTCTTGATCTTCTTTTTCTACTTCTTGTTTGTCTGTATCTTGTTTGTCTGTCTCAACTTTTTCTGTGTCTTCTTTTTCTACTTCAGTTGAATCTTCTGCTGGTTTCGTAGTAACAGTACCTTCTGTTGTAGTTTCTGAAGTCGTTGGCTCAGTAACAGTTGGAAGTTTACCATCAATTTGGCCTTGAGCATTGTCCATTTGACTTAAAGCTTCTTTTAATGTTTCTTTTGCTAAATCTTCTTTACCTTCTTTAATTAATTCTCTTGCTTCATGAATGCGCTCTTGAGCAAATTGTGCTAAAAGATCTGCTTCTTTAACTTTGTCTGTTGTTAGTAACAATTGAATTTTTTCTACTGTTGTTTTAACAAAATAGAAGAAATCGCCTTTAACTAATGCGGGTGCTTCTTCCTTTTGATCAGTTGGTGAAACTGTATCATTTTCAGCAGCAAGTACTGAACTAGAGAATCCTAGCTGAGATAATAATAGTGCTGTAGCAGTCGTATGTACTAATAATTTTTTCATTAATTTTTTTCCCCTTTGTAAAAAATTTCTTAAATTATTCTCACTATAACTATTCGTAGAGACTTTCATTTTTTAGGGGGTCGTTTTTAAAAAAATTTAAAAAAATAATAAAAAAATGGTGAAACTTGTTATTCTTCCCTATTTACCGACAAAATTTTATAAAATAACTTACTAAAAAAATACAAAATTATACTTTTGAAGTTTGATTAAGTTAACAAAAAAGTACCATACCCTAAATTAGGGCATGGTACTTTTAATTTACTATTTACATTTTTTCTGGTGCAGAAACTCCAACTAAAGCTAATGCATTTTGTAATGTAACTTGAACTGCCTTCATTAAAGCTAGTCTAGCTTTTGACTTTTCAACATTTTCAGCATCTAATACTTTTTCTGCATTATAGAAGCTGTGGAATGTACCTGCTAATTCAAACACATAGTTTGTAATATGATGAGGAGTGCGTTTTGAAGCAGCTAATGAAACCGCTCCTGGGAATTCTCCTAATTTCTTTAATAACTCATATTCTTTTTCAGACGAAACAAGGCTGTAATCCGCTTCGCCATTGTAAACGATACCCATTTCTTCACCTTGACGAAGAATACTACATACACGAGCGTGAGCGTATTGTGAATAATACACAGGGTTTTCATTTGATTTAGAGACAGCTAAGTCCATGTCAAAGTCTAAATGTGAATCACAACCGCGCATTGCAAAGAAGTAACGAGTTGCATCAGTACCTACTTCTTCCATTAAATCACGTAACGTTACAGCTTTACCTGTACGTTTACTCATTTTAACTTTTTCACCATCTTGATATAACTGAACCATTTGGATAATTTCTACTTCAAGCGTATCAGCATTATAACCTAATGCTTGAATTGCTGCTTTCATTCGAGGAATGTATCCGTGATGGTCAGCCCCAAGAATATCAATTAATTTATCTGCACCACGACTAAGCTTGTCTCGGTGGTAAGCGATATCCGGAGTTAAATAAGTATACGAGCCATCGCTTTTAATTAGTACACGGTTTTTGTCATCACCATATGTTGTAGAACGGAACCAAGTCGCTCCTTCTTCTTCATATGTTTCACCACGTTGGTTTAAATCATCAAGAGCCTCTAACACTTTGCCATTTTGATATAATGAAGTTTCTGAATACCACACATCAAATTCGACTCTGAAATTACGTAGATCTCGTTGTAGTTTTTCCATTTCTAATTTTAAACCGTACTCACGGAAGAACTTGTAACGAGCCTCTTCTGGTTCATTCACATAACGGTCACCGAATTCAGCAGCTAAAGTTTTACCGATCTCAATAATGTCTGAGCCATGATAGCCATCTGCTGGCATTTCTTTATCCATTCCAAGTGCTTGCATATAACGAGCTTCTACCGAAAAAGTTAAATTATTAATTTGGTTTCCAGCATCATTAATATAATATTCACGAGTTACTTCATAACCTGCTTTATCTAAAATATTGCACAATGAATCTCCAAATGCAGCTCCACGTGCATGACCTAAATGTAAATCTCCAGTCGGATTTGCTGAAACAAACTCAACTAAAATCTTTTCACCGTTACCAAAGTTTGTTTGGCCATATTCATTTCCCGATTTAATAATCGTTGGAATTAAATCAGTAAGATAACTATTATCCATATAAAAATTGATGAAACCTGGTCCCGCAATTTCTACTTTTTTAATGCTTGCTTTACTTTGGTCAAAATAATTAATTAACTCCTCTGCAATCATTTTAGGAGCTTTTTTAGCAACACGTGCTAATTGCATTGCCATATTTGTTGAAAAATCTCCGTGCGCTTTATCTTTTGGTGATTCTAATAAGACTTGTGGTAATTGTTCCTCAGTTGCTAATCCTGCTTTTAATACAGCAGCTTCGATTTCATTTTTCAAACGACTTTTCACTTGTTCTAATGTATTCATATCGTTGCCTCCTTAATTGATACCGTAATGTTATACGACCCAGCATTTTCATCTCCTACGAATAACTTATATCCTAATTGAAGTACCCCTTTTAAAGGGCCTTCAGATACTAGAAATTGTAGTTTTTTTGTATATGCCTTAGTTTGAAATACGCCTAATTCATTTGAGAAAGTACCTTCAGTTGTTTCATTTACTCGATATTGATGACGCATCATAACTCCGCCATTACGAATAATTGTTACTTCCCCTTTTCCTATTTTCATAGTAGCCTTTACTTTTCGGTCCTCGTGATTTTCATCAAATAATAAATATGAAACATCATCTTTTTTATAATATAGGCCATTTGCTTGAAAACTGATTTTTTCACGCCCGTGTGGATCTTTTATCAAAGTCTCAAAGTCAATTGAGACAGGTATGCCTTGTTGTCCTTTCACTTTTACACGTCCTTTTCTCCCCATGAACGTAACGAATCACATCCAAAAATCATCTTTTCCCATTTTAGCATAATCTAATAAAAAAAATAAAATAGGTTAAAAAAAAATTGTGAAAAATATTCATTAAAATGAACGAAATAATATGGCTATCTGAAAAATTGGGGTACTTTCTTGTTTCTAAAATATTTCATAGGGCTTTTTTTTCATAAAATCTGTAGCTTCGTTCTTTATAATGATGAATTTCGGCCATATATATTTCGACTCACCAAATCTAAAAATGCAGGAACTATTACTCATTGAACGTCATCCGATTTCAATTGTATCAACATACTAACGAAATAATCTTGCCGTGAAGTAAGGAGGATTTTTGTTTTCAATTGAAAACTGTTTGTGAGACAATAAAGAACATATGAAGAATAAAAGGGGATTTTATGAAAACAATCGCACAACTTTCATCTAGCAAACTATTTTTCATTGGACTAGGCATTGGAATCATTTCGTTATCGAGTATTTTTCTCATTTATTTGTACGCCTTTTTCGTGCCATTTGTTGTTGGACTCATTTTGTGGTTCATTTCCAAACGAAAAGCAATCATGTTCGGCAGTTTTACAGCAGCAATAATCGGATTACTCGCACTGATCGGCTTCATCGTTTATCTGATGATGTTCGGTCATTTCGGACCATGAAAACCAGCTCGTAAAGGGCTGGTTTTTGTTTGTTTATATTCAATAAACAAACAAAACGCTAGGAATACGTAATTCCTAGCGGGTTTTCACCATTGATCGAGATATACCCGATCATATTAATGTGCAGATTCTGCTTTATCAATATGAATTAAATGCTTTTTATTAATAAATAAGAAAAGTACCGATAGTAATACAAAACATCCACCTACATAGAAAGGTACATGTGGATTATACCATTCAGCTAGTTTACCTGCTAAATATGGTGCAATTGCTCCACCAAGGAAACGTAAAAAGCTATATGCAGCTGATGCTGTTGAACGTTCAACTGGAGCTGCTTGCATTACTGCTGTTGTAATTAATGTATTGTTATTTCCTAAAAATGCACCAGCAATTATTACACAAACAATAATTACACTATTCGTATCAGTTCCAATTCCCATTACGATAAGTGTAATAGCGAAAAGTGCTAACATAGCATACATCGATTTAAGTGTACCGAATTTTTTTTGTAATTTTGGAGCCATAAATACAGATGTAATTGCTAATAAAAGTCCCCATCCTAAAAATACAAATCCTAAACCATGTTCCTTTAATCCCATATAGAATGGTGAGAATGCTAATAAAGTAAAGAATCCAAAGTTATATAAAAATGCTGTAATCCCTAATGTTAATAATGATCTATGTTTAAGAGCAAGGAATGGATCAAGAAACGATGCTTTTTTCGTACTTTGTGTAATAGGTGTTTTTGGCATCATAAAGGATAGAGATAAAAATGCAATAACCATTAAACAAGATACGCCAAAAAATGGACCTCTCCAAGAGATTGAACCTAATTCTCCACCTAATAATGGACCAACTGATATCCCAAGACCAATCGCAGTTTCGTATAAAATAATCGATTGTGCAACACCTGATCTAGATAATGAAACAATTGCAGATAATGCAGTTGCAACGAATAATGCGTTACCTAGACCCCAACCTCCACGTAACCATACTAATTCCCATATACTGCTTGAGCTACCTCCAAGACCAGCGAAGACTGCAATAATCAGTATCCCTAAAAGAAGTGTCCATTTAATTCCGATACGTGAGGAGATAAAACCTGTTATTAACATCGCAAATGCCATTACTAAATTGTAACTTGTAAAAAGCAGCGTTACATCACTTTTAGAAGCATGCATTTTTTCAGCAATTGCTGGTAAAATTGGGTCAACCAATCCAATTCCCATGAAGGCGATAATACAAGCAAAGCCAACAGCCCAAATAGCTTTTGGCTGATTCAAAAGACTATATTTTTGATTTGCATGTGTCTTTTGATTTTTACGATCTGCCAAGTTTGACATATTTCATCCATCTCCCATATTATTTATTGTTCTAATGCATTTTTCACCCTCTGATACATCTCATTCATTTCATCTCGAATATCGTTCATTTTTTTAAGTTTCTCATCAATCATTTTTAATTGTTGAGCAAGTATCGCTTCTGCTCCTAAAAGATTTTCTTTTCTTTCATCATCATTCATCTTTTCTTTGTTTTCTCTATACTGCAATCGGAATTCTTCAAACGCCTCACCAATTGCCATATATTCCTGTACCTCCTGCAAAGAAAAACCAAGAACATCCCGAACATTCATTATTTTCTTCAATCGTTCGATATGCAGGTCTGAATAAAGTCGAAATCCTCCTTCACTTCTTTCAGGTGGGGAAATTAAACCAATTTCTTCATAATAACGAATCGATCGCTTTGTTAATCCACATTCTTTCGCTACTTCATCTATCTTGTAAAGCAAATCATTGCCTCCTTTCGAAATGAATTTAACTTTTTTATATCACTTATTTATCTTACTCCTAATGTATCGTTAACGTCAACGTTAACTTTGTACATATTTCTATTTTTATCTTTCTACAAAATTGTTGTTTTACTATAAAAACAGTACAAATAATCATATTTTTGCCCTATACAAAAAAACCGAAAGATAAATACGTCTTTTTGCGCATTTTCTTTCGGGTTCTAACAAATGATTCAACCAATGTCGTTAAATCATACCCATATAAAGTTTTGTTCTTCTTAAGCTGTTTGCTGTAATTTACTCATTTTTTTAACTTTATTTTTTCGTTTTAACGCCCACATTGTAATTCCAGTTATTCCTAAACCGAGTGGAGCTATTCCAACTAAGGCAAAAATAATTTTTACGAACACACCACCAAAAGTGCCTCTATGTAAACTTTCTCGCCAAATAAAGAATTTATCATAGACTGTTTCTGTATTTTTCGAAAAAGTTCCTATATGCTTTCCAGAAAATTGATCGAAAAATTCGCTTGTATTTCCTTTACCTTGAGGGTCGTAACTGCCATCACTTAATTGGGCTTCTATAACCCCTTCTTTATCCGATGGAAGTCTTAACTTGTATAACTCACCTTCCGGGTGTAATTTATTAATTTGGGCAACGATCGTATCCAGTTCTATTTGTTGTTTACTATTATCAACTGATTTAAGTTTTTCAGGATAATTCGATGTAAATTTCAATTTCAAGGATTCTTCAATCTTTTCTTGGAATGGAAATAGCATTCCTGTTATTGCTACAACAAGCAAAAATGGTAAAGTTATAACCCCTATAAAATTATGTAATGATAGATTTTTTGCCATTTGACTTTTATTCCATTTAATTTTTAGGCTTTTAAACATTCGCTTAATACCTGGATACCATAAATAAATACCTGTAATAAGAATGGTAATAAATGCAATTGCAACGATACCAATAATTGTTTCACCAATATCATCTAATAATAAATGTGTATGTAGCTCTTTAAAAAAAGAAACGACTGATTTCTCTCTATCAAAATTGCCTAATAATTTGCCATTGCTAGGATCAACATATGCATCAATTTCATTATGTCCTTTTGACATACTTGCATGATATACGTCTGTTAACTTTGAAGGTACATCCATCCTCGAAATTTGAAAACCTTTGTAATGTTCAAGAAAAATCTTTTCTGCTTCTTTAATTCCGATATTTCTTTCACTACTTGCAGGCTTAAAATACTGCGGATTTAATACATGTTCAATCTGATTCCCAAACACTAATACACTACCCGTTGCACAAACAGCAATAATAAAAAGGCCAAAAACTAAGCTGCACACCAAATGTAGAGTTAAAATAAATTTTCTTACCCCTTTTTTAATTTTCATCTTCTCTTCTCCCATATTATGATAATAATAATCGTTCTCAATTATAAAGGTAATGATTATCATTATCAATAACATTTTTACATTTTAGTAAATTATTATTTTAATGGCCTCAATTGTTTCAATTTCAAATTCAATATAAAAAGGCGATTCTCGTCCTAACGAACGAAAAATCGCCTTTAACAAATCTTATTATTTTACCCAACCTAATAAGATTTCACGAATAAATTTACTTGCCGCAACTTGAGTTTGCTCTGCATGATCGTAAACTGGAGCTACTTCTACTAAGTCTGCCCCAACAACGTTAATATCACTGTTCGCGATTGCTAAGATGCTATCAAGCATTTCTTTTGATGTAATACCACCTGCTTCAAGAGTTCCTGTTCCAGGAGCATGTGCAGGATCTAATACATCGATATCAATCGTTACATATACTGGACGTCCAGCAAGCGTTGGAAGTACTTTCTTTAACGGCTCAAGCACTTCGAATTTGAATAAATTCATTCCAACTTCTTTAGCCCATTCAAATTCTTCCTTCATACCAGAACGGATTCCAAATGAATAAACATTTTTTGGTCCAATTAAATCACAAACTTTTTTAATTGGTGTTGAGTGAGATAATGGCTCACCTTCATATGAATCACGTAAATCAGTATGAGCATCAAAGTGAATTATAGCTAAATCTGGGTATTTCTTATACATAGCTTTCATTACTGGCCATGATACAAGATGCTCTCCACCCATTCCTAGTGGAAATTTGCCTTCAGCTAATAAGCCGTCAATATAATCTTCAATCATATCAAGGCTTCTTTGAGCATTACCAAATGGTAATGGAATATCCCCTGCGTCAAAATACTTAACTTCTTCAAGTTCTTTATCTTGATATGGACTATATTCCTCTAATCCAATTGAAACTTCACGAATACGCGCAGGACCAAAACGAGAGCCTGGTCTGAAACTTACAGTCCAATCCATAGGCATACCATAAATAACTGCTTTACTTTCTTCAAAGCTTGGATGACTCTTTATGAATACATTTCCAGAATAAGCTTCATCAAAACGCATAATAAAGCCCCCTTATTTAGTAAGATCAGCTACAAATTTTGGTAATACGAACGCTGCTTTGTGTAGCTCTTTAGTATAATATTTTGTCTCAATATCGAAGAAACGATTCTCTTCTACTTCAAGTGGATCATGTTTTTTCGAACCGATTGTAAATGTCCACATTCCACTTGGATATGTTGGAATGTTTGCAATGTATAAACGAGTGATTGGGAAGATTTCTCTTACATCACGTTGAACTTGTGTGATTAACTCAGGAGTAAACCATGGATTGTCCGTTTGAGCTACAAAAATACCATCTTCTTTTAATGCTTTAGAGATACCAGCATAGAAGCCTTTTGTAAATAAGTTAACTGCAGGACCAACTGGTTCAGTTGAGTCTACCATAATTACATCGTATACATTTTCACTATTTGCAATATGCATAAATCCATCGTCTACTTTTACTTCTACACGTGGATCTTCTAATTTCCCTGCAATTTCAGGTAAGTATATTTTAGAGTACTCAATTACTTTTCCATCGATTTCAACTAGAGTTGCTTTCTTTACACTTGGGTGTTTTAATACTTCACGAATAACACCACCGTCACCGCCACCTACAACTAATACGTTTTCAGGATTTGGGTGTGTGAATAAAGGTACATGCGCTACCATTTCGTGGTAAACAAACTCATCTTTTTGAGTTGTCATAACCATACCATCTAAAATAAGCATGTTTCCGAACTCTTCTGTCTCTACCATGTCAAGCTTTTGAAACTCAGTTTGCTCTGTATGTAAAGTTTTATTAATTTTAGCAGTAATTCCAAAGTTTTTTGTTTGTTTTTCAGTAAACCATAATTCCATTTAATGCATCTACCCTTCTTTATCAAGATTTAGTTTGAAACATATGGATCGTTTTGTCGGGGCTGACCAAGGCGCCTCCACTTTTCGAGTATGTTTCGTATTATCCCCACTCTTCCTAATTCCTATCGGATTTGTGTTGTTACGACAATTTTTTGCCGTACAAAAGAAAAGTATAGAGTAATTTTTGTGAAATGCAAGATTTTTAAAGCTAAATTTTTTGATATTTTTTACTACGGTAATTTGAATAAAATTTCTCTTAATCTACCATACTAGTATTAAATTAGAGAAACGAATGAAGAGGAGGATACGTTTTTGTATAATATCAACTACTCTTTTCATTGGCGTACACTTCAAAAGGTCGGTATTTTACTTACGATTATTTCAATTTCAGGGACACTATTTTTATCTTGTGTCTATCTGTTTGCAGTTACGTCTACAAAACCTTCGTTATTTATTGAGTCAAATTCCAGTTATTATGATCACAATCAAAAGCTAATTAGTAAAACTAAGCTACTTCAAAATCGTAAAACACTTAAAATTGCAGATGTGCCTCCAATTGCGATCAATAGTATTTTAGTTTCTGAGGATCGTAATTTTTTTCATCACCATGGCTTCGACTTAAAAAGGTTGGGTTCTGCTATCTTAATTAATATAACGAAGGGACAATACGCTCAAGGCGGAAGTACAATAACTCAGCAACTTGCAAAAAATTTATATCTTTCACAAGAGAAAACGATTAATCGTAAATTAAAAGAGGCTTATTTAACGATGAGACTTGAGTCAGCCTACAGTAAAAATAAAATATTAGAAGCATATTTAAACACTATCTATTTTGGACATGGTATTTATGGTCTAGAGACTGCGGCGAATACCTTCTTAGGAAAAGAGACAAACGAGCTTACAATTGGTGAATCTACATTTTTATTAAGTATTCCGGCTAATCCTTCAACATATGATCCTTACGTTCATTTTTCATTTGTAAAGAAAAGGCAGCAACGAATTTTATCAGCACTAGAACAGAATAAATTAATCAGCTCAAAAACTGTTAAAAAGGCAATTGATGAAACGATAAAGTTAAAACCGATTAAACATACTTCAAATTCTTCATTTACATCCTATTTTCAACAAAGCGTTCAAAAAGAGATTACAACTTTAATTGGACAATCAATCAATAATAATGGTAGTCAAATTTATACAACATTTAATCCCGCTATTCAAAAGCATATTGATCAAGCATTTGATAAATATATTAGACCAAAATCTGATTTACAGGCTAGTGTAGTCGTATTAAATAGTCAAACTGGTGAAGTATTAGGGATGACTGGAGGCCGTGAGAAAGGACAGTTTTTATTTAATCGAGCAATAGCGTCGAAACGACAAGTAGGAAGTACAATAAAACCAATTCTATATTACAGTGCACTTGAAAATGGTTATACCCCATCAACAAGACTTCAAAGTAAGCCTACTATATTTCACTTTGAAAATGGAGATTCATATAGCCCGAAAAATAGTGGCAATCTATACGCACATGATTCAATTACTCTAGCTAAAGCTATTGCTGTTTCAGACAATATATACGCTGTAAAAACCCAACAGGCAGTCGGTACTGACGAATTTATCAAAGCACAGAAGTTATTCCATTTAACCACACCGAATAATAAACTACCTTCAATGGCCCTCGGCACTCAAGATGCTTCATTGCTCGATATGACAAGAGCATATGCTTTAATTGCGAATAATGGTAAAGATGTTATTCCTCATTTCGTAAAAGAGATTAAGACTCAAAATGGAAAGACGATTTTTAAAGAAAAGTTTGATAAAAAACAAAGATTAGATAAAGATCAAACCATTATACTGAAACAACTAATGAACGGAATGTTCAACACAAATTTTTCAAGCTACTTGCCAGTAACAGGTACTAGTATTATTCCTGAACTATCAAAAGATTATTATGGTAAAACCGGTACTACGAAAACGGACAGCTGGATGATTGGATTCCATTCAAATCTTATTGTTGGGGTATGGGTTGGGTATGATTATTCAAAAAATTTAACCGTAGAGGAGGGTACACTGTCGAAGAAGGTATGGGCATCAGTTATGACAAATTTATCGGATAAAAATATAGACGCTAAATTACCAAATGATCTAGTTAAAGTTGCTATAGATGAAAAGACTGGTCTTTTGTTTAAAGAAGGCTGTGGCGATAAAATTTCACTTTATTTTCGTAAAGGGACACAACCTACAAAATCTTGTATAAATAAAAAAATAAACCAAAAACATAAAAAGGTAAATAAGGACAGTAAGCCTTGGTATTCACAATATTTACTGTAAAAACAAAAGACCTCACCAAATTGGTAAGGTCTTTTGTTTGTCCTAGTCCTAGCTTTGTCCAAGCTATTATTAGTTTACTTTATTTAGTCTTAAATGTAAAAAGATTATTCGACGATTTCTTCAAATTTTTTATATAATTTACCTAAAGAAAACTCGTCGATTGGCGAGCCCTAGGGCGAAGACAGAGACGTAGTTGCACTTATACTTAATACCTAAAATTGGAAACCGCGTCGATTTTCATTATCCGCTGCCAATTTATACTTACTTAATGTGCGAAAAAGTATACTAACCTAAAAGTTCAGTTTTTAATTGTTCAGATGAATTATTCCACATCTCTTCATTGTGCGATTTTAAGAAATTGGCTAATAATTTACGAGACTTTTCATCCATCTGTTCAACCATTATTTTACGTTTCATCGCTTTATCCATTTTATTTACGTGGTCAGGAAGAAGCTTATATCCCCTTCTAGCTTCACGATCAACAGTCATGTAGCAACCTGTTATTCCAGCATAATAAGGACCGCTTTCAGTTCGCTCAGTTGCGACCCACACTAACCAATAAGGTTTTCCATTAGGAACTTCATCCTCATTCGTTAAAAACTTGATCCCCTTTTCAACTGAACTTCTTGCGTGCATTGCACCGATATCTACAAAAACATCATTCTCTTGTATATCAATAAAGACTGGCGAAATATTTTCTAAACTAATTGCTCCAACACCAAATCCGCCATGCCCACTCGTTGAATCATTTTTTAATATATTAAAACCTAGTGATTTCTTTTTTGGTTGATCAGACATTGTGCCCCTCCTAAAAAATTAATGGTGTAACGATTGAATTAATCCAGTGGAAAACTGACGGTATAGCAACCTGGAAAATTGGTTGAATTGTATAGTTATCTAATGGAGTTAATACTAAAACTAAAAATACAAATGCTCCATACTGCTCATATTGTGACATTTTTGCACGAAGATCATTAGGAGCTAAATCCTCTAAAATTCGATATCCATCTAGTGGTGGAAGAGGAATTAAGTTAAATACAAATAATACTATATTCATTTGAACGAAAATATTAAAAAAAGAATCTAATGTAAGTGATAGTGCTTGTGGGAAAGAATGAAAAAATCCGAATTTATATAATAATGAATAAGCGATTAAACCAAGTGTCGCTAGAATTAGATTACTAATCGGACCCGCTGCAGTAGTTAAGATTCCTGCTATTCTCGGATGTTTAAAATTATGGCGATTTACAGGAACTGGTCTTGCCCAACCAAAACCTAAAATAATAATCGCAATTGTACCGAAAATGTCTAAATGTCTAAATGGAGAAAGCGTTAATCTACCTTGTCTCTTTGCCGTGTCATCTCCAAATTTATAAGCTACATAAGCATGCGCAAATTCATGGACTGATAACGAAATTGCAACAACTAATAATATTAATGGTATATCTTTTAATGGATATTGAAAAAATGATCCCATTCTTTGCTCCTTTCGAGAAAAATTGCTGTATTATGTAATTGAACAGTTAATTTATTAATAGTTTAATTTATTCTTTATGATTTCTTCAATGTTAATTGATTTAATCGTTATTATTCTGACTTCCTGAGTTATAATAAAAATGATAAAACGAAGGAGGTCATAACATGCCATACGTTACAGTAAAAATGCTAGAAGGTCGCACTGAAGAACAAAAGAAAGCATTAGTTGAAAAAGTTACTGATGCTGTAAGTGAAACAACAGGTGCTCCAACTGAAAAGATTGTTGTTTTCATTGAAGAAATGACAAAAAATCATTATGCAGTTGCAGGCAAACGCCTTAGTGACGAATAGAAATCCTTACATACATCAATAGTAAACGTCAGACTGCCCGCCAAACGCTTTCAATCAGTCTGAAAATCAAGTTTTTAGTATTTTGTCTAAATAATGAGTAAACGGGGGATAACTTCCGTTTACTATTTTTATCTTCTTTTAGCCCCTGCTATTTCTTCAATCATTTCGATTACTTTCTTTTTCTTTTCATCAGGATCGTTATAAATTAAATCGTGAGGAAAATATAACTTAGAATCGAATAACTTTTTACCAGTTATTCCATCAACTAGCTCTGATTTACGCGAGATTTCTTTTAAATCACCGTTCGTTTGTAATAGTAAAATCGGCTTCTTCCCACCTTCTTCACCATACCTAAAGTAATCATAGGCCTCGTCTGAAATTGTATCGATAACTAAATAGTATTCCGGATCTATCTCTATTTCTAAAAATAACTCTTTTAATACAGCAAACTTTTCAGTATGTTTTTGTGTATCAAAGTCTACATATTGAAATAATTTTCGATTTAAGAATCGTTGACATAGATCACTCAAGATTTGGTCGGATTCCTCCTGCCATACTTGGAAATAATACAAAAGGACCGATTCATCTAATTTGATATATTCATCTAAATCAACTTTCCCTTCAAATAAATGACCAAAATGCACTGGTACATAATTAAAATGGTAACCTCTTTCATGCAAATATTTAGCCCTTTGTAATATTTTTTGTAAAATGGCTTCCGCACTTCTAGACACAGGATGAAAATAAACTTGCCAGTACATCTGGAATCGACTAATTAAGTAGTGCTCAACAGCATGCATACCTGATTGTTTAATAACAACTCCATCTGGACGAGGACGCATAATTCTCAAAATACGTTCCATATCAAAATTGCCGTAACTTACGCCAGTGTAGTATGCATCTCTAAGGAGATAATCCATTCGATCTGCATCAATTTGGCTTGAAATCATGCTCGTAACTAACTTATTCGCCGATGTTTTCTCAATGACTTCTGATACTTTCTTAGGAAAGTCATCCCCTACTTTTCTTAGGATTTCGTTAATTTCTGTTGAACCCTCAATAATTTCTCTCGTTAATTCCTCATGATCTAAATTAAATATCTTCTCAAATGTATGCGAAAAAGGACCATGACCAACATCATGTAATAATCCAGCACAAAGAGCTAATAAGCGATCATCATCATTCCATTCAGGACGACCAGAAAAAACATCATCTACCATACGTCTTATAATTTCATAAACGCCAAGCGAGTGAGTAAATCGACTATGCTCAGCTCCATGAAACGTCAGATAGGTAGTACCAAGCTGTTTAATTCTGCGTAGTCTCTGAAATTCTTTCGTACCGATTAAATCCCAAATAACTTGATCTCTTACGTGAATATAACGATGTACAGGATCTTTAAATACTTTTTCCTCATAAAGCTTTTGGAAACGATATGACATATCTTGGCCCCCTTTCAATATGTATACTAATTCTTTATATGCTAATTGATTTACTTTCTGAACAGGACTCTTTTATCTTTCCTTTTGTTGCTTAAGGCATTAACCCATCGAGTCATAAGCCAAATTCCAAAGAAGGTAAAAACCAACCTTCTGCGTGTATTATTAATTTTTATCTCTTAACCCTTAGATTTCAAAGTTAAAATAGGTATTTCATGGTGTCTAGTTCCGAAAGCTTTCTCCACATTTCAGATTGTCTAGCTCAGGCGTTAGCCCCTCGAGGTCATAAGCCAAATTCCAATGAAGGTAAAAACCAACCTTCTGCATGTATTATCAATTTTTATCTCTCAACCCTTAGATATCAAAGTTAAAATAGGTATTTCATGGTGTCTAGTTCCGAAAGCTTTCTCCACATTTCATATTGTCTAGCTCCAGGCGTTAGCCCCTCGAGGTCATAAGCCAAAGCCCAATAAAGGTTAAAAACCAACCTTCATTGTTCTTCGTCTTATGCTTGTCGGGGCTGAGCAAACGCCTTCCGCATTTCTTATTATATCAAAAAAACGCTCCTAAAGATGAAGGAGCGCTTAATTCTTACCTAGTTTTGACTTTATCTTTACAAGTAGATCATCTTCGTTAGGTGCAGATAGGGGGCGATTGTTTACGAAACAAAATGATTTTTTTCGTCCTGGTCCACAGTAAGATTGACAACCAATTTTAATCTCTGCTTCATCATCTATTCTTTTTAAGCGAGGGACTAATGTTTTAATATTTGTCGCCTGGCAGTCATCACATATTCTAAATTCATTTGACATTTTTTTACAATCCTTTCTGTTCTAAATTGAACATACTCAGCAGTAATTTTACTCGTTCCAAAAAGGACATGCAAGTTTTCCAATTAAATCACTCCGAATAGTATTCTACTATTTTCTATTTTTTGTATAGTTTTCTATTTTTTTGTCCAAACTTCTATTAATCAGCTAGGAAATTAAATCAATTAATTGAATAAAAGAAAGTTGAGGGGAAATTTATATGATGAAATTAAGACAGGATGCTTGGACTGAAGAAAATGATTTACTTTTAGCGGAAACCGTTTTACGTCACGTACGAGAAGGTAGTACCCAATTAAATGCCTTTGAAGAAGTAGGCGATGTTTTAGAACGAACTTCGGCTGCATGTGGTTTTCGTTGGAATGCTGTAGTTCGCTATAATTATGAAAAGGCACTTCAATTAGCTAAGAAATTCCGTAAAGAAAAGCTTCGACACGCTAAAGGTGAAGATGCTAAGAAAAAGTTATTATATACACCTTCTGAATCTAGTTATATACAAACAGATGTATCTAGTAATTTTGATCGTTATTTAAATGATGAACAAGATTTAGAATATGGTGTTGAACTCGATCAAGAATTTGGGTCTTTTGTGGAAACTGATACTGAAAATGATGAGAGTGTAGAAGTAACACATAACGAGGAACCAACGACTGAGATCTATTCAAGTATTTCTTCCGTTCAAAATCAGTATCAATCACAGATTCAGACTCCACCAGCTTCACCAATGAATACAAGAAAAAGTTCAATTACAATGTTTGATGTCATCCAGTTTTTACAAGGTCTTTCAAGCAGTCAGATTGGTAGCGATCGTTTAGTCCGTGAAAATGATCAACTAAAAAGAGAGCTTATGCAATTACAGGAACGAAATTCACAGTTACAGAGACAAGTAGAAAAGCTTGAAAAAGACGCTACTACTGTTCAAGAAGACTATGAAACAATGATGAAAATAATGAACCGTGCTAGAAAATTAGTATTATTTGAAGAGGAAGAGAAACCAGCAGCAACATCCTTTAGAATGGATAAAAACGGAAATTTAGAAAAAATTGCAGAATAACATTGTCAGTTATATTATAGAGGAACTAAATCTTAATTAAGATTTAGTTCCTCTATTTTCATGCATACTAAATTTGAAAATCCTGTTACAATCTATTAATTTCCTAAAAATGATTTTTTAAAGAATGCTAGCTGTTTTTCAAGTGTAACTGGGTCACTGAACGACGCGCCATTGCCAAGCATTTCATATACACGATTATTTTTTACAGCTGGAATAGATTTATATGTATCTGTTTTCTGGAACGATATATCTGCATCTGCTTATTTACTTAAAATAATGTAATCTCCAGCATATTGTGGTAGCACTTCTGTAGAAAGTGTATAATAACCATCATTTAAAGCCACTTCTTTTACTTTCTCAGGCATTTTTAATTTCATTGCTTGGTAAAGTATTTCAGTTCCGCGTGCCCAATTATTACCGAATACATATAGCTGTTTATCCTATGATTCAAATACTGATACAGTTGCATCTTCACTGATTTTAGCGCGAATTTCATCTCCGGCTTTTTCCGCGCGTTGTTTAAAGTCATCAGCCCATTTTGTTGCTTCCTTCTCTTTGTTTAACAGTTTACCAATTTCGATATGCTGTGCTAAATAATCTAATTTACCCCATGTGTATGTTACCGTTGGAGCAATCTCTTTCAATTTATCTATATTTTTAATATTTGATAATCCAATTATTAAATCTGGTTTTAATTCAATTATTTTTTCAAGGTTCTCATCCGATACTTCCGCTACATCTTTTAATTCCTTCTTAAAGGTTGGATTATTCTTTGACCAAACATCTACCCCAACAACATTTACTCCTAAAGAAATGACATTACCCGTAAAACCTGAAAGTAAGATTACGCGTTTTGGATGTGTTGGTACTTCAAAGGGGCCAGTTTCCGATTGATATGTAAATGTTTTAGGTTGATCGTCCATCTTTGAAGTACTCGCCTTCTTATCTGACGAATTACGGCTACATGCACTCGTAATTAAAACAAAAATAAGAATCAATGGTAATATTAACTTTTTCATTCGAATCTCCTTTTTTTATCGTTTTATAATTGATAACAATTATCATTTTCATTAATTTATTTACTATTTGTTGGATTCGAATTATTGTCAACTTATATTTACATTTAGAATATGAAGTTTTTTTATTTAGTTTAAAATCATGCTAAAATAGGAAAACAAAAGCAAAACGCAAGGGGCTTATTTAATGAATCAACATTTGAATCGGTTACAAACAGATGAAATACGTTTTATAGACGGATCAACTTTAGGGCCATCCTTTGAGGCGATCCAATCTTTTGCATTAGATGACACATTATGTACAAAAATTGGGAAAATGGAGTCTCCAACGACAATTCGAACTTGGGTACACCACAACACAATAGTTCTAGGAATACAAGATACTAGACTACCGAATTTAACGAGTGGGGTTAAATTTCTTAATGACCATGGATACAAAGCAATCGTGCGAAATTCAGGTGGGCTTGCTGTTGTTTTAGATGAAGGGGTTCTAAATATATCTATTCTCTTTCCAGAGGCTGAACATAAACTGCAAATTAATGATGGTTATGAAACGATGTATGCACTAATACAAGATATGTTTAAGGATTTAACAAATAAAATAGTGGCAAAAGAAATAGTAGGATCATATTGTCCTGGAGATTTTGATTTAAGTATTGATAACAAGAAATTTGCTGGTATCTCTCAACGTAGGATACGTAAAGGGGTTGCTGTTCAAATTTATTTATGTATTAACGAAAGTGGTTCGAAACGTGCTTCAATTATTAAAGATTTTTATGAAATTGCGATTGATAACAAAGAAACTTCATTTAAATATCCTACAATTATACCTGATACAATGGCATCGCTTTCCGAACTACTATCATTAGATCTTACAGTGACGGATGTAATGACAAGACTACTTCAATCATTAATTAAATTAACTCCAAAATTAACACCGAACTCCTTACTTGATGATGAAATAGAATTATATAATTATCATTTGCAACGAATGATTGATCGTAATTCGGATATTAGTTCTACGCAAGAGTGATTATGACATTAATTAAACTAACAAAAAGTGTTCCAATAAAAAAAGAGTGCTCAAAAGTTCATTGACTTAAGAGAGCACTCTTTTTCCTTAACTCCGTCCTAATTATAGTGACTGAGCAGCTGTGATGATTGATAGTTTATAAACGTCTTCACTGTTACAACCACGAGACAGGTCGTTAACAGGCATATTTAAGCCTTGTAGGATTGGTCCGATTGCTTCAAAGTTACCTAAACGTTGAGCAATTTTGTAACCAATATTACCTGCTTCTAAGCTTGGGAATACGAATGTATTAGCATCTCCTTGAATAACTGAATCAGGAGCTTTGCTTTTTGCAACAGATGGAACAAATGCTGCATCAAATTGGAACTCGCCATCTAAAGTTAATTCAGGAGCAAGCTCTTTTGCAATTTTAACAGCCTCAGCAACCTTTTCAGTTTCAGGTGATTTTGCAGATCCTTTAGTTGAAAAGCTTAACATTGCGATTTTAGGGTCAATGTCAAATAATTTAGCTGTTTTTGCACTTTCAATTGCAATTTCAGCTAAATCTTGGCTATTTGGGGCAATATTAATCGCGCAATCTGCGAATACGTATTTCTCATCCTCACGAACCATGATAAATACACCAGATGTTTTTGTAACGCCTGGTTTAGTTTTAATGATTTGAAGCGCTGGTCTTACTGTATCTGCTGTTGAATGAGTAGCACCACTAACTAAACCATGAGCAATGCTTGCATATACTAACATCGTTCCAAAGTAGTTCGGATCTAATAATGCTTTACGAGCTTGCTCTTCTGTTGCTTTTCCTTTACGGCGTTCAACAAATGAAGCAACTAATTGATCCATTTCTTTATAAGTAGATGGGTCTAAAATTTCTACTCCTTGAAGTTCTAAACCTAAGCTACTTGCTTTTTCTTTTACGTTTTGTACGTTACCTATTAAAATCGGTTTTAATACATCTTCTTTCGCTAGTCTGTCAGCTGCTGTTAAGATTCTCTCATCTGTACCTTCTGGTAAAACAATTGAAATACCTTTACCTGATACTTTTTGTTTAATGCTTTCAAATAAGTTGCTCATAATTGCCTCCAAAATCTTTAAAATTATTTTATTTGTACATAATTAGAATAAAACCTTTTTAGAATAATGAGAAATATAATATATTTAATAAAGCGCTATCATTTAAAGTAAATTAATTCCTAATTTTCTAACTAAATTTGGATATTGTATAATTTTGTATGTTTTTACAAAATACTTTTATTTGTAGTATGCTATATAAATGAAAATCAATACGATAACGTTTGGGGGATTTAAAATGAGTGAAGCTGCAAAAACTTTAGATGGCTGGTATTGTTTACATGATTTTAGAAGTATGGATTGGCATGCTTTTAAACAATTAGGTAGTGATGAGCGTCAACTAGCGATTACAGAGTTCCAACAAGTTTTCTCAAAATGGAATCAAGTTGCTGATTCTGGTGAAGGTAGCCATGCTATTTACAATATTTTAGGTCAAAAAGCAGACATTATGTTTATGGTTTTACGACCTACAATGGATGAGTTATTACATATTGAAACAGAAATTAATAAAACTACATTATCTCAGTATATGATTCCAACTTATTCATACGTTTCTGTAGTTGAATTAAGTAATTACTTAAGCGAAGAAGATGGCGATCCATATCAAAATCCGCATGTTCGCGCTAGACTTTACCCTGCTTTACCAAAATCTCAATACGTATGCTTCTATCCAATGGATAAAAAGCGTGAAGGCGAAGATAATTGGTACATGCTTCCTTCAGGTGCTCGTAAAGAAATGATGTACAGCCATGGAAAAATTGGTCGTGGTTACGCTGGTAAAGTTAAACAAATTATTACTGGTTCTGTAGGTTTTGATGATTATGAATGGGGCGTTACTTTATTCTCTGAAGACGTACTTCAATTCAAAAAGTTAATCTATGAAATGCGCTTTGATGAAGTAAGTGCTCGTTATGGAGTATTTGGTTCATTCTTTGTTGGAACAATTCTAAAAGAAGATGCATTCTCAAAATATCTTTACGTATAATTGAATACTTAAGTGTATCCACTGAATATGAACAGTCATAGTATATAAATTAAAAGACTTCTCTTTTTTGAGAAGTTTTTTTATTTTCCTGTTGGAAAAGATGTCATATGTTTCTTTCAATTTTAATATAGTTACAGTAGTGAACGAACTAATTAGTCCTCGCTTTCCGATCACCAATGGGATTCATGCAGAATATTTAATTCGGATGAGGAGGCTTTTTTATGGCTGTAATTCGTTATACTGACGCTGAGGTTGCTTTACTTGCTAGATTAATGCGTGCTGAAGCTGAAGGCGAAGGTGTAGAAGGTATGTTAATGGTTGGTAATGTATGTGTTAATAGGGTTTTATGTGATTGCTTAGATTTTAGAGACATTCGAAGTATAAAAGATATGGTTTATCAGAATCCAGGTGGATTCGAAGCTGTTCAAAAATCTTACTTTTATCAACGTGCCAGGGACCAAGATATTGAGCTATCTAGAAAAGTAATAGCAGGACAGCGTTTTTGGCCAGCAACTTATGGCCTATGGTTTTTCCGACCTGCAGGTTCATGCCCAGGAACTTGGTTTAACCAAAAACTTGCGGGAAGATTTAAGTCGCATTGCTTTTATCAACCAACAGCTGAAGATTGTCCTAAAGTTTACAGTGTTTAATTTGATTTAACTAAGGGAGGTTTTTTCTTTGAGTAATCCTTACGAATATTATCCAAATCTTTATCGTGCGGCGCAACCTGCCCAAGGGCAAGGGCAAGGACAACAAACCGGACAGGGGCAAGGATATGCAGCCCCATCAGGCGGTATGATTACCCAACAAGGGCAAGTTACTGCCTCGGCTAGTATGTTTGAACAATCCTATGTAGAAAATATACTTAGAGCAAATCGTGGGAAAATTGCTACGGTTTATATGACTTTCTCTGGTCACCAACAACAAGTATTTGTAGGGTATATTATGGGAGCTGGACGTGATCATATTGTACTCAGAGATGTAAATACAACCAAAACTTTCATACTGTTGACAATTTACTTAGATTACGTCACATTTGACGAAGAAATAGCATTGCCTTATCAACTTTAAAAAAAAGTGTTCAATAAAGTGCAATAATTGCACTTTTATTGAACACTTTTCTTATTTCATTACTGAAATTCCTACTAATATCCAAGCTACTAAAAATGCTAAACCACCTAGTGGAGTAATCGCACCTAGTATTTTAATTCCAGATACACTTAATATGTACAAGCTTCCTGAGAATAAGATGATTCCAATTATAGATAACCATCCCGCCCACATTAATTGAGTTGTTGAACCAAATTTATCAATTAAAAATGCAATGATAAATAGTCCACCTGTTTGAAACATTTGATATTGAACAGCTTTTTGCCAAATTTGAAGTGATCTTTCGGAAATTTTCCCCTCAAGTCCATGTGCTCCAAATGCACCTAATGCGATTGCTAAAAATGCAAAAATACTACCAAATAAGAAAAATAGTTTCACTTCTTCTCCCCCTTTATCTTAAAAATCTAATAATGATCCACTTTGTTCCGAGTCATCCAATTTAGGCATAGCAGAAGGTCTGGACATAATAGGCTGACTTGGTATTGATTGAACGATACTACTAGTTACTATATTCTTTGGAACCTCAACATTGCTCTCGTCTTCAAGAAGTAACTCACATAAAGAACGAATACTGGCAATTCTTTCTCGAAGCTGTCCAGGTTTTTGCGTACTTACTTTTGCCTTATGTAACTCATTTTCAATTTGCTGGATTACTTTTTCTACACTGATATTCAGATAAATCACCACCAAACTTTATTAACACAATCCAATAAACCCTATTATACTATGGCTTTTTTCTGAAAGCGAATACCAACCAAATTAAGCACTATTTTAATCGAACGGTGGTATACTAAAAAAGTTAATTTTTAGGAGGTAATATAATTTGAACTATAAAATGATCGTTTTGGATATCGATGACACACTTTTAACGGATCAACATGTTATTTCGCATAAAACGAAGGAAGCTTTACTCAAAGCTCAAGATATGGGTGTAAAAGTAGTGTTAGCTTCCGGTAGACCAACCTTTGCTATGCATAAGTTAGCTGAGGAACTATTACTACATGATTATGGTAGCTATGTCCTATCATTTAACGGAGGAATCATTACTGACTATCGAACAAAAAATAATGTTTATGAATGTACACTAACAAAAGAGCAAGCACATGAACTTTATGAGATTAGTAAGAAACATAATGTCTTCGTTCATACATATGTTGAAAATGATATTATTACAGAAAAAGGGAATCAATATACTGATATCGAAGGCCAGCTCACAGGCATGCCTATTAAAGAAGTAAGTAGCTTTACTGAGCATGTTCAAAATGACGTTGTAAAATTATTAATGTTGGAGGATCCAGAAAAATTAGCTCAAGTTGAAAAAATACTTCAAAAAGAGCTGGAAGGTAAAATTAGTGTCATGCGCTCAAAGCCATTCTTTTTAGAACTAACGAACAGTGAAGTAGATAAAGGTAAAAGTCTAAATCACTTAATTCAAATTTTAGGAATTCGACAAGACGAAGTAATCGCTGTAGGAGATGGATATAATGACCTACCGATGATTAAATTTGCTGGACTAGGCGTTGCGATGGGAAATGCTCCTGAAGAAATTAAGCAACAGGCAGATTATGTCACTTCTACAAATAATGAAGATGGTGTCGCTAAAGTTGTTGAAAAGTTTATATTGAGTAATAATTAATAAACACAAGAAAGGTCTATCTATTAAGACAACCCTCAGTATGTAGACAAAGTACAAATAACCTGATTTTCAGACTGATTGCAAGCGTTTGTCAACAGTCTGAGGGCTGTCTATTAAGACAACCCTTCTTTAAATCTCATTTATTAATTACTCTACTGTCCAGTCAATCGGTTCTAGTTGAAGTTCTACTAGTTTTTGGTTAATTTGTGAAAATGGTTTACTTCCAAAGAATCCTCTACTAGCTGACAATGGACTTGGATGATGTGATTTTAATATTACGTGTTGGTTACTCGTAATCAATTCTTCTTTAGCTTGAGCATGTTTACCCCATAAAACAAATATAACCGGACGATCTTGCTTATTTAACTCGGATAAGATCGTATTCGTAAATAGTTCCCACCCTTTATTTTTGTGGGAATTTGGTTCCCCTTCCCGAACAGTTAAAACAGTATTTAATAATAAAATCCCCTGCTTCGCCCACTTAATTAAATAACCGCTCGTTGGTATTTCTAACCCTAAATCGCTATTTAACTCTTTATAAATATTTCTTAAAGAAGGGGGTATTTTTACTCCCGGTAATACTGAAAAACTTAACCCATGCGCTTGACCTGGCTGATGATAAGGATCTTGTCCAATAATCACAACTTTACAATCTTCATATGAACACTCGTTTAAAGCCTGAAATAAATGCTCTTTGGCAGGGTATATTGTTTGTTCCTTGTATTCTTTTTCAAGAAATTGCAATAAATCTTTAAAATACGGTTTTTCAAACTCTGATTTTAATTTTTCTCTCCAATTTGATGATAGTTGAAGCAATGAAATACCACCTTTCCTGACGAAATTTCCCGAGAAATAGCTCTGTTTTGTTGTTTCTTGTCGTTGTTCGCGATTTTTAATAGATTACTTGAATTAGCAAAATTGCGATGATGATTTGAAAACCTACGATGCTTAATGCATAAAGTGAAAGTGACTTCCCTTGTTTAATGATCATTTTTAGATTTACATTTAAACCTATTGCGGCAAGTGCAATAATTTCAAATAAGTGACTGGTCTTATTTGAAATATTCGCAGCCCAACCTGGTAGCAATCCTAAACTATAAAAAACACAAAGGATGACAAATCCAATTACATACCAAGGAAATTGGATTTTTACTTTTTCAATAGATTCCTCTTCTATGTGTCTTCTTTTTATAGTAGATAAGCTAAAAACTACAAAAACTAAAAAAACTACTCGAATTAGTTTAAATAAAGTGGCATAATTCTTTACTTCATCATTCACTAAACTACCACTAGCAACTACTTGTCCCACTGATTGTAATGTACTTCCGATAAGTGCAGAGGTCGGCAATGTTTCTAAGTGATATAATACAGATGCTATTAAAGGCAGAATAAACATTAAGATTGTTCCCATCATATTTACAAGTGTGACAGCCAGTCCCTTTTCTTCTTGCGTGGCTTGTATAGCTGGGGCTGTTGC
Source organism: Rossellomorea sp. GAMAL-10_SWC (assembly GCF_049568075.1). Lineage (NCBI taxonomy): Bacteria > Bacillati > Bacillota > Bacilli > Caryophanales > Bacillaceae > Rossellomorea > Rossellomorea sp. GAMAL-10_SWC. The sequence continues at coordinate 4,494,171 of NZ_CP144911.1, read as the reverse complement.
GCCAATTGCTGATGAACCGCAAACTGCATTTCCACTTGCCATTAAATAGCTAAAATTCAAACCAAAACCTAATTTTTCGCCTAACCAAATCGTAAAAATGATGACTAAACACATTTGTGTCACGATTAACAAAATTCCTTTTAATCCTAGTAGGCTAATCATTTGAATGCTGATCGTTGCTCCTAATAAAAATATTGAGACCTCTAATAATTTACTTTCTGCAAACTTTCTACCGCCTTCAAAATAAGAATTTAAGTGTACTGTATTACCGACAATCAACCCGATTAATATTGAAAATGTTGCTGCTCCAACCGGTAATATATAAGAAAGTGATTCACTAATAAGTGCAATTAAAAGGCAAAGAACTACCCCCGGAATAGCTTTATAAATATTCCCCATTTTATTCTCCAAGCTTTCATAAAAATATTATTCTATCTATGAATATTATGTAACGAAAAAAGAAATTCGACAAGATTCTTGTCGAATTTCCAAATTTATCAAATCGTAAAATTTAATTTTCATCATAGCTTGAAGCCTCAATAATGTATTGGGGTCTTCTTTTGGTTTCGTAATAGATCTTACCTAAATATTCGCCTAAAACTCCAATCATCAAGATTTGAACTCCGCCAAATAACATAATGAAATTGGAAATGGTATATAAACCAGGAATTCTAATCCCAACTAAAAGAACTTTAAAGCTCATCATAATAAAGATTACAATACTTATACCAATTAATAGTAATCCGACTTTCGTTAACAACCTCAATGGTCTTGTATTAAAGCACAGTATATATTCAATGGATCTTTTTATCGAATCTAGTCTTTTTACTTCTGACTCTTTGTTAATGATTCTTGATGTTATTTCATACTCAATCGTTTTTATTTTGTAACCAATCCAGTTAAAAATACCTTTTGAATAGCGGTTTGATTCAGGCATGCTTAAAATTGCATTTACTACTTTTCTGCTTAACAAACGAAAGTCTGATTCGTTTTGCAAAATATCAGGGTCCACAAATTTTTTAATAACCTTCTCAAAAATGCCTTTTTTTGCTTTTTTTAGAACTGAATTCTCTATTTTTTTCGATGCAACTACATGGTTATACCCCTTTTTGTATTCATCCATCATCTCTAAAATAACATTTGGTGGATGTACAAAGTTTCCATCCATTAGGATGACTACATCGCCTTTTGCATGTTCAAGTCCAGCACAAATTGCTCCCTCTCTTCCGAATCGGCGAGTAAACGAGATATATTTTAAATGACTGCTATGATTTGCAACGACTTGAAGTGCTAGTAGTGTATCATCATCACTTCCGTCGTTTATATAAATAATTTCATAATCTTCTTTAAGTAACTTTACTGTATTTGATAAATTAACGTGAAATCTCTCAAAATTTTCTCCATTGTTATAGCAATATACAACAACTGATAATTTCATAAAAAACACCTACTTCTCCTAAAGCTATGAAGATATAACTTTTATCTATGTTATAGCACTTGGCAAAACAGTTCAATGATTTTTATATGGATTTATTTTTTCAAACGACTAATGGATGAGTCTACTCTTCTTGGAAAGATCCGCAATTTTACTTGCTCTTTTATTAATAGTTGCTTTAAGAACTACCCCCACTATGATTGCAATAATGACAAAAAGAACTAGTATTAGAAGGTCCTTATAAATGGTTTCCCAAACGATCCCACCAGTCGCCTCCCTTAATAAGCTTAATGCATAGGTAAAAGGTAGAAACGGATTTATTTTTTGGAAAAATGGCGGAGTTACTTGAATCGGATAAACTCCTCCCGCTCCAGATATTTGGAGAACCAAAAAGATAATACCGATGCCTTTCCCGATATTACCGAAAACTGAAACAAGCGTATAAACAATAAACGTAAATACAATGCTAATCAATAGTGCAAATAAGATAAAATAACCTTTACTTGCTGCATATGTTCCTAGTATTAGGAAGTTACCGGTAGTCACTACTAATGTCTGTAATATCCCAATAGTTATAAAGGTCAATAATCTTCCAAAATAAACTTCTCTACTTTTATATGGTTTTTCTTCATGAACTTCAGTAGTTAATAACGATACCATTAATAAAGCTCCTACCCATAACGACAAGGTTGTATAAAAAGGAGTCAAGCCTGTGCCATAATTCGGTATCGGAAACATTCGCTCCTTTTTTATTGCGATTGGGCTGGAATAAAAGTCGCTTACCTTTTCGATATCTGTTCGTAGAAAATTTATTAAATCCTCGATGCTTCCTTTTTCTTTAGCCTTTCTAATCTCATTCGCTATTTTTTTTATTTTCGCTTCAATCATTGGTAACTCATTTACTAATTGTTGTATATCACCCTTTTTGGTTGCTAATAAATTTGATGTGTCCTGGAGTACACCTTTTATTGTAGGTATACTCGTTTTTGCATCAGCCAAAACAGTTTGGGTATTTTTTAATGATTCATTCACTAATCTTGAAGCTTCACTTATTTTTGGCGCTAAATCTTGATCAAAATTTCCAGTTAGATTGTTTATTTTGTTATTTATACTTGCCGCGCTCTCATTCATTTTTTGAAGTAAATCATTCGGTACACCGTTTCCACTTTGTATTGCACTTTTTAATTGAGCATTCTCATTTTGAATCATCATTAAATCTGATTCTAAATCTTTTAATGAACTTACATCTTTACTAAAATCTGCTTTAGTACCTAAGCTATTAAACGATTGAAGAACTTGATTTAAAGAAGTAACCATATTTTTTGAATTCGGTAGTACTTTTCCGATATCATTCGATAGCCTCATGGAATCGTCTTGACTAATCGTTTGATTCTGTAATTGTGATAAAGTACTTTGTATAACAACAGACTGGTTTTGGAGTAGGTTAAGTGTCTCTTTAATAAAAGGAGTTGAATCTTGAATTGCTTTGTTAATTTGATTAAAAAACCCACTTAAGCTAGCCGTTAATTTTTCACCATTTGCTACGATGTTATTAATCAATTCCATGTCTTTTTTTGTAGATTGAATAATACTCTGTACTTTTTTATAGTCATTTAAGGCTGTATTCACAGTTGTCTTTATTTCGGGTAAATCTTTTTCAAGCTTAAAAACCATTTGCTCAAATTTTTTTATTTCAGGTAAATTTGCTTGTAAATCTATTCCTATTTTATTAAATTCCTGCAATACTTCCTTACTTACGGTCTTTTCAAATTTCTTTGTAATCTCACTCGCAATACCGGTTGCACCTTTTTCAGTATATTTAGGCGCAACAATATTTAGTTTTTCGTTAACTTGATAAACTAGTTCAGGTTTTTGAGGATGATCTGTTAAAACTGTGCTAATTTTAGTTGAAAAATCATTCGGAATTAAAATACTAGCGTAATATTTTCCTTGTTTAACGCCTTCATTTGCGACTTTTTTACTTGTAAATCTCCAGCCTAAAGAAGGATTTTGTTTTAAAGAATGTATTACTTCGTTACCGATATTAATTTTATTGTTTAAGACAGTAGCACCACGATCCTCATTTACTATTGCAATTTTTAAACCCTTTGTATTGCCGTACGGATCCCAAGAAGACTTTATGTTAAACCATGCATACATTGAGGGCATGATAATTAAACCAATGATAATCATCAATGCAGCCCAATTTGTTACAACTCGCTTTACATCACGAAAATAGATTTCAAATATTGAACTCACCTATAAATCACCTAATCTTAATTTTTAAATAGTATGCAATAAATAATGCCTAACTATTCTTAAAGGCAAGAATGGGAGTTGGGATAAAGAAAAGGGTAAATAAAAAAGACTTTCACTAAAATTAGCGAAAGTCTTTTCTAATCAAATACTTTAATTTACTTTGTTTCATCTACATTATTCATTTTCTAGTTTTTGCAGTTACTCCCATCTAAATGTACGTGCAGCGATTAAGAAGCTTACGACCATCCAGACACATAACCAACCGAAATCTGGAAGTAAATCACCAAATGATGCTCCGACATTCATGATGTCACGCATTGCGGTTGATAAATGCGTAATTGGAATTGTCTTTATAATCGGTTGTAAATATTCGGGCATATTATTTACAGGGAAAAATACTCCACCTAAAAACATTAGTGGGAACGAAATGAAGCCTGCAATTGGTCCAGCACTTTCTGGGCTTTTCGCTAAACTTGCTATAATAAATCCAATGCTCATAAATGTTAATGTACCTAATACTACTAACAATACTACTAATAGGAATGATCCTCGAATACTTACGTCGAATCCAAAGTAGCCAATTAAAATTGTTAAGATGGCTTGTAAACTATTCAATATTAGCCTTGCTGTAATTTGCGCGGCAATAAAGGTTGAAGCTCTTAATGTGGTGCCTTGCATTCGTCTTAGTACGCCTCGTTCTCTCCAAGAGGCAATTTGGCCAGCGACACCATTCATATTATTATTCATGATTTGCATTGCAATAATTCCAGGCACTAAAAAGTCTAAATATGAAAGAGTAATACCAGCTACACCTTTAAAGTCTGTTACGATTTTAGGTGTATATCCTGCCATTTGTTTACTAGCGGCATCAACATATGCTGTGATTGTTGCTATTCCACCTTGAAGCTGGCCTGCATTACTTTCATTATAAAGTACTTTTATTTGTGCAGGAGCGGATTGTTGTTTAGTTGTAACTTGATTTTGAAATCCTTTTTTAATGACGATTACAAAATCGGTTTTACCATCAGATAATAATTTCCTAGATTTTAATTCATTTGTTTTTTTATGAATTTTAAGTGACTTTTGTTTCTCTAAAACAGTCGTAATTTGTTTACTAACTTGAGTGTTATCATAATCAATTAGGTTTACTGAATAACTAGTTGTATTCCCATCGTTAAACATTAATCCGAAAATAATCATAAAGAAAAAAGGAAATAATAGTGTCCAAATTAGTGCTTGACGATTACGTACATAAATCCGGAGTTGCGCTAAAGTCAATTGATAATAAGCCTTCATTCTTCACGTAACCCCCTTCCAGTCATATGTAAGAATACGTCCTCAAGAGTCGCAGATCTAGTCGATAAATCCGAAATCGTCATATCTTGTTCTTTTGTATACTCAAGTAAAGCCATTAATGAAGCTTGTAAGTTACGGGTATACAATGTTACGAAATCATGGTTAATCACGACATTCATTACATTGTCTAAGTGTGCGAATTTTTCTTCATGCTCTGGTACTTTTGTCTTAAATTCAATCGCACTCTCTGCAGAAATTGAACTAACTAGATTATTTGGTGTATCTAATGCAATTAATTTACCTTTATCCATGATACCAATGCGATCTGCTAGTACATGAGCCTCATCCATATAGTGGGTTGATAAAACGACTGTTTTACCTCGTTCTTTTAGTTTTAAGATGATATCCCACAACGTTCTACGAGCCTGTGGATCAAGTCCTGTAGTTGGCTCATCTAAAAATATGATTTGAGGATCATGAATTAGTGCTAATGCAATCGCTAATCGCTGCTTTTGTCCTCCTGATAATCCTTTTACTAGACTATTTTGTTTTTCAGATAAAAGCATTTCATCGATCAACGGTTGAATCGGGATATGACTTGGATAAAAACTTGCATACATTTCAATGATTTCTTTTACTTTTAACAGTTCAAATAATGATGTTGATTGGAGTTGAATTCCAATCTCTTGTTTGATTTTATATGAGTCTTTACCAATTACATGCCCTGCAATTGTAGCCGTACCTTCATCTGGTTTTCTTAATCCTACAAGCATTTCCATTGTCGTTGATTTACCAGCTCCATTTGGTCCGAGTAATCCAAATACTTCACCTTTTTCAACTTCAAAACTAATTCCATTTACAGCGTAAAAATCTCCATATCTCTTTTTAAGATTTTCAACTTTAATAATTGAGCCCATTGTTTTTCCTTCACCTCGACTAATGAAATGATTATTTAAAAAGTGTACTATCATTTTTAATTCAGCCTGCTAAGTATATAATGTAAAACTTACTAAATTTGTCGAAAGAACTGGTTATTAATAATTCTTAATAAAAATTTACATTTTTTACCAATACAATTATTCAATGCTACACCTAATATCAAAATTTATTTGTTGCATTTATGAAATATTCATTTACATTTTATAACTTGATTGTAACGTCCATGTTGTCACTTTGTAATACTCATCGGTTACAATATGTTGGACATTATTTTTAAAAAATTGGCTATGATTTGAAGTTTTTTCTCTTTAAGCGAGCCATAAAAACAAGGTGATAAAATGAAAATAGAACGTGAAAAATGGTTGGATGTTGCCAAAATGATCGGCATCTTTTTGGTTGTTTATGGTCATTCTACAGAAGGTCCGAATTCTATTACATTTATTTACTGGTTCCATATGCCTCTATTTTTTATTATTAGTGGCTACTTATTTAAACCGGTCAATTCAATTAATGAACTCAATTTTTTTATAAAAAAACTAACATGTAGATTGCTTGTACCTTACTGTACGTATTTGGTTTTATTTAGTTTATATAACATGACAATGGAGGTAATAGGCGGAACCATTAACCAATCAAATTTATCAAAAGAAGTCCTTTCATTGTTAATTGGTGGTAGATTTATTACTGGAGTCCATGGCGTATTTTGGTATGTGACATGTTTATTTATTACTCAAATATTATTTGCGTTAATCTGTTTATACTTTAAAAAGAATAGTACCCGTCTATTCATCGTAATTGCTTGCTACTTGCTTGCACATTTTGAAACAATTAAATTAATTCCACAAATTGGTAAAAATACCTTTAATCAAATTTCGATTCCGTGGAATATGGATGTTGCTCTACTAGCTATTTTCTTTTTAGGGTTAGGATTCTTTACAAAGAAATTGATAGCATCCATTTCTAACTTCCTTGGAATATTTTGTATTGCGCTTAGCATCGTTTATATGTCCTTATATGAAATAAATAAATTAGACTACCATCTAAGCCTTAAATATTTAAGATATAACCATTTATTTTTAGATGCCTTAATTCCAATAACAATGACGATTGCCGTACTTTATTTATGTCAAAAGCTAGCAAAACTACAATTTATCCAGCCTTGCACAATCTTTGGTAAAGAATCATTAACAATCATGTACATCCACATTTTTGCGAATGCTGTTTTTTCACAGTTTTTCGATTATGGACCGTTATTGTACACAATGATTGGTTTAGCTGTGCCTATGATTGCGAAGAAATTTATTATTGAATCACAACCTACTATAAAACCCTTGTTCATTGGTTTAAATGTAAAGCGAAAACAACATTTAAAAGTAAGAACTGCATAAAAAAATAGCCCTAGGGGCTATTTTTTTTATTTTAATGTAGCAACAGCTGCATCTGAACCTCTTTGAATTGTGCCAGTTGCTGTAACTTTAATATTTTCTAACGCATCTCCATTTGTAAAAATAACTGGAGTAATTGTGCTTTTTGCATTTTCTTTTATATAGTCAATATTGAATGTTAATAAATGATCTCCAGCATTAACTTTTTGTCCTTCTGTTATATGAGCATCGAAACCTTCACCATTTAGTTTAACTGTTTCTAGTCCAACATGAATTAAGATTTCAACACCTTCATTTGAACGAATTCCAATAGCGTGTTTCGTATGGAATACTTGTACGATTTCTCCATCAAAAGGAGCAACTACAACACCTTCTGAAGGTGTAATAGCAAATCCATCACCCATCATTTTTTCTGCAAATACAGGATCTGGTACTTCAGATAGTGGATGTATTTCTCCAGTTAATGGCGCTTTAATGACAACATCCTTAGTTGCTTCTTTAGTTACAGGAGCAGATCCTTGTTGATGTTCTTCCTCTAAACCGAACATTTTTTTTAATTTGTTAAACATAATACTCACCTTTTCTTTAATTTAGATTCCAGTCTTATCATTATCTTTTCAGAAAAAATAATACTAATTATCCTAACAGAAAAAATACTTTTATGCTAAAGAAAAGATGAACTTTTATTGAATTATTAACAAAACTGTATCATTTTTACAATAAAAGACATAAAAAACCTCTAATGGTTCATTAATTAGCTAGTTCTAAAAATTGGTTATACATATGATAAAATGATGTTGCATAAATATTTGTCCGATACAAATTAATAGATAGGAGCGATTAGATGACTGAAATGGTTCCATTAGTTTTCTCACTTCAAAACAAAAAAATTACGATCATCGGCGGAGGAAAAATCGCTTTTCGAAAAGCAAAAGCATTTATAAAAAGTGGTGCTACGATTACGATTATTAGTCCTCAACTATGTGATGAATTTAAACAGTTACCAACAATAAAATGGATAAATAAGTATTTTGAAAAAGCTGATCTAACTGGAGCTCACATTGTTATTGCAGCTACAGACGATAAAAATATAAATAAATTCGTCAAAGATTGTACATCAGATTTCCAATGGTTTAATGATGTAAGTGATCAAAATAATAGTGATTTCCATACACCGGCAGTGGTTCGTAGAGGAGACCTTATTGTATCAGTCTCAACTTCAGGTAAAAGTCCAGTCCTATCCAAAAAGATAAAAAAGGAACTGGACACTTATTTTGACGATCATTATAGTGATGTCGTGGACGAATATGCTATTGAACGAAAAAAACCAGTCATAGAGTAAACTCATATGACTGGTTAGAAGTGCAGGGTCTTTTGCCTTTATTGTTTTTTCAGCTTTGCTAAGGCTTCTGCAAATGGGTTATTAAATGGTTCATCATCTTGTTTGTTCTGTTGCTTCAAATATTTTTGAACGTCTTTTTTAGATACTTTACTATTTTTTTCTTTCGAACGTCGATCTTTAAAAGTAGAAAGTTTTTCCCTATGTCCACATGCACATGCAAAAATTTGTCCTTCTCCTTCGCCTCTTAGTTCTAAACGTTTGAAGCAATTAGGACATCTGGCGTTAGTTGACTGTGAAATTGTTTTACGATGACCACATTCCCTGTCCTGGCAAACTAACATTTTTCCACGTTTACCGTTTACTTCTAGCATAAGTTTTCCGCAGTCGGGACATTTAGTGCTAGTCATGTTATCATGCTTAAATTTTTGTTCAGTTTGTTTTATTTCTTTCACAGCATCTGAAGAAAAACTAATCATTTCACTCATAAATTTAGATTTAGCTAATTTACCTTTGGAGATCGCTTGAAGCTTCTGCTCCCACTCGGCTGTTAGGGCTGGTGATTTCAAGGCTTCTGGAACAAGGTTTAATAATTGTTTGCCTTTATTTGTGATGAAAATATCTTTTCCTTTTTTTTCAATTAAAAAGCTATTGAAAAGTTTTTCAATAATATCCGCTCTTGTTGCAACTGTTCCCAATCCGCCTGTTTCACCTATTGTCTTCTTTAAATCATTACTATTGCCAGACATAAAATGGACTGGGTTTTCCATTGCACTTAAAAGTGTTGCTTCATTAAAGTATGCTGGTGGCTTCGTATGCCCTTTAGTTTCAATAACTTTAGCGATTTCAAAACGCTCATTTTCGTTAATAATTGGTAATCGTTGATCCTCTGTACTCTCAAGATCATCTTCGTCTTTAAAGACTTCTTTCCAACCCAGTGAAATAACCCTTTTACCTTTCGCAACAAATACCTCGTTATCAATTTCTGCGATAACTTTTTCTTGTTCATATACGTACGGAGGTAGTAAGACTGCTAAAAATCTTCTTACGATAAGATCATATATTTTAAATTCTTTTGAAGAAAGTTCACTTATTATAGGTGCCTGCTCTGTTGGTATAATCGCATGGTGATCTGAAACCTTATTGTCATCTACAAATGACTTATTTACTTTAATCGGTTGATTCGTTAACTTCATAATGATTTTTCCATAAGGTTTTATGTTACATGCTAATAAACGTTCTTTTAATGTATCAACTAAATCTGATGATAAGTATCTAGAATCGGTTCGTGGATACGTAACAACTTTATGGTGCTCATATAGCTTTTGCATGATGGATAATGTCTCTTTAGGTGAAAAGTTGAATCTTTTATTCGCTTCTCTTTGGAGCTCAGTTAAATCATAAAGCTGCGGAGCAAAAGATTTTTTTTCAGCAGTCGAAACTTCCTTAATCTTTAGCTGTTTTCCTTTTATCGTTCCAATTATTTTTTGTAATTCATTAGTCGTTTTAATTTTCTGGTCATTCGACTTTCGATTTTGCCATGTAAAGGTTACATTATTTGCTAATACTTGTAACCCATAATAAGTTTGTTGCTTAAATTCTTTTATTTCCTTTTCACGCTCTAAAATCATCGAAAGTGTCGGAGTTTGAACCCTACCGCATGAAAGTTGAGCATTATGCTTACAAGTAAGTGCTCTTGTTGCATTAATCCCCACGATCCAATCTGCCTCAGCTCTTGCTACAGCAGAAAGATATAGATTTTCATACTCCTTACCACTACGTAAATTTTCAAAGCCTTTTTTTACTGCCTGATCTGTTGCAGAAGAAATCCACAGTCTTTTAATTGGTTTATTAACCTTTGCGAATTGAAGTATCCATCTCGCAACAAGCTCACCTTCTCGCCCTGCATCTGTTGCAATAACGATATCTGAAACATCTTTTCTTAATAATTGAGTTTTTACAGCTTGAAACTGCTTGCCTGTCTTTTTAATAACAACAAGCTTTAATTTATCTGGAATCATTGGTAAATCTTCTAAATTCCATGACTTATATTTATTATCATATCCCTCTGGATCAGCCAAAGTCACAAGATGCCCTAGTGCCCAGGTCACAATATACTTTTTACCTTCTAAAAAACCGTTACCCTTTTGATTGCACCCTAGCACTTTAGCTATATCTCTAGCAACTGAAGGCTTTTCCGCTAATACTACTGTTTTGCTCATATCATACTCCTTAGTTTATATACAATTTTCTTATTAACTAACTTTAACATTAAGAGCAGGGGAAAGGGAAGTGAACGGAATATAATCAAGGAAAACCTAAATTACAGGATTAGAGAGTGAGAACAAGCTATATGAATATAACATTTTAAAATTACATTAATTCTACAAAATTTTCTATTTTCTCTTTTATTCTACCTAATTTTACTATATTCTCTGTTCTTCCTGTTTTTTCAACAAATGTTCTTTTTTTGCTGAAAATTGACGTTATATTTTACTAAGAAAACAAAGGAATTCACTCTCCATATGGCAAATTTAGTAATTAATTCCATATATAAGGAGAGAGACAATGATTAATAAGATTGTATCTGTAATTTTAGGGGTATTTTTAGTACTATTACCCACAGCCAACGCGACTTCTTTTTCACAAAGTTTTAGTGATGATGAATTATCAAATTATATAGATAATCTAAATTTAAACACTACTGAAGCCACATTTGGACAATCTATTGAAGTCGGATTAACAACTAAAGAACATTTCAACAATGTAACTCTCACATTTAAAAACGGGACTAATTTGACGGAAGTTTTACTAAAAAACCTATCGTCTTCAGATCTTTACTATGCTGGAAAAATCGGTGTTACAGCTTCTTTTATAAAAGGTACTTATCAACTAAGTTCAGTTACTCTAGATGATCAAACTCTAGCCGTTTCAGACCAGACGATTAAATTTATGATTAAAGATTTACCAACTCCAAAAATTAACCCAATTACAAATAAATCTACATCCATTACAGGAGCCTTTTTAGCAAACAGTAGCGTCCAAATATTCAACAATAATAAACTTGTAAGCACTGTACAAACGGATACAAAAGGTAATTTTCAATTCAATACTAAACCTCTAAAAGAATTTACTAAAATAAATGCAGTTGGTGTTTCAATTGGATTAAAAAGTAAAACTGCTACATCATATGTTTCAGATGTAATCGCACCTTCTATCACTTCCATACCTTCAATATCAGATCAATCACAAAGCATATCAGGTAAATCGGAACCGAATGCTGATGTTCTCATTTACTTAAACAAGAAAGTATTAGCAAAAGGTAAAGTTAACTCAGCAGGTAAGTTTACTATTAAAATGGCGAAGCAAAAGGCAAACACAGTTCTTCAAGTCGTTGCAGTTGATAAGAGTAAAAACCAAAGTAAACCTGTTTCAATTCGTGTGTTAGATCGTACTGCACCATCAGCACCTACAATCCAAACGGTTAAAGAAAATGCCACTGTCATTAGTGGAAAAACAGAACCTAATGCTTCCGTTAAACTATATCTAAGCGGTAAATATACAGCTAAAACGGCTGCAACAAAGAATGGTAGTTATACTTTTAAGGTCAGTAAATTAAAAGTATTTACTCCTATAAAGGTACAATCAATTGATGCTGCTGGAAATCAAAGTAAGCCTTCATTTACTGAGGCAAAGAGCTCCCAACCTCTTTCGAATGGGCAGCTAATTATTGTTAATACAAAAACAAATAAACTTTCATATTATAACAAGGGAAAACTAGTAAAAACATTTAGTGTAGCAACAGGAAAAGCCTCCTCGCCTACACCTACTGGAAAGTTTAAAATCTTAAACAAGATTAAAAATAGACCTTGGTATAAGGAAAATATTCCTGGTGGAGCTCCAAATAATCCACTAGGTAAAAGATGGATGGGCTTAAGTATGGGTAGTTCCCCAGGAAACTCATATGGAATACACGGAAATGCTAATGAGAGCTCAATTGGTAAATCAGTTAGTCACGGCTGTATTCGAATGCATAACAGTGAGATTGAATGGTTATTCGATCAAATAAATGTTGGAACGACAGTTATTATTGCAAAATCTTCTAGTACAAATGGGCAGATTGCTCACTCATATGGAATAGCGATCGCTTAAAAAGCAAACCTTCCCGGTTTGCTTTTTTTATAGTTTAATAGATTGTTCTTTCGTTTTTCTAATAGCATTCTTTTCACTTTTCACTGATAATATTTAGTAAAAAGGAAATAGTTAGAAAGGGGTAATTTAATTTTGAAGAGGTATCTACCTATACTTATTTTGTTTTTTGGTATTCTCTATATGTTTTTTATTCCTTCAGAGCCTGTAAGCATAAAAATACTATTTAAGCTTATTCCAATGGTGTTGATTATTAGTTATGCCTTTTTACAAATTCCTTATCAATCAACTAAATATCGCGCTCTTATACTTTTAGGTCTAATTTCTTGTATGATTGGTGACGGAACGTTAATATGGTTTGTTGTCGGTTTAAGTGCTTTTCTAATTGGGCATTTGTTTTACGCTGCCGGTTTTATATCAGGATGGAAATTTTCAATTTATCGTGTACTATCAATTATTCCAATTGCAATTTATGCGTTTTTTCTATGTTCTAATTTAGTAAGCTCTTTAAACGAAAGTGGTCAGGAAAATTTAGTTATTCCGGTAATAGCCTATTCAGTAGCCATTTCAATAATGGTATTTACTTCCATAATGGCTGGAAACAAATGGGCTATTTTGGGGAGCCTATTATTTATCATTTCAGATTCGATCTTATCGTGGGACCTATTTGTAGAAAGCGTTAAATTTGGTCACGAATTAATCATGATCACCTACTACTCAGCACAGTTTTTAATCGCTAAAAGCATTTTAAATAGAAATAGAGTTGCGTAATATTATACTTTCAAATAAAGAAAACTCACCGATTGGCGAGCTTTAAAGTGAAGACAGAGGTGTAGTTGCACTTATACATAATTCCTAAAATTTGCAACTACGTCGAGTCCCCTTCGTCGCTACAAATTTATACTTTCCTAATGTGCAAAGAAAGAACTACAATATAAATATAGCCTCTTTTCACTAAAAACAAAAATGAAAGCGCATTACATACAGATTATGAAATGTAAAAAAAGGAGATTTTCATATGAAAAATGAGTTAATAAATCGTTTAATTAGTTATGCAAAAGTTGATACACAATCAAATGCAAGTAGTGAAACATGCCCTTCTACACCTGGCCAATTAACTTTGGGCCGCATGCTAGTTGAAGAGTTAAACAAAATTGGATTAGTTGACGTAACAATGGATGACAATGGTTATGTAATGGCTACACTTCCGGCAAATTCCGACAAAGCTATTCCGACAATTGGATTTTTAGCACATTTAGACACGGCGACAGACTTTACGGGAAAAAATGTTAACCCTCAGCTAGTTGAAAACTATGATGGAAATGACATCGTTTTAAATGAAAGTTTAAATGTTGTATTATCTCCAAGTCATTCGCCAGAGTTAACTAAATATGTAGGTCATACATTAATGACTACTGATGGGACAACATTACTTGGTGCAGATAATAAGGCTGGAATCGCTGAAATTATGACTGCGATGGAGTATTTAGTTCAACATCCTGAAATCAAACACGGCAAAATAAGAGTCGCATTTACACCAGATGAAGAGATCGGTAGAGGCCCACATAAATTTGATGTAAAAGCATTTGCTGCTAAATATGCTTACACAATGGACGGTGGTCCACTAGGAGAGCTTCAATACGAGAGCTTTAATGCTGCAGGTGCAATGATTACAGTGAAAGGTAAAAATGTGCACCCAGGTACTGCTAAAGGTAAAATGATAAATTCTATGAAAATTGCCATGGAAATAAATAATTTATTGCCTGTAGAGGAAGCGCCAGAATCAACTGAAGGTTACGAAGGCTTTTATCATCTAGTATCAATTGAAGGTGATGTAGAGTTAACAAAAATGCACTACATTATTAGAGATCATGATAAAACAAAATTTGCTAATCGAAAAGAGACATTGTCGAATATTGTAAATCAATTAAAAGAAACACATGGTGAAAACAGCATTATTTTAGAGTTAAAAGACCAATACTATAATATGGGTGAGAAAATCTTACCTGTTAAAGAGGTTGTTGATATTGCTCACGAGGCAATGACAAACCTAGAAATTACACCAATTGTAGAACCAATTCGTGGGGGTACAGATGGCTCTCAGCTTTCATATATGGGACTACCTACTCCAAATATTTTTACAGGTGGAGAAAACTACCACGGCAAATTTGAATACATTTCAATCGACAATATGGTTAAAGCAACGAATGTTATGATTGAAGTGATTAAATTATATGAACAAAAAGCAACTTCAAAGTAAAAAAGTAGGACTGACATCTATCTGTCAGTCCATTTTTTTACTTAATTTTACGAATGAATACGACCTTTAAATAGTTACCCTCTTTAAACTGTTTAGTTGTTTTAAAATCATTAGGTAGGCTGAATTCTTCCATTAATTTATATTGCCCGCCTAATTCTTTAAATGCTGTGTCAATAAACCCTTTAAATTTATTCATTCCAAAAGTACTACAGTTCGTTGAAGCAACAATTACACCATCATTTTCTGTAATCGTAATCGCTTCTTTCAACAGGTTCTTATAGTCCTTTTCGGCACTAAAAGTATGTTTTTTAGATCTTGCAAAGCTAGGTGGATCTAAAATAACCATATCAAATGAAAGGTTCTTTTTAACTGCATATTTAAAGTAATGAAATACATCCTCAACGACTATGCTCTGTGTAGCAGGGTCAATCCCATTAATTTTAAATTGTTCTTTTGTTTTATCTAGGCTCCGATTTGCTAAGTCAACGCTAGTAGTCTTACTTGCCCCTCCAACAGCTGCAAAGACTGAGAATGCCCCTGTATAAGAGAAAGTATTTAAAACTGTTTTATCGTAAGCATATTTATCTCTAATTAGTTTTCTAACTTCACGTTGATCCAAAAATACCCCTACCATTGCGCCATCATTTAAATAAATAGCGAAATTAACTCCATTTTCCTTTACGATAATAGGAAATTGACCTCTTTCCCCCATCACAAAATCATCTTCTTCAATATACTGCCCTTTTGTATCAAAGCGCTTTTTCTGATAAATCCCTTTGAATTCGACAATATTCTTTATTGCTTGAATAACCCAATCTTTGAATTGATAGATTCCTTCGCTATACCAACTAATCAAATAAAATCCATCAAAAAAATCAATTGTTAACCCACCAATCCCATCGCCTTCTCCATTAAATACTCTAAATGCTGTCGTATCAGAGCTATTGTAAAAATGTTGGCGGTCTTCAATTGCTTGTTTAATTTTATCTTCAAAGAACTTAGGTCCAATCTTTTCATGCTCCTTCAGGCTAAGAATCCAACCTAAACCTTTATTTTGCTTTCCATAGTAACCCTTTCCAATAAAACCATTGCGTTCATCTATTAGATTAATTATTGTTCCTTCATTAATGAAATCTTTACTATTCACGATCGATTCTTTTGAAATTAGTGGATACCCGTTTTTATAATCTTTTACAAACTTTTGTTTAATTTTTAGATTCATTTCTTTATCCATAAGCCCATCCATTCATTCTCTTTTTTACTCATTATTTCCATATTTTTTATATTGTGACCCTTTTAGATAAATTGTTGTTTTAAGTAATCTCCTTTATTTTCCTGGGAATACCTACTAAATCTATTTGTTATAGTTTGTTTGGAGACATTATTTCCAGATGAAGATCGCGAATTTTATCTAAAAAACATTATAAAAGGCATCGGTGTAAACCTAGTTCACTCGAATTTTTATTGTACTAATGAGTTATTCGTTTATTTCCTTTATAGACCTGATTAAGCATAGTATACACTTGAATTAATAGCAATTTTTAGCCTAGAAATATTAAAAAAACCTTATCCAATTGAATAAGGTTTTTATTTCATTCATTAACCTGTTGAATTCTCCTAGCAAAATCAACAAATTTGAACTTATCAGGGCGATGTCTCGATTGACCGTATTGTAATAGAGAACCATCATCTAAATAGACGAAAGTATTTACAACTACTACCATATCATAGCCATCTAAATCTAAATATTTTTGGTCATCTTCTGTGCAAGCTTGTACTACAATTTCTTTTTTCGCAAAGCCAATATTTAAGTGTAGAGTATTTTCTATATAGTCAAAAATTGACCCTTCGCAGATTGATCTTGAAAGTTTTTCGACATATGAACTATTGTAATACTCTTTGTCTAAAATTATTTTTTTCCCGTTGATTTTTCGAGCCCTAACTACTTTCCAAATAGCTGTTTGGTCATCTATTTCTAGTTGTTCTTTTATAAATTTACTAGGCCACTTCTTTTCAAGAATTTCTACAATCGTTTCTGCTTCTCTACCAATTTGGTTTGATAATTCTTTAAAACTAATTAAACCTGTTACTGGGAAATTTAATTTTGCAGTGTCTAAAATAAACGAACCTTTACCTTTGACTTTATTTATATAACCGTTTTGCTCAAGCATTTGTAATGATTTTCTAATTGTATCTCTAGAAACATCAAATTGCTCCATTAATGACTTTTCAGAAGGTATTTTACTACCAACAGTAAAAGCCCCTTTTTCAATCTGTTCAATTAACTTATGATAGATTGAAATATACTTTGCGTTCATTTTCATCACCTAGAAAAATTTTATTATATTCTCACATTTTTCTCAAGAAGGTAACAAATAGACTCATATGGGCGCAACGTTAATTCGGTTAAATTCTGACTTGAATCATTATAATTTGAAATTAATATTTGCTTGTTATATTCCTCAATAGCAATATCTTCTGGTAATTTAAAAAGAGTATCTTCACCATAAAAATTATTAACGGCTAACAACATTTGATTATCCAGCTTACGAGTGTATGCAAAGATTTGTTCATGATTTAGTAATAAAGAATCATACATACCTTTCGAAATAATGTCGAATGTTTTTCTTAAATTAATTAGTTTTTTATAATGATGAAACACTGAATCTTCATCAACTAGAGACTTTTCAACATTTATTTGTTCGTAATCTTTTCCCGTTGAAATCCAAGGTGTCCCAGTTGTAAATCCTGCATGTATTGAATCATTCCATTGCATAGGCGTACGAGAATTATCCCTTGATTTGCTCTTTAAAATGGCTAATATTTCTCTTTCCGGAACCCCATTTTCTTTTAATATTTTATAATAATTTAAACTTTCTACATCTCGATAGTCTTCAATTGAGTCAAATTTAGGATTAGGCATTCCAATTTCTTCACCTTGGTAAATATATGGAGTTCCCCTTAATAAATGCATTGAAGTAGCAAGCATTTTGGCTGATTCTTTATGATATTTTTGATCGTTTCCAATTCGTGAAACAATACGCGGTTGGTCATGGTTACACCAAAATAAGGCGTTCCATCCAGTTCCTGATTGCATACCTTTTTGCCACGAATCTAGAATTGACTTAAGTGACATAAAATCAAAATCCATTAATGACCATTTTTGCCCATCTTTATAGTCAATTTTTAAATGATGAAAGCTAAAAACCATCGATAACTCATTCTCAGACGGGTTTGAGTATCGAATACAATGGTCGATTGAAGTTGAAGACATTTCACCGACAGTAATGATTTCGTCGTTCTTACCAAAGGTCTCATTATTTAATTTCTTTAAATACTCATGAATCCGAGGTCCGTCTGTATAATATTTTCTGCCGTCACCTGTTTCATCATCAACCATAACTTCTGGCTTAGAAATCAGATTAATTACATCCAAACGAAATCCTTTTACTCCTTTATCAATCCAGAAATTAACGATATCGAATATTTCGTTTTGAACCTCAACATTTTCCCAGTTTAAATCTGGTTGGGTTTTATCAAAAAGATGCAGATAATACTCATTTGAATTCTCAACTTTTTCCCAAGTTGAACCACCAAATTTGGAGATCCAATTCGTAGGCTCTTTTCCGTCCTTTTCTTCTCTAAAAATATAATAATTTTTATATTTTTCATTTCCATCGAGGGCTTTCTTAAACCACTCATGTTCTGATGAAGTATGATTAAATACCATATCCAGCATTATTTCTATATCACAACGTTTTGCAGCCTTCACCAGTTCATCAAAATCTTCCATTGTTCCGTATGCTGGATCAATATTTCGGTAGTCCGCGACATCATAACCATTATCATTTTGAGGAGATACATAAAATGGAGTAAGCCAAATGTAGTCAACACCTAATTCTTTTAAATAATCAAGCTTTTTTGTAACTCCTCTTAAGTCTCCAAAGCCATCTCCATTCGAATCATAAAAAGACTTAGGATAAATTTGGTATACGACACTGTTCTTAAAATCCTTCATTGTGATAATCTCCTTGATTTATAAATAAATTCGAAAGGAAGGAAAATAAATTTCCTTCCCCTTAAATAATTATGAGTTTTTCACTAGCAGTTTTTTCTTATTAAAGATAATCGTTAAAATGAATGGTACAACGAGTGCAACTAGCATAGCGATTGAAAACATACCAAAATGCTTAGGCTGAATAGATAAAATTGCAGGAAGACCTCCAACACCAATTGAATTCGCCATTACACCTGAACCAACTGAAACAATAGCAGCTATACCAGAGCCAATCATGGCAGCTAAGAATGGATAAGCATACTTTAAGTTAATACCAAACATTGCTGGCTCTGTAACCCCTAAGAAACAAGAGATAGCAGCAGGAATTGATACTTGCTTTTCTTCTTCATTCTTTCTATTCAAATAAATAATTGCTAGAACAGCTGAGCCTTGTGCGATATTTGATAAAGCGATCATCGGCCACAGATTCGTTCCGTGAAGCTGACTCATTAGTTGAAGATCGATTGCGTTTGTCATATGATGCAATCCAGTTATAACTAGTGGTGCATAGAAGAATCCAAATACTAAGGCAAATAGCCATCCAAATGAAGACGTTAATCCTGAATAGACTAAATGTGAGATAACTGAACCGATTTTCCAACCAATCGGACCTAATACTACATGTGCAATTAACACTGTTGGTACTAGTGCAAAGAACGGTACCACAATCATTGAAATTGCACTTGGCACGATTTTCCGAAGATTTGTCTCTAAAATCGCTAAAGTGAAACCGGCTAAAATCGCTGGAATAACTTGCGCTTGATAACCAATCATATCGATTTTAGCAAAACCAAAGTCCCAAACTGGTGGTACAGCCCCACCTGCTACTGCGTATGCATTTAGTAGTTGTGGTGAAACAAGTGTAATACCTAAAACAATCCCTAGAATTTGAGTCGTACCCATTTTCTTTGTAATTGACCATGTAATACCAACTGGTAAGAAATGAAAAATGGCTTCACCGATCAACCATAAAAAAGAATGTGTACCTGCCCAAAATTGAGAGGTTTCGACAAGTGTTTTAGTACCATGATCTAGTAGTTTAATATCCCCAATTATGTTACGGAATCCTAAGATTAGACCCCCTACAACAATAGCTGGAATTAATGGTGAGAAGATTTCCGCTAAGTGAGCAAGTATTCTTTGAATCCATGTCATATTTTGCCTTGCAGCTATTTTAGCTTCATCTTTTGAAGTTTCCTCTACCCCAGCTAATTTTACAAATTCATTATAAAAAATAGATACTTCATTACCGATGATTACTTGAAATTGCCCGGCTTGCGTAAAAGTACCTTTAACTATTTTAATTTCTTGAATCATTTTTTCATCAGCTTTTTTAACGTCTTTCAGCACAAAACGCATTCGTGTTGCACAATGAGTTACTGTAGCGATGTTTTCTTTACCACCAATGTACTGAAGTAATTGTTTTGCTTCATCACTAAATCGGCTCATGATATCCCCTCCTCAAGCAATCTATTCTTTATTTAATAATGTTTAAATTCATCCTGTACGTACAAGGTTAGTATATTCTTGTACGTACAGGATTGCAAGCGTTTTTTGTAAACGTTCTCACTTCTTATTAATTTCCATGGAAATTGCTAATCAAATTACTAATAAACTTATTAGACTAGTAGCGCATTTTTTCCGAATTAGCAGTATAACGTCTCAAACTCAAGTTCTTGGCCACAATTTAAAACAACTGTCCTTCATCTAAGTGAAAATTACTATAACCAAGTACTAGCAGACTATACTTTATTTAAGGATTAAAGTCATACTGGAAAGGTACAATCAGGAAGGGTTTATACTATTTATTTTTGAATGTGCCATAAATCATTTTGAGGAATAAAAAACCGTTTAATGCTTATCTGTTCCCAGGTAGAGCATTAAACGGTTTTTAGTTTTTATTAAATAGTTTCCTCTGTAAAGTGATCAAATACGATACAGCCAGCTCCTTGTGCAACGATATTATACGCTGTTGATGATTTAATGATTTGAACAGGACTGTTTGGATAATTTTTCAATCTTCCTTGTGCTGTTTCGGATGCCACATCAAAGAATAATGGCTTTGGAACTAATGTACCTCCACAAATTACAATATCAGGGCGTACGATGTAAATAAGATTGATCAGTCCAATTCCAAAGTAATTAGCCGCCTCTTTTATGACCTCTAAACAAAGTGGATCTTCCAACTCTAAAGCTTCAAGAATTTGATGATAGCTAATATTTTCGACATCTTTTACTTCAACCATCAAAGAAGTAATCTCACCGCGCTTAACTCGTTTGATTACCTCTTCTCGAATCGCAGGTAAACTACTGTACGCTTGAAGACAACCATATGAACCACATGAACAAAGTTTTCCATGAATATCAACGATCATATGTCCAAAAGCATCGTCCATTTCGTTCTTATTACTTATTAATTTACCTTGTTGAATAATTCCACAACGGATTCCCATATCACTCGAAACAAAAACAATATTTTCGTTTTCTTTACTGAAATTTAGTCTGTACTCTGCTAGGGCAGCTAAATTTGTACCATTATTTAATAATACAGGGCAATGATTAGCTTCTTCTAAGTGCCTAACAATATTTAAATCGTCCCATCCATCTGCTAAAAATGATCCAGATTTAATCATTACGCCCTTTTCTTGATCAATTTGGTCTAACACTCCAATACCAATACCTAATAATTGTTCTCTATTAATCTTATTTTGATTTAATAATTCACTTACACTTTTGGTTACAAAATTTAAAGTGTATTCTCCAGTACTCATATTGCTCATTTTTAATTTTTTTGATTCGACTATTGTTAGATTTAAGTCAAGCAATAGTACTGTTGTAAATAAATTTGTGATTTCGACACCGACTAAGTAGAAAGCAGTTGGGTTAATCACATACATTGCTGGTCTCCTTCCACCACTAGAAACCCCTAAACCACTGTCGTATATAAGTCCTTCCTGCACTAATTCATCTAATAACCGAACACAAGTAGTATGCTTATACCCCGTCATTTCAGTTAATGTATTAACTTTAGTTGGCCCTAATTTTCGTATTAAGCTATATAAAAGCTTTAAACTTTTGATTTTAGGCGACTGATAGCCTATAAATTGCCTGATCATTGACTCCTCCAAAACTCTTATCTTATTTTTTATCTATTTAACTTTTTATATTTTATGAATTAAGTATAGCTATTTATACACTATTTTACAGCATTTTAAGTAAAAATGAATAAACTTTTTACCAAAATGATTTTTAGTCTGTTTACAAGTAGTGAGTTATCCATTAGACTTATGGTGTAAGCATTATTATTTAATAGAATTCTTATTACAATCCCTATCGCACATTTTAGGAGGAAAAATAAATGCATAAAACTGAACATATTGTAGAAACAAGAGATTTTATATTAAGTAAAACAAACTACCGTCCAACGGTTGGATTAATATTAGGTTCTGGCTTAGGTACTCTTGCAGATGAAATCGAAAACTCTGTTGTAATCCCTTACAGTGAAATTCCTCATTTTGCAAAGTCTGAAGCAGTTGGACACGCAAATGAATTAGTAATCGGTGAATTAAAAGGCCAAGCTGTTGTAGCAATGAAAGGCCGTTTCCATTATTATGAAGGCTTCACTTTAGATGAAGTAACGTTCCCTGTGCGTGTAATGAAAGCTCTTGGAGTAGAAAAATTAATCGTAACAAATGCTTGTGGCGCTGTTAACACTAGCTTTAATCCAGGTGATTTAATGTTAATTACTGATCATATTAATTTAGTTGGAACAAATCCTTTAATTGGACCAAATAACCCAGAACTAGGAACTCGCTTCCCTGACGTTTCTGAAGTATATAACAAAGAATTACGTAGCCTTGCATTAAATGTTGCTGCAAAACAAGATCTTAAATTACAACAAGGTGTTTATGCTTGGTGGAGTGGCCCTTCATACGAAACACCTGCTGAAATCCGTATGATCCGTACGCTTGGTGCTGACTCTGTTGGGATGTCAACGGTTCCTGAAGCAATCGTTGCTGTTCACGGAAGTATGAAAGTTTTAGGTATCTCTTGCCTAACAAACATGGCTTGTGGCATCCTAGACCAACCATTAAACCACGAAGAAGTAATTGAAGTAGCAAGCATGGTTAGAACGAAATTCGTTAACTTAGTTAAGGGCATTTTAGAAGAAATTTAATACGAAATACGAAATGCGCAAGGAGTTTGATTAGCCCCGACAAGCATAAGACGAAGAACGATAAAGGTTGCTTTTTACCTTTATTGGGCTTTGGCTTATGACCACGAGGGGCTAACGCCTGGAGCTAGACAATGCGAAAAAGCGTTTGAGTAGCTCTGGAAGAAGTATTACCGGAGAAATATCTTGCTCTACTAGACAGTAACAAAATATGAAATTAGAGATAAGTAAAGAGGTTTTCGTTTTCCCTCTTTACTTCTTTTTATTAAACGGGGTGTTATTTTGAAAGGTATACTATATATCATTATCGGATCTGTTTGTTATGGCGTTTTGTCTACCTTTGTAAAATTGGCTTATGGTGATGGTTTTATTGTAAATGATGTAGTCGGTATGCAAATGTTTGTCGGGGCTATATTGTTATGGTCGATCGTACTTTTTAATAAAAGTAGATCCGCTAAGTCAAATAATCAACAATATTTAAAGCCTACTAAGAAGGATGTTTTATTGCTTGTTGTATTAGGGTCTACTACTGGCTTAACAGGGATGTTTTATTATTTGGCTTTGCAATATATTACTGCATCATTAGCAATTGTGCTGTTATTCCAATTCACTTGGATTGGCGTTTTATTAGAATCAGTAGTCAATCGAAAACTTCCTGAAAAAAGTAAATTGCTCTCATTGATTCCGCTCGTTATCGGCACGATTTTTGCGACAAATGTTCTAACAGATGGTATTGGTTCATTGAATTGGTTAGGAGTTTTATTTGGGGCGTTGTCCGCGGTTTCGTACAGTACTTTTATATTACTTAGCGGTAGGGTCGCTTTAAAAGTAAACCCAATAACCAAAACGGCATTAATGATTACAGGTGGTTTCCTAATTTGTGCGATCTTCCTCCCACCTACATTTTTCACAAATTGGCACTTGTTTGCAAAACTTTCATTAAAGTACGGGCTGACCCTTGGCTTTCTAGGTCCATTTTTCTCTACTTTAATGTTTTCAAAAGGCGTTCCTTTAACAGGTTCTGGTCTTGCCTCTATCTTAGGGGCAGCAGAGTTACCGACAGCTACGTTAATGTCAGCGATTGTATTAAAGGAAGCGGTTGGAGCTCCACAATATTTTGGTATCATTTTAATCTTAGTCGGTATCGTTTTACCTGAATTCCTTAAAAGAAAATCACTTCAATCAGCAAATTAAACTCGTAAAGATACAATCTGTTAATACTCCGAATAATTAAATAGATATTCCAAATAATATATTAGATTGCAAGCAGAGCGCTAGCAATCAGTCTGAAAATCAACATTTTTTTGGACTTTGTTTAAAAACAAAGATATTCAAAGTAATATCTTTGTCATTTTTTTGGAGGTGTTTTTATGAGAGTAAAAGACGTTATGTCGAATAATGTTGAGTGTTGTTCAAACCAGGATTCTTTACAATCAGTGGCAAGTAAAATGGAAACCTTAAATGTTGGAGCAATTCCAGTTGTTAACAATGGACAAGTAGTTGGAATGATTACAGATCGAGATTTAGCTTTACGTGGTATTAGTCAAGGGGGAAATGCAAATGCTTCCCAAGTAATGTCTAATAATATTGTGACGATTGATTGTAACGCAAGTCTTCAAGAAGCATCAAATTTAATGGCACAGCATCAAATAAGAAGATTGCCAGTCGTAGAAAATGGTAACCTCGTTGGAATACTTTCACTTGGTGACTTAGCAGTACAAGAGCAGTCGGATGAAAGTGCTGGAGAAGCATTGTCTCAAATCTCTCAAAACGATATTCAATAACTAGAAAAATGGGACCGCTTTATATGGTATTCGGTCCCATTTTTATTTTTTATTTATTCATTTGTGCAAGAAAATCTCCGAGTAGACTATCCATATCTTCCTCTTCAATTTCTTCTTTGGCTGCAGAGATTTCGCTTTTGCTTGCAGCTTCCCAATTAAAGTTATCTAAATCATCATCATGATCGGCTTTTCTTACAATATTATCTAAATTCGTTACATTCTGTTCGCTTGTGCGAATTTTTGATTGAACGGGTTCCAATTCTGGCTCTAATTCATTCATTTCTTCTTGAAGATATAGAGCTTCTTCAATTGCTAGACTATTACTATTTAGCGATGTAATAAGAGAAGCAGTTCGAATCGGGTTAGATAATAGTTGGTACACAATACTACCTAATAGTGCCTCAGAATGCTCATGTTTTAACCAATCTCTTTGAACTTTATCTAGGCTTTTTGGTAGTGGAATTGTTATTGTTTGCCTTTGCTTTGATAATGAGTCATTAACTCCGCTTATTACGTACTCAGCAATCTTACTTGAAAAGTTCCGTCTTTCGCTTTGTTTAAGCTGCTGCAAATGTTTAATTATCTGATCAGGCGTATCAGAGGGGATACGAAATGTAATAGGTTGTCCCCTCGTCAATTCTTTTTCCTTCATGGAATCACCTTATTTTACTTTAGACATTTTTTGTTCTTCTTTTTCAGCTTGTTGTTCTCTTCTAGATTCTCTTACTCTTTTTATTTCATAATCAGCGATTAGCTTATAATAAGCATTCGCCATCATCCAGATACTTTCCTTCTCATCCTCAAAGAAATCAATATTATAGCCATCTAGGTTATTATTAAGAGTTTTAAGATACTCTTTTAAGATTAGCGATCCCCCACCAATGAAATAGCATATTTCAGTTTGTGAGTTCTTCTGCCAAATATTTCTTAAATGACGATATTGTTTTTTTGCTAATTCTAACAGAATTCGGTCTACAATATCATGAACACTTGTCCGACTACCCTTAACCATAATATGATTTCGATCACTTTTCTTAGTAATGATCTCTACAACGTCTCTTCGACTATCAAGTTCCACTCCATGTCTTGAACGAATCTCTTCACGAATTGCTTCAAGGGACTCTGCCACACCAAGATTAAAACCTTGAGCTTTATCGTCATCTACCTTTCGATTCCTAATGACCGCAATATCAGTTGATAACCCTCCGATGTCTTGAATAAGGATTTTTTTATCTATAAGGTCTTTATTAATTATGTTTAAATGATTGTCCATAACTAAGTTAATAAAAGCTGCAAATCCTTCAGGATAGACTTTAACTTCTTCAAACTTAATATTAACTTTTAATCCTTGATGTCTTGGTGTTACTAAAAACTCTACTTGGTGAACTGAGCCTAGTAATCGCGAACGATAACCAACGTCCTTTCCTTCCTTTACTTCTCTAAGCGGAAGACCGGTTCCTAATACGTATGTTGCCTCAATTACATTATTAGAGTTCTTTACAATCTGCTTATTATCTTCTCTAGCTGCATCTAACGCTAGAGCTGCAAATAACATAATAAGTGTTTGATCCTCTTCAGACTTATTACTCCCAGGATCTAGTTCTGTTGCATTACCACTTTTAGTTGCTAAATTTCCTACACGATAAACAGTATTATTCTCTTTTAAAGTAGGGGAGTGAACGCGAATATGTATTCCATCAACTGGATCTTGGTTGTCTAATTCTTCTATCCCAATGATTGGACGATCTTCTGTATCCCTTGCAATAATATTAGGAATATTAATCTCAGATTCCATCTTCCCAAAAATTCCTTTGAGTGAATCATTTCCTACATCAATAGCAGCTATACGAGCATTTACCACTTAAATCATCCCTTTCGCTAATAGGTTTACATATTAATAGATAATTCTGATATTAGATTATCTAACTTTAGTCATCCGGTCAATGTCCCATGCTGAACTATTATAAAAATGTAACTCAATTGTCATCTTGTATACAAAATTGTAAACACATAAACTTGTATACATTTCTGTGTACATGTGTACAAAAATGTATACAAACGTTTACAAAAACGTTTACTTGTATACAAAGGTGTATACATTCCTTTTTCATTCTAGAATTAATTTCAAAATAACTGTCTCATACCTGCAATTAAAAAGTATACGTTTTTGTGTACAAGTATACTCTATCGTGTACAATCGTTTACATAATGTATTCTTGTGTACAAATATGTGTACAACTCCTATAGATCTATTTTCCTCTAAAAATTAAAAAACAGGTAGATGGCTTCTACCTGTCAATATGTGTGTGGATAAATCCCTTAAATAAACATATCCACATGTGGATTACTTATTTTTATTTTGATTAACTAACTCTTGAATAGGATTATTTTCAAAAATTATTATTTTTGAATCCTGTAATTTATTATAATCCTCTTCAGACATAAGCTTTAAATTTAATAGGTCCTCCTTTGTTGTAAATTTTGGATATGACCTTCTCCGTAATGATCCAAATCTTTTTAGATTATAAAATTTCCAACCTAAAAGACCAAAATAAAAAACAATCCACAAAAGGATTACAAATAAAATAAAAAAACGTATGTCATGATTTGTCATTTTGAAATAGAACTTCACTATATTTATATATCGATTATTGTAATTTATTAGCGAAGTAATGAAAAAAGCAATTACAATCATGCAATAGATCCAAACTACTAATGTTGTAATGATTATCATCACTTCACTTAGCCAATTTTTCTTTGAATGAACGATTACTCCACTTTCCTGTTTCCCCTGTCTGGACTTGTCCATGTTGCATAACCACCTTTTATTCTTGAATTAATTGCTTTAGGTAATGCAAACATTACAATCATTGCATTTAAAACCCAATAAATAACTGGATACCATGCAGCCCACAAGTAATATTTTTTTATGTTATCGTATGTGGAATCCACTCTTATCGACATCCAAAGCTGTATAAGACTCATGAAAACAAGTGAGAAAGAAGAAAAAGTCATCCATATTATTAACTGTTGTACACTGTTAGCAGTTAATAAATAGTAAATTGTCACGAATACCCAAGAAAATGACCATATTAAACTAACCCATTGTTCAAGATAAATTGGCCAGATCCTTCTATGCCGATAGTCCAATAATAAACGCCAATACCGCATAATTACCTCTTGTCCACCCTGTGCCCAACGAATTCTCTGATTCCAAATTCCTTTTAATGTTTCTGGAACTAACATCCAACAAAGAGCACGAGGTTCATAGCGAATATCCCAAAATCTTTCTTGTAGCTTCCAGGATACTGCGATATCTTCTGTAATCATATCTCGGTCCCATAATCCTACATCTACAAGTGCTTTTTTGCGAAATGCAACGACTACTCCTGATACAGTCATAATTTTACCTAGCATTCTTTGGGTTCTTTTTATGGCCCCAATAATAGAAGAATATTCTACTATTTGTAATCTACTCAGTAGCGTATCACGATTTCGAATTCTTGGATTTCCCGTTACAGCACCTAATCTTTCCCCACTATGTAGAAAATGATAAATGAGATACTGTGCAGCTTTAGGCGCTAAAATGGCATCCGAATCAATACAAACTAAAAACTCCCCTTTTGATGCATGGCAAGCAATATGTAAGGCATTTGCTTTCCCTCTATTTACTCTACAATCAATAGCTTTAACTTCGTGATATTTCTTTGCCATTTTTTCTAAAATTTTAAAGGTTGAATCCTTGCTGCCATCATTTACAGCAATGATTTCTTTTAATGGATAATCTAGTTCCACTAAATATTGAATAGTCTCTTCAATTGTTTCTTCTTCGTTATAACAAGGTATTAAGATGCTAATTAATGGCCACTCAATCCCTTCAAAATTTACATCTTTTCCTTTTTCTCGGTATCGGAAAAATAGACTAGACCCGGCAACCCAAAATAAAGACATAACCAATGGATACCAAAATACAAACTCCGACAAAAAACTTATGAATTTGTTCAAATTTAATCACCTAATTTACTAAATTCAAAAATGTACCTTCCATATAAAAACTAGTATCAGCAAATACAAATAAATTAACAGTGTTTTTCTAACCCATATAGTAATTTTTTACTTTCTTACAAAAGTTTTTGTTCTTTTAACATGAAACGATTATAATGGGAATGATGATTGTACTTCTCTAGTACAATTTAATAGATAGAAAATTTAATAGAAAAATCCATAAGCTTTTATGCTTGTGGTAGAGGTCGCAAACTCCCCTCTACAAAAAAATAAGGCGAAAAACAATATTTGTCGTATTGTTTTTATTTTTGTTATTCGGGATGCCCTCTTCTTTTTAATCATGTAAAGGAGAGAAGAAATATGAAAAATGAAAAAGCAATCGTTGTATTTAGCGGTGGCCAAGACAGTACTACTTGTTTATTCTGGGCTATGCAACAATTTGGTGAGGTTGAAGCTGTTACGTTTAATTACAATCAGCGCCATAAACTAGAATTAGATGTAGCTGCAGATATTTGTAAGGAATTAAATATTCCTCACCATATCCTTGATATGTCCTTGTTAAATCAGCTTGCACCAAATGCTTTAACAAGATCAGATATTGATATAACTCACGAAGAAGGCGAACTTCCTTCTACATTCGTTGATGGACGTAATTTATTATTCCTATCTTTTGCAGCAGTACTTGCTAAACAAAAAGGAGCAAAGCACATTATTACTGGTGTTTGTGAGACTGACTTTAGCGGATACCCTGACTGCCGAGATATCTTTGTTAAATCATTAAATGTAACTCTTAATCTATCAATGGATTATCCTTTTGTTATTCATACTCCACTTATGTGGATCGATAAGGCTGACACATGGAAATTAGCTGATGAATTAGGCGCATTTGAATACGTAAAAGATAAAACATTAACTTGCTATAACGGCATTATTTCTGATGGTTGTGGAGAATGTCCGGCTTGTGAGCTTCGTCAGGCTGGATTAGATCGTTACCTACAATCGAAGGGAGTCACAAAGCATGTTTGATTTTCGCATCGTAGACAGACTTCATAAAATTGATGAGCATATTAAAAAAGAAGACTTAAAATATCACCATAAACGTGTTCTTGTTAATAAAGAATTTACCTTTGATGCTGCACATCACTTACATTGCTACGAAGGTAAATGTAAGAATTTACATGGACACACATATAAAGTTATTTTTGGAATTAGTGGTTTTGTTGATGAAATTGGCTTAGTAATCGATTTTGGTGATATTAAACAGATTTGGAAGGAAAAAATTGAAATCTATTTAGATCACCGTTATTTAAATGAGATGCTACCCCCGATGAATACAACAGCCGAAAATATGGTTGTTTGGATTTATGAGCAAATGGAAAATGCACTTAAGGATCACACAAATCCTGAGCAAGATATTCGAGTAGAGTTTGTTCGTTTATTTGAAACGCCTACTTGCTACGCAGAAGCTCGTAGGGAGTGGATGATCATTGAGTAAAATTCCAGTACTTGAAATATTCGGACCTACTGTACAAGGTGAAGGAATGGCAATCGGTCAAAAAACGATGTTTATTCGTACTGCGGGTTGTGATTACTCTTGTAGTTGGTGCGATTCTTCGTTCACTTGGGATGGTAGTGAAAAAGAAAATATAAAGTGGATGACCGCGGAAGAAGTTTGGAAGAATTTAACCAACTTAGGCGGCGATACATTCTCTCATATTACGATTTCTGGTGGAAACCCTGCCTTACTTCCATCTTTAGGCCCTGTAGTTGAGTTTTTAAAGGAAAAGAATATGACTTTAGCTCTTGAAACTCAAGGTAGTAAGTGGCAACCATGGTTACCTTCTATTGATGAAGTTACTTTATCGCCTAAACCGCCTAGCAGTGGCATGAATACTGATTTTGATATGCTTGGAAGCATTATTCAAAATTTAGAAAATCATCCAAAGTTTTGCTTAAAAGTTGTTATTTTTGATGAAAAAGATTTAGCTTATGCGGAAACTGTTCATCAAAAATTCCCACATGTTCCGTTCTTTTTACAAGTCGGAAATAGTTGGCTAAATGCGGATGATCGCACTTTATTACAATATATGTTAAATCGTTACGAATGGCTTATAGATGAAGCAATGAAATCAAAAGTCTTTAAAAATGTAAAAGTTTTACCTCAATTACATGCATTTGTTTGGGGAAATAAGAGAGGAGTTTAACCAAAATGGTAGGAAGATCAAAAGGTTCACTAGAAGATGTATCATTACTTGGTAGCAACAACACAAAATATTTATTTGAATATGATCCAGGAATATTAGAAACATTTGATAATACTCACCCAGATCGCGATTATTTCGTAAAATTTAATTTCCCTGAATTTACTTCACTTTGTCCAAAAACAGGTCAACCTGATTTTGCGACAATTTATATAAGCTATATTCCTGAGAAAAAAATGGTTGAAAGTAAATCATTAAAATTATACTTCTTTAGCTTCCGTAATCATGGTGACTTCCATGAGGATTGCATGAATATTATTATGGATGACCTAATCAAATTAATGGATCCTCGTTATATTGAGGTTTGGGGGAAATTCACTCCACGTGGCGGAATTTCAATTGACCCATATTGCAACTATGGTCGACCAGGTACAAAATACGAAAAAATGGCTGAACATCGTATGATGAACCATGATTTATATCCTGAGAAGATTGATAACCGATAAGAACTAAAAGTGCACTGTATAAAATACAGTGTACTTTTTTTATTCAGGTAAATACTATATTCGTTTATAGCACTTAATTTGTTTTTATTTTACAATTAATGGAAAGTAAATGAAAAAGTGTGGTGAAGCCATTTGTTTAAACTATTACTCATTGAAGATGATTCTTCTCTATTCACTGAGATTAAAGATCGCTTATCTGGATGGTCCTATGAAGTATATGGGATAACAGATTTTAGTAAGGTAATTCAAGAGTTTACAGAGATAAAACCAGATTTAGTCATCATTGATATACAACTACCAAAATACGATGGTTTCCATTGGTGTCGTATGATTCGTTCCCATTCAAATGTACCAATTATCTTTCTATCTTCACGAGATCACCCCTCGGATATGGTCATGTCGATGCAGCTTGGAGCAGATGATTTTATACAAAAGCCATTTCATTTTGATGTACTAATTGCGAAAATCCAGGCTACTCTTAGACGTGTATATAATTACAATACCGAAAAAATTGCTCTTAAAACTTGGTGTGGTGCAACCGTCGACTATGAAAAAAATACTGTATCAAATGAAACCGGTGCAATTGAACTTACAAAGAATGAGATTTATATTTTAAAACTGCTAATTGATCAAAAAAATAAAATCGTAAGTCGTGAGGAATTAATAAATGCCCTTTGGGATGACAAGCGATTTATTAGTGATAACACCTTAACAGTAAACGTAAATCGATTGCGGAAAAGACTAGATGAAATAGGATTAGGACAATTTATTGAAACAAAGGTTGGTCAAGGATATATTGCTTTAGAAGAGGTCGTCTAATGATTAAAACATTTCTAATTGAGCGATTTAGTTGGATTCTTTTTTTTCTACTAACACAAGTACTCGTTGTATTTATCTCATTTATTGATTCGTCAATTCCTTTAAAATCACTACTTTACATAGTCTTTCTATCACTATTATTGTTTATCATTTTTTTAGTCATTCGATATCCTAAAGAAATAAAATTTTATAAAAGTCTTGTTGAACGTGAAGATAACCTTGATTTGACGGGAATTGAAGAATCAAATAGTCCATTTGAAGAAATTGTTGAAAACAGCTTAACCAATCAAACGAGCTTATTAAAAAAAATAGCGATTCAAAATCAAACTTATTTAGAGCAAGAAAAAGATGAGCTCCTATCATGGATCCATGAAGTAAAAACACCTTTAACAGCAATGCACTTAATGATTGATCGTATGAAGGATGAAAAGTTGAAATCAAATTTAACATATGAATGGCTACGTATTCACTTATTACTGGATCAACAGCTGCACCAAAAAAGAATACCTTTTATTGAAAATGATCTTTACATCGAAAAAATTCAACTGGAAGATGTCATTTATCCAGAGATTAAAACTTTGCAATCATGGTGTATACATAAAGGGATTGGATTTGAGATTGAATTAGAGGAACTAGAAGTATTCAGTGATGCAAAATGGCTATCATATATACTGCGACAGCTATTAACAAATGCAGTGAAATATAGTCCATCTTCAGACATTCGGATAATAAGTAAGCAAAAAAATGAGCAAGTGGTTCTTGAAATTGAAGACTTCGGTCGTGGTATTCATACAAAAGATTTGCCGCGAATTTTCGAAAAAGGATTTACTTCAACGATTCAGCATCAAGACAATGCCTCTACAGGGATGGGATTATATTTAGCAAAGAAAGCTGCCCAGTCCCTACATATTACGTTCCAAGTAAAGTCTGAGCTAGATAAAGGGTCGATTTTCACACTAACCTTCCCAAAACGAAATGAATTTGTAAAAATAACAGGCATGTGACAAAATTGTCACATGCTTTTGTTTATTGTTCGGTTAATCAAAGGAAACGGTCTTGGTAACCATTTATACTAATTTTATCGAATGAAAATAAAGGAGTGTACGAAATGAATATTTTAGAAGCAAATAAAATTCATAAAAGTTACGGAAATAAATTTAATAAACAAGAAGTGTTAAGTGGCATTAATATAAACATCGAAAAAGGTGAATTTGTTAGCATCATGGGTCCGTCTGGATCTGGTAAAACTACTTTACTAAACGTTCTTTCCTCGATCGATAAGATTAATAGTGGAACGATTGCAATTGAAGGTAAAGATATTACAGATATGAAAGAAAAACAATTAGCAGAATTTCGTAAATACTATTTGGGCTTTATTTTCCAGGATTACAACTTACTAGACACATTAACAGTAAAGGAAAATATACTTCTACCTTTATCAATAACAAAAACATCACCAAGTGAAGCCAATCAAAAGTTTGATGTAATTGCGAAAGAGCTTGGTATTTATGAATTAAAAGATAAGTATCCTAACGAAATCTCTGGGGGACAAAAACAGCGCACTTCAGCCGCTAGAGCGTTTATTCATGAACCTAGTATTATTTTCGCAGATGAACCTACAGGCGCATTGGATTCAAAATCTGCTTCAGATTTATTAAATAAACTAAGTGAACTAAATGAGAAAAGAAACGCGACAATTGTAATGGTTACACATGATCCAGTAGCAGCAAGCTTTTGCAATCGCGTTGTCTTTATTAAAGATGGACAAATCTATTCACAACTTCACAAAGGCGATGAAACGAGACAGAATTTCTTTAAAGATATTATGAAAACCCAAGGTGTATTAGGTGGTGTTCACCATGAGCATTAATCATTTGATATTCCGAAATTTAAAAAAGAATTTAAAAAACTATTATCTATATGTTTTTGCATTAATTTTTAGTGCTGCCTTATACTTCTCATTTGTTACATTGCAGTATGACCCATCAATGGAAGCAACAAAGGGTTCGATTAAAGGAGCAGCAGCAATTCGCTCAGCCTCGATTTTACTTGTCGCAATCGTTTCGATTTTCCTTTTATATGCAAATATGATTTTTATAAAAAGAAGAAGTAAAGAAATTGGTTTGTTTCAATTAATAGGAATGACTAAAAATAGGATTTTCGGTATTTTAACAGTTGAAAATTGTATTCTATATTTTAGTTCATTGGTTCTTGGGATTTTAGTAGGTTTTTCGATTTCAAGGCTGATCATTATGATTTTATATAAAATCGTCGGAGTAAAAGCGATTGCTACTTTACATTTTTCTTCACAAGCATTAGTGCAAACATTAATTGTATTTATCGTAATTTACGCGTTCATTATGTTAATGAATTATGCTTTTATTAAAAGACAAACTATTTTATCTTTGTTCCGAGTAGTCTCATCGACTGAAGGAAAGCTTAAAAAAATGTCTGTCTTCGAGATTTCTATTGGAATTTTAGGTATTTTATTAATAATCTCAGGTTATTTTCTATCATCAAAATTATTTGATGGCGATTTTACTACTATGACTGCACTTTTTTCGGTAATGATCTATATTTTAGCGTCAGTCATTATTGGAACTTATTTAGTGTATAAAAGTTCGGTTCGTTTTATTTTAAATATTGTTCGTAAAAAGAAAAATGGCTATTTAAATATTAATGATGTCCTATCTTTATCTTCAATTATGTTTAGAATGAAGTCTAATGCCTTGCTTCTAACAATTATTACAACCGTTTCAGCACTAGCGATTGGCTTATTATCTTTAAGCTATATATCTTATTATTCTGCAGAAAAGACAGCTGAGAGCCATGTCCCTGCTGATTTTTTCTTAAATAATAAGAAGGATTTACAAACTTTCAAATCTGCACTAGATGAAAATGGTATTAATTATACAGAAAAACACACCGAGGTTATTCAAGTTAATGCAAATATAAAGAAAATACTAGATACAGAGTTAAAAGGTATGATGAAGGATGCTGATAAATTCCCACTAGCGGTAGTAAGCGAAAAGTCAGTTAAAATAAACCTTGCTTCAAATGAAGCCTTATTTACTGGATACGACGATATGCTTCAGAAATTTATGACCTTAAAGGATTCAGGGCATATTGAATTAACTAGCAGTAAGAAAAAATTTAATCTAAACTATTTAGGTTTAAAACGTGAAAAGATTATACCTTCCTACTTCACAAATGGGGGATTTCCTACTGTTATTGTAGACGATCAAGTATTTAAAACATTAAAACAGAATCTTGATTCATCAATTCAAAAAGATTCTACTGTCTACAATGGCATTAATATAAGTGATGAAAAACTAATCGAAAAAGCAAATAATATTTATGAGGACCATCAACTTGATAAGAATTATCCTAATGATTCTCGACTTGAAATCGTTAAAAGTCAAAAAGCAAATATGGGACTTATTATGTTCATCGTCGGATTTTTAGGACTTACATTCTTAATGACATCAGGATGTATTTTATACTTTAAACAGATGGATGAGAGTGTTGACGAAAAACCAAACTATACTATTTTACGTAAACTAGGTTTCTCCCGTAGAGACTTATTAAGAGGTATACGTTCTAAGCAATTGTTTAATTTCGGTATCCCATTAGTAGTCGGGCTAGTTCATAGCTATTTTGCCGTTCAATCTGGATGGTTCTTATTCGGTACTGAAGTCTGGACTCCAATGATTATCGTCATGGTTTTATATGCTGTTTTATACTCGGTCTTTGGTCTTTTATCGGTTCTTTATTATAAAAAAGTAATTAAAGAAGCTCTTTAGACTAACATTACTACCTAATAAATAATAGAAGCTCTCCCTTTAGCTTCTATTATTTATTTTACTTATTTTGATTTATAATAGCTTTATACATACTACTTTAAAGGTGGATCGGAATGACTAAAACCATTGTTGAAAAGCTAAACTTAAAAAAATATAAAAAAGCTACTGTTTTAAATCAACCAAGTGATGTAAATTATCTTGCAGATCTACCACATTTTGATACGGATCTACAAAGCCATCCTTACGATTTGATATTTGCTTTTGTACTTGATATGGACTCGCTAAAAGAACTAGTCACAAAGATTATCCAGAATCATTATTTAGATAAAAATGGCTATATTTTTATTGCCTATCCTAAAAAAGGAAACAAAGTATATCCGACTTATATTCATCGTGATGATTTATTCGAAGGATTAGGTGCGGATGAGAGCGGCTATATTGGTTCAAGTACAATTAAATTTGCTCGTATGGTTGGGTTGGATGACGTCTTTACAGTTGTTGGATTAAAAGAAGAAACAAAAACAAAAGCTACGAATTCATCGAAAGCAAGTCAATGTGTAGATGATTATATCGATATGATTCCAAATGTTGAAATGGATTTAGAAGATTTTCCCGAATTACTTACGATCTATAAGTCTCTAACTCCTGGGTATCGTAAAGATTGGGCACGACACATCTATAGCGCTAAGCAAGAAGCAACAAAAGCAAAAAGACGTGAAGAAATGAAAATGGTCTTAGGTGCTGGATACAAAACTCTGGATTTATATCGTAGAAATAAAAAATAGAATCAAAAAATCCACAAGAAATAATCTTGTGGATTCAGACTGTTGACAAACGCTCACTTTCTTCGTTGCTTCGTCTGTCTGCGGTGCTCATTACCGTCAAAGGTAACTCCGCTCCTCACCTGCCTTCGCGCCTCGAAAGACAAGCGTTTTCAATCAGTCTGAAAATCAAATTTTAGAACTTTGTCTACACACTGAATCCACAAGAAATAATCTTGTGGATTTTGTTCACTTAATAGATAGATGTGCAGATTTTTTAACAACAACGAGTAACTTTACCACCTTTAGAATTAAAGCGTGACTCTTGCGCTTCGATAAAGAACTCTTTTCTAGTTTGAATTGGTTGATCAGGGTGTTGTGTTTTCATATGTTCAACATATTTCTCATAGCTTGGTACACCTACTAATAAACTAATAAACTGCTTATAATATTTTTTGAACTCCTTCACTTTATAGTGCATAATTTTTCGGTTCACTTTCTTCGCGTTTAATGTACGGAGTTTCATGTAATTTTATCGGTTTATTAGATATTATATTGATCCAATTTCGAATCGAAGCAATTAGAACTAAAAGGACAATCACCATAAACAATCCACAAATTGTTGCGTCAATATAGTCATTTAAAATAATTTGATTCATTTGTGCTTTACTAGCTGCTGGTGCAAGAATTTTGCCAGCATCTAAACCATCTTTAAAAACTTTCGCATGCGCTAAAAACCCTATTTTTGGTAATGCATGAAAAAGCTTTTGCCAACCGGCAGTCATTGTGACGATTAAAATCCAGATCGTTGGCACTAATGTAATCCATGCATATGCCTTTTTCCCCATTTTCAACAAGATAGTTGTGCCTAACAATAATGCAATCGCGGCAAGCATTTGATTTGCGATACCGAATAATGGCCATAAAGTATTAATCCCTCCAAGTGGATCAATAACTCCTTGATAAAGGAAATAGCCCCAGCCGAAAACACAAATAGCTGTCGCAATTAAATTTGCAGGAAGTGAATCCGTCTTTCCAAATGGCTTGTACACATTGCCTAAAATGTCTTGCGTCATATAACGTCCAATCCTAGTTCCAGCATCAATTGTTGTTAAAATAAATAACGCCTCAAATAGAATAGCAAAATGATACCAAAAAGCCATTAATGCCTTACCACCAATTACTTTAGAAAAAAGAGCCGCCATGCCGATTGCTAAAGTTGGTGCCCCACCAGTACGAGAAAGAATTGTTTGTTCCCCTACGTCTTTTGCTAGTGTGCTCAAATCATTTGGAGCTATTGTAAAGCCCCAGCTTGAAACGACTTGAGCCACTTGGTTTACATCAGTTCCAATTATGGCAGGCGGGCTATTTATAGCAAAATATGCTCCTGGAGTTAATAAACAAGCGGCAATCATAGCCATTACTGCTACAAAAGACTCCGTTAACATAGCACCATAACCAATGACACGTGCATGCGTTTCACGCTCAATCATTTTAGGGGTAGTGCCTGAAGCAACTAATGCATGGAATCCAGAAACAGATCCACAAGCAATTGTTATAAATAAAAATGGAAATAGATTTCCCGCAAATACTGGTCCCGTTCCGTCAATAAACTTTGTAATGGCCGGCATTTGTAAGTCTGGTGCTACTATAATAATGCCAATTGCTAAAGCTAAAATCGTTCCAACTTTTAAAAATGTACTTAAATAATCACGTGGAGCTAATAATAGCCAAACTGGAAGTACAGATGCTATAAACCCATAACCAATCAACATAAGAGCAATCGTTTCTCCCTTAAACGTAAACATTGCTGCTAAAGTTGGACTTTCTGCTACATATTGTCCTGCAAATAAAGAAAGTAGTAATAAAATTACACCAATAAAAGACCCTTCTCCTACTCGACCTGGACGTATGTATCGCATATAAATACCCATGAAAATTGCGATCGGAATAGTTGCTGCAATCGTAAACATTCCCCATGGACTTCCTGCAAGCGCTTTAACTACAACAAGTGCTAATACAGCTAATAAAATAACCATAATTCCTAATATACCGATTAACGCGATGACCCCTGTTATAGGACCAATCTCTTCTTTAATCATTTCTCCAAGCGATTTGCCGTTTCTACGTGTCGAAGCAGCTAATATGACAAAATCCTGTACTGCCCCTGCAAATACAACTCCTACTATAATCCATATCGTTCCGGGTAAATAACCCATTTGCGCAGCTAAAATTGGTCCAACCAGTGGGCCAGCCCCTGCGATCGCTGCAAAATGATGACCAAATAGTACCCACTTATTCGTTGGTACAAAGTCTTTACCATCGTTATTAATTTCAGCAGGTGTTTTACGATCTTCGTCTAGTTTAAATACTTTTTCTGCAATAAACTTACTATAAAAACGATAAGCCACTGCATATGTACAAACTGCCGCAGTGAGGAGCCAAATTGCATTTATTGTTTCCCCTCTTTTTAAAGCTAATACAGAAAAACAGAAAGCTCCAAGTATTGAAATTAATCCCCAAACTACTATTGATTTTAAAGATTTCACAACAAAGATACCTCCTTTTTCATTTATAAAAGAAAGTATATCACCAATTCAGAATTTTTTGTCAATTAATGGTAAAAAAAGTATAATAACGACATTTATACTGATTTTAAGCTGTTTTTTCATCATAAAAGTAGACGAAAGTTGTATTGAACTTATCTAATTAAAGAATTTCAAGGGAAAATATAACTTTAACTTTCGCAACAATGGAACTAATCATTTTTAAACAAAAGAAAACCATCCT
Organism: Rossellomorea sp. GAMAL-10_SWC; assembly: GCF_049568075.1. Lineage (NCBI taxonomy): Bacteria > Bacillati > Bacillota > Bacilli > Caryophanales > Bacillaceae > Rossellomorea > Rossellomorea sp. GAMAL-10_SWC. Next base: position 4,454,209 of record NZ_CP144911.1, on the reverse strand, counting down.
AAGCTTTAAAAGCTAAAGGATGGTTTTCTTTCATATTAATTAAGTTATTTTACATGTTGTATAAAATTAATGTCGATTAGTTCATTCAGCCTTTGTAGTTCTTTTTCTCCTAGTAACGTCTTCCCTTCGTTTAAGGATACTAGAGCACTCTCAATTAAAAATTTTCGCGGTGTTTTCGACTGCAACAATTCGTTTTGTAAAAAATCTAGTAACTCATTGTACTTTTGTTGATCATTACTATTTAATGCTGATTTTTTCATTTTACAAATAATACTACAAAGCTTTTGTTGAAGATTTTCTTCGGTCTTTCTTACTGGTAACCATCTATCTAATAGTTCCAAATTGAATAATTGCTCACCAGATTCCTCAACATCCTCAACAATCTTAATCATACGTTTTACACTATATCGGACGACTTGATCCATACTAATATTCATATCTTTTGCAAGGTCATAGTATCTCACATTATGGTGAATAATTCCTAAAAACATAATGGCACTATCTAATAAAAAATCTTTCTTTTCACTGCCAAAAATGTCTAAGAAACGTGTATACACCCAATTTAATGTTTTAAAATTACCTTCTCTTATGAACTGTTTAATATCTAAGTCATTTATATAAATTACTTCTTCAAATAGAGAAATCAATTTATTATCTCTATTTGCCTCCATTAATAAAGTTATTTGTTTAATGAAAATTTCAATATTTGAAGGGCTTTGTCCGATCAACAACTCATTTCTTTCATGTTCAAGTTTTTTATAAATCATATTAAATAATGCGACTACTAAATCACTTTTAGACGAAAAATAATTATAAAATGTACCTTTAGAAATTCCGCTATAGTCTAATATGTCTTGAATTGACGTTGCTTGAAATCCTTTTTCAATAAACAATTCATGAGCTATTTTTACAACATGCTGTTTACGATCATTCATATAATCACCTTGGTTCTAGTTAATTACTGCTTAAAAAACATAGTACATTATTTTAACATTTTTAACTAGTAAATATCTGATTAGATTATTAAGGATTTCTAATGGTTATTATAATTGCATCTAATGATTGAATGGTATATCATATTATCTTATATAGAAGATGAAACCGCAGTTCAAAAAATTGAACTAGATGTACAAAGGAGGGGAAATCATGGATCATTCCATGAATAAATCAGTTAATCCGCCATATGGGATTATTACAATCCTAATGATTGGTGCTTTTATTGCTTTCTTAAACAATACTTTACTTAATATTGCTTTACCTTCTATTATGAAGGATTTGGACGTTGAGCCTTCGACTGTTCAATGGCTTTCTACTGGATATATGCTAGTAAATGGAATTTTAATTCCGACTACTGCATTCTTAATCCAAAAATATTCTGTTAGACATTTATTTTTAACTGCACTACTTTTATTTAATATCGGTACTTTAACAGCAGGATTTGCACATGTATTTCCTTTATTATTAGCGGGCCGCATGATTCAAGCTTCCGGTTCGGCTATTTTAATGCCATTATTAATGAATGTTATGCTAACTAGCTTCCCTGTTGAAAAACGAGGAACTGCAATGGGATTCTTTGGTTTAGTAATGATGGGTGCACCAGCAATCGGACCAACTTTATCAGGATGGATTATTGAACATTATGACTGGAGAATGCTTTTCCATGTTGTTTCACCGATTGCATTAACGATTTTAATTATCGGCTTTTTCTTACTTAAAGATAAAAAAGAGAAATCAAACAGTACGATCGACCTTTTCTCAGTTCTTTTATCTAGTATAGGTTTTGGTGGATTATTATATGGTTTTAGTACTGCGGGAACAAAAGGATGGGATAGTCCAGAAGCTTACGTTACTTTAATAGTAGGGGTTATTTCATTAGTACTATTTATCTTACGTCAATTAAAACTTGATACGCCAATGTTAAACTTTAGAATTTATCGCTACCCAATGTTTGCTTTATCGTCAGCGATTTCAATTGTAGTTACAATGGCTATGTTCTCAGCAATGATGCTTTTACCGATTTACACTCAAACGCTTCGAGGCATTAAACCTTTTGATGCAGGCTTAATGCTGCTACCGGGTGCTTTATTAATGGCAATTATGTCACCAATTACGGGTAAATTATTTGATAAAATTGGTGGAAGAATACTTGCAGTAACAGGTTTAGCGATTATGACTGTTACTACTTATTTCTTAAGTAAGTTAACAATGGATACAACTTATACGCATATTATTATTTTATACTCATTACGTATGTTCGGTATGTCGATGGTAATGATGCCAGTATCGACAAATGGGTTAAATCAATTACCAAAACGATTCTATCCACATGGTACTGCGATGAATAATACTTTACAACAAGTATCTGGTGCGATTGGTACAGCTTTACTCATAACAGTAATGTCGAATCGTACAGAATCTAAAGCTAAAGAGCTTGCTGCTGAAGCAATGAAGCATGTGACTAGTAAACCTACACCTGAAATGCTTGCTCAAATTAAGCAAGAGATCACAATGAAGGCAATGTTAGAGGGAATTAACTTCTCATTTTATGTAACGGTATTCGTTGCCGCAGTTGCACTAGTTCTTGCATTCTTTATCAAACGTTCAACAGCTGCAGAGGAACCTGTAGTGAAAGAAAATACTAATACTAGTACTAACTTTAAGAAAAAGTTAGCAGAGAATTAATAAAGTAAGTCCTTAGACTAAAAAAAGTTCAACCAAAATTGGTTGAGCTTTTTTTGTTACTATCTGTTAAACAAAACGTGATATTAAAGTGTATAGCATCCTTTTTGTTATAAAACATTCTATTTAATCCCTGATTCTCAAAGGTTATAATTTAATTAACAAATCATTAAAAAAACTCACCACTACATAATACATACTTATCGGATGGTTTAAAATGCTAAGAAAAATTATTATATGTCTATTAATCGCTTTTCTACTATTTTTCACAGGGAGTAAGTCTACAAAGGAGAATTTCGAAATGGATAAAGTTAAGTTGAATTACGGAAAGTACGATATCCCTAAAACACTAGTTAATGTAATTAACTTACAAAATCAATTAGATCGTGAGTCTGGGTCTTTTGGTGGTTTATATTTCTCTTATGAAAATATCGATACTCGTTATTTAAACACTCCCCTTGATGTTATCCAATTTGCAAGAACTGGTTCAGATGGAGTTCATTTTGGTTTTTTAACTGATTTTGGCCAAGTTGGTGATTTAGAAGATGCTTATATTGTACGTGTTTCACCAATGGACTCTGATGATCCGGTACAAATTGTTGCTAAAAATTTAAATGATTTCCTAAGGTTAATATGCTATGCACCAGGTGCTGTGGAGGTTGTAGATGTCACTACTAATAAGGATACTTTTCAAAAGATCCCTGAAATTAAAGCGACTCGAACTATAGAAGGATATGACGCTGCGGAAAGAAAGGTGCTTCAGCAAAAATTTTCACTTGAACCGTTTAAATCATTAGAAGATTACTTAATCGGAGTCAAAAATGAGCGAGAAAATCAAATCGTCTTACCGACTGAGGACAGCCTTGGAATACTAAATAAGCTTGTGACAAAAACGGAAGAAACAAAAAATCAAAACTTATTTAAGTTTGAAGAAAATATTCTTACTATAGACACTGATGAAGTAGCACACTTTTTTGAGACCTCATCACTCGAGGCTAAATTAGTATTTTTACGCGAAGCACAATCAAAGGCATTATTCTATGATGATGAAGAAGTAAAAAATTATCTTTCAAAACAACTACGTTTAATGCACTTAGACGATGAAGCCGTAAGAATTTACTATTAATAAAAACTTTACTATCCATTTAGTATCAATAATTAAAAGACATCTCTGCAGATTATCTTAAATAATGAAGAAAAGAAAATGTCCCTAAGATTAGTTAAAACAACCTTCAGGGACATTTTTTGTCATCTCTTATAAATAAAATAGTCAAAATCCGCATGGAGCCCTTGACCAGTCGTATCCTGACATTGCATTCCAACGAATGCACCTGTAAAGAATCCCCCGCCTTGAATATAATCATCAGACAGTTTATATGAATAAAGTGCTACAGGTATTTCTGTCCATTCCTCTCCATCAAATGAGTAAAAGTACTTGTAAACATTCGTTTTCACATCTACTCGAAGATACACATATTCAACATGTTCTGGAATGATAATTTCGTTACCTTGTAGGGGTTGATCGAACTTAAAATTATCACATGTTACTAACTCAAGAATTCTGCCCTTTTCTTCATTCCAAGTGATTTGACATGAAGTCCAGTTTTGAGTGTTGTAGTAATTTACTAAACCAGCTGATTGATGGAATGTCTTTGGATTAAATGCTATTTTTGTTTCTGCAGTAAAGTTGAAATCTTGCCAACGTCTTGCTATAAATGACTGAGTAAATTTAGATGTTAGGGATTCTCTTCCGTAAAGACGTAGATGTCCTGGATTGTCTTTTAATGATACGATATTCTCTCCTAATGGAATTCTCAAGTTTTGAAAGTGAGGATTTAAGATTTCTGAGTTAAAGTCATCCATCTCTGGGTAGTCGCTTTCCCATTTTACTTCACCTATTTTTGGACCCTCTATTTCAAGTGATGGACTATTCCCTCCTACGACATACGGCCAATCATTTTTCCACTCAAGCCTTTGAATAGCAGTTTCTCTTCCTAATGGACAGAAACCTCTTGGGTCTAACAACGGTTGACCTTCTCTTGGTAATGGTCTTCCTGTTAAATGCACAAGGAACCATTCATCTGTATGAGTTTGAACAATTGATGCATGTCCTGCTTTTTGAAGGGGAATTCTTGGTTCATGGAATGACGAAATTAACGGGTTTTCTGGGTGTACTTCATATGGACCCTTTAACTGTTTTGACCTTGTAATAGTAGCTTGGTGATCATATTTCGTACCACCTTCTGCCGTTAATAAGTAATAGTATTCATTTATTTTATATAGATGTGGTGCTTCCGTCAGTTTAATATCAGTTCCTTTAAAGATAACCTCTGCTTTTCCGATCAGTTTCTGTTCTTCTACACTGTATTCTTGTAATGAAATGCCATAAAAAGGATGATTTCCTACGCGATGATCCCAAACCATATTCACTAAATATTTTTTTCCATCCTCATCGTGGAATAGAGACGGATCAAATCCAGTACTATTTAAATAAATTGGATCTGACCATTCTCCGTCAATCGTTTCACAAGTTGCGAGATAATTGTGACAATCTTTCCATTGACCTTCAACTACCTTTACATCCGTGTAAATTAACCAAAACTGTCCGTCACGATAAGATATTGCGGGAGCCCAAATTCCACCCGAATCTGGATTACCTGTCATGTTTAATTGACTTAAACGGTTCAAAGGTCTTGATGCTAAGCGCCAGTTCTTTAAATCCTTTGAATGATAGATTCCTACTCCTGGAAACCATTCAAAAGTTGAAACTGCAATGTAATAATCTTCCCCAACTCGGCAAATACTCGGATCCGGATTAAATCCCGGTAAAATTGGATTACTGATTTTAGCCATTTTATACTCCTCCATATGCATCTATCTAGTTCAATACATTACTTTTTTAGTAAGCACCTTTGATAAAGTCCGAAACATTTTTTTGATAGAAAAGCTCTAATTGATCTAATTCTGCTTTCGAAAAAGATTGTATATTCATTGCTTCTAAGTTGCCATCCACTTGGCTGTGATTTCTAAAGCCAGGTATTACACATGTAATTTCTTTTTGATCTAAAATCCATCTAAGTGCTGCACTTGCCATCGATGACCTTCCTTCAGCAATCCAGTTAATTCGATTTGCCAATTCTACTCCTTTTTTAAAGCCCAAACCTGCAAATGTTTCTCCGATATTAAAGGCCGCTCCATTTTCATTAAAGTTTCGGTGATCATCTTCCTCAAAAATATGATCAGCCTTATACTTTCCAGATAAGAGTCCACTGGCTAGCGGTAATCTTACAAGAACACCAACCCCACGCTTATAAGCCTCGGGAAGTAATTCTTCTAATGGCTTTTGTCTAAAAATATTAAAGATAACCTGTAAGCTTTTCACATTTGGGTTTTCTAAACAAATCAATCCTTCTTCAACCGTTTCAACACTAACCCCGTATTGGCGGATTTTCCCTTCATTTTTTAAACGGTCAAGTACATCAAATACTTGTCCATCCTTTAAAATTTCAGTTGCTGGGCAATGTACTTGATATAAATCGATCACATCTCGATTTAAGCGTTTTAGACTATCCTCGCAATATGACTTAACCACTTCATATGAGTAATTTTCCGGTGAAAAGATATCACCTTTTCGGCAAAATTTTGTGCCTATATAAATTTTATCTTCAAGTCCTTTTGTGGCTTTAGCCAATAGTTCTTCGCTATGTCCATCACCATAAACATCTGCAGTATCAAAAAAATTTACACCTTGGTCGATTGCGTGTTGTAATGATTTTAAAGCTTCCGTATCATCTGTTTTTCCCCATGCTCCACCAATTGCCCAAGTTCCAAAACTTACCTCACTAATCATTAAACCTGTATTACCAAGTTCTCGATAATTCAAATAAAACTCCCCCTCTATTGCTATTTTTAGCGTCTTATACTACTTTCTAAATTCAGATAACATTCTATTTAATCCCTTCGTGTTGGAATATACTTGCTTATAAATTGAATAAAGCTTCTCATATTGTTTAACATTTTCACTAACTGGTTTATATGAAGTGATTGGCTTTATGAACTCTTCGGCACAAGCCTCTAATGATTCAAACCAATTACATCCATATGCAGCAATCATCGCCGCACCCATCCCTGGACCTTGCTCGCTTGAAAGCTTAATAATTGTCGCATTAAAAATATCTGCTTGCATTTGAAGCCAAATAGGATTTTTAGCACCGCCACCAATTGAAATAATCGAATCAATCTTTTTACCATTATTTCGGAAAATTTCAATTGACTCATTCAATGAAAAAGTAATACCTTCCATGACAGCCCTCGAAAAATCACTTCTCTTATGTGCTGCATCCATGCCGATAAAACATCCTCTAATAACTGAATCCGCATGTGGTGTTCTTTCACCAACCAAATACGGAGTAAACATTAAACCATTTGATCCAATTGAAACAGTATCAACATCATCTAATAGTTGTTCGAAATTCACACCCTCAGCAAAGGTATCCTTAAACCAGTTTAATGAAAATCCTGCGGCTAGCGTTACACCCATTGAATAGAAAGCATTTTCTTTACTATGGTTAAAATAATGAACTTTACCTTTGAAGTCGTGTTCTCCATGCTCTTCATAAGAAAGAACAACTCCTGAAGTACCAATACTACATAGCGTATTGCCTTCTTTTAAAATACCTGAGCCGATTGCGCCACATGCATTGTCGGCTCCGCCTGCAAATACTTTCACTTCACGACTAAGTCCTGTCAAATTAGAAACCTCTTTTGTAATAGTTCCAACGCAAGTCTGAGACTCGACAATTGGTGGGCAAAGATCAAAAGGAATATCGAATTTTGTACATAATTCTTCACTCCACTGCTTATCTTTTACGTTTAAAAGTAATGTTCCAGCAGCATCCGAGTATTCAGTATGAATTTCTCCAGTCAGACGATAACGAAGATAGTCTTTAGGTAATAAAAACCCTGCTGCCTGATGATAAATCTCCGGTTCAAATTCCTTTACCCATAAAAGCTTCGGTAGAGTAAATCCTTCAAGTGCTGGATTTTTCGTTATTTCCAGTAAACGTTCTTTGCCTACTATTTCATTGATCTTTTCACATTGCTTAGTCGTTCTTGTGTCATTCCATAAAATTGCATTACGAAGGTTTTCATTTTCTTTATTCAATAGCACTAGACCATGCATTTGACCTGAGAAGCTAATCCCTTGTATATCATTCGGATGACCATCAAATTCTCTAACTAGTTCGGCAAGTCCATCGATGGTTTTTTCAACCCATTCTTCTGGATTTTGTTCACTATATCCGGATTTCTCTTGTATTAATGGATAGGCACGAGATACTTCTTGGCATACTACTCCGGACTGATTAACTAACAAAATTTTTACAGCACTTGTACCAAGGTCAATTCCTACTACATATTTCATAACAATCATCCTTTTATTTTTTTTTGAGCGAATCGTATGAGAAAAATGTGCTGGAAATAATGAGTTTTCCAGCACATTTTATGGTCAAAAGATTTTTAAACTATTGCGAATTCAGCAATCGCTTCTAATAAATATTGGTTTAGCACTGATTTAAGACGTTCTTCACGACCTGATTTATTTTGGATATCACCTAAATTTAATGCATATGCTTCAAGTGTATGGAAACTTGCTTTATTCTCTACGATTTCTTTACCAATACCATAAGTGAAGCTGCTATAACGATCTTCAATAAAGCTTTCAAATACTTTATCTTCAATTAGTTTATTAGCTACTAATGTGCCAATTGCAAAGCTATCCATTCCAGCTATATGTGCATGGAATAAATCTTCTACATCAAATGATCCCCTTCTTACTTTTGCATCAAAGTTCAGGCCGCCTTTTCCTAAGCCACCATTTTTTAAGATTTCATACATTGCTAACGTAGTAGAGTAAAGATCTGTAGGGAACTCATCTGTATCCCAACCAATTAACTTATCACCTTGGTTTGCATCAACTGAACCAAGCATTCCATTAATTCGAGCAACGCGTAATTCATGCTCAAATGTATGACCAGCAAGTGTTGCATGATTCGCTTCTATGTTGAATTTAAACTGTTTCTCTAAACCATTTGCTTGTAAGAACGCTAGTCCAGTTGCCACATCAAAGTCATATTGATGCTTCGTTGGTTCTTTTGGTTTTGGTTCGATTAAGAACTGACCATCGAATCCGATTTCTTTTGCGTAATCTACAGCCATATGGAAGAAACGCGCAAGATTGTCTTGTTCAAGCTTCATATCTGTATTCATTAGCGTGTCATAACCTTCACGCCCACCCCAGAATACATAGTTAATTGCACCAAGCTCTTTTGCAATTTCTAATCCTTTTTTCACTTTTGCAGCTGAATATGCAAATACGTCCGCGTTATTAGAAGTAGCAGCTCCATTTACATAGCGAGGATGAGTAAACATATTCGCCGTATTCCAAAGCAATTTTGTTTTACTTGTTTTCATATATTCTTTTATCATTTCTACAATGACATCTAAGTTTTTATACGTTTCGCCTAATGTATTTCCTTCAGGGGCAACATCTGAATCATGGAAGCAGAAGAAAGGAACATCCAACTTTTCATAGAACTCAAATGACGCTTCTACACGTGCTTTTGCAAGATCCATTCCCGTTAAGTGGTTCCAAGGACGTTGCATTGTACCTGCTCCAAATGGATCTGAACCATCTGCAGTAAATGTATGCCAGTAAGCAACTGAAAAACGAAGTAAATCCTCCATTTTTTGACCATTAATTATTCTTTGAGGATCATAATATTTAAATGAAAATGGATTTTTTGATTTAGGACCTTCGAATTTAATTTTGTTAATATTAGTAAAGTAACTCATGTTTAATTCCTCCTAAAATAGTAGTTTTGTATTTTATGACTTATGTGAAATGACAATCCAAGTGCGCAATACTTTCATATCATCTGGCTCAATTCCTTGTAAGCCAGTCAGTTCTCCACTTACTTCAAGATTAGGAGCGTTAGTTACCCACGTGTAGGGCTCGGGGCATAAAAAGCCGCTTCTCCCATCTTTGTTATAAACAACCCAATGCTTAAAACTTTGGTCAACAGTATAATTAATCTCAATTCCTGCTAATTTGTTCGTTATTTGTGCCGTCTGTAGACTACTGTTATTGGGGTTAGATAGAAAAACATCATCTAACTCTAGCCCGTACAGGCTCATTCCTTCACTCAACTCATATTTGTACTCAATATTTTCTAATTCCCCCGTTGGTAAAAATCGATCATTTAGTTTCCAACGTTTATCGACTGGAAGCTTGAAGATTGAAGTTTCTTCTGGGAATACGAAACTAGTATGATATCCAAAGCCAAACGGTAAAACTTCATTACTTTTATTAATAATTTCTGCTCTTTTAGCGAATAAGTTATCATTTAGAATAAAGCTCATCCTAATTACAAAGTGATGCGGGAATTGAGCCATTACATCTTCGTGCTTACTTGAATCAAACTCAGTAATAATTTTCACCGTTTGCTCATTAACTTCTACACTCGAGATATTCCACTCCCTTGTGTGAACAAAACCATGAATGTGGTTCTGCTTGTCCATTTCATTAATTTCAAATTGATACGTTCTTTTGCCAAATCGAAACTTACCTTGATCGATACGATTTGGCGGGAACAGGATTGGGGTACCGTAAAGAACTGGGTTATTCAAATACTCCTCGGTTGAGTTAGGCACCCTTAAAAGCTCTGTATTTGATTTTTTATGAACCAAAGAAATCAAGTTTGACCCCCATCCGGGAATAATGATAATCTCCAATTCACTATTACCTGCTTTAATCGCTGGTTCATTTAAAAAAGAGATTTCCTCAGCATAAGTATTCATCTAGATTCCCCGTTCTGTCATAATTTCTACACTTAGACTTTACTAATCTTACCTTGTCTTTGGTCTATTCGATTAAAGCTATACATACCACAGAACATGAAAATCCAAGCAATTGACACGACACTAAAGAATGGAATTAGCCCTGGCTGATACAGCAACAGAAATAGTATAGCGATTAGACTAACTAGCATTAGTAAAGTAATGTGAAAATGAAAAACACTTAAAAAGAATGCATTTTTAAAATAGTCTTTTAGTTTAAATTCGTAATTTACATATAGTGGGAAAATATAAAGGAAAACCATTAAATAAACTACTGCAACGATTAATAAAGGAATGATTAAAATAAATTGGAGCATCCCTTCAATCGTTCGTATGTAAAATGCATCAAACGCTAGGAAGATGCCACTACAAATGAATACAAAACCAAGTTTATTGGAAGGTTTAAATTCCTTCAGGAAAACAGTTAGAAATGTTCTCCAAATCGGGAGATCCGTTTCTTTTACGATCCATTTACGAACAATTGTAAAAAGGGCTACTGTAGCAGGGAAAAAACCAAATATGACTAGTCCTCCAATTGTAAAGAGGAACCATAGTAGATTGACATATGCTAATTTCATAACCCACTCACATAGCGTAAACAATTTACCCATTGTTTTTCCGAATATCATTTAATCACCCTCCTTTACAAATTCATATAAAGCTTATCTAATGTATTTAACCTTTTACTGACCCAGAAGCAATTCCTTCTACAATTCGATTACTTAATATAAGGAAGGCAATTAGGATTGGTAGAATACTAATAACTAACGTAGCTCCAATTGCTCCCCAATCAGTCGTATACTGCCCAATAAAATTTTGAATACCAACCGTGAGTGTTTTAAATTGATCTGAACTAATAAATGTATTAACGAAGACAAACTCATTCCAGTTGTAAATCATATTAATAATTGCCGCTGTAGCAATTACTGGTGATGTCATTGGTAAAGTAATCTTAAAAAAGATATGGTTAATTGATGCCCCGTCCATAATCGCTGCTTCTTCTACCTCTCTAGGTAGAGCTTCATAAAAACCAATTAAAATCATGATCGTAATTGGCAAGTTAAAAGCTGTGTACGTAAGGATTACCGAGAGTGGATTATCAATTAAATTTATTTTTGTAAAAGTATTAAATAAAGGAATCAATGTAGAATGGACAGGAATCATTAAACCTACCATAAATAATCCCAATACCCATTTACTTGCTTTCCAATTCATTCTCGTAATTGCGAAGGTTACCATACTTGCTAATACAACCGTTAAAATAACGGAAGCGATTGTATAAGTTACACTGTTAAAGAAATATTGACTAATGTTTCCCTCAGTCCAAACTTTCGTATAATTCCCCCACTTTGGGCTTTCAGGTAAAGAAAAAGGTGACATATTGAAAACTTCTTGGTTATTTTTTAATGAAAAAAGAAATAGCCATATGATCGGAAATAATTGAAAAATCGCTACGATTATAAGGAAAAGATACATAAATCCGTAAGCAATTTTACTAAAAACACTATTCTTGCTACGGTCAGTTTTCTTTTCAGTTACAATGGCTTGGGGTCCTGTAGCTCTTACCGTATCCACTTAAAATCCCCCTTTCTTTTAGTAAATGTCATTATTTGCTTCAGTAAACTTACGAATAATCCAAGTAACTACTAAACAAATAACTAATAAGAAAAATCCAATTGCACTTGCATATCCAAAATCAAAACCTTTGAATGCTTTTTGATACATATAGGAAGCCATTACTTCACTTGAACCATTAGGACCCCCACCTGTCATAACATAAATTAAATCAAAGTATTTAAGTGACCCAACGACGGCAAGAACAATCGTTACTTTCACAACATTCATGATTAATGGTAATTTTATTTTTAATGCGATTTGAATTGGTGTTGCCCCATCGATTCTTGCAGCCTCGATTAGAGAGTCTGGTATATTTTTAAGAGCTGCATAGTAAATCAAAATATAAAAACCGGCGTACTGCCAAATAATTGGAATAATAATCGCATATAATGCTAAGTTTGTTTCGGCTAACCAGGCTGGTGGATTATGAACTCCTAGAGAAACAAGTAAGCTATTTAGAATACCGTTAGTAGGATGATAAATTTTAAGCCAAAGCTGAGCAATTGCAACAGAAGCAAGTAGCATTGGAATTAGATATATTTTTCTAAGAAGGTCTGCACCTTTAATTTTTCCTGCTAGTATAAATGAGATGAACAAGTAACCAATTAAACTAACTGCCGAAAATATTGCTAATAAAAAGGAGTGGAAAGCACTTTTCCAAAATAGAGGATCATGTAATAAGTGGGAGTAATTCTTTAAACCTATGAACTCCTTTTCCCCAATTCCATTCCATTTCATTAAGCCAAAGTATCCAGTTTGTACGATTGGAACGTAAATCAAAGCAAGGATCAGAAAAAGAGCTGGTGTAATATACAAGGCGATTATTTTTTTATTTGACATAGCTTTATTCACTTCGATTCAACTCCTTCCCCTATGTTTAAAAATCAAGGGCATATTATAATGAATCCATATGCCCTTTACTTTTGTACATCAGAATTTATTTATCTTCTGCCTTTAAAGCCTCTTCATGTTGTTTAGCAAAGTCTTTTGGTTTTACTTCATTTCCAAATAAAGATTGGATTAAGTTTAAGTGAGTTTCTGCTACAGAAGCACTCATTTGAACATCAGCAAATAATGTTAAGTTGCTAGCTTTATTTAATTCATTTAACACATCAATATATAATGGTGGTAAATTTACTTTTGAAGTATCAACCTTAGTCGCTGGAATTACACCCGCTTTTTCAACAGATTGCTCTCCCCACTTCTCTACAAAGAATTTAACAAAGTCTTTAGCTTCAGCTTTCACTTTTGAATGCTCTGCTACGAATAAACCTACTCCTGGGCCACCAACCCAGCTGTTAATATTTCCTTTTCCACCTTCATAAGTTGGGAATTTAAAGAAACCTACATTATCACGGAAATCTTTTGGAATTTCTTCGTTTGTCGTAAAGTTTGGAAGCTCCCATGTTCCCATTAAATACATAGCTGCATTTCCATTTAAGAATTCAGATTTACCCTCATCATTCGATAATCCATTAAATCCTTTATTAAACGCATTTTCTTTAACTAGGTTTTGAACCTCTGATGCCGCTGATACAAGTGCAGGATCTTCGAATGTTCCTGTACGGTTAATTGCTTTATTAAGTACATCAGCTCCACCAATTCTGTCTGCCAAATACATATACCAAAGTGAACCTGTCCAACGATCTTTATTTCCTAAAGCGATTGGAGCAACTCCATTTTTAGCAAGTGTTTTAACAACGTTTTGGAATTCGCTATAAGTTTGTGGTACTTGAAGGTTATATTTTTCAAAGATTGCTTTATTGTAATAAATTGGAGCGATGTTTAGTTCTAGTGGTAAACCATATGTTTTTCCATCGATTGCATATGCTTCTGTTGTTCCGCTTACAAAAGAATCTTTTAATCCGTTATTTAACACATCATCTAAATCAGCAAAAAGGCCACCTTTCACAAATGGTTTCATATATCCTGCTGCCCACGTAAACCCAACATCTGGAAGTTCATTAGAAGATGAAAGAACTTTAATCTTATTCTTGTATTGCTCATTTTCAAGAACTTCTACTTCAATTTTTACATCCTTATGTTCAGCCTCATATTGTTTAATAATGTCAGATACAATTAAGTTTTGTTGCTTAGAACTTCCAGCTGGCCAAAGGTGCATAAACTTGATCACTTTTTTGGAACCGCTTTCAGTTGACGCGTTATTAGATTTACCACAGCCAGTTAAAGCAACCATTAGAATAAGAACTACTGCTAACATTAATGAAGACGCTTTCTTAAACATGTCTAACCCCCATTTTTTTGAATTTTTCGTTACAAGTAAATTCTAGCACTAAAAAAAAAACGCGGTAAGGTAACCACGATTGGATAAAATTCCACTATTTTTGGATTAGTGAATCATCAAGTTCCGATACTTTTCTAAATTTACTAGGGGTAATACCCTCGTAATCCTTAAAGATCTTAATGAAATATTTAGCTGTCTGATAGCCTACTTCTAGTGCAATTTCTTCAATTTGCAAATCTGTTGTCAGTAGGCGATTTTTTGCAATTTGTAATCTCTTTCTAGTCAAGTACTCACTAAATGTTAATCCCACTTGCTCTTTAAATAACACACTAAAATAGCTCGCATTTAGATGTACCGCTTCTGCTACATCCTTTAAGGAAATTTGATTTCTTATATTTTCATTAATAAAGGTCTTTGCTCCGTTAATTGAGTTAGAGCGGTTATTAACTTGATCTAGTTTTAATAATTTCTGATCAGTCACTTTTTCCATATATTCAATCCGTTCAATATTTGCTTCCTTTTCAAGCGCTTGCTCAATAGCTTCAATTAATTTTTGTTTACTTACTGGTTTTAATAAGTAATTTACAACTCCTAGACAAATAGCCTCCTGGGCATATTCAAAGTCAGGGTGTCCAGAAATTATGATTGAAACAAACCTATGTCCTTTATCCTTTAGGTTTTTTAGAAGCTCTAAACCATTCATTTCAGGCATACAAATATCAGTTACTAATAGATGAATTTTTGTTCTGCTCATCTGTTCAACTGTTTCTTGACCATTTGCTGCACTAAGAATTTCAAATTTACCGTTTGACCATTTCTCTAATGTTTTTTTTAAACCTTGTCTAGTCGCTTGTTCATCATCAACAATTAGAATCGTTTTTGTATCCAAATTATTCTCCACCTTTGTCTGGAACTTCGAATAATACAGTTGTACCTTTACCGATCTCACTTTCTAAACGAAGGCCACCTAAATCATATCTTTCGTAATATAATTTGATTCTTTTATTTACATTCGTAAGCGCCATTCCCATTCCTTTAAAGGATGATATATTATCATTTTTAATTGCTAGATTAAGGGCATTAAGAGCTTCTCTATTAATCCCCGGTCCATTGTCCTTAACAGTCACTAATAAATTAGATGAGTCATTAATCCTTTTAATCTTCACTAAAACAATCCCTTGTTCTCGACTACTTTCAATACCATGCATAATGGCGTTCTCAACTAAAGGTTGGATTAGCAGTTTAGGTATTTTAATAGCCAATAGATTTGGCTCAACAGATATCTCCCAAAAAAACCGTTCTCCTAATCTCATTTTCATAATCTGTAAATATCGTTCAATTTGGTCGAGAGCAGCTTGTATAGTTACCCATTCACTACTGTTTGCATTGCCGATTGTATAGCGAAATAATCCCGACATTGCAATCACTATTTCTGCTAAGTCCTCCTCACCTCGATCATCTAAAGACCAGTAAAGTGCATTTAGCGTATTATAAAGGAAGTGCGGATCGATTTGGGCTTGTAGTGCCTTCAACTCCGTTTGACTACGAAGTAATTCTTTTTCATAAACGACCTGTATTAAATGATTCGTATTTTCTACCATCTGGTTATACGTTCTATTTAATTCAATAATTTCTAATGAAGCTGCGCTTTCCTTGTTAATTTTCAACTCGTCCATTTTCGCGTTCTTCATTGTAATTGTAAGTTTCTTTATCGGTCTTGTGATCATTGTTGCTAGAATAATTGATGATATAACAAAAATGATCAATCCAATCGCACCAGATAATAGGGTCGCTTTTCTCACCGGTGTTACCCGCTCATTTAAAAAGCTTGTAGGTTTTAAAATAACAAGTGTCCAGCCCGTTTTTGTAGATGGTTGCGTAACAATCATATATTGTTTTTTATTTACTTTTATCGATTCGTATCCTTCTAATAAAAACTTTTGAATATCAATGCCGTAGTTATCCGTTATCGGAGTTAAATCCCTATCAAGCAGCATCATATAGTCCTTCTCTCCAGGAGATAAATTACTTTCTTCAACCTGAAAATAACTATTAAGTATTCTTACGACTAAATATCCTCCATTTGAAAACCAACGATCCATTAAACTAACCCTTCTTATCGCATAAGAATAGTTACTATTTTTAGGATCTTTCCCTACCCATACTAATCTTCCTTTCTCGGCTTCTGCTTCCTTTACCCATTTTTCATCGATTACACTAGATAAATTTTTATCACCAAATGGAAAAATACGATTACCTTCTGAAGAATATAGCTCAAAAGAAGAGATTCCATTTGAGTAAGCTAAAAAGTTATTTATGACTCTAATTAGTGATTGTCTTTTTGCAAAATCAACACTTTCTCCGTTTTTCAATCCGAGTAATATTTGTTGAACCGTCTCGTTGGTCATTAATTGATTTGATAAAGTGTCAATTTGCTTATACAAGGTTTCCATTCTTCCATTTGCTTCAATAGCCGTTTGTTTGATTTGCTTTTCTGTTGTATCTTTCATTAAAGTTCCAACTTGGTTATATACCATAATGGATACAATGGATAAAACAATCACCATAACAATCAAGAAGACACCCAATATTTGATTTCGTAAAGTGTTTAATTTTCTTAACCGTAATCTAAATTTGACGATTGTAATCACCTTTTCAGTAGTAAGTTAGTGTAAGGGTTTTCTTTAAAAATTATCATACTATATTTATTATTAGTCTGAATATTAAAAACACCTGTCTAGTAATAACTACCAGGTAGTTTAAGGGCAATATTGGGATAATTGTAATTAGTTTAAATAAAAAATCAACACAAAAAAGAGGAACCTAAACATATGATGTCGAGGCTCCCCTTTTCATTTAGTTACTATTTATTTACCCCTTCCCTGAACTTTTGACTTTTCTCACTCATTAACTTGTTCAACTTTACTCCATTCTGCCTCCTGAAGAGTTCGCCATAAAATTTTCCCACTTGCAGTAGTTGGTAATTTATCAATAAATTCGACGTATCTCGGATATTTATAGTTAGCCATATGCTCTTTTGACCAATCGATAATGTCATCCTCACTTACTTTGCCTGAATAAATAGGATTTAGGATCACATATGCCTTTACTGTTTCGCCCCTTTTTTCATCAGGCTTACTAACAACACAAGCTTGTTCAATGGCCGGATGTTTATAGAGTAGGTTTTCCACTTCGGTTGGCCAAACTTTAAAGCCTGACGCGTTAATCATCCTTTTAACACGATCAACGATAAAATAGTAGCCTTCATCATCAAACCGACCAATATCTCCTGTACGGAAAAATTGTTTCCCGTCTATTTCAATAAAGGCGTCATTTGTTTCTTCATGTCGGTTAAAGTAGCCTTTAAATACTTGTGGCCCATTAACAACAATCTCACCAACTTCACCAACACCTAACTTTTTCAATGTTACCGGCTCGATAATTCTGGCGTCTACGTCAAATGATGGAATTCCAAGACATTGTAGTTTTGGTCGATCTGGCGGATTAAAATGTGTCTGTGCAATTGTTTCGGATAATCCATACCCTTCTACGAACTTTAACCCTGTTAATTGGAATAACTGCTCTCCTACTGCTTCTGGAAGAGGAGCCCCACCACCTGCAATATTTACAAGAGACTTAATGTCATCTGTATTTAAATTTGGATTTGCTAAAAAGTCGATTAACATTGTACTAATATTTACCCAATGGGTACATTGATAATTTTCAATCAGTTTGCATGCATGGTTTCGATTCCATCTTGTTAGCAATACCATACTTGAACCAGTAAGAATCGGTGTATGCATGCCATGAACCATTCCTGTTACGTGGAATAGGGGTAAAGTTGAAAAGCTAACGGCATTTGCAGAAATATTCATCCAAACGGCAGATCCTACTACATTTGCTTGTACTGTTTTATGTGTGTGAATACAGCCTTTTGGTAAACCGGTTGTTCCTGAAGTATATGGAAGGACCGCAACATCATCTGAGTTACCTTCATATAGTGATGGGGTGAGCTGTGTTTGTATTGCATCCTCCCAATAAAATAAATTTTCGTTTGGATAGATTTTCTTTGATTCAGTTATTTCAGCCGTTAAATCGGAAACTAAAGGAATGGTTGGTAAGTATTCAGAGTAAACTGCAACTACTAAATTCTCTAATCCAGTCGTAGCTTGTAAAGATTCAATTTGAGGGGATAGTTCTTGGCCAATGATTGCGGTTTTAATTTCACAATCATTTATGTAAAATTCAAGGTCATCTGTGGTGTTCATCGGGTTAATTGGTACTACAATTCCTCTTACTCTTAATATTGCATAAAAGGCGATAACATATTGGGGTGAGTTTTGCATATAAAGCATTACACGTTCACCAGGGGATATTTCTAACCTATGCTCAAGATAACCTGCTAAATGATCAACCTCTTCAAGAAGCTGCTTGTACGTTTTTGAAGCGCCATAATACTCGATTGCAGTTTTATTTGGATACCTTTTTGCCGAAACGACTAAATTATCATAAAGGGTTGTCTCAGGTAAAGTCAAAGATTTAGAAACCCTTTTTGGCCAATACGCAAAATGTGAAGTACTCATAATTTTCCCCTTTCGCTTATGAACCTTTTTTATATTAAGTTTTAATACTGACTGCTCGTTCTTGTATGTATGAAAGCATAAAAGATTTAGGGCAATTATTCATATACATTGCCTAATTAATGAATATCTCTCTACCAGAAAACACTTACAAATTATTCGTTTAAAATAGTATCTTTGAAATTAATTGAATGTAAATTGCAAAATGGGGCAATTGCTAAGTTTAGTGTGGAAAGGAAAAATGGAATAGTAAATCATTATAAAAATCAACTTTAGACCTTATTATAATGGAAAAGCTTAAATGAATAAATAGTTTTTTGAAAATTTAAAAAACAATTTGATTTAACCTAGGTATTTGTTTTGAGTAGCGAAAATTTTTTAAGTAAAATTACATACAATTACTTACTTTACGGCTTTTCTATGTTTCAATTAATAACAAGTGAGGTGTTAGTATATGAGAATTGGAATAATCGGTTTAGGAGATATAGCTGCGAAGGCCTATCTACCTGTTCTTTCTGAAAAAGAAAAGATCGAGTTGGTGCTATGTACAAGAAGTAATGAGACACTAGACCATTTATCAAACAAATATCGAATCAATGAAACGGTTAATACAGTAGATGAATTGTTAGAAAAGAATATTGATGCAGCATTTGTTAGTACTGCCACGGAAGCTCATTATATGATAACGAAAAAGTTATTATTAAATGGTATAAATGTATATATTGATAAACCTATTTCAATGAATTTCAAAGAGACTGAACAAATTGTAAATCTAGCTAGAGAACAAGGAAAAATAGCGATGGTTGGATTTAATAGACGGTTTACCCCTAGAGTAAAAGAGCTTACCATGCATGGAAAGGCCAGCTTAATAATCATGCAAAAAAATAGATTTAACTTTCCTGAATATACTAGAAGATTTGTTGTAGAGGATTTTATTCATGTGGTGGATACACTTAGGTATTTAATGTCCACTAATGTAGTTGATTTAAAAGTCAATTTCTTAAAAAAAGATAATATGCTCGATCACCTAATCATTCAACTTATAGGTGAGGGATGCACGGCAATTGGAATGATGAACAGAAACAACGGTGTAACGGAAGAAATTATTGAATATATGACACCACAAAATAAATATGTAGTGAGTAGTTTAGTCGAAACAACCCATTATCATAATAAAGAAATCAATATTACAAAATTTGGTGATTGGGAACCAACACTATATAAACGTGGGTTTTACCAAATTGTTGATCACTTTCTTGACTGTATAGAACAGAATAAAACCCCAGACCCTTCAATAAATGATTCCTTAATCACTCATGAAATTTGTGAAAGAATCGTTCAGTATATTGATTCTAATGTATATTAAATAAAAAAACCGAATAATAGACTTGAGAGGTCTAATTATTCGGGTTTTATTTATTATTTATTCTTGTTCAGCCATTGCATCCTTTGGAGTACCGAATAAATACGTTAGGACGAAACCACCGGCATAACCAGCAAGTAATCCGATCACATATTTAAGCCACATTCCGTGTGCAATAAGTGGAACTAACGCTAAGCCTGAAGGACCAATTGCAATCGCTCCAACATTACCAAACATTCCAATTACTGCACCTCCTATACCACCACCGATACATGCAGTGATAAATGGACGACCAAGAGGTAATGTAACACCGTAAATTAATGGTTCACCAATACCTAAAATACCTACTGGAAGAGCACCTTTAATCATATTTGATAATGATTTATTCTTTTTGCAACGTAACCATAAAGCTAATGCTGCTCCAACTTGTCCAGCACCTGCCATTGCAAGCATTGGTAATAATTCAGTCGCACCAGTTGTATTAATTAATTCGATATGAATTGGTGTTAAAACTTGATGCAAACCTAACATTACTAATGGCAAGAATCCCATACCTAAAATAAATCCTGCTAAAATACCGCCTTTTGCAATAATCCAGTTAATTGAGCCAATTAAGTTATCAGAAATAAATCCTGCGAATGGCATGATGAAGAAAATTGTAAGCAAACCTACTACTAATAAAGCAATCATAGGCGTGATTATAATATCTATCGAATCTGGAATAACTTTACGTAATTGTTTTTCTAAAATTGATAATAAATAGACTGCAAGTAGTACTCCAATAATACCACCTTGACCTGGAGCTAATGGATCACCATTAAAGATATTTTTAATTGGTTGATCCGGAAGCATACCATTTAAAAGTGTTACCCCACCAATCACTCCACCAAGGGATGGTGTCGCCCCAAATTCCTTCGCTGCGTTAATACCAACATAAATTGCTAAATAACCAAAAATTGCGTTTTTAATTACATTTAAAACTGTAACATATTGTGACCAAGTTGCTGCATCTAGGTTTTGAGCAGTAATATTGTTTGATAGAATCGAAGCAATACCAGCAATTAAACCTGCACCAACGAATGCTGGAATTAATGGAATAAAGATATTACCGACTTTTCGTAAGAAATTTTTAAAAGGTGTGTTATTTTTCTTTTTTAATTCGGCTTTAAGATCTGAACCTTTTTCATTTAAAGCCGCTGATGAAGTAACTTGTTTTCCTGATGAGCTGTTTTTCAGATGACCAAATTGTTCTGCAACTTTAGTTACTGTACCAGGACCTAAAATGATTTGATAAGTCTCGTCATCAACAGTTCCCAAAACTCCGTTAATTTTTTTAACTTGATCTTCATTGATTAAATCACGATCAGCAACATTAACACGAAGTCTTGTCATACAGTTTGTAAATGAAACTACATTATCAGTACCGCCGATTGCATCAGCGATTTCAGAAGCTAATCTTTGATATTTATCCATCTTCTACTCCCCCAACAATATTTATTTTTGTATTGCTTTTCGAACAAATCCTTCTGATTTTTTCAATTGCTCAATTGCTTGCTCATAACTAAACCCAGTAAGAATCATAACGATTGCTACTTTTGGACTTTGATTCGACTTCGTTAAATACTCTTCTGCAATTTCATACGTACAAGAAGTTGCTTCCATTACAATACGCTTTGAACGCTCAACTAGTTTTTCATTTGTTGATTGAACATCAACCATTAGGTTGCCGTATACTTTTCCAATACCAACCATTGATGCTGTAGATAACATATTGCATACTAACTTTTGAGAAGTACCTGCCTTTAATCTAGTTGAACCAGTTAATACTTCAGGTCCATTAACAACTTCAATTGCTATTTCTGCCTCTTGACCAATCTTTGAACCCTTGTTACAGCTAACCGCTACAGTAGAAGCACCAATTTCTTTAGCGTATTTTAATCCACCAATGACATAAGGTGTACGACCACTTGCTGCAATCCCGACTACAATATCATTTTTACTTAACTTAATTTCCTTTAAATCTTCAATTGCAAGTTCTTCGCTATCCTCAGCGCCTTCAACTGCTTTAATAAAAGCTTTTTCTCCACCTGCAATTAACCCTACTACCTCTTCTGGACTTGTTCCAAATGTAGGAGGACATTCAACTGCGTCTAAAAGTCCTATGCGGCCACTTGTGCCTGCTCCTATATAAATCAAGCGACCCCCACTTTTGAAAGCAGTTACAATTTTTTCAACAGCTTTAGAAATATTAGGAATTTCATTTCGAACGGCCGCGGCAACTTTAGCATCCTCTTCGTTCATTACGGTTAAAAATTCTTCTATAGACATTTCATCTAAATTCATTGTTTTTTCATTTCTTGTTTCGGTTGTTAAATTCTCAAGCATGTTTGCTTCACCTCAAGTAATTTTTTAAAAATAAATTTAATTTCATATATATTATAACTATCTTTGAAATAAAATTTCAACACTTAAATTCATAAGGAAGAAATTTCATATTATTAAATCGTATTTTTGTTCAAATAAATGTCATATTCATCAAACCACCACAAACAATTTTTCTTTTAAAAGATGCATAAATTTATAATCTATACATTAATTTGTCTAGCAAAAAAGTTTAAGCTCAATTTACAATTTCAAAACATAATTAATAAACTCTTGTGGTATTTTAAACCTATGTATTTAAAATATGTTTGTTAATTTGATGACAACTTAACTAAAATACAATTTATTTTAAAGATGAGAAGACAACATCCTCCATATGATTAAGGATATTTATGTCACTTAACTAGGGGTATACAATGAAAAAGTTTATACAGTTTTATAAAAATTTCTCGTTAGTGGAGAAAAGCGCACTTCTCTGCTTTCTCATACCTCCAGTAGGTATTTCATTGCTATTGATCATTGGGCTTCGTACACTCTATACTCAATGGTTTATTAATAAACGGTTTATTTATTCGTTTAGTTCGTACTTTTTCTTATGCCTACTTATATCTTCTATTGGTGCTACCCTTTTATTTAGAAATATATTATTTTTATTGGTTAATATCATGATTCTTGGTTACTGGGGAATCTATTGTAGGATTTTAGTAACTGAGAAAGGTCAATTATTTCAGAGATTTCGCATGATTATAATCTTTGGAGGAGTATATAGTTGTGTAATTGGATGGATATCTAGATGGTTTGTTTTTCCTAAAATTGTTGGTTATTTATTAGGAACAGTACTTTTTGGAGAAGTGGAACCTAAGAATTTTAACCGCCTAATTGGTTGTGCATATAATCCCAATTTTACTGTATTTATTTTATTAATCGCTATTTCCTTTCTCTTTGCCAGTCTACTTTCTAGTTTAGAGAGAAAACACTTTATTAACTTTGCGTGGCAGCTTCCGATCCAACTTCTACTTAGTTATGGAATTTATCTTACGGGTTCAAGAGCTGGCTTTGCGACGATGATTTTGATTTATTTACTTTTTATCTTCCGACTTAATCGAATCTTTTTCTTTGTTTGTACAATCATCGGACTATTCTTTTCGAAATGGTTGCTCTATATAATGCCAAGGGCCGATTCAGTTATTCAAGCAGGGCATAAAAGGTTGGACATTTGGAAAAACGCATATACTATATGGCAAAATCACCCATTCTTTGGTGTGACACCAATCGGATTTGGTCAAGAATATGTCATACAATATGGTCATTTCATCCCCCATGCACATAATTTACTGCTGGGTATGTTTGCGGAATACGGAACATTAGGAGGATTGGCTTTTATAACATTAATTAGTATAAATATTGTAAAATGCATTCACTTATTCTTTTTTGAGCGCAGCAAAAAATGTTTTTTCAACAGTTTTTTACTCGGCCTACCAATTATTTTGTTTACGGGTGTATTTGATGAGCCGGTGTTCTCTCCACAAATCGGTTTCCTCACAGTCATACTGCTTGGGTGTTGGGATCGATATTCAAAACGTATGCAATTTAATATCGAGATTTCAGCAATTCAAGGCAAATTTATAAGCGTTTATGGGAGCACGGCAAGGTTAGTTGTCAGTTCGTACATGATTTTGCATTATTTAAAATCGAAGTTTATTAGTAACAAGTACTAAAAAGACCCCTATGACTAGTTAGGGGTCTCTTTTTGTTAGCTTATGATATTTTTTTCGTAACTTGCACTTCTACTGCTACATCTTGTTTTGTTAAGAATAAATTTAAAATAATTGCAGTTAATGAACCTGTCACAATTCCATTTTGCATTAACATTTTTAAAAAGTCAGGTAGTTGGTCGAACATTTGTGGAAGGGTAGCTGAACCTAAGCCTACCGCTATACTACATGCTGCGATTAATAGGTTTTCTCCTTTACCTAAATCGACTTCTGAAAGAATTGATATCCCGGCAGCTGCGACAGATCCGAACATAACAATCATTGCGCCTCCAAGAACAGCATTTGGAATAACAGTCGTTAAAGCTGCTAGTTTAGGTAATAATCCAAGAACAACCATGATACTTCCCGCAGCATAAATAACTTCCCTAGATTTAACTTTTGTAAGTGAAATTAAACCAACATTTTGTGAAAATGCTGTGTACGGAAATGCATTAAAAATACCACCAAGCATAATTGCAAGACCTTCTGAACGCAATCCATTTACGATTTGATCCTGTTTAACCTTTTGGTTAATCGCTTTTCCGACTGCGAAATAGACTCCAGTTGATTCAACCATACTAACAATACATACGATGATCATTGTGATAATTGCTGTAATACTGATTTTTGGTGTCCCGAAATAGAATGGTTGAGCGATACTAAACCACGATGCTTCTGATACGCTTGAAAAGTGAACGATTCCCATTGCATAGCCGGCAATTGTTCCTACAACCAAACCAACAAGTACGGAAATTGTACGTAAAAATCCTTTAGCCCATCTGTTAACGACTAAAATTACGATAAGTGTAAGAAGGGCAAGTAATAAATTGTGTACTTGACCGAAGTCTGAACTCCCTTGTCCACCTGCTGCATTATTCATAGCTACTGGAATTAAAGAAAGTCCAATTATCGTTACAACTGATCCTGTAACAATTGTAGGGAAAAATTTTAAAAGCTTGCCATAAAAAGGAGCAGCTAATATTACAAAGATCCCAGAAATAATGATTGCACCGTATGCTGTTGGTAAGTTAGAAGATGATGCAATTGCAATAATCGGACCTACCGCTGTAAAGGTACATCCTAAAACGACTGGCAATCTGCTACCAATGTATTTAGTCCCCATGCTTTGCAGGATTGTTGCGATACCGCAAGTAAATAAATCTGCTGCTATTAGATAAGCGATCTGAGTTGGCGTAAGTTTAAGTGCGCCACCTATTATAAGGGGTACAACAACTGCACCTGCATACATAGCCATGACGTGTTGAAAACCTAATGTAAATGCTTTTTGTTTACTTAACAATCTGATTCTCTCCCTTGTCATTGCTGAATTTATCAAAATTGATTGCGTACAGTTATTACTCTTTATAAAACAAAAAAGGACAGGTTCCACTTGAGTATGTTTCTCTCAAGTGAAACCTGTCCTTCTGGGTTTTTATCCCTAATGGTGTAGCACGTGTAGTGCCCACATCGCTCGGACCAGCCATTTTACTTATACAATAATGCGGAACCCTAGATGTGCTTTCACTCATAGTCGGTCGATTATATTGGTCGTCCGGTAGAAACTTATGGGCCATATCCCCATGATTATATGAGTTATTTATATATTTGTACCTTGATTATGTTACACATGCTATTCAATATTTTCAAGTAGAAAATGCTAAGAAAAGGTGCTCCATTAGAAAAAAACTAATGGAACACCTTCTATTATGTTCTACGCATATAAGCTTTTACAGTTAGCGGTGCAAAAATGGCTACAATTACAGCAGCTCCAATAAGCGAAATGATTAGATCCGAACCTGCAGTTCCTGTGTTCGTAAGATTTCTTACAGCAGTAATCAGATGTGAAATTGGGTTTATTTTCACAAACCATTGAAGCCAATTTGGCATTGTATCGACTGGTACAAAGGCATTTGAAAGGAATGTTAATGGAAATAGTGCTAGCATAGAAATCCCTTGTACACTTGACGCTGTTCGTGCAATTACTCCAAAAAAGGCAAAAATCCAGCTAATCGCCCATGAACATACAATTACAAGTAGTCCAGCTAAGATGACAAAGCCCAAGCCACCTTCAGGGCGATATCCCATTATATACCCCATAGTGAAAGTAAGAACAGTAGCAATCGTATAACGTATCGTATCCGCCAATAAGGCTCCAGCCAGTGGTGCAATTCGTGCAATCGGCAGCGACTTGAATCGATCGAATACACCTTTATCCATATCTTCACGCAATTGGACACCTGTAACAATCGAAGTAGTAATGACCGTCTGTACTAAGATTCCTGGTATGATTACCGGTAAATAACTCTTAACATTCCCAGAGATTGCTCCACCAAAGATATAAGTAAACATAAGTGTAAAAATAATAGGTTGTAACGTAACATCAAATAATTGTTCTGGTGTACGTTTTATTTTTAGTAGACCACGATAAGCCATCGTAAATGAATTTTTTACTGATTGACTAATGCTAGTTTTATTTTTTAATTCACGATAAGCAACTCGTTTTATTGAAGTGCTCATACCCTTACTCCCTCCATTTCTTTTGTTTTAGCTGACTCCTTTGATCCATCATCATCTACGCTGTTACCAGTAATCGTAAGGAATACTTCATCAAGAGTCGGCTTTTGTACACTCATTTCAGCTAAATGAATCCCTTCATCACGTAAGGCGATTAGTAGGTCGGTTACTCGGTCAGCATCCGCCATAGGTGCAGTAATCTTTCCTTCTACTAATGTGATATTGGATTTTACTTTTAGTACATGTTCTACTGTCTGACGCGCCTTTTGAACATCTTTTATATTTTGAATTTTTAATTGTAACGATGAACTACCGACTGAAGCCTTCAATTCATCAACAGTACCTTCCGCAACTACATGACCGCGATCTATTACTGCAATTCGATCAGCTAGTTCATCCGCCTCTTGAAGATATTGTGTTGTTAATAGAACTGTTGAACCTTCTTTTACTAAACGACGAATGGTATCCCACATTTGATTTCTAGTACGAGGGTCTAAACCAGTTGTCGGCTCATCTAAGAAGATAAGTGGTGGCTGAGCAATTAAACTTGCAGCCAAATCTAATCTTCGACGCATTCCACCTGAGAAGTTTTTTAATGGGCGCTTTGCTGCTTCCGTTAAGCCAAACTCCTCTAACAAATCTGCTGCTTTCTTTCGCGATTCCGCTCTACTTAGACCTAGTAATCTGGAGAATATAATAAGATTCTCTGTAGCACTTAGTGACTCATCAACTGAAGCGTACTGACCAGTAACACCAATTAATTGACGCACAATTTGAGCTTCTTTTAAAACATCATGTCCGAATATGCGTGCAGTACCTGCATCTTGTCTAAGTAGTGTAGCCAGCATTCTAATTGTCGTTGTTTTCCCTGCACCATTTGGACCAAGTACACCGTAAATACTTCCAGCACGAACGTTTAAATCCACTCCATCAACCGCACGATTTTCACCAAATATTTTCACTAAACCACTCGCTTCAACAGCTAAATCTCCGTTATTTGGGGTAATTGTTTTTTTATTTAAATATTCCAATTTACTTCCTCCTTTACGACTTATTACAAGTTGAATATATCGACCAATTATGAATTAAGTATGAACTTTAAATAAAAATTTTCTTTACGAATAGTTACAAGCTAGAGAAACTAGCGTTCACTCTAAAAACAAAAAACTTCCCTTAATTTACGTAAGGGAAGTTTTTAAAGTTAATCGTGAGCGATCGTCTGATTTAATAGTAGAAACTCTGAATCTATATCATGTAAAAAAGGAGTCGCTTTGCCTAAGCTATATAAATGTAACTGATGCATCGCTCTTGTACATGCAGTATAGAATAGTCTTTGGAGACGCTCATCTCCATAAACTTGAGCTGATGCATCATAAATAATCACTGCATCGAATTCAATTCCTTTTGCCAAATACGCAGGAATAATGACTACACCCTGTTCATATTCAACTGAGTTTCTCTTCACATGCTTGATTCCTTCTACATCTTTTAATGCTTCATATGCCGCTAAACTTTCTTCAGCAGATTTGCAAATGACAGCAATTGTATTAAATTCACTTTTCTTTAAGTCTTCGATTTTAGATGCAATATGACTATGCAAATCTTCACGATTAGATAACTGCGTTAACACAGGCTTATTCCCAACTCGTTCAAAAGGTGTAATTAAATCTCCTCCAGGTATGAGTCTACGTGTGAACTCTACAATTGGTTTTGTCGATCTGTAACTGCGTGTCAGATTAATCACTTTTGTTTCATCTGGCCCATATAGGCCTTTAAGGACATTAAAATCTCCCATTTCACTGGCATGCGCAAAGATCGCCTGATTAAAGTCACCTAAAACAGTCATCTTTGCAGAAGGAAACAATCTCTTCAAAAACTCAAATTGGAAAGGAGAATAATCTTGAGCTTCATCTACGAGTACAAATTTAATCGTAACATTTGATTGGAAGCCTTGAACCAATTCTTTTAAAAGTAAATACGGCGTAGCATCCTCATAAAACAATTTACCTTCATCTAACATTTTTAATGTTAACTGACATATGTCCTCCCAATTCTCAGGAGTATCGCCTTCGATCCATTGTTCAATTTGAGTTGGATTGGAAAATAACTGTTTATAAACACCCTTTATGTCAATGAAACGCAATCCTCTAACCCATTCACGTAGTGGTTTTAGCTTTTTACGAACGACCATTCGACCTAATACTTTAGTTTCTTGTTCGTAGTCATCGAATGAATCTTCTTTAGATTGTTTTTTCTGTAAGTACTTATATGCTTTTTGATAATCATCTTTGCTGAGTAACTCGATTTCGTCCTGTACCCATGTTTTTTTCAATTCTTGCTTTTCCATTTCATTGATTTGTTTGTTTAACCATTCCGTCAACTTCTCTAATCGGTTGTTAAATTTTAAAGAAGTGTCAGTGCTATAAAATCTTTCATATATTTGTTTAGCTGTAACGACTGGTTTGCCTCTAAATTTAAATCCCCTAAAAACCATGCCGGATAATTCCAATGATTGTCTGTATGCCTTAATCGTCTCAAAGAAATGAGTTGAGGCTTTAAATCGAATGCTTGAAGTCCTAGTCTTATAGGAAGGATCATCTATAGCAGTTAACACGTATTCTAGTTGCTCATAATTATCCTCAACTTTGAACGCATCACTAAGCCTATGAACTAAATACTCTTGGAATGTAACTTGTTGCATATTTTCTTCACCTAGTTCAGGTAAAACCCTCGATACGTAGTTATTAAACATTGCGTTAGGAGAAAATAAGATAATTTGATCTGCTTTTATCCAATTTCTATATTTATAGAGCAAATATGCGATCCTTTGTAAAGCTGCAGATGTCTTTCCGCTACCAGCCGCCCCTTGAACAATCAATAATCTACCTTTGTCATAACGAATAATCTGATTTTGTTCTTTTTGAATGCTGGCTACTATGCTTCTCATATGCTTATTTGTACCTTTGCCTAGCACATGCTGCAGAATCTCATCACCTATCGTGAGACTTGTATCGAACATTGATTCAATTACACCGTTCCGTATAATGTATTGCCATTTTTGGTCTAATACGCCACTCACTTTTCCCCCAGGTGTATCATACTCAGCAGGACCTGGTGGATAATCATAGTAAACGCTCGAAACTGGGGCCCTCCAATCATAAACTAAAATATTCTCACCAGTTTCATCCATTAGAGTTGAAACGCCAATATAAATACGCTCCGTTTCAGACATACCTTCTTCTGTAAAGTTAATGCGACCAAAATAAGGGACTTCTTTCATTCGACGAAGTGCTGATAATCGATTTGAAGATTGCTTATGATTAATTTGGCCGATCGCCAAAAGTTGAGATTGTTGTCTTAAACTAATAACCGTCTCTAAATAGTCATCAAAGCTATCCGTATTAACTTTAACCTCATCCCAAAAGTTTTTACGAACATTGATGACTTCGTTTCTTCGTTGGGCTGTTTCGTCTGTTAATTTACTAATTTTGTCCGTAATTAGATCTAGTACAGCATTTACTCTTACTTGTTCTTTTTGAAGTTCGTTGTTCATTTCATGCACTCCTTTAAAAGATAAAAATGGGGGTTGACTCAAGAGGATTTGTATAGTAAAATTAAAGTAGGGAAAATATGACCTCTGTGTTTTTTCTACTATATATACTGTATTAATCTACCACGTTTTTATCTTTTAGGCAATAGTCCTCGTTTGAAAACATCATTATTTCATCTCAATTACTAATTTTCGCATACTCAAAAAAGCAAAATGACCTACCCAAAAATGATTATTTAATCACTTATAGTAAGGTCATCCTTATTATTTATTAATTTCTTCTATACATACTTCAATTTGTTACCTTTATAAAATATTTCTTCTTTATTCAGAAACCTCATATTATTTATGGACATTCCTAAATACAAATACTCCATTCACAATAGTAGCTTGAACATTAAACTGACGATCAATTAAGACGATATTTGCTTTTTTTCCACATTCTATACTTCCAACTTCATAATCAATATTAAGTAATTTTGCTTGATTAAGACTGACCATCGGTAAAATAGTTTCTAAAGGCAACTCTAAAACGTCTTTTACATTTTTTAAACACTCCATTAAATTAGTCGTGCTGCCAGCTAATGAGCCTGTTTCTACTGTTCGAGCAATTTTATTTTCCACTTTAACATCTAATGTACCAAGCGTATAATATCCATCTGGTAAATCAGCAGCTGCCATTGAATCACTTATTAAAAATATCCGTTCTGTTCCTTTTGCTTTGTATAGCAGCTTAATTGCTCCCGGGTGGACATGCTGTAAATCTGCTATACATTCACAATAACATTGATCATTTGTTAGAAGGGCACCAAGACACCCAGGATCACGATGATTGAATCCTCTCATGCCGTTAAAAGTGTGAACAGAAATTCTTGCCCCATGTTCAATTGCTTTATTCGTTGTGTCATAGTCTGCATTTGTATGCCCTATAGACACGTGGATTCCTTTATCTGTTAGCAATTTAATAGCTTCATTTGCATGTTCTTTTTCTGGAGCTATTGTGATCACTTTAACTGTATTATTGGAAACCTTTATGAGTTCAATTAACTCATCAGTATTTAGTTCACGAATATACTTGACCGGATGAGCACCACGATGCTCAGTTGTAATATATGGGCCTTCAACATACGATCCAATGATCTCCGCTCCTTCTGTCTGTCCTATCGCCTCACTTACGGTCATTACAGCTTTTTTAATTTTTTCGAAATCATGAGTCAGTGTAGTTGGCAAAAACCCCGTAACCCCATGACGTGCAAGCGACATAGACATTTCTTGTAATGATTGTATACTACCATCCATCGTGTCATTTCCAGCAATTCCATGAATATGTAAATCAATCATGCCTGGAATGGCTACAAAACTAGAATAATCCAAAATTTCACAGGTGGGTTTATTCGTTGTTACACCATTTATTTTTCCGTTATTAATCAGTATATAGCCAGCTTCAATTACTTTATCGGGTGTATATACCTTTTCTACCTTAATTGCTTTCATAAAACTTCCCCCTCTATTGTTCGCAGGAATACTTTTTCTTAAAGAAGAATAGGCAACACCAAATAGGATGCTGCCTGTTTGCTTAAAACTTATACGTGTAAGTAGTTTAATTTTTTTAAAGTTAAATAACATGCTCCATACAGCCCGGCATCATTCCCAAGAATCGAAGGAAATACGATTGTTTCTTGATGATAAATTGGCATGGTTTCCTTTTTAATCTCAGAGTTGATGTCTTGAATAAATCGGTCTCCTTGCTCAGCTATTCCTCCCCCGATAATAATTGCCTCTGGGTTCAGAAGATGGACTATATTTGATAGACCAATGCTTATATAATAGATAAACTTTTTATATACGCCGGTAGCAATTGAATCTCCTTCTTCTACTAGAGCCAAGATTTCTTCTCCAGAGATTTTCTCCATAGTCTCACCATTTTTGTTCTTTTCATCAATAAAATCACTTACTAAGGCTGAAGTAGCAGCGTATCTTTCAAAGCATCCTCTCCGTCCGCAACCACAAGTACGTCCGTTATTAATGATGACGATATGACCTAGTTCACCAGCTAAATGACGAGATCCGCTTACAATCTTCCCATCAATGATAATGGTGCTTCCAATACCTGTTCCTAATGTCAGAAAAACTACATCTTTCTTCCCTTGAATTGCACCTTTCCACATTTCACCGATGCAAGCACTTTTCACATCATTTTCTACACTAACGGGTAATTTAAATAAGTTGAATAGTATTTCGCCTAGCTTCATTCCTGAATAGTCGGGTATATTGTTGGAGAATAAAATTTCACCTGTTTCATGATTTACAAGACCACATGAGGAAATTCCGATTCCTGCTATTAAAAAATCATTTTGGAGCTTTTTTATTTTCTCAGCTAAAAGTTCAGGAAGCAGCTTTTGTATATTACTTTTAGGTGTCGGTACTTTATCTTTGTAAACGATTTGCCCATTACGATTTATTAGTCCAAATTTGATAAATGTACCCCCGATATCAAAACAAACTATATTTTCCACCTTAATCACCCCCTGTTAACTCCTTCACCCTAATTAGCTTAAAATAATGTTGAACTTTTGTTAATTCAACTGATCCAGTCCGCTCTGAGGCAGCATTAGATATTCCGCAGGCACATGACCACTTTAAAATATCTTCAATTGAATAACCTTTCGAATGAGCAAAGGCAAAGCCTGCAAGCATACTATCTCCTGATCCAACTTGGTGCACATCTGTCAAAGTTGGAATAACCGCCTGCAGTGTGATGCTTTTGCTAATTAAAAGAGCACCTTCTTTTCCTAAAGAAAGTAAAACGTATTGGGTACCCTTTTGGCATATTTCTCGGGCGTGCCAGATCATATCCTCTATTGATAATTGGTTTAACCCGATCAACTTGCAAAACTCTTCTCTGTTCGGCTTAATTAAAAAAGGCTTACCCTTTATGCCATGGGCTAGTGATTCTCCACTTGAATCTAAAAGAAAATACTTCTCTTTTTGTTTTGTTTTTTCTATTAGGCCTCTATAAAAATCAGAGTTGATTCCATGTGGTAAGCTGCCAGAACCTACAATATAGTTATTCGATTCTAGAATCGTATCAAAATATTTCAAAAATTCTTCTCTTTCATTCTCCAATATCGCTGGCCCTTGTTCAAGAATTTCTGTATGATCTTCTTTAGATTCAATTGCTATACAAAATCTTGTCTCTCCTTTTATTCCTACAAAACGATTAATTAAATTGTAATTTTGGAGTTGACCAGCTATCCACTCGCCACTTTTTCCACCTAAAAACCCGGTACAAGTAACCTTAGCCCCTAGTTGAGATAATACACGTGAAACATTAAGTCCTTTACCACCAGCTGTTTTATCTATAGCTGTAACACGATTTACGCCATCTAATTGAAAGACGGGAAGATTATACCGAATATCAATAGCTGGGTTTAATGTAATTGTAGCAATCATTTTTCTAACCCCGATTCACACTACCGCACATTTTAATTTTATCAGTAACGACTATTTTCATTTCTCTTACTGCATCTTTAAAATAATATCTAGGGTCATTGGCATCTGGATGTTCATTTAAGTAACCACGTAACCCATTAGCAAAAGCTATTTTTAATTCAGTAGCAATATTTACTTTACATATGCCATTTTTAATCGTTTTTTGTACTAATTCATCTGGTAAGCCCGAAGCTCCATGAAGAACTAGCGGAATATCAACTTCTCTTTGGATTGCACTTAATCGTTCAATATCTAATTTAGGTTCTCCTTTATATAGACCGTGGGCCGTTCCAATGGCAACAGCTAACGAGTCAATTCCTGTTCTTGAAACAAATTCTTTAGCTTGTGCTGGATTTGTATAAATTTGATCCTTTTCATCCACTTCAAGATCATCTTCTACCCCACTTAGTCGGCCAAGCTCCGCCTCCACAGAAACTCCAAATGAAGAAGCATAATCGACTACTTCACGCACGATTCGAATATTTTCTTCAAAGTCATGGTGAGAAGCATCAATCATGACTGAGTGAATTCCACTATCAATTAAAGTTTTAATATCCTTAACTTTTTCATGGTGATCTAAATGAAAACAAATTGGAATATCGTATCTTTTTTTTGCAGCTTCCATCATACTAATTAGAAACTCTTCCCCCATATAACTAACTGTACTTGGTGTAGCTGCAATCAAAACCGGTGAACGCAGCTCCTGAGCTGTTTCTAAAACTGTTTTCATTGTTTCTAAGTTATGAATATTAAATGCTGGAACTGCGTAGCCATTTGTTTGTGCATCTAAAAGAATCGTACTTCTTGATGTAATCAAGATAAATCTCCTCCATTCTTCATCTCATTTGCAAAAGGGTGAATCGTAACTCCTTTAACAACTCTGTTAACTACTCCTAATGGAGAAGGGTTATCTGGAGAAAAGCCGAGATTAATAGATTTATACATAGCAAAAGTTTGTGCGTATAAGATAAAAGGGAAGGTTAGAAAAATATCCTCATTAATTTTAGGAAGATCTACATAATAGAAAAGATCACTATATTCTTCAGCAACCTGATCCTTTAAAGATGAAATTGCTACTACTTTCCCTCGATTGGTTTCTTTGTAAATCTCTTCTAAAATGTCGAGATCGTACTGTCTTGTATAAGGGTTAGAAGATAAAAATACAAATACAACAGTATCTTTATCTAAAATAGACTTAGGGCCATGTCTAAAACCTAATGAAGTATCAAAAGTAGAAGGTATTGTCCCGCCTGTTAACTCCAACAATTTTAATGATGCTTCTCGTGCCAATCCTTCAAAAACTCCTGAGCCTAAATAAACTACTTTTTGAAAAGACGAATTCGCCAACTGTTTAATACTTTGCTCGCTCCCGCTAATAATTGAATGGCCAGCTTGTATAAGCTCATCAACTTTCTTCTCCCACGTATGAATCTGATCAATATTGAAAAGAAGTAAAGCTGAGAAAAGCATCGTCGTAAAACTACTCGTCATTGCAAATCCTTGGTCATTTGCTTCTTCTGGCATATAGATGACTAAATGATTGTGATCATTTTTCTTCTTTTGAGCCAGTAGCCCATCTTGGTTACATGTAAAAACGATTCCATAAAAATCATCTATAACTTGTTCTCCTAAATGAATAGCAGCCAAGCTCTCTGGACTATTTCCTGAACGAGCAAATGAAATCATAATTGTCGGAAGGTCCTTGCTTAAATAAGAATATGGATTTGACACAATATTTGTCGTAGCAATACTCTCTACTACTATTTTTTTGTTGTTAACGGTTTGTTTTAAATAAGGAAGGACTGTGTCACCAACAAATGCAGATGTACCCGCACCAGTTAAAATAATTCGTAGCTGATCGTGTTTATTTTTAACGCTCTTTAAAAATGTAAGAATTCGGTCTCTATTAAATAAAAGAATATCCTTTGTTTCGTTCCATAATCTAGGTTGCTGGGCTATTTCTTTTGCTGTATGGCCCGCGCCAACATTCATTCTTTCATATTCACTCGATTTTAATAGCTCCATACTATTTCCTCCTATTTTTAACTGTTAATGTCATCATTACCAGTTGGATTAAATAGATACTTCTGTATCTATTTTTAGGTGTAGAAAAAACCATAAAAGCTGGTTTTCAGACTTTGCCAGCCAGCTTTGGCGGCCAGCCTGAAGTGTCTATTTCAGCTCTACTGTATAAGTAAATTTATCCCCTCTTGCAATAGAGATTGTATATTCAATTACTTTGCTTTGATCGTAAGTTACTCGTTTAAGCATTAGACATGGTGCACCTTCGATTATGTTTAACATTTCTGACTCCACTTTATTTGCACTAACAGCCATAAAGCTTTCTAAAGCGCTGGAAATATTCACATTGTATTGAGTTCTGAAGATTTCATACATCGGCGTATGTTGCAATTCTTCACTCGAAAGATTTTTAAAGTCCTTTACAGGTACATAAGAGGTTTCGTATAACATCGGTTCCTGCTCTGCAAGTCTTAACCGAACAATCTTAAATACCTCTTCTTCTACCGATAGATCCATGACCTTTGCTACTTTACTGTCACAATTGATTTTTTCAAAAGAAACGACCGTTGTCGTTGGGATTTTCCCCGCTTTTTTCATTTCTTCCGTAAAACTATAGAATTTTACAAGACTTTGGTTATACGTTCTTGGAGAAACATATGTCCCCTTGCCATGAACTTTATAAATATAGCCTTGTTTTTCAAGCTCTTGCATCGTCTGTCTTACCGTTGTACGGCTAACTTTATACGTGTCACATAATTCTCGTTCAGATGGTAGCTGATCGTTTTCAGCAAGTTCACTTGATTCGATTTTTTCTAATAAAATATCCATTAATTGATAATAAAGAGGAAGTCGGGAATCCTTTTCTACCATGATTAGCTCCTTTAGTGGTATCTTTGTCATAACCAGTTTAATATACATCTATTATACATAATATTGAAAAAGATACCACCTTATGTCGCAACGGAATTTACTACAAAACTCTCTCTTCTGTCATTCTTAATTTTTTCTCATAATCATCTAGTGAAATCATTGTTCCTGAAACTCTTGATTCTTCTGCAGCATAAGCGATCATATGACTTTTAGCTGATACGATAGCTGATGTTAAGCTGCCTTTGTCCTTCTTAGTAACACGTTGAATAAAATCAGCCATAATACTTGTGTCGGCTCCCATATGCCCACCATCTACAGTTGATGGCTTAATTAACTCTTTCTTACCTGAAAAATAATTAATTTCAATTTCATTTTTAGCATCATTTCCAATTATTTCGCCTTTTGTTCCCATAATTTTGAAGTTGCGGAATGTTTCATTTGTAAATGCTGTCATCGTAAATGCAACTGTTACGTCATTTTCAAATAATAAATTGACTACTTGATGGTCAACAACATCATTGTCACAGTGATACACGCAGCGACCATATGGTCCCTCTTGAATTGCCTTAAGTCTACTATCAAGACTTGAACTTGCTGAAATAACATTTGCTGGCCAAACATCACGGTCGTGTAAATACCATTTAGCTGCTGAATAAGGACATTCCTTTTCTACCTTACAACCATCCAAACAGCGATGTGTTGAACCTTCTGGTGCGTTTTCTTTTTTAAAGTAAGTTAAACTTCCATATGAAGATACACTCTTGCACTCTGTACCAATTAGCCACGCAAGCATATCCATATCGTGGCAGCTTTTTTGTAAGAGCATTGAGCTAGATTCAGACGAATTGCTCCAGTTACCACGTACAAAACTATGAGCTTGATGAAAGTAACCTACATTCTCATTCCACTGGATCGATACGATGTCACCGATTACTTTACGATCAACAACTTCTTTTAATGCTTGATAAAATGGCGCATATCTCATAACATGACAAACTGTTAATAATGTATTATGCTTTTCTGCCGCTTCCGCTATTTCTAACGTCTCAATTGGTTCTGGTGACATCGGTTTTTCTAATAAAATACTATAACCTTTTTCAATTGCCTTCATAACGGGCTTATAATGGTTCCGATCTGGACTACAAATTAATAGGGCCTCACATAGCTGTTCTTTTTCTAATAGCTCAGTCCAGTCTTCAAATCTCATATTTTCAGGGATATTGTGAGCTTCCGCGAACTTTTCTCTTTTTTCTTTATTTGGTTCCGCTACAGCAATGAATTGAATTTCGTGTGGATACTGTAAAGCATATGATCCGTATGCATAAAATCCTCTACTTCCCGCGCCTATTAAAGCTGCTTTCATAATTAGTTTCCTCCAAGCATTGTAAGATTTTTATTTACTTCCTGTAACTGCAATACCTTCAATAAATTGTTTTTGTAAGATCATAAATAAAATAAGCATTGGTAAAATGGCTAAAAATGATCCTGCCATTAAAACTGGATAGTTGGTTAAATATTGTCCTTGTAATGATGACAAACCGACAGACAACGTCATTGATTCTGGTGAGCTATTAACAATCATTGGCCACATTAATTCATTCCAGCTCCAAAGCGTTGTAAATATACCTAAAGCAACTAAACCTGGCTTTGCTAAAGGAAGCATGATTTTCCAGTAAATTTGGAAATGATTACAGCCATCTAATCTAGCTGCTTCTTCTAATTCCTTTGGTAACCCCATAAAAAATTGTCTTAAAAGGAATGTACCAAATGCGCTAAATAAACCTGGAACGACTACCGCTTGTAAAGTGTTTAACCACCCTAATTTCACCATGATCATATATTGTGGCAATAAAAAGACTTGCCCAGGTACCATTAACACTGATAATGCGATTAAAAAAAGAATGTTTCTTCCCGGAAATTCGATTCTTGCAAATGCATACGCGGCTAAAGAACAAAATAATAATTGTCCAATCGTGCGAATCACTGTAATGATTAGCGTATTAAACATAAATTTAAAGAATGGTAGTAAATCAAAAACATCTTTATAATTCACCCATTGAAAGTGCGTTGGAACAATAACAGGTGGAACATGAATCGACTCAGCATAAGTTTTTAATGAAGTTAGTAACATCCATATAAAAGGGAAGACCATCGCCAAGGCGCCGACAATTAGGATTAAATGAATTAAGATTGTTTTACTTGTGATCTGGTATCTTGCTTTCTCCAATGGTTACTCCTCCTTCAATCATAATGAACCCATTTCTTTTGTAAAACCATTTGAATTGCTGTAATGATTAAAATAATGATTAGTAGTAAAACTGCAATTGCAGCAGCATAACCTTTATCATTTAACACGAATGCATGCTGATAAAATAAGTACACAATTGATTGAGTATTTTCGAGTGCTGTACTGCTTTTGCCAATCATCATAAAAATTAAATCAAACACTTGGAACGCTCCAATAAAGGACATGATTGTAACGAAGAATATAATCGGGGAAAGTAACGGTAGTGTTATTTTAAAGAAGACCTTGATTGGCCCTGCACCATCTATCTCCGCTGCTTCGTAATATGATCTTGGAATCCCTTGTAGTCCTGAAAGAAAAATAACCATGTTGTAACCAAGTCCACTCCAAATTGCTACTACAATAATTGAATACAGTGCAATTTTTGGATCACTTACCCATTGTGGACCTTTTATTCCAAAGATGGATAAAAGATAATTTAGGAGCCCATAATCAGAATTATATAACCATCTCCAAACCATAGCGATTGCTGCTGGCATGGTAATAACAGGTAAAAAATACAAGGTGCGATAAACAGATTTTCCCTTAATTTTTTGGTTTAAGAGGACTGCTATAAGAATCGATAAAAAAATACCAATCGGAACCGTAAAAACGATATAAATGCCTGTGTTTTTAAACGACTGTAATAGGTTAGAATCTTCTAGCATTCGTCTATAATTGTCTAATCCTGTCCATTCATATTGTCCAAATGCTCCCCATTCTGTAAAACTGAAGTAAATCGTTTGAATGATTGGCCACAAATAGAAAATAGTTAAACCAATCATTGTTGGTGCAATCATACAATACGCCCATAAATAATCTGATCGTTTTCTCGTCTTTGATAAGCTTAGTATTTTTAGTTTACTTTTTGATTTCACTTCAACTTGTAGAGGCATTTCTTTCACTGTATTCACTCCTTTTAAGGGAAATAAAGAGAAGAAGTAATTTTAGCTATAGAAAGCTTCTTCTCTTCATTTTTTTAGTTCTTAGCTAGTGCCTCGTCTGCCTTTTTCGTTAATTCTTTTGCAGCATCCTCAACACTTTCTTCATTACTCCATGCCTTTTTCAAGATATCTGTTTCATATTGCCAGATTTCTCCGGTATTTTTCACACTAGGTAATGGAACGGAATAGTCAACTCCATCAATAAAGGCTTGTAGATTTAAATTTGGAACTGATTTTAACCAAGCATCTTGTGTACCATTATAAGCAGGGATGACAGTTCCAGTTTTCGCATATATTTCTGCTGCTTCTTTTGAACCTAGGAATTGCACAAACTTCC
The DNA here is from genome assembly GCF_049568075.1 of Rossellomorea sp. GAMAL-10_SWC. Lineage (NCBI taxonomy): Bacteria > Bacillati > Bacillota > Bacilli > Caryophanales > Bacillaceae > Rossellomorea > Rossellomorea sp. GAMAL-10_SWC. Next base: position 4,413,680 of record NZ_CP144911.1, on the reverse strand, counting down.
AAGCAGCGTCTTTATGCTTCGTATTTGCCGCAATCACGTTTGATAATCCATGAATAGAAACTGCTCGTTGTTTTCCTTTTGGTACTACAGCTACATTTAAATCTGGATTTTTCTTATATTCTGGAACCATCCAAGGTCCATCAAACATCATTGCAATTTTGCCTGAAGCGAATAACTCCGATGGTGCTGTTTCTGTCATTTGAGCTTGTGTTGGAGAAAGGCCTTCTTTTATAAAACTAATGTTGTATTTAAGTGCCTCAATAGCCTCAGGTTGATCAAATCCGACTGATTTGCCATCATCAGAAATAATATGTCCACCATTTTGCCAAATGAAATCATAATATCCGCCTTGGTTACCCATTAAAGCTGCAAAGCCATAAACACCCTTATCTTTATTAGTAAGCTTCTTAGCTACTTCTTTTAGCTTATTCCAATCCCAAGTATTATCTGGGTAAGGGATACCTGCTTCATCAAAAATCTTTTTGTTATACCAAAATCCAGTTATATCAAAATCTTTTGGGATCCCATAAAGTTTTCCGTCAACTGTATAAAGATTAACTAATGACTTAGGATAATTGTCTAGACTATAGTTGTCCTTTGATGCTAAATCACTAAGAGGGACAATTACTTTACCTTCTGCATATTGGACTACATGTGCCCCATTCATCCAAAAAACATCAGGCAATGCTCCACCCGTTGCAGCCGTTTCTAGCTTTTGAAAATACTGTGCATATGGAGTAAGCTCAGTTTTCACTTTTATATTAGGGTACTTTTCATTAAATAATTTTATAATTTCATCAACTGCGGGAACTTGCTTCTTATCCCAAAAACCGTAAGTAATTTCAACCTTTCCATCTTTCGCATCCCCTGATGTGTCACTGCTGCCGCATCCAGCTAATCCTAGTAAGCCTAAAGCCAAGGTTAGTAGTAAAACAAGCCACTTTTTCATCCCATTCCCCTTCTTTCTCTTAAAAGTTTAATAGCTTTTTAATCCAGTAGTTGCTCTAAAAATCATGATATGGAATATTGTGCTCCATCAACACGTTGTCATGATGTTATTACCAGTTAATTTGAAAAGGCTTACAAAAAATGTTTAATTTCTAAGAAAAGATTCACCCCCCCAGTTATAACTTTCATAAAATCATATTAGTAATGATGTCATTACCAGTTGTATGTAGTATATCACCTCTTTTTTAAATCATGAACACTTTTTTTCAATTTTTCAAAAAATTTAAATCGACATGATTCATCATGATCTTCGTTTTTTAGCCCTAATAACTTATTTCCTACCATAACAAAAAGAACCTTCAATCCAATTTCAACTGAAGGTTCTTTACTTTAATGTTATTTAAAAAAAATTAACTATAAGCTAGCTCTTTTTCGTTTAATCCAAGCGTATTTGAAGTTGAAGCCTGAATTTCTTGTAAAAGTTCTGGATGTTCTTCTAGTGATAAACCAAATGAAGGGATCATTTCTCTAATTTTTGGAACCCACTCCATCATATGTTGAGGGAAGCATTTCTCTAAAACTTCAAGCATTACGTGAACAGCTGTCGAAGCACCTGGAGATGCTCCAAGTAATGCCGCAATCGAGCCATCAGCTGCACTTACTACTTCAGTACCGAATTGAAGCGTTCCTTTTCCAGCTGGCGTGTCTTTAATAACTTGTACACGTTGACCAGCAACTACGATATCCCAATCTTCGCTCTTAGCATTTGGAATAAATTCACGTAATTCTTCCATACGCTTTTCATTCGATAATAAGACTTGTTGGATTAAATATTTAGTTAATGACATCTCTTTTACGCCTGCTGCTAACATAGTCATAACGTTATTTGGTTTAACAGAACTAATCAAATCCATATTTGAACCTGTTTTTAAGAACTTTGGTGAAAACCCAGCAAACGGTCCAAATAATAACGACTTTTGGTTATCGATATATCTTGTATCAAGATGCGGAACAGACATTGGTGGTGCACCAACTTTGGCTTTTCCGTATACTTTTGCATGGTGCTGCTTGGCAACCTCTGGATTTTTACATACTAAGAATAGTCCACTTACAGGGAACCCACCAATATGTTTTGACTCAGGGATACCAGTTTTTTGCAGTAAAGGTAGACTAGCTCCTCCACTTCCAATAAAAACGAATTTAGCAATGTGGGAATCGATATTACCAGTGCTCATATTATACACTTTTACTTCCCACTCGCCATCACTAGTGCGTTTAATGTCTTCAACACTATGTCTATAGTTTATCTCTACATTTTTACTCTCTAAGTGCTCAAACATCATACGCGTTAAAGCGCCAAAGTTTACGTCTGTTCCTGAGTCTATTTTTGTTGCCGCTATTGGTTCATTAGATGTGCGTCCTTCCATGATTAGCGGGATCCATTCTTTCAACTTTTTAGCGTCTTCTGAATATTCCATCCCTTTAAATAGAGGATTTTTAGAAAGCGCTTCAAATCGTTTGTTCAAAAATTCCACGTTTTCTTTACCTTGCACTAAACTCATATGAGGAATTGGCATGATAAAGTCTTGTGGATTACCAATTAAGTTGTTGTTTACAAGATATGACCAAAATTGTCTTGAAAGTTGAAACTGTTCATTAATTTTTATTGCTTTGCTAATATCAATTGATCCATCAGCTTTTTCTGATGTATAGTTAAGCTCACATAATGCAGCATGTCCCGTACCTGCATTATTCCACTCATTAGAGCTTTCTTCTCCTGCTTTTTCTAATTTCTCAAATACTTTAATTTCCATTTCCGGTGCTAATTCTTTTAGTAATGATCCCAAAGTCGCACTCATGACTCCGGCACCAATTAAGATAATGTCTGTTCTAGTTTGTCTGTTGCTCATAATAACCTTCCTTTTCCCCTTTTTTTGCAAAAAGTAGGTTTTCCTGCTTAGGTGTCACAAAAAGCAAGGCACCACCTAGGAACATACCTTTTCTGTCTCAATTATATCTTATTAATAGTATAACACATTTAAACTACATTTTAATAATAGTATATCACTATTTAATTATATCCAATTAATAGTATATTTCTATTATTAACTGCCCTAAAAAAATTTTTTTCTTTATCTGATAATTATAAACTATTTAAACAATGTACAAAAGTTAAAAATCTATCATTAAGGTCCTTATTTTAGAAAAACAAATTCTGACCCACTATAATTTAATGTACCCTACCTTTATATAGTAAGCTCTTATTTTAAGTTTGTCTCGTATACAATATAAAATAACTGAAGGAAAGATTTGCTTATTATTTTAAAATTATTTAATTGAACCAAATTTTAGTCTAAAATTACTCCGCCTTGAATGATTTATTCACAAAAAAAGAGACTGTCGAGAAGGTCCCGACAGCCTAGTGCGACTCAAAATGAGCCCATTAATTCCTCATTTGAAAAAATATATTTTCTACTATATAGCATCACTTATTTTTCATAAATGTTGCTATTACTTCCCACTGCTTCCTTTATGTTTGAACGTTACACTAATTGTATGATTCTTTGTTATATTCGTAAACGTGTACGTATTATTTGTTAACTTTGTTTCTACTCCGTCTACTTTAAACGATTCAACCTCATAACTACCCTTATCAGGTGTAATTTTAAATGTTTGATTTGCTCCTTCATCTACTGAAAGTACACCACTCGGACTAATCGTTCCATTGCCTTCAGCTGATGCTACGATTGTGTAAACGATTTTCTTGAACGTTACGTTAATCGTGTGGTCTTTTGTTACGTTTGTAAATACGTAAGAGTTGTTTGTAAGATTTGCATTCACACCATCAACAGTAAATGTAGCAACCTCATAGCCTTTATTCGGTGTAATCGTAAACGTTTGATTTTTTCCATGGTTTACAGATACATTGCCGCTCGGACTAATCGTACCATTGCTTCCAGCTGCTGCTGTGATTGTGTGTACGATTTGTTTAAACGTTACATTAATCGTATGATCTTTTGTTACATTCGTAAACGTGTACGTATTGTTTGTTAATTGTGCATCTACACCGTCTACTTTAAATGTTGCAACCTCAAAACCGTCATAAGGTGTGACTGTAAACGTTTGGTTTGTTCCGTAATTTGTAGCAATTCTACCGTTTGGACTAATCATTCCGTTAGTTCCAGCTGTTGCCGTAATGATATGAACGATTTGTTTAAATGTCACATCAATTGAATGATTCTTCGTTACGTTTGTAAATGTGTACTCTCCGTTTGTTACTGTTACTTCTTGTCCGTCGACCTTAACGCTTCCAATCTCAAAACCCGTATTCGGTGTGATTTTGTACGTTTGATTAGATCCATGTTTCAACGAAATTACTCCGTCCGGATCAATTTTACCATTGCTGTCCGCTTTTGCCGTAATCATATGTGACAAATCATCACTTATGATAACTGTAAATGAAGTGTCAATATAACCAGGCGCAGTCACTGTAAAGTTATATTCACCTAGATCCTTAAATAAAGATCGATCAACAAATGTCAGTTCCTTAGCTGTTAGAGCGTACTTGCTAGAATCAACTACTTTACCATTTAGTGAAACAACTGGTGAAGCTGCAAGCCAATCTGAATCTTGATTGTAACTAACTGTGATTGGTGTATCTTCTTGAATATAAGCAATTTTTGAACTAAACACTGGCGAATTGCTCTTAACTACTTGAGTTACCTTAGTCTCTGGATAGTTATACGCGGTAAAATTAATTTCTTTATTACCCGTAGTTGTAAATGCTGTTCCAGGTAGTGTAATGGTGATATTGCTTGCGTCTGATGAGATTGTCGTATCAGTTTTAACCGATACTCCATCTACTGTCACATCACCTGTAACTATTTTTAATGCATTTGCCCATCTCATATTTTCAGTATTGTTAGGTACTGTAATGATGACTGGCTTATTAACACCACTTGGAGTCAAGTTAGGTGTTGGTACTTTTCTTTGAGCAAATGGTTGAGCAATTGTAATTGGCGTAAAGTAAGGTGATACGAACTTAACGTTCTTATTACCTGCAGCCGTATTAGATTGCGTTACAGTGCCATCAATCGTTACTGCTCCTGTGCCATTTGTTACAGACGTTTTTACATAAGGTTTTACCGATGTAACGGATGACATTTGAATTGTAACATCACCATTGTCAATCGTTTGATCAGATGTTGGTGCAAGTAAAATTGAACTTCTCCATAATGGATTATCATCACCGCTGATCGTGTAAGTAATAGTGTCTCCAAACTGTGGTGTTCCTGTAGGTGCTGAAAGCGTCAGTACAGGTGCAGTTTGAGGAGTAACCGTTACATTCGAACTAACATCAGCGTAACCTGGAGCTGATACAACTAAGCTTCTAGAAACTGCAGCTCCACCGTTTGTTCTTACTAGGTCATATGGAATTGTTAATGTTCCTGCTGTTTCATCAATTACAACTCTAGTTTTGATCGAATTTCCATTAAATTTAATCGTACCACTAGACTTCACTGCAGATACCCAATCAGATGCAGTAGTACCTGGATTAAATGACATTACTAAGTCTTTTCCTGCATAAATCGTGCCTGCTGGATTTGTAAGTGTTACTCCTTGTTTGTAGAAAGGTTGATCAATAGACGCAGTTTGGTAATTTGATGCGATTATATTGATTTTTATACTTCCTGGAGCAGTGATTAGCGCTTCATCAATCTTAATTAGTGTTCCTGGAGCACCTACTATGATTTTATTAGCTTCAAAATCCGCTCTATTAATTGTAGTACCGCCAATTTGAACAGCCGTAATGGCATCTCTCCACGCTTGTGTATCGTTTGTAGCTCCAACTCCAATTGAAATTGGGTTTGAATTGCTATCATTAAAATAACGATTTGCTTCGGCCGTCAATGTTGGAGACGCGAACGCATTAATTCTTTGTGTGAATGAATACGTATCGTAATTATCCGCTGCGATTGTAATCCTCCAATCTGCTCCACTCAATGATGGTGTTGAGAAAACACCTGCCGGGATTGTAAAGTTAAATGTTGTTGCGTTTGCTGGCGTCAATTGGTTAAAGAGTCCTGCCAATTCAGCTCCTGTATAGTTTTTAACAACATTATTATTTGGGTCTGTTACTGTTATTGAATTAATATTTGGCTGCCAAATATCACGATAGTGCGCAGCTGTTGAGCCTGTAGTATCAGATCGAGTGTAAGTCAGCGCTTTTCCAATTGTTGCAACGTTATTTGGTGATAAAAGTGAAAAGCTAGTTCCTCCACCATTTTGCATTTTAAATTTTAAAGAGCGGTCCATATAGCCTGGCGCCTTGAACACAATTGTGTGGACTCCTGCTTTTTTGAACAGTGATGGATCAAATTCATATTGCCCTTTGTTAGAAACAACTTTTTCAATGATCGAATTCGTAGTAGATCCATTATACATATTCGTAGCTGCCTTACGATCAATGCCATCAATTAAAATTTGCCCGCCAACACCATCTAATGCAGCTCTCCAAGCTGTATCTTCAATTTGTGTAAGTGTGGTAGCTCCAGTTGTAAGGTCTGGTGTCTTATAGCCAACAGAAAATAATTGAAACGGATTGACTTTTCCATAATATACAAAGGCGGTGCTATCACTTGTTTTAATATATGGCACTGGTTTTACAACAGTGTTAAAAGCAGTAAGATCTGAACCACTTGGTAAAGTGCCAAATCCAGTGATCGTTATTGTTTTACTTGTCGTTAAAACGATTTTTCCTTCTAAAGTTGATGCATTAGGTGCAGTTGTATTGTATTTTCCAAAGTTTTTGATGATGTATTCAAAATCATTATAATCAATCGTACCATCGAAATTAAAATCAGCATTCCTTGTGTACGTTGATGATGCGTCAACAAAGCTATTGTAAGCTGCACTTTCCGCCTCAATATCTTTCATATCAATCACATCGTCACCATTCACGTCACCTGCAAGCATAATCGCATTCGGAACAGAATAGATTCCTCCTGCTGCATAATTATATTGTCCTGCATTGTTCACGGCTAATGTTCCATAGTACGTTAAATGCCCTGGCATCTTCATTGTAAAATTGTATGGTTTAGTTCCTGCTTGCATAGGAAGGTCTGAACTAAATAAACCACTCTGAACGATACCCGAATTTGCACTTGATGCGCCGGCAGTAGTATCCTGAGCTATAGGCAATTTAGACGTAATACCACCCGCATTAGGGTCTTCAAACTTAACCTCAACACCTGAACCATCGGATGTTATCGGTGTTGACCTTCCATACACACCTCCCGTTGGATAGTTTTGGAATCCTTCTGGTCTAATACTTCCACTAATATAAGCTGAGCCTTTAATGTAAAGTTTTTTATCTAGGAATGTAGGAACTCGATCCATCCCATTTTTCACACCGTCATACGTTGTGATTTCCGGGATATTCGCAGATCCTTGAAGCCATAATGTATCTAATCCAGCATCATTTGTCACTTGGTATTTAATATCAAGAAGAGGCATTTCTTGGGCAACACCGCCGCTTAATGTGTCAGCTGTATTTAATACACCTTGAGCTTGTACATCTTTCGGAAGATTGAAATTGAATATAAAATCTCCATTTACATCCTTATCTTGATGAATCCAAGATTTATCAGCTGTAATTCCTTTTGATGCTAAAAATGCTTTGTATTCTGGACTAAAATCAATATCCTGAATATCAGCAAAATAAAGGCTATCAATATAAAACTTTGCTCCTACAAGTTTTTTCGGATACTTAATAGATAATGTTGATTTAAAATTATCTCCTTTAGAGACTAATGTTTTATCAACAAGGAAGTCAGGATCTACTCCATTTAATGTAGTCGATCCAGGCGAATCAAGTCGCGCAAATCGATTCACTACATACTCATTACCTTTTTTTACAAAATAATAAAATTGTCCTTGCGTTTCAAGATTACCTGCAAATGAATAATCTTCAGGATAAATTCTGAACTGTACCCCGTAATTTTCTTTCAGAGGGTCAGCATCAGTATTCACAAGGTCTTCTTTACTAATACCAAATTTAAATTTTCCGTCATCACTGAGGTTAAGGAAGTAGTTGACGTACGGTGCTGAGTTTGAATCACCTAGCATTCCGTCAATTCTACCTAAAGATTGACTTACATTTGTATCAGTATCATAGTTCGGCGGTGCAGGAACTTGCGTTTCATGCCCAACGTTTTTCATATAATCAACATTTGAATCGTAAGCTTTTCCTGAGAACCACTTTAGCGCTCCATCAGTCATAGGACCATTTGGATCAATCTCATAAATACCTGGTTTACTTCCTTCATCCATTTGCACTGTAGGTGGAGTGTTATCAACATAAACCGTGCTATTTTTTTCATATAACTGACCACTAGAAGCATCTAAAGCACGAGCTTGGATTGTATAGCCGCCTTCTCCAGCCTGCTTTTGTGTTGGCAATTGTTGTGTCAGTTTCACAGCTAAATTAGGGTCATCCTTCGAAATAGGATCTCTATAAGGATAATAACTTCCATTCGTTAAAAATGGAACATATGTTAAATTACCGAGAGTAAAAGCAGAAATATTCAATGCACCAATAAATCCTATATATTTACTTCCAGTTACATCCATAACATAAAGCTTAAAGCCAAATGAAGGGTCAAGTGGACTTTTCAATCGAACCTCTGCCCAAGATTGAGGAGTAACAGCGAAAGTATTCGGATTAAAGTTTTTATCGCCACTTAGGGTAATAGCTTTTCTTTGGACCCTGAAATCTAGTCCTCTACTTTGAACGTTAATAGCAAGAGGCATACGGTAAGTTTCATCAGGATTAGCTGGATTAACAAAGTTAATATATGCCTCGTAATATCCACTTTCAGCTGAAGCAGGAGCAGTGAATTTTACTGTTAGGTGAATTGTTCCTCCTGCTGGAACTGTAATTGACTTTAATTCAGTCTCAGGCGATGTGGCATTACTTATGCTAATTTTAGCACCCTGTTCCTTCCCATCTTGTCCATTTATCATGAACGCATCCTTAAAGAAAGCGCTCGATCCATTGAAGGTCTTGTCAGCATTCCCGTTATTAGTAATATACAAGTCGCCTGTTTTCGTAACAGAACCATCTACTGAACGCGATGTATAGCCAAACGAAAATGAACCTGTTGTATTTGCTATGTTAATAATATTTGAACTTGATGAATCATCAGTTGATGATCGTGATTGAATAAAATCCTTTACTTTAAATTGCATATCAGAATGGACTGCTTGATATGGATCGGCTTTACCCGAGCCGATTTGGAATAAACTTTTTTGTGAGTCGATCGCATCAGCAGTTTGCATCAATGCTACTTTGACATCCTCGGGCTTATAGTTTGGATGAGCTGACAAAATCAATGCTGCCATACCAGCAACATGAGGAGTAGCCATTGATGTACCAGACATTGATTGGTAAGTATACGAATAATCTTTGTTATCTGGTTCCCATATATCATAAGGAGCTGTTGAGAAAATATCTACACCTGGCGCAACAACATCAGGTTTAATTGCTAATGAACCGGTAACAGGACCGGTAGAACTAAAACTAGCAAGAGAATTCCCTGGCATTGTGTAATTGCCAGCGTTCGATACTGAAATTTTCTTGATCGTACCGGCCTTAAAAGCATTATAGAATTTTGTTCCATCATTCTTGCCTATTTGCAAAGTGTAAACCGTACTACCTTTAGAACCAAAATAAAATGGATAATACCCCTGCTCATCAAATAGAAGATCAGGATTGTCTGATGGATTCCATAAAATCATAGCCTTAGCATGTTCATTAGCCGCGTACGCCATTAGTTGGTCCATAGACGCAGCACCACGCTTGACAAGAACAACCTTATCTTTCACATCAATATTTTTATTACGTAGAGAATCGTACCAAGCAGGTGTGCCATATCCAGCATCTACAATATCATACTGAGTCGATCCACTAATCTTTGAATTCGATTCCGTGAAATCCTTTCCGATTAAACGAGTATTTGTAATCGCAAATGAGTCTTCCCCTGATGCCCCATATGAATGGATGTCAAACGTTGGAACTTGGGTAGGTGTGGCAATTGCGCCGACAGTTATTGCTTTTGCTGCAGCCCCCGGAGTTCCCACTGTTCCAGCCCCCGGACCAGAATTACCAGCAGCAATAACCGCAGTTACACCAAGGTCAGAAATATTGTTAATTGCAACAGCATTTGAAGACAATGAATCATTATAATTCGCACCAAGTGATAAGTTAATTACTTTACACCCATCCTTATAGGATTGCTCAATCCCTGCCATAACTGCCTCATCTGTTCCACCATGAGGACCTAGTACACGGTAAGCATATAACTGAACTTCAGGAGCAACTCCTCTAACTGCATAAGGAGAACTACTTCTTGATTGACCTGCAATTGTTCCAGCTACGTGTGTTCCATGAGATGTAATATAATTATGGTAATCCGTTGGGAAGTTTGGATCTTGTTGATTAGATGGAAGTGAGTCATTAGCATTCTTTGCAGCTAACCAATCAGAATAGACTGTTTCCATCGGGTCATTATCATTGTCTACAAAATCCTTACCGCCTTGATATTCTCCAGCAAGATCCGGGTGATTATAGTCAAGACCTGTGTCAATAACGCCGACTTTTACGCCTTTTCCTGTGATGTTTTCATTTTGTAGATCGTGTATTTTCAACCAATCCAGAACTGCTGTTTCACCAGATTGTGGACCTTCTGGACCTGGAGGTGGGACAGTCCCAGACTGCGTATTAACTGTTTTCTCTGATACGGAAGAGCTAACTGAAGTACTACTTGCTGCTTGTACGTTAGAGCGATTTGAACGAATAGTAGTTAATAAATTTGGATTTGTTTTTTGATCGGAAACCTTTCCATCTCCTGTTACGCTCGCCGAAATATCGGTTGACTGAGAAGCTGGAATTGGAGCATATTTAACATTTTGATACACACTCTTTACGTAAGGTAATGCCAATAGATCATTGAGTGAACTTTTAGGAATTTTGACAGCTATCCCGTTAAATACTTGAGAATACTCTCTTCCTAAATGAATAGAGCTAGAGGATTCGCCTGTAGCTTTCAATTTTTTAGATTCATTGCTAACGAAGCTCTTAAAGTCATTGTGTGTTTGATTTACTTCTGCTTGGGCACTTTCTAACGTAACAGCAGGTGTGCTTTCTTGATTAACAGAAAGTTTTCCAGAAGATGCATTCTTCTGTTGATTTTTCATTTGAATTGGAGCTGGATCAACATTAAATTGAATAATTAAATCTAGTTGATCTGAAGAATTTAATAGCTTCGGATCAAATTGAAGCTTCTCTAAATATAAATTTTGCAATTGTTGTGCTTGAGTCAAGTCAAGTTTGCTATTACTGTCTAACTGAACAGTTTGGCTATTACTTGCAGATGTTCCACCTGTCATGGCAAAAGCCTGAGCTGTGTAGCCTAGCAGTGTTGAAGATGCAAGAAACGTTGACATGACCATCTTTTTCATTTTACGATGGCTCATACCTTCTCATTCCCCTTCTTTAATTTAATATAGAGCAAAAGCCCTATTCCCCCCTTTAATGACAGAATTTTAATATTTTTGAAAATTTTACGACAATTAAGTCGCCATTCTTCATTATATGTTGGGTTATAGGGACAGTAAATTGGGGAATTTTAGCGTAAAATGCAGGAAAAAAATTGTCATATTTTGTTAAAATTTTGGAGTGTTATTCATTTTCTCATTGTTTTATATGATTATTTTGAAGGAATGGATTTGGGGGAATTGCAACTTGTTACACCAAATTTTTTGATAATTTCAATTTCTTGGGATAAATTAGTAATTTTTAATCTACATACTCAAGTAAATAACATAAAGAAAGACCTCTCAATTTTTTTGAGAGATCTTTCTTTATGTTATTTATAGAATCAACTGATTGATTAAGAGCCCTATTTTTTAACCTCTTTCACAAATTTCCATGTTTGTCCTTTATCGTTTGATTGATAAAGTTCGCTACTATTTCCGTTATAATCCCCATCTGTACCTTGACCAACCAACATACTTAAAACTCCGCCCATCATAAATGGCATACTTGGTGTATCAAAGGGTTTTATAGTCTGTTCATTATTCAACTTTACTCCATGAGATGTAAAGTTTATTTTTTTGTATGTTTTGCCCCCGTCTTCTGAGCGGTATAAAGCTCCTTCATTACCGGAAGGATTAACTGCTTCTAAAAATCCGAGTTTGTCATCCAAAAAGACGATGCCCGAAGCACCTCCAACTGTTCCACTGTATGGATCATTATTTATGACCGTCCATGTATTTCCACCATCAGTGGTTTTGCTTAATGAATAAAATGTGCTTCCTAATGCTTTATCTGCAACATTTAATTTATAACCAACTTCTTTAGATAGAAAAAACTGTTCATTTGTATTAGTTTGCTCGTTTTTCTTCTCATCTGAAGTAGCTTGATTTGGGGTAGTAGGTGGTTTACTCCAATTTGGATTACCTATTAAATTATATCTAGCAGGTGTAATCTCTTTTTCCATCCTGGGGACAAACAAGGATACTGTATAGCCAATTATTTCAGTACTTGCTGTTTCCGGACTATATTCTCTTCCATCCTTATCGATATTAATGATTCCATTTGTATTGTAGCCCCAACTTCTTTTACCGTAATAAATCAATCCATACTGATTTTCATTCCATTTGCTAACTGCTTTTTTAATTGGAATCACATTAGTAGTTTCAATTAAAGGGTCTAACAGATTGTCATCATTATAATTAGGAGCGGCATACCCGTGTAAATATACGGTAATATTTTCTGACTTGTTTTTATCATAAGTTATTAGAAAGCTTTCTTCTTTCCCATCGTCATTCTTTCCATAAACAAATGTATCAAAGGATGTAATTAATCCATTTGAATTAAATTTAAGGGAAAAATTATTTTTCATATATAGTTTCTTGGGTAATGTATGCTTATTACTTATATCTTCAAAAATGCCCTCTACACCATATTGATAGATATTGTTATGCTCAAATTTAATCGATCTTTGATTTTTTAACCGTTCTATATACCACGCAAGTTTACCGCCAAATTTTGTCGCACTTTTATATATATTTGCTCCGTAAAATAATGTAATTGCAACAAACAAGACAATAGAAATCAATTTCCATGCTTTTAAGTCTGTAAGTTTATTTGGTTTACGCTCGTTGCATTTTATAACCTTTATTATGGTAAATAAAATGACCAATATTAATGAGGCTAAACTTACTAATAAAATAGGTAGATTTTTATCGATCCTTCCATAACTGCATATTGAAGCTAACTTTAGTGCAAAAACCCAGTACCCAATTAAGAAAATCGGATTTGTTAATAGTGATTTAAGAATTCTTTTTACATTTCCCCTCAATATGTAGTTCCCCCTTTATTGAATTTAGTCGTTCTATTCATCTAGTCTAAGTATACTTTGTTTTCCTAAATTTCTGCATGACTCGTGATTTACAGTTTTGTCTCATTAATTAAAAAAGCACTCCCATTTGAACAGGAGTGCTAGGTCTGAATTATTATAGATTAAGAAATTAAACTATTATGTTTAGGTATTCGAATCATCGCCTTAAATAAATCACCGTCAACTTGAATTGAAAACTGTCCTTTTTGAATTTCAATCAAACTTTTCGCTATCGAAAGACCTAACCCGCTACCTTGGCTATTTCTCGATTCATCGCCTCTTTTGAATCGTTCCATTAGTTCATCAGCCGAAATATTTAATTCATAAGCTGAAATGTTTTTGAAAGTAAGCAGTATATCATTCCCCATATCTTCTATATCAATATATACTCTTGATCCTCTAAGTGCATATTTAAAAATGTTAGATAGTAGATTCTCTACAGATCTCCATAATAGTTTTCCATCTGCTGTAACAAAGAGTTTATCTTTTGGATGGTTTATTTTAAATGTTAAATCTAAAGCCTCAACTTTTGAATTAACTTCACCTAATCCCTGGGTTAATAACGATAAAATATCTATACGCTCAAGATGAATAGGAATCGTTCCACTAGAGGCTTTTGCTGCTTCAAATAAATCATCGGTTAATAGCTTTAATCTTTGCGATTTTTGATCCAAAACTTCTACATATTTTTGTAATTTAATAGGGTCCTTTTCCTTTTTTAATAAATCAACATACGTAATGATCGAAGTCAGTGGTGTTCTAATATCATGTGATACATTAGTGATAAGCTCAGTTTTCATCCTCTCACTCTTTAGTTCACGATCAACAGCTGTTTTCAGACCATCTGTAATGGTATTTATATTATTAGAAAGACTTGCAAACTCACCTTTCCCATCTATCTCTATACGGTGATGGAAATCGCCTGCTTTTATTTGCTCGACCCCTTCTTTAATCGCATTGAATTTTTTAACTTGTTTATATGCAAACCATGCAGCAAAGCCTATCGTGATTGGGAATATATAAAACGTCAATGCAATTAATACTGGGTAACCAACTACGAGTAATACAGTTTTTACGCCAATATTGCCGCTCTTATATACATTTTTAATAAATGTACAAAACTTACTGAATAAAAGATAGATTAAAGTATGTTTTATCAGTGTTCCACTTTTAATATTTTTTATTAATGATAGAATCAGCACTAGCGCTACAATTAAAAATGGTATTGTAAGGAAGAAAACTACCTTATTAATGACTTCAATTGTCAGCATATCTACTAATGCTACCCAAGAGGAAATTAGAGCTATTAACAGTACTAAGTTAATATCATTAAATAATTTATCAATGGCATTTAAATGTAATTCTTGATCACTAAATGATTTTCGACCAATAATGAATGCTAAGTACGCAAAAGATAGTAAAAACCCAACTGAACAACTTATGAAAAGAATGAATGCCTTCGTTGCAATTGACTTATTTTCTTTCCATTCTTTTACTTTTTGATCCAAAGCATCTTGCTTGAACGCTATAGAAACTTCCATATTCTTTGCATTCAACGGATCTAAATCTTCAGTAATCCAATTAAAACGCTTATTCTTTTCAATTGTTGCTGGATAAATTTCTCTTTTATAATCTTTGTATATTACATAGGAAGGATTTCCTTTAAATTGGCCTTTTAAAGTATTATTCGTAAATTCATTAACACCATCATTGGCATAATATAATAGATCTTTATTACCAGCTACTACTTGAATTAACCCTTGATATCTTTTTAGATCATCCGTTAGCATCTGATTCTTTGCCTGATTAATTTCTTTTGCATAAGCCTCTTTAAAATTTTTAAAGTTTTCTTCTTCACTTAAGCTTGGATTATATATTTTCGACCGAGCCTCAAAGTCAGGATATAAAGATTCTTCAATTGTTTTCAAATCCTCTGTGCTAATTGTCCCACCCTTTGAAATATTCTCTTCACTTTTATACTCACTTACTAATTGAGTCAGACTACTTAAAATAGGCTCAACTTCCAACATATAGGATTTACTAAGAAAGTAATTGTCTTCAAAGACTATTCCAAAATCATCATCAGTTAAAGCTTCCATATTTGCAATAGACTTAAGTAAACCTGAAAAAAATAAAACGACTATTGTAAAAACAATTACTTTTGTTGTTATCGAATGACTATATTTTCTCAACCTTATATCCAACTCCCCACACCACCTTCAAATATTTCGGTTCTTTAGGATTTATTTCGATCTTCTCTCTAATTTTTCGAATATGGACTGATACTGTATTTTCGGGATTAAAAGCCGTTTCGTTCCATACTCTTTCATAAATTTCTTCAATTGAAAATACCCTACCTGCATTTTCAGTTAAGAGCTTTACAATCTTATATTGAACTGGAGTAAGATGAACAACTTCCCCATCAACTGTAATGATTTTTCTTTCATCATCGACTACAAGCCCTCCACTACGATATAAACTGTTCTTCGTTTCAAGACTGCCTAAGCTTGTATATCTCCGCAGTTGTGATTTAACTCGTGTGATGAGCTCTAAAGGATTGAATGGCTTTGTTATGTAATCATCTGCTCCTAAATTTAGGCCTAAAATTTTATCAGAATCCTCGGATTTTGCAGACAGCATAATGACAGGTACACCATAATTTTCTCTAATCTTCATCGTAGTCCGAATTCCATCTAATTTAGGCATCATAATATCCATAATAATGAGATGGATCTCTTTGTTTTCGATGATCTCCAGGGCCTTTACTCCGTTATAGGCCTTAAACATGCTATATCCTTCATTTTCTAGATAAATACAAATTGCTTCAACAATAGACTGATCATCATCACATACTAATATGTTCATGTATCTCTCTCCTATTTACCTTTTTCAAAATTGTATCACCTCTTTATTTTTCATGTTAAGAGGATGATAACAGTAAAATCTTAATATCCATTCAATGTAAATCTTAAGATTTTCTTAGGATTATTAAAAAATACAGAATTGGTATTCTTTTATAATGCTGCCAGCTCGAAATTAGTAATAATATTGCTTTCAGTTTCTAAAGCGAGGGCTTGAATCAATTATTTAAAAATAGCCCTTTATTATCCTTAATAAAAGTTGGACATTTATTTACAAATAATTTAAAATGTTCTAAAAAAATAATAGTATGGTGGAATTAGGCAATGGAAAAAGTACATATTTAAGTCTTTTATAGTTTTTATGTGAATACAGAATAGTTGCCCCATCTGCCTTTGAGCCAAAATTGAATTCGCGGAAAATACTATTAGGAGGTGCTTAACGTTTTTATTGGTATTTTTATGTAAACAATCTAATCTAGATTAAGTAATAGTTTTTTTGCTCTAATAAACATGTTTTTTTATTTTTCTGTACAAATTATCCTATTAGCCCATTTTCTCTATAACCCAGGGTCCAAGGTACCACAAGAATCCTCAACCAGAACACCAGTCTTAGGACACCTACCATTTTATTTCCCCTAAACCTACACGACGAATGGATCAAGTTCATATTCTTGGGTTGTTTTAATTACTCTATCAGTATTTTTTCAAAACTTAGTAGGAGGTTTTTAGTTTATGTTAGAAAGTCGATCGTTACAAAAAACTATGTTAGCTAAAAAAATTAAGAAAAATTTAAAAAGAAGGACGGCCTACCTCGTTTGTTCTAGTTTAGTTTTTTTTAGTAGTGCTTTAGGAAACTTATTTACGAAACCTGCACAAGCTGCTGTTGGAACGCATGTCGTGATCAGCGAAGTTTATGGTGGCGGAGGTAATAGTGGTACTTCCTACAAAAATGATTATATTGAACTTTATAATCCTACAGATTTAAGTGTTAGTCTTTCTGGATGGTCTGTCCAATATGCTTCTTCCACTGGTACATTCAGCAGCATTACAAATTTGACAGGTAGTATTGGGGCACACCAGTATTATTTAATTAAAGAAGCAAGTGGTGGTCGCGGAACTGTTGATCTACCAGCTGCAGATGGTACAGGTACAATAAATTTAAGTGCAAGTAGCGGAAAAGTTGCACTAGCAAAAGTTACTACAGCGGTATCAGGTTCGACAAATTCTAATGTGGTGGATTTTGTTGGTTTCGGCTCTGCAAATGATTCAGAAACTACACCAGTAGGTACTCTTTCCGCTACGACAAGTGTAGAACGTAAGGACAACAATGGTGGAACTGCCCAAGGCCAAGGGAATGGTTGGGACACGAATAATAATGCTAATGACTTTGTTGTTACAAGCAGTTTAGTTCCTCAAAATTCGTCTTCAACAGCTGAACCTTCAACAGAAACACAGACAGGCACTGATAATGATCATATAGGACTGGGGAATCCAAGTGGTGCTACAAATAATATCTCTAACTCTAATAATTATTTGATGGTTAAACCTCAGTATGATTTATCTTATAACAATAGCAAACACGAGCCTAACTGGGTTAGCTGGCACATAGGTTCCTCTGATCTTGGAAGTGTGGCTCGTCAGGATGACTTCCGTGCTGATATTACATTGCCATCAGGGTGGTATCAAGTCACTGCTAGTGAATTTTCAGGAAGTGGATTTGATCGAGGTCACATGTGTCCATCCGCTGACCGTACATCTACTGTTGCTAATAATTCAGCAACTTTTCTAATGAGCAATATGATTCCTCAAGCTCCAAATAACAATGAAATTACTTGGGCAAATTTAGAGGAGTATAGTCGTTCACTTGTATCAGCTGGAAACGAATTATATGTAATATCTGGCGGCTATGGATCCGGGGGCACTGGGCCTAATGGATATAAAACTACTGTTGGGAATGGTGTTGTCGTACCAGCAAAAACATGGAAAGTAATTGTTGTACTACCTAATGGGAATAGTGATATAAGTCGTGTTGCTACTTCTACGAGGGTAATCGCAGTAGTGCTGCCAAATGATCAAACAACTTCTAGCCATCCTTGGAGCTACTATAGAGTAAGTGTAGATTCAATTGAGTCTATGACGGGTTATGACTTCCTATCCTCGGTGCCGGCTAACGTTCAAAGTGCCGTAGAAGCTAGCGTTGACAATGGTCCTACAAATTAAGTCTAGATAAGATAATAGTTTCTTCACTTATGATGGAAAATTAGACTAAATATATAGAAAAGGGAATGTGATCCAGAAAACTTTTGGTAGCACATTCCCTTTTCTATTTTAAAATAAACTATCTCTATTTATGATACGGCTCATTCCTATTAATTCTAAACGAACGATAGATTTGCTCGACTAAAACCAATTTCATTAATTGATGTGGAAAAGTCATTTTTGAAAATGACAATGTATCATCCGCTCTTTTCATCACCGCATCACTTAGACCTAATGACCCACCAATTACAAATGCTACTTTGCTGTTTCCATATGTGGCAAGTTGATCTATTTTTTTAGCTAGTGATTCAGACGTATGTTCCTTCCCCTTAATTGCTAATGCAATTACATAAGCGTCTTCTGCTATTTTACTTAAAATTCTTTCGCCTTCTTTTTCCTTTACGATTAGCATGTCTGCCTCGCTTAAATTCTCTGGTGCCTTTTCATCAGGGACTTCGATTATATCCATTTTGGCATAACTAGATAATCGTTTTATGTATTCATCGATCCCCATCTTTAAATACTTCTCTTTTAACTTTCCAACACTGATAATTGAGATATTCACACTATATCCTCACTTTACGAACAAGTTATACACAAAAGTTATCCACATACCCACAATTTCTATCCACATTTAGTGGGGGAATCTATGTTCGATACAATATATATGGCATCATTTTGACAATATTCACAGGTTGTGGATATATTATGCGTTTTTTCGACTTTATTCAACAGTGGTGTTTCACTGTACTTATCCACAAAATCGTCAAGAGCCCATTCTATATGCTCATCACAGCTTAAAATTATTTTTTCCACTTATACACAGCTCCTTTTTTTAGCACATAAAGAAAACTCGTCGATTGACGAGCCTTTTAGGCGAAGTCAGAGGCGTAGTTGCACTTATACCTAATTCCTAATTTGGCTACTATGTCGAGTACTACTCCCTACTGCCCAATTTATAATTTTTAACGTAAAAAAAAGAGGAGAAAGTAAACTCTCCCCTTAGTATGCGCTTTGTTTTATACATACACTATATCTGTTGGTTTTTGAGGGTCCGTATCATGAATTTCAAATTGCATCCCAACTTCAAATCCTTTTCCCTCTAATGTTTGTGTAACAGACATTCTGGCAAGCTCTTTCATATTATTATCTTGGCTTAAATGAGCAAGATAAATACGTTTTGTTTTATCTCCAATTACATCTGACATTGCTAGTGCAGCATCTTCATTTGATACGTGACCAACATCGCTTAAAATACGGCGTTTAATGCTCCATGGATATCTACCCATGCGTAGCATTTCGACATCATGGTTACTTTCAAAAATGTACATATCTGCGTTAGAAATAATCCCCTTCATTCGGTCACTTACATAGCCTGTATCCGTAATTGTAACAAATTTTTTCTCATTATGATGAAATACGTAAAACATTGGTTCAGCAGCATCATGCGATACACCAAATGATTCAACTTGTATATCCCCAAACTGAATCGTCGTTTCCATGTTAAAAATGAACTTTTGCTCTGTTGGAATTTCTCCAATTAAATGGTTCATTGCTTTCCATGTTTTTTCATTCGCGTAAATTGGGATTTGATATCTTCTGGCAAGAACTCCAAGTCCTTTAATATGATCACTATGCTCATGCGTGACTAGAATACCGGAAACTTCTTTTATATCCCTGTTGATTTCTTTAAATAAAGACTCCATCGCTTTACCGCTTAGTCCTGTATCAACTAAAAGCTTAGTTTTCTCCGTCCCAACGTATAACGCATTTCCGGTACTTCCACTTGCAAGTACACTAAAATGCAGACTCATCGCTATTCACTCCATTGTTCATTATCTATCTTAATTATTTGTCCCTCAATGGCATTAACAAAGTAATCCTGCTGTTCATTGACAACGATATGCCACGCTGGTGCTATGAATTTAACTCCATTTGATAACGGGATTACTGTATAATAGCCAAAATCAACTTTTGTAATACGATCACTCGGTTTTAATTCATCTTTTACAAATAAATTTTCAATGGCTTTAATTGCCGGTAAAGCTTCTTGCACATTCTTTTTATCGATCATTTCTTTTAAGTTTTCTAAATATCTTTGGCGATACCCGTAAATCTCATTATTATCGTTATACTTTATTTCAACTACTGAGCTTTCGATATTATAAATTAGGCGATCTTTATAGGTTTGACAGAAGTATATCGTTTTTGATGTTGAATCAATTTGACAATAACGATAGTTACCACCATTCCAAACATACTCCTTCACAAAGTTTTCTAAGAAGAGTATTTTATTTGTCTCTGCAATTGGAACTGGTTTTTTCAATTGACTTTGTAATACATCTTTGTAGATTTGTATATTCTGCCCTTTTCTATCAGCAATAGTTTTCTTGGAGAAATCCTTACTATTACCTGATATATAAGATTCCTTTAAAGAATTTTTAGGTAATGTCACATACGTGATATCATTTTCCTTTAATTGCTCCTCAATACTCGATTCTGCCATCGTATCAAACTGATCGCTACTTCGCTTTTGATAATATTGAATCGCTAAAAATAAATCTAGTACTAAGAAAGTTAAAATAAATATTGTTTTGATCCTACTCCAATCCAACAATATTCACCCCAGTTCTACTTAGCAAATCTTGATCAATCTTTTTATAAGTGTCATCGTAATTTATAATCCAAACAGGTTTTAGCTGGATTGCTCTATTATAGTACGGCTGATTAATGGTTGATTTATCTTCATCAAATATCGTCTCGTACCCTAAGCTAATATCCTTAATAAGGGATTTATTAATCGACTTATTATTAGAGATGATCTCCATAATTTGAGGACCAGCCATTAATTCCATTTCACTTTCCTTCTTGTCCACCTGAATTCTAAATTTATATAATGGACGTTTAAAGGTTTCTATATCGTCTACTCCCCAACTCGTCGTAATTGTTGAATTATTATACACAGGTAAATTATTTACAAAAAGTCTAAATGAAACTTCATTATTCTCAGGTTTAACCCCAGACAAAATATATCCATCAGTCCAACCACCATGAGCATTAATAAAATCAACACTTCTTTGGACTAATAAATTAGGACTTTGATTATTATTGTTTTCAGGTGTTGTCGGGTTAACAAAGGAAATCGAACGATTTAATGGTGAAACGGACATTAATCTAGTACCGTCTGTGAATGTATCTCCTGAATCAGTACTTTCTTTTCGGACATTTGAAGGATCACTAAATATTGCATCTTTTAATTTATCAACATCTATATCCGTTGTAAGAAACTCCATCGTAGTTAATTTAATTGGTTTTTTAGGTAAATAAATTATTTTACCTGAATCTAACTTATATCTTAAGCTTTCAGTAAAGCTTTCGTAATTGTCTCTAATCTTTTCAACTGAAGCAATAATTGAAGAGTTATCAAAGGTTGCTCCATAGAGAATATTTTGTGCTTCATTTGAAAAATAGATCCTTGCTGAAGAATCCTGTTTAGTAGATAAATTGATGATTATTCGGTCAAATAAAACATTTTGTAATCGTTTTGCATCTAGATTAAGAACTTTACCTAATGTCTCTACTGGTACTACAGTTGGAAAAATAATTTCTAATTTATTTTTTCCTTTTGTAATTGATTGATAGGCAACTTCAGATGTTTTATTTGTCAGGTTTTCAAAATTTGTGATTTCGGATTTCTGCAATGATCTATAAATTGGTGATATATTGCCCTGTTTAGTTGTTTCATAATTTTTATTTGATTCATGTACAACTAATAAATTCGGAATTACTATGTCCTTAAAGTCTCTCTTTGCACCAATCGAAACTTTTTGGACATAGTCTTGATTTTGAAGTACATCGTATGTTGGTTGATATGACCATAAGCTATATGAAAGTACTAAACTTACTACAACAAGAGTAGTTAATATAACTGATTTTATATGTTCTCTTCTCATTCCCACTCATCCTCTTGGTCATCAGCCACTGGAAGTGTGAAATAGACTGTTGTACCCTTTCCTTCTTCACTCTTAGCCCATATATGACCATCGTGCGCGTAAATCATTTCTTTTGCCAAAGCAAGCCCTAGGCCAGTGCCCCCAACTTGTCTCGATCTAGCTTTATCTACTCGATAGAAACGATCAAATATCTTTGATAGATTTTCTTTTGGAATTCCCATACCTTCGTCAGTAATACTAACTAATATTTGATCTCTAGACTCCTTAATACGATAAGTTACAGTCCCACCCTCTGGTGAATACTTTAGTGCATTTGAAATAATATTATCTAACACTTGTGTAATTTTATCTTCATCTATAAATACAAATCTTGTCTTACTTATGAACTCGCGTTTGAACGATACTTCTTGAGACTTACTCATTTCATGTCGATCAATTATACGATTAAATAACTCTGTAAAGTTAACCCAATCTTTCATTAAACGATATTCTGTACTATCTAACTTAGATAATTGTAATAAGTCATTTACTAATCGAATCATTCGTTCTGTTTCATCTTGAGTTACTTGTAAAAACTTAGGTGCAATTTCTTTATTCTCCCAAGCTCCATCTGACAATGCTTCTAAATAACTCCTCATCGTTGTTAACGGCGTTCTTAATTCATGTGATACATTGGAGACAAAATCTCTACGTTCTTGCTCTATTTTTTCCTGTTCAGTTACATCATAAAGTACAGCGATTAGACCGTTAACTTTACCGGATTCTTTTTGAATAGTTGAAAGACTAGCTCGTATAATCATTGGTCTCTTATTATTACTATAATCTAACATGATTGAATCTGGCTCATCGTATAAATCATCTAAAGTATTAATCTTTTCGATTCCCAATACCTCTAAGATCGATTTATTTAATACTGTTTCACGTGAAACATTAAGCATCGTTTCAGCTGGATCGTTTAAGAGAATAATTTTCCCTCTACGGTCAGTAGCAATAACCCCATCTGACATATGTTCTAGTACTGATTGAAGCTTTCTTCTTTCTCCATCAGTTGAAGCTCTGGCTTGCTGTAGATTACGTGATAGATTATTAAATGATATCGTTAATTCACCAATCTCATCTTCACTATAGGCCTTTAATTTGCGAGAGAAGTTTCCTTTCGCCATTTCTTGGGCCTGTCTTCTTATTTCAGAGATTGGCTTCGTAATTGCTTTAGCCAACAATATACCTAAAATGGATGTAATCGCGACTGCTATAAGTGTACCAGTTGAAAAAATACGGTTAATTAATTCCATTCTTTCATAAGTGCTTTCCATTGAAGCACTTGTGTAAATGGCTGAAACAATTTCGTCACCTTCCATTACTGGGGTAACAATCGTTTTCATTCGATGACCATTTTTAGGATCAATTAACACTTTCTCAGTTCTAGTACCTACTAAAAGAGCTCTTTTTACTAAAATATCAGTAGTTCTTTTACCAACAATAGACCGATTACTAGAATCCGAAGTAGCAATGACTTCACTATTTTGGTTAATAACTCTTACGTCCGATATTCCAATATTCTTTCCGAAGTCTGAAACTATTTTTTGGATATTAGCTTTTACTTCTGGGTCGTCCAGAGTTTTCTTTTTTTCATACTCTATTTTTATATTATAAGCCAGTAGTTTAGCACGTTCGTTTATCGCAACTGTAAAACTGTTTACGAGCTGCTTTTCAAGCTCTCTTGAAAAATAAACGCTAATAATTTGCATAGCTACCAAGATGAGTAAAATATAAACAAGTACAAATTTAAATACAATTGATTTAAATAAACCAACTTTATTATAAGCTGCCATTAATCTTGCTCCGGATCACGCAGGTAATATCCTACTCCTCTTCTTGTTACAATGAAAAGTGGATAACTTGGATTGTCCTCAATTTTTTCACGAAGTCTTCGAATTGTTACATCGACAGTTCGTACATCTCCAAAGTAATCATAACCCCAAACAGTTTGGAGTAAATGTTCTCTCGTCATTACCTGTCCGATATGCTTCGCTAAATAATATAGTAGTTCAAATTCGCGGTGAGTTAATTCGATCTTCTCGCCACGTTTTGTTACGATATAAGCATTTGGATTGATAACAAGTGAGCCAATAATAACTTCAACTGACTCCTCTTTTTCAGATGGAGTTCCTGTTTGGTGTCTACGTAAATTTGCTTTTACTCTGGCAAGTAACTCACGTGTACTAAATGGTTTTGTTACGTAGTCATCTGCTCCCATTTCTAACCCTAGTACTTTATCTAATTCTGAGTCTTTTGCTGTAATCATAATGATCGGCATTTCATGGTTCTTTCTAATTTCTCTACAAACTTCTAAACCATCTCTAATTGGTAACATAATATCTAATAAAACTAGGTCAGGAAGAAACTCATCTACTTTTTGTAATGCTTCCTCTCCATCATACGCGCAAACAATTTCAAAACCTTCTTTTTCTAAATTAAACTTCAATATATCAGCAATTGGTTTTTCATCATCGACTATTAATATTTTTTTATTCATTCCCCGCACTCCTTTTCTAGTCAGTTTTCGCTACCGTCAATTCTATACATATCTTTTGCAATTTCATATTAAATTAGGCAACAAATAAACTTATCATAGTAATTTCGTTTTGTGGATTATCTCTCTAAATATAATACGAATACGATCTGACGTGTTATTTTTTTTGTATATAAACACTAGATTTTTGAAAAAAACCTCTAGCTTGTTGCTAGAGGTCTACTCCACTTACTTCTATTTTAAATTAAGTAGGTTTTTTTGTAAAATCGAACTGTTTAATTCTATTTTCAATAAGGTTGATATAAAATAAAAAACTACTGTATATACAGTAGTTTTTATGATGGCTCGGGACGGAATCGAACCGCCGACACGAGGATTTTCAGTCCTCTGCTCTACCGACTGAGCTACCGAGCCATTATATGGCGGTCCCGACCGGGATCGAACCGGCGATCTCCTGCGTGACAGGCAGGCATGTTAACCGCTACACCACGGGACCATGATAATTTTATTAAAAAAGGATGACCCGTACGGGACTCGAACCCGTGTTACCGCCGTGAAAGGGCGGTGTCTTAACCGCTTGACCAACGGGCCACATTAATTTAAGAAAAGATGAGCCATGAAGGATTCGAACCTTCGACCCTCTGATTAAAAGTCAGATGCTCTACCTACTGAGCTAATGGCTCATAAAATGATTAACTTCATAAGCTATATACTAGTTATGACGACAAGATTTATCTTATCATACTTTCTAATAATTTGGCAATAGTTTTTTAAAAAAATAATAAAAGCCCCTAAATTTTTATTTAAGGGCTTTATTATATTAAGCTCCGTAAACGTTACGTACGATATTTGTTTGGTTACGATCTGGACCTACTGAGAATACAGATAACGGAATACCGACTAATTGAGACACTCGTTCTACATAATGTCTTGCATTAACTGGTAGTTCATTAAGAGTTTTTACTCCTGTAATATCTTCTGTCCAACCTGGAAGTTCTTCATAAACTGGCTCACATTCTGCAAGTTGTTTTAAGCTAGCAGGGAACTCAGTAATTGTTTCTCCACGTAACTTATAAGCAACGCAAATTTTTACAGTCTCTAGACCTGTTAATACGTCAATTGAGTTAAGTGATAAATCAGTAATACCACTAACGCGACGAGCGTGGCGAACTACTACACTATCAAACCAACCTACACGTCTTGGTCTTCCAGTAGTTGTTCCGTACTCACGACCTACTTCACGAATTGTATTTCCAATTTCGTCGAAAAGCTCAGTTGGGAATGCACCTTCACCAACACGAGTAGTGTAAGCTTTACATACACCAACAACATGATTAATTTTTGTCGGACCAACACCAGATCCAATTGTTACTCCACCTGCAACTGGGTTAGAAGAAGTAACGAACGGGTATGTACCTTGGTCGATATCTAGCATTACACCTTGTGCACCTTCAAATAATACGCGCTTTCCACCATCAATTGCATCATTTAATACAACGGAAGTATCACACACATATTTTTTAATTTGTTGTCCGAACTCATAATATTCTTCAAAAATCTCTTCGATATTTAATGAATTTGAATCATACATTTTTTCAAATAAATTATTTTTCTCTTCAAGATTACGTTTTAATTTTTCGTAAAACTCTTCTTTATCTAAAAGGTCTGCCATACGGATTCCCACACGAGCAGCTTTGTCCATATAAGCTGGTCCAATACCTTTTTTAGTAGTACCGATTTTATTATCACCTTTACGCTCTTCTTCTAACTCATCTTGTTTTAAATGATAAGGTAAGATAACATGAGCACGATTACTAATACGTAAGTTGTCAGTTGAAACACCTTTATCATGTAGGTATGCTAGCTCTTGAACTAAAGCTTTAGGATCTACAACCATACCATTTCCAATAACACAAATTTTATCTGAGAAGAAAATACCTGATGGAATTAAGTGAAGTTTGTACTTTTCACCATTAAATACGATTGTATGACCTGCATTGTTACCACCTTGATATCTAGCAACTACTTCTGCCTGTTGTGATAAAAAGTCGGTAATTTTTCCTTTTCCTTCGTCTCCCCATTGAGAACCAACTACTACTACTGATGACAATGTACTGCACCTCCGATTAAATTACGCTATTTCCGAACTAAAACCAAAACTAGTATATCAAACTTACGGAATTTGTCAATAAATCTCTTTAAATAATTCCATTCTAAGTTTTATTTGTTCGTAAATACAAACTAAAGAATTTGATAAAAATAGTTTGCCCTAACAAAAAAAAATAATCACATAGATTCACTATGTGATTATTTTTTAGATGAGATCCCAATCAGACGATTGAAGATATTTGCGCCTGTCTGATTCCAAACTATTTTTAGGCACCTGGTGCTTGCTCATCAAACCTTCGTTCTAAGTTTACGAACTTGTTATATTCTTTTACGAATGCTAATGAAACAGTACCTACTGGACCATTTCTTTGTTTAGCAATAATGATTTCAATAATATTTTTATTCTCTGATTCTTTATCATAGTAATCGTCTCGGTATAAGAACGCAACAATATCCGCATCTTGCTCAATACTTCCTGATTCACGGATATCAGACATCATTGGACGTTTATCCTGTCTTGACTCAACGCTTCGTGATAGCTGAGATAAGGCTATTAGAGGTACTTTTAATTCCCTCGCTAGTCCTTTAAGAGATCGTGAAATTTCAGATACTTCTTGTTGACGATTTTCTCCACTTTTGCCGTTACCTTGAATAAGCTGCAGATAATCAATTAGGATCATTCCTAAGCCATGCTCTTGCTTCAGCCTTCTACACTTAGCACGTATGTCATTTACTCTAATACCAGGTGTATCATCGATATATATACCTGTACCAGCTAAGCTACTAGCAGCCATCGTTAGCTTATTCCAATCCTCTTGTTCAAGATTACCTGTACGTAGTGCCTGTGCGTTAATATTCCCTTCTGCACAAAGCATACGCATAACAAGCTGGTCTGATCCCATCTCGAGACTGAAAATTGCTACGTTTTCATCTGTCTTAGTCGCTACGTTTTGTGCGATATTCAACGCAAAAGCTGTTTTACCTACTGAAGGACGGGCAGCTACTATAATTAAATCATTGGGCTGAAATCCCGCTGTCATACGATCTAAATCAGTAAATCCTGTCGGTACACCTGTAATTTCTCCACGTTGATTAAATAAAGTCTCAATTTTACTAAATGTAGTAAATACTACATCTTTAATACTTTGAAAACCAGAAACGTTTGTGCGCTGAGCTACTTTTAAGATACTTTTTTCAGCCTCGTTTAGTACAACATCCACTGGAGTATCTGGTGCATAGCTTTCCGTTACAATATTTGTAGCGGTTCTTATTAATCTTCTTAAAGTAGATTTTTCTTCAACGCTCTTCGCATAGTATTCAACGTTAGATGCCGTTGGTACTGAAGCCAGCAAATCATTTAAGTATGATACTCCTCCTACTTCTTCTAACACTCCTTGATTAGCTAGTTCAGAAGTTAGCGTGATAACATCCAGAGGCTCATTCCTTGAAGCAATCTTAAGCATCGCTTCAAATATTTTTTGATGGGCAGCTCGATAAAAGTCATCTGGTAAAAGCCGTTCTGAAGTTGATATCAGCGCCTCTGAATCTAACAGTATGGCTCCTAATACAGCCTGTTCAGCTTCTATATTCTGTGGTGGAGTACGATCATTTAGCAAATCACTCATTTCTAGTCCTCCAGATGCTTGTTTTTCTTATTGTTCTTTAACGTGTACTTTTAAAGTTGCACTTACTTCAGGATGCAATTTTACTTTAATATTTGTTACACCTAGTCCTCTAATCGCATCATTCATTTCGAATTTACGCTTATCTAGTTTAATACCATGTACTTTATTAAGCTCATCTGCAATTTGCTTGCTTGTGATTGACCCGAATAGACGACCGCCCTCACCTGATTTAGCTTTTAGTTCTACTGTTAAAGTTTCAATTGTTTCTTTTAACTTTTTACAGTTTTCTAATTCGATTTGTGCATCTTTTAATTCTTTATTTTTTTTCGCTTCAAGAGTTTTCATATTACCTGCAGTAGCTTCAATAGCATCTCCATTTTTGATTAAGAAGCTTGCATAGCCATCTGCGATATTTTTAGTTTCTCCTTTTTTACCTTTTCCTTTTACATCTTTTAAGAAAATTACTTTCATTTGTTTGTTCTCCCTTCAATATATTCATCGATTATTCTCAATAAACGTTGTTCAACTTCTCTGATTGAAGAAGATTCAATTTGCGCAGCAGCATTTGTTAAGTGACCGCCACCACCAAGCTCTTCCATTATTAATTGAACATTTATATTCCCTAATGAACGACTGCTGATACTAACAACATTATCTGACCTTTTCGCAATAACAAAAGATGCAATGACATCAGTCATCGTTAATAATGTATCTGCAGCCTTGGCGATTAAAACTTGATCATAGTTTACATTGTCTTTCCCAAAGCTAATCGCAAAGCCCTCTTTGTACATATAGGCTTCCTCTATCAATTCTGCTTTGCGAATATATTCATTCATATCTTGTTTTAGTAAATTTTGAACGAGGATCGTATCTGCGCCGTTAGAACGCAAGTAAGACGCTGCGTCAAAAGTTCGTGCTCCTGTTCGGAAAGTAAAACTCTTTGTATCAACAATGATACCTGCAAGTAAGGCTGTTGCCTCAAGCATGCTTAATTTTATTTTCTTCGGTTGGTACTCCAATAACTCAGTTACTAATTCTGCAGTAGAGGAAGCGTACGGCTCCATATAAACGAGAATTGCATCCTTAATGAAGTCCTCTCCTCTTCGATGATGGTCTATCACAACAATTTTATCTGTCTCATTTAAAAGTGACTCTTCTTCAACCATTGTAGGTCTATGAGTATCTACTACAATTATTAATGTATCTTCAGAAATAAGTTCTTTTGCTTTGTCGGGTGTAATAAAACAAGACATAAATTGTTCATTTTTAGACATTTCCCTCATCAAACGATTAACACTTTTATCTACTTCATCTTTATCAATTACTACATAACCATCCACTTCATTATGCATTACCATTTTTAAGATACCGACTGCTGAACCAAGAGCATCCATGTCAGGTAACTTATGACCCATTATCATAACATTGGCGCTACTCTTCATTAAATCTCTTAATGCATGCGAGATTACTCTCGCTCTAACCCTCGTCCTCTTTTCTACAGGGTTTGTTTTTCCACCAAAAAACTTCACTTTACCGTTAATATTTTTAACAGTTACTTGATCTCCCCCGCGCCCTAGTGCTAAATCTAAACCAGATTGAGCTAGTTGGCCAAGTTCGGTTAAATTCAAACTGCCTACTCCGACACCGACGCTTAGAGTAAGAGGTAAATTACGCTTTGTAGTCTCTTCTCTTACTTGGTCTAGTATAGAGAATTTGTTATTTTCTAATGCTGCCAGAATTCCTTCATTTAAAACTACACTATATCGATCGGATGAAACACGTTTCAAGAACATACCATGGCTATTAGCCCAACTATTTAACATGGTTGTTACTGCACCATTTACACTAGAACGCTCCTGGTCATCTAAGCCCTGTGTCATTTCATCGTAATTATCTAATAAAATAATTCCGATTACTGTTCTTTGATCTTCGTATAACTTCTCTAATTGTGCCTGTTCTGTCACATCAAATAAATAAATGTATCGCTCTTCCCTTTTAATAACTACGCGA
Organism: Rossellomorea sp. GAMAL-10_SWC; assembly: GCF_049568075.1. Classification (NCBI taxonomy): domain Bacteria; kingdom Bacillati; phylum Bacillota; class Bacilli; order Caryophanales; family Bacillaceae; genus Rossellomorea; species Rossellomorea sp. GAMAL-10_SWC. The sequence continues at coordinate 4,382,918 of NZ_CP144911.1, read as the reverse complement.
TATGTTCTTTTACTTATATTCAATACATCTTCTTTTTTCTCTTTTTTCGAAATTAAAGCCATTAACCCTTCAGATAGGTCATATATGTGTTTACCAATTAATGAACGATCGTCTAAAATATTTAAAATATATTGATTGCCCCATTCAATATGGTACTCTCTATCATAAAGTAATACTCCAATTGGCATTTCTGTAATTGCTTCATTACTTAAATTCTTCACTCTCGACATAACTGATTCTATATACATATCTAAAACATAGCGATACTTAATTTCTAACTTTACAACTAGAAAAATAACGCATAAAAAGATAACGATAAAAACTATCCCTATTTTAGGTTGAATATAGACCACAGTTCCGATCAGAAACACTGAAAGAGCAGTTAAAAGATAGACGGGTATAAGAAACATCTGTTTCTTATGAAAATCTTGCATATGTTCAACCCCTAAGCCAAATAAAATCTAACTTACATATTAAAGTTTATTCACTTTTTCAAAACAAATTAGTAACAAATATGTTTTTAAGTTTAAATTTTTCTTCTATTAAATATTCCAATCGAGACAATTCCAATTAGTAAAACAATATAAATTAATGGTTGAATGATAAAACTTGCGATTAATATAATAATTGGTACCGCTTTAGAAAAATGTTTTAAATAACTAAAATAAAAGATCGATGCGTAACCTTGAACGAGCAGTAATATTTGAAGTACATATGTTAAGTTAATCACTGCTATACTGAGGAAACTACTTTGTTTCAAATTGAAGAATGAAAAGAGCATTACAATTAAAAAGAACCACATGAATCCTACTGGGAGTCTAAACTCTCTAAATGGCTTAAATTTCGGAGTTTTATAACCTAATCTCCTTATTAATGGAAAAGTTACTAGTTGTGTTAAAAAAGCAAGTATAAAACTAATCATTAACAATAATGAAGGAATTAATGTAGGGATTAATTTAATAGCATTTGTAAGACTATCTAATGCCTTTTCATTGGCGTTTGTACCAAGACTGGCACTTAGTTCCTTACTTTTTTCTATAGCCTCCGTTGCCAAGTCTATATTCTCTTTAACGAAATCAATATGAAAAACAGCTTTGAATAGTATGTACGATAGTACTGTATGTATTAAATATAAGAAAGTACTAGTAAGTAATATCTCGCCTTTACTTCGCTCATTTTTCAATAGATAACCAAATGCTATACCAACTGTTGAGTACATTAAAGTAACTGGAAGTAAATTAAATGAGGTAATCACAATCGTTAATCCCAGCGCCACACAGCAAAGTAAAAGTGATTCTTTAATTGAGTATTTAATACTTAGAATAATAAACGGCAGCGGCATAAGGAATGCCATAAAAATTGAGAGAAACGGTACAAATCTAAATATTAACAGTAGTACTGAGTAAATAGCTAATAGTACTGCACCCTCGGTAATAAATCGAGTCGATTTCAAAATAAAGCTCCTTTCAACTACCTCTACTTATTTCGCGATAAGCATACTATTTCTTATTTTACCATAAAACTTATTTTTTCATAAATACAAAAAAAGTACAGCACGAGAATGCTGTACTTTTTATTACTTAGCTTATTCAGCTACGTATGGTAATAATGCCATTTGACGAGCGCGTTTGATTGCGATCGTTAATTTACGTTGGTATTTCGCAGAAGTACCAGTTACACGACGAGGTAAAATTTTACCACGCTCAGAAACGAAACGTTTTAATAACTCAGTATCTTTGAAGTCGATTGTAGTGATGCCATTTGAAGTAAAGTAACAAACTTTACGACGTTTAGCGCGTCCACCTTTACGTCCACCCATTGCCATTGTTATTTCCCTCCTCTACTTAAAAATTAGTTTTTTTAGTAATGCTAACCGTTCAGCATTACACTGTTTTTATTATTAGAAAGGAAGATCGTCATCAGTAATATCAATCGTTTTGCTTGTCCCACCAAATGGATCATCATTAAAGCTAGGCTTTTGAGATGGTGCTTCGAAAGGATTTCCAGCGTTAAAACCTTGATTTTGTTGATTCATACCGAATGAACCACCTTGGTTACCTGATGCATTTCTTGGTTCTAAGAATTGAACAGAGTCAGCTACAACTTCAGTTACATATACTCTCTTACCATCTTGACCATCAAAACTTCTAGTTTGAATACGCCCCTCAACGCCAGCTAAGCTTCCTTTTTTCAAAAAGTTTGCTACGTTTTCAGCAGGCTTTCTCCAGATAACGCAGTTAATAAAATCTGCTTCTCTTTCGCCTTGCTGATTTGAGTAGGTACGATTCACCGCTAGAGTAAATGTTGCAACAGCAACCCCACTTGGCGTATAACGTAAGTCCGGATCCTTTGTTAAGCGACCTACAAGTACAACTCGATTAATCATCTGATTCCTACCTCCCTAAAGCATTTAAAAAATATTATTTTTCTTCTTCACGGATAACGATGTGGCGGATGATATCTTCGCTGATCTTCGCTAAACGATCGAATTCTTGTACAGCTTCTGGCTTAGCAGAAACGTTTACAAGCATGTAGTGTCCATCACGGAAATCGTTAATTTCATAAGCTAAACGACGTTTACCCCACTCTTTAACGTTTGTGATTTCAGCACCTTGTTCAGTTAAAACGCCGTTGAAACGCTCAACTAATGCTTTTTGTGCTTCGTCTTCCATGTTTGGTCGAACGATGTACATGATTTCGTATTTATTCATCACAATGTCACCTCCTTTTGGTCTAACGGCCCAATTAAGGGCAAGGAGCAATTTAAGTAATCACTCACGAGTTAAAATTATAGCATAGTTTTTTTAAGATAGCAAATCAATAATTCAGTTGCTATTTTCATTAAACATTAAATCGGAAATGCATTACATCCCCATCTTGTACGATATACTCTTTACCTTCAAGACGTACTTTACCTGCTTCTTTTGATGCTGTCATGTTACCATAAGTCGCTAAATCTTCAAAAGAAACTGTTTCTGCGCGGATAAAGCCACGTTCGAAGTCGCTATGAATTACGCCAGCACATTGTGGAGCTTTCATACCTTTTTTAAATGTCCAAGCTCTTACTTCTTGTACACCTGCAGTAAAATAAGTTGCCAATCCTAATAAAGAATAAGCTGCACGAATTAATTGATCTAAACCTGATTCTTCAATTCCAAGTTCTTGAAGGAATGTACGTTTCTCTTCATCATCTAGCTCAGCAATTTCTTCTTCAATTTTTGCACTAATTACAATAACTTGAGAACCTTCTTTAGCTGCAAATTCTCTTACTTTTTCAACGTATTCGTTTGATGAAGCATCTGCGATTTCATCTTCGCCAACATTAGTGATGTAAAGCATTGGCTTAGTCGTTAATAAGTGTAACCCTTTTACTACTTTCATTTGTTCTTCTGTAAACTCTACTGAACGAGCTGGCTTGTCATTTTCAAATGCATCTCTTAATTTTACTAAAATTTCATGTTCATAAGATGCATCTTTATCTTTTTGTTTTGCTAATTTAGCTACACGATCAATACGTTTTTCAACTGATTCTAAGTCTGCAAGAATTAGTTCTAAGTTAATTGTTTCAATATCTGCAATTGGATCTACTTTTCCAGATACGTGAGTAATATTATCATCTACAAAGCAACGTACTACTTGGCAAATTGCGTCCACTTCACGAATATGAGATAAAAACTTATTTCCTAACCCTTCACCTTTACTTGCACCCTTCACGATCCCTGCGATATCAGTAAATTCAAAAGTTGTTGGAACAGTTTTTTTAGGTTGAACTAATTCAGTTAATTTTACTAAACGGTAATCTGGTACTTCTACCACACCTACGTTTGGATCAATTGTACAAAACGGATAGTTTGCTGATTCAGCACCCGCTTGTGTAATTGCATTAAATAATGTCGACTTTCCTACGTTTGGTAATCCAACGATCCCTGCTGTTAATGGCATATTTTCCACTCCTATACGAACTTAGTTAATCTTTCACAATTATATTGATTTCAAAAAAAAATAACAAGAAAATCTGAATATTAATTCTAAACATACGAAAGGTATCTAATATGAGCGATCCTTCAAATTGCTCTACTAGATACCCATTGATTTAAAAATCGTCCTACTCTTCAGATCGAACTAAAACCTTTTTTAATTTTCGTGTGAACTCTCTGCGAGGTATTAAAACGCTATGCTCACATCCCTCACATTTTAATCGAATGTCCATACCCATTCGAATAATTTTCCATCTGTTCACTCCACAAGGATGAGGTTTTTTCATTTCTACTATATCATTTAGGCTAAATTCTTTTTCTTCCATGTAAAAACTTCACTTCCTTAAAATAGTAGCATACAAACTATACATTCGCATTTTCATTTTTAGTTTCTGGTTGTTTATATAATACCATCTTTGGATAAGAAATTTCTATGTTATTTCTTTCAAGTACTTCCTTAATTTCTTTTCGAATTGCTCTAGAGATTTTAAACTGTGTCATCGCTCTAACTTCTGAAGAGATTCGTAATGTTACTTCAGATGGTCCTAAGTTTTGTATCCCAAGAAACTCTGGAGGTTTTACCATTTCTTCGTATCTAGCTGGCATAGTTTCTAAATGCTCTTCAATTACATTTTGCGCATGTTCAATATCGCCCTCATATGAAATACTAACATCGACCATTGCCACGGCATTATGTAATGAAAAATTGGTTACTTCAGTAATCATTCCATTTTGGATGATATGAAGCTCACCTGTTCCGCTTCTAATTTTAGTTGTTTTTAAACCAATTGATAGTACTGTTCCTTCGAAAGTTTGAACTCTAATGTAGTCACCAACTGAAAACTGATCTTCAAACAAAATAAAAAATCCAGAAATGATATCTTTTACTAAGCTTTGTGCACCAAAACCAATTGCTACGCCACCTATTCCTGCTCCTACTAAAAGCCCTTTTATTTCCACACCAAATATCGGGAGAATCGTCAAAGCAGCAATAAAGAATATTACATATGCAAGTACATTTTCCATCAATTTAATTAGCGTTACTGATCTTCTTTCTGATACTTGTAACGGTCCTCTAGCATTAACCTTTAAGAGATTACGGATTAACTTTCTTCCGAGTTTTACAGCCAATACTGAAACAATAATAATTAGCGCTATTTTTATTGATGAATTTAATATTGTGTCCCATTGTTCTGGCGTCAGCATGCTTTTCTTTATTACTTTTTCAGCATGTTCTATTTTATCTGTTGCATTATTCATACTGTCTTTTTCCCCCTATCTATTTTCAAGTGACTTCAAACGTAATACTAAACGAATTATCATTTTAAAACTACAAATATGAACAAATGTAATAATAGTTTAATTTAATAACGAAGATCGCAGACGAAAGTATAAATTGTTTAAATTTTGCATAAACTAATACTACTCTCTTAAATGAAAAGTAGGCGATATTATGCAATTTTCAGCAAATCCTTTGCGTAACCTATTCAAGGATGATTATTCTGTATTTCTAGATGACGAAAACGCTATTAACAGATTTGCAGATCGTTTATGTAAGTCGCTTCCAAGTGTACACACTAAAGAAATTGTTTTTGTATGTATCGGAACTGACCGTTCTACGGGAGACTCTTTAGGTCCTTTAGTTGGAACCATGTTAGGAGAATTAAACTTAAGTAGGTTTCATTATTATGGTACTCTTGATGAGCCAATTCATGCGTTAAATCTTTCAGAACAACTTGAAAGAATTAAAGGCAAGTATAACAATCCATTTATCATTGCTGTAGATGCCTGTTTAGGCAGAGTAAAAAGTATTGGTAGCGTTCGTTTATCCAATGGTCCGTTAAAACCTGGTGCAGCAATGAAAAAAGAATTACCTTTAGTTGGCGAGATTAATTTAACTGGAGTTGTAAATGTTAGTGGATTTATGGAATTTTATGTGCTACAAAATACTAGATTAAGCCTTGTAATGAAAATGGCTAAGTTTATTGCGAATTCAATTAAAGAAACTGAAAGAAAATTTACGTGCCAATTAGATTTTTAACATACTAGTTTCCTAACTTTCAATTATAAAAAAGGTTAGATAAAAACAAAAAGGGAGTATTAACTGCATTGGAAGCCAACACATTTAATATTCCCTATGAGTCACTCATTTTATAATTGAAAGGATTCTCTCCAAATCCTCTTTGTTAAAGAATTGGATTTCTATTTTCCCTTTATCTTTAGCCGATTTAATTTTAACTGATGTTCCGAACTTTTCTTGTAAAAGATCCTCATACTCACTAAAAAATATATTTTTAGTTGGGGTTTTCTTTGATGTTTCACGTGAAACATTTTCATTTAGATCATTGACTAACGTTTCAACCTCACGAACGCTTAGGTTTTTTTCAATTACTTTTAGTGCGGTACCTTCAATTAACCCTTTTCGTTTTAGTCCTAAAAGTGCTCTTCCGTGTCCCATAGAGAGAGTGCCTTCTTCAACCATTTTTTGAACAGAGTTAGGTAAAGTTAAAATTCTTAAATAGTTAGCAATATGTGGACGACTTTTTCCAAGTTTCTTTGCCAGTTGTTCTTGTGTTAAGTGTAATTGTTCAATTAAAGTTTGATATGCTTCAGCTTCTTCAAGAGGATTTAAATCATCTCGCTGTAAATTTTCTAATACAGCTAACTCCATCATTTGCTCTTCAGTAAGGTCTCTTACAATAACTGGAACTGTATTTAAACCCGCATTTTTTGCAGCGCGATATCGTCTTTCTCCAGCAACGATTTGGAAACCTTTTATGCTTTTTCTAGCAATGATTGGTTGAAGAATTCCATGTTCAATCACTGACTGAGTTAATTCTAACATTGCAGTCTCATCAAATACTTTGCGAGGTTGGTATGGGTTAGGTCTAAGTTCTTTTAGATCAATTTCCTGAACTAACTCTTCTTGCTGATTTATATCTTGAAAAAATGCTCCAATACCTTTACCTAAACCTTTAGCCATTATCAATCACTTCCTTTGCTAGATCGAGATATACTTCTGCACCTCTTGACTTTGGATCATATGTAATGATCGGTTTACCATGACTTGGTGCTTCACTTAAGCGTACATTTCTTGGAATAATTGATTTATAGACGCGATCTTGAAAATATTTTTTTACTTCTTCTATAACTTGGAGCCCTAAATTTGTACGAGCATCTAGCATTGTTAACAATACGCCTTCAATTGCTAAATTTTTATTTAAATGTTTTTGTACTAAACGTACAGTACTTAATAGCTGACTTAAACCTTCAAGTGCGTAATACTCACATTGAACTGGAATAATAATTGAATCAGATGCAGTTAGTGAGTTTAAAGTTAATAACCCTAGTGATGGAGGACAATCTATTAAAATATAATCATAGTTACCTTTTACTGTATCTAAAGCACGCTTTAATCGTACTTCTCTAGATATAGTAGGTACTAATTCAATTTCTGCTCCAGCAAGTTGAATTGTTGCTGGAATAATATCAAAATTTGGAATAGCAGTGTTTAAAATGACATTTTTCGCCTCAACATCATCAACTAATACATTGTAAACACACTGATTCACATCAGCTTTCTCAATTCCAATACCACTAGTTGCATTACCTTGAGGATCTATATCGACTAGTAATACTTTTTTTCCTAAATGAGCTAAACAAGCACTTAAATTTACAGATGTTGTAGTCTTACCAACACCACCTTTTTGGTTAGCTATAGAGATTACTTTAACCACTATGTAATCTACTCCTTCCACAACAAACAATTCTTATTTTCTATTTTACCATGAATAGATTCATCGTTGTGCTTAGATTTAAAAATGAAAAAAAATTCACCACTGAAAAGAGGTGAATTTAATGTTTATTTTTTTGGTATTTTAATTGTTATCTGGTAATAGTCATCATGCTCTTCTTCTTGACTATCAATATTCATACCTGTTTTAGTAACCATTTGTAAAGATTCTCGAATCGTATTCATCGCAATTCTAATGTCTTTACTTATGGCCTTAAATTTACGTTTAGCCTTCGGTTTCTTCTCAGTAAGTAGTGTAACTACTCGTTCTTCTGTTTGTTTAACATTCAACTGTTTTTCAATTATTTCGTGAAGAAGAGTAATTTGTAATTGAGGCAACTTTAATGGAATAAGTGCTCGTGCATGACGTTCCGTAATCGACTTATCCAATAATGCTTGTTGTATTTCCTCAGGAAGTTTCAACAATCTCAGCTTATTTGCAACAGTCGATTGACCTTTACCTAGTCGCTGAGCTAGAGCCTCTTGAGTTAAATTATGTAGATCAATTAGTTTTTGGTAAGCTACGGCTTCTTCAAAAGGAGATAGTTCTTCACGTTGTAAATTTTCAATCAGAGCGACGGAGGCAGTCTCTGTATCGTTAAACGTTTTCACAATTGCAGGAATTGTATCCCAACCTAAAGATGAAACAGCCCTGAATCTTCTTTCCCCGGCAATTATTTCATAAAAGTTTGGTCTAATTTCCCTAACAACAATTGGTTGAATAATACCATGAGTTCGAATCGTTAGCGCTAGTTCTTTAATTTTTTCATCATCAAAGAATGTTCTAGGCTGATACTGATTCGGTACAATGTCCGATACTGGAATTTGGCGAATAACTTCATTACTCGAAACCGAATCTTCATTAATTTCTTTTTCTGATAAGCCAAATAACCTAGATAATGTGCTTTTCAATGTGATTCCCACCCTTTTAGAATTTCGTTCACAATAGAATAAACATAACAAATGTTTCACGTGAAACATTTGTTAGTTTATCATATTAACCCTCTAATGGTTCTTTACCAGGGGTACCCGGTTTGCGAGGGTACTTAGTTGGCGTTTTACGTTTCTTTTCTACTATAACAATATTTCGATCACTATCTTCGCTTGGGAGAGTGAAGTGATTAATTGATTTAACTTCTCCACCAAGTGTTTTTATAGCATAATTTGCTTTTTCCAACTCTTCTTGACCAGCAGCACCTTTAAGTGCAACAAAATGGCCATTTTGTCTAACAAGTGGTAAGCACAATTCAGTTAACACAGACATTCTAGCAACTGCTCTAGCAGTTACAACATCGAAAAATTCTCTCATACCAGTTCTTTTAGCAAAAGTTTCTGCTCGATCATGAATAAATGATACATTCTCTAATTGTAATTCCTTCGCTAAATGGTCTAGAAATGTAATCCTTTTTTGAAGGGAGTCTACGATTGTTAATTTGATAGATGGAAAGCATATTTTAATTGGGATAGAGGGGAAGCCCGCTCCTGCACCAATGTCACATAAAGTAATTTCATCAGCGAAGTCGAAATAAAAAGCAGCGCTAATTGAATCATAAAAATGCTTTAAATATACTTCATCTTCTTCTGTAATAGCAGTTAAATTCATTTTATTATTCCACTCAACTAATGTGTGGAAATATATATCAAATTGTTTTAATTGAAAATCAGACAAATGGATTCCTTTATCTTTAAGAGCAGCGATAAATTGTTCTTTATTCACTAGTAATACCCCTATCTATTATTAGTTCGATATTCTTGCAATTTTTCCTTGTTCTAAATAAACAAGTAGAATTGAAATATCTGCTGGATTAACACCAGATATACGAGAAGCTTGACCTACTGATAGAGGACGCACTTGCTCAAGCTTTTGTCTTGCCTCAGTAGCAAGGCCGTGAATAGCTTGATAATCGATATTTTCAGGAATTTTCTTTAAATCCATTCTTTTCATACGTTCTACTTGATTTAATGATTTTTCAATATAACCTTCGTACTTAATTTGTATTTCAACTTGCTCTTTAACATCTGAATGTAAGTCTTTTTCAGATGGAGCAATAAGATGAATATGTTCATAAAGCATTTCAGGACGACGTAAAAGATCTGCTGCACGAATGCCATCTTTCAGTTCGCTACCACCATTTTTTGTAATTAAATCCTGTACTTCTTTTGTCGGTCTTAATTGCGTTGCTTTTAAACGCTCTATTTCTTCTTCAATTAACATTTTCTTTTGTTCAAACTCTGCATATCTTTCATCATTTATTAAACCAAGTCTTTGACCGATTTTAGTTAAACGTAAATCAGCATTATCGTGACGTAATAATAATCGATATTCTGCTCTAGAAGTAAGAAGACGGTATGGTTCATTTGTCCCTTTCGTTACTAGGTCATCTATTAAAACACCAATATAAGCTTCAGAGCGATCTAAAATTAACTCTTCTTTATCTAGCGAACGACATGCAGCGTTGATTCCTGCGATTAAACCTTGACCCGCTGCTTCTTCATAACCCGAAGTTCCGTTAATTTGACCAGCAGTATACAGGTTCTTAATTTGCTTAAGTTCCAATGTTGGACGTAATTGAGTGGGTACAATCGCGTCATATTCAATTGCATATCCAGTTCTCATCATTTGAACATTTTCAAGACCTGCAATCGAACGAAGCATCTTTTCCTGTACATCTTCAGGTAAACTAGTTGATAATCCTTGTACATAAACTTCTTGAGTATTTCTTCCTTCTGGCTCTAAGAAAATTTGATGTCTCGGTTTATCATTAAATCGAACAACTTTATCCTCAATAGAAGGACAATAGCGTGGCCCAGTACCTTTAATCATACCAGAGTACATCGGCGAACGGTGTAAGTTATCGTCGATGATTTGATGTGTAATCTCACTTGTATAAGTTAACCAACAAGGAATTTGTTCTGTTTCAACTGGTTCTGTTTCGAATGAAAATGCACGAGGTACATCATCACCAGGTTGTATTTCTGTTTTTGAATAATCAATACTATGACTATTTACACGAGGAGGTGTACCTGTTTTAAAACGAACAAGTTCAATTCCTAATTCCTCTAAGTGCTCGGAAAGCTTAATTGCTGGTTGTTGATTATTAGGACCACTTGAGTATTTTAATTCTCCTACAATAATTTCTCCGCGTAAGAAAGTACCAGTTGTAATGACAACTGTCTTTGAACGATAAATTGCACCAGTTTGTGTAATTACACCTGTGCATTGTCCATCTTCTACAATTAATCTTTCTACTAAACCTTGCTTTAGTGTAAGATTCTCCGTATTTTCAATGGTTTTCTTTAATTCGTGCTGATAAGCAAATTTATCCGCTTGAGCACGCAATGCGCGTACTGCCGGACCTTTACCTGTATTTAACATTCTCATTTGAATATGTGTTTTATCGATATTTCGACCCATTTCACCGCCAAGTGCATCAATTTCACGTACAACAATCCCCTTGGCAGGACCACCTACTGATGGGTTACAGGGCATAAATGCGACCATATCGAGATTTATTGTCAGCATTAATGTTTTTGCACCCATTCGAGCAGATGACAAACCGGCTTCACATCCAGCATGACCAGCTCCAATAACGATTACATCATAATTGCCTGCTTCAAAACTCATTTTTTCTCCTCCTAACCATTTTATTTTCCTAAACAGAATTGAGAAAATAACTGGTTGATTAAACTTTCCTGAACTGTATCGCCAACGATTTCACCTAACAATTCCCATGCTCTTGTTAAGTCAATCTGTACTAAGTCAATCGGCATACCATTTTTCATTGCCTCTATTGCATCATTAATTGTATGTTCTGATTGTTTTAATAGCGCAATATGTCTAGCATTAGATAAATAAGTTAAATCTTGTGCCTCAATTTGCCCTTCAAAATATAAGTTGGCTATTGCTTTTTCTAAATCATCAATTCCTTTTTCTTCTTTTAAGGAAGTCGTAACAATTGTAGCATTACCAACTAAAGCTTTTACTTCATTCAGATCAAGTTTTTGTGACAAATCTGTTTTGTTAATGATCACAATTACATCTTTACCGCTCATTTCGGCAAATAATTTACGGTCTTCTTCACTTAGTTGCTCATTATTATTTAAAACAAATAAAACTAAATCAGCCAAATTCAATACTTTTTTAGATCTTTCAACACCGATTGCTTCGACAACATCCTTAGTTTCACGAATACCGGCTGTATCTATTAGGCGTAATGGTACACCTTTTACATTTACGTATTCTTCAATAACATCACGCGTTGTACCTGGAATATCAGTAACAATTGCCTTGCTTTCCTGAACTAGTGTGTTTAAAAGTGATGATTTCCCAACATTCGGTCTACCTATAATGACAGTAGATAGTCCTTCACGTAAAATCTTACCTTGTTTTGATGTTTCTAGCAGTTTTTGTATTTCAACTCGAACTGTTTTTGCTTTTTCAATTAAAACAGTATTGGTCATTTCTTCAACATCATCATATTCAGGGTAATCAATATTTACTTCAATATGAGCTAAAATCTCAAGTAATGTTTGCCTTAAGCTATTAACTAACTTCGATAATCGACCTTCTACTTGATTCATTGCGATCGCCATTGCCCTGTCAGTCTTTGAACGAATTAGGTCCATTACTGCTTCTGCCTGAGATAGGTCGATTCGTCCATTAAGAAATGCTCTTTTTGTAAATTCACCAGGCTCCGCTAATCTAGCCCCTTGTGATAGTACTAATTCAAGTACTTTGTTAACCGAAAAAATTCCACCATGACAATTTATTTCGACAACATCTTCACGTGTAAACGTTTTTGGGGCTCTTAAGATCGAGACCATAACTTCCTCAACAGTATTACCGGAACTTGGATCGACTAAATGTCCGTAATGAATTGTGTGTGAATCTACTATATTTAAATCTTTTTCTTTAAATAATTTATTCGCTATTTGAACAGCTTCATCGCCACTTAATCGAACGATGGCAATTGCACCTTCACCTTTTGGGGTCGATATGGCTGTAATTGTATCGAATTCCATCAAAAAATCACCTCGGAGCATGTTAAACTAAAGTTAACATGTTACTTCTAAATCTATAGCATAGCATAAAGAATTTTATAATTGAATGTTTTTATATTATAACCGTACGAAAGTACAAGTAAACTTAAATGACTTGAATGAAGAACATTAAAAAACCAATTAAGGCTCAGCCCTTAATTGGTTTCTTTAAATCTATAACTAATTGACGATGTGGATCTTGCCCTACAGACTTTGTAGAGATATTTGGCATATCTGTCAGTATATGATGTATTATTTTTCTTTCGAAAGAAGGCATTGGCTCTAAAGAGATCGCTTTTCTTGTTTTTAAAACTGTTTGAGCAGTCTTTTTTGCAAGAATTTCTAGTGACTCCTTACGTTTTAATCGATAATTCTCTGCGTCAACGACAACATGAATCAATTGTTTTGAATGACGATTTACAAATGTTTGAACTAAGAATTGAAGAGCATTTAAAGTATTACCTCTTTTTCCAATAATAAGGGCAACTTTATCACCCTTTACTGTAAATAAGAAGGTTTGTTCCTTCGTACCTTGCAATTCGAAATTTACATCTGCAGTTTCATCAAGACTTTTAACAATATTTAAAAGGTAGTCGTATGCTTTTTCGATTAAAGTCTTCTTTTTAACAACTAATACTTTAGCAGGTTTAGCACCAAATCCTAAAAATCCTTTTTTGCCGTCTTCGATTACTGTAATTTCTACGTCTTCTTCTGTTGAACTAAGTTGCTGAAGTGCTATTTGAACTGCTTGTTCGATTGTTTGACCAGTAGCAGTTACTTCTCTCACTTACTAGCCCCTCCTACATTGTTATTTTTAACGGTAGTATTACCTCTATTAACAAATAATGTTTGAAGAATCATAAATGTATTACCAACTACCCAATATAAAGCTAAAGCAGATGGAAGTCTAACAGCAAATATTAAAATCATGATTGGCATAACATAAAGCATGATTTTCATTTGTTGAGCAGCAGGTCCCGTCATTGAACCAGTACTCATTGATACCTTTTGTTGAATGAAAGTTGTAATACCAGCGATGATTGGTAAAGCATAAATTGGATCCGGATGTCCTAATTGGAACCATAAGAAGTCATGGGCTTTAATTTCCATTGTTCTCATAATTGCATGATAGAAAGCAATTAAGATTGGCATTTGAATAAAAATTGGTAAACAACCAGATAGTGGGTTTACACCATGTTGTTGGTACAACTTCATTGTTTCTTCATTTAATTTTTGGACAGTTTTTTGGTCCTTAGAAGAATATTTTTCTTTAAGTTTGGCCATTTCAGGCTGGATTGACTGCATCGCTTTCGTGCTTTTAATTTGTTTAATCATTAACGGTAGTAATGCTAAACGGATTAAAAGTGTTACGACGATAATCGACATTCCATAACTTCCACCAAAAATTTTAGATACAGCTGTGATTAACCATGATAGTGGATAAACGAAATACTCATTCCAAATCCCCGTACTTTCAGATGTAATCGGTTGGTTGGTTTGCGAACATCCAGCTAACACGACTACTAATAAAAGAACTGTAACTAGCAATTGGTACTTCTTAGTCTTCAAACTAGTTCCTCCTTTAAGAAGTTACATTTAAATATGTAATTACTTAATTTGATTTTTATCTAATTTATGTTTTGAATCACGTATTTTAAGCGCTTCCGCCCTTTTCAATACATGAATTAAACTTTTTTTAAATTCATTAAAAGGTAGTTCAGTACAGGGCTTTCTTGCGATTACAACATAATCCATATTCACACGAAGATCATCACTTAATTCAGTAAGAGCTTGTCTTATATACCGCTTAATATGATTTCGTTCTACAGCATTACCTAACTTCTTACTAACAGATAATCCTATACGAAATTGCTTTTGATCTTCCTTTTTTAATGTATAGATTACAAATTGTCGATTTGCAGTTGACGATCCCTCTTGAAAAACGCGACTAAAATCTGCATTCTTTTTTATTCTGTTTTTCTTGTTCATGTTCTACTGACACCTCAAATGATTCCTTCAATTATCATAACAATTTTTTTATAAAAAATGAGGCCTTTTTTACTTACAAATTGTGACATAAAAGCAAAAAAGGCCTTCTTATTAGTGAAAAAGACCACTGTTGACAGTGGCCTACGCAGATAATACTTTTCTTCCTTTACGACGACGAGCAGCTAGAACTTTACGTCCATTTGCAGTGCTCATACGGCTACGGAAACCATGTACTTTACTGCGTTTACGTTTGTTTGGTTGAAATGTTCTTTTCATTATATGACACCTCCCTGAGGAATTACTGTTATAGACAGTCCTATAAATTATAAAGAATAACTACTATTAATGTCAATGTAAGATGTTAAATCATGATGAATAATTATTTCCAATTTATGAAGAATGGTTGATCCAGTGAGTTTTAATAGGAAAAAAATAAAATAAAGTCACCTAATTTAATATAAGAAATGCGATTTACTCCTATCATTTCCCTCCAATAAATTTATAAACGATTAATCTAAGCAAAAAAATGGTGTCGAAAGATTTTTTGAAACGTGCTTTTAAGTGAATAAAAAAATCTACAAAAAACTACTACTTTCCCTTTTCTTAAAATTGTTAAGTGCTCTGTGGATAATATTTTTCAACATATTTTTTACCCACAGCAGTTACTGACAACTTTTACACAAGTTCTTTTTCTGTGGACAATTTTTTTAAACAAGTGGATTAGCATGTGGATAACATTAACTATTCATTGAAATAGCTAAAGATTTTTGATATTATTAATTTGTTTTCCACTTTGGACAAGTTGTTTATTATTTTTATTTGTCCACAGATGTTAATAACTTGTGGACAGGTTTTACACTTGTACCATTTTAAAGTTATCCACATGGGTGAATACTGTCAAATAAAGTGGTTTTTTGCAGTTTTATAAAATAACGCATATTCAAAGACATGAATAAAAATAAATACTTAATTTGTGTGCTTGTACAAAAGTTGAACAAGCTTTGTAAGGAGGGATTACTGTTTGGAGAATATAGGGGATCTGTGGTCCAGGGTTCTAGCAGAAATAGAAAAAAAAATAAGTAAACCAAGCTTTGAAACATGGCTAAAATCAACAAAGGCATTTTCTTTAAAGAATGATACTTTAACAATTATTGCCCCAAATGAATTCGCCCGTGATTGGCTTGAGTCAAAGTACTCATCATTGATAATGGATACAGTTTTAGAAATAACTGGAGCCGAATTAGAAATTAAGTTTATCCTTCCTCAAAATCATGTAGAAGAAATAGAGATGAATATACCGGCAGTTAAAGCAAAAGTAAAATTTGAGGAACCAGTAGAGTTCAATCAAAGTATGTTAAACCCTAAATATACTTTTGATACTTTCGTAATTGGTTCAGGTAACCGTTTCGCCCATGCAGCATCATTAGCGGTTGCTGAGGCACCTGCAAAAGCCTATAACCCATTATTTATATATGGGGGCGTTGGGTTAGGAAAAACCCACTTAATGCACGCAATTGGACACTATGTACTTGAGCATAATCCAAATGCCAAAGTCGTTTATTTATCATCAGAAAAGTTTACAAATGAGTTCATTAATTCAATTCGTGATAATAAAGCAATTGAATTTAGAAATAAATATCGTAATGTAGACGTACTACTTATAGATGATATTCAGTTCTTAGCTGGAAAAGAACAAACACAGGAAGAATTTTTCCATACGTTTAATACTCTTCATGAAGAAAGTAAACAAATCATTATCTCAAGTGACCGACCACCTAAAGAAATTCCTACATTAGAAGATCGACTTCGTTCACGATTTGAATGGGGCCTTATTACAGACATTACACCACCGGATTTAGAAACTAGGATAGCGATCTTACGTAAAAAGGCTAAGGCCGAGGGGTTAGATATTCCAAATGAGGTAATGTTATATATAGCAAATCAAATTGATACAAATATCCGTGAATTAGAGGGAGCACTTATTCGCGTAGTTGCTTATTCATCGTTAATTAATAAGGATATTAATGCTAGTGTGGCCGCTGAAGCCTTAAAGAATTTAATTACAGCAACAAAACCTAAAACAGTATCAATACACGATATTCAACGAACAGTTGGAGAATTTTTTAGTATTAAATTAGAGGATTTTAAAGCAAAGAAACGTACAAAATCCGTAGCCTTCCCAAGACAGATTGCAATGTATCTTTCAAGAGAGCTTACAGACCATTCTTTACCTAAAATAGGAGAAGAGTTTGGAGGCCGCGATCATACAACTGTTATTCATGCGCATGAAAAAATTTCAAAATTAATTGAAAATGACTCACAGCTGCAATCTCAAATTAAAGAAATCAATGAAAAATTAAATCAGTAGAGTTATTTACCTGTGCATAACTTTCTATCTTTTTTACACAGTCTATCCACATGTTGATAGACTTATTTTTCTTTAATAAAATAGAGTTATCCACAAATTCACAGGTCCTACTACTATTACTATATTATTTTATAAATTATATAAGGAGTACAAACAATGAAATTTACTGTACAAAAAGATCATCTTGTTAAAGCTGTACAAGAGGTTATGAGAGCTGTTTCATCAAGAACAACTATTCCAATCTTAACGGGTATTAAACTAGTCGTTACAAATGAAGGACTAACTTTCACAGGTAGTGATTCAGATATATCGATAGAATCTTATTTACCAACAGTATTAGATGACCAACAACTAGTTGATGTAAAACAAACTGGAAGTATTGTATTAAATGCTCGATATTTTAGTGATATTGTAAAAAAATTACCTTCAGATTTTGTCGAACTAGAGTCTGATAATAATTATGTAACAACAATAAAAGCCGGAAAAACTGAATTTAGCTTAAATGGCTTTGATTCTGAGGAATATCCACTACTTCCTCAAATTGAAGAACATGAAACAATTTCTATTTCTGCAGATTTATTAAAATTTATGATTCGTCAAACAGTTTTTGCAGTATCAACTTCAGAAACTAGACCAATTTTAACCGGTGTAAACTGGAAAATCGAAAATGGTGATCTAACATGTATAGCGACAGATAGCCACCGACTAGCTTTAAGACAGGCTAAAATTGACGGAAGCTCTACAACAAGTGAATTTAAAGCTAGCGTAGTAATTCCTGGGAAAAGTCTAAATGAATTAAGTAAAATTCTAGATGACAATGATGAAAAAGTTGAAATCGTCTTAACAGAACATCAAGCTTTATTTAAGACAAAACATCTATTATTCTTTACCCGATTATTAGAAGGAAATTATCCGGATACATCAAAGTTAATTCCAAGTGAAAGTAAAACGGAACTAACTGTAATGACGAAAGAATTCTTACAAGCTATTGATCGTGCTTCTTTATTAGCAAGGGAAGGTAGAAATAATGTTGTTCACCTAGAAACGGTTGGTAACTCAGTTGTCAATGTTTCTTCGTATTCTCCTGAAATCGGTAAAGTAGTAGACGAGATTGTTTGCGAGGATATTAAAGGCGAAGAGTTAAAAATTTCTTTTAGTGCCAAATATGTTATGGATGCATTAAAAGCAATTGAAAGCCCAGAAATTTATATTCAATTTACGGGGGCTATGAGACCATTTTTAATTCGTACTGTAAATGATTCAAGAACATTGCAATTAATTTTACCAGTTCGCACATACTAGTTAGTAAATACTATCGAAAGGGGCTGACCTAATAGAATGTACTAGCAATCTCCAACCAGTAGAATGAATAAGGAATTTATTCTACAAATTTGTTTGGGGAGTGCATAGTACATTTAGGTCAGTCTTTTTGTACTTAATAGACAAAATAAGGGTTAAGTGTTTTTTTTCTTACAGAAGTTTAGTACAATTAAGGAATGGATAAATGAGGGTGATAAAAAATGAAAACAGAAAAAGTTAAAATAAATACAGAGTATATTACATTAGGTCAATTTTTAAAGCTTGCGGGTGTAATTGATACAGGCGGAATGGCCAAATGGTTTCTATCGGAGCATGAAATTTTTGTGAACAATGAACCTGAGAACAGAAGAGGAAAAAAATTAGTCCTAAATGATACAATTTCTATAACTGGAAAAGGTTTGTATATTATAACTTCATAAGTTTTGGGGGAATCCCATTGTATATTAAAGATTTACAACTAAAACAATATCGTAATTATGAAAAACTTGAATTAAATTTTCAAAATAATGTTAATGTCATTATTGGTGAGAATGCTCAAGGTAAAACAAATTTAATGGAATCCATTTATGTGCTAGCTTTAACAAAGTCTCATCGAACAAGTAATGACAAAGAAATGATACGTTGGGATGAAGAATATGGTACAATAAAGGGTACGTTACAGAAAAAAAATCAGCAAGTAACACTACAGCTAATCCTCTCAAAGAAAGGTAAGAAAGCAAAGCTGAACCATCTTGAACAGATGAAGTTAAGTCAATATATAGGCGTGATGAATGTCGTTATGTTTGCACCGGAAGATTTACACTTAGTAAAAGGTAGTCCGCAAGTGCGTCGTAAATTCCTAGATATGGAACTAGGACAAGTTTCGCCTGTTTACCTACATGAACTGAGTCAGTACCAAAGAATCCTCCAACAGCGAAATTCACTACTAAAAACATTACAAACCAGCCGAGATAGGAACTATTTAATGCTTGAAGTCCTAACATCTCAGCTTGTAAAACATGCCGTAAAAATAATTGAAAAACGAATTTCGTTCATCAAATTACTACAGGATTGGGCATCGCCTATTCATAGTCAAATTTCTAGAGAGACCGAAAAGCTAGAAATTATATATAAACCAAGCATTAATGTATCAGATTTAACACATTTGACGAAAATGGAAGATGAGTACATAAAACAATTCGAAGCTGAAAAAGAGCGTGAAGTATCAAGAGGTACTACATTGCTTGGTCCGCATAGAGATGACCTAGTTTTTATGGTAAACGATAAAAACGTTCAAACTTTTGGATCGCAAGGACAGCAGCGGACAACAGCTCTTTCATTAAAACTAGCAGAAATTGAACTGATTAAAGAGGAAGTTGGAGAATATCCTATTCTTTTATTAGATGATGTTCTTTCAGAGCTAGATGACTATCGTCAAACACACTTATTAAATGCAATTCAAAATAAAGTACAGACTTTTGTTACAACAACAAGTGTCGACGGAATTCAGCACGAAACGATAAAACAAGCTAATATTATAAATGTTTCACATGGAACAATTATAAGTACTTCTCGATAAATAATTTATGAAATTTCTACTACGCCGCCTAGTAAGCATAGCTGAAATTTACTAATTCTTTTATGTAAAATAAAAAAAGTAGGTGAGTGTTCATGACAATGGATCAAAAAATGCAAGAACATAATTATGATGAAAATCAGATTCAAGTTCTTGAAGGTTTAGAAGCCGTACGTAAAAGACCGGGTATGTATATCGGTTCTACGAGCGGAAAAGGATTACATCACTTAGTATGGGAAATCGTTGATAACAGTATTGATGAGGCATTGGCTGGATACTGTGATGAGATTAATTTAATAATTGAAGAAGATAATAGTATTACAGTTAAAGATAATGGCCGTGGGATTCCAGTAGGTATCCATGAAAAAATGGGTAGACCTGCACTAGAAGTAATTATGACGGTACTTCATGCGGGTGGAAAATTTGGCGGTGGTGGATACAAGGTATCTGGTGGATTACACGGGGTAGGTGCATCAGTAGTAAATGCTTTGTCTACTTTGCTAGAAGTTCATGTACATCGTGAAGGTACTATTTATTATCAACAATTTTCTAAAGGTATACCTGTTGCAGATATGAGTATCGTTGGTGAAACTGATGTTACGGGTACAATTACTCATTTCAAACCTGATGCAGAAATTTTCACTGAAACAACAGTTTATGACTTTGATACATTAGCAAACCGTTTAAGAGAATTAGCGTTCCTTAATAGAGGTATTCGCTTAACAATCGAAGACCGTAGAGAAAACAAACAAAAGAAAGAATTCCATTACGAAGGTGGAATTAAATCTTACGTTGAACATTTAAATCGTTCTAAAGAAGTAATACATGACGAACCAATTTTTGTGATTGGTGAAAAAGATGGAATTAGTGTAGAAATTGCACTTCAATATAACGAAAGCTATACAAGTAATATTTACTCTTTCACGAATAATATTAATACACATGAAGGTGGTACGCACGAGGTTGGATTTAAAACAGCTTTAACTCGTGTTATTAATGATTATGGTCGTAAGAATGGTTTAATTAAGGAACAAGATAGCAACTTATCGGGTGAGGATGTACGTGAGGGATTAACGGCGATCGTTTCTGTTAAACATCCAGATCCACAGTTTGAGGGACAAACAAAAACTAAGTTGGGTAATAGTGAAGTTCGTACGATTACAGAGCAAGTTTTTGGAGAAAACCTTGAAAAGTTTTTATTAGAGAATCCGACAGAGGCTAAAAAAATAGTTGAAAAAGGTTTAATGGCGGCTAGGGCTCGAGTTGCTGCTAAAAAGGCTCGTGAATTAACAAGAAGAAAAAGTGCTTTAGAAGTATCAAGTTTACCTGGGAAATTAGCTGATTGTTCTTCAAAAGATTCTTCTATTAGTGAAATTTATATCGTTGAGGGTGACTCAGCGGGTGGAAGTGCTAAACAAGGACGAGATCGCCACTTCCAAGCAATTCTTCCTTTACGTGGAAAAATTATTAATGTAGAAAAGGCTCGACTTGATAAAATTTTATCAAATAACGAGGTTCGTTCAATGATTACTGCTTTTGGTACTGGAATCGGTGATGATTTCGATATCGAGAAAGCACGATATCATAAAATTATATTGATGACGGATGCTGATGTAGATGGTGCCCACATTCGTACTTTATTGTTAACGTTCTTATATCGTTATATGCGTCAAATCATTGAAAGTGGTTATATTTATATTGCTCAACCACCTTTATATAAGATCCAGCAAGGGAAAAAAATACAATATGCTTATAATGATCGACAAATGGATGAAATTATGTCGACTTTAAATGCAGTACCAAAACCTGTTATCCAACGATATAAAGGTTTAGGTGAAATGAACCCTGAACAGTTATGGGAAACTACAATGAATCCAGAAACTAGAACGTTACTACAAGTTAACCTACAAGATGCGATCGAAGCGGATGAAACATTTGAAACATTAATGGGTGAAAAAGTAGAGCCAAGACGTAACTTTATTCAAGATAACGCTAAGTATGTAAAGAATTTAGATATTTAATAAGTAGTTGTAAGGAGCATTATGCTCCTTTTCTCAGGTAGATACGGAAACTAAAGGGAGGTGCCGATGTTGAGTGAAAATCAACAAATTAAAGAAATAAATATTAGTCATGAAATGCGTAATTCCTTCCTAGATTATGCAATGAGTGTAATTGTTTCTCGAGCGTTACCAGATGTACGAGACGGTCTTAAGCCTGTACATAGAAGAATTTTATATGCAATGAATGATTTAGGTATGACAGCTGATAAAGCCTATAAAAAGTCAGCGCGTATCGTTGGTGAAGTAATTGGTAAGTATCACCCACATGGTGACTCTGCTGTATACGAAACAATGGTACGTATGGCTCAGGACTTTAACTTCAGATATATGTTAGTAGATGGCCATGGGAATTTTGGATCAGTCGATGGAGACGCGGCAGCGGCGATGCGTTATACAGAGGCTAGAATGTCTAAAATTTCGATGGAATTGATTCGTGATATTAATAAAAACACGATTGATTTTCAAGATAACTACGATGGTTCAGAAAGAGAGCCAATCGTTCTTCCTGCACGATTCCCTAACTTGTTAGTAAACGGAGCAACGGGTATAGCGGTTGGTATGGCCACAAATATTCCTCCGCACCAATTAGGTGAAATAATTGATGGTGTTCTTGCATTAAGTAAAGAGCCAGAAATCACTACACAAGAATTAATGGAATATATTCAGGGGCCAGATTTTCCTACATCAGGTATGATTCTAGGTAAAAGCGGTATCCGCAAGGCCTATGAAACTGGTAAAGGCTCTATCATTATTAGGGCAAAAGTTGAAATTGAAGAAAAAGCAAATGGTAGACAAACAATAATTGTTACAGAGTTACCATATCAAGTAAATAAAGCTAAGCTTGTTGAACGAATTGCTGAACTAGTTCGAGATAAGAAAATAGAAGGTATTACTGATTTACGCGATGAATCTGATCGAAATGGTATGCGTATTGTCATTGAAGTTAGAAGAGACGCGAACGCAAATGTACTTTTAAATAATCTATATAAGCAAACTGCTCTTCAAACAAGTTTTGGTATTAATTTATTAGCACTTGTAAATGGTGAACCAAAAGTTCTATCCCTAAAGAGCTGTTTAAAACACTATTTAGACCATCAAATTGTTGTTATTAAACGTAGAACACAGTTTGAGTTAGAAAAAGCAGAAGCGCGTGCACATATTTTAGAAGGTTTGAAGGTTGCTTTAGACCATTTAGATGAGGTAATTAGTTTAATTAGAGCTTCTCAAACAGGAGAAATTGCTAAAAATGGTTTAATGGAAACTTTTAATTTATCTGAAAAGCAAGCACAAGCAATTTTAGATATGAGGTTACAACGTTTAACAGGTTTAGAGCGCGAAAAAATTGAAGAAGAATATCAAGAGCTAATCAAGTTAATTGCAGAATTAAGAGCAATTCTTGCGGATGAGGAAAGAGTTCTTGAAATAATTCGAGAAGAATTAACTCAGCTAAAAGAGCAGTATAATGATAAACGAAGAACAGCAATTGTTCCTGGTGGACTTGAAATCATTGAAGATGAAGACTTAATACCAGTGGAGAATATCATTGTAAGTTTAACTCATAATGGATATATTAAACGTCTTCCAGTTTCTACTTACCGATCTCAACGTAGAGGTGGACGTGGTATTCAAGGAATGGGTACTAATAATGATGACTTCTTAGAACACTTACTAACACCTTCAACACATGATACAATTTTATTCTTTACGAATAAGGGAAAAGTATACCGTTCAAAAGGTTATGAGATTCCAGAGTTTAGTCGTACTGCTAAAGGATTACCGATCGTAAACTTACTAGAAATTGACCGAGATGAAAATATTAACGCTATTATTCCAGTAAGTGAATTTTTAGAGGATTGGTACCTATTCTTTACAACAAAACAAGGAATAGCAAAACGTGTACCTTTATCTGCCTTTGCAAACATTCGTACTAACGGGTTAATTGCAATTAATTTAAAAGAAGATGATGACGTAATATCAGTACGTCTAACTGACGGAACAAAAGATATTGTTGTCGGTACTTCAAAAGGTATGATGATTCGCTTTAATGAAGACGATGTTAGATCAATGGGAAGAACGGCAACGGGTGTTAAAGCAATTACACTTTCTGATGATGATTATGTTGTTGGAATGGAAGTTGTTGAAGAACACTTAGATATTCTTGTTGTTACGGAACTTGGTTATGGTAAGCGAACTGCACAGGAAGAATACCGTATTCAAAGCCGTGGTGGTAAAGGTTTAAAAACGCTAAATGTTACAGATAAAAATGGTAAAATGATTTCATTAAAATGTGTAAGTGATGAACAGGATTTAATGTTAATTACTGAGTCTGGTGTAATGATCCGTATGCCAATTGAACAAATTTCACGTTTAGGTCGAGTTACCCAAGGTGTTAAATTAATAAAACTTGATCAAGAAGGTCATGTTGCGACTGTAGCAATTGCTGCAAAAGAAGAAGAGGTAATTGATGAAGAAGCTGAAAATGAAGATGAATTAACGACTCTTGAAAACGAAGATGAAATTGAAACAACAGAAGAATAATTGAGCGGTTACTAAAAAAGAGAGGACATAATTAGGTTCTCTCTTTTTTTTGACTGTATACTGATGAATCATTAAAGCCAGAAAGAGTAAGCGCCGGAAACACTTTCCACAATTTGTTTCCGGCGCTTACTTATTTTATTTTGATTAGTATACCTACATTATTTGTACTACTTTAGACAAGGGGGAAAATGCTGTCGTGAAGGGGAGTTTAATGAAGCACAATGTTTTGTTTATTTTTTTTGAAATTATATTATAAAAACTATTGACCAAGGTTGTTGGATTTGTTATTATATAGAAGTCGCCAAGAGATATGGACGACAAAATGAACTTTGAAAACTAAACAAAACATGAAGTAAACGTCAATTATTAGTTTTTTGAGCAATACAAGATTTAAACTTAACTTTTATGGAGAGTTTGATCCTGGCTCAGGACGAACGCTGGCGGCGTGCCTAATACATGCAAGTCGAGCGGACTAATGGGAGCTTGCTCCCGTTAGTTAGCGGCGGACGGGTGAGTAACACGTGGGCAACCTACCTGTAAGACTGGGATAACTTCGGGAAACCGGAGCTAATACCGGATGACATAAAGGAACTCCTGTTCCTTTATTGAAAGATGGCTTCGGCTATCACTTACAGATGGGCCCGCGGCGCATTAGCTAGTTGGTGAGGTAACGGCTCACCAAGGCGACGATGCGTAGCCGACCTGAGAGGGTGATCGGCCACACTGGGACTGAGACACGGCCCAGACTCCTACGGGAGGCAGCAGTAGGGAATCTTCCGCAATGGACGAAAGTCTGACGGAGCAACGCCGCGTGAGCGATGAAGGCCTTCGGGTCGTAAAGCTCTGTTGTTAGGGAAGAATAAGTGCTAGTTGAATAAGCTGGCACCTTGACGGTACCTAACCAGAAAGCCACGGCTAACTACGTGCCAGCAGCCGCGGTAATACGTAGGTGGCAAGCGTTGTCCGGAATTATTGGGCGTAAAGCGCGCGCAGGCGGTTTCTTAAGTCTGATGTGAAAGCCCCCGGCTCAACCGGGGAGGGTCATTGGAAACTGGGAAGCTTGAGTGCAGAAGAGGAAAGTGGAATTCCAAGTGTAGCGGTGAAATGCGTAGAGATTTGGAGGAACACCAGTGGCGAAGGCGACTTTCTGGTCTGTAACTGACGCTGAGGCGCGAAAGCGTGGGGAGCAAACAGGATTAGATACCCTGGTAGTCCACGCTGTAAACGATGAGTGCTAAGTGTTAGAGGGTTTCCGCCCTTTAGTGCTGAAGTTAACGCATTAAGCACTCCGCCTGGGGAGTACGGTCGCAAGACTGAAACTCAAAGGAATTGACGGGGGCCCGCACAAGTGGTGGAGCATGTGGTTTAATTCGAAGCAACGCGAAGAACCTTACCAGGTCTTGACATCCTCTGACAACCCTAGAGATAGGGCTTTCCCTTCGGGGACAGAGTGACAGGTGGTGCATGGTTGTCGTCAGCTCGTGTCGTGAGATGTTGGGTTAAGTCCCGCAACGAGCGCAACCCTTGATCTTAGTTGCCAGCATTTAGTTGGGCACTCTAAGGTGACTGCCGGTGACAAACCGGAGGAAGGTGGGGATGACGTCAAATCATCATGCCCCTTATGACCTGGGCTACACACGTGCTACAATGGATAGTACAAAGGGTTGCAAGACCGCGAGGTGGAGCTAATCCCATAAAACTATTCTCAGTTCGGATTGTAGGCTGCAACTCGCCTACATGAAGCCGGAATCACTAGTAATCGCGGATCAGCATGCCGCGGTGAATACGTTCCCGGGCCTTGTACACACCGCCCGTCACACCACGAGAGTTTGTAACACCCGAAGTCGGTGGGGTAACCTTTTAGGGGCCAGCCGCCTAAGGTGGGACAGATGATTGGGGTGAAGTCGTAACAAGGTAGCCGTATCGGAAGGTGCGGCTGGATCACCTCCTTTCTATGGAGACATCATGAACCGATGGTTCATGTATGAAAATGTTTCTTCATTGTTTTGTTTAGTTTTGAGAGTTCACTCTCAACTTTGTACCTTGAAAACTAGATAATGTCATTCATTAAACTGCGTAAGTTTAATTCAATTAGTTTTAAAATTAGTTAAGTTAGAAAGGGCGCACGGTGGATGCCTTGGCACTAGGAGTCGATGAAGGACGGGACTAACACCGATATGCTTCGGGGAGCTGTAAGTAAGCTTTGATCCGGAGATTTCCGAATGGGGAAACCCACTACTCGTAATGGAGTAGTATCTTTACCTGAAGACATAGGGTACTGAGGACAGACCCAGGGAACTGAAACATCTAAGTACCTGGAGGAATAGAAAGCAATAGCGATTTCCTGAGTAGCGGCGAGCGAAACGGAAGATAGCCCAAACCAAGAGGCTTGCCTCTTGGGGTTGTAGGACACTCTATACGGAGTTACAAAGGAACGGGGTAAATGAAGCGACCTGGAAAGGTCCGTCAAAGAAGGTAAAAACCCTGTAGTTGAAACCTCGTTCCCTCTTGAGTGGATCCTGAGTACGGCGGAACACGTGAAATTCCGTCGGAATCTGGGAGGACCATCTCCCAAGGCTAAATACTACCTAGTGACCGATAGTGAACCAGTACCGTGAGGGAAAGGTGAAAAGCACCCCGGAAGGGGAGTGAAAGAGAACCTGAAACCGTGTGCTTACAAATAGTCAGAGCTCGTTAACGAGTGATGGCGTGCCTTTTGTAGAATGAACCGGCGAGTTACGATCCCGTGCAAGGTTAAGTTGAAGAGACGGAGCCGCAGCGAAAGCGAGTCTGAATAGGGCGATATAGTACGTGGTCGTAGACCCGAAACCGAGTGATCTACCCATGTCCAGGATGAAGTTCAGGTAACACTGAATGGAGGTCCGAACCCACGCACGTTGAAAAGTGCGGGGATGAGGTGTGGGTAGCGGAGAAATTCCAATCGAACTCGGAGATAGCTGGTTCTCCCCGAAATAGCTTTAGGGCTAGCCTTATGTGTTAGAGTCTTGGAGGTAGAGCACTGATTGGACTAGGGGCCCCCAACGGGTTACCGAATTCAGTCAAACTCCGAATGCCAATGACTTATCCATAGGAGTCAGACTACGAGTGATAAGATCCGTGGTCAAGAGGGA
Source organism: Rossellomorea sp. GAMAL-10_SWC (assembly GCF_049568075.1). Lineage (NCBI taxonomy): Bacteria > Bacillati > Bacillota > Bacilli > Caryophanales > Bacillaceae > Rossellomorea > Rossellomorea sp. GAMAL-10_SWC. The sequence goes on along the minus strand of NZ_CP144911.1, from coordinate 4,355,147 downwards.
AACAGCCCAGACCGCCAGCTAAGGTCCCAAAGTATACGTTAAGTGGAAAAGGATGTGGAGTTGCTTAGACAACCAGGATGTTGGCTTAGAAGCAGCCACCATTTAAAGAGTGCGTAATAGCTCACTGGTCGAGTGACTCTGCGCCGAAAATGTAACGGGGCTAAACGTATCACCGAAGCTGCGGATTGATACCGTATGGTATCAGTGGTAGGGGAGCGTTCTAAGGGCGTTGAAGCTAGATCGTAAGGACTGGTGGAGCGCTTAGAAGTGAGAATGCCGGTATGAGTAGCGAAAGACGGGTGAGAATCCCGTCCACCGTATGCCTAAGGTTTCCTGGGGAAGGCTCGTCCTCCCAGGGTTAGTCAGGACCTAAGCCGAGGCCGACAGGCGTAGGCGATGGACAACAGGTTGATATTCCTGTACCACCTCATTTCCGTTTGAGCAATGGAGGGACGCAGAAAGATAGGGTAAGCGCGCTGCTGGATATGCGCGTCCAAGCAATTAGGCTGATGTGTAGGCAAATCCGCACATCATAAGGCTGAGTTGTGATGGCGAGGGAAATATAGTACCGAAGTTCCTGATTCTACGCTGCCAAGAAAAGCTTCTAGCGAGGAAATAGGTGCCTGTACCGCAAACCGACACAGGTAGGCGAGGAGAGAATCCTAAGGTGAGCGAGAGAACTATGGTTAAGGAACTCGGCAAAATGACCCCGTAACTTCGGGAGAAGGGGTGCTCTTTTGGGTGTATGCCCGGGAGAGCCGCAGTGAAAAGGCCCAAGCGACTGTTTAGCAAAAACACAGGTCTCTGCGAAGCCGCAAGGCGAAGTATAGGGGCTGACGCCTGCCCGGTGCTGGAAGGTTAAGAGGAGGGGTTATCCCTTACGGGAGAAGCTCTGAATTGAAGCCCCAGTAAACGGCGGCCGTAACTATAACGGTCCTAAGGTAGCGAAATTCCTTGTCGGGTAAGTTCCGACCCGCACGAAAGGCGTAACGATTTGGGCACTGTCTCAACCATAGACTCGGTGAAATTATAGTACCTGTGAAGATGCAGGTTACCCGCGACAGGACGGAAAGACCCCGTGGAGCTTTACTGCAGCTTGATATTGAATTTTGGTACAGCTTGTACAGGATAGGTAGGAGCCTGAGAAGCCGGAGCGCTAGCTTCGGTGGAGGCGTCGGTGGGATACTACCCTGGCTGTATTGAAATTCTAACCTAGAGCCGTGATCCGGCTCGGAGACAGTGTCAGGTGGGCAGTTTGACTGGGGCGGTCGCCTCCTAAAGAGTAACGGAGGCGCCCAAAGGTTCCCTCAGAATGGTTGGAAATCATTCGAAGAGTGTAAAGGCATAAGGGAGCTTGACTGCGAGACCTACAAGTCGAGCAGGGACGAAAGTCGGGCTTAGTGATCCGGTGGTTCCGTATGGAAGGGCCATCGCTCAACGGATAAAAGCTACCCCGGGGATAACAGGCTTATCTCCCCCAAGAGTCCACATCGACGGGGAGGTTTGGCACCTCGATGTCGGCTCATCGCATCCTGGGGCTGTAGTCGGTCCCAAGGGTTGGGCTGTTCGCCCATTAAAGCGGTACGCGAGCTGGGTTCAGAACGTCGTGAGACAGTTCGGTCCCTATCCGTCGTGGGCGCAGGAAATTTGAGAGGAGCTGTCCTTAGTACGAGAGGACCGGGATGGACACACCGCTGGTGTACCAGTTGTTCTGCCAAGAGCATGGCTGGGTAGCTATGTGTGGAAGGGATAAGTGCTGAAAGCATCTAAGCATGAAGCCCCCCTCAAGATGAGATTTCCCATAGCGTTAAGCTAGTAAGACCCCTGAGAGACGATCAGGTTGATAGGTCAGAGGTGGAAGCGTGGTGACACGTGGAGCTGACTGATACTAATCGGTCGAGGACTTAACTAACAAGTTTGATAATGACATTATCTAGTTTTGAGGGTACGAAGTACAACTCTATAAATCAGGTGATTATGGCAAAGAGGTCACACCCGTTCCCATACCGAACACGGCAGTTAAGCTCTTTTGCGTCGATGGTAGTTGGGGGTTTCCCCCTGTGAGAGTAGAACGTCGCCTGGTAACCAAAAACATCAGCCTAATAGCTGATGTTTTTTTGCGTTATAAAAAAATATTTAAGATGTCGATTTATATCAAGAAAAAAATAATTTAGTTCATTCTTTATTCATATTTTAGTTGTAAATTTTAAAGGTAATGTAGATAAAAAATAGTAAGAGTAAGGAGTAAAGATATGAAAGAAGAAACTAATTCAAATAAAAAAAGTGACTGGAGAAATTTTATCTCTTTAATAAAAAATGCAAATCCTCCCAAATGGTTGTTTGCAATAGGCGTACTATTAAGTGTAGCCACTACTTTAGTCGGGTTACTATTACCTTTGCTTACTAAGAAATTTGTAGATGGTTTTTCATTAGCATCCTTAAGTGCCGGACAAATAGCGGTTTTTGTTACTGTACTAATCATACAGGCTATTTCATCAGCAGCTTCGATCTATCTGCTTAGCCGCGTAGGAAATACAGTTGTTGCCAATGTAAGACACCGATTGTGGAAGAAAATGATTGTACTTCCAATATCTTATTTCGATGAGACTCAGACTGGTGATAATGTTAGTCGAGTTACGAATGATACAGCAATTTTAAAAATGCTAATAACAGAACATATTACAAACTTTTTAACAGGAATCATATCAATTATTGGATCTTTTATATTACTACTAGTATTAGATTGGAGAATGACATTAGTAACATTTAGTATTATACCTGTCATTGCTCTTATATTTATCCCTATTGGAAAACAAATGTCAAAATTATCAAAAGCAACCCAAGATGAGACAGCAAAATTCACATCATTAATAAGCCAAGTTTTTTCAGAAATTAGATTAGTAAAAGTTTCGAATGCAGAAACTACTGAAATTACTAATGGAAACAAGGGAATTAATAATTTATTATCTTTCGGTATTAAGGAAGGAAAGTTACACTCTTTCATTGGTCCAATTGTTTCATTTGTATTGATGCTTATTTTAGTAGTTATTATTGGATATGGCGGGGTTAGGGTCTCATCAGGTGCAATAACTGCAGGGGCTTTAGTAGCCTATATACTGTATTTATTCCAAATTATCTTCCCAATAACGCAAATTACACATTTCTTTACTGAGCTTCAAAAAACAAAAGGTGCTACTGAAAGAATGATCAGTATATTAGAACTAGAAGAAGAAGATTATCAAACTGGAAAAGATGAAGTTGATATGAACTTACCAATTAAGATTAATAAGTTACATTTTGCGTATAAGGAAGAAGAGCTGTTAATAAATCTTAATTTTGTGATTCCTCCGGGTAAGGTAACAGCTATTGTAGGGCCAAGTGGAAGTGGAAAGACAACTTTATTTTCACTCGTTGAACGGTTCTATCCTCCTAAAAATGGGGAAATAACAATTGGAGATAATCCAATTATTAGTTTCAATTTAGAGAGTTGGAGAAAACAAATAGGTTATGTTGCACAAGAAAGTCCACTAATTGTAGGGACAATTAGAGATAACATTTGTTATGGGATTAAAAGAGAGATATCTAATGAAGAATTGGCTTATGTATCCAGTATGGCATATGTAGATCAATTTGTTAATGACTTACCTGAAGGTTTTAATACAGAGGTTGGAGAAAGAGGTATAAAACTCTCTGGGGGGCAAAGACAACGAATAGGTATTGCCAGAGCTTTACTAAGAAACCCTAAATTATTAATGTTGGATGAGGCAACTTCGAATCTCGATAGTAGGTCGGAATTAGTTGTACAAAATGCACTTTCCAATTTAATGAAAGGGAGAACTACGTTAATTATTGCTCATCGTCTTTCCACAGTTATAGATGCGGATCAAATTGTATTTTTAGATAAAGGAAAAATAACTGGTATTGGGACACATGAAGAATTATATAGTAACCATTTAATGTATAGAGAATTTGCAGAACAACAATTAAGAGTAAATAATGCAGTGTGATTAAATTTTAGGGAAGGTGTTTTTATGGCTAGTATCTTAATCGTAGACGACGATCCACATATTCGAAAACTATTAAATGTTTTACTTCGAGATGAGGGCTTTACTGTTTTTGAGGCTACAAATGGTATTGAAGCAATTAGTGTTTTTGAAGATAACAAAATAGATATGTTAATTATTGACTTAATGATGCCTAAAATGGATGGATTCGAACTTTGTAGAGAAATACGTAACGAATGTGATCTTCCTATAATTATGCTAACTGCAAAAGGTGAAACCGAACAGAAAGTTAGGGGGTTTAAATTAGGGACCGACGACTATATTGTAAAACCGTTTGAACCAGTCGAATTGGTTGTTCGGGTAAAAGCTTTATTAAGAAGATCAAAAATATCTTCATCTAAAATTGTTCAAATAGGAAGTTTAGTAATAGACCACGGTAATTACAAAGTTCTAAATGAAAATGAAGTAATCAATATGCCATTGAAAGAGTTAGAACTTTTATTTACTTTAGCAAGCTCTTTAGGTAGGACTTATTCCAGAGAACAATTAATTGAAAACATTTGGGGATTCGATTATGCAGGGGATGAAAGAACTGTAGATGTTCATATAAAGCGATTGAGGGAAAGATTTCCCGAGAAAGAATTTGGTTTTAAAATTTCGACTGTATGGGGATTAGGGTATCGAATGGAGTTATTGAAATGAAAGTATTAAAAAAAATTAGAGATGTTATTGGGGCTACATTATTATTAACGACTGCAATAACGATCGGAAGCGTAATTGTTCACTATTCTACTATTTACTTATATGAACATCATCTCACTAATTTATCAGATTTAACGAAACGAATCATAAATACTTTTTTAACCTTTCTATTATTAATGCTCGGAGGAGCTGTGTTTGGTAGAATGTTTCATCATCCAAAGCAAATGAAAATGGTAAAAGAAATTATGCAGGCAATTAGAAGTATTTCAAGAGGTGAGTTTAACGTATCGGTGGATCTTGAAAAATTCAGGAATGCATTTGGTGGTGAAATAGGACAGATAATAGATAGCTTTAACAATATGGCCAAAAATTTAGATCAAATGGAAAACATGCGACAAGAGTTTATTTCTAACGTTTCACATGAAATTCAATCGCCTTTAACATCTATTAAAGGTTTTGCTAGAGTCTTGCAAAATGAAAGTTTACCATTAGAAGAGCGAAAGCAATATTTAAATATAATTGAGTATGAAAGTACAAGATTATCGAAGCTAAGTGATAATCTACTAAAGCTAACTTCTCTAGAATCACAAAACCAGCCAATAGAAAAGAACAGTTTTTCATTAAATAGCCAACTTATGTACTCATTGTTAAGCTGCGAACCTCAGATATTGGAAAAAAATATCAATATGCATGTTGACCTTGGTAAAATTGACTTTATTGGAGACGAAGCTCTTTTGAATCAGGTTTGGATGAATTTAATTACAAACAGTATAAAGTTTACTTCTAACGATGGTGATATATTTATATCTGCTATACAAGATAATGACAAGGTAGTTATACAAATTCAAGATACTGGAATTGGTATTTCTGAAGAAGATCAAGTGCATATATTTGAAAGATTTTATAAAGCAGATAAATCAAGAGACAGAACAACCGGCGGAAATGGATTGGGTTTATCAATCGTAAAGAAAATTGTTGATATGCACAAAGGGATAGTATATGTAAAAAGTGAGATCGGTAAAGGCTCACTATTTGTAGTAGAATTACCTATAAAGGCGGAGTAATTGTTTTTCATTATAGAAAATAGCGTTTAGTAAAGTTAACTATTCTTTTGCTATAATGAGAAATATGATCTTTTTATTATAAAGTTATTGCAATCAAAAAAGATTAATGGTATATTATTAAACGTTGTCACATTAAACCAATAAATGAGGCAAGAAAATAATATAAAAAAGTTGTTGACCAAACAAACTTAAATATGTTATTATTATATAAGTCGCTAAGAGATAAGCGACAAAATGAACTTTGAAAACTAAACAAAACATGAAGTAAACGTCAATTATTAGTTTTTTGAGCAATACAAGATTTAAACTTAACTTTTATGGAGAGTTTGATCCTGGCTCAGGACGAACGCTGGCGGCGTGCCTAATACATGCAAGTCGAGCGGACTAATGGGAGCTTGCTCCCGTTAGTTAGCGGCGGACGGGTGAGTAACACGTGGGCAACCTACCTGTAAGACTGGGATAACTTCGGGAAACCGGAGCTAATACCGGATGATATAAAGGAACTCCTGTTCCTTTATTGAAAGATGGCTTCGGCTATCACTTTAAGATGGGCCCGCGGCGCATTAGCTAGTTGGTGAGGTAACGGCTCACCAAGGCGACGATGCGTAGCCGACCTGAGAGGGTGATCGGCCACACTGGGACTGAGACACGGCCCAGACTCCTACGGGAGGCAGCAGTAGGGAATCTTCCGCAATGGACGAAAGTCTGACGGAGCAACGCCGCGTGAGCGATGAAGGCCTTCGGGTCGTAAAGCTCTGTTGTTAGGGAAGAATAAGTGCTAGTTGAATAAGCTGGCATCTTGACGGTACCTAACCAGAAAGCCACGGCTAACTACGTGCCAGCAGCCGCGGTAATACGTAGGTGGCAAGCGTTGTCCGGAATTATTGGGCGTAAAGCGCGCGCAGGCGGTTTCTTAAGTCTGATGTGAAAGCCCCCGGCTCAACCGGGGAGGGTCATTGGAAACTGGGAAACTTGAGTGCAGAAGAGGAAAGTGGAATTCCAAGTGTAGCGGTGAAATGCGTAGAGATTTGGAGGAACACCAGTGGCGAAGGCGACTTTCTGGTCTGTAACTGACGCTGAGGCGCGAAAGCGTGGGGAGCAAACAGGATTAGATACCCTGGTAGTCCACGCTGTAAACGATGAGTGCTAAGTGTTAGAGGGTTTCCGCCCTTTAGTGCTGAAGTTAACGCATTAAGCACTCCGCCTGGGGAGTACGGTCGCAAGACTGAAACTCAAAGGAATTGACGGGGGCCCGCACAAGTGGTGGAGCATGTGGTTTAATTCGAAGCAACGCGAAGAACCTTACCAGGTCTTGACATCCTCTGACAACCCTAGAGATAGGGCTTTCCCTTCGGGGACAGAGTGACAGGTGGTGCATGGTTGTCGTCAGCTCGTGTCGTGAGATGTTGGGTTAAGTCCCGCAACGAGCGCAACCCTTGATCTTAGTTGCCAGCATTTAGTTGGGCACTCTAAGGTGACTGCCGGTGACAAACCGGAGGAAGGTGGGGATGACGTCAAATCATCATGCCCCTTATGACCTGGGCTACACACGTGCTACAATGGATAGTACAAAGGGTTGCAAGACCGCGAGGTGGAGCTAATCCCATAAAACTATTCTCAGTTCGGATTGTAGGCTGCAACTCGCCTACATGAAGCCGGAATCACTAGTAATCGCGGATCAGCATGCCGCGGTGAATACGTTCCCGGGCCTTGTACACACCGCCCGTCACACCACGAGAGTTTGTAACACCCGAAGTCGGTGGGGTAACCTTTTAGGGGCCAGCCGCCTAAGGTGGGACAGATGATTGGGGTGAAGTCGTAACAAGGTAGCCGTATCGGAAGGTGCGGCTGGATCACCTCCTTTCTATGGAGACATCATGAACCGATGGTTCATGTATGAAAATGTTTCTTCATTGTTTTGTTTAGTTTTGAGAGTTCACTCTCAACTTTGTACCTTGAAAACTAGATAATGTCATTCATTAAACTGCGTAAGTTTAATTCAATTAGTTTTAAAATTAGTTAAGTTAGAAAGGGCGCACGGTGGATGCCTTGGCACTAGGAGTCGATGAAGGACGGGACTAACACCGATATGCTTCGGGGAGCTGTAAGTAAGCTTTGATCCGGAGATTTCCGAATGGGGAAACCCACTACTCGTAATGGAGTAGTATCTTTACCTGAAGACATAGGGTACTGAGGACAGACCCAGGGAACTGAAACATCTAAGTACCTGGAGGAATAGAAAGCAATAGCGATTTCCTGAGTAGCGGCGAGCGAAACGGAAGATAGCCCAAACCAAGAGGCTTGCCTCTTGGGGTTGTAGGACACTCTATACGGAGTTACAAAGGAACGGGGTAAATGAAGCGACCTGGAAAGGTCCGTCAAAGAAGGTAAAAACCCTGTAGTTGAAACCTCGTTCCCTCTTGAGTGGATCCTGAGTACGGCGGAACACGTGAAATTCCGTCGGAATCTGGGAGGACCATCTCCCAAGGCTAAATACTACCTAGTGACCGATAGTGAACCAGTACCGTGAGGGAAAGGTGAAAAGCACCCCGGAAGGGGAGTGAAAGAGAACCTGAAACCGTGTGCTTACAAATAGTCAGAGCTCGTTAACGAGTGATGGCGTGCCTTTTGTAGAATGAACCGGCGAGTTACGATCCCGTGCAAGGTTAAGTTGAAGAGACGGAGCCGCAGCGAAAGCGAGTCTGAATAGGGCGATATAGTACGTGGTCGTAGACCCGAAACCGAGTGATCTACCCATGTCCAGGATGAAGTTCAGGTAACACTGAATGGAGGTCCGAACCCACGCACGTTGAAAAGTGCGGGGATGAGGTGTGGGTAGCGGAGAAATTCCAATCGAACTCGGAGATAGCTGGTTCTCCCCGAAATAGCTTTAGGGCTAGCCTTATGTGTTAGAGTCTTGGAGGTAGAGCACTGATTGGACTAGGGGCCCCCAACGGGTTACCGAATTCAGTCAAACTCCGAATGCCAATGACTTATCCATAGGAGTCAGACTACGAGTGATAAGATCCGTGGTCAAGAGGGAAACAGCCCAGACCGCCAGCTAAGGTCCCAAAGTATACGTTAAGTGGAAAAGGATGTGGAGTTGCTTAGACAACCAGGATGTTGGCTTAGAAGCAGCCACCATTTAAAGAGTGCGTAATAGCTCACTGGTCGAGTGACTCTGCGCCGAAAATGTAACGGGGCTAAACGTATCACCGAAGCTGCGGATTGATACCGTATGGTATCAGTGGTAGGGGAGCGTTCTAAGGGCGTTGAAGCTAGATCGTAAGGACTGGTGGAGCGCTTAGAAGTGAGAATGCCGGTATGAGTAGCGAAAGACGGGTGAGAATCCCGTCCACCGTATGCCTAAGGTTTCCTGGGGAAGGCTCGTCCTCCCAGGGTTAGTCAGGACCTAAGCCGAGGCCGACAGGCGTAGGCGATGGACAACAGGTTGATATTCCTGTACCACCTCATTTCCGTTTGAGCAATGGAGGGACGCAGAAAGATAGGGTAAGCGCGCTGCTGGATATGCGCGTCCAAGCAATTAGGCTGATGTGTAGGCAAATCCGCACATCATAAGGCTGAGTTGTGATGGCGAGGGAAATATAGTACCGAAGTTCCTGATTCTACGCTGCCAAGAAAAGCTTCTAGCGAGGAAATAGGTGCCTGTACCGCAAACCGACACAGGTAGGCGAGGAGAGAATCCTAAGGTGAGCGAGAGAACTATGGTTAAGGAACTCGGCAAAATGACCCCGTAACTTCGGGAGAAGGGGTGCTCTTTTGGGTGTATGCCCGGGAGAGCCGCAGTGAAAAGGCCCAAGCGACTGTTTAGCAAAAACACAGGTCTCTGCGAAGCCGCAAGGCGAAGTATAGGGGCTGACGCCTGCCCGGTGCTGGAAGGTTAAGAGGAGGGGTTATCCCTTACGGGAGAAGCTCTGAATTGAAGCCCCAGTAAACGGCGGCCGTAACTATAACGGTCCTAAGGTAGCGAAATTCCTTGTCGGGTAAGTTCCGACCCGCACGAAAGGCGTAACGATTTGGGCACTGTCTCAACCATAGACTCGGTGAAATTATAGTACCTGTGAAGATGCAGGTTACCCGCGACAGGACGGAAAGACCCCGTGGAGCTTTACTGCAGCTTGATATTGAATTTTGGTACAGCTTGTACAGGATAGGTAGGAGCCTGAGAAGCCGGAGCGCTAGCTTCGGTGGAGGCGTCGGTGGGATACTACCCTGGCTGTATTGAAATTCTAACCTAGAGCCGTGATCCGGCTCGGAGACAGTGTCAGGTGGGCAGTTTGACTGGGGCGGTCGCCTCCTAAAGAGTAACGGAGGCGCCCAAAGGTTCCCTCAGAATGGTTGGAAATCATTCGAAGAGTGTAAAGGCATAAGGGAGCTTGACTGCGAGACCTACAAGTCGAGCAGGGACGAAAGTCGGGCTTAGTGATCCGGTGGTTCCGCATGGAAGGGCCATCGCTCAACGGATAAAAGCTACCCCGGGGATAACAGGCTTATCTCCCCCAAGAGTCCACATCGACGGGGAGGTTTGGCACCTCGATGTCGGCTCATCGCATCCTGGGGCTGTAGTCGGTCCCAAGGGTTGGGCTGTTCGCCCATTAAAGCGGTACGCGAGCTGGGTTCAGAACGTCGTGAGACAGTTCGGTCCCTATCCGTCGTGGGCGCAGGAAATTTGAGAGGAGCTGTCCTTAGTACGAGAGGACCGGGATGGACACACCGCTGGTGTACCAGTTGTTCTGCCAAGAGCATGGCTGGGTAGCTATGTGTGGAAGGGATAAGTGCTGAAAGCATCTAAGCATGAAGCCCCCCTCAAGATGAGATTTCCCATAGCGTTAAGCTAGTAAGACCCCTGAGAGACGATCAGGTTGATAGGTCAGAGGTGGAAGCGTGGTGACACGTGGAGCTGACTGATACTAATCGGTCGAGGACTTAACTAACAAGTTTGATAATGACATTATCTAGTTTTGAGGGTACGAAGTACAACTCTATAAATCAGGTGATTATGGCAAAGAGGTCACACCCGTTCCCATACCGAACACGGCAGTTAAGCTCTTTTGCGTCGATGGTAGTTGGGGGTTTCCCCCTGTGAGAGTAGAACGTCGCCTGGTAACGAAAAACATCAGCTATTCGGCTGATGTTTTTTGGTTTATTATGTAGTTAAAAAACGATGAATTAAATAAGGAATTTTTTGTTCTGTTGTTGTTAAAAATTGGTTTATTAAAGGATAATCATCAGTAGAATAAGTCTGTAAAAGTTCACACCACCAGTCAGTTTCATATCGACAAATCATACTCAAGTTATATAAAAGTAGATAGTGGTATAGAATTTCAGGTAATAATAAAAGCGCTTCCTTTTGTGATTTTATAAAATAATTTTGATTTAATATATTAAAATAAAATGGTGCTTTACTTAAAATTTTATCAGGAAAATTTGACTTAATTTTAATTTGCTTTTGATTCTGTTCAACAATTACAATATCTATTGAAGCTTGCTTTGATTGAAGAAATGAAATAAAACGTTCTGAAGTAAAATGATAAGATGACAAAATTTGTTCAGGTAGAGTGATTACATCATGATCAACTGTAGTTGGAAGAAATAAGTTTCCTTTTTTGGTAATTTTAAGGACCTTATTTAATTCCGGTATTGATTGTAAAAGCTGAAGCATTGTAAATTTTTCGTTTTCTAAATTATTTAGATTAAATAATACTTTAGAAGCATGAGTAAATAATCCATTTTTTTGGATTTTAACTTCGTCATCAACAAAAGAGTATCCTACTTTTTTTATTTTTCTTGAGGTAACACCATGAGCCAGGATTGCGGTGGTACTCGGATAATCAGGATCCACGGTGAGGATGCAAGCCTTTAATAATTGTACAAGCCCATAAAACAGTAATGTAGGTTTTACATTAATTTGCGAATTTTGAGCTGCATGAAAATAACTTTTCCCATGCTCAATGTAATATAAAAATGGATAAGCATTACGGAAAGCCTTTGATTTTTGTTCCTTGAAATTAGTTCGTTCATATTTTGTTTGAAGATAGCTTTTTGAATATTGCGCAGAGCTAAAATAACATAGCTCATCCCATACATTACTATACGAATATAACATAAGAGAGGAACTCCTTATTAACTGAATATTTAAACATAATTTGACTTCCTTGACAGTGTTTTATCCTATTGTTAATCTACTAATAATATTTATACGTGTATAGGGGGGCTTTTTTATGTGGGAATCAAAATTCGTAAAAGAAGGACTTACTTTTGATGATGTATTACTAGTTCCAGCGAAATCTGAAGTACTTCCAAATCAAGTTGATGTGAGTGTGAGATTAACTGAAAAAATTCAATTAAATATTCCATTAATCAGCGCAGGGATGGATACAGTTACAGAAGCAGATATGGCCATTGCAATGGCTAGACAAGGTGGACTAGGTATTATCCACAAAAATATGTCAATTGAAGAGCAAGCTGAACAGGTAGACAAAGTAAAGCGTTCTGAAAGTGGTGTAATTGATGATCCATTCTTCTTAACACCATCTCATAAAGTTGCAGACGCTGAATATTTAATGGGTAAATATCGTATTTCAGGTGTACCAATCGTAAATGATACGGAGAATCGAAAATTAGTAGGTATTTTAACAAATCGTGATTTGCGTTTTATTCAAGATTATTCAATTGTTATTTCAGATGTTATGACAAAAGAAAATCTTGTAACTGCTCCTGTTGGAACTACACTTGCAGAAGCAGAAAAAATTCTTCAAAAACATAAAATCGAAAAGCTACCCCTAGTTAATGAAGACGGTACTTTAAAGGGCCTAATTACAATTAAGGATATCGAAAAAGTAATCGAGTTTCCAAACTCAGCGAAAGATCAACAAGGACGATTACTTGTAGGTGCAGCTGTAGGAGTAACAAAAGATGCACTGCAAAGAGTAGAGTTATTAGTGAAAGCTAATGTAGATGTAATTGTAATTGATACAGCACATGGTCACTCTAAAGGCGTTATTGAAAAAGTAAAAGAAATTAGAAGTAGATTCCCAGAATTAGCAATCATCGCAGGTAATGTTGCAACAGGTGAAGCAACAAAAGAACTTATTGAAGCTGGAGCAGATATCGTTAAAGTTGGTATTGGACCAGGTTCTATCTGTACAACTCGAGTTGTTGCTGGAGTAGGTGTTCCTCAACTAACAGCGGTTTATGACTGTGCTTCTGTTGCTAGAGAGTACGGAGTTCCTATTATTGCTGATGGCGGTATTAAGTACTCTGGTGATATCGTTAAAGCCCTTGCAGCTGGTGGACATGTAGTTATGTTAGGAAGTATGTTTGCTGGTGTACAAGAAAGCCCAGGTGAAACAGAAATCTTCCAAGGTAGACAATTTAAAGTATACCGTGGTATGGGTTCTGTTGGAGCAATGGAAAGAGGAAGTAAAGATCGTTATTTCCAAGAAGGTAATAAAAAACTAGTTCCTGAAGGTATAGAAGGACGTGTTCCATATAAAGGCCCATTAGCTGATACAGTTCACCAACTAATTGGTGGAATTAGAGCTGGTATGGGTTACTGTGGTACTGCTACATTAAATGAATTAAGAGATAACGCACAGTTTATTCGTATGTCTGGTGCTGGATTACGTGAAAGTCATCCACACGATGTTCATATTACAAAAGAAGCACCAAATTACTCACTATAATAATTTAAGCAATGTACCTAGGGCAATTACAAGAAATTGTAGTTGCCTATTTTTTGGGAAATAATTGTGTTAAAATGTACAAGTGAGATTAAAGGTTGGAGGTAAAACAGTGATTGGAAAGAAAATACTAACGAAATTAATCGTAATAGCATTAGCGATAACTATAATCATCCCAATGAATTTACGACCGGCTGCTGCAGAGGACGTATTAGACATTAAAGCTAAAGCTGCAATTTTAGTTGATGCAAATTCAGGGAAAATATTATATGAAAAAAATTCAAAAGCTCCATTACCGATTGCAAGTATGTCAAAAATGATGACAGAATATCTAGTTAATGAAGCTGTAAAAAATGGAAAAATCTCTTGGGACGATAAAGTAACTGTTTCTGATTATGCTCATAAAATCTCTCAAAACACAGGATTATCTAATGTACCACTTGAATTAGGTGGTCAATATACAGTAAGAGAACTATATGAAGCAGCTGCTATTTATTCAGCAAATGGTGCGACAATTGCACTAGCAGAAAAAATTGGTGGATCTGAGAAAAACTTCGTCCAATTAATGAACGATAAAGCAAAGAAACTAGATCTAGGAGACGTTAAATTTGTTAATGCTACTGGTTTAGTAAATAAAGACTTACAAGGTATGCAACCAGAGGGAACTTCCCTTACTGATGAAAATATTATGTCAGCAAACGGTGTTGCAAAATTAGCTTATAATCTAATCAAAACATATCCTGAAGTACTTCAAACTTCTTCAATTCCAAAGAAAACATTCCAAGAAGGTGGCAAGTATCCAGTAAAAATGGATAACTGGAACTGGATGTTACCAGGGTTAGTATTTCAATACCCAGGTATGGATGGATTAAAAACGGGTTCAACAGATTCAGCTGGCTTCTGTTTTACTGGAACTGCTAAAAGAGATGGTCAACGTTATATTACAGTTGTAATGGGGGCAAATTCTTATAACTCAAGATTTAGTGAAACGGCCAAATTAATGGATTATGGTTTCAGTAACTTCGAAAAAGTTACATTGGTATCAAAAGGTCAAACAGTAAAAGGTAATAAAACAGTAAAAGTAGTTAAAGGTAAAGATAATGACGTAAAAGTAGTAGCAAAAGACGATGTTACTTTAGCTATAAAACGCGGCGAAGCTAAAAATTATAAAGCAACAGTCCAATTATCAGGTAAATCAATTGATAAAGATGGAAATATTATAGCTCCGATTAAAAAAGGAACAAAGGTTGGACAAATTGTGGTTAAATCTTCAAAGAATGAAGATTTAGGATTTATCAATACTAATAATCAATCGTACGATTTAGTAGTTGATAAAAGTGTTGATAAAGCAAATTGGTTAGTATTATCATTTAGAGGAATTGGATCATTTTTTGGAAATTTATGGGATAGTATCATAAGCGGAATTGGTGGTTTATTTAAATAAATTTCTATATAAACATATCAGTAATTGTTAAGTTGTCATTTTTTCAGTAAAATAAAAGTAAGGTAACTTTAACTAGGGGAAGAGAAATACTAAAATGTTACCAAGTAAGCTTTAATAATGGAGGGGCATAACAATGAATTTAACAGGAACAGAACGTGTAAAACGCGGCATGGCAGAAATGCAAAAAGGCGGCGTTATTATGGACGTAGTAAATGCTGAGCAAGCTAAAATTGCAGAAGCTGCTGGTGCAGTAGCAGTAATGGCATTAGAAAAGGTACCATCTGACATTCGTGCAGCTGGTGGAGTAGCTCGTATGGCTGATACAAGTATTACTGAGGAAATTCTTAACGCTGTTAGTATTCCTGTAATGGCTAAAGCTCGTATTGGACATATCGTTGAAGCGCGTGTTTTAGAAGCAATGGGAGTAGATTACATCGATGAGAGTGAAGTATTATCTCCAGCAGATGATATCTTCCATATTAATAAATCAGATTACACTGTTCCATTCGTTTGTGGTTGCCGTAACTTAGGTGAAGCACTTCGTCGTATTGGTGAAGGCGCATCTATGCTACGTACAAAAGGTGAGCCAGGTACTGGAAACATTGTAGAAGCAGTACGTCACTTACGCCAAATTAACGGAGAAATCCGCAAAGTAGTTGGTTTATCTCGTGATGAATTAATGGTTGAAGCTAAAAACCTTGGCGCTCCATTCGAATTATTACTTCAAATTAAAGAGCTTGGTCGTTTACCAGTTGTTAACTTCGCTGCTGGCGGCGTAGCAACACCTGCAGACGCAGCTTTAATGATGGAATTAGGGGCTGACGGTGTATTCGTAGGATCTGGTATCTTCAAATCAGAAAACCCTGAGAAATTTGCTCGTGCGATTGTACAAGCTACTACTCACTATCAAGATTATGAATTAATCGCTAACCTTTCTAAAAACTTAGGTCCTGCTATGAAAGGTATCGATATGAGACAACTTGCTGCAGCAGATCGTATGCAAGATCGTAGCATTTAAGTTGGTGATTTTATGAAAATAGGTGTATTAGCATTACAAGGTGCAGTTCAAGAACATATAAATGCAATTAAAGCATGTGGTGCTGAAGCTGTTATCGTGAAACGTGTAGAACATTTAGATGGACTTGATGGTATTGTATTACCTGGTGGTGAGAGCACTGCAATGCGTAAGTTGCTTGACCACGTTGGGTTATTAGAACCGTTAAAAGAGAAAATCGAAAATGGTTTACCAGCATTTGGTACATGTGCAGGCATGATCTTACTTTCGAAAGTGATTGCAAATGATGACACGGTGCATCTAGGAGTTATGGATATGGTAGCTGAACGTAATGCTTATGGTAGACAAGTGGATAGTTTTGAAGTAAACATTCCAATTAAAGGTGTATGTGAAGACTACCCAGCTGTATTTATCAGAGCACCATTTATTCGTTCAGTATCAGGTGATGCAGAGGTTATTGCGGAACATGATGGTAATATTGTAGCAGTTAGACAAAATCACATGTTAGCAGCATCTTTCCATCCGGAATTAACGAATGATTACCGTTTTATGAGTTACTTTGTAGAGATGGTTAAGGAAAAAAGTGCAAATTTAAGTATGTAACTATTGAAAAAAGTAAAAGCTTATAGTAAATTATTATATAATTTAAATTGTTTAAAGCGATGAAAGAAAATAGTAGCAGGTTCTAAATTTATAGAGAGTCGGTGGTTGGTGCAAACCGATAATGAAGACTTGTGAATCCATTCTTGAGTGGGTTACGGAATGCTGTACAGCTAGTAAGTAACCCCGGTACTATAGTCCGTTAACTATACTAAGGTGGAAGGATTATTTATTAATTCTTCAATTAGGGTGGCAACGCGGGTAGCTCTCGTCCCTTTTATGGGATGAGGGCTTTTTTGTATTTATTTTTATCCTTTAGACAATAAAAGAATAGGAGGAATTTAAAATGTTAGACATTAAATTATTACGTAGTAATTTTGAAGATGTTAAAGCAAAGCTTCAGTTACGTGGTGGCGATATAAGCTATATCGAAAAATTTGAAGACTTAGATTTAAACCGTAGAGAATTACTTGTTCAGGTGGAAGGCTTAAAAAGCCGACGTAATGAAGTTAGCCAAGAAATCAGTGTATTAAAGCGTGAGAAAAAAGATGCAGAAGCACTAATTGTTGAGATGAGAGAAGTTGGGGATAAAATTAAAGCTCTAGATGAAGAGATTAGAACTTTAGAAGAACAACTAGATGCTATTTTATTTACAATTCCAAACTTAGTTAGTGATTCAGTACCAGTGGGATTAACAGAAGACGATAATGTTGAAATTCGTAGAATAGGTGAAGTTCGTACATTTGATTTTGAACCAAAGGCACATTGGGACTTAGGTGTTGATTTAGACATTTTAGACTTCGAACGTGGAGCAAAAGTTACTGGTAGTCGTTTTACTTTCTATAAAGGCTTAGGGGCTAGACTTGAACGTGCTTTAATCAGCTTTATGTTAGATCTTCATACAGAGGAGCATGGGTACACTGAAGTATTACCTCCGAACCTTGTAAATCGTGCTAGCATGATCGGTACAGGTCAATTACCAAAATTTGAAGAAGACGCATTCCGTATTGAGAAAGAAGACTTTTTCTTAGTACCTACTGCAGAAGTACCTGTAACAAACTATCACCGTGACGAAATTCTTGATGCTGCACAATTACCGATTGCATATACGGCATATAGCGCGTGTTTCCGTTCTGAGGCAGGTTCTGCCGGTCGTGATACACGTGGACTAATTCGCCAGCATCAATTTAATAAAGTTGAACTAGTGCGCTTTGTAAAACCTGAAGATTCATATATTGAGTTAGAAAAATTAACAGGTCAAGCAGAAAAAGTTCTTCAATTATTAGGACTACCATACCGTGTCATTACATTATGTGCTGGAGATATTGGATTTTCTTCTGCAAAAACGTATGACATTGAAGTTTGGTTACCAAGCTATGATGCATACAAAGAAATTTCTTCTTGTAGTAACTTTGAGGCATTCCAAGCAAGAAGAGCGAATATACGCTTTAGACGTGATCCAAAAGGAAAACCAGAATTTGTTCATACATTAAACGGCTCTGGTCTTGCAATTGGACGTACGGTTTCTGCAATTTTAGAAAACTACCAACAAGCAGATGGCTCAGTTATTATTCCTGAAGTTCTTCGTCCGTATATGGGTGGAAAAGAAGTAATTAAATAAAAAAAGCAGATGGTATTTGAGAAGTGATTCTCAGGTCCATCTGCTTTTTGTTTAGATCGTTTTAACATTAATTTTATAATTATGTGTGTTCCACAATTCCATCCATTTTTTAATGGCTGAAATTAAAATAACGACACCTAAAACTAACATAATGATAGATAAGACACCATTTAACATACTATAACCGGCTGCATTATGGTTTAGATACACATTTTTGATCATCCAGTATCCTGCATAATTTACAGTGATAAATAGGTAGGCAAGAGGAATCAAACAAGTAAGCATATACCAACGTTTATCAGCTATCTTTAATAGCACTGTTGCCCCTATGATTAATCCAATAGAAGCCATTAATTGATTAGATACTCCAAATAGTGCCCAGATTGATCCAATATCCCCTGAAAATAAGAGATACCCCCACATAAAGCATGCTAGTGCACTAGCAAAAATTGATCCTGGTATCCAATCTGTTTTCTTCAATGGTTTATAATATTCACCAAAGAAATCTTGAATTAAATATCGTGCTACTCGAGTTCCAGCGTCAATTGCTGTTAAAATAAATACGGCTTCGAACATAACAACAAACTGGAAGAAATATGATGCTAAGTGACTAAACCATGGGATAGATGTAAATATGTAGGTCATACCAACCGCCAAGGTAACAGCTCCACCAGTACGTCCTTCTAAACTTAATCCAATTTCTTTACTAAGTTCCGGTAAGTGGACAACATTCATTCCTAACGTTTTAAATACTTCTGGAGTAGAGTTAATTGCAAAGTAGTCTGCAGGCTGAAGTGCGGTAGCAGCGATTAAAGCCATAATACCTACTAAACATTCAACTAGCATTGCACCAAATCCTACGACCTTTATATCGGTCCATCGATCAAGCATTTTTGGAGTTGTTCCAGAGCCCACAAATGCATGAAAACCTGAGATTGCTCCACATGCAATTGTAATTGAAATAAAGGGCCAAACTGGACCAGCTAAAATGGGTCCCCCGCCGTTAACAAATTTAGTTACAGTCGGAAATTGGATGGATGGATTAATAATAAATACCCCAATAATGAGTGCAATAAAGACACCGATTTTCATAAAGCTACTTAAATAGTCACGAGGTGCCAGTAAGAGCCATACTGGCAAAGCAGCAGCAAAAAACGCATAGATAGGTAGTATAATTGCCAAAGTTCTCGTATCAAATGTTAAAAAATCACCAATAGCAGTTTCTTGTATAGTCGGTCCCATAAAGACTCCAACCATTAATAAAATAAATCCAATTGTTGAAGCTAATTTTAAATTGCCAGTTTTTTTATAAAGTAGACCAACCCCCATCGCAATTGGTATTGTGATTCCAACTGCAAATGTCCCCCATGGATTATTTTCAAGCGCATGTAGAACAACCATTGAAAGACCGGCCATTGTAATTGTAATAATGAAAAGCATAGCTAGTCCCGTACAGAAGCCTGCAACAGGTCCAAGCTCTTCTTTTGCTACTTCTGATAGCGTCTTTCCTTTCTTTCTCATCGAAGCATATAACACAACAGCATCATGCACTGCTCCGCCGATTACAGCACCTATTAAAAGCCATAACAGACCTGGAAGGTACCCAAATTGAGCGGCTAAAATTGGACCAACTAGAGGGCCAGCTGCTGCGATTGCAGCAAAGTGATGACCGAATGTTACCCATTTGTTAGTAGGAACATAATCCTTACCATCATTTAACTCGTGAGCTGGAGTAGGTATAGAATCATTTAACTTAAGTACCTTCACAGCCATAAATGTTCCGTATAGACGATATGCAATCATCAAAATACACATAGAAGCAATAACAATTGTAACCGCATTCATTTTAATTAATAAGCCTCCCCTGTTTCTTTTTATTTACATTCATTTTACTTTATGAAAATTAAAATTTTGAATTTTCAATGTAAGATGCAATAAAAACAGGTTGAGAAGCATGAATGGATTATTGAAATACAAGCTTTATAAATTAAAAAGTTGTTTTAGCTCTTTTGTGTATGTCCGGCTAACGGGTACTTTTTCACCATCATTCATAATTAAATTGTAGGTGGAATTAAACCAAGGCTGAATTTCAATGATTTTATCCAAATTAACAATATAGCTCCGATGGACACGGGTAAATGATGTATTTTGTAGCTTTCGTTCTAAATTGATTAAAGGTTCATTTATTTGATAAGTCATCTTATCAGTAACGACACTTGTTTTACCTTCTTGTGTAAAAATATAAATGATCTCTTCGAATGTTATTAAAAGAATTCTTTCATCAACCGATATAGCCAATTTATCTTGTTTTAGAAGAGGGGGATACTTTTTTACCTCAGTTTTAATAGAGTTTATACTTAGCTTAGCTAATTTTTCAATAGTTTTTTGAATTCTTATTTCATCAAATGGTTTTAAAATATAATCAATCGCGTGTAAATCGAATGCATTCAAAGCGTACCCGTCAAAAGCTGTTGCAAAGACGATTGCTGGTTGATGGGTGAGATCCTGTAGTTTTTGAGCTAATTCCAATCCACTTTCATCAGCTAACTGGATATCTAAAAATACAACATCGACTTCTTCTGTTTGAATGAATTTCAATGTACTTCTAATTGAGTCCGCTTCTCCAACTATTTCGACTTCCTTGCTTCTTTTTAGTAAATAAGCTAGTTCGTCTCTTGCTAATGGTTCATCATCTACAATTAGTGCCTTTAACATTATTTATCCCTCCATTACTTCTTGCGTTAATGGGATTCTTATCGATACTTTCGTTCCAGTGTTTAGATCGGATTTTATTTGAAAATATTCTCTTTCCCCGTAAATTTCTTCAATTCGTTTTTTTATATTCCATAACGCTGTTCCTGTTCCCTCTTTAGACTGAATAGTTTCGTTCCCAATTGTATTTAGTAGCTCTGGCGAAATCCCCTTGCCGTTATCTTCAGTAATAAGAATCATATCATTATTGAATTCATATGCTTGCACAGTTACCATTAATTTCTTTTCTTTTGAAAACGCATGTCGAATCGAATTCTCTATAAGTGGTTGAAGTGTAAAAGGGGGGATTTGAACCGTTTTTAAATGAGGTTCTATTTGGAACTCAACATGGAATTTAGAAGGAAACCTAGTTTGTTCAATCGTTAAATATGCTTCTACATGTTCTAATTCCTTTTCTAAGGTGACTAAGGTCTGCCTTGCCCCTTGTAAGTTATTTCGAAAAAAAGTACTTAAATGGATTAGTAATTTTCTAGCTTGATCTGCATCTGTTCTAATTAAACTTGAAATTGTATTTAAAGAATTGAACAGGAAGTGGGGATGCATTTGTGCTTGTAATGCTTTTATTTCAGCATCTTTCACTAATTTTCGCTGTAGTTCAGCCTCTGCTAATTCCAGTTGGGTTGAAAAAAGTTTAGATAATCCGTCTGCTAGTTCTTTCTCAACTTTGTCTAACTTGTTGGAATCCGTATAATATAGCTTTAAAGATCCAACTGTTTTATTTAAAGCCTTTAACGGTAATACAATAGCCGCACTTAAAGGACAATCCATAAGGAAACATTGGATTTCATCTTTTGAAGTAGCAATAATAATTTTTCCTTCTTTTAATGCCTTCTTGGTTAGTTTTGTTGCTAAGCTATTCATTGGTTCATGGTGATCTGAACCTGCACCCACGTGAGCAAGTACGCTGTTGTGATCAGTAATCGAAATTGCATCCGCTTTGGTTAATTTAAAAATAATTCTTGCCGCTTCATTACAAGAATGAGGGGTTAGACCTTGTCTAAAAAATGGTAAAGTTTGTTCTGCGATATACAGGGCTTTGTTTGTTTGAAGTGCTCGCGTTTTTTCTTCTTCTTGTAAGATATTTTGGATGATTAATATAAATATAAGCGTACCAAAACCATTGATTAGAATCATTGGTAGAGAAATTACTTCAACAAGATGAAGAGCGGCCCAAAATGGTTTTGCAATTAAAAGAATAATCCCCATTTGAACACATTCCATAATAATTCCAATTGATACTACACTCCAAAGGGATTTATTTTTCTGTAAACCGAATCTTTTTCTAAGTAGTCCTGTAACAATTCCCGCAACGATTGTAGAAATGGCACATGCATATGCAGTAAATCCGCCTAATGTTAGACGGTGTAAGCCTGCTATTAATCCGACTCCTAAGCCAACAATCGGCCCGCCAATTAGACCTCCAATGGCTACTCCCATAATTCTTGTGTTTGCAATTGCATTATTACTTGCTACATTAAAGTGCCAAGACTGAGACATAATTGACTCATGATAAATATGAACACCAGTATAATTACTAATTACACCAAAGGCGCCAAATATAATAATTAGGATCATTTTTGCACCAAAGGAGTGTTCATTTTGAATGATTTGTCTAAATGACTTCATCCTTGAAAGTAAAAAGGCGAGTATAATGAGAATACCTACTCGTTCCAGCATCAGCGGTATTAATTCAAACATTTCTTTCTCCTTAAAAATTACTAATTTTTTTAAATGGTAGTACCATTATAAATACAAATGAATTTTCTGTATATTTTTTCTGCTTATGAAAAAGGTGTATATTTTAATAGTTAGATGACGATAATACTTGTTGTAAAAAGGTTGTTTTTATTTCCAGAAAAAAATTATATTTTTTTAGAAGAATGCTTGACCTTATTTTTTTCGTATGGTATTATAAATCTTGTCAATACGGAGTAATACCCAAGTCTGGCTGAAGGGATCGGTCTTGAAAACCGACAGGGGTGTAACAGCCCGCGGGGGTTCGAATCCCTCTTACTCCTCCATTTTTTCAAATTAAAAGAGTGCATATATATTTAAGACTCGTTACATTATTGTAACGAGTTTTTTGTTTTTTTTCTTATATCGTTAAATGACAGAGAAAAAGGCTGCAAACTTTACATGATACAGTTTGCAGCCTTTTTATATATATTTACTAATTAAGTGAATGTCTTGCTTTAAAAACACATTCCACATTTCATTATTATCTAGATTTCATATATTTTTGTGAATGATTTAGTACGTTTCCAATCTTCTTAACGATTTCTTCTACAGAAGATTCATTTTTAATTAAATCATACTCGCTAATACTTAAACGAAGTACGGGACATGCATTAAAGTTATTAATCCAGTTTTCGTAACGTGTATTCATTTCTTTCCAATATTCAATAGGAGTTTGTTGCTCCATTGGACGTCCACGCTCTTTAATTCGCTCAACGACTTCATCGAATGTTCCTTCTAAGTAAATTAATAAATCAGGAGCAGGGAAATACGGTGACATAACCATAGCATCAAAAAGGCTAGTATATGTTTCGTAGTCTACTTCACTCATTGTTCCTTTTTCGTAATGCATTTTCGCGAAGATGCCAGTATCCTCATAAATTGAACGGTCTTGGATAAATCCACCACCGTATTCAAACATTCTTTTTTGTTCTTTGAATCGCTCTGCTAAGAAGTATATTTGTAAATGGAAGCTCCAACGAGCAAAATCTTGATAAAATTTATCTAGGTATGGGTTTGTATCTACTTTTTCAAATGATGTACGAAAGTTTAACGCATCTGCAAGTGCATTGGTCATAGTAGATTTTCCTACACCTACTGTCCCAGCAATTGTAATAACTGCATCATTTCGTATTCCGTATTTTTCACGTAAATTCATATACTTCTTAGCTCCTTTTGTAAGGTGTTTTCTAACGATTCAAGTATCATCGTTAAATCTCTCGGGTTATTAACGAAGTCAATTTGATCACCGTCAAATTTTAGTACTGGAATTTCAGGGTATTTAGCTTGAAATTCTTTCATGTGTGTCTCGTAATCTTCAATTAACTGAAGTAGGTACTGGTCCTCGATCAATTGTTCGAATTCTCTACCACGAAGCTGAATGCGCTTTTGTAGCGTCTCAAGGCTAGCGGTTAAGTAAATAACCACATTTGGCCTTGGCATATCCTCAGTTAATATTTGATATATTTTTAAATATTTATCATGCTGCTTGTCTTTTAATGTTCTGCTAGCAAAAATTAAATTCTTAAGGATGTGGTAGTCTGCAACCACTGGAATCGATTTATTAAGAAACATTCTGTCTATATCTTCTAATTGTTTAAATCGATTACAAAGGAAAAACATTTCTGTTTGGAAACTCCACTCTTCAATGTCCGTATAAAACTTACCCAAAAAAGGATTTTCATCTACAATTTCTTTTAATAGTTCATAATGAAAGTGTTCAGAGATCGCTTTGGATAGAGATGTTTTTCCGACACCAATAGGTCCTTCTACTGTTATAAAAGGTACACGTATCATCTCTTGTCCTCCTTACTAGTCAAATTCCGTATCATACTCAAAAAACATACAGAAACTATTTTAACATACTGTAGTCAGACGGAATACCATTTTAAAATTTTTCCAATTACTGATAATTGATGCTCACTAAATGATTAATTATTTCTTCGATTTCCTGAGTTTGAATCACCGTTGCATTTAATATGTCTTTCATCATATAAATTGCAACCTTCTCATCATAATCAGTAACCGAGGAAATTGCATCTTGAGGTATAATTAAGTTATAATCCCGCATAAATGCATCATTTGCTGTAAAAAGTACACAACGATTTCCTGCAACACCTACAATAACCAAATGGGTAATGTTTAATTTTTTAAGTAATTGATCTAAGTTTGTTAAGTAAAAACCTGAGTAGTTAGGCTTAAAGATAAAATAATCTTCCTCGTTTGGTTGTATCTGTTTTATTAAGTCGTAGCTTAGAGGGTTTAAACAATGCTTAATAAGTTTTTCTTGAGTCGGTTTTTCGATTTTATAATAATCGTTAACATATATAGTAGGAAGTTTTTTGTTTTTAAAAATGTCTCTTATGTAATTTATTTTCGGAACCATATGGATTGATTTTTCCGCAAGAACACTTCCATGCTTAAATGTAAATGAGTTGATTAAATCGATAATTAATAATGCAGGCAACTGCTTGTCTTTTTGATTTGAAGAATTCAATCGGCTTCACTCCAATCTATGTTTAGTTTATCTTCTCGTAAAAAGAATATTTGTTTGTTAAAGAAATAAAGAGGTGTAAAGTTTGAATAAAGATGAGTTTTATATGAAGTTGGCAATAGAGGAAGCACTAAAAGCACAGCAAATAGGGGAAGTACCTATTGGAGCTGTATTAGTTTACAACGACCAAGTCATTGCACGAGGTTATAATTTACGTGAAACAAAACAAACTGCCTTAGGTCACGCAGAAATGAGTACAATAGAAGATGCGTGTAAAGTCATTGATTCTTGGCGATTAGAGGAAACAACACTATATGTAACGTTGGAACCTTGTCCGATGTGTGCGGGTGCCATCATTCAATCAAGAATTCCAAAAGTCGTTTACGGTGCAAAAGACCCGAAAGCAGGTTGTGGAGGATCAATATATAATCTTTTGCAAGAAGATCGATTTAACCATCGCTGTGAAGTTAGTTCGGGTATATTAGAAGAAGAATGTGGTAAATTATTAACGAATTTCTTTAGAGAGTTGCGATCCAGAAAGAAAAATTTACCTTCATAAGGACAAGGATTGATTTTTTATTTCGGTTCGTATATACTTTAACTACCGCTTCAATCAGCGGTTTAAAATTAGGTTATAACTTTGCCGTGCTAGGTGGGGAGGTAGCGGTGCCCTGTACTCGCAATCCGCTCTAGCGAGACTGAATTCCACTCCGAGGTGTATCTATTTCAGGGTCTGCCTTAAATAAGTGGTGTTGACGTCTGGGTCCTACGCAACGAGAACTCATGAACCTTGTCAGGTCCGGAAGGAAGCAGCAATAAGTGAGCCATCTCGTGTGCCGTAGGGGTGCCTGGGCCGAGCTAACTGTTTAAGTAACGCCTGGGGTAGTGCATCGACGAGTGGTGCACGGCAGTAACTTTATAAAAACTCACTCAATTTTGAGTGAGTTTTTTTGTTTTCTTTAAAATATTTTCCATGAAATCATTACATAGGGTATAATAATGATGACTTTGTAAGAAGGAGGAAACCAATTGACTTATCAAGCATTATATCGTTTGTGGAGACCGCAGCAATTTAAAGATGTCGTGGGTCAAGATCACATTATACGAACGTTACAAAACTCCCTTCTTCAGCAAAAAGTATCACATGCCTATTTGTTTACAGGTCCGCGTGGAACAGGTAAAACGAGTACAGCAAAAATCTTTGCAAAAGCTTTAAATTGTGAACATGCACCTACTAATGAACCTTGTAATGAGTGTGCCATTTGTAAAGGAATTACTGATGGATCAATTTCAGATGTAATTGAGATTGATGCTGCATCAAACAATGGTGTAGATGAAATACGTGATATTCGAGAAAAAGTTAAATATGCTCCTTCTGTAGGCAAATTTAAAGTGTACATAATAGATGAGGTCCATATGTTATCAATAGGGGCTTTTAATGCATTATTAAAAACATTAGAAGAGCCTCCAAGTCACGTTATCTTTATATTAGCTACTACTGAACCACATAAAATACCATTGACGATTCTATCAAGATGTCAACGTTTTGACTTTCATAAGATAAGTGCCCAAACGATTTCAGATCGATTGACAGTTGTTCTGAATCATCAGCAAACAGCAATTGAACCAGAAGCTTTGATGATGTTATCTCGTGCAGCTGAAGGTGGAATGAGGGATGCACTAAGCATTCTGGATCAAGCTATCTCATATAGCGATGAATCTATTTCATTAGATGATGTTTTAGCGGTAACAGGCACAGTGGCTCAAGAACGTTTAATATCTGTTGTTTCAGCAATAATAGATGGTAATGTGTCAGTTTGTTTGACTAATATTGAAGAACTATTAAATCAAGGTAAAGATCCAGTTCGTTTTATAGAAGATTTAACAGTTTATTATCGAGATCTTCTATTATATAGGCACTCACCAAGTACGATTGAATTACTTGAGAGAGCAACAATTAGTGATCGATTTAAAGAGCTTTGCGATGCATACAATGATGAGTTAGTTTATCAGATTATCGCTTCATTAAGTAAAAGTCAGCAAGAAATGAAATGGACTAATCATCCAAGAGTATTACTTGAGGTAGCAATTGTACAACTTTGTCAAAAAGCTTCCGTGAGCGATATAGGTAAAAAACAGGACGAGCTGACACCGTTAATTAATAAAATTAACGCTCTTGAAAAAGAAGTGAAATTTTTAAAGGAAAATGGTATTACAGTAAGTGGAACGAATGATTCCTCTACTAGTCCAAAACCGAAATCGACTACATCTCGTTCGAAAATACCAAGTAGTTTAATCCAAGGTGTATTAAGAGCTGCTTCTAAACCAGAAAAGAATAAAGTTTTAGCAGTTTGGACATCACTTCAAGATCAATTAAGGCAACTAAATAAGGTTTCTACTGCTACATTAGTATCATATGGTGAAGTTGTGGCAGCTTCTTCTGAACAATGTATTGTTGCTTTTAAATCAGAGACAATATGTGATTTAATCAATAATAATGGTGAACAAGAGCACTTAACAACGATTAATCAAACATTATCGAATTTATTAGGTGCAGAAATGAGTATGTTAGCAATTCCCGAAGAAGATTGGAGATCGACTAGGGATTCATTTTTAAATACAACGAAACAAAAAGAGACTTCAACAGAAGTTTCACCAATTGTACAAGAGGCAATCAATCTTGTTGGTGAAGATTTAGTCATTATTAAAGAATAACTATATTGGAGGAAATGAAAATGATGCGTGGCGGAATGGGCAATATGAATAATATGATGAAACAAATGCAAAAAATGCAAAAGCAAATGGAACAAGCACAAAATGAATTAAACGAGCGTACATTTGTTGGTACAGCTGGCGGTGGAATGGTAACTGTTAAAGCTAATGGTTTAAAACAAATTGTTGAAGTTACAATTAAGGAGGATGTAGTAGATCCAGAAGATATTGAAATGCTACAAGATCTAGTTTTAACTGCAACTAATGATGCTATTAAACAAATTGAAGAAGAAACAGCTAAAACAATGGGGCAGTTTACTAAAGGAATGAATATTCCAGGATTATTTTAAGGGTAAGACAATGCATTACCCTGAGCCGATATCCAAATTAATAGATAGTTTTATGAAATTGCCAGGGGTTGGTCCCAAGACGGCCGTCCGACTGGCGTTTTTCATGTTAGATATGAAGCAAGACGACGTGTTAGACTTTGCAAAATCAATGATAGATGCAAAAAGAAAACTACTTTACTGTTCAGAATGTGGCCATATAACTGACCAAGACCCTTGTTATATTTGTAGTGATCAACATAGAGACAGATCTACGATATGCGTAGTGCAAGATACGAAAGATGTTATTGCTATGGAAAAAATGAGAGAATATCAAGGTTTATATCATGTACTTCATGGTGCAATTTCTCCTATGGAGGGAGTTGGACCTGAAGACATTAAAATTATGGAATTATTGAGCAGACTAAAAGATGATGTAGTTCAAGAAATTATTTTAGCTACCAACCCGAATATCGAGGGTGAAGCAACTGCTATGTATATTTCTAGGCTATTAAAATCTACGGGTATAAAAATTACTCGAATCGCACATGGTCTACCAGTAGGCGGAGACTTAGAATATGCAGATGAGGTTACACTCTCGAAAGCACTGGAAGGTAGAAGAGAACTTTAGAAACTGATTAATGGAGAGAGACCATGGGTTTTTTTCGAAAAAAAGGAAAGATTCGTAAAGAATTTGATGAAAAGCTAGTTGATAGACTACATGACTACAAAGATATTTACTTAAGTCAGGTCGAATTAATGGAAAGAAGTGTAGATCCACCAGATGATCTATTAATCCATGTTAAGCTTTATCAGGCTAAATATTTCTTCTTATTAAAAGAAGCAAAGGCTAGAAATGTTTTAATAACAAAAATGAAATAGATAAAAGAGTTTATTGTTTAGGCAATAGGCTCTTTTTTATTATTGTTTTTTTGTCATTGATTAGTTCCTTTTCTCATACAATCTTAGTAAAAGGTGTACAAGTTATATGAGGGGAGTTTTTTTGTGGTGAATAGTATTATTATGATTTCAGTTGTATTGTTTGTAATCTTATTTCTATTATTAGTAGGTCTGCCAGTTAAAGCTTTGAAACTAATTAGCAAATACGTACTAAGAGGCATTGTATGTGTCATGATTGTATTTATATTAAACTATGCTTTAGCTTCAAATAATTTTCATATTCCAATTAATACTGTTACTTGTGCATTCTTAAGTGTATTAGGTGTTCCAGGTATTGTAGCGTTAAGTGTAATTGGTATTTATATCGTTTAAAAAAATATATAAAAAAAGTTTTAAAAAAACTGTTGACCATTTATTGAGGGGATGTTATATTTATATACGTCGCTGATGGCGATAACAAAAAAAAGAAAAAAACAACTGTTGACAGATTTTGTCGAAGGTGATAAACTGATTAAGTTGTTGAAAAAAAGATGATCTTTGAAAACTAAACAAAACATGAAGTAAACGTCAATTATTAGTTTTTTGAGCAATACAAGATTTAAACTTAACTTTTATGGAGAGTTTGATCCTGGCTCAGGACGAACGCTGGCGGCGTGCCTAATACATGCAAGTCGAGCGGACTAATGGGAGCTTGCTCCCGTTAGTTAGCGGCGGACGGGTGAGTAACACGTGGGCAACCTACCTGTAAGACTGGGATAACTTCGGGAAACCGGAGCTAATACCGGATGACATAAAGGAACTCCTGTTCCTTTATTGAAAGATGGCTTCGGCTATCACTTACAGATGGGCCCGCGGCGCATTAGCTAGTTGGTGAGGTAACGGCTCACCAAGGCGACGATGCGTAGCCGACCTGAGAGGGTGATCGGCCACACTGGGACTGAGACACGGCCCAGACTCCTACGGGAGGCAGCAGTAGGGAATCTTCCGCAATGGACGAAAGTCTGACGGAGCAACGCCGCGTGAGCGATGAAGGCCTTCGGGTCGTAAAGCTCTGTTGTTAGGGAAGAATAAGTGCTAGTTGAATAAGCTGGCACCTTGACGGTACCTAACCAGAAAGCCACGGCTAACTACGTGCCAGCAGCCGCGGTAATACGTAGGTGGCAAGCGTTGTCCGGAATTATTGGGCGTAAAGCGCGCGCAGGCGGTTTCTTAAGTCTGATGTGAAAGCCCCCGGCTCAACCGGGGAGGGTCATTGGAAACTGGGAAACTTGAGTGCAGAAGAGGAAAGTGGAATTCCAAGTGTAGCGGTGAAATGCGTAGAGATTTGGAGGAACACCAGTGGCGAAGGCGACTTTCTGGTCTGTAACTGACGCTGAGGCGCGAAAGCGTGGGGAGCAAACAGGATTAGATACCCTGGTAGTCCACGCTGTAAACGATGAGTGCTAAGTGTTAGAGGGTTTCCGCCCTTTAGTGCTGAAGTTAACGCATTAAGCACTCCGCCTGGGGAGTACGGTCGCAAGACTGAAACTCAAAGGAATTGACGGGGGCCCGCACAAGTGGTGGAGCATGTGGTTTAATTCGAAGCAACGCGAAGAACCTTACCAGGTCTTGACATCCTCTGACAACCCTAGAGATAGGGCTTTCCCTTCGGGGACAGAGTGACAGGTGGTGCATGGTTGTCGTCAGCTCGTGTCGTGAGATGTTGGGTTAAGTCCCGCAACGAGCGCAACCCTTGATCTTAGTT
The DNA here is from genome assembly GCF_049568075.1 of Rossellomorea sp. GAMAL-10_SWC. Lineage (NCBI taxonomy): Bacteria > Bacillati > Bacillota > Bacilli > Caryophanales > Bacillaceae > Rossellomorea > Rossellomorea sp. GAMAL-10_SWC. The sequence goes on along the minus strand of NZ_CP144911.1, from coordinate 4,324,312 downwards.
GCCAGCATTTAGTTGGGCACTCTAAGGTGACTGCCGGTGACAAACCGGAGGAAGGTGGGGATGACGTCAAATCATCATGCCCCTTATGACCTGGGCTACACACGTGCTACAATGGATAGTACAAAGGGTTGCAAGACCGCGAGGTGGAGCTAATCCCATAAAACTATTCTCAGTTCGGATTGTAGGCTGCAACTCGCCTACATGAAGCCGGAATCACTAGTAATCGCGGATCAGCATGCCGCGGTGAATACGTTCCCGGGCCTTGTACACACCGCCCGTCACACCACGAGAGTTTGTAACACCCGAAGTCGGTGGGGTAACCTTTTAGGGGCCAGCCGCCTAAGGTGGGACAGATGATTGGGGTGAAGTCGTAACAAGGTAGCCGTATCGGAAGGTGCGGCTGGATCACCTCCTTTCTATGGAGACATCATGAACCGATGGTTCATGTATGAAATGTTTCTTCATCGTTTTGTTTAGTTTTGAAGGATTATCCTTCATTTTTAGATATGGGCCTATAGCTCAGCTGGTTAGAGCGCACGCCTGATAAGCGTGAGGTCGATGGTTCGAGTCCATTTAGGCCCACCATATCTTTCTTTTTTTATGTTTGGGGCCTTAGCTCAGCTGGGAGAGCGCCTGCCTTGCACGCAGGAGGTCAGCGGTTCGATCCCGCTAGGCTCCACCATTTTTATTTTGTACCTTGAAAACTAGATAATGTCATTCATTAAACTGCGTAAGTTTAATTCAATTAGTTTTAAAATTAGTTAAGTTAGAAAGGGCGCACGGTGGATGCCTTGGCACTAGGAGTCGATGAAGGACGGGACTAACACCGATATGCTTCGGGGAGCTGTAAGTAAGCTTTGATCCGGAGATTTCCGAATGGGGAAACCCACTACTCGTAATGGAGTAGTATCTTTACCTGAATACATAGGGTACTGAGGACAGACCCAGGGAACTGAAACATCTAAGTACCTGGAGGAATAGAAAGCAATAGCGATTTCCTGAGTAGCGGCGAGCGAAACGGAAGATAGCCCAAACCAAGAGGCTTGCCTCTTGGGGTTGTAGGACACTCTATACGGAGTTACAAAGGAACGGGGTAAATGAAGCGACCTGGAAAGGTCCGTCAAAGAAGGTAAAAACCCTGTAGTTGAAACCTCGTTCCCTCTTGAGTGGATCCTGAGTACGGCGGAACACGTGAAATTCCGTCGGAATCTGGGAGGACCATCTCCCAAGGCTAAATACTACCTAGTGACCGATAGTGAACCAGTACCGTGAGGGAAAGGTGAAAAGCACCCCGGAAGGGGAGTGAAAGAGAACCTGAAACCGTGTGCTTACAAATAGTCAGAGCTCGTTAACGAGTGATGGCGTGCCTTTTGTAGAATGAACCGGCGAGTTACGATCCCGTGCAAGGTTAAGTTGAAGAGACGGAGCCGCAGCGAAAGCGAGTCTGAATAGGGCGATATAGTACGTGGTCGTAGACCCGAAACCGAGTGATCTACCCATGTCCAGGATGAAGTTCAGGTAACACTGAATGGAGGTCCGAACCCACGCACGTTGAAAAGTGCGGGGATGAGGTGTGGGTAGCGGAGAAATTCCAATCGAACTCGGAGATAGCTGGTTCTCCCCGAAATAGCTTTAGGGCTAGCCTTATGTGTTAGAGTCTTGGAGGTAGAGCACTGATTGGACTAGGGGCCCCCAACGGGTTACCGAATTCAGTCAAACTCCGAATGCCAATGACTTATCCATAGGAGTCAGACTACGAGTGATAAGATCCGTGGTCAAGAGGGAAACAGCCCAGACCGCCAGCTAAGGTCCCAAAGTATACGTTAAGTGGAAAAGGATGTGGAGTTGCTTAGACAACCAGGATGTTGGCTTAGAAGCAGCCACCATTTAAAGAGTGCGTAATAGCTCACTGGTCGAGTGACTCTGCGCCGAAAATGTAACGGGGCTAAACGTATCACCGAAGCTGCGGATTGATACCGTATGGTATCAGTGGTAGGGGAGCGTTCTAAGGGCGTTGAAGCTAGATCGTAAGGACTGGTGGAGCGCTTAGAAGTGAGAATGCCGGTATGAGTAGCGAAAGACGGGTGAGAATCCCGTCCACCGTATGCCTAAGGTTTCCTGGGGAAGGCTCGTCCTCCCAGGGTTAGTCAGGACCTAAGCCGAGGCCGACAGGCGTAGGCGATGGACAACAGGTTGATATTCCTGTACCACCTCATTTCCGTTTGAGCAATGGAGGGACGCAGAAAGATAGGGTAAGCGCGCTGCTGGATATGCGCGTCCAAGCAATTAGGCTGATGTGTAGGCAAATCCGCACATCATAAGGCTGAGTTGTGATGGCGAGGGAAATATAGTACCGAAGTTCCTGATTCTACGCTGCCAAGAAAAGCTTCTAGCGAGGAAATAGGTGCCTGTACCGCAAACCGACACAGGTAGGCGAGGAGAGAATCCTAAGGTGAGCGAGAGAACTATGGTTAAGGAACTCGGCAAAATGACCCCGTAACTTCGGGAGAAGGGGTGCTCTTTTGGGTGTATGCCCGGGAGAGCCGCAGTGAAAAGGCCCAAGCGACTGTTTAGCAAAAACACAGGTCTCTGCGAAGCCGCAAGGCGAAGTATAGGGGCTGACGCCTGCCCGGTGCTGGAAGGTTAAGAGGAGGGGTTATCCCTTACGGGAGAAGCTCTGAATTGAAGCCCCAGTAAACGGCGGCCGTAACTATAACGGTCCTAAGGTAGCGAAATTCCTTGTCGGGTAAGTTCCGACCCGCACGAAAGGCGTAACGATTTGGGCACTGTCTCAACCATAGACTCGGTGAAATTATAGTACCTGTGAAGATGCAGGTTACCCGCGACAGGACGGAAAGACCCCGTGGAGCTTTACTGCAGCTTGATATTGAATTTTGGTACAGCTTGTACAGGATAGGTAGGAGCCTGAGAAGCCGGAGCGCTAGCTTCGGTGGAGGCGTCGGTGGGATACTACCCTGGCTGTATTGAAATTCTAACCTAGAGCCGTGATCCGGCTCGGAGACAGTGTCAGGTGGGCAGTTTGACTGGGGCGGTCGCCTCCTAAAGAGTAACGGAGGCGCCCAAAGGTTCCCTCAGAATGGTTGGAAATCATTCGAAGAGTGTAAAGGCATAAGGGAGCTTGACTGCGAGACCTACAAGTCGAGCAGGGACGAAAGTCGGGCTTAGTGATCCGGTGGTTCCGCATGGAAGGGCCATCGCTCAACGGATAAAAGCTACCCCGGGGATAACAGGCTTATCTCCCCCAAGAGTCCACATCGACGGGGAGGTTTGGCACCTCGATGTCGGCTCATCGCATCCTGGGGCTGTAGTCGGTCCCAAGGGTTGGGCTGTTCGCCCATTAAAGCGGTACGCGAGCTGGGTTCAGAACGTCGTGAGACAGTTCGGTCCCTATCCGTCGTGGGCGCAGGAAATTTGAGAGGAGCTGTCCTTAGTACGAGAGGACCGGGATGGACACACCGCTGGTGTACCAGTTGTTCTGCCAAGAGCATGGCTGGGTAGCTATGTGTGGAAGGGATAAGTGCTGAAAGCATCTAAGCATGAAGCCCCCCTCAAGATGAGATTTCCCATAGCGTTAAGCTAGTAAGACCCCTGAGAGACGATCAGGTTGATAGGTCAGAGGTGGAAGCGTGGTGACACGTGGAGCTGACTGATACTAATCGGTCGAGGACTTAACTAACAAGTTTGATAATGACATTATCTAGTTTTGAGGGTACGAAGTACAACTCTATAAATCAGGTGATTATTGCGAAGAGGTCACACCCGTTCCCATACCGAACACGGCAGTTAAGCTCTTCAGCGTCGATGGTAGTTGGGGGTTTCCCCCTGTGAGAGTAGAACGTCGCCTGGTAACAAAAAAACATCAGCTATTAGGCTGATGTTTTTTTGTATTTACGAAAATAAATATAAAAATAGTTAATAAATCAAAGTAAAATTATGTAAAACTTGACCAAGATATTTAATCAAAGCTAATTTCACAGATACTTCACTTAAAGGTCCTTGGCTTAATTAGCAGTTCTTTCGTGGCACGGAGTTTACCTTATATGGTAATGAGCACCGCACAGGAAGGCAGGCGAAGTAACGAAGAAAACAAGCATTTGGTGACGAGACTAAGACTACAAACGAATTGTAGTCCTTTTATAGTAGTTAAAAGGAACAAAAATAGGATCAAAACAGGAAAGTAGTATCATGTTAGAAAAAAATATTTAAAATATAGAGCACAAAATTAGAACTATTTTCATATATTACAAAAAAATAGGCCCTAAATTGTATAAAAAATTTTTAATTTGCAAAACTATATAATAAATAAAATTGTTTAATCAATCGTAAATTGCACTCAGAAAAACACTTAGAGGAGGAATAAAGGTGAATGGTTTATCAAAATGTATAGTTTGTGAAGAGAAAAAGGAACATGGCATTCATATTATTGAAGCATTCGTTTGTGAAGAGTGTGAAAAGAAAATCGTAAAAACTGAAACAGACGCACCTCTATACAATTCCTTTGTAGAGAAGTTAAGATGTATTAGTACAGTGAAAGAAGAAATTGCGAATTAGAGATTAGCACGAGCGTAATAGACTAATAGTAGTAGTCTAATAAGTTTTTGTAAGTTAAAATAAGATATAAAGTGAAGGACCGATTCTATAAACAGGTACCTCTGCCATAATTTATTACTGTTTGGTCACCCCTTATGTGACTAGGCCTTTAAGTAATGGAGAGAACTTGTAAGTATAATCGGTTTTTATATTGTCTATAAAATATTGGTTTTCGAATTAGGTAGTTGTATTAAAGTGTCGAAAAGTAAGTTTGGAATGTTTAAATTAAAACCCAATAAAAAATATACTAATATAACAATACATATAAATAAATTGCATAAATTAAAGGAAGCGTTATTGATGAATAAAATACCATTACTAAATGCACTGAAACAGTTTGTAAATAAAGAAACAATATCTCTACATGTTCCAGGTCATAAAAATGGAAAGCACTCTTTTATAAATGAATTAGGATTACCAAATATATTAAATTATGATGTGACGGAATTAAATGGCTTAGATGATTTACATTACCCTTCAGAAGTAATCAGTGAGGCTCAAAAAATGTTAGCGAAAGCATACAATGCAGAAGAAAGTTTCTTTTTAGTAAATGGATCAACTGTGGGTAACCTAGCTGCAATTTTAGCGTTATGTGGCGAAAATGACGAAGTATTAGTACAACGCAATTGTCATAAGTCAATTTTTCATGGTCTTTTACTTGCTGGAGCGAAGCCTATATTCTTGCCATTAGATATTGATGAAGAGTTAGGACAGCCACTTGGGGTAAACAGTGAGCAATCGATGAATGTAATAAAAAATTATCCAAAAGCAAAAGCAATCATTTTAACCAATCCTAATTACTATGGAATGTCTCAAAATTTAAAAAATATAATCGAGTTGGCTCATAGTATGGAAATCCCAACGATTGTGGATGAGGCACATGGAACACATTTTATAATTGGGGATCCTTTTCCAAATGATGCACTCTCTATGGGTGCCGATATTGTCATACAATCAGCGCATAAAACTTTGCCTGCAATGACAATGGGTTCCTATTTACATATAAAATCAAAACTTGCTTGCAAAGATAAAGTAAGAGAAATGCTGAGAATGCTACAAAGTAGCAGTCCTTCTTATCCAATCATGGCTTCCTTAGATTACGCAAGGAGTTTTGTCGAAACATTTTCTCATGATAAGGTGAAAATACTTCAAAAGAAAATTGCCGAATTTATTAAAGAAGTTAATGATTTATCTAGTATCCAAATTGTTACATCAAGTCGTATAGACTATACACAAGATTTACTAAAAGTAATCGTAAAAAGTAAAAAAGGACAGACCGGTAAGCAACTACAGGAAATATTTGAAAATGAGGGAATCTATTCTGAACTATCAGATTGGGGACATGTTCTGTTCATCCTTCCGCTAGATGAAAGAATGAATTTTAATGACCTTATTAATCGAATAAAAAAAGCAACTGAATCGATGGGTTATATTAAAAATAAACAACCTAAGCTTAATATACCTAATTTTACGAGTACAGTTTTACATAGTTACGCTGACTTAAAGAAAAAAAGGAAGTTGGTAAAAGATTTGGCAGATTCGGTAGGAGAAATCTCTGCAGAAAATATTGTTCCTTATCCACCAGGAATCCCAATTTTACTAAAAGGTGAACTAGTTACTACTAAGCATGTTGATTATATTCATGATGTATATCAATATGGAATGACGATTCAAAATTTGATTGAAGATAAAAATTTACAAATTGAAGTATTGGTTTAGGAGGAAACACACTTGAAATCTTTATTTATTACATTTGAAGGACCAGAGGGTGCAGGGAAAACAACAATTATAAATATGATATCGGAAGAACTTCGTAAAAGAAGTGTAAATTTTATATCCACTCGTGAACCAGGTGGTATACGGATCGCTGAAAATATAAGAAATATTATATTAGACACAGAGAATATTGAAATGGACAAGCGTACGGAGGCACTACTTTATGCTGCAGCAAGGAGACAGCATTTAGCAGAGAAGGTAATCCCTGCATTGGCAGAAGGAAAAATCGTGTTGTGTGATCGATTTGTAGATAGCTCGCTTGCATATCAAGGTGTCGGTAGAGGAATCGGAATAGATGAAATTTATAATATCAATCAATTTGCAATCGATGGTTTAATGCCGGATTTAACAATTTACTTTGAATTAGACCCTAAAGTTGGGCTAAATAGAGTTCACCAAGCAGATGAGAGAGAAATCAATCGACTGGATTTAGAAGAACTAGATTTTCATTTAAAAGTTCAAAGTGGATATGCTGAAATCATGAAGAGAGAGCCTTGGCGCTTTAAACGAATTGATGCATCAAATCAGGTCGATCAAGTATTTATTGATACCTTGAATGTCATTTTAGAAAAAATAGAAGAAATTTAATTATTTACAAAAATTGATTACATGAACAATAACGTGACGGAACTGGTATAATAAAATAAGAAGAATACTTTCGGAACTTAACTGGGAATTACTTGCATCAATAGTGAATTTAGACCAAAAGTTAGGCTTAAGTAATTGGTAAAACGATTTTAAAAAACGTTACAATTTAAAAATATCATTGATTAATTTATAGATATAAGTAGGTGTAAACATGAAAACATCTTGGGAGAAACTAAGCGAGCGTCAGCCAGTTGCCACAAAAATGTTAAAAAATGCAGTAATTAAGAACAGGGTAGCTCATGCTTACTTATTTGAAGGCCCAAGAGGAACTGGTAAACGCGAACTTGCATTATACTACACAAAAGTATTACTATGTGAGAATGTAAGTGGCGCTACACCTTGTGGAACTTGTCGTAATTGTAAGCGTGTCGATTCTGGTAATCACCCAAATGTTTATGTAATTGAGCCCGAAGAAGCCTCAATAAAGAAACATCAAATTCAACAATTACAAGAAGAATTCTCTAAAACAGCTGTTGAATCAAATCGGAAAATTTATATAATAGACCATGCTGATCGAATGACGACAAATGCGGCTAATTCTTTATTGAAATTTTTGGAAGAGCCGGTCTCAATTACAACTGCATTCTTATTAACTGAACAAGTACAACAAATTTTGCCAACGATACAATCTCGCTGTCAATCTATCCATTTCAATCCATTACCAACAAAATATTTTGAAGAACATTTAGTTAATATAGAGCTTCAATCAAACTTAGTACCGTTATTAGCAAGATTAACAAATAGTGAGGCAATCGCACTTCAAATTGCTGAAGAAGAATGGTTTGCACAAGCTAGAGATTTAGTGATAGAATTATATGAAGCATTATTAACGACAAAAAAAGATAGTCTTCTAGTCATACAACAAAATGTTTCTCGTCATTTTGATACGAAGGAACAGTTACAAATGATGCTTGATATGCTTGTATTAGCCTTTAAAGATATGCTATATATATATGCTGAGCAAGATCAAAATGTTGTTTTTAAAAATGAAGAACCATTAATGAGACAAGCATTAAATCGTATTTCATTAGAGAAAATAACCACTTGTTTAGAAATCATCCTTTTTGCTAAAAAGCGATTAACATCTAACGCAAATATGTTAATGGTTTTAGAGCAAATGATTATAGAGCTACAGGAGGGATTGTAGATTGTGTACGAAGTAGTCGGAGTACGTTTTAAAAAAGCTGGTAAAATCTATTATTTCGACCCAAATGGATTAGCAATCCCTAAAGATACTTTTGTCATCGTTGAGACGGTGAGAGGGATTGAATTTGGAAAAGTAGTTGTGCCAAATAAAAAGGTCGGAGAAAATGACGTAGTCCTTCCGTTAAAAAAAGTTATGCGATTAGCTGATGAGCATGATCGTTTGATTGTTGAAGAGAATAAACAATCAGCTAAAGAAGCTTATGAAGTTTGTTCTAGTAAAGTTATGCAACATGAACTAGATATGAAATTAGTTGATGTCGAATATACATTTGACCGAAATAAAGTCATCTTTTATTTTACAGCAGATGGTAGAATAGACTTTAGGGAATTAGTAAAGGATTTAGCTGCAGTATTCCGTACTCGCATTGAATTAAGACAAATAGGAGTACGTGATGAAGCTAAAATGCTCGGTGGGATTGGGCCTTGCGGTAGAATGTTGTGTTGTTCAACATTCTTAGGTGATTTTGAACCAGTATCCATTAAAATGGCTAAAGATCAAAACCTTTCTCTTAACCCGGCGAAGATTTCAGGACTTTGTGGCCGATTAATGTGCTGCTTAAAATATGAAAATGACGAGTATGAGGCTGCAAAAGAACAACTTCCAGACTTAGAGGATATCATCAAGACAGCAGAAGGCCCTGGAAGAGTAGTAGGATTGAACATCTTAGAACGAGTTATTCAGGTAGAATTGATTAAAAAAGAACGCGTTGTGGAGTATACCCTAGATGATTTAATTCACGAGGGAGTCGTGTCAATACAAACCACAGATTAAGAGGTGGTAAGATTGGACAAGAAGAATATATTCTTATCTCTTTCCAATATGGAAGAACAAATTCAAGATTTATCAACACAGCTTAGTGATTTAAAACAATATATTGCTGAGCTACTAGAAGAAAATCACTATACGAAAATTGAGAATGATCACTTACGAGAAAGATTAGGTCTAAATAAACGTATAGAAGAAAAAGAACAAATAAAAGACTCAAAGAAGAAAAAGGTACAAAAGGATAAGGATCTTGGGGAAGGCTATGATAATTTAGCAAGATTGTACCAAGAAGGTTTCCATATTTGTAATCTACATTATGGAAGCGTACGTCATGGTGAGGACTGTCTGTTTTGTTTATCCTTCTTTGATAAAAAGTAATGGTAGGCTATTCCGGAAGAAGCGAGCGATTACCTTTTTAGAAAACAGTTATGAAATAAGCTGTTTAAAAAGGGAAAGTGCGCTGTTTCCAAATGGAATAGCTTCTTTTTATGCATTGCTAGTTAATTGTTATCCAATTAGGCAATGCTAAAAGTTAATATTGGTATGAATTTGAAAGGAACTAATTATGCTTAAAGGTGACGAACGCTTAGACTACTTATTAACCGATGATATGAGGATTATTCAAAGTCCATCTGTTTTTTCATTTTCATTAGATGCAGTTCTTTTATCGAATTTTACATATGTCCCGATCCAAAAAGGTACAATTGTTGATTTATGCTCTGGAAATGGAGTTATTCCATTGATGTTACACCGAAGATCTAAAGCAAATATAATAGGTGTTGAAATACAAGAGCGACTGTATGATATGGCTAAAAGAAGCATTGAATATAACAAGTTAGATGAAAAAATATCAATGATTCATGACGATTTAAAAAATGCACCAGATAAAATAGGTAGAGAATTTGTAGATGTTGTTACATGTAATCCACCATATTTTCAAGATATTCCGACTTCTGAACAGAATATGAATGAGCATTATGCAATAGCGAGACATGAGATTAAAACGAATTTAGAAGAAGTAATCAATGCAAGTAAACAACTTTTGAAGCATGGTGGAAAATTAGGGATGGTTCATCGTCCAGGACGTATGTTGGATATTGTTACAACAATGCGTAAACATGGTATTGAGCCGAAAAGAATTCAGTTTGTCTATCCGAAAATGGGAAAGGAAGCTAATACACTTCTAATTGAAGGTATTAAAGGTGGTAAGGCTGACCTTAAAATTTTGCCTCCGATTTACGTATATGAGGAAAATAACGAGTATACGGATGAGTTAAAGGAAATTCTATATGGAAGATCATAAACACTATTTATACGTGCTAGAATGTTCAGATACAACTTTCTATGCAGGGTATACAACAAATATTGAGCGTAGAGTAAAACAGCACAATGATGGAAAGGGTGCAAAGTATACAAGGGGTAGGACACCTGTAAATTGTATATTTTTTGAGGAGTACCCAACTAAAAGAGAAGCGATGCAAGCGGAATACGCTTTTAAGCAATTATCAAGAGAAAACAAAGAACGATATATGAGAGGAGGTACGAGTAATGATTAAAAGTCAAAAGAGCTTCTTAAATGAAGAATTAGGCTGTCTTTATTTAATACCAACCCCTATTGGTAACTTAGAAGATATGACGTTTAGAGCGGTACGAATTCTAAAAGAAGTGGATTATATTGCAGCGGAGGATACTCGTAACACGAAAAAGCTTTGTAATCACTTCGAAATACCAACGCCATTAGTGAGTTATCATGAACATAATAAAGAAAAAGCAGGGTTAAAGCTTGTAGAAGACTTGAAACGAGGATTAAAAGTTGGATTAGTAAGTGATGCAGGAATGCCATGTATAAATGATCCAGGTTATGAGCTTGTAAAACTTTGTTTAGCAGAAGGTATTTCAGTCATTCCTTTACCTGGTGCAAATGCTGCTTTAACATCTTTAATATCATCTGGACTACCTACTGATTCGTTTTTATACATAGGATTCTTGTCACGTCAAAAGAAAGATAAGAAGAAGCAATTGGAACCATTAAAGGGGCAACGTAGTACAGTCATTTTATACGAGTCTCCACACCGTTTAAAAGAAACGTTACACGTTATTCTTGAAGTATTAGGTGACAGAAAAATTGTACTTTGTAGAGAATTAACAAAGAAGTTCGAAGAGTTTTTACGTGGGACAGTTAGTGATGCAATAGACTGGGCAACGAATGAAGAAGTACGTGGAGAGTTTGTAGTTGTTTTAGAAGGGGCATCTGAAGAAGATGTGAAAAACAATGAGGAGTGTTGGTGGCAGGAACTAACCATTAACCAACATGTTGATTGGTACATAATTGAAAAAAATGAAAAAAGTAAAGATGCAATAAAACTTGTAGCGAAGGATCGTTCATTAAATAAAAGGGACGTCTACGCAGAATATCACGAAATTTAATAAGGTTTAAAAATGAAGTTAGGCTGTCTTATTTATTTGTAATTCTCTACTCATTTTTACTAGCCTTTAGAGAATGCAATTAAAATAGGCAGCCTCTTCAATTTAATTATTATCAGCTATAAATTGTTCAATCTCGAATTTTAGAAGTTCTGCGCCTTTTTTACTTAAAACAATTTTGCCATCAGCAACCTCAAGATTATTTTGAGAAATTTCTCCCGTCATCATACAAGTCATATTTGGTTCATACTTTTTTAGGATAATTCGATCATCCTGAACAAATATTTCAAGTGTGTCTCTTTCAGTGATATTTAGTGTTCTTCTAAGTTCAATTGGAATGACTACACGGCCAAGCTCGTCTACCTTACGGACAATTCCTGTAGATTTCATAATTAATCCTCCTATATAAAGTTTTTATGAAAATAAATGTACTATGTAGTCCAAAAGACAGAGCTACATAATGCTTCTATGCCAAAATGGGTTAATTAAAGAGAAAATGTATGTATATTTATGAGAAATAATAGAAATAGATGTTACTATTGTGTAAAATTTAACTTATAAAATAAGTATGAAGTTGTAATAGTAGATGGGGATATGCAGATAACTCATTTTTCATTTTATAATGAAATGCAAAATCATGCGAATAATTTAGTGTCAATATTTAGAAATTTTTGAAGGAGGATTTTTGGTCAATGAGTAATAAAACTTTTTATATTACAACCCCAATATATTATCCGAGCGGAAAATTACATATAGGTCATGCTTATACGACTGTTGCTGGGGATGCAATGGCTAGATATAAAAGACTTCAAGGTTTTGATGTTTTTTATTTAACGGGTACTGATGAACATGGTCAAAAAATTCAACGAAAAGCTGAGGAATTAAATGTCTCACCGCAAGCATACTTAGACGATATCGTTGTTGGAATTAAGGACCTATGGACAAAATTAGATATTTCCTATGATGACTTTATCCGTACGACGGAAAGCAGACATAAAGAAATTGTTGAGAAGATTTTCAAGCAATTACTTGATCAAGGTGATATTTATTTGGACGAGTATGAGGGCTGGTATTCTGTACCGGATGAAACATATTATACTGAAACACAAATTGTTGATCCACTATATAATGAAGAAGGAAAAATTATTGGTGGTAAGAGTCCAGACAGCGGTCATCCAGTAGAGCTAGTTAAAGAAGAGTCATATTTCTTTAAAATGAGTAAATATGCTGACCGATTACTGAAGTATTATGAAGAAAACCCAGAATTTATTCAACCTGAATCAAGAAAAAATGAAATGATTAACAATTTCATTAAACCAGGTTTAGAGGATTTAGCTGTCTCACGTACTTCATTCGACTGGGGTGTAAAAGTACCTGGTAATGCTAAACACGTAATTTATGTTTGGATTGACGCTTTATCTAACTATATTACAGCTTTAGGATATGGTTCAGATAATGAAGAAAACTATAAAAAGTATTGGCCAGCGAATGTTCATTTAGTTGGTAAAGAAATTGTACGTTTCCATACGATTTATTGGCCGATTATGTTAATGGCATTAGACTTACCATTACCTAAAAAGGTCTTTGCTCACGGATGGTTATTAATGAAAGACGGCAAGATGAGTAAATCAAAAGGAAATGTTGTAGATCCAGTAGTATTAATCGACCGATATGGCTTAGATGCTCTAAGATATTATTTATTACGTGAAGTTCCTTTTGGATCAGATGGTATTTTTACACCAGAAGGATTCGTTGACCGTATTAATTTTGATTTAGCAAATGATTTAGGTAATTTATTAAATCGAACAATTGCAATGATCCAAAAATATTTTGATGGTAATATTCCTGCAGTTAATGGAACAGTAACAGCTTTTGATGAAAACCTTCAACAAGTGGCAAAGAACACGAAGGAAACTGTGGAAGCAGCAATGGAAAATATGGAGTTTTCAGTTGCATTAACAAATATTTGGCAGTTCGTTAGTCGTACAAACAAATATATTGATGAGACACAGCCGTGGGTACTTGCTAAAGACGAAAGCCGTGTAAATGAACTAGCTTCAGTAATGGCACATTTAGCTGAGTCTTTACGTCAAGTTGGGATTTTATTAAAACCTTTCTTAACTCAGACTCCATCGAAAATTTTCACTCAGTTAGGACTAGTTGATGAAAAGATTCTTTCATGGGACAGCCTGAATGAGTTTGGAGCAATTCAGGAGGATACGAGAGTACAAAAGGGTGAACCAATTTTCCCACGTTTAGAGACAGAGGTTGAAGTTGCATATATTAAAGAACAAATGCAAGGTACTGTAAAGCCAGTGGTAGAAGAGAAAGTGGAAGAAACTGTTCCTGAAATTACAATTGATGAGTTTTTTAAAGTTCAACTAAAGGTTGCTCAAGTAAAAGAAGCTGGTGCAGTAAAAGGAGCAAAAAAACTTCTAAAACTTCAATTAGATTTAGGAAATGAATCAAGACAAGTTGTATCAGGTATAGCGGAATACTATAAACCAGAAGACTTAATTGGTAGAAAAGTGATCTGCGTAACGAATTTAAAACCTGTAAAGCTAAGAGGGGAACTATCCGAAGGGATGATCCTTGCAGGAAGTATTGAAGGTAAGCTATCACTTGCAACAATTGATCAATCATTACCAAACGGTACTATTATTAAATAATGTTACTAGGAAAAGTATTTCGTGTAAAAACTAACATGAAATACTTTTCTTTTTTGTTTTGTTTTACTGAAATAATTGTTGTATTGTGCAGAAAATTGTAAAAATATCATAAGAATCACAAATATGATAATATTTTATTGATTTATGGCAGGTGTTAACAAGTTATTGTTAAAAAATGTCACTATATGAAGAAAATATTACAGGTTGATTACAATAGTAAACTAAAAAAATTATCAGAATTTTGTTTCAAAAAGTAAGAAAGTCTTGATATAACATGGAATTAATTTAAAACATCTTTAAAAATTTATTAGAAATTGCTTAATTTTGACTGTTTCTTTTTGTAACGGAATTGTTAACTGTGCGTTAGGTAAGAAATTTTACGGTATGCTAGACTAAATCTCAGATGAGCAAAGGGGAAGTAAAAATGCTTTTTGATACACATGTACATTTAAATGCAGATCAATACAAAGAAGACCTTGAAGAAGTAATTAGTAGAGCACTGGAAGCAGGAGTTGTTCATCAAGTGGTTGTTGGCTTTGATCGACCAACAATTACGAAAGCTATGGAATTAATTGAGAAGTATGATTTTCTTTATGCAGCTATTGGCTGGCATCCAGTTGATGCAATTGACGCAACTGAAGAAGATTTTGAATGGATTAAGGAATTATCAAAACATCCTAAAGTAGTAGCGATTGGTGAAACTGGATTAGATTACTACTGGGATAAATCTCCAAAAGAAATCCAAAAAGAAGTATTTCGCAAACAAATTCAATTAGCAAAAGAATGCGGACTACCGATTGTCATTCATAATCGAGACGCAACAGAAGACATTGTAACCATTTTAAAAGAAGAAAATGCATCAGAAGTAGGTGGCATCATGCACTGCTTCGGCGGAAGTGTGGAAACTGCAAAAGAATGTATTAAAATGAACTTCTATATTTCATTAGGAGGACCAGTTACATTTAAGAATGCAAAAAAACCAAAAGAAGTTGCGACAGAGATTCCGTTAGAAAATCTATTAATCGAAACGGATTGTCCATACTTAACACCACATCCGTATAGAGGAAAAAGAAACGAACCTAGCTATGTATCACTTGTTGCTGATGAAATTGCACGTTTAAAAAACATATCAGTTGAAGAAGTTCAAAAACGAACTTTCGAAAATGCGTGTAATATCTTTCAGATTAACAAATGATCTCATGAACTAGTACGAATACATAATATTCGTCACAGTTCACGTATGAAGAGTTGAAGAATTTGTCGAAAGAAAACTCTTCTACTTCTAAATCTAGTAAACATACATTCAGTAGAGTAGAAGCACTAGTTAATAGGTTTGGAGCTAGTCAATCTTTTTTCTCAGGCGAAAAGGAGGAGTAAAATCGTGATAGACGCGAATAGGTTACTTTCTAGACTTGGGAGTAGTAAAAAACTAGCAGTACAACTTGCAGGAGCTTTAGTTTTCACTGGATCAGTAGGTACAGGAGCATATGAGGGACTTAAAGAACAAGTAACTCTTGAGGTAGACGGGAAGGAACAGGTTATTCAAACACATGCAAATACTGTGGCTGAATTATTAAAAGAACAAAATATTAATATTACGAATGCAGATGAAATATATCCGTCAGCCAAAACGAAAATATCAGACGATATGGATATTACAGTTCATTTAGCAAAACCTGTTAAACTTACGATCGATGGGCAAGAAAAAGTCATTAAGACAACTGCTCAAACGGTAAAGGAATTATTAAAGGAACAAAATATTAAGATCAATCCTGATGATGTTATAATGCCTGCACTGTCAACACCGTTAGAGGAAAATGGTAAGGTATCTTACGATAAAGCATTCCCTATGGTATTAAATGACGGAGGAGTTTCTAAAAAAGTATTTGCAACTTCGACTACTGTCGCTGACTTTTTAGAAAAGCAGAACATTACACTAAATGAATTTGACCGAGTTGAACCAGGTGCCGGCGAAATGATCAAACAAAATGATACAGTTCGAGTTATCCGTGTCGAAAAAGTCAACGATGTGGTGGAAGAGCCTGTAGATTTTAAAGAAAAAGAGCAAAAAGATTCTTCTATGTATAAGGATGAATCTTCGGTCATTTCAGAAGGTGTAAAAGGACTTGTTAAACGTAACTTTGAACTGATTAAAGAAAATGGTAAGGTAGTTTCTAAAACGCTAGTTGATGAAACTATTTTAAAAGAACCAGTTGATCGAGTAGTTGCAGTTGGAACAAAGTCTGTACCAACATCAAGTGCATTAGTAAAATCTAGTGCGCCAAAATCAAGTAGTAAGGTAAAAGAAATGTATGTTGAAGCAACTGCATATTCTCCTTACGATGCTGGGATGTCTGGTGTAACAGCTTTAGGTATTAATGTTCGTAAAAATCCTAACACAAAACTGATTGCAGTTGATCCAAAAGTGATTCCTTTAGGATCTAAGGTTTGGGTTGAAGGATATGGTGTTGCTATTGCTGGTGATACTGGTGGAGCAATTAAAGGTAGAAGAATCGATATTTTAATGCCTACAAAAGACGATTGTTTTGATTTTGGTCGTCGTACTGTAAAAATTCGTATTATTAGCTAATATTTTTAATATAGATCGTTGATTGAATGAAAGTAGAAGGATAAGTCCTTCTGCTTTTTTTTATACTACTTTTAAGAGAGTATGAAGTTTTATTATCCTTATGGTATGATTACATATACTTGTATTGGTTGGAGGAACAAATGAAAATTAAAGAAATCATTGTTGTTGAAGGTAAAGATGATACGGCGGCAATTAAAAGAGCTGTGGATGCAGATACAATTGAAACAAGTGGTTCTGCTATAAATAAGGATACTTTAAAATTAATAAAGCATGCTCAGGAGACTCGAGGAGTTATCGTATTTACAGATCCTGATTTTCCTGGTCAACGTATACGCTCGATTATTAAGGAGCATGTACCAGGATGTAAGCATGCATTTTTACCAAAGGAAGAAGCTGTTCGTTCAGGTAAAAAAGGATTAGGAATCGAGCATGCTACTAGAGAATCTATTCGAAATGCTTTAATTCATGTTAAGCAGGAATTTATCGAAGTTGAATCTGAAATTACAAAAGAAGATTTAATAGATGCCGGATTAATTGGACATCCCTCTTCAAGTGAAAGACGAGATAAGCTTGGTAAAATTCTTAATATAGGTTATACAAACGGTAAGCAACTAGAGAAAAGACTGCAAATGTTTCAAATCTCAAAAGATGAATTTGGGCAAGCAGTAAAAAAAGTTTTAATGGAGGAAAAATAATGAAGGATATCGCGACACCTAGTCGAACAAAAGAAATATTAGCCAAGTACGATTTCTTCTTTAAAAAAAGCTATGGTCAAAATTTCTTAATTGATACAAATATACTAGAAAACATTGTAAGTTATGCAGATTTAACTGAAGAAAGTTGTGCAATTGAAATTGGCCCGGGAATTGGGGCATTAACTGAGCAAATTGCTAAGCGTGCTAAGAAAGTATTAGCTTTTGAAATTGATAATAGACTAATCCCAATCTTAGAAGATACACTTTCACCATATGACAATATACAAATCGTTAATGAAGACGTACTAAAGGCAGATGTTGAAAAAGCGATTAATGAGTATTTACCAAATGAGTTAGATATAATGGTAGTCGCAAACTTGCCTTATTATGTAACGACACCAATTATCATGAAGCTATTAACAGAAGGATTACCAATCAGAGGGATTGTTTGTATGTTGCAAAAAGAAGTAGCTGACCGTATAGCTGCTAAGCCGGGAACAAAGGATTATGGTTCACTATCAATAGCTATACAGTTTTATACACATGCTTCAACTGTTATGACTGTACCTAGAACAGTCTTCATGCCACAGCCAAACGTTGATTCTGCTGTTATAAAGCTAGTAAAACGTGAAGCACCAGCAGCTGAGGTAATTGATGAATCATTCTTTTTTGAAGTTGTTAGAGCGAGCTTTGCTCAAAGACGAAAAACATTAAATAATAATTTATTAAATAACTTTTCACATCTAAAAAAGGATAAAGCAATACTTGAAGCTTGTCTTCTAGAGGCAGGTATTGAAGGTACAAGAAGAGGAGAAACTTTATCAATTCAAGAATTTGCAACATTAAGTAATAGTCTATATAAACAAGTAAAATAAAAAAAAGATGATTGTAAGCTAATTTACCAACTAGTTTGTAATCATCTTTTTTATTTGCTCCTTTATTTTAGTCCTGATGCCCTACAAAAGTTCAATAAACCTTCTTTTCACCCTTTTTTTTGTCCATACATAATCTAAAAAAAGAGAGCGAACTCGTAGTGTACTTAAGCAATTTTGGAGGGGAAGGCATGTGAATATTAATGTAGGGGATATAGTAGAAAGAGCATCTTATAAATATGACCTAGTTTTTCGAGTAGTGGAGGTAAAACAAATCGGGGATGAAGTCATTGCTGTTCTATATGGTGACGATTTTCGTTTAATTGCTGATGCGCCTTTATCTGACCTGCGAGTAATCATTGAATCAGAGTATCGAGAAAAAGGTAAAAGATCATCTGTTCAAATTGAGGAAAACTACAAACTATTTAAAAGAGAAGCCTTGGAGCAAAAAGAAAAAAGAAGATTTCAAGCAACAAATGGATATAGAGCAGATGTAAATCTTTTTCAAATACCAGGTCGGGTTCTTCACATCGATGGAGATCCAATATATTTAAAAAAATGTCTTGAAATGTATAATAAGATGGGTGTTCCCGTTGAGGGAATCTATTGTAAGGAAACAGAATTACCAACAAAAATTGGTTATTACTTAGATCATTATCGTCCCGATATACTAGTTATAACTGGTCATGATGCATACACAAAGGCAAAAGGGGTCGTTACTGATATAGAAGCTTACAGACATTCAAGATATTTTGTCGATGCTGTAAAAGAAGCGCGAAAAAAGGTTCCATCTTTAGACCATCTTGTAATTTTTGCTGGGGCATGTCAATCTCACTTTGAAGCGATTATACGTGCAGGAGCAAACTTTGCAAGCTCACCAACTAGGGTAAACATACATGCATTAGATCCTGTTTATGTCGTTGGAAAGATAAGCTTCACATCATTTATGGATCGAGTAAATGTTTATGAAGTGGTTCGTAATACAATTACAGGTGAAAAGGGACTAGGCGGAGTAGAAACAAAAGGAATTTTAAGAACAGGGCTACCTTTCCAATCGATGGAAGAGGAGTAAGGAAAAGATTTTCTACATTAACGAGAAAACTCGTATGTAGAAAATCTTTTTTTTATTTTCATACATAAATTTTCTGATTTTCACAAATAATAATCGGGTGTTTTTAAAAAAATATTGACAGGTAACCAGTATCATTGGTATAATTTTATCTTTTTTGACTTAGTTTACATAAGATGGTATACTTGTCATAGTGAGGTGGTATGAAATGGCAAAAAAATTATCTGAAATAAAGGATACTTTAGATAGTCATGTTGGACAACGACTTACATTGAAAGCAAACAGCGGACGTAGAAAGACTGTGGAACGTTCCGGTGTATTAGCAGAAACATATCCATCCATATTCGTAGTACAATTAGATCAAGAAGAGAACGCATTTGAACGCTTATCTTTTAGTTATGCAGATATTTTAACAGAAACAGTTGAATTATTTTTCTGTGATGACCATACAAGTGGACTGATGGCGAATGGGCAGTAGAATTTTCTACTGTCTCTTTTCTTTTTATTATTCATGAAATTAAACAGATTTACACATACTAACAATGTCGAAGTGGAAAAAGGGGGTTGCTTTTTTTGGGTAGAAGAAAAAGAGGTATAATGTCACAGAGCTTTAAAGAGGAACTTGCAAAAGATCTTGGTTTCTATGACGTCGTTCAAAAAGAAGGCTGGGGAGGCATTCGAGCGAAGGATGCCGGCAACATGGTTAAAAGAGCAATCGAATTAGCTGAGTTACAATTATCTAATAAGCAACAATAAACAATCTTCACTTCGACAAGTGATTTTGTCTACACATCAAACCGAAGCTAAATGCTTCGGTTTTTGTGAATCTTCACAAAGAAAATTTACTGTTCTAGCTCACTTTCATTGGGGTACATTTTTCTTATGAGTTAATTATGATACAATAGCAAAAAAGTAAGTGTTCATAAGAAGGTGAGAATAGTGAAATTAATGGTGAAGGCTCCTGCGAAAATAAATCTTTCATTAGACGTAGTAGGGAAAAGAGGCGATGGTTATCATGATGTAAAAATGATCATGACAACGATCGATTTAGCAGATCGAATTGAATTAGAGCTTATTCAAGAAGACAAGATTGTCGTTACATCACACAATCGTTACGTGCCAGATGATCAACGCAATTTAGCCTATCAAGCTGCGATGCTACTCAAAGAAATGTTCGGAGTTAAATTAGGAGCGCATATTTTTATTACTAAAAATATACCAGTTGCTGCTGGTTTAGCCGGAGGTAGTTCAGATGCTGCGGCAGTACTAAGAGGTCTAAATAAGCTTTGGAATTTAAATTGTTCGTTAGATGAATTAGCGGTAATTGGTTCTAAAATCGGGTCGGACGTTTCATTTTGTGTTTACGGAGGAACAGCTATAGCTACAGGTCGTGGCGAAAAAATTGAACATATCGATACACCACCGCCTTGTTGGGTTATTCTAGCAAAACCAACACAGGGTGTTTCAACAGCAACTGTTTATCAAAAGCTTAAATTAGATAATATTCAACATCCTGATGTAGATCGTATGGTTAATGCCATTTCGAATAAAAATTACGACGATATTTGTCTGTCATTAGGAAATGTATTAGAAACAGTTACACTGCAATTACACCCTGAGGTTGCAATGATTAAGGATCAAATGAAACGTTTTGGTGCAGATGCTGTTTTAATGAGCGGAAGTGGTCCTACAGTATTCGGATTAGTTCGCCATGATTCTAGGATGAATCGTGTTTATAATGGATTAAAAGGTTTCTGCGATCAAGTATACGCCGTTCGGATGTTAGGTGAAAGGGAAAAACTTGATTAAAAACGAATATTATTATAAAATTTTTATAAAATATTCGTGATTTGAGGTGCTGCATGAAAATTAGAAGAAGCTCTCGTCTTGTAGGTATGACACACTATTTGTTGCATCATCCACAACAATTAGTATCTTTAACATTTTTTGCTGATTTATATGCGTCTGCTAAATCATCAGTAAGTGAAGATTTAGGTATTATAAAGCAGACGTTCGAACAGCAAGGAATTGGGACACTTTTGACTGTGCCAGGAGCAGCTGGTGGTGTAAAGTATATTCCTAGTATTAGTAATCGAGAAGTAAATACAGTAATTGAAGAATTATGTGAACTACTTCAAAAACCAGACCGAGTGTTGCCCGGTGGATACTTATACATGACTGATATATTAAGCAATCCTAACTATGTTAATAGTGTAGGCCGTATGTTTGCATCAATATTCAGTAATCAAAAAATAGATATCGTTATGACAATCGCAACAAAAGGAATTCCTTTAGCATATGCAGTTGCAAACTTTTTAAATGTACCAGTTGTAATTGTTCGTCAAGATAACAAGGTTACGGAAGGATCAACTGTAAGTATTAATTATGTATCTGGTTCTTCAAAACGTATACAAACAATGTCATTGGCAAAAAGAAGCATCGAGGCAGGTTCAAATGTTTTAATTATCGATGATTTCATGAAAGCTGGTGGAACGGTTACTGGTATGAAAAATTTGCTTAAAGAATTCCAGGCAAATGTTGCAGGAATTGGTGTATTAGTTGAGGCAGTAAATATCGAAGAAAGATTAGTTGAAGATTATATATCACTTGTAAAGTTATCTGAGGTAAATGAAAGAGAACAGCTTATTCGAGTTGAAAGAGGCAATTTCCAAGAAGAATCATTTATTAAAACTGAGAGCTTATAGTCACTAAATAGATAAGCTAATTGTATATAATGAAGAAGGGGAAGATACATAATGCAATTAATTCATACTGATCATGCACCAAAAGCAATTGGACCATATTCTCAAGCAATAATCGCTAATGGATTATTATATACTTCTGGACAAATTCCTTTAACTGTAGAAGGAAATATTGTAGAAGGTGGAATTGAGGAACAAACAAAGCAAGTGTTTGCCAACCTTAAGGCTGTTCTAGAAGAAGCTGGAACAGATTTATCAAAAGTTATTAAAACAACGGTATTTTTAAAAGATTTAACAACTTTTGTTGATTTTAATGCAATTTATGAAGAGTTTTTCAATGGACACAAACCTGCAAGAAGCTGTGTCGAAGTTGCAAAACTACCTAAAGACGTACTAGTAGAGATCGAATGTATCGCATTAGTATAAGACAAAAACCTGAAATTTTTTTCAGGTTTTTTTTATTGTGTGGAACTATTACTTAGTCAATATTCAAAAATAGAAAAATAAATGAAATTAACTAGTTGTGAATTTCGTTGGAATTATGTTGAGTATTTATTAATCCAAACTTCTTCATTTTTTTATGATTTGAGCTGTTTTATAATATCAAACTGTAGTTGTTGTTTATTCTTGAGAAGTTAAAAATATTTAAGAGCTTATTTTTAGAAAAACAAGTTCAATGATAGTTTATTAAAATGTTCGATATTGATTGACCCATAAACTGATTAATAAACAACTGTTGGATTACTCTAAGTAAAGGCTATTTGATTAGTTTTCTATTGTAGACTACTTTTTAAGATGAAAAAGTTGATTGGAGCGGATGTTGATCGACTCCTATGGGATAAGCGGGAAGCCTGAGACCCCACAGGCCCGCCGAGGAGGCGAAAGAATCTCGCCTCATGGAAAGCTAGCATCCTGTAGTGGAAATCAACCACACCCGACTCCTTTTACGAAAATTTGAAATTTAATTGACAAGGTTGTTTTTTAACAGCATAAAAAAACCTGAAATTTCTTCAGTTTTTTTTATTTTCATTAAAATTCAATTAAAACCTTCCGATAAATAAGTTAAGGACATTACTTTAGTAAACTTTTGTAAAAATTAAATAATTTAAATAAAAAATTTTCCAAAAAGAAGGAAATTATTGATAATTGTTGAAACTTACTAATTATGGTTTAAGTTGATAAAGGTGGTGAACAAGATGGAAGTGACAGACGTAAGACTACGCCGCGTAAACACGGAGGGTCGAATGAGAGCTATCGCATCAATTACATTAGATCATGAATTTGTTGTTCATGATATTCGAGTAATCGATGGTAATAACGGTTTATTTGTAGCAATGCCAAGTAAACGTACTCCGGATGGAGAGTTCCGTGATATCGCTCATCCGATTAACTCTTCAACTCGTAGCAAAATACAGGATTCTGTATTAGCTGAATATCACCGTGTAGGTGAGTTGGAAGAAGACTTTGAAGAAGCAGGTGCTTCTTAAAAATATGACCAAAAAGAACCCATTAATGTATAATGGGTTCTTTTTTTATGGTATAATAAAATGGATTTATTTTGTGGAAAAATATTAAAATTATCATTTTGAGCTACCAGGTATAGGTATTTAGATTGATGGAGGATGACTATGTCAAATAAATATGCGATTGTTCTAGCTGCAGGAAAAGGTACTAGAATGAAATCAAAATTATATAAAGTACTTCACCCTGTTTGTGGGAAACCTATGGTTCAACATGTTGTAGACCACGTAATGTCAGTTGGTGTACAAAATATTGTAACTGTTGTAGGTCACGGAGCGGAATTAGTTAAAACACAAATAGGTGATCATAGCGAATATGCTCTACAAGCTGAGCAATTAGGTACTGCACATGCTGTTATTCAAGCGGCGCCAATGTTAAAGGATAAAGAAGGAACTACTTTAGTAATCTGTGGTGACACACCATTAATTTCACCAGAGACAATTCAATCTTTATTCGATGAGCATGAAAGATTACAGGCAAAAGCTACAATTTTAACAGCTCACCTTGAGGATTCAACTGGTTATGGTAGAATAATTAGGGGCGAAAATGGGTCTGTATTAAAAATTGTTGAGCATAAGGATGCAAGTCCAGAAGAGCTAACAGTTCAAGAAATCAATACAGGTACATATTGCTTTGATAATAAAGCATTATTTGAAGCATTAAATGAAGTAAACAATAATAACGCTCAAGGTGAGTACTACTTACCAGATGTTATTGAGATACTAAAAGCAAAAGGCGAAATAGTAGCTGCTTATAAAACAGCAAATTTCGATGAAACATTAGGCGTAAATGATCGATATGCATTATCTATTGCAGAATCAATCATGCGCAAAACTATAAACAAAAAGCATATGTTGAACGGTGTTACAATTATCGACTCAGCTAGCACGTATATCTCTGCAGATGCAAAAATTGGTTCGGATACAATTATTTACCCTGGTACAATGGTCTATGGAAATAGTATAATTGGGACGGGTAGTACAATTGGCCCAAATACTGAAATTATCGATAGTGAAATTGGTAATGATACAGTTATTAAACAATCAGTTGTACATGAAAGTAAAATCGGTCATTCAACTACGGTTGGACCATTTGCTCACATTCGTCCGGCGTCAACATTAGGTGATGAAGTTCGAATTGGAAATTTTGTTGAAACTAAGAAAGTTACTTTTGGCAACGGAAGTAAAGCATCTCATTTAAGCTATATTGGTGACGCGGAAATTGGTCAAGGTGTTAATCTTGGTTGTGGCTCAATCACTGTGAACTATGACGGTAAAAACAAATTTAAAACAACGATCGAAGACAATGTCTTTGTTGGTTGTAATTCAAATTTAATTGCACCTGTAACTGTGAAAAAAGGTTCATACATTGCAGCTGGTTCAACGATTACTGATGAAGTTCCAGAAGATTCACTAGCAATTGCAAGAGCAAGACAAGTGAACAAAGAAGGTTACTATAAAAATTAATTATAGATAAAAAGAAAAGAAAAAAAGCGGAGGGTACACGAAACATGCCTAATCATTATCCAGACAAGCATTTAAAAGTATTTACTCTAAACTCGAATCCTAAATTAGCTGAAGAAATTGCAAAACACATTGGTGTAGAGCTTGGTAAATGTTCGGTTTCTCGTTTTAGCGATGGAGAAGTGCAAATTAACATTGAGGAAAGTATCCGTGGTTGTGATGTATTTATCATTCAATCAACTAGTTTCCCAGTAAATGAAAGTATTATGGAATTATTAATTATGATTGATGCTTTAAAACGTGCATCAGCAAAAACAATTAACATTGTAATTCCTTACTACGGTTACGCTCGTCAAGATCGAAAAGCTCGTTCACGTGAGCCAATCACATCAAAGTTAGTTGCAAATCTACTTGAAACTGCGGGATCAACTCGAGTGATTACACTTGATTTACATGCTCCACAAATTCAAGGATTCTTTGATATTCCGATTGATCACTTATTAGGTGTACCTATCCTTTCAGATTACTTTAGAAAAAAACAGCTTGAAGATATCGTAATTGTTTCTCCTGACCACGGTGGAGTAACAAGAGCTCGTAAAATGGCAGATCGTCTAAAAGCTCCGATTGCTATCATTGATAAACGTCGTCCAAAACCAAATGTTGCTGAAGTTATGAACATCATCGGTAATATTGATGGTAAAACGGCTATCTTAATTGATGATATTATTGATACAGCGGGTACAATTACACTTGCTGCTAATGCATTAGTAGAGCATGGTGCAAAAGAAGTATATGCATGTTGTACACACCCTGTATTGTCTGGACCGGCAATTGATCGTATCGAAAACTCTTGTATTAAAGAATTAGTTGTAACAAATTCAATTTGTCTTACTGAAGATAAAAAGACTGATAAACTTGTTGAATTATCAGTTGCTGGCTTATTAGGTGAAGCGATTATCCGTGTATATGAAGAGCAATCAGTAAGTACTTTATTTGATTAATATAAAAATTACATCTTTGCTTTGAAACTTATAAGAGGACGTAACCAGAAGTGGTTACGTCTTTTCGTAATATAACCAAGTGAATTAGAATGGAGGATACTAAAATGAAGTTGTTTGTAGGACTCGGCAACCCAGGTAGAGAGTATGAAAGAACGCGACATAATATTGGGTTCATTGCGATCGATGAATTAGCTCACCGATGGGGCTTTTCATTAACCCAACAAAAATTTAATGGTATTTATACTTCAGGAATTGTGAACGGGGAAAAAGTTTTCTTGTTAAAACCTTTAACATATATGAACTTGTCAGGTGAATGTGTAAGACCATTTATGGATTATTTTAATATTGACATTGAAGATCTTGTCGTTCTATATGATGAAATGGATATTCCAACCGGAAAACTACGTCTTCGTACAAAAGGAAGTGCTGGAGGTCATAATGGTATAAAGTCATTAATTCAGCATTTAGGAACACAAGAGTTCCAACGTATTCGAATTGGTGTAGATCGTCCATCAAATGGAATGAGTGTTGTAAATCATGTATTATCAAACTTTTTTGAAGAAGAAATTGCTGAAGTAGTTGATGGTGTAAAAAGAGCCGCAGATGCATGTGAATATTTTTTAAAGCATTCTTTCGTCGATGTAATGAATCAATATAATAAAAAATAAAAAACAGGAATTTAAGCTTTCACATTGAATAAGTATAGTTAGTACAATCCATACTGTATATATGAATTTATGTAGTATGGAGGAAGTAATGGAATTATTAGATTGTCAGTGTCGGTATTGTAGTAAACAAATGGGTAGTATTGAAAAACAACAGTTGTTACAAGTTTCATCTTCGTATTGTCATTCTTTCGATGAAGAATTAAGCGATTTTGTAAATTTTATTCAATCTCCTAATCAAGTAATTTATATTGTGTGCGAGGATTGCGAAATGACTCTATCTGAGTTTCCACATTACCATGAATACAAGAATTTCATAAATTAAATTGCCTTTGGTTTATAACTGAGGCGTTTTTCTGTTTTTTTCTAGACTCTGTTAAGATGAAGTGTTTGTGTCTATCCAAATGACACTTAAAATGGAGCAAATTTCAAAAAAACTATAAATATAAACTTCAACTAAGATTATTGTTACTTAGATTGACTGTTAGGGGAGATTGACTTCGTGATTGGTTTAATTGAACAATTTAACCAGTATAAAGATATTAAAAAAATAATAAATGGCCTAAAAAATGGACTAAGAGAACAATTGGTTACAAACTTAACGGGGTCTGCGAAAACGTTGCTTGCTGGAGCTGTTTTTAAAGAAACTGGACAAACCCAGTTAATCGTGACAAATAATCTTCTCCAAGCTCAAAAAGTATCGGAAGACCTAAAATCAGTTGTTGGGGAAGATAAAGTATTTTTATATCCTGCAAATGAATTGATTGCTTCAGAGATTGCAGTATCAAGTCCAGAGCTTAGATCGCAAAGACTAATCGCGTTAAACAATTTGATGTCAAAAAAACCGTCGGTAGTAGTTACACCAGTATCGGGATTAATTGGCTATTTGCCATCTCCAGAATTATGGTCTAACTATCAGATCAGTTTTGAAATTGGTGAAGAAATCGACTTATCTAATTTGATTTCAAAGTTTGTTCAAATGGGCTATGAACGTGTTGGGATGGTTGAAAGTAAAGGTGAGTTTAGTGTACGCGGAGGAATTCTTGATATTTATCCGCTTACGTATGAAGATCCTATCCGAATTGAACTCTTTGATACAGAAATCGATTCAATCCGTTCGTTTTCTCCTGATTCTCAAAGATCTATTACAAAATATGAGAGTGTCCATATTGGTCCAGCGACGGAAAGGATCATTTCCAAGACTGATTTGCAATTAGGAGTTCAACGAATTGAACAAGCATTTAAAACAACTCTATCAAAAATAAGTGATCAACAAGTAAAAGAGTTATTGGTTGAAAAGGTAACCTATGACATTGAACAACTAAAGCAAGGGCAATTGATTGATCAAATATACAAATACTTTGGTCTAATCTATGAAAAACAATTTAGTTTACTAGATTACGTTCCTAAGGAAACTGTTGTTGTTGTTGATGAAATTTCAAGGGTTCATGAAATCGTAGAGCAGCTTAAAAAAGATGAAGCAGAGTGGTATACGTCTTTACTAGCTGAAGGAAATGCATTACATGGAGTAAGTTTTTCACATGACTTTTTTGAATTACTACATTCGAGAAAGCGTCAACAAATTCATACGAGTCTTTTCCCTAGAAGAGTACCTCATACGCATCCTGAACAAGTAGTTTCGATTCAATGTAAATCGATGCAAGAGTTTCATGGACAGATGAATCTGTTGAAAAATGAATTAGATCGTTGGAAGAAAAATAACTATACAATCGTTATGCTCGGCGAAAGTGACGAAAGAACAAATAAAATTGAAAATATATTAGAAGATTACAACATTGAAGGTAAAATTGTCTCTTCTTTAGAGCAAATAAAAAATGGTGAAGTATACATCATGAAAGGGGATCTTCGTTCTGGATTCGAACTTCCTTTAGAAAAATTTGTTCTAATAACAGAGCGTGAGTTATTCACGAAAAAAGCTAAGAAGAAAAAAAGAATCAATACAAAATTATCAAATGCAGAACGAATAAAAAATTACTCAGAATTAAAAGTTGGAGATTATGTTGTTCATGTAAATCATGGTATTGGTAAGTTTTTGGGAATTGAAACATTAGAGATTAATGGTATTCATAAAGATTATTTACATATTCGATATCATGGCGACGATAAATTATTCGTACCGATTGAACAAATTGATCAAGTACAAAAGTATGTTGGATCTGAAGGTAAGGAACCAAAGATTTATAAACTTGGTGGTACTGATTGGAAAAAGGTTAAGAAGAAGGTTGAAGGCTCCGTTCAGGATATAGCTGATGATTTAATTAAGCTTTATGCAGAACGCGAAGCATCAAAAGGCTATGCTTTTTCACCTGATGGCCTCGAACAACAAGAATTCGAATCTTCATTTCCTTATCAGGAAACTGACGATCAACTTAGATCAATTCATGAAATTAAAAAGGATATGGAAAGAGAACGTCCAATGGATCGATTGCTTTGTGGTGACGTAGGATACGGAAAAACTGAAGTAGCCATTCGAGCGGCTTTTAAAGCAATTGTTGAAGGTAAGCAAGTTGCTATTTTAGTTCCTACTACAATTTTGGCACAGCAGCATTTCGAAACATTAAGAGAAAGGTTTCAAGATCATCCAATCAATATCGGGTTGTTAAATCGTTTCCGCTCTCGCAAACAGCAGCTTGAAACGATGAAAGGCTTAAAAGAGGGCTCTGTCGATATAGTAGTTGGAACACATCGCCTATTATCGAAGGATATTCTATATAAAGATTTAGGACTTTTAATTATTGATGAAGAGCAAAGATTTGGTGTATCTCATAAAGAAAAAATAAAACAACTAAAAGCAAATATAGATGTTTTAACATTAACAGCAACTCCAATTCCTCGTACTTTGCATATGTCGATGCTAGGAGTAAGAGATTTATCAGTAATTGAAACACCACCAGAAAATCGTTTTCCAGTTCAAACATATGTAGTTGAATATAATGCTGCATTAGTTAGAGAAGCGATTGAAAGAGAGCTTGCTCGAGATGGACAAATATATTTCTTATATAATCGAGTTGAAGATATTGAACGTATGGCTGAACAGATTTCGATACTTGTACCAGATGCAAAAGTAGCTGTAGCACATGGTCGAATGAATGAAGGGGAACTAGAGTCAGTTATGTATGCCTTTTTAGATGGCCAATATGACGTATTAGTCAGTACGACGATTATCGAAACAGGTGTGGATATTCCAAATGTTAATACATTGATTGTATATGATGCAGATCGAATGGGTCTATCAACGCTTTATCAATTAAGAGGGCGCGTAGGACGATCGAATAGAGTGGCATATGCTTACTTCACATATAAACAGGATAAAGTATTGACTGAGGTTGCCGAGAAGCGTCTACAAGCAATTAAAGAATTTACAGAACTAGGTTCAGGTTTCAAAATCGCTATGCGTGACTTATCAATACGAGGTGCAGGAAATTTACTTGGAGCTCAACAACATGGATTTATTGATTCGGTTGGTTTCGATTTATATTCTCAAATGTTAAAAGATGCAATCGAACAACGTAGAGGGGTTAAGAAAGAAGATATCATTTCAATTGAAATTGACATTGAAGTAGATGCATATTTACCTGATACGTATATTCAAGATAGTAAGCAAAAAATTGAGATGTACAAGCAATTTAGACGTGTTGAAACGTTTGAAGAGTTAAATGATTTACAAGAGGAATTAATGGACCGTTTTGGCGATTTCCCGTTAGAAGTAGGTTACCTATGTCAGGTTGCTCATATTAAACTTTTAGCTATTGCCGAGAAGATTGAACTGATTAAACAAGTTAAATCAGAAGTAAGTGTTTATTTCTCTGAAAAGGCAAGTGCTAATATTGATGGTGGGAAGTTGTTCCAATTATGTAATTCATTCGGTAGAGGCATTGGTTTAGGCATGGATGGATCGAAATTAAAAGTAACGCTAGACGTAAAAGGAAAAAATCCAGCTGACTGGCTTACTACGCTAGAAGGTTTAATTAATGGATTAAAGAATGTAAAAAAAGAGAGTGTAAATGCTTAGGGAATGGTTGCTTTAATTAGACGATATAGTAATTAAAAGTTACCAAAAAGTGCTTACAGTACTATATTTTTAGTAAAGGTGTTAAAAAATCTCACTTATTTTGTATAGAACTTTCGTTGTGTAGGATACTATCATTAATTAAGGGTGACCTTACCTCATTGTCACTCGGATATCTTTCATCAACGTAGACATGCAAGTAAGTGAGGAGGCGCTTTACAAGTATGAAAGCAACAGGTATAGTTCGTCGAATTGACGATTTAGGTCGAGTAGTAATACCAAAAGAAATTAGGAGAACTTTACGGATTCGTGAAGGTGATCCATTAGAAATATTTGTGGACCGAGATGGAGAAGTCATTTTAAAGAAATATTCACCAATTAGTGAATTAAGTGATTTTGCGAAGGAATACGCTGATGCACTTTACGACACACTTGGACATACTGTCATTATAAGTGACCGAGATTCAGTTGTAGCAGTTGCGGGGGCTTCCAAAAAAGAATACTTAAACAAAAACATTGGTGATATTATCGAAAAAACTATGGCGGAGCGTAACTCAAAAGTAGTTAGCGAGCCTGGGGAAGCTTCATTTATCGAAAGTGTAATTGAAAAATACCAATCCTATGCAGTAGGAGCAGTCATCGCAAGTGGGGATCCAATTGGAGCTGTTGTTATCTTTTCAAAGGATAAAACAATATCTGAAGTTGAAAAGAAAGCAATCGATACTGCTACTAACTTCTTAGCTAGACAAATGGAGCAATAATAATATATGAAGTAAACATGGGCCAGTAAAGGAATATTACCTTAACTGGTCTTTGTTTTTTCCCTTTAATATAAATTACCGGATTTACATTTAAAGAAACCCATTACTTGCTAAAATTGGAAAAGAGAGGTTTTTTCTTTTGGCAACTCTTTACATAAGCCCTATTAATGTAATACATTAAAGGGTGAACCGTCTAACAAAGGAGTTGTTATCCTTTTGCAAAAAGCTAAGCAAAAAGCAGCCCTACAAGGGGCTTTGTTCATAACAATAGCATCATTATTATCGAAAGTACTAAGTGCGTTTTATAAAATTCCTTATCAAAATATTGCCGGCGATTTAGGTTACTATATTTACCAACAGGTATATCCTGTCTACGCAATTGCTCTAGCTTTTTCTACATATGGCTTTCCTTTAGTTTTATCATCATATGTTGCTGAAAGATTGGCGAAAAAAGATGACAAAGGGGCTAAAGATTTAGTTTATGCAACATTTATGATGTTGTTAGTCATTGGTATATTGTGTTTCTTTACTTTATACATAGGAAGTAATAGTATAGCGAAGTTTATGCGTGATGATCATCTAGCGATGTTAATTCGTGTTGTTAGTGTTGGCTTTTTATTTGTCCCAATCACTTCAGCATTTCGAGGATATTATCAAGGTTTAGGGGATATGGGGCCTACTTCAGTCAGTCAGGTGATTGAGCAATTAATTCGAGTTATTACGATTTTAGTGCTTTCACTTTATTTAATGCAAACGACCGACAATCTTTATATTGTAGGTGCAGGGGCTGTTTCAGGTTCAATACTTGGTAGTATAGCAGCGATACTGTACTTCTTTTATTGGGTTTCTTTTCGTGGATCTGGTTTGACCATACCATCATTTGGTTTACTTAAAACCTATCGTTTAGAATTAAAAACAATTTTATATCAAGGTATCCTACTAAGCTTAAGTAGTTTAGTACTTGTATTCATTCAGTTTATCGATTCACTCTCTTTTTATCCGTTATTAGTACAATATGGATATCATGTTGAAGGCGCTAAGCTAGTAAAGGGTATTTATGATCGTGGATTTCCGCTAATTCAATTAGGTTCTGTCATTGCTTCATCGTTTTCACTGGCCCTAATTCCGTACTTATCAAGTGAATTAGTTCGAAAAGAACATCATTCTATTAATAATCGAATCTCAGGTGCCATTAGAGTAAGTATTGTAGTAGGAGCAGCTGCAACAATTGGTTTAATTTCAATTATCCATCCGACCAATATCATGCTTTATCGAAATGATCTAGGAACTGATGTCCTAACTGTTTTATGTATATCGATCTTCTTTGCTGGGGTATCGATTACGACATCTTCAATTGCACAAGGATTAGGTAAAAGTTTAATTCCAGCTTTAAATGTTATTGCTGGAGGTTGTGTTAAATTTATTGGAAATGTTATTTTAATGGAGCAAATCGGATCTAAAGGAGCAGCTTATTCAACGGTATCTGCTTTAATTATTGTTACGATTTTGAACTTAGCTTATATATATAAATTGTCAAAAGTAGCATTTTTTGACTTTAAGTTTATTGTGAAATTATTAGTATCTGTAGCCGTTATGTATGGTTGTGTATATGGTTATGAATATGTTTTTGAAAAATATGCGATGTTTATTAACCCACTTCGTTTAAGAATGTTAGTTGAGGCACTATCTTCAGCGGTTGTAGGTGCAATCGTATTCGCGATTGTATTAATAAAAATTAAGTTATTTACAGTAGAAGAGCTAAGTTCAATCGTTAAAAGTGAAAAATTACAGAAATGGCTTTCTTAAAAGAACAGGAGGATCAAAATGAACAAGATTACAGTTTTAGGTTTAGGAGCAGGTGACCTTAATCAGCTTCCATTTGGTATCTATAAAGAGTTACAAAAAACTGACAATCTTTATTTACGTACAAAAGACCACCCTGTTATAAGTGAATTAGAAACAGAAGGATTAACGTTCCAATCATTCGATGAAATTTATGAAAAACATGATCGTTTTGAAGAGGTATATCAAGAAATTGTTCAACTACTGGTGAAAGCTTCTGAAGCAGGTGCAATTACATATGCTGTACCAGGCCATCCTCTTGTAGCGGAAAAAACTGTTCAGCTATTAATAGAGCTTGCAGATAAAGGAAATATCCAGCTAGATATCAAAGGTGGACAAAGCTTCTTAGATGCAATGTTTACAAGTTTGAAAATTGATCCAATCGAAGGCTTCCAGTTTGTTGATGCAACGGATTTAGAGGCGGAGTCGATTACGTTTAGACAGCATTTGATCATCTGCCAGGTTTACGATCAAATGACTGCCTCACATGCGAAATTAAAGCTAATGGAGCAGCTTCCTGATGATTATGAAGTTGTAATCGTTACGGCAGCAGGTAGTTCAGATGAGCAAATAAGAAGAGTACCACTGTATGAGTTGGATCGTGATACATCAATTAATAATTTGACAAGTGTTTATGTACCTCCAGTTATAAACGAAGAGGATCTATATCATCAATTTGAAACACTTCGTTCTGTCATTGCTACTTTAAGAGGCCCTAATGGATGTCCGTGGGATCAAAAGCAAACCCATGAGTCATTAAAGAAGTACTTATTAGAAGAGGCTTATGAGCTACTTGAAGCAATCGATGAAGAAGATGACGATCATATTATTGAAGAACTTGGAGATGTATTACTTCAAGTCATGTTACATGCCCAAATTGGAGAAGATGAAGGTTACTTCTCAATCCAAGATGTAATTCAAGGATTAGTAAGCAAACTTATCTATCGTCACCCGCATGTATTTTCAACAGTTCATGTGAATGATGAGGAAGACGTATTAAAAAATTGGCAAGAATTAAAACAAGCTGAAAAAGGACATGTCATTGAATCTATTCTTTCAGGCATACCAAAGGAACTTTCAGGAATATTAAAAGCAGAGAAACTTCAAAGTAAGGCCGCGAAAGTTGGGTTTGATTGGAAGGATCTACCGCCAGTGGTAGATAAGGTTAACGAAGAGTTAGCTGAAGTTCTCGATGCCATCAAATTGAATGATCAGTCTAAAGTTGAAGCGGAACTTGGTGATCTGTTATTTAGTATTGTTAATTTAGCACGTTTTATTGATGTAAATCCTGAAGAAGCGATTTTAAAAACAAATATGAAATTTACAAAACGTTTTCAATATATTGAATCAAGACTTCGTGAAATAAATAAGACATTTTCTGATGTATCTCTTGAAGAAATGGATGAGATATGGAATGAAGCTAAAAAATATGAATAATGTCTAATTGAATGAGAATTGAGGAGAATAAATTATGAGACTTGATAAATTTTTAAAAGTATCGAGAATTATTAAGCGTCGTACACTTGCGAAAGAAGTAGCTGATCAAGGAAGAATAACGATCAATGGAACAGTAGCAAAAGCGTCTACAGAAGTCAAAGTAAATGACGAATTAAAAATTCGATTCGGACAAAAAATTGTTACAGCAAAAATTAATTTACTTAAAGAGACCGTTCGAAAAGAAGAAGCAGATGCAATGTATACAATCATTAGCGAGGAAAAACTGTCAGATAGCTTGTTCTAAAAAAGTTGTCCCTTCATATACTTGTACAAATAACACTGTATTAGGAATCGATTTACAAGCGGTACAGTTTATGTAAATGGAGGGATTAGTATGAATAATCCGTATGAGTTAAATGCGAAAAATACAAGCCAAATAATCGAGCAGGATTTATCGTTAAAAAGTAGAAGATATCTTGAGATTACTGGAGTAAAACAGGTTGAGAGCTTTGATAGTGAAGAGTTCCTATTAGAAACAGCTTTAGGCTTTTTGCATATTAAAGGTCATAATTTACAAATGAAAAACCTCGATGTAGAAAAAGGTCATGTAGCAATCAAGGGAAAGATTAATGAACTTTGTTATATTGACGAATACAACTCGGGGAAAGCTAAAGGAATCTTTAGCAAGCTATTTAAATGAGCTTAAACGTTCAGTTCTACTCAATGATAGCGATGGTCGGTATGGGTGCTTATCTTGGTATGGCACTAGATACATACCATCGTTTTTTATATCGAGGTACTC
Organism: Rossellomorea sp. GAMAL-10_SWC; assembly: GCF_049568075.1. Lineage (NCBI taxonomy): Bacteria > Bacillati > Bacillota > Bacilli > Caryophanales > Bacillaceae > Rossellomorea > Rossellomorea sp. GAMAL-10_SWC. The sequence continues at coordinate 4,288,762 of NZ_CP144911.1, read as the reverse complement.
GTAATCGATTGATTGTATTTGCAACTGATATTTTATTTTGGATTTTTCAAGCACTACTAGTTTTTTATGTATTATACTTAGTTAATGAAGGTGCACTTAGGTTTTATTTACTGCTAGCCTTACTATGTGGTTATGCGGCATATCAAAGTCTTTTTCGAACTATTTATAAAAAAATATTAGAACTTGTTATTCAGCTGGTTATTAGCATTTATCGCATTATAGTAAAGTTAATCGTAATATTTATTGTAAAACCTTTAAAGTGGATTATTCAGGTAATAATCGTCATTCTTTTGTTTATTTATGGACTCCTTATTCGACTAATCCGTTTAGTTTACAACGTTGTACTATCAATTCTTTTGTTTTTCGGCAGAGTATGTTGGTTTTTTGTGCCAAAACGAGTCAAAAACTATTTAATCCAATTTAAAGGAGTTTTCGGAAAATTCAAGAATATCTTCCTTACTACTATTAAAAAAGTAAAGGACCTTTTAGATAGGAGGAAGAAATAGGTGGAACATGCGAGAAAATTGGATTTAACTAGACAAGTTGAAGATAAACAAAATATTACTTTAGTTGAGGAACATGGTGTTAAGCCTAGGAAAAGGAGTTTTAAAAAGTTTTTAGTGCGAATTTCATTATTCTGCTTATTAACTGTCCCCCTATTCTTTTTATTACAATCTCATTATGTAACTCAACAACATGTGTATTCATCTAAAGTAAAGCAATTAAAACTAGCAAAGGTTGACTTAAAGAAAACAAAGAGTACGGTAGAGGATTCAAAGCGCATGATTGAACAATTGAACGATGATCAATATATTATTGAGTTAGCTAGAAAAAACTTATTTTTTTCTAAAAAGGGAGAAATAATTTTTCCTAATATCAAGTAATTATCGTTTCATTGACACTTGTTTTTATAATTTTATATAATATAGTAAATCCAGTTAAACATTTTTAAGGAGGAGCATTTTTTTTATGTCAATTGAGGTAGGCAGCAAAGTTAGTGGGAAAGTTACAGGGATTACAAATTTTGGTGCTTTTGTAGAGTTACCAGAAGGAGTAACTGGGCTTGTTCACATTAGTGAAGTAGCTGACAACTATGTTAAAGATATTAACGAACATTTAAAAGTTGGCGATGAAGTAGAAGTAAAAGTAATCAATGTTGAAAAAGACGGTAAAATCGGTCTTTCAATCAAAAAAGCGAAAGAACGTCCACCAGTTAAAGAGGGAGAGCGTGAGCAAAGACCTCGTCAAAGCAGACCTTCATATGGAGGCGGCGGTGGTGGTAACCGTGGCAAAAATCAAAACCGTTCGGATCAACGTCCGGTTAAAGAAACATTTGATCAAAAAATGAGTAAATTTTTAAAAGACAGTGAAGACCGTCTAGCTTCATTAAAACGCAACACAGAATCTAAACGTGGTGGCCGTGGAGCTCGTCGAGGCTAATTTCCTACCTTGTCAGGACATAAATAGGTATATAGAACACGCACTCTTTAATGGGTGCGTTTTTGTATGAAAAAAATAATAAAATAAGATTTAAAAAAACTGTTGACGGTTAATTAGTACCATGATAATATAAATCTTGTCGTTTAAAGATAATGGCGGTGTAGCTCAGCTGGCTAGAGCGTACGGTTCATACCCGTGAGGTCGTGGGTTCGACTCCCTCCGCCGCTACCATTCCCTTTAACGGCCCGTTGGTCAAGTGGTTAAGACACCGCCCTTTCACGGCGGTAACACGGGTTCGAATCCCGTACGGGTCATACAACAACAAAAACGTTTGGTCTCTATAAGAGAGGCTAGGCGTTTTTTTCTTTTTCAGGAACATGCGTCTCCGTCTCTTAATCCCATTCTTCATTCCATACTTTCTCTCTTTATTCTGAATTTCGATTGACATAAAATTTAATAATTGCGTTTCTTTTACCCTATTAGAGAAATTATGCTGCAAGCTTTCCTCATATTTTGTAAAACAGTTGTACGTAAAAGCTTTTTCCGTCGAAGAAAACTTTTATTTGCCTTTGTCATTTTGACATATTCCTTCAATTGGACAAGTTAAAATATGTTCAATAAACCAATTCGGATGAGGTGGAAATATGACGAAACTGCAAAGAGGGTCTTCTAATTCTTCAGCAAGCTTGGTCCCTACTAATGGATTTCAATCAGTATTTCGGCAATCTTCTAAATCAATTAAATCCAAATTAGAGAGAGCATTCTTTGACTTTGGGTTACTAATCTTTTTAACGGGATTTTTATTAGGACGAGCGTTGATACTATCACATATTCTCCCGTTTGTATTACCGTTTTTTGCCTCAGTTTATATGATGAAACGTGAGCGTACAGGAATAGCTTTTGTTGCTCTTATGATCGGTTCATTAACTGTGTCAATTGAAACGGTTAGTTATGCATTTGCCACAATTATCCTATTTTTTATCCTTAATATTTTCTTCGCTAGAGTTAAACGACATTATATAGGTTTAGTACCTTTTCAAGTTTTTTTATCAGTATTTATTAGTCATCTATTAATTACTTATGCTTTTCAACAAGAAGTTTTGATGTATGATGTTTTGATGGCATCAGTTGAAGCGGGATTAAGTTTTATTTTAACGATGATCTTTTTCCAAAGTGTACCTCTACTTGCTATTCCTAAAAGAAAACAGCTTTTAGGTGTTGAAGAAATCGTCTGTTTAGTTATTCTTTTAGCTTCAGTTGTGACGGGGACAACTGATTGGTATATTCAAGATTTATCTATTCAGCATATTGTAACTAGATATATTGTCTTACTATTTGCCTTCGTAGCTGGAGGAACGGTCGGTTGTACAGTAGGGGTTGTAACGGGCCTTATATTAAGTTTAGCGAGTGTTTCGAGTCTATATCAGATGAGCTTATTAGCTTTCTCTGGATTACTTGGTGGACTCCTTAAAGAGGGGAAAAGATTAGGTGCGGCAGCTGGTCTATTAATTGGGACATGCCTCATTAGCTTTTATGCTGAGAAACAATCAGATATTATTTTTTCAATCATTGAATCAGTAATAGCGATTGTCTTATTCTTAATAACACCATCTTTCCTACTTAAACAATTAGCTAAACTAGTACCAGGAACAGAAGAACATTCTACAGATCAACAACAATACTTGCGTAAAATAAGAGATTTGACGGCCAATCGGATTACTCAATTTTCAAACGTGTTTGAAGCATTATCTGCAAGTTTTTCACAGCCTAGCCAGTTTGCACATATTGAGGACGAACTAACTGATGAAGAACTGTTTATTTGTAGTATTTCAAATAAGTGCTGTAATAGTTGTATGAAAAAGGACCATTGCTGGTCAAACAATGGTGACCGAACATATCAATACATGGAAAATATGATGCATTTAGTTGAAAAGGATCAGCTCATTAAGAATGGCCAATTTATGAGAGAGTGGGAGAAGTATTGCCAACGTTCTTCAAAAATGGCAGATTTAATGAAGCAAGAGGTTTTCTACTTCCGTGCAAATCAAAGACTTAAAAAACAAGTTCAAGAAAGTAGAAGATTAGTGGCAGAGCAATTGCGTGGGGTTTCAAAAGTAATGGTCGATTTTGCAAAAGAGATTCAACGAGAAAAAGAAAACCATCAATTACAGGAAGACCAAATCCTACAAGCTTTATTAAACTTTGGAATTGACGTTAGCCAAGTAGAAATTTATAACTTAGAGCAAGGTAATATTGATATAGATATATTAATTCCGTTTGAAAACGAGTACGGTGAATGCCAAAAATTAATTGCGCCAATTCTATCAGATATTTTAAAAGAGACGATTGTTGTATTAAAAGAAGAGTCAGCAACAATACCAAATGGAGGTAATTACTTAGTCACATTTGGATCAGATAAGGCATTTGTTATTGAAACCGGGGTTGCGACTGCAGCTAAAGGTGGAGGCTTTATTTCGGGTGATGCATTTAAAATAATGGATGTTGGAGCAGGAAAGCACGCTATTGCGATTAGTGATGGCATGGGAAATGGTGAGCGAGCTCATATTGAAAGTAATGAAACACTAAAACTACTTCAAAAAATATTAAATTCTGGTATTGAAGAAACTGTCGCTATTAAATCGATTAATTCGATTCTATCATTACGTACTACTGAAGAGGTCTTTGCTACACTAGATTTAGCGATGGTCGATTTACACGATGCTTCAGCAAAATTTTTAAAAATTGGTTCATCGCCAAGCTTTGTGAAACGAGGCAAACAAGTTATCAAAATTGAAGGTAGTAATTTACCAATTGGGATCATTGATGAATTTGATGTAGAGGTCGTAAGTGAGCAGCTAAAGGCTGGAGACTTATTAATTATGATGAGTGATGGTATTTTTGAAGGTCCTAAACATGTTGAAAATTACGAAATGTGGATGAAACGTAAAATAAGTGAATTTGAAACGGATGATCCGCAATCAGTAGCAGAATTGTTACTAGAGGAAGTTATTCGTTCGAATACAGGTGATATTAATGATGATATGACAGTTGTGGTTGCCGTTGTTAAACGAAACTTGCCAGAGTGGTCATCTATCTCATCATATAGTGCGATGGCTTAGTAAAATAAAATAAATAAAGGTTTATCCCCTCCCGTAATTGGACAAAATGGTAACAACTTTTACGCGGAGGGGATTTTGTATGTATAAGGGAAAGTTAAAACAAATTCTATTAATAACTGATGGTTATTCAAACCATGGTGAAGATCCGTTAGCTGTTTCAAGCCTGGCACAAGAATACGGTATTACAGTAAATGTAATTGGAATTTTAGATGAAAATGTACAAAGTGGTGACGGTTTAAAGGAAATCGAGGAAATTGCTAAAGCTGGTGGAGGGATTAGTCAAGTCGTTTACACAAAGCAACTTTCTCAAACTGTTCAAATGGTTACTAGAAAAGCGATGACACAAACAATTCAAGGATTTGTTAATAAAGAATTAAAGCAAATTTTAGGCGATAGCAATTCGATTGAATCACTTCCTCCTTCAAAGCGAGAAGAGGTATATGAGGTTGTAGAGGATATCGGTGAAACTGTAGGTTTAGAAGTTATTATTTTAGTAGATACGAGTGCTAGTATGAAAGACAAACTAGACACTGTTAAGGAATCATTATTTGATTTGCAAATTAGTTTAAACTCAAGAACAGGAGAAAATGCCTACTCGTTATTTATATTTCCCGGGAAACATGATGATGTAGATAAATTACTAGATTGGACACCTAAGTTAGAAAAACTAAACACAATTTTTCCTAAGTTGACGATGGGCGGTATGACGCCAACCGGACCTGCTCTACGTGAGGCTTTAAACTATTTTAACGAACAAAACTACGATAGAGGTAATAATGGTGATGATGAACAATCAATTGAATGGGCAGATTAATTTAGCGCCTGGGACGCTTATTACTGGAAAGTGGAATAAAAACAAATACGAAATTAAGAGTTTACTTGGAAATGGAGCAAATGGAACAGTTTATCTAGCTTCTGGAAAAACTGGAGATGTTGCTATTAAGTTGAGTAAAGATTCTACAAATATCACGAACGAAGTAAATGTTTTAAAAAAAATCACACAGGTCCAGGATTCAATCCTTGGGCCTTCTTTTATCGATGTAGATGACTATATAAATCCAGGAACAAACGAATGCTGCTATTACTATGTTATGGAATACGTTAATGGTGTAAGTTTACCAAAATTTATTGAAAGAAATGGAATGGAATGGAGTAGTATTTTTATCATACAAGTTTTGTCATTGTTAGATAAATTGCACCATAAAGGCTTTATTTTTGGAGATTTAAAAACAGATAATCTACTAGTTACGAAAGAACCAAATAAAATCCAGTGGATTGATTTTGGAGGAGTTACTCAAATTGGACGTGCAGTTAAAGAGTTTACGGAGTTCTTTGATCGTGGTTACTGGGGCTTAGGTTCTAGAAAAGCAGAAGTTTCCTATGACTTATTTGCTGTTACGATGATTTTTATCCACTTGCATTGTAAAAAGCAGTTTTTAAAAAACGGGTTGGGAATAGATCAGATTGAACAAGTAATAAAGCAAACACAAACCCTTAATCCATATAAAGAATTTCTAATGAAGGGATTAAAAGGGGAGTATGTTAATGCAAGTGCTATGAAACAAGCTCTATTAATGTATGAACAAAAGATAAATGCTACAAAAAAGAAGAAGAGTAAAAAGGATCAAGCTACTACAGCACAAACGATGAATCAAACAAGGCAATCTAAAAAGCAAAATCAGACTGCTAATCAATCAACACAATCAAAAAAAAATAGCCAGTCTACAAATCAACCTACAAATTCAACTAATCAGAATCAAAAACCTAACCAATCAACACAGACAAGAGCAGGGAACAATGTTCAAGTGAAGCAAAAGAAAAAAAGAATTCACTGGTTCGAAACGTCAACCATTCTCCTGCTAATGGGCTTGGCTTATGCATTATATTTTTATTATCAGATGTAAATTATAGTACTCCAAGGGTGTGAATGGTAACATATAGATATGAATTTTACTTTCATTTAGGAGTATAGGTAAATGGTAATTAATCAATTAAAGGAATTTATAAAACAAAACAATATTATCAGAAATAGTGTAATTGTGATCGGTGTTTCTGGAGGTCCAGACTCAATGGCGTTAGCTCATTCTTTTTTATCACTTAGGGAAGAATATGAGTTCTCGATTATTATCGCACATGTAGATCATATGTTTAGAGGACAAGAATCTTTAGATGATTTAGAATATGTTAAGAACTGGTGCCTCCAAAATAACGTACAATATGAAGGTAAGAGCATAAATGTGAATCAGTATATCGAGGAAACGGGTTTAAGTAGTCAATTGGCGGCAAGGGAATGTCGATATCGTTTTTTTGACGAAGTGATGAATAAATATGAAGCGAATTATTTAGCGTTAGGTCATCATGGGGAAGACCAAGTTGAAACGATTTTAATGCGCTTAGTAAGAGGTAGCTCGCAGGTCGGTTACGCTGGCATTAGGGAAAAGAGATCTTTTAGTACAGGCGAAATTATTCGTCCTTTTTTAGATTTAAGAAAACAAGCATTAACTACATATTGTCACGAACAAAGTATTATCCCTCGAAAAGATCCAAGTAATGATAAAGATGTTTACACAAGAAATCGATTTAGACATCATATTCTACCTTTTATTTTTGAAGAAAATCCAACTGCACATAAAAGATTCCAGCAGTTTAGTAGACAGCAATTGGAAGATGATCTATATTTAATGGAATTAACTGAAGACGCAATGAATACAGTTATAAAAAATAAAGAAAAGCAAGCAGTCACTATTGACGTTAAACAGTTTTTAAATGTGCCTATATCTTTACAAAGAAGATGTATTCAACTAATATTAGATTATGTCTACCTATCTATCCCTAAAGGCTTGACACAAGGGCATCTTAATTCAATTCTGACTTTATTACGAAATGAAAAATCCACGTGGGAGCAGCATTTACCTGGAGGACTTTTTGTCACACGCTCATATAATGAATGCATCTTTACATTCATACAAATGAATGTGAAGGATTATACTATTTCTATTAATGAGCCTGGTGAGTACGAACTACCAAATGGTTTTTCAATTAAAGTTGAATTAAACAATCAATGTTTTGAACAAAAAAATGACATGTTTATTTGTTCTGTCAAGGATGTTTCTTTTCCACTCATTGTTCGGAATCGAAAGAATGGTGATCGAATGTCATTAAAGGGTATGAATGGGTCAAAAAAGTTAAAAGATATATTTATTGATGAAAAAATGAAACAATCATTACGTGATGAATGGCCAATAATTACGGATAGTCAAAATAATATATTATGGGTACCTTTCGTAAAGAAATCTGCATTTGAAAGAAATTTTTCGACAGATGAGTCACTCGTTGCAATACAGGTGGTTTCTAAGAGTTTCTAGGAGGAAAAAATGAAACAAGACATTCAACAAGTATTAGTAAGTGAAGAGGCAATTCAACAAAAAGTAGTAGAATTAGGTGCAGTACTAACAGAAGAGTACAAAGACCGCTTTCCACTAGTAGTGGGTGTTTTAAAAGGAGCTCTTCCGTTCATGTCTGACCTTATCAAGCATATTGATACATATATCGAAATTGATTTTATGGATGTTTCTAGTTATGGACATAGTACAGTTTCTTCTGGTGAAGTAAAAATTGTAAAAGATTTAAATACTTCTGTTGAAGGAAGAGATGTAATCATTCTAGAAGATATTATTGATAGTGGTCTAACTTTAAATTATTTAGTTGAACTATTTAAACACCGCAAAGCTAATACAGTTAAAATTGTTACTTTATTAGATAAGCCAAGCGGACGTAAAGCAAATATCGAGGCTGATTTAGTTGGTTTCGAAGTACCAGATGCTTTCGTAGTAGGGTATGGTTTAGATTATATTGAACGTTATCGAAATCTGCCGTATGTTGGCGTTTTAAAGCCTGAAGTTTACACGAAATAAGTCAAGTTTTATTCGTTTGTTTACATGGTATAACTATGCTACTATATAAAGTAATTAAATTGAAAGAGAGGAGGTTTGGAATTGAATCGAATTTTCCGTAATACAGTCTTTTACATATTAATCTTCTTAGTTGTGATTGGTGTTGTTACATATTTCAATGGGCCAGAATCTCAAGTTAAGAAAGTAAGTTACGATACATTTTATACTAAGTTACAAAAAGGAGATGTTAGCAGTTTAACATCTATCCAACCTAAAAATGGAGTGTACATAGTAAGAGGTCATTTTACAGATGTAAAAAAAGGCGAATCTTTCCAAACTCAAGTACCAATTAGTGACGAAACGACAAAAATAGTTAACAAAGCAGTTGCTGACTATAAAATAAAGGCTAATTGGAATCCAGCTGAAACAACAAGTGCATGGGTGCAAATCTTCACTTCACTCATTCCATTTGTAATTATTTTCATTCTTTTCTTCTTCCTAATGAATAATGCACAAGGTGGCGGAAGCCGTGTTATGAACTTTGGGAAGAGCAAAGCTCGTCTTTATAATGACGAGAAAAAGAAAGTACGATTTAAAGATGTTGCAGGTGCAGATGAAGAGAAGCAAGAGCTTGTTGAGGTAGTAGAGTTCTTGAAAGATCCTCGTAAATTTTCTGAATTAGGTGCAAGAATTCCTAAAGGGGTACTATTAGTAGGACCTCCTGGAACAGGTAAAACATTATTAGCAAGAGCTGTTGCAGGAGAAGCTGGAGTTCCATTCTTCTCAATCAGTGGTTCTGATTTCGTTGAAATGTTTGTAGGGGTCGGTGCTTCTCGTGTTCGTGATTTATTTGAAAATGCGAAGAAAAACGCTCCTTGTATCATATTTATTGATGAGATCGATGCTGTAGGTCGTCAACGTGGTGCGGGATTAGGTGGAGGTCACGATGAGCGTGAACAAACATTAAACCAGTTACTTGTTGAAATGGATGGTTTCGGTGCTAACGAAGGTATTATTATCATCGCTGCAACAAACCGTGCAGATGTTTTAGACCCAGCGTTATTACGTCCAGGTCGATTTGACAGACAGATTACGGTAGATCGTCCAGATGTAATAGGACGTGAAGCGGTATTAAAAGTACATTCAAGAAATAAACCATTGGCTCCAGATGTAGACTTAAAAGCTATTGCTCAAAGAACTCCTGGATTCTCTGGTGCAGATTTAGAGAATTTATTAAACGAAGCGGCATTAGTTGCTGCTCGTCGTGATAAAAAGAAAATCGATATGCTTGATATTGACGAAGCAACTGACCGTGTAATTGCGGGACCTGCTAAGAAAAATAAAGTTATATCTGAAAAAGAGCGTAAAATTGTTGCATTCCATGAAGCAGGACATACGGTTATTGGCCAAGTGTTAGATGAGGCTGAAATGGTTCATAAAGTAACAATTGTACCTCGTGGTCAAGCTGGTGGTTATGCTGTAATGCTTCCAAAAGAAGATCGTTACTTTATGACAAAACCAGAATTGCTTGATAAAATTACAGGTCTACTTGGTGGACGTGTTGCTGAAGAAGTGGTATTTGGTGAAGTAAGTACAGGAGCTCATAATGACTTCCAACGTGCAACAGGTATTGCTCGTCGTATGGTTACTGAATTCGGTATGAGCGATAAACTAGGTCCATTACAGTTTGGTCAATCTCAAGGAGGAAATGTATTCCTTGGTAGAGACTTTAATAATGAACAAAATTATAGTGATAAAATTGCTTATGAAATCGACGTTGAGATTCAAACAATCATTAAAGAATGTTATGCAAAGGCAACTGATATTATTAAGACGCATCGCGATAAATTAGACTTGCTTGCTAACACATTATTAGAAGTGGAAACTTTAGATGCAAAAGGAATTAAGAGTCTTTGGGAACAAGGTACACTTCCTACATCTCCATCTTCAAATGATGAGATTAAAGTTAACATTTCTAAAAAGAATGATGAACCAACTGAGCCTAAAATCACTGAATAAAAAATTAAGAGTGTCTTTCTAGACACTCTTTCTTTTGTTTATTGGAGAAAAGTCAAGTAAGCCAAGACCATGGGGAAATTAGGCTCATTGAAGCGTTTTAATAAACCAATACGACCCGTGTCCACAGCAGAAAGCATCTATTTTTAAACTACTATCAACTTGTGTTATCATTATTTTTATAGTGATTAAAAATTGTACTTGAGACAAAAAATATAAAATAAAAGTTTTATTTTTGAAATGGAGAGACGGTGGATTATATGTTATTTGTAATCGATGTAGGAAATACAAATACTGTTTTAGGTGTTTACCAAGAAGATGAGTTAATACATCATTGGAGAATTGAGACGAATCGTTATAAAACGGAAGATGAGTACGGTATGGTCATTGGTTCATTACTTGAATATGCAGGTATTGGTTTTGATGAGTTTCATGCAGTTATTATTTCATCAGTAGTCCCACCGATTATGTTCTCACTGGAAAGAATGGCAACAAAATACTTTAAACAAAAGCCACTAATCGTTGGTCCTGGTATAAAAACAGGTTTAAACATAAAATATGATAATCCGAAAGAAGTTGGCGCAGACCGAATTGTTAATGCGGTTGCTGGAATTGCACAATACGGAAGTCCGCTGATTATTGTAGATTTCGGAACAGCTACTACATATTGTTATATAGATGAAAATAAAAATTACATCGGTGGAGCAATTGCACCAGGGATCAATATTTCAACAGAAGCACTCTATACAAAGGCTTCAAAACTGCCTCGTATAGAGCTTTCAAGACCTTCTAATATTGTCGGTCGTACAACTGTAGAAGCAATGCAGGTTGGAATCCTATATGGTTATGTAGGTCAGGTTGAAGGCATTGTAAAACGAATGAAAGATCAAGCAAAGGTAGAACCTACTGTTATAGCAACAGGCGGACTTGCATCATTAATATCTAAGGAATCGGATATCATTGATGTCATGGATCCATATTTAACATTAAAAGGTCTACATTTAATTTATAAACGAAATTCATAAAAAGGGGTACAACATGAAAGATTATTTAGTAAAAGCATTAGCTTTTAACGGTGAAGTCCGTGCATATAGCGTTAGATCAACAAATATTGTAAAAGAAGCTCAAGAACGTCATGACACTTGGTCAAATGCTTCTGCTGCATTAGGTCGTACACTAACAGCTGCTACGATGATGGGTGCTATGTTAAAAGGCGATGAGAAGTTAACTTTAAAGGTTGAAGGTAATGGTCCAATTGGCCATATTTTAGTCGATAGTAATGCAAAAGGTGAAGTCCGAGGATATGTTCAAAATCCACATGTACAAACTGAACTTAACAAACATGGAAAAATTGATGTAGCAAAAGCGGTGGGTACTGTAGGTACAATCTCAGTTGTTAAAGATATTGGTATGAGAGAACCTTTCACAGGCTCAGTACCTATTGTATCAGGTGAACTTGGTGAAGACTTTACTTACTATTTTGCTGTATCTGAACAAACACCTTCATCTGTAGGTGTCGGCGTATTAGTAAACCCAGATCATTCGATTTTAGCAAGTGGAGGATTTATTATTCAAATCTTACCTGGCGCTAGTGAAGAATGTATCACGAAAATTGAAAATCGTTTAAAAACGATTAAACCAGTATCTAAACTAATTGAAGAAGGCCTGACTCCAGAAGAAATTTTATATGAAGTGTTAGGAAAAGAAGAAGTTAAAGTTTTAGAAACGATGGATGTAAAATTCCAATGTCAATGCTCAAGAGAGCGAATTGAGGGTGCTCTTTTAAGTATTGGTAAACAAGAATTAGAATTAATTTTAGAAGAGGATGGAGAAGCAGAGGTAACATGTCATTTCTGTAATCAACCTTATCATTATTCTGGTGAACAATTAAAAGAATTAATTAACAAATTGTAGGTGAAAATTAAAGGAATTTGTCGAGCTTTCTTTTCATAATTTATTATGAATTTCATACAAGTTATGTATAGGAGAAAGTAATTGACAGATTCTTTTGTTTTTTACATAATGTATATTAAACAGGTCAATATACTAGGAATTAGGAGTGGATGAAATGAAAGTTGCAAATTCAGTTTACGAATTAATCGGTAGAACTCCAATTGTAAAACTTAACAGATTAGTAGACGAGGACAGCGCGGAAATATATTTAAAACTAGAGTTTATGAATCCTGGTAGCAGTGTTAAAGATCGTATTGCTCTTGCGATGATTGAGGATTCTGAGAAAAAAGGTTTAATAAAACCAGGTGATACAATTATTGAACCAACTAGTGGAAATACTGGTATCGGATTAGCAATGGTAGCAGCTGCTAAAGGCTATAAATCAATTCTAGTAATGCCAGAAACAATGAGTATTGAGAGACGAAACTTATTACGTGCATATGGCGCAGAACTAGTTCTAACTCCAGGCCCTGAAGGAATGGGAGGAGCAATTCGTAAAGCTGATGAATTAGCAAAAGAAAATGGATATTTCGTTCCACAACAGTTTAATAATATTGCAAATCCTGAAGTCCACCGTTTAACAACTGGTCCTGAAATTGTTGAGCAAATGGGAGACCAACTTGATGCATTTATTTCAGGAGTAGGTACTGGAGGAACAATCTCTGGTGTAGGAGCTGTTTTAAAAGAAGCTTACCCTGGGATTAATATTGTCGCTGTTGAACCTGAAGACTCTCCAGTTTTATCAGGTGGTAAACCAGGTCCACATAAAATTCAAGGTATTGGAGCAGGTTTTATACCTGAAACATTGAACACGGATATTTATGATGAAATCGTTAAAATCAAAAATGACGATGCAATGGAGACAGCTAGAAAAGTAGCAAAAGAAGAAGGTATACTTGTAGGTATCTCTTCTGGTGCTGCAATCAGTGCTGCATTACAAGTTGCAAAAAAACTTGGAAAAGGTAAAAAAGTACTTGCGATCATTCCAAGTAATGGAGAGCGTTATTTAAGTACAGCATTATTCCAATTTGAGTAATTTTTTTGGTGGATTAAATGATAAATTTAAAAACCCTTTGCTAGCTGCAAAGGGTTTTTTTGTTTTTCCATAAAATGCTTTGATGTATACTTCCTACTTTTTGTGTAAAATGAAAAAAGAAGCGCTATCAGAGGGGGATATTCACATGAATTATGAAATCTTTTCAAAAGTTATCAATTATACTACACCTTTCTTTAAATACTTTGTAGAAACGGCAAAAGAGAAAAAGAATGCCGTACTTCTTGAGAGTGGTCGTGACGGACGATATTCAATTATGGCATCTAATCCCGTTGCGAAGTTATATGGAAAGGATAATAAATTAACGGTCGAAGTAGGGATTGAAGAGTGCTCTGAAAAAGTGGAGTATGAAGGAAATCCAATTGATTTAGCAAAGGAATACCTATCTAAATACACAGTGGAAAAAAGAGATGACCTACCACCATTTCAAGGCGGGGCAATCGGTTATTTCACATATGACTGTAACCATTATATCGAAGACCTACCAACAATGGCAGAGGATGTTTACAATATTCCAGATGTTTATTTATTAATCTTCCATGAAGTGGTTGTTTTTGACCATCAAGAAAATCAATTATATTTTATTGTTATAGATGAAATGAATAATGCTGTTAAGGCACAAGAACGAATTGACTCTTTAGAAGAATTCTTCATTAGTGAAATAGAGCAAATTGATTTATCTAGAAGAATTTCTACCGAAGAGGTTGAAAAAACAATTTATATGTCTGAACAAAAATTTACGGATGCTGTTGGAAACGTTAAAGAATATATCAGTGCGGGGGATGTATTCCAGGTGAATTTATCCGTGCTACAATCTGAGACGCTTGTAACAGATCCACTGTATATATATGAGCAGCTTAGAGAAATAAATCCTTCACCATATATGTCCTATTTAGATTTTGACGAGTTTCAAATTGTTAGTTGCTCACCAGAGCTATTAGTAGCAAAGCGTGATCAAGAAGTTTGGACAAGACCAATAGCAGGTACAAGGTCTCGTGGTAAAACAGTTGAAGAAGAACAACAACTGATGGAAGAACTACGTTCAAATGAAAAAGAACAAGCTGAGCATATTATGCTAGTTGATCTAGAGCGCAATGATTTAGGAAGAGTATGTGAATATGGAACTGTTGAAGTAGACGAGCTATTAGTAATCGAAAAGTATTCGCATGTAATGCACCTTGTTTCAAATGTTAGAGGTGAGCTACAAAAGGATAAAGATTCATTTGATTTATTAAAAGCAGTATTTCCCGGGGGAACAATAACAGGAGCTCCAAAAATCCGTACGATGGAAATTATTGAAGAACTAGAACCAACCAAGCGTGGCATTTATACAGGTTCTGTTGGATGGATTAGCTTCACAGGAGATATGGAGTTAAATATTACGATTCGAACAATGATTACAAAAGGTCAGCAAGCATATGTACAAGCTGGTGCTGGCATTGTTATTGATTCTAATCCAAAACATGAATATTTAGAAAGTCTTAAGAAAGCTCAAGCTTTATGGACAGCTAAGAAAGTAAGCGAAGAAAAAGCAAAGTTGGGTGGGAATGTAAAATGATATTAATGATTGATAATTATGATTCATTTACCTATAATCTAGTTCAATATTTAGGCGAATTAGGTGAAGAATTAATTGTAAAACGAAATGATGAAATTACTTTAGAAGAAATCGAAGCATTAGCCCCGTCTTATTTGATGATTTCACCAGGACCTTGTACACCGAACGAAGCTGGAATCAGTTTAAAAGCAATTGAACACTTTGCTGGGAAAATCCCAATTTTAGGCGTATGCTTAGGTCACCAATCAATCGCTCAAGTGTTTGGAGGAGACGTAGTACGTGCAGAACGCTTAATGCACGGAAAAACATCGGCAATTACACATGGAGGTTTAGGATTATTTAATGATTTACCATCACCAATTGATGTCACACGATATCACTCTTTAATTGTAAAAAAAGAAACGTTCCCTGAGGAGCTTGAAATAACAGCTTGGACGAATGAGGGAGAAATCATGGCTTTAAAACATAAGACATTACCGATTGAAGGAGTACAATTTCACCCGGAATCGATTATGTCACAATTCGGTAAAGAAATGCTTGGAAACTTTTTACAAGCATATAAACCGTCTAGGAGTACAGTATGAAACTATATTTTAATGGAGAATACTTGAACGATCATGAAGTGAAAATATCTCCATTTGATCATGGCTTTTTATATGGCTTAGGAGTATTTGAAACATTTCGGATCTATAATGGGCATCCATTTTTATTATTTGATCATTTAAAGCGTTTAAGAAAGTCGTTATTGAACCTGAATATCGAGTGGAATTTGCTAGATGAGGAAATACAAACGATATTAAATAGGTTAATTGAATTAAATGGACTACAAGATGCGTATATACGTTTGAATGTTTCAGCAGGTGAAGGTGAAATAGGTTTATACACTGGTAAATATTCGAATCCAAATACCATCATTTTTATTAAACCTATGCATGAAAGTAATATCTTAGAGAAAGAAGGGGTAATACTAAATACCCCTCGAAACTCTCCTGAAGGAAAAGAGCGATTAAAGTCTCATCATTATTTAAATAACATTATCGGGAAAAAAGAGATTGGTAACTCACCAAATATAGAAGGAATCTTTTTAAACAAAGATGGGTTTCTTTCAGAAGGTATCGTTTCAAATCTCTTCTTTATTAACCAAGATCGATTATATACACCACACGTTGATACGGGAATTTTGAATGGGATAACGAGACAGTTCGTGATTTATTGGGCTAAATTAAAAGGGATTACAGTTGAAGAGGGCTTCTACACGGAGCAAGAGCTGTTAAAAGCGGATGAAATATTTATTTCAAACTCAATCCAAGAAATTATTCCCGTTACAGTAATTGGCGAGCGGCTCTTTAATGTTAGTGAAAGTAGCATAATAAAGGATTTGCAAAAGGACTATAGACTGCACCGAAAATCCTTATTAAGCATGAATGAAATGGAAAGAAGTGAACAAGCGTGAGAAGAGCAACAAAACCCTTGATTTGTGGAAATTACTCATTACCAATTCAGAATGAAACTATTGTAATGGGGATTTTAAATGTAACCCCGGACTCGTTTTCTGATGGTGGTCGATACAACGAGATTGAATTAGCGATACAACATGCAAAGAAGTTAATTGCTGATGGAGCAAAAATCATAGATGTAGGTGGGGAGTCGACAAGACCTGGAGCTGCCATAGTTGACGAAGACGAAGAGTTAAGAAGAGTTGTTCCGATTATTAAAGCATTATCTAAAGAAATTGATGTCCCAATTTCCATTGATACTTATAAATCTGAAGTGGCAAAACAAGCCGTTGAAGCTGGCGCAACAATCATTAATGATGTTTGGGGGGCTAAGAAAGACCCTAAAATTGCTGAAGTGGCTGCTGCGTACAATGTTCCAATTTGTTTAATGCACAATCGAACAGATGAAAACTATTATAGTTTAATGAGTGATCTTGTCTGTGATTTAGTTGAAAGTATTAGTATAGCAAAACGCGCAGGCGTAAAGGATGAAATGATTATTTTGGATCCAGGTGTTGGTTTTGCGAAATCAGCTGAGCAGAATTTAGAAGTTTTAAACCAAATGGAGCAAATCAAAGCGCTAGATTATCCTGTGTTACTTGGTACTTCTAGAAAAAGGTTTATAGGGGAGGTTCTTGGTACTGAAGTACATGAGCGAATGGAAGGTACAGGGGCTACTGTCTGTTTAGGTATTACGAAAGGCTGCGAAATTGTACGAGTACATGATGTATTAGCGATTTCCCGTATGGCTAAAATGATGGACGCTATGTTAAAGATTGGAGTAAAAAATGGATAAAATTTATGTAACAGGTATGAGGTTTTATGGATACCATGGTGTATTTAAAGAGGAGAAAACATTAGGGCAACGATTTAATGTGGATTTAATTGTCGAATTAGATACAAAAAAAGCAGGAGAAACAGATGATTTGGCGTATTCAGTAAGTTACGCAGACTTATTTAAAACCTGCGAAGAAGTAGTTCAAGGTCAGTCTTATGATTTAGTTGAATCAGTTGCTGAAGAAATTGCCAAACAAATATTAAATACATATGATTTAATTCAACAATGTACTGTAAAAGTCATAAAACCAGATCCACCAATACCAGGACATTATGATTTTGTAGCAGTTGAAATAACAAGAGGTCGCATATGAAAAATGAATCATATTTAAGTTTAGGAACAAATATAGGCGACCGAGAAGGTTTTCTTACAAAGGCTATTAGGGAATTAGTGAATCATCCCGACATTCAAGTAGAACAAATCTCTTCTATCTATGAAACAGACCCAGTTGGATACACAGACCAAGATCCATTTTTAAATCTCGTTATTAAAATTTCTACCAATTTGACACCACTTCAATTACTTGATGTTACGCAAGGAATCGAAAAAGGTCTTGGCAGAAAAAGGGAATTGCGTTGGGGTCCAAGAACGATAGACCTTGACATTTTACTCTATAATCACGAAGATATAGAAGTTGAGCACCTAAGAATACCTCACCCGAGAATGTTTGAAAGAAGCTTTGTATTAATCCCCTTAAAAGAAATTAACCAATCAATTAAGGTTGAAACTAAATTTTTAGAGGATAAAGGAGTTCGATTATGGAAGCTGAAAAGTGGGGTAGACGGATTAGGGCTTTTAGAAAATTAAAAGGTTTTACCCAAGAAGGCTTTGCAAAAAACCTTGGAGTTTCTGTTTCTGTGTTAGGTGAAGTTGAGCGAGGGAATCGTATGCCGACTGAACAGTTTTTGCATGATTGTGCAAAACAATTAAAAGTAAGTGTAGAGGAATTATCAATATAGAGTTTTATTGTAATAGAAGGAGGATGGGATGTGCTGAAAATTGGTGACATCGAGATGAAAAATCCCGTCGTATTAGCACCGATGGCCGGAGTTTGTAACTCAGCTTTCCGTTTAACCGTAAAAGAATTTGGTGCAGGTTTAGTTTGCGCAGAAATGGTAAGTGATAAAGCAATTCTTCACAATAATAAAAGAACATTAGATATGCTTTATATGGATGAACGTGAAAAGCCATTAAGCTTACAAATTTTTGGTGGTGAAAAATCAACATTAGTTGAAGCTGCTAAGTACGTTGACGAAAATACGAATGCAGATATTATTGATATTAATATGGGATGTCCTGTTCCTAAGATTACAAAAGTAGACGCAGGAGCTAAATGGCTTTTAGACCCAAACAAAATTCACGAAATGGTATATGCTGTAGCACAGAATGTAAGTAAACCAGTTACAGTTAAAATGCGTCTTGGATGGGATGACGATCATATTTATGTTGTAGATAATGCAAAAGCAGTTCAAGCAGCGGGTGGAAAAGCAGTTGCGGTTCATGGACGAACTCGTTATCAAATGTATGAGGGGAAATCTGATTGGAGCTGGATTAAAGAAGTTAAAAATCAGGTTTCGATTCCTGTAATCGGTAATGGTGATGTGGAGACTCCTCAAGATGCTAAGCGTATGTTAGATGAAACAGGCTGTGATGGTGTAATGATTGGTCGTGCTGCATTAGGAAATCCATGGATGATTTATCGTACAGTTAAATACTTGGAATCTGGTGTATTAATGCCTGAACCAGAAGCACGTGAAAAAATTGATGTCTGTTTATTGCATTTAGACCGATTAATTGATTTGAAAAATGAACATGTAGCTGTAATGGAAATGAGAAAACATGCAGCATGGTATTTAAAAGGTTTGAAAGGCACTGCATTAGTTCGAAACCAAATTAACGAGGTTAGTACTCGTACCCAAATGGTTGAAGTATTAACAACATACGTTAATGAAGTGGAAGAAAAAATGAAAGCTACTCAAGCTTTGTAAGTTTGACAGGTTTCGCTTGACAAAATATAATAAGTTATAGTAAACAAAACTGCCAGATCGAAATACTGGCAGTTTTTCTATTAAAATCATATTGTATTTAAATATTTATTGAATAATTACGTGGAGTTGAGAAAATGAGTCACGAAGAATTAAATGATCAAGCCCTTATACGTAGGGAGAAATTAAAAACACTTGAAGGAAAAGGTATCGATCCATTCGGTAAAAAGTTTGTGCGCACACATTCTTCAAATGATTTATTAGCACAATTTGACCAGTTTTCTAAGGAAGAATTAGAAGAAAAAGCGATTATTGTTTCATTAGCAGGTCGAGTAATGACTAAACGTGGTAAAGGTAAAGCCGGATTTGCACATGTTCAAGATTTAAATGGACAAGTTCAAATCTATGTTCGTAAAGATGCTGTAGGCGAAGAACAATATGAAATCTTTGATATTACTGATTTAGGTGACATTGTAGGTGTTACTGGTGTGGTATTTAAAACGAATGTAGGGGAATTATCTATTAAAGTTAAAGAATACACATTCCTTTCAAAAGCGTTATTACCACTTCCTGATAAATTCCATGGTTTACAAGATGTTGAACAACGTTACCGTCAAAGATATTTAGATCTAATGAATATGGATAGCCGACAAACATTTATTGCTCGCAGTAAAATTATCCAATCTATGAGACGTTATTTAGATAGCCAAGGTTATTTAGAAGTTGAAACTCCTATGCTACATGCTATTGCAGGTGGAGCTTCTGCAAGACCGTTTATCACTCATCATAACGCGCTTGATATGGAATTATATATGCGTATTGCAATTGAGTTACACTTAAAACGACTAATTGTAGGTGGACTTGAAAAAGTTTATGAAATTGGTCGTGTATTCCGTAATGAAGGTATTTCTACTCGTCATAACCCAGAGTTTACGATGATTGAATTATATGAAGCTTATGCTGATTATGCAGACATTATGGAACTTACTGAGAACCTAATTGCTCATATCGCTAAAGAAGTTTTAGGTACTACTACTATTCCTTACGGTGAGTACACAGTCAACCTAGAGCCAAAATGGACTAGACTTCATATGGTAGATGCGATTAAAGAAGCTTGTGGAGTAGATTTCTGGCCAGAGATGTCAGTTGAGCAAGCAAGACAATTTGCTAAAGAACATAATGTTGAAGTTAATGAGAATATGTCTGTTGGTCATATTATTAACGAATTCTTTGAACAAAAAGTTGAAGAAACATTAATTCAACCTACATTTATTTATGGTCACCCTGTAGAAATTTCACCGCTTGCGAAAAAGAATGCTGACGATCCTCGTTTTACTGATCGTTTTGAGTTATTTATTGTGGCACGTGAACATGCTAACGCATTTACAGAGTTAAATGATCCAATTGACCAAAAAGAGCGTTTTGAAGCACAGCTTAAAGAACGTGAGCTTGGTAATGACGAAGCACATATGATGGATGATGATTACATCGAAGCATTAGAGCATGGTATGCCACCAACTGGTGGTCTTGGAATAGGTATTGATCGATTAGTTATGTTGTTAACTAATTCTCCTTCAATCCGTGACGTTCTATTGTTCCCATTAATGAGACATAAATAAGATTTAACGAACTGGCTAAAAGAATACTTTTAGCCAGTTTTATTTATGATTGGATGTATCTTTTTAATAGAATAAGGACATCATTTATTTATTGGAATCTGGTAGAAACTATCTGAATAAAAAGAATTTAAAATTAGGTATTGTATTTTGTTTTTATAGGTGTTATATTATTAAACGTTGTCACATTAATACGAAATGACAACGAAAAAAACTTTTAAAAAAACATTGACAACATTCAACAGAAAATGTTAAGATGTTTAAGTCGCCTCAGAGCGACAAGGTGAACTTTGAAAACTAAACAAAACATGAAGTAAACGTCAATTATTAGTTTTTTGAGCAATACAAGATTTAAACTTAACTTTTATGGAGAGTTTGATCCTGGCTCAGGACGAACGCTGGCGGCGTGCCTAATACATGCAAGTCGAGCGGACTAATGGGAGCTTGCTCCCGTTAGTTAGCGGCGGACGGGTGAGTAACACGTGGGCAACCTACCTGTAAGACTGGGATAACTTCGGGAAACCGGAGCTAATACCGGATGACATAAAGGAACTCCTGTTCCTTTATTGAAAGATGGCTTTGGCTATCACTTATAGATGGGCCCGCGGCGCATTAGCTAGTTGGTGAGGTAACGGCTCACCAAGGCGACGATGCGTAGCCGACCTGAGAGGGTGATCGGCCACACTGGGACTGAGACACGGCCCAGACTCCTACGGGAGGCAGCAGTAGGGAATCTTCCGCAATGGACGAAAGTCTGACGGAGCAACGCCGCGTGAGCGATGAAGGCCTTCGGGTCGTAAAGCTCTGTTGTTAGGGAAGAATAAGTGCTAGTTGAATAAGCTGGCACCTTGACGGTACCTAACCAGAAAGCCACGGCTAACTACGTGCCAGCAGCCGCGGTAATACGTAGGTGGCAAGCGTTGTCCGGAATTATTGGGCGTAAAGCGCGCGCAGGCGGTTTCTTAAGTCTGATGTGAAAGCCCCCGGCTCAACCGGGGAGGGTCATTGGAAACTGGGAAACTTGAGTGCAGAAGAGGAAAGTGGAATTCCAAGTGTAGCGGTGAAATGCGTAGAGATTTGGAGGAACACCAGTGGCGAAGGCGACTTTCTGGTCTGTAACTGACGCTGAGGCGCGAAAGCGTGGGGAGCAAACAGGATTAGATACCCTGGTAGTCCACGCTGTAAACGATGAGTGCTAAGTGTTAGAGGGTTTCCGCCCTTTAGTGCTGAAGTTAACGCATTAAGCACTCCGCCTGGGGAGTACGGTCGCAAGACTGAAACTCAAAGGAATTGACGGGGGCCCGCACAAGTGGTGGAGCATGTGGTTTAATTCGAAGCAACGCGAAGAACCTTACCAGGTCTTGACATCCTCTGACAACCCTAGAGATAGGGCTTTCCCTTCGGGGACAGAGTGACAGGTGGTGCATGGTTGTCGTCAGCTCGTGTCGTGAGATGTTGGGTTAAGTCCCGCAACGAGCGCAACCCTTGATCTTAGTTGCCAGCATTTAGTTGGGCACTCTAAGGTGACTGCCGGTGACAAACCGGAGGAAGGTGGGGATGACGTCAAATCATCATGCCCCTTATGACCTGGGCTACACACGTGCTACAATGGATAGTACAAAGGGTTGCAAGACCGCGAGGTGGAGCTAATCCCATAAAACTATTCTCAGTTCGGATTGTAGGCTGCAACTCGCCTACATGAAGCCGGAATCACTAGTAATCGCGGATCAGCATGCCGCGGTGAATACGTTCCCGGGCCTTGTACACACCGCCCGTCACACCACGAGAGTTTGTAACACCCGAAGTCGGTGGGGTAACCTTTTAGGGGCCAGCCGCCTAAGGTGGGACAGATGATTGGGGTGAAGTCGTAACAAGGTAGCCGTATCGGAAGGTGCGGCTGGATCACCTCCTTTCTATGGAGACATCATGAACCGATGGTTCATGTATGAAAATGTTTCTTCATTGTTTTGTTTAGTTTTGAGAGTTCACTCTCAACTTTGTACCTTGAAAACTAGATAATGTCATTCATTAAACTGCGTAAGTTTAATCCAATTAGTTTTAAAATTAGTTAAGTTAGAAAGGGCGCACGGTGGATGCCTTGGCACTAGGAGTCGATGAAGGACGGGACTAACACCGATATGCTTCGGGGAGCTGTAAGTAAGCTTTGATCCGGAGATTTCCGAATGGGGAAACCCACTACTCGTAATGGAGTAGTATCTTTACCTGAATACATAGGGTACTGAGGACAGACCCAGGGAACTGAAACATCTAAGTACCTGGAGGAATAGAAAGCAATAGCGATTTCCTGAGTAGCGGCGAGCGAAACGGAAGATAGCCCAAACCAAGAGGCTTGCCTCTTGGGGTTGTAGGACACTCTATACGGAGTTACAAAGGAACGGGGTAAATGAAGCGACCTGGAAAGGTCCGTCAAAGAAGGTAAAAACCCTGTAGTTGAAACCTCGTTCCCTCTTGAGTGGATCCTGAGTACGGCGGAACACGTGAAATTCCGTCGGAATCTGGGAGGACCATCTCCCAAGGCTAAATACTACCTAGTGACCGATAGTGAACCAGTACCGTGAGGGAAAGGTGAAAAGCACCCCGGAAGGGGAGTGAAAGAGAACCTGAAACCGTGTGCTTACAAATAGTCAGAGCTCGTTAACGAGTGATGGCGTGCCTTTTGTAGAATGAACCGGCGAGTTACGATCCCGTGCAAGGTTAAGTTGAAGAGACGGAGCCGCAGCGAAAGCGAGTCTGAATAGGGCGATATAGTACGTGGTCGTAGACCCGAAACCGAGTGATCTACCCATGTCCAGGATGAAGTTCAGGTAACACTGAATGGAGGTCCGAACCCACGCACGTTGAAAAGTGCGGGGATGAGGTGTGGGTAGCGGAGAAATTCCAATCGAACTCGGAGATAGCTGGTTCTCCCCGAAATAGCTTTAGGGCTAGCCTTATGTGTTAGAGTCTTGGAGGTAGAGCACTGATTGGACTAGGGGCCCCCAACGGGTTACCGAATTCAGTCAAACTCCGAATGCCAATGACTTATCCATAGGAGTCAGACTACGAGTGATAAGATCCGTGGTCAAGAGGGAAACAGCCCAGACCGCCAGCTAAGGTCCCAAAGTATACGTTAAGTGGAAAAGGATGTGGAGTTGCTTAGACAACCAGGATGTTGGCTTAGAAGCAGCCACCATTTAAAGAGTGCGTAATAGCTCACTGGTCGAGTGACTCTGCGCCGAAAATGTAACGGGGCTAAACGTATCACCGAAGCTGCGGATTGATACCGTATGGTATCAGTGGTAGGGGAGCGTTCTAAGGGCGTTGAAGCTAGATCGTAAGGACTGGTGGAGCGCTTAGAAGTGAGAATGCCGGTATGAGTAGCGAAAGACGGGTGAGAATCCCGTCCACCGTATGCCTAAGGTTTCCTGGGGAAGGCTCGTCCTCCCAGGGTTAGTCAGGACCTAAGCCGAGGCCGACAGGCGTAGGCGATGGACAACAGGTTGATATTCCTGTACCACCTCATTTCCGTTTGAGCAATGGAGGGACGCAGAAAGATAGGGTAAGCGCGCTGCTGGATATGCGCGTCCAAGCAATTAGGCTGATGTGTAGGCAAATCCGCACATCATAAGGCTGAGTTGTGATGGCGAGGGAAATATAGTACCGAAGTTCCTGATTCTACGCTGCCAAGAAAAGCTTCTAGCGAGGAAATAGGTGCCTGTACCGCAAACCGACACAGGTAGGCGAGGAGAGAATCCTAAGGTGAGCGAGAGAACTATGGTTAAGG
This sequence comes from Rossellomorea sp. GAMAL-10_SWC, assembly GCF_049568075.1. Lineage (NCBI taxonomy): Bacteria > Bacillati > Bacillota > Bacilli > Caryophanales > Bacillaceae > Rossellomorea > Rossellomorea sp. GAMAL-10_SWC. The sequence goes on along the minus strand of NZ_CP144911.1, from coordinate 4,264,010 downwards.
AACTCGGCAAAATGACCCCGTAACTTCGGGAGAAGGGGTGCTCTTTTGGGTGTATGCCCGGGAGAGCCGCAGTGAAAAGGCCCAAGCGACTGTTTAGCAAAAACACAGGTCTCTGCGAAGCCGCAAGGCGAAGTATAGGGGCTGACGCCTGCCCGGTGCTGGAAGGTTAAGAGGAGGGGTTATCCCTTACGGGAGAAGCTCTGAATTGAAGCCCCAGTAAACGGCGGCCGTAACTATAACGGTCCTAAGGTAGCGAAATTCCTTGTCGGGTAAGTTCCGACCCGCACGAAAGGCGTAACGATTTGGGCACTGTCTCAACCATAGACTCGGTGAAATTATAGTACCTGTGAAGATGCAGGTTACCCGCGACAGGACGGAAAGACCCCGTGGAGCTTTACTGCAGCTTGATATTGAATTTTGGTACAGCTTGTACAGGATAGGTAGGAGCCTGAGAAGCCGGAGCGCTAGCTTCGGTGGAGGCGTCGGTGGGATACTACCCTGGCTGTATTGAAATTCTAACCTAGAGCCGTGATCCGGCTCGGAGACAGTGTCAGGTGGGCAGTTTGACTGGGGCGGTCGCCTCCTAAAGAGTAACGGAGGCGCCCAAAGGTTCCCTCAGAATGGTTGGAAATCATTCGAAGAGTGTAAAGGCATAAGGGAGCTTGACTGCGAGACCTACAAGTCGAGCAGGGACGAAAGTCGGGCTTAGTGATCCGGTGGTTCCGCATGGAAGGGCCATCGCTCAACGGATAAAAGCTACCCCGGGGATAACAGGCTTATCTCCCCCAAGAGTCCACATCGACGGGGAGGTTTGGCACCTCGATGTCGGCTCATCGCATCCTGGGGCTGTAGTCGGTCCCAAGGGTTGGGCTGTTCGCCCATTAAAGCGGTACGCGAGCTGGGTTCAGAACGTCGTGAGACAGTTCGGTCCCTATCCGTCGTGGGCGCAGGAAATTTGAGAGGAGCTGTCCTTAGTACGAGAGGACCGGGATGGACACACCGCTGGTGTACCAGTTGTTCTGCCAAGAGCATGGCTGGGTAGCTATGTGTGGAAGGGATAAGTGCTGAAAGCATCTAAGCATGAAGCCCCCCTCAAGATGAGATTTCCCATAGCGTTAAGCTAGTAAGACCCCTGAGAGACGATCAGGTTGATAGGTCAGAGGTGGAAGCGTGGTGACACGTGGAGCTGACTGATACTAATCGGTCGAGGACTTAACTAACAAGTTTGATAATGACATTATCTAGTTTTGAGGGTATAAGTTTTATAAAAAAATATTAAAAAAGTTATTGACTTTGACTGATATTTTGATATAATAATTAATGTCCTAAAGAAAATGAATCAAGTGATGATAGCGAAGAGGTCACACCCGTTCCCATACCGAACACGGCAGTTAAGCTCTTTTGCGTCGATGGTAGTTGGGGGTTTCCCCCTGTGAGAGTAGAACGTCGCTTGGTTTGATGGAGGATTAGCTCAGCTGGGAGAGCACCTGCCTTACAAGCAGGGGGTCGGCGGTTCGAGCCCGTCATCCTCCACCATATGCCGACTTAGCTCAATTGGTAGAGCAACTGACTTGTAATCAGTAGGTTGGGGGTTCAAGTCCTCTAGTCGGCACTCTTTTGAGCCATTAGCTCAGTAGGTAGAGCATCTGACTTTTAATCAGAGGGTCGAAGGTTCGAATCCTTCATGGCTCACCATTTTCTCAAAAGAGAATATTTGCGGGTGTGGCGGAATTGGCAGACGCGCTAGACTTAGGATCTAGTACTTCGGTGTGGGGGTTCGAGTCCCTTCACCCGCACCATTTAAATTTATAAGTTATAAGCAGTATACGCGGAAGTAGTTCAGTGGTAGAATACAACCTTGCCAAGGTTGGGGTCGCGGGTTCGAGCCCCGTCTTCCGCTCCACATATGCTGCCGGGGTGGTGGAATGGCAGACACACAGGACTTAAAATCCTGCGGGGGTTGACCCCGTGCCGGTTCGAGTCCGGCCCTCGGTACCATTTATAATATGCGCCCGTAGCTCAATTGGATAGAGCGTTTGACTACGGATCAAAAGGTTATGGGTTCGAGTCCTTTCGGGCGCGCCATATTACGGGAAGTGGCTCAGCTTGGTAGAGCACCTGGTTTGGGACCAGGGGGTCGCAGGTTCAAATCCTGTCTTCCCGACCATTTCAATAAGGGGCCTTAGCTCAGCTGGGAGAGCGCCTGCCTTGCACGCAGGAGGTCAGCGGTTCGATCCCGCTAGGCTCCACCAAGATGATCTTTGAAAACTAAACAAAACATGAAGTAAACGTCAATTATTAGTTTTTTGAGCAATACAAGATTTAAACTTAACTTTTATGGAGAGTTTGATCCTGGCTCAGGACGAACGCTGGCGGCGTGCCTAATACATGCAAGTCGAGCGGACTAATGGGAGCTTGCTCCCGTTAGTTAGCGGCGGACGGGTGAGTAACACGTGGGCAACCTACCTGTAAGACTGGGATAACTTCGGGAAACCGGAGCTAATACCGGATGACATAAAGGAACTCCTGTTCCTTTATTGAAAGATGGCCTCGGCTATCACTTATAGATGGGCCCGCGGCGCATTAGCTAGTTGGTGAGGTAACGGCTCACCAAGGCGACGATGCGTAGCCGACCTGAGAGGGTGATCGGCCACACTGGGACTGAGACACGGCCCAGACTCCTACGGGAGGCAGCAGTAGGGAATCTTCCGCAATGGACGAAAGTCTGACGGAGCAACGCCGCGTGAGCGATGAAGGCCTTCGGGTCGTAAAGCTCTGTTGTTAGGGAAGAATAAGTGCTAGTTGAATAAGCTGGCACCTTGACGGTACCTAACCAGAAAGCCACGGCTAACTACGTGCCAGCAGCCGCGGTAATACGTAGGTGGCAAGCGTTGTCCGGAATTATTGGGCGTAAAGCGCGCGCAGGCGGTTTCTTAAGTCTGATGTGAAAGCCCCCGGCTCAACCGGGGAGGGTCATTGGAAACTGGGAAACTTGAGTGCAGAAGAGGAAAGTGGAATTCCAAGTGTAGCGGTGAAATGCGTAGAGATTTGGAGGAACACCAGTGGCGAAGGCGACTTTCTGGTCTGTAACTGACGCTGAGGCGCGAAAGCGTGGGGAGCAAACAGGATTAGATACCCTGGTAGTCCACGCTGTAAACGATGAGTGCTAAGTGTTAGAGGGTTTCCGCCCTTTAGTGCTGAAGTTAACGCATTAAGCACTCCGCCTGGGGAGTACGGTCGCAAGACTGAAACTCAAAGGAATTGACGGGGGCCCGCACAAGTGGTGGAGCATGTGGTTTAATTCGAAGCAACGCGAAGAACCTTACCAGGTCTTGACATCCTCTGACAACCCTAGAGATAGGGCTTTCCCTTCGGGGACAGAGTGACAGGTGGTGCATGGTTGTCGTCAGCTCGTGTCGTGAGATGTTGGGTTAAGTCCCGCAACGAGCGCAACCCTTGATCTTAGTTGCCAGCATTTGGTTGGGCACTCTAAGGTGACTGCCGGTGACAAACCGGAGGAAGGTGGGGATGACGTCAAATCATCATGCCCCTTATGACCTGGGCTACACACGTGCTACAATGGATAGTACAAAGGGTTGCAAGACCGCGAGGTGGAGCTAATCCCATAAAACTATTCTCAGTTCGGATTGTAGGCTGCAACTCGCCTACATGAAGCCGGAATCACTAGTAATCGCGGATCAGCATGCCGCGGTGAATACGTTCCCGGGCCTTGTACACACCGCCCGTCACACCACGAGAGTTTGTAACACCCGAAGTCGGTGGGGTAACCTTTTAGGGGCCAGCCGCCTAAGGTGGGACAGATGATTGGGGTGAAGTCGTAACAAGGTAGCCGTATCGGAAGGTGCGGCTGGATCACCTCCTTTCTATGGAGACATCATGAACCGTTGGTTCATGTATGAAATGTTTCTTCATTGTTTTGTTTAGTTTTGAAGGATTATCCTTCTATTATAGATATGGGCCTATAGCTCAGCTGGTTAGAGCGCACGCCTGATAAGCGTGAGGTCGATGGTTCGAGTCCATTTAGGCCCACCATATCTTTTTAATATAATAATGGGGCCTTAGCTCAGCTGGGAGAGCGCCTGCCTTGCACGCAGGAGGTCAGCGGTTCGATCCCGCTAGGCTCCACCATTTTTTTATTTTGTACCTTGAAAACTAGATAATGTCATTCATTAAACTGCGTAAGTTTAATTCAATTAGTTTTAAAAATTAGTTAAGTTAGAAAGGGCGCACGGTGGATGCCTTGGCACTAGGAGTCGATGAAGGACGGGACTAACACCGATATGCTTCGGGGAGCTGTAAGTAAGCTTTGATCCGGAGATTTCCGAATGGGGAAACCCACTACTCGTAATGGAGTAGTATCTTTACCTGAATACATAGGGTACTGAGGACAGACCCAGGGAACTGAAACATCTAAGTACCTGGAGGAATAGAAAGCAATAGCGATTTCCTGAGTAGCGGCGAGCGAAACGGAAGATAGCCCAAACCAAGAGGCTTGCCTCTTGGGGTTGTAGGACACTCTATACGGAGTTACAAAGGAACGGGGTAAATGAAGCGACCTGGAAAGGTCCGTCAAAGAAGGTAAAAACCCTGTAGTTGAAACCTCGTTCCCTCTTGAGTGGATCCTGAGTACGGCGGAACACGTGAAATTCCGTCGGAATCTGGGAGGACCATCTCCCAAGGCTAAATACTACCTAGTGACCGATAGTGAACCAGTACCGTGAGGGAAAGGTGAAAAGCACCCCGGAAGGGGAGTGAAAGAGAACCTGAAACCGTGTGCTTACAAATAGTCAGAGCTCGTTAACGAGTGATGGCGTGCCTTTTGTAGAATGAACCGGCGAGTTACGATCCCGTGCAAGGTTAAGTTGAAGAGACGGAGCCGCAGCGAAAGCGAGTCTGAATAGGGCGATATAGTACGTGGTCGTAGACCCGAAACCGAGTGATCTACCCATGTCCAGGATGAAGTTCAGGTAACACTGAATGGAGGTCCGAACCCACGCACGTTGAAAAGTGCGGGGATGAGGTGTGGGTAGCGGAGAAATTCCAATCGAACTCGGAGATAGCTGGTTCTCCCCGAAATAGCTTTAGGGCTAGCCTTATGTGTTAGAGTCTTGGAGGTAGAGCACTGATTGGACTAGGGGCCCCCAACGGGTTACCGAATTCAGTCAAACTCCGAATGCCAATGACTTATCCATAGGAGTCAGACTACGAGTGATAAGATCCGTGGTCAAGAGGGAAACAGCCCAGACCGCCAGCTAAGGTCCCAAAGTATACGTTAAGTGGAAAAGGATGTGGAGTTGCTTAGACAACCAGGATGTTGGCTTAGAAGCAGCCACCATTTAAAGAGTGCGTAATAGCTCACTGGTCGAGTGACTCTGCGCCGAAAATGTAACGGGGCTAAACGTATCACCGAAGCTGCGGATTGATACCGTATGGTATCAGTGGTAGGGGAGCGTTCTAAGGGCGTTGAAGCTAGATCGTAAGGACTGGTGGAGCGCTTAGAAGTGAGAATGCCGGTATGAGTAGCGAAAGACGGGTGAGAATCCCGTCCACCGTATGCCTAAGGTTTCCTGGGGAAGGCTCGTCCTCCCAGGGTTAGTCAGGACCTAAGCCGAGGCCGACAGGCGTAGGCGATGGACAACAGGTTGATATTCCTGTACCACCTCATTTCCGTTTGAGCAATGGAGGGACGCAGAAAGATAGGGTAAGCGCGCTGCTGGATATGCGCGTCCAAGCAATTAGGCTGATGTGTAGGCAAATCCGCACATCATAAGGCTGAGTTGTGATGGCGAGGGAAATATAGTACCGAAGTTCCTGATTCTACGCTGCCAAGAAAAGCTTCTAGCGAGGAAATAGGTGCCTGTACCGCAAACCGACACAGGTAGGCGAGGAGAGAATCCTAAGGTGAGCGAGAGAACTATGGTTAAGGAACTCGGCAAAATGACCCCGTAACTTCGGGAGAAGGGGTGCTCTTTTGGGTGTATGCCCGGGAGAGCCGCAGTGAAAAGGCCCAAGCGACTGTTTAGCAAAAACACAGGTCTCTGCGAAGCCGCAAGGCGAAGTATAGGGGCTGACGCCTGCCCGGTGCTGGAAGGTTAAGAGGAGGGGTTATCCCTTACGGGAGAAGCTCTGAATTGAAGCCCCAGTAAACGGCGGCCGTAACTATAACGGTCCTAAGGTAGCGAAATTCCTTGTCGGGTAAGTTCCGACCCGCACGAAAGGCGTAACGATTTGGGCACTGTCTCAACCATAGACTCGGTGAAATTATAGTACCTGTGAAGATGCAGGTTACCCGCGACAGGACGGAAAGACCCCGTGGAGCTTTACTGCAGCTTGATATTGAATTTTGGTACAGCTTGTACAGGATAGGTAGGAGCCTGAGAAGCCGGAGCGCTAGCTTCGGTGGAGGCGTCGGTGGGATACTACCCTGGCTGTATTGAAATTCTAACCTAGAGCCGTGATCCGGCTCGGAGACAGTGTCAGGTGGGCAGTTTGACTGGGGCGGTCGCCTCCTAAAGAGTAACGGAGGCGCCCAAAGGTTCCCTCAGAATGGTTGGAAATCATTCGAAGAGTGTAAAGGCATAAGGGAGCTTGACTGCGAGACCTACAAGTCGAGCAGGGACGAAAGTCGGGCTTAGTGATCCGGTGGTTCCGCATGGAAGGGCCATCGCTCAACGGATAAAAGCTACCCCGGGGATAACAGGCTTATCTCCCCCAAGAGTCCACATCGACGGGGAGGTTTGGCACCTCGATGTCGGCTCATCGCATCCTGGGGCTGTAGTCGGTCCCAAGGGTTGGGCTGTTCGCCCATTAAAGCGGTACGCGAGCTGGGTTCAGAACGTCGTGAGACAGTTCGGTCCCTATCCGTCGTGGGCGCAGGAAATTTGAGAGGAGCTGTCCTTAGTACGAGAGGACCGGGATGGACACACCGCTGGTGTACCAGTTGTTCTGCCAAGAGCATGGCTGGGTAGCTATGTGTGGAAGGGATAAGTGCTGAAAGCATCTAAGCATGAAGCCCCCCTCAAGATGAGATTTCCCATAGCGTTAAGCTAGTAAGACCCCTGAGAGACGATCAGGTTGATAGGTCAGAGGTGGAAGCGTGGTGACACGTGGAGCTGACTGATACTAATCGGTCGAGGACTTAACTAACAAGTTTGATAATGACATTATCTAGTTTTGAGGGTACGAAGTACAACTCTATAAATCAGGTGATTATGGCAAAGAGGTCACACCCGTTCCCATACCGAACACGGCAGTTAAGCTCTTTTGCGTCGATGGTAGTTGGGGGTTTCCCCCTGTGAGAGTAGAACGTCGCCTGGTAACCAAAAACATCAGCTATTAGGCTGATGTTTTTTTTGTTATCTAAAAATGCTCAAATGAACAAACGAAATAGAGCAAGTTAATAATTTTTTTAATAAAAGTAAAAAGGAAAAAAAGCTTCTTAAAAGAATTGTATAACATATATATATATATACTGATAAAGAAAAATCGCCGATTGGCGAGCCTTTAGGTAAAGACAGAGAGGATATAGCACTTATATTTAATACCCAAAATTGAAAAATACGTCAATTTTTCTTCTAGGCTACCAATTCAATTTATACAATTCTTAAAGGTAAAAAGATTAAGAGCTGTATCGTTTGGAAAAAATGGTAAAGAGATAATAGTTGAAATTTTTCATGAAAGGAATATAATAATAGTCAAAGATAGTCAAAGTCAGTAAAGGTGGTAAATAGATGAAGAATATATCAGATATTATTGAACAATATCTAATGCACTACTTTGACATATCCGATAAAGATTATGTCGAGATAAAAAGAAGTGAAATAGCGAATAAATTTGATTGTGTACCTTCTCAAATAAATTATGTAATTAATACTAGATTCACATTAGAAAGAGGATATGTAGTAGAAAGTAAACGTGGTGGCGGCGGGTATATTAGAATTATTAAAGTGCAATTTCATGATAAAGCAAGCGTGATTGATCAAATATTAAGTAGTTTTACTAATAATATTGCACAGTCTAGCTCAGAGGACTATATTCGTCTACTACTTGAAAAAAATGTAATTACTGGGCGAGAAGCAAAAATGATGTTAAGTGTATTAGATCGTTCAGTAATAATGGTTAATTTACCTTATCGAGATGAGTTAAGAGCAAGAATGTTCAAGGCAATGCTAAGAAGCTTAAAGTATAAATAGAATATGGAGGTTGCCCATAATGATTTGTCAAGAATGTCAAGAACGTCCGGCAACATTACACTATTCTAAAATTATTAATGGTGAGAAAACAGATATTCACTTATGTGAGAAATGCGCAAATGAATCGAACAATAAACATATTTTTTCTGAAATAGGTGGTTATTCTGTAAATGATTTGTTAGCTGGATTGTTTAAAGGTAATACTGGTATTTATGAAATGAAGAAAAATAAATTTCATCAAGATTCCCAAATTGAATGTCCTAGATGTAAGATGACTTTTCAAAAATTTACTAAAATTGGACGTTTAGGTTGTTCTACTTGTTATGAAACATTTATGGATCAGATGAAACCAATTGTTAAAAGAATTCATAGTGGTAATGTATCGCATACAGGGAAAATACCTCAAAAGATTAATGGGGCGATCTCCTTGAAAAGGAAGCTACAAGACTTGAAATCTCAAATGCAAAATTTTATTGATAAAGAGGATTTTGAGCAAGCAATTAAGATACGGGATGAAATTCGTGAAATTGAAAAAGATTTACAAGCCCTTCAAAAGGAGGTGGAGTAAGTTACATGTCTATTAATCGAATTATTAATGAGGCCATCAGTCCATGGATGAAACAAGAAGGTCCAGATGATGATATCGTTTTAAGTAGTCGTATTAGGTTAGCTAGAAATTTCAGTGCATATTTGTATCCAGCTTTACTTAGTCAAGACAAGGCAAAAGAAATTTGTCATTTAGTTAAACATTATTTTGAAGGTAGTACAGCTTTACCAAACGGACCTTTTGAATATATTGAAATTAATAAGTTAGAACCAGTAGAGAAAAGAGTATTAATTGAAAAACACTTAATAAGTCCTAATTTAGTTCAAGAGTCGGTACATGGTGCATGTATATTATCTCAGGATGAACAAATTAGCATTATGATCAATGAAGAAGACCATTTAAGAATTCAAGCTCTATTTCCAGGTTTACAACTTAGAGAGGCACTTACTCAAGCGAATCATATTGATAATTATATAGAGAGTCAGCTTGAATATGCTTTTGATGAAACAATTGGTTATTTAACCAGTTGTCCTACTAACGTTGGTACCGGATTAAGGGCATCAGTGATGATGCATCTTCCAGCACTAGTCATCACGAAACAATTTAACCGTTTAATCCCTACTATTAATCAACTTGGTTTAGTAGTAAGAGGAATTTATGGTGAAGGTAGCGAAGCATTAGGTAATATCTTTCAGATTTCGAATCAAATAACATTAGGGAAATCGGAAGAAGAAATAATAGAAGATTTAACGACAATTGTTCAACAACTGATCAAACACGAGAAATCAGCAAGAGATGCACTTGCCAGAACTTCTTTAATTCTTTTAGAAGATCGAGTCTTTCGTTCTTTAGGTACTTTGAAATACGGAAGAATTATCGAAACAAAGGAAAGTGCTAAGTGTTTATCGGATGTACAATTAGGAATTGATTTAGGTTTAATTGATGGTTTATCTAAAAACTTTTTACATGAATTAATGATATTAACTCAACCAGGTATTTTACAACAGTATGTAGGTGATCAGCTTACTCCCGAAGAAAGGGATATTAAAAGAGCATCACTAATACGCGAAAGACTATCTAACAAAAATAACTAATTATATGGGAGGAACCAATTATGATGTTTGGTCGATTTACAGAACGTGCTCAAAAAGTATTAGCTCTTTCTCAAGAAGAGGCAATCCGAATTGGACACTCAAATATAGGTACAGAACATATTTTACTAGGACTTGTTCGAGAGGGAGAAGGGATTGCTGCTAAGGCATTACTTGCACTTGGATTAAGCCCAGAGAAAGTACAACAAGAAGTAGAAACATTAATAGGACGTGGCCAAGGAGTTGCTCAAACAGTACACTACACTCCTAGAGCTAAAAAAGTGATTGAATTATCAATGGATGAGGCTCGTAAATTAGGGCATTCATATGTAGGAACAGAACACATCCTTTTAGGATTAATTCGAGAAGGAGAAGGCGTAGCAGCAAGAGTATTAAATAATCTTGGTGTTAGCTTAAATAAAGCTCGTCAACAAGTTCTTCAATTATTAGGTAGCAATGAAAGCTCGTCTAATCATCAAAATGGATCTGCTAATCAAGCAAACACACCGACATTAGACAGCTTAGCTCGTGATTTAACTGTATCAGCTAGAGAGGGTCGCTTAGATCCAGTAATCGGACGTGGTAAAGAAATTCAGCGAGTAATTGAAGTGTTAAGCCGACGCACTAAGAATAATCCAGTATTAATTGGTGAACCTGGTGTAGGTAAAACAGCGATTGCAGAAGGATTAGCGCAACAAATTGTAAATAATGAAGTACCAGAAATTTTAAGAGATAAACGAGTAATGACACTTGATATGGGTACTGTTGTAGCTGGAACTAAGTACCGTGGTGAATTTGAAGATCGTCTGAAAAAAGTAATGGACGAAATTCGTCAAGCTGGTAATATTATTCTTTTCATTGATGAACTTCATACATTAATTGGTGCAGGTGGAGCTGAAGGTGCAATTGATGCATCAAACATCTTAAAACCATCATTAGCACGTGGTGAACTACAGTGCATCGGTGCAACAACAATTGATGAATACCGTAAATATATCGAAAAAGATGCTGCGTTAGAGCGTCGTTTCCAACCAATTCAAGTTGATCAGCCGAGTGTAGAGGAGTCAATTCAAATTCTTCAAGGCTTACGTGATCGTTATGAGGCACATCATAGAGTATCAATTTCTGATCAGGCAATCATTGAAGCTGTAAAACTATCTGATCGATACATTACAGACCGTTTCTTACCGGATAAAGCAATTGATGTTATTGATGAGGCAGGTTCTAAAGTACGACTACGTAGCTTTACAACACCGCCAAATTTAAAAGAATTAGAATTAAAATTAGAGGAAGTTCGTAAAGAGAAAGATGCAGCTGTTCAAAGTCAAGAATTTGAAAAAGCAGCATCATTAAGAGACTCAGAACAAAGATTACGTGAACAATTAGAAGATACGAAACGTCAATGGAAAGAGAAACAAGGTAAAGAAAACTCAGAAGTAACTGTAGAGGATATAGCGAATGTTGTATCATCTTGGACGAATATTCCAGTTACAAAACTTGCTCAAACAGAGGCAGATAAACTGTTAAATATGGAAAGTGTTCTTCATAAACGAGTAATTGGTCAAGAAGAAGCAGTAGTAGCAGTTTCTAAGGCTGTAAGACGTGCAAGAGCTGGATTAAAAGATCCAAAACGTCCAATTGGTTCATTTATTTTCTTAGGTCCTACAGGGGTAGGTAAAACAGAGCTAGCTCGAGCGTTAGCTGAAACAATTTTCGGCGATGAAGATGCGATGATTCGTATTGATATGTCGGAGTATATGGAAAAACACGCAACATCTCGTTTAGTAGGAGCACCTCCAGGATATGTAGGATATGATGAAGGTGGTCAATTGACTGAGAAAGTTAGACGTAAACCTTACTCAGTAATTCTATTAGATGAAATTGAAAAAGCTCATCCAGACGTATTTAATATTCTACTTCAAGTATTAGAAGACGGTCGATTAACTGATTCAAAAGGCCGCACAGTTGACTTTAGAAATACACTTGTTATCATGACATCAAACGTTGGGGCAAGTGCTTTAAAAACAAATAAATATGTTGGATTCAATATTAACGATGGAGAAAAAGATTACAAAGATATGAAAGGAAAAGTATTAGAGGAACTGAAAAAAGCATTCCGTCCTGAATTCCTAAACCGTATCGATGAAACAATCGTCTTCCATTCATTAGAGAAGAAACATATTAAAGAAATTGTTCACTTAATGGTTAATAGCTTAACGAAGCGTTTAAAAGAACAAGAAATTGAACTAGAATTATCAGATGCAGCAATTGATAAAATTTCAGATGAAGGATTCGATGCTGAATACGGAGCTCGTCCATTGAGAAGAGCAATTCAAAAACAAGTAGAGGATCGTTTATCCGAAGAATTATTAAAAGGTAATGTTGAAAAAGGCCGAAAAGTTATTCTTGATGTAAAGGATAATGAATATTTGATTAGATCAGCGGCTGAAACTGTAAATCAATAAGCAATTACAAAGTTCATACCTTTTATGAAGGATAATTGAACAAATTAATTGTAAAGTTATCTAATTTGTGAAAAAGGGCGTGAAGCCCTTTTTCTTATATCAAAAAAGCGTTAGGATAGACTTAGAATACATACTCTATTAATATAGAAAATCATAGTAACAAAAGAGGTACTATACATATGGCTAAAAAAAATAAAACTAAATTCGTTTGTCAGTCTTGTGGATATGAATCAGTTAAGTGGATTGGAAAGTGTCCTGCATGTAACGAGTGGAACACAATGGTTGAGTTTATAGAACAGCCCGCTAGTTCAAGAAGGCTAACATTTAATACAAACGCAACAGTAGAAGGAACGAAACCAATTTCAATCATGGAAGTGGAAATTGGCACTGAAACTCGTATCGAAACCTCATTCGATGAATTTAACCGGGTTTTAGGTGGCGGGATCGTTTTAGGTTCATTAGTATTAATTGGTGGTGACCCGGGAATTGGTAAGTCGACGATGCTCTTACAGGTTTCCTCACAATTGGCTAAAAAGGATCATAAAGTTTTATATGTTTCAGGTGAAGAATCTCAGAAGCAAATAAAATTAAGAGCAGAACGACTAGGTGTCGCTACACAAAACTTATATGTTTTATCCGAGACAGATTTGTCTTATATTGCTCGATATATGGATGAGATGTCTCCTGATTTTGTTGTAATTGATTCGATTCAAACAATTTATTTACAAGAAGTAACATCTGCTCCTGGTAGTGTTTCACAAGTACGTGAGTGTACTTCAGAATTAATGAAAATCGCGAAGACTAAAGGGATCCCAATCTTTATAGTAGGGCATGTGACAAAAGAGGGATCAATTGCTGGCCCACGTTTACTGGAGCATATGGTAGATGCAGTATTATATTTTGAGGGTGAAAGACATCATACATATCGAATATTAAGGGCAGTTAAAAATCGTTTTGGATCTACTAATGAAACTGGTATTTTTGAGATGAAAGAGTTAGGATTAGTGGAAGTGCTAAATCCATCGGAAATATTCTTAGAAGAGAGACCTTTTGGAGTAGCAGGTTCAACTGTTGTTGCTTCTATGGAAGGTACTAGACCTGTACTAGTTGAACTACAAGCACTTGTCTCTCCAACAAGCTTTGGAAATGCAAGACGAATGGCAACTGGTATAGATCATAATAGAGTATCGTTAATTATGGCTGTATTAGAAAAGAGAATGGGCCTTTTATTACAAAATCAAGATGCTTATTTAAAGGTTGCTGGAGGACTGAAGTTAGATGAGCCAGCTGTAGACTTAGCTGTTGCAGTGAGTATAGCATCAAGCTTTCAAGATAAACCTACTAATCCAACAGATGTAGTAATTGGTGAAATCGGTTTAACAGGAGAAGTTCGAAGGGTATCTAGAATAGAGCAAAGAGTACAAGAAGCGGCAAAACTTGGATTTAAAAGAGCAATAATTCCATCAAAAAATATTGGAGGATGGAGTTTTCCTGAAGGAATGGAAATAATAGGTATTAATACAGTACATGAAGCATTAAAATACGTGTTAGGAGGGTAGAGATGGAGGATCAAAAACAAAAAGCTAAATCAATGTTGCCAGTTTTAGAAATGATTGCTCCAGGTACACCATTGCGTGATGGCATTGATAATGTACTTAGAGCACAGACTGGTGGATTAATTGTACTTGGCTTTAATGATGAAACAAAAGAAATGGTCGATGGTGGTTTTCATATTAATGACCCTTTCTCTCCAGCTAGCTTATATGAATTAGCAAAAATGGATGGAGCACTCATTTTAAATGAAACAGGGTCAAAAATCCTGTTAGCAAATGCACAATTGATACCAGATCAATCAATCTTTACAAAAGAAACTGGTATGCGTCATCGAACTGCAGAGCGAGTATCAAGACAGACAGGAAACTTAGTAATTGCTATTTCGCAAAGACGTAATGTTATTACTCTTTATAAAGGTAACTTGCGTTATACACTGCGAGATATTGGCGTAATTTTAACAAAAGCTAATCAGGCGATTCAGACTCTGGAAAAATATAAAATTGTGTGGAATCAAGGGATTACTTCACTTAGTATTTTAGAATTTGAAGAGCTAGTTACATTATTTGAAGTTGTAAATGTTTTACATAGTGTTGAAATGGTTCTTCGAATTAAAAATGAAATTAATAACTATGTAATTGAACTTGGTGATGAAGGACGACTGATTGAATTACAGTTAATTGAGATCATTTCGGACCTTGAGGAGGAGGCATTACTTTTAATAAAGGATTATCATTATAGTAAGGAACAAGATCCTAAAAGTATTTTGCAAAAACTCCAAGAACTGGCAAATGAAGAATTGTTAGAGGATCATGCCATTATTAAATTGCTAGGTTATCCGAATAACACAAATCTTGAGGAAATGGTAGAGCCTAGAGGGTATCGTATGTTGATGAAAATTTCTAGACTGCCGCCGCTAGTGATTGAAAATTTAACACAGCGATTTAAGCACCTTAAAGGGATCTACAAAGCTACTCTTGCTGAGTTAGATGATGTTGATGGAATTGGTGAAATTCGTGCAAAAAAAATCAAAGAAGGATTAAAACGAATTCAGGAGCAACTATATATCAATAGACATAACTAAGTTATTTCGTCTAAGATAGAGTTATTATTTATTTAAAGGAGGTGGCGAATTGATAAAGAGGATCGTTCAAGTTATTTATATTTTTGTCGGAAGTACTTTAGGTTTAGTACTTTTTCCACTATTAGATAAGCTATTAAAAACTGAGTTACCTAATATTTTGCATAATTCTTATGTGCAAGCTTTAAGTGGAGCAGTGATCTTTTTTATTTTATCGCTTTGGTTAGTTGATCCAACAGTAACGTTTATCAAGTATATTGAGGAGAAATTATTAAAAGCTCCTATTTCAATGATTTTGTTTGGTAGTTTAGGACTTGTTTTTGGACTTATTCTGGCATTTCTTATTTCATTGCCAATTGACTCAATTAGATTACAGTATGTTTCATCAATTATTCAAATAGTTGTTACGATTTTATTAGGATATTTAGGTTTTCAAGTTGGGATTAAAAAGAGAGAAGAATTATTGAGTTTATTTACTCTTTCTTCAAAGGCCAAGAAAAAGGCTGCTGAAGAGCAAGATGCATCATTCGATATTCCAGTTAAAATTTTAGATACTAGTGTAATCATTGATGGTCGTATTGCTGATATATGCCAAACTGGATTCATAGAAGGAACAATTGTGATTCCACAATTTGTATTAGCAGAATTACAATATATAGCTGATTCCTCAGATACGTTAAAACGAAATAGAGGACGAAGAGGATTAGATATTCTAAACAGAATTCAAAAAGAGCTAGCTATGAAAGTTGAAATCTACGAAGGTGATTTTGAAGATGTTCCTGAAGTAGATGCAAAATTAGTAAAGCTTACTAAATTAAAAAATGGTATTTTAGTGACAAATGACTTTAATTTAAACAAAGTAAGTGAACTTCAGCAAATTAAAGTTTGGAATATTAACGATCTAGCAAATGCAATTAAACCAGTAGTATTACCCGGGGAAGTATTAACAGCTTTTGTAGTAAAAGAAGGTAAAGAAAAATTACAAGGTGTTGCATATTTAGACGATGGTACAATGATCGTTGTAGAAGACGGTAAAGAATCAATTGGGAAACGAGTAGAGACAGTTGTTACAAGCGTACTACAAACTTCTGCTGGTCGCATGATTTTTGCAAAAGTAAAGTAAGTTAGAGGGGTATACGTAAAATGCAATATAAGGTCATCATTCCAGCAGCGGGATCTGGTTCTCGAATGGGTGCAGGCTATAATAAATTATTTCTAAAAATAATTAGCTCGCCAATTATTGAATTAACATTAAAAGTATTTGGCGAAGATCATCGTTGCAATGAGATTATCTTACCGATTAAGGAATCTGAAAAACAGTTCTTTGAAACTTTAAATTTGCCAAGCTTTATTCAAAATAAAATAACCTATGTAAAAGGTGGAGCAGAAAGGCAAGAAAGTGTTTATAATGGTTTAGTTTCAATTAAGGATACTGAAAGTTTTATTTTAGTACACGATGGGGCGAGACCTTTTGTAACAAATGCAGTGATTGAACGGATTCTTGAAAAGATGAATGAACATGAGGCAGTCATCTGTGCTGTTCCAATGAAAGATACAATAAAGAAAGTTATTGATCAAGAAGTCGTTGAAACAATCGATCGTTCTACACTTTGGGGAGTACAGACTCCCCAAGCTTTTACATACAAATGTTTAATAGAAGCGCATCAAAAAGCAAACGAAAATGGTTATTTAGGAACTGATGATGCTAGCTTAGTTGAATGGAACGGAAGTAAAGTTTTTGTAGTAAATGGAGACTATAACAATATTAAAGTAACAACTAAAGAAGATTTGTTTTTTGCTGAAACAATCTATGAACAATATAGAGGTTAGAAGGTGTTTACATGTTTAGAATTGGACAAGGGTTCGATGTTCACGCTTTTGCAGAAAATCGCCCGTTAATTATTGGTGGAATTGAAATCCCATACGAATTAGGTTTATTAGGTCATTCTGATGCCGATGTTCTTCTTCATACAATATCGGATGCATTACTAGGGGCTATAGGTGAAGGGGATATAGGTAGACATTTCCCGGATACGGATCCAGCTTTTAAAGATGCTGATTCAGCAAAACTACTTCAACACGTATTTCATATTGTTAAGGATAAAGGCTATGAGTTAGTTAACGCGGATTGTACGATTATTGCTCAAGCGCCTAAAATGGCACCATATATCCAATTAATGAGAGAACGAATTGCAGAACTGCTTGAAACGACATCTGATTGTATTAATGTTAAAGCAACAACAACTGAAAAATTAGGTTTTACAGGAAGAAAAGAAGGAATTGCATCCCAAGCGGTTGTATTGTTACAAAAGAAGGCTTAAACTAATAAAGTATATTAATTATTCAGTGGAGAGTGTCTATAAATGTCAAATAGAGTAAGAGTTCGTTATGCACCTAGTCCGACAGGTCATTTACATATTGGAAATGCACGTACAGCATTATACGTATATTTATTTGCTAAGCATTTTAACGGTGATATGGTATTACGTATTGAAGATACTGATATCGAACGTAATGTTGAAGGTGGCGAAGAAAGCCAAGCGAAATATTTACACTGGTTAGGTATTGATTGGGATGAGGGTCCTGATAAAGGTGGCGAGTACGGTCCTTATCGTCAGCTAGAAAGACTAGACTTATACAAACAACATGCTAATGAATTAATTGAGAATGGGCATGCATACAAGTGCTATTGTACAGAGGAAGAGCTTGCAGCGGAACGTGAAGCACAATTAGCGGCTGGTTATCCAACTACACGTTATAGCGGAAAATGCCGTCATTTAACAGCTGAAGAAAGAGCTGTAAAAGAAGCAGCGGGTGCAGAGCACACTATTCGTTTTGCAGTACCAGCAAACGATACGTATGAGTGGGAAGATATCGTTCGTGGAAATATTAAATTTGAATCAAAAGATATCGGTGACTGGGTTCTTGTTAAAAAGAACGGAATCGCTACTTACAACTACGCGGTAGTAGTTGACGATGCATTAATGAAGATTAGTCACGTTCTACGCGGTGAAGAGCATATTTCGAATACTCCTAAACAAATAATGGTATATCGTGCATTAAATTGGGATGCTCCAGATTTTGGTCATATGGCAGTAATTGTAAACGAAAACCGTAAAAAGCTTTCTAAACGTGACGAATCTGTATTACAATTTATTGAACAATATCAAAATCTTGGTTACTTACCAGAAGCGTTATTTAACTTTATTGCTCTTCTTGGTTGGTCACCAGTTGGTGAAGAAGAAATTTTCAGCAAAGATGAATTTATTAAGATTTTCGATCCTAGCCGTTTAAGTTCAGCTCCTGCTATGTTTGATAAGCAAAAATTAACTTGGATTAACAACCGATATATTAAAGAGCAACCATTAGAAAAAGTGGTAGAAATTTCATTACCACATCTAATTAAAGCTGGTTTTGTAAATGAAGAACGCACTGCAGATGAAAATCTATGGGTTACAAATCTAGTAGCTTTATATCAAGATCAAATGAGCTTTGGTGCTGAAATTGTAGAATTATCAAGCTTATTCTTCAAAGAAGTATTAACATTCGGTGAAGAAGAGCAAGCTGTTATTTCTGAAGAGCAAGTGAAGGAAGTACTTTCAGCATTAGTTGAAGAACTTAAAGCTTCTGAAGAATTTACAGTTGATTCAATTAAAGCTGCAATGAAATCAGTTCAAAAGTTAACTGGCCAAAAAGGCAAAAAGTTATTTATGCCAATTCGTGTTGCAACAACTGGTCAATGTCATGGTCCTGAATTACCAGCAGCGATGACTTTATTAGGAAAAGAAAAAGTTATTGCTCGTTTACAAAAAATAATTGGTTAACATTTTGATTAATTTGTAATATATATAAGTAATATTCATATAGGTAAAATGTTGATAGGGAAAAGTAAATGGTTACTCGTTACCCAGAGAGAATCACATTGGTGAAAGTGATTTTAACAGTAGTCATGGAAGTGCCCCCTTGAGTCCTTAGCCGAAAAATACGTTTGAGTAGGCTAGGGCGGTGGAAACCGTTACATTACATGAGTTGAGATAAATTTATTTTATCTAAACAGAGTGGAACCGCGCATAAAGCGTCTCTGTGTATTTTATGTACACTGGGACGCTTTTTATTTTTTATAGAGAAAAAATAAAATTATTAATAAATTCTTTAAGGGGAAATGAAGATGCTAAAGTACATGAAGGAAGATGTAGCGACGATATTTGAACGCGATCCAGCCGCTACTAGCTATTTAGAAGTTATTCTTACGTATGCTGGTTTACATGCATTATGGCTTTATCGATTTGCTCATTATTTCTATCGGAAAAAATGGCACTTTATTGCAAGAAGTATTTCACAGTTTGCTCGTTTTTTAACAGGAATCGAGATTCACCCAGGGGCGAAAATTGGTAGACGATTTTTTATCGATCATGGAGCAGGAGTTGTAATTGGAGAAACATGTGAAATAGGTGATGATGTTACGATTTATCAAGGAGTAACATTAGGTGGAACCGGTAAGGAAAAAGGTAAGCGACATCCAACTTTATTGAGTGGGGTACTAGTAGCTACGGGAGCAAAAGTTCTAGGATCAATCACAATCGGAGAAAATGCAAAAATCGGTGCAAATTCAGTTGTACTAAAGGATGTTCCAAATAATACTACGGTTGTTGGTATACCTGGTAAGATAGTTGTTCAAGATGGAATTAGAGTAAATAATCAATTTGATCACTGTGATCTACCTGACCCAGTAGCAGATCGATTACTACAACTAGAAGCGGAATTAGAAGAGCTAAGAAGTTTAATGAGAATATCTGAAAGGAAGTAAAACGATGGCAATTCAAATTTATAATACATTAACAAGAAATAAAGAAGATTTTAAGCCGATAGAAGAAGGTAAGGTCAAAATGTATGTATGTGGACCTACTGTATATAACTATATTCACATTGGTAATGCAAGACCTGCTATTGTTTTTGATACAGTAAGACGCTATTTTGAATATCGTGGATACGAAGTAAACTATGTATCAAATTTCACTGATGTTGATGATAAGTTAATTAAAGCAGCAAATGAATTAGGTTCAGATGTCCCAACTATAGCAGATCGTTTTATTAATGCATATTTTGAAGATGTTCAAGAACTAGGTTGCAAAACAGCAACGAATCATCCTCGTGTAATGGATAATATGGATATTATTATTGAGTTTATCGATGAGCTAGTAAAAAAAGGTTATGCATATGAATCCGAAGGTGATGTTTACTTCAAAACAAAGGAATTTGATGGTTACGGTAAACTTTCACACCAATCAATTGAAGACCTTCGAATTGGTGAAAGAATTGAAGTAGGCGAAAAGAAAGAAGATCCATTAGATTTTGCACTATGGAAAGCAGCTAAACCAGGTGAAATATTCTGGGTAAGTCCATGGGGGAAAGGTAGACCAGGATGGCATATTGAATGCTCAGCAATGGCAAAGAAATATCTTGGAGAAACAATTGATATTCATGCAGGCGGTCAAGACTTATCATTCCCACATCATGAGAATGAGATCGCTCAGTCAGAAGCATTAAGTGGGAAAACTTTTTCGAACTATTGGATGCACAATGGATACATCAATATTGACAATGAAAAAATGTCTAAGTCATTAGGTAACTTTGTATTAGTACATGACATTATTAAAATCGTTGATCCTATGCTATTACGTTTCTTCATGTTATCTGTGCATTATCGTCACCCAATTAACTATAGCGAAGAACTTTTACAAGAAGCAAGAAATGGTTATGAACGTATTAAAACGGCTTATCAAAATAGTAAGCATCGTTTAGAAAGCAGTACTAATTTAACTGAAGATGACAATAAGTGGTTGAAAGAAATAGAAGATGAAAAAGCCGTCTTCACAAAAGTAATGGATGATGACTTTAATACAGCTAATGCGATTTCTGTTTTATATCAATTAGCTAAATTGGCAAATCAATATTTACTAGAGACACATACTTCTACGAATGTATTAAATCAATTAGTTGCAACATTTGATGAATTATCAAATGTACTAGGCATTACACTAGTCAAAGAAGAAGCAATGTTAGATGATGAAATCGAAGCATTAATTCAAAAACGTACAGACGCACGTAAAAATCGTGATTTTGCATTAGCGGACCAAATTCGTGACCAATTAAAAGAAATGAATATAATCATTGAAGATACTCCGCAAGGTATTCGCTGGAAAAGAGGATAACTTCATGATTGAAAGTAACCAAAATATTGATGCTAAACAACTAAACAGTTTAGCACTTGCTTATATAGGTGATGCTGTATATGAAATTTATATACGTCATCACCTCCTTGAAAAAGGAACAGTAAGACCTAATCAACTTCACCGTGCAGCAACAAGATTTGTTTCTGCGAAAGGACAAGCTAAAGTAATTAGAGAAATGCTTTTTACTGAGATATTGTCAGATGAAGAAGTTGCAGTTGTTAAAAGGGGCCGGAATGCAAAGTCAGGAACTGTACCAAAAAATACGGATGTACAAACATATCGATACGCAACCGCAATGGAAGCGTTAATTGGGTACCATTATTTATTAAAAAATGAAGATAGACTCAATACAATTGTACAATTTGCGATTCAATTTATTGAGAATGATAAAGGAGCATAATATGTCAGAAGAATTTATTATTGGACGTAATCCAGTTATGGAAGCAATACGTTCAGGTCGTGATATAAATAAAATTTGGGTTAGCGAAGGAGCAAATAAAGGTCAAATCCATAAACTTTTAGAATTAGCTAACCAAAACAAAGTGATCGTTCAAACAGCACCAAACAAGAAATTAGATGGAATGGTTAAAGGTAACCACCAAGGGGTAGTAGCGCAAGTAGCTGCATATGAATATGTGGAAATTGATGATTTGTTTGAAGTGGCTAGTAGTCGAAATGAACAACCGTTCTTCTTAATTCTTGATGAAATTGAAGACCCTCATAATTTAGGCTCGATTATGAGAACTGCAGATGCAGTTGGTGCTCATGGAATCATTATTCCAAAGAGAAGAGCGGTAGGTTTAACTTCAGCGGTTGCTAAGGCCTCTACTGGAGCAATTGAATACATTCCAGTAGCAAGAGTAACGAACTTAGCAAGAACTATAGATGAATTAAAAGAAAGAGGAGTTTGGATTTTTGGTACAGATGCAAAAGGTGCTGATGACTATCGAAACATGGATGGCCAAATTTCTCTTGGGTTAATTATTGGTAGCGAAGGTAAAGGCATGAGCAGGATCTTAAAGGAAAAATGTGATTTCCTAATTAAGTTACCAATGGTCGGTAAAGTTACATCTTTAAATGCGTCTGTTGCGGCTAGTCTATTAATGTATGAAATACATCGTAAGAGACACCCGCTTGGATCATAAAAAGAAAGAGATTCTTATTGTAGATGGTTATAACATGATTGGAGCTTGGCCGAATCTTAGAAAACTTCGAGAAATTGACTTTGATAAATCACGTGATTATCTAATTACTCAACTTGCTGAGTATAAGGCATACACAGGGATGTATATAATTGTTGTATTTGATGCTCATTTTGTAAATGGAATCGAAAAGGTCGACAAGAATTCCAAGGTCGAAGTAATTTTTACTCGGAAAAACCAAACGGCTGATGAAAAAATTGAAAAACTTGCAATTGAGCTTCGTCATGTTAACCATCATATTTATGTTGCGACATCTGACTTTACTGAGCAATGGCAAATATTTGGACAAGGTGCACTTCGTATACCTGCAATGGAACTTTATCGATCGGTTACTCAAAATAAAAAAATGATAAGTAGTCGAATTAGTGAAATACCTGATCAAAGACTGACGATTAGTAAGACTTTAAATTCGAAACAAACAGAAATTTTAGAAAAATGGCGAAGAGGGGAACGATGACTTATTGTTTCCTTCTTCTTTGTGCTGTATAATTTAATTAAATTGTTTGGTCGGAGGTGCTAATTTTGAACGTTGAACAGGAATTGAAGCTAATGATAGAGTATGGCCCTTTAGAAGATGAAGTAATTCTCGAGTATGTTCGAGAAGGTGATCAAGAGGCACTAACATTTTTAATTCAAAAGTACCGAAATTTCGTTAAAGCAAAATCTAGGTCTTATTTCCTAATAGGAGCTGACCGTGAAGACATCATTCAAGAAGGTATGATTGGATTATACAAAGCAATTCGTGATTACAAAGAAGACAAACTATCTTCATTCAAGGCGTTTGCAGAATTATGCATTACAAGACAAATTATTACAGCAATTAAAACAGCAACTAGGCAAAAGCACATCCCATTAAATTCATATGTTTCATTGGACAAGCCTATTTATGATGAGGAATCTGATCGTACATTACTGGATGTTTTAACAGAAACAAAAAACATGGATCCAGAGGAACTTGTTATCAATCAAGAAGAAAATGTGGACATAGAGCTTAAAATGTCTGAATTATTAAGCGATTTAGAAAGAAAAGTATTATCACTCTATTTAGATGGTCGATCTTACCAAGAAATATCAGAAGAGTTAAACAGACATGTAAAATCAATTGATAATGCTTTACAGAGAGTGAAAAGAAAGCTTGAAAGATATATGGAAATCAGAGAACTATCAGTTTAATTAGATCAAATAAATTCCTTTGTAATTCATAATAATATATAGGAATACAAGGGTTTAGAAATGAATTTGACAGTTTATATTTCACATGGTACATTCTAGATGGATAATTATAGATGAATTAGGTTGGTGTCACCATGAGAAAAAAAGTTGTCCTGTCGTGCGCTAATTGCAATAATAGAAATTACTCCACAATGAAGAATTCCTCTTCTGTAGAACGTTTGGAGATGAAAAAGTTTTGTAAAACATGCAATGAGCATACAACACATAAAGAAACAAAATAAATGAAGTAAGATAAATGATAATTGCGAATGTCCTTATTCTATTTATAAACTAAAGATCATGCACTAATTTTTGGACAAGGCGGACGTTTCGTAAATCTCTAAACTAGTATATATGGGGGTTGCATCTGTGGGTCGTATCGGTAAGTTTTTTCGCGAAGTAAAAAGTGAAATGAAAAAAGTTTCATGGCCTAAACGTAAAGAATTAGTTAATTCAACAGTTACAGTATTAGCTACAGTTTTGTTCTTTGTAGTATTCTTCGCTGTAATTGACACAGGACTTTCTAAACTAATTCGACTTATTCTTGAATAAGTTAAAACTAATTGTGCTATAATGAGTGATAATGTTTAAAAAAAAGCCCGGTGACGGGTTTTTTAATTTGCAAAGAAAGTTGACCGGGGAGGGAAGGACAAGTAGTCCTCTAACATGGAAAAAAGATGGTATGTAGTTCATACTTACTCAGGATATGAGAATAAAGTAAAAGCGAATTTAGAAAAACGTGTAGAAACAATGGGAATGCAGGATAAAATTTTCCGTGTAATAGTTCCAGAAGAATCAGAAGTAGAAATGAAGAACGGTAAAGAAAAAGTAACGAAACGTAAAGTGTTTCCTGGTTATGTGTTAGTTGAACTAGTGATGACTGACGATTCTTGGTATGTAGTTCGAAATACACCGGGAGTAACTGGTTTCGTTGGCTCGGCAGGATCTGGTTCAAAACCAACCCCACTTTTAGAAGAAGAAATTACTCATATTCTAAAACATATGGGTCTAGATGAACAAACAATTGATTTTGATTTAGATGTAAATGAAGTTGTTCGATTAAAAGAAGGTCCATTTGCGAATTATACTGGATCAATTAAAGAAATTGACTTCGAAAAGAAAAAAGTGACTGTGTTAGTAGAATTCTTTAATAAAGAAACACCGGTAGAACTGGATTTACATCTTATTGAAAAATTATAATACAAGACCTTGCATTTTTATTTTGAAAATGTTAGACTTTTAAAGGTCAATATGCATCGAAAAGATGGTATTAACTTCTGTATAAGAATATGCATGTAAATGCAAAACGATATGAGTGGGAGGGTGTAAAAACCCGTTACCACATCACGGACTTAAGGAGGTGTGTCTCGTGGCTAAAAAAGTAATTAAAATGGTAAAATTGCAAATTCCTGCAGGGAAAGCAAACCCAGCACCACCAGTTGGTCCTGCACTAGGACAAGCAGGTGTTAACATCATGGGATTCTGTAAAGAGTTCAACGCTCGTACAGCTGACCAAGCTGGTCTAATTATTCCTGTTGAAATCACTGTATTCGAAGATCGTTCGTTTACATTTATTACGAAAACTCCTCCTGCTGCAGTACTTCTTAAAGTAGCGGCTGGTATTGAGTCTGGTTCTGGTGAACCAAATCGTAAAAAAGTAGCAACAGTTAAACGCGATAAAGTGCGTGAGATTGCTGAACAAAAAATGCCTGACTTAAATGCTGCTTCTGTTGAAGCTGCTATGCGTATGGTAGAAGGTACTGCACGTAGTATGGGTATCGTTATTGAAGACTAATCCCATCTTCAATAAGGTGTGATTGAGGAGGTTGCGAACATCATTTGATGTGTTTTATCGCAACCTTTATTCGTGGGAGGAAAATCCGTTAAAACCACATTAGGAGGAATAAAACATGGCTAACAAAGGTAAAAAATACCAAGAAGCTATTAAATTAGTAGATCGTACAGCTGTTTACGCAGTAAATGAAGCTGTTGAACTTGTTAAAAAGACTACAACTGTTAACTTTGATGCAACAGTTGAAGTAGCATTCCGTTTAGGAGTAGATCCAAAGAAAGCTGACCAACAAATTCGTGGTGCAGTAGTTCTTCCACACGGTACTGGTAAAGTACAACGTGTATTAGTATTCGCTAAAGGTGAAAAAGCTAAAGAAGCTGAAGCTGCTGGTGCTGATTTCGTAGGCGATGCTGACATGATTAACAAAATCCAACAAGGTTGGTTCGATTTTGATGTAGTAGTAGCAACTCCAGACATGATGGCTGAAGTTGGTAAATTAGGACGTGTATTAGGACCTAAAGGTTTAATGCCAAACCCGAAAACAGGTACAGTTACATTTGACGTAACTAAAGCTGTTAACGAAATCAAAGCTGGTAAAGTTGAATACCGTGTTGATAAAGCTGGTAACATTCACGTACCAATCGGTAAAGTATCTTTCGAAAACGAAAAGTTAGTAGAAAACTTTACAACAATCTTTGAAACTATGGTTAAAGTTAAACCTGCTGCTGCTAAAGGAACATACATGAAGAACGTAGCAATCACTTCAACTATGGGCCCTGGTATCAAAGTAGATCCAGCTAGTTTCTAAGATAAAAAACAAAGTTGACAATTCGACAAGAACTCTCTATAATGGAGATTGTCTTGCTAATTAAATAGACTACCGTAGACAGTAGGTGCTTATGCTTAATATCCTACCGAGGTGTATAACTGATAAATTCGTGCATATACAACCTCCATGTCTTTTTTTAAAAAAGTTCGTGGAGGTTTTGCTATGGTTACACTTTTGCGGTATACACACAAAAATCCACAGGAGGTGTAATAAATGAGCGCAGTATTAGAAGCTAAAAAACAAGTTGTATCTGAAGTAGCTGCTAAATTACGTGATAGTAAATCAACAATTGTTGTTGACTACCGTGGTTTAAATGTTGCTGAAGTAACTGAATTACGTAAGCAATTACGTGAAGCTGGCGTTGAGTTCAAAGTTTACAAAAACACTTTAACTCGTCGTGCTGCTGAAGAGGCTGGCTTAGCTGGTTTAAACGAATCATTAACTGGTCCAAACGCAATCGCGTTTAGTACGGAGGATGTAATTGCTCCTGCTAAAGTAATCAACGATTTCGCTAAAAAACACGAAGCTTTAGAAATTAAAGCTGGTGTAATCGAAGGAAACGTTGCTACTGTTGAAGAAGTTAAAGCTCTTGCTGAACTTCCATCTCGCGAAGGTTTACTTTCTATGTTGCTTAGCGTGCTACAAGCACCAATCCGCAACTTCGCTCTTGCAACTAAAGCAGTTGCAGAACAAAAAGAAGAACAAGGCGCTTAATGCCAAGATCGCTTAAAATATATAATTTAAAGGTATAAACAAGGAGGAAATTAACAATGACTAAAGAACAAATCATTGAAGCAGTTAAAAACATGACTGTATTAGAATTAAATGACTTAGTAAAAGCAATCGAAGAAGAGTTCGGCGTAACTGCTGCTGCTCCTATGGTAATGGCTGGTGGAGCTGTTGAAGCTGCTGCTGAGCAAACTGAATTTGATTTAGTATTAGCTAGCCCTGGCGACCAAAAAATCAAAGTAATCAAAGTTGTTCGTGAATTAACTGGTTTAGGATTAAAAGAAGCTAAAGAATTAGTTGACAACACTCCTAAAGCAATTAAAGAAGGAATCAGCAAAGAAGAAGCTGAAGAAATGAAAGCTAAACTTGAAGAAGTTGGCGCTAACGTAGAAGTTAAGTAATTTCTAAAAGTTTTTAGAAAAGCTCGCATTTATGCGAGCTTTTTTTGTACATATGGGATTACTTTTGGAAAGACTGTTGATAAGTATATATATATGGAAGAAGGATTTTAAATGGCAGATCATTATTTTACAAATCAACCGAATAGTAAAACTGATAAAAAGGTATTTTCATTTACTCTGAGAGGGAATGATTTGAAGTTCCAATCTGATTCAGGTGTTTTTTCTAGGAATGAAGTTGATTTTGGATCCCGTGTTTTAATTAACACGTTCACATTTCCAAAAGTTGAAGGTAATATTTTAGACGTTGGATGTGGATACGGTCCAATAGGATTATCAATCGCAAAAGATGATTCTAGTCGAACGGTGGAAATGGTTGATGTGAATTTAAGAGCGATCGAATTAGCAAAAGAAAATGCAGATGTAAATAAAATAGATAATGTGAAAATCTATGAAAGTAGCATCTATGAAAATGTTACTGGTGAATATGCTGCTATTTTAACAAATCCGCCAATTCGTGCCGGGAAAAGTGTTGTTCATGAGATTTTAAAAAGTGCCTATGATAAACTACTCCCTGGTGGAGAGCTTTGGGTAGTTATAAAAAAGAAGCAAGGAGCGCCATCTGCTCTTGATTTATTAAAAGAAACTTTCGACGAGGTTGAGGTAGTAAAAAAAGATAAAGGGTATTATATCATAAAAAGTAAAAAAGATTGACTGTAATTTTTGCTTGTGATAGTATTATTAAATGCCAATATATATTTATTTTCAAAAATGATTTTTTGAAAGTGGGTATATTTCTATATTCTTTGGAAATGATAGTAAAATGACTGTCGTTGAGTTTAATAAATGGTTTTCATTTTGAAACCATTTTATTTTTTGTTTAACAAGTAAGGGATGTTTTCTGCT
The DNA here is from genome assembly GCF_049568075.1 of Rossellomorea sp. GAMAL-10_SWC. Taxonomy (NCBI): domain Bacteria; kingdom Bacillati; phylum Bacillota; class Bacilli; order Caryophanales; family Bacillaceae; genus Rossellomorea; species Rossellomorea sp. GAMAL-10_SWC. Next base: position 4,235,761 of record NZ_CP144911.1, on the reverse strand, counting down.
TATTTGTTACTATTTTTTTGTTTTAAATACTCTTATTTAAGGGGTGAATATGTTGACAGGTCAACTAGTTCAATATGGACGACACCGCCAACGCAGAAGTTATGCTCGTATCAGTGAAGTTTTAGAGTTACCTAACTTAATTGAAATTCAAACAGCATCTTACCAATGGTTCTTAGATGAAGGTTTGAGAGAAATGTTCCAAGACATTTCACCAATTGAGGATTTCACAGGTAATCTATCATTAGAGTTCATTGATTACAGTTTAGGTGAGCCGAAGTATGTTGTAGAAGAATCGAAAGAGCGTGACGTAAACTACGCTGCTCCACTTCGAGTGAAAGTTCGCCTATTAAATAAGGAAACTGGCGAAGTTAAGGAGCAAGACGTTTTCATGGGGGATTTCCCGCTGATGACGGACACGGGCACATTCATTATTAATGGTGCTGAACGTGTAATCGTTTCACAATTAGTACGTTCTCCAAGTGTGTACTATAGTGGAAAGATCGACAAAAATGGTAAAAAAGGTTATACGGCTACAGTTATTCCGAACCGCGGTGCTTGGCTAGAGTACGAAACGGACGCGAAGGATGTAGTTTATGTACGTATTGACCGTACAAGAAAATTACCTGTAACGGTACTACTACGTTCGCTTGGGTTTGGTACAGACCAAGAGATTCTAGACTTATTAGGCGAAAATGAATACCTACGTAATACTCTTGAAAAAGATAACACAGATAGCACTGAAAAAGCGCTTCTTGAAATCTATGAAAGATTACGTCCAGGTGAACCACCTACAGTAGAAAACGCTAAAAACCTATTAATTACTCGCTTCTTTGATCCGAAGCGTTATGACTTAGCTAGCGTTGGACGCTACAAAATAAATAAAAAATTACACATTAAAAATAGACTATTTAACCAACGTATTGCAGAAACATTAGTGGATCCAGAAACTGGTGAAATTATTGTAGAAAAAGGGACAACTCTTGATCGCCGTACGTTAGACCGTATTATTCCATTCTTAGAAAAGAATATCGGTGAAAAAGTTGCTCACCCTGCTGCTGGCGTATTAGAAGATGAGATTACTTTACAATCTATTAAAATTTACGCTCCTGTAGAAGATGGTGAACAAGTTATTCAAGTTATTGGAAATGCAAATGTAAGCAAAAGTGTGAAAAATATTTCACCTGCGGACATTATCTCTTCAATTTCTTACTTCTTTAACCTGCTACATAACGTAGGTGACACTGACGATATTGACCATTTAGGAAATCGTCGTTTACGTTCAGTTGGTGAATTACTTCAAAACCAATTCCGTATCGGTCTATCTCGTATGGAACGTGTAGTACGTGAACGTATGTCAATTCAAGATACAAACGCAGTTACTCCACAGGCATTAATTAATATTCGCCCTGTAATTGCTTCAATTAAAGAATTCTTTGGTAGTTCACAGTTATCTCAATTCATGGACCAAACAAATCCACTTGCTGAATTAACTCATAAACGAAGACTATCAGCACTTGGACCAGGTGGTTTAACACGTGAACGTGCAGGGTTTGAAGTACGTGACGTTCATTACTCTCACTATGGTCGTATGTGTCCGATTGAAACGCCTGAGGGACCAAACATCGGATTAATTAACTCACTTTCTTCTTATGCAAAAGTAAATCAATTTGGTTTCATTGAAACTCCGTATCGTCGTGTAGACCCTGAAACAGGTCGTCTAACAGATAAAATTGACTATTTAACTGCTGATGAAGAAGATTTATACGTAGTTGCCCAAGCGAATGCTCGTTTAGGCGAAGATGGTAGTTTCTTAGATGAAGATGTAGTTGCTCGTTTCCGTGGAGACAACACTGTTGTTAAACGTGAACGTATTGACTACATGGATGTATCTCCTAAACAAGTAGTATCAGCTGCGACAGCATGTATTCCTTTCTTAGAGAATGATGACTCGAACCGTGCCCTAATGGGAGCGAACATGCAACGTCAAGCAGTACCATTATTAAACCCTGAATCTCCAATCGTAGGTACAGGTATGGAATACGTTTCAGCAAAAGACTCAGGTGCTGCAGTAATTTGTAAACACCCAGGTATCGTTGAACGTGTTGAAGCGAAAGAAGTTTGGGTACGTCGCTACTTAGAAGTAGATGGACAAAAAGTTAAAGGTGACCTTGATAAATATCGTATGTTAAAATTCGTGCGTTCTAACCAAGGTACTTGTTATAACCAACGCCCAATCGTAAGTGTTGGTGACGAAGTAGTAAGAGGCGAAATTCTTGCAGATGGACCTTCAATGGAAAAAGGTGAATTAGCTCTAGGACGTAACGTATTAGTAGCGTTCATGACATGGGATGGTTACAACTACGAGGATGCGATCATTATGAGTCGTCGTCTAGTTAAAGAAGATGTTTACACTTCAGTTCATATTGAAGAATATGAATCAGAAGCTCGTGATACAAAATTAGGACCTGAAGAAATCACTCGTGATATTCCAAACGTTGGTGAAGATGCACTTAAAAATCTTGATGAGCGTGGAATTATCCGAATTGGTGCAGAAGTAAAAGATGGAGATTTACTAGTAGGTAAAGTAACGCCTAAAGGGGTTACTGAATTAACTGCTGAAGAACGTCTATTACACGCAATCTTCGGTGAAAAAGCTCGTGAAGTTCGTGATACATCATTACGTGTTCCACACGGTGGAGGCGGGATTATCCTTGATGTGAAAGTATTCACTCGTGAAAACGGTGATGAATTACCACCAGGAGTAAACCAACTTGTTCGTGTTTATATCGTTCAGAAACGTAAAATCTCTGAAGGGGATAAAATGGCTGGACGACATGGTAATAAAGGGGTTATCTCTCGTATTTTACCAGAAGAAGATATGCCATTCTTACCTGATGGAACGCCAGTTGATATCATGTTAAATCCATTAGGGGTACCTTCTCGTATGAACATCGGTCAGGTATTAGAGCTACACTTAGGTATGGCTGCAAGATATCTTGGTATTCATGTTGCTTCTCCAGTATTTGACGGAGCGCGTGAGGAAGATGTTTGGGGAACTATTGAAGAAGCTGGTATGGCACGTGATGCAAAAACTGTACTATATGATGGACGTAGTGGTGAGCCTTTCGATAACCGTGTTTCTGTAGGTGTCATGTATATGATCAAACTTGCACACATGGTTGACGATAAGTTACATGCTCGTTCAACAGGACCATACTCACTTGTTACGCAACAACCACTTGGTGGTAAAGCACAATTTGGTGGACAGCGTTTTGGTGAGATGGAGGTTTGGGCACTTGAAGCATACGGTGCTGCTTATACATTACAAGAGATCTTAACAGTTAAATCTGATGACGTTGTTGGCCGTGTGAAAACATATGAAGCAATCGTTAAAGGTGAAAATGTACCAGAACCAGGTGTTCCAGAATCATTCAAAGTATTGATTAAAGAATTACAATCTCTAGGTATGGATGTTAAAATGATGTCTGCTACAGATCAAGAAATCGAAATGCGTGATACTGAAGATGATGATGATCAAGCTTCAGAACATTTAGCGATGGATATGGAATACGTAAAAGAATAAGTATTATATAGGGTAAAACCTTAGGACAGAAAGGGAGGTAGGCCCCTTGATAGATGTAAATAATTTCGAGTATATGAAGATCGGACTTGCATCGCCTGACAAAATTCGCTCGTGGTCATACGGGGAAATTAAAAAACCTGAAACAATTAACTACCGTACATTAAAACCTGAAAAAGATGGTCTTTTCTGTGAACGCATTTTCGGTCCTACGAAAGATTGGGAATGTCATTGCGGAAAGTATAAACGTGTACGTTATAAAGGTGTAGTTTGTGATCGTTGTGGAGTTGAAGTAACTCGTGCAAAAGTACGTCGTGAGCGTATGGGTCACATCGAATTAGCTGCACCAGTATCACATATTTGGTATTTCAAAGGTATTCCAAGCCGAATGGGACTTGTTTTAGACATGTCCCCTCGTGCTCTGGAAGAAGTAATCTACTTTGCTTCTTACGTAGTAACAGAAGCTGGAGATACTCCTTTAGAAAAGAAACAATTGCTTTCTGAGAAAGAGTTCCGTGCTTATCGTGAGCGTTACGGTCAAACTTTCCAAGCATCTATGGGTGCTGAAGCAATTAAAAAATTATTAAGCGATATTAATCTTGAAAAAGATGTTGATTCATTAAAAGAAGAGTTAAAAACTGCTCAAGGTCAACGTCGTACAAGAGCAATTAAACGTTTAGAAGTTTTAGAAGCATTCCGTAACTCTGGTAATGAGCCTTCTTGGATGATTTTAGATGTGCTACCAGTAATCCCACCTGAATTACGACCAATGGTTCAATTAGATGGTGGACGTTTTGCAACTTCAGATTTAAACGATTTATATCGTCGTGTAATTAACCGTAACAACCGTTTAAAACGTTTATTAGACCTTGGTGCACCAAGCATCATCGTACAAAACGAAAAACGTATGCTTCAAGAAGCAGTTGATGCGTTAATTGACAATGGTCGTCGTGGTCGTCCAGTTACTGGACCAGGTAACCGTCCATTAAAATCTCTTTCTCACATGCTTAAAGGTAAGCAAGGACGTTTCCGTCAAAACTTACTTGGTAAACGTGTTGACTACTCTGGACGTTCGGTTATCGTTGTAGGACCTAACTTACAAATGTATCAATGTGGATTACCAAAAGAAATGGCAATTGAATTATTCAAGCCTTTCGTGATGAAAGAATTAGTAGAGCGTGGCTTAGCACATAACATTAAGTCTGCAAAGCGTAAAATTGAGCGTTTACACCCTGAGATTTGGGATGTATTAGAATCAGTTATTCGTGAGCACCCGGTGTTACTAAACCGTGCCCCAACTCTACACAGACTTGGTATCCAAGCGTTCGAACCTACATTAGTAGAAGGCCGTGCAATCCGTCTACATCCACTTGTATGTACTGCATACAATGCCGATTTTGATGGTGACCAAATGGCTGTTCACGTACCGTTATCAAGTGAAGCACAAGCGGAAGCTCGTATTTTAATGCTTGCAGCACAAAACATCCTGAACCCGAAAGATGGTAAACCAGTAGTTACACCATCTCAAGATATGGTATTAGGTAACTATTACTTAACTCTTGAGCGTGCAGGCGCTGTCGGTGAAGGTATGGTATTTAAAGATATCAATGAGGCGTTAATTGCATACCAAAATGGTTATGTACATTTACATTCTCGTGTTGCTGTTGCAGCAAATTCATTAAATAACGAAACATTTACTGAGGAACAAAAAAATTCATTATTAATCACAACGGTTGGTAAGTTAATCTTCAATGAAATCTTACCTACGTCGTTCCCTTATATTAATGAACCTACTCAGAGTAACCTTGAGAAAGAAACTCCTCAGATGTATTTTGTAGCTAAAGGTTCGAATATTAAAGAAATTATTGAAAGTAGAGAAGAAATTGCTCCTTTCAAAAAGAAAATACTTGGAAATATCATTGCTGAAGTATTTAAACGTTTCAAAATTACTGAAACGTCAAAAATGCTAGACCGCATGAAGGATCTTGGGTTTAGACACTCTACTAAAGCTGGTATTACAGTTGGTGTATCCGATATCATCGTATTACCAGAGAAGCAGTTAATTATTGCTGAAGCTCAAGAAAAAGTAGATAAAGTTTTAAAACAATTCCGCCGTGGTTTAATCACAGAAGATGAGCGTTACGATCGTGTAATCGCAATTTGGAGTGATGCGAAAGATGTTATTCAAGGAAAACTGATGGCTTCCCTAAATAAACGCAACCCAATCTTTATGATGAGTGACTCTGGTGCCCGTGGTAACGCATCAAACTTTACTCAGCTTGCTGGTATGCGTGGTCTGATGGCCAACCCGGCTGGTCGTATTATTGAGTTACCAATCAAATCTTCATTCCGTGAAGGTCTAACGGTACTTGAATACTTCATCTCTACACACGGTGCACGTAAAGGTCTTGCCGATACAGCACTAAAAACAGCCGATTCAGGTTACTTAACTCGTCGTCTAGTTGACGTTGCACAAGATGTAATCGTTCGTCAAGATGATTGTGGTACTGACCGTGGATTACACGTTAAAGCAATTAAAGAAGGTAACGAAATTATTGAGGGATTATACGATCGTTTAGTTGGTCGTCATTTACGTTCAACTATACGCCACCCAGAAACAGGTGTATTACTTGCTCAAGAGAACGATTTAATTACAGAAGACTTAGCTCGTGAAATTATCGATGCTGGTATTGAAGAAGTTAATATCCGTTCTGCGTTCACATGTAATACTAACCATGGAGTATGTAAAAAATGTTATGGCCGTAACTTAGCTACAGGTGCTGAGGTTGAAGTTGGTGAGGCAGTAGGTATTATTGCTGCACAATCAATCGGTGAACCAGGTACACAGTTAACGATGCGTACATTCCATACAGGTGGGGTAGCAGGAGACGATATTACTCAAGGTTTACCTCGTATTCAAGAGCTATTTGAAGCACGTAATCCTAAAGGTCAAGCGGTTATTTCTGAAATTGATGGTATTATTTCAATTTCTACTGACGCTAAAGATAAACAAGAAATTATTGTTCAAGGCTCAGTAGAATCAAGAAACTACCCAGTTCCTTATGGCGCTAGACTAAAAGTTCAAGAAGGTGAAGCGATTGAACGCGGTCAAGTAATGACTGAAGGTTCAATTGATCCTAAAGAACTTCTAAAAGTAAAAGGTACAAATGCTGTTCAAGAATACTTATTACGTGAAGTTCAAAAAGTATACCGTATGCAAGGGGTAGAAATTGGTGACAAGCACGTAGAGGTAATGGTACGTCAAATGCTGAAGAAAGTTCGTGTAATGGATGCAGGTGAGACTACTTTACTACCTGGTACATTATTAGAACTACACCAGTTTACTGAAGCGAATAAAGAAGCTTTATTTGCAGGTAAACAACCAGCTACTGCGCGCCCATTATTACTAGGTATTACAAAAGCATCATTAGAAACAGACTCATTCCTTTCTGCTGCATCATTCCAAGAAACAACGCGTGTATTGACAGACGCTGCGATTAAAGGAAAACGTGATGAGTTGCTAGGATTAAAAGAGAATGTTATTATAGGTAAGTTGGTTCCAGCTGGTACTGGTATGAACAGATACCGTAAAGTAGATCTTGTAAAGGATTTAACTGAATCAGTTGAAATGAATGAAGAAGTATTAGTTGAAAAATAATCTTAAAATATTTTAAAACTTGAGTTGACATCATTTGATGAAAAATGATAAGATATTCAAGGTTGCTCCTAGACAATAGCACTGCTAATCTAAGCAGGTTAGATCCGGGGCTAATTTAGGAATATACAAGTTTAAAACTGTTTTTGTGAGAAGGAGGGCTTCTTCCTTCTTGCAAAAACTTTGTTTTCAACTAATAATGAACCACCTGGATGTGTGGTCTTATAAATATTTGAAGGGAGGAAAACTCATGCCTACTATTAACCAGTTAGTGCGTAATGGACGTACTTCTAAAGTATGGAAATCAAAATCACCAGCATTAAATAAAGGTTTCAACTCATTAAAGAAAAAATCAACTGATTTATCAGCTCCACAAAAACGTGGTGTTTGTACTCGTGTTGGTACAATGACTCCAAAGAAACCGAACTCAGCATTACGTAAATATGCTCGTGTACGTTTAACTAACCAAATCGAGGTAACTGCTTATATCCCAGGTATCGGACACAACTTACAAGAGCACAGTGTTGTTCTTATCCGTGGTGGACGTGTAAAAGATTTACCGGGGGTACGTTACCATATCGTTCGTGGTGCATTAGATACTGCAGGTGTTGACAAGCGTATGCAAGGTCGTTCTAAATATGGAACTAAGAGACCAAAAGCAGCTAAGAAGTAATAAATAACAACTAGCCGAAAGGAGGAAATAACATGCCACGTAAAGGTCCTGTTGCAAAAAGAGATGTATTGCCAGATCCACTTTATAATTCAAAATTAGTTTCTCGTTTAATCAACAAAATGATGATTGACGGAAAAAGAGGAAAGTCTCAAGCTATCTTATACGGAGCATTTGAATTAATCCAAGAACGTTCTGGTAAAGAACCAATGGAAGTATTCGAAGCAGCTCTTAAAAATATCATGCCAGTTCTAGAAGTTAGAGCTCGTCGTGTTGGTGGTTCAAACTACCAAGTACCAGTTGAGGTTCGCCCTGAGCGCCGTACAACTTTAGGTCTTCGCTGGTTAGTTAACTATGCTCGTCTTCGTGGAGAAAAAACGATGGAAGAGCGTTTAGCTAATGAAATTCTTGATGCAGCAAACAACTCAGGTTCTGCAGTTAAGAAACGTGAAGATACACACAAAATGGCAGAAGCGAACAAAGCGTTTGCTCACTACCGTTGGTAAGATTAAAAGCAATTTAGTTATTTCTGCACATAATGAATGTTGGTTAAGTCGTTCACCTATTTCTAATTTAGCTTGCTAGATTAAATAGGTGAACGTCGGATTACATAATTTAGGATGACATAATAGTTCCTTGCTTGTAGTGCTTGCTTAACTTAATAACATGAAGTATGTATAGGAATAACTTTTTCTTGTACTAAAAAATCCTAACTAATACTGGAAGGGAGAAAGAACCCTGATGACTAGAGAGTTCTCCTTAAATAACACTCGTAATATCGGGATCATGGCTCACATTGATGCTGGTAAAACAACAACAACAGAGCGTATCCTTTATTACACAGGTCGTATTCACAAAATTGGTGAAACTCATGAAGGAGCTTCACAAATGGACTGGATGGAGCAAGAGCAAGAGCGTGGTATCACTATCACATCTGCTGCTACAACAGCTCAGTGGAATAACCACCGTGTAAATATCATTGATACTCCAGGTCACGTAGACTTCACTGTAGAAGTTGAACGTTCTCTACGTGTACTTGATGGCGCAGTAGCAGTACTTGATGCTCAATCAGGTGTTGAGCCTCAAACTGAAACAGTTTGGCGCCAAGCAACTACTTACGGAGTTCCACGTGTAGTATTCGTTAACAAAATGGATAAAATCGGCGCGGATTTCTTATACTCTGTAGGTACGTTACATGACCGTTTACAAGCAAACGCACACCCAATCCAATTAGCGATGGGTGCTGAAGATAACTTCTGGGGTATTGTTGACCTAGTTGAAATGAAAGCTATTAAGTACAATAATGACTTAGGAACTGACATTGAAACGATCGAAATTCCAGAAGAATATCAAGAACTAGCTGAAGAGTACCGTGGTCGTTTAATCGAAGCGGTAGCTGAGTTAGATGAAGAATTAATGATGAAATACCTTGAAGGTGAAGAAATCACAATTCCTGAATTAAAAGCTGCTATTCGTACAGCTACATGTTCAGTACAATTCTACCCAGTAGTATGTGGTTCTGCTTTCAAAAACAAAGGTGTTCAATTAATGCTTGATGCAGTAATTGATTACCTACCATCTCCATTAGATGTACCAGCTATCAAAGGAACATTACCTGATACTGATGAAGAGAAAATCGTTCCATCAAGTGATGAAGAGCCTTTCGCTGCATTAGCATTCAAAATCATGACTGATCCTTATGTTGGTAAATTAACGTTCTTCCGAGTATACTCAGGTACGTTAGAATCTGGTTCATACGTTCAAAACTCTACAAAAGGTAAGCGTGAGCGTGTAGGTCGTATCCTACAAATGCATGCTAACTCTCGTCAAGAGATTTCGAAAGTATACGCTGGAGATATCGCTGCTGCTGTAGGTCTTAAAGACACTACAACTGGTGATACTTTATGTGATGAAAAGAATTTAGTAATTCTTGAGTCTATGGAATTCCCTGATCCAGTTATCTCAATTGCGATTGAGCCAAAATCTAAAGCTGACCAAGATAAAATGGGTCAAGCATTAGTGAAATTAACTGAAGAAGATCCAACTTTCCGTGCACATACTGACCAAGAAACTGGTCAAGTAATCATCGCTGGTATGGGTGAGCTTCACCTTGATATCATCGTTGACCGTATGCGTCGTGAATTTAAAGTAGAAGCTAACGTTGGTGCTCCTCAAGTAGCATACCGTGAAACTTTCCGTTCTTCTGCGCAAGTAGAAGGTAAATTCGTTCGTCAATCAGGTGGACGTGGACAATTCGGACACGTTTGGATTGAATTCTCACCAAACGAAGAAGGAAAAGGCTTCGAATTTGAAAACGCAATCGTTGGTGGTGTTGTTCCTCGTGAATACATCCCAGCTGTAGCTGCAGGTCTTGAAGATTCTCTTAAAAATGGTGTATTAGCTGGTTTCCCACTAATCGACATTAAAGCGAAATTATTCGATGGATCTTACCATGATGTTGACTCGAATGAGATGGCGTTTAAAGTAGCTGCTTCATTAGCTCTTAAAAACGCTGTTAAGAAATGTAACCCAGTTCTACTTGAACCATTAATGAAAGTAGAAGTTGTTATCCCTGAGGAATACTTAGGAGATATCATGGGTGATATCACATCTCGTCGTGGACGCGTTGAAGGTATGGAAGCACGCGGTAACGCTCAAGTTGTTCGTGCTATGGTACCACTTTCAGAAATGTTTGGTTATGCAACTTCATTACGTTCTAACACTCAAGGTCGTGGAACGTTCTCAATGGTATTTGACCATTACGAAGATGTACCAAAATCAATTTCTGAAGAAATTATCAAAAAATATAAAGGTGAGTAATTGATTATTTAGTTCTCATCATGTATAACTATTTATGTTAGATGTTAGCTATAAGGGGTAAAAGTTGCCCTTTATAGCATAATCATATAAACTAAAAAATAATTTTTTTTCACTATAAGGAGGATTTTTACAATGGGTAAAGCTAAATTCGAACGTGTAAAACCACACGTTAACATTGGTACAATCGGACACGTTGACCATGGTAAAACTACATTAACTGCTGCTATTACAACTGTATTAGCTAAAGTAGGTGGAGCTGAAGCTCGCGCTTACGATCAAATCGACGGAGCTCCAGAAGAAAGAGAGCGTGGAATCACAATCTCTACTGCACACGTTGAGTACGAAACAGAAACTCGTCACTATGCACACGTTGACTGCCCAGGTCACGCTGACTATGTTAAAAACATGATCACTGGTGCTGCTCAAATGGACGGTGGTATCTTAGTAGTATCTGCTGCTGATGGTCCAATGCCTCAAACTCGTGAGCACATTCTTTTATCTCGTCAAGTAGGTGTACCTTACATCGTAGTATTCATGAACAAATGTGACATGGTTGACGATGAAGAGTTACTTGAATTAGTTGAAATGGAAATCCGTGATCTATTATCAGAATACGAATTCCCTGGCGATGACATTCCAGTAATCAAAGGTTCTGCGCTTAAAGCTCTTGAAGGAGATGCTGCGTGGGAAGCTAAAATTCATGAATTAATGGCTGAAGTTGATTCTTATATCCCAACACCAGCTCGTGAAACTGACAAGCCTTTCTTAATGCCAGTTGAGGATGTATTCTCAATCACTGGTCGTGGAACAGTTGCTACTGGTCGTGTTGAGCGTGGTATCGTTAAAGTTGGTGACGTAGTAGAAATCATCGGTCTTGTTGAAGAACCAAAATCAACTACTGTAACAGGTGTTGAAATGTTCCGTAAACTTCTTGACCAAGCAGAAGCTGGAGATAACATCGGTGCACTTCTTCGTGGGGTTGCTCGTGACGATATCCAACGTGGTCAAGTTTTAGCTAAACCAGGTTCAGTTAAACAACACACTAAGTTCAAAGCTGAAGTTTACGTTTTATCTAAAGAAGAAGGTGGACGTCACACTCCATTCTTCGCTAACTACCGTCCACAATTCTATTTCCGTACAACTGACGTAACTGGAATCATCCAATTACCAGAAGGCGTTGAAATGGTTATGCCTGGCGACAACATCGAAATGACTGTTGAGTTAATCAACGCAATCGCTGTTGAAGAAGGAACTAAGTTCTCTATCCGTGAGGGTGGACGTACTGTAGGCGCTGGCGTAGTTGCTACAATCGTTGAATAATTAAACTTAAAAGCTTAGAAGATCTATTCTTCTAAGCTTTTTTTATAAGTAAATTGGAAATATTTAAAATATGGATTAAAACCGATTCTTGCTTGATTTTAATAATTGAAGATAATATAATAACTAAGTACTGAAGACGACGAAAACATTATTTATCTAAACTTATAACAAATGCTTGCAATAGCATTATTTTTTATGTATAATAGTTGATGTTGGTCTTTGACTGCGTAGAAATGGAAGGTTGCTGATACACCCGGCCGCTTTGCCATGGCGAGTGTAAGGAAATTTCCATGGAGTATGTCTATTATTTAAATAGGCGAAAAAGGAGGGAAAATTATGGCAAAAGAAAAAATTCGTATTCGTTTAAAAGCTTATGATCACCGTATTTTAGATCAATCTGCAGAGAAAATCGTTGAAACAGCGAAACGTTCTGGTGCTTCTGTATCTGGTCCGATTCCGTTACCAACTGAGAAATCAGTTTACACGATCCTTCGTGCGGTTCATAAATACAAAGATTCTCGTGAGCAATTCGAAATGCGCACTCACAAACGTTTAATCGATATCGTGAATCCAACTCCACAAACAGTTGATTCATTAATGAGACTAGATTTACCATCTGGCGTTGATATTGAAATCAAACTTTAATAAAAATTATATATAAATTCAGGAGGTGTGACTTATGACTAAAGGAATCTTAGGGAAAAAGATCGGTATGACACAAGTATTTGCTGAAAACGGCGAGTTAATTCCAGTAACTGTAATCGAAGCTACTCCAAACGTGGTTTTACAAAAGAAAACTACTGAAACTGATGGCTACGAAGCTATCCAAATCGGTTTCGCTGACAAACGTGAAAAATTAGCTAACAAACCAGAAAAAGGGCACTCTGCTAAAGCAAACACTGCACCTAAGCGCTTCGTTCGTGAACTTCGCAACGCTGATGTATCAGCTTATGAAGTTGGTCAAGAAGTCAAAGTAGATATTTTTGCAAATGGTGACATCGTTGATGTAACTGGAACTTCAAAAGGTAAAGGATTCCAAGGTAGCATTAAGCGCCACGGACAATCTCGTGGACCAATGTCTCACGGTTCTCGTTACCACCGTCGTCCAGGTTCAATGGGTCCTGTTGCTCCGAACCGTGTATTCAAAAACAAAGCTTTACCTGGTCAAATGGGTGGAGAAAAAGTAACTGTACAAAACCTACAAATCGTTAAAGTTGACGTTGAACGTAACTTACTTTTAGTAAAAGGTAATGTACCAGGTTCTAAAAAATCTTACGTAACAATCCGTACTGCGGTTAAATCTAAATAATTAATTTAGAAGAAAGGAGGAAATAAAATGCCTAAAGTTACTATGTTTAATCAAACAGGTGCTCAAGTAGGAGAAATCGAATTAGCTGAAGCTGTATTCGGAATCGCTCCAAACGAACATGCTTTATTTGATGCTGTAATGATGCAACGTGCATCTTTACGTCAAGGTACTCACAAAGTTAAAACACGTTCTGAAGTACGTGGTGGTGGTCGTAAACCATGGAGACAAAAAGGAACTGGCCGTGCTCGTCAAGGTTCAATCCGTTCTCCACAATGGCGTGGTGGTGGTATCGTATTCGGTCCAGCTCCAAGATCATATTCATATAAATTACCTAAAAAGGTACGTCGCTTAGCGATTAAATCTGCTTTATCTACTAAAGTATTAGAACAAAGCATGCTAGTTCTTGAAGATTTAGCGTTAAACGCACCAAAAACAAAAGATATGGTTACTGTATTATCTGGCTTATCAGTTGCTAAGAAAGTTTTAATCGTAACAGCTGACCTAAATGAAAACGTAGCTTTATCTGCTCGCAATATCCCTGGAATCACAGTACTTGCAGCAAATGAAGTAAACGTAATCGACGTTTTACATCATGATACATTAATCATGACTAAAGCTGCGGTGGAAAAAGTAGAGGAGGTGCTTGCGTAATGAAGGATCCTCGTGATATTATCAAACGCCCAGTTATCACTGAAGCTTCTATGGAAGCAATCGCTGAAAAAAAATACACTTTTGAAGTAGATGTAAGAGCTAATAAAACTGAAGTTAAAGATGCTGTTGAAGCAATCTTCGGTGTTAAAGTAGAAAAAGTTAACGTAATGAACTACAAAGGTAAGTTTAAGCGTATGGGTAAACATGCTGGTTACACAAACCGTCGTAGAAAAGCAATCGTTAAATTAACTGCTGATAGCCAAGAAATTACATTATTCGAAGGCGTTTAATACTAACTACTAGAAAAGGAGGGAAATTACGATGGGAATCAAAAAGTATAAACCAACCACTAACGGTCGCCGTGGTATGACTACTAATGATTTTGCTGAGATCACTACTGACAAACCAGAAAAATCATTATTAGCTCCACTTAGCAAAAAAGCTGGCCGTAATAACCAAGGTAAAATTACTGTTCGTCACCAAGGTGGTGGACACAAACGTCAATACCGTATCATCGATTTCAAACGAGATAAAGATGGTATACCAGGACGCGTTGCTACAATCGAGTACGATCCAAACCGTTCTGCAAACATTGCGTTAATTAACTACGCTGATGGAGAAAAACGTTACATCCTAGCTCCTAAAAACTTAGTAGTAGGAATGGAAATCGTTTCAGGTCCTGAAGCAGATATTAAAGTAGGTAACGCTTTACCACTTGTAAACATTCCAGTAGGTACTACAATCCACAACATCGAGTTAAAACCAGGTCGTGGAGGACAATTAGTACGTTCTGCTGGTACTTCTGCACAAGTATTAGGTAAAGAAGACCGTTATGTACTAGTTCGTTTAAACTCTGGTGAAGTACGTATGATTTTAGCAACTTGCCGCGCGACAGTAGGTCAAGTTGGTAACGAACATCACGAACTTATTAACATCGGTAAAGCAGGTCGTTCTCGTTGGATGGGTAAACGCCCAACTGTACGTGGATCTGTAATGAACCCAGTTGATCACCCACACGGTGGTGGTGAAGGACGCTCTCCAATCGGACGTAAATCACCAATGTCTCCATGGGGTAAACCAACTCTTGGTTACAAAACTCGTAAGAAAAACAAAGCGTCAGACAAGTTTATCGTTCGTCGTCGTAAAAAATAACGCGATTGTGCTACGGTTCACTAGAACCGTAGGTCAATCACGAAGGGAGGTACCACAATGGGACGCAGCCTAAAAAAAGGTCCATTTATTGATGATCACTTATTAGCTAAAGTTGAGAAATTAAACGAGACTGACTCTAAGCAAGTTGTTAAAACTTGGTCACGTCGTTCGACTATTTTCCCACAATTTATCGGACATACTATTGCAGTATACGATGGTCGTAAACATGTACCTGTATATGTATCGGAAGATATGGTAGGTCACAAACTTGGTGAATTTGCTCCAACTCGTACTTATAAAGGTCACGATGCGGATGACAAGAAAACTAGAAGATAATGAGAGGAGGCACTCCAATGCAAGCTAAAGCTGTACTGAGAACAGTTCGTATCGCTCCTCGTAAAGTTCGTCTAGTAGTCGATTTAATCCGAGGTAAACAAGTTGGCGAAGCGATCGCAATCCTTCGACACACACCAAAAACTGCTTCTCCTGTTGTAGAAAAATTATTAAAATCTGCTATTGCTAACGCAGAGCATAACTATGATATGGATGTTAATAACTTATACATCGAAAAAGTATTCGTTGATGAAGGTGCTACTTTAAAACGTTTCCGCCCTCGTGCACAAGGACGTGCTAGCGCAATCAACAAACGCACAAGCCACATTACAATCGTGGTATCAGAGAAGAAGGAGGGATAATCGATGGGACAAAAGGTAAATCCAGTCGGACTTCGTGTTGGTATTATTAAAGATTGGGAATCTAAATGGTACGCTGAAAAAGATTACGCTGATCTTTTACATGAAGATATCAAAATTCGTGAGTACATCAGCACTCGTTTAAAAGATTCTGCTGTATCTAAAGTAGAAATCGAAAGAGCTGCTAACCGTGTAAACATTACTGTTCACACTGCAAAACCAGGTATGGTAATCGGTAAAGGTGGTTCGGAAGTTGAAGCTCTTCGTAAAGCTTTAAACAACCTTACTGGCAAACGTGTTCATATCAACATCATCGAAATTAAAAGAGCAGATCTTGATGCTAAATTAGTAGCTGAAAACATCGCTCGTCAATTAGAAAACCGTGTTTCTTTCCGTCGTGCTCAAAAGCAAGTACTTCAACGTGCTATGCGTGCTGGTGCATTAGGTATTAAAACACAAGTTTCTGGTCGTCTTGGCGGAGCAGATATTGCTCGTTCAGAATCATATAGTGAAGGTACAGTGCCACTTCATACATTACGTGCGGATATCGATTATGCAACTGCAGAAGCAGATACAACATACGGTAAACTAGGCGTAAAAGTATGGATCTACAAAGGTGAAGTTCTTCCTACAAAAAAGAAAGCTTCTGAGGAAGGAGGAAATTAATTATGTTAATGCCTAAACGTGTTAAATATAGAAGAGAGCATCGTGGAAAAATGCGTGGACGTGCCAAAGGTGGTACTGAAGTCGCATTCGGTGAATTCGGATTACAATCTACTGAAGCTTCTTGGATTACTAACCGTCAAATTGAAGCAGCGCGTCGTGCAATGACTCGTTACATGAAACGTGGCGGTAAAGTATGGATTAAAATCTTCCCTTCTAAACCTTACACAGCTAAACCTCTTGAGGTTCGTATGGGTAGCGGTAAAGGTGCTCCTGAAGGTTGGGTAGCAGTCGTTAAACCAGGAAAAATTATGTTCGAAATCGCTGGTGTATCTGAAGAAGTAGCTCGTGAAGCACTACGCTTAGCAGCTCACAAATTACCAGTTAAATGTAAGTTTGTAAAACGTGAAGACAATGGTGGTGATTCTAATGAAAACTAATGAGATTCGCGATCTTACCACTGCTGAAATTGAATTAAAAGTGAAATCTCTTAAAGAAGAGTTATTCAATCTTCGTTTCCAATTAGCTACAGGACAATTAGAGAACACTGCTCGTATCCGCGAGGTTCGTAAAGCAATTGCTCGTATGAAAACTGTAGTTCGTGAAAGAGAAGTTAACTCTAATAATTAATAATGAGGGGAGGTTTGCCCAGTGAGCGAACGTAACCAACGTAAAGTTTACACAGGACGTGTAGTTTCTGATAAAATGGATAAGACAATTACTGTTGTAGTTGAAACTTATAAAACACATAAACTATACGGAAAACGCGTTAAATATTCTAAGAAATATAAAGCGCACGATGAGCTAAACACTGCAAAAGTTGGCGATATCGTAAAAATCATGGAGACTCGTCCATTATCAGCTACAAAACGTTTCCGTTTAGTTGAAATCGTAGAAGAAGCTGTTATTATCTAATAGATGATCGGATATCATTCTTAATCCGAAAGGAGGTCAATTTGACATGATCCAACAAGAAACTCGTTTAAAAGTTGCTGACAATTCAGGTGCACGTGAATTACTTACTATTAAAGTATTAGGTGGTTCAGGCCGTAAAACTGCTAACATCGGTGATATCATCGTATGTTCAGTAAAACAAGCAACACCAGGTGGCGTTGTTAAAAAAGGTGATGTAGTTAAAGCTGTTATCGTTCGTACGAAACGCGGTGTTCGTCGTCCAGACGGTACTTACATCAAATTTGATGAAAACGCAGCTGTTATCATTAAAGATGATAAGAGCCCACGTGGTACTCGTATTTTCGGACCAGTTGCACGTGAATTACGTGATAGCAACTTCATGAAAATCGTATCATTAGCTCCAGAAGTACTTTAATTAATGTACTTTAATAAATACTTCAGAAAGCCTTATTAAGGAGGTGCACGAAGAAGATGCATGTAAAAAAAGGTGATAAAGTTCAAGTTATCTCTGGTAAAGACAAAGGAAAACAAGGTGTTATCCTTGCTGCTTTTCCAAAGAATAACCGCGTACTAGTTGAAGGTGTTAACATCATTAAAAAACACTCAAAACCTACTCAAGCTAACCCACAAGGTGGCATCATCGAGAAAGAAGCACCAATCCATGTTTCTAATGTTATGGCATTAGATCCAAAAACTGGAGTACCTACACGCGTAGGTTACCAATTAGTGGATGGTAAAAAAGTACGTATTGCAAAAAAATCAGGCGAATTACTTGATAAATAATAGAAATTTATGAAAGGAGGTCAACTGAATGAACCGCCTAGTCGAGAAATATCAAAATGAAATCACTCCTGCTCTAGTGAGCAAGTTTAACTATAAATCAGTTATGCAAGTGCCAAAAATTGAAAAGATCGTCATCAACATGGGTGTTGGTGAGGCTGTTTCAAATTCAAAAGCATTAGATACTGCTGTTGAGGAATTAACTTTAATCGCAGGTCAAAAACCTGTTGTAACTAGAGCTAAAAAATCAATCGCACAATTCCGTCTTCGTGAGGGAATGCCTATCGGTGCTAAAGTTACATTACGCGGTGAGCGTATGTACGAATTCTTTGAGAAATTAGTTTCTGTAACATTACCTCGTGTACGTGACTTCCGTGGAATCTCTAAAAAAGCATTCGATGGCCGTGGAAACTACACTTTAGGTGTTAAAGAGCAATTAATCTTCCCAGAGATCGATTATGATAAAGTAAACAAAGTACGTGGTATGGACATCGTTATTGTAACTACTGCAAATACTGATGAAGAAGCTCGTGAAATGCTAACATTATTCGGAATGCCTTTTCAAAAATAATGAAAGCCAGCGCTAAAGAAGAGGAGGCGAAAACGTGGCTAAAAAATCAATGATTGCGAAACAAAAACGTGCTCAGAAATTTAAAGTACAAGAGTATACACGTTGCGAACGTTGCGGACGTCCACACTCAGTATTACGTAAATTTAAACTTTGCCGTATTTGTTTCCGTGAACTTGCTTATAAAGGACAAATCCCTGGCGTTAAAAAAGCTAGTTGGTAATTCTATAGATATTAGGAAGGAGGTTATCTGAACATGGTCATGACAGATCCTATTGCAGATATGCTTACTCGCATTCGTAATGCGAACATGGTACGTCACGAGAAATTAGAATTCCCAGGTTCTAACCTAAAGAAAGAGGTTGCTGAAATTCTAAAACGTGAAGGTTTCATCCGTGACGTTGAGTACATTGAAGATGATAAACAAGGAATCATCCGTATTTTCTTAAAATATGGTGTGAACAACGAACGTGTTATCACTGGATTAAAAAGAATTTCTAAGCCTGGCTTACGTGTATACGCGAAAGCTGACGAAGTACCTCGCGTACTTAACGGTTTAGGTGTTGCTATTGTATCAACATCTAAAGGTGTAATGACAGATAAAGAAGCTCGTCAAGCAAAAACTGGTGGCGAAATCTTAGCATACGTTTGGTAATATAACACAGAGAGAATGGAGGTGTAGTGAATGTCTCGTGTTGGTAAAAAAGAACTTGTAATTCCTGCTGGAGTTACTCTTACTAATAACAACAATACTATTACAGTAAAAGGACCTAAAGGTGAGTTAACTCGTACTTTTAGCCCTGATATGACAATCGAAGTTAACGAGAACGTATTAACAGTTGCACGTCCAACTGAAAACAAAGAGCACCGTGCTCTTCATGGTACAACTCGTGCTATCTTAGGTAACATGGTTGAAGGTGTAACTAATGGTTATACTCGTAACCTTGAGTTAGTTGGGGTAGGTTACCGTGCAACTAAAACAGGTGACAAACTTGTTCTAGCTGTTGGTTATTCTCACCCAGTTGAGATCACTCCTGAAAATGGTGTTGAAATCGAAGTACCTTCTAATACTAAAATCAGTATTAAAGGTATCGACAAAGAACGTGTAGGCGCTCTTGCTGCTTACATCCGTCAAGTACGTCCACCAGAGCCTTACAAAGGTAAAGGTATCCGTTACGAAGGCGAAATGGTTCGTCGTAAAGAAGGTAAAACTGCGAAGTAATCTATAACTAGATAAGAGAAAGGAGTGACCAAGATGATCTTTAAGGCTGATAAAAATGCAGTACGTAAAAAAAGACATGCTCGTGTTCGTACTAAATTATCTGGTACTCAAGAACGTCCACGTTTAAACGTTTACCGTTCAAACAACCATATCTATGCTCAAATCATTGATGATGTTAATGGTGTAACATTAGCAAGTGCATCAACTTTAGATAAAGAATTAACTTTAAATGGTACTGGCAATATCGAAGCAGCAACATTAGTTGGTAGTTTAGTTGCAAAACGCGCTACTGAAAAAGGTGTTTCTGTAGTTGTATTCGACCGCGGTGGTTACTTATATCATGGTCGCGTAAAAGCTTTAGCTGAAGCTGCTCGTGAAGCTGGTTTACAATTTTAATAAAAGAAGGAGGGACATACATGCGTCGCATTGATCCTAATAAATTAGAGCTTGAAGAACGCTTAGTTACGATCAACCGTGTTGCTAAAGTTGTAAAAGGTGGTCGTCGTTTCCGCTTTGCAGCATTAGTAGTTGTTGGTGACAAAAACGGTCATGTAGGTTTTGGTACTGGTAAAGCTCAAGAAGTACCTGATGCTATTCGTAAAGCTGTTGAAGATGCTAAGAAAAACCTAATTAACGTACCAATCGTTGGAACTACAATTCCTCACGTAATTACTGGTCGTTTTGGAGCTGGTGAAGTATTCTTAAAACCTGCTTCTGAAGGTACTGGAGTTATCGCTGGAGGTCCTGTTCGTGCGGTATTAGAACTTGCTGGGGTACATGATATTTTATCTAAATCTCTTGGTTCTAACACACCAGTAAACATTGTACGTGCTACTATCGAAGGTTTAAGTAACTTAAAACGTGCGGATGAAGTTGCAAAACTACGTGGTAAATCTGTAGAAGAATTACTAGGTTAATAAGGAGGGATAACGATGGCTAAACAGTTAGAAATTACCCTTACTCGCAGTGTAATTGGTCGTAAACAAGATCAAATCGCAACAGTTCGTGCTTTAGGTATTACTAAAACAAACCAAACTGTTGTTAAACAAGATAACGCTGCAATGCGTGGGATGATTAACAAAGTTTCTCACCTTGTATCTGTAAAAGAAATTTAATTGAACATGAATAAGTAAGGAGGTGCCCTAATGAAACTTCATGAATTAAAACCTACAGAAGGTTCTCGTAAAGTATCTAAACGTATCGGTCGTGGTATTGGTTCAGGTACTGGTAAAACTGCAGGTAAAGGTCATAAAGGACAAAACGCTCGTTCAGGTGGCGGTGTTCGTCTTGGATTTGAAGGTGGTCAAACTCCTTTATTCCGTCGTTTACCAAAACGTGGTTTCACTAACATCAACCGTAAAGATTACGCAATCGTTAATGTTGAAACGTTAAATCGCTTCGAAAACGGAACTGAAGTAACTCCTGAGTTACTGATCGAAACTGGTATTGTTCGTAAAGAATTAGCTGGTATTAAGATTTTAGGTAAAGGTAAGTTAGAAGTTAAACTTACTGTTAAAGCTCACAAGTTCTCATCTTCTGCGGTAGAGGCAATCGAAGCAGCTGGTGGAAATGCTGAGGTGATCTAAAATGTTCCGGACAATCTCCAACTTTATGCGCATTGCAGATATTAGAAAAAAAATATTCTTTACGTTATTAATGTTAATTGTATTTCGTATTGGAACGTTTATACCTGTTCCAAACGTCAACGCCGATGTATTAGCATCACAAGATAGCTCAAGCATATTTGGTGTTCTAAACACATTCGGTGGAGGAGCTCTTAAACAGTTCTCGATTTTTGCAATGGGTATAATGCCGTACATTACTGCTTCAATCATTATTCAGTTACTTCAAATGGACGTTGTTCCGAAGTTAACTGAATGGTCGAAGCAAGGTGAGATTGGTCGACGTAAATTGACTCAACTGACTAGATACATCACAATTATTCTTGGATTTGTAGAAGCAATTGGATTATCAATCAGTATGAACAATATTACTGGCGGAATGTTAATTGAAAATCCAGGTTGGTCAACCTATCTTTATATAGCAATTGTACTAACAGCTGGAACATCTTTCTTATTGTGGTTAGGTGAGCAGATTACTGCTAAAGGTGTAGGGAACGGTATATCAGTTATCATCTTTGGTGGTATAGTTGCTGCTATACCTAATACAATGAGTCAAGTCTATCAGCAACAATTTAAAGGTGCTGGTGACGCGCTATTCTTAAACATCGTTAAAGTTGGCTTAGTGTTTTTAGTTTTACTATTAGTAATCGTAGCTGTAATTTATATTCAACAAGCTAATCGTAAAATTCCAATTCAATATGCTAAACGTAACAATGGTAATAATAGCTATGTCGGAGGACAATCTACTCACTTGCCATTAAAAGTAAATGGCGCTGGGGTTATTCCGGTAATCTTCGCTGTTTCATTTTTAATTACTCCATCAACTATTGCATCGTTCTTACCAAGTAACAATGTGACTGAATGGATTAAAACGCACTTTACGTATAACAATCCATGGGGAATGGCATTTTATTTAATCTTGATCGTTGCTTTCACATATTTTTATACTTTTGTTCAGGCAAACCCAGAGCAAATGGCTGAAAATCTTCAGAAGCAAGGTGGCTACATCCCGGGTATTCGCCCAGGTAAGAGCACTCAAGAATATATCATTAAAGTCTTATATCGTTTAACTTTCGTAGGAGCAATTTTCTTAGCTGTCATCGCTTTATTACCAATCATATTTGGTAAATTCGCGAACTTACCACCTTCAGCTCAAATTGGAGGAACAAGTTTACTAATCGTAGTCGGAGTTGCGCTTGAAACAATGAAACAATTAGAAAGTCAGCTTGTTAAGAGAAACTACAAAGGCTTTATTAAAGAACGAGCATAGGGAAATGCATAAATTCCCTATTGCTCACCTAATTTTGAGGAGGATTAACCATGAATTTAATTCTTATGGGGCTTCCTGGTGCAGGCAAAGGCACACAAGCTGAGAAAATTGTCGAAAAATACGGCATTCCTCATATATCTACTGGCGATATGTTCCGTGCAGCGATTAAAGACGGCACTGAACTAGGTCTTCAAGCAAAATCGTTTATGGATCAAGGTCATCTTGTTCCTGATGAGGTAACAATTGGTATTGTACGTGAACGATTAGCAAAAGATGATTGCCAAAACGGTTTCTTATTGGATGGTTTTCCTAGAACAGTTGCGCAGGCTGAAGCACTAGAAGAGACTTTGAAAGTAATGAATCGTAAAATTGACTTCGTGTTAAACATTCATGTAGACCAACAACTTTTAATTGAACGTTTAACAGGTCGTCGTATTTGCAAAGAGTGTGGAGCAACTTATCATTTAATTTTCAATCCACCTGTTGAAGAGGGTGTTTGCCCTAAATGTGGCGGAGAACTTTATCAACGTGCGGATGATAATGAAGAAACAGTTGCAAATCGCCTTGAAGTAAATATCAAACAAACTCAGCCTTTACTTGATTTCTACAATAATCTTGGTTATGTAAAAACAATTGAAGGTCAACAAGAGATTAATAAAGTTTTCATCGACATTGATAATCTTTTAAAAGAGTTAGTTTAATAATTGAACGATAAGATCGTCGTTCCTTGTGTATGACGTATTGTTGTTTCGTCAAAACTGATACTGTTATAAAAGCTTAAACATAGCTTTGCTTGGAACGATTGATATAATATAGGTCTTTAGTAGGCCAAAAATCTCCAACATATCAGAGCACTTTGGCTTAATGTTCCTAAGCGTATGTTTGCCTACAAGCAAGCTACTGATTTGAAGAAAGGAGAATGCCCTAATGGCGAAAGATGATGTAATTGAAATTGAAGGTACCGTTACGGAAACACTTCCGAATGCGATGTTCAAGGTTGAATTGGAAAATGGTCATGTCGTTCTTGCACACGTTTCTGGTAAAATTCGTATGAACTTCATTCGTATTCTTCCAGGTGACAAAGTTACTGTAGAACTATCTCCATATGATTTAACTCGTGGCCGTATTACGTACCGTTTTAAATAATAAATATGCACTCCGTAATCTACAAGGAGGTTGAAATCATGAAAGTGAGACCATCAGTAAAACCAATCTGTGAAAAATGTAAAGTTATCCGCAGACGTGGTAAAGTAATGGTAATTTGTGAAAATCCAAAACATAAACAAAAACAAGGTTAATAAAGAAGGAGGTGCACTAGAATGGCTCGTATTGCTGGTGTAGATATTCCTCGCGACAAACGCGTGGTTGTTTCTTTAACTTATGTATACGGAATCGGTCGTGCAACTTCTGAAAAAATCTTAGCTGAAGCTGGTATTTCAGAAGACACTCGTGTACGTGATTTAACAGAAGAAGAATTAGGTAAAATTCGTGAATTAATCGACAAGTTGAAAGTTGAAGGGGATCTTCGTCGTGAAGTTTCTTTAAACATTAAACGTCTAATCGAAATCGGTTCATATCGTGGTATTCGCCACCGTCGTAGCTTACCTGTTCGTGGTCAAAACACTAAAAACAATGCTCGTACTCGTAAAGGCCCACGCCGCACAGTAGCGAACAAGAAGAAATAATATTTTTTAAGTAAAGGAGGGTATTCAACATGGCACGTAAAACAAATGTACGTAAACGTCGTGTGAAAAAGAATATTGAAGCTGGTACAGCTCATATTCGTTCAACTTTCAATAACACAATCGTAACAATCACTGATGTTCATGGTAACGCAATTTCTTGGTCAAGCGCTGGTTCATTAGGTTTCAAAGGATCTCGTAAATCTACTCCATTCGCTGCACAAATGGCTGCTGAAACTGCTGCTAAAGCTTCTATGGAACACGGTTTAAAAACTCTTGACGTAACTGTTAAAGGTCCGGGTGCTGGTCGTGAGGCTGCTATCCGTGCTCTTCAAGCTGCTGGTCTTGAAGTAACTGCTATCAGAGACGTTACTCCAGTTCCACATAACGGATGCCGTCCACCAAAACGTCGTCGTGTATAATTTGTCTGTATAAATTTTCAAAAATTGTCTATAATGGATTATGATATATGTTTGGCAAATATTAACAGACATCTCTTGTTGTGCACAATTAGGAACTGCCTAATAGGGACTTTCGGTTAGCATGGTCTAACCGAGGGTTTCGACGTTTTGAAGGAGGGTTTAAAAAATGATTGAAATCGAAAAGCCGAAAATCGAAACGGTTGAGATCAGTGACGATTCCAAATATGGTAAATTCGTTATTGAACCACTTGAGCGTGGATATGGTACAACGCTAGGTAACTCCTTACGTCGTATCCTTTTATCCTCACTTCCTGGTGCCGCTGTAACTGCTATTCAAATCGATGGCGTGTTACATGAGTTCTCTACAGTTGAAGGTGTTGTAGAAGACGTTACAACAATTATTCTTAATGTTAAAAAACTTGCTCTGAAAATTTATTCAGATGAAGAAAAAACATTAGAAATTGATGTACGCGGTGAAGGGCCAATTACTGCGGCCGATATTACGCATGATAGCGATGTTGAAGTTCTAAATCCAGATCTTCATATTGCAACTCTTGCTAAAGATGCTCATTTACGTATGCGTCTAACTGCTAGACGTGGACGTGGATACATCCCTGCAGATGGTAACAAAAGAGAGGATCAAGCAATAGGTGTTATTCCTATCGACTCGATTTACACTCCAGTGTCTCGTGTCACATACCAAGTTGAAAATACACGTGTGGGACAGGTTTCAAATTTCGATAAGTTAACACTTGATGTTTGGACTGACGGAAGTATTGGACCTAAGGATGCTATCGCACTAGGTTCAAAAATTCTTACTGAACACTTAAACATTTTTGTAGGTTTAACTGACGAAGCTAAAAATGCAGAAATCATGGTCGAAAAAGAAGAAGATCAAAAAGATAAAGTCCTTGAAATGACGATTGAAGAACTTGATCTTTCTGTTCGTTCATATAACTGCTTAAAGCGAGCTGGTATTAATACTGTACAAGAGCTTGCGAATAAGACAGAAGAAGACATGATGAAAGTACGTAACTTAGGTCGTAAGTCTTTAGAAGAAGTAAAACATAAGTTAGAAGAGTTAGGTCTTGGCCTACGTAAAGAAGACTGATTGTAGCTTCTATAAAGGGAGAGGCGTTCTCTTCATGTCTATATGACCCAATTTTGATACTACTTACAAAGGAGGGAACTAGAAATGGGATACAGAAAATTAGGACGTACTAGCTCACAACGTAAAGCTATGTTACGTGACTTAGCTACTGATTTAATTATCAACGAACGTATTCAAACAACTGAGACTCGTGCGAAGGAGTTACGTTCAGTTGTTGAAAAAATGATTACTTTAGGTAAACGTGGAGACTTACACGCTCGTCGTCTAGCTGCTGCTTACATCCGTAATGAAGTTGCTAACGCTGAAAACGGTCAAGACGCTTTACAAAAATTATTTGCTGACATCGCTCCTCGTTACACTGAGCGCCAAGGTGGATACACTCGTATCGCAAAAATTGGTCCTCGTCGTGGAGACGCTGCACCAATGGTTGTTATCGAATTAGTTTAATATTCGAATACAAAAGGGCTCGACGTTTCTTGTAAACATGTCGTTGCCCTTTTTTTCTGTTTACTTTTAGACTATTATATATCTATAAACAATGAGAAATTATAGGTGAACAAATGAGAAAAGATAGTATTAAAGTAGATAACATCTCTTTTAAATATCCACAGGCACAATCAAATGCAGTTCATTCTGTATCATTTAATATAAAAGAAAATGAATGGATCGCTATTGTAGGTCGAAACGGTTCAGGAAAGTCAACATTAGCTAAACTTTTAAATGGACTTATATTACCCGAAGAAGGCCAAATTGTGATTGATGAGGAAATTAGCTTATCAGAAAAAACAATTTGGGACGTGCGAAAGAAAGTAGCGATGGTATTTCAAAATCCTGATAATCAGTTTGTAGGTACGACAGTAATAGACGATATTGCATTTGGATTAGAAAACCATGGAATTGAGAAAAAAGAAATGGATCGTCGAATTGAAGAAGTTTTAAACATCGTCAATATGAATGAATTTGTACTCCATGAGCCACACTCTCTTTCTGGAGGCCAAAAACAAAGAGTAGCAATAGCAGGAGCATTAGCAATTCAACCAAGTATCTTAATATTAGATGAAGCTACATCGATGTTAGATCCTTTCGGTAGAAAAGAAGTAATAGAGACTATTCGTGATTTACATAAAGACATTAATATGACAGTTATTTCAATTACTCATGATATAGAAGAAGCAATACATGCAGACCGTATTTTAATTATGCATGATGGTCATTTAGTTCAAAGTGTAACGCCAGAAGAACTTTTAAAAACAGAGTTTTCTTTAGAGTCGCTTGGATTAGCATCTCCTTTTACAAATAACCTTTCTAGTTTATTAATTGAAAAAGGTTTACCTTTGAGACAAGACCATCTAGAGCAAGAAAGCTTGGTGAGCGAATTATGCAAATTACTTTTGAAAAAGTAGGCTATACTTATCAGCCGAAGACGCCTTTCGAGCATCGTGCTCTTTATGAAATTGATGTTACCATACCAGATGGGTCATATTATGCTGTAATAGGTCACACAGGCTCAGGTAAATCTACTTTTCTGCAACATTTAAATGGCCTCTTACAACCAACAGAGGGTATCGCTAAAATAGACGATATTACCCTTTTATCAGATAAGAAAAACAAGAATTTAAAGTCATTAAGAAAAAAAGTAGGCTTAGTTTTTCAGTTTCCCGAGCAGCAATTATTTGAAGAAACTGTAGAGAAAGAT
This sequence comes from Rossellomorea sp. GAMAL-10_SWC, assembly GCF_049568075.1. Taxonomy (NCBI): domain Bacteria; kingdom Bacillati; phylum Bacillota; class Bacilli; order Caryophanales; family Bacillaceae; genus Rossellomorea; species Rossellomorea sp. GAMAL-10_SWC. The sequence goes on along the minus strand of NZ_CP144911.1, from coordinate 4,207,961 downwards.
ATTTGCTTTGGTCCAATGAATTTTGGTGTTTCTGAAGATGAAGCAAAAAAAAGAGCTAACGATTTAATTGAAAAAGTAGGCTTAAGTGAAGAATATTTAATGAAGTCACCATTTGAATTAAGTGGTGGTCAAATGAGAAGGGTTGCTATTGCAGGTGTTTTAGCAATGGAGCCAGAAGTTTTAGTTTTGGATGAACCAACTGCTGGTCTTGATCCTAGTGGTCAGAAGGCGTTAATGGATATGTTTTACGATTTGCATAAAGAAAAGGGCCTGACGATCATTTTGGTGACGCATAGCATGGATGATGCAGCGAGATATGCTGATACGATCCATGTGCTTCAAAAAGGGACTACGTATTTAAAGGGAACCCCTTTAGAAGTGTTCTCATATGAAAAGGAACTAGAGGAAATTGGATTACAAATTCCACTTTCTTTAAAATTCCACCAAGATCTGAATCAAAAATTAGGCATTAAAGAAAAAGCTACAAGTTTAACAATCGAACAGCTCGCTAATTATATAGCGAATCTTTATAGTGGGGAAACAAAATGAATAGTCTAATTATCGGAAAATATATTCCAATTGATTCTCTTATTCATCGTCTAGATGCTAGAGCAAAACTTCTTACAATGTTCATTTTTATCTGTATCGTTTTCTTAGCGAACAATTTTATAACATACGGTATTTTATTTTTATTTTCAATTGTAACAGTATTGTTATCGAGAGTACCTCTTAATTATTATTTAAAAGGATTAAGAGCAATCTGGTTGTTAGCAGTGTTTACGTTTCTATTGCATGTTTTTACAAATAAAGGGGGACCACTAATTTATCATTTTGGATGGGTCGAAATTCATAAAGAAGGAATTATTCAAGGTATTTATATATCTTTGAGATTTTTTCTTTTAGTTTCAATTACTACTTTACTGACATTAACAACAAATCCAATCGAAATTACCGATGGACTTGAGTCATTATTTAACCCATTTAAAAGGTTTGGTCTACCAGTGCATGAAATGGCTTTAATGATGTCAATTTCACTCCGATTTATTCCAACGCTTATGGAAGAGACTGAAAAGATCATGAAGGCACAATCGTCTCGAGGAGTAGATTTCTCTTCAGGACCTATAAAAGACCGGTTAAAAGCATTAGTTTCTTTACTTGTTCCATTATTTATTCATTCATTTAAACGAGCTGAAGACTTAGCAGTTGCGATGGAAGCTAGAGGTTACCAAGGCGGAGATGGAAGATCAAAGTTTCGTATTATGAAGTGGCATTTACGGGATACAGCATGTTTTGTTGTATTACTGTTTTTATTTTTACTATTATTGTTTTTACGTAAGTAATGGAGATAAGTTATGAATCGAATTAAATGTATAATTTCATATGATGGCACACTATTTAATGGATACCAAGTACAACCTAATCAGAGAACAGTCCAAACAGATTTTGAGAAGGTTCTAACAAAAATGCACAAAGGTAATCCAATAAGAATCCATGCATCTGGTAGAACAGATACAGGGGTACACGCAGTAGGACAAGTAATTCATTTTGATAGTGAATATGCCCTTCATCCAGAGCAATGGAAGAGAGCATTAAATGCACAATTGCCTAAAGATATTAATGTGAGATATGTAGAGATTGTCGATGATAATTTTCATTCTAGATTTGACGTCGTTCGGAAAGAATACCGTTATTTTATTTGGAATGAAAAAGACGAAAATGTTTTTTCTAGAAACCATCATTATTTTTTTCCTTTTGATCTAAATATTGTTAAAATGCAAGAAGCATTAGATTGCTTACTAGGTACACATGATTTTAGTTCCTTTTGTGCATCAAATACGGATATTAAGGACAAAGTACGTACGATTTATAAAGGAAGTATTAATAAAACAGATCAGGGGATTGTCATCGCTCTTGAAGGAAATGGTTTTCTTTATAATATGGTAAGAATAATTGTTGGAACATTAATTGAAGTAGGGCAAGGAAAGCGTGATGTAAAAAGTGTTAAAAACGCATTATTAGCACGTGATCGGGCCAAGGCTGGCAAGACTTCACCGCCTAATGGGCTCTTTTTATGGAAAGTTGATTATAACAACTAATCCTGGTGTAACATTTGCTTGACATTAGAAGGTATAAAGTTTAATATTAAATACGGTATTGTTTTAAGAACCACGATTAGCCCCGGAACCAGTCGTGTTAAAGATAAACAATAAAAACAATTTTACTTTATGTATATTGTATTAGGAGGAAAATAGAATGCGCACAACTTATATGGCAAAAGCTAGCGAAGTTGAACGTAAGTGGTTCGTTGTAGACGCTGAAGGAAAAACTTTAGGTCGTCTTGCAACTGAAGTAGCTACTTTACTTCGCGGTAAGCACAAACCAACTTTCACACCACACGTTGATACAGGTGATAACGTAATCATCATCAATGCTGAGAAAGTTGAATTAACAGGAAACAAATTAAACAATAAAATTTACTACCGTCATACAATGTATGCTGGTGGTTTAAAAGAGCGTACAGCTTTAGAAATGCGTACTAACTACCCAGTTAAAATGCTTGAGTTAGCTGTTAAAGGTATGCTTCCAAAAGGACGTCTTGGACGTGCTCAAATTAAAAAGTTACACGTGTATGCTGGTAACGAGCATCCACACCAAGCACAAAAACCAGAAGTTTACGAACTTCGCGGATAATAATAAAAGGAGGGCATTCACATGGCACAAGTACAATACTATGGCACAGGACGTCGTAAAAGCTCAGTAGCTCGTGTACGTTTAGTTCCTGGCGAAGGACGCGTTATCATTAACGGTCGTGATTTTGAAGATTACATCCCATTCGCTGCATTAAGAGAAGTTGTTAAACAACCACTTGTTGCAACTGAAACATTAGGTAGCTATGATATTTTAGTAAACGTTAACGGTGGTGGATACACTGGTCAAGCTGGTGCAATTCGTCACGGTATCTCAAGAGCATTATTACAAGTTGATCCTGAATACCGCGGAACTTTAAAACGCGCTGGATTATTAACTCGTGATGCACGTATGAAAGAGCGTAAAAAATACGGTCTTAAAGGTGCACGTAGAGCTCCTCAGTTCTCAAAACGTTAATTTTTATTTATACGTTCAAAACTCCTCTCCACTTTGTGGACAGGAGTTTTTTATTTTGTGGGTTTATTTCATCATGCATATATTCTGCTATTTTCAATTCTTCTCCCTTACTATACTTCCTTTTCCCTATCTTTCCTTTAATTATGGACAGACTTTTTAATTTTTGTCTGTCTGAAATTATTTCAGGATGAAGGGCTCTATTACACGGGCTTCTTCTTTCTTTTGATCTATTCCTTGTTCAATCCGTTCGACCATTTAACGTTTTTGAAACTTTTTATAATTATTTTAAAAGTCTTTGTAGGTTTTTGTATTGTTTTGTAGGTTTGCATATAGAATTAGTTATGTATTTCATTTATATGTTTGAAAGCGTTAACAAGGGGGATTTATATGAAGAAATTTGGATTAGCTACGCAAATCTTTGTTGCTCTTATATTAGGTATTGTTGTAGGAGCTTTTGTATACGGAAATGAAAAGGCAATATCTTATATTCAACCGATTGGTGATATCTTTATTCATTTAATTAAAATGATCGTTATGCCAATTGTAATTTCAGCTCTTGTAGTAGCTGTAGCAGGTGTAGGGGATATAAAGAAGCTAGGGAAACTTGGAGGAAAAACACTTCTTTATTTTGAAATCATTACGACGATTGCGCTTGGTATTGGAATGCTTGCAGCGAATTTATTCCACCCAGGTAAAGGTGTAGATATGACTCATCTGCAAAAAGGTGATATTTCAGCATATGAACAAACAGCAACTGCAACTCAACAAAGTGGTTTTGCAGAGACAATTGTTCATATTTTCCCGAAAAATGTGTTTGAATCAATGGCACAAGGTGATTTATTGCCGATTATTTTCTTCTCTGTTCTATTTGGTTTAGGAGTAGCAGCGATAGGGGATAAAGGAAAGCCTGTTCTTGGATTTTTTGAAGGCGTATTAGAAGCGATGTTTTGGGTTACAAATCAAGTTATGAAAACCGCTCCGTTTGGGGTTTTCGCGTTAATTGCTGTAACAGTTGCAAAGTTTGGTGTAAGTACTTTATTACCACTTGGTAAACTTGTTTTAGCTGTTTATGTAACTGTTGCATTTTTTGCTATTGTTATTTTAGGTATTAATGCTAAAATGACAGGGACGAATATTTTTACACTTATGAAGATTTTAAAGGAAGAGCTGATTCTTTCTTTTACAACAGCAAGTTCGGAAGCAGTACTTCCAAACATTATGAAAAAAATGGAGGACATGGGTTGTCCAAAAGCAATAGTATCTTTTGTTATACCGACAGGGTACTCGTTTAATTTAACGGGTTCAGCGATTTACCAAGCACTTGCTGCATTATTTGTTGCTCAGATGTACAATATTCACATGTCATTTATGGAGCAGGTAACATTATTATTTGTACTAATGCTTACATCAAAAGGTATGGCTGGTGTCCCTGGTGCATCGTTCGTAGTAGTACTGGCTACACTAGGTTCAATGGGATTACCTTTAGAAGGAATCGCATTAATTGCAGGTATTGATCGTATTTTAGATATGGTTCGTTCTGCAGTAAATGTATTAGGAAACTCGTTAGCAGCCATTACGATGGCGAAATGGGAAGGCGAATACGATAAAGATAAAGCGCAACAATATATTGATTCGATTAAGGAGTCAAAAGTTGCGTAAAGATGGGAGAAAAAACAAATGGCGGCTACTGAAATTAAACCAAACATACGCATTGAAAAAGATTTTTTAGGGGAAAAAGAAATTCCAGCAGATGCCTACTATGGTGTCCAAACATTACGCGCAGTTGAGAATTTTCCTATTACTGGTTATAAAATTCACGAAGAGCTTATTAAAGCTTTAGCAATTGTAAAGAAAGCAGCAGCACTTGCTAACGTAGAAACAAAACGCCTTTATGAGGGAAATGGTAAAGCGATTGCAGAGGCAGCTCAAGAAATTATTGAGGGCAAATGGCATGATCAGTTCATTGTTGATCCGATTCAAGGTGGAGCAGGGACATCAATGAATATGAATGCAAATGAAGTTATTGCAAATCGTGCGCTTGAAATACTAGGTAAAGAAAAAGGTGACTATTTCTGCATTAGTCCAAATACCCATGTAAATATGTCGCAGTCTACAAATGATGCATTCCCAACTGCAATTCATATCGCGACTTTAAATATGTTAGAGAAATTGTTAAACACAATGAATTATATGCGTGATGTATTTGACTTAAAAGCAAAAGAATTTGACCATGTCATTAAAATGGGCCGTACTCACTTGCAAGATGCAGTACCTATTCGTTTAGGACAAGAATTCGAAGCATATTCTCGAGTACTTGGTCGTGATATAAAACGTATCGAACAATCTCGTCAGCACTTATATGAAGTAAATATGGGGGCTACAGCGGTTGGAACAGGTTTAAATGCAGATCCACGCTATATTGAACTAGTTGTTAAGCAACTTGCTGAAATAAGCGGCTTATCACTTGTTGGAGCTGAGCATCTAGTTGATGCTACTCAAAACACTGATGCTTACACAGAAGTATCGGCTGCTCTAAAAGTATGTATGATGAATATGTCTAAAATTGCGAATGACTTACGTTTAATGGCTTCTGGCCCACGTGCAGGTCTTGGTGAAATTTCATTGCCAGCACGTCAGCCTGGTTCATCTATTATGCCAGGTAAAGTAAATCCTGTAATGGCAGAAGTTATTAATCAAGTTGCATTCCAAGTAATCGGTAATGATCATACAATTTGTTTAGCATCTGAAGCGGGACAATTAGAATTAAACGTTATGGAGCCAGTTCTTGTATTTAATTTACTTCAATCAATTAACATTATGAATAATGGATTCCGTGCATTTACTGATAATTGTTTAAAAGAAATTGAAGCAAATGAAGACAGAATGAAAGAATATGTAGAAAAAAGCGTTGGTCTAATTACAGCGGTTAATCCACATATCGGTTATGAAGTTGCTGCGAGAATAGCGAGAGAAGCTATTTTAACAGGAAAGCCAATTCGTGAACTTTGCTTAAAATATGATGTATTATCAGAAGATGAGCTTGATTTAATTTTAGATCCATTTGAAATGACTCACCCTGGTATTGCTGGTGCAGTTCTTTTAGAACGTCAATAAATCGGCTAGCCTGCAGATAAACGCTCACTTTCTATGTTGCTTAGCCTGTTTGCGGTGCCTATACCGCCATGTATGTAATTTTAGCACCGCTTCTGGCCTTGCGCATTGAAAGATAATTCGTTTTCAATCAGTCTGACAATTAATTATTACAAAGTAAGGGCGAAAAGCCCTTTTTTGCTTAACTAAAAAAGATAAAAATAAATTAGATAAAAAAGGGATGGGATTATATGCATAAATTCAAGGTAGGTTCGAATGGAGAAGTGGAGACTACCTTGCGTGGTGCCGAATTATTAGGTGTGCCAATGCTTAATAAAGGAGTTGCATTTACTCAAGAGGAACGAAAAGAATTAGGTTTAACAGGATTATTACCGCCTGCTGTACTGACGTTGGAGGAGCAAGCTAAACGTGCTTACGCGCAATTCTCGTCACAACCTACTGATTTGCATAAAAATGTTGCATTATCAGCTTTACATGATCGTAATGAAACTTTATTTTATCGAGTACTAACTGATCACTTACCTGAAATGCTTCCGGTTGTTTATACACCAACAGTTGGTTTAGCAATTCAACGTTATAGTAATGAATATAGAAGACCTCGTGGTTTGTATCTTTCTATTAATGAAGAAGATGGTATTGAACAAGCTTTTGATAATCATGGCGCGAATGCTGATGAGATTGATTTAATCGTTATTACTGACGGTGAAGGAATATTAGGAATTGGTGACTGGGGAGTTGGAGGTATTAATATCGCAATCGGCAAATTAGCGGTATATACTGCTGCGGCAGGTATTGATCCAGCACGAGTATTGCCAGTTGTTTTAGATGTTGGTACTGATCGCGAAGAGCTACTAGATAATCCATTTTATGTTGGAAACCGTCATCCTCGCGTTCGCGATAGCAGATATGATGCGTTCATTGATAAGTTTGTAACGACTGCGGTAGAAAAATTCCCAAATGCATTACTTCATTGGGAGGATTTTAGCTCTAAAAATGCACGAAACATATTAGATAAGTATCGTCACCAAGTTTGTACTTTCAATGATGATATTCAAGGCACAGGAGCTGTATCACTTGCAGCTGTATTAGCAGCAGTGAATGCTTCTGGTATTCCATTAAGTGAACATCGTGTAGTTGTATTCGGTTCAGGAGCGGCTGGTATTGGAATCGCAGATCAAGTACGTGATGCAATGGTACGTGAAGGCCTTTCATTTGAATTAGCAAACCGTAGATTCTGGTGTATTGACCGAAATGGATTGATTGCAGAGGATATGGAAGGGTTGTTCGACTTCCAACAACCGTATGCACGCCCAATCGAGGAAAATAATTCAGGTGCCAGCCTAGCAGAAGTTGTAAGCCAAGTTCATCCAACGATTTTAATTGGTACTTCAACTGTTGCTGGTGCTTTCACAGAAGAGATTGTAAAAGATATGGCAGCACATGTTGAAAGACCTGTAATTTTACCGATGTCCAATCCTACACCACTTGCAGAAGCAAAACCTTCTGATTTAATTAAGTGGACTGAAGGAAGAGCATTGGTAGCAACAGGAAGTCCATTTGCTCCAGTAACATTTAACAAAACGGTTTATGTAATTGGTCAATCAAATAACGCGCTTATTTTCCCAGGCTTAGGACTTGGAACAAATGTTTCACGCGCTAGTATTATTACTGATGGAATGTTTGCAGCGGCTGCAGAAGCTGTAGCAGAAATGATCGATGTAAGTAAGTTAGGTGCACCTTTACTTCCTCAAATTGAGAATCTACGAACTATTTCTGAAGTAGTTGCGATTGAAGTAGCTAAAGCAGCAGTCGCTGATGGAGTAGCTCGAGTTGTACACGACGATATTGAACAAGCAGTACGAAACGCAATGTGGGAGCCTGCATATCGACCGATGAAAGCTACAAAAGAATTGGTCACTATATAAAAATAAAAAATACAGCTTGTATGATCAAGCTGTATTTTCTTATGAAATTTAGTAGTATGGAGGATCATTGTGTTAATAACAACAAGGCGATATACTAGTAGCAAAAATCAGGAAGTGGTGGATTTGAAATCTAAAGGACTGCAAGGTAAAGATTTCTGGATTGTTATTGCACTTATGGTTATAGTTCCAATAGCGGGTGAACTGAACTTTCATCCTTTTGATAATATATTTCGCGTTAGTTTTGGAACCCCAATTTTTTTCTTTTCTTTATTGTATTTTAGGAAATATCATTCAGTTTTAATAGGGCTTTTAATAGGCATATCTGTCTCTGTATTCCGTGTTGGACTAGATTGGTTAATATTGACCGATTTTAATCTTGCTTCATCTTTTTCGGTTAGATTTCCTACTTTCTTATATTATTTTTCATATTCCGTTTTCTTTTATTTACTGAAGGTGAATCGAAATCAGCATCCTTTACTAATAGGAATCTTCGGTATTACGATTGAAATCACTTCTAGTTTAATCGAATTAATACTTCAACTATATGGAATGGGTTCTTCACTTACAGTCGAAGAGTTAAACAAAATTATTATTATTGCGGTGTTTAGAAGCTTCTTTGTATTAGCGTTTATCAATATGATGAAACTTTACGAGCTAAAACTGAAGGAATCACAAACTCGTAAAGAAAATGAAAATATGCTGATGCATTTATCCAATTTGTATGTAGAGTCTGTTTATTTGAAAAAGACATTACAAAATGCTGAAACAATAACAAAAGAATCCTACAATTTATATCGAGACATGAGTAAGTACAAACAGGATTTAGGAGTTCCAATTGAAAAATGGGGGAGCAAATCTTTAAGAATTGCAGGAGAGGTACATGAAATAAAAAAGGATAACCAAAGAATTTTTGCTGGACTTTCTAAACTAATTACAAGTGAAAGTTTGCCTGAATATATGAGTGTAAATGATTTAGTGACAATGGTGATCCGAATTAATCAAAAATATGCAGGCATGCTAGGAAAGAATATTGAGTTTATTTCCGAAATAAAGGGACAACATCCGCACTATCATATCTATCTAATGCTATCATTCATTAATAACTTAGTTGCGAACGCAGTTGAAGCTATAGAGCATAAAGGGACGATTCTCTTATCAATAGAAAGAGTTGAAGATTGGATTGAATGTAAGGTTATTGATAATGGACCTGGAGTACCTTCGAAGAACATGAAGCTTATTTTTAAACCTGGGTTTACTTCTAAATATAGCGATGATGGAACTCCATCTACAGGAATCGGTTTATCCTATATCAAAGAAATGGCAGAAGAACTTGGAGGAGAAGTTACTCTCAATCAAAAAGAGAGTGAATGTATTTTTACGATCCGACTACCAATCGGAGCTCTCGTCTTAGAAAGGGTGAATTTATGAATTTTTATATCACAGATGATGATGAAGTCTTTCGATCGATGTTATCACAAATCATAGAGGATGAAGAGTTAGGTGAAGTTGTTGGCGAGGCGGAAGACGGCTTTTTTTTAGATACAAATACGCTTGAAATAAATCATGTTGATATATTATTTATCGATTTATTAATGCCTCTTCAGGATGGTATAGAAACAATACGGAGAATGGGATCTACATTCAAAGGGAAAGTTATTATGATTTCTCAAGTGGAGTCTAAAGAATTAATTGGAGAAGCTTATTCTCTCGGTATTGAATATTACATTACTAAGCCATTGAACAAAATTGAAGTGATATCGGTCGTTAGAAAGGTCTTGGAGCGAATTCGACTAGAGCGATCGATTCTTGATATTCAAAAGTCATTAAGTAATGTTTTTGATGTAAATTCAATCAATCAACATAAACCAGTGTCTGATAAAAAGAAAATAACGGATTGGGGACAGGTACTATTATCAGAACTTGGCATAGCTGGAGAAAATGGGAGTAAAGACTTGCTTGATATGCTCAATTACCTATATGAATATGAAACGAATTTTGGTTTAGAGGCAGGGTTTCCTACATTAAAGGATATATACACGCACATCAGTTTGAAAAAGCTAGGGATTGTAAATTCTCAAGAAGACGTTGAGCGGGAAAGGAAATCATCTGAACAACGAGTTCGTAGAGCGATTTATCAATCATTAAACCATATGGCATCAATAGGACTGACAGATTTTGCGAACCCTAAATTTGAAAATTATGCTTCAAAGTTTTTTGATTTTGAAACAGTTCGTCAAAGAATGAGTGAATTGAAGCAAGCATCCTTGACTTCATCAACACATACTCGCATTAATGCAAAGAAATTTATACAAGTTTTATACTTCGAATCGAAACAGCTTTTAGTTGAAAGATATTAAAAATAAATTTTAGTAGGCCCTCAGGGCGCTTTTGCTGAGGGCCTTTCCGTATGAGATTACTTTCTGGAATAAACTAAATAGTATACTCATATTCTAAAATGACGAAAATTAAAAAATTCTAATAATTCATTCTCAAATTGTAGCATAGAAGAGTTTTAAAAGAATAAAATAATATACCTTAATAAATTATACCTATGGCCATCTACGTTAGGGGTGATGTACATTGGGCTTAATCGACTGGATAATGGGCAAAATGAATTTCCAATCAAGCACTAGTTCTTTTGAATTATTAAATGATGAAGGGGATGGCCAATTAACATTAGGTGATACATTATTTAAGAATGATGTGATCAGGGCATGTATTAGGCCTAAAGCCAATGCAATTGGAAAACTAAAAGTAACGCATGTTAGAGAAAATAATAGGGAATGCAAGATTAACCCTGATCCATGGGTTTATAATGTACTGCAAGAACCAAATCCATTTATGTCTAGGCAATTACTTTTAGAGAAAATGGTAACCCAGCTTGACCTGAACAGTAATGCATTTGCATTTATAAAGCGAAATGATTTTGGTTATCCTACTGCTATTTTTCCTATTCCTTGTACGAAAGTTGAAGTGCTCGAAAATAATCAAGGTTTGATCTTTTTAAAATTCACATTCAAAACCAAAAATGTACTAATTTTACCTTATAGCGATATCATTCATTTAAGACAAGATTTTAATAGTAATGATCTATTTGGTACGCCCCCATATGATCCTTTACTTCCTTTATTAGAAGTGATTGATTCGGTAGATGACAGTATCATCAATAATGTAAGTAACAATCGTTTTATGAATTGGTTATTGAACTTTAAGGAAGTACTAGATCAAGATGATATGATCAAGAATACGAATGAATTTGTAAACAATTATATGAAATATACAGGAGACGGTGTAAAAGCAGGTTTTTCAGAGCCAACTTACACTTTACAACAAGTACCTACAAGTAATTATGCTCCAGAAGCACAAAGAACAAGTGATGCAATCAAAAGAATCTATAGTTTTTTTAATACGAACGAAAACATCGTTCAAAGTACATTTAATGAGGATCAGTGGAATTCGTATAATGAAGCTGTTATTAATCCTTTAGTCATTCAGCTAAATAATGAATTTACACGTAAATTCTTCACTCCAGCGGAACGGAAAAATGGTAATCGGATCGTTTTTGAAGCATCTAACTTAGAATTTGCATCGATTGCAACTAAATTAGCATTTTCAATTATGGTAGAACGAGCTTCTTTAACACCTAATGAATGGCGGGCACTATTTGGAATCGGACCAATCCAAAGAGGCGCTGTACCACTTCTAAAAAATGATACAGCACCAATCGATCAGAAAGAAAGAGATAGAGAATTTGAGTTGCGTGTTGAAAGGGAAAAGAAACGCGAAGAAGAAATTGAAAGATGCAGACAAGAGTGTTTAGAAGAATGCAAAGAATTTAAAGAATTTTGTAAGGAAGAACAGAAGAAACTTTTAGAAAAACCAGAAACAGACGAAAAAAATAAATAATTAGATAAAATAGAGCTATTAACTAATTATTAGTTAGGCTTTTTTTTTTTCAATTAGAAAGTTAGCATTGGTTAGATAGACAGGATACTTGTCCGAACACTTTTTCCATAGGTTCATATAGTAAAGTAAAAGCTAATATTAAACCAATTTATGGAGTTGTTTATATGTTTGAAAAAGATGCGATTATTACCCTATTAGGTAGTTCTGGCGGAGTGGCAAAGGCAGTACTTTCTATATTTAATAAAGCGGCAAAGGATCCAAAAGATCCGATCCATCAGATAATGAAAAATGCCAGGTTTCATTTAATTGATTTGAAACAAAGAGAATTAACTTATTTTGAAAGGATTATCCCTAACCTTATAGAAAACGTTACATTTCATGAAATGAATGTTAATAATATTGATTTAATGAAAAAACATCTCATAGAGAGTAATACAGTTATTGTAGTTGATGTGTCTAGAGCAGATTCTGTTGAAATGTTGCGCTGTTGTAATGAGTTTGGTGTGAAGTATGTCAACACAGCTTTAGAAAGTGAAATAGTTGATGAAGATGAAAGTATTAGTTCTGGGTTTCCACTTAAAGAACGCTTACGTATCTTCGAGGAAAATAAACGAAAGTTTAAAAATACTACAGCAATTATTGGTTCAGGAATGAATCCTGGAATTGTGCAATGGATGGCAATCGATTTAATGAACCAATTCCCTTCCGAAAAACCTCTTGCATGTTACATTGTTGAACATGATAATTCTTTTTATGAAAACCCTTCAATAGCTCAAAAAGAAACAATTTACACCACATGGTCCCCAGATTGCTTCCTAGAAGAGGCAGTCACAAGCTTTCCTATGTTTGTTAAACAAAATATTCCAATCTTCTTGTATGATGATGTCTATTCTGTTGAATTTAAAGTAACGTTGGGGGAAAAAGTCTTTTATGGTTGTCTTATGCCACATGAAGAAGTTTTTATTATTGGCAAATTGTTCAACTTAGAGAGTGGTTTTGTGTATCGTGTTAATGAGCATACAACAAATCTAATTAAAAATAATTTAAAAAACACTGACGAAATATTGGGTTTTGATAAAAAGCTTCTAGATCCTTCAACAGCTCCATTAGTAGGAGAGGACGTAGTTGGAGTTTTACTTGTGTACGAAGATAAAGAGCGCTATATCTATAATGTTATGAACAATAAAGATTCATTCGCTAATTACGGTACAAATGCAACCTATCTTCAAGTTGCGTGCGGAGTTTATGCAGGAGTTGCAAGTTTATTATTGGATACAGTAGTAAAAGGTGCCTACTTTGTTGATGAGTTAATATTAAATACAAATAGTAAATATGGACAGTATTTAAAATATCATATGACTCAGTTTGTCTATGGAGAAAATGAAAAAAGTGATGGATTACTTTTACAAAGAATGAAATCATTCGATAATTAAAAATACGAAAGAGGGGGAAAGTTTTTTCATTCCCCTCTTTTTATTTTATCTAAGTATGGGTAGACCTTTGTAAGTCTTAAAAAAATGCGTTGTTAATTCAAAATTAATACAATTTTTCTATTATATAAAATCGGTGTTTTTTATGAAAATTATTATTTTTTTATGGAAGAAATTAAGTATGTAGTTTTTGAATGAAGCACCCCTTTTCGTCTTAGACTATGGCTACGGGGAGGTTTCATCATGAATCTTATAACTAATTTCCGAGAAAAAAGAAGAGCAAAGCAAATTACATTTGAAAAAAGCTTATTAAAAGAACTAAAAATAATGCAATTAAAAGCCCAATTAAAGGATTCGTTTTCCTACTGTATAGACGCAGACATTAACCAAAGAAAAGCAAGAGAAGATTATTGTTTAGAGTTAGCGGTAGAAACATACTTATTGGGTGCAAGATATAGCCGATTTGGTTTTTATGGTGAACCAATTGAGAATGTTAAAAGAAGATCAGCTAAAGAATCTGAATGGTTAGCTTATTTATTTTATTCATCTGTATTTGGTCGTAAGGATGATATTCAAACAGAACCATTTGACCGATGTAAATCTTTTTTAAATAATTGGTGGTTAGATGGATATGTAAAAGGTGAAAGAAGACATAGACTTCGTTTATCAAAGTAAGTCATATTCTTCCTAGTTGTCCCATATATTTTTTATAGGACAATCAGGGGGAGAAAAAATGAAAAGATGGCATTTAATCGTTATCATTGTAACCTTTGTTTTTTTGATTTTGAGTATACCTTTATTACAAAAAACTTCAAAGACCTGGAATTTTAGAGGACTACCTCTAGATGGAAAAGTGATTGTTTTGGATGCTGGACATGGCGGACCAGATGGAGGTGCTTCAGGTGGAGATGTTATTGAAAAAGTTGTTGCTCTATCAATAACAAACAAACTGAGGGATTATTTACAAGGTCAAGGTGCAACGGTTATTATGACAAGAGATGGAGATTACGATCTAGCAGAGGATGGAATGAAAGGATATAGTAGAAGAAAAAGCGTTGATTTAAGGAAAAGGGTAGAAATTATTAATGGATCGAACGCAGACCTATACATATCAATTCATTTAAACTCCTTACCAAGAACATCTTCAAAAGGTGCACAAACATTCTTTTATGGTTCATTAATTGAAAATGAGCGATTTGCAAAATACGTCCAAGCTGAGTTAAGGGAAAGTTTAAATAATACTCATCGATTAGCGAAAATTATTAATCATGTTTATTTGATGAAATATGCAAAAGTACCAGGTGCACTTGTAGAAGTTGGCTTTTTATCAAATTATGAAGAAAGTCAGCAGTTAAGAGATGAAGAATATCAAGATAAACTAGCTGCAGCTATATATAGAGGGGTTATTAGATATTATACAGATAAAAATGAACCCCCGAATTAATCGGTGTTTCAAACTATTGACAAACGCTCGCTTTCTTCGTTACTTCGTCTGCTTACGGTGCTCATTACCGTTTAGGGTAACTCCGCTCCGCACAGACTACGTGCCTTGAAAGACAAACGTTTTCAATTAGTTTGAAAATCATATTTTTTGGACTTCGTCTACGTAAAGAAACCGCCGAATTAATCGGTGTTTCAAACTATTGGCAAACGCTCGCTTTCTTCGTTACTTCGTCTGCTTACGTCGCTCATTACCATTTAGGTTTCAATTAGTTTGAATATCATATTTTTTGGACTTCGTCTACGATAAGGAACCGCCGAATTATTCGGTGGTTTTCATTTTTACTAACTAATTTATGTTACTTAAGACTAACTATGATACATGTGTTATACTATTTAGTATATTAAGATAACGAGGTGTAAATATGCTTACCAATGAACAAGTATTATCACTTTTAGGTACAATTAATGAGCCATTTTTAAATAAATCATTAGCAGAATTAGATGCTGTTAAAGAAATATCGATAAAAGAAGAGAAGAAACATGTAAGCGTTAAAATTGCATTGTTGAAAACGGGCACAGCTGAACAAATGCAAATTCAAACACAAATTGTTCAGTTATTAAAGCAGAATGGTGCTGATACAGTTGGAATTCGATTTACTGAATTTACAGAAGAAGAAAAAGGTCAGTTTATTGAAGACAATGAAGAAAACTCAACACTTTCACTATTAGATAATAAAAAAGTACAATTTTTAGCGATCGCAAGTGGAAAAGGTGGAGTAGGAAAATCAACTGTTTCTGTAAACTTAGCTGTTTCTCTAGCAAGATTAGGTAAAAAAGTAGGTATAATAGATGCTGATATTTATGGCTTTAGTGTACCGGATATGATGGGGATTACGACAAGACCTGTGATCAGGGGTGAGCGTATCATTCCAGTCGATCGTTTTGGCGTAAAGGTTATTTCAATGGGATTCTTTGTAGAAGATAATTCACCAATTATTTGGAGAGGTCCAATGCTTGGTAAAATGCTACAACAGTTTTTCACAGAAGTTGAATGGGGAGATTTAGATTATTTATTACTAGATTTACCACCAGGTACTGGAGATGTAGCGTTAGACGTTCATAGCATGTTACCATCTTGTAAGGAAATAATTGTTACAACACCACATCCTACAGCTTCAATTGTTGCGGCTAGAGCGGGAGTAATGGCATTAAAAACAAATCATGAAATTATTGGTGTTGTAGAAAACATGAGTTATTTTGAAAGTAAAAAAACTGGCGAAAAAGAGTATGTTTTTGGTAAAGGTGGAGGAGAAAGGCTTGCAAAAGAGCTTCAAACAACTCTATTAGGACAATTACCTTTACAGCAGCCTGATTGGGATGAAGAGGACTTTGCTCCTTCAATATATGATAAAGATCACCCAACTGGTAAAATCTATACGTTGATTGCTGAGCAAGTAGTCGAAAAAATCGTATTAAATAAATAATAAACAATACCCTTTTAATTTGTATGCTTGTTTTTTGTTATCAATGGTTATACGATAACCATTGATAATATTTAGACATGAATTAAATTATTAGGGTATTTATATTGATTAAATAGTTAATAAAGTTTTATATGAATCGTTAATTTAAGAAGAAAATCAGAAGCTTTGTGAAAACGGGGGATTAAGAAACGAATGACGAGTCGGAAATTGGTTCGATTATTTTTAACAACATTACTAGTTGGTGGGATCGCAACAATCTTAACGGGTATTCTTTATGGATATAAAGAGTATTTTGGTTATGTTCAAGATGGTAGATTTATTAAACTTCTAGTAGAAGTATCATTTTTATTTATATTAGGATTAGTATTCAGTGCTGTAAGTCAGATGGGATTCTTTGCATATTTGACAATACATAGATTCGGATTAGGCTTATTTAAGTCATTATGGAATACAGTTCAAATTGTATTAATCATATTAGCTCTATTTGATTTAGCTTATTTTCGATTTAAAGAGTATGCGCATGGAGAAGCTTTTACTGTCTATTTAATATTCCCAATAGTACTTTTAGTAGGTAGTTTGATTGTTTCTTATATAAAAATGAAAGAAACAAACAAAGGGGCGTTTATTCCAGCACTATTTTTTATGATTGTCGTTACAATCGTTGAATGGGTTCCTGCATTAAGACAGAATGATCTTTCGTGGTTAATTCTAATGTTAGTACCGTTATTTATTTGTAATGCGTATCAGTTATTAACACTACACAAAATACTAAAAAGCTAAGAGAAATTTCTCTTAGCTTTTTTATTTTACAACTTTAATATTTGTTTTAGTATTAGATATCATTTGAGAAACTGTTATGTTTTTATATCCTTCTTCTTTTAAGTAGGACCAAATTAATGGCAATGCTTTTGGCGTTTGAAGTGCCGAATCACTTGCATGAAGCAAAATGATGTCGCCCGGATCAGTATTATTTTCTACGCTTTTAACAATTTTATTTGTTCCAGGATTTCTCCAGTCTTCAGTATTAACACTCCAATGAATCACAGAAAGATTGTTCCGTGCAGCAAGTTTTATAACTTCTTTATTATATTCACCATTTGGTGGTCTAAATAACTTAACATCTTTTACGCCTAGACGATTAAATACTTCTGCTGAATTATTTAAATCTCTTTGCATTTCAACTGGAGTTAGCTGGGTGTAGCTTTTATATCGATACCCAAGTGTTCCAATCTCGTGACCTTGCTTAACGATTGTTTCAACGATCTCTGGATGTCGCTCTGCCCATGATGCAGATAAGAAAAAAGTGGCATTCGTAATTTTTTGATTTCGTAATACATCCAAAACTTTGAGTACATTTTCATCGCCCCAGCTTATATCAAAAGTAAGAGCTACATTTTTTTGCGAGGCATCACCTTTGTAAATTGCCATTGGCCCTTTGTTGGTTGAAAAAGTTGAAAATGTTTTAGGTGCTTGTATATAAACTAAGCAAGCTGTGAAAAATGCAATAATAGTAATTAAAGAAAATTGCTTTAGTTTCCTTTTTGAAGTGATGTAAAAGTAAAAAAGCATAAAATCGCCTTCTTTCTTGTCCAAGTTCTTATATAAAGGATATGAGATTTAGTAAGCTTGTATGCTATAAAACGAAATGATTAAATGTTTTAAGTATTAGAACAATAAAACTGGGATTTTCTTAAAGACGAAAGTACCATGGAGTGGGAATTATGTTTGGTATACTTCTAAATAAGGAGCATGTATTAGAGATCGAGTCGCTCATAATACGCTCGCTATATGAATTAGATAAAGAGTTATCATCGCATAACTTAAATGAAAGAGTTAAAAATGAAATGATTCTAAAGAAGAAAATCTTATATGAAGTGTATAATAGATTACCGCTGTGAGAGGATTCACTTAAATAATGGTGTAGAGTGTAAAAAGTATAATTGCTTTCCATTTTCGCAATTAGTAGGAGGCTTGTTCATTTAGTCCATGAAAAAGATTTTTAAAAAAATCATATTTTGTGTTGACGTTATATTTGAATACGTGGTATATTATTTCTTGTCTTCAACGACAACAAGAACTGATTCAACAAATTAAAAAATAATTTTTAAAAAATGTTGACAGACTATATTACGAAATGGTAATATTAAAAAGTCGCTTACGAGCGATGAAGTGAACTTTGAAAACTAAACAAAACATGAAGTAAACGTCAATTATTAGTTTTTTGAGCAATACAAGATTTAAACTTAACTTTTATGGAGAGTTTGATCCTGGCTCAGGACGAACGCTGGCGGCGTGCCTAATACATGCAAGTCGAGCGGACTAATGGGAGCTTGCTCCCGTTAGTTAGCGGCGGACGGGTGAGTAACACGTGGGCAACCTACCTGTAAGACTGGGATAACTTCGGGAAACCGGAGCTAATACCGGATGACATAAAGGAACTCCTGTTCCTTTATTGAAAGATGGCTTTGGCTATCACTTACAGATGGGCCCGCGGCGCATTAGCTAGTTGGTGAGGTAACGGCTCACCAAGGCGACGATGCGTAGCCGACCTGAGAGGGTGATCGGCCACACTGGGACTGAGACACGGCCCAGACTCCTACGGGAGGCAGCAGTAGGGAATCTTCCGCAATGGACGAAAGTCTGACGGAGCAACGCCGCGTGAGCGATGAAGGCCTTCGGGTCGTAAAGCTCTGTTGTTAGGGAAGAATAAGTGCTAGTTGAATAAGCTGGCACCTTGACGGTACCTAACCAGAAAGCCACGGCTAACTACGTGCCAGCAGCCGCGGTAATACGTAGGTGGCAAGCGTTGTCCGGAATTATTGGGCGTAAAGCGCGCGCAGGCGGTTTCTTAAGTCTGATGTGAAAGCCCCCGGCTCAACCGGGGAGGGTCATTGGAAACTGGGAAACTTGAGTGCAGAAGAGGAAAGTGGAATTCCAAGTGTAGCGGTGAAATGCGTAGAGATTTGGAGGAACACCAGTGGCGAAGGCGACTTTCTGGTCTGTAACTGACGCTGAGGCGCGAAAGCGTGGGGAGCAAACAGGATTAGATACCCTGGTAGTCCACGCTGTAAACGATGAGTGCTAAGTGTTAGAGGGTTTCCGCCCTTTAGTGCTGAAGTTAACGCATTAAGCACTCCGCCTGGGGAGTACGGTCGCAAGACTGAAACTCAAAGGAATTGACGGGGGCCCGCACAAGTGGTGGAGCATGTGGTTTAATTCGAAGCAACGCGAAGAACCTTACCAGGTCTTGACATCCTCTGACAACCCTAGAGATAGGGCTTTCCCTTCGGGGACAGAGTGACAGGTGGTGCATGGTTGTCGTCAGCTCGTGTCGTGAGATGTTGGGTTAAGTCCCGCAACGAGCGCAACCCTTGATCTTAGTTGCCAGCATTTAGTTGGGCACTCTAAGGTGACTGCCGGTGACAAACCGGAGGAAGGTGGGGATGACGTCAAATCATCATGCCCCTTATGACCTGGGCTACACACGTGCTACAATGGATAGTACAAAGGGTTGCAAGACCGCGAGGTGGAGCTAATCCCATAAAACTATTCTCAGTTCGGATTGTAGGCTGCAACTCGCCTACATGAAGCCGGAATCACTAGTAATCGCGGATCAGCATGCCGCGGTGAATACGTTCCCGGGCCTTGTACACACCGCCCGTCACACCACGAGAGTTTGTAACACCCGAAGTCGGTGGGGTAACCTTTTAGGGGCCAGCCGCCTAAGGTGGGACAGATGATTGGGGTGAAGTCGTAACAAGGTAGCCGTATCGGAAGGTGCGGCTGGATCACCTCCTTTCTATGGAGACATCATGAACCGATGGTTCATGTATGAAAATGTTTCTTCATTGTTTTGTTTAGTTTTGAGAGTTCACTCTCAACTTTGTACCTTGAAAACTAGATAATGTCATTCATTAAACTGCGTAAGTTTAATTCAATTAGTTTTAAAATTAGTTAAGTTAGAAAGGGCGCACGGTGGATGCCTTGGCACTAGGAGTCGATGAAGGACGGGACTAACACCGATATGCTTCGGGGAGCTGTAAGTAAGCTTTGATCCGGAGATTTCCGAATGGGGAAACCCACTACTCGTAATGGAGTAGTATCTTTACCTGAATACATAGGGTACTGAGGACAGACCCAGGGAACTGAAACATCTAAGTACCTGGAGGAATAGAAAGCAATAGCGATTTCCTGAGTAGCGGCGAGCGAAACGGAAGATAGCCCAAACCAAGAGGCTTGCCTCTTGGGGTTGTAGGACACTCTATACGGAGTTACAAAGGAACGGGGTAAATGAAGCGACCTGGAAAGGTCCGTCAAAGAAGGTAAAAACCCTGTAGTTGAAACCTCGTTCCCTCTTGAGTGGATCCTGAGTACGGCGGAACACGTGAAATTCCGTCGGAATCTGGGAGGACCATCTCCCAAGGCTAAATACTACCTAGTGACCGATAGTGAACCAGTACCGTGAGGGAAAGGTGAAAAGCACCCCGGAAGGGGAGTGAAAGAGAACCTGAAACCGTGTGCTTACAAATAGTCAGAGCTCGTTAACGAGTGATGGCGTGCCTTTTGTAGAATGAACCGGCGAGTTACGATCCCGTGCAAGGTTAAGTTGAAGAGACGGAGCCGCAGCGAAAGCGAGTCTGAATAGGGCGATATAGTACGTGGTCGTAGACCCGAAACCGAGTGATCTACCCATGTCCAGGATGAAGTTCAGGTAACACTGAATGGAGGTCCGAACCCACGCACGTTGAAAAGTGCGGGGATGAGGTGTGGGTAGCGGAGAAATTCCAATCGAACTCGGAGATAGCTGGTTCTCCCCGAAATAGCTTTAGGGCTAGCCTTATGTGTTAGAGTCTTGGAGGTAGAGCACTGATTGGACTAGGGGCCCCCAACGGGTTACCGAATTCAGTCAAACTCCGAATGCCAATGACTTATCCATAGGAGTCAGACTACGAGTGATAAGATCCGTGGTCAAGAGGGAAACAGCCCAGACCGCCAGCTAAGGTCCCAAAGTATACGTTAAGTGGAAAAGGATGTGGAGTTGCTTAGACAACCAGGATGTTGGCTTAGAAGCAGCCACCATTTAAAGAGTGCGTAATAGCTCACTGGTCGAGTGACTCTGCGCCGAAAATGTAACGGGGCTAAACGTATCACCGAAGCTGCGGATTGATACCGTATGGTATCAGTGGTAGGGGAGCGTTCTAAGGGCGTTGAAGCTAGATCGTAAGGACTGGTGGAGCGCTTAGAAGTGAGAATGCCGGTATGAGTAGCGAAAGACGGGTGAGAATCCCGTCCACCGTATGCCTAAGGTTTCCTGGGGAAGGCTCGTCCTCCCAGGGTTAGTCAGGACCTAAGCCGAGGCCGACAGGCGTAGGCGATGGACAACAGGTTGATATTCCTGTACCACCTCATTTCCGTTTGAGCAATGGAGGGACGCAGAAAGATAGGGTAAGCGCGCTGCTGGATATGCGCGTCCAAGCAATTAGGCTGATGTGTAGGCAAATCCGCACATCATAAGGCTGAGTTGTGATGGCGAGGGAAATATAGTACCGAAGTTCCTGATTCTACGCTGCCAAGAAAAGCTTCTAGCGAGGAAATAGGTGCCTGTACCGCAAACCGACACAGGTAGGCGAGGAGAGAATCCTAAGGTGAGCGAGAGAACTATGGTTAAGGAACTCGGCAAAATGACCCCGTAACTTCGGGAGAAGGGGTGCTCTTTTGGGTGTATGCCCGGGAGAGCCGCAGTGAAAAGGCCCAAGCGACTGTTTAGCAAAAACACAGGTCTCTGCGAAGCCGCAAGGCGAAGTATAGGGGCTGACGCCTGCCCGGTGCTGGAAGGTTAAGAGGAGGGGTTATCCCTTACGGGAGAAGCTCTGAATTGAAGCCCCAGTAAACGGCGGCCGTAACTATAACGGTCCTAAGGTAGCGAAATTCCTTGTCGGGTAAGTTCCGACCCGCACGAAAGGCGTAACGATTTGGGCACTGTCTCAACCATAGACTCGGTGAAATTATAGTACCTGTGAAGATGCAGGTTACCCGCGACAGGACGGAAAGACCCCGTGGAGCTTTACTGCAGCTTGATATTGAATTTTGGTACAGCTTGTACAGGATAGGTAGGAGCCTGAGAAGCCGGAGCGCTAGCTTCGGTGGAGGCGTCGGTGGGATACTACCCTGGCTGTATTGAAATTCTAACCTAGAGCCGTGATCCGGCTCGGAGACAGTGTCAGGTGGGCAGTTTGACTGGGGCGGTCGCCTCCTAAAGAGTAACGGAGGCGCCCAAAGGTTCCCTCAGAATGGTTGGAAATCATTCGAAGAGTGTAAAGGCATAAGGGAGCTTGACTGCGAGACCTACAAGTCGAGCAGGGACGAAAGTCGGGCTTAGTGATCCGGTGGTTCCGCATGGAAGGGCCATCGCTCAACGGATAAAAGCTACCCCGGGGATAACAGGCTTATCTCCCCCAAGAGTCCACATCGACGGGGAGGTTTGGCACCTCGATGTCGGCTCATCGCATCCTGGGGCTGTAGTCGGTCCCAAGGGTTGGGCTGTTCGCCCATTAAAGCGGTACGCGAGCTGGGTTCAGAACGTCGTGAGACAGTTCGGTCCCTATCCGTCGTGGGCGCAGGAAATTTGAGAGGAGCTGTCCTTAGTACGAGAGGACCGGGATGGACACACCGCTGGTGTACCAGTTGTTCTGCCAAGAGCATGGCTGGGTAGCTATGTGTGGAAGGGATAAGTGCTGAAAGCATCTAAGCATGAAGCCCCCCTCAAGATGAGATTTCCCATAGCGTTAAGCTAGTAAGACCCCTGAGAGACGATCAGGTTGATAGGTCAGAGGTGGAAGCGTGGTGACACGTGGAGCTGACTGATACTAATCGGTCGAGGACTTAACTAACAAGTTTGATAATGACATTATCTAGTTTTGAGGGTATAAGTTTTATAAAAAAATTCATAAAAGTTATTGACTTTTAAATGAAATTTGATATAATAATTAATGTCCTAAATAAAATGAATCAAGTGATGATAGCGAAGAGGTCACACCCGTTCCCATACCGAACACGGCAGTTAAGCTCTTCAGCGTCGATGGTAGTTGGGGGTTTCCCCCTGTGAGAGTAGAACGTCGCTTGGTTTTAAGTTTATTCCGCAGTAGCTCAGTGGTAGAGCACTCGGCTGTTAACCGAGTGGTCGTAGGTTCGAACCCTACCTGCGGAGCCATTTTTAACTTAATGCTTCCATAGCTCAGCAGGCAGAGTACTTCCATGGTAAGGAAGAGGTCACCGGTTCGAGCCCGGTTGGAAGCTTAGGAAAAGTTGTACTGGCCCGTTGGTCAAGCGGTTAAGACACCGCCCTTTCACGGCGGTAACACGGGTTCGAGTCCCGTACGGGTCACCATTTATATTACGGAGGATTAGCTCAGCTGGGAGAGCACCTGCCTTACAAGCAGGGGGTCGGCGGTTCGAGCCCGTCATCCTCCACCATCTAATTTAATAAATACCGGAGGGGTAGCGAAGTGGCTAAACGCGGCGGACTGTAAATCCGCTCCCTGTGGGTTCGGCGGTTCGAATCCGTCCCCCTCCACCATTTATTGTTGGGCTATAGCCAAGCGGTAAGGCAACGGATTTT
The DNA here is from genome assembly GCF_049568075.1 of Rossellomorea sp. GAMAL-10_SWC. Classification (NCBI taxonomy): domain Bacteria; kingdom Bacillati; phylum Bacillota; class Bacilli; order Caryophanales; family Bacillaceae; genus Rossellomorea; species Rossellomorea sp. GAMAL-10_SWC. Next base: position 4,183,939 of record NZ_CP144911.1, on the reverse strand, counting down.
GATTCCGTCATGCCCTGGTTCGAATCCAGGTAGCCCAGCCATTTTTTTATTTTATCGTAATTTTATTACGAGCCATTAGCTCAGTAGGTAGAGCATCTGACTTTTAATCAGAGGGTCGAAGGTTCGAATCCTTCATGGCTCACTCTTTTTTTTTATGTGCGGAAGTAGTTCAGTGGTAGAATACAACCTTGCCAAGGTTGGGGTCGCGGGTTCGAGCCCCGTCTTCCGCTCCATTCGCATATACATAAATAGTGGGGCCTTAGCTCAGCTGGGAGAGCGCCTGCCTTGCACGCAGGAGGTCAGCGGTTCGATCCCGCTAGGCTCCACCAATATACATAAAGTTAAACCTTAGTCATTTGACTAAGGTTTTTTGTTGTATATAATCATATGATATAGTAATTCAAAAGCTAAAAATGCATATGTATACAAAAAAATGTCGAGTTGACCCATTTGTTTCAAAAGATTTAAACTATTAATATAATTAATAACTTTAACAGCCAAAAAATTATATTTTTTCAAAATCAAGTAAGCGTTTTCTTTTATGAATTCATAGATGGGGGAAATAAAAATGTTAAAAGATATTTCAATTATTGGAGTACCACTAGATTTAGGACAAACTAGACGTGGAGTAGATATGGGACCAAGTGCAATTAGATATGCACAATTACACGAACGTATTGAAAGAATGTCTTATCAAGTAGAAGACTTAGGCGATATTTTAGTAGAACGTACACCTGTTAAAGAAGATAATTCAGAACATAATTTAAAGAACTTAAAATCTGTAAAAGAAACATGTGAAAAGCTTGCTGCTGAAGTAGATGAAGTTATTAAAAGAAATAGAATGCCACTAGTACTTGGCGGTGATCATAGTATTGCAATCGGTACATTAGCAGGTGTATCAAAACATTATAATAATCTAGGATTAATTTGGTTTGATGCACATGGAGATTTAAATACTGCTGAAACATCTCCTTCTGGTAATATTCATGGTATGTCATTAGCTGTTTCTTTAGGTCATGGCCACGATTTATTAACGAAAATAGGTGGTTACTTCCCTAAAGTAAAACCAGAGAACGTGATCATTATTGGCGCACGTGATCTTGATGAAGGTGAAAGAGCAATTATTAAAGAATTAGGAATTAAAGTTTATACAATGCATGAAATTGATAAATTAGGAATGACAAAAGTAATGGAAGAAAGCATTGACCACTTAAAAGGGTGTGACGGTGTACACTTATCATTAGATCTTGATGGATTAGATCCAATTCACGTTCCTGGAGTGGGCACACCTGTTCCTGGAGGAATCACTTATAGAGAAGGTCACTTAGCAATGGAAATGTTATCTGATGCTGATATCATTACTTCTATTGAATTCGTAGAAGTTAATCCAATTTTAGACGAAAGAAATAGAACAGCAATCGTAGCCGTTGCATTAATAGGCTCATTATTAGGTGAGAAGTTACTATAATTATTAAATAAAATTCACTAAAGAGAGATTAAAGTTGCGTAGTCAATGTTCAAACAAATTATGGCTATTGATTACAATGCTTAGATCTTAATTGACCACCTACAAACTGATTTATAAACAAATGTTAGATTACACTAAGTAAAGGGTATTTGATTAGATATTTAATGCAGACTTTTTTTATGAATAAGTTGATTGGAACGAAAGGATGCTCGACTCCTATGGGATAGGTCTCGCCCCATGGAAAGCGAGCATCCTGTAGTGGAAATCAACATCACTCTACTCCTTTTACGAAAATTTTCTATATAATTGACTAGGTTGTTTTTCAACTACAAGAAGCTAGCATTCGCTAGCTTTTTTGTTTTTATAAAAACCGTTTGGGACTGTCCTTCAAGAAAGAAATAATTGTTGGTTATTCTTCTACGAATTTAGATAACAACATATATAATTCTGTAATTTTGTTTAATATAACTAAAATAGTCGTTAAAGTATTGTTAATATAATTAATAACTCACAAATTTTGTGTATTGCAAAAATATGGTATAATACTCAAGATACAGTTTTATTCTATAGAATTTGGAGGGTAAAAGATGCCTTCTTTACATATAAATTTTTTACAGTATTTACAGAATGGATTAGATATCCTAATAGTCTGGTTTGTTATATATAGATTAATTATCATTATTCAAGGGACGAAGGCAGTCCAACTCTTAAAAGGTGTAACAATCATTATTGTCGTAAAAGTATTAAGCAGCCTATTTGGCTTGCATACTTTACAATTTTTAATGGATCAAGCATTAACATGGGGATTCTTGGCGGTTATTATTATCTTTCAACCAGAATTAAGGAGAGCACTAGAACAGCTTGGACGTGGCCGTTTCTTCTCTAGAACGACAGGTAGTGGGATTAATGACCGAAATGATATTGTTGAGAACATTGCAAAAGCCACTGAATACATGGCTAAACGAAGAATAGGTGCACTTATTTCATTTGAGAGACAAACAGGTATGGGTGACTACATAGAGTCTGGTATTCGTATGAATGCTAATTTATCATCAGAATTATTAATTAATATCTTTATACCAAATACACCACTACATGACGGAGCGGTAATTATACAAGGTGAAAAGATAACAGCAGCAGCCTGCTATTTACCTTTGTCTGAGAGTGCATTTATTTCAAAGGAATTAGGAACGAGACATCGAGCAGCAGTCGGTATCAGTGAAGTTACTGACAGTATTACGATAGTAGTTTCTGAGGAAACAGGTGCAGTTTCAGTAGCAAGGAATGGAAACCTATATAGAGAATTATCAAAAGACGAGCTTATAAACTTATTAAATACTGAACTAAAATCACCAGAAGAGTCCACTACATCTAAATGGAATTGGAAGGTGAAACGTAATGGATAATTTTATGGATAATCGTTGGATATTAAGAGGAATCGCTTTACTAGTAACATTATTACTTTTCATGTCTGTCAATCTAGTTCCACAATCAAGTACATCGGGATTAGGAGACATACCGTTTGTTAATAATAAAGAATTAGTGCGAGACGTACCAGTGACACCTATTTACGATCAACGTAATCTAATTGTAACTGGAATTCCAAAGAATGTTTCAGTGCAATTAGATGGACCAAATAGTATTGTAAAAACTGCTGAAATGAAGAAGGATTTTGAAGTATATTTGGATCTAACTTCTTATGCTTTAGGTACATATGAAGTTCCTTTAAAAATTAGAAATATTTCAGATAAAATAAAGGCAACTATTAAACCAAGAACAGTTAGAGTGACAATTAATGAAAAAATTGAAAAAGCAGTTTCAGTTAAAGTTGTCTATCTAAATGAAAAAAGGATTAAACATGGCTATAAGACAGAAAATGCAATTGTTAAACCTGGTTTAGTGACAATAGTAGGATCAAGAGATGAAGTTTCACAAGTGGCATATGCAACTGTTGGTGTGGATGTTACTGATGCGAATCAGACATTTAGTCAGGTGTTACCTGTTAGATTATACAATAAAAAAGGTGTTCAACTTCCGTTCACTACAAGTCCAAGAAAAGTTGAAGTAACTGTCCCTATTGTTTCTGAAAGTGCTAGCTTCCCGATTAAGTTAGTGCAAACAGGAACACTTAAGGATGGTTTAAAACTAAGTAGTCTTGCTAGTAAAGTTGATGCAATAAGAATTTATGCGTCTAAAGATTGGTTGGACAAGTTTAACGGTCCTATAGAAGTGCCAGTTGACATATCTTCATTTAATCAAAGTGGTACATATGAAGTTAATGTACCTACGCCAAATGGAGCATTTAGAGTTGACTCTAGCACGATTAATGTAGACGTTAATTTTGATCAAGAAACGGAAAAGAAATTTAGTAATATCCCTATTAATTTAGTGGGTGAAAATAATCAATTTGAATATAAGTTTACTAAGCCTCCATTAGGAAAAGTAGTAGTTACTGCTAAGGGATTTAAGGATGACTTGGATGCGATTAATCCAAGCGATTTAAATATTACAGCAAAAGTTAATGGACTAGATCCAGGAACTAGAGATGTAGCGCTTACTATTACCGGCCCTAAAGGAGTTATATATAGTTTAGAGTTTGATACAATAACGATTGAAATTACTGATAAAAAATCTGCTCAAACTGATGAAAATGAGAATTCAGGCGATGTAGGACAGTCATCGAATTAGAAGGAGAGTTAAAATGGGTAAATATTTTGGTACTGATGGTGTACGAGGAGTTGCAAATAAAGAGTTAACTCCTGAATTAGCATATAAAATTGGACGCTGTGGCGGTTATGTATTAACTAAAAACAATGTCAAACCTAAAATAATTGTTGGGCGTGACACACGTGTATCAGGACATATGCTTGAAGGAGCACTAGTTGCAGGTTTATTATCAATTGGTGCTGAAGTTATGAGATTAGGTGTTATTTCTACTCCAGGTGTTGCCTATTTAACAAAAGCACTTGGAGCACAAGCGGGTGTTATGATTTCAGCTTCACATAATCCTGTTGCAGATAATGGGATTAAGTTTTTTGGTCCAGACGGTTTTAAATTGTTGGATGAGCAAGAAGATGAAATTGAAGAGCTAATGGATGCAGAAGTTGATCATCTACCAAGACCAACTGGAAATGATTTATGTCAAGTTAGTGATTATTTTGAAGGTGGTCAAAAATATCTACAATTCCTTAAAAACACAATTGATGAAGATTTCTCTGGCCTATTAGTTGCTCTAGATTGTGCACACGGTGCTACTTCTTCATTAGCGCCATATTTATTCGCAGATTTAGAAGCAGATATTGTTACAATGGGAACGAATCCTAATGGATTTAATATAAACGATGGTGTAGGTTCTACACATCCTGAAGCTTTAGCAGTTCTTGTAAAGGAAAAAGGTGCTGACATCGGTTTATCATTCGATGGTGATGGAGATCGTCTAATTGCAATCGATGAAAATGGTGAAATCGTTGATGGTGACCAAATAATGTATATTTGTGCAAAATATTTAAATGAAAAAGGTCGTCTAAAACAAAACACAATTGTATCAACTGTTATGAGTAACTTAGGCTTCTACAAAGCAGTAGAAACGAATGGGATGAAAAGTGCAGTTACAGGTGTTGGAGATCGCTATGTAATGGAAGAGATGAGAAAGAATGGCTTCAATCTTGGCGGTGAGCAATCTGGTCACATCATCTTTTTAGATCATATTACGACTGGTGATGGTATGTTAAGTGCGATTCAGCTCGTAAGTATTGTTAAAGAAACAGGTAAAACTTTATCACAATTAGCTGGAGAAATGAAAAAGTATCCACAATTATTAATTAATGTTCGTGTTACAGATAAAAATGAAGCACTTAATAACGAACGCATTAAAGCAATCATTTCAGAGGTAGAAGAAGAAATGAACGGCAATGGTCGCATTTTAGTTCGTCCTTCTGGTACTGAGCCACTTATTCGTGTAATGGCTGAGGCTCCTTCTGAGGCAGAATGTAAACAATATGTTGAACGTATTGTTGCTGTTGTAAAAGAAGAAGTTGGAGAATAATATAAATTAAAAAATATGCATTGATGAGCACTTTTGTGTAAGTCTATGCATATTTTTGTTATATACAGCTATTCTATAACTTATTTCAACATATTTTTGTTGACCATTTTTAATACAGTATAGTATAGTTGTTTTATTGTTTTCCTAACAGGGAAGGAGTATAGAAATAATAAAGTATTAAAAAAGCGCCAGAACTACATTAGACGTGAATGTGTAGTTGACGAGGTGGAGTTTTATCGAAGTTTCGGCGGATGACTCCCGGTTGCTGTATCACAACCGAAATTATTTATGTAAAACACATGGGTGACTGTGTGCACAAACGTAAATAATCTGATACACCGTTTAAAACAAAAAAAATGAACTCGCTAATGAGCGGAATATGAAAGGTAGGTGGATATTGCTTGTAAGTCCTCTACCATTATTAAACATGACGAGGGAATAGAAAATTAAATAGTTAAACGGTTAGGAAAACAGCGTTCCATTCCTATACATTTTGTATGTCTTGTTTTAGGACTTACTAAGCAATAGTTAATTATGTGTGGAATCGTTGGATATATTGGAAATGATAATGCGAAAGAAATTTTATTAAAAGGTTTAGAGAAATTAGAGTATCGTGGTTACGATTCTGCTGGGATTTCACTTTTAACTGACAATGGTGTAGAAGTTTATAAAGAAAAAGGTAGAATTGCAGTATTACGTAAATCAATCCCTACAAAAACGGACGGAAACGTTGGAATTGGTCATACAAGATGGGCAACGCATGGTGCTCCAAGTAAACGTAATGCGCATCCTCACCAAAGCTCTACTGAACGTTTTACACTTGTTCATAATGGCGTTATCGAGAACGATGTACAATTAAAAAACGATTATTTAAATGATATTGAATTTACAAGTGATACAGATACTGAAGTAATTGTTCAGTTAGTTGAACTGCATATAAAAAAAGGTTTATCTGTGCTTGATGCTTTTAGAGAAACACTTAAGCTTCTGAAAGGTTCATATGCAATTGCATTATTAGATAAACAAAACGATGATGTAATTTATGTAGCAAAAAACAAAAGTCCATTACTAGTTGGTGTTGGTGAAGAGTTTAATGTTATTGCATCTGATGCGATGGCAATGTTACAAATTACTGATCAATTTATTGAATTAATGGATAAAGAGGTTATTTTACTTACTAAAGATCGTGTTCAATTAATGGACCTAAACGGAAATGTTAAAGAACGTTCTCCATATACTGCAGAAATTGATGCTAGCGATATCGAAAAAGGAACTTATCCTCATTTCATGTTAAAAGAAACAGATGAGCAACCTTTAGTAATCCGTAATATTATCCAAAAGTACCAAGATGAAAACGGCGAGCTTGTGATTGACTCAGAAATTAAAGCGGCTTTAGCAGAAGCTGACAGATTATATATTGTTGCTTGTGGAACTAGTTATCATGCTGGTCTTGTTGGAAAACAATTTATTGAAAAAATGGCGGGAGTACCTGTAGAAGTACATGTTGCAAGTGAATTCTCTTACAATATGCCACTGCTTTCAGAAAAACCATTATTCATTTATATTTCACAAAGCGGTGAAACTGCTGATAGTAGAGCATGTTTAGTACAAACAAATAAATTAGGTCATAAAGCAATTACACTTACAAACGTTCCAGGATCAACATTATCACGTGAGGCTGATTTCACTCTTCCTTTACACGCAGGTCCTGAAATCGCTGTTGCATCAACGAAAGCTTACACTGCACAATTAGCAGTACTTGCAATTGTAGCAAATGCTCTTGCAAAAGAAAAAGGAAAAACAGTTAACTTTAACCTAGTTAAAGAACTTGGAATTGTAGCAAATGCAATGGAATCAATTACAAACCAAAAAGAAGAGTTTGAAAAAATTGCCACAGAATATTTAGCTACAACTCGTAATGCATTCTTCATCGGTCGTAACGTAGATTACTTCGTTTGCTTAGAAGGTGCATTAAAACTAAAAGAAATTTCTTACATCCAAGCAGAAGGATTTGCTGGTGGAGAGTTAAAACACGGTACAATTGCTCTAATCGAAGAAGGGACTCCAATCTTCGCATTAGCAACACAAGAATCAGTAAACTTAAACATTCGTGGAAATGTAAAAGAGGTTGTTGCTCGTGGTGCTAACCCTTGTATCATTTCTATGGAAGGATTAAATATGGAAGGCGATCGCTTCATTTTACCAAGAGTACAAGAAGAATTATCTCCAATCCTTTCAGTCGTACCATTACAATTAATTTCTTACTATGCTGCTTTACATCGTGGTTGTGATGTTGATAAACCACGTAATCTTGCAAAATCAGTTACTGTTGAATAATCAAATTAGTAATCTTAAAGTTTATTAAAAAACAGATTTGAACATAAAAACTGAGCAGGGAGTGTAAAAATGATGATCAAGTTTAACGATGAAAATATCATTCCTACAAAAGACGACTTTCACGTTAGTGAAGTTGATGAGCGTGTTGTAATAAGAAAACCAATTAAATAACTTTAAATATAGAATACAGGGGACTAGTGGTGCTGACCATTAGTCCTTTTTTTAATTGAACATGACGACACATCCAAGCTTCTCCATTTCTGAAGTTAGACAAAGCAAAAATTTTCAAAAACTAAGAATAAACCTTTTCTAATCAAGCTAACTTAAGGATATGGAAAAAATTTGCTATTAAATAATGAGCAGGAGTGAAAATGATGATAAAAATTTACGATGAAAACTTCATTCCAACAAAAGATGACTTTCATGTTAGTGAAGATGATGAGCGTGTTGTCATAAAAAAACCAAATCAGGTTGAATATTAATAACAAAAGAGGCTACTAAAAATTTACTGTTTTGAAGTGAAAATTAAAGGGACCGGATTAATTAATTGAAGCCTATAAATAAATATACGTAAAAAGAGATAGGAAAGCAGATGAAAATCTGTTACCTATCTTTTTTTAATAAGCAAAACGACTAATTTTTCGTTTTCACCATAATTTCACCATACTCTATTAGAATTCAATTTATTAAGAAATGAGAGGAGGGAAATAACATGAATAAAAGAGTAAGGAGATTATTTACATGGGTCTCTATAACAGCAGTTTTTGTTTTAGGGGTGCATTTTTTTCTTAGATTACTAGGTGGTTTTCATGAAAGACGTTTTGCTGATCAACATTCAATGTACATGGATAGAGACGGTCGAAACGAATTTAGATCACATCAGATGATGCATGGTCCACACCATTTTCATGACTTTTCTTGGATTGGTTTAGTATTATTCCTTTTAATCGCATTTGCGGTAGTGACTTTTATCTTTAAAAAATTAGTTAAAAAGGGACAAGCTAGCCAGGTTAATCAAATTTCATTAGATACAACTAGTTTTAACACACCTATAAACAGAACAAACGCAGATTTATTGGATAAATGGGAAAAAAATTTATTATCAAAAAAGGAGAATAAATAAAATGGGCATTTTTAAAAGAATGAAATCAATATCTTTGGCTAAAGTGAATGGAGCACTGGATGGTTTAGAAGATCCAATTTCAATGTTGAATCAATATATTAGGGAAATGGAAGAAGATCTTTTGAAAGGTCAGGAAGCACTCTCTCGTCAAATCTATTTAGAGAATAAGCAAAAAGCATTGATCTTGGAGACAGAAGGACTAGTAAACAAAAGAAGTGGACAAGCTAAGCTAGCAGTTGAAAATGGAGAAGATTCCATTGCAAAACTGGCTATACAGGAAAAACTTGTTCATGAAAATCAATTAAGCCTCTATACAGAGCAGCTAAATACAATTCAAAATCAAACTCAGTCACTATATGAAAAATTAGATGAACTGAAAGGTAAATATGATGAATATCTGCATAAGAGACTTTTACTAGTATCTAGAGCAAATATTGCAAAATCAATTAAACAAATTCAACAAACATCCGTTTCATTTAATTCAGAAACAATCGCAAATGGAATCGCACGTGCAGAAGATCGAATACTTATGATGGAGGCAGAAGTACAAGCTCAAAATAAATTTGCATATCATAATAACCTATCTAATGGATATAAAGATAACGTAATGAGTGAAGAAATAGAAGAAGAGCTACAAAAGCTAAAACAGCATGCTGTGGAAACTGCCTAAGGTCATGATTTAAAAGAAATATCGGGGAGCACCGTATTAATTAACGGGTGCTTCCTTTTATTTTATAATTGATTTGAAAATGGAAAAGATGAAGAAGACAACTGAAAATTATAGAGATCTTATATAAAACAAGGGAGTATTTTTGATGATGAATATACTAGTAGCTGAAGATGATTTGAAACTTGGTGAGCTAATCAGTTATATGTTAAAGAAAAAAGCAGGTTATAAAGTGGAGTGGGTTACAGAAGGAGAAGAAGCTTACTATTACGCTACGAACACCCATTATGATGTATTAATATTAGATTGGATGATGCCAGGAGGAACAGGAATAGAAGTGTGTCGTAGGTTACGAAAAGAAGGATATTCAGGAGCGATTTTAATCCTTACAGCTAAAGACGCCCTAGAAGACCGCATTGTAGGACTGGACTCAGGAGCTGATGATTATTTAGTTAAACCTTTTGAAATTGATGAGTTACTAGCTCGATTAAGAGCACTTTCTAGGCGTAATTATGCTCCTATATTAGAGGAAGAAATTCTTATTAGTGATATGATTCTAAATCGTACAAGTCAATCAATCAGAGGTGGAGACACTGAAATACAATTAAGCCCTCGCGAATTTCAATTAGTTGATTTTTTAATACAAAATAAAGGTCAAGTATTACCTCGTGAAATTATTTTGGAGCGTGTATGGGGTTTTGATTCAGATGTTGCAATGAAAACGATTGATGCCACTGTTAAACTTCTTCGAAAGAAACTAGATTTGCTTGGTAAACAAGATTTGCTACAAAGCATTAGAGGGGTAGGATATAAATTTGATCACTAATCTTATATCTTATTTACGTGATTTTCGAAATCGCGGAGGAAGAGATGTTTTTAACCTAACGCAAAATCGCCTAACAATACTATATAGCGGACTTGTTATGCTTTTTCTAATTATATTCATCATCATAGTCTTTGCAGTGTTATATGTAGTCATAATGAATGATCAAAGACGTACAGTGGAATCATTGGCTACTCAAGAAGCAAAGATTATCGAAAACTATATGATTCAAAATCAACAAGGAAACCTCCAAGACGATAACCAAGAAGTAGTTTTAGCAGGTGTCGATCAATTTTTTTATTATGTAGTTAATCCAAATGGTGAATTAATAATGGGACAGGAGGATATCCCACAATTAAGGTCTAGGCTGTTTGGACAAATAAAAGGATGGATTCCTAAAGGAAATGAAACCCGAAAATTAAAAATTAAATTAGAACATGAAGAGTTTGAAAAGGACATGAGAAAATTCCATGATCATGAAATACATGTTCCTTCAAATCGAAAAGAGATTAGTTTGATGGTTTCAGGTAAACAACTATTTTATAAGGGAAATATCATCGGTACAATCTATGTTGGAAAAGATATATCGGATATTTACCATTTATTCAAATTTGTTGTCATTATACTGGTAGGCTTAACAATCGTATTTTCTGGGGTTGCACTATATATCAGTTATTTTATGTCAAAAAAAGCGATGATCCCTATCTTTAAATCATTTAATCGACAGCGCGAATTTGTTGCAGATGCATCTCATGAATTAAGAACACCATTAAGCGTTTTGTTATCGTCAATCGATGCAATGGAAATGACAATCGATACAGAGAAAGATGATTTTTCTCGAAAGCTTTTATTTAATATGAAAGACGAAGTAAAAAGGATGACAAACTTAGTCAGCGGATTATTAACATTAGCTCGTTCAGACTCAGATCAAGTTGAAATTAAATTAGAAAAGTTTGAGTTTCGCTCCATTGCAGAAAAGGCGATTGTATCTCTACAACCGTTAGCAGCATCAAAACAAATCAATTTAAACTTAACTGCTCCAGAGAATGTAGTCGCTGAAGGAGACTCTGAAAAGTTATCACAGCTCTTATATATATTAATAGATAATGGGATTAAGTATACACCTATTGGAGGAGAGGTCCAGTTAGTTCTTTCGGATAAAGAAAATGAACTATGTATCCAAGTAACAGATACTGGTATTGGGATTAAACCGGAAGACCATGCCCGAATATTTGATCGTTTTTATCGATCTGATAAATCAAGATCTAGACAAATCGGTAGCCATGGTTTAGGCTTGGCGATTGCAAAATGGATTGTGGAAATTCATAATGGAACTATTCAAGTAAATAGTGAAGTGGGAAAAGGAAGTACGTTTACTATTCGGATTCCAACTTCTAAATAATAGTAAAAAGCATAAGCAAGAGTAGAATAACCAATACAAAGAAGTAAAAAAATATATAAAGGTTAAATTTGAATGGAGTCGTTTCCGATTGTTTTTACGAACAATTGCCGAAATTAAAATCGATTTTTCCGAAAAGAGAGGAATGTTGACGTTGAAAATTGCTTTCATTGCACACGATCAAAAGAAAAAAGAATTAGTAAATTTTGCGATGGCATATGAATCTATTTTATCTAAACATGAATTATATTCAACAGGAACAACTGGAACAAAAATAATGGAAAATACAAATTTAAAAATACATCGATTTAATTCTGGACCGCTTGGGGGAGATCAGGAAATCGGTGCCTTAATCGCGAAGAATTTGATGGATATTGTTATCTTCTTTCGCGATCCACTTACAGCGCAACCTCATGAACCAGATATTTTGGCTTTAATTCGTTTATGTGATGTTTACTCAATCCCTTTAGCAACAAACATGGGTACAGCAGAAATTTTAATTCATGGTCTAGAGCGAGGGGACTTAAAGTGGAGAAACATCGTACATGATAAACAAATTCGAGAAAGATAAGCAAAAAATCCTAAAAAAGATGTCGTAATCGAATAATTAACTTTGATGAAGGAAAAAGTAATTCTAGTTCAGTTGAAAAGGAGGTTTATGATGGATACTCAAGAATTTGGACATACACATGATACAGGTGAAACAGTAAAGATTTCGGGCTATTATACTGATAAAGACGGGGAACATATTGAATTACAAGCAGGACAAAAATTCCCTAATTGCCCTTCATCAGGAAAGCCAACTAAATGGAGACACGGACGTTAAAACTAGATAATAAAGAAAAAAAGATTGTACTTAAATACATAGTACAATCTTTTTTCTAAACCGATACGCTATACATTAGACCAAGATACATTGTCATCACAAAGCAAAGACTAAATACAATTGGTAGCATGATTTTTGTCTTTTTCATAAAGCTGATGACTAATAACACTAGGAAGATGATCGACATACTCATTAACATCGTTCCTTCTACCGTAAAAGTAAAAGCTATTCTAATAGGTAAAGTAATATCAATTCCCATAATCCATTCACTCCATTTAGACGGACCCTCATTTTGCAAAGTTAAATTAATATTATGCGGTGGAGATTTAGTACCCATAATAGCTGTAAAAAAGAACACAATTATGATGGTAATATACTCTGCTTTTAACCAACTACGAATATTACTCGTAGTGCCTTCAGCGGACTTCCTCATTAGTACACCATTGAAAAAAGCAAAAAACAATACTGGAATAATGCTAATGTGCTTCAAGACTAACATCTGTCCATAAGGAAGTAACCAAGCATTCGTATAGTCTTTCAATTTGACGACTTCTAGCATTAAGACTACACCACTAGTGAAAATAATAACGACACATATGATGGCTAAAGGTGTAAACCATTTCAAGAATCTACCATATTTATTCGTGTCCTTAGCTAGCCAAGTGACATTAAATAGAATTCCACTCCAAATAGAAACCATTAGAAAATGACTACTTTGAAAGATAAAACCCGTCCAAAAATTCATAGAGGTTATATGACCTGCATAACCGATACTTAAAATCATCATGAATAACCAAAAGAAATTAAAAAACCTTTTGCCATCGCTATAAATATTAATGACAAGCATAATGGCAAACATACTCGAATAAATCCATGCATTACCTACAGCTGTTTTTATGAAAACAGAATATATAGCTGTTTTAAGATGAACATCATCTAGGAAAAAAGTAATAATTCGAATAGCAGGAAATAGTGAAAAGAATAATATACCGATAATAACCAAATAAACAGTACCTTTCGAAATACTGATTGTTGGTTTTTTATCTGACGGTACAAAATCTAATACAAACTTTCCTGCTAATATCGAATAAAGGATATATGTTATGAACTCCGTGATCGGAACGATATAACTCATTTTCTATTCCAAAGAACAACTCCACCAACCATTAACGCGATTCCAAATAGCCCGATTGCAATTAATGGAATAAGATATTTGGATCTTTCTTTTTTAGGAGTAGCATCTTTTTGTTTTTCTTTAGCTGGCGTTTGATCTTTAACTACTTTGTCAGTTGTTTTAGTTTCAGTTGTCGTTTTAGTTTCAGCTTGCTTTAATTGCACTTTGAAAGGAATTTGACCTGTTACTGGATGACCATCTTCACTTACTACTTTCCATTCAATCTTATAATCACCATTTTCTAAACCATTTGGTAGATCAGCAATTAATTTATTACCTTTAATAGAAACATTTGTAACAGCTGTAGCAGACCCAGTTTTATATAATTTGATTGTACCTAATTGTTCAAGAGCCTCTTCAAATTCAAGCGTAATTTGTTTAGTTGGTTCAGTGATAATTTGCCCATTTGATGGATTAGAAGAAACAAGCTTAGTATGCGCACTTGCCATAGTTGGGAATAAAAATAGCAGTAAAATTATGATTGATAAACCTTTTTTCATATAAATCTCCTTCTTATGTAAAAATTTGTGCTTAATTTAATATAATGTAAAAACTTGTAATTATGAAATATTATTATTTTTGTTAAATTAACCACTCTATTCAATTAGACATTTTAGTTCAAAAATGTGATGTATTTGTGAAGAAGACACAGCTAGTCGGTACATATTTGTAATCCTATCAAAAAGTAGTAGTTAGTTTTAATTAAGAAAATTAATTTATTAAAAACAATTCTTAATACTCTATTTACAGAACCTCCAAAGTAAATTAATAAAATTTCATTAAAATTAAGAGGTGAAATCTAATGAAATTTTAATTTTTAGGGGGATTTTTTATGTTCAGAAACAAACTTAAGAAAAAGTTAATTCCAGTGGCTGTGCTTTCAACGATGGCATTTGGTTCGTTGATTGGTTCATTTGCTAATCATACAGTACAAGCTAAGGAAACAAACAAGAATGAAATTAGAAATGTGATCTTTTTAATTGGTGATGGAATGGGTGTTTCATACACGACTGCTTATCGTTATTTAAAAGATGATCCAAAAACAAAAGAAGTTGAACAAACAGAATTCGATCATTACTTAGTAGGACAACAAATGACATATCCTGAGGATCCAATGCAAAATATTACTGACTCTGCCGCAGCGGCAACAGCTATGTCAGCGGGGGTTAAAACCTATAATGCAGCAATAGGTGTAGATAATGATGGGTCAAGAGTAAAAACAGTACTAGAGGCTGCAAAGGAAAAAGGAAAAGCAACAGGGCTTGTAGCTACTTCAGAAATTACCCATGCTACACCGGCGTCTTATGGAGCGCATGATGTAAGTCGTAAAAATATGAATGCTATTGCGGATGATTATTATGATGAACTAATTAAAGGTGGACATAAAATAGATGTCATGCTTGGTGGCGGATTAAGTAATTTTGTTCGAGAAGATCGTGATTTAACAAAGCAATTTATAAAAGATGGATACTCTTATGTAACGAATAAAAATCAAATGCAAAAAGATAAAAACGATAAAGTATTAGGTTTATTTGCTCCTGGTGGAATGCCAAAGATGATCGATCGTGATGATTCAATGCCATCATTAAGTGATATGACAAATACAGCAATTGATAAATTAAGCAGAGATAAAGATGGATTCTTTTTAATGGTAGAAGGTAGTCAAATTGATTGGGCTGGACATGATAACGATATTGTTGCGGCAATGAGTGAAATGGAAGACTTTGAAAAAGCGTTTAAAGCTGCAATTGAATTTGCTAAAAAGGACAAGCATACATTAGTCGTTGCAACAGCAGACCATTCAACAGGCGGATATTCTATTGGGGCAAAAGGAGATTACAATTGGTACGGCGCACCGATTGCTGCAGCTAATCGTACTCCTGATTTCATGGCTGAACAAATTAGTAAAGGAGCAGATGTAGAAAAAACATTAAAATCGAACATTAACTTAGAATTGAAGCCTGAAGAAATTCAATCTGTAAAAAAAGCGGCAGAGTCAAAAAATATGTTAGAGATTGATAATGCAATCGAAGCAATTTTTGATAACCGTTCAGTAACTGGTTGGACTACAGGTGGTCACACAGGTGAAGACGTAAATGTTTATGCTTATGGCCCTGGTAGTCAACTATTTGCAGGGAAAATTGATAATACTGACCAAGCAAAAAACATCTTTAGTATTTTAAAGAATGGTAAATAAGTAAAAAATCAGCTCCCGTTAAATGACCCATTTAACGGGATTTAAGGATGAAAGGGGATTTTTATGAAAAAATTGATTCCATTTATTTTACTTTCTTTAATGCTTTCAGGATGTAGCTTAGTTCAGAAGGAGAAAACAACTGCTTCAGCAGAGAATATAAAAAATGTCTCTACAATCTCCAAAAGCCGAGCAAAGTCATTAAACGATGTATATGTGCCAAATCCACAGGTTTCAGATGATACGAATTTACTTCTTAAAGGTCAAACACTGAAAGATGAAAAAGGTGAAGTTACTTTAGAAGGCAATGCTAAATTAAATAAGTCTTACACAATTGGGCCGATTGAAATGAAAATTAAACAGATTAAGCTGATCAAAAACTTACCGACGTATTCTTTAATGGATTATTTTCATTATTATACTGAAAGCTATGAAAGCTTTCGATTTATTAAGGTAGAGGTAGAAATCATTAACCACTCCGATAAACAATTACACTTTGGTCCAGTTGCCCATTTGATGACAAGTAATAATGAAGTAAAGGAATTTAAAGATGACTTCTATATTGAATATTTAGGTGGGGAAATCAATCCTAATGGTTCAAAACAAGGTGCAATGGGATTTATAGTAGAACATACTGATCCTAGTCTAAAATGGATCGAGTTAACAACAAGTGATGTATTAGATGATCAACATAAAGTAATTGCGAAAGCACAAAAAGTAAAAGTAGATTTTAAATAGATTGCAGAAAAAAACTCCTTTCTTAGATAGAAAAAGGAGTTTTTTTATTTTATAAGGTTATCTCATCCTCAACTGGTGGCAGAAGTACGTCATTTTTGTCAGGGTACATACATTCAATATGATTTTCTCCCCAAGAGCACAGTAAGTCTAATACTTCTTTTAAAGACCATCCGTAATCAGTTAAGGAATATTCCACTTTTGGCGGAACCTGATTAAATACTTTTCGGTGAACGATATTATCTTCCTGTAATTCCTTTAGTTGCTGAGTTAACATTTTTTGAGTAATGTTCGGCATTAATTTTTTTAATTGAGAAGTCCTTTTTGTACCTTTTGTTAAATGACAAAGAATCACAACCTTCCATTTGCCACCGATTACATCTAAGGAAGCCTCAACTGGGATATTGTATTTTTTCATTTTCGCCTCTCCTTCTTTCATATTTACTTACGCAACATATTTTTAATGATTAAAATATCATAACATTCTCTTCGTAAACTGTGTAGTTTCAAGTCTGGTTAAAAATTTTTTTATAAATTTTCTCTGTTTTAATCCTTTATTCACTTAAATGTTACTAAAAAGTAACTATATCACTTCAAAGTACATACTTCTTTTAATCAATCCTATCGCGCATAATGACAATAGTTAATTGATTAACAAACATTTATAAAAAGTAAACGTACAGATGAAGACGTTAATCTTTTACTATTTCATTTCATTTATGTTTTGAATGACGAAGAGACTTTATTCAGGCGCCATGTCTCTTTGTATTCAAACTAATAATAAAAATAACTATAACACAAGGAGGAGTTATATGAGTTCGACTGCTACTTCGATTAAAATACAAGAGAAAAAAAGTGGCACTCCCGCGTTAATGGCTCTTGCCATTAGTGCATTTGGTATCGGAACAACTGAATTTGTTCCCGTTGGTTTATTATCAACTCTAGCTGGTGATTTGAAAATTTCAATCACATTAGCGGGATTATTAATTTCTGGATATGCGATGGGTGTTGCTTTTGGAGCACCAATTTTAACGGCATTAACAAATAAGATTGGCCGAAAAACGTTATTAATGCTTTTAATGATTATTTTTATAGTAGGTAATAGCGTTGCTGCCTTTTCGACTAGTTTTGGCCTATTGTTAGTTGCTCGAATCATTACTTCATTTTCACATGGGGTGTTCTTTTCAATCGGTTCAACAATTGCAGCGGATGTAGTTCCTGAAAACAAACGTGCAAGTGCGATTGCATTCATGTTTACGGGCTTAACTGTTGCAACTGTAACAGGAGTTCCATTAGGCACATTTATTGGTCAGCATTTTGGTTGGAGATCTACTTTTGGGGCTGTGGCATTATTAGGTGTGATTGCAATTATAGCAATTGCAATTTTAGTTCCGAAAACAATTAAACAACCGCCAGCTTCAAAATTAAGTGATAACCTGAAAGTTTTAAAAAATGGACCATTACTTTTGGCATTTGCTATTACAGCATTAGGATATGGAGGTACTTTTGTAGCATTCACATACTTGTCACCAATCCTTGAAAAAATCACCGGCTTTGCTCCAAACTCTGTAAGTATGATCTTACTTGTTTATGGAATTGCAGTAGCACTTGGTAATACGATTGGTGGAAAAGCGGCAAATAAAAATCCTTTAAAAGCACTAACATGGATGTTTGCTGTTCAAGCAATTGTTCTCATCATTCTATCGTTTACGGCACCGTTTAAAATAGTAGGGATTGTAACGATTTTCTTCTTAGGCTTACTTGCTTTTATGAATGTACCTGGTCTACAAATTTATGTTGTGAAATTAGCTGAGAAGTATGTTCCTTCAGCTGTAGATATTGCATCAGCACTAAATATAGCAGCATTCAACGTAGGTATTGCAATTGGAGCGTTTATTGGCGGTTTAGTCGTAGATACAATCGGGTTGATTCATACCCCATGGATTGGTGGAATCATGGTATTCGGAGCAGTTCTGTTAAGCATCTGGAGTGCTTCTTTAGAAAAGAAAAAGTAAATTTTTTAAAAAATATTATATAAAAAAGGGAGAAATAAAATGAATAATTTAGTTAAATTAAATAATGGTTTAGAAATGCCAGTAATTGGGTTAGGAGTTTTCCAAGTAGAAGATGGACAAGTCGTAATTGATTCTGTAAAAGCTGCAATACGAAATGGGTACCGTAGTATCGATACGGCAGCGATTTATCAAAACGAAGAAGGTGTAGGGCAAGGAATTAGAGAAGCTCTTGAAGAAAATGGTCTTAAACGTGAAGACTTATTTATTACATCAAAGGTATGGAATGCTGATCTAGGCTACCAATCAACTATCGATGCTTTCGAATTAAGTTTGAAAAAACTAGGTCTTGATTATTTAGATCTATATTTAATCCACTGGCCAGTAGAAGGTAAATATGTTGAATCATGGAAAGCACTTGAAACACTATACAAAAATGGAAAAGTAAAAGCAATTGGAATGAGTAACTTCCAAATTCATCACTTGAAAGAAGTAATGGCGAATGCTGAGATAATGCCTATGATCAATCAAGTTGAGTTACATCCTATGTTAAGTCAAGTTGAACTAAGAGAATTTTTAAAAGCAAACTCAATTCAAGTAGAAGCATGGGCTCCATTAATGCAAGGACAATTATTTGAAAATGAAACATTACTACAAATAGCAAACAAACATAATAAATCAATTGCTCAAGTTGTATTACGATGGCATTTACAAAACGGTGTAGTGATTATACCAAAATCAATCAAAGAACACCGCATTCAAGAAAACGCAAATATTTTCGATTTTGAACTAACAGAAGAAGATATGAACCAAATCAACTCTCTGAACCAAAACCACCGTGTTGGTCCAGACCCAGACAATTTTGACTTTTAATTAAATAATAAAACAAAACGACTGTCAAAAGATGACAGTCGTTTTTTTATTTAATCGAATGAGGCCGTTTGATTATCATAAAATATTTATTTTCTATATAAAACCATAGATGCATTTTATCATAAATGTTGAATATTTGAATATAAATTCATTCATTTTAAAAAAACTTCCTTAATGTAAGACCTAAGACTTACTAAGTTTAATACTTAAGTGCGTTTTAAACTGTATATTAAATCGTTACGATTAGTGTAACGAAAAATACTGAAGAACGGTCAAGCAGTAGTATAGGAGTTGATAACATTGAAGAAAGAAAATAAACAGTTTAATACAATGAAAGAAATTACATTACACATAGTATTAGCTACAATATCAATCTTAATATTAGTCACTAGTTTACCTACTGTCGTAACGATCTATAAAATATCATTTATTTTTGCAATCATGGGAAATCTGCTACTAGATTTCTATCTAGTTGTATCGAATCATAAAAAGTTTTTAAAGGTTACAAAAATAGCGCTAATTAGTTTACTACTTTGTATATCAGTAGTTGGAATTCTATTTTATGCCAGTCAATTTCTAGTATTCGTAGATAAGTACGGAGTTGAGCGAATATTAACCAATCATATTACAACTGCAAAGTTATTATTTTTCTTAATCTGTTTATTTCAACCGATTTTTTTACCTTTACCAGAAGCACTTACTATTCCTGCAGGTAGTGCTGTAATCGGATCGTTTACAGGAGCGTTAATTGGATTCTTAGGTTCAACTTTAGGTATTGTCATTATGTATTTCTTAGCAAGAATAGGTGGACTTAAATTAGTTTCAAAGTTTGTTAAAGAAAGACAGTTAAAAAAATACCAGGAATATGTCAAAAAAAATGAAACAATTATTTTAACTTTAATGTTTATCATTCCGATTTTACCTGATGAAATTATTTGTGTCGGGGCAGGAATTAGTAAAGTATCTTTCAAAAAGTTTCTTTTAATTGCTTCGATTTCAAAATTAATTACATCATCTCTACTTTCATACTCTGTCTATTTGGCTAAATTTTTCTCTTTAACAACATCGCAAATAGCTTTAACTAGCTCCATTTTAATTGCCTGCATCTTATCTTTATCATTAATGATTAAGAAATCAATTAAACGAACTAATTCAAAAGAAGCTTATGTAACACAAAGTGAATAATAAAAAAAGGCAATGTAATGGTTTAATATTACATTGCCTTTTTACTTATTAAGAATAATTGCGTTTGTCGAAATAGAAAATTTCCTGAGAAATAATGTAGAAAACATGACGAATTTACATCAATACTTTAATACCTTGAACAATATTCCATATAAAGACAATTAAATTAACAATGAATGCTAATATAAATCCACCGATAAGAGCAAAACCTGCACCATCACCAAAAGTATTAAAAGTGAAAAGGGAAATAATCGCTAAAATAATAATCGTTAGAAATGGGAGTATATGTGAAAAAAATGCTCGTTTAGAATGCGATTTTAGTTGTTGATCCTTTGCAACGAAATAAACAATTATAGGGAATAAAAAAGGTGCGAAGAATACGCTAAAATAACATAATGAGGACAAAATCTTATTTGTTTCCATCTTTTTACCTCGATTTCTTAAAAAATTTTAATTAATCTTAGTATAGTTTAATTTATATATAAAAATCGATTTATTTATTAACAATTTTTTAAAATACTTAGTTTGAAAAAGTTTAGGCTGAGAAATGTGTATCCTTTTTTTGTCTCTTTTTTAAAGAAATGTAAATGAAAAACCCGACTAAGATTGTAGCAGTAATACAGATTGTAATCCATGGTGAGCCAAGCAAGAAATTTCCGTATAACGTATAAAGAACTGCAATTGGAATATTACCAGCAAGCACAATTACGATATAGGACAAGTATTTCATATTAGTGGAGGCTGCGATAAAGCATGCACCATCTGTTGGGGCTAGTGGAGTTGCAACTGTTAAGAATAAGTATCTCTTTCGGTTCGAAATAATCTCTTCAAATAGAGAGGGATATTTATTCTCCATGAATTGCTGGATTGAATCACTTAAAATACTTCTACTTAATAAGTAAATAATTGTTTCTGTGATGGCCATTCCGATTAATGATAAGAGAATGGTTTCAAACGGGTGAAAAAACAAGCTACCTACTACAATTAATACAGAGCTAGGAATGAATAGAAAGATTCTTGCACAGAAAATAGCGACAAATAATAGCATCGGGTTGATGGAAGAATTAGTAATAAAATGTTTTATATCTTGCAATGATAAATGAAATAAATGATATCGAATGGCGAGTAGTAGCATTAAAATCCAAAAGCCGATTACAGTTAGTGGAACGACTTTTTTCATGATGTATGCTCTCCTTTTAAGTTAGAAAATCTTCTGTTATAGTATTCTATTCCTCGAATACAAGAAAACTGATTCATTTTTTAAAAATTAATAATAAAGGTCATAAACATGTCAAAAAATGAATAAAAATAATTATGCACTAAATATCTCAAATTAAAGAGAAGTGAGGTGGAGATATGCTTGATGAAGGCCTATTAGTTATTCGACTTGTTTTAGGTATTATTTTATTAGGTCACGGAGTGCAGAAAGTATTTGGTTGGTTTGGTGGTTACGGTATTAAAGGAACTGGACAATGGTTAGAGTCGATTGGAATCAAACCTGGAGCATTTTTTGCTTTTATAACAGGAGCGGCAGAAATTGTAGGTGGATTCTTTGTAGCGGCTGGTGTATATACAGAAATAGGCGCATGGTTGATAATAGTAGTGATGGCAGTAGCAGTATTAAAGGTTCATATAAAGAACGGATTCTGGAATACTTCGAACGGATTTGAGTTTAATCTATTAATTATTGCAGCTGCAGTAGGGTTATTGCTCACTGGTCCAGGATCAATGGTTTTATTTTAAAAGATTGATAGTTAATAGTACTGGAGGGAGTCTCATATTGAGGCTCTTTTTTTTGTTTCTTAATTATCGTTAAAAACAGTCATCTGGTTCTATCGTGATAACATCTTTTTTATGAAAAATATCCCTCATTCGTGATACGATAATATCAGTAATGACATTATATGGAGGGATCAAGATGGCAGATGCTATTTTTGAACAACTTAGGTTTACAAGGGTTTATACATTGAAAGTTCTTGGTTCTGTTTCAAAAGAAGCTGTAGATGTAATACCAGCCGGATTCAACAATAATATTCTTTGGAATGCAGGTCATGTACTAGGGGCATATGAGCAATTACTTTATGCTAACACTGGTGATGCTGGGAAACTTCCAAAGGAATTCATTGAATTTTTCAAGGGTGGGACTAAACCAGGTGACTGGCAAGCGGAGCCACCATCATATGAGGAAATTGTTACTTTATTAGAAAAGCAAGTTGAACAAGTTATTTCTACATATGAAGGGCGCTTAGATGAAATCATTTCAAAAGAGATGAAACTAGGTAGTTTTGAAATAAAGACAGTTCGAGACATGATTAGCTTTAACATTTTCCATGAAGGGCTACATGCAGGATTAATAAACGGTTTAAAAAGATCACTTGGCCAGTAGAGTTATTTTTTGACTTTTTTCCACACATTAAATCTAGGAGTTTATGCTCCTAGATTTTTTTGTTATAATCATGTTTAACAATTTGTCATTTTGTTAGTTTGAAAATTGTGGTAATTCAAAATAAAATATGGCACTTTCTAATTGATTTTTGTTTTTTAGTAATATTAATAATAATATTAACTAGCAATGATTATGACGAAAAAGGCCTAAAAAAACGAGGTTGTATAAATGAAAAAAGAAAGTAATTTAATTATTTACGATCTAATTTTGTATTTAGTATTTCCGCTTGTTTTATATAAAGTTTTACAACACTATTTTAGTGACTATTGGGCGATGCTCTTACCGACGGTTCCAGGGATCTTATATACTTTATTTCGTTTTTGGTATACTAAACAGTTTAATGTTACAGGTATATTTATTATCTCAACATTAACTGTAAGTACTGCCGTTGATTTAATGGCATTAGGTTCTGCGAAAAACTTAATTTTGTACAATGTGTATTATCACTTTGGTGTTGTAGTTGTATTTTTAGTTTTATTGGCTTTGAAAAAGCCATTACCGTATTATTTTATGATTGATATTGCTGCAATACAGGGACAAGATCGCGAAGAAAGTAAAAAATTATATAAACATCCTTCACTGTTCAAAGTGTTCCAGTACTTGTTTGTCGCATGGATTATTAAAGATATCGTATTTGCTGTTGCACAATGGTGGATGGTTGATACGTATGGATTAAAAGCATATTACTCACGTACAATTATCTTTACAGTTGGTGGATATGTTTTTGGCATAATTATGGCGATCGGCTATGCAATGGTTACGATGAGAGCTCAAAAATTAAAAGGAGACGATTCAGAGCAACCTTCAGATGAAATTATTATTTAGTAAATGTCCTAAAAATAGAATGAACCCCACAAGTTATAAAATCCTTGTGGGGTTTTCTAATATCCATTTATCCTTTTAATGAATTTCCTACTCCTTGCAATTCCTGCTCTTCTCTAGATGCTGTATTTATGAAATCAAGTTTTTGTATTCTTTCATTTTCTGGTTCGACATGGATTAATATTTTAGGATCTACTAAAACCTTTTTTATTTCTTCTTCTATTTTGTCACATAGTATATGGGCTTCTTCAATGCTCATGTGAGATGGTAATACTAAATGGAAATCTATATGCTCCTCAGCACCCGAACGTCTCGTGCGTAAGTCATGGTATTCGATAAATTGGGATTTAAAAGAATATAATACATTTTCGATTTGTTTTAATTCATCTATAGAAAGCCCAGTATCAAGTAGGGGGGTAAACGACTTACGTCCAAGTTCGATTGATTCTTTCATTATATAAATTGCGATTCCAATTCCAATCAATGCATCGAGAAATTCCCAACCAGTAAGACTGACTAAAATTAAACTTATTGCAACTCCGAGTGATGAATAAACGTCTGTTAATAAATGCAAAGCGTTTGATTGCATTGCAACAGAATGAGTATCATTACCTACTTTTTGAACGATTTTTCCTACTCTCCAATTGATTAACGCTCCAATTAACATGACGACTACACCGATAATTGGCATCTTAATTGGGGTAGGATGAAGTAGCTTTTCAACAGATTCAATGATAATCCAAATACCAGCTACAAATATTAAGATTGTTTCGACTGTACCTGAAATATTTTCAAACTTACCATGACCATAAGGATGTTCCTTATCAGGTGGTCTGTTTGAAATCCTTACAGAGAAAAAGGCAATGACTGAAGCAACTAAGTCCAATAAAGAATGAATTGCTTCAGAGATAATTGCTACGGAACCAGTAAAAATCCCGACAATTAATTTTAATAAAACGATGAATGTGTTACTACATATTGAGAGTACAGCTATTTTGCTTGAACGCAATCTATTCACCCCAGTCCAATTTTTTCTACTTAAGTTAAGAGTTTTGTAATAAGGCAACAAAAAAGAAAAACCACTAACAGTTTGTTAGTGGTTTTTCTTTTTTAGATTTAATTTATAATTTTTGAAATGATTTTTCATTTTTGAATCACCTTTTCTCTCGCATAAAACATATTCTATATTATAAATACTATTTTTGGAAAGCAAAAGCTGTGTGTGTGAGTGAATATAAATCGACAAACTATTTAAAAATGGTTTGACATCTATTTTTAGACTGTGTTATACATAGACTAATATAAAAAATAACAGTCTATTCGTAGAGGTTGCATTGTATATGAGTATCATTTCAGAGAACTGTGGGTTTTATGACGAAATGAGAAAGGATCCTATGCCGAAGAAATAAATTGCCACACATTTTATTTCTGGGACTACATTTAATAAATGTAGTACTGTCACATGTGTTTGTGAAGAGCTATTGAAGAGATGTGATTGGCTAAGTCCTTTTTTAAAAAGCGATAGGCACATGAACATATCCTTCATGTGTCTTTTTTAATACACTAATACATTGAAGGAAGCTTCTTAGAATGATCTTACATTTGATTTGAAGGGAGAATACGAATGTATTTACATGGTAATAGTCGAATTAATAATGAAGGACATTTAGAAATCGGAGGTTGTGATACTGTAGATTTAGTAAAAAATTACGGTACCCCTCTATACATTTATGACGAAGCATTAATTGAATCAAAATGTAGGGAATTCCATGAAGCTTTAAGAGAAACGGGAATGAAATATCAGGTTGCTTACGCGAGTAAAGCGTTTCTATGTGTTGAACAAGCCCGCTTAATAGAAAGAGAAGGTCTATGTCTAGATGTTGTTTCTGGTGGAGAGTTATATACAGCATTGCAAGCAGGTTATCCAGCTGAGAAAATTCACTTTCACGGAAACAACAAAACAATTGAAGAAATTGAAGAAGCTTTAAATGCAAAAATCGGTTGTTTTGTAGTCGATAATTTCTTTGAGCTAGAAGTATTACAGGCCTTAGCTGAACAACGTAATGAAGAAGTATCAATCTTATTACGTGTTACGCCAGGTGTTGAAGCACATACACATGAATATGTAATGACGGGTCAAGAAGACTCTAAATTTGGATTCGATATTATGTCTGGTCAAGCTAATGAAGCAGTGGAAGTTTCTTTAAAATCAACTAACCTAAAATTATTAGGAGTACATTCACATATAGGATCTCAAATTTTCGAACCAGATGGATTTGTTCATGCAATCAATGTATTAATGAGCTTTTTAAATGGACTTAAAAATGATTTAGGTTTTACAGCTGAAATATTAAATGTAGGTGGAGGCTTTGGTATTCGTTATACTTCGGAAGATGAGCCTTTAGCTGTTGCTAAACATATAGAAAAAATTACTACTATTATTAAGCAACAATGTGAAGAGCTAGACTACAAATTACCAGAATTATGGTTAGAGCCTGGACGCAGTATTGTTGGTGAAGCTGGAACAACACTTTATACGATTGGTTCAACAAAAACTCTTCCTTCAATTCGTAAATATGTATCTGTTGATGGGGGAATGACTGATAATATTCGTCCTGCACTATACGGATCAAAATACGAAGCGATGCTTGCGAATCGAGCAAATGATGAGAATAAAGAAGTTGTATCGATTGCTGGTAAATGCTGCGAGAGTGGCGACATGCTAATTTGGGATTGTAACTTACCTGTTGTACAAAACAATGATGTATTAGCTGTATCTTGCACTGGAGCTTATGGCTATTCAATGGCTAATAATTATAATCGTATCCGTCGCCCAGCAGTAGTATTTGTTAAAGAGGGTGTTTCAAGAGAAGTAGTCCGTCGTGAAACATATGAAGATTTAGTTAGAAATGACAGAGTTTACATCGAAAACTCTCGTAGATAGATAATTAACGTTTTTGTGTTATTTGTATCAATACTGACACTTCTATATAATATAGAAGTGTTTTATTTCGTTTCCTTTAATAAAAGATGATAATTTATCGACATATAAAGACATATTTATCATTTATATTACAATATTGTAACAATTGCGACTCTCTTCGGGAATCTATGGTATAAATATTTACGTAGATTAGCGAGAGGAGAAACGCTGAAATGTTAAGAAAAAAACTAGCAGTGCTGGCGATGGCAAGTACAATAGTATTATCATTAGCGCCAAATGCTTCAGTATTAGCTGATAGCAAAGTTGAAAAAAAGCAAGCTGAAGTAGATAAGTTCCAATCACAATTTAAAGAATTAAGCAACGAGATAGAGAAAATAGATCAACAAATTAAAACAACTAAGCAAAACATAGAAGCAAAAAAAGCAGAAATTTCTGAAACAGAAGAAATTATTAAAGATAAAAATGCAAGAATTACATATTTAGAAGACAGAATTCAAAAACGTAACGATTTATTAGAGGATCGTTTAGTTGCAATGCAAAAACAACCAAAAGTTAATCTAGTAACAGACGTTTTATTTAATTCTGATTCAATCGTAGATTTCTTTAATCGAGTAAACTCAATTTCAACACTATTTGATGCTGATGAAAATATCATTAAAGAACAAAAGTCTGAACAAGCAGAAGTAGTAAAAGAAAAACAACTTGTTGACCAGAAGAAAGAATCATTAGTAACAGCAAAAGAAGATTTAGTGGCTCAACAAAGTGAACTTTCAAAATCACAAGCTGAAAAACAAAAATCATTAAATACTGCTGAAGCTAACTTAAAGTTAGCTGTTAAAGAATTAGAGAATGCAAAAGAAGATGAAAGAGTTCAACGTCTTGAGCAACAATCTCTTGAGTTAGCTGCATTATCTAGCGATGATGAAGAAGATGACAGCGTTAGCACGCCAGCTACTAAATCTAGTTCAAATTCTGATTCGAAATCTAGTTCAAATTCTAGTTCAAATTCAGATTCAAATTCAAAACCTAAATCAGATTCAAATAATGATGGTCCAGCAGCAACTGGAAACTCACTTGTAGATTATGCTTTACAATTCCAAGGTGTACCTTATGTATTTGGTGGAACGTCTCCAAGCGGTTTCGATTGCAGTGGTTTCATCTGGTATGTATATTCACATAATGGATATGGCATCTCACGTGGAAATGTAAAAACATATTGGAGCAATGCGACAAAAATCAGCTCTCCACAACCTGGTGACCTAGTATTCTTACAAAATACTTATATTAATGGTCCTTCACATATGGGTATTTACATTGGTGGAAATAAAATGGTTCATGCTGGAAGTAAAGGGATCAGCGTAATCAGCTTAAGTAATAGCTGGGTTCGTTCTCACTTCTTAGGCTATGGAAAATTCTAATAGTTTATTAACCTCGTATTATATTTAGTATAGTACGAGGTTTTTTATATTGTCTTAAAATCAAAAAGGTATAAGCTTTTAGCTTATACCTTTTTGATTTGAAACCTGTTCTTTTAGTAAATCACGTATTTCAATAAGTAGAGCTTCTTCTTTAGTAGGAACAACAGGTTTTGATTCTTCTGCTTCTTTCTTTCTAAATGAAAGTCTATTAATTAATCTAACAAAGAAAAATACTGAAATTGAGATGATAAGGAAGTCGACTACTGTTTGGATGAATGAGCCATATTTAATTTCATGATAATGCCAAGCAGAAAAGCTTTGTTTTCCTATGATCAGTGCAAAAATAGGCATCATTATATCAGCAACTAAAGAAGATACGATCTTACCAAAAGCACCCCCAATAATTACCCCAACTGCTAAATCAAGTACATTTCCTTTTAAAGCAAACTTCTTAAATTCTTCTAACATCTTATATCCTCCTGTGTAATTATCGTATAAGTTTACATACAAATCTTAATTCTTTCAAGTTAGCAAATGGACTTTTTTAAGCAAAAATATTTATATCACCTTCTAGATATGGTAAATATAATTAATGACAATTTTTAGGAGGAGTAAAGGTATGGGCACAGAATTGGCTACATTTGCTGGTGGATGTTTTTGGTGTATGGTAAAACCGTTTGATCAACAGGACGGAATTATTAAAGTTGTTTCAGGCTATACAGGTGGGGAAAAAGAAAACCCAACATATGAAGAAGTATGCACTCATTTAACAGGTCATTATGAAGCTGTTCAAATTACATTTGATCCAGAAGTCTATCCGTATGAAAAATTATTGGACTTATTTTGGCAACAAATTGACCCAACAGATGTAGGTGGGCAATTTAATGATCGAGGTAGTTCATACAAAACTGCAATTTTTTATCATAATGAAAATCAAAAAGAGCAAGCTTTAGCTTCGAAAGATAAACTAGAGAAAAGTGGCGTTTTCAAGAAACCAATTGTGACTGAAATTTTATCTGCAAAACCATTTTATGAAGCAGAAGAATATCATCAGCATTATTATAAAAAGCACCCGGTTCGTTACCAGCTTTACTTTAAAGGATCTGGTCGTCAAAAATTTTTAAAGGAACACTGGAAAACGGGCCAAGAGGAGCTTAAGCAAAAACTAACACCAATTCAGTATGCTGTTACTCAGGAAGATGCTACTGAACCACCATTTAGAAATGAGTTTTGGAATCATAAAGAAAAAGGAATTTATGTTGATATCGTATCAGGACTTCCTTTATTTAGTTCATTAGACAAATTTGATTCAGGCTGTGGATGGCCAAGTTTTACAAAGCCGATTCTAAAAGGTGAAATTGAAGAGAAGAAGGACTATAGCCATGGGATGTTGCGTATTGAAGTCAGAAGTTCTGAAGCTGACTCGCACCTAGGGCATGTATTTGATGATGGACCTGGACCCGAGGGCCTTCGCTACTGCATAAATTCTGCGGCACTAAGATTTGTTCCATATGAAAAAATGGATGAAGAGGGCTATGGTAATTATAAGAGTATCTTTCTTAAATAGACGCTAAGGATATTTAACTAAGTACGAACTAATTGAAATAATTTTAATTTGAACCGAGATGACTGTCGTCTCGGTTTTTTTTGTTTGTTTATATAGAAGGGGGATGTTATTTGTCTAACCACATTATTAGTTTCTTAATATTGTCCAAAATATTTCCTAAAAAGTTTTCAGAAAATATTTACAATTGCGAAATGAGTGTGTTAATATAAAAGTGTCACAAAGTTGTCACAAATTAGGTATTGCAATTCACAAAAAAGATGAAAACAGGAGGTTAATCATTATGAAGCGAACTGATTATGAAATCGTTGAAACATATACTCAATATTCTGGTATTGCCTTTTTTATTGGTCTTATTCTTTTTTTACTATATTTCACTGGAAGCGGTTTCTTACATACGGGCGTAAGCTTAACGGTGAGCATAGTATTGATGGGCTCTTGTTCAACCTTATTTCTATTAGGTACTTTTTTGGGATTGATGTTCTCAATTTCTTCAAAAGAACAAGTTTAAAAGTTTAAAAAAAGAGTGGGTGTTCAAATGGCGATAAGTCAATTTGAACGCCCTTTTGTTTTGTATAACATATTTTATCGGATACGAGTATAAAGTAATTTGAAACTAAAAATTCTTCCGATACGATTAAATATGGAAGTTATGATGCACTAGGAGGTGCCGCTTAAGGATGAATTTTTTTAAAAAGTTAAAAGGTATGGATCGTAATGTGTGGATTCGAGTGATTGGTGAAACGATAACGAGTAGTGCAATGATGATGCTTATGCCATTTTTTGCACTCTACCTAGAAGGAAAAGTTGATTCAATGCTAAAGGTAGGATTTATTATGTCAATTTCACCTATAGCATCATTATTTGGTTCGATGGCTGGTGGTAGACTCGCAGATTTATATGGTCGAAAACGTATGATGGTTTTTTCGACGCTTGGAACATCTCTTATTCTAGTATCCTTTGCTTTAGCAGAAGGCTATACAGCATTTTTAATTTTATCAATTTTACTAGGTATTAGTAACTCGTTCTTTAGTCCAGCAGCTTCTGCTATGGTAGCTGATGTTACTGAACCAGAGAAAAGAACGGAAGCATATGGATTATTAAGGGTTGGAAGTAATGTAGGTACTGTGATCGGTCCGTTATTAGGAAGTTCAATTGTTTACTTTTCAAAAGACAGTTTATTTTATATTGCAGCTATCACTTTAGGGCTTTATAGTATTGCACAATTAATTCTATTAAAAGAAACACTTCCTGCAGAAAAGAATGTTAAAGAAAAGAATGAAGTAACGAAAATACCTTTTAAAAAGGTTATGAAAATCATTAGATCTGATAAATTATTAATTTTTTACGTGGCAACAGGCGTAATTATTTCAATGGGTTTCTCTCAAATTGAGGGAATGCTTCCACTTTATTTTAAACAAACCTTTCAATCTCAATTTGGTATGTGGAATCCTTACCCATTTTTAATGTCGCTTAATGGATTGTTAGTTGTTCTTTTGCAATTTCCGATTTCAAGTTATTTATCGAATCGTTCAATTGGAAAAACGATGTTTTATGGAACCATTTTATTTGGTTTAGGTATTTTATCAATCGGCCTTGCACCTCCATTATTACTAACAGTTGGATTAGGTAAGTGGATAATTCTATTTTTCTTGGCAATGATCTTCATTTACTACACATTTGGGGAAATGGTCATGTCGCCAGTTCAAATGACATTTGTGGCGAATATTGCACCTGAAGATTTAAGAGCGACCTATATGGCGGTTGGTAGTATGAAATGGACGATTGGTGGATTTCTTGGACCTTTATTAGGTGGATTTTTATTTGATTTAAAACTTGGAATATGGCTTTTTATCATTCTAGGAACAGGAGTTGTACTATCAGGTTTAATGTATCGCTCACTTGATGAAAAAGTAGCGATTAGAGATAATCAACAGGGTATAGCGCAATAGTTCTAAGGGCGCTTGTTTCTTTGTTGAATCGTGAAATGAGCAGTACTTATTGCTCTTTTTGGACTGCCTGAAAACGCTTGCCCTCAGTCTGGAATTCAAGTTTGGGTATTCTTGTCTATAAACTAAGTATGGCTTAAGTAGAGCTATGCTTTTTTTAGTTGTAAAGAAATCACAAAACAGATATCATTGCATATGTTGTAAAGAAAAATAGGTTTCTACCCATAAAAGCTTATACACATTTGTATAAAGTGGTACAATAGGGAGAGCAAAAAATAGTAGGGGGAACATCATGAAGATTAAGTTAGGATTATTATATGGCGGTAAATCTGCTGAACACAAAGTATCATTACAAACAGCTTTTGCCGTTATTTCTGCCTTAGATCACACAAAATTTGATGTGTATCCAATTTATATAACAGAACAAGGCGAATGGTTACAAGGGAAACAAATTGAGGGGAAAGTAGAAAGTGTTGCAGCTTTAAAATTCTCAAATGAAGATCAACATGTAAATGAAATCGCTCCTGTCGCGTTAACTTCATCAATTATTCCAGCAGCTTCAAATCAAGATTCAACTGGCCCAGTTGACGTTATTTTCCCATTATTACATGGACCAAATGGTGAAGATGGAACAGTTCAAGGTTTACTTGAGCTATTAAATATTCCTTATGTAGGTAATGGTGTATTAGCTTCAGCGGCTGGGATGGATAAAGTGATTATGAAAAACTTATTTGCTCAGGCTGGAATTCCTCAAGCTAAATATGTACATTTCTTAAAAACAGAGTGGAAATCAAATGCAGAGTCTTGCTATGAAGTAGTCGAGAAAGAATTAGGCTATCCTGTATTTGTTAAACCTGCAAACTTAGGTTCAAGTGTTGGTATTACGAAAGCTAAGAATCGTGAAGCATTAATGGCTTCATTTGAAGAAGCATTCCAATTTGACCGTAAAATAATTATTGAAGAAAATATTGTTGGCCGTGAAATTGAAATTGCTGTATTAGGAAACGATCAAGTTGAATGTTCTGTTGTTGGCGAAATCAAACCATCAGTAGAATTTTATGATTATACTGCAAAATATGAGAGTGGCGATACGGGTCTAATTATCCCAGCTCCTGTAGAGACTGAAACATATGAAAAAATTAAGCATTATGCAGAAGTTGCGTTCAAAGCAATCGATGGATCAGGCTTAACTCGTGCTGATTTCTTTGTAACAGAAGATGGTGGCGTATTAATGAATGAAGTTAATACAATGCCTGGATTTACTCCGTTCAGTATGTATCCTCAATTATGGCAGGCTACTGGATTAACATATCCAAAATTAATTGAAAAATTAATAGACCTAGCAATTGAACGTTACGAACAAAAACAACAAATTAAATATAATATTTAACAATTGAAAACACTATTCATGGTTGAATAGTGTTTTCATGTGAATAGAAGAAACATGCTATAGAAGAGGAGTCGGTGACAATGTCAATCGTACGTACTTTATCTCAAATCGTTAACATGATCCCTGGTAGCGAATTAAAGGGTGAAGATTTAACAATCAACGGAGTTTCAACAGACTCTCGTGTCGATTTAAATGAAAAATTATTTATACCGCTGATTGGTGAAAAATTCGATGCACATCAATTTTTACCTCAAGCAATTGAAAATGGTGCTAGTGCAGTGCTTTGTTCTAGAAAGTTTTCAAATGTACCAACAAACGCATCTGTTATCTTAGTGGATGATACATTAGAAGCATTACAAAAACTGTCTAAATCATATTTAACTGAGTGGAATGGTAAAATAGTTGGTATTACAGGAAGTAATGGGAAAACATCGACAAAAGATATTTTAACTAGCATTCTTTCAGCAAAATATAAAGTACATAAAACACAAGGGAACTTTAATAATCATATCGGACTTCCGTTAACAGTATTAGCGATGGCAGAAGATACAGAGGTTGCTGTCTTAGAAATGGGTATGAGCAATTTTGGTGAAATTAAATTTTTATCTAATTTAGCTGAACCTGACGCGGCAATCATTACAAACATCGGTGAGTCACATATGCAGGAACTTGGTTCAAGAGCTGGAATCGCAAAAGCGAAGCTTGAGATTGCTAGCGGACTATCAAAAAATGGATTACTTGTCATTAATGGTGATGAACCATTATTAATCGAAGGTACAAAAGACAAAAACTTAGTCTATACAATCGAAACTTTTGGTTTAAACGAAAGTAATGATGTGTTTCCAACATTTATTGAAATGAATGAATCTGGTAGTGAATTTGAAATAAATAAAGCTAAGGATGTCCGTTTCAAATTGGGCGTACTAGGCAAACATAATATTAGTAATACAATGGCAGCTATTGCAGTTGCGAGAAAGTTTTCATTAACATGGGATGAAATTAGTTCTGGTATGCAGAATTTAGAAATGACAAAAATGCGTATGGAACTATTAAAGAGTGAAAATGGAATAACAATTATTAACGATGCCTATAATGCAAGTGTTACATCTATGAAAGCGGCTCTTTTATTTGCTTCAGAACTAAAGGGTTATAATCGAAAATTTGTAGTATTTGGCGACATGTTAGAACTAGGTGATCAAGAAATTGCTTTTCATGAAGAAATTGGAGAAGAAGTTGTAAATCTTCATTTTGATTTTCTTTATACTTTTGGACCATTAAGTAAATTTGCAGCAACATCAGCCTTTGAACAAATGGACTCTTCAAGAGTAAAAAGCTTCGAAGATAAAAATAAATTAATTGAAGATTTATTACAACAAGTACAACCTAATGACCTAGTATTAGTTAAAGCTTCTAGGGGAATGAAATTAGAAGAAGTTGTAAATGCGTTACTAAATCAGGGGTAAGCATATAATCAAGGGAGGGGAAGACAGGAGAAATAGGAATAGAAGTTTTCCTTTTTTGCTTAGTTTTTCTCTTCACTTCTCGCGTGTAGAAATATACAAAGTGAAAACTTTATACGCGTAATTTAACAAATGAAAACTGTTCGTAATATAAGGGATGAAGAAGGCTAAAAACATGAATTTATGGCGAATTTAAAGATAATTTAAGGGTAAAATATAGTTTGGAAATCAAATTGTTAGAATATAACTTCATTTGCTTTTTAGATGGAATGTCCGTATAATGGGTAGATATTGTTTCCTTTTCATGAAACTTCGGACTATTGTTTTCCACTAAAAACGAACCTTCCATATGAAACAGTCACGAAACATATAATTTTTTAAATTTTTATAGATCAATTGAGATACAAAGGAGATTAACCAAATTGACAACATTTCAAGAATTAGGATTAAGTAGTAAAATCCTGTTTGCGATTGAAAAATTAGGCTTCGAGGAAGCTACACCAATTCAAGCGCAGACTATTCCATTAGCAAAACAAGGCCATGATGTAATTGGTCAAGCGCAAACTGGTACTGGTAAAACAGCCGCTTTTGGTATTCCATTACTAGAAAAAATTGATGTAGATAGTAACAATGTCCAAGGACTTGTTATCGCTCCTACACGAGAACTAGCTATTCAAGTTGGCGAAGAATTACACAAAATCGGTATGAATAAAGGTGTAAAAATCCTTCCGATATACGGTGGACAAGATATTAATCGTCAAATGCGTTCATTAAAAAAATTCCCACATATTATTGTAGGAACTCCAGGTCGTATTCAAGACCATATTAACCGTCGTACAATTCGCCTAAACAATGTAAATACAGTTGTTTTAGATGAAGCGGATGAAATGTTAAATATGGGATTCATTGAAGACATTGAAGCGATCTTAAAAGAAGTTCCAGAAAACAAACAAACACTTCTTTTCTCTGCAACTATGCCTGACCCAATTCGTCGCATTGCAGAAACTTTCATGACAAATCCACAAATCGTAAAAGTAAAAGCAAAAGAAGTTACAATGCCTAACATTGAACAACATTTTATTGAAGTTCAAGAAAAGAAAAAATTTGACGTTCTAACACGTTTATTAGATATTCAAACACCAGAATTAGCTATTATTTTCGGTCGTACAAAACGTCGTGTTGATGAATTATCAGAAGCATTAAACCTACGTGGATATGCTGCAGAAGGTATTCATGGTGATTTATCACAAGCGAAACGTGAGCAAGTACTTCGTAAATTTAAAGCTGGTTCAATTGATGTTTTAGTTGCAACTGATGTAGCAGCTCGTGGATTAGATATTTCTGGCGTTACACATGTATACAACTTTGATATTCCACAAGATCCTGAAAGCTATGTTCATCGTATTGGACGTACAGGACGTGCTGGAAAATCAGGTATAGCGATGTTATTTATTACTCCTCGTGAGTTTAATCAATTAAAAAATATCGAACGTACAACTAAACGTCGTATGGAACGTATGACTGCACCTACATTAGACGAAGCAATTGAAAGTCAACAACGTATCATTGCTGAAAAATTAACTTCGACTATGGAAAGTGATAATTTAGCATTCTACAAACGTATTGCAGAAGAATTACTTGAAGAGCATGATTCTGTAAGTGTTGTAGCTGCAGCTTTAAAAATGCTAACAAAAGAGCCAAATGAAACACCAGTTCGTTTAACTGATGAGCCACCAATGGTCAAACGTGACCGTGGCGGACGCGGAGGAAACGGTGGCGGTGGCGGCGGATACCGTCGTGGCGAAAATAGACGTGGCGGTGGAGATGGACGTCGTAGCGATAATCGTCGTGGAGATGGACGTCGTGGAGACCGTGATAACCGCGGAGGAAACTTCCGTGGCAAACGTAACGAAGGTTCTCGTGATAACAACCGTGGCGGACAACGCAAACCACAAGACAGCAGTAAATAAGGTATTAGTTAAGGTACATGGTAAAAATCCATGTGCCTTTTTTGTTTATAATTTTATTCTTTTGTAATGTGTGAATTTGGACGGATTCCATACACTAACTAAAAACGTATGAGAGTTGGAATAAAAATGTTAGTAAGACTTGGATATGTCGCAATGAGTATGAATTTACAAAACGCCTCACCATCAAAGACAATGACGGTTGCTCAGTTTTTAAAACAAAAGGATAAAGATGCGGCGATTCGTAAGCTAGAGCAAATTGCTAATACTAATATTAATAACTGTCTAAGACTACTAAAGCACAACAAAGCACACGATATATCTTTTTTTCGCCTGAGCAGTAAATTAATCCCTTTAGCAAACCATGAAGAAGTAGCAGACTGGAATTACATAAAGCCATTAAAGGAAAGTTTACTTGAGTTAGGTAAATTTGCCATTACGAATGAAATGAGGATTGATTTTCATCCGGATCATTTCGTAATCTTAAATTCAACGGATGAAGATCTATTAAAAACATCGGTAAAAACCTTAAAAATGCATTATCAGCTTTTAAAAGCGATGAAGATTAATACAGAACAACGATGTGTACTCCATATTGGTGGGGGGTATGATGATAAGGAAAAATCACTGGAACAATTAATAGAGAATTTTAGCCTTGTTCCTGTGCAAATTCAAAAAATGCTAATGTTTGAAAATGATGATACTACGTTTACGTTTGATGAAACCTTATTTGCTTGTGAAAAATTAGGAGTGCCACTTGTATTTGACTATCATCATCATCTAGTTAATCATACAAATGAAGATTGGGTAAAAAATTGGGCTTATGCAGTCGATACATGGAAAGCTTCGAGCTTGCCTATGAAAATGCATATTTCAAGCCCTAGAGATGAGAAAGACATACGTGCTCATGCTGATTTTGTTGACCCTAACATGTTTATGACATTTTTAAATGAAATTTATGGCTCGGTTAGGCAAATTGATTGTATGATTGAAGCAAAACAAAAAGATAATGCACTATTTCAACTAATGGATGATATGAAAGCTCATCCGTCTATTGAAATGGTTAATGATTCAAGCTTTTATTTTAAACCGTAGTACTCGAAAGTTAGGGTGAGAAAATATGATCGTAGGTATAGGATTAGATTTAGTAGAAATTGAACGAATGAAAGAAATTATAAGCTCGCAGCCACGGTTTGCAAAAAGGATTTTAACTGAAGCAGAATATGAAATATACGAAAATTTATCAGAACGAAGAAAACTTGAATTTTTATCAGGAAGATTCGCCGCAAAAGAAGCTTGTTCAAAAGCTTTTGGTACAGGAATTGGGAAGGAATTAGGATTTCATGATATTGAAATCTTAAATGACGAAAAAGGTAAGCCTGTTTTAACCGTTGATTTGCCGTTTATACCGTTTTTATCAATTACGCATACTGAACATTATGCTGCTGCTCAAGTGGTCTTACAGCAAGTATAATACCCTTTTAAACAGTCACTCCTTAGAGTGGCTTTTCTTTTTTGTACTCGACGTAATAGTTAAATTATAAGGATTAATTAATAAGTGTAACTACTCCATTGTCTTCACTTACAGCCCTCGGTGATCAGAGCGTTTTCTTTAAATTTTTTAAATTAGCTTGTCATGCTAGTCTGCATATTTTAGAGCTTGACCTCATATAGTTTCATGAGGATATGAGAAGCAAGGTTGCAACGTGCATGAATAAATCTAGATTTTACTTCTAAGCTACTCGCGCACATTTATTCATAAGCCTTTGCATAAAATTCTCTTTTTTACAATTTAAGAGGAATAAAGGAGCTGGGGAGATGAAGAAAAAGCTTGTAGCGATGCTTTTGACAATCATGTTAGTACTATCATTGGCTGCATGTGGCAAGAAATCGAAAGATGATGTTGTAGGTTCTCTTAGCAATCAGATGGAAAAAATGAATGGCTATAAGGCTGATGCAACATTAACAATTAATAATGGTAATGATCCTCAAAAGTATGAAGTAGTCATTTGGCATAAAAAGCCTTCTTACTACCGTGTTCAATTAAAAAATGCTAAGAGTGATCAAAACCAAATTATTTTAAGAAACAAAGAGGGTGTGTTTGTTTTAACGCCAGCATTAAATAAAAGCTATCGCTTCCAAAGCGATTGGCCATCAAACAGCAGTCAGCCATATTTACCGGAATCATTAGTTAATGACTTAGTACAAGATAAGAATGCAACGTTTAAAGCAACTAAGCAAGGATATGTGTTTGAAACAAAAACAAATTACACAAATAGACAATTGCTCCCAACACAAGAAATTACGTTTAATAAAAAGGGTCTGACACCTGAATCGGTAAAACTATTAGATACAGATAAAAATGTTGTGTTGGATGTTAAATTCGATAAAGTACAATACAATGCGAAGTTTGATAATGATGCTTTTGATGTGAAGAAAAATATGACAAGCGCCCGTTTAAGTGTTCCTACATCTACAAATCCAAATAATGATCCTAATTTATTAGTTACACTTTACCCTAATTATTTAATGAAGGGTGTTGTGTTAGATGATCAACAAGAAGTAAAAACAGCCAATGGTGTTCAGGTTATACTTTCATATAAAGGTGATAAAAAATCGTTTACTTTGATAGAGGAAAAAGCACGAATTTCAGAGTCTGGAACAACGATGGAAATCACTGGTGAACCAGTAGATTTAGGTAAAACGGTAGGAGCATTATCAGATAAGATGATCACATGGTCATACGGTGGAACAGATTTCACGATTGTTTCTAAAAACTTAACTCAAGGTGAGTTAATTCAAGTTGCCCAATCAGTCGGAGATACAGGCACAAAATAATATTTTTTTCAAACTTAAAAGGGCGTGATGATGCTTTATCACGCCTTTTTAAATTTTAAATAAACTATAAATGAGTAGTATATTGGTTGACATTTATAGTAAAATAAGCAAATAATTTTACACATATAAAAAAAGAGTAATGGGTAAATCGATAAGGAAGTGTAGTTCATGACAGAAACATCATTTTTTCGCGACACTTGGGTAGAAGTAGATTTAGATGCAATAGAGGAAAATATCAAAAATATTGTATCGCTTTACCCAAATCATCAAGAAATATATGTAGCTTTAAAAGCGAATGCATATGGACATGGTTACGTTGAAGTAGCAAAACAAGCATTGAAATCTGGAGCAACAAGATTATTAGTTGCTTTTATTGATGAAGGGATTTTTCTGCGTAACGCAGGTATAGAGGCGCCGATATTAGTGTTAGGAGCAACTAGACCAGAGGATATTAACGTGGCAATCAAGAATAAATTAACTTTAACGGCATATAATGTTGATTGGTTAGAAGGTATTTCTAAAAATCTAAAAAGCACAGATCGTACAATGATTCATATTAAATTTGATACTGGGATGGGTAGATTAGGCCTAAAAACAAATTCTGAATGGGAGCAAGCTGCATCGATCTTACGAAAAAATCCATCAATTATACTGGAAGGTTTGTTTACACATTTCGCTACTGCTGATGAGCTAAATAGATCCTATTTTAATGAGCAAGTAGATAAATTTTATGAATGTATAGAATGGGTTAAGAGCAGTGGATTCTCTCCAGAGCTAATTCATTGTGCAAATAGTGCAGCCGCTGCATTAGAAACAAACTTATTTAATACTGTACGTGTTGGTATTATCATGTATGGTTTAACTCCATCTTTAGAAATAAAACCAATGTTACCATTTACATTAAAGCCAGCACTATCCCTTTATACGAAAATCACTCATATTAAGCAATTACCAGTAAATAGTGGTGTAAGTTATGGTGCAACGTATTTTACTTCTGATTCTGAGTGGATTGCGACGTTACCAGTTGGGTATGCAGATGGCTGGCTTAGAGATATGCAAGGATTTTCTGTGTTGGTTGAAGGTGAAAAGGCAGAAATCGTTGGTAGAGTTTGTATGGATCAGTGTATGATCAAGCTTTCTAAACATTATCCTGTTGGTACAAAAGTGACTTTAATAGGAGAAAGTAAGGATGGAGCAGTAACGGCTGAGGAAGTCGCTACACATATGAATACAATCAATTATGAAGTAACTTGCCTTATCAATCATAGGGTACCAAGGGTATATAAAAAGAATGGAAATATTAAGTCCATAAGTAATTATCTAGTATCAGATTAATTGTAATTTGATGTATTAAAGTATGAAACATTGTTATTTGGTTAAGATAAACGAAGATATGTGTCTTTCCAATCACTGAAAATAATGGTATGATGTAGTATAGGGAGATATATGGGTAATAGTTGATTCTGGAGGTGCTGAAACTTGTCCGAACTAAATGCGACAACTGAAATAACAGTACGTTTACCAAAACATGTAGTAAGCGAACTAGATGGATTAGTAAAGCAAGAAAACGGTAATCGAAATGAGTATATTTATCAAGCGACTAAGATGTTTTTAAAAGATCGTAAAAGACGCCAAAGTCGCGAACAAATGCGACGTGGATACATGGAAATGGCTAAAATCAACTTATTAATATCTTCTGAGTCATTCTATGCTGAGTCTGAAGCGGATTCTAAAGTGGAGCGCTTAGTTAGCGGGGGGTAATCACTTGATAGTAAAACGTGGCGACGTATATTTTGCAGACCTTTCCCCTGTAGTTGGCTCAGAACAAGGTGGAGTTCGTCCGGTTCTCATAATACAAAATGATATCGGTAATCGTTTTAGTCCTACCGTTATAGTCGCTGCGATTACAGCACAAATCCAAAAAGCAAAGCTTCCAACACATGTTGAAATCGATGCTAAAAAATATGGATTTGAACGTGATTCGGTTATACTACTAGAACAAATTCGAACGATTGACAAACAACGATTAACCGATAAGATAACACATCTTGATGATGAGATGATGGATCAGGTTGACGAAGCGTTGCAAATCAGTTTAGGACTTGTTGATTTTTAAAGTTGCTTTTATAGCAGCTTTACCTACATAGATTATAATAAATTGTTTTGTAACCCTTTCGTCTTGAAAGGGTTATTTTAGGTCCTTTAAAATTCCTAAAAATTGGAGGCGTTATTTTTGTCACAACAATTGATTAATAAAATTGCATCTGATTTATCGATCACTACAAAACAAGTAGCTACCGTAATTGAATTAAAGGAAGAAGGAAATTTATCGCAAGTGGATTCGTGAAGTTACCTTCAAAAAAGGAACGATTGACAGTACGGTAAAAGACTCCGAAAAAGACGAGAAAAAAGTATACGAAATGTATTACGAGTACTCTGAACCAATTTCAAGGATAGTTCCTCATAGAATACTAGCAATGAATCGTGCTGAAAAAGAAGATATTTTAAAAGTTGCTATTCAGTCTCCTTTTGATGAGATTATTTTATATTTAGAAAAAAGGGTTATTACAAAGGACACTTTTGTACGACCAATTTTAATGGAAGTCGTTGAAGATGCATATAAAAGATTAATTCAGCCTTCGATTGAAAGAGAGATTCGTAAAGAATTATCCGAAAAAGCTGATTCACACGCGATTAATATTTTCTCAGAAAACTTGCGTTCATTATTACTGCAACCACCATTAAAAGGGAAAATCGTACTAGGAGTAGATCCGGCATTTCGTACAGGTTGTAAATTAGCAGTAGTAGATGAGACAGGCAAAGTGCTCAAAATAGATGTGATTTATCCTCATCCTTTCAGAGGAGAAAAAGAAGAGGTTCAAAGAAATAAAAGAGAACAAGCAATTACAAAAATTAAAGATATTCTTATCAAATTTAAAATAGAAATGATCGCAATTGGAAATGGTACGGCTTCGAGAGAAACAGAGCTGTTTATATCTGGAATTTTAAAAGAAATGAAAAATAATACTTACTATGTAATCGTAAATGAAGCTGGCGCAAGTGTTTATTCAGCATCTGAGCTAGCAAGAGAAGAGTTCCCAGATTTCCAAGTTGAGGAGCGGAGCGCAGTATCAATTGCAAGACGACTACAAGATCCGTTAGCAGAACTAGTAAAAATTGATCCGAAATCTGTTGGGGTAGGATTATATCAACACGATGTATCTCAAAAGAGCTTAAATGAATCATTATCATTTGTCGTTGAAACATCTGTTAACCAAGTTGGTGTAAATGTAAATACAGCATCAGTTTCACTACTTCAATACGTATCAGGTTTGTCCAAAACAGTAGCGAAAAATATTGTTAATTACCGTGATGAAAAAGGGAAAATTACAAACCGAAAAGAGCTTAAAACAATACCGAGATTAGGCGCTAAAACATATGAGCAATGTATTGGATTTTTACGTGTTCTTGAAGGAGATGAGCCTTTAGACCGTACAAGTATTCACCCGGAGAGCTACGTACAAGTAAAAAAATTATTAAAGCAATTAAATTTCTCAACGAGCCAAATTGGTTCAAATGAATTGAAAGAACAGTTAAAAACGATTAATTTAAAAGAAGTATCAGAACAACTAGATATTGGTGAAATTACTCTAAAAGATATTTTAGCATCATTAATGCAACCTGAAAGAGATTTACGAGATGAATTAGCAGCACCAATCCTTCGCCAAGATGTTCTTCAAATTGAAGACCTAAAAATAGGAATGGAACTTGAAGGAACAGTAAGAAACGTAGTCGATTTTGGTGCGTTTGTTGATATCGGGCTAAAGAATGATGGCCTTGTTCATATTTCTAGAATAAGTAGCAAATTTATTAAGCATCCTCTTGATGTTGTATCGGTTGGTCAGGTAGTAAAAGTATGGATTGCTGAAGTAGACCAAAAGAAACAAAGAGTAGGTTTATCTATGTTACCAATTGAATCGAAAGAAATCGTCAAAGCTTAATTTTTTGATAATAAAACCAACATTGATTCAATAATTTAATTTGATAACGGTTTTTTTCATAAAATGCTTTTTGCATTTGAGTTTTAAGCCAACTAGGCATTACCATGATGAAAACCTCCAACTTAAAAATCTTCGCCCATCTTTTTTTGAGGATGGGCGATGAAATAAATGAGTGAGGGGTAACCTTCCGATACACTGTATTAAAAGGATAACTGTATTGTTCATTTTGATAGTAAAAATTACGCCGTTGTAGAGAGATTTACTAAG
The DNA here is from genome assembly GCF_049568075.1 of Rossellomorea sp. GAMAL-10_SWC. Taxonomy (NCBI): domain Bacteria; kingdom Bacillati; phylum Bacillota; class Bacilli; order Caryophanales; family Bacillaceae; genus Rossellomorea; species Rossellomorea sp. GAMAL-10_SWC. The sequence goes on along the minus strand of NZ_CP144911.1, from coordinate 4,140,012 downwards.
AGCAGCCCATTTAGCATAAATCGTACTAATAAGATCTTTTGAAATTCTCATTTGTAAGTTTAATGTATGCGCATACCCAAGAATTTGTGAGTTGTTCAGTATAATAAAGAAGAAAAAAGGATGGCGATTCATAAATGGATAATGAGGAGATACAAAAACTAGTTGAAGAACTATCAATCACTTATTTCGATCGACCATTTCTCCACCAAGCTTCTTTCAATACTAGATTGAGGACAACTGGTGGTAGGTATTTATTAAAGACAAGTAATATCGAATTAAATAAGTTTTATTATGAAGAACACGGAATTGGAGAGTTAAAGGGGATCATATTACACGAGCTATGTCATTATCATCTTCATATTATGAAGAAAGGATATAAGCACGAAGATAGAGATTTTAAAGAGCTATTAAAAAAGGTAGGTGCACCTAGGTATTGTAAACCACTAAACTCAATAAAAAAAAGAACGCATTCTTATAAGTATAAATATAGATGTTCAGGGTGTGGGCAAGCTTTCTTAAGAAAAAGAAAAGTGGACATAAGCCGCTATGTATGTGGATCATGCAAAAGTCCATTAAAACTATTATAAATAGTGTTGACATCTAATAGGCATTTAGTTTATATTAATACTTGTCATCACGTTTTAGCAATTGATGAAAAGATTAGTATTTTTCCGCAGTAGCTCAGTGGTAGAGCACTCGGCTGTTAACCGAGTGGTCGTAGGTTCGAACCCTACCTGCGGAGCCATTATTATAGAGAAGTACCCAAGTGGCTCAAGGGGCGCCCCTGCTAAGGGTGTAGATCGTTTACGCGGTGCGAGGGTTCGAATCCCTTCTTCTCTGCCATATATAAGGCCCGTTGGTCAAGCGGTTAAGACACCGCCCTTTCACGGCGGTAACACGGGTTCGAGTCCCGTACGGGTCACCATTTTTATCCTGGAGGATTAGCTCAGCTGGGAGAGCACCTGCCTTACAAGCAGGGGGTCGGCGGTTCGAGCCCGTCATCCTCCACCATTAATTACATATGGTCCCGTGGTGTAGCGGTTAACATGCCTGCCTGTCACGCAGGAGATCGCCGGTTCGATCCCGGTCGGGACCGCCATTATTTACTACAAATTGTAGTATTTTTTTCTTTATTTGGAGAAAAATAGTAAGAGTGGGTTTTTGGAGTTAGCCTTTCTATTTTGAGAGTTAGATCCAAAGTTGAACAATAAGCTTCTACAGATTCTATTGTTAGGGTTATAGAGTTAATTTCTATTTTATAATAAATATTTTGAAATGTCGGATTGTTTTTATCTTGAGGAGTAAATTCGAGAGGTTAAAACATTTCAATATAAAAAAAATCCTGCGGTGTAGGTTCATGAAGGTTACTCGTACTTAGTAAAGAAGTATATTGAAATGTCGGATTGTTTTTATCTTGAGGAGTAAATTCGAGAGGTTAAAACATTTCAACATAAAAAAAATCCTGCGGTGTAGGTTCATGTAGGTTACTCGTACTTAGCAAAGAAGTATATTGAAATGTCGGATTGTTTTTATCTTGAGGAGTAAATTCGAGAGGTTAAAACATTTCAACATAAAAAAAATCCTGCGGTGTAGGTTCATGTAGCATACTCGGGGAAGTAGATCATGCAGCTAGTTCATTGGGCTATAGCCAAGCGGTAAGGCAACGGATTTTGATTCCGTCATGCCCTGGTTCGAATCCAGGTAGCCCAGCCATTTGTTTTTTTGTAAGGATGTCGGATTGTTTTTTATCTTGAGGAGTAATTCGAGAGGTATTAACAATACAACATAAAAAAAATCCTGCGGTGTAGGTTCATGTAGCATACTCGCACTCTAGATAAAGATGAATTTCGAAGTTGTCGGATTGTTTTTTATCTTGAGGAGTTAATTCTAGAAGTAGAAGCAAAACAACATAAAAAAAATCCTGCGGTGCGGGTTCATGAAGGTTACTCGGAGAAGTTGATTCATGATGTAATATCATTGGGCTATAGCCAAGCGGTAAGGCAACGGATTTTGATTCCGTCATGCCCTGGTTCGAATCCAGGTAGCCCAGCCATTTTAGTTTTTTATTAATATGTTTAAGGTAAGGGGATTGCTTTTATCTTAGATGCGATCGTGTAGACAGTAAGTTGGTTTAAAGATATATTGTATTTAGTTATAATTACTTTTAATTATTACGAGCCATTAGCTCAGTAGGTAGAGCATCTGACTTTTAATCAGAGGGTCGAAGGTTCGAATCCTTCATGGCTCACTTTTGTTTATTCGCGGTCGTGGCGGAATGGCAGACGCGCTAGGTTGAGGGCCTAGTGGAGGTTTCTCCGTGGAGGTTCAAGTCCTCTCGGCCGCATCAGTGTTTTCAAGGGTTTTCAAAAATTAATTATTTTTTGGAATTAAAGGCCGTACTCCTTTTTACTCCATATTAGATAAAATTGTAAGATGTTACTGATGTTTTCGGTAACATCTTTTTTATTGAATTTTAAAGTGTTAGATGTGCTATCTTGATAGTAGAATACAATTTTAAAATATTGTGCATCAAATTATATAAAAAGAAATAAGGCTTCTACGTGATGTAGAGGCCTTTTTTGTGTTTAAAAATTGTATGACATTTATAAATCAGTTGGTTACGGTACTAGAATTTGTAAGACTTTAAAATGAATATTAAAAATTTTAAAAATTTATTGTATTTTATGTTATTCTTGATTATAATACAAAGCATAACAAATGAAATGACTTTAAGTGAAAGGAGGTAATCAATGAAAATAGCAGGGATGAATATTACATTCAAGCATTTTCCGATCCAATATTTTTTGGATTGTATGGACCGATTAGGCATCAGTAGCATTGAATTATGGGCTGGTGAACCACATCTCTATGTGTATAGAAATTTGCTTTGCAATTTGAGAGAGATAAAGAAAGAAATTAAAGCTAGAAGTATGGAAATAGTCTGCTATACGCCAGAACAATGCATTTATCCTTACAATCTTGCTGCTTCAGATCTGAATTGGCGAAAAACGAGTATTGATTATTTTATTGAAAATATTCACTCTGCTGTGGAATTGGAGACGGATAAGATGGTAATTACTTCAGGGATCGGTGACTTCTCCCTAACAAAAGAAGAATCGTGGAAATATGCAAGTGAATCAATATATCAAATTACAAAGGTGGCAGAGCAGGAGGGTATCACTCTTGCACTCGAACCGTTAACAAAATTCGAATCTAATTTAATTATTAATACGTGGGAATTAAAGAGAATGATTGACGAAATAAAGTCCCCTTATTTAAAAGGGATGATTGATACTGTTGCAATGAACCTGGCTGGTGAAACACCGGATGATTATTTTTTATTGCTTCCTGAGTTATGTCATTTCCATTTAATAGATGGTGATCGCAAGACAGATTCTCATCTTGCTTTAGATGATGGTCATTTACAATGGAGAGAATATGTAAAAAGCATTCAAAAGCACCAATACGATGGGGCATGCACTCTTGAAATTATGGGGTCAACTTACTATCAAAATCCACTAGATGCTGTTAAAAAATCCTTAGTAAAACTAAATGAATTAGGAATTGTATAATCTAAAAATTTGGAGGAGCCTTTATGAGTAATATTACGCTTACACGAAAGCTTGGATTTTGGTCGGCATTAGCAATTGCAGTTGGTACGACTGTAGGATCAGGTATCTTTGTCTCGTCTGGTGATGTAGCAAAAGCAGCGGGAACCCCTTCTATTTCTATTTTAGCTTGGATTATTGGCGGTATTATCGCTATTCCGCAAGTAATGGTTCTTGCGGAATTATCAACTGCTTACCCTGAAAATGGAAGCGGTTACGTTTATTTGAATAAAGCAGGCTGGAGACCTTTAGCCTTTTTATATGGATGGGCAACATTCTGGGCACTTGATCCACCATCTATTTCGATTATGGCTCTAGCAGTAGTTTCATACTTGGCAAGCTTTTTCCCATTCTTCTCAGGAGTTGCTGGTAAGTTGTTAGGGGTTGCGATCATTTTAATCATAACTTCAATTCATTATCGTAGTGTAAAAGAGGGCGGGCTTTTTCAAGTAATTATTACCGCCGTGAAAATCATTCCGTTCATTATTGTTATTGTTCTAGGTTTAATGTATATGCACCCGGGGAACTTCTCCTATACGCCTCATGGAGAAGTTGTAAAAACGAGTCTAATCGGTGGTGTCTCTGCAACAACCTGGGCATACACAGGTATGGCCGCTATTTGTTTTATGGCAGGTGAATTTAAAAATCCTGGAAAAACGCTACCGCGTGCTCTAATTAGCTCTGTCTTTATTGTATTAATCTTATATACTTTGCTAGCAGTCTGCGTAATTGGATTAATGCCTTTTAGTAAATTGATAGGTTCTAGCGCAGCTGTTTCTGATGCGGTTAAGTATATACCAGGACTATCTCATATTGCTTCTTCGTTTGTTGCGATTACTGCAATTATAGTTATTTTAGGATCACTAAGTTCCTGTATCATGTTTCAACCTAGGTTAGAATACGCGATGGCGAAGGACGGGCTGTTTTTCCAACGTTTTGGTCGTGTCCATCCAAAGTATGAAACACCAAGTTTTTCAATTATTGTTCAAGTTACCTATGCATGTATTCTAGTTTTTGCAACTAATTTAACGACTTTACTAGGCTATTTCACATTAATTCAATTAGTGATTAATATTTTGGATTTTGTAGCGGTTTATAAATGCCGTAAGAGAGAGGACTATAACCCGATTTACAGGATGCCAATGTGGAGACTAACGACGATTTTAGCAATTATTGGAGCTTCTTGGCTTGCTTGGGGTACGTTTACTTGGGCTCCATGGCAAGGGATGGTAGCTGCATTCATTGTTATCGTTACCGGACTACCTGTTTACTTTTACTGGGAAAAACGGTACGGGCCGAATAAGAAAAATGGCGGTAATCTAGAGAAGAATTCAATTATTTCAGGAAGCTAGTGTTCTTTTACTAGCTTTTTAATTTTTTGAAAAATCTTGCTTTATTTGTTATATTTAATTATAATACAAGACATAACAAATATAATTTAGGGGGATCTAACCATGTTAAAATTTGATGAAGCGTTATTTTTAAAACTTGTAGAAAAAGAAGGACTTGCATTTAGAAGTAAAATTGAGGATATCGTCGATTCAATCTGTCAAAAAGGTTACAGCAATCTTTTCCTGATTGGTGCTGGCGGAACGATTGCAATGATGTATCCTTATAAATATATTTTAGAATCAAACTCAACGATCAATGTACATGCCGAAATCGCGGCGGAGTTTATGGTCATGAACAATAAGCATTTTTCAAAGGATTCAGTATGTATTTTCACCTCAGTTTCAGGGACAACACAAGAAACTGTTGCAGCAGCAGAGTTTTGTAAAGAAAGAGGAGCTACTACAATTGCATTAGTAGCGGAGCCAAATACTCCATTAACCCAGGTAGTAGATTACTGTATTACAACCGGCTCGGAAAAGCATTCCTTTGATACGTTCTTTATGTTGTTGTACATGGTAGTATTTCGCTTCATGTATAATAACAATGAATTTCCGCAATATGAACAGTTCACAAAAGAAGTTTCCTTGTTGCCACAAGCAATTTTAGCTGCTGTAAAAGACTTTGATAATAAGGCTGAGGAATTTGCTATTAAACATAAGGATACAGATTATCATATGATGGTGGGCTCAGGTAACTTGTGGGGTAACACTTATTCATACGCAATGTGTATTTTGGAGGAAATGCAATGGATTCATGCAAAGTCCATCCATGCAGCAGAGTTTTTCCATGGTACGCTTGAGCTAGTTGTTGAAGATACTAGTGTTATTTTACTTAAAGGAGAAGATGAAACAAGACCATTGATGGATCGTGTTGAAAGATTTGCTGAAAAAGTTACAAATCAATTAACTGTTATTGATACAAAGGACTTTGAATTGCAAGGCATTAGTGAGGAATTTAGAAAACATTTTTCTGTTAGCGTTAACTGGGCGGTCTTAAGTCGAATCAGTGTTTACCTGGAAAAGGAAAGAAACCACTCATTAGACCTAAGAAGATACTACCGCAAAGTAGAATATTAAAATATTTAGTGGGCACTACATAGTAGTGCTCGTTTCTTAGAATAAAAAGAAGGTTGGGATTAGATGAGAATTGTTACAGTCGGCGATAACTGTATGGATGTCTATCTTACAAACGAGAAAGTGTATCCTGGAGGAAATCCGGTAAATGTTGCTGTCTATTTAAAGGAGTTAGGGGCGGACTCTTCGTATATCGGGTGGGTTGGAAGTGATTCCTATGGTGAACAAATGATTAAGTCAATTCAAAGTAAGGGTGTCGATACATCGTTTATTTCTAAAAAGATAGGAAAAACAGCGGTTACCTATGTTGAATTGGTTAATAATGACCGTCATTTTGGAGATTACGATGAAGGAGTAATGGCACAGTTCACATTAACTGATGAAGAACTGGAGTTTATTCAAACCCATCAACTCGTCCACGCTGGTATATGGGGACATGTTGAGGAGTATTATCCACTTTTTAAACAAAAAGGCTTACTTACTGCATTTGATTTTTCAGACCAGTTAGAGCACGATTTAGTAAAGAAACTACCTAGTTATGTGGACTATTCCTTTTTTTCTTATAAAAAAGATGATGAATATATCAGGGGATTTTTAAAGGAGGTAAAAACAAAAGGTTCCAAGGTTGCTGTTGCTACGCTTGGAGAAAATGGATCTTTAGCTTTCGACGGGAAACATTTTTATCAATTTGGAGTATTGGAAGATAATGTAGTAGATACGATGGGAGCAGGAGATTCTTTCATAGCTGGTTTTCTTTTTGGTACTTTACAGGGCCATTCGATCCAACAGTGTTTGGAATTGGGGACTAAAACGGCTACAAAAACAATTGGATATTTAGGTGCATGGTGACGATGACTAGTCGGCAGTGTATAATAATGTTGAAAAACATTGACGGATAGGATGAAAATTATGAACCTAAATTCTTCAACCCCACAGCCTCTCTATATGCAGATTAGGCAAATGCTACAGAATGATATTCAACAAGGGAAATATAAACCAGATCAACAGATTCCCACAGAAGCTGAGCTTTGTGAAACGTATAATGTCAGTCGAATCACTATTCGAAAGGCTATTGAGGAATTAGTGAAGGATGGTACATTAACACGCATACCACGCAGGGGGACATTTGTAGCTTCGAATAAGTTTAATAATGAACTGCTATCTGTAAGCGGATTCTCGGAGTTTAGCCACCAACTAGGGATGATTCCAAATTCCCGAATCCTTAGAAGTGAAGTCATCCCTGCATCAAAGGATGTTGCAGAACATCTTAAAGTTGGAGAAGGAAGTCGCGTGCTAGAGCTTGAGCGACTTATGTATGTGAACGACCGTCCACTTTTTTATGATATTGCACATTACTCACTAATTCGTTTTCCTGATTTGGAAAAGAAAATTGCAACAGATGAATCCACATATAAAGTACTCTCAAAGGACTATAATACGGAAATCCTAAGCAACGATAAAATTATCGACGTAATCGGTGCGACAAAAGTATATGCTAATTACCTTGAATGCGATATAGGAGCCAATCTCTTTAAAATCCTAAAAATAGCCTATGATTCAAATGAGGAACCTGTCCACCTTTCAACATTTATGTGTGAAACAAGTAAAGTAACCTTAACCGTTCATCGCACAAAATAGAGATAATTCTATTTTAAATAGAATACATATTTTTATAAAAAAACTCACTTTTATTATTTAAAAGTGAGTTTTTGCATTAATAATTTGCAGGAATTACCTGGATAGCTTTAAATTTTTGATTATTATCTGAGTAATGCCACCATTCTTTAGAATAGCCTACAAAACCTACTTGTCTCATTGCCTTATCCATAATTTGATAATTCTTTTCCTGTTCACTGCTTCGTTTATAACTTCGAGATGCTCGTGAAGAAAAATCATCGAATTTAGATTGCATATGTACTTCTATTCCATCTAAAGTACATATTGTAATATCTACCGTTGCGCCAAGTTGGTGTCCACGGATATTTTTAGGATCAGGTTTAGCTACATAATTCGAATTAGGATATGCGTTCCAAAGTGTTTGTTGTGCAGATAAAGGACGATAAGCATCCCAAACTTTAATAGTATATCCTTGTTCTTTAAGGATTACGTTTGCTTTTGCTAACTTTTTTGCTGTGCTTGTCCTAAGTATTGCTTGACTAAAATTATAAATACGTTTGCCAGTAAAGTTATTAGTTGTGTTATATTTCAAGTCAACAATAATACTTTTATCTAATGATTTAACATTAGTGAACTCCGCCGTCACATATTCTCCATTTATAAATCCTGTTGATTTTTTAAACTTAATTTTATACCATCCATTGGAGTGTTTTTTAATAACCATTAAAAGTTGGCCTTTATTAACTGAACCAATCAACTTATATGATGTACTAGGCCCACTACGGACGTTTAATTTATTTGCAGTTACAGTATAAACTTTATTTGCTGCATATGTAGAAGTTGGATTTGTAAAGAAACTTATCGATAGGATTGAAAGAGTTATAAAAACTACAAATATTTTCTTAATAATTCTCATAATTTCACCTTCTTTACTTTTAACAATAACGATTATTCTACAGAAAAGCTCACATTACCTTTCAATTTGAAACTATAAGATAAAATAAAAAACATTACCGTTAAGTAATGTTTTTATTTACAATATTGGAGATAAGAGGCGAGAGATTGCTTCTTTTAACTTGATTATGACTGATCGCTCTTGATATTTTTCAATTGTAAGCTCACTACTATGTTTACTATCAAGTAAAAAAAGATTTTGTAGCTCAGAAGCTTTTTCTTCTGAATAGGTAATTGCGTTTATTTCAAAATTTAATTTAAAGCTACGTGTATCAATATTCGTAGTTCCTACCGAAGCTACTTCATGATCAACAACGATTGTTTTAGCATGTAAAAAACCATTCTCGTAAAGTAATATTTTTGCCCCATACGATAAAAGTTCTCCAGCGTACGATAGAGATGCCCAATACACGAATGGGTGATCAGGTTTACTTGGAATCATTATTCTTACATCGATACCGGATAAAATTGCGATTTTGCATGCGTCCATAATGCTTGTATCTGGAATAAAATACGGTGTTTGAATATAAACACATTTTTTGGCAGACATAATTAACTTAACATACATGTTTTTTAAGTGTTCTGTCTCTGAATTTGGTCCACTTGCAACTATTTGGATAGGGGTACTTCCAATATTTTTTTCATTATTAAATGAGAATTCTTCTATATTATGTATAGGTTGATTAGTAGCTTGTTGCCAGTCTAAAATAAATCTACCTTGAATTTGGTTAACTGATTCTCCCATTATACGAAAATGAGTGTCTCTCCAATAACCAAATTTTTGATCAATACCCAGATATTCATTTCCAATATTGAATCCTCCTATATAAGCAATTCTTCCATCAATAATACATAGTTTTCTGTGATTCCTATTATTTAATCGAAAATTGATTAGTCTTAAAAAAGAAGGGAAGAAAGCTCTTACCTCACCACCATGTTTAATAAGTTCTTTGAAAAAAGAAGGGGTGATTCTTTTTGAACCAATGTCATCATACAGGACTCGTACTTTCACACCTTCTGCCGCTTTTTTTGAAAGTTCATCTCTAAGTTTCTTTCCTAATGAATCACGCTGGATGATATAGTACTGGATATTAATTTCTTTTTGGGCAAGTTGGATGTCTTTAAATAGAGAATTAAATTTTTCGTGTCCATCTCGAAACGTGTGGATCTCGTTATCTATCGTTAATAAAGCGTTAGCTGATTTTAAATTCATCATAATTATTTGTGAATGCTTTGATAGTAGCTCATCTTGAAGAAAACTTTGATCATTATGAATTTTATTAGCTTGGTCTGTAACCGCCAATTGTAGATAAGTTCTTTCTTTGGTCGATAGATGGTAGAAATTCTTTTGTTTTAGCTGTCTACCTAAAAATAGATATAGTAAAAATCCCACTATAGGTATAAAAAGTAAGATCATTAACCACGCCCATGTGGCGACAACATCTCTTTTTTCAATAAACACTAGTACTCCTGCTAGAATTATATTGATGATAAGGAGGATTGTAAGAAAATTATTAATATCCATTTTTCACACTTCCTATTAGTTAAATTTCCTTATTTTAGTTTAATATCTTTTTTATGCTCATTAATAATATTTTTTATTTAAAAGTAAAAAGTATTCGAAAACACTTCATATTACATATTATCTATACCTATTCTATCTCGTTAAAAAATCAAAAAATGAAACATAGAACTTACTATGCGAAAAAGGAGTTGCTCTATTTTTATCAGGGTCTGTCCTTAAATTGTACTATAGTAATTCAGCTATTGTTGAGTAGTACTATGTCAGAAACGTTAAATATGTACTGATTAAAGCTACATTAATAAGTTAAAAAGGCTCTAAAACCAGTAAAATCAAATAGGTAAATAAACTCGTGCTTTTTTTTATTTAAAAAGTGTTGACATTGAATGTTCGATGCTTTAATATAGTTTAAGTCACGTCAGACAAGTTAACGCAGTCAACGAGAGCTTATCGTAGTAAGCTTTTAAAGTTTAAAAAAACTTTTAAAAAAGTGTTGACATGAACAGTTGGATGTTATAAACTGTAAAAGTCGCTAACGAAGACGACACACTTTACAATATGCGCCCGTAGCTCAATTGGATAGAGCGTTTGACTACGGATCAAAAGGTTATGGGTTCGAGTCCTTTCGGGCGCGCCATATTACGGGAAGTGGCTCAGCTTGGTAGAGCACCTGGTTTGGGACCAGGGGGTCGCAGGTTCAAATCCTGTCTTCCCGACCATTTTCGCGGGTGTAGTTTAATGGTAAAATAGAAGCCTTCCAAGCTTCGGTCGTGGGTTCGATTCCCATCACCCGCTCCATTATGAACTTTGAAAACTAAACAAAACATGAAGTAAACGTCAATTATTAGTTTTTTGAGCAATACAAGATTTAAACTTAACTTTTATGGAGAGTTTGATCCTGGCTCAGGACGAACGCTGGCGGCGTGCCTAATACATGCAAGTCGAGCGGACTAATGGGAGCTTGCTCCCGTTAGTTAGCGGCGGACGGGTGAGTAACACGTGGGCAACCTACCTGTAAGACTGGGATAACTTCGGGAAACCGGAGCTAATACCGGATGATATAAAGGAACTCCTGTTCCTTTATTGAAAGATGGCTTCGGCTATCACTTACAGATGGGCCCGCGGCGCATTAGCTAGTTGGTGAGGTAACGGCTCACCAAGGCGACGATGCGTAGCCGACCTGAGAGGGTGATCGGCCACACTGGGACTGAGACACGGCCCAGACTCCTACGGGAGGCAGCAGTAGGGAATCTTCCGCAATGGACGAAAGTCTGACGGAGCAACGCCGCGTGAGCGATGAAGGCCTTCGGGTCGTAAAGCTCTGTTGTTAGGGAAGAATAAGTGCTAGTTGAATAAGCTGGCACCTTGACGGTACCTAACCAGAAAGCCACGGCTAACTACGTGCCAGCAGCCGCGGTAATACGTAGGTGGCAAGCGTTGTCCGGAATTATTGGGCGTAAAGCGCGCGCAGGCGGTTTCTTAAGTCTGATGTGAAAGCCCCCGGCTCAACCGGGGAGGGTCATTGGAAACTGGGAAACTTGAGTGCAGAAGAGGAAAGTGGAATTCCAAGTGTAGCGGTGAAATGCGTAGAGATTTGGAGGAACACCAGTGGCGAAGGCGACTTTCTGGTCTGTAACTGACGCTGAGGCGCGAAAGCGTGGGGAGCAAACAGGATTAGATACCCTGGTAGTCCACGCTGTAAACGATGAGTGCTAAGTGTTAGAGGGTTTCCGCCCTTTAGTGCTGAAGTTAACGCATTAAGCACTCCGCCTGGGGAGTACGGTCGCAAGACTGAAACTCAAAGGAATTGACGGGGGCCCGCACAAGTGGTGGAGCATGTGGTTTAATTCGAAGCAACGCGAAGAACCTTACCAGGTCTTGACATCCTCTGACAACCCTAGAGATAGGGCTTTCCCTTCGGGGACAGAGTGACAGGTGGTGCATGGTTGTCGTCAGCTCGTGTCGTGAGATGTTGGGTTAAGTCCCGCAACGAGCGCAACCCTTGATCTTAGTTGCCAGCATTTAGTTGGGCACTCTAAGGTGACTGCCGGTGACAAACCGGAGGAAGGTGGGGATGACGTCAAATCATCATGCCCCTTATGACCTGGGCTACACACGTGCTACAATGGATAGTACAAAGGGTTGCAAGACCGCGAGGTGGAGCTAATCCCATAAAACTATTCTCAGTTCGGATTGTAGGCTGCAACTCGCCTACATGAAGCCGGAATCACTAGTAATCGCGGATCAGCATGCCGCGGTGAATACGTTCCCGGGCCTTGTACACACCGCCCGTCACACCACGAGAGTTTGTAACACCCGAAGTCGGTGGGGTAACCTTTTAGGGGCCAGCCGCCTAAGGTGGGACAGATGATTGGGGTGAAGTCGTAACAAGGTAGCCGTATCGGAAGGTGCGGCTGGATCACCTCCTTTCTATGGAGACATCATGAACCGATGGTTCATGTATGAAAATGTTTCTTCATTGTTTTGTTTAGTTTTGAGAGTTCACTCTCAACTTTGTACCTTGAAAACTAGATAATGTCATTCATTAAACTGCGTAAGTTTAATTCAATTAGTTTTAAAATTAGTTAAGTTAGAAAGGGCGCACGGTGGATGCCTTGGCACTAGGAGTCGATGAAGGACGGGACTAACACCGATATGCTTCGGGGAGCTGTAAGTAAGCTTTGATCCGGAGATTTCCGAATGGGGAAACCCACTACTCGTAATGGAGTAGTATCTTTACCTGAATACATAGGGTACTGAGGACAGACCCAGGGAACTGAAACATCTAAGTACCTGGAGGAATAGAAAGCAATAGCGATTTCCTGAGTAGCGGCGAGCGAAACGGAAGATAGCCCAAACCAAGAGGCTTGCCTCTTGGGGTTGTAGGACACTCTATACGGAGTTACAAAGGAACGGGGTAAATGAAGCGACCTGGAAAGGTCCGTCAAAGAAGGTAAAAACCCTGTAGTTGAAACCTCGTTCCCTCTTGAGTGGATCCTGAGTACGGCGGAACACGTGAAATTCCGTCGGAATCTGGGAGGACCATCTCCCAAGGCTAAATACTACCTAGTGACCGATAGTGAACCAGTACCGTGAGGGAAAGGTGAAAAGCACCCCGGAAGGGGAGTGAAAGAGAACCTGAAACCGTGTGCTTACAAATAGTCAGAGCTCGTTAACGAGTGATGGCGTGCCTTTTGTAGAATGAACCGGCGAGTTACGATCCCGTGCAAGGTTAAGTTGAAGAGACGGAGCCGCAGCGAAAGCGAGTCTGAATAGGGCGATATAGTACGTGGTCGTAGACCCGAAACCGAGTGATCTACCCATGTCCAGGATGAAGTTCAGGTAACACTGAATGGAGGTCCGAACCCACGCACGTTGAAAAGTGCGGGGATGAGGTGTGGGTAGCGGAGAAATTCCAATCGAACTCGGAGATAGCTGGTTCTCCCCGAAATAGCTTTAGGGCTAGCCTTATGTGTTAGAGTCTTGGAGGTAGAGCACTGATTGGACTAGGGGCCCCCAACGGGTTACCGAATTCAGTCAAACTCCGAATGCCAATGACTTATCCATAGGAGTCAGACTACGAGTGATAAGATCCGTGGTCAAGAGGGAAACAGCCCAGACCGCCAGCTAAGGTCCCAAAGTATACGTTAAGTGGAAAAGGATGTGGAGTTGCTTAGACAACCAGGATGTTGGCTTAGAAGCAGCCACCATTTAAAGAGTGCGTAATAGCTCACTGGTCGAGTGACTCTGCGCCGAAAATGTAACGGGGCTAAACGTATCACCGAAGCTGCGGATTGATACCGTATGGTATCAGTGGTAGGGGAGCGTTCTAAGGGCGTTGAAGCTAGATCGTAAGGACTGGTGGAGCGCTTAGAAGTGAGAATGCCGGTATGAGTAGCGAAAGACGGGTGAGAATCCCGTCCACCGTATGCCTAAGGTTTCCTGGGGAAGGCTCGTCCTCCCAGGGTTAGTCAGGACCTAAGCCGAGGCCGACAGGCGTAGGCGATGGACAACAGGTTGATATTCCTGTACCACCTCATTTCCGTTTGAGCAATGGAGGGACGCAGAAAGATAGGGTAAGCGCGCTGCTGGATATGCGCGTCCAAGCAATTAGGCTGATGTGTAGGCAAATCCGCACATCATAAGGCTGAGTTGTGATGGCGAGGGAAATATAGTACCGAAGTTCCTGATTCTACGCTGCCAAGAAAAGCTTCTAGCGAGGAAATAGGTGCCTGTACCGCAAACCGACACAGGTAGGCGAGGAGAGAATCCTAAGGTGAGCGAGAGAACTATGGTTAAGGAACTCGGCAAAATGACCCCGTAACTTCGGGAGAAGGGGTGCTCTTTTGGGTGTATGCCCGGGAGAGCCGCAGTGAAAAGGCCCAAGCGACTGTTTAGCAAAAACACAGGTCTCTGCGAAGCCGCAAGGCGAAGTATAGGGGCTGACGCCTGCCCGGTGCTGGAAGGTTAAGAGGAGGGGTTATCCCTTACGGGAGAAGCTCTGAATTGAAGCCCCAGTAAACGGCGGCCGTAACTATAACGGTCCTAAGGTAGCGAAATTCCTTGTCGGGTAAGTTCCGACCCGCACGAAAGGCGTAACGATTTGGGCACTGTCTCAACCATAGACTCGGTGAAATTATAGTACCTGTGAAGATGCAGGTTACCCGCGACAGGACGGAAAGACCCCGTGGAGCTTTACTGCAGCTTGATATTGAATTTTGGTACAGCTTGTACAGGATAGGTAGGAGCCTGAGAAGCCGGAGCGCTAGCTTCGGTGGAGGCGTCGGTGGGATACTACCCTGGCTGTATTGAAATTCTAACCTAGAGCCGTGATCCGGCTCGGAGACAGTGTCAGGTGGGCAGTTTGACTGGGGCGGTCGCCTCCTAAAGAGTAACGGAGGCGCCCAAAGGTTCCCTCAGAATGGTTGGAAATCATTCGAAGAGTGTAAAGGCATAAGGGAGCTTGACTGCGAGACCTACAAGTCGAGCAGGGACGAAAGTCGGGCTTAGTGATCCGGTGGTTCCGCATGGAAGGGCCATCGCTCAACGGATAAAAGCTACCCCGGGGATAACAGGCTTATCTCCCCCAAGAGTCCACATCGACGGGGAGGTTTGGCACCTCGATGTCGGCTCATCGCATCCTGGGGCTGTAGTCGGTCCCAAGGGTTGGGCTGTTCGCCCATTAAAGCGGTACGCGAGCTGGGTTCAGAACGTCGTGAGACAGTTCGGTCCCTATCCGTCGTGGGCGCAGGAAATTTGAGAGGAGCTGTCCTTAGTACGAGAGGACCGGGATGGACACACCGCTGGTGTACCAGTTGTTCTGCCAAGAGCATGGCTGGGTAGCTATGTGTGGAAGGGATAAGTGCTGAAAGCATCTAAGCATGAAGCCCCCCTCAAGATGAGATTTCCCATAGCGTTAAGCTAGTAAGACCCCTGAGAGACGATCAGGTTGATAGGTCAGAGGTGGAAGCGTGGTGACACGTGGAGCTGACTGATACTAATCGGTCGAGGACTTAACTAACAAGTTTGATGATGACATTATCTAGTTTTGAGGGTACGAAGTACAACTCAATACAAATCAGGTGATTATGGCAAAGAGGTCACACCCGTTCCCATACCGAACACGGCAGTTAAGCTCTTTTGCGTCGATGGTAGTTGGGGGTTTCCCCCTGTGAGAGTAGAACGTCGCCTGGTTTGGATTTTTTATGGAAATACATTATTTCCACATTATCGCGGGGTGGAGCACGAACGAATATGCTTCGAAGTAATTACTTCAGCATACCAATCGAGCCGCTACTTGTATTAACATCCTGAGATTGGGATGGTCTTAACAGGTTAAACTTCATGGTTTTAAATTAAATTGTTTTCTCATTATCGCGGGGTGGAGCAGTCTGGTAGCTCGTCGGGCTCATAACCCGAAGGTCGCAGGTTCAAATCCTGTCCCCGCAACCAAAATGGTCCCGTGGTGTAGCGGTTAACATGCCTGCCTGTCACGCAGGAGATCGCCGGTTCGATCCCGGTCGGGACCGCCATACATACGATTCTTAAAACGAAACAAAAAATTGTTTCGTTTTTTTTATTATATTGGAAATGTGTAATATATAATTAGACCTTATTTGTAAGATTATTACTTATAACGATAACTGTTTAAAACAGAATCTGACACAAGCAAAGACTGCCTAACTCAAACTTAATTTGGAAGCTTAGGTAGAGGTTACAAGGAGCCTATGCGACTAGAAGACACTGTTTACGGCATGCAAAAAGCGGGATAAGTAACAAAAGAAAAGAAAACAACCTAATGTAAATTTCAATAATTAATTTAAACTATTCAAAAGAATATTACTGTTTGACATTCGCTTAATGTTTTGAAATGATATAATATGGCAAAGTTAGAAATAGACGAGTTAGAATTTTGGTGGTGAAGTAATTGGAAATTGTTTTACATACAAATACTGAGGAAGAAACTCAAGAAATTGCATTTTTTCTCGGACAACTAGTGCAACAAAAAGATGTAATATTATTAGAAGGAGACCTTGGTGCTGGAAAGACCACTTTTACAAAAGGATTTGCTAAAGGTCTTGATGTAAAAAGAACGGTTAATAGCCCAACTTTTAATATTATTAAAGAATATAAAGGTAGAATTCCTCTATATCATATGGATGTTTATCGTTTAGAAGGTAGTAGTGAAGATTTAGGCTTTGATGAGTATTTTATGGGTGAAGGTGTTTGTGTTGTAGAATGGGCTCATTTAATTTCAGATTACTTACCAAATGAATTCTTAAAAATCATAATAACTCATGAAGAAAATGGTAGAATGATTACTTTTATTCCAAGTGGATCTAGGTATGAATTTATTTGTAAGGAGTTAATAAAAAATGACCGTTTTAGCAATTGATACATCTACAAATGTTATGGGGATTAGTCTAATAAAAGATCAATCTGTTATTGGAGAAACGATAACATTTATTAATAAAAACCATTCTGTACGATTAATGCCAGCAATTAGTACTTTAATGGAAGAATGCAATATAAAACCAAAGGAACTATCTAAAATAGTAGTTGCAAAAGGTCCAGGCTCTTATACAGGTGTACGCATTGGTGTCACTGTGGCTAAATCATTAGCTTTCACTTTAAATATCCCAATAATCGGAGTATCAAGTTTGAAGGTATTGGCTGCTAACGGGCGATATTTTAATGGATTAGTTTGCCCATTATTTGATGCAAGACGCAACTTATTATTTACTGGTCTTTATGATTTTAGAGGGCAGGTTACTAATGAGGTATTAGAAGACTGCAATATTGACCGAAGTATATGGATTGAAAAGCTTCAATCTTATAATGAACAAATCTTATTTATTGGTAATGATGTATCAATTCATAAAGAATTTATTATTGAGCATTTAAAAGATAAAGCTGTCTTTGCAAAAGAAAGTATGAATAACCAGAGACCAAGTGAACTGTTTACATGTAGCTTAGAAGAAAAAGAAGAATCAGTTCATAATTTTGCACCAGAATATTTAAGATTATCAGAAGCAGAAGCTAATTGGCTAGCAAGCCAAGAAAAGTAGGAGGATATTATGATCTCATCGGTTGCTTTTCGTAAAATGAAAGAAGAAGATTTAGATCAAATAGTAGAAATTGAAAAACAATCATTCCCTACACCATGGACATATGATGCTTTTTATAATGAGTTGTATTCGAATCAATTTGCCAATTATATAGTGGCTGAAGTTGATGAGAAAATAATAGGTTATTGTGGATTATGGGTGGTCATTGACGAGGGACATATTACAAATATAGCTATTTTGCCAGATTATAGAGGAGTAGGTCTTGGCGAAAAGTTACTTTGTGCGGTAATGGAAACTGCTAAAAATCTTGGAGCAGATACATTAACATTAGAAGTTAGGGTATCGAATCATGTAGCAATGGGACTATATCGAAAGCTGGGCTTCCAAGATGGTGGTATTCGAAAAAGCTATTATACAGATAATTTTGAGGATGCATTAGTTATGTGGGTGAATTTGAAATGATAAATGAAAATTGTTTAATTCTTGCTATAGAGACAAGCTGTGATGAAACTTCAGCAGCAGTTGTTAAAAACGGAAATGAAATTTTAAGTAATGTAGTAGCTACTCAGATAGATATCCACAAACGTTTTGGTGGAGTTGTACCTGAAGTTGCATCACGATTACATGTTGAACAAATAACTTTAGTAATCGAAGAAGCAATGAAGCAGGCACAGGTAGAATATGAAGATCTAGCTGCCGTTGCAGTTACAGAAGGTCCAGGACTGGTTGGAGCGTTACTAATTGGGGTCAATGCGGCAAAAGCAATTGCATTTGCACATGGATTACCGCTTATAGGAGTACACCACATTGCGGGTCATATTTATGCTAATCAACTTGTACAGCCCCTGCAATATCCACTATTAGCATTAGTAGTTTCTGGTGGACATACGGAGCTTGTCTACATGAAGGAAGATGGCATTTTTGAGGTAATAGGTGAAACAAGGGATGATGCAGCAGGAGAAGCTTATGATAAGGTCGCTAGAACACTTAAATTACCTTATCCAGGTGGTCCTCACATTGATCGTCTAGCACAAGAAGGTAATGCGACTATTCCTTTTCCTAGAGCTTGGTTAGAAGAGGGTAGCTATGATTTTAGTTTTAGTGGATTAAAGTCAGCAGTTATTAATTATATGCATAATGCCGAGCAAAGAGGCGAGGAAGTATCACCTGCGGATGTCGCAGCAAGCTTCCAAGAGAGCGTAATTGAAGTAATTGTTTCAAAAACAATTCAAGCTGCAAAAGAATATAATGTAAAACAAGTTTTATTAGCCGGAGGAGTGGCAGCTAATAAAGGATTGAGAGCTACATTACAAGAAGAGATGAATGCTTTGAGTAATATAGAATTAGTTATACCACCACTATCACTTTGTACAGATAATGCTGCGATGATTGGTGCTGCTGCATTTATCCGTTTAAAACAAGGAAAACTAGGTAATTTGGCATTAAACGGGAATCCAGGTTTGGATTTAGAGAATATGTAAGAAGTACTTATTCACAATTTTTTAATAAAATGTGGATAAGTACTTTTTATTTGTTAAAAACTTATTAAACTATGTGTACAAAATTGTGTATAACATTACTGTTTTTCTGTGGATAATGTGTATAAACCTGTGTAAAAGCTAAATGATGATTGAATATATGTGGATAAATATGTAGATAAGAAAAACGGATAGCAAAAAGCTTATCCGTTTAGTCATTAATCTTGTAAGTTCTCCCATTCTTCCATTAGGTCTATTAACTTAGCTTCGATCTCATTTTTCTTATTTGTTAATTCTTGTACTAATTGAAAATCACCATAAACTTCTGGCTTACATAATTCTAGTTCGATCGTCTCTATATCAAGCTCAAATTGCGATATATTACTTTCAATTTCCTCTATTCGGCGCTGAGTTTGACGTAGTTTTTTCTTCAATTCTTTGTCTTGTTGATAATCAGAAATTGGTTGAGAGGATTGTTTAACCTGTGCTAATGTAGCCTCTTTTTCTGCTTGTTCTTTTTCAAATGCTTCGTTTTTCTTAAATTGGTAATAGTCATAATCACCCAAATAAATTGATAATCCTGCTTTTGCTAGTTCAAAAGTTTTTGTGGATAATCTGTTCATAAAGTAACGATCATGAGAAACAAATAAAATCGTTCCAGGGTAGTCTAATAAAGCATTTTCTAACACTTCTTTACTATCTAAATCTAAGTGGTTAGTAGGCTCATCAAGAATTAGGAAATTAGCTTTTTTCATCATAAGCTTAGCCAAAGCTAATCTTGCTTTTTCTCCACCACTTAAAGAGGTAACAATCTTTGTCACGTCATCTCCAGAAAATAAAAAGTTCCCTAATATTGTTCGAATTTCTTGTTCGGGCTTTAATGGATAATCATCCCAAAGTTCGTCTAATACTCTTTTATTAGAAGTTAGTTTTGCTTGCTCTTGATCATAATATCCAACCGAAACGTTTGCACCAAAATCAATCGTTCCCTGTAATTTTTCTAAATCTCCTATAATCGTTTTAAGTAATGTCGATTTACCAACACCATTTGGACCGACTAAAGCAACACTATCGCCTCGATTCAGTACGAATCTCATCGGCTCATCAATTGTTGGGATACGATCATAGCCAATAAATAAATCTTGTACAGACAACACATCATTACCGCTTTGTTTTTCAATTGTAAATGAAAAATTAGCCGAAGATTCGTCTCCAAGTGGCCTGTCTAATCGAACCATACGATCTAATTGTTTCCTACGACTTTGAGCTCTTTTGGTAGTTGAAGCACGCGCAATATTACGCTGCACAAAATCTTCAAGTTTAGAGATTTCCTCTTGTTGCTTTTCGAACTGTTTTAACTCTTGTTCATATTGAGCTGCTTTTAGATCAAGGTACTTACTATAATTACCAACAAATCGTTGATGCTTATGATTAGATATTTCATAAACAATATTAACAACTTGATCAAGGAAATATCGATCGTGGGAAACGATTAATACAGCACCAGGGTATGACTGTAAGTAGCGCTCCAACCAACTTAGAGTGTCAATATCTAAATGGTTCGTAGGCTCATCCAGGATTAACAAATCAGGCTTTGTCAATAATAGCTTACCTAATGCCAGTCTCGTCTTTTGTCCACCGCTTAACGAAGAAATTTTTGTTTCGTAATCTTCATTACTAAAACCTAAACCACTAATTATTGAACGAATATCTGCTTCAAACTGGTAACCACCGTTTTCTTTGAAAGTATATTGAAGATGATCATATTCATTCATAACCTTGTCATAAACGGCTTGATTTGAGTAGACATCCTCTCTAGTCATTTTAACTTCTAATTTTCTCATATTGTCCTGCATCTCTACTAAATGATTAAATACAGAATAATATTCTTCCCAAATCGTTTTATCGCTTTGTAAACCAGAGTTTTGGGCTAGGTAGCCTACAGTAACGTCTTTAGGTTTATTTATTTCACCGCCATCATAGGATATTTCGCCTGCTATGATTTTCAATAATGTAGATTTTCCCGCACCATTACGTCCAACTATGGCAACTCGATCACTCGTTTGAACTTCTAATTTTATATTTGAAAGTATAATGTCACTACCAAAATACTTTGAGACATTATTTACTTGTAAAAGAATCATGGATAACACCTCATTGCAAAATTTTTTATGTATGTAACTGTAGACTGTCAAAATTCTTAAATATAGTGTATATTTTACATTAGAACAAGTACTTTATTACTAAAATAAAGTCAAATTACACACCATAGTAAAAAGAATTACAGTAAGTGGGGGATTAAAAAATGGATTCGGAACAAATTAAAATTCCACAAGCTACTGCTAAACGTCTACCTTTATATTACCGTTTTATAAAGAATTTGTCTTTATCAGGTAAACAAAGAGTTTCTTCAGCAGAGTTAAGTGAAGCAGTAAAGGTAGATTCCGCTACAATTAGAAGAGATTTTTCATATTTTGGAGCACTCGGTAAAAAAGGTTATGGCTATAACGTAAATTATTTATTAACTTTTTTCTCGAAAGCGCTTAACCAGCATGAAGTTATGAAAGTTGCATTAATTGGTGTTGGTAATTTAGGAACAGCATTCTTACACTATAATTTTATAAAAAATAATAATACAAAAATTGAGATGGCATTTGATATTGATCCAAATAAAATTGGTACTGAAATAGGTGGAGTACCCGTTTATAATCTAGATAATCTAGAGGAAGTTATGAATGAAGATATCCAAATCGTTATTTTAACTGTTCCTGCACCTGTAGCACAATCAATAGCTGATCGATTAAATGGAAAAAATATTAGAGGAATCTTAAATTTCACACCTGCACGAATTAGTGTACCAGAACATATTCGCATTCATCATATAGACTTAGCAGTTGAACTGCAAACATTGGCATATTTTTTACAACAATAAATTCATATCAAAATAAAAACCCCCAAAAAAATTGGGGGTTTTTGGTTTTAATGTAAATTGATCTGCTGAAAAACGACAAAAGAGTTCATTAACATATGTGTTAAGATTGGTACCATAATTGAGTTTGTTCGTTTATACAGATAACAAAATACAAAACCGATTAAAAAGTATGATAAAAAGAAGGGCATGTCTCCGTGCATAAGCGAAAAGATCGCTGAACTAATCCCAGCAGAAATAATAAATGGTAAACGATTATAAAGCCTTTTAAAAATAATTCGACGAAAAATAATCTCTTCTAAAATTGGTGCAACTAGACTTGGGATGATAATAAAAGCCGGGTTAAGCTTAGCGATGTTTATGATATTTTGAGTATTTTCTGAGCCCTTATGTAAATCAAATACATAAATTAAAATTAAATTACAAATGATTTGAGTTAACATTGTTATGAAATAACCTAAAATAACCCAATTTATTATTGTACGAAAATTAGTTTTTAGATTCTTTATTCCTTCATAAATGGGTTTATGTAATAAGATAAGTATAATAATTAATCCACTAACGAAACTAATACAACCCCATAATGCCACCGCTTCAAGAGAAGCTGTTTTCTGATCCACTCCAACGTATAAGTTACTATTTAATAAATAGGGCACCCCAAATACCGCTGAATATTGAAGAACGACATACGTTAATAAAATCCATAAATCTCTAGTTTTCAATACGATAGCTCCTTTGTGTTGATATTTTTCAGAACCCAAAGGTTTATAACAACACGTACATTATTTTACTCGTTTCTTTTGTTTCTTAAAAGAAATTTTCACTTTTTATTTTACTTTTGATTGTAAAGAAAAAAACTTATTAAATTTCGACAAGAAAAGTGCCTGCTTCGGGCTTGCAAAATTTTTTGATATTATTTAAACTAATAATTGTGTTAGCACTCAATATACATGAGTGCTAAAAAATAATGATTTGATTATTGAGGAGGTATTACACATGTTAAAGCCATTAGGTGATCGTGTTGTAATTGAGCTTGTTGAGTCTGAAGAAAAAACTGCTAGTGGTATCGTGTTACCAGGTAGTGCACAAGAAAAGCCACAAGAAGGCAAAGTTGTTGCAGTAGGTACTGGCCGAGTACTTGAAAATGGTGAGCGCGTAGCTTTAGAAGTATCTGTAGGTGACCGCATTATCTTCTCTAAATATTCAGGAACAGAAGTTAAGTACGGTGGCACTGAATACTTAGTACTTCGCGAAAACGATATACTTGCAATCATAGGTTAATAAAATAAAAATACTTAAATTAAAAAATAAATTTTTTATATTATAAGGAGGTCATTTTCATGGCAAAGGACATTAGATTTGGTGAAGAAGCACGTCGCGCAATGTTACGTGGTGTAGACGCTTTAGCTGATGCTGTTAAAGTAACTTTAGGACCAAAAGGACGTAACGTAGTTCTTGAGAAAAAATTCGGTTCTCCATTAATTACAAATGATGGTGTTACAATCGCAAAAGAGATCGAATTAGAAGATGCATTTGAAAATATGGGTGCAAAATTAGTTGCAGAAGTTGCTAGCAAAACAAATGATGTTGCTGGGGACGGTACAACAACTGCGACAGTTTTAGCTCAAGCTATGATTCGTGAAGGTCTTAAAAACGTAACTGCTGGTGCAAACCCAATGGGTATCCGTAAAGGGATCGAAAAAGCAGTTGCTGTAGCAATCGAGGAATTAAAAACTATCTCAAAACCAATTGAAGGTAAAGAGTCAATCGCACAAGTTGCTGCAATTTCTTCAGCGGATCCAGAAGTTGGACAATTAATTGCTGAAGCAATGGAGCGCGTTGGTAACGATGGAGTTATTACTCTTGAAGAATCAAAAGGTTTCACAACTGAGTTAGAAGTAGTAGAAGGTATGCAATTTGACCGTGGATACTCTTCTCCTTACATGGTTACAAATTCAGAGAAAATGGTTGCTGAATTAGAAAATCCATATATTTTAATCACAGATAAAAAAGTAACAAACATTCAAGAAATCTTACCAGTACTTGAGCAAGTTGTTCAACAAGGTAAGCCACTATTAATCATTGCTGAGGATGTTGAAGGTGAAGCACAAGCAACGATCATCGTAAATAAATTACGTGGTACGTTCAATGCAGTTACTGTTAAAGCTCCTGGCTTCGGTGACCGTCGTAAAGCAATGTTAGAAGATATCGCGATCTTAACTGGCGGTGAAGTGATTACAGAAGAATTAGGATTAGATCTTAAAACAACTAACATCACTCAATTGGGTCGTGCTTCAAAAGTTGTAGTAACAAAAGAAAACACTACAATCGTTGAGGGTGCTGGTGAAACTGAAGCAATCCAAAGACGTATCGGCGTAATCCGTGCTCAATTAGAAGAAACTACTTCTGAATTTGATCGCGAAAAATTACAAGAGCGTTTAGCTAAATTAGCTGGTGGTGTAGCAGTAATCAAAGTTGGTGCTGCAACTGAAACTGAATTAAAAGAGCGTAAATTACGTATTGAAGATGCATTAAACTCTACACGTGCTGCAGTTGAAGAAGGTATTGTAGCTGGTGGTGGTACTGCATTAATGAGCGTATATAATAAAGTAGCTGCAATCGAAGCAGAAGGTGACGTAGCAACAGGTATCAACATCGTATTACGTGCACTTGAAGCTCCAGTTCGTCAAATCGCTACAAATGCTGGTCTAGAAGGATCAGTAATTATTGAGAAATTAAAAAGTGCGGAAGTTGGCGTTGGTTTCAATGCAGCTAACGGACAATGGGTAAACATGATCGAAGAAGGGATCGTTGACCCAACTAAAGTTACACGTTCTGCACTTCAAAACGCAGCATCTGTTTCTGCTATGTTCTTAACAACTGAAGCAGTAGTAGCTGACATCCCTGAGAAAAATGCTCCAGCAATGCCTGATATGGGCGGCATGGGCATGGGCGGCATGATGTAATAAAGAAAAAACCCTTGAGCAATCAAGGGTTTTTTTTCGCATATAATTGCGAGATCTAAAAATATTGGTTGTTGTTCTTTTTCACCAAAGAAATCAACTCGGTTTTAACATGAAAAATTAGTATTTCTTTCATACTTTTTTCTATTAACAAATTTAATATTTTCTGAATATATTAAGAGAAGGACAAGCTATAAAGAAATGAGGGGATATGGATAGACGAAATTAAAGAATTACAGGAAAAAATAGCAGAAATTAAAGCACTTTTGGGAGTGGCAGAGAGTACTATTGTAAAGGTTGAACAAAAAATTGAGAGAATATAAGTAATACTAGTTGGACTGTACGTTTAATTATTGGAGCAATTTTATGGCAGTTATAAGAATCATCCTAAAAGGTGGCATATAAGAGTTTTATTACAAATCTTTATAAAAGACCGTATTAGACTTCATTTCACAGTAATATTGCTAGCAAATATAGTGAAATAAAGTAAAAACCTGGGACTTTTATAGTTTTATTATTTTTATGTTTCGATTATTTACTTTTGGAGTAGTCGATAATGAGAATAACTAACTGGTATTAGATTGAAGAAATTGAATTAAATAAGACTTAGGCTTTATTGACTATATATCGTTTAAATATGTATAGTAAATTTGATAAAAGCAGAAAACCTTTGATGCTTTTATTACGGTTATATTAAATAACTTTTTAAGGATGATTTAGATGAATTTTGGTTTATATAGAGGATGCCTTTTTGGTCTTTTATTTTCTATACCATTTTGGTTGATCATATTATGGCTTATATTTAGATAGAAAATAAGAAAACCCCTTCACATAAGTAAAAAGCTACTAACTTTCTACATAAAAGGGGAGTAGATCATTACTCTAAAAAAGTTATTTTTTAAACGATAAAGTCATGGAATATTGGTTCAATTAATTCTCCGCTATTTAATTGACCTCTATTTTTTATTACACATCGAACTAGCGGTTCTACATAAATATAATTTTTGTCTTCTCCAGTTTTTATATGCTTAGTTAGACTAAAGAAAGCTGTTTTTTGGCCAGTATTCATTCCAAACTCTACTATCCCTACATTTACATACTCACCATTTTTTAATTCCGAGATTAATAATCCCATTCCTTGTTTTTTATAGCCTGTTATATAGTAATTATTAAATCTCCAGTTAATAATCTTTAACCAATTTAGTGATCGATGTGCAGGTATATAAGTGGAATCTTTTGATTTAGCTACTATACCTTCAAGTCCAAGAGTTTTAATTTGCTCAAAAAACGTCTCACCTTCTGACTCGATATAAAAACTTTTTTTAATTGATTCTTGATCAACTAGGGTTTCTGAAAGGATTTTTTTTCGATAAGATAAAGGTTCTTTCATTAAGTTTTTATTTTTGAGACGTAAAATATCAAAAACGATATATGTTAATGGAAATTGTTTGCTTCCTTGTATTATTTTGTATTCTTGAATAAATCTTACTCGATTGGTTGCCGCTTCAAAATCCTCTCTGCCGTCATTATAACAAACTAAAACACCGTCTAAGTAACAATCATCTAAGTCGATATTTTCGAGTTCAGGGATTCTCTCCGTAATCTCGGTTCCATTTCGATTAAAAAGTTTATTCTTCCCATTTTGCCTTTCAAGCATCATTCGAACACCATTTGATTTTAATTCAAAATAATGTTGATCAGAGTCAAATGGTTTATCAGCATTTTGTAATAGCATTGGCTCAATAAACATTTTTCATTTCGCTATCATGATTGTTGCTTTTCAACATAATCAAGATTCCTTTCTTTTTCATTTGATATATATAAATAACATAAAATTTTTGTTTTCTTATATAGCAATAATTCACTCTATTTTTAGTCTTCCACTAGTTAATGTACTTTTATTTCAAATGTATTTCAAGTCATAACTCGTCTAATTTCACAATAAGATTAATTATCTTCTTATGAAAAGTGGTGTTATGAAATGGTGAGGAAAAATAATTTCAAAATTACGGAACCGATGTTGAACGAGTACTATGATTTGAGTCAAAAAAAGAAAGATATTGAAAATCAGTTAGAAGAATTACAAAAGATTTTTCATGGATACTTTGATCATCAAGTTGGAATGAATGAAAAAGGTGAACTAATTATTAATAATTTAAAACTTGAACGAATCATAAGAAAAAAAGAGAAATTTAATGAGGAGAAGACAATTCATAAATTAGAAGAACTAAACCTGTCTGATTTAATACAAATAGTAAGAAAACCAGATGGAGATAAAATTAAGTCTGCAATTAATTTGGGATTGTTAAAAGAGAAGGATTTGGATGGATGTATATCTGTTAATTCATCACAAGCAATTTATGTTAAACCGCTAAAAAAGTAATTAGTTTAAGTAAAAGGAACTTTCTGGAGAGTATCTAATACTCTCTTTTTTATATGTAACGAATTTTATCTTTCAGAATACTGTATTAGTATACATGTCCAAGTATTCGGACATGCCAATATTGAAAAGGAGTGCTAATTGTGGCAACTTGGAGAAATGATTTTATTTCGATGAACAAGTATACGAGGCCGTCAATAAAATTGAAAGAAGTTAGAAAAATTGTGCTGCATTGGACAGCCAATCCGGGGGCAAGTGCACAAAGTCACCAAAGGTATTTTAACGGTATAGCGATAAAAAATAAAACATATGCATCTGCTCATATTTTTGTTGATTCGAAAGAGGCAATTTGTATTATTCCGCTTGATGAAGTAGCTTATCATGCAAATGATCATTATGAAAGAAATAGTAATGGTGGTGTATATAGAGGGGTGGATGAACTCGCTCCGAACGCAAATAAGCTTTCAATCGGTGTTGAAATGTGTGTCGAAAAGGATGGTACGATTTCACAATATACATTAACACGTACGATCAGAGTAACTGCAGAATTGTGTAAGATGTTTAAATTAAATGCAAATGACATTGTAAGACATTATGACATAACACATAAGCCATGTCCAAAAACCTTTATAGACAACCCCGATCGATTTAACGAGTTTAAAGCACAAGTTGATGCGATCTTAAATCCCCCGGTAACTCAAACAGATTCAGTTCCATACCCTGGTATTTTAAAAGAAGGATCAAGAGGGGAATCTGTCAAAAAAGTTCAACAAAAACTTAAAATAACGGCAGATGGAATTTTTGGACCAGTTACTGAAAATGCAGTTAAAAAATTTCAAGCAAGTAATGGACTAGTTGTCGATGGAATTGTTGGAAAAAACACTTGGGGCAAGCTGTTTTAAAAGACAATATCACATAATCCCAAAGAAAAATCCCTATTTCTTTTTCAAATAGGGATTTATTTAATGAGGTGAGATGATTTTTAAACCAATAACAGAACCAATTACTAAGGTGATAAATAATAGTCTCTTCCGTTCACGTGATTCATTAAAGAACAACATGCCAATCAAAACAGAACCAGCGGCACCTATACCAGTCCAGATTGTATAACCTGTTCCGACGGGTATAACCTTTAAGGCTTTTGATAATAAGTAAAAACTAGTCCATCCAGATAGAATACACAAAATGGAATAGTTAAGTTTTTTAAAATTATTAGATAGCTTCATAAAAATGACAAAGCCAACTTCACCCAAACCTGCAATAAATAAAAATAACCAAGCCATTTTAAGCTGCATCTCCCTTTTCTGCTTTTTTATCACCTGAAGTTAATTTTAAGCCAATAATTCCAGATAATAATGTAATTACCAGAATAACTTTTAATATAGATGCTGATTCATTTAAAAATAACATTCCTATAATAACTGTCCCAGCGGCACCGATTCCTGTAAAAACTGCGTAGGCAGTACCTATTGGAATATCTCTTATTGCTTTTGAAAATAAATAAAAGCTGAACAAGATTCCAGCTATCGTTAAAATTGTTGGTAACAAATTTGTAAAACTTTCTGAGTATTTTAGTCCAAATGCCCAAGCAATTTCGGAAACTCCCGCTATAACTAAGTAAATCCAACTCATAAAAAATCTCCCCTTTATAGCAGACTAAATAAATGATTTTGTTCCGGTAAACTACCTACCGTTCGTTAGTTAAAAGATACACTATAATCTTATTCATGACAAGTTGTAACGTTTCCACAAAAATTTATTTTTTTTATGTATTGAAATACCTTGACCGAAAAAATATACATTGTTAGAATGAGACAATAATACAATATTCGTCATTATTCTTCATATATCCTCGACAATACGGGTCGAGAGTCTCTACCGGGGCGCCGTAACATGCCCTGACTATGAAGGCAGTCTGACTTTGTTTAATTTAAGTCTGATTTTCTGCCTTCTTATGCGTATTTTTCGTATGTAAAAAGAGGAGAAAGTCGGCTTTTTTTATTTTTTTTGGGAAAAATAGTATCAGTTTAACTGATACGTTAATTCAATATATATAGATGGGGTGACCGTTTTGCAACAACATGACACAATTGTAGTACTAGATTTTGGAAGTCAATATAACCAACTTATAGCACGCCGTATCCGTGAGTTTGGCGTTTATAGTGAATTACGTCCTCATACAATCACTGCAGAGGAAATTAAGCAAATGGGTGCTAAAGGGATCGTTTTCTCTGGTGGACCAAATAGCGTATATGGTGAAAATGCTTTTTTCTGTGATGAAGCAATTTTTGATTTAGAAATTCCAATCTTAGGTATTTGTTACGGAATGCAGTTAATGACGCAACATTTCGGTGGAACGGTAGCTAGAGCTGACCAACGTGAATACGGTAAAGCTGAATTAAATATTCAAAATCCGTCTGCCTTATTAAAAGACCTTCCTTCAGACCACGTAGTTTGGATGAGCCATGGTGATAAAGTAACCCAACAACCAGAAGGATTCATTGTAGATGCAACTAGTGCTTCTTGCCCAATCGCAGCAATGAGTAACGAAGCTAAAAAAATGTATGGTGTACAATTCCACCCAGAAGTTCGTCATTCTGAATATGGAAATGATCTATTAAAGAATTTCGTATTCAATATTTGTGAATGTGAAGCAAACTGGTCAATGAAAAACTACATTGAAGTTCAACTTGAAAATATTCGTAATACTGTTGGTGACAAAAAAGTACTTTGTGCACTTAGTGGTGGTGTTGATTCTTCAGTAGTAGCAGTATTAATTCACAAAGCAATTGGTGATCAATTAACATGTATCTTCGTTGACCATGGTTTATTACGTAAAGATGAAGCTGAAGGCGTTATGAAGACGTTTAGTGAAGGCTTCCACATGAACGTAATTAAAGTAGATGCTAGAGAGCGCTTCTTAGGTAAACTTGCTGGCGTTTCTGATCCAGAAGAAAAACGTAAAATTATCGGTAATGAATTCATCTATGTGTTTGATGATGAAGCAGCTAAATTAGAAGGTATGGATTTCTTAGCTCAAGGAACTCTATATACAGATATTATCGAGAGCGGTACGGCTACAGCTCAAACAATCAAATCACATCATAATGTTGGTGGATTACCTGAAGACATGCAATTCACGTTAATCGAGCCTTTAAATACATTATTTAAAGACGAAGTACGTGCAGTTGGAACTGAACTAGGAATTCCAGATGCAATCGTTTGGAGACAACCATTCCCAGGACCAGGTCTAGGAATTCGCGTATTAGGTGAAATTACTGATCAAAAACTTGAAATCGTTCGTGAATCAGATGCAATTTTACGTGAAGAAATTGCTTTAGCTGGTTTAGATAAAGAAATTTGGCAATATTTCACAGTATTACCTGACATCCGTAGTGTTGGTGTAATGGGTGACGAACGTACGTATGATTACACTGTAGGTATTCGTGCAGTTACGTCTATCGATGGAATGACTGCTGACTGGGCACGTATTGATTGGGATGTACTACAAAAAATCTCAACTCGTATAGTAAATGAAGTTAAACACGTAAACCGTATAGTTTATGATGTAACTAGTAAGCCACCTGCAACAATTGAGTGGGAATAATAATAAAAAGCCATAAACCCTTATTGGGTTCATGGCTTTTTTATTTTATCTTGAGATTTAACTGCAGCAATTAGCCGGACTTGTTATCGTATGCTGTGATAATTTTGGTTTATAATCGGTATTTTTAGTTGGGCAAGGTTAGTAAAGTGTGTTGAGGAGTATTAGGGAGTAAGAGAGCAATTCAATTATTAATATAAATTTACTGAAGATAATCGCAATAATTATTAGTAATTGCATCGTTATTATATAGGTTATTAAAAGTCGAAAAGGAAACAAAATAAGTATTATAAATAGTAAAACATTGCTAAATCTCTTCTTTAGTAAGTGATTATATCTTTTTTTTGTTGAAATTTGTCATTTATTGAACAATTTATAGTACAATAGTTATTAGAATTTACTGTTAATTAAACGTTTTATTTGACTAAAATGTGTTTTTCCAAATGATGAAGTCTAATTGAACAACTAAAATATGGTAAAAACGAACGAAAACGAATGTTTTATAAAAAAACGTTCGTTTTTTTGTTGACACTAGCCAAAACTGATTGTAATATAAAGAGGTAAATTAAATAAATTATTTGTCATAACTTGTCGTATAGGCTAGTAAATATGGACTAGCGTCTCTACCCGCCACCGTAAAATGGCGGACTACGAAGTAATGATTTCTGAAAGTTATTAACCTACTATTTTGCTATTATTCTACTATTCTTGGGTTAATATGTTCAGAATGAAACTGCTCGTGATAGGCGCTTTTACCATTGTGTAAAAGTGCCTTTTCTATTTAAACAATAGAGACCGACTTTTAAGACTAAAACTTAGGAGGATCACATGAAGGAACGTATCAGTAATTATTTTGAGTTCAACAAGTTAGGCACATCATATCGTCAAGAAACAATTGCTGGTTTAACTACATTCTTAGCAATGGCATATATTCTATTTGTAAATCCATCGATTTTATCATTATCAGATATAAAGGATTTCCCAGAAGCAATAAGAATGAATAAAGAGGCAATCTTTGTAGCTACATCTTTAGCTGCAGCATATGGATCGATTTTAATGGGTATTTATGCGAAATATCCAATTGCTTTAGCACCAGGTATGGGATTAAATGCATTCTTTGCTTTTAACGTAGTTCTTGGAATGGGTATTCCATGGCAAACGGCATTAGCTGGCGTATTTGTATCAGGTATCATTTTTATCATTCTTTCATTAACTGGTCTTCGTGAACAAATTATAAATGCAATTCCAATTGAATTAAAATTAGCAATTGGTAGCGGTATTGGATTCTTTATTACATTTGTTGGTTTAAAAAACTCAGGTATTATCGTAAGTAACCCTGCGACATTCGTATCACTTGGTAAATTAAATGAACCTGCTGTTTTATTAACGATTTTTGGTTTAGTTATTACTGTAGTGTTAATGGCTAGAAAAATAAAAGCCGGTGTATTTTTAGGAATGATCATCACTGCAATCGCAGGTATGATTTTTGGAATTATCGACTTACCATCTTCAGTTGTTGGCCCAGTACCAAGTATTGCTCCAACATTCGGTCAAGCAATTAAACATATTCCAGATGTTTTCTCTTCAGGTAAAATGTTTGCTGTAGTATTAACTTTCTTTATTGTAGATTTCTTTGATGCAACTGGAACATTAGTAGCTGTAGCTAACCAAGCTGGATTATTAAAAGAAAACAAGCTTGAAAGAGCTGGTAAAGCATTAATGGTTGATGCAACTGCTGTAGTAGTTGGTTCAACTTTAGGTACAAGTACTACTACTTCTTATATTGAGTCAACTGCTGGTGTAGCTGCTGGTGGACGTACTGGATTCTCAGCAGTAGTAACAGGTATTCTATTCTTATTAGCATTATTCTTCGCACCACTTTTAGGAGTAGTAACTGCAGCGGTAACTTCACCTGCTTTAATTGTAGTCGGAGTATTAATGGTTTCATCAATTGGACAAATTGATTGGAAAAAGTTCGAAATTGCTGTTCCAGCATTCTTTACAATTATTGCAATGCCATTAACTTATAGTATTGCAACTGGTATTGCAGTTGGTTTCATTTTCTATCCGATTTCGATGATTGCTGCTGGAAAAGCGAAAAAAATCCATCCAGTAATGTACGTATTGTTTGTAGTCTTCCTATTATTCTTAGCGTATTTCAGAGAGTAGATTTAAAAGTTAAAAAGAGTCTGTACAAAGAAAATTCTTTTATTGTACAGGCTTTTTCTTTTTTTTATATTGTGTACTATAAAAGTAAAAAATTCTATAGGGGTAATATTGATGGATTTTCATGAACAAAAGATTCTACCAGCGGTTAGAAAAATAAAGGATATAGAAAAATTATTAACTACTTCGTATAAATATATTGTTATTCTTGATATTCATATCGGTCAATTGAAAAGTGTAGTTTCTCTAGCTAAGCAACATGGAAAGAAAGTATTTTTACATGTCGACCTTATACATGGTTTACAAAGTGATGGGCATGCAGCGGAATTTCTTTGTCAAGAATACAAGCCAGATGGATTACTTTCTACAAAATCCAATGTTATTTTAAAGGCTAAGCAAAAAGGGGTTATTGCCATCCAACGGATCTTTTTGATTGATTCCGGAGCAATGGAAAAAAGTTTTTTGTTATTAGAAAAAACAAAGCCCGATTATATTGAAGTGTTACCAGGAGCGCTTACGAATGTTATTGGAGAGGTAAAAGAAAGAACTGGTATACCTATTTTAGCTGGTGGATTTATAAGAACTGTTGAAGATGTGGATGCAGCTTTAAATGCTGGTGCTACTGCAATTACAACATCGGATAAAGACTTATGGAAAAAATTCCTAAAATAATGGCAGAAATGTGAAAATTATTGTTGACACCGCTTTCATTTGAGGTTAGCATAAAAGACAAGTTAATAAACGTGACGGAGAAATGAAGAGATCCACAATTAATTGTTTCTATTTATTAATAGAAGCTGATTGATTGTGGGTCTTTTTGTTTTTAGGCTCAGTTAATAATTGGTATGCACTAATATCATACTCATTGTCTCAATACTTCTTTTCTATATTAACAGAGTTATTATTAAAAAGAATGGCCATTCGATTTATTTTCGCTCACGAGAAAACTTAATCTTAAATTGAATGTGGATGGAGTGAAATTATGTCAGCATTTTTAGGGGAATTAATTGGAACTGCTTTGCTAATTGTTTTAGGTGGAGGAGTTTGTGCAGGTGTAAGTTTAAAAAAATCATTTGCTAAGGATTCAGGTTGGATTGTAATAACTCTAGGGTGGGGTCTAGCAGTTGCAATATCTGTTTATGCAGTAGGAAGTATTAGTGGAGCGCATTTAAATCCAGCTGTTACTTTAGCATTAGCTTTTAAAGGCTCATTTCCATGGAGTCAAGTACCCGAATACATTGCAGCACAAATGATTGGTGCGATAATCGGAGCAGCAATTGTTTATTTACATTACCTACCTCATTGGAAAGAAACAGAAGATCCAGGAACAAAATTAGGTGTATTTGCAACGGGTCCTGCTATACCTAATACATTTGCAAATCTTTTAAGCGAATTGATTGGAACGTTCATCTTAGTGTTTGGTATTTTAGCAATTGGTTCAAATAAATTTGCAGATGGTTTAAATCCTTTTATCGTAGGTTTCTTAATTGTTAGCATTGGTTTATCATTAGGCGGAACGACTGGTTATGCAATTAATCCAGCTCGTGACTTAGGACCTCGCATTGCACACTTTTTATTACCTATTACTGGTAAAGGGGGTTCAAATTGGAAATACGCATGGATTCCAGTTGTTGGGCCAGCATTAGGAGGATCACTTGCAGGATTATTCTATCAAATTATTTTTGAAGGTAAGCATAACTCTGCAATTATTTATGTAGGAATTGTAACAGTTGGTATTTTGATAGTTTCTTATTTAACAAGTAAAAAGAGTCAAAGTCATACAAATAATAGAAAAGTAGTAGCTTAATGAGGAGATGGGACGATTATGAATAAATACATTCTTTCTTTAGATCAAGGTACAACAAGTTCTCGTGCAATTCTATT
Source organism: Rossellomorea sp. GAMAL-10_SWC (assembly GCF_049568075.1). Taxonomy (NCBI): domain Bacteria; kingdom Bacillati; phylum Bacillota; class Bacilli; order Caryophanales; family Bacillaceae; genus Rossellomorea; species Rossellomorea sp. GAMAL-10_SWC. The sequence goes on along the minus strand of NZ_CP144911.1, from coordinate 4,104,874 downwards.
TAATAAAAATGGCAAAATAGTCCATGTTGCACAAAAAGAATTTACACAGCATTTTCCAAAGCCAGGGTGGGTTGAGCATAATGCGCAAGAAATTTGGGGATCAATTTTAGCTGTCATTGCTACTTGTTTAAGTGAAGCAGATGTAAAACCTGAGCAAATTGCAGGTATAGGTATTACAAATCAACGCGAAACAACCGTTGTGTGGGACAAAACAACTGGAAAACCAATCTATAATGCAATCGTGTGGCAATCACGTCAAACGAGTGAGATATGTGATGATCTAAAAGAGAAAGGCTATGGAGAGGTTGTTCGTGAAAAAACAGGTCTTTTAATTGATGCCTATTTCTCTGGAACAAAAGTTAAGTGGATTCTAGATAATGTAGAAGGTGCAAGAAAGAAAGCAGAACGTGATGAATTATTATTTGGAACGATTGATACTTGGCTTGTTTGGAAATTATCTGGAGGCAATGTACATGTTACGGATTATTCAAATGCATCACGTACATTAATGTATAACATTCATGAATTAAGTTGGGATGATGAGCTACTTGAAATGCTAACGGTACCAAAAAGTATGCTTCCAGAAGTACGATCTTCTTCTGAAGTATATGGTCATACTGTTGATTACCATTTCTTTGGTCAAAATGTACCTATTGCAGGGATAGCTGGTGACCAACAAGCTGCGTTATTTGGTCAAGCTTGCTTTGGCGAAGGAATGGCGAAAAATACTTATGGTACTGGTTGTTTTATGTTAATGAATACTGGTGAAAAAGCGGTAAAATCTAATCATGGCTTATTAACAACAATTGCATGGGGCCTAAATGGAAAAGTTGAATATGCTTTAGAAGGAAGTATTTTCGTAGCAGGTTCCGCTATTCAATGGTTACGTGATGGAATGCGCATGTTTAAAGATGCTAGTAATAGTGAGGAATATGCTACTAGAGTTGAATCTACAGATGGAGTTTATATTGTACCCGCATTTGTTGGTCTAGGTACTCCTTACTGGGATAGTGAAGTACGGGGAGCGGTTTTTGGATTAACTCGTGGAACAACGAAGGAACATTTTATTCGTGCAACACTGGAAGCATTAGCTTATCAAACCAAAGATGTATTATGTGCAATGGAAGCTGATTCGGGTATTGAACTAAAAACTTTACGTGTGGACGGTGGAGCAGTTAAGAATAATTTCTTAATGCAATTCCAAAGTGATCTATTAGATGTCCCAGTTGAACGTCCTGAAGTAAATGAAACAACAGCTTTAGGTGCAGCTTATTTAGCAGGCCTAGCTGTTGGTTATTGGGAAAATCAAGAAACAATCTCAAAACAATGGAACATGGATAAGAGATTTAAACCGGAAATGCAAGATGATAAAAGAGAAGAACTATACAGTGGTTGGAAAAAAGCAATCGAAGCAACAAAAGCTTTCAAATAACATAGTATAGTGTTAAAATAGAAACAAGTTAATATTTCGGTAGGAGATTTAGAGAGACCACAACATGCTATAGAAGAATTTCTATAGTGATGTTTGTGGTCTCTTTTTTTCGTATTTAAAGGAGGAAAAGCCATGAAATTTTCAGGTGCATTACGAAAAGATGTCTTAAAAACAGTAAATAAAAGAGAATTAGATGTAATCGTTATCGGTGGAGGTATAACTGGAGCTGGTATTGCCTTAGATGCTAGTACACGTGGTTTATCAACAATTGTATTTGAAATGCAAGACTTTGCAGCAGGTACATCTAGTCGTTCAACTAAACTTGTACATGGCGGATTACGATACTTAAAACAATTAGAAGTAAAAATGGTAGCAGAAGTTGGGAAAGAACGTGCAATTGTTTACGAAAATGGTCCCCACGTAACAACTCCAGAATGGATGTTATTACCTTTCCATAAAGGTGGTACATTTGGTGCATTTAGTACATCAATAGGATTAAGGATTTATGATTTCCTAGCTGGTGTAAAAAGAAATGAACGCAGAAAAATGTTTAATCGTAAACAAACGATCGAAAAAGAGCCACTTGTAAAACAAGAAGGGTTGAAAGGTGGCGGATACTATGTAGAGTACCGCACAGATGATGCTCGTCTAACAATTGAGGTAATGAAAGAAGCAATCTTTCATGGGGCTAAAGCAGTGAACTATGCTAAAGTAGATGGTTTCTTATATAAAGATGGTAAAGTATGCGGTGTAATTGTCCTTGATTTATTGGATGGTGAAGTGTATGAAGTATACGGTAAAAAAATTGTAAATGCAGCGGGGCCGTGGGTTGACTCACTACGTGAAATGGATCAATCAAAGAGAGGTAAGGTATTACAGCTATCCAAAGGTGTTCACTTAGTTATTGATCATAGCCGTTTCCCGCTCGGTCAAGCAATCTATTTTGATACGCCAGACGGACGTATGGTATTTGCGATTCCTCGAGATGGAAAGACATATGTTGGTACAACAGATACATTTTATAAAGAAGATGCTGCGAAACCACAAATGACTAATGAAGACTGTAACTATATTATCAATGCAATCAACTACATGTTTCCAACAATAAATATCTCGAAAAAGGATATAGAATCAAGTTGGGCAGGGGTACGTCCGTTAATATATGAAGAAGGGAAAAGTGCATCCGAAATTTCACGCAAAGATGAAATTTGGACTTCAAATTCTGGCTTAATAACAATTGCTGGTGGAAAGTTAACGGGGTATCGAAAAATGGCCGAAACGGTAATCGACTATGTAACTGGATTACTAAAAAAGGAAGGATACAATTCTAACTATATAAAAAGTAAGACAAAACATATGCCTATCTCTGGTGGACATGTAGGTGGAGCATCACAATTTTCTAAATATATTTCTGAAAAAACCAAAGAAGGAATCAAGTATGGTTTGTCAGAAAATCTAGCAGAACGTTTTACAAAATTTTATGGTTCCAATGTTGACACATTATTTCAGTTAGCAAGTCAATACAGAGTGGTGGCTAATCAATATAATTTACCTATAGATGTCTTCTTACCGCTTTTATATGCAATAGACTTTGAGATGGTTGTAAAACCAGTCGACTTTTTTATACGTCGTACTGGTGCATTGTTCTTCAATATTCATTGGGTATATGAATGGAAAGACTCAGTTATTGAATTTATGTCAATAAAGCTAGAGTGGAGTAAGGAACAAAAAGCAAAATACACTACAGAGTTAGATCGAGCATTAGTAGAAGCAGTAAAACCAATTGGAAAATTAAAGAAGAATGCAACGTTAGCATAAGAATCAAAGGATGCTTCATAAAGAAGCATCCTAGATATATTAAAGTGAATACAGTCACTATTGTTAATAAAGGGGTCTGTTAAATGGAAGATTCTGAATAATAGTTCTTTTATTTTAGTATTGTAATTAATCTAAATAGCTGATATATTATTCTATGTTGTCCCAAACGAGGGAAAACAAACGAAATAAAAATCAAAAAACATTTAAAAAGTTGTTGACTAAAACAAGCTTTAAATGTTATGATTTAAAAGTCGCTTCTGAAGCGGAAAAGTGAACTTTGAAAACTAAACAAAACATGAAGTAAACGTCAATTATTAGTTTTTTGAGCAATACAAGATTTAAACTTAACTTTTATGGAGAGTTTGATCCTGGCTCAGGACGAACGCTGGCGGCGTGCCTAATACATGCAAGTCGAGCGGACTAATGGGAGCTTGCTCCCGTTAGTTAGCGGCGGACGGGTGAGTAACACGTGGGCAACCTACCTGTAAGACTGGGATAACTTCGGGAAACCGGAGCTAATACCGGATGATATAAAGGAACTCCTGTTCCTTTATTGAAAGATGGCTTCGGCTATCACTTACAGATGGGCCTGCGGCGCATTAGCTAGTTGGTGAGGTAACGGCTCACCAAGGCGACGATGCGTAGCCGACCTGAGAGGGTGATCGGCCACACTGGGACTGAGACACGGCCCAGACTCCTACGGGAGGCAGCAGTAGGGAATCTTCCGCAATGGACGAAAGTCTGACGGAGCAACGCCGCGTGAGCGATGAAGGCCTTCGGGTCGTAAAGCTCTGTTGTTAGGGAAGAATAAGTGCTAGTTGAATAAGCTGGCACCTTGACGGTACCTAACCAGAAAGCCACGGCTAACTACGTGCCAGCAGCCGCGGTAATACGTAGGTGGCAAGCGTTGTCCGGAATTATTGGGCGTAAAGCGCGCGCAGGCGGTTTCTTAAGTCTGATGTGAAAGCCCCCGGCTCAACCGGGGAGGGTCATTGGAAACTGGGAAACTTGAGTGCAGAAGAGGAAAGTGGAATTCCAAGTGTAGCGGTGAAATGCGTAGAGATTTGGAGGAACACCAGTGGCGAAGGCGACTTTCTGGTCTGTAACTGACGCTGAGGCGCGAAAGCGTGGGGAGCAAACAGGATTAGATACCCTGGTAGTCCACGCTGTAAACGATGAGTGCTAAGTGTTAGAGGGTTTCCGCCCTTTAGTGCTGAAGTTAACGCATTAAGCACTCCGCCTGGGGAGTACGGTCGCAAGACTGAAACTCAAAGGAATTGACGGGGGCCCGCACAAGTGGTGGAGCATGTGGTTTAATTCGAAGCAACGCGAAGAACCTTACCAGGTCTTGACATCCTCTGACAACCCTAGAGATAGGGCTTTCCCTTCGGGGACAGAGTGACAGGTGGTGCATGGTTGTCGTCAGCTCGTGTCGTGAGATGTTGGGTTAAGTCCCGCAACGAGCGCAACCCTTGATCTTAGTTGCCAGCATTTAGTTGGGCACTCTAAGGTGACTGCCGGTGACAAACCGGAGGAAGGTGGGGATGACGTCAAATCATCATGCCCCTTATGACCTGGGCTACACACGTGCTACAATGGATAGTACAAAGGGTTGCAAGACCGCGAGGTGGAGCTAATCCCATAAAACTATTCTCAGTTCGGATTGTAGGCTGCAACTCGCCTACATGAAGCCGGAATCACTAGTAATCGCGGATCAGCATGCCGCGGTGAATACGTTCCCGGGCCTTGTACACACCGCCCGTCACACCACGAGAGTTTGTAACACCCGAAGTCGGTGGGGTAACCTTTTAGGGGCCAGCCGCCTAAGGTGGGACAGATGATTGGGGTGAAGTCGTAACAAGGTAGCCGTATCGGAAGGTGCGGCTGGATCACCTCCTTTCTATGGAGACATCATGAACCGATGGTTCATGTATGAAAATGTTTCTTCATTGTTTTGTTTAGTTTTGAGAGTTCACTCTCAACTTTGTACCTTGAAAACTAGATAATGTCATTCATTAAACTGCGTAAGTTTAATTCAATTAGTTTTAAAATTAGTTAAGTTAGAAAGGGCGCACGGTGGATGCCTTGGCACTAGGAGTCGATGAAGGACGGGACTAACACCGATATGCTTCGGGGAGCTGTAAGTAAGCTTTGATCCGGAGATTTCCGAATGGGGAAACCCACTACTCGTAATGGAGTAGTATCTTTACCTGAATACATAGGGTACTGAGGACAGACCCAGGGAACTGAAACATCTAAGTACCTGGAGGAATAGAAAGCAATAGCGATTTCCTGAGTAGCGGCGAGCGAAACGGAAGATAGCCCAAACCAAGAGGCTTGCCTCTTGGGGTTGTAGGACACTCTATACGGAGTTACAAAGGAACGGGGTAAATGAAGCGACCTGGAAAGGTCCGTCAAAGAAGGTAAAAACCCTGTAGTTGAAACCTCGTTCCCTCTTGAGTGGATCCTGAGTACGGCGGAACACGTGAAATTCCGTCGGAATCTGGGAGGACCATCTCCCAAGGCTAAATACTACCTAGTGACCGATAGTGAACCAGTACCGTGAGGGAAAGGTGAAAAGCACCCCGGAAGGGGAGTGAAAGAGAACCTGAAACCGTGTGCTTACAAATAGTCAGAGCTCGTTAACGAGTGATGGCGTGCCTTTTGTAGAATGAACCGGCGAGTTACGATCCCGTGCAAGGTTAAGTTGAAGAGACGGAGCCGCAGCGAAAGCGAGTCTGAATAGGGCGATATAGTACGTGGTCGTAGACCCGAAACCGAGTGATCTACCCATGTCCAGGATGAAGTTCAGGTAACACTGAATGGAGGTCCGAACCCACGCACGTTGAAAAGTGCGGGGATGAGGTGTGGGTAGCGGAGAAATTCCAATCGAACTCGGAGATAGCTGGTTCTCCCCGAAATAGCTTTAGGGCTAGCCTTATGTGTTAGAGTCTTGGAGGTAGAGCACTGATTGGACTAGGGGCCCCCAACGGGTTACCGAATTCAGTCAAACTCCGAATGCCAATGACTTATCCATAGGAGTCAGACTACGAGTGATAAGATCCGTGGTCAAGAGGGAAACAGCCCAGACCGCCAGCTAAGGTCCCAAAGTATACGTTAAGTGGAAAAGGATGTGGAGTTGCTTAGACAACCAGGATGTTGGCTTAGAAGCAGCCACCATTTAAAGAGTGCGTAATAGCTCACTGGTCGAGTGACTCTGCGCCGAAAATGTAACGGGGCTAAACGTATCACCGAAGCTGCGGATTGATACCGTATGGTATCAGTGGTAGGGGAGCGTTCTAAGGGCGTTGAAGCTAGATCGTAAGGACTGGTGGAGCGCTTAGAAGTGAGAATGCCGGTATGAGTAGCGAAAGACGGGTGAGAATCCCGTCCACCGTATGCCTAAGGTTTCCTGGGGAAGGCTCGTCCTCCCAGGGTTAGTCAGGACCTAAGCCGAGGCCGACAGGCGTAGGCGATGGACAACAGGTTGATATTCCTGTACCACCTCATTTCCGTTTGAGCAATGGAGGGACGCAGAAAGATAGGGTAAGCGCGCTGCTGGATATGCGCGTCCAAGCAATTAGGCTGATGTGTAGGCAAATCCGCACATCATAAGGCTGAGTTGTGATGGCGAGGGAAATATAGTACCGAAGTTCCTGATTCTACGCTGCCAAGAAAAGCTTCTAGCGAGGAAATAGGTGCCTGTACCGCAAACCGACACAGGTAGGCGAGGAGAGAATCCTAAGGTGAGCGAGAGAACTATGGTTAAGGAACTCGGCAAAATGACCCCGTAACTTCGGGAGAAGGGGTGCTCTTTTGGGTGTATGCCCGGGAGAGCCGCAGTGAAAAGGCCCAAGCGACTGTTTAGCAAAAACACAGGTCTCTGCGAAGCCGCAAGGCGAAGTATAGGGGCTGACGCCTGCCCGGTGCTGGAAGGTTAAGAGGAGGGGTTATCCCTTACGGGAGAAGCTCTGAATTGAAGCCCCAGTAAACGGCGGCCGTAACTATAACGGTCCTAAGGTAGCGAAATTCCTTGTCGGGTAAGTTCCGACCCGCACGAAAGGCGTAACGATTTGGGCACTGTCTCAACCATAGACTCGGTGAAATTATAGTACCTGTGAAGATGCAGGTTACCCGCGACAGGACGGAAAGACCCCGTGGAGCTTTACTGCAGCTTGATATTGAATTTTGGTACAGCTTGTACAGGATAGGTAGGAGCCTGAGAAGCCGGAGCGCTAGCTTCGGTGGAGGCGTCGGTGGGATACTACCCTGGCTGTATTGAAATTCTAACCTAGAGCCGTGATCCGGCTCGGAGACAGTGTCAGGTGGGCAGTTTGACTGGGGCGGTCGCCTCCTAAAGAGTAACGGAGGCGCCCAAAGGTTCCCTCAGAATGGTTGGAAATCATTCGAAGAGTGTAAAGGCATAAGGGAGCTTGACTGCGAGACCTACAAGTCGAGCAGGGACGAAAGTCGGGCTTAGTGATCCGGTGGTTCCGCATGGAAGGGCCATCGCTCAACGGATAAAAGCTACCCCGGGGATAACAGGCTTATCTCCCCCAAGAGTCCACATCGACGGGGAGGTTTGGCACCTCGATGTCGGCTCATCGCATCCTGGGGCTGTAGTCGGTCCCAAGGGTTGGGCTGTTCGCCCATTAAAGCGGTACGCGAGCTGGGTTCAGAACGTCGTGAGACAGTTCGGTCCCTATCCGTCGTGGGCGCAGGAAATTTGAGAGGAGCTGTCCTTAGTACGAGAGGACCGGGATGGACACACCGCTGGTGTACCAGTTGTTCTGCCAAGAGCATGGCTGGGTAGCTATGTGTGGAAGGGATAAGTGCTGAAAGCATCTAAGCATGAAGCCCCCCTCAAGATGAGATTTCCCATAGCGTTAAGCTAGTAAGACCCCTGAGAGACGATCAGGTTGATAGGTCAGAGGTGGAAGCGTGGTGACACGTGGAGCTGACTGATACTAATCGGTCGAGGACTTAACTAACAAGTTTGATGATGACATTATCTAGTTTTGAGGGTACGAAGTACAACTCAATACAAATCAGGTGATTATGGCAAAGAGGTCACACCCGTTCCCATACCGAACACGGCAGTTAAGCTCTTTTGCGTCGATGGTAGTTGGGGGTTTCCCCCTGTGAGAGTAGAACGTCGCCTGGTTTGCCAAAGTATCAGCTAATTAGCTGGTGCTTTTTTTATTTTGAATCGGTTTATTGTTGATATTTAACAAACATAAAGGACTGTCAATTTTTGTTCTTTTAAATTCTTTGTACAAAATTTGATTACCAAGTACTGAAGAACCTAAATCTAGTTATTCAGAATTATCAATAATCGTAGGAATTGTATCGGTTTGTTTAAAAACATAGGTTTCCTTATCAATTTTTATTTTAAAAGTGCTTCCTTTTTTATCATAAATGATTTTCAAGTTATGAAACTTAGAACTGTTAATGACATACGTCGTATCTGTTTTCTGTGTATAAGTTCCTTTATCTGTCTCAGATTGATTATAATAATAAAATGAATGATGGTCCTCTTCATCAAATACTATTGTTGCAAATGGAAGTTTTTTGCTGTGGTAAGTTCCTAGTAAAGTTGACTCATATAAATTTTGTATTTTTGGGACGTTTGTAGCTAAAATAATGAATACTAAAGCTAATAATAGAATAATGCCTTTATCAACCTACTTTTTCTTTTGGACTTCAGTCATTAAGATCTACACTCCTTCCCTAATTTAAAAATATTTAAATAAAAGAAGAACTATTCTAAATAAAAATCAGTTCAATACCGAGTTATTTTATTTATGCATTATACTTAGTATTTAGCTCATTGATTTATTAATTCTTGTTGAATAACTAAAACAAATACAAAAAACGAATTGCTTATAACAGTTCGTTTTCTGTAACGATCACATGCTTTAGTACTTTTAGAGGTTAAGTACTTGGTTTATCCAATTTTTTTAAAATAATGGTACTTATAGTATCTTTCCAGTAAATTTCATAATTTATCTCCTTTTCCTTATCAATAAACTCACATCCACCGCACTCTCTTTTCTTACCATGAAATTCACCAGATTGATTTAATAAAAATGTCTCCCCTCCGATCGTTCCGTGATTATAGCTAATCAAATAGTGTGAGTTTGACTTAATTAAATCTTTATCATATTTTCCTTTATATTTTAAAGTTGTTTGATATAAGATATCAGTTCCGACCAAAGTCATTTCGTGTAAAATTTCCCAGTTATTATCGGCTCCTTTAAAACTAACAGACTTTGTCCTAAATAAATGATTTGCAATTTCTCCGTGTACTGTAGTAACTGAGTTAAATAAGAACAATAAACTGAAAGTGAGATGAGCTATTGTATTTTTCATTTTAAATCTCCAGTTTTTATATTTAATATTCAATTAAATGATGTGTTTTTATACGATGATTAATTCTTATTAAACTAAATTTCTATTTGCTACAAATTTGGAATGGTCATTTATTACTTTTTTCAATTGACTTACAGTGAATCTAAAACTTAAAAAAGAGTATTTACCTGAAGGGGAAAAAGTTGTAGAAAATTTATATAAATCACATATAGTAAATAGAGCATCTTTACTTTTCAATTTACACATAGTATGATGATTTCAATAAGTTAGTTTTCAATGAACATAATAATAAATGAGGTGCATTTTGTGAGTGCGGTAGGTTCTAAATAGGAAAAAATTAAATGAAATAAATAGGATGAAAAAAAGGGGAATTTGTAGAATTCGTACCCTTAATTTTGTCATGTATTTATTTCAAACCTATGAAGATACCTACAATACTTTATAATGCGTGTAATGAATTTAGTTTGGCTATTCTGTAATAGCTTATTTAACTATATTTCAATTATAATTGCCTTGTAATGTGATTAAAGCTGCGGTATCTCCGCAGCTTTTTTTATATTTTTTCGGGTAAATCTTAATTCTATAATAATCTCATTGGAATCTAACGGGTAGGTATCTCCATTTATGATCGATAAAATCATATGAAAGAGGAGAATAAAAGTTGAATAATATAACATTTGAAAAATTACAATATAACGAGTTAAAAGAAATTGTAAAAACTTATTGTGTAAGTGGATTAGGTAAAAAACTGATAAATCAATTAGAACCTAGTAGCAATATAAAAGTAGTTAAAAATAGATTAAATGAGACAACTGAAGCTCGGGCAATATTAGATGTAGAAGGACATGTGCCATTTTTAGGTGTTTCTAACATTGAAAATCTTATTCAAGATCTTGAAAAGGGCATGATACTAGATCCGAGTGACTTAATCAGTGTTTCGGACTTTTTAAGAGGATGTAGAAGAATTAAAAAGTTTATGCAAGATAACCTATTTTTTGCTCCAATTCTCGCTTCATACGCAAACTCAATGAGTGAATTTATAACTATTGAAGATGAGATTAACTTCTCAATTAAAGGAAACAGCGTTGATTCTGCGGCAAGTAAGGACCTTAAACGAATACGAAATAATATTGAATCAGTTGAAGAGAAAATTAAAGATCGTTTAAATAAGTTTTTAAGTAGTAGTGCTAATAAAATGTATATTCAAGACTTTTTTATAAGTAAGAAAGATGACCGATATACAATACCAATTAAAGCTTCCTTTAAGAAGCAAGTTCCTGGATCGATTATTGAAGTTTCTTCTAAAGGGGCAACAGTCTTTATTGAACCGAATACAGTAACTAAATTAAACAGTGAGTTAGCAAGCCTGAAGGCTGAAGAGGCAATGGAAGAATATCAAATTTTAGCTACTCTTTCAGGAATGATTTTAGAAAACATTTATGAAATAAATATAAATATGGAGTTAATTAGTCAATATGATATGGTGTTTGCTAAAGCTAAATTTAGCAAACATATTGGTGGAGTTGAGCCGAAATTAAATGACTTTGGATATATAAAGTTAGTTAATTGCAAACATCCACTATTAACAGGTAATGTTGTTCCTCTTAATTTTGAGATAGGAGAGAGTTATCGTAGTTTAATCATTACTGGACCTAATGCGGGTGGGAAGACAGTCGTTCTGAAAACAATTGGTTTACTAACTTTAGCAACAATGTCAGGTTTCCATATTATTGGAGACACGGGGACTGAAATTGCTGTATTTGAAAAGATTTTTGTTGATATTGGTGACAATCAAAGTTTAGAGAATGCACTAAGCACATTCTCATCACATATGAAAAACCTTTCCGATATTATGAGTGTTTCTAATAATAATACACTTTTACTATTCGATGAAATCGGAAGTGGTACGGAACCGAATGAAGGATCTGCACTAGCAATTTCTATATTAGAAGAATTTTACCTCATGGGATGTATTACAGTTGCAACTACCCATTATGGTGAAATTAAACGTTTTTCAGAAATGCATAGTGACTTTATGAATGCAGCAATGCGATTTAATAGCGAAACACTAGAACCAATGTATAAGTTAATTATTGGGAAATCAGGAGAAAGTAATGCTCTATGGATTTCTAAGAAAATGAATATTCGCGAAAATGTACTTCTAAGAGCGAAGGGATATATGGAAAATAAAGAATATCAATTAGAAAAAGTAAATGAAAGTGCAATAAGGAGACCAAAGATTGTCAAATTGAGATCTGAAGAAAAGGTTAACTATCGAAAAGGTGATCGAGTAAAATTATTAGACTATGATAACTTTGGAATTGTCTATAAAGAAATCGATAATTTCTACAATCTCATTGTTTTTTACAATGGCGAATTTTTGGAAGTGAATGAAAAACGAGTAACTTTAGAAGTAAAGGCAGCTGAACTTTATCCAGAAGGATATGACTTAGATACATTATTTTTTGATTATGCGACAAGGAAATTACAGCACGATATTGATCGAGGTTCGAAAAAGGCACTACGAAAGATTCAAAAAGGAATGAGAAGTAACGGGAAGTGATATTACGGCTATTTTCGATCAGCAAATTATTGCACTTTTTATACAAACAAAAACATCAGCCCAAAAGCTGATGTTTTTGAATTTAAGAAAAAATTCAATGTTTTCAAGAATACAAAACAAATTTAAGCTTATATGAATAGACTATACCAAACTACATGATTGGGGTCTTAATATGAGGAAATTTTCTTATATAGATTTAATTGCCACGTTAAATATTGAAGATGCACATCCAGGTGGGTTTGATTTAACAAAAAAAACATTAAGATTTCTTCCGCTGAATTCAGATAGCCAAGTTTTAGAGGTTGGATGCGGTTCGGGTAAAACTGCTAGCTATTTATATGAAACTTATAAATGCCCAATTACAACAATCGATATAAACAGTCGGATGTTGGCAAATGCACGAAAACGATTTAACAAAAAGAAAATTCCAGTTACTCTGCATCAAGCAAGTGCAGAAAACCTGCCTTTTAAAGATAATTCATTTGATATTATTATTTCGGAATCAGTAACAAGCTTCACAAATGTAGATAAATCAATACAAGAATATGTAAGAGTGTTAAAAAAAGGTGGATATTTTCTTGCTATAGAAATGACATCAGAGAGACCACTAACACTAAAAGAAGAAAGCGAAATAAAGGATGTTTATGGCATTTCAAAAGTAAAAACGGTAAGAGAGTGGGAACAAGCATTAATCAAAGGGGGCTTTAGAGATTATAAAATCCTTAAAGGAAATACAGTAATGAATACATCAACAAACTCAACTGATTCACTACCATTTCAAAAGTTGCCACCAGAGGGAATTGAATTACTTCATAGATTTCAAGAAATACTAGTGCGCTATAAAGATGTGTTAGGATACAGAGTATTTCTATGTAGAAAAAGATAGGCATAATAGCTTATCTTTTTTGTTCGAATTAACTCCAGCTTACCGGATTTGGATTAAATCCAAAGTATCAGACTGTTAATAGTTTTAAATTTCACGTGGATTTAACCAAGCTAGTCCAATAATTCCAGGCTACTAAGTATTCGTCCAAATCATTTGGGTGATGTCTTATACATGTTGCTAACCTAAAATATAATCCAACCAATACGTTTTTATATATTATGTGAGAATCATTATTTTGTAAAAATTTCAAATGATTAACTGCAGTAGAAATTGTCTCTTTTGTTAGATTGTCTGGTGAAGAACAAAACGCATATATTAAATCATAAAGTGGATCTCCAAACACTGGAGTAGGATCAATAATGCCGCTTAACATGCCATTATTAAAGATAAAATTATGTATACCACAGTCACCGTGTAATAAAAAAGGTTCTCCTTGAAAAGTGATTAGATCTGAATTGTTTATAATAGAAAAGATAAGTGTATGATCTGGCTTTTCTAAATACGAATCTAAAATTTTAAAAGACTCTGTCATTCTACTCATAAGAAAATCTGACCATGAATTCGATAATTCATCTGCCCATCCCCAACCTGGAGCATTAGGGTAGGATTCATAATTATTTATTAACTGTTTAACAAGTAATATAAGTAATTCATTTTTGTCTTTTTTATCATAGTTTGCGCTACCTGGAATGAATGGATAAACTATGTATTTAAATGTTTTTTCAGCAAATAGTAAATTGGCCTATATCTACTTTATTATAGAAATTAAGAAAATATGCTTCTGATTCTAGTACACGAGGATCATTTAATTTAACTATATATTTACTATCGTTTTTTATATTACTTAGGAGATATATACTGCTTGATGTTCCACCTGTTAGTTGAGTGTATTTAATTTCTTTTTTGTTAATTAAATTCATGTTTGATAAATCATTTATTAATGATTCTATTTGCATAAAATCCTCACCTTCATTATTAATAATGTACTTATTTAAGTATACTCTTATTAATTAACGGTCACCATGAGGATAGATTGGAAAATGCTTATTAATCTCTACTTTATTTATGATTAAAAATGTTTTGGAAAATATAAAGGCATATGTACATAAGAAAAGTATGAATATAATTATAATGACTTGAATGATTTTTTTCATAATGCTTTTATCCTTTAACTAATGAGAGGAAATTATTTTTGTATTAGTAATTAAAAGTATATTGAGGATGTTTCATAACCTTTTCACCCATAAAATAAAAGGGGGTCTCAAAAGTCAGCAATTGACCAAAGAGACAAACCCACAGTAATTGAATATAAGATTATATTGAGCTATTAAAAAAAGAATAATGCAGCTAATGCGACTCCTGCAACAAAACCAAGTGCAATTGAAATACCGAACCCACAGCCGAAGAATCCGCATCTAAATCCATCTCTGTCAAAATCTCTATCGTCTCTTCTTTCGTCTCTTCTATCAAATCTTCTATCAAACCTTCTGTCAAATCTTCTATCGAATCGATCATCAACTCGGTCATCGAATCTATTGTCAAAGCGATTACCGAACATATTATCAAAACGATTTTCATTACGGTTACTTCTATTTGAAAAATTTCTTTCTGAGAAATCTCTATTAGAATGGTTTCTGTTCATATTACTTCTATTGCGATTTGATGATCTATTAGAGTTCTGACGATTTTGATTTACTGGTTCAATAAAAACTCGATCTTCAGTTACTCTAGTAATACGTCCAACGTGCTCGTTTCCTTCTTTATCGAAAATACGTACAACCTGCCCTCTAAAATTATTACATAATTGATGGGCTTCATTACATTGCATAACAATTCCTCCTTTTCTTGTACTAATCTATGGAAGAGGGATAGTTTGTGCTTGTACTTTTACCTAGTTGTACAATTAACTAATTAATTTGTTTGAAATTTACGTAAATTTATTTTTGTTAACTTTTTGTAAAGAAATGCTTGCAATGATTTGGACGAGATGTTATATTTGTTTATGTTGTCACGACAAAATAAGTTCGAACAACGAAAAATATAAAATAAGTTGTTGACAAGTTGTTCAACAAAATGTTATTATATTAAAGTCGCCTCTGAGCGACAAGGTGAACTTTGAAAACTAAACAAAACATGAAGTAAACGTCAATTATTAGTTTTTTGAGCAATACAAGATTTAAACTTAACTTTTATGGAGAGTTTGATCCTGGCTCAGGACGAACGCTGGCGGCGTGCCTAATACATGCAAGTCGAGCGGACTAATGGGAGCTTGCTCCCGTTAGTTAGCGGCGGACGGGTGAGTAACACGTGGGCAACCTACCTGTAAGACTGGGATAACTTCGGGAAACCGGAGCTAATACCGGATGACATAAAGGAACTCCTGTTCCTTTATTGAAAGATGGCCTCGGCTATCACTTACAGATGGGCCCGCGGCGCATTAGCTAGTTGGTGAGGTAACGGCTCACCAAGGCGACGATGCGTAGCCGACCTGAGAGGGTGATCGGCCACACTGGGACTGAGACACGGCCCAGACTCCTACGGGAGGCAGCAGTAGGGAATCTTCCGCAATGGACGAAAGTCTGACGGAGCAACGCCGCGTGAGCGATGAAGGCCTTCGGGTCGTAAAGCTCTGTTGTTAGGGAAGAATAAGTGCTAGTTGAATAAGCTGGCACCTTGACGGTACCTAACCAGAAAGCCACGGCTAACTACGTGCCAGCAGCCGCGGTAATACGTAGGTGGCAAGCGTTGTCCGGAATTATTGGGCGTAAAGCGCGCGCAGGCGGTTTCTTAAGTCTGATGTGAAAGCCCCCGGCTCAACCGGGGAGGGTCATTGGAAACTGGGAAACTTGAGTGCAGAAGAGGAAAGTGGAATTCCAAGTGTAGCGGTGAAATGCGTAGAGATTTGGAGGAACACCAGTGGCGAAGGCGACTTTCTGGTCTGTAACTGACGCTGAGGCGCGAAAGCGTGGGGAGCAAACAGGATTAGATACCCTGGTAGTCCACGCTGTAAACGATGAGTGCTAAGTGTTAGAGGGTTTCCGCCCTTTAGTGCTGAAGTTAACGCATTAAGCACTCCGCCTGGGGAGTACGGTCGCAAGACTGAAACTCAAAGGAATTGACGGGGGCCCGCACAAGTGGTGGAGCATGTGGTTTAATTCGAAGCAACGCGAAGAACCTTACCAGGTCTTGACATCCTCTGACAACCCTAGAGATAGGGCTTTCCCTTCGGGGACAGAGTGACAGGTGGTGCATGGTTGTCGTCAGCTCGTGTCGTGAGATGTTGGGTTAAGTCCCGCAACGAGCGCAACCCTTGATCTTAGTTGCCAGCATTTAGTTGGGCACTCTAAGGTGACTGCCGGTGACAAACCGGAGGAAGGTGGGGATGACGTCAAATCATCATGCCCCTTATGACCTGGGCTACACACGTGCTACAATGGATAGTACAAAGGGTTGCAAGACCGCGAGGTGGAGCTAATCCCATAAAACTATTCTCAGTTCGGATTGTAGGCTGCAACTCGCCTACATGAAGCCGGAATCACTAGTAATCGCGGATCAGCATGCCGCGGTGAATACGTTCCCGGGCCTTGTACACACCGCCCGTCACACCACGAGAGTTTGTAACACCCGAAGTCGGTGGGGTAACCTTTTAGGGGCCAGCCGCCTAAGGTGGGACAGATGATTGGGGTGAAGTCGTAACAAGGTAGCCGTATCGGAAGGTGCGGCTGGATCACCTCCTTTCTATGGAGACATCATGAACCGATGGTTCATGTATGAAAATGTTTCTTCATTGTTTTGTTTAGTTTTGAGAGTTCACTCTCAACTTTGTACCTTGAAAACTAGATAATGTCATTCATTAAACTGCGTAAGTTTAATTCAATTAGTTTTAAAATTAGTTAAGTTAGAAAGGGCGCACGGTGGATGCCTTGGCACTAGGAGTCGATGAAGGACGGGACTAACACCGATATGCTTCGGGGAGCTGTAAGTAAGCTTTGATCCGGAGATTTCCGAATGGGGAAACCCACTACTCGTAATGGAGTAGTATCTTTACCTGAATACATAGGGTACTGAGGACAGACCCAGGGAACTGAAACATCTAAGTACCTGGAGGAATAGAAAGCAATAGCGATTTCCTGAGTAGCGGCGAGCGAAACGGAAGATAGCCCAAACCAAGAGGCTTGCCTCTTGGGGTTGTAGGACACTCTATACGGAGTTACAAAGGAACGGGGTAAATGAAGCGACCTGGAAAGGTCCGTCAAAGAAGGTAAAAACCCTGTAGTTGAAACCTCGTTCCCTCTTGAGTGGATCCTGAGTACGGCGGAACACGTGAAATTCCGTCGGAATCTGGGAGGACCATCTCCCAAGGCTAAATACTACCTAGTGACCGATAGTGAACCAGTACCGTGAGGGAAAGGTGAAAAGCACCCCGGAAGGGGAGTGAAAGAGAACCTGAAACCGTGTGCTTACAAATAGTCAGAGCTCGTTAACGAGTGATGGCGTGCCTTTTGTAGAATGAACCGGCGAGTTACGATCCCGTGCAAGGTTAAGTTGAAGAGACGGAGCCGCAGCGAAAGCGAGTCTGAATAGGGCGATATAGTACGTGGTCGTAGACCCGAAACCGAGTGATCTACCCATGTCCAGGATGAAGTTCAGGTAACACTGAATGGAGGTCCGAACCCACGCACGTTGAAAAGTGCGGGGATGAGGTGTGGGTAGCGGAGAAATTCCAATCGAACTCGGAGATAGCTGGTTCTCCCCGAAATAGCTTTAGGGCTAGCCTTATGTGTTAGAGTCTTGGAGGTAGAGCACTGATTGGACTAGGGGCCCCCAACGGGTTACCGAATTCAGTCAAACTCCGAATGCCAATGACTTATCCATAGGAGTCAGACTACGAGTGATAAGATCCGTGGTCAAGAGGGAAACAGCCCAGACCGCCAGCTAAGGTCCCAAAGTATACGTTAAGTGGAAAAGGATGTGGAGTTGCTTAGACAACCAGGATGTTGGCTTAGAAGCAGCCACCATTTAAAGAGTGCGTAATAGCTCACTGGTCGAGTGACTCTGCGCCGAAAATGTAACGGGGCTAAACGTATCACCGAAGCTGCGGATTGATACCGTATGGTATCAGTGGTAGGGGAGCGTTCTAAGGGCGTTGAAGCTAGATCGTAAGGACTGGTGGAGCGCTTAGAAGTGAGAATGCCGGTATGAGTAGCGAAAGACGGGTGAGAATCCCGTCCACCGTATGCCTAAGGTTTCCTGGGGAAGGCTCGTCCTCCCAGGGTTAGTCAGGACCTAAGCCGAGGCCGACAGGCGTAGGCGATGGACAACAGGTTGATATTCCTGTACCACCTCATTTCCGTTTGAGCAATGGAGGGACGCAGAAAGATAGGGTAAGCGCGCTGCTGGATATGCGCGTCCAAGCAATTAGGCTGATGTGTAGGCAAATCCGCACATCATAAGGCTGAGTTGTGATGGCGAGGGAAATATAGTACCGAAGTTCCTGATTCTACGCTGCCAAGAAAAGCTTCTAGCGAGGAAATAGGTGCCTGTACCGCAAACCGACACAGGTAGGCGAGGAGAGAATCCTAAGGTGAGCGAGAGAACTATGGTTAAGGAACTCGGCAAAATGACCCCGTAACTTCGGGAGAAGGGGTGCTCTTTTGGGTGTATGCCCGGGAGAGCCGCAGTGAAAAGGCCCAAGCGACTGTTTAGCAAAAACACAGGTCTCTGCGAAGCCGCAAGGCGAAGTATAGGGGCTGACGCCTGCCCGGTGCTGGAAGGTTAAGAGGAGGGGTTATCCCTTACGGGAGAAGCTCTGAATTGAAGCCCCAGTAAACGGCGGCCGTAACTATAACGGTCCTAAGGTAGCGAAATTCCTTGTCGGGTAAGTTCCGACCCGCACGAAAGGCGTAACGATTTGGGCACTGTCTCAACCATAGACTCGGTGAAATTATAGTACCTGTGAAGATGCAGGTTACCCGCGACAGGACGGAAAGACCCCGTGGAGCTTTACTGCAGCTTGATATTGAATTTTGGTACAGCTTGTACAGGATAGGTAGGAGCCTGAGAAGCCGGAGCGCTAGCTTCGGTGGAGGCGTCGGTGGGATACTACCCTGGCTGTATTGAAATTCTAACCTAGAGCCGTGATCCGGCTCGGAGACAGTGTCAGGTGGGCAGTTTGACTGGGGCGGTCGCCTCCTAAAGAGTAACGGAGGCGCCCAAAGGTTCCCTCAGAATGGTTGGAAATCATTCGAAGAGTGTAAAGGCATAAGGGAGCTTGACTGCGAGACCTACAAGTCGAGCAGGGACGAAAGTCGGGCTTAGTGATCCGGTGGTTCCGCATGGAAGGGCCATCGCTCAACGGATAAAAGCTACCCCGGGGATAACAGGCTTATCTCCCCCAAGAGTCCACATCGACGGGGAGGTTTGGCACCTCGATGTCGGCTCATCGCATCCTGGGGCTGTAGTCGGTCCCAAGGGTTGGGCTGTTCGCCCATTAAAGCGGTACGCGAGCTGGGTTCAGAACGTCGTGAGACAGTTCGGTCCCTATCCGTCGTGGGCGCAGGAAATTTGAGAGGAGCTGTCCTTAGTACGAGAGGACCGGGATGGACACACCGCTGGTGTACCAGTTGTTCTGCCAAGAGCATGGCTGGGTAGCTATGTGTGGAAGGGATAAGTGCTGAAAGCATCTAAGCATGAAGCCCCCCTCAAGATGAGATTTCCCATAGCGTTAAGCTAGTAAGACCCCTGAGAGACGATCAGGTTGATAGGTCAGAGGTGGAAGCGTGGTGACACGTGGAGCTGACTGATACTAATCGGTCGAGGACTTAACTAACAAGTTTGATAATGACATTATCTAGTTTTGAGGGTACGAAGTACAACTCAATACAAATCAGGTGATTATGGCAAAGAGGTCACACCCGTTCCCATACCGAACACGGCAGTTAAGCTCTTTTGCGTCGATGGTAGTTGGGGGTTTCCCCCTGTGAGAGTAGAACGTCGCCTGGTAACAAGAAACATCAGCATAATAGCTGATGTTTTTTTGTGTTGGAAAATGAAAACGATAGACTTACTTAAAATTTTACTTAGTAAATAGAAATTAATTCCAGGAGTGATCGAAAGTCAACTGACACGGTTAAGTTTTTGTTGTAGGATACGCTAAAGAAAACGGAAAATAGCATCATCACTTTCTATCTGACGAAAAGAAAGTGTAATAAAAAGTTTGGATCATATTCAAAATGGAAATTGTCTACATTATCGAATGAAATAATGTTATAGGCTGCATAAGAAAGTAGCTACAAAGTATCTTATTAATTACTTAGTTTGTTCAGTTTGTTGATAGTCTGAGTAACGAAAGTACAAAACACGACATTAAAGAGTGATTGCTCACATCATTTGTATTTGAAATGACAGTTACTTATGATTGTTGAGTTTGTCCAGACTCAATATTGAGTCTATGTTTATTTGATTTATAGATTTTATGAGGTGTTTGACTGATACTTAACAACTTCTTGAAAGAAGTATTTCCTAATTTAGAACTTAGACCACCTTTGTTTTACAATTGGGATATTGGGATACGATTTGAACTTGGGGTAGAGTGGGAAAGGGGTTATGATTATCCTGATAACCCATATATATTGGCATGTTATAAAAGGGCAATCACTTTATTTGAAGCGATACACTCATCAATAGAAGATATATTTGTCGTAATGGATGTAAATGATTTTGAAAGAGGTAAACAAATTAAACGTAAATTAGTGAACTTTCTACCATAAAGCATCAAACGAAGCCATATGTTTTTCCTGAAGTTGACGAAGAAGGAACATATAAAACGCATAGATTTAGTTTAAAAAGTAATACGAATGAATTCAAATACCATTCTTTGTTAAAAGCAATATGCAACCATGATTTTAGTCCGAGGGTTTTTCATAGAGTATATTTTATCAATATTAACAAGAAAACGATCTTTCACATTTACGATGACAGAGGGTATGATTTATTGGCAACTTTACCCGACACAATAAGAGATATATATGATATTTAAATGAATGGATTTTGGATTATAACAAACCTAATATTAGTGTTTCCTCACTAAAATTAACAGAGCAATATATATAGAAAGTTTCAAAAAAAGAGCGTATAAAACTTTTATTAATTTTTTGTAAAGAAATGCTTGCAATCATTTGGACGAGATGGTATATTTGTTTATGTTGTCACGACAAAACAAGTTCGAACAACGAAAAATATAAAATAAGTTGTTGACAAGTTGTTCAACAAAATGTTATTATATTAAAGTCGCCTCTGAGCGACAAGGTGAACTTTGAAAACTAAACAAAACATGAAGTAAACGTCAATTATTAGTTTTTTGAGCAATACAAGATTTAAACTTAACTTTTATGGAGAGTTTGATCCTGGCTCAGGACGAACGCTGGCGGCGTGCCTAATACATGCAAGTCGAGCGGACTAATGGGAGCTTGCTCCCGTTAGTTAGCGGCGGACGGGTGAGTAACACGTGGGCAACCTACCTGTAAGACTGGGATAACTTCGGGAAACCGGAGCTAATACCGGATGATATAAAGGAACTCCTGTTCCTTTATTGAAAGATGGCTTCGGCTATCACTTACAGATGGGCCCGCGGCGCATTAGCTAGTTGGTGAGGTAACGGCTCACCAAGGCGACGATGCGTAGCCGACCTGAGAGGGTGATCGGCCACACTGGGACTGAGACACGGCCCAGACTCCTACGGGAGGCAGCAGTAGGGAATCTTCCGCAATGGACGAAAGTCTGACGGAGCAACGCCGCGTGAGCGATGAAGGCCTTCGGGTCGTAAAGCTCTGTTGTTAGGGAAGAATAAGTGCTAGTTGAATAAGCTGGCACCTTGACGGTACCTAACCAGAAAGCCACGGCTAACTACGTGCCAGCAGCCGCGGTAATACGTAGGTGGCAAGCGTTGTCCGGAATTATTGGGCGTAAAGCGCGCGCAGGCGGTTTCTTAAGTCTGATGTGAAAGCCCCCGGCTCAACCGGGGAGGGTCATTGGAAACTGGGAAACTTGAGTGCAGAAGAGGAAAGTGGAATTCCAAGTGTAGCGGTGAAATGCGTAGAGATTTGGAGGAACACCAGTGGCGAAGGCGACTTTCTGGTCTGTAACTGACGCTGAGGCGCGAAAGCGTGGGGAGCAAACAGGATTAGATACCCTGGTAGTCCACGCTGTAAACGATGAGTGCTAAGTGTTAGAGGGTTTCCGCCCTTTAGTGCTGAAGTTAACGCATTAAGCACTCCGCCTGGGGAGTACGGTCGCAAGACTGAAACTCAAAGGAATTGACGGGGGCCCGCACAAGTGGTGGAGCATGTGGTTTAATTCGAAGCAACGCGAAGAACCTTACCAGGTCTTGACATCCTCTGACAACCCTAGAGATAGGGCTTTCCCTTCGGGGACAGAGTGACAGGTGGTGCATGGTTGTCGTCAGCTCGTGTCGTGAGATGTTGGGTTAAGTCCCGCAACGAGCGCAACCCTTGATCTTAGTTGCCAGCATTTAGTTGGGCACTCTAAGGTGACTGCCGGTGACAAACCGGAGGAAGGTGGGGATGACGTCAAATCATCATGCCCCTTATGACCTGGGCTACACACGTGCTACAATGGATAGTACAAAGGGTTGCAAGACCGCGAGGTGGAGCTAATCCCATAAAACTATTCTCAGTTCGGATTGTAGGCTGCAACTCGCCTACATGAAGCCGGAATCACTAGTAATCGCGGATCAGCATGCCGCGGTGAATACGTTCCCGGGCCTTGTACACACCGCCCGTCACACCACGAGAGTTTGTAACACCCGAAGTCGGTGGGGTAACCTTTTAGGGGCCAGCCGCCTAAGGTGGGACAGATGATTGGGGTGAAGTCGTAACAAGGTAGCCGTATCGGAAGGTGCGGCTGGATCACCTCCTTTCTATGGAGACATCATGAACCGATGGTTCATGTATGAAAATGTTTCTTCATTGTTTTGTTTAGTTTTGAGAGTTCACTCTCAACTTTGTACCTTGAAAACTAGATAATGTCATTCATTAAACTGCGTAAGTTTAATTCAATTAGTTTTAAAATTAGTTAAGTTAGAAAGGGCGCACGGTGGATGCCTTGGCACTAGGAGTCGATGAAGGACGGGACTAACACCGATATGCTTCGGGGAGCTGTAAGTAAGCTTTGATCCGGAGATTTCCGAATGGGGAAACCCACTACTCGTAATGGAGTAGTATCTTTACCTGAATACATAGGGTACTGAGGACAGACCCAGGGAACTGAAACATCTAAGTACCTGGAGGAATAGAAAGCAATAGCGATTTCCTGAGTAGCGGCGAGCGAAACGGAAGATAGCCCAAACCAAGAGGCTTGCCTCTTGGGGTTGTAGGACACTCTATACGGAGTTACAAAGGAACGGGGTAAATGAAGCGACCTGGAAAGGTCCGTCAAAGAAGGTAAAAACCCTGTAGTTGAAACCTCGTTCCCTCTTGAGTGGATCCTGAGTACGGCGGAACACGTGAAATTCCGTCGGAATCTGGGAGGACCATCTCCCAAGGCTAAATACTACCTAGTGACCGATAGTGAACCAGTACCGTGAGGGAAAGGTGAAAAGCACCCCGGAAGGGGAGTGAAAGAGAACCTGAAACCGTGTGCTTACAAATAGTCAGAGCTCGTTAACGAGTGATGGCGTGCCTTTTGTAGAATGAACCGGCGAGTTACGATCCCGTGCAAGGTTAAGTTGAAGAGACGGAGCCGCAGCGAAAGCGAGTCTGAATAGGGCGATATAGTACGTGGTCGTAGACCCGAAACCGAGTGATCTACCCATGTCCAGGATGAAGTTCAGGTAACACTGAATGGAGGTCCGAACCCACGCACGTTGAAAAGTGCGGGGATGAGGTGTGGGTAGCGGAGAAATTCCAATCGAACTCGGAGATAGCTGGTTCTCCCCGAAATAGCTTTAGGGCTAGCCTTATGTGTTAGAGTCTTGGAGGTAGAGCACTGATTGGACTAGGGGCCCCCAACGGGTTACCGAATTCAGTCAAACTCCGAATGCCAATGACTTATCCATAGGAGTCAGACTACGAGTGATAAGATCCGTGGTCAAGAGGGAAACAGCCCAGACCGCCAGCTAAGGTCCCAAAGTATACGTTAAGTGGAAAAGGATGTGGAGTTGCTTAGACAACCAGGATGTTGGCTTAGAAGCAGCCACCATTTAAAGAGTGCGTAATAGCTCACTGGTCGAGTGACTCTGCGCCGAAAATGTAACGGGGCTAAACGTATCACCGAAGCTGCGGATTGATACCGTATGGTATCAGTGGTAGGGGAGCGTTCTAAGGGCGTTGAAGCTAGATCGTAAGGACTGGTGGAGCGCTTAGAAGTGAGAATGCCGGTATGAGTAGCGAAAGACGGGTGAGAATCCCGTCCACCGTATGCCTAAGGTTTCCTGGGGAAGGCTCGTCCTCCCAGGGTTAGTCAGGACCTAAGCCGAGGCCGACAGGCGTAGGCGATGGACAACAGGTTGATATTCCTGTACCACCTCATTTCCGTTTGAGCAATGGAGGGACGCAGAAAGATAGGGTAAGCGCGCTGCTGGATATGCGCGTCCAAGCAATTAGGCTGATGTGTAGGCAAATCCGCACATCATAAGGCTGAGTTGTGATGGCGAGGGAAATATAGTACCGAAGTTCCTGATTCTACGCTGCCAAGAAAAGCTTCTAGCGAGGAAATAGGTGCCTGTACCGCAAACCGACACAGGTAGGCGAGGAGAGAATCCTAAGGTGAGCGAGAGAACTATGGTTAAGGAACTCGGCAAAATGACCCCGTAACTTCGGGAGAAGGGGTGCTCTTTTGGGTGTATGCCCGGGAGAGCCGCAGTGAAAAGGCCCAAGCGACTGTTTAGCAAAAACACAGGTCTCTGCGAAGCCGCAAGGCGAAGTATAGGGGCTGACGCCTGCCCGGTGCTGGAAGGTTAAGAGGAGGGGTTATCCCTTACGGGAGAAGCTCTGAATTGAAGCCCCAGTAAACGGCGGCCGTAACTATAACGGTCCTAAGGTAGCGAAATTCCTTGTCGGGTAAGTTCCGACCCGCACGAAAGGCGTAACGATTTGGGCACTGTCTCAACCATAGACTCGGTGAAATTATAGTACCTGTGAAGATGCAGGTTACCCGCGACAGGACGGAAAGACCCCGTGGAGCTTTACTGCAGCTTGATATTGAATTTTGGTACAGCTTGTACAGGATAGGTAGGAGCCTGAGAAGCCGGAGCGCTAGCTTCGGTGGAGGCGTCGGTGGGATACTACCCTGGCTGTATTGAAATTCTAACCTAGAGCCGTGATCCGGCTCGGAGACAGTGTCAGGTGGGCAGTTTGACTGGGGCGGTCGCCTCCTAAAGAGTAACGGAGGCGCCCAAAGGTTCCCTCAGAATGGTTGGAAATCATTCGAAGAGTGTAAAGGCATAAGGGAGCTTGACTGCGAGACCTACAAGTCGAGCAGGGACGAAAGTCGGGCTTAGTGATCCGGTGGTTCCGCATGGAAGGGCCATCGCTCAACGGATAAAAGCTACCCCGGGGATAACAGGCTTATCTCCCCCAAGAGTCCACATCGACGGGGAGGTTTGGCACCTCGATGTCGGCTCATCGCATCCTGGGGCTGTAGTCGGTCCCAAGGGTTGGGCTGTTCGCCCATTAAAGCGGTACGCGAGCTGGGTTCAGAACGTCGTGAGACAGTTCGGTCCCTATCCGTCGTGGGCGCAGGAAATTTGAGAGGAGCTGTCCTTAGTACGAGAGGACCGGGATGGACACACCGCTGGTGTACCAGTTGTTCTGCCAAGAGCATGGCTGGGTAGCTATGTGTGGAAGGGATAAGTGCTGAAAGCATCTAAGCATGAAGCCCCCCTCAAGATGAGATTTCCCATAGCGTTAAGCTAGTAAGACCCCTGAGAGACGATCAGGTTGATAGGTCAGAGGTGGAAGCGTGGTGACACGTGGAGCTGACTGATACTAATCGGTCGAGGACTTAACTAACAAGTTTGATAATGACATTATCTAGTTTTGAAGGTACGAAGTACAACTCAATACAAATCAGGTGATTATGGCAAAGAGGTCACACCCGTTCCCATACCGAACACGGCAGTTAAGCTCTTTTGCGTCGATGGTAGTTGGGGGTTTCCCCCTGTGAGAGTAGAACGTCGCCTGGTAAACAAAAACATCAGCTATTTGGCTGATGTTTTTTATGTTCAAATTTGGAAATGTTAGTTCTTATCATGACATTATATATAAAATGAAAATATCCGAAATCTAAAAGACAAACTTAAGAATCACCAACAACTTTGGATAAACATTAAAATTAATAAAGTAAACAATAATATTAATACTGGGCAAACACCCTTAATAATAAATCTACATAACTTAGATTGAATGGAGGGAAAAAGATGAGAGGAAAAATACTCAATTATTATGCAGGTGGTAATACTGCAAAAGGGTTTTATAATCTCTATGACTCAGCTTTAGAGGATTTAGATAAACTATTCATTCTAAAAGGTGGTCCAGGTACTGGGAAATCAACATTAATGAAAACAATTGGAGAACTAATTGTAAATAAGGGAATCGATATTGAATATTTACATTGTTCTTCAGATACAAATTCAGTTGATGGCTTAATTATCCCGAAATTTCAAATTGGTATAGTAGACGGAACGGCACCACATGTAATTGAACCGAAAGCTCCAGGAGTTATTGAGGAATATGTGAATTTAGGTATTGCTTGGGATTCTAAGAAATTATCCGTACACAAGGAAGCAATACTATCACTAAATGATGAGATTTCTAAAAAGTTTCAAACAGCTTATGATACATTTGCTGCTTCGTTAAAGGCTCATGATGAAATTGAAACAGTTTATATTTCCAATATGGACTTTGTAGAGGCAAATAAACTGACTAACGAATTGATAGCGCTTTTTTATGGTAGTGACAGCAATACTGAAAAAGTCTCCAAAGTAAAACATAGATTTTTAGGTGCAGCAACTCCAAGTGGCGCGGTTGATTATATTCAAAATTTAACAGAAGATATTGAAAAGCGATATTTTATTAAAGGTAGAGCTGGTTCCGGTAAATCAACAATGTTAAAGAAAATAGCAGCTGCAGGGGAAGAACGAGGATTTGATGTAGAGATTTATCATTGTGGATTTGATCCAAACAGTCTGGATATGGTAATTATTCCGGAAAAAGGCATTGCGATCTTTGACAGTACAGCACCACATGAATATTTTCCTGATCGTGAAAATGACGAGATTATTGATATGTACGAAAGATGTATTACGCCAGGAACAGATGAGAAATACGCAACAGAAATCGAAAGAACAACAAATTCATATAAAGATAAAATGAAAGAAGCAATATCTTATTTGGCAGAAGCTAAGGTGCTTAGAGATGAACTAGAAGCTATTTATATTGGAGCTATGGATTTTGCAAAAGTTGATAAAATTCAGTCTGAATTAATAGAAGAAATTGAAAGCATTATAAAGAATTAGCATTATCTAATCTAATTTGAGAAAGGTGTAACCACATTGTTACACCTTTTTCTTATTTCTGAAGATGAGAATGATTAGTACTTTTTAATCATTTTTCTACGACATTCGAGAAGATACACGAAATAAATTTGAATTTTCTTTATATTTTCACAAATATCGATTCTAAACCTTTGATTAAACAAAAGAAATTCGACGCTTTTATATATTTTTCGTCTTATTATTTTTAATTATTGCGATTAAGAATACCAATAAAATATTTTAATGTAATTATTTGTAGAAAAAAGGTACTTAATTTCATATGAATTTCCCCCAATTTACTTCGTTATATGTTGAATGTACATTTAAATAGTATTTATTTACTTACATATGGTAAGGGCTTAAGTTTAACCGCATTAATCATTCTATATTTATTAAACTACTAACCTCTTAATCATTGTATTAAAGCAAATATATAATTGAAATATTACATCCATAAAAAGGAGAGGGATTTCATGAAACTTCGTAAAATTTTACCGTTTAAAGTAATGTCCACAGTGGCGATCTCATCTTTGATTTTCTCATCTTATACAGCTCTTGCTGAAAATAATGATACAACAACTCAAGCAATCGAGGATCAAGTACCACAATTACTAGACCAAAGTCAAAAAGGTAAAGAGGACTTATATAAAGATACTCAAAAGGAAGAGTCTGAGAAAACATATAAACCTACCGATAAAGTTCGTTTTATAGTAGAAATTGAACAGCCATCAATTTCTGACTCTTCTACGTCAAACGAAAAATCTTTATACAAAGAAAAACAGGACAAAGTAATCGAAGAAATCACAAAGAATAATAAAGCTAAATCAAATTCCCCTAAATTAAAACAACGTTTCTTTGAAGGGTTCAATGGATTCAGTGTTGAGACAGAATATCAAAATCTAAATGAAATAAAGTCTATTCCTGGTGTACTTAACGTAAATGTTGCGAGAACTTTCCATGAAACGATGGCAGCGAGTAAAGAGTTAGTACAAGCACAAAAGGTTTGGAATCAATATGGTTATCAAGGAGAAGGGTTACTTGTAGCAGTCGTTGACTCAGGTATTGACTATACTCATAAGGACATGACGCTTACTGATAAGGGGAAACAAAAAGAAAAGTTAACCCCAAATGGTATTAAAAGTAAATTAGACGCTACAGCTGTAAATGATGTGTGGTATACAGATAAAGTTCCAACAGGTTATGACTGGGCTGATCATGATACAGATGTTATTCCTCGTGGTGATGGAAGTCCACACGGTACACACGTTTCAGGGACTATTGGTGCAAATGGTGATGAAGCAAATAGTGGCGTTCAAGGAATTGCTCCTGGAACGCAATTATTAGCTGAAAAAGTATTCTCCGATGTAGGTGGAGGTGCTTATGAGGATGACTTAATCGCAGGTATAGAACATGCAGTGACAATGGGTGCTGATGTTATTAATATGAGTTTAGGGGTTGATGCAGGGTTTGTAGGAGAAGACTTTGACCCAGTTCAAAAAGCAATTCGTCACGCAACAGAACAAGGAACTTTAGTTGTAGTTGCTGCTGGGAACTCAGCTTACAGTACAAAAACTAGTTTATTATTGGATTCGGCTGCACAGCCATATGCTGATAATCCTGATATCGGTACAGTAGGTGCACCTGGAGTAAGTCCGTTTGCATTATCAGTTGCTTCATATGAAAATACGAAATTGCACTTAAATACTTTATCGGACGCTAATGGTTTTAAACTTCCTTTCCAAGATCAAACTCAATATGCACCAACAAAAAACTTTAAACTTTCTAGAAATTTAACACCTGGTCAAGAGTATGAAATGGTATATGTAGGAGAAGGTTCAAAACTTACTGATTTTACTAATAAGAACGTAGAAGGAAAAATCGTTGTAGCAAAAATGAATAATCAATATACCTCATATTCGTTTGTTCAATTTAATGCGGCTAAATATAAAGCGAAAGCTGTTATTGTCATCCCACCTTCTGTCTTGGGTGATTATCCTACACTTAGGTTCTCTGATACTTCAATTCCAGCTGCTACAACAGGAAAAGCGGTTGGACAAGAATTATTAAATAAGTTGGCTAATAATCAAGTTGTAAAAATGAAATTAGCTGGAGATACTTGGATCGATAATCCGATGAAAAATACGATGTCTTATTTTTCATCATACGGCGCGCCAAGCATTTTAGATTTTAAACCAGAAATTTCTGGTCCTGGTGGAAATATCTATTCTACAGTACCCGGAAATGATTATGAAGTAATGAGCGGTACATCAATGGCGACTCCTCACGTTGCAGGTGGTTCAGCGTTAGTATTACAGTCACTTTATGAAAAAGGATTACAACATTCAGAAGATACAGCTTTAAAAGCAAAAATTGCTTTAATGAACACATCAAAAATTGTAATGGATCCAAAAACAAATGGTGAAGTTCCATACTCTCCACGTGTTCAAGGCTCTGGTTTAATGCAAATTCAAAATGCAATTAATACACCAGTCATTGTTACAAGCAGAAACACCCCGCTAGAACAAGCTGGAGCAGTAGCTTTAAAAGAAATTGGTCAAAATACTAGCTTTAAATTAAACGTTGATGCATTTGATGCACAAAAGGGTAAAAATAATAGTGCTGATATTGAATACAATGTTTACGTAGATTTATTAAAAGATAAAACAGAAACAAAGCAATTTGATTTAGACAGTGATGGGAAACTTGATTCAAAGGATTATTTAACATTAACAAGTGAACGTATCGATGGTGCATCAATCACTGTAAATGATAATAAAGTTACTGATAAAAATGGCTCATTACTCAAGATAAAACCAGGTCAGACAAAAATGCTGACAATTAATGTGAATTTACCAGATTCATTAAAGAAAAATAGTTTTGTTGAAGGTTTTGTACGTTTAGTTCCCGTAGCCAAAGACCAAGATAAAGCTGTACCAATTTCTGTTCCTTATATGGGCTTCTATGGACAATGGGATGAGCCAAGAAATATTGATCCACCAGCATGGGAAAAAGATGCATTTTTAGGTTACACTGCACTTTGGGATGGAACATCAGAACGTTATCCAAAAGGATATAATTCTGCAACAGGTACGTTTGATCTTAATAAAATTGCTATTTCACCAAACTACCATGTAGGCGGAATCTATTCTTCATTTACAGCTTTAAGAAATTTAGCAAAAACGGAAATGTATATCGAAAATCAATCAGGAAGCATGGTTAAGTATTTAGGCGATTTTAGTGAATTTAATGGAACTCCATATAAATTTAGAAAAAATGTCATGTCATTTGGAGATACTAGCTACAATGAACTTTACGCTTGGAATATGACAGATGAAAATGGACAGATTGTTCCTGACGGAGTTTACAATTATGTGATTCGTACAACTTTAGACTATCCAGGGGCAAAACCTCAAGAAGTAAAAATGCCGGTAAAAGTAGATTCGATTCTACCTAAAGTTACAGATATTAAGGTTACACCAAAAGATGGTGGTAAATATGAAATTTCTTGGAAAGGTACTGATGATGAGTCTGGATATGCTGCTTCAGTAGTATGGGTTAACGGAAATATGTATTCACCAGGAGCAGCGCAAACATTACTAGTAAATATTGAACCAAAGAGTATTGTAATTGGTGGAGCTGACAACGCATTTAATCACTCTTATACTACTTGGGGAGATCAAAGTACAAAATATATGAGTGAATGGATGGTTCTTTCAAATGGTAGCGTTTATCCTACTACAAACATAAGTAAGAGTAGAGTTGCTGCAATCAATTTCTTTGCTCAAAACAGAGTAGACTGGAAGTTTAACGTGAAAGATGCAAATGGAAATATTGTCGATTCATTTGAATATAAAAATGAAAAAGAAATTCATACAAAATGGTTCCCAAAAGCAGATCTACCAAACGGCACATATTATATCTCTGCTGAGGTAGTAACAAAAGATGGTTTTAAAGTAACATCCACTCCGACTAAAGTAACGGTTGTTCAATAAAAGTCAATAATTGAAAAAGCTATCTTTCCCAATTATTATAGGGATAGATAGTTTTTTTGTTTTTCATTGATTAGTCGATAATAGAAATCCGAATAAGAAATAAAAAAATAACAGTTGCTATCAGTAATTTAATAAAAATAGGCATCATAGAATGTATAAAACTGCGTAAAACACGAACATTAAAATATTTTTTAAGAAAAACATTCATATTTTATTGAAAAAAGAGTTATAAATTGATACTATAGAGATAGGAAATTTAGCAAACCTCATATAAGTTTGGGAATATGGCCCAAAAGTTTCTACCTAGTAACCTTAAATTACTGGACTATGAGGGGAAGTTAATCACACGTGTACGTAAATTAGTATACGCCTAAGTAGATTATCTTTCTCACCATAGAGGGATATTTCTATTTAGGCGTTTTTTGTTGGAAATTTATAGTAAAAATAAAAAAATAGCGAATAAACTTGGGGGAAAAGCAGATGAAACCGGTAGTTGGTGTCATTATGGGGAGTACAAGTGATTGGGAAACAATGAAACATGCTTGTGATGTGTTAGAAGAGTTAAATATAAGCTATGAGAAACGAGTTGTTTCAGCACATCGTACACCAGATTTAATGTTTGAGTATGCAGAATCAGCTAGAGAACGTGGTATTAAGGTAATTATTGCAGGTGCAGGCGGAGCTGCTCACTTACCAGGAATGGTAGCAGCAAAAACGACACTTCCAGTAATAGGTGTACCAGTACAATCAAAAGCTTTAAATGGATTAGATTCATTATTATCAATTGTGCAAATGCCAGGTGGAGTACCTGTTGCAACTGTTGCGATTGGTAAAGCAGGTGCGACGAATGCAGGCTTACTTGCAGCTCAAGTATTAAGTATCCAAGATCAAGAAGTTTATTTAGCGTTAGAAACTCGTCGTGAAAACACTACTAAACAAGTTCTAGAAAGCAGTGAATCACTATGAATAGCAAAGTAATTCTACCAGGACAAACAATAGGAATCATCGGAGGAGGCCAACTTGGAAGAATGATGGCGCTTTCGGCGAAAGAAATGGGCTATAAAATAGCTGTTCTAGATCCTACTCCAAATTCACCTTGTGGGCAAGTATCTGATATAGAGATTACGGCTGAGTATTCTAATTTAGAAGCAATTAAACAGCTTGCGAAAGTAAGTGATGTTATAACATATGAATTTGAAAATATTGATGTAAACGCACTTGAGTATTTAGATGAGCATTCCTATTTACCTCAAGGCAGTGAGTTATTAAAGCTAACAAGAAATAGATTAACTGAAAAAACAGCTATTCAAAATTTAGGTATAAAGGTTGCTCCATTTCAACTAGTAGAAAATGAAGAGCAATTTTCTGAGGCAGTTACGAAAATAGGTTTACCAGCTGTTTTGAAAACAACAACAGGTGGTTATGACGGAAAAGGGCAAGTTGTTTTAAGATCTGAAGAAGACTTTGTTGAAGCGTTAGAACTTGTTAAAAAACAGCAATGTATTCTTGAGGGCTGGGTTCCTTTTGAAAAAGAATTGTCAATAATTGTCGCAAGAAATAGTAATGGAGAGATAAATACCTTTCCAATAGCAGAGAATGTTCATATAAATCAAATTCTGCATACTTCATCTGTACCAGCAAATACTTCAAAATCAGTAATAGAAACAGCAGAGAACTATGCAAAAAAAGTAGCTAGCTCATTTCATCTTGTAGGTGTTTTAGCAATTGAGTTATTTGTAACAGAAGATGAGCAGGTTTATATAAATGAATTAGCTCCGCGTCCACATAATACAGGACACTATACAATGGAGGCAGTTGAAACTTCGCAATTCAAGCAGCATATTCGAGCGGTTTGTAATTTACCATTAGGAAATACGGAATTACTAAAACCAGTTGTAATGGTGAATATATTAGGTGAACATGTTGAAGAAGTATTGAATGTAATGCAAAATGATAGTACATTAAATGTCCATCTTTATGGTAAAGAAGAAAGCAAAAAAGGCCGTAAAATGGGACATATTAATATAATGGCAGCATCAACAGAACTAGCGATGCAAAAAGTACAAGAGTTAGGGATTTGGAAACAAAACCCGGTGGAGGTAAAAATATGATTGAACGTTATTCACGCCCAGAAATGGCAGCAATTTGGACAGAAGAAAACAAATTTAAAGCTTGGTTAGAAGTTGAAATCTTAGCATGTGAAGCATGGGCTGAATTAGGAGATATTCCTAAAGAAGACGTAAAAGTGTTACGCGAAAAAGCTTCTTTCGATATAAACCGTATTTATGAAATTGAAAAAGAAACACGTCATGACGTAGTTGCATTTACACGTGCAGTTTCTGAAACATTAGGCGACGAACGTAAATGGGTACATTATGGCTTAACTTCAACTGATGTAGTAGATACGGCACTGTCATACTTACTACGTCAGGCAAATGATATTTTATTAAAAGATTTAGAGAATTTCATTGGAATTCTTGAAACGAAAGCTAAAGAACATAAGTACACAGTAATGATGGGACGTACTCACGGTGTACATGCAGAACCAACTACTTTTGGTTTAAAACTTGCCTTATGGACTGAAGAAATGAAGCGTAACTTAGAGCGATTTAAGAATGCGATTGAAACAGTTCGAGTAGGCAAAATCTCAGGCGCTGTTGGAACTTACGCAAATATTCCTCCGTTTGTTGAAGAATATGTTTGTGAAAAGTTAGGAATTCAAGCAGCTCCAATTTCAACTCAAACTTTACAACGTGATCGTCATGCTCACTACATGGCAACATTATCTTTAATTGCAACTTCAATTGAGAAGTTTGCAACTGAAGTACGCGGATTACAAAAAAGTGAAACACGCGAAGTTGAAGAATTCTTTGCAAAAGGTCAAAAAGGCTCTTCTGCAATGCCACATAAACGTAATCCAATTGGGTCTGAAAACATGACAGGTTTAGCTCGTGTAATTAGAGGTCATATGGTTACAGCTTATGAAAATGTATCACTTTGGCATGAAAGAGATATCTCACATTCATCTGCAGAAAGAATCATCTTACCAGATGCTACAATACTTTTAAATTACATGTTAAATCGATTTGGAAATATTGTTAAAAACCTTACAGTATTCCCTGAGAATATGAAACGTAATATGGATCGTACTTACGGATTAATTTATTCTCAGCGTGTACTTCTTGCTTTAATTGAAAAAGGAATGTCACGTGAAGAGGCTTATGATACTGTTCAACCAAAAGCAATGGAAGCTTGGGAAACTCAAGTACAGTTTAAAGAGCTTGTAGAAGCAGAAGAAAAAATTACTTCTTTATTATCTCAAGAAGAAATTAATGATTGCTTTGACTACAGCTACCACTTAAGTCAAGTCGATACAATTTTTGAACGCTTAGGATTAAATTAATAAATATTGTTTGGCTAAGATTAGAGAAAAAAATTCTTAGCCAAACAATTCAAATAACAGATCAAGCAGAAATTCTATTGGGTGTTTAAATGAGGATATGGGAGGCATTGTTAGCATGGCAGAGCAAGTAATGTTGTATGAGGGAAAGGCAAAAAGAATTTTCTCAACTGAGAATCCTGAAATTGTAAGAGTTGAGTACAAAGATTCAGCAACTGCATTTAACGGTGAAAAGAAAGCAGAAATTGCTGGTAAAGGTCGCTTGAATAATGCGATTACTAGTTTACTATTTTCAAAGTTAAAGGAATCAGGTATTGCATCTCATTTTGTAGAAAAAACATCAGAACTTGAACAACTTGTAAAACGAGTAACAATTGTACCAATTGAAGTAGTTGTTAGAAATATCGTTGCTGGTAGCTTATCGAAACGCATGGGATTAGATGAGGGTGTTAAGTTAGAAAAACCAATCATTGAGTTTTATTACAAACGTGATGATTTAGGTGATCCAATTATTAATGAAGATCATATCGCTGCACTTAAACTAGCAACAACTAAAGATCTTGAAACAATTAAAGAGATTGCTCTCCGTGTTAATGATGTACTAGTAGAACAGTTTAATGCATGTAATGTTCGATTAGTCGATTTTAAATTAGAGTTTGGCAAATTAAATGATGGAACAATTTTGTTAGCAGATGAGATTTCACCAGATACTTGCCGATTATGGGATAAAGATACAAACGCGAAATTTGATAAAGATGTATTCCGTAGAGATTTAGGTAACTTAACAGATGGATACGAAGAAATTTTAAAACGCTTAGGGGGATTATCATGTTCAAAGTAAGAGTATTCGTTACATTAAGAGAAAGTGTTTTAGATCCACAAGGAAATGCAGTTAAAAACGCACTTCATAGCATGAATTTTAGCGATGTTCAAGATGTTCGTATCGGTAAATATATGGAATTATTAATTGATAAAAATGTTGCAGATTTAGATACTACAGTAAAAGAAATGTGTGAAAAGTTATTAGCAAACATCGTAATTGAAGATTACCGTTATGAGGTAGAGGAGGTAGTCGCACAGTGAAGTTTGCAGTAATTGTGTTCCCGGGCTCAAATTGTGATGTTGATATGTATCATGCAATCAAAGATGAGTTAGGCGAAGAAGTAGAATACGTATGGCATGATTCAACGAATTTAGATGAATTTGATGGTATCTTATTACCAGGTGGCTTCTCATATGGAGATTACTTACGCTCTGGCGCAATTGCAGGTTTTGCAAACGTGATGGATGCGGTGAAGAAAGCTGCTGCTGAAGGTAAACCAGTATTTGGCGTTTGTAATGGATTCCAAATCCTAACTGAAGCAGGTCTACTACCAGGTACTCTTAGACGTAATGAGAAATTAAAATTTATGTGTAAACAAGTAGAGCTAGTTGTTGAAAACAATGAATCTATGTTTACAACTGGTTATGAAAAAGGTCAAGTAATTACTGTACCAATCGCACACGGTGAAGGAAATTACTATTGCGATCAAGAAACATACGAAGCACTTAAAAATAATAATCAGATAATTTTCCGTTATCAAAATAATCCGAACGGTAGTTTAGATGATATCGCAGGAATTGTTAATGAAAAAGGAAATGTATTAGGTATGATGCCACACCCTGAGCGTGCAGTTGATGCATTATTAGGTAGTGCAGACGGACTTCAACTATTTCGTTCGATTGTAAGAAACTGGAGGGAAAACCATGTCGTTACTTCTTGAGCCAAATCCAATTCAAATTGAAAATGATAGAATTTATGCCACTATGGGCTTAACTGATGAAGAGTTTCAATTAGTCAAATCAATTATTGGTCGCAATCCGAACTATACAGAGCTTGGATTATTCTCAGTAATGTGGTCTGAACATTGTAGTTATAAAAACTCAAAACCTTTATTACGTAAATTCCCAATAAGCGGTGAGCATGTTTTACAAGGACCAGGTGAAGGAGCAGGTATTGTTGATATTGGCGATGAGCAAGCTGTCGTATTTAAAATCGAAAGCCATAATCACCCTTCTGCAATTGAACCATACCAAGGTGCTGCAACTGGTGTAGGTGGAATTATTCGTGATGTATTTTCAATGGGAGCACGTCCTGTTGCACTTCTAAATTCTTTACGATTTGGAGAATTAGAAACTCCAAGAGTTAAGTATTTATTTGAAGAAGTAGTTGCAGGTATTGCTGGTTATGGAAACTGTATTGGTATTCCAACAGTTGGTGGAGAAGTAAACTTCGATCCATGTTACGAAGGCAATCCTTTAGTAAATGCAATGTGTGTTGGATTAATCAATCATAAAGATATTAAAAAAGGTCAAGCACATGGTGCTGGAAATACAGTAATGTACGTTGGTGCTTCAACTGGTCGTGACGGAATTCATGGTGCAACTTTTGCTTCTGAAGAGTTATCTGATGCATCTGATGAGAAACGCCCAGCGGTACAAGTAGGCGATCCATTTATGGAGAAGTTATTACTTGAAGCATGTTTAGAAGTTGTTCAAAATGACGCTCTTGTTGGTATTCAAGATATGGGTGCAGCTGGATTAACATCTTCATCTGCTGAAATGGCTTCAAAGGCAGGTATGGGAATTGAGATGAATCTTGATTTAGTTCCTCAACGTGAAGCTGGTATGACAGCTTACGAAATGATGCTATCTGAATCTCAAGAACGTATGTTACTAGTTGTAGAAAAAGGTAGGGAGCAAGAAATCGTAGACTTATTTGAAAAGTATGATCTACATGCTGTATCAGTAGGACGTGTTACAGATGATAAGATGCTTCGCTTACTTCACAAAGGTGAGGTTGTAGCTGAATTACCTGTAGATGCTCTTGCTGAAGAAGCTCCAGTATATCATAAGCCATCAACTGAACCTGCATATTATGGTGAGTTCCAAGCGATGGAAAACTATATTCCTGAAATTAGTGATTCAAAAGAAACGTTAAAACAATTACTTTCTCAACCTACAATCGCAAGTAAAGAGTGGGTTTACGGTCAGTATGATTATATGGTTCGTACAAATACAGTAGTTGCTCCAGGTTCAGATGCTGCAGTAATCAGAATTCGTGATACAAAAAAAGCTCTAGCAATGACAACTGACTGTAATGCACGCTACTTATATTTAGATCCTGAAGTTGGTGGGAAAATTGCAGTAGCAGAAGCAGCTCGTAATGTAGTTTGTTCAGGTGCTCGTCCACTTGCAATTACAGATTGCTTAAACTTCGGAAATCCTGAAAAACCTGAGATTTTCTGGCAGTTAGAAAAAGCAACAGATGGTATGAGTGAAGCTTGTAATGTATTAAGTACTCCAGTAATTGGTGGTAACGTATCATTATATAACGAAACGAATGGTGAAGCAGTTTACCCAACTCCTGTAGTTGGTATGGTAGGTCTAATTGAAGATGTCGAGCATATCACGACTCAAAACTTTAAAACTGCTGGCGATTTAATTTATGTAATCGGCGGAGCAGAAGCTGAATTCGGTGGAAGTGAGCTTCAAAAATTATTAAATGGCAAAATCTTTGGTAAAGCACCAAGTATTGATTTAGCTGTTGAATCTAGTCGCCAAGAGCAAATTCTTGCTGCTATTCAAGCAGGTGTAGTTGCTTCAGCACACGATATTTCTGAGGGTGGTTTAGCTGTAGCAATTGCAGAAAGCACATTTGGTCCGTCAGAAGTTGGTGCAACTATTACGATTGAAGGAAATGAGGTTGTTTCATTATTTAGCGAAACTCAATCACGTTTCTTACTTTCAGTTAAACCTGAACATAAAGTACAATTCGAAGCATTAGTAGATGCAAAGTTAATCGGTACAGTTACAGAAGAAACATCAGTAACAGTTCGTAATGAAAATAATGAAACAGTTCTTCATGCTTCAGTTGAGGAACTGAAACAAGCTTGGAAAGAGGCGATCCCATGCTTGCTGAAATAAAAGGACTAAACGAAGAATGTGGAATATTTGGAATTTGGGGGCATACTGATGCTGCCCAAATCTCCTACTATGGTCTTCATAGCTTACAACATAGAGGCCAAGAAGGAGCTGGAATTGTTGTAACGAATGGGGATGAACTTGAAGGGGCAAAAGGACTTGGTTTAATAACAGAAGTTTTCAGTAAAGGTCAATTAAATGATTTACACGGAAAAGCTGCTATTGGTCATGTTCGTTATGCAACTGCTGGTGGAGGCGGCTATGAAAATGTTCAGCCTCTATTATTCCAATCGCATACTGGAAGCATTGCTCTTGCTCATAATGGTAATTTAGTAAATGCTTCAAGATTACGTAAAGATTTAGAGATGCAAGGTAGTATTTTTCAAACTACTTCTGATACTGAAGTACTTGCTCACTTAATTAAACGTAATGGTTCTGCTCCATTAAAAGATAGCATTAAAGCATCTTTAAATATGATCAAAGGAGCTTTCGCTTACTTAGTTCTAACAAAAGATGCAATGTATGTTGCACTAGATCCAAATGGCTTTAGACCATTAGCGTTAGCTAAACTAGGTGACGCTTATGTTGTAGCTTCAGAGACGTGTGCATTTGATGTAGTCGGAGCGAAATATATTCGAGATATTAATCCGGGAGAATTACTTATTATTTCAGACAAAGGAGTGGAAACTGATCAGTTTACTTCATCAGTTAATCACACAATTTGTAGTATGGAATATATTTATTTCTCTCGTCCTGATAGCAATATTGATAATATCAATGTTCATGCTGCACGTAAAAATATGGGGCGTGTATTAGCGAAAGAAGCTCCTGTTGAAGCGGACGTAGTAATCGGTGTTCCAGATTCAAGTATTTCAGCCGCAGTTGGTTACGCTGAAGAATCTGGTATTCCATATGAACTTGGATTGATTAAAAATCGCTATGTAGGTCGTACATTTATTCAACCTTCTCAAGAACTTAGAGAGCAAGGGGTTAAGATGAAACTTTCTCCAGTTCGTTCAATCGTTGAAGGGAAACGTGTAGTAATGGTAGATGATTCAATCGTTCGTGGAACTACAAGCCGCCGAATCGTACAAATGTTACGTGATGCAGGTGCAAGTGAAGTTCATGTTCGTATTGGCGCACCACCATTGAAAAATCCTTGCTATTACGGTATTGACACTTCTACAAGAGAAGAGTTAATTGCTGCAACTAATACAATAGAAGAAATTTGCGAAGAAATTGGTGCAGATTCATTAGAATTTATTAGTTTAGAAGGACTACTAAATGCTATTGGTAGAAATCATGAGGGACCAAATAGAGGCCAATGTACTGCTTGCTTTACAGGGAAGTATCCAACAGTAATCTATGATGAAAATGAATTAGTACATTCTCATAATTAATATTAAAAAACAGAGGCGGTGAGCAAAGTCGCCGCCTCTTTTCAATTGAATCTATTCATAAGGAACTGAAAGGGGAAATCATCACATGGCGAATGCATATAAACAAGCTGGAGTAGATATCGAAGCTGGCTATGAAGCAGTGAACAGAATGAAGAAACACGTTCAAAAAACAATGCGTCAAGAAGTTCTTGGTGGATTAGGAGGATTTGGAGGAATGTTTGATCTTTCCAAATTTAACTATAAGGAACCGGTTCTTGTATCAGGGACAGATGGAGTAGGAACAAAATTAAAATTAGCTTTCCAAATGGACCGTCACGATACGATCGGCATTGATGCAGTCGCGATGTGTGTGAATGATATTGTGGTTCAAGGAGCGGAGCCTTTATTTTTCCTAGATTACTTAGCAGTTGGCAAGGCTGTACCTGAACGAATTGAGCAAATTGTAAAAGGTGTATCTGATGGCTGCGTTCAAGCAGGCTGCGCTTTAGTCGGAGGAGAAACTGCAGAAATGCCTGGTATGTATCCAGAGAATGAATATGACGTTGCTGGTTTTGCAGTAGGAATTGCTGATAAGTCGAAGCTTGTAACAGGTCAAAACATTAAAGAAGGAGATATCTTATTAGGAATCTCATCAAACGGGATCCATAGTAATGGATATTCTCTAGTTCGTAAGGTTTTATTAGAAAAAGGTGGCTTAACGCTTGATCAAAACATTGATAAATTAGGTCATACTTTAGGCGAAGAATTACTACGCCCAACTAAAATTTATGTAAAACCAATCTTAAATGTTCTTAAAAAGTTTGAAGTAAAAGGTATGGCACATATTACTGGTGGTGGGTTTATTGAAAATATCCCAAGAATGCTTCCAGAGGGAATCGGCGCAGAAATTGATTATGGTTCATGGCCAATCCAACCAATCTTTGATTTATTAGAAGAGATTGGTGAATTGAAGCGCGAAGAAATGTTTAATATTTTTAATATGGGTATTGGTATGGTTCTTGCGATTAGTGAAGAGAACTTACATGACACTATTAAACTATTAGAAGAAGACGGAGAAAAAGTATTTATTATCGGAAGAACAAAAGCAGGTGAAGGTGTAACCTTTGGCGGAGGTTCTCTGTAATGAAGAAGATTGCCGTATTTGCTTCAGGAAATGGCAGTAACTTTCAAGCCATTCTTGATGCAACTCTAAGCGGAGAAGTGAATGCTGAAGTGAAGTTACTTGTTTGTGATCGTCCAAATGCATTTTGTATCGAACGTGCAAAGCAAGCAAATATTCCATCATTTATATTTTCAGCGAAAAACTATGAATCAAAAGAGCAGTATGAAGGTGAAATTATTGCCCATCTTAAAGTGTTAAATGTCGAATTTATCGTTTTAGCTGGCTATATGAGATTGATTGGTCCGACAATTTTAGACTCATTTCCTGGGAAAATAGTAAATATTCATCCTTCATTTCTACCATTATTTCCTGGAAAAGACGCAATTGGTCAAGCTCTCCTAGCAGGTGTCGAATCGACTGGTGTAACGGTTCATTATGTCGATGAAGGAATGGATACTGGTCCAATTATTGCGCAAGAAGAAATTCTAATTGAAAAGGGAGATTCGAAGGAATCTCTTGAGCACAAGGTTCATAGTGTCGAGCATGTTTTATATGTGCAAACACTAAAAAAATTGTTTAGTTAACTAGATTTAGATATAGAGCATGAAATCGATTAGATAGGGGAATGTATCATGAAAAAACGAGCTTTAGTTAGCGTTTCAGATAAACAAGGGATTATTGAATTTGTAAGTGGATTAATTAAACATGATTTTGAAGTTATTTCAACAGGTGGAACTTATAATTTATTAAAAGATGCTGGATTAAATGTAATTGGTATTTCGGAAGTAACTAACTTTCCAGAAATTATGGATGGTCGTGTAAAAACATTACATCCTTCAATTCACGGAGGTTTACTAGGTGTTCGTTCAAATGAAGAACATATGCGTCAAATGAACGAGTTAGGAATTCAACCAATTGATTTAGTTTGTGTAAATTTATATCCGTTTAAAGAAACGATCATGAAGCCTGATGTTACATTTGAAGATGCAATTGAAAATATCGATATCGGTGGCCCTACAATGCTTCGTTCAGCAGCTAAAAATCATGAATTTGTATCAGTAGTAGTTGACCCAACAGATTATGAAGTAATTTTGGCTGAGTTAGCTGATAATAATACGGTTTCTATTACTACGAACCGTCGATTAGCAGCTAAAGTTTTCCGTCATACTGCAGCTTATGATTCATTAATTTCTAATTATTTAACAGAGCAAGTAGGAGAAGAAAATCCTGAAAGCTATACTGTTACTTACGAATTAAAACAATCTTTACGTTATGGTGAAAATCCTCACCAAAAAGCGACATTCTATCGTGCTCCAATGCCAACAGTTTCGTCTATTGCTTATGCAGAGCAATTACATGGTAAAGAGCTTTCTTATAACAATATTAATGACGCTAATGAAGCATTAAATATTGTACGTGAATTCTCAAATCCAGCTGTTGTCGCTGTAAAACACATGAATCCTTGTGGAGT
The DNA here is from genome assembly GCF_049568075.1 of Rossellomorea sp. GAMAL-10_SWC. Lineage (NCBI taxonomy): Bacteria > Bacillati > Bacillota > Bacilli > Caryophanales > Bacillaceae > Rossellomorea > Rossellomorea sp. GAMAL-10_SWC. Next base: position 4,061,924 of record NZ_CP144911.1, on the reverse strand, counting down.
CGGAGAAGGCACTACAATTGAAGAAGCTTATGATCGTGCTTATACTGCTGATCCAGTTTCAATTTTTGGAGGAATTATTGCGACAAACCGTGAAGTTGATGCTGCAACAGCTAAGAAAATGCATGAATTATTCTTAGAAATTATTATCGCTCCTTCATTCAGTGAAGAGGCTTTAGAAATCTTAACTAGTAAAAAGAACTTACGTTTATTAACAGTGGACTTAAAAACTAAGCCTTCGTTTGCACCTAAATTAACGACTGTTCATGGTGGTTTATTACGTCAAGATATGGATACATTTGGATTAGATGATGCAACAGTTACAATCCCTACAAAACGTCAACCGACTGAAGAAGAGTGGGAGAATTTAAAATTAGGTTGGAAAGTTGTAAAGCATGTTAAATCAAATGCAATTGTTTTAGCCAAGGATCATATGACAATCGGTGTTGGTGCAGGTCAAATGAATCGTGTTGGAGCTGCAAAAATTGCGATTGAACAAGCTGGCGAAAAATCAATTGGTGCAGCGTTAGCTTCAGATGCATTTTTCCCTATGAATGATACAGTAGAAGCAGCGGCTAAAGCTGGTATTACAGCAATTATTCAACCGGGCGGATCAATCAAAGATGAAGATTCAATTAAAAAAGCTGATGAATATGGAATTGCAATGGTCTTTACAGGGGTTCGTCACTTTAAACATTAAGAAATAAGGAGATGACAAGATGAAAGTATTAGTCATTGGTCGCGGAGGCCGTGAGCATACAATTGCTTGGAAGGTAAATCAATCGGAGAATGTAACAGACGTATTTGTTGCTCCAGGAAACGATGGAATGATTGATGTTGCAACACTTGTCAATATTGATGAAAGTGACCATGAAGCACTTATTGCATTTGCAAAAAAGGAAGAAATTGATTTAACAATCGTTGGTCCTGAAGTTCCTTTAATGAACGGAATTGTAAATGATTTTCGAGCTGCTAATTTAAAGATATTTGGTCCAACTAAGGAAGCTGCAATTATTGAGGGAAGTAAAAGTTTTACAAAGGATTTAATGAAAAAATACGCGATCCCGACTGCAGCTTATGAAACGTTTACTAATTTTGAAGAAGCAAAAGCATATGTTGAAAATGTTGGCGCACCGATTGTTATTAAAGCTGATGGTCTAGCAGCTGGTAAAGGTGTAGTTGTAGCGATGACAATAGAAGAAGCAATTGTAAGCCTTCATGACATGCTACTTGATGAAAAGTACGGCGATGCGAGTGCATCTGTAGTAATTGAAGAATATTTGGAGGGCGAAGAATTCTCGCTAATGTCATTTGTTAACGGGAATAAGGTTTATCCTATGGTAATCGCCCAAGACCATAAACGTGCTTATGATGGAGATAAAGGACCTAATACGGGTGGTATGGGTGCTTATTCGCCAGTACCACAAATCTCAGAGTCAGTTGTTGAACAATCTTTAAACGAAATAGTAGTACCAGTCGCAGAAGCAATGATTTCTGAAGGAAGACTTTTTACTGGAATACTTTATGCTGGTTTAATGTTAACAAGCCAGGGACCTAAAGTAATTGAGTTTAATGCAAGATTTGGCGATCCAGAGACGGAAGTTGTATTACCTCGTTTAGAGAGTGAGTTAGCTGAAGTATTATTAGCAATATTAAATGAAGAAGAAATTAATTTAGAATGGTCAGAAGAAGCTGTTGTTGGAGTTGTGCTTGCTGCAAATGGATATCCTGAAGTTCCTGAAAAAGGTACTGTAATATCTGGATTAAATAATGTAAGTAATGAAACAATGGTATTCCACGCTGGTACGAAACTTGAAAATAATGAATATGTTACAAATGGTGGACGAGTATTAATTATTGCACATAAAGGAAGCTCCATTAATGAAGCTTGCGAAAATGTATATAAACAAATTAATACGGTTCAATCAACTGGCTTATTCTATCGCCACGATATAGCGCATAAAGCAATTAAAGTAAATAATTAGTAAAAAAGGGTCGTCATTTATTATTAATGACGACCCTATTTCTTGTTAAAATAAGAACTAATGTTCTATTTTTATCTATACAATCTACTCCATTTTTGATAAACTACTTTTATGAAGGTTGAACATAATCTTCGAATGTATCTCCCTCGTCGTGTTTATCTGCCATAATCTTACATTTCTTACCTAGAGCAGTCATTGGGCAAAAACGTAATACTCCCTCTGCAACTTTCATGGCACCGATTATGATCAAAATGATTACAGAATTACTACATCTTCTGCGTGTAAGCTTTGCTGTGCCGTAAGCTAAAATTGTTAAGCCAGCAGTTATACGGATAAGTGCATTTATAATGCTAATATTTGGTCTCAACAGTAACTCCCCTTATAATAAGTATCAGTGACTACATCACTCTTTACCATTTTTCCCTTTAATTGTTTCAATATCATAGGAAACAATTAGTATTAATTACTTAAAATGGGGACGTTGGGTTACTTTTCCTTTTCAATAAGATACAATACATTTATATTTTTGATAAAAAGTACTTAATAAAAATAGATAAATTAATGTAAAAAACAATTCCGGAGGACAAAATGTACGATTATTCACAATGGAATCACATATTTAAATTAGATCCAAACAAAGAAATCTCTGATGATGAATTAGAAAAAATTTGTGAGTCAGGAACGGATGCAATATTAGTTGGTGGAACGGACGATGTAACGTTAGATGCTACGATCTCTCTACTAGTTAGAATAAGACGCTATGCAGTACCATGTATTTTAGAGGTATCAAATCTTGAAGCCGTAACACCAGGATATGATTTCTACTTTATCCCGACAGTTTTAAATAGTAATGATCCAAAGTGGATTATTGGAATGCATCAACAAGCAATGAAAGAATTCGCTCATTTAGTTCATGCCGAAGAATTGGTAATGGAAGGTTATTGTATATTAAATGAAGATTGTAAGGCTGCAAAGCTGACAAATGCAGTAACAGATCTTTCAATAGAAGATATTGTCGCTTATGCGGAAGTTACTGAGCAATTATTAAAATTACCAATTTTTTATTTAGAATATAGCGGAACATATGGTTCACCTCAGGTGGTAGAAGAAGTATCAAAAGTATTAAACAACGCGAAATTATTCTATGGCGGGGGAATATCATCAGCTCAACAAGCAATTGAGATGAAGCAATTTGCTGATACGATTGTTGTTGGGAACATTATATATGATAACTTACAAGAGGCTTTACTTACTGTGAAAGCTGTGGAAGAAGGGGCGACGAAGTAATGAAAACAGCAGAAGAATTATTGCAAGGTTTAAATCCAATGCAAAAAGAAGCCGTTAAAACGGTTGATGGTCCTTTATTAATTATGGCTGGAGCAGGTTCAGGTAAAACTCGTGTACTAACACATCGAATTGCTTATTTATTAGGAGAAAAAGGTGTCGCTCCATGGAATATACTTGCGATCACCTTTACAAATAAAGCAGCTAGAGAGATGAGAGAGCGTATATTTAATCTAGTTGGAAAAGATGCAGAAGATATTTGGGTTTCCACATTCCACTCAATGTGTGTGCGCATTCTTCGTAGAGATATTGATCGAATTGGCTTTAACAGAAGCTTTTCTATATTAGATACAACTGACCAATTAACAGTCATAAAAAATATTCTGAAAGAGAAAAACTTAGATTCAAAGAAATTTGATCCTCGTAGTATTCTAGGTTCTATTAGTAGTGCAAAAAATGAACTGCAAACTGCTGCAGATTATTCAAGAGATGCTTTTACTCCATTTGAAAAAGTTGTTGGAGAAATTTATGCATCTTATCAAGATCGACTACGTAAAAATCATTCATTAGACTTCGACGATTTAATTATGATGACAATTAATTTATTTGAACGTGTTCCAGAAGTACTACAATATTATCAACGAAAATTTCAATATATTCACGTGGATGAGTATCAAGATACTAATCATGCTCAGTATAAAATTGTAAAATTGCTTGCCGAGCAATTTAAAAATATTTGTGTAGTTGGTGATTCAGATCAATCAATTTATCGCTGGCGTGGAGCAGATATTTCTAATATTCTTTCATTCGAAAAAGATTATGATAAAGCACAAGTAATTCTGTTAGAACAAAATTACCGTTCGACTCAAACGATTCTAGATGCTGCTAACGCAGTTATCACGAACAATTCAAACCGTAAAGCGAAAAAGCTTTGGACAGAAAATGGACAAGGTACACCGATACATTATTTTAGAGCTGCCTCAGAACAGGACGAAGGATATTTTGTGGCTGGAAAGCTAGCCGAGTGGAAAAAAGAAGGAGTTCATCAATATGGTGATGTTGCTATTCTTTATCGTACGAATGCGCAATCACGTGCAATGGAGGAAGTTTTAGTTAAGTCTAATATTCCTTATAAAATGGTCGGCGGAGTAAAGTTCTATGATCGTAAAGAGATTAAAGATATACTTGCTTACTTAAGATTTATTGCAAATCCAGATGATGAGATTAGTTTTTCAAGAATTATTAATGTCCCAAAACGTGGTGTGGGAGCGGCATCTGTAGATAAAATTATTAACTATAGCATAATGAATGACCTATCTCTGTCAGATACTTTAGAGCAAATTGACTTCGTTGGATTAAGTGGAAAAATTACGAAAGCAATTGGAGATTTCCATGCTATGGCTAAAAACTGGCAGCAAATGTTGGATTATTTATCAGTTACCGAGCTTGTTGAGGAAGTTCTTGATAAAACAGGCTATATCCAAGTGTTAAAAGATGAAAATACTATTGAATCTGCTTCAAGAATTGAAAATATTGAAGAGTTTTTAACAGTTACAAACGCTTTTGAAGAAAGCAGTGAAGATAAAAGTTTAGTATCATTTTTAACTGATTTAGCTTTAGTATCTGATATCGATCAAGCCGATAAAGAAGAGTCACAAGCAGATGAGGTTATCCTTATGACGCTTCACTCTGCAAAAGGATTAGAGTTCCCAGTAGTGTTTCTAATCGGTTTGGAAGAAGGTATTTTCCCACATAGCCGTTCTTTAATGGACGAAGAAGAAATGGAAGAAGAAAGACGATTAGCATATGTAGGAATAACACGTGCTGAAAAGAATTTATATATTACAAATGCTCAAACACGTACACTTTATGGTCGCACTAGTGTAAACCAAGAATCTCGCTTTATTAATGAAATTCCTGATGAGCTATTAGATCGTGCTAATAAGAAAGTAGTAACTGAGCGCCGTGCTGTATCTAGACCAGCGGTGGCAATGAAAACAACAGGTGGAGAGTCACTAGGTTGGAGAGTTGGAGATAAAGCTTCTCATGGTAAATGGGGAATTGGTACAGTTGTAAGTGTAAAAGGAGAAGGCGAAGCAATGGAGTTAGATATTGCATTCCCAAGTCCTGTTGGTATTAAGCGTTTATTAGCAAAATTTGCTCCAATTACGAAAGCATAGAAGGGATGGAGAGCTCTTGGACCAAAAAATCATTGATAAAGTTGAAGAACTAAGAACAAAATTAAATCAATACAACTATGAGTATTATGTATTAGATCAGCCATCAGTGCCAGATGCCGAGTATGACTCACTATTACATGAATTAATTGAATTAGAAGAACAATATCCAACTCTGTTAACACCTGATTCTCCATCACAACGTATAGGTGGACAGGCAATTGATTTGTTCGAAAAAGTCGTTCATAGTCATCCAATGTTAAGCCTAGGAAATGCGTTTAATGAAGGAGATTTAAGAGATTTCGACCAAAGAATTAGACAGGATTCTGCGGGAGTATCTTATGTTTGTGAACTTAAAATAGACGGCTTAGCGGTTTCACTTCAATATGAAAATGGATTGTTTGTCAAAGGTGCAACTCGTGGTGATGGTACAGTTGGAGAAGATATTACGCATAATTTAAAGACGATTAAAGCAATTCCATTAAGACTTTCTGAGCCAATTACAATAGAAGCTCGTGGTGAAGCATTCATGCCAAAAGCTAGCTTCGAAAAGGTTAATGAATCGCGTGAAAAGAATGGGGAAGAATTATTTGCAAATCCAAGAAATGCAGCGGCTGGTTCATTACGCCAACTTGACCCGAAAATTGTTGCAAAGAGAGATTTATCGTTCTTCGTTTATGGATTCCCAACAGCTGAGGAATTTTCAATTCAAAAGCATAGCGAAGCATTAGACTATCTTCACAAACTTGGATTTAAAACAAATACTTTCCGCAAAACATGCCATACAATCGAAGAAGTAATTGAATACGTTGAAGAATGGAAAGAAAAACGCCCATCATTGCCTTATGAGATTGATGGAATTGTCATAAAAGTGGATGAATACAGTATTCAGAAAAAGTTAGGATCAACAGCAAAAGTACCAAGATGGGCTATTGCATATAAGTTCCCAGCTGAAGAGGTAGTAACCAAATTAGTCGATATCGAATTAAGTGTTGGTCGTACAGGTGTGGTAACACCGACTGCAATTTTAGAACCTGTTCGTGTTGCAGGTACAGTAGTAAAACGTGCATCGCTTCATAATGAAGATTTAATTAAAGAAAAAGACATTCGAATTGGTGACACAGTCGTTATTCGCAAAGCTGGAGATATTATTCCTGAAGTAGTAAATGTACTATTAGATCGTCGTACTGGTGATGAACAGCCTTTTGCAATGCCAACTCACTGCCCTTCATGTGATCATGAGTTAATAAGAGTGACAGGTGAAGTAGCACTACGTTGTGTAAATCCCTTCTGTCCATCTCAAATTCGTGAAGGATTAATTCATTTTGCGTCTCGTGATGCAATGAATATCGAGGGTCTAGGTGAAAGAGTAGTATCACAACTATTCGATGCTAATTTGATTAAGACATTTACAGATCTTTATATTCTAACGAAAGAACAATTATTATCACTTGAACGATTTGGAGAAAAGTCAGCAGATAAATTAATTTCTGCAATTCAAGCTTCTAAAGAAAATTCACTTGAAAAATTATTATTTGGTTTAGGTATTCGTCATGTTGGAGCTAAAGCAGCAAAAACATTAGCTCAACATTTCCAAACAATTGATCGACTGATGGAAGCATCGGTTGAGGAAATAACCGGAATTAATGAAATTGGTTCTAAAATGGCCCAGTCAATTAATGATTATTTTTCACAAGACGAAGTAAAAGAACTTATTTCAACGTTTAAAACTGTTGGAGTAAATACTGAATATAAAGGGATTCAAGTAGAAAATATTATTATGGATTCTCTTTTTGCTGGTAAAACAGTAGTATTAACTGGTAAGCTAGAACAGATGACTAGAAGTGAGGCTAAGAAACAGTTAGAAGCACTTGGCGCAAAAGTAGCAGGAAGTGTTAGTAAGAGTACTGATCTAGTCATTGCAGGTGAAGCAGCTGGATCAAAATTAGATGCTGCACGAAAATTAAATATCGAGATTTGGGATGAAGAGAGAATGATTAAAGAGCTTCAACCACAATAATTTCAATCAACTAGAGGACGGATTAATAATAGTAGTTCGTTCACTTAATAAGTAGAAGGTGTGAGTTAGATGAAAAAACGTATAGGAATGCTCCTATGTTGTTTTTCGCTCATCTTATCTGGCTGTTCATTATCAATAAAGAATGAAGATAAGGTTGTACAAGAGAGCAATAACAAAAAAGGGGAAGACGCAATTATTCCCCGTTATTCAATTTCAAATGATTACTACAAGACAATACTTCCATTTAAACCGAGTAAAACAAGAGGTGCTGTCGTTGCGAATATCGATAATAGACTTGATATTAGTGAATTTGAATTAGGTTTAATGCGAATTGTACAAGAGCAATATTCAACAAAAGATTATCTGTATCAAGAAGGACAATTATTAAGTAAAAAAACGGTGGAATCTTGGCTAAAAAGGAAGTATACTCCTTCACAATTTAAACAAAAACAAGATGCACTAAAAGCGGCAAATTTAAAACCGAATTCGATTACAAATGATGGATTGAATCCAATTCAAACGGACACAAAAAATCTTACTGAAGATCAAAAAGCTAAACAAGCTCCGATTTTTTTAAATTCTATTTTAGAGCAAGATTATCTAAAAAAGGAAGGTAAAGAAGTTAAAGTTGAGGGCGTAGCAATTGGTTTAGCAATGAACTCTGTTTATTATTATCAAGAGGAGCACGGCTACCCAAGAGAGCTTAAAATTCCTCAAGATGAAATGATTAAACAAGGTAAAGCGATCGCGCAAGAAATTTTAACGCGAATGCGAAAAATGGACGAATTTAAAGATATACCAATCACATTTGCTATTTTCCGTCAGCAAAGTCAGTCATCTGTAGTACCTGGAAACTATGTTGCTATGACTTCAGTGTCTGGAAATAACTTCTCAATTAGCAACTGGGATAAAATAAATGAGAAATACTATTTATTCCCTTCAGCTGCTGCAACTGCAGATTACCGAGATGATGCAATGAAAATGGTTAATTTTAAATCAGATATAGAAAATTATTTTCCGAATTATACTGGTGTTGTAGGTACTGGTTTTTATAAGGATAATGAATTAATACAACTAAAAATTGATATACCTATGCAATTTTATGGTAAGGCAGAAGTCATAGCTTTTACTCAATATGTAGCGGGACTTATGATGGACCATTTCCCTTCATACTTAAAGGTTGAGACGAATATATTCTCATCAAATGGACAGGAAGCACTCATCGTAAAAGATGTAGATGCTAAGGAACCAAGTGTGCATATTTATAACTAAAAGGAAGAGGACAACTCTTCCTTTTTTTTAATATAAGGGAAGAATCTGTAAGCGTTTCATATTTGAAGAATATATAGGAATATTGTATTATGTAAATGTGAGTTTTTTATACAGTAGTTATTCTACTAGCAATTGACTGAAAACACTGATAGAAAAACGGTTACAGTTGTTGCTATTTTCAAACTAAAGGGGGATTTATTCAATGGTTATACCTTACAAACATGAGCCATTTACAAACTTTGGCTTAGAGGAAAATCAAGAACAATACAAACAAGGATTAGCAAAAGTTTCATCTTATTTAGGTGAAAAATATCCACTAATCATTGGTGGAGAGCGTATCTTTACTGAAGAACAGATCGTATCTGTAAATCCTTCAAATCATAAAGAAGTTATTGGTTCTGTATCTAAAGCAAGCCGTGACTTAGCTGAAAAAGCTATGCAAATTGCTGATACAACTTTTAATACATGGAAAAAAGTTAAACCTGAAGTTCGTGCTGACATCTTATTCCGTGCGGCTGCAATTATTCGTCGTCGTAAACACGAATTCTCAGCTTTATTAACTAAAGAAGCTGGTAAACCTTGGAATGAAGCAGATGCTGATACAGCTGAAGCAATTGATTTCTTAGAGTTCTATGCTCGTCAAATGTTACAATTAAAAGACGGAATTCCTGTTGAAAGCCGTCCTGGTGAATATAACCGTTTCAACTACATTCCATTAGGAGTTGGTGTTGTAATCTCTCCTTGGAACTTCCCATTTGCAATCATGGCTGGAACAACTGTAGCAGCTGTAGTAACAGGTAACACTGTTCTATTAAAACCAGCAAGTACTACTCCAGTAGTTGCTTACAAATTCTTAGAAGTATTAGAAGAAGCTGGATTACCTGCAGGAGTAGTAAACTTCGTACCAGGTAGTGGTGCTGAAGTAGGAGATTACTTAGTTGATCACCCACGCACTCGTTTCATCAGCTTTACTGGTTCTAAAGAAGTAGGTATCCGTATTTATGAGCGCGCTGCAAAAGTAAACCCAGGTCAAATCTGGTTAAAACGTGTAATCGCTGAAATGGGCGGTAAAGACACAATGGTAGTTGATAAAGAAGCTGATTTAGAATTAGCTGCTAAATCAATCGTTTCTTCTGCATTCGGATTCTCTGGTCAAAAATGTTCAGCATGTTCTCGTGCAGTAATTCACCAAGATGTGTATGATCAAGTTCTTGCTCGTGCAATCGAATTAACAAACGAATTAACTGTTGGAAACCCAGAAGATCGTTCAACTTACATGGGTCCAGTTAATGACCAAGCTGCTTTCAATAAAGTAATGAGCTACGTACAAATCGGACGTGAAGAAGGCCGTGTAGTAACAGGTGGAGAAGGAGACGATTCTACTGGTTGGTTCATCAAACCAACTATCGTTGCTGACGTTGCTGAAGATGCTCGTTTAATGAAAGAAGAAATCTTTGGACCAGTTGTAGCATTCTGCAAAGCTAAAGACTTTGATCACGCTTTAGAAATTGCTAACAACACTGAATACGGTTTAACAGGTGCTGTAATCTCTAACAACCGTGCAAACATCGAAAAAGCACGTGAAGACTTCCACGCTGGTAACTTATACTTCAACCGTGGATGTACTGGTGCAATCGTTGGTTACCAACCATTTGGTGGATTTAACATGTCAGGTACTGACTCAAAAGCAGGCGGACCAGACTACCTAGTTCTTCACATGCAAGGTAAAACAACTTCAGAAATGCTTTAATAAATAGAGTAAAGGTTTGTTTTATAAACATCCTTTAATAGAAAAAACCCCACGAAGAAATTAATTCTTTGTGGGGTTTTCTTTGTATTACATTTCATTTCTTATTTATCATCAAAAGATAAAAATTACTTTTGTCTATAGTATGTCTAAAAATAGAACGTTTTTCGAAACATCAGCTTGTTCCGTAGTAAATGGAATCAAGCAATTAGTATAATGGTTAAAAGAAATGAATGTTAGAGGACTTTGAGTATGAATCCTAAAAAAGATCTTATTAAATCCTACGACTTTATAATGCTAATTTTAATGTTTTGTTTAATGTTTACTAGTATAATTACGATCTATTCGGCTAGTAAAAGTGGTCAGTATCAGGGAAGTTTTGTAGTAAGGCAAAGTATTTTTTATTTCATTGCACTTACAGTATCTCTATTAGTTGCGAAAATTGATCTTAATCGAATCAAAAGGGTAAACTGGATTATTTATGGAACAAGTATTGTATTTTTAATTGTTTTAATATTTGCTCCTGAAAGTATTGCAAGACCAGTTAACGGGGCAAAAGCATGGTTTCAGCTACCGTTTATTGGTTCATTTCAACCTTCAGAATTTATGAAGATAAGTTTGCTTATAAGTATTAGTGCGTTGGTAGATAAACATAATAAGATATTTAAAATAAACAATGTAAAAACGGATTTAATATTGTTATGTAAAATTCTACTTATTTCGTTGCCACCTTCTTTAATTGTTCTTAAACAACCCGACACTGGAATGACTATGATTTTTCTAGTCATTATTTTCTCCATCATATTGTGTTCTAAGATTAAAACATCAATTGTGTTATTTTTAATATCAATTCCTACACTTATGATATCTACTCTTTTAGTTATGTTAACTAAATTTCCGAATTACTTTGAAGTAAGAATATTATCTTTATTAATGCCTCATCAGAGAAGTAGAATTGAAGGCTGGTTAAATCCATTTGAGCATAGTGATGCTGGATTTCAAACAAAACAGGGCTTACTTGCAATTGGTACTGGCCAACCTTCTGGAAAAGGATACTTAAATGGAGTTGTCTACATCCCAGAAGAACATACTGATTTTATTTTTGCCAATATAGGTGAAGAGTTTGGATTTGTTGGAGGTGCTTATGCATAGCTTTGTTTTTTCTATTGCTAAGTAGAATAGTGAGTATTTCTTTAGATGCATTGAAAAATGCCAATAATTTGTTTGGAACTTTGATTTGTGTAGGTACGGTATCGGTATTAGCTTTTCAAATCTTTCAAAATATAGGAATGACAATAGGTTTGCTACCTGTAACAGGTATTACGCTACCATTTTTAAGTTATGGTGGGAGTTCACTGTTATCAAATATGATCTTAATAGGATTAACACAATCAGTTAGGAATTCTTATAATGGATACATATTCCATAGTTTGTCGGGAGGGAAGTATGGATAACAAAATATTTGAAAAGAGAATGAGAGTTTTCCTATACATAGCCATTGTTTATTCTCGATTATAATTTTAAAACTTTTGTATACGATTATAACTCTAAATTAATAGCTAATAAAATGTCACTATAATTTGGATTAACTATCCTTTTTTATTGCCACAAATAAATAGGTGATATTATTAAAAACCTCTTTTTTCTTGAATGAACAGAGAAAAATAGGAAGTATTAAGTTCCAAGAAACAGGTAATAGCTGAATTTTTTCTATATATGAACAATTTATTGTGTAAACATTCACAAATATATTGATATGTGCTCAATAATTAGTTGTTAGAAAATTATAATCTAGTGGTATTAACATTGATTGTTAAAATTTACTGAATTAGGATAGCGTTAAAAATGGGACTAAAAAAAGATAATTATACACATTCAACTGTAGCTGTTCCTTTAGTAGCCGGTATTTGGGATTATAAAGGTGCTAATCCTAGTATTTATGTAGATAGCACTAAAGCTTGGAGATTTCCATCAATCATCTAAATCAGGTGGAGGAGATTTTTAAGTAAGAATTAATAGTAATTCAACAGGTGGAAAATTACAGGTAACTCTCAGAGAGTCCGATGGTGGCACATCACAAATTGTAGGAGCACCAACTGAAATATCCTCAGATGGGAAAATACTTACATGGAGGAATTTAAATAGATATTTAGATGGTGGGAACGGTGCTGAATTTTATATCACAGTAAAATTTTCTAGTGGTAAAGGTTATGTAACAGCTGCATACTATGATTGATAAAATACCTTGAAGGGCGTAAGTAAATTTACGCTCTTTTTGTTATGCTCAATACTTTACTTCTAACTCAACCTTCCCCATATTATTATGCTATAATTTTAAATAAATAATAGTGAACAGAGAGAAGGGATACCATGCAAATTTTACAGAGAATAATTCAATTAGTAGATTCAATTCCTTTAGGAACTCGCGATGATTGGGACTCTTATTTTTTAGGACAGGCATTTATAACTTCTCTTCGTTCAACTTGCGGAAGTAGAAGGGTTGGAGCAGTTATTGTAAGTGATAATAGAATAATTGCTTCTGGGTATAATGGATACCCGAAAGGTGCTAAGCATTGTATTGATGGAGGATGTCCACGCTTTGCTGCTCGCCAGGAAGGGTTATTAGATAGTGGCAAATACTCAGATCAGTATCCTTGTGATGCTTTCCATGCTGAAGAAAATGCGATTTATCAATTAGTACAATCAGGGATTCAAAAAACGAAAGGTGATAATTGGACAATTTATTGTACAACTGCACCGTGTCGAGCTTGTGCGAAAATGATAAATGGAGCGGGGATTACTAGAGTTGTATATAATGTAGGCTATCCGGATGATTATTCAATTGAGTATTTTAAAAAATATGGAATTGAACTAACAAGAATCCCTACCGAATAAACTTTAGTCCATATTTAAACAAACGTTTGATTAATTTTATATGTAAGAATTTTAGGACAGACTGTTTGAAAGCGAATTTCTTTCGAGGTTCATCTAACCTAAAGAGGAGCGGAGTTATCCTATACGATAATGAGCTTCTGTTAGGTGAAGTAAAGAAGAAAGAGAGCGTTTGACGGACAGTCTGTAATTATTTTACTTGTATTTAAGTGGAATGTTGCCCGACACATGGGAAATTTGGTATTATCAGTATATTGTATGTTGTGCGAATAATATGGAGGTGCATATAAATGTCAAAAATTACAATGGAGCAAGTTAAGCACGTTGCTCATTTAGCGCGTTTAGCGGTGACAGAGGAAGAAGCAGAGAAGTTTTCAAAACAACTTGGAGCAATTTTAGATTTTGCTGAGCAGTTAGGTGAACTTGATACAACAAATGTGAAACCAACTACACATGTCCTAAAAATGCGTAATGTTTTACGTAAAGATGAGCCAGGTAAAGGTTTACCAATTGAAGAGGTACTGAAAAATGCACCAGACCACAAAGATGGACAAGTTAAAGTACCGTCAATATTGGATTAAGGGGGGGAATTAGAATGTCATTATTTGAATATACAGTTTCAGAATTACATAGCAAATTAAAATCAAAAGAGATTAAAGTAGAAGAATTAGTAAATGAATCTTATGAGCGAATCTCAGCAGTTGATGGTGAAGTAAAATCATTTTTAACTTTAAATGAAGAGCAAGCGCGTCTACAAGCAAAAGCACTTGATGAAAAGCCTTGGGATGAGTCTCGTGGAATTCTTGCTGGTATGCCTATTGGTGTAAAAGATAATATCGTTACAAAGGGTCTTCGTACTACTTGTGCGAGTAAAATTCTTGAGAACTTCAATCCAATTTATGATGCGACAGTTGTTACGAAATTAGCACAAGCTGAAAGCATTACGATCGGAAAATTAAATATGGATGAATTTGCAATGGGTTCATCTAATGAAAATTCTGCGTTCGGTGGTACTCGTAATCCATGGAATACTGAATACGTACCAGGCGGAAGTAGTGGTGGGTCTGCAGCTTCAGTTGCTGCTGGAGAAGTATTATTCTCTTTAGGTTCTGATACAGGTGGATCAATCCGTCAACCAGCTTCATTTTGTGGAGTTGTTGGTTTAAAACCTACATATGGTCGTGTATCTCGTTCTGGTTTAGTAGCATTTGCTTCTTCTCTAGACCAAATTGGTCCAATAACTAGAAATGTAGAAGATAATGCATTGTTATTACAAGCAATTTCAGGATTAGATGCAAGTGACTCAACTTCAGCAAATGTAGAAGTTCCTTCATTTGCTAAGGCGTTAACAGGTGATGTAAAAGGTCTTCGTATCGCTGTACCTAAAGAATATTTAGGTGAAGGTGTTGGTGAAGAAGCTCGTGCATCTGTTATGGCTGCTTTAAATTTATTGGAAAGCTTAGGCGCTACTTGGGAAGAGGTTTCATTACCACATTCTAAATATGCATTAGCTACATATTATTTAATTTCATCATCTGAAGCATCTGCTAACTTAGCTCGTTTCGATGGTATTCGATACGGTCATCGTGCAGCTGATGTAGAAAACTTAATTGATCTTTATAAGAAAACTAGAGCTGAAGGCTTTGGAGACGAAGTAAAACGCCGTATCATGTTAGGTACTTATGCATTAAGTTCTGGTTACTATGATGCTTACTATAAAAAAGCTCAACAAGTACGTACATTAATAAAAGAAGATTTCGAGAAAGTATTTGAAAACTACGATGTTATTATTGGACCAACTACACCAACTCCTGCATTTAAAGTAGGCGAAAAAGTAAGTGATCCAATGACAATGTACGCAAATGATATTTTAACGATTCCTATTAACTTAGCGGGAGTACCTGCGATTTCTGTTCCTTGTGGTTTCCATAATGGTCTTCCATTAGGATTACAAATTATCGGTAAACATTTTGATGAGTCTACAATTTACAGAGTTGCCCATGCATACGAGCAAGCAACTGACTTTACAAAACAAAGACCACAACTATAAGGAGGCGCGGGAAAGATGAATTTTGAAACGATAATCGGTTTAGAAGTACACGTAGAATTAAAAACAAAATCAAAAATCTTCTCACCAAGCCCTAATGCGTTTGGTGCAGAACCAAATACAAACACTGGTGTAATTGATTTAGGTTATCCAGGTGTGTTACCAGTATTAAATGAAGAAGCTGTAAACTTTGGTATGAGAGCAGCAATGGCATTAAATTGTGAAATTGCAACTGAGACAAAGTTTGACCGTAAAAACTATTTCTATCCTGATAATCCAAAAGCTTACCAAATCTCTCAATTTGATAAGCCGATTGGTGAAAATGGATGGATTGAAATCGAAGTTGGTGGCAAAAAGAAACGTATCGGTATTACTCGCGTTCACTTAGAAGAGGATGCTGGAAAGTTAAATCATACAGATGAAGGATATTCATTAGTAGACTTTAACCGTCAAGGAACTCCATTAATTGAAATCGTTTCTGAGCCGGATATGAGAACTCCTGAAGAGGCTTATGCATATTTAGAAAAACTTAAGTCAATTATTCAATTCAGTGGGGTATCTGATGTAAAAATGGAAGAAGGCTCACTTCGTTGTGATGCGAATATTTCTTTACGTCCATTTGGACAAGAGGAATTTGGTACAAAAGCAGAATTAAAGAACTTAAACTCATTTGCTTTCGTTCAAAAAGGATTAGAGCATGAGCAAGTTCGCCAAGAAAAAGTTTTATTATCTGGCGGAGTAATCCAACAAGAAACACGTCGTTACGATGAAGCTACAAAGACTACAATCTTAATGCGTGTAAAAGAAGGATCGGATGATTACCGTTACTTCCCAGAACCAGACTTAGTTGAACTATACATTGATGATGAGTGGAAAGAACGTGTTCGCCAAAGTATTCCGGAGCTTCCAGATGCCCGTCAAAAACGCTATGTTGAGCAATTAGGTTTACCGGCATATGATGCAATGGTATTAACTTTAACAAAAGAAATGTCTGATTTCTTCGATGACACTGTAAACAATGGTGCAGATGCAAAATTAGCATCTAACTGGTTAATGGGTGAAGTTTCGGCATACTTAAATAAATCACAAAAAGAACTGCATGAAGTTGCTTTAACGCCTGAAAACTTATCAAGTATGCTTAAGTTAATTACAGACGGTACAATCTCTTCTAAGATTGCGAAAAAAGTATTCACTGAGTTAATCGAAAACGGCGGAGACGCAAATGAAATTGTAAAAGCGAAAGGTTTAGTACAATTATCTGATGAAGGCGCTCTTCGTAAAATCGTTATTGAAACTCTTGATGCTAACCCACAATCTATTGAAGACTTTAAAAATGGTAAGGACCGTGCTATTGGTTTCCTTGTTGGTCAAATGATGAAAGCGACTAAAGGCCAAGCGAATCCACCACTATTAAATAAGATCTTAATGGAAGAAATTCAAAAAAGATAAGGTTTTTCAATACAAAAAACTACGGGCTATAAGCTCCGTAGTTTTTTTGTACTGTTTAGAGTCAAAATGACTCAATAATATGGTTGGCTTGTTGGTGCATACAAAAGGATATCCACTTTACTGTTGGGTCATTATACAATCCTGTTATATGTATTAATAAAGAAAAACAACCAGCACCTAGTATATTTCCTATGTAAGTTATAAGCCATAAATGCAACACCTCTGGCCAATTCATCTTTCCTCTAATTGCAGTATAGGCAAAATAAAATATGTTTCCTATAAATAGATCAGCACCACCATATGCAATTAGAAGAATGGCGACAGTAATTGTTATAGCAGCCATTGGGTAGGCAAATGGTGTATACGCAGCATGAAAGAAATGACCTGATTTAAATGCTACTATAACTCCGAAGCCTAAAAACATACTAGCCATTATTGCTCTTAATAAAAAACGCAAAACACTATCTCGGTAAATTTTTAACTTTTTTAGAGCAAAATACTCTACATTCACGAACGGTTTGTTTTCCATCTGATTATCAATCCTTAATTCTACTTTAATGTATTTATCATCAATATGTACTATAATAATTAAGTTGTTCAAAACGATAGAAAAATATAGCAAAGAATCGAATGTAATCTAAATTTAATATAATATAATATTGCTTTTCAATATGGGTTTGAACATGCCTTAGAAAGGTAAAAATAGATAAGTAAATGGAAAAAGTTTACTACAAAAACTTTTTAGGTTAGGATATAAGTTAGAGAACTTAAATAAATAAGTAGGATGGTTAATGATGAAACGTGCAAGAATTATCTACAACCCTACTTCTGGTCGTGAAATTTTTAAGAAAAAGCTTCCCGATGTGTTGCAATTGTTCGAGCAAGCGGGTTATGAAACCTCTTGTCATGCAACAACCGGTGCAGGTGATGCGACAATCGCAGCAAGAGAGGCATGTGAACGAAAATTTGATTTAGTTGTAGCTTGCGGTGGAGATGGAACACTTAATGAAGTCATTAGTGGTATGTCAGAACAAGAATATCGACCAAAGTTAGGATTAATCCCGGTTGGGACAACAAATGATTTTGCTAGAGCAATTGGTGTGAATGTTTCAATTATGGAAGCGGCTGAAGTCATAACAAATGGGCAAACTGTACCCCTTGATATTGGAAGAGTTGATGATAAATATTTTGTAAATATTTTAGCTGCCGGTAAAATTACAGAATTAACATATGAAGTTCCTAGCAAACTAAAAACAATGTTAGGACAACTAGCATATTATTTAAAAGGTATTGAAATGTTACCAAGGGTTAAGCCTACTCGATTAAAAATTGAGTACGATGGAAAAGTCTTTGATGAAGAAGCGTATTTGTTCTTATTATCGAACACAAATTCAGTTGGCGGATTTGAAAAAATTGCACCAGAGGCAAGTATTAATGATGGACAATTTGATTTATTAGTCTTAAAGAAATCAAATATAGCCGAAATCATCAGAGTATGTGCCCAGCTATTAAGTGGTCAGCATGTACAAAATGAATATGTTCTTTATACTAGAGCGAGCCATTTGAAAATTATGTCTGATGATAAACTACTATTAAATATTGATGGTGAGTATGGTGGAGAAACACCATGTACTGTCGATATGCTTTACAACCACCTAGAAATCTATGTACCATAATAAGTGAAATAGTAGTAAATACTAGAAAAAGTAACCACGGTAGTTAACGTGGTTATTTATTTTGTATAATGAAATGGTTTAATAAAAGGTTGAAAGGTAGGTAAGGGACTTGTCGAAAAGAGTGTTACCTGTAGAAAAGAATCAATTTATAGATGTTGAATTTATCGATTTAACTCATGAGGGACATGGGGTTGCAAAGGTAGAAGGATATCCGATCTTTGTACCAAATGCACTTCCAGGTGAAAAAGCACAAATTAAGGTGCTAAAAACAAGCAAAGGCTTTGGGTTCGGTAAAATTATAGAATTCCAAAAAGAAAGTGATGTACGAGTTGAACCGATTTGTTCAATTTACAATCAATGTGGTGGTTGTCAAACTCAACATATGAGCTATGAAGGCCAACTTGAGGCGAAACATAAACAAGTAGTAGAAGTTGTAAAACGAATTGGGAAACTTGATGACGTAGTAATCCATCCAGTGTTAGGAATGGAAAATCCATGGAGTTACCGTAACAAAGCACAAGTTCCAGTAGGGGAACTAGAAGGTGGACTAGTTGTTGGTTTCTATCAAAAGAGAAGCCATGAAATTATTCCAATGAATGAATGCTACATTCAAGGAAAAGAAAATGATGAAATGATACAAGCTGTAAAAGACCTTTGTGAGGAATTAAAAATTGAGCCATATGATGAAGTTGGCCACAAAGGACTATTGCGTCATATTATGGCACGCTATGGATACTATACAAATGAATCAATGCTAGTTCTTGTTACAAATAAAAAGAACTTTGCTCAAAAAGACGAATTAATAGCTAGAATTGTTGAGAAATATCCAACAATTACAAGCATTATTCAAAACGTAAATAATGAAAAAACAAATGTGATTCTTGGAAATCAAACAATTATATTATACGGAAGTGAAACAATTAAAGATAAAATTGGTGATATTACTTTCGAAATTTCAGCTCGATCATTTTATCAAGTAAATCCTACACAAACTAAGGTTTTATATGATAAAACACTTGAGTATACAAACTTAAATGGTAGTGAAACAGTTATTGATGCATACTGTGGAATCGGATCAATCTCCTTATTTTTAGCTCAAAAGGCCAAAAAGGTTTATGGTGTAGAAATTGTACCAGAAGCGATTGAAGATGCGAAACGAAATGCAAGGATTAATGAGATAACAAATGTTGAATTTGAAGTAGGGAAAGCTGAAGAAGTTATACCTAATTGGTACAAGCAAGGAATTACAGCTGAAGTATTAGTTGTAGACCCTCCAAGAAAAGGTTGTGACGAGGCTTTATTAAATACAATCATTGATATGAAACCAAGCAAAGTAGTTTACGTATCATGTAATCCTGCTACATTAGCAAGAGATTTACGAGTACTTGAAGACGGTGGTTATAAAACAGTAGAAATACAGCCAGTGGATATGTTCCCACATACTAGTCACGTAGAAGCTGTCGCGAAATTAGTACTTAAGGAAGGGAACTGACACTAAGTGTATTGAACCCAGCGTACTTCTAAAGTTTTTCAGTTTTTTTTAGCGAAACCCTTATTAACTAAGAACACTGGCTGGATTGCTATTTGATGGCGTGGAAATAATAAGGGAATGACGATACAAGTGCAAGCAAGTATATCTTGCTTTTTAATTTTGGGATATGAGATTAGACTGTAATCCCATAATGAGAGGATTTGAAAATGGAAATGAAAGATAATTTTTGGCGTGATTTACCGCGACCATTTTTTATACTAGCACCAATGGAAGAAGTGACGGATGTTGTTTTTCGCCACGTTGTAAGTGAAGCAGCCAGACCAGATGTGTTTTTCACAGAGTTTACAAACAGTGAGAGTTATTGTCACCCAGAAGGAAACAAAAGTGTGCGTGGACGATTGGCTTTTACAAAGGATGAACAGCCGATGGTAGCTCATATATGGGGTGATAAGCCCGAATTCTTCCGACAAATGAGTATTGGTATGGCAGAACTTGGATTTAAAGGTGTGGATATTAATATGGGCTGTCCTGTACCTAATGTGGCAGGGCACGGAAAGGGAAGCGGTCTGATTCGCCGTCCAGAAGTCGCAGCAGAACTAATACAAGCAGCAAAAGCAGGAGGATTACCTGTAAGTGTGAAGACAAGGCTTGGTTTCTCTGAGGTAGACGAATGGCGTGACTGGCTAACTCACATTTTGAAACAAGACATTGCCAATCTGTCGATCCATCTTCGTACAAGAGATGAAATGAGCAAAGTGGATGCACATTGGGAATTAATACCGGAGATAAAGAAACTTCGTGATGAAGTGGCACCTGATACACTCTTAACGATCAATGGGGATATCACTGACCGTCAAATTGGCTTAAAGCTAGCTCATCAATACGGTATTGATGGGATTATGATTGGCCGCGGTATTTTCCATAATCCGTTTGCTTTTGAAAAGGAGCCGAAAGAACATAGCAGTAAGGAACTACTTGATCTCTTAAGATTGCATATGGATCTCCATGATAAATATTCATATTTAGAGCTGCGTTCGTTTAAGGCTCTTCATCGCTTTTTTAAGATATATGTACGTGGGTTTAGAGGGGCAAGTGAATTAAGAAATCAATTAATGAATACATCATCAACAGATGAAGTACGTGCAATGCTTGATAATTTTGAGTCAAAGAATCTTGATGGAATATTGGAACTGTAAAAGTGTCAGCCCTTGTGTTGTCAATTACAGTCTGCACATATAAATACAATTAAAAAGTACTCTCTAGAGTAGACAATTAAAAAGTCTAACTATAGGGTACTTTTTTTGTTTTCATTTACAATCTAGAACTTTGACGAGTTGTTAACATTGAATAAGTGGTTTTTTTCCTTTACATGAAGAAAATATCCACCTAGTAAATGAGAAATGTTTACTTTACAATAAATGCAACTATACATTCATAACAAATTTGAAAATTAAAATGAAATAAGATAAGAAAAAGAATAAAGCTATATGTATAAGTAGATTGATACGATAACTTATTAGCTTAACGAAAGGGCGGATCAACACATAATGAATAGATTGATAATCGGAATGGATGGCGGAGGAACGAAAACGAGAGTTATGGTCAAAGAACGTCTGGATGGAGATACGTTATTTGATCAAAATTTTGCAATGTCAAATTATAACAACATCGGTGTAGAAGGGCTTAGACCAGTATTTAGTGAAATATATGAATCGCTTGTTTCTTATTTTGGAGAGCGTTTACAAAATGCGATTCTGGTTCTAGGCTCTGCAGGAGTAGATCGACCGAAAGATATTGATATTTATTTGAATGCTTTAAAAGAAAGTGGTTTTACTTGCCAGCTAGAAGTAGTAAACGATGCAGAAATTGCTCTTGTAGGTGGGAACGGAGATCGAAAAGATGCTTTGATGATTGCTGGAACAGGCTCCATTGTTATGGGAGTAGATTCAAAAGGAAATACAATACGCTCAGGCGGATGGGGCGGATTAATAAGTGATGAGGGTGGCGGTTTCCAAATCGGTATACATGCAATAACGGCTGTTATGAATGAGTATGACAAAGTAATTGCTCCTACTTCATTTACCGAAAAATTGCTCGCTCATTTTAAGTTAAATTCTCCAGAAGATTTTATGGATTTATTATACTTGGAAGAGACAATTCCTGTAGATAAGGTAGCTTCATGTACGCCAGTCGTTTTAGAAGCATGGGTAAAAGGTGACGAAGCTGCTCGTACAATTGTTGAAGGAGAACTAGATAAGTTGGTTCGTTTAGTCATCGGAATCAGCCGACAAATGGGTTCAATTAATTTCCGCCTATCTGTGGCAGGAAGTTTGTTGACGAAATCAGCTAAGTATTTCGATACGCTAAAAGAGAAGTTAAGTGTGGCTTTACCACAAGTTGAACTATCTGCACCTCTTTATGATCCAGTTTTCGGTGCCATCATTATTGGTGAGAAATACAAGTAATTCAAAATAAAATTAAAGGAATGGCGATCGAATATGCGTGAAATAGGAATTAGTGTGTATCCCAACTTTTATCCTTTAGATCAAATCAAAGATTATTTAGAGAAGGCTAAATTATTAGGCTTTAAAAAGGTATTTGTTTCGCTGATTTTAAATAATCATGGTTTTGAAGGTGCAATTAATGTAAATGCAGACACTTGGAATGAATTATTTAGTTATTGCAGGGAATTTAATATGACTGTGTCAGCTGATATGAATGATGAAGTTTTCAGTGAGTTGGGTTGTACATTAACCGACCTTACAGCATTACAGAATATGGGCATCACAAGGCTCCGCATCGATGGAGGGTTTACGAGTGAAGAAGTTGCGCTCCTTTCAAAAAATAAACAGGGAATTCTAATAGAAGTAAATGCTTCAATGTCTTCTTCTAATAATCAAAATGGTAACGCTTTACGCGAATGCCGTGAGTTTTTAGAAACAATAGAAAGAGAAGGAAATATCGGACAACTTACAGCTTGTCATAATTTTTTTCCTTTACCAGATACAGCATTGTCTTTAGAAGACATACGCTCAATTAACAATATGTTTGCTTTATTCGGTGTGCCAGTTGGAGGATTTGTTGCTTCGCAGCTTTCGCCTAAAGATTTACACAATTTAGGTCATGGAGTTTGTACAATTGAAAAACACCGCTTTTTGCCTAGCCATATTGCCATGCAAGAGTTATTTGCAAATGGTTTTAATGATGTGTTAATTGGTGATTCATTTGCGGATTTTTCAGAGCTTGACGAAATGGCTAGATGTTACAAACAAGATTATATAGAAATTCCAGTTGTTTTTAATCAATATGTTCCCGAACAGACAAAGGTGAAAATTAGTGAGCAGGTTCTTATTTCAAGAGTAGATCAACCAGCAAATCTTATTCGTGCAACTGATACTAGGGGAATGGAAGTACCTCATTGCTATTGTGCTCCAAGGGAGAAATATACAGTTTCTATTTTAAATAATCGAAGTGCACAATATGAGGGAGAGGTACAAATTTCATTAAAAGATTTAGGGCATTCCGTTGAACATAATGTCATTGGATTTGTTCATCCTTTTGCATACGAATTAATGCCTTATCTTTTAGCAGGCAAAAATAAGTTTCGATTAGTTGAATATATTTAAAAAAATTTTATAGTCGAGGTATTAGAATGGTAAAAAGTGCAGTAATTCTTGCGGCTGGCAAAGGGAGCAAAATGAATCCTTTCAACTCAGTTCGCTCCAAAACAGCAATAAAAATCGCTGGTAAACCATTAATACGTTATAATATTGAATCCATTTTAGCAGTGGGAATAGAAGAGATAGTTGTTGTCGTTAATGAGGAACATCAAAGAGAAATTGAGAATCTTCTATTCGATATAGATCATGTTAAATTTGTTGTTGATCAATCAAATTTAGGAAGTGCAGAAAGTTTAATAAAGGGAGTTGAGAAACTTTCAAGTACTAAGGAGTTTCTAGTTCTTTACGGTGATACGATTATCGAACAAAAGGATTTAGAGCAATTAGCTAATTCGAACAAACCTACTGTTTTGTTGAAAAAATTAGAAGAGTCATCAAGGAATTGGATTGGTGCGAGTGTAAAGAATGGATTTGTTCAGTCAATCGGTGCTCACTACCGTGGTGACAGTATTACCCATCAATTCGCAGGATTTCTTTTTGACGAGTCATTACTAGATGAATTGAAAAGAACGCCCGATTATTTTCCGAATGTAAAAGTAGGAGTCGGTGTTCCGAAAGAACGATACATCGAAGCTGCCCTTCTAAAATCACTTGAGAAAACAAAATTACAAGCGATTGAGTGTAATGGCTATTTCTTTGATATCGATAAGCCTTGGCATATGTTAGAAGCGAATGAATATATGGTGAATCATTTTTGTAATGCAATAAAAGTGAACGAACTAGCAGAAGGTGCGACGATTTCAGAAAATGCAACTATTCATGGTCACGTAAAGCTTGGTAAGAATTCCTCAATTGGTGATCGAGTTGTCATTCACGGTAACCTAATTGTAGGTGATCATACAACCATAGATAATGGTGCGATTTTCAATGGCAATGCAGTTATTGGCGATCATACGGCCATACGTAATTATTGTATGATTTATGATGGAGTTTCAATTGGATCGCATTGTATATTCGATCATTGTGCAGAATTCCTTGGTGGAATGGTAATGGATAAGGTCTATCTTTATCACTATGGCGAGTTTTATGGTGCAATAGGTAGTCATACGGATATCGGTGCTGCAACCGTCTGTGGAACATTACGCTTTGATGACGGTGAAACTGAGCACGTTGTAAATGGACGGAAAGAAATACCGTTACATTTTTCAAATGCAGCTTATCTTGGTGATTATTGTAGAACTGGTGTGAATACGATTATTATGCCTGGATGTAAAATAGGGG
Source organism: Rossellomorea sp. GAMAL-10_SWC (assembly GCF_049568075.1). NCBI lineage: Bacteria > Bacillati > Bacillota > Bacilli > Caryophanales > Bacillaceae > Rossellomorea > Rossellomorea sp. GAMAL-10_SWC. The sequence continues at coordinate 4,036,985 of NZ_CP144911.1, read as the reverse complement.
CTTATAGTGTGTTGGGTGCAGGTGCAATCATTGATAAAGATATTGAGCAAAATAGTCTTGTTTTCGTAAAACAAGATCTAGTTATTAAAAAATGGAGTGAAAAGAAGTACGGTTGGTAATTTTATTAAATCGATAAAAGAAGGTATTCATTTATGGAGAATTATTTTAAGTATGTGATGGCAAATCTCGAAAAACTATATACGACACAGAATCAAAACATTGACCAAGCAGCAACATGTATTTTTGAAGCCATTCAAAATGGAGGTCGCTTCCTTGTTACTGGTTCAGGTCATTCACATATGTTTGCAGAAGAATTTTTTGTAAGAGCGGGTGGATTTGCGGAGGTCTCTCCAATTTTGCCGAATGAGTTTTTTTTACATGACCATCCATTAAAAAGTACTGTGATCGAACGAATAGAAGTTTATGCAAAGGTAATTTTTGATTTGTACAAAATAAGCTCAAAGGATATTCTTGTGATTGCTTCCAATTCGGGAAGAAATGGAATGACTGTTGAACTTGCAAAAATGACACAGGAATGCGGTGCAAAGGTAATTTCTTTTACGAATCCAAATCATCCAGAAGGCTCAAAATCAAGACATAGTAGCGGAAAATATCTTTGCGATTTTAGTGATGTAGTTATAGATAATTGCACTGGACCCGGAGATGCTGCCTTTTATGTAGAAGAAGCAAATACAGGTATGGGGGCAACTTCCACAATGGCTGGAGCATTTGTTGCTCAATCAATTTCTATATTATTAGCAAAAAAATATCATCAAGCTGGATTAAAACCACCTGTGTTTAAAAGCTCTAATGTAGATGGTGGAGATGAATGGAATAAAGAGTTGTTTGCTAAGTATTATGGTGTTTAATAATTTATTGAATATCTATTAAAAGATCTAAAAAGATTGATCTTACTTTATTGCCTCACTTTTGCGTTCCCATTTTATGGGAGTGCTTTTCGTGTTTGAGCGAATTAAAGAGTTAACCTCGTCTTACAGAATTTCTAATACGTTGTTAAGAAACGCTTAAAACAACAAAAAGACCAAATCCTTGATCCTAGTGCTTTTATGCTAAGATAAGGATTTTTTTTGTATACAAAAGAAATAAAATCGGTTGGCGTTAGTAAAATGTACCTGTATTTTGTTGTAGGGAATAGGTCGTATTATTACGATAGAACGAGTGTGACAAATGAACTAGACTTATTTGTTTTAAATTGCGAACTATTTTGGAAAAATTCAAACTGTTAAATAGATTTGATGGAAAGTAAACTTAAAATACTAGATTAGGCATCTAGGGTGGTGAGGTAATGTATGCGAAGAGACTTAATTTTGCAATATTTGTATCAAAAAGGAAAATCACTAACTTCACAGGAACTTGAATCAGAATTCGCTATTTCGAATCGTACATTGCGAAATGAATTGAAAGAATTAAACGCGATTGGAGAAAAGTCGGGATTTGTGATTCAGAAAAAACGTGGTGAGGGCTACTTACTTTATGTAGAGAACCAAGAGTTGGTTCAAACATATATGAAAGAAATAGACGGGGCATTAGCACCAGATTTACCTCGCGTTCGAGTGAATAATATTATTATGCTTTTGCTTCAAACGACGGAGTTTCAAACGATCGATATGTTTGCTGATAGTCTAATGATTAGTAGATCGACAGTTTTTACCGACATGATTGAAGTTGAAAAGCAAGTAAGGATTTTTGATTTAAAAGTAGAAACAAAATCACGTTACGGAGTTCGTTTACTTGGGGATGAAACGAATTTTAGAAGAGCGTTTTCCTACTTCCTAAGTCAAAAAGAAACAGGATTGTTAAAGAAGTCTATCTATCAAACTTTTGAAAAAGCATTTCCGTTTGCGGAAATTCGAGCTGTTTTGAGTGAAGAAGTACAGAATAATCAACTGAAATTAAGTTATTTTGCACTTGAGAATATTTTAGTGCATATCCAAGTACTCTCGTTTCGAGTAACTCAACACAACTTTATCCTGCCTAATCAAGAGAAAAAGTTAGATGTTTCTCTAATCAAGCCATCGTTTATGAATATAGCAAAGAGAATTTGTGAAATTCTTTCTGAACTATATCATGTCGTATTACCAGAGAGTGAAATTATTTATTTAGCTGCACATATAAGTGGTAAATCGAGTGTAGACGATATTGAGGAACATGAAAAAAATGACTTAAAACAAAAACTAAAGAATTGTTTAGAAAGATTAGATCAGACATTCTTAACACAGTTTTCAGGTGATCAGCAACTTTTAAATACGCTGATCATGCATATGTATCCTCTGTTAAGAAGATTATATTTCAATTTAAAGCTTACGAATCCATTGATAGATGATGTATACAGTAGGTATTCAGATGTGTTTATGATTGCTTTAAATTTTTCTGAAATGATAAAGGAAATATGGGGGTTCGAACTTTCTAGTGACGAAATGGGTTATATTACAATGCATTTAGCAGCTCACGTGGAAAGGGAGAAGCAAAAACAATTAAGTTCATACAAAAAAATTCTACTATCTTACGGATTAGGAGCAGGATCGGCCGATTTAATGAAAATGAAACTTGAGACACTGTTCCAAGGGGCAATAATTGACATCGTTTTGTATAGTGAGCTTCAATCATTAAATTTAGAAAATTACGACTTGTTAGTTTCATCTACTTCGATTCCCTTTGACAATATTTCGATTCCTTATATTCAAGTAGCACCAATACTAACTGAAACGGATGTTCAAAGAATTCGACGTACACTTACTAGATACCCGGCTAACAAAGTTAAAGAAGATGTACCAACACTTTTATCCTTATTTCATACAGATTTATTTTATATAGAAGAAAGCAAAGAGTCGTTTGACTACAAAGCTTTTATTAAAGAAAAGGCAAAAAGCGTTGTTGAACTAGGATTTGCAGCACCTAACTACCCTGCTTTAGTTGTCGACCGAGAAGAAAAAATATCGACGATACTGCAAAATGGAATTGCTGCGCCACATGCATTAAAAATGGTAGCAATTCAGGATTCAATCAGTGTGGTGATCTTTAAAAATCCGCCAACAATCGATGGAAAAGTTGTACAAATCCTATTTTTAATTAATCTTCGTGCCGGAGACTTATTTTTACACAAAGAGTTAAGTCGATTATTTTTACATTTAATGGATCACCCCGAGACGAAGCAAAAAGTATTAAAATCAAATAATTTCAACGATTTTCAATATGAAATTTCAAAAATCTTGTTTCAATATGGTTCTTAACAGTTTAGCGATCATTCTATAAACAAATTTAGTAGGATGATCGCTAATAGAAACGAATCAACTTCATGGTATCATTTGTCCTTTATAGATAATCTTGAAAGCGGTTACTCAATAAAAAAAGTTACTTCGATTAGAAAATTAATTAAAAAAATTTTTTTGGAGGAAGATAAATGAAAAGAAATAAATGGTTTTTAGGTAGAGCTTTACCGGCTTCAGTATTAGCGGCTTCAATGTTTGCAACTCCATTTAGTGGAGTTGTTGCAAAAGCAGCACCAACTATTACAACTCAATCAGTAGCGCCAATCTCAACTGGCACTAAGATTTTTATGAATACTACACAAATCACTCATGCAAAACCAAGTGGATTAGATACAACAAAGCCAATAAAATGGACAACCTCTGATCCATACGTTGTATATGTTGACACGATTGGTAACGCAAAAGGTGATTACAGTGGAAAGATTTTAGGGGTATCTGGCGGATCTGCAATCATCACAGGTACTGGAGTAGATTTAAGTGGTAATGCAGCTACTGTGAATATTACGGTTTCTGTAATTGAAACGCAGGCATCTACTAATCTTGAAAAGGTAGTTTACTATTACAATGCGGGAGATTCAAAAATTCCTGCAGCTCTTTCAACATCTAATTTGCAAACAACAAATATTCCAACTGCTCCATCAGGAACTAAATTTCCTTCAAAAAACTATGTTGGCTATGTTAATGGAGAAAATGGCGTAAAATGGTTAATTTCAAAGGATACTTTAATTAAGTCAAATGGAAACGTAAATTTTGGTGAAGAAAAAGATCATCCTGTGACAACTGGTATCGTATCTGATGCAATTACTTTATATGATCCAAACTTAGCTCCAGCTGATCAAATTCAATATTTACAAGGTGGAAGATATATTCCTCAAACTGGTGAAAATTCAGGTTCAGGAGTCGATAAAAACGGAAACCCGACACAATTTAACGCCAAAGAAGTAATTACAAACATTATGTCTGATGGAAATAATGGTCTTTGGATTCTAGGCGAAAAAGGAAATGCTACTCATATTGTAAGAAAAAAAATGTCTCTAATGGGCAAATCATTAGTTCAAGAAGAAATTTCTAGAAACTACGCAGATCGATTTGGATTCCAATCTGGTTCTATGAGTTTTGCTAATAAGGATAATATGATTAAAGCTCTTATGACTGCAGATAAAGATGCTATAAGCTCAATTTCTGATACAGATAATGATGGATTATGGACAACAATGTACGCTTCAGGTGAAATTTGGAGATACAACTATATGAAAGAAAACTTTGGTGAAAAAGATGCTAGAACAATAGATGCTAAAGCTTCTGCTGTTCGTGCTGTTGAAGCCATTGTAACGCTTGGGTATGTATCTGGAACTCAGTTAAAAGTACCTTCAAAAGACAATGTTAACGATGTTGTTTATGTTGTTAACTCACTAGGTGGCAAAGTAACGACGATTGATGAAGGTAAGAAGTGGCTTGCGGATAACGAAGGTAAACCAGTATTCGTTGATAATGAAGGAAATTATACGTTGGACACAACAGGAAAACCTGCTTCTGCTGGCTTCTTTGCTAGATCATATAAAGTAGAGGGCAGCAACAATGGTTCTACGACTGCAGAAAGCAAATCATGGGATCAAGCTTGGCTTCAAAAAAGTGCAGGAACTACGACTGATGTAAATGGAAATACAGTTAAATATTCTGTTCCAGGTAAAATCAGTGGAGGAACTGCCGGAATCAAAGCGTATGACACTGTTGCGGTACCACAACGTTTAACGAATATTGTAAAAGAGCAAAATCCTAATTTAGATGATGCAACAAAAGCTTTAGACTCAAACAAAGTCTATTATAAAGCAACTACCTCTACAGACGAATTAGTAGGTCATTACTTTACATTAGACCTAGCTTATAACACGTTTAAAGATAGTGATCCTGAATTAGCGGCTCTTGTGAAAAATGATTTAATTAATCATACAAATGCAATGGTATTAAACAACTATTATCAAGTAAGTGTTACTGGGGAGAACCCAATTGAATCACGTTTCAATGGAACAGCTCCTGGAAATGGATTAAATGCTCCTTCAGCTCCAACTAAATGGGCTAATTTAAATCCAGAATTCCTTGACGGTGTATCAAATGCATGGGGTAGAAATGACTACGAAGATGGTCCATTAAATGCAACGTTGGCATTACAAATGCTTGTAGCTGCAAGAGATATGGGCGGTTATACACCAGCTGAAAAAGCTGCACTTGAAGCACAAGGTGTTGCAGTAATTTCTCCACTTGATTTTGCAAATGAATACAAAGTAATGAATGGTGTAAAAACGTCTACAACAGCTTCAGAGCACAATGATTATGAAACAAGATATCCAAAGTCATATAACTCAACTTCATTACTTGATATGTCATTACAGTACCACTCAAGATACTTTGGTATTTCTGCTCATAACGGAGACGATATTGGTGTAAGTGGTGTATCTTACGAATCATACATGAACTATTCTGATGAAGAAGAAGCTGCACTTTCATACTACACATTATCTCACCATGCAGAGAAAATGAACGCTAAAGGGATCTTAGATGGTATGAACCAATGGTGGTTCAATGAAAAGAGAGAGAAAAATCCATTTATGTCAACTTTCTACGCAGCTTCTCTAGGTGCATTGAAAGAAAAAGGATTTAGTATCGGAAGTTCAACGGTTGACCTTGAAGGTTCAACATGGCAAATGACACGTATACCAAATAACTTCATGAACTGGGATTCTCTTTCTGCAAACAGAAATGACGTAACGCATGTGACACCTGATTTAATGGTTGATCAATTAATTCCACGTGATGAAGTGATGATGTCTAAATACAATACAAATATTTTCGGAACGATGGACCGAAGAACAATTGATTCTGGTAACAGCTTATCAATGGAATCTTCAACTGTAACATCTATGCCTTATTGGTTAACTCAAAACCCTGAGGATGCTGCATATGTAGAAGATTTAGGATCAAAAGTTACTGCGCCAGTAAATAACGGAACAGAAAGTATTAATTATCCAACAAATGTAGCAGCTATGAATCCAAATGCTAAATATAACGAAGACACACATACATTCACGATTAGTGTTGGTGACTCAGTTAAATTGGATGCTAAAACAACTGGATATACGAACAATGTAGCTTGGTTAACGAATTCTTGGGATTTAGCTGGATATAGCAATGGATTACCAACGCAAATCAATGCTGATTCAAATGTATCTCAAGTTCTTGATTTAAGAACTTTAGCAGCTTACGGTGAAGTTGGAAATGTAGATGCAGCAGGAATTAGTGTAGATGGTGTGCATTATGGTTCATACGCAACTGCTTTAAGACCTGGAACTAGTACAGTTACGGGCTATGTAATCGACGGATTCTTTAGAACACCGAAAAAAATCACATATACAATCAAAGTTGTTGATCCAATGAAGTCAGCTGAAAAAATTGCTCCAACTGAGCTTGACAAGAACGCATTTGCATACCCAACTTGGTTAAAAGATGCAATGGCTGAAAAAGGATTAAATACAGAAGGAAACAAATATGTAGATGTTAGTTACGAATCATCTTCACCAGACGATGTTGCTGTTGATGCGGATGGAAAAGTAACATACAACACTGATAAACCAGCTAACATCACTGCGACGGTTGTATATTCTGGAATGACATTGAACGGAGATCCACAATTTGCAAATGATAGTCACGTGATGACTTTTGTACGCACAGTATCTAAAGATGCAAAACAAACAGTATCATTTGATTCACAAGGTGGATCTGCAGTAGAACCGGTAACTGCAACATACAATGAAGCGATTACATCTCCAACACCAACAAAAACAGGTTATACATTCCTTGGTTGGTATAAAGATGCTTCATGTACACAAGCATGGAACTTTGCAACTGATAAAGTAACAGCATCTACTACACTTTACGCTAAATGGGGTATCGGCAAATACACAGTAATATTTAACAGTAAAGGTGGATCTAACGTAGCTTCTATAACAGGAAACTATGATTCTATCATTGCGAAACCAGCTAATCCAACGAAAAAAGGATTTGTCTTTGCTGGATGGTACAAAGATGCAGGACTTAAAACTGCATGGAACTTTGCAACAGATAAAGTAACAGCAAATACAACACTTTATGCAAAATGGTATGTTGCTAAAGCAACAGGACTAAAAGCAACAAAAGCAAGTACTACTTCAATTAAAGTAAATTGGACAGGCGTAAGTGGTGTTTCTGGTTATGAAATCGTTCTTGCTACAAAAAGCGATTTCTCTGATCAAACAACAAAAACAACAACAACTGGAACATTTACTGCAACAGGATTAGTTAAAGGTAAAACGTACTACTTTAAAGTTCGTGCTTTCACTCTTGATGGAAAAGTTAAAGTTTACGGTAGTTACACAACTGTTATTAAATTCAAACTTTAAATCTTAAATTTAAAAAAGAAATAAATTCTAAAAGGGATCTTGGTATATGGTGAATTAATGATTTACCAAGATCCTAATTCCTTTGAGAGGGGATATCGAAATGAACAGCAGCTTTTTTGAAAAAAAATTCTTACCGATCGCTTCGAAAATAGGTAATCAAAGACACTTACTTGCTTTGCGTGACGGTATTATGTTTGCCATGCCACTAATGATCATTGGTTCATTTTTCATTATCGTAGCTTGGTTAGAAGCGGATTGGTATCAAAACTTCATGGCAAAAGTATTTGGTGAAAATTGGAATGCCTTTGGAGACATCGTTTATAACGGTTCAATGGGGATTATCGCATTAGTTGCAGTATTTGGCGTAGCGTATTCCTTAGCAAGTAGTTATAAGGTCGATAAAAAGAATATTGATGGAGTTCCAGCTGGAGTATTAGCATTAGCAAGTTATTTAATTGTTAATATTATGAGTACTTTCAAAGATGGTAAGGAAACAGTATCTGCATGGTCACCTGATCTTTTTGGTGCACAATACTTGTTTGTTGGATTAATCATTGCAATTATTACTGCTGAAATTTATCGTTACTTCTTACAAAAGAAGATCATCATCACTTTACCAGATACTGTGCCGCCAACGGTTTCACGTTCATTTACGGCTCTTATTCCTGGCTTTGTGATTATCCTTTTCTTCTTACTAGTTCGATACGGATTTAGTCATACTGGTTGGGGAGATTTTGCAACGTTTGTTCATAAAGTTGTAACACAACCGTTTACAATTTTAGGATCAACTTATATTGGTACACTTGTCGCATGTTTAATGGAACACCTTTTATGGAGCTTTGGTATCCACGGTTCATCAATCATCACGTCTGTTATGGAACCAATTTGGATTACAAATGCAGATGCAAACTTAGAAGCACTTAAAGCAGGTAAAACGTTACCACATATCATTACGTATACATTCTATGAGAATGGAATTTGGATGGGGGGTTCTGGTGCTACTTTACCAGTTGCAATCTATATGGCATTTTTAGCGAAGTCAAAACTTCTTAAGAAGGTAGGACGACTAGCAATTGGGCCATCTATCTTTAACGTTAATGAGCCAATCATGTTTGGTGTTCCGATTGTTTTAAATCCATTTTTAATGATTCCTTATATTCTAGCTCCAGTAGCAGTATTAACAGTAACGTACTTTGGTACGGCAATGGGAATTTTCCCACATACAACTGGAACAATCATCCCATGGACAACACCATATTTCATAAGTGGTTATCTAATGACGGGTGGTAAGATTATGGGGGTAGTCATGCAATTGGTAGCTTTTGCAGTGGCTTCAATCATTTGGTTCCCATTCATCCGAATTTGGGATAAGAAAAATTTAGAAATGGAGAAAGCTAGTAAATAATTCTCCCAAGTAAAGATGAATAATTGATTAGAAGAAGGGACTAAAACTTATGGAAAATCGACAAAAAATTATAACTTCGTTTCGATTAAAAAGAATCGGTGCCTTTGTCATTGATGCAATAATTGTTTCAATCATCTTGTCAATTGTGTATCGAATGACGGGACTTCCAAACTTTCCAAGAGTTCTAGCAAATATGATTGAGCTTCAAAAAGCAACTGCTAGTCAAGATGCATCTGTAAAGGTAATGGCTCTTTTTAATGAAGCATTTCTCCAATCGCTTATAATCTATTTTTGTTATGACGTCTTAACAACCTTATTGTTAAGAGGTTCGACAATTGGAAAGAAGATCTTTCGATTGAAGTTAACACGCATTAATAATAAAAAGGGAATACTTCCTTATGTATTACTAGTGATTGTTAGAAGTTTCTTTAAATTTTTGACGATGTTTATTTTTCAAGGTCTTCCGTTCTTTTTATCAGTTATTAGCATGTTTGCTAATAAAAAATCATTAGCTGTTCATGATCGAATCGGTCGATTTGTCGTTATAAATAAGAATGAAATATAAAAAAACTTAAAACTTACTAAAGAAAGAGGAAATCATCATGAATATCTTACTTTGCTGTGCTGCAGGCATGTCAACAAGTCTAATCGTTTCTAAAATGGAAAAAGTTGCTGTATCAAAAGGGATTTCAGCACGCATTTGGGCAGTTTCTGAATCAGTTGTTCGCTCAGAAATCGATGAAGCTGATGTGTTATTGTTAGGTCCACAAGTACGTTTCCTTTTGGAAGAAATGGAAGAAATCTGTGAAGAGAAAAACATTCCAGTTGAAGTAATTAATATGATGAATTACGGTATGTGTGATGGTGAAGCAATCTTAGAGCAAGCTATCAATTTAATTGAAAATAAATAGTAATTGTTGATAAGTGACATTTCTGATCTTTACTCAAGAAAAATACGATGAATACCTTTTAGGTTTATAACTTTGAAAATTAATAACCATAGGGTTATGACGATAAAAAATTTTATTAATAAAGAGAAGAGGTCAGTTTTATGGTAAAAAATGAAACGGAAATTTTCACACTGATTCTTCATGGTGGAAATGGTCGAAGTGCTGCAATGGAAGCGATTCAAGCAGCAAAAAAACAAGACTTCGATTTAGCTCGCAAGAAATTGAAAGAATCAGGTGATGCTTTAAATGAGGCACACCATATTCAAACAACGCTTATTCAATCAGAGATTGGTGGCACTCCAACGGAGATTTCACTTTTAATGATCCATGCTCAAGATCACTTAATGAATGCAATGACTGTAAAAGATTTGGCAAAAGAGTTCGTTGACATGTATGAAAGGGGCCTAAAGTAATGTCAAAGAAATTTAAAATCGTTACAATAGGTGGGGGATCAAGTTATACGCCAGAATTGGTTGAGGGAATTATTAAGCGCTATGAACAAATTCCAGTAACTGAGCTTTGGCTTGTTGATGTAGAAGCTGGCCGCGAAAAATTAGAAACAGTTGGTGCACTAGCAAAGCGTATGGTCAAAAAAGCTGGAGTACCAATGGAGATTCATCTTTCGTATGATCGTCGTGAAGCCTTAAAAGATGCTGATTTTGTTACAACACAGCTTCGTGTTGGACAACTAGCTGCACGTGCACTTGATGAAAGAATTCCACTTAAACATGGGGTAATCGGTCAAGAAACAAACGGGGCAGGTGGATTGTTTAAAGCCTTACGTACAATTCCCGTTATTTTGGATATTTGTAAAGAAGTTGAGGAGCTATGTCCAGATGCTTGGATACTTAACTTTACAAACCCTGCAGGTATGGTTACAGAAGCAGCATTAAGATATTCAAATGTTAAGAGATTCATTGGTCTTTGCAATATACCGATCGGAATGGAAATGGGTGTTGCAAAACTATTAAACGTAGATCATTCACGTGTACGTATTGATTTTGCAGGTCTAAATCATATGGTATATGGTACAGAGGTTTATTTAGACGGAGTTAGTGTAAAAGAGCAAGTGCTTGAAATGATTATGGATCCTGCTAATGCTAGTTTTGTAAAAAATATAGATGCTGAAGAATGGGCACCTGAATTCGTAAAAGCAGTCAATGTCATTCCTTGTTCTTATCACCATTACTATTATAAAACATCTGAAATGCTTGAAAGAGCATTAAAAGATTTTAAATCGAATGAAACGCGTGCAGAAGTCGTGCAAAAAATTGAAGCTTCTCTTTTTGAAAAATATAAAGATGAAGCGCTAGATATAAAACCACCTGAGCTAGAAAAACGTGGTGGAGCTTACTATTCTGATGCGGCTTGTCGTTTAATTTCATCTATTTATAATGATACGAGAGATATCCAACCATTAAACACGATGAACAAGGGAGCTATTTCAGGCTTACCATATGACGGTGCAGTAGAAGTTAGCTGTGTCATCACAAAAGATGGTCCAATTCCACTGACAATCGGTGAATTACCAGTTCCTGTACGAGGATTAATTCAAACGATTAAATCTTTCGAACAAACAGCAATTGAGGCTGCTGTAAAAGGAAGTCGCGAAAAAGCCATTCTTGCTTTGACGATTAATCCACTTGTAGCAAATGATAAAGTAGCTGTAGCAATCGTTGACGAAATGCTAGAAGCTCATAAAGAATATTTACCTAAGTTTTTTTAATAAAATATTAAGGCAGCAAACCTGTTGGTGGTGCTGTCTTTTTTATTTTTTGATTCTATTTGTATTGTTAATCTAATCTTCTTGCCATCTTCGACCAACAAAACCTACTTTGATTTTGAAGTTTTTTCTCCTAAATTTACCACAGAAGTCCTATGACATCCTTTTACATTTATTAAAATTTGTGAATAGTTATCTATTGGTATAGACATATCTAGAACTTTAAGTCTATTAAAAACTGCTTCAAATCGATAAATTAGTACATAAAATTACATATTTTTATTAAAAATACAAAAAAATGTAAAAATTTTAAAAATATTGTAAATTTAACAAAGGAGTTTTGACTCAAAAAAAGAATTATTTAATTTATCTATTATTCCTTAAAAACTAATTCTATTAAAAAATTATGTAAGAATGTATAGGTATTAATAGATTCCATAACGGTGAAAGGAGATATTAGGGGGTTATCTGGAAGAAAGTGTTAGAGGTAATTTGGCATGTTCTATATTGAGAAATAAGTCAATGAATCTGTCGATATTCCTCGAATGACCGTAAAAAACAGGGGAAGTTTTTTAGGAAGGTTTTGTACTGATCTATTTTATTTTTCATTTAAATATTTTGAGAGGAACTGAGAAATGAATAACAAAAAAAATCGCAAAATAACTACATATGCTTTAGCTTCTGCTCTTGCTCTTTCTAATTTAGCTTTTGTTTCACCAACTTCAGCTGAATCTTACCGACCAGGTGATTTAGCATCAAAGTTAGAACAAATTAGACAAACTCAGGAAGCAAAAGAATTACAAAATAAAAACAAAGTATCTGATGCGAAAGCAAATTTAAAAGCGTCAGATAAAGTTCGCGTCATCGTTGAAGTGGACGGGCAGTCACCAATTGAATACGCAACAAAACAAGGGAAATTATTTAAAGATTTATCTGAAAGTCAAAAATCTAGTCTTTACGCTACAGTAAAAAGTCAACAAAACTCAGTTAAATCTAAATTACAAGCAAAAGGAATTACTATTAATTATAAGAAACAATTTTCAACTGCATTTAACGGTTTCAGTGGTGTAGTTGAATTTGGTGATGTAGCAAAAATTGAAGCTACTTCTGGTGTCAAAAATGTTTATTTAGCAAATGAATACAATCGTCCTACAGCTGAGCCATCTACTCCTGATATGACGAAGAGTCATCAATTTATCCAGTCTAAAGAAACTTGGAAAGATACTGGCTACAATGGTAAAGGTATGGTTATCTCCATTATCGATACAGGGATTGACCCAACACACCGTGATTTTAAATTAACTGATCCTTCAAAAGAAGACTTAACAAAAGATTCTGTAGCTCAAATTGTAAATGATAAAGCATTGCCAGGTAAGTTCTACACTGACAAAGTTCCTTATGGTTATAACTATTATGACCAAAACGATATCGTAACAGATCTTGGACCTGGTGCTTCTATGCACGGTATGCACGTAGCAGGTATTACGGCTGCAAATGGTGACGAAGCAAATGGTGGTATTAAAGGGGTTGCACCGGAAGCACAAGTTCTTGCGATGAAAGTATTTAGTAATGACCCAAGCTATCCATCTACATGGTCTGATATTTATCTTGCAGCGATCGACGATTCTATTAAACTAGGTGCTGATGTACTAAACATGAGTCTTGGTTCAGTAGCATCTTCTTATGAGCCAAATAGCGCAGAAGATCTTGCGATTACTCGTGCAGTTGACAATGGTATTGTGTGTGCTGTTTCTTCAGGTAACTCGAATCAAATTGGTTCTGGATGGGATGATCCTCTATCACATAATCCTGATATTGGTGTAACAGGTGCACCTGGTCTTAATAAAGATACAATCTCAGTAGCTGCTTCTGGAAATGAAGCTTATCTTTATGAACATGCGATCACCGTTGAGGGAAATAATAGTTTAAGTGTCTTAGGTAAAGGTATTGATGGTTGGAAAGATCTATCAGATAAATTTGGTGGAAATATTCCAGTTGTAAACCTTGGTAAAAACGCTGCTGATGGAAGCTACAAATTAGGTGGACCAGATGATTATAAAGGTTTAGATGTAAAAGGAAAAATCGTATTAGTAGCTCGTGGAACATATACTTTTGCTGATAAGACAAAGTATGCTGCACAAGCTGGTGCTGCTGGTATTATCGTGTGGAATGCAACAAACGGAGTTCAATACGATAACCAGGGCGGTTGGGATGTTCCAATGATGCTTGTTAACTCAAAAGCAGATGGTGAAGCGTTAGCGAATGCGATTAATGGTTCAGGAACAATACATGTTGCTCAAACAGCGAAAAATGAAAGCCCTGAAATGGGCCGAATGACAAGCTTTACTTCATGGGGGGTTACACCTAGTCTTGAGTTGAAGCCTGAAATTACAGCTCCTGGTGGAAATATCTATTCAACAGTTAATAACAATCAATATGAAGTAATGAGTGGTACTTCAATGGCAGCTCCACATGTAGCTGGTGGTTCTGCATTGGTACAAGAATACTTGAAAAATGATAAGCGTTTCAGTTCTTTAAGCGTTAGCGAACGAACTCATTTAGCGAAAGTATTATTAATGAATACTTCAAAGGTAATTAATGATTTAGATGGTCATCCGTACTCTCCTCGCCGTCAAGGTGCTGGCATGATGCAAATTGAAAATGCTGTTACAACACCAGTTTACTTCTATAACAAGTCAACAGGTGAAGCGAAATACGAATTGAAGGATTTCCAATCTAAGCAAGTTTCAATGACTTATACAGCTAAAAATATTTCTGATAAAGATGTGTTTTATAAAGTAGATACTACTGCATTAACAGATGAATTTTATCAAACTAATGATGTCGACCATAACGCTCTTCAAACAGGCGCATTAGAAGGTGCGAAAATAGATGCACCAGATTCAATTATGGTACCTGCGGGTAAATCTGTTGATTTCACTGTAAAGATTGATCTAACTAATGCAAAAATTCCAGGATTCGATAAGGCTGGAAAAGAGATTTCTGTGGATCTTCATAATAATATATTCGTTGAAGGATCTGTAAACCTTATCGGTACTCTTGGAAATCCAAACTTAACTGCACCATACGTAGGCTTCTACGGTAAATGGGACAGTTTGCCAATCGTTGATGGATTTAAAGATCTTGGTGAAACTCGTTTTTTTGATTTAACATGGCTTAATAGTAAAGCACATGATATGAAAGTTGATCGAGATAAAACTTACTGGGGTTCTGTTCCTGGAAAGAACTTTTATGCAGTATCACCAAACGGGGATAAATTTGCCGATGATATTAACGCACTTCCATCATTCTTAAGAAATGCAGAAGAAGTACAATATAACATCCTAGACAAAGACGGTAAATTCCTTCGCCGCTTAAGTGCTCAATCTGATGTTACAAAAAATACCTATGACAGTGGTAAAGGCAGTATCGTGAAGGATAGCATGTCAACAATATGGGATGGTAAAGTAAACGGTGAAGTCGTTCCAGACGGATTATACAATTACGAGATTAAGTCTGTAATTGGTTATGAAGGTGCACAGTGGCAATCTAAGAAAATTCCTGTGTATGTAGATACTCACGCTCCAAGCATTAAAGCTACTTATGATCCAGATAAAAAAGTTGTAACTTGGGAAGGATCAGATAATGGAACTGGAGTGCAAAATTATACTATCTTCGTAAATGGAAACAAAGTTGGAACTACTGACAATACTAAATCTTCATTTGATTTATCATCAGCTCCAAATAAGGCAATAGTAGAAGTAGTTGCTGTTGACTATGCAGGTAACGGCGCAGAGGATACTGCAGCAATTGGTGATGTTGATCTTCCACTAGTTTATATTACTGATGGCTCAAAAGATAAAAACGGTGAATATATTCCGAACTCACCAGAACCATGGGGAGCTTATAGTGATAACAAAGTTCCGGTAAAAGGTTTCGTAACAGATGAAATTGGCATTAAAACAGTTAAAGTTAATGGAAAAGAAGTTCCAGTTGATTTTGATGCGAAGACTGGACACTACAACTATTCAACAACTGTAACATTTGACCAAGATGGTCCTTACACTGTACAAGTTGAAGCTACAGACTTTGCTAATAAGAGCTTCTCGGTTGCTCGACATGTCTATGTAGATACGCACGCAGCAGAAATTAATGTAGATGCTCCTGAGCGAGTGGACAAAAATGTAGATCAAGTTACATTTAATGTAAACTTAAAAGATAACTATAGCTACTTAAACTTCTACGTTGGTGAAAACCACGAATTTGAAGTTCCATTAATTAGCCCAGTTGATGTCGTAAAACCACTAAACAAAGATTATAAAGTAACGGTTCCTTTAAAAGAGGGAGAAAACAAAATTACATTAAGAGCGACTGACCTTGCTGGTAACGAAACAGTGAAGGAAGTAGTAATTAATCGTGCAGATGCTCCATTAACAACAGGTTGGGTAGTAAAAGATGATAATAAAGTTTACTACTACGATGAAGATGGTAAAATCCACAAAGGCTTCTTAGAACTTAAACAAACAGAAGAAGATTACACTTGGACATCGACATTCTACTTTGACCCAACAACTGGTGAAATGCATAGAGGTTGGTTAGATTTAAGTGGAAAACGTTACTACTTCGATCAAGAGGGCGGTGTAATGGCAACAGACATCACGTTTGTTCCAGAAAACAATACGTACTTCTACTTTGATTCAAAAGGTGTAGCACAATCTGGTATCTTTAATTTATACGGTGACAAAGCGTACTTTGATGCTAAATCTGGTTTATTACGCAGCGCTTGGAAACAAGTTGGCATTAAAATGGTTTATGCAGACAAAGATGGTACTTTACACATTGGCTGGTTAAATAATAGTGGCAAGTGGTACTTCTTTAATAAAGATGGCTTCATGCAAACTGGTTGGTTAAACGATGGTAAAGACACTTACTATTTAAATAGTAAAGGTGTAAAAGTATATGGCTGGAATGTAATCGGAGGAAAAACTTACTACTTTAATTCAACTGGTGTGAAAGCAAAAGCTGGTTGGTTAACAGTAAGTGGTAAGAAGTATTACTTAAACAGCGATGGATCAAGATTTAGTAATGGCTGGAAATCAATTAGCGGTAAATACTACTACTTTGATAAAAACGGTGTAGTAAAAACTGGTTGGTTAACAGTAAGTGGTAAAAAGTATTACTTAAACAACGATGGATCAAGAGTTAGCAATGGCTGGAAATCAATTAGTGGTAAAAACTACTACTTCGATAAAAACGGTGTAGTGAAAACTGGTTGGTTAACAGTAAGTGGCAAGAAGTATTACTTAAACAGCGATGGATCAAGAGTTAGCAATGGCTGGAAATCAATCAGTGGTAAATACTACTACTTCGATAAAAACGGTGTAGTGAAAACAGGATGGTTAACAGTAAGTGGTAAGAAGTATTACTTAAACAGCGATGGATCAAGATTTAACAATGGCTGGAAAAAAATCAGTGGTAAATACTATTACTTCAATAAATCTGGCGTAATGGCTGTTAATACTAAAGTAGGTAAATATAAAGTTGGAAAAGACGGAGCAAGAAAGTAAGTTTTGACCTTCTAAATGCCTATTAGACATAGGAAACTGTGGGCATGTATTCGATACAAAATCGGATACATGCTTTTTTGTTTAGAAGAAGGATAACTAACGCAGAAAAGCCACAAAGAAAATCAATTTCCTTGTGGCTTTTTAATGCTACTTTAGCTTATTTTAGTTTTGTTATTGTTATTTGCTGTATTTAGTGCACTTCTTTTCTTACCATATAATCCATACACAACAAGTCCTATAGCCATCCAGACAATAAAACGAATAAATGTAATACCTGGAAGACTAGCGATTAGATAAGCAGAAAATCCAATCCCAATTAAAGGAATAATCGGTACCAATGGTGTTTTGAAACCTCTTTTTAAATCAGGACGTTTTATACGTAATACAATAATAGAAGAACAAATTAAAATAAATGCTGTTAACGTTCCGATATTAACTAATTCTGCAACTTCGTTAATTGGCGTAACACCAGCTACAAATGCCGTAATTAAACCAATTAATAAAGTAGGACGATAAGGTGTTTTATATTTAGGATGTAATTTTGTAAACCAGTTTGGTAATAGACCATCTCTACTCATTGAGAACCAAATACGTGATCCAGCAAGCATAAACGAGAACAATACTGATAGAATTCCTGCAATGGCAGCCGCAGAAATGATTATCGTAATCCATTTCATGCCAATATTACTAAAAGCTTTTGCTACAGGAGCTGCGTTATTAAGTGTTTCATACGGAGCCATCCCTGTAATAATAAGTGACATTGCAACATACAAACATAAAGCGACAGCTAATGATATGATAACTGCAAGTGGTAAATCACGTTGCGGTCTTTTTGCTTCTTCAGCTGCTGTAGTTAATGTGTCATATCCGAATACAGCAAAGAATACTAGAGCTGCTCCACTCATTACGCCATGAAAACCAAAAGGCATGAATGGGTGCCAGTTAGCTGTATTAATATGAAAACTTCCAACGCCAATAACTAAAAGAATAATACCTAATTTGATGATAACCATTAATGAATTAAATTTAGAACCCATTTCAGTTCCTAATGTAAGTAAGCCAGCAATTCCAAGACTTACTAAAACAGCGATTAAGTCAACCTTGTGACCTGCTCCCGTACCAGGCGCGCCTTGTGCCCATACAGGAATATGAACTCCCATTTGTGTTAAAAACTCTTGCATGTAGCCAGACCATCCAATAGCTACTACTGCAACAACTAAGGCATACTCGAGTAACAAATCCCACCCGATTAACCAAGCTGTACCTTCTCCTAAAACAGCATAACTGTAAGTATAAGCACTTCCAGCTACCGGTATTAATCCAGCAAATTCTGCATAACACAATGCTGCAGCTGCGCTAGCTAAACCAGCAATAATAAACGATAAGAGAACTGCCGGACCAGCGTGTTCAGCCGCTGCTACACCGGTTAATACGAAAATACCTACACCTATGATCCCGCCTAAACCAATGGCAGTCAGTTGCCATAAACCTAAAACTCGGTTAAGTCCGGTATTTTTAGCCCCATCTTGTTGAAGCTGCTCAATCGACTTTTTCCTGAAAAAAGCATTCATCCAAAGACTCCCCCTTTTGTGAATAATCTGTATTTTTAGTAAATAAATACACACCGTTTAAAAGAGTGTGTAGTAACTAATCTTTTTGCAATGGGAGAGTTGTAATAACCCCCCAAATTGATAGAGGAAAGAATGTTAATTGCTCGAAATTTTCGTAAGCGTTTTCTAATGCGTATACGAAATACATTTTTATAGCTTTTCTAGAAAGATATTTTTTGTATTGTAACATAGTTCAATAATACTACGCAATAATAGTATGAATGTTTTAAATATTATATTTTAATCTTATAGAGTCTAAATTTTCATTAAATTAATAAAAATATGTGCGAAAATACATAGATTTTTCAAGGGGTTCTGTGACTTTTTTAGTAGTCTCTACTCATTCGTGCTTCCTAGGAAAAATTAAAACATAAGCGATAAAATTATTTTTCTGAAATTAAAATTTGAATATTCTGAAATAATATAAATCTGCCTAAATTAATCTAATAATCCGCATAAAAGGACAAATAATAGATTTATTTAAAAAAACATATTAAATATTTATGATTTTCTAAAAAATCTCCTTGAAACGCTTTTTAAAACAATAGACAATAGAAATAGGAGATGTCGTATTAAGTTTTTGGCAAGATAAGGAAGGGGCAAGCGTTTTATGGAAACGGCGAAAAGAATTGACGAAGAAAAAGAACAACTAAAAGTAATTACGCCACGTCAGAAGAAATTTATTTTAATGGGGATCATTGTTCTTTTAATCGTTTCTGTGGTTCTTAGCGTAGCGGTGGTAGAAATTAAAAAAAGTAAATCTCAAACATTACAGTTTATAAGTCCAACGGTAAAAAGTTTTACGAAAACCGAAACTGTGTCTGGTCGTGTCGTACAAAGTCATACTGAAACAATTTACGTTAATCCAACTAAAGGTTCTATAAATGAGATTTTTGTTAAAGAAGGAGATACTGTCACTAAAGGGCAAAAACTTTTTTCTTATGAAGATACAACTATAGCAGCGGAAATTGGACAAGCAGAAGTAAATAAGAAGCTAGCAGAAACAACTGTTACACAGAAAAACGACCAAATTGCATCATTAGAGAAAGACATTCAAAATGCTATTTCAGCGTCAACATCAACACCGAGTACAACTGATGCAAATAATACAGATAAAAATGCAACTAATGCAACAAATACACCAGAGATTCAATCGCTACATGCTGAACTTAATACTACAAAGGAAGAGCTTAATGCTGCACAGCTAAAAGTAGAACAATATACACTTGAAGCTGAAAAGCTAAAAGCACAGCAAGAATCATTAACTGTTAACAGTAATAGTGATGGAGTAGTACTTAACTTGAACAAAAGTATCGGTCAAGGCTATAAGGTAACAGATAAACAACAAATCTCAATTATGCAAATCGCTTCAAACGAACCATTTGAAATTGAAGGGAAGCTAACAGAAGAAGAGAAAGCAAAAGTTGCGCCAGGCCAAGTAATTAAAATCACTTCAAAGGTTGTTGCCGATAAGAACTGGAATGGAAGCATTTCAGAGGTAAGTAACTATCCTATGAATGATCAATCCACAAATCAAGATAAGAATTCCAAAAAAGAAGCTATACCATATTACTCTTTTAGAGCAACGCTAGATTCACAAGAGAATCTATATCCTGGCTATGAAACAAATCTTGAAGTAGTAGTACAATCAAAGGATTTGCTAGCAATACCTGAGACGAGTGTCAAAGGATCAGGAAAATCAAAATATGTGTATGTACTTAAAAAAGGAACTATCTATAAACAAAATGTAAAAACTGGCCAAAAACAAGGGAAATATATTGCTATTCTTAAAGGAGTAAAAGAAGGGGATAAGGTAGGGAAAAATCCTTCCTGGACTGTCCACCCTGGAACTAAAATTGATTTAGATAAGTAATAGAATAGAAGATCACTGTAGAAAATTTAATTTTCGATAATGATCTTCTATTTGTAAAAGAAGGCGTCTCAAAAAGTCAGATTAACTGACATGAGACGCCTTTTTTATATGAAAATTAAGTAGTAGGGGTATCTCAACAGATCTATTCATTTTAGTTGAGAAAATGGCTGTTTTTAAAAGATATTAGTAGAGTTTTATTTTATTTAGTAAGAGTTACAATATACTTGCTAGTTATCCAATTCAAGTCATTTACTATTGTACAATTTTCATGTCATAATCCCCCAACTGGTATAGGTAAGTATGAATTGCAGTTTTGGCAATTTTATTTGCGGTTCTCCAATTTTAATTGCAGTTCATTGTTCTTTGCAACTCTTCAGTGTTTATTTAGAAAATCGGACTTCTTATTTGTTTTTTACCGTTATAAAAAAAGGGGTTACCCATTGAAAGTTATACTTTTAGGACGCTCCTCTTTTATTAAAGCGTCTTCAAAACGTTGATTAAGCATTAATTTTTTGTGGAGGAAGGGGTACAGCACGTAGTTCGGTTGCTTCTTCTTTAATAGAAAATAAATAAGCAATCAAACCTAAGAGAGCCGTAATGATTAACATAATAATTGAGGTCGTGAAATTGCCTCCTGAAGAATCACGTAACCAGCCCATAATATAACTAGAAAATCCACCCATTAAGTTTGTAAATCCTATTAAGCCTGCTGCACGGCCTGCCGTCTCTTGAGTTGAATATTTTACTAAGAACATATTACTAAGATGGAAGACTCCACCTTGACATCCCATAGCAAGTCCCATGCAAATCCCTGCTAATACTGGATTTGGAACAAAAACTGCTGTTGTTAAAAATAGAGCAGTCAGTGAAAATAAGATTGATGCCATTAAGCTTGGGCGTCTTGTTTTATCGGCAAGAAAGCCACATGCGAGTACAAATCCAAGGGCAAATAACCACGATAAAGAAGTAATACTTGTCATACCTTCACGCTCAAAACCTTTTGCTTCGATCAAATATGTTGGTAGCCAAATGCTTATGCCAAAAAAAAGGAAAGAACAGACTAACATACCAAACCATACAATCCAAAAACGATAATCTTGAATAAAATTTTTATTCCTATTGGAACTACTTACTTGATGTTCTATAGGTTCTACTGGAAGGTGAATGAGATCCAACTCTTCTTTACTAACCCATGGGTGTTCACCAGGTGTATTTCTTGTAAGAAATATAAACATTGGAATATTAATTAAAAAGTTAAATCCAGCGAGTAGAAAGAAAGCTGATTGCCAATGAAGTGAAGAAATAACAAGTACTAATATAACTGCTCCAATTGCTGGACCTAAATAGTTACCTGTAAGCCAAGAAGCTTGAGCGCGCCCTAGCTCTCGTTTGTTGAACCAAGCAGAAATAAATTTCCCCGAAACAGGAATCATCATCCCTTCTCCAAATCCTAGAATAATTCGACTTATAATAAATGCTTCATATGTAGTGGAGAGACCAGATGAAAACATAGTAAGAGACCAAACAAATAATCCAGCTATAGCCGTTTTTCTCGCACCAAATTTATCAATAATGAATCCCCAAAATAGATTCGAAATTCCATATGCAATCGTAAAAACAAATGAAAGAAGACCAATTTTTGCATTTTTGTCAACACCAGTCATTCCTAGTGCCTTCAAAAACTCTGGATCTGTTTGTATGACAGAAATGCCAACTTTATCAATTTGTCCAAAGAACCAAAAGAAAAAGATTGGTAAAGCAATTAAAATCCATCTTTTTTGTCTATGTAGCATTAAAATTCTCTCTCCTTTTAAAATCAAGTAATTACGTTTAAAAATTTGGAAGGAAAAAGCAGAAACTACGTTTACCTAATAGATATTGAAGTTCAAATAATTTGTTTTGATACTTCAAGTATTAATTTTGGCTCAAACTTGAGCGATCCACTCCTTTCGATGTGTTAACGTTTTAAATATAAAACACTGTTTCATATTTTAAAGATGAAACTCTTTTAAAGATAAAATAATTAGAAAAGTTTGTCAATTATGATTTTACTGAAAAATTTCCCAGTTTTTATGTTTCGATGCATGATCAATTATTTACCTATCCAATGAAAAATTGAGTTATTGACATTAAATTCTGACAAATCTATAATTCAAGTTAAAAAAACATGTTTTTTATATGAAACATTATGTTTTTTGATATTTAGCTTAGTAGAATTTGAGTATAGAAAATAGAGTGGAGGTAATGTGAATGCCGATTAGTCATTTAAAAGAGTTATCGATTCATTATCAAGAATCAGGAGAAGGACAACCTCTTGTAATTTTACATGGTTTGGGTAATAATTCTCAGTCATGGAAGCATCAATTAAGTGAATTGAAGGAACAGTATAGAGTAATTGTTTGGGATGCACCAGGTTATGGTGGGAGTTCAGATCTACAAAAGGAGTTCCATGAGTTTTCCGAGTTCGCTAATGTTCTTAAAGAGTTTTTGGATAGTCTAGGGTTAGATTCTATCTATTTACTAGGTCATTCAATGGGATCGGCAATTGCAATTGATTTTACGAATCGTTTTCCACATATAGTCGATGCGTTAATTATTTCAGATGCAACACGTGGAGCAGCTGGGTTAAGTAGAGAAGAAAACGAGAAAAAACTTCAAAATAGATTAAACTCCATTGAAAATCTACATCCAACTGAACTAGCCAGAAAAAGAGTAAAAGCATTACTTGCGCCAAATGCATCACCAGAGGTTATAAAAGAAGCAGAACGTATAATGTCACAAGTTCGTCTATCTGGTTACCGTTCTGTTTCCTACTCATTATCGAACTTAAACCAAATGGAGATTCTGTCTTCAATATCTGTTCCGACACTTGTTATGTGTGGGGAGTTAGACCAAGTAACTCCAGTAAGTGAATCACAAATATTTCACGAGTTGATTCCAAATTCAGAATTTGTTATCGTTCCAAATTCAGGGCATTTATGCTATCAAGAAGACCCTAAAATATTTAATCAATCCGTGTTAAACTTTTTAAAGAAACAACCGATAAGTCAAAAGTAGAATTGAATCTATTGTATTAGGAGAGGTTTGCTCGATGGATAATGTAGAAAAAGAAAAATATAGCGCTAATTCTTTAGTTAGAGGATTAGAAATTATTAAGCTTTTTAATGAGGAACATCCTAGTTTGTCACTTTCAGAGATTGCAAAAAAGTTAGGGGTAAGCAGAACAGTACCTTATCGATTACTTTATACATTGCAGTCAATTGGATACTTAACACAGGATGAAAATACGAAACAATATTCGTTAACTCCTAAAGTTCTTGAATTAGGTTTTAGTTATATAAATAGCTTGAAAATACCTGAAATTGCACAACCTTATATGGAATCATTACGTGATGAAATCGGTGCTTCTTGTCATTTGTCAATTTTAGATGGACATGAAGTAGTTTATGTTGGGAGTGCACCAGTTAGAGGGGTATCGGCAGTCAATGTCAATATTGGTTTAAGACTACCAGCTCATGCAACTGCAAATGGAAAGCTACTTCTTGCATACGAGCCAAAGGAAAGTCTAATGCAACTGTTCCAAGTTACAAATTTAACACCTTATACAGATAAAACGTTAACGACGCCTGGTGAGTTTATGGATCAATTAGATAAAATACGCCAAAAGGGCTATTCAATGACTAGTGGAGAATTTCACCAAGGTATTCATTCAATCGCTGCACCTATATACGGTAGAACAGGAAAAGTATTGGCTGCACTGAATATCGTAGCGACTGAATTATCTTATCAGGAAGATTTCATGAATAAAGTTGCATTGCCTAAACTTTTAGATGTCTCTGTTTTACTATCAAACTATATGGGTTACAATGGCAGAGTTTCAAATCAGGTAAAATAGTTAAATTTAAAAATATGGGTTCCCAAACTAAGTGAATCCATCAGACTGTTGAGCGCTTGCAATCAGTCTGAAACCCAAGTTTTTTGTACTTTGTCTACACACTGATGGGTTCCCAAACTAAGGGAACCCATATTTTTTTTGCAAAAAAAACAAGTTATAAACCTTGGAAATACAGTGGTTTTTTATATTTAACTTTTATGACATATCGAAATTTTCTAAAAACTATGTTGACACAAAGGATAATCCATCCTAGAATTATTTTATAGATAAAACACTGTTTTGTATATAAAACACAATAGGTGTTCGATACAAAACATTTTGTTTAAAAAGAACAACAATACAGGGAGGATTTTAAAAATGACAAATGAAACTTTTTCAGTTAAAGAATTTGAAAAAAAATACGTGGCTCGCTTAGAAGACCGTACGCTAGATTGGAATGTTTTAAAGTTTCAAGAGGAAATTGATCCGAGATATAAGCGTGCTCAAATGCGTTATATTGGTCGTGGTGCGACAGCGAATAATGATTCAAATGTAATTACAGCAGAACATTTTACATTAAGTACAATGGTTCTACCTCCTGGCTGTATCGGACCTTTACATCTACACGATGATGTAGAAGAAGTATTTTTCATTCTTGAGGGAGAAGTTACTGCTTTAATTCAAGAAGTTGGTAAAGATGAAGTACATGAAATTAAATTAAAAGCTAGAGATTGTATCAGTTCTCCTCCTGGCGTTCATCGAGGCATTAGAAATGATGGAGATACTGAAGCACGTATGTTAGTTATGCTTGGCGCAGTGAAACCAAACCTTCCAACCTATCCAGAAGGTAGCGCACTTGAAGAACTTCGTAAACAACGTGCTAAAGAAAGAGAAGCAATCATCAAAGGTTAATTAAAAAGGGTCAGCTGCATTTTGAATAAATTGCAGCTGCCTTTTTCAATAGAGTTAATAAAAGAAAGCGCTTTATATAGATAAATGGGAGGGATTGTTGGTGGTAGGAATTACTCATTTAAGACATATAAGTTTGATCACACCAAACTTTGAGGAACAAGTGAACTTTTACGAAAAAGTTTGGGGTTTAGATCGTGTAAATGCTTCGGATGAAAAGATTGCTTATTTTCGGGGGGCAGGACCTGAGCATCATATACTAAGCCTTCGAAAGGGTGATAAATGCGGTTTGCATCACATCGCATTTGGAATGGTCGATAAAAATGCAGTTGATCGTGCAGCGGAAATCTTACATTCAAAAGGTGTACATATTGTTGAAGAGCCAGGTTATTTGGATGAAGCTGGTGGAGGATATGGACTTCGATTTGTTGATCCAGAAAACCGTGTAATTGAACTTTCCGCTTGGGTAGAGGTTCAAACATCAATTTGGACTAATAAAAACGTTGATCCTGTGAAATTAAACCATGTAGTTATGAACACAAAAGATTTAGATATGATCGTGGGGTTTTATACTGATGTGCTTGGATTCAAAGTGACGGATTGGAGTGAGCACCAAATGTCCTTCTTAAGGTGTAATCGAAAACATCATTCGATTGCATTTAACCAAGATGCACACGCTTCAGTTAATCATATTGCTTACGAAGTTGATTCGGTGGATGAACTGATGCGAGGTATTAGTAATGTTAGGAAAGCCGGATTAAGTGAGTTATGGGGTCCAGGTCGGCATGGTCCTGGTAATAATATCTTTTGTTATTTTCAAGATCTTGGTGGGTTTGTCATGGAATATACATGTTATCTTGAAACAATTGAAGATGAGGCTGAGTGGAGTGCGCGAGTTTGGAAACGCGTGCCACATCTAATGGATCAATGGGGAATTGCTGGTCCACCAAAACCAGAAGCTCGTAAAGCGATGGGCGGAGAGCCAGATCGTGGCTGGGTAGATACCACAGTTAAAGTGCGATAAAAAGTTTAAATAAAAATGCTTTAAGGAATAAGAACCATGAAAGCTTTAATAAGGGGTGACGGGATGGATCTTGGGTTAAAGGGAAAAGTTGCAGTAATTATGGGTGGCACCTCTGGTGTTGGACTGAAGACAGCTGAATTATTTTTAGGTGAAGGTGCTAAAGTAGCAATTTGCGGAAGAAGCAAAGAGCGCGCAGATAAAGCATTAAAGCATTTACTCTCATATGGCAAACGCGAAGATCTATTTGCTGCGACGTGTGATGTTACATCAAAAGAGGAGGTTAATTCGTTTATTCAACAAACAGCAGAAAAGTTTGGTGGAATTGATACGTTAGTGAATGCAGCTGGTCAAAGTGTTATGGGGCATTTTTTCGATATTACTGATGAACAGTGGCAGGAACAAATTCAATTAAAGTATTTCGCAATTATTTATGCAGTTCGTGCAGCTCATCCTTATTTAGTGAAAAGAGGAGGTGGCCGAATTATTAATATAAATGCAACTCTAGCAAAAGAGCCTGAGCGTCATATGATAGCAACAGCAGCAACCCGTGCAGGACTTTTAAATTTAAGTAAAACGTTGTCTCAAGAATTAGCATCTGACAATATTTTAGTCAATTCAGTTAGTCTTGGATTAATTCGGACAGACCAGTGGGAACGTAGAAGGCTGAAGAATGCTCCTGATATGGATCCCGAAGAATATTATAAAGATCTTGCGATAAAAAGAAATATTCCACTAGGTCGTGTAGGTGAAGCGGAAGAAGTTGCTAGTGTAATTGTTTTTCTTGCTTCAGACAAAGCGAGTTATGTAGCTGGTTCTACAATTGAAACTGCAGGTGCAATCGGTAAAGCACTTTAAATAAATTATAAGACAAAGGTAGGATACTAAGATGAAAAATCAAGAAGAGATCGTATTTACTACTGCGGATGCCGTCGTAAAAGAGTTAGTTCAAGCAGGTGTAGAAGTCGCTTTTGGAATCGTAAGTATTCACAATATGCCCATCTATGACGCGATTCTAAGGGACGGAAGTATCAAGCTGATCTGTTCACGAGGCGAAAGTGGAGCAGTAAATATGGCAGATGGCTATGCACGTTCGACAGGAAAATTAGGTGTAGTTATTACTAGTACAGGAACAGGAGCTGGAAACGCTGCTGGTTCATTAGTAGAAGCATGGGCAGCTGGAGTTCCACTACTTCATCTGACTGGAGAAGTAGCATCACCTTATCTTGGTACAGGTAAAGGGTACATACATGAATGCAAAGACCAGCTTTCAATGATGAGCGGTGCTTGTAAAAATGCTGTAAGACTTAGAAGACCAGAACAAACAGCTGGTGTAGTAAGAAAAGCAATTGAAGAAGCATTAACTGCTCCAACAGGACCAGTTAGCTTAGAAATTCCAATCGACTTTCAATCAGCAATTATTGAGGACGTTTCAATCGATAAAGTACAGGTAGATGTTTTTAAACCGCAATTAACTACCGTAATACCAGATATCGCAATTTCAAAAATTTCAGAAGCACGTCGTCCAGTTATTTGGGCTGGTGGCGGTGTTATTTCTGCCAATGCCTCAAAGGAGTTAACAAATTTAGCTGAAATTCTTGGAGCTGCTGTCATTACAAGTCAATCTGGAAAAGGTTCGATACCAGAGGATCATGAGCAATGTATAGGTCATTTTGCAGCCAATGAGTCGACAAAAGAGTTTTTGAGAAATGCAGATTTATTGATTAGCGTAGGTGTACGTTTTAGAGGAAATGAAACTTCTAACTGGAAAGTCCCTGTCCCAGAAGAACATATTTCAATTGATGCAGATTTTAATGCAATTAATCGTAATTATAAAGCAACAGTTGGATTAGTCGGCGATGCAAAAGAAATTTTATCAGCTTTAATAAATAAAATTGATGAAAAGTCTATTTCGGTTTTACCTTCTTACATAGAAGAGGTACGTTCACTAAGAAATGAAGTGCGAGGACAACTTCGTAAAACACTTGGTCCGTTTGAACAGTTTGTAGATGGTATGAGAGAGATTTTACCGAGAGATACGATTTTGGTTCGAGATGTGACAGTACAAGCAAATGTATGGGGTAGTAGAATATTCGATATTTATGAACCGAGAACATCTATTCACGCATCAGGTGGCGGGATCGGTCAAGGTCTTCCTACAGCTATAGGAGCTCAATTGGGTTGCTCTCATCAAACGGTCGTATTAATGGCTGGAGATGGTGGGTTTATGGTTAATGTAGGTGAAATGGTGACTGCAGCTGAAGAAAATCTTCCTATTATTGTTGTATTATTTGATGATTCTGGCTATGGGGTTCTTCGTAATATTCAAAAAGCGGCATACGGTCGCCAAGTAGCAGTGAATTTATTAAGTCCTGATTTTGTAAAACTAGCTGAGTCAATGCATTTTGAAGCAGCACGTATTGGATCAGGAGACGAATTTGTTAATGAACTAAAGAAAGCAATTGAAAGAAGACAGCCAACAATGATCGTTGTAGATATGGAAGCAGTTGGACCTATGGCAAAACCTTTTGGTGGACCTCCAGGAGCAGCTGAAAGCTTTAAGCCAAAAAAATTATAAAGGAGATTCAATATGATTTCGACATATCCAGTTGTATCAGGGAGATATCTCATAAATGGTGAATGGAAAGAAAGTAAGGAAACATCAAATATTATTAATCCTGCAAATAAGTCGGAAGTAATCGGTAAAGTTGCATTATGTACTGAGGAAATCGTAAACGAAGCAATTAATGCAGCATCGAATGCATTTGAACTTTGGTCAAAGAGTGAGATTCAGGATCGTGTAGAAAGAATGAAAGCAGCAGCACAGGAACTTTCTAAAATCATTGAAGAACATGTTTCATTATTTGTTCGTGAAAATGGAAAAACACTAGTAGAAGCTAAAAAAGACTTATTACGCTGCGTTGAAGTAATGAATGGTGGAGCGGATGAACTACTTAAATGGTGGAGTCCAGAATTACTTCCAGGAAATCAAAAAGTTCAAGTAAGAAGAAGAGCTAGAGGGATTACTGCAGTAATTACTCCTTGGAACTCTCCTATGATTTTAACATTTAAACGAGTGATTCCTGCTGTTTTAGCAGGTAATACAGTTATTGTGAAACCCGCGACAAATTGTCCACTTACCATTATGGCTTGTCTAAAAGTAGTGGCTAAACATTTTCCTCCTGGTGTAATCAATATTGTAACAGGTTCAGGAAAAAAGATTGGTGACAAGCTTTGTTCCGATTCACGAGTTCGCACGATTGCTTTTGTCGGAAGTACACAAACAGGTAAAGAGATTATGAAAAAGTCCTCTGGAAATCTTCAAAAAGTATATATGGAGCTTGGTGGGAATGACCCAGCAATCATTTTAGAAGATGCAAACTTAGATGAAGAAGCTATTAAACGATTAAGAATAAGTATTTTAAAAGCGGCTGGCCAAGTATGTTCGGCAATTAAGCGTGTATATGTACAAGAATCTAGATATGTTGAATTAGTAAAAAAACTGAAAAAAGAATTTGAGCGTATTGTTGTAGGTGATGGTATTCAACCTGATGTAACGATGGGCCCATTAAATAATCAAGCTCAGTATGACTATGTTAATGGATTGATCGAGCGAACTGAAAAAGCAGGTGCAAATATAATAACAGCTGGAATTCAACTGAATCCTGAAATGTGGGATCAAGGATACTACATCTTACCAACAATCGTGACAGGTATTGATCAGCAAAGTGAGATCGTTCGTGCAGAACAATTTGGACCAGTAATTCCTATTTTACCTTTTTCAACTATTGACGAAGTTATCAAACTAGCAAATGATAGTGAATTTGGCTTAAGGGCTTCTGTTTGGACTGAAAATGAAGAATTAGCTATTGAAATGGCAGATCAATTAGAAGCAGGCGCAGTTTTTCATAATAATCACACCATCTTTAATGATTTAGCATTGGATTTCCCAGGATTAAAAGAGAGTGGTGTTTCAAGGGAAACGAGACACTGTGGATTGGAATTCTTTGCAGATTCATACGGATTTGCAAACTAAGGATGGTGAATGGGCATGAAACTAGGTCTAATCGGCTGTGGGAACATTGGCCAATTTCTTCTTCAAGCTATAAATAAAGATGGAATGTTACCAGGTGGAAAGATTGTTTCAATTTATACACGTTCCGAAGAATCAGGCGTTCAACTTGCTAAAGAATTTGAAACAGAAGCTTATCAAAGTGTAGAGGAGCTACTTCTTTCTGATCTAGATTTAGTAATTGAGGCTGCAACAGTTGAGGCTGCAAAGGAGTACGCTATAAATGTTCTTGAAGGTGGAAAAGACTTATTGTTAAGTAGCATTGGGGTCATGGCTGATTCTACTTTTGAAGAAAGAGTTCGAGAGGTTTGTTCAAGATGTGGTGTAAACGTTTTCTTACCTTCAGGGGCTATTGGTGGATTGGATATTTTAAAGTCAGCAAAAGCTGTAGGTGGTCTAGAGGCTGTTTCAATTACAACTAGAAAACCACCTGGAGCATTATCAAAAGAAGTATTCGATAAAGAAACGATATTGTTTGAAGGCTCTGCAACTGAAGCAATTAAGCTATACCCAAGAAATATTAATGTGGCAATTGTATTATCCTTAGCTGGACTTGGTGCTAACGATACAAAAGTAAAAATTATTGCCGATCCAATTGCGATAAAAAATAGTCATTTAATAGAAGCATCAGGTGCGTTCGGAAAACTTAAACTTGAGATTGAAAATGATCCAATGCCAAATAATCCTAAAACAAGTTATTTAGCAGCGTTAAGCGTTTTGGCAACGTTACAAAACAAAGATAAATATGTACAAGTTGGGTAGATAGTCAAAATATGAAGGGAGAGTGCTGTGCATGATTAAAACAGAAAAAACTTTAGATGAATTATCAAAAGAACAACTAGTAAATTACTTAAACGAAACTGTCAAACCAGATGAAGGAGTCATTCCTGCATATCTTCTAGGTGATAAAGCCGTTTACGAATTAGAGCATGAAAAAGTATTTTTAAAAACATGGGTTTTTCTTGGACATGAATCCGAAATTCCAAATCCAGGGGACTTTATGACCCGTGAGCTTGCAGGATATTCAATCATTATCTCACGCGAAAGTATGGGAGAAATCAATGCATTTTACAATATGTGTACACATCGTGGCATGAAGCTGTGCCGTGCTGATAAAGGAAACAAGACTTTATTTACATGTCCATATCATGGATTTAACTTTAAAAATACAGGTGAACTTGTTGGAGTACCGCTTCAAAAAGATATTTATGGCGAAAGACTTGACCGATCAAAAATGGGTCTTCACCAAGTGAAGCTAGAATCATATAAAGGACTTTTATTTGGAAATTGGGACGAAAATGCAGAGCCTCTTGAAGAGTTTCTCGGCGATTTTAAGTGGTATTTAGATATCGTAGTAGGACGAGCTGAGATGGAAGTAATTGGAGCTCCTCAACGTTTTATCGTTAAATCAAACTGGAAGGTCGGTTCTGATAACTTTGTAGGTGATTCATACCATACGATGGTAACTCACGGTTCAATTGCAAAATTAGGCATGGTACCAAATGCGACATATTCGAAGCGCGGTTTTCAAATTCATACTGAAAACGGACACGGATTAAACCTTGGAACACCAAACCCAGACTTTGCTTTTCCTGAAGAATTGAAGGACGAGTATAAAAGTAACTTGTCAGAAGAACAATATGAAGTTCTATCAAACTTAAAAAATATGATTGGCAATGCTTTTCCGAATATGTCATTTTTAATATCTCACACAAAAGTTAAAGGCGAATTAATTTCGAATACTTCAATTAGAATGTGGAGACCAATTAGTCACAATAAAATGGAAGTAATTGCATGGATGCTAGTAGAAAAAAATGCTTCTCAGGAATGGAAGAATCGATCAAGAGATTCCTTTATCTTAACGTTTAGTCCATCTGGTATTTTTGAGCAAGATGATACTGAAGTATTCACAGATATAACGGAAGCAGCTCAAGGTCCAATGCCATTTCAAAAGAATTTAACTTATAACTATACAATGGGACTACATCGTGAACCTGTCGATTTTATCGGACCTGGGGTAGCCTATGATGATAAATTTACAGAAGCAAGTCAACGCAATTTTTATCATTATTGGCTTGAATTAATGACAAAGTAATAAAGGGGGGAGGAAGAAAAATGAATGTTGAAAAATTAATAGCGAAATTACAATTTGAACAGTGGTTAATTGATGAAGCAAAACTACTTGATGATATTGAATTTGATGATTGGTTTAGTTTAATGCATTCGAATTTAATCTATCAAATGCCTGTACGCGTAAATAAAGAAGGAACTGAGCGCCCAGACTATTCTACTGAGATGTTTACTTTTAATGATGATATTGAATTATTAAAGCTTCGAGTAGATCGATTGAAAACTGACTATGCATGGGCTGAAATTCCTCCTTCAAGAACCCGCCGTTTTGTAAGTAATGTTGGCGTAAAAGAGCTAGTTAAAGAGGAGAAGGCAGTAGTTAATAGTTACTTACTGATTTACCGTAGCCGCAGCACAGATATTCACCATGATTTAATTTCTGGAGAACGTCATGACGAGTTTACATATGAAGATGGGAAGTGGAAGCTTTCAAAGAGGGTATTTATTGTAGATCAAACAACAATTAATACTAGAAATCTTGCAATCTTTGTTTAATAGAAGAAAAAGGAGGCCAAGTGATGTTATTAAAAGATAAAGTAGTCTTAATTACAGGTGGCGCATCTGGAATAGGAGCAGCCGTTACAAGACGATTCATCCAAGAAGGAGCAAAGGTAAGTATTATTGGTCGCTCACTTGAAACACTAGAGCAAATGAAAGAAGAATTTAATGACAATCTCCTTATCATTCAAGGTGACGTAAGCAAATATGAAGACAATGAACGAGCTGTAAAAGCGACTGTTGAACAGTTTGGTAAACTAGATGTATTTATTGCGAATGCAGGCGTTTTCGATGGTTTTGCAAAATTCGCTGATGTGACACCAAAGGCCCTATCAGATGCATATGATTACCTATTAAATATAAACGTAAAAGGATCATTTTTTGGTGCAAAAGCAGCTTTAGAGGAATTACAAAAAACAAATGGTAATATTATTTTTACAGTATCTGGGGCAAGCTTCTATCCAGACGGTGGTGGGGTTTGGTACACGGCTAGTAAGCATGCACAAATCGGATTAATGCGTCAGCTTGCCTTTGAACTAGCACCAAATATACGAGTAAATGCAGTAGCGCCAGGAGGAACTTTAACAGCACTAACTGTCATCCCACCTTTACGTACTTTTACTAAATCCGTAGATAATGATACAAAAGCAAGCAATATAAAAAGAAGAAATCCACTTCAACTTGCACAAATGCCTGAAGATCATGTTGCAGCATATGTACTTTTAGCATCTGACCAGTCACGTGCAATCACTGGTGAAGTCATTTCTAGTGATGGTGGATTATCGGTTCGTGGGCTCGGTTAAGAAATTTTTTGATAAAGAATAGGGTGTCTTAAAAGGGGTTACTTTTTAGGGACACACTCTTTTTTTTAGTGGTAATGGTAGTAGTTCAAAAGGTATATATGATGATTTGTTTTAGAGACCAGTTATACGATAAATCGTATGTTAGAGCTGCTTCAGATTTGTTTATATAAAAAGGATCTAAGTTATTGATCCTTTTTTTGCTGCTTAACTAACTAAAGCATGCATTAGTTGAATAAAGAATACTTCAAACTTATGATTAGTATGACAAAACCTGCATGTTTGAATAAAAAGAAAGCCCACCAGAGCTTATTCTGACGAGCTTTCTTATTCATCTAGTTAGCTATTCTTTTCTCTCAAGTTGGTAGGAAAGAATAACAACCCCCGAACTGGTACTCTTTGTTTCTACAAGTTTAAAAACCTTTTTATCGATTCCGTCATTGAAGAGACGCTTTCCACTTCCCAGAACAACAGGATGCACCATCAAGTGAAATTCATCGATAAGGTCTTGTTGCATCAACGTTTGAATAAGCTCACCGCTACCATAGATTAATATGTTCTGACCAGGCTGTTGCTTTAATTTCGATACTTCTTCTGCAATATTATCCTTAATAAGGATAGCGTTCCACTCAGCCTCTTCCAAGGTAGTAGAAGTGACAACCTTTGGCATGCTGTTCATCTTGTCAGCAAAACCATCTTCATCAGTCATGGAAGGCCAGGCTGCTGCAAAACCTTGATAAGTCACTCGCCCTAATAGAAGAATTTCGCTCGAAAATAATAATTCATTTTGAAACTTTCCCACTTCTTCATTGAAATATGGCATGGTCCAAGATGGTTCCTCCATGACACCATCCAAAGACAGGTACATCGATACGATTACTTTTCTCATTTTGGTCTCCTTTGTTTGAATTGATATACTACGAATGTTAGGAATTGGTAAATTCTAACAATTACTACTTCTTTAAATATTAAAGTGTACCTTCCAAAAGGTTTCGACAAGAGGAGTGAACTTACTACCAAATGAAATAGGGGTTGATTATTTTTTTCTATGTTTTATTGAACTATAGCATGCTTTAGTAGCATAAGAAATTCAAAATATATGTATCGAAAAAGTTGTTTATTTTTCAATTATTTTGCGGTAATGAAATTAAATATCAAAATTAAAGGAAATATCTTCTTGAAAGTCGAATATTTGCCTAGAACTATAATTAACTATTCCGATGAGGAGGATTCTTGTGCGTCCACGACCATTAACTATTGAAAATCCAGAGCATGATAGGTATGTTAGTCTTG
Source organism: Rossellomorea sp. GAMAL-10_SWC (assembly GCF_049568075.1). Classification (NCBI taxonomy): domain Bacteria; kingdom Bacillati; phylum Bacillota; class Bacilli; order Caryophanales; family Bacillaceae; genus Rossellomorea; species Rossellomorea sp. GAMAL-10_SWC. The sequence goes on along the minus strand of NZ_CP144911.1, from coordinate 4,001,537 downwards.
TACCAGATGGAGATATTATAGAAATACTTAGTAAGCAACGAACTAAGACCATTACCCTCTTAAACAGCGTATCAGAGGAGTCAGCAAGGAAGGCGTACGCACCAGGGAAATGGACTTTAAAAGAAGTGATTGGGCATATGACCGACTCGGAACGTGTGATGTCGTATCGAATGCTTGCCATTGCACGAAATGAAAGTGCACCACTACCAGCAATGGATCAGGATCAATACGTTTCTGCGGCAAATTTCAACAAATTATCCTGGGAGCAGCTACTAGCCGGTTTAGACACGGTACGCTCCAACACGTTAAGCCTTATTTCAACCATTGATGATGCAGCGTGGGTTCGTAATGGAACTGTAATGAACAGACCTGTTTCGTTAGGTACCATTGCATATGGCATTGCCGGGCACGAGTTACACCATATGAAAGTGATTAGTGATAAATACTTATAAGTCTTTTTCTATTAATGAAATAAACTAATTTCTCATTTAGGGTACGTTTGTTGAAGAAGCAGCAAAAAAGGATCTTCCTGGAAGGTCTTTTTTTTATTGCCGATAACGGTATTTATTAAACTAGATTTACATACAGTACTCAAGCGAAATTGAAGTGGTTCTTGTTCAACTATCCTGCCATTTTGTTCAATAAAAAACGAGCCACTTTTGTGACTCGTGATCTTCAACTATCGCATGCGTTAGTTGGTTAAGAATTATATTATTTCATCAAGAATATCGGTAAGTTTTTCCTCTGAAATTACTCTTAAACCGTTTCTTTTAAGTAATGCTGTTGTGATACCATTTCCAACAACTTTCTTAGCTTTAAATTCACCATTATAGATCATGGCACTACCACAGGATGGACTATACTCCTTAAGAACAATTATAGTTGCATTAACTTCTTGAGCTTTCCTTAGTGTATGGTAAGCCCCTTTTATGTAAAGTTCTGTTACGTCTCTACCCGATTTCTCAACTACTTTTGCTTTCCCATCAAGAACATCTTCTCCGTCACCACCTACTATTTCTGCGGGCTCTCTTGGTGTTAAAAAACCTCCAAGTAATTCAGGACATACAGTAATAGCTCTATTTACTTGTAACAATTTTTGAATCCTATTATCTAAACTATGGGAACCGTTGTATCTTACCTCTAAACCAGCTAAACAAGAACTAACTAAAATCAATGATTCCACCTCATTTTAAATATATACTTTTTAATGTTGTTGGTATAACTTTATAATTATAAAACAAAAAAAGTCCATTAGTTGGATATCAATCTATTGTTTTTGTACCTTTTATATCATTACTTATCTTTTCAAAACAAATGTTAACTGTACGTTCATTTGAACGAGTTCGATGCATTGTGTTAGCTGGAATCGTAAAGATTTCTCCAGGTTTTAAAGAGATGGTTTCATCGTTTTCTAAGTCAATAAAAAGTTCGCCTTCTAATACACAAAATAATTCATCGCAATCCTCGTGTTTATGCCAGTGAAAATCACCATTTATTACAGCTATTCTTAGTGCGTGGTCATTTACTTCACTTACGATGAAATTTGTATATTCCATTTGATCCTGAGTCAATTTTTGCAGGTTAATTACTTCTAATTGTCCTTTATTTTGCATAATCTATCTCCTTTAATATTAGTTAATTCTAAATTAAATGAACAAATTAACTTTACCACATTTTGGAATTACCAACACTTCCTTTAACTATTCTGTCATTTACAAATAAAAAAGCTGCAATTAAGCAGCTTTGATATTCAACTAACGCATGCGATAGTTAAACAAGAATTAGTGCAATTACAGCAATTCTTAAAATAGAAAAACAGCCAGTTAAGTAAGCTGGCTGTTTATGAAATGAAAATGCAAATTTATTTCACAAAAATTAAAGCTATATTTAGTAAATTTTAAATATCAAGCTTACGCGTACCAATCCACTTCACCATTTCAGGATCCCTATGTGAAAAGAATAAGCTCTCTTTCGTATCTAACTTGGCAATTTGGTCCATATCTTCTTGGTTTAAATCAAAGTCAAAGATATTGAAGTTTTCGATAATTCTTTCTTTTTGTACCGACTTCGGAATCGCAACAACTTCTCTTTGTGTTAACCATCGTAAGACAACCTGTGCAACGGATTTATTGTGCTTCTCAGCAATTGAAACTAAAACTTCATTTTGAAACATGTTATTTTTTCCTTCAGCAAATGGTCCCCAAGACTCAATCTGAACATTATTCTCTTCCATGAATTTGGTACTATCTATTTGTTGGTTGAAAACATGTGTTTCAACTTGGTTAACTGCAGGTACAACTTCATTATGAATGATTAAATCAATCAGTCGATCTGGATGGAAGTTACTCACCCCAATAGCTTTAATTTTTCCTTCTCTATACAATTCCTCCATAGCACGCCAAGAACCATGTACATCACCAAATGGCTGATGAATTAAATATAAGTCTAAATAATCCAATTGTAGCCTTTCCAGTGAATTAGCGAACGCCTTCTTTGTGTTCTCATAACCAGTATCCTGAACCCAAAGTTTTGTTGTAATAAACAGTTCTTCTCTAGATACACCACTTCGTTTTATTGCTCTTCCGACTGCTTCTTCATTTAGATATGAAGCTGCTGTATCGATCAATCGGTAACCTGCTATGATAGCGTCATAAACAGCTTGTTCACATTCATTTTCATCTTGAATTTGAAAAACACCAAAACCTAAAATAGGCATTTCAACTCCATTGTTTAAAACTACTTTTTGCATGTAAATTCCTCCTGCTATTTTAATTTTAAGGATAAACCCTAGAATTTGTAGATGTTGCTAATCGTATATTTATTATAATTAAATTGAATGAAAAACTATTACCTATTCGTGTTCAATGTTTGCCTAATCCTCTTAAGCTACATATACAGAATAGTTTATTACAAGTTATAATGTATATACGAATCACAATGAGAAGGGGAGAATTTATGCAGGAGAAAGCATTAAATCAGCAAACAGAACTAGCAAGAGTCATCGAGCGTCATACAGGTACAAACGGAGTTCACGAGACTGCTATTCCTTCTTTGTTTTTTGTTCGACGTTCTTCTACTGATAAAGATCCCAACTATGGGGTTTATAAGCCATCCCTTTGCATTACGGCTCAAGGTACGAAAGAAGTATCGGTAGGAATGGAGGACTTTAAATACGGCCCCGGAGATTACCTTGTTGCATCTGTCGACTTGCCAGCTACTAGCCAAATCATTGACACCGCTCCTGAGAATCCTTATCTAGGATTTATACTAGAACTTACTACAAAGGAAATTTTGGAAGTTTTAGGCAATGTAAACTTTTCATCTGTTTCAGAAGGAAATTCAGGGCGAGGCATGTTTGTCAGTAAATTAAATCCATCTTTGGTGGATGCAGTAGTGAGGTTAGTTCGACTTCTAGATACCCCAGAAGATATTCCTACACTTGCTCCTCTGTTCACAAAAGAAGTTATCTATAAAGTTCTTAAGGGGGAACACGGTGATACGCTGAAGAAAATTGTAATAAAGGGTAACAGTGCCTATCACATTAAAAATGCAATCCAACTAATCATGACTAACTATGATAAACCATTTAAAGTTGAAGAGCTTGCAGAAACAGCCAATATGAGTGTGTCTTCGTTTCATAAGCATTTTAAAGAAGTAACTGCAATGAGCCCTATTCAATTTCAAAAACACTTAAAACTACAGGAAGCTCGTCGTCTGTTATTATCTGATTCCACGGATGCCAATACTGTGGCTTATCATGTAGGCTATGAAAGCCCATCGCAATTCAGCCGTGAATATTCACGAATGTTTGGTTTTCCTCCAATAGAAGATATGAAGCGGCTTAGGGAGAATTATGACCACAGGATTAACGCTTAACTGAAAAATTTTAATTAAAGGCTAATATATAGAGAAAAATGCCGAATTTCCATATGTGGAGGTCGGCTTTTTTTCTATACCTTGTGAAAGATTATACTTAAACTAACCTGCCATTATATTGAATAAGGGAATGAAAAAAGACCACAATTAGTGATCTTTACTTTTTCTAATTCAACTAAAGCATGCTTTAGTTGTACAAGAAATTACAATTCTCATTCAAATCTATTATCAAAATAGAACCTATACAACTCTTTCTAACAATATCCCTAATTCTTTTGCAATCATATGAGGTGGATTAGGCATTCCATCTTTTAACCATGATTCTAAAACCCCTACATAAGCATTTGCAGCGAATTTAACAATAACTTCTTCACTTAGTCCTCTGTTTTTCTCTTTATTCACTTCATCCTTGAACTCTTCTATTAGAAAAAACAAAAACTTACTGCGAAAAGAAGCTGCTCCTTTACTCGCTAACATCGTTGAAAAAAATAAATAATTTCTTTCAAAATATTGGAAAAAGATTTGAGTGGCATCTACCCATTCTTTTTCACATGCCCATATACTTGTTTCCCTGAGATGGTTTATATGTTCTTCCATAAGTTTATCTAAAAGATCATACTTATCGGTGTAATGAAGATAGATTGTTCCCCTATTAACATTTCCCCTGTCTGCAATATCTTGAATAGTAATGTCATCGAAATTTCTTTCAGACATCAGTTCTAAAAGTGCATTTTTAATTGCTTCTTGGCTTTTAGATTTTCTTCTATCCACTTTAGACATACAAATTCACCAACTTTCCCTTAAGATATTCAACAATCTTGTTAGATTTGTTGATTATTCAACGAATTGCGCTGATTTAACCATTGAATGGATTCGATCTTTTTATAATAATAATAAACAGATGTTGATTATTCAATAAATGTTTATTACTACGAATAGTGTTATTGAATTTAATAAGAGGGTGATAAATTTGAAAAATACCTGGAAGATTTTCATGCTGGCATTGATTACTTTTATTGTCAGTACATCAGAGTATGTTATTGCAGGTATATTGGATAAAGTTGCTATCTCAACTAATGTTTCTGTATCGGTGGCTGGGCAACTTATCACCGTATTTGCTCTTGCTAACGCATTCGGATCGCCGTTAGTCGTAATGGCTACGACAAGATTGCATCAGCGTAAGTTATTAATTCTATCGCTTGCTCTAGTTGTGTTTGGTAGTTTAATGACAATCATCCTTCCTGGTTTCAGTTTTCTAATAATCTCACGAATTATACTTGCTCTAGGAAGTGGAGTTTTTGCTATTGCTGCAAAGACTACTGCTACAAGTTTAGCTTCACCAGAAAAACAAGCAGGAGCAATAGGCACGGTTATTCTTGGATTTAGTGCTGCTATCATCATCGGCGTACCAATTGGTCGTCTTGTTGCAACATATTACGATTGGAAACTAATATTTGTGGGAATCGGTGTACTTAGTTTATTAGGGATCTTTGTTATTATGCGTACGATTCCTACTACAAATAACGGAGCCGCTATTCCCCTGGGCAAGCAACTCTCATATCTAATGAACCCCAAAATCTTAATGGGTCTTGGTATAACGTTCTTTTGGCAGTTAGGATATGGTGTAATGTATTCGTATATTGCACCTTTCCTGCTAACTGCTACATCTATAAACGGACGTGAAGTAAGTTTTGCCTTGTTTGCCTTTGGCATTGCTTCCTTAGTTGGTTCCAAATTTGGCGGATTTATGACCGATAAAGTTGGAAACGCAAGTACCCTTATTGGCGGATTGACTATTCACGTAATTGCTTTAGTGTTGTTATCTACTATCGCTAGGCCGTCCTATGTTGCTTATCCGTTGCTTATACTATGGGGATTCTCGGCGTGGTCTTCTGGTCCAGGTATGCAGTATAATCTGATTTGGCTTGCTCCTGAAGCATCAGGAATTATGCTTAGTTTATATAGTTCTTTTATTCAGTTAGGCATTGCAACTGCAGGAGTAATTGGCGGGGTTGCTGTAAAAAGCACGTCGGTGTTGGCTGTAAGCTGGATTGGAGCTGTATCAGTCGCCATTGCTGCAATTATCGGAGCAATCTCATTTAGTCTTAGTAGTAAAGCTCCGAAATATCAAAAAGGCTAATTTACAATCGACTCTGGATCATCGCTGCTTTAGGTGGTGCTAAAGGTCAAGTAAAAGCACATTTACAAGATAACAAAAATGTGGACAATGACAAGGAAATATTAATTATCTTGAAGGATTGAAAAATATAAATATTTTAAGGAGACAAAAGCATGTTAAACAAAACTTTCAAATTATCAACTGGTGTAGAAATTCCAATTTTAGGTCTTGGTACTTGGCTACTTGACGATACACAGGCAGCACAAGCAGTGCGTGATGCAGTATCTATCGGATATCGTCATATTGATACTGCACAGGCATATATGAATGAAGCTGGCATAGGTGAAGGAGTCCGTTCCTGCGGTGTCCCAAGAGAAGAACTTTTTATAACGACAAAGGTTGCTGCAGAAGCAAAGAGCTATGATGCAGTTTCTCAGTCCATTGTTGAGTCTTTAGATAAGTTGAGACTGGATTACATTGACCTTCTGATTATACACAGTCCACAGCCTTGGATGGAGTTCCGTGAAGAGAACCGTTATTTCGAGGAAAACAAAGTAGTATGGAAAGCCATGGAAGATGCTTATAAGACAGGCAAGGTAAAGGCAATCGGTGTTTCTAACTTCCTTCAGGATGATTTAGAGAATATACTTGCAAGCTGTGAGATCAAACCTATGGTAAATCAGGTATTGGCACATGTGAGCAATACTCCTTTTGGACTAATTGAATTCTGCCAGAAGAAAGGCATCATGGTAGAGGCATATTCACCAATTGCCCACGGTGCAGTTCTGGATAATCATGAGATTAAAGTAATAGCTGATAAGTATGAAGTATCTGTTGCTCAGCTTTGCCTACGTTATGATATTCAACTTGGTCTTGTAGTAATTCCTAAGACGGCAAATCCAGATCACATGAGAAACAATGCAGAGCTTGATTTTACTATCAGCGACGCGGATATGGAAACTTTGAAGAATATAGAGCAAATACAAAATTATGGTGAGCATAGCTTTTTCCCGGTATTTGGCGGAAAATTAAAGTAAACATGTAATGAATGAGGACTTTTTATACGACAGCTATAAAAGTAACAATTTTTGAATTGATTGTTCGACCAACTGTTCAAATAGACTAATAATTAAGTGTTGGAGGAATTTAATATGGCAAAACATGAAGCAGTAAAAAATGGAGTTATTTTCCCAGTAGGCGAAAAAAATGAAGCATTTGCACAATATTTTGTAGGACAAAGTTATCTTAAATCTTTGGTTGCTGATCCTAAAGTTAGTGTTGGAGTTGGGAATGTCACCTTTGAACCAGGCTGCCAAAATAACTGGCATATCCATCGTGATGGATTTCAAATTTTATTAGTAACTGGTGGAGAAGGTTGGTACCAAGAAGAAGGAAAACCAGCTCAATTCTTAAAAGCTGGCGATGTTATTGTCACTCACGATGGCGTGAAACACTGGCATGGTGCCGCAAAAAATAGTTGGCTTGAACACATTGCAATCACTGCAGGTACACCGGAATGGTTAGAACCCGTTTCGGACGAAATATATGAAAATGCAACTAAATAAATTGAAATAAACTAACGCATCGAGTCACTGAATTCGATGCGTTAATTGTTTTATAAAGAACTTCCTTTTAATGAAAATAATATACTTAAACTATCTTGGCATTTACTTCAATAAAAAAAGCCACATTTGCGACTCGTGACCATCTTCAACTAAAGCATGCGTTAGCCATCCATGAATCCTCAGATGCACAACAGTGAATGGAAGTTTATATCGTACTCCCTTGGTGTTGTATAAGGAACTTGAAATATTCTGTTTTTATCCTGAAATTCCTATTCTTTATTTAACTAATCTGCAATTTTCAATAAAAAACGATCATTCGTTATTGAAGAATCGCATGCTTTAGTTGAATTAGATTAAAAGTTTACAAAGTAAAATGCTCTTTAAATATCAATTTAAATCTTGGCTTAAAATCAATTTCTATTGTTTGCTGAGAATCTTCATTAATAACTGTCAAAAGTACGCTTGAAAAATCTCTTTTATCTGCTGTAATCTCAAATTTCTCAACTCGCTTCAGTTCCAAAAGCGATAATAATCTATCGGAATTTGGCTGAGTTACTTGTATTTTTACTTCACCATGTGATGGAGAAACTGTAACAACAAAGTCTTCTTCCTCATTCGAAAATTGATATGTTGCTTGATTATAATAAAATGGCAAATCTTTTGTATTGGAATCGAATAGTTTAGGTTCACACTCAAACATCGAAAGAAAATCGTTTTCTTCAGGGAAATCTCTCACAAATAATCATCACCTTTCAATACTATATTCTAACATTTCTTATTGAACTATCCTGCCAATTAGTTGTATAAGGAATCTATCGTCTTCTCTTAATTTATATATAAAATCACCCATACAAAGAGGCCTATAAAATCCCTCTTAGAAATAATTCAAAAGAGGAATCTTATAGGCCTTTTATTTAAAATATATTAAAAATTACTGTCTGCAATTAATTAAAACCAAGAACGTCTTCTACTGCTTTTTATCATATTCCACATTTCTCTTTGGTGATCAGGATCTTGTGGGTTTACGTCACAATTCATTAGCCATTGAGCTGCGTTTTCGCGTTGTTCCGCAGTTATTGATACACTGCAGCAATCCGATAGTCTGTCAATCATATGACATGCGCCTTCTCGGCTTTTTAAATCATTTTTTCGATATGATCGAAGAATACTATAAATGCGTGGAAACTTGCGAGGATCACAAATTTTACCACAAAATTCTCTCATTAAGCTTGGGTCAAGATTTCCCATAAAGCCACTCCTTTATTGTTTAAACCATAAACTAAAATGACATATACACAAATATCAATGTATTATATGCCGTCAAAGAAAATAAGGACAAGGCGTTTAACTGGAAATCGCAAATTAGTCACTTGTCTCATATTTTTTTAGATAATGACTTAAAGTCAATAAAGGCCAAATATAACGATAGCTATGGTAATTTATATAAAAATGACCTGGTAATCCACCACCTGTTGGATAGGTCAATCGCTTATCATGGACCTTTAACCAGTTTAAAATGTTTACTATTCCATCATCAATTTCACTAGTAGGATAATCGTTGATGGAAATGAGCGTATCCACAACCCACGATGTATGAACAATTGTCGAATAAGAAAGAGGGATATACTTTCTTTCTATGTCGCTTTTACAAGACTCACCCCAGCCACCATCTTCGTTTTTTATATTGAGTAGCCAGTTATTAGCTTTTTGAATACTAGGGTGACTTGAAGGGATACCGACCGATTTCATACCAGTAATAGCAGCCCATGTTCCATAAATATATGAAATTCCCCAACGACCGTACCATGAACCATTTTCGTGTTGATGATGGATTAACCAATTAACCCCATCTTCAATTCTTGGATGAACCATTGTTAATTTTAATTTGGATCCTAGAAATTCGATTGTTCGACCGGTCAAATCTGCTGTAGATGGATCAATTGCAGTATCAACAAAGTTTTGGATAGGGAAAATGAGTTTTAAGTATTTGCTACTGTTTTTTTCAAATGAGGCCCATCCGCCGTCCTTATTTTGCATATCAAATAACCATTTCACTCCAGCGTTCCAAGATTTTCGATAATCGTCATCTATTAAAGAGAAATCAGTTGTTGCTCTTAAGACTGCTTGGGTATCATCTACATCCGGATTTTGAGTATTGCTGTCCGAAAATCCCCATCCACCTAAACAAATCAGATGGTCTTTCTCGACTAGTGTATGTTGGAGAGAGACTAAGTAGTTAGAAGCAGACTCGATCGCTTTATCATTTATTGGCACACCTGCTTCCTGCAATGCGTAACTAGTAAGTGCTGTATCCCATATTGTCGAAGGGGAATTTTGGATATGAAGGGAATCTTCCAATTCAAATAGGAAAGACTTTATACCTAAAACAGCATTTTGAATTACGGGAGAGGTAACTTGATAGCCTAATGAAAGAAGTGCATAAATTCCAATAAAAGTAGCGCTGGCATAACTAGATAATGTTCCATCCCTTTCAATATTTTGAAGAATATATTTCTCTGCCTTCTTAATAGCCATTTTGGATAATGATTTTGTGAAAGGTATATTAAAATTTGGGAATTTCCGCTTTTTGCTAAATTTATTGTTTGTAAACAAATGTTGTATTGTAGGCGTCCATTTATTTTTAATCGTAAATTTTTTATGTCCTAATATTAAAAGTGGAGCAAAGTGGAATCGAACATAAGAACTAAATTTAAAGAAGGAAAAAGGAAAAAACTTTGGTAAATTCATTAAAAGGAGAGGGACTGGAAAAAACCTGGGCCATGGGTACAATTCATGTAAAGCAAGCATAAATTTTGTGGAGACATGTACACTCTCTAATCCCCCATTTTGACGAATGAACGCTTTTGCTTTCTTCATTATATCATCAGTAATTTCTATATAACCAGAGAACAGCAATGCAGTGTAAGCTTCTACAGTTACCGATAAATTTCCTGAGTCGTCATCAAAAAGCTTCCAGGCCCCACTGGCGTCTTGCTTTATTAATAAACGATTTACCAGCTTCTTAATTAGTTCTTCATCATGACATTCAATCGTTCTTAAAATAATAATCATATAGGCATCTGTCATAGGACCGCTTTCGAAACAATATCTCCATGATCCATCATCACTCTGATCCAATTTAATTTTATCTATTAGACTATCTATCTCAACTCTAACTTTCTCCGATAAATCCATTTTTAATCTTCACCGCCAACTGATTGTGATCCCTATTTTTTTCACGTTAAAAATTATAAATTGGCAGCAGGGAAACTTACTCAAGTGGTTGCCAATTTTAGGATTTAAGTATAAGTGCAACTACGCCTCTGACTTTGCCTAAAACGATTGTCAGTCGACGCGTTTTCTATATATAGATATGTATATGGCCATCAATTGGGGCGGGCAACTATCTGTACAAATCTTTTGTTAAGAAGTAAAAACAGCTATTAATTTTTGAATACAGAGAATAAGTGTAAAAAAATAAAAAGGAAGTCTCTCAGAAAGCAAGAATACTAAAAAATACCCTCTATTTAAATTTCCAATATTTAGTAGTGTGGCTTTTTCGTTTTATATAAGGAAGGGTGGGGATGAAAAATGGAAAGAGATTATTTAATTAAACCATTACTTGGCCAGCATTACCCTATGATTTCTCATGGAAAGGGTGTGTACCTATTTGATAAAGATGGTAAAAGGTACATTGATGGTTCATCTGGTGCAATTACTGTAGGAATTGGTCATGGTGTTGAGGAAATCATTGATGTTATGACTGAACAAGCAAAACAAGTATCTTTTGTTTACCGTTCACAGTTTACTAGTGAACCTGCAGAGAAGCTAGCAAAGAAGCTGAGTGATATCACTCAAGGTGATTTAAATTGGACGTTCTTTGTTAATAGTGGTACTGAAGCAACAGAAACTGCTATGAAACTGGCGATACAGCATTACCAAGAAAAGGGAATGAAGGGGAAAAATAAAATTCTCTCACGCTGGATGAGCTACCATGGCATAACAATTGGAGCACTATCTATGTCGGGTCACCCTTTAAGACGTCAACGTTTTGTACCAATCTTGGAGGATTACCCTTCAGTTTCACCACCTTATTGTTATCGTTGTCCTTTCAACTTAGAACATCCATCTTGTGATTTGGCGTGTGCATCTGAATTAGAAACAGCCATTGATCGAATTGGCCCTGAACATATTGCAGCATTTATTGCTGAACCAATTATCGGTGCTGCAGGAGGTGCGATTGTACCATCTAAAGGTTATTACCAAAGAATTAAAGCAATTTGTGAAAAGTACGATATTTTACTGATTGCAGACGAGGTTATGACTGGCCTTGGACGTACTGGAAAAATGTTTGCAATGGAGCATTGGGGGGTTCAGCCTGATATCGTTACGCTTGGAAAAGGATTAACATCTGGCTATACACCAATGGCTGCAACAATTGCTAGCGATCGAATTATTGAACCGATTATGCAAGGTTCAAAACTTGTAATGAGTGGACATACTTTTAGTGCCAACCCACTATCAGCTGCTGTTTCATTGGCCGTTATTGAATATGTTGAGAAGCATAATTTAGTACAAGCCGCAGAAGAAAAAGGTAATTATCTGTTGAATAAGCTCCAAGGATTAAAGGAGAAATTTCCATTCATAGGAGATGTTAGAGGAAAAGGTTTGTTAATCGGCATTGAATTTATTCATGATATAAAATCAAGTTCCTTTATTCAAAAAGTAATGAGTAAGGGTTTACTGTTATACCCTTCTGTTGCTGGAAAAAACGGAAAAGAAGATTCAGCTTTCATGATTGCACCACCTTTAACGATTACTTATGGAGAGCTGGATGAATTGCTTCAAATTCTTACAGATGGTTTAAAAGAATTGGAAATGGAACAATCCCAACTAACTTATACAGCTAAGGGGGAAACCGTATGAATTTAGTTGAAAATACTTATAAAAAAATAGCAACACTGGAACAAATTCTTCAATTTTTTCATGACGACATGACACTAATGGTTGGAGGATTTGGAGGAGTCGGTTCACCGCCAACTTTACTTCAAGCATTATTTGATAGTGGGGTTAAGGATCTTCATTTGATTTGTAATGATACTGGATTTCCGGACATTGGTATCGGAAGGATGGTAAGGAATGAAAGGGTTAAGTCAATTGTGACATCTCATATAGGATCGAATCCGTTTGCAGGAAAATTAATGACGGAAGGTAAGCTCAAAGTAGAATTTTCTCCGCAAGGTACGTTAGCAGAGCGTATACGAGCTGGAGGAATGGGGCTTGGAGGAGTTTTAGTAGATGTAGGTCTTGATAGTATGGCAGAAAACGGTAAAGAGAAAGTAACTGTTAAAGGTAAACAATTTCTAGTTGAAGAAGCTCTTAAAGCAGAAGTCAGTATTATTTTTGCAAAGAAAGCTGATCCATTTGGAAATTTGATTTTTGACAAGAGTGCAAGGAATATGAATCCTCATATGGCTATGGCAGGAGATATTACGATTGTAGAAGCAGAAGAAATCGTTCCACTTGGCTCGTTGAATCCTGAGGAAATCGTAACTCCAGGTGTATTTGTTGATTACATAATTTCATCAGAAGGAGTGAACTGGAAATGGGCATGGGAATAGACTTTCGTCAAAAAATTGCAATGCGAGCTGCTAAGGAAATAAAAAACGGAATGATCGTAAATTTAGGGATTGGAATTCCATCCATTGTTCCTGATTACTTACCGGAAGATGTACATGTTATGTTCCATGCGGAAAATGGCGTTATGGGAATTGGACCGAGTCCCGAAAAAGGGAAAGAAGATGAAAATTTATGTAATGCAGGTGGTTTCCCGATCACTGTTTTAAAAGGTGCTAGCTATTTTGATAGTGCTACTGCTTTTGGCATTATACGAAGAGGTTTACTAGATTTAACGGTACTAGGGGCATTGCAAGTTAGTGAAAAAGGAGATTTAGCAAACTGGATTGTACCTGGAAAGCGTGTACCAGGAATAGGTGGGGCGATGGATTTAGCTCAAAAAGCTAAAAGAGTAATAGTCGTTATGAATCATACCGATAAAGCTGGGAATCCAAAAATTGTGAAAGAATGTAGTTTACCATTAACTTCTAAATCCTGTGTTGATTTAATCATAACGGAAATGGCTGTCATTGAAGTAGTCGATGATACTTTAGTGCTTAAAGAACTAATGAGTCCATATACTGTAGAGGATGTAATCGAAAAGACTGGTGCGAAACTAGAAATTAGTACGGATTTAAAAATGTTTATATAGAAAAGGGTGAAGAGGATGAGTCGTTACAAAAAAGTTATTCAAGATTATATAAGCGAACATAAAGATAAAACAATTGAACTCCTTAAACAGCTAGTAATGGAAAATAGTGTGTCAGGTAATGAGAGTAAGGCACAAGCAATTGTCCTAGAAAAACTGAGAGAGCTTGAATTGGATTTAGACGTATGGGATCCAGATCTAAAAGAAATGAAAGAGCATCCTTATTTTATTTCAACAAGAGACAGTTTTACTGGTAGTCCTAATATTGTCGCTACGCTTAAGGGAACGAGTGGAGGAAAGTCCATGATCTTAAATGGACATATAGACGTTGTTCCAGAAGGAAATATTCAACAATGGACTTACCCTCCATACGGTGCAAACGTTGTAGATAACAAGCTTTATGGGCGTGGGGCAACTGACATGAAGGGCGGAAATGTTGCGTTAATTTTAGCGATTGAAGCAATAAAAGGAAGTGGAATTACGCTAAAAGGTAATGTTTATTTTCAAAGTGTAATCGAAGAAGAGAGTGGTGGTGCTGGTACACTTGCTACAATTTTGCGAGGATATACAGCTGATGGTGTTATTATCCCTGAACCAACAAATATGAAGTTTTTCATTAAGCAACAAGGATCAATGTGGTTCCGTCTTAAGGTAAAAGGTAAGGTCGCACATGGAGGTACTCGTTACGAAGGTGTAAGCGCTATCGAAAAAAGCGTACTCATCATTCAACAAATCCAAAAACTTGAGCAATTACGAAATGAACGAATAGCTGATCCGTTATATGATGGAGTACCGATTCCAATTCCAATTAATATTGGAACAATTCATGGTGGGACATGGCCATCTTCTGTATCTGATCTAGTGACTTTAGAAGGAAGATTCGGAGTAGCGCCAAATGAAAGATTAGAAGATACGAAAATAGAATTTGAGAATTGGATCGATAATATTAAAAATCTTGATGATTGGTTCGTAGAAAATCCTGTAGAAGTAGAGTGGTTTGGAGCAAGATGGGTTCCTGGTACCGTTGAAGCTGATAGTGAATTAGTGCAAACTTTGCAACGAAACTATCTTGAAACAATGAAACAAAACCCAGTAGTTGAAGCTGCACCTTGGGGAACTGATGGAGGATTATTTACACAAATTTTAAACATTCCAATGATTGTTTTTGGTCCAGGGGAGACAAAAGTAGCTCACTACCCAGATGAATTTATTGATTTAGATCAAATGTTTTTAGCTGCAGAAATTATTGCCTGTACATTAATTGACTGGTGTGGAGTTGAGGGCCAACAACATGAAGGTGAGGGAGCATATGAAAACGAAAAAGTATTATGAAACAATTAAAGTTCAACAGGAAAACTATTATTTCGAAGGTGCTTTAGATTATTTTAATGAGCGAATTCGAGTTGATTTTTACTTAGGGAATGTATCACTACTAATTGAGAGAATAGAAAAACTAGCAAAAGAATACAAATTTACTAAGTTTATTATTAAAGCAAGAAGTGAACATTTATATTCCTTCCTACAATCAGGATATATGATTGAATCTGCACTGAAAGGCTATTTTCAAGGTAGTGATGGCTTTTTTGTCACGAAATATGCTAGCCAGGATAGAAGAAATAGTCTTTATTGGGCCGCTGGAGATGACATTTTAGATGCTGTTTTAAAGAGTGACAGGTCAAAAGAAAAAGTAATTCCTGACGATTATGTTTTACGAAGAGCAGAAAAAAATGACTCAACTAAACTTGCTAAATTATATGGTCAAGTTTTTAAGGTATATCCTACACCTTTAAATGAATCGGCTTATGTTGAAAAGACGATGGATGAAGGGACGATTTATTGGATTTATGAGAAAGATGGAAATATTGTAAGTGCAGCATCTGCTGAAGTGGACTTCGGTCAAAGAAATGCCGAGCTAACAAATTGTGCGACACTTGAAGAGCATCGTAAGCATGGATTGATGAAAGAGTTAATGAAGAAGTTGGAACAGGATTTAGTAAGCCAATCAGTTTATTGCTCTTATACGATCGCGCGATCATTATCATATGGAATGAATGCAGCCTTTCATCAATTAGGGTATAAGTATACTGGAAGAATGACAAACAACTGCTATATCTTTGATAAATTAGAAGATATGAATGTATGGGTGAAGGATCTTTCAAAAGTAGTCTTTTAATGTCAAACTGCCGAAAAATGAGCGTCAAATTGCTAATTTTTCGGCAGTGAAAGGATGGTTATGAAATGAACGCAACAATTCCAACTAATGAAATGATTAGTGCCATATTAAACAGTATCGATGAATCAATTCACGCAGTCGACAAAAATGGAATGACTATATTTTATAATCAAGTTGCGGCTGACCATGACGGTGTTTCAGTTGAGGAGGTTCTGGGAAAGCATGTACTAGAAGCTTTCCCTTCTTTAACGAAAGAAACAAGTACCTTATTGAAAGTACTAGAAACAAAGCAAGCGATTATTCAACAGCCTCAACGCTATGAAAATATTAAAGGCCATTTTATTGATACAGTTAACACGACAATTCCAATTATTTTGGATGATCAATTGATCGGTGCTGTTGAAATTGCAAAGGATTATTCTACAATTAAAACGCTTGGTGAGAAGGTTTTAGACTTACAAGCGAGAATTAAACCGCAAGTGAAAAAAGGAAAAGCTAAACAAATTCACTCATATACGATCTCAGATATATTAACGGATGACCCTGCATTAATAGCCGTTAAAAATCAAGTAGAAAAGGTAGCAAATGCAGACTCTGCAGTACTGGTAGTTGGTGAAACTGGAACTGGAAAAGAACTTTTCGTACAGTCAATTCACTATTGTTCTAATAGAAGTGAAGGCCCTTTTATTGCTCAAAACTGTGCTGCTTTACCAGAATCATTATTGGAAAGTATACTGTTTGGTACGACAAAGGGTAGTTATACGGGAGCGATAGATCGAGCAGGGTTATTTGAACTTGCAGATGGTGGAAGCTTGTTTTTAGATGAACTAAACTCAATGCCATTAGAGCTTCAAGCCAAGCTATTAAGAGTACTAGAGGATGGAGTTGTTCGCCGGATAGGTGATCAAAAGACTCGTAAAGTTAATGTAAGGGTAATCGCTGCAATTAACGAATCACCTTTAGATTGCGTTCAAAACGGTATCATGCGACCGGATTTGTATTATCGTTTGAATGTGTTTTCTTTGTTCATACCGCCTTTAAGAGAAAGGAATTATGATATCGAGCTACTCACGTCTCATTTTGTTGAGCAATTTAATGAACGTTTCTCAAAGAATATTCGTAATGTAGAACATACTGTATTTGAGCTATTCCACCAATATAATTGGCCAGGTAATGTCCGAGAACTAAAGCATACGATTGAGCATGCTATGATTATGGTAGAAGGGCATACACTTACAGTTAAACATCTTCCGATTCAACTACAACAAATTAAGAAAAGTACTGACACAAAAGGAGTTCAGCCTTTACGTTCTGCTATGCAAGAAATGGAAATTTCACTTATTAAACAAGCATTGCTACAAACAAATTCTAATATTCAACAAGCTGCAGCACTACTTGAAATACCTAGGCAAACTCTTCAATATAAGATTCAAAAGTTAAATATCGTAGTATAAACTACATTTAAATCTCTAAAAAATCTAGTTTTAGCACTTCATTCAATAGCCAAGCCGCCTAATTTTAGGCGGTTTTATTATTTTTGATTCATCTTGGGAAGATACCAACTTAAGATTTTAACTTTAAAAAATAAAAAAACAGGCTGAATAGTTAGAATTTTCTATATTTGTGGCGTTTTTATTAAATAATTGTAAATTTTTGGCACGGCTCTTGCTATATATTAAAACAAACAGTTTGAAAGGGGATGTAAGTATGGTAAATGCGGTCTATGCTCCAAAAAGACATTGGAAAGAAGTTGAATTATGGAAAGATGTAACAGAGGAACAATGGAATGATTGGGTTTGGCAACTTACAAATACCATCAAATCATTGGATGAGTTAAAGCAAATAATTAACCTCACGCCTGACGAAGAAGATGGGGTACGAATTGCGACAAAAACAATTCCACTAAACATTACCCCATATTATGCATCGTTAATGAATCCGGATGACCCACGTTGTCCAGTTCGTATGCAATCAGTTCCAATCTCTGCGGAGATTCATAAAACTAAGTATGATTTAGAGGACCCTCTTCATGAGGATGAAGATTCTCCTGTTCCAGGTTTAACACATCGTTATCCAGATCGTGTACTATTTTTAGTAACAAATCAATGCTCAATGTACTGTCGTTACTGTACTAGACGTCGCTTCTCAGGACAAATTGGAATGGGAGTTCCAAAGAAACAGCTTGATGCTGCTATTAATTACATTAGCAAAAATCCTCAAGTACGAGATGTACTTATTTCAGGTGGAGATGGTCTTTTAATTAACGATAATATTCTAGAGTATATTTTAAAAAATTTACGTGAAATTCCACATGTGGAAATTATCCGTATTGGTACAAGGGCACCTGTAGTATTCCCACAACGTATTACTGAAAATCTTTGTAATATCTTAAAAAAATATCATCCGGTTTGGTTGAATACTCACTTTAATACTTCAATTGAAATTACAGAAGAATCGAAACGAGCTTGTGAAATGCTTGCAAATGCTGGTGTACCGTTAGGAAACCAAGCTGTAATCTTGGCTGGAATTAACGACAGTGTACCAATTATGAAAAAGCTAATGCATGATTTAGTTAAAATTCGTGTTCGCCCGTATTATATTTACCAATGTGATTTATCAGAAGGTATTGGACACTTCCGTGCACCTGTTTCAAAAGGTTTAGAAATTATGGAAGGATTGCGCGGCCATACTTCTGGATATGCAGTACCAACATTTGTAGTAGACGCACCGGGTGGCGGAGGAAAAATTTCTCTTCAACCAAATTACTTAATTTCTCAAAGTGCTGATAAAGTTGTTCTTCGTAATTTTGAAGGTGTAATTACTACTTATCCGGAACCACAAAATTACGTACCAGGTAGAGCAGAAGCATACTTTAAAGAAATTTATCCTAATATGGATGAAAAACGTTCCAATGCAGGAATCGCAGGATTGATGAATGAAACAAAATTCAATCTTGTACCGGAAGGTTTACAACGTATGGAAGTTCGTAAAACATATGCAACAAACCCAGAGCATGCTTCATTGAAAGATAAGCGCGATAAACGCGACGAGTTAAAAGAAAAGAAATTCCAAGCACAGCTTACAAAAATCCAAGTAAGTGAAAAACTAGTAGGAAGTGCGCAAGGAGACGCTGAATGATGAAATGTCAGTGGTGTGAATCAGCTAATATAGTTGAATCAACAAATACGGTTTACTGGGAACTTCCTGATGGTACGAAGGCAATTGAGATTAAAGAAACACCATGTATCATTTGCTTAGATTGTAAAATAACATATCAAACAGATGATACTGTTGGTGCAATTGAGGAGCAATTATACTTAATTAACACAAAGCTGCTTGGTAAAACAACTTCATATAATGAGTTGATCGAGCAACAAAGATTATTAAAGAAGAATTATTTTGATTTTTCCAAGTAAGAAATGAGAAGCGAATAGTCGCTTCTCATTTTCTCTAATGTTCAAACTTTTTCCTAATCCTGCCAATGGATGTTAAAAAAATCAGAAAATTAACGAATCCAAAAAACGACTGAAAAGGAGTATTTTAATGAAAAATACGGTAAATACAATAACAGTCATTGATTCTGAGAATCATATTCCTTCTATACCTCATGAGTTAAAGCGTGGATTAAAACCCCGTCATATTACAATGATTTCACTAGGAGGAACAATTGGAACAGGTCTATTTTTGGCAAGTGGAGGTGCAATCCATAATGCTGGACCAGGTGGTGTTCTCGCGGCTTATATAGCGATTGGAATAATGGTGTACTTTTTAATGACAAGCCTTGCTGAGATGGCTACATATATGCCAGTTGCCGGATCTTTTAGTACATACGCAACAAAATTCGTTGATCCTGCACTTGGTTTTGCACTTGGTTGGAATTACTGGTATAACTGGGCAATTACGATAGCAGCTGAATTAGCTGCAGTTACAATGGTTATGAAATTCTGGTTACCACATACTTCCTCACTCTTATGGAGTTCATTATTTTTAGTTATTATCTTTCTGTTAAACTATCTGTCTGTTAAAGGGTTTGGGGAATCTGAATACTGGTTTTCTATTATAAAAGTTGTTACAGTCATCATTTTTTTAATTTCGGGATTTTTAATGATTTTTGGCATTATTGGTGGAGAAGCAGTAGGGTTTAAAAACTTTACAGTTGGTGATGCTCCTTTTCATGGAGGATTCATGGCGACGCTTGGAATTTTTATGGCAGCTGGATTTTCTTTCCAAGGTACCGAGTTATTAGGGGTAGCAGCTGGGGAGAGCGAGGAGCCAGAGCGAAATATTCCTCGTGCGGCTCGCCAAATATTTTGGCGTATTTTATTATTTTACGTATTATCTGTATTTGTAATAGGTCTACTAATACCATATACAAATCATAATCTAGCAAGTGGAGATGTAGCTGTTAGTCCATTTACGCTAGTTTTTGATAAAGCTGGCATTGCATTTGCAGCGTCTGTAATGAATGCAGTGATCTTAACGGCGGTTTTATCAGCTGGAAACTCAGGAATGTATGCTTCAGCTCGAATGCTGTGGGATATGGCTCGTCAAGGGAAAGCTCCAAAAGCATTAGGTAGATTAAATAAAAGGGGTGTACCTGTTAATGCATTAATCATTACAGCGGCAGTCGGTACATTAGCATTTTTAGCTTCACTATTCGGTGATGGAGTTGTTTACGTTTGGTTACTGAATGCTTCAGGTATGTCTGGTTTTATTGCTTGGCTTGGTATAGCAATTTGTCATTATCGATTCCGTAAAGCTTACGTAGCACAAGGGAAGGATTTAAATGAGCTACCGTATAAAGCAAAGTGGTTCCCGTTCGGACCAATATTTGCTTTCGTACTATGTGGGGTCGTTATTCTTGGACAAAACTATTCAGCATTTATGGGCAAAGCAATTGACTGGAACGGTGTACTTGTTTCATATATAGGTTTGCCATTATTCCTTGTTTTATGGATTGGCTATAAACTAATAAAAAGAACAAAAATTGTTCAGCTTAATGAGTGTGATTTGGAGAAGTGAGTGTGAACAACATATTTAAGATCTAGCTTTTAATTGAATAGTAAATTGTTTGGAGATGTAATTCGTATTTGAATTAGCATCTCTTTTTTTTATCTGAAAATTCGGTATCATTTATATTTGATATAGATCGAAGAAGTACTAAGTTAATTAGCTACAGTTTTAACAGACTACGGAGAGTACTCAGTCATTCCTCTTCTGAATAATTTGGAATAAACTAACAGAATAGATTACCTACGTAGTCATATTGAGGCAATCGGTGAAGCAATCGAGGATGGCGTCGAACTGATGGGTTACACTCCATGGGGATGCATTGACTTAGTAAGTGCGTCTACAGGTGAAATGTCTAAACGTTACGGCTTTATTTATGTAGACAAACAAGATGATGGAAGCGGAACTTTAGAGCGCAAAAAGAAAAAATCATTTTACTGGTACCAAAATGTTATTCAAACTAATGGGGAACAACTTGATTAATGAAAGATATAAGAAATAACGTACATATTTGTAAATGAATATGTACGTTATTTTTATATTAATCTATTATTTCCTTCCATTATTAAACTTAAAAATGAACAGACTAAATCGATCCCCTATGTAGTTCCTTAATTAAGAATAGGTAATTCTATCAATATTAATAGCAAGTTTCGTAGTGAAATTACAACGTATTACAAGAAGAAAAAAACAAGTAACTGTTGTTATTATCAACAGTTTTTTCTTATATAAGCATCTTAATAGCTCTAATAGACTTTTAATTAAAAATTTTCAGAAATATCATTGACTTTATGGGACTTATTCACTAATATAATGTTATATAACGTTATTATATGTTTTGGATGGTATTAGTATATTATGTAAGTAAAAAATTCTACTAAACTACTAAGGGGGAATAAAGAGATGAAAAAAGCATTAGTTAAAAAAGTAAGCGGTATTGCATTATCAGGTTTACTTGCGATCTCATTGGCAGGTTGTGGAGCAGCTGAAAAAACAGCATCAAAATCGGGGCTTGAAGGCATTAAGCAAAAAGGCAAAATTGTTGTTGGGATGATGGCAGCAACACCTCCTTATGAATTCCATACTGTTGATGGCGGAAAAGATAAAATTATTGGTTCTGATATTAAATTACTAGATCAAGTGTCTAAAGATTTAGGTGTTAAATATGAAATAAAAGATATGGACTTTGATGGTTTATTAGTTGCTCTTCAAAGTGGAAAAATTGACATGATTATTTCGGCTATGAGCCCAACAGAAGAAAGAGAAAAGAATGCTGACTTTTCGAACGTATACTATAAGGATCGACATGTAATGATTGTTCGAAAAAGTGAATTGGAAAAGTTTAAGACGAATGATAGCTTAAAAAATGCGAAAATTGCTGCAATTAAATCTTCTGTGCAAGAACAAATTGTAGAAAAGCAATTTCCTAATGCTGATTTAAAACTATTAGGAAAATCAACTGAATTAGCAATGGACTTAGCTGCTAAAAAAGTAGACGCAGTTTTAGTAGACCGTCCAACTGCTACGCTACTTGTAAAAAGTAATCCTAGTTTAGCGAAAACAGAACTTCTTTTTGATGACGATACAGCTGGTGCAGCGATTGCAATGCCTAATGGCTCAGATAAAGCATTAGTGAATGCAGTTAATAAAACGATCGAAAGAACAAAGCCTGATTATGAAAAATGGTTAACTGATGCAATGTCGAAAGTAAAACAAAATTAAACTAACTTCAAAATATAAGACAAATGAAAGCGTTTTTCTAAAATTTTTGATCATACCGTTTATCACATATAAAACAATATTCAAAAGGGGGGAGTCACTTGAATTTTTCATTCCTTGGAACCTATTATCAATTTTTTATAACAGGAATCTATATAACAATCATTCTTGCGTTGATAGCGGTTGTTTTAGGAAGTATCCTTGGCGTTGCTTTAACATTATTAAGACGTTCTAAATATAAAGTTGTTAAACTAATCGGAGACATTTATGTAGAATTCATCAGAGGTACACCACTTCTAGCTCAAATTTACATTATTTATATTGGTGTACCTGCTCTTTTTAGCGGTATGGATATACCAGACTTGGCGGTAGGTGCAATCGCTTTATCGCTTAATGCCGCTGCCTATATTTCAGAAACGATTCGCTCTGGTATTGAAGCAGTTAGCAAAGGTCAAATGGAAGCAGCAAGAAGTTTAGGGATGAGTCAAAGAACTGCAATGTTTGATATTATCATGCCTCAAGCATTCAAAAATATCTTGCCTGCACTAGGTAATCAATTTATTGGAAGTATTAAGGATTCTTCAATCGTATCAGTTATCGGAGTAGCTGAGCTAATGTATGAAACGACTATTGTTAGGGGAAATACGGCATTAGGATTAGAACCAATTCTAGTAGCCTCTCTTGGCTACCTAGTATTGACATTTACTTTGTCGAGATTACTAGGGATTGTTGAAAGGAGGTTGAAGACTAGTGATCGTCGTTAATGATCTACATAAGAGCTTCGGAAAAAGTGAAGTTTTAAAAGGAATAGATGTAACAATTAAAAAGGGAGAAGTAGTTGTTGTAATAGGTCCTTCTGGTTCTGGTAAAAGTACATTCCTAAGATGTCTCAACCTATTGGAAACACCAACAAGCGGGAACATTTTAGTAAATGAGCAAGATATTACAGCCAAGAAGGTAAATATAGACAAAGTAAGAGAAAAAATGGGAATGGTTTTTCAGCAGTTTAACCTCTTCCCACATAAAAATGTTTCTCAAAATATTTGCCACGCTCCAATTAAAGTAAAGGGGTTAAAGGGGCCAGAAGCAAAGAGTTTAGCAATAGAGTTATTAAAAAAGGTCGGTCTACTAGAGAAGATTGAAGCATATCCATCATCCTTGTCTGGTGGTCAGCAACAGAGGATCGCTATCGCAAGAGCACTGGCTATGAAACCAGAGGTTATGTTGTTTGATGAACCGACATCTGCCTTGGATCCTGAAATGGTTGGAGAGGTTTTGGCAGTAATGAAGGGACTCGCAAAAGAAGGAATGACCATGGTCGTTGTTACGCACGAAATGGGATTTGCAAAAGAAGTGGGTGACCGGATTCTGTTCATTGATCAGGGGGAAATTTTAGAAGAAAACAACCCGAAGGAATTTTTCGAAAATCCAAAGCACCCAAGGACAATTGATTTCTTATCAAAGGTATTATAAGTGAGG
This sequence comes from Rossellomorea sp. GAMAL-10_SWC, assembly GCF_049568075.1. Classification (NCBI taxonomy): domain Bacteria; kingdom Bacillati; phylum Bacillota; class Bacilli; order Caryophanales; family Bacillaceae; genus Rossellomorea; species Rossellomorea sp. GAMAL-10_SWC. The sequence continues at coordinate 3,977,331 of NZ_CP144911.1, read as the reverse complement.
TTAAATGATGAAAGTAATAGGACTAGGTGACAATGTTGTAGACAAATATGAACATATTCGCACGATGTATCCCGGAGGAAATGCATTAAATTTCGCGGTATACGCTAAAAGGCTTGGCGTAGATGCTGCATTTCTAGGCGCATTTGGAACAGATAAAGAAGCTGAACATGTGCAGGAAAGCATTAATCAAATAGGATTAGACATCAGTCATAGCAGAGTTTATGAAGGCGAAAACGGCTGTGCAAGAGTAAACCTAAAAGACGGAGATCGAGTATTTATAGGGAGTAATCGCTGTGGAGTATTAAGGGAACAAGGGTTAAATTTAACGGTTGAAGATTTAAATTATATTAAAGAATTTGATTTAGTACACTCAGGATTATATGGATTTGCAGAAGAGGAGTTACCAAAAGTTAAAGAATTAGGTGTTCCTATTGGCTTCGATTTTTCATCTGATTTTACGGTGAATAAAATAAACGAAATCGCTCCATTAGTGGATTACGCCTACTTTTCATGTAGTCATTTAACATTAGATGATATGCTTAATCTTATGTTAAATGTATCAAATATGGGATGCAAATTGGTGCTATGCACCATGGGAGAAAAAGGGGCTCTATTATTTAATGGAACTAAATTCTATATACAGGAACCAAAGCTTGTAAAAGCAATTGACACGATGGGTGCTGGTGATTCCTTTATTACTAGTTTCATGGTGAACTACTTAAACAAACTAAATGATGGCATTTTAGATGAAGATCAAATCATTACCGACAGCCTTGCAATAGCAGCTGACTTCTCTTCAAAGCAATGCCTAGTAGATGGTTCTTTTGGATATGGGAAGGTTTATGACTAATGGGTACAACGCCATTAATAAGTAGGGAACAAATAGCCGGGATGAATATCCATTATATGCGCTACTCATTGGAATATTTTTTGGATGCTCAAGTGGCAGCAGGAATTAACAGCCTGGAGTTTTGGACAGGTGTTCCCCACTATTATTTAGATCCAATGAATTACTCTGATTGCAAAGAACTAAAGAAAAAAATTAACTCAAGAGGTTTGGAAGTAAAGGTCTTCACACCAGAAAACTGTATGTATCAATATCAGTTTGCAGCTTCCAAACCAGAAATTTTTGAAAAAAGCTTTCAATATTTTTCAAACGGAATTAAAGCAACAGCTGAATTAGGCTGTCCAATCATGCAGTGTAATTCAGGATGGGGCTACTATGATGAAGATCGTGAAGAAGCTTGGAAACGATCCAGAGAGATGCTCTCAAGGTTAGCTGATGTAGCACAACGTGAAGGAATTACGTTAGCGCTGGAAAGTTTACGTCCAGAGGAATCTAATCTTGTAATTACCGTTAATGATGCAAAAAGAATGTTTGATGAAATTGACCATCCTAATTTGAAGATTCTCATCGATACGACAGCAATGGGAGTAGCAGGTGAAACATTGCAGGACTGGTTTGATACTTTTGGTAACGATATTGTCCATATGCACTTTGTAGATGGAAATCCTTATGGACATCTTATCTGGGGTGACGGTACTCACAACTTAAAAGAATATTTAATGACGCTTAAAAAGAATGGCTATACAGGTTATTTAGCACAAGAAATTACGGACGCTAGGTATTTTAAAGATCCCGCTAGTCATGACATTAGAAATATGAAGGCTTTTGAACAATTTATGTAAAAGCTAGACAAACTAACATTATTGGAGGAGAAACAAGTGGAATTAAAGTACATAATTAAACAAATTCAAGAAAAACAGCCAAATATAAAAAGTGTATTTTTTGTAGGCTGTGGTGCATCAAAGGCGGATTTATATCCAGCAAAATATTTCTTAGAAGGGAACGCGAAGCAAGTTCGCACAAGCCTTTTTACAGCGAATGAATTTAATTACGCTACTCCAGTTTCCGTTGATGAAACGAGTATCGTCATCACATGCTCATTAGGTGGCACTACTCCAGAAACTGTCACAGCCACTTCAAGAGCAAAGGATTTGGGAGCACATGTGATTGCGGTTACACATGTTGAGGATGCTGCTATAACGAAAGATACTGATTATGTTGTATACCATGGCTGGGAAGCAAACTATGCAGCTAAATTAGAAAAAATGACAAAGGTTCTTGGTCTTGCTGTTGAAATTCTTGACCAATTTGAAGGATACGAGTACTACAATAAAATGCTGGATGGTTTTTCAAAAATCTATGCTCTAATTGAATCATCGGTAGAGACGGTCCTACCACAAGCAAAAGCATTCGCTGAAGCTTATAAAGATGAACCAAATATTTATGTAATGTCTAGTGGTGCAACTTACGAAGTTGCATATGCTTTTTCAATCTGCTTATTAATGGAAATGCAATGGATCAATTCAGGAAGCTTCCATGATGGCGAATTCTTCCACGGACCTTTCGAAATCGTAGACAAAGGTGTACCATTCTTATTGCTAATGAATGATGGCCGAACAAGAGCAATGGATTCAAGAGCACTAGAATTTCTAAATCGCTTCGATGCAAAAACGACTGTAGTTGATGCGAAAGACTTTGGATTAGGCTCAGTCATTGCAAAAGAAGTAGTTGACTACTTTAACCCAATGCTAATTACTGGTGTAGTTCGAACATATGCAGAACAATTATCAATTGCACGTAATCACCCACTGACAAAAAGAAGATATATGTGGAAACTAGAATACTAATCTTTCATTCTATAATGAAGCGAAACAGGCATCGAATATAGCGATGCCTGTTTGGCGTGGTGAAATGAAGGTGTGTTTCGAAAAATGTGGAAGTGCAAATAAAAAAGCCATAACTGCAAATAAGGCCACTAATCAGAAAGAAATTCGAGTGAGTAGCACGAATACCAAACAGAATAAAAATTAATTTGATTGCGGATTGATTATTACTGAACAAAATCAATTAAAATTAATCAGATCTCGATGTTATTTTCAAAAATATGGTTAAATACTTTCTCATGAACCCCGTATGAGGAAGTTGTTTTCGTAAATATGCTTCAACACGTCCTCATACCTCTTTGTAAGTAAGTTATTTTCATATTCACGCTTTATTACATACTCATAAACCATTCTTGAATATGTAAAAATCACACTCCCTTTAATTTTTCAATATTGACGATTTTATTCAACACAATAAAAAACTTCTCTGTCATCAACAGAGAAGTCTTTTTATTACACTTTAAGTTGTAATTGTTAAAGCAATTAATTCAGTGCGTGTTTTAAAGTTAGAAGTATGGATTGGGACTTTATTTTCATCGTAAACAGTTTTATCAATATTAAATAAAGTTTCACCAAGTTCACAATCTAAATGTTCTGCTTCAAGCTTTCCAGCTGGCACTACAGTGATAACTTTATGGGTAGTACAAGAATTCATATCGACGTTATATATCTTTTTTAGTACTTCATAAGTTGAACTATTCTGAAGGAAGTGACTTGTTAAGTTAGGGAAACGTTCTAAGGAATAGTGAGTTTCATCAAGTGTAAAAGGGTAGTCATCAATAAACATCAATCGAACAAGCCTTAATACAGGAGTATTAACTGCTATATGAAGCGATTCTGCAATTTTAGGAGTAGCTTTCAATTCCTCACAAACAAGAATTTGCTTCGAAGGATTTTTACCTAATTGTTTGTTAAAGTCTGTAAAACCATCAACCGAAACTAATTCTCTTGCAATTTTAGATCGCATGACAAATGTACCTTTTCCTTGTTTGCGCTCTAGTAGACCTTCATCGGTTAAGTCCTGGATGGCTCTTCTAACTGTTATTCGGCTAACACCATAGATTTCACATAGCTCTGTTTCGTTCGGAAGTCTCTCACCTTGTTTGTAGACTTCTTGCAAGATGGAGTCCTTAATTATTTGTTTTAATTGATCATATAAAGGCGTTGAAATTGAATTATTTAGTTTCATTTGTTATATGGTCCTTTCGAGCGATAAGTCATTATATAATATTATATAATGAAAGTGTTTTCATGTATATAACAAATTCACTCTATTTATGTAAGATTAATAATTTTCAGAATAGTTATTGACTTTATATGATATATCCGTTACTATAACGTTATATAATGATATATCATATAATATGCGGAGGGATAAAAATGGAATTGAATTATGTCATTTCTCAAATTAAAGAAAAGCAGCCAGAAATTAAAAGTGTATTTTTTGTAGGATGTGGTGCTTCAAAGGCGGAATTATATCCAGCAAAATATTTCTTAGAGGCTAATGCTAAACAACTTCGTGTCAGTCTTTATACTGCAAATGAATTTAATTATGCAACTCCAGTTTCTGTAGATGATACAAGTATCGTTATTACATGTTCACTAGGTGGATCAACTCCAGAAACAGTTACTGCAACTACAAAAGCAAAAGAACTAGGGGCACATGTAATTGCCGTTACATATGAAAAAGAATCGGCAATCACAAAGGATGCTGATTATGTAGTCTACCATGGCTGGGCAGCTAATTATGCAGCAAAAATGGAAAAAATGACAAATGTATTAGGCTTAGCAGTTGAAATCTTGAATCAATTTGAAGGCTACGAATATTATGAGAAAATGCAAGATGGATTCAATAATATTTACGATTTAATTCAACAATCTGTTGCTACAGCTCTTCCACAAGCTCAAGCTTTTGCGAAAGCTTATAAAGACGACGAAGTGATTTATGTAATGTCTAGCGGCGCAACGCATGAAGTTGCGTACTCCTTCTCAATCTGCCTACTAATGGAAATGCAATGGATTAATTCAGGAACATTCCACGATGGTGAATTCTTCCATGGACCATTTGAAATTGTAGACAAGGATGTACCATTCTTATTATTGATGAATGATGGTAGAACAAGAGATATGGATTCTCGCGCACTTGAATTCTTAAATCGATTCGAAGCTAAAACAACTTTGGTGGATGCAAAAGATTTTGGTTTAGGTTCTGTCATTTCAAAAGAAGTTGTAGATTACTTCAATCCAATTTTAATTTCTGGTGTTTTACGAGTGTATGCAGAGCAGCTAGCTAAAGTTAGAAATCATCCGTTAACAAAAAGAAGATATATGTGGAAGCTAGAATACTAATCAATTTTTTAGTTAATAAAAAGCCAATCTCCTCTATTATAAGGAGCATCGGCTTTTTTGAGTAAACAAAGTACAAAAAATTTGAGTTTCGGACTGATTGCAAGCGCTTGTCTTTCGAGGCGCGAAGCCTGGTGAGGAGCGGAGTTACCTTAATCGGTAATGAGCACCGCAGACAGGCGAAGCAACGAAGAAAGCGAGCGTTTGTCAACAGTCTGAACTTTATATATCTAAATCCTTCTCTAAATTAATACCAATTTTCCCTTCCTGTATTCTGGATCTGAATAGAGTCCAGTAAATAACTATTCCAGCAAGAAATAAGTAAAGGATTACTTTAGTAGTTGGTAGGAAATCTTTTGGGAGTGTTAAAATACCAACTTCAAATACTAACCAAATAATCGCAAGGATCGTCACAGGTAGTCGCCATTTTCCTAACTTAAAACCATCTGTATCTGGTAAGGTCTTAATTTTAGTAGCGTATGAGATTACAGTAATTAAGTAAATTATGGCCGGAAGAGCCGCCGAAGTACCTATTAATAATGATAGTTTCCCGAAATAGAATACAGCAATAATGCCTAGTACAGAAACTAAAATTATCGCATTGTACGGTACATTGTGTTTTTTATCAACCTTTTTAAACACATTTGAAGCGAAAAACACATTGTCTCTTGAAAGAGCATAAATAAGTCGAGAAGCAGAAGCCATAATGATTAATCCGCAAGCAAAAATTGACACAATAACTAATGCAAGGAAGAAGTCAGCGACTGCAGTGCCTAAACGTGATTGTAAAATATCAGAAATAGGGGAAGCAGAAGCCATGATACTATTAATATCTTTAATTCCAGAAGTAACAATGATTAAGAATACAAATCCAATTACACCTGCAAGTAACATTGAGTAAACGATGGCCTTAGGTACGGTTTTATTAGCATCCACTGTTTCTTCTGCTAAATTTGCCGCAGCTTCAAAGCCTACTAATGTATAAGAGCCCATTACGACTGATAGTACAAATGCTGTTAAATAGCTTCCATTTGAGCCAACCTTGTGAGCAGTGTAAGTTAATAATGAAAAATCTGCTCCTTTGAAAAATAAGACAAAACTTAAAATAATAATAATGCCTATAAATCCGATTACTTCTGTATAGACAGCTGAATTATTAATGATTGTAGCAATCCTTACTCCGTAAATATTTAATAATGCTTGTATAATGATTGTTATTAACACGACGGTTGTAAGAACTGTAGTCGTACTCTTAATACCAATTAAATCAAGAAAAATTGGCGCTACACCATAATCAACAGTAGGTACAACAATAATTAAGTAACATAGCGCTGCCCAACCTGTAAACCAACCAAATCCCCGGTTCGTTAAACGACTAACCCATTGGTATACATAGCCACTTAAAGGGATTTTGCTCGATAAATCTGCAAATATTAAGGCTACAAGTAAATGTCCCACCATGACAAATGGCCATGTCCAAATTCCAGCAGGTCCGGCTGCTCCTAAAGCAAGACTATAAGAGCTAAAAATACCAGTTGTAATTGAGATAAACGAGAACGCAACTGCAAATGAACTGAAAAATTTTAATGATCGCTGTAATTCCTGTTTGTAGTTAAACGATTGTAAAGCATCTGAATCAATACCTTGTTTACTCATAAATCATCTCCTCCAATTTTGAATAAATTTACAGAATTTTCTTATAATTAAACTCATAGTTAGTCAGATTAAATTAACTAAAAGTTTTATTATCGACTGGGAAAAAAATCTACATATTTTTCTCGTACCTAAAATTGGGCAGAGTGGTAGTTTATCGTTAATAATGCAACTTCCGTGCCAGTCTAATAGATGTGAGTAATTTAAAGAGATTCGTATAAAAAAGTAGTAAATACTATGAGGTCTTGAATAATGTATGCAGGACTGAATAACGACCAGGCTGATTATAAAAGTAGATTTTAGTGATAAGAAATTCGTTTCTTCTATTAATACTTACTAATTTCAAAGCAATAGTAGCTGTTCTTTATAACGTTTACAAAAAATTAATATTTTGGCATAAAACTTGCAGTTCTAGAAAAAGACTAGACTTATTTAAATATTCAAAAAAAGGAGGTTTCTGTCGGAAAAGTAAGAATTATAAGGAAGTGGTTATTTCGGTGAAAGCGCTTAATCTAAAAAACGAAGGGGATATGATAGGTGGAAAATAAAACACAGTTAAAAAGATCCTTAAAGTTATGGCAAGTAGTTATGATGGGGTTGGCCTATATGACCCCTATGGTTGTTTTCGACACATTTGGAATTGTTTCTGATGTAACTAATGGTCACGTACCAAGTGCATATATAGTAGCTCTAATAGGAATGTTATTTACAGCTGTTAGCTACGGCAAGTTAGTAAGAGTATTTCCTGAAGCTGGGTCTGCATACACATACACCCAGAAAGCGATCAGTGGTCACTTAGGTTTTCTAGTTGGCTGGTCATCATTACTAGATTACTTGTTCCTACCTATGGTAAATGCTTTGTTAACGAAAATTTACTTAAATGCACTTTTTCCAAATGTTCCAACCTGGATATGGGTAGTTGGGTTTGTAGGACTAGTTACTTTCTTAAACTTAAGAAGTATAAATATGCTGGCGAACTTCAATACCTTCTTTGTATTAGTCCAGCTTGCGATTATGGTTGTCTTTATCATTCTAGTAATCCAAGGTTTACATCATGGAGAAGGATATGGCGGCTTTAGTATTAAACCACTTTTTAATGCAGGAATGCATTTTGGTACATTAGTAACCGGTGCAACAATCCTTTGCTTCTCATTTTTAGGATTTGATGCTGTTTCTACTTTATCAGAAGAAGCAATAAACCCTGCAAAAACAATTCCTAAAGCAATTCTTTACACAGCTCTTTGGGGAGGCGTAATCTTCACGGTTACATCATTTTTCATTCAATTGTACTACCCAGACATATCTAGATTTAAGCATCCAGATGCTGCATCACCAGAGATTGCACTCTATGTAGGTGGCAAATTATTTCAGTCAATTTTCTTATGCATTACTTTTATTAATACACTTGCTTCTGCATTGGCTTCACATGCGAGTGTATCACGTTTGTTATTTGTAATGGGGCGTGACAAAGTTTTCCCAGATAAATGGTTTGGATTTGTTCACCCAAAATGGAAAACACCAGCATTTAACGTAATTTTCGTTGGTGTGATTTCATTATCAGCAATCTTTTTCAACTTGGTAACAGCCACTTCATTAATTAACTTCGGAGCATTAATGGCATTTACTTTTGTTAACTTATCAGTCATTAACCATTTTTACATTCGCGGAAAGCATAGATCAGTCAAAGGCTTCTTTTCATACTTGCTTTTGCCTTTAATTGGAGCCGGATCAGTAGCAATTCTATGGTTTAACATTGAAAAAAGCTCCCTAATAATGGGAACAGTTTGGTTCGTCGTTGGATTATTATATCTAATTTATCTAACTAAGGCATTCCAAATTGCACCTCCTAAATATGAAGAAGAGGCTGCTGTGTAGTAAACTTATAATGAAGAAAAGTCACTAGGAAATTTACACCTTGTGACTTTTTTTGTGTCTACTCTGGAATATTTGGTTCGCATTTCTCTTTTCTTTGATAATGCATTTTAAGTAATTCAATTTTGAATAATGATTAATGCAAAATTGAATAATTCATGCATTCAATCATATTTTCACTAAAGGACCATTTAGGCTAATGAAGGACAAAAACACTAAAAAGGATCTTTCAAAAAAATAGATAAAGTCTTGTAATTGCCTTTCTAATAAGCCTATGTCTATTTTATCACTTCACAAAATAATGATATGAATTCAAGTTGGCACAGGAATTGCTATTAAATTTTTAAAATAACTAATGAGGTGTAGAAAATGAGTTCAAATTTAACCGAAGTAGAACAAAATGAAACGAGTAGTGAACAGGTAGAAATAGATGATTCCCTCCAGGAGTTTAGAGAAACGTTAAATGAAGCAATTGGAATAATGAATTACCCGAGTCAAGTATTTGATTTCCTTAAAACACCAATGCGATTTTTAGAATTTAGTATTCCCGTTCAAATGGATAATGGTGAGACAAAAGTATTTCAAGGATATCGAGCTCAACATAACGATGCACTAGGACCTACAAAAGGGGGAATCAGATTTCATCCTGACGTAACGCCAGAGGAAGTAAAAGCATTAGCTGGATGGATGAGTTTAAAGTGTAGTATTACTGATTTACCTTATGGGGGAGCAAAAGGTGGGGTTGTTTGTGACCCAAGACTATTAAGTATGAATGAGCTAGAAAAATTAAGTAGAGGTTATGTAAGAGCCGTAAGCCAAATTGTAGGACCTACTAAAGATATTCCAGCGCCTGATATGTATACAAACGCACAAGTAATGGCTTGGATGCTAGATGAATATGACCATATTAGAGAGTTTGATTCACCAAGCTTTATTACTGGTAAACCTATAACTTTAGGAGGTTCTGTAGGTCGTGAGACGGCAACTTCAAAAGGAGTATTTTATGCTCTCGAGTTAATTAGTGAAATACAGAAAATCGAGATTAAAAATATGAAGGTTATTATTCAGGGATTTGGAAATGTTGGTAGCTACTTGGCACAATACTTACATGAAGCTGGAGCAAAGGTTGTAGGAGTTTCAGATGTACTCGGAGCAATTTATGATCCAAAAGGTTTAGACATTCCATATCTGTTAGACAATCGCGATTCATTTGGAGTTGTTTCTAACCTATTTAAACATGCGATTTCAAATCAAGAGTTATTATTAAAAGAATGTGATGTCTTAATTCCAGCCGCAATAAGTGGGGTTATTAACAACCGTAATGCGGATAAATTGAAATGCAAGATTGTTGTTGAAGCAGCAAATGGACCGACTACTAAAGAAGCCCTAGAAATTCTTGATCAAAAAGAGATTTTAGTCGTTCCTGATATTTTAGCTAACTCAGGTGGAGTTGTTGTTTCATATTTTGAATGGTGTCAAAATATGCAAGGTTATTATTGGACTGAGAGTACTGTAGATGAGAGATTAAAAGAAAAAATGACAGATAGCTTTTTAAAGGTTTATAAAACATCACAAAAATATAATGTAAACATGAAAATAGCAGCTTATATTGAAGGAATTCGTAAAATCGCTGAAGCTTGTCGCTTGAGAGGTTGGGTAAAATTTTAAAACAAAAGGAGAGATCTAGAATGATTGATATTATTTCTGAATCAACGGAAAAACAGCTTGTACACCATTATTGTTTATTAACGCAGAACAATCGATATGATTTATCAATTGCCTTTTCAAGCCACTTTTATGGAAAATCAATGGTTACATCAATTCAATCTAGTAAAATGGCATTATTATGTTTAGAAGATCTTTATTCTGAACATTATTGGGCTCCTAAATTAGGTATTGCTGAAGAGGATATTTTAGAAATCCAAAATTTCTTTAGCATGGTTTTACCATCTAAACACATTTGCGAGTTATAATACCAGGAATTATTTTTAAAGAATGATTGATGATTGGCGAGCTTAAAGACAAATGCGAATCACTTTCTTCGCTGCAAATATATACATTCTTAATGAGCAAAAAAGGAGTGAGTTTTATGTATTATGGAGTCATTGTCAGTGACTGCCATGGAACAGTTGAAGAGACTGCTATTCAGAAAGATTCAAGAATATATGAATGGGAGCCTTTATTCTTTATTAAAACTACAGATGGAATTACAAAAGTTATTCATCAAGGAATAAGTGGTGAAGTTGTTTCATTGGAGGTCTCAAATGGAGACAAAATAGTTCCTGGAATGGTTCTTGCGTATGTTAAAGAGGATTTGTTTGTCACCGCTAGCGATTGAATAGAGTGTGATTTAGAAATCGAGGATGTACAAATGACAACTTTGGCTCACTTAACGGTTTCTCTTTTCTAACAAATAAAGGGTGTCTCTGGTCGAATAGACTTAAGAGACTGCCCTTTCTTTTTGTTTATGTTGAATAGATTAGTAAATTATAATTTTAGATTTTTACGATAAATTAAAAAATTCTGCTAAAATAGGAATGTAGTATGGTTTAGACATAAGGGGGGAAAGTAATGTTATCAATAAATGAGAAACAAATTAGACCAGTCATCACAATAGATATCGATCAATTTAAAGAAAATGATGAAATTGATTTATCCAATATAAATGAACCCTTTTTATTCTTACGTAAACAAAATCAGATTTTTGGTTATGTTCAATTAAATAATATTACTCAAAGTAGTAATAAAAAGAAAAGTATAGCAATCTCAAAGATTACTAGTTCTTCTCAATCGATAAATAGTGTTAGTCGCTTAAGTGAGCAAATTTCATTAACTACTCTATTTCAAATTATTGGTGAACCGATCTCGATTGTAAAAGAAGAGGAAGATATGCCAATTGGTTACATACTTCGTGAAGATATTTTAGCGGAGCTTTTCAAACAAGAAAATAAAAGTGTGGATTTATTAAAGAGCATTTTAACATCGATACCGATGGGAACATTTGTAGTAGATAAAAATAAAGTAATTGTAAATTGTAATGATGCTGGGTTGAAAATGATTAAATCAACATCAGAAAAAGTAATTAATATAAAAGCAGAAACTATTTTTAGCGGTGAACAAGTTGATAATGTATTTGAGACAGGTAAAACAATTCTTAATCAGATTCAAATAAGTGACGATATGGGTGTTCTTGTTGATTATAGCCCAATTTTCGTTGATAACGAGGTTGAAGGAGTCGTCATTGTCGTACAAGATCTCCCAATGGTTGAAGAAATGGCCTCCGAAATAGAATATGTAAAAGATTTAAATAAAGATTTAAATGCTATTTTATCGAGTATTTATGATGAAATACTTGTAGTAAATCGTAAAGGTGAGCTACTCCGTTACAGTGAAAATATAATTCCTGGATTTTGGAATGTAGATTTAAAGGAACTACTTGGAAAGAGTATTTTAGAATTCGAAAACCAAGGACTTTTTACGCCATCTGTTACAAAACTAGTGTTAGAAAAAAAGAAGAAAGTCTCAATTGTTCAAGAAGCAATTAATGGACGTAAAGTACTTGCGGTAGGAAACCCAGTTTTTGATGAGAATATGGAAATTGAACGTATTATTATTGCTTCTAGAGATATTACAGAAACTTCACGCCTTAAAACGGAATTAAAAGAAATGAAGAAGATTTCTGAGCAATATAAAAAGGAGCTTGAAGATATAAAGAGCAAGGATCGTTTTGTTAAAAAACTAATTTACTGTAGTCCAAAAATGGAGCAAATCATCAACCAAGCGAAAAAAATTGCTGATTTTTCTTCCACCGTGTTACTGCATGGAGAGTCTGGTGTAGGGAAGGAAGTAATTGCACAGGCTATTCATCAATTAGGAAACCGTTCTTCAAAACCGTTTTTAAAATTAAATTGCGGTGCAATACCTGAAAATCTTCTGGAAAGTGAGCTTTTTGGCTATATTAAAGGATCGTTTACAGGAGCAGATCAAAATAAGGAAGGCTATTTTAAGCAAGCAGATGAAGGTGTTTTATTTTTAGATGAAATTGGTGAAATGCCATTGCATTTACAAGTAAAACTGCTTAGAGTCCTTCAAGAACAAGAAGTAATTCCAGTTGGAAGTACAAAGCCAATTAAAGTAAATGTGCAAATTATTGCAGCTACAAATAAAAGACTAGAAAAAATGGTTGAAGAACGTACATTTAGGGAGGATTTGTATTATCGCTTAAATGTTATACCTTTAAATATTCCACCGTTAAGAGAAAGAATTGAAGATGTCTCATTATTAGCTTTCCATTTCTTACAGCAATTAAATGAAAAGTATAATAAGAGTTTTCATCTTACTCCAGATGCAATTAACGTATTAGAATTTTATTCTTGGCCAGGGAATGTCAGAGAACTTCAAAATATTATAGAAAGATTAGTCGTCTCTGCAGAAGATCAAATTATTAATGCAGAGGATGTTAATCAATTCTTACCAAATAGCTATGACTTTAATAAATCTAAACCAGTCATAAATAAAGTAATTCCTCTCCAAGAAGCGATAGATTATGTTGAGGAGCAACTTATTGTACTTGCGATGAAGCAATATAAAACAACAACGAAGGCTGCACAGGTTTTAGGCATTAGTCAGTCCTCGGTTAGTCGTAAGTATCAAAAAATAATGAATGAAAAGAATATGAATAGTGACTTTATGTCATTTAAATAAAAAAAACGCACAGGGTGCGTTTTTTTTATTTCTCTAAATCCCCTATATTTTCAACATTACTATTAATTACTTCAGTCATACTAACTTGGTCCTTCGAGAGACTAAATGCCATGAATATGATGATGAGTCCAACCGCAATGCAAGTTCCTGCAAGCAACATAATAATTCCTCCTTTCATGGTGTTCTAGCCTATGCAATGAATTTTCTTAATATGTCGTTTTACAGAAATAGTTTTAAAAACGTTTAATGATCGTAGATTTTTTACGATTTTCAAAGATTATGCAAAGTGTAATAGTGTTATGCAAAATTGAATAATAATGTACAGGTTATTGAAGTAAAACCTTTATAAATTAGGTGTATTAAAGTTGGCACGGTTCTTGCAAAATATTAAATTGTTAAGAATTTAAGGAGGGTTTATATACAATGGTCGATGTTCAATTTAAAACAATTGATTTAAAGATGTTTATTAATGGCGAATGGAAAGATTCTAGCAATCATGAGAAACGCCCTGTTATTAACCCAGCAAATGGAGAAGTCATTGCATATGCTCCTGAAGGAACGGTTGAAGATGCGAAAGAAGCAATTGATGTTGCGCGTAAAGCATTCAATGATGGAAGATGGTCTGATTTATCTGCTCAAGAAAGAGCAACTTACTTATTTAAAATTGCAGACAAAATAGAAGAGTACCAAGAAGAACTAACTAAACTTGAAACATTAGATAATGGAAAAACAAATCGTGAGGCGGGTTTTGATGTAGCCGATGCAGCAGCTTGTTTCCGTTATTATGCAGGATTAATTACAAAGCCAGATGGTTTTACTTACCATGTAGCAGATCCTATGCAGGCTATGGTTGTTCGCGAACCAATTGGAGTATGTGGATTAATTGTTCCTTGGAACTATCCATTATTAATGAGTGTATGGAAAATTGCTCCAGCACTAGCGGCAGGTAATACAATTGTTTTCAAACCTTCTGAGGTAACACCAGTGACTCCAAAGAAATTATTTGAAATTTTTGAAGAGGTTGGTCTTCCACAAGGTGTAGCAAACATGGTTATGGGTGCTGGTCCAGTAGTTGGAAATGAAATCGCTGCCAACCCTGATGTTGATATGGTTTCATTCACAGGTGGAACAAAAACAGGCAAACATATCATGAAAACAGCGGCAGATACGATGAAAAAAGTATCACTGGAGCTTGGTGGAAAATCTCCGAATATCATTTTTGCAGATGCAGATTTTGAAACGGCTGTCGATTATGCTCTATTTGGGATTTATGCAGGTTCAGGTCAAGTTTGTTCGGCTGGATCAAGAATTTTAGTCGAAGAATCAATTTATGATCGCTTCGTAGAGCGATTTGTAGAACGTGCCGAGAAAATAAAAGTAGGTCCTGGGGATGTAGCTGAAATAGAAATGGGGCCTCTAGTTAGTAAAGAGCATTTAGAAAAAGTTTTAAGCTATATACAAATAGGTAAAGAAGAAGGCGCGAGACTTGCTTGTGGTGGAAATCGAATCGAAAAAAATGGTTTGGAAAAAGGTTATTTTGTTGAACCAACTGTTTTTGCAGATGTTGAACAAAATATGCGCATTGTCCAAGAAGAAATTTTTGGTCCAGTCGTATGTATTCAAAAGTTTAAATCTGAAGAAGAAGCGTTAAAACTTGCAAATGGCACTGTATACGGTTTAGCGGGTGCTGTCTTTAGTAAAGACGGAGCGAAAGCTTTAAGGGTAATTAAAAAGCTACGTTCAGGCATTACTTGGATTAACTCATACCACCCAACATACAATGAAGCACCTTGGGGCGGCTACAAACAAAGCGGTGTAGGGCGTAGCCTAGGTACATTTGGACTAGAAGAATTCCAAGAAATTAAACAAATTAACATTAACTTACAAGTTGAACCAATTGGATGGTTTGCAGAATAATTTTAGGCAGTTTTAAGAAGAGACATATAGGAAAGATAAAAATAGATAAAACGACTATAGGAGTGAACAAAATGAGTATCAATTTAAAAAACGAATTAAAAAGTGAAGAAAAAAATGTAACCGAGTACATTAATAAGGTTTTAAGTTTAATAGAAAAAGAGACTGTTACAGAAGAAGACGCTGCGTGGATCACTAAGGAAACAGTTGATGGTTTTAGAGAACATGTAAATCCAGGTTTCCTTGCTTACCGCAAAACGGTTACAGAAGGCGGTCAATTTGCATCTGTTGAATGGTCTGATAGCGGCTCATGCTTTAAAGACGTAAATGGTAAAGAGTATATTGACTGTTTAGGCGGATTTGGAATTTATAATGTTGGTCACCGTCATCCAAAAGTTATCAAAGCTGTTACAGATCAGTTAAAAAGACAGGCACTTCATAGCCAAGATTTATTAGATCCATTACGTGCAATGCTTGCTAAAATTTTAGCAGATATTACACCTGGTGATTTAAAATACTCATTCTTTACAAATAGTGGTACTGAAAGCGTAGAAGCAGCATTAAAGCTTGCAAAAATGTATAGTGAGCGCAGTACATTTATTTCAACTACACGTGCATTCCACGGAAAAAGCTTAGGTTCTTTATCTGGTACTGCAAAAGGTATGTTCCGTAAACCATTTTTACCGTTAATTCCTGGATTCCGCCATGTTCCATTTGGTGACATTGATATGATGAGAAAAACATTTGAAACTTGCTCTTTAGTAGGCGAAGATGTTGCAGCAGTTATACTTGAGCCAATTCAAGGTGAAGGTGGAATTATTCTTCCTCCTCCAAACTACTTAAAAGAAGTTCGTGAATTATGTGATGAGTACGGAGCTCTATTAATTTTTGACGAAGTTCAAACAGGTATGGGACGTACTGGTAAAATGTTTGCTGCTGATTTATATGAAGTGGTTCCAGACATTATTTGTCTTGCGAAAGCATTCGGTGGCGGAGTTATGCCAGCTGGAGCAGTAGTTGCAAAAGAAGAAGTTTTCAAAAGCTGGTTCCCAAATCCATTTATGCATACAACAACATTTGGTGGAAATCCATTAGCATGTGCAGCTGCTATTGCTACAATCAGTGTGCTTCTTGAAGAAAAATTACCTGAAAGAGCAGAAGTAGTTGGGGCTTACTTCTTAGATCAATTAAAAGAAGCAGCAAAAGGACATGAAGACAAAGTTTTAGAAATTCGTGGTCAAGGTTTAATGATTGGAATCGAGTTCCATCAAGATGAAATTGGCTATGAAGTTTCTAAGGGAATGTTTGATAAAGGGATCCTAGTTGCTGGTACATTAATTAACTCAAAAACAATTCGTATCGAGCCTTCTTTAAAAATTAGCTATGAAGAAGTTGATACTGTAGTAAGTGCATTTAAAGAAATTTTATCTACTATTGAAGTTTAAGATTTTCAGCATGTCATGACCGATAATCATGACATGCTCAGACTGTTGAAAAACGCTCGCTTTCTTCGTTGCTTCGCCTGCTACGGTGCTCATTACCGTTTAGGGTAACTCCGCTCCTCCTCAGGCTTCGCGCCTAGAAAGACAAGCGTTTTCAATCAGTCTGAAATCAGATTCTTAGAACTGTGTTAATCGACTTAAAAATCATTATAGATAGGATGGTGCAATTATGGCAGATCGAAAATTCGTTAAAATCCAAACTTCAATTCCAGGACCAAAATCACAAGAGTTGGTTGCTAGAAGAAATAAAGTGGTTCCAAAAGGGATTAGTAATAATAGTGCAGCATTTGTAAAAAAAGCAAAGGGTGCATTAGTTGAGGATATTGATGGTAATACGTTTATTGACTTTGCAGGTGCAATTGGAACAATAAATGTGGGCCATTCTCATCCTAGAGTAGTAAGGGCGCTTCAAGCTCAGGCTGGTGATTATATTCACACAGGCTTTAATGTCATGATGTATGAATCTTATATTCAGCTTGCAGAAAGATTAGCAGATCTTTCACCTGGAAGTTTTGAAAAACAAGTAGCATTTTTTAATAGTGGCGCAGAAGCTGTTGAAAATGCAGTGAAAATTGCTAGAAAGTATACAAAGCGTCAAGGAATCATTTCTTTTACTAGAGGATTCCATGGTCGAACATTAATGACAATGACGATGACAAGTAAAGTTAAGCCATACAAATATGGATTTGGACCATTTGCTCCTGAAGTATATAAAGCACCATATCCATATGTTTACCGTCGTCCAGATCAAATGGATGAAAAAGAATATAGTAAATTTATCATTGAACAATTTGAACAGTTTTTGATTGCAGAGGTTGCACCAGAAACAATTGCTGCAGTCGTAATGGAACCAATCCAAGGTGAAGGTGGCTTTATTGTTCCTGATCTTGATTTTGTAAAAAGGGTCAGAGAAATCTGTACGCAATATGGAATATTATTTGTAGCAGATGAGATTCAAACTGGTTTTGCTAGAACAGGTAAATATTTTGCAATTGAGCACTTTGGAGTTGAGCCTGATTTAATGACAATTTCAAAATCAATGGGTGCAGGAGTACCTATTAGTGGTGTTATCGGTAGAAAAGAAATTATGGAAGCTTCTGATGCCGGAGAAATAGGTGGAACATACTCTGGAAGTCCACTTGGATGTCGTGCAGCATTAGCAGTACTCGATATCATTGAGGAAGAAGAATTAAATGAGCGAGCTGTCGTAATCGGCGAAAAAGTTAATGAGAAAATGCATGAGTGGGCTAAACAGTTTGAACAAATAGGTGATATTCGCGGAATTGGCGCAATGTGTGCAATGGAGATTGTAACAAATAAGAAAGATAAAACACCAGATAAAGTGACAGTTGGAAAGATTGTAAAAGAAGCTAACAATAGAGGGTTAATGTTGTTAAGCGCGGGTATCTTTGGCAATGTTATTCGTTTGTTAATGCCACTAACGATTACAGATGAACAGCTTGAAGAGGGACTAGATATTTTAAGGGAGTCAATTGAAGCTGTATTACTACCAGAATTACAATTGGAGGTAAACTCATGAGCCAAATTAAAGAGAAATATGAAGTCTACCCAATGTATATAGATGGTACTTGGGTTGGGAACGATCATGAATATTATACGAAGGTTACAAATCCTGCAACTGGTGCAGTTGTAGGTGCAATTCCAACGGGTGGTACATATGAAGCAAAATTAGCTGTTGATGCTGCTCATACAGCATTTAAAACTTGGTCGAAAAAGACAGCAGAAGAAAGATACCATTTATTAATGAATTGGTATCGTCTGATTGACGAAAAGAAAGAAGAAATTGCTAAATTAATGACAATTGAGCAAGGTAAACCATTAAAAGAAGCATTAGGTGAAACTGTTTATGCAAATGGTTTTATTTCTTGGTATGCAGAAGAAGGTAAACGTGTATATGGAGAAACAATTCCTGCATCACAACCTAATAAACGAATTCTAATTAGGAAAGAACCTGTAGGAGTTGTAGCAGCAATTACTCCTTGGAATTTCCCGGCAGCTATGATTACAAGAAAAGTTGCTCCTGCACTTGCAGCTGGTTGTACAACGGTTATTAAGCCGGCTACTCAAACACCTTTAACAGCATTAAAACTTGCGGAGCTTGCTCATGAAGCGGGAATTCCAAAAGGTGTAATTAATGTCGTTACTGGTAAGTCTTCTGAAATTGGCGATGTATGGCTAAAAGATCCAAGAGTAACAAAGATTACATTCACTGGCTCTACTGAAGTTGGCAAAAAGCTAATGGTAGGAGCAGCAGAGAATGTTAAAAAGGTTTCACTAGAGCTTGGTGGAAATGCACCATTTATTGTCATGGATGATGCTAATTTATCAAAAGCAGCGGTTGGCTTAGTTCAGTCAAAATTCCGCAATGCGGGTCAAACTTGTATTTGTACAAATCGTATTTATGTACAGGAAAGTGTAGCTGAAGAATTTACAGCGTTATTTACAAAAGAGCTAGAAAAATTAAAAGTGGGTAACGGTTTAGAAGAAGGAATTGACGTTGGTCCACTAATTGATGATGCAGCTTTAGAAAAGGTAAAAACGCTAGTTGAAGATGCTACTAATAATGGTGGAAAAATCGTATATAGTGGGAATAAACCTTCAGAGGAAAATGGATATTATTATGCACCAACTATTTTAACGGGTATTACGGATGAAATGGCATGTATGAAGGAAGAAATATTTGGTCCACTTGCACCAATTACTACTTTTAAAACTGAACAAGAAGTAATTGAGAGAGCAAATAATTCAAATTACGGTCTTGCTGCATATGTTTATACGGAAAACTTAAGTCGTTCGTTCCGTGTTACAGAAGCACTTGAGTACGGAATTATTGGACTAAACGATGGTACACCTTCTGCTGTACAAGTTCCATTTGGCGGTTATAAAGAGAGTGGTCTTGGGAGAGAAGGCGGTCATTTTGGAATTGAAGAATTTTTAGAAGTTAAATATATTTCAATTGGGTTAGACATTTAATAAATCTACTGTTAATACAAAGCGCAGTTGTAAGCCAGTTAAACATTCAATTCAACTATTGTGATTGATCGTTTTACTGGCTTATTAACTAGATTAATAGAGGTGGAAAAATTGCCAGGTGCATTACATGGAATAAAAATCATTGATTTAACAAGAGTACTAGCCGGACCCTTTTGTACGATGATCCTTGGGGATTTAGGAGCAGAGATTATAAAAGTAGAAAGTATAAATAATGGCGATGAAACTAGGGGATGGGGGCCACCTTTCGTTGAAGGTGAAAGCGCTTATTATTTATGTGCAAACCGCAATAAAAAAGGCATAACACTAAACTTAAAAAGTGAGCAAGGTAAAGAAATTTTAAAAAAGCTAGTTTCAGAGGCAGATGTAGTTGTTCAAAATTTCAAACCTGGAACAATGACAAAGCTAGGTTTTGGGTATGAGGATTTGAAAAAAATAAAGGAAGACATAATACTAGCGTCCATTAGTGGGTTTGGTAGTGAAGGACCGAATTCAAGTTTACCAGGATATGATTATATCATCCAAGCGATGTCTGGATTAATGAGCATTACTGGAGAGAAAGAGGCAGAGCCAACAAAAGTAGGTGTAGCCATTTCGGATGTTTTAACTGGTCTATTTACATGTATTGGGATTCTTGCTTCACTTCAGAATCGAGATCGTACAGGAGAAGGTCAGGAAATCGATATTTCATTGTTTGACTCTCAGCTAGCTGCTTTAGTAAATGTAGCTAGTAATTATTTATGTAGTAGAATTGTACCTGAACGAATGGGAAATCAACACCCAAATATCGTTCCATATCAAGTCTTTACTGCAAGTGACGGTGAATTAGTCGTTGCGGTAGGTAATGATGAACAATTTAAAAGGTTTACATTACTAATTGATGAACCAGACTTAATGGATGAAAAATTTGAGACAAATACGGGCCGTTTACAGCATAGAAAACAAATAGAGCAATTAATTCAAAATAAGTTGAAGTTGAAAAGTAAAAATGAGTGGAAACAATTATTAGATCAAATAGGGATTCCAAATGGCCCAATAAATAATGTGAGTGAAGCCCTACAGTCTGAACAAGCTAAATCGAGAGAAATGGTGTTGGAAGTAAACCATCCTTATATAAAGGATCTAAAATTAGTCGGATCACCGTTAAAATTATCAAAAACACCAATTGAAGTATTAAGACACCCGCCTTTACATGGTGAGCATACAGAAGAAATAGTAACTAAACTAGGGTATTCTCGAATTGAAATAGAAGATATGAAACGAAATAAAACAATTTAAGGAGGAAATAAAAATGGATTTTTCATTATCTGAGGAACAAATTAGTGTAAGGAAAGTAGTCAGGTCATTTGTAGACAGAGAAATTATCCCATTTATAAAAGAATGGGATGAAAAAGGACATTTTGAAGCGAATATTCTAAAACGACTTGCAGATTTACAACTAATGGGAGTATGTATTCCAGAACAATACGGTGGAGTAGGAATGGATTATAACACATTAGCGATTGTATGTGAGGAATTAGAGCGAGGAGACACTGCTTTCCGTACTGCTGTTTCAGTACATACTGGTTTAAATAGTATGACATTACTACAATGGGGAACTGAAGAACAAAAGAAAAAGTTTCTTGTTCCTCAAGCGCAAGGTAAGAAAATTGGTGCGTTTGGATTAACAGAGCCAAATGCAGGATCAGATGTAGTAGCAATGGCAACAACAGCTGTAAAAGATGGAGATAGTTACATCATAAACGGATCAAAAACATGGATTTCTTTATGTGATGTAGCGGACCATTTCTTAATTTTTGCGAAAACAAATCATGACTTAAAGCACCATGGAATTTCTTGCTTTATCGTAGAACGGACTTTTGAAGGCGTTTCCACAAAAGCGATCAAAGGAAAAATGGGTATTAGAGCAGGGAATACTGGTGAAGTATTTTTAGATGATGTAAGAGTCCCGGCTGAAAACTTACTAGGTTTCGAAGGTGAAGGGTTTAAAATTGCAATGTCTGCGCTTGATAACGGACGATTCACAGTTGCAGCTGGTGCTTGTGGATTAATTCAAGCATCACTTGAAGCAAGCGTAAAATACTGTAATGAGCGAAAAACATTTGGAAAAGAAATTGGAAAACATCAATTAGTACAACAAATGATCGCGAAAATGTCATCAAACCTTGAAATCTCACGTCTATTAGTTTATAAGGCTGGTTGGTTAAAAAATAATGGAAAACGTAACACTAGAGAAACGTCTCTAGCAAAATGGATCTCTTGTAATGCCGCAAATGAAGCAGCAAATGATGCAGTTCAAATTCACGGTGCATACGGATTCTCAAACGAATTCCCAGTAGAACGCTATTTAAGAAACTCAAAAGCACCTGTTATTTACGAAGGAACAAGAGAAATTCACACAATTATGCAAGCTGAATATGACCTTGGTTATAGAGAAGATAAAGTGTTAAGAAAAATGCTTCCAGCTTGGCCATTTGAAGAAGTTACAGTTGAGGCAGTGAAGTCATAAAAAATTATTGAGATACTCTAATATATAGACCTACGAAACTGTTATTGTGACCTTTAAATATTAAGTTAATAAAGGATAGAGAAGCAGCAGGTTTTTCTATCCTTTTCTTTTATAAAAAACTGAATACTCGCAATTTATGATTAGAAGTATATCCCGAATTATTCCGATAAATAATGTATTATTTCCTTAATTCGTTCCTTTTTAAATAGAAATTTATAAATTTTTTGTGTATCAAGGGTTACTATAATTCCCTTGTTTAGAGGTCCACTCGATTCTGTAACTGATTTTATAGCAGACTTATTTATGTCTAAGGCGAAAGAAAGTGATTGGTTGAGATGAATTTTATAAACTATGATTCTCTGAGAGGTAAGGACAAAAATAACTTGCATATTTTCTTTTGTTAACCAGGAGATTTCCGGTAAAAGTTTCAATGTGGGGCTGGAAGGGACAGTTCTTCCTTCAACGATTAATTGTAATTCTTCGTTATCAACCAAATCTAATTTAACCTTATCAATATATTTGCTTTCGATCATCATTTAATCCATCTCCTTTTCTATTACTCTCTATTTGCAAGCTTCATTAAAAATACATCAATAAACCAGGAAATCAGAACAATCGAAATAAATGCTAATAAAGTCAATCCTAAATGATTTTTTGCGATCACAAAATTATCCTTGGTAAATAAATCAGAGACTAGAAATAATAGTCCTAATAGTAAACTTGACCAAAACGCTTTAAATTTGAAAATCACTTTATCTGATTTATTGTTCATTTGAAATAATACGCTCTTCCAAATTCCCAAAATTAAATAAATGGTTCCAGCTAGCAAAAATATAATCAGTTCTACCATGAAAGATTGAATTGCTGCTTTTAAAAATAAAACCTTATAAAGGATATCAAATAGTATTCCGATTGAAAAAACCGCTCCAGCAATTCCTAAAATTTTATAGCGTTCTAGAATAATTCTCTCGTCCATCACTTGCTTTTTAAACAACATTTACATTTCCCTCCTAGTATTTTAATCCTCTTCCCAAAAGAGTTCATCTAGCGTTTTTCCCAAAGATTTGGCTAACTCTACACATAATTTAATTGTTGGATTATACTTCCCTTTTTCAATAAGGTTAATGGTTTGACGTGTTACACCAACCAATTCTGCTAGAGCTTGCTGTGTTAGTTCTTTTTCAACGCGAGCGAGTTTCACTTTAGATCCGTCCACTGTTTTCCTCCTGGTGAAGTAAAATATATATTACTTTATGTAAAATATATATTACATTTATAGAATGTGTCAAATATATATTACAAAAAACATTACTTATAAAATTCTGGATTAATTTCTCATTTCATAACCTCGAACTTTGTTTATGGAAAGGTTAGATGATTAAAATTGACAATCGGTAACAATTAGAGTATTGTTTTTAATTAAAGTTTGAATTATCTGAAAATATTTTTGGTTTAAATTAACTTTGAATCAACTATAGAAAAAGAAAAGATGGAACATAAGGATGCTTGACTCTTATGAAAATGCGCGAAGCCTCAGGACATAAATGGACGAATGCGACTAGACAATCAATCAAGATGGAAAGTGAATATCCTAGAGTGGAAATCAACGAACATCCTTTTTTTAAGCAACAAACAAATATTGATTACCTACCACAATTCAAATTAAAGGAGTAGTTAGCCAAAATGAAAATAACAACAATCGGATTTTCTAAAAAATCTTTAAGAACATTCTCAACAATGCTACAACAAAATAACATAACTCATCTAATTGATACCCGATTACATAACACATCACAACTAGCAGGATATGCAAAAAAAGATGACCTTCATTTTGTAATGGATTTATTAAATATTCAATACACACATGACACAGATTTAGCTCCAACGGAAGAATTACTGAAAGCAATTAAGAAAAAGGAAGTCTCGTGGAATGATTTTGAAAAAGACTTTTTGAGCTTAATACAAAATCGTAAAATCGAAACAAAAATAAACGACTTTATAAGTAACGGCGTTCCGTGTTTTATGTGTAGCGAAGAAAAACCACATCATTGTCATCGCAAACTAGTCGTAGAATATTTAAGAGAATTTGATAATCGTTTTGAAATTATTCATTTATAAAATCGAAAAGACTGTCTGTAAAAAGACAGTCTAATTTAATTTATTTAATATAAGTACGCAAAGTATTTTGAATCTGCTGGAAAACATCGTCAACATGATCCATTTCTAAAATGACTTTATCATATTTATGATTGTTTAAAGTTAATACTAAATTACCCTTGTTAGTACTTGTAGCAACAAAATAGTTGACGCCGTCCTTTTTAAAATAGCCATATTTATTTGCACCTATTTGAGTACCATAAATTTTCCACAGAAATTGATGGAGATCCTCTATCGTAACATCCTTAATATCACCATATGGTACTTCGATTGTATGTCTTAATCCTAAAATTGTTTCAAGACTAGAAAGTGAAATGATTAATTTATCTTCCTCAAATAAAATTGTTTTCATTAAAAATCCCTCCTTACTTCTTATACGACCAGGGACTGCATATCGTTCATTTATATTTTAATTTCATTATTAATACATAGGTGTACTTTTTACCGAAACCATTTATTTTAAAACTAAACAAACGTTTAATTAAATAGATAATCAACGATTTTATGGTATATTGACTGGAATAAGTAGGCTTAGTATTATAAAAATCGAAAAAAAATTGAACGATAAGATAATTTTTTTTCATAGCAAGTGAATGCTAGGGAATGATATCATCTAGATAAAAGAATTTATTTACTATTCTCAGGAGAGGTACGTAAAATGGATCAACAAGTACAAACTTATTTTGAAAACCTTGAATCAAATGACAAGAATTTGCAATACGAAGCCTTTGACTATATTATTTCCGTTACAAAAGAAAAAGTAGATTGGTCGTATGAAGTATGGGATCGATTAAAATCAGAGCTTACGCATAAAGGAAATCACAAAAGGTCAAGAGCGGCACAATTTCTCTCAAATTTAGCCATTAGTGATCCAGAGAAAAGAATGCTAAATGATTTTCATTCAATTTGGCAAGTTACATATGATCCAAAATTTGTTACCGCAAGACATACCTTACAATCAATATGGAGAGTAGGATTAGCTGGTCCAGAACAAAGAGCAATCGTCCTTAATCATTTAGAAAATCGTTATTTAAATTGCAATGAAGAAAAGAACCATACATTGATTCGTTACGATATCATTCAATGTATGAGAAACCTTTATGATGCGGTTAAGAATGAAGAGATTAAACAAAAGGCTTTGGAATTGATTGAAACTGAAGAGGATCCAAAATATCGAAAAAAATATATGACGGTGTGGAAATGAGAAAGAAAAAATAGAAGAGTTTATACTAAAAGAAGGAATTAAAGTCTAACGCTTAAGAAATAAAAAACGAATTCACATGGAATTCGTTTTTTTTGTTATTAGCCAAGTGAAAATTTATTGAAATTAGTTCATCATCTGTTTAATTAAATCACGATTTCGTTGTTTGAATACTTCATTATGAGATGAAACCATTGCTGATCCATTAGCATCTGGTTGAATATATTGTTTCGCTTTATTAACGGCATTAGCGGCATCCTGAAATGCTCCAGCAATTAGTTGTAACTTTCCTTCATGCATTAAAATATCTCCAGCTGCATAAATCCCTTCAATCGAAGTTTCACTCGTTGTATTCCCTTTAATATAGAAATCTTGAATCATTTCTACTTTTATTTCACTGTTATTTAATAAAGAAGTATCTTGTTCATAACCGTGGTTTATGATTACTTCATCAATTGCCAAATGAGATACTTCACCAGTTTCGTTATTTGTTAATTCAACTTTTTCTATTTCTTCATGATTTTCACAAGCAATTAATTTCGTAATTGATGTATTGAAAAGACAGTCTACTGAACTATTCATTAATTGAGAGACTTGAGCTTCATGACCTTTTAGAGCATCTTTTCGGTAAGTTAAATAAACTTTCTTAGCAACCGTCTCTAATTCATTAGCCCAATCAATCGCAGAATTACCACCACCGGAAACGATTACAGTTTTGTCTTTAAAATGTTTAAGTGATTTTACTGTATAGTTTAAATTTGAAACTTCAAATCTTTCTGCACCATCTATTTTAAGCTTTGTTGGGTTTAATATTCCACTGCCAACTGCAACAATAATTGTTTTAGAATAATGCTTTTGACCTGAAGAAGTATGTAAAATAAAAATGCCATTATCATCACGAGTGATCGTGTCGACTTTTTCATTTAATACAACTGTAGGATCAAACGTTAAACCTTGCTGAACGATTTGGCCGATGAATTTTTCACCAGGAATTGGTGGCTGTCCTCCAACATCCCAAATCATCTTCTCAGGATAACAATGAACTTTCCCACCTAATTCAGATTGAAATTCTATTATTTTTGTTTTCATTTCTCTTAAACCACTATAAAAAGCAGAGTATAGTCCAGCAGGACCTCCCCCGATTACTGTTACATCATATAGATCAATTATATTCATTTCCGTCTCACTCCAGAATATTCTGTCATTGATTATCATTCTCAATAAAATATAAACCATTTTTGAGAATTTTTCAATGATTCCACTAAAAAATAATATTGACAATATCAGTAAATAGACTTATATTTACCTAGTAACATTGATTGATAATAATTATCATTATCATTAACGGTTTGAATATTAAATGAATGGAGGTCCGTTTATGGTTCGGTTATTTACTAATGAACTGACCATTGGTTATGGTGATCGTTTGATTGTAAAAGACCTTAATATAAAAATTCCGGATAAACAAATTACAACAATCATTGGTTCAAATGGATGCGGTAAGTCGACTCTTTTGAAGGCGATTACAAGAATAATCTCTCATCAATCCGGAACGATTATTTTAGATGGAGAAAACATTGCTTCAGAGAATACTAAATTACTAGCTAAAAAAATGGCGATTCTACCTCAAACACCAGAGAGTGCAAGTGGTTTAACAGTAGGTGAACTAGTGTCTTATGGTCGATTCCCATATCAAAGTGGGTTTGGCAGATTAACTAAAAAAGATATTGAAGTAATTGACTGGGCACTTGAGGTTACAGGTACAAAGGAATATAAGTACAAGTCGGTTGATTCACTTTCAGGAGGTCAACGTCAACGAGTTTGGATCGCAATGGCGTTAGCGCAAGAAACTGAAATCATTTTCCTTGATGAGCCTACTACATATTTAGATTTAGCTCATCAGCTCGAAATTTTGGAGTTGTTACAAACGCTGAATCAGGAGCAAGAACGTACGATTGTAATGGTTTTACATGACCTAAATCAAGCAGCTCGATTTGCAGATTATATCATCGCACTGAAAGATGGGGAAATCGTAAAAGCAGGTTCTTGCGAAGAAGTTATTACACATGAAGTTCTAAAAAAAGTTTTTTCAATTGATACAGTAATTGGAAGAGATCCAAGAACAAATAAACCAATGTGCATTACATACAACTTACTTAAGGGAGAAGAGAAAAATGAAGAAAGCCCTAATACCATTTCTTTTAATATTCGTGCTAATTATTAGTGCATGCAGTAAAGGAGCATCAAGTACAGAAGGCTCAAAGAATGTACCAAAAAAGTCTGGAACTATTACATATCAATCTCAAAATGGTCCAGTTAAAGTCCCAGCAAATCCTAAACGTGTAGTGGTGCTATCATCGTTTGCAGGAAATGTAATGTCTTTAGGAGTTAACATCGTCGGTGTTGATTCTTGGTCTAAGTCTAATCCGCGCTGGGCTGAGAAATTAAAAAATGTTGAAGTAGTTTCAGATGATAATATTGAAAAAATTATTGAATTAAATCCAGATTTAATCATTGGTTTAGATAATGTTAAAAACCTTGATAAATTAAAGAAAATCGCACCTACTGTAGTTTATACTTACGGCAAAGTAGATTACTTAACTCAACATATTGAAATTGGTAAATTATTAAACAAAGAAAAAGAAGCGCAAGCATGGGTAGATGATTTTAAAGCCCGTGCACAAAAGGCAGGAGAAGAGATTAAAGCTAAAATTGGTCAAGATGCAACAGTTTCTGTAATTGAAAAATTTGACAAGCAGCTTTATGTATATGGTAACAACTGGGGTCGTGGAACAGAAATTCTTTTCCAAGAGATGAAATTAAATATGCCTAAAAAAGTTGAAGAAAATGCATTGAAACCAGGATATTATGCAATCTCTTTAGAAGTACTTCCTGAATTTATGGGTGACTATGTAATCTTCAGTAAATTTGATCAAACTGATACTTCTGTAGAAAAAACAGATACTTACAAAAATACACCAGCAGTAAAGAATAAGCACGTTTTCGAAGTAAATGGAAGTGAATTCTACTTCAATGATCCAGATACTTTAGACATGCAATTAGAATTCTTTAAAAAGCAATTTTTAGGTAACTAACAAAAATAAGAGTAGGAATTCTATTATTCCTACTCTTATATTTAGACATTGTCCAAAAAATTTATTGCAGACTGATTGAAAACATTGTCTTTTGAAGCGCGAAGCTACCCTAGTCGGTAATGAGCACTGCAGAAAGCGAGCGTTTGGCGGGCAGTCTGAAGACATTCTATAAAGAGAAGATGAGTGGCTAATGACACAACAAAACAAAGGTTCAGTTTCATTCTTTTTTAAATTTATATTTGGGATTATCATTTTTATAGTTATGTTTGTAATAGCGATTGTTTTCGGCGCAGCGGATACAACTATTGGGGATGTATGGAATGCGATTTTTACAAACATGAATAATCAACAGATTTCTATTATTAGAGAGTTACGGTTACCTCGAGAGGTGGCGGCAATATTTGTAGGGGCAGCTCTTGCGGTGGCAGGTGCTATCATGCAAGGGATGACAAGAAATCCACTTGCAGATCCGGGTTTGCTTGGGTTAACGGCAGGAGCAAATGCAGCTTTAGCAATAACAATGGCTTTCCTACCAAAAGTAAATTATTTTGGGATTATGATAGCTTGTTTTATTGGTGCAGCGGTCGGTTCACTAATCGTTTTTGGTATTGCTACAGTGAAGAAAGGTGGCTTCTCTCCATTTCGTATTGTTTTAGCAGGGGCGGCTGTTACAGGTTTTTTAACTGCTATTTCTGAAGGTGTAGGGATTTACTTTAAAATATCTCAAAATATTTCAATGTGGACTTCAGGTGGATTAGTTGGTACTTCATGGGGGCAAGTAAAAACGATTACGCCTTTTATTGTAGTCGGTATTCTAGTAGCAATTTTCTTGGCACGTCAATTAACAATACTTAGTTTAAATGAAGAGATTGCTGTAGGTCTAGGTCAAAATATCCCAAGAATCAAAGCAATCTTATTTGTAGTAATCGTTTTACTGGCTGGAGCGGCAGTTGCTCTAGTAGGAAATATGGCATTTCTTGGTTTAATGGTACCGCATATGGTACGTGGATTCGTCGGAACTGATTACCGATTTATTATACCGATGTCTGCTATTTTTGGTGCTACTTTCTTACTGTTGGCAGATACACTTGGGCGAACAATTAATATACCTTATGAAACACCTGTTGCAGCGATTGTTGCAATGATTGGCCTTCCTTTCTTTCTATTTATCGTACATAAAGGAGGCAAAGAATTTTCATGATACAGCCTGCTATTATTAGAAAACAAAGATTAATTCTATTGATACTTTTTATACTTATTCTCTTAACAATGTTTATCGGAATGGGAATGGGATTTTCATCAATACCATATAGTAGATTACTTCCAACATTTTTAGGGGATGGTACATTTAAAGAAGAGTTTGTCATCTTTTCAATTCGATTACCTAGAATGATTATAACTTTAATGGCAGGAATGGCACTTGCATTATCTGGTGCAATTTTGCAAGGGGTAACTCGAAATGATATGGCTGAGCCTGGAATACTAGGTTTTAATGCTGGCGCAGGTGTAGCTATTACAGTATTCTTTTTATACTTTCCAATTGAAGCAGGATCGTTTGTTTATTTAATCCCAATCGTTGGATTTTGTGGTGCTGTTTTTACAGCAATTATTATTTACTTATTTTCTTATAAGAAAAATTCGGGTTTACAACCTATAAGACTAGTTTTAGTAGGTATTGGTTTCTCGATGGCTCTTTCAGGAATCATGATTGTATTAATTTCATCTGCGGAACGTGTTAAAGTAGATTTTATTGCAAAATGGTTAGCAGGTAATATATGGGGGACAGATTGGCCGTTTATTTGGGCATTCTTACCTTGGCTAATTGTATTAATTCCGTTTACTTTATATAAAGCAAACACATTAAACCTTCTTAATTTAAATGATCCTGTTGCAATCGGGGTAGGGGTCTCATTAGAAAAGGAAAGAATTGTTTTAATGTTAGCAGCAGTTGCATTAGCAGCATCTGCTGTTTCAGTAACGGGAGGAATTGCGTTTATCGGATTAATGGCACCACATATTGCTAAGAGTTTAGTTGGCCCAAGAAATCAATTATTTATACCCATCGCAATTTTAATTGGTGGATTATTACTAATAGTTGCCGACACAATCGGAAGAAACTTAGTCGATCCAGAAGGAATACCAGCTGGGATTATAGTAGCCTTAATCGGTGGACCTTACTTTGTATATTTAATCCTAAAAAAGGCTTAATCAAGAGAAAAAGACATTGTGAACAACACAAATCGTTCAAACAATGTCTTTTTTTATTTTTAAACAGTTAATTCTTCATTGTAATATTTAATTTGTCCGTCTTTTAAAGATTGAATACGAGCAAGAGATTCAACTCGATAACCACGATCACGCAGAATCTTTCCGCCATCTTGGAATGATTTTTCAATTACGATTCCAAAGCCAACTGTTTCTGCTTTCGCTTGTTCCATGACTGAAAGTAATCCAAGAGCTGCCTGTCCGTTTGCTAAGAAGTCGTCTATTATTAAAACTTTATCGCCTTCGTCTAACCATTTATGAGAAATTGAAATTTCATTTTCTTCTTTTTTTGTAAATGAATATACTTTGGCAGTAAAAACATCTTGCTGCATTGTGATTGACTTTTTCTTACGTGCAAAAACTAGAGGGACATTTAAAGCAAGTGCTGTCATTAGCCCAGGTCCGATACCTGAAGATTCTATAGTAACTACCTTAGTTATTTTTTCTTCAGAAAATAAACGCGCAAATTCTTCTCCAATTTCTTTCATTAAAACAGGATCCATTTGATGATTTAAGAAAGCATCCACTTTTAATACATCATTTGCTAAAACGATCCCTTCTTGTTGTATTTTTTTTAGTAATAATTCCATAATGATCCCCCTTAATCTAAACAAAAAACTCAAAACATGTACTTCACTGTATAAAATGAGTGAAGTAACACATTTTGAGTCTTTGATTCACTAGAGCTAAAATGTCAGATGTGTTACCACTCATAGTCGGTAAATTTACGGTTAACCGGTAGAAACTTGTGAGCCATATCCTCACTATTATACGAGTGAAATTTATAATTTTAATGAAACTATAACATGTTAATAGATTCTGGTCTAGCAATTAATAGGTGTAAATTATTAGCATTATTGAATACTACTTAATACAGTTTACAAATAAACTTAGTGAATTCCTTTATTAAATCCTGGTCATAAACAGTACCACTTTGTTTTTGAATTTTTTTTAACGATCGTTCAATCGAACATTTTTTTCTATAAGAACGATCATGGGTTAGTGCATCAAAACTATCAATTATTCTAATTACTTTCGAATTAAAATCAATTTCGTTACTATATAAACCTTCATAGCCAGTCCCATCAATATTTTCGTGATGATAGCGTACAGCATTTATAATATCATTATGATATGAGAAATTTTTTAATAAATCATACCCATAAATTGTGTGATTCTTCATTAGATTCCACTCGAAATCGGTAAGAGGACCTCTTTTTGTAATGATTGAATTTGGTATTTTAAGCTTACCAATATCATGTACATAACCAATCAAATGTAATTGATTGGATTGATGCAAAGAGAGATCTAAATATCTACTGAATTTATAAGACATTTCACCTACACGCATCCCGTGTAAAAAAGTATCATGATCAAGTTGCCTTAATAGTTCAACTAACTCATTTGTGACGAATGTTGACCTTTCTTTTATCATAAAATCACCTTTGAATTCTTATTCAAAATAAACTTTATTTTAATAAATGGGCGATATGATTAATATCGCGCTGTGAAAGAGTAGAACTAATTACCGCAATTGGAACAATTTCGATATCAATTTGAAAATCAGCAATGATAAAGTCCAAACGTAATTTACTAATTGTTTCAGGCCTCAGTTCGCCGTTTTGGAGTTCAACAAAATGTATTTTATCCCCGAATTCTTTTATTAGTTTAGTTGTTATATACTGTCTTACACCATAACCTTCACTACTTAACAGTAGTACCCTTTTTTTGACTAATGATAATTTAATGATGATTGCTTGAATATTTAATGTGATTTTAGCAATTACTTCATTATTAACTTCTGGATATGAAAAGTAATTGCACCAATTACGAAATACAGTTTTTACTTTATTAAATAACTCCGGATACCGCTTTTTAACGTATTCGGAAATGAGACAAGATCGATCAATTCTACCGTTTAAAAAAAGAACTAGGGAAAATGCTTTAAATTGTTTTAGAAGAGTGAGAATAAAATCATTATGATCATGTAATTTTATACTAAGCTTTTTTTCGAGCATCGTAACAAGTTCGTGTATTTCTATATATTGTTTTTCTGATTTGTTATGGTAGCTATTTATAATTTCATCTTGAGGTTCATTATCGCTAGAAAAATAAGGGGATGCAGATAACATTATAGAAAGAGCGTTTAGTTCATTTAATGGAATTGATACTTTATAAATGTTTTCTAGCTGTACGCATATATCAGTTGCAACTGAAAAAAACTTTGAATCCTTAATATTGTTAGAAGGATTTAAATCCAATTGTATATCTCGATCGATTCTTTGAAGCATCGTACCAACATAATAAATATATTTATAGATAGTAGGTGGAAATAAAAGTAAATTATTTTTTTCAGCTGACTTTGTAACTATTTTTTTTATAATAGAAAACGATAGTGAATCATAGGGCCATTTATTTGTATGGGAATATAGACCATATAATACGTCACAGCATAAGATTCTTTTTTGAAACTCATTACCTACAATTTCAAGTGGTGCACGCTTCAAACTTAAATTATACGACTTCAATAAGGTGTCTACCCGTTCGAGAATTTTATATACCGTATTGTGATGCGTATATAAGACTTTTCCTAAATCACTAATGTGTTCAATGTCTTTTATTAGAATAAACATGATTACCTGAAGCGATAAAGAGTTCTTAACAAAAAGTGAACGAACTTGATCAAGCGAGGAATTAATTGGATTTTTAATATAAATACCTTTTCCTTTTATCGTTTCAATATGCCATCCTTCTGGGAATGTTGCATTGATAATTTGTATATCAGTTCGAATTGTTTTCTCAGTGCAATGTAAATTTTTAGCAAGCTCCTCCGTTTTGAACCATTTTTCTTGACTACTTAAAATATCGATTAAGTGTAATCTTCTTAAACTCGCCTTATCCATCTCATCTCCTACTTTGATTTAAAATAATATTTTTACTAACATAAATAAGCTATTGTGATAACAATCACAAAAAGTGTTGTTAAGATAATGTTTTCAAAATAATTTTAAACTTAGATGCTGAATAAGGATATGACTATTTTTACCGTTAAAAACGGTAATAAATATATTTTAATCGACAATCTCCTTTTATATAGCGAAAGGCATATATCATTTTATGAAACTTTATATATTAACTGTTTTTACCTATCAAAACGGTAAAAAAGAGCATTTGAAACTTTAATAAGCAAGGCTATAATTTATTTTGAAAAGGAAATCGTTTAATTTGTGATTGTATACGGATGTGATCATGAGTGTTGCTCTAAATGGAGAAATGAGGAGGCAAATGATGGGTATAGTGTTGCTTTTTTTTATCCTAGGAAAACTTTTGCTAGTTCAGTCTATGTTACATAACCGAATTACTTTGTTTGGATTATTATTTAGTATTTTTATTGTTGGTTTGCTATATTTACTTCCGATCTTTTTAGAATTCAATAAAAGAGAACGATCTATTGGTTATAGTTTTACTTCAATAGTAGTTGGAACTATATTATTAATCTGTACTGTTTATGAAAGATATGCAGTTTTTGTAATTACTACTCTTGATCAAACAGAAGAAATCTCCAATACAATATTCTCGTTTTTTATGATAGGGGACTTACTTTTCATTTTTGATTTTCTATTATTACTATACCTCATACTATTCAAAGTACTTAAAATAAAGGCAGCGCAATTAATTTTAGGAAAAGAAATCAGGATAACTAAAAGAGGAATTAAAAAGAATGTATATTCATATTCCCCACTTAATAACATTAAACTTAATGAAGATTAAGGAATAACCGAGCTTAATGATGAAAGACGTACGAAAAACCTCACTTTTGATGTGAGGTTTTTTTGTACTTTCAAACAGCTCATAAATTGGGCATGTGAATCGGTAACAATGCCCAAGTCCTCAACATATTTTGTTGTTGAGAGTCTGCGTTTTAGTAGATTCAAATTAGGGAATCGTATTTATTTTATTTAAGTACGGTATGTTTTATTCGCTTTCAAATTTTATGTCGGAGGTTATAAAAATGTATGATTTTCAAAGAGAGCTTCAACAATTAAATGTTGATCAATTTCAAGCTAGTCAAGTAGTTCCATGGGATTATAATCAGGGTCAAAATTACGATGCTCGTATGTGCTTTGGCTTTGCATGTTTCTTTCCTTTTTTTAGTTGTTTTGGTTGTGGAGGCTGCGGAGGTTGTGGAGGCTGTTTCCGTTGTGGAGGCTGCGGTCACTGCGGTCGCTGCCACCGTTAATTGTAATGTTTCATAAAAACTATTTGTCCATTTAGACAATCAGCCCCTACTGATCTTTGTAGGGGCTATCAAGTTAAGTTATGACATAAGGAATACATAATATACATAGGATTATGAAGAAAGTATTTATGAAATTCAATGAACAACTCACTGTATCGAAGGGGTTGAAAAGGATGTCAAAATTGAATCCATCTGCACGTCTAAAGGTTAATCGAGATACTTTTTTTGTACCTGATTCGAATGGAGGTGTTTATTTTAGAAATAACTTAAGTTCATTTCGAATGGAAGGTACATCTGTTAACCAGTGGATTGAAAAGTTACTTCCTATGTTTAACGGTGAACACTCATTAGATAGTTTAACAAATGGTTTGCCTGACCAATACCGAGAAAGAGTATATGAAATAGGTGAGATTTTATATAATAATGGTTTTGCACGGGATGTAAGTAAGGATCATCCACATCAATTATCTAAAGATATTTTAACAAAGTATGCAAGTCAAATTGAGTTTTTAAATTGTTTTGGAGATTCTGGTTCATATCGTTTTCAAACCTATCGCCAATCCAAGATATTAGCAATTGGTTCTGGAACAATTGTCACTTCGCTAGTTTCAGCATTATTAGAGTCGGGGTTAGCGAAATTCCATCTTTTAATAACGAATAATGAGAATACAGATAAAAAACGAATAAAAGAAATTGTAGACAACGCACGGAAGACAGATCATGAAGTCGAAGTTGAATTAATTAAGAGAAAGAAGCTTTCATTACAAGAGATTGTTTCTACTTTTGATTCGATTTTATACGTATCAGAAGATGGTCATGTTTATGAGCTGAAAATGCTCAATGAGATTTGTAAAAGAGAGAAGAAGAGGTTTATCCCAGCAATTTCTTCGCAAAAGATCTGTATGGCCGGACCACTAGTGACTTCAAATTCTGATGCTTGCTTCGAATCGGCGTGGAGAAGCGTACATCAAAACATAATCTGTGAAGAAGGAATCAACCAACCAGTGTCTTTGATTACATCGGCAATGTTGGCAAATATTATGGTGTTTGAGCTATTTAAGGATATTACACAGTCACGCGAAACAGAAAAAAATAATCAGGTTTATATTATTAACCAAGAGACGCTAGAGGGTAGTTGGCACACATTCTCTCCTCATCCACTAGTGACTGGAAAAGCGAAAGCTAAAATAGTTCATAATTTTGAGGAAAAGTTAGAGCAAAACAAACCTAGTGGAGATCAAAGTAATTTATTAACTCACTTAGGTCAGTTCAATTCGCAAGAAACTGGATTATTTCACGTTTGGGGTGAGGGCGAACTAAATCAACTTCCATTAGCTCAATGTCGGATACAAGTAGTAGATCCTCTTACAGAAGGTCCAGTAAAACTATTAACAAGTACGATTTGTACTGAATTAACTCATGAAGAAGCACGAAGAGAGGCAGGGCTTACTGGAGTTGAAATGTATGTATCTCAAATAGCCAGTCAACTTATTATAAATTCAGAGTCCGATGTTGTAGAGTGTATTGAACCTGGGGAATACATCGCAATTGCTACTGGTCAAACTTTTTCAGAAAGTATTTGTAGAGCACTACAAAAATATTTGTCCCAAGAGCTTAATAAACAAACGGGCAATCAACATCATATTCAAGAAATTAAAGCGATAAAAATTGAAGATGATTGTGCTCAATTTTATTTACAAACATTAAATACAATACATGAATCTCCAAAAATAGCATTAGGAAAAGAGGTTTGTGGATTTCCAGTAGTCTGGATTGGTACAGAAAAAGGCTGGTATAGAAGTGTTGGTTTAAATAGAACAATTGCCTTACAAGATGCACTAAAACAAGTACTTAAGGAATCGCAAAATAAAACCCCACTACTTGCATCAACAGCGATCCAGAGTTCATTAGTTTTAGTGGAAGAAAAGCAAATATCTGAAATGATTATCCCCGAATCTAATCGAGCTTTACATTCTGATCTATTAGTTTCGGCTATCGATATCTTAAAACGAAATAATATGGAGTTACTAACATTGGAGTTTATGCTTGAATCGATTAATGTAGATGAACTTGCGGGAGTTTATGGTGTCTTGTTAAGAGAGGTGAGCTCGATTTGAATTCAACGGTTACCATTTTTGGAGAGGGATTATTAAGTAAGTACACATCCGAAATTCTGTTAAATAAATATAAAATCGTTCAACAGAAAGATTTAAAGTCTCCGGTTTCCGAGGATACTAGTTTAATACTTATTTTGGATGATGCATGGAACCCTAAGATTTATGAAAAAGCGGATGAAATTTTAAGGATAGGAACCGTTCCATGGCTTCGTGCTTGTATATCATTTGGAGAAGGAGTAATCGGACCTTTAGTACATCCAGGGCAAAAAGGATGTATAAAGTGTGCCGATTTTAGACGTTTAATGGCTGGTAGAGAGCGCAGGGAAATGCTAGAAATTGATCATCAGTTATTAGAAGGTGATGGAGTATCGGATGATGTATGGGGTACAAGAACGGGACTTTTACAAATGGCTTACTTAATTGCAGCAGAAGTAGATAAATTTATGAACGGGAAAGAAACTCGTCTAGAGGAACGAATTTTTTTATTAAATATGAAAACATTCAAGAGCTCAAATCACTTTTTTTTACCAAATCCTTTATGTCCAATTTGTGGTGAACTAGAAGATGATACTTCTGATTCGGCGATTATTTCACTTGAGCCTAGTATGAAAGTTTCTCCAACTAGTTATCGTAGTCGCTCAATGGATGAATTAAAGAAAGTGTTAGTTAATGACTATTTAGGTCAAAAGACAGGTTTTTTAAATGGAAAGGCATATGATTTATCCACGCCATTTGCAGATGTAGTCGTAAACCTACCGTTACTCCAAGGGGATGAAGGAACAGCAGGGCGTACACTATCGTATGAATCTAGTGAATTAACGGCCATTTTGGAAGGGTTAGAAAGGTATTGCGGCCTCACTCCACGAGGAAAAAAAACGGTAGTACATGATAGTTATAACAATGTAAAAGATTATGCAATGAATCCCGAAATTGTTGGCACGCATTCGAAAGAGCAATATGCTCTGCCGCGTTTTCCATTTAAGAAGTTTAATCCTAAACGGAAGATTGATTGGGTATGGGGCTATTCATTTATGAAGGAAGAGCCGATTCTTGTACCGGAGTTGCTTTCATACTATAGTCTAGGATGCGGTCACGGTTATGTGTATGAAACTTCCAATGGATGTGCACTAGGGGGAAGTCTAGAAGAAGCTATTTTCTACGGTATTTTGGAAATTGTTGAACGGGATTCATTTTTAATGACTTGGTATGCTCAGTTGCCTCTTCCTCGACTTGATCCAAAATCGGCAAAGGATCAAGAACTCGATTTAATGATTGAACGCATGCGTTTAGTTGGCGGATACGATCTTCATTTATTTAATTCGACGATGGAGAATGGAATTCCGAGTATTGTTGCCATTGCAAAAAACCGAAAAGAACATGGTTTAAACCTCATTTGTGCAGCAGGCGCTCATCTTGATCCTGTTCGGGCGGTTAAAAGCGCAGTGCATGAGTTAGCTGGGATGATGTTAACATTAGATAAAAAGTTTGAAGAAAATTATGCTAAAAATATGAAAATGCTATTAGACAATACTCTCGTTAAACAAATGGATGATCATGGAATGTTATATGGTTTACCTCAAGCAGAGGAGCGTCTGAAGTTTTTACTAGATGATAACCGTCCATTAAAGACTTTTGAGGAAGAATTTAAATGGAATACAAACCATCTGGATTTGACGAATGATTTAAAGGATATTCTACAAGTATTTAAACAATTAAAACTTGATGTGATTGTAGTCGATCAAACGACACCTGAAATCAAAAGGAATGGATTATCTTGTGTAAAAGTCTTAATTCCAGGGATGCTGCCTATGACATTTGGCAATCATCTAAAACGATTGAATGGACTTGATCGAGTGTTAAAAGTTCCAGTTAAATTGGGCTATACGAAGAAGCCGCTAAAGCCGGAGCAGCTCAATCCATATCCGCACCCGTTCCCATAGGTGGTGTTCTAGGAGGTTATTTTGGATGAGTTTACAAACATTACTACACAATCTTCATTTTGATATTGATAAGGCAAATCAATCGGATTGGGAAGTAGATTGGGAGGATGCCCCACTAACTTATAAGCTTTATAAAGATTTACCTACTATTCCACTTTCTCTTAACGTTCCATTATCCTTAAAAGAAAAAAGGGACTCAATTGAGCCGAATTTAGACGAAATAGGCTACTTTCTATGGTATGTATATGGATTAGCACAAGTTGCTCAAACAGCAATAACTTCTGGTTCCAACGAAATGGTTAATATGATGTCTTCAAACCGAAGATTCATCCCTTCTGGTGGAGGATTGTATCCAAATGAATTGTATTTATATCTTAAGTCTGATCAAGTCTCTTCAGGTATATATCATTATGATGTTGCTAGACATTGCTTAGTCTTATTAAGAGAAGGAAATTTTGATTCTTATGTATCAAGGGCTTTAGGAAATAGATGTGATCTTCCAAAGTGTTTTGGTACTATTTTTATTTCGACAATGTTTTGGAAAAATTTCTTTAAATACAATAATTTTTCATATCGCCTTCAAGGGTTAGATTGCGGTGTGCTAATTGGACAGATTTTAGAGATGGCTAAATGCTTTGGGTTTAAAGCGGGAGTATATTACCAGTTTCTAGATCAAGCGATCAACCATTTAATCGGCTTAAATGGACGTGATGAAAGTGTATACGGACTCATTCCACTCTCTATTGAAGAATCTACCTTGATTTCAAAAGATAATGTAAAGAGTAAAAATTTCAAATCGATTGATCTAATTAAAGAGTTACAAACAGTTTCACATAAATATTTAGTAAAATCGAAAAAGATTAAAGAGTTCCCAATGCTAATTAAACTGAATAAAGTATCGATGATCGAATCGACACAAACATTTAGAAAAGTTGATGCAGCTGTTGATGCTTTAGATGGACGACATCGAATAATATTACCTAAAGTGGAGCGTCTATCTTATGATTTAGCGACTATATGTAAAGAACGATTTTCACCTGAGCTTGGCTTTGTTTTACGCCCTATGAGTCAAATAAACCTAGCAACACTACTTAAAGAAGCAACAGCATCCTTCTCATATATAAATGATTTAGATGGTTCCTTTAAAAATAATAATAACCGGCCAAAACTATATTTATGTTTGTATAACGTTGAAGGCATTAACAATGGTGCTTATTATTATGATGATCATACTCATACGCTAGTACAAACTAAATTAGGCGATCATCGGATGCAACTCCAATATGGAATGAGTGCCCCTACCGTTAATTTATTCCAAGTGCCAATTTGTATACATGTAGTAGGGAATATAGAACATATAAAATCGACACATAGTTATAGAGGCTATCGAATCCAACAGATGGAAGCTGGCATAATGGTTCAACATTTACTAATAGCCGCATCAGCATTAGGATTAGGGGGGCATCCACTACTTGGATATAATGTAAAATTATGTGATGAGCTATACCAATTAGACGAAATAGGAAAAACAAGTTTAATTCAAATTCCAATAGGTCATTATCGGAATAGGCCTTGGTTAAAAGGAAATTTGCATAGTTAATAAATCTTAAAAAGCTAAAAACAAGAATACTTTCTGAGTATTCTTGTTTTTTTGTTCCAGTTTATAACGTCTGAATAAAATTGAAATCCACCAAACCCAATGGTGGCGTGGGTTAAATACTCAATCGACATATTTTCGACATACAAAAGTCACAGAAATTACAATGAATAGTTCTTTTGAATTAAAATTTTATAGTAAAATTAATTTAATTATTATTTAAATATAAAAAAACCTTCCGAAAAGAAGGTTTTTTATTTTATTCACCAGCATATAGAATATTAAATGAATTAGCATTTTTGGTGAAAATTATTCTGAAAAATGATTATCAATAAAATTATATTAAAAAAATATTAAAATTGTTATAAATACTATTTATTAACATAACATATAATTAAAAAAAATGTCAGATTATAAAACTTTTTGTATAATTAAATCGTCTAATTTTAGTAAAGCAAATTTAACTATTTTTCTTTTTAGCTTTTATTTAATCTTGAACGTTGATTATTAGTAGTTTGATTAAAAGAATTCGTGACGATACTAGAATAAAAATAACTTTATTAAACATCTATCAAATACTTACGACAACAAACAATTAAGAAATGATAAAAAGTATAGAAATCATAGGAGGAGAAAACAATTGTCCAGAGCCATGAAAAATCGTAGAAAGAAACCAATTATAGGGATCGCAATTTCCTTAGTTTTAGTAGCTGGAGTTGCAGGTACTCTTTATGAACAAAACAAAGAACCTAAAACGATTGTTATTAAAAAGAATGCTAAGGTTAAAAATGACATTGTACTAAATTTTCCAGATTATTATAAAACTACAAAAGAAGATGAATCTGGATTATTAGAAGTGTTAAACGGTGATTCAAATTTAGTCTTAGTTAATAAAGATCGAAAGTTACCAGATGGTTATGAACCTAACGATCTTATCTATCCATCCATACCATTAAATGGGGCAGTAAAAGAAAAAACTAGAATGAGAAGTGAAGCTGGACATGCATTAGAGAAGTTATTTGC
Source organism: Rossellomorea sp. GAMAL-10_SWC (assembly GCF_049568075.1). Classification (NCBI taxonomy): domain Bacteria; kingdom Bacillati; phylum Bacillota; class Bacilli; order Caryophanales; family Bacillaceae; genus Rossellomorea; species Rossellomorea sp. GAMAL-10_SWC. Next base: position 3,935,454 of record NZ_CP144911.1, on the reverse strand, counting down.
AGGTGCAACTGCGGATGGTTATACATTAACAGCAATTTCAGGATACCGTTCGTATGATCGACAAGTTGCTTTATACAATAATTATGTTTCTGTACACGGTGAGGCATGGACGAAGGCATACAGTGCATATCCAGGAACGAGTGAACATCAAACCGGACTAGCGATAGATGTTTCATCGCCGGCATTTGGAAATGCGTTAGAAGTAGGTTTTGCCAAAACGCCTGAAGGAACATGGTTAGCAGAGCATGCACATGAATACGGCTTTATTATTCGTTATCCAGAAGATAAAGTAGATATTACAAAATATCACTATGAACCATGGCATATTCGATACGTTGGAAAAGAATACGCTACTTATTTATACACGAATCATCTTGCACTTGAAGAAGCAATGCCAGCTAAAAAATAATAATAACAAAAAGGCATGTCCCATTAATATGAGACATGCCTTTTTATATAGACAACAAAAAAACAGATTTTCAGACTGACTGCAAGCGCTTGTCAATAGTCTAAAGACATGCCTTTTACTATCTAATGATTGATTAAAGTATTTGCCATACCTAGTGCTTTACGGGTTTGTTTCCGATTAAAATAATAATTGAACAATTCTTTTTCCGATTGATTTATTAGATAAGCGAATCCTAGTTTTTTAAAAAATGGTAGTGAATGTTCCGCCAAATATTGGTGATATTCTTGTTCCTTTTCTAAGATTAAAAAGTTTAATAAAATGAATAAATTGATGAATAGTTTGTCATTTTTTTTTGAAGCAATATCAAACCCTTTACTTACATACTGTAATAATTGTCCTTTAGGTAATAGTTCTCCATAATAGGAACTTCGTATATATCCTTCTAGGGAAAGTAAATATGGTATAGAATAAGAATCCTTCAATTTCATAGACTCAAAATAATATTTTTTTGCTAACTCATAATTTTTTCTTCGGTAATATTCAAAGGCTAAATTATGATATACTCTTGCTTTTCGGTCTGATGATCTACAAATTTCACAGCTTTGGATTAAGTTTTCAAATCCTTTAATCGTCTCTGAAAATTCTTCATTATCTTTAACTTGTATTAGCATAAGCATTTCGGAGTCGATTACACGAAGATAGGAATTAATACTTTTGAAATACTGACGCGCTTTATCAGCATAAAAGTAAGCCATAACAGGTAAATCGTTAGAATGGTAAGCAGAAGCTAAATGATAATAATATTCCTCATTTGCATATTCTTCAATATTAATTTTCTTTAAAACCTGAATGGCAAGTAATGGTTCATGGTTCGCTAAGTGATAAATACCTTGCACATGTCTAAAAAGATTTATTTCATAAGGCGACAATTTGTGCTTTATTTTTTTTATTTCATTAATGAGCTCTTTTGCTTCATTCATTAAATTCTTCATTAATAAATATCTGATGCGAAGTAATTTATATTGATTGATATAATTTGAAATTTGAATTAACTCTTCTTGCTTAAGTTCTAAGTTGATTTCTTCTATTTCGTCAAATAGTTGCATTACAATAGACTGCTGCCAACTATTTATACGCATCTTAATATTTTTTAATTTTAAAATCTCATTTTCGATTTTTATTCCAAGTCTTACCGATAGTAGGGCAATAATTTCATTTGCATATTCTGTTTGAGATCTTTCTATTTTACTAATATGTGTACTAGAACAAATTCCTTTCCCTAACTGTTCTTGTGTCATCTGAGATTTTTCTCGATAATATTTTATGATTTTCCCCTCATACATAACAAATTTCTCCCTTTTATAAACCTTTTTATTAATAGTTTGAGCAGTAGAAAACCATCGATTCCCCCAAGTTAATAATAAAAATTTCTATTGAATTTTAATGATTTTCTTTCCAAACACAATCTATAAATCAATAAATTTAGTAAAATATGAGATTTAATTCTAAAAAGAAAATTTAATTATGATGATTAATGTCGAAATAAGGACTATAAATAAAAATTTGGACTGAAATAACCCCCATTTACCACGAAAAATAGCTAAATTACAATTAAATTATTAGATTTGTCTAATTATTCTAATTCTAATTTTACATCATTTTTTTAATTGGAGGAATGAATTAGAGTTAGTTAATTTAATCATTTTTTCATGCAGTAACTATTTTTTACTTAATTTAACTTAATCTAGTAGAAGGAGCGCATCGAAATGAAGATTAGAAATAAGAAAATGCTAAATGTAATGGTAACAAGTGTATTAACTACAAGCTTTTTTACATCTTATTTAATGCCTCAAAAAAAATCTTATGCAACGTCGAACTCTGTAGAATCAATTTTAAAGGGACTGACAGATGAGCAAAGACAATCGATTAAGCGTTTAACTCCTCAAGAAGGCTTTGTGATCGATCCTAGTTTATTATCTTTAAAAGATAAAACTGCAAATATTATTGTTGAACTTAAAACTTCACCAATTGAAAATGATCAAAATGGAAAAGTAAAAGAGATTTCTAAAGGTAAGAAAGAAAAAATTAAAGGTGAACAAGAGTTCTTTAAAAAGCGATTAACAGAATTATGGAGTAAGAAAAACGAAAAAGTGGAAGCAACTCAGCAAGCTAAGGAGAAAACAAACCAATTCCATATCAAACAATCATTTGAAAATGTATTTAATGGAATGGTAATGACCATTCCGACAGATCAAATTAATTTACTTCTTCAAACAGGTGTTGTGAAACGAGTATGGAAGGATAACAAAGTTAGTGTACCAATCAATGAGCTTTCTGATAACGCTTCTACAAAAAACAAAAGTGTTCCACCAGCTTTACCCCTTTTAGGTGTAGAGCGTTTACATAATGAGGATATAAAAGGACAGGGGATTAAAGTAGGAGTTCTTGATACGGGTATTGATTACAATCATCCGGATTTAAAGGATGTTTATAAAGGTGGTTATGATTTTGTAGATAATGACTCGGATCCAATGGAGTCTACACCTGCAGATCTTGCTGCTTCTGGTGAGCCAGCAGAAATTGATGGTCGCCCATTTGTTACTGAGCATGGAACGCATGTTGCGGGTACGATTGCATCAAACCCACGAAATAACGTTGATTATGCGATGACTGGCGTTGCACCAAATGTTGATTTATATGCATATCGTGTTTTAGGGCATTATGGTTCAGGATATGATTCTTGGATTATTGCTGGTATAGAAAAGGCCGTAGAAGATGGCATGGATGTAATTAATCTTTCTTTAGGAAACAGTAATAATTATTCTTTAGATGTTACAGCAGTAGCGATTAATAATGCAGCTTTGCAAGGAGTAGTTCCCGTTGTAGCTGGAGGTAACGCAGGTCCTACGCCAGGGTCATTAGGTTCTCCTGGTTCATCACCGTTAGCTATTACTGTTGGAGCAAGCGATGTTCCTACAGATATACCAACTGTACAGACGAGTATGGGGAATGTTTCAGTTACAAATGAGTTAATGGCTCACGGTTTAGGTAAAGATTATTTAAGTATGATAGATAAAGAATTGAATGTAGTAGATGTAGGAATAGGTGCCGAAGAGGATTATACAAATAAAGACGTAAGTGGCAAAGTGGCACTAATATCACGTGGTACTTTATCTTTTGATGAAAAAATCCGTCGTGCTCATGATAAAGGGGCAGTAGCAGTGTTAATTTATAACAATATAGAAGAAGAGATTCCTTTCTTCTTAGGAGAAAACTTTGGATATGTACCAACCTTTAAAATGAGTCGAGAGGAAGGGAAAAGTATTGTTGATGAACTCAATAAGAATCCGGAAGTTAAATTAAAAATGACGGATTTACAGTCAAATATGACATCTGGTGACGTATTAGCAGATTTTAGTTCCAGAGGACCAGTAAGTAATAATTTTGATATTAAACCAGATGTTGTGGCACCAGGGGTTTCTATTTTCTCAACTGTACCAGAATATATTAATAATCCAGAAAAAGAGACGGATTATTCAACTAGTTACGCGAGCATGGATGGAACTTCTATGGCTACACCGCATGTTGCGGGTGTTACTGCATTATTATTACAATCTCATCCGGAATATACTGTTGCCGATGTAAAAGCAGCACTTATGAATACAGCGGATCTATTAAAAGGAAGAACATATAATGTAAACGAAGTTGGGGCTGGGCGAGTAGATGCTTATGAGGCAGTTCATAACACCACTTTAGTAGAAGTACAAAATAAAACATACACATTGGATGAAAATGGTTTTAAAAAGCAAATCGATGATGTATCTGGTTCATTACCTTTCGGAAGTATTACACAAACAAGCGAGGAACAAAATCGTACAACATCAATTAGTATTAAAAATTTAAGCAAAAATAATGAAACATATCATACAAGAGTAGAATTTTTAACGATCGATGATGTTTCAAAGGATGCTAGTAAAAATGGAGTAAAACTTGAATTGCCTTCTAAAGTAACTGTTAATGGAAATGAAAGTGTCAATATAGACGCCAAAGTAACAATACCAAAATCTTCTGAGTTTGGCATATATGAAGGATATATTTATGTAGAAAATGAATCAAAAACACAGGAGTACCAAATACCATTCCACGTGAGATATACGACAAGTGGCTTTGCAAAGGTTGATTTCTTTAAGAATGCAATTACAAGTGACTTAAGTAACTTCCATCCTGATATACTGCCTTTTACACCAGTTACAATAAGATTAAACAGTGAAATGAAAAAAATCGATGTAGTTGTTAGCGATCTATCTGGAAAACCAATTGGCCTGTATGGTACTTTCGATTTAGATGGTGCAAATGTTGATACAGATTACTTAATCATGTATGGCTTTTCAGGTGATGTAAAATTATTTACAGGCGACCCAAATAAGCCATTATCACTTGAATATGAAACACTGGATGAGGGCAAATATATTGTTTCTTATATTGGTACAGATGCAGATGGAAAAACCTATAAAGTAGACAATGATATGGTAATTGATAATACACCTCCAAAAGTAGTTTTTGATAAAAAGACAGGCATTAATGAAGTTTCCGAGGCTGATTTAACAACAGAAACAAACCCAATGGATGGTAAAGACTACAAAGCTTACTGGGTCCATGGGAATGTATATGATGATACGATTGATTATTTAAAGAATAGGGGACATAATCTATCTCAAGAAGCAAATACAGTTTATGCCTACCAGGATTCGTCATGGCCAACAGCGCAGTTTTTCCCTACAGAAAATGGTGACTTCAAATTTGGTGTATTACCAGAAGAGTATACAAATTACCCTACGAACGTAGCGATTTATACTTATGATTATGCATCAGCAGGAAATCCGGTTTTCCCAGATTTTACGATTATTAATAAAGGCGATCGCTATTCAACGATTAATACAGGGACTAAAGAAGTTACGCTAGGTTCAGAGTTTACAAGTACATTTACTGTCCACAATGCAAAAGATTTAACAAGTGCCAACGCCACAATAAATATTCCAAACTATTATAAAGTAATGAGTGTAAAGCAATCGAAGCAATTAGATGAGTTAATGAATAAAAATAATTGGAGTATTCGCATTGGAAAACCGCAAGTAACAGGGGATACCTGGTCAAATATTACAACATTTTCAGTCGACATTAAGGATAAAAAGACTAACTTACCAGTAAAAATAAATGGAAATATTGATTTGCTAGATATTAATTTAAAGGTTGTGTGCGACCTTAACTATATGAGGGAGAGTGGCTTTTATTATCAGGAGTCAACATATCAAACAAATGAAGGTAATAAGATTACGTTACCGACATATGCTAATCGCTTTAAATTCATCGCCCAACATTCAGTTTTAGAAGGGTATTTCCACGGTGAGGCAGTTAACTTTTATAACTACGATTTAGATTATTCGAAGTTAGGTGTAAAAGCATATGTTGTAGATAAAAACGGTAAACAATATAAAGCGGATATTTCAGAAAATGGCTATATGACGATTTTTGATATACCGGCAACTGAGGATGATTATACACTCATAGTTAACATTCCAGGACACTATCAATATAGTAAAAAAATTAAATTAGGTAAATTAATAGATGGAAAAGTCCAAGGTATAGACTATATCGCTTATACTGACACTGCAGCGGCAGGAGACATTAATGGAGATAATGTAATTGATATTTATGATGCTAAGCTTATTGCAAATAAAGCTCAGGAATCCGGCGATAGGTTGAAGGAAGATCTAAATAAAGATGGGGTTGTTGATATACTGGACTTCAATTATGTTGAAAAGAACTTCATGACAACAAATCCATTTTTCCCTACATCTATTAAACCAGTTGAAAAAACAAGTAAGTTAACATTAGAAGAATTGAAAAAGAAATTTAACTAGAGTGCAAGATTAAGTGAATTTGCGTTAAAAAGCCACAAGGAATTTACCTTGTGGCTTTTCTTTGTTTTAAAGAGTTTTTATGATGAAGTCACATTCAAGTTAATAAAAAGTTGGGTAATAAATATATTTTTTCTCATCATTTGTAAATTTAGTCATAAAAAAAGTGCCCCCCAAAATCATAGACTATGTCTAACATTCGGGGGGGCACTTCAAGTTGTCTTGTGGTATTTTATCATGCATCTAAATCAATCAGTGTTACTTCCAAGATTCAATTGCATTTATTAATAATGACGCAAATACTTTTGCACCATCTGGTTTTAAATGAACGCCATCTGGAGAAAAATATGAATTATGATTTGCGCTAGCACTATGCCAGTCTACAACTCTAGTATTTGAATATTTACTTGAAACTTCCCTTAAAGTTTTATTAACAATCGATTCCCAAGGTCTTGGTACACGTGTGTTAACAAATAAAATTTTTCGATCTTTTCCAATTAACTCTATGAGAGAAGACATTTGTTTTACGGTAAACGGACCGTTTGTACCAAGCTCTATGACAACAATATTACCAAGCGAATTTGTATTTTTTGCTTGTTGAATAATTGCAGATGCTTCAGTAAATTGTCTTCCAATTTTAGCATTTACTGAAAGGGATGAATATGTTTTTTTGAGTTCAGGAATTGAATTAATAACAACAGAATCTCCTATGATAAATACACTATTGTTTGAAACAGCCGGCTTATTCGTATCAGCAGGTTTAGTATTAGTAGTAGTATTTGGAGTTTGATTGTTATTTACAACTGGTTTAGAATCTTCAGTTGTTTGACCAGTATTATTTTGCTTATTTGTATTGTCAGTAACTGGCTTTTCATCTTTATTTACTGTTTTTTCTTCATTATTTACTGTTTTATTGTCATCCTTTTGCTGAATTGGCTTAGTTACCTGTTTATCGTGATCAACTATAGCTGTTGAAGGAGGTTTTTTAGTATCGTTTTCAACAACAGTTTCAGATGATTGCTTTGATACGGATTGAACCGATTCAATTTCTGAGCTTGCTTTTACACCTTGAGCATCAGGGAGCATAGATAGTCCAAAGCTTGCGATCCCAGATAGTAAAATAAACGTGCTTATAATCACAATATGTTTATAAAAGAATTCTTTTAAATTAATATTTCCTGCAAGGAAATTCTTCCAAAGTATACCTAGTTTACCTTTTCTAATTGGGTCTTCAATATAGTGATAGGATAGTGCTGCAAGAACAAATATTAAAGTAATTTGACAAATTGCTCTAAAAAGTGAAATATCGCCAGTGTTAACCTTAGGGGAAAATAAAATAATTACAGGATACTGCCATAAATAAATTCCATATGAACGTAATCCGATCCATTTCAATGGTCTCATTGCTAGGAATCTACCAATCTTACTTGTAGGGTGAGCGAGTGCTGCGATTAGCATTGCAGCGGAAATAGACAATAGGAACATTCCTCCGCGATAAAGGAAACTATCATATTGATTTGTTTTACCGACCATAAGTAGAAAAATAAGTAAACCAGTAATCCCAACTAGATCAATTAAAATCTTTCCAGAGGTTGTAACGTTATTTGTAAGTTTTCGGCTAGGCCATACTAATGCTAAAGAAGCTCCTATCAATAATGAAAAAGCTCTCGTATCAGTACCGTAATAGACCCTACTAGGATCACTACCTGGATGGAATAATATAGCCATCAGTAATGCAGAAACGATTGCACCAACTAATGTATATAAAAATAGGCGATCTTTATTTTTAATATATTTTAAGCCTAATAAAGTAAGGATTGGCCAAATAATATAAAATTGCTCTTCAACTGCTAACGACCAAAAATGATTTAATATTGAAGGATTTGCAAAAGACTCAAAATATGAAAGATGATGGAAAATATACCACCAATTACTGTAATAAAATATTGCAGCTACTGAATCTTGTTTTAAATTTCCGATCATTGATGATTTGAATAATGAAACAAATGCAATGACAATTAGTAGTAAGGTGAACATTCCAGGTAAAAGTCTTTTTGCGCGGCGGTACCAAAAACTTTTTAAGTCGATCCTTTGATTTGTACTCCACTCGGCAATTAATAAATCAGTAATCAAATAACCTGAAAGTACAAAGAATACTGTTACTCCTAGGAACCCACCAGAAGCAAAGGAAAAATTTAAGTGATATGCAATGACCGATAAAACTGCTAATGCTCTAAGCCCATCTAATCCAGCCATATAACGAAACTGTTTATTTGTATTAGACATAAGCAGAACCTCTTTGTTTAAACACCTCATAAACGATTTCTTTTTCGAACAAATGTTGAGCTCTTATAAAATTTAATTTTTTAACCGTCTGAACCGCGAAGTTCATTACTAATTTCCCCTTCCCCTAATTTAACTATTTATATCAGCCTTCTTTATATATTTGGCTATTTGTTTAATGTATTTGTTTTTCTTAAAAGAGAGCCAAACCTAATCAATTAAGAGTGGCTCCTTTATTCGTTTGTTTAAAATTTATCTAATGTAATGATGTCCAACTAAAACTTTTGAAAGAACGTCAGTTGGAATCGTGAATTCAACAACACCCATATAACCAGGGGCAACTTCATATTTATCAAATGAAATAACAAGCTTATGATCTTTATTTATATAAAAATTTTGATTGTCTTTAATGGTTACGAAAGGATCAATTGAATAGTCAAGATTTGCTTCCGGTATCCAGTATACCTTACTTTCATCTTTTTTCATCTGCTCTTTCATTTGTTCTTTAATGTTTTCGCTAATTATTTTTACATATGATTGATCTTTAAAAAGAATAGGTAAAGACAATAAAATCTCCTTTTTCTTGTCAATTGTGTCAAATTTCATAGTTGTTGAAGAGGAAGCAGCAGTATTAACAACATATCGTTCAATCGACAATATGTCCTCATTATCTGTTTTAACTTCATAACCACTATCAATTCCTAAGTGTGCACCAGAATCTTTTTTTACAGATTCTGTTTCTTTCATAAATTGATCATATAGCTTCTTATTTTCTTCTAAGTATTTTTTGTTCAAGCTTTGCTCTAAATCTTTATTTTTTAAATTATTAACCGCAGGGACTTTTAAATCTGCCTTATAGGTTGGCTCATCTACAGTATATTCAGTAAAAGTTAGTACATTAACAACATTTCCAAGTATTGGAACATTCGATAATGTCTTTGCAAAAGTCGAACTAGTATTGATTGATAAAACAAATAGTGCAGCAGTAAAAAAACCTGTAATTGACTTTAGAGGGAATCTTTTTTGTATGGAACGTTTAATTGCTTTTTTAACAATAATGTCCAAATTATCAGGGATAGGGACATTTTTATAGTCCGATCTTAATTTTTCTAATTTTTTATCCAACTAATTGGCCTCCCAAAAATAAATTCATTTCATTTTAATCCGGAGTATTTCTAAAGCTTTATATAAACGAGTTTTTATAGTATTTGGACTCTCCTGTAAAATTTCAGCAACTTCTTCAATCTTTAAGTCTTCGAAATACCTGAGGACAATTACAGCCCGATATTTAGTTGGTAAAGATTCTAATGATCTTTCTAAATCAATATCCGTATAATTATCATCCTGACCTGAAGAAAATAACTCAATCGTTTCTTCATCCATTACAGTTACTTTTTTTTGTTTTCTTAAAAAATCTAATGATGTATTTACTACAATTCTATAAAACCAACTTTTTAAAGATTGTTCATTTTTTAATTTATCTTTTGAGGAAATGGCTTTATGAATAGAATCTTGTAATATATCCACCGCATCTTCTGAATTTTTAACGTAGCTATAAGCTAACCGATAAAAATCATCTTTATTATTAATAATAAAATCTACAAGTTCCTTTTCTAAGTTTGATTTCCCCTTCATTTAAAGAGCTCCTTTTTTGAGATACGTATCTAAGAAGGTACACATTATAAAAGACGTATACCTATTCGAAAAAGTTTTATAAAAAGTAAAAAACATTTAAGGAAATTTTTACTAAAAATCAGCCAAATAGTTTAATGGGAATTTGGCCTAAATTAGTAGTATACAGATGGCATACCTGTTCGTAAACAAACTATAGACAATTAAGCGAAAAAAAGAGCTAAAGAGTACTTCAGCTCCAATCAACTAGCGTTTTAGAAACAAAAAAAGCAAGAATCTTAAAATCTTGCTCTTTTATAGTTGTTTTATTTTAAAATGCTGAATGTATAACGAATCAAATAATTTAGTCATAAATATGTTAGCTATTTATTTACCTATTGAGATTATAGATAATAGGAATAAGAGTCTACAAACTGTACTAAACTTACTAATTTAGTTGGAGGATATATGATTAAAGAACACTATATTTTTAACCCATTTCCAAAAATAGTTACGGATCGATTAGTTTTAAGACAAATGAATAATGAAGATCAAAATGAGATATTCGCATTACGATCAAATGAAAAGATGTCTCAATATATAAATAGACTGATTGCAAAAGAAGTTGATGAAGCACTTCAATATATAATAATGATTAATGACGGAATTGAACGTAATGATTGGGTTCTTTGGGCAATTACTCTTAAAGAAAGTGATCAATTAATCGGTACAATTTGCTTGTGGAATTTTTCGGTCGAGCAATCGAAAGGGGAAGTTGGATATGAACTTTCACCAGGGCTTCAAGGTAAAGGAATCATGCAAGAGGCTTTAAAAGCAGTGTTAGCATATGGATTTAATACACTTAAATTACATGTCATTGAAGGAATTGTTCAATCAGAAAATCAAAAATCAATCCAAATTTTAGAGAGAAATAAATTTATTAATAAAGGCTTGGTAAAGAAGAAATCGGCGGATGAAGAAGACATACATTCATGCATTTTTGAGTTAACGAATGAAAGGTATTACTCCAAATAATAAGAAAAATAGAGAATCAATTAGGTTTCTATTTTTTCATTCATTAGGATTTTAACGTTTAAACAAACGTTTGAATAAAAAAGTAGTCGCTAAGCTAATAGCGACTACTTTTTTAGTTTAAACTAACAATTTTTAAATTTTTTGATTGTAGATATTCAATAATTTGTGGTAAAGCATCTAAAGAAGGTTTAGTTTCGTGAAGTAGAATGATACTCCCAGATTCGGTGTGGCTTTTAACGTAATTGATAATTGTATTTGTATTGCGGTTCTTCCAATCTTCAGTATCTTTATCCCATAGAACCATTTTAAATTGATGTTTTTGCATTAATTCAATAGTTGATTGGTTTTTTGCACCGTATGGTGGTCTGAAGAGAGTAGTGTCTTGCTTAGTAATATTTGTTATTAAGTTACTTGTTCTAACCATATCATCTTCTTGATTTTTATAAGATAGTTTTAAGTAGTCATTGTGGTGCATGGAGTGGCTTCCAACCGAATAACCGTTAGAATATGCGTATTGTACACAATCAGGATATCTTTGAACGTTATCTCCGATATAGAAAAAAGTACCGCCTACTTTGTATTTTTTTAAAACATTTACAATTTCCTTTGAATATTTCGAGGGACCATCATCAAAAGTAAGGGCTACGCTACCTTGTGGGATACTATAGTTAACTACATTGTTTAATTTTACAGTCGGATAAATTGATTGGACAGGTTTATTGATTGGTTCTTGCTTTATTGCATATCTAACATCCGGCTCATTTGTGTGCACATTCGGTTGAGATACGTTTTTAATATCAGTATTCTTTGGATCATGTTTTTCCTGATTGGTTTTATTTGGTTTCTCTGGAGATTTTGAATTTTGTGCCTTTGCAACACTTTCAGCTTTTGCTGGTTTTTTTCCGCAAAATAAAGATTCTGATTTACAAGTTTGACTCTTATAAGCTATTAAACTAATCGATAGAATACTAATAGCAGCAACAGTAAGCCACCCATAAAGTTTATAACGTTTCGAAATACTCTTTTCTTTTTTGGAATTGGATCGACTAATTGATAAATAAGGTAGATCAATTAAAATTCTAAGATCCTTCATATTTTTTATGGAGTGAAGTTGAAGATGAAACTCTTCTGAACAAGAAAAGTAGATTTTTTCACTCTCATTATTATTTAATTTAGTTACAAAACTAGTAAACTGATTTTTATCCTCATCCCAAGTACTACATAAAGAAAGGCTAAACTTATAATTTTCATCAAAAATAATTTTTGATTTCATAAGATTGGCCGTTTCGTTGTCAATTTCCCAATGAAGTTCTATTTCTTGATTAAATAATAGTTTTATATGCAAAAAGGATTTATCGAATTTTTGTTCGATTGATAAAAGCTCAATATGTTTTTCATTGTTAATTGACATAACTTCCTCCTATCTTGTAAAGAAATCATTAATTTTCGTGTATTTAAAGACAGTTTAGACTGATCTAAAACTATATCTTTTGTCATAATTATTTCTACTGTTTTTCTTTAAATATATTAGTCTATAAGGAAAATAATATGTAAAGATTTTCCCTTTTGAGAATAGGTTTTTTAAATACTTTAAAATATGTCGAATATTAAATTCACCTTACAATTTAATTGTAAAGTACTGTAAGAAATTGTCAATTGAAGATTTGAAATTAGTCCCTTTGGAACAAGAGAATTAAGTTGAAAAGTATAGAAAGTACCATTTAATAATTTTTAATAGATTGAAATGGCATCTCATTAGGAAAAAAGTAACTTTGAGATGCTTTTTTTGTGTAAATTAGGAGTTCTAACATTTTAAAAGGTCTTTTGAGGCATCCTTTTTAAAATAAGAAAGTATAAAAATTAAAAAGTAAAATTGACATTTTGTAAACAATAACATATTATGTTTGTAAATAAATAAACGTTTTGAAAGTTTGTTTGGTAAACAATAAACAAAAAAGGGTTGTGTTTGTTAAGTGGAAAATTTAGACGTTTTTTGGAATGCAGATATAGAAGAATTAAAACAAGGATATATCGAAGAGGAAAATCATTATTTATGTTTACTCTGTAGTAAAAAAATTGAAAAAGGAATTATTTATCAAGATTCAGGTATTTTATATGAAGCTGAAAAATACATGAGAGTTCATATAGAACAAAGTCATGACTCTGTTTTCAATTATTTGATCCAGCTGGATAAAAAACTAACAGGATTAACAGAACATCAAAACCATCTTTTACGTCTTTTTTATCAAGGGAAGAGTGATACAGATATTCAAAAAGAAACTGGTATCGGTAGCGCTTCTACGATTAGGAATCATCGCTTTGTTTTAAAGGAAAAAGAAAGACAAGCAAAATTATTTCTTGTCATGATGGAGCTTTTAAAAGAAAAGGATGAGCATGCGCCAAGTTTTTTACCACTTCATAAAACAGCAAAAATGGTCGATGAGCGCTATAACATTACGGAAGATGAAATGGAAAAAACCTTAAAAAAATACTTTCCGGAAGGCATAGAGGGACCATTAAAAAAATTTCCATTAAAGGAAAAACAAAAGCTTGTTGTTCTAAGAGAAATCGTTAAAAGATTTTCACCAAATAAGAAATATACAGAAAAAGAGATAAATGAAGTACTGACAGCTACTTATCCTGATTATGTCGTGTTAAGAAGATACTTAATTGAATATGGCTTTATTGATCGAAAGTCGGATGGCAGTAGTTATTGGTTAAAAGCTTAGAAGAGAAAGGTTGTTAAAAATGAGTAGAAAAAAAGAATTAAAAATGCAATATAAAGAAACGAAAGTTCAAGCAGGTATTTATCAAATTAAAAACGTAAAAAATCAAAAAATATTCATAGTAAGTACTAAAAATTTAAAAACAATTAATGGAAAGAAATTTGAATTAGAGGCAGGGTCTTGTACAAATAAAACACTTCAACAAGAATGGAATGAATATGGAAAAGAGTCATTTGTATTTGAGGAATTAGAAATTTTAAAGGAAGAAGACATTAGTCCATTAGGTATCAAGGGAGATCTAAAAAGACTTGAGGAAAAATGGTTAGAAAAACTTCAACCTTATGGTGAAAGAGGATATCACACAAACAATAGCAAGGGTGATCAGACTTGATTACATCTGAGATTAATCCTCAGGAGCAAAAAAAAGTAAAATTTACTTTATTACGCCCAATGATTATGTTTCTAATTCCATTACTTTTAAGTAATATTATGCAGTCAATTGGCCAGGTTTTTAGCATGATTATAGTAGGAAATTGGTTAGGGGAAAATGCATTAGCTGCAATTTCAGCTTTCTTTCCCATATTTTTCTTTTTAGTATCATTTATTATTGGAATTGGCTCTGGCAGTTCAATTTTGATTGGTCAGGCACATGGGGCAAAACTTGAAAATAGAGTAAAAGCGATTGTTGGAACGACTCTTACTTTTACTCTTTTCCTCGCTGTAGTGCTTGCAATCATTGGCAATATTTTTATTGAAAAACTTTTGAGTTTAATAGGAACTCCTGAAAATATTCTTCATGTAAGTACACATTATGCTTCCATTTTATTTTGGTCGATTCCCGTGCTATTTATCTATATGGTATATACAACTCTAATGAGGGGTATTGGGGATTCAAAAACACCGTTTTATTTTCTTATATTAAGTACAGTTTTAAATGTTGCACTTTTACCACCATTAGTATTTGGTTGGTTAGGCATACCAAAGCTAGGAATATATGGGGCAGCATATGCATCAATAGGTTCAACGGTTTTGACATGTATAGTTCTATTCATATACTTACACAAAACGAATCATCCACTTCGTCTTGATACTTCGTTAAGAAACTATTTGAAGATGGATCCTGAACTTTTAAAACTAATTTTAAAACTAGGTATTCCAACGAGTATTAATATGGTATTTCTTTCGATTTCTGAGATTGCCGTTATTACTTTTGTTAATCAATATGGATCAGAGGCTACTGCATCCTATGGGGTTGTAAATCAGTTAGTAAGTTATGTTCAAATGCCATCAATTTGTATTGGAATCGCAGTATCAATTTTTGCTGCTCAGTCAATAGGAGCAAATCAGGTTGATCGATTAAACCAAGTTATTAAAATAGGATTATTACTTAACTATGTGCTCGGTGGCATAGTAGTCTTACTCACTTATTTTTTCTCAAAGCCTATTTTAAATTTATTTCTAACGAATGATAGTACTGTACAAATAGCGAATAGTTTATTGATGATTACGTTATGGGGATATTTAATACTCGGACATTCATTTATTTTATCGTCTACAATGCGTGCTAGTGGAGCAGTACTGTGGCCAACGCTTATTAGTATATTTGTAATATGGTGTATTGAAGTACCTGTAGCTTATCTTTTATCTCATTACACAAGTCTCGGAATGAAAGGAATTTGGTTCGGATACCCGGCAGCTTTTATAGTTGGACTTGGATTAAATTTTTTATATTATAAATTTTCATGGAGAAAGAAACGTATAGTCCGTTTAGTCAATTAATTTGAAATTCATTATTTCGTTGAACTAAAACCACAAGGGAATTCCTTGTGGTTTTAGTGTGTAGACAAAATACAAAAAAATTGATTTTCAGACTGATTGCAAGCGCTTGGCGGGCAGTCTGAACCACAAGGGAATTCCTTGTGGTTATTTGTTTTCCCTTTAGAAATACCGTATACCTTTATTGTTATAGGAACATACTTTTATAGATACAAATTAAAATGCAATTTTACTGATTATGTTCATAAAATCGTAACATGATCGGTCATTTGATTAGAATAATTAATTTCATTGGACAATAAGATATTACATTATAGGGGGGATTTCGTGATGGAGTTGGATAATGTCACACTCAGTAGATTACTAACAAGTATGACACTAGTATTTCACATTATTTTTGCAACAATTGGTGTAGGAATACCCTTAATGATCGCAATTGCAGAAGGGTTAGGAATCTTAAAAAAGGATCCACATTACACGCTAATGGCGAGAAGATGGGCCAGAGGTTACACAATTACCGTTGCAGTCGGAGTAGTAACTGGTACTTGTATTGGTCTACAACTATCTTTATTATGGCCGAGCTTTATGAGAATCGCGGGTCAAGCAATTAGTTTCCCATTGTTTATGGAAACATTCGCTTTCTTTTTTGAAGCGATATTCCTTGGGATCTATTTATATACTTGGGACCGATTTAAAAAACCTATTTATCATTGGTTGATCATTTTACCTGTTATATTAGGTTCAACTTTGTCGGCATTTTTTATCACGACAGTAAATGCGTTCATGAATACTCCACAAGGTTTTACTTTGAAAAATGGAATAATTACAACGGTCGATCCAATCGCTGCAATGTTTAATCCAGCTGCTCCTTCTAAAACTTTACATGTAATTGTTACTGCATATGTTGCATCCGCACTTATATTAACGTCGATCGCCGCTATTCAATTATTAAGAGGAAAGAATACGGAATACACACGAAAAGGGCTTCGATTAGCAGCAACACTAGGATTAATTTTTGCCGTTTTAACAGGTGTCACAGGAGATGTATCAGCAAAATTCCTTGCTAAATACCAACCAGAAAAACTAGCAGCTATTGAATGGCATTTTGAGACAGAAAGAGGAGCAGATTTTGTCTTATTCGGAACACTAGATGATAAAACACATGAAGTAAAATATGAAATTCGAATTCCTAAACTGCTAAGCTTTTTATCTTTCTCAGATTTTAATGCACCAGTAATTGGATTAAATGAATTCCCAAAAGATGAGACGCCACCTTTGTTCATACATTATTTATTTGATATTAAAATGACATTTGTCGGCTTAATAATATCGATGACCTTCATATTTGTTGTGTTTTCTATCAAGAAGAAAAATTGGATGCATAATAAATGGCTTTTACGTGGACTGGCGCTGACTGGCCCATTAGCGATGATCAATATCGAACTTGGATGGATGATTGCCGAAATTGGCCGCCAGCCATGGATATTAAGAGGATATATGAAGGTTTCAGAGGGAGCCACAACTGCCAAAGGACTAGGCGGTATGTTTTGGTTATTTTTTGTATTGTATGTATTTTTAGGAGTCTTTTGTACAATCGTTATTCGAAAAATGTTCATTCATAATCCACCCGAAGATGAACTTCAATATCGTTTAAAAAAATAGGCTCTGTTAAATTTCAATCGTAAAACTTTCGGTAAGTTACGAATAAGTAAATGTTGTAGCTTGAAAGAGTATTGCTTGAATTTGAGACAAAGCCAATGAATAGGAGGGTGAACATTGAATATTGAGTTATTAGGAATAATCGTTTTATGGATATTTCTATATGGATATATCATTATTGCATCAATTGACTTCGGTGCTGGATTCTTTGCTTATTATGGAAAAGTAACGAAAAAGGATCACTTAATAAATAATTTGATTAGTAGATATTTATCACCTGTTTGGGAGATAACGAATGTATTTTTTGTATTTTTCTTTGTTGGCATTATAGGCTTTTTTCCAAGTGTTGCATTTTACTATGGGACGGCTCTATTAATCCCAGGAAGTATTTCGCTAGTCCTATTGGCAATTAGAGGCTCGTTTTATGCCTTTTCTAATTATGGATCAAAGGAAAACAAAGTTTATTTATTCTTATATGGAGCCACAGGCCTATTGATTCCAGCTTCACTTTGTACAGTTCTGACCATTTCCGGAGGAGGGTATATAGTTGAAAAAAATGGAGTCGTTCAATTTTTAGCTAAAAACCTATTAACAAGTATCTACTCCTGGAGTGTTGTAATCATTGCAATCATTTCAGTCTTATATATTAGCGCAACATTTTTAACCTATTACGCAAGTAAAGCAAAAGATGAAAGTGCGCTAGCGATATTAAGACAATATGCTTTATATTGGACCGTACCAACAATCCTATCAAGCTTTCTTATATTTGTAGGATTAAGAGATAATAATGTTAGATTTTATGAAAATATCGTTAATCATTATTGGTGGATGTTTTTATTATCATTAGTTTGTTTTTTAATAGCATCATCATTAATTTTACTAAAACGAAATTACGGAACAGCCTTTATATTTGTAATGCTCCAATTCTTCTTTGCTTTTTTCGGCTATGGAGCAGCGCATTTGCCATATATATTAGATCCATATATTACGATATACAATGGATACACCAATAAAACATCCGGTACCATGCTAGTAACTGTATTTGTCTTAGGGTTACTACTATTAGTTCCATCGCTATTGTTCTTATTTAAACTATTTTTATTTGATGCCGAGTATGTTCAAGGCAAAAAGTAAAGTGGGGGAGATGAAATGCACTCTTCTAATAAACATGAAAAGCGGCTTGTACTTCTATGTTTTATTGTAGCTTTAATAATGGGATTATCTTTTATTAGTAAATTTTTTCATTGAATAATGAGTGGAGAGGCGCCTATAAAATTGGGGCGCTTTTTTTTGAATAAAGGATGAGGTAGGGGTGAACTGCAAATAAATTTTATGGAACTGCGCTAAAGCGACGGGGGTGCAAATAAATCAGTAGGAACTGCAAATAAACTGATGGAGCTGCAAATAAAAAAGACAAAACTGCAATTAAAAATGTCAAAACCGCAAATAAAAAAGGTGAATCTGCAATTAACATGCTAAATTCACCTGAATTTACGTTCGTATTATTTAGATAGATAGAAAAAGGGTAAAATCTAATCATATATTTTGGAATATAACCTAGTTTCCGCTACATTCATGCACTTTCTAAAACTTTTCCTTCTTTTACAAGTAGCGTACGAGTCGAAACATTACTTGCGAATTCCATGTCGTGAGTAATGACAAGGATGCTCATTCCGTCATTTGCTAATTTTTTCATAATCTCAGCAATTCCGTTCGTTAGTTCAGGATCTAGTGCGGAAGTAGGTTCATCAAAGCAAAGAATTTTTGGCTGTAGTGCACACGCTCTAGCGATTGCTACACGTTGCTGTTGTCCGCCTGATAACTCGTTTGGTAATGAATTTGCTTTATCACTTAGACCAACTTGTTTTAATAAATCCATTGCTCTTTTTGTAGCATCTTCTTTATTCATACCTAGTACAAGAGTAGGGGCTTCAATAATATTTTCAATTACTGTTTTATGTGGGAATAAATTATAGTTTTGAAAAACGAGTCCAACGTTTTTTCTTACTTTTAAAAGATCTTTTTTAGATTTTATCATTTGGCCATCTATTTCAATAGATCCGCCATCGAAGCTTTCTAAACCATTAATACAACGAAGTATTGTCGTTTTACCTGCTCCTGATTGTCCTAGTAGAGTAACGATTTCTCCTTTATTAACTTCAAAAGAGACTTCATTTAATACGGTTTGTTTATTAAACTGTTTTGTTAAGTTATTTACTTTTAACATTTTTAGTCTCTCCTTATTTATAATATGAATATCGATTTTCTAATCGTTTAAATAAATTCGTTAATATTGCTGTTAGTAGAAGATAAATAATACCAACGAAAACAAGAGGCAGTAGTGATGCGCTTGTATTAGATGCGATTTTAGCTACTCGAAGCATATCATCAAGTCCAACTACATATACAAGAGCTGAATCTTTTACTAGCGTAATGACTTCGTTTGAAACAGGTGGTAATACTTTTTTAGTCATTTGAGGCAGAATAATTCTTTTAAAAGTTTGACTTCGACTCAATCCTAAAACCTCTGCTGCTTCATATTGACCTTTATCAACTGATTGAATACCGGCTCTGAATATTTCTCCAAAATAAGCTGCATAATTAAGTACAAATGCGATAATAACTGTTGTAAAACGGTCAAAGACAATTCCGACTAATGGTAAACCAAAAAAGATAAAGATTAATTGTAGAAGTAGAGGTGTACCACGCATTAATAAAATATAAGAACTAATAATTGATTTGATTGCTGTAATATTCGAAAGTCTTCCAAGTGCAATGATGATTCCAAGTGGAATTGCTAACGCTAGAGTAATTAAGAAAACCTCTAGCGTTATTTTTAATCCATCAAGCATGGAAGGTAATAAAGATGTAATTTGTTCCATGATCGTAAGCTCCTTTTTATTTCAATGTACCGAACCATTTTTTGTAAATTTTGTCATAAGTACCATCTTTTTTCATAGCACTAATTTCTTTGTTAATTTTTTTAAGTAAATCAGCATCATCTTTTCTAACGCCAATTCCATATTCTTCTTCACCAAAGTTGTCTTCTAAAATTTTGTATTTGTTTTGGCCTCTTTTGTTCATGTAATATCTAGCTAATGTTTCATCCGCTACAACCACATCTACACGTTTTGATTCTAAGTCCATTAAAGCTTGGTTGTTATTTTCATATAACACAGGTTTACTACCGTTAAATGATGTTACTAAGTTTTTATCTTTGTTAACTGCATCTAAAGAACTTGATCCTTCTTGAATCCCAACATTTTTACCTTTTAAATCTGATTTTGTTTTTATTTTTGAATTTGCTAGGGTGATAATAACTTGTCTATTTTTTAAATATGCATCTGAGAAATTTACTTTTTTCTTGCGCTCATCTGTAATTGAATAGCCGTTCCAAATTGCATCAATATTTCCTGATTTTAATTCAGTCTCTTTCATTGACCAATCAATTGGTTGGAAAGTTACTTTCATATTTTCACGTTTAAATACTTCTTTTGCTAAATCAATATCAAAACCTACAATCTTACCTTTATCATCTTTAAAACCCATTGGTACAAAAGTATCATCTAATCCAACGACTACTTCGTTTGCATTTCGTTTTTCTTTTCCACAACCAGTTACAACTAATATTGAAATCATACAAATGATCATTGCTGACATTAATTTTTTATTCATTTTACTCTCTCCCTTAAAATATTTTTGAAAAACAAAAAACTCCCGACCTCTAGCTATATGGAATAGCTAGAGGACGGGAGTATTACTCACGTGGTTCCACCTCTATTTATTGATACCTCACGATACCAACCTCTTCAAGTGCAGCAATTAAGCTATACTCTAGCACGATAACGGGTGCAGGGAATCCGGAAACAGTCTACTACCAAAAAGGGTTCGGTGCTCAGCTCAGAGATGTGTTCAAAATATTGTCTTACGCCCCTCGCACCAACCGGGAACTCTCTGTTTAAGAACTTAATACTTTTACTATTTCTCATCAATGCTTTTAAAATTAAATTTTCAAATATGTTCAATACTGCAGTTTTTATAAAATCAAACTAGTTTGTTTTGCGATGAACAAATAATATTACAGATTACAAACAACTGTCAACAAATTTTATTTGAAAAAACGTTGATTTTGTCAAAACTTGGATAGGAAATTTCTCGGGAAATATGGAAAATTGTCGATTGAATACTGATAGAACTGATTGGGATTGTCAAATATTATCAATTCACAAAAATAACATATACTTTATAAATTTCGATTAAAAAATATGATAAATTATCATTAAGAACGAGTGCGGTAACACTCGTTCTAGGCAACTAAATAAGCTGAGATGGTTTTATCTAGTTATATCATAAGAAGTAGCCCATGCCAGGTCAAAGCAAAGGGGCTATTTCTTTTTTGTTGCGTTGATAATGCTAACTACTAATTGGATCAATGCAACGATAAAGGTCATTATGATGATAATTTCTTTGTACTTAACAAAAAGTTCATGCACTCAAAGTATATCTAAAGAATCATATGATATAATAATTATATAAAAAAGAACGAGTGCGCCAACACTCGTTCTAGGCAACTAAATAAGCCGAGATGGTTTTATCTAAGTAATTCAAAGAAGTAGCCCATGCCGTGCAAAAGCATAGGGGCTATTTCTTTTTTGTTGCGTTGATAATAATAACTACTAATTGGATCAATGCAACGACAAAGGTCATTGCGATGAAGATTAGAGTAACTATTTCAAGTGTTTGCATTGGCAGCACCTCCTTTCTACAAAATTGCGTAGAAAAGAAGATAAAACCAATTCCCCTATGCTATTCAATTGCCTAGTTTAATTATAATAAAATAACTATAATCAAACTGTAGTTGTAATTATAAAATTTAAACAATTTCATGAAGTTTTAGAATGATTACAATTCTGTTCGGTTGGTAAAAATTGAACAGAGTGTTGAAATATTAATATCTTAAAAATTATTGTATGATAGGATTATAGTTTTTTTGAACGTAAAATATGGATATAGATAATGTAAAGTAGGAGAGTAGAATGAGAAAATTTAAGAAAGTTTATATAGAAATTACAAATATATGTAATTTGAAGTGTAATTTTTGCCCGAGCCCAACTTTGGAGAGACCGTTGAAGTTTTTGGACGAGAAAGCATTTACTCATGTTGTAAATTCGGTTAAACCTTATACGGAACATATTTATTTTCATTTGATGGGAGAGCCATTTTTAAATACAAAGCTCGGTCGTTTTTTGGATATTAGTCATGAAAATGGTTTGAAGGTTAACATAACAACGAATGGTACGTTAATTAATAAGGTAAAGGATTTATTAATTGAATCCAAAGGTTTAAGACAAATCAATTTTTCACTTCATAGTTTTGAGGCGAATGATTTAACGAAGGATTTGCATGATTACGTTGAAAATATTACGAACTTCATTAATGAAGCGAATGAACAAAGTGATATGATTTGTGCAATTAGGCTTTGGAATATGGATAGTGAAGAGTTAAGAGCAAGTAACTCACTGAATATTGATATATTAAATTTACTTGAAGAAAAACTAAACTTAGACTTTTCTTTAAGTGAAAGACTTCAGGAAACACATAATATTAAACTGCGTGATAAAATTTATTTAAATATGGCAGAAAAGTTCCAATGGCCAGACATGGGTAATGATATCATCGATGAAAATGTATTCTGCTATGGATTAAGGGATCAGATCGGTGTATTAGTTGATGGAACAGTAGTACCATGTTGTTTAGATAGTGAAGGTAAGA
Organism: Rossellomorea sp. GAMAL-10_SWC; assembly: GCF_049568075.1. NCBI lineage: Bacteria > Bacillati > Bacillota > Bacilli > Caryophanales > Bacillaceae > Rossellomorea > Rossellomorea sp. GAMAL-10_SWC. Next base: position 3,912,265 of record NZ_CP144911.1, on the reverse strand, counting down.
TTCCATTAGGGAATATTTATGAGACATCACTAGAAGATATTTTAAATTCTGAGCGTGCAAGAGCAATTTATGATGGCTTCTCAAGACGATGTGCAGTGGAAGAATTATGCAAAAGATGCGGTTATGCAAAACGACATAAAAAGTAATTTTTGGTAAAAAGCGCTTTCTTTTTAAAAGAAAGTGCTTTCTTATTGAAAAGCGAAAAAAAGCTATATTCATCCCTAAAATTTTATAGTAGTATAGTTTAGTCTGTTTAAAATTTTAGGAGGATTTACATCAATGAAAGACGTTCAACAAATTAAAATAACTACTGCAGATCCATCTGCAATTGGTTTATTCGGTTTAGCGATGGTAACGCTTGTTGCCTCAACACAAAAATTAGGAATTACTGATGGGGTTTCATTAGTATTACCGTGGGCAATTTTTTTAGGTGCGATTGCACAATTATTTGCGAGTATCCAGGATTTTAAACATAACAATGTTTTTGGAGCAACAGCATTTGGAGCATATGCTTTCTTTTGGTTAGCTGTTGGTACTACTTGGCTAATTCAATTAGGTGTTTTTGGAAAGGCATTAATGAATGCAGCTGATGTTAAACAACTTGGTTTTGCTTTTGTAGGATATTTAATCTTTTCAATTTTTATGACAATCGGTGCAATGGAAACTCATAAAGTATTATTTATTATTTTTGTATTAATTGATTGTTTATTTATTGGATTATCATTAAGCACATTAGGATTTATGGAAGAAGCTACACATACCTTTGCAGCATACAGTGAATTAGGAATTGCAATTATGTCATTTTATGGATCAGCTGCAGCTGTATTAAATAGTCACTTTGGAAGAGAATTCTTACCTGTAGGGAAACCTTTTGGGATTTTTAAAGCGAAATAATAATTCAGTCTTAAAATTAACTTTTTGGACTTTGTCAGTCTGAAACTCAAGTTTTTTGTACTAGGTCTACACACTGAAACCTTTACCATTGGAGTAAAGGTTTTTTTATAAATATTTGTATTGTTTAATCGGAAATGACAGATGATAATATCGTGCTTTTAAAAAGGTAAAGAATGAAAGGTGGAAATTCGTTTGACTACACTATTGTATATCACAGCACATCCGCACGATAAGTCTACTTCTTACAGTATGGCGGTTGGTGATGCATTTATCGAGAGTTATAAAGCTGCACATCCGAATGATCAAGTAGTACATATTGACCTTTATAATGAAACAATTCCTCATATTGATGCCGAAGTATTTGCAGGATGGGGGAAACTTCAATCTGGAGGATCATTTGATACACTTTCTTCAGGTGAACAATCAAAAGTAGGAAGATTAAACGAGATTGTAACTCAATTTGCTGAAGCAGATAAATATGTATTTGTTACACCTTTATGGAACTTTTTATTCCCTCCAATTATGAAGAACTATATTGATGCGATTTGCGTTGCTGGTAAAACTTTCAAATATACTTCTAATGGTCCTCAAGGATTATTAGGTGGTAAAAAAGCTTTGCATATCCAAGCACGTGGTGGGGTTTATTCAGAAGGTCCAGCTGCAGGCCTTGAAATGGGACATCGCTATATTGGAGTGATAATGGGCTTCTTAGGTGTTCAAGACTTTAATGGAATTTTTGTAGAAGGTCAAAATCAATTCCCAGACCGAGCACAAGAAATTAAAGAACAAGCAATTCAAAAAGCTAAGGAAACTGCAAAGGATTTTTAATATGTTTAGAATAAAAACTCACTTTTTTGGTGAGTTTTTTTCAGTTATGATCAGGAATTATCGTCTTCTAGTATTTTAATTTACTCAAGAACCTTTTATGGGTCGTTTATAAGTCCTCATGAACCACCTACTCCAAATTTAATCTAAAAAGAAAAACCACATTTAAGTTTGTGGTTTTTCTTCATTCATTTTCACATTGCCAAATCGGTAAATAAATCCGGAATATGGATCCTTCGTTTTCCTTACTACTTACTTTAATTTTGCCTTTAAATTTTTCGATTATATTGAAGCAGACGGTTAATCCAATCCCAGTGCCTCTTTCTTTTAGTGAGTAGAAGGGAGTGCCAAGCTTTTCAATTGTTTCTTGGGACATTCCAATTCCTGTGTCTATGATTTCAATAAGTGCATATTCATTTTCTTGTAATAGATTGATTGTAATAAATCCGGCATCGTGCATTGATTCGATGGCGTTTTTCATCAAGTTAACGAGAACTTGTTTAAATTCAATCGGATTTATTTTTGTATAAAGTATTTGATTTAAGTTTAAATGGAAACCGATGCTTTGACTATTTGCCATCGAGGCAAGCAAATCAGTTACATTCAATATTTCTTTATTTACTTCTACGACTTGTAGCGTTTCAGTTTGAGGTTTTGCTAGTGATAAATAATCATTAATAATGATTTGAGCGTATTCTAATTCTTTTAGCATCGTATCGACATAGTATTTTTCTTCTGGGTTCATTGTTTTTGTTTTTTGAAAAAGTTGTGCAAAACCTTTTACGACAGTAATTGGATTTCGAATTTCATGTGCGATCGTTGCAGCTAGTTGACCAATCGAATTTAATTGTTTGGCCTGTTGTATTTCCTTGTGATTGGCTTCTAGAGCGATGACCTTCGTCTCTGTTTGTAAAAATACAAATAAGAGTATTAATTGAATCGCTAGGAATTCTAATATATTGCCGACAGGGTCTAATGCTATATAAGAATATTTTTCTTTTAGATCGGTGAATGAGATTAGTAATACAAAAGTAGGGCCAATTAGTATATTTAATACCCAACCGATATAAAATGCTATGCGATTATATAAAAAGATCGTAAAGATTGGAATGATTGCTACAAAACTATACATTGTTGATGTGTCTGGGTATGACCAAAATTTAATATACAAGTATAGTGAAGAAATGGTTGTAAATAATACTTTTGAAAATGTGTTATCTTTTTTTACAAAATTGAATAAAGCAAAAATAACAATGAACATTAAGATAATTTGAGTAATAAGTTCAATTGGATGATCCTTAAAAGTTAAAGGAGAGAGTGTAATTCCTACTAGCAATAAAGAAGTGAGTGAAGCCATAAAAAAAATATAAATTCGACGGCTCCTTTTGTTGTAGTACTCTGTATTTTTCATGCTTCAATCTCCGTTCTGAAAAGAAACTTACAATAATATTTTACACTTTTCAGAAAATTATTTATATATAAATTATGACAAAATTAATATAAAAGAGACCAAAAAAATGTTTTTTTGGTCCCTTCAGTGTGTGTGACACAGTCCTGAAAATTTGATTTTCAGACTGATTGCGAGCGCTTGTCAACAGTCTGAAATTAATTAGAAAATGAAACAGTGATCGTTACAATCTCAGAAGGGTTACCTGTTCTAATTGGAGGTCCCCAAGTTCCAAATCCTGATGAAACGACAAAGTGTGAGCGTTCTTTTTGTAAATAGCCCCAGTCAACTTCATAAAGTCGACGGGTAATTAAGTGATTAGGCATAAACTGGCCGCGATGTGTATGTCCAGAGACTTGTAAATCTACTCCTAATTGAGTAGGGATATCTAAATGATAAGGCTGGTGATCAAGTAAGATAATTGGTTTTGTATGATCGATTCCTTCAAGTAGTTCATGTAAATCTAAGCGCTTTTTACTTGCAAGGTCTTTACGACCAACGATATAGAAATTGTTATCAACTAGTTCTTTTTCATCTAATAAAATATGAATACCAGCATCCTTTAAATGCCGGGCAAGTAAATCTAAATGTCCACCGTAATAATCATGATTACCTGGCACTGCATATATTCCAATCTTTGGTTTTAACTTTTTCAACGTTTGAATCATATTTTCCTCAACAAAAGGAGTAATATCTTCATCAATAATATCTCCAGCAATTAAGACTAAATCAGGAGCTAGCTTATTAATCTTTTCAACGAGAAACTCTAATCTTTTATTCGTGACTAATGTGCTTAAATGTAAATCCGAAACTAGTACAATTGAAAGTTCTTTATACTTTTCAATTGGTTTATCAACATTGATGTCATAATGAACAATCTGTGTGTCTAGTGCACTTTTTCTACCTTTTACGATAAGGTTTGCGACACATATTATGACAATTGTTCCAAGTATCACAGTTATACTACTTGTTTTGAAAGATGTAAATTCTCTTATAATCAGTCCAATCAAATCAGCAACGATCACAAAGAAAATTAAATAATAAAAGATAGCTAACCAGTATGCTCCAATTTTATGGATCGGTTTAAAGAATGAAGTAGGAAGCTTACTCTTTAAAACTCTTGAAAGAATGTACGCAAAAGTTATTAACAGAAATACGATCCAATAGATTATTTTTATTGTTGGATTCGTCCATCTACTTAGCAAAGCATTAATATAAATCCATCCATTAAGACCTATGTAAAAATTAATTAGGAAAAAGAAAATCATAACCAAAATAATATTTAATACTATTCTTTTATTCATATTTATCCCTTTCATACGATAGCGGTATGGTAATTCTAGTATAAATGTTTAAACTTATAAACGCACCTTTTTCACTTTCTATAAATTGAAAAATAGCATTAAAATATTAATCGACAGAAAATGAAAAATAGTGTGAGTTAATAGGGTAAAATAAAGGATTTTTGGAAGTTTTGTCGTATTATATTCATGTTAATTATATTTCGAAAATTTCGAATCTAGTGAGGGTAAAAACGTGTTAATCGAAAAACTTTTGCTACATGTTTTAATCATATTAAGTCCAATCTTAATATACAGTATTATTTATGAAAGACATGGCTATAAAGATAAAATTTATCTTTTTGGCATGTTTCAGGCTGTAGCAGGTTTTTTTTGCATGGCCTTTCCATATCCAGCATATGGGTTATTTTGGGATTTAAGATATATCCCATTAACTCTTGCGTTTCTTTATTGTGGCTATCGCTGGGGGATCGTGACTTTTTTAGCGATCTTATTAGCTAGAATCATATTAGGTGGAGACGCTATCATATTTGGTATGATCAGTATTACCTTATCCTCACTAGGGTCTTTAATTTTATTTAAATGGTTTTGGACATTTAAGCCTAAACAGAGAATAATTGCAACAACTCTTATTAGTTTATGGCCAGCTTTAGTTCAACTAGGAATCTTATTTACTTTTTTATTCGTAAATAAGATTAGTTTTAAAAGCGATTACAGACTATTTGGGCTAGTTCTTATTTTTATTGTAATCGAGTTAATCGCAATTACTTTAGGAGCAAAACTGATTGAAACACTAATTGAAAATAAAATACTTCATAAAGAAATTCAAAGAGCCGAGAAACTTAATACGTTAAGTGAAATGGCAGCTTCTATTGCTCATGAAGTTAGGAATCCACTTACAGTTGTTAAAGGTTTCCTACAATTAATGCAAGAAAGTAAAGACAATCAGTCTATGGAATATTTGCCGCTAGTATTAAGCGAATTAGGTAGAGCAGAAGGAATCATTAATGATTATTTAAACTTTGCCAAACCACAATTTGAAAAAGTAGAAACGTTCAATTTAAAGCAATGCGTTTCAGATGTAGTCACCTTATTAGTTCCTTTAGCGTTAAAGCAAAATGTTAAATTAAAAGGTGATACAGAGGTCGAAACATTTATAAATACAGATAAAAATCAATTTAAACAAGCGCTAATAAACCTAATTAAAAACGCAATTGAGGCAACTAGCTCAGGGGGATATGTACATACGAAGCTACACGAAGAAAAAGATAAAACGGTCATTACGATTAGAGATAATGGAAAAGGAATGACTAAAGAACAGCTTTCACGTATTGGTACGCTATTCTATTCAACTAAAGAAAAGGGAACTGGCGTAGGGACAACAGTTTCTGTTCGAATCATTGAAGCAATGAATGGAACAATCACCTTCGAGAGTAGCGTTGATGAAGGAACAAAAGTAACGATTAAACTACCAAAAGTTGAGCCTAAAGATAGTAAATTGGTTTGACCTATTGGGAAAATGAAAAACGCTTAGGAAATTTAGACTAAGCGTTTCTATTAATGTGAGTATTGTCTATAATATTATATCTTTCTAGCAAACCAAACTGTCCAATAGTCTTTTTCGATAATAGCAGATTGATGCTGAAGCTTATTATCGATGAATTTTACTAATTGATTTAGCTCTTCATCAGTGAGTTCATGAAGAATTGATCGACCTGTTCTAAGAAATAAATCACTCCGAAGTGATTCTAGGTCAGCGTAGTCACGTCTTGTTTCCCAAAGTTTTACTGTGTTTTCTATATGAAACCCGGCTGATTCTAATGCTGAGTGCATTTCTTGCGTATCATATCTTCTTGATATTTCTTTCGTTTTCAATTTTGGGTAAAGGTCAAAAAAATAACCTCGTATATGGCTATCATCTCCAGGAAGTAAACAATCTTCTGGCGTCCGGTCTTGTACGATTAATATTCCGTTCTTTTTTAGTAAACGATATGCCTCATTGAAACAGGCATTTAAATTATTTAAATGATGGACTAAAGCCCTTTCCAAAACTACATCATAACTTGAAGATGGAAGCTTAGTATGATATGCATCTCCTTTACTAAAAGAAATATTACTGTAGTCTTTACAGTTTTCAGCAGCACCTTTAAGCATTTCCTCTGAAAAATCTACCGCCGTAACGTGGTTTACTTTTAACTTAGAGAGAGCTTTCGAATAGATCCCTCCACCGCAACCTATATCAACTGCGTCCTTTCCAAACAAATCAATATTATCCCTCATTAACTGAATCCAAGATTGATTAGCCTCTCTAGTTGTATAAGTCTTATTATTGTGTGCATCGTGGAAGTTGATGGCCATTTGATTCCCTCCCTAAATTTGATTCAGGTGCTTCTATTTACTAGTATAGACGATGATATTACACTGAATAATATCAATAAGTTATTGGCATTAATAAGATATTTTTATTAAGAAAAGCGTTAGATAAAAAGGAATGGTGAAAATGGGAGGTACAATCGAAAAATTTGAAAGCTTAAGAACTGAACTAATCAATCACTATGAAGCATCAAAAGGAAGTATCTTTGGCCATAAAGGATTAAAAATACAAGGTAAAGTTTTTGTATTCTATAATGATCCTAATATTGTTGTAAAGTTAAAGCCAGAAGATGTTGCAACAGCTTTAACATTAAGCGGAGCAAAAAACTTTGACCCAATGGGTGGGAAACCTATGAGAGAATGGGTTGAAATTCCATACGGGGATCAACAGTGGTTTGATTATGCAATAAAGGGTATGTCATACGTTAAAAGTTTACTAAAAAAATAATAACTTAAAATTTGTTTGTTATAAGCTATGGATGGAAGTTTAATGATGTCTATCGCTTTAATGTTAAGGGAGAATGATATAAGTGACCAATCGTAAAGTAGCAGTTTCTTGGAGTGGTGGGAAGGATTGTTGTTTAGCATTAGACTTACTAATTAAAAATAAATATGAAGTGGCATGTCTAATATCAATGGTATCGAAAAAGGATAAAAGAAATCATGCGCATGGGACGCCGCTTAATTTTTTACAAATGCAAGCTGATGCATTTGGTATTCCTCTTGTCATGATTGACTCAGCAGGTAAATACGAGGAGTCAATGATTAATGGATTAAAAAAAATAAAAGAGGAATTTGATCTTTCAGCGATTGCATTTGGTACTTTATATGTCGAGGAAGATCGACAATGGAATGAACTAGTTGCAACTAAGGTGGGACTTGAACCGATGTTCCCAGTGTGGATTAAGAAAAGTGAAACTACTAATTTACTAGATCAATGGCTTGAGACTGGATACGATGCAATTATTTGTAGGGCAAAAGAGAATTTTTTTGATTCTACGATCGTAGGTAAAAGCCTAAATGATGACTTAAAAGAACTATTCATTAGCAAAGAAATCTGTTTAATGGGCGAGAGCGGAGAATATCATACGTTTGTAATTGATGGCCCATTATTCAAAGAACGCTTAAATATAGTAGATGCGGATACAATTCTAAATAGTGGATTATGGTCTTTAAATATTAAAGAAATAGAAACAACTAAATAGATTTCTACTGAATTTTTATAAAGAAAATATAGTTTGAGATTGCTATTATCATTGCTTTAGAGAAATTAGCAAAAGCAAGCTAAAATCACTTAAATATAAATATTTAGGTGACTTTAGCTTGTTTTAGTTGTCTTACTTTCAATTATTTGTAGTTAAGTACCAGTCAGCATAACGCTTAATACCCTCATTAATTGATATTTTAGGTTTATAGTTTAAATCACTTTTGATTTTTTCAATATTAAGTGTATAGTCATAGCTCAATTGGCAATATGCTTGGAAACTTTCGGTGGTTTGTTAGTAATCCTCGCAATTATTTCTGAATTCAACGCGATAAATGACAGTAGTTTTGGTGAGATGTTTTTTGTATTCAACTCTTTATTTAAGGCAAAGAAGAGCTGTTTAAGCACGTCAATTAAATAAAGAGGTTGATCATTTGTAATATTGTAGTATTCACCATTAAAGACATTATCTGCATTCATACAAGCGATGATCATATCGACAACATTATCGATATAAGTAAAATCCATTAGAACTTGTCCTTTATGAACTAATGGAATTCGTCCATTTTCATTTATCTGTATAAATCTTCCGAAAATCGTATGATCGAATGGTCCAAATATTTGTCTAGGTCTTAGGGAGATTGCAGGTAGTCCTTTTTCAATTGCATCTTCAATAATTAAATCTGCCATATGTTTTGTTTCAGCGTAATAATTAGAGTGTTTTGATGGCAGCGGATCACTTTCTTTAACATCTTTACGACTCTCACTAGTAAAGTACACACTCGGGGTCGAAATATTAATAAATTTTTTTAAATCTGTTGAAAGTGAAGCTTTAACAATATTTTTTGTCCCTTCAACATTTGTTTTCTCAAATTCAGAAAAACGTCCAAAAGGTGCTGCAAGTGCAGCACAATGGATTACATAGTCTACATTCTTTATATTTTCTTCCAATAAGACAGAGTCATTCAAATCTCCTTTAACAAAGGTGACATTCTTCATCTTGTTGAAAAATTTAGCTGCTTCCTCATTTCTTCCAAAGGCTATAACGGAATAGCCCAATTCACTTAATTTTTTAGTCGTATGTTTCCCTAAAAAACCCGTGGCACCACTTATGAAAACATTCATTATTCCACCCCGAAAAGAAATTATCGCTCAAAGTTTATGAATCTCGTTCCTTGAAAAGTTAGTTTTCCTGTATCATTTTCTACTAATTGACCATAAATGAACCCATCAATTTGAAATTCAATTCTGTCTCCAGATTCGACCTCAAGTGTAACATAATAATGTGTAGAGGAATGAGCGAACTGATTCGTATTAGCACGCTGAACGTAATCTATTCTTTTAGTAACTATTTTTGCTGGGACAATTAATTTGGGTTGTTTATTATTATAATTCCACTGCTTTAATCCTTTTAATAGTGCAAAAAATATACCTGCAAAAACGAAGACGAAAATGATTGGAAATACGAAAGCAATAATTTTAAAAATATCAAAACCTGCATCAAACCCTGACATTATTATGACCCCCTTTTAATAAATTGTAAGTCTCACACTTCTTAATCCTTTTTAAGTCAAATCGGTCTCTCTATATATAGTTTATTAAAATTTCTGAAAGTAATAAACCTATTTCTTTCAACAAGTAAATAAAATTGGAGCTGTATTGTAAACATTAAATTATTTTAGTGAATTTTATTTCTTTTGTTATATAGATATAACGCTAAAATCGATCCGGCTAGTAAAAAATGTAAAATAATTACTATTAATAATCTAATAGAACTACAACACAAAAAAGCTTTAAATTAAGTGTAAATCTCGTTATTTTCCTTATATGAACATTAATTGTGACAGAATAAAAAACTACGTAAAAAATACTTCCATTTTAGTAAATTTTAATTGGATTAATTATTGACCAATAATATTCAGGGGAGTAGGATACTTTTAATAGAACTCTTTTTTCTCTATTATGTTCCATCGCCATGGTAGTAGCTTTAAAACTAGTATGGTGATCAATGAAATAAGGCTAGCAAGGAGATAAAGGGTTAGATAATTTAAATCTATTACTATCTAATCGAAAAACGGGTAGGGATTATGGAAAATTAGTTATAGGAGTGATAAGGAAATGAATGTTAAAGATTTAATATCAGTTTACAATCAGTATTACAGTCATTCTAATTTACGCGTTTTTTTTGTATCAGGCCATACGGACGAAATCGAAGAACTTACGGACTTTGTTGGAAAGGGTCGCAATACTTCACAATCATTTGGCATTTATGTGCTTTTGTCTAGAACAGAGACGCAACTAATTAAATTAGTATCCTTAAACTTTGAAGATTTAGGAATCATTGAAATTTCTTTAAATGATTTAGGTGAAGAAATAAAGCATGACTGGACTAGCTACTTAAAGAAAGTGATAAGTTATTTAAAACAAGCAGGGTATCGAATCAATAGGGGGATGGACATACTGATTTACAGTAATCTTCCAAATGAAGTAGGACTATCTTCAACTAAATCAGTTGAAGCGTTAACAGATACAATGTTAAAAACATTATACGAATAGAAAAGAGAAACCACATTAATATTTTCAACAATTAAAAAACAGCTAAGATTACTCCAGAAAAATTAAATTCTCCTCATGTAAATTATAATATTTCAAATTTGCTTAAATAAAACTTAATTATACGATCTTGATTTAAAAAAATTAAAATATGTAAAAAATTCTCCATATTTAATGAATAATCGTACAACCTTCAACTGTTAATATTAAAGTAATAGTTTCGAAAACAATTCAGATTGGAAGGTTACGAGGAGAGTTGTAATGACTACAATTAAAGATATTGCCGAAAAAGCAGGGGTATCGATTGCTACTGTATCACGAGTGCTTAATTATGACCCTGCACTGTCAGTAAGTGACGATACAAAACAAAGAATTTTTGAAACAGCAGAAAAGCTTTCATATAAGAAAAAATCGAAAGTAAAAAAGAATATTGCTAAAATCGCACTAGTTAAAGGCGATCATGGAAATGAAGAATTAAGTGATCTCTTTTATATGCTAATTCGTTTTGGAATTGAAAATAAGTGTGAACAACATTCCTTGCACATTTCTACTTTTTTTCGTGGAAATGAAAAAGGGATGTTAGATGAGCAAATACTTGGTGTGATTGCATTAGGTAAGTTTGATGATCAGCAAATTAGCTCATTGAAAAAAGTATCGAAAAATATCGTTTTTGTTGATTTTTCACCAGATGAGGAGAAATACGATTCTGTTGTGACAGATTATGAGAATGCTATTATAAAAATTTTAGATCATTTTATATCGCATGGACATCAAAAAATCGGATATATTGGTGGACGCGAGTATGATAAGAAGCAAGGTCAAAAAATTAATTCCCGTGTGAAAACATTTAAAAATTATTTGGAAGAAAAGGGACTCTTTCGAAAAGAGAATCTTTACTTAAGTGACTTTACAGCTGAAGCAGGGTTTAATTTGATGAACAAAGCAATTCGAGAACAAGGTGGAGATTTACCAACAGCATTTATAATTGGTTGTGATACGATGGCTGTCGGATGTTTAAGAGCACTTCATGAAGCAAAAATATCAGTACCAGAGCGAGTAAATTTAATCGGAATGAATGATTTCGTGTTTTCAAAATATCTTTTTCCTAGCTTAAGTACTTTGAAGGTATACACTGAATTAATGGGTGAATCTGCAGTAGATTTATTAATGGAAAGACTTTTAGGTAGGAAAGTAGCTAAAAAAGTGATTGTTCCTACGACGTTAAAGATTCGTCAAAGTAGCCTTTAAAGCAACTATTTGCGAAATTTGTAAGATAATTGCTAAAAATTAAACATTTTACTTTTAATCTTAACTCTTTTTAGTATAATTAAAAATTAAAAGGAGTGGGAACGTGAAGGTTGGGTATTTAGGTCCTGAGGCGACTTTTACACATGTTGCTGTTCGGTCTGTATTTAAGAATGATGAACATATTGCTTATTCTAGTATTCCTGTTTGTATGGATAATGTTGCGGAAGGTGAAGTTGATTTAGTTGTCGTACCAATAGAGAATTCGGTTGAAGGATCCGTGACCACAACAATTGATTATCTTGTACATGAACAGCCATTAAAAATGGTTGGTGAAATTATTATACCGATAAGACAGCATTTATTGATGGCAAAAGGACAAGCACATCGAGTAAAGGATATTGAGGTGATTTATTCTCATTCTCATGCGTTAGCTCAGTGTCACACATTCTTGCATAATCAATATAAATATACAAAGTTAGAACCAGTTACTTCTACAAGTGCTGCGGCTAAAATGGTTAGTGAGCAATCTAATGAGTGTATAGCGGCAATCGCTAACGAATTTGCTGCAAAGAAATATGGATTAGAAATTGTTGCTTCAGATATTCATTCAAATTCATATAATCACACAAGATTTGTTGTTTTGCAAAGACAAGATGCTAATTTAGAAACAAGTTATTTTCAACCTAAACATACTAAGGCAACTCTAGTGATTAACATGCCGGAGAATCATGCAGGTGCGCTTCACCAAGTACTTTCTGCATTTGCATGGAGAAAGATTGACCTTTCAAAAATCGAGTCGCGTCCGACGAAAACTGGATTAGGAAATTACTTTTTCATTATTGATGTTGAGATGGGCTACGATGAAGTATTATTACCTGGAGTAAAGCAAGAATTGGAAGCTTTAGGCTTTTCAGTTGATGTTGTAGGAAGTTATTCAACAATATCACTATAAAAAAGAGAAGGTTTATAAGCCTTCTCTTTGATATTTTTTATTTTTACATTTTTAGTAGTAATAAGGGGGAGGACAATAGTATCCTGGTGGGCAATAGTAGTAAGGATAGCCATAGCCATAACCACCCCAAAAAAATGGGAAAAATGGGAAAAATGGACGGAAGAACGGACGGAAAAATGGACGTCCAAATCCAAATCCAAACCCTGGTCTACCAAATCCAAATCCAGGTCTACCAAATCCTCCACCAAATCCACCATGAAAGCCTCCGAATCCACCGTGTCCAAAGCCACCGCCACCAAATCCATGCGGACGATACTCATGTTCATTCGACATATAAAAAACCTCCTTTACTTATGAGTCTTACATAATCAAAATATGCAGGACAAAAGTGGAAGGTTTGGGCATATTGTATATTCTTCTGAATTAGAAAATTAGAATTATTTAATACAATACTTTATTAAAACTTAATCATTCAATAAATTAAACTTACGAATACGATATTGTAAGTTTTGTCTACTGATGCCTAATTGTTTTGCAGCCTGTGTAATATTGCCGTTGTGATCATTTAAAACATTTATAATATGTTGTTTTTCTTTGTTCAATAAAGTATTTTTTAAATTTGATTTGTCATCTATTGATTCTACCTGATGTAATGTAACGTCTCTTTGTTGTTGAACGATTGGAGTAGCAATTGTATTTCTTTTTTCGTTAAAAAATCTAGCTGGTAAATGAGTTGCAGATATAGTTGTTTCATTTTCTACTAAGTTCATTGCGCCTTCAATCATATGTTCTAGTTCGCGTATATTACCTGGCCAGTTATGATTCAGGAAGAAGTTTGTTACATTTTCATCTAAATTAGTTACCCGATGGCCGAAAAGGCGATTATATTTTTGAATAAAGAAGTTTGCTAACAATAATATATCTTCGAAGCGTTCACGTAGTGGCGGTAGAAATAATGAAACGACACTTAGGCGGTAATATAAGTCTTTACGTAAATGATTATTCGCGATTGCTTCAATAGGGTCTTCGTTTATCGTAGCAATAATTCGAACATCTAATTCTTTTTCGTTAATTTCACCAATTCTTCTAACTTTACGTTCTTGAATAACTCTTAAAAGTTTAGCCTGTAAATTAGGGCTAAGTGAATTAATTTCATCTAATAATAATGTTCCACCATTTGCCTCTTCAAATAATCCAGGCTTATCAATTGCCCCAGTAAATGCCCCTTTTTTTGTCCCAAAAAGAATACTTTCAATTAAGGATTCTGGAAGAGCGGCGCAATTTTGAGAAATGAATGGCTTTGTTGCTCTTTTGCTAGCATTATGAATACTTTGAGCGAATAGTTCTTTACCTGTCCCAGTTTCTCCAACAATTAATACTGATGAAGAGGTCTTGGCAGATCTTTTTGCATCTTCAATTATGTTTTTAAATGACTCGGATGTTCCGATTAATTGTTCAAATGTATAACGTGTATTTCTGTTTTGAAGAATACCTTCCTGCACAGATTGCTTTAATTCTGTCACGTCGCGAACCATTTCAATCGCTCCAATAATTTTATTTTCTTTCATTATTGGGTAAGTATCATTGATTGTCGTAACTTCTTTTCCTTTATTATTAAAATAAGATTGTTTAATATTTTTTCGTACTTTACCTTTTTGGAGGGCATCAAGTAAGGTGCTCGATTGGTTTTTTTGAAACGTAAAGACATCTAAAAGGTTTTTATGTAAGACATCCTCTTCATTCATCATTTCGATTTCCATCATTTTGCGGTTATATACCATTGTATTTGCATCTTGATCAACTACATGTATACCGATATCAATTTCTTCTAATATTAATTGTAATAATTCATCAACAGCTAAAAAGTTTTGCTTATCATTTTTCATATAATTCTCTCTTTTCATTATAACAATAGAAAAAATTTGCACTTCTAACTATTTTTGGTAAGATAAAAAGGCAGTTTTTTCCGGATGTGCTAATTTTCTTTGTTAATCGTTTTTTTGCTGCAAATATTCTATGCATATTTTAATTAATTTTGCGCCTGAATGCAAAAATATTTTGCGGTAAATTGAAAACGGTATCATGATTAAAGATGAATAACGCTTAGAATAAGTACATTTTGTGAATTTTAATTTATTTAACAGGTTTGGCACGGAAATTGCTTATTATTTTAGTAAGAGACTAAAAATTAATCAATAATATTGGGGGAACTCAAATGACAACTAATTCTCAAAAGATCATTGACCAAACAAATCAATATGGCGCAAATAACTATCATCCACTTCCAGTAGTAATCTCTAAAGCTGAAGGTATTTGGGTTACAGACCCTGAGGGTAACAGATATTTAGATATGTTAAGTGCATATTCTTCTGTAAACCAAGGGCATCGTCATCCAAAAATTATCCAAGCTTTAAAAGATCAAGCTGATAAAGTTACATTAACTTCTCGTGCTTTCTATAGTGAAAACATGGGTGAGTGGTATGAAAAGGTAGCAAAAGTTACGAACAAAGATATGATTTTACCTATGAACACTGGTGCTGAAGCTGTTGAGACAGCTATTAAAGCTGCTAGAAGATGGGCTTATGATGTTAAGGGTGTAGAGGAAAACCAAGCAGAAATTATTGCTTGTGTTGGAAACTTCCACGGTCGTACGATGGCTGCAGTTTCTTTATCATCAGAAAAAGATTATCAACGTGGATTTGGACCATTCTTACCAGGAATTAAGTTAATTCCATATGGCGATATTGAAGCATTAAAAGCTGCAATTACGCCTAATACGGCTGCATTCTTAATCGAACCAATTCAAGGTGAAGCTGGAATTAATATCCCTAAAGAAGGATTCTTACCTGAAGTAGCTGAAGTTTGTAAAAACGAAAACGTATTATTTATTGCAGATGAAATTCAAACAGGTTTATGTAGAACTGGTAAAACTTTTGCATGTGATTGGGATGGCGTAACTCCTGACATGTACATTTTAGGTAAAGCACTTGGTGGCGGAGTATTCCCAATTTCATGTGTTGCTGCAAATCGTTCAATCTTAGGCGTATTTGAGCCAGGTTCTCACGGATCTACATTTGGTGGAAATCCATTAGCTTGTGCAGTTTCTGTAGCTGCTTTAGAAGTTCTTGAAGAAGAGAAGTTAGCTGAGCGTTCAAATGAGCTTGGAAACTACTTTATGGAAAAATTAAAAGAAATCGATCATCCTCACATTAAAGAAGTTAGAGGACGTGGATTATTTATTGGTGTAGAACTTCATGTACCAGCACGTGTTTATTGTGAAGCATTAAAGAAACAAGGTTTATTATGTAAAGAAACACATGATACAGTAATTCGTTTTGCACCACCATTAATTATTTCAAAAGAAGATTTAGACTGGTCAATTCAACAAATTAACGAAGTATTTAGCCAATATAAAGCAACTGTATAAATGGAGCGATAAAAATGACAACTACAATCCCACAAAATGAAGTACAAAACAAAATCAAAGAAGAAGGAAGAGAATTAATTGAGTCTACTCAAGAAGTAATCTCAGAAGCTCTTCATAAACTTGGTTATTCAAAAGAACTTTATGAGTTATTAAAAGAACCATTACGATTTTTAACAGTTCAAATTCCGGTAAGAATGGATGATGGCTCAGTGAAGATTTTCACTGGCTATCGTTCACAACATAATGATGCTGTAGGTCCAACAAAGGGTGGAATTCGTTTCCATCCTGAGGTTAATGAGGACGAAGTAAAAGCTTTATCAATGTGGATGAGCTTAAAATGCGGTATCGTTGATTTACCATACGGTGGGGGAAAAGGCGGTATCATTTGTGATCCAAGAAAAATGTCAATTTATGAGTTAGAGCGTTTAAGTAGAGGATATGTTCGTGCGATTAGCCAAATCGTTGGACCAACAAAGGATATTCCTGCTCCAGACGTATATACTAACCCACAAATTATGGCTTGGATGATGGATGAATATAGTAGAATTCAAGAATTTGATTCTCCTGGATTTATTACTGGTAAACCACTTGTATTAGGTGGATCAGAAGGACGTGAAACAGCTACAGCTCAAGGTGTTACAATCTGTATCGAAGAGGCTGCTAAACGTAAGGGAATTGATTTAAAGGGTGCTAGTGTCATTGTTCAAGGATTTGGAAATGCGGGTAGCTTCTTAGCGAAGTTTATGGTTGAAGCAGGTGCAAAGGTAGTCGGTATTTCTGATGCACTTGGCGCATTATACGATCCAGACGGTTTAGATATTCATAGCTTACTAGAAAAAAGAGATAGCTTCGGGACAGTAACTAATTTATTTACTGATGTTATTTCGAATAAAGAATTACTTGAAAAACCTTGTGATATTTTAGTTCCAGCGGCAATTTCAAACCAAATTACAATTGAAAATGCTCACAATATTAAAGCATCAATCGTAGTTGAAGCTGCAAATGGTCCGACTACTTTAGAAGCTACTAAAATATTAACAGAGCGCGAAATTTTACTAGTTCCAGACGTACTAGCAAGTGCTGGTGGAGTTTCTGTTTCTTATTTTGAGTGGGTTCAAAATAACCAAGGTTACTACTGGTCTGATGAAGAAGTTGCTCAAAAACTTCGTGAAAAAATGGTTCGTTCATTTGATAGTGTTTACCAAACTTCAGTTAATCGCAAAGTAAATATGAGATTAGCTGCATATATGGTTGGTATTCGCAAAATGGCGGAAGCATCTCGTTTCCGTGGATGGGTTTAATAGATTAATTGGTTTGCTCCAGATGGAAATTCCATCTGGAGCACTTATATTGTATTGACAGATAATAAACTCTATTTTTATAATTAAGATATTATTTCGGTACAATGATTTGAATACGCTTTCAGATTTTGTCTGATAATTTAGTTTCAAAATAAGTTAATTTAGAGCGCTTTTGTGTGCGGTAAAGTAAATTAGGGGAGCTAATATTCTGTTATATCAGAATATTTTAACTTATACGCACAATTTACATCTAGAGGAGGGACTTTCATGAATCAACAAGAACAGGGGTTAAAGAAAGAGCTTAAAAGCAGACACTTGTTTATGATTGCTCTTGGGGGAGTAATTGGGACAGGTTTGTTTATGGGATCAGGCTATACAATTAGTGAAGCTGGCCCAGGTGGAGCAATATTAGCCTACTTAGTAGGTGGAATCGTAATGTATTTAACAATGCTATGTTTGGGAGAATTAGCAGTTAATTTACCAGATGCTGGTTCTTATCAAACTTATGCAACTAAATATATCTCACCAGCATCAGGCTATGTAGTTGGATGGATGGCATGGTTAAACTGGTCGGTAACAATCGGTTTAGAGTTAATCACGGTTAGTATGTTAATGAAGAGATGGTTTCCAGATGTACCGACTTGGATCTGGTGTGTAGTATTTGGGGTAATATTATTCGCAATAAACGCACTTTCAACTAAGAGTTTTGCTGAAGTTGAATTTTGGTTTGCAAGTATTAAAGTAGTAACAATTGTTTTATTTATTATTTTAGGTGGAGCAGTAATGTTTGGCATTGTACCAGTAGAAGGGTCAAAAGCTCCAATGCTTACTAACTTTACAGACCACGGTGGACTTTTCCCGAAAGGCTTTTTAGCGATAATGGTCACAATGGTTGCAGTTAACTTCTCATTCCAGGGAAGTGAATTAGTAGGGATTGCAGCTGGTGAAAGTGAAGATCCAGCAAAAGCTGTACCTAAAGCAATTAATAACACTGTATGGCGAATTCTAGTATTCTTTATTTTATCAATATTTGTTTTAGCAGGCTTATTCCCTTGGGAGAAAGCTGGTTTAGTAGATAGTCCATTCGTAGTAGTATTTGATAACATCGGTATTCCATATGCGGCAGATATTATGAACTTTGTTATTATTACAGCTGTTCTATCAGTTGCTAACTCTGGTTTATACGCAACATCACGTATGATGTATTCAATGGCTCAAAAAGGCATGGTTAGTGCGAAATTAGGTAAATTAACTAAAAAAGGTGTACCTTTAAACGCTTTAACTTTTAGTATGTTTTTTGGATGTTTATCTCTATTAAGTGGTATTTACGCAGAAGACACGGTTTATCTATGGTTACTATCAATTGCAGGATTTGGCTGTTTATTTGTTTGGGCAAGCATTGCATTATCAAATCTTTTAGGTAGAAAGAAATACATTGCAGAAGGTGGAAAATTAGAGGATTTAAAATATAAAACGCCTCTTTATCCAATCGTTCCAATCGTTGCTTTCGTTTTAAATGTGGCTGTAATTATTAGCCTTGCATTTATCCCAGACCAACGTATTGCATTGTACTGTGGTGTTCCATTTATGATTGCATGTTTAATTTATTATCATTTCTCTGCTAAGCATAAGATTGAAAAACACGAGCAAGAAGAGAATAAAAAAGTAAGTTAATAATTGTTTTGAGAATGTCTCAAAAATTTGTGGAAACTCGCTAGTAATTACTAGCGAGTTTTTTAGTTTTTTGAATTGTGGTTATGTTGTTGATCAGATTTTGCAAAAATTAAGTGAAACTCACAACTTTATCAACAATGTCCACAGATTGTTCATGCTTGTTAAGATTGAACCTACTTATTTCAGCCCACAGTAACAAACTTTATATCGTTCACACAAATTTTACGAGTAAAAATTACTGCTTTATTAACAAAGCTCACAATTTTATCAACAGTGTGCATATTTTCGTAAATATTTTTTTGATTTTGCAGGGGAGAGCGGCTACTTATCCACTGTTTTGGTGAACGTATTACTGTTTTTAACTGATTCTGTATTAAATATTAACAAATGTTCGCAAGTTCTTGTTAATAACCTTTTATAGAAAGGAATGGGGAAGTTACTTATCCACATTTTACTGTTATGGCTATATTTTCTTTAGAATCAGATATGAGTTATACACATAAAAAAAGAACTGTCCCAAAAGTACATTGACTTAAGGGACAGCTACATTTTTACTGCTTATTTATTTTTTTCAGACTCTTTACTTGTTACAGTGATGTCTTGTAAGTGACCTTGGAAGCCTTGACCAGCTGTTAAGTCGTAACCTTTAACGCGCTTATTAACTCCATCTAAACCGAAGCGGAATAGAGTAGGGATAACTGGCACTTCGTCATTTACAAGCTCTTGCCATTTATCGTATACTTCTTGACGGTATTTTTCATCAAATGCTTTTGCTGAAATACCTTCTTTTAATAGTTTATCATTGTCGTTATTTACCCAACGAACGTAGTTGAATGGTGCATTTTTCGCCCAGATTCCAGATGGGTCTGGGTCAGAACCTGTTCCCCAAGCTGCTGCGAAAATATCGATTTTTGGATTATCTTTTTCTACCATATCGTAGAATGAGTTGAACTCATGTAAACGTCCATCTAATAATTGAACATCTAAGCCAACTTCTTTCCAAGATTGTAAGTAGAATTGTGCTAATGGTTCAGCGATATCGCCACCACTCATAGAAGCGAAGTTGATTTTAAATGGTTTTCCGTTTGGATCTTCACGTAAGCCATCTCCAGTTACATCTTTGTAACCAGCTTCGTCTAGTAATTTTTTAGCTTTTTCAGGATCATGAGTATATCCTTTTAATGCTTTATCAAAGTATTTAGGGAATGATGGTGGAATGACAGATGTTGCAGGCACTCGTAATCCTTTGTATAATTTTTCCCCAACTGATTTGTTATCAAGGGCATAAGCCATTGCTTGACGTACACGCTTATCTTGGAATTTTGGATTATCCATTACGTTTACACCATTTTTCGCATCGTAATGACCTAATTTAAATCCGATGTAAGAGTAAGCTAACTCAGTTTTACCGATTAATGAGATATTTTTTAATTTTTTAGCTTGATCATATTGGTCAGCTGAAACAGAAGCGATATCGATATCTCCGTTTGCTAGAGAAGATGTAGCAATAGTTGGATTAACAACTTTTAAAAGTACACCGTCAAGTTTTGGAGCACCGTTCCAGTAATCTTTATTCGCTTCGAACTCTACAGCTTCACCTGGAGTGATCTTTTTAATTTTAAATGGTCCAAAGCCGATAGGAGCTTTACGAATTTGGTCAGATGATACTAATTTATCAATTGGCACATTACCTAAATATTTTTTAGGTAATGGGTAAGTCCATAGTCCAGTAAGTACTGATGGGTTTGCTTCTTTAAACGTAATTGAAATGTTATGATCGTCAATTACTTTAACACCAGAAATATTTTTTGCCTTACCATTATGATAATCTTCCATACCGTCAATCATAGACATTTGTGAATCATAGCGTACACCAGTGTATTTTGGATTACCAATTACAAGGTATGCGTACTCTAAATCTGATGCTGTAACAGGATCGCCATTATGCCATTTGACATTATCTCGAATTGTTAAAGTAATCGTCTTTTTATCATCACTTAATTTATATGTAGCAGCACCATCTTGATCATAAATATAGTTTTCATCTGTCGAAAGAAGTGGTTCATCAAAGAATTGAAGAACCTGTGAATCTGGGTCACCTTCATAAAAAACGTTATTTAAGATACCTTCAAATGGCGTATCTGAAACTAAACCATATTTTAAAATGCCACCTGAAACCGATTTTTTGTTATTTGAAACTTTAATTGGAAAAGCAGCTTGATCGATTTGCTTAGTAGTAGTTGAAGTCTTTGTGTCGCCACCTTTACATGCTGAAAGAATCATCATAGATACTGCCATTGCGCTTAATACTTTAGTAAAGCTTTTTGCATTTTTCATATTTCCACTCTCCTTATTTTTTAATTAACCTCTTCTTTGTCTAGCATCAGCTGCACGCTTTAGCGCTTCACCGATGAAATTTATACTCAGCATGAGCACTAAAATCATGCACGATGCAGGTAACCATATCCACAACTTATTTTGTAAAACATCAGGATTTGTTGCATAACTAACTAGTGTTCCTAAACTTGGCGTACTTTCTGGTAAACCAAATCCAAGGAAGGTAAGACCAGATTCAATTCCAATATTTCCTGCTAGGTTTAAAGTGAATGCAACGATAATTAAAGAGCTTACATTTGGTAAAACGTGTGAGATAATGATTTTCCAATTCGGTGTGCCAATTGCTTTCGCTGCTGCCACATAATCTAATTCGCTTTCTGATAAAACTTTTGAACGAATTAACCTTGCTTTACCTGTCCATAAAAAAAGGCTCATAATAAGGACAAAATTTATGATTGAGAATTTAGGTACAACTGTTACGAATACAATAATTAACATTAATGTTGGTAAGGATAAGAAAAAGTCAATGATACGCATTACGACACTGTCTACCCAACCACCAAAATAACCAGCTATTAAACCTAATGCTAGGCCTAGTAGATTTGTAATAATTGTGATGAAAAATCCAATCGTAAAGGAATTTCTAGTCCCAATTATTAGTTGTCCAAATATATCGCGTCCCCCGTAGTCAGTACCTAACCAATGAGTAGAGGAAGGAGGCTGATAGATTGATAGAAAGTCTACTTTAACAATTTGATCTTGATCTAGAATAAGCGATGTACCATACACACTTATTATTATTAGACCAAGCACGATAAGAGAACCTAAAGCTAACTTATCTCGCCTAAATTCAGCCCAAATGACACTAAATCCAGATGGGCTTTTTCGTTGCTCTGTATTATGAGTTTGATTTTCGATTTTTAATTCCATAAATTTCACCTACCCTATTCAATCCGTATACGTGGATCTACGATGCTTAGAATAATATCTGAGATTAATGTTCCAAAAAGTGTTGCAAGACATGTCATTAAAACAAGCGCATTTACAACAGTAAAATCACGTAACATAACGGATTTGACGAACAGTTGCCCAATTCCTGGATAGCCAAAAATTGATTCTAAAAATACAGAACCAGCAATTAAACCAGTAATCTCATAACCTAAAAATGCAGCGATTGGTAAAAATGAATTTCGTAAAATATGTCTAGAATAAACTTTAGATTCAGGAACACCTTTTGATCTAGCTGTTCTGACAAAATCTTTTACTTTAGTATCAATAATTTCACTGCGTAAATATTGAGAAATTCCAACAGTTGAAATAAGTGCACCTGATAAAGTTGGTAAAACAAGGTGATCTAACTTGCTTACATAATAAGCAAAAGTTCCGTCAGCAATTTGAGGGTCTACGCTACCGCCCGTAGGGAAAAGATCAAAATAAAATCCAAAAACAAACAACATAACAATTCCAAAAATAAATAGAGGGGTAGCAAATCCTAAATAGTTATATCCGGTTATCAGCTTATCTGCCCACGTGTCGCTATAGCGTCCACTAATAATCCCAAGTGGAATTGCCAGTAAATAAGTTACAATAAACACGCAGAGAGCAAGTAATACAGTATTTCCAATACGATCGCCTATTACATCGACTACATTGATTTTGTGTGTATAGGAAACACCAAAATCTCCTTTTGCAACATTTTTAATCCAATGATAATACTGAACATAAGCAGGATCATTTAAACCCATTTCTTCACGAATTTTTTCAATTTCTTGTGGATTAGCTTTTGGGTTAATCGAACGACCAGTTAGTGCATCACCAGGCATTGCTTTAGCTAGTGCAAAGATTAGTATACTCAAGATCAGAAGCTGAGGAATCATGATGAGTATACGGCGAATGACAAATTTTAACATATTCGTTACTCCTTTCTAAGGTAATGCTACTCGATGAGTATCTGAGATTGGTTTTAAATCAAATGGTCGACCATTTTCATCAAAGTAAGAAGAAGCATTTTGTTGATATTCTTTTCTAACTTCTTGTCTTTCTTTAATTTTTTCTTCTCGAACTTCTGGACGAATATCTGGTATTGCTGCAATTAAACGTTTAGTGTATATATGTTGTGGGTTGTTTAAGATATCTTCAGTAGTGCCTTCCTCAACAAGTCGCCCTCTATACATAACACCAATTCGATCACATAAATGGCGAATAACGCCTAAGTCATGACCGATAAATAAATAAGTTAGTTTGAATTCTTCTTGTAAATCTTGTAAGAAATTAAGTACTTGTGCTTGTACTGAAACATCCAAAGCCGAAACAGGCTCATCTGCAACGATTAACTTAGGTTGTAAAGTTAAAGCTCTAGCAATCCCAATTCGTTGACGTTGACCACCAGAAAATTCATGTGGATATTTATATAATGATTCTGGAGATAATCCAACTTTATCTAGGTAGTAAAGTACTCGTTCACGTTCTTCTTCAGCAGTTAAAGTTTCATAGTTTCTTAGCGGTTCTGCAACTAAATCAATAATTCTCTTTTTAGGGTTTAAAGAAGAGTATGGGTCTTGAAATACCATTTGAATCTCTTGGCGAAATGCTCGCATTTGCTTTTTATTTAGTGTTATTAAGTCCTTGTCTAAAAACTTAATACTTCCATTAGTAGCCTGAGTCAATTGAAGTATTGCCTTACCTGCAGTAGATTTTCCACTACCTGATTCTCCAATAAGGCCATATGTTTCGCCTTCGTTTAGTTCAAATGAAATTCCATCAACAGCTCGAACATGATCTACAACTGTTCGAAAAATACCACCACGAATAGGGTAATGTACTTTTAAGTTATCAACCTTTAATAGAGACATTTACGATCGGTGCTCCTTTCTCGTTCTTGAAATGGAAATGCTTATAACAAGAACAACGTACATAATGATTTGGTTTAACTTCATGCAAGATAGGTTGATTTTCATGAGC
Source organism: Rossellomorea sp. GAMAL-10_SWC (assembly GCF_049568075.1). Classification (NCBI taxonomy): domain Bacteria; kingdom Bacillati; phylum Bacillota; class Bacilli; order Caryophanales; family Bacillaceae; genus Rossellomorea; species Rossellomorea sp. GAMAL-10_SWC. The sequence goes on along the minus strand of NZ_CP144911.1, from coordinate 3,887,768 downwards.
GTAATTTTGAATCCAAGGAATACGGTGGCTAAATCGGCAGCCTGTTCTAGGTAGTTTGTCTAATGGTGGAACTGTACCTTCAATAATATGAAGTCTTTGATTTTTTGAATGAGTAGTAGGAATAGAGTTTAATAGTGAGCGCGTATATGGGTGTAATGGATTATTTAGTATTTCTTCTACTGAACCAGTCTCAATAATTTGTCCAGCATACATAACTGCAACACGATCTGCTACTTCTGCAACAACACTTAAGTCATGCGTAATTAAAATGATGCCTAGCTTCGTTTTCTTCTGTATTTCTTTTAATAAATCTAATATTTGAGCTTGTATTGTTACATCTAAAGCAGTAGTTGGCTCATCTGCAATGATGAACGAAGGGTTACATGCAATGGCAATTGAAATCATAGCACGTTGTCTCATACCACCAGATAATTCATGCGGGTACTGTTTATAAGTAACCTCTGGCTTTGGAATTCCAACTTGATCTAATAACTCTAATGCACGCTCTTTTTTTTGTGAACGTGAAAGATCAGTATGAAAATCTAAATTTTCTTCAATTTGTTTACCAATCGTCATTAAAGGATTAAGAGCAGTTAGAGGTTCTTGGAAAATCATTCCGATTTCCTTGCCTCGAATTTTATTCAATTTACTATCATTTAGCGTTAGTAAATTTGTACCCTTGTAAGAGATCGATCCATTCATTTTTGTACGATTATTTGAATGTAGTCCTAGGATTGATAGGGCTAGTGCACTTTTACCGCAGCCTGATTCACCCACAATTGCAAGAACTTCATTTTCATGGACAGTTAGTGATACATCATCCACAGCAGGATAGTATTGGTTGTTTATACGAAACGATGTCGTTAAATGTTCGATTTCCAAAAGAGGTTTTGACATTTCGTGTCTCCTTTCGAGATTTCATGAGCAAAATTGTTGGTATATTTTGAATTTTCATAAGTATAATATTATTACGCGAATGTTTCAATATGAAAACATTTTCTGTAATATATAGTCCTTTTTGACTAAAAATCATTAAAATTCAGATTAACTAGTAAATTAATAGGGAAAAAATGTCACTATGATTCGATAAAAAGGTTGATAGATTAAATAAAATAAGGGAGAGTAAGGAAAACACAAAATGAAAACGTTTACAAAATTGTTTGAAGAGTAGATAAAAAGATGTGTTTGAAAATAAAGGAGAATAAAAGAGTTTTTTGTCGGAAATTGAAATAATTTAGTGGAAAATATATTTCAGATGTACAATTTGTAGTTTTAAATTCCTAGTTCAAAATACCTGTTTTCACACGAAAAAATAAGAATTACATTAAAAAATATATGTCTACTAAAATTTATTTTAGATAAATTAGGAAAGAAAAAAAGCAGTATAAAGATAAAAGGATGAGTAATCCATTTTATTTTATACTGCTTTTCTTAATTTAATCTTAAGTCTTAACTCAATTTAAGTAGGCTGTTAACATCCAAACATGCTTTGCAAGTTGTTCTCGAATGGCTAAAAGTAAATCATGAGTAACTGAATCATTTTCAGACTCAGCAATTTCCATACCATCTTTTAATTCTTCAATTAAATAATGATAGTCCTTAGTAATGTCCTGGACCATTTCATCAGAAGTAATATTCTTATTTGCTTCATTAAGGCTTGAAGTATCAAGATACTCTCTCATTGTAGCTAGTGGTTTTCCACCAATTATTAACACTCGCTCTGCTAGCTCATCAATATGTAAACTTGCCTCATTGTAAAATTCCTCAAATTTAGTGTGTAGAGTGAAAAAATTTGGACCTTTTACATACCAATGATAGTTATGTAACTTTACAAATAGAATATTCCAGTCTGCTATTTGCTTATTTAGCACATCAACAGTCGTTTTTGAGATGGATGATGTATCCATTAAAATCCCTCCTCTAAATGATGTAAAAGATTAAAAAACCATATAAACCATCTTAACTGATAATGAGGGAAAATAGTCATGGTAATATTTGATAGCTAAGACAACAATTAGTAAAATTAACGTTAAATTGTAAATACCTTTATATTGAAATAAAAAAATTCAACCGATTTAAGGTTTGGATGGAGATGAGAAGATAAAAGTACTTTACTCATAACAGAAGTAGAAAGAATATAAAAATAACATACTCTTAACATGTTTATGAGTAAGTAAAATACCCCCATCCATTAGGATGGGGGTTATTCTATGAATGTTCATTTTCTTTAGTCGTGGAAAGTTTCGGATCAATTCTAAGTGTATCATCCTCATTTAAAGCTTTTTTCAATAATAAAAATAATGCCCCAATCATACCAAGAAGAATAATGACAAAAAAGAAAAAGATGATTACATCATAGACCAATGTTAAAACCCCCTTCGAAACTTTTCTGTATTCATATATATATGATTGAAGAAAAGGACAGATAACCAAAATTCACAAAGTGTTCAAAATTAAAATGCATATTTAAAATGTGGATAAATTATTTTTACTATTAGGTTGGATCGATTTAACTAAAAGCGAGTGACATCAGCATTTGTAGCCATTAACTCTAAAATATTAACAAGAACTACCAAAACAAAAAACAAGTTAAAACTCAACGTGATTACCGTTGACATAGGTAAAAAATGTCGTTGAACCATCGAAGATAATCATGTTACATTTTTCACATATTTAACTGTGAGTTCAGCAAAGAAACAAAGTTGGAGGTTTTAATGTGATTTTCAGATCCGGAAAATGATAGTGAAGAAAATTTTTAATTGGAATGGAGAAATATAATGGTGAAAAAAAGAAAACGCCTTTTTAAAGCGATTGTTTTAGCATCCATTTTTGTCATCATGACGAGCGGGACGCAACCTAGTCTACTTGGATTAAAGGGACTACTTAAACCAACTATTACAGAAGCAGCAACATTTCCAAACTTGGTCCAAAACCCTACATTTAATTTTGATAGTCAAACAACTACTTTTCCAAATTGGTCATTTATGGCGTATTTAAATAAAAACCAAGGTCTAGGTCCTTTTAGCTCCAATTTAGTGGATCAAGGTGACGGCTGGTATAAGGTTTATGGTGATGTCAACCCAAAAAGTTATGTTAAATCTATTCCAGGGGGTGGGATATTATTAAAAGTATTAAACACGTCAGGTTCTCAAGAGTTAATAGCAATGAACCAAACGATTAACACAATTCCAGGACAAACTTATATCTTAAAGTTTCCTTTTAAACTTATTCAAAATGAGAATACCGATCCTAAGTATTCTTGGTTTGTATCTGACACAGAAAGTAATACCGCTCTAACGACAGATAAAGGATGGAGAGAATACACAGGACCTCAAAATGTAACGACTACTTTCACTGCGATCGGAAATAAAGTAAATTTTAGAATTTATTTTGAAGACGGTATAATAGATGCGCTTGATGGTAGTGGATTTCAAATCTTTCAGGTTGATCATGTTTCTGTTACAGTACTAGATACGGAGGCACCAAAAATAACGGAGGCTATTATTACCATACCAGAAGGCTACACAGGTGGTGCATCATGGACCAATAATAATACGACAATTCACTTTACAGCAACTGACGATTATGGGGTCGATCCAACATCGTATGAAGTTTCTACTGATAATGGTGACACTTGGAGTAAAGCCGGTTTAAGTAATGCAAACTCAACAGGCGTTGATTATACAGTTTCAACCCAAGGTACGACAAATATTCTAATTAGAGCAAAAGATGATTCTGGAAACCAGAGTAATCCAGTAACCGATCCTGGAGCTAAATTTACAGTCAAAATTGATAAAGAACTACCTATTACCAACTATGCTGACGGGCAATTATATAATAAAAATACAGCAACAAACATTACATTCAGTGATGCGCTAAGCGGTATTGATACAGCAAAATTAAATGGGACATCCATTTCTTCTGGCACAATAAACCCAGCTGATGGTCAACACACATTAGTCATCACTGATAAAGCAGGTAATCAAACTATTTTACACTTTACAGTAGACAAAACTATTTTACCGCCAGTTGTAAATCCGATTACAGATATCAGTGCAAGTATAACGGGAACAGCTGAGGCGAATAGTACTGTGAAAATAACATTACCCGACCAATCATTTTTAACTACAAAATCTGAAGCGGATGGTTTATTTTCGGTATCCGTAGAGCCATGGACATTGTATGCGGGGGATGTAGTGAGTGCAACTGCAACAGATGTCGCAGGTAATACGAGTACAAATACAAATGTAACGGTAACAGCAGAAACAAAAAATCCAGTCAATCCAACGAACCCGACAAGTCCAGTCGAACCTGTTAACCCAACTGACCCAGAGAATCCTCATGAACCTGGAACAAAGAGTTCGTTAAGTATTGACTATGTGTCAAATTTCCATTTTGGTGCGCAGGAAGCTTCAGGTAAAAATGAAGTTTATACTGCTCAATTAGATGAAGTAAAACAAACTTCAGATGGTTCGATCATTAAAGTACCAAATTTTATTCAAGTAACAGACCATCGTAGAACAAAAAATGGATGGAAACTAACAGTACAGCAAAATGAACAATTCAAGAGTGGTAATAATGAATTAACAGGTGCGGTTTTAAAATTAAATAATCCTATTTTAAACTCATCCACTGAAGCGCAGTATAAACCAGTAGCTAATACATTGACATTGGTTCCCGGTGGCGGTGCCCAGAATCTAGCTTACGCAGATGAAGGAAAGGGACCTGGAACATGGACAATTGCATATGGACAGAATTCATCTAGCATAACCCTTTTCGTGCCTGGTGCAGCTTATAAAGAAGTAGGTGCCAAATATAAAACAACATTAACATGGACATTAGTAGATGCACCACTTTAAAATCAAGAAACTTCCTATATAGATGCTAAAAATACCCCATCAAGTAAGTAATAAAACTCGGTGGGGTATCTTGTACTTACTTATTTGAACGCGTTGGAACTTTAGACTAGCTAAAAACTTATGCTGCTTGATTTCGGTTCTTTTTAACATGAACAAGAACTGGTGCAGAAGAAAGTAAAATGATTAATAGAACTGCACTAATAATAAAAGAAGGAACCATGTACCAAGCATTATATACTAATGAATAAAGAGAAACTGATGTACCTTTTGGAGTGTATGAACCGTAGAAAACGATCCCAGCAATAAAGTGACAGATGAAACGAGCTAATGAGCCGATAAAGGTTCCTAAAATTATATACGCTGCTGCACTTTTTGTATTGCCATTTGTTAAACTATTTTTTATTTGTTTATAAACAAGACCAGCTAAACCGAGACTTGTAAATGCTGCAATATAGTCTAAAAATACTTGGATTGGATGAACAAAATATAGCTTTGTAACAATTTGTAGTGCTGCTAATAATAGACCAGTAATTAATCCTTGTTTTAATCCCCAACGAAAAGCAATTAGAAAAACTGGAATCATTGATAATGAAACAGAGCCACCTTGAGGTGCAGTAAATAATGGTAAGAAATCAAAAATAATTGCTAGTGCTGCACACATTGCTATTTCTGTCATTAATTGAATCTTTGATGTCTTCATATATATTTCCCCCTTTATCATTTTCCGACAGAAGACTCCTTCTTCAATTACGTGAAGGTGTGATAACACCAGTAATAGGTAGGAGATGAATGTCGGTTAGGCGTGCGTATGTCTAAAAGCTTTTTGTTGCCTGCTGGTTAAAAAGTTTTTACTTACTAACTACGATTAAAAATCAAGGAATGAAGTGAGGTGAAAACAATGCTAGTCAATAAAGCATATAAATTCCGTATCTATCCAACTAAAGAACAGGAAACTCTAATCGCCAAAACGATTGGATGTAGTCGTTTTATATTCAATCACTTTTTAGGACAATGGAACGACACATACAAAGAAACTGGCAAAGGATTAACGTACAATTCTTGTTCTGCTGAATTAACAAAGTTGAAAAAAGAATTAGTATGGCTAAAAGAAGTTGACAGTACTGCTCTTCAATCCTCACTGAAAAACCTCGCAGATTCCTATTCACGATTCTTCACAAAGCAGAATAACGCACCACGCTTTAAGTCTAAAAAGAATCGCGTTCAATCCTATACAACTAAAGAAACAAACGGAAATATTGCCGTTGTCGGAACCAAAATGAAACTTCCTAAACTTGGTCTTGTTCGCTTTGCTAAAAGTCGCGAAGTACATGGTCGTGTTTTGAAAGCGACCGTTAGACGAACTCCAAGTGGTAAATACTTTGTATCCATTCTTGCAGAAGTAGACGTACTACCACTGGAGAAAGCTAAATCATCGTTTGGTATCGATCTAGGCATCACCGATTTTGCCATTTTTTCTGACGGTCGCAAGATTGACAACAATAAATTTACTGCCAAAATGGAAAAGAAACTAAAACGTGAACAGCGAAAACTTTCAAGACGTGCGTTACATGCTAAACAGAATGGGATTAACCTTCTTGATGCAAAAAACTATCAGAAACAAAAACGAAAAGTCGCTAGATTACACGAAAGAGTATTGAATCAGCGTGAAGATTTCCTTAACAAGTTGAGTACAGAAATCATCAAAAACCACGATATAATCTGTATTGAAACCTTGAATACAAAAGGAATGCTACGTAATCGTAAATTAGCCAAATCGATCTCTGATGTATCATGGTCTGCTTTTGTAACGAAATTAGAATACAAAGCTACGTGGTACGGTAAAACAATCATGAAAGTGAGTAATTGGTTTCCATCCAGTCAAATATGTTCCGATTGTGGGCAACAAGATGGTAAAAAACCTCTTGAAATAAGGGAATGGACCTGCCCTTTTTGCCACGAACATCACGATCGAGATCTAAATGCCAGTAAAAATATTTTAGCTGAGGGCTTACGAATATTATCTTTGGCCTAAATAATCATAGAACCGTAGGAATCTACGGGGATAGCTTGGTAAATATGAGAAACCTCTGCTGGCAAAGAAATAACACTAGCAAGTATGCTCAGTTCCCAGGAATCTCCCACTTCAAACAACCTGTAAGGGTGTTAAGTGGTGAGTAGTTCAAATAGTGGACAACTTATGTAGTGAAACACATTGTAAATAATGATGTTTGAGTGAATATTCGCCTACTTATTGTTATGTCTAGTTCCAGCGCCTTGCCCCTCGAGGTCATAAGTCAAAGCCAAGTGTAGATTGAAAAGCAATCTTCCCCTGTCTTTGCCTTATGCTTGTCGGAGCAAGAGCGAGCCGCTTCCACATTTCGTTATAGGGAGATTTCAGTAGGAATAAATAAAAAAAGCAATACTGGGTAGCATGATGATCCCGGCGTTGCTTTTTCATCGTGCCACATCCCTACGTTAGTACTAACTAACAGGTTCAGAGGGTAAGAATAGCTAATCTATTCACTCTCAGCCAAATGGCTCCCCTTGTGGTTTAGCTTACATTTAGTTGTCTTTACTAAATATAGTCAAGGTATTTTAAAAATACAATTAATTTATCCGTAAAAATTAAAAAAATTTTGCCTTTCGTTAATGGGATTTGTGTAAGAATCGCGAAAAACATTAATTGAGTTAACTTTTTAGATAGTCATTAAAATTATTTTTAAAAAATGAGTGTAATCATAGCTATTATGTAAAAAATAAGCATTATAACTTTTATCTTATTTATACTAGTCATAAATTATTCATAATGGCTTGCTTTTCATTTTAAAATTTACCGTGTAGAATGAATACGAAAGAAACAGCTAAATTTTGGCAGAAAGTGTAAATAATTTGAAGGAGACATTTTAGATGATTCAAGTATTATTTGTCTGTTTGGGTAACATTTGTCGATCGCCAATGGCTGAGGCTGTTTTTCGTCATTTAGTGACAGAAAAAGGGTTAGATAAACAATTTATGATAGACTCAGCTGGTACTGGAGATTGGCATTTAGGTCACGCTCCACATAAGGGAACACAAGGTTTATTGAGTGAAAAAGGTATAACCTGCGAAGGTATGAAAGCTCGAAAAGTGACAGAAAATGACTTTAAATATTTTAGTTATATTGTTGCTATGGATGCACAGAATAAAGAGGATTTAATGAATTTAGCAAGAAATAATTGTATAGGAGAGATTTCACTACTTTCAGATTATGTTCCAGCATCAATGTGGAAGGAAGTGCCTGATCCATATTATACGGGTAATTTTAATGAAGTATATGACATCATTACAGAAGGATGCTCTCATTTACTTCAGCATATTTTAAAGCAACACCAATTAACAGTTTAGAGGAGGATGTAGAATGTCAAAACGTAACAAAGCTTTACGCAATATTCTAGTCGGAGTCGCAATTGGTGCAGGAGTTACTCTACTTAACAAGGAAAATCGTGAGAAAATCTCACGTAAAGGAAGAAGCGTAACAAACAAATTAAATCAAATTAAAGAAGATCCAGAAATCGTAAAAGGTGCTGTTCGAAATCAATTGAGAGTAGTACAAAACTCAGTTGAGAAATTAGAAGGCAATGTGCAGATTGTAAAAGATAAATGGATCGAAATTAAAGATTCAACATTAAATAAGTTTGATAAAGGCTCTTCTAAAGTAACAGAGAAAGCAGTGGAAGCTGTAGAAGAGAAAATTGAAGATTCAATCGATCTAGAAGAAGGTAAATCGCAAATTTCAGCGACTTCACTAGAAGTAAATCATGAAAATGAATCTTCTGAAACTGACGAGCAGTTAGAAGCTACTCTTGAAGGTATTGAAGATTTAACTGATGAAAATGCAGATGAAGTACAAGAGAAAGTAGAATCCATTTTATTGGCAGGTAATACATCTAAAGAATAACAATTGAAGGTGTCAATTTGATTAAGAAAAAGAATTCTATTTTAGCATTTGTTTGGGATTTAGTGAAAAAGTGTATGGAAGACGAAATAGTATCTCGTTCAGCGGAGCTAGCATATTACTTAATGCTATCTCTTTTTCCATTTCTTCTTGTTCTAACTCAAGTCGTAACCTATTTACCACTTTCTACTGATCAAATATTGTCATTCTTGAGTCAATATGCTCCGCCAGATGCTATGGCTATTATACGAAGTAACTTGCAGTTAATAATCGGGCAATCACATGGTGGAGTTTTATCAGTAGGGTTAATTGCGACTATTTGGGCTGCGTCCAATGGGATTAATGCAATCATTCGAGCACTTAATGATGCGTATGATGTAGAGGATAAACGAAATTACTTTGTTACAAGAGGAGTTTCAATTCTTTTAACAATTATTATGATTTTTGTGATTGTCTTTGCATTATTAATACCAGTGTTCGGGAAAGTAATTGCTAAGTCTGTATTTCAATTTTTGGATATATCTCAGGATTTCTTATATACTTGGAGCCTGATCCGCTGGTCACTAAGCTTTGTAATCCTAATGATTGTATTTACTGTTCTATATTCCATTGGACCGAGTAAAGTAGTTCACATTAAAAAGACATTCTTTGGTTCACTATTTGCAACATTTGGATGGATCATTTCTTCATTTGGATTTGCTTTTTACGTTGATAACTTTGGTAATTACACAAGTCATTACGGTAGTTTAGGTGGAATTATTGTCTTAATGATTTGGTTTTTTATTTCGGCAATGGTTGTGATTATTGGTGGAGAGCTTAATGCATTAATAAAGCAAAGACAATATGGTAAGCACAAAGCTAAACCAAAATTGATTGACCCTACTAATCCAAATCCAAAATAATTTCTTCTATAATATATTGGAGTTTTCTTCCATGAGTAGTCTTATTTTAGAGAGGTAAACTAAAAAAGACTTCAAAAAGGGAGGAATTTTAAAATGAGTAATAATAAGAAAAACCATAATGATAAATCAAATAAGAAACAAAAAAGTAGCTCACATCCAAAGGGCAAAACTAGCGGTTCTGCAAACGGACATAATGATTATCATTAATTTTTTAGACTGACTAGAATAATTGCTTTTCCTGCTAAAAGGCTCATTACTAGTCAGTTTAAAAGAAAAAGCATCGTACAAATTTGTACGATGCTTTTTTTCAATCTCTTAGTAATCTTAATGAGTTAAGAATAACTAAAATAGTACTTCCTTCGTGACCGATTACGCCATAAGGTAAATCAATGATTTGTAGGAAATTTGAGCAGATAAGGAATGCGATAACGCTTAGTGAAAAGATAATATTTTGTTTTACGATCCTGTTCATGCGTTTAGATAAAGTGATTGCTTTTGATATTTTTGTTAAATCATTTTTCATTAAAACGACATCTGCAGTTTCTAAAGCAACTCCAGTTCCGCCACCCATTGCAATACCAACATTTGCAGTTGCTAAAGCAGGAGCATCGTTTATACCATCACCAACCATTGCTACTTGACCGTAGTTATCTTTTAGCTTTTTAACAATCGAAACTTTTTCATCTGGTAAGCATGATGCAAAGTATTCATTGATTTCACTTTCGGCAGCAATTGCTTTTGCCGTTTGTTCAGAGTCGCCTGTAATCATGACTGTTTGAACACCTAATTTATTTAAAGTAGATAAGGCTTGCTTAGTTTCGTTACGAACTAAATCTTTTAATGAGAAAATCGCAACAACTTTATCTTGAGTACCTACATAAACAATTGTATTTCCTTCTTGTTCCCATTTTTGTTCAAAATGGATGAGAGGATTTTGTTTCATTGTTACGAATTCTTTTTTACCTACTCTATACTCAGAACCATTTAATATAGCTGATACACCGAAACCAGGGTGGTCATCAATTTGTTCAAATGACGAAGATACTGTAATTCCTTGTTTCGTTGCGTACTCAACAATAGCTGAAGCTAGCGGATGAGTTGAATATCTTTCAATTGAAGCTACGATTGATAATAACTCTGTGCGATCAAAATCTTCTATTTTCTCAAAACCAGTTACCTCTGGTTTACCAATCGTTAAAGTACCAGTTTTATCGAATGCGATTGCTTTTAATACGCCTAATCGCTCTAAATGAATACCACCTTTAACAAGAATTCCCGACTTAGCTCCATTCGAGATTGCAGATAAAACAGCTGGTGTAATTGATGCTACTAATGCACAAGGTGATGCAACAACTAGTAAAATCATTGCTCGATAAAATGTTGTTGTCCATGACCAATCTAATGCAAAATGCGGTAAAAACATCATAAATAATACGGCAATTAATACTCCTTTAACATATACACCTTCAAATTTTTCAATAAATTGTTGAGAAGGAGTTTGTTCACTTTGAGCTGTTTGTACAAGATTAATGATTTTTTGGAAAAGCGTTTCATCACTATGTTTCGTAATTTCTACTACAAGCGTTCCTTTAATGTTGATTGTTCCTGCAAACACTTCATCATTTAAGTTTTTAACAACTGGAACTGATTCACCTGTAAGAGCAGCTTCATCTACTAATGTTTCCCCTTTAACGATCTGACCATCAGCAGGAATACGCTCTCCTGCTTTAATTAAAATATAATCACCAATGTTTAAACTTTTGATGCCAACGACTTCTTCAACTTCATCGACTAATCGAATTGCTGTTTGTGGCTGAAGAGATAATAGAGAAGAAATCTCTTTATTTGTTTTATTTAACGTATAGGTTTCAAGTGCGCCACTTAAAGCAAATATGAAAATTAGTACGGCACCTTCAGTCCAATATCCAATTGCAGCTGAACCAACTGCCGCAATAATCATTAGCATTTCAACGTTTAGTTCCTTTTCAGCAATCGTATCTTCAATACCTTCCTTTGCCTTTGCGTAGCCTCCAATACAAAAAGCTAAAACATATAAAATAATCGACATGATTGAATGATCGTTCTTAACGAATGAAGCAATTAGAATTAATATACCAGAAACCAAAGCGGCAATTAATTCTCCATGTTTTGAAAGAAATGATGTAGATTCCACATGGTCGGCTTCATATGTAGCATGAATCGTAGTAACTTTTGGACTTGCTTCCATAATAAATACCCCTTTCTTATTTTCAATTGAGAAAAATAATCAAATTCACTATCCTTATAAAACGACGAAAGCTGCCGTCCTAGGACAGCAGCGTACATTTTATAAGACCTTACTATTTATTTAATCTCTAAGTTGTGTAGTTCACAGATTTCTTAATTAAAATAATTCTTATTAAATATATATTACCACATTCCTTTAAATGTGAAGAAAAAATTTGCTTGTTAATTAAAAAATTTTTAATGAATGTGATGGAGTTGTGAATTAGTTGTAGGTGTAGGGTGAAAAGGACTACAGTCTGCCTAATTAATTTTAAAATTTTTGACGTTTATTAAAGAATTTTAAGCATCCAACCGATATTTATACAGTAAGCACATTAAATACATATTTGTTACTACATTTAAAGCTAGTTCATCTATTTTCAAATTCAAAAAAGTATAGCAAATATAAATAAAAATAAAAAGCTGGTGGAGATTTTGAAAAAAAAAATTATACAATCGATTGCAATCATAGGATCTGTTTCATGTATTAATTCGATGGATCTATTAGAAGCGGATGCAGAAAGTACAATCACAAATCAACCGAAAGAATTAATCTCGTACGTGGATCACTATATCTCAACAGGGAATGGGGTACGTATTCGTTCAGGGGCAGGAACGAATTATCGTATTTTAGGAAGTGTAAATAAGAATGCTAAATTAGATGTCATCTCTTCCTCAAATGGTTGGTATAAGATTAATTACCAGGGAAGAATTGGATACATCAGTGGTACTTATGTTAAAAAACAAAGCAGTGATGCTGAAAATGAAAAAATAGAAAGCAATGCCTTCAACTACATCTCAACAGGGAACGGTGTACGTATTCGATCGGGAGCAGGAACGAATTATAGTATTTTAGGAAGTGTAAATAAGAATGCTAAATTAGTTGTTAAATCTTTCTCAAATGGTTGGTACAAGATTATTTATCAAGGAAGAACCGGCTACATAAGTGGCACTTATGTTCAGAAACAAAAGAATATTGAAGATGAAAAACCAGTATACAATACGATTAAATATGTTGTAACTGGAGCAAGCGTAAATATTCGTTCAGGGGCGGGAACGAAATACAATATAATAGGTAGTGCGACAAAAAATCAGAAGTTTGACGTTATTTCAACTTCAAATGGTTGGCACAAGATCATCTATCAAAGAAAAACAGGTTATATAAGTGCTGGATATACTGAAAAAGAAATTGATCATTCAAATGATTCGACTTCGACTTCTAGTAATGATGAGCAAAACTTGATTTCTTTTGCAAAACAATTTTTAGGAGTACCTTATAAATGGGCAGGAGTATCACCTACAGGTTTTGATTGCAGTGGCTTTATTTATTATGTCCTTAAGGAAAATGGTAAGCCGTATGGAAGAACAAATGTATCAGGTTATTGGCATAACAATACTTCATTCCAAAAAGTAACATCTTCACAGCCCGGTGATTTGATATTTTTTCAAAATACATACACGTATGGACCATCACACATGGGAATAATGTTAAACGAAAATGAATTTATTCAAGCTGGTAGTAGTACTGGCGTTACGATTTCTAATCTAAATGACTCGTATTGGAAAAAGCATTTTTTAGGGTATAAACGAATTAATTAAAATTCTCATAAAAAGTTTTTCAACAATTGTTTTTACCATCAGGCCTTTCTCATAATCAAACAATAGTAGGAATGCCCTATTGATGATAGAATAAACTGTATTCTATAGAGAGAAAAAGGCTTATGGAGGGAAACAATGTCTGCAAAGAGATTTTTTACACATCCTTTGGGAGTGATTGCATCAGCGGTTATTACAACTTTTTTATGGGGAAGCGCATTTCCGTTTATTAAGCTAAGTTATGAGCACTTGCATATTGGGAAGAATGAGATTTGGAAACAAATGATTTTTGCGGGTTATCGTTTCTTTTTGGCCTCATTATTAATTTTAATATTTTTTACGATAATTGGTAGAAAGTTAACTTTTAAGCGAGATACTTTTTTTGTAGTAGGAAAAGTAGGTTTGTTTCAAACGTTTTTACAATATGTGTTGTTTTATATTGGATTAAGTTTTTCAACGGGAGTTCAAGGCTCGATTATTGCTGGAACTACTTCGTTTTTTCAACTTTTAGCAGCGCATTTTATGTATAAAAATGATCGTTTAAACTTGCGTAAGATTCTTGGAGTAACGGTAGGGTTTGCGGGTGTAATTATCGTAAATATTACAAAGGGCACTCTTTCGTTACATTTAGGAATTGGCGAGATTTTATTATTGTTTGCAATGGCGTTTGGTGGCTATGGTAATGTACTTGCTAAAGAAGCTGCAAAGAAAGTGGATGTTGCCTATTTAACAGCATATCAAATGATGATCGGTTCGATTGGATTGTTATTAATTGGTGGTTTAACGGCAGGGTTTTTACCGTTCCACTATGATTTAAAAACGTTTGGTATGCTAGTTTATTTATCGGTGCTTTCATCTGTAGGTTTCATACTATGGAACAATGTCATGAAATATAACCAAGTTGGTAAAGTATCAATGTACTTATTCTTAGTTCCTGTTTTTGGTGTCATTTTATCATCAATCATGCTGAATGAAGTGTTATCTTATCTTGTATTTATTGGTTTAATGATGGTTACGTCAGGTATTATTATTGTGAATTATCAAAAGGATCAACGAAGCACTCATATGAAGAGTGCGTCTTGACTCGAATAGAATGCAAACCGAATAAAAGCAATTCTACTTTTTAATAATAAAGTGGAGTTGCTTTTTTGTGTAGATCGTTGTGAGGGTAGGTACATAGTTGTCAAAGATTGATAAAGCAGTTGAAACAGTTGTAGATGATGCTTCCACAATGGAATTTAGCACTCGCCGGATTAGTTTTAGGCATTATTACGCCATTATTGATCTTTTTCTTCGCTGCCAAAAGTAAATTAACCGAGGTATTACAAGTGGCTCAATAAAGTAAGTTAAGGATGATTATATGAATAAAAAATTATTTAAGTCGATTGCCGTTTTATCAACTACTATGATGTTGTTTACTGGATGTAATAATAAAAAAGAAGAAACAAAAAAGCCTGGTGCTGGTGAAAAAATTACATTAAATATTTTTCAATTTAAAGCTGAAATTGCAAAAGATCTAGAGGCTTTAACAAAGGAATATGAAAAGGAAAATAAAAATGTAACGGTAAAGGTTCAAACAGTAGGTGGAGGTGCAGATTATGGAGCAGCATTGAAAGCTCAATTTGCATCAGGAAATGAACCAGATATTTTCAATAATGGTGGATACCAAGAGGCTGTTACTTGGAAGGATAAACTAGAGGACCTGTCAGATCAAGATTGGGTGAAGGATTTATATCCGGAAACCGAAAAACCGATGACAGTTGATGGAAAATTACTCGGAATGCCTATGAACACGGAAGGCTATGGATTCATTTACAACAAAGATTTATTTGATAAAGCTGGTATTACACAATTGCCAAAAACATTAACTGAATTAGAGGCAACAGCAAAAAAATTAAAAGACGTTGGCATTACGCCGTTTTCAGTTGGATATGGTGAGTGGTGGATTTTAGGAATTCATTTATTAAATATTCCATTCGCACAACAACCGGACCCAGATAAATTTATCGCCGATTTAAATGCAGGCAAAGTAAAAATTCCTGATAATGATAAATTTAAGGAGTTTATAAAATTATTTGATTTAACGATTAAATATGGAAATAAAAATCCATTAACAACGGATTATAATACACAAGTTACTAATTTTGCATCTGGAAAAACAGCTATGATGCAACAAGGAAACTGGACACAAGGTATGATTGATGGCATTACACCAAATATGAAACTTGGTCTTTTATCAATGCCGATTAATGATGACAAAAACGCAATGGACAAAATCCCGGTCGGTGTACCAAATAACTGGGTAGTTAATAAAAATTCAAAAAACAAAGAAGAAGCGAAGAAGTTTTTAAATTGGATGGTTTCTTCTGATACAGGTAAAAAATATATTGTTGAAAAGTTTAAATTCATTCCAGCAGTTAAAACAATAGAAGGAAAAGGCTTAGGCCCAATTGCTGATGATATTCAAAAGTACTCAGCTGACGGAAAAGTACTTTCTTGGAATTGGTTTAAGTATCCAAATGGTGCAACAAATGAATTTGGTGCTTCAATGCAAGCATATGTTGGAGGACAAAAAAATCCACAGCAATTACTACAATCGCTTCAGGATACTTGGGATAAGTTAAAGAACCAGTAAACGAAAAAGAATTTTATGACAAACCTTATTTCGAAATAATTTCGAATGAGGTTTGTCTTTTTTTGTACACATTTTTAATGTGGATTTTGTTAATGATTTATCAATTGGAAGATTTTATGTGATGAACAGAATTAATTATCGTGATATAGTAATTGTCGTTGCGAATATAAATGAAATTCCTGAGTTTAACCTAGATAATAAATAGATTAATAGTAAGGGAGAGTAATCAAAAATGAAAAAATCGATTAAAAATGTTATTTTATCAACTGCGATAGTCTTTTCTTTAGGAACAGTAGTCGGACCAGCGAATGCTGCTTCTGTTGATTATAAAGTTAAAACGAATAGTCCCGTGAAGCTTCCAGCAAGTGAATCAGTTAAAAAAATGTCACTAGAAATCACTTCGTGGTATGAAACATCATCATCTGGAGCTGATGCATTTGGTGCTACAAGTGGTAATTTCGACGGTGCCGGTTTATCTTTTGGCGCGCTTCAAGAAAACTTTGGAACAGAAACTTTACAACCAATTATGAAAAAAATGTTTGCGAATCATAATGATGTTGTCCTAAAAGCTTTCAAAGGAGATACGGATTCTTATAATACATTTAAAGATGTAATTATGAACAAAACGACAAAAGAACAGGTAGCTTGGGGAGATTCAATCAGTAACCCTAATAATAAATACGAACTTAAAGAGCCTTGGAAGACTTATTTTAAAAATCTAGGAACAAGTAAAGAATGTATTGATGAACAAATTAATGCTTCAAAATCGTACTTTGATCAAGCAGAAAAGTATTATAAAACATTCGGCTTATGGACAAAAAGAGGATATGCATTAATGTTTGATATATTTGTTCAAAGTGGTGGAATATCGGATAAAACGAAAAATTTAATATTAGATGACTTTAAAAAAATTGATACAAAAAACATGACAAAAGAACAAATCGAAACGAAAAAAATGAATATTATCGTTAATCGTCGTGCTGCAGATGTAAAAGAACAATGGAGAGATACATGGAAATCTAGAAAATCAGTCATTGCGAACGGCAGCGGTACAGTTGTTGGTTATGGAGACTTCTTTGATGTAACTCCGTATGGTGCTACGTTAACACATGTTAATAAATAAGTTATTTTTTAAGGAAGTCCGATATTTTGGACTTCCTTTTTTATTTGGACACTGATATATTTCATTTTTTTTAATAAGAAATATGTGATTTGATTTTCTTATGGGAATAGTAAAAAGGAAGTATACACTAGCTTTTAAAATAATTTCTTAGGAGAGATCAGTTGTGCGATGGTATTTAAAAGTATTAAAGAATTATGTAGTATTTCATGGTAGAGCGAGTCGAACTGAATTTTGGATGTTCATGTTAATTAATGCAATTATTACTTTTTTACTTAGTTTATTAGATAACTTTGCAAATACAGATAACATGATTTCAGGAATTTATGGTTTGCTTACTTTGTTACCACTAATTGCAGTCGGTGTTCGCAGATTACATGATATCGGTAAAAGTGGTTGGTGGTATTTAATTAGTTTAATTCCGTTTATAGGATCAATTATTTTATTAATACTTGCTTGTTTTAAAAGTGAAAATCACGAGAATCGTTTTGGACCAGTTCCAAGATAAGGTTAAAATAAATAATGTTCATTGGGTATTAAGAAAAGACTTAAATGTACCATATTACTTCTTTAAATTCATCATTGAAATCTTATACCCAATGTATGTCCCTAAAGTATTTAAAATAACATCATCTATATCTGAGGTTCGAAGAGACATCAAAAATTGGACTACTTCTATGCTTACCGATAAAAATAAGCCAATTAGTATAACTTTTTTTGATCTCTTAATGGATGTTAAACTAAAGCCAAATGGCATAAAAAGAATGATATTTCCAAAGACATTTACTATAAATTGCTTAATGCTGCTAAACTCATTAAACATTTTTAATGGGATTAAATTTAATCCACCCTCAGAAACACCTATTCCTAAAGAAGCGACTGGAAAAAATGTAAACCTAAAAATAAACATAAGTGAAAAAATTAACAGTAAATATTTTATGATAATAGGCTTCAAAATAAATCTCCCAAAAAATGTTTTAATTAATAATAAGGTATTATACATTAATAATTTTTGTAATTCCTCAATAAACTTTGTATTAAATGATGTTCGCTATGGCCCAAAACCGAGATAAACTAAGCTTAACCCGCCTAATTTTTAGGCGGTTTTTTGTGTTAATTCAAAATAGATTGTCCTATTATTAAAAATTAATAATGTTACCTAGGTATTAAGAATAGACTTAAATGTACCGTATTTACTTCTTAGGAGGGATCCATCGTGGAATGGTATTTAAAAGTATTAAAGAATTATGCAGTATTCAGCGGGAGAGCTAGAAGAACAGAGTATTGGATGTTTTTCCTGTTTAATGCCATTATCACTATTATACTTTCGATTTTACAAAGCATTGCGGATATCGATAATCTATTAACAGGGATTTATGGTCTATTGACGATACTGCCATCTTTAGCAGTAGGAGCGCGCAGATTACATGATTCAGGTAGAAGTGGTTGGTGGCTGTTAATTGGAATAATTCCGTTTATTGGTACGATTATTCTTATTATTTTCTTCTGTTTGGATAGTGAAGAGGGAGATAATCGATTTGGGGAGAATCCTAAATTGTAGATTGAGGACTGGATATTAATTTTAAGGATTTATCTGTAAACCGTCTTGAAAAGGGCGGTTTTTTGTCATTTTTCGAACATCCTTTAATCAGACTTTTTAATTTTTAAAAAAATGTACTTCAATCTCATCCTTTGAAGAAACAATATGTACTATTTCACCGTTCTTTGTGTAAACCTCCCGTGTACCATCGGCTTCTTCTTTTACTTCATTCCATCCCCAAAATTTAAAAATTAATTTATAAGAATTTGGTAAACCATGTTCTTCAGATGTCATTTTCCAATTGTAGACTGCGTATTGATATTTGTAGTCAATCTTGGACTGAATTGCAGTTAACGGAATTGGGAAACCCCTATGTAATTTAGATGGTTTGTGAGCAATGAAAAATATAATAATGATCAAAAAAACGAATAGTAATAAAAACTTTTTACGTGATTTATTCCTTCAAAGTTCCCCCTATTTTCTAGGTTTATAAACATTTTATCATTTTTAATAAAGTGTTTATTTAGAAGTAGTAAGGAGATTATGAAACTTTTATGAATATAGTTTCAAGCAATGTTTCTTATTAGAAATAAACAATTCAAAGACTGAGTAGAAATGAATATTATTTAAACCTAAAAATCAATCTAGTCAATATATTCCACCCTACTGTTCAAATGAATACGTTTTCACAACATGAGAGGTATTTTATGATGATAGTGGAGGTGTTACAGATGATTGAAATGAAAAAAGTGATTGATACAAATAAAACAGATGCCAAGACAAAGAAGTCATCTAAAAAATTAAGAGATTTTTTAAATTATCTTACGTTTGTAGGACCAGTAAGTATTGTTTTTGCAGCGATCGTGTTAACGCCATTTTTAATCGGCTTTTTCTATTCATTTACTCAGTGGGATGGTGTAGCTGACTCTGCTAAGTGGGTCGGACTTGAAAATTATAAATACATTTTTACGAAAGATACGGATTTTATCCATTCGTTTATTTTAACGGGTAAATATACATTTTTCGCCGTGATCTTAACCAATGTGATTGGTTTTGGTTTAGCGTTAATCGTTACGCAAGCATTGAAGACTAGTAATATTTTAAGAACAATCTTTTTCCTTCCAAATTTAATCGGTGGATTATTATTAGGTTTCATTTGGCAGTTCATTTTTAATAAAGGTTTAATTTCAATTGGACAATTATTGCATTCAGACTTTTTACAAAGAGCACTTTTAGGTGAAGAAAAAGGTGCGTTCTGGGCAATTGTCATCGTGGCAGTTTGGCAAGGTGCAGGTTATATAATGGTTATTTATGTAGCGGCTCTACAAGGTGTACCACAGGAATTAATTGAAGCAGCTCAAATTGATGGTGCAAATAAATTCCAAGTGTTACGTAAAATCATTATTCCAATGGTAGCACCAGCTGTAACAGTTTGTTTATTCTTAACAATTTCATGGTCATTTAAAGTGTTTGATACAAACCTATCATTAACAAATGGTGGACCATTTAAGTCTACTGAAATGTTGGCTTTAAATATTTACACGGAAGCTTTTGTTAATAACCGTTATGGATTAGGTGAAGCAAAAGCAATTGTATTCTTCGTAGTCGTAGCGTTAATTTCAGTTATTCAAGTATACATTACGAAGAAGAGGGAGGTTGAGGCATAATGCTAAAAGAACGATATACTGGCTTTACTTTTATATTAGAAATAGCGGCAATTATACTTGCTCTCATCTTCTTAGTTCCTTTTTATTATGTGTTAGGAAACTCATTTAAATCATTTGCTGATATTTTACAAAATACATCTTCGCTTCCAAAAAGCTTAGATTTTACAAACTATCAACAGGCAATTGAAGTCATGAATTTCTGGAAAGCATTAATGAACTCATTAATCGTGACAATTGCTAGTAATGTTATAATCGTCTTTTTCTGTTCGATGGCGGCTTATAAATTAGTTCGTTCAAAAAGTAAAATTTCAAATATCATTTTCTTTATTTTTGTAGCAACAATGGTTATCCCGTTCCAATCAATTATGATCCCATTAGTGAAAGTTGGAAGTACGCTTCATTTAATGAATAGCCATTGGGGACTAGTCATCATGTATTTAGGTTTCGGGTCAGCATTATCGATCTTCCTGTATCATGGATTTATTAAAACAATTCCAATTGAGTTAGAGGAAGCAGCAATTATTGATGGATGTTCACCGACTATGGTTTTCTGGAAAGTTGTGTTTCCACTATTAAAACCAATTACGGTTACAATTGTTATCCTAAATACGTTATGGATTTGGAATGACTTCTTATTACCATCACTTGTATTAAGAGATATGGAGTTAAGAACAATTCCTCTTGCTACATTCTACTTCTTTGGAGCATATACAAAACAGTGGAATTTAGCGCTATCTGGACTTGTTTTAGGTATAACACCACTATTAATTTTCTACTTTGCAGCACAGAAACATATTATTAAAGGGATTACAAGCGGTTCTATTAAATAAGGTGACTGGGTGGAAGCTATCAATATATTCCACCCATCATGTCAATTTAGACTATCCAAAGTTGATTGTTTTTAAATGTATAATGAAAGCGTATTCAAAATAAAGAATATTAAGACGGGGGTTTTTAGGATGAAAAAGATGCTAAAGGTAGCAGCAGCATTAACAACTTCAGTGATGTTATTCTCTGCATGTTCTGGAGGATCTTCAGACAAAGCTTCAAATGATTCAAAGGATAAAAAAGTAACATTAAACGTATTCCAGTTTAAAGCTGAGATTGCGAAAGATTTAGAACAAATGGCGAATGATTACCATAAGGAAAATCCAAACGTAACAGTTAAAATTCAAACTGTTGGTGGCGGTGCTGACTACGGTGCTGCATTAAAAGCTCAATTTGCTTCAGGTAACGAGCCGGATATCTTTAACAACGGTGGATTCCAAGAAGCAGTAACTTGGAAAGATAAATTAGAAGATCTTTCTGATCAATCATGGGTAAAAGACTTATATCCAGGTACTGAAAAACCAATGACAATCGACGGCAAACTTTATGGTATGCCAATGAATACTGAAGGTTATGGCTTCATTTACAATAAAGATTTATTTGCAAAAGCTGGTATTACGGAAGCACCAAAAACTTTAAGCGAATTAACTGCTGCAGCTGAAAAGCTTAAAAAAGCAGGAATCACACCATTCTCAGTTGGATACGGCGAGTGGTGGATTTTAGGAATTCACTTATTAAATATTCCTTTCGCTCAACAACAAGATCCAGATAAATTCATGGCTGATGTGAATTCAGGTAAAGTGAAAATTCAAGACAACGAGCAATTTAAACAATTTATGAAACTGTTTGATTTAACAGTTAAATACGGTAACAAAAATCCTTTAACAACTGATTACAACACTCAAGTTACAAACTTTGCTCAAGGTAAAACTGCTATGATCCAACAAGGTAACTGGATTCAAGGTATGATTGATGGAATTACGCCAAACATGAACTTAGGCGTGTTACCAATTCCAATCAACGATGACAAAGCAGCTATGGACAAATTACCAATGGGTGTACCAAATAACTGGGTAGTTAACAAAAACTCTAAAAACAAAGAAGAAGCTAAAAAATTCTTAGAGTGGATGGTTACATCTGACACAGGTAAGAAATACATTGTAGAAAAATTCAAGTTTATCCCAGCATTAAAAACAATTCAAGGTAAAAACTTAGGACCAATCGCAGACGACTTACAAAAATACTCTGCTGAAGGTAAAACATTATCTTGGAACTGGTTCAAATACCCAGATGGAGCTACAAATGAGTTTGGTGCATCAATGCAAGCTTACGTTGGAAAGCAAAAATCTGCTGACGAAATGTTAAAATCTCTTGAAGATACTTGGATGAAATTAAAGAAATAAATTCTTAATTTGAGGCTTCCCTAATTTTCCTCTATAGATTAAGGCAACCCACAAGGAATAATTTCCTTGTGGGTTTTTTATCTTTAATAGAGGTGGATTTGACGGTTTATGTTACTAATAACTCATAAATAAAATTCATTATTTTATTAGAAAGTAAACCTTTAATTTAGTTCACAAAATTGTTCAAATTCAAACCAATTATGTTACAAAAAATTACTAATCCCTTGATATAATTTGATGAAAAGGTGAGTGATGGTATGCTTGATGAAATGAGAAAGTTCGAAAAAGGATTTCCTGACGGAGTTTATGTAGAACCAAACCGCACAAATGAGCCTACAGTAAAGGTTAAGGCATTGTATGAATACTGTAGGAAAAGAGGATTAGAACCTAAAGATTTGTCAGAAAAAGAGAGAGAACAGTTTCTTGTTTATGAATAAAAAAATATACGTTTTTACTTAAAGCAGAAAACCCACTTGGGCTGATTGTAGTGACCCCGTAAAGTTGGACTGGTTAAATCAATTAGGTGGCTAGTGCGGCATGAACCCGGTATTTTACTGGGATCATGCCTTTTAATTTTGCCTTAATACGTTTGTTAATGTAGTTTTCTTCCCATTTAAATAGACTTCTAATTCGTTAAAAGGAATTTCGCTCTTCAATTCACCAAAATATTCATCTCTGACTTCAGAATCTTGTACAGCATTTTGTTCTTCAATATTGATTCGATAGTTATCATTAAATTTATCAACATTTACATTGATTATTGTATACAAGTGTTTATTATTTTTTAATTTAACGTAAAGAATTCCTTCTTGTTTATTTAATTCGTTAAGATAAATTCCGTTAGCTAAGTCGTTAGTCCAGTTTGTTTCTGTTTTAGCTAGCTTTTGATTTTGCTTAATAGAAAGTTCAGTAGTTTGGGAGCAACCGTTTAAAAAAAGTAAACTAATTATAAACATAGCTATTACGATCATTAGCAAATAATTAATTTTAAATAATTTCAAAATAAATCTCCTTTCCATTTTAATACTGAATAATTCCCATAATAGAATCCTTATAAGACTAACAAAAAAATGGAGGGTTTCTTGGAAAAAAAATGAAATATATATGAATTTTTAAAAATTAAATTTGATTTCTATCAACGGTAAACTAAAAGTTCAAAAGGTCACGAACTTAAGGAGTTATTTAAATCGTATAAGGGTGTTATTCACTCTTTATCTTTGATAAACTAATAATAGAAAGTGCAAACGTTTCCGCAAAGGATGTTATCATGAAAAACAGTATTAGAAGTAAGCTAATAACCTTATTGTTAATCGCAACCATTATTCCATTTGGATTATCGATTATAGCAAGTTATTTTTATACGAAAAACACGGTTACGAAGGAATTTGTCAATACGAATTATGATTTATTGAAGCGTAGTGGAAATGATTTATTGAATTATTTTAATGAAATTTACGGTATTCCATTGTCCATTTATAGTAATAGACCGTTTTTGTCGGTGTTAGAAAATGGTGCGACAGCTTACATCGAACAAAATTCTGCTGAAATACAACGTAGTTTATTAGGACTTTATTTTTCTAGAAGAGAAATCGAGCAGTTGCATTTATATTTAACGAAGGGTAAGGATGATTACACCGTCTACAATGCAAAGGTGAGTAGTCGAGGGAAGTTGTATAATTTCAACCAAATTCCCACATATAGAAATTTAAGTTTTTCGAGAGACCCGTATTCTATTCAACCGACTCATCCGATTCAAAATTATAATAATTTATCTGATTTTCGAATTGAGCCAGTTAAGCAGGTCGTATCTCTTCATTATTTTTTAAATAATGTGACATCCGATCAATGGCTAGGCTTTTTATCGATCGATATTGAATTAAGTAGAATTAATGAGATTTTTGATCGTATTTATAAAAAAGGTGAGGAACATCTTTTCGTTGTTGGTGATGGGAATGTAGTTCTTTATTCCTCTGAAAAAAATCTGATTGGTAAAAAGCTAGAAACAAAATGGTATAAAAAGATTAGCTCAGATCGATCAGGTGAAACTAGTTTTGAATGGAAGGGAAAGGATTTTAGTGGGGTCTATGTGTATGACAAAATAAAAAGCAGCAATCATCAACAATGGACAATCATTAAAAGCATTCCATATAAAAATCTCTATCATAATTCGAATCAATTATTGAAAATTACAGTTACACTCGGGGCGATTTCAGTCTTATTAGTCATCATTTTAACCATTATCGTATCATTCAGATTTACACGACCAATACGAATTTTAATTCGAGATATGCAGCGAATCGAGAAGGGAGAGCTTGCAGTTTCCTTTGATACGTTAGGAAATGATGAGTTTGGTCAGTTAGGTAAACATTTTACTTCAATGGTCGATACGTTAAATGATTTATATATAAAAGAATACAAGCTTCAAATAGAGAATAAAACGAATCAACTAAAAGTACTCCAGTCTCAAATTAATCCGCATTTTTTATACAATGCCTTGCAGTCAATTGGAACTCTTTCATTAAAAAATGACGGAATAAAAGTTTATCGTTTAATTATGTCACTATCAAAAATCATGAGATATAGCATGAAAAATAATGAAGATTTTGTAACGCTTAAAGATGAATTAAACCATATAAAAGATTATTTATCGCTTCAAAACGAACGATATGATGGCAGATTTGTTTATAACCTGGATGTGGATGAAGGGTTAAACAAAGTAAAAATGCCAAAAATGATTTTACAGCCAATCGTAGAAAATTTCTTTAAACATGGTTTTGAAAAACAACAAAAGCTTGGTGAATTAAATATTTCGATTCATAGACAACAAGATGATCGCTTAAAAATAGTCATTGCTGATAATGGTGAAGGTGCATCAGAAGAGGAATTAGAAATCATCAATTCATCGCTATCAGAAGGAGGATTAAATACTCACGAGAGTATCGGGTTGAAAAATATTTCTGATCGCATTCATTTCTATTATGGTAAAAAAGCAGAAGTGAAAATAGAAAGTGTGAAGCATGAAAACTTTGTTGTAACGATAATCATACCGATTGAAATGACAAGAGGAGAAGTTAATCATGAAGGTTCTACTAATAGATGACGAAAAGCATGTACGAGAAGGTGTAAAAATTCTTGCAGATTGGGATGCAATTGGTGTTACTGAGATATTAGAAGCAGAAAATGGAGCGATTGCTCAAGACATCATAATAAAGGAAAGACCGACAATTATATTTACTGATTTAATGATGCCAGAGCTAGACGGTAGAGGATTATTAAAGTGGCTTCATTCAGAAAACATTAATTGTAAAGTAATCGTTGTAACCGGATATGATGACTATCATTATATGAGAGAAGCCATTCAGTTCGGTGCGTCTGATTATTTATTAAAACCAATTGATCCGGATATATTGAATGAAACTTTAGTAAAAGTTGTATCAGATTGGAATGAAAAAGAAAAAGAGAGAATTGATGCGTTAAATGATTTTCGTTTGCTGCAGGAAGTTTTACCTGTTTACAGGGACAAACAATTAACAAATGCAATTTACGGTAAAGAATATAATCAGAACATGTTAAACCAATTAGGATATGAAGAAGGGCAAACTTTACATGTTTCTTTACTAAAATTACGAAATTTAGAGACATTCAAAGATATTTGGCCAGAGGATTTATGCTTTTTTGCCCTATTGAATATAGTAAATGAAGTTCTTCAAAACCAAAATGGAGGAATTGCATTTCGTAATTTACAAGGTACAAAGGAAATTTGCTTACTATATTGGGGAGAGCAAGTGACTGACAGTATCCAACATATAGCTAAAATTTTATCGACAGTTGTACCTTTTCCGTTTCATTTTGCAATCAGTAGAAAGTTAACAATTGAATCGATCCAGTCTGGGTATGAGGAAGTTGTAAATGTTCTACAGCATGTAAATATTTTAGAAAAGCGAGATGTACCAGTTTATTCTTATGAAGATATAAAAGAGTATCATCCGATTAATCTAGTAGAAATCATCAACTTGTTTGAACAAATGGTTGAGAAGCAGGATATTTATATTTACGATGAAGTCATTCAACTTTTTAGTAAACGAATCGCACAGAAGAATTATCTGCCTTTTGCGCAGTTACTTTCATTGCATCAGGAGTTTCTAATCTTCCTTAATCATTGGATTAATAAGTTATCACTTCAAACCATTCTGGAAGTAAATCTCGAATTGTTCTGGAATGCGAAAGGGCATTTTGAAATTGGTGATTATGTTGCGACTCAAAGGGAAAGAGTACAGTCGATTATTCAAGAAAAAAATCAAACGAACCAAGAACTAAATAGCATTGAAGCAATCGCAAATTATATTCAACTGAACTATGCTGAAGAAATTTCACTTCAGGAGTTCTCAGAGAAATTTTATTTGAGCCGTGAATATATATCCCGTAAGTTTAAACAAATTTACGGTGTGAATATTTCAGATTATATTGTTTCAATTCGGATTGAAAAAGCGAAGGAATTATTGAAGTTCCCCAATTTAAAAATTTATGAAATAGCAGGGAAAATCGGCTATCAAGATGATAAATACTTTCGAAAAGTGTTTAAGAAAATCGTTGGGATGACCCCAAATGAATACCGAAATATGAATGATTAGTAATTCTTTAGTAAAAAAGTTGCAGGAAATCCTTGGAAACTGAGGAATAAGTAATTAGATATTTATTCTACGTATATTTATTCTAATGTTTCGGGGGATTAAAAAATGGAACAGGCAGTTGAAAGAGTTTTTACGAAAGAGATTTTAACGAATGCAGCATCACAATTTGGTATTACAGTAGAAGAAAAACCAGTCGGGGAGTTCGAGAACTATCTTTTTAAAGGTAAACTGGCCGATGGAACAGATCGCATTTTACGATTAACGCATTCATCTCATCGCTCAAAAGAAGAAATTGAGGCAGAGCTAGAGTTTTTAAAATATGCTAGAGAAAACGAAGCAAATGCAGCAGGTTCTTTACCTTCTTTAAACGGTCATTTAGTAGAAGTCCAAAATGCAAGTGATGGCACAAGTTTTTACGCATCAATGTTTGAATGGGCAGATGGGCAATTAGTTGATCGGACAAACCCAGCTGTGTGGAATGATGATCTCATGTACACATGGGGAAAAACAATCGGAAAGCTTCACGCGTTAACAGTTGATTATCCTGTAACAAATCATCGTGAGCATTGGGACGAAGAAGCTTATTTAAATGAAATGGTAGCTGATGAAGAGCTTGGCATTTTTACGAAGGAATTAATAGAAGAAATCCAAGGATATGAAAGAAAGAAAGATTCATATGGATTAATCCATAGTGACTTGCATCTCCACAATTTCTTCGTAAATGATAAAGGTGAAATAACGGCTTTTGATTTCGATGACCTGCAATATAATTATTTCATTTCAGATATCGCAATTGTTCTATATTATACTGCTTGGGGTAGTAAGGCATCATTCGAAGAAAAATCTAATTTCGCAAAAAGACAGCTAGAAATCTTTCGAAAAGGTTATGAAACTGAATATGTATTAGATGAAGAATGGTATAGCCGAATTCCTTCATTTTTAAAATGTCGTGATATTACGCTTTATCATGTATTGAATATGAAATATGAAGAAAAAACGCAAAGAGTAATTGAACTTTGTGAAGAACTAAAAGAGCGTATCATAAATAGGAAGACGATCATTGATCTTTAAATTAAACAAAAAGCTACGATTCAAACACGAATCGTAGCTTTTTTTATATTAAAATTGGGGGGGTGAGTAAGGTTATTTGTGTCTAGCTTCTTCTATTTTATTTATATTGATTTCATATTGCTCATCTTCTAAAGGGATATAGCCAACTTGCTCAGCTAAAAGTGGAGCATTTTCATTCGCAAATTTTAAGTAGTCCAAAACGACAGGACGTTTAAGTGAGTTACTATTTACATATGTGTAGAGTTCACGTGAAAGAGGGTAAGTCCCATTTTTAATCGTCTCTTCAGTCGGTAGAACTGCTTTACCTGTTTTTGGATTAACGATGGGTACGATTTTCAATTGATCTTTGTTTTCTTCATAATAAGCATGACCAAAGTATCCAATTGCACCTTTTTCACTAGCAACATCAGCGACAAGCGTTTTGTCATCTTCAGACGTTTGAGCATCTTTCCGTTCGCCAGCTTGATTTAAGATTTTTTTATTAAAGTATTCGTAAGTTCCTGACTCAGTACCAGGGCTGAAGAATTTAATTTCTTCCTTTGGCCAAGCTGAGTTTAGTTCATTCCAAGTTTTTATTTTGCTATTAACGGACCACAACTTTTTTAATTGTTCAACTGTTAATTGATTAACAAAATCATTGTCTTTATTTACTACAACAGATAGACCGTCGTAAGCTAATTTTAATTGAATATAATCGATGTTATTGTGCCTAGCGATTGTATCTTCTTCATTTGTTATTGGACGAGATGCGTCGTTTATATCAGTTATACCATTTGTGAATTTTTTAAAACCATCAATTGTACCACTATTACCTAATGAAATAGTTACCTCGGGTTGTGCAGATCTATATTGTTTCGTTATTGTTTGCATAATTGGGAAAACGGTAGATGAACCGTCAATTAGTACACTACCAGTTAATTGTTTTTCAGCTGTACTTGAATTAGGATGATAGGCAATTCCACAGGCCGCTAAAGATAACATAGCTGTGATTGCGACGACTAATAAAAGTACTTTCTTTCGTTGCATCTACAGTTTCCTCCCTCGTTGTTTTTGCTACATTTCTTACAATATCCCACAAAGATTAACTTGCTTTTAACGCTACGTAAAGAATTTGTAAAGGTATAGTGAAAGTCCCCCTTTTTTGTTAATAACCAATTAAAATGACCGTATAAACAGTAAAAAATGGGAGAGATATACGGTGGAGCAAATTGTCATCATCCAGGATCATAACGAGATTGAACATGTGCTTCAACAAAGTAAACAATTCGGATTAATTAAAATCAGCACATATCGATATGGAGAGTTTAATGAAGACATACATCTTGGTTTCTTAAAAGGTTGCATAGTATTAATGAAAAGCCAAGTTTTGGACGAGTTTATTCCATTAATCATGAGAATAAGACGGATATCAGAAATACCGATCATATTATTAGTTGAAACGTATGATTCATACGAGGCAGCGATTTGCATTGAAGCTGGAGCGGATCAATATGTGAAATATCCAATTCATCCAAGAGACTTATCCGCAAGAATAAAAGCAGTTATGAGGAGGGCAGGCACTGAAAAAATAGAAGAAGACCGAGAAAAAGTTTTATATTTTGGAGAGATTTCCTTCTATTTAAACCGAGAAGAGGTTTATAAAAACAAAATGAGGATCGAATTAAATGGTAGAGAATACGCAATTTTACTGTTTTTAATAAAAAAAGCCGGCCTTATTGTAACGAGAGAAGAATTAATGGAAGTCATTTCTGTTTATAAAAATAGAAGATTAATTGATATTTATATTCATAGTTTGCGACATAAAATTGAGGAACTGCCTAATTATCCTAAATATATTAAAACGATTAAGGGGAAAGGCTATCGGTTTGAAACACTTGCTAATTGAATAAAGTGTAATTAAAAAGCTAGGTGAATTCTTTTAAAGGATGCATTTTAGCTTTTTTATTTTTATAAAGCAGAGGTTTGGATAGAGAAATGTACTTTTATTGTTTTAAAAAAAATTTTTTGTACAAACCTTATTAGACAAATAAACAACAAAAAAGATCAATCTACTTATTTACCATATATTAGTAAAATTAAAATTCCGATATAACAAAAAGATGCATAGGAAATACCCTTATAATATGTTTTTGTTACAAATTGAGGTATCTAGAAGGCAAAGTAGGACTTTTGGGGTCTTTTATAAATTCATAAAAAAGAGGTGAAATAAGTATTTAGATACAGCATTAACCATAGAAAAGTTCGTAAATGAAAAAGCTAGGTGAATCCGAAAAAGGGAGTTCACCTAGCTTTTTATTTTATAAGTGCAGTAATCAAAACTGGTAAGATCTTACTCAGCGTGATGTAACATATAAGTATACGCCGTGTCTTAAAGGTGCTATAAATCAGCATCTGTCATGAAAACTAAGTCCTCAGTTGAAAATCCTTTTGTTAATTCCAAAAATTGAACCATGTTTTTAGCTCTTCTTTACTAATTATTAACAACACTCCCTTTGATTTAAATGATTGACTAATTTGTTGCTAACCTGATTTAATACGGTATATTTATTTACTGATTGTTATATAACAGAAAAGTTGAAATGTGCTCGAGATTTTTACTGAATAAATAAAAAAGATAATTTAATCAGTTCATTCATTATTATTTAAATTACAACACAATAATTATTTCAGAATAATATCTAATATTACGATTTTCATTAATTAATGTAACGAAAATAGACCAGTTTGTAAAGATTTCAAAAATTAGGTAAAAAAAATCGACAAAAATCTTTGTTTTATGGTAAATTTAAACAAAATTCCCTATTTATAGCTTAATTTCTACTTAACTTTTTGTTAAGTAATTGTTATACTAGGCATTGTTGAATTTTAGGGTATATTTTAATGGGATAATAAACGGATTAACCCCAATTTATCAATCTTCAACTCAATTATTAGTTAACCAAAAAGAAACAAAAGATTCTTTGATTTATCAGAATAATCAAATACAAACAAATATTCAATTGATCAACATACAATGTCGTTATTAAGAGTCCAGCTATTTTGGACGAAGTTATTAATCAAATAAATCTAGATTGTACAAATGCATGAACAATATGATGTGCTCCTTAATACCTCTGACAACTAGCGTCTAAGCAGATTATTACAAGTCATTACACACTTGTGAAATGATTTTTTGCATCAGTAACTGCTAACAATGAGTGTGAGGAGGGGTTAGGTGCCCTAAATACTATTTATTTTAAAAGAAAATAGAGTTTCTTCTTGTGTATTTAATCACATGAATATAGAAGTGGAAATTTTATTCATTTGGGGAAGGAAAGCAATGGAGGGAATTTGTAAATGAAGAAAGTAAGAAAAGCAATTATACCAGCAGCGGGTTTAGGAACACGCTTTTTACCTGCAACAAAAGCTATGCCGAAAGAAATGCTACCAATCGTAGACAAACCAACAATTCAATACATTGTTGAAGAAGCAATTGAATCAGGCATTGAAGATATCATTATCGTAACAGGTAAAGGAAAACGCGCAATTGAAGATCATTTTGATTTTTCATATGAGCTAGAACAAAATTTATTAGAAAAAGAAAAGTATGCGTTATTAGAACAGGTTAAAGCTCCATCTAATATCGACATTCATTACATAAGACAAAAAGAACCTAAAGGATTAGGTCACGCTGTATGGTGTGCGCGTAATTTTATCGGCAACGAACCATTTGCAGTATTACTTGGTGACGATATTGTAGAAGCAAAAACACCAGGATTAAAGCAGCTAATGGACCAGTATGACAATACATATTCTTCAGTAATTGGTGTTCAAACAGTACCAGAAGAAGAAACGCATCGCTATGGCATTGTTGAACCAATTATGCAAGAGGGTAGAAGATACGAAGTAAAAAACTTTGTTGAAAAGCCAGCACCAGGTACAGCACCTTCTAATTTAGCAATCATGGGTCGTTATGTATTTACACCTGAAATCTTTATGTACTTAGAAGAACAAAATATCGGTGCAGGTGGCGAAATTCAATTAACGGATGCCATTCAAAAATTAAATTCAATTCAACGTGTGTTTGCATATGACTTTGAAGGAAAGCGTCACGACGTTGGTGAAAAATTAGGGTTTATTAAGACAACAATTGATTTTGCTTTAAAAAATGAAGACTTAAGAGAAGATTTATTGAAGTATTTACATGAAATGTTAACAGTCAATATTAGTTAAGGATAGATGATTAGATTGAAAGCAATGAGATTTGAACAATCAGAATATGCTTCTAAAGCCACTCTTATCGAAAGAAACAATTGAAAAAAGAAGGATCTATTTATTTACTAAGCGCTTAGTGGATTTATCTGGCGCTTTTTTGGGTCTTTTACCACTATTACCAGTTCATATGATTATTGCTATTATTTTAAAGTTAGAAGATCCTAAAGGTCTAATTTTCTTTTTTTTAAACTCCGGTAAAAATGGAAAAGAGTTTATTCGGAAAAGGATGGGAGATTTTTGACGTGACAATTTAATCTGCCCACCCATAAATCGTTGAAACATTGTATTTTTTTTATTTACCCAATAATAGGGACTTGACTAACAAGAGGGATGAACAAAATGAAAAGACAACTGAACACTGAAAGCAATTTGGAACCATTACCAAGAGTGCATGAAAAACCATCCACTGCAAAATTGACATTGAATCGAATCTATATTTTGTTTACGATTGGATTTTGGTTGCTTTATGTAGCATCCACAATTTTTGACCAAATGCATAATGGGAATGGTAGTTTTAAACAAGTCGTTGAAGCGGGATTATATATCTTGATTGTTACGACACTATGTTTTTCCGCATTGATGTATCTTTATTCTAGACAAGGGGCATTGATCCGCTTTAAAGAGCATACTCGGATCCCACGTGAAACCCTATCTGCTTATTTTTCTGAGAATCAACCAGGAATTACTGTTTTGGTTCCATCGTATGATGAAGAGGTTGACGTTATTCGAAAAACATTACTATCAGCTATTTTACAAGAATATCCGAAAATAGATGTACAACTGCTGATTGATGATAAGCCGAATCCTACAGATCCGCAAAAAAGGGAAAAATTGCAAGCAACTATGAATCTTGCAAAAGAAATTACAGAGCTTTTGGAAGTCCCTTATACTAAACTAGCAAAAGCTCGTGACGATTTTGAAGAGACATATAAAAAAACTGGGAAAATCTCTTCTTCTACTTTAAATGATTTAATAAAGCAATATAATTATGCTGCCAAATGGATACATAAATTTGCTGATGATGAACCTGAGGAGACTCATGTAGATGATTTCTTTAATAATCAAGTTTTAAGAGATTTAGCTGAGGAATTAGCCGTAACGGCAGTAGCATTAGAGAAATCCTCAAAAGAAAATTATAGTATGAGCTATGAACGTATCTATCAGTTTTATTCTCGATTAGTATGGATTTTCACGGGAAAAGTAGGGTATTTCCAACGA
Source organism: Rossellomorea sp. GAMAL-10_SWC (assembly GCF_049568075.1). Classification (NCBI taxonomy): domain Bacteria; kingdom Bacillati; phylum Bacillota; class Bacilli; order Caryophanales; family Bacillaceae; genus Rossellomorea; species Rossellomorea sp. GAMAL-10_SWC. The sequence continues at coordinate 3,853,845 of NZ_CP144911.1, read as the reverse complement.
AAACAGTTTGTTTCTTTATCTGATGAAGCCAATAAAGCGATGAATCTTAACTCTTATATTGATTTAATGGGAGGCAGTTACAAGATTCGCCAAACACCAGCTGGTAAAGTATTGCAGAGAGTATCTTCAGAGGCAGAAGCAGATTTAGTCATTCCAGATACTGAATTTTTACTAACGCTTGATGCCGATTCTATTCTGCTAAAAGAGTATTGTTTACGTCTGGTCTATCTATTGAATCAAGAAGGAAATGAAAATGTAGCTGTAACACAAACTCCTTATTCTTCTTTCCGTGGATGTCCAACTCGAATCGAACGAATTGCTGGTGCTACAACAGATATTCAACACACTTTACACCAAGGAACAACGTATTATGGCGCGACCTTCTGGGTAGGGGCGAACGCGGTCATCCGAAAACGTGCGATCGAGGATATTGCTGAAACAGAATATGTAAATGGATTTAAGGTTCGCCGTTTTATCCAAGACCGTACAGTAATTGAGGATACGGAGTCTAGTATTGATTTAGAAAAAAATGGTTGGACCTTGGCGAATTATCCGGAACGTTTGAGTTACTCAGCAACTCCACCAGATTTCGGTTCTCTAGTCATCCAACGTCGTCGTTGGGCCAATGGTGGATTATTAATTATGTCGAAACTATTTGCTACTATTCGCCAACGCCGTCAAGAAGGGAATCCAATCAAGTTAATGGAAATCTTGTTACGAGTCAATTACATGGCATCGATTGCTTGGTCTAGTTTTGGCTTAATCTTCCTATTAGCCTATCCGTTTGACGATCGATTATTGAGTGTTTTTATTGTTGGTGCTGCTGTCCCTTACTTTACTGCAATGGCGAGTGATTTAAAATACAATCGTTATAAACGAATGGACATCTTCCGAATTTATGGTCTGAATCTAATCTTGTTGGCTGTTAATACGGCAGGAGTGCTAAAGTCGATCCAACAGATATTAACAAGTGAAAAAATTCCTTTTGCAAGAACACCTAAGGTTAATGATCGAACTGGCACGCCAACACTTTATATCTTAGCGCCGATCATTATTATTGCTTATTCTGCTTTTATTTGCTGGCGCTCTTTCATGCTCGGAAATTGGCCGAATGCTATATTTTCCTTATTTAACGCCTTTACTTGTGGGTGGGCTGCATTATCATTTATCGGACCTGTCAATATGCTTGTGGATTTAATTCATAACTTTAAAGATTGGATTTTTGTAGAAGTAAAACCTAAGCAAACTGAAAAAGCTGAACAAGATCGATCAGAAATCAATTGGCAATCGGTTTTATACTATGGTGATGCGAAGGGGAATACAGAAGTTCCTTTAAGTATATCACTTGGTAATTTGGAAGATACAGAGACAACTGAAGTTGAAGATAAACATAATTTCAGCAATAAAAAAATAGGATGAAAAAAGATTATGCAAAATAAAAAGAAATTATCAATTCCGCGTTTAATGTTGGTATGTTTAGTTGTGGTAGCTGTAGGAGTTAGTTATTTTTATCGAGATAATATAGTCGTAGTTAGTAAAATAGAAAAAACAAAAAAAACAGAAAAAACGGCAGCAGAATCAAATCCTTGGTTTGCCTCTTATGTCGATGCTACTCTGACACCGCAATATGAATTCGAAAAAATTGATGGTAATGTTGTGCTTTCTTTCATAGTAGCTAAGAATAAAAATAGTGCTGTTCCTAGTTGGGGAGGTGCCTATTCGTTGGATCAGGCATCTGAGGATTTAGATATAGATCGACGAATTGCTCGCCTACGACAAAAAGGGGGAGAAGTCATTGTTTCATTTGGTGGCTTATCCAATTCTGAATTAGCAATTACAACAACAGATGTTGGAAAAATAAAAAATGCATATGCTAAAGTTGTAAAGCGTTATGATCTAAATACGATTGATGTAGATTTAGAGCAAGAAGGCTTGACAAACAAGCATGCCGCTAAACTTCGTGGGGAAGCTTTGGCAAAATTGCAGCAAGAACGAAAAAAAGATAAAAAAGAGCTAGCTATTTGGGTAACATTACCAGTAACCCCACAAGGTTTGACTGAGGATGGTACGGATGCAGTAACAACATTATTGAGAGCTGGAGTAGATTTAGCTGGCGTCAATATCATGACAATGAATTATGGGGAAAGTCGTAATTCAGAACTTTCTATGGCAGACAATTCGATTAATGCCTTGAAAAAAACCCATCGCCAACTAAAGATTATCTATCAAAAACAAGGAGTTAACTTAAGCGATAAAGCATTATGGAGAAAACTCGGCGCAACACCAATGATTGGCCAAAATGATATCCAAGGTGAAGTTTTTGGATTAGAAGATGCTGCTAAGCTGAATCAATTTGCCATAGAAAATGGTTTAGGACGATTGTCTATGTGGTCAGCAAACCGTGACAGAAAATCCAGTGAGAATAGTGTTGGAATTCAAAGTGTTTCCAACTTTTACAGTGGTGTTAAACAAAACAATCAAGAGTTTGCAACGATTTTGAAACAGAATATGAATGGTAGTGTTTCTAGTGATGCAAAACGAACAACCAAGTCAGATGTAACGAATATAGATTTGAATAAACCTGATGATCCGAAAACTTCCCCGTATGAGATATGGAATGAATCGACAACCTATTTAAAAGGTACGCGTGTTGTCTGGAGACACAATGTGTATAGAGCTAAATGGTGGACAAAAGGAGATGCTCCTGATGCACCTATCTTAGATGAAAATACAATTCCTTGGGAACTTGTTGGTCCGGTATTGCCTGGAGAAAAACCAATACCAAAAGTTAGCTTGCCTAAAGGAACCTATCAGGAATGGGAAGAAGGAGCAGTCTATGGAGCTGGTGATCGGGTAATGGTTAATGGCATCCCGTATGAGGCAAAATGGTGGAACAAAGATGAAAATCCTGAAAAACCACTTGCTAATGATGATGCAGCACCATGGGAACAGTTGACTCAGGATGAAATTAAGAAAGTGTTGCAGGAAATTAAGAAATAATGATGGTTAGGCTTATGGTAGATACGTACCTAATTTTTGCCTACCAAAATAAAACAATGATACAATATGAAAGTCCATATACCGAAATGCCGATAAACTGGTATATGAACCCATTTAAAAACCTTCCACATTCAAGTATGTAAAAATAGAAGATTAAAGATATTTATATTCATAGTTTTTACATAAAATTGAGGACCTGCCGAATGATCCTAAATATATTAAAACGATTAAGGGAAAAGGCTATCTGTTTGAAACGCTTGTTAATTGAATATGAGTAAAACTAAAAAGCTAGGTGAATTCTTTTAAAGAATTCATTTTAGCTTTTTTATTTTTATAAGGCAGAGTCTTGGATAGAGAAATGTACTTTTATTGTTTTTAATAAAAAAATAGACAAAGTTATTTATTAAAAACTAAATAAAAAATTTTTTTTGTACAAACACTATTAGACAAAATAACTAAGAAAAAACGTACAAATTGTATACATTTTTTATGGGTTAAACAACAAAAATGGACGATTTGTTTCTTTACCATATATTGATAAAAATAAAATTTCGATATAACAAAAAGATACATAGAAAATACTCTTTTAAAATGTTTTAGACTCAATTAAGAAATATAGTCGGAAAAGCAGGTCTTTTGATGTCTTTTGTAAATCCGAAAAAAAGAAGAAAAATAAGTAATTGGATACAGCATTAACGTAAGAAACATTGATAAATGAAAAAGCTAGATGAATCCAAATTTGGATAGTCATCTAGCTTTTTATTTTATAAGTGCAGTAATCCAAAGTTGTAAGATCTTACTCAGCGTGATGTAACATATACGTATAAGCTGTGTCGTAAAGGTGCTCTAAATCAGCATCCGTCATGAAAACTAAGTCCTCAGTTGAAAATCCTTTTGTTAATTCCAAAAATTGAACCATGTTTTTACGCTCTTCTCTACTCATCATTAACAACACTCCCTTTGATTTAAATGAATGATTAATTTGTTTTCAATTCTGTATTAATACAGTGTATTTATTTATAATTTATTATATAACAGAAAAATCAAAATGTGCTAGTGATTTTTACTAAATAAGGAAAAAATTATTTTTATCATTTCATTGATCATTATTCATTTTATAACGAATATATTATTTCGGAATAATATCTAATATTACAATGTTTATTAATGAATGTAACATAACTAGACCAGATTGTAAGGGCTTCCATTAAATGGGTAAATAATCCGACAAAATACCTTGTTTTATGGGAAATTTAACCAAAGTTCCCTATTTGTAGATTAATTTTTACTTAACTTTTCGTTAAGTAATTGTTATACTAGTCACTGTTGAATCTGAGGGTATATTTTAATAGAATAATAAACGTATAGAATTTAAGGAGGAAGCGATGGAAGAGACGATTAGTTTACAGGAATTATTCGGCGTTATTAAGAAACGTCTTATCATGATAATTAGTATTACAGTTGTAGCCACAGTGGTTACAGGAGTTATTAGTTATTTATTTTTAACCCCGATTTATCAATCTTCAACACAATTATTAGTTAATCAAAAAGAAAGACAAGAATCGACAGTGTATCAATACAATCAAGTTCAGACAAACATTCAATTGATTAATACATACAACGTCATTATCAAGAGTCCAACTATTTTAAATGCAGTTATTAATCAGTTAGATTTAAACTATTCATTCGCAAAACTGTCTAATGAAGTTAATATTATAGGTGAAAAAGATTCACAAGTATTTACTGTTTCTGTACAAAATTCAGACCCGAAGCAAGCACAAGCGATTGCTAATACGATCGCAGAAGTTTTTCAAAAAAAAATTAAAACAATTATGAGCGTAAATAATGTAACTGTTTTGGCAAAAGCAGATTTAGGTGAAAATCCAAGCCCTATAAAACCTAATAAGAAATTAAATATTGCAATTGGTTTTGCTGTTGGATTAATGCTTTCAGTTGGTATTGCATTCTTACTTGAGTTTTTAGATAACACAGTTAAGACTGAAAAACAGCTTGAAGAATTATTGGAGTTACCGATTCTAGGTGTTATTTCTGAAGTAACAAAGGGAAAGATCACTCCTAAAATAAAATTAAAATTGGGAAAGGGTGCGTAAAATGGTTAGAAAAACAACTAAAGAAAAATTAAAACGATTTCTTATTACATTAACAAACCCTAAATCACCATTTGCGGAGCAATATCGAACAGTTCGTACGAATATTCAATTTTCTTCGATCGATCGAAAAATAAAATCAATTTTAGTGACATCTTCAGAACCGTCTGAAGGTAAAACAACGACAATTGCCAATCTTGCTGTTACATATGCTCAGCAAGAAAAGAAAGTCCTTTTAGTAGATGCAGATTTACGTAAACCGCAATTGCATTCTGATTTTAAATTAGAGAATTTTAAAGGTTTAACAACTGCTATTGCACAAGAAAAGTCCTTAAAGGACGTTATACAAAAAACGGATATTAGCAATCTTTCAATTCTAACTTCAGGTCCTATTCCACCAAATCCATCTGAACTATTATCTTCAGAGAAAATGAAGAAATTGATTGCACAAATGCATGAACAATATGATGTGATTCTTTTTGATGCTCCTCCATTGTTAGCAGTTACCGATGCTCAAATCATTTCACAAATATGTGATGGTACGATTTTAGTTGTCCGTCGAGGATACACGGCAAAAGAAAAAATTAAAAAAGCAAAAGAGCTATTAACACTAGTGAACGCAAATATCCTAGGTGTTGTCTTAAATCGAGCGGAACAGGATAAAGACGGTTATTACGATTATTATGGTAGCGAAAAATGATTGATCTTCACTGTCATATTTTACCTGGCCTAGATGACGGTCCAATTACAATGGAAGATAGTATTAATATGGCTCGAGCAGCCGTGGACAATGGGATTCATACAATTGTTGCATCACCTCATCATCAGAACGGACGTTACAATACAGACAGAAAAGAGATATTAGAAAAAGTAGAAGAGCTAAATAAAGTATTAAATGAAAAAGCAATACCTTTAACGATTTTACCTGGTCAAGAGGTAAGACTTTATGGGGAATTGATCCAAGACTTTGAGCTTAATCGAATTGTTTCAATTAATGATGGAAGGCGCTATTTACTATGCGAACTTCCGTCAGCCCATATACCACGTTTTACTAAAAAGTTGTTTTATGAGATGCAAGCAAATCGAATCATACCGATACTTGTCCATCCTGAACGGAACAAAGTTCTTATAAACGAACCAGACATTCTTTTTGAATTTGTCCAAAAAGGGATTTTAACTCAACTAACTGCTTCATCAATAACAGGAACATTCGGTAAAAAAATTCAAAAATTTGCTTTTAAATGTATTGAGGCAAATTTGGTACATATCATTGCATCAGATGCACATAACACGAAAAATCGGAATTTTGAGTTAATTGATGCATACGAAGTCATCCGAGAAAAATTTGGAATAGAAACCGAGTTCCAAATGAGGGAAAATGCGCAATCAATTTTGAATGGTGACATTCTTTATCCAGAAGAACCTCTTAAATTAAAACAAAATATTTTTAGTCGTTTACTAGGAATCTAATAAATGATCGGTGATATCTCCTTACCGTTATCAATGGGGGTACTCGGCTATATTGTGGTAGATGATTATATTGATTAGTTTTCCGTTTATCTTAGTGCACAAATAGACCCCATGAAATGACTCAAACTAAAGGGCTATGTGTATTCGAGAAAAGGAATGACAAATTTGAAATGATCTGCTTAGACGCTTGTCGTCAGAGGTATAGTGTGAGGAAGGGTTAGATGCCCTAAATACTATTTAAATTATAAGAATATAGAGTTTCTTCTTGTGTATTTATTCACATGAATATAGAAGTGGAAACTTTATTAATTTGGGGAAAGAAAGCAATGGAGGGACTTAGAAATGAAGAAAGTAAGAAAGGCAATCATACCAGCTGCGGGGTTAGGAACACGCTTTTTACCTGCAACAAAAGCAATGCCGAAAGAAATGCTTCCTATCGTAGACAAACCAACAATTCAATACATTGTTGAAGAAGCAATTGAATCAGGAATTGAAGATATCATCATCGTAACGGGTAAAGGAAAACGTGCAATTGAAGATCATTTTGATTACTCATATGAGCTAGAACAAAATTTATTAGAAAAAGAAAAATATGCGTTATTAGAACAGGTAAAAGCGCCGTCTAATATTGATATTCATTATATTCGACAAAAAGAACCTAAAGGACTGGGTCATGCAGTGTGGTGTGCGCGTAATTTTATCGGCAACGAACCATTTGCAGTATTACTTGGTGACGATATTGTAGAAGCAAAAACACCAGGATTAAAGCAGCTAATGGACCAATATGACAATACATATTCTTCAGTAATTGGTGTTCAAACAGTACCAGAAGAAGAGACGCATCGATATGGTATTGTTGAACCGATTATGCAAGAAGGTAGAAGATACGAAGTAAAAAACTTTGTTGAAAAGCCAGCACCAGGTACAGCACCTTCTAATTTAGCGATTATGGGTCGTTATGTATTTACACCTGAGATCTTTATGTTCTTAGAAGAACAAAATATCGGTGCTGGTGGCGAAATCCAATTAACGGATGCAATTCAAAAATTAAATTCAATTCAACGTGTGTTTGCATATGACTTTGAAGGAAAGCGTCACGATGTAGGTGAGAAACTAGGATTTATTAAAACGACGATTGATTTTGCATTAAAGCATGATGATTTAAGAGATGATTTATTGAAGTATTTACATGACATGTTAACAGTAAATATTAAATAAGGGTGGATGATAAGATTGAAAGCAATGAGATTTGAACAATCAGAATATGCTTCTCAACCGCTCTTATCGAAAGAAATAGTTGAAAAAAGAAGGATTTATTTGATAACAAAGCGATTAATGGATTTAATCGGTGCAATTTTTGGTCTTCTATTAGTATTACCAGTGTTTATTGTAGTAGCAATTTTTATTAAGTTAGAAGATCCAAAAGGTCCAGTTTTCTTTTATCAAACTAGAATTGGTAAGAATGGAAAAGAATTTAAAATGTATAAGTTCCGTTCAATGGTAACGGATGCAGAAGAACGATTAAAGGAACTCTTAAAGTATAATGAAGTTTCTGGTGCAATGTTTAAAATGAAGGAAGATCCTAGGATTACTAACATTGGTAAATTTATTCGAAAAACATCGATTGACGAATTACCACAATTCATTAATGTTTTTTTAGGTGACATGTCACTTGTTGGTCCAAGACCACCACTTCCTCGAGAAGTTGATGGATATACAGATTATGATAAGCAGAGATTACTAGTTACGCCTGGTTGTACAGGATTATGGCAAGTAAGTGCCCGTAACAGTGTAGGTTTTGATGAAATGGTTCAACTAGATCTAACTTACATAAATAATCGATCAATTGTTTATGACATTAAGATCATATTAAAGACGTTTGGGGTATTATTTGGTTCAAACAACGCGTTTTAATGAGGAGAGAGAGAAAAGTGAAGAAGGATTCGAAAATATATGTAGCTGGCCATCGTGGTTTGGTAGGTTCAGCAATTTTGCGAAAATTACAAGAAGAAGGCTATACAAATTTAGTTTACCTTACTAGTAAAGAACTAGATTTACGTAATTTTAAAGCAGTTGAAGAGTTTTTTGCTGAGGAAAAAATAGAATATGTTTTTCTAGCAGCAGCTAAAGTTGGTGGAATTGTTGCAAACAATGAATATCCTGCTGATTTTATTCGAGACAATATATTGATTCAAACAAGCGTTATAGATGCCGCTTATAAAAACGATGTTAAAAAACTATTATTTTTAGGTAGTACTTGTATTTATCCAAAAATGGCGCCTCAGCCATTAAAGGAAGAATATTTATTAACTGGTGAGTTAGAGCCTACAAATGATGCATATGCAGTTGCAAAAATTACAGGTATCAAAATGTGTGAATCATATAACCGTCAATATGGTACAAAGTATATTTCTGCAATGCCAACAAATATGTACGGACCTAATGATAACTTTGATTTACATACATCACATGTATTACCGGCGTTATTACGTAAATTCCATGAAGCGAAAGAAAACAATGAACCAACTGTAACTGTATGGGGAACGGGTACACCTTTACGTGAATTCTTATACTCTGATGATTTAGCAGATGCTTGTATTTTCTTAATGCACAATTATGAGGGAAATGAAATTGTAAACGTTGGGGTAGGGAAGGATATTACAATCGGTGATTTAGCTGCAAAAATAAAAAATGTAGTGGGCTTTGAAGGAGAAATTATTTTTGATACAACAAAACCCGATGGTACACCACGTAAATTAGTAGATACAACAAAAATTAATTCTTTAGGTTGGACGGCAAAAACCTCTTTAGATGAAGGATTAGTGAAAGCATACGAAGCATTTTTAGCACAATTTCAAATAACTAAGTAATTAGACAAGGAGAACAGAGAAATGACAAAGAAGAAAAAAGCTTTAGTAACTGGCGTAACAGGACAAGATGGGTCTTACTTAGCAGAATTTTTATTAGAAAAAGGTTATGAAGTACATGGAATAATTCGCCGTAGCTCTTCTTATAACCAAGAACGCTTAGAAGATTTATTTAATGAGGATAAATATGCGTTTATGTCTGATGAAAACTTTAAACTACATTATGGTGACGTAACTGATACATCAAATGTGATTCGTTTAATTAGTGAAATTCGTCCTGACGAAATATATAATTTAGCTGCACAATCACATGTTCGTGTTTCTTTTGATGTACCAGAGTACACTGCTGACGTTGACGCAGTTGGGACATTACGTATTCTAGAAGCAGTTCGCATGTTAGGTTTATCTGAAACTACTAGAATCTACCAAGCTTCTACGTCTGAATTATACGGAAAAGTACAGGAAGTTCCACAAAAGGAAACAACACCGTTTTATCCACGTTCTCCATATGGAGTAGCAAAAATTTATGGTTTTTGGATTACTAAGAACTATCGTGAATCTTACAATATGTTTGCTGTTAATGGAATTTTATTTAATCATGAATCAGAACGACGCGGTGAAACATTTGTAACTCGTAAAATTTCACTTGCAGCAGCACGTATCTCTCAAGGGAAACAAGATAAATTAATGTTAGGTAACTTAGATTCTTTACGTGATTGGGGATATGCGAAAGACTATGTAGAATGTATGTGGTTAATACTTCAACACGATAAGCCAGAGGATTTTGTTATTGCAACTGGGGAAATGCACTCTGTTCGTGAATTTGCGACATTAGCATTTAAGAACGCTGGTATTGAAGTTGAATGGGAAGGTGAAGGTGTTAACGAAAAAGGAATCAATAAAGCTACGGGTGACGTAATTGTGGAAGTTGATCCAAAATTCTTCCGTCCAGCTGAAGTTGATCAATTGTTAGGTGATCCTACAAAGGCTAGAACATTATTAGGTTGGAATCCTACTAAAACTTCTTTTGAACAGCTAGTTGAGATTATGGTTACTCATGATATGAGTAAAGTTAAGAAGGAAGATAGGATTAAAAAGATGTTTGATTAAGAGAAATTTTTTTGTTTACTTTAAGTGAAAAAAGATTTAGCTAAATTAATGAAACTTTTTATTGATCATTCCAAACATTGTTTTTATGACTATTAAAGGTTCAAATTTGTTGTGTGAGAGGATAGAAATAAATTTAACGCATAATGGAGCTATTCTCTTGTTGTTCTTGAAATGGTGATTGCTATTCAAAATAAAAGAATATAGAGAGTTACTCCTTTTTTTTGCTAATGTAATCTGATAGAAAAATGGATGCTACTATAAATAATTTTAATATTTTTTTGCTTATAAAAAACTATTATTTTAATAAATAAGGAGTTCGAGAGTAAGAAAATATAATAATGGTTATCAGTATTCTCAAACGTTGGAGGATTAGAATGGCAGTAATAAAAACTTTTCTAAGAAGAATTTTAGGTATACCTAATTCAATTTATAACTTTACACTATTAAGATATCGACATGTAAAATATGGATCCAATTTAAGGGTATCTGGTCGACTTTTTTGTGTTTCTAACTCTTGTGATGGAATTGTAATTGGGAATAATGTCTCAATAAATTCGTCTAGAGGATCTAATCCAATCGGTGGAGATGTAAGAACAAATATTTTTGCAAAAGGAAATGCAAAAATAAGAATTGGAGACAACGTAGGTATGAGTAACGTAACCCTTTTTGCCTGCGATTCTATTAAAATTGGTAATAATGTTCTTATTGGAGGTAGTGTAAAGATTTATGATACTGATTTTCATTGGTTAGATTACGATTTGAGGCTTTCTGAATCAGGAGGAGTTTCAAAGCCAATTGTTATTAGTGATGGAGCTTTCATTGGGGCCCATTCAATAATTCTAAAAGGAGTCATAATAGGAGAAAAGGCTATTGTGGGTGCTGGATCTGTAATAACGAAGAATATTCCGAGTGGAGAGATTTGGGCTGGTAACCCAGCTAAATTTATTAGAAAAGTAGATTTAGTATTTAAATAAAGAATATAGATTAGCATTAATCTATTTACAAATAAAATAAATTTCAAGAAAAGAAGGGATTAATGAGGTGAAATCTGAAATCCAAATTCAGAAATATTATTCAACGACTAAATATACAATTAACTCAGACGGCGCCTTCAATAGATTAGTTGATAAGAAGGAGATTCCCACTTGTAATATTCTAGGTGTAAATATTGCAGCTATTAATATGGACTGGCTTTTGAAATACCTTAAAACAAATGTAAAGAGTAAATTTGGCAATCGTTTGGCTGGTGATTATATATGTGTTTCCAATGTGCACACTACAGTAACTTCTTATGAAGATAATGAATACTGTTCGGTGCAGAATAATGCTTTAATGGCAATTCCAGACGGTGGACCGTTAGCTACCATTGGTCGAAGACGCGGACATAATAATATGAATAGAATTCCTGGACCAAACTTAATGGGAGAAGTATTTGAAATATCAGCTGAGAATGGCTATCGACATTTTTTCTATGGATCTACAGAAGAAACTTTAAAAAGGTTACATTTTAATTTAGAAGAGAACTATTCAGGGATGCAAATTGCAGGAATGTTAAGTCCACCATTTAGGCCTTTAACAGATGAAGAAGATGCGGCAATTATAGAACAAATTAACAGTACTAAACCTGATTTTATATGGGTTGGACTTGGTGCACCAAAGCAAGAAAAATGGATGGCAGCTCATAAGGGTAAAGTAAACGCTCTGATGGTTGGAGTTGGTGCAGGTTTTGATTATTTTGCTGGGAACATCGATAGGGCTCCAGAGTGGATGCAAAAAGTAAATTTGGAGTGGTTATACAGACTCGTCCAGGAACCTAAAAGATTGTTTACTCGTTATATGAAAACTAATACAAAGTTCATTTGGTTAACTTTAATAAAAGGTAAATGAATCGTAAGAAAGGAAAATTCTGTTGTATTTATCAAATGATGTGCTTTTAGTTGTGGCTTATGTTTAGTAACTTATATCCGCGGTACTTCAGTAATTCAAAATTGGTATTGTTTAGAATATAGGTTTATCATTGGGAAATTAATATTTGAATATAACTTTACAAAAATGATGAATATTTGCCTAAACAAATTTTATAGATAATATCAAGAAAGTTCTCATTTTTTAGAATGTATCAAGTATTTTTGTTTAAAAAGGAATGAATATTGTGGGAATGTTTAAGAAACTAAAATTATTAAGATGTAAACTTCTTCTAGCAAAATATAAGAATATTTCAATTGGAAAATACTCTACATTTGGTCGCGGTACGGTGTTCTATGCTCCCAATAAAATTACGATAGGAAATAATGTTTATATTGGAAAATACTGTTCATTTGAGACTGATATTGAAGTAGCTGATGATGTTTTGTTTGGAAATAATGTAGGACTTATCGGTAAGTATGATCATGATTATAGTTTTATCGGAAAAAGCATCAAAGATAGTCCTTGGATAGGAGATAAAGACTACAAGTTCAAAGGTAAAAATTTAAAGATCGTAGTTGAAAAAGATGTTTGGATTGGATATGGAGCAATTATTGTAAGTGGAACTAGAATAGGGAAAGGCTCTATTGTCGCAGCAGGTAGTGTAGTTTTAAAGGATGTAGAGCCATATTCGATTGTTGGAGGAAATCCAGCTAGAGTAATTTCAAATAGGTTTACTTCAGAACAGATTCTTGAGCATGAAAAAAATTATTCTTAAAAGTATGTAGCACATAGAGTTATGTGTAGAAGAGTGGTGAGGATATGAAGGTAGGATTATTAATCACTAGTATTGGAAACTTTGGGCAAAAGGGTTTTTATAATTCCCAAGAAATTGGTTTAGCAAAAGAATTAGATAAAATATTTGATGAAGTCATTATCTATAAGTTAATTACAAAGGATAAAAAGTTCATATCTGATAAGGTAGTTGGTTGTAATCACACAACGATAAATTTTATTCCTTCGAAACATTCAGGGATTAATGGATTTTTGGATTTTAATACACTGGATAATACTATTGATGCACTAGTATACTTCTCTGATACACAGCTAATGGTTCCAAAGGTTTATAAGTGGTGCAAAAAGAATGGTATAACACTAATTCCATATATTGGTGTAGTTGAAAGCCATAGTGAGAGTAAGATAAGAAAGGTTATTATCAATGCTCTATTCAAGAGAAATGTTTCCGTTTATAAGAAATGTACATGCATGGTAAAAAATCCGCAGGTACATAAAGTTTTAAAAGAGCAAAAGGTTAAGAATTGTAGAATTGGCCCTGTTGGTCTAGATTTAAGCATAATGAAGACTAAATATGCTGGAAAATCAGTGGCAAAATTAAAGGTTAAATGGGGATTTGAAAGCTCTGACAAGGTGTTGCTATTCATTGGACGTCTGGTTCATGAAAAGCAGCCATTAAAACTTTTAGAGATATTTGAACAAATATATAAGAAAGATATCACTTTTAAACTCTTAATAATCGGGACCGGTTATCTTAAGCATGAAATAAAAAGAGCAGTTTTAGAAAAAAATTTATCTGATTCTGTTAAGATAATAGAAAAAGTTCCGAATACCGAGATATGGGAATTATATAGAATATCAAATGCATTTATTAACTTAAATAAACAAGAAATATTTGGAATGGCTATCCTGGAAGCTATGTATTATGAATGTAAAGTAGTGGCTTGGGAAGCACCTGGCCCAAATTATATTATAGAGAACGGTATAAGCGGAATACTTTGTAAATCTGATAAAGATTTAGTTAAAGGAGTTTTGACACATTACGAGAATATCGGTAGAGCTGCGCATAATAGGGTTATAGATGAATTTACTTGGGCGAAGACTGCTAAGGTAATAGAAGGGATTATTAATTAGTATGGATAACGATATTAAAATTGTTAAACAGCTAAAAAGTGTGTATAAAGCATTAAAATTTAAAATTGAGTACTTAAATAAAAGTGTATTGTCTGAGGAGGCAGGTAATAACTTAATTTTTCAGAAAGTTAATGATGGAATGCCTTGTATGATAGTTAGATTGGGCTCTGTTGAAACACGCTGCATTTATCCATGGATTTATGGTAAAGAAGTAGAACAAAAAACGATAGAAAATGGGATGTATTGTGCCGGAATTTTTCCTCCAACAAAAGAAGGAAATTCTATTTTTTCAAAAATATACTCGGATGCAATTAGCAAAGCAGATATTATGGCTCTTTGCAATGTATATAAAGAAAAAACTATTGTTAATAAATATTGCGCAAGTGCAACATTAATAAGAGCGCGCTCTATCGAGCCATACTATTTTGAAAATCCTTGGACTAGAGCATTAAAAGGAAAACGTGTTCTGATAGTTCACCCCTTTACAGATAGTATTAAAAAGCAATATTTAAAAAGAGAAAAGATATTTGCAAATCAAAATGTACTCCCACAATTTAAATCAATAGAGTTTGTTAGAGCGGTTCAATCTAACGCTGGTGCAGATAGCGAATTTTTAGATTGGAATAGTGCTTATCTATATATGTGCAATGAAATTGCAAAAGTAGAATTTGATATAGCTATTATTGGTGCTGGTGCATATGCATTACCTTTAGCAGCATTTGTTAAGAGTATTGGAAAAATATCTATACAAATGTCTGGGGCAACACAATTACTATTTGGTATTAAGGGCTTTAGGTGGGATAATCATCCAATTATTTCTAAATTCTATAATGAAGATTGGACTCGCCCATCTGCTGACGAGACACCTCCTAAAATTGAAAAAGTAGAAGGTGGAAGTTATTGGTAATAGAGTGAAAAGTGGTGTGAAAGATGACAAAAGTATTAGTTATTTTAACTTGTTTTAATAGAAGAGAAAAAACAACTAAATGTATTAATAGTCTGGTAAATGGAAACCGAAAGTTAGAATTTTCTTTTGTTGTGGTAGATGATAATAGTAATGACGGCACAGTTGAAGCATTGAATGAGTTGCGGCCAAATATAACAATATTATCAGGTGATGGAAATTTGTATTGGGCAGGTGGAATGAGAAAAGGAATTGAATACTGTCATAACAATAAATATGAATCAGATTATGTTCTGTTTGTTAATGATGACGTAGATTTTTATGAAGGATCAATTGATAAATTGATTAATCAAGAAAATAATCTTGGTTCAGTAGTTGTCGGGGCTACGAGTGATGAATATGGAAAATTAACTTATGGAGCCTTAAAGCTTAATGAAGGAAAAGTAAAAGGACAATATTATCCTGTACAGCCTGCTTTTAAGGGGAATTGTGACACATTTAATATGAATTGTGTTTTAATGCCTAAAAGAATATTTGATAGAATGGGAAATTTCGATAAGGTTTATCAACATGCTTTGGCTGATTTAGACTACGGTTTAAAAATTAGTAGATCTGGTTATTACATCGAAGTATCTGAAGATTTTGTAGGGATTTGTCATACCAATTCAATTAAAGGTACATGGAAAGACACTTCACTTAAAAGGCTAGATAGATTAAAGAAGAAGGAGTCTATAAAGGGGCCACCTTTTAAACCATGGTTTTATTACCTAAATAAAAATTTTGGTTTGATTTTTGCAATTAAATATTCTTTATCTCCGTATATAAGGATTTTAATGGGGAAGTAGTTTTTTCTGAAGGGATATTTATAGAATGAAATTAATAATAAAAAAATATGCAATATATCATTATTTAATGATATATCTACTATTACTTTTCCAAGGAGGGGTTATTTTTAAACCCTTTTTGGACTATTTTGTTGTTGGAACCATTATATTATCTGGTTGGTTTATTTTTAAAAAAATACTATATAACAAAGTCATTGATAAAACTATTTTATTTATTTTTATCCTTAGCTCAATATTGTTATTAACGAGTATTATTTCCGCCGGATCTCTGTCCTTATCCACCGTGTTAAATATTATAAGTAGGTTTATGTTGGTTTATTTTGTTTACCAATATGATAAGGAAAATTTTTGTTTTCGCATGGTTAAAATTGTAGTGTTTCTCTCAGTGCTTAGTCTAATAGGATTTTTTATATCTTTAATCAATATGAATATTTTTGGAAATATATTTATTAGATTAATATATGATACCAGTATGTATTATTGGAGCCCGTTTTTTTGTATCTTACAGAGTGATGCTAGTAGAAATATAGGTATTTATGGGGAACCTGGACTCCATCAAATTGCTATTAATGTCGTCTTATTTTTATTATTATTTTATGATGAGAGTGAGTTGAAAATTAAGGCGAATACTAGGATTAAATATATAACTATAATGATTATTACAATTCTAACAATTCAATCAACGACGGGTTTTATTTCAACAATAGTATTATTTATTGGTTATATATTTCAAAAAAAGGACCTTCAGAAGAAGCGTTTAAACAAAGTTTTAATAGGGGCTATAATCCTGTTGACGTTATTAGTTTCTTTTCAAGGTACAGAGAGTTTTATATATAAAAATTTTATAAACAAAATCGCAAATTCTGAGGGAGCAATTGATTTAAACGTATCAACAGGACGATCGAGAACAGTTTCTATGATTGCCGATATACAAGTTGCGCTAAAGCATCCACTTGGCGCAGGATTCGAGATTTATGAGGATGAGTGGAGAAATTATTTAGTTGAATATATTCCAGACCTATCTTCTCCAGTAGGTCTTACAAAATCTTTAGCAACTATAGGTATACCTTCAACTCTAATTATAATGTGGTTTTATATTAGGTTTGCATGGAAGAATCGAAAATCATTTATATCCTTTACCGTATATTTATTCATGCTTATTAATACTTCGTTGGCTCAGCCTGTTTTTTGGTTTCCTGTATTATTGGTAATACCACTGGTTTTAGGTAATAAAATCGTTAAATCATCAAATATAAATGTTAAGAGGAATGATGAAGGATAATTCGGAGGTAGTTATAATAAATGAAGATTTTATGGATTACAAATCAGCCTATTCCAAATATTGCAAATAAGATAGGTGTAAACACAGGAAATGGTGGCGGATGGCTTGTTGAACTAAGCAATCAGCTATCAGCCAATTCAGATATTGAGTTATGCATTGCTTTCCCGGCTTCAAAGAGTACCGAGCTTATAAGTGGTACCGTAGATAGCATAAGTTATTATGCTGTTCCTTTTAAAAAGAATACAACAAAATTTAATACAAGTAGTGTTAAGATATTTGAAAATATAATCAAAGATTATAAACCAGATATTATTCATATTTGGGGAACAGAGTACATTCATTCTTACTGTGCTATCCTTGCATGTAAAAATATAGATTTATTAGATTCAACTGTCGTATCAATACAAGGTTTAGTCTCTGTTTATGAAAAACATTTTTATGGATTTATAGAGAAAAAATTCGTTAATAAATGTACCATAAAAGAATTAATTAAAAGAGATAGCATAGTACAACAGAAAAGGTCTTTTGTTAAAAGAGGAAAATATGAAATAGAAACTTTAAAGATTGCTAGACATGTAATTGGCCGTACAGATTGGGATATCGCATGTTCAACACAAATAAACCCAAGCATTCAGTACCATTTCTGTAATGAAACTCTCAGAAATCAATTTTATATTGAAAAATGGGAAATAGAGCAATGCGAACGACATTCAATTTTTGTTAGCCAAAGCCAATACCCTATTAAAGGATTACATATATTACTTGAGGCATTACCTATTATTTTAGAAAAATATCCCGATACTATTGTCTACGCGACTGGAAAAAATAGATTAGATAAGAGCTTGAAATCATTTTTTAAAGAGGGCACTTATGATAAATATTTAAAAAATCTAATTAGAAAGTATTCATTAGAGGATCATGTAGTCTTTTTAGGTGGTCTCAATGAATATGAAATGTGTAAGAGATTCTGTAAATCGCATGTATTTGTTTCAGCATCATCAATTGAAAATTCACCAAATTCCGTTGGAGAAGCAATGTTATTAGGGGTTCCTGTAGTTACTTCTGATGTTGGTGGAGTAAAAAATATGATTAATCATGGAGAAGAAGGATATGTGTTTCAGGCAGATGCCCCTTATATGTTAGCATATTATGTTACACAAATTTTTCAAAATGATGAAATCGCAATAAATTTTTCTAAGAATGCTAGAAATCATGCCCAAAAGACACATGATAGAGAAAGTAATTTAGAGACCTTAATTAAAGTATATAAAGAGATTGAATAATTAAATGATTAATCTTATTAAGAATATATACAAAGAGGCGTGAAAAAGTTTATTAGTTATCTAATGTAATAGTTAGAGCAAAACATTATTACACTAACACTTAAAGAATGCAAGGAAAATTAATTATAGAAGTGGGATATAAATGATAAGTGAATTAAAAAAGAAAATAGATGCAGCAACATATGTATCCTTTGATATTTTTGATACAGCAATCTTGCGATTGGTAAAAGAACCAATAGATGTATTTAAAGTTATTTCAGAAAAATATAATCGTGAAAATAACCAGTTAGGTTATGATTTTGTTAAAGCTCGAATTCAAGCAGAAAAAAATGCAAGAGTTTATTTATGTAATGATAATTGTGAAGAAGTTACACTTAAAGATATTTATAGTTATTATAATTATCTTACATATGACAAAGAGGCATCTGATAAGCTTTACGAAATGGAAAAATTAATAGAAAAAAACTTAATCGTGAGAAATCAATATATTTATGAAGTTTATAGTTATTGTATCGAAAAACAGAAAGAGGTTTTATTTATATCTGATATGTACCTTGATAAGGAAGATATAGAACATATATTGAAAAGAGAGGGATATGAGGAATATAAAAGACTATATCTTTCTTCTGATATTCTTAAGACGAAGTATAGTGGTAATTTGTTCAAATTTGTATTAAAAAACCTGAAATGTTCTCCTGATGAGTTACTTCATATAGGTGACCATGTACATTCAGACATAAAAATTCCATCAGAAATAGGAATAAACACATTTTATTATTCTAACTCAGAACAAGTACGAAAAAAAGTATATAAAAAAAATATGTTTGATCAGTTGTTACAAAGTACATCAACAGCTTCTGAATCCTTTTATTATGGCCTAATAAATCGTCAGTTTTATTCGAATCCTGAAGTGAAAAGTAATGATTTTTGGTTTGATTTGGGTTATTCAACTTTTGGTATTGCAGCTTATGGATTTACAAAGTGGATTATCGATAAGATAACAAAAGAGAAAAATAGTGTGGTATGCTTTCTAGCTAGGGATGCGTATCTGTTTAAAAAACTAGTAAGCACTATACTTCCAGATGCAGATTCTAATATGAATTCAAAATATATATATATGTCTCGCCGAGCTTTACGGATGGCACATATGAAAGAGTCATTAAATGAAGAAGATTTATCTTATTTAACGGGAAATGTAAAGAGCTTAAGGGTTAGAGAAGTATTTGAAAGATCAAGTATCAATTATGATAAGCATAGGGAACTTATCCTTAAACACAATTTTAGTTCTGTTGATCAAATTATCATAAATGACAGTGAAATCGATTCTCTGAAAAAATTGTTTAAATGTTATCCAATAGAGCAGGAAATTCTTAATAGGGCTTCAATTGAACGATCTAATTTATTAGGGTATTTAGACCAAGAAGATGTATTAAAGTCAAAAAATATTATATTAATTGACATAGGTTGGAATGGAAATATACAAAAGGCTTTTTCCGATTTACTTAAAGATATAGATGACGAATATCAAATAAAAGGATACTATTTTTCTACGTTTAATACAGTTAGAGATAAATTAGAATCCGGTTATTTTTTAGAAGGATATTTGGTGAATAATGGAGTTCCATATGAAAACAATTTGGTAGTATCAAAAAACTTAGTATTATTAGAAAGTATTTTTACCGCACCACATCCTAGCTTAAAGAAATTTAAAAAGGTTGAAGGTCAGTATATACCTTCTTTTGAAGAATTTAGAATTAGTGAAGCTGAACTATCAAAAATAATGCGTATACAAGACGGAATTATAGAATTTGTAAAAGACTACAATAAAATTGTAAAAGATAGTCTAAACTCGAACATAGATCAAGAGTTGATAATATCGCTTTTGAGGAGGTTACATGACTATCCTACAAAGAGAGAAGCAAGTTTACTTGGAAGCCTAACACATTTCGATTTTGGTCGTACGTTTAATCTGGCTAAACCATTACCTATCTATAAATATATTATTAATCCCAAAAGTAGCTATACTCATATGAAATCGTCACTTTGGAGAGAAGCTTATTTATGTAAACTTTTAGGTAATTGGATATTTAGAAAAAGTGTAAAACGTATTTTAATAGATTTAAAGAAAATATTTAAAAAATTAAATCTACTATAACCAAAATCAGAATCAGAATCATTTAGAATATTATTTTGATTCTGATGTTTGGTTAAATAAGTAAAAGTAAAATTAAAAACAGAATTCTTAATTAATACATTTTGTTTTGATTTTTAATAAATTCAAAATAACAATACAACTATCAGAAGTATTTTTTTCGGGAGATTAGTTTATTAATGAAAAGAAAATCAGCATTACTTAACATATTTAGTGGAATTTTTAGCAAAATTATTACACTTGTACTTGCAATTGTAGTACCCAAACTTATTATTGAAAATTACGGTTCTGAATACAATGGACTAATTTCTTCTATTACAGGAATATTTATTTATCTTAATTTGCTTGAGGCTGGTGTAGGAGGAGCTTCAATTCAAGCGTTGTATTCACAGATTGCACAGAAAAACCAAGATAAAATTAATGGGATTTTTTCTGCTACATCGAACTACTATACTAAAACTGGAATTTATTTTTTAGCCTGTGTTGCTGTAATGGCTTTTTTATATCCTTTAGCAGTTCATAGTCAAATCAGTTATTTTAAGATAGTAATGTTAATATTAATATCTGCTTGTCCTACTCTTGTAAGCTACTTTTTTCAAGGTAAATATAATATATTAATAACAGCAGATAATAAAAGTTATATAGTAACGGCATTTTTAACTATATTTAATATATTATCTAACATTGTAAAAATAATATTAATTGTATGGGGATCTGACATTGTAGTGGTACTTCTGTCCTCAGCTGTGTTGAGTATGATAAATTCTATTATTTTTGTAAGATATATTAAGAAAAGATATTCTAATCTAAATCCATTAGTAACTCCAGATTTTGCAGCAATTTCAAAGAAAAATGATGTAATGGCATTTCAAATTTTAGGTATTATTATACATAATACCGATGTTTTATTATTAACATTATTTTGCGACTTAAAAGTGGTGAGCGTTTACTCCATTTATAATATGATTATAGCTCAAATAGTATCTTTTCCCCAAATATTTACCAAAGGAATTATTGGTGGTATGGGTCAATTATATTATGAAAATATAAGCAAGTTTAAAAAAGTATTTAACTTTTATGAAGCTTATTATATTGCCTTATCATTCGTTTTTTTTATTACTACCTATATTTTATTGACTCCATTTCTAAAATTATATATTAGTAATACAGACATAAATTACATTGATAAATGGCTACCACTTTTGTTTATTATGATTTCCATACAAGAGGGGATACGATTTCCTTCAGGTGATGTATTTACAATTACAGGCCAATATAAGGACTTAAAAAACTATGCAATTACAGAGGCAATCTTAAACATAGTGTTATCTTTGATTTTGGTAAAGTTTTTTGGAATATATGGTGTTTTAATTGGTACATTTCTATCGATGTTTTATTTTACTTTTGCATCAATAAAGTATGTTTCAAAAAAAATTTTACAGCGCTCAAATATTCTTCCACTTCGTCGTGCTTTAGCCTGTCTGTGTCTTGCAACGGTTCTAATATTATTCAGTAACACAATCGATTTTCATATAGAAAATTACTTTCAATTTCTTTGTGTTGGTATTTTAGTATTTATTTTATTAAGCGTACTATATATCGTTCTAATATCTTTAATTGAAAAAGAAGCTAGAGCTACGCTGTTTGAATATCTAAAACCTTCTTTAGGCAAATTTCTAAAATGATTAAAATTCCAAGAAGAAGTATTATTCACAATAAAAATATTTAATTACATTAACATTCTGTACTTCTATTACTATTAAGGAATCGGTTAAGATTATCTTGAGGTTTAACTGAATGATTAAGTTTAAATAAAAAATTAGTTAGAAAATCTGGTTATAAGATATATATTAGTTAATTTGTTACATCATAAAATTTTTATCTTTATGGGTTAATATAAAATGCGAAAGGAGTGCATGTATGTGAATATAGTAGTTGCTGGTACTGGTTACGTCGGTTTAGTAACCGGAGCATGCCTTGCAGAAGTAGGAAATAAGATCTTATGTGTAGATATAGATAATGAAAAAGTAGATAAAATGAAAAAAGGAATCACTCCAATTTATGAAGAGGATCTAGAAGAACTAATGCAAAGAAACTATGCTGCTGGGCGAATTGATTATACAATCGACTATACTAATGCATATAAAAATGCAGATATAATTATTATTGCTGTAGGTACGCCTGAACGAATCGATGGATCTGCAAACCTAGATTTTGTAAAAAAAGTAGCTCGACAAATTGCAGAAAACGTAGAAAAGGATGTACTAATCGTTGTTAAATCTACCGTTCCAATCGGTACAAATGATGAAATTGAAGCATATTTAAGAAAATATTTAAAAAATAATGTGCATATTGAAGTAGCATCAAATCCTGAATTTCTCGCACAAGGTACTGCAGTTTATGACACTTTAAATGCTTCAAGAATAGTTATTGGTGTAGAAAGTGACTGGGCTCGAGAACGTTTAGAGAAAATCTATCAACCTTTTAATCAACCAATAGTTGTTACGAATCGTCGTAGTGCGGAAATGATTAAGTATGCATCAAACGACTTCCTAGCTTTAAAGATTTCATTTATGAATGACATTGCAAATCTATGTGAGATTGTTAGTGCAAATGTTGAAGATGTAGCAAAAGGAATGAGCTATGATGACCGCATTGGCAATAAATTCTTGAAAGCAGGTCTAGGCTATGGTGGATCATGCTTCCCTAAAGATACAAAAGCATTACATTGGTTAGCAAGTGATCAAGATTATGAGTTAAAAACAATAAAAGCTGCCATTGAAGTAAATGAAAATCAAAAAATGAGATTAATTAAAAAAGCACGTAATATGGTTGAAAGCTTTGAAGGAATGAAAATTGCAGTATTAGGGTTAACATTTAAACCGGGCACAGACGATATGCGAGAAGCACCTTCGATTCCAAATATTAATTACCTTATTGAACGTGGCGCAAATATTGTAGCATATGACCCAGTTGGAATAGAAAATGCAAAGAAACATTTTGGTGACAAAATTACGTATACTACCTCAATAATTGAAGCATTAAATGAAAGTGAAATGTGCTTTATTATGACTGAGTGGAAAGATGTTATGAACTTTGACATTAATCAATTCTGTAATTTAATGAAGAACCCAATCGTTTTTGATGGTAGAAATTGTTATAAACCTATAGATATGGCACAAGCAGGTGTTGAATATCATTCAATTGGTCGTGAAGTGGGAGTTCCTGTTCTTGAGAGTATATTAAATTGAGATAGTCCTATTTTCTATTAAGAAAATGAGGGCTATTTTTATTGGGATTAATTATATAAATAGTGGGGAGAGATTTTATGCGTTTAGTCCTTTTATCAGGCGGTTCAGGTAAACGATTATGGCCATTATCTAATGACTCGCGTTCAAAGCAATTTTTAAAAGTATTATCTAATGAACATAACGAGCTAGAGTCTATGGTTCAAAGAGTATGGAGCCAATTAGAAAGCTTAGGAGTAGCAGAAAATACTGTAATTGCTACTAGTAAAACACAAACAGAAATGATAAAAAGTCAAATAGGTGAAGAAGTTAAAATAATTGTTGAACCAGAACGACGAGATACGTTCCCAGCGATTGCATTAGCTTCTTCTTTTTTATTTTCTGAAGAACTTATTGATGAAAATGAAATTGTTGCAGTATTGCCAGTTGATCCTTACGTTGATAAAGCATTTTTTCAACGTGTTTTAGATTTAGAAAATGTTTTGAAGAATTCTGATGCAGATTTAGCTTTAATGGGAATTAACCCAACTTATCCTTCGTCAAAATATGGTTATATAGTTCCGGAAACAGTAAATGATGGAGTTATCCAAGTAAGTCATTTTAAAGAAAAGCCATCTGAAGTAGAAGCAGAAGAGTTAATTCATGATGGTGCAATTTGGAATAGTGGCGTATTTGCATTTCGTTTGGGATCATTGTTAAAGATTCTTGAAGAAAAAGATTTACCGTTAGTTTATAGTGAGCTTTCTTCAAATTATAGTAAACTTCCAAAAATAAGCTTTGACTATGAAGTTGTTGAAAAAACAGACAAAATTGTTGCGATTGGTTACGAAGGCTATTGGAAAGATCTTGGAACTTGGAACACGTTAACTGAGGAAATGGGTTCTGATACTTTAGGGCAAGTTTTTAAATGGGGTAATTGTGAAAATACTCATGTCATTAATGAATTGCATATTCCTGTAACAGTAATGGGGATTCAAGATGCTATTGTTTCAGTTAGTCCTGATGGCATATTAGTATCTGAAAAAATGGCAAGTCAAAAGATTAAAGAAGTTGTAGAAAATTTAGATCAGCGTCCAATGTTTGAAGAGCGTCGATGGGGTTCATATCGTGTACTTGATCAAATGGTATATGATAATGGGACGCACAACGTTACAAAGCGAATTAACATACTACCTGGAAAGAACTTAAGCTATCATCGTCATCAACATTGTGAAAAAGTTTGGACGATTGTAAAGGGTGAAGGAATATTTGTCATTGATGGACAAATTAACGTTGTTCGTGAAGGAGATGTATTAACTATTCCTGTTGGATCTTTCCACACATTAAAAGCGATAACTGATTTAGAATTTATTGAAGTCCAAACAGGCTATCCAGTTGTTGAGGGTGACATTGAACGTAAATATTTAGAATGGTTAGATATTGAACGTGAGTGTTACAAGGTAAAAAGATAATATTTTATGAGGTAATCGATGAAAACAATCGCATATTATATTTCAGATTACGGATATGGTCATGCTTCTAGAAGTATTGCCGTTATCCGTAATTTTTTAAATAGAACATCAGATGTTAGAGTAATTATTTGTAATTCGTTCGCTATAGAATTTTTAAAAGAATCTTTAGTTGAATATGGTGAACGTGTTGTTTTTCATGAAGTTCAGACGGATATCGGATATGTGCTTAAAAAAGATTCACTAGAGCCAGACCCGATTGCACTTAAAAATAGACTTTATGATTACTATCAAAATTGGGAAGAAATAGTTGAAAATGAACTAGAATATTTTAAAGAAAAAAGTATTGTAGGTATTCTATCTGATATATCTCCGATTGGAATAGAAGTAGGATCTATTCTCGATGTTCCTACGATAGGTATTTCTAATTTCACGTGGTATTCTGCATACAAAGACATTCTAAAAGAACAGGATTTGGAAAGATTAAGAAAATCATATGAACAACTTGATTACTATTTTTCTCTTGCAACAAATCAAGAAAAATGGGGTCGAGTTGGAGAATTCAATTTTTCATTTTTCAGTAGAACAGTTGAACTAAAAGAAGTTAATAGAATAAGACAAATTGTAAATCTACTTGGCAACAAAAAGGTAATTTTTGTTGGTATAGGTATGAAAATAGATATGTCATTAATGGATTTACCTATATGGTCCAATGATGAAAACGTCTATATTGTTTCCTCAAATATTCAAGTGGAAGGAGAAAATATTTTTAAGATCCCTTCCGACTATACAGAGTCACAAAACTATATCGCAGCGAGTGACATCATCATTACGAAAGCAGGCTGGGGTACAGTTAGTGAGGCTGTAAACCAAGGTAAGTCACTTTATGTCATTGATAGACAATCATTAAATGAAGATCGAAATACTATTTCATATTTAAAAGAATATAATTTAGCTGAAGCAATTACATTAGAAAAATTATATTCAGTTAAAGATTTACCAATTAGTGAAGAAGTTAAAAATGAAAATGAAGTGGGACTTATTGTAAATAAAATTTGTGAAATTTTAAACTTAAAGATTAATCCTGAATCCATCTAGAATTTCTAGATGGATTTTTATTATTAGAATAATTAAGGGGAAGGTTTTTGTAAATGAACGTATTAATAGAAAAACAGGATCTTTTCTTTTTTAGACCGGTCTTTCAAGAACGCATTTGGGGTGGAACTCAACTAGAAGAAATTTTTGGTTACGAGATTCCTAATGACAAAACTGGAGAATGTTGGGCAATTTCAGCACATGATAATGGTTCTAGTGTTATAGCTAATGGGGAGTATAAAGGTTTATCTTTAAGCGAACTATGGGACCAGCAAAGACACTTATTTGGAAATTTACAAGGTGAGAAATTTCCACTATTAACAAAAATTCTAGATGCAAAAAACGATTTATCAGTTCAGGTTCATCCTAACGATACATATGCTCAAATCAATGAAAACGGTGAGTTAGGAAAAACTGAGTGCTGGTATGTTCTTGATTGTGAAGAAGACGCTGAATTGATAATTGGGCATAATGCTCAGACAAAAGCTGAATTTCTTTCCGCAATTGAGGAGAACAAATGGGATGAAATTCTTCGTCGAATTCAAATAAAGCCCGGAGATTTTTTCTATATACCAAGCGGAACAGTACATGCAATTTGTAAAGGAACATTAATCCTAGAAACGCAACAAAACTCAGACACAACTTATCGTTTATATGATTATGATCGATGTGATGATAGCGGTAATTTAAGAGAGTTACATATAGAAAAATCAATGGATGTCATTACTTTTCCTCATGCTAATGCCAACCCAATAAGAGCTGAATATCAACAAGAAGGTACTTTAATTACAGAATTTATAGACAATGAATTCTTCTCCGTGGAAAGATGGAAAGTAACTGCTACAACAAATCTACTAAATAATAATCCTTTCATTTTAGCTAGTGTTATTGAAGGTGAAGGAAGTATTACTATTAATGAAGAAACTCATTCTCTAAAAAAGGGAATGCACTTTTTAATCCCATGCTATGTAAAAGAATTCTCTCTTAATGGTGAAATGGAATTAATTACTTCCCATGTTTAAAGAGGTATAATTGATAGTTTGAAATAAACGCTTAATTTTTTGACATTCTATACATTTAAAAAAGAGGTTACGATATATGAATTATATAAATCAATTCGAAAGATGGTATAAACATCCATCATTAGACTATGAAATAAAATCATTACTGGAACAAATGAAATCAAATAAAAAACTAATAGAAGACAACTTCTACAAAAACCTAGAATTCGGCACAGGCGGAATGCGAGGAGAACTAGGCGCAGGAACAAACCGCCTAAACATTTACACAGTAAGAAAAGCATCAGAAGGACTAGCACGCTTCATCGAAAACCAAGGCGAAAAAGCAAAACATCAAGGTGTAGTAATTGCCTACGACTCACGTCACAAATCACCCGAATTTGCAATGGAAGCAGCAACAACTCTAGGCACACATGGTATTAAAACATATGTTTTCGAGAGTTTACGACCAACTCCAGTTTTATCATTTGCAGTTCGATATTTAGGTGCGTTCAGTGGAATCGTACTAACAGCAAGTCATAATCCACCGGAATACAACGGATACAAAGTATATGGTCCCGATGGTGGTCAACTTCCTCCCGCAGAAGCAGATGCATTAACTAGCTTCGTAGATCAGGTAGAAGATGAATTATCAGTAGAAGTAGCTTCAAAAGTAGATCTACTAGCTAATGGTTTACTAGAAATAATAGGCGAAAAAGTAGATTCAGCTTATTTAGAAGAGTTAAAAACAGTTGTTGTGAATGCTGAAATTGTAGAAAAGCATGCAAAGGATTTAAATATTGTTTTCTCACCTTTACACGGGACATCTAATATTCCTGTTCGTAATGGATTAAGTATGTTAGGTTACACGAATGTAACTGTAGTCAAAGAGCAGGAGCTTCCAGATCCAAACTTTACAACTGTAAAATCTCCAAATCCAGAAGAACATGCGGCATTCGAACTAAGTATTCAGTACGGTGAACAAGTAAATGCAGATGTATTAATTACAACTGATCCAGATGCAGACCGTTTAGGCGTTGCTGTGCGTAACGCTGAAGGCGTATTTACGATTTTAACAGGTAACCAAACTGGTGCGTTAATGCTTGAGTATTTATTATCTCAAAAGAAATCACTTGGAACTTTACCAGAAAACGGAGTAGTTTTAAAAACAATCGTTACTTCTGAAATTGGACGAGTGATTGCACAAAACTATGGTATTGATACGATTGATACACTTACTGGCTTCAAGTTTATTGGTGAGAAAATTAAGGAATATGAACAAACAGGTGAATACAAATTCCAATTTGGCTATGAAGAAAGCTATGGCTATTTAATTCGTGATTTTGTACGAGATAAAGATGCAGTTCAATCAGTTATTTTAGCTTGTGAGGTAGCTGCTTTTTATAAATCTCAAGGAAAAACTTTATATGATGGATTACTAGAAATCTTTGAAAAGTATGGATTCTTTAAGGAAGAATTAGTTTCTATGACATTGAAGGGGAAAGATGGAGCGGAGCAAATTCAACAAATGATGAATGAGTTCCGTATGAATCCACCGAAAGAGTTTGCTAGTCTTGAAGTAGCAGTAATTGAAGACTATAAGGAAAGTACTAAAACAAATCTTGAAGATGGAACGACTATTGAAATCAATCTTCCTAAATCAAATGTACTAAAATACATTCTATCTGATGAATCATGGTGTGCATTACGACCATCAGGTACTGAGCCGAAAATTAAATTCTATTTCGGAGTAAAGGGAAATTCATTAACAAATAGCGTTGAAAAATTAGACGCAATTAAAAGAGATTTATTAAGTCGTTTTGACAAGTAAGAAAATGGGTGCACAGGAGAATCTAAAATGAAGATCCTGTGCTTTTTTTATTTTGTGAAAAATAGAGGCTATGCCTACACTATATTATAGAAGAAACTAAAAAGGAGAGGTTTTCATGATTCTAGTCGTTGGTGGAGCTGGATACATAGGTAGTCACGCAGTTAAAGAACTAGTCGATCAAAACTATGGAGTAGTTGTATTAGATAATCTAACAACTGGTCATCGTGAAGCAGTAGATGAGCGAGCGATCTTTGTTGAAGGTGATTTAGGAGATGCAACTATTTTAGAAACTATTTTCTTAACTTATAATATTGATGCCGTAATGCATTTTGCTGCTTATAGTTTAGTAGGTGAATCTGTTATTAATCCATTAAAATATTATCAAAACAATGTTGGTGCGACATTAACATTACTAGACAATATGATAAAGTTTGGCGTAAAGAAATTTATCTTCTCTTCTACTGCAGCAACATATGGTATTCCTGAAGCTGATATCATTACAGAAGAAACAGTAACGAATCCAATCAATCCATATGGTCAATCAAAATTAATGATTGAAAAAATACTTGCAGATTTCCATAAAGCGTATGGTTTAGGCTATGTTGTTCTCCGTTACTTCAATGCAGCGGGAGCACATGCTACAGGATTAATTGGAGAGGATCACACTCCTGAAACTCATTTAATACCACTAGTGCTTCAACATTTACTTGGTCAACGGGAGTCAATCAGTGTATTTGGAAGTGATTACCTAACGCCAGATGGCACATGTATCCGCGATTATATCCATATTACTGACTTGGCATCGGCACATATATTAGCTCTAGCAAGTTTACTAGAAAATGGTGACCTTAATAAGACGTATAATTTAGGGAATGGAAAAGGATTTTCTGTAAAAGAGATTATTGAAACATGTGAAAGAATTACAGAAAAAAATGCAAATATCATCTTTACTGACCGTCGAGAAGGCGATCCAGCTCAACTAATTGCTTCATCACAAAAAATATATGAAGAATTAGGCTGGGAGACGAAGTATTCTTTAGAGCAAATAATCGAAACAGCATGGAATTGGCATCAAAAGAATCCAAATGGATATAAGAAACAATTTATTATGAACTGAAGTTAACATGACCTTCTTTCGGAGGTTGTGTTTTTTTTATTTTTCAAAAAATTACCAATAAAAGTTATGCAAATGCCTGTCTAATCAAGTAAGATAGAAAGGTAAGTAATTCTGACTATTTTTCATCGAAAAATAAGTTCGTAATTAAAGGAGAAAAATCTTGTCCAGATCAGAAAAAAGCTCATCTAAAAAAATGTCTACAACAAAAAAAGTACTAATAATCGTACTAAGTGTACTAGTTGTCATTGGTTTAGGAATAGGCGGTTATG
This sequence comes from Rossellomorea sp. GAMAL-10_SWC, assembly GCF_049568075.1. NCBI lineage: Bacteria > Bacillati > Bacillota > Bacilli > Caryophanales > Bacillaceae > Rossellomorea > Rossellomorea sp. GAMAL-10_SWC. The sequence goes on along the minus strand of NZ_CP144911.1, from coordinate 3,822,984 downwards.
CATATTCAATTTACCACAATGTAAATAAAACATCAGACGCAATCTATAAAGACATAAAGAAAACAGATAAACGAAAAGAAGAAGTAAATGTTGAAAAGAAAGAACCTTTCTCTATTTTACTATTAGGGGTGGATCATCGTCCTGGTGATAAAGGTCGTTCGGATTCGATGATGGCGTTGACGGTTAATCCGAATACAAATACAACTAAAATGGTTAGTATACCACGTGATACAAGAACTGAAATTGTTGGAAAAGGGAAAGAAGATAAAATTAACCATGCCTATGCATTTGGTGGAATTCAAATGTCTGTTGATACAGTTGAAAACTTCTTGAACATTCCTATCGATTATTATCTTGAAGTTAATATGGAAGGCTTTAAGGATATCGTTGAAGCAGTAGGTGGAGTTGATGTAAATAATGACTTAGACTTTACTTATGAAGGTGTTCACTTTACGAAAGGACCAATTCATTTAAATGGTGATGATGCCTTAAAGTTCTCTCGTATGCGTAAGTTAGATCCACGTGGTGACTTTGGTCGAGAGCTTCGTCAAAGAGAAATTCTTGAAGCGGTTATTAAAAAGGGAGCTTCAATTTCTTCTTTAACAAACTATCAATCGATTTTACAAGCAATTCAAAAGAATGTTGTAACAAATATCACTTTAAATGATATGGTTTCAATTCAAAAGGATTACCGTCAGGCTGCGCAAAATATTAGTAAGGCCCAAGTTAAAGGTCAAGGCAAGATGATTGATAAAATTTATTATTTTATTGTACCCAAACAAGAAAAAGATAGTATATCTAATGATCTTCGTCAGCACTTAGAATTACCTTCAGAAACAAAATAATATCTAAATCTCAATAACCACCGTTAAAAGTTATCATTTTAACGGTGGTTCTTTTTTTATGTCTTTTTTACATCTAGGACCCTATTATATTCCACTTAGAATTCACCATTTCATTCCTATCCCCTAAGAATATAACCTACACAACCATTTAATCACCATCATACTAATATATATATTCCTAAATGTTTAGGAGGTCTTTGCGATAAAAGGGATTATACTTGCAGGTGGTAGTGGTACTCGACTTTATCCATTAACGATGGTGACTAGTAAGCAGCTATTGCCTGTGTATGATAAACCAATGATTTATTATCCGTTATCAACTTTAATGTTGGCCGGTATTAGAGAGATTTTAATTATTTCGACTCCAGAGGATTTACCCCGTTTTGAAGCTTTATTAGGTGATGGTTCTCAGTTTGGAGTTTCGTTGAAATATAAAGTACAACCTAGTCCAGATGGGTTGGCTCAAGCGTTTATTATTGGTGAAGAGTTTATAGGAAACGACTCTGTTTCGATGATATTAGGTGACAATATATATTATGGCAGCGGGTTACGCAGTATTTTGAAGAAAGCCGCAATGAAAGAAAAAGGGGCAACAGTGTTCGGTTATCATGTACAGGATCCTGAGCGCTTTGGTGTTGTTGAGTTTGATGAGTCTGGGAAAGTATTGAGTATTGAAGAAAAGCCAGTGGCTCCGAAATCAAATTATGCAGTAACGGGATTGTATTTTTACGATAATCGTGTCATTGAGATTGCTAAAAGCGTAAAACCATCCAATCGTGGAGAATTGGAGATTACTTCTATAAATGAGGCTTATTTAAATTTGGGTGAACTAGAAGTGGAGTTGCTAGGGCGCGGTTATACGTGGTTAGATACTGGAACACACGAGAGTTTAGTGTCGGCAACAAATTTTGTCAAAACAATTGAAGAGCATCAAGGGATTAAAATTTCTGCTCCAGAAGAGGTCGCTTATATTAATGGTTGGATCGATAAAGAACAGTTATTACGTTTAAGCGAATCACTTAGTAAAACAAGTTATGGTAACTATTTACGAAAAGTTGCAAACGGTGAGATTAAATATTAGCTTAAGGGGTCATTATCAATGAAAATTACAGAAACTTTTATAAAAGGAATTGTAGTTATTGAACCAACTGTTTTTGGTGATCACCGTGGTTGGTTTATGGAAACATATAATGATTCTAAAATGAAGGACTTTGGAATAGATTTAAATTTTGTTCAAGATAATCAATCATTTTCGGCATTGAAGGGCACGTTGCGTGGATTACATTATCAGTTGTCTCCAAAAGCACAAACGAAGTTAGTTCGATGTACAAGGGGTTCGATTTTTGATGTAGCTGTCGATATTCGAAAAGGGAGTCCGACATACGGAAAGTGGTTCGGAATCGTGTTAAGTGCAGAAAATAAAAAACAATTATTCATACCAAAAGGGTTTGCTCACGGTTTTATGACTTTAACAGACGATGTGGATGTCCAATACAAGGTTGATGAGCTATATTCACCTGAATGTGATCGAGGCATTGTTTGGAATGATCCTGTAATTCAAGTGAAATGGCCAATCAATATTTCTCCATTATTATCTGCAAAGGACAAAATTGCACCATTATTAAAGGATGCTGAAAATAATTTTATTTATAAGGAGTAATATAAATGAAGGTTTTAGTAACTGGTTACGGTGGGCAACTAGGCTATGATGTTGTTCAAGAATGTGAGCGGCATGCTTTACATGTTAAGGGCTGCGGTCGACAAGAGCTTGATATAACTAAAAGAGAATCAGTATTTTCTATAGTAGATTCATATAAACCAGATGTTATAATCCACTGTGCTGCTTATACAGCGGTAGACAAAGCTGAAGATGATAAAGAGAATTGCTGGAATGTAAATGTTGAAGGAACGAGATCTTTAGTTGAAGCTGCGAAAAAGCATCATTCAAAGTTCATCTATATTAGTACAGACTATGTATTTAATGGGAAAGGTGAACGTCCGTTTAATGAAGGTGACCAACCGGACCCAATCGGTTATTATGGATTAACAAAGTATGAAGGTGAAAAAGTTGTTCAATCATTCATCGAAAACTATTTTATCATTCGTATTTCGTGGGTATTTGGTGTTAATGGGAATAATTTTATTAAAACAATGCTAAGATTATCAGAAACTAGAGATGAATTAAATATAGTCGGAGATCAAATTGGTTCACCAACCTATACAGTTGATTTGGTTAGCTTAATAGTAGATTTAGTTAAATCCGATAAATATGGAATCTATCACGCAACAAATGAAGGCTTTACTAGTTGGGCTGATTTTGCAGAAGAACTATTCAAACAAACCGACAGTAAAACTTTAGTAAAATCGATTGCATCCGAAGATTATCCTACTCGAGCAACTAGACCGAAAAATTCGAGATTAGCAAAACAAAAGCTAGTAGAAAATGGCTTCCAATCCTTACCTTCATGGCAAGACGCATTAGCTAGATATTTAGTTCAATTAAAAAGAGACGAGGTAAAGTAAAAAGATGAAAGTAGCTGTTACAGGCGGTGCCGGGTTTATCGGTGGAAACTTTGTTCAATACATGATCAATAAATACCCATCTTATTCAATTTACAATCTAGATGCTTTAACTTATGCAGGTGACTTAACAAAGCATAAAAACATCGAGCAAAATGAAAACTATCATTTTATTAAAATTGATATATCAAACCGTGAAGAAATCATGGCATTATTTAAAAAAGAAAAGTTCGACTATGTCATCCACTTCGCAGCAGAAAGTCATGTTGATCGTTCAATAGCAGACCCAGGAATATTCGTGACAACAAATGTAGTAGGAACTCAAGTTTTACTAGATGCTTCAAAGGCGATAAACGTTAAGAAATTTGTACATGTATCCACAGATGAAGTGTACGGTGATCTAGATTTTGACCCTACAACCTTTTTTACCGAAGATACACCTCTACAACCGAATAGCCCGTACTCTGCAAGTAAAGCATCATCTGACTTATTAGTTCGTGCATATTATGAAACGTATGGATTTCCTATGAATATCACACGTTGTTCAAATAATTACGGACCATATCACTTTCCAGAGAAGCTAATTCCATTAACCATTTCACGTGTATTAAATGACCAAAAAGTTCCTGTTTATGGTACTGGTGAAAATATTCGCGACTGGTTACATGTTCTTGACCATTGCTCTGCAATTGATTTAGTCATGCATAAAGGAGAAAATGGGGAAGTTTACAATGTAGGTGGACATAACGAACGGACAAATTTAGAGGTCGTTAAAACTATCATTTCTACTCTCGGAAAATCTGAAGACTTAATCCAATTCGTACAAGATCGCTTAGGTCATGACAAAAGATATGCGATTGATCCAAGTAAATTAGAAAAACTAGGATGGAAACCTATCTATAATTTCGACACTGGAATAGCTCAAACTGTGCAGTGGTATGTGGAAAATAAAGAATGGTGGGAAAAAATTATTTCTGGTGAGTATAAGAATTATGATGAAGATGGTTGTAATTAAAAGAACAATTATTTAATTATAGATTCTTATAAATCGAGTGCCACTGCATAATTGCAGTGGCATTTTTTTAATATAATCTTAGATTAGTGCGAAGCTAAAAGAGGGTTGAAAGAGACGTGAATTTAAAATATTTAGAATACATCTTTAGTTGTATTTTTATGGTATAATCATATTATTATTAAAATTATTAAAATTACATTACAATAAACTTATAATAACTTTAAAGTTTTGTATTGTTCGAAACAAAAGCGATTTAAATCAAAAATTTAAATGGTTTTTTTTTATTTAAAAACTAATTTTTCCTATTAGATAGGAATTAATTGTTTTGACCTGATTTAATTTTGAGGTTAAATCATGATTTACTAAATTTTGAAATAAGAGGAAGTGCAAAGTTTTAAAAAGGGGATAAATACGTGGTGAAAAAACAAATAGGTGTTACGGTTGTAGTAATCAATTTTAATAAAGAGAACTATATAAAAGAATGTATTAATTCACTAAAAAAACAAACAATGAAACAACTTGAGGTTGTGATTGTTGATGATGGCTCCACAGATAATAGTGTATCAGTTATAAAAAAGGAAATTAGACGCTATAAGAATTTCCGATTAATTGAGCAAAAAAATGGAGGACCAGGAGCTGCAAGAAACAGAGGGCTTTCAGCGGCAAAAGGTGAATATATTGCATTTTTAGATAGTGACGATACAGTAGATGCAGACGTTTACAAAAGTATGTTTGATGAAGCAAAAAAACATAATGCTGATACAGTAGTTGGGGATATCACATGTTTTAATGAAAAAAGAACATGGCGCCTTATGTATATGGATGATTTGTTTAAGAAAAATCTTAACCCTGTTAGACATATTAGGACTTCAAAAGATTTACATGTCACGCCAAGTGTATGTAACAAATTGTTTAAGAAGCACTTATTAGAAGTTTACAATATTGTGTTTGATCAGGATTTACGTGTTGGAGAAGATCTATTATTTACACAAAAAGCTTTATTTAAATCGAATAGAACAGTCGTTATAGATAAAAGTGTACTAAATTATCGAGTTGAACAAAACGGGGAAAGTTTAGTCCAGCAAGCAGACTTAACATTTTTTGAAGGATTAGTAGAGACTCAAAAAAGGTTAGTGTCATTTCATGAGGAAAACAATACAATTATACGCCTGTTTCCGATTGAAAAGAGGCAATGGGTCTTCTTTTGTCAGAGTATCATAAATAAACGAAAAAAGTTTACTAAAAAAGATATTTTCAATTTGTATGAAATAGGAGAAAAATATATTCAATCTATTCATTATAAAAATATTTTAACGGGTAGTCGAATGTATCAAGGACTGTTTTATGCAATTTTTAATGAAGGAACAGCTGATGATTTATACAAATTAATCTTACTAATGGATACATTGAATATTAGTCGAGAAACCGTTGAAATAAAGGACGTAACGTATAGTTTTTTAGTAAATCATTTTCCACAGTGGAAACAATTTTTGGAAATTAAAGGATTTAGTCTTTGTCAAAAAGTTGAAGACATCTCACTTTCAAACGATACATTAAAGATAAAAGGTTTTGCATTTATTAATGGGATTAGTACGAATGGAAGTGTGAAAAAGATTGTCTTTAAAGAAATGAAAACAAAACAAGAAGTCGAATTTCCACTTGAGAATGTTTCTCGTAAAGATGTTAGTTATGTACAAGGGAATAACCATATTAATTATGATGAGTCGGGTTATGAATGTATATTTGAAAACTTATCCACTTTACTCGATAACGGTAGCTGGAGTGTTTGGATGACAGTTTCGGATCGCAATAAAACAGTTACCGAACCTTTAAGAGTAGGATTATACAAACAAACTAAAAAAACTAGACCTTATTTAATTGGTAACCGAAAAATTGCACCGTATTACAAAAAGAGAAATTTATCTTTCCGAGTTGTTGAAATGCCAGTGACCAAACAAATGAAATTTAATATAGGAAGAGTAAAACGAGTTGTTCGTCCTGCTGTAAAGTTTGCTTACAAAAAACAATGGCATACGTTAGTTGTTTATTGTCTTTATTTTCTAGTTTATCAATTTATGAAGAGTAAAAAGCTATGGTTAATTGGCGAGCGACAAGATACTGCACAGGATAACTCATATCATTTATTCAAATATATTCGAAGAAAGTACCCACAAATTAATGCGTACTATGTAATAGATAAGAATAGTCCTGATTATAACCATATAGCACATCTTGGCCATGTTGTTCAATTTGGTAGTATAATCCACAGTTTGATATTGCTACTTTCTACTAAAACAATAAATAGCTATGCGGAAGATCCAAATATGTATACTGACGCTTATCGAAGTATTGTTCAGGAGCTACCTGAAATTCAACGAAACGAAAGGATCTTTTTACAACACGGTGTTATTGGTGTTAGTCGTGTTAGTCACGTGTTGCATAAAAATAAAGTTGATTACAAAAAGTTTGTCGTTTCTAGTGAATTTGAAAAAGAACATATCATCTCGGAATTTGGTTATGGAAAGGACGAAGTAATCGTAACTGGACTCCCAAGATGGGATGCACTTGTTGATGAAAGTAAAGGAAATGAGATTTTATTAATGCCGACGTGGCGATCATGGAATCGATCAAAGGAAGCACTTGAAGAATCGGAATACTGGGAACGTTATATGAAACTACTTCATAATAAGTATTTACATGAACTCCTTGAAAAGAAAGATTTATCATTAACTTTTTATCCTCATTATCAAACGCAATTATATATGCCAGAATTCAAGTCACCTCATGAACGTATTAAGGTGATGGTTCAAGGAGAGGAAACTGTTCAGTCTCTTTTAAAACGTCACAGCGTATTAATTACTGATTACTCAACTGTATCATTTGACTTTTCGTATTTAGAGAAACCTGTATTATTCTATCAATTTGATTATAACGAATTTTACACAAGACATTATAATGAAGGACCAATTACTCAAAATCGTTTATTTGGCCCTGTAACAGATCAAGAGGATGAGGTAATTTCTATACTAGAAAATATGGTTAATAATCGTAGTAAATGGAAAAACAAAGCAAAGAAAAATCCATACATTATCAAACCAAAAGTATCTCACACAGAGCTTGTGTTTAAATCAATTGTAAATTAAATTTACAATTTACTTGTTTCATAAGTAGAATAATAAATATTTTACTAGGAAAAATCCTATAGAGACACAACAAAATTTATAAATTATTACCGTAAAACTGCTATTGCGAATTTTGCATTGGCAGTTATTTTTTTTACATTTTTTTAACATGGACACTTATTTAGATTCACATAAAATCGTTAATCTTAAATTAATCATAATATTTTCTTTTTTTAATAAACACCTATGTTTTGAATAAAGTGTTTATCTTATTGTTCTGGAGGTTTGAAATGAAGAATAGTGAATTATTGAATAGTAGTCATGTGGATTCAACAACTGTAAATTTTAAACCAAGTTTAATAGAGGTTTCGACTGAGGATTTCGATGCTAATATTCTACGGAAAAATGAATTGTTAATGAAAGAAAATGAATTCCTTTCTAATAAAGTGATGGAATTTGAAAAGAGAATGGAAGAGCAATTATTTCGCCAGTTGGATTTAATCGTTGAGCATGAGGAATTTATGATGGGGCTCGATGATTATGTTCTTGTAAATGAAGTAAAGCAATCATTTGGTTCGTATGAATATGAAAAATTGCAAGAAGAATATCAAAAGCTGCAATTAAATTATGAAACGTTTAGGAACTCTAAGTTTGGCAAATTAGCAAGGAAGTATTGGAAGATCTTGAAGTATTTAAAAAGAAAATGAGGGATCATTTATGTTAAAAGAATTAATCGAAAAACAAATTACTAGATTACGTAATGAAAAATATGACACAAAAATGATGCTACAAGAATTAATGAATGTGGATGAACCCTTTTATTTTCAAAATCATGAGTTACTTCCATTTTTGGCCGATGATTTTACAGTTAGTAAAGGTATTCAAAAGTTTCACAAGGAAAAGAAAACGCTATTTCATAACAAACTAATAAAACAGACTGCGGTCATTGATTATAAAGATGAAAAGAAATTAATGGAACTACTTTTTAATGAAGGAAGAAGTCGGTTATTTACTAAATTTGGCATCACCGGCTTTGTCAGCGGTAAGTGTGAGGTAGTTTGTGAATTACGATTGGTGGATTATGAGAATAACGCAAGTACAGTCAATTTCCATATGGACGAGTTAGTGGATCTATCTCAATTTAATCAAAATAAGATCCAATCGGCTTCTTTTTCGATTTACATGACAGGTGCTGCCACACTCCATTTATTCCATGCTAAATTAATGGGTTCATATAAAAATAATACGATAGACAATCGTCACTTTAAGAAACAAAAGAAAGAAATTAAGGACTTTCGGGTTGGTTTTATTGCAGACGAATTTACGACAAGATGTTTTGATTATGAGTTTCAACTTGTTAAAATTACGCCTGAGAATTGGTTGACTGAATTTAAAAAGCATCGAATTGATTTATTCTTTTGTGAGTCTGCGTGGCTTGGAAACGACGGAGCTTGGAAGGATAAAATCGGTACGAAAAGTCACAGAAATCATACGAAACTATTAAAACTAGTTTATTGGTGTAAAGAACACAATATCCCGACTGTTTTTTGGAATAAAGAAGATCCATTTCATTACCAAGCCTTTATTGATACAGCTAAGCATTTTGATTATGTATGCACGACTGATTTTGAATCAGTTCAGAACTATGTAGATGAAGGCTGTGAAAATGTTTATTGTTTACCTTTTGCTGCTCAACCGAAAATTCACAATCCAATTGAATACATTCCACGTAAAGAGAAAGTAGTTTTTGCTGGAGCTTATTATGGTAAAAAGTTTCCTGAGCGTACGAGTGCGATGGAGAAGCTAGTCAATTCTTCGAAGGAATACGGACTGGATATATATGACCGAAACTATCATAATCCAACTAGTCCTAATCAATTTCCAGATGAGTATAAACCATTTATTGTTGGAAACTTAAAACAAAATGAAATTGATCTTGCGTATAAAGGATATAAAGTAGCTCTGAATGTAAATAGTATTACGAAATCTCCGACAATGTTTGCCCGGAGAGTATTTGAGTTGTTAGCAAGTAATACTCCAATAATTAGTTCCCATTCAGAGGGGATTCATCGAATGTTTGGAGACATAGTAACGGCTACAGATGATGAAAAACTAATGAAGCAACGACTTTCAAATTATTATGCTGATGAGACCTTCTATAAGAAAAATCGTTTACTCGCATTGCGAAAAGTATTAGAAGAACACACTTATACGAATCGAGTGGAAGATTTATTCAACATGATTAATCTGCCATACGAGAAATATGAAGAGACTGCTACTTTAGTGGGGATCGTTCGAAGTAAAGCTGACTATGAAAAGTTAATCGCGATTTACAATAGACAAGGAATCAAACAAAAAAAGCTAGTAATCTTACTCGATTTGTTTGATGGCTATTTAGATATTTTTAATCAAAACAATCATGGGGAAGTAAAAACCTACCTAATTGATTACTGCCATCATTATTTTAGCTTGAATGATCTCGTTGATTCGAATTATATTGCTCCAATTAATCTAGATCATTATTATGGAGAGAATTATTTAAGAGATTTGATGTTAGCTACTAAGTATACGAATGATACGATTATTGCTAAAGGCAATGGAAATAGCTATAACTACGTAAATGATTGCCATATTGACGAAGCATTGATTTGTATAAAGGCGACTAGATTTCTTCATCCAAATGAATTTATAAAGCTTTTAGATCATAAATCATCAATTGGACATTTCTCAAAAGCTGGCGTTCAATTTTTTGAAATTGATGAGTTTAATTTTTATCGAGATGCCTATGAACAAGCCATTAGCCGAGACAAAATTGAGAGTATTTTAGTATAAGGAGCTGTTTTTATGAAACTGGCGATTATAGGGCATGATTTAAAATTTATAAACGAAGCGATTAAGAGGTTTGAAGCTAGAAGTGACATTGAAATAAAAATTGATTTATGGGAAGGCCATACAATTCATCAAGTTGGCAAAAGCTTAGAAATCGTTAATTGGGCGGATGTTCTTTTTTGCGAATGGGGACTTGGAAATGTGATTTGGTATCAAGAGCATAAAAAAGATCATCAAATATTAATTGTAAGAATGCATCGTTTTGAAATGAATACTCCTTTTCCAGAACGATTTGATTTTACGAAGATTGATAAGATTATCGCAATCTCTTCCTATATATATGAGGAATTTAATCGTGTTGCAAAGATTCCTAGAGAAAAGATGATAGTCATTCAAAATGGTGTTGATGTAGATCGATTCCATTTGCCTAAGCAGTATGATGCAGATTTTCGAATTGGATTACTTGGTTATGTACCGAAGTTAAAACGATTAGATCGAGCGCTTGAGATATTTGAAAAGTTGTATGAAAAAGACAGCAGATATACTCTTTCGATAAAAGGAAAGCATCCGAAAGAGTTTCCGTGGGTTTGGAATAATCAGCAAGAGCAGGATTATTATACAAGTTTATTTAAAAAAATTGAGAAATCCCACTATCGTAATCAAGTTCAGTTTGAAGAGTGGGGAGATTCAGCGGAATGGCTCGAGTCAATTGGTTTTGTCTTATCAGTTAGCGATTATGAAAGTTTTCACTTAGCACCTGTTGAAGGGATGGCTTCTTGCGCAGTGCCAATTGTTTTAAATCGTGAAGGAGCTCGAACGATATTCCCTGATGAGTATATTTTCGAATCACTCGATCAAGCAGCGCAGTACATTGCGGATAGTAGAAAAGGAACTAAGAAAGAACTAGTTGAATTTGTGAAGGAAAATTACTGTATGGATAAAATGTGTTCAGAGATTTTGAGTCTAATTGGTGAGTTACAAGTAAAATTAGTTCATTAAGTATTTTGGAGAGCACAGTGAATTCTTGAGTAGAAGGAACTGTGCTTTTTTCTTCTATTATTATGTACATCGAGTATGAATGATTTCAAAATGTGGGAAACTAAGTGTATAGAATCGAATATTTACTAGTTAAAGAACTTATTAGGGATTAAGACGATGAATTTTTAGAATTAGTCATGTAAATAGGGGAATAAACGGTATTTTTCATGGTAAAAAATGTCTTTATTTCCTTAGTTAAGATACAATAGATAGATATATATTACATAAACCGATTCGTTGTTTTGAAAGGGGAAAGAATTTTGACTGTTAAAGTAATGACAATTTTTGGAACAAGACCAGAAGCGATTAAGATGGCGCCACTAGTGCTTGAGCTAGCTAAACATCCTGATCAAATAGAATCAATTGTGACGGTTACAGCTCAGCATCGTCAAATGTTGGATCAAGTTCTCGAAATTTTTGAAATCACGCCTGATTATGATTTAAATATAATGAAGGATCGCCAAACACTGATTGATGTAACAACGCGAGGCTTAGAAGGTTTAAATAAGATTATGCAAGAAGTAAAGCCGGACATTGTATTAGTTCATGGTGATACGACAACGACTTTTATTGCTAGTCTTGCAGCTTTTTATAATCAAATTGCAATTGGTCATGTTGAAGCTGGTTTACGAACTTGGGACAAGTATTCACCATATCCAGAAGAAATGAACCGTCAATTAACTGGTGTCTTGACGGATTTACATTTTTCTCCTACGACAAAATCAGCACAAAATTTATTAGCTGAAAATAAAAAGGAAGAAACCATTTTCATTACTGGTAATACTGCGATCGATGCACTAAAAACAACAGTAAAAGAAGAGTATGCTCATCCTGTTCTTGACCAGATTGGTAACGACAGATTAGTCTTAATGACTGCACATCGTCGTGAAAATTTAGGGGAACCAATGAGAAATATGTTTAAAGCGATTAAGCGCTTAGTCGAAAAACATAACGATATTCAAGTTGTGTATCCTGTACACATGAATCCTGTTGTTCGTGAAATTGCAAATGAAGTTTTAGGAAATGACAATCGAATTCATTTAATTGAACCACTAGATGTCATTGATTTCCATAACTTTGCTGCAAGATCACATTTAATCCTAACTGATTCTGGTGGTGTACAAGAAGAGGCACCTTCATTAGGCGTACCAGTACTTGTTTTACGTGATACGACGGAACGCCCTGAAGGAATTGACGCTGGTACTTTAAAGCTTGCTGGAACTGACGAAGAAGTTATTTTCTCATTAGCCGATGAACTGTTGTCGGATGAAGAGGCTCATGCAAAAATGTCTAAAGCATCTAATCCATATGGAGACGGCGAAGCTTCTAGAAGAATTGTTGAAGTGATTATTCAGCATTTTAAAAATAAGATTTAACGATGAAAGACTATTTTTGCAAATTTTGTAAAGATAGTCTTTTTTGAGCTTTCATTTTTATCAAAATAAAAAGCTGATTTTGAAATGAATCAAAAATCAGCTTTCTTTATTTAGCGTGTTTTGTAATATTGAATTGTTTTATCTAAACCTTCTTTAAGTGTATTACTTGGTTTCCAGTTTAATAATTGAATTGTTTTTTCGTTGTTTAAATAACTGTGTTTAATATCTCCAGATCTTTCTTCTGCAAATACCATTTCAATTTTAGTATTAATAACTTCCTCTGAAATTTTTAATAAATCAATTAAGGATGTTTGTGTGTTTGTCGATACGTTACAAATTGTATTGACTGGATTTTTACTTGCAAGAAGATTAGCGGCAACAATATCATCTACAAATATAAAGTCACGAGTTTGCTCACCATCTCCAAAAATAGTAAATAATGAATTAGATGTTATGCAATCCACTAAAATACTAACAACTCCGCCTTCACCTTTCGGATCTTGACCAATGCCATATACATTTGCATAGCGGAATACAGTATATTGAATGTTGTGTAGTTTATTATACATATCAAAATAAAATTCAGGAGAAAACTTAGAAGCACCATAAGGTGACAGTGGTTGAATTGGATGCTTTTCATCTACACCAAGATAGTGAGGTTCTCCGTATACAGCTGCAGATGAAGCGTACACAAGCGTTACATCCTTTACTTGTTTTAATAGACGAGCTGATTCAAGTACATTGATTGTTCCTAAAATATTGATGCTAGCATCTTCCATAGGATTTTTAACAGAGAATTGTACATCAATTTGTGCAGCATGATGATTAATAATATCTGGTTGCTCTTTTAGAACTATTTCAGCAAAGTTATTACTTCTAATATCCTCTTCATAAAAAGTTACATCTGATGGAATATTATCTATAGAACCTGTAGATAAGTTATCAACGACAACTACTTTATAACCTTCATTTATATATGCTTTTACTAAATTAGAACCAATGAAACCGGCTCCACCAGTAACTAATACCTTTTTCATACTTATTTCTCCTTTTGATTTCTAGTTTATCAATATATGTAAATTAACTTAGGAAAACAATGGTAGTAGATTGTAAACATAATTAATCATTTTTAGTCTATCAAAAATAAATAAAAATATCCATATTCATCTATTGAGATAGGGCATATAGAGTAGTGGTTAGACAAATAAACTACACCATCAAAAGGTTAAAATGTTATTTATTGTTTCCTATTTTTACAGAAATATTTGTGACAAGAAAACAAAAATGGTTATTAATTTAATGTTCATCTTAAAAATGGTATGATAAACTAGATTTTTTGAAAAAATAATAATATTACAATTCGCTCTTTTAATGAAAGCCTTATACTGGCAAAACAAAACAATCATTAGAATAATGAATCGTTCTTTTATACAGTATGATATAATAATTTGGCAATTGATGAGTAAAACAGAATATGAAAATCATATTGCGAATTAAATTTAAACAAATATAGGAGTGCAGTACTAAATGAATTCTATTGATAAAAGTCATGATTATCTATTTTCAATAATTATGCCAATTTATAATGTTGAAAAATTTCTTGTAGAGGCTATTGATAGTGTAATAAACCAAACAATAGGTTTTGAAGAAAATATACAACTTATTTTAGTTAATGATGAAAGTCCAGATGATAGCGAAAAAATTTGTATAGATTATCAAAATAGATATCCTAAAAATATTCAATATTTAAAGAAGCCAAACGGCGGAGTAAGTAGCGCTAGAAATTATGGAATTGATTATATTAAAGGAAAATATGTTCAGTTTCTTGATCCAGACGATACGATTTCAATTGATACATTGTTAAATGTGTATACATTCTTTGAAGAGCACGAAGAAGAGATTGATCTTGTTGCGATTCCAATTAAATTCTTTGAAGCTAGAACGGGTAATCACACATTAAACAATAAATTTGGTAGAACTCGAGTGATTGATATCATTGAACAACCAAATCTATTATTAACTCACGCAGCTTCAGCTTTTATTAAAAGTGATTTAATGAAGAAATATCAATTTGATCGTAATTGTAGAATTGGTGAGGATTGTAAGTTAGTAAGCCATGTTATTTTAGAGAAAAATAAATATGGTGTTTTAAAAAATGCTAGTTACAACTACCGTTTAAGAAATGACGGCACTTCGGCAATGCAAAATGCTATGAAAAATGACTGGTTTATCCATTCATTAGATACGTTTAGTTTAGATCTTATTCATAAAAGTATTGAACAAGTAGGGGAATTACCTGAGTATATTCAATACATCATCATGCATGATTTAAAATGGAAGTTTTCTATTAAAAGCCAGGCAGATACTCCATTAAGTGATGAAGATTATATTAAATTTAAAAATAAGATAAAAGAAATTTTAACTTATATCGACGACGAAGTAATTTTAAAAACGAAAAAGATTAGTCAGTTCTATTTACATTTTGCACTAAGTCTTAAACACAATACACCTTTAAAAGAAGTTTTTACAAAAACGATCGAAGAACTAGAGCAAGGTCAAGATATAGGATTATATCGTGACGAGTACTTAGTTACTAAGCTATCTAAAAACAAAGTTACAATCGAATTTATTGAAGAAAAGAATTCAAACCTTATGATAGAAGGGTTCTTTGGATCGTTATTTGATCGTGAAGAATGTAAAATTATCGCTAAGGTCAATGGTGTTGATTATGTAGGCGAAGATGTAGATCGTACGGTTAATCAATATAAAAGTTTAGATGAAATTATTAAACAATATAAGGGATTCAAAATTTCAATTCCTTTCTCTAAACTTCCAGATGATTATAAAATCGAATTTTTTGTAGAAGTTGATGGAGTACAAGTTCAAGTAAATTATAATGTGAATAAATTTACAGGTCTTTCAAAAAGAATTAGAGGTTCTTATTCAGCAAAAGAAAAATATATCTACTCTTGCAGAACACATCATATAAAGGTAACGAAAAAAAGTGGTGCCAAAAAGCTTATTAACGAACTTAAGTTTATACGTGGTTTATGGAAACTTGGTTCAGTTCATGCGAAAAAGGCAATCATTACGCGACTTGTCGCAAAGACATTGAGAAAGCTAGAGTCAAAACCTGTCTGGTTATTCATGGATCGACAAGATAAAGCAGATGATAATGCAGAACGATTATTTAAATTTGCTAATTCTCAGCAAAAATCAATTAAAAATTATTATGTCATCAAAAAAGACGCACCTGATTTTGAAAGAATTTCAAAAGTAGGAAATGTTGTTCCTTATGGTTCATATAAGCATAAATTCCTAATGTTAAGAGCGTCAAAAGTTATTTCATCCCATGCAGACCAATGGGTAACGAATCCTTTCTTTAAAGCGGAGATTTATTATCGAGACTTGATGACGTTTGATTATATTTTCTTACAACATGGTATTACAATGGCCAACTTAACGCATTGGTTAAATAGATTTAATAAAAACATTCGTAAAATGTTTACTTCAGCTCACCTGGAAGCTCAATCTTTAATTGAGGGTGACTATAGCTATACAAGTGAAAATATAAGATTAACTGGTTTTCCAAGATATGATGGTCTAGTTAATAATGACCAAAAACAAATTTTAATCATGCCTACTTGGAGACAGAATCTAGTTCTAAGAAAAAACCAGGCTTTAGGGGTAAGACCTTATAATGAAGCATTCAAAAAATCTGAGTACTTTAAGCGTTACAATGATTTAATTAATGATCCGAAGTTAATCGATTTTGCGAAAAAGAATAATTACAAAATTATCTTTTTCCCACATCCAGAAATTCAAATTCAAAACAGAGATTTTGATAAAAACGATTATGTTCAATTTGCTGACTATAACACAAGCTATCAAAAATTATTCAATGAATCGAGTATCTTACTGACAGATTATTCTTCTGTTGCTTTTGATTTTGCATATCAGAAAAAACCAGTTATCTACTATCAATATGATTACTATCATTTTGAAAAAGGTTATTTTAACTTCGAGACGATGGGCTTTGGGGATATTATCGACAATCACGATGTGTTAGTGGATAAATTTATTTCATATATGGCTAATCAATGTGAAATGGAAGACAAATACAAAGAACGTGTTGATTCTTTCTATGCTTATACAGATCGAAATAATTCTCAAAGGGTTTTTGATGAAATAATGGAAATCGAGGATGGTTTAAAGTAATCGATGTGGTCAAGGAGGGACTGTTCAAATTGGACAGTCTCTCTTTTATCGACAGAGTTTGTCAAACTGTAACATGAATACTATGGGCATTTAATGGAATTATAGGTCTAATTATGTTACAATACCTCTTGTTTTGTAGTTTTGAGAGTGTAATATTACTGTTTAGGAGGTGTATTAATATTACAGCTAACAAAAAGAAAATTTTATTAATTACTCAACACTTCTATCCTGAAATTGGGAGTGCTGCAAATCGATTAAAAAATATTTATCTAGAATTAAAAGAAAAAAATTACGATGTGAAGGTACTTACTTTACACCCAAGATATCCAAGCCGCGAGCTTTATGAAAATAAGCGATTCTGGAATGAAAAGCTAATCGATGAAGATGATATTGTTCGAGTTGATACATCAATTAAAACTCATTCTACAAGTATCATTAAGAGACTTTATTTATACTTAGAAGTTATGTTCCGTTTTATAGGAGCTATTTTTAAATATAAAAAGGAATTCGATTATATTTTTGTAACGTCACCACCAATTTTCGTTGGTATTGCTGGATTAATAGCAAAATGGAGATTAAAAGCACCTTTAATATTAGATATTAGGGATTTATGGCCAGAATCCTTAGTAGGTGTAAAAGTGTTCTCCAATAAATTAATCCTATCTACGGCATATAAAGTAGAAAAACTATTATATAAAAAAGCAACAAGAATCATTGTTAATAGTCGTAGCTTTATAAACTATATGACAAATAAAAATGTTCCTGCTGAAAAAATCAAGTTCGTTCCAAACTCACTTTCAGAAGAAGAACTATCAATTGAAGTTCCGAGTAATGACGACAGCCAAAAAATTGAAGTGACGTATACAGGTAACTTAGGATTTGCTCAAGATTTGAACAAACTGTTAAGTGTTGCTGAGATGTTCAAGGAAAATCCAACTATATTTTTTACGATTGTAGGGTACGGTAAAAATACAAATGAAGTAAAAAAATATATTGAAGATAAACAGTTAGAAAACGTAACATTACACACTGCCAAGTCTCGTAATGATACACTTAAAATCGTATCAGAATCTGATATTGCGTACGTCAGTCTAGTTGAACAGGAAGTTTTTAAAACGGTATTACCTGGAAAAATCATCGATTATATGAGCGTAAAGAAACCTATTATTGGAAATGTATCAGGTTATGCAGGTGAAATTATTGAAAGTGCAAATTGTGGTATTGTTCTGAAAGAGGGATCAGTACAGGAATTGTATAAAAAAATAATTGAATTAGCTAATAATCCAACATCGAGAAAAACGCTTGGTGAGAATGGATACAATTATGCTTATAAAAATTTAAGATGGAAAACGAATATTAATGTGTTAATTCAAGTGATGGAGGAAATCCATGAATAAGAAAGTTTGTGCATTTGTGTTTAACCACTTTACAAATGATGCGCGTGTATTACGTGAGTGTTCAGCATTAGCTGAAGTAGGTTATGATGTAGATTTAATTGCATTGCATGATGATTCGGATATCTTACCGAAGAGAGAAAGATATGAAGAAGGTTTTAATGTCATTCGTGTAAATAATCGTTTACCATTTGGAATCTATCATTTAATCAACTTTTGTGCAAAGCTCAACATTTTCTTTAAATCAAATATAATGACAAAATTACTTGCAGCAATCTTATTAGTTGCTGGGTTATTTGTTAACATTATTGCAACGATTATTATTGCAGCCGTTATTATATTATTTGGGAATCGTTATGTAAGAGTGATTTTAACGAGGGGTTATAATATTCTTCAAATGATCTACCATGGGAGTAAAAAGAAATATGATATATACCATGCAAATGATTTAAATACATTACCACAAGGTATTTTATGTGCTAAAGTGTTCCATCGTAGTAAATTAGTTTATGATTCACATGAAGTACAATCTAGTCGATCTGGCTATGAAAATCCAATCTTTGGTAAGATTGAAAAGTTTTTAATACGTTACATCGATATTATGATTCATGAAAATTATACTCGTGCGAAATACACTCAAGATTTATATCATATTGATTTACCTGAAGTGATCCATAACTATCCGTTCGTATCAAAACCTGAAGAAAAAAAAGCAATCAATTTACATGAAGTACTTGGATTAGATCCAAATGAACCTATTTTGTTGTATCAAGGTGGGATTCAAAAGGGTCGTGGCTTAGAGCTAATCGTTAAGGCTACTCCTCAGTTTAAACGTGGGACAGTTGTATTTATCGGAGACGGTAAAATTAAGCCTGTGCTTTTAGATTTAGTAGATAAAATGAATTTAGAAAATCGAGTGAAATTTATCGATAAAGTACCTGTAGACGAGCTTTTAAATTATACTCGTAACGCTTATCTTGGTTTTCAAGTTTTAAATAATATTAATTTCAATCATTACTCTGCATCATCAAATAAGTTGTTTGAATATATGATGAGCGGTGTTCCAGTTGTAGCATGTAGCTTCCCTGAAATCCAAAAGGTTGTAGAAAAAGAATATGTCGGTGTATGCGTTGATTCACATGAAGTCGATTCAATTGCTGAAGGTGTAAACTATCTTTTAGATCACCCAGAAAAAAGAGATAAAATGAGTGTTAATTGTTTAGAAGCACGTCACCATTACAATTGGAATAATGAGAAAAAGATTTTTATCGATATATATGACAAAGTATTAAATGGTCAAAAGCTAGCGACTAATGTAGGATAAAAAACTATTTACTTCCTAATACGGGGTGTAATTTAATGACAGTTTACAGTCTAAGCGTAATCTTAATTAATTTTAATAACGAAATGTTTATTAAAGATACAATTGAATCAGTTATAAATCAACGAATGAATAATTTAGAGTTGATTATAGTAGATGATGGTTCGACAGATGGTAGTTTAGAAATAAGTAGAAACTTTACTGAAAGACACCCTAATGTCAAACTCATTTCTCAAAAAAATAGCGGACCTAGTGCTGCTAGAAATACGGGAATCCAAGAAGCAACTGGAAAGTACATTACTTTTCTAGATAGTGATGACCTGGCAATTAAAGGTGCTTATGAAAAATTACTGGCAATAGCAAATGAAAATGATGCTGATACAGCTATCGGAAATTTTATTTGTTTTAATGATTTAAAAAAGTGGCGCCTAGCATATATGGGGAAGGTATTTAAGAAGAATCTACCTTCCATTAGACATGTAAGCAAAAATAGCGAACTACATTTTACACCTGCTGTTTGGAATAAACTTTATAAAAGAGAGTTTATTTTACAAAAAGGTATTCAATTTGATGAATCATTAAGAATAGGCGAAGATTTACTCTTTACAGAGAAAAGCTTGTTGCTTTCGAATAAAACAGTTGTGAAGGATATTGACGTGATTCAATATCGGGTAAATGATTTAGATAGTAGTTTAGTAAAAAAAGTAAGTCTTAGTTTTTTCGAACAATTAGTAAAAACGCAAAAAGAACTAACTAATCTTTATCATGAATTAGAGTTAATGCAAGAGATAAAAACAATTGAAAATAGACAATTTAGATTCTTTTTTGACTCAATTTATATGAAAGCTTCTAAATTAAGTAAAGAAGAACAATTTTCTTTATATAATATTTGTGTCGATTTTATTAACACAATTAACAATAAAGAGATTTTTACAAATTTAAAAAATCGGGATTTGTTATTACTTCAATTAATAGTAGATGAAAACAAAGATGGCTTTTTGAAGTTTTTAAATGTATTAACAAATAGTGATGTCCCAAAAGACCAAATAAGAATGAATAGTGAGTATCATAAATACTTGTTAGAGCATTTTCCAGATTATGCAGTTGATTCATCGAAAAATACTTTTCTTATTGGTCAAACGATCAAAAATATTAGTTTAGAAAAAGGGATCTTTACAATTGGTGGTTCCATTTATTATGCGAATAGCCCATTAGCGATTAAAAGTATGGAAATGGTTTTTACCAATAACAAAAGTAGAGAAATAATCAACGTTAAATTAGTAGATCATGCAACGAATGAACGGAAAGAAACGCATTCCAAACAATATAAATACGTTGATTTTAATACAGTAACGATTCCGATTCTATCGTATTTGTCATCTGGTGATTGGAAAGTCTCATTTAAGACGCAAGTCGAAGGTTTATTCTATCAGACTGATCTTCAAATTTCTAAAAGTGATAGGGGACACATAAAGTCGTCAATTATAGGAAAACAACAAATTACACCTGTTTATGTAAATCATGAGTTAACTTTATCTATTAAAGAAGTAAGTACGAGAGGTAGAATTAAATTTTTAGGTAATAAGCTTAAAAATTTTACGAAAAGATTTGTATAAAGATATAAAATCTATTTAAATGATAGGGACCAAATAATTTGTATTAAAAATTTTATAAAAGTTTTATTAAGTGGATATAAAATTGTAAAATTTATATTATATTTCGTATTTGGGTAATACTGAAAATATTAATTTATTGTATTATTATTGTTACGATGTATATCTATTTTAGAAAAAAATTATAAAATAGCATTAATGTAATTAATACAAATTAAGTGATTTTATTGAAAGAGGTAATCTAAATGAAAATTTGTACAATTGGTCTAGGATATATTGGTTTACCAACATCAGCAATGTTCGCGAAACATGGGGTAGAAGTAGTTGGTGTAGATATACATCAAAGTGTTGTTGATAAGCTTAATGCAGGGGAAATTCATATTGAAGAACCAGGATTAGCAGAAGTAGTGAAAGATGTAGTGTCTAAAGGTTTATTTAAAGCTTCTTTAACACCTGAAGCTGCTGATGCGTTTATTATCGCAGTACCAACACCAAATAATGATGATGAGCATAAATCTTGTGATTTAACTTACGTATTAAGTGCAGTTAAATCGACGATTCCTTATTTACAAAAAGGGAATGTATTAATTGTAGAATCAACAATTGCTCCACGTAGTATGGATGATTTTGTAAAACCATTAGTAGAAGCATCAGGTTTTACAGTTGGTGAAGATTTATTTTTAGTACATTGTCCAGAACGAGTATTACCTGGTCAAATTATGCACGAATTAATATATAATAACCGTATTGTTGGTGGAATTACACCGGAGTGTTCTGAAGCAGGGGCAAAAGTTTATAGTACTTTCGTACAAGGTGAAATTATTCGTACTGATGCAAAAACTGCGGAAATGTCTAAGTTAATGGAAAACACATTCCGTGATGTTAATATCGCACTAGCAAATGAACTGACAAAAGTATGTAATACGCTTGATATCAATGTACTAGATGTAATTGAAATGGCAAATAAACACCCACGAGTTAATATACATTCACCTGGTCCAGGGGTTGGAGGGCATTGTTTAGCAGTAGACCCTTACTTTATTGTGGCAAAAGCACCTGATCTTGCTAAAATAATCAATCTTTCTCGTGAAACAAATTCATCTATGCCTAGCTATGTTGTTGAGAATGTTAAGAAAATAATTGGAAATGTTGACCATCCGAAAGTTGCTGCTTTCGGTGTAACGTATAAAGGTAATGTTGATGATATGCGCGAAAGTCCAGCAATGGATATCATTGAACTATTAAAAAATGAAGGTATTACTGTAGCAGCTCATGATCCACACGTTGCTAGTACAGAAACATTTACACTTCTATCTGCAGAAGATGCAGTAAAAGATGCTCATTTAATTTTAGTATTAACTGATCATAATGAATTCAAAAACATGAATTATGATGAATTAGCACCTTTAATGAAAAACCCAATCGTTTTTGATACTAGAAACTGTGTTAATTCTTCAAATAGTTCAAAAATGAATTTTGTAAACTATGGTAATATAAATAAAGTAATTAAAGAGAATGTGGTAAATCTATGAATAGTATAAAAACAGTTTTGCAAGAACAGATTAATAATCTATCACTCATATTCCGATTATCGTCATATGAGACGCGTAAAGAGTATGCTGATAGCCAACTTGGCGTTATCTGGGTTTTCTTAAACCCACTATTTCAAATTGCAGTATATTGGATAACTTTCGGTACAGGTATACGAGGCGGAGCTCCAGTTAATGGTATTCCATTTCTAATTTGGATGCTTTGTGGACTTATTCCTTGGTTCTTTATTAGTAACTCAATCATGCAGGGATCAAGTTCTATTTTCAATCGTATTGGGACCGTTTCAAAAATGAATTTCCCATTAAGTATCATTCCTACTTATGTGGTACTTTCAAGATTTAATACCCATGTATTTATGATGGGAGTACTATTTATTGGGGTTGTTATCAGTCAAGGTTTTGATCAAATGAATATTATTGCTCTGATTTATTTTATGATTGCAGGCTTAATATTTAATATTGTATTAGGGCTATTTACTTCTACACTTTCAACAATGATTAGGGATATTCATCTTTTTATTCAGTCCTTTACTAGAATGCTCTTGTATTTAACTCCTATTTTGTGGGAGCCATCTAGAGGTTCTGGTGCATCAAAAATTTTATTTTTTATAATGAAATTAAATCCTTTTTATTATATTGTAGAAGGTTATCGTGGAGCTCTTTTATATGGTCATTCTGATATTATCTTCTCAAAATATACAGTTTATTTTTGGGCAGTGTTAATTATCATCTTTACAATTGGCTCTATTTTCCATATCAAGTTCAGAAAGCAATTTGTTGATTTCCTATAGAAGGTGAACACAATGACAAAAAAAGTTATTTTTAAAAATGTTACAAAAAAGTTTAAAATGTATAGTAAGCCGACCGACAAGCTAAAGGATTTATTCTTTGGCGGTAAAGGTGGCGAATTCTTTCATGCCCTTAAAGATGTATCCTTCGAGGTTGAACAAGGTGAAATCGTAGGGATCATTGGATTAAATGGATCTGGTAAAAGTACTATGTCAAACTTAATTGCGGGTGTGACAATGCCAAATGAAGGTGAAGTCGAAGTAAATGGTGTTGCTTCACTAATTGCCATTCAAGCTGGTTTAGATAATCGACTAACTGGTTTGGAAAATATTAGACTTAAAGGTTTAATGATGGGTCTTACGGTAAAACAAATTGAAAAAATTACGCCTGATATTATTGAGTTTGCTGAAATTGGTAAGTTTATTAACCAACCAGTTAAATCCTATTCAAGCGGTATGAGATCAAGATTAGGATTCGCAATTTCCGTTAATATTGATCCAGACATTATGGTAATTGACGAAGCATTATCTGTTGGTGACCCAACATTTACAAAACGTTGCTTAGATAAAATGAATGATTTTAAAGAACAAGGAAAAACAATATTCTTTATTAGTCACTCATTAGGTCAAGTAAGGGATTTTTGTACAAAAGGGTTATGGATTCATTACGGAAAAGTGGTAGAGTATGGAGACATTAGTCCTGTATGCGATAACTATCAAAAGTTCCTTACTGAGTACAATAAATTAACTACTGAAGAACGTACAAAAGATCGTGAAAAAAATATGCATTATAATTAATTAAATAGTTTATGGGATACCTAAGTTTGAAAAAGCTTAGGTTTCCTTGCATTATATATATGAAATACTTTATTATTCAGTTGAGTGATGATTAAAAGCTTAAACTTTATTAATATAGACTATAAAAAATATTAGGTGATTATTGTGGAAAATAATAACAAAGTAAAAAAAGTACGTAAAGCCATTATCCCAGCAGCGGGATTAGGTACTCGTTTCTTACCGGCTACAAAAGCAATGCCAAAAGAAATGTTACCAATCGTAGACAAACCAACAATTCAATATATTATTGAAGAAGCAATTGAAGCAGGAATTGAAGACATTATTATCGTAACTGGTAAAGGTAAACGTGCAATCGAGGACCATTTTGATATTTCATTCGAATTAGAACAAAATCTATTAGAAAAGAAGAAATATGACATACTTGAAAGAGTACAAGAGTCTTCAAAAGTAGAGATTCATTATATTAGACAAAAAGAGCCAAGAGGATTAGGACATGCTGTATGGTGCGCTCGTAAATTTATTGGAGATGAGCCATTTGCTGTACTACTTGGTGATGATATTATTCAAGCAGAAGTACCAGGTGTTGAACAATTAATTCAGCAGTACGAGTTAACTCATTCATCAGTGATCGGTGTGCAAGAAGTTCCTGAAGATGAAGCGTATCGTTATGGTATTGTTGACCCAGTTGAGAAAGATGGTCGACGTTATCAAGTTCGTAATTTTGTTGAAAAACCAGCAAAAGGAACTCAACCATCAAACTTAGCAATTATGGGACGTTATTTATTAACTCCTGAAATTTTTGAATTCCTAGAAGAGCAAGAAGTTGGAGCTGGTGGTGAAATCCAATTAACAGACGCAATTCAAAAGCTGAATAAAATTCAACGAGTATTTGCATACGACTTTGAAGGTAAGCGCTACGATGTTGGTGAAAAATTAGGATTTATTACAACATCGATCGATTTTGCACTTCAACGTGATGATTTAAGAGATGACTTATTAGACTATTTAAAGCAAAAAATTAATGAATTAGGCTAATAGATCAATAAGAATGAAAAATTCTATTTCTTTTAAAACATTTATTAAATACTGGATACCTGTGATCCTTATAGCTGGCATTATCTTTTATTCATCAGCAACACCGTATGAAAAACAAGATATAAGACCAGAAATAAGCCACATTACATTTTTATATGATCTAATGAAGCATTTTACCTTTGTCCACTTTAACTACGCTGGACATGAAGTAAGTATAAAAGAGCTTGGAGTGGCAGGATTTACAGAGTTCTTTATTCGTAAACTATCACATTTTTCAATCTATCTTTTACTTGCCTTTTTTGCTACAAGATTAGCAAAGCTTTATGTGAACAGAGCCTTTTTAGTAGGCATAATTTTTTCAATCCTTTATGCAGCTTCTGATGAATTTCACCAATCCTTCACTGCAAACCGAACTCCGTTAGTTCAAGACGTAGTAATCGATTCAATCGGAGCACTAATAGGAGCATCTATATTTTTATTAATAAGTAAGAAGCTTAAAGCAAAAGTTCAAAAATCCATTCGAGTTTAATCGAATGGATTTTTTTTGTATGAGATAATAAACGCTAACAAGAAAGAAGTTATAAAGACAACCATTTCCAAGGTGTGAAATATTAAAGGCCAAGAGAAACCTTAAATTAAATGAACATTAACACTTATAACTGTTTATAGTCACGGAATTTTAAATATTATAATTAATGTTCGAAAATCTGATTAATGATCTGTTATTACTCTAAGTAAAAGATAGTAAAGTAGATTTTTATGCAGACTTATTTTAATGAATAAGTTGATTGGAGTGGATGTTGCTCGACCCCTATGGGATAAGCGGGAAGGCTGAGACCTCAGGCTCGCCGAGGAGGCTCAGGTCCCGCCCCATGGAAAGCGAGCATACCGTAGTGGAAATCAACATCACTTTACTCCTTTTACGAAAATTTGATTCTTTTTTTACCAAAAAAATCTTACCTAAATTCAATTAGATAAGATTTCATTTTTCACAGATTTATAAAAGTAGGCTCTGTACCTGCTTTCTCTACATAACCGATCTTAACCGGATTCATTTGAATCAATACATAATTAGGATCCTCGGGACCTTCAAGCCATCTAGACAATTCCTCAGTCCATACTTTCTCTTCAGGACCTGCATTTTCAATTACTTCAGCTCTTGCAAACATCTCTACAAAGTTATCATCTAATCGGTCACCATCATGACCAAGTAGTATATGTACGTTTGGATTATTTTTTATATCTTCTACTTTTTGTGAATTCTTATTTGTAGCGATATAAGGTGTTAGGCCTTTAAAGAAAAATACCATATAACAACTATGCGGAAAGTCTTCACGAATGGTTGTAAATAGACCTAATTGTTTCGCCTTAAGCACCTTCATAATATTTTCTTGAATCATTTTTATTAACTCCCTCCTAGTTCAGAAGAAGGGAAGGTAGAAATCCATTCTACCAACCGAATCTTCAACATAAGTAATTCTAGTTCTCGAGGTCATAATCCTTTGAGCAATATAGGTATAATCGATGAACTTTGCCATCAACACTTTAAGTGTTTGTTAATTGTTTTACATTTAAACCTATTTTTTTAAGTCTTTTGCATATGATATTTATAAGGAATTTTATTTAGGAGGTAATTATGGCTCATCGTTTATTTTTTATTGTTACATTTATCGGTGTACCATTATCGGTAATTGGGAGCTTAATGCATTGGAGCGAGATTTTATTATTTATCATTTACTGTTTAACGATTATTGCATTAGCTGGCATTATGGGAAGAGCTACTGAAAGTTTAGCGATTGCAGCTGGCCCGAGAATTGGGGGACTTTTAAATGCAACATTCGGGAATGCGGTAGAGTTAATTATCGCGATTTTTGCATTACAAAATGGTTTATCGGAAGTAGTATTAGCATCATTAACAGGTTCTGTAATAGGAAACTTACTACTTGTAGGTGGACTATCCTTTTTTATTGGTGGATTAAAATATAAACGTCAAAGCTTTAATGTTTACGATGCGAGACATAATTCAGGCTTGTTGATTTTTGCGGTAGTACTAGCCTTTGTCATTCCTGAAATTTTTTCAGTTAAAATGACTGCAAATGATAAGATGACACTTAGTGTAGGCGTTTCGATTGTTTTAATGGTTTTATACTTAGCTGCACTTTACTTCAAATTAGTTACACATCGTGGGGTGTACGTAGCTAAAAATCAAGAGATCGTAGAAGAGCATGAAGAAGCTGAGTGGAAAACAGGGAAAGCCATGATTATTTTAGCGTTAGCTACTGTAGCAGTTGGATATGTTTCAGAGAAGCTAGTTCACACGTTTACGACAGTGGGTGATAAGTTTGGATGGACTGAATTATTTATCGGTATAATCGTTGTTGCAATCGTTGGTAACGCGGCTGAACATGCTTCTGCAATTGTGATGGCATATAAAAATAAAGTAGGGGTTTCGGTAGAAATTGCTGTTGGTTCATCATTACAAATTGCCATGTTCGTTGCGCCAGTGTTAGTGATTTGTTCATTGTTTATTGGGGAAAGAATGCCATTAATATTTTCCATGCCGGAATTAATTTCGATGATCACTTCCGTATTTTTAACAATTGCGATTATGAATGATGGAGATACAAACTGGTTTGAAGGGTTAACCCTATTAGCTGCTTATTTGATTATGGGGATTGGTTTCTACTTACTATAAAAAATGAAGGTGGTAATACTTGAAAATAATAATAAGAATTCTATTTTATTTAATTGGATTACTATTTTTAACTTTAGGAATTAGTTTAGCCATTAAAGCTGGACTTGGAGCTAGTGCATGGGATGCATTAGCTGTTGGTGAGTCGAAAACCTTTGGCTTATCTGTTGGTAATTGGATTATCATTAACTCATCAATACTATTGTTTGTAAATGCTTTTTTACAAAAGAAAAGACCGGATTGGCTTGCTGCGATTACGTTTATTTTAATTGGACGATTTCTTGATTTTTGGCTAACTGTAGAGTCGGAGCATTTATTTGATTCAAATATGGTCACTAGATATATTCAATTAGTACTAGCTATTTTAAGTATGACTATAGGTATTGCGATTTATTTGCAAGCGAAGTTTCCGTTAAGTCCAATAGATGATTTAATGATCTCGCTAAACAAACGGTTCGGGGTAAGTTTAGGCGTGGCAAAAACGATCGGTGAAGTGTTTGCTTTAGTATTGGCATTTCTTCTAAAAGGTCCAATTGGAATCGGAACCGTCTTAATTACATTCAGTATTGGACCTATTTTACAGAAATTAAGAGGTCCAATTGAGAAACTATATATTAAGCTGATTTCATAGCAAAATTTTTCATTTTAAGGAATACATATATTTACATAAAATGTTCATGCTAAGAGTAATAATTTCCTTATTTGTGAAAGGGGCATGAATATGTCTAAATGGTTTAAGCCATTCGTTCTTGTTAATATAGCTATTTTAATTATTTCCTTAAATAATGGACAAACAACTTTTGCAGCTAATTCAGATATTAAAGTCCCACGTTCGGCTGCAAATGTGACAAAAGAGAATACTTACCCTAATCCAACTCAAGACCTGCCGGAACTTCAACCAGGGGGATTAGCTAAGCAGTTATTAGATTCGTCAAATGTAAAAATTGAGAATCCAAATCTAATTCGTATGTTTAATGAATCCTCTGTCAGCAAAGCACCATTTGCAGTAGGCTATAATGCGAGAATTTTCTTAGGGGTTTTTCCTTTAAATTACGAATCAAATGAGACAACAATCAATTGGCAATATAAAAAAATTAATACAAACTTTTTGGATAATAGAGGAGAAAAAGCGTACAGACGACTAAAATACTACCAAAATTCGCAACAGATTGTTAAAGGTGGATTAACTGCTAAAGTAAGGAATGCGGATGATGTGATTAATTTAATGATGCACGATGCATCAGAGAAAACAACTCTTCCACTTGCATTCCAAACAGTTGTTGGAGCTGGAACTAAAAACGAGAGAGTATATAATGTACCACCAAAGCAACTCGGCTATTTATATGCTTATGCTCCTGCAGTTAATGAAAAAGGAAAAGTTACATTTGGAGAAGTGTACTTAATCTTAAAAGGTAATAAAAGAAGCCTACAAGTTAAAAATATAGTATCACAAGGTGTAGGTGCATGGATTCCTGTTCAGGATTATGTTTCGTTTGGTTATTTCGCTTCACCACACCCTAGATAATAGAGAAATCCACAAGGTAAATCATTTTCCTTGTGGATTTTGTTTTTGAACAAACACTTAGCTTTTTTGGTACAAAAAAACATGCCATAAATATGACATGCTCTTTTTTTAGTGTTTAATTTCCCTTTAAAATCTTAGTACTTTTATTCGAAAAATCAGTTTCAGGATAATAGCTGTTTTTTACAAGAATATTTGGACCTAAGCATTTAACTGCTGGACAATGACAGCTTAGTTCATTTGCAGTTTTTGATAATGTCCAAGTATCATATGCTTCTTGTAATGTATGGGTTTGAATATTTCCTAGATGAGGTACATCACCAAAGTCAGTAACGATGATGCTACCATCAAATACATTTACATTTAAGCGAGAACGACCATCAGGGTCATTTCGTAATGTTACATTTTTACTATTATATAATCTCTGAATGATGTCTAAATCGTTTTGATCATCACTACATGGATAAAATGGCAGAGTACCAAATAACATCCAAATATTTTCATCACGTACATCAAGTAAAGTTGAAATTGCTTCGCGTAGCTCTGATTTTGTCAGGACTTCTAATGTACTAGCGAAATCGCTGGCATACATAGGGTGAACTTCGTGCCTCTGACATTTCATTTCTTCTATAATTTGACGATGGATTTTTTCTAAGTATGGAAGAGTACGTTTGTTTAACATTGTTTCAGCGGAAACCATAACTCCAGCATCAGCAAGTCTTCGGCTATTTTCAATCATGTTTTCGAATAATTTAGCACGCTGCGCATATGTCGGCTTACGTTCCATCATCGCAAATCCTGCTTCTACAAATTCATCAACAGTTCCCCAGTTATGAGAGATATGTAGAACGTCTAAATAAGGAATTATTTTTTCGTATCTTTCAAAATCTAATGTTAGATTTGAATTAATTTGAGTACGTACGCCACGTTCATGTGCATACTTCAATAAAGGCACAACGTATCCGTTCAACATTTTATTTGAAAGCATCGGTTCTCCACCAGTGATACTAATACAACGAAGCTTCTCAATCTCTTCTAAGCGATTTAATACTAGCTCAATAGGTAGTGGATTTGGATCCTTTGGTTGTAAAGTATATCCGACAGCACAATGCTCACAGCGCATATTACAAATCGTTGTAGTCGTAAACTCTACATTTGTAAGTATGTTTTTACCATACTCTTCAACATCTAAATACGCTTCCCAAGGATCATATGTAGGCGTTATTTGTTGTAATAATTTTTTCATTTGATTACTCCTTTAGGTACAAAACTGCACCCATAAGTATTAGACTAATTTAATTTTCCTCAACTATTATAAGAAAGAAAGTGAAACCTTGTATAGGAATAACTTCCTAAAATTTAAAAAAATGTCGAAAGTTTACGATATATAGGAGAATAAGGGTACAATATTATTAGCAATTGTATTAGAAAGGACGATCATTTCATGTCAAACACAGAACAATTATCCTATATTAAAGAACGTTTTAATTCAGTAATGGAAACAATCGAATCATTAGAAGCTGAAGAAGTAAGCTTAGAAGAGCTAGATCAATTATTATCAGTTCTAGATGACTTAGAAAGTAAATGTCGTGAAGTAAATCGCCCAGATTGAGTCCATTATAATGGGCTTTTTTTATTGGAAAGCGAACATAGTCTAATTGTTAACAATAGAAGTAGCTAAATATTTGCCCAAATCAGAAACTAATTCTGAAGGGCTTTTTTTATTCCGTTTATTAAAAATTGTATTATAATGAAGAGGGGAACATTCAGTATTTTTATAAAGGGTTTTAAGGGGGAGCATGAATGCAACACATACAGGAAAGTATTTATCAATTAATTGTCGAAACATCAACAAATCTACCAAAAGACGTACGTAAAGCAATCAGACAAGCTAAAGCAAGTGAAACTGTAGGTACAAGAAGCGCCATCGCATTGGAAACGATTACAAACAATATTATGATGGCTGAAGGCGATGTTTCACCAATTTGCCAAGATACGGGTATGCCAACTTTTAAAGTGAAAACGCCAGTTGGGGTAAACCAACTTGTGATAAAAGAAGCAATTTATGCTGCAATTGAACAAGCTACAAAAGATGGTAAGCTACGTTCTAACTCTGTAGATTCTTTATTTGGTAAAAACAGCGGAAATAACTTAGGACCAGGTACTCCAGTTGTTAAATTTGAGCAACATGAGAGTGACTATATCGATATTCGCTTAATCTTAAAAGGTGGCGGATGTGAAAATAAAAACATTCAATACAGCTTACCATGCGAACTTGAAGGACTTGGAAAAGCAGGTCGTGATTTAGACGGTATCCGTAAATGTATTTTACACAGCGTATACCAAGCACAAGGACAAGGCTGTAGCGCAGGCTTCATCGGAGTTGGTATTGGTGGCGACCGTACTAGCGGTTATGAGCTAGCAAAGGATCAATTATTCCGTTTATCTGATGATGAAAATTCAATTCCAGAGCTTAAAGCAATGGAAGATTACATTTTGGAAAATGCTAACAAGCTTGGCGTAGGAACAATGGGCTTTGGTGGAGAAACAACTCTACTTGGCTGTAAAATCGGTGTAATGAACCGTTTACCTGCGAGCTTCTTCGTATCAGTAGCTTATAACTGCTGGGCATTCCGTCGTTTAGGAATGAAAATTAATCCTGAAACTGGTGATATTTCAGAATGGTTATATCGCGAAGGAGAAGAAATTAGTTTTACAAATGAAACTGATGAAACGACAGAAGCACCACGCGAAGTAAAATTAGTAGCTCCAATTACAGAAGAACAAATCCGTGATTTAAAAGTTGGAGATGTAGTTTCAATTAGTGGCATGATGTACACTGGACGCGATGCAATCCACCATCATTTAAAAGATCATGATTGCCCAGTCGATTTAAATGGACAAATTATTTACCACTGTGGACCTGTAGTATTAAAAGATGAAGAAGGCAAATATCACATTAAAGCAGCTGGTCCAACAACAAGTATTCGTGAGGAGCCATACCAAGGCGATATCATGAAAAAATTCGGCATTCGCGCTGTAATCGGTAAAGGCGGAATGGGTGCAAAAACATTAAAAGCTCTAGAAGAACACGGCGGCGTTTATTTAAATGCAATTGGTGGAGCAGCACAATACTACTCACAATGTATTAAAGAAGTAAAAGACGTAAACTACCTAGAGTTTGGTATTCCTGAAGCTATGTGGCACTTACAAGTTGAAGACTTTAAAGCAGTTGTAACAATGGATTCTCATGGTAATTCATTGCATAAAGATGTAGATAAGAGTTCACTTGAGAAATTGGCTACTATGGCTGAGAAAGTATTTTAATAATTGGGTTTTAAGGGCAATGTCATTTTTTTGGCATTGCTTTTTTTTGTTTTGTGAAGAGAATTGCAGCTATTCGAACAGAGCTGAAAATAAAGGTATGGATAGTGCAAATAAAAACATGATTAGTGCAAATGCCGGAATGAGAACTGCAAACAAAATTGCGGATGGTGCAAGAAGTAAACAATGAGCTGCAAATAAAAATACGAAAACTGCAATTAAAAAATTCATATCTGCAATTAAATAAACGAAAACTGCAAATAAGCCCCGCCAAGAGTGCAAATAAGTAGTTAAATCATGAAGAAAAAGTCTAAATTTAGGGCAAATTAATGATGCTAAAGTAAAAAAATTCAGATCAAACCGAAAAACCAATCCGCATCTCCTTTTCATCAAAAATCCTGGTTAGAAAAATTTAGTTTTATATCAAAAGTACATGAATTCTTTTCATATTTCTAATTTATTTACAGATACTATTTTTAAGTGAGGTGAATGAATTGAAAAAAATTATTGTATATATTCTTACTTTCTTCTTAGTATTTCCTAGTACAACATTTGCTTATAGTAATGCGCCACACGGCTGGGGGATTGTTCCTGCGAAAAATGAGACTCCACCTGATGCTGGTGCGCAACTTAATAAATTATTATCAAATACAGGTTCAGTTTATTTAGGAGATACTACAAAAAAAGATGTTTATTTAACTTTTGACAATGGTTATGAAAATGGCTTTACACCTAAGTTTTTAGATGTTTTAAAGAAGCATGGTGTT
Source organism: Rossellomorea sp. GAMAL-10_SWC (assembly GCF_049568075.1). Taxonomy (NCBI): domain Bacteria; kingdom Bacillati; phylum Bacillota; class Bacilli; order Caryophanales; family Bacillaceae; genus Rossellomorea; species Rossellomorea sp. GAMAL-10_SWC. Next base: position 3,789,217 of record NZ_CP144911.1, on the reverse strand, counting down.
CATGGGACCTTTTTTATAACCGGGCATTATATTAAGGAAAATCCTGAATTAGTGAAACGAATGGTTAATGAGGGGCATATAGTCGGAAATCATTCGTGGAGTCATCCTGATATGACAACGATTGGTGATCAAAAGATTATAGAGGAATTAGAACAAGTTAAAATGGCATACCAGGAATTGACCGGGAAATCAGAAATGAAATATTTCAGACCTGCAAGAGGTGTTTTTAGCGAACGTACATTGAAACTAGTTAATAAGCAGGGATATGAAAATATTTTCTGGTCATTGGCATATGTTGATTGGAAGGTTGATCAACAAAGAGGTTGGAAATATGCTTATGATAATGTGATGAAAATGATTCATCCTGGAGCAGTTATATTAATGCATACTGTATCCAAGGATAATGCAGAAGCGATGGATGCAATTATTACTGGCTTACATAAACGAGGGTATCAATTTAAAAGTTTAGATGACTTAATGATGGAGAGAAGCGGGTTTGATCCGAGCTTTTATCTACCTAAAAAATAAAAAGCTAATGATTAAGTAGTTTTATGAACTGCTTTAATCATTAGCTTTTTTACTCTTTAAGGTCGAGTTTTTTAACGGTTTGCGATTGCTTCGTAGTTTAGTTTAGCATGTTGCTTAGGTGTTTTGATGACAAATGGATTTTCGACTGTATTTTCTAGGAATTGTTTATCTTTATTAGCGAATTTTTTTATTCCGTTAAGAACTTGCTCTTCTTCAGATACAACTTCTCCAAAAAGTAAGTCTTGTGTAATTGGTCCTTGGTTGTAATGCTCATAATAAAATCGCTTATAGTCAAACTGATAGAAAATAACTGGTTTTTCCATATATGAAAAATCAAATGAAACTGTTGAGTAATCAGTAATTAATAAATCTGATCTTTTTAATAGAGATTGGACAGTCTCTTCACCTTGACGGATCGTTTTTATTCTTTTATGGAAATCCGGAACATCCTTCATATAAATTTGAGTCTGGTAGTGCGGATAGAAAATGATATTTAAATCATTCTTTTCTAAGATTTGATGTAATTCGGGATTACTAAGTAAAGAAAAATAACGGTTAAAGTATTCAGAGTTCATTAATTGCTGAGTACTTTTATTCCAGTTTCTCCATGTTGGCATGATTAAAATGGTTTTGCCATTTCCTGTATTTTCAAGCGCATCCCATCTAGCCAAACCTGTAACGGCCACTTCATTTTCAGCATAACCGAATTCGTTAACAATATGATCTTTTTCAAAATCAGATGAAACGATAAATAATGAATAGCCCATTCGATTTTTATTCAGTACATGATTTACACGACTAACTCCAATAACGCCGTGTTGAATAAGGATTTTTTGATTTTGCTGCCACTCAGGATGACATTTTAAAACTTGTAAGTACTCATGCGTGTACATGTTGGCACGCTCTGAATAGGCATTAATTGTTTTATCACAAGTTAATAAGTAAAGTGTGTGCTTTAAGCTTCCATATTGTACAATGTTTCCGAATTGTTTTATATATGCGTAATCCTTTGCCTTTTTATCAATCAAATAGTAACAGTTATCTCTTATTTTATTTTGCTGAATGTACTTGAATAAATGGTATGAATTATCTTGTGCCGTATCTTTTCGTTCGCCAATTAACCAAATATGCTTATTTCGATAGTATCTTTGGGTTAAGCGGTAAAGGTAAAAAATAAGGAATGACTTCCATTCTCTTCTAAGTACAAGTAGCCCAAATTCATAAACGATATCACGGAATGATTTTTGGATCTTTGTTTTTAATTTTCCAAGTAGACCTGTTTTTTTGATTCGAATGTGTAAATTTTTCTTTGGAAAATAAGGTACGATACTATGTGTTTTAGTTGTTGCAGGTTTTGAATTTGCCTTTGTTGAAAAATAGAAAATATGAAGTGGTTTTTTTAATGAAATATCTCCAACTTTTACTGAAATAAACACTTCATAATCGCCATCAGGTAAAATTTTACTTAACTCAATTGTAGTTGTTTTATAGCCACCATCACTATAATTAATACTATTTTTTGAGAAAAGATAGGACAAATCAGAACGCTCAAGAGTTTCGAGTGTAACTGTAATTAGCTGACCATTTGATTTATTTTTAAACTGTAATTCCTTAATAGAATCTAAATTATTAATTTCCTCGATGAATGCGAAGCCACCAACTTGCAAGCGGTCACCTCGTAACGAAAGGATTTCAATTTTTTGATGTAAATTAAATTCCTTAATTTCTAGGTATTCTTTATACTTCGGAAAATACTTTGCAAAATAATGATAATATTTTCCCTCTATCATCACTGCTCCTTTTTGTAGAGTACGATCTGATAATAGAGTCATCAATAAATGAAATTCTTCTGGATTTTGATTAAGAAAAATAGTATAAAATACTTTACTAATTTTAGAAGTATTATTTTCCATAAGATTTTCAGATAAGTTTTTAGCAAAATCCGATGAAATCCTTAAAAGTTCATTGTACTGTTCTTTAGGGAAATAATATGCCTTTGTCAGTAAAGACGTTAAATAATAATCCCATAATTTTTTCTCAACATGTGAGTAATGAGAGGTGATATCTTTCAGATTATAATAGTTTATTAATTCAGTTTGAGTAACGAGAAGGTTATCAAAAAATTCTAACGTACTAGTTTGTTTAATGACATCACTGTTTGTTAAATCTCTCACTTTTATGACGATATCTGAGGTTACATAAACTTTATTTGAACAAATAAAAGATTGTTGAGTAAATAATAAATCTTGTTGTTCTGTTAAAAGCTCATTGAATTGCAATTGATTGTCGAGTATCAAGCTTCTTTTAATAATCATATTTTTAATAGAAGGATTTAACAAAAGCTCTGGATGTTTATGAAACTCACGTAATGTTGGTAAGTCTTTTTTAATGATTGATTTTAATTCATGGTGCTCCCATTTTCTTGTACCATTGAATAATTGTATATTTCCTAAAGCAATATCAGTATGATCCTTTATTGCACTGTTATATAAATTTTCATAGGCTGAAGGATTAACAAGATCATCCGCATCGATAAATGCCACAAATTCTCCAGTAGCTTCATGTAATCCAATGTTACGAGCTTTGTTTTTTGTCATTAGTTCCAATGATAGGAAGCGAACATTTTTATGTGAATTTGAATATTTCTCAATTATTTCTTTACTATTATCAGATGAACCGTTGTCTATAAAAATCGTTTCAATATCAGTTAATGATTGACCTTGTATACTATTTAGGCAATCTTTTAAGACATCTTCATGATTATGTGCAACAACGACTACACTAACTTTTGCTTTTTCCATAATAGTCTTACCTCACTAGTCTCTACTTTCAATTAAATAGTTTATCATAAATTATAACCTAATGCGTCTTCGAAAGGACATAATTTACGAATGGTAAGTAGGTATCGTCCTTGTATTATTTCCAATTATTTACGGAGATATTTTAAGGTAAGGAGAGAAGAGGTGGATAATCGTTTTGAAATAGTAGCTCTAATAAGTATAGAAAAAAGATTCAAATTATTTTTACTCAACACTTGACTTTGAAAATGATAATCGTTATCATTTGATTATAGCAAATATCAACACCGCTGTAGCGATATTTGATCAGTTTTGAAACCTGATTGGACTTGAAAGTTTCCCCATTCCCTTAAAATTTAATGTGTGTGTCAAAAGAAAGCTTGACTAGTCCCCAAGCTTTTTTTGCTTTTCTTCAGACTGTTGACAAGCACTCGCTTTCTTAGTTGCTCATTACTGTCAAAGGTAACTCCGCGCCTCGAAAGACAAGCGCTTGCAATCAGTCTGATAATCAAATTTTTAATACTTTTTGTACACCATATCTAGAGATGATTCTCTAGTTTTTTTGCGTTTCTCACAAATTTTCTTAAGCGGTACTTATTATGCTATAATACACTTCAGAGTAATTAAGGAGGAACGGGAGAATGTGGAAGGAAGAGGTTGCTTTAGAAACACCATATCAATGGGAAGAAGTTTTAAAGAGATTAGAGCATGAGCCTACATTTACAGTGCATTCTGCTGAAAAGCGGTTAAGTATTCCACTGTATATTGATGGGGATCAAGTAGTTGTAAAGGTGAAGAAAATAAATGATGTTCCAGTTCAGTTTGAAGTTATTAGCGAACATGAAAGTAAAGAGAAAATTCTCGAAGAAGTTGCTACTATATTGCAATGGCAAACAGAATTTGAAGAGCTACATCATCATTTAAGACAAACTACAATTTCTCCTCTAATTGACCTTTTTGGACATACACCAATTACCGTTTCAAATGATCCTTTTGCCTGTTTAATTACATGTATTATTCATCAACAAATACAGCGTACATTTGCAATTCAAGTAACAAAACGATTTGTTCGAATGTACGGTGAAAGAATTGGTAATTCGTGGTTTTTTCCATCTCCTGAAATAATTGCTAATTTAACAATAGATGAGTTAAGAGATTTGCAGCTTAGTACGAGAAAAGCTGAATATATGATTGGAATTGCTAAAGCTTGGAGTGAGGGAGTTTTAAGTCATCGAGATTATCGAACATTATCATCAGAGGAAATTTCAAAGGAGTTAATCAAGCTTAAGGGAGTCGGTCCTTGGACAGTTGAAAACTTCTTATTATTTGGTCTAGGTCGAAAAGATATTTTCCCAGTTGGTGATGTTGGAATTCAAATCGCACTTCAAAAGCTTTTAAATTTAGATGAAAAGCCTTCAAAAGAAATAATGGATTATGTAAAAGAGCAGGTTTCTCCGTTTGGAAGCTACGCTGCCCTTTATCTTTGGAAGAGCATAGAATAATGGAGTTGTATATATGAGCAATCAGTTAACAAATAAATTAGAAGTAGGCCAATCCTTTCCTTTAACAATTAAACGTATTGGGATTAATGGTGAGGGTGTTGGTTACTTCAAAAGACAAGTAGTCTTCATTAAAGGAGCATTACCTGGTGAGGAAGTAGTAGCAGAGGTAACTAATGTTCACAACGGTTTTGCTGAAGGGAAAATTCAACGTATTCGAAAAGCATCACCAGATCGTGTAGAGCCGACTTGTAAAATCTACGAAAAATGTGGTGGTTGTCAAATTCAGCATGCATCTTATGAAGGACAACTTCGATATAAACGCGACATTGTCATCCAAGCAATGGAAAAGTATGCGAAAGATTTACTAGAAAAAACACCAATTAAAGAAACGATCGGTATGGAAAATCCTTGGAATTATCGAAACAAAAGTCAGCTTCAAGCTGGGCTAGAAAAAAATAAAATCATCGCTGGACTATATACACAAAACTCTCATAATGTTGTCGATATTGGCCATTGCCCAATCCAACATGAGGATTTAAATAAAATTACAGGTAAAGTGAAGAAAATTTTAACTCGTTTAAATATCCCTGTTTATAATGAACGAAAAAATAAAGGGGTAATCCGAACAATCGTAGCGAGAGTTGGTTTACGTACAGGTCAAATCCAATTAGTACTTGTTACTGGAACGAAAGATTTTCCTCAGAAAAATGAACTAATCAGTGAAATTAAAAAACGAATTCCTGAAGTGACAAGCTTAATGCAAAACATTAATAATCAAATGACTTCAGTGATCTTTGGTCGTGAAACTGTCTATTTATCAGGTGAAGAAGTAATTGAAGAAAAGCTTGGAGACTTATCATTCGAACTTTCAGCAAGAGCGTTCTTCCAATTAAATCCTGAACAAACAGTTAAACTATATGATGAAGTCAAAAAAGCAGCGGCACTTACTGGAACAGAAAAAGTCGTAGATGCTTATTGCGGAGTAGGGACAATCGGACTATGGCTAGCAAAAGACGCAAAAGAAGTTCGAGGCATGGACGTAACGAAAGAGGCAATCATCGATGCTAAAACAAATGCCCTAAGCCATGGGCTTACAAATACTCATTACGAAGCAGGAAAAGCTGAACAAGTATTACCGAAATGGTTAAACGAAGGCTGGAAACCAGATGTTATTATAACTGATCCACCTAGAACTGGTTGTGATGAGGAGTTTTTGAATACGGTATTAAAGATTAAACCGAAGAAATTAGTATATGTTTCTTGTAATCCTTCTACGTTGGCTAGGGATTTAAAGGTATTGAGTAAGAGTTATGATGTGAAGTATTTACAGCCTGTTGATATGTTTCCTCATACTGCACATGTTGAGTGTGTGGCTGAGCTTGTTTTAAAAACTAAATAATACAAAATAAAAGGCAACGGAAATTAATCCGTTGCCTTTTTCTTCTTTTAAGAGATTTGCCAAACTTAAGTGTTTTAGGGTCAATTTTTTAGATTTTCAGATTCAAAAATTTTTCTCTTTCTATCTTTTCAAAATTCATCCTTCTAGCTCCAAAAAGTTTAATCTTCATAAATAAAAAAAAAGGATTTAGGGGATATTTACCACTATGGACTATTTTTCGGGTTACATAGGAGGTTTATATGATACTTAGTAATGAACAATTAAAAGAAAGAGGACGTGAGTTTGCTTTAACTCAGGAAATTTTTGTGAACAATTTTTTAATTGTTCGTTATTGGCCAGGATTTCGAAAAGATATGGCTAATCTACATACGTTTGCAGAAAAACTGAGTAACAATAAAGTGCATTGTAGGCTACCAGCGGAAGACTGGCTCCTAGATCACATTAATTTTATAGAGACTCAAGCTCAAGAAGTGTTAAGTAAGCTGCCACGGGAAACTCTACATAAACTACCAAAATTAAATTCTACTGGGATGCCAAGAATATATGCACTTTGCAATGATTACTTAGAGCATGTGGGTAGTCGATATGAGGTCAACTCATTTGAAGGGTATATAAAAGCCTATCAAGAGGTATCTGTTCTAAAAGATCTAGAATGCTGGGCTTTGCCAAGTGCTATGCGAGTTACTTTGATACGCCGTTTGTCTGGAACGATGGTTGAAGTACAACGTCGTCACGAAATATGTGATTCTATTACTTCAATTCTTGAAAAAATAACAAAGTTATCAGACGATAAAATTCGAAATTTATTGGATAGAGAAGCACGTAAAAAACCGTTTGGACCAATTGAGATTGTACATTTAGTGAGACATTTGAGCGAATTGGAACCAAATATGCATATCGTTCATGACTGGCTTGCAGCTCACATAGAGAATAGTGAATCTAGCATTGAGCAGATAGTTTCGTTTGAGAACCAATTACAAGCGGACTTGCAAGTAAGTTGTGGGAATCTAATTCAAAGCTTACATAAGTTAGAGCGACAGCCATGGAGATTAACATTTACAAAAATTTCACATCTAGAACAATTTTTACTCTCTGATCCATCAACTATCGATTATAAAAGTTTAGATTTAGACAGTCGAGACATAATTCGTGGACGTGTTGCAGAGATTGCAAACAAGTTAAAAGTACCAGAAATGTTAGTAGCTGAGACAGCACTACATCTGGCCAAATCGAAAATAGTAGAGCCAGATCAATCAAATGTAATGCCGAGAAAGGCTTATATTGATTATTATTTATTTGATGCCCAAGGAAACATAGAAATACGTAAAGCACTTTTGAAGAAAGCTAGACCACGTATTCTTCCACAAATATCTTTACGAAAACAACCATTGTATTTGTATTTATCAACTGTAGCTTTATTGTTTATAGGAATATTGTTTCTCTCTGGTGGACTGATAACAGCTGGGGCATTCTTTCGACCTTTATCGTGGATAGCGATAATAGTAGCTCTTATATTACCTGTTAGTGAGTGGGCTATAACGATTGCCCATAAATTAATTTGTCGATATAGTCGCACTACAAAACTTTTAAGGTTTGATTATTCAGAAGAACTTCCGGAAGATGCCAGTACAATGGTCGTTATTCCAGTTATATGGTCAAGCACCAAAGATGTAGATGAAGTAGTGGATCAACTTTTAGTTCATTATCTTGCAAATCGTCAAAAAAATATTTATTTCGGTATTTTAGGTGATTTTACGGATGCGTTGACTGAATCAAAAGCTGAAGATTATGAACTATTAACACATGTTACTTCAAGGATCGATGCATTGTGTAAGGAATATGGGGAAGATAAATTTTTCTTATTTCACAGATCCCGCCTTTACAATCCAACAGACAATCTTTATATGGGATGGGAGAGGAAACGTGGAAAAATAGTAGAGTTTGTTGAGTTATTGTCTGGTAGTGATAATTCTAGTTTTACAACAATTCATGGAGATAAAGATATATTAAGGAAGATTCGATATGTATTTACAATAGACCAAGATACCCAATTACCAATTGGTGTTGTTGGCCGAATGGCTGGTACCATTCATTACCCGTATAATCGACCTCGATTAAATGCAGATGAAACACGCGTAATTGAAGGTTTCGGATTATTACAACCACGAGTGGGCGTGAGTTTTGACTCAACACAAAAGTCTCGCTTTACTTCTTTATGGGCAGGGGAGCCAGGAATTGACCCGTATTCTTTTGCCGTATCAAACGTATACCAAGATTTGTTTGGTCATGCAATTTTTGTGGGTAAAGGTATTTTTGATGTAGAATCATTTCAAAAAACCTTGGTAAATCGAATACCGGATAATCATGTACTTAGTCATGATCTACTAGAGGGTGGGTTTCTTCGAGCGGGACTAACTTCTGATATTGAAGTTGTTGAGTCGTATCCGAGTTCCTTTTATTCATTCCAATGTCGAGAGCATAGATGGATCCGAGGAGATTGGCAACTTATCAAATGGTTAGGAAAAAATTGTGTAGATCGTAATGGTGATAATAAACGAGTTGATTTATGTGGATTAACACGTTGGCAAATTACTGATAATTTGCGCCGCAGTCTACTTGCACCAGCTCTTTTACTAATTGCCTTACTAGGATTTAGTGTATTACCGGGTAAATCTTTGGTTTGGGAAACAATCGTACTTTTAACTGTTTTTCTTCCCTTTCTTTTTTCACTTTTACAAGGTGCGATTGGGAGAGGAAGCATTCGTGTAATAAAGATTAATTTTATGCAGAATCTGGTTAAATTTGTAACATTGCCGTTTACATCGGTTCTTGTAGTAGATGCTACTTTACGAACTCTTTACCGGCTATACATTAGCCGACGTAATTTGCTAGAGTGGGTCACGTTTGCTAAGACTAGTAACAATCCTGCTACAAAAAGAGTCTTTATGTACGAGTCTATTGGATATGCAGTAATTATATTGTTTGGTATATTGGTATGGTTTTCCAAAGGTACTTTAATTCACATATTTGGTACTGTGGAACTAATTATGTGGTTTTTAGCAAGGCCAATCATACAGCAATTTAATCGACCGTTAAAAGTTGAAAGTAGAGTTTGGTTGGATAAAGCACGTGATGAATTAAAGGAATTAGCATTTCAAATTTGGTCGTTCTATGAAAAATATGTTACGTCAGAAGAATCTTGGTTACCACCTGATAATGTACAGTATCTATCGAATGAAACCGTTGCCCATCGAACATCGCCAACAAATATTGGACTATATTTAACTTGTGTTGTAGCTGCTCGTGATTTAGATTTTATTGATACATCTAAAATGCTTGATCGAATCGAATTATCGATGAAAACCATTTCTAATATGGAAAAATGGAATGGACATCTACTCAACTGGTATGATACATGCTCTGCAAAGCCGCTTTCTCCTCGATATGTTTCCACTGTCGATTCAGGAAACTTTATTGCTTATATGATGGTAGTAAGACAGGGACTAATAGAATGGAAAAAGAGAGAAGAAGAATTTCAATCTCGTATTGAAAATATTATTATTGAAATTAATCAACTCATTGAACTGACAGATTTCAGATCCCTATATAACAATGATGAACGCTTGTTTAGCCTTGGTTATCACGTTGACTCAAATCATAAAGATACGATTCTATACGATTTACTTGCTTCAGAAGCTAGGCAAGCAAGTTTCGTAGGAATTGCACTTGGCCAGATTCCCGTTTCTCACTGGTTTACACTTGCTCGTACTATGACAATTTTTAATAAGAAAAAGACACTTTTGTCATGGTCGGGAACAATGTTTGAGTACATGATGCCAAGCTTGATTATGCGGACATTTAAAAATACCATTTGGGAATCAACTTATCGAGGAGCTATTGATCGTCAACGTCAATATGCAGATAAATATCAACTCCCGTTTGGTATATCAGAAAGTGGATATTACGCGTTTGATTATCAATTAAATTATCAATATCGTGCATTCGGTGTTCCAGGGCTTGGACTTGAACGAGGTTTAGAGCGAAATCTGGTGTTAGCACCTTATGCAACCATTATGGCTATTCCATATGCAGGTGATGATGCTCTTTTGGCCCTTCAAAAATTTAAAGAATATGGTGCAAAAGGTGAATATGGATTTTATGAAGCTGTTGATTTTACAAAAGCTAGAATGCCTAAGGGGCAAGAATATAAAGTAATACAAAGCTTTATGGCACATCATCAAGGTATGAGCATGTTAACCCTTGTCAATTTATTGACTGATGATATTATGGTAAACCGATTCCACCATGATCCACGAGTTTGTGCAGCGGACTTGCTACTCCAAGAAAGAGTGCCAGTAAAAGCAGCATTAATTGAAAAACCAATAGGAATTGATGCAAAAGCTCCTGAATTTGATGGTAATTTGGATGACACTGAACGTACCTTTACGGGGCCGAGCTCCATTCCAGAGGTTAATGTTTTGTCAAATGGACAATTAACTAGTGTAAACATGAACGATGGAACAGGCATGATTTTATGGAATGGGTTAGCTGTCACAAGATGGAAAGAAGATCCTGTATCAGGAACTTCTGGGCCAATTATTTTTATTCATGATGTCAACTCTGAAGAAACTTGGAGTACATCAGGTTTCCCATATGAGACAACGATGGATATGAAAACACAATTTCGTTTTGACAAAACTACTTATGAAGGAACAAAAGAAGGGATATCTTATAAACTTGATTTGACGATATCTTCTGAGATTGACGCAGAAATACGACGACTTCAAATAGTTAACAACAGTAGTGAAAATCGTACATTAGAAGTAACATCTTTCTTAGAATTAGCGCTAGCAAGTCAGTCTGCAGATAGTGCACACCCAGCATTTAGTAAGCTTTTTATTGAAACTAGCTTCGATAAAAATGCACAATGTTTGCTAGCTAAGCGTCGTCCACGAGAGGATGAGGAGGATGAAATCTGGGCAGTTCACACAATTTTTGTAGATGGACGTGAGAAAGGAGATTACGAATTTGAAACAGATCGGGCAGAATTTATAGGTCGTGGTAATACGCTTGAAACACCAAAAGGTATTTACTCACATCTAAAAGGTTCAACTGGTTCCGTTGTTGATCCGGCGTTTTCAATGAGGCGTTCATTACAATTGGGAACTAATGAGACCGCTACTATTTATTTTGTTACTGGTGTTACAAAAAGTCATGAACAAGCGCTTGAAATTGTACAGCGCTTTAGTGATTCTAAACAAGTTGATCGAGCATTCCACTTGGCTTGGGTACGATCACAAATTGATCTTAGACATTTGAATTTAACACCTAAGCAAGCTACTGATGCAAATGTGTTGGCGGGAAGACTTCTATTTAACCCACCGTTAACAAAAATTCGTAGTGAGGCAATTTCACACAATACATTGGGACAATCTTCCTTATGGCCTCTTGGTATTAGTGGGGACACGCCAATTATTTTAGTTTCCATCAAAAAAGAGTCTGATTTGCCTTTTGTTACTCTTTTAGCTTGTCAGCATCAATATTTAGTGAAGATGGGGTTAGCTATTGATTTTGTGGTACTAGATGAGACAATTGGCAATTATCAAGATCAGTTCATGAGAACTTTAAATGAAAATCTTATTTCTCGTGGAATCTATCACATGAATCGAATTGTTGTATTGAAGTCAACCCAGTTGTCAGAGGATGAAAGAAATTTACTCTTAGCTGTTGCCCGAGTAGTATTGAAAGCTGGAGGGCCAAGTTTACGTGCACAATTACGTCTATTAGAAAAAGATTTACATCCATTACGGAAAATCAAGATTTCAAAACAAATACAACACGAGAAGCAAGCGATTAGTATCCCTATTGGTGAATTTTTTAATGGTAGGGGTAGTTTTATCGATGATGGCCATGCGTATCAAATGATTGTAAAAAACGGAGAGCATTTACCTAGACCATGGAGTAATGTAATTTCTAATCCAAGATTTGGATGCTTATTAACTGAATTAGGTACTGGATATAGTTGGTGGCGAAATTCCCGTGAATGTAAACTTACGCCTTGGAATAATGATCCGGTCCTCGATCCTCCTGGTGAATGTCTTTATATAAGAGATCTTGGAACAAATCAAGTTTGGTCAGCTACTCAAAAACCTGCGGGTGGTGATCGAACATATAAGGTTATACATGGTAGGGGATATAGTAGTTTCGAACAACTTGATGGAGATGTAGTTTCTACTATGGATACAACAGTTCCGTTAGATGATCCGTTGAAAATTATTAGACTTCGATTATTTAATAAAAGTGATGAATTAAAGAAGATAGCCATAACGTATTATGCTGAATGGGTTCTAGGGGTACTTAGAGAGGCGCAAGCACCATTCATTGTTACAGAATGGAATTTAGAAAATAGTACACTACTTGCACAAAACAAGTACCAAGAAAAGTTTCGTGACGCGATTGGTTTTATACATATTGCGCTTCCAGAAACGATAGCGAAATCTCATCATACGTATTCTTGGACGAGTGACCGTACAGAATTTATTGGGCGGGGCAATACATTAGAGTGTCCAACAGCATTATTAGAAGAGACACTTAACAAGAAAACTGGTGTGTTTTCAAATTCTTGTGGGGCCGTACAAACTGTTATCGAACTTCCAGCTAACGAAGAAGTGACGATTAGCATATTGCTTGGTTGTGCAGCTTCCAAACAAGAAGCGTGTTCACTAGTACAGCAATACGGAAGGCCTTCTGCGTATGAAGAAACAATTTCAAACGTTAAAAAGTACTGGGAGAGTACTCTTGGACAAGTGAAAGTTAAAACACCTGATCGAGCGATGGATATAATGATGAATGGGTGGCTTCTGTACCAAGCACTTAGTTGCCGATTATGGGCTCGCACTGCTTTTTATCAGGCAGGAGGCGCATTTGGTTATAGGGATCAATTGCAAGATTCACTAGCCTTTTTACATGTTGATTCGACAATATTAAAAAACCAAATACTTATAAACGCAGCGCATCAGTACCTTGAAGGCGATGTTCAACATTGGTGGCATGAAGAAACTCACAAAGGAATTCGAACGATGTTTTCTGACGATTTACTGTGGCTACCATATGCTGTTTCACGTTACATAGAACAGACAGAAGACCTAGAAATTCTCCAAAAAGAGGTACCATTTTTGTATAGTGAAGTGCTAAAAGAAGGAGAATTGGAGCGCTATGAGGATACAGTTGTGTCTGATGAGAAGGGGTCAGTGCTAGAACATTGTCTACGCGCGATTAAACATTCTTTGAAGTTTGGTGAACATGGTATTCCATTAATGGGAATAGGTGACTGGAATGATGGAATGAGTAGGATTGGTGCTAAGGGACGTGGGGAAAGTGTGTGGCTAGGTTGGTTTTTATTAGATATTTTAAAAAGGTTTTTGAAATTTGAAGAGGGTATCCTTTCACAAGATATCGTAAAGCAATTTGAACATGAAGTAGCTCAATTGGAAATAAATATGAATAAAAATGCTTGGGATGGTACTTGGTTCCGCCGTGCATTTACTGACGCAGGAACATGGCTTGGCTCAATGGAGAATACAGAGTGTCGAATTGATGCTATTGCCCAGTCTTGGTCAGTTATTGCTAACGGGACAGCAATCGATCGTCAGGAAAGAGCAATGCGTTCATTTGATCGTGAACTTGTAGATCGAGATTTGAATCTGGCACGTTTACTAACAAAAGCATTTGATAAAACATATCCAAGTCCGGGGTATATACAAGGCTACCCACCTGGAATTCGAGAAAATGGTGGGCAATATACTCATGGAGTTATTTGGGGAATTGTAGCTTGGGCAATCTTAGATCGTCGTGATAAGGCATTTGATCTGTTCTCTATTTTAAACCCAATCTCACATACAAAAAATATTCGTGATATTAAAACATATGGAAATGAACCATATGTAATGTCGGCCGATGTCTACACAGCAAATCCACATGAAGGACGTGGAGGTTGGTCATGGTATACAGGTGCTTCTGGTTGGATGTACCAAGCAGGTCTAGAATATATTCTAGGAATCAAGTGTAGAGGAAATCGTTTATATATACAACCTTGTGTTCCTTTAGAGTGGGACTCATTTAGTATTGATTACAGATATGGTGATTCGATCTATTCAATTGAGGTTTTTTGTGGCCAAAACCAAGATGGACCAACATGGTTAGTTGATGGAAAAAAACAAGAAAATAGCGAGTACTTATTTCTCGAAAATGATGGGGAAAATCATCAAGTAGTAGTTTATGTAGGTATACAATATTCTAAAGTAATATAATTGAATATAAAAAAGGAGTGCATTTTTTGCACTCCTTTTTAGTTGTTTAAAATTTATAAGTAGATTTATTTTTTTAGAATTACTTAATTTATCATCTTTTAATACCAATTCTTTTAAATAGTTTTCAAGCGGTTTTTTAAGTTCGGTTCTCTTTAAAGCAAAATCAATTGATGCTTTATCTGACTCGATTTCATAAAGCCAAGCATACAATCCAAAGTTTTGAAGGTCCCCGGTAATGGTATTGATTGACTTATCTAGGCATACAATATGAATATTATTTTGCAAGCAGATGTCCCGTAACTCATATGATAACTTGCCGTTACGAGCTAATCTAGAAAAGGATGGATATTAGTTTTATAATCTTGTAGGATTACTTCTACAAATATTTTTATCCATCAGGATTTGAATAATTAATATCAAGTTTATTAATCTTTGCAACATAAACTTAACCAGAATTAATCATCTGTCTAGATGCAGAGTGCCGAAAAAAAGTGAAGAAAACAAAAAATAACTCTAAAATCAACTTTTATTGTATATTTTGGAGTTACTTGACGTTTATGATCATCATAAGGATTTGCCTCTTTCCCTACATTCCTTATCTCCGAATTTGTCCATTTCCACGAATCACGTATTTTGTAGAAGTCAATGCAGGAAGTCCCATTGGTCCCCTTACATGTAGCTTTTGCGTACTGATGCCGATTTCTGCACCAAAGCCGAATTCAAAACCATCAGTAAAGCGAGTCGAAGCATTATGGTAGAGCGCCGCGGCATCTACGGACGTGAAAAACTTGTTCACACTTTCTTCCCTTTCTGTAATAATCGCTTCGGAATGCATGGATCCATAAGTATTGATGTGGTTAATAGCTTCTTCAACAGAGGAGACCATTTTGACTGCCAGCGTGAGAGACAAAAATTCAGTTCCCCAGTCTTCTTCTGAAGCAGGTACAATAGAAGAATCGATAGCTAGTGCCTTCTTATCTCCACGTAGCTCTACTCCTTTTTCCTTTAAGGAAGAAAAGAGCTCGGTACCAAATCGGTGCGCCCACTCCTCATGAAGTATAATTGTTTCAATTGCATTACATACAGATGGTCGCTGTGTTTTTGCATTTATAATAATATCAAATGCCATCTGTTTATCCGCTGTTTCATCAATGAAAATGTGACAATTTCCCGCACCTGTTTCCAATACAGGAACAGACGCTTCTCTCACTACAGTATCTATTAGCTGTTTGCCACCTCTTGGGATAAGAACATCCAAATACTCATTTAATGTAAACAGCTGCTTTGCACTATATCGTGACGTATCTTCAATGAGCTGTACGCTTTCTGGAGGCAAGCTCGTTTGTTTAAGAGCTCGGTGAATGACAGCTACGATGGCTTTGTTAGAATAAGTAGCGGAAGAACTGCCACGCAAGATCACTGCGTTTCCTGTTTTCAAGCAAATTGTGGCCGCATCCACAGTTACATTCGGTCGCGCTTCGTAAATCATCCCGACAACACCTAGTGGCACACGCATTTCTTGAATAGACAATCCATTCGGTCTTTCCCATGTGGTTACACATTCTCCAACAGGATCACGCAAATCAATTAGCTGCCGGATACCCTCTGTCATATCAATAATGCGCTGTTCATTCAGCGTAAGGCGGTCAAGTATAGAAGCAGACATTCCTTTTGCTTTACCTACTTCAATATCTCTTTTGTTCTCCTCCAAAATATAGGGTGTTTCTATTATCAATTGATCCGCAATCGCAGCAAGTGCCTTGTTTTTTTGAACTGTGGATTTGAGAACAAGTTCTCCAGCTATCTTTTTCGCTTTTTGTCCCTTTTCTAATACTTCATTCATCTTCATTTCCTCCTTTAAAGATTCAAAATATAAAAACTTGAGGCATGTTTAACTTTGACAACTTGGAACGATCATCCAAGACTTTTCTACATAGATATTAGGTGAATCAATCAGATTTAGGATGGAGGATTCCGCCCTCTTCACTTGAACGGATCCTCTCTATTCTTAAAATGAAACCCAATTATCCCTATGAATGACTTCATAGCTATGTCTTACGCCTTGAGCCTGAATGACGTGACTCTGCATCCCTTTTATATCCTGTAGTTCCTCTGCACTATATCTACACTGACCTTTCCCTATCAAGAGTCCTTGTTGTGTGATGACCTCCACAACTTCGCCCGCTCGAAAGAACCCAGACACATTAGTAACACCAGCAGGAAGAAGACTTTTTCCATGATGAATGATGGCTGAGGCTGCCCCGGCATCTACTTCAATTTGTCCACTAACAAGCGAATGTAGCGCGATCCATTGCTTGTTCATCTTAATCACTTTTTGAGGAGCATTACCGATATACGTTCCATCACCTTTACCCTTCAAAACATCTAAAAACTTCTCCTGTCCACGTCCTGTTCCGATAAATACACTCACTCCAAGAGATAGTGCCGTCTTTGCAGCATCGATTTTTGATCTCATACCGCCAGTCCCAAGTTTTGAGCCCGCATCTTCAGCAAGAGAAGCAATTTCTTCCGTAACCTCAGGGAGGAAATAATACTTTTTCGCGTCCGCATTTTTCTGAGGGTTTTGGTCATATAAACCGTTCACATCCGTAAAAATCATGAGCATATCCGCCGAAACAAGCCCACTCACTAAAGCTGACAGCATATCATTATCACCAAAAGTCAGCTCCTCTAAAGAAATTGAATCATTTTCATTAATTATTGGAAGAGAGGAACGATTTAGTAGCTCTCCTAAAGTGGCATATGCATTACTGTATTGATCTTTTCTAGAAAAATCATTTCTCGTCAGCAAAATCTGCGCGGTAACGATACCATATTTACGGAATTCCTCCGTATACGCCTGCATTAACAGACTTTGTCCTACAGCTGCGGCAGCCTGCTTCCCTTTAATTGTTACAGGTCGACTTGGATACCCAAGAGCAGAAAAACCTGCAGCAATTGCCCCAGATGTAACCAGCAACACTTCATGTCCTTCCTGTTTCAATTGCGCCAAAGCAGCAACATGATCAGAAAGCTGTTCCTCAGAGATACCTCCATGATTAACTGCCAAGGAACTGCTTCCAATTTTCACGACAATTCGCTGTTTTTTCACTTTTGTCCCTCCTATTCTAAAATGTGAATTTTTTTGTAAATTAAACTTCTAACATGCTATTTAGCAATAAAGAGCAAAATAAAAATGACCGCTTCGCCCTTAATAAAAAGGACGAAACGGTCATTGTTCCGCGGTACCACCTTTATTGATATAAATATATATATCCGCTTGACACCTATAACGAAGGTATACGCCTAAACTTTCGTTTAAGACTCAGGGATAGGTTCGATACTTTCTATACGAGGAATCTTTCAGCCGGTGAATTCCACTCTCTTTCGCAAGAAGATATATGTACTAGTTCCCTTCGACGATTTTCAATTTTTGATTTTTATACATTATGCAATATAGTGCGTTTTTATGTCAATAGGAATTTTTTAAATTAAATTAATTTTCTAAACATTTCTAGCATAAAGTGAAATTCATGTCTAAACATAAGTTTTTTTATATTCATTATGTTGTTAATAGTGATGTAATACTAATCTTCAATTGATTTAAAATTTGATTAGTTAATATATAATAATATACAAGTTGTAAAACCAAAATTTATAAGTTTCCTTACATTATTTAGTGGTATCCTTATATTTATTTTGTCATTAAACGATTTGTTACGTCACTAAATGTCTTATGTAACTAAAACTTGCAATTCTTCAATAGATGATCGCTTTTTTTATTCAACAAAATGGCAGAATAGTTGCATAAGAAATGATAAAATAGTAAGTCAATAATTGATAATTTTTTAAAAAAACCGAATTATCTTGACAATTATCGAATGGATTGATATGGTTATAAAAAAATATTTCTTATCCAGAGAGGTGGAGGGACTGGCCCTTTGAAGCCTCAGCAACAGGTCTGCTTAAGTAGACACTGTGCTAATTCCAGCGGGTGATAACCTGATAGATGAGAGCTTCCGTTTTTATTTGTCAGTAGCGCACTCTTTTTTAGAGTGCGTTTTTGTTTTTTCTGGATAGTAACTAAAGGAGAGTAGTAATGGGGAACAAAAAGGGGCAAGAATTTCAAAGGAACATGCAAGCACGTCATTTAGTCATGCTATCGCTTGGTGGGGTGATTGGAACTGGCTTATTCTTAAGCTCGGGCTACACTATTCAACAAGCTGGCCCGTTTGGAACAATACTATCCTATCTTATTGGTGCGCTAGTGGTTTATCTAGTTATGCTATGTTTAGGAGAGCTTTCCGTACATATGCCTGAAACGGGCTCATTTCACAGTTATGCAGTTAAATACATTGGACCGGGTACAGGGTATACAGTAGCCTGGTTGTATTGGTTAACTTGGACTGTTGCTTTAGGTTCTGAATTTACAGCCGCAGGATTACTTATGAAGCGATGGTTTCCATCGATTAATGTTTGGATATGGAGTGCTATTTTTGCCATTTTGATCTTTGTATTAAATGTCATGACTGTTAAATTTTTCGCCGAATCCGAATTTTGGTTTTCATCGATAAAGGTTATTGCTATTGTGATTTTTATTGTTTTAGGAGCAGCGGCAATGCAAGGGTTTCTTCCGATGAGTCATTCAAAAGCAGCACCATTATTTTCTAATTTTACAAGTGAAGGTTTATTTCCTCATGGTGCTACGGGCATTATAATGACCATGCTTTCGGTTAATTTTGCTTTTTCGGGAACAGAATTAATAGGCATTGCAGCTGGAGAAACCGCGAACCCGGAAAAAATGATACCGAAGGCCATTCGAACTACTCTGTGGAGATTGATCATCTTTTTTGTAGGAACGATTTTTGTTTTATCTGCGTTATTGCCTATTTCCGATGCTGGTGTATTAGAGAGCCCTTTTGTTGCAGTTCTAGAACGAATTGGGGTGCCATATTCAGCTGACATAATGAATTTCGTTATTTTAACAGCTATTTTATCTGCGGCAAACTCAGGCCTTTATGCCTCTTCTAGAATGCTTTGGTCGCTTGCTAATAAGAATACGATATCTCCGATTTTTGGAAAAATGACGAAGCAAGGTGTTCCAATCAATGCCGTCATTTTCAGCATGGTGGGTGGAGCTTTGGCTTTGCTCTCAAGTATTGTGGCACCAGATACTGTCTATATCGTACTTGTTTCCATTTCCGGTCTAGCAGTAGTTGTAGTTTGGATGAGTATTAGTACTTCCCAGTTCCTATTTCGCAGACAATTTTTGAAAGAAGGAAATTCTGAAAAGGACTTGATTTACCGCACACCACTGTATCCATTAGTACCAATTGCTTCTTTTATCCTTTGTCTGGCATCGTGTATTGGAATTGCATTCGATCCAACACAGAGAATTGCCTTATATTGCGGCATACCGTTTATTTTGTTTTGCTATGGAAGTTATTATCTAACAAAAAATTTAAAAAAGAGGGGCGTAGATTATGTCGAACAAAGTCAATCCAATTGATGCTATTTTATCCCAACATTCCATTATGCTTCTTGACGGAGCATTAGCTACAGAATTGGAGGCGCATGGATGTAATTTGGACGATCCCCTTTGG
This sequence comes from Rossellomorea sp. GAMAL-10_SWC, assembly GCF_049568075.1. Lineage (NCBI taxonomy): Bacteria > Bacillati > Bacillota > Bacilli > Caryophanales > Bacillaceae > Rossellomorea > Rossellomorea sp. GAMAL-10_SWC. Next base: position 3,769,078 of record NZ_CP144911.1, on the reverse strand, counting down.
TCGGCACGTGTGTTACTAGAAAATCCGGAACTTATTTATCAGGTTCATTCGGACTATTTTCGTGCTGGTGCGGACTGTGCCATAACAGCAAGCTATCAAGCTACTATTAGTGGTTTTTCCGCGCGTGGAATACAAGAACAGGAAGCTTTGGAATTAATTAAGAAAACGGTGTTACTTGCAAGAAGGGCAAGAGATGATTTTTGGAAGGAAAATAAGCAAACGAATAGGCCTAAACCATTGGTTGTTGCATCGGTTGGGCCGTACGGGGCATACCTTGCAGATGGTTCAGAGTATGTAGGCAACTATGGTGTGACAGATAAAACATTAGCAGACTTTCACCGTTCGAGAATGTCAGCGTTAATTGAAGCAGGTGCAGATCTATTGGCATTTGAAACGATCCCTTCCTTGCAAGAAGCAAGAGTATTAGATACATTATTACGTGAGTATCCAGAAACATATGCGTGGGTTTCCTTTTCGTTAAAAAATGAGCAAGAGATTAGTGAAGGTATGAAACTCGTAGAGTGTGCACGAGTTTTTGAGAAAAGTGAACAAATTGTAGCGATAGGCATCAATTGTGCGCCAGTAACCGTTGTGACTGGTGCAATACAAGAGTTGAGGGCAAACACCAAAAAACCGATTATTGTTTATCCAAACTCTGGTGAAACTTATAATCCAGAAACAAAAACATGGCATGGTCATGAACAATGTAACGTGTTGGATATTCAATCTGAAGAATGGTACCAAGCAGGTGCACGTTTAATAGGTGGATGCTGCAGAACGACCCCTTATCACATTGAGGAGATATCGAACAAGTGGCGTTCTTCCGAGTATTGAACCAATTGAAGGTGAAGGGGACTATTTATTCGTAATTAAAGTTAACGAATAGGTTAATTTAGTTATTCAAAAATCAGTTCATATTACTGAAAGTTATTCAACTAACGCATGCGATTCTTCAATAACGAAGGATCGTTTTTTTATGCAGCTAAATGGCAGTTTAGTTGAACAAGATTCGTAAAAAGACCGATAATTTAGACAGCCTTAACAGAGTGTATTTGTAAAATATTACTAATTTTAAATAGGTATTTTACTACTTCATCATTATAGTACACGGCATATCATAATAGTGGTGGTTGGTAAGGCAATATGCGTTAACTGAGGAATAGCCCTAATATATAGAAAAGGGTGAGTATATATTTGAAGAAGGACAAGCATCATGATGAGTGCGAAGGTAAGTGCAAGGAACACAAAGAAGAAAAATGTAAATGTAATGATAGTCATCAGTGTAAGGAATGTTGTTGCTGTTGCGAAGGACCTAGAGGACCTAGAGGTAAAGAGGGTGAAAGAGGACCGAGAGGAAAGATGGGAGCCACAGGACCACAAGGATTACCGGGTTCAGCAGGAGCTACAGGCCCAGCAGGTGCAACAGGTCAGGCAGGAGCTACAGGTTCAGCGGGTGCAACAGGTCAGGCAGGAGCTACAGGTTCAGCGGGTGCAACAGGTCAGGCAGGAGCTACAGGTTCAGCGGGTGCAACAGGTCAGGCAGGAGCTACAGGCCCAGCAGGAGCTACAGGCCCAGCAGGCGCAGGTGAAAGCTTTATTTATTTCGGTACGGACCAATCTATTGGAAATAATGATTTCATTGGTCTAGGAACATCTTCTCCAATGTTTAACCGGAATACGGTTGTGATTCCAAGAGCTGGAATTATTACGGGAATTATCTTTAGTATTCGAGACAATGCGTTAGCTGCAGATGAAACAGCAACAGCGCAAATTTATATTAGTACAAACTGTGCTCAAACTGCGATGGCTACGGGCATCATCGCATCAGTTCAAGGTCCAAACCCTCCGTTTTGTTGCGGGATGTCACCAGCTGCATCATTAATTGTTGATCCATGTGATTTAATATCAGTTCGAATTACAACAGGCGATGGGGCATTACCAGAGGGTGCGGCTGCAACTGTTTTCTATACAACTTCTTAAGAAAAAGGATCTTCTATGAAGGTCCTTTTACAACTAACATGAGCTACATTAAATAGCAATTGAAGTAGCCAAAAAAAATATAAAGCTAGATATTAACCAAATTGAATTAGCGTTTCCAAATTTATTAGACATAATAACACAAGAAAAGTAATTTTCTAATGCAACTAAACCAGCTAATAGTTTGTCAATATTTTTCATTAAAAAATATTTATGACTCATGTTATACTATTTTTGACATGCCAAATAATCTTCCACTTATTTAAAAATTGGAAGATTATGGTAATAGAGGTTATTCAGATTTTAAGCTAGATCTTGGAAGGTTGTTTTGCTTTTTAACAGGGCATAAATCCAATGCAATAGTTTGTTTACACAAGCAATAACTGTTACTCTAAATGGTTTTCCTTCTTCGCGCTTTTTATCATAATATTGTCGCATTCGTTTATTTCGTGGGATGATTTCGTCTGTTGTCTTACTCTTACGATTATCACGAATTGCACACCGAACAGCCATGAATAACGCATGTCTCAATCGACTAGATCCACGTTTTGTAATACGGTTTCTACTGGCTGTGAATTTACCAGATTCAAAGACACTCGGGTCAACACCAGTGAAAGCCACAAGTTTTTTAGGATTATCAAACCGATCAATTTCACCAATTTCAGAGATAATCGTTGCCGCGATTTTTTTTCCGATACCTGGAATCGATTGGATGATAGTATATTCTTCAATTTCTTTTACGAGGACATCTATCTCTGATTTTAAATTGGATAGATGTTCTTTGTATTGAAGAACCATTTTAATATGCATTTCAAGCGAAATGATAAGACTTTTATAAAGATTAACTTGAAACGGATTTTTTTCTGCCGCAGTAATTAAAAGCTTTGCTCTTTCCTTTGCCCATTGTTTAGAACGACTAGTACATAAAGATGCGATTCGTTTAGCTAGTTGATCTTCACCAGTTTGTAGCACAGCCTCAGATGAAGGAAACTCTAGTAAAGTTAAGAGCGAAACATTAGAATACAAATCTCCAAATACACCTCGATATTCAGGAAACACTTGATCTAGAATCGCTAGAAAATGTAGTTTTGCCTGTGAACTAATACCCGTTAAATGATCATGTTGTCTCGTTAAATTTCGTAGATTCAGTAATTGTGCACCACGTTTTTTATATGGCTCTAACTCTTCTTTGTAATACAGCTCGCAGAGGTGATACGCATCGATGACATCAGTCTTTACCTTTCTTAAACTCGAACTTTTAGCTCGATAAGAGATTAATGGATTAATAACGATATAAATATAATTTGAGTTATCTAAGAACTGCATAACAGGTGAATGGTAATGCCCTGTTGATTCCATTATCAATACTGGTTTTGTGTTCGTTGTTTCTTCGATACTCTTTAAGAATTGAAGTAGCTGCTCAAAGCCTTCAACCGTATGTAATATCTTAAAACTTCTTTTAAAAGGAGTCTTTTTATCTAAAAAACCTTGAACCTGACTCTCTCCTTTTGCGACATCCAGACCAGCTACTGGATTCATAATTATCTCCTCCTAAAACTAAATTTATCGGTTCCCCTAATACTCCCTTATAGTGTCATAGGTTCGCTTGTTATGCGGGATCCTTGTCCCAACCAGCCCAAAGCATGTTTCTATAAGTAGAAGGTGAACTGTTTAGTTGACGGGGTCTAAGCCCCACGCAAGCTTCGTTCTGCCCCGACTACTTTAATCATAAGACCATATAAAAAATGGTCAACCAGAAAATTTAACTGGTTGACCTTATAATACGAACGCATGCATTAGTTGTACAACCATCGACTGCTTCGGCGGTCTTTTTTGTTAAACTAAATGGTAGGATAGTTTAATAAAGAAATTGTAAATTTATGGTGTAAAATACATATAAACATACTCGAATTGGAGAAGAAAAATGGATTTTGGGATTGAGCGAATTTATAGTAAGTCATTTTCTGAAAAGGGAATGAGCAATGTTATTAAGTGGGAAGTACAACCAATAAAAGATCAACAATTAATAAAGATTAAATTTATTAGTAAAGGTTCATTCCATAGGCAAGGTATTTGGTTAAGAACAGATATGGGTATTGAAATACCAGCCCTTAGTGAAGAAATCTACCTGAGTATTAATTTATGGGAGGACACTTCTCCTAAAGATATTATTTGCAAATGTCATTCTAAAAATGGTTATTTAAGTTTTTATAATATCTGGGATAAAGGCAATGGAAGGCAATCACAGTCATACTCATCGGGGATGATTGTTGATGAGCAAGAAGGAAAAATTATTTATAAATGTAATGACTTAGGGTTTGAAACGAATTTTGATGATTTGGTGTTTTTAATTGAAAAATTATAGGAACCTTATGCAATTAACGCATGCGTTAGTTCAACAATATGATCGACTTTTAAGTCGGTTTTTTTATTGCGCTAAATGGCAGTTTAGTCATAATGAACGAAACGGCTCCTGTTTGCTTAACGTAGGTTGCAGTTGGCAATAATGGGAGTGATAAAAAAGCCTACCCATGCCAAATGTAGAGCTACAAACAAAAGGAGCCGTGTATTATGAAGGATAGTCAAAAATTTGTTGGTTTAGACGTTTCAAAAGAATTTATTTCTGTTGGTATTGCTGAAGAAGGACGAGGTGCACCAAGATTTCATGGAAACATTCAAAATACACCTGAAAGTATTCGTAAACTTTTCAAAAAGTTAGGTGATCCAGAAAAACTACTTGTCTGCTATGAAGCTGGGGCATGCGGTTATAGTATTTACCGTCAACTTTTATCTATGGATATCGAATGTATTGTGGTTGCACCCACTCTTATTCCAAAGCGTGCTGGTGATCGGGTAAAAACGGATCGTCGTGATTCATTACGTCTGGCTCAACTTCTTCGAGCTGGTGAGCTAACTGCTGTTTGGGTTCCAGATGAAACACATGAAGCATTAAGAGATTTAATCCGTGCGCGTTTTGATACGCGAGAAGATTTACAAAGATATCGTCAAAGATTAGTTCACTTTTTATTACGTCACGAAATTCGTCCACCTCAAGGTGTGAAAAATTGGACAGTCAAATATCGTACTTGGTTGAATACACTCACTTTTAATAAACAGTCATTACGCATTGTTTTCCAAGAATATTTACATTGTATTTATGAAGTTGAAGAAAGAATGAAGCGTATTGAAGCACAGATTCACGAAGAAGCAGTTGAAAGTGAACACGCGCCTGTAATACAAGCTCTTCAGACATTAAGAGGTATAGCTGAAGTTACAGCTGTCACTCTAGTAGCTGAAATTGGTCAATTCTCCCGTTTTTCAAATCCGAGACAATTAATGTCTTATGCTGGTCTCGTTCCAAAGGAATACTCTAGTGGATCAAATCGTTGGCAAGGTTCCATTACGAAAATCGGAAATTCACATATTCGCCGTGCATTAGTCGAATGTTCCTGGTCTTATCGTCATCGACCTTCTCTTAAAGGTGAATTATTGAAAAGACAAGCTGGTCAACCAATTGAAGCACAAAGAATTTCTTGGAAAGCGCAACATCGTCTCAATTTAAAATATAGTCGAATTACAGCTAGAGGTAAGGCAGGTAAGTTTGCAGTAGTAGCTGTTGCTCGTGAATTACTTGGGTTTATCTGGGCAATTGGTTGTAGTATAGAAGATCAAAAATTAAATCAGTCAAATGTTGCTTAAAAACTAATCATTTACTTAATTATTATTAAAAATTTAAAATCTAATCTATCGAAATCATAAAGTCTAATTACTATTGAAATTTTGGCTCGGAGGCAAACTCGGTAAGGAGAACCCTCTTGTTGAACTATGTACTAGGTATAATACTGAACGTACGCGTTTAGATCGAGGCAGCTCCGTAACGGATAGAATGAAATGTGGTAACCAACCCACGCATATCAGACTGTAAATCACTGTTGATATTTTTGCCTTCGTGCCAAGGTTTTAAGGTAATTATCCTTTAACTTATAAAACCAAATACTCCTATTCTAATTAATTTAGAAAGGTAATTCACAGACTGAGTAAAACCTTTTTGAAAACTAAGTTGGTAGTCTTAGAATAAGTCTGTCTAAAAACAGATAAAACCCTAATTTTAAAACCATTTGGGTCTGGTGATTTGACAGTTTCGTTCATATCAGTTCAATAAGAAATTGCAATTATATGATTCTTTTGATGGATTAATGCCTTTTTGTTTAATGATAAAATAATTCTACAAATATAAGTACCACTTATGTAACTTAAGCAATGCTTTAGTTGAAGGTATACTTATTAAAGTTATCATCGTAATAAGAGAGGATTGAGTGTGTGGTTAAGAAAATCTTTGATTATTTAGCTTTTTGTGGCTTAATTTTATTTATTGTTTATTCCGTTTATGGTATTTATGACATGTTACATTCTCCAACCAGAATTAATATGGTCATTTCATATTCATTAAGTTTAATTACATGTTTATTTGCTGGAATAAGTAGTCAACTGAGTAATAATAAAAGAACTAAAAAAATAGGCTTGATACAATTTTTATGTGTTGGAGGATTCGCATACTGTATCTTTCTATCTATTAATTAACTACGGTTATTTCAAAGAATTAAATTTGATTTTATGCAACTAACGCGTGCTTTAGTTGAATACGGGAGTTAATAAGTTTCTATCGAATTATTTCATTAACCTAGGTATAAAGTGCCTCAAGTATGTTGATAAACCCACCAACATCTATTGTGTTGTCAATTACAGTCGACACATGTGGAGTGTGTGGCGGAACTCATTTTAAAGAAGTAAGGCAGGGAACCCGATAGGGTGCTGCCTTTTTTATTTATTTTAATAGTATAATGATTCGTATTTGTTCAGTTATTTGTTGTGTTTTGTATATGGTGGTGTGCGAGTTCAGCCAAGGGCTTTTTCATTTTTTGCAGTACCTTACTTAATAACAGTAGCTAATTTGCACCAGAATTAGATTTTTTGGACTGGTGCAAATGAGAATAGTGCTGAAAATCAATAAAATATTTTTATGGTTACCATAATATTTTATGATTTTACAATAATCTAATAAAAACTTAATGTTTTAATATAAGTTGCAGCAGCCTAGATTTTCTGGAACATGAATTTGAAAGCACTTACAATGAATCTCTAAATCTTAAACATACTGATTCTATTACTCAAATAAAGAGGCAAGATCAGTATGGAAATTCAAAATTTTAAGAAAGGAGCACTTGATTGTTAGTATTCTGAAAATTTTGTCAAACCAGAAAGGGGAGTATTATGAAATTTAATTCATTAATTAAAAAATCAACTACTATGGCGTTTTCAGCGGGCTTAATAATCTCAACAATTCATTCGGTACCTTCAACTGAAGCAATAGCAGAGAATATTCCTGGTTTAAAGATTGACAAGTTAAATATGAGTGGTTCCGACGAAAAAACCATTACGCTAATTACCGGTGACATCGTCAAAATCAAAAAGATTGAAAATGGTAAAAGCATCATAAACGTGGAACCTGCCAATCAGAACGATGTAGGCGTAGAAATATTTACGATTGGTGAAGATACGTATGTCATACCAAATTCAGTTATGCCTTATCTGGCTGCTGACAAACTGGACAATGATTTATTTAATGTAACGAAATTAATAGAGAACGGCTATGATGATAAAAGTCTCTCTTCCCTGCCAGTTATCGTAGAATACAAAGAGCCCACAGCGGGACCAGACCAAAAAACGGAAGCCATCCAAACAAATAAAGCCGATCCAAAAGGGGTAAAAAAGGTTCGCGTGTTAGAAAGTATTAATGGTGCCGCTCTTGCAGAATCTAAGAAAGAAGCACGTACGTTCTGGAAGGATATCACACCAGAGGCATCCCAGAAAGCCAAATCTAACCCAGAATTCGACCAGGGCATTGAAAAGATCTGGCTTGATGGTCGTGTGGAAGCCACATTAGCCGAAAGCGTACCTCAGATTGGTGCCCCAACGGCTTGGGAATCTGGTTTTACTGGTAAGGGGGTTAAGATAGCGGTACTTGATACAGGAATTGATCCTAATCATCCCGATCTTGCAAATCAAATAGACGAGGCAAAAAGCTTTGTCTATGGAGAAACGGTTGATGATTTTAACGGGCATGGTACACACGTTGCTTCAACGGTATTAGGGACAGGTGCTGCTTCTGAAGGCAAGAACAAAGGAGTTGCTCCTGAAGCACGTTTACTCGTAGGGAAAGTATTAGATAGTAATGGACGCGGTGCATTTTCAGCGATTATTGACGGTATGGAATGGGCTGCACACAAAGCCAAGATTATAAACATGAGTTTGGGAGGCGGGACAAGTGACGGAACAGACCCGATGTCTCAAGCCGTAAATAGCCTAAGTAAAGAAACAGGTGCACTATTTGTAATTGCTGCCGGTAATTCAGGTGCAGTAGAATCAATCGGTTCACCAGCAGCTGCAGATGCTGCTTTAACGATCGGTGCTGTGGATAAAGCAGACAAAATTGCTTATTTCACATCAAAAGGACCTCGTACTGGAGATATGGGATTGAAACCTGACCTGTCTGCACCAGGTGTTGGGATTGTTGCTGCTCTAACTACTCGAGCAGGAATCAACCAATCTTACATGAGTCTGAGTGGTACATCCATGGCAACACCACATGTGGCGGGTGCTGCGGCAATCCTTCTGCAGAAGCATCCTGAGTGGAATGGTACTCAACTGAAAGAAGCGTTGATGAGTACATCTAAGAGATTAGATTATTCGCCTTACGATATCGGATCGGGCCGACTAGATGTAGCTGCAGCTGTAAATAGCACTGTTCGTGCAACGGGTTCTCTGTCGTTCGGCATCTTTGAGTGGCCATACGATAAGGCGCAGCCTGTACAAAAAACAGTCACATATACAAACGACAACGATTCTGCAGTTACGCTTAACCTCCAAGCTGATTTTAAAAATACAAATGGTAAAAATGTACCTGATGGTTTGCTGACGGTTTCCGAAAACCAAATCACTGTTCCAGCTAATGGTACAAAGACAGTAACAGTAACAGTAGATCCGAAGCTTGGCGACTGGGGTCGTTATGAGGGGCACCTAACAGCAACGGATTCTGAAGGCAAGCAAGTGGCTCATACTTCAATGGGCATGATGAAAGACGCACAGAGGATTCCGCTAAAGCTTAACGCTAAGGACCGTAATGGTGACCCGATTAATACGTTTGTAGGACTTATTAATAACGAAACCATGAAGTTCCAGTTTGTAGCTGTAAACGGAACAACAGAACTTCGATTACCAGCTGGTACATATTCAGCCATGTCTTATATAGAAGTGGATACTGAAACCGATCATGAAGGTGTAGCACTAGTCGGTAATCCTGAAGTCAAGCTAGACAGTCCTCAAACCGTGGAACTTGATGCACGAGATGCACAAGAAATTTCAGTTGAAGTGCCTAAGAAAACAGAACCAAGCTATCGACGCATGGAATACCACCGTGACTGGGATAATAAAAATAAAAACTTTTCCCATCTTTTTTGGATGTATCCATGGGTCGATAAAATGTATGCTGCCCCAACAAAGAAAGTTGAGACAGGAGAATTCGAATTTTTGACTCGCTGGCGTTTAATAAAACCTTCCCTTGAGATCAATTTTAAAGGAAAAGTGTTGGATGATCTACTGTTGGAGGGAAGTTCACTTCTTGATGGTAAATATAACTTATCAACGGTTTATGCAGGAAAAGGATCACCTGCTGACTATGAGCATCTGAAAGCAAATGGTAAAGTGGTTGTCGTCGATCGTAACACGGAAGTTACGACTTCTGAGCAGGCAGCTGCGGCACATGCAGCGGGTGCAAAGCTGTTGATTATCGTAAACAACGAAGATAAGGAATTCTATGATTATGTAGGAAGTACAACAGATTGGACGGACAGCCCACTTACCGTTGCTGGAATCAGTAAGAGTGAAGGCGATGAAGTGATTGCAGCAGCACGTTCCGGAAACCTGCACCTGTTTGTTGAAGGTGAAGCTAATACACCATATGTATATGATTTGATGGATGTTCATCAAGGTCAGATTCAAAAGAATTTAAAATATACACCATCTGACAATGAACTTGTTAAGATCGACACGCGTTACAAATCAGATCGTAAAGCATCTGGTGGAGAGTTCCGTTATGATCTACGTCCGTATAATAAAGCAGCTATAGGGATTTTAAATAATCTACAGTTGCCTTCTGTTCGAACAGAGTGGGTTTCAGCAGTGAAAGATACTAGCTGGTATAAAGAAGCCAGCGTAAAAGACAGTTCATGGGTAGTTCGCCAGCCATTAGTTACGTATGAAAAAGGACAAAGACTTCAGGAAGACTGGTTCTCTCCAGTAGTTCGTCCGCGTTTGAGTAGAAGCTATTGGATACCTAACCGCCAAGGGGAAAATTTACTATTTAATATTCCTGCTTGGGCAGATTCAGGAAATGGCTCTACAGGTCATGTCATGTATGAGGAATCCGTAAAAAATCAAACACTTAAAATGTACCAAGGAGATACTCTTCTTAGAGAAGAAAAAGGACAAACTATGATTTCAGACCCAGTCCGAGAAGAAAATACACAATACCGTCTAGTAAGTGATGCGAAGCGAGACTCGAATCGCTGGAAAACATCAGTAAGTACGCATACAGAATGGACATTCTGGTCTCAAAAAGGCAAAGAAGTCTATACTTTACTCCCGTTCTATTCACTGGATTATAAGGTTGAGACCGATATGAACGGTAACGCACTTGCGGCACCTTCCACTACATTCGAACTATCTGTTGCAAAACTTGATGGTGTAGCTGGTTACGGTAAGATAGAAGGAGCGACATTAGAGGTTTCCTTTAATGAAGGTGCGTCGTGGGAGACTGTGAAACTCGAGCGTACAGCCGATAACAAGTGGGTAGCCAAGATCAACAATCCGAAGAATGCTGAGCATGTTTCATTACGTGCAGCTGCTTGGGATGATCTAGGTAACAAAATTTCTCAAGATATCATTAAGGCTTATGGCTTGAGATAAGTTTAATAGCCTATCCATCTGCAGATGATGGGTAGGCTATTTTTTAGTGCCCATCATTTTACTTGTTAGTTACATTTCTATGAAAAGCAGAATTGGAAGAAATATATTTGCAGGTAACCCAACCGTCATTATTGAAAATGGAAAGATTTTGGAAGCTAATATGAGGAAAATGCGATATTCTTTAGACTATTTGAATCAACAGTTAAGGGACACGTTTTTTATGTGGCTCTAACTCTTCTTTGTAATACAGCTCGCAGAGATGGCACGCATCGATGGCATCAGTCTTTACCTTTCTTAAACTTTTAGCTCGATAAGAGATTAATGGATTAATAACGATATAAATATAATTTAAGTTATCTAAGAACTGCATAACAGGTGAATGGTAATGCCCTGTCGATCTGACTCTCTCCTTTTGCGACATCCAGACCCTCTACTGGATTCATAACGATCTCCTCCTAAAACTAAATTTATCGGTTCCCCTAATACTCCCTTATAGTGTCATAGGTTCGCTTTTTATTAGGGATCCTTGTCCCAACCAGCCCAAAGCATGTTTCTATAAGTAGGGGGTGAACTGTTTAGTTGACGGGGTCCAAGCCCCACGCAAGCTTCGTTCCGCCCCGACTACTTTAATGATAAAACCATATAAAAAATGGTCAACCAGAAAATTTAACTGGTTGACCTTATAATACGAACGCATGCGTTAGTTCAATAAGAAGCCTCCCCACTAGAAAATGTAACTAACTATGTGAATTTAAGATCCCCCCTCTAATTTGGAGGAGGGCATATTTTATTGTACTAATACTAGATTTTGGACTGGTGGATATCAGTATAGTTCTGAACATCTATAAAATTATGTTATGGTTACCATAATATTTTATGATTTTACAATAATCTAATAAAAACTTAATGTTTTAATATAAGTTGCAGCAGCCAAGATTTTCTGAAACATGAATTTGAAAGCACTTACAATGAATCTCTAAATCTTAAACATACTGATTCTATTACTCAAATAAAGAGGCATGATCAGTATAGAAATTCAAAATTTTAAGAAAGGAGCACTTAATTGTTAGTATTCTGAAAATTTAGTTAAATCAGATAGGGGAGTATTATGAAATTTAATTCATTAATTAAAAAATCAACTACTATGGCGTTTTCAGCGGGCTTAATAATCTCAACAATTCATTCGGTACCTTCAACTGAAGCAATAGCAGAGAATATACCTAATTTAAAGATTGATAAGTTACCTTTGAATGGTTCCGATGAAAAAACCATTACCCTTATTACGGGTGACGTCGTCAAAATTAAAAAGATCGAAGACGGTAAAAATGTCATAAACGTGGAACCTGCCGATCCGAACGATGCAGGCGCACAAATTTTAACAATTGATGATGATACGTATGTCATACCAAATTCAGCTATTCCTTATCTAGCTGCTGACAAACTGGACAAGAATTTGTTTAATGTAACGGAATTAATAGAGAACGGCTATGATGATAAAAGTCTTTCTTCCCTTCCAATTATCGTAGAATATAAAGAGTCCACAGCGGGATCTACCCAGTCAGCGAGAGCCGTACAAACAGTGGGATCTGCCCAAACAGCGGGAACCGTTGAAACAAAGAAGGCCAATCTAAAAGGAGCAAAAACGGTTCGTAAGTTAGAAAGTATTAATGGTGCTGCTCTTGAAACATCTAAGAAAGAAGAGGAAATGTTCTGGAAGGATATCACACCTGAGGCATCAGAGCAAAATAAATCTAATTCAGAATTCGATCAAGGCATTGAAAAGATCTGGCTTGATGGTCATGTGGAAGCCACATTAGAACAAAGCGTACCTCAAATCGGTGCACCAACGGCTTGGGAATCTGGTTTTACAGGTAAAGGGGTTAAGGTAGCTGTACTTGATACAGGAATCGATCCGAATCATCCCGATCTTTCAAATCAAGTAGACGAGGCAAAAAGCTTTGTACCAGGACAAACGGTTGATGATGGTCAAGGGCATGGTACACACGTTGCTTCAACGATCGCAGGGACAGGTGCTGCTTCTGAAGGCAAGAACAAAGGAGTTGCTCCTGAAGCAAGTTTACTCGTAGGGAAAGTTTTAGATAACAATGGACGCGGTATGGAATCATGGATTATTGACGGTATGGAATGGGCTGCACATAACGCAAAGATAGTAAGCATGAGTTTGGGAGGGGGGCAAAGTGACGGAACAGACCCGTTGTCCCAAGCTGTAAATAATCTAAGTGAAGAAACAGGTGCACTGTTTGTTATTGCTGCCGGTAACTCAGGTGGTGAAGGGTCCATCGGTTCACCAGGAGCAGCAGATGCTGCATTAACGATTGGTGCTGTGGATAAGGCAGACAAAATTGCTGATTTCACATCAAAAGGACCTCGTTTTGGAGATATGGGATTGAAACCTGACCTGTCTGCACCAGGTGTTGGGATTGTTGCTGCTCGATCTGGACTAACATCAGGAAGCGGATTTTACAAGAGTCTGAGTGGTACATCCATGGCAACCCCACATGTGGCGGGTGCTGCAGCAATCCTACTGCAAAAGCATCCTGAGTGGAATGGAACTCAACTGAAAGAAGCGTTAATGAGTACGTCTAAGAGATTAGATTATTCGCCTTATCATATCGGTTCGGGCCGATTGGATGTAGCTGCAGCTGTAAACAGCACTGTTCGAGCAACGGGTTCTCTGTCGTTCGGTTACTTTGAGTGGCCATACGACAAGGCTCAGCCTGTACAAAAAACAGTCACATACTCAAACGACAGCGATACTGCAGTTACGCTTAACCTCCAAGCTAATTTTAAGAATACAGTTGGCAAAAACGTACCTGATGGTTTGCTGAAGGTTTCAGAAAACCAAATTATTGTTCCAGCTAATGGTAAAAAGACAGTAACCGTTACAGTAGATCCAACGATTGGTAACTGGGGTCGTTTTGAAGGGCAGTTAACAGCAACTGATTCTGAAGGCAAGCAAGTGGCTCATACTTCAATGGGCATGGTGAAAGAAGATGAGAGGTATCCGGTAACGTTTAACGCTAAGGACCTTAATGGAAAGCCTAATTTTACGATTGTCGGTCTCGTTAGCGAAAACATGAAACCTACATACGAATCCATACCCGCAACTGGAACAAAAACACTTCGTTTGCCACCTGGTACGTATTCAGCTATGGCTTATATAGGAATGGATGGCTATACCGATCATGTTAGTGTAGCATTAGTCGGTAATCCTGAAATCAAGGTAGACGGTCCTAAAACAGTGGAACTTGATGCGCGAAATGCACAAGAAATTTCAGCTGAAGTGCCGCATAAGACAGAACCAAGTCAACGCCGCTTGCAATACTACCGTACACTTGGTAACCAATCATTGATTTCTCGCTATACAATAGCTCCAAATGTCGATAAAATATATGCTACACCAACAAAGGAGGTTGAAACAGGCGAATTCGAATTTCTGACTCGCTGGCGTTTAATAAAACCTGCCCTTGAGATCAAATTTAAAGAAAAAGTGTTGGATGAACAACTGGCGTCGGCAAGTGAACTTCTTGACGGTAAATATAACTTATCAACGGTTTACGCAGGAAAAGGAACACCGGCTGACTTTGAGCATCTAGACAAAAATGCAAAAGTAGTTGTCGTCGATCGCATCACGGAAGGTACTTTTTCTGAGCGGGTCGCTGCGACACGAGCACAAGCCACTGCGGCACTTGCAGCGGGAGCAAAGCTGTTAATTATCGTAAACAATCTAGATGAGGAATTCACTCCACTTATAGGAAATACTCTGGAAAATCTAGATGGCAAGAATATTCCTCTGCCCGTTTCTGGAATTAGTAAAAGTGAAGGCGATGAAGTGATTGCAGCAGCACGTTCCGGCAACCTGCATCTGTTTGTTGAAGGTGAAGCAAAGACACCATATGTCTATGATTTGATCGATGTTCATCAAGGCCAGATTCCAAAAAATTTAACATATGCTCCATCTAACAATGAACTCGTTAAAATCGACACGCGTTACAAATCAGATCGTGAAGCACGTGGTACTGAGTTCCGTTATGATTTTCGTCCGTATACAAATGACTATCTGGGGACTATTAACACTATACAGTTTCCTTCTGTTCGAACAGAGTGGGTTTCAGCAGTGAAAGATACTCGCTGGTATCACGAAGCTAGCGTATTTGGTACAAAATCATGCGCACCAGTAGGCTATCCTTATCTTTATCAGTGTCCATGGGTAGTTCGCCAGCCTTTAGTTACGTATGAAAAAGGACAAAAACTTCAGGAAGACTGGTTCTCTCCAGTAGTTCGTCCGCGCTTGGGTGAAGGCTATACACCTAACCGCCAAGGGAACAATTTACAATTTAATATTCCTGCATGGGCTGATTCAGGAAATGGTTCTACAGGTTATATCAATGATGACGAAGAAAATCAAACACTTAAATTGTACCAAGGAGATACTCTTCTAAAAGAAGGAAAAGGACGAACTATGCTTTCAAAACCAGTCCCAGAAGAAAAAACACAATTCCGTCTAGTAAATGATGCGAAGCGAGACACGAATCGCTGGAATACATTGAAAACATCATTAAGTACACATACAGAATGGACATTCTGGTCTCAAAAAGGTAAAGGAATCAAAACTTTACTCCCATTCTATTCACTGGATTATAAGGTTGAGACCGATATGAACGGTAACGCACTTGCGGCACCTTCCACTCCACTCGAACTATCTGTTGCAAAACTTGAAGGTGTAGCAGATTACGGTAAGCTAGAAGGAGCGACATTAGAGGTCTCCTTTAATGAAGGTGAGTCGTGGGAGACTGTGAAACTCGAGCGAACAGACGATAACAAGTGGTTAGCCAAGATCAACAATCCGAAGAATGCTAAGTATGTTTCATTACGAACAACTGCTTGGGATGATCAAGGCAACAAAATTTCTCAAGATATCTTTAAGGCTTATGGCTTGAAATAAGTTTAATAGCCTATCTATCTGCAGATGATGGGTAGGCTATTTTTATAGTTTGTTATTCTATAATTTTTTAGCATGACCTGCGTGTGTTACGTAAGCCTCATTATATTTTTGACCATTATTTATTAAGCAAAGTAAACCATTTTTATTTTTAATAGTGTGTAGGGTGCTGTTTTTTACTATATTGCACCAGAATCAGTAAGTGTTCCAACTAGTCCCTTTATAATAATAGTTTATAAATCTTCCTCGGGCGTCCCTTAGTACTTGGATTTTCCTCAGCTATAACTTGAGCAAGTCCATTTACTTCTAACTCACTTAGTATACGTCGAGCACTGCGTGTTGTAATTTGCATATATTGAGCAAGTTCATTAGCACTCATTTCTTCATTTAAACGTTTTTTTATTATCGATTTCAATTTATGAAGCGTCGCTACACTGAGAGAGGTTTTTTCTTTTATAGATTTTATTTCTTCTGATGTATAAGAAAAAGTAAGCTGTTTTTCTTGTCCAAGAGGGCCTGCAATTCTCTTATCATCAAAGCAAACTGCCCATGAACCTTTTCCCCACTTTCTACTTTGTAATAAAGCGTTCCATGCATTGAGTTCAGCTTCATATGCTGAATGACCAATACCAATTCCACAAGTCTCCAACTCATCCTTTAATCCCCTAAATGTATCAATTTCTGGTCTATGTGTGAAGTCATTAGTGATATCTTGCAAAAAACCTCTTGTTGAAAAGATCATATATCGACCTGGACCAATAGAAAGATAGGAACCTTGAATTTTATTTGTATATGTACGCAATTTATTCATAAATTCGAGTTCAATTTCTTGAAGTTTGTGAGTTGTAAATGCTGTGTTAGTCAAGTCAGCAAAAGCAGAATCATATTCGATAATTTGAACAGCAATTTGAGCTCGTTTAAAAAGAAGCATTTCGTACGTTCTGCGAATTTCATTTACAGTTGATTCAACAGTAATATCTGATGGAAACATTCGATAGGCAGGGACGCCAAGCTTTTTTAATTGTTGAAGAATTGGATGACCTGTAACAACCACTTTAGTATATCCATTATTATAGCAATGATAGTGAAAGTCGATTAATTCTTGTAATTCTATTGTATCTGATTTAACATATTTTAGTTTTGTTTTAATATTAGTTTCTTGTAAGACTCGTTCAATCTCATTACGAGAGATACCATCGTAGCTTATTTCGTAAACTTTCAAATTATGCTCATGAGCTATATGAAGCAATAGTTTGTATAAAACAGCACCGCTGAATGAAAGGTGGAAAATAGGATCGGTTAATTTCCCCCAATTTTTAACAATATTATATGAAATTGGCCCAGTACATAGCCACATGGTTATATCATTTTTACGTGGTAAAACACGTTTTTCTAAATCCTCTTCGGTTAAGAACGCAATAGGAATACAAGTTATGTCATCGTATTTCTTCAAATTTTGTTGAACTACTTCGACAGAATCACTTGGTCCAAGTAAACCTAGAAATATACTCAATGTTTTTCGCTCCCTTCATTATATAGTGTAACAGAAATTGGTAATAAGAATCCTAAAAAGAAATTTCTGGTATTTTCAGAATATTATGGCGTGATTTAAAGGATATGATATACTTAAGGAAATGTCCGTAAGTGGTCCGAAAATAACAAACTAAAATCTGGATTTTTTCAGAAGATAATTAGGGGGAGAACTATGGAAAAAGCGCAATTGAGCAATGGGAAACGTCATTTTATCTTTTCATTATTGTTCTTAGGTTGGATTGTTGATTCTTTGACATTGTTTGGTATGAATATTGCCATCATACCGATTAGTAAAGAATTACATTTATCTCAAACACAGAGTGGAATGGTGATTAGCAGCTTTTGGTTAAGTAGTGCATGTATGACACTTTTGGCAGGGTGGTTCTCAGATAAGTTTGGCTCTAGAAAAGTGATTATAATAGCTACATTCATTATCTCTCTCTTTTCATTGTTAACAGGTATGGTTGGATCATTTGTTGCGATTTTAGCGATGCGCTTTATTCTTGGATTAGGTGATGGGGGATTACCTACTGGCAGTAGTGTAGCTGTTACTGAAATTTATAAAAGAGAAGTGCGTGCAAGAGCGAAGTCTATTTTACTTGCTGCTCAGTTAATAGGCTCGGTTCTCGCTTTATATATTACTGGTTTAATCACAGATACTTGGGGTTGGCGTGTAATGTTTTATATTATTGGGAGCGTTGGTCTTGTTGTAACTCTATTTTTAGCTAAACATTACAATCCGCCAAAAATGGTAAAAACGATAGAAGATGGTCATAACATTCCTAAAATAACGATGAAAGACTTATACAGAAATAAAATCCTGTGGGTTCTGGTCATCATGTATTTTGGTTCAAGTATTGCACAATGGGGCTTTTCGTCATGGATGCCGTCTTATTTAGAGCAAGAACGTGGTTTAAATTTAACTGAATTGGGTTCTCTTTCAATGATTCCACAAGTATTTGGATTAGCATCTGCTATTTTAACAGGCTATTTAATTGATAAATCGTTGGCAGGTAAAGAGAAGTTTATCGTTTTATTTTGCGCAATTCTAGCAAGTATTTGCTTGCTGTTAATGGTTAATGCGTCTTCTATTCAAATGGTAATTGTCTATCAAAGTATTTACTCTTTGGGATCATCAGCGCTAACTATGACTATTTTATCTATACCGTTAAAATACGTTTCAGAAAATATTGTTGGGTCTTTTATGGGTACTATGTATTTTGTTGCTGGATTGGCAGGATTTATTGCTCCAACGGCGATGGGAGCATTAATTGATGCATTTGGTGGATCGTTTCAAGCTGCGTTCATTTTCCTTGTTGTAGCATTAGGTATAACGAGTATTTGTTCTTTAGTATTTAAAATTGAGAATAACAATAACGGTATTTTCGAAAGCAATTCATCTAAGATAGCGTAAGTTACATTCATTTCATTACGCTTTAAAAAGATATAGTGAATTTTACTACAAATATAACAGAGGTGAAATATATGGATTTTCGTCAACGATTATCAGAAATAATAGAAGAAAAGCGTCAAAAGCTTATTCAAGTGAGTGATAAAATTTGGAGTTATGCTGAATTGGGGTTTCAAGAGGATAAATCTGCACAATTGTTATGCAAAACATTAGATGAAGAAGGTTTTTGCGTTCAAAAAGGTGTGGGAAACATTGATACTGCATTTATTGGTAGTTTTGGAAGTGGAAAACCTATTATAGCATTTTTAGGAGAGTTTGACGCTCTTTCAGGGTTAAGTCAGTCAGGTGGAGTATCACATTATAATCCAGTGAAAATAGGTGGAAATGGTCATGGATGTGGGCATAATTTACTCGGAACAGGATCACTAGCAGCAGCAATTGCCCTTCGTTACTACATGGAGGAAAACAATGTAGAAGGTACTGTTCGTTATTATGGTTGCCCTGGTGAAGAAATTGGTGGTGGAAAGACATTTATGGTAAGAGAAGGATTGTTTAATGATGTGGATATAGCATTAACATGGCATCCAGGAACACGTAATGGTGTAATGTCCATCGCTTCACTTGCGTGTTACGAAGTATACTTTAAATTTTTAGGGAAAAGTTCACATGCAGCTGCCACTCCACATTTAGGAAGAAGTGCATTGGATGCAGTTGAACTTATGAATATTGGAGTGAACTATTTACGTGAACATATTATTCCAGAAGCAAGGGTTCATTATGCCGTGACGAATTCAGGTGGCTTATCACCAAATGTGGTACAAAAAGAAGCGGAAACACTTTATTTTATACGTGCACCACGTGTGTCACAAACAGAAGAAATTTATCAACGTATTTGTGACATTGCAAGAGGGGCTGCATTAATGACTGGAACTGAAGTAGAAATTGACTTTGCATCAGGCCTTTCTAATGTAATTTCTAATACAACGTTAGAAAAAATCATGTATGATAACTTCATTTCATTAGGTGTACCAAGGCATGATGAAGAGGAATTACAATTTGCAAAAAATATTCAAGAAACACTAACGGAAGCAGATATAAACCTAGAAGTGAAAATGAATAAAGAATTAGTAGGGAAAGTGCTATCAGACCTTATCGACCCATTTTCTCCTGCAAATGGAGTCCTGCCAGGTTCTACAGACGTTGGGGATGTAAGTTGGATAGTTCCTACAGCACAATGTATGACGGCATGTGAACCACTTGGAACACCGTTACATACTTGGCAGATCGTTGCAACTGGAACAACCTCTATTGCTCATAAAGGGATGCTTCATGCTGGAAAAGTGATGGCAGCTACAGCAATGGAAGTGCTTAATTGTCCAGAACTTATCGAAAAAGCAAAAGCAGAGCTAGTTGAACGTTGTGACGGTGTGAAATATGTTTCTCCACTTCCAGCAGAAGTAAAGAAATATACAGCACGTATTTATTAAGGCTCTGTCCATTATGTACAAGTCCTAAAAAATTAGATAGATGGAGAAGCAATAATGGAATTAAGACATCTGAAAACTTTCAAATTCGTAGCAGAGTACTTAAATTTTACAAAGGCTGCGCAACAGTTAAATTTCACTCAACCAGCTGTTACTGCACAAATTCAGACACTTGAAAAAGAATTGAAACAAGAGTTGTTTATACGAATAGGAAAGAAGACCTTTTTGACGCCTGAAGGTGAAATCCTTAAATCATATACGGAACAGCTTTTTTCCATAGTAGAGGAGATTGAATCATCATTCGCAGAACTTTCTAATTCGCATGGAATTGTTACGATTGCTGCTGGTGAAAGCTTTTGTTCGAATTATTTTCCTTATGTCATTTCTGAGTACTTGAAACTATTTCCCCATATACAGATTAAGTTGATTTCCTGTAAAAGGGATGAAGTGATAAGAGGGATCGAATCAAACAAATTCGATATAGGGATTATTTCGGGTGAGCTATGTAAAAGTGAAATTACGAACATCGTGATTGCAGAAGAAGAAATAGTTTTAGTCGTTTCTAAAGATTTATATGCTAGCTACTCTGAAGACCAATTACTGACGAAATTTCCTTTAATTAAATATCAAGCTGACGGATATTATGAAACGATGATGAAAAAATTTATGAGACAATCGAAACTCTCTTCACAAAACGTAATAGAATTTGGAAGTTTAGATGGTATCAAAAAGGCCGTATTAAATAATTTCGGGGTAGGGTTAGGATGTAGTCTCTGCATAAAAGAAGAAATTCGCAATGGTGATTTAGTCCCGATCCAAGTTACTGAGAACAAGGTGAAAATAAAAACTTCTATTATTACATTGAAGGAAAAAGAAAAAGTAGTAACAATTCAATCCTTTATTAATCTAATCCAAAAAATTTGGAATAACATTTCTACTATGGGATAAAAAAGCCTAACGATATTCTTTTAATGGTGTTATAACTATTTTACTAGTGGAGAGAAATTTTATAAAAACGTGAAATAACAGGGCACATTAAGCCATAGTGATGTCTGCAAAACAATTGCATGAATCTCTAACTCTTTAGCAGACTGATTCTATTACTCTAATAAAGTTGTGTGTCGGTAAGGAAAAACAAAAATATCGTGTAGCTATTTAAAAGGAAATACCATTAACTTTCTTCTTTATTAAACAATATGTCAAATCAGCCAAACGCTTTTGGAAAAGCCTTGGCTTTTTCTTATGTTGCCAGACCGCATGTATTAACAGTTGAACATTAGAATATTCTTAAAATCAATAAAAAAACGTTATGGTTACCATAATATTTCATGATTTTACAAAAAATTCAAAAAATCTTAAAGTTTTAATATAAGTTTGTAGCAGACAAGAACAAGAACTGAAGCAACTTATATTATTTTTGGGGTTCTGGTAGAAGAACTTCAAAGCACTTGCAATGAATTGAAGAGGGGGGCATTTATTTTTTTGCCAAAAAAATAGAGAGAAGAGGGAGAGGCAATTGAAGAAAAATAAAAAATTGAAAAAGTTCACATCAGTGGGAGTGGCATCATTATTATTACTTTCAGGTACAGCGACTTTTGTAAGTGCTGCAAGTTTAGATACGATAAAACCTGATGAACTGTTTAAACTTGATCATCCGTCTCAAAAGAGTGCAGAAGCACCTACAGGATTAAAATATCGTTTAGGTCAAGAGAGTTCAATAGCAACACAAGGATTAAAAGATCGTTTAAGTCAAGAAAGTGCAGTAGCACCTACAGAACATAAAGATCATGACAAAGTTCGTGTTTTCATTGAGTTGGATGGAGATCCAGCAATATCTTACTCTATTAAAAAAGGAGTAAGATATAAAGATTTACCAGCGTCAAAAAAAGTAGAGTTGCAATCAGAAGTTAAAGATGAACAAAAAGAATTTTTAACAGATGTGAAAGAAGATAATATCGATTTAAAAGTTAAAAATACATTTACAACAGTTGTTAACGGAGTAAGTGGAGAAATCGAGTATGGAAAGATCGATGAACTTGAGAGTTTACCAAATGTAGAATCTGTCAATCTAGTAAATGAATATGAAAGACCGAAAGAAAAACCAAATATGCTGACCAGTAAAGCTATGGTACAAGCCATTCAAACTTGGAATACAGGTTATGATGGGAAAGGCATGGTTGTTGGTATCATTGATACTGGGATTGATCCAACTCATCCAGATATGACCTTAAAAGAAGACCCTAAGCGCAAGCTGACAAAGGAAAAAACAGATGCTATTATCTCAGCAAATAACCTACCTGGACAGTATTATACTTTAAAAGTTCCGTATGGTTATAACTATGCAGATAAAAATCAAGAAATTCGTGATCTTGGTCCAAATGCATCGATGCACGGGATGCACGTTGCTGGAACTGTTGGGGCAAATGGTGACGAAAGTGGAAACGGCATTAAAGGTGTTGCTCCAGAAGCACAGCTATTAGCACTAAAAGTATTCAGTAACGACCCTGGAATGCAAACTACTTTTGGTGACATTTATGTAAAAGCGATTGATGATGGGATTAAGCTAGGTGCGGATGTTCTGAATATGAGCTTAGGTGCAGAGGCTGGTTTTGTTAACTCTGATAATTTTGAGCAAAAAGCAGTTGAAAGAGCTGTTAACAGTGGAGTATTAATGGCAATTTCTGCTGGAAACTCTGATCGAATTGGTAGTTCAAAAGGTAATAAACCATTTGCATCTAACCCTGATATTGGTCTAGTTGGGTCTCCTAGTGTTGCAACAAACTCTATTTCAGTAGCAAATATTGAAAATAACTTTATTCAATTAGACCAAATGAATGTCAAAATTGGAGACGAAACGCTTCCAATCCCGTTTAAGAAACAATCTTCTCCAGACCCATTGGAGGTATTTGGAACTAATAAAGAACTTGATGTTGTTTATGTGGGTAATGGGACTTCTTCAGCGTATGAGGGTAAAGATGTAAAAGGTAAAATCGTTTTTGCAGTAAGGTCTTCAAGTTCTATGCCTTATGACACTATTCGATATTATGCTGAAGCTAATGGAGCGGCAGGGGTTATTGTAAGAGGGCATGTTTCCCATGGAGATTATGTAAGCATGGCATTAACTAACCCAAAAATACCGTATGTTTCGATAGGAATTAGTGAAGGAAATACTCTTGAGGAGAAAATTAAAGCTGCAGGTGGCACAGGGAAGGTTACATTTACTGGCGATCATAAAACTGTTGTAAATAACGCTGCTGGTAGAATGTCAACTTCAACTTCTTGGGGTGTGACTCCAAGTTTGGAATTAAAGCCTGAAATCACTGCACCAGGTGGACAAATTTACTCAACCTTAAATGACGGAAAATATGGAACAATGAGTGGTACTTCAATGGCTGCACCTCACGTGTCAGGGGGAGCTGCATTAGTACTTCAAAAAGTTCAAGAATTATTCCCGCAATTACAAGGTGCGGATAAAGTAAAAAGAGTTAAAACGCTCTTAATGAATACAGCTAAACCAGTTCAGGATCCAGATAACAATAATAATTATTACTCTCCACGTAGACAAGGTGCTGGTATTATGCAGCTACATAAAGCTGTTAATACACCTGTTTATGTTGTTCGAAAAGGTACAAATGATGCAAAGGTCGAACTGAAAGAAATCAATACCGACAAAATTGAAATGACGTTAACGGCAACTAACTTTAGTGATAAAGATGTGTCGTACAAGGTAGACACATCCGTTTTAACAGATTCAATTTCAGGTGGAAGAAACGATCTAAAATCAAAGGAAATTTCTAAGGCTGTTGTTACAACAGATACACCGACTCTAACATTATTCCCAGGTCAATCAAAAGATTTTACTGTAAGAATCGATCTTACAAATGCAAAAGCTGAGTTAGAAGCATTGATGATAAATGGTTATTTTGTAGAAGGATTTATTACTCTAAAAAATGAATCTCAGGATGTAGCACTTCCAGATCTTTCTGTACCTTATGTAGGCTTTAAAGGTGATTGGAATGCACCTCCAGTCCTTGACGCTACAGTGTACGATGCATCACATTCATTCTACAATTTCTCGGGATTTGTTGATCAAGATAGTAGTTTTAGGATTGGACAACTTGGGTATACAAGAAGCTGGGATAAAGAAAGAATAGCTATTTCTCCAAATGGAGATGACAAAAAGGAGTCACTTACACCTGTACTTCAATTTTTAAGAAATAGTAAAACGGTTGAATATAGCATTACAGATACAAGTGGGAATACACTCCGTAAGTTACGAACTGATAAAGAGCAACGTAAGGATAACTCTACTTATACATGGAAACCTGAGTATACTACATGGGATGGAAAGGTAAATAATAAGCTTGTTCCAGAAGGTTTATATTACTATACAATCAAAACACAAGTTGACAACCCTGGTGAGCCTCAACAAGTAGTAAATTTCCCTGTAGTTGTTGATAATACAAAACCAGTAATCTCAAATGTTTCATACAGTAAGAAAAAGCTATATTTTAATGCTCAAGATAGCAATGGCAGTGGTCTTAATGAAGTTAAGGTTTTGTTTAATGATCGGAAAGAATGGATAGGTGATATCGTTCCTAAGAAGGGAGAAACGCAATTCGAGTTTGATTTAACAAAACTCGAAGACTCAGATGGAAAAGAAATCAAAGACATAAAAAATATTGATATTATAGTAGAGGACAATGCAGAAAATAGTTCAACATTTAAAGCATCTGTTCCTGATAACAAGATCCCGTATATTATTTCGGCTTCACCAGCACCATTCGGTAAGTATACTATACGTGGAATACCTTTAACAGGATACGTAACGGACGATTCACTAGTAAAATATTTACAAGTGAGAAGTGACAAACTTGTTGGGGGTCCAGTGAAGAAACTAGATATAACATATAATCCAGACTTAAAACGTTATGATTTTAAATCACAACTTACCTTTAGTGAAGATGGTGTACATGAAGTGTTCATTGAAGGCGAAGATGTAGTTGGAAATAAAATTGAATTCCGTCGACAAATTTTTATTGATTCACAAAGTGCTAGCATTCAAATTACAGGTTTACCACAAAATAATTATATTGCAAAAGATGGTGTGGATCCAGAAGTAACGGTTTCTATTACTGATAACTTCGATGTCTTCCGTTTAGTAGTGAATGGAAACGAAGAAGCTTATAGAGAGCTAGAACAACCGTACGAGCAAAGACCTTTAGATTATAAGCAAAAGATGACTCTTAAATTATCAGAAGGTAGAAATGATTTCCAATTTTTTGTAACTGATCTTGCAGGACGTTATACGTATAAGAATATTACAATCTATAAAGGTGTTACCCCACCTGCATCATTTATTACATCATTAACTGCCAATCCAGAGGATGAAAATGTATTTAATACTTTATCAATTAAAGCTGAAGCTTCAAAACCGATTGTTTGGGACGGTAAAGTTTTTGATCCAGAGGGGAATGAAATCAAACTTGATTCCTCTAAGAATCCAAGTTCTACCTTTAAAGGAAGCTTTAAACTAGATGAATTAGCTGCTAATGGTGAATACAGAGCAATTCTAACTCCATTAGGTGGTTCGGAAGCGGACAGACGAATAGTGAAATTTAATGTAACAAACCATCAAATTTCAATACCTAAGCCTGTTCCAGCTCCAAATCAACCCGATGTAAATAAAGTATCATCTGAAAGTATAAAGATTACTGGAAAAGCTGAACCGAACACAACTGTTACAATTACAGATAAAAATCAATTTACATTAACAGGAAAAGTAGGGGAGGATGGCCAGTTTTCTATACCATTAAGTACAAAACTAAAGGCTGGTCTAAAATTATATGCTATCGCTAGCAATGATACTGGTTTAGTAAGTAAAGAAACTAATATTGTTGTAGTGGACAAAACAGTACCGAGTATTCCTTCGGTAAGTAAGGTGTCATATACAAAAATCTCTGGAAAAGCTGAGATCGGTTCCAAAGTATACGTTAAAATAGGCAAAGTAATCATAGGTTCTTCAGTTGTAAACAGCAAAGGAACTTATTCTATTACCTTTAAAAGTCAAAAAGTAGGAACAATCCTTCATGTTTACGCAGTTGATAAATCGGGGAATGTTGGAGCTGCAAGAAAGGTTTTAATAAAAGACATAACACCACCAGCAATTCCTTCTGCTAATAGTATATCTAAGACAAAAGTAACAGGGAAAGCCGAACCAAATGCTAGAGTTTATGTGAAAGCAGGAAAAGTAATCATTGGTTCTGGTAATGCTAACAGCAAAGGAATTTATACTGTATCTTATAAAAAACAAAAAGTGGGAACAGTCCTTTACGTTTATGCAAAAGATAAGGCAGGGAATATAGGTAAAGCGAAAAAAGTTGTAGTGAAAAAATAAATTAGGTTTGTATTTATACTAGATCAGATGAATATTTCATCTGATCTATTTTATGTTTAGATGATCATGAGAAGATTCTCTTCTATATTAAAAGTAAGTTTATAATTAATATTTAAAACCTATCTTTAAAACGAACAAGTGCATTTGAATTAGTTTTTCAGAATATTATGTCACAACCTAAAAGGTGTGCTATAATTAAGGTAATGTCCTTAAATAGTCCGAAAATGATACTGATTGGAAAAAATATTTTAGAGGTTACGGAATGTTCATTAAGATAACGATTATGTCAGCTTTTCTTTTTTTAGGAAAAGAAACTAATGTTGGCGGACCTTTAAAGAGGTTGTTATTAAAAGACATAATGGTATCCATAACATTATTTTATTGATATTTAGCACTATATTATTATTTACCAGTCCAAAAAATTTGATAGATGGAGAGTAGCTATAATGGAATTAAGACATCTGAAAACTTTCAAATTCGTAGCAGAGCACTTGAATTTTACAAAAGCTGCACAACAGTTAAACTTCACTCAACCTGCTGTAACCGCACAAATTCAGACGCTCGAGCAAGAATTGAAACAGGAGCTATTTATACGAATAGGAAAGAAGACTTTTTTGACGCCTGAAGGTGAAATCCTTAAAACATATACAGATCAGCTTTTTTCCATAGTAGAGGAGATTGAATCATCATTCGCGGAACTTTCAAATTCGTATGGAAATGTAACGATTGCCGCTGGTGAAAGCTATTGTACAAATTATTTTCCTTATGTCATTTCTGAATACTTAAAGCTATATCCCCAAATACAGATAAAATTGATTTCCTGCAAAAGTGATGAAGTGATAAATGGAATAGAATCAAACAAATACGATATCGGAATTATTTCAGGCGAGCTAAGTAAAAATGGATTTACAAACATTGTAATCGCAGAGGAATGCATGGTTCTAGTAGCTTCTAAAGATTTATATGATCGGTACCCAGAAGACCAATTACTGACAAAATTTCCTTTAATTAAATATCAAGATGACGGATATTGTGAAGCAATGATGAGTAAATTTTTGAGACAATTGAAACTCTCACCACAAAACGTAATAGAATTTGGAAGTTTAGACGGGATTAAAAAGGCCGTATTAAATAATCTTGGAGTAGGGGTGGGAACCAGTGGTTGCTTAAATAAAGAAATTATCAATGGTGACTTAGTCCCTATCTTGGCTACTAATAACAAGGTAAAAGTAAAAACCTCAATAATTACATTGAAGGAAAAAGAAAAATTAGTAATCATTCAATCTTTTATTGATCTAATTCAAAAAATTTGGAACAGCATTTCTACTATGGAATAAGTCAAACAATCTTCTTTTATTAGTGATTTCACACTGATACAAGTAGTGATGTCATGACAAGTTGAACAGGAGACAACAGGACGATTTTAAGCCCTAGTAATGTTTATATTTTATTATTAATCAAAAATATTACATTAAGAAAGTATGCCTTACTGCTCCAGAAGGATCTGGTGCAAAATCTTTAAAGCAATTGCAATTATTCTCTTATTCTTAAACATATCGATACTATTACTCTAAACAAGATATGTGATCGATGTGGAAATACAAAAATATCTTGCAGTCAAATCAAAGGGAAATACCATTGACCACTTCCTTAGTAAAAGGATATGCCAATTCAGCCAAGCGCTTCTTGAAAAAAGCCTTGGTTTTTTCTTATGTTGCCAGAACACGTGTATTAACAGTAACTAGGGCACATTAGTATGTTCTTGAAATTGATAAAATAATGTTATGGTTTCCATAATAATTCATGATTTTACAAAATATCCATAAAATCTTAAAGTTTTAATATAAGCTGCAGCTGTTGGCAAAAAAGACATTCTCTTAGGTGATGGAGCAGAGTCAGGTACAGACAACGGGTTCTGGAATCAAGAAAAAAATGAATACATTAATATTTCATTTGGTGTAAAGCTAGATGAATCAGCAAATAATGATTATCAATGTGTAACCTACTCTGCTAATCTATCTGTTACAGTAAAGCAAAAAGAAGATGGCTAGATAGTTTCTAGCTTATTTAAATATTAACAAGAACCGGTGACGCTTAGTTATGGAGTTGTCATTTTTTTACTACTAATTACTCTATTCTGCTGAAAAAGCATAGAGAAAGGGTGACAAATGGGATTTTGAATTTGAGTGTTTACCAACCGTGTCCCACTAGTTTCAAAATGGAGCGTGGTTTTCAATTAAACGATAAAATTATTCTAAATTTACTATGACAAGCGGAAAAGATTACAACGGAGTAGCAAATTTAGGAAGTTACATTAAGCGATAATTCTTATAAGAGGTTTTTATAATGGGGGTATTTGTGAATGGTTACTTTATTACAACAACAAGCAACTCTAGCAATAGAGGAAAAGAGAAATGAATTATATGTTTTTAATAAGAGGTATGGGTTTCTTCATTCTAAAACTATTCAATGTAGTCAAGAGTTAGACCAGTTAATAAATCAGTTATTCAAACGCTATAATGCTATGAAGGATGATCGTTTTGACTACCTAATAATTTAGACACGGATACACAGATCTTGTAGTACTTTATCAATGGTTTTTCATACTAATGGTCAAACGCCTATATTATTTTGTGATTAGTTGTAAACTCAACATCGTCTCATGTATAGCCAATTACAAATAGCGCATGTGTAGTGCTTGGCAAGCTTGTCCTTAAAGGATTTTAAGAAGTGAAAATTGATGTTAACCGATAAAAAATAAAAAATTAAGAAGATATTTATAACAGCCTAACTAGAACTCGAAACTAACTAACTTTTGTAACTTTTTTTGGTTACCATCCTAGGTAATGGCCTGTTTTGCTGAGCGCATAAACTAATATTAAACTTTTATAATAAAATAAAAAGAGCCTATCTCTAGATAGGCTCAATTATATTTCTTAAAATTGCATGAATTACTTGTGAAATTATTATAGTAGCACTATATGTCGAAAGTTGTGACGTTCTAGAAACCTTCTAAACCATTGATAATTCGATATTTTTAAATTTGAAGGTAAGAATCATAATGCCAAAAAACGACATTATGCTACGAAGCTTTTCGTGTCTGAACCTTCCCTAGTTTGTTTGCTTAACATAATATGCTCTTTATTTACTTTATAAACTCCATTAAACACAGCATATATTTTTACAAAATTTAAAATGGGACCATAAATTAATGTAGCAAAAGGCATTAACCACAAGTTAGAAAGCACTTTTCTATTTTTGGACACAGGTATGCAAATTAAAACAGAAAAGAGATCAAGGGCTACATGGATTATACTAATGATTATAAAAGTTTCTATTATGTCCGTTGTAATTCCAGAAAGTACAGCTACTATAGATGTCATAACTTTTATAATCATTCCAAAAAATGATTGGAAAGATAAGAAAATTTTTAAAGGTAATCCAATAAAACCAACTATTCCATTCTTACCATATGTTTTATTATAAACTCCCTTTTTATGCTGATATGTGCAATTCATACCAATTTGTGTCCACCAAACTCGTTGCTTTAGAAGATTCTTTAATGTGTTTGGTACATCTGTATATACAACCGCATCTTCTACAAATTTAACACAGCCTTGACGATGCATTTTCAATGTAAGATCCATATCTTCACTTACATGAATATTATCTGTATATCCTCCAGAAATCCAAAATTCTTCTCTTGAAAAAGCCTGCAAAGCACCAGACGCGCAAATTAAAGTTTGCAACAGTTGTTGTGCCTTTCGATCTACGTCCATTGATAAGAAATATTCAATTACTTGTAGCCGGGTTAAAATATTTTCTTTGGCATTTTCTACAGCTACATTACAAGCACATAAAACAGCTTCGTTTTGAAGTATAGGTTGAACCATTTTTTTCATAACATGCTCATTGCCTAACTGTGTATCACCATCTAAACGAAGGATAATTGGGTAGATTGATTTTTTTACTCCGAAATTAATAGCATAACTAATTGGATTTATACGAGTTCCATTTTGTCTATAACGAGGAATTTTAAGCGAATATGGTTTAATTTGAGGAAATTCTTTAGCCAATTCTTTGACAATCGAAAAGGTTTGGTCTGTTGAATTATTTTCTACTACGATTAATTCAAAATCATAAGGTACTTTTTGATTTAATACACTGAGCAAAGTATCTTTTATAACGGCTTCTTCATTATGACAGGGGATAACAACACTTACACCCTCAGTTTGGTGAGATGTAAAATTTGTTATTTTCTTTTTATTTAACAATCCAAATATTAAAACTAATAAAGGACGTACGAAATACCATATGATAAAAAATCCGAATGAAAGATATAAAAGTATCTGTTCCAATACTCACACTCCTTTTTATTTTTGTTGTTCTTTTAACTATTTTTACAATTATCTAAGTCAGATGCCTTTACATGTTTAATTATAATTTAGGATTAAGACATAGTATATTTAGCCTATTCGAATACTGTATGAAGGTAGGTTAAATGATGATATTTCTATTATTTTCTAATTAATAAAGAGTTAAAAGGCTCGCTTTAATAGTTTTCGAATTAACTTTTCTTCATCAATTAAGGTAATATTTGTCTTTTCCGAATACTTGATAGCATCTTTTGTGAAAAAGATGATGCGACACAAGGTCAAGTTTGTACTAAAACTAACAAGGGGAGGAGTATAGTTTTCTAATTCAAAGCTAAACATAATGTAAAATAGGTGATGTAGTGGGAAAAATCGCAGTTATTGGCAGTATAAATATTGATTAAATTATAGAATCGGATAAGCTTCCGAACTTGGGAAAAACAATATTAGCTAATAATTTTTTTAAAAAATTAGGGGGAAAAGGGGCTAACCAAGCGGTGGCCGCAGCTCGTCTAGAAGGAGAAGTTTCTTTTTACGGCTCACTTGGCATGGATGAAAATGTTCAATTTATTCAGGAGCAGCTGATCAAAGAGAATATAAATATTTCATTACTGAATTATGTTAATGATTCTCAAACCGGAGTAGCATTTATAGAATTATGCAAAAGTGATAATCGAATTTCAGTCGTGTCAGGTGCAAATCTAGAAACAAACCTAACTTATATAAAAAACGTGGAGAAAAGTATCCTTGAACATGATGTATTTGTTTTTCAATTAGAAACTCCTATAGAGATTATTGACTATTTAGTACCTATCCTTCATAAAAATGGAAAGGTAATCGTTGTTAACCCTGCCCCAGCAATAAAGTTAACAAAAAATCTTTTGGATATGATTACTTATATTATACCGAATGAACATGAGTACAAAATTGTTCTGGATGAGGATCAGATTAAATTAGAAGATTTATTAAGATTGTACCCTAATAAGCTCATTGTAACTCTTGGTAAAAATGGTACGATTTACTTTGATGGTGAACAACAAATAAATGTTCCTGTAATAAAAGTAGAAGCAATTGATACTACTGGAGCAGGAGATACATTTACTGGTGCTTTTAGCGTTGCTATTTCTAAAGGAAAAACTGTAAATGAAAGTATAAGTTTTGCTAACATTGCTGCAGGTATATCTGTAACAAAAAAAGGTGCACAAGATGGAATGCCATATAATATAGACATAGAGGCATGGTTAAGTGTTTGAACTGTTAAGAAAGTGAGGAGAAATCCTTGGCTTTTTGTTTGATTAAATTACTTAATGGTATTTTGGAGGGATTTTTTGATCATGAACATCATGTATCTCACCAACATCTATTGTATTGCCAATTACAAACTTTAAATGTGGAGTGTGTGGCGCAACTAGTTTTAAAAAATGTAACAAACAAATAAACTTCTGCTAAACAAAATAAACCTATACCAAAATCAGAATATACATCTGATAAAAGGCATGAGTAGGGAAAGGGTAAAAGGAACGAACGTAGTCACCTCAGCCTTTTTTCCCTTTTTTTATCAAAACTTTATTCGAAAAATAATAATGATTTGCTAAAAAAATTAGAATGAAAAAATCGGAAAATGAGGTTTTGTATCAAGGGTTTAATATTGCTGAACAGAAAATGTAAATCCAAAATAAATTCCTGCTCCACAAAACAAAACCATGGTCAAAACAACTATCAATGCTAAAAGAATTTAAAGAAAAGTAGGGGCGTCTTCTTTGTAAAACGGCACCGAAAGATTTAAATATATATAGTGACAACACCTATACTTCCGTTTATAAGTAAAATATGTTTTTCACACAGAAAAAAATATCCTCTCCTTATTTATACTTTCCAATGTACTGTATTGATCCTTCTTATCTACCAATCATCACACAATATCTTAATTGTCAATATATTGATTTATAAACCCAAGTCAAAATCTATATAAATAGTGCGATTGATAGATTTGAAATGTTATAGTATTCGAAATTATTAAAAATGTAAAAAAATATAAAAAAATGTAATTAAATGTAAAAAAACAGGCCGTCAACCCCTTACAAAACCCCATTTGTCATCCTAGCCTAACAAATATATAATTCTTTTAAAATCCTATGTTACCCATTCATTTTATATCCAGCTAGAAATTACATAACTCTTATACAGAATCTGTAATTGGTTTAGGAGGTGGCCCTTTCATCTTGTTAGCAATCTCTTAATTTCCCTTTTCACTATCAATCCTGCTTCTAGATATTTCTTATTTGAACATGCAGTTTATGTTGTAATTCTCATCGCTAAACCTATTTTATAAGTTAATGGGTTCAAGTAATTAAGGGAAAGGAGATCGGATGAAGTATTAAAAGAATTACAAGATAAATTAGAAGAATTATTCGAGGGAACTACAAATGAAGTAAGTGCTTCTTAGGATTAAGCTGAACTTACAAAAGGTGTCGAAATGGTAACTGGTTACTTGAATGCCCCGGTAGCAGCAAAGTTAGTTGCCGCTTTAACGGCAAATTCTAATGTAACTGTTGGAAAAAGGAAATTCTCCTCGGTGATGGTGCAGAATCAGGGCGAGACTACTAGTTCTGGAATTTAGAAAAAGATGAATACATTGATATTTCATTTGGTGAAAGCTTGATGAATCAGCAAATAATGATTATCAAGGTGTAACATACTCTGCTATTCTATCTGTTACAGCTAAACAAAAAGACGATGGTGCTGTATACGAGTAATGTAATAATCAAAATAGATGAAGGTAGAAGATAGGACGAATGCATAATGGGTAGATTGGACAGTAGAGTTCGACAAAGAGTGTTATAGTTTACGCGTGTAATGATTGAACAATACGTTCAAACAGTTTCCAATTGTTGAAAAAGTCTTAGCTTACTTCCTACGTTTGATCAGTCTTAAACTAAAAAATAAACAGGACAGCAACTGGGTAGTTTATGACGTCACATGTCAAACTATAGATGGAACCTAGATAATTTACATGATACCAAGAACTGGTGACGCTTCATTATGACGTTGCCGGTTTTTTACCTTTTATTTTTCTATTTTGTAGGAAAAAGCAGTATAGACAAAATCAAGCGATGTGTCAAAATAGAGCGCGACTTTCAATTAATCAATATGATTACTTTAAAATAAAGATGGAGGGGTTTTAGGGATGGCTACTTTATTACAACGACAAGCATCACTAGAGATAGAGGAAAAGAGAAACGAATTATATGATTTTAATAAAAGTTATGGTTTTCTTCATTCTAAAACCATTCAATGTAGTCAAGAGTTAGATCAGTTAATAAATCTTCAGTTAATAAATCAGTTATTCAAAAGATATACCGATATGAAGGAAGAGCGTTATGAATACTTAATAAATTAGACACCGATAAACTGATCTTGAAGTACTTGTTAGCGTCAATTGTACTTATCATTTAGCGATTAAATGTAGTATACTCTTATATACTTCCAATTGTAGACTGCGCACGTGGAGTGCGTGACACAACAAATTTCAAAGGCAGCAGCCCATTGGGCGCTGCCTTTTTTACTTATAATTATGAACGGGAAAATGGGAACGTAGGAATGTGGGGTTGAGTTCTTATACACCTTCTTCCACACAATTTCTTAATTGTCAATATATTGATTAATAAACCCAAGTCAAAATCTATATTAATAGTACGATTGATAGATTTACAATATTGTAATATTCAAAATTATTAAAAATGTAAAAAAGTGTAAAAAAATATAAAAAAATGTAAAAAAATAGAACGTCCCCCTCTTACAAAACCCCATTTGTCATCCTATTCTGACAAATATATAATTCTATTAAAATTCAATGTTACCCATTCATTTCAAATACAGCTAGATAATACATAAATCTGATACAGAATTGGTAATTGGTTTAGAAGGTATCTTGTTAGCAATCTCTTAATTTTCCCTATTCAACTTTGAATCCTGCTTCAAGATATTTCTTAAAATTTGAACATGCAGTGAGTGTTGTAATTCTCATCGCAAACCTATTTTATAAGTTTAATAGGTTCAAGCAATTAAAGGAAAGGAGGAAAAAGGAGTAGTTAGGTAAATTCAATCTAAATATGGAGGTATAAACAGAATGAAAATCACCAAAAAATTGCTTGCATTGTCGACAACTTGCCTACTTACCATAAGCTCATTTGTTGGACCAGTTGGAAATTATGGTAAGGCTTATGCAAGTAAAAATAATATGAATAGCAATAACCTAGAAGCTAAAGAAGTAATAGAGAATAAAATAAGTCCAGAACTTGAAAAAGAATTTGACAACAAGTCTCAAAATAGCTTTCTTGTTAAATTTAAGGATCAGGTAGATACAGTAAAGGTTGCTAATGAAGCAAAGGCTAAGAATAAGCAGCTATCAAATGTAAAAAAAGAGTTAGTAGTTCGTTCATCAATCGTTTCTGAATTGAGAATTAAAGCAGATTCATCACAGAGTAATTTGAAGAAGTATTTAGTAAAAGAAAAAAATAACGGAAATGTAAAGGATATTAAATCATTTTACATCGTAAATGGTATGGCAGTTACAGCAACAGAGGATGTTATGAAAAACATAGCAGCTATGCCTGAGGTTGAAAGTATAAAACCTAATGGAATTACTAAGTTAATCCATCCTGAAAAAACTACTGGAGCTGCTGTTCAAGCGGATGAGAATACAGAATGGGGGCTTAAAAAAATTGGGGCGCCTGATGTTTGGAGCTTGGGAATAGATGGAACAGGGATAGTTGTTGGTAGCATAGATACAGGAGTTCAGTGGGATCACCCTGCGTTAAAGACAAAATATAGAGGATATGACCCAAATAATCCAGACAATCCAAATAATGAATTCAATTGGTTTGATGCAACTGAAACTCACGGTTCAGTACCCTACGATGATCTCGGTCATGGAACCCATACAGTGGGTACTATGGTTGGTTCAGAACCAAATGGAACAAATAAGATAGGTGTTGCGCCAGGAGCAAAGTGGATAGCTGCTAAGGCATTTACAAAAGATGGCGGAAATGATGCTGATTTAATAGCAGCTGGTGAATGGATGCTTGCACCTAAGGATAGAAATGGTGTACCACATCCAGAAATGGCTCCTAATGTTATTAATAACTCATGGGGAGGCGGTCCTGGAGTAGATGATTGGTATAGAACGATTATAAGAAACTGGAGAGCAGCAAATATAGTGCCAGTATTTGCAGCAGGAAATATAACCCCTTCCAATCCTGGTGGGCCAGGATCAGTTGCTAATCCAGGAAATTATCCAGAATCCTTTACAGTAGGAGCAACTGACATAAACAACAATTTAGCCGGCTTCTCATTAAGGGGGCCATCACCATATGGTGGAATAATTAAGCCAAATGTTTCAGCACCTGGAGTTAATATAAGATCCTCAGTTCCAGGAAGTGTATATGAGGGTGGGTGGAATGGAACCTCGATGGCAACTCCACACACATCTGGACTTGTAGCATTACTTCTACAGGCCAATTCATCTTTAAAAGTTGACGATATTGAAAGAATAATAGAGAATACAGCAACTCCTTGTACTAACACTCAATATCCTGAAACCCCTAACAATGGATATGGAAGTGGTGTTATAAATGCATTTAAGGCTGTAACATCAGTTATGCAAGGAATTTCTGAGATTAAAGGCCAAGTATCACAAGAAGCTGAAGA
Source organism: Rossellomorea sp. GAMAL-10_SWC (assembly GCF_049568075.1). Lineage (NCBI taxonomy): Bacteria > Bacillati > Bacillota > Bacilli > Caryophanales > Bacillaceae > Rossellomorea > Rossellomorea sp. GAMAL-10_SWC. Next base: position 3,732,207 of record NZ_CP144911.1, on the reverse strand, counting down.
TACAGTACCACCAACATTTAAACATCTACCTGTTACAGAGACATATGAAGGATTGAAACAAGATTTAAAAATAGATGTACAGGATAATGTAAGTGTTGAGACAGTTGAGCTTCAGTATAAAAATTCAGCAGATGAGTGGACAACAGTTGTAGCTAAAAGGATTAGTGGGGACTACAAGTCAGGAAGCTATGAAGCTGTAATTCCAGCTGATAGAGTAGTAGGATCAAATCTATCTTACAGATGGAGAATAGTTGATTTTGGAAAGAACGAGGTTACAAGTGATATCTATAAAATTCTTGTTAAGCCTGCACTTACAATAGGATACTTTAATGATTTCGAAACAGAAATGACAGGATGGGAAGGTATTTCCCAAGTGCCGGATCAATTGAAGTGGGGAAAACCAACAACAGGACCTAAGGCAGCAGCCTCGGGAGAAAAGGTTTTAGCTACTAATCTTGAAGGAACGTATTCAGGAAATCAAAGCATGGTATCAAAAATGCCCGCTATTGTCCTGCCGGAAGGGAAAGCGTATTTACAGTTTAAAAATTGGTATGATATAGGAGAAAATGACCATGGATTTGTTGCAGTTAAACCTGACGGCGCTGAGTATTTTGATATAGAAGCAGCATATGTAGGTACTACGGCAGAAGGATATTCAAATGAGGAAATAGATCTAAGCAAATATGCAGGAAAGAAAATAGAAATCGCATTTGCCTTTATATCTGGTGACTCCAATAATCATCAAGGATGGTTTATTGATGATGTGAAATTAACAAACAAATCTGCAGCTACAGGCAGCACATCATCAGCTTTAAGCAACATCCCTAAAGAACTGATGAATAGATTAACAAATTTATTTGCAACATCAGGTGGCAAATCAGCTTTAAGTAACAGCCCAAAAGAACAAATAATAAATTCTGTAGAGACAAATTCTGATACAGCAGGACTTCCATTACTAGCTACAGTATCTATTGTTGAAAATGGTCGTTCAACAAAAACAAATCCGCAAGACGGCTCATATAGTTTTAAGATTAAAGCAGGAGAGTATACATTAAGAGCTGAAACCTATGGATACTATCCACAGGATCAGAAGGTTCAAGTAACAGAAAACCAAGTTCTTGAAAATACAAACTTTACAATGGTTCCATTACCTAAGGGAACATTAAAAGGTAAAATAATTAATGCCCAAACAGGAAAACCTGTGAAAGGCGCTAAAGTTTACGTAATTGAGGATGCAGCAGTATCACCAGTAACAACTGATGCAGAGGGTAATTACTCATTAACTGCATATGAAGGTAAATATACCGTACAGGTTACAGCAGAGAACTATTTTGATGAGAAATTTACTGTAGATATTACGGGTAATGAAAATGTCTCACATGATCTTCAGCTAAAACCATTTATAAACTTCCCAGGAGAGATAGGCTATGATGATGGAACAGGAGAATATTCAGTGGCTCAATGGGAGGCAGGAGGCGGCTATGCGGTAAGAATGTCACTTCCAGAGGGACAGACTTCAGCGATCGTAACTTCTGGATTATTTATGATTGATCCATTTTCAGGTGGAAATACATTTAAGGTGGCAGTTTATGATGCAAGTGGAAAGGATGGCGCTCCTGGAAAAATAATAGCAGGGCCAATTAATGCAACTGCTGTAAGAGAGGCAGGGAAATGGACAGTCGTTGATTTATCAGCACAACAAATAGTTGTAACAGGCGATTTTTATATGGTTTTAATACAGGATAAGTTTGCTCCTGCAAGTCCAGCAATTATGTTGGATAAAAATAATCCAGTAGTAGCACAAAGATCATGGTGGTTTGTAAAAGGTGGGCCATTCACTTTAGCAAATAAAGATTTTGGTAACATGATGATTAGATCAACAGTTAAGCTAGAAGCAAAATCTCCAGTTATCGTCTCATCATTGGACAACTCATATTTTAATAATGAAAACGTAACAATAAAAGGTATGGCAGCTCCAGGAATGGACGTTCATATATTTAGAAATGATGAAGATATAGCAAATGGAAAGACAAATAATGATGGAAGCTTCTCAATTGACACTGTACTTCAAGAGGGAGTTAATACTCTGAAGGCGAAAACGATTACAGAAATCGGATCTACTCCTTATTCGAAGGAAATAAAGGTTATAGTAGACAAGACAGCACCAGCTTTAGACATTACAAGTCCACAAAATAACGCAAATATAAATGATCAAGTTATAACTGTAACAGGAACAGCCAAAGATGATTATTTAGATTATGTTAATGTTAATGGAACAAGGGTAGACATAGATTCAAATGGAAATTGGACAGCAAAGCTTATTTCTAAGGAAGGGAAAAATGGAATAAATGTTGTTGCTAGAGACAAAGCAGGAAATGAAACAGTTAAGAGTCTAACTGTAAATGTAAAATATGCAATAACAGGTATTACTAATTTGAAACCAGATCAAGATTTAAAATTAAAATCTGGTGATGCAGTTAAGGTTGAATTTGATTCAGAGGTAGGATTAAAGAAAGCAGCATTTAGAATTATTTTACCGATAGGTAACGTAAATGGGTCTATGAGTATACAAACAACAACCGGTTCTGCCATTGAAATGCCAATGATAGAGAAACTAGATGTAGCTGGAAAAGGTACAGGTCATTATGTTGGACAATGGATTGTTCCAAAGGACATTGTATTAAACGGCGGACAGATCGAGGTTACAGTTGAGGACAATAATGGAAATAAAATGACCATGTTGACTAAAGGAAGATTGTATATTAATTCAAAAGTAGTAAAACCAGCACCACCAGCAAAACCAGCACCAATAGTAGCAGCAGACAAAAAAGATAATAAAGTAGGAAAAACAATCAACATAACCTTCAAAGACGATGCAAAATGGAGAAGCTCAATAACAAGCATAACAGTAAACGGAAAATCAATAAAAGTAAACTACAAAATAGATAAAGGAAACATAATAATAAACGGAAAAGTATTTACAAAGACTCAATCCTATAAAATCGTAATAAAAGCAAAGGGTTATAAAGATGTACAAGTAACACAGGTTATTATTCCAGAAGTAAAACCGGCACCAAAATTAACAGCAGACAAAAAAGATAATAAAGTAGGAAAAACAATCAACATAACCTTCAAAGACGATGCAAAATGGAGAAGCTCAATAACAAGCATAACAGTAAACGGAAAATCAATAAAAGGAAACTACAAAATAGATAAAGGAAACATAATAATAAACGGAAAAGTATTTACAAAGGCTCAATCCTATAAGATCGTCATAAAAGCAAAGGGTTATAAAGATGTACAAGTAACACAGGTTATTGTTAAAAAATAACTAAACTAAAAGGGTGCCAGCTCCTGAGAAAAGAGAAAAACTCTGACTTTGGTAGCTGGTACCTTTTTGTTCTTGAAAAAAATAGAAATAAAATTAGAATACATTATATCTTTTGGAAGATTGGTTCTCTTCAGTAGTTCGTCCGCGTTTGGATGAAGGCTATTAGAAACCTTTAATAGGCTATACTTATCTTTTAACTAGACGGATTGTTATGGTTTTTTATAAAGTAATAATCTATATTACAGGGATTATACACTAGGAAAGAGTATTACTTTTGTTTACGGGAATCATTTAATCTTTACTTAGGAGGTTAGAGGCATGACAGATTGGATATGGGTTGGAGATGTTATCGCAGACGTGGAACAAGCCACATTCATTTTTACGTTTAAAAATAATAGCGATCAAGCAATGTTTATAGAGTTTCAAACAAGCCAGATTTATGATTATAAGGTGTATAATGCACAAGGAGAACAGGTCTATCATTTTAGTAAAGGGAAATTTTTTTTACAGGTGATTCAACATAAGTCATTAAACAGCGGGGAACAAATCCAATGGAAAAGTACGTGGAATTACAAAACGAATGATGGAGAGAGAGCACCTGCAGGAACATATACAGTTAGTGTCATTTTAGAAATATGGAAAATAAATGACAAACATGTTCATTCGAAGCCAGCTACTTCCTTTACTTTCAATATTCCGCCTGAAAATACAGCCATTCGATAAGTGAAAGTTGAAGGAAGAGAATTTATTTGATTTAAATAAACGCGAATATATCCACACTCTTCAAAAAGTTCTTTCTTATTTTACTAAGATTGATACTTTAACACCTGAATTATTATATTGAATAGTTGAAAGGATTGAAATTAAAGCAGATGTTTAAGCTAGAATCTTTTATAGATTCTCGGTTCCATCTGCTTTTATTTAATGTTGTTATCATTTATTTTAAAAATCAAGCAAATTTATCGTTTCTGCGGTATTTTTCCACGAGATGCACAGCGTATTGATTTGCTTCTTCGACATTGCCTTTTTCCATATGATAGTCAAACAATTTTATCCCATAATATTCAGATAAGCGAACATGTGCCATTTTCTGATAATAAGGAAATGCTTCTTTTTCAAGGTAATGGTAGTAAAGCTCTTTTTCTTTTTGAAGATTATATTTATGCAAATAGAAGAAATGTAAATAGATTGGCTCTGTTATTTCTTCAGAAAGAGCAATACCCTTTTCGACCAATTGGAGCAATTTCTCGGTTGATTTCAATCCTTGTTTCGATAATGCATTTATATATCCTTCCAAAGAGGCTATATGAAGGGCTGTATTAGGATCTTTTATATCCATGGATTGTTTATAGTATTGACTAGCTTTATCATAATTTCCTTGGCGAACTTTTTGGTATGCGAGATTGTGAATCAGCATTGCTCTTTGATGGTCTAATCCTATGTTTTCTGTCATCTCGATTAATCTTTGATATTCGATATCTTTTGGATCGTAAAACTCGTCCCGCTCTACTTGGACCAACATAAGCATTTCTGCTTCAATCATACGCGTAAAACTGCGTACTTCTGTGAAAAAGCTCAGGGACTTTTCGGCAAAATAATAAGCCAATACTCGTGAATTCAGAGAATGATAGGCAAAAGCCAAATGATAATAGTACTCTTTGTTGTTGTAATAGGTTAGATCAATTCCTTGAAAATATGAAATTGCCTTATAATATTCCTTATTTATCAATGCATTAATCCCTTTAATATGAAGAAGCATGTTTTTTTCATATGGTGGAAGATCAGACCATTTGTCAATTTCAGCAATTAGAGATGTAGCTTGTTGCCCCTGTCCTATCAATAAATAATATCTTGTGAGTATGAGCGTATAGGAACGATAAATATCCTGCATATGCAGCAGAGCAATAGCTTCTAATTGCTCCTTTAGATTCTTAGCCTTTGTTTTCAGTTTTAAAATGATCGATTCATGCCATTTTTTTAAAATGGAATCTATGCTATTGTATGTTTTAATTTCTATTTCCATATCAATGCCAAGCCGTTCTGACAGAAAGCTTATTGTTTCTTTAGAAACTTCTGTTAATCCTCGTTCAATTTTGCTTATATGTGTACTTGAACAGATGCCAATTCCTAAATCCTTCTGCATCATGTTCTGACGTTCACGATAGAATTTGATTATTTGTCCCTCTAGCATGGTGACCCCCCCACTTTATCTCGCTGATATGAAATTTTTTTCTTATTTTACTAAAGAAAATCCAAACTTGATATACTTTTAATGAAAAATTTAATTTTTTATTTTTTTATAACTTCAATAGTATAAGTAGGTAAAAAATCCTGTGTGAACTCCAATTGCTAACGTACTCTTTTTACATAGGGAGTAAGATATTAAATACACCTTTAGGCCTCGTTTTTCTTATTTCTTGTAGTAGATTTGCAAAGCTGAATTGAATCTGGACAGATCTTTAATTTAATAAAGTTTTTATTCAAAGCATATATTTGATACTAGTAATAATGGGTTAAAAGTGATCAGTTTTAAAAATAGAGGCCATTGTTGATAAGGAAATACATTGAAAATAATAGAATAGGGGAGATTTATATAATTATTGATTGCCATTTCCATGTGGATGAATCCATGCTGACCTTAGAAAAAATGATAGAGGGGATGGATAAAAATAATATAGCAAAAACTGCTCTAATCCCCCCTATGAGTGAAACAATGTTTGAATCGGATCGTACCACTCAGTATCATATTCAACGATTATTTCGTTTTTTAATACTTAATACACCTCAAATTGGGCACAAAATTTATGATGGTCTAGTGAAAGATGGCTATTTGAAACTTTATGGTAACACATATAAGATTTTTACCGAGCCACAAAATGATATCGTGGCTACTGCAATTGCAAGATTTCCAGATCGTTTTCTAGGTTGGGTAGCAGTGAACCCTATGATTCCTAATTTTATGGAAGAAATAGAATTCTATCTTAAAAACCCTAGTTTTATTGGGGTAAAGGCTCATCCATTCATGCATGGTTATCGTATTAAAGCTCTTGAAAGGGTTGCTGCTTTATGTGAATCAAAAGATGTACCTATGATTATTCATCTTTCTTCTGAGATTGACTCCTATAAATATCTACCTGAAAATTTTCCTAAACTTAAATTAATATATGCTCACGCTGGTCTACCATTTTGGAAAAAACTATGGAAATACGTTAAGGAACAACCAAATGTATATGTTGATACATCAAGTGATTATCTCAATCCGTCAATTGTAAAACAAGCGGTAGAGGCTTTAGGTTACCGTAAAGTTCTTTTTGGCTGTGACGGACCATATGGGATGAAGACATTTAATGAATATGACTATTCGGACAAGAAAAGATGGGTGGAATCCCTTCAAATTCCTGATAATGAAAAAGAATACATACTCGGAAAAAACTTTTTAGGATTAATTGAATAGGAAAAGGAGGCAACTAACCCTTGTGGTTGGTGCCTTTTTTTGTTCTTCTAAAGGATTTACGAGGTCGTAATGGATCCAAACATCACCTTGACTATTGCAAGTTATTCTTGCGAGAAGTGAATAAATAATTAATAGGATTAACAAAGAATTTATATAGCTTTACAAATCTGAAATTGTAGATTAACAGATGGGGATTACTCTATTAAAAGGAGAAAGGGGATTAAGTTTGCTTGCTGGGTCTTTTAACGCAAATGGTGGAACCGATGACCATAATTTCGCAACTACCACTGGTCATCTACTCGCTGAAAACGAGGGCAGTTCAGGTTTCATGCCAATTCAAAAGGTAAATATGCTTGGCATGTTTCTTTGGCGCAGTAAAACGTACATAATAATTTCTTTATAAGGAGGGAATTAGGAGAAAATGAATCGTTTATTACAAGCATCTATTAGAAGAGCTGGCCTTATTATTACACTAACTATCATCATTTTGGTATGGGGAGCAATATCAGCCTTTCAAATGCAGAGGGATTATCTGCCTGAAATTAATAATCCTACACTTACGATTTCAGTAAAAGCACAGAGCCTACAGGCTGATCAGGTTAATGAATATATAACGAAACCTATCCAGGAGGCGGTCAGGGTAGTAGACAATCTTCAAGATGTGGAAACTAATTCCTTTAACGGGGGCTCGTTTATAAGTCTAAATTTTCCTATGAAATATGATATGGAAAAGGCAGAGCAGCAAGTGAATAAAGCGATCGAAGAAATTTCATTGCCAAAAGAATCTGACAAACCCCTTGTGAACCGCCTTAGTACGCATTCGCTTCCTATTATGACAATCAGCCTAAAAAGCAATAATGTCAATATTTCGGAAAACATGCTTAGGACTTCCGTACAAGAAGAAGTGGTAAAAAGACTTAAAACTATTCCTGGAATAAAGGACATTCAAGTGTCAGGTGGTGGAAATGCTGGATACGCCATCTCAATTCGTAAGGACGATTTAATTAAGTCCGGTTTTAGTGTGGACGATATCAATAATTCCCTCAAACAACAACACACAACTGAAACAGAAGGGGACTTATCAGACGGCCAGATGACGGTGCCCATAAAAGTGAACGGCTGGGGGCTGAATAAAACAGATCTGCAGAAGTTGTCTATAAGTCGGGCAGATGGTAAGACCATTTCTCTATCTGAAGTGGCAGATATTTCGAATTCGATTGTTAATCTTCAGACCATATCCAGAACAAAAGGTACACCGAGCGTAGTACTGGATATTTTAAAAACGCCTTCATCAAATATTACCAATTTGTCGAAAAGCATTCACAGCCGAATACAAGATATAACACCGATTAAAAATAATGATGTAGAAGCCTCCATACTTTTTGACCAAGGGCAGCAGGTGAATTATTCTTTACAAGGACTCGTTAAAGAGGGATTATTGGGGTGCTTGTTCTCCATGATCTGCGTATTTCTATTCTTTCGCAATGTACGCTCTACATTATTAATTGCTATTTCCTTGCCAATATGTCTTTTAGCTACTACCGGTATCCTAAAGTTATTAGGAATCTCACTTAACATTCTTACCGTTTCCGGCCTTGTGGTGGCGATGGGAAGGGTTGTGGATGATTCGATTGTGATCTTGGACAATATCAACAGAAAAGTAAAAGAAGGAAAAGAATTAAAAAGCTTTTCATTCATTACACTGGCTGTAAAGGAGATGATTCCGGCGATTGTTTCATCTACGGCCACTACGGTTGCTGTGTATATTCCCATAGCCCTTGTCGGTGGTCTCGTTGGCGCAGCCTTTTCAGGTTTTGCATGGTCTGTTGTTATTGCTCTCATTATTTCCTTAGTCGTTTCAGTTCTTGTAGTTCCTGCTCTATATAATCTTGTCTGGAAAGGAAAGCCAACAGCACACGACGATTTCATGGCTAAACGTTCTTATAAGATTTATGGCTGGGTTTTTCAGAGAAGGAAGCTTCTTAGTACAATAACTGTAAGTTTATTTGTTGTTTTGGGTGTAGCCTCGACCTTGCTTCCTGTAAATTTCCTGACCATGACTAATAATACAGGCCAGCTCGGCATTCAAATTGAATTACCCAAAAATACATCGCTGAGTGAAGTAGACGAAGAAGTGAAGAGAGTTGAGGGACTTTTGCAAAAGAATCCAAACGTTTCTTCATTTTCTTCCGGCCTCGGTTCTTCTTTCACTCCTCAATCAGACGATGTATTTGATGCTGGAGGTGGATGGATCCAGCAGCCGAATATAGCCAATCTGTCCCTAAGTATTGGAAAAAATGCAGATAAAACTAGAATGACCAACCAATTACAAAAGCAGTTGGATTCTCTTAAAAGTTCAGCAATTTACACGGTAACTGACAAGAGTATTTCTGGAGATGACTCTTTATTAAAAATTAATCTAAGTGGTGCGGATAGCCAAACTCTTGAAAATTTATCACGCTCTGTTGGAAATCGCCTAAAGTTGATACCGGGCCTTGCCGTGCAAGGTTTGGCTGATGAAGAAGGAACCGCTTCTCAATATCAATTAACCTTAAACAGAAAGATGATTGAACAAAATGGTCTGAATTTATCAGATATCATAAATAGGTTCAAGTTATACACTGCTGAAGGCACAATAGGCGAGATTTCGCTTAACAATAATACATATCCTATCGTTTTACATCTTAAGAGTGTGGATAATAAGAACGACCTGGCCCTCAATGAAACAGACCCAGCACTGCGATTATTAAATCAAATGGGTAACGAATCGTTTATTAATAAAGAGGGAAGAACTTTTAGATTAAATCAGCTTGTTGTTGCAGCGCCAATCACAGATTCATCTGTGATACAAGAGAAGGATGGTCATCCTTACGCTGTTATTACGGGAAACATTCTTTCTAGAGATGTAGGGAAAGTAACCAAACAAGTTAAAAGTGTACTTAAGGATACTCCGCTTCCCGAAGGAGTCAATTACTCTTTTGCAGGGGCTCCTGAGCAAGTTAAGGAAATGATCTATGAAATGGCCATTGCTTTATCATTTTCCATTTTGATCGTTCTTTCCATTATTAGCTGTGTATTCAGGGGATGGAAGGCACCACTCACAGTATTAATTTGTATACCACTTGCCTTCATTGGATCAGTCGCTGGAATGCTAATCTTCCAGTTAGAATGGAATCTGGCTGCTCTGGTCGGACTGTTAATGTTAACTGGAATTGTGGTTACGAATGGTATTGTATTAGTAGATAAAATAGAGAGAAATAGGTTGGCAGGACACGTTTTAGAAGAAGCAATATTACAAGGTACATTATCTAGAATCAGGCCGATTCTCACAACCGCTTTAACAACAATTTTAACACTAATGCCTTTAGCTTTATCATCTCGAACTGACACCATTATCTCTCAAACTCTCGGTATAGTTGTGATTGGTGGGTTAGTTAGCTCCACATTTATCAGCTTATTTATGATTCCTATTCTGTATAAATGGCTTCATAAGGAATATGACAAGAGTTCCAACGACATTGTTGGTGACCTCAGTCATAAATCTCAAAAAACCGTTTAGGAAGTGTTAAGTATTTATTGTATCTCTTGAATTAGATCCTATTGTTTTTGGCTGTAGACTTTATGCCCATTCTTGTCGTTATATCAAAGAATCGTTTTATAAACGGTTCTTTTTTCTATTGGTGAAATTTTTTTTATAGATATAAATTACATAGAAGCCGTTCAATCAGACCAGTGCAATCATTTCTGGTCCGTAACACTGCAAATTTGCTAGACTCCTGGATTACATTTAGTATTAAATCCTATCTTTCTACTCTTTTTTCGCAATAATTGTTCTACTACATCCCCGATTGAGGGGCGTTCAATATCCTAGTAAGTAATTAATTATGTTATTTACTTGTACTTTTTTTAAATTATGTAAATTTGTTTAGATGAGAAAATGAGCATACCAGGACTACCAATATTGATATATCAACGTTTTAATGTGAAAGATTATTCCAACTACCCTATTTTTTAGGGGGAATTTACTAATTAATACTTAACTCTACTAAATATAACCTTTATATAAATTTACTAAACTGAAGTAGTAGATTAATAGAATAGGAGTATTCTTTAAGAAGATTCAGAAAGGAGTGAAGAATAATGAAGAAGAAAGTAAGTAAGACAAAATTGCTCGCTGGGATTACCTTAAGTACAGTATTGTTAGGATCTGCCGGTGCTTATGCTGCAAATGATAATGCTTTTGGAAACAGGCTCGTTGGCCCTCAGGCAGACGGCTCCGTATTAACACCAGTCAATCAACTCATCACACCAGCAGGAAAACAAATTGAATTTGGGGGCAATCCTATAACGGTTGCTGTACATCCAAATAGTAAGACAGCAGCAACTATCGTTGGACGCAATAATTACGGTGGAAAAGGGATTAACATTGTTGATCTTTCGACTGGAAAATTGACTACTCAAGATTTATCAATAGGCCTCTCTCAAATGTGGGGATTAGCTTATTCAGCAGATGGTAGCTCGCTATATGCAACAGGTTCATCAGGAACAACCGGAAAAGTAGTCGTTATGTCAGTTAGTGAAGATGGAACTCCCTCTGTTAAAAAAAGCATTAATCTGCCCAAAGCATCTGTCGGTGGAAATATTAATCCCCTTGATATAGCGGTTACACAAGAAGGTAAGCTGCTAGTTGCTCTAAACCGTGATAACAGCCTTGGAATTGTTGATCCTCAAACGGGTTCAGTAACTAAAGTATCAGTGGAAAATGCGCCTACAGGTGTATTAGTCAAAGGTAACTTTGCTTATGTAACAAACCAGGGTGGCCGTACTGCAAAAGCAGGGGACACAACGGTAAATTCTTCAGGGACAAATGTGGTTGTGGATCCTAAAACAGGTGCAACGACGACAGGAACAGTATCAGTTATTGACTTAACTACGAATACAGTCACAAAAACGATCGAAGTTGGTGTGCAGCCTGAACGTATGACGCAGTCAGGTCAATACATATTTGTAGCAAATACAAATAGCGACACGGTTTCTGTCATTGATTCTAACACTAATACGGTCGCACAAACGATCGACATCAAACCATACCCTAATGCTGCTAAAGGCTCAGCACCTAACGCTGTGAAAGTAGTAGATAATAAGTTAATGGTAAGTCTTGGGCGGGATAATGCGATTGCAGTATACGATTGGCAAGGACCTAAAAAGACTGCTGAACTGCAAGGACTCTTGCCGACAGCCTGGTTTCCAGTAGATATTGCTGTTGATTCTGAAAATAAGAAGTTAATCGTTGCTAATGCGGATGGTATTGGTTCACGTGGACCTTCACGTGATTTAACGATTCAAGGAATTAAGGTTACCGGGAAATCATCATATGCTCAAATTGGTTCTCTTTCATTAATCCCATTCCCATCTGCCGAGGACCTTGCAAAAGGCACCAAACAGGTATTTGCCGACAACAACTGGTTTGGTTTAAAGAATCTGAACGCAAAACCTCGTCAAAATAAAAAACCAGTTGCTATGCCTGAGCGTGTTGGTGAGCCTTCAACCATCAAACATGTATTCTATATTATTAAAGAAAACCGCACTTATGATCAGGTTCTAGGAGATTTAGGTAAAGGAAATGGAGAACCAGCTTTAACTCAGTTCCCAAAAGTAGTAACTCCAAACATTCACAAACTTGCGAGTACATTCCCGCTCCTTGATAACGTATATACTTCAGGTATTCAATCAGCAAGCGGACACCAATGGGTAATGCAAGGAACTAATACGGACTATGAGGATAAAGAAACAGATTCAGCCAATGTTAGAAGTTATCCTGGAGGGGCCGGGGATCCTATGGCGTACGCACCTACAGGACACTTATGGGATCAAGCAGCAAAAAATAACGTATCTGTAGAAAACTTCGGTGAAGATACAACTGGTTTCACTGGATCAGCACCTTTTGGTACCTGGACGGACTGGTACAAAGATTATCAGATTCTTTCCGGACAGAAAGAGGGCGATCTTCATGTACCAATAGGAAACTATTCGGCAACATATGATATTCCATCTCTCGGACCGATTACTTATAAACCTTTCCCAACCTTTGATACGAATATTCCAGATCAATATCGATTTGAAATATTTAAGCAAAGGTTTGAAGAACACGTCAAAAATAACGATTTACCAGCTTTAAACACGTTGTGGGTAATGGATGACCATACTGCAGGTAATGCAACAGGTTCTCCTACACCACAAGCTATGGTTGCAGATAATGATCTTGCTATTGGTAAAATCGTTGACCTTATTTCACATAGTCCTTATTGGAAGGACTCAGTCATCTTCATTACTCAAGATGATTCACAGAATGGCTTAGACCATGTCGATGGTCACCGTCAGCCTGCGCATGTAATCAGTCCTTGGGTGAAAAAAGGTATTACGGACAGCCACTATTGGACTGTCATAAATATGGTAAGAAGTATCGAGCAAATTCTTGGTCTCCCTGCTATGAACCAAAATGATGCAGCTGCAGAACCGATGAGCGAACTCTTTACAGACAAGCCTGACTTTACACCGTATAACTTCGAGCCTAATCAGATACCGCTTGATACTTTAAATGGACAGCCGAACGCCAATACGGCTGCACTTGCTAATACAGAACAAGTTACACTAGACTCAAAAGAACTTTCAAAAAAATGGACGGAATGGTCTAACAAGAACAAGGATCTATTTACCGGAAAACATGCTTCTCCGGATGAAGTCAACGCCAACATGCTAAATCATTCTGTTTGGTACGCAACAAAAGGCTTTGATCAACCATATCCAGGGGATAAACAGCCGCTGAGCCCTGAAGAAGTGCAGAAGCAACCTGAAAGCAGCGCACCTTCTCCGGCAAATAATTAAAACGTAATCGGAACAATCATCTGAAATAAGGCACAAACAGGGAAAAGGAAAAAGGGACGATCGTAGTCACCTTAAGCCTTTTCCTTATTTTTTTATCAAGTTTTTGTGCCCTTCTTTAACCCACTTATTCTCTCTATTTTACTAATGGGGATTTTCCCTTTATTTTCATAGGAATTAACTCATAAAAAAATAAAAAAACACATATTGACCTTTGTGTAACAACAAGGTTTACACTAAAAATACTTAATCTTCAAAATGATTTGATGATTTAATTTATTGATATGGAGGGAGTTTAAAGAAGAAGTAAGCGCTAGTGAATGGCGCACTAGTAGACGCGTATGATATTCCGTTTATGGGCATTCTTTTCAAGGAAAGATGGGGGAAAAGCTTAACCTATCATATAAAAATCTATTAATCTCAAATAATGTCCTAGGCATCGATTGCGAGGTTATCTCTCTACTGGCAATGTAAAAATAACATATTGGAGGTTTATCAAAATGTTAAAGTTGAAAATGTTTATTAATGGTGAATGGTTGGATTCATTAAGCGGAGAAAAGAGTCATGCTGTGAATCCCGCAAACGGTAAAATCATGGCTGAGTCTCCACGCGGGAGTAGAGAAGAGGCCCAAATGGCAATTAATGCAGCACGAGTAGCTTTTGACTCAGGAATTTGGTCAGAATTACCGGCATCTGAACGTGCTTCTTATTTATTTAAAATAGCAGATAAAATTGAAGAAAAGGCAGAAGAGCTAAGCAAACTTGAAACAGAGAATATGGGAAAACCCCTTAAAGAATCAGAGTTTGATATTGCTGATACCGTTAATTGCTTTCGATATTATGCTGGGCTAGTGACTAAGCCAAATGGTCAAACCTATTCTGTTGCCGATCCTGTCCAAGCCATGGTTATTCGAGAACCTGTCGGTGTATGCGGACTTATCGCCCCATGGAATTTTCCATTGTTGACGGGAGCTTGGAAAATAGCCCCTGCACTAGCTGCGGGAAATACGCTTGTTTTTAAACCAGCTGAAATCACTCCAGTCACTACTTACAAATTATTTGAAATCATGGAAGAAGTGGGGATACCAGCTGGTGTTGTAAACCTAGTTTTGGGAGGTGGTTCAGCAGTAGGAAATGAAATAGCGGAAAGCCAAAAGGTAGATCTGATATCTTTTACAGGTAGTACAGCAACGGGTAGAAGCATTATGAATTCTGCAACAGGAAATATTAAAAACATTTCACTCGAGTTAGGAGGCAAGTCACCAAATATTGTTTTTGCAGACGCTGATTTTGAGACAGCCATCGATTATACTCTGAATGGGATTTATACAAATACCGGCCAAGTATGTAATGCAGGATCCCGTTTGCTGTTAGAAGAGAGTATCCACGATAAGTTCGTTGCGAGATTGGTAGAAAGAGCGAAAAAGATTCAGGTTGGCCCTGGGAATGATTCTTCTACAGAAATGGGTCCGCTTGTAAGTGAAGACCATATGAAGAAGATTCTTGAATATATTCAAATTGGGGTAGACGAAGGAGCAACATTAGCTTGCGGTGGAAAGCGTATTTCTAGCAAAGGGCTTGAAAATGGTTACTTCATTGAGCCAGCAATATTTGTTGATACGAAACCTGACATGAGAATTGTTCAAGAAGAAATTTTTGGACCAGTTCTTGTTGTTCAAAAGTTTAAAGATGAAGAGGAAGCCATCCAACTGGCAAATGATACTTCATACGGTCTTGCTGCAGGGGTTTTTTCACAAGATGGCGCAAAAGCTTTGAGGGTTATTAAAAAAGTAAGAGCCGGAATTACCTATGTTAATGCATATAACCTTGCCTATAATGAAGCACCGTGGGGCGGTTACAAGCAGAGCGGGATTGGACGCGGGTTAGGAACCTTTGGTTTGGATACGTTTACTGAGGTAAAACAAATTAATATAAATTTAGATGTTAAACCAACTGAATGGTTTAGCCATTAAATCGAGGAAAAAAATCAGTTTTAAATTCGAAATATTGAAAAAATAAGGAGGAATTCATTATGTTATGGGATTTTCATTTTAATCTGCCTACTACTATAGAGTTTGGGAATGGAACAGTAAAGAATATTGGGAAAAGAGCTAAAGAATTAGGTGGAAATAAAGCCCTTATTATTACTGATAAAGGTCTTGCACAAACGGGAATCTTGGAGAAAATCACACAATCACTAGATCAAGAAGGTGTCAATTATATTGTTTACGATAAAATAGCTCCAAATCCAAAAGATGTAGATTGCGAGAGTGCTTATCAACAGTTTAAAAACGAGAACATCGATCTTTTAATTGGTCTCGGTGGCGGAAGTTCGATGGATACAGCCAAAGCAATTGGAACACTATTTACACACGGAGGAGAGCTAAGAGAACGTTACGGCGTAAATTTACTAGAACGGGAAATTCCACCATTAATTTGCATTCCGACAACTTCAGGCACCGGTAGTGAAGTTACAAGAGGTTCTGTCATTACCGATACCGTGACAAAACAGAAGGAGGCGATACTAGATTTGAAGATCGCTCCTAAACTAGCGCTTGTCGACCCTGAATTGACGTTAACATTGCCTAAATCAATTACAGCCGCTACAGGAATGGATGCACTCACACATGCAATTGAAGCTTATACTTGTAAAGTTGCACAACCGCTATCAGATGCTTTAGGACTATATGCAATAGAATTAATAGCAAAATATCTTCCATTAGTAGTAGAAAATGGTCACGATTTAGAAGCTAGGAAAAATATGCTTTTGGGCAGTTTAGTTGCAGGAATTGCCTTTGATAACACGGATCTTGGGGCGGTACATGCGATGGCCGAACCACTTGGAGGACTCTATGACACTCCACATGGTGTAGCGAATTCTATTTTTCTTCCACATGTATTTGAATTTAATATTCCTTCCAATCCAGAAAAGCACGCTATGGTAGCAATTAAACTTGGGGCAAATCCAGAAGGAAAAACAGTGGAAGAAACTGCGTACGAGGGTGTTGCGCTGTTAAAAGGACTGGCAAATAAAATCGGTATTCCTAGCTTCCAAGATTTAGGGAATGTAAATCCCGAAGACTTCCCTTTCCTAGCGGAAGGAGCCTATAAACATTTGTGTACTCAGGCCAATTCAAGAGATTTGACAGAGGAAGATTATCTGAACTTATTTCAAAAAACTTATGAGGTAAAAAACACCACTTTTATTAAAAATTAATGTGTAAAATGGATCGAAGTAAAATGTAAAATCCTCAGTTAAGAAATGATCATCCGTCAGAAAATATTGCATAACCAAGAGGGATAAAAATTTGGAAGGAGGTAGCATGAATGTCTAATCGGAATGAAAAGCAGGTATTAAATTTACCTTTTACAGGCATTTGTACTTTTGGAAAATATCCAATATGTGTGAACCTGGATGAGCTTGATGCAGATGTGGCGGTCATCGGTGTGCCTAATGACATGGGTACACAATGGAAATCAGGAGCAAGAATGGGCCCTAGAGGAATTCGCGAAGGCTCTACATTATATAGTTTCGGTCTGGATGGTGCTTATGACATTGAAAACGATATTATGTACCTTGGGCCAGAATGGAAAGTCGCCGATTGCGGTGATGTAGACATGGTACATGGGGATATTATGCAATGCCATGAGAATACAGAAGAAGCTATTCGAAAAATCATTTCTAAAGGTGCTATGCCGGTTGTATTAGGCGGTGATCATTCTATTACAGCAGCGGTTGGAAAGGGTCTAGAAGATATAGGTCCGTTTCATGTGATTCAAATTGATGCCCATTTAGACTGGGCAGACCATCGCTCTGGAATGCGGTATGGTCATGGAAATTGCATTCGCCGTTTATCAGAACTGGATTATGTTCAGAGAATATTTCAATTTGGCATTCGCGGGATCAGCAGCAGCAAAAAAGAAGACGTCGAAGCAGCAAGATCTTATGGCAGCGTGATCTTATCGCCACGCCAGATGAGAAAGATGGGACTTAAGGAAGTGCTGGAGCTAATTCCTGCCGGCGAAAAATATTATGTTACGATTGATATTGACGGAATCGATCCGTCCATTGCACCTGGAACAGGTACGCCTTCTCCAGGTGGTCTCCTCTATGACGAGGTTAATGAATTGCTTGAAGGGATTTCCAAAAGAGGAGAGGTTATCGGTTTTGATTTAGTAGAAGTTGCCCCGCAATATGACCCTACTGGCATGACCGGACAAGTAGCGGCCCGCATTTTACTAGACTTACTCAGCTATGTATTAAAGGAAAAAGAGATAAAAGGGAATAAAAAGTACGGAAAAGAGAAGAAAGGAATGCTATTTTAAACGGATTGGTTTCGACACCAAAGGGTAAGGTTACCTACCTAAAGGGGACAAAGTTCTAGCTAAAAGGACAGAGAAGGGGAAAAGCTACCCCTGCCTGTCCTTTTTTCATGCAAAAAAGGAAGTTCTGTTCAGCATCACTCAGGAGCACAAGCAAACTTTGCTTGGTTTTACGCGCTTCTTCAGCCTTAATAAAGAAATTGGAATGAAACTTTCACATGGTGGGAATCGAACAAACGGATGTTGTTCTGTCAGCGTCTCAGGAAAATGGTTTGAAATGGTGCCTTATTATGTATGAGGAAGACATCATAAACGAACGCCATAAATTTATCGGTGTTACCAGGGATTCAAGGTGGACCGTGAATCGTTACTTTCTCATAACTCAGCCGCATTATCATCGAAATAGCGTATAAAATTGCGCTGTAATTTACTTTATTCTGGAATGCCCGAAACCCGAACGCTCTATTTCATAATAAGTAACCACAAATTCTACTGTGTACTCAAGTTTTTCATTTTAGCCTGCTTTTGAGCCCTTTGACTCTTTGTTTTAATGAGGAAAATAAAAGAAACTCCACAAATTTTGAGGAGTCCTTTAGATACTAGATTCCTTAAACACAAGTGGGAAATCCAGTTTTTTATTTTATACATATCCTTTTCCTACTACATAGTATTATGAATGGACTGGAATATTTTTCTCTTTGCTTTCCATTAACATAATTTCATCATTCACATCGTCAAAATGGAGCTTTCGAAGACGCTGACGGAAGAATTTTGTCAAGAAAGTCAGGTATACAAACCCAATTGCCATCCAGCCGATCCCTAAAATTAACGCATTTATATTCAAATAGGACCATAGCCATAAGATGAATCCTGCCCCAATTAAAGGAAAAATTAAGTACTGAATAGTCCCTTTAGGAGAGCGCTTACAATTTTTAATATAATAGTGAGCAATTACAGAAAGATTGACAAAAGTAAATGCAATAAGAGCTCCGAAATTTATAAACGTGATCGCTGTATCCAAGCTTAGGACAGTCCCTAACATGGAAATTAAACTAACAATAAGAATATTAGCAGTTGGTGTTCTAAATCGTGGATGTATATATCCAAATGTCTTTTTAGGTAAAACAGAATCTCGTCCCATTACATATAGCACTCTAGATACGCTTGTAACAGAGGAAACACCTGAAGTAAAATTACCAATTATCATAACCGTTATGAATAAAGAGCTAAATAAATTGCCACCAACCATTTTTACGAGCTCTAGCGCCGCAGAATCAGTGTTTTTGAAGGCATATCCCGGAAAGACAATCTGAGCCAGATAGGAGGAACCAATATAGATTAAACCCATAATCACCATCATGACAAAAATTGCTTTAGGGATCGTTTTTTCAGGATTAATGGTTTCCTCAGACAATGTTGTAACAGAATCAAATCCTAGAAAGCTGAAACAGAGAATGGAAGCTCCAGAAAGGAGAACAGAAGTTGAAACATTTGTTTTAAAGAAAGGTTCAACTGCTAAAAGTGTACCTGTACCCATTCCGTTTAAGACGCTTTTTATCGTTAAGAATGCAAAGACAATAATAAAAAGGATTTGGGCGATCACAAAAATCTTGCTTGTATTTGCTGAAACGTTTATACCAATATAACTAATGATCGTAATGCCGATATTTAGGATTACAATCCAAAGCCAAAATGGAACTTGTGGAAATTGCGATGTTAAAAATACAGCGGACATAAGACAGGTAATCATCGGTGTCAGTAAATAATCTAATAAAATGGTCCAGCCAATCATAAAGCCGGTTTCGGAATTCATCGACCTCTGAGTATAAGTATAAGCTGAGCCTGAAACCGGGTGAGCCTTTGCCATCTTTCCATAGCTTAATGCAGTAAAAACAATCGCCATAAATGCAATTGCATACGCACCCGCCAGCACTCCCTTCGAACTATTCGCTGCAATTCCATAAGTGTTAAAGAATACCATCGGATTATTCCATGCTAAACCTAAAAAAACAACGTGAAACAATGTAAGTGATCTTCTAAGCGTTATTTTTTCAGTCAAGTTCCATATCTCCTTTACGAATTTAATAGGGGCTTTTAGCTTTAAACATTGTTTCTTTTCAATCTTACAGAGATCAATAAGGTTATACTTGGGGTTCTCTACTAAACAAAAAATCTTCTATTTTATCACCACCCTTATCTATTCATTCAGATTACTCTGAATATTGTGTATAATCATAGTAAAGCTTTGTGTTACACAAAAGTCAATAGAATTTGTTTTAGCATTTTTCTTCTATTCTAACTCTCGGAAACGGTGGTGTTTTTATGAAAGAAAGGTTAACGATAAGTGAGATAGCCAAATTAAGAGGAATGACGACAGAGGCTTTGCGTCATTATGACCGAATTGATTTATTTAAACCTAAATTTGTTGATCCCGAAACAGGATACCGATACTACTCCATTTTTCAGTACGAGATCCTTGGAACCATCAAAGAGCTTCGTCAAATTGGGATGAGCACAGGTGAAATTAAACAGTATTTCAATCAACGAAATTTTAAGAAATCAAGTGAGATTCTTAAAGCCAAACATGCTGAACTTGTTTCGAAACTAAAGGAATTAACCGAGATAGAAGTAAACATCAAAGAAAAAATAGCCTATTTAGACACTATTTCAAGAAAAGAAGCATTTCAAGAGATTATCTTTCGCGAAATAAAAAGTAGAAAGTTAATTACTTTAAATGAAAAAATTAATAGTAATTTGGAACTTTGTTACAGTATTATCCGATTGGAAACCATGCTAACAGAGAAGGCACCCATTCTCGCGAGTAATCGTTTGGGCATTATCATCGAAGAAGATGACCTAAAGGATAAACGGTTTGAAGAGCCCTCAGTGATATTTGTTGTAGCGAAAAAGGATGAAAAAATACAAAAAAAGTATCTGAAAATGATTCCTGAAGGGTTATTTGCATGCATCCGCTATAATGGGGAATTATTAAGGAATCGCAGTAAAAGCTTAAATAAATTATTTACATACCTTCATGAAACAGGCTATCGTATTATTGGTGACGCATTGCAGATTATGGTGGTGGATATTACCGTAACGGATAATCCTAATGAAGTGATGTTTGAAATTCAAGTCCCAGTTAAAAAAATTTGAAATTTCTCTGGCTATACACATTTGGGCCATATATTAGAATAGATTAATGTGAGTAAAGGTCCCATATAAAGGGACCTTATTGATTTAAAACCACACCCTCAGTTTGGAAATACTAAGGCTCAAATCTGGGATTAGTATTGAAAAAGTCTTTTTTTATATTGAAAGAGTTAGATATTTATAAATGCGTATTTCATGTTTCTAGTAGTTGGTTTACAAAGCAATATTGAATCTGCACTGAAGTCTATAATTTAATAAAGTTTTTATTCAAAGCATATATTTGATACAAGTAAAAATAGGTAAAAAGTGAATAATTTTAAAGTTGATAAAGCAATACATTGAAAATAATAGAGTAGAAGTGGGGAGATTTATATAATTATTGATTGCCATTTCCATGTGGATGAATCCATGCTGACCTTAGAAAAAATGATAGAGGGGATGGATAAAAATAATATAGCAAAGACTGCTCTAATTCCCCCTATGAGTGAAACAATGTTTGAATCGGATCGTACCATTCAGTATAATATCCAACGATTATTCCGTTTTCTAATACTTAATACACCTCAAATTGGCCACAAAATTTATAACGGTCTAGTGAAAGATGGCTATTTGAAACTTTATGGTGACACATATAAGATTTTTACCGAGCCGAAAAACGATATTGTGGCTACTGCAATTGCAAGATTTCCAGACCGTTTTCTAGGTTGGGTAGCAGTGAATCCTATGATTCCTAATGTTATGGAAGAAATAGAATTCTATCTTAAAAGCCCTAGTTTTATTGGGGTAAAAGCTCATCCATTCATGCATGGTTATCGTATTAAAGCTCTTGAAAGGGTTGCTGCTTTATGTGAATCAAAAGGTGTACCGATGATTATTCATCTTTCTTCTGAGATTGACTCCTATAAATATCTACCTGAAAATTTTCCTAAACTTAAATTAATTTATGCTCACGCTGGTCTACCATTTTGGAGAAATCTATGGAAATACGTTAAGGAACAACCAAATGTATATGTTGATACATCAAGTGACTATCTCAATCCGTCAATTGTAAAACAAGCGGTAGAGGCTTTAGGTTACCGTAAAGTTCTTTTTGGTTGCGACGGACCATATGGAATGAAGACATTTAATCAATATGACTATTCGGACAAAAAAAGATGGGTGGAATCCCTTCTAATTCCTGATAACGACAAGGAATACATACTCGGAAAAAACTTTTTAGGATTAATTGAATAGGAATATATATTTCACAAACGTATTTTGTACAAGATTATTTTTTACAATAACTAAAATGAAAAATTGGCTCAGTTATCTGAGTCAATTTTTTTTGCTAGATTAATTGTTTAACAATTTTAAATATTATCTATGATACACTAGATTAAAAGTTTATTATTTAAATCGATTGGGGAGTCGGGACTTGAAATCAATCTTATTAAAAGCAGGTTTATTAACAACACTTTCTGTTGGATTAGTTACTGGAAAAGCATCAGCAGCAGAAATGGATTGGGCTACTAAATGTTTAGATATGGGTAAAATTCAGCCGAAAGTGAATCCAGACTTTCAACAAATAAATTGTTTGTTAACGAATGCCGCATTAAGTCAAAATATACCACCTGAGGTTGTGAAAGCAGTGGCTGAGAAAGAATCCTCTGGATGGAAGCAGTTTGATGAAAACGGTAATGCCGTTTCAGATGGTAAAGGATTCGGTATTATGCAGGTGACTGATTCTGTGCCTGATCCAGAAAGAGTTAAGAGCGATATCATTTATAATATTGAGCAAGGTGTAAAGATTTTAAATTCAAAGTACGAACTTCAAAATACATCAAGTATACCTAGAATTAAGGGTGCAGGACGAGAAATCATTGAAAACTGGTATTTTCCAGTTATGGCTTACAACGGATTAAAACCTGTAAACAGTCCGATTAAACGTAGTGATGGATCAAGGAATTGGAAGACTTATCAAGATAAAGTGTTTAATATACTTGAAGTACAAAGCTTCTTAGGGGAAGACCAAAAACATAACATACTAGCTCATTATCCGTTTGAGTATGATGATTTTATTTATGACTCAAACAGTAGCGATAATATAAAGTTCAAGTCTCCAATGCCGGAGTATGTAATAACTGATGGGCTACATGAGTCTGTTTATATGTTAGAAAAAGACTCCTATGTAAAAGTAATTAAAGAAGGAGCACCTGTAAGAGATGAGCCTACTACAGCATCAACAGAAGAAGTAGCCCAACCTTTAAATAAGACACTTATTTGGGATGGAGAAATAAAATATACAAAGGAATATACTAGTCAAAATGTTTTTACTTGGTTCCACGTAACTTCAATTGATGGTAAAATTTCTGGTTATATTTCTTCTGCTTATATCGCCAAAAAGAAAGATTTCATTGATCCAGTTGTAACCGGAGTTAAAAATAATGCGTTTTACAATGAAGACGTAACGATAACTTTTGATGAAGGCACAGCTTTACTAAATGGAGCGGTTTTCAAAAATGTTACTACAGTTACCAATGAAGGAAAATACACATTAGAAGTAAAAGATGAAGAAAGTAACACAACAACAATTACGTTTACACTTGATAAAACAAAACCAGTATTCTCGGGTGCTGAAGATGCAATTATACAAGTCGGTTCACCATTTGATCCAAAATCAGACGTTACTGCAATAGATAAGGTCGATGGCGATTTATCGGATAAAATTCAAGTAACCGGTTCAGTGGATAACCAAAAACCAGGAGAATATCAATTAGTTTACTCTGCAACAGATAGTGCAGGTAATACAGAAACATCTATTAGAAAAATCACTGTAATCGATTCAACTAAACCAGTATTCTCTGGTGCAGGAGATACAATTATACAAGTCGGTTCATCATTTGATTCAAAATCAGGCGTTACTGTAACAGATAATGTAGATGGCGATTTAACTTCTAAAATTCAAGTATCTGGTTCAGTGGATAACCAAAAACCAGGAGAATATCAATTGGTTTACTCTGCAACCGATAGTGCAGGTAATACAACAACATCTATCAGAAAAATCACTGTAATCGATTCAACTAAACCAGTTATACATGGTACTGCAGATAAGAAAATAAATATTAATTCAAAGTTTGATTCAATGGCTGGAGTATCTGCTGTAGATAATGTAGATGGTGAATTAACTAAATCCATTAAAGTAACAGGTATTGTAGATACTAAGAAAAAAGGTTCGTACACACTTACATACACGGTTAGTGATAAGTTTAGGAATTTAACAACAGCTAAAAAAACAATCACGGTGATTGATAATATTCCACCTGTCATTTACGGTGCAGTTAACAAAACTATTAATATCAATACTAATTTCAATCCAATAACAGGTGTAACTGCTAAAGATAATGTGGATGGATCTTTAACAAAGCTTATCAAAGTAACAGGAACAGTAAATACAAAGAAAATCGGAACATATACATTAAAATATACGGTTACTGATTATTCCGGTAATAGAATGGTACTTCCAAGAAAAATCACTGTGAAAGATAATATTCCACCTGTCATTTATGGTGCAGCACCGAAAACAATTAAATTAAAGTCTAGTTTCAATACAAGATCAGGCGTTACTGCAAAAGATAATGTTGACGGAGATTTAACAAAATTGATTAAAATTACGGGAACTGTAAATACAAAGAAAAAAGGTACTTATACATTAACGTATGTAGTTGCTGATAAAACAGGTAACAAAACTACCGTTCCAAGAAAGATCACTGTTAAATAAAATTGAAGGTCTACCAAAATCGGTAGACCTTTCTTAATTCTATTTATTTGGATTCACTAATCGTTTTATTAATAACATCAATCACATAGTTTTTAGTGTTTTTATTAATCGAACCACCATCACCCTTAAAAATCGTGGATTTGGTTGTATCAGTTGGTTCGATGTGTACTGGTACTTGTGTTTGACCATCGTTTAGTTTAAAAGATTGGTTGAAATTCATCTCATTATCGACAGTTACTTTTTCTCCGTTGATCGTGAGGTTAGCGCCTTTAATAGAATTCCCTTTGAGAGATAAGGTTGAACCATTCACTTCAATTTGGCTTACTACAAGTGGCTTATCAATCCAACGTAAAATTGTATCTTGGACAGTCATTTTGTTGCCACCTTGATTTGAAACAACTATTTTCATATCAGTTCCAGTCGCACCATAACCATAGTAGCTGATATCATCATCAGATGGATCAGCTGGTGTGTGGTCTGCTAATCCTTCATGATCCCATGTGTTGTCTCGCGTATATTTATAAGTAATTTCAGTTCCTTCTTCAAGCTCAACTGTATATTCCCAATCTGGTGTAACTGCACCATTTCGGCTCATTGACCATGCACCTGTATTCCAACCATTTAAGCTGTTAGGTATATTCATTTGTGCTGACAATGGAGTATCATTTGGTGCATGCACCTTAAAGGTGACTTGTACCATTACTATATCTGGTGTGACAGTTACAGTATTTGAATCCACATAGTTCCCTGCTTGATCAAAGACGCGGATTTGGTAATTATATGTTGTACCGTTTGAGACTTGATAATCACGGAATGTAGTAGTATCCCCAGTCACTGAAGTAAGTATATGACCGTCACGATAAATGACCGATTTATATGGCTGATCTGGCTGCGTAAGTTTCCAGTTCAAGTTAACCTGACCAGATTCTTGAATTGGTGTCTCCAAATCGACCTTAGTAGCAGGGGGAGTAGTATCTAAAGTGCTACGTGTATAATTTACTTCTTTTGTTTCAGAGTATACCCATGTATTTCCTAAATCAGGTGTAAAGGCCATTCGATATTCATATATGCCAGCCTCTAATGGTGTGAAGCTACCTTGAAACTCATTAGCTTGATTTTCCTGAGACTGACCATTATATAGTGTTTGGTATGATTCCCAAGCAGTCTGGCCTTTCATTCTTACTTGTATCTCGGCCGTAACTCCTTCAGCTGGGCCTGTTTCTGTTGCACCCTGCAAGTAAAAAGTTGCTTTAACAGTAGAATCGAGCGCTAAATTCAGTTCCTGATTAGCTAAGGCTGTCATATTGGTCACGCTAGCTTTGCTAACATCGTAATGAGGTACGAGACCAACTGAGACTGTAGGTTCAGATTCGTTCCCGTTAGCATCTACAGCAGTTACAGAAAAATAGTAGGTACGACCATTATTTAAATCTGAAATGTTTACAGAAGTGTTCGTAGTTTCTTTCACTTTTGTCCATAATCCACCAGCAATAGTAGATTGATAGACATTGAATTTTGTGCCAGTTCCTGTCCAGCTTAACGTAATTTGTTTAGAGCCTACAGTACCAATTACATTTTTAACTGACTGTGGATTTTTCACGTCATTACTAGATAGTAACATTCTTCCTGATTCAGCAGGTATGGTCAATGTTAACTTGCCATCCTTCACTGTTGCAGCGTATTTTTTATCTAATTGGTCTTCTAGACGAATTCCGTTTGCAATCAGCTTTTTGGTGTCAACATCAACAGTTTGTGCAGTTTTCCCTCTGTTGATGATGATAAGAGCTGATTTTGTGCCTTTAGTACGAACGTAAGCTAATACATTGTCTTTAGCATAAATATGGTGAAGATCACCATGACTAAATAGATCGGAATTTTTACTGCGAATTTGACCAATATTTTGATAATGTTTAATCAAATCTTGGTTTTCATTTCCCCATGGATACGTACGACGATCATCTGGATCTTTTGAACCTGTTTGACCTGCTTCATCTCCATAATAAATGGTTGGGGCACCAGGATAACCCATTTGAAGGATAGAGGCTAGCTTTAATCGTTTCACACCTTCATTGTAATTATAGTTCGGATCCTGTTCAGCTCTGTTAAAAGTATCTGTCCCGTTGCCTAGTAGGAATATAGCTCGTGCAGTATCATGAGATCCCATTAGATTCATGAGAGCATAAAAAGCTTCCTTTGGATAATCCTCTTGAACAGCAAGGAGGGAGTTTTGTGCATTTTCAGCATTACCATTCTTTAAATAATCTAGTATGGCACCTCGGAAACGATAATTCATTACGGAGTCATATTGATCTCCTAAAAAGTATTTGGAAGCATCATCCCAAATTTCTCCTAAAATAAGTGGTTTTTCATCTTTTTGAAGAGTTTGTCCTGCACCTGTCATCGTCTTGGATTTAATTTCTTTTCGAAATTCCTGCCAAAATGAGCTGTCTACTTCATTCGCTACATCTAAACGCCAACCGGAAGAACCACGATCAATCCATGATTTGCTTACGGAATCCTTGTCATACATGATATAGTTAGCAAATGCAGTATTATTAAGTTCACTAGGGTGATCAACTTTTGATCCGTCTTTTGATTCAAATACAGGGAGACTGTCATAGCCCCACCAACCTTCATACTTATAATGTTCTCCAGTTGAAACACCGTTTACTTTCTCATTTGGCACTTTAACATTTTCAATATGGAACCAGTTTTCAAAACCGTACGGGCTAAAAGATTGGCCTTCGGAGATAAATTGCTTTTTTGCTTTCTCTTTGGCAGTAGCCTCGGACAATTTTTCATTATTCATTAAATCATAAATGCGAGACCAATATTCATATGCACCTACTGTATTATATTTGTTATAACGGTCAAAATAGATTGAATCGTCTGAGACGTGATTAAAAACGCCATCCAAAATTAAGTGCATATTACGTTTTGCTAATTCTTTTGTGAAATCTTTAAATTCTTTTTCTGAGCCAAACATCGGGTCAACTAATTTGTAATCTGTTGCATCATATTTATGGTTAGATGGTGCAAGAGCAATCGGATTTAAATAGAGTGTATTGACTCCTAGTGATTGAAGATAATCAAGCTTTGACTTGATTCCAACAATGTCTCCTCCATAAAAATCATTACTAAACTCTCCATCTCCAGTATATGATCCAGTTCCTTGTTCATAAGGATTATCAGGTAAGCTTGACCAAGAAGCGGGATGTTCGATTGGCTGATTACCCCGAGCTCCAACTTTATCCTTTACATTGTCATTGGTCTTATTTCCGTTAAAAAAGCGATCGGGGAAGATTTGATAGACTACAGCTTCTTTCATCCAATCTGGCGTTTGATAATTAGGGTCATATACTGTCAGTTGGAAAAGGCTTGCATTTTTATCTACTGCTTTTCCAGTATGACCTTCTTGTGTATCCTCTCCATATTCTGCCGTTGTATCTTGATCTCTGACAATGAATTTATACCCATGAACCCCTTTGTCCGTTGGTGTAAACGTAGCTTCCCAGTATTCAAGGTCACCTTTGTCATTTGTATTTGACCAACCTACATTTTTCATAGCCAAGACCTTTGTTGTACCAGAATTATAGTTCTTTACATAAAGGCTCGCGCTTGTT
Organism: Rossellomorea sp. GAMAL-10_SWC; assembly: GCF_049568075.1. Taxonomy (NCBI): domain Bacteria; kingdom Bacillati; phylum Bacillota; class Bacilli; order Caryophanales; family Bacillaceae; genus Rossellomorea; species Rossellomorea sp. GAMAL-10_SWC. The sequence continues at coordinate 3,703,687 of NZ_CP144911.1, read as the reverse complement.
AAATCTCCTTTCTTAGCCGATATCCGGAAGGTGACAGGTGTCTTTTCTGGAACGGCCCCAAATGGCTTTTTGTATACTTGGTCCCATGAATCGTGATAAAGGGCATTCTGATCAATTAAGCCATCAGAGCCTGTTGGTTTATAATCTGTATACATTTCTTTTGTTTGGCTATTAAAGAAAAATGTAATAGTAGATTCAGAGAGTACAGTTAGCTTCAGATTAGAAGAAGGGTAGGACTCGCTCCAATCTTTTCCTAGTACAATTTTGTATTCGTAAGTACCACTTGGCACTTTTGTAGTAAATGAATAGATATTTTTGAAATTATCATCTGTAAAAAAGGCTGTTGAGTCTGCTGGGCTCCAAGCTGATCCTGCATTAATAGCAGGCTGGATCGTTCCAACTAGACGTGGTTGTTTTTCCTCTGCTATAGGAGTGTAATGAGTGCTATCAGTAATTGAATGAGTGTTATCATTATAGTAGAAAGTGACATCCTTTTGTTCGGATAGAACTAGTTTAATGTTGTTGCCGCCAGGGTTTCCGCCTTCACCGTAATTTTCTGACCAGTTTCCACCAATGGCGATTTTGTACTCATATTCACCAGCCGGTAAAGTACCAGTAAATGTATAGAGACCATTCCCTTTATACACCATTTCTGTCTGGTGTGATGATGGGTCCCAATCACCTGAATTTCCTAATAACTTTTGAAAACTTCCTACAAGTACAACTTGTCTAGCTGTCGTTTCTGCTGCTCTCACATTTGTAAAAAATCCCGGAAACATCTGGAGAACTAATCCTAATACAGTAACAAGCGATAATATTGATCTCTGTTTTCTCCTCATGAAAAAACCCCTTTCTCTATCTAAATTAGGAAAACGTTTATACAAAAGATGCAATAAAAATATGTATGTAGGTAATGCCAACTTATTGCAAACGTTTGCACAAATTGTTTTCAAAATAATTATAACTTTTTATAAACACAAATCAATGGAAAATAGCAAAATAATACAAATTTTCTGAATTGTGGACACTTAATGTCAGTCATAGATAGTGCTCATATAAATAATATAATTGACCTTTTTTCGTTAGGGATTAGGTAATTATCATAGTTTCAGATGATTTAAAGTAGGGTTCGTTCTTCATATATTTATAAAAAATAAAGACAGATGCAGTTTCCAAAAATGGGAACGCGTCTGTCTTTGTTTTTGAATGAATAAGTAAGGTGCAATTCCTAGTATTATAACAGTAGTTTCCATCGTATTATTTAATGAAACAACTTTAAATATTTCTAGTTCACTAAATGAATTAGCAGCAATTTTTATTGAAGATATTGCCCAATAATTAAAGGAGGCCTTCATATGATCAGGACGAATGCTAATCGGCTTCAAAAATTAATTGAGTTGTTTAGTGAATATGGTAAAACGGAAAACAACGGGGTAACAAGACTAGCATTATCTGCTGAAGATATTGCTGCAAGGAAGAAATTTCAAGCGTTATGTGAAGAAGTGGGAATGACAGTAAAGCATGATGATATGGGGAATATGTATGCTACTTTAGCGGGGAAACAAAACTTGCCTCCAATTGTAATTGGTTCCCATTTAGACTCAGTTATTAAGGGAGGACGTTTTGATGGCGTACTAGGTGTACTAACAGCTTTAGAGACTGTTTATACAATTATAGATGAAAAGATTGAGTTAGATTACCCAATTACAGTTGTCAATTTTACAAATGAAGAAGGGGCAAGATTTGAGCCATCTCTTATGTCATCTGGAGTGCTATCAGGTAAATTTGATAAAAAGAAGATGATTGCTTCTACAGATAAAAATGGAATTACATTTGAAAAATCACTAAATGAAAGTGGTTTCGAGGGTTCTGAAGCAAATCGCTTAAAAGATGCTAGCGCGTATATCGAACTACATATTGAACAAGGACCTGTACTGGAACGAAAAAACTTAGAAATCGGGGTAGTAGAAGGTGTACTAGGAATGGTATGCTATGAAATCTCTGTATTTGGAGAATCCAACCATGCAGGGACGACGCCAATCAGTATGCGCAAAGATCCGATGTTCACTGCTGCTAATGTGGTAGTAGATTTACAAAAGCAATTACAAAGACTAGATTCAGATCTCGTTTACACAATCGGTCGGATAAATGCATATCCAAATATTCATACGGTCATTCCTTCAGAAGTAACCTTTACTTTAGAGGCGAGACATAAGGATCCGAGTGTTATTGCAGAAGTTACACGAATGGTGGAAGAACTGCCAGGAAATATAAGTGGCTGTCCAATCAAATCAACACGTCTTTGGGATCGAGACACAGTTGACTTTGATGAAGAAGTCGTAAATGCTGTGGAATATGCTTGCAAAGAGCTTGGGTATAAAGAAAATCGAATGTATAGCGGTGCCGGACATGATGCGCAATTCATTGCTTCCTATATCCCAACGGCTATGATTTTTGTACCAAGTGTAAATGGATATAGTCATCGTGAAGATGAGTTAACTTCATATGAAGATTGTGCTAAAGGAGCGAATGTTTTACTTAATAGTGTGTTAAAACTATGCGTTGAGAAAGTGAATAAATAGGGTTTTCTTATAATTAGTAGGAAAGAGTTTTAAATGAAAATGGACGAAGATTTCGTCTATTTTCATATTTTTTTGTTTTAGCTCTTTATATTAAAAAGATATTTTCTGAAATCCAAGTACCTATAAGAGTAAATAGAGATTCTTATTATTATCATTAATTTATGCTCCTATCCCAACTTTACGAATTATTTACAATCGTTTAAAACTAGGTTAATTATTCTTTTTTATAGTTAGAAATGTAGAAAATAATAATTTTCCTTAGGAGGACAATCAATAATGAAACGTGGATTAAAATTAACATTTGCAGCAATGGCTATTACAGGTATGTTAGCAGGATGTTCTAATAAAGATGAAAAAACAACTGGAAAGACTAATACAGACGATAAAAAAGTAGAATTAACTGGAACAATTGGTGCTGCAGGATCAACAGCATTACAACCACTAGCTGACGAAGCGGCAACAGAATTCATGGCAAAGTTTCCACAAGTTTCAATTACAGTTCAAGGTGGAGGTAGTGGTACTGGTGTAAACCAGGTATCTACAGGAGCAATCCAAATTGGTAACTCAGATGTACCTGCTGCTGAAAAATTAGAAGATAAATCTTTAGCAAGTTCATTAGTAGAGGCTAAAGTTGCTGGTGTTGGTTATTCAATGGTTACAAATAAAGATGTTGGTGTAGATTCACTTACACTTCAACAAATTGAAGATATTTTCGCTGGTAAAGTAACGAACTGGAAAGAAGTTGGCGGTAAAGATGAGAAAATTAATGTAATTAATCGTCCAGCATCATCTGGTACACGTGCAGCGTTTGAAAAGAAAATCATGAAAGATGTTAAGATTAATGATGGCGTAGGAACTGTTCAAGATTCAAACGGTGCTGTTGAACAAGCTGTAAACTCTACTCCTGGTGCAATTTCTTATCTTGCTAACTCATATTTAATCGGCGATAAAAAAGATGCTTTAAAAACTGTGAAAATTGATGGAAAAGAATCTTCAACTGATAACATTACTTCTGGTGCATACCCATTCTATTCATATGAGTATATGATTACAAAAGGTGATGCAAAATCTCCAATAAAAGAATATATTGAATTCATTAGTGGCGACGAGTTTGCTGACAAGTTAGTTGAAATGGGTTATATCCCAGCTTCACAAATGTCAGGTTTACAATAATATAATGCAATTTAAGCTGGCTCGAAAGGTCTATGACTTTTTGAGTCAGCTTTTTTTTTGTTTCTTTGGGGATGAATAATCTGAAAGCATTTTAACAACTTTATCAATAAAGTTCACTATATGTTTGTGTTTTTTCAATATTACCTACTAGCTATAGATCAGAATTCTGAAACTACTTAAAAAGTTAAGATACTTTTAAGTAGTTTTCTTATTTATATTTAGTTAGTTTTAATAAACAATTCCTATTTTATCGTGATTTTCAATGTCCATAAATCAATTAAATATACTAAACCTAAAAAGATTTACAACTTCTTTACGATTGATTAAAACTTGCTTAACCTAAAAACTTTAAAGTAGATAATGTAAGGAAGAAACAAACAAAAACGCAAAATAAAACAAACAAAAAAACAAAAATAAAACAAACATTTTAGGGGGATTAAAATAATGAAACGTGGATTAAAATTAACATTTGCAGCAATGGCTATTACAGGTATGTTAGCAGGATGTTCTAATAAAGATGAAAAAACAACTGGAAAGACTAATACAGACGATAAAAAAGTAGAATTAACTGGAACAATTGGTGCTGCAGGATCAACAGCATTACAACCACTAGCTGACGAAGCGGCTACTGAATTTATGGCGAAGTTCCCACAAGTATCAATTACAGTTCAAGGTGGCGGTAGTGGTACTGGTGTAAACCAAGTGTCTACTGGAGCAATCCAAATTGGTAACTCAGATGTACCAGCTGCTGAAAAATTAGAAGATAAATCTTTAGCAAGTTCATTAGTAGAGGCTAAAGTTGCTGGTGTTGGTTACTCAATGGTAACAAATAAAGATGTTGGTGTAGATTCACTTACACTTCAACAAATTGAAGATATTTTTGCTGGTAAAGTAGCAAACTGGAAAGAAGTTGGCGGTAAAGATGAGAAAATTAATGTAATTAACCGTCCAGCATCATCTGGTACTCGTGCAGCGTTTGAAAAGAAAATTATGAAAGACGTTAAGATTAATGATGGCGTAGGAACTGTTCAAGATTCAAACGGTGCTGTTGAACAAGCTGTAAACTCTACTCCTGGTGCAATCTCATACCTTGCTAACTCATATTTAATCGGCGATAAAAAAGATGCTTTAAAAACTGTGAAAATTGATGGAAAAGAATCTTCAACTGATAACATTACTTCTGGTGCATACCCATTCTATTCATATGAGTATATGATTACAAAAGGTGATGCAAAATCTCCAGTAAAAGAATATATTGAATTCATTAGTGGCGATGAATTTGCTAACAAGTTAGTAGAGATGGGTTATATCCCAGCTTCACAAATGTCAGGTTTACAATAATAATTCAATTTAGAGCTGACTCGAAAGGTCTATGACTTTTCTGAGTCAGCTTTTATTTCCTTTAGAATCCACTATGTGTTTTTAGTATTTCCTATTTGAAATAGATCAGCACCTGAAACTATTTAAAAGTTGAGCTACTTTTAAGTAGTTTTCTTTTTTATATTTAGCAGATTTTAATAAGTAATTAGTATTTTATCGCTACTTTAAATGCCCATAAATCAATTAAACATACTACCTCTTAAAAAGATTTACAATTTCTTTACGATTGATTAAAACTTGCTTAACCTAAAAACTTTAAAGTAGAGATTGTAAGAGATAACAAACAAAAATTAAATACAAAATTAAAAATAAAAACAAACATTTTAGGGGGATTAAAATGAAACGTGGATTAAAATTAACATTTGCAGCAATGGCTATTACAGGTATGTTAGCAGGATGTTCTAATAAAGATGAAAAAACAACTGGTAAGACTTCAGATGATAAAAAAGTAGAATTAACAGGAACAATTGGTGCTGCAGGATCAACAGCATTACAACCACTAGCTGACGAAGCGGCAACAGAATTTATGGCAAAGTTTCCACAAGTTTCAATTACAGTTCAAGGTGGCGGTAGTGGTACTGGTGTAAACCAAGTATCTACAGGAGCAATTCAAATTGGTAACTCAGATGTACCAGCTGCTGAAAAATTAGAAGATAAAACTTTAGCAAGTTCATTAGTAGAAGCTAAAGTTGCTGGTGTTGGTTACTCAATGGTAACAAATAAAGATGTTGGTGTAGATTCACTTACACTTCAACAAATTGAAGATATTTTCGCAGGTAAAGTGACGAACTGGAAAGAAGTTGGCGGTAAAGATGAGAAAATTAATGTAATTAATCGTCCAGCATCATCTGGTACTCGTGCAGCATTTGAAAAGAAAATTATGAAAGACGTTAAGATTAATGATGGCGTAGGAACAGTTCAAGATTCAAACGGTGCAGTTGAACAAGCTGTAAACTCTACTCCTGGTGCAATCTCATACCTTGCTAACTCATATTTAATCGGCGATAAAAAGGATGCTTTAAAAACTGTGAAAATTGATGGAAAAGAATCTACTACAGACAATATCGTTGCAGGTGATTACCCATTCTATTCTTACGAGTACATGATTACAAAAGGCGATGCGAAATCTCCTGTAAAAGAATATATTGAATTCATTAGTGGCGATGAGTTTGCTAACAAGTTAGTTGAGATGGGTTATATCCCAGCTTCAAAAATGACAGGTTTAGAATAATATAAAAAATGGGAGTTGGTTTTATACCAACTCTCAAACTAATTTATTAATGGATGATAGGGGTTTATCATGAATTTCAAAAAAAGAAACTTTTTTCTAATTGAATACCTCGGAAGAACTCTTGTAACTTTATGTGGTTTCTTAATGATCGGTATTACAATAGCAATAATAGGATTTATTGTTAGTAAAGGAATCCAATCATTTACAGTAAATGATATATCGTTAAGTGAAATTTTGTTTTCAAAACATTGGAGTCCAAATAATGCTTCAAGCCCAACATATGGCGCCTTAATCTTTATTGTTGGATCAATTCTAGTATCTGTTGGCGCAGTAATTATAGCTGCACCAATTGCGATTGCATTAGCAATTTTCATGAATTTTATTTCACCAAAATTTGGTGAAAAAGTATTAATTCCAGTTTTAGAAATTCTAGTCGGAATTCCTTCAGTAGTATATGGATTTCTTGGCGTAACAATATTAGTACCGCTTCTTAGAAATACTGTAGGTGGAGTAGGTTTTAGCTTAATTGCAGGGATTATTGTGCTTAGTATCATGATTTTACCTACAATTGCAAGTATAGCATCTGACGCTGTGCGAGCTGTTCCTAGAACCTATTTGGAAGCATCATACGGACTAGGTTCTACAAGATGGCAAGCAATTAAATTGGCAATTGTACCAGCTGCAAAAACAAACATTTTAACAGCGATCGTTTTAGGTCTTGCACGTGCATTTGGTGAAGCATTAGCTGTACAAATGGTAATCGGAAATACAGTTAAATTCCCTAATGGTATTTTTGACCCAACAGCAACATTAACAGGAATTTTAACAATGGATATGGCAAATACATTAAACGGTACAGCTTGGAATAACACTTTATGGACTCTAGCAATGATCTTACTTCTAATATCCTTCCTCTTTATACTAGTCATTCGATTAATTGGAAGAAAAGGAGGATATGAATCATGATTGCAAGAAAAATGGATAAGATTTGGACGGGAATACTTTGTTTAATAGCAGGTTTAGTTGTAATATTATTACTATTTTTATTAAGTGAAATTATTTTTAAAGGTTGGGGATTCTGGGACTTTGATTTCCTGTTTGGAAAACCTAGTAATATTCAAGCAGGTGGTGGGATTGGACCACAACTATTTAATTCATTTTATATCTTAGTGTTAACATTAATTATTTCAGTTCCGATTGGAGTTGGAGCTGGGATTTATATGGCAGAATATGCAAAACCAGGTCGTTTTTTAAATTTCTTAAGATTATGTATTGAAACGTTGGCTTCATTGCCTTCAATCGTAGTAGGTTTATTCGGTTTATTAGTATTTGTAACAATGACTGGATGGGGTTACACTTTAATTGGTGGTGCACTTGCGATTTCAATCTTAAATCTTCCAGGTTTAACAAGGGTAAGTGAAACAGCATTATTAAATGTTCCTAAAACTAGTAAAGAAGGTAGTCTTGGATTAGGAGCTACAAAGTGGCAAACAATTACTAAAATTAGTATCCCAACTGCAATTCCACAATTAATTACGGGAATTATTTTAGCAGCTGGAAGAATTTTTGGTGAAGCAGCGGCATTAATCTATACTGCTGGACTTACAACGCCTATTCTAAATAATGCTGCTCCATTAAATACACCGATGAATCCGTTTAATATTTTTAGACCAGCAGAAACATTAACAGTTCATATCTGGAAATTAAATTCAGAAGGTATAGTTCCAGATGCGCAAAGCATCGCTACAAAATCTGCGGCAGTCTTAATTGTAATGATCCTTTTATTTAATCTATTTGCTAGATTATTTGCTAAGTTTTTAAATAGACGCTTCACAGGAGCAAAAAGATAAATATTTTAAAAATCTCTATGGAAGATTCCGTAGAGATTTTTTTTATTTATTGGTCCTGTCCTTTATACAGGTTTGGGTGCTATTTTGATTAAAAATATTATTGTTATGTAACGATCCAAAAGTTAAGCGTTTTTTATTTCATCAACCTCAATAAGTAATGTTTCTAAATGTTTCAATATTGTCTTAGCTATTTGATGTTCTTTATTTTGTTCTAAGTGTTCTTTAGCAGCTTTAGATAATTCAGTATAATTTTGATGTGAACTTTGGTTATGCTTATCATTGGTTTCTGAGAAGTTGAAAGCATTGCTAAGTTTAAGACTTATTTCATCGTGTATACTTTTCAAACTTTCAATCATTTCATTCATTCTTGGCACCCTCCATTTCGTTTAGGTAATTTTATTCATATGTGACCACTAAAAATCAATTAATAAATAATAGTATTCGAAACAAATATAGTCTGATTTAGTTGGTTTTTAAGGGCTAACAAAATTGACAGATGATACTTCAATAAAAGGGTTTTAAGCATCTATTTTGCTATTGAACCAATAAGCTTATAATTTGTTTTTTGAAAAATATTATCCTAAAAAAACTGTTGACAAGTTTGCTTCACGTCCGTATAGTATTAGTTATTATAAAAAATATTCAGAAATGTTTATCAAAACGCAAAGATCAGGAGTAGTAAAAGTGAATTATTAGGTTAAGAGAGCTGCGGGTTGGTGCAACGCAGTCCAATGATACTTTGAACTTGCCTGGGAGTGGTAAAGCGAAAGATTAGATTTAATCTTTTCTCTTGTTTTAACGATTGACCTTCGTTACAAGGTTTTTAAAGTAGGGTTCACAAAAGAGCCAATAAGAGTGGTACCGCGGTAAGCTAAGGCATATCGTCTCTTTCTTCATTTGATTATGAAGAATGAGATGATATGCCTTTTTTGATTTCTTGGGAGGTTAGGATATGAAAACGGAAAAACGGAATTTACAAAGGACAATGACGTCAAGACATATTACGATGATGGCATTAGGAGGTGCCATTGGGGCAGGTTTATTTAAGGGAAGTAGTTCTGCAATTGATATGGCAGGCCCATCTATCATAATTGCTTACTTGCTAGGAGGCATTATCTTATTATTCGTTTTACAAGGTTTAGCTGAAATGGCGGTTCGCAATAGCGAGGCAAGAACATTCAGGGATCTTGTCCAATCTATTTTAGGAAAGTATCCTGCTTATTTCCTTGATTGGATCTATTGGAAAATGTGGGTATTGAACATAACGGCCGAATCAATCGTTGCTGCTATTTTCATTCAATATTGGTTGCCTAACTATCCAATCTGGATACTGGCATTAGTTGTTTCGGTGGTAGTTACAACAATCAACTTGCTATCAGTAAAGGTTTTTGCTGAAACGGAGTACTGGCTTGCTTTAATTAAAATTACTGTCATCATTGTGTTCATCTTAGCTGGATTAGTGTTGTTACTAGTGAATTTTGGTGATCACAAAGCAGTAGGTTTCCATAACTTAACAGACCATGGCGGTTTCTTTCCAAATGGATCAACAGGCTTAATCTCAGCTATGCTGGTGGTAATTTATTCATATGGTGGCACTGAAATTATCGGGGTTACATTAGCAGAAACGAAAAATCCCGAAAAAGTGGTTCCAAAAGCCGTTCGAAGTACATTGGTCAGAATCATTTCTTTTTATATCATTCCATTTTTCATTATCGTTAGTTTAATTCCTTGGAACAAAGTAAATGGAGTACCTGAAAGTCCATTTGTGATGGTCTTTAAAATGATCGGGATTCCTGGTGCTGACCATATTATGAACGCCGTTGTATTAATAGCGATTATTTCATCGATGAACTCTGGATTGTATGGTTCATCCCGCGTTCTGTATACGCAAGCTGTGGACGGACGCATTCCGAAAATCTTTTCAAGATTATCTAAGAGGAAAGTTCCTGTAAACGCAATATTAATGTGTACTTCCACTTTACTTGGCGGTGTACTAATTTCCTTATTTGCAGGAAGCAAGACTTTTGATTTCCTAATGGGATCGCTTGGATATACCGTATTATTCATCTGGTTGATTATTGCTTTTGCCCATTTGAAATCACGTAAACAGTCATCTAGAAAAACAAGTGACTATTTGGTTAAATGGTTCCCATATACGACTTGGGCTGTGATCATCGCTTTAATGATGATTCTAATCGGAATTATTTTCACGACACCGGTTATCGTAACGATTATTACTCTTTGCATCTATATCTTTATTACGATAACGTATATATGGAAAAGTCGCCTTAACAAAAACTTGTAGAAACTAGTTGGTAAATTTGTCATCAATTAATATGTGCTTTACTCTTATGAGTAAAGCTCTTTTTTTGATTAAAAGATCAAAAAATTAATTTAACTGAGCCCAATAAATTAATAAGATTTAACTTCTCATAAATAGTACTCGTACAAGGACAAGCATACAATCACTTAAGTCTGGTCTCAATATAATGATAGGAGTTTATGAGAGAGTGAAGTGAAAAGTGTGCCGCCAAAAATAAAAAAACCAAATGATTCAAATGAAGAGAATAAAGAGAATATTAATATTGCATCGGCTTTTAGAGCTGTTAATAATGCAAATCAAACTGTTCCTGAAAACACTTTTGTAAAAGTGAATTATCAACTTAAACAATTTGATTTAGCAAATGAGTATAATCCATTTACCTCAGTGTTTAGACCAAAAAATAATGGGGTCTATTTAATTTCTGCTACGATTTCTTTTATCCCGAATGATAATAGTGTCAAATATAGAGCACGGATTGAAATACGTGTAAATGGACAACCCGCAATCGCGATTGATAACGACTTCTTTGGTCCAATAAACTTCGGAAATGCTGTAAATGTTTCGACGATCCGATCCAGAAACTTAATGCTTTGGATAAGGTTGAGATTTTTGCTCAAAGTAGCATTGCTGGTGTAATCGGAGCAAATGTAGATGGGGATGTTAGTACTCATTTTGAAGCTGCGAGATTTCCGTCTCCGTCCTAATTAGGTTAAATAAAAAATCCCGTTTAAGAAGGCTCGCTTAATGCTTGCCTTTTTTTGTAGGTCTATTCTTAGAATTTGAAAAACAAAGAAGCCACCTTATAAGATGACTTTAAATTGGTGAAAAATGAGTTTGTCATTAGTTTTCTGCAAAAGTACATAACCATGAACGAGTTATGAGTAAGTATTTTTCAACATTTTGCTATTGTACTTCCTCATGTAGCAGTTATGTGGAAGTACATTCAACTTTTAGCTATTTAACTTCCTTATGAAGCAGTCATGAGGAAGTATATTTCAATTTTTTAGCTATTCAACTTTCAGCTAATTAACATCCTCATGAAGCAGTAAATTTCAATTCATTGCTTTCGATAAATCAAATACATATTCAAATCGGCAATCGAACAATAAATGTACTACCATTTCCTAATACACTTTCTACTATTATATTATCGCCGTGAGCATTAGAGTTGAATTAGTTTTAAGATGAAGATCTCCAATTATAGAAATGGGATTATTTTTTTTTTGAAAAAATTCCAATATAACGATTTAAATGTAGCTTAAAGACCGATTTTGTGAAGATCTATTTATGAAGCCATTCGTTCATTTAAATAAAAGGGAAAAAATTGTAAAGTTTAATAGTCTTGTAAACTGTATAATCAAAATGTACTATTTTAATATAGGACTGGGGGACGTTATGGAAGAGAAAAAATGGTCGATTATTTTAAGCGTACTTTTTTTATTGTTTGTTTATGTACTTATTCATTTTGAAATAAATGCTAGAAATATTGAAAATTCAGTTCAAAAATTACAGGATCGAGAGGTAGAACCGAAGAAAAAACTCCATTTTGTCCTTATTTCGCAGGAGTTTGATAATCCTTATTGGAGGAAAGTACAAGAAGGGGCAGATGTTGCTGCAGAAAAATATGGAGTGAATGTTGAGTACATCGGTCCTTTACGTACAAGTCCGGAAGAACAAATTAAGTTATTAGAAAAGGCAATTGCTTCTCAGGTGGATGGTATCATCGTGCAAAGTCTGGATGAGAATACTTTTTCACCCGTAATTAATAAAGCGGTTACACAACATATTCCTGTTATTACAATTGATACAGATGCTCCAAAAAGTAAGCGTATTGCCTATGTAGGTACAAATAATTTTAGCGCGGGAGAGCAGTTAGGAAAAGTTGTTGTAGAGGAAACGAATGGTGTTGGGAAAATTGGCGTTATTATAGGGAGTGAAAAGTCGGAAAGTCAGCAGGCGAGACTAAACGGATTTTTAAGTATTGTTAAAAAGCATCCGAAATTAGTAGTAAAGGATATTGAGTCCTCTAATATATCGATTATTCAAGCAAAGCTTCAAACTGAAAGTATGCTTCGTAATAATAAAGACATTTCAGTTATGGTTGGTACGAGTGCTTTAGACGCGATTGGCATTTTGAATGCATCAAAAAATTTAAAGTTAAATCAAGTTGAGATCTTTGGATTTGATAACATTGAAGGTACACTCCAAGCAGTTCAAGATGATGCGATTAAAGCAACAGTTATTCAGAAGCCATATGAAATGGGCTTTCAATCTGTAGGTTTATTAATCGACTGGTTACATGGAAAAGTTATTAATAAAGAAAATTTTACACCAACCGAGGTGGTGACGAAAGAAACGTTGATCAGGAGGAGAAACGTTGAAAATTAGGACAAAGTTATTTATTTTTATTCCTATTTTAGTTATTTTATTAAATCTAGTTTCATTTTTTGTTTTTGAAAATGGTAAGAAAGTTCAAGAGAGTTATAATTTAATGATTAATAAAATATTTTTATATAAACAAATCTCTTCTGAAACTCAGGAAAACTTAAGTTTAGTTAGTAGTTATATTATTAATCCACAGCCAAAAAACTATCGATCAATTTTGCAGCATAAAAGCAACTTACAAAAATTAAAAAAGGAATTGTTAACACATAATGCTACTAAAAATAATCAGCTTGTGTTAGAAAACTTTACCCATATGATTGATTCTTTTCTAGAGTTAGAATCATCGATTACAGATAATTTAGTCTCACAAAATTTTTCAAGTTATACAGATCAATACCGAGATATAGAGAAAATATCAGGGTTTATTAGAGAGGATAGTCAAAACTTAGTTGATTTAGAGCTTAGTAATTATCAGCCTATTTTTCGTAAGATTATTGCAAATACTCAGTCAATGAATCAATTAGGTGTCCAGTTGTTCGTTATAACGACGATCATTAGTATTGTTTTTGCCATTTGGTTGTCTAGAAGTATCGTCATTCCAATCAATCGATTAGTTTATATGGCTAAACAAATTGGTAAAGGTAATTTTAATGTGGATCCACCTACATTGTATCGAAATAATGAAATCGGTATTCTTGGTAAAATCCTCAATGAAATGTCTAAGAATTTAAGCAATTTAATGATAAAAAATATTGAAATAGTAGAGAAGGATCGCCTTGTAAAGGAGCTTGAGTTAAAAGCTTTACAAAGTCAGATCAACCCGCATTTCCTGTTCAATACGTTAAACGTTATATCTAAGTTAGCTTATATTGAAGGGGCTGAGCAAACGAGCGATCTAACTGTATCGACATCGAATTTGCTACGTTATAATTTACGAAAATTAGACGAGCCGGTAACTCTTTTCGAAGAAGTTAGAAATGCAGAGGAATATTTTTCAATTCAAAAAGCGAGGTTTAGAGATCGTGTACGCTTTGAATTAAATATAGATGAGTCCTGTTTAGGAAATAAAGTTCCTTGTTTAACATTGCAACCACTTCTTGAAAACGCATTTATACACGGTATCGAGGGGATGGAGCAAGGAGCAGTAATAGGGATTACAATCAAGAATCAAGAAAAATATATTTACATCGAAATTTATGATAATGGTGCTGGTATGAAAGAAGAGACTAGAGAGGCCCTTTTAACGTCGTCTATGCCAATCATCTCTCAAAAAAGCTCAACTGGATTAGGTACAACAAATGTATTTAAACGCTGGCGCCTCTTTTACGGTGAAGAAGATATTGTTGATATTAAGAGTGAAATAAATAAAGGGACAACCATTATATTAAAGCTGCCTGTCTCATCAAAATTTTAAAATTGAAGGAGGTAACTATGTACCGCTTATTAATTGTAGATGATGAACCAATAGAGCGCGAGGGACTTGAACTGATGATTAACCGTTCAATGCCTAATCTATTTCAATTTGAACAGGCTGAAAATGGACGAGTTGCGATTGAAAAATCAATAGAATACCAGCCTCATATTATCTTTATGGATATAAAAATGCCTGGTATTCAAGGGCTTGAAGCTGTATCGGTTATAAAGCAAAAACTACCTGATACGAAAATATTCATTGTCACAGCATATGACTATTTTACGTATGCACAAGAAGCCATTTCATTAGGTGTTAAAGATTATATTTTGAAGCCTGCTAAAAAGGATCATATCATTTCATTACTTCAAAAGATGATTGATGAAATAGAAGATGATCATAAGAAAAGATTACAAGAATTAGAGGCTATTGAAAATTTATCGATTATACGTCCTCTCACTGAAAATGAATATACGTTAATGTTAATGTTTAACACTGTTCAAGAACTAAATGTGTCTCAACTGTCTAGTATTCTCGGTTTTGAAATCGAGTTAGGATATGCGAACGTCATTAAATTGCCTAAAGAAATTAGTCAAAATGACAAGGAGCAGAGGAGAATTTATGAATGTGTAAGGCATTTTATGAAATCTTCTAGGAATTGTTTAATTAGCCCTGTTGTAGATGGGCAATTAGCCATATTTATTCCAGTACAGCCAAATCGAGAAGCTGATCTTCAATCGCTTGTACTCTATCAAGATGCTTTAAAAACCATTGAATACATAGAAAATCAAACTGGTTATCAAACAGTGATTGGTATTGGGTCTTTAAAGCAAGGAATTGAAGGTTTACGACAATCTTATAATGAGGCATTTCATGCAAGTTTAGAATGTGATGAGTTAACACGTGTTAATCTGCATTCAGTAAATCTTTCTTTAAGTATACCGAACGAGGAAAAACAAGTTTTAATTGATACTTTTAGAAAAGCTGATTTGGAAGAAGTTATGAACCAATTTAATAATTTGTATGAAAGATTTGTTAATTATCATGTTAAGCAAGTTAGAAGGGAATTAAATTCACTATTTAATCAAATTTTCCAATCTCTCCGTAGTTCATCGATTGAAGTTGAGAAATTTCATATTCCAGACATTAATGAAATCAGTCAATTGAAGATGTTTGTGGAGCAACAAATCATTAATTTAATTACAAAGATTGATCGAGAAAAAGAAATCAAAACGAATCATCTGATGATACTGGCGAGGGAATATATCGCTCATCACTTCATTGAGGATCTCTCACTTGAGCAAGTGGCTAATTATTTAAAATTGAATCCAGTCTACTTTAGCAAACTATTTAAAAAGCAAACAGGTGAGACTTTCAGTGATTATTTAATGAATTTGAGAATCAATAAAGCAAAACAATTAATGGAAAAAAGAGAATTGAATTTAAAAGAAATTTGTTACCAAGTGGGCTATAATGATCCAAATTATTTTAGCCGAGTATTTAAAAAATGTACGAATGAATCTCCTAAGGAATATCGAAAAAAGGTATTAATGAATATTTAAAGGGAATAAGAGGAGAATTTGAATACTTGAATTTGAACTGATAAACGATTATTTACTGTATTTGAATATTTATTGTTAAAAGAGTCTAACGACATACTTAATGATCGTATTTACGAATTGCTTTTTAATTTGTACATACTTTTATCAAGTTGCTGTTTGACTCTTTTTTGTTTTGAATCGAAATTAACTGTACTAATATGTCCCAAAGTTAAGATAATGCTAGTTTTAATATTCTGAATGTAAACGTTTTCTAAGTTTAGGTAAATTAGTGCAGATAATAGACAAAAGAGTGAAGGAAATGGGTAAGCGTTTCCAATAAAAATCGTGATAACCTTATTTATGTAAGCGTAACCAGAAAAAAAGGGGGAAACACTTTGAAAAAGTTATCAAAGATTTTTGCAATAATTTCAGTATTTTTAGTAATGACTCTTGTTGCAGCTGGATGTGGATCTTCAGCAACATCAAGTGATAGCACTTCTGCTGGTAAGAAAAGTAAAAATGGTAAAGTTGATATTGGTATCGTTTTACCTACGAAAGATGAGCCACGTTGGACTCAAGATGAAACTCGCTTTAAAAATGCTTTAAAAGATACAGATTATTCAGTTGAAATTTTATTCTCACAAGGTGACTCTGCTAAAGAAAAAGCAAACGTTGATTCTTTAATTGCAAAAGGCATCAAAGTTTTAATTATTTGTCCTCAAGACGGTGCTGCTGCTGCTGCTTCAGCTGAAGCTGCAAAAGCTGCTGGTGTTAAAGTAATTTCTTACGATCGTTTAATTACAGGTACTGACGCAGTTGATTACTATGTATCATTCGATAGCGTTGCTGTAGGTGCTGCACAAGCACAATATCTTGTAGACCATGCTTCAGGTAAATCAGGTCAACCTTTATATCTATATGCAGGTGCTGCATCTGATAACAATGCATTCTTATTCTTCCAAGGTGCTTGGAAAGTTCTTCAACCAAAAATTGCTGATGGTACATTCAAAGTTGAGAATTCAGCAGCTGCAAATAGCTTAAAAGCTAAAGCTGATTTAACTCGTGATGAGCAAGCAAAAATTATTGGTCAAGTTACAACTAACTGGGACTTCAATGTAGCTAAAAACTTAACTGCTTCTAACTTAACAAAAGCTTCAAAAGCTGATAAAGGCGATGTATTAGTTCTTGCTCCAAACGATGGAACTGCTCGTTCAATCGCTGATACATTTAAATCAGATAAAGACGTATCTTCATATGTAATTTCTGGTCAAGATGCTGAAAAAGCTTCTGTACAATACATTATCGATGGAAAACAGTCAATGACTGTTTTCAAAGATGTTCGTACTTTAGTTAAAGATGCAATCGCTACTGCAACTTCAATCTTAAAAAATGAAACACCTGATGCTTCAGGCGTAACAAACAACGGTAAAGCTGATATCAAAACAAAACAAACAGATATTATTGTTGTTGATCAAAGCACAGTGAAGAAAGACTTAGTTGATTCTGGATACTATAGTGCTTCAGACTTCACTGGATTGAAGTAATTAATAGAAGGAAAACCTTGCAAAATAGTGATGGTCTAACCGTCACTATTTTGTTAATTATTCAATTTAATCAATGACTCAAGTAGATGGCAAATTCGGGAGACTGATCATATGAGTGAATTTATTTTAGAGATGAGAAATATCACAAAAGAGTTTCCAGGTGTTAAAGCATTAAGTGATGTTAACTTCAAGGTTAGAAAAGGGGAAATACATTGCTTAGTTGGTGAAAATGGTGCTGGAAAATCAACCTTAATGAAAGTTTTAAGTGGTATTTATCCATTTGGAACATATACAGGCGATATTGTTTTTGAAGATGAAGTTCAAAAGTTTTCAAAAATAAGCGATAGTGAAAAAAAAGGTATCGGAATCATTTATCAAGAGTTATCTCTTTTTCCAGAGCTGTCTGTATACGAAAATATTTTTATCGGTCATGAAATTAAAAAGGGAATGACCGTTGATTTCAATGAAACGATTGTAAAAGCAATTGAATTGCTTAAAAAAGTAAAACTAGATGTAAATCCTGACGTGCAAATTAAAGAGTTAGGTGTAGGGAAGCAACAACTTGTTGAAATAGCAAAAGCACTTAGTAAAGATGTTAAATTACTTATTCTCGATGAGCCCACTGCTGCCTTAAATGAAGATGATAGTGAAAACCTACTTTTCTTGATGGGAGAATTAAAAAATCAAGGAATTTCTTGTATTATGATTTCGCATAAACTTAAAGAAGTAATTGCTGTTGCGGATACGGTTACTGTACTTCGCGACGGGAAAACAATTTGCTCTTTAAATAAAGAAGAAATCACCGAAAACACAATAATAAAGCACATGGTTGGTCGCGAAATTGACGATATTTATCCGAAACGTCCAAACCAAAAGTTTGGTGAAGTTTCATTAGAATTAAAAGACTGGAATGTATACGATCCAAAATTAGGTAGAAAGATTCTTCATAATATCAATCTAAATGTTCGAAAAGGTGAAATTATCGGTATTGCTGGATTGATGGGATCAGGTCGAACCGAACTTGCGAAAAGTATTTTTGGAAATCCTACAAATTTCAAACTTGACGGTACCGTCTTAGTGCAAGGTGAGCAAAAGCGTTTTAAACATCCAAAAGATGCAATTAAAGCTGGAGTAGCCTATGTGACAGAGGATCGTAAAGGTGATGGATTAATCCTTGAACAAGATATTAAAAATAATATTTCGATTACGAACTTATTTGAAATTTCTAAGTCAAGCGTGATTAATCAACATGAAGAAATCGTCGTTGCAAATGATTACTTAAACAAGTTAAACATAAAAGCTCCTTCAATTACTTCAATCGTTGGAAAATTAAGTGGTGGTAATCAGCAAAAAGTATCATTGAGTAAATGGTTATTTACAAATCCAAACGTACTTATACTCGATGAACCTACTCGTGGAATAGACGTAGGTGCAAAATTTGAAATCTATAGTTTTATGAATCTACTGGTTGAACAAGGCATGAGCATTATCATGATTTCCTCTGAACTTCCAGAAGTCCTTGGTATGAGTGACCGAATTTATGTTATGGCAGAAGGTAAAATAACCGGGGAATTATCAAGAGAAGAAGCAACTCAAGAGAGCGTTATGGCTCTAGCTACCGTTTAAGAGAGGTTGAATAAAATGAACTTTTTTCAAGAAGCAGGCATGTTATTAAGGAAAAACATCCGTGAATATGGAATGTATATTGCACTTGCAGTAATAATGTTAGTGTTTACTTTAAATACAGATGGACTATTTATGTCATCTCGTAATTTAAGTGATTTAATCAATATGACAGGTTATGTAGCTGTTCTTGCTGTAGGGATGACACTAGTTATTGTCATTCGTCATATTGACCTTTCAGTTGGGTTTGTTGCTGGTTTTCTAGGGGCAGTGGTTGCTCTATTTCTAACACATGGAATGCCAGTTTGGATCTCTATTATTGCAGTTCTAGTATTTGGAGCTATTATTGGTTTAATAAATGGATTCTTCGTTGCTAATTTAGGAATTCCATCATTCGTAGTGTCACTAGCAGGAATGTTAATATTCAAGGGATTACTACTAATGTCTCTTGTTAAAACTGGTACGATTATCGTTGCTAACGAAAGCTTTAAGGCAATTGGAAATGGCTATATTCCTAGTTTAGGAGATTTGAACGGTTTACACATCTCAACACTATTAATTGGTGCCATCTGTATTATTCTTCTTATATGGAGCGACTTTAAAAAGAGAAGCGTAAACATAAAGTACGGTTTTGAAGTACTTTCAATGCCAATGCAAATCATAAAATTATTGTTTATTTCCGGTATCATTGGTTATATTTCCTATATTCTTGCAGGCTATCAAGGAATTTCTTGGACTGCTGTGATCATGTTTATTGTAGTAGTAGTCTACCACTTCATTACAACAAGAACTCCTTTAGGGCGTCACATTTATGCAGTTGGTGGGAACCCTGAAGCAGCACAGTTAAGTGGAATTAGCGTAAAGAAAATCACTTACATTGTATTCGGTTCAATGAGTATGCTTGCAGCCCTTTCAGGCGTATTGTTTACAGCTCGACTTGCATCTGCTTCTCCCCAAGCAGGTACAATGTTTGAGTTAGATGCAATTGCTGCAGCTTATGTAGGTGGTGTTTCTGCTGCTGGTGGTGTAGGTAAAGTAACAGGTACAATTATTGGTGCATTCGTAATGGCTTCATTAACAAGTGGGATGAACTTAATGGGTATTGATATTTCATACCAATACATCATTCGAGGAGCAGTACTTGTTCTTGCGGTTGTATTTGACGTAATGACACGTAATAAAGGGAAATAATATATTAAAACAGAAACAGCCGATTATAGTGGCTTGTTTCTGTTTTTTTATTTTGTTAAAAAAGCAAGATAGTTGAACAAAGAAAACAAAAAATGGAAATATATGTTAATATATTAGTAGCTAACATAAAAAATAATAATTATTAAAAGAGGTGAAACTATGAAAAATTTCAGTATAATTTCACTAATATTATTAATCATTGGATTGATTTTGTTTGGCATAATTTATGTGATTCCAGGCTTCAACGAACTTATTGCATTAATTGGTTTTTTATTGATATTATTTGGGGCGATCTGTAGCTTTATAGCAATTTCCAAAAGAGAAAGAGGGAACACTAAATTTTTTGCAGTATCATCGTTTTTTATCATATTTTTATTGATTACTTGGTTTGAACCTTTTCTGATCTTACGTATGCTAACTTGGATTAAAAATTAAAAAAGCGTAATAACTGCTTATGGAAATAACGTGGTGCATTTTTATGATCGACTTTATAGTCGATTTTTTTTGTTTAACTACCATGAAAATTAGTTAGTTCTGATTTAACAAAATGACAATACTTAAGAAAACCCTGCTCAATCGTTAAAAAAAAAGAGGAGAGCTTAACTAAAAAGTCTAGTGATTACAGTTGACTGGATAAAGTCAGTATCAGTATTGACAAATCCAATTAATTTTCATTCGCTGTGTTGCAGCGTTTGCGCTGCATGGGTGGCTAAATGGCAGTTTAGTTACATAATTATTTGGAATTTTATGGTAAAATATATGTGTTAAGGGTAGATGTTAGGAGATTATATGAAGAAAAAAATGATTTTCGTTTTTATTTTTTTAATTGCATTTGGCTTGATTGTTAAATCGTACAGTTTCTTTGAAGAAGGTCCATTCTATACAAAACATGTGACATCGACAAATCTTTCGAATGAAGCCTTTGATGGAGTCCGTTTACATGACAACATTAATCGTTCCACTTTCACAAAACGGTTTGGCGAACCGTTGGAAAAAGATGATAATGATTTTTACGATTACTACTTTTGGAAAAATGGATTAACAACAGCTTCCATCAACAATGGAAAAAATAAAGGAGAAATCCTCAGACTGGTCATTGGTGAAATCAATAATAGTTCAAGAGATTCTGAACTTAAAACCAGTAAGGGAATAGGTTTAGGAGATTCAAAAGAAGACATCATTTCATTCTATGGGCCAAATTATTTTAAATATGTCGAGCAAGGATGTGACATCATCGGATATGTTGATAAAAAGAATAAGATCAAAATGGAATTTTGGTTGGCGGATAAAGTAGTTGAAATACGTTTAGACGATCTTAATGTGGATTAAGTTCAAAAAGCATTAAAAAGACTGTTTGGTGAATACAGTCTTTTTTAGAACGCAAAAATCAACATTTTAGTTTAACAGAGTGATGAATCAATTACTAGAAAAAGACATTTAGGCTTACGCATAATACAGTACGAAGAGAGTAAACAAGAGTTCACATTAAACATAATCCAAGTGTTAGTTTTCCAAAAGTACAATAAACTAAAAAAAGCAATAGTTTGTAGATTGAATCTCCTATATAACTAACTGGAGCGTTAGTTGTACAACATTTAGAGGGTAATCATTTGATTAACCTCTATTTTATTAAAAAGGACTAATTGTCTGTTAAGAAGAATAGTAAAAAGAAGGTACTTGAATAGTTTTAAATTTGATGAGAGGTGGAGATTCGTGAAAGTACACGATTGTCCTAATTGTAATACAAATAGTAGAGAATGTATTATTGTCATCCAAAATGCTCCTAACTTTTCGGAAGAGATATTAAAGTGCAGTAGTTGTTCCTGGGTCGGCAAGTGGTCAGACATGACAGTGCGGGAGGTCAAATTACCGGAGATTCCAGGTGGGATAGTGATCCCTGGCGTCGAACCTATTACTGATTACTATGTACTTCATTCAGATCAAATTAGAATTACTTATACAGGAGGGTGTTGCCCTCATTGTGGTGGAACTGATCCTTTATGTTGGTGCATGACGTAATAAACGATTAGAGCCCCAAACTTGGTAAGTATTATTAACTTTATAACACATAGGTAATAAATATCTTATTGAACTAAAACAACCGTTAGTTCAACAACATGAGTTGTTTAGGTGGTTCTTTTTTGTGGAGTAGTAGTTTCAAACGTGACTTATTGAATGAAATATCATTTAAGTGTCATAATTAACATATTATGGGAATTAGAGAGCGTGGAATAAAAGTAGAATTTACTTTTTAATTCGATTGTCACCTTAATTAGAGTGCTATTAATGATTTGGAGTGATTGCAATGAATAAATCAACCAAAGGATGGATTTATGGATTCCTAGGAGTACTCATCTTCAGTGGATCGCTACCTGCGACGCGCTTGGCTGTGGCTGATTTCGATCCGTTGTTCCTTACAGTCTGCCGCGCGGCAATAGCTGGTGTATTGGCAGGAGCTCTCCTTCTAATTTTTCGGCAGAAACGACCTGTCAAGAGCGACCTTGTTCCACTATTCGTAGTGGCGTTTGGTGTTGTGATAGGTTTCCCTCTACTAACAGCATTTGCCCTTCAGTATGTTACGTCCGCACATGCTATTATCTTCATTGGACTACTTCCACTCTCGACGGCAATTTTTGGCGTACTTAGGGATGGGGAACGCCACCGACCAACCTTTTGGATCTTTTCAGCTATAGGCAGCTTCTTAGTGACAGGATTTGCCCTAATTCATGGTGGAGAATCATCAACAATCGGTGATGCTTTCATGCTGGCTTCAATCATTGTATGTGGTCTCGGTTATGCAGAAGGTGCTCGACTTTCACGTCGGCTAGGGAACTGGCAGGTGATTTCTTGGGCTCTCGTTCTGTCGTTGCCCTTTATGCTCCCACTTACGTTCTATTTTAGTCCAGAATCATGGAAGGACATCGGACTTCCTTCGATCTTCAGTCTTGCTTATGTATCCTTATTCAGCATGCTCATTGGCTTTATTTTCTGGTATCGAGGACTGGCGCAGGGAGGTATAGCGGCAGTTGGACAGTTACAACTTCTCCAACCTTTCTTTGGACTATTGCTTGCCTCGGTGATTCTGCACGAGAAGGTTGGTTGGTTACTTGTGGCAGTTAATATCGTCGTTGTACTATGCGTGGTTGCAGCTCGTAGATTTGCAAAGGAACAAGTTGTCCCATTAAAAAACGAGATTGAACAAAATTAGTACCCTGTTCAATCTCGTTTGTCGTTTACCAAAGTCAGAGCTTATACAACTATCGCATGCGATAGTTGTATAAGAACACAGTCGATATTCAGGACGAACTATGAAAAACGAATAGATATACTATGCTCCTTTTTTCTTTCGTATTCTAAAAATGATAAATAAAATTATCGTACAAATACATCCAATTAAAATATAATTAAAAAGGGTTTTATAAATATTTCTTTGAAAATTTTTTTGGTAATTTACATTTTTGGTTGGCTTTTTTCCTTCACCTAGAATTGTAAGGTCTTTTTGTGCTAAGCTAAATTCTTTTGTGGAATCGCATATGGTAGTTGTAAGCGATTGAGAGTTTTCTCCATACATTTTAGAAGCTCTGGCATAAACAAGATAATTTTGTCCTTTGATGAAGTTAATTCCACAATCACCGTCACCTTGCCCTGTTTTAATAATTACTTGCGAGCTACTAAGACCTTTCCACGTTTTGGAAACTTCAAAAAGAACTTTTTTATAGTTAGGGTTTGAAAATTTAGTCGTTTTAATATCAATTACTTTACCACTGAATACAGCCTTCGATTGAGAGAATTCCTTTTGTACAGTTTGTTCTTTTACGCATGAACAAGCAAAAGTTGCACGGGGTTTTAAGGTTAATGTTGAAGTGCTAGTCAATAAAAATAGAATTAAAAAAATAACGAATTTTTTTATATAATCAACTCCAAATAATAAACTTTCCTTCTCGTGTCTGTTCTTTTTATTAGTTACTAATTTTCAAAATATGTTAATGAGTATATTCAATTTAAAGTTAATAAACCCTTTTTCTAGAAATGCTATAATTACTTGAAAGGACTAATCGATGGAAGAAGTTAGAATTGATAGTTAAAATTGAATTTACTTACGAAGAAGATACAGTTTATATTAGATGTCCTGCAAAAGTAGGAAGAAACATTCGACAATTACAAAGAGATTTTGATATATGGCTATATGATCGTAAAAACAATCATCCCTACTAGGTTTCTTATGGTTTAGAAGAAGACGGTACAGAGCGCTGGGATGTTAGTTTTAATGAAGAAGCATTTATCTATTGGCTAGGAAAGAACGTTGCATCTCTTATAAAAGATTCGAAGGGGTTACCGAAAAAAACGATAAATTTTTAAATTCTTATAGAGTTAAGCAATGCGGTAGTTAATATTTAGCCACCAATAAAACAAGAGTTTGCAACAATAAATGAAACCACCATTACTGACTGAAAAAACACAAAAGAGAACAGTTTAAGTACATTTCATACTCTTGTTTATTTGTTTAGAATAAAATAAAAATTGAAAAAAGTGTTGACTTTCTCATTTTTATCTATAAAATAATCATTAATAAAATGTTTCAGAGATGTGACAACAAAACGACCGTGAAAGGACGAGTAGTAGTAGGACGTAGACAAAGCGAGTCAGGGGTGGTGTGAGCCTGATACGAAGCCTGTTATGAAGAACCTCCTGGAGTCGCTAACCGAAATCCTTTTTAAGGAAAGTAGACTTAGCCGTGAACTTCGCCGTTAAAGAAGAACAGTATCGAGATCTCTCTAATCTCCGTACTGAATAAGTGAGCAACCTCTGTTGCTAATTTGGGTGGTACCGCGGAACCAAAGTCTTTCGTCCCAGTTTTTTGGGAAAGAAGGGCTTTTTTTGTTGGCTTCTTTTACTACATCTAAACATTTTAGGAGGAAATAGGCATGTATCAATCATTAATGACAGTAAGAGGGACACAAATCGCAATTAAGGAAGTTAAAACATTTTTTGAGGATCAATTAGCAAAACGTCTTGGATTGTTCCGCGTATCTGCACCATTATTCGTAACAAAAAAATCGGGTTTAAACGATCACTTAAACGGTGTAGAACGCCCAATTGAATTTGATATGCTACATTCAGGAGAAGAGTTAGAAATTGTTCACTCACTAGCGAAATGGAAACGATTTGCACTGCATGAATATGGTTATGAAGCTGGTGAAGGTTTATATACAAACATGAACGCGATTCGCCGTGATGAGGAACTTGATGCAACTCATTCAATATATGTTGACCAATGGGATTGGGAAAAAATTATTCAAAAAGAATGGCGTAAAATAGATTATTTACAAGAAACCGTACAAACAATTTATGGAATCTTCAAAGATTTGGAAAATTATTTATTTGAAAAATATCCGTACCTTGGGAAGTATTTACCAGAAAATATTGTATTTATCACAGCCCAAGAATTAGAAGATAAATACCCAGAATTAACACCGAAAGATCGTGAGCATGCGATTGCAAAAGAGCACGGTGCAGTTTTTATTATTGGAATTGGCGATTTACTTCGTTCTGGTGAAAAACATGATGGACGTGCAGCTGACTATGACGATTGGAAATTAAACGGAGACATCTTATTCTGGCATCCAGTATTGCAATCTTCATTTGAATTATCATCAATGGGTATCCGTGTTGATAGCAAATCACTTGATGAGCAGTTAACGAAGACTGGTGAAGATTTCAAACGTGAGTATGATTTCCATAAAGGTATTTTAGAAGAAGTGCTTCCACTAACAATTGGTGGTGGTATTGGGCAATCAAGAATGTGCATGTTCTTCTTACGTAAAGCGCATATTGGTGAAGTTCAATCATCTGTATGGCCTGATGAAATGCGAGAAGCATGTAAGAAGGAAAACATTCATTTGTTTTAAAAAAGATCGGACCTCTAAATAAAAGCATGAGTCTATGTCATGTAGAAGATTGCAATATAAAAAAACGAGGTCAAACAATCAGAATACGCCATAAGGCTATGAATCATTTTCTTGATGAACTTATGAAAATGGAAAACTATTAGTTGTACAAAAAAATCGAATGTAAATTCGATTTTTTTTTTATTGCTCTGAATGGCAGAGACAGTTTAGTAGAATATTGAAAGGGTCAATTAGAATTTAAAATAGAGTTAGCTTAGAGTTAATTTTGAAAATTTATAGATAAAACCCAAAGTACCAAAGTGTAATGATAAGCATATGACCTGTGTCAATTAATCTTATGACAATATGTAACTAGAAAATGTGATATTAAATAAATAACAATTGAATAAAGGCAATTGATTGATCCGTGCAAGTACATGAATTAATCTTGCTTTTGAAAAATTCAATTGAGGTGAGAAAATGAAGAAGAAAAAGATGTATTGTGCAATGGTTAGTACAGCTATATTAGTAGCAGGATTTGGTGGAGAAGTAAAAGCTCAAACGATAGCAGTCGAGGATTCAGTTCAACCAATCCAAAATAATATCGTTAATTCAATCGAATCACAGGCAAAGCGATTAAAAACGATAGAACCATCAAAACCATTTGATGATTTAAAGCCACTTAAGAACATGATTGGGAGCGCACAATATGTAGGATTAGGAGAGAATACTCATGGAAGCTCTGAAATTTTCACTATGAAGTTTCGCCTTGTGAAATACTTGGTTACTGAGATGGGTTTTACGAATTTCGGAATGGAAGAGGATTGGGGAAACGGCTTAAAGCTAAATGAATATATTCAAACAGGAAAAGGAAATCCTAGGGAATTTTTAAAATTGTTATATCCTACTGATGAAATTATAGCCATGATTGAGTGGATGAAAGATTATAATGCTGATCCATCCAATAAAAAGAAGATCCAATTTATCGGACTTGACTTAAAAACAATGGACCAAAGTGTCTTTAATAAAGTAATAGATTATGTAAAGCAGCATCGACCAGATATACTGGCAGAAGTGGAAGAAAACTATAAAGAGCTTTCTACTTACACTGGAAGTCTACAGGAATATATGCAGCTTGCTCCTGAAATAAGAGAAAAATTCAAGGCAAATGCTGAGAAAGTAGTCCAATTGCTAAATGATGAAAATGAACAAGCAAAAATAGAGACAGTTTCATCCGAGTTAATCTGGGTGAAACAGACGGCGAATGTAATAGAGGAATTTACCACAATGCTACTTCCTAATGATTATTCAAGTATGGTGAAGCTACACGATCAATATTTGGCCGATCATGCAATGTGGGCACAAGAGTACTTAGGCGGTAAAACTATGGTATGGGCACACAATATTCACATAGCCAAAGGTATTATCGATGAGAAATTTTACCCTAATGTTGCGGGACAGTTTTTGAAAGAACGTTTAGACAATAATTATGTCTCAATTGGTAGTACAACTACAGAGGGGAAATTCACCTTATACAGCGAATATAATCCTTCCACTGGAGGTAAGATTGCAACGGATACTATTCCACAAAATGTGAATAGTTTCAATTATATCCTTGGAAAAGTCCCATATAATATGTTTTTGTTAGATAATCGTCACCTTAATGGTCAAGCAAAGAAATGGGTTAGAGAAAAGAGGCCATTACTGAGTATAGGGGGACAGCTCATCCCAAATTGTTCTTTATATAATGATACTTCGTTGCTTGATCAGTTCGATATAATTTTTCATATCCGAAAAACAAGTCCATCTCATATTAATTAAGAGTAAAAAACAATCCCTTCTTGTAAAGCCAAGAACGGGATTGTTTTTTGGTGAAAATTATCTTTTCTTTAACAGAAGTAGGCGCTGTTTCACCCTTTTTAGCATTATTTAAAAATGTCATATGACATTTTAACACTAGTGAGTTTGACAAAGAAAGCAGTATGATGCTGGTATTGAACAGAGAGGAGTGATGGACCTTATGAAATTAAGATTCATCCAGAATGGTTATTTTTTATTGCTAACTTTCGTTACAGGACTGTTTTATTTTTGTTTTTATCTAGTAGCTCTGCTATTGAGTTTCACCCTTTCATTTACCGTAGTCGGGATTCCACTAGTTATACGCGTACTTCAGACTACCACAACCTTTATCCAATTCGAGCGCATACAAACGAAAATTTACACTGATATTTCGACAGACTCTTACAATAGAAGTGTAACAACGGATACATCGGACTGGGCTCAAGTGAAATTGGGGCTTACGAATCGTCGCACCTGGTCTGCTGTCTTTTGGTTAATGCAGAAATTTGTGATTGGAATTTTCAGTCTCATAAGTGCAGTCATTTTATATGTAATGCCACTTATGTTTCTATTGGCACCACTACTGTATCGATCCATCGACATGAATATTTTTTTCATGCAGATCGATACTTTTGCCAAGTCACTCCTTGTAATGTCTGTGGGTATAGCGTCTGCCGCTATAAGTATTAAATTAGTAGATGGTTTGGCAAAAAAAATTGGAGGTTATACACGCAATATGATACGGCAGCTAAATCGATAGAAGTTTGCAGTCTAAATTAAAAGTATAAAAATGCGATAAAGATTATTCTATAATATAGGAAATAAGAAGGAAGGCTACTTAGGAGGTAAATGACTTGTTGAATATGGTTAAGTATTGGTTTTGGTATGATTGGATTATGTTAGGAATCCGTCTACTTGTTAGTATGTCTATCATCCTAGCAACTTTAAATTTTCAGGATGGTTTAACATTACCACTTTGGATTATTATTCCTTGGGAGGTTGTTGCCTTCTCTATTCCATGGGTAGCCTTACTGTTCAATTACAAATATTACTTGTTCACAGAAATATTGCTATATGGCGGACTATGTATCTATTTAACTTCTTTATTTCCAGAAGCTTACAATACATTTCTAATATCGGTGTTTCTTATCGCAGCAAACAGTAAGCATTTATCCTATTATTGGACAGCTCCAACAACAATTTTTATAATAACTGGAATTTTCTATGCGGTTGCACTAAGTAATAGCTATTGGATTATGGTCACCTACTACGGATTTGCTTATGTAATGGGGTTCGCTTTTCATTTATTAATCGTCAATCATAAACAAAATGAAGCGATTTCTAAACAAAACGCTGTACTTGAGCAATATATGTCTCAGATCGAACGTATTACACTTGCAGAGGAACGAAGTAGGCTGTCGAGTGAGCTTCATGATACAGTTGGTCACGCTTATACCTCCATTATTTTGGGTATGGAAACGCTGCGTACCGAACTTGTTTCTGAAAAGGGTATAGAGAAGCTAGATTCTCTGATTGAAATGGGACGTAAAAGCATTGGGGACGTGAGAGGTTACCTACATCAAATGGATTCTCCGTGTCAATCGCTTTCCTTAATTCAATCTCTACAAAATCTTGGAGCTGAATTTCAAGAGTATGCTCGGGTGAATGTAAGCTTTCGAGCATTTGGAGAGGAATACGAACTGTCTCGGCAAGCGAGAATAGCATTCATCCGTTGCTTACAAGAGTCACTTACAAATGCAGTACGTCATGGTCAGGGAAATGAAATGATAGTTTCATTGCAGTTTGAACAACAATTTATTAGGTTGGAAGTGCAAGATAATGGTAAGGGAAATGTAGAATGGCAGGAAGGCTTCGGTATTAAAGCGATGAAAGAGCGAGTAATGAATTTGCAAGGTCAATTGTCTGTCTATACAAAGCCAGATGAAGGAATGCTTGTTACATGTACTATACCGCGACAAACTGAAATAAATGATGGACTGATTCGTTTGTTAATTGTCGACGATCAACCGTTTGTTCGGGAAAGTTTGAGGACGCTTCTCGAAAGATATGAAGATTTAAATGTAGTCGGTTTGGCTGAAGATGGCGAGCAAGCCATCAACTTATGCGGGCGCATTCAACCCGACATTGTACTAATGGACTTAGATATGCAGCACATGGATGGAGTCGAAGCAACCAAAAAGATTAAGCAACAATGGCCACATATCCGCGTATTAATTTTTACAACGTTTCAGGATACGGAACAGGCGTTGGACATCCTTCGTAATGGTGCGGATGGTTTTTTACTTAAATCTATTGAAACGTTGGAGCTAGCTAATGCGATCCGACTTATTCATAGAGGTGGGACCCTGATAGATCAGGGAATGTCTCACAAAATATTTGAAAAGTTTGATGCGCAAAATGAGACACCACAATCAAAAGCAACTGCTTATGAGCTAACAGCTAGAGAGGTAGAAATATTGAAGCTAGTAGCAAAGGGACTTCGTTACAATACAATCGCATCAAGGTTATATTTATCGAATGGAACGGTCAGAAACTATGCTTCCACGGCTTATACAAAGTTAGGAGTGCGTAACAAGGAAGAAGCTGTCCAGATGGCTCAAGAAATCGGAATTATTGAATGAGAAAAATGTTTGTTGTTTCTTTAGAGCTAAGCGAAAAGACGACTTAAGACAAAATTAAGAGGATTGAGTCCTGTATAATACAGGATTCAATCCTTTCAAGGTTTGTACCAATTTTTTCATCTTAACGTATCATAACTGAAAGATTGTCTAAATTAGGCAGTCTTTTTTTAGTTCTAAAAAAATCCTAAAATACAAGTCTGTTAAATTTCAGTACATGTATATCAAAATATAAAAAGCATTAGCCTTCTCTTCTTCTTAATATAATAAAAGTATCCTATGATAAAAATTTCCTGAAATGGAGTGAATTTTATGCTTGAAGTAAAAGGGCTGGCTTCTTATTCACCTTTAGGGCATTTGAATGAGTTTCGGAAAGATCCAATATTTTTTTTAAGTGAACTTTATAGAAATCATGAAACGATTGTCTCATTTCGATTTGCTCATCGTAAAATGAATTTGCTATTAGAGCCGGATTTAATAAAAGAGGTATTAGTAACTAAGCAGCATTCCTTCCATAAATCAAAGCCATTTCAAGAGATGAAAACCTTGCTCGGTGAGGGATTGTTAACGAGTGAAGATGAAGTACATATGAGACAGCGGCGTTTGATTCAGCCATCATTTACGAAGCATCATATCCAATCCTATGCAAAGGATATGACATTGCTCACGGAAGAGTTTATTAGTTCTTGGAAGGATGGGGAAGAGCGTCTCATTAGTAGAGATATGATGGAGCTGACATTAGCTATTATTGCAAAAACAATGTTTAGTATGGATTTGAATCAAGGACATGATCGTGTTGGGAAGCACTTTGACATTATTATGGATATTGCAACTAAGCGAATTCGATCTGTTTTAAAAGCTCCACTCAAACTGAATACACCAAAAAATAAATCTTTAACAGAGGCTATTAAGGCAATTGATAAGGTGTTATATGAAATGATTGAAAAAAGAAATAGCTCAGAATCAAAAGAAGATTTACTAGGACTATTAATGCAAGCGAGGGATGAAGAGTCTAATGAAGGTATGACGAATCAACAATTAAGGGATGAAGCAATGACGATTTTCCTGGCAGGTCATGAAACGACAGCGAATGCATTATCTTGGTGCTTATATCTTTTATCTCAGCATCCCGACAAAGCTAAATTATTATATGAAGAAGTAGATCGTGTTCTAGGCAAAAGACGAGCAGATTATCATTCTATGAAAGATTTAATCTATACTCAGCAAATTATTTGGGAAAGTATACGCCTCTATCCTCCTGCGTGGCTTATTAGCAGAAAAGCTGTAGAAGATGTTAGCATTGGCGATTACAAAATTCAAAAAGGTGAGACAGTCATGATGAGTTCTTATATCATGCAGCATTCTGAAAAGTATTTCTCACATGCAGAAGAATTTCTTCCAGAGCGGTTTAAGAATGGAAAGGTTGAAGGTGTTCCTGAATATGCGTATTTTCCTTTTGGTGGTGGGCCACGTGTTTGTATCGGAAATCATTTTGCAATTATGGAAGCTACTTTAGTATTAGCAACGATTGTTCAGCATTATACGATTGATCTAGCTCCTAATCATCACAAAGTCGAGACAGAACCACTGATCACACTACGTCCGAAAGATGGTTTGCGTATGATTGTAAAAAAGAGAAAATGAGCGGGATTTAATGTACACACTTAGGCAAGTGACTTTTCCAGGAGTTATTTCATAGAATATAGCATTCTCTTTACAGTATGTATGTTTGAAGGGGGTTATATTTTTTGGAAAGAACAAAACTTACTGGACGGATTGTTACACCAAATGATGCGGCTTATGAACAGGCTAGAACAAATAATACTTTAAATAATCCAAAATTCCCTAAAATAATTGTATTTTGTCAAAACAAACGAGATGTATTAAATGCTTTGAATTGGGTGAAGGAAAATAATATGCCATTTAGAGTAAGAAGTGGCAGGCATAACTATGAAAATTTTTCACTAGTAGATGGTGGTCTTGTGATCGATGTTAGTGAGATGAATACAGTTAGTGTAGATTGCAAAAGCATGACTGCAAAAATACAAGCCGGGGCTGATTTAGGGAAAGTATATAATATACTATGGGAAAATGGTACGACAATCCCAGCAGGTACTGAAAGTAGTGTTGGCCTGGTCGGTCTTACACTTGGCGGAGGTATCGGGATGCTGTCGCGCTTGTATGGTCTTACATGTGATAATCTGCTTGAAGTAGAAATAGTTGTATCAAATGGGCATGGGAAAGCTAAACTGATTAAAGCAAATAAGAACAAGAATAGTGATCTTTTTTGGGCTTGCTGTGGCGGTGGAGGCGGAAATTTTGGCATTGTCACGGCGCTTAAATTTAAAGTACACCCAATTTCAACTGTTTCGATCTTCTCGATTATTTGGGAGTGGGAAGACTTTGAAGCCGCTTTTGATGCTTGGCAAAATTGGGCAATTAACACGGATTTTAAGCTAACTTCAGAAATCGAACTAAAATCTAGGGAGGTCAATCAAATTATTGCTCAAGGGGAATTTGTAGGTCCAGTAGCAAAGCTGAACGAACTGTTACGGCCATTAACAGAAACTGGTTCACCTATAAAAGTAATGGTAAAGGAAGTGCCTTATATAGAAGCTGTTCATTTTTTTGATGATCCAAGTGGTAATATTCCAGCTCTTAAAAAGAGATCAGGATCATTTCTAAATAAAACTTTTCCAAAGAGAGCAATCTTAATTATGAAAAGTTTTCTAGAAAATACACCAAATGGAAAATCAAGTATTTGGCACCAATCCCTTGGAGGAGCAGTAAAGCGGATTAGCCCAGATGAAACTGCCTACTATTACAGGGATGCTGTTATCGCTCAAGAGTATCTTGCTAATTGGAGTAAACCTGAAGAAGAACGAAAAAACAATCAATGGGTCGAAGAGTTAAGGAATTCTTTATCAAGATACACTACTGGTGACTACGTAAATTGGCCTGATCGCTTTATTAGAAATTGGCCAACCGCATATTATGGTGGGAATTTAAATCGTCTTAGAGTTGTGAAACGAGAATATGATCCATTCAATCTATTTAAATTTCCCCAAAGTATTCCGCCTTTTATTAGTTGGTTTTAAAGTGGGAAATTCAAAAAATAGTAGTGAAAAACCGATCGATTGAATTTCCAAATTGATCGGTTTTTCCATAACTAAGATTTCTAACAAATGGTTCTTATTGCTCCGATTTACTACTTTTATTGCCTCTTATAAAGACAAAGTAATTACCGAGTATTGAAAATAATAGCAGTGCAAAACCGAAAATAACAATTTGATAGTTTTTATCTAAGTAACCAAAATAACAACACACGATCGTCACAGGTAAAATCATTATAATGATGCAAAACTTAAGTACAAAATTAGGGACATCCATCTAGTCTTCACCTTACTTAGTATTTTTTCATTTAGTTTTTCTCAGTTAAAATTCTTTATTCAAACTAATTTTTTACAGTACTATTAAATTGAACATCCTATCGAAAAATGAAATTTGAATTTATGACTCATACTAGTTAAGAAATAGAACAATAAAATAGAAGGTGTAAATATGATTGAGAATGATAAGCAAATTGTAGGAGAAAAGGCAGCAGAATTTGTAAAAGATGGAATGGTAGTTGGATTAGGTACGGGATCTACAGTTTTATATACGATAAAAAAGCTTGGGCAATTAGTTCGGGAAGGACTGAATATAAAGGGTATTCCAACCTCCATACAAACTGAAAAGCTTGCTAAAGAGGTGGGGATCCAACTCGTAAACTTTAGTAAAATTGAACAGATTGATCTAGCAATTGATGGTGCCGATGAAATTAATCCAAACTTTGAGTTAATTAAAGGTGGGGGAGGCGCACTATTAAGAGAGAAAATCATTGCGAAGGCAGCTAAAACATTTATAGTAGTTGCTGATCCAACTAAGATGGTAGAGAGATTAGGTAAGTTCCGACTTCCAGTAGAAGTTATTCCATTTGGTATGGAAATGACGATGAAACATATTAAAGCAATCGGTTTAAGTCCTGAACTTCGTTTAAATGGAGCGACTCCGTTTATTACGGATAATGGAAACTATATTTTTGACTGCAGTATACCTAATCATATTCAAACTCAAATCATAGAAAGAGAGCTCAATTTAATTCCAGGTGTGGTAGAAAATGGATTATTTGTTGGGTTAACTGATCTGGTTATCACCCTAGATAAAGATAAAAATGTAGATATATTAAGTAAATAGTGCAAAGTAAAATTTTGCTAGACGTAAAAAAGAGTGCATACTTGCCCGTTCCTTCTATTTATTCAATAATAATGGTAAGAGAAAAAGAGTTAATGGGAAGAGGGGGATTATATGCAATTAAGAGTTTCAGCGGTTCAATATCATCTTCACACAATAAACTCCTTTGAAGAGTTTGAAAAACAAGTAGAGCATTATATTAAGACAGCAGAGGAATTTGAAGCTGAATTTATCATTTTTCCTGAATTTTTTACAACACAGCTTATGTCAATTGGTAATGAAAAAGGTGAGGCTTTAACGATTCAAGATTTACCAAACTTTACAGAGCAATATCGTTCTTTATTTTTAAAGTTGGCAAAACAATACAATATGCACATTATTGGAGGAACGCATGTTATTAAAAAAGGCGATCGACTATATAATGTTGCACATTTGTTCTATCCAGATGGCCGAATTGGTGAGCAGGCAAAGCTACATATTACACCAACAGAGGTAAATGAGTGGAATATGAGTGCAGGTGACGGTTTAGAGGTTTTTGAGACAGAGAAAGGAACAATTGCAATGTTGACTTGCTATGACATTGAATTCCCAGAAATCGTTCGAATGGCAAAAGCTAAAGGCGCAGATGTCATTTTCTGTCCATCATGCACAGACGATCGCCATGGGTTCCACCGAGTTCGTTATACATGCCATGCAAGAGCAATTGAAAATCAAGTATATGTTGTAAATACTGGTACAATTGGTTCACTTCCAACTGTTGATTTTATGCGTGCAAATTTCGGTCAGGCAGTTGTAATTACTCCTAATGATATCCCATTTCCTCCAAAAGGAATTATGGTAGAAGGTGAAATGAATCAGGATATGATTGTTACAGCTGATCTTAATTTAGATTTATTATACAAAGTTCGGGAAAAAGGATCCGTTACAACATGGCGCGATCGACGTACAGACCTTTATCCAGATTGGTAAATTAATTCTTAAATAGAAAAGAGAGTTTTAGCACATGTATCGAAAGGAATTTTTTGTTTTCGACCAAGACAAACCAGTCCCAGTGGTAATCCGAAATTATAATGAGAATGATTTTACTGATTTAATCCGTATTCAACAAGAAAGCTTTCCACCACCATTCCCATCGGAACTATGGTGGAATGAGGAGCAACTTAAGAACCATGTAACTCTTTTTCCAGAGGGAGCGTTATGTATAGAAGTAAATGGTCAAATGGCGGGTTCGATGACAGGTCTACTAGTTCAGTTTGACCCTAGCCATCCTGACCATTCGTGGGAAGAGGTTACTGATCATGGTTATATTCGTAACCACAACCCAAACGGAAATACACTTTATGTCGTTGATATTGGCGTAAGACCGTCCTATCGAAAATTAGGTTTAGGCAAATGGTTAATGTTTTCTATGTATGATGTTGTTGTACATCTTGGTTTGGAAAGATTGCTTGGTGGAGGTAGGATGCCAGGATATCATAAAGAGGCGGATAACATGTCATCCGAGCAATACATAGATGCTGTAATAAAAGGGGAGCTAAAGGATCCAGTTATTAGTTTTTTACTTCGATGTGGTCGTACCCCGGTTAAAGTAGTAGCGAATTATTTAGAGGACGAAGAATCATGCAATTATGGGACTCTAATGGAATGGAAAAATCCATTTAAACATTCTAATTAAAGGGAGAGAAAGAAAATGGAATATAAAAGAATAACAAATATCAATGACCCATTATTTAAACAAATGCATCAATTAATGCAAGATGTATTTCCTCCAGAAGAAGTATTAGAATTTGATCTTTGGAAAGAACCTTTGGAGGATCCAGGAATTCGTGTTTTTGTTGCTGTCCATGAAGATAGAGTAGTAGGGGCTACAGAATACCGCTATTATGACGATTTTAATGTTGCCATGACAGACTTTACAATAATTGGCCAAGCTGGTTTGGGAATCGGCCCATATTTGGCACAAAATAGATTAGTAGATTTACAGACATTAGCAACTGAAAATAATAAAACGTTATCAGGTATGTTTGCTGAAATTTACGATCCATATCAAGTAGAACACCATGAGTTTGGCGGCGTTAAACCTATGAATCCATATGTTCGCAGGGAAGTATTAGCTCACCTAGGTTATAAGCGTCTGGATTTTGAATATATTCATCCATCATGGAACAATGACGGTGAAGCGGTAACAGGTCTAGATCTTTGTTTCCTTCCAATGGATGGGGAGATGAATGAGCTTCAATCAGACTTGATTGTAAAGTTTCTACAGCGTTATTATACAGTGTTATCAAATAAACCAGAGTCTTGGTATGAAATGATTGAAAACTTAGAAGAGAAAGAAAAAGTCGCATTAGTCTACTTTTAAGTGAACATAAAAAAAGCTTTTCGATAAAGACTTCGAGAAGCTTTTTTATATTCGATCTAATTAAACTAAAAAAGTTTTCGAACACTTTAAATTGAGAATTTACCATATTTTTAGTCTGCTTGTTTTTGTTTTTCCTCTTTTTTATTGCTCACTTTAGTAGTATATGATTTTGGCTTATCAGATCCATTTATAAGTTTATAAATATAGTCTGTTGTTAGTTTATAGCTGTCTTCTAGTTTAGTCGTGATATAGCTTGCTCGTTCAAAAATAATCGAACGTAAATTGTTGAGCTGGTGATAGATTCTATCCATCATTGCTTCTTGAGTATCAAGACGATCTAAAACCCCATGTTGAAATTCCTCTTGCTGTAATAATCCATGAGCTACTTCATTTTGTTTTTCAATTAGCTTATCTAGTTGTAATGAGAGAGCTTGGTTATCAGTTTCACTTTTTTCCAAGCGTTTTGCCAATTCTGTATAAGCTTCATTTAAACTAATCATTTGGGTAATTAATGATTGTTTTTCCAGACTTTCATTTGCGTCTGATGTATTTAACCGCTGAATCATGATTCTTTCAAATTGCTCACGCTCACGGTTACTACCTATGAGACTATTTATTTGATTTTTAACATGATTCCACTGATTTGTTTGCAATTCTTCTAATTGCTCATATCGTGGCTTTAATTCAGAGAGTGATTTTTCCAGGCTCATGTTATTTTTTTGTTGTTCTTCCATTAGTTCAGCTAAGTAATTATGCCGAACAAGTCCTTGATTCGGTGTTTGTATTGTTTCACTATTTTTAAAGACATCAGGGTGTTCATTCTTATTAATAAATAATCCCACTACTATTTCTCCCTCTCTCTATTTTTTTACTAATATTTTATGTTCAAGTACAGATGGGGGAACTTGGGTATGTTTAGTTGGGCTATTGTGTAGCTGAAAAACAACGATTTGTTAGGAAATTTGAAGAGTGAAATGGTCTGTCTTTTCCATATAATAAATTTTAGTAAAAGAGTATTTTTAGTAAATATGAAGTGGGAACTTAGACTCATTTTAGCAATTTATCTCTTACTAAATTAATATGATAAACCCAAGGATAAAGAACAGAACAATGGTCTTTAAACGGTTTAGAAAATATTATCTGAAAATTAAGTGAATTCATATCACCAGCCTATTTTCTTTGAATAGTATGATGTAAGGTGGTGATAACTATGGATTTAGGCTTCGGACTTGCGGATTGGATGCTATATACTATTTGGGCAGTTACTGGATTAATGATTCTTGATTTTGTAATAGCATTTATCCGGTCATTCTGGAAAGGTTCATTCGATACATCTTTTATTCTAGGATATTTAAAGGATATTCTATACTTCATTTTTCCACTGAAGTTTTTAATAACAATGTTTGGACTTGATCCTACAGGATGGATTTTAATAACATTTTATTTCATTGCTGGAATCGCAATCGTTATTAAGTATTTGAAAGACATATTTAGTAAATTTCAATAAATATTGAAGCCCTCATTT
The DNA here is from genome assembly GCF_049568075.1 of Rossellomorea sp. GAMAL-10_SWC. Lineage (NCBI taxonomy): Bacteria > Bacillati > Bacillota > Bacilli > Caryophanales > Bacillaceae > Rossellomorea > Rossellomorea sp. GAMAL-10_SWC. Next base: position 3,664,967 of record NZ_CP144911.1, on the reverse strand, counting down.
AATGGGGGCTTTTTAGTTTGAAATCAAATTTTTTGGACTTTTTAAACAAACTAAAATGGCTATGATAGAGAGATTTTTTATTTTATTTAAATACACAAATTTATTTAGTTTTTGCATACATATATTTCTAGGCACCAATGGGCTAATTTTTTCATAGAATATTCAAAAAATTCCCTAGAAGGAAGTAATGTTTATGACAAAATATCAATGGGTTAAATGGCGAAGAGTATTAATTTGGTTAGCTGTTATTGTTTTTATTGGTGTTGTGCTTACTAAAGGGGGGCCAACATACTGGAGTGTAGCAATATCGATTGTTAGTCTTTTATTTCAGTTCGCTGTTATGATTTTCATGGCGATCATCCAATTTGTAGCAATTTTCTGGTTTCTAGCCAGAGGTCGTACTTATTGGATTTTACCTGGTGAGACTGGATCAACGTGGGATGATTATCGTGGAAACCCTGAGATTGTTGAAAATGCAAAACGAATCGTAACACTATTAAAAGGTGTTAAAACGTTTAAAGAGATGGGAGGAGAGGCAATTCGTGGATTGCTGCTTTGTGGTCCTCCTGGTACAGGGAAATCTTATCTTGCACAGGTTATTGCGAATGAGGCCCAAGTACCTTTTGCTTATGCCTCGGCTCCAAGTTTTCAAAACATGTTCTTTGGTGTAGGGAATTTGAAAGTAATGGGAATTTACAAAAAGGCTAGAAAGTTAGCTAATATTTACGGAGCGTGTATCATTTTTATCGATGAAGTCGACGCAATTGGTATGTCTCGTCAAGGAGGAGGAGCTGGTGGTGGTGGATTGTTCGGTATGGGAATGGGTTCTGGATTATTGAATGAGCTATTACTACAAATGGATCCTCCAAACATTGATAGTTCTAAAATAGCAAAATTTCTTCGCTCACTCGGGTTACGTAAAAAGAAAGCAGAGCGCCCCGCAGTTCTGACGATTGCAGCTACTAATTTACCTGATGTACTTGATCAAGCATTATTACGACCAGGGCGTTTTGACCGAAAACTTTGGGTAGATTCTCCTGATTATGATGGACGTATTGATGTTTTCCAATATTATCTAAAAAAGGTGAGAATCGATTCATCTTTAACACCAGAGCGAGCTGCACTTGATACGATTGGATATAGTCCAGCACAAATTAAACATATAGTGAATGAATCTGTCGTAATTGCTCATCAGCGAGGTGCTGATGTTGCAAATTACACTGACTTCCGAGATGCAATGGAAACGTATGAGTGGGGACTTAAGCAGCCACTTAGATCCATGAGTGAAGATGAGAAGAGAAATGTAGCGTATCATGAAGCAGGTCACGCAGTAGCTCAATATTTGTTAAAGCCACATGATCGAGTATGGAAGGTAACCATTATTCGTAGGGGTGACGCACTTGGTCTGGCTGCGACTAAGCCAACAACAGAAAGATATAATCGAAGCGACAGCGAAATACTTGCAGCAATCCAAGTTTGTTTGGCAGCAAGAGCAGTAGAAGAAGAGTTTCTCCACAAGAAATTAAACGGTGTCACATCTGATCTGCAACAAGCAACCCTACTTGGTGGTGCATATTTAGGTTTAGTCGGAATGGGCGATGAGTTATTCAGCTGGAATGCATTAGGCTCACAAGCAGAAGGACTTAGAGCACTACGACCAAAAATTAACCTTCTTCTAAAGGACCAAATGAGCCAAGTAAAAAAACTTGTTACTGAACACGCCGATTTTGTACACTCAATCGCACAAGAGCTACTAAAAAGAGGCGACTTAACAGGGGAAGAAATAGAAGATATTTACGAAAGCATTTATGCACGTACGCGTCCTGAACCACCTACTGTAAAGATTGGTTCTATTTATGAGAAAAATATTCAAGGATTGCTTAAGGATTTTGATAAATTACATGAAAGCGATCAGAACTAGCTGAAACAATTGTGCTTCATTGATTATATATAAAGAAAATCCACAAGGTAATTACTTTGTGGATTTTTTTCAATTGTAATCACATCATTTTGAGAAATTGTGAACAAATCTAGAATAATGATTTAATTTCATCTTTCCTTCACATTATTGAAACCAATTAATTGAGTATCTGAAATATAATAAAAGTCTAATACATACCAAAGGGTAAATCTAACTTTTTTAAGGAGAATGTTATTGAAATATAAGACAATTTATTAGTTATTTCTATTATTTTTTTTAGTATTTGTTTTTTTATAAGTGCAAAATTAATTTCTAATTCATTGGATAGTATTACAAGAAATCAACAAATTGAAATGAATTATAAAGATTTAACTCGTAATTCGCAATTAATTAATGAAGTAGATTTACAAGTGTATTTAGGTCTCACAGAAAGTGAACTAACTTCATTTATAAATCAATATAAAAATAGCAAAAATCCAATGCCTATCATTAAAATTGAGGGTAAACCATATTACTCTATAAAAGCAATTGATATTTGGTTACAAAATATTGGTCAAAAATAAATAAAAAGAGCAACTCATGATGAGTTGCTCCTTTTTTGTAATTTAAGCAAAGTTCATGAAGTGTTCGCCATACGAAGGAATTCTCAAAAGACATACTGAATATCAAAAGATATCCCCCACTATTAAAAGTATCTTTTTAAAACAAATAGCATATTGATTAACAAATAATACAACACACTTGCAATAACAGTTAGGAGAGTGAGTAATGAATAGTCTATCAAAGCAAATAGGAAACGCAAATACAATCGATGATGTAATTGAACAGTTAGATGAAATTATTTCAATGAGCAATCAAACAAAAAGCAAACTAGGATATTTTGCTTCTTTATATCGCTTGGTAACAATTAAAGTGAAAGTTGGAATTTTAAATAATCAGTTCGAAGACGGAGCAAGAATGGAAAGTTTGGATGTGAACTTTGCAAATTTCTATTTAAAAGCACTTAAAAGCTATTTAAAAGGTGAGCCTTTAAGTCTCAGTTGGAATTTAGCATTTCGTCACGCAGAAAACCGACAATCTATTTTGCTACAGCATTTATTGTTAGGCATTAATGCACATATTAATTTGGATTTAGGAGTAGCTGCTGCGAAGGTATGCCAAGGCTCAGATATTTTATCACTTTACAATGACTTTATGAAAATAAATAGTATTTTGGCATCTTTAGTGGATGAGGTGAGGGATGACATGGATCGAATTTCACCTTGGATTGGTTTTTTAGATCATGTTGACCCAAAAGCTTCAAAGGCAATCATAAACTTTAGTCTAGAGAAGTCTCGAAATTACGCATGGGATTTTGCGAAAAAGCTTGCTGCATCTAATGAAAGTGAGTGGGAAGGGCTGATTAAAGTGCATGATCATGAGGTCGAATCGATTGGCAACATGGTCGCACGGCCAAGTAGTTGGATGCTGAAGGCTGGTTTATGGGCAATTCGTTTTCGAGAATCCAAAAATATTGAAAGAAACTTAGATCTTTTAAATCATAATCGATTTGAAACAACTTTAACTGGTGATATTCAATTGTAAGTTCAAAGTGAGTAAGCAGATTGGACAACTAAAAATTTTCAAGCAACACTGTATATTAGAGTGTTGATTTACTATTTAAAAATTAAAACTTCTACTGTAGTATATTATATAATTGTAAAGATTCAGGATTAAAAGGTTAACGATAGGTGAGAAAAAAATGATACATACATATTTAAATGAAACAATCAGTTTTAATATAAAGTATAAAAAGCGGAAATCGATGGGTATTTATATAGATGCTTATGGAAACGTTGAGGTTCAGGCTCCTAAAGATACACCAGACAAAAGTGTCATTGAAGTTTTAGAGGCTAATTGGGAGTTGGTTATTCAAAAATCAAATGAAATGAAGGAGCGACTACGTGGTCCAAAAGAACGGACTTATGAATTTGGTGAGACATTTCTTTATTTAGGGAATTCATATCCTATACAAATTTCACACGATGAAAGTATTCAACAAGATCAGGTAGTTTTTGAAGGAAATAGGCTAAATATTATTGTAAAACAATTAGAGGATGAACGAATAAAACAAGCACTTAAAAGGTTTTATTACCATCAAATTAAAGCAATAGTTGAAAAGAGTATTCAGAAGTATCAAAGTAATTTTAAAGTAAAGCCGTCATCAATTCGTATTACTGATAGTAAAACAAACTGGGGGACTTGTGATTCAAAAAGGCAACTAACTTTTAATTGGAAACTAGCAATGGCACCTCAAAAGGTGATTGACTATGTTGTTGTCCATGAAATGTGCCATATGGTTCATATGAATCACGACAGGTCCTTTTGGCGACTTGTCGGTAAAATTATTCCAGAATATAAGGAAAGAGAGAATTGGTTAGCGTTATCTAGTTGGAAAATGACAGTTTAGTTAGACTGCCCGCCAAACGCTCGCTTTCTTCGTTACTTCGCCTGTCTGCGGTGCTCACTACCGTCTAAGGTAATTCCGCTCCTCACCAGACTTCGTGCCTCGAAAGACAAGCGCTTGCAATCAGTCTGAAAATCAAATTTAATGTAGTTTGTAGACAAACTAAAATGGGAACGACATTGGTCGTCCCATTTTTTATTTTTTGTAAAAAAAGTCTGCTAATTCCTTGCTTTTAAGTCTTCTATTTTTACGGATTTTAGCGCGTTCTTCTCCACCTTGATATAAGAATTTTTCTTCCTCAGTTTCGGGAACGATTTGTGGAACTTTAACTAAATTTCCATCTTGATCCAAGGCAACAAAAGTTAAAAAGGCAGTTGCTGCGATTTTCTCTTCACCCGTTTTTAAATTTTCTGCAGTTACTTTAACGAATACTTCAAACGATGAGGTACCAGTCCAAGTTACATAACTTTCGAATGCAACCGAATCTTTCATCGTGATTGGGTGAAGAAAGTCAACTGAATCAGTTGAAGCAGTTACGATTGAAGATCGGCAGAATTTCATTGCTGAAATACTTCCGATAATATCTAAGTCATTCATTAATTTTCCACCAAACAAAGTGTTATGACTATTTACATCATTGGGAAGAACTAAATTTGTTCTAATGACTCTTGTTTCATTACAAGTTACCATGTGATTTCTCCATTCTTTAATATCTATAAATTGTACACTATTTAATAAAGAAATTAGCATACTTAATTAAAAAAATTATATGAACAAACTTTTCATTGAAGGATATTTATGTATAAGGAATTCTTGTAGTTGTTTTTAAACATCCCGTACTAAAAATTTATATTTGTCAATGAAATTTGTAGGAAATAGTGCAAATTTAAATAAGTTTATTTCAGTCGTTTACATTGACTTTTACTTCTTAACTCGGTATATTTATATCTTGTTGAGACGGGATAAATACTACATATGGGTGTTAAAAAGAAAGAAAACACCTATATATCGATATATGGTAAAATCGATATAATCTTTTGCGAGGAGGAACAGGTGATGATAAATACAATAATTGATGCTGAATTACCTGCGAATATACAGAAATTAAATCAAGACATAATGCATTTTCCAATGATTACACCTATTAATCCAATAATGCATAAAACAACATTTAAAGGTGTATCTAGAACGGTTATGTTAGATCGATACGCATTTAAAGATATTAAGCTTGTTACATTAGGTGTAGGTGACCTAGTTGTACTAACATATAAGGATGATCCAAAGTTTCCTCGTCGTGGTTATGGTGAAGTAATTGCTATTGACAATAGTCAGGAAGAAGTAACTGTTCAATTAGATTCTCAGTTCGAAGACGGAGCAATCATTACAGTTGCATTTAATAAAGTAGACAAGCCACTTGAAATCTTCTACGAACAGATTGCAGACCGTGTTGCACGTGGGCTTGCATCTGCAGAAACTCCAGAAAAATTCTCCGAAGTAAAAGAGATGTTTTATGAAATTTTAGCTAACAAAACTTTTGTACCAGCGGGACGTGTTTTGGCTGGTGCCGGTACAGGAGCTTCTACAACTTTCTTTAACTGTTATGTTATGCCTCATATTCACGATTCTCGTGATGGGATTGGTGAACACCGTAAGAAGGTAATGGAAATTATGTCACGTGGTGGTGGCGTTGGAACAAACGGATCAACTTTACGTCCTCGCGATGCAATTGTTTATAGTGTGAATGGACGCTCAAGTGGATCAGTTTCTTGGTTACATGATTTATCTGAATTGACAAATTTAGTTATTCAAGGTGGTTCAAGACGTGGTGCGCAAATGATTATGATGAACGTCAACCATCCTGATATTGTAGAGTTCATCGTATCAAAGAACCAAAATCCAAAGGTTTTACGCTATATTGCGCAAACAACAAAATCGAAATTAATTCGTGAAGAAGTAGAGCGTAAATTAAAGTTCGAACCAATTAGTGCAGCTGAAAAAGCAGCTTATGAAGCTTTAATTCATATTGCAACAATTGAAGGGAAATTAAATACACCTGAAATAGAACAGGCAAAAGAACTGCTTAATGACGGTGGTAAGTATTCAGTTCACAACCCTGAGTTTTTAACTGGTGCAAATATATCTGTTTGTTTAACTGATGATTTTATGGAAGCAGTTGAAAATGATGGAGAATACAAGCTTCAATTCCCTGATTTAGAAAACTATGACGATGAAATGCGTTTAATTTATGATCAAGAATGGCAGGAATGTGGAGATGTACGTGAATGGGCTGCACGTGGATATGGTGTACGAACTTACCACACAATAAAAGCAAAAGAACTTTGGGATTTAATCAATGTTTGTGCAACTTATTCTGCTGAGCCAGGTATCTTCTTCTTAGATAATGCAAACAAAATGACAAACGCTGTATCTTATGGTCAAAAAGTAGTTGCAACAAACCCTTGTGGAGAGCAACCACTTGCGCCATTCTCTGTTTGTAATTTAGCAGCTGTTAACTTAGCCGAAATGACGGAAAATGGTAAAGTTAACTGGGAAAAATTAAAGCGAACTGTTCAAATCGGAACGCGAATGCAAGATAACGTAATCGATGCAACGCCGTATTTCCTAGAAGAGAATACGAAGCAAGCAAAAGGTGAACGTCGTATCGGATTAGGTGTGATGGGGTTACATGATTTACTAATCCGTTGTGGGCTAGTATATGGATCGGAAGCTGGCAACAAACTAGTTGATCAAATTTTTGAAGTGATTGCAACTACTGCTTATAAAACTTCAATTGAATTAGCGGAAGAAAAGGGAGAATTCCCATTCTTATCGACTTTTGAAGATGGACGCGAACGTTTTATTAACTCGGGATATATGAAGAAAATGCCTGAAGAAATTCGTGAAGCTGTTTTAGAAAGTGGCATTCGTAATTCACACTTATTAACAATTGCTCCTACAGGAAGTACTGGAACGATGATGAATGTTAGCACTGGACTTGAGCCTTATTTTAACTTCGTATACTTCCGTTCAGGACGTTTAGGTAAATTCATTCCAGTTGTAGCTGATATCGCACTAGAATGGTTAGAAGGAAATGGATATGAAGTAACTGAAGAAAATGTTTATGAGATGATTGAACATCTTCCTGAACAATTTGTTGGAACAATGGACCTTTCTCCAGAGGCGCATGCTGATGTACAATGTATAATCCAAAGATGGATTGATTCTTCAATTAGTAAAACAGTTAATGCTCCTAAAGGTTATTCTGTTGAACAAGTAGCAAAAGTGTATGAAAGATTACACAAAGGTGGAGCAAAAGGCGGGACTGTTTATGTAGACGGTTCACGTGATGCCCAAGTATTATCGCTAACGAATGAAGAAAATGATTTTACAAATGTAGAACTAGTAACAATTGAAAATAGAAATGATGCAACGACAAACGATACTGATGAAACTGCTCAAGTTAAAACAGGTAACGTAGGTGTAGAAAACGGAGACACTTGTCCAATCTGCCTAGCTGGTACTGTAGTTGAACATGGTGGTTGTAATACATGTGATAATTGCCAAGTACAGTTGAAGTGTGGAATTTAAAAGTAAGTGATGAAATACCTCTTTAGATGTGAAGATCTAAAGGGGTATTTTTTTATGACTTTAAGAATTTTGAAAAAGTTGCCTTATTCCAAAATGGACCATATTCTTGAAGAATAAGAGGAAATAATAGAAAATAATACAGAGTCTAAAGTTTATTGGAGAACTAAAGCTAGTATATTTAATAGGATAATCATCCACTGGATTTAACGATAAATTGGAGGTATACACCAGCTGATTTTAATTTGTAAAAGTTTTTAATAATATCACAATACGTTCTAATTGAAAATCACTTATTGTGTTTAAATTTACTTGAGGTGATTAAATTGAGATTTGGTTCGATTAGTGGGACAAAACAATGATTCTTGGAAAGAGAATCAGATTAAGGCCAACTAAAGAACAAGAAATACAATTATGGAAATCAGTTGGTACAGCTCGTTGGGCATATAATTGGGCATTGTCCAATCAAGAAGAAAATTATAAAAACGGTGGGAAGTTTATTTCTGATGGTATATTAAGAAAAGAAATAACCTTATTAAAACAAACCGATGAATTTTCTTGGTTGTATGAAGTATCCAATAACGTTACAAAACAAGCGATAAAAGATCTTTGTGTAGCCTATAAGAAATTCTTTAAAGGGTTAACTGATAAACCACGATTCAAATGTAGAAGAAAATCAAAATCATCCTTTTATAACGATAATGTGAAGTTGAAAATAGGTGGAAACAAAGTATTGATTGAGAAGGTCGGTTGGGTAGTAGTTTCTGAATGTATACCAGATGAAAAATACTATAATCCTAGAATAAGTCACGACGGAAAATACTGGTATCTTTCTGTAGGGATTGAGAAATCAAAACCAATTGTTGAACTGACGAATGTCTCTCTTGGAATTGATGTAGGAATTAAAGAGTTTTCCGTTTGTTCAGACGGCATTAAGAAGAAAAATATTAACAAAACAAGCACTGTTAAAAGTTGAAACGCTTACGTAGGTTGCAGCGCAAAGTTTCTCGTAAATATGAAATGAATAAGGAGGGAAACCGTTTCGTCATAACAAACAACATTATAAAAATCGAAAAGAAGATACAACACCTCTATAGAAGGTTGACGAATATCAGACTAAACCATCTTCATCAGTCCATGAGCGAAATCGTGAAAACCAAACCTTATCGCATCGTAATGGAAGCTTTAAATATCAAGGGAATAATGAAGAATAAGCACCTTTCAAAAGCAATTGCAAAGCAGTGTTTATTTAAATTCAAACGCCAAATTCAATATAAATGTGAAAAATATGGCATTGAATTTGTTGAAGCTGATAAATGGTACCCATCTTCTAAAACGTGTTCAAGTTGTGGAAATAAGAAAAAGGATTTAAAACTTTCAGACCGATTATACAAATGTGAATACGGTCATGAAATTGATCGAGATTTAAACGCAGCGATCAACTTGTCACGATATAAATTAGTAAACTGACACCCATACGTCACTACTGATATGTAGGATTCGTTGTATCCGAATTTACGCCCTTGGAGTGTTATACAAACGAAAGTAGCCTAATTGGCAAAATCGAACAAGTAGAATAGGGAAATAAACAAGATCTATAAAATTAATAGATTTTATTGGTTTTTATAAGTTCATGGCAACGGAGAATAAGATGAAGCCTATATCTATTTTAATAGCGGATGATGAACAGGAGATTGCTGACCTGATTGCCTTACATTTAGAAAAAGAAGGGTATCAAATTATTAAAGTTTCGGATGGACAGGAGGCTGTTCATGTAGTCGAGACCGGGTCAATTGATTTGTTGATATTGGATATTATGATGCCGAAAATGGATGGATATGAAGTAACTCGGCTCATTCGCGAGCGGCATAATATGCCAATAATTTTTTTGAGTGCTAAAACATCTGATTTCGATAAAGTACAAGGATTGGTTATTGGAGCAGACGATTATATAACGAAACCATTTACCCCCATTGAATTAGTTGCACGTGTGAATGCTCAATTGCGGCGCTTTATGAAGTTAAACCAACCGAAAGTAGATGATCATAAAGTTCTCTTGGAATTTGGTGAAATAATGATTTCTCCTGATCAACGGACAGTTTTGCATTATGGTGAAAACATCGAGCTAACACCGAAAGAGTTTGATATTTTGTATTTATTAGCCAGTCATCCAAAGAAAGTTTTTAGTGTAGAAAATATTTTTCAGCAGGTTTGGGGTGATGCATATTTTGAAGGTGGTAATACGGTAATGGTACATATTCGCACCTTGCGGAAAAAACTCGGCGAAGATAAGCGGAAAAATAAGCTAATCAAAACGGTTTGGGGAGTGGGGTATTCATTTAATGGATAAAATAATACGCAGTTTTCGCTCCAAAATCATTGTATTATTTGCTTTAAGTATGACTCTGGCTGGTATTATAACTTACATAATTTTTAAAGGATTACAGCTTTATTATCACACGATGGTTCGTTATGGTGATCCCTTGGCCCAGCTTCGTCGATTCATACAGAGTATTGGAGACGTTAACTTCTTTCTATTTCTATTTATCCCACTTTCGATATTGTTTTTCTATTTACTCACTAAGCCCTATTCAACTTATTTTAATGAAATATCAAACGGAATTCATAATCTTGCACGTGGAAACTTTCAACATCGGGTTTCGATCCAGTCAAATGATGAGTTCGAAGATATTGCTCAAGCAATTAATCTAGCAAGTGAAAAATTAGAAGAGGCAGTACAAAGAGGCGATTTTTCAGAAAACAGTAAAGAACAATTAGTTGTAAATTTGGCACATGATTTGCGTACTCCACTAACTTCTGTGTTAGGTTATTTAGATTTAATTCTTAAGGATGAGAAGCTAACTAAGGAACAAGTCAAACATTTTTTAACCATTGCCTTTACTAAATCTCAGCGTTTAGAAAAACTGATTGATGAGTTATTCGAAATAACTAGAATGAACTATGGCATGTTATCTCTTGAAAAAAGGCAAATTAATTTAAGTGATTTACTTTTTCAATTAAAAGAAGAATTGTACCCTGTTTTCGAGAAAAACAATTTGAGCGCTCGAATGAATCTTTTGGCCAATTTACCTATTTTGGGTGATGGTGAGATGTTAGCTCGTGTGTTTGAGAATCTTTTAACCAACGCAAATCGATATGGATATGATGGTCAGTTTGTAGATATTAACGGGTTTGTTGATGGGCAAGAAGTGATTGTTCAGGTTGTTAATTATGGGGATTGTATTCCTCCGGAGGAACTTCCATATCTTTTTGATATGTTTTATACCGGTGACAAAGCACGAACTCATCAAGAAGATAGCACAGGTCTTGGTTTATTCATTGCAAAGAATATTGTGGAGCAACATAATGGAACAATTACAGCCGAAAGTAGTATAATCCGAACTGTATTTGAAGTTCGATTCCCGCAGGAAACTATCCCAATTGACCAAGTTTAAATGTTTCATAAAGAATTTAAGAAAAATTTAAAGTTTACCCCACTTTTTATTTAAAAAGTTTTTCCTATTCTAGAATTAATCAGTATTAGGAGGAACGTGAAAATGAAGAAGTGGGGATTTTTAGTTGCTTTAGTAATTTGCCTGATTTTTACATTCGTTAATAAAGAAACGTCGCTTCAAGATAAAGTAAAGATTCAAACATATAAAAAAATTAACAATGCACAGTTAGATCACAGTGAGATTTCAGAAGGTTTCCAAACGAAGGCCATTATAAAAGAACAGGTCTATAAAGGAAACTTAGTCTTAATAAACAAAAAATATCCTGTGCACGAGGAAAGTATAAAATCAGATGTTGTAAACTTATTCACTCACAAAGAATTGAAAAAAGGATACGAATTGCTTGATACGAAAATTGAATTGTCAGAGGATGTTGCCCGTAAATTTTCGAAGATGATCGTTGATGCTAGAAAAGAAGGGGTTCGTCATTTTACAATTAATAGTGGCTTTCGAGACTTTGATGAGCAAAATGCACTTTATCAAGAAATGGGATCAGACTATGCCTTGCCTGCAGGCCGTAGTGAACACAATTTGGGTTTATCACTTGATGTAGGATCTACCAAAATGAAAATGAATGAGGCACTTGAAGGTAAGTGGTTAGAAAATAATGCTTGGAAATATGGCTTTATCATACGCTATCCAAAGGATAAAACGGCAATTACAGGCATTCAATATGAGCCTTGGCATATTCGCTATGTTGGATTGCCGCATAGTGTGATCATGGAGGAAAAGAATTTTACTTTAGAAGAGTATTTGGATTTCTTAAAAAAACAAATGTCTATTTCTACTAATATTAATGGCCAAAAATACGAAATATCTTATTACCCTGTTACTAAAAATACGACCATTCAAGTGCCTACCAATCTTCGTTATGATATATCAGGTAACAATATGGATGGTGTGATTGTGACGGTTAACAGCGGGGCACATACTAAGAAGGATAGCTTAGCAGAATGAAAATAATCAAATTATTGAACAAAATTTTTGTTTCAGCACTATTTGTCTTTTATATGTATGCAATAATTAGAGTCATTCTATTTAAATTCCGCTGGAGAGATCTATCCTTTCTTTTGTATCAACTTCGAAATAATCTCGGGAATCCTGCTAATCTCATAAACGAATTGAAAATGGGAAATCTTGTCCCATTTAAAACGATATTCATTAATATTCAGAGTCTATCATCCTGGCCTGATTTTAGTAATTTAGTTGGGAATATCGTAGCATTCATCCCATTTGGAATGTTTCTTGTTCTATTATCTAAAAATAGAGGGATGTCATTCATAAGCGTATTCGTTAGTTCTTTGAGTTTTAGTTTATGCATAGAAAGCTTACAGGTTGTTTTTTCTCTAGGGATTTTTGATGTGGATGATCTAATTCTAAATACCTCTGGAGGATTGCTTGGCTATTGTGTTATCAAGCTTTGTGATAAGGTTTATACTAAACTTATCGTAAATACATCAAGCAGTGTCCAGGATAGAGAAATTGTTGATAAACAGGAATATTAAAATTGAGAAAGTTGAATCGTACGATTACACGGCATACGATACTAGTAACGGTTGCTGTAGAGTAGCCGTTATTTTTGTTAAATGATCTAAATGAAGTTATGCCTTTTTTATTCAATGTTAGAATATATTGAAGTTGTGGGTAGACACTAACCAGAGGAATGGATTGTGAAAACAAAATCATAGTAAATCTATGGTTTTTTTGTTATATGTAGAGAGTAAATAATAAAAAAGAAAAAAGTGGAAAAGGGGGATAAGATGACCCAGAGAAATGTAAAAAATGATGCAGGATGGAATTTTGATAATAGTTATTCAAAATTACCGGAATTCTTTTTTGCTACTCAAGACTTAAATCAAGTAAGTTCACCGAAATTGGTTGTTCTAAATAAACCAGTGGCCTTATCACTTGGTCTAGATGTTCAATCACTTCAAAGCGAAGAAAGTGTAAATGTTTTTGCCGGGAATCAAGTGCCAGAGGGTGGATTGCCACTTGCCCAAGCATATGCAGGGCATCAGTTTGCACACTTTAATATGCTAGGGGATGGAAGAGCATTATTACTAGGTGAACAGATCACTCCAAAAAACGAGCGATTTGATGTACAACTTAAAGGTTCAGGTAGAACACCTTATTCACGAGGTGGAGATGGTCGTGCAGCACTTGGCCCTATGCTTCGCGAATACATTATTAGTGAGGCGATGCATGCACTAAAGATACCAACAACACGAAGTCTTGCTGTTGTAACGACAGGTGAACAAATCCAGCGTGAAACTCGATTACCTGGGGCAGTTATGACCCGAATTGCTGCTAGTCATATTCGTGTTGGTACGTTTCAGTATGTTTCAAGATGGGGTAGTGTGAATGAACTTCAAGAACTTGCTGATTATACAATCAAAAGGCATTATTCAGAAATTGACCTAAATGATCCAAATCGATATCTTTCATTACTCCAAGGGGTCATTAAGCGCCAAGCTTCCTTAATTATCAAATGGCAATTAGTTGGTTTTATACATGGGGTAATGAATACTGACAATATGACAATTAGTGGTGAAACAATTGACTATGGTCCATGTGCATTCATGGATACGTACGATCCAGCAACTGTATTTAGCTCAATTGATCTCCGCGGTCGTTATGCTTATGGAAATCAACCAAAAATGGCTGGCTGGAATCTTGCACGATTTGCTGAAACATTATTACCTTTATTGCATGATGATCAGGAAAAAGCTTTAGAAATAGCTCAGAATGCAATTTCTGAATACCCTATTATTTATGTAGATAATTGGATTGCAGGCATGAGAAGAAAATTAGGAATATTTAATGATGAAGAACAGGATAAGTCATTAATTGATGAGTTACTTGAAATAATGGAAAAGTATAAAGCAGACTATACGAATACATTTAGAGCATTATCATATGGTAATCAAGATGAACTCGCATTGTTTACATCATCTGAATATAAACAATGGGAGAAGCAGTGGCAGGAGAGGTTGAGTAGACAATCAGAATCAAAAGAAGCTTCTCTTCAATTAATGCGAGACAACAATCCGACCGTAATCCCAAGAAATCATCGCGTAGAAGAAGCTTTAGAAGCAGCGGTAGAGAACGGAGATTATACCGTGATGGAGAATTTGCTTAAAGCACTTTCTAATCCTTTTATTGAATCGATAGAACAGATAAATTATTGTACACTACCTCCTGATCCGGATCGTCCTTATCAGACTTTCTGTGGTACATGATTATATTTTTATATTTTTTATAGTACAAATACTACCTTTTTCTAGGGTAGTATTTATTTTTAAGTAAAACGAGGAACATATTTTTAGTGAATCTGAGCATACACTTTGAATAAATCTTAAAAATTTACTATATTAGAAAAAGTAAATTAAAAGTTTTCTAAAATTAATATAAGAGGGGAACTTTCCCTCTTTTTATATTTAGGCCAGTAGAAAGAAGTGGGGAAGTTGAAGAAGCAACAAATTTATATCATTTTATTTTGTATTATGGTGGTATGGGGATTTAATGTAATTGCAACAAAAGTTCTAGTAGAGAACTTTATGCCAGTTACGATGACAGCTATCCGTGTTTTCACTGCTGGAGTAAGTGTTTTTACTATTTTATTTTTAATAAAAAAAGTTCGTTTGCTTACTAAGAGAGAGTTCGGGTATGTATTTTTTGCGATGCTATTGAATGTAGTTGCACATCATTATTTTTTATCAATCGGTCTATCCCAGACTTCAGCATCAAACGGGGGACTAATTCTTGGAATGGGGCCGCTTTTAACAGCCTTATTGTCAGTTTTCTTTTTAGGAAGTGTAATGAACTTTGTAAGAATTTTAGGTGTTTTATTTGGTTTTGCAGGTGTTGCTTTTATTGTTTTCCAGAGCGGTGGAGGTTTTCATGGTGTTTCGCATGGAGATTTTTATGTGTTTTTAGCAATCTTAGCTCAAGCATCAAGCTTTGTTTTAATAAAAAAAGTTTCGAAAACATTAGATCCAAGATTAATGACTGGATATATGTTAGTAATGGGTTCGATTATTTTATTCGGAATTAGCCAAATACTTGAACCAGGTGGAATGGCTAGTATGGTGCATCATTCAGTAGGGATTTGGGCGGTATTTTTTGCATCAGCAGTTGTTGCAACAGCTATGGGGCATATGCTATATAATTTTGCTCTTGGTAAGGTTGGCACAACAGAGGCAGCAATATTTTTAAATTTAAATCCATTCTTTTCACTTATTGGTGCGGTATTATTTTTAGGTGAAAAAATTGTATTAACTCAAGTAGTCGGATTTATTTTAATTTTAATAGGCGTGTTGTTTGGTTCAGGAGTATATGAAGATGTAACTCGCAAATTTAAAAGGGATAATCAAATCCAATTCTAATTTCAATATAATAAATGTTTCAAAAGACAGTTTACCGATAAGGTGATTGTCTTTTTTTTTATCTTAAGAAATGATTACTAATTCATCATTTCATGAAAAAAAACTGCTTTTTTAGGGCATATTATTAAGTATTCAAGCTATTAGGAAGGACTCATCAAAGATGACAATCGATCAAAGAACTCATTCATTAAATGCAGAAACAATTGAGAATGAATTAGAAATACCTAGTTGGTTTATAAAATTAAACAAGTTTAAATCTAATTTAAATAATTTGGACATAGAGTCTCAGTTTTATGAACAATTCTTAACCTTATTAATTAATGAAGAAACAGCGTTAGAGCTGCATTATAAAAATATAAAGTATATTGAAAAGCTAGAGAATGAAATTCAAATAATGGAAGAACGTTATCGAAAAGTAATGCACTCAAAGCTTGGCAGATTAATTCAGTTATATTGGAAAGCTAAAAGATGGCTTTTTAGAAAGATAAGAGGTTGGTGAGTAGGTTTTGAACAAGTTTGAAATTCAGCAAAGATTAGAAGAAATTGAAAGAATAAAGATCGAAATTTACCAACGAATGAATAAGGAAATCCCGGAAGACTTAATATTTTCAAAATATCATTTTAAAAAATTAATAAACGGTATTAGCGTAATCATCCCAACATACAAAGGTGAAAAAGTGATAAAAAAATGTATTGAATCATTAAAAAATCAAACTTTGTCACCAAAATATTTTGAAGTGATCTTTATTATCAATGGAGAAAAAGATCTAACCGAAGAGATATTGATTAATTTCATTAAGGAACATGATATTAATCATTTCAACATTCTTCATTCAGAAGAAGCTAGTGTTTCAGCTGCAAGAAATTTGGGAATTCAACAAGCATCAAAAAAATACATTACATTCTTGGATGACGATGATTATATTTCACCTAACTTTCTTGAAAAACTATTCAATCATGCTGATGAAGAATCTGTTGTCATTTCACAAGTTGTGGACGTAGATCTAGAAGGTAATAGTAATCCTAATAATCCTGTTAATTCCCAAATTAAAAAAGCGTTAGATGCTAAAATTTATACTTATACTGATTTAAATAGTGTTTTAACAATGAATGCTTGTAAATTGATACCAACAAAGAAAGTAAAAACCCAACGCTACGAACTCGGATTAAAAAGTGGAGAAGATGTAGTGTTTTTTACTAAATTGTTTGCTTTACATCATTTTCATTTAAAGATTGTTCCATTAGAAGAGCAGGCAATTTATTATCGAGTTTTAAGAGATAATTCAGTTTCTAGACGTAAAAATTCATTTGAGTTTAATGTAAAAGAACGTTTGGAAGTCATGAAACATCTTGATGTTTTACTAGGAGAAACGAATAGTCCTACAATCCAACAATTCATTAAAGGAAAAATACATGCTCAATATGGCTTTATAGACAGGTATATTAACAATAGCAATGAATTGAGAGAAACAGTAATTGAAGAAGTAAATAAACACAGTTTCGTCTATTTCCCTTATTTTAAGCTATACAATGGAGAGACGCGTTCTTTAATTATTTCTTATTGTTTTCCACCATATGTTGATACCAGTGGTACAGTAATGGCTAAACGTATTATCGAAAATAATGAAGTGGTAGACGTAATTTATAATAATATGTCGAAGGTAAGGGAAACTGATTATCGACAAAATGCAATGGTGGATGGTTTTATTAATAATCGGATGGAAATATCATCTACTAGTAGCTTTAAACAGTGGAAATCAATGAAAGACTTTATTAAAAAATCCCTTAAGGAAATTAAATTGAAAGAAAAAAGAAATGGTACATACCATAAAATTTATAGCCGAGCACTATGGCCTGCTTCACACTTTTTAGCGTTTGAGTATAAATTAAAAAATCCAAAGGCAAAATGGGTTGCAGAATTCTCTGATCCGATCCTATTAGATATTCATGGAAATGAACGGAAGTCAGCAATTATTGATTTAGGGTTTTATAAAAAAGTAAATGCACTTTTAAAGAAAAAAAACTTCCCACTAGCATTAAATAACAATATGTTTTTTTGGTGTGAATATATTGCTTATGCATTTGCAGATGAAATTGTTTTTACAAATGAAAATCAATTGAAATATATGTCTGAAATGTTCCCAATGAAAGAAATGAAAGAAGTTATTTTAAATAAAGCTAGAATTTGTAATCAACCGACATTACCGAAGCAATATTATCACGTTAAAGCAAGTAAATATAGAATTGATGAAAACAAGGTAAACCTAGGGTACTTCGGAACGTTTTATCAAACAAGGAAATTAAATGAAATAATTGAGGGACTTAAATTAACGAAACCTGATTTAAGAGATAAAATTAAACTTCATGTATTCACTTCAGATCCAAAATCGCTTGCAAACGAACTATCGGGAGAAATAATTGAAAAACATGTAAAAGTAAATCCATACGTTAACTTTTTAGAGTTTTTAAATTTTACAACAAAATTCGATTGTCTAATTGTTAATGATGCATTTACGAAGGATTATAAAAATATTAATCCATACTTACCTTCTAAGTTGAGTGATTACAAAGGTAGTGGGAATAATATATGGGGAATTTTTGAAGAAGGCAGTATTCTCAGTCGATTTGAAACAAAATACAAATCTGAAATTGGCGATATTGAAGGTGCTACTAAAGTGTTTGAATCATTAGTTACAGAGAAATTAATTCAACAATTCAACAAACTTGATGAAGCATTACCGAATGAGAAATTAATGTAAAAAAATAAACAAAGTTAATGATAATAATTTTGTAAAGGGTAGATTCTTCATGATTAAAAAGAGTTTTAATTTGCTAGGACCAATTCTAATCGGATTGGTCTGTAGCTATTTACTTGTTATTTGGTCTCATAATTATTTGTGGAAGAACAATGTAAATCTTTATCAAAATTGGATTATCACGGATTTTTTTAAGTGGAACTTTATGATTGTGTCAGTTGTTGTTTCAATACTAGTAATTGGACTTTCTGTACTAGGCTTTAATGTTTGGTGGATTTTAATTACGATTGTAGGATCAATTGGGGTTTTTTCATATGCATTATCAGAGAAAATAAAATATACTGGAGAGCCGTTTCATCCAAGTGATTTATTTTTCCTGCGTGACCCAATCGTCTTTTTACAATTTTCAAAGCTTCCATTTCTTCTCAAATGGGGAGGGCTAATTGGAATCATAACATTTCTTTTTTTAGGAACTTTCTTTGCCTATAAAAAATGGAGAAATGCTACTGCAAGGAAAAATAGTCTACGTTTTTTACTAATCGTATTACTTGGGGTCTTTTTTACATTTGGTTCAAAAGAAGGCTATGCTTATTTTGTAAAAAACTCAAATGTAAAATATATACCTTGGAATTACGAGACTAGTGTTGAAAGATATGGTATGTATCCAGCATTTTTAGTAACTTATGTAAATAGCAAACGTGAAGAACCTAAAGTATCTAATAAAGTAAAAAATGAGGTCATTAAAGAAATCAATTCTTTAAAACCACTTTCTAAACCTAAACAATTACCAGATATTTTAGTGATTCAAAGTGAGGCATACAGTATTCTAGATGACATGAAATTAAAATGGAACACTGATCCCAATGCACCTCTTCGCTCTATAAAAGAAGGTATTCATGGAACTCTAATTAGTAATACATTTGGAGGACGGACGGCTAACGAAGAGTTTGAAGTATTAACTAGTCTAAAATTAAAACGTAAATTCGAAGATCGGACACCATACCAAGAAGGTAAAATGGGGAATAGACTTTCACCTAGTTTCATTCGAGATGTTAGAAACTTTGGTATGGATACGATAGCCCTTCATCCATTTAAAACATCATTTTTCAAACGAAAAGAAGTTTATCCTAATATAGGATTTAATCAGTTCTTGTCAGAAGCAGATTTATCTTCTTGCCAAAAATTTGGCTCCTATTTATCAGACGAGTGTAGCTCGAAAAAAGCATTATCTCTAATTAATAAAAAGGGGAGTCAATTTGTATTTTTTGTGACAATGCAAAATCATTTTGATTGGCGTAAAGGTCATTTTCCTGAAGAGAACATGAGAGTTAGTGGAGTACCTATGGATGAGGAGTTAAAAGGAAAAGTGGAGAGTTATGCAAGTGGTATCTATAAAAGCGGCAATTCTCTTGTTTCAGTATGGCAAGAAATAAAAAAACGTAAGAATCCTACAATCGTCCTTTTTTATGGTGATCATCGTCCAACATTTGGTGATAAAAAGGCAACATACGAGCATTGGGGAGCACCAGTGGAGAAGAGTGAAGGAGAAGATTGGTATAATGAAACACCGATGTGGATTTGGAGTAATGACAAAAGTACAATGGACAAGATTAGAAACTATTCAAAGCCATTTTTAGAAAAAGGAAATCTTAAATTAGAATCCTACGAAATTGCCCCCCTTCTAATGAAAGTTCTAACAAACGGTCAGATTGAACATTCATGGTATGATTGGGTACTTGAAAATCATTCAAATGATATTTGGGATTGGGTAATCTATGATCGAGTATATGGTGATGGTATAACCTTTAATAAAAAGTAAAAATGGGGCCAAAAGGTCCCTTTTTTATTGGGTAAAAAACTGACTTGTTTTTAGACTTCGGAAAGAAATCATATTGCATTTTCAAAAGTATTTACATAAATTGGTGGTTCTTGAAAAAAATACAAAAAGAGATAATTATACTTTAGGAGGTTTGAGATGAGGAAACTAGTTTTCTTAAAAGGTCCTTTAATATTACTAATCGTATTTTTTAGTTTCTTTTGTAATGTTCAACTTAAAAATGTAAATGCTTTTACAAGCCAAGTCCTTCAAATGGGTGCTACAGGAGAAGATGTTATTGAATTACAGTCTCGTTTAAAATACAACGGCTATTACACTAGCAAGGTCGATGGGGTATTTGGATACAACACATATTGGGCGGTTAGGAATTTCCAAAATAATTTCGGAATGCCTGTCGATGGAATTGTTGGAGCTAAGACAAAAGCGATGCTCGTAAAAGCTACAAAATATGAAAAAGGTGAAAATGCAGGTGCTGGATCAAATGTTCCGAATGGTTATTCGCAAAATGATATTCAGCTAATGGCTAATGCAGTTTATGGTGAATCACGTGGTGAACCATATATCGGACAAGTAGCAGTTGCTGCAGTAATTCTAAATCGCGTTAGCAATCCATCGTTTCCAAACACAGTGTCAGGTGTTATTTTTGAGCCGGGTGCATTTACCGCAGTGTCTGACGGACAAATTTATTTAACACCAAATGAGACGGCGAAAAAAGCTGTTTTAGACGCTGTAAATGGTTGGGATCCGAGTGAAAGTGCACTTTATTATTTTAATCCAGACACAGCGACAAGTGCTTGGATTTGGAGCAGACCACAAATAAAACAAATTGGTAGACATATATTTTGCCGATAAGAAAGGAGTGTTTTAAGTGATTAAGGAAGCTGCAATAGGCGTTTTGGCAATTGGACTAATCGGAACATCATATTGGGGTTATACAGAGCATAAGGCTAAAAACGAAATCAATATCCAGGCAGAAAACAACTATCAACGAGCATTTCATGAACTAACTTATGAGTTAGATTTATTACATGATAAGATTGGCGATACTTTAGCAATGAAGTCAAAGTCATCCCTCTCTCCAGCACTAGTTGAAGTATGGGGACTAACTTCTCAAGCAAGATCTAACGTAGGGCAACTTCCTTTGAGACTATTACCAGTTAATAAAACGGAGGAATTTCTAACAAATATTGGCGATTTTAGTTATCGAACTGCAGTAAGAGATTTAGATAAAGAACCTTTGACCCAAAATGAATACGCAACATTGCAAAAGTTATATGATAACTCTGCTGAAATTCAAGGTGAGATTAGGAAAGTTCAGCATATGGTATTTGAGAATAAATTACGTTGGATGGATGTAGAGCTTGCTTATGCAAAAGATCAAAATCCAAAAAATAACGTAATTATTGATGGATTTAAGACAGTGGAAAGGAATGTAATGACATATTCCGATGCAAATGCAGATCCTTCACTGACAAATTATAAAGTAAATCGTGCTAGCCTTTCGAATGTGAAAGGAGAAAAAATAACGACAGAGCAAGCGAAGGACATTGCGAAAAAGTTTCTTGAATTAAATAGTACAGCACAAATAAAAGTGGATCTTACAGGGGGAAAATTAGCAGATCGGTATTATAGCTTAGAAATTAGGGAACCAAAAACAAATAGCGAAATTTATATGGATATTACCGAAAAAGGAGGATATCCAGTTTGGGTGATTGATCGTCGAAATATTAAGGCGCAAAAAATCGATTTAAATCAGGCTTCTATTAATGGGCTTAAATTTTTAGTACGTAATAAATTCTCTAATATGGAGCTAACTGAAAGCTCACAATATGATACGATTGGTGTATTTACATATGTAACAAAGCAGGATGGTGTAAGAATCTATCCTGAATCTGTTACGATGAAAATTGCACTTGATGACGGAAGTATTGTAGGATTTTCATCTAGAAATTACTTAGCAGCATATACAAAACGAACGATTCCAAAGCCGAAAATATCGGTTGAAGAAGCGAGAAATAGTATTAGTTCAAACTTAAAAATAATGGAAGAGCGCAAAGCGATCATTTTAAATAAATTGAATCAAGAAGTACTTTGCTATGAATTTGTAGGAACAAGAGGTAATGACACATATCAAATATTCGTAAATGCGGATACTGGTGTAGAAGAACAGATTAAAAAATTGAATGTCTTAGTCGAAAACTACGACTGAAGCTAATAATTTTTAACGATGAGGACTTAAGTATGGAACTTAAGTCCTCTATTTAATTTTAAGGATTTTCCTAATAATAATGAAGATAAAAAGGAAATGGTTTGAGTTAAACCCATTTCCTTTTTTACTAGATTTAAAAATGGAAGGAATTTCAAACTAGCATTTCAGTTCAAAATACATGGATTATTTATTACAAATACGAGACTTTTTTCAGATTGTTTAAATGCAAAATCCTATCAGTTAAGTCTGGCAAGTTATCATACTTTAGGCTTGTACAAAGCTTTATTTTAAGCGACTTTAGGAGCAGGAATTTATAGCGTTCAATTAGTGGAAAAATATTTTTTATATTTGTCCTAATGTCCAAAATGGCGAATATATATTTCTTGAGATTAAAATTCTAGAGGGAGAGAGGTAAGGGGTAGATTCTGCTTGTTAGTAGCAGTTTAATTGTATTGTAAGCGTTTCCTTTAGAGAGAAAGGGGGATTAAATGAACATATTATTATGTTGTGCTGCCGGTATGTCTACAAGTTTATTAGTTACTAAAATGGAAGCTGCTGCAAAATCTGAAGGAATCGATGCAAGGATTTGGGCAGTGAGTGCTAATGATGTTAAAAATCATCTTGATCAAGCAGATGTATTACTTGTAGGTCCCCAAGTAAGGTATCTACTCCCACAATTAAAAAAAGAAGGGTTACAAAAAGGAATACCAGTTGATGCCATCAATCCGGTTCATTACGGGATGTGTAAAGGAGCAGAGGTCCTGAAATTTGCAATCGATTTAATAGGTTCATAATTTCATTTAGGGGTGATTTGTGATGGCCAACTTTACTCAAATGTTAGAAGAGAAAGTAATGCCTATTGCTGGAAAAATTGCAGGTCAAAGACACTTGCAAGCATTACGTGATGGAATTATTTTAACACTGCCTCTTATTATTGTCGGTTCTATTTTCTTAATCTTAGGCTTCTTACCGTTTGACGGATATCCAGATTTTATGGCAAAAACATTCGGTGCCGCTTGGCAAACAAAGCTTCTTTATCCGGTAAGTGCTTCATTTGATATAATGGCGCTCATTGCAGGATTTGGTATCGCATATCGACTCGCTGAACATTATAAAGTAGATGCATTGAATGCTGGTGCGATCTCGATTGCCTCGTTCATTTTATCAACACCATACTTCACAATGTTTACACCAGATGGGGCAACTGCTGCTATTAAAGTAGGCGGAGTACTACCTATGGCGTTTTTAGGAAGTAAGGGTCTGTTTGTTGCTATTATAATCGCGTTGTTCTCAACTGAAATTTATAGATGGGTAATTCAAAGGAATTTTGTTATTAAGATGCCAGAGGGTGTACCACCTAGTGTAAGTAAATCATTCGTTGCATTATTTCCTGCATTTCTAGTTATTTTCTTAGTATGGATCATTCGTTTATTAATTGAACATACACACTATGAAACGCTGCACAATGTCGTTGGGGATCTATTACAAGATCCACTTAGTAGACTTGGTGGATCATTAGCTGGCGCGTTAATTGCCGTATTATTAATTCAATTATTATGGTCAGTTGGTTTACACGGTGCGGCAATAGTTGGTGGTGTAATGGGTCCAGTATGGTTAGCAGCAACTGATGCAAACCGTTTAGCTCTTCAAGCTCATCATGCAATGCCAAATGTCGTTACACAACAATTCTTTGATATCTTCATCTACATGGGTGGTTCTGGAGCAACAATTTGTTTTGCACTTATGATGCTATTATTTGCAAAGAGTCAGCATGCAAAACAACTAGGAAGGCTATCGATTGGACCTGGTATTTTCAATATTAATGAACCAATTACGTTCGGTGCGCCTGTAGTAATGAATCCATTGCTTTTAGTTCCATTTATTCTAACGCCATTAGTACTTGTTGTAACCACATATATAGGAATGAAAACGGGATTTGCTCCAAAAACACATGGTATTGCAATTCCTTGGACGACTCCACCAATTATCGGCGGTTGGCTAGCAACTGGAGGTAACTGGAGAGGCTCTGCAATGCAATTAATTAATCTTGTTATAGCTTTCTTAATTTACTTCCCATTCTTTAGAATGTGGGATAAACAAAATCTACAAACTGAGCAAGGCTCACCAAAATAAGAAATGCTTAAAGGGGCTGGCCCAGACTATTGAGAAGCGCTCACTTTCAATAAGTCTGGGTAATCAGATTTTTGATTCTGCGTAAACACACTGGAAGCTTGCCTATAGGCAGGCTCTTGGTATTGTTTTCTTACATTCTAATAAAGGGTGTGATTCTAGTGACAAAAGAAGAATTGTACAACCTTTCCTTTCAGTTAATCTTGCATAGTGGAAATGCTAGAAGTCTTTCAATGGAGGGAATCTATGCAGCAAAAGAAAAGAATTTTGAGCTAGCTTTTGAGAAGCTTGCAGAGGCAGATCGCGAGTTTAGTCAAGCACATCGCTTTCAAACTCAATTGATTCAAGCAGAGGCTGGTGGAGAAGATTTTAATACGCCTATTCTATTAATTCATGCACAAGATCATTTAATGACAGCAATGACACTTAAAGATTTAGCAAGAGAGATTATTGAACTGCGGCAAGAAGTAAGCAACCAATAAGAGGAGGGTTTACATAGTATGAGTAAATCAATCAAAATTGCGACAATTGGTGGAGGATCAAGTTATACTCCAGAGCTAGTAGAAGGTTTTATTAAACGGTACGATGAGCTTCCATTACGAGAGCTATGGCTTGTAGATGTTGAAGAAGGCAAAGAGAAATTAGAGATTGTTGGTCAATTAGCAAAACGAATGTTTCAAAAGGCAGGTCTTCCTGTAGAAGTTCATTTGACACTTGATCGAAAAGAGGCACTTAAAGATGCTGACTTTGTTACAACTCAATTTCGCGTAGGTTTGTTAGATGCGAGGGCAA
Organism: Rossellomorea sp. GAMAL-10_SWC; assembly: GCF_049568075.1. NCBI lineage: Bacteria > Bacillati > Bacillota > Bacilli > Caryophanales > Bacillaceae > Rossellomorea > Rossellomorea sp. GAMAL-10_SWC. The sequence continues at coordinate 3,639,394 of NZ_CP144911.1, read as the reverse complement.
AGGATGAAAGAATACCTTTAAAATATGGTGTACTTGGTCAAGAAACAAATGGACCAGGAGGATTATTTAAAGGTTTGCGAACAATTCCAGTCATTTTAGATATTGTAAAAGATATGAAGGATCTATGTCCAAATGCGTGGTTAGTTAATTTTACAAATCCTGCTGGTATGGTTACTGAGGCGGTACTTCGTTACACTGACTATCGAAAAGTAGTTGGTTTATGTAATGTCCCAATCGGAATGGAAATGGGAATTGCCAAATTATTAAAAGTTGAGCATTCTCGTGTACGGATTGATTTTGCTGGATTAAATCATATGGTTTATGGGTTAGATGTATTTGTTGACGGCGAAAGTGTAAAAGATCAAGTCATTGAATTATTAACGAATCCAGAAAACTCTAGTTTTGTTAAGAATATTCAAGGATATGGATGGGAACCTGAGTTTCTTCGTGCTTTAAACGCACTACCTTGTCCTTATCATAACTATTATTATAAAACGCGTGAAATGGTTGAAAAGGATATCAAAAATGCCGAAACTGTAGGAACTCGTGCTGAAGTTGTTAAAAAATTAGAGGATGATCTTTTTGAACTTTATAAAGATCCAAATCTATCAATCAAACCACCTCAGCTCGAAAAACGAGGCGGGGCTTATTATAGTGATGCAGCGGTTCGCTTAATTTCTTCTATTTATAATGATAAAGGTGATATTCAACCGGTTAATACGATGAATAATGGTTCGATTGCTAGTATTCCCAATGACTCAGCGGTAGAGGTAAGCTGTGTCATCACAAAGGATGGGCCAAAACCAATTGTAATGGTAGATCTACCGGTATCTGTAAGAGGGCTCGTTCAACAAATCAAATCATTTGAAAGAGTTGCTTGTGAAGCTGCGGTAACAGGTGACTATGACTTGGCCATTCTAGCATTAACGATTAACCCGTTAGTTGCATCAGATAAAGTTGCTAAGGAAATTGTTGATGAAATGCTAGAAGCACATAAAAAATATTTACCTCAATTTTTTAAAGAGGTGAAAGTTAAATGATTAAACTAATTGTGAATGCAGACGATTTTGGTTATTCAAGGGGAATTAATTATGGAATAATTGATGCACATAAAAATGGAGTTGTTAACTCAGCTACCATGATGATGAATATGCCCGGCGTAAGTCACGCTGTAGAGCTAGCAAAAGAAAATCCAAGCCTTCAAGTAGGAATCCATCTTGTTTTAACTTGTGGAAAGCCACTTTTAAATGATGTTCCAACACTTGTTAATGGAAATGGTAACTTTAAAAGTAGACATGAATTCTTCGAAAATAAAAATATATCACTAGATGAATTAGAAAGAGAATGGACTGCACAAATAGAAAAATTCTTAGAATCGGGACTAAAACCAACTCATTTTGATAGCCACCACCATGTTCATACCGTGCCTGATTTTTTACCAGTCGTACAGAAGTTAGCTCAAAAATATAATTTAAGTGCTAGACGCATTTCTGAAAATGCTTTACAAGGAATCGCTCCTTTTACGGATGTTTTTCTTCATGATTTCTACGGGGAAGGCGTGACAGATGACTATTTTGAAAAGATATTAACACGAGTTCAGGACGGTCAATCTGTTGAAGTCATGTGTCATCCTGGGTATCTTGATTACGAGATACTAAACAATTCTTCCTACGCTAAAGATCGAGTAAAAGAGACGCTGGTTTTATCTACTGTTAAACTACCAAAAGAGATTGATTTATTATAGATAATTATTTACTAGCATAGAGTCTGAATTCGACTCTATGTTTTTTTTGGTATATATATATAATTAGAGTTTTATAATCTTGGGAAAAAATGTAAGATGAAATAGGAGTAGTTTTACACTATAATGAATATTAATAATATTAAAATAATATTTAAGGAAAATACCTATGAAAATTGGAAAAATTATTAATTACCATCGAAAAAAACAACAGATGACACAAGAGCAACTATGTGATGGAATTTGTTCAATTTCTCATTTAAGTAAGATTGAGAACAACTCAAAAGAAGTTAATATCGAAACTTTAAATTTATTGTGTATGAAGTTAGGTATATCAGTTGAAGATGAAAAAAATAAAGTTAGTCATATAAAAATAAAACTACAGGAGTTCTATGACGCAATTGAACGACTGCATCATAAAAAAGCAAATACACTCTATCAAGACCTAACGGTATATAAGGAGTTTGTCCAGTATACGGAATTGCTTTATGTATATGAATTATACATGCTAAGGTATACTTTGTTTTTAAATCAGGTCGATTTGGCAGAGCAAATAATTGAAAAAATGGGTCAAAATACGAAGATGTTTTCTGGGTTTGAACTATTTGTTTGGAATGTATTAAATGCAATTTTTAATCATAAAAGGAACAATTTTATTAAATCTTTAGACTTACTAGAAGAAGTAAAAGATTTAAGGAAACTGTATCGAGATGACATAACTGAATATTATTATTTAAAATCCTTAATGCATTGTAGATTAGGACAATCTGCATTAGCAATCTATTTCGGTAATAAAGCTCTAGAAGTTTTCAAAAAAAGGAATAATATTATTAGAATGTTAGATGTGAAAACAATTTTATCAATTCATTTAACTGAAACAGGTGAATATGAAAGAGCAGAAAATTTATTAAAAGAAATACTAGATGATGCAGAATTAATTCAAAACACAACAATTGAAGAAATGGCTTGGCATAATTTAGGTTTTTTATATGGTACTCAAAATTTTTCAGAAAAAGCGTTGGAGTGCTATTATAAATCACTTGCATTAATAGAGAAATATACTGAGAGTTATTACCTTACATTAGGAAATATTGCTACTCATTTGCTAAAGCTACAAAAAAATGAACAAGTTGTGAATATGCTAGAACATGAACTAGAGTCATTCAAAGATACAACAAAATTAGAATATGTGAAATTACGAGTATTATATTTTGAAGCAAAAAACGAAGAGAAGGCATTAATCCGGTATTTAATGTCAGACGGCTTACCAATTATGGAGAAACGCGGTAATCGAATGAAGGTTTATGAATACAGTGAACGAATAGCCGAATATTACCAAAGAGAAGGCGACCCACTTTTAGCTAATAAGTATTTACAAATCAGTTTACATCAAATGAAGAAGACACATAATAAAGGAGTTTTCAGATGAAAAAGAAGATTAAACTTATCGCTCTTTCTCTAGTTATGACTGTGCTGGTGAGTGTAGGAATAAATACGATTCAAAGCCATCATTCGCCAAATAATGAAATTTACGCATTCAATAAGAAGGAAGATGATCCAAAACCTCCAGGAAGTTGATGGTGGTATAAACAAGCACAAGGTTAATTCATTTTCCTTGTGTTTTTTATTTGAATTAAGCCGAGTTCGTAAAGTGTTTGTGACAGATCTTTAACTAAAAATAAGGGATATCTCAAAAACATCGAGATATCCCTTGTTTATTTACAAACTTACTGGTTTACTAGTATCTTGTTGTTTACGCTGTTTTTTAGATTTTCTAAAATAAAGTAATTCATAAATAACAGGGATGACAATTAGTGTTAATAATGTTGAAACAGTTAATCCGCCAATTACGACAACTGCAAGGCTTTGGGATACAAGGCTACCAGTTTCGGCTTTTTTGAATAGTAATGGTAACATTGCACAAATTGTAGCTACAGCCGTCATAAGAATTGGTCGAATACGAGTTACTGCAGCATCGATAATTGCTTCACGTAGAATCATCTGTTTTTCTTTTTGTTTTACTCGATCTAGTAATACGATTGCGTTTGTCACGACAATTCCGATGAGCATCAGTGCTCCTAATAGTGCAGTTGGTTCAACTGAAATACGACTTATAATTAATCCAAGCACAGCTCCGATCGCCGCTAAGGGTAAAGAACATAGTATAGCAATAGGTGCACGGAATGTTTTAAATGTAATAATCATGATTAGGAAAACTAATCCGATAGAGACAAGCATGATCATATATAGATCTGAGAAATCTTGTGATTGTTGTGCAAGGGCACCACCAATGTATACATTTACACCATCAGCAATTTTCATGCCTTTTGATTTTTTATCTCCAAAAATAACTTTATTTAAATCTGCATTAATTTTTGAAAGCTTATCTGGCTTTACTTCGGCAGATATACTTAAATATGGATCGCCATCTTTATGATATAGATTAGTAGACTTTTCTTCGACTTTTAGTGTAGCTACTGATGATACTGGAATCATTCCAGCTTTAGTCATAATCGGTACTGATTTAATATCCTCAGGTGTTTTAAGATCTAATATTGGTTCAAGATAAACATCAGTCGGTTGTTGATCAATCGTAACTGTTCCAAGTGGCGTTCGATTCAACATAACAAATAATTGTTGCGATAGTTGCTCAGCATTACCTTTTGAAGGGTCAACCTCTAATGAATAAACAGTTTTTTTATCTTCCTCATTTGTTGTTACCTTTTTAACCCCATCAATATTTTTGATTTTATTTTTAATTTCACTTGCGGTATTCTCTAAATCATTTAAATTATTTCCGACAACATCGATCGTAATTTGAGTTTTAGAACCTCCAAATAAACTAGATGCCATCGTACTTAATTCTGCATCCGCATAGTTAGATTTTTGCGTATTGATTTTCTTTACAACTTGATCAGTCAGTTTTTTATCATCTAATGTAATTAAATAGATTGCTTGGGTAGTAGAGCGGACATCTCCATATTTTGCAGCATCAGCTGTACTACCTAATTGAGTGTAAACTCCTTTTATTCCTTTTTGTTCAAGAATATACTTTTCTAATTTAAGAGTATTTTCTTTTACTTTTTCGACTGGTGTATCACTCGGATACGTTAAAGTTGTTTGAACAAAATCTGAAGAAGAATTATCTGTTGCACCTTTTGGCATAGCAAAGTAAGTACCAATTGAGCCGACAAATAATAAGAATGAAACGACTATAATTACCCATTTATGATTCAATGACCAAGTAAGAACTTTTTTATATCGTACTGAAGGATTATGAGCTTTTAATTTAGCCTTTTTAAGGAAGAATGCACTTAATAATGGAACGACAGTCAATGCAACAAACAATGAAGCTAATAAAGAGTAAGTAATGGTTAAGGCAAATGGAAGCATGAAATCTTTAAGTCCCGTGCTAATAATTCCTATTGGTAAAAATACAGCAACAGTCGTTAAAGTAGAGGCTGTAATTGCAATTCCGACTTCTTTCGTAGCATCAATAATCATTTGAACTGAAAATTTCTCTGATTGAGTTTTTCTAAAAATATTCTCAATAACGACAATACTATCATCAACTAATCGTCCAACTGCTACTGCTACTCCACCAAGTGTTAAAACATTCAGTGTAATGCCAGACTCTGCAAGTAAAAATAATGTTAAACATAGCGATAGCGGAATGGAAACAATGGTAATTAGTGTTGAACGTACATTTCTTAAGAATAACATGATGACAATCGTAGCAAATAATGCACCAAGTAAAACTTCTTTAATCATTGCATGTACAGAAGTTTTAACCATATCTGATGTTGCGACCATGACATCTGAATTCATATTTTTATATTTTTTATTTAAGTGTTTAGTAGCTTCTCTTACATCCTTTGTAATACTAACTGCATTAGAATTACTATCCTTCGTGACGATTAATAATAATCCGTCTTTTCCGTTGATTCTTGTTAGATTGTTAGCTGGCTTTTTCACTTCAACAGTTGCAATATCAGCTAATTTAACATGATCAGCGACCGTAAGATTCTTTACTTCGTCTATATTATCTAAATTCCCAACGACTTTAATATTACTAGTTTTATCATTTATAATACCTTCGCCAACTGAAACTGCAGAATTTTGGCCGCGAATAATACCCATGACAGTTTCTAGTGATACTTTATTCTGTGCTAGCTTCGCATTATCGATTTTTACAGAAACAAAAGATTTTTCTGTACCGTATGTTTGAACGTCAGCTACGCCTTTTATGTCTTTGAAATAGGGAATAACTTTTTTGTTTGCAAAATCAATATTATTCGGACTTAATCCATCCTCGAAAGTGATTGCAACATCTGCGATAGGGATCATGGAAGTGTTTAATTGAACAATTGTAGGTTTACTAACATTTTGAGGTAGTGTGACTTTATTTAAAGATTCTTGGACTTCTTGTTTAGCGTCCTTCATATTTGTACCTGATTCATAATATACATCAATTTTTGAAAAACCATTGCTTGTGCTTGAATAAATATGACTTTTACCTTTCACACCAGAGACAGCACTTTCAATCGGAGTAGTTACTTGATCCTCCATTGTTTTCGAATCAGTACCTTGGCCCATAACAATGACAGAAACAATTGGTTGGTCTGCAGCAGGTAAGAATTCCATTGGAAGCTTTTTATAACTTAATACTCCAATTAATAAAATGAGAACGGATAAAAAGGTAATGGCGGCTTTATTATTAAAGGCCCATTTTGTAAACCACGACATTCATGTTTTCCTCCCTTATGGTAAAAATATCCAGTAACACACAAGTTGAATCGTAACACACTAATGTTGAAAATAAAATACATTTTATTTAGAATTTACAAAATATTTAAAAGCACAATTCGACATTTGAACAGGGAAACAGATAAATGAATTAGTACATACTTTATTAAAATATGAGACAATTTGTCTTTTATACTTGTTTAATGATATTCAGTATTACGATATTTTTGCTGGTCAGTTGGAAAATTCTGAAATAATAGCACACTTAAATCACATGTGGTAAGGTAATAACATCTAACGAACTAGATTAATCAATAGAATTCGAGGTGCAGTATTTTGATTAAACGTTTTTTTAGTTATTATCGCCCGCACAAAAAGCTATTCTATATAGACTTTTTCTGTGCAATATTAGTAGGATTAATGGAGCTTGGATTTCCTTTAGCAGTATCTTGGTTTATTGATAAACTGCTGCCAGAAGGGAATTGGAGTAAAATAATCTCGATTAGTATCGGACTTTTAGTACTTTATTTAGTAAGTTCTGGTATGCAATTTGTTGTGAATTATTGGGGTCATAAACTTGGTATTAATATTGAGACTGATATGCGTCGTGAGTTATTTAATCATGTACAACGTCAATCTTTTCGTTTCTTTGATAATACGAAGACTGGTCATATAATGAGCCGTATTACAAATGATTTAATGGATATTGGTGAATTAGCGCACCATGGTCCAGAGGATTTATTTATTGCAATTATGACCTTCATCGGGGCATTTTGGATTATGCTAACAATTAATGTGAAGCTTGCATTAGTAGCAATCATAATCGTTCCATTTTTAGTTTGGTTGATTTCCTACTCAAACATGAAAATGAATAATTCATGGAGTAAAATGTATGGAAATATTGCGAATGTAAATTCGCAAGTTGAAGATAGTGTTTCAGGCGTAAGGGTAGTTCAATCTTTTACGAATGAACAATATGAAATGAAACGATTTAATAAAAATAACCATTACTTCCGTAAAACGAAACTAAAAGCTTATAAAGTTATGAGTGTGAATTTATTAGGAATCTATGTATCTACTCGATTAATGACACTTGTTATTCTAGTTTTTGGAGCTTGGTTAAGTTTTACGAAAATTTTATCGTATGGAGAATTAGTAGCGTTTATTTTATATTTAAACATTTTATTTAAACCGATCGATAAGATTAGTGCTTTACTTGAATTATATCCAAAGGGTATGGCGGGCTTTAAACGTTTTACTGAATTGATTGATAATGAGCCAGACATTGTAAATACTCCAGATGCAATTGAAGTAATTAATCTAAGAGGGGATATTAAGTTCAAAAATGTTTCTTTTGGTTACGAAAACAAACGTAGAATCTTAAATGATCTTTCCTTCTCTATTGAGGCCGGTAAAACAATTGCCTTTGTAGGTCCTTCAGGAGCTGGGAAAACAACAATTTGTTCATTAATTCCAAGATTTTATGATGTTTTAGACGGTGCAATCACAATTGATGGAATTGATATTCGAAACATGACGAAGGAATCATTGCGATCAAATATCGGAATCGTACAACAGGATGTCTTTTTATTTACAGGTACATTAAAAGAAAATATAGCTTACGGTAAGTTAAATGCAACCGATGAAGAAATAGAAGAATCAGCTAGAAAAGCCCACTTAACTGACTTAATTACTTCATTACCTGATGGTTATGAAACTCAAATTGGAGAAAGAGGATTAAAGCTTTCTGGAGGACAAAAACAACGATTAGCAATTGCTAGAATGTTTTTGAAAAATCCACCAATCCTAATATTAGATGAGGCTACCTCGGCATTAGATACAGAGACAGAAGCAATTATTCAAGAGGCATTGAATGATTTATCAAAAGATCGAACAACATTAATTATTGCCCATCGATTAGGTACAATTAAAAAAGCAGATCGCATTTTAGTAATTACTGAAGAAGGAATTGCTGAAGATGGTACTCATACAGAACTACTATCACAGGAAGATGGGATTTTTGCTAGACTTCATGCTCATCAAATTTAACCTAAAAAACATTTTTTAAGAAGGTGTTTTGTATTGATTGAAAATTTTACTGGTAAGGCAGATCTATATTCGAAGTTTCGCCCAAGTTATCCGATGAATATATCAAACTCTTGAGAAAATCATTTAAATGAGGGTAGCGTTATTGCAGACATTGGTTAAGGTACAGGTATTTTAACGAAGTTTTTACTTGAAAAAAAGTTAACTGTTTTAGCAATTGAATCAAATGATGATATGCGAGGGATCGCTGAAAAAAGTTTGAAGAATTGTTTGATAAAGAAGAATTCCGGTTAGAATGTAAACGAATCTTAAAAGAGAATGCAAAAGTATCCCCAGTTTGGAATAGTAAGGATTTATTAAGTCCTATAATGATTGAATTGCAGGAGATTTGCAAAGAAACTTGTCCTAAGTTTAAAGGTTTTAGTGGTGGAATAGAAGATACAGCAGATGTTACTAACCAATTTTTTAAAAACGGGATTTATGAAACGATGGTTTATAGAAATGATTTGGAAATGGATTTAGAAGGATTTTTAGGTAGGAACTTATCTTCTTCATTTTCTCCGTTAAGTAGGGAAAAAGAATTTGAGCCATATGGAACTGCACTTACAAATTTATTTAATAAGTATAGTTTAAATGGGAAAATTATTTATCCTTATATTACTAAAAGTTATTTAGGTCTTGTTTAGATAGAAGGAATGTGGGGCAACGTATGTTTTTTGCGTTGCCTCTTTATTATTTATTTTGTAATAATTAAAGAGAAAATAGATCTTTAAACTTTTATTAGTAAGAGAATGTCATTTATTTGGAGATAAACTAACAATGAGCAAGCAATCTACGGAAAATAAAGAAAAGAATTTAAAACAAATACTTTCTGCTCTTAAAAAAGAGGAATTACTTACAATTGTTCTAGACTTAGCTGAGGAAAATGAAGAAATTGAAAAAGGATTATTATTTAAGTATTCATCAAATGAAGACGTAAGATCGAATAGCAAAAAATTAATTAAAGAATATATCAATCAATCTAAATATCGAGGTTTTATTCCGTGGAATAAATTAGGCGATGCATTGCAAGGTGTTTATATGACGTTAGATAAAGCGGGACAAATGCTTTTAGAGGAAGAGCCTGATACAGCAGTTTCATTATGTTTAATTATTCTTCCAGAAGTATTAAACATGATGAATTATAGTGATGACTCTGGCGGCTTCATAAATCCGGTTGTTTCAAATAGTTTGGACATTATTAATGATGCAGCATATTTTGTAAGCTATTTAGATGAAAAACAACAAGAGTCCTTTTTTATGAAGATTTTAAAAGAGGCTGAGAATTCACGATACGACGATTGGAGTGAGTGGAGATACAGTCTATTAGAGAGTTGCATTCATTTTTGCAGTATTGAAAAGTTAAGAAACAAACTTGAAAATAAACTTGAAAAACTTTTAAGTGAAATAAAAGGTGATTCTTGGAGTGCAAATTACAATAAAGAAAATATAAAGTTACTTCAATATCAAATTATTGAACAATATGATGGATTTGACGATGCAATGCAGTTCGTTTATAAAAATATAAAGTTAGGTGAATTTAGAGAAAAAGCTATTAATCACTTAATTCAATCAAATGATTATTTAGAGGTATTGAGGCTCTGTGAGGATGGAATAATTGAAGATCAAGAATATCGTGGACAAGTTAAGAAATGGAAACAATATCAATTAGTTGCCTACGAAAAGCTTGAAGATAAAAATAAACAATCTGAGTTACTTTTAGAATTTATTTATGATAACCATTTTGAGTCTTATTCAAAGTTGAAAATGCTTTATCAACCAAGTGAATGGCCTAATGTTTTAGAAGAAATATTAACTGAATTAGAAAAGCAACGCTATATTCCTAATATCTATGTTGAAATATTAATTGAGGAAAAAATGAGTGGAAAATTACTTCAATATTGTAAATCACATATTTCTTCAATTAAAAAACTTTATCCACATTTAGTAGAAGAATATTTGGAAGAAACAACAGAAATCTATGCAAAACTAATTGAAGTAGAAGCAGGACAAGCAACTGAACGGAAAATGTATAAAAAAGTTTGTAAAACAATCGTAGAGTTTAATAAAATTTTTGGTAGCCAATACGCTCAGAATATTATTAGTGACTTTAAACAAAAATACGTTAAAAAACCAGCATTTATTGATGAATTAGGTAAATTAAAATAAGTGGAAAATTAGAAGGTCAATCCATTAATCAAATTAATGAATGGCCTTCTCTTCAAATGTTTTGTTTATGAAAACACTAAATCCCATCTTTCCTCAATTAACTCTGATCCAGTCCATTCAAAGTTAGGTTTCTCTTCAGTTAAAGTAAAATTATATTTTTTATAAAGATAACGTGCGGTCTCTAATGAGCTTACAGTCCATAAAAATACATGTTCGAATTGGTTTTCCTTACAGAAGTTGAGTGCTGTTTCGATTAGCTTTTTACCAATACCTAATCCTTGGTATTTTTCATCTAATACAAACCATCTAAGCTGTGCTACTGACTCATTTGCTTTCGTAATAGCAATTGATCCGACGATTTCTCCATTTACTTCTGCGACCCAAAGTTCGCCTCCGTTAGAATTCAATAAAAATTCGCTTAACCCTTTCATTACATAATATTCAAATACACGACCAAATTGGAAGGTTGTACTATAAATCTTCCCATGAATATAAGCGACGTACCCAACATCGCCAGGCTTATATGGTCGAATTGATATTTCAGGAATAGATGTCTGATTTAAAGAGAAAATGGATTCAATTGTTTCCATTGATTTTACTAGCTCTCTTACTTCAGGAGTAGAAAGGCTTTGAATCATACTTTCTACGCCAATGTTCGCATCATTAACCAATTTATTGTAGATTTCGTTTCCTTTTGCAGTTAAATGAAGAGTATATTGACGTTTATCTTCAGGAGATTGGATTTTTGAAATGATGTTTTCGTCATCAAATCGTTGAATAATGCGACTTAAATAACCGCGATCAATGCCGAGTTTTTCGATAATATCTGTGGCAGTACATCCGTTGTTTTCGTTGATTTCTGTAATGATTCTGGCTTCAGTTAATGGAAAAGGGTGATTATAGATTTCTTGATCAATTTTTCCCAATACATTGGCATAATGTCTGTTAAATTTGCGTATTTTTTCAACATGATTCATATTTTTCTCACCTTCAATATTCTGAAATTTTAGATTACTAATAATATAAACTAAAAAAGTTGACTAAGTCAACTAATTTGAAGCTAATAAAAATGTAAATGGAGAAAATTGTACTAGAATATTCAAAAATTTGGATAAGGAATTTATAAAAAAGGGAATATAATTAAAAAGTGGTTAAAAAAGTTAAAAGTAAATTAAATAGGGGGAAAACATGGAACTATCTTTGTTATTAGAGTACGGTTGGGTATTAATTATTCTAATTTTATTAGAAGGTTTATTATCGGCCGATAATGCACTAGTGCTTGCTGTTATGGCAAAACATTTACCAGAGGAACAACAAAAGAAAGCGATCAATATTGGTTTACTTTTAGCTTTTATTTTTCGAATCGGTGCCATTTTTATTATTTCTTTTCTTTTTAATGTATGGCAGGTTCAAGCAATCGGAGCGGCATATTTAATTTTCATCGCATTAAAGCATTTATTTAAAAATCATGATGATGATAAAGGAAAAAAAGGAAAAAGCTTTGGTATGACAGTTGCTCAAATATCATTAGCAGACATTGCATTTGCGGTTGATTCTATTTTAGCAGCAGTAGCGCTAGTAATTGATCTACCTAATACAAAAATGGGTAATATAGGTGGCATGGATGGTGCTAAATTTATCGTCATTGTTATTGGAGCAATTGCAGGTTTAATCGTTATTCGCTTTGCGGCAGGTATTTTTGTTAAATTGCTGACAACACGTCCAAGTCTAGAAAAAGCAGCAATGCTTTTAGTTGGATGGGTAGGGGTTAAACTACTAATGCATACTTTGGCACATCCTTCGCTACACATTATTTCACATCACTTCGTTGAAGGACCAATCTGGAATACGATTTTCTGGTCAGTCATGCTATTAATCGCTTTAGGTGGTTGGTTTCTCTCTAAAAAGAAATCAACAGATACTAACGTAGAATAAATGATAATTAATAGAAAAAAATCGCTTAGGTTTGTAGCACTAAGCGATTTTTTAGTTTTCACTACTTAACCAACATAATAAAGTCATGCAGTTTTTCTAGCGACATAATATTTTGATTACATACTTGGCTATCCTTGCAAATGTAATTTCCTCTTTGGGTAAAAGTACCTTCAATTTTTCCTTTTGTTTTTGTCAGGAATAACCCTAAGTCACCGTATTTATTACATATTGTGCAGTTGCCTCTTTTTTTCATAGGATTAAAAGTACCTTGTAAACCAATTAATTTGTCATTTAAATATGTGACAATAAACTTTGAATTAGAGCCTAAGTCATCCCATCCAATATATGTTGTCTCAACTAAATCAATATTTTGTAATAAAGGAAGCTTTAACTTTTTAGCTTTAGGAAAAAGCTTTTTGATGGATTGTTCTGATACTTCTTTAAAAGGAATTATATAAGGCTTTAGTCGGTTCAGTAAAACATCTGCTTGATCAGAATTTTTAATTGTGCTAATTGGACTGAAGAGTAGATGTTGATCTTCAGATAGCTCAGGAAATAAACTTAGTATTTTATCATTAACTAGTGAATGTAAAGCATTTAAAACGGTTTTATCATTTACTGTAGAATGTCCATTTGCTAAGACTTGAAGTTGATGTCTAATAAAATTATACTGTTCTGTTCTAATAAAAGGTTTCATTTATATCACTCCTAATTTGAGAGGAAAGTTCGATTTATAACTTAATATCTTTAATTTACATCAAAAAAGTGAAATTATATATGTTGAGTTTATGTAAGAAACAAAGTTGCCATAAAAAAACACTGATGAGGTTATCAGTGTTTTTTTTATTTATTTAGTATATACAATTTTTTTTATTGTTTCGATTGAGAGAAAATATTCTTTCGCTAATTGCTCAATTGATTGACCATTTTTAAATGCATCTTTAATTGCTTTATTTCGATTATCAATTAGCTTTCTTGTACCTGAACGTGAGCCCCATTTTTTATGAACTTTTTCAGATTTAGGAATATAAAGTGTTTCTCCCTGTACGTATTTTTGTATTTCCAATAATAACTTTTCAGGTAAAATAGCAGTTGCTTTTATATATGCCATCTTTGCCAGCCCCTTATTCTTATTTAGTAAATAAGGTGCAAAGCCGTTGAATCAGAACTGCTTACTTGGGCGATTAGTAAAACCTACCCATGCAAAGTATCGCCTTTCTAAATCTAGGCTTTGCATGGGACGTTGATTTATCTGACAAACTAACAGTACTTGTCATAATAGATCACCTCCTAAAGAAATCATGAAAACTTTTTATTTATTATAAATTATATCTGTTCAGATTGCATTTGTTACTTATGAACAAAATGAAAAAGGAATAGAAAACTTTTTAGATTGATTGTTCCTATTCCTTTTCATTATTTATTTAACTGAAATAATATGTGTTTAATAATCTCACTGGATGAACTTGATAATCCATGTTCTCGAGAATAAATAGCCCATATATCCTGATAGATGTAATTCGTTTCATCAGTATATGTAATCGGTATTACCTTAAGTTCATCAGTACGAAATGTTGGGTAGTTTTTTACTGTAAACTCATGAATAAAAGAAAAACCAGCACTTTCCTTAACGACGTTTAATAGTAGTCTAGGATTATTTGTCGTTAAGATAACATGATTAGTAATACATTTTGAAAACTTTTTTACTATGCCATTTTTTGTATTTTTTAATATTACTATTTTCTCATTATTTAAATCTGCAGGTGTTACATATTCATAATTGAATAATTTTGAATTCTTTCCAACTACTATACCTACTCTAGCTCTACTGATTAACTTCTTACCCAGTTTTGGATATTTTTCTAATTCTTCTTTCTCTATTGGTAGGAAACCAACATCATAACGATCTGGATTAAAACTTTTTAGTAACTGCTCTTGAAGCATTTCCTCAACGTCAATTGAGATTTGAGGATTTTCTAAATTGAAGTTTGTTACTGCTTCTTGAAAAATATCAAAAAATGCTGTTGCTGCAACGATTTTTAACTGTTTTTCCTTTTTAATATTTAAGTTAAAAAGTTCCTCATTTAATTGCTTAATATTCGATAATATATTTATTGCTTTCATTATTACAATATTTCCTTCAGGTGTAGGAGTAGTTCCGACCCTTGAACGATTAAATATTGTTATATTTAATTCTCTTTCTAGTTGTGAAATAGATTGGCTTATAGCTGATGTAGAGATATATAACTTTTCGGCAGCTTTAGATATTGATTTTTCACTTGCTACATAAACAATATACTCTAATTGTTCGAAATTCATAGTAATCTCCTAATAATAAAAAATTCTAATACAAGTAGTAATTTAAGAACATAAAAACTTAAAAGATAGTGGACATCGTTGGTTATATTTTAGTCATTGCATTAATTTTTGAGGAGCTAATAAAATTATAGTGTGGATACAGTATGAAGGAACACTTAAGATAAGAAAACAGTTTAATGATACACCTTTTTTACTGGAAAATCTTGTGCATAGTTAAATTTATATTATTAAAATAATTCTTGAATTTTGTAAGAAATCTCTTTTTACTAAAAAAGCAATAAGTTGAAACGTTACAATGTAAAATATTTCCTTGGGAAAATTATAGTAATAAAAAATATCTGTACATAGATATCATAATATAAGACCGTAAGTTTTTGAATCTTTTATTTTAAGGATTTAGTTTAAATTTTAATAATAATAATTTTTTGTTTAAGAAGTACTTAACTTTAATTTCAAAAATATTAAATTTATTTAATCAATTCAAATATGTACAATACAAATGTTGCTATAAAAAATTTGCAAATTGGAGGTGGCAGTAATGTTAGCAAAATTAGTTCCAAATCATCCAAGAAATAATAATACTGTTATTTTTGTTGAAAATTCGCTTTTCGTTGCGGGGATTCGTACAATATTAGAATTTAATCAAATAAATGCTATTAAAATTAATTTAGAAGATAGCTTTTCTTTTCAGGAAATAAGTAATTCAATTCTTATAACTCAAGTTTCGGGAGAAGAAATGGTAAAGTATGCAAGAAATATTATGTTACATGATGATTCTACGAAAATTATTACCATTAAAAACTCTTTAGACTTTTATGAAATAGATCGTTTATTGAATGTAGGAGTAAAAGGTATTTGTTTAACAGATGTTGACGAGGCATATTTAGTGAATACTGTTAAGCTAGTACAGGGTGGACAATTCATGGTAGATAATCGCTATACAAATGAATTGATAAAAGAATACAAGTTTCTCAAGGATAATTCAATCCATTTTATGCCGCCCAATGATTCATATATAAAAGAGCTCCTTACAAATAGAGAATACGAAATACTTCACCTTTTAGTAAAGGGATTTTCGAATATCCAAATTGGTAAGGAATTATTTATTTCGAATAAAACAGTCAAAAACCACGTCGCCAATATTTTGATGAAATTAGACGTTCCAGATCGCTTAAATGCAGTCATAAAAGTAATTAAAAATAACTGGATTTCAATAAAACAATAGTTTAGTTAAAGTAAAAGAGCACTCTATTTAACACATCATATTACGTGTTAAATAGAGTGCTTTATTTTTCATAAAATTAATTATTAATGGATGAAGATTCTTCTAATTTCCTTAAGAAATACATTTCTTCTCTGTACATATGATCTGCCATTAAAGCCGAAAAGTTACTCAACATTTGGCTTGAGATATCTAATTCTTCAATTTCTTTTAGAAATATTTGGAATAGCTGAATTTCTAATTTTACGTCTTGATTCATTCTTTTTAATGCAGGAAATGTACTTAGTTTAGTACGTAAATATCCGGTCAGTTCTACTGCTTTTAGATAAAAGTGTTCAAAATGCTTTGTGAATTCATGACTTTTCTTTCTTAGCATTTTTTCTGTACTATCGAGATTCGTATAAATGGCATCTGCATGACCTGCCGCATCTAGCACCCATAATAAATGATGATGAAGTTCATTGAAGACAGGTGGGGTTTGATTTTGTTTTAAGTAGGATAGTACTAATAAATATTCTTCCAATTCATTAACCATATGGTTTAAAAATGTAGGTGTTAAGTAAATCGCAAAATTAGCGTCAGTAATATGTTTCGTTAGCAGTGAAAGTTTAAAATCACGTAGCGCTAAAGCACTTTTTTCTGCTTGAATTGTAATATCGCTCATATTTTCATTGTTATTTACCCTAGTAAATAAATTATTAAAAATGACGTAAAATGATTGTGCAATCTTAATTTCTTCCTCTTGCTTAGACGGTAAAGCATCCAATATAAATTGAGAATGATCCCTTAATACATGTAACCAGAACGAATGCTCAAAATTGGCAGTTTGTACAAAATCAGGCATATAATCCCCCCTATAAACTCTACAAGGTAATTATATTAATGAATGTCCTAAAATATTGCAGGAAGTGTTGGAAAAGGTAGTGGGTAGATTGGAGTATCTTAAGTTTATTCCTGTGATTTTAATTGGTCTAAATGGCTGTATAGTCTTGATAAAAAAGGTTTATCCATCAATTAAACAGAATAATATACTAGCAATTTTAAGAGGGAGAAAGTTTTATGAAAAAACATTTAAAAGGAAAAATGACTATTTCTCAAGCTTTTTTTGGTTCTGCCTTTTCTGCAATTATCATTACAATATTAGAGGATTATATTCATTATGAAAATCGCTATATTGCCGGTATAGTTGCTGGTTATATTACATTTATTGGATTCATTTTAGGTATGTTTATATTTAGAAAAAACGACTAATCCATTAGACCTATCTCATAGTTATTTAAAAGCATCTAAGCCAATAGATGAAAAACAAAAAAAGTGAAAACATTATTTAATGAATGATTTCACTTTTTAGTCTATTATTTATCAAGAGTTGTATCTGTTAATAGTTTTAATACTGATCGGGCCATTAGTTTTACACCAATTTTTATTGCGTCTTCATCGACCATAAATTTAGGGTGATGCCATCCATACGTTATATCTTTTTCTTTATTTCCAGAGCCTAACCAAATATAAGAACCAGGTACTTTTTGTTGATAGAATGAAAAGTCTTCTCCGCCCATTGTCGATTCTGCAGTCACAACATGTTCTACTCCGACTGCTGAGATTGCTGCTTCTCGTACTACTGATGTTACTTTTGTATCGTTAAATACTGCGGGCAGTAATACTTGATAATCTATTTCTACTTCTCCTCCAAGTGAATGTACAAGATTTTGAACTAGTGTTTGAAATTTTTCTTGAATTTGCTTTCGAATTGTTTCATTTGATGTGCGAACTGTGCCTTTTAAAACTGCAAATTCAGGGATGACATTATTTGTATTCCCAGCCTGAAACGATCCAACAGTTATGACAGCAGAATCTTTTGGAGAAATTGTTCTGCTAACTAGAGTTTGTAAAAGATTGACAACAGCACTACCAATTACAATCGGATCAATTGCTTTTTCAGGAAGTGCTGCATGACCGCCTTTCCCTTTAATCTTAATTGCAAAATCATCTACACTTGCCATTAGGAAGCCTTCTTTAATTCCAATCATACCAACTGGAAGATCCGGCATATTATGAAGCCCAATAATAGCTTTTACATCGTTAAGTAAGCCTTCAGCAATCATTTGCTCAGCGCCACCTTCAGATTCCTCAGCAGGTTGAAAGATCAATCGAACTGTACCAGGAATCAGGTGTTTTAATTCCTGTAAAATGAATCCAACTCCGAGTGTAATAGTAGTATGAACATCATGTCCACACATATGGGCGATTCCATCAACAAGTGAACGAAATGGTAAATCAGATTCTTCTTTAATTGGAAGTGCATCAATATCAGCTCGGAGTGCAACAATCGGCCCTGAATTACCACTAATCTCGGCAGCAGTTCCTGTTTGACTATTCAACTGAATTTTTTTGATATTAGCCTTTTCTAATTCTTGATTGATAAAATTTGTTGTTTGAAATTCTTGCTTACTTAATTCAGGATACATATGCAAATGTCTACGGATCTCTATTAGTCTCGTAAAATATTGATCTGCTAATTCATCTATTTGTGTTTCTAAATGATTCATCTTAGATTCTCCTTAATGTTGGATCGAATTTTTGTTTGATTATGTAAAGAATTGTATAATTATTCTGCTGTTCATTCAATACTTTTTTACTAGTTACTGATTTGTACAAGATAATTATGCCTATTTATCAAAGTGATAAATGTGTTTTTAGAAAATATTTTATTGGTTTTTTTTATCAAGTGTTGTTTTGTGGAAGAGGCTGAAATGAGTAATAATTCATTATGGAGTTCTAGATATGAAATTAGTCATGGGGGATGTGCAGCGAATAAATCAGTCTACAAAAATCTCTTTCAATTCAAGGATTTCTTAAAAACATCAACATTTACTTTTTGAAAAATTCTAAATAAACTTTCACTCTTTTCTTTTACAAATTTGAAATTCTGTTTTAAGGTATTATTAATAAAAATATGAAGGAGTGAATGAATTGGGATATGCAGTTGGATTAATGTCGGGTACATCTTTAGATGGAATCGATGCAGCTTTAGTAGAAATCGCTGGATGTGGACCTGAGACAGAGGTAAGATTGATTGATTTTATGACAGTTCCTCTTGAGGAAGGTTTATTAAAAGAAATTCAAGATGCGATTACACTTGTTTCTTCAAACGCTCAGCATTTATGTAGTTTAAACTTTAAGCTTGGCTATGCTTTTGCAGAAGCAGTAAAGGAAATTTGTAGTAAAAACGAATTTTCGTTAGATCAACTTGATTTTATTGGGTCGCATGGTCAAACGATTTATCACCAGCCTGAAGCTATTGGGAATTTCATTCAATCTACATTGCAGTTAGGAGAACCAGCGGTTATTGCATATGAAACAAAGACGAAAGTTGTTTCCAATTTTCGTGTGATGGATATGGCAGCTGGTGGGTATGGTGCGCCTTTAGTACCACATTCTGAGTTATTACTTTATAAAAGTAAAACGAAAACGCGTGTACTACAAAATATTGGTGGGATTGGTAATGTTACGATCATTCCAAGGAGTGCTACAATCGATGATTTGGTAGCCTTTGATACAGGTCCAGGTAATATGATTATTGATGAAATTTGTAAGCGCTATTTTAATGTTCCATATGATGCTAATGGTGATTTAGCTGCTAAAGGTAATGTAAATGAAAGATTACTAGAAAGATGCATGAGTATTCCATATATTTTAGCACCTATACCTAAAACAACTGGAAGAGAGTTATTTGGTACACAGTTTGTTGATGAAATATTGGAAGAGTTTAGTGATATTTCACCGATTGATTTAGTGACTACAATGACGATGTTTACTGCAAAATCGATCGCTGAAAATTATAAAAAGTTTATTTTACCAGATCATCCAATTGATGAAGTGATTGTAGGTGGCGGAGGTAGTCATAATAAAACCTTACTACGCATGCTTCAAGAATTATTAGGTTTGGATTCTAAAGTATTAGTTCAAGAAGACATTGGTTTTTCTTCGGATGCAAAAGAAGCAATCGCCTTTGCGATTTTAGCAAATGAAACTTTAAATTGTTTACCAAGTAATGTACCTGGAGCAACAAAGGCAAATCGGTTAGTTGTTTTAGGAAATATTACACCAATACCATACTAGGAGGATTCATCGTGAAAAAATTAGGAATTTCAATTTATCCAGAGCACTCAACTGTTGAAAAAGATAAGGCTTATATTAAATTAGCTCATCAATATGGTTTTAAACGAATCTTTACATGTTTATTATCAGTAAATGGTGACAAGGAACAGATAATAAAAGAGTTCAAAGAAATAGTTGATTATGCAAATAGTTTAGAGATGGAAGTCATTGTTGATATTGCCCCTCGAGTATTTGGTACATTGAATATTTCGTATAATGATTTATCATTTTTTGCTGATTTAGGAGCATATGGAATTAGACTTGATATGGGGTTTACTGGGAATGAAGAGTCCATTATGACTTATAATCCATATGGGTTAAAAATTGAAATTAACATGAGTAATGCTACGAAATATCTAGAAAATATTTTAGCTTATAAGCCAAATCAATCTAATTTAATCGGATCCCATAATTTTTATCCTCATCTTTATGCAGGTTTAAGCTATTCGCATTTTGTTACATGCAGTGAAGAGTTTAAAAAGCATGGTATTCGTACAGCAGCATTTATTAATTCACAAGCTGCAACATATGGACCTTGGCCTGTATCAGAAGGTCTTTGTACATTAGAGATGCACCGAAATTTATCAGTCGTAACGCAAGCGAAACATTTATTTTATTCAGACTTGATTGATGATGTGATGATCGCAAATGCTTATGCATCAGAAGAAGAGTTCAAACAACTTGCGGAGCTAAATCAAAACGGTAAAGACTTATTTACACTAAATATTGATTTACATGATTCAATTACAGATTTAGAGAAAAAGATTGTTTTAGAGGAGTTTCATTTTTACCGCGGGGACGTATCCGATTACTTAATTCGTTCAACTCAGTCTCGTGTTAAATATAGAGATGAAGAGTTTAAACCTACTTATACGCCACCTATTCGTAGAGGCGATATTTTAATAGAAAATGAATTATATGGACAGTATAAAGGTGAATTGCAAATAGCACTACAGGATATGGAGAATTCAGGGAAAACGAATGTGGTTGGACGCATTACAGAGGAAGAAATCTTCCTACTAGATTTCTTACATCCTTGGAGTAAGTTTCAGTTTAAGGAAAACTAAATGATCATTATTTAAGAAGATGTGAAATTTTTTTTTACATCTTCTTAAAATTTTATTTCATTTTTTGTTTAAAATAATTGAAATTTTATTTTATTAAGAATATAATTGCCTCATAGAAAACGTTTTCAGTTTTTCGAATCTTTAATATTATCAAATTTGAATTAGGAGGATAAGAGTATGAAGGTATTATTTGTATGTGCAGGCGGTATGTCAAGTGCGATTGTAGTAAACGCTCTGAAAAAAGAGGGAGAAAAGAACGGATTAAGTCTAGATGTTTTAGCAGTTGGGACTCAAGAGTTTGCTGAAGAAGTTAAGAATGGTTGGGATGTAGCGATGGTTGCACCACAAGTAAGACATCGATTTGATGGTTTTAAAGCTTCATCTGATGAGGCGAATGTACCTTGTGCTGTCATTCCACCTCAAGCATATAGTCCACTTGGAGGGCCAACATTATTAAAATTAGTTCAAGAACTAGTTAAGTAGTTTAATAATTTAATAAACAAAGGAGAAGAACAAATGGATAAGTTTATTTCATTTTTGGAAAAGAATTTATCAACACCAATGGCAAAACTATCTGAACAAAAACATTTACGCGCTATTCGTGATGGTGTAGTTTCAGCTTTACCTTTTATCATTTTTGGAAGCTTGTTCTTAATTATTGCCTTTCCTCCAGTGCCTGCAGATTCTGCGGTAGGAGTGTGGGCAGCAAAACACGCTGCGGATATTTTAATTCCGTACCGTCTTACAATGTACATAATGACCTTGTATATTACTTTCGGGATTGGATATAGCTTGTCCCAAAGCTATAAACTAGATCCGCTTTCTGGCGCACTATTAGCCGGCTCAGCATTTTTATTTACAACTGGGGTTCAAATGATCGATAAAGTAGGATTTGTATTACCAATGGCAAACATGGGTGGACATGGTCTTTTCGTAGGTATGATTACTTCTATTTTTGCAGTTGAAGTATTACGTTTTTGTAAAACAAAAAATATTACGATTAAAATGCCTGATTCAGTGCCTAGTTCTGTCGCACGTTCTTTTGAAGCACTTATTCCTGTAACGGTTGTTTTAACAGTAATGACTTTAATTACAGTTGTATTTAAGATTGATACACATTCACTTGTAGACAAAGCCGTAGCTCCACTAATTAGCGCGGGTGATTCATTACCTGGTGTACTAGTACCAGTTTTCTTAATCACATTTTTCTGGGCATTTGGTATTCATGGCGTATCAGTAGTAGGTGCAGTTGCACGACCTGTTTGGGAAGTTTATTTAGCTAATAACTCTGCAGCTGTTGCAGCTGGTAAAGTTGGAAGTCAGTTACCACACATTGCTCCTGAAACTTTCTTCCAGTGGTTTATTTGGATTGGTGGTTCGGGTGCAACATTAGGTTTAGTTATAGCAATGTTAATCGTGGGAAAATCTAGTTATTCAAAGGCTCTTGGAAGAACAGCAATCATCCCAAGTATTTTTAACATTAATGAGCCAGTTATTTTCGGTATGCCGATTGTATTAAACCCTGTATTAATTATTCCATTTATGATCGTTCCAATAATTGGTGCAACAATTTCTTACCTTGCAACAGCAGGAGGATTAGTTAATCCAACATACGTAATGGTTCCATGGACTTTACCTGCTCCAATAGGTGCATATTTATCAACTGGTGGAGATTGGAGAGCTATTATCCTAGTAGTAATCAATCTGGCAATATCTGTTGTTATTTATTTACCATTCTTCAAAATGTACGATAAAAAATTGTTAGCGCAAGAATCTACAGTTGAAATGGATAATGGTGTAAAAGTATCTTTATAAATTCATAGTAAAGGGAGTTTGGGATGATTAATCCCAGCTTCCTTTATTTATATCAAGTAATCAAGAAAGGAAGCTTAACATGAACACTACAAAGAATCTCCATTTTTTTAGTTATAAAGGTGCATTTGCATTTTTTGTATTTATTCTTGCGTTTAATCTTATCTTTAATCCTGTTCTACTCTTTTTAGGAATGACTAGAGATCTTGCTGTATTTATTACAAATAGTATTGGTTTGAGTGTAGGACTTACAGGCGTGATTGTATTTATTGAAGGTAAGTTTAAGAATAAGAAACAAGCTTTAATTCTATTTATTACATTATTAGTTTTCTGCACAGTGACTTGTTATCTTGTTGTATTCAATTCATAAGAAAAAATATGAAATGAAGGTGTGTTTTAGATGAATAAAAAAAGAGGAATTAAAATCGTAACAATAGGCGGCGGCTCTAGCTATACTCCAGAATTAGTTGAAGGTTTTATTAAAAGATACAATGAACTTCCTGTAAGTGAGTTATGGTTAGTTGATATAGAAGCAGGGAAGGAAAAGTTAGAGATCGTTGGTAATTTAGCTAAACGAATGGTAAAAGAAGCTGGAGTTCCAATGGAAATTCACTTAACGTTAGACCGAAAATTAGCGCTAAAGGATGCTGATTTTGTAACGACTCAAATGCGGGTAGGCTTACTAGAGGCACGAATTAAAGATGAACGTATCCCTTTACAATTCGGTATGATTGGTCAAGAAACGAATGGTGCAGGTGGTCTATTTAAAGGTCTAAGAACAATACCAGTATTACTTGAAATTGCTGAAGAAATGCAACAACTATGCCCTGATGCATGGTTGATTAACTTTACAAATCCTGCTGGAATGGTTACTGAAGCATTACTTCGATATAGTAAACATAAAAAGGTAATTGGAGTTTGTAATGTACCAATTAATATGACAATGACGATCGCTAAATTGTTAGAAGTTGATCTAAGTCGTGTACATATTGATTTTGCTGGATTAAACCATATGGTTTATGGGCTTCATGTTTATGTTGATGGAAAAGAAGTGACTGAACATGTATTAGAGTTATTAGCGAATCCAGAAATACAAATGACAATGAAAAATATCGCACCATTACCATGGCAAAAGGAATTTCTTATGTCATTAGGTGTACTTCCTAATCCATATCATCGTTACTATTACAAAACGAAACATATATTAGATGAAGAATTAGAATCTTTTAAAACTGGGACTACTCGAGCAGAGGTCGTTAAGAAGTTGGAAGCTGATTTATTTGAATTATATAAAGATGAGAATTTAACTATTAAACCGCCACAGCTGGAAAAACGAGGTGGAGCTTATTACAGTGATGCCGCTTGTAGCTTAATTACATCTATTTATAATGATAAAAAGGATATCCAAGTATTAAACGTTCAAAATAATGGCTCAATACAAGGGATTCCGAATGAATCAGCTGTAGAGGTGAATTGTATCGTTACAAAGCAAGGACCAATTCCAATATCAGTAGGTGAATTACCACCTCAAATAAATGGATTAGTTCAGCAGATTAAATCATTTGAACGAGTTGGAGCTGAAGCAGCTGTTACTGGATCTTATGAAAAAGCTTTATTGGCATTAACGATTAATCCTTTAGTTCCAAGTGATGAAGTTGCAAAGGAAGTACTAGATGCACTTTTAGATGCTCATAAAGAATACTTACCATTATTTTATAAAGAAGAATTGGTAATTCAATAAGGATAAAACAAAAATTAAGGAGTATGAATATGATGATGACTAACGAACAGGAAATTTTTGAAATTATATCACACGGTGGGAATGCGAGATCACTAGCTTACGAGGCATTAGAGGCTGCAGAAAAAAATGATTTTGAAACAGCAGATCGCTTAATCGAAGAGTCTCACCAAGAAATTGGTCATGCACATAAAACACAAACGACTTTAATACAAGCCGAATTAAATGGTCAGCCATGTGAAAAGTCTCTATTAATGATTCATGCTCAAGATCATCTAATGACTGCTATGAGTGAACAAAAGCTTATAGAGCATATCATTCGTTTACATAAAAAATTAGCCGAGAAATAATCGATTCATATAGTAATAGAATAGACGGAAGATGGTAGGGGGCAGTTTTAGTGAAATATGTTATAGGTCTTGATGGTGGAGGAACGAAGTCAGAGGCTATTGCTTATAATTTGGATGGAGAAATTATTAGTCAAGGTTATTCTGGTTTTAGTAATTTACTAATCAATGAGGAAGATGGAATAAATCATATTATAGAAGCAATTGAAAATTGCTTGAGCCCTTTATCAAAAGAGAATTGCCTGTTCTTATTTTTAGGAATTGCTGGAATTGGTGGAGTGAAAGACCGAGGTCCGTTAGAAAAGGCACTAAATGATGCTTTTCATATCCCATTTAAAATAGTTAATGATGCACAAATTGCACATGCAGCATTACTAAATGGGCAAAGTGGTGTATTAACAATCGCTGGTACAGGTTCAATTTGTATCGGAAGGCATAAAGAACGGACTGTTACGGCAGGTGGATGGGGACATCTTCTAGGGGATAAAGGAAGTGGATATTGGATTTGCATTGAAATCTTTAAAAAGATTACACAGGAATTTGATGAAGGTATCCCATTAAGTTATTTATCTTTGAAAATGCTGGAAAAGTTACAGTTAAAAGAAGCAGAAGAACTTAAAAAATATATTTATCACAATACAAAAGCTGAAATTGCTTCACATGTTCCATTTATCGTTGAAATGGCCAACATAGGTGATTTAATGGCCTTATCTGTTCTAGAAAGAGCTGGTCAACATCTTGGGAAAACGACTATCCAAGCCTTAAAAAAGTTAAATCTTCGAGAAGAGCCACGAGTTGCAATAAAAGGAAGTATTCTAAGTCGAATATCAGTCGTTCAGAAAACGTTTATTCAAACAATACATGAGCACGATCCAACAGTAACATTTTACACGGACGAAATCTCTTCGACCTTTGGAGGATATTTATTAGCTAGGAAAGAAGTTAATTCACGTAAGGAATAATTAATGCGGTAAAAACAGGGGGTAGGAATTAAAATCCTGCCTTATGATTGAGGTGTAATTGTGTTAGAAAACTTAACAACCGAAATTAGAAACAATCGTACGAGTAACTTAGATCAACTAAGCGTCGATGAGTTTTTAAATATAATGAATGAAGAAGACCAAAAGGTGGCTCTAGCAGTTAGGGAACAAATTCCGATGATTTCAAATGTAGTTCAGTTAGTTGTTGAAGCATTTCAAAACGGAGGACGTTTAATTTATACAGGTGCTGGTACAAGCGGACGAATTGGTCTACTAGATGCAGTTGAGTGCCCACCTACATTTGGAACGAACCTTAGTGAAGTCATTGGATTAATTGCAGGCGGAGAAAGGGCCTTTATTAAAGCTGTTGAAGGTGCCGAAGATAGCGAAGAACTAGGTAAGGATGACTTATTACGAATATCCCTTACAAAAAATGATATCGTGATTGGTATTGCAGCATCGGGAAGAACGCCTTATGTAATAGGTGCTTTAAAGTATGCGAACGAGATTGGAGCAAAAACTGTAGCGGTATCGTGTAATAAAGGTTCAAAAATTGGAGAGGTTGCCTTCCAAAAAATTGAAGTAGATAATGGTCCAGAAGTGTTAACAGGCTCTACCCGATTAAAAGCTGGTACATCCCAAAAGCTTATTTGTAATATGATTTCGACAGCTTCAATGATTGGAATTGGAAAAGTATATAAAAATCTAATGGTAGACCTGCAATTAACGAATAATAAACTAGTTGATCGAGCGAAAAGAATAATAGTTGAAGCTACTGGCTGTGATTATGAAACGGCAAGTAATTACTTACAGAAAGCAAATAATCAAACGAAAGTAGCAATCGTTATGATTTTAACCGGAATGAATTATGATGAAGCAATTGTCAGTTTGAATAAAGCTAGTGGTTTTATTAGCAAGGTAGTAAAAAATTAATTAGAGGGCGACAACTAGTACTACTAGTCTGTCGCCTTCTATTTCATATAAAATATAATTCAGATTTTCTTCCTAATATTTTATAATTTGTTTAAAGACATATTTTGAATCCCATTAAAAGAGGGGAAAATGTTGGTTGGAAATTTCCAAATTCTTCGTTTTATATAAATAAAGAGAGAGTTGAGTAGATTAAATGAATGCATTAAATGGCGGTTTAATCATGTTAAACGAGATGCTGTATAAACTTCCACCATCTGAAAGAAGAGCAGCTAAATATATAATTGAAAACCCAGAAAAATCGATTCAATATACAGTTTTTGAACTCGCGGAAAAGAGCCAAACAAGCAATTCTGCAATTATTCGATTATGTCGTTCACTGGGTCTAAAGGGTTTTCAAGAGCTTAAGCTACGAATTGCAGGTGATATTATTACGACAACAGAAGTAGGATCGAGGGATATCAATTTAGGGGAATCAACTAGTTCAATTATTAAAAAGATGATGAATAATAATATTCAGGCCATCAAAGATACTAGCGATATTATTAATGTGAGTGATTTAGAGGAAGCAGTTCAAGCTTTAACAAAAGCGAGAAATATTTATTTCTTCGGTGTAGGTGGGTCAATGGTAGTTGCCTTAGACGCTCAACAAAAATTCTTACGTATAAAAAAATACACCTCTGCATTTACTGATTTGCATTTGTTAGCTGTTCAAATAGCGAACCACGAGGAGAATGATGTCTTAGTAGGAATTTCATTTTCTGGAGAAACGCTAGAGGTTCAAAAAGCTCTTCAAATTGCTAAGGAAAACGGCGTGAACACCATTAGTATCACCGGCTTTGGTTCCAATTCTGTATCAAACTTAGCGGACATTAAATTATTCAATTCACCACATAGGGAAGCAACATTTCGAAGTGGAGCAACCTCATCGAGAATGGCTCAATTACATGTCATCGATATCTTATTTATGGCTGTCGCGACACAAGAATACGATCAAACAATTCAGTATATCGATCAAACAAGAACGGCTATATCTTCATTAAAAAAGTAAATAGTGCCGGATTAAGGATTTAGGTAATATAAGCACAAGGAAATCAACGTTCCTTGTGCTTTTTATTTTTATGCTCTGTTAAAGTAAATCAACTATATGGCAGTTTAGAGTAACAAGGAATGATATAATTAAATGGATAAATTTAGTAAACCAGTTAATTGATTGAATAGAATAAAAAGGAAATTCCTTTGGTAACCAGATTATTGAGGAGGGTATTTCATGGCAATTAAGCTCTGTCCCATGTGTGGTAATGAGAATAAGTGCTCAAGTGGGAAGAACTGTTGGTGTAATGATGAATATTTTCCAAGAGAAATATTTGATCAGATATCACCAGATGAAGTAAGAAAATCTTGTATATGTAAGTCTTGTTTAGAGCAGTACAAAGAAGTTAACAAAATAGAAGACTTAAAACCTTCTAATATCGGACCAATGGTCTTTGGTCGAAAGAATGCATCTAAACAGGACGAAGAAGTATGTTATTGTTATGAGAAGTTTAAAGATCAACTTAAACCAGGAACAGTAACTAAGTGTTTCAAAGAGAAATGTGCTAATTACTTAAGCTGTACCTCTGAAAATTCCGGAATAATATAATAGTTTTTTATTCATTTTTAGGAACATGTAAGGAGTCGATACTCGTAAACAACTAACTTAATGCATTAGTTGAATAATCATTAAGTAGACTGTTTAGAAACAACCATGTCAATTAATTATCAAATTTTCGTAAAAGGAGTAGAGTGATGTTGATTTCCATTACAGGATGCTCGCTTTCCATTGGGCGAGACCTGAGCCTCCTCGGCGCGCCTGCGGGGTCTCAGCCTTCCCGCTAATCCCATAGGAGTCGAGCATCCCTCCATTCCAATCAACTTATTCATCAAAAAATGTCCGCGATAAAACCTAATCAGATAGCCTTTTTTAGAATAAACTAAGTGTTTTATTTTAATCAGATTGTAGATCAATTAATATTGAACATTTATTAAACTAAACAATCAAATTTGTTTTCTAAAAAAAGCTATATTAACATTTAAAACCATTAAAAGATCATTCGAAAAATGCAATTTTTACCTTTATTAAATGTTCACTTAAAGTCCGTTTTCCCTTTTGACCATTTTATATTTCAACACTCTGAAAAGACTGTTTAGTTTAAAACAGTCTTTTTTAGTACGCAAAAATCAACATTTTAGTTTAACAGATTCCATTTTTAAGAGAGTTGATTTGATGATCAGTCTGGTACTCAAAAAAATGAAAGGGTATGTAGGTACAATATGATTAACATCAAAAATATAAAGGAGAAGAAAGCCTTCGGGAAGGCAGGAAAAACGCAAATGCTATTGTGGTTGGTGTAATCCATTCACTAAGGGAGGTGATATCAGAAATGAAGTTGTTAGTTACAATCACAACATGTTTTGATACTACTAAGGGTGATTATGTGATCAAATCAAATCGAACTTAAGCATTGTTTAGCGGGCATAAAGTTTTATTAGTTTAAGGTAAAATTTTTATTGCGCTTGGGTAATTATTGAAGGATACTAATAAGAGGTTCACTATAACGAACGAAATACAGAGGGGAAAGAATATTATGATGAAAAAGGGAATTTTATCTTTAGCAACATTAGGTTTATTAGCTTCACCATTATCTTTCACAACTGCTCATGCAGAAGGAAACAGTTATGAAATTTTAAAGAAAGCTAGTAAAAATCATATAGAAAAGCAAGTATTGGAAGGTTCAAATGATTTTCATACGTTTAAAGTTTTAGGTTTAAAATCAAACTTTAATCATTTTAATATAAAACCATCTAGTACTCTATCAAGCTACAGTACTAGCGAACCAGATGAGTTGGATGAGATGGAAGAAAATGATGATTTTGTCACAGCAAACAACTTACCACTTGGAGCGATAATGTATGGTCAGTTAGCACCTAGATACGATCTAGATTATTTCAAAATCGTCATACCTACTGACGGAGAAATTCTTTTAGGCGGAGCTGCTTTAGGGCCGGGAAATATCGAATTAGCAATGGGAGTGTATCAAAAAGATTACGTTGAAGATAGCCGATTAGTTTATGAGGGTTATAATTATGATGAAGAAACTGGTGTTGAAGAACAATACTACCAAGCTAAGGCCGGTACATATTATGTAGGTGTATTAGATTACGACAATACTGATTACGATGATAATACAGAAGATGATTATTATGGAATTTACACATTATTCAATGACAATGTAGCACCAACTAAACCGACTGTAAACAAAGTTGATAACAATGATGTAGTTGTAACTGGAAAGGCCGAAGCCAATTCTACTGTAACAGTTAAAAATGGTAGTACGGTATTAGGAACTCCTACAAAAGCAACATCAACTGGAACTTATTCGGTTAAGATTCCTGTACAAAAAGCTGGAGTAACGTTAAGTGTTTATGCAAAGGATGCAGCTGGGAATACGAGTGTAGCTGGAACAACAAAAGTTGTAGACGTAATTGCGCCTGCAAAACCAATTGTTAACAGAGTTGATAATAACGATGTAGTTGTAACAGGTAAAGCGGAAGCTGGTTCTACTGTTACGATTAAAAGAGGGACAACAACACTAGCGACTGTAAAGGCTACTTCTACTGGAACGTATTCAGCGAAAATCGCTGTTCAAGTAGCTGGCACTAAATTAACAGTAACAGCTAAAGATGCTGCAGGAAATACAAGTGTGGCAACTACTGTAACTGTTGTTGATGTAATTCCTCCAGGTAAACCAACAATTAATAAAGTAGATGACAATGATTTAAAAGTAACTGGAAAAGCTGAAAAAGGTTCAACAGTAACTGTTAAAAGAGGTACTACGGTATTAGGATCTGCAACTGCTGATTCGGTAGGAAATTACTCAGTTAAGATTGCAGCTCAGAAAAAAGGAACTGTCATTTCTGTAACTGCAAAAGATAAAGCAGGAAATACTAGTGCTGCTTCAACATATACTGTTGTAAGACATTAATATTTATATAGGAGCCAAGGATCTATTCCTTGGCTTTTTAATTGTATAAAGTCAAACCGTATAGTAGGGCAATAAAAAAACACAAGGGAAATTAATCTCCTTGTGTTTTTTTAGTATTAAATTGCTTTATATTCAGCAGCTTTTAAAAGTAAATCAACTATGTGTACGACTTCCACATGTTCTGATTGATTCTCTCGATCTACACCTAGCTTCATTTGTAATAAGCATCCAGGGTTAGCAGTTACAATTGTAGTAGCTTGTGTTTTTGTTGCTTGCTTCATCTTGTAATCTAGTATTTGCATCGACATTTCGGATTCGACGATATTATAAATACCAGCTGAGCCGCAGCAACGATCTGCATCTTTCATTTCGTGATAGTGTACATTTTGAATTGACTTCAATAATGTTCTTGGAGCAGAAGCTGTTTTCATGACATTTCTTAAATGGCATGAATCCTGATACGTAATAATTTGTTCTGGTAAACTTAATTTTACTTTATTATGAAACTCAACTTCTACTAGAATTTCTGATATATCCTTTAGTTTATTTTTAAACGCTAGAGCTCGATCTTTCCAATTTGGATCGTCTTTAAGAAGATGATCATAGTCAATTAGGAAACCACCACAGCCTCCTGCATTTGTAATGATATAATCTACTCCGAGATTTTCGAAGGCTTCAATGTTTTTCTTTGCCATATCTTTCGCAATCGACTTTTCACCACTATGACCATGTAATGCACCACAACACGCCTGGTCTTTTGGGATGACAATCTCACAACCAGCTAATTGTAATAGCTTCATCGTTGCATTGTTTGTTTCTAAGAACATTGTATCCATTAAACATCCAGAGAAAAATGCCACCTTCTTTACTTTTTCTTTTAATGGTGGCAAATAGTCAGGGCGTGACTTCATTTGTTTCATAGTCGGGACCTTTGGTAAAACCTTTTCCATTGCAGATAAATTGTTTGGGATTAACTTCATAATTCCAGCTTTTCTTGCTACGACTTGAAGGCCTGTTCGTTGATATAAACCTAATAAACCAACTGCGAGTCTCATACGTTTTTGATGCGGGAAAAGTTCTTTAAATACAACTTTCCGAACAGCTCTTGCAGGAAGTGAATGTTTTTTGTGTTGAGCAATAATATCTCTAGCTTCTTCTAGTAGATGACCGTATTTCACACCAGATGGGCAAACAGGCTCACATGCACGACATCCAAGACAAAGCTCAAGTGTACGTTCCACATCTTCATCCGGTTCAATTAATCCATCTGTTACTGCTTTCATTAATGCGATACGACCACGTGGTGAGTGTGATTCTTTTTGACCTGATTCAATATAAGTTGGACAGCTCGGTAAACAAAAACCGCATCGCATACAGTTTAGAAGCTTGTCTTCGTTCATTCGCTCTTTAAATTGTTGACCAATCGCTTGTTGTTCTTGAAGTGTTGTCATTTTGACACCACCATTCTTTTACGACTGTCTTTTGCAAAGACTTTGCCTGGGTTCATAATATGATTTGGATCTAGGGCTGATTTGACAGCAAGCATTGCGGTAATGCCTTCTTTACCTAGCTTTAATTCAAGGTAAGGAGCTTTTACGATTCCAACACCGTGTTCACCTGTAATCGTACCACCTAGTTCAATAGCTTTTTCAAATATCTCTGCAAAAGCCATTTCTACGCGTTCCATTTCTTCGTGATCACGAGCATCGGTAGGACAAGTAGGGTGCAGATTTCCATCGCCTGCATGGCCGAATGTACAAATTTTTACATTATGTTTTTCAGCAATCACATTAATTGCAGAGACCATTTCAGCAATTTTAGAACGAGGGACAGTTGCATCCTCTAAAATTGTTGTTGGTCTTAATTGTGCAAGAGCTGAAAGAGCAGAGCGTCTAGCCGTACGTAATGCTACTGCTTCTTCTTCGGATTTAGCTACGCTAACTGAAATACATTTTTCTTGCTGGCAAATTGATTTTATTAATTCGATATCTCTGTTTACAACTTCACTTGGACCATCTTGTTCAATTAATAAGACAGCTTTTACATCGGTCGGTAGTCCAATCTGTGCAAAGTTCTCAACAACTTCTAGGGTAGGTTGATCCATAAATTCAAGGGAAGTAGGAATAATTTTATTAGCAATAATTTTAGAGACCGTTCTGGCTGCATCTTCCAAGCTATCATACAATGCAAGCATTGTTTTTTTCGTTTCTGGCATTGGAATAAGCTTTAATGTAGCCTCGGTAATAATACCTAAAGTACCTTCAGAACCAACAAATAAACGAGTAAAATCATATCCAGCAACATCTTTTGCTAGCTTTCCACCAGTTCGAATAATGTCTCCGTTTGCTAATACGATTTCAAGTGCGATGACATAATCACGTGTTACACCATATTTTAATCCACGTAATCCACCTGAATTTTCATTAATATTTCCACCAATTGTAGAAATTTTCATTGAGCTTGGATCTGGTGGATAAAATAGGCCTTTTTCTTCGATTGTATTGATCATATCAAGAGTCACTACACCAGGTTGAGCTGTAATAGTTAAGTTTTCTTCATCTATCTCAAGAATATTGTTTAAGTGTTTAAATAAGATAACGATCCCGCCATCTGTTGGACAAGTACCACCGCATAAATTCGTTCCTGAGCCTCTAGGAACGATTGGAATGTGGTTTTCGTTACAGATTTTAACGATTTCGGATACCTCTTTAGTAGAACGAGGACTAATGACTGCATCCGGAAGAGCTTGCAAATTTGGTGTAGCATCGTAGGAATATACGAGTCTTTCCACTTTTGAATCATCATAATTTTCTTTTCCAACAATTGCTATAAAACTTTGTGCAATGTCATTTGTAATCATAAATAAATTCCCCCCATTATCTTAATTCAAGTATAAAGAGTTAATAGATGAATTTACTATAGAGGAACATACAGAAAAAACACCAATTATCGGTGTTTTTTTGTAGAATCATCTAGTAGGTATGTTCCGATATACAATTTAACTAAATCTTGGATATCTTTCGGATTCAATTTCGTTAATTCAGTAATTTTACCTAAGCGGTACAGAAGTGTGTTTATATGAATATGTAAGGATTGAGCGGTTTTTTTAAGAGACTGATTTTGATTTAAATACTCTTTAATTGTAATAAATAACTCCTCTTCACTTAATAAAGGTGCAATTGTCCGTTCTATAAATGTTTTCTTAATCTCTTGTGAAAGTTCCTGCAGAATTAAATCAATTGTTAAATCTTCATCAAAAATAATTGAACTTGTTTTTAATGCAACTTTTAAAGCACGATCCGCTTGATAATATGATTGATGTAATTGTTTTGGAGAGATTTGTTGCCCAACGCCTGCAGCAATGGGTGAATTTAATCGACTTTTTATGATCTCATATAAATCATGCATTCTTTGTAGTTTATGAATATCTTTATTCGTATCGTCAACTTTCATCAAAAATACAATTCGATTATTGCCCCAACGAACAAATACGTCATCTTTATTTCGATTCGCTAAATCAATTATTAGTTGTCTTGTATCGATTGGGACCATATTCGTATTTTCCCATTCAAAAATAATAACCTGCCTAATATAACTTAAATCAATATTTAGCATAGTAGAACGTTCATAAAAATGATCATCCCATTCAATATCTTGAATCCAATCAAATACAAATGCTTCTAACGTTCTTTGTTGTAAATCAATTTGATCTGTATAATAGTTTTCTCTAATTAATAATTCTGTCATCCTACGAAGCATTTCTCCAAAAGGGGAAATCTGATCGGGGTTTCCTGTAATGCCAATTACTCCGACTATTTCATTTTGAAAATAAATAGGAAGATTAATTCCAGCCTTCACACCATTTAAACGATTTTCATCATCAGATGTAATCGTAAACGTTTTTCTTTCATTAATTGCAATTAATGAGCCTTCATGAAATGTACCAGTTCGTGCTGGGTCTGTACTTGCTATAATGATGCCATCCGTATTAATAATAATGATATCTTCTTGTATTAACTTTCTAACTTCATTAATGATCTTTAATGCCAACTCATCAAGTACCATGTCAAACTCCCTCAAAATTGTTACTATAAGTATAAAGTAAAATGTCTTATTTCTACTATACAGTCTTTAAGTAGTTTGTGAAAAAGTTAAATAAGTTATGAACTTAGAGCCAATAGGCTAAAAATAGGATATGTGATTAAAAAGTGGTAAAGTGTTAAGAGCAGGAAGTGTATAAGTAAAAAAATAAGTATTTTAAGGACTTAGGTTAAAAGCAAAACATACATAGTGTTAGATAAAGGAGCAAGAGATGAACAATTATAAATTAGTCATTCAATATGATGGGGGCCGATATAAAGGCTGGCAAAGACTTGGTAACGGTGAAAATACAATTCAAGGTAAAATCGAGAATGTAATATCAGAAATGGTAGGAAGAGAAGTTGAAATTATTGGAAGTAGTCGAACGGATGCAGGTGTACATGCATTTGAACAGGTTGCTAATTTTAAAATAAAAGAGAACATGCCAGAAATAGAAATTAAAAGTTATTTAAATCGTTATTTACCTAGAGATATTAGTATAAAGGAAGTTTCGATTGAATCTGACCGTTTCCATTCAAGATATAATACTAGTGCAAAAACGTATATCTATAAAATATGGAATGAGGAATATACGAATCCATTTATGCGTAAATACAGTATGCATGTAGAAGAGAAACTAGATCTTAAAAAAATGAAGGCTGCAGCAGAGTACTTTTTAGGTGAGCATGATTTTACAGCATTTTCAAATGCGAAATCTAAAAAGAAGTCAATGGTAAGAGAAATCTACTCGATTGATTTTGAAAAGAAAGACGGATTTATTCAAATAAGAATTAGCGGGAATGGTTTCTTATACAATATGGTAAGAAAGATTGTAGGAACATTAATTGAAGTCGGAGCAGGTAGATTACATACTGAAAATATACAGAAAATAATTGAGTTGAAGGATCGTGCTCAAGTGAGTAATCTTGCGGATCCTGGTGGGTTGTATTTGGAGAAAATTGAATTTAAGTCATAATTTTAAAAAAAAAGCATTGGAATTTATGGATTCCAATGCTTTTTTTTACTTTTATTCGTTACCATTTTTCTTGTTATCAACTACCAAACAAGCTCTTTCTTTAAATAAAAGCATAAGAATCAATCCAATTAACATTAATAACAATACGAAATAGACTGAATGATTCCACGATGATTGCCCACCTTTAATTAGCTGCATCGCTCCAATTACAATTACAGCACCTAAATTCCCTGCCATCAATAGTAGTCCTGTTGCTTCACCAGATACTTTTTCACCAACTAGTTCTTCTGTAGCTGACAGCAGCAAAGCAAAAGCAGGTAAAAATATGAATCCAAGGACGCTACCTATTATAATTAGAAAAGCAAAATTACCTGAAGTACAAACTGGATAGATTAATAGAAGGGAGCCGATGATCGTGACTAATAAGAAGGGCTTTCTTTTACCAACTTTATCTGAAAACAGCGGAATCACAATTGAACCAATAATACCGCCGACTATTAAAGTGCCACCTACAATTCCGGCTTGTTCTGATGAAATTCCGTACGGTTTTAAGATTTGTTCAAGCCAGGATGTTAATCCATTAAAGACTCCTAAACCTAAAAAGGAAACGATGTTTAATAGTAAAAGATTCTTGTTTTTTAATAATTTAAATGTAGTACTAAAACTTCCTGAAGTATTAGAATTTCGTTTGAAAGCTGAATTATGATGACCGATGAAGTAGAAAAGGAGTGATGCAAGAATTGTTAAAATTGACATGATGACTAATGAGGGTTGGAATCCAAAAAGATCTACTAGAAGCGGTGTCCCCGCTAAGGCTACGGCCATTCCGACGAACATCCCGACTGTGCCAATGCCAGTGGCGGTAGCTTGTTTATTTTTAGGAAACCAATCAACTACTAAACTTGATATTGCATTTAAAATATAAGGTTGGCCAATCGCAATTCCTAATTGACCAATTAGCAAAAATGAGAAGCTTGAATCAAAAATTCTAATAGTAGAAAAAACTGACATGAAAATGCCACCTAGTAAAATACTAAATCGATATCCAGCTCGATCAATTACTTTACCTGAGTGGATTGAAAATAAAATATAGATTAATGGAAATACAATTAATAACCAATTAATATCTGACTCTGAAACTTCGTAATGTGATTTTAAATATGAAATTAGAGGTGCAAAATTTAACCAAAGCATTTGACTAATCCCAGCAAGTGCAGCAAACGAAAGTAAAACATACCAGTTCGTTGAGAATGGCTTAATAACTTTAGTGGATGTCATTCAAACACTTCCCTAATTTATATTCTAAAAAAAGTGACTTAATAGAATATATGTTAATTGGCTAATTAATAGCTACTTGTTCAAGAAAATGAATAAACAATTTTTAACTATTCTTAAATGAATAACCCTCTAAAGTAGATTACTGATCTTCTACCTTTAGAGGGTTATTAAACGAACTATTTATTACTTTCTAAGTAATCTATTGCTTTTTTTAGACGATTTAATCCTTCAATAATCTTAGATTTGGGACATCCAGTATTCAAGCGGATAAATCCTTTCCCAGCATCACCATATGTCTCTCCGGGCATAATGGCAACTTTTGCGTGATGAACGAGGGCATGTTGTAATTGCTCACTAGAAAAAGGTAGCCCGGAAATATCAATCCATGCTAAGTATGTTGATTCTGGTAATGTAAATTTAAGTTTTGGAAGATGATTGTTAAGATAATTTTCTACTGTTTTTAAATTATCATGAGTATATTCGGCTAATTCATCAACCCAGTCCTCACATGTTTTGTAGGCTTCGATTGTCGCAAGTGTCCCAAAAATGCTTGCAGATGAAAGGCCATCTCGATTTTTTAAAGATAGAAGAAATTCTTTGTTGATCATTTGGTTTGGTAAAATCATATATGATCCACCTAGCCCGGGAGTGTTAAACGTTTTACTTGCAGAAGTACAAATACATACATTCTCCAAATTAATGCTAGTGTTTATAATCGGAATATGGAAATTAGGTTCATATACGATATCCATATGAATTTCATCAGAAATGATAAATACATTATGTTTATTACATAAGCGCACAATCCTTTCCAATTCATGCATTGTCCAAACACGCCCTGAAGGGTTATGCGGACTACATAGCAGAAGGATCTTGGCACGGTCGTGAGATAGTTTTTGTTCTAAATCATCAAAATCGATTCGATATTTCCCATTTTCGTAGATTAATTGATTGTCAGAAATGAAACGATTGTTATCTTGAATTACTTTAAAGAAGGCATCATAGGCAGGAGTTTGGATAACGACATGATCACCAACATTTGTCAAGTTTTCGATTATTTTTGATATTGAATAAATGACACTAGGACTATAAACAATCCAATCTTCTTTAATTTCACAGGAGAATCTCTTACGAAACCAATCTATTATTGATTCTTTAAATTCAGCATGATTCCATCGCGTATAGCCAAATATACCATGTTTCATTCGTTTTTCTAATGCATGTATTATTTCATCAGGACTTTGAAAGTCAGTATCTGAAATCGAGAAGGGTAATAAATCTGGCACTCCAAATCGATCTTCAATATAGTCCCACTGTGTACAATAAGTACCGGTCCGATCAACTATCTGATCAAATTTGTATTTCATTTCGTACAACCCCAATTTATTTAAGATGATAATTTTTCTAATTGTGTTTTAAGAATACCAACTTGCGGACCAATGACGACTTGTAAATTGTGTTCGTCTAATTTTACAACGCCAAGTGCACCACAATCCTTTAGAACTTTTTCATTAACTATATTCATATTATCTACAACAAGTCTTAATCTTGTAATGCAGTTATCTAGTGATTGAATGTTTTCTTTGCCACCTAAAGCAGTAAGAATTTTTAATGCTTGGGCATTTGTTCCTTTCACTAATGGTTCCTCACTTTGTTGATCATCAATTTTTTCTTCTCTACCAGGAGTTTTTAAATTAAATTTCAATATTGCATATCTGAAAACTGAATAGTATACGGTAAACCAAATTGCTCCTACTATAGGTACAAGATACCACTTTGTTTTTACTCCTTGTAAAACGCCAAAGATAATAAAGTCTAATATTCCACCATCTGTGTTACCAATTGTTAAATGTAATAAAGCCATTACCATAAAACCTAATCCCGTTAAAATAACGTGGATGAAATATAAAGGTGGAGAAACGAACAAGAATAAGAATTCGATTGGCTCAGTGATACCGGTTACAAAAGTTGCAATAACACCAGAGATTAATAGTCCCTTAATTTTATTACGATTTTCTGGACGGGCAGTATGATAAATCGCAAGCGCTACTGCAGGTAAGCCAAACATGAATGTTGGCATTTTTCCTTGTGATAAGAAAGCTGTTGCTGATGGACTGATCGGAGCACCGGCTTTTAATTGTGCATAGAAAATATTTAAAGCTCCTGAAACCGTTTGACCGTTAACGACTTCAGTACCACCAGCTTCTGTGAATCGAATCATTGCAACTAAAATATGGTGAAGACCGAATGGTAGTAGTAAACGCTCACCAGCACCGAATAAAAATGGTCCTAAAACGCCAGATTTTTGAATTAAACTTCCGATTCCTGTAATAATTGCGAAAATTGGCCAGATCATTGGAATGATAATCCCAACAACTGATAATGCGAGTGTCGTTATAATTGGAACAAAGCGGGCGCCACCAAAAAATGCAAAAGCATCTGGAAGTTTAATACTATAAAAGCGGTTATGTAGCAAATAAACAACGATCCCAGCGATGATACCGCCTAATACACCCATTTCAATTGTTTGTATACCCATAACCATACCTTGACCAGCTTGACGCATTTTATCTGCTGCTACTAATTGATTTGTTTCTGTTAAATAAAAATTAATTGATAAGTGCATGATGACGTAGCCAACAAATCCAGAGAAAGCAGCGACACCTTTTTCATATCGTACAAGTCCAAACGGAATTGCCATTGCAAATAAAACTGGTAAGTATGAAAATGCAAACCCACCGATAGTGGACATAAAGCTAAAAATAACTTGGAGTACGGAGTTTCCTAAAAATGGGAATGTTTCGATAGTTGTCGGACTAGTAAATGAGCTTCCGATTCCTAATATAAGACCCATAAAGGCTAATAATGCTACAGGCACCATAAAGGTCTTACCTAGCCCTTGAAAAAATTCCCAAAGTTGTGATTTAACGGACTTCTTCTTTGCCATGTTTTTAGCTCCTTCGTTTTTTATTATGTCTTAAGAATACTCACGGCAAAATCGTTTAACAACCGTTTGAGGTGTTTATGTAAGCGTGTACATTTTTTGTATATTGCTTACTTTCAGTAGACTAATAAGTTCATAAATAAAAAGAGTCAGTAGTGGTCTGATAATAGACGACTTCTGTCTCTTTTGAATAACTAACATATCTTCATTTCGTTTAAATAGGCAATAATAATGAAATCTAGTACCATACTTAATGGAAACCTTGAAGTCATATCAAGCTCACCAAAGTATGTGTTTGTAATATAAGCTTGAAGAGATAAACTTACTTCTTTTTGTAAACGATTTGAGTGGCTTCCAGTTATGGCGATCGTTTTAACGTTCCTATTCTTTAAAAGATGGGCAAATTCTAACATATGTAAAGTCTCCCCACTATATGAAACTAGTATGGCCAAATCATTTTCTGCTAAACTATTTGCAGCACTACGTAGCTCGTCCCAATCAGTTCGCGCATTACATAACTTTCCTGCAAACATGAGTTTTCTAGAAGCGTCA
This sequence comes from Rossellomorea sp. GAMAL-10_SWC, assembly GCF_049568075.1. Lineage (NCBI taxonomy): Bacteria > Bacillati > Bacillota > Bacilli > Caryophanales > Bacillaceae > Rossellomorea > Rossellomorea sp. GAMAL-10_SWC. Next base: position 3,598,287 of record NZ_CP144911.1, on the reverse strand, counting down.
ACACAAGCGGGAAGTGAGTTACCAACTCCGAATATTTCAACATGTGTACTTTGCTTTAGATAATAAGCAGCTAGCTTAATCTTTTCTTCATCAATATATTCTAATGTTTTTTCCATTTCTTCTTTCATTCTCTCCATATGCGTATTAAGGAGATAGGAGGTAGAGGAAACTGGACTTTGAACTTTATTTGTTTCCATTGAAAGAGTATATTTTAAATCTTGAAACCCACGAAAGCCTAATTGCTGGCATGTTCTACTAATTGTTGCTGTCGATACATAAAGCTCTTTTGATAATTCATCAAGATTCAGCTTCGTAATATAATCCGTATTTTGTAAAATATAATCCAATACTTGTTTTTCAAGCTGGCTAAGTTTTTCTCTATTTTGTGATAACCGTTTTAATAGTATTTGCATAAAATTTCACCTACTTTTAGAGAACTAGAAATATACCTTATTATATAGGAAATATTCTGAATGAAAAGAAATATAGATTGAGGAGCAAGATGAGAGATATCTCATGTGAGGAAGTGTAGTAGAGATATGTAAAAAAAAGGAAATGAATCCTATTAATAAGGGTTCATTTCCTTTTTTATCTATAAATTAAAATTCACCAGTACCGTGATTAAACATCCAATGAATGCCAAATTTATCTGTTAGGCTACCATAAGCTTTACTCCAAAAAGTTTCTTGAAGTTCCATTTCTACTTTACCGCCATCACTTAATTTAGTAAAGACAGATCTAAGTTCTTCTAAATCCTCACTTAAAAAAGATAAATGAATATTATTACCTTGGTTAAAAGGGAAACCAGGGAAAGTATCAGAGAACATAACGTTGCTACCGCTAATGTTCAATCTAGTATGCATAACTAAATTTTTCGCTTCTTCAGGTAGTGGGTATTCTGGATTTGGGGGTGCTTCACCGAAAGTCATAATTTTTGGTGTTTCTGTGTTAAATACAGCCGCATAGAATTCAACTGCTTCACGTGTATTACCATTAAAATTTAAATAAACATCGATTGGCATTTTTTTCACTCCTAATGTTATGTATTAAGACTTTAAAAGCCTACAAATCCATTCTATCCAAAAAAAGGTAATTTAACAAACTAAAATTTGGGAATTGTATGAAAAATTCTGATTTTTATTCGAGGCGGGATGAATTAATAGTGGAGTTGTAATTTTAGATGAAAAATCGTATTAATCCCCAGGGGGCATTTAAAAATGGAGAATCGCAATTAAAATCTATGAATCGCAATTAAAAATGGGAAACAGCAATTAAAATCTATGAATCGCAATTAAAAAAGGGAAATGGCAATTAAATTCTTATAATCGCAATTAAAATAGCAGAACTAACTTCATTATTAAGCTAAAAAACAATTTTTACAAAAAACCGCTCCATTTTAGACTAACTCACCAACACTGCCAATGTTCAGGGGGAAAATAAGTAGAAATTTGTCGTAAAGATGGTAAAGACAGATTATTCTGACCACTTCTAATACCATATTTTTACCTATTTAAAAAAGAAGAGACTTCGATTGAAAATAATAAATTGCATCTTTTATTTAATATAAACAAATATAACCCTAAAATGTCTCAACCTATTAATGTAATTTTCCCGAGTTTATGAATTTTTTTCGAATTTCCTCGACTGAATATGTCAAAAACCTCTTTTTTTCTACTTAAATTCTTTAAGTTTACTCCAAACTGAATAAGCCAAAAGTCCGGTTGAATAACCCATTATGATTATAGAGTTAACGAATTTAAAATTAGTATAGTATCAAATTTATTAATAAAGCATTAGCAATTTATTGGGTCAGTTTGGTTTGTATCTATTTATATTTTAATAGATTTAAAAACATTAAAGTTTACTGTAGAGGAGATTAGAGATGAAAAAGAGAAAAAGCTTTCCTTACAAAGTCCTTGCAACGACAACTTTAGCTTCAATGTTATTTACATCAACTGGATTTGCTGAAGGAACAAATGAAAATCAGGTGCCGGCTCCAAGTTTAGATGAGATTACAAAGCAGGGTCAAAAGATTTTTGCTGATGAACAAAAACAAACTGGCGAAAAAGCTGTAGACCCATTTGGCTATAAAGATTTGAATGAAGCTCATGCTTATAAACCAAATGAAAAAGTACGTGTAATCGTTGAGGTCGAACAACCAACAACTTCTGATGATTCTACTCAAACTAAAAAAGCACGTTTTAAAGAAAAGCAAGATCAAGTCATCTCAAAGATATCAAAGGAAAGATCTGTACCTAAAATAAATCAACGCTTCTATGAAGGGTTTAATGGTTTTAGTTTGGAGACAGAATTTCGTAACTTAAAAGATATTCAACAAACACCAGGCGTAACGAATGTACATATTGCAAGAAAGTTCCAACCTTCAATGGGAGCAAGTAAAGAATTAGTACAAGCTCAAAAAGTTTGGCAAAGTTACGGATATCAAGGTGAGGGATTATTAGTAGCGGTAGTCGATACAGGTATTGACTATACGCATAAAGATATGACAATCACTGAAAAAGGCAAAGCAAAAGAAAAATGGAATCAAGAAAACATTAAAAGTAAACTAGCTGAAACAAGTGTAGGAGAAGTTTGGTATAGTGACAAAGTTCCAACTGGATATGACTGGGCGGATCATGATACAGATGTGATTCCACATGGTTCAGGAAATGAACATGGCATGCACGTATCAGGTACAATTGGTGCAAACGGTGATGATGCAAATGATGGGGTAGAAGGTATTGCTCCGGGCGTACAGTTACTAGCAGAAAAAGTATTCTCTGATACAGCAAATGGGGCGTATGAAGACGATATCATTGCAGGTATTGAGCATGCAGTAACAATGGGAGCAGATGTCATTAATATGAGTTTAGGAACTGATTCAGAATTTGTTAGTGAAGTAGATGATCCGATTCAAAAAGTGATCCGTGAAGCGACTGAGCAAGGTACGCTTGTAGTTGTAGCGGGTGGAAACTCTGCTTATAGTACACAAAATAATTTGCTACAATCTTCTTTAAAACCATATGCTGAAAATCCGGATATTGGTACAGTTGGGGAACCAGGAGTTAGTCCTTTTGCGTTATCTGTGGCTTCATATGAAAATTCAAGTATACATATGAGTACTTTAAAAGAAGAAAATGGATTGCAACTTCCATACCAAGATCAATCACAATATAACTTTAATCTATCAAAAGTATTATCACCGCTTGAATCTTATGAATTGGTTTATGTAGGAGAAGGTAAAACTGCCGATTTTAAAAATCTTCCTGATTTAACTGGTAAAATTGTAGTAGCAAAACCAAATCAAAGGTATGCTACCTACTCTTATATTCAATCAGAAGCGAAGAAGAAGAACGCAAAAGCGGTAATTCTTGTTCCTGCTGCTGGTGATATTGACTATCCATTAGTTTATTGGAGTCCTTATTTTAATGTACAAGCAGCTACTACAAGTAAAGAGATAGGCAATGCATTAATTTCTAAGTTAAAAAGTGGATATGTTGTAAAAATGAAACCATCTAAAGGGGTATATGTTGATAACCCTGATAAGAATACGATGTCATATTTTTCTTCATATGGGGCTCCACATACATTAGATTTTAAACCTGAAATTTCTGCACCAGGAGGTAATATCTACTCAACTGTACTTGGGAATGGCTATGAGGTTATGAGCGGTACATCAATGGCATCTCCACATGTTGCTGGTGGTTCAGCATTAGTTTTACAATCGCTTTATGAAAAAGGATTAAAACATTCAGAGAGTACAGCTTTAAAAGCAAAAATTGCTTTAATGAACACTTCTAAACTAGTACAGGATCCTAGTACGAATAATGAAGTTCCGTATTCTCCACGTATTCAAGGATCTGGTTTAATGCAAATTCAAAATGCAATTAAAACGCCTGTACTTGTGACAAGGGAGAAAACTCCGCTAGAACAAGCTGGAGCTGTGGCACTAAAAGAAGTGAACAATAATATTCACTTCAAATTAAATGCAGAAGCTCTTCAAAATCTAAATGTAAAAGATTTAGAATATGAAGTATATGTAGATGTATTTACAGATGGCAGAGAAACAAAAGAATTTGACTTAGACAGTGATGGAAAGTTAGATTCAAAAGAATATTTAACATTAAAAAGTGAGCGTATCCAAGGGGCTACTGCAACTGTAAATGGTGAAAAAGTAACAAGCACAGAAGGAAAGACATTAAAAATTAAACCAGGACAAGAAAAAAATCTTGATGTTCAGATTCAACTTCCATCAAGCTTAAAAGATGGTTCTTTTGTTGAGGGATACGTACGTTTAGTTCCTTCAGGACAAAATAGCGATTCAGCAGTACCGTTGTCAGTTCCTTACATGGGCTATTATGGCAAATGGGATCAACCACAAAACATTGATCCAGCAGCATATGAGAAAGATGCATTCTTAGGTTATACTACACTTTGGAATGATGAAATAGGAGCAGAAGGGGTATTCCCATTAGGTTATGATCCATACACAGGAAGATTTAATATGGATCGTATTGTAATGTCACCAAATACTCCATTGAAGGAAGTATACCCATCATTTACAGTGCTTCGTAACTTAGCTAAAACAGAAATGTACGTAGAAAATGATAAAGGTGAATTACTTCAATACTTAGGTGATTTTAGTGAATATACTGGTAAGCCATGGAAATTCCGTAAAAACATTATGTCTTATAGAGACTATTTGAATACTGGATATGGTTGGGATTTAAAAGATCAAAATGGACAAGTCGTGAAGGACGGCGTTTATAACTATGTAATCAAAACAACGCTTGATTATAATGGTGCAAAGCCGCAAATCGTAAAACTTCCATTGCATATTGACTCAGTTGCTCCAGTCGTTTCGGATATAAAAGTAACACCTAAAGATGGCCAATACGAAATCTCATTCAAAGCGGATGATGTTGGAAGTGGTTATAATGGTGCAATCGTTTGGTATAACGGTAAATATAAGTCACTACCACAAGGAGCAACATCTACTCTAGTAAAAGAAGAGCCAAAGAGTGTCGTAGTATTAGGAGCAGACTATGCACTAAACCAAAGTTATACAGTTTGGGGAGATCCTTATTATATTAACGAGGGAATGCTTGTTAGTTACTTCAGTGTATATCCAAATAAAAATGTAAATGCAAAAACACCTGCAGGAATCAATGCCTTTGCAAATAATAATGTAAATTGGAAAATTTATATTAAGGATTCGAAAGGTAATGTAGTTGATTCAATGGATGTACAAGATAAAAATGAAATCCACTTAAAATGGACTCCAGAAGCAACTGTTCCAAATGGTACGTATACAATATCTGCGGATGTATCTAGTAAAGATGGTTTTAAAGTATCCGTAACACCACAAACAATTACAGTACAACAATAAATCATCAAAAAGTAAAAGTGTAGGGAATATTTTTTCCTACACTTTTTATTTTTAACCAATTTTTAAATGTAGAAAGAACTAAAAAACAATTTTAATTTCGTTATTAATATGATTTTCTAACCATTTGGTTCATAATAGAGAATAATAGTATTTTGTATGTTTTTTAGCAGAAAGGTGTTTAGTAAATGAAACATTTAACAATCTTATCAAAAATTGAAAATTATATGGATCGCTTTACGCAAGCTGAAAAGAAAATCGCTGTATATATAATGGAGCATGCTGAAATTGTCCCCAACTTAACGACTAAAGATATTTCTAACAATACTGGAGCTAGTGAAGCAAGTGTTGTTCGATTTTGTAAAACAATAGGAATCGGTAGTTTTAAAGCCTTTAAAATAGCATTAGTTCGAGATTTGACTGTAGCTGAAATGAATATTAATGATTTTTCTGTAATGGATAAAAAGGACACACCATATGATTTATTTAATAAAGTAACTTATGTAAATAAAGCCGCTATTGAAGCTACGGTATCAACTTTAGATAAAAGAGAATTAGAAAAAGCAACTGATGAAATTGTAAAAGCTAAGAAGATTATATTTTATGGAGTTGGCGGCTCAGCTGTATCAGCTATGGACGGAGCATATAAATTTGGGAAAATTGGCTATCATGCCATTATGTCTCCTGACTTCCATATGGTAATTACTTTAGTAGGTCATATGGAAGAAGGCGATATTTTTGTTGCCGTTTCTAATTCAGGGAAAACAAAGGATGTATTAGAGCTTGCTCGTTTTGCTAAGAAAAAGGGAGCAACGATCATTGCGATTACTAAGCTTGGCAAGTCTCCGTTATTTAAGGAAGCTGATATCAAACTTTGTACACCTGACATGGAACAAGATATTCGAATTGGAAGTATAGCTTCTAAAATGGCACAACAAAATATAATCGATTCATTATATGTCATATGCTTTAACCGAATCGGTAATAAAGTATCTAGTAGGCTTCAGGAGTATAGTGAAGAGGCAGGCAAATTAAGAAGGTAATCAAAATTAACTTATAAGTAAAGGAAGATGAGCAAAGGTATGTTTATGGCTTATCTTTTTTTTTAGTTAAGAGGAGGGAAAAAATGTCAAAATTTGAAGAGGGAAATTTATATAACTAGTTACAATTACATGTATTACATTATTAAATTTATTTTTAATGTGATTTTAATAATTCTAAAGTGCTAATTCCAAAAAATAGATTAATAGAAGAATATAAGGCTAAAGTATGTAATGTCGAAAAAGCAACTTATAAAAACTGACGAATTTCGTCAGTTTTTTATATTAAAAAGTAAATTTTTTATAAAATTAATGCGAAATTTGTTAGTATTTGATGAAAAAAACCCTCTGTGATTTATAGAATTTTTAGAATATTATTAAAATGTACTTTGAAAATTATTAAGGGGGGCTTATTTTGAACAAGTTTGTAGTAACTAGTTTTGCATCAGTAATGGTTGCCGGAACTTTATTTTCTGGAATTCCATTAAAAACAGCATCATCTGAAAGCTTAAGTAAAGTACATAGTGCATTAGCTAAGCATTCAAAAAGTACTTTAGATTTATCGTTAGTTAATGACGAAAAGTTATTAGATGCATTAATTAAACGTGGTGTGGTTTCTGCTAATGCTTCAGAAGCACAGAAACAAGCTGCATTACAAAGTTATTTAGCGGTTAAAGGTCAATCGGATCAAGTAACAGAAAAAGATCCAATTGCAAGCAAAGTAAAAAAAGCAGATGCTGCTAAACACGGAGAATTTAAAGACTTCAATAATGGCCTATTACACGGAAACGGTAAGAAAAATGGTCAATTAAAAGGTACTCCTGATCCAGTTCAAGAGTCAGCTTCACCAGGAATTCAAAAGAAGGGTAAACTTCTAACATTAATGGTAGAGTTTTCTGATTTTCCTCATAACAATATTAAGAAGAATGAAACAGACAACTGGTACCCAGATTTTACTCAACAACATTATGAAGATATGATTTTTGGTAAAAATGGTGTGAAAGGTCCAAACGGAGAAACTTTCCTTTCACAAAAACAATATTATGAACAACAATCTGGTGGAACTTATACAGTTGATGGTAAAGCATATGGCTGGTTAAAAGTACCAGGAACTGCAGCATATTACGGAAAAGATTCTAAAACTGGACATGATAACGTAACACCAGGTGGATCAAAACAATTAGTAATTGATGCTTATGCTGCTGCAAAAGCTGCAGGAGTTCCTTTACAAGAGTACGATTTAGAAGATCCACATGATTTAGATGGAGACGGTAACTACTGGGAGCCAGATGGTTTAGTTGATCACCTTCAAATCATCCACTCAGGTATGGGACAAGAAGCTGGCGGTGGATCACTAGGAGACAACGCAATTTGGTCTCATCGTTCTGCTAAATTCGTTGACCCAGATGGACTTGGAAAAGGTTTACCTGGCTTCTATGACTACACAATGATGCCAGAAGATGGTGCAACAGGCGTATTTGCACACGAATATGGTCATGATTTAGGATTACCAGATGAGTACGATACAATTTACTCTGGTGCTGGTGAAGCTGTTGAATATTGGTCAATCATGTCAGCTGGTTCTTGGGCAGGTAAGGTTCCGGGAACAGAGCCAACAGGTTTCTCTCCATGGGCAAAATCATATTTCCAATCAACTTTAGGTGGAAAATGGACTAACCCAACTGTAGTAAATTGGGAAGATGTATCTACAAAAGGTACTCAATTCTTATTAGATCAAGCAAATTCACCACTTGGTCAAAACAACCAAGCAATTCAAGTGAATTTACCGAAAAAAGTATCACCTATTAATAAACCAGCTGCTGGCACTTATGAGTATTGGGGTGGACAAGCAGACGAAATGGATAATAGCATGGTTACTTCTGTAGATTTAACAGGAAAAGCTTCAGCAACATTAACTTTTGATGCTTGGTACGATATGGAAGAACAATGGGATTTCGCATTTGTTCAAGTTTCAACTGACAATGGAGCTACTTGGAAATCATTAGGAAACACTCATACTAGAAGTGATGTTGTGTCTGAAGGTTATCCAACTATCTTAAATTCAATGCCTGGCTTCACTGGAAAATCAAATGGATGGGAAGCTCAAAGCTTTGATTTATCAGCATATAAAGGCCAAAAAATTCAGCTTCGCTTACGTTCTGCAACTGACTGGGGTACTTCAAATGTTGGATTCTTTGCAGATAATATTAAAGTAGTAGCAGATGGCGCAACAATTGTTGATGATGGTGCTGAAAATGCAACTTCTCCATTTACTTTAAAAGGATTTAATAAGTTTGATGGTAACAAATATTCAAATCATTACTACTTATTAGAATGGCGTAACCATAAAGGTGCTGACGAAGGTTTAGCTCATATTAATCGCGGAGGCTCTCTATTAAGCTATGATGGTGGTTTAGTAGTATGGTATGTTGATGATAGCTTTACTGAAAACTGGACAGGTATTCACCCAGGTGATGGTTTCTTAGGTGTTGTTGATGCTCACGACGATACTAATTTATTATGGAACTATGGCGCTGAAGCAAGTGCTCGTTTCCATGTAGCGGATGCAGCTTTCGGATTAAATCCGACATCAGGCTATAACATTGCTTATAAAACAGGAGAAGAACTAAAATCTCCAAGCCAAGAAGGTATCTCTTTATTTAATGATAGCAAAGACTACAATAATGCATTCTTACCAGATGCTGGTCGTAACATCGGACACTTTGGTTTAAAAGTTCGAGTTAATGGTCAATCTACTGACAAATCAGTTGGATCAATCGTAGTATATAAATAATAATGAACTTAAGAAAGGCAACTTAATGTTGTCTTTCTTTTTTTGTTTTTAAGTGATTAATAGGAAACCATTAGACAAACTAATAATATATTTCTTTTATACGAAATATAATTTCATGTATATAACTCGTTATATTGACTTTTTATTTCGAGAGTTTAAAATGATAACAAAATAGTATAAATCTAATTAGGAAGAAGGAAAGTGAGTATGCTAGGTATATCAATCTATTTATCTGAAAAAAATAGTGAGAAGAATAAAAAATATATCGAAATAGCAAAAAAGAATGGATTTCATTCAATATTTACCTCTTTACATATACCAGAAGATGACCCTTCAACTTATAAAAAGCTACTTCAAACACTTGGTACAGAGGCAAAGGAAAATGAAATGGAGCTTATGGCAGATATTTCTGCAAAATCACTTACACATTTAGGCTTAGATTACTCAAATGTGGGTGAATTACAAAATTGGGGTGTTACTGGTTTAAGAGTAGATTACGGATTAAATGAAAAACAAACAGCAGACCTTTCTAAAAAAATGAAGATTGCACTTAATGCAAGTACACTTACGCCTGTATTTTTAGACGAATTGCTTAAATGCGAATTACAAACTAAAAATGTAGAAGCTTGGCATAATTTTTATCCCCGTCCAGAAACCGGATTAGCCACATCTTATTTAATCGAAAAAAACAAATGGTTAAAAAGCTTTGGAATTTCTACAATGGCATTTATTCCTGGAAATGATGAAATGAGAGGGCCACTTTTTAAAGGACTACCTACATTAGAAAAACATCGTGGAACTAACCCTCTACAAGCTTACTTAGATCTAACTCAAAACTGTTACATCGATAAAGTTTTAGTTGGTGATATTAATATAAAAATAGAAACGATGGAGGCTCTTTCAAAAACAAAGGATTTTATTGAATTAAGATATAGATCGTATTCACAAGATGAAGAAATCCTTTCCATTATAGAGCAAGTTCATACGAATCGAGAAGATCCCGCACGCGATTGTCTTCGATCTATGGAGTCTAGACTATATGGAAGCTTTGGTAAGAATAGTTTAAAGCCAGTAAATACAATTACTCGCTCAGTTGGATCCGTGACAATTGATAATGAATTATATGGCAGATATGGAGGTGAGCTACAAATTATACTTACTAATCTACCAAGCGATGAGAAAGTAAATGTAATAGGAAAGATTATTGAAGACGATCTATCATTATTACAATATATTGGCGCGGGTAAGAAGTTTCAGTTAAAGCGTGTTTCAGACTGTTGACAAACGCTCGCTTTCTTCGTTGCTTCGCCTGCTGAGCGATGCTCATTACCGTCTAGGGTAACTCCGCTCCTTATCAGGCTTCGCGCCTCGAAAGACAAGCGCTTCAATCAGTCTGAAAATCAATTTTTTAGAACTTTGTCTACAAAAAAAGTGTGTTTAAATAACACGCTTCTTTTTGTAAGGTTAGACTGAACTATTTAGAAACGGTATGATAAAGATACTTACAAAATATTAGTTCGAATGGTCGTGGAAAAATGGACGATATGTATTATGATAACCTATTGAATATAAAAACAGAGGGAGAGCAAAAAGGATTTAACGAATCTTTTCATTATCATCGATATGAGCCAACACCTTATAGCGCTTTACAACAACTATTTAAACAATACACACTTTCCAGAAATGACCGAATAGTTGATTTCGGATGCGGTAAAGGAAGATTAAATTTCTATATAAATAGATTGTTTAATGCTACTGTTGTTGGGATTGAAATGAGTGAAAAATATTATAATGAAGCAATTGAAAATAAAAAGAATTACATAAAAAAAACAAAGACAAGCGAAGAAAAAATCCTGTTTTATTGCTGCTTGGCTGAAGATTATCAAATTAATCCATTAGATAATTGTTTCTATTTTTTTAATCCATTTTCAATCCAAATTTTTATGAATATCATAAATAATATATTAATTTCAGTTGAGCAATCAAAGAGAAATGTTGAAATCATTTTGTATTATAGTTCTGATGATTATATTTATTTTTTAGAAAACCAGACTGCCTTTGAATTAAAACAAGAGATCCTATTAGCAGATGCTTATAATAAAAATCAAAATGAGAGATTTTTAGTCTATCGATTAACTTACTAAGTTTATAAGATTCAAGGATTTATTGGTCGTTATGGAGAATTTTTTTAAGTGGGATAACAGTAAACTAAATAGTCGAAAGGAAGAGTTCAATTTGAATAACATTAATCCTTTTATAGAATCATTTAAAAATACAAACCAACAATTAGCAGGTAATGGATTTAGAAATATCCAAGTACTAAAGGATGCACTAAACGAATTCAATGGTAGTGAAGAAAGCGATCTTTATGGAGCAGGGAATTTTATTGAGGATTTTCAAGAAAAAATGGCAGAGTTTTTGGGTAAGGAATCAGCAGTGTTTTTTCCAAGCGGTACGATGGCTCAGCAAATCGCATTAAGAATTTGGTGTGATCAAAAAGGAATTAATAAAGTTGCTTATCATCCTTTATCACATTTAGAAATTCATGAAGAAGATGGTTTGAAAAAACTACATAATATACAGCCTATTTTACTAGCAGATAAAAGTCGTGTTATTGAGTTAGAGGATGTTTTAGCAATGGATGAGGAAATCTCTTGTTTATTACTAGAATTACCACAACGAGAAATTGGTGGACAACTACCTTCATATGAAACACTAGAATCAATTTCTTCATACTGTCGTGAAAAGGGAATTAAATTGCATTTAGATGGTGCTAGATTAATGGAAATTCTCCCATACTATAAGAAGACAGCTTCTGAATTATGTAGCTTATTTGATAGTGTTTATATGTCATTTTATAAAGGCATTGGAGGAGTAGCAGGAGCGATTCTTGCGGGTAACCGAGATTTTATCGACGAATCAAAAGTTTGGAAAAGAAGACATGGAGGAGATTTAATTAGTCTTTATCCTTACATAATAAGTGCAAATTATTATTTTGATCAAAGAGCAAATAAGATGGGGCAATACTATGAAGATGCAGTAGAGTTAGCCAAATTTTTTAATAGTTGCCAAGCAATCAATACTGTCCCAACTATTCCCGTTTCGAATATGTTTCATGTCCATTTTAATGCTCTGATCGAAAAGGTTAAAAACATACTTCAATCGATTCATGAAGAAACAAAAATTGGTATTACCGGTAACTTAAGACCAGTTAATGAGGAAGTTTGTTATTGTGAGATTAGTATTGGAGATTTATATTCAACAATCTCTAAAGAGGATCTACACTGTATTTTTAACAAATTAAACGAAGAAATGAAATCACTATAAACCAAAATTGTTTAAGCAATGAATTTTTAATATAAATAAAAAGGGAGTTGACTTAAATGCAAAAAATTACAACGTTTTTAATGTTTGAAGGACAAGCAGAAGAAGCAATGAATTTTTATATGTCACTATTTAACAATTCAGAGGTTGTGAATATTACGCGTTATGGAGCAGATATGGGTGAGTTTGAAGGGAAAGTAATCCATGCTACTTTCACATTAAACGGCCAACAATTTATGTGCATTGATAGTACCGTTAAACATAAATTTACGTTTACACCAGCTGTTTCATTATATGTGACTTGTGAAACAAATGAAGAAATTGAAAATGCATACAAACAATTAAGTCAAGGCGGTGAAGTATTAATGCCTTTGCAATCATATCCATTCAGTGAAAAGTTTGTATGGGTGAATGATAAATATGGTGTATCTTGGCAATTAACTCTGGCAAAAAACTAATAAAGAACTGTAAGAATAAATCGTGTAGGAAACAGTGACACGATTTTTTTTATTGTCAGTAATCCTATTTTTTAACAAAACAGCCACTATTTTTATAATATCAAGTTTAAAATAAGAAGTTTTATTGCAAACTTTTACTATATGAATTTTTATAAAGGTGAGATTTTAACTATATGAATGAAGTAAATATGATTACTGAAAAAGAATTTGACGAGCAATTAATTAATAAATATGCAAGTTTAATGGCATTAGGTAATGGTTACTTAGGTTTGAGATCTTGTCATGAGGAAGACTATGAAGGACAAAGTAGGGGGATGTATATAGCGGGTATCTATAATCAGTTATCTCCAAGTCAAACGACAAAGATTGTGAATCTTCCAGATCTAATTGGAATGGAAATTGAAATAAATGGTGATATTTTTTCAAATGCAACTGGTCAATTTACATTTTATGATCGAAAATTAAATATGCTGACTGGCGAGTTAATAAGAGAGGTAATTTGGAAGAATAAAGATGGAAATCGATTCCATTTCTTGTTTCAGCGTTTTGTTTCAAAGGATGATTTACATTTACTTGCTTCAAAAATTACTCTCACAGCTTTAGATTGTAATGCCAAGATTAAAATAAAAACAGGTATTAATGCGGAGTGTGTCAGTCAACAAAAGAATGAACTTACGGAAGAATTAGTAAGAATAATGGATAATAGAATTATGCATGGTGTTTATCAAACGACTGAGTCCAAACATAAAATTGCGATCGCTACATCCTGTGTAACTCCAGATGAGAGTGAAGTTTCATATTTTACGTTAAATAATCAGCTTCTAGCCTCAATTACACAAGATCTCGTAGTTGATCGAACGGTTGAGTTTTCAAAAATTAGCTCAGTTTATACCTCTAATGATATGTTACGAGAAGATCCTTCTGCAGCTTGTGTTAATACTGTACAGAAATTTTTATCAGAGGGTTATGATAATTTGAGAAATAGTACGACTATCAAATGGCAGGATTTTTGGAAACAAAAAAGGGTAGTCATAACATCAAAAGATCAAGCGGATCAGTTAGCTCTTGATTTTTCTTTATACCATATAGAAGCAATGACTCCTGGACATGATGATCGATTGAGTATAGGCGCAAGGGGGTTAACTGGCGAGGGCAATAATGGTTTAATTTTTTGGGATACAGAGATGTTTATTGCACCGTTTCACTTATTTACTGAACCAGATATTGCTAAAAGATTACTAAGATATCGCTATCATCATATTAAAGAAGCAAAAGTAAATGCATTCCAATCAGGTTATGAGGGTACTTTATTTCCTTGGGCAAGTGCTTTTTCCGGAAAAGAAGAAACACAAAAAGGTTCAGCGAATAATACAAAACCCGAGATTGTGCAAAGCTCAAATTCAGCAAAATCAAGTGAACATATTGTAGCTGACATAGCATTTGCTGTCGTACAATATTATGAAAATACACTAGATGAAAGCTTTATGGCCAATGATGGACTTGAACTACTCAAAGAAACTGCACACTTTTGGGTGAGTAGGACAACTGATGCAAATGGCGATTTAATGATTAAAAATGTAATCGGCCTAGACGAATACACAGATCAAGTAGATAATAATGCTTATACGAATTACATGGCTTTTTATAATGTGCAGAATGCGTTAAATTATATGGGAAAATACAATGATCCTGATGCAGAATTAAAGCAAAAATGTACTGATTTTTTAAAACGATTATATTTACCAAGCCCAAATGATGAAAATGTCATCCCACAAGATGATACATTTTTAAGTAAACCCGAGATTGATTTAACTGAATATAGACAATCCATTGCAAGTAGGGAAATTCTATTAGATTATTCCCTAAAAGAACTTTATGAACTACAAGTGTTAAAACAAGCTGATGTTGTCATGTTGCTCTATCTTTTCCCGGATTTGTTCTCAACGGAAATCGCTAAAAAGAATTTAGAATACTACGAAGAGCGTACTGTTCATGATTCTCCAATAAGTAAAGCAATTCATGCAATTGTTGCTGCAAGATGTGACTATCAAGAAGAGTCTTACCAATTATTTCAAGAAGGATGTTTAATCGATTTAGGACCGAATCCAAAATCATCAGATGATGGAATTCATGCTGCGCCTATGGGAGCAAATTGGCTAGTAGCAATTTTTGGCTTTGCAAATATCTCCATGGACATAAACCGTTTAAAAATTGATCCGAAATTACCTTCAAATTGGGATAAAATGATTTTTCCTTTCCTATGGCAAGGAGCAAGACTTGAAATAACAATTGCCAAAAAAACGGTAACAATCACAAAGGAATACGGTCCACCAGTATCATTAGAAATTAATGGTGAAACATATAATTTAACAGAAAAAATAAAGGTTTCTCTATAAGATGATAAAAAAGAAAAAACAAAACCCAATCTTTCATTAAGATTGGGTTTTGTTTTTAAATCTACTCTTCATACAATTCTAATGGTAAACCATCAGGATCCTGGAAAAATGTAAATCTTTTATTCGTTAACTCGTCAATTCGAATTGGTTCTACAAAGACAGCATTTTGTTTTAAGTATTGAATACTTTCTTCTATATTAGACACAGTAAATGCTAAATGGCGTAACCCAACTGCTTCTGGATTTGTACGTCGTTTCGGTGGATTAGGAAATGAAAATAGCTCAATTTGTCCATTTTCTCCAATACTTAAGTCCAATTTATAAGAGTCTCGCTCCTCACGATAGGTTTCCTTAATTACCTTACAGCCTAATAAATTTATGTAAAAATGCTTAGATAATTCATAATTTGAACAAATAATAGCGACATGATGGATATTCTTAATTTCCATATTAAAACTCCTTATTACTTTGATTTACTAAAACCTTTCCTAGTTTATCATGATTAGTCCAGTTTGAAAAAAGAATACATTCCATTTAGACAGTATAGTTCATAGTTTTAAGTGGAAAAATGAATTGTGAAACTGTAAAACTGGGCAAAAATTCAAAAAAAATAATGGGAATAATCTCCCATTAAGTTTTATAAATTTATCTTCTTCTTTTTTTATCATCTTTTGCTAAAACCTGTACTTTCTTTATAACTTCTAGTTCTACAATTACATGCACATGTTTATCATTTATTTGATTAACACTTAATACTTTACCTTTTCGACCTTTAATGGAAATAGTATCTCCTTCAGAGGGGACATTTTTGAGTAGTTGGTTTAATAGTTCAACGTTTTTCTCGATATAATGAACTACAATCATATAGCTTCAACTCCTCTAATCATTCTTATCTTTATACAATATTTAAGATTAAATAAAATAAGAACAAATTTAAGCTGATTATTTAACAATACAAGTTCATATATTAAGGAAGAACTCCAAATAGAAGACTGTTATATTATTTTTGGAAAATTCAAATAAATACTTTCTATTTTATAAGTTATTTAATACAATTTAAGAAAATAACAGATTGTGAGGGAGCCAATGCATAAGAAAATTTTATCAATAATTGTGATAAGTATGCTTCTAGTAGGATGTAAGCATGGCGAAAAGTCTGTAAAAACAGTTAAAAATGATGATAAAAATCCTTCGAATGAACATGTAATTGATAAAGGAGAAATTGATACGATTTATGCTCCTTTAAGTGGATTACCAGTAAGTCAGGCTAGTGAACAGAGACCTGTTGCAGTTATGGTTAATAATTATTATTTAGCTAGACCTCAAAGTGGATTAAGTAATGCTGATGTTGTTTATGAAATTTTAGCAGAAGGAGATATTACAAGATTTTTAGCTATTTTTCAAAGCAATATTCCCGAGAAAATTGGTCCTGTAAGAAGTGCGAGAGATTATTACATCAATTTGGCAAACGGTTATCATGCATTATTTATCTGTCACGGAAATAGTCCTAAAGCGAAACAAATGATGGATTCAGGAATGATTGACGCATTAAACGGACTGATCTACGACGGTACGTTATTTAAAAGAGACAAAACGAGAAAAGCACCTCACAATTCTTATATTTTGAAAGAGGGTATTGAAAAAGGAGTTGCTCAAAGACATTATTCTTATTCTGAAAAAGTTACTCCATTAGATTTTACTCAGAAAGACTTAGTATTTGATAACTCTTGGAAAAATGCTGGTGAAGTATTTATAAAGTACTCTCATGATGCAAGAAATAATGTGAATTACAAGTATTCGAATTCAACTAAACAATTTCAGCGAGTTCAAAAAGGAATTGTAGCAAAGGATGCTTTGAATGGGAAAGAGCTTCAAATTAAAAATATTTTAGTCGTAGAAGCAACTCATAAAATTATTGATAGCTATGGTCGCCGTTCAATTGATCTCGAACATGGAGGAAAAGGATATTATATTGTTGATGGAAAGTATATGAATATACAATGGAAGAATGTAGATGGCCGAATTATTCCGTTTACATTAGATGGAACTGAAATAAAACTTTCACCAGGTCAAACTTGGATTAACTTCGTTCCATTTTTAAAAGATGTAACAATTAAATAAAGTACATTAAAGCAGATAATTTTATAAAATTATCTGTTTTTTATTGCTAAAGGATGAAAAGTAACACCGTCTAAAGAATGTTGAAAGTTACACTTAATAAGCTGTATTACGTTTGACCAAAAAAAATTACGATGTTACGATAAAAATTATTATTCATTTATATATGGTGGGTAGGGGGCGCAGGAAGTGGCTAGTAAAATTGAAAATATAAGATTAGTAAATGAGCGTTATCAAAATCTAAAAGCGGACTGTGAGAGTTGCTTTGGTCTATGCTGTGTCGCATTACCTTTTGCTGCCTCGGCTGATTTTGCTAATGATAAAATTGCAGGCAAACCTTGCCATAATTTACAATCAGACTTTCGTTGCGGAGTTCACAAGAATTTAAGAGAGTTAGGTTTCAAAGGCTGTACTGTTTTTGATTGCTTTGGAGCGGGACAAAAAGTATCTCAAGTAACCTTTAATGGAAAAGACTGGAGACAACATCCAGAATTGGCTAATGAGATGTATGAAGTATTTCCAATTATGAAGCAACTGCATGAAATGCTTTGGTATTTAAATGAAAGTTTGACGATTAGTGCTGCAAGTGAGATTCATAATGAATTAAAAACAGTTATAGAAGAAACTGAAAAATTAACACTTATGGACCCTAAACTAATACAAAACTTAGATATCACAGTCCACCGTGCAGAAGTTAACTCTTTACTTATACGTGTTAGTGAGAAAACAAGGACAGTGGCTTTGAAAAAATTTAAAAACAATAAAAAACGTCAAAAAGCTACCGGTAGAGCTTTAGACTTTATTGGTGCTAAGTTAAAGGATGCGAATTTTATCGGAGCTAACTTAAGAGGAGCCTATCTAATTGCCGCTGATTTAAAGGGAGCCGATTTAAGAGGTTCTGATCTAATCGGTGCAGACTTACGAGATGCTAATCTGAGTGGTGCGGACCTTACAGGAAGTATTTTTCTTACTCAAGCTCAAATTAACTCAGCAAAGGGAGATTATCACACTAGAATACCAGAAACACTTAAAAGACCATCTCATTGGTGAGAAAAATAAAAATGGACGATTTTAATGGTTCATTTTTTTAACTTGTGGAAATAAAACAGAGGAAATATTAAAATAACTTCCTCGTGACGGTTTCATGAGTAAATAAAACAGCAGAAATGTAAAAAGAACTTCCTCATGACGGGTTCATGAGGAAGTAAAACAGCAGAAATATAAAAATAACATCCTCATGACAGGTTCATGAGGATGTGAAACAACAAAAACCTGAAAAGAACTTCCTCATGACGGTTTCATGAGGAAGTAAAGCATCAAAAACCTGAAAAGAATTTCCTCATGACGGGTTCATGAGGAAGTAAAACAACAAAAACCTGAAAAGAACTTCCTCATAACGGGTTCATGAGGAAGTAAAACAGCAAAAACCTGAAAAGAACTTCCTCATGACAGGCTCATTAGGAATTAAAAACAGCCCAACCGCATTTTTTCAGAGTGTTGAATTATAAAATGGTCAAAAGGGAAAACGGACATTAAATTGAACATTTATTTAATTATGAAATTATCATTTTTGGACGATCTATTAATGGTTTTAATTGTTAATATGTTTTAGTAATTTCATGATTCCAATAATCACTAGTAATGATTTTTTTCAGAAGTTAAATATATTATGAGCTAATTTTTAGAAAAATAAATTGAGTTGATTAGTTTAATTAAAGTTCGAAATTAGTTGACCTAAAGCTGACTAATACTCAACAGCTTGAAAAAATGAGCCATTTTACTGGTTCATTTTTTATTATATACATACCAAGAAATTGCAATTAAGTAACCGATAAGAGGTGATGTTCCATAACCCATAATCGGTACTGGGAAGTTTCCAAAACAGCTTGAAAGAATACTAATTAAAAAATAGATCCCTAAACTAAAGGATAATGGTTTTGCACTGTTTGGCGGAAATAAGAAAAATGGTATTAATAAAATTAAAAGTGAAATTATCGCTAAGACTAGCCATCCGATTCCCATTTCCTTTACTAAACTTAAAATGTCCTCTACATAAGGAACTGGGGCAAGTTGGTCTAAGTGAGACCAGCTAAAGATAATTAAAAGTATAAAAACAATTAATAGGAGTATTTGAACACTTTTATTCTTTATAATATTTAATAATAGAAATGAGATGGCGATCGTAAAAGCTGTTAGTTGAGATGCATCTGGTTGAAAAAGTAATAATACTGTAAAGATTAATGCAAAACCAAAAGTAAGCCAAAATGGTTTTGATTTCATTAAGCTTGTTAGTTGAATTAATAATAACGGAACTAAAACTAAAGCGATATTAAATCTTAATGGACCAATTGCTATCCAGCGGTGTACACCGTATAATCCATTGTCCAAAAAGGTAAGTAAAAATAATATGAGTATGCATGTAATAACAATGATATTTGTTTTTTTCTTTGCGGTTCTCTTATCTCTAAATAGTACTAAAAAGGAGATGATTCCTCCTACAATAGCAATTAAAATATTTTGACCGTAAATGGAAGGGGAAACTTGGTTATATCATGGCAAGTACTCCGATTATCATTGCTGGTATGGTTATGAAGAGTGGTAATAAGTTTATTTTTTTGAAATTAAGCATCTTGTTCTATATGGCCTTCCTTTAATTAGTTTTATATTTTTTTTATTATATTGCGTAGTTTCTCTAACCCCTCGGCTAAATCATTTTCGCTAACTAGTGAGTAACTAATCCGAAATGAAGAGGTATCTGTATTGTTGTTAAAACAAGCTACACCAGGTAAGAATGAGATATTTTCATGATTGGCTTTTCTTAATAAATTAAAAATATCTAGATTGGATTTATTAAATGTAAGCCACAAATTAAAGCCACCATCAGGTATCCGAAAATTTAATTGATCATTAAGAGATGAAAGTATTTCAACACTTGTATCACGCCGAATTTGTAGAGCTATTCTTAGTTTTTCAACGTGACTTCGCATTCGATCTGTTCGTAGAAAGGGTAAAATTGCTTTTTGTGTTAGCAAAGGGCTACCGACATCCATTGAAGCTTTAATCGCAAGTAGCCATTCCAGAACTGGTCCATTTGCTAGCATCGCAGCAATTCTAACTCCGGGTGCTAAAGTTTTACTAAATCCTTTAATGTAGATGACGTGGTCTGATTGATCATAATATTTAATTGGGTAATATTGAAATGCTTTTTCGAAATAAATATCACTAAATGAATCGTCTTCAAGAATAAAAAAATGATACTGTTGTGCTAGTTCAATTAATTCTTTTCTACGACTATTACTCATTGAGATTCCAGTTGGGTTTTGAAAGGTAGGGTTAACATAAAGTAATTTTGGTGTAAATTTAATGCACATATCTTCAATTAAGTCTGATCGAATTCCCTCTTCATCCATCTCGACAGGTATTATATGAATCCCCTTATTTATAAAAATATCAAGTGCACCACCATAGCATGGACTCTCGACTATAATTGAATCCCCAGGTTTTAATAGTGCTTGTGCTACTAAGTCAATTCCTTGCTGAACCCCACTTGTAATAATTAGATTTTCAGCTTTAGATCGTATTTTTTGAAATTCATATAAATGTTTAATAATTTCCGTTCTTAATTCAATATCTCCTTGAACCGGTCCGTAGGTTGTTAATATTGAAGCATCATCTCTTAATAGTTTTTGCATTTCATCCGCTAAAAATTTATTAGGAAGCAGACGTGGATAGACAACTGCTTTTGAAAAATCATATTTTAACTGTTCTCTATTTATTAAATATTGGGATCGTACAATATTGATTCCTAAAGTCTGTTGCCAGTTATTACTTGGATCAACTTGTGCTGTTTTTTTTACTTTCTTACTAATAAATACTCCTTTACCTGGCATCACTGTGACATAGCCGTTTGTCTCTAACCATTTATAAGCCTTTCTAACAGTTAAAACGCTTATTGAAAGCTCCTCAGCCAGTATCCTTAAAGATGGTAATTTTTCGTTAGATAAAAGTAGACCACTTTGAATGCTACCTGCAATTTGAGTGCCTACTTGGAGATAAATCGGAACTGTTGATTTTTTATGGATTTGAATTTTCATAGATCACCACTAGTTTTTAGTATTAAATTAATTAAAAAAAGATCAATCGTCAATGGAAAAAGAGCTAACTGTTATATGCTCTATTATACTGTTATACTCCGACTTTAATATAATACTTTTATCAAAGGGGTGATGAAATGATCATTATTAATTATATTTTTATTTGCATGATTTTCGGTACAACTTTTCTAGCAATAAAATTCGGAATTGAGTCAGGCGTTTCGCCATTATTTTCAGCCGGCATTCGATTTACATTAGCAGGACTGATTGTCATTTTATATTTCCTTTTTAAAGGGGTAAATGTGAAGAAATTTATTTTTTCAAAACGAATTATGTATATTGGATTCTGCTTAACTTTTATGACATTTTCAACATTGTATTGGGCTGAGCAATATATAACATCAGGGTTAGCCGCAGTTTTGTCTGCAACTGGCCCAATGATGATTTTACTTTTCCAATTAAGGAGAAATAATAAGAGAATTGAGCGCAAACAACTAATAGCGTTATTAATGGCTTTTGCAGGTGTAATTTTTGTCTGTTTACCTGGGATAAGTCAGCATGTCTCTTACTTATGGGTTGCTGCTTGTATCGCAGTATTATTAGGAGAAGCTTTTTACGGATTTGGATCAATTTCCTCAAAAGAAATATTAACAGAATACAGTACTGTATCACCATTTTTAATCAATGCTTTTCAAATGTTATATGGTGGAATATTTCTACTTTTAGTGTCGTTTTTATTAGAAAAACCAAAAATTGAAAGTTTAGGTTCTTGGGACGCAGTGGGGCCAATATTGTATCTTGTATTTATAGGTTCAATAGGGGGACATGGATTATACAGTTGGTTATTATCTAAAACGAACCCAGTCTTCCCCTCAACATGGCTTTATGTATCACCATTAATTGCAAGTGTCCTAGGTTATTTCGTAATGGACGAACCGATCAAACCGATTATGGCGATTGGTGGCATACTAATCTTATCCGGTGTTTTCATTGCGAATTGGTCAACGTTTTCTATGTATAGAAAGCAAGGTAGGCTCTTAAAAAAAGAAATGAATATTTCAAAGTAATATCTTTAATCTAAAACTAAATAAATAAAGAAAATCCACATGGAAAATGAATTTATCCTGTGGATTTCCTTACTTTATTTAATCATGATTTTTGAACAAATGCCCATATGTAACCGTCTGGATCTCTTAAACAAAATTCCTTATAGCCCCATGGTTGAATAGTAGGTTCTGTGATGACTTTTTCTCCATTTGAAAAATCTAATGGCGTCAATTCTTTTTCCAATACACTTTCAAATAGTGGATCGACTGCATTTACGACTAATTGAAAGACTGCATCAGTATTGGATTGCGCATCAGTAGGATGGAGCATTAGCTCGCCATTCCCTGCTTTAAACCAATACATGCCATCGTGTCCTCTTAAATATTCAAATCCCACTTTATCATACCAGCTCTTAGAAGAGTTTGTGTCTTTACAAAAAATAACAATATCTAAAACTCCGTTCATTTAATCAGCTCCTTTATATTTCCTGTGTTAACTATTCTTTGGAGAACATATGTTTACCTTTTTTATCAATAATATCTCTAGTATTTCAGTTATAGTGTTTTTTAATGCCTAGGTTTCTTTCAATCAACTCATAAGTATTTATAGCTTCAGTAGTTTTATATTATATTAACAAATTAATAGGGTTCTCTATACGTCATTATGCGACTAATGGAGAGCCTTTTTTGATCGTTTGTCTAATAAAAAAAGTATGTCTACAAGATTAAATTCAAATTGACAAAATTTTTCAGAAATAAAATGATATCAAGTATCGTTATAATGAAATTGTAATTTAATAGCTTTACGAGGATGGGGCATTTATAACGCTTAAGGAAAGAGCAGAAGTAAATAAGAAGAAAATTGTAGGTGAGAAGAATGAACGCTGCTCTATTTAAAGAAATTCAATGTATATGCCTAGAGAAAGGCTGGACAAAAACTGATTTGGCGAGGGAGTCAGGTATTCATATTAGTGAAATAAGTCGTATTTTCAATCATAAACGCTCGCTCACACTAAAATATTTGGATGCCATTTCCGAAGCTATTGGGTTGGAGGAAGGCGCACTTTATTCATATTTTTATGAAGAGTGTTTTAATGAAGAACAAATTTTGGACAAGCGTAAAAGTGTACAGTTTTTATTCAAATGCTTTACTAATGGTTACGAGGAGCATTGTCAAAATCTGTTACATATTATGACAACTGAAAAATCAGTTACGATTCAAATTGATTATTTAAATTATATTTTTTTCGTCGCAGAAGAGCTTTTTAAAGCTGGAAAAGAAGAAAAAGCTTTGTCTTTGTACGACATTATTATTGAATGTGATTCGAAGGATGTTTTAGAACTGTTGGCAATTAGTTATTATAGGCGTTTTTATATTTTAAGAATGACTGAGGATGGTCCTAACGCATTGACATATGTGTTGGAGTATCTGTACTGCATGCCGAAAAAAGTTAGAATGGAAGCATATTTATGGATCTCAGCTTTCTATTATAGGCGCGAGCAATGGGAAGAGGTGCTTTACTACGCTGAGAGATTAAGGAAATTGGTTAAAAACGGAGAGTATTATGGTAGAGCACTTATGTATAAAAGCTTTGCACTTGCACGCCTTGGGGGCTCATTAGAAGTAATAATTGAACTGACAGATCAATATGCGGGGGTAAATGATTATTTTGCTGATTTAGCTATAGGAAATCGACTTGCTTCTTATTTGGATTACGGACAGCTTGAGTATGTAGATCAATATCTTAGTTGGCTAGAAGATCGAGAAGATGTATATGTTGGATTACCAAAGGTGCTTGAAGCTTTTATTCGATTAAAACGATTAGATGATGCTAATAGAATCCTAGATTTATATCAACATACAATTGAAGAATTGATAATAGATGCAGAACCATGGTTAAAACAGAAGGTGCATTTGGATTTTCGTTATGCATATGCTTTTTATCAGTGTGAAAGTCTACAGCTGCCAAATGGTTTAGATGAATTACTGGATGTAGCTTATACAGCAAATCAAATAGGCAACTTAGAAAGATTCAATAAATGTCTTCTAATCTATTGGAGATATAAGGACCATGCGACCTCTGAACAAATAAGTAAGTATATTCAACTATTAAGTATTAATGGTATTATGGAGAGCTCCTTGCGTAACTTTGCATAGTTCTATTCTATTTGTTTGAAGAAAAAAATTAAATCATAAATAAATTTAAAAAAAAATGAAGTTTGACATAATTTTCAGAATAAAGAATTATATCAAATTTCATTATAATGAACTTATTAAGAAAAGAAAGTAGGGATAGTAGTTGAAAAAGAAGATGTTTAGAAATGTTACTACACTAGCATTAACAACAGGACTTATCAGTACTACAATGACACCAGGTTCCTTTTCACAACAAGTTCATGCACAAGCAACTTCAAAGATTGAACAAGTACTAGCACAACTGACGCCTCAGCAGAGAGAGGCAATTAAGCAATTGAAATTAAGTGACAAAGAGGGGCTTCAATTGTCTTCTGATGTCGATCAAACAAGTGACAAGCTTACTCCTGTTATTGTCGAGTTTAAGGACAAGCCACAGCAGACGGCCGTTTTAGAAGCAGAGGCGGAAGGAGTAACGTTAACAACTGATGCTGCAAAAGAAAAGGTGGATGCTTCACACGAAACATTCCAAAAAGACTTAAAAATAATTTTTAGCAGTGAATTAAAATCAAAGAAAAATTCATATTCAATTAAACGATCATATAAAAAAGCATTTAATGGTGTTTCTATGACTCTACCAGCTAATAAAATAAAGTCATTACTGAAATCTAATGCAGTAAAAGCTGTCTGGAGTGATATGCAAGTTCAAGTAGAACCACCTTCGATAAAGGAGACGACAACTAAGCAGGCTGCAACTCACACGATGGTTACATTCCCTGGAGTTGAAAAACTTCACCAAGAAGGCTTTACAGGAAAAGGTGTAAAAGTCGGAATTCTTGATACTGGAATTGATTACAATCATCCTGATTTAAAAGGTGCCTTTAAAGGTGGTTACGATTTTGTCGACAATGATAACGACCCGATGGAAACTTCATATGCAGATTGGAAGAAGTCCGGCCAACCTGAAATAGGTTCAAGCGGTGAAGCGTACTATACTGAACATGGGACACATGTAGCTGGTATTATTGCTGGACAAGCAAAAAACAATGCAGATTTTGCTGTAGAAGGTGTTGCCCCTGAAGCTGATATTTATGCTTATCGTGTTTTAGGCCCATATGGATCTGGATCTACATCGGCTATTTTGGCAGGTATCGATAAAGCAGTATCAGATAGAATGGATATCATTAATATGTCTCTTGGAGCTAATTACAATGATCCATTATATCCTACGAGTATTGCTGTAAACAATGCTGTTCTTGCAGGAGTAACAGCGATTGTCGCAGCAGGAAACTCAGGAGATCGAATGTATTCACTTGGTGCACCTGGTAATGCACCTTTAGCAATTACTGTTGGGGCTAGTGATACATCTGTCTCAATTCCAAATTTTTCAGGATCACTCCATTCTTCAACAGGAGACTTGGCTGCTGATCTTAAGCTAGCTGCTAGAGGCTTGACTGATGATGTAGCTGACTTTGATGGTCAAACTTTACAAATGGTTAATGTATCATATGGTGGTGAAACTAGCTATTGGATGGGTTCTGCTGGAAACTCTGATCCAATCGATGTAAAGGGTAAAATAGTTTTAGCACAGCGCGGTAGCTACGGAATTACTCAAATCATAGCGACTGCTAAAGCTCATGGTGCAAAAGCTGTTGCTTTATATGATACAGATATTCCATTAGGTGATGTGTACCTTGGAGACGGCTATGGATTACTTCCAACATTTTTAGTGAGTAATGCACAAGGAAAAGCTTTAGCAGCTAAATTACCTTTAGTTGGGGCATCTAAAGGTACATCACTTGGCTTCACATTTAGTAATATGAAACAACAAGTGACAGTTGGTGATAAATTAGCACCTTTTAGCTCACGTGGTCCATCTCGTGTACTATACGATATTAAGCCTGAAGTAACAGCACCTGGTGTATCTGTTTTTTCTACTGTTCCTTCTTATATGCACGGAGCAGATCAAATTGGAAACTATCAATACGCGTATGAGCGTTTATCTGGAACGTCAATGGCAACGCCTAATGTTGTTGGTGTCGCAGCATTATTAAAGCAAGCTCATCCAGATATGTCTCCTTCAGATATTAAATCAACACTTATGAATACAGCAGATCCATTAAATGATAAATACAGTGTATATGAAGTTGGGGCAGGTCGTGTAAATCCATACGATGCTGTTCATTCTCAGACGGAAATTCAAGTAAAAGATAAAACTTCAACAGTAAAAGATAATATAAGTAATAATGAGGCAACTACTCTAGCAAGTAAAGGCATTAAACAAATTAAAAACATTACTGGTGCATTGAGTTTTGGAGAACAAGCTGTTACTGGTAAAGACTTAACAGATCAACGTGCAATTACAGTATTTAATAAAAGCTCTGTAGATAAGACATATGATGTGAAGGTTCAATTCCAAACATTGGACGGACGTTTCACAAATGACTCTAGAGCAGACCAAGATGCTGCTGCAAATGGCGTTACATTAGATGTGAAATCATCTGTAAAAGTCAAAAGATACAGCAGTGCGAATATGGATGCTACAATTAATGTTCCTAAAACTGCAAAGCTTGGAACGTATGAAGGTTACGTAGTCTATACAAACCAAAAAGATCCTAATGAAACATATAAAATTCCATTTGCTATTCATACGGTAAAAGAAGGTATTGACTACCTAAAAGGTAATCCTCCAGCGTTTACAGTACCATATGAAGCGGCAAGTAATGCGACAAAATGGTCAATTGGCGTAAACTTTAAATTAAATTCTCATATGCGTTATTTTGATTTCTTTATTGTAGATCCAAAAACAGACAAAGAAATCGGATTCTTAGGCTCAGCTGACGGAATGGGAGCAGATGAGAATATTGAGTATTATTTCCGTGGCATTCTGAATAATGGTCAATACTATCCTCTAACTGGTGATCCGGATAACCCAATTGGGTATGACCTTAAAGAGATTGACCCAGGACTCTATAAAATTAGAATGGTAGGAACAAATGATAAAGGTGAAACTTTCACTGCTGATGCACCGGTTTACAATGGGGTGAAAGAAGCAAAAGTAACAATGAATAATATGAAAGCAGGAGGAATTTACGAAACTACTAATCCGACTGACACGAAAGTTTCTGTATCAGGTAATGTATTTGATAAAGAGATAGACGAGATGAAAGCAGCAGGCATTACTGCATCACAAGGTGACAATAATTTTACTTATTATAATCCTAATAATTCTCAAGAAAAAAGCATACCACTAGACTCACAAGGAAATTTCAACGCTGAAATACCATTAAGTACATCTGGTCCAATTGTAAATGCCATTACAGAGTACGATTTCTCAGATTATACTAAATCAACTGTCAGAAATTATGGAAGTTTTATAGATGCATATTTTGTTAGAAAAGGAACGGCATATACAACAGCAATCTCTGATAAACAACATATTAATATGGGTGAATCAACAACTGTAACGTTCTCAACCAAAAATATAAAAACAAACGTGAAGAAAGCAGAATTTACTTTCCTTTATCCAAGTCAGTACCTTGATTTAATCAATGTACAACCAAATGCAGCATTTAAAGGAAAACTAGATGTTCAATATACGGCTGCTCAGTTTAATAATTCGTTAACTAAAATGACTGTTACTGCTACAGCAACAGGAGACTTAGCGAATACAGGGATAGCTGGTGATGTATCATTAGTAGACTTAACATTAAAAGCAAAAGACCTATACTACAAAGGACCAATGAACTTCTACAATGGAACAGGTTCAAGTCGATTCTTTAACGCTGTTTATACAAATGTGGATAATACGACTGTAACGACACAAGGAATTCAGCCTTACTTCTATATTCAACCGACCTATTCATTAATGAGAGCTCAAGTACAGGCTGAAGGACTAATGTTGTTCGGCGCAGAACCTATGGCAAAACAAATTGATTTCAATAAAACAGGTACAAAAATTAGTGTGAAAGATGTAAATGGTAAAGAATATGGTGTATCTGATCCTTTAGGTTACGCTGGCAACTTATCACAAGCAGCATTTAGAACGAGATTACCGATAACAGATGATGAATTTACATTAAAAATTGATGTGCCAGGTCACTTTACATTCTCGAAAGATTTTAAAATCGGTGTAAACGAAGATGGAAAAACGACTGCAGGATCTAAACCGATTAATTATGACTATATTCCTGGTGGAGATGTAAATAAAGATAATGTCATTGACGTAAAAGATGCGCTATACATCCAAACATATTGGAATACAAATAAGCGTGATGCTGACATTAACTATGATGGTGTTGTTGATGCAAAGGATATGCAGTATGTCATTAATAACTACAAAATGCAAAATCCATGGAACGACAATTCACCAAAAGCTGCTACAAAGTATAAAGGCAAAACATTAGATGATGTTTTACAAGCACTAGGATTAGAGTAAGGCAATAACTAGTCAAACGGTAACCTATCGAGGGTTACCGTTTTTTTCCTTGATCTTAAATTTAATATATCATTAAACTCTTGATTATTTTACTAAGGAATTGTGAAAAATAACTTGATGCAGAAGAAATCTAATCGATTATACTTACACAATTAAAAAAGAATAATTTTAAAAAGATTAATAAACGTTGTGATACAATGAATTAGTCGTTTTTTGAGTAAATATATGAAACAACCATTATTATTTATAATGAAAGAAAATAGAAAGTAAGGTAAAATTAATGAATAAATTTTCTAGTTTAGGTTTAAGTGAGGAATTAACTGAGTATTTAACTGAATTAGGGATAACAGAGCCTACTCCGATTCAAGAGAAGGCAATTCCCATTGTATTTGAAGGTAAGGATTTAATAGGACAGGCGCAAACAGGAACTGGTAAAACATTTGCGTTCTTATTTCCAATCCTAGAAAGAATTAATTTAGAATTACCACATACACAAGCTTTAGTCGTTGCTCCAACAAGAGAGTTGGCCCTTCAAATTACTGCTGAAGCTAAAAGGATTGTTAGTGAAGATTTTGGAGTACTTGCTGTGTACGGCGGACAAGATGTTGAACAACAAGCTCGTAAACTAAAAAGTGGTGCCCATTTAATCATTGCAACACCTGGTAGACTTTTAGACCATTTAAGACGAGGAACAATAAAATTAGATAAAGTTGATTTCCTAGTGCTCGATGAAGCAGACCAAATGTTACATATTGGATTTTTACACGAGGTTGAAGATATTATCAATCAAACTCCTGTGTCGAGACAAACCTTATTATTTTCTGCTACAATGCCAGATCAAATCCAATCACTTGCAAAGCGTTACATGAAAAAGCCAGAAATTATTAAAGTAAAAGCTAAAAGAATTACACTAGATGAAATTGAACAATTAATTATTGAAACAACAGATCGCGGTAAATTTAATGCATTATTGAATCAAATCAAAGAAGCAGAGCCGTTTCTAGCAATTATTTTTTGCAGAACAAAAAGAAGAGCTAATAAATTAAATGAACAGCTAAAAGGAAAAGGTCTTTTATCTGAAGAACTACACGGAGATTTAACCCAAGGCAAGCGCGAAAAAGTTATGAAAATGTTCCGCGAAGCTAAAATACAATATCTTGTAGCAACAGATGTAGCAGCTAGAGGAATTGATGTCGAAGGTGTTACTCACGTATTCAACTACGATATACCATTGGATACAGAAAGCTATGTACATCGAATTGGAAGAACAGGACGTGCAGGAGATACTGGTATTGCGATAACATTTGCTACTCCAAAAGATTTTCAAGATATGAGAGTAATTGAAAAAGAGCTTAATCTTTCAATTAAGAGAATAGAAATGGAAAGAGGAGAAAGTTCAGGCAGAGCGGATCGAACAGAAAATGCAGGCAGAACAGAAAGATCGAGAAATGCAGGTAGAGCGGAAAGAACAGGTAATGCAGGCAGAGCAGAAAGAACGGGTAATGCAGGCAGAGCAGAAAGAACAGGTAATGCAGGCAGAGCAGAAAGAACGGGTAATGCAGGCAGAGCAGAAAGAACGGGTAATGCAGGCAGAGCAGAAAGAACGGGTAATGCAGGCAGAGCAGAAAGAACGGGTAATGTAGGCAGAGCAGAAAGAACGGGTAATGCAGGCAGAGCGGATAAATCAGGAAATGCAGGCAGAGCGGATAAATCAGGAAATGCAGGCAGAACGGATAGATTAGGAAATGCAGGCAGAGCAGAAAGAACGGGTAATGCAGGCAGAGCAGAAAGAACTGGAAATGCCGGTAGAGTAGAAAGAACAGGAAATGCAGGCAGAGCAGAGAGAACGGGAAATGCAAGCAGAGCAGATAGATCAAGAAATGCAGGTAGAGCGGAAAGAACAGGAAATACGGGAAATTCAAGAAGTACAGGGAAATCAAGAAATGAGGGCAGGTCTGGTAGGAGAAGTAGATAAGAAAAACGTAAAGAATAGGTAGGGATTTAATTGTTGTAGGCATACTCATATAAAGTGATTTTGAGAATGTCTTTTCTCTTAATAATGAAATGAACAGGTGATATTATGACGCAGAATGGATTTCGAGAGGAAAAAGAAGTTCACAATATGGAGGAATTGAAAGTCCTTATTGAAGAGGCAAAGGAGTTTATTCAGTATGGAAAAGTAGCCAATTATATTCCTGCCCTTGCAAAGGCAAATAAAAAGGATTTATCGTTGGCTGTGTTTTTGCCTGATGGACGACATTTTGAAGCTGGTAATACGAGCATTCGTTTTACTTTGCAAAGTATTTCGAAGGTAATTTCGCTAGCTTTAGTTTTAATGGATCGTGGAGAAGATTACGTATTTGAGCGAGTAGGGATGGAGCCTACTGGTGATCCGTTTAACTCAATTGCAAAATTAGAAGTTAGGTCTGCTGGAAAGCCGTTAAATCCAATGATTAATGCGGGGGCTTTGGCAGTTACAAGTATGATTAAAGGTCATAGTATAAAAGATCGCTTTCAACGACTTTTGAACTTTATGAGGGTTTTAACAGATAATAAAGAGCTTTCTTATTCGAAAGAAGTTGCTATATCTGAATTTGAAACAGCGCACTTGAACAGATCGCTTTGTTACTTTATGAAAGAGCATGGAATTATTACTGAAGATGTTGAATTGCTATTAGATTTATATACAAAACAATGTTCAATCGAAGTAAACTGTTTAGAAATGGCGAGAATTGGACTTATTTTCGCGCTTGATGGTTGGGATCCTATTTCTAAAACGCAGCTTATACCTGAAAAAATAGCAAAGATTTGTAACACTTTTATGGTTACTTGTGGGATGTATAATGCATCGGGTGAATTTGCGATTAAAGTTGGAATTCCTGCTAAAAGTGGTGTTTCTGGCGGTGTTATGGGTGCGGTGCCTCGCCGATTTGGAATTGGTGTTTATGGACCGTCACTTGATGAAAAAGGAAATAGTATAGCCGGTATAAAATTATTTGAGTTACTGGCTTCACGATATAATTTGAGTATTTTTTAATAAAGAGGGCTGTCCATATGTCAGGTTACTTGACGGGGGCAAGCCCTTTTTATGTTGAAGTGGGGGTATCTCGTCAGTGTTATTCATTTGAGAGGGATTTTACTGCTACTCATTATAGTAAATTAGCAAATTTTTTTCGTTTATTATCCGACTAGAGAAAACATAGAGCAATTTTGCTATTATAACAGTTTAAATAAGCTACTTTAGCACAATTAGTACGTATTAATACCTGTACCACTATAGGTATATTTCTGATTTAATTGCAGTTTTTGGGATTTTAATTGCAGTTTTGCCATTTTTATTTGCGATTCTCGAATTTTAATTGCAGTACGTCGTTTATTGCACCAAAAGTCCCGCCATTCCTAAAATTTCTCCCCTTAGTCCTGCTATTCCATAATCATCCACATCTAATAAGGTCTTTAGTTTCCCTTTTTTCGAATATTTTGTGTATAGTAAGGATAGACGCGAAAAAGGGAGATAGGAAAATGGACTCACTATTATTACTTTTTATTTTAGGAATCGGTGCAGCAGTAGTTGGAACATTAGCAGGTGGTGGAGGATTAATTACACTCCCGATGATGATTTTTCTTGGCATTCCTATTCAAACGGGTATTGCCACAAATAAGTTTGCTTCAGGTTTGGGGTCGTTTAGTAGTATCCTTTATACAATTAAAAAGAAAGATTTTAAGACCTCAGTCATTTTTCAATTTATATTCGTTTCGTTTATTGGTGGGGGAATTGGTGCATTTGTAACGAGTATGTTAGATGAACATGTAATGAATATCGTGGCATTAGTTTTATTAACTGGTTCGTTATGGTTAACGTTTGCAAGTAAAAAGTGGAACTATGAAACTACGAATAAAAGTGGTGTTGAAAAGCAAACATTGTTAGATAGGGGTATCTTAACGGGGATTGGTGTTTATGACGGGGGCTTCGGTCCAGGTTCTTCAACATTTGCAATCTTGTATTTTATTAAAAAAGGATTTACTTATGTTAATGCAGTTCAGTTGGCTAGAGTATTAAATTTTGGGAGTTGTTTATCAGCATTTATCATATTTTATATGACAGGGCACTTCCAATGGAAAATTGCTGTGACGATGGCTGCTGCTTCAATTGTTGGTAATCAAGTAGGGTTAAGATTTGCTGAATTTGTTCCAATGAAGCTAGCCAGAATTCTATTAATTTCAGTTTCTGTTTTATTAATTGTTCAAGTAAGTTTAAAGTTATTTGTATAAACAAAAGGGTCTGTAGGTATATACAGGCCTTTATTTTTTTACTTAAAGGTAATTTTTACCTCTTAGTAGAATAGCTTAATTAATCAAAATTGTAAGAGGTGACTGTAGTGAATCTGAAGGAATATCAATGGGTAAAAGAAAATCGTGAGGCATTGTTAAATTTTTGTGGTGAATTAAAGCCAGAGGATTTTACTCGTAAATTAGACGGGTTTGGTTTCAAAAGTGTTAGAGAAACTTTACTACATATGGCAGAATGTTATATTGCATGGATTGGATCTTTTATATTATTGAAAACGAAAAAGCCAATTACGCCGAAGGAAAACGTTGTAAATCTTAGTCTTGATGATATTAAATCAAGATTTGATCAAGCTGATTTATTCGTGAGTGAATTATTGGATATGACAGTTGACCGATTGAATAAATTAATTGTTAGAAAGATTCCATGGAGAGAGCATAATGAAGAAATATCTATCACACCGATGAAATTGCTAGTACATACGATCACACATGAATATCATCATAAAGGACAAATTGTCGCGATGGCTCGACAGATGGGTTATATTCCACCTAATACCGATGTTTTAGGTACTGAGGATTAAGGTGGGATAAAATGAATTTGAGGTTGGCAGATATAAAAGATATAGATCAATTAATTAAGATGAGATGGGACTTTACTTTAGAAGATTATGAGACGGGCAGAATTAAAGAGAGCGAATACAATGACTTTTACAGTGAATGTCGTGATTTCTTACTAAATGCAATAAACAGTAAACAATGGTACATATGGGTTGCTGAAATAGAAGGTACAATTGTTTCCCATATTTATATTGAACTTATTCAAAAAGTACCTCGACCTGGTAGAGTGACTAAACCTTTTGCTTTCATGACGAATGTATATACATTAAAGGATTATCGAGAGAAGAGGATTGGAGGAAAATTAATCTCCCAAGTTAATAAATGGGTAGGCGAAATGAACTTCGAATTTGTTATTGTTTGGCCAAGCGAACAAGGTGTTAATTTTTATAAGCGAAACGGTTATAATCAATGTATTGAAGCTATGGAGTATTTTCCAAATTTAGATAAATAATCTAGGAGAATGATATATGAATCAATTAGATACAGCTTTTATAGACACTCCGTTAGGTGCATTAAGGATCGTTGGAAATGAAAAAGGAGTAGCATTTATTGATTTTGTCAAAGAAGAGAATGACGAAATTCAAAAAATAGTGCCACCTTCTTTGAAGAATGCAGGAAATGAATTGATTGAATATTTCAGTGGATTTAGGAAGGAATTTAGTATTCAGTCAATTGCAAAAGGAACTCCTTTTCAAGAAAGTGTGTGGCGGGAATTAGTTAAAATTAAATATGGAGAAACTGCTTCATATGCAGATATTGCTAATCGTATAGGGAACCCGAAGGCAGTAAGAGCTGTTGCGAATGCAAATGCAAGAAATCCATTAAGTATCATCGTTCCATGCCATCGCATTATTGGGTCAAATGGTAAGCTAACAGGCTATGCTGGTGGACTGTGGAGGAAAGAATGGCTCTTAAATAGAGAGCAGGGAAGAGAGACGTTTAAATTGTAAAAAGAAAGAGCAGGAATAAAGGAAGTGTTAAGAGTGAATATCACTCCAGCTTCATTATTCTTGCTCTTATTTATTCTTTTGGCTCGTTATCGTTGTTAATGTTTATTTCGATATTTGTTTCAATATCGTCATCAATAATCTTATCCGCGAATTTCGCTTTTTTCCTTAAATTGATGATTCTAGTTATATTAACAATCACTACTTTACATATTGCGTATGTTGGCACAGCTAAAACCATACCAAGTACACCTGCAAAGTTACCAGCGAATAATAATAATAGAATAATCGTTAAAGGATGAATATTTAACTTTTTCCCCATGATATATGGTGAGATTAAGTTGGAATCAATTTGTTGAACAATTAAAATGATCAGTACAACGAATAAAGCTAATTTAGGAGAAATTAGAAAAGCAACGATCACTGCAGGAGCTCCACCAATAAACGGGCCAAAGTAAGGGATAATATTTGTAATAGCAGCTACTAACGCTAAAATTAAGGCATTAGGTATGCCGATAATACTATATCCAATAAATGTTCCAATTCCAACAAAAATACAAACAATCGTTTGACCTTGAATGTAAGAAGCCAATGTTTCGCTTGTTTCATTTGCAATATGAATTGCTTCATTCCTTAAGCTTTGTGGTAAAAAACGAGACATCGCAGCTGGAAATTTATGACCATCTTTAAACATATAAAACAGTATAAATGGAACTGTTAATATGATTAACGTTACATTACTTAAAATATTGAAAAATGCACCAATTCCACCAGTTATGCCACCGATAAATACTAGGGCATAGTCTGCAACTTTCTTTTCTAAATCTTTAATTTCAACGTAATTTTGACTTCCTAACCATTTCTCTAATAGGCCAATCTTATTTGTTGCTTCATTTACAATTGTTGGCATATTATTTACCAAATCTTTAAATTGTTCAGTTAAGGTTGGGAATAAATTAATGATAGATACTACAGCAATTAGGATTAATCCGAGATAGAGAAGAAGAATGCCTATCGAGCGGGGCACTTTTTTTCGCTCTAAAAAATCAACTATTGGTGCAAATAGGAAATATAGAAAGATTGAGACAAGTATTGGCGCAAATAAAGTACTAATTAAAATAGCAATTGGTTGAAATAAGAATGATATTTTTGTTCCAACGAATAAGACTAAGAATAATAATAGTAGTTCGATCGTCCAAAATAATAACTTAGAGTTTTTATACAATTAATATCCTCCCACTATATTTTAATTAAAAAACTATGTATAAATACCATATTATAACAAAAAGAGATGCTTGTAAAAGCATCTCTCGGTGTATAGATAAAATACTAAAAAATTGATTTTCATATTCAGACTGTTGACAAACTAAAAATTTAATAACTAGACTGTGAGGTTCTTTTGAAGTACACTTTACTGATTTGGGTCAGTTATTGTTTGCATTGTACCTGTTTTATGCTTGTTGCCACTGTAGAAACGGAATAAATCACCGTAAACAATATTATCTGAAAGTGTTAGCTCTTTTTTGGCTTTATCAATTAGTAGTTTCGCTTCTTGATCAGGAACTTCTACTTTTTCAGCAGTTAATCGATTATAAAATTCATTAGAGCCAGCTACATAATAATATTTACTTGTAACGAAGCTGCCATCACGGAAAACAATGAATTCCGAATAATCTGGGCTAAATAGATCTTTACCAAATTCAATATCTGTTTTTGTATCAACGCCTAACAGATGAAGAATGGTAGGTTTTACATCAATTTGACCAGCAACCTTTGAGATCGTTTGACCTTGTTTTTGCTTAGGTAAATGAATAATAAATGGCGTACGTTGTAAATCCATATGGTCATATGGAGTAATTTCGTCTTTACCTAAGAACTGAGCCATTGCACGATTATGGTTTTCAGAAATACCATAATGATCACCATACATAACAAGAATCGTATTATCATATAGACCTGATTTTTTCAGACCTTCAACAAAGTGTTTAATTGATTCATCCATATATCGTACTGTTGTTACATAACGATCAAGTGTCTCGTCACCAGAATTATATTGATCAATGTATTGATCTTGTGGATCAAGTACGAAAGGATAGTGGTTTGATAAAGTTAAGAATCTAGTATAAAACGGTTGTTTCACTTGTGATAAAAGAGGAAGTGATTGTTTAAAGAAATCTTCATCCTTTAATCCCCAGTTTACAGAGTTTTCATCAGTAATATTATAATCTACTTCATTAAAGTAGCGATCGTAGCCTAAAGAAGGGTACATTACATTTCGATTCCAGAAGCTTTTATTATTTGCATGGAAAACAGCTGAATAGTAGCCTTGATCTTTTAAAATTTCAGGAGTAGCCATATATTCGTTATTTGCATGTGTAAAATAGACAGCACCGCGATCTAATGGATATAAAGAGTTATCAATAATGAACTCAGCATCAGATGTTTTTCCTTGACCAGTTTGGTGATAGAAGTGATCAAAATAATAACTTTCTTTAATGTATTTATTTAAAAATGGAGTTATTTCTTTACCATTAACCTTTGCGCCAATTGTGAAATTTTGCATTGATTCTAAAGAAATAACAATAACATTTTTACCTTTATATTTACCGAAAAGCTTTGCATTTGCTTTTGCGCCGTTACTATTTACATAGTTTTCAATTTCAGTTAATTTACTGCTATCTGCAAAGGCCTTTTGTGTTGAAGTCTTTGTTTGAAGTGATAAATCATAACCTTGGTAAACATATAATCCAAGATTTTTTACTAGCATTTCACGATCAAACGAACGAGTAAGTAATTCAGGTCTTTCCATTTCAGCTAAACCTAAGTTTAAAACTGCAATTGCAATCGTTATTAAATAGTAAGTTGACTTCATAAATGAAGGTACTCGACCAGTGTTTGAAAATTTAGGAAATTTCTTTGAGATCAAATATAGGATAAGAATATCAATAAACATAAATAGAATTTTAAAGCTTGCTAGTTCTTTTACACTTGATCCTAAATCACCCATATTACTAGTTTGGAACAGCACTGGTAATGTTATGAAGTCGTTAAAGAATCCGTAAAATAAAACGTTTCCACATAAAAGCAAGGTTAAAATGAAATTAATCAATAGCGCGATCGTATTCCGTTTTTTCCCTTTGAAAAAAATTGCGATCCCTACAAGGAATAATGAGGATGCCAAAGGGCTAATAAATAATATTACATTTTGAAAGACTGTATCAATTTTTAAATCGAATCCAAACAGAGTAACAATATACGTTTTTAGCCAAACTACTAACGCAACCAGTAATACGAATCGTACACGTGAAAATGTTGCTTTAATTGAAGTAGGCATAGTCCTAATCCCCCTTAAATACAAAACAAACTAGCGGTTATTCACTAGCTTTTCTTTAAATATGCATCTCTCTAAGTCGTCAAAATTTATCGTACTCCGTTTAATTTTAAAAATCAATAGGAAATACGATTTCGTTATGTAAATCTGTTCGACAAAATTTATAAAATAAAAAGAAATAGGCCACTAGTAAGCCTATTTCTTTTCATCTTATGGACAACTATCTTATTCTATGCTTCTTAATAATAATTTTTTTAACATTGGTTTTAGTTGAAGTCTTAAATCTTCTGCATTTGAGGCGATTAAGTAATGGTGCTGATAAATATTTTTCATTAATTGTGAAGTTTCTTCTTGATGTTCTTCTTCCTCAATGAATGTACCGATTACCTCAATTCCAAGTTTTCTAGCTTGTTTAACTGCTTCATGTGTATCGATAATCCCATCCTGGAAATAATCTAATGCTGAAGGTTCGCCATCTGTAAACACGAGCAAAAATTTATGCTTTTCCGAACGTTTAGCGAGTTCTTCTGAAACAATTCGAATCATTAGGCCGTCACGATTATCCTCTTCTTCTTGAAGTTGCATAATGTTTGGACCTACTGAAGGCGATAAAGAGCTTGAAAACGGAATGACTTGATGTAAAATATTTGGTTTGTCTTCTTTTGTTGCATTTGAAGCATCCTCCCAAAAGCCACTAATGCTATGAGAGATTTTTAATTGTTTTAATGTTTCATGGAATAAAATGACGCTTTTTTTCACTTCATCCATTTTATTAAACATCGATCCAGAGCAATCAACTAATAAGTAGAAAACGGCATCTAATTCTTTCGATTCAGTTTGTTTTTTATAAAACATTTTAGGAATTTCTTCTGTGAAAAGTCGAATCCATTTTTTATTTAACCTACCATAGTACTTATCAGTAGGTGCATTTTGTTTATTTTCTAATGATTTTTCAATCGTTTTTCTTAGTTCTTTAACATCTTTAGATACCATTGAAGACAATGTAGAATACTGTTTCTTTTCGGTAACGGTTTGCCCAATTGCCTCTTTATATTTAATAGAAACATTACTATTGTATTTACCAAAAGGATTTTGCTGTGAAGAGGATGAATTCGTAGCCTCATATGAATCAGTTTGTTTTGACTTTTTATTCTCTCCTTGTTTGGAGGAACCAAATGCATTTGCAATTGCCTGATCGCCGGCCTCTTCTTCACGTGCAAAATTTGCTTTAATAGAAGTTTTTGTACCACTTTCAACTTCAAATCGTAAAAAATTATCATCTGTTTCATTATTTTTGCTTTCTCTATGCCAGGTTGATAATCTTTCGTCTTCGCTATTTCTTTCATCAAGACCCTCTTGCTGGTCGTCATTTTGAAGCTCTTTTACTTTACTATTACATGAAGCTAATTCGTTAATTTTATTTAACGGTAAATAGCCAAAATATGTGTGAATCATATCTTCCTTATATAGTGCGAGTAGTCTCTGCTGCACTCTAAATACAATGGAAGAAACATCACTTGTTTTTTTAGCTTCAAACGCTTGGAAGAGGATTGGTAAAATATCCTCGAGTTGTTCATTCGTTTGATAAGTTAATTGAGTAGAAGTAAGTGAAAGATAAATTAAACAAAACAATTGATCTAATTGGAAATTACGCATTTCATTTGCTTTAAATTGTGATTGAAAATAATGTCTATATATTTTTTTTCTCGTAGAAAATAACTGTCTTGTACCTGGTCTTTGATGAATAATTAACTCTTCAAGTCGGATATCCTCAAGAAGGACAAACAATTGTGTGAAAAAACTTTTTAAATGAGTTTCCTGTAATTCCTTTAGTGTATCTTTGAATTCACTAAAATCTGAGTAATGTTTATTACCTAAAGCTTTTAAGTATACATCTGATTTCAAACCTTGTAACTGTGTATTATACTCTTGTGTATCCCAAAAATGACTTACAGTAAATTTTTGTTCTTCATCGTCGTAATACGCCTGAAAATCAAATTCTAAAAATGAACTTCGATCTTTCGAAAGAGAAATCGATAAATTTTCCATTTGAAGAAAAGTGGAAGCGTCGATTTTTTTATTGTTAAAAATGATTTGTTTCATATGTTAATCATCACTCATTTCAAGAAAGAAAATAACTTTCAGCTAGTTCTCTAACAGTTACACGCTCAATGTCATCACTTAATTTAGCGATAATTGTGCGTTCAATTGCTCGAAGTACTGGTATATGAACAGATAAATCACATGCGTCAAGAACACCGCGAATACTTGCTGCATCTTCACTAATTCTGCCTTCACTTGCTAATGGGATTAAATCACTTGAAAAGCTTGTGAATTTCTTAAGTAGGTCTTCATCTTTTAGTTCAGATTCATCTTTTAATAACTGAAGTAATGATTCCCCGTTAATGTATGGAACATCTATAATAATGAAGCGATTTTTTAAAGCTTCATTTAATTCGCTTGTTCCTACATATCCTTCATTTATTGCGGCGATTACCCTAAAGTTTTCGTCACCTTTAACTACTTCTTGAGTAAATGGATTTGTAATCATTTTTCGATAATCAAGTGCACCATGTAGTAATGGTAATGTTTCTGGTTTAGCCATGTTAATTTCATCGATGTATAAAATATGACCTTTTTTCATTGCTTTCATTAAAGGTCCATCGATGAAAACTACTTCAGATCCGTTCGAATTAGAGGCAATTGTGTTGTATCCAACAATACCTTCTAAATCTAAATCAACTGAACAGTTTATGCTATGCATCGGTTGATAAAGCAATTTTGAAAGAGTCTCAGCTAAAACCGTTTTACCACTTCCTGTTGGTCCTTTTAATAATATATTTTTACCAAGAAGAAGGGCAGTAATAGCATCTTCTAAAATCGTTGTGTCTTGAGAAACATATTGTTTTGTTCCGATTAATAATTGCTCTTCTTTTAAAACTTTTTGAATTTGTTCATTATATATTAAATTTAATTTTTCATTAATCGAATTAGAAAGATTTAGTTTTGTATTCATAATTACTCCTTTAAAGAAACATTGTTCAATTTGAGATTATTCATTTTTGTATTAACCATTGTATTATCGTATATCCGGATTGTGAATGTCTTGTCCACTTTTTTAGTGAATTTGCTAATACAGTAACTATCTTTTGAGTATAACAGTTTGTTGTTTAACTGGAAAGTTTTCAGAGTGAATTACTATTTATATGAAGCAAATGTAATTTAGTGGAAAGAATTAGTTGTTTATATGAGTTAACTTCTTAATTACTTTGTTCAATGTTTCACAATATGTTCATAATATAAGTGAAAGTTTCAGTTCATCGTATGATAAATTAAATACGTAATCTGTTATATACTTAATTAACTTTCTGTATTATATGCAGTAGAGGAGGAGTAATACGATGGAACAATGGAGACAATTTGAAACTGGACGATGGGAAAAATCGATTGATGTAAGAAACTTTATTCAAAAAAATGTTAAATCTTATGTTGGGGATGAATCTTTTCTTGTTGGGCCAACAGATGCAACTAGCAAGCTTTGGGATATAGTACTTAAATTATCTAAAGAAGAACGCCAAAAGGGCGGAGTTTTAGATATGGATACGAAAATTGTATCTACAATCACTTCACATGAACCTGGTTACTTAGAGAAAGAATTAGAGCAAATTGTTGGATTCCAAACGGATAAACCTTTTAAACGATCATTACAACCATATGGTGGGATTCGAATGGCTGAGGCAGCTTGTGAATCCTATGGATATAAAGTTGACGAAGAAATAAGCAAAATATTTTCAGAATACCGAAAAACACATAATCAAGGCGTATTTGATTCTTATACAGCAGAAATGAAAGCAGCAAGACGTTCGGGTGTTATTACAGGTCTACCTGATGCATATGGTCGTGGAAGAATTATAGGTGACTATAGAAGAGTAGCATTATATGGTGTAGATCGACTGATTAAAGATAAAATTGATACTTTAAATAAAACGACAAGTGTTATGTCAGAAGAAGTAATACGAGATCGTGAAGAACTAAATGAACAAATCCGTGCATTAAATGAATTAAAACAAATGGCTGCAAAACATGGATTTGATATTGCTGGACCTGCAACAAATGCAAAAGAAGCTTTCCAATGGTTATATTTTGGCTATTTAGCAGCAATAAAAGAGCAAAATGGAGCAGCAATGAGCTTAGGCCGAGTATCGACATTTTTAGATATATATATTGAACGCGATCTTGAAGAAAATAC
Source organism: Rossellomorea sp. GAMAL-10_SWC (assembly GCF_049568075.1). Lineage (NCBI taxonomy): Bacteria > Bacillati > Bacillota > Bacilli > Caryophanales > Bacillaceae > Rossellomorea > Rossellomorea sp. GAMAL-10_SWC. Next base: position 3,555,625 of record NZ_CP144911.1, on the reverse strand, counting down.
TTTAACTGAACAAGAGGCTCAAGAATTAGTCGATCATTTTGTAATGAAACTACGATTAGTTATGTTTGCTCGTACACCTGATTATAATGAATTATTTTCTGGTGATCCTACATGGGTAACTGAATCAATCGGTGGAATTGGAATAGATGGTCGTCCACTTGTAACGAAAAACTCGTTCCGCTTTTTAAATACATTAGATAACTTAGGACCGGCTCCAGAACCTAACTTAACAGTACTTTGGTCAGCGAAATTACCAGTCGGATTTAAGCAATATTGCGCTAAAATGTCAATTAAAACTAGCTCAATTCAATATGAAAATGATGATATCATGCGTCCAGAATATGGTGATGATTATGGTATTGCATGTTGCGTTTCTGCTATGACAATCGGTAAACAAATGCAATTCTTTGGTGCACGTGCAAATCTAGCTAAAGCATTGTTATATGCAATTAATGGTGGTAAAGATGAAAAGTCGAAAGCACAAGTAGCACCTATGTATGCTCCGATTACATCAGAGTATCTTGACTATGAAGAAGTAAAAGTTAAGTTTGATGTTTTATTAGATTGGTTAGCAGGCTTATACGTTAATACATTAAATTGTATTCACTATATGCATGATAAATATAGCTATGAACGAATTGAAATGGCACTACATGATCCAAATATAAAACGTACAATGGCAACAGGTATCGCTGGCTTGTCAGTTTGTGCTGATTCATTATCTGCTATTAAACATGCAAAAGTTAAAACAATTCGAGATGAGAATGGTATTGTCGTTGATTTCGAAATTGAAGGAGAGTATCCAAAATACGGAAACAACGATGATCTTGTTGATGACATTGCAGTTGAACTTGTTGAAAGCTTTATGGCTAAAGTAAGAAAACATAAAACATATCGTAATTCAATTCATACAACATCAGTTCTAACGATTACGTCAAATGTTGTATATGGTAAAAAGACAGGTAATACACCAGACGGAAGAAAAGCAGGTGAACCATTTGCCCCTGGTGCTAACCCATTACACGGACGCGATACAAACGGAGCGTTAGCATCATTAAGTTCTGTAGCAAAATTACCTTATGAAGATGCACAAGATGGAATTTCAAATACTTTCTCAATCGTTCCAAAAGCATTAGGTAAAGATGAGAGTACACAAAAATTAAACTTAGTAGCTATGTTAGATGGTTATACAGAAAAGGGCGGACATCACTTAAACGTAAATGTATTCAATCGAGAAACATTAATGGATGCGATGGAACATCCTGAAGAATATCCACAATTAACGATTAGAGTCTCGGGTTATGCAGTTAACTTCATAAAACTAACTAGGGAACAACAAATTGACGTAATAAATAGAACTTTCCACGGTTCTATGTAAAATCCCTGTAATTCATGCCTAGTGAGGGAAATGCTTCACTAGGCTTTAATGTTTTTACTAAATTAGGAAAAAAATAGTTAAGAGGTGAATGACAATGGTTTCAGGAAATATACATTCAATTGAAACTTGTGGAACTGTCGATGGACCAGGTCTTAGGTATGTAATCTTTACTCAAGGATGTTTATTAAGATGTCAATATTGTCATAACGCAGATACGTGGAAAATTGGAGTAGGTAAAGAAATATCAGTTGATCAAGTAATGAAGGATATTAAGACCTATATCCCATTTATGAGATCATCTGGAGGTGGCGTTACAGTTAGTGGTGGAGAACCATTATTACAATTAGACTTTCTATTAGAACTGTTTAAATCTTGTAGAAAAAATGGGATTCATACAACGATTGATACATCTGGTGGATGTTTCTGTACTGATCCAAACTTTCTATTAAAATTAGACGAAGTATTAGAATACACAGATTTAGTATTATTAGATTTAAAGCATTTTGATGAAAAAAAACATATAAAACTTACGGGAAAATCAAATGAGCAGATTAAATGCTTTGCTAAATACTTGGACAAGAGAAATATCCCGGTTTGGATTAGACATGTCTTAGTTCCTGGAATCACCGACTCTGAAGATGATCTAATAAAACTAGGTGGCTTTATAAACACTTTAAATAACGTGGAAAAAGTAGAAATTTTACCATATCATCAATTAGGAGTTTATAAATGGGAAGCATTAGGATTAAAATATCCTTTAAAAGATATTCAACCACCCTCAAATGAAAGTGTAAATCATGCTTATCAACTATTAACTCAAATGAAAGAATTACAAACTTGTTAATAAAACTAATACTTTGAATTGTCCTTTAAATGTTAGTAGGCGTCTAACATTTAAAGGACAGTTTATTTTATAAGATTTTTAAGAATATTTAGACGATTGACTAAAATAAATTTGAGGTTAGTGAATATAATGAAAAATAGTCATTTTTAGTTTCTTATTTTAAAGGGTGAATTTTTATGAAGGAGTTTCGATTTTCTTGGTATGTTTTACTAGATGATCAGAATGGAATCGAAGGGGGATCTTTTGTTCGAGGAGAAAAAATTGAAGATGAAATGCATCGAATAAAGGAAAAACTTAGTAAGGAATATTATGTTAGACCGTCCTCGGTTTATATTATTGAATCAAGTGAAATTTAAATAAGATATTGTAAATTTTGCAAGATGGTTATACGGAGCATCACTGTTTATAAAGTTATTCTAGAAAAACAAAAAAAGGCTTCCTAAGAAAGCCTTTTTGAATAAAATTATTTGCCTATGCCATTAAAATTAGTATAACCTGCAGCACGATCAGCTCTTTTAAATTCCTTTGCATATAATACTTCTTGAGTAGAACTTAAATTACGTCTCGTTTTATCTTTTCGTTTATCCACAAAAAACACCTCGCTAAGTTATAAAATCCTTAGTAAGTCTCTCCATTTTTTGTGGCTGATATACTTAATTATGCTTCTTTTAAATGTGTAACTTCATGTTGTTGGTAATCTTCACGCATTGTATGCAATAAATAATTGTCTTTAGTAATTTCAAATAGATCGTAAATTTCTTCATTTTGATTTATTTCATCATATAGACATTTACGTGATTCATTTGCTAATGATGCGTATGGTAGTTTACTTGCAGCATAAAAAGAGCGTTTATTCACTTTACGAATACGCATAAAAATAGAGTTGATTCCTAAATCGTGAAATAACTCATGGAAGAAAGCGTCTTTTGCTGGTTTATTATAACCCATTCCGTGAAAAGGTTTGCCTAACCAAGTTCCTAAAAAGCCATATCCATCTTCAATATCATGTAAAGAAATGTTACCAATAGGGTTACCCCACTCATCTAAGATTGTTCTTGATATCATTTTTCCTTGTTCTTCTAGTTCGATTGCTTGTTTTGTGATAAATAAGAATTCTTCGTACGAATTTGCTTTATGGCGCACAAAGGGAAAGACATCAGGATGCACCATAAGTTCAAAAAGTACAGAACAATCTTGTAAATCTCGCTGTTTCAGCATCTCTACTCCTCCTCATAATAAGGGTAGCGAAAGAAGGTTACGCCACCCGCGAAATTTTTGTGAGGACTAAACAATAAAATTTAAAGTCCTGTGAAGTGCATTAACTATGAATAAATTATGAATAATTTTTTAATGCACCCTAAAATTTCGGGGTGGGAATCGAACCCACTAGGACCAGCGATTTACTGGTGGCTCACCATTTGCCTTTCCCGTTAAAATACTATATAAGAAAAGTGTTTTAACACTTTCTATTTAATTTACCGCAAACGTTCTTACTATACTATAATAAACGATTTTGTTCAAATTGCAAACTAAAATTATTCGATATTTTTATACACAATTCTACCATCTATGACAGTGAGTAATGGTTTAGCCATATAATGAAACGGATGATGAGACCATAATACTACATCACCGTCTTTACCAATTTCTAAGCTACCAATTCTATGAGATAAATTAAGATTTTTTGCTGGATTAATCGTAATTGCTTTTAAAGCTTCGAGCTCAGGTAAACCTTCTCGAACTGCTATAGCTGCACATACATTTAAATACTGAATTGGTGTATAAGGGTGGTCAGTTGTAATTGAAACACTTACCCCAATATCAGCAAGAGCTTTGTATGTAGTCCAGGATTTATTTTTTAATTCGATTTTTGAACGTCTAGTTAATGTAGGACCAACAGATACTTGAAGGTTTCGATCCTTTAAATGGTCAATAATTAAATGACCTTCTGTACAATGTTCAATTCGTATATCTAAGTTAAATTCTTCGCCAAAACGTATAGCTGATAAAATATCATCTGCACGATGAGCATGAATTCGTACTGGAATTTCTCTATTTAAAGCTTTAATAATTGGTAAAATTCGAAAGTCATCTGGGTTATGCGAGTTTTTAGCTTCATAGAATGCTTCACGTAGCATTCCCATAATACCCATTCTAGTAATTGATTCTTTATTCCCGTTACTATGAGTTCTTTTTGGATTTTCACCAAAAGCGATTTTCAATCCAGACGGTTCTTGAATAATCATTTTATCGACACTTTTACCATATGTTTTAATTGTACAAGTTGTTCCACCAATTACATTTCCACTACCAGGCATAATATGAGCTGTTGTAATTCCATGTTGGATTGCATCAGTAAAAGCAACATCAAGTGGCAATATTCCATCCATTGATCGAATATGTGGAGTCAATACTTCAATTGTTTCATTCGCATCATTTCCAGCCCAACCAGTTCCTTCGTCATATAGTCCTAAGTGAGTGTGTACATCAATAAAACCTGGAAAAAGTGGTTTTCCTGCACATTCTATGACAATTGTTTGATCTTCAATCGAAAAAATCTCAGGTGCAATTTCTTTAATTTTCCCATTTTCAATTAACAAATCATGGTTATATAAAACTTGAGAGGTAATGGGAAAAATGGTTGCATTTTTAAATAATAGATTCATGATAAATCCTTTCAAATACTAATTTAAAGTTAACAGTAAAGCTTCTTTTAAAGTTGGGAATTGAAAGTTATAATTAGTTTGGATGGCTTTAGAGGGCATAACTTTTTGACCTTCTAAAACTAGCATACTCATTTCACCTAGTAATAATTGAAGGGCAAAATTTGGAACTTTCAATAAATTTGGTCGATGTAAAGCTGCTGAAAGGGATCTGCTAAACTCGTTCATTGTTACTGGATTAGGTGACACTAAATTGATTGGCCCTCTAATTTCGGTATTTTTTATCGAATGAAGAATTAGTCCAACAACATCCTTCTCATGAATCCAAGATATCCACTGGGTACCTTTTCCGATAGGACCACCAATAAACAATTTATAAGGTAAAATCATTTTTGGAAGAGCTCCACCGTTTAACCCTAAAACAAGACCAAATCTAGCGAGAATAGTCCGAATTCCCAGTTCCTCAGCTTTTCTGGCAACAGTTTCCCATTCTCTTACAGTTGATGCTAAAAAATCATTTGAAATAGGCTTGTCATCTTCATTAAAAGTTATAGATCCCGAGGTTCCATAAAAACCTATTGCGCTAGCATTAATAAAAAGGTTTGGACGATGGGCTTGTCTTTCAAACCATGTAATTAGAATATTTGTAGATTTTATACGACTTTGTAAAATTTTGTCTTTTAATTGTTTAGTCCACCTACCGCTGTTTATTGATTCACCGGCTAAGTTAATGACTACATCAATGGACTCCCCAAAAGAATTCGAGGTTAATTGATCCCAATTAATATAAGTAATAAATGGATTAGATGATGTTCTTATATTTCTTGTGACAATATAACATTGAAATTCATGTCGAATAAATTCATTTATTAATTGAGATCCAATAAACCCTGTACCGCCTGTAAGAAGAATCTTCATCCACGCATCTCCTTAATACATAATATGATATTATTATTTTTATGTGTACATAAAAACAAAATTTATTTTGAGGTAAATTATGTCTATAATAACGAAAATTCAAGTTCAAAAATTAAATAAAGAACGATTTAATATTTACACAGATAGTGGGAATGGTGAAGAGTATTCATTTAGTGTAGATGCTGATACTCTTGTTAAATTTAACATAAAAAAAGGTCAATCATTTGAGCCATTTGAACTAGAAGAGATATTAAATGCCGATCAACTTAGAAAGGCATATCTTTCTAGCATTGTTTATTTATCTAGAATGATGAGAACAAAAAAAGAAATAGAACAATATTTAACAAAGCAAGAATTCTTAATTGATACAATACAAACTACAATTATCCGACTTGTAGAAGAAGGTTATATTAATGAAGAAAAATACGCTGATAGTTATGTCCGTACGTCTATTAATACGACATTGAAAGGACCAACAATCATTAAGAATGAATTAATAGCAAAAGGTATTAACAATTCTGTAATAGAGAAAAGCTTAATTTTATTTTCAAAAGATAAACAAATTCAACATGCTATTTCACTCTGTCAAAAAAAGGTTTCTGCACTTTCAAAGTACTCAACAAATCAAAAAAAGGCAAAGCTTGAAGAACTACTGAGAAGAAAAGGATATTCTGCAAACATCACTTCGATTGCAATTGAAGAAACACAATATGAAAGTGAAGAAGAAGATGAATTACAAGCTCTATTAATACATGCTAGAAAAGCGAAAAAAAAATATGAAAAATTAAGTGGCTGGGAATATACTCAAAAAATGAAAACAGTATTATTTCGAAAAGGTTTCCCAATTGATTTAATTGAAAAAGCAATTTTAATTTTAGAAGAGGAAGACCTAAATTAATTGGTTGAACTATATAAGAGTTCTAAACAATTGATTTTCAGACTGATTGCGAGCGCTTGTCAATAGTCTGAAGCTAAATTAATTGGTTGTGTGTTATTAGCTTGATATAATAAAAATATCTAAATGATTTAGAGGAGACTTAAAATGGAAATTCCAAAACGATATAGTGATTTAACGAAAGATGAATTAGTTCAAGAAATCAGCAATTTGAATCATCAAGCTAGAAAAGCTGAACAAATGGATATGATCAATGAACTTGAAGTTATACTTCGTAAAAAAACGATGGCTCAATCATATTTATTAGACGCAAGTCAATTTATTCCTGGGGAACAATATGAATTAATTGAAGAACCCGGTGTATTATTTATGATCACATATATGAATGGTATCTTTGCTTGGGGGCATAAAAGCACTAGTGAAGAAGAAATAGGAATCCCAATCGCATTATTAAAGAAACCAGGGATGTAAAACCCCTGGTCAAATTTCTATTCATCACGATTACTTTTTGCCATACGATCTCTTGGATTTGTATTAATGCTCCCATTTGGACGGATCGAAGCATTTTGTGATTTGTAATCTATATTACCATCAATAGCCATATCATGCTTTTGTTTTGAAAAACGTTCACTTTTTGTTGTCATCTTAGAAATCCCTCCTAGTGATTAAAACTAATTGATGAAATGAACCATCATCAATATGATGACCATTTTGAATTTAGATATGATGATAATAAATGTTTAAAAATTGGAAGGTGTAATTAAATGGAGAAATATTTAGAGCAATTAACGGAGCTTTTACTAAAAGAAAATAGTCATTTAACATACTCACAAGCAAAAATTTGGGTTGAATGGTTATGGGAAGATTTTGAAGCAACTTATGCTAAAGCTGGAGAATATCATGGAGAACAAATGTCTAAAAAGGTTGTTCAACAATTTATTTTCCAATATGGAAAATATTTGCATGAAACAGATATAAAAATTGCAAAGCCACCAGGTTTAGAAATGATAGAAACGAAAGAGAAGGATAATCTTCTTCATTAATTAAATAACCCTTAGCAAAAAATTGCTAAGGGTTATTTTTTGGTTTATTAAGATTCCACTTTTAGTTTTTTCTGTAATTTTTTCTCGCTAAAGATCCAGCCTGTGAATGAACTGATAATATTATGTTCGTAGTCGAATTTGACTACTGCGACAAACGGGTAGTAAGTTTCGGTCCTGTACCTTAAATCGATTAGTCTTAATTCTTTATGGTCGTCATGTCCAATCAATTCCCAAATATAAACTGGTGAAAATGCCAGGAATGATTTAACGTTTTCATCCTTAAAGGCTGCTTTTACGTCTTCAATTACTGGTAACGGAATTCTTTTAAATACGTCGTGGATTTTAAAGATTCTTTTCTTTATTTTGCCAACGTAATGATGAGAATCTGTACTTGCTACAATATGATAATGAGTGTATTTTATAGAAGGTGAAACATAGACACGTTTTACATCTGGTAATTTTTTTGTGACTGTCTGAATCACGATTTGTTTTTGTCGATATCTAAACGCATAGTAAAAAATCATAATGAAATAAAGCATGACACAAATCGGACCGGCTCTAAAATGAAAAATAACAAATGGAACTCCAACTAAATGGATTGCAAAAATGATTGGATCGAAAGTATTTATGATGCCAAAAGCAATCCAGCGTTTTGAAAAAGGCCTTAGTGCTTGGGTTCCGTAGGCATTAAATAAATCAACGAATACATGTACACTTACTGCCAGGAAAGACCAGAGTAAATAGAGTCCAAAGTGTTCTCTATTGTTAAATAATGTCATAAGGGCAGAAAGTGATAATGTCCATAAAATGACTGCTGGAATTGAATGCGTAATTCCACGATGATGTTTTAAATATTTTGCGTTATTTCTTAATTTTAATATCGTGTCACTGTCTGGTAATTGTGATCCGATGATTGTAGTTAATAAGAGTGAGTTTGTCAAATGTGGGTCATGTAGGACAATTGGACTCAGGGTTGCTAATCCGCCAAGTGTAAATCCCATTACAAGATGAGTACCAGTATCCATTTAGTTCCTCCCTTTACTTACCCTTTTAATTTTTATAGTATTGACTATTAACAAAAACATATAGACGTTAGAGAAAGGTATAAGTTATGAATAATGATTTAAATACGACATTAGAAGTTTTCCCCAAAAATGACTTTAAAAATAATTTAGTTAATTGGTTTTTAGCAGAACAAAGAGATTTACCTTGGAGAAAGAATAAAGATCCATATCGAGTATGGGTTTCAGAAATAATGCTTCAGCAAACACGTGTGGATACAGTGATCCCTTTTTATAATAAGTTTATGCAAAATTTCCCTACGATTGCTGACTTGGCTAATGCCGAGGAAGAAAAAGTACTAAAAGCATGGGAAGGACTTGGTTATTATTCCAGAGCTAGAAATTTGCAAACGGCTGTCCGTGAAGTCCATGAAGAGTATTCAGGTAAAGTACCAGATACGCCAGAATTAATAAGTAAATTAAAAGGTGTAGGACCCTATACTGCTGGAGCGATTCTTAGTATTGCATACGGTAAACCAGAGCCAGCGGTTGATGGGAATGTAATGAGGGTATTATCTAGAATATTAACAATTTGGGAAGATATTGGTGTACCTAAAAACCGGAAAACTTTTGAACAAGCTGTAAGAGCATTAATTAGTCATGAAGATCCGTCTGCATTTAATCAAGGTTTAATGGAGCTTGGAGCATTAATCTGTACACCAACAAATCCTGCGTGTCTACTATGTCCTGTGAGAGAACAATGTTTAGCTTTTGAAACTGGTGTTGTGACTGAGTTACCGATAAAAAGTAAAAAGAAAGCACCAAAACCGATTGATCTAGTAGTAGGTGTCATTAAGAGTAGAAATAATCAATATTTAATTCAACAAAGACCTTCTAGTGGATTACTTGCTAATATGTGGGAGTTTCCAACTGCTGAATTTCAATCAACGTTGTTATCTAAAAGTGATACACTTAGCTTTTTCTTAAATCAAGAATCTCAATTAGTAGTTGAAGGATTATCTTATCAATTTAATATTGAGCATGTTTTTTCACATCTTGTATGGAAAATGGAAGTATATGTTGGGGAAGCAATAAATGAAGGTAGTTTATCAAGTAATCAGAAATGGGTAACATTAGATGAGTGTAAAGAGCTGCCGTTTCCGGTAGTACATCAAAAAATTTATCAACAAATCGAAAAGCTTCAGTCATGAAACAAAGAACCCCAACAAAGAGTTGGGGTTTTTGTGCTCTAAGTGTACTCTAGTCAAAAGTAGGGCGAGTACCACTGGTCCAGTCTGCTTCATTTCTATGAAGACCACCACGTGATTCAATTTCTTTTATAATTTCTTTTTGCATTGTGCTACCTTCAATATTTAAATAACCAGTAATTTGTTGAAATGAATGATGATAGTATTCCAATTCACTATTTTTCCATTGAGTTTTTGGAGTCATCGATAATTCTGAAAGATCTCTGCCAACGTACATAATAAGCCTCCTTTAAATTTCTTCTCTTAGTTTTCCACTCGAACAGTTCATTAAACAAAAAAAATAAAGTAAAGTTTTTTACATATTCCTCCGACTAATGGACATCATATTATTCGTGGAGGTGATAAATCATGAACAACAACAATCAATTCAATGCTGGAAAAACAGCATCTGGAACTAACATTGGCAAAGTAAAACAACAAAACCAAAGTTTTGGACAAGAGTTTTCAAGTGAAACTGATGTTCAAGCAGTTAGACAAGCAAATGCTCAGTCTACTCAAAAAGCTGCTTCTAAAAACTTTGGACAACAAAACCAAAGTTTTGGACAAGAGTTTGCAAGTGAAACTGATGTTCAAGCTGTAAGAGAAGCTAATGCAAAATCTGCACAAAGATCTTCTTCTAGCAACTTTGGACAACAAAACCAACAATAATTAACTAAAGAAAAAGTTACTAGAAGTGCGCTGTTGATGAGAGTTAGTGAGTAAAGTAATTTACTTTCTATATTCATCTTCCTGTCTGATGAGAGATCATGCAGTCTAGTTGTTATAAAGAACGTTCAAAAAGAGCACCCTTATATTAAGGGTGCTCTTTTACCTACGTGAAATTTAAGTCCAACATTTTAAATCCACATAGAATGATTAATTTCTTCTTAATAGTCAAATATCGTCAAATGTAGTCAAAGGGATTATGTTAGTTTTCAAGAAATAGTGTAATAATGAAATAAGGATGGTGAATGGTATGCAAGTATTCGATGAATTGGTAAGTCGTCAACTTGAAACAATGGATCAGTTAATAAAGATTCAAGAAGAAATTGAACGATGTCAAGAAATTGAAAACCAACTATTTGAATTAGAGGATTTGTCAAAATTGTCTTCTATCCAAGATGAAATACATATAATGAGATCTGAATTAAAAGCTATCCAAGACACCTTTTTAATCCAAACACAGCAAATTATTAAATCTTTCTCAGATGAGAGGAAAATTGCATTAAAATAAAAAAACAATGGGGCATTTTACCAAATTAACTTCCCTTTTGTTTAAAAATGGATAAGAACTAGTTATAATAGAAGTGTAAAGTATAAATAAAGTGTTGAAATGCGTCCACACTAGAAAGAAGGGAGAAACAATGAACGTTCCCAAACCAGGAGAAAAAATACAGATACATAGTTACAAACATAATGGACATATTCATCGTATATGGGAAGAGACAACCATTTTAAAAGGGACGCAGCAGTTAGTAATTGGCGCAAATGATCGCACGCTTGTAACTGAATCGGACGGTAGAACATGGGTTACACGAGAGCCAGCAATTTGTTACTTTGATATGGATTATTGGTTTAATGTCATTGGAATGATTAGAGAAGATGGAGTTTATTATTACTGTAATATTAGCTCACCATTCGTCTATGAAGATGGTGCCATTAAGTATATTGACTATGATCTAGATATTAAAGTTTTTCCAGACATGACTTACGTGCTGTTAGATGAAGATGAATATGAGAATCATCGACAAATAATGAATTATCCTCCTATTATTGACCCAATCTTAAAAAAGAACTTAGGTTATTTAAAGGAATTAATTCATCAACGAAAAGGGCCGTTTGCTTCCGATTTTATTGATAATTGGTATGAACGTTTCTTAATGTATCGTGATTAATCGAAACTGTTGAGCGGACATAGTCTTTTTGAGAATTAATATCTCAAAAAGATTGCTCAACAGTTTCTTTTTTAATGATATGAAAGGATGAAAATATGGGAAGTATTAAACGTTATTTAAGATTTGTTAAACCATATCGATTTCATATTTTTTTAACGATTGCTATAGGTATCGTTAAATTTGGAATCCCATTGATATTACCGTTTTTATTAAAATATGTAGTTGATAATATCATTAATTCATCATTACCAATTGCAACTAAAAGCTCACATCTTATTTACATCATGTTAATTGCATTCGGGATTTTTGTTATTGTAAGACCACCTATTGAGTATTTCAGACAGTATTATGCTCAATATATCGGTAGTCGAATTTTATTTGATATTAGAGATCATTTATTTAAACATTTACAAAAACTCAGCTTAAGATATTATGCTAATGCAAAAACAGGTGAAGTCATTTCACGAGTAATAAATGATGTTGAATCTACTAAAGACTTTGTTATTACTGGATTAATGAATGTTTGGTTAGATTTAATTACAATCTTAATCACAGTTTCTATCATGTTAACAATGGATGTAAAGTTAACGCTTGTATCATTAATCGTTTTGCCATTTTATACATTAGCAGTAAAGTACTTTTTCGGTCGACTTCGATTTTTGACTCGTCAAAGATCTCAAGCTTTAGCTGTTTTACAAGGGTTCTTAACAGAAAGGATTCAGGGGATGCAAGTAACACGAAGTTTTGCATTGGAAGATTATGAAAGTGGACTATTTAAAGAAAAAAACGGTGAGTTTTTAGATCGTGCTCTTAAACATACAGGGTGGAATGCAAGAACATTTACAATTATAAATACATTAACTGATATTGGACCATTATTAATTATCGGATTTTCTGCATATCAAGTTATTCATGGTCACTTAACACTTGGTGAGATGGTAGCATTCGTTGGATATATTGATCGTTTATATGATCCACTTAGAAGATTAGCGAATTCTTCAACGGCATTAACACAATCGTTTGCATCGATGGATCGTGTCTTTGAATTAATGGATGAAAAGTATGACATCGTTAATCGAGATAATCCAATTTTTGCAAAGAAGTTAGATGGTCAAATTCACTTTAATAACGTATCTTTCCAATATAATGCCGTTGATGCAGAGGTCATTCAAGATGTAACTTTTCAAATTGAACCTGGTCAAAAGATTGCATTGGTTGGATCGAGTGGTGGTGGAAAGTCCTCGTTAGTTAGTTTAATACCACGTTTTTATGATGTAACAAAAGGGTCTATTAAAATTGATGGTGTTGACATAAGGGACTTTGATTTAAAAAGTATGCGTGAAAAAATCGGTATCGTTTTACAAGACAATTTTCTATTTAGTGATACTGTAAAATCGAACATTCGTTATGGGAATCCGAGTGCTAGTGAAGAAGAAATTATTGCAGCCGCCAAAGCAGCCAATGCACATGATTTTATCATGAGTTTACCAGATGGATATGACACGCTTGTTGGCGAAAGAGGAGTAAAGCTTTCAGGTGGTCAAAAACAACGTGTAGCAATAGCTCGTGTATTTTTAAGAAATCCTTCTATTCTAATATTTGATGAAGCTACTTCAGCTCTTGATTTAGAAAATGAAAGGTATATCCAAGACGCGATTCAGGAACTAGCAAAGAACCGAACAACAATATTTATTGCACACAGGTTATCTACCATTACACATGTAGATAAAATCGTTTATATTGATCAAGGTCATATTGTCGAAATTGGTTCGCATGAAGAATTAATGGCTAAAAAAGAAGCTTACTATCATTTGTTTGAAATTCAAAATTTAGAAACAAGTTCGAGTTCGGTATAGAAGATTAGCACAAAGATATTCTTTGTGCTTTTTTTATTTGAAGAAGTAAGTGTGAATTAAACAACGAACTGCAAATAAAATCAGCAATACTGCAATTAAAGTTTCAAAAATCACAAATAAGATAAAAAATTACTTATACGGGTCAGCGTATACCCAGGGAAGAATGATTCAAAATAGTTACTCTCTGCAAGAAAACGAGCAATATTACTCTTTCCATTCAATCAAAAATGGAAAAAATCGGTTTACAAGGATTGAAAAATCAACATCAAATATAAAACCCCGTCGAGATACGCCACATACTTTGATTCAAACTCAAAACAAAAAGCCTCCATAATTCGGAGGCTTTTACATTGTTTCAACCTGTTCAACTTGAACTTGGTATTCTTTATGATAAGTTTGATGGCTATCAACTAGTGTATTTAAATGCTCAACATTTTCGCTATATTCTAAAATGGCGGATACTACTTGGAATAAATGTAACCATGTTTTTTGTTTTTCTTCGTCATTAATATCATGGTGATCCAAGAATGCCTTTGTTAATTTATCTTTTAATATATTTTCTTCTCTATGCAGTGGAGCAGTTTGATCAAAGTTTACTTTGCCGATTAATTTCATTAAAGCATGTTCGTGAAATTGCATTAAGCATGTTAGTTCATTTTTTACTAAATCTTGGAACTCTTTCGGAGATGCGTTAATTTCATATTCTAATCGGTTTAAAGCTTTTAATGTATCAAATGCATTATCGGCTGTGACAAGCATTTGTCTAAACAATACGATTTTACGAGATTTTTCATGCTCTTTTTTCTTACGACCAACAAGAATGATTCGGTCTTCTTTGTATAAGCGATAGATTTTCGTAACATTTCTCATGATTTCTTTTAATTGATATATTTCATCTTTTAATCCATTATGGCTAACAGTTTTGTGTAAAGCCATCATCATTAATTTATTTGTTTGTTCAGTTATCGAAATCATGCCACGAGATAATTTTTTTTCATAATTTGGAGGCATTAAGAAAATATTTACAAATGATGCAGCTAAAACACCAATTGTTACTGCCAAAATACGATCGAAAGTAAAAATGGCAAAGTGTTCGGTACTTGTACTTACTTCCATAATAACGACTACAGTAACTAATGTTGTAGCAATTGTATTTTCGAGTTTTAGTTTTAATGTAATGATAATCACGAAAATACATGTAAATCCTATAATTACTGGATTATTCCCTAGAGTAATTACTGCAATAATTGCCAGTATTGCACCAATCAAGTTAGCTTGAAGTTGTTCAATTAACGATTTATATGATTGGTTTACTGATGATTTTAATGCCGAAATAGCAGAGATACCTGCAATCGAAGCTGTTGATAAATCAAAAAACATCGCGCTATAAATGGCGAGCGTAATAGCTATACCAGTTTTTAGAACACGCGCTCCTAATCTCATTGTATTACTCCTTTTTTTGTCTAGCTTAATGCTTGTAATGAAATATGAACGTTTAACTATATTACTACTAAACTACTATTTATTACATCGAGTGTTTTTCAAAATTGCTTCAATTAAAAGTAACTTTCTTATTTTTTTCTCATGTAACATCCTGTAACTATACAATGAACTACACTCATTATCAATACAATTTTTTAAGAAATTATGTTAATAATATGAATGAGAAAGAAGATTAAATTGTTAGTTAAGTTAAAAGATTTCGAACTTAGAAATGAAAGGGCTTTACTATTAAATAATGAAAAAAGAAGCGAAATATTTCGCTTCTTTTTTATAAAATCATTCAGTTGAAACAGATGGATCCGCTTGTTCTTTTTTAGGTTTAATTTGTAAGAAGTTTTGTTCAATGTTGTCTAATAAACTTTGAACAAATTCAGCTTCGTCCTGTTGGTTATGCTGAGTTAAAAGTGAGATATATTTCTCTAATAATTCATTTAGATCGTTTTTACCAGTTTCATCGACTGGTACAATACTTACACTTGCACCTTTTGCGATTCGATTTTGGTATGCTTCCTTAGTAAGGCCTAATTCAGATGAGTTTCGAACGTAAATTACTCCGCCAGTCATACCCGCACACATCCATGGACCTGGATCTCCTAGAACAACTGCACGACCACCAGTCATATATTCAAAAGCAAAACCGTTTATATTTGCTTTTGCACCAAGGCGAGTTTTCTGTGATATTGGTTGACTAGATTGATTACGGCCACCAATTACAACATCGGCACCTGATAAACGAATGCCTGCTCGAGAGTCAGCGTTACCTTGGATAAAGAATTGTCCTTTTTGTGCTCCATATGCAAAGCATTTTCCGACCGAACCACCAAAGTATTGTCCGTTAGCACCTAAAGCTTTACTAATAAAAATTGTTCCACCAAAAGCAGTTTTCGCTACGCCATCTTGAGCTCCGCCTTGAACGTATACAGAATAATCTTCTACTGTATAAGTTCCTAAGCCATTTCCAGGAATGGATTGATCCTCGAAGCTTATCTCGACAGGAGAAGCTACACCTTGGGATTGTTTTTTTACTACTAGGTCATGGATTAATAAACTGCCAGCATGGCGATATTCATTGTCAACCTTTGCATAAACTCCAACGTCATTACTTTGAAGTACTTTAGCAGATTCTCCATTCGAAAGTACATATTCTTTATCCTCAATTTTATTAGTAGATAATAAATTAGTTAAACTTAGCGTATCTAAAAATCTTGTTTGTTTTAAGAATTCAGTTTTACCAACAAGTTCTTGAGCATTTTTTACTCCTAATGAACCAACTATCACTTGTAATTCATCTTTGAATGCAGTGAAGAATTGTACTAAATTTGTTACTGCTGTTTCTAATTGTCTAGGTGTGAATTTTCGTAAACCGTGACGCATTGCTTCAATTTCTGATTCAATTTGTGTTGCAATACCAACGTGGCATGTATCTAAATGGCAACCACGACATGTCGTACAACCGATTGCAATCATTGATAAAGTTCCAAACCCGATTCGGTTTGCACCTAAAATCATCATTTTTACAACATCATTTACGCTTTTCATACCGCCATCCGCCCAAATCTCGACAGAATTACGTAAACCAGATTCTAGTAGTGCATTGTGGGCTGCACGAACACCAATTTCAACTGGTAAACCTACATTTTGAATTGCATGAACACGGGCAGCACCAGTTCCTCCATCAAAACCGCTAATATTGATAAAGTTTGCACCCGCTTTTGCAATACCAACAGCAATTGTGCCGATATTAGGAACAACAGGGACTTTTACAGCAACTTTTGCTTTTGGATTAACAGCTTTAATTTCACTAATCATTTGAGCTAAGTCTTCAATTGAATAAATATCATGATTATTTGAAGGTGAAATTAAATCAGAACCAAGTGTTGCATTTCTCGTTTCCGCAATTTTTTGTGTAACCTTTGAAGCAGGTAAATGACCACCTTCACCAGGTTTTGCACCTTGACCAATTTTAATCTCAATTAAGTTAGAAGAGTGAAGTAAATTAGCATTAACTCCGAATCGACCAGAAGCAATTTGCTGTCCACGAGTGTTTGGATATTTTCCAATCATATCTTGGATTTCTCCACCTTCACCATTTAAGCTAATCATATTCAGTCGATTTGCACCTTCAGCATATGCTCTAAAAGCAACCTCATTTTGAGATCCGAATGACATTGAACTGATAATAAATGGTAGTGAGTGAGTACCTATTTCTAATGAAACCTGACTTGAATCAACTGGTTTACTACTTTCAACTAAAGAAAGCGCATGACGTACTGTAGTTGGTCGCTCTTCTTCAATTTGATTTAATTTTTGGCGATATGTTTCATAACTACCTGTTTGTGCTGTTTCACCAATAGCTTTCCAAATTCGAGGGAATACGTGGAAAGATTTTGGCATAGTTGCGTTATTTGCGTTGTAATCTTCAGAACGTTTTTTCGAATCAGCCTCTAATAATTTGAATCCAGATACGGTTTGATCTCCAAAGAAGTTTATAACGCCTAAAGACGAAGCGATATCTTCTTGTAATCCAATGCTACTGAACATTTTTGCATAGCCACGTAGCTCATGCATCCCTATTGTTGAAATTACTTTTTCGATTCCTTTATTTAAAACATCATAAAGTTTTACTATTTTTTCAGGAGCTTCCAATTCTGAAATAGTTCCAAAAAGGAAATGAGGATTAATTGCATCTGCTCCTAAGCCTTTCATTACCATTAAATCGTGAAGATTACGGACAGCAGCTGTCTTTAAGACAATTGAACAGTTTCTTCTTAACTTAGCATTCACAAGTCCATTATGGATTATTGCTGTAATAAGAGCCGGATCAATCCAGTATTGATTATTTTTATGAGCTTCATCATCTGTAATAACAATACATTCTGCACCATTTTTTACAGCTTCTACTGCTTCGTATTTATATTGGGACAATGTTTCTTCTAAAGGTAAATTAGAAAATGTACTTTGAATTGTATAAAGTTTATTTTCTAATTGATATAGATTTAGAATTTCTTCATACGAGATTTGTTGACGACTAGCTTTTAACGTATTTCCTACAAAACCATCACCTAATATCGGAGAAGGGAGTTGTAGAACAATTCCTGAATCTTTCTTTGTAATAGATGGCCTTTTTCCTAATAGGACAGAAATAGAGAAATGTTCTGTTTCACGATCACGATCGATCGCAGGGTTCGTTACTACTGCAACTGTTTCTTTCATAAAGTCAGACAGATTTTTTCTAGCTTCATCTAAACATGCTAGTGGTGCGTCATGCCCTAATGAACGGATAGGTTCTGCACCTTTTTCTGCCATTTGTTCAACTAATTGGATTTGTTCCTTTTGCCATCCAAAAGCCCCATATTCAAACGGATGAATTGAAGGAGGTGAGTGTTCTACGTAATCAGTTGAATTTGCTTCTTTATTTGCTAAATTCATTGTTAATTTTTCGTTTAATTTCGTTGTAACAAAATGCGTTAATTCACGGTGTGTTAATAGTTGAGCGCGGTCTTTTAATAAATTAATACCGACTTTTTCTCCAGGAGAAAGAGCATGTGGCTCAGATATAAATAATTCTGGAGATAGAATACCTTGCTCGGATGATAATACATAGTAATCATTTGTTTCAAGTAACCATACTGGACGTAAACCTAAAGCGTCGACACTAGCAACAAATTCATTTCCTTCTCTTGTAAGTACTCCTGCGGGACCTTGACAATATGGACCGAATGTACTTCGAATCGTATTGTAAATGGAGTTTACTTCTGAATCTGATTCAAATTCTGCTGGTACAGGAGGGAATAACAGTTCCATTGCTTCTTTCAGTGAGTAGTTATATTTATGAATAAGCGTCTCAAGTGTTATATTTACATCTTGTGAATCACTATTTCCATGCTTAATATTTGCTCCTATTTGTTTTGCTTCAATTCTTAATTGTTCGATTGTGTTAATTTCTCCATTATGAGCTAGCACGCTAAATGGTTGAACTCTTGAAAATGAAGAAGATGTATTTGTTGAATATCGATTATGACCAACCACAACAGATGATTGAAAATTAGGATGCTGTAAATCTGAATAGTATGACAATAAAGTGTCGATTGTTCCCATTACTTTATAAACACAAGTCGATTGACTGAGAGAGACAACAGTTACATTTGTTTTTTTGATAATAATATTTGTTAAATCAAATAGAGTTGTACTTTGGTGATTTTTAATTGGGAGTAATGCTACTTGTAAGAACTCAGGTTCTACTGCTTGAGCGATTGGGCCAAGTGCTGAAGTAAAGGTTTGATTACAATTATGATATAAAGTTTCATAACCATTTTCTTCAAAAATTTGGAGCAAAGTTTGTATTTCTGATTTTTCATCTAAGAAGAAATGTCCAACTGTAAATGAAGGATGTGAAACAACTTCTGGACTAATTCCTACAGATGTAAGTTTTTCTTGCCAAAGTAGAGTGGGGATGTCAGTCTGAATTCCTACACCATCACCTTCACCGTTCGTAAATCCCGCTCGATGATTCATCTTTCGTAAACTTTCGGCAGCAATATCGATCGTATCTCTTGTTTGAGTTATCGAACGATTGATAAAGGCAACAATCCCACATGCATCATGTTCGTTATTGTAATAATCTCTAAATAAACCTGGTGACCATTCTGTTTTTGTTTGAAATTTCATTTAACTACCTCCTATTTTATGGTAAAAAAATTGATTATTCAGAATTAACTATGTATGAATAGAGGTCACTTCAAGTTGTAGTGACCTCAGATATATCATAGTTTAATCGTAGATAATTTTAGGAACGCGTTCCCAACAGCATTAATAGTTTGGTGAACATCTTGTTCAGTATGAGCTGTAGTTAAGAACCAAGCTTCATATTTTGATGGTGCTAGATTAATACCTTCTTCTAATAGAAGCTTAAAGAATCTACCGAAAACTTCTCCATCTGATTCTTTTGCTTCTTCATAATTCGTTACTTCGTCTACATTGAAATAGACAGTTAAGGCACCTTTTAAGCGATTGATTTTTATATGGATGTTGTGCTCATCAGCTTTTTCCTGAATACCTTTTTCAAGAATGGCACCTAGACGATCTAATTCTTCATAGACACCTTCTTGTTGTAATACTTCAAGACATGCAATACCAGCTGCAATTGATGCTGGATTACCTGCCATCGTACCAGCTTGATATGCAGGACCAAGTGGGGCAACTGTTTCCATAATTTCTTTTTTACCACCATAAGCTCCGATCGGTAATCCACCGCCTATAATCTTTCCAAGAGCTGTTAAGTCTGGTTCAATTCCTAATAAATTTTGTGCTCCTCCATACATAAATCTGAAGGCAGTTATTACTTCATCATAAATGACTAAAGCACCGTGATTGTGCGTAATTTCATTTACAGCTTCTAGGAATCCTTCTTTTGGTTCAACGATTCCGAAGTTACCGACGATTGGCTCAACAAGTACACCAGCTACTTCATGACCCCATTTTTCCATTGTTTCTGCATATGCTGTGGTGTCATTAAATGGAACTGTAATAACTTCATTGGCTATACTTTGTGGTACACCAGCGGAATCAGGAGTACCAAGTGTAGATGGTCCAGAGCCTGCAGCAACAAGTACTAAATCCGAATGACCGTGATAACATCCAGCAAATTTAACGATTTTAGTACGTCCAGTGTATGCTCTTGCTACACGAATAGTTGTCATTACGGACTCAGTACCTGAATTTGTAAATCTGACTTTATCCATACTAGGAATCGCTTCTTTTAGCATTTTGGCAAATTGTACTTCAAGTTCATGAGGAGTACCGTAAAGGACACCATTTTCTGCTGCTTTTGTGATTGCTTCTGTAATATGTGGGTGAGCGTGGCCAGTGATAATAGGACCGTATGCTGCTAAATAATCTATATATTGATTGCCATCAACATCCCAAAAATATGCGCCTTTTGCACGCTTCATTGTGACAGGAGCTCCGCCACCAACTGCTTTAAACGATCTTGAAGGACTGTTCACTCCTCCAACGATGTGTTCTAAAGCTTCATTATGTATTTCAATTGACTTTTGATTATTCATGGAGTACCTCCCATTATTGATAAAAAAATGAAAGCATTTAACCGGCATCTTACATTATTTATGTGGTTAAATTACATTCTAGCACGAAATTTTAGCGCGTGGTAAATGTAAGCCTTTACAAGTTAAAAAGAAATTTGAACATTTTGTAGAATCTATATTTTTCTCAAAAATAGTCCGATAAAAATTGGAAACTACTTTTTAGTACTTTTTTATTGTACTTAGTTCGTATTTCAAATACACTAAGCGACGGAATAAAAAATGGAGGAAGTCTTATGGAAAACATAATCGAAGTTCAGAACTTACACAAAGAATTTAAAACTTTCTTGAGTCGCTCTGGTGTAAAAGGTGCATTTAGAGATTTATTTACAAGAAACTATAGAACGAAAACAGCCGTTAATAATATAAGCTTTTCTGTAAAAAAAGGTGAAATGATGGCTTATATCGGAGAGAATGGTGCAGGGAAGTCGACTACAATTAAAATGTTGACGGGAATACTAACACCTACTTCTGGTGATATAACAGTTAATGGTTACCATCCTCAAAAAGATCGAGAGCGTTTTGTTAAATCAATAGGTGTCGTATTTGGGCAAAGATCTCAATTATGGTGGGATATTGCAGTACAAGAATCATTTCGATTACTAAAAAAGGTTTATCAAATACCAGATAAGCAATATGAAGAACATATGGGTTATATCATAAAGACTTTGGATATTGAGCCTTTATTAGATCAACCTGTAAGAAAGTTATCTTTAGGTCAAAGAATGAGATGTGAATTAGCAGCTGCGTTAATCCATAATCCACCTTTATTATTTTTAGATGAACCAACAATTGGATTAGATGTATTAGTAAAATTAAAAATTCGCGAGTTTTTAAAAGAGTTAAACCAAAAATATGGCACAACAATTCTTTTAACAACCCATGATATTTCTGATATTGAGGCATTGTGTGATCGAGTAGTTATGTTAGATGAAGGAAAAATCATATATGATGGAAAACTTGAACAATTAAAAGGGCAATGGGGCGAAGAGAAAGAAATTCAATTCCAGTTTATTAAGCCAGTAAATCATACTACATTATATGAATTGATCGGACGAACTGATGTAAAATGGAAAGAAGAAGAAGGCGAAAATATTTGGAGTGTTACATTACCGAATGATGAAACGCTTATTTCTATGATTATAGCTAAAGTAGTTCAATCAAATCCCGTTAAAGATATGAAGATGTTAGAAATTTCTACAGAAGAAATTATACGAAACATCTACCAAGAAGGTATTAGTAATGAGTAAGTATATTGAAATCATTCGAATCCGTTTTTTAATGATGTTAGCGTATCGTACTAATTATTACACTGGGATTGTTATTTATACGATTAATATAGGAGCTTATTTCTTTTTATGGAAAGCAATCTATGGTCACCAAGGATCAATTCAAGGTGTTTCAGTAAACCAGATGACTACTTATGTAGCAATTGCTTGGATGGCAAGGGCGTTTTATTTTAATAATCTTGACCGTGAAATTGCTGAAGAAATTGTAGAAGGTAAAGTAGCAATAGAACTTATTAGACCTTATAACTATTTACTTACTAAAGTGATGCAAGGGTTAGGTGAGGGGATTTTTAGATTCTTTTTCTTTTCAATTCCAGGCTTTATTATAGTAGCTTTAATTTTTCGGTTAGATGTTTCATTTAATTTAAAAACTTTAGGTTTATTTTTAATTGCTTCGATTTTCAGTTTTGCTATTAATACACAATTGAATTTATTAACAGGTTTAATGGCATTCTTCCTTCAAAATAATATGGGATTTATTCAAGCTAAACGTGTCATCATCGATTTATTTTCAGGTTTAACGATTCCAATCACGTTCTTTCCGGTTTGGGCACAAGATGTAATGAAGTACTTACCATTTCAAGGAATCAGCTATATTCCTAGTATGATTTTTGCTCAAGGCATAAAAGGTGAATTGATTTTAAGAGGCCTTTTATTTCAAGTAATTTGGATCATTATTTTATGTATCCCTATTTCTCTTATATGGTATAAAGCTAAAAAGCATCTTGTTATACAAGGAGGTTAAAGAATGTTTTATTTAAATATATTTCTTCAATATTCAGGTCAATATTTAAAAACGAAGTTACAATATAGAGCAAACTTCTTTTTATCATTTTTATCAGATTTGATGGCTCAGGCTGTAAATTTAATTTTTATATTATTAGTTTTCAATCATACGTCACTTATTGAAGGGTGGAACCGAGATGAAATTGTATTCATTTATGGTTTCTTTTTAGTTCCGTTTGCTCTTTTTGGTTCATTTTTTAATATATGGGATTTTAATGATCGTTACATCGTAAAGGGAGAGTTTGATCGTATTTTAACTCGACCAATTCATAGTCTTTTTCAAGTTGTATTAGAGAAAATGGAGTTAGAATCGTTACTAGGTGCTATTACTGGATTGATTATTATGATCTATGCAGGTTTTAAATTAGGACTTTCAATCACTTGGTATGATCCATTTTTATTTCTATTAATGGCTTTTGGTGGAATGTTTGTTTATGCCGGAATCTTTATTGCTTTAGCAAGTATTGGTTTTTGGTCAGATGCAAGAACGTCAATTATGCCGTTAATGTATAATATAGGAAACTATGGTCGTTATCCGATTAATATTTATCATCCAATCATTCGCTTTGTATTAACATGGATTTTACCATTTGCATTTGTAGGTGTTTATCCGGCTGCGTATTTTCTACGTAGAAGTGAATGGTATGTCTATTCATTTTTAACGCCTGTTATGGGATTAGTTGTTTTTGTTATAGCTGTTTTAATTTGGAATCAAGGTGTAAAAAAATATAAAGGTGCGGGTAACTAAGCAGTATTCTATTTCAATAGCTTGTTTCATAAATTGAAATGAGGTGATTGAAATGGGAACTGCTTTTTTCTTTTTTATTGCTATCTTTGCAATTTTGTATAGCCTAGTGTATTTATGGAATACTTCAACTACAAAAGTCAATAAAAGTCTTATTTCAATTAATAATTACATTCTTTTATTTTTAATATATGGAACGGTACTTATCGGCTTTAGCGCAGTGTATTTTATACTAGACCGCGGGCCACATCCAATTTTAATTGAGCATTCTATTCCTATTGAAGGGACTAATTACCATATAATGGGGTTATGCTTATATTTTAGCGCAATCACCCTTTTGTCTGTAGGCTATGGGGATATTGTACCAGTGGGGATCGGAAGATGGGTTGCTATGGTTGAAGCGCTCATCGGTTATACGATGCCAGCGGCTTTTGTTTTACAAGTATTTAAAGAAGAACGTTAATATTTATGATTAAGGAGATTATTATGACTGTTGAAATTGGAATCAAAGCACCGGAATTTACTTTACCAGCAAGTAATGGAGAAGATGTAACTTTATCAGACTATAGAGGAAAGAAAGTAGTTCTTTACTTTTACCCAAAGGATATGACACCAGGTTGTACTACAGAAGCTTGTGACTTTAGAGATTCATACGAAAGGTTTATGAATAGTGGAACTGTCATTTTAGGAATAAGTCCTGATCCTATAAAAAGACATGAAAAATTTATAGAAAAACATCAATTACCATTTTTATTACTTTCAGACGAAACAACTGAAGTTGCAAAGTTATATGATGTATGGAAGTTAAAGAATAATTTTGGTAAGGAATATATGGGAATAGAACGTACAACATTTTTAATTGATGAAGAAGGTTGTATCGAAAATGTATGGCAAAAGGTTAGAGTAAAGAATCATGTTGAAGATGTTTATAGTGTCATTAGTCGTTCTTAAAATTGTACAAACTATTTTGGGTCAATTAATTTGATTTATGTTAAGTTTTTTTGAGAAAGAATCGTTTTATCTAAAAAAATCGAGCTTTTCGTCTATACCTATATTGCTTTCGAGAATATATTGGAGTATAGGGCATACCTCCTCAGATGATAGCATATTGAAGTGCGAGAGAATTCTCGCACATTTTTTTGTTTTCATATATGGGATACAAGCATAGGCTAATTTTTTTAAGAAATTCTCAAAAAGTTGACAAATATTCTTGCAGTTGAATAAACTAATAATAAGTAATTAATTTAGGAACTATTTTATAGAAACGGGGAGAGCGGCGTTGCATAAGGAAAATATTCAAGATGCAATTTTACATTTAAAGAATAGCGGCGTACGTATTACACCTCAGAGGCATGCAATTATAGAATATTTAATAGGAAGTGGAACACATCCTACTGCTGATGAAATCTATAAAGCACTTGAGGGAAAATTTCCAAATATGAGTGTGGCAACAGTTTACAATAATCTCAGAGTATTACGTGAAGTAGGAATGGTTAAAGAATTAAACTTCGGTGATTCTTCTAGTCGTTTTGATTATATAACAACTGATCATTATCATATTATTTGTGAAAAATGTGGTGAAATGAATGACTTTCATTACGACGGATTAGAAGGAATCAATCTTTATGTTGAAAAGGAAACGGGATTTGAAGTAACCAATCATAGAATGGAAGTATACGGAATTTGTCCTAAATGTAAAGAAAAAGCATTATCATAATAAAGCACATTACATAATTGTAATGTGCTTTATTTATTTTGCTATTGTTTAGCATCTCGTTTGCTATTATATTTTTCATTAAATTCTTTACCTTCTAATGAAGGATCTAATGTAAGTGGCTCATTACAATACATACAGATGTCAACTTTACCAAGCATTTTAGTCGTTTTGTTACAATTCGGACAGATGACTTGAATTGTTTTTGTAGACAGCATTCCGATCCAAAAATAAACAACTGTACTACCTATAATCGCTAAAAATCCCACAAGCATAAAGAGCGTCATGACAATCTTATGCTCTCTGAAAAATACACCACCATACATAATGATGAAGCCAATAAATAATAATGAAAGTGCAAACGTTCTTATATTATTAATTTTACTACTTTTCTTTTTTGCCACTTTGTCCACCCCATTCATTGTAAATATAGCATAAATGAGATAGGAAATGTTAGTGCTAACATGGAAAACAATTCGAACTTATTTAATGAAATTGAAGAATTTTGAATTTACGCTAAATACAGGAGATCCACTCATTAATTAATTGATAGAATGATCGGATGGTACTTGGTTTATCTTCAGCTTTTTGTTAAATGAATGAATTGTGAGATATAAAATCAAAAAATAGGGGAAAAGAATTAAGCCTAATACAATTAAGTAATATGGCCATGGCCCAAAAAAGTCTAGCAAGTTTGCCCCAGCAGGTTTAGCTCTTAAAAATAAGTAGTTTCCTTTTATAACATAATCCAGTAAGTAAATAGGTATAGCCAATAAAATTATATAGAAGAATGACTTTAATAATGAACGGAGAATTGGAGTATATCCAAAGATAAATGTCATATAACAAATAGAAATTAATGACTCCTCCGTGAGTAGTGAAAAATTGTATATATTTAAAATGAGGGAAGCTATATTTAATATCTGGAGTAAGTACAGCTTGGATAGCCCCAGCTAATCCCCAAAAATAGATAATCTCATAAACTTTATAATTTTTTGTAATAAGTGTATAACAGCATAGATACATACTTATACTGCATAGTTGGAGAGGTAATGAATCGCCCCAATCCCACTGGTTCGTTTTAATAAGCCATCCATATAATAGAAATTCTACTGTAAGCATTGAGACGATTAATAGGGTACGGAGGAATAAATCTACTTTTTCTTATTGTTTATTAAATTTTCTGAAGTAAAACAAACAGATAAGAAGGAGAAGAATGATTAATAATGTAATTATGTGTTGCTTTGAAAACAATACGAAACCATTCATTATTTACACCTCTCTCAAATCGGATGGATGCTATTGAACAATTCGCTACTGTTAAGTTTATTCAGCTTGTTTGTATTAAAGTATTATGACTTACTATTTATATGTCCAAATACATGTGTATTCTATTTAGAAAAGAGTTTTCACCTTTTTTAAAAAAACTTTCAAAAAGTGTTGACGGTGTGATTTATAGATGTTATATTATTCTATGTCGCCAAGAGATAACGGCGTCGAAAGAAAAAAGATTTTAAAAAACATTGACAGGCTCTTCTGAGAATGTTAATATGAAAAAGTCGCCAATGACGCGACGGAAATGAACTTTGAAAACTAAACAAAACATGAAGTAAACGTCAATTATTAGTTTTTTGAGCAATACAAGATTTAAACTTAACTTTTATGGAGAGTTTGATCCTGGCTCAGGACGAACGCTGGCGGCGTGCCTAATACATGCAAGTCGAGCGGACTAATGGGAGCTTGCTCCCGTTAGTTAGCGGCGGACGGGTGAGTAACACGTGGGCAACCTACCTGTAAGACTGGGATAACTTCGGGAAACCGGAGCTAATACCGGATGACATAAAGGAACTCCTGTTCCTTTATTGAAAGATGGCTTTTAGCTATCACTTACAGATGGGCCCGCGGCGCATTAGCTAGTTGGTGAGGTAACGGCTCACCAAGGCTACGATGCGTAGCCGACCTGAGAGGGTGATCGGCCACACTGGGACTGAGACACGGCCCAGACTCCTACGGGAGGCAGCAGTAGGGAATCTTCCGCAATGGACGAAAGTCTGACGGAGCAACGCCGCGTGAGCGATGAAGGCCTTCGGGTCGTAAAGCTCTGTTGTTAGGGAAGAATAAGTGCTAGTTGAATAAGCTGGCACCTTGACGGTACCTAACCAGAAAGCCACGGCTAACTACGTGCCAGCAGCCGCGGTAATACGTAGGTGGCAAGCGTTGTCCGGAATTATTGGGCGTAAAGCGCGCGCAGGCGGTTTCTTAAGTCTGATGTGAAAGCCCCCGGCTCAACCGGGGAGGGTCATTGGAAACTGGGAAACTTGAGTGCAGAAGAGGAAAGTGGAATTCCAAGTGTAGCGGTGAAATGCGTAGAGATTTGGAGGAACACCAGTGGCGAAGGCGACTTTCTGGTCTGTAACTGACGCTGAGGCGCGAAAGCGTGGGGAGCAAACAGGATTAGATACCCTGGTAGTCCACGCTGTAAACGATGAGTGCTAAGTGTTAGAGGGTTTCCGCCCTTTAGTGCTGAAGTTAACGCATTAAGCACTCCGCCTGGGGAGTACGGTCGCAAGACTGAAACTCAAAGGAATTGACGGGGGCCCGCACAAGTGGTGGAGCATGTGGTTTAATTCGAAGCAACGCGAAGAACCTTACCAGGTCTTGACATCCTCTGACAACCCTAGAGATAGGGCTTTCCCTTCGGGGACAGAGTGACAGGTGGTGCATGGTTGTCGTCAGCTCGTGTCGTGAGATGTTGGGTTAAGTCCCGCAACGAGCGCAACCCTTGATCTTAGTTGCCAGCATTTAGTTGGGCACTCTAAGGTGACTGCCGGTGACAAACCGGAGGAAGGTGGGGATGACGTCAAATCATCATGCCCCTTATGACCTGGGCTACACACGTGCTACAATGGATAGTACAAAGGGTTGCAAGACCGCGAGGTGGAGCTAATCCCATAAAACTATTCTCAGTTCGGATTGTAGGCTGCAACTCGCCTACATGAAGCCGGAATCACTAGTAATCGCGGATCAGCATGCCGCGGTGAATACGTTCCCGGGCCTTGTACACACCGCCCGTCACACCACGAGAGTTTGTAACACCCGAAGTCGGTGGGGTAACCTTTTAGGGGCCAGCCGCCTAAGGTGGGACAGATGATTGGGGTGAAGTCGTAACAAGGTAGCCGTATCGGAAGGTGCGGCTGGATCACCTCCTTTCTATGGAGACATCATGAACCGATGGTTCATGTATGAAAATGTTTCTTCATTGTTTTGTTTAGTTTTGAGAGTTCACTCTCAACTTTGTACCTTGAAAACTAGATAATGTCATTCATTAAACTGCGTAAGTTTAATTCAATTAGTTTTAAAATTAGTTAAGTTAGAAAGGGCGCACGGTGGATGCCTTGGCACTAGGAGTCGATGAAGGACGGGACTAACACCGATATGCTTCGGGGAGCTGTAAGTAAGCTTTGATCCGGAGATTTCCGAATGGGGAAACCCACTACTCGTAATGGAGTAGTATCTTTACCTGAATACATAGGGTACTGAGGACAGACCCAGGGAACTGAAACATCTAAGTACCTGGAGGAATAGAAAGCAATAGCGATTTCCTGAGTAGCGGCGAGCGAAACGGAAGATAGCCCAAACCAAGAGGCTTGCCTCTTGGGGTTGTAGGACACTCTATACGGAGTTACAAAGGAACGGGGTAAATGAAGCGACCTGGAAAGGTCCGTCAAAGAAGGTAAAAACCCTGTAGTTGAAACCTCGTTCCCTCTTGAGTGGATCCTGAGTACGGCGGAACACGTGAAATTCCGTCGGAATCTGGGAGGACCATCTCCCAAGGCTAAATACTACCTAGTGACCGATAGTGAACCAGTACCGTGAGGGAAAGGTGAAAAGCACCCCGGAAGGGGAGTGAAAGAGAACCTGAAACCGTGTGCTTACAAATAGTCAGAGCTCGTTAACGAGTGATGGCGTGCCTTTTGTAGAATGAACCGGCGAGTTACGATCCCGTGCAAGGTTAAGTTGAAGAGACGGAGCCGCAGCGAAAGCGAGTCTGAATAGGGCGATATAGTACGTGGTCGTAGACCCGAAACCGAGTGATCTACCCATGTCCAGGATGAAGTTCAGGTAACACTGAATGGAGGTCCGAACCCACGCACGTTGAAAAGTGCGGGGATGAGGTGTGGGTAGCGGAGAAATTCCAATCGAACTCGGAGATAGCTGGTTCTCCCCGAAATAGCTTTAGGGCTAGCCTTATGTGTTAGAGTCTTGGAGGTAGAGCACTGATTGGACTAGGGGCCCCCAACGGGTTACCGAATTCAGTCAAACTCCGAATGCCAATGACTTATCCATAGGAGTCAGACTACGAGTGATAAGATCCGTGGTCAAGAGGGAAACAGCCCAGACCGCCAGCTAAGGTCCCAAAGTATACGTTAAGTGGAAAAGGATGTGGAGTTGCTTAGACAACCAGGATGTTGGCTTAGAAGCAGCCACCATTTAAAGAGTGCGTAATAGCTCACTGGTCGAGTGACTCTGCGCCGAAAATGTAACGGGGCTAAACGTATCACCGAAGCTGCGGATTGATACCGTATGGTATCAGTGGTAGGGGAGCGTTCTAAGGGCGTTGAAGCTAGATCGTAAGGACTGGTGGAGCGCTTAGAAGTGAGAATGCCGGTATGAGTAGCGAAAGACGGGTGAGAATCCCGTCCACCGTATGCCTAAGGTTTCCTGGGGAAGGCTCGTCCTCCCAGGGTTAGTCAGGACCTAAGCCGAGGCCGACAGGCGTAGGCGATGGACAACAGGTTGATATTCCTGTACCACCTCATTTCCGTTTGAGCAATGGAGGGACGCAGAAAGATAGGGTAAGCGCGCTGCTGGATATGCGCGTCCAAGCAATTAGGCTGATGTGTAGGCAAATCCGCACATCATAAGGCTGAGTTGTGATGGCGAGGGAAATATAGTACCGAAGTTCCTGATTCTACGCTGCCAAGAAAAGCTTCTAGCGAGGAAATAGGTGCCTGTACCGCAAACCGACACAGGTAGGCGAGGAGAGAATCCTAAGGTGAGCGAGAGAACTATGGTTAAGGAACTCGGCAAAATGACCCCGTAACTTCGGGAGAAGGGGTGCTCTTTTGGGTGTATGCCCGGGAGAGCCGCAGTGAAAAGGCCCAAGCGACTGTTTAGCAAAAACACAGGTCTCTGCGAAGCCGCAAGGCGAAGTATAGGGGCTGACGCCTGCCCGGTGCTGGAAGGTTAAGAGGAGGGGTTATCCCTTACGGGAGAAGCTCTGAATTGAAGCCCCAGTAAACGGCGGCCGTAACTATAACGGTCCTAAGGTAGCGAAATTCCTTGTCGGGTAAGTTCCGACCCGCACGAAAGGCGTAACGATTTGGGCACTGTCTCAACCATAGACTCGGTGAAATTATAGTACCTGTGAAGATGCAGGTTACCCGCGACAGGACGGAAAGACCCCGTGGAGCTTTACTGCAGCTTGATATTGAATTTTGGTACAGCTTGTACAGGATAGGTAGGAGCCTGAGAAGCCGGAGCGCTAGCTTCGGTGGAGGCGTCGGTGGGATACTACCCTGGCTGTATTGAAATTCTAACCTAGAGCCGTAATCCGGCTCGGAGACAGTGTCAGGTGGGCAGTTTGACTGGGGCGGTCGCCTCCTAAAGAGTAACGGAGGCGCCCAAAGGTTCCCTCAGAATGGTTGGAAATCATTCGAAGAGTGTAAAGGCATAAGGGAGCTTGACTGCGAGACCTACAAGTCGAGCAGGGACGAAAGTCGGGCTTAGTGATCCGGTGGTTCCGCATGGAAGGGCCATCGCTCAACGGATAAAAGCTACCCCGGGGATAACAGGCTTATCTCCCCCAAGAGTCCACATCGACGGGGAGGTTTGGCACCTCGATGTCGGCTCATCGCATCCTGGGGCTGTAGTCGGTCCCAAGGGTTGGGCTGTTCGCCCATTAAAGCGGTACGCGAGCTGGGTTCAGAACGTCGTGAGACAGTTCGGTCCCTATCCGTCGTGGGCGCAGGAAATTTGAGAGGAGCTGTCCTTAGTACGAGAGGACCGGGATGGACACACCGCTGGTGTACCAGTTGTTCTGCCAAGAGCATGGCTGGGTAGCTATGTGTGGAAGGGATAAGTGCTGAAAGCATCTAAGCATGAAGCCCCCCTCAAGATGAGATTTCCCATAGCGTTAAGCTAGTAAGACCCCTGAGAGACGATCAGGTTGATAGGTCAGAGGTGGAAGCGTGGTGACACGTGGAGCTGACTGATACTAATCGGTCGAGGACTTAACTAACAAGTTTGATGATGACATTATCTAGTTTTGAAGGTACGAAAATTATTATAAAAAAAACTTCAAAAAAGTTATTGACTTTTAAATGAAATTTGATATAATAATTAATGTCCTAAAGAAAAAGAATCAAGTGATGATAGCGAAGAGGTCACACCCGTTCCCATACCGAACACGGCAGTTAAGCTCTTCAGCGTCGATGGTAGTTGGGGGTTTCCCCCTGTGAGAGTAGAACGTCGCTTGGTTTGATGGAGGATTAGCTCAGCTGGGAGAGCACCTGCCTTACAAGCAGGGGGTCGGCGGTTCGAGCCCGTCATCCTCCACCATATGCCGACTTAGCTCAATTGGTAGAGCAACTGACTTGTAATCAGTAGGTTGGGGGTTCAAGTCCTCTAGTCGGCACTCTTTTGAGCCATTAGCTCAGTAGGTAGAGCATCTGACTTTTAATCAGAGGGTCGAAGGTTCGAATCCTTCATGGCTCACCATTTTCTCAAAAGAGAATATTTGCGGGTGTGGCGGAATTGGCAGACGCGCTAGACTTAGGATCTAGTACTTCGGTGTGGGGGTTCGAGTCCCTTCACCCGCACCATTTAAATTTATAATTTATAAGCAGTATACGCGGAAGTAGTTCAGTGGTAGAATACAACCTTGCCAAGGTTGGGGTCGCGGGTTCGAGCCCCGTCTTCCGCTCCACATATGCTGCCGGGGTGGTGGAATGGCAGACACACAGGACTTAAAATCCTGCGGGGGTTGACCCCGTGCCGGTTCGAGTCCGGCCCTCGGTACCATTTATAATATGCGCCCGTAGCTCAATTGGATAGAGCGTTTGACTACGGATCAAAAGGTTATGGGTTCGAGTCCTTTCGGGCGCGCCATATTATTCCACCTGTTATTCTGAACGGGAAGTGGCTCAGCTTGGTAGAGCACCTGGTTTGGGACCAGGGGGTCGCAGGTTCAAATCCTGTCTTCCCGACCATTTAAAACATGGGGCCTTAGCTCAGCTGGGAGAGCGCCTGCCTTGCACGCAGGAGGTCAGCGGTTCGATCCCGCTAGGCTCCACTTAAAGAAACTTAAATTAACTTATTATGGCGGTGTAGCTCAGCTGGCTAGAGCGTACGGTTCATACCCGTGAGGTCGTGGGTTCGACTCCCTCCGCCGCTACTTATTTAAGGACCTTTAGCTCAGCTGGTTAGAGCAGACGGCTCATAACCGTCCGGTCGTAGGTTCGAGTCCTACAAGGTCCACCACTTATAATGGAGTAATACCCAAGTCTGGCTGAAGGGATCGGTCTTGAAAACCGACAGGGGTGTAACAGCCCGCGGGGGTTCGAATCCCTCTTACTCCTCCATTTTTATTAAATTGTATATAACTTTTAGGAACTATATTAAATAGTATCCTCATTATCGCGGGGTGGAGCAGTCTGGTAGCTCGTCGGGCTCATAACCCGAAGGTCGCAGGTTCAAATCCTGTCCCCGCAACCAAATGGTCCCGTGGTGTAGCGGTTAACATGCCTGCCTGTCACGCAGGAGATCGCCGGTTCGATCCCGGTCGGGACCGCCATTTAAGATGGCTCGGTAGCTCAGTCGGTAGAGCAGAGGACTGAAAATCCTCGTGTCGGCGGTTCGATTCCGTCCCGAGCCACCATCTTAAATAAATAAGTAAATTAGCTTTTAATAAGCCGACTTAGCTCAATTGGTAGAGCACGAATGAATAAGCTTTGTAGCGAAACATCAGCGTACTTGTCGAAAAACACCTTGAATTATCTAGATGAGACAAGGACGAACTTTATGAAGGTTACTATACCAATACTTAAGCTTGAGTGGAGCAAATTATATTAAGTAATAAAACTAATTGATTTAGTTAATAATATGCCGACTTAGCTCAATTGGTAGAGCAACTGACTTGTAATCAGTAGGTTGGGGGTTCAAGTCCTCTAGTCGGCACTCTTTATGGCGGTCGTGGCGAAGTGGTTAACGCATCGGATTGTGGTTCCGACACTCGTGGGTTCGATTCCCATCGGTCGCCCCATATTATGCGGGTGTAGTTTAATGGTAAAATAGAAGCCTTCCAAGCTTCGGTCGTGGGTTCGATTCCCATCACCCGCTTTTTTATAAAATTTAATGGGCCTATAGCTCAGCTGGTTAGAGCGCACGCCTGATAAGCGTGAGGTCGATGGTTCGAGTCCATTTAGGCCCACCATTAAATTTAAAATTAATTTTTCCGCAGTAGCTCAGTGGTAGAGCACTCGGCTGTTAACCGAGTGGTCGTAGGTTCGAACCCTACCTGCGGAGCCATATGATAGAGAAGTACCCAAGTGGCTCAAGGGGCGCCCCTGCTAAGGGTGTAGATCGGGTAACCGGTGCGAGGGTTCGAATCCCTTCTTCTCTGCCATATTTTTTTTTGGCCCGTTGGTCAAGCGGTTAAGACACCGCCCTTTCACGGCGGTAACACGGGTTCGAGTCCCGTACGGGTCATAACTAAAGCTCAGTTATTTGTGATAACACAGGTAACTGAGTTTTTTATTTGTCTTTTTTATGATTTTAGTGAACGAGCTTTAATTGAATACGTCTTTCTTCATTATATTAGAGTACTCTTTGTACGTTTTAGGATGTACAGGGAGTTAACTCTCATAGATTCAATATGGCTTCTGTCTATTTACAAATAAAGTAATCGAAACAGCACATCTCAGTCTTAGTTCTCCACAATCTCGCCCTTCTCCTTTTCCATTAATCTTCATTCGGGTTAATATTCTTCATTATCAAAACTTAAAGTCTTTTTCGCTCATTTTAAATTCCAGCATCATTTTATCCTCACCCTTTAGTTAAAATGTCGTTTAAATCCATTTTTTTAAAGTGTTCTTCAAATAATAAATATTACAAGACCAAAGAAATTAGAAAGCAAGAAATTGAAAGCAAGCGTATGATCTTAGTGTTAAAATGTGAATAGCTAAAGATGAGGTGATTAAATGAACGGATTAAATAATCAGGTCATGTGGGATGCAGTTGAATCATGCGATGAAAACTACGATGGAGTGTTTATTTATGCAGTTAAGTCCACTGGAATCTGTTGTAAACCTTCTTGTAAGTCAAGAACCCCATTAAAAGAAAATGTGTCATATTATCCGTCATTTTCTTTGGCAATTAAAGATGGATACCGTCCATGTAAAAGATGTCGTCCTGATTTACTTCACTCAAATGAGGAGGATATTATTTTATCTGCCAAACATTTTATTGAAAAAGAATATCGAAATAGTTTAACACTGGATCGGTTAGCAATTGAAGTTGGAGTAAGTAAATTTCATTTGCAAAGAATATTTAAAAAATCCACAGGTTTATCTCCGTTAGAATACGTAACTAGGTTAAGAATGATTGAAGCTTTGAGATTATTACGAGATACTGACAAAACCATAACTGAAATAGCTCATAAACTTGGTTTTAAAGGCTCTGCACATTT
The DNA here is from genome assembly GCF_049568075.1 of Rossellomorea sp. GAMAL-10_SWC. NCBI lineage: Bacteria > Bacillati > Bacillota > Bacilli > Caryophanales > Bacillaceae > Rossellomorea > Rossellomorea sp. GAMAL-10_SWC. Next base: position 3,519,999 of record NZ_CP144911.1, on the reverse strand, counting down.
TTCAAGCATGTTTCGTCATCATTTTAATTACACTCCAACTACATTCAGAAAGGGACTGAATAAATGAAGTTAAAAGATGGAATAGCTTTATTGAGTCTAGCTGCATTATGGGGAGCTTCATTTTTATTTATTCGGATCGCTTCACCTGTTTTTGGACCTATTTTAACAATAGAGGGAAGAGTTACAATTGCTGCGTTTGCCCTGGTGCTATATTTGGTTATTACTAAAAAGTCTTTACAATTTAAAGAGAGATGGAGACAATATTTAATAATAGGGGCATTAAATGGAGCAATTCCATTTACATTAATTGCTACATCAGCATTATATTTGCCAGCCTCAATGTCATCAATTCTAAACTCTTTGACGCCATTATTTACAGCTCTGGTTGTTTTTTTATGGACGAAAGAAAGGTTGAGTATTCGTAAGTTAACTGGAATAATAGTGGGAGTAATAGGAGTGATCTTGTTAGTAGGATGGAGTTCAATTCCCTTTACTTATGATGTTAAAATAGCCATTGGACTAGCAGTTTTATCGACTATTTCATATGGAATTGCGGGTGTTTATGCAAAGAAGGCATTTGCCTTAGTACCACCACTTTCACTTGCAGCTGGTCAACAAATTGGTGCTGCAATTTTACTTTTACCTTTTACATTTTTAAATTTCACTGAGTCTACAGATAACGTATCAGGAGTTGCGATATTGGCAGTACTAGGATTAGCATTATTTTGTACTGCTATAGCATATTTATTGTATTTTTATCTTATCGAAAGTGTTGGGCCTACCAAAACATTAAGTGTTACTTTTTTAATTCCAGTGTTTGGAATAATCTGGGGTATTCTTATTTTGAAAGAACATATTACATTAGGGATGTTGTTTGGTTTTCTTGTCATTTTATGTGGGGTATTCCTGATTTCAGATATTCGTTTACGTGTAATAACATCAAATAAGCGAATGCAAGCCTAATAAGCTTTTAAATAATAAGCCAAAAAAGGATTTTCGTAAAAACGAAGATCCTTTTTACTATATTACGATTGTTATTTTATTGAGTTAATAATAAGACCTACCTAAGTAGGTAAATATACCAAATCTTTAGTAAGTTTGAAGCGAATCTACATGAATCTCAATAATTGTTGTTGAATTGCCTAAAATATAAGTCAGGTAATTTAAATTCACTATTCTGATCAATATGCATTGTTGCATGGTCTTCGATATTACCAAATAAATTGAATTCGGTTTAAAGATTTTTTTATTTTTCATCTAAATATTTAAATAATTTGCTAATGATTTCTAAATATTTTTCAAAAAAAACTCTCCCCCGTAAACCGACAATTTTCTACAATTCTTTTTAAAAATAAAGTTTATATGTTATAAAAGTGTGAAATATGTATGAAATTTTATGAAAAATCAAAAATTTACAAATTGTTACAAGGGAATTTTGAAATACTATGTATAAATATACATAAATATTCGTTCGACAAATTCGACATTTTTACGACAAACGCAATAATGACAACGGTTTCATGAATGGTTATTCATTTTACGAAAAAAGTTTTTGAATTTTTTTTGCATAAAAACAAGGTGAATATATATATTTGTAGAATATTAAGAGATAGAAGAATTTAAGAGATTGTAATGAGGTGAGGATGTTGCTTTTGACACGGCCAACTGAGTTTGATGTGCATTTATTCCATGAGGGAAGTTTATTCCATAGCCATGAATGCTTTGGGGCACATGTTGTAAAAAAAGGGAATAAAGTTGGAACTACTTTTACAGTGTGGGCTCCACATGCGAAAGGTGTCTCAGTAGTTGGGGACTTTAATAGTTGGAATGGTTCTGAACATAAAATGGAAAAGTTGAACGATCAAGGGATTTGGACGATATATATCCCCGAAATTGGTCATGGGACGATATACAAATATGAAATTTCGACCAAACGTGGTGAAGTTTTATTAAAAAGTGATCCTTTTGCTTTCTATAGTGAACTAAGACCTAGCACAGCTTCGATTGTTTATGATCTTTCGGGGTATAAATGGAAAGATGCAAAATATCGTAAGCAAAAATTTAAAAAGTCTGTATATGAAGAACCTGTTTTAATTTATGAAGTACATTTAGGGTCTTGGAAAAAGAAGAAAAACGGTGATTTCTACACTTATGCAGAATTAGCGACAGAACTAATTCCATATGTAAAAGATCATGGTTTTACACATATTGAAATCTTACCATTAGTCGAACATCCATATGATCGTTCTTGGGGGTATCAAGGAGTAGGATATTTTTCTTCTACTAGTCGATATGGAAATCCTCATGAACTAATGAGCTTTATAGACGAATGTCATCAGAACGGATTAGGAGTCATTATGGATTGGGTGCCTGGTCACTTTTGTAAGGATTCTCATGGATTATACATGTTTGATGGTGAACCGACATATGAATATGAAGGTTATGATGCTAGAGAAAATGAAGTATGGGGAACAGCAAATTTTGATTTATCAAAACCAGAAGTAAAATCATTCCTTATTTCAAACGCCTTATATTGGATGGAGTATTTTCATATTGATGGTTTCAGGGTAGATGCTGTTGCAAATATATTATATTGGAAAAATAGAAATGAAGAGAATCCTTTTGCAACTCAGTTTTTAAGAAAATTAAATGAAGCGGTATTTGAACATGATCCGCAAGTATTAATGATTGCAGAAGATTCTACTGATTGGCCATTAGTTACTGCACCTACATACGAAGGTGGATTAGGTTTTAATTTTAAGTGGAATATGGGTTGGATGAATGATGTTTTGACTTATATGGAGACTCACCCAACGGAAAGAAAGCATCATCATAATAAGATGACTTTCTCGTTTTTATATGCCTTCTCAGAAAATTTTGTTTTACCTTTTTCACATGATGAAGTAGTACATGGTAAGAAATCTTTGTTAAATAAAATGCCAGGTACATATGAGGAAAAGTTTGCTCAATTAAGAGTACTATTTGGTTATTATTTATCTCATCCAGGTAAGAAGCTCCTATTTATGGGTAGTGAATTTGGGCAATTTGATGAGTGGAAGGATTTAGAGCAAGTTGATTGGATGATTAAAGATTATGAATATCATTCCAAGATGAACAAATATTTCAAAGAATTATTATCGATTTATAAAAAAAATAAATCACTTTATGAAGTTGATAATCATTGGGATGGATTTTCATGGATTGATGCAAATAATGCAGATCAAAGTGTATTTTCATTTATCCGTAAAGGAAAAAACAAAGAGGATTATGTCATCGTAATCTGTAATTTTAGAGAAATTTCTTATGACACATATCGAATTGGAGTACCTGCAAAGCATCGATATAAAGAATTGCTCTCAAGTGACTATATACAATTTGGTGGAGATAGTAAAATAAATCGTTCTGCCATTGAATCAGAAGAAATACCATACCATGGTTTACCATACAGTATTGAAATGGCATTACCTGCCTTTAGTTTTACAATCATTCGTCCAGTTAAAATGCGAAAGGGGATTAGCAGCAATGGTTCAGAAAAAATGCGTAGCAATGTTACTAGCAGGGGGAAAAGGGAGTAGATTAAGTTCTTTAACAAAAGAACTAGCAAAACCAGCCGTAGCTTTCGGAGGTAAATATCGAATAATAGATTTTACTTTAAGTAATTGCACAAATTCAGGTATTGATACTGTTGGGGTGCTAACTCAATATCAGCCACTAGTACTAAACTCATATATTGGTATAGGAAGTGCATGGGATTTAGATCGCTTAAATGGTGGGGTAACTGTTTTACCACCATATTCAGAAGCATCTGGAGTTAAATGGTATACAGGTACTGCAAGTGCAATTTATCAAAACTTAAATTATATAAAGCAATATCAGCCTGAATATGTTTTGATTCTTTCAGGTGATCATATTTATAAGATGGACTATAGTAAAATGCTAGACTATCACATTGAAAAAGAGGCAGATGTATCGATTTCAGTTATCGAAGTTCCGATTGATGAAGCTAGCCGTTTCGGAATTATGAATACAAATGATGAAATGGATATTATAGAATTTGAAGAAAAACCTCAATATCCGAAGAGTAATTTAGCATCAATGGGAATTTATATTTTTAAATGGAATGTTTTAAAAGAGTTTTTAGAGATGGATGATCGTAATCCAGAATCAAGTAATGACTTTGGTAAAGATGTTATTCCGCTTTTATTAGAAGAAAAGAAAAAAGTAGTTGCATATCCTTTCAAAGGTTATTGGAAAGATGTTGGTACAGTAAAAAGCTTATGGGAAGCAAATATGGATTTGTTAAATGAAGATAGTGAACTAAATATTTATGACCGTGATTGGCGTATATATTCAGTTAATCCAAATCAACCGCCACAATATATTGCACCTACAGCAATCGTTGAAGACTCTCTAATTAATGAGGGATGTGTTGTTGAAGGATTTATATCACATTCTGTATTATTCCAAGGTGTAACAATCGGAGAAGGCAGTATGATAAAAGATTCTGTCGTTATGCCAGGTTGTGTTATTGGAAAAGATGTTCGAATTGAGAGTGCTGTAGTAGCTCCTGGAATGGTTATTCCTGATGGAAGCCTGTTAGGTCCTGAGAAAGATTATGAAGAGGTAATTCTAGTAACAAGCGAAGAATAAGAGGTGGCTCATTCCTCAAATAGAAAAATAGATTGAGAGGGTTATTTGATGAAACATACTATGCTAGGAATAATTGAGGCGTCAACACATTTTGAATCTTTAAAGCCGTTAACACAGCATCGACCATTAGCAACACTTCCTTATGCAGGTCGATATCGTTTGATCGATTTTATGTTAAGTAATATGGTGAACTCTGGTATTACGAGTGTTGCTGTATTTCCTGATCAACCTTATCGATCAATTATTGATCACTTGGGCTCCGGTAAACATTGGGACTTAAATCGTAAAAAGGATGGATTATTTATTTTTACGCCAGAACCAACTGATGGAGCTTTTGGTACATTCGATTTCATCGAAAAGCATATTCAATTTTTACAACGTTCTACTCAAAAGTATGTAGTAGTAGCAAATACTTATACGATTTGCTCTGTGGATTTTAGACCAGTTTTAAAGAGACATATCGAAACAAATGCACAAATTACTGAGCTAAAGCAGTTCGGTAAATCTTTAAATATCTATATCCTTGAAAAAGAGTTATTGTTAAAGCTTTTTGAAAACTTCCACGAAAAAGGCTATGAAACAATTATGGACGTTGTACGCGATCAAAATAATGAGGTTGAACTAAGTGCGTATGAAATACCTCAACAAGTTTCAATCATTCAAACAATTGAGGATTATTTCGAGCAAAGTATGAAATTATTAAATCCTGAGATATGGAATCAATTATTCTTAAAATCTTATCCTGTCTTTACTAAGGTTAAAGATGAGCCACCAACAAAATATTCAAAAGAAGCAATTGTGAAAAATTCAATTGTAGCTAATGGATGTGAAATTGAGGGAACAGTTGAAAATAGTATTATTTCAAGAGCTGTGAAAATTGGGAAAAATACAATTATTCGAAATTGTGTTGTTATGCAAAAATCAAACATTGGAGATAATTGTATATTAGATGGCGTTATATTAGATAAAGATGTTCGAATAGAAGATGGTGTTGAAATAAAAGGAAGCTTAAGTGAGCCAGTAGTGCTTCAAAAAGGTTCAGTCCAAGGAGCGTTGATTCAGTGGTAAATGTTTTATATATTGTTTCAGAATGTGTACCTTTTGTTAAATCGGGAGGGCTTGCAGATGTTGCAGGCGCTCTCCCTAAGTATTTAAATAAACTAAATACGAATGTAAGAGTAATGCTTCCATTCTACTCGTTAATTCCCGCTAAATATAGAGATGAAGCTAAGCTAGTAAAAGAGCTATCTATAAATCTAGGCTGGAGAAAACAGTATTGTGGTTTATTTGAATTGAAAGTAGAAGGTACAACTTATTATTTTATCGATAACGAGTACTATTTTAATCGTGATAAGTTGTATGGTCATTTTGATGATGGAGAGCGTTTTGCATTCTTTTCACTAGCTGCAATTGAGTGTATTAAAGAATTAGACTTTAAACCTGATGTCATTCACTGTCATGACTGGCATACTGCAATGATCCCATTTTTCATGAAAGAGTATGGCGCATTAAAAGATATTAATCCAAAAATAAAATCTATATTTACAATCCATAATCTTCAATTCCAAGGCGTATTTTCAAAAGAAGTAATGGACGATATGTTAGGAATTGATGAACAATATTTTCGCGATGACTATTTAAAATTTTACGATTGTATCAACTTTATGAAAGCTGGAATCATTTCAAGTGATTTCATAACAACTGTTAGTCCAACATATAAAGAAGAAATTAAGCATGAATTTTTTGGAGAGCAGTTAGATGGACTATTACGTGAGCAAGATCACAAACTTTTTGGGATAGTAAATGGAATTGATGAAACAATCTATAATCCAGCTACTGATCGGAAAATACACTCTAATTTTGATGAATTTACAATCGAAAATAAGACAGAAAATAAATTGAAATTGCAGGAGTCACTTGCATTAAAAATTGATGAGAATATTCCTATTATTGCAATGGTTTCCCGATTAACAAGTCAAAAAGGTATTGATCTTATTCAACACGTATTCCCACAAATTATGGATCATAATGTCCAAGTAGTAATTTTAGGTTCTGGCGATGAAGAATTCGAAAACTTTTTTAAAGCAATGGAGCATAACTACTATGATAAAGTTAGAGCTTACATTGGATTTGATGAACGCTTTGCTCACCAGATTTATGCAGGTGCAGATTTATTCCTTATGCCTTCACTATTTGAGCCATGTGGACTAGGTCAGCTTATTGCGATGAAATACGGGTGTGTTCCAATCGTAAGAGAGACTGGGGGGCTAAATGATACTGTCCAGTCATATAATGAAGAGACGAAGAGTGGAAATGGATTTACTTTTACTAACTATAATGCTCACGATATGCTTCACACAATTGAACGTGGATTGAGTATTTATGAGAATAAAAAACATTGGAAATCAGTCAGAAGGAATGCAATTAGAAAAGATTCAAGTTGGTTAAAATCTGCTAAAGAATATGCAAAACTATATATGCAGTCTTCAAAGTAAAAATCTTTTAGGGCGAGGTGATTCCATGTTTTCTAGTGTGGAGGAGTTTGAGTGGAGTTTTAAAGAGAAGCTAGAAAGTATGCATGGAAAGAGTACTGCAGATAGCACTACTCAAGAGCAATTTCAAACACTTGGAACGATGATTCGTGAACATATAAGCGGTAATTGGTTAGGTACGAGTGAACAATACCGATTAGAGCGAAAAAAACAAGTTTATTATTTATCAATTGAATTCTTATTAGGAAAGCTTATGAAAAGTAACTTAATTCATCTAGGGCTTAGAGAGTTATGTGAATCTGGCCTCAAGAGATTAGGAATTTCTTTAAGTGCTCTTGAGGAGTTTGAAAGCGATGCTGGTCTTGGAAATGGTGGACTTGGACGGCTAGCATCTTGTTTTCTAGATTCGCTAGCATCACAAGACTTGCCTGGTCATGGATGTGGCATCCGCTACAAACATGGCCTATTTGACCAAAAAATTGTTGATGGATATCAAGTTGAGCTACCTGAACAATGGCTGAAATACGGAAATGTTTGGGAAGTTCGAAGAGATGATGAAGCAATTGAAGTTTTATTCGGTGGAGAAGTAGAAACAGTTAATAATAAAAATCGATTGGAATTCCGCCTTCATGGTGCAGAAGCAATCACAGCGGTACCATATGATTTACCAATTATCGGCTATCATACAAACACGGTAAATACATTAAGATTATGGAGTGCTGAAGCGTCTACTCATTCCTCAAATAAATCACTGATGAAATATAAGCGAGAGGCTGAAGCAGTTTCAGAATTCTTATATCCAGATGATACACATGATGAAGGAAAGATTTTACGTCTAAAACAGCAATATTTTTTAGTTTCTGCAAGTATTCAAAGAATAGTAGATTCATATAAGGAGCAGTACGGTAATATTCGTAAAATCCATCAAGAAATTGCTATTCATGTAAATGATACACATCCAGTTTTAGCGATTCCTGAGTTAATGAGAATATTAATCGATGTTGAAAAGTTATCCTGGGATGAAGCGTGGGAAATTACAACTCAAACGATTTCATATACGAATCATACAACTTTATCAGAAGCACTTGAAAAATGGAGAGTTGATTTATTTAAGCCATTATTACCAAGAATTTATATGATTGTAGAAGAAATAAATGAAAGATATTGTAAAGAACTCTGGAACAAATACCCAGGTGATTGGGACCGAATTGAACAAATGGCTATTATTGCTCATGGAGTCGTTAAAATGGCTCATTTAGCAATTGTAGGCAGTAAGAGCGTTAATGGAGTTGCTGAAATCCACACTGAAATTTTAAAACAAAGAGAAATGAAGCTTTTTTATGAGTATGAACCATTCAAGTTTAATAATAAAACAAATGGTATTACTCATAGAAGATGGTTACTCCAATGTAATCCTGAGCTTAGTAGCTTAATAAATGATTCGATCGGAGACGGTTGGATACACGAACCAACTCAACTTGAGAATCTATTAGAGTATCAAAATGACGATGCATTCTTAGAGCAATTTATGAATGTAAAGAAAAAGAGAAAAGAAGTTCTCGAAAATTATGTTCATTATACAAATGGAATTGCATTAGATACAGGTTCAATTTTTGATATTCAAGTAAAACGGATGCATGCATATAAAAGACAATTACTAAATGTTTTACATATCATGTATTTATATAATCGTTTGAAGGAAGATTCACACTTTAAAATGCATCCTAGAACTTTTATTTTTGGAGCAAAGGCATCTCCTGGCTACTACTTTGCTAAAAAGATCATTAAATTAATTCATTCAGTAGCTGATATTATTAATAATGATCGCTATATAAGTCAATTTATTAAAGTAATTTTTATTGAAAATTACCGAGTTTCACTAGGTGAAATTATTTTTCCAGCAGCGGATGTAAGTGAACAAATATCGACAGCAAGTAAAGAAGCATCGGGTACTGGGAATATGAAATTTATGATGAATGGTGCTTTAACGATTGGTACACTTGATGGTGCAAACATTGAAATTTTAAGAGAAGTTGGCGAGGAGAATATTTTTACATTCGGACTTACAGCTGACGAGGTATTAAATTATTACCAATACGGTGGATATAAAAGCAGTGATTATTACCATCATGATCTACGAATAAAAAAGGTGTTAGATCAAATGCTTCACGGGTTATTTCCTTTACCAAGGGAAGAATTTGAACCAATTTTTGATTCGCTCATGTCTTATAATGATGAGTATTTCTTACTTAGAGATTTCTCTTCATATGTAAAAGCTCATGAATGTATTAATCATACGTATCAAAATAAAAGAGATTGGGCTATAAAAAGTCTTAACAATGTTGCGAAATCGGGGTTTTTTACGAGTGATCGCACGATTCGTCAATACGCATCAGAAATATGGAATATTCATCAAAGAACATTACACCATTCTTAACCTCCTCTTAGATTATTAGGAGGTTTTTCATATAATGATGAAAAGCAAGAAAGGAGAGATACGTTGAAATTCCTTTCAGTTGACTATGATAAGGCCTTAGAATTATTACTTTGCATTGAACAGGCATATGCTCAGTTTGATAATGATGGTAAATTTATGATTCCTGCAAGCTATTCATTAGTAGATACAATTAAAGCATGTGCAATTAGCCAGCTAGAATGGTTTGGCTATATTATTGAAAATAATGAATCCGTAATCATTGTGTTTCGAGGAACGAAATCAGATTTGGATTGGTTAGCTGATTTGAAAATTGATCAAGACTTATTTCCTTATGTGATGAACGGTGGGAGTGTCCATTCGGGGTTTCTATCAATTTATCAATCTTGTCGAGAAATGCTTTTAGCAATTGTGAAGGAAAAGGCTCTTTCAAAAAAAATATTCATAACAGGTCATAGCTTAGGTGGTTCATTGGCCACGTTATTAGGATATGAAATAGCAATGACTGGAATTTGCAACCCAAATGTCTATTCATTTGGTTCTCCAAAAGTAGGAAATATAAAGTTTAAAGAAAACTACGATGAAAATGTTAGGCATAGTTTAAGATTTGTAAATTTATATGATATGGTCCCTTTAAGCCCACCCTTTAAAGTAGAAGTGAAGCCATTAAACATTTATTTAGAATACGTTCAAGTGCAACATCCAATCACTTTTTCACTAAATAAAGGGTCTATTAAGAATAGTCACCATTTATCGACTTATATTGAAGGCGTAAAGAAGATGCAGTTGGATTATGATTATACTCCAACCTTTACTTACAAATTACGTGAGACAGAACCAGAAGAAGAAGAAGTAATCTAATAGTACAGAAAAAAACTAGTCAAGAATTCGTTGACTAGTTTTTTGTATGTAATCAAAAAAACGTTTTTAAAAACTGAATTAATCATTACCATCCAGTAGATTTCCAAGGCCACCTAATATACTTCCTTCTTCCTTAGAAGAACTTGGTAAGTATTGACCAATTCGAGAAGCTAATCTTGCTAAAGTTAATGATTGAACCCAAATTGTTCCAGGACCTTGTAATGTAGCGAAGAATAGACCTTCTCCTCCAAAAAGTGCAGTTTTTACATTTCCAACATATTCAATTTCATAATTAACATCACCAGTGAATCCAACAATACATCCGGTATCGATTTTAATTTTTTCACCCGGTTGAAGAGTTTTTTGGTAAATTGAACCACCAGCATGTAAGAAAGCAAGACCATCACCTTCGAGTTTTTGCATGATGAAGCCTTCGCCACCAAATAGGCCGGTACTTAATTTCTTTCTAAACTCGATCCCAACTGAAGTGCCTTTTGCTGCGGCTAAGAATGAATCCTTTTGACAAATAATTTTATTTCCATACTCATGTAAATCTAAAGGTATGATTGTTCCAGGGTATGGTGCTGAGAAACTAACTGTTTTTAATGAGTTTGATCGGTTTGTAAAACTAGTCATAAACAAGCTTTCACCTGTAACAAGGCGCTTACCCGCTCCAACCAATTTTCCGAATAATCCACCTGATTGCTGTGAACCGTCACCAAAAATTGTTTCAAGTTCGATCCCATCATCCATCATCATCATTGCTCCAGCTTCAGCAACGACTGTTTCCTTTGGATCAAGCTCTACTTGTACAAACTGCATATCATGGCCATGAATTTTATATGTAACTTCATGAGAATTTTTCATTTTTATGCCTCCTTTTAGTTTAACTATACAAATATTGTAATACTAAAATCTAGTTATTTAATAATAAAAAATTTGATAAATTATTACATAATCCTCATTTATTTTAACTATTTAATGAGAAAATATGCAATTTTTATAGGAAGCTAGGTAGGTCAAAATGTATAAAAGATAAATTATAAGAATTATATAAAAAATTCTCTCAATTAAGCCTAAGTGTCATTGACGCACTTTTTTAGATATGATATATTTAAGTTACTATTAACTGCATATTTATTTGAAGGTAAGAAATTAACGATACATTTGCACTACAAAATTTTTAGTAACGCTCATTTTTCTTTGTCTTGAAAAGAAGTTTTGACCACTTTCAATGTTGTAGCAATCCTTTAGCCGATTGGACAATGGCGTTCTTTTTCTTTACCCCTCTTTTATGCACGCATTAATAGTGTATATATGTATTTTTAGGAGGTATTATCGATGGAATTCGGTAAAGTTAAATGGTTTAACAGCGAAAAAGGTTTTGGATTCATCCAAACTGAAAGTGGAAACGACGTATTCGTACACTTCTCTGCAATTCAAGGCGAAGGTTTCAAAACTTTAGAAGAAGGTCAAGAAGTTCAATTCGAAATCATCGAAGGAAACCGTGGACCACAAGCAGCTAACGTAAACAAAAAATAATTTTTGTTATGTTCAAGGCATCCTTTTTTAGGATGCCTTTTTTATATTAATCTAAAAATCTATCTAATTAGTACGTAGATATTGTAATTTAAAAAGGTTGCAAATAATGACCAAATAGAATAGGGAATGAGTAATACAAACGAAGTTTTTGAATGTTTATATGCGATCATCGTTAAAAGAATTGCTGTAACAAAGACGAGTCCACAGTCAATTGTAGCCATAAGTAAATCTTTTTGTTTGAATTCAAAATAGCTAAACAACTGGTTAAAAACATAATTAATAATAAATAGAATATAAAACCATTTTGCTTTTTTAAAGGATTCTCCTAAAGAAACGATTATACATACGCTTAAAGAAATGAAAGAATACAAGAATGCCCAAATGATCCCGATTGTTTTTCCAGAAGGAGTATAACTAGGTTTAATTAGGTGACTATACCAATCATAGTCGATCGGAAATAAAATAGAAGAAATAAAAAATAAACAGTATAAGGAGAAAAATAAAACAATTAACTTAATATTCATAAAACCTCCTCAATTAAGTTGTCTTGATTAAGTATATGTATTTAATTTCAAAATATAAAAAAAACGACTACATTAGAGTAATCGTTTTTTAATGAAATATTAACTCATTTAGTACTTTTCAATGTCTTTCACATCAATTTCAGATAATTCTCCGTTTAAAGCTTGTTCTTCATAGTCATCAAGATCTTGTTCATATTGTTCATGTTTTCTTGTAGGGTAGACAGTTCGATTTTTTCCATAAATATCAGTTCCGATAAAGTTTTCAAATTCCTCAACATAACCAACATTTTCATAGCTCTCAGTATATGCGCTTCCATACTCCTCGATATTATTAAATTCAAAATCTGACGGAGTTTGAGAATTTCCATATCTTTCAACATCTTGTAAAGCGTCTTCAGCGTCATACATCATTGAGCGGTCTTTAGGATCTCTACTAAATGGTGGGTTTAATACTTCTTCCTCAACAGGGCGATCATATCTTATACTTGAACTTGAAATATGCTGATCGTGAGTATGTTCGATCATCGCTTTTGCTGTAGGAAGAGCTTGTAACCGTTCAAAAGGTATTTCTTCACCACTTACTTCACATATGCCATATGTTCCATTTTCAATTTTTTGTAACGCTGTATTAACGTCATCTAGTTCGTTTCTTAAATGCTCATGAAGAGATATGTCCTTTTCACGCTCAAATAATTCAGTACCCAAATCACCTGGGTGGTTGTCTGCAAGTGAAAGCTCATCAACAGAATCTCTAAGTGAGTATGGTGTAAATGCTGGGTCATTTAGTCTTTCTTCTATATGTTCTTTTTGTTTAAGTAGTTCGTTTTTAAATGTTTGGATTTGTGATTGTGAAAGCATCATGCTCCCCCTTTTCAATAAATGAATATGACTATCCATATTTTGTTCAAAAAGGAGGAAAACATGAATTAAGTTTTTTGAGGAATTGTTCTGCCTTAATTAGGAAAAAATATTTCCAATTATTAAGCCTATAACAAGAAGGAATCCCATTATAGTATTTGTTTTTGCTGTTGCTGCCATGGCTGGCATCATTTCCATTGGTTGGGTCTTACCTATAAATCCTTTTGTTGCTTTTATTGCAACAGGAATACTTATTAAAGAAATAAGTGCAAAAGGTGTAATTAAATTCATGATAACAAATAAAATAACTAAAGCATATGCAACTGCAAATAATGAACCAATAAAGATAATTGCATTCTTTTTACCTAATATGATAACAAGTGTTTTACGTCCATTTTCTTTGTCATTATCTAGGTCACGAATATTATTTGCTGTTAAGATTGCTCCAATTGTAATTGAAGTAGGGATCGAAAGTAAGATCACATTTGATGGTAAATTTCCAGCTTGAATATAGTAAGTAATACCAATAATTACAACTCCCATAAAAAAGCCCGCTACTAACTCACCAAATGGAGTGTATGCGATTGGAAGTGGTCCACCAGTATAAAAATAAGCTGCTGCCATACAAATAAGTCCAATAACTGCGATCCACCAACTACTTTGAGTACAAATATAAATGCCTAATAAAAGAGCGATACCAAAAAAAGTAAAAGCAAGATTTAAAACAGTTGAAGGTTTAATACCATCTCTTACGATTGCTCCACCGATACCGACAGAACCTTCATGATCTAGCCCTCTTTTATAATCATAATATTCATTAATCATATTTGCAGCGGCTTGGATTAGTAAACTTGCAATAAGCATTGAAAGAAATAAAAGTAAATGAAATGAGTGAGCTATGTGCGCTAACATTGTTCCAATCGCAACAGGAATGAACGCTGCGGTTAATGTATGTGGTCTTAATAAATTCCACCATGTTCTAAAACCTGTTGAGGAAGTTGGAGATTGAACAGTTGGTTGCATTTTAACATCCTCCTTTTTAATATTATTTGAAAATGTAGGTCATTTTACTTTAAAAAAGTATGGACGAACTTCATAAAATTGACAGTCTACATTCATCGTTGTATCTTTAGTTATATCATGTATTTAACGTATATTTAAGCTAGGGGGAACTATTATGCTTAGAACAGGTCAACTGGAATCGATTGCCTTCTTTGAGCATTCTCTTCAAAAGGCAAAAGCTTGTTCAAAACGCTTCATTTGTAAAGTGGAAAAAATAATGAATATCCATCCCCTAAGTGTTTACCATTTTTATCATGAATTGGGTTTTACTGAACGCTTTTATTGGTCAAACCAAGAAAACTCGTTAATTCTCACAGGAATTGGTACTTTAGTTCCTTTTCATCATAGTACAGAAGAACAGTATTCTGCAATAGAAAAAGAATGGAAACGCTTTGGAGAGCAAGTGTATATCGAGCAAGAAAATTGCTTTGGTACAGGACCGATAGCTCTTGGGGGTTTCTCTTTTTTTGATAACTATAAAAATGATCAAGATTGGAAGAATTTTGGTACCTCCCATTTCTATGTACCTAAATTAATGGTGACGGTTACAAACGAAGGGACATTCATCACCTCTAATTATGAAATTAATGAACAAACTACAGTAGAGGATTTATTGCTTCAATATAAAGAATATGATGATTTTTTAGAAAAGTTTGGAATGAAGCAACCAAGCTTTACACAATCAGAATGTATTAACAAAGATGAATTTGAACCAAATGAATGGATTCAAAGCGTAAAAGAAGCAATTCATCAAATGAAAAACGAAGAATTAGAAAAAGTTGTTTTAAATCGAACTTTAGATGCAACATTTTCTGCAGAAGTAAATTCAACAAAAGTAATTTATGAATTAGAAGCAACAAGAAATGTTAACTATGTTATTTCTTATCAATTAAAAGATACTGTATTTATTAGCGCTACACCTGAGCGATTAATTTCTAAGAAAAATAATACAGCTTCTTCGATGTGTCTTGCGGGATCTGCCGCAAAAGGAATAACTAAGGAAGAAAACACAGAAGCCGCCAATTGGTTATTAAATAGTAAAAAAAATAATGGTGAACATGCTTTTGTTGTAAACTATATACGAGAAACGCTACAACAATATTGTAATGAATTATCAATACCTTCAACACCAAGAATAATGGCGACTAAAAGCTTATTGCATTTATTCACGCCAGTTGAAGGGAAATTATATAATCATGTTTCTTTAATTGAATTAATTCAAGCATTACATCCAACCCCTGCACTTGGAGGATTTCCTAAGGAAGAGGCATGTAAATTAATTCGTGAACTTGAACCTGTGGACCGAGGATGGTATGGTGCACCGATTGGGTGGATTGATTTAAACGGAAATGGTGATTTTGCTGTAGGCATACGAAGTGCCTTAATTAAAGAAGATAAAGCAAAATTATATGCCGGTTGTGGTGTTGTACAAGATTCAAAACCAGAGGAAGAATTTTTTGAAACTGGTGTAAAGTTTCTGCCAATGCTAAATGCATTAGGAGGGTTACGAAATGAAAGATAATGAAGCACTAACAAAGTATATTGGTGCTCTTGTAGATGAAATAAGTGCATTAAATATAAAAAACGTTGTAATAAGTCCTGGATCACGCTCTACACCAATATCGATGTTAGTAAATGAACATCCAAAATTAAAGTCTTATATTGCAGTAGATGAAAGAGGGGCAGCATTTTTTGCTTTAGGAATCGCTAAAAGTACGAAACAGCCTACAGTTTTAATTTGTACTTCTGGAACTGCTGCTGCTAATTATATGCCAGCCATTTCTGAAGCAAAGGAATCAAGAATTCCATTAATCGTACTGACAGCCGATCGACCACATGAGCTTAGAGATATAGGTGCACCACAAGCTATGAATCAGATTGGTTTATACGGTTCATTTGTAAAAAAATTTATTGAGTTAGCCTTACCAGAGGCTTCGGAAGCTATGTACGAATACGCGCGGTCAAGCGTTAATCGACTGTACCGTTCATGTGTGACCGCTCCAATGGGGCCCGTACATATGAATGTGCCACTTCGAGAACCTTTAGTTCCTAATTTTACGATTGATGACATATACTCAGCAGGAAAGCGTAAAAATTCTGCTCACACAATACTTACTGAAACTCTTGCAACAATTTCAAATGAAACAAGTAATGAGTTCACGAAGCTTTTTCAATCAAAAAGAAAAGGCTTATTAGTTTGTGGTCCTTATGTTGAAGAAGGAGCTTTAAAGAAGATTAAATCTTTAGGGAATTTATTAGACTATCCAGTTCTATGTGATCCTCTTTCAAATGGAAGAACAATTAATGGGAATGAAGACTCGAATGTAATCGATACATATGATACATTTCTTCGTTTTGAAGACATTGTTGATTCGCTTGATTCTGAAGTTATCGTACGATTCGGAGCAATGCCTGTATCTAAAACGTTTAGCCAATATATTCAAAAACAAAAAGATTGCGAGCTAATTGTAATTGACGAAGGAGACCTATGGAGGGATCCGACATTAAAAGCAACTCAAATGATTTCTTGTGATGATATCCAGTTTTGTAATGCAATTTTGGAGTCATACGAGAAAACAAGTAGTCATGAAATAGATTGGTTGAATAAATGGAAAACAATTAATGAAAAAACAAAAAATGGACTAGAACAAGCAAAACAGTTTGATGAACTTTTTGAAGGGAAAATCGTTCAAGTTTTAGCAAAAAATTTACTTGAAGAAAGTACATTGTTTGTTTCAAACAGTATGCCTATTCGTGATGTGGATACGTTTTTACATAATCAATCTAAAAAGTTAAAAATTGCTTGTAATCGAGGGGTAAATGGAATAGATGGGACAATTGCAACCGCATTGGGGATGGCAGCTGCTGGAGAGAGTGTCACATTATTAATTGGAGATTTGTCTTTCTATCATGATTTAAATAGTCTAGTCCTTTCTAAACTACATCATTTACCTTTAAGAGTGATCCTTGTTAATAATGATGGGGGAGGAATCTTCTCATTTTTACCTCAATCAAAAGAAGAAAAACATTTTGAAGAGTTATTCGGAACTCCTTTAGGATTGGAATTCGAGCATGCAACTGCCCTTTTCGGTGGAGTTCATACGAAAATTCATAATTGGTTTGAACTTGAAGATGAATTAGGTAAAAAGAATAATGGATTGCATGTTATTGAAATACAGACAAGTCGTAAAGAAAATTATGATCTTCATCAAAAAGTTTGGAGCATTGTAAAAGCAGAATACGAGAAATGAAATTAGGTGTTCTTGTTCATGGAAATTAAAATAAATGAGGTCACATATTCATATATTGAATCTGGCCAAGGGCAAACTATATTATTATTGCATGGTTTCACAGGTTCAAAGGAGACATGGGGAAGTTTAATAAGTAAACTAGAACGAAATTATCATGTAATAGCAATTGATTTATTAGGACATGGGAAAACAGATTGTCCAATTAATGATGAACGGTACAGAATGGAATTTGCTGCTAAAGATTTACATGATTTTTTAGTAAAAAAGCAAATTGATTCGGTGCATCTATTAGGCTATTCGATGGGAGGTAGACTAGCCCTCTATTTCGCTTTAGCCTATCCAACAAAAATTAAATCGCTTATGTTAGAAAGCTGCACGGCTGGTCTTAAAACTGAAAATGAAAAATTAGCTCGAATCGAACAAGACAATCATTTATCTTCAATGATCCTAAATGAAGGTATTGAAGTATTTGTTAATTATTGGGAAAATATTCCCTTATTTGCAACTCAAAAGAATTTGACATCAGAGTCACAACAAAAGATTAAACAAGGAAGATTAAATCAGTCACTAATCGGCTTAAGTAATAGTCTAAAAGGGATGGGCACGGGCATTCAACCATCTCTATGGAGTGACTTGAAGCAATTTAAAAAACCTACTTTATTAGTTTGTGGAGAATATGATGAAAAGTTTTGCTTAATAATGGAGAAAATGAACGAGAAGCTAGAAAATAGCCAAATTATTAAAATTCCACACGCAGGCCATGCAATTCATGTGGAACATTCGGAAAAATTTGCTACAATAGTAATTGGGTTTTTATTGAAAAGTGAAAAGGAGGAAATTTCATGACTATTGAATGGGTACAAGAAAGAAAGTATGAAGAAATTTTATATTCTACATATAATGGAATTGCTAAAATTTCAATCAATCGTCCGCACGTACATAACGCATTTACACCATTAACAGTATCGGAAATGATTGATGCTTTTGCTTATGCAAGAGACGACGAAAAAATTGGTGTTATTATTTTAACAGGTGAAGGTGGAAAAGCATTCTGTTCTGGTGGAGACCAAAGTGTTCGCGGACACGGTGGTTATGTTGGACAAGACCGCATTCCTCGCCTGAATGTTTTAGATTTACAACGCTTAATTCGCGTTATTCCAAAGCCTGTAATTGCAATGGTAGCTGGTTATGCAATTGGTGGAGGTAACGTATTAAACGTAGTATGTGACTTAACAATCGCAGCTGAAAACGCTAAATTTGGACAAACTGGTCCTAAAGTTGGTAGCTTTGATGCTGGTTATGGCTCAGGCTATTTAGCTCGTATTGTAGGGCACAAAAAAGCTCGTGAAATTTGGTACTTATGCCGTCAATATAATGCACAAGAAGCATTAGATATGGGCTTAGTCAATAAAGTAGTACCTTTAGAAGAATTAGAAGCTGAAACAGTTCAATGGGCTGAAGAAATGCTTGAAAAGAGTCCAACTGCACTTCGCTTCTTAAAAGCAGCAATGAATGCAGATACAGACGGTTTAGCTGGACTTCAACAGCTAGCTGGAGATGCAACACTTCTTTACTACACAACTGAGGAAGCAAAAGAAGGTCGCGATGCATTTAAAGAAAAACGTACACCTGATTTCGATAAATTCCCACGTTTTCCTTGATTTGAAAGAAGATAAAAGCTTGATGAGAAATCATCAAGCTTTTTTGCACATTAAGAAAGTATAAATTGGCAGCGGAGATGAAACCTCGACGTAGTTGTCCAATCTAGGAATTAAGTATAAATGCAACTACGCCTCTATCTTCGCCAATCGAAGAGTTTTCTTTAATGAACTTTTGTAAATTTAGATATTAGTCAGGAAGTGTTTTTGATGAATCAAATTCCGAATTTTTTGCTTGAGAGAGTAAGATTAACCCCTAATCGAATAGCAATTGCAACAGATGGGGAAGAAATTACGTTTAAGGATTTACATGATCGAGTTATAAATCTTGCATATAAATTTCACCATTTTGGTATAAAAGACGGATCTCATGTTTCGGTTTTAATGAATAATTCTGTTGAATTTATAGAAGTTGTTTATGCACTTCATTATATTGGAGCAACATCAATTTTATTGAATATAAGATTAAGTGATGACGAAATAGTATATCAATTAGAAAATAGTGATTCTGTATTTTTAATCGTAGCGAAATCAAATACGGTGAAAATTCCTGAAAATATAAAACTGTTAAATATAAATGAAATGGAGAACAGTGAATCAAAGGAATTTCCAATCAAGTCTAATTTTGATGGTGATAAAATCGCAACTATGATGTACACATCTGGTACTACTGGTTTCCCAAAAGCAGTTTTACAAACTTATTTTAATCATTGGAGCAGTGCAATTGCTTCAGTATTAAATTTAGGATTAGATCATAAAGATGTGTGGCTAGTCTGTTTGCCAATGTTCCATGTGGGTGGTTTATCTACTGTATATAAAAGTGCCATTTATGGCATGAAAATTGTGTTAACGAATAAAGCTGATGCACATACGATTAAGGACTGTGTCATAAAGCATAATGTAACAATTCTATCTGTTGTAACAAAAGTATTAAATGACCTATTAACTATTGTTGAAGGTACAAATGATTTAAACAGCGTAAGGGCAGCTTTACTTGGTGGAGGGCCTGCTCCGTTACCTCTTTTACAAAAGGCAAGAGAATTAAATGTGCCAGTCTATCAAACATACGGAATGACTGAAACTTGTTCACAAGTAGCAACGCTTTCTCCTGAATATATGCTTTCTAAAATTGGTTCGGCAGGTAAAGCTTTATTTGGATGTACGCTAGAAATAAGAGAAAATCAACGAACTTGTTTACCAAAAGAAGTAGGAGAAATTGTAGTCAAAGGGCCGAACGTGAGTAAAGGTTATTATAAACTTTCCAAGTTAACTGATTCATCTGAGTATCTTTATACAGGTGATTTGGGTTATGTAGATGAGGATGGTTTTTTATTTGTAGTTGACCGTAGAAGTGACCTAATTATTTCCGGTGGAGAGAATATATATCCAGCAGAGATTGAATCAGTACTAATATCGCATCCAGATATCATTGAAGCTGGTGTAACAGGCAAAGAAGACCCGAATTGGGGAAAAGTACCTGTTGGATTTGTTGTTAGTAAATCCTCTAATCCTCCGTCTCAAGAAGAACTAATCGAGTATTGTCGAGATAAAATCGCAGGGTATAAAATTCCAAAGGAAATATTTTATGTAGACAACCTACCAAGAAATGCAACAAACAAGCTAGTTAGAAGAGAACTACTTAAGCTTCTATAAGGGGAATAAACATGTTGATAAGGCAAATAGAATTATTTTTAATTGAACAGCCTCTAAAAGTACCTTTTAAAACAAGCTATGGTACATATGAAAAACGTGAAAGTATAATTGTTAAAATTTTAGATGCAAACGGAATATACGGTTATGGAGAAGTCGTTGCTTTTTCAGAGCCTTGGTATACAGAGGAAACGATCCAAACAGCTCTACATACTTTACAGGATTTCTTTATACCGATCTTATTAAAAAAGCAGTTTAACCATCCAAGTGAAGTTGCTACACATTTAAATCAATTTAAAGGCAATCAAATGGCTAAATCTGGGCTTGAAGGTGCATATTGGGATTTGTATAGTAAACTACATTCAATCACTTTAGCACAAGCTTTAGGGGGCAATAAGGCAGAGATACCAGTTGGGGTAGTAATTAGTATAGACGAGCCAATAAAAATGTTGAAACAAATTAGTGCATATATAAAAGAAGGCTATGAACGATTTAAAGTTAAAGTTTCAAAAGAAAATGATTACGAAATTGTCTCAACTATACGAAATAACTATCCAACAATCCCTCTAATGATTGATGCCAATTCAGATTATTCGATTGAAGACATTCCGAAACTAAAAAAATTAGATGAATTTAATCTGTTAATGATCGAACAGCCCTTCGGCGAACGCCAATTCATCGAGCACGCTATTCTTCAAAAGGAAATTTCTACTCCAGTCTGCTTAGATGAAAGTATATGTTCCATAGAGGATGTTCAAATTGCGTATGAATTAAACGCATGCAAAATCATTACCGTAAAGCCTGGGAGAGTCGGAGGATTAACTAAATCAATTGAAATTCATGATTATTGTGTTGAAAAGAATATTCCAATTTGGGTTGGAGGCATGATTGAAACCGGGATTTCTAGAATTCAAAACGTTGCATTAGCATCTCTTCCCGGATTTACAATACCAGGAGATATTTCGGCTTCATCTAGGCATTGGGAGCATGATCTTATTTTTCCAGAAGTAGCTTTAATAAATGGAAAAGTTAAAGTACCAGTTGGCCCTGGTTTAGGGGTAGAAGTGGATGAAGAGAGAATCCGAAGCATTTCTAAAAAGATTTATCAATATACTTCTCAATAAAAATCACTAATTAAAAAAATACGATCAAATTAAACTTGTTATTCATTTCAAGTTTCTTTGACCGTATCTTTTTTTGTTTCCTTATTTATTTTATCAGGTACTGGATCATATCCACCTGGATGTAGTGGGTGACACTTAAGTATTCTTTTAGTCGTTAAATAAGTTCCTTTAAGGGCACCATGAGTTTGTATTGCCTCTAGTCCATAACTAGAGCAAGTTGGATAGAATCTACATGATGGTGGCGTTGCAGGTGAAATCCATTTTTGATAAAATCTAATGATTCCAATTAAAATTTTATTCATATACAAACCTTTCGTCTGCTAGAATTATTTCTCATCATGGTTATTTTTCATTTTTACGTCTTCTAGCTTATCGACTTTATGTTGTACACCATAGCCTTTATTTACAGTAAGAACGAAAGCACCGAATACAACAACGATAATTATTCCACTAACAATAAATACTCCAGTCATACTATATCCTCCTAAATAGTTATACTACTATGATATAGTATACTGTCCAATATGCAAGGCAATCAAATATTTTCATAAAGTTTCAGGAATATTATTTCAATAATGATGAAACATTTTAATAGAAATAGTACAATGGAAAAACAAGTATGAATGTAGGAAGGTTAAAATGTACATATTTAAAGATTTTTACCATAATACAGTTGAATTATCGTTTGAGAAACATCCATTTTCACTCAATCCAAAACATGTTTGGGTTATTTGTAAATACAAAGACCAATGGTTACTCACAGACCATCAAAGAAGAGGATACGAATTCCCAGGTGGAAAAGTCGAGGAAGGCGAGTCACCTGAAGAAGCAGCAAAACGTGAAGTTTTAGAAGAAACAGGTGGAAATGTATCTAAAATTAATTATTTAGGGCAATACCGAGTTACAGGTAAGGATAAAATTATTATAAAAAATATTTATTTTGCCGAAATAGGAGAACTTTTAACACAAAAGCACTATTTTGAAACAAACGGCCCAGTATTGTTAGACGAATTTCCACCAAACATAAAAAAAGATCGCCGATTTAGTTTTATCATGCGTGACGAAGTATTTTCACAAAGTTTAAGTTACTTGAATACTAAAAAAAGCTCACTTTTATAAGGTGAGCTTTTTTTATAGTTTCATGAGGATGTAAGATAGCGCAAAAAAGAAATTAGGTTCCTCATAAGGGGTTCATGAGGAAGTAAAACAGCTCAAAAAGGAAAAAAGGTTCCTCATAAAGGGTTCATGAGGAAGTAAGACAGCTCAATTAGGGGAAAAGGTTCCTCATAAAGGGTTCATGAGGAAGTAAGACAGCTGAAAAAGGGGAAAAGGTTCCTCATAAAGGGTTCATGAGGAAGTAAGACAGCTGAAAAAGGGGAAAAGGTTCCTCATAAAGGGTTCATGAGGAAGTAAAACAGCTGAAAAAGGGGAAAAGGTTCCTCATAAAAGGTTAATGAGGAAGATAAAACGGCATGAAAAAAAGCACACATATTAAGTGAGCTTTCAGAGTGTTGAAATATAAAATAGTCAATATGGAAAACGGACATTAAATGAACTTTTATTTAATAATGAAACTATCATATTTTGGATGTTCTATTGATGGTTTTAAATGTTAATATGTTTGAGCAATTTCATGTTTCCATTTTTCAGAGGTTATAAATATTTGAGCTGATATTTAGAAAAACAGATTAGTTTAATTAATGTTTTATTTTCATTGACCACAGACTGATTAATAAACAACTGTTAGATTACGCTAAGTAAAGGCTATTTGATTAGATTTTTAAAGTAGACTTTTTTCGATGAATAAGTTGATTGGAACCGAGGGATGCTCGACTCCTATGGGATAAGCGGGAAGGCTGAGACCCCACAGGCTTGCCGAGGAGGCGAAAGAATTTCGCCCCATGGAAAGCGAGCATCCTGTAATGGAAATCAACATTACTCTACTCCTTTTATGAAAATTTGATAATTAATTGAAAAGTTGTTTTTCAACAAAGAGAAAGCTCACTATAGTAAGTGAGCTTTAAGTCATATTAAACCAAATTATTTCTTTATTGTTTTTCGCTCAATATATTCAACAATAATATACATCAAAGCAGCACATACACTTATGATTAATACACTCATTAGAACAAGAGTGAAATTAAATACTTGGAAGCCATAAACGATTAAATAGCCAAGTCCGTTTTTTGAAACTAAGAACTCTCCGACAATCACTCCTACCCAAGCTAATCCGACATTTACTTTTAATGTTGAAATGACGGTAGGTATACTAGCAGGAAAGATAACATTTTTAAAGATTTGAGTTTTTGTAGCTCCAAAACTTTTAATGACTTTTACATAATTTTCATCTACCTGTAAGAAGCCTTGATAAATAACCAGCGCTGTTATGACAAAACTTATTATGATCCCCATGGCAATTATGGACGAATATGAGGGGCCAAAAATTACAATGATGATTGGACCAAGCGCGACTTTTGGCATGGCATTAAAGACTACTAAAAATGGATCAAGTACTTTTGAGGCAAATGGATACCACCAAAGAATGATTGCTAGAATGATCCCGATAATTGTGCCTAAAATAAATCCAACGAGTGTTTCAGTGATTGTAGTCATAGCATCATGGTAAATGGAGCCATCTCCCAATTTTGCGATGAGTAAATCGTAAATCTTAGAAGGTGAACTAAACAATAATGGGTCAATTAGTTTTCGATGACTTAAAAGCTCCCAAGCTATAAAAAAGATAATAATAATTAATAGTTGGAAGAAAAATATGAGTAGCTTTTTACGGCGATTTTTTTTGACGATACTAGTGTGATAGGATTTTAGTTCGTCATTTACTTTATCCACGTTTCTCCAACTCCTTCCAAATCGCAGAAACATAAGAAGAAAAGAGTGATTGGTGTCGTGTTTCAAAAGGAGAGCGAACACGTAATTCTTCTGGTAAATTGAAAATTTTTGATATTTTTGTAGGCGCATTTGTTAGCGTAATAACCCGATCACACATAGCTACCGCTTCTTCAATGTCATGTGTTACTAAGATAGCAGTAGTATTTAACTTCTTAAATAAGTTGAAAACTAATTCTTCAAGTTTTACTTTATTTTGATAGTCTAGAGCGGAAAATGGTTCATCTAATAATACAATCGAAGGGCTTGTTGAAAGAGTTCTCACTAAGGCAACGCGTTGTCTCATCCCACCTGATAATTCTCTTGGGTACGCATTTTCATAATCCTTTAATCCAACTTCATTTAACAATTCTAGCGTTCGATTTTTATTTTCTTCGGTATCCTTATCTAGAATCTGAAGACCTAGAAAAATATTTTCTTTAATTGTTTTCCAAGGGAATAAATAGTCATGCTGAAGCATGTAACCAATTTCTCCCGATTTTATATCATAAGGCTTCCCTTTAAACTTCACTGAACCATTATATGGTGTAAGCAATGAGGAAATAATCGATAAAAGTGTGCTTTTTCCACAGCCACTTGGGCCTAATACAGATACAAATTCACCTTTTTCAACTTCAAACGTTAAGCCATCCAATATTTTAATTGCCTTTTCCTTCGATGAAAATACATGAGAAATATCATTAACTGTTAGATAACTCATTTTGTTAACCAACTACTTCTCCGTAGATTTTTCGGCAAATTTTGTATCAACTAAAACTGAGTGTGGAACTTCTTTTGGTAATACACCAGAGTTCTTCATAATCTTTTGAAGATTATTCCACTCATCTTCTTCTAATATTGGATTTGTTGAATAAGAATTTTGAGACTTATAACGATCAATAACTTTTACTGAAATGTCTAAAGGCGTATCTTTAAAGAATGGTGCAACACTTTTTGCAATCTCTTCTGCAGAATGGGTATCAACCCATTGTTCAGCTTCATAAATTGCATCTGTAAACTTTTGAGCTGTTTTCGCATTCCTCTTCAAATAACTTTCTTTTGCTATAAAAGCAGTGTAAGGAACTTTTCCAGACTCCAAGCCAAATGAAGCAACGATTTTACCTCTTCCTTCTTTTTCCATAATACTTGCTGTAGGTTCAAATAATTGGACATACTCTCCAGTACCTGAAGCATATGCATTCGCGATATTTGCAAAGTCAATATTCTGAATAAGGTTCAAATCTTTATGTGGATCGATCCCATGTTTACTTAGGACGTATTCGCCAACCATTTGTGGCATTCCACCTTTTCTTTGACCTAAAAATGTTTTGCCTCTTAGTTGATCCCAATTAAATGGTACAGTTTGATTTCTAGCTACTAGAAATGTTCCATCAGTTTGAGTCAATTGGGCAAAGCTTTTTACTGGGTCATTTGCCCCTTGAGCGTATACATATATAGTTGTTTCTGGCCCAACTAATCCTATATCTGCACCGTTTGACAATACAGCAGTCATCGTTTTATCTCCACCAGCAGTAGTTGTTATTTCAACATCCAATCCATGCTTTTTGAAGATTCCTTCACTAATGGCCACATATTGAGGTGCATAAAATAATGAATGTGTCACTTCTGCAACTCTAACCTTTGTGGTACCATCTTTAGGTTTATCTTTCGAACATGCACCTAAAATAGAAGCAACTAATAAAAACAAAATAACGAGCCATTTGATTTTCATTTAATCCCTCCTAATCGAAAATATACAATTAGCCTATGCAATAGGAGAAAATGGGTGAATGCGGAGTAAAATGTGCTAAAATCGCTCGGTTACATATGAGTTATCTGATGTGGTTGAACAAAGAAAAACCTCTCTTACTTCCTTTTTTAGGAAATTAGAGAGGTTTTTATCTACTCTTTGAAAAATATTTTCGAGTATCTTCACGTATTTCGTTAGGCAAAACACTTTCTAATTCTTTGTTTAACCATGACAGTGTTTTACTGCGTAAATACTCATGCATTTTTTCTTCGGCAGAGAGCATGACTAAATTGATCGTGCAGGTGGCACTTGCAGTACAACCTTTTTCTCTAATAAGATAGCCGTTATCTTTAATATTTTTACATTGAAATATAGGCTTAGAACCTTCAATTGCTTCAATTACATCCCAAAAAGAAATTTCTTCTGGAGATTTAGCTAGTTTAAAACCACCTTTAACTCCTGGAACTGAACTGACAATACCAGCTTTAGAAAGCTTACTAAAAATCTTTGAAAGATATGTATCTGAAACACCTTGAAAGAAGGATAGGTCCTTTATTCCAATCGGAGAATCTTCAGGAGTGTCAATTAAATAAACAAGGCAATGAAGTGCATACTCAACTCCAACGCTATACTGCATCAAAACACCTTCTTCATAAATGAGATTATTTTTAATTAATCTTAGAAATGTTTTATTTCTTTGTCAAACATTTACTTTTAGGAGTAACTCAAAGTTAAAAGAAGTTTGACATAATGAAATAAACAATTTAATATAGATGGTATAAATCGGCGATTAACTTTGTCGCCAATTTATATATTTCCAAAAACTACAATTAATTCAATTATTTTTAGAATTAACTTTTTTAGGGGGAATTAAAATGGAAAAACAAATTAATTATTCAAAATTAGCACCAGCAGCACTTAAAATAATGATGGAAATGGAAAAGTTTATTAAAGCAACTGATATAGACCATAAACTTCGTGAACTTATCAAAATTCGCGCTTCACAAATAAATGGTTGTGCATTTTGCCTTGACATGCATACTTCTGAAGCGAGGGAAATAGGAGAAACGGAACAACGTTTATACTGTATTAGTGCATGGAGAGATTGCGATTTTTACACAGATGCAGAAAAAGCAGCTTTAGAGTTAACAGAGCATATTACACAAATTTCGAATAAAGGTGTTTCTGAAGAACTATATAATCGTGTAAGTAAACACTTTAGCGAAGAAGAATATGTAAATCTTGTATTCATAATCAATCAAATTAACAGTTGGAATCGTATTTCTATTTCTATGGGAAATAGACCTGCTGAAAAATAAGATTCTAATTATATTTGATAAAAAATAAAAAATGAGCCAATCTTCGGCTCATTTTTTTAATGTAATTTTTTCAATTCTTATGAAAATTTTGTACCTTTATAACATCGCTTTTTATTAATTTATTTTTATTAGAATATATTTTTATAGTGTAGAAATCATTATTATTTTTAATATAATTTTTTTGATCTATTGTCATATTTGAAGTAGCAATAGAACTATTGAGATCAAAAACGGCTCTTCTATTTATGATTTCGTATACTTCATTATGATTTATTTCTTCAATATTGACACCAAATATTGATTGGACTTTTTTAGGTAGTTCTATTTCTATTCGACCATTTTTTATATCGTTTTTAAAACGTTCCGGTACTGATACGACCAAATAATATTCAACTCCATAAAGTAATTGATTGTCAGAATTTTTTATTTCAAAATATCTTTTGGATAAAGATTCAATATTCGGCTCACTTTCTTTAGATGTTTGTGAATCATGCTTATCTAATTTTTGAGACGAGGTACCAGTATTAAGTAAAAAATAGGTAGTTAATAAAATTGCTGTAAATGAAAAAATCAGAGTTAATAACTTTATTGATCTCATTAAAATCCTCCATTAAATCCGATAAAATAACTGGTGAGTATTAATGATATTCAGTCAAATTCAATATTATATTAATCTTATTCTTTAAATGTAAAAAATTTCCTTTTAATGAGTAATCTAGTTGTTAAATAAAAAAAGGCTGCCAAAAAGTCATAAATCCCGACTTATTGGACAGCCCTTACATTTTACTTTATTAGATTATTTTAAAGGTCCACCAAGTTCAGCTAATTTAGCATCAAAGCCTTCAAATTTTTTGAAGTTTTCTTTGAATTTAGTTACTAATTCAAGA
Organism: Rossellomorea sp. GAMAL-10_SWC; assembly: GCF_049568075.1. Classification (NCBI taxonomy): domain Bacteria; kingdom Bacillati; phylum Bacillota; class Bacilli; order Caryophanales; family Bacillaceae; genus Rossellomorea; species Rossellomorea sp. GAMAL-10_SWC. The sequence goes on along the minus strand of NZ_CP144911.1, from coordinate 3,491,054 downwards.
GCTTTTTGATCATAAGCTGATTTGTCTTCCCAAGTAGTTGAAGGAACTAATACGCTATCAGGTACACCAGGTACATGAGTTGGAATTGCTAAACCGAAAAACTCATCTTGTGTAGTTTCAATGTTGTTTAAATCACCTTCAAGTGCAGCGTGAACCATTGCTCTTGTGTAAGAAAGATTCATACGTTTACCAACGCCATATTCTCCACCAGTCCAACCAGTGTTTACTAAGAATACATTTACATTATGTTTTTCAATTTTTTCACCAAGCATTTTTGCATATTCTACAGCTGGAAGCGGTAAGAATGGTGATCCGAAACATGTTGAGAATGTTACTTGTGGAGAAGTAACGCCACGCTCAGTACCTGCTAATTTACTAGTAAATCCACTTAAGAAGTGGTACATAGCTTGCTCTTTTGTTAGTTTACTGATTGGAGGTAATACTCCAAATGCATCAGCTGTTAAAAAGATAATTGCATGCGGATGACCAGCAACACTTGGCTCAATGATATTTTGAATTGCTTGCATTGGGTATGCAGCACGAGTATTTTCTGTTAAAGTTGTATCATCATAGTCAGCTAAACGGCTATCAGATTTAACAACAACATTTTCTAACACTGTACCAAATTTAATTGCAGAGAAAATTTGTGGCTCTTTTTCAAATGTTAAATTGATACATTTAGCGTAGCAACCGCCTTCAATATTGAATACACCATTATCTGACCAGCCGTGCTCATCATCACCGATTAACTTACGGTCTGCATCTGCAGATAATGTAGTTTTACCAGTTCCTGAAAGTCCAAAGAATAATGCTACATCGCCTTCGCTACCTACGTTAGCAGAACAGTGCATTGGTAAAACATTATTTTGTGGTAATAGGAAATTCATGATTGAGAAAATAGATTTTTTCATTTCTCCAGCATATTCCGTTCCACCAATTAAGATAATTTTCTTTTCAAATGATACAATAACAAATGCTTCTGAATTTGTTCCATCAACTACTGGGTCTGCTTTAAATGTTGGAGCAGAAACAATTGTAAATTCTGCTTCATGAGTTTGCAGCTCTTGCTCAGTTGGGCGAATAAATAATTGATGAGCAAATAAGTTGTGCCATGCAAATTCGTTAATTACTTGGATAGGTAAACGATACTCCGTGTCAGCACCAGCAAATCCTTTAAATAAGAATAATTCGTTACGATCTTTTAAGTAGTTAAGTACTTTGCTATATAATTTTTCGAATACGTCAGCAGAGATTGGTTGATTTACTGAACCCCAATCGATTAAATTTTCAACAGATGCCTCTTGAACAATAAATTTATCTTTAGGTGAACGTCCAGTATATTTGCCTGTTGAAACGCTAACTGCTCCTGTTGACGTTAAAATTCCTTCTTGTCTTGTTAGGACTTTTTCAACTAACTCAGAAACGCTTAGTTGGTTATACACTTGATTACTAGTAAGTAATTCGTTTAATTCAAAGTTTACATCAACTGTCTTCATATACTAATACCATCCTTTAAATATAATTTGTCTGCCATGTAGGTATCTCGATAAATAGTATAACACATTTATTTTAATAGTGTATACTATTAGTTGGCAAAATGTGTTATGAATTTGATTAAAAAATAAATTTGAGTAAAATTTACTTATTTAATGAAGTAGTTTATTAAATGTAAGTATAATAATTAGTAATTTCCCATTAAATAGAAATGAATGTAGAGATAAAGTTATTGTAGAATTATGTTTAAGTTATGATGAAAATTGTTGACAAGAAAGTGAAATTTTAATATGATACTTTTCATACGGATACTCTCTTATCCCGAGTAGGTGGAGGGATACAGGCCCTACGAAGCCCAGCAACCTCACTTTTAGTGAAAGGTGCTGAACCTGATGCAAGACTTTTTTTATGTCTTGGACGATAAGAGCGAAAGGTAAATAACCAAGAACCCTTTCCTCATGTAATATTTGATAAGAGGAAGGCTTTTTTTTTGCTCAAAACTTAAATACAGTGGCAATTTCGTAATTTACACTGAGTTATCTTTATCTTAAATGGGAAACATAGGAATAGGAACAAACTTTTTATTCTTATGTTGAGAAAAAAGAGATCCGTCACATTCAATTTAGGAGGGGACTCAATGTCACAACGTCGTTTATTTACTTCAGAATCAGTTACAGAAGGACATCCAGATAAAATCTGTGACCAAATCTCAGATTCAATTCTTGATGCAATTTTAGCAAATGATCCGAATGCTCGTGTAGCAGCGGAAACTTCAGTTACAACAGGTTTAGTACTTGTTGCAGGTGAAATTACAACTTCTACTTATGTAGATATCCCAAAAATCGTTCGCGAAACAATCCGTGAAATCGGTTATGACCGTGCAAAATACGGATTTGATGCAGATACATGTGCAGTTTTAACTTCTATCGATGAGCAATCAGCAGATATCGCTCTAGGTGTAGACCAAGCTTTAGAAGCTCGTGAAGGTAGCATGACAGATGAAGAAATTGAAGCAATCGGTGCAGGAGACCAAGGTTTAATGTTCGGTTTTGCTGTAAATGAAACACCTGAATTAATGCCACTTCCAATTTCATTATCTCACAAAATTGCTCGCCGTTTAACTGAAGTTAGAAAAAATGAAACAGTTTCTTACTTACGTCCAGACGGTAAAACTCAAGTAACAGTTGAGTATGATGAAAACAACAAACCAGTTCGTATTGATGCAATTGTTGTATCAACACAACATGGTCCAGAAGCTACTCAAGCTCAAATTGAAAATGATATTAAAGAACTTGTAATTAAACCAGTTGTACCAGCTGAGTTAATTGATGAAAACACAAAATTCTTTATCAACCCAACAGGTCGTTTCGTAATCGGTGGACCTCAAGGGGATGCTGGTTTAACAGGTCGTAAAATTATTGTTGATACTTACGGTGGATATGCTCGTCACGGTGGTGGCGCATTCTCTGGTAAAGATGCAACTAAAGTTGACCGTTCCGCTGCTTACGCTGCACGTTACGTTGCGAAAAACATCGTGGCTGCTGGCTTAGCTGATAAAGCTGAAGTTCAATTAGCATATGCAATTGGTGTAGCTAAACCAGTTTCAATCGCTATTGATACTTTTGGTACAGGTAAAGTTTCAGAAGAAAAATTAGTTGAAGTAATTCGCAACAACTTCGACCTACGTCCAGCTGGAATTATTAAAATGCTTGACCTACGTCGTCCAATTTACAAACAAACTGCTGCTTATGGTCACTTTGGCCGTACAGATATCGATCTTCCTTGGGAGCGTACTGATAAAGCAGAAGTTTTAAAAACTGAAGCAGGTCTATAATAAATGATTAAGGCTGAATATGGCATATGCTATATTCAGTCTTTTTTGTTTAGTTAGATTCACACTGTTTTATTCTACATAGAGGTATACTTAAAAATCATTTTTCATAGGTTTAAATGACTCAATTAAAGTTTGTAATGGAGGAACCAATGAAAGCGATTATATGTACAAAATATGGTCCACCAGAAGTTCTTCAAACAACAGAAGTTGAAAAACCAAAAATAAAAGATGATGAGGTATTAATTAAAATACACGCAACAACTGTAACCGCAGGAGATGTAAAACTTCGAAGCTCCGATTTTCCTTTTATGTATTGGCTACCTTCACGACTTATGTTTGGCCTCACTAAGCCGAAAAATCAAATACCAGGTTGTGAGCTTGCAGGAGAAATAGTCACAGTTGGCAAAAACGTAAGAAATTTTAAAACAGGTGATCAAGTTTTTGGATATAGTGGATTTACTTTTGGAGCTAATGCTGAATATATCTCTTTACATGAAGAAGGTGTTCTAGCTAAAAAACCAATAAATATGTCCTTTGAGCAAGCTGCAGCTGTACCTGTTGGGGCGCTTACTGCATTACACTTTCTAAGGAGAAGTATTATTCAAAATGGACAAAAAGTACTTATTTATGGTGCTTCAGGAAGTGTTGGAACATATGCAATTCAGTTAGCTAAATATTTTGGTACAGAAGTTACCGCATTATGTAGTACATCAAATTTAGAATTGGTAAGGGCTTTAGGGGCAAATAAAGTAATTGATTATACAAATGAAGATTTTGCTAAGAGTAAGAAAACTTATGACATTATTTTTGATACGGTAGGTAAAAGCTCCTTTCCTAATTGTAAAAGATTGCTTAACAAGGACGGGGTCTATTTATTAAGTGCAGTATGGAAGCTTTCAGTTTATTTTCAAGCTATATGGAGTAATGTAATTAGTAATAAAAAAACCATACTTGGTGTAGCGAATATGAACTATGAAGATTTAAACTATATAAAAGCACTTATTGAAGCGGATAAATTAAAAGCTGTTATTGATCGACAGTACCCGCTTGAACAAATTGTTGAAGCACATCGTTACGTAGAAAAAGGGCATAAGAAGGGGAATGTCGTTATTAACATTCGAGGGATTTCAGACTGTTGACAAACGCTTGCTTTCTTCGGTGCTTCACCTCTATATACGGTGCTTATTACCTGCGTCTCAAAAAATAAGCTAACTTTTTATTTACACAAAGAAATCCCTCAAAATGACTTTTTGAGGGATTTCTTTTATAGATTTTCATTTTGCTGTCTGATTTCTTCTCCAGCTAACATTATATTGGCTGTTTCAATTTTACGGTGCTCATCCACAGAATGGCCTGGATCAAGATTATTAAGGTCTGCTTGTATTTTCATTTGCTCTTCATTTCTGATGGGGTTATTTTTTTTGCTCAATTTCATTACCTCCATATATATAGTAGAGAGTAAGTGAAACTCTCGTTGTTTTAGTCTTAACGAATTGACTAACTTCATTCTAATTTTTAGAAGTAATTGATTTTACTTGCTTAATTCATTTATTAATTTTTTAAAGGTGAGATAAGCAGGCTTAATCGTATAATCATCCTTCATAATACCAAATTGATGAAATAGGTCGTCTTTTGAACTATCAGCATCCCTTAAACCAAAAAAATTCATAATGAGTAATATTTAATTCCTGACGCAGTGAATAGACTGTTCGAATAATTACCTCAAGTACGATTGATTGTTGCTCATATGACCTTTCGATTTGTATAAGTGGATTTTTGCCGGTAGGCCATCCATTCTCTGTAATGTGGATTGGAAGAGTTGACGGGAAACCATTACTATCCAATATTTCTCGAAATTTACGTAGTATGTTTTCTACTGAAACAGCAACTTCCTCAATTTTTAATGGTTCCTCAAATACATAACATAAAAATTATGACCTACATAATCAATTGATTGAATGAATTCGTCCCCACCAATTTTTATTAAATTTTCCCAAAAATGTGGAACTGTCTTTTCTCCCTCAGGAACTGAGCCAAATCCAACTTTAATAGGTAAATTGCTTTTTTCAATTTCTACTTTTACAGTTAGAACGCCTTGTACAAGCGCTTCTAATACATATGGTTTGGAGCCATCCATAAATGATAAATTAGGTTCATTCGTGATTTGAATTGAATCAAGGAAGGTGCCATACTCTTTAATTACTTTACGAACAAAATCTAACCAATAATCTAGAGATAGACTTGGATCCATGAGGCAGCCAATTGTTAAATCACCTAATAAACCTGCTTTTTTATATCGATTTAGAGCGTTAAATACTTTTTCTTCTGTTTCTGGTCCCATATAGACTGCATACATTCTTGGTAAAAGCTGATTAGTATTGCCTTTTAGCTCTTTAAGTGCAGTAGCTATTTTTTCATAATTATCATCAGGACCAGTAGCTAATCCTATAGGTGTACCAGCTACGCTAAGAGGATAGACACTAAAAGTTAATCCAGTTGAATTCATCTACACCACTCCTTTAGTTAAGTAGTAAATAATTATTTACTTTTTAATTTAGCTTAATTTATTGATTTATGATATTATCGAATTATATCTCGGGTAAATAATAAACTTTTATTTACTATATGTCAATTTAGAAATTTTTCCTAGAAAGGTTTGTAATAAAATGAATTCAAATCCAAATCAAATCGCAGAGAAGTTTATCCAACTACTACCTTTAGTTTTTAATAAGTTTAACAAGCAAAGCTCTAAAAATACTTTAAAGATTAAGCAATCCGAGCTAACTCATTTGCAAAGTCATATACTAGAAGAATTGTTTCAAACAGTAGATGGAATTTCAATTACAGAGCTAGCTCAAAATATAAGCATTTCTAAACAGCAAATGACTCCATTAATTATGAAATTAGAAGAAAAAGAATATGTTTCTAAAATTCAAGATCCGAATGATAAACGAAGTGTAAAAATTATCCTTACTGAAAAAGGTAAAAAAGTTGTCACAAAACGATGGGAAGATTTTTATCATATTTTTTGTGAACGGATCGGTCAGCTTGATGAGGAAGACTTGCTTGATTTAGACTACTCAATGCATAAGATTATAAGAATACTTGGGAAATTAGAATAGAGTGTATATTGAAAGGTAGGAATCCCGATTAGTTTTTGTTAAATTATAGAAATCCTTGAACATTACTTACCAATCGTATATTATGTTTTAATATAACAACATACAAAAATGTATAACCTCATTGATATGGTATGAGGGTCTCTACCAGGAACCGTAAAATCCTGATTACGAAAAAGAATGTAATTTTATTTACATCTTTCTTCGTAATCAGGATTTTTTTTATTTTCACACAATTATGAAAGTGACTAGGGAGGAAAAAATAATGAAAACAGTCTATATAAATGCAACATTTTTTACAATGGATCAAGAAAATAAAATCTTTGAAAACGGTATGATGATCGTTCAAGATCAATTCATTACTTATGTCGGAAATCATTCTGAAGAGTTCAAAAAGGATGCGGATCAAATAATTAATCTTCAAGGGAAATGGGTAATGCCAGGACTTGTAAATACACATTCTCATATTCTTATGACGCTTTTACGTGGTATTGGAGATGATATGCTGCTAAAGCCTTGGTTAGAAACTAAAATATGGCCAATCGAAAGACAATATACAACGGAAATTGCTTCTGTAAGTGCACAGCTTGGTATTTTAGAAATGGTTAAATCGGGAACTACAGCATTCTCAGATATGTTTAACCCTAATGGAATCGATCCAAACAGTGTCATGGAGACAATTGGTGAAACTGGCATTAGAGGAGCATTTTCATATTCAATATTTAGCTTTGGTACAGAAGAAGAGCAAAGATTGAATCTTAAAGGTGCTGAGCAATTTTCAAAAGACTACAAAAGGTTTGCTGATGGCCGTCTAACAACGATGGTTGCACCTCATAGCCCATATGCATGTACACCAGAAGCTCTAATTGAAAGTGCACGTATCGCAAAAGAAAATGATTTAATGATGCACATTCATGTATCTGAAACAGATTATGAAATTCAAGATATTGAAACTCGTTATTCAAACCGACCTGTGGAACATCTTCGTCAATTAGGTGTATTTAATCAGCCGACAGTAATGGCTCACGGTGTAGTGCTAAATGATGAAGAAAGAGCGATCCTAAAGGAATATGATGTACGAGTTGCTCATAATCCAATTAGTAATTTAAAGTTAGGTTCTGGGGTTGCTGATGTGGTTAGTTTATTAGACGCTGGAGTAAAAGTAGGTATAGCTACGGATAGCACAGCATCTAATAACAATCTTGACATGTTTGAAGAAGTGAGAATAGCTGCACTGCTACAAAAAGGAATGTATAAAGATGCTACGAAATTCTCAGCACAAACTGCATTAACCTTGGCTACTCGAGGTGGCGCGGAAGCGATAGGAATGGGACATACTGGCTCACTTGAAGCTAATAAAAAGGCAGACTTTATTACAATTTATCCATTTGATAAAGAGCATTTACAACCATTAAGTAATGCCTATTCACACTTACTATACGCTGCACGTGGTAGCGATGTATGTGATGTATTCATTGATGGGAAAGCAATCGTAAAAGACCGTATTAGCTTAACAATTGATGAAGAAAAAGTAATCGCAGAAGTAAATCGATTACAGAGTAGATTTGTTTAATCTTACAAAGAAGAGCAGGAAAAGGATTTTCCTGCTCTTTCTATTTTAAAAATATCGTTCATTAATGATTTTTAAATGATGTAACTCATGGCCTGCAATAATATAAGCAATAGCACGAGGTGTCGTCGGGTGATTTAGAACATTTCCCTCATTTTCTAATGTTTCATTAGATAAGTTTTCTAGCATAGATAAAGTCGACTGACGAACTGTTTGATATTCATAAATAATTTTCTCTAGCTCAAGTCGATTAAAATTTGCATTTTCATTATAGGCATTCTCATCAAAAGACGGTAATGGATTGTGATCCCCTCTTGCAATTGCCAAAAGACGATAGCACATTATTCTTTCAGTATCTACTAAATGTCCTAGAACTTCCTTAATACTCCATTTCCCTTCCGCATATCGATATTCGGATTTTTCTATAGTGATTGCTTTAAAAAAACTGATTGATTCCTCTAATTGCTTCTTCAAAATAGTTTGTAAGTCACCTTCAGGAACTAGCTCAATATAACCTTTAAAGTGTGGATTATATTCGTTTGAATTTGGTCTGGACATCAATTAATCACTCCAAAGTTTTTATTTAAGATTTAAAGAGTAGAGTAGTACAATAAAGAAATTATAACGAATGGTAAAATTTTGTAAATAGAAGTTTGAAAAATAAAAATATTAAGGATGATTAATATGAATATTCAGCTGAAGGAACGTTTTACGCAATTTGCAAAAAATGAATGTGAAAAATCTAGTAGATTATATGAATATTTATCAATAAAAATTGCAGAAGACGAAGAGATTCATGATTTATGTACTTTACACTGGTAAAGGGAAAAGACAGTTTACTAAAAATGTTTGGGATCGAATGCTACATCTTGACTATTATATTGATGGGATAAAGCATGAAAAAGTAATTAGTGAAACAGAAGGTCATGGGAAATGGTTTGATGGAGGTTTTAGTAAAATTAATAAATAACAATGAAATGAGGGAGTAAAAATGGAGATTAAAGGAATCAATCATTTGTTGTTTTCAGTATCTAATCTGGATTTAGCAATCGACTTCTATAGAAACGTATTTGATGCAACTCTCTTAGTAAAAGGCAGAACAACAGCCTATTTTGATTTGAATGGAATATGGCTTGCATTAAATGAAGAGAAAGCTATTCCTAGAAATGAAATTCATTATTCATATACCCATTTGGCCTTTACAATTGACGAAGACTCCTTTGAAAAAATGTATGATAAATTAGTTCAACTTAAGGTGAATATATTAAATGGACGCGAAAGAGATAAACGGGATAAAAATTCAATTTATTTTACTGATCCAGATGGACATAAATTCGAATTTCATACAGGTACACTGAAAGATCGGATTGAATATTATAAGCAAGCAAAACCACATATGGATTTTTATATTTAAAGTTGTTGGATAGAAAGTTTAAATGAACTTTCTACAAAAAAATATCTTGAATTAAAGATATTTTTTGATACAATATAGTTAAGAGCTCAGTAATATTATCTAGAAATCATCGTAATTAACAAGTGGATTAATAAGATATGTAGATAGGATATTCTTTAGTTAATATCTCGAATTAAAGATAAAAATAAAAGGAGCGATAAACTATGTTCGAAAAAATCAATAGTAAACAATTAGGTCACGCTGATCACGGTTGGTTAAAAACAATTCATCATTTTTCATTTGCAAATTATTATGATCCAAGTAATATGAACTTTGGTGTATTAAGAGTATTAAACGATGATTTAATTAAAGCGCACAGAGGATTCGGTACTCATCCACATAGTGATATGGAAATCATAACATATGTCATTAATGGGAATTTAACTCACGCTGATAGTATGGGGAATAAACATGAAATTGGACGTGGTGATATTCAGTACATGAGTGCAGGAACGGGTGTGTATCACAGTGAACACAATATGGGCAGGGATTTATTAAGATTAATCCAATTATGGATTATTCCTGACAAGGCAGGTCATACTCCAAATTACGGAGACTTAATATCAGATTGGGAAGAGAGAGAAGGAAAATGGTATCATATGGTATCTCCTGTTGAAGGAAGTGCTCCAATTAAAATTCACCAAGATGCAAATATTTACTCGCTTGCATTAAATGAAAATGAAGAAATTACTTTTGAAATGAAAAAGGATCGCCAAGCGTATTTAGTCTTATTAGAAGGAAATGCCATCGTGAATGGAGAACTAATGGAAGCTAGTGATGCTGCAAAAATAATTGAAGAAGATATTAAAATAAAATCAAAAGATTTTTCACATTATTTAGTAGTAGAAATGAAAAAATAATAGATGAAATGATCTAATTATTGGAGGGGAAATAGGAAATGAAAACAAGTATTAAATGGGATGGCAAGTTAGCCTTTTCAGGAATTGCACCATCTGGCCATGAGATAAAAATGGATACTGCCGAGTCTTTAGGTGGAGACAATAGTGCACCTACACCAGTTGAACTATTAATTAATGCAGTCGCAGGATGTACAGCGATTGATATCGTATTAATCCTAGAAAAAATGAGATTAAAGTTAACTTCATTCGAAATTGAAGTAAATGGTGAGCGAGCTGAGGAGCATCCTAAGCGTTTTACTGACATTCACTTGCATTATATATTAGGTGGAGAATTAGATACAGAAAAAGTTCGAAAAGCGATCAAATTATCAAAGGATAAATATTGCTCAGTAGCTCATTCTTTAAACGCTAACATTACAGCAAGTTTCACTTTAAATGGAACGAAGGATGATGAAGTACTATAATAAAATGTAGCTGTCCCTAAAGTAATTTGGGGCAGTTTTTTTATTGCAATTAAAAAACCAGCAATTTGCTGGTTTTTGTTTGTAGACAAAGTACATAAAATATGTTTTTTAGACTTACTCTTCATTATCTAATTGTTTTTTTACATAAGTAGGAAGCATAAAGCACCCAACATGTAGATCTGTATTATAATATTTTGTTTCAATCCCTAGCTTATTCCATTCATCAGCTTTAATGTCTTTAATTGGATCGTATTTTTTTGAAGCAAATCCGAATAACCAATGTCCAGATGGATAAGTTGGCATATGGAATTGATAGACTTTTGAAATCGGAAATGTTTCTTTAATTTTGGAATGTGCACGTTTCATTTCGTGCGCGTAACTAGCGTAATATGGACTTTCATGCTGGTTAATTAGTATACCTTCTTCACTTAATACCCGTTTGCAATTGTTATAGAAAGCAACTGTAAAAAGCCCCTCACCAGGTCCAATAGGATCAGTTGAATCTACCAAAATCAGATCGTAATAACCTTCATCAGCTTCTTGTACGAACTTTAGGCCATCTTCGAAATATAAGGTTAATCTTTTATCTTGATCTAATTTTGAAGCAGTTAAAGGTAAGTATTGTTGGCATAGCCTTACTACTCGCTCATCAATTTCTACCATATCAACAACTTCCACACCTGGGTATCGTAGTACTTCACGAGCGGTACCACCGTCGCCACCACCGATAATTAGTACTTTTTTAATGTTTGGATTCACGGCCATTGATACATGCGTAATCATATCATGGTAGATAAATTCATCCTTTTCAGTCACCATCATATAACCATCTAGAGTAAAGAATGTTCCAAATGTTTCACTTCTAAAGAAATCAATTTGTTGAAATTCACTTTTTTCAGAATGAATATGTTCTTGAACCTTTATGGAGAACTTCGTATCCTCTTGGTGATTCTCTGTATACCATAAATCCATTAAATTTTCCTCCAAACTTCGATCGACGACCTTTATTATATAAGGATCATCATCATCGTTGATTGTGATCGTTCCTTCTGATTTTAAATAAAGATAATGCTGAATCAATTCGGTTGAAATTAGTTCACCAGGTATACAAAGAGGGATACCAGGAGGGTAAATCATGATTGATTCACCACTAATTAATCCACTAGCATCATGAATTGAAATAATACGTTTAGGATGATAGTAGGCTTCTCTAGGAGTCATGACCATTTTAGGATTTTTTAATGCAACGCTTATATCTGTTTCAAGTTTCGGAAGTTTACCGTAATATCGGTCACTAATATCTCTTAATGCATCAATTAAGGTTCGAATGGTGTCTTCATTATCACCTAGCGAGATAATTGCTAAAATGACATTAGGTTCGGCAAGTTCGATTTGAATTTTATATTCCTCTGCAAGCATGTCATATACTTTAAAACCTGACATTCCTAAATCTGAAACTTTCACAACAAATTTTAACTCATCGTAATCGAATACCCCGACTCCATTTCGATATGAATCTTGTGTAATACATTTTAATCCTTTTATGGAGTTAATTTCTTCTTTAGCTTTTCTTGTTAAATTGAGTAATTTTTCAAAACGCTCTTGACCTTCTAAAACTAATTTCTTTCTTGCAACATCGATTGAACACATAAGTAAATAGGAAGCAGATGTTGTTTGAAATAAATTTATTGTAGATCTAACCCTATTTTTTGTAATGATCCCATCATTATGTAGTAGAACTGATGCTTGTGTTAAAGCACCACCAGTTTTATGCAAACTAAGGGTAACAAGGTCAGCACCAAGAAGGGCAGCATTAGTTGGTAAATCAGGGTGAAACGAAAAGTGAGCACCATGTGCTTGGTCTACTAAAACAGGAATCCCTCTGGAATGACCGATGTCGATAATTTGTTTTAAATCTGAAGTTGCTCCAAAATAGGTAGGATTTATAATCAGGATGGCTTTAACATCAGAATTTAAATCTAGAGCATGAAGAACAGATTTTACTGAAACGCCATTTACAATTCCATACTCATAATCGATTTCTGGTTCAATAAATACTGGTTTAGCACCTGCTAAGATTAATGCATTTATTGCGGATTTGTGTACATTCCTTGGTAGGAGAATTTTATCTCCATGTTCAAGGGCGCTCATAATCATATATTGAACTCCAGAAGTCGAACCATTTACTAACATATAAGCGTTATCTGAATGAAAGGCATCTGCTAATAAAGTTTCGGCTTCTTGGATTACACCTGTTGGATGCGATAAGTTATCAACACGCTTTGAAGAATTGACATCCATTTTAAGAGCCATATCACTCCAAAGCTCTCTTAATTCTTCCAGTGAATTACCTCTTTTATGCCCGGGTACATCAAAGCTTGTTATATCTTCCTTAGCATAACGGACTAATTCAGTTAAAAGCGGTGTTTTACTGTGATCCATCATCCATCAATATCCTCCACATCAGGACCATTCCATAAATTTTTACCGTAAAAAATTTCATCCATCTCATACTTCACTTTTTCTTCTATTTGTGAAATTTCATCCTCGTCTAATTTTTCTTTTGTGTAGCCAAAAAGATAATTATCTAAATTAAATTGTTTCAACTTACATTTCGTGTGGAAAATATTTTCTTGGAACACATTCACATCAATCATTTGATACATGTCCTTTATTTTTTGAGGAATGTAATTTTGGATTGAGTTTATATCATGATCAATAAATAATTTATAACCGCTAACATCACGAGTAAATCCTCGAACACGATAATCAATTGTCATAATATCGGCATCAAATTGGTGTATTAAATAGTTTAAAGCTTTTAAAGGAGAAATTTCTCCACAAGTAGATACATCAATATCTGCTCTGAACGTACTAATTCCATCATCCGGATGATATTCTGGGTAGGTATGAACAGTAATATGACTTTTATCTAAAGCTGCTACTACTAACTCCGGTAATGGGCCAGGTGATTCGGAAAAAGTTTCAGATGAAGGATTATCAACCGGACCTTCTGAAACGAGAATCGTAACACTTGCTCCTTGAGGATCATAATCTTGTTTTGCAACATTTAAAATGTGGGCTCCGATTATATGTGTAACTTCAGTTAAAATTTTTGTTAAACGGTCAGCGTTATATTGTTCATCGATGTACTGAATATATGCTTCACGTTCTTCTTTCGTTTTGGTAAAGCAAATATCATACATATTGAAACTTAAAGATTTCGTTAAATTATTGAATCCATAAAGTTGAAAATTATTTGACGATGAAATATTCATCTATTGTCCTCCTAATTTTACAAAGTAAAAAAGTACGTACGAAAAGTAAAAGCGACTGTATAATAGTCGCTAGTGTAACTACTCAATATATATTGTTTGTTTTTGAATTATTCATTATTCACATAAGTTGATGATTGAGGAGTTACTGATCAACCATGTTTTTTTATTGTTTTATTTAAAATATTCAGAAAATAAAAAGCCTGAAAAATTACTAAGCCTTCTTAGATATGAGGATTGGTGTTTGTGGTGTGAAAATTAGTTCAAATTCCAGTACTAATTTATTAAAGATACTATTCCAATCCTGTGTTAATGCATAATCTCTTGCTTTTTTTGACATATGCTTTAACATCTCGTTTCCATGTAAGCAATCCTCAATTGCTTGGCAAAATGAAGAGGTATTTTGTGGCTCACAAAGGACGCCAGTTGAATAATCTCTAATTATATTTTTAACTCCGCCTGCATTTGCACCAATCACTGGTGTTCCACACGCCATTGCTTCGAGTACTACATTTCCAAATGTTTCAGTATCAGAAGGAAAGACCATTAAATCTGACACTCCGTATATCTCAACTAAGTCCTTTTTTTGAAGGTAGCCTGTATAAATAATTTGATTGGTACCAGTTTTCTTAATCATTTCTTCTTTTTTTGGACCATCTCCAACGATTATCCAAGTTAAATTTTTGTTAAAACGCTGTTTAGTGTAGTTTATTATTTTTGATAAGGTTTCTAAATCCTTTTCAGGTGCAATTCTTCCGACAAAACAAACCGTATATTTAGAAGTAATATTATATTTTTGTTTAATTTCATTATGATTCAAAGTTGGACAAAAGATCGAACAGTCAACGCCATGGGTCCAAATAGAGAGATTGTTAAAACCTTTTGTCTCTAAATGATTGAATGTATCCTTCGAAGGAACAAATATTTTTTGAGTAGGTCTATGAAACCAATCTAAATACTTCCATAAAATATTTTCTAAGAATGTTAAGTTATAGTACTGAAGATAATGATCAAAATTTGTATGGTATGAAGCAACTAAAGGAATTTTCATTTTTTTAGCAATATGGAGCCCACTTAATCCAATCGTAAATGGCGTTGCGATATGAACAATATCCGGATTAAATTCTTTAAGCGTCTTTTTCATTTTAGAAAGGTTTGGAAATGAAATTTTACATTCAGGATAAATTTTAAATGGTACAGATTTTAATCTTGTTACATCTTGCGTTGATGATAAACCGTAGTCCTCAGGAGCAAACACATGGTATGAATGGCCATGATCTTTTAAGTAATTTGTAAATCGATTTAAAGTTTTGGCAACACCATTCACTTGAGGAATATAGGTGTCTGTAAAAATAGCGACTCTCATAACTTCTCCTCCTTACAAATGATAGATAAAAAACTGTGAAATAAATGTAGTAAATATACCAAGTAATATTCCGAAAAACACATCTGATGGATAATGTAAGCCAAGATAAATTCGAGAGAAAGAGACGCACAAAACTAAAGGAAGTAAAATAAATGACGTAAATGGTATATAAATCATTATGGGAAGTGCAACAGAAATAATTGCCGTTGTATGACCAGAAGGGAAGGAATGATCTTTTAAAGGATTTTTTAGAACAAACGTACCTTCTAGTTTAAGATAAGGTCTTTTACGTGGATAAAAACGTTTAAGAAAATGAACAGGAATATGGCTAAGAGAAAGGGTACAACAACATAAGATTGATGCTTCATGCAATTCACCTTTGGAATAAAGTAATAAAAATAATGCTAATGCAATTGTAAAAGTAGCTCCGCCAAGATGTGTAATATTCCGAAAGAAAAAATTCAAGTAACGCTTCTGGAACAATGAATTAACGCGATAAAACAGTTGACATTCATATGTGTGTATCTTTTGAAGAATAGCGCTCATTTTTCATCCTCCATTATGCTGATCTTTTTAACTTCATTATAAAAAGGGTTTATGGATTTAAATAGAAGCTTTTGTAAATGAATAATTTAGATATGTAAATTTTTATTAAACGGATTGGAGCGGGGATAAATAAGGCATGCTGGGATCGTCAAATCTGTCTGAGAGTGCAAATAAAATCGGGATAAAGAAATAAACGTGAGGGTGCAAATAAAAAGGCTAAAACAGCAAATAAATCCTTGAAGGTGCAAATAAAAAAGCTGAAACTACAAATAAAACTATCAAATCTACAATTAAAAAAGTCAAAACAGCAAATAAAACCCGTAAAAACTGCAAATTGGACCACAAGTCATAAATAACCTGGGCCAAAACAAAAGTAATTACATGAAATTCTCATAAAATAGATTTAGAATAGACCGAAATTATTAAATTTATCAGTAAAACAAAAAGAGAAGGCTTAAATCCAGTCCTTCTCTTTTACACTTTTATGTAAATAAAACCTCAAATTATTTTACCTGATTTTCTTCTTCTACCTTTTTATAGAATTGTCCTTTTTCAATATATTCTCTACGAATTCGATCCATATCAATGATGTCTTCCTCTGTTAATTCACGTACTACTTTAGCTGGTCTACCAAATGCTAATGTGTTAGGAGGTATTACTTTTCCTCCTGGAACTAAGCTACCTGCACCAATCATTGCCCCTTCACCGATTTCGGCACCGTCTAAAACGATTGAACCCATCCCAACTAATGCATTCTTTTTAACTGTACAACTATGTAAAATAACACTATGTCCAATTGTTACGCCATCTTCTAAAATTAGAGGGCATTTTGGACTTTGGTGAAGAACAGATAAATCTTGAACATTTACATCATTTCCAATGATTGTATCATTAACGTCACCACGGATTACTGCACCAAAAAATACACTACTATTTGCTCCAATTGTGACAGAACCGGTAACAGTTGCAGTTGAAGCGATAAAAGCTGATGGTTCGATTTTGGGTTGCTTCCCTTTGTATGGTAATATCATACTATACCGTTGCCAAGCATATAAAAAAAATACGATGATTGTTTAGTTGAAATTGTCTAAACAACAAGGCAACATAGTTCACCTCCATAATATTTACTTCAATATGAGTATAACTTATTTTACCAATATGTAATTAATGAAAAATAGGGAGGAGTGAAAAAATGTCACTACCTAAAAATCCGATCCAATTAATGCCGAAAGTTTATAAAGCTGTTTTTCCTTTAGTGCATCAGGAATTGAACTATTGGAGAAATTTTGCAACGACAATCCCAGATCCAGAACTTAGAAAACAAGCATTAATGAGTATTGATACAAAAACATTCCATTGTGAAGGTGGTGCAATTTTAGCATTACTTTCTGAAAAGAGTTTAAAACCAGTAATAGAATTTATCGTTGCATATCAAACAATTAGTGATTACTTAGATAATTTATGCGATCGTAGTACCTCGCTTGATCCAGTTGATTTTGAAGCACTACATGAGTCAATGATTGATGCAGTAAAATGCCAAAAATCCGATCAAATGTATTATCGCTTCCGAGAAGAACAAGACGATGGTGGATATTTACGTGCACTAGTTTCAAAGTGTCATAGTAGTTTAAATCAATCGAAGCATTATGAGGGAATTAAAGAGTACTTAGTTCAACTTGCTGATTATTATTGTAAGTTACAAATACATAAGCATGTAAAAAAAGAAGAGCGAGTGCCTAGATTAACAAATTGGTTTGAAAAATATCAACCAGAACTTTCTGACTTAGAATGGTATGAATTCTCTGCGTGCGCAGGTTCAACACTTGGGATTTTTTGTTTAGTTTCTTATTCATTTAACGAAATGATTTCTGAAAAATTATTTGAACAAGTCTATAAGAGTTATTTCCCTTATGTACAAGGACTTCATATACTACTAGATTATGTAATTGATCAAAAGGAAGACGAAGAAGGCGGAGATTTAAATTTCTGCAGTTATTACCCGTCTAAAGATGTCATGTTAAATAGGATTGAATATTTTTCAACTAAAAGTGATCAAGCCTTAAAAGATTTAAAAGACTATCGTTTTCATCGAATGATATGCCAGGGATTACTAGGCATTTATTTGGCTGATAAAAAAATGGCAGGACCAGATGAGATGAAAAGAATTAGAAGAGGGATTGTTAAGAACGGTGGCTTAACATCATTCTTTTTCTATGGCAATGCAAAGTTATATTTTAAATTAAAAGAGTTAAAGTCGAGTAATAGAAGAGTCAGGGAATCAGTTTAAAAAAGAATAGGCAGGTAAATACGAAAAAGGATAGTAAATAAAACTATCCTTTTTCGTGTTTACACATTTACATTAAAAACTTCACTTTTTTCTGTGAAAAATAATTTCATAAGTGGTGGAGTTACAATAGTTGTGATTAGTACCACAATAACAAGGATCGCAAACATTTCCTTACTTAAAAGATTATTTGCTAAACCTGTTGATGCCATAATCAATGCAACTTCTCCACGAGATACCATTGCTGAACCAATTCCGAGTGAATTTTTAGTTGGAAATCCAGCCAGTTTTGCTCCTAATGCTCCACCAATTAGCTTCGTTAAGATGGCGATAATACTTATGATAATAATAGTCGGAATCGAATGACTTAACCCAGTGAATTGAACTGATACTCCTATTAAAGTGAAAAACACAGGTACAAAAACAGAGTAAGCAATCGTTTCGACCTTTTCAAAAACCTCTTGTTTAAACTTAGTAACGGATATCGAAATTCCTGCGATATAAGCGCCGATTATTGCAGCAATACCTGTTTGGTCTGCAAAGACTGAGAATAAGAAGCAAACGATTAAAGCAGCAGAGATTAATGTTTCTGAAACGTTTAGCTTTATAAACTTTTTTAGGAACCAAGGTACAATCTTCCAACCGATTAATATGGCAAATGTAAAAAATATAAACTTTTTAAATAATAGAATTGGTAAACTAACGGCGCTACCACTGAAACTCATAACAAATGCTAATGCTATGATGACAACAATATCATCAATTACGGCAGCTCCTAAAATTGTTGCTCCATCTTTTGTTTTAAGTTTACCCATTTCTTTTAATGTAGCCACCGAAATACTTACACTAGTTGCAGAAAGAATCAGTCCTAAAAAAATGGCCTCAAATTGACTTAATTCTATGGAGATTCCATAAAGATAACCTGAGAATAATGGGAATAGTATTCCGAGTACCCCTACATAAGAAGAAGCTTTCCCAGTTCGTTTAAATTCATTAAGATCAGTTTCTAAACCTGCAATAAACATAAGTAAAATGACACCAATTTCGCTCATTTCATGTAATGTTTCTGTTTCAGTAATGATTCCAAGAACAGCTGGCCCTAGTATAATTCCTATTAAGAGCTTTCCTAAAACTGCAGGCTGACCAAGCTTTGTACTTAAATCCCCAAAAAATTTAGAGGCAATCAATATAATTGCAAGTTGCACATAAAGCATAAATTCATCTCCCGTCTGAACGCATAAAAAAAGAACCTGCCACGATAGGGGAAGTAAATTACATACTTATCCCAATCGTGACAGGCTCCTCCGAACAATGCATTAAATTTAATCTAAGTATAAACTAAAATTGAATTAAAAACCAGCTTAAGTATTAGATTTGTAACTATTTAAATAGAAACTTAGTTTAATAGAATTAAAAAAATAAGCGAAATAAAATAAGCAAAATGAAAGAGTATAAACGAAATGGCACTTTTAATTTTTCGAAAAAACAACATATATTTTAGGACGAAAGAGTGTACATAAATTAAAATCATACTCCCAAAGAATCCATAAAAATACCCATAAATTACCCAAAGGGTCATCTGATTGACTTGTGAAGATTCTGTATGAAATCCTCGATATAATGAAACAAGGTAAAAAACTGACCAGTAATTGATGAATGCAATTAGTCCAATTAATAATAATATCCAATTCGAATTCCGTAAAATGAACTGAAAAACATTTCGAAGTATTCTATTCAAATTGTTTAGGTTTGTAGTCAACTCTTCACGCCCCTAGAGTTGGTTTATCTCAATCAACTACGAATTGGTTTGTATAAACAAATCAACTAAATTGGTATATCTTTACATAATATTCAATTGATTCCATGAATACGCCGTAATTAGATATTATTAATAATTTTTTGTGAATTTTTATAGGTCGATAAAGTTACTAGATATAAAAATTTTATGTTTTATCAAAAGGAGATATGTTCTTAATAAAAAACTTGATCCTGTTTACTAAACTTCATTACAAAATAAGTAATTTAAACAAAAAAAGAGGCCCAATAAGTACAATGACTTAACGGGCGCTCTGTTTCATTTAAATTAATTTTTAGTTGGTTCAATTTGAGTAAATATATCTCGGTGAACTCTTTTCATTTCTTCAAAAAATTGCTCACGTTTAATATTATTATTATCTAATATTTCTTTAAATGAGTTTGTTTTACCTTTTTGAGCGATGATATTTTCCAAAGGTTTATTTGAAAGCTTTGATACAACTGCGATAAATATTAATTTCTTCATTTCCATTTTATGTTGCTCTACAGCTTTATTTATATTAGCTTCAGGTTGGTTTAAGTAATTAGAAATATACTTAACAACTTCTTTTTTGTGGTTTTCTAACATTTTATTTGCTTTGTGGTGATGATGTCTATGATGTTCACCATCATCTGTTGTTACATCGTGATCATGATGTGGATGGACATAATAATTTGCTGCCGCGATGTTTTCGGCATTTACTGTAATTGTACTTAGCGTAAAAAGACTAACTACTGCACCTGCAAAAATAGCTTTTTTCATTTTAAAACCTTCTTTCTTTTTTTGATTTTTTTATCTTTACCAATTTCCCAAGAAAAATTTACCATTAACGAATTTTTAATAAATTTTTAATGTGTTTATAATGGTTTTGAGGAAATCAAACAATATGAGAAATTGGGGTCAAAATAAAAAACTGTCTAAATTAGACAGTTTTTCTTAAGCCCTTTTTTCAATTGCTAATATAAAAGGAGGATTATTTGTTTGATTAATAAATCGATAAATTAATACATGTGCCAAGTCTTGAGGGATGTTTTGAGCAAAGTTCATTAATTCATCTTTTTCAATTTCTCCGTCTTCATGACCATGATAAATTACAACTACGATAATTCCTTCTGGTGCCATCATTTCAAGTATTTGTTCTATTGCTGAAATGGTAGACTCAGGTACAGTTACAACTGATTTATCACTACCAGGTAAATAACCAAGATTAAAAATTGCACCTTTTAATTTCTCTTGTGATGAAGCTGGGATTAGTTTTTTTACTTCTGCATGACTTCTTTGGAATAGTGTAACTTGTTTGCTTAAATTTTCATTATTTAATCTTTCAGTCGTCTTTTTAATTGCTAGTTCTTGGATATCAAATCCGTATACATGTCCAGTTTCACCAACCAATTTTGCTAAAAATACTGTATCATGACCATTACCTATTGTGGCATCAATGGTAAGATCACCTTCATTAACAGTTGATTGGAGAAGCTTTCTAGCGTACGGTAAAATGCGATCTAGAATCATGTTAATTGTACTCGATTATTTGCGTATTTACCTTGCCAGCTATTTCTACGTTCAAACTCGCGATCAATTGCATTCAGTACTTCCCATTTTTTTAAGCTCCACATTGGTCCGATTAATAAGTCAGGTGGACCGTCTCCAGTAATACGATGTACGATTACATCACTTGGAATGATTTCAAGCTGATCAACGACTAAGTTAATATAAGCGTCAAAATCCATGAATTCAACTAGTCCTTTTTCATATTGCTTCATCATTGCAGTACCTTTTAGTAGGTGAAGTAAGTGAATTTTAATACCTTGGATATCAAGTTTAGCAACCTCCATCGCTGTTTCCATCATCATTTCTGGAGTTTCAAGAGGTAACCCATTAATAATATGTGAACAAATACGGATGTTGTGCTTTCTTAATTTTTCTACGCCTTCTACGTAAGTTTTATAATCGTGTGCACGATTAATAATATTTGCAGTTTTTTCGTGAACAGTTTGTAATCCTAATTCAACCCATAAATAAGTTCGTTTATTTAAATCTGCAAGATATTCAACAACATCATCTGGTAAACAATCTGGTCTTGTTGCGATTGATAAACCTACAACGCCTTCTTGCTCTAATATTGGTTCGAACTTTTGTTTTAATACTTCTACTGGTGCGTGAGTATTTGTGTAAGCTTGGAAATAGCCTAAGTATTTTCCGTTTTGCCATTTCTCATGCATTTTATCTTTTATTTTATGAAATTGAGTTACAACATCTTCAGCTCGATCTCCTGCAAAGTCGCCCGAACCAGATGCGCTACAAAAAGTACAACCTCCAAACGCAACTGTACCATCTCTATTTGGACAATCAAATCCAGCGTCAATTGAAACTTTAAAAACTTTTTCGCCAAATTGTTGTCTTAAATGATAATTCCAAGAGTGATATCTTTTATGATCTATTGTATATGGAAAAGGATTGTTTTTTGTCATTCCTCATCCCTCCCTTAATTTAAGTCAATATTATCGATTTTATCATGCTCTAAAAAGAAAACCAAATGGAAAAACCTTTCTTATTTGTAAAGAAATAATTGTACTCTGATTGAAAGGTTCGGAAATACTATCCTTGAGGTAACCTACATAGCGGATACTTCATTAAAGTCTCAAAGGAGGTATTTTCTTGGGAATAACAGATCGCAATTTCGGACAAGAACAAGTACAACAAGCGAAACAAGCCTATGATTATGCAGTACAACAATTAGAAATTGGCATGCAACAAGAGCATTTTAACGGAATCGAGTATTCTGAAGCACAGGCAGGGCTTGAGCAAGCAATTATGCAGTTAGAAAAAGTTGAAAACCTTGCAAATTTAGAAAATAGAGATGAATTTAATCGTTTACGTAGACAATTAACACAGCTACAACATCAAATGATTATTACTCCGCACTAAAGGAGACTAGAATATGCAAGAATATGTTCAAGAATATGCAATCCTTAGGAGGAAACCAAAAATGGTTAAAAAGAAATCAAAAAGTAGTAATCCCGAACAAACAACAAAGAATAAAACGATAACAGAATTCTCAGGTGAACTTTCAGCAGTAGATCAAGTCAAAATGAATAACGCTAAAAAAGGTCAACCACAGAGATCAAAGCAGGGGTAAGGTAGAAAAGGGAATAGGGTGTAAAGGAAAAGGAAGGTTTGCCTTCCTTTTTTCGTTTTATTTTGGTAATTTTAGGGATTATATGGTGCTTCTCTAATACCTTCTAGGTTTTTTGTCCTTCTTATCTATCGCCACTTAATGCGTGCCCCTTGAAACTAGGAAGATTCTCCTCTACAATTAATGAGTTAACGAGATAAAAATAGATAAAAAGGGACAGCTTTGAGGGGAGTAAGGGATGCCAAAAAAACTATGGTTTTTGTTAATCGGTATGATTTTAAATGTAACAGGTAATTCTTTTTTATGGCCATTCAATACAGTATACATCCATATTTATTTAGGAAAGTCCTTGTCTGTAGCGGGGCTTATTTTAATGTTTAATTCATTGGCCGGTGTATTTGGAAATATGCTGGGGGGCTGGCTTTTTGATAAATTTGGGGGATATAGGTCAATCCTTACTGGTATTAGTATTACGTTTTTGGCGATATTAGGTTTGGTTATTAATCATTCTTGGACATATTACAGTTGTTTCTTCGTAATATTAGGGTTTGGTGTTGGTATTGTATTTCCATCAATGTATGCGATGGTTGGAGCGGCATGGCCAGATGGTGGTCGTAAAGCTTTTAATGCAATTTATGTAGCTCAAAATCTTGGTGTTGCGATTGGTACGGCTTTAGGTGGAGTTGTTGCGGCCGCTAATATTAATTATATTTTCTCCGCTAATTTGCTATTATATATTATTTTCTTCTTAGTAGCTTTATTTGGATTTAAAGATATTGGTGAACCTAAGCAATTAAAAGAAACCTATGTAGAAAAAGCAGAGAAACAAAAATTTTCATTTACACCTTCAATGAAGGCTCTGATGATTGTTTGTGTTGCGTATGTTTTATGTTGGTTAGTTTATGTTCAATGGCAAACTACGATTGCTTCAGAAATGCAAAATCTACACATTGGATTAAAAAAATATAGTCTGTTATGGACTGTAAATGGTGCACTTATTGTCTTAGCTCAACCAATCGTATCAACTGCGATACGTAAATTTGAGTTAAGTATGAGAAAGCAAATGTTGTTCGGAATTGGATTCTTTATCGCTTCGACTATTCTTGTGAGCACTGCTGATCATTTCTCAATGTTTATGACGGGTATGATCATTTTAACAATTGGAGAAATGTTCGTCTGGCCTGCAGTACCAACTATTGCAAATATGCTTGCTCCAAAAGATCGTATAGGAATGTATCAAGGGATTGTAAATAGTGCAGCAACAGTTGGAAGAATGCTCGGACCAGTTATTGGAGGGGCACTTGTTGATACTTTTAATATGAGGGTATTATTTATCATATTAGTTGTCTTTTTAGTAATAAGCATGGTTTTCTCTGTGCTTTATGAAAGATTAGCAAAAAAAGTAGTAAAAGCTGATAATCAAACTTTTGCTTCTTAAAAATAGGCAATGTATAATTGACCTTTTTCTTTGGTTATAATAAAATGGTATAAATTAAATCTAAATGATCGGCAATGATTGGGAATAGTAGTGAATATGAAGAGGTTTAGAGAGTTGACGGTTGGTGAAAGTCAATCCATTCTATTCATGAACTCGCCCATAAGCCACATTTGTGAACGGTTTTTTACCAAGTAATAAATGTCGTGTTCCACGTTACGGAAACAAGTGAATGTTTTTTTACATTAATTTGGGTGGTACCGCGGGAAATCCTCTCGTCCCTTTTGGGATGGGAGGATTTTTTTATTTGTAGACCGCTAGGACCACAGCCGAGCCATTTATACATGAAAAAAGGAGGCAATTATATGAGTTTTAATCATGGTTCTATTGAACAGAAATGGCAGAAGTATTGGTTAGAAAATAAAACGTTTAAAACAACTGACGATACAAGCAAGCCGAAATTTTATGCACTTGATATGTTCCCTTATCCATCTGGGGCGGGATTACATGTAGGTCATCCAGAAGGGTACACAGCAACTGATATCCTTTCAAGAATGAAAAGAATGCAAGGCTATAATGTACTTCATCCAATGGGTTGGGATGCATTTGGTCTACCTGCAGAACAATATGCATTAGATACAGGTAATGATCCAGCTGAGTTTACTGAAAAGAATATAAATACTTTCCGTAATCAAATTCAGGCACTAGGATTTTCATATGATTGGGATCGTGAAATTAATACAACTGATCCTGATTATTACAAATGGACTCAATGGATTTTCCTAAGAATGGTTGAAAAAGGATTAGCTTATGTAGATGAAATCCCAGTTAACTGGTGCCCAGCTCTTGGTACAGTTTTAGCTAATGAAGAAGTAATCAATGGAAAAAGTGAGCGCGGAGGACATCCAGTTGAGCGTCGCCCAATGAAGCAATGGATCTTAAAAATCACAGCTTATGCCGATCGATTATTAGAAGATCTAGAAGAATTAGATTGGCCAGAAAGCTTAAAAGAAATGCAACGTAACTGGATTGGCCGTTCTGAAGGTGCTGAAGTTTACTTTAATGTTGATGGATTCGATGAAAAAGTAACAGTATTTACAACACGTCCTGATACATTATTCGGTGCAACTTATGTAGTATTAGCTCCAGAACATGATTTAGTTAATCAAATTACAACAGCTAGTCAAAAAGATGCTGTCGAAGCATACATCGATTCAGTTAAATCGAAAAGTGATCTAGAGAGAACTGATTTAGCGAAGGATAAATCAGGTGTTTTCACAGGAGCATATGCAATTAACCCTGTAAATAACGAAAAGCTTCCAATTTGGATTGCTGATTATGTACTTGCAAGCTATGGAACTGGTGCAGTTATGGCAGTACCAGCACATGATGAGCGCGATCACGAATTTGCAGTTAAATTTAAATTACCAATCGTTGAAGTTGTTGAAGGTGGAGACGTTCAAAAAGAAGCTTACGCTGGAGATGGTAAACATGTTAACTCTGATTTCTTAAACGGTTTAAATAAACAAGAAGCTCTTGAAAAAATAATTGATTGGTTAGATTCTTCAAAAGCAGGTGAGAAAAAAGTTACGTATCGTCTACGTGATTGGTTATTCTCTCGTCAAAGATATTGGGGAGAGCCAATTCCAGTAATTTTCTGGGAAGATGGTACGATGACAGTTGTTCCTGATGAGGAATTACCATTAATTCTTCCGAAAACAGAAGATATTCGCCCAAGTGGTACTGGAGAGTCACCATTAGCGAATATTTCTGATTGGGTTAATGTAGTAGATCCAGTAACAGGTAAAAAAGGAAGACGTGAAACAAATACAATGCCACAATGGGGCGGAAGCTGCTGGTATTACTTACGTTATATTGATCCAAATAATAACGAAGCAATCGCAGATACTGAATTACTAAAGCATTGGTTACCTGTTGATGTATATATTGGAGGAGCAGAGCATGCAGTTCTTCACTTACTATACGCTCGTTTCTGGCATAAATTCCTTTATGATTTAGGTGTAGTTCCTACAAAAGAGCCATTCCAAAAGCTATTCAACCAAGGAATGATCTTAGGGGAAAATAATGAAAAAATGTCTAAGTCTAAAGGAAACGTTGTAAATCCTGATGATATCGTTGCTAGCCATGGTGCTGATACGTTACGTTTATATGAAATGTTCATGGGTCCATTAGATGCATCAATCGCTTGGTCAGAAAATGGATTAGATGGTTCTCGTCGCTTCTTAGACCGAGTATGGCGTTTATTTGTTACTGATAATGAAGAGCTTTCAGATAAAATTGTAGAAGGCGTTACTTCTAGCAGTCTTGAAAAAACATATCACCAAACAGTAAAGAAAGTAACAGAGGACTTTGAAGGTTTACGCTTTAACACTGCAATTTCACAAATGATGGTGTTTATTAACGAAGCATATAAAGCTGATCAATTACCAAAAGAAATGGTTGAAGGTTTTGTAAAATTAATAGCACCAGTTGCTCCTCATATCGGTGAAGAACTTTGGAGTAAGCTAGGTCATAGTGATTCAATTGCATATGCTACATGGCCAGCATACGATGAAGCTAAGCTTGTAGAAGACGAAATTGAAATCGTAGTACAAATTAATGGTAAAGTAAAAGCAAAATTACTTGTTGCAAAAGATGCTTCTCGTGAGCAAATGGAGCAAATTGCATTATCAGATGATGCAGTTAAGGAACAAGTTGAGGGTAAAACTGTTCGAAAAATCATTGCTGTACCAGGTAAATTAGTAAATATCGTTGCTAACTAAATAGTTAATTCGAAAAAACCTCTTTTGAGGTTTTTTCTTTGTTATTTCTTATTTTTGCTTTTCTACTAACTCATCCTCCCCCTTTAAGGTGGATAGAATTAAACTTACTTTTTGCATAGAAAATAATTAGTTGTTAAGATGTTGCTATAAAGAAAGGATGAGCAATGATGAATACGATTTCTGCAAATGAAGTTAAAGAGCGTTTAGATTCAGGAGAAACGCTATTTTTAGTAGATGTACGAGAGGACTATGAGGTTGAGTATGGGAAAATTCCTGAAGCAGTTCATATTCCAATGGGACAAATTCCGAGCAAATTAGATGTTTTTAATAAAGAATTTGAATACATTTTTATTTGTAAGGCAGGCGTTCGTAGTGAGAATGTTTGTGAGTATTTAAATGAGCTAGGCTATAAGGCGATCAACATGGAAGGTGGAATGATGGCCTGGGAAGGCGAGGTCAAATAAAAAAATTTTATCTGTATCGATATTTTGTCTACCTACTGAAATCCAACGTTTTTGTTGGATTTTTTATTTAATTGGTTAATTTAGGCTAATGTTTTTTGGCATAAGGAATATTAACCATGGAGTTGTGACATATATTAAAGTAGAACCTCATATATTTTTTCATTGAGGTCTTTGCTTGTTAGAAAGGAGGGGGTTGATTTGCCTAAAACATTAAAAATTGATATTACCGATAAAATAATTGGTAAATTTAAAGATGGGCATATGGAGTTGTATTCTTCAAAGTATTTAATTGGAAAGTTTTACTTTAAAGACTTAAAACAATCTTTCCAATTGGCAGATGGGTATGTTGAAGAGGATGGACGATTCTATTTATTAGTGAACTTGCAACACGAACAATCGAACGCTCGCCTTTGACCTTAAACTAGGGACGGTGGATTTGTGCCAAAGAAAAATATAATAAGCGAAAAGCATAAGTTAAAACTAGAAAATCAGTTTGATTGTTTTTCGAATACAACTAAGACAATACGTTTGTGGAATAACAGTTTAACTTTTATAAAGTTTCTTAAGAATCAATCCTTATGCTTTTCCATATGTAAACATTATAGGACCTAGCGAAACAATGTATTCGTTCGGTCCTTTGTTTATTTCTTAAAAATTCGTTTGAGAATATTCCGCAGCTGATCCTCCTGCTAATCTGCCAGTTACCAATGCAGCGGTTATGTTATAGCCACCAGTGTAACCGTGAATATCTAATATTTCTCCACAAAAATAAAGACCATTCATGATTTTAGATGACATTTCTTTTGGATGAACTTCCTTTGTTGAGACGCCACCGCCTGTAACGAATGCTTTTTCAATTGAAAGAGTTCCGTTTACTACAAATGAAAAGCCCTTAAATAATTGGACAAGTTCTCTTAATTTCATCGTAGCAATTTCATTACAAGGAGTTGCCTCATCAATTCCACATTTTGAAAGCAGAAATAGTAAATATCGTTCAGGTACATAACCTTTAAGAACGTTCTTAATCGCTTTTTTAGGTTCATCTTTAAGAATACTGTTTACGTCTTGGAAAAGTGATTCCTCGTTTTGCTCTGGAAAACAATCAATCGCCATCGATACATTTTTTGTTTTAAACTTTTTTTGTACTTTATATACAAATTGGCTACAACGTAGTGCGGCAGGGCCCGAAATTCCAAAATGAGTAAAGAGCATGTCCATTTTATGGGCTATCACTTTTTTGCCTTTTGGATTTAATACACTTAATTCAATGTCTCTTAAAGCAAGGCCTTGTAATGATTTAGTTTGAATAAAATCTTCACTTGAAGTAATAGGTACCTCTGTAGGAAAGAGTTCAGTTATTGTATGACCAGCTTTTTTTGCCCAAGCATATCCGTCACCTGTCGAGCCTGTGTGTGGAACAGATTTACCACCTACTGCAAGGACAACACTTTTTGAGTGAATGACTGTTCGATCATCCAATATGATTCCTACTACTTTACCATCTTCATAGAGTACGTCTTTAACAGCTCGATTGGTCTGAATATCTACATGATGTTTTTTTAGTTTTTGCATTAATGCATTTAATACTGATTTTGAGTCATTTGATACAGGAAACATTCTCCCGTGATCCTCTTCTTTTAAAGCGACTCCCATGTTTTCAAAAAACTGTATGATATCCTCGTTATTATAAATAGAGAATGCGCTATATAAAAATCGACCATTTCCAGGTATATGTTTAATAACTTCCTCTATAGGTAAGCGATTTGTTACGTTACAACGACCACCACCTGATATAAGGAGTTTTTGTCCTAATTTAGTTCCTTTTTCAAGTAAAAGAACTTTAGCTTTGTTTTCAGCAGCGCTAATTGCAGCCATCAGACCAGAAGTTCCGCCACCAATTACAATCACATCATAAACCATTATTTCACTACTTTCGTTACAAATTTCTTTTAGTAAGTTTACCATTATTTCAAGTAAGCTCCAACTTCTTATCATTTTTTAATTTTTTCTTTTTAGATGATATGGTAAGATAGATTAGTTAGTTTGATCGAGAATTGGTAGGAGGCAGTTTATGTCAGATTCAAAATTGCTACGAGGTACCTTCATATTAACTGCTGGTACATTTTTAATAAAATTTCTAGGAATGATCTATACATTCCCTTTTTATGCGTTAGTTGGTTCAAAAGGGTCTGCATTATATAATTATGGTTATGTTCCATATACATTGTTCATCAGTATAGCTACTGCAGGTGTTCCGTTAGCTGTAGCAAAGTTCGTTTCAAAGTACAATGCGATTGAAGAATATGAAACAAGTAGAAGGCTTTTTCATGCAAGTCAGCTACTCTTAATATGTACAGGTATTTTTTCGTTTTTAACGTTATATATCATTGCACCTTATATCGCACCTTTTATGATACCTAAGGATACAAAAGGTAATAGTGTAGAGGATGTAGTTTCAGTTATGCGAATAGTAAGTACTGCTTTAATATTAGTACCTTCTCAGAGTTTGTATAGAGGTTTTTTTCAGGGGCATCAATCAACAGGCCCAACTACTGTTTCACAGCTAATTGAACAAATTGTACGTATTGTATTTACATTAGTTGGAAGTTATATCATTTTAAAAGTTATGGGTGGAACAATTACTCAAGCAGTTGGGTTATCGACGTTTGCAGCTACAATTGGTGCTGTAGGTGGTATTTTAAACTTACTATGGTATTGGAGAAAGCGAAAAGTTCATTTAGATGAACTTCTTCCAAAATCAAAAGGATTAATCTATCCTACTAAAATAGAAATGTTTAAAGAATTATTTTCTTATTCAATTCCATATGTGTTTGTCGGACTTGCTATCCCGTTATATCAATTAGTGGATCAGTTTACTTACAATAGAGCAATGGAAGCAATTGGATTAAAAGATATTGCAGAGAATACTTATGTAATGTTTTCATACACAAGTCACAAGCTAGTAATGATTCCAGTTTCATTAGCAACGGCATTTGGTTTAACACTTGTTCCTGCTATAACTGAAGCATTCGTAAATAAAAATCATAAAAAGCTACAAAGTCAAATTACCCAAACCTACCAGGTTGTATTTTTCTTAACACTTCCTGCTGTAGTAGGGATATCAGTTTTGGCTGAACCGATTTATAGTGCTTTTTATCAAAAAAGTACACTTGGTGGAAGTATACTAGGTTTTTATGCTCCAGTAGCTTTATTGTATTCACTTTTCACAGTAAATGTAGCAATCTTACAAGGTTTAGATAAACAAAAATATGCGATTATTGGTTTAATAGGCGGAGTAATATTAAAAATTATATTAAATGTACCATTAATTCATTTATTCAAAACTTATGGCGCGGTATCAGCGACCGCATTAGGCTATTTATTTTCAATCGTTTACAATTTCTATTATATTCGTAAAAATGCGGAGTTCTCTTTCAATAAAGTGTTTAGAAGGATCATCTTTATGATTATCTTATCTGGCTTAATGGCCGGAGCGGTTTATGCTGTAGAATACTTATTAGGTTTCTGGTGGACTTATAAAGATGGTCGAATGATTTCAATGTTCCTTGTCATCATTGGAGCGATTGTAGGGGCCATTGTTTATTTAGGTGTCGCATACAAATTAAACTTATTTGAAATTATTTTAGGAGCTCGTTTAAAGAATCGTTTTAAGTTTGGAAAAAGAGGATAAAAATATATGGTGAACCTTCTTTTGTAGTGGTTCACCTTTTTTTACACATTAAGAGTGTATAAATTGACAGCGGAGAAGAAAAATGACGTAGAAGCTGATTTAAGGAATTAACTATAAATGCAACTACGCCTTTGACTTCGCAAAAAAAGCTCGCTAATCGGCGAGTTTTCTTAAACTTTTATTTAGAAAGAAAAGGTGCTAATTAATGAGAATTGATAAAATTTTGGCCAATATGGGATATGGCAGTAGGAAAGAAGTAAAGTCTCTACTAAAACAAGGTGTTGTAAAAGTTGGAGATAATATTGTAAAAAGCCCGAAAGAGCATGTTGATATTGAACAGCAAGTTGTAACGGTAAATGGTGAAGTAGTAGAGTACAAAGAGTTTGTTTATTTAATGATGAACAAACCACCAGGTGTTATATCTGCTACAGAAGATTCTGAGCATGAGACTGTAATCGGATTATTAGAATATGAAGATATCATTTTCGAGCCATTTCCAGTTGGACGTTTAGATAAAGATACGGAAGGATTGTTATTAATTACGAATGATGGTCATTTGGCACATCAATTACTTTCTCCTAAAAAACACGTACCAAAGAAGTATTATGCAACGATTGATGGCGTAGTAACTGAAGCTGACATTAAAGCATTTGAAAAAGGCGTAACACTAGAGGATGATTATTTAACGAAACCTGGTTATTTAACAATTCTTAAATCCGGTGAAGAATCTGAGATCGAACTAGTTATTATGGAAGGTAAATTCCATCAAGTTAAAAGAATGTTTGAAGCAGTAGGAAAGAAAGTTACTTACTTAAAAAGACTTGAGATGGGTCCTTTAAAGTTAGATGAAGAATTAGAGTTAGGTGAATATCGAGAATTGACTGATGAAGAGATTGACCTATTAAAGTCGGTAAACGAAGAGAAATAAAGTGTTACTTATAAATAGGTTAAGATGATTCAAAATGTAAATATAAAGTTTAATCGGATCCCTAATAGAGAGCCAAAAGAAAAACAAAAACCCTTGATTAGACGTCAGACTAGACAATCATAGGTTTTTGTTTTTCTTTTTTTACGAAGAAGCTTTTACTTTTTTCCCTGTTACGGCCCATTTTCCCCTACTTGGACTATAAACTAGATTATTAAACTCTAAAATGTTTAAATCTCGTTGGATTGTTCTAGGTGTAATACCAAACTCCTCCACTAGGTCTTTTGTAGAAACGGTGCCATTTTCACTAATGTACATGTAAATGGCTTTAATTCGAGTCAGCATTCGAGAAGTTCCAGAATTCAAAAAACCACTCCTTTACCTACCGCATTGTTTCATAACAGGTTAGTTAAGTATTTTACTAGTTAAGCTTATATTTTCATTTTACTCTTTTTCAGTAGTTTCATAACGAAATTTATGAAAAAAATACAAAAATTTAATGAAAATTTGCGCAAACGTAATCATTTTGCAAGTTTAAGGTAATATATTCTACAAAGAGTGTCATATTCCTTCTTTTTTCGTTCCATTTATGAATAAATTATGTTTAAATTTTAAAAGGTGATAAACTATTTATATTAAAGGAGGTATTTCTATGACACAAATTAATTGGATGGAAGAAGTTTTAAAACGTAAAGATGATTATTTAAAGCAAACGATTGAACTTCTTAATATTGAAAGCGTTTATGATGAAGCGACAATTACAAAAGAAGCACCTATGGGTAAAGGTATTAATGAAGCACTTACATACATGTTAAATTTAGGTGAAAAAGACGGGTTTATTCCAAAAAATGTTGATGGATTTGCTGGTCACTTAGAAATGGGAAGCGGCGAAGAACTAGTAGGAATTCTTTGTCACTTAGATGTTGTACCTGCTGGAGATGGCTGGTCTCATGATCCATTTGATGCAATTATTAAAGATGGAAATATTTATGCACGAGGCGCAATTGATGATAAGGGTCCTACAATGGCAGCTTATTATGCAATGAAGATTGTTAAAGAATTAGGTTTACCAATTAATAAACGTGTACGTATGATTCTCGGAACAGATGAAGAAAGCCAATGGCGTTGTGTTGATCACTACTTTGAAAAAGAAGAAATGCCAACAATGGGCTTTGCACCTGATGCAGATTTCCCAATCATTTACGCTGAAAAGGGAATATTAGATATTAATTTCAAACAAATGCAGTTAAATGAAGATAACGAGAGTGAATATAAATTAGTTTCATTCTCTTCAGGTAGAAGAGTAAATATGGTACCTGATTATGCAAAAGCAATCGTTTCAGGACCAAGCTTTGATCAAGAAGCATTTACAAAACATATTTGTGAGCTAGGATGTAAAGCTCAAGTTTCTGAAGAAAATGGACACCAAGTTTTAGCAGTAGAAGGTGTTTCAGTACATGGAATGGAACCTGATAAAGGTAAGAATGCGGGTATTGCATTAGCAAGCTTCTTAAATCAATTTGAATTTAATGTTAATGCTGATCGATTCTTAAAGTTTATCGTTGAAAACTTCAAAGGTGACTCTCGTGGTAAAAACATGGGCGTTGCGTTTAATGATGATATTACTGGAGATTTAACTATTAACTTAGGAATTATGCAATACGAAGAAAATAATGGTGGCTCATTTGGCTTAACTTTACGTTATCCAGTGACAACTGATATTGACTTTGTTATTTCAACACTTACTGAACGTGGAAATAAATATAGCTTTGAATTTAATGAAATTAAAAATTCTAAGCCTCACCATGTTCCAAAAGATCACCCATTAATTCAAACTTTACAAAAAGTATATGAAGAGCAAACGGGTGAGGAAGCAACATTGTTAACAATCGGTGGTGGCACATATGCACGTTCATTAAGTGCAGGTGTAGCTTTTGGACCATTATTCTTAGGAAAACCAGAAGTAGCCCACCAAAAAGACGAATATGCTGAAATTGATGATTTATTAAAAGCAATTGCAATCTATGCACAGTCGATTGCTGAATTGGTTAAGTAATATAGATTTAGACTGATTAAACGACTCGATTTATTGAGACAATAAGGTTAAAGCGAGCATTTTTCGTCAGTAAGGGGAGAAAATTTCCTCCCCTTTTTTATGTATTTTTTTGGGAGTTGAGAATAATATTGAACACATTACATGCACGTAAAAATAGCATCTTACTTATTTTTAAGGGCTATTATTTTTGTTTATTTTTTGCAATAGGATCGTTAGGACCTTTACTTTCTTCTTACTTTAAAAATGTGTTGGATTTATCAACTTCACAAATTGGAATATTAATGTCTTTAACACCAATCGTTGCTATTTTTTCACAGCCTCTATGGGGAATGGTTAGTGACATGACGCTTAATCCAAAAAAAATGTTGCTTATAGCGCAAATCTCCACAATTGTAATTGCACTTTTCTATTCTTCAATCACTTCGTATGGCATGCTTTTATTTGTTGTCATCATGTTATCGATGACACAAAGTGCTTTAATTCCTCTTTCAGATAGTATTGCACTGAATTATGTCCAAAAAATAGGTGGGAATTACGGAGCTATTCGATTATATGGCTCAATTGGTTTTGCATTAGCTGTATTAGTTTCAGGAAGATTAGCTGAAGTTTTTGGTTTAGTCATTATATTTTTCGTATTTGCTTTTTGTATTCTAGTCGGCTTAGGTATTTCAATTTTTATTCCTAACGCTACGACAATTAGCAAAAGGGAACCAATCTTAAAAGGAGTCCCAATTTTGCTATCTAATAAAAGATTTTTATTATTTTTAATTTGTGCCTTTTTAGTTTTTGGACCAATAAGTGCAAATAATACTTACTTCGGTTTATATATTCAATCTTTAGGTGGAACATTAACAGGTGTTGGTATTGCATTTCTAATTTCTGCAGGAAGTGAAGCACCATTTTTACAAGTAGCTAAGAGATTAATTAATCGTTTTGGCATATATAATATATTAATTGCAACCGCTTTAGTATCGGCTTTAAGATGGTATTTTTATTTTACAAATCCTCCGATTTCGATTCTTTATTTATCTTGTCTTACACAAGGACTATCGGTTGGATTATTTATTCCAGCAGCTCTTCAGTTTGTAAGAGATCAAGCACCGGATTCTTTAAAAGCAACAGCTGTTACAATTTATTCTGGTTTAGGCTTAGGATTGGGAGAGTGGTTCTGTACTTTCATAAGTGGATTTTTATCAGAGGCATTTTCTATTAAAGCGATTTATATTTTATTTGGTTCTCTAAGTATAGTTGCAGTTGGAATCATGCAATACTTAAAAAAGGATTCCAACATAAAAGATAAAAAGGAGATTGCGTAATTTGAGTGAACATTATTTTCTTGCTGTTCCTTTGCCAATACAAATAAAAGAAATTTTAGATGATTATTCAAAAAGATGGTATTCAAAACTACCATTAAAGAAATGGACATTTAAAGATGATTTTCATATTACTTTATCATTTTTAGGTCCGGTTACATTTACAAAAAGTGTAGAGCTTATGGATCAACTACAAAAAGAGCTGAACGATTTTAAAAGTTTTGATTTGTCTGTTCATCAGTTAGGTATTTTTGGGAGTAAAGTACAGCCACGTGTATGGTGGTTTGGTTTAGAGAATAGTGTTGAATTATTGGAGTTACAAAATAGAATTAGTAGGATATGTGAAGAAAGCGGTTTTTCAATTGATAAACGACCATATAATCCGCATATTACAATCGCAAAGAAATATAATGATAGGTTCGATAAAGAATTTGAAATCCCACTTAGTTGGGAAGAAGAACCTTTAAAATTTAAAGTGAATGAAGTCATTTTATATAAGATTCAACCTTCCCAAAAACCAAGTTACCATATTGCTGAATCCGTTTCATTAAATTAAAAAATAATATTTAAAATCTTGAACAATTTGATGAAATATAAGAAATATTTGAAGAAACTAACGAATACTTTCAGAAGAAGCATGAAAGCGAAATGGTAACATCATGTTTGTTTTGAATCCATTTTAACTCTTTGTGAATAGACTAATCATATCGATTTAATAAATAACGAAATGCGTAGTTATTATGTAAAAGTTTTAAATTTATAGTCTGGATGGTGAATAGCGTTGTTTCATATTAAAAGGGCTTTTGAAGCTTATATAGATGGATTTCAAGAAATAACAATGATTATTCCCAAATCGAACAAACATACAGTGCAGTCATATTTTGAACTAATTGAAGAGGATGGCCGGAAAACTAGGCTTCCCGTCGTATCTCGAATAGAGTTTGATAGATTTTTTAAATATACTGTTTTGACTACTGAAGTCCTTTTGTTAGAAAAAAAGTATGAGATTGAAGACGAATTTGGTATTCGCACAGATTTACAAGTTGGTGGAGTTATTCGTTCGAAGGACTTTGATGAAAAATATGCCTATGATGGGGAGGATTTAGGTACGGTTTACACAAGTAAATCTACACAATTCAAATTATGGGCACCTACTGCTTCTAAGGTTAAGTTAAGAATTTATCAAGAATACGGTGAAGAAGAAAAGTTTACTGAAATGTCTATGGTTCGAGATGGAAAAGGGACATGGAAAGCAGTAATCGATCGTGATTGTGACGGATTAGTTTATAATTTCTTAGTATGTGTGAATCTGATTTGGCGAGAAGCTGTCGATCCTTATGCAAAAGCAGTTACTGTAAATGGTAAACATAGTGTAGTAATTGATTTATCGAAGAGTAGCAAAGTTAGTAAGGTAAATAGTACACCACCAAGTAAGTATACAGATTGTATTATTTACGAGGCCAGTATTCGAGATTTTACTTCACATCCACTAAGTGGGATTCAAAAAAAGGGGTCTTTTCAAGGGTTTCATGAAAAAGATACGATGTACAATGGTTTTCCAACAGGTTTGGATTATCTATGCAAGCTAGGAGCTACACATATTGAATTATTACCATTTTTTGATTTTGAAGGAATAGATGAAAATAACCCATTCCAAAGCTATAATTGGGGCTACAATCCATTGAATTTCAATGCACCAGAAGGTAGTTATAGTTTAAAACCGGATGAACCAATCGAAAGAATAAATGAATTAAAGAAACTTATTTCAGTTTATCATGAACATGGTTTACGGATTATTATGGATGTTGTTTACAATCATGTTTATGAATTACAAACTAGCCAATTCGAAAAAATTGTACCAGGATATTATTTTAGACAAGATGAACGTGGGTTACCATCGAATGGAACAGGAGTAGGGAATGACTTTGCATCTGAAAGATTGATGGCTAGACGATTTATTCTACAATCAATAAAATATTGGACTAAAGAATATGACATCGATGGGTTTAGGTTTGATTTAATGGGAATATTGGATACGGATACAATGAATGAAATTGTATCGGAACTGACAATCTTAAAACCAGAAATAATCATTTTTGGAGAAGGTTGGGATTTAAATACATCATTAAGTCCATCTTCTCGAAAAGCAACGATAAACCAAAGTCATCAACTATCAATGGTTGGATTTTTTAATGATAAATTTCGCGATGGAATAAAAGGAAGTACTTTTTCATTTCAAGAAATAGGGTTTATACAAGGCAATAATATTCATAATGATTACTTATCCGATTTACTTTTAGGAAGCGTTGGGATTAATAAACAAGTAAATTTATTTAAAGAGCCATATCAATCGATTAATTATGTTGAATCACATGATAATCACACTATGTGGGACAGATTAAAGCTTTCCAATCAGAAAGAGAATGAGGAAATACTTAAGAAAAGGCATTTACTTGGAACTAGTATTGTATTATTTTCGTTTGGTGTACCGTTTCTGCATAGTGGCCAGGAGTTTTTTCGAACAAAAAAGGGGATCGAAAACAGTTATAATTCAGGCGACACAATAAATAGTATTGATTGGGCAAGAGCAGAACGTGAAGCGTCATCGATTGAAATAGTTAAAGAATTTATCGCAATTCGAAAGCGCTTTAATAGTTTCCGTTTTTCTTTAAAAGAAGAAATAGAAAAGTATGTAACGCCAGTCAATCTTCATCGAGATCTAATTGGGTACCTAATTAGCGGATTAGAAGAAATCGACCAAGTTAAAGAGATAATGGTGTTATTTCATAATGGTCTTACTGATATATATATTGATTTAGGAAATGAAGAAGACAATTGGGAATTTATATGGGATGGCCATAATCATTATGTTAATAAAGGGATGAAAGTGGATTGTAATAAATTACCAATGCCATCGCTTTCGACTGTTGTATTAGTAAAATACTAGCAACTACTTGCAGATTCTAATTAAACAATGTAAACTTGTAAAAGATGGCTTATTACAGCTGATTGTAATAGGCTATCTTTCTTTTTGTAATAAAATAATTTTAAATACAAACATATATAACAACAAGGAACGGGAACAATGGATAATCATATACAAGAAATACTCGGAAAAGAATGGACAATCTCGCCAGCCGGTGGATTTACTGGTGAAGCGTATATAGCAGAAAATAATGATAAGAGATTATTTCTAAAACGAAATTCTTCTCCTTTTTTAGCAGTTTTATCAGCAGCTGGCTTTGTTCCAAAATTAGTTTGGACTAGAAGACTAGAAAATGGTGATGTACTTACTGCTCAAGAGTGGGTGATTGCACGTAGTTTAGAACCTTATGAGCTCTCTGCGAAAGGGGTTGCGCAATTTTTATATCGTATCCATTCTTCCAAAGAATTGTTATATATGTTAACGAAGCTAGGGATTAATCCTTTAGAACCTCAGGATTTACTACAAACAATCGTAGGTAATCTTACTGAAGAGTTTACACAAAGCCAGATCATAGTAAAAGGTATCGAATATTTAGAGGAAAATATGCCATCTTTTGATTCAGAGGATTTAGTCGTTTGTCATAGTGATTTAAATCATCATAATTGGCTGCTTACTGAGACAAATAATTTATATTTAATTGATTGGGATGAGGCAATCATTGCTGATAAAGCATTTGATTTGGGCATGTTTTTATTCACCTATGTAGAACAGAATGATTGGGACAAATGGCTTCGAAATTATGGAATAAAATTAACTGAAGACCTATTAAATCGAATGACTTGGTATGTAGTCGCTCAAACAATCATTTGGATTAAATGGTATACTCTTCGAGAAAATGAAAAGCAGACTCAAAAAATGAAGAGCCTGCTAGAGAAGATATTAATTAAATAAAAATTTCCTCGGAAATTGTCATATAGATTAGGAATAAGTATTGAAATCAGTCACCCATTGAGAGAGTTGATTTTGGTGGTTTGTAATGTGCTGATCTAAATCAGCAGAATACTTTCCAGACTGACTATAATAATAAACGTCATTTAACATGCTTTTTACATCATCTGTTATTTGGTCGTTCGTTAATAAGGATTGAACAAGTCTTTCTAATTGCTCACATTCTGATATAGTTCCACAACAGTCAGATTGATGATTCATTAAAATATCTCGTAAAATTGTTAATTGATGTTCATGATTTAAAGGCATAAATTCACATCCTTTTTTTATTAGGTACACTTGAAATAGTTTGTGTTACAAGAAATGATTTTATACTATACGTGAATAACCGAGTGCCATCGTGCTTGGTTTTTTCTTTGAGTAAATATAAATTGCAAAATCGAGAGGGAGTAAAATCTTATGAGATTAAGACATAAGCCAGGTGCGGCAGATCAAGTTAAAGAAAATGCTCATTATGTAATTCCAAATCCGTCTGAACAAAAAGGGAAATGGCAAGAAGTTTTCCAAAATGATCAACCAATTCATATCGAGGTTGGTACGGGTAGAGGTCGTTTTATGGTCGGTATGGCTAAAGCCAATCCTCATATTAACTATATTGGCATTGAGAAATATACAAGTGTAATTTCTGATGCATTAGATAAATTAATCGAAGCTGAAGTTCCAAACTTAAAGTTGTTAAATGTAGATGCTCAAAAATTAACGGATTTCTTTGAGGACGGGGAAATAGATCGAGTTTATTTAAACTTTTCTG
Organism: Rossellomorea sp. GAMAL-10_SWC; assembly: GCF_049568075.1. NCBI lineage: Bacteria > Bacillati > Bacillota > Bacilli > Caryophanales > Bacillaceae > Rossellomorea > Rossellomorea sp. GAMAL-10_SWC. The sequence goes on along the minus strand of NZ_CP144911.1, from coordinate 3,450,506 downwards.
ATCCATGGCCAAAGGTTCGTCATGAAAAACGTCGATTAACATATAAAACATTTTTAAATATGTATCAACAAATCTTGAAAAATGATGGGGAAATTCATTTTAAAACAGATAATCAAGATTTATTCGAGTTTTCAATCATGAGTATGGCGAACTACGGAATGACTATGCATTTCTTAAGCTTAGATCTTCATAAAAGTGATTTTGAAGGAAATATTATGACTGAATACGAAGAAAAGTTTTCTTCAAAAGGTAACCGTATTTACCGAGTTGAAGCTGCTTATAGAAATTAATCTAATCAAAAGACTATCGTGATATATTTATCATGATAGTTTTTTGATTTTGCTACAACACACGAAATTTTAATATGATTGTTGATTTTTAGGCAATCTAAAACGAATTTACATTTCATATTCACTATTGTTCCCTTTCTTTTACCTATTCCTGCTCTTTAAATATTCAGTAAATTCGTAAAAGTGGTATAATATTTAAGTCTAGTAAAAAAGAAGGGGGATAAGTATGGAACAGTTAAAAATTGGAACTTGTACAATTCAGTGGCTTACTGGAGGAAATACCCATTTAGATGGTGGAGCAATGTTTGGAGTTGTTCCAAAGGCGCTTTGGTCAAAAAAATATATTGTTAATGAGAAAAACCAAATTCCTTTACGTACTGACCCGGTATTTATTCAAACAAATGGTTTAAACATTATCATTGATAGCGGCATCGGTGTTAATAAATTAAATGAGAAACAAAAAAGAAATTTTGGCGTTACCGAGGATTCAGCGTTAGAAAAATCATTAGCGAGGCACGGTTTAAAACTAGACGATATTGATTATGTCATAATGACGCATCTGCATTTTGATCATGCTAGTGGATTAACTAAATTTGAAAATGATGAATTCAAATCTGTATTTTCGAATGCAAAAATTATCACATCTCAAATTGAATGGGATGAAATGAGAAATCCGAATATTCGTTCAAGTAATACATATTGGAAAGAAAATTGGGAAGCAATTCAGCACCAAGTAATAACATTTGAAAAAGAATATTCTTTAACAGATGAAATAACAATTATTCACACAGGTGGACATAGCGATGGGCACAGTATTATAAAAATTGAAACTGAAGATGAGCTATTATTGCATATGGGGGATTTAATGCCTACACATGCACATCAGTCGCCATTATGGGTTATGGCATATGATGATTACCCAATGACATCTATTTACGCAAAAGAAAAATGGGTTAATTTTGGTATGCAAAAAAAATCTTGGTTTACGTTCTATCATGACGATGTATTTCGAGCAATAAAATGGAGCGCTGAAGGACAAGTATTACAGTCGATCGAACGCTCCAAATAATTTGGCTTTTGTTGTTAAACAATTTGAGCAGAAATTAGCTCACCATTTACAGCATTAATGATGAATGAATAGTTTGTAGTGTCATTATCTGATTCTACTACTGTAAAACCACCTTCATAAACATCACCTTCATAATCAGGTAAATCTGCCCACTTTGGTTCTGAATGAATCCAAGTTCCAGTTACATTACCATATGAAAGAAATACTGGTTTAATTGTTTTTAATGCTTTTTCTGCTGGAATATATTGTGAAGATAATTTTTTTTGTAAATATAGTCCACCAGCAACACCTAAACCTAAGCCGATTAAGACGCGTTTAAGTTTCATTTGTACCACCTCTATTTATGTATTATGCGCTTGAAAAAATATTCTACTACTTATCTTAGTCAAACTGGGGCAACATTTCAACGGTTAGCATTGGTATTATGTGTTATTTTTAGATAAAATAAAAAAAGAAGATATGATTTGTACAGAGAGGAACTTTAATTATGAATCAAGACACTCTACAGCTTTTTAAATTTTTAACAGAATTACAAGGTGCATCAGGATTTGAGCATGAAGTTCGTCACTTCATGAGAAAAGAACTTGAAAAATATACAAATGAGATTGTGCAAGATCGTTTAGGAAGTATTTTTGGAGTGAAACGTGGAGCTGAAGATGGACCTACTGTAATGGTGGCAGGTCATATGGATGAAGTTGGTTTCATGGTTACTCAAATTACAGAAAACGGGATGTTACGATTTCAACCACTAGGTGGCTGGTGGAACCAAGTATTGCTTGCTCAAAGAGTTCAAGTAATGACAGATCAAGGACCAGTTATTGGTGTGATCGGTTCAATTCCACCGCATTTATTAAGCGATGAGTTAAGAGCTAGACCAATGGATATGAAAAATATGCTAATCGATATTGGTGCAGATAACAAAGAAGATGCACTAAATATTGGCGTTCGTCCTGGTCAACAAATTGTACCAGTATGTCCGTTCACTCCTATGGCTAATGAGAAAAAAATCATGGCAAAAGCATGGGATAACCGTTACGGTTGTGGACTTGCGATTGAATTATTAAAAGAAGTTCAAAACGAAACATTACCAAATATTTTATATTCAGGTGCTACTGTTCAAGAAGAAGTTGGACTAAGAGGGGCACAAACAGCTGCAAATATGATTAAACCTGATATCTTTTACGCATTAGATGCAAGCCCAGCTAATGATATGTCAGGCTCGAAATCCGAGTTTGGTCAATTAGGTAAAGGTGTTTTATTACGAATTTTAGACCGAACAATGGTTACTCATAAAGGAATCCGTGAATTTATTTTAGATACTGCAGAAACGAATAAAATTCCATACCAATATTTTGTTTCACAAGGTGGAACAGATGCTGGACGAGTACATGTTTCAAACGATGGCGTACCATCTGCTGTAATTGGTATCTGCTCTCGTTATATTCACACTGCGGCATCGATTATTCATGTTGATGATTATTTAGCTGCAAAGGAATTACTTGTTAAGCTAGTTAAAGCGACTGATAAAACAACTGTTGAAACATTACGTAATTATTAAGAAAGTAAAAAAAGAAGCCTTAAAAAGAGGCTTCTTTTTTTATTGAAAATCCTTACCTTTCCTTCCCAAATCCCTACACTTCACATCTTTTCTTATCTATTACCTAGAACCTTAACTCTTCTTTCAATTAATGTTATTAATAAATTCTTAACATACAGTTAATGTGGGTTTTACGATGTTGTTTTATGATAAAACCGTAATAACCAGTAACAAACATTAAACAAACCACATTAATGTGAGGAGATCTAAAATGAAAACTGAATTTAAAAAGAAAAGTTACAAGGCAGTGCAAGTTGTCGTTTTGGGTATGACAGTTCTAGGATTAACAGCATGCGGAAAAGCCGTGGAAACGAAAAATGAATCTGTATTAAATCCAAATTCATTAACTCTTAAAGAAATTGAAACAAAAGCAAAAAAAGAAGGTGAAATAAATAGTGTAGGTATGCCTGATTCATGGGCTAACTGGGTTGAAACTTGGAATGAAGTTAATAAAAATTATAATTTGAAACATACTGACACAGATTTGTCTAGTGCGGAAGAGATTGCAAAAATGGAATCTGAAAAAGAGAATGCTACTGCTGATATTGGAGATGTCGGAATGTCTTTTGGTCCAATCGCTGAACAAAAAAACTTAACTATTCCATACAAAACATCTTACTGGGAGGAGATTCCTGATTGGGCAAAAGATGACAATGGTGACTGGGTAGTGGGATATCAAGGAACTATTTCTTTTCTGACAAATAAAGAACTAGTAAAAACACCTCCTAAATCTTGGGACGATATTTTAAAAGGGAATTACAAAGTAACAGTTGGTGATGTTCAACGTGGTACACAAAACCAAATGGCCGTACTTGCTGCTGCTATTGCATACGGTGGAGATGAAAAAAATATCCAACCAGGGATCGACTTTTTTAAAAAGCTTGCTAAGCAAGGGCGATTAAGCTTAACAGATGCTAAACCAGCAAATATCGAAAAAGGAGAGGTTGAAGTAGCACTTGTTTGGGACTTTAATGCGCTTGGTTATGCTGAAGCAATTAAGCGTAGTCAATTTGATGTATCGATCCCAAGTGATGGATCAGTTGTTAGTGGATACTCAACTATTATCAATAAATATGCTAAACATCCTTATGCAGCTATGGCTACAAGGGAATATATTCTAAGCGATGAAGGACAAATAAACTTAGCAAAAGGATTTGCTCGACCAATTCGTAATGTTGAACTTCCAAAGGATGTAGCTGAAAAAATGGTTCCAAAAGAGGAATACAAAAATGCAAAGCCAATTAGAGATTTTAAGGCTTGGGAAGAAACTGCAAAAACTTTACCCCAAAAATGGCAAGAAGAGGTGTTAGTAAATGTCAAATAAAGTTATAGCTATAGTTGTTGATGGAATGAGATATGACAAAGCATGCGAAGCGCTTGGATATGTTCAGCATTTAGTGGAATTAAATCAAGCAGCACTATACAAGATGAAATCGGAGCTTCCGAGTCTTTCTCGCCCATTATATGAGGTGTTATTAACTGGAACACCTTCATCGGTAAATGGAATTACATCTAATCAAGCAGTTCGTTTATCGAATGAAAAAAGTATCTTTCATCTTACAAAGGAAAATGGTTTAAGAAATGGAGCGGTTTCGTATTACTGGGTAAGCGAACTATATAATCGAGCACCATTTAATTTTATTGAAGATCGAGAACAAGATGATCTATCTAAAGCGATTCAATACGGAAAATTCTATTGGGATGATGACTATCCAGACAGTCACGTGTTTATGGATGCAGAAGCTTTACGTAGAAAATATGATCCACACTTTTTATACATTCACCCTTTAGGTGTAGACGTTAAAGGAGAACTATTTGGATCGGAATCGAAAGAATATCGTGAACAAATTTTAAAAATAGGCAGTTTGTTAGCGCAACTTCTTCCAATTTGGATGTCAGAAGGTTATCACATTTTAATTACTTCTGATCATGGAATGAGCGAAACTGGTAATCACGGAGGAATAACAGCGGGCGAACGAGATGTACCACTTTTTATCATCAGTCCAAAAGTTGAGCCTGATGTTTATAAAGAAGTAATCCCTCAGTTAGCTTTTGCTCCACTTGTTTGTAAGCTCTTAAATATAGAGCCATCAAATAAGATGATTTCATATCAGCTACCCGGATATAAAGAAATTAATTGACGTTTTAATGATATAAAGATTTTTATGGAAGGGGAATTGGTTTAGTAAAAATTTTACCAATTCTCTAACGTTTAAAGAATTTTAAGGAGCGAGAAGCTTTGCAAAAAATAAAAAAACATAAGATTTACTTACTAGCTCTTTTATTGCCATTTGTATTGTTTGTAATAGGATTTGAATTAGGGCCAATGATGGCAATGTTTAAGAATAGTTTTTACGCAGATGACGGAATCCATCTAACTATGAATCAATATATAACTATTTTTAAAAGTAAGTTTTACTTACAAGCTATCAAAAATAGTATAGTTATTTCAATTATTTCGGCAGTGATTTCGATCCTAATAGCTGTTGTCACAGCTTATTCCTTTACAAAGTTTTCACGTAAAATACAAAATCGTCTATTAATGATTGCTAATGTGACTTCAAATTTTGAAGGAATCCCTCTTTCTTTCTCATATATTATTTTACTTGGAAACAATGGACTATTTACTTTGCTTTTTGCAAAACTCGGTTGGAATCTATTTGCGGATTTTAATTTATATTCTTGGACCGGACTGATCCTTGTCTATATTTATTTTCAGATTCCATTAGCAATTTTGTTGATATACCCTTCTTTTCAAGGAATAAAGCAACAATGGAAAGAAGCGTCTGCATTATTAGGAGGATCAACAATATCATTTTGGCTAAGAATTGGAATTCCAGTACTATTACCAAGTATAGTAGGCACATTTAGTATTTTATTTGCTAACGCTATGGGTGCTTATGCAACAGCCTACGCATTAGTTGGTAGCAATTATAATTTATTGTCATTACAAATTGCTTCACTAGTCTCAAGTGACGTTACATTAAAACCACAATTAGGAAGCGCACTAGGAGTCCTTCTAGCAGTTACCATGATTGGAGCGATGTGGATTAATGAGAGAATGATGCGTCGGATTAGGAGGGATTTACGATGAAATTACAAACAACATTTTTTAAAGTAATAGTTGGATTACTTGTAATCTATTTATTAATTCCACTAGTCGGTACATTTTTATTTTCAATTGCAACTAAATGGGATCATTCAATCTTACCTGAGAGCTATACATTAAATTGGTATATTGAATTATTTCAAGATGGACGATTTTTTGAGGCTTTTCAACGAACATTATTTTTAATTATCATAACTGTCTTTTTAAGTGTTTCAATCATGCTCCCAACAATCTTTATTATAACTGTATATTTTAAAAAATTTGAAGGAATTCTCCAAGCAATTGCGATGCTTCCGTATGGTATCCCACCTATTGTAGGAGCAGTTGGGTTAATTAAGCTATATTCTAATGGGCCATTACAAATTGCCGGTACTCCATGGATACTAGTTGGAGCTTACTTTATAACCATTCTACCTTTTATGTATCAAGGTATTCGTAATAGTCTTAGAACAATAAATGCCATTCAACTTGTAGATGCAGCTGAATTACTTGGTGCAACTAAATTTCAAGCGTTTAGAACGGTTGTGCTTCCGAATATTTTATCTGGAATATTAGTATCAAGTTTATTGTCCGTAGCGCTTTTATTCAGTGAGTTTGCATTTGCAAATTTACTAGTAGGTGGAAGATTTGAAACCCTTCAAATCTATCTTGCCGATAAACTAAATAGTAGTGGTCATTTAACAAGTGCCATAGTTATTACTTATTATTTGGTGATTTTACTTTTAACTGGAACAGTCTTAAAACTCACGTTTAAAACTAAAAAAAATCCTGCCGTATTTAATAAAAGGCGGTCTATTTTAAAAAAACAAGGTCATTTAAAAAATACTCAATAGAAGGTGAAGTTAAATGAGCTACGTAAATATTGATCAAGTGACTAAACAATATCAAAATCAAGTCGTCTTAAATAATATTTCCTTAACATTAAATAAAGGAGAATTCGTAACGCTTTTAGGTCAAAGTGGGTGCGGGAAAAGTACTTTATTACGTTCTATTGCAGGTCTTGAAGACGTCGATGTAGGAAATATATTAATAGATGGGAAGAACATAACTAATTTATCTCCGCGTCAACGCGAGGTAGGTATGGTGTTTCAGTCATATGCACTTTTTCCAAATATGACAGTATTTGAAAATATTGCATATGGTCTAAAAATGAAAAAAGCTAAAAACATACATGCAAGTGTAAAAAAGATGATTGAAATTGTTGATTTAATAGGTAAAGAAGGTTCATACCCTCACCAATTATCAGGAGGGCAACAACAAAGAGTTGCTTTAGCTCGAGCGCTTGTCATGGAACCAAAAGTACTATTATTAGATGAACCGTTAAGTGCATTAGATGCAAAAATTCGAAAAAGCTTACAAAAAGAATTAAAAAGAATACAGCAAGAACTAGATATTACGACTATTTTTGTTACACATGATCAAGAAGAAGCAATGACAATGTCGGATCGAATTTTTGTTATGAATAATGGAAATGTAGTACAAGAAGGTACGCCTTCCGAGATCTATACAACACCAGTAAATAAGTTCGTAGCAAAATTCATCGGAAATTACAATGTTTATGAGATGGATGTTTTCCATAAACTTGTTCGTAGTAATGAATTAATTGGAAATGATGTAGCAATTCGACCTGAAGTATTAAAATTAGTAGCTGTAGGAAATGACAGCATGGATTTACAACGAAACTGGGGAATAAAGGGGATTATTTCAGATGTTACTATGACTGGTAATGTCTTAAGATACGAAGTTGAAACCGAAGAATCTTCATTTCTTGTAGACAACCTTAACCACCGAGGTGAAATGTTCCAGCAAGGAGAACATGTGAACATTATTGTACCTAAAAAAGAATGCGTTATCTTATAAATTTTTAAAGTTTCTGGAGGATTAAAATGTCTGTTTTACCTGAGGAAAGAAAAAACGAGATTTTAAAAGAACTTAATAAAAAAGGAAAAGTTAAAGTTATCGATTTAGTTCAACAATTTAATGTATCAGAAGAAACCATTCGTCGAGATTTAATGATATTAGAGGAAAAAGGTCTTTTAAAAAAGGTGTATGGTGGAGCAATTAAAACAGTATACCAAAATGAGGAACCTCCTTTTATGCAGCGTACGACTGTGAATCAGGAAGCGAAAGTAAAAATTGGTAAAAAGGCCATGGACCAAATTTCCAATGGAGATGTTATTGCGATTGATGTAGGCACAACAATGCTTGAATTTGCTCAGTGTATTGAAAATAAAAAAGACATTACTATATTGACTAATTCATTACCAGTATCTTCCCTGTTAACAGAATCATTAAATCAAAATAAGTTTACCGGACAAATATTATTACTAGGTGGAATAGTCGATCCAAAACAACTGTCAATGAGTGGGAGTATAACAGAACAATTACTAAGTCAATTTAATGTTGATAAGGCATTTATTTCAGCGGGTGGTGTCTCAGCTCAAAATGGAGTTAGCAACTATCATTTCCATGAAACTTTAGTTTCTCGAAAAATGGTGGAAGTGTCGAAGCAAGTGATCTTATTAACAGATTACTCGAAAATTGGTGTAGATACATTTAGTAAAGTTTGTTCTCTTGAAAAGGTTGATGCAATAGTATGTGACCATTCATTTCCAGATGAATGGAAAGAGCATTCAATATTAGAAGAAATCGAATGGATTCAAGCAAATTAAAAACGACGGACTATATTCTATAAATTCTTTTTTGTTAAGTAGCCAATAACGTAATGAATGAATCGTTATTGCCTTCTTAAGCTTGCAATTTTGGTGATGACCGATTACTGAACACTATAAAACTATCTGAAAAGCATAATAAATTAAAGGAGATATAATCAATGAGTTTCATTGCAATAGATTTAGATGGAACATTATTAAATAATGAGAATGAAATTAGTGAAGAAAATATTAATGCAATTAAATTTGCAGGGGAAAATGGAATAGAGGTTGTAATTTCAACAGGTCGAGCATACTTTGATGTACAAAAAATTTGTGAAGAATCTAGGATATCACCATATGTAATCGGAACAAATGGGGCAACTATCCATTCTAAAAACGGAGAATGTATCTCATCAATTACTATTTCAAAAACAAATGCTGAACAGATCATAAAGTGGCTTGATGACCGAAACTATTATTTCGAAGTTTTTACAGATAAAAGCATTTATGCTCTTAAAGAAAGTAGAGAAAGTTTCCAAAATGAGATTAATAGCCTTAAAAGAGTTGAGTTAGATGAAGAAATGAAAGAATTAGTTAATGTTGCGGAAAGACAATTCGATCAGTTTGGGTATGTTTTAGTCGATCATTATCATGAAATATTACAACGGAATGAAGAAATTAATAATATTTTAGCTTGTACGTTTGATAAGAAAAAATTAGTAGAAGCCAGAAATCGGTTTAATAAATCTAATGAGTTAAGAGTTGTTTCTTCTGCAGAGCATAATATTGAAATTACGAGTCATTTTGCATCAAAAGGATTAGCACTAGAAAAATTAGTTTTTTTATTGAATGGTTCATTAGACCAATCCATGGCTATTGGCGACAGTAATAATGATATTTCGATGTTTGAAAAAGTCGCATATAGTGTTGCAATGGGGAATGCAAAAGAAGATATCAAAGAAATTTGTACAACGTCAACTCTAAATAATGATGAAAATGGAGTTGCCCATGCTATTTATCGATATATTGATACTTTTGTAGTTAAATGATAACTATTTTATAGGGCATGTAATGTTTTTATGTTAACTTAGTAAAGAATTTTAAGGCATGAATGAGGTAATAGTTGATTAAAAATGGAAATATGTCATAGATTTTATTAGGTGAGATAATTGGAAAGATGCTTTCATTTTGAAAGTGTCTTTTTTATTGTATAGTGAATCACTCCCACCACTTAGCTAACGCTTGAAGTGGGGGCTTCTCGATTCCGTGATGAAAGCAACCTTTCATCTCCACGAGCGTTACTTTCCACAGTTCCTGCGGTAGATGTCCAACGAATGGAGGTTCTTTCGTTACCTTAGTTATTTTACGAGTGGAAGGGTGACGGGCTTGGTTTTCGCACTATGTCTTATTTGTCCACTCAACCTTATATAACTACTTATCAAAGAACAATTCATAAGAAAATCATAGCATATAACCATATGTTTTTCTATCGAATAAAAGGCAATTCATCTCCCACCTACCGTTGGACTAAAGTCCTTCACACGCTTGAGGAAGGAGACTTCTTGCCTGATTATGTTAAAATTAAATATAACTTAATAAAGCGTTTGACTAGTGAATGGAGTTAAAACAATGAAAATAACTATTGGGTCTTTAAATCCTACTAAAGTAGGTGCCGTACAAAATGTCTTTAATCAGTTTAAAGTTGAGGGACTAAATGTTCCATCGAATGTTTCGAATCAACCTTTGACGGATCAAGAAACTATGCAAGGTGCTATAAATAGAGCGCATAATGCTAGAATCGCAGGTGAGTCGGAAATCGGTATTGGATTAGAAGGTGGAGTCATTATAGAAAACGATCGGCTTTTTCTTTGTAACTGGGGAGCACTTGTGTATGAAAACGAGGTAATACTAGCAAGCGGAGCAAAAATTTTATTACCTAGCGAATTTATTAATGAGCTAAGAAATGGAACTGAGCTTGCAGTATTAATGGAACGATATACGAATGAAAAAGATATACGTAGTAAAGAAGGAGCAGTAGGGGTATTTACAAATGGCCGAATAACTAGGACAGAAATCTTTGAACATATTTGTGAATTACTATTTGGACAATATGAATTCAAGAAACGAAAAGAAGAAAACAATTGAGGTCATCCTTTTTGCATATCGATAAAAATAAGATAAAATAAAAGAAAACGAATTAAGCGAGGGAAAAAGAATGGAAAAAATTAAATCAGTTGAACAATTCGAACAAGCGAAACAAGGAGAAAAAGTGGTTTTCCAATTTTCAGCAGATTGGTGTCCGGATTGCAGATTTTTAGATATGTTCTTTCAAGAAATAATTGATGAAAATAAAGATTTTACGTTTTATTATGTAGATCGTGATCAATTTATTGAGTTATGCCAAAATCTAGATATCTTTGGCATACCAAGCTTTGTAGCGTTTAATAATGGTGAAGAAATTGGTCGTTATGTAAATAAGGATCGTAAAACAAAAGAACAAGTAGAAGAGTTTCTTGAAGGATTAAGAGGCTAATAAGGTAGGTAAAACAATTGGCTAAAAAAACAACACTAGACTTAAAAAAAATGATAGAAAACCGCCTTGGAAATGAAGATTGGCGTTTTATCTATGATCGTGAAAAAGAAGACCTTCGAATTGAAGGGATTGAAAGTAATAAAGGGATGAGTGTCTCTTTAAATAGTGCAGTAGCAAAGTATGAAGCTGAAGGTGAAGAGGCATTTAACGAATTAATTTATTATGTAAAAGAAGCACTTTCTGCTATGCACTCTGAAACTGTATTTCTTGAAGAACAAATTCGTCCAGTTATTCGAGCTACATCGTTTCCGACTGAAAAGGAAGAAGGAAATTTATTTGTAACTGATGAGCATACTGCAGAAACTAGAATTTACTACGCTATTGATTCTGAAAAAACGTATCAACTAATCGATGAAAATTTATTAGTAAAGTCAGGTTATACAAAGGAGCAGCTCCATTCTATTGCTTTATTTAATTTAAGAAAAATGCCCGTTCAAGTAAAAGAAGATATTGTTGCAGATAATACTTTTTATTTTGTACGTACAAATGATGGATACGATGCGAGTAGAGTACTAAACAGTACATTTATAAAAGAAATTCAATCAAAAGTAAAAGGTGAATTATTAGTAGGAATTCCTCATGGAGATGTACTAATCCTTGCTGACATTCGAAATAACATAGGTTATGATATAATGGCGCAAATGAATATGAGTTTCTTTGCTAGTGGAAAAATACCAATTACATCATTGTCATTTGCTTACGAAAATGAAAAGCTAATGCCAGTATTTATTCTAGGGAAACAAAAGAAGCAATAGAGAGGAAGAAATCAGTGAATATTTTTTATAACAAAGAAGGAATCGGCGATACGCTATTAATTACATTAAAACAAATTCCATCAGAAGATCGTAAAGTTGAACGAAAAGGGAATATAGCACGCGTATATAGTGCAGTAACGAATGAAACGGTTGCTATTAATGTGTTTGAGGCATCTACTTATGTAGATGTTCAAGAAAATGGTATCGTTACGATTACTGAACATATTGTTAATTCGGTTAATGAATTACTTGCAAAAGAAGGGTTTGAAGATACTTTAGTATTAGACCTTTCACCTAAATTCGTTATTGGATATGTAATCGAAAAAGAAAAACATCCAAATGCTGATAAATTAAATATTTGCAAAGTTGACGTTGGAACAGATACATTACAAATTGTTTGTGGTGCTCCGAATGTTGAACAAGGACAAAAGGTAGTTGTTGCAAAAGTCGGTGCAGTAATGCCATCAGGATTAGTCATTAAGGATGCTAATTTACGTGGAGTGGATTCATTTGGTATGATTTGCTCTGCACGTGAACTTGATTTACCTGATGCTCCACAAGAAAAAGGAATCTTAGTTCTTGAAGCTGATGCTGAAGTTGGAAAAGCTTTTTTTAACTAAATAATATATATTTTCGTATAAATACTAGGCCATGAATTGGTCTAGTATTTTTTCTGTTTTTCAATAAAAGAATTATTATTTTAATATTAATTTGATTAAATTATATATTTGATATCAAAATATGATTGAACTAGCGCAATTTGTAATAATAATGTGTTTTTTGTCATTATGTCACATGGTAAAATAAAAGGTATGAAAAGAAATAGAGAGAGTGAGAAAAATGAAAAAATGGTTAAAAAGCCTTTTTAAGGCGAATAGCCTTAATGAGATTGAAGAAGAGTTTGAAGAAGGGTTTGAAGAAAAGCCTGTTGAGGAGAAAGTATATCAATCACACTCTATCGAAAAAAAGAGAAACGCTTTACAAGAGCGTCCAAAATTTAGATTTCCCATTGAATTAGATGAAGAATTACCATCACCAAAGCCGATAAAGGAAACAAAAATTGAACCAGTTTTTAAACAAGAAAAAAATGATGATATTTGGAAAAAGTCACTAAACAATTTAAATAAAGAATATAAACCTACATATAACCAGAGTAATAACTTTGTAAGAAATACTTTTCAAAGTAATCAATTCGATAAAAGTAATTTATCTAGTCGACTTGAAAAAAATCAGGTCTCAAAAAGTGAAGCAGAACCAGCAATAGTAGAAAAAGAAGAAAAGGTCGATATCGTATTTCGTCCAAAAAGAAAAACACCATTTCGACCAAGTGAATATATTTCACCAATTTATGGATATCAAAAGCCTCCGATAAAAGAAGAAAATGCAACTGATTATAATCTTTCTTCAACTATAGAAGAAATGAGAGTTGAATCTTCTAATGTACTTGAAAATTCGTTTGAAAAAGTTGAAAGCAATATTTTTGAAAAAGGAAGTTTCGGCAATCAAAATCAAGAAAAAATTGATGTGTTTAATCTAGTAGAAAAAGAAGAACTTCAAACTTCAGCTAATCAAGTTGAAAAAGAAGATTTACATGCTGAAGTACATCAAAATGAAATACAAACTCCGTTGAAAGAGGAAGAAGTACAACTTGAAACTCCAGAGATTGAAGCTGACGTTCTTCAATTAGAAACTGAGGTTGAAGAGACGAATGAAGTTGTACAGGATGATGCGCATCAAATTGAAACAGCAATGGAAGTGAAAGAGGAAGAAGTACAACTTGAAACTCCAGAAATTGAAGCTGAAGAGAAAAATGAAGATTTAGAAGCTGAAGTTTTTCAATTAGTAGATGAGGTTGAAGAGACGAATGAAGTTGTAAAGCATGATGCCCATCAAATTGAAACAGTAGTAGATATGAAAGATAAAGTACAACTCGAAACCCTTAAAATCGAAGTAGAGGCTGAAGTTGAGATTGAAGAAGCACAGCCTGAGGTATCTATTCATGAGTCGAATGATCACAAAGTTGATACTTTGGTCCAATTTAATGAAAACGAAGACAAAGGTAGTGATCTCGTTCAAAATAATGAAGAGAATGATGTTGAGTCGGGATTAACAGACGAGTCAGATGTGAATCTAAAAGAGATTAAGGAAGAAGCGGTACAGCATGAAAATTCAATTGTAGAAGCAAAAGTAGAAGAATCCGTTGAAATAAATCAACATGCTGTTACCAATTCTTATGAACAGATAAAGACTGAAAATGAAGTTAATAAAGAAGAATCTGAACCTAAACCAATCGAGAAACGTCAGAAAAAACGCCATTTTCCTTTTAATGTAATGATGCTTCGAAGTGATGTAGAGGCTTCAAGAAAAGCAAATATAATGAGACAACTTCGTGAATTACAAAATGAATCTGCTGCAACAGTAGAAAAGGTAAATGAAGAAGTTGAGATAAAACAAAATGAACAGTTGATCGAGAATGAGAATGCTAGTTTATCTGAACAAAGTGAAATTTTATCTTCAAAGAAAGTTCAGCCAAGTGAAATAATTGCTGAACCAATCACACATGACAAGACTCTTGAAGGAATTCAAGATCAGAAGGTTGTTGAACTTGAAGAAAGTAAAACAGAAACGAATTTAACTATGGACACTAAAAATCAGATTGATCAAACTAATGAACCTGAAAGTTTAGTTGAACAACCACCAGTACTTTATGAATTACCAGAATTAGATTTATTAGTTGAACCCCCAATTGAACAATTTAATGATGGGGATTGGGTTGAAGATCAAAAGCAACTACTACAAGAAACATTACATAATTTTAATGTAGGAGCTAAAGTAATTGCTGCAACTCAAGGTCCAACAGTAACTCGTTTCGAAGTACAGCCTGATCCTGGCGTGAAAGTAAATAAAATAACGAACTTACAAGACGATATTAAATTGAGCTTAGCTGCTAGAGATATTCGTATTGAAGCTCCGATTCCTGGTCGAAGTGCAATAGGCATAGAAGTACCAAATAAAGAAAGTAAGCCTGTTTACTTAAGAGAATTAGTTAGCCAGGATAAATTTTTGCAAAGTGAATCACCTTTGACTGTTGCTCTTGGTCTTGATATAGGTGGAGAGCCTGTCTATGCAGATATTTCAAAAATGCCACACGGCTTAATTGCCGGGGCAACAGGATCTGGTAAGAGTGTGTGTATTAATTCAATTTTAGTTAGCATTTTATATAAAGCGAAGCCTCATGAAGTGAAATTAATTTTAATCGACCCTAAGATGGTTGAGCTGGCACCGTATAATCATATTCCACATCTTATTTCGCCAGTTATTACTGACGCTAGAGCCGCGACTGCTGCTTTAAAGTGGGCATGTGAAGAGATGGATCGACGTTATGATTTATTTGCTCATGCTGGAGCAAGAGATATTAAGCGATTCAATGATTTAGCGAAGAAAAAAGGTGCTTATAATGATGAGTTACCTTACTTAGTCATTATTATTGATGAATTAGCGGATTTAATGATGGTATCTCCAGGGGATGTAGAAACTTATATTTGTCGTATTGCCCAAAAAGCAAGAGCATGCGGAATCCATTTATTAGTTGCAACACAAAGACCTTCAGTTGATGTCATTACAGGTATTATTAAATCAAATATACCGACGCGTATCGCGTTTACAGTATCTTCACAAGTAGATTCTAGAACAATTATTGATATTGGCGGAGCTGAAAAGTTACTTGGACGAGGAGATATGTTATTCTTAGATAATGGAAAATCTCAAGCAATTCGATTACAAGGTGTTTATGTTTCGGATGATGAAATCGAACATGTTGTAGAGATTGTTAAAGACCAACAAAAACCGAATTACTTATTTAACCAAGAGGAACTTGTAGCAAAAGCGGATGCACAGGATGTTGATGATGAACTGTTTGAAGAAGCAGTGGAGTTTGTCATTGATCAAAAAGGTGCTTCTGTTTCAATGTTACAAAGACGTTTTCGAATTGGATACAACCGTGCAGCTAGATTAATTGACCTAATGTTTGATCACGGGATTGTATCGAATCAAAATGGAAGTAAACCTCGTGATGTTCTGATTACATCATTAGAGGAGATTCGTTCTGAGTGATATATTAGAAATTCGATAAAAATTAAGTAACGAATGTTAAAGTTATTTTAACCCATACTAGAAAAAAAAGAACGATACTTTTCAGCAGGTGAAGATTCATGGAAAAAGAATTAGATTTAAAATTACAAGGTAAAATAAGCCGATTAACGAACCAAACATTTAAATTTGATGAGAGGATCGGAGAAGGCTGGTTTTCAGCTGTATATTTTTTAAAAACTAGAGAAATCATTCGAAAAAAGAAGCCAGATACTGAAGTAACAATGCAATTTTTCCAAAGAGAAAGTGCAGTATTATGTGGAACGGATGAAGCAATTGCGATTTTACAAACTTTTGCCGATCATCCAGAAAATCTTATTGTTCATTCATTAAAGGATGGAGATATGATTGAACCATTTGAAACTGTCTTAACAATTAAAGGTAAATATGCTGATTTTGGCTATTTAGAAGGAATTATTGATGGTATTTTAGCTAGACGTACTTCTGTTGCTACAAATGTATACAATGTAAAACATTCTGCAAAATCCGCAGGCATTAAAAAGCCTGTTATTTTCATGGGAGATCGTGATGATCATTTCACGACTCAAGCAGGTGACGGTTATGCTGCATTTATTGGTGGTGCAACTGCACAAGCAACTCATGCAATGAATGAGTGGTGGGGCAATGAAGGTATGGGTACAATGCCTCATGCACTAATTCAAATGTATAATGGTGATGTTGTGGAAGCTGCGCGTGCATATACAGAAGTTTATCCACAAGATGATTTAATTGTCTTAGTAGATTATAATAATGATGTCATAAACGATGCTTTAAAGGTTGCACGAGAATACGGTAGTAAATTAAAGGCTGTACGTGTAGATACATCGAAAACAATGATTGATCAGTATTTTATTGGTAATCCAGAATTATTAGGAAGTTTTGACCCTAGGGGTGTAAATCCTACTTTAATTTTTGCTTTACGAAATGCACTAGATCAAGAAGGGTATCAGCATGTGCAAATTGTTGTAAGCGGTGGATTTACTGTAGAAAGAATCTTAGCTTTTGAGAAGCAAGGTGTACCAGTAGATTTATATGGTGTAGGCGGAAGTTTATTAAAAGTTAATATTGGCTTTACGGGTGATAATGTCGAGTTAAATGGTGTGCAACAAGCGAAAGTTGGAAGAAAGCTTCGTGAAAATCCTCGATTAGAAAAAGTAGAAATGAGCCCTAGACTATAAAGGGACAAAAAAATCAATTTAAGATTGATAGTATTTTAATATAAGCAGATGACTTAAAGTATTTACTTTTCCATCTATTTCCTCATAGTGGGATTTAAAATAAATAGTCCTATGGGAGTTTAAGTGATATAATACTAATTGCGTAAAAATTTAAGTTAGTTATCATTAAAAAAATAACTAGACTCGGCAAAGTAACAATGCATCAAATTTATAAAATATTGATGCCATTTCTTTTATTCACACATATACTGTCTAAGAGATAGGCCGTTGTATTAGTGATCGATTTTGGAGGTTCTTTTAATATGACAGTTTACCATTTTGTAGGGATTAAAGGTACTGGAATGAGTGCTTTGGCACAAATTTTACATGATTCTGGTTTGACCGTTCAGGGATCAGATTATGAAAAGCACTTTTTCACTGAAAATGAATTACGAAAAAAAAATATTACGATTTTACCATTTGATAAAGCAAATATTAAAGAAGGCCAATTCGTTATAGCGGGTAATGCATTTCCTGATACTCATGAAGAAATTGCAGCTGCTATTGAAAAAGGAATTCCGATGGCACGCTATCATAAATTCCTAGGGGAATATATGAATAAATTTACTAGCGTTGCAATTACTGGAGCACATGGTAAAACCTCTACGACAGGTTTATTAGCCCATGTAGTTTCTGGTGCGCGTCCAACTTCTTTTCTAATTGGAGATGGTACTGGGAAAGGTGAAAAAGACAGCGAGTATTTCGTGTTTGAAGCTTGTGAATACCGTCGTCATTTTCTTTCATACTTTCCAGACTATTGCATCATGACTAATATTGATTTTGATCATCCGGATTATTATAAGAGTGTAGATGATGTATTCGATGCTTTCCAACAAATGGCTGATCAAGTAAAGAAAGGTATTATTGCATGTGGAGATGACGAACATCTTCAACGAATTTATGCAAAAGTACCTGTAATGTATTATGGATTTAACGAGGACAATGATTTCCAAGCTCGTAATATCGAAAAACATACAAATGGTACAACATTTGATGTATTCGTCCGTAATACGTATTACGCTACTTTTGATATTACTGGATATGGTGATCATAGTATTTTAAATGCTTTAGCGGTAATTGCGCTTTGCCATTATGAAGAAATCGATGTTAATATTATTAAAGCTAGATTATTAACATACGGTGGCGTAAAGCGTCGTTTCAGTGAAAAACGCTTCGGAGATCAAATGTTAATTGATGATTATGCTCATCATCCAACCGAGATCCAAGCGACGATTCAAGCAGCACGTCAAAAATATCCTGACCGTGAAATCGTAGCAGTGTTCCAACCGCATACATTTACACGAACAAGTAAATTTTTAGATGAATTTGCTGGTACATTAGAAAAAGCAGATAAAGTTTACTTATGTGATATTTTTGGTTCTGCACGAGAAGATAAAGGTACTTTAACAATTGAAGACCTTTCTTGTAAAATTGCAGGTGCTGAACTATTGACTGATGACAATATCAGCAATTTACAAAACCATAAAAATAGCGTATTAATTTTTATGGGTGCTGGTGATATTCAAAAATACCAAGCAGCATACGAAAAACTATAAAAACTATTGAACCCGTTTATGAATGATCATAAACGGGTTTTTTGTTATTTTGAAAAAGCTTGTTTTACAAAAAATGCTTATATAAGAAGGTAAATTGTAAAGACAAAAAGAATATGTCATACGAATGAACAGGGTAAGGAGTGAAATGATTGAATAATCACTATGATGTAATTATTGTTGGAGCGGGCTCTATGGGAATGGCAGCAGGATATTATTTATCAAAAGGAAATCAGAAAATATTATTAATAGATTCTTTTGATCCACCACATAGCTTTGGTAGCCATCACGGCGATACTAGAATCATTCGTCATGCATATGGAGAAAGTAGAGAATACGTACCTTTAGCATTACGGGCACAAAAATTATGGGATGAGTTAGAACAATTGTCTGGAAAACAATTATTCTCGAGAACAGGCGTTTTATGTGCTGGTGCACCTGGCTCGACTTTTACGAATGAAGTAATAAATAGTGCAAAAGAATTTTCGTTGCCGCTTGAAATAATGGATAGTAATGAGATCAATGCAAGATGGCCCGGTTTACGTTTACCGAAAGGATTTATAGGTTGTTTAGAAACGTCTTCCGGCATTCTTTTTAGTGAAGAATGTGTTCGGGCGTATAAAGAACTATATATCGAGAAAGGAAATAGTCTTCAAACAAACTCACCTGTTGTGGATATTGAGGTAGGTACTAATAAGACGCAAGTGCGTACAGAGAATGCTGTTTACACAGCGGATAAACTTGTAGTATGTGCAGGCGCATGGTCTGGCAAAATTCTTGAAAAGACAGGTATTCATATACCTGTAAAACCTACGCGTAAAACTGTTGCTTGGTTTGAATGTGATCATCAACTATATGATGCTAGTTCACTACCAGCATTTACAATCGATCTAATTGATCGTCATTATTACGGCTTTCCAAGTATTCATAATAGCGGACTAAAAATTGGTCGACATGATGGAGGGCAAATTGTAGACCCTGATCAATTTAATCGAGAATTTGGAGAGTTTATTGAAGATGAAACGGATTTGAGAAATTTCTTAAGTGAATATATGCCACTTGCAAATGGGAGATTAGTAAAAGGGAAAACATGCTTATATACAATGACTCCGGACGAGCACTTCATTATTGACCAGCATCCAGAATACAATAATTTAATCATTGCCACAGGTTTCTCAGGCCATGGCTTTAAGTTTGCAAGCGTTGTAGGCGAGATTATTGCTGACCTAGTAACAAATCGGAAATCTGCTTTTGATTTGAGTATGTTTTCATTAAACCGATTTTTAAATTGCAAATAAAAAGCTGAAACTGCAAATAAAACAGGCAAATCTGCAAATAAAATTATGAAAACTGCAAATAAGTCAACCGAATCATGTAGAAACGCTGTGAATGGAACAATAAATAAATGGAATAACATTAATACAGATCAAATCTAATGAAAATTGATAAAAACTATAAAAAATCTTCTAAATTAATCTTCTAAATTAATCTTCAAAAAGTGTATGTTAGATTGATTATGACCGATTTCTGAGAGATAGCCAATAAGCTATCTCTTTTTTTAAAATTTTTTTCAACTTACCTTCATCATACTCATCATTCCGTCATCCCCTACACTTAATATTTCAGCAATATTGTGCTAGTAATCCGAAACTTTATCTAGAGATAATTTAAGGAGTAATAATTATAATTTATTAAAAATACTGAAAATTTTGGAAGCGCTTTAGAAACGGTTAAGTAAGTAGTTATTTCATTACTAACTATTTTTTTCAATTTTTATATCTGAAAAGTAAAAAAAGGGGGTATTCTTTTGAAGGAAAAAAAATTTATGATGGATGATGCACCGCTTAACAAATTTCATATTCGTATTACGGCACTTACTTTTGGATCAAATTTTTCGGATGGCTATGCGTTAGGAATTATAGGTATGGCACTTTCACTACTAGGTCCTCAAATGAAATTAAATTCTGTATGGGAAGGATTAATCGGTAGTTCCGCATTAATCGGACTTTTTTTCGGTAGTCTGTTTCTTGGTGGATTGTCAGATCGCATTGGGAGGCAGAAAATCTATTTAGCAAACTTTATTATTATTACAATCGCATCTGCCCTGCAGTTTTTTGTTCACGATCCATATACGCTTTTTGCATTAAGGATTTTAATCGGTATTGCACTTGGAGGAGATTATGCCGTAGGATCTACTTTACTAGCTGAGTTTGCACCTAGAAAGTATAGAGGTATGTTATTATCTTCATTAAACGTTTTATGGACAGTTGGATATGTAGCTTCAAATCTAGTTGGTTATTATTTAGAAAAAACAGGGCCAGACGCATGGCGTTGGATGTTAGTGAGTGCTGCACTTCCTGGTTTAATTGTCTTACTTTTACGTTTTGGCACACCGGAGTCTCCACGTTGGTTATTAAAGATGGGCCGTGTTGAAGAAGCACGTGCTATTGTAAGAAAGTATATTGGTGAACATGCTGTAATGGATGAAACAGTTGACGTTCATTCTACACATGCATACAAAATGACTGATTTATTCAATAAGCAGCTTTGGAAACGTACAACATTCGGATCACTTTTTTATATGTGTCAAGTAGTTCCATATTTCGCAATCTATACATTCCTACCAACTATTTTAAGTAAATTGGGATTTGAAGAAACATTTGGTGTAGACATGGTTCTAAACCTGTTCCTTCTAGTAGGAGCGTTAGCTGGTGTATGGTGTACTGAAAAGTTAACTCGTAGAGGGTTTACAATTAATACATTTATTATTTTAACGATTTCATTGTTCGCATTAACAGTTTTACCACAAGGTCTACATACAATCGCAATTATCGTGTTTGCAATCTTTACATTTGTCATGTCAGCAGCTTCTAATTTAACATTAGTGTATCCTGCTGAACTATTTCCTACCGAGGTACGTGGAACTGGAGTTGGCTTGACAACAGCAGTTAGTCGAATTGGTTCAGCTGTTGGTACATTCCTATTACCGATAAGTGTTAGTTCAATGGGAATGGCACCTTCTATGATCGGAATGTCTATTATTCTATTCATTGGTACAATTGTTTCGATCGCTTGGGCACCGGAAACAAAATCACTATCATTAAATGAAGCTAGTAATCCATTACTTGAAGGCGATCAGCCTGAACCAAATAAACGATCAGTATCAAGTCACTAAACTTAAGATATTCAATGTTAGAGGTGTTTTGATGACAAGGAACGATTCTATTCATCCAAAAAATATAAAAGAGGTTATTCTTGGAGACCATGAGTTATCAGTTAATGAGGTAATTGCTGTTGCAAGATATGGTGCAAAAGTATCATTTATAGAAAACTATTATCTTAGAATAAATAAGTCTCGTAATCTAATTGAAAAGTTTCTTGAAGAAGAAAGAGCGGTTTATGGGGTAACTACAGGATTTGGAAGCAATGTAACTGAAGTTATTTCAAAGGAAGATGCTCATACTCTTCAACGAAATATTGTCCGTTCTCATGCTGTTTCTGTAGGTGAACCACTTGAAAAAGAAGTGGTAAGAGCCATTCAATTAATGGTTTTAAATAATATAGGTCAAGGTTATTCAGGCGTTAGAATAGAAGTGTTAGAGCTAATAGCATCCATACTTAATCATGATATATTGCCGTTTGTACCTGGCGAGGGATCTGTAGCATATTTATCACCTGAGGCCCATATGGCGCTAGTGTTAATGGGAGAGGGAAAAGCTTGGTATAAGGATGAGTTATTAAGCGGCCACGAGGCGTTGGAACGGGCCGGTCTAAAACCAGTAACCTTTGAATGTAAAGAAGGTCTTGCACTATTAAGCGGTACTACATCAGCAACAGCATTCGCTGTACTCTCGATATATAATGCAATTCAAGCTGTTAAAACAGCGGATATTACTGGTGCTATGTCACTAGAAGCATTGAAGGGAACGATAAAAGCTTTAGATCCTCGACTGCACTCGGTAAAAAAACATGTGGAACAAGCAAAGACAGCTAGAATCGTTTCAAAAATTCTAGATGGAAGTGAGATTGCGGAACAGTATAAAGACTATCGATTACAAGATGCACTTAGTCTTAGATGTATACCGCAAGTTCATGGGGCGGTTAAGAAGGTATTTAAAAATGCATTGGAAAATATTCATAATGAAATGATGTCTTCAAGTGATAATCCGATTATTTGGCCGGAGGAAGAAGACGGTTTTGCATTAATGGGTGGAAATTTTGATGCTTCCTATGTGGGAATTGATGCAGATACAATTTGTATAGGTATGGCAAACTTAGCAAAAATAACAGAACGTCGTATTGATCGATTAGTAAATTATCATGTAAGTGAACTCCCTAGTTTCTTAGTTGTCAATCCTGGTTTAAATAGCGGCTATATGATTCCGCAATATACCGCAGCAGGATTACTCAATGAAATAAGGGTTCTGTCGCATCCAGCAACGATTGATAATACATCTACATGTGCAAATCAAGAGGATGTTGTTAGCTTTGCTTATTTCGCTGCTAGGAAAGCCTATCAGATTTCAAAAAAACTTGAACATATTTTAGCAATCGAACTAATGGTTGCCACTCAAGCACTAGAATTCCATGATACACTAAAACCGTCACCGGTAACAGCAAGTGTATATCAGTTAATTAGAAATCAAGTTCCAGCAGTTGAAGAGGATCGCTATTTTTATCATGATATCGAAACAATTCGTAATCACATTCATGATGGAGATATTGTAGAACTTGTTGAAGAGAAAATAGGCGCTATGGAATTATGAAAATTGTAAGGGAGCAGTTATACTCTAAGAGTAGGACAGCTTCTTTTTTTATGGCTAATTCATTTTGATACTTACTACCAAACGTTCAACTAAGAAAAATCATAAGCTAAAAAGGAGAAATTAAGATGAATCGAGATGCTACTCAATCAGCTTTTTCAAATTTGTTACTTTCAGGTACGCTCGTCCATATAGGAGCTTTTGATGAAGTTCAAAAAAGATGTGGCATTAATACTAATCCAAATATTGTAATGGTGATTTCGATTGATCGCTATCCTGATTTAGCAGAAGAAAACCCAAAGCAGTGGAAACAAGAAATTGGCCATGAACTTATCAATCAAATTGATCAGACGATCGGAGTTTCTTATTTGTGGAACTGGGTAGAAGAAGGTGTACTTGCACTTCTAATTGAGCTTGATGATAAAGATAGTGAAATGGAGTTCAATAAAAAGATTTATAGAATGGCAGAAGAAATTCAAAATTCATTGGATAGGGTTCAGATTTCAGTTTCAATTGGAATAGGTAAAAAATATAGTGATCCTTATTTGTTATATCACTCTTTTGAAGAGGCTAGAAAGTCAATGTCAGGTCGTTTTTTTCAAGGGAACAAACTGATATTTCATAGTGGTATTAAACTAGTGGAAGAAAATACACTAAGAGCATTATCAACCGAAGACCGTATTGAATTATTAGCACTTGTTCGAATTGGTGATGAAGAAGGTGTAGTCAAGCAATTAAAAAGTTTCCTTGATAAGGTAGCAAATGCATGCCGATTAAATGAAGACGTATTTAAGACTGAAGTAGTCGATTTAATTATGTTAATCTCTAGGGTTGTAGTTGAGTCAGGCGTGAATGCAACACTCATCATGTCAAAAAACGCTCAAATAATTCAAGAACTATATCATATTATTCGCTATGATAAATTCGAAAAAAAGGTTTGCGAATATGCTTACTGGTTAACGATTCAAATAGCCAATGCATTTATTAATCAGATGACTCCTGTTATTCGTAAAGCAACTAAGTATATTCAAGAAAATCATCAAACTAGTATAACACTAGAAGAAATCGCTCAATATTGTTGCGTAAGTAAATATCATTTCAGTCATCTATTCAAAAAAGAAATGGGTACTAGTGTGATCGATTTTTTAAATAGAATAAGAATTGAAAAATCAATGTTTTATTTAGAAATGACTGATTTAAGTATGCAGGAAATTGCTACACGAATAGGTTTTCAAGATTCAAATTATTTTAGTCGTATATTTAAAAAATACATTAAAAGTAGCCCTTCTGAATATAGGGCTACTAAATATCCACATTTAAATTTATTGTTAGAAAATTAAAATGTGGATGCAGAGTTTAAGGTTAAGGAGAAGGTTCTAAAAGACGCTTCTTACCCTTAATCCTGCCTTTCTAATCTTGTTGCATAAGGATAAAGTGGATCTAATAATTGGAATTCATAAGTAATTCCATCGACTTTTCCTACCACCTTTTCACTGTCATAAAGCTCCAACATGAAACCGGCCATTTCTTTTGCAGTATGATATTTTGGCAGAACGCCTTCGAATTTAATGTTTTCTTCTAAATCATAGGATACTTTTGCAAATTCTGTTTCAGTTGCAGCAGGTGCTAATACTTTAGCTTGCATTTTTGCACCTTTTTCTTTTAATTCATGAGCTAGCCCTTCTGTAAAGGCACTTACATAGAATTTAGTCGCACAATATGTGATGGCATTACCAATAATTGTATACCCTCCACCAGATGACACATTGATAACTTGTGTACCTTCGACTGTTGAATAATCGCGTACGTATAGTGAAGTTAAAATCGTTAAAGCTTCAATATTCAAGTTAAGCATACTTTCAATTTTTTCTAAATTTTGTTCACCAACAGAAGCGAAATTACCAAAACCTGCATTATTAATCCAAGTTTCAATCTCATATTCTTTAAGTCCTTCATATAAATTATAAGCATTTTTAACAACAGATAAATCAGCTGTTTTTATAATCACATCAAGATCTGAATTCAATTTACCGATTTCTGATTTTAATTTTTCAAGTTCTTCCGTTCTACGAGCAACGATGATTAGGTTCTTTCCACGTGCGGCAAACGCAAGAGCTGATTCATAACCAATTCCTGAACTAGCACCTGTAATGACAGTATATTTTTTCATCTAAATTCCTCCCAATAATTTGGTTTATACTAAAATTAAATTAATTGTGTATCAGTTACGGATTCATTATACTGGTTAGAGTAAACTCTAAGTCAAACTGTTTTTATTTTTCACTCAAACTGGAGGTACCGGTACTTATGTATTCAATTGGTGAAGTCGCTCAAATGTTAGGAATAAGCACACATACATTACGTTATTATGAAAAAGAACAGATCATTCTTCCAGATCGAAATGCAAATGGTGAGAGGCTGTATTCTGAATCACACATTCAGTGGTTAAGATTTGTCCTTAAGCTAAAAGAAACGCAAATGCCAGTTAATAAGATTAAAGAGTATGCACATTTATATACAGAAGGTGAGCACACTTCTTTGGCTAGGTTGGATTTATTAGTTGAACATAAACAGTCCATTGAACATCAGCTTAAAACATTAGAAGAAACGAATAAAATGTTAGAGCAAAAAATCAATTTTTATAAAGAGGTAATTCATAATAAAAACATAGTCCATAAATAAAACCTTATTGGAGAAAGCCCCAATAAGGTTATTATTTTATTCAACTCTTTCTTTTTTTCGAAGACCCGCAAATCCTAATAATCCAAGAAGTCCAAGCCATCCATAATTGAAATGATTATTATCGTTATTGTCAGTTGTATTTAATGTGTTAGTAACAGGTGTAGGCGTAACACTTACATTTCGTCGATAATAGTTCCCATCATTATTTACTGGATTATTTACACCATTGTTATTGTTATTTAACATGTCATTTGTTGTATTTTTTATATTATTTTTAGTATTATAATACCCTTCTTTAACCGTGTTTTTTGTATCATAATACCCTTCTTTAACTGTATTTTTCGTGTCATTTACAACGTGGTTTGGATCATTAAAATTATTGTTAAAATCTCTTTTGATATGTTTACCATTATGATCATAGCTTGGTTCTAATTGTGTAGCGTCAGGTCCAGTTGAAGCAGCATGAACATTGGCTGAAATGATAAATGATAATGAAACTGTGCATAATGTAAGACAAATTTTATTCATCTTTAACCCTCCTTCTTTATGCAGTAATATTTTGTGCATCTTTAGAAGGAATATATGTGGGAAAAAAGTCCATTAAATAATTGCGCTAGTTTTATTCGAATTTGCTGAATGATACCAGAAATAACAAAGCGTGGTAATCAATAACAAATCAACAAAGTCCCCTCCATAATACATTAAGACCGCACCATTTTGAACATCATTAAAACCGAAACGGTCTAATGGATTTGAAAAAAGAAACTTCGATAAAATATCATGACCTGCTAATGCGAGTATCATAATTAATGAGCGAAACAAAAAACTGAATTTATGAGAAAACGGTTCAATCGCAATAATTGAGATTGTAAAAAGATATCCGGAAAAAAACAAATGAATATGTATAAAATTTAACCAAAAGGTACTCTCATGAATTAAGTTAAACACTGTGGAGGTATATAATACCCAAAGTCCTCCGATATTTAAAAGCATTGTTGTAATAGGATGAGTTAATAGTCGAACTGGAGCACTTCTTAAAATACGTGTCACACGCCTTGCATGTTGAGTTTTTAATGTTGTTAATAATAATGTAATCGGTCTAGATAAAGCGATAAAAAATGGAGCGAGCATACCTAGTAACAAATGCATAATCATATGGAAAACAAAAAGGTGATGGCTTAGTTTTGCAATTGGTCCAATAACCGAAACTAATATACAAACAAAACCAGTTACCCATAACATACAGCGTAATTTTGGCCATGGCTTTTTTTTATGTTTTTTCGCAGCAACCAAATATCCAACAATAAAAAGTAAAATTAATAAAATAATGAGCAGATCAAACGAATAATTATCCTTCAAATTGACCACCTTTATTTCGAGTTTTAAAAATTAGAATGCAACCGATCAATGTCATAATAGAAGCAGAAATATTCCAAGTTAAATCATAGGGCATAATATCGACGTTATATCTAATTTGATGAAGCTTCATCCATTTATGCTGAACTGTTCCGTCATAAAGTTGAAACAAACCTGCTCCGAGTAAAACTCCGCCGATCCATCTTTTAATAAAGAGTGACTTTTTTCTCCTTAAATTCGCAAACATAAATAAGGAGCCAATCGTTGCGAACCAACTAAAAGCATGAAACAGACCATCAGAGATCAGCCCCAAACTTGTTGTAGATTTATCGTAAAAATGATGCCAATGGAGAAGTTGATGGAAAACTGCTTCATCAAAAAATGCCACCAATCCAAGGCCAAATAAAATTCCAGACCATAAATTTAAATAAGAATAATTAGCTGAATTTTCTAGAGTAGTCATAAAGACTCCTCCTTTCGAAATGGTATATTTTTCATTTTGCCCCAAATTTATCTGTCAAATCGTAATTAGTAAAAATTACAATTCAACCAAAAACGTTACTTGGGAAATATAAGGATTGTGATTGTTTTTAGTTATACAAAACACGGAGGTTATATGGATAAAAAACAAACGCGGAGTTTATGGGCGCTATCTACAGTACCTCTTGTAATGACTTTAGGTAATTCAATGTTGATTCCCGTACTTCCACAATTAGAACAACAATTAAATATATCTGGCCTTAAAGTTTCGATGATTATTACTGTTTATTCAGTTTTTGCAATCATTCTTATCCCTATCGCTGGTTATTTGTCGGATTTATTTGGAAGGAAAAAAGTAATCATTCCAAGTTTAATTATTGCGGGAATTGGAGGAGCCTTAGCCGGCTTTGTTTGTTGGAAATTAGAAAATCCTTACGCTTGGTTAATTGTTGGGAGAATCATTCAGGGGATTGGTTCTGCTGGGGCAATGCCTGTTGTTATTCCGTGTGTGGGAGATATGTTTAAGGATGAAAATGAAGTGAGTAAAGGATTAGGCTTAGTTGAGACATCGAATACTTTTGGTAAAGTACTAAGTCCAATACTTGGTTCAGTATTAGCAGCGGTTGTTTGGTATTTACCATTTTTATCAATACCGTTCCTTTGCTTAATTTCAATTATTTTAATATTAATTTTTGTAAAACCACCAAAACAACCTATGAGGTCAAAAAGAAAAGATAAAAGAAAGAAAAAGTTTAAAATGTTTATCAGATCAATTCGAAAAATATTTCGAAATAATGGCAAATGGCTCTATACGATATTTATACTAGGTGCCATTATCATGTTCATATTATTTGGTATGCTTTTTTATTTATCAAAAATATTAGAAAAACGCTATCACATAATTGGCATATGGAAAGGATGTGTGTTAGCGATCCCACTCGCTGCTTTATCCTATACATCTTATAAGACAGGTAAAAAAATTGGAAATCAAAAAAATGCAATGAAAAAATACATCGTCATCGGATTTATCTTAATAAGTATTTCTTTTATCCTGCCGATAATCAACGAAGATATATATATGATTATCACGAGTTTATTGATTAGTGGGATTGGAATCGGAATGTCTTTACCAAGCTTAGATGCATTAATAACAGAGGGGATTGAGAAGGAACAAAGAGGGACTATTACTTCTCTTTATAGTTCTTTACGGTTTGTGGGGGTAGCAGCGGGACCTCCAGCTTTTGCCTATTTGATGAGTAAACCAGATAATTATATGTTGTATTTTTCCATAATTTTAGGAGTTCTTGGTCTCATATTGTCAATTAAATATATTAAGCCAAACGAAGATTCAGAAACCGCTAAATCCGCTTAAAACAACCGAAACTACAAAATGTTTTCCAGTTCCAGAATTTCCTAATATGCCAAATGAACATAGCCCAGGTTTATATGATTTAAATAATTAAATTTAAAAACTCCTTACAAAGTAGGGAGTTTTAATTTTACCTATATATTTGCTGACTAAGTAACGCTATTTTTTAAACATATCGTCCATAATCAGGTTTGGCGATTGTGTTGAAGTTTTTAACTAAGTAGTCTAATTTCTCATTTAAATCGTCTTCTAGCAATGGAAAGCCGTGACCTGTTATTGCTCTTTTAGGGTGTAAAGCCCGCAGTTTTTTTACAGAATTCAATGCTGCCTCCCAATCTGTCGTCAAATATCTAGGTGGACCATTTATTTCTCTTTGTTGAGTTAGAACGGAATAAATAGAGTCCTGTTTAACATTAACAAAGGCGTCTCCCGCAATCAATAATTGATCATCATGTCTAAAAAGTGAAATATGTCCAGGTGAATGTCCCGGTGTGTGGATCCATTGCCAATTTGGCATTTCAGGTACAGAACCATCTGCAGGAAGAACATGGATATATTCTCCTAAGTTAATTCCTTCGTTTGGGAACAATGGCGATAAATTTGCTATTAATCCACCTTCAACAGTTCCATCTGGTTCTGGGTAATTTTTTTCTCCTGTTAAATATGGTAACTCTTTTTCATGTGCATAAACAGGAAGATTGAATTCTTTTATTAAGTCAAAAATTGCCCCGATATGATCAAAATGTCCATGAGTAAGGATGATTGCTTTTAATTTGTGTTTTTCTCCGAATCGTTTTTTAGCTAACTCCATAATATTATCAAATGATTTTGGCATACCGGCATCAATTAATACCCATTCTCTTGATAAATTAGGATTACCGTATAAGCAAAAATTCACAATTTGATTAGTTTCATAAAATAAATCATTCGCTAATTCCATCCCATTACCACTCGATATAGATGTAATAGGCATATAATGAAATTCCTTACTCATTTTTTGTAAATCATTTGAGTTATTCATACGATCCTCCATATAAGACTTATGTTGATTAACTTTTTTAGTCTTCTTTTCTAAGAGTTTTTTATTCTGATGGAGATAAAAAGCAAATTGAATTAAACCCATTCATTTAACAAAAGCTAATCATAAAAACAAAAAAGGTAGTGAATATATGCATACAGTTTGGAAAGGTACAATTAGCATGGGATTAGTTACAATCCCTGTAAAGTTGTTTTCAGCAGTTGAGGATAAGGATATAAAGTTTCGTCAATATCATAAGGATTGTAAAACACCGATCTCTTATAAAAAAGTGGCTAGTTGTGACGATGAAGTTACTCCCGAAGAAATTATTAAAGTATTTGAAACACCTAATGGTAGAGTTGTGGAAATTACAGAAGAGGAAATGAATAAATTAAAAGAAGAATTTGAATTAAAAACTGTATCAATCATTGATTTTGTCAAACTAGCAGAAATTGATCCAGTGTATTTTGATCGAACTTATTATATTGGTCCTGATTCTGGTGGAACAAAGGCATATGCTTTACTTTCGGAAATATTGAAAAAAAGTAAGAAAATCGGACTTGCAAAAATTACAATTCGTAGCAAACAGCATTTAGCTGCTATTCGTCCATATAAAAATGCGATTATTCTTGAAACATTACATTTTCCAGATGAGATTAGAGCAATTGAAAATCTGCCAGGTGGTGTTCCTGAAAAGGCAGGATTGGCGGAGCGTGAACTACAGGCTGGTATGATGCTAGTTGAACAATTAACGACAACGTTTAATCCAGAAAACTATACCGATACATATCGTACAGCTTTAGAGCAATTAATTTCGGAAAAAGTTAATAAAAATGATTATATCGCGACAGGGCAGGAGAAACCGGCAGAACAAAAAAATGTTGTTGATTTAATGTCTGCACTACAAGCGAGTATCGATCGAACAAAAGGACAAGCAACACCTCCGAAAAAGTCTAAAACTAAAGCGCCTAAAAAAGCAACGAGTTAAATAGGAGGTAGTAATGGAGCTAGATCCAATTTTTCCTTTTGAGCCTATTTCTTCAGATATTGTACCAAATGGTCCTGAATGGATTTCGCAAATAAAATGGGACGGTGTTAGAATCCTAACCTATTTTGATGGGAAAGAAGTTAAATTATATAACCGGAAATTAAATGATCGTACAAATATTTTTCCAGAGCTAACAAATATAAAATCCTATTCGAATGCTCAATCAATCATTTTAGACGGGGAGGTCATCGCTCTCGATCAAAATGGCAATCCATCGTTTCATGAGGTAATGCGAAGGGATGGAATTAGACGCATGGATCGGGTTGATTCCGCTATAGAAACTGTACCTATTTACTATATGATTTTTGATATTCTTTTTTACAATGGAAAATGGGTTACGCAATTATCTCTCCAAGAGAGACAAAATTTATTAGTAGAAGCAATCCAACCTAATAAGCAAATTCAGCTAGTCCCAAATAATACTGATGGGGTTGCCTTATTTGAAGTTGCGAAACAACATAATTTAGAAGGTATCGTATGTAAAAATTTAAATAGTAAATACTTGATCAATGGAAAGCACAATGCGTGGCAAAAAGTAAAAAATTATAAGGACGTTATTGCTGTAATCGGTGGGGTAACGTATCGTTCAGGAATTGTTAATTCTATTTTAGTAGGACTTTATAACGAAAATAATCAACTCGTGTTTATAGGACATGTTGGAACAGGAAAATTAACGAAATCAGAATGGAAAGACCTTACTACAGTCATTAATACGATAAAAATAGAAAACAATCCATTTAGTAGCCAACCAAAAAGAATAAAGGAAATTCAATGGATTCAGCCATTGTTAACTGTTAAAGTTCAATTCATTGAATGGACGGAAGGTCATTCATTAAGACAACCAAGTATCCAAGCTTTTATCGAAAAAGATCCTAAAGAATGTACTCTTACAGATTAGGGGAAGTAGCGATGAATCATTACTTTTTTCAAAAACGGAATAAAATTTATACAGGCATTTTCTTTATTTTAGGTTTCAATATAAAAGAAGAATCCTTTTTAGTAGGACTTAAAAAAGAAAATGATATTTTGCAAATGGGGTCCTTCTCAAATGGACTTAGTGAGGAAGAGAAGGGAATTTTGATTAAAGCAATCGAAACAAATAAAAAAAGCAAAAAAGGAAATATAAAATTTGTTGAGCCTGGAATCTGTATTGAACTTGAATTTCAAAGTATAGAAAACGACCAATTAACAAATGCAAACTTTATATCCTTTCAATTAAAGCATGCATGGAATGAATGTACTTGGGATGGCTTACTATTGAGTAATCTTAATTTGGAGGAAGAATTAACACTTACCAGTCCTGAAAAAGTAATATGGAAGGATCCATATATAAATAAAGAGAGCTTTGTTTCGTATTTAGCTCAAATATCCACTTTTATGCTTCCATTTCTAAAAAATCGTTTATTAACATCGATTCGTTTTCCGAATGGAATAGACGGTGAATCTTTTTTTCAAAAAAACTGTCCAGATTATGCTCCGGGTTTTATTAAAACCGAAGAACATGAGGGGAATAATTTTATTATCTGTAATGATGTATCAACATTGCTATGGTTAGGAAATCAATTAGCAATCGAATACCATATACCTTTTCAAACATATAAAGCCAATAACCCTTTTGAAATCGTATTCGATTTAGATCCACCTAATACAGATGCATTTCCTTTAGCAATAAAAGCCGCATTGGAAATGAAATTAATCTTTGATTCTTTTCAAATAAAAAGCTACCCAAAGGTATCAGGAAGTAAAGGAATTCAAATACATATTCCGATTAAAGAAAATTCTCTTACCTATGATGAAACAAGAGTATTTACATCTTTTATTGCACATTATTTAATTGAAAAGTTTCCAGATGATTTTACGATTGAAAGATTTAAAAAAAATCGAGGAAATCGTCTTTATATTGATTATGTACAGCATGCAAAAGGAAAAACCATTATTTCCCCATACTCAACAAGGGGAAAAGAAAAACCGACTGTTGCAACGCCTTTATTTTGGGATGAGTTAAATGACGAATTAAAAATCGAAACTTTTACAATCCCGTTTGTACTAAAGCGATTAGAAAATAGTTCTTGTCCAATGAACGACTATTTTGATCAAGAAAACGGTTCTTTGATCGATTTAATTTCTAAAATTAAAGAAAACGAATCAAAGTAAAAACTCCCTAATCATATAGAATAGGGAGTTTTTTATTTCTATATTTCAATGATTATTGGTAAAATCATTGGTTTTCTCTTTGTTTTCGTAAATAAAAATTGTCCAAGTGACCTTTTAATATTTTGCTTCATAACTCCCCATTGGAGTTTGTTTTCATCAAGTAATTCGTTTATGGATGATGTGACGATTTGATTTACTTCTTTCAATAAGCTTTCTGAATCACGCGCATAGACAAATCCTCTTGAAATGGTATCAGGACCTGATATAATTTTTCTTTCCATTTTATTAATGGTGATGACGATTACAAGCATGCCGTCTTCAGCAAGTTGTTTTCGATCTCTAAGGACAATGTTACCGACATCTCCTATACCCATTCCATCAACATAAATATTTCCTGCTGGAATTCTTCGGCTTTGAATTGCTTCTGATTGTAGTATATCGACTACATCACCATTTTTAATAATAAAAATATTATTTCGTTTGACACCAACAGATTCTGCAAGAGAGCGATGATGGTGAAGCATTCTGTACTCACCATGAATTGGAATGAAATATTTTGGCTTCATTAATGTAAGCATGAGTTTAAGTTCCTCTTGATAAGCATGACCAGAAACATGCATTCCAGTCGAACTTCCTGACCCATAAATGACATTTGCTCCGAGATTGTAAAAATTATCGATAATTTTAGAAACGCCGCGTTCATTACCAGGAATAGGTGAAGCAGCTAAAATTACAGTATCACCAGGATAAATGTCAACTCCTCTAAAGGTGGAGCTAGCTAGTCGAGCAAGTGCTGCAAGGGGTTCACCTTGACTACCTGTGCATAAAATTGTAATTGCTTCTGGTGCGAAATTATTAATTTCATCTTTATCAATTAACATACCTTCAGGGATAGATAAATATCCTTGCTCCATCGCGACTTGAACAACATTTACCATGCTTCTACCTAGTAGTGCTAACTTC
Organism: Rossellomorea sp. GAMAL-10_SWC; assembly: GCF_049568075.1. Lineage (NCBI taxonomy): Bacteria > Bacillati > Bacillota > Bacilli > Caryophanales > Bacillaceae > Rossellomorea > Rossellomorea sp. GAMAL-10_SWC. The sequence goes on along the minus strand of NZ_CP144911.1, from coordinate 3,415,687 downwards.
CGATTTGTGATAATCGATGCATCAACTATTTGTTGAACGCGATGTACATTTGAAGCAAATGTTGAAATAATGACCCTTTGTTTTGCCTTCATAAAAGCATCTACTATATGCTCTCCAACAATCCGTTCGGATGGTGTTGAACCTGGCCGTTCAGCGTTTGTGCTCTCTGATAAAAGTAATAAAACACCTTTGCTACCTATTTCAGCCATTTTATGAATATCTGGATATTGATTGTTAACAGGAGTTAAATCAAATTTAAAATCTCCAGTATGTACGACAGTGCCTTCAGGGGTTTCAAATACGATACCTAAACAATCAGGTATACTATGATTTGTCTTGAAAAATGAAATCGAAAAATGTTCAAATTTAATAACTGAATCAGTATCGATTAAAATTAGTTCAGTTTCCCCTAATAATCCATGCTCTTTTAATTTAAGTTCAATTAATCCAAGCGTTAATCTCGTTGCATAGACTGGAATATTCAATTGTTTCAAAAGATAAGGGATTCCACCAATATGATCTTCATGACCGTGCGTAACAAATAATCCTTTAATCTTTTCTTGATTTTCCTTTAGATACGTAATATCTGGAATGATTAAATCAACACCTAATAAACTCTCATCAGGAAACTTAGAACCGCAGTCTATTAGAATAATTTCTTTTAAGTATTGAATAGCATACATATTTTTTCCAATTTCATTAATACCACCTAAGGCAAAGACCGATAGCATACTTTTTGTTGAACTCAAAATCGTATTCCTCCTAGTACATTGAAAAGTATAAACATTTCCCTTAAAGAAATTGCCATATATTTCTTAGTATGTACGTATGCATTAAAATCATTCAATCGTGGTTTTGTATAAAAAAATGAGCCGGTATTAACCGAGCTCATTTTTGGATCATTCTTCGAAATAATTTTTAAATGGTTTTTTAGGTGTATGTGTTTCGTTACGATAATAAGGATTATCCACAGTAGAATCTTTAGGATCCAAATTTGTTTTAATAACTAAAGACGGTCCTGATGTACCATGTTCAGCAATAATCCGATCGTTTAATTCATTAAAATCAGGAAGTTTTTTATTCCCTGGTTGTAATGGTTCAGACATAAAACCACCTCCTGACAATAGGATGGTTTATTCAATTAAAATTATGTATTTGGTCAAGAAAAGGATAAGGTGTGTACTTGCTTTTTGCAATGTACATACTGATTAAAGAGTTAGGTCAACTAAAAAGGTGGAATTAGGAATGACAGTAATAGAGAAATTAGCAAGTTCTTTAGGTCGTAGAGATGAGGAGCCTAATATTGAATTAGCGATTCAAATTGTGGATCATAATGATGAAAATGCTGTAAAAGAGCTGATCGAAAATTTATCTAATAAAAATAAAATCATTCAAAATGATTGTATTAAAGTTTTATATGAAATCGGTGAGCGTAAGCCTTTTTTATTAACTAATTATACAAATGAACTATTTTTACTTTTAGAGAGTAAAAATAATAGACTTCAATGGGGAGCAATGACAGCAATAAACAGTATAACAAGTGATGTCCCTGCAATTATATTTTCTAAAATAGAAAAAATCATTGAAGCGGGTGACCAAGGTTCTGTTATTACGAAAGATCAAGTTGTATATATTCTTATTAAATTATGTTCGAGTAAGGAATATGAAAAAGAGGCATTCAAGTTTCTTATTGAACAATTAGTTAAAAGTCCAACGAACCAGCTACCGATGTATGCGGAAAAATCGTTGGCGATTATTAATGAAGAAAATAAAGATATATTTATTGATGCTCTAACATCAAGGTTGAATGACATTGAAAAAGAGACGAAAAGAAAACGAGTTGAAAAGGCCATATTAAAGGCAGGAAAAACAGGAAAATATTGATAGGGTTATGTTGAAACTTAAAGTTGATTGGACACTAAATGGTGTTATAGGGGATATGTAAGGCACTTTTAAACTTTTAAAGTTATAGAAAAAGCAAACGAATTAGTATCATACTAATCGTTTGCTTTTTTTATTGCGATTTATTACTAATCGCCATTTTTATAATCCTTTCCATTCGATAAACTTGCATTTTTTATCTTTTTTTGTTGAAGATGTTCGAATTATAAAAAAATTTGCATTTGATGAGATTTATAAAAAATAAAATAGTGTCAAATCTCAATATAATAAAACTATCAAAAGAGAGAGGAAGATGGGGGAAGATGAAAAAGAAAATGAAAAAAAATGTTACAACTCTTGCTTTAACAACAGGACTTGTAACTAGCGTAATTACGCCAATGTCTATTACACAAAATGTTCATGCTCAACCAGTTTCAAAAGTAGAACAAGTTTTATCAGCACTTACACCAGCACAACGTGAGGCTATTAAACAATTAAAAATTAGTGACAAATCAGGACTTCAAGTTTCTCCTGATTTAAATCTAACGAGTGAATCTACAACTTCTGTTATCGTTGAATTTAAGGACAAGCCAGCAAATACAGCGGTTATGGTGGCAGAAGCTGATGGAACAACTCTTACTAAAGCAGATGCACAAGAAAAAGTGGATGCTTCACATGACACTTTCCAAAACGATTTAAAAACAATTTTTAGTAAAGAGTTAAAAGAGAAGAAAAATCCTTACAACATTAAGCGCTCTTACAAAAAAGCATTTAATGGTGTGGCAATGACACTTCCTGCTAACAAAATAAAAGCATTACTTAAATCTAATGCCGTTCAAACGGTATGGAGTGATTTACAAGTTCAGCTGGATGATCCAACTACTAAAGAACTAGGATCGTCTGAACAACAAACTTCTACTCATACGATGGTAACATTCCCTGGAGTTGAAAAACTTCATGAAGAAGGCTTCACGGGTAAAGGTGTTAAAGTTGGTATTATTGATACCGGTATCGACTATAATCATCCAGATTTAAAAGGCGCATATAAGGGTGGATACGATTTTGTAGATAATGACAATGATCCAATGGAAACAACATATGCGGATTGGAAGAAATCAGGTAAACCTGAATCAAATGGTGAAGCCTATTATACTGAGCATGGAACTCATGTAGCTGGAATTATTGCTGGCCAAGGTAAAAATAATGCAGATTATTCTGTGACAGGCGTTGCACCAGATGCTGATATATACGCTTATCGAGTTCTGGGTCCATATGGATCTGGATCAACTTCAGCAATTTTAGCTGGTATTGACAAAGCAGTTTCAGATGGAATGGATATCATTAGTATGTCACTTGGAGCAAACTACAACGACCCATTATATCCTACAGCAATTGCGGTAAACAATGCTGTACTTACAGGGGTAACAGCAGTTGTCGCAGCAGGAAATTCTGGAAATAAGATGTATTCATTGGGTACACCAGGAAATGCTCCTTTGGCAATAACAGTTGGGGCGAGTGATACTTCTACTACTATTCCAAATTATTCGGCATCAGCAAAATCATCTACTGGTGATATTATACAAGCTGATTTGAAACTTGCAGCACAAGGACTTTCTGATAATATTGTGGATTTCCAAGGAAAAACGTATCAAATGGTAAATGTCGGAACCGGAACAGAAACGTCCTATTTTAAAAGAGATTCAGACGGTAACTATACAATTCCAATTGACGTTAAAGGAAAAATTGTCATTGCACAACGCGGTAGCATAGGAATTGAAGAAATTGTCAAACGAGCGAAATCTCATGGAGCAATGGCTGTTGTATTAGTGAATACATCTGGTGATGCATTACAAGATGTATATTTAGGTAATGTATATGGATATATTCCAACATTTTTAATAGGTAGCGCACAAGGTACGAATATTCAAATTAAAATTCCTTTAAATGAAGCAAATAAAGGAAAGGCAATCGACTTTACTTTCGGTAATATGAGCCAAACTGTAACTCGAGGTAATAAATTAGCAGATTTTAGCTCTAGAGGTCCATCACGTGTATTATACGATATTAAACCAGAAGTAACAGCACCAGGAGTGTCTGTATTCTCAACTGTCCCATCCTTTATGCATAAAGACGATAATGGAAATCCATTAACTGATTATAAATATGCATATGAACGCTTATCTGGTACATCGATGGCTACACCGAATGTTTCAGGGGTTGCAGCATTATTAAAGCAAGCTCATCCAGAAATGTCTCCATCAGATATTAAGGCAACGCTTATGAATACCGCAGACCCATTAAATGATAAATATAGTGTATATGAGGTAGGTGCAGGCCTTGTTAATCCTTACAAAGCTGTACATGCACAAACTCAAATTCAAGTGAAAGACAAGACAAAAACTTTAAGTGATAAAGCAGATAATTCGAGTACAATTACGCTTGCAAGTAAAGGAATCAAAACAATTAAAAACATTACTGGTGCATTAAGCTTTGGTGAACAAGCTGCTAATGGTAATGCTATAGCAGATCACCGTTCTGTTACTATAATTAATAAAAGTTCAGAGGATAAAAAATATGATGTAAAAGTTCAATTCCAAGCATTGGATGGACGCTTTACAAATGACTCAAGAGCAGATCAAGATGCTGAAGCTAATGGAGTAACATTAGATGTGAGTTCATCTGTAAAAGTGGAACGAAATAGCAGTGCGAATATGGATGCGACCATCAATGTTCCAAAAACTGCAAAACTTGGAACGTATGAAGGATATGTGGTCTATACAAATCAAAAGAACCCTGATGAAACATATAAAATTCCGTTTGCAATTCATACAGTGAATGAAGGAATTGATTATGTTAATGGAAATCCAGCAGCTTTCACCCTTCCATATGAAGCAGGAAGTAATGCAACCAAATGGTCAGTTGGAGTAAATTTCAAACTTAAATCTCATATGCGTACGTTTGACTTCTTCCTTGTCAATCCGAAAACAAACGAAGAAATTGGATATCTTGGTACAGCGGATGGAATGGGGGCAGAAGAGGGAATTGAGTATTATTTCCGAGGTGTATTGAGCATGGGTCAATATAATCCATTAACAGGGGATCCAGACAACCCTATTGGCTTTGGTTACGAAGAAATTGATCCAGGACTATGGAAAATTAGAATGGTAGGTACAAATGATAAAGGTGAAACATTCACTAAAGACGCTCCAGTTTTTTATGGTGAAAAAGAGCCAAAGGTTACAATGAACTACGAAGCAGGTCAAATCGTAGAAACTGCTAATGCAACAGATAAAACTGTTACAGTATCAGGGAATGCATTTGATAAAAACATAGCTGAAATGCAAGCAGCGGGTATTACTGCTTCACAAGGCGACAATAAAATGTATTATTATAATCCAAATAATTCTGCTGAAATTAATATTCCAGTAGATCAGAATGGAAATTTCAACTCGACAATTCCATTAGCTACAGCTGGTCCAAATACATTACCAATTACAGAGTATGATTTCTATGACCGAGATAAATCAACTGTAGAAAACTATGGAAGCTTTAAAGACGTTTACTTTATTAAAAAAGGAACTGCTTATACCACAGCAATTTCTGATAAACAAAGAATCAACATGGGAGATTCAACAACAGTAACGTTCTCAACAAAAAATATCGCAACACCAGTGAAAAAAGCTGAATACTCGTTCTTATATCCGACTAAGTTCCTTGATGTTGTAAATGTTAAAGCACATGGTGAATATAATGGGAAACTTGATGTTCAATATAAATCTACACCTTTTAACCTAACATACAATGTTATGACAATCACAGCAACAGCGACTGGTAACCTTGCGACGACAGGTATTACTGGAGATACTTCTTTAATAGATTTAACTTTCAAAGCAAAAGACCAATACTACAAAGGTGGAATGCAGTTCGAAGATCCAACTGGTACATCTAGATTCTTTAAAGCAGTTTATACAAATGTGGATAATACTAGCTTAACAACACAAGGTATCCAACCTTATTTCTATGTGACTCCTACTTATTCACTAATGAGGGGTGCGGTTCAAGCTGAAGGACTAGCATCAGGATTTGATAATACAGGAAGTCCAGTAATGAAAACTAGTATTGATTATAATAAAGCTGGATCAAAAATTAGTGTAAAAGATTCAGATGGCAAAGAATACGGAGTGGCTGATCCTTTAGGATATAGTGCTACTGCTCCATATGGTTTTACATCTAGATTACCAATTACAGATAAACCATTTACATTATCAATTGACGTACCAGGACACTTCACATTCAAGAAGAACTTTACAATAGGTTTAATAGAAGACGGTAAAGTAACTGCTGGATCTAAACCAGTTGATTATAGCTATATCCCTGGTGGTGACGTTAATAAAGATAATGTAATCGACGTAAAAGATGCTCTATATATCGAAACTTATTGGGGCACTAACAAACGTGATGCGGATATCAACTATGATGGTAAAGTTGATGAGAACGATATGCAGTATGTAATCAACAACTACTTAATGCAAAATCCATGGGATGATAATGCAGGTAAACCAGTTAAGAAATATAAAGGTAAAGATTTAGATGGTGTTTTAACTGATCTTGACTTAGAGTAATTGAATAATAGTTATATAGTAAAATCGGTAACGACTATATGTCGTTACCGATTTTTTTGTAAGTTTATTAGTAAGAGAAATAAGTCTAGTAAGAAATTATTAGATTGTTGTAATACTTTTTATTGCAAAGTATTCAGACGGATAAGGTGCAGTTGTAGATACCGGGGTCGACTATAAACACCAGGATTTCACTCTGTCTGATCATGGAAAAGAGAGAAATACAAAGTGACATGTGAAATGGAAGATGAAACAAAATTTATGCAAAAGTACGATATATGACTGTAGTAAAACCGTAATAAACCAAATTATAAGATTTAGCCTCAAACTACTATGATTCTAGTAGGTGTGGGGCTTTTTCTTATGGATCTGTTCCAATAAATAGGCACACAATCATACCTTCAATCATAATACTACGTTAAAGGTTCTTTTTAGCAGGTTGGTGGTTGATATGGGAGGCGAGTCTAAAGCAATAGTAGGATCTGTGATCGTATCAATTGGAACAATAACAGCTGCAATTGGTTCTACACCATCTAACTACATAAAAAGTAGTATTCGTGATGATTTATCTCTAATTGGAAATGTTTTGCAGGCTACAGGAAATGGTATTGATGCTGAAGCAGAGGGAACAGTACTTAGAGCAGTTGGAAAAGAAATTACAGCAAGTGGGAATATTACGATTGTTTCAGGACTGATTTTTGACATTCGAAAGGAAGCTGCTTATAAATTATTCGTTGCAGGTAATTTGTTACAAGCTTTAGGGTTAGGTGTTAATGTTGGAGAAGCGATTGAGCTTGATCCATTCCCTGGTCAATCCGAAAACATTGTAGGAAGCATAACACAAATAATAGGAAACACCTTACAAGCAATAGGGTGGTCAGAAGCATTACATGATCTTATAGAAAATAAAAATAAACAAAAAGAGTTTGGCTTTTATGAGGACTATCTAAAAGAAAATAATGCACAATCGGAATCCGAAACATTGGTAACAACAGGAAGTTGGATTCAAGCAATTGGTTCTGTTATTTCAGTAATTGGAGCAGTGAAAGAAGTAAATGGGGCTAATTAAGTGGTGAGAATAAATATTTGAACCTAAAATTTTAAATACAGACAGAAGCGAGGATAATATGTTCTCGTTTTTTTTGTTGTTAGACAACATATTAGTTATGTTAAAATGCATTAAAATAGAAAATATAATAATAATAGAAGAGTTTTAAGTTAAGTTACATAAATTAAATAAAAAAACTTTTTACCCCCGTATCTTTTTATACTTCTATTCCGTTTATAGGTTAGAGAGTGTTAATAAAGGAGTGAACATAAATGTCTAGTAAGTTTAGTCTTCACAGTATAGAAAAGGAAGAACAGGATGAAGCAACAGATGAATTTTATTGGCAGAAGTACTATCCTAAATTGCAACGCTATTGTCGGTTTCTAGCCCAGAATGAATGGGATGGTGACGATATTGCACAGGAAGCATTTTTTAAAGCAGTAAAATATTATAATAAAGAAAAAATGAATTCGGCTTTATTAAATAAAATAGCTTACAACCATTGGATTGATACTTTACGAAAAAGAAAAGAAGAAACGATCACTCCTGATTTTGAACTTTCTAAATATGTAGCTAGTCATCCGATTGATCATAAAATGAATAGCGTGGAGCTCTTACTTAAACATTTTACTCCAAAACAAGCAATTATCTTTTTTCTAAAAGAAGCATTTCAATATAAATCCAGGGAAATAGCAGACATTTTAGGAACGACTGAAATTGCCATAAAATCTAGCCTGCATCGAGCGAAAAAACGTATAGATAAAACGAACAAAGAGGAAGAATCCCTTTCTGTTGAATATTTTTGGAATGAGGAAGAACGCATGAAGCTTGAAGAAATTTTTCATTTAGCTTTAGAAGTCCAAGACCCTACCGTCTTAATTCAAGCGATCCCATCCTTTGATCGTATTATTGAAAGTCCTAAAATGCTATTTGGTAATTTCCAAGTATCCCGAACTCAAACTCCTTTAAGCACTCTCTGCATGGCTGCATAGCCAATTAACGCTTTTAAGGAGGATTTTTAAATGACAACAGTTCCTTATGTAATTGAACAATCTAATCGTGGTGAACGTTCATATGATATTTATTCCCGTTTGTTAAAAGATCGAATTATTATTATCGGTGATGAAATAAATGATCATGTAGCAAATAGTGTAGTTGCACAATTATTATTTTTAGCTGCAGATGCACCAGATAAAGAAATTTCACTATATATTAATAGCCCTGGTGGGTCGACTTCAGCAGGATTTGCGATTTATGATACGATGCAATATATAAAGCCAGATGTTAGAACAATTTGTACGGGAATGGCAGCGTCCTTTGGTGCAATGCTTTTACTGGCGGGTACAAAAGGGAAACGTTTTGCACTTCCGAATAGTGAAATCATGATCCATCAACCTTTAGGAGGAGCAAGAGGCCAGGCAACAGAAATCGAAATATCCGCTCGCCGAATCTTAAAATTACGAGAGCATATTAATCAGATAATTTCCGAACGAACAGGACAGTCAGTTGAGAAAGTAGCAAAGGATACAGATCGAGATTATTTTATGAGTGCAGAAGAAGCGAAAGAATATGGAATAATTGATGAAATTCTGTATCCTAATAATTAAAAAAACTATCTAATGAAAAAGGTTAGCGGTGCTAGCCTTTTTTTGTGCATTGAGCTAATTTTCTATGAATAGCATTAATTAGTACGCTTAAGTTCAAGCTTTAATAAAATAAAGTCAATATCGGAAGAGGAGGGTAAAAATGACTTTCAAACAAAAGAGTATAGCAGGCTTTATGCACCGAGGAATTACAGAAGAGAATACTTACTTCTTTTTAAATGATTTTACCTCCATCCTAGTAAGTGGGGAAGATACAAACGGAGCATTTTGCGTTTTGCATTGCAACGGTAAAAAAGATGGTGGGCCTCCTCTTCACGTACATGAATTAGAAGATGAAACCTTTTATGTATTAGAAGGTGAAATTAATTTTTTTATTGGCGATCATAAAATCTTGGCAAAGGCTGGAGATTATGTATTTGCTCCTCGTGGAATTCCCCATACATTTAAAGTACGCTCTGAGGAAACACAATTCATTGTTACTGCTTATCCATCAGGTTTTGACCAATTTGTAAAAGAACTATCTGTACCATTTTATAAAGGATTCAAAAAGCCTAAAGAAGGTCCTCCTTCAACTGAAAAACTTCAGAAATTGATCGAGGTGTCAAAAAAATATAAAATTTCTTATCCAAGTTTATAAATAGAATAGAAGACTATGTTCTCCTAGGAATCTTTTGTATTCTTTAATTAAATGGTTTTATTAGGAAAAGAGGATACGATCATGAAGCATATAAATAAGTTAAACCCAATTGAAGCAGCACAACATTTTATTGAAAAGTACTTTCCAAAGTGTGAGGGAGCATTACTAGCAGGCAGCGTAGTCCGCGGCGAAGCAACAGAAACATCTGATCTTGATATAGTTATATTCGATAAAAGCCTTAGCTCTTCATATAGAGAGTCATTAAAAGTATTTGGTTGGGATATAGAAGTTTTTGTTCACAATTTATCATCTTATAAACAATATTTTAAAAGTGATTACGAGAGGGCTAGACCTTCGCTTCCAAGGATGGTTTCTGAGGGAATCATCTTAAAGGATGAAGGAGTAATTATCGATATTAAAAAAGAAGCAAATGATATTTTAGATAAAGGTCCAGAAAAATGGTCAGAGGAAACAATTAAAATAAAGCGATATTTTATTACGGATACACTAAATGATTTTATAGGTTCCTCTAATAGAGCGGAAGAATTATTTATAACAAATACGCTAGCAGAACTAGTAAGTGAATTCGTTTTAAGAACAAATTGTAAATGGATTGGTTCGTCAAAGTGGATCATACGTTCATTAAGACAATACAACGAAGAGTTTGCAAGCACTCTTATAGAAGCTTTTGATTCTTTTTATGTGACTGGTGAAAAGAATAAGATTATCAAATTAGTGAATGATGTTTTGCAACCATATGGAGGACAGCTGTTTGAAGGTTTTTCTTTGGGCAAAATGTAGTTTTGTAATTCAAGCGCATGCATGTTAAGTAATAAGGGTCATATTTATGACTCTTTTTATTTTGGAAAAATTTAAATGCTAATACTTACATTAAACTATTAAACATTTTTAATAAAATAATAGAATTTTTAATAAAACTCATAGTTTTTCGATGTTTTCCTTGTAATATTGTAGGTCATTTATCCTGTTTTTTCGTCATGGTTATCGAATTATTGATAAAAAATTATTTATTTTGTTTTATTTTTCCCAATTATCAGTTTTATTATCTTGGTCAAAATATAAAAAATCCGACATAAAAATATCTTTTTTTCCATAAAATAACATGATTTTTGTATAGTTCTGGCATTTCTATGTATAAATATGATGAAAAATTTTGTAAAAGAACTAAGAAGATTCCCCCAATATACGTTCAATTATGACAGATGTACAATTTAAATGTATTTAATTAACAGCCACGAAAATCAGATGAATAGGAAAACTTAAGTTTCTCATTATATTTAACTATTACTCTATCGATCCAGGTGGATATAAGTAAATACAGAATAAAATTGTAGGAGTGTTGTTATGAAAAACGGAAAATTTAAAGCGTTTAAAGTTATGTCTACAACTGCTTTAGTATCATTACTTTTTACTTCACTAGCTTTTGCGGACAATGATAACGTTACACCTCAAACTGATTCAACTGAATCAACTGATGTAACTTTTGACCAAGGAGCATCTTTATTTGCAAGGAATAATCTAAATTTAACACAAGAAAACTCAATGTATAAAGAAGACAACCAAGAATCTATGAAAACATTTAAACCTGATGAGGAAGTTCATTTAATCGTTCAGGTGGCACAGCCAACGGATAGCGAACAAGCACAAGCAACGCCTGAGGGTAAAAAAGAAATGTTTAAAGAAAAGCAAGACAATGTAATTGATCAAATCTCAAAAGAAAAAAACTCAAAATCAAATGTTGATTTTAAAGTGAAACATCGCTATTTTGAAGGTTTTAACGGATTTAGTGTTGAAACTCAATATAAAAATTTAAAAGATATCCAGTCAATCCCTGGGGTTACCCATGTTTCTGTTGCTAGAACGTTCCACGAAACGATGGCAGCAAGTAAAGAATTAGTACAAGCTCAAAAGGTTTGGGAGCAATACGGTTATAAAGGGGAAGGCTTATTAGTAGGAGTTGTAGATTCTGGTATTGATTGGACTCACAAAGATATGACACTATCAGATGCAGCTAAAGCGAAAGAAAAATGGACAAAGGATAAATTTGACCAGTTTGCAAGAACAACAGATGTAAATGAGACTTGGTATTCAGATAAAGTACCATCTGGATATGACTGGGCAGACAACGATACGAATGTTATTCCTGGACCAAAAGGTAGTTCACATGGTACACACGTTTCAGGAACGATTGGAGCAAATGGTAATGACGCAACTGGCGGAGTAGCTGGTATTGCACCTGGCGTTCAACTATTAGCAGAAAAGGTATTTTCTGATAATGGTAGTGGCGGGGCTATGGAAGATGATATTATCGCAGGAATCGAACACGCAGTTACAATGGGTGCAGATGTAATCAACATGAGCTTAGGTAGTGATGCAGGCTATGTAGACGAAAATTATGATCCAATTCAAAAAGCAATCCGAAATGCGACTGAAAAAGGTACCCTCGTAGTAGTTGCTGCTGGAAATTCAGCATTCAGTTCCGAAGCTTTTCTAACTCCTGCAACAATAAAACCATTTGCGGAAAATCCTGATATTGGAACGGTTGGTTCACCTGGTGTAAGCCCATTTGCTTTATCAGTTGCTTCATATGAAAATTCAAAAATTCATATGAACGCAATTTCAGATGGAAGTATAGCAGTACCTTTCAAAGATCATTCTCAATACGGACAAGCTTTTAATGTATCTAATAATCTATTACCGAATACAAACTACGATTTGGTATATGTTAATGAAGGCAAAAAGGCTACGGATTATCCAAAAGGTAAAACGAATTATATTGCGGTAGTTAAACTTTTAGATTCATATAGTACAGTTTCGTCGATTCAAATTACTGCAAAGTCAGCGGGAGCAAAGGCTATTATTATGATCCCACCTTCAAAATGGCCTGATTATGTAACGCTACCAGTAACTCCATCGGCAACACCGACTGCTTCAACAAGTAAATCGATCGGTCAAGCATTATTAGATAAAATGAGTACTATGCCTAGTGGTCAATATTTAAGTATGAAAAATATCGGCGATTATTGGGTAGACAATCCAGATAAAGATACGATGTCTTATTTCTCATCAATGGGTACAACACCTACTTTAGACTTTAAACCAGAAATGTCGGCTCCGGGCGGAAATATTTATTCAACAATTCCTGGTAACCAATATCAAGTGATGAGTGGTACATCGATGGCGACGCCACATGTTGCAGGTGGTTCAACATTAGTCTTACAATCACTTTATGAAAAAGGATTAAAACACTCAGAAGATACAGTTTTAAAAGCGAAAATTGCATTAATGAATACATCTAAAATCATTATGGATCCTAGAACAAATAGTGAAGTTCCATACTCACCACGTATTCAAGGGTCTGGTTTAATGCAAATTCAAAATGCGATTAATACGCCAGTTATTGTGACAAATCGAAACGCTCCTTTAGAACAAGCTGGTTCAGTAGCATTAAAGGAAATCGGACAAAATACAAGCTTTAAACTAAACGTTGATGCTTTTGATGCACCTAAAGGTAAAAATAATAGCGCTGATATTGAATACAATGTGTATGTTGATTTATTAAAGGATAAGACAGAAACAAAGCAATTTGACTTTGATCATGATGGGCAATTAGATTCAAAAGACTATTTAACTTTATCAAGTGAACAAATTAAGGGCGCAAAAATCACTGTTAATGATAATATTGTAACAGATAAAATAGGGTCTACATTGAAAATCAAACCAGGTCAATCAAAAATGTTAACTGTTAATGTATCATTACCAGATTCATTAAAGAAAAATGGTTTTGTAGAAGGATATGTTCGTCTTGTACCAGTAGCAAAAGACCAAGATAAAGCTGTACCGATCACCGTTCCTTATATGGGCTTTTATGGAAAATGGGATGAGCTACGAAATATCGATGCTCCAGCATGGGAGAAAGATTCTTTTGCAGGTCATACAGCACTTTGGAATGATAATACAGAGGGAGGAGCACCATTAGGATTCAATGGAGCAGGTTTTGATTTAAACCATATTGCTTTCTCGCCAAACAATATAGATAAGGGAATTTTTGGTGGAATGTCCGTTTTACGTAATTTAGAAAAAGCTGAGGTCTCTATTGAAGATTCTACTGGAAAACAACTTAGATATCTAGGTGACTATAGTGAGTATACTGGAACTGGAGAGCCTTGGAAATTTAGAAAAAACATCATGTTTAACGGAGATTATGGATATCAATTATACCAATGGGATATGAAAGACGTATCAGGAAATTTTGTTCCAGATGGTACTTACTATTATGTCATTAAAACAACATTAGCATATCCAAACGCTAGACCACAAACAGTTAAATTGCCAATGATCGTGGATTCAGTTGCACCAAAGATTTCTAATATTAAGGTAACACCAAAAGACGGAAAATATGTCATTACATTTGATGCGACAGATAATGCAACTGACTTTTACGCTACTGATCTTTATGTAAATGGAACATATTATCAACTAAACCCCGGTGTAACAACTCTAACAGTTAATACTGAACCAAAAGGTATGGTATTTAGATCTAGTGATTATGCAGGGAATATGGCTTGGACAAAATGGGGAGATCAAAGTTATAATAAACAAAGTATGGCAATGGTAACTTGGGGTATTACTCCATCAACTGGTGTAAACGAATCTAAGCCTGCAAGAATTTCGCTTTATGGTTATAACAAAGTAAACTGGACGATTAATATTAAAGATGCTAGTGGAAAGCTTGTTGATTCATCCACATTCGAAAATGAGTTTCAATTTAGTACAAAATGGGCACCTGAAAAAGATCTTCCAAATGGCACATATACGGTTACAGTAGATGTTGTTACGAAAGACGGTTTTAAAGTTACAACAACACCTAAAACGATAACGGTTATTCAATAATACTAAATTTCAAAAATAATAAACAAAGGCTCAGTGAAAACTGAAGCCTTTTGTTTTGTCTTTTTAATTTTCATTAATTGTAATTCAAGTCTTCTTTATTACTTTTTAGTTTCCGTTGGATTAGGAGAACTAGTAATAAACTAACCGGAATAATGATTTGAAGTGGGATGTGAAGCAAATAAGGTACTAAATCGATTCCCTCTCTATGATGCTCAAGAAAACTAGAAGCCACCCATAAGGAAGTAACAACAGTAATAATGCCAATAGGATAGACTAGTTGGTCACTTTTCTTTACATTAAATAAATCTGCAGCCCCAGATACCGCACAATAAAAGTAAATTGTAATTTTTACAAAAGCATTGCATACTGAAATTACAACTATGAAAGTATCCAATCTTTGGATGAAATCGGCAATATTAATATAACTAACTGAAGTTAGAAGTGGGTATGTTGTTCTTTCAATAACGGAAGGGCCTAATATGGCAGTATTTAAAACTGCAAATAAGGTTAATATAAGTCCCGAAAATAATAAGGCTGGTATTCCTACTTTTATTGCTAAATCTTGTTTTTTTAAATGTGGCATAATCATTGTACATGTAATGATCTCGCCAAAAGGAATGGTTAAAGAAATTGGGAAAGCTGCTTTGAATACTGGTTTCCATCCGTTTTCTAAAACGGGTCTTAAATTATCCATTTTTATTAATTTTGAAATGATTTCAAATCCTATAAATATTACAGTAAGAAACATTATCATGATAAAAATAAATTCACATGAACGAGCGAATGTTTCTAGTCCTTTAGAAATTGCATACATAATTAATAACATCATAATTAGCCCAATTGAAATTAGAGAAGAAGCATTATAAAGAGTGATTGTTAATAAATCCTCAAAATCACGTAAAGCACGTGCAGCAATATAAAGAAAATATAAGATATAGATTAATGCAAGGATTTTTCCTACATATTTTCCTAAAATAATTTGAATATATTTTGTTAAGGGAAGTTCAGGAAATAATGAATATAACTTAATATACACCGCAAAGAGTAAACAAGCTGAAATGAGTCCGATTAATAAACTAATCCATCCATCTTGTTTAGCTCTAGCAAATATTTCGACTGGCGGAGAAGCACCGACCCCACTAATAAAAAATATACAAAAGAATTGAAAACCACTTATATTTAATTTGCGATTCATTTGAATTCCTTCTTTTTTACTTCAAATTTTTCTTCTAGATAATTAGTTTTTCCATAAAATACTATTTTATTTAAGAGCTAGCAAGTAATTTATTTTGACTTAAAAACTAGTTAGAATTTTGTCAAAATTTAGTATAATAATTGCAATATAAAAAGAGGAATGAGGTGGTCATTACATGGAAATTAAGGTTGATGATTTAACTGGAACTGAAGTTGCTAAGCTAATTAGTGAGCATTTACAAGGTATGACACAGCATTCTCCAATTGAAAGCATACATGCTCTAAACCTTGAAGGATTAAAGAAACCGGAAATTACGTTTTGGAGTATATGGGAACAAAATGTATTAGTTGGATGTGGAGCGCTAAAAGAACTTGACTCATTACATGGGGAAGTAAAATCAATGAGAACTTCTTCAGCTCATTTAAGAAAAGGTGTAGCAAGGCGCATGCTAAAGCACATCATCAAAGAGGCGAAAAATAGAGGCTACAAGAGAATAAGTTTGGAAACAGGTTCAATGGAAGCATTCGATCCAGCAAAAAAACTATATGAACGCTTTGGATTCAAGTATTGTAAGCCTTTTGCTGATTATAAAGATGACCCTAATAGTGTTTTTATGACACTAGAATTGTAATATTTTTTTAGTAAAGTTGCTGTTTTAGCAACTTTATTTAATTTAATCCCCCATAAATTAAAAGAATGAAAAAATTTTAAAATAAAATTAGTACCTAGTATTAATATCTGGTGATATAATATTGGAAAGATATTAAAAAATATGACTGAGGTGACCATAATGCAAAATTCGAAAGCACGTATCACTGCAATAGGTTCATATGTACCAGAAAAAGTATTAACAAATAAGGATTTAGAAAAAATAGTTGAAACTAATGACGAATGGATTGTAAAGCGAACAGGTATAAAAGAGAGAAGAATTGCAAATGGAAATGAATATACAAGCGACTTAAGCTTTAAGGCAATAAAAGACTTGATGGAAAAATACAATAAGTCTGTTGAAGATGTTGATATGATTATCGTTTGTACGTTAACGCCAGACTTCAAAACGCCGAGTGTTGCTTCCATTATCCAAGCAAAGCTAGGCATAAAAAATGCTGGGGCATTTGATTTAAATACTGCTTGCGCAGGTTTTACTTACGGTTTGTATATGGCAAATGGATTAATTACATCAGGATTAAATCGAAAAATTCTAGTAGTTGGGGCAGAAACTTTATCTAAAATAACCGATTATGAAGATCGCACTACTTGCATTTTATTTGGTGATGGCGCTGGTGCAGCTTTAGTGGAGTATGATGAAGAACACCCTAGCTTCATTTCCTCTTATCTTGGATCAGAAGGAGAAAAAGGGAAACATTTATATTGTTCAAATTTATCAAATCAAATGTTCGGTGAAGAAATAATAAATAACAATAATATCATTCAAAATGGACGCGAAGTATACAAATGGGCAGTTACCACAGTACCAAAAGGAATGCAAGCTGTACTAAACAATGGATCCACTTTATTAAATGAAGTCGATTGGTTTGTTCCACATAGTGCAAATTTAAGAATGATTGAATCAATCTGCGAAAGAAGCGAATTTCCAATCGAAAAAACATTATATAGCCTAGTAGATTGCGGAAATACATCATCAGCCACGATCCCATTATCTTTAGTTAAGGGAGTAAAAGAAGGAAAACTTAAATATGGAGACAAGGTTTTACTGTATGGATTTGGTGGTGGATTAACTCATGCAGGATTACTAATTAATTGGACTTTGTAAAATAGCAATAGGTTCCTCATGAGGGGGTAAAAACAGCAAAAAGAAGCAAAATGGTTCCTCATGAGGGGGTTATGAGTAAGTAAAAATTCATAAAGAAGAAAAAGGTTCCTCATGAGAGGTTCATGAGGAAGTAAAAAGGCAAAAAGAAGAAAAAGGTTCCTCATGAGAGGTTCATGAGGAAGTAAAACAGCAAAAAGAAGAAATAAGGTTCCTCATGAGGGGTTCATGAGGAAGTAAAACAGCAAGATGAAGAAAGTTAGTTCCTCATGAGAGGTTCATGAGGAAGTAAAAAGGCAAAAAGAAGAGAAAAGGTTCCTCATAAAAGGCTGTAGTAACAACCGAGTTATTAAGAGACCAATTGACAAACTAATTTTTCAACAATCTGAAGAAGTCTAATAGTTAACTAATTAGACTTCTTGTTTGTTTTTTTGTTTAGTCCAGTTACTCGATAATAAATTTTGGAAGGAAGAGCAATGTATGAATGTATCTGTTTTAGGCTGCGGTAGATGGGGAACTTTTTTAGCTTGGTACGCTAATCGAGTTGGCCACGATGTATTTTTATGGGGAAGAGAAAGCTCAAGAAATTTCATAGGCTTAAATCAGACAAGAAAAAATGACTATTTAAGCCTACCAGATGAAATTGAGTTAACGAGCTCTTTAGAAGGTGCATTATCATTTGCAGAAGTCATTATTATATCAATTAGTGCCCAAGAGCTAAGAACATTTGCAAACCGCTTAAGTCAATATAATGGAATACAAGGTAAAACTTTTATCCTCTGTATGAAGGGCATAGAATCTACTACTGGAAAAAGGCTTACACAAGTCTTTTATGAAGAGGTTGGGAAATATAGCAATGTAGCGGTTTGGGTAGGACCTGGCCATGTACAGGATTTTGTAAGAAATATACCAAATTGCATGGTTATTGGTTCGGAGAATATTGAAGTAACAAAGCAGATTGCTAAAGCCTTTAACAGCGAGTTAATACGACTTTATTACGGACAAGATTTAATTGGTAATGAAATTGGAGCTGCAACAAAAAATGTCATGGGAATAGCTGCAGGAATGCTGGATGGATTGAAATATAGTAGTTTAAAAGGCTCACTGATGGCCAGAGGCACAAGAGAAATTTCTCGTTTAATAAGAGCAATGGGTGGAAATGATTTAACAATTTACGGTTTAAGTCATTTAGGAGACTACGAGGCAACACTCTTTTCAATGCATAGTCATAATAGAAAGTATGGACAGGCATTTGTTGAAGAAAAACCTTTTGATAAATTAGCAGAAGGGGTTTCTACAATTAAGGCTTTAAAGGAACTTTCTGATCAGTATGATGTTGAACTACCGATTTGTAACGCATTGTTTGAAATTATTTATGAACATAAAAATGCGAAAGACACTTTAGAGGAATTATTTTTAAGACCAATAAAATTCGAATTCTAAAAATTGAAATTTTATTTCAGTTTTTTTAGAAAAAGATAACGAAAACATTGTTTTACACAAGTTGAATCTAATATATTCTGTAAAATACGAACATTATTATACATTTCTTTAAAAAAGTTCATGTTTTGTATTGAAAATATATTTCGAGTTTGATATATTAGCAGTGTAATCATTCATAAACATTACTCGTATATGCTCAGTAATATGGTCTGAGCGTTTCTACCTGGTTCCCAATGAAAGAACTAGACTACGGGTTAAAGTATACTTGGTTTCGTTTTTTGTAACCAATAATGATGATTGGCATTTATTGCTGATCGATACTTTAACTTTCGTAGGTCTAGAAGGTAGAGATTGTTCTACTTTTTCTAGACCATTTTTTTTGACTAAAACATCGAGTGTGATCATCATCAAGGGGGAAAAGACATTGTTAAAAAAATACGGTTTATTAGGTATCATTTCGGCATTATTAATCTCAATATCTGTAGGTTATAACTTTAAATCGAACACTGCAGAAGCAAAAACTAAACATCTAAAACCAATTATTATTGAGGGGCCAATGCCAATTGAGGCTGAAAAGTTTGCAAGTCAGCTAAAAAATGTAAAAATTGAAAAATCAGGTAGTTTCGTATTTTACAAAGGTACTTTAGATAATTATCCAGTTATTGTAGCAAAAACAGGTAAAGGTATGGAAAACACTGCTGCTGCTACAGCGATTGCAATTGAAAAATATAAACCGATCGCAATTATTAACCAAGGGACATCTGGTGGTCATGATCCAAATTTAAATGTTTTTGATATCGTATTAGGTAAAAATACAACTAATATTGGTTCTTTAAAAACAGAAACGAAGGACGAAAACCAAGGAATTGATGCAACTCAATGGAAACCAATGGACTTAATGGCTTCAGAAGGTAGTGCAGGTGAAGATCCAAATGCTGAAAAACCACGTTTTTACGAAGGTAATAAAGATTTATTAGCAGCTGCAAATGCTGTGAAAAACAAATACACTAAAGGTAAGGTTGTAGAAGGTACAATCGGATCTGCAGACGTTTGGAACAATGAAGTTGATCGCATTAAATGGTTCCATACTAAATACGGAACTTCAGTAGAAGAAATGGAAGGTGCAGCTGCAGCTCAAATCTCTCAAGCATATAATGTAGCTTTCTTAGGAATTCGCGTATTATCAAACAATAAAACAAATGGCGGTAAATATGATCCAACTACAGCTGATGCTTGTCAGGGGTATGTTATGGAAGTAGTTAAGAAATATATTTCTACAAATCCAAGTAAATAATTAGTTAGAAAAAGAGATATTTTAAAGTATCTCTTTTTCTTTTTTTAGATTCTGTCAATAGATTTTATTTTACTTAAATGCTAGTTTTTCTCTTCTTTTTTACCCAATTATTTTAACCACCATAATTCAACTGGATTTAATTCATACTGATTATTTTCGCGATACATGTATTGACACATAATGAGCTCTCGTCTCAAAGTAGCGTAATCTTCATGAAATTCCTTCAAATATTCATTGATTTCTTTTTCTTGATAAACTCTACCAAATTCTAAGCCTTTAATCATATGCTCTAAAACTACAAGCTTTTTCTTTCGCTGAGCAGGATAAATTTTAAGTTTGCCTTCCTTAGTAAAGAAATTATTGATAATGCTTGAACGTTCACTATCAGTAACTGACATTTCCATATTGGAATCTCCTCCTGTTCCCACTGTAAAAATTGCTTTTGCATTCATTTCTAAAATTTTTGTATTTAGAGAGAAATAGATTGTATTTTTATCTCGGCGCTCTTTAATCAGACCAACCTCTCTAAGCTTTGACATATGATGGGTAATTGTTGGGGGTTTAAGACTTAATTTACTGGCAATTTCTTGTCCACTTAAATGACCTTGCTGAAGTAAAGCAATAATGCGTACACGAGTAAGATCACCTAAAGCTTTATGAAAATCTACAATTTTACTTAATTGCACTTAATATACACCTACTTTTATGCCTATCTAATTAGATGATAGTCTAATTGCAACTTCTTTTCAATAAGTAGTATTCACAATACGTAAATTTAGTTATTTTTTACTAAATTAGATACGAAATTTTGTTGGACTATATGTGAAAGATCAGGAATCTTACTATTTTACTTCGAAGGCACTAAAGTAAAGAAATGTAGTGAAAATAGTGAGGCTGCCATCATACCTGAACTGAGGCATTACAAAATGATACTCAAACAATTTTTTAAAACAAGTCAAATGGGTTTGCTTTAGGTATTCCAATTTTTCTCATTTATATAGGGAAAAAGTATTAGGTTTGCTTATTGGCATAAACGGAAATAACTGCTATCCTAATTAAGTGAAAAGTTTAAAAAGGGGGAATTTTCATGCAAATAATGGATTTATTTGGCACTAGTTTAAACGAAGGGGATTTAATAGATAAAGAGAGGTAGAAAGAGCGTGGGGATACTAAAGTTTCACAAAAATATTAAAATTCGATTACTTGAATCGTTCTTGAGTTCGTCAATTGGAAGTATGATTTTTCCATTTATGGCGATTTATTTATCTAAGCATTTTGGGATAAAACAAGCAGGATTACTTTTGCTTGTAAATGTATTTATAGGCATTATTATGAACTTTTTTGGGGGATATTTTTCGGATCAGTTTGGTCGGAAAAAGGCGATTGTATTTGCCGAAACACTTCGATTACTTGCGTTTATTACGATGATGCTTTGTAATTCACCTTGGTTTACATCACCTCTTATTACATTCTTTATGATGACTTTGAATAGTATTTGTTGGGGACTAGCAGGGCCAGCTAACCAGGCAATGTTAATAGATGTGAGTAAGCCAGAGGAACGAAAGCTTATGTACTCAATCATGTACTGGTCGAACAATTTATCAATTGCGATTGGTGGCATGCTAGGAGGATTTTTATTTAAATCATATTTATTTGAACTATTATTAGCACTATCAGTTGCTTCACTTGTTACTTGGGTCTTAATTACGTTCTTTGTTGAAGAAAGTTTAGTTACTGAAAAGACGGAAACAAAGACGATTGCTCATCATGCTCAAAAAATGATTTCAAATTATCGTGACGTTTTTCAAGATAAGCTCTTTATTCTTTATGTACTGGCAGGTTTGCTAGTACTTTCAATGGAATTCCAATTAACAAATTATATAAGTATTCGATTAGCGAATGATTTCCACACACAACATTTATTGAACTGGACATTTGGTGGAATCGAGATGAATGGTTTCCTACGTACAGAAAATACGATACTAGTCGTTGTAATGGCACTTTTCGCTTCTAAAATAGTAGGGAAATTGGATGATCGAAAAACGTTAATATGGAGTTGTATTGCATTTGTTGGTGGATATGCAGTGATTTCATATAGTAACTCTATTTGGCTATTATTTATAGCAATGTTCATCGCAACAGTTGCGGAAGTATTAAGAGTACCGGTTCAACAAAACTATATGGCTAACTTACCAGCTGACGAAACAAGGAGTTCCTATATGGCGGTTGCAGGTTTAACATTTAATTTAGCGATGTTTATCTGCTCGATAACCGTTTCTCTAAGTGCATACTTATCGAATTTCGCGACCTCTTTCTTCTTAACAAGTTTAGGTGTAATTGGTATTCTTATATTTGTACGAATTACTCCTGCATTAGAAAGAAGATTGAAGGGAGAAATAGTGCAGGAGCAGGGACAGACTGCTGGAATAAATTCTTAAGTTACAGGGAGTTGCCTTTTGCAGCTCTCTTTTTTTTGTGGAGAAGGTGAATAGGCAAATCCTTTAGCTAGAGGTTATATTTTCCATATTAGGACAACTTAATGGTAAAGGTGGTGTTTTTATGAACCGACGTTTAATCGGTGTTTTAATCAGTACTTTTACATTTTTTACTTGTTCTTCCGTAAGTGCACGACAAGCTGAACGAGTGGTTATGAATGGGATTCCAAGTGATGTGTGGCAGGAAAATATCTATTTAATCGCTGACCGAATTGATCAGAAAGAATACCGGAATTTTGATGTTCAAATTGGAAATGAAGGTTTTTTATATCACTTCCCAACATGGAAAAGTGGGAAGTATGGTACGAAAATGTTTAGTGAAGATTTAAATAAAGATAAACAAAATGAAGTTATGATCGTATTGGATAATTTTAATGATCCGATTCATTTATTGCAAATTAGTACTAACGATGACCAAAGCGAAGAATATAAGGAAGTTCCAATTGAATCGGTGCCTGAAGCCGTTAAACGTCTTGTGGAAATGGAGAAAAAAGGGGATATTGTAACGATAACAACTAAACAAAAAACTTATAAAGTTAATTTGAAATCGTTAGGGTTTAAAGATACGTCTTCTGACGATAGTGTATATACCCACGTACCAGTTGACTATATGGTGGAGAAGAAAAAACTAGTTGCCGATGCTGTCGTAATGATTTCAACCGATGGTGGAGGAGCAATTGGAAATTTGAAGCTTTTATATGATTGGAATGGAAAGAAATATGAGGTTCAGACGATTACTTTTGAGAAGTATAATCGGAAAAGGTAGTAAAGAGCATCTGTTGAGGTGCTTTTTTTTTGTTAAAAATAGAGAATTGCAAATGAAAAAGAGTAATCGCAATTAAAAATGGCAACCCCACAATTAAATCCCCGAAATGCTCTTATAAGTAGCTAGTTTAATTAAGAGATTACTACTTTTTAAGTCAATACAAGGAAAACTCAAGAAAAATTGAAGGACTTTTCATCACTATGAAGGTATATATATTTTTAAAAAGAGTGGTGCGAGGTGGAAGATTTGATTATTAGGAAAGCTACAATGTCAGATGCGAAAGGCATTGCTAAAGTTCATGTTGATAGTTGGAAAACTACTTATCGAAATATAATACCTAACGAGTTTTTAGAGAAGTTGTCATATGAACAAAGAGAAAAATTGTGGAATCATAATCTTTCAAAAGAGGGGGATTATGTAGTTGTTGCTGAAAATGATGGCGGGGAAATTATAGGTTTTGCAGATTGTGGAAAAAGAGAGAGGAATCAAGTCGATCACTCTGGTGACTTAACATCTATTTATCTTCTTGAGGAATATCAAGGTAAAGGAGTAGGAAAGCAATTAATGAAACAATTATTCCTTCAGTTTCAAAAATGGGGTTATAATCGGGTATTCGTAGAGGTTTTAGAAGACAATAAAACGCGCTTTTTCTATGAATATTATGGTGCTGAGTTATTGAAAACAGATAAGATTACATTTTCTGGAACTGAATTGAAATTACTAACTTATGAGTGGAGAAATATAAATCAAGTATTAGCTAAATTGTAATAAACTCGAATTTTACTATTTAATAAAACACAATTAAACTACCAACTATTCAATAAGAATAGTTGGTAGTTTTTATGTTATTTTGGCCCTAATTGACTCATAAGAGTTGGTGTATCAAATAATCCACGATGAGATAAAATTTTACCATTTTCTACTTTGAATTCTCTAAATAAAGATACTTTTACCGAATTTCCGGTTGGGGCATTTCCTCTAAAAAATCCAGAGTTTGTTCCTGTGAATTCCAGTCTTGTGATAACAGTTTCTCCTTGGGAGACAATTTCTTCAATCGTGTAATGGCTATCTGGGAAGCCTGTGAAAATTACGTTAGCGAATTGTTTCAATCCTTCTGTTGAACCGTAAGAGTAATCTTTGTAATCGAGTGATAAATAATTGGTGGCGCTGTCTAGTTTGTTCTGATTCCAGAAAACCTCAATAAACTCTTTTACTAATTCTTTATTATTCTGTTCGATTGATTGCATAGCATGATTCTCCTTTTTGTTTGGTTTAACACATATGATAAATTATAATAGTGACAAAAACTGTCATAGTTATAAAATAAGGTGAGAATATGTCTGCGAAATCAAAACGATTAATTGAACTATTGATGCTCGTCAATCGGAAGCGTAAGTTTACAGTTAAGGAATTAGCTTATGAATTTAACGTTTCTACTAGAACAATCTTAAGAGATTTAATGGAATTAAGTGAATTAGGGGTACCTTTATATTCTGAGGTTGGTCCTCACGGTGGATATCAGGTGTTGAACGAAAGAGTTTTACCTCCAATTACCTTTACAGAAGAAGAAGCAGTTTCAATATTTTTTGCTAGTCATGCATTACGACACTTTTCCACACTTCCTTTTGAAGCGCAATCTAAATCCGCTTTGAAGAAATTTTATGCCTACTTACCTACTGACGTTAAAGATCATATTGATGAAATGAAAAATCGGTTCGATTTTTTCATACCAACAAAACAAGCAAAATCCCCATTTCTGCCAATACTATTGGAGACCTCAATTCGTCAAAATGTACTTAGTATTGAATACGAGTCGTATAAAGGAAAGTCGATTAGAGAAATTCAGCCACTTGGAATTTATGCGAGCAATGGTTTATGGTATTGTCCTGCATATTGTTTTACTAGTCATGACTATCGATTATTTAGATGCGATAAAATTGTTTCGATAAGTCATGAAGTGGAAAATGAGCCGCTTGATTTGCCGCAAATACCACTTGGAAAGAAATTGAAAAGTATGAGAGAAGAAAAATTAATTATGTTTTACGTGGAGCTTAGTAGGGAAGGGGTACAAAGAAGTGAAACAATAATTGATCCGAGGTTTAAGGTACAGACCAGGGAGGACGGAACTGGGTGGATTAAAGATTGGATTACACAAAATGAAATACTTTTTTTAGCTCAAATATTCATTGCCATTGGAAAAGATGCGTCTGTGAAGGAACCGACCGAGCTAATCCAAAGTATAAGGGAGAAGCTTTCTGAAGTTTTGGAGTGGTATAAAATTGAATCATAAAGTCTTATATAAATATCAAAAAAACTGTAATAAAGCTATCGCCTTATTACAGTTTTTTAATCATGTTATACCATTTTACTCCACCATGTGTTGAGCTAGAAATACCGTTATTGATGAAGCCATGGTTTTCGTAAAAATGAATTAAGTTTTCTTTACATGTAAGAGTAATTGAATCACGTTTATTTTCTTTTGAAACTTTTTCGATATGAGAAAGCAATTTTGATGCGATCCCTTTATTTTGGTTTTGTGGAGCAACTGCTATGCCTAAGATACTTTGATGTCCACCAGTAGATGGATTTTTTTTAATTTCGCTAAATAAATCATCTGTAATGAAAGTCTCATTTATAACAGGACCATTTACTAAACCAACTAATTTACCATTTTCCTCAGCTACAAAAAAACTATCGGGAATTAATTTAATGCGTTTTTCGAATGCCTGTTTTGTTGCTGCCTCTTCTTTTGAAAAACAAAGATGCTCAATTTCTACCAGTTCAGTTAAATCTTCCAATTTTACATTTCGTATGTTTAGCATGATTTGATTCCCTCCATTTTTCTTAATTATATTATATTAATTTCACAGCATACAAACTATTTAAACTAGCATTTTGTATAGTAGATGAACAAAATGAAATAAAAAGATGTTGACAGAGTTGTGAAATAACCCCTATAATACAAAACATATTAAAAAAAGAATCAAGCTACTAATGATAGATTAATATAGTTTTAAGCAATGAAGGGAATTTAAGTAGTACTTATCTCAATGTAATAGAGAGCTGATGGATGGTGGAAATCAGTACAAAGATAAGGATGAATTTCGGTCCTGGAGCTATTTTTTTCGAAGTAAAGTTTAATCTTTACTGAGGGAAAAACGGTCAAATTTGATCGTTATCAAATTCTTAAGAGGCAGAATATTTCTGCAACTAGGGTGGTACCGCGAATAATTCGTCCCTACTGATACAATCAGTAGGGACTTTTTTATTAGTTTAAAACTGAATATAGAAAATGCAATGAAGGGAATACAGTAATGTTTGTTTCACTGTTTAAGAGAGCTGGTGGATGGTGTGAATCAGTACATAAACAAGCATGAATTACAATCCTGGAGCATCTTTTTTAAAAGTAAAGGTCGACATTTACTTTGAAAAAGACGGTCATCGATCGTTAAATAAAACAAGTGGCAGATTTAATTCTGCAATTAGGGTGGTACCACGGTGAAAATCGTCCCTGTCGTTAGTGGCAGGGGCGATTTTTTTTTATAAAATTACAAGCTAGAAAGAGGAGATAGAAAATGGAATTACAAAAAAATTTACTACCAAGACATATCCGTTTCATGGCACTTGGTGGTGCAATAGGCACTGGTATTTTTAAAGGAACATCAGAAACTGTATCGATTGCAGGACCTGCAGTTATTTTTTCATATTTGTTTGCTGGATTATTACTTCTTGTTGTGATGAGTGCGATTGCGGAAATGGCTATTGCGTTTCCAGGTTTGAATATGAAAGGATTTATTCGTAAAGCGTTTGGTACAAGAGTGTCTTTCGTAATTGGTTGGTTGTACTGTTTTATGTGGTTAGTTGTTTGTGTTATTGAAGTAATCGCAGCCGGTAGCTTTCTACAATATTGGTTTCCTTCAATGTCGTTATGGTCTTTAAGTTTTATTAGTGCAATTTTTATTGTGGCTGTTAATTTTATGAATGTGAAACGATATGGTGAAATAGAATTCTGGTTTGCAGGGATTAAAATTACAATGATTGTTTTATTTATTGCGTTAGGCGCTGGAATTTTATTTGGAATTATTCCAAGTGATCATAGTGGTTATGTACAAAATTATGTTCAGCATAAAGGATTTTTCCCACATGGCTGGTCAGGAGTATTTTCTGCTTTATTAATAGTCATTTTTTCTTACGGTGGTTCAGAACTAATTGGATTAACTTTAACAGAAACAAAGGATGCTGAAAAAGTAATACCAAAAGTTATAAAAGGGGTTATTTGGAGAATTGTTTTATTCTACACGCTTCCAATTCTGATTATTTGTGGATTAATTCCATGGAATGAAATTGGTAATCAAGAAAGTCCATTTGTTCAAGTTTTATCAACAGTAGGTTTTCAAGGTTCAGCTCATATTATGAACTTTGTATTAATTACGGCGGTATTATCTGCTGCAAATTCAGGTATTTACGGCTGTACTCGTATGATGTATTCGTTAGCAACTGAGGGAGAGGCGCCAAAGGTTTTTGCAAAAATTTCTAAAAATGGTGTACCTGTTTATACGGTTATTGTAAGTGCAATTATTTTAATTGGGGGCACTTTTGTAGCTTATTTTTCTCCAGATCGTGTATTCGGTTATTTAATGGCAATACCTGGATTTACAGTATCATTAGTATGGATCAGCATTTGTTTAGCACAATTAAAGCTCCGTAAAACTTATACTAAGCTGCCAAACTATAAAGTATGGGGATTTCCGTACGTAACATCATTTACAGTAATTGCATTAGGTGTGAGCTGTATAGCTTTTGCATTCAGTGAACAAAACAGGTTAAGTATTTTTGTATGTTTAGGGATGTTAGTTGTATTAATTTTATGTTCATTTATTAATAGAAAAAAACCAGAATCAGTCTGAAACTCAAGTTTTTTGTACTTTGTTACACATACACTAAAGGGCACCTTATTTGGTGCCCAAATTTACTACATTAAATTATTGATTGTTAGCCAATGCTAAAAGCTGTTCATTTACATTTTCATTTACAACTCCGCCATGGTAACAAATGATTGTTTCAATATCATATTTTGTTAATTGTTTAATGGATAAAAGAGCTGTTTCCATATCAGGTGTGGCATTTGGGTTTGGCCTCATAATTACGCCATCAGCCGCGACAACAGCATCACCTGCGATTAAAGTTTTGCTTTGTTGATGATATAAACAAATGTGACCAGGAGTATGTCCAGGTGTAAAAATCACAGTGATTCCACCAGCATATGGTAAAACTTCTTCGTCAGATAAAGTTGTATTAACTTTAGCATTTAGTGGTGTATTATAGATTGCTTTTATTTTTTTTCCTATTTCTTCAGGAACAGATTCAATCATTTTTGCGATTCGCTCTGGATTTACTTTCATTAAAGCTTTATCGCCTTCAATATATGGCTTGTCTTCTTTATGTGCTAGTACTTCAATTTCTTGATCAGCAGTTTTTAAAAGCTCAGCAAGGCTCCCGATATGATCAATATCTTGATGTGTAAGAATGATTTTAGACAGCTTGTTAAATTCCAATCCCGCTTTTTCAATCGCTTCACGAATTTCTCCAGTTTGCCCTGGCATTCCTGTATCTACTAAGATCACTTCTTGTTCATCCCAAAGTAATGTTGGGTGAATAATATTTACCTGTCCTGTAAAGTTCATTTCTAATTCAATTGTTTCAATACCTTTAGCTATTTTCATTTAAATGGTAAAAGCATTTATTGCCTTTACCACACCTCCCTTTGTTATATGTGAGCACTAAACTAGACATCTAAGGAAAGTTGCCTAGTTTAGTGTTCACATTTTTTATTGCTAAAAACTTTTTCTACTTTTGCGTTTTTGAAACAGAAGAAATAAAGTCATCAATCATAACGTCAAAGCTGTCATCTACATTTACTGGATGTTGGAAATATCCAAGGAAATTCATCGAGACAAATCCGTGTAAAATGCTTCTTAATGCTCGGCCTTGATGTATTAATAAAGTAGGGTCCGTAATATAAAATTTTAGAATTTGATGAATAATTCCAGTTGTTTCCCTAGCAAGTCGTTTAACATCATCATTTTCTGTACTCGGGATATTCATAAAAAGTCCATAACCAGTTCTATTATCAAATGCAAAATCACGGTATACATAAGCAATTTCTCTAATCGCTTGTTCACCACTTTTGCCGACTAATCGCTGCATTAAAGTCGAATTTAATTTATTTAAAAGTGAAATCGTCATTTTCAATTTTAAATCGTCCATATTCGCAAAATGGTTATATAAAGATGGATATTTAATATCTAGCTTCTCTGCAATTTTTGGAAAAGTAACTTGATTAAGTCCGATTTCATTAGCCAATGAAAAAGCTACTTCAATAATTTTTTCTTTTGTTAAATTTCTTTTTTGAACCATTTTTTTGCTCCCGTCTCATGTTTAGGTAAATTGTTTTTTTTAAGAAAATATAGGCTGATTTCTACTGCCAATCAACTAATGTCCTTAAAGATACAATACCTAAATACAAAGTATTTTTAAAGAGAGACTATATTACTAAAAATAGTTTAACACTTCTAATAATAATTAGTAAACTATATAATATAATTTACAAACTATAAAATATAGTTTAGTGTTATATGTATACTAGAAACTTATTGTTATTTTTTATTTGTCTCATTCTCGAGATTTTTATAGTGATTTTATTTTTATCAAAAAGGAGGGGGAAGTGATGTTATTGTGGAAAAGAAATTTGATTGTTTGCTGGTTCGGAATGTTTGTAACAAGTATTGGAATGAGCCAACTTGGTCCGGTATTACCCCTATATATTGATAAACTTGGTGTTCATAATTCTGCATTAATTAGTCAATTTTCAGGTATTGCTTTTGGGGTAACTTTTATTATTTCAGCCATTTTTTCTCCTATTTGGGGTTTGGCAGCCGATAAGTTTGGACGAAAACCAATGCTGCTAAGAGCAAGTCTTGGTATGTCAATAATCATTTTTTGTATGGGTTTTGCACATAATGTCTATGTTTTAATTGGTTTAAGACTTTTACAAGGTGTCATTACTGGTTACGGTACAGCTTGTACAACTTTAATCGCAACGCAAACAGATAAAGAGCATGCGGGATCGGCATTAGGTACACTTTCAACTGCAAGTATAGCAGGTTCATTACTTGGTCCGATGATTGGAGGTTATATTGGAGAGACTGTAGGCTTACAAAATGTGTTTTTTGTAACTGGTGGACTCATGATGGTTGCGTTTGTTACAACAGCATTATTTGTAAAAGAATCATTTACTCGCCAAGATAAAAAAGTGCTTAAGTTTAAGGAAATATGGAGTATTATTCCAGATAAAAGCTTAATGATTACTATGTTCATTACTTTTTTTGTTTTAACAATAGCGCTTTATTCGATTGAACCGGTAATTACGGTCTATATTTCTCAGCTATCTGCTCATTCTACACATGTTGCATTGTTAGCGGGTATGGCATTTTCAGCATCAGGCTTGGCAAGCATTATTGCCGCTCCGAGATTAGGTAAGATTTCAGATCGAATTGGTCCACATAAAGTTATATTCGTTGCACTAATTGTTTCAGGTCTAATGGTTATTCCCCAAGCATTTGTAAAAAACGCTTGGGAATTGATGGGACTACGATTTATTTTAGGTTTGGCAACGGCGGGCTTAACTCCGGCTGTTAATACATTAGTTAAACGAATAACACCAGATGCCATTACCGGCCGAGTATTTGGATTTAATATGTCAGCAGGATATTTAGGTGTATTTGTCGGTTCCATTTTAGGTGGGCAAATTGGAGCATATTTAGGTGTAAAATACGTATTTTTTGTTACAAGTGCATTATTGCTACTTAATGCAATTTTGGTTTATGTTAAGGTTAATAAGAAATTGAATGTAAAAGAAGATTTTAAATTATCGATCTAAAAAGTTATAATTTTGGGGGAGCTACTTAATGTTGCTCCCTTTAATAATAGTACCCTACATAACTTAGCAAGAAATGTCGGATTGGTTAATTTTGTTCCTGTTATTCTATTGATGAAGGAGGTTATAAAATGGATTTGTTAAAGAATATAAATGATGCTCTAGTATATATTGAAGAAAATCTGACAAGTGAGATCGACTATAAAGAGCTTTCTAGACGGGCTTTTTGTTCTGAGTATCACTTTAAAAGAATGTTTTCGTTTCTTGCTGGAATTTCCCTTTCAGAATATATACGTCGCCGCCGTCTTACCGCCTCTGCATTTGAACTTAAAGATCATAACAAGAAAATAATTGATATTGCTTTAAAATACGGATACAATTCTCCGGATTCCTTTACGAGAGCCTTTCAAAACTTGCATGGAATTACGCCGTCAGAAGCTAGAAATAACGGCAATTCGCTCAAAGCATTTCCACGAATGACCTTCCAATTATCAATTAAAGGGGGAAATGAAATGAACTATCGTATTGAAGAAAAAGAGGCATTTCGAATCGTAGGGATAAAAAAGAGAGTTCCGATTATTTTTAATGGAGTTAATCCGGAAATTGCATCCATGTGGAAAACTTTAACGATGGAAAAGATAACGAAACTAAAAGAACTCTCCAATGTTGAACCGAATGGCATAATTAGTGCATCAACAAATTTTTCTGAAGGTAGAATGGAAGAAAAAGGAGAGCTTGATCATTATATTGGTGTTGCCACTACAAATGACTGTCCAAATGAGTTCATTCAACTTGAAGTTCCTGCATTTACATGGGCAGTATTCGAAGCAATTGGAAAATTTCCAGATGCATTGCAAGAAGTCTGGGGACGAATTTATTCGGAATGGTTTCCATCTTCTAATTACCATCAAGTAGAAGGTCCTGAAATATTGTGGAATGAACAGAAAGACATCACATCACCAACTTTTAAGAGCGAAATATGGATTCCAGTCTCTAAAAAATAAAAAAAGAAAGAGACATATGCTCTTTCAGGTTTCTGAATGATTGTTATTAAAGTGATCTAGTTTATCTGAAATACTTTTAAGAATTTGATTCTTCTCTTGTTGAATTTTTAGGAATTTTAAAAGAAACCAAATCATAAAAACAAATGGTGCAATGTAAAATAAAATCGGTATGATTGAAAATAGAGGAAAAAGCATGTTATGCATATTAATTTCACTCCTTTTGGAAGATTATACCATAAGATTTAGATTAAAACCTTCTTATTATTGAAGGTTTTTTTGTTTATAACTTATTCAGTTAGATCCTTGGTTAAGAATGATTTTAAAAGGAAAATAGCGTTATTTAGAGAATGTACTATTAATTAAGAGATGCTATAAGTCGAATACTAAAGTAGGAGAATTAAAAATGAAAATAGTAAAACAATGGGTACAAGAGGATAGTGATTTTATTAGAAAAAAAGTAATTGAATTTAATGCTAAAAACCTTCCTGATGAGAGGAAAGCACCGTCGGAAAATATAAGCTTTGTCGTTAGAAATGAAAAAGAGGAAATAGTAGGTGGAATTACTGGAAGGATGTATTGGCACCATTTATCGATAGACTTCTTATGGGTGTCAGAGGAATATAGACATGCAGGTTTTGGTAGTCAGCTAATCAATCAAATGGAAGAATTTGCAATCGAAAATGGATGTCGCCTTATTAAAGTAGATAGTTTTAGTTTTCAAGCTCCAAAATTTTATAAGAAACATGGTTTTAAAGTATTTGGATTAATTGAGAATCATCCAAAAGGGTATAATCAATATTATTTTGAAAAAAGATTATAAGAGACACTCTAAACTTTTAACAACATGAAGTTGCTTTTGCAGCTTATTTTTTTTAGCTAATAAACTTAAATGGTATGATTAATTAAA
The DNA here is from genome assembly GCF_049568075.1 of Rossellomorea sp. GAMAL-10_SWC. Classification (NCBI taxonomy): domain Bacteria; kingdom Bacillati; phylum Bacillota; class Bacilli; order Caryophanales; family Bacillaceae; genus Rossellomorea; species Rossellomorea sp. GAMAL-10_SWC. The sequence continues at coordinate 3,382,173 of NZ_CP144911.1, read as the reverse complement.
AGTTTGATGTGACTGGAGGAATCATTAATGAGCGAGCTTAATTTATTTTTTCGAAAAAGAATCGGATTACGTGATAATGAAGTGATTAACTTTAATAATGTAAATGACGTTCTTGAAAAAACTGCTAAAAATATCCCTTTTGAAAATCTTTGTATTATAGGAAATAAAACGAATGAGATCAACCGAGAAAATTTAATTAGTAAATTATTAGTAAAAAATGAAGGTGGTCTCTGTTATGAATTGAATTCATTACTTTATTTATTTCTTCTTGAAAACGGGTTTAACGTGAGGTTAGTAAGAGGGGTTGTTTATGACAATATAGCTCAAAAATATCCTTCTTTTGGAAGAACACATGTCACAATCCTATTAACACAAAATGAAGAAACATACTTAATTGATACAGGATTTGGGGCGAATCTTCCTTTAAAAGCAGTTCCCTTATCCGGTGAGATAATTACTTCTAGTAATGGTGAGTTTCGAATTAAAAAAGAAGACACAGAATTCGGGGATTATGTATTGATGTTAAAACTAAAACATAAAGATCCCGATTGGAGAATTGGTTATGCATTTGATTCACGAGATATCATTTCAGATGTGTCCGAATTTAATGAGATTCAAACAATTATTGCTGAGCACAAGGAGTCTCCATTTAATAAAAACCCTTTAATGACTCAACTGACAAATGAGGGGAATAAAACTTTAACGAATACTTCTTTTACACAATGGATTAACGGTGTAGTTACGAAAGAGGATATTGATGAAATGAGATATAAGGAATTAGCTAAGCAACATTTTGGTCTCTAATAAAAAAATAGATTTACGATCTATTAGTAAACATCTAAATAATTATTGGTTAAAATTGTTAATAACTTTCTTCTAACTATTCTATTGCCTATGAAAATTTAATGTTTTATCATTTGCTTAATAAGTAATCAACCAAGTAATTTTAGGAGTGAAAAGCAATGAGTAGTGTAAACAGAGGTGTCAATATTGGTCCACCTCGTTTTAAAATAGCAGTTCATGCAATAGTTTGGTTGGCAAATAGTGGTGGAATGTTATCTAGCGCAATGATTGCAGAGCAAGTGGATTCTCATGCGACCTTCATGCGAAGAGTAATGCAATCTTTATCCTCAGCAGGTATTGTAGAATCCAAAGGTGGCCGTGAAGGTGGTTATATTTTAAAAAAGGCGATTGATTCAATTACCTTAGGTGAAATCTATACTGCTGTTAATAGGGGTCCCATAGAACAAGAAATGTCAGTTGACTGTGGTGAAGCTGCAGAACAGCTAGATTTAGAAATAGAAAGAATACTATTTGAAGCGGAACGCCAGGCTTTAGATTATTTAAAGCAATTTACAATTGAAGATGTTATGAATCGAATTGATTTTTTTAAGGATTAAATATGATTTACTAACTTAATAAGGAATTAACAGTCCTAAATAAGCAGGTAACACTGCTTTTTTATTTTGGGTAGACTAAAGACCCAGCAGAAACGTGGAGGCCTAGCTCATGCTATAGCGAGCATCCTTAGTTGAAATCAACAAGACATGACTTATTTAATAAAACATTCTAATCAAAATTTTAGATTGAATAGTTACTTTTGTAGTAATATGTGCTTTTTTCAATTGCATATATATTAGTAAAGGGGTGATAAAAAAATGGATATTTTATCAATTATCTTGCAAATTTTATTAGCTCTTATGTTTTTAATTGCTGGTTTAGGTAAAGTTTTTGGTTCAAAAACGAGTGTTGAAAGTTTTAATCACTTGAAATTAGCACAATGGTTCAGAGTAATTACTGGATTAGTAGAATTGGTTGGTGCTGTTTCACTCATTATTGGATTTTGGGAAGAAAGTTGGGTTCCAGCGGGTGGTTTATTATTAGGAGTTGTGGCAATCGGTGGAATAATATCACATATCCGTGTTAAGGATTCGTTTAAACAAACTTTTACAATATTATTATTAGGTATTATTGCGTTTGTACTTTTATGGATTAATTATTCCAATCTCTCAAGTTTCCCGGGATTTAATTAATTTGCAATCAATATATTCAGGGATTAATAAGGCGACGACAGAATAATAATGACAGTACTTAAATCAATCTTATATGTAAAAAGGAGCGATTTTAATAATGTATGATATCGTAATTATCGGCGCCGGACCGGCGGGAGCAAGTGCTGCTTTATTTGCAGCAAAAGCTGGTAAAAAAACTCTAGTTTTAGACAACTACAAGCCGAAACAGCAACTTATGAAGCTAATCAAGTGATTTTAGCTACAGGCTTAAGTGTGGATTTAGCTGAAAATGTGGGACTAAAAACAAAAGCTGGAACAGAACCTCGCATAAAGACCGTACTTGATGTAGATTCGACTGGTAAAACAAATATAGAAGGAGTATGGGCAGCGGGAACTGTTGCAGGAACAAGTGTTCATACGATTATTACAGCAGGTGATGGAGCAAAAGTTTCGATTAATGTTATTAGTCAATTAGATGGGAAACGATATGTTGATCACGATGTTTTGAAATCATAATCTATAAATAAGTTAGCATTACTTCAATTGAAGTAATGCTTTTTTTATAAACTAATATTAAATTTTAGTAGACGAATAGCTAATCTACTTAATAAAGATGTATCTGTAATAATTCATATTTTCATCAATATATTAGAAAGTGAAATGAATTATGTTAGGAGGGGTCCGATTGTCGGATGTATTTATAGCACGTTCTTTAGATGAGATTCAGTTTTGGTCAAGGATCATGAAGGAGCATTCACTCTTTCTTAAATTAGGCTTTAATTGTGATGATACTGAGTTAATTCAAGAAGCAGATCAATTTTATCAAGTTTTTGAAGCAATAGGAAATAAAGCCCAATCATTTTCGCTTCAAACGGATCCTCAGCAAATTAAACAGTTTAATAATGAGGTTCATCAAGCAGCTTCCATGATTTGGGCCTATAAGCGGAAAATCCTTAACTTACTCCTTACTTGTAAAATAACGGGCAATAACTTTCCATTATTAGTTGACCATACAAGTAGAGAAGCAGCCTATTTTGCAAATCGCTTGACTGAATTAAATAATGGTCAACTCCAACCACTACCCGCTGCAATTATCCAGGAAAATGTTTTCTTTTTAAGAATTATGGCAGACCATGCAAAATTTATCGGACATTTATTAGATCCATCAGAAAGAAAACTAGTAGATCAAGCGAGGGAATTTAGCCATGATTTTGATCAACTTCTATACCAAGCCGTAGATTTAGAATCAATGAGGCCACAATCGGAAACAGTTCCGATTCTTGACCAATTCCTTGATGAAAACCGTGTATCGGTAAAATCACTTAGAGATTTTAAGAAAACAGCTCGCGACCTAATAGAAGCTTGTAGAATTAAAAGTATCATTCACCCACTGCTTGCAGATCATGTATTTAGAGAAGCAGATCGATTTTTGCATATAATTGACGCCTTCGAAGCACAGTTAACAGGGAATGGAAACAGAAATATTGTACTGGACGACCATTAAGAACAACGCAAGTTACCATAGACACGAAAAAAGAATCTGATTATAGATTCTTTTTTTATTGCGCGTTGAAATGGGTAGCATAAGTAGAAAAGGGTTTAAATAATTGATAACATACTTTTTATGTAGAAATTATTTCCTCTCACTATAACTCTTTAACAAATCTTCAACTAAAATGCCATTAATTTTCAATCCTGATAAATTACAATTATTAATTTCGACATGGCTTAAATCACAGTCCGTGAACTGACTATTTGTTAAATTGCAATTCTCAAATTTAATAGAATTAGCGTGATCGTCAAGATTTAGATCATCCGGAATGACAATATTGCGGAAGCTTGTTCCAGCTAAATGAACATGATCAATTATTAAGTCTCTTAAATTACCATTTGTTATTTTTGTATTAGACAAATTAACATCTGAAATTCGAGTTCCGAATAAATTTACGTCATTTAATTCCAGATTTCTCATGTTTGCATTTGTAAATTTCGAATTTGCCAAGCTTACATTATTAAAGTCTAAATTATCAGCTCTTACTTCATTAAAAGTTGAAAAAGACATATCTGTTTTTTGTAACTCAAATAATGCAGTCTTCCAATTTGACATTACATCTCCTCCTAAAGCTTTGATAATTGAATATATTTAACTTAGTTCCGGAGAATCCCTTCACTCTTATTCATTTTTAATTTCGACAAATAGTTGAATCAACTTTTATTTTGTAATTCATACTATATAAAAATCTATAATCGTTTTTAAATAGTTTGACTTTTCAATATCTTTTTTATAAAATCTTTTTAACATTTGAATAAAAGCAATGAAGAGGAAAAGTAGAATAATGTTATTTTTTACAGAGAGCTTCGGTAGCTGAAAAGAAGCATGAATACTTATTTGAACAATGGCCTCGGAGCTTCGTACTGAACGTATATTTCATATTAGTAGGCTACGACAAGAGTTGGCACTTGTTACCAAAGTCACAGTATATAAGCATTTTTATGCTTTTAGTACTTGCAAAGACAAATGTATGCAAATACTTTGTGAACTAAGGTGGTACCACGTGGATATTAAACCTCGTCCTTATCTTTTATAGATAGGGGCGAGGTTTTTTGCATTTATAAATTAGGAGGAATTGGAATGGATATTTTTATTGGAGGAGCTTGGCCTTATGCAAATGGTTCATTACATTTGGGGCATATTGCAGCTTTACTGCCAGGTGATATTCTAGCTCGATATTTTCGTTTGAAAAAAGCGAATGTATTATACGTTTCAGGAAGTGACTGTAATGGGACACCTATTGCTATTAAAGCAAAACAAGAAAATGTAACTTATAAAGAAATTGCAGATCGTTACCACCTTGAATTCGAGGATAACTTTAAGAAATTAGGATTTACCTATGATTTTTATACAAGGACAGACGCACAGCATCATCATCATACTGTACAAGAAATTTTCTTAACTTTATTACAAAATGGGTTAATTTATAAAAAAGAAATTGAACAATGTTATTGTGAAGAATTTGAACAATTTTTACCAGATCGTTATGTAGAAGGAAATTGTCCAAATTGTGGTCAACATGCGCGTGGAGATCAGTGTGATTATTGCTCTGCTATTTTAGATCCTTTAGATTTATTAAATAAAACATGTAAGTTATGTGGAAATCCTCCATCCGTAAAAAACACAGAGCACTTTTATTTTTCATTAAGCAAGTTACAAGATGAGCTAAAGGAATATGTTGATTTTGCTAAAATGAGTGGATGCTGGCGTTCGAATGCGATCCAATTAACAGAACGATATTTAAATGAAGGGCTTCATGACAGAGCAGTAACAAGGGATTTGCCAAATGGAGTAAGTGTACCAGTAAAAGGGTATGAAAAGAAGAAAATATATGTGTGGATCGAAGCAGTGTCTGGTTATTATTCGGCAAGTAAACAATGGGCACTTAGCATGAATCAAGATGACACCAGCTTTTGGAAAAAAGAAACAATTTCATATTATATTCATGGTAAAGACAATATACCGTTTCATTCAATTATTTGGCCATCTATTTTAATTGGTTTAAAAAAAGAGGCTCTTCCAACTCATATTGTTTCAAATGAGTATTTGACGCTTGAGAAGAAAAAACTGTCCACTAGTAAAAACTGGGCTGTATGGGTACCATATTTAATCGAAAAATATCATCCAGATTCAATCCGATATTTTTTAACAATAAATGCTCCAGAAAATAGGGATACTGATTTTTCTTGGAGGGAATTTATTTATAGTCATAATAGTGAGCTATTAGGCGCATATGGGAATTTTGTAAACCGCACATTAAAGTTTCTTGAAAAGTACTATAATGGTGAAGTCCCAGAAGGGGAAATTGAACAATCAATTAGATTTGATATTAAAGGGCTTTATAAGTCTGTTGGTTCACAGTTTGAATCGGCTAATTTCAAAAAGGCCGTGGAGGAAGTATTTGAATTTATCCGATCTGCAAATAAATATTTTGATGAAGCAGCGCCTTGGAAACAAGTTAAGGAGAATTTGAGCGAATGTCATAACACGATGGTGAGTTGTGTCTATGCTATTGCCAACCTGGCGCAAATCTTACATCCAATCCTACCTTTTTCGAGTAATGAAATAAAAGAAATGCTAAATTTACCAAACTTTGAATGGAAGGAAATTTCTCCGTTTTTAGTAAAAATTAACGAAGTAAATCCTCTTTTTGAAAGAATTGATGTAGGTAGAATAGAGGAAGAATTAGAACAGTTAACTAACCAATCGAAAATTTAATAAAAGAAAGCATTAATAATCAGTGTGATCATTAATGCTTTTTTTTTGAAAAACATAAAATAATTGCTAAAGATTTTAATATAGAACGCTTATAAATTCAAAGGTTGTAAAGATAAAAGATCCAAAAATAATGGTTGCTCCTGTTGAAGTGAAATATTCATCAGGATCGATAATTACAGATGTTGTATGCCATCCATCAATATCAGGTGTTGCTTCACCAGTTGTACGTGGGGCAAATTTAATATAAAGCATGAGTAATAGAGCGAATAGACCGACAAACGGTGCAGTAGATGAAAATGGCATATTAAAATAAAGTGCAATTAAAAATGATATAAAATATAAAACTATTATTGATATACTTAATTTTAAGAATTGTTTAAGCCAGTAATTGCGTCGATTGATTGGTTGGTCGCGTAATACTTCTTTCATTTTCTGTGCATCCTTGTATCGGAAATATAATCCGACTGGCCATGCAATTAAGAAGCAGATTAAGGTAAAGGCCAAGCATAGTAAAAGTTTTCCTCCGAAAGCTGTTATGAATAATGACATATTTTCCTCCAAAATTTTAATGATAATTATTATTTTATCAAACTTTCAAATTAAAAATATTGGAAAAATGTAAAATCATATAGAAAATGTAATCGTTTTATTTAACCTGTTTAATAATGTATATTGTAAAATGATTGAATATAAGCACTATTCTAGCAATCTCATAACATTGTTATTAATTTTAATTTATATTAGAGAATAGATTTACCTAAAAACAAAATGAGGTGAGAAAATGAAAAATATTACTGTTTACCATTACGATGCTTTTAGTAAAGAACCCAATAAAGGAAATCCAGCTGGAGTCGTTTTAGATTGCGATTCTTTGACTGATTATGAAATGCAGGATATTGCGAAACAAGTGGGATTTAATGAAACTTCATTTCTATTAAATTCGAAGGTTGCTGATCATAAAATTCGTTATTTTACACCAGGACATGAAATGGATTTATGTGGTCACGGGACAATGGCAGTAATATATGCTTTGGTAACTAGAGGGGGAATTGAGTTTAAAAATGAGTTAACAATTGAAACAAAGGCTGGGATTTTACCAATCAAAATTCATAATTCAAATAATGAGATCTACATAACGATGAAACAAAAAACACCAGAATTTGTAGGGTTTAAAGGCTCGATTGATGATGTAGCGTCCGCAATTGGTCTTAGTGTAGAAGAAATCGATAAAAGTCTACCAACTCTTTATGGAAGTACAGGTGCCTGGAATTTACTTTTACCGATAAAAAAAATATCTTCATTTGAGAAGATGAAACCTAATAATCTACTTTTTCCTAGTATTTTGAAGGAAATTCCAAAAGCGTCCGTTCATCCATTTTGCTTAGAAACATACGATTCAAATGCAGATTTTCATGCGCGCCATTTTTCCTCTGCATTTTCTGGAACGATTGAAGATCCGGTTACAGGTACTGCCTCTGGGATTTTAGGAGCTTATTATGCTAAGTATATTAATAATGATGTTAATGATGCAATTGAATTAGTTGTTGAGCAAGGAACTGAAATTCAAAAAGACGGGCGTGTAAGAGTAAATGTAAAAAGAGTAAATTCGTCATTTGACATAGAAATTACTGGAAATGCTGTATATGTTAAGGAGATGGAATTTCAAATATAAAATGAAAAGGAGTACAGTATGTTTTTGAGCGATAAGCTGTATGGACAATACAATATTGATCAAGTTCTTGTTGAATTAATCGAAACAAAACCAATTCAACGGTTAAAAAGAATTCATCAGACTGGTGCTACCTTTTTAGTGGATCAGCATTTTAATGGTACCCGATATGACCATTCTATTGGCGTTATGTTGTTAATAAAAAGGTTAGGGGGTTCGGTCAAGGAACAAATAGCTGGTTTATTACATGATGTTTCCCACACGGCATTTTCTCATGTTATTGATTTTGTTTTTGATAATAGGGAAGAAAATTACCATGAAACAATCTTTGAAAAAGTAATTTTAGATTCAGAGATCCCTTCTATACTTGAAAAATATCATATCGATATGAAAGAAATCTTTGATATAGATAAGTGGGAAATACTTGAAAAAGAGCTTCCGAAGCTATGTGCAGATCGAATAGATTATACATTAAGAGATATGCATACATATTTTGGAACACCTAAAAAAGAAATTGAAGCATTTTTAAATTCATTAGTTATTGTAAATGGAGAAATCTGTGTTAACTCTATAGAAATAGCGGAGTGGTTTACAGTGATTTATTATAAACTTACTATTGATTATTTTTTAGGTCCGATCGGCATTTATTCATATGATTCACTTGCAAAGATTATTAAACTGGCATTACAAAAAGATATTATTAAGTTAAACGATTTATTATTGGACGATATGCAGTTAATGACATTAATTCAAGAAAGCAATGATCAAGAAATACAAGAGTTAGTAAACAGTTTATATGCAAAAGTTGTGCTCGAAGAAAATGATCAAGATTATGATATTCATCGAAAAGCTAAAAGAAGGATTATCGATGTGCCTGTATCATTAGACGGAAAAACTGTCCAACAATCATCTCTTTTATCAGACAATATAGCTAAAATAAATAAGATCGCAATAGAAAAGTCTGAAAAAGGAACATTTGTAAAAATTAAAAGATAGAGTAAAAAGAAATTTGAAGTATGTAAATTAACTAGTTTGAAGCCAGGGGGAGTCTTTTTGAAATCAGAGCTAGAACTTATGGAAATGCATATTAACGTATTATTTAAATACGATGAAGTTGGAAAAATAACACAAATAAATGAACAACCATATACAAAAGCACCACGGTTCTATATTGGAAGCACCAAAATGGGGAATGTGAAAAGGTTTTTAGATAGTCTTAAAAATGAAGAACTAATTGAATTAGAGAAGGCCTTAGACACGAACTATAGTATACCTATAGTAAATATCATGCAGATTTTAAGTAAAACTCATCAGATAGACAGTTTATGGATGGGGCCGGCATATGTATTTCAAACAGTTGGTAAAGCATCATCGAAAGCAATAAAAATTACCCAGGCAAATAAACAATTTTTATTACCAAACTTTCCTTATACATATGAGGAGCTAGAATTTAAAGAACCATGTTATGCAATTATTGAAAATGACATAGCTGTGTCGATTTGCTGTAGTGCCAGACAATCAGCTGAAGCTGCTGAAGCAAGCGTATATACGCTCGAGGATTTTCGTGGAAAAGAGTATGGATTAATTGTTTCAAATGCTTGGGCTGCGGACATCCAACACCAAGGACGAACTGCTTTTTACAGTACATCTTGGGATAATTATGCATCGCAGGCAATCGCACGAAAATTAAAATTAGTTCAATATGGAACGGATTTACATTTTAGTTAAAAGCATTAGTATTTTAGTGCAAAAGCATTACTTCTTGAAGTAGTGCTTTTTAATTGAAATATAAGTGTATTATTAATTGAAAGCTAATATAATTATGAATGATATTTAATCAATTTAATGTAATAAAACTGTTTGAAAGAAGGGGAAGAAGTGTTGGAGAACCAATTTTCAGTTAAACAGGCAAGTTTCCTAATATTAGTAACTTTGACTGGAATTATTAGTTCCGTCATATTACATATCTCTCTCGTATTTGGAATTTTACCAGGATTAATTTTTTTAATCGTATTAAGTTTAAAAAGAGGATATGAAGTTAGAAATATTATGAAGTTAAGCTATCAAGGGATGGGAAAAGTTAAAATTGTTCTCTTTATCTTATTTTTAATTAGCTTTTTACTTCCATCTTGGTATTTATCAGGAACGATAACATCGATGGTTTCGATTACTTTGCAGGCAATAAATCCACATCATTTTTTTGTGTTTTGTTTTCTAACGACGATGATTTTTTCAATGATTTTGGGTTCGTCGATTGGAACATTAAGTGCCTTAGGAGTTCCTCTTATTAGTAGTGCCATATTACTACATATACCTGTGGAAATATCGGCTGGAGCGGTTATTTCGGGTGCATTTGTTGGTGATCGAACGTCACCTTTTTCAAGCGCACATCAACTTTTAGCTAATATTCTTGAAACAACTGTCAAAAAACAAGGTAAAGCGATGCTTTTTACATCCATTACTGCTGTAATCGTAACAATCATATTTTTTAGCGTAATGGATTTACAGTTTGCGCAAGGAATTACCCAGACACAACATGAAATCGTGAGCAATAAGGATTTTTCATTCATTCAATTTATTCCACCGATTTTATTAGTTGTACTTGTTTTATTTCGAATCAATATTATTTACTCGTATGTCATTAGTATTTTATCTGGAAGTTTAATAGCTTTGTTTAATGGAATTTCTTTTAGTAAAATTGTGAATTCTTTTTGGCATGGAATTAATGGACTTGGCGGAGGGCTAAGTCATATGTATAGCTTGTTATTGTTTATTGCTGTAGCAGGAATTTATAATGCGTTATTGGAGGAGCTTAATATCATTCAGCCGATGTTAGATAAATGGCTTCAAACTTCAACTTCAATGCTATCCGATTCTTTGAAAACAATTGGTGCAACAGCAGTTATATGCGTAATAGCCGGTAACCAAACGATGCCTATTATTTTAACAGGGCGATCTTTTTTAGCGCATTGGTCAAATAAATATAACAAAGAAGAATTGGCTCGGTTAATGGCGGATACAACTTTATTATTTCCAGCAATGATCCCTTGGAATGTTCTTGCAATCATGAGTAGTACAGTCATTAATATGAAGTTACATGAGTATTTACCTTATGCAATATTCTTATGGCTTCTTCCGTGCATAACGATTTTCATCAATGTATTTAAAAAAGTTAAGACTTACGAAACGAAGTATGAGGTCAGTTCTTAATGCAAGGGTAAAAACATAGAAAAATAGATAAATAGCTAATATGCTATTTATCTATTTTTTTCATACAGCACTAGCAGACTGTATTTCCTTTAATTGTCTAACAGTTATACTGTATTTTGTTCGTATAGCTTCTAATTCCATAATAGCAACATCAATGTATTCGGGATCGGCATAAATAAAATTAATTTCTTTTAGCTCTAAAAGTTTTTGTAAGCTTCTTAACTCATTATGTAAAAGTTGTGATGGCGTTTCATCAATTATTTGGTTTTTAGTAAAACGTTGAAAGAATGATTTAAAATTGACAGTTTTTCTTCTAGATTGTTCTTGACCCATTATTAATTTTGACATACAGTAATCCTCCCTAAATATAGAAAATATCTACTATTTGAAGACATAGGCTTGTCCAACTTAATAAACTTGAAAGAAACTTAAGAATTGGTTGTTCTAAATCTTATTACAGCGTTGGTAAAAATATTCATGTAAATTTTAAAAAAATAAATTTTTTACTAAAATTGATTCTCACAAAAAAGATGGTTTAAAAATAGAACGATTTAGAAAAGCTTTAAGTGTATTTACAATTTAACGTTTTGCATCATTCTGTTACACTAAAGGAACATAAAGGTTTTTCTTTATGCAAAATTAATTTGAAATAAGTGAGGTTAAGATTTATGGAAAAGATTGAAGTAGGCGAAATTCTTACACTTAGCTATGATGAAGGAGACGAGCAAGATTACGAAGTACTAGGCTCAATTACAATTGAAGGTCATGAATACATAGCAGTAGGTTTACTAGAAGAAGTAGAAAAAGAAAGTGAAGAGGATATTGACGTTTTCTTCTTAAGAGTCGAAGAAGATGGCGAGTTTTATGATATTGAAACAGAAGAAGAGTTTGAAAAAGTTTCAGCTGCTTTTGATGAAGTCTTAAGATAATAAGATTAAAAAAAAGTAGGATTAAAGCATTGGAATACGGGCAAAAGTATAGGTAGTATTTCGTAATTTCAATAAAGGTAGAACACTTGTAGATCATACAAAGTGTTCTTTTTTGTATGTTTATGTAGAAATATGTAGGTTTAATTGAAAAATTGGAGTACAAACTATTAAATTTTCGGTATACTACAAATAGCAATTATATTAGGAGGAAGCTTATGCAATTTTCATTTAGAAATTACGCTTTCCCTTTGATTTTACTTGGTTGTATCATCATAGGTTCAGTCATCGGTTATACTCATGAAAGCGTAGGAGTTGCCCTTAAGCCAATAGGGGATTTATTTTTAAATTTATTATTCGTAGTAGTTGTACCACTTGTATTTTTCTCTGTAGCTTCAAGTTTTGCAAATGGCGGAGGAGAAAAATTCGGTAAGATTATGCGAAATATGTCAGGGGTATTTTTATTTACAGGTATTATTGCAGCGATCATAATGCTTGTTGTTATGAAAGTTTACCCACCTGCACATGGGGTTCATATCCCAATTGTTAAGCCAGATGCAACTGATAAAGTATCAGTAGCGGAGCAAATTGTAAATACATTTACGGTGAATGATTTCTCAGGTTTGTTTACTAGAAGCAATATGTTAGCAATTATCGTTTTTGCTGTACTAGTTGGTTTAGCAACGAATAAAGCTGGCGATAAAGCAGACATTGTTAAAAAATTATTATCAAGTGGTAATGTAGTGATCATGAATATGGTTAACTATATTATGTATCTTGCACCTGTTGGACTTGGAGCTTATTTTGCTTATCTTGTTCCGACATATGGTAAAGAATTAATAGGTTCATATGAGCGAGTTTTTGTTTTATATTATGTAACTGCTATTCTATTTTATTTTATCGTTTATAGTATTATTGCTTATATGGCTGGTGGTAGTTACGGATTTAGAATTTATTGGAAAAATGTATTACCTTCAACGTTAACATCTCTAGGAACTTGTAGTAGTGCAGCAACGATTCCAACAAATTTTGAATCAGCTGAAAAAATGGGCGTATCTAAAAATATTAGAGAGACTGTTATTCCTTTAGCTAGTGCATTACATAAAGATGGATCTGTTATGGGTGGAGTCGTAAAAATTGCTTTTGCATTTGGTGTATTTGGAATGAATTTCTCTGGTTTGAATATTTATCTTGTAACAATCGGTATTGCATTACTAGTTGGTATGGTAATGGGAGCAATTCCAAATGGTGGAATGATTGGGGAAATGTTAATTCTTTCTCTGTTTGGGTTACCAGTAGAATCTTTACCAATTCTTGCAGCAATTAGTACGTTAATTGATCCGCCTGCAACAATGTTAAATGCAACAGGTGATTTATCTGTAAGTATGTTAGTTGAGAGGTTGACTAACGGGAAAAAGGCTGCATAAAAACGAAGACTGGGAATCTCCCAGTCTTTTATTTTTGTATTAGAATTGTTGTCTCTTAATTTTTAAGTTTCAGTCATTATACCTCCATTTACATGAAGTACTTGGCTTGTTACAAAAGAGGAATCGTCAGAAGCAAGATATATATAGGTTGAGGCAAGTTCGAATGGTTGACCGGGACGTAGAAAAAAGAACACATAGCCAAGTATGTGTTCTTTATACTAAAAATTATTTTAAGTTTTCAGGGTTTAATCCTTTTAATTCTTCGATTACGAAAAGACCATCTTTACGGATTAAAACGTCATCGAAATAGATTTCTCCTCCACCGTATTCAGGGCGTTGGATACAAACCATATCCCAGTGGATATTTGAGTTGTTACCGTTGTAAGCTTCGTCATAAGCTTGACCTGGTGTAAAGTGGAAGCTTCCATCGATTTTTTCATCGAATAAGATGTCTCCCATTGGATGTAAGATGTATGGATTTACACCAATTGCGAATTCACCGATAAAACGTGCACCTTCATCTGTATCAAAGATTTTGTTGATACGCTCAGTGTCGTTAGCAGTTGCTTCAACAATTTTACCATCTTTGAATTTAAGTTGAACATTTTCAAATGTAAAACCATTGTTAGGAGATGGTGTGTTATATGAAAGTGTACCATTTACTGAATCACGAACTGGTGCTGTAAATACTTCACCATCAGGAATATTCATTTCACCAGCACATTTAATAGCTGGGATATCTTTAATTGAGAATGTTAGATCAGTTCCAGGACTTTTAATTTGAACTTTATCTGTACGGTTCATTAATTCAACAAGAGCATCCATTGCTTTGTCCATTTTACCGTAATCTAAGTTGCATACATTAAAATAGAAATCTTCAAATGCTTCAGTGCTCATTTTTGCTGATTGAGCCATTGAATCAGTTGGGTAACGTAGTACAACCCATTTAGTTTTTGGAACACGAATTGCTCTATGTACTTTTTGGCCAACAGTTTTACCATGGATTTTAGTTTTTTCGTCTGGTACATCAGAAAGTTCATTAATATTAACACCTGAACGTAAACCGATATAAGCATCCATATCTTTCATTACATTTGCTTCGTATTCTGCTACTTTATTAAAGTGTTCTTCAGTAGCACCCATTAATAATGCGCGATCTACTTTATGATCTTTGATTGATACGAAAGGAAAACCACCAGCAGCATATGCTTCTTTAACTAAAGCTGTAACTAATTCAGTTTCTAGCTTAAAGTTTTCAATTAAGATTTTTTCTCCTGGTTGTAATTTTACTGAGTAATTGATTAAGTTTTTAGCTAATTTTGAAATACGTGGATCTTTCATTGAAAATTCCCTCCAATAATTATAACTATATACCTATTGTAAACTATTTAGTCAGTTTTGTTTACTAAAGTATTCTTTTTTTACTAAAGAATTTGATAACTTGTTTTACGACTAGTTTAGTGTTTGGTAAAATTTGTAGTATAATACGAAATAAGTGATTAAATTTGTGGAAGGCTATGAAGGAAAGGGGTTTTTTCGAATGGATTTAATTTCTATTAGTGCATTAATCGCAGCAGTTGCATTTGTGATCTTAGTTGTATTTATTAGTCGTACTTTATTCCGACTAGAAAGGGTATTTAGAGGTGTAGAGTCTACTATTGCTGAAACACAAAAAGATTTACATAATGTTTGTGTTGAAGCCGTTCAATTAGTACATACTTCGAATCATTTAGCAAATGAGGCTAAAATTTTTGTGAATAATTCGAATGAACTTACGAAAGATATGCGTGAACGAGCAAAATCCCTTGATGTATTAGCTAAATCAGTCGAAGAAGTCGGAGTTACAATCTCAGAAATGAATGAAAAAGTACGAGATACTGCTAATAATGTATCGAATACTGTAAAAGTTAGTACTGAGAAAATGTCCCAAGTAGTAAATTGGGGAAATACAGCAATGGATTTATGGGAAAAGTACAAAACGAAGCGTGAGGGAAAAAAGAAAAATGGTAAATCGAATATCAACGATTCAACAGTTTGATGAACTAATTAACAACGATGAGAAATTTGTGTTTTTAAAGCATAGTACAACATGCCCAATTAGTCATGCAGCTTATACTGAATTTTTAGCATTTGCATCTTCATATGAGAATGTCCCACTGTATTTTTTACAAGTTCAAGATGACAGAGAATTGTCTAACTATATTGCTGAGAAAACAGCAATCAAACATGAATCTCCTCAATTATTTATTTTTGAAAATGGAGAAGCAGTTTATAATACTTCTCATTTTTCAATTAAGAAAGATGAAATTGAAAATGCTTTACTAAAAAAATAAAAAAACTGCACCTTAAATCGTAACTTAAGGTGCAGTTTTTTTATGTTGTTTGAAAAATACACAAAAAATTTGATACTCAGACTAATTGAAACCGTTTGCCTTTCGAGGCGCGAAGCCTGGTGAGGAGCGGAGTTACTTTTGTCAGTAATGAGCATCGCTTTAGCAGGTGAAGCAACGAAGAATGCGAGCGTTTGGTGGGCAGTCTGAGTTTTATTCTACGTCAAAGCCAGCAGCTTTCCACGCAGCAGTACCACCATCGATATATGCAACATCAGTGAATCCCATTTTTTTAAGTAAATATGCTCCTAAAGATGCTTGGCCACCTGCACCACATGTAACAAGAACAGGGCGATTTCGATCTGCTAATTTCGGCTCACGTAAATGTTCTGGTAACTCTAAATCAGCACGGATTGGTAGCATTCCAAGTGAGATATTCAAACTGCTTGGTATTAATCCGCATGCACCTGCATCGGCTGCGTCTTGAACATCAATTACTAATGTTTCAGGATTAGCATTAATTTTTTCACGAGCATCTGCTGAACTGATTCCTTGTACATTGTCACGTGCCTCTGCAACCATTTGTTTAAAAGTAATTGCCATTATTACTCCTCCAGTATAATGAATTTAGAAATCCCTAAATTTGGAAATCTCATCTATACAATACACCGAAAGTCTTATCCAATTCAAATTGATGGAGGAAATCCTAGGATTTATAGGAAAAAAGTAATAAAAATTTGAAAATAAAACAAGGGAAATGAAGTTACGTGCAGAAATTATTTATAGTTAAATTATTTTTACATACTAAAATCGAGCGTTGAAAGAAGGAGTAAATATGCCAGAAACATATAAATTTAAAACTACAGATCAGCATTTGCACGCATCTTTTAATAATGAATATGAACCAATTCAAATCATTCGTTCTGGTGATTCGATTGAATTTGATACGATTGATATTGGGTGGGGTTATTCGAGTAAAAATGGAGAAAGAGTAAGATTCGAGTCAAAGGAGAATGAGGAAGAATGGGGACATCCTATGATTGGTCCAATTTTTGTAGAAGGTGCTAAACCGGGGATGACACTTGAAATTAAAATAAACGAATTAAAAGCTGGCTGGTACGGCTGGAATTGTGCGGGTGGTAAAAAGAATTGGCAAAATAACGCATTAGGTATTTCTGAAGAATTAGAAGTAACTTTAAATTGGCTAATCAATGAAGAAAACAATACAGCAATGACTAAATTCAGAAATAAGGAAGTTTCGGTACCATTAGTACCATTTTTAGGAGTCCTAGGTACAGCGCCTTCTGAATCAGGTGTACATTCGACTATACCACCGAGATATTGTGGTGGAAATATCGACTGTAAAGAGTTGGTTGAAGGTAGTACATTGTATTTACCTATAGCCGTAGAAGGAGCGCTTTTTTCTGCAGGTGATGGACACGCTGCACAAGGAGATGGGGAAGTATCTGGTCAAGCGATCGAATCTCCATTTGATAAAGTGAATCTAACTCTTACAGTAAAAGAGGACATGCAGATTAAAATGCCACGAGCTAACACACCAGCAGGGTGGCTTACTTTTGGCTTTGATGAAGACTTAAATATAGCAACTAAAACTGCATTAAATGGCATGGTCGAGTTAATTCAAGAGCTATATGCTATTGAAAAAACAGAAGCGGTTGCTTTAGCTAGTGTTTGTGTTGATTTGAGAATAACTCAAATTGTTAACCATGTTAAGGGTGTCCATGCTGTTTTACCTCATAATATTAATATCACTTCAATTTATTAAAATGATAGATTTGAAAATTGGAGGTTAATAAAATGCCTTTTTGTACTTTAAATAATATTGACATAAACTATGAAATAATGGGAGAAGGAAAACCAATCGTTATGATACATGGGTTTACTCCAGACTCTAGGTTAATGCAAGGTTGCATGGAACCGATTTTTACAGAGAAAAGCGGTTATAAAAGGATTTACTTTGACCTTCCAGGTATGGGGAAAACAAAGGGTGGAACAAACATTAATACGACAGATGATATGCTGAACATCGTCTTAAAATTTATTGATACAATCATACCGGGTCAATCATTTTTATTAGCCGGAGAATCTTACGGGGGATATTTAGCAAGAGGAATAATTGCTAATAGACCTGAAAAAGTCAAAGGTGCTGCATTTATTTGTCCAATGATTATTCCACAATTTGAGAAAAGATCGTTACCAAGCCATACCATAATAGTTGAAGATAAAACTTTTTTAAATCAATTAAATGAACTTGAAGAAACTGATTTTCGTTCAAATAATGTAATTTTAGATGAGAAAACTTGGGTTCGCTATAAAAATGAAATTGTTAGCGGATGTTCAATCGCTGATCAGGAATTTTTATCTAAAATAAGGAATAACTACGGATTTTCTTTTGAAATAGATAAAATTAAATTCAATGAACCTAGTGTATTTTTATTGGGATTACAAGACTCGGTCGTTGGATATAAAGACGCATTTACTATTCTTGAAAATTATCCAAGAGCATCATTTGCAATTTTAGATAAAGCTGGCCATAATCTTCAAATCGAACAAGAGAAACTATTCAACTCACTGATCAATGAATGGTTAGACAGAGTAATAGAAGTAGAAGAAGGACGCAGTATTACTTAAGATTAAAAAGAAGAGTTACTTTGATAACTCTTCTTTTTATTTAATCTCGCAACAATTCCCAACGAGAATACAAAATATTCACTAAAAAAACATTTTTTTAAAATAATGCTCATGTTTTGATTAGCTTTCAATTAAGTGTCATAATAACAAATGAGATATTGGTATTTGCAAGGAGGATTTAATTTGACTAAAAATGATTTAGAACAACTTAGAATTGAAATAGACGAGATTAATCATCAAATATTTGAGTTATTAAATAAAAGAGGCGAAATCGCAAAGAAAATTGGTATAGCAAAAATTGATCAAGGCGTTAAACGTTATGATCCAGTTAGGGAACGTAAGATGCTAGATCATATTGCCGAAATCAATGAAGGTCCTTTTAGTACGGCTACCCTCCAACATATTTTTAAAGAAATTTTTAAAAGTAGCTTAGAGCTTCAAGAAGAAGACGATAAAAAAGTTCTTCTAGTTTCAAGAAAAAGAAAATCAGAAAATACAATCGTAAATGTAAATGGTGTTAATATTGGTGATGGAAGCCCAATTATTATCGCAGGCCCATGTGCTGTTGAGAGCTATGAACAAGTTGATTCTGTAGCGAAAGTTTTAAAGGAACAAGGAATAAAAATTATGCGTGGCGGTGCATTTAAACCACGTACTTCGCCTTATGACTTCCAAGGTCTAGGTGAAGAGGGTTTAAAGATTTTAAAAGAAGTTGGCCAAAACCATGGGTTGGCAATTATTAGTGAAATAGTAAGCCCAGAACATATTGAAATGGCATTAGATTATGTTGATATCATTCAAATCGGCGCAAGAAATATGCAGAACTTTGAATTACTAAAAGCAGTAGGTTCTGTAAATAAACCAATTTTATTAAAAAGAGGTTTATCAGCGACAATCGAAGAATTCATTTATGCAGCTGAATACATCATGTCAGAAGGCAATCAAGAAATTATTTTATGTGAACGTGGCATAAGAACTTATGAAAAAGCTACGAGAAATACATTAGATATAACAGCTGTTCCAATTTTAAAACAAGAAACACATTTACCAGTTTTAGTAGATGTTACTCATTCGACAGGTAGAAGAGACTTACTAATACCTGCAGCAAAAGCGGGACTAGCAATTGGAGCTGATGGTATTATGGCAGAGGTTCATCCAGATCCTGCTACTGCTTTAAGTGACTCATCTCAGCAAATGAATTTTGATCAATTTGACCAATTTATGTCTGAAGTTAATTCTTTCATAAATCGATAATCAACATAAAAGCGCTGGCTGAACAAAATCAGTCGGCGCTTTTTGAATAATTTGTGAACGTTTGTTTTAAATTAGCAATATATAGTGATAAACTACGAATAATTTACATTTTTTTCTAATAGGTGTATTGAACGAATATTCGTTTCACTATAAGATAGAATGAAGCACTATTTTTGTGGAATATTACGTTTTATGACTATTTTACCTAAATAAAAAACAAACTACATAATAGATAGAATAAAATAGAGGAGTGATGAATATGACGGTTACGATTTATGATGTAGCACGTGAGGCAAACGTTTCCATGGCTACAGTTTCACGAGTAGTTAATGGTAATCCAAATGTTAAACCTACTACACGAAAAAAAGTAAACGAAGCGATCAGCCGTTTAGGATATAGACCTAATGCAGTAGCAAGAGGACTAGCAAGTAAAAAAACAACTACAGTTGGTGTAATTATTCCAGACATATCAAATACTTTTTATGCAGAACTAGCACGTGGTATTGAAGATATTGCAACAATGTATAAATACAATATTATCTTAAGTAACTCAGATGAGAATGTTGAGAAAGAAATTACATTAATAAATAATATGTTAGCAAAGCAAGTTGATGGAATTTTATTTATTGGTGGAACAATTACGGATATTCATCAAGAAGAGTACGAAAAGGCTGGCGTTCCAATCGTATTAGCGACTACATATGATGAAGCTAATAAAATCCCTTCAGTAAATATCGACTATGCTCAGGCGGCATTTGATGCAGTAGATTATTTAATTAAAAAAGGTCACCAAAAGGTAGCATTCGTAAACGGACCTACTGAAACGAATATTATCGGATTAAGTAAGTTAGAAGGATATAAACGTGCTTTACAAGAAAATGGAATCGAATTCGATGAAGAGTTAGTAACTTATGGTGATAATACGTATGAATCAGGCAGTGAAGCTTTTGAAGCTTTCCATGAGCGTAATATTATTCCGAGCGCGATTTTCGTAGCATCTGATGAAATGGCAATTGGTGTAATACACAGTGCCCAAGACCACGGAATATTAGTGCCGAATAACCTTGAAGTTTTTGGATTTGATAATACAAGGTTGGCATTAATGGTGCGTCCAAAATTATCATCTGTTGCTCAACCGATGTATGATATTGGTGCAGTTGCAATGAGATTATTAACGAAGTATATGAATAAAGAGACAGTGGAAGATCATACAGTCATTCTTCCGCATCATCTTCAAATTAGACAATCAACAAAGTAAATAATGAAAGTAGCTTAGAATTTTAGTGATTCTAGGCTTTTTTGTTTTTATGCGGAGTAAATGGAGTCCACAATAAGTAGAATGTTGAAATTAAAATGAAAGTGAATATGAAATAAGGCTGCAAATAATGTTTAAATAAGTGCATATAAAAGTAGAACTGCAAATAAAATCCGAGAATCGCAATTAAAAATAGCAAAACGGCAATTAAAAACCAAGAACCGCAAATAAAAATAGTAAAACAGCAAATTAAACTTTGTAAACTGCAAAAAAATCAAAAGAATACATATACCCGTAATCGTATTTCACATCTCTATTAACAAGTTAATAGATAGTTTTTAGAATTAAACTAGCAAAGCTGCGCTGAATCTACTTAAAATCGAGCCGTAAATAAATCACAGTCTACTAATTCATAACCAAAAAACTACCAAAATTAAAAAACGCCGTCGAGATACTCTCTCAGGCGGCGCGTAGTATTTAAATAAAAGGTTTCTTTTGTTGAATGTGCAATGGCTCAAGTGCACGGTATAAGACTTGTTCGTTGTATTCCTCTATTTCCCTTTTCCTTGGAATAGGCTTTACGATTGATGGATTGTCTGTCCAAGTTTCAGGTAACTTAACATTAGCAATTTTCTGCCATTTTTCTAACCAGCTATCCGGTATTAGGTTTGAAGTTGGTTGTTGATTTGTCATAGCTAGCCATACTTGTGACCAAGCTCTTGGTACAACTCTCCAGTAATCGTATCCTCCTCCGGCAACAGCAATCCATTTGCCATCGCAATATTTGTGAGCGATTTCGTGTGCAATTTTTGGGATTTCCTCGAATGTTTTCATTGTCGTACAAAGATGAGTTAATGGATCGTAACAATGCGAATCAGAGCCATTTTGGGTAAGGATTACATCTGGTTTGAAGTATTGAGCTATATCGTTTATTGCTTTTTTATAGCTTAATAGAAATGATTCGTCCTCGGTGAATGCATCAATTGGAATGTTAAATGAGTATCCGAAGCCTTTGCCTTGCCCTCTTTCGGTTACCGCACCTGTACCTGGAAATAGATATCTACCAGTTTCATGGATTGAGAGTGTGCAAACAGTCGGGTCATCATAAAATGCCCACTGAACTCCGTCTCCATGGTGTGCATCCGTATCTACATATAACACCTTTATACCGTATTTTTGTTGAATATATTTTATGGCGATTGCGCAGTCATTATAAACACAAAAACCAGACGCTTTTCGTTTAAAACCGTGATGTAGTCCACCACCTAAATTAAAAGCATGATTGGATTTTCCTTCTAGAACGGCATCTACTGCTGTTAAAGTGCCGCCAACAATTAAAGAACTGGCCTCGTGCATATTTTTAAAAATGGGTGTATCTTCAGTTCCAAGTCCAAATTGTTCAGCGATATTTGCACTAACTGGTTCTCGGCTTGCTTTTTTAACTTGTTCGATAAATTGTAAATCATGAAAAAGGAGCAGTTCGTCATCAGTTGCTAATCTTGGTGGAATAATATCAGCATCATTTAATAGATTACTAGATGTTAATAGATCATAAACCAATTGAGAGCGAATCGGATTAAATGGATGTTTTTCGTTGAATTGATAGGCATGGTATTTTTCGCTATATACTAAGTATGCATCCTTTTTCATCATGATTCACTCGCTTCATTTGGCCAAAGAATTTTATATCCTTCAGTTTTTAAAGTTTGAATAATCGAAAGTGGATTCATCGTTTGAATTCTAAATACAAGAACCTTATGATCCACTTCTTTTGCAGGGTAAACAAGGACACTTACAATATTAATGTTTTCTTTTGAAAATACGTTAACAACGTCACTTAAAATGCCTGGATGATCATGGACTAATATTTCTATTTGAGAGCTAGGTTGATATGCACCTGTTAACGTTACTAGAGTGTGTAATACATCAATTTCGGTCACAATTCCTATTAACTTTCCGCTAGATACGACAGGTAAACAGCCTATTTTATATTGATAGAAATAAGTTGCTACTTCTTCAACAAAGTCAATTGGACTGCAAGTAATGACATTAGTCGTCATAATTTTTTCAACAGGAACCTCAAGTACAGATGAAAATGCTTGTGGAAAAAGTGTTGAAGGTAAAGCATCGCGTACATCTCGATCAGAAATGATTCCAACAACTTGATTATCTTCATTAACGATTGGAATATGACGTACATCACCTGTTCGAAAAATGGTTACTGCATCACCGATTGTATTTTCTTTTTTTAAAGTAATGTTTGAACTGCGCATAATATCTTGAATAAGCATTATTTTGAATCCTACCTTTCGAGATTAAAGTTCAATTAGTACATATATCTTTGTAAAAAGCGTAGTGCGTCAAATGCTTGAATTTCTTCAGTTGTTACTCGTTTTCCCATTCTTACCATTAAACAGTTTGCTGGATGGGAACAGATTTCAGGATCATCAGTTGCAAATTGAATGAGTCCACCGGCATTCATCATTTTTTCCATCATTTTTCGATATTCCCATACATTTAAACCAGTACCTTTTAAATCCCAATGCCAATAATACTCTGTTGTGATGATGATATAGTCTTCCATTGCATCATCTAGCATTGAGAGAATTAACATATTTTTAGCAACTGAAAAACCGCGGAATTCAGGTATTACCTCAATTGCTCCAAGCTCGATTAAATTTTCTAGAGTTGTTTTTGACCATCTCTCAAGTGGGTCTGGATATAAATAAGTTACGTAACCTACTATTGTTTGATTAAGTCTAGCAATAATAATTCTAGCTTCAGGTAAACTAGCGATTTCAACAATTGCTTTATGTTGCTGTGCTGGTTGTCTAAAAGATGTTAAATTTTCATGAAAATGATATGTTTCAAGTAAGGCAGATTCGACCGGTCCCTCTATAATTAATTCACCATGCACAGTTTGGATTGTTTTTGAAAAATATTTTTTTGGGTGATCCAATATTTCTCACTCCCTTTAGAAAACACCTTTTAATAATCATACTAAAAAATGCAGGAAAGACATACAGGAAAAAAAACAGTATGTGTCTAATACATATAAATGGGTAATTTATTAAAAATACTGAAAATTAAATCTTATCATTGTATAATGATAGTAGAGAATATCAAGGAGGGATTTATATGAAGGTGGAAGCGCTTCCTGTAAAAAACGGACAATTTAATTTAAAAAACTATGATGAAACTTATAAAAATTTTAAGTGGGAAGATGTAGAAAAAGAGTTTTCTTGGTATACAACACAAAAGTATAATATGGCTTTTGAAGCGATCGATCGTCATGCAAATTCTGATCGAAAAGATAAAATTGCTTTGTATTACAAAGATGATAAGCGAAATGAAAAATATACGTTTGAAGAAATGAAAAATAATTCAAATAAGGCTTCAAATGTTTTAAAACAATTCGGTGACGTTGAAAAAGGTGATCGAGTATTTATTTTCATGCCTCGTCAACCAGAATTGTATTTTGCACTTTTAGGGGCTTTAAAATTAGGTGCTATTGTTGGACCTTTATTCGAGGCATTTATGGAAGGCGCTGTTAAGGATCGTTTAGAGGATAGTGAGGCAAAGGTGTTAGTCACAACACCAGAATTATTATCACGTGTTCCAGTTAATGATCTACCTGCGTTAAAAACAATCTTCCTTATCGGTGATGACGTTGAGGAAGGCGGTAAATTTGTAGATTTTAAAGCTCGTTTTAAAGAAGCGAAATCAGATTTTGAGCTTACATGGTTAAATCGTCATGATGGTTTAATTTTACATTATACTTCAGGGTCAACTGGAAAACCAAAAGGTGTACTTCACGTTCAACAAGCGATGATTCAACACTATCAAACTGGTAAATGGGTGACGGATCTTCAAAACGATGATGTATATTGGTGTACAGCAGATCCAGGTTGGGTAACTGGAACTTCATACGGTATTTTTGGACCTTGGTTAAATGGTGCTTCTAACGTGATATTAGGAGGGCGTTTCAGTCCAGATGCTTGGTATGAAACAATTCAAGAATTCGGCGTAACGGTTTGGTATAGTGCTCCGACAGCGTTCCGTATGCTTATGGGTTCAGGGGAAGACATTATTAAGAAGTATGATTTAAGTTCACTTCGACATATTTTAAGTGTTGGTGAGCCTTTAAATCCAGAGGTAGTCCGTTGGGGAGCAAAAGTATTTAATTTACGAATCCATGATAATTGGTGGATGACGGAAACTGGAGCTTCATTAATTTGTAACTATCCATGTATGCCAATTCGCCCAGGTTCAATGGGTAAACCATTCCCTGGAATCGAGGCAGCAATTGTTGATAATAACGGTAATGAAGTTGCTCCATATACGATGGGAAATCTAGCAATTAAAAAGGGTTGGCCATCGATGATGAACACAATTTGGAATAATGAACCAAAATTTCAATCATATTTCTTAAATGATGAGTGGTATGTTTCAGGTGATTCAGCTTATATGGATGAGGATGGATATTTCTGGTTCCAAGGTCGAGTAGACGATGTAATTATGACTTCTGGTGAGAGAGTAGGTCCATTTGAAGTAGAAAGTAAGCTTGTCGAGCATCCTGCGATTGCAGAAGCTGGTGTAATTGGTATACCAGATCCTGTAAGAGGTGAGATTATTAAAGCATTTGTTGCGTTAAGAGATGGTTATGTTGCTTCAGATGAATTGAAAGAAGAAATCCGTAACTTTGTAAAACTAGGACTAGCAGCTCATGCAGCACCTAGACAAATTGAATTCCGTGATAAATTACCAAAAACTCGAAGCGGAAAAATTATGCGAAGAGTATTAAAAGCATGGGAGTTAGACCTTCCAACTGGTGATTTATCAACGATGGAAGATTAATAACAAAAAAACCATTGGGAAAAAATCCAATGGTTTTTTTGTTGTTCTAAAATTTTCGATCGGAGCCACCACCGCCAGAGCTTCCTCCGCCACCGCCTCTTGGACCACCGCCACCTGATGAGTTTAATAGTGCAGGTAATAAATTTAAAATGAAATAAGTAAGTACACCATTAAAGAAAATCATATCAATGATGATGACCGCGATTACAATCGCAATGATGATGAATACTTTTAAAGTGGCCCATAAATTACTTGTTTTAGAATGACCAGTTTGTTCAGAGCCATTTAAAATAACATTATATAGAGATTTATATGTGTTTGTTAATGCAAGGGATTCTTCACCTTTTTTCAAATATGGAATAGCGTTCTGGTCCAAAATGTTACCAGATCTAATATCTGTTACAACTCCTTCTAAACCATATCCAACTTCGATCCTTATTTGTCTGTCTTTTTTAGCATATAACAAAAGAACACCATTATTTTTCTCTTTATTACCTAAACCATATTTACGAAATGCTGTATTAGCATATTCTTTAATATCGTTTCCTTCCAGACTTGGAATTGTTAATACCGCAAGTTGAGCGGAGGTAGTGTCTTCTAATTTTTTCCCTAATTGAATTAGAGTTTGTGTATCTTCTCTGTTAAGAACATTTGCATAATCTTGTACATAAATGTCTCCTACTTGAGAAGGGACTTTAATTTCAGCATTTGCTCCTGTAGCAAATGAAAAAAGAAATCCTATTAGGAAAATTGATGAGAGAAATTTTCTCATTTATTACCATCGCCACTAAAGTCAACCTCAGGTGTAGCTTTATCTTTTTCAGATACTTCAAAGTAATCCTTTTTCTCGAATCCAAAAGGTCCAGCTACTAGTACACCCGGGAATTTTTTGATTTTTTGGTTGTAAACCGTTACTGCATCATTATAATCTTTACGAGCAATGGCTAGTCGATTTTCAGTTCCTTCAAGGCTATCCATTAATGCTTGGAAGTTTTGATTTGATTTTAAATCTGGATAGTTTTCAACCACTACTAATAGACGGCTTAGCGCTCCAGACAATTCTGCATCAGCTTTACTTTTATCAGCAGTTGTTTGAGCACCAGCTAATTTTGCGCGTGCATCTGTTACTGAAGCAATCACATCTTTCTCTTGTGTAGCATATCCTTTTACTGTATTTACTAAGTTTGGTATTAAATCTGAACGACGTTTTAGTTGGTTATCAACTTGCGACATTTTATTTGTTACATTTTCTTCCTGAGTCACAAAGCTATTATAGCTTCCTACACCCATAAAGATTAGAACGACTACAATAATTAAAGCAATCCATATTCCTTTATTCTTCAAGAAAAAACACTCCATTTCCAAAATATGTATTTTTAAAGATGTTAGTATTAATATTTAACCATATTATTTGATATAAAGCATTTTTATTCAAATATTGAATGACAATTTAAATAAAATTAATAAAAATTTAATTATCTATTTGACTTAAACGATTTATTTGTGATATAAATGTTTCATAACATTTTAATAGTGAGCGTTGAAAGGCTTAGTAGTGTGAATGGTATTGGATCAGAGAGCTAATGGTTGGTGAGAATTAGCACAGACATTGACATGAATTACACCCTGGAGCATTCTTTTTCGAAATTTGTTTAAAGCAAATTAGGATTAGAACGGTTAACAGCCGTTAATTGTATGAGAGGTAGCTAGTTTTATTAGCTACAACTAGGGTGGTACCGCGATTATAATTATTCGTCCCTACTGTTTATCAGTAGGGACTTTTTGTTTTGTTTAAACGACGTATAGAGCATAGAAGGGGTGGGCTAAAAATGGAAAATATCTTACAAGATTTAGAATTTCGTGGATTAATTAATCAAATGACAGATGAAGA
Organism: Rossellomorea sp. GAMAL-10_SWC; assembly: GCF_049568075.1. NCBI lineage: Bacteria > Bacillati > Bacillota > Bacilli > Caryophanales > Bacillaceae > Rossellomorea > Rossellomorea sp. GAMAL-10_SWC. The sequence continues at coordinate 3,354,420 of NZ_CP144911.1, read as the reverse complement.
AGGTTTACAAAAATTATTAAGCGAAGAATCTGTTTCATTATATTGTGGTTTTGACCCAACTGGTGATAGCTTACACATTGGTCACTTATTACCAGTGTTAATGTTAAAGAGATTTCAAGTTGCAGGTCATAAACCGATTGGTTTAGTAGGTGGAGCAACTGGAATGATCGGTGATCCAAGTGGTAAGAAGGCAGAACGTACGCTAAATACTACTGAAACAGTAAAAATGTTCAGTGAACGAATTCGTACACAATTACTCCCATTTTTAAACTTCGAAGGTGAAAATGCTGCTAAAGTAGTTAATAACTTTGATTGGACAGGTGAATTAGATGTTATTACATTCTTACGTGACATCGGTAAAAACTTCGGATTAAACTACATGCTAGCTAAAGATTCAGTTGCATCTCGATTAGAAGCAGGTATTTCATTTACTGAATTTAGTTACATGATTTTACAATCATATGATTTCTTAAAATTATACCAAGACCATAACTGTAAATTACAAATTGGTGGTAGTGACCAATGGGGTAATATTACAGCGGGTATGGAATTAATACGTAAGACAGAAGAAGATTCAAAAGCTTTTGGTCTTACAGTACCTTTAGTAACAAAAGCTGATGGTTCTAAATTTGGTAAAACAGAAGGCGGAGCAGTTTGGTTAGACCCTGAAAAAACAACTCCATACGAATTCTACCAATTCTGGATTAATACAGATGACCGTGATGTAGTTAAATACTTGAAATACTTTACTTTCTTAACGAAAGAAGAAATTTTAGAGCTTGAGAAACAATTTAATGAAGCACCTGAACAACGTGTTGCTCAAAAAGCATTAGCTGCTGAAGTAACAAAACTAGTTCATGGTGAAGCAGCTCTTGATCAAGCGATTAAAATTACAGAAGCATTATTTAGTGGATCTGTAAAAGAATTAACTGCTGCTGAAATCAAACAAGGTTTTAAAGACGTACCTTCATTTAATTTAAGTGAAGCAGAAAAAGGATTAGTAGACTTACTAGTTGAAGCAAAAATTTCTCCATCAAAACGTCAAGCACGTGAAGATGTACAAAACGGTGCGGTTTATGTAAATGGAGATCGTATACAGGACGTTGCAACTGTCTTAACTAAACAAGATGCAATTGAAGAGCAATTTATTATTATCCGTCGTGGTAAGAAGAAATACCACTTGGTTACATTATAATTTTGAACAAACAGTGAACGAAAAAGCAGTAGTTTGATTGGTAGTAGTTCAGAGAGCGAGTGGTTGGTGAAAACTCGTCTACACAATCAAATGAATTACATTTCGGGAGTTTTCTTTTCGTAGTTAGTAGATCTAATGAAGGGAAGAACGTAAATCTACGTTACAGATTCGAGTGATAAGGAATTTTTCTTTTATAAGTATTGATTTCTTATAACTAGGGTGGTAACGCGATCGAGGTCGTCCCTATTTTTAATAGGGGGCCTCGATTTTTTATTGGCTTTTTTTGAAAGGGTGAAAATTATGGAGATAGTTGCAATGAGAGATTACCGAATATTGGCAAAACTTAACGAAGGTGTTCAAAACCTACATGCTGATTTATTTCCAGAGTTTTTTAAAGTTCATAATTCGGCTGAAATAACTGAGTTTTTCAAGAGTGTAGTTGATAAACCAAAGCATCATTTTTTCGTCGTTAAAGATGTCGAAGAATTAGTCGGTTATGCTTGGATTGAAATAAAAAATATACCTGAAGGACCGATAAAAAAGGCTTTTCGATTAGGGTATGTTCATCAGATAAGTATTAATGAAGAAAAAAGAAATAAGGGATACGGTTCATTCTTAATCCATAAAATTGCTTCTTTTGCTCGTGAGAATAATCTTTCAAGAATTGAGCTAGATTACTGGATCGACAATAAAAATGCAAGAAGCTTTTATGAGAAACTTGGGTTCGTAAAGTTTCGTGAACACGTATATATGGATGTATAAATAAGGGAGAGTATATAAAATGAAAAATATTGAATTAGGTGCGTTAATCGTACTGTTTGCAGTTATTATGTCTAGTTGTCTAGTTATATTAAAATCAGATCCACAAATTCCGCTTCTTTTATGTGTGGTTTGTTTAGCTGTATTTGGATTATTTAAAGGATTTAAATGGGAACAGATTGAAAATGGGATGAAAAAGGGTATTCAAAATGGGTTGTCTCCTACATTAATCTTAATGATGATCGGTCTATTAATCGGTTCTTGGATGCTAAGTGGTACGGTACCAACTTTATTATTTTACGGAATTTCTGTTCTTTCAGCTAAATGGTTTGCGATCAGTGCAATTTTTATTACAATCATTGTTGCTAGTTTTACAGGTAGTACATTTACTACTATTGCTACAGTCGGTGTAGCGTTAATGGGAATCGCTCATATTATGGGGATTCCACCAGCAATTGCAGCAGGTGCAATTATTAGTGGAGCGTGCTTTGGTGATAAAATGTCACCAATCTCAGATACAACGAATTTTGTTCCAAGCATTTTAGGAATAAAGGTTAATGAACATATTCGACATATGGCATATACAACAATTCCAGCATTAATTGTTACAGTTATTTTATTTTTAATCATCGGTATGGGTCATGGAAATACAGATATGGCGCAGGTTACAGAAATGAAAAAAGCAATTTCATCTAGCTTTGAAGTGAATCCGTTATTATTAATCCCATGTTTAATTGTATTTATTATGGCATTTAGAGGTTTTTCAACTTTACCAACAATGTCGGCGGGTATTGTTAGTTCATTAGTTTTAGCATTTTTCATTCAAAAGGATATTACACTTGCAAAAGTGTTTACAACATTACAAAATGGATTCCAAACGGATACAGGAAATGAAATGCTTAATTCGATTGTTAACCGTGGAGGATTACAATCGATGATGTGGTCCGTGTCATTAATTTTTATTGCACTTGCTTTAGGCGGATTATTACAAGAGCTACGTGTATTCGAGACATTAATAAAATCATTATCTAATTTGAAACGTAAAGGGAATATTGTTATTGCAAGTACATTATCTGCAATGAGTGTAAATCTTTTAACAGGTGAACAATACTTATCAATTCTACTTCCTGGGCAATTATTAAAGGATGTATTTATCAAAAAAAATATTCCACTTAAAAACTTATCACGTGCATTAGAAGATGGAGGAACTCTTTTTAATCCAATCGTTCCTTGGAGTGTAAGTGGAGCGTTTTTTGCTTCAACATTAGGAGTACCGGTTATTGATTACTTACCGTTTTCGTTCGTCCTATTTATTACACCACTATTCAGTATGTTAGCTGCTTTATTGGGTAAAGGATTAGAAGTTGAAAATAAAGGTGAAAGTTCAAGAAAAGTAGCATAAACAAATTATTTCTACGTAAACTAGTTTTTGTACGAACTGGTTAATGGAGGGAAAAAAATGAGTCATGCAGCAGGTGGTTCAAAGAAAAATCGTCCTAGTGATGCAAATCATGTAGATGCGAAAACGAAAGCACATCAAAAGAGACTTTCGAAGGATCAACATAATCCTATGGGCGATAAGTATCCTAGATAATTGAATAAATAATTTGAAACAATCCCTTATACGAAAGAAAGGACAAGCATTTCTTTTCGTATAGGGGATTTTTTATTTACGGTCTGAAATAATGTTAAAGAATTGTGGAATATTCCAAATTTTAGTGAAATCCACTTAATTATTAGATAAAATAAAAGTTAAAGTAATTTTATTTAAGGGGATAAAGCTAATGAGCGTTTTTAAAATAATTACATATATAATAATTATTGGGATACTAAGCTATGTATTCTGTATCGTTTTTATCGGTGTAAATAGCTTTTTGCAATATCAGCATAAAGTACCTAAAAACGCCGATTATGTTATTGTTTTAGGTGCTGGTTTGAAAAAAGATAAGCCTACTAGAGCTTTACGTTATCGAATTGAAACAGCAGCAAAATATGCTAAGGAAAATAAAAGTGCAAAAATTATTGTTTCAGGTGGAAAAGGTCATGATGAATTGATATCAGAAGCTGAATGTATGAGGGTTGAATTAATCAAATTAGGAATTGCAGAAGATCGAATCATTAAAGAAGATTTATCAACTAATACATACGAGAATATGAAATTCTCAAAAAAACTCATTCACAATGATCAAGCTCAAGGAGTCGTTGTTTCAAATGATTATCATTTATTTAGATCTTTAAAATTGGCTAAAAAACAAGGGTTAAATGTAGTCGGTCTTCCTGCAAAAACACCAAAAGTAATCATACCAACAGCATATTTAAGAGAATGTTTATCTATTTTAAAAGCTATTTACTATAAACAAATTTAATCATTTTAGGCAATCTATCATTTTTATAAAAACTATTATTTAATTTGTACCAATGTCCGTTTCATTTCTACTGATTGAAACATTTTATATTATATGGATTTGCTTGTCCAAATAATATGAAAGGAGTGACGTTGATGGCAAAATTTTTATCAACTGGCGTATTAAGAAGACATTCTAGTACTCAGTTTTTAACAGTTGAAGCAGTTAATGTTGACCCGGATGATGCTCGTTCTGTGAGTGTTTTAATGTTTGACTGGTCAAGTGGTTTACCAGTGATTCTTCCTATGGTTGACCCATCTACAGTAACAATTCCATCTAATCAATATAGAACATTTAGATCTTTCCAACTTCCACCAACTTTATATGCTTATGAGGTAAGAATTCTTCATCCGAAAGATCGTGATGTTGTAGTAAGTGTATTTGGACTTAGTGACATTGCATTTGATCCTCAAAATGGTAATAATGCAATGCAACATGACTTAGCGGTAGTGAAATTAAAATAATATAAAAGGTTATTTTAATACACCTCTCATTTCCGCCTAAGTAGCCCTTCGAGTAAAGTCGGGGGCTTTTTTTATTTAAGCTTATAGTTAAAAATGAAGAGGAATAAAAAACTCTCTATCAATTCTGGTAGGGAGTTTATGGGGTATGCATTTTAAGTTAATCTATGAATCATATAATATTTATGATTCCTTTTTTGGTTGTAAGTTTTCACCTAAACAAGAAAGTTAAGTATGTTTGAACTATTTAATCACTGAGTATGTAAAAGCAATTCCAACAGGTCTTTTATCTTTACCGGAGGATTCTTTTTTGTCAGTGCCAATCCACGAATCATTCCATACTTCAAAATTATATATCTTTAAGTAATCTTTTGCAGTGATACGATAAGTTTTACCGGCTGGGACACTTACTTCGTAGGTGTCAGAAATAGTATAGCTGCTTTTATAAGTAATTCCTAATTCCCCAGCTATGGCTTTAATAGGTAAACCTGCTGTACCAGAAACTTCTATCTGTCTTGACTCAGTTATAGACAGTGTTGCGGTACATTTACCTTTATAAGAACTCATACGAATAACTTCACCATTCCCATAAGTAGTATTTCCTTTTTTCACATATAACCCGTTACCCCATCTAGCTTTAATTGGAGTTGCAACTTCCTTGTTGAGATAACTGTCAATTTGGTCCTCTTTAATAACTACAGTGTATCCAAGAATATTTTCATCTTCTAATGGATAAATGACACCTGACTTCTTTAGGTCGTTTAAAACATCTTCGTTTGACACATCTATTTGTAAGTCCCCAACTTCATTAACCGCTATTTCAACTCCAGGTTCATCTTTTGAAACTACAACATCCTGACCTATTTCAAAAGTATTTTTCTTTGCTAATTCCTCATTAACTTCTTTTAGAGAATCTATATCTGTCAAAAGTTCAGTAGTAGGAGAATTCGATACTTGTTCCTCTACTGTAAAATTTTTAATTTCTTCAGCTACAACATTCTCGGTCTCTTTGGATAAAAATGGATAGGTAAATGTAAAAGCTAATACTAGAGAAAGAATAAGGACAAAAGCTTTCTTCATATCAATCCTCCGAATTTATAGTATGTAAATATATTCACAATGTAAGTGTATAATAAATATTGGGATTTGAATGTATCTAAAAAAAGTCTTTTTGTTTTAAAAATGGAACATTTCGAAATAGATAAATTTTCTTCGACGCTTTGTAAAGACAAAAGGCTATTATACTAAAATAAAAATTGAATTAATAAAACTACATTAAAAACAATTTAGCCGATGTTTCTAATGGTTTAGTGAGTACTAGTACAAACTTGAAATAAATAAAATCCCATATTAATATAATAGGGGGTTTTCACGTTGTTGAAAAACAACCATGTTAATTAAATTACCAAATTTTCGTAAAAGGAGTAGAGTGATGTTGATTTCCACTACAGGATGCTCGCTTTCCATGGGGCGAGACCTGGGCCTTCTCGGCAAGCCTGCGGGGGTCAAATAAGGACAGTCTATTTTGTTTATTATTCAAATGTTGCCCAGTACTTTTTGAATATGATTCATTAAAACTCCAAGTAAAAAGAACCCTTCCAGTAATAGTGAGTGCTGGAAGGGTCCTTTTTTCATTTGAATAGAATCGGATTATATAGTTTTAAAAGTGTCTGTCCACTATAATATACAATAAAATATCCCCCAAAAAAATCCGCCTAATTTGTGGTGGTTAGTTGGCTTTTGTTGTCAGAATTTAAATATAAAAAAACCCTAGAAGTGTTGATATAGCAACGTTTCTAGGGTTTTTATAAATGCTATTTACATAGCATTTTAATTAACGGTTGTAGAATTCAACGATAAGAGCTTCGTTGATTTCAGCTGGTAATTCAGAACGCTCTGGTAAGCGGTTGAAAGTACCTTCTAATTTGTCAGCGTTGAAAGTGATGTACTCAGGTACAAAGTTGTTAACTTCAACAGCTTCTTTAACTACAGCTAAGTTTTGTGATTTTTCACGTAAGCTGATAGTTTGGCCAATTTTCACGCGGAAAGAAGGGATGTCTACACGTTTGCCATCAACTAAGATGTGACCGTGGTTAACTAATTGACGAGCAGCACGACGAGTACGAGCAAGACCCATACGGTAAACTACGTTGTCTAAACGAGTTTCTAATAAGATCATGAAGTTTTCACCGTGTTTACCAGCTAATTTACCAGCGATATCAAAAGTGCGACGGAATTGGCGCTCATTAACACCAAACATGTGACGAAGCTTTTGCTTCTCTTGTAATTGTAAACCGTATTCTGATAATTTTTTACGTTGGTTAGGTCCGTGTTGACCTGGTGCGTAAGGGCGTTTTTCTAATTCTTTACCTGTTCCGCTTAATGAAATGCCTAAACGGCGAGATAATTTCCAAGTAGATCCTGTATAACGAGACATTGATTGTCTCCTCCTTTAGTTTTTATTTTGGAGTAAAATAAAAACGTTCGTGTAGCCCCAGTTTGTTTATTTTGCTTTCATGTATCCTCGCTCCAGCAGCCAGAGTTACGCGATGACACCTCTTAACAGTAGAGGAACAAAATAAATATCAAGCCTGTGCTTACAACGCTGCGTTATTTTACACAAAAAATATTATAACCAGATAGTATAAAATAGTCAAGGGCAGTTTTGTTTTTAGCTTTTTATAAAAAGAAAAAAGAAATCCAATAAAGGATTCCTTTAGAAATTAATTTTCTTATTTAATTGTTTCTTCAATTAAATTTACGATTGCTTGAAGATATTTTTGATCCGTTTCATCAAAACGATTGAATTCCGGACTATCGATATCTAATACACCAATTACTTCACCATTATGAATTAAAGGAATAACGATCTCTGAATTTGATGCAGCGTCACAAGCGATGTGGCCAGGGAAATCGTGAACATTATCGATTCTTTGAACTGTTTTTGTTTGAGCAGATGTACCGCAAACTCCCTTGCCGTATGGTATACGTACACAAGCAGGAAGACCTACAAATGGGCCTAATACTAATTCATTGCGATCGCCATCTTTTAAATAAAATCCTACCCAATTTATTTGGTGTAAAAACTGATTTAATAAGGCAGATGTATTTGCTAAATTAGCAATTAGGTTATGTTCACCATCTATTAAAGCTTTAACTTGAGCTGTTAGAGTATTATATTGTTGTTCTTTTGTACCTGAATATTCGACTTTTTGAAACATTTGTAGACCCCTTTCCCTATTTCATGTGAAATATCATAGCATATTTCGAAAGAATACTGGTGATTTTGTCGACCGATTTGTAGAGGATTTTATCAGTATTTCGCTAATTAATAAAGGAATTGATGTTGTAAAAGAGGGTGACGAGTATGGAGCAAGATAAACTTGCAACAAAGAAGAAAGTCATCGAGACAGCGCTTACGTTATTTAAAATTAATGGATACCATGGTACTTCAGTAAGGGACATTTCTAAAAAAGCAAATGTAAATATTGCGACGATTTCATATTATTTTAAAGGTAAACAAGGTTTACTTGAACATATCATAGTAGATTTTTTAGAAGGATACGTTGAAATTTTAGATAAACATAGTTTGTCATTGTATGATAAAAACGCAAATGTAATTTTAATGAACCTTGTTGGTGAAGTACTTAATTATTACTTTTTAAAAAAGGAATATGCTTCGATTTTTTACAGAGAGCTGACAATCGACTCGGTCTTCATTCGTGAAATTATGATGACTTATTTAGCAAGAGAGCGTTATACATTTACTCAAATTTATGATGCTATTCGTATGTCTAATGTGAAACTAACAATGCCATTTTCAGTCTTTTTCGTCCAATTAAAATCCTTCCTTTCAACACCGTACTTATTTCCAAGCTATTTAAATGAAGTATTGTATATAAAACAAAATGATATGTATTTTTTTGAAAGATATAAAGAGTATGTTGAGAAGTGGATCGAATCACTATTCGATATGGATGAGAGACTAGTTAGTCGAGTAGAACTGTCATCCTAAAAGTTCGCCTTTTTCATTGTGAAAAATCACAATGAAAAGGCGTTTTTCGTTGTTTGAAAATCTGAAATTTCTACAAGCTTTTACAGTATTTATTATAGTTTGATAAAAATATGAAAAAATTGAAAAAATTAAGCCAAAAATCAACTTTATCATGTTATTATTAACTATGACCTAAATAAATAGCGATTTATTAACTCAAAAAATAACGTTCAAATAAATAGATTCAGATGGCAGTAAAAGGAGGTACATCAGGGAAAATGACAATGACATTCTATGTAATTTTAGTCGTAATAGCTATTGTTATCGCATTAATGATTGTAGCCTTAACAATTCGACAACGTTTATTCAAAAAACTCGATGAACTTGAATCGTGGAGAATGCAGTTAATGAGTAAGCCAGTTACGGATGAACTTTCAAAGCTAAAGGCCTTAAATATGACCGGCCAAACGGAAGAGCTTTTTGATAAATGGAGAACCGATTGGGATGAACTAGTTACAACTTTTTTACCAAAAGTAACTGATTCCATCTCAGAAATAGATGAGGCAATTAATAAATATCATTTCATGAAAGCTAAAGCAGGGATTAGTGAAATTGAGGGAAGCCTAACTGAAGCTGAATCAAGCATCGATAAAATTCTAAATGAGGTAAGTGACCTAGTAGGTAGCGAAGAACAAAATAATTCGGATATTGAAATGTTAAACCAAGAGTATCTTGAGCAAAGAAAGCTTTTATTAACTCATCGTCATTTATATTCAATTTCTGAAACTCAGTTGGAACAAAAAATGGATGATATCAAACAACAAATTCAATTATTTAATGACACAACTGAAAAAGGAAACTATTTAGAAGCAAGAGGCTTAGTGAAAGAAATTGCTGATCAAGTACATATACTAAAAACAAATATGCAAATCATACCGGATTTATATATTGAATCTTCTACTACAATGCCCTCTCAAATACATAATTTAACTGATGGTTTAAAGCAAATGAAAGCAGATGGATATGTGCTTGATTTTGAAGCATTAGAAAATGAAACAATTGATTGTTCTAAAATATGTATCGACTGTGTCGAATTAATTAAAAAACTAGAAATCACAGAAGCGAATGATAAGCTTGAATTTGTGAAAGCAAAAGTCGATTCAATCTATGATTTATTAGAAAAAGAAGTAGAGAGTAAATTTGTAGTAGAAAAAGAAATATGGACTTCTCAGGAAGAAATTCAAAGTATTCGAGAAGATAATTTGAAAACAAAAGAAGAGACTCAATTAGTTCAGCAAATTTATGAATTAAGTGATGAAGATACTCAAGCACAAAAAATGGTTGAAAAGCAAGTAAGCATCATTACAAAACGCTTTGAATTATTGCAGATCCGTGTAGCAGAACAAGATCTTGCATTTTCTGTAATAAGAGAAGAATTAGATTTATTAAAAAAGCAAATGGAAGATGTTAAAGAATCTCATTTGATGTATGTTGAAATGCTAAAAGCACTTCGAAAAGATGAATTACAAGCTCGTGATCAATTAATTGAAATGAAACGATTAATGTTAGAGGTCAAACGTCTTGTTCAAATTTCTAATTTACCTGGTATGCCAGTTTCTTCTATGAAACAAATACAAGATGCTCAAGAAAGTATGCAAATTGTTTATTTGGAATTAGAGAAAAAGCCATTAAAAATGACGCATGTTTCATTTTTACTAGAAAAAGCAGCAACAGCTGTACATGTTTGCTATAATGATACGAAATATATGATTGAACAAGGGTATTTCGTAGAAAAAGTGATACAATATGGAAATCGCTATAGAAGTAAAAATGAACAAATGGCAACGTCAATGGACAAGGCAGAGCAATTATTTAGAGAATTTCAATATAACGAAGCTCTAGAAGAAGCTGCCGTTTCAATTGAAAAAATTGAACCTGGTGCAATCGATAAATTACAAGAAATACTAAGTGAACAAAAGTACACACTACCCCTATAGATGTAAATCTTAGGGGTTTCGTCTGTTTTCAGATATAATGAAAAATGGACTCAAGCAATATGGAGGTACAAAAAAATATGATTTATTTTGATAATAGCGCGACTACTAAGCCTTATAAAGAGGTATTAGACACATATATGACTGTTTCGGACCAATTTTTTGGAAATCCCTCTTCGATTCATAAGCTAGGTGGACGCTCAGAGCAATTACTCTCAAAAGCTAGAAACCAAATTGCAGAGCTTTTATCAGTTCAACCATCAGAGATCATCTTTACATCAGGTGGAACAGAGGGTAATAATTTAGCAATAAAAGGAACTGCCATGATGCATCGTTCAAGGGGGAAGCATTTAATTACGACTGAAATTGAACATCCGTCAATTTATGAAGCGTACAAACAATTAGAGGATCTAGGATTTGAAGTAACCTACTTATCCCCAAACGAAGATGGGTTTATTTCTGTTGACCAATTAAAAAATGCGTTAAGAGATGATACGATATTAGTTTCTGTCATTCATGTAAATAATGAAACAGGAGCAATTCAACCGATAGCCGAAATTGGGCGATTATTAACGGATTATCCTAAAGTATTTTTCCATGTTGACGCGGTTCAAGGGGTAGGGAAAGTACCATTAAATATTAAACAAGCTGCGATCGATTTATTATCTATTTCTGGTCATAAATTTCATAGTGTAAAAGGAACTGGAATTTTATATATTAGAGAAGGTGTAACATTATCATCTTTAATGACAGGTGGTTCACAGGAAAGAGAGATTCGTTCAGGAACGGAAAATCTAGCAGGAATTGTTGCGATGGCAAAAGCGTTAAGAATCACGCTAGAAAAACAAAAAACAATGAATGATCACCTATATAACATGAGAAACGCGCTCATTCAAAATTTAGAGATGATTGACTATACTGTATTGAACTCACCACAATCAGATTTTGCTCCACATATAATAAATATTTCATTTGTAGGATTAAAGCCTGAAGTAATTGTCCATGCTCTATCTGAAGAAAATGTTTTTATTTCTACAAAATCAGCATGTTCTTCTAAAACTTTTGAGATAAGCCGAGTACTACAAAGTATGGGTAAGAACGAAAAAGTAGCAAGTAGTGCTGTCAGAATAAGTCTTTCTTATGAAAATACAATGATTGAAGTAGAGCAGTTTAACAAAATAATTAAAGAAGTAATTAAAAATTTATATAAAATAATGGGGTAACAGCATGAATGTAGAATATATTTTAATTCGCTATGGAGAAATGACTACAAAAGGAAAAAATCGAGGTCGATTTACAAGTATATTAAGAGAAAATGTTCGAAATCGATTAAAAGCTTATGAAAAAATTAAAATCACTGCAACGCGTGATCGTATGTATATAAAATTAAATGGTGAAGACCATGAGAAGGTTGCTGCCAACCTAAAGGAAGTTTTCGGAATTCATACGTTTAGTTATGCTAGAAAAGTTGATACTGAATTAGATGCAATTAAAAAAGGTGCTCTTGAAGCTATTAACGAGCTTGGTGATAGTGTTAAAACGTTTAAAGTTAACGTACAACGTAGTTATAAACAATTCCCATTAAATACGCCACAGTTAAATCGCGAGCTAGGTGGGTATATTCTTCAAAATACTGAACACTTATCTGTAGATGTTCATCAGCCAGATGTAGCTGTTCGAGTAGAAGTGCGTGATGATGCTACATATATTACTTGTGGAGAAGAATATGGTGCAGGTGGCTATCCAGTTGGAGTTGGTGGAAAAGTTATGTTATTACTTTCTGGTGGAATCGATAGCCCAGTAGCAGCGTACATGTTATTAAAACGAGGTGTGTCAATAGAGGCGATTCATTTTGAAAGTCCTCCTTTTACGAGTGATCGTGCAAAACAAAAAGTATTTGATTTAGCAAGTAAATTAACTAGATATTGTAGACGAGTGACTTTACATGTTATACCATTTACTGAAATTCAAAAAGCAATTCATAAAGAAATGCCTGCAAGCTACACAATGACAATCATGAGACGTGTTATGCTTAAAATTGCAGAGCAAGTTTCTGTTGATCGAAAAGCACTTGCTTTAGCAACTGGTGAAAGTTTAGGTCAAGTGGCAAGCCAAACATTGGAAAGTATGCATACAATCAATGAAGTAACTAATTATCCAGTTTTAAGACCACTATTAGCTATGGATAAATTAGAGATTATGGATATTGCTAAAAAAATTGATACGTATGATATCAGTATTAGACCTTATGAGGATTGCTGTACAATTTTTACTCCAGCTAATCCAACTACAAAACCAAAACGTGATAAAGTGGCTCGTTACGAGAGTCGTTTTGACTTTACTGAACTAATAAATGAAGCTGTAGTTAATAGAGAATCAATCATTTTTGAGAACGAAATGATTCGAAATCAAACGTCAACAAAAGAAGAAGAAATCGATATCGACGCACTTTTATAAAATTACTAAAAATTACCAGTAGAAATATGAATGAAGATTTGTGTTTTATCACACTCTATACTCACAAGGAGGTGACAACACATGTCAAATAGAAATAATTCAGGTAGCAATCAATTATTAGTTGATGGTGCTGAGAATGCTTTAAACCAAATGAAGTATGAAATCGCTACAGAATTTGGTGTAAACCTTGGTCCAGATTCAACTTCACGTGCTAATGGTTCTGTTGGTGGTGAAATCACAAAGCGTTTAGTACAAATGGCTGAACAAAGCCTTGGTGGATTTTCTCGATAATAAAATTTAAATAATTATGGATTAAGGGGTAGGGTAAAACCTACCTCTTTTCTATTTCGCTTGATTTAATATTTAAGATTAACTTTGCTATAATTGAGGGAATAAATTAAAGGAGAGACCTGTTCATGTCAAATATCGAAAATGAATTTATTAAAATTACAACTAAATCACAGGGAGCAGAGTTGACGGGTATCTTTACAAAAAAAGATAATTTAAATTATTTATGGAATGCTGATCCTGCTTATTGGGGGAGACATGCACCTGTTTTATTTCCGAATGTTGGTAAATTAATTGATAATCAATATAAAGTGGATAATAAAGTTTATGAGCTTTCTCAACATGGTTTTGCAAGAGATATGGATTTTCAATTAACTGAAATGAAAGAAGACTATATTAACTATGAGTTAATCAGTAGTGAACACACGCTTTTAAAATATCCATTTCAATTTTCATTAAATATTAATTATAAGATTAAGAACAATACAGTTTTTATTAATTATGTTGTAACGAATAATGATCAGAAATCAATGCCATTTTCAATAGGTGCTCATCCGGCGTTTAACATACCACTGAAGGAAGATGAAAGTTTTGAGGATTATTACTTACAGTTTGAAGAGGAAGAAAGATTAGAAACAATTAAATTAGAAGGACCATATCGAAGTGGTAAAAGAGAACTAATCGGTCAAAATATTAAAAACTTACCATTAACTCGAGAACTTTTTAAGGATGATGCATTAATTTTTGAAAAACTTAATAAAAACGTGCTGACAATTCGTTCGAAAAATAATAGTAATACAATTAAAGTTCATTTTGAGGGGTTTCCATACGTTGGAATATGGACTACACAAACAGCACCGTTTCTATGTATTGAACCGTGGTATGGAATTGCAGATGAAATCGGCCAAGTAAAAGAAATGAAAGATAGACTTGGTATTCAAATGCTAAAACCTAATGAAACATTTACTTGTACATACAGTATTACAGTTGAAAGCGATTGATTTACAGGAAAGGCGAGGAGTATAGCTCGTTATTTTGATGAATTAAACTATCTTTTTTAGGTAGTTTATTTTTTTTGTGAGTTTTTGTTTAAATTTTCTGAAAAACAGTCGAAAAATAGCAGGAATTGACTATACAATTAACGAAACCATTATTATTCTATTTTGCAAAATTCAAAATATAATTTTAGTAATGATCAAAAGGGGGACTAACTAAGATGAACAGTACAAGTCTAATCGCTCCAAAAGTATATAATCTCGTTTGGGAAATTGAAAAATTTGCTTCAACTGATAAAGTGGCGTTAAAGTGGGTTGACATAAATGGAGAATCCCACCAATTAACATATAAGGAACTATATAATAAAGTTCACCAATATGCTTTTACATTTAAAAATAGTGGCATCGAAAAAGGGGACAAACTTTTTGTAATGATGCCAAGATGTATTGAGACTTATGTAGTTTATTTAGCTATTTTAAAAATTGGATGTGTTGTAATCCCAGGATCTGAAATGTTAACGGTTAAGGATATTCAGTACCGTCTTGAACATAGTGAAGTAAAAGCGATTGTTTCGCATGATGAATATATAGGTACTTTTAGCGATATTGCTAAAACTGGAAAATATAAATTATTTACGATTCATAATCAACAAACAGTGTGGACTTCATTGAATGACCAAGCAATTAGTGGAGCACATGTATTAACTGTGGAAACAAAAAGTGATGACTTAGCGTTTATTTCATATACGTCAGGAACGACTGGCAATCCTAAAGGGGTTGTACACACTCATAGTTGGGGGTTTGCACATATTCGTACAGTTGCTTCGAATTGGCTA
Organism: Rossellomorea sp. GAMAL-10_SWC; assembly: GCF_049568075.1. Lineage (NCBI taxonomy): Bacteria > Bacillati > Bacillota > Bacilli > Caryophanales > Bacillaceae > Rossellomorea > Rossellomorea sp. GAMAL-10_SWC. Next base: position 3,339,036 of record NZ_CP144911.1, on the reverse strand, counting down.
GATGTGACTGAAGATGATACTGTATGGGCAACTGCAGGTCCAGGGTGGCAAAAGTGGATTTGGAGTCCATTTCTAGCGACATTAGGCAGTGGGGCAACGGGTTTCTTTTATGAAGGGAAATTTGATTCAGATACTTTCCTAACATTACTAAAGGAGCAAAATATAACAGTATTTTGTAGTACGCCAACCGAATACCGTTTTATGGCAAAGGTTGAAAATCTAGATCAATATCAATTACCTACATTAAGAAGTGCTGTATCAGCAGGAGAGCCTTTAAATCAAGAAGTAATCCGTACGTTCAAAAAGCATTTCAATGTTGATGTAAGAGATGGTTATGGACAAACTGAAAATACTTTATTAATCGGGACGATGAAGGATATTAAAGCAAAAGTAGGTTCAATGGGTATTCCAACGCCAGGAAACTTAGTTGAAATCGTTGATGATGAAGGAAATCCAATTGGGGTTAACGAAGTGGGACATATCGCAGTACATTTAAGCTCACCAGCATTATTTAAACATTATTATAATGATATGGAACGTACAAAAGCACAAAGAAAAGGCGAGTATTATTTAACCGGTGACCGAGCTAAGAAAGATGAAGATGGCTACTATTGGTTTGATGGGCGAAGTGACGACATCATTATTAGTTCTGGTTATACAATTGGTCCTTTTGAAATAGAAGATGCGTTAGTACAACATAAGCTTGTAAAAGAATGTGCGGTTGTTGCTAGTCCAGATCCATTACGTGGAAATGTTGTTAAAGCATTTGTTGTTTTGACTGAAAATACTACAAATCAAGATGACTTAGTATCTGAACTACAAGAACACGTGAAAAAAATTACTGCTCCTTATAAATATCCACGTAAAATTGAATTTGTCCAAGAGCTACCAAAAACAACTTCTGGTAAAATTCGCCGAGTAGAATTACGTACGATGGAACAATTACGTGAATCCAATTAAATACTTATGTTAAAATGAGGGAAAATTCCCTCTTTTTTTGATTTTGGGACAATTTATCTTTCAAAATAAAAAACGAAACTATTTTAAGAACGGTTGGTGGAATGAAATGAAGAAGCTTTGGCATAATGGTTTATTCTATACGATGGAAAATGAAGGGGAAACTGTAGACTCAATCATTACTGAAGGTGAACAAATTTTAAAAACAGGAACATATGAAGATTTACTTTCTACTTTAGAGGGTGAACAATTTGAGAAAATCAATTGTAACGGAAAAATCGGTTTTCCAGGTTTCATTGATAGTCATTTGCATTTAATTGGTCATGGAGAAGCGATGAATCGTGTAGATTTGTCAAAGTGTCAATCATATGACGAGATGCTTGATCGAATGAAAAAAGTTGTAAATGACGCGCACCCAAATGAGTGGATTGTTGGGGAAGGATGGAATGAAAACGAATGGGACTCAAAAGCTGTATTTTGCATTGACGACTTAAATAGTTTATCAAGCACAAATCCACTTGTGTTAAAAAGAACTTGTAGACATGTCTACTTTGTAAATTCTCTTGCACTTGACCATGCATCAATAAATGAACAAATGCAAATCGAAGGAGGACAAATTGGCTGCTTTGAGGATGGTCGTTTAAACGGATTATTGTATGATGAAGCTGTCAATTTAATCATAAAAGCGATGCCGGCACCTGACGATCAGTATTTGTCAAAAGCAATCATTTCCGCTATTAAAGATTGTTATCAATACGGTATTGTTGGAGCGGTTACAGAGGATTTATCCTATTATGGAAACGCAAATTTAGTGATAGATTTATATGAGCGATTGTTAAATGAAGTTCCATTTCATACTCATGTTTTAATTCATCATACGACTTTGGATGAAGTCAAAGGAAGATTACATAATGGCAATAAAAATGTATCATTTGGAGGCGTAAAAGCATTTATTGATGGTTCATTTGGTGGTCGCACTGCACTGTTACAAAAACCTTATGACGACGATCAAAGCATAACAGGATTACAAGTGACTTCTTTAGAAAAATTAGAAATAATTACAAAAAAAGCGCGTGAAAATAGATTGCCAATAGCATTTCATATGATTGGAGATTTAGCCGTTAAGCAAGCTATTGATGTTGTTAAAAAATATCCTAATCAAACTCAGCTACCTGATCGTTTTATACATTGTGCAATTTTATCTCCAAAATTAATTGAGGAAATGAAAGAATTAAACATCGTTGTAGATGTACAAACCTCATTTATATATGCCGATTATCCATGGCTAGTAGAACGTATTGGTCATAGCCGAAATGAATATGCATATTTAATTAAAACACTATTAAATGAATCAATCGCTATAGCAAATGGTTCAGATACACCGATTGATACAATTAATCCGTGGCAAGGTATATATACAGCGGTTACCCGAAAAGCAAAGGACCAGATAGCATATAATATCGATGAAGCAATTAGCCTATATGAGGCAATAAAACTATATACAATTGATAGTGCGGCTTCGTTTCGTCAAGAAGATAAAAGAGGTCTCATAAAAGAAGGATATTCTGCTGACATTATTTTATTTGATGAAAATCCATTTGAGTTAGAAAAAGATGATCTACTGTCTGTTAAATGCAGTGAAACTATTTGCCGTGGTTATATTGTCTATAAAAGACATGAGTAAGTTAAGGGAAGGTCAAGCGAGAGTGTCCTAGAAGTTGTTTGTTACCAACAAACAACTAGAATTTACATTAAAAACCTAATATTTTACTACTCAAAAAGAATGGTATGTAATTTTACCATTCTTTTTGTTTATCCAGAAGTTGGTTTGCCCATACTGATACAAAAAAGGGTGATTTTTTGCTTTACCTATACTCAATTCTAATTTTTATTGCAATCGTTGTTTTACTGTTAATCATTTTCGTCCTTTTTATAAATATGAAAGTCAATATTTTATCCGTTTATACAAATGAAGAACGATTTATGAATATTAAACTGTCTATCCTGAACAACCTTTTGTATTTCACCTTTACGATTCCTTTAAAGAGACCAAAAGAGGTAAAGGAGGACGTATCAGATTTAGAGAAAAAAAGGGATTTGTCTGTCTTTCAACAAATTGATTTTTTCATAAATTTATACTCCAACGGACATACTATCATTACAAAATTTTTAAACACTGTACAAATTTACAATTTAACTTATCATATTCATTTCGGTGTCGGAAATTCTGCTTTAACAGGGATATCAATTGGAACAGCTTATAGTGCGATCGGAATTTTTGAAAATTTATTAAAGAAATTTACAATATTACATCATCCGCCAACGATCGATATCACGCCCAATTATTATACGTCCGTAATGGAAACTAAAGGAAAGATAAGGTTTTCATTTTCGGTACGAAAGGCAGTCTTTGCGGGATTATTATTACTTAAAGCATATTTAAAAACTAGAAAAGACTTTAAAGCAACACATCCAATCGAAACTAATTAGAGGTGATTAACAAATGAGTCAACATCCTATTGGAGACTTAATGCACGCGGCAATGGAAAATTTATCAGCAATGATTAATGTAAATACAATTATTGGTGATCCAATTTCAACACCAGATGGAAGTTTAATTTTAACCGTATCAAAAGTAGGGGTTGGCTTTGCAGCTGGTGGAAGTGAATTTCGAAATTACCATTTAGTAGATGGTGTTAAAGAAGCTGAAGTAAGAAGTCCACATCCATTTGGAGGAGGTACAGGCGGAGGTGCTTCAATCACTCCGATTGCATTTTTAATTGTAGGTAAAGATGGTGTTAAACTACTTCACTTAGACCAAAATACACATTTAATTGAAAAGCTAATGGATTTAACTCCACAAGCATTAGAAAAAGTAAAAAAATATATGAAGAAAAAAGATGATTCAGATAAACATGTGGATGATTTTGATTCAGATTTAGATTAAATATAAAATTTAAGTAAAGTTAATTGCATTCAAGGTTTCCTTCCAGTAAGATAAATGTTGTGAACATTTTGTAATTTTGGGAGGAAATATCATGGCAACTGTAACATTTAAAAACAATCCAGTAACTCTTATTGGACAAGAAGTAAAAGTAGGAGAAAAAGCTCCAAGCTTTACTGTATTAGCAAATGATTTAAGCCCTGTAACTTTAGAGGCTTCAGCTGGTAAAGTACGCTTAATTAGCGCAGTACCTTCTGTAGATACTGGAATTTGTGATGCTCAAACTCGTCGTTTTAACGAAGAATTATCAAACGTAGAAAACGTTGAAGTTTTAACAATTTCAATGGACTTACCATTCGCACAAAAAAGATGGTGTGCTGCAAGTGGTTTAGAAAATGTACATACTTATTCTGATCACCGTGATGCATCTTTTGGTGAAGCATTTGGTGTCTTAATGCAAGAATTACGTTTATTAGCTCGTGCAGTATTCGTAGTAGATTCAAATGATGTTGTTACTTACGTTGAGTACGTAGCTGAAGGTACAACTCATCCAAACTATGAAGCAGCAATCGAAGCTGTAAAAGCTGCAAAATAATAACAAATACCCTTTAAGAGGTAAAAGGCTGTCGAGTAAATCTCGACAGTTTTTTTGCATTAAAAAGGCATTCACAAATATGAATGCCTCAGTGTGTATATGGTTCCAATATCATTTACCTAAAGACACTGATTTCTCAGTACAACGTTCCATGGCCGAAATAATAGATGAGCGGAAGCCTTGTTTTTCTAATTCGGCAATTGCTTCTATTGTTGCACCACCTGGTGTACAAACTTGGTCTTTTAATTCTCCAGGATGTAGTTCAGTTTCAAGTACCATTTTTGCTGCACCTAAAACTGCTTGTGCAGCTAACTTATATGCTTGGTCGCGTTTGATACCTTGTAATACAGCTCCATCTGCTAAAGCTTCAATCATTAAGTAAACATAAGCTGGAGAAGAACCACTAACAGCAGGAATCGCATCCATTAATTTTTCATTTACTAATTCGCATTTTCCGAAGCTATTGAAAATTTCCATTACTTCACTTAACTCTTCATTGGACACTACTTGATTATGACACAGTGCACTCATGCCTTCCCTAACTAACGAAGGAGTATTTGGCATCGTTCGAACGATTTTAACCTCTTTACCGAATGATTTCTCAACACCTTCTAAAGTAATTCCAGCGGCAATTGTAATGATTACAGTATTACTTGAAACAACTTCTTTAATTTCCTCAATAATAGTTGGATATAAATCAGGTTTAACTGCTAAAAACAAATAATCAACCTGCATTGCTAAATCGATATTACTATTTAATGTGTGAACATTATATAAATCTTTCACTTTTACAAGTGTTTCATTAGATCTTGCACTTACATAAATTTGATGCTTTTCAATTACATTCGAATCAATTAACCCACCAATCATAGCTTGGGCCATTTTACCGCAACCAATAAAACCAATCTTCTTATTCATTTGTTCTCACATCCATTTATATTTAATAAATTGAATTATACAGGAGGGGTTAGATATTACCAAATAATACATTAATAAAAAAAAATAATGTATGGATATCCACAAGGAATTATTTTTTGTAAAATAGAAATTGTAAAGAAAATTGACTCTTTATATTGGGGGTATTATGAAACAAATTTTAAAAGAATCAAATCAAAAAACTACAATTGAGATTATTCAACAACTTATTCAATCATATGGTGGAACTTCATTAACACATTTAGGATTACTTGGAGATAAAAAAGTATTTCTTTCAGAAGATCAAAAATCTGCATTTGTTTACCGTGAAAAAGGTAATAAATTAGTTGTTCTATGTGATCCAATTGGTGAGATTTCTTTTGAAAAAATAAAGGAGTTTGAACATTATTCAAGGAGTATAAAATGTATTCCGTGCTTTTATCAAATAGACGAAAACTCAAAAATGTTGTATGAAAAAGCTGGCTATCGATTGTTAAAATTAGGTGAAGAAGCAATAGTTGAATTAGAGAATTTCGAAATTGCAGGTAAAAAAGGAGCAAAACTAAGAACAAAAAGGAATAAATTCATTCGACAAGGATATCAATTTGAAGTGTCTATGCCTGGACATTCTATAGGTCTACTTCAAGAGCTAAAAGGGGTCTCTGATGTATGGTTAAACGGAAGAGAAGAGCTATCCTTTTCAGTAGGTTCATTTCATTTTGATTATGTTTCAAATTTTCCGATCGGAATTTTAAGGGATAAAAATGGTCAAGTAATTGCTTTTGCGACATTACCGATTCAAGCCGAAAATATAACAATCGATTTAATGAGATATTTAAAGGAATTACCATATGGAACGATGGATATGCTGTTTGTTTCAATTATGTTTTGGGCAAAAGAAAATGGATTTAAAAGCTGCAGCCTTGGAATGGCACCATTAGCAAATGTTGGCCAAGATTCAAAATCATCAATCATCGAAAAATCCGCAAAAATAATCTTTAAATATGGTAACTCAATTTATAACTTCAAAGGATTATTAACTTTTAAAAGCAAATTTGCGAATAAATGGGAATCAAAATACTTAGCATACAAACCATATACATTACTTTCGGTTATCACAAGCTTATATCGCCTAGTTCATGGAACAAAATCTTTGAACTATATAACCCGATTTATGAAACCTTTGGAAAAGAAAGTGAAAATTAGTTAACGAGGGCCTCAGTATAAGAGGTCTTTTTTATGTTTTCATTATTGCTCCATGAAAAAGATACTGTTCATCATAATGACATTAATTCAGTTCAATACCAAAATAATAAAACTACATAAAAAGTTCAAAATGTATTAAATAAAAGTAAACATTCATCAATTAAAATTAAATTAACAGTACTGGATTAAAATTGATTAAAAAAACCAAATACTTTCTAATAGAAGAAATTATTAAAGTGGACACGTTTAAAAGCCATACGTATAATGAAACACAATGACTGTTCTATTATGAAAGTGAGGAATGAAAAATGGTAAGAGAGAATTCAGTAGAATTTTTATTTAATTACATAGATGAATCGACAGAATGTTTAAAAGATAATTTAGAAATTTCTTATTTAGAGGCATTAATTGAAACAGGTGAAAATTTCTTTGAAGGGGAAGTTTTGCAAGAAGAAATTAATGGTTCACAAAAAGACAAGCTTATGAATACAATTCATCAATTTACATCGGCATCAAAAGATAATGAGAGTATTCGTAGAGCATTTCAATTAGCGATATTAAAAGGTATGAAGCAAGGGGTACAAACAAATCATGAAATGACTCCAGATGGTATTGCTTTTATTATTACTTATTTAGTTGGAAAGCTTACTGAGGGGAAACAAAATTTAACTATTTTAGATCCGGCAATCGGTACTGGAAATCTTCTATTAACAATTTTAAATTCTTCAAAGGATAAATTTACTGAATCTGTTGGAATAGATGTAGATGATGTTCTTGTTAGAATCGCATTTGTTATTGGCAACTTACTAGGACATGAAATAGAACTATTTAATCAAGATAGTTTAGCACCTTTATTTGTAGATCCGGTTGACCTTGTTGTTTGTGATCTACCAATTGGTTTTTATCCAAATGCTGAACGTGCAAACGAATATACTTTAAAAGCAAAAGAAGGCCTGTCTTATGCTCATCATTTGTTTATTGAGCAAAGTATGAACTACTTAAAATCTGGAGGATTTTTCATCTCGCTAGTTCCAAATCACCTATTTACTTCAGAGCAATCTGCACAATTACAAAGCTATATTAATGAAACAGGTGTTATTCAAGGATTGATACAGTTGCCAGTATCTGCCTTTAAGGATGAAAAACATCAAAAAAGTATATTAATAATCCGCAAAAATGCAGAAAATATGAAGAAGCCAAAGCAGGCTTTATTAGTTGATTTCCCTAAGTTATCGAATATGAAAGCAGTTGAAGATATTATGCTTCAAATGAATGAATGGTTTAAAGAAAATTTACAATAATTGAACTTTTAAACACGTAAACTAATTTGTGTTATAATAATTTCAGCTAAAAAAATATAACAGTTTCATGTTTAAAGGAGAGGTAAAAAACATGGCAAATATTCTTGCTATTAATGCAGGTTCATCGTCATTAAAATTTCAATTAATTGAAATGCCTAGCGAAAAAGTACTTACAATTGGTTTAGTAGAACGTATTGGTATAAAGGATAGTGTTTTTGTAATTTCAGTAAACGGCGAAAAAATTAAAGAAGTAACTGATATTGCTGATCACTCTGTTGCAGTAAAAATGCTTCTTGAAAAGCTAACAGGTTTAGGAATTATTTCTTCATTCGATGAAATTCATGGAGTTGGACATCGTGTAGTTCACGGTGGAGAACTATTTACAGATTCTGCTGTAATTACTGAAGAAGTTGAACAACAAATTGATCAACTTTCTGATTTAGCACCACTTCATAACCCAGCTAACCTAGTTGGTATTCGTGCATTTAAAGAATTATTACCAAATGTTCCTGCAGTTGCTGTATTTGATACTGCGTTCCATCAAACAATGCCAGAAGAGTCTTACTTATATAGCTTACCTTATGAGTACTATAAGCAATTTGGTATTCGTAAATATGGATTCCACGGTACATCACATAAGTATGTAACAGAAAGAGCTGCTGAATTAATTGGTAAACCAATTGAAGAGCTAAGACTTATTTCATGTCACTTAGGAAATGGTGCAAGTATTGCTGCAGTTGAAGGTGGAAAATCAATTGATACTTCAATGGGATTCACTCCACTTGCTGGTGTAACAATGGGAACTCGTTCAGGTAACTTAGACCCAGCTTTAATCCCATTTATTATGGAAAAAACAGGTAAAACAGCTGAGGAAGTACTTGATGTATTAAATAAACAAAGTGGTATGCTTGGGATCTCTGGATTCTCAAGTGACTTACGTGATATTGAGACTGCAGCTGAAGAAGGTAATAAACGAGCTAAAATCGCTCAAAGTGTATTCATTGAACGTATTCACAAATATCTAGGATCGTATGCTGCACGCATGAAAGGTGTAGATGCGATTATCTTCACTGCTGGTATTGGTGAAAATGGTCCAGAAATTCGTCAAGCCGTATTAGAAGGTCTTGAATTTATGGGTGTTTATTTTGACCCAAGTAAAAATAACTTTAGAGGAAAAGAAGCATTCATTAGCTTTGATCACTCTCCAGTTAAAGTTATCGTAATTCCTACTAATGAAGAAGTTGTAATCGCAAGAGATGTAGTACGAGTTGGAATGAAATAATCAAAAAGTAAGCATAAACGTAGAGCATACAAAAATAGATGACCTCATATTCTTAAATTGAGTTCACTTTTTGGCTCTACGTTTTTTTATATTCGAGGTGATAGTATGGATCAGATGAAAGAGTATAATTTATGGCTTGAACTTAACGAATTGATTGAAAAGAAACAACAACAGCAAAATTTAAATAAATTAGAACTTATGTATCAGAATGCTTCTAATTTTCTCCTCCAAAAAATACCTCAGAGCTATTCGAATACTTTTAATGAATTTTTTTCAACTGCTTTTTTCCACACTCAATCTTTAATACAAACAACAAAACAGTTTCAAGAAAAGAAATTAGATATACTTAATCGAGCACAAATTTTAAGAAGTGATATTAAGACAATAAGCGATTTAAGAAAGTTACCATTAAGACAATTGAATTTCTTAGCTGAGCAAGAAATATCGAAAGCATTAATAGTTTCAAGTGTTCAAGGTGGAATAAGTGGAACTAGTACAAAGCTTGCTTTATTTGGTGATTTGCCTGCTTTATTATTTATTAATCTTAAAACGGTACAAGAAATAGCACTTTGTTATGGTTATGATGTAAGTATTCCAAAAGAGATGGAATGCAGCTTAAAAGTATTACAAGGTGCAATCCTCCCATCAACCGAAAAATACGTTGTTTGGAGTAATTTAATGAACGATATTTTAAAGCATGAGGATTCGGACGTATTTGCAAATTGGGAAAATGAATTTAATGGAGAAGGGGTCTATTACACAGTTATATTACAAATGTGCAAGTTATTAACAATCCACTCATTACGGAATAAGGTTTTAAGTGGTATTCCTTTATTAGGAGTTACTGTTGGGGCAAAGTGGAATGAATCTTTTACAAAAAACGTATTAGAATATACAAAGAAATTTTATCAATATCGTATATTATCGGAACGGGTAAACCAGGAGCCAACAGATTAAATAAAAATTTTTGAAGCTAACAAATTATCTGTTAGCTTTTTTAGAGTGTAGAATGAATGGAAACCTAAATACTTGAACCTAAATTAGACAATATACTCTTAACTAAATGAATACCCGTTTGGTTGTAAACAAGTATGTGGTATGCTAAAGGAAAACCATTCAAGGAGACAATTATGAAGCCTACATCAAGTTTTCAACTAGAACAATCCGTCGGAAGGTTACGAAAAGTGATTGACCAACTAAACAAGCAAATCAAAGAAGCATCTTCCGATAAAGTTGCGAATGAAACCATCCGACTTAAAGAGGAACTAAAAACAATCGGAGACACGCTTTTACAAATTCAAAAGCGCGAAAACGAATAAACCTAAATAATAGAGGTATAGAAAAAAGCTAACAAATTTATATGTTAGCTTTTTAACCATGTATTTTTGTATCATTGGACATTTGTTGGTTACTTCTAAACCAAATCCAAAGATCGTTAATAATTGATGCTAATTCTGCAATTTCAGAATTTAATTTACAGCTCAAAACAAAATCAGATTCATGATTTAATTGTTCTTGTTTATGATTAATCGAAAACTCTAAACGCTTAATTTGATCAGGTATTCCACCACGGATATATTCCCATTCAGTAAGAATCATTAATTGTTGATCGTGGGAGTAATCTTCCCAATCTAATTTTAGGCTTGGTAGTAAAATACCTAATCGTTCATCGTATGAAAAATAATCTTGTAACATTTTATTTACTCCCCCGTTGCCATTAATTCATAAATATCAATAAATTGATGTTTGCTTCCCTGTTCTACGTGTTCGATTTTGCCGAAACTACTCTCGTTTGGTTCTAACACTCCGAGGGCGTAAATTCGGATACAACGAATCCTACATAGTTGAGTTATCGTTTACGTGATTATTCTCAACTTTTTATTGATTGACTTGGTTTTCGTCCAATAGTAAGTATACTCACTATCATGGTTCTTACCCAATGCCGAAGTCACTTTCGCAACAGCCTAGATTCACAGTAGATGTGATAATTATATCATGAATTGTCGTATCGTAAAAAGGAATTAATATATATTACTTCCTTTTGTTATAAAAATCCAGTAGTTTTTACACGATTTTAAAAATTTATTTAACTGCTATTTACCTTTGACACATTGGAAATAAGTTGAACAAATTTGTTCTAATATTTTTTATAAACAAGGCTCGCTTATTGAATGTGTAAAGCTTAATATCTAAAAATAAAAATTATTAAAATAAAAGGAAAATAATTCATAATAATAGAAAACATAGTTATCTTTTAATAAAATAATCTTACTAAATTAAAGATATAGGTATAACGATAATGACATAATTTTTAAAGAATTAGCTTTATGCTTAAAATTAAAAAGGTTAATGAGAATAGATTTTACAAATACATACAATTGATTGATTTATCTAGATGATTTTCACAAATATATAAAATTATTTAGACTCGAAAGGAAGAGTTTTATGAGGCATGCTGTCATTACGGCAGGATCAAAGGGGTTAGGGAAGAAAGTCACTGAAGCATTTTTGAAGGATGGTTATTCAGTAACTGTTACGTACTTTTCTGATGAACAAGCTATCAAAGAGCGAAAAGAAGAATGGAAGGATTATTTGGACCGGGTTCTTTTTGTAAAAGGTGATATATGCGATAAACAATTTATTAATGAGATTGTCTCAAAAACGATGGAGAAATTCGGTAGGGTTGATTGTCTTATCAATAATGCTGGCCCGTATTTATTTAACCGTAAAAAACTGGCTGACTACACGGATGAAGAGTGGGAATACTTGATGTATGGAAATTTGCATAGCGTGTTTTTTCTTTTAAAGCAAATCATTCCAATTATGAGAAAGCAAAAATATGGCCGTATCATAAATTATGGATTTCAAGGTGCCAATTCAGCTTCTGGATGGATTTATCGTTCTGCATTCAGCGCAGCTAAAGTAGGTCTAGTTTCATTGACTAAAACAATAGCCTATGAGGAAGCAGAGAATGGTATAACATCTAATATGATTTGTCCTGGAGATATTTTTGGTGATATGAAAGAAGCAAATCAAACTGAAGCAAGTAAGAATGGAAAAGGTCTTGCACCAGTTGGAAGATCTGGTACTGGAGAAGATATAGCAAGAATGGTGCAATTTTTGTGTAAGGAAGAGTCTGACTTTATAACAGGTGATATTTTTGAGGTCACAGGTGGCTTGGATGTCATTAATAAATACAGACATATTCCATTATCATGAGAATTCGTGGGACAATTCCATTTTTAAAGCATAATTTATAGTAAAAAAGATTCTGAATTAATATTTATTAAACGAAATTAAGCGTTTTCATTTTCTGCACTATATGTTTTGTGTTAATATAAAAATGTATTATTTTTTAATAAATAGAGCTCATCCTAAGAGGCACGAGTTAAATATATTTCAGGGGGAAATAACATGCGTATTGGGGTACCAAAAGAAATAAAAAACAACGAAAATCGTGTAGCAATGACACCAGCTGGAGTAATGAACTTAGTTGGACATGGTCATTCAGTTTACATTGAAACAAATGCTGGAATTGGTTCAGGATTTACTAATGAAGAATACGTAAATGCTGGCGCAACAATTGTTGAAACAGCTGAAGAGGCTTGGAATAATGAAATGGTTATGAAAGTTAAAGAACCAATTCCAAGCGAATATGGATACTTCCGTGAAGGATTAATTTTATTCACATACTTACATTTAGCTCCAGAGCCTGAATTAACTAAGGCTTTAATTGATAATAAAGTAGTAGGAATTGCTTACGAAACTGTACAAGTTGGTAATACATTACCGTTATTAACTCCTATGAGTGAAGTAGCAGGACGTATGTCAGCTCAAATCGGTGCTCAATTCCTTGAGAAAAATAAAGGCGGAAAAGGTATTTTATTAGGTGGAGTACCAGGAGTACGTCGTGGAAATGTTACAATCATTGGTGGAGGTGTAGCAGGAACAAATGCTGCTAAAGTAGCTGTTGGTCTTGGTGCTCATGTAACGATGATTGACTTAAATCCAGATCGTTTACGTCAATTAGATGATATTTTTGGTCATCAAATTACGACTTTAATGTCAAACCCTTACAATATTGCTGAAGCGGTTAAAGAATCTGATCTTGTAATCGGTGCAGTATTAATTCCAGGTGCAAAAGCGCCAAAACTTGTAACAAAAGAAATGATCGAATCAATGGAAGCAGGTTCAGTTGTAGTTGATATTGCAATTGACCAAGGTGGTATTTTCGAAACAACAGATCGTATTACGACACATGATTTCCCAACATATGAGAAGCATGGAGTAGTACACTACGCTGTAGCAAACATGCCTGGTGCAGTACCTCGTACTTCTACAATGGCATTAACAAATGTTACAGTACCTTATGCAGTTCAAATTGCTAACAAAGGTTATCAAAAAGCTTGCTTAGATAACTCTGCATTATTCAAAGGTATTAATACACTTGATGGATATGTAACTTACGAAGCAGTAGCGGAAGCTCACGGCTTAGAATACAAAGAAGCAACTACTTTATTACAAGGTACATCTGTTTCTACAAACTAATAAAAAGTAAAATCCCTTTATCGAAATCGGTAAAGGGATTTTATTTTATACTCAATTCTAATAACATTCACTTTATTTTTATAGTAAAATTATATTGTAATTTCCATTTTATGTAAAAAGGAGTGAGAGTATTGGAATTTATTTTAATCCTTATTTTTCTGATTGCAGGTATTTTCGGGTTTAACTGGCTAATGGGTTATCGTAATCAAAATATTACATTAGATTTAGATGAGCGTTATTTAAATCTAAATGATTATGCGAAGGCTGTGAAGGCTGAATTAGAAAGCCAAGGTAAAACAGTTGAATACAGAGGAAATAGACTTTTTATCATAAATGGTAAACAATATCATCTAATTGAACGAAATGTATCAATGGGTGGTGTTCCATTACAACATACGATCCTTCAAAAGATATAAATAAAAACCCCCTTCTCCATCTTACGGAGAAAGGGGTCTTTATTTGGTATTTAAACCTTACTCGAATTAAATTCTTCTTTCAACATGCTATATTGATACATATCACGATGAGCGCCTTTGAAAAACTCATGCTTGCGCAATATACCATCTAAATGAAAGCCTAATTTTGTAAGGAATTTTTGTGAAGCGATATTATATTCGTATACTTCACCATATATTTTTAAAAGTTTTAATTCATTAAAAGCATAATTTAGTAGATAGTTTAATGCAAATGAACCAATTCCTTTATTTTGCATTGATTGATCTCCAATTACGATTCCAAAAGCGGCATGATTATTCTCTTGATCAAGATTTCCTAATTCAATTCTTCCTACACAAATACCATTGTATTCGATTGTGAACAAGTGGAGATTAGGTTTAAGTCCGTCAAAATATTTTTCATAGCCTTGTACCATTGCATCTAGAGAACGTGGTTTTTCTATTCCTACAAGTTTACCAATCTCATCATCACATTCCCATTTATGCATAATAGGGATGTCTGAGGGAAGTACTTGTCGAATATTTATTAATCCGTCTTGATTCATATTATAGGATGATTAATTCTTTAGGGAACTTCGTTAATGTCATTGCACCTGTTTCTGTAATAACGATATCATCTTCAATACGAACTCCACCAACATTTGGTACATAGATTCCTGGTTCAATTGTATATGACATACCAGTTTTAATAATATCAGTATTTGAATCATTTACTGATGGGTAATCGTGGATACCAATACCTAAACCGTGACCAATACGGTGAACGAAGTATTCGCCATATCCAGCATCTGTGATGATTTGACGAGCAGCGCGGTCAACATTTCCTAATACCTCGCCTGGTTTACTTACTTCGATTGCAGCAAGTTGACCTTTTAAAACGGTTTCATAAATTTCTCGTTGTTGCTCATTTGGTTGACCAAACATTACTGTACGAGTAATATCTGAGCAATATCCATCAACGATAAATCCTAAGTCCATAAGTACGAAATCACCTTTTTTAATTGGATTTGTACCAGGATTTCCATGTGGTAACGCTGAGTTTGCACCAGTTAAAATTAAAGTGCTAAATGAAGTTTTAGAAATACCTTTTTTCTTCATTTCGTATTCCATTTCAGCAATTAAATCCATTTCTGTTTTGCCTTCAGCAATACGATCAACAATAATTTGGCAAGCCATATCAGCAGCTTCAGCAGCAACCTGCATACGACGAATTTCTTCGCTATCTTTAATTAAACGTAAGTCATGTAATTTTTCCTCAGCTGCAAGGAATTGTACGCCAGGGAAAAGTTGTACTAATCTTTCATAGCGGCCAACAAGAAGATGTTCTTTTTCGATCGCCATACGATTTACTGTAATATTACGTTTTGCTAATGATTCTTGTATCATTGCCCAAGGATCTTGACTATCATTAAAGCCAATTACGTCATATTTCCAGCCTGCGTTTTGTACATGTCCAACTTCCATTTGTGGACATACAAGAATTGGCTCATCATTTGGAAATACAAGACAAGCTAAAAGACGTTCATGTGGATTACAATGGAAATTAGTTAAGTAAAATACGTTCTCAGTAGATGTAATAAATCCTAGTTGAATATCTTGCTCTTTTAACCAAGTTGATAGATTTTGTATACGGTGTTCCATTTGTAACATCCTTTCTTAAAAAACAAATTACTGCAATAAACAAAAAAAGTCTTTACAGTTTACAACACTCTTATTTTATCATTTTTTATCGAATTACGTAAAATAGTTAACTTATTTCTTATTTTTGTAATAGAAAATAATCTGTTAAAATGTGGTAGAGACTAATTTTATAACAAAGGAGCGACTTCAATTGAAAATTACATATTTTGGGCACAGTGTTATTTTAGTAGAACAAGGTCAAGATTCAATTATTATTGACCCGTTTATTAACGGTAATTCACATACTAATGTGAAGGTAGAAAATATTAAAGTGAATTATATTTATGTAACACATGGGCATGGCGATCATTTAGGTGACACAGTTGAACTAGCCAAACGAAATGATGCAACTGTTATTGCTCCTGTGGAATTAGCAACTTGGATCTCGTGGCAAGGTGTCAAAGTTGTCCCTATGCATATCGGGGGAGAAAAAGAGTTTTCATTTGGTAAATTAAAATTAGTAGAAGCAATCCATGGTTCAAGTATTGTTGATGAAGAAAATAAACAAATTATTAATGTAGGACCACCATCAGGCGTTTTATTAAAAATAGCTGATAAAACAATTTATCATGCTGGTGATACTGCATTATACAGAGGTATGAAAACATTAGGTGAGTATGAAAATATCGATCTAGCTTATTTACCAATTGGTAATCATTTTACAATGGGAATCGACGATGCAGTAATTGCTTCTGAATGGATTAATGCACAGAAAGTAATTCCGATGCATTATAATACATTTCCACCAATCCAAGTAGACCCAAATGAGTTCATTGCAAAATTATCAAAGAATAATGGTTTCATTCATGAGCCAAATACAACAATTTCATTATTGTAGTATTGATCATCGAAGAAAATATTAGTACAGTATTAGAAGCGCGTTGAAACGTGCTTTTTTTCATGGTATGAATTGTTATATAATAGTTAATAAAAATATTAATACAACCATTGAAAGCTTGGTGAGGTAATTGACTACAAAGCACGATCAAATACTAGAACATATTGAACAACTACCGGTCGGTCATAAAATATCAGTAAGACAAATTGCAAAAGATTTAAGTGTAAGTGAAGGTACTGCATATAGAGCAATTAAAGATGCGGAAAACAAAGGATTTGTTAGTACTATTGAACGTGTAGGTACGATTCGTATTGAAACGAAAAGAAAAGAAAATATTGAAAAATTAACTTTTGCCGAAGTTGTTAATATTGTTGATGGACAAGTTTTAGGTGGTAAAGAAGGATTACATAAAACACTTAATAAGTTTGTTATCGGTGCAATGCAGCTTGATGCGATGATGAGATATATTAGTGCAAATAATTTATTAATCGTCGGAAACCGAGTGAAAGCACATGAATTAGCATTAAAAGAAGGTTCAGCGGTTTTAGTAACAGGTGGATTTGATACAGATGAAAGTGTAAAACGTCTTGCGGATGAAATGAAAATGCCGATTATTTCTTCTAGTTATGATACGTTTACTGTCGCGACGTTAATTAATAGAGCAATTTATGATCAGTTAATTAAGAAAGATATAGTACTAGTTGAGGATATACTCATTCCAACTGAAAAAACAGCTAGACTATCTCCATTTGATGAAGTAGAAAAGTGGTATGAATATAACAGAGATACAGGTCATGGAAGATATCCTGTAATTGATGATCGAGGTAAGTTAATAGGAATTGTAACTTCAAAGGATATTATACATGAACAACGTACTCAAAGAATTGATAAAGTCATGACTAGACAACCAATAAGTGTAAATGAAAAGATGTCGGTTGCAGCAGCTGCTAGAATGATGGTTTGGGAAGGCATAGAGTTGCTACCAGTTGTAAATACATCGAATAATTTAATCGGTATTATAAGTCGTCAAGATGTACTTGAAGCCTTACAACAATTGCAACGCCAACCTCAAGTGGGAGAAACAATTGATGATATAGTTACTAGTCAATTTCATAATAATAAAGATCAAAAAAATGATGACTTCACGATTAGATGTAATGTAACTCCTCAAATGACGAATGTAATTGGTACTCTTTCACATGGCGTATTTACGACGATTGTAACCGAGGCAGGTAAACGAGCAGTTCGTGACATGAAAAAAGGGGACTTAATCGTAGAAAATATTACAATTTACTTCGTACAGCCAGTTCAAATTGATGATGTAATCGAAATTAAGCCAAAAGTTTTAGAATTAGGTCGTAAATTTGGAAAAGTTGATGTTGAAGTATTTCAGCAAGGAATATTAGTAGGTAAAGCATTGATGATGATGCAGTTATTAGATCGATGACCTCAGACTGTTGACAAGCGCTTGCAATCAGTCTGAGAATGTATTTTTTAGTTCTAAAAATAATGGAAGCTCTATTAGGGCTTCCATTATTTTTTAATTACGTAAAAAAAAGCAGGAAACGATTCCCGCCTTTGAAGTTTATGAAAAAATCATCCCTTATTTTTAATTCGAAAGTAGTTTATTAACTCGATTAACAAATTCATTATTTTCGTTTCTAGTATCAAAATCTTTTGCTAGGTCAAATACAATTTTCTCTAATTTCTTTAAGTCATAAATAAATTCATCTTCATTTATTTTTAATTTTTTCGCCATAAATAATGCTGCTAGCCAAAACTCGAATTTATATGATAGATTCGAAAGATTATCACATAAATCAACATGTTTATAGAACAATTCAATTGCCCTGTCAGGATCACAAAAAGTTAAAAAAATCATTTGTTCACTTAGTTCAGGAATGTATTTTGTGCGATTGTATGTTACAAAATAAGCTTTTTGTTGAATAATTAATGCTTCATCTATTTTGCCTTCTACTAATATAGGAAGCAGTAATTTTGAATAGGATTTGTGTATAGCTTCGTCACAATCTACTGAGCTATTCATTATTTTATTTTGTAGATTTAACGCTTCTTGAAGATGATCAGTTTTTAGTAAATAAATCATTTCACCATACATTTCACATTTTTCACAATTACTTAAATGATCCCTTGGAGATTTTTTATATAGTTGATAGTTTTGTTTTGCGTAATCAATTTGATTTAAATATAAGTTCATTATAAATAGAGCTTGAAAATAAGGTCTTAAAGAATAGTTAGCAATCACTAAACGATTCTTAAAATCCTCGAAATAATGATGAATTTCTTCTAACGAGAATCTGAGAGACTGAGGTATTATTTCTAACAACCACTTGTACAGCCATAGGATCTGCTCTTGCTCGATAAGTTCTTCGTTTTGGTCATATAAATCTACACACCACAAAAAGGTATCAATAAATAAGTCTATTTCACCAATAGAAAAAGCAGTTTCTGCTAATTCCATATTAACGTAATATAGATATCCCCATTCCTCTTGATTCTCTAATTCTTCTGCAAAAGTAAGTAGTTTTTGAAGTTTATTACTAGAATGTGATAATTCTACTAGTTCATCAAATTTTGATGAAAATAGTTCTTCAGTCATCATGTAAGTTTTCTCACTTTCTAGATTACTATAAGATTAAACAGTTTGTTTATTTTCAATTGCTTTATAATGCTTATTCTGTAAGTATCCACGATATAGATTTGCCGCGCCAAATAGAATGAACACAATACCGACACAAATTGTTATTAATTCAAGCTTTGCTACAATTTGGTTTATACCGTAAAGCAATAAGAATAATCCAAAAGTTAATCTTGCACGTGATCCTGCAATTTTTTTTGTTAACAGTTCGCTTGTAAAGAAAAATTTGGTAACGTAAAATAAGAAGAATAGAAAAGATATAATTACAATTGTTGCAATGCTATTCACTTAGCTTCCACCTTTCAATGACTAATACATAATTCTATTTTACAGTCATAGAAACTATATTTCAAAAGTTTTCATATAAAGGAGAGTTTAATGTTGAAGGAACAAATTTTAAAAGATATACATTCGTTTGATACGATAATAATTCATCGTCATGTTCGCCCAGATCCAGATGCAATCGGTTCACAGTGCGGTTTAGCAGAGATGATTAAAGCAAGCTATCCTGCAAAAAAAGTATATGTAGTAGGATATTTGCCACAATCTCTAGAGTATTTATATAAAATGGATGAAATTTCAGATGAAGTCTATAAGGATGCACTTGTTATTGTTTGTGACACTGCAAATACTGAACGTGTAGATGATGCTAGATATTCAACTGGAAAGAAACTGATTAAAATTGACCATCATCCGAATGTAGATCCATATGGTGACATTATGCATGTAGATACTACTGCAAGTTCAACAAGTGAGTTAATTTTTGAACTGGCAGAGAGTAGTAATGAACAATTAGTCGTAACTGACAAAGCTGCGAGACTAATTTATGCGGGGATTATTGGAGATACAGGAAGATTCTTATTTCCAAGTACAACAGAAAGAACTTTTCATGCAGCTAGTAATTTGATAAAAAAGGATTTTTCTATTAATGAAATATATGACAATATGTACGAAACATCAATTGAGATGGCTCATTTAAATGGATATGTTCTTCAAAATTTTAAACTAACAGAAGAGGGAGTCGGTCATATAAACATGACAAAGGCTCTAATGGATGAATACAATGTAAACTCGGAACAAGCTTCATTGGCAGTAAGTTCACTTGGACATATAAAAGGGGTAAAAGCTTGGGTTATCTTTTTAGAAGAAGAGGATTTAATTCGAGTACGTCTACGTTCAAAAGGACCAGTTATAAATGGAGTAGCTGCTATGTTTAACGGGGGTGGACATCCGCTTGCATCTGGAGCGAAAGTCTTCTCATGGGAAGAAGCAGAAAAAGTAGTGGAAGAATTAAAAAAGGTTTGTAGGGAAGAAAAATAAGTTTTAAAAATATAAATGAGAGGCTAATCGAATACTAGCCTCTCATTTATTTTGTGCTTTTTATTTTTAATGTGATTTCTAATACGGTATCAAAGTAGATTGTATCTATTTCAAGTTTAAATCGTCGATCATCTTTAATATAAACTTTGTTTTCGATCGCACGTCTTAATAATTCCCGATTTTGGGAAACACTTTTTATATCTTGAGTCAGTAAATTACTTAGGTCATCCTTTACATCAGTAATTAGTTGATTATTAGTAAAGGCATTTAAATTGTATTGTTTGTAATTTAAAATTGTCACTTTGATATCTTGCACTGTTAAATTTCGTTTCTTCTCCTTGTTCATACGCTCCATATTTTCAATAAATATATTTTTATCTCTTAAATATTGTTTATTGAGCATTTTCAATTCAGATATTTGTTTTACTTGTTCTTCTTCTGTCACACCATAAAAATAAATAAAGACAAGCCAACTAATGATAAACCCGAAAAAAATGCCTACAAAAAATTTAGCCCAAGCGTGGGAGAGTTGTTCTGGAGGAGCTTTCATTAAACATGTTCTCCTGTAAACCATTGGATAATGATTGTACCTGTATGAGTTCCTCCCATGGCGGCTATAATCATGAAAATTTGCTTAATGAATTCGATTGTTTCTCCTTCAAACAATCCTTTTTCAAAACTATAGAATGTATCAAATGTTCCGCCAATCGCCCCAACAATTGCCCAAATTCGTAACTTCATTGATAAATCATACATGCTGCTAAGTGGTGGCTGTCCAATGACGTAGTAACCGATTGAGCCAATGATCGATCCACCTATTATGATTCCTAGTGAAATAAAATACATTGAAATTAATGCTGGTATAAATGGCAACTTAAGCTCCAATTGTCCTCACTCCCTCAATTCATATATATGGACAAAGTGTTATGTGTATGATGAGTATTAAAGTAAGTTTAAAATAAATGATTTGTTTTGATTTTCACGAACAAAAATAGAATGTAAGTTCGTGTTTTGTGATAGAATAGACTATATTGAAAGATGGTAAGGAGGAATGTAGATGAGTTTTGTTCATTTGCAAGTTCAAAGTTCTTATAGTTTATTGCAAAGCGTATGTAAAATAGATGAATTAATTAATGCTGCTGTTAGAGAAGGACATCCTGCGCTTGCTATTGCAGATGAAAATGTCATGTACGGGGTAATTCCTTTTTATCATGCGTGTAAAAAAGCAGGGATTAAGCCAATTATTGGGCTGAAAATCTCAATTTTAATGGATGAACATCAGTCTTATCCGTTGATATTACTTGCGAAAGATTTGATTGGCTATCAAAACCTTTTAAAACTTACAAGTATAATAGGGACAAAATCACCAGAAGGAATTCCTAAAAAGTGGTTATCGGCATATAGTAACGGCGTGATTGCTATTACACCAGGAATCGAGGGAGAAATTGAAAACTTACTATTGAATGGAGAAATCGAAAGAGCTATTGTTCATGTAAAAGAGTATCAATCAATTTTCGATCACTTTTTTGTCAGTATTCAAGATCACGGTTTACCTGAAAATCGTTCGCTATATCCATTAATCAAACAAGTACAAAAAGAAACAAACATCAGTTTAGTTGTTACAAATGATGTTCGATATATTGAAAAAGAGGATGCACTTATTCAAGATGCATTATTTTCAGTTAAAAATGGTACTAAGTTATCGGACGAATCAAGACCAAGATTACATTCGAACGAATATTATTATAAATCAAAAGCCGAATTATTGAAGTTGTTTTCTGATGAAGAAGAAGCATTTCAAAACACTATACATATTTCAAATCTATGTAATGTAACGATTCCTTTTCATCAGCCATTATTGCCTAAGTATCCAGTACCTGATGAATATTCAACAGTGGAATACTTAAAAATGGTTTGTGAAAATGGCATGATTGAGCGGTACGGGGAAATAAATGATGAACTTAAACAAAGATTAGAATTTGAGTTAAATACAATCAATAAGATGGGATTTAATGATTACTTCCTCATTGTTTGGGACTTTATTAAATATGCACTTGAACAAGGGATATTTGTTGGACCAGGACGTGGTTCCGCCGCGGGGTCTTTAGTGGCTTATGTATTAAAAATTACGAATGTAGACCCAATACATTATAATTTACTATTTGAACGATTTTTAAATGAAGAAAGAATTACAATGCCAGATATTGATATTGACTTTCCAGATCATCGACGAGATGAAATGATTGATTATGTCGCTGCAAAATATGGTGATGTGCATGTTGCACAAATTATTTCATTTGGAACATTAGGAGCAAAAGCGGCCATTCGAGATATTGCCAGGGTAATGGGGCTTACGCCAACTGAAATAGATCGGTATTCGAAGTTAATACCATCATCATCACTAGGATTAAAAGATGTCTATGAGCAATCAAAAGCATTTAAAAGTCATGTTGAACATTCTGGTATTCATAAAAGGATATTTGAGGTAGCTTGCCAAGTTGAAGGATTACCTCGTCATACAAGCATCCATGCAGCAGGTGTTATTATTTCTGAACTTCCGTTAACAAATGTTGTCCCATTACAAGAGGGGAATCATGGAGTGTTTTTAACACAATATCCTGCTGAAATCCTTGAAGAGCTTGGATTAGTAAAGATGGACTTTCTTGGACTACGTAACTTAAGTTTATTGGAAGAGGTCTGTCGATTAATTTATGAAGCAAAAGGTGAAGTAATTAATTTGGAAGAAATTCCGTTACAAGATCTAAAAACATTTGAAATTCTTAGTAAAGGAGATACCTCAGGTGTATTTCAGCTAGAATCATCAGGGATGAGAAGAGTACTACAGCAATTACAGCCTAATCAGTTTGAAGATATAGTGGCTGTAAACGCGTTATATCGTCCGGGTCCAATGGAGCAAATCCCTAGATTTATTCAATATAAACATGGATTAGAGATGGTTACGTATCCTCATCCAGTTTTAGAAAAAATATTAAAACCAACATATGGCGTAATCATCTATCAAGAGCAAATCATGCAAATTGCTTCAACTCTCTCAGGATTTACGTTAAGTGAAGCTGATTTACTTCGAAGAGCTGTAAGTAAAAAGAAGAAGGAAGTTTTAGACAAAGAAAGAATTCATTTTGTAGAAGGTGCAATAGCTAAAGGTTATGATGAACAAGTTGCAAATGAAGTATACGATTTAATTGTTCAATTTGCTAACTATGGATTTAATAGAAGTCATGCTGTTGCGTATAGTATGATTGCGTATCAACTAGCCTATTTAAAGGCGAATTTTCCTCTAGAATTTTATGCAGCGCTTTTATCGAGTTTTATAGGAAGTGAAGAGAAAGTATCAAATTATATTGGTGAAGCGAAATTGAAAGGGATCCCAATCTATCCACCTTCAATCAATAAAAGTCAATATGCATTTGTAGTTGAAGGAAATGGTATTCGATATAGTTTATTAGCTATTAAAAATATAGGAATGGCAACTGTAAGAGAAATTCTACAAAAGCGACCATATAAAGATTTTTTTGAAGTGTGCATTAAAATTTCACCAAAAGCATTAAACCGAAAAAGTATAGAAAATTTAATTTTTTCGGGATGCTTTGATGAGTTTGAGCTCGACCGTGCAACACTTTTAGCAAATATTGATATGATTTTTGATTACGTGGATATAGTAAGACCTGAAAATGAAGATCAATTTGATTTATTTCTTGATGAAGATTTTGTGCCTAAACCAGAAATTATGAAAGTAGAGCCAATGAAAATTTCAATTAAGCTTGAACTTGAAAAACAGGCTTTAGGTACTTATTTATCAGGACATCCGATTAGTCAATACGAGAAGTTGCTTAATGAAAGTGATGCCGGGACTATTTCATCAATTATGATGAAGAAAGATACTGAGCATCTACTGTTTGTCTATATTAAGGATTTAAGGATTACAAAAACAAAAAAACAACAGCATATGGCTTTTATTCAAGTTGAAGATTTAAGTACATCAATTGATGGTGTTGTATTTCCAACTACATTTGAAAAATACCGTCATAAGTTAAAAGAAAAAGAAGTAGTTGTAGTTAAAGCAAAAGTTGATGAACGGGATGAAAGAAAACAATTAATAATAAATGAAGTCCTTACAATCGAAGAAATGGAAGAAATAAACGACCAAAAGAAGTATACTTTATTTATTAAAATAACGGGACATACTAATAAAAATATTTCCTACACAATACAGCAAACGATTTCTAAGTTTAAAGGGCATGCGAAAGTTGTGCTTTACTATGAAGAAAATAAAAAAGCTGTTCAATTATCTGAACAATATTATGTGAATCCTTCTGTGAATTGTCTTTCGATGTTAAGAAATATTGTCGGGGATGCAAATGTTGTATTAAAGAAATAGACATTCTTCTCTAAACTATTTATTATGTAATATACATGTGATATCATACAAAAAGAAAATTTTACCTTTTAAAGAGAAAATCACTAAGAAATATACAGTTGAAAAGTCAACTCGTCAACATTAGGGAGAGTGAATAGTTTGTCATTATTAAGTGAAGAAGCATTACATATGCATAGAGTACATCAAGGTAAATTAGAAACAGTTTCTAAGGTGCCAGTTACAAATGCTAAAGAACTAAGTTTAGCGTACTCACCAGGTGTTGCCGAGCCGTGTAAAGAAATTTACGAAGAAAAAAGCAGAGTATATGAATACACAATGAAAGGTAATATGGTTGGTGTAGTTTCGGATGGATCTGCCGTACTTGGACTAGGTAATATTGGACCAGAAGCTGCATTACCTGTAATGGAAGGTAAAGCTGCGTTATTTAAAAGCTTTGCTGGTGTTGATGCATTTCCAATCTGCTTAAATACGCAAGATGTAGAGCAAATCATTCAAACAGTAAAATTGTTAGAACCTACATTTGGTGGAATTAATTTAGAAGATATTGCAGCTCCAAACTGCTTTATAATAGAAGAGCGCTTAAAGCGTGAAACAAATATTCCAATATTCCATGATGATCAACATGGAACGGCTATCGTTACACTTGCAGGTTTAGTTAATGCTTTAAAAATAGTGAATAAAAATATGGCTGATATTAAAGTGGTCCTAAATGGTGCAGGAGCTGCAGGTATTGCTATTTTAAAATTATTATATCGTTTTGGTGTTCGCCAAATTATTATGTGTGATACAAAAGGCGCGATTTATGAAGGGCGTCCAAATGGTATGAATACCGTTAAAAATGAAGTTGCAAAATACACTAATAAAGATAAAATTCAAGGTAGCCTTAAAGAAGTACTTGAAGGGGCAGATGTATTTATTGGGGTTTCTGTAAAAGGAGCAGTAACTCAAGAAATGGTCCGTTCAATGAATGAAAATCCTATTATTTTTGCAATGGCTA
The DNA here is from genome assembly GCF_049568075.1 of Rossellomorea sp. GAMAL-10_SWC. Lineage (NCBI taxonomy): Bacteria > Bacillati > Bacillota > Bacilli > Caryophanales > Bacillaceae > Rossellomorea > Rossellomorea sp. GAMAL-10_SWC. The sequence goes on along the minus strand of NZ_CP144911.1, from coordinate 3,312,940 downwards.
ATCCAGATCCAGAAATTATGCCTGAAGATGCAAAAGAAGCAGGGGCTTTAGTAATTGGTACTGGTCGAAGTGATTATCCTAACCAAGTAAATAACGTTCTTGCATTCCCAGGAATTTTCCGTGGAGCATTAGATGTTCGTGCTACACATATTAATGAAGAGATGAAAATTGCTGCAGTAAATGCGATTGCAAGTTTAGTAAGTGAAGCTGATCTATCTCCAGATTTTATTATTCCAGCACCATTTGATCCTCGAGTGGCTCCAAAAGTAGCTGCTAGTGTGGCAAAAGCTGCAATGGAAACAGGGGTTGCGAGACTGAATGTTGATCCGAAAGAAATCGAAGAAAAAACAAAAAAACTAGCTTTAATTAAATAGTTTTATTACCAGATATCAATATTAATGGGGATAGTATTACAATACTAAAATTAAGTAATGTAGTACTATCCTTTTTTATCTGATATAATACTTAGATGTGGTAAAAAAGCGCAGGGATTGTTGGAAATTAAAGGAATTTCATGAAAAATGTATAAATTAGTTTTTAAGATTTTCTACAAATTTCAAGTTGGTTAAATAGTTGAAATGACGAAATTTAGCTGAATTTTATCGACAAATGTTAACAAAAAGTGTATAACATTTATAGTATCCTATTAGTATTTAGTACTAAAAAAGTTAGGAGGAATTAGGTTGCAAATCAAAGACTTATTTTCCAAAAAGAAAAAATATGCATCTATACCTTCAGAAGTAATGAGACAAGATTTACCTGACGGTGTTATGACAAAATGTCCTAAATGTAAAAAAATTAGTATTACAAAAGAATTAATAAAAAACCTAAAAGTTTGTAATAGTTGTGGATATCACCATCAAATGACAGCATTCGAAAGAATCGAAAGCTTAATTGATGAAGATACTTTTGAAGAGTTTGATCAAAATATGGTTTCTGCAAATCCTTTACACTTCCCTGATTACATAGAGAAGCTTGAAGGGGACCGTAAAAAAACAGAGCTTAACGAGGCGATTGTTACAGGAAAAGGAAAAATCGACGGAATTCCTGTTGTAATTGCAGTTATGGATGCTAGATTCCGAATGGGAAGCATGGGATCTGTTGTCGGAGAGAAAATAACTCGTGCAGTTGAGCGAGCTTCATCTGACGGTTCACCATTTATTATTTTTACTGCATCTGGCGGGGCTCGTATGCAGGAAGGTATTTTAAGTTTAATGCAAATGGCAAAAACTAGTGCTGCGCTTAAAAAGCATAGCGAGCTAGGTTATTTAGCTATTTCTATTATGACAAATCCAACTACAGGTGGAGTATCTGCTAGTTTCGCTTCTTTAGGCGATTTTAACTTTGCTGAGCCTGGTGCTTTAATTGGTTTTGCTGGTAGACGTATTATTGAGCAAACGATCCGTGAAGAATTACCTGAAGACTTCCAAACTGCTGAATTCTTAATGAATCATGGTCAGCTTGATGCAGTCATTTCACGATTAGAATTACGTTCAAAACTATTTACAATCCTTAACTTACATCAAGGGGGTGTCTTGCAATAGTGGTTATGTTAGAATTCGAAAAACCGATTCATGAACTAAAGACGAAAATAGACGAACTTAAGGTTTATACAAGTCAACATGATGTTGATTTTTCTGAAGAAATCAGACGTTTAGAAGAACGTTTAAAAACCTTAGAAAATGAAATATACGGTAACATGGGAGTTTGGGATCGTGTACAAGTTGCTAGACATCCAGAACGACCAACTACTTTAGATTATGTTAATAGATTATTTACAGATTTCTTTGAGTGTCATGGTGATAGATTATTTGGAGACGATGCTGCAATTGTTTCAGGTATCGCATCTTACCGTGGATTACCTGTTACTATCGTTGGACATCAACGTGGTAAAGATACAAAAGAAAATATTAGACGTAATTTCGGTATGCCACATCCAGAAGGGTACCGAAAAGCACTTCGTTTAATGAAGCAAGCAGAGAAATTTAACAGACCAATTATCGCGTTTATCGATACAAAAGGTGCATATCCTGGTAAGGCAGCTGAAGAGCGTGGACAAAGTGAAGCAATTGCCCGAAATATTTTTGAAATGGCAGGCTTAAAAGTACCTACTATTTGTATCGTAATTGGCGAAGGTGGTAGTGGTGGAGCGTTAGCATTAGGAATTGGTAATAAGTTACTGATGTTAGAAAACTCAACTTACTCAGTTATTTCACCAGAAGGTGCAGCAGCATTATTATGGAAAGATTCTTCACAAGCACGTAGAGCAGCTGAAACAATGAAAATTACAGCTCCAGACTTATTAGAATTAGGTGTAGTTGACCAAATTATTCCTGAAGTAAAAGGTGGAGCACAAAATGATGTTGAACAACAGGCTAAATATATCGATAAGTACTTATACGAAACATTAAAGTCACTGTTAACTATGGATAAAGAAGAGCTAGTTCAACAACGATATGAAAAACACGCAAAATTAGGAAAAATTTCTTTTACCAATAATATTTAGTTTAACTTCTAGAGTGTGTGAAACAATATGTTAGCATGCTCTTTTTTGTATTTTTTTTAGAAATTAGTAAAAAATAACATTATGCGTAAAGACTATCGTCATAATTTTTACAAGTATTTCATTCATTAAAAAAAGTTTATGAAAAAGTTCACATTATTTCTATTGTTTAAAAATGTATTACATGGTACTTTATTTAAATGAATAAATGCATAAGGTAAAATCAATGAGGTGACTACATAATGAAAAGAATTGGCGTATTAACTAGTGGTGGAGACTCTCCAGGAATGAATGCTGCTGTACGTGCAGTTGTAAGGAAAGCGATTTTCCACGGTCTAGAAGTTTATGGTGTATACCAAGGTTATTCTGGCCTTATTAATGGAAATATTGAGAAGCTAGAGTTAGGTTCTGTTGGTGATATTATTCATCGTGGTGGAACAAAACTACTTAGTGCACGTTGTCCAGAATTTAAAACATTAGAAGGACAAATGAAAGGGATCGAACAGCTTAAAAAGTTTGGAATTGAAGGATTAGTTGTTATTGGTGGAGATGGATCATATCAAGGTGCAAAGAAGCTGACTGAACATGGTTATCCTTGCGTTGGTGTTCCAGGTACAATTGATAATGATATTCCAGGTACAGATTTTACAATTGGATTCGATACAGCATTAAATACTGTTATTGATGCGATTGATAAAATTCGTGATACAGCGACATCACATGAGCGTACATATGTAATTGAAGTTATGGGTCGTAATGCAGGTGACATTGCATTATGGGCAGGATTAGCTGATGGAGCAGAAACGATATTAATACCTGAATGTGATTATGATATGGATGATATTATTAGTAAATTAAACCGTGGTAGTGAGCGTGGTAAAAAACATAGTATCATTGTAGTTGCAGAAGGCGTCGGAAGTGCAATTGAGATTGGTAAAGTAATACAAGAACGAACTCACTTTGACACGCGTGTAACAGTTTTAGGACATGTTCAACGTGGTGGTTCACCAAGTGCGGCTGATCGAGTTTTAGCAAGTCGTCTAGGAGCGAGAGCGGTTGAACTACTTATGGAGGGCAAAGGTGGACGTTGTGTTGGAATCCAAAATAATAAGTTAGTTGACCATGACATTATCGAAGCACTATCTAAAAAGCATGAACTTGATCAAGATATGTATCAATTATCTCAAGAACTTTCAATTTAATTAGATAGATTTAATTGAGCAATCGATTTCATAAATTTCGTAATAGAATAGAGTTTTATATAAATTTGGAGGGTAAAAAATGCGTAAAACAAAAATAGTTTGTACGATCGGTCCTGCTAGTGAATCGATAGAAAAATTAGTAGAGTTAATTAATGCAGGAATGAACGTAGCACGTTTAAACTTCTCGCATGGTTCTCATGAAGAGCATGCTGCAAGAATTACAAGTATCCGCGAGGCTTCAAAAAAAACTGGTAGAACTGTAGCAATTCTTTTAGATACAAAAGGTCCAGAAATTCGTACTTTAGATTTTGAAGGTGGCCAAGCAGAATTAATAACTGGAAATGAAGTTATTATTACTACTGAACCAGTAGTAGGTACAGCAGAAAAATTTGCAGTTTCTTATGAAGGATTAATTGACGATGTACATGTTGGTTCTAAAATTCTTATCGACGATGGTTTAATAGGATTAGAAGTAATCGGTATTGAAGGAAATGATATTCGTACTAAAGTGTTAAACAGCGGTTTAGTTAAAAATAAAAAAGGTGTAAACGTACCAAATGTACGCGTAAATCTACCTGGTATTACAGAAAAAGATATAAGCGATATCGAATTTGGTATTGAACAAAATGTTGATTTTATTGCTGCATCTTTCGTTCGTAAAGCTTCTGATGTATTAGAAATTCGTGAGCTTTTAGGTAAACATGGCGCTGAGTATATTCAAATTATACCGAAAATAGAAAACCAAGAAGGGATCGATAATATCGATGAAATTCTTGAGGTTTCAGATGGTTTAATGGTTGCACGTGGTGATATGGGTGTAGAAATTCCACCTGAAGAGGTACCAATCGTTCAAAAACTATTAATTAAAAAATGTAATAACTTAGGTAAGCCAGTCATTACTGCTACTCAAATGTTAGATTCTATGCAACGTAATCCTCGACCTACACGAGCAGAGGCAAGTGACGTTGCAAATGCGATTCTTGATGGAACGGATGCAATTATGTTATCAGGAGAAACTGCTGCAGGGTCATATCCAATCGAATCTGTTTCAATGATGAACTCAATTGCTTTACGAATTGAAAAAAGCTTACAATACGAAGAATTATTTAAAAAGCGTCAAAGAGAAAATAAAGGTACAATTACAGATGCAATTGGTCAATCGGTTGCAGCAACGGCTTTAAACTTAAAAGTAGCTGCAATTATTGCTCCTACTGAGAGTGGACATACTGCGAAAATGATTTCAAAATATCGTCCAAAAGCTCCGATTTTAGCTATTACATCTGATATTCGTATTTGTCGCCGCCTAACTTTAGTTTGGGGAGTTCAAACTGAATATAGAGAAAGAGCAAACTCAACTGATGAAATGTTACAACATGCTATGGAAGCAGCTCAAGACGCTAAATTTGTGTCAAATGGTGATACTGTCATCATTACTGCTGGATTACCAATTGGCGAAACAGGTATGACAAATATGATGAAAATCCATGTAGTAGGTGACGTGATCGCTCAAGGTCAAGGTATTGGTCGCAAAACTGCTGCAGGAAAAGTTGTCATCGCAAAAACAGGTGAAGAAGCTGTTTCGAAAGTTACACCAGGAAGTATTCTTGTAACAAATAGTACTGATAGAGACATGATGCCAGCGATTGAAAGAGCAGCAGCTATTATTACTGAAGAAGGTGGATTAACTAGCCATGCTGCAGTAGTAGGTGTTAGCTTAGGAATACCAGTAATTGTTGGAGTTGAAAATGCAACAAACATCTTAGTAAACGGTCAAGCTGTTACAGTAGATGCTTCAAGAGGAATAGTTAGTACAGGACATAAAAGCATATTTTAAGATATAATAAAGAGAAGGACAAAGTTTCCTTCTCTTTATTTATTGACATGAATAAGATTATTAAGAGATACATTTAATTCGAAGCAAGAGGTGAAACTATCATGAAAAAACTTGTTGGTTGGCTATTGTTAATCCCATTAATTGATTTAATCTGTTTAACATTACTTGGTAAAGTAATTGGTTCCTTATCAGTATTCCTTTGGCTAATCGGTACGCTTTTGATCGGTATATATATCATGAGAACCGTTTGGGTTACAGTTAAACAACAAGCCGGAGAACAGATTCGGGCAGGCAAAATGCCAGATTTAATCATGATAGAGGGATTATCATTTTTCCTAATTGGCCTCCTGTTTTTTATTCCAGGACCAATTAGCGACTTACTGGCAATCGTGTTGCTAATTAAACCAATTAGAATCAAATTTGTTCAACAACTTATTTATTTTGTTATGAAAAGACTAAAAGGTAATGTTGTTTGGACTGGATTTATAAAGAAATAAAATTAAAAGTGCACAAGATTTTTTATAAGAGACAAAAAACGAGAAAGCAGTTAGCTTTCTCGTTTTAGTATGTAGACAAAGTACTAAAAAACTTGATTTTCAGACTGATTGCAAGCGCTTGTCTTTCGAGGCGCGAAGCCTGGTGAGGAGCTGAGTTACCCTAAACGGTAATGAGCACCGCAGACAGGCGAAGCAACGAAGAAAGCGAGCGTTTGTCAACAGTCTGAAACGAGAAAGCAGTTAGCTTTCTCGTTTTATTTTGCAAAGAAATAAAAATTTGATTTTGAGTTTAATTCGAACCTCTAATATAATACCAAAGTTCATGGAAGACTCTTGCTCGATATAAGGTTGATAAAATTACTAAAGTTACTGGACCGGCAATTAATCCTAGTAAACCAAAAAATTTAAAACCAACAAATAACGAGATTAAAGTAGGAAGTGGTTGTAATCCAATATTTGAAGATAGAACTTTTGGCTCTGCAAGTTGACGTTGGACAATTACAACACCATATAAAATTGCGAGACCAATCGTTAATTTATAATCGTTAGACAAAAACGTATATAAGATCCATGGTACGAAAATTAAGCCAGTTCCTAAGTAAGGAAGTAAGTCGATGAAACCGATTAGAATAGCTATAGTGATAGCAAAAGGAATTCTTAATATTAATAATCCGATTAAGACTAGCACTGTCGTCATAGAAATAAGAGTGATATGTGCTTTAATAAAACCAAATAAAGCTTTTCGTAAATCAATAAAAATTGTTTTGCTGTAATGTTGAATTCGATCTGGAGTATATTTTGCGAATAAATTTTTTATTTTGTACCAATCTTTACTAATAAAGAATGTTGCTAATAAGGAAACGAATATTAAGGTAGCAGTATTTGGTAATAAAGCGATTACTAATTTAATTCCTACAATAATTCCGTTTAATGCTTCTTTTCCTAGATTAATTGCAGAATCGCCAATCGACTGTATATTTGTGCGAATCGTTTGTTGTTGACCAGCACCGAGTTGACTATACTTACTCATAATTAAGTCATATACAGGAATCACCTTATCAGTAACAATATTTTCAACGAAATAAATTAATCGTTCAAAGCTTTCTGGAACTACCTGAATTAAATAGGTTGAACCTGATATGATTTCCGTAATTAGTAATGTAAATAATCCTGCTAGAACAGCTAAAAGTAAAATAATAGATAAAAAAGCTGCTATTCCTCTTGGTATTCTGGCTTTTTCGTTTAATAAATTTACTAGTGGATTTAAAAGGTATGCAATGATTAAAGCAATGATGAAAGGGTATGTAAGTTTTGAGATGAATAGTGCCACGTAAAGACCTAAAATAGTACATGCGATTACAAATAAAAACCGAGTGATCTGAAAAACTAAAGTTCTATTCAAACTTTTACCTCCTTCCAAAGTGAATGAGTCCTCTTGTCTTATTTTATCAAGAATTATTTTTTTATAATAGTAAAGTTTGATAGTATTTATTAATAAATTATACATTAAGGGGATACTAACAAATGAGTGAATCGACAATTTTTCTTTTGGTTTTATTATTAATTGGTGCTATTGCTAAAAATAACTCTTTAATTATTTCAATTATAGTATTGTTAGTATTAAAATATACTCCCCTAGGAGTTCGAGTATTTCCTTATATGCAATCAAAAGGTATTAATTTAGGCGTAACGATCATTACGATTGCTGTATTAGTACCAATCGCGACCGGTGAAATCGGTTTTAAAAATTTGATTGATGCGTTAAAAACCCCTGTTGCCTGGATCGCACTACTCTCTGGTATCGCCGTGGCTCTTTTGGCAAAAGGTGGAGTACAATTATTAGCAACTAGTCCACAAATAACAGCAGCATTAGTACTAGGTACTGTACTGTCTGTCGCGGTATTTAAAGGGGTTGCAGTAGGGCCTTTAATTGGAGCTGGAATCGCATATCTATTCATTTGGATTGTAGAATTAATTAAGTAATTGCATAATAATTATATTTTAGTAAATTGTTTTCATTCACAAAAGTCAGATTATTGTTTATAATAAATGATAGTAGGGTTCCTTTCTATGTATACTCGGTAATTTATAAGAGTTATACCAGTATATGTATGTATTAAATACTAGGGAAATTTTTGTGTAAAGGAGAGAGGGGAATATGACAGTTAAAAGTGGTTTAGAGGGTGTTGTAGCAGCTACGACTTCTATAAGTTCTATTATTGATGATACATTAACGTATGTAGGTATCGGTATTGATGAATTAGCAGAATATGCAAGTTTTGAAGAAGTAGTATATCTATTATGGCATCGCAAATTACCAAATAAGGATCAACTTAAAGAACTTGCTTCCCAATTAGCAGATAATGCTGAATTACCAGAAGAAGTTATTACTTACTTAAAATCAACTAATTTAAAAAATGTACATCCTATGACTGTACTACGTACAGTTATTTCAATGCTTGCATTGTATGATAAAAATGCTGAAGCAATGGACTCAGATTCAAATTATCTTAAAGCAATCCAACTTCAAGCTAAAATTTCAACATTTGTGGCAGCGTTTTCTCGAATTCGTCAGGGGCTTGAACCAGTCGCTCCTAATAAAGATTTATCATTTTCGGCTAATTTCTTATACATGCTAACTGGTGATAAACCTAATGCAATTGCTGAAGAAGCAATTAATAAGGCTTTAGTACTACATGCTGACCATGAATTAAATGCTTCGACATTTACTGCACGCGTTTGCGTAGCTACATTATCTGATATTTATTCAGGAATTACAGCTGCGATTGGAGCTTTAAAAGGTCCATTACACGGCGGCGCAAATGAAAGCGTTATGAAAATGTTAGCAGAAATCGGTGAGATTGAAAATGTTGAGTCTTACATTCAAGAGAAAATGGATACTAAAGCTAAAATTATGGGATTCGGACATCGCGTATACCGTGGTGGGGACCCACGTGCGAAACATTTAAAAGAAATGTCTCGTCAATTAGGTGCAATTACTGGAGAGTTAAAATGGTACACAATGTCTGAAAAAATTGAAGAACTTGTTACAACTCAAAAGAATATTCCACCAAATGTTGATTTCTACTCTGCATCTGTTTATCACAGCTTAGGAATTGAACATGATTTATTCACTCCAATCTTTGCTATTAGCCGTATGTCTGGCTGGACTGCACACATTTTAGAACAATATGAAAATAATCGTATTATTCGTCCGCGTGCAGATTATACAGGACCAGAGAAAAACTCTTACATTCCAATTGAAGAGCGTGCATAAAGAAGTAATTGAATACTTAAAATAGTATTTAATATTCGAATAATAGTGGTATAGTAAAGAGAGGAAGAGGAATCTTCCTCTCAAAAGCATGTATTTTAATGAATTTAATTTATTTATACAAGGGGGAGCATGTAATGCAAGCTGAAAAAATTACATTAGTAGACGGCCAATTAAACGTGCCAAACAATCCAATTATTCCTTTTATTGAAGGCGACGGTACAGGCCCAGACATTTGGGCAGCATCTTCACGTGTTTTAGATGCAGCTGTTGAAAAAGCATATAATGGCAATCGTAAAATTGAATGGAAAGAAGTTCTTGCTGGTGAAAAAGCATTTAATGTAACTGGTGAATGGTTACCTCAAGAAACTTTAAATTTAATTGAAGAATACATGATCGCAATTAAAGGACCTTTAACAACTCCAGTTGGTGGTGGTATTCGTTCTTTAAACGTTGCTTTACGTCAAGAATTAGATTTATTTGTGTGCTTACGTCCTGTACGTTACTTTGAAGGTGTACCTTCACCAGTTAAACGTCCAGAAGATACAGATATGGTAATCTTCCGTGAAAACACTGAAGATATCTATGCTGGTATCGAATATGAAAAAGGTTCTGAAGCAGTTCAAAAAGTTATTGAATTCTTACAAAAAGAGATGGGTGTTAATAAAATCCGTTTCCCAGAAACATCTGGTATTGGTATTAAACCAATTTCTGAAGAAGGTACAAAACGTCTTGTACGCGCAGCAATTAATTATGCAATTCAAGAAAACCGTAAATCTTTAACTTTAGTTCATAAAGGTAATATCATGAAATTTACTGAAGGTGCATTTAAGAACTGGGGTTATGAAGTTGCTGAGCAAGAATTCGGCGATAAAGTATTTACATGGGCAGAATACGATCGCATTGTAGAAACAAGCGGTAAAGATGCTGCTAACAAAGCAATGGATGAAGCTGAAAAAGCTGGTAAAATCCTAGTAAAAGACAGCATTGCTGATATCTTCTTACAACAAATTTTAACAAGACCACGTGAGTTCGATGTAGTGGCTACAATGAACTTAAATGGTGACTATATTTCTGATGCACTTGCTGCTCAAGTTGGTGGAATTGGTATCGCTCCTGGAGCAAATATCAACTACGAAACTGGACATGCTATTTTTGAAGCTACTCATGGTACAGCACCTAAATACGCTGGACTAGATAAAGTAAACCCATCTTCTGTTATTCTTTCTGGAGTATTAATGCTTGAGCATATGGGTTGGAATGAAGCAGCTTCTATGATTCTTAAGTCAATGGAAAAAACAATCGCTTCAAAAGTTGTTACTTATGACTTTGCTCGTCTAATGGATGGAGCTACTGAAGTGAAATGTTCTGAATTTGCAAACGAATTAATTTCAAATATGGAATCAGTTCTTGTATAATTAAATTGTGTTTGTAAACAAAAGGGAGGTATTTATATGTCAATTCGTAGACGTAAAATTTCCGTGGTAGGTGCTGGGTTTACTGGTGCTACAACAGCTTTCTTGCTTGCACAAAAGGAATTAGGGGATGTTGTAATAGTTGATATTCCACAACTAGAGAACCCTACTAAGGGCAAAGCCTTAGATATGCTTGAAGCAAGTCCAGTTCAAGGATTTGATGCTAACATTATTGGTACTAGTGATTATGCTGACACAGCAGATTCAGATGTAGTAGTCATCACAGCAGGCATCGCTCGTAAACCGGGTATGAGCCGCGATGATTTAGTATCAACTAACTCAAACATCATGAAAGCAGTTACTCGTGAAATCGTAAAATACTCTCCTAACTGTACAATCGTTGTTTTAACTAATCCGGTTGATGCAATGACTTATACAGTATACAAAGAAGCTGGTTTTCCTAAACACCGCGTTATAGGACAATCCGGAGTTCTTGACACAGCTCGTTTTAGAACGTTTGTAGCTCAAGAATTAAATTTATCCGTTAAAGATATTACTGGATTTGTTTTAGGTGGTCACGGAGACGATATGGTACCATTAGTGCGTTATTCATATGCTGGTGGAATTCCATTAGAAAAATTAATTCCAAAAGATCGTTTAGATGCTATTGTTGAACGTACTCGTAAGGGTGGCGGAGAAATCGTTAATCTACTAGGTAACGGAAGTGCTTATTATGCACCTGCTGCATCTTTAGTAGAAATGGTTGAAGCTATACTTAAGGATCAACGTCGCGTGTTACCTACAATCGCTTATTTAGAAGGCGAATATGGGTACAGCGGTATTTACTTAGGAGTTCCTACAATTATTGGCGGAAACGGTATAGAACAAATTATCGAATTAGATTTAACCGCTGAAGAAAAAACAGCGTTAGATTGTTCAGTTGCAGCTGTCAGAAACGTTATGAACGTTTTAGCTTAAAAAGAAGACCCACAAGGTAATTTCTAATTATCTTGTGGGTCTTTGATTTTTAGCTTACTTTAATATTCACCTTTAATAACAAAATACGATCCACGAATCGTTCCAGCTAGTTTCGATTTCTGCCTAGCAAACTTAAACTTCTCTACTAACTCTGCTGGAATTTCCATTCCGTCAGAAAGTTTAAAACCAACAGCACGCTTTTTAGGATCATCAACTGTATACATAACGTTGACCGAAAGGCCATCCTCATAAAAGACGTAGGTAAATTTAATATTTTCCACTTGAAAACGAGAAGTTTCTAAAGGCTTAGCTGCGAATACGATATCACGTTCTTCTTTCAAAATTCGGTTAACATAATCAAGTGTCTCCTGACTTTCACTAGCAGGTACGACCGTAAACTCATGTTTGTACTTGTTCATAAAATAACGAGCTTCATTAGCGCGTAAACCAGCAAGTGCATCGACTACTGGGGAAGACTCTAAACCAACCGTAGACACATTTTTAAAATCAACTATATAAGACATGTCCATTTCTCCTTTTCTTAATTTAAACATCTTATCTACTAAATTATACCAAAAACTTATGTTACCGAAATGACGTTTCTCGGTATAAGTATGTACAAGTTTTTTATGCAACAAACCACATGATTTTTATACGGATTTTAAAGGGAGTACGTATAGGAGTATTTAAATTACTTATTAAGGAGAAAGATAGAATTTTATCTTCTATTAGGGGGAAAATATGAATAGACGAATAGTAAAATTTTTTATAAGTTTTTTATAAAAATTTTGCCGATTAAGAAGGGAATTTGCTGTTGTTTATCGAATTTTTTAAATATTAAGATAAACAGGGGGTTTAATATGTTAACTAAAAAAGCAAAAATCGGACGAAAACTTGAAGACATTTCAATTGGTGAAAAGTTAATTGTAACAGAACATATTGATGAAAAACATATTTACTTATACCTGGCTCTAACAGGCGATACAAACCCATTATATACTCAATACAACTATGCTTCACAAACAAAATATAATAAACCGATTGTTCCAAGTTTTATAATAAGCGGGTTAGTCTCTGCAGCAGTTACAAAACATTTACCTGGCCCAGGAAGTCATATTATTAAAAAAGAACTTCAATTCGATCAACATATATATCATAATGAAACAATTTCAATTCATTTTGAGGTAGTCGAAATTAACTCAGGTTTAAATGAAATATGTATTAATGTAAGCGTTTTAAATAAAACGCAAACTGAAATTGCAAATGGGAAACTAACAGTAATTCCACCAACAGTAAACCAATCGAATGCTCTACTATATGAAAATTTTTAACTTAAAGAATGTCAACAGACATTCTTTTTTTGTTGTTTTACCTTTGAATGTACTTTCGATCCCTGCTTTTTACGTTTTACGTCTGGTCGAATTTTTAGTATGATTAAAAAGTAGATATAGATAAATAAAATAGGATACAAATGGATGAGGGTTTAACAATGACCTGGAGGAATATGAAATGAACAATAAAATTCTTGTAGTTGATGATGAAGAGCATATCTTAACTTTAATCAAATTTAACCTAGAACAGGCAGGCTTTCAAGTTGTTACAGCTACTGATGGGGAAGAAGGTTTACAAAAGGCTGTAGAGGAAAAACCAGAATTAATTGTTCTAGATCTAATGCTACCTAAAAAAGATGGTATGGAAGTATGTAAAGAATTAAGACTTCAAAGAAACACGACGCCTATTTTAATGGTTACAGCAAAAGATGATGAATTTGATAAAGTGTTAGGACTTGAACTTGGTGCCGATGATTACATGACAAAACCATTTAGCCCAAGAGAAGTCGTAGCTAGAGTTAAAGCGATTTTAAGAAGATCTAAAATTACTGAGACACCAGTACAAACAAACGACGACGCTGATACTTTAATAATTGCTGATTTAAAGATTCTACCTGAGTATTATGAAGCATATTTCCAAGGTGATAAACTGGAGTTAACACCTAAGGAATTTGAGTTATTATTATATTTAACGAAAAATAAAGGTAGAGTATTAACTCGAGATCAATTATTAAGTGCCGTTTGGAATTATGATTTTGCTGGAGACACTAGAATTGTCGATGTTCATATTAGCCATTTAAGAGAAAAAATTGAACTAGATTCGAAAAAACCAGTTTATATAAAAACAATTCGTGGATTAGGATATAAATTAGAGGAACCAAGACTAAATGAGTAATCTAAATCGAAAATTGCTCTATGGATTCTCTGCAATAATAATCGTTATTCTTGTTATATTAGGAATCGTACTAGGGCAAATATTTAAATCCTTTTATCTGACAAACTATGATCAAAGAATTGAGAAAGAGACGAACTTAATTGCTTCAATAATGGAGTCGAATACCCCATTAACAAAGAATATATCTAATCAAACGTTAAAAAAGATATCTAAGGATTTAAATATCGATATAATTTTATTTGATGATCATTATAATCTAATTGCTAAATCTAGTAATGAGAATGTGGAATTGAATATATCATCAAAGAATTTAAAAGCTTATCTAGAACGACTTGATAAAGTAAATTCTGCAGCTAAATTTATCGAAAAAGATTCTGCTGCTAAATATTACGGCAAGAAAATAACAGATAAACATGGTAATAAACAATTTTTGATTGTTGATTATTCAACTAAGTCAATCAAAGAAGTTTACCGAAGTATTTCGATGTTATTATTTTCATTATTAGGTTTTGTTTTATTTGCCATCATAATTTTACTAATACGGTATTCGCATCAATTTTCAAAACCAATTGAAGATATTACACAAGTTGCAATTGAATTATCCAAAGGGAATTATAAAGCTAGAACATTAGCCGAAAGTAATGAATCGACAACAATGTTAAGTCAAGCAATGAATGTACTTGCAAAAAATCTGCAAGAAATGACTAGTCAACAAGAAATGCAGCAAGATCGATTAAACACATTGATCCATAATATTGGTAGCGGAGTTGTTTTAATTAATAGTAGAGGTCATGTAAACCTAATTAATAAAACATATCGAGAAACGTTCAAAATTGACTCGAGAAGTATACTGGGTGAGCTTTATTATGACGCATTTAAACATAAAGAAGTTATTGAAATCGTGGAAGAAATTTTTCTAAAAGAAATAAAAGTTAGAAAGCAAATCATTCTGCCGTTATCAATTGAAAGAAAACATTTTGAAATATACGGTGCACCAATTATTGGGATAAATCACGAGTGGAAAGGAATTGTACTTGTTTTCCATGACATAAGTGAATTAAAGAAATTAGAGCAAGTTCGAAAAGATTTTTTTGCAAATGTATCTCACGAGCTTAAAACGCCAATTACATCTATTAAAGGTTTTACTGAAACGCTACTAGATGGAGCAATGGAAAATGATGAGTTATGTAAAAACTTCTTATCGATTATTTTAACGGAAAGTGATCGTATGCAGACACTTATTCAAGATTTATTAGACCTTTCAAAAATTGAGCAACAGAATTTTAAATTAGATCTTGCAGAAGTATCCGCAAAACAAGTTATTGAAGATGTACAGCAAATGCTTAGTCAAAAAGCAGAAGAAAAGAATATAGACTTCAAATTATACTTAAATAGTCCATTAGTTGTATATGCGGATGCGTTAAGATTAAAACAAGTAATTATTAATTTAGTTGATAACGCAATTCATTATACTCCAGCTGGTGGTAAAGTATTTATTACTGCCTCCGAGACAAATGATCAGATTGTTTTAAGGGTCAATGACACAGGAGTTGGAATTGGAAAAGAAGATATATCTCGAATTTTCGAACGTTTTTACAGAGTAGATAAAGCAAGAAGTAGGAATTCCGGAGGGACAGGCCTAGGGCTAGCGATTGTAAAGCATCTTGTCGAAGCTCATAAAGGCAAAATCGAAGTTGAAAGTAAACTAGGCCATGGGACGTCATTCATTGTAACCTTAAATAAAAATATTTCGATGTGACATTTACATTGATTTTACATTGTATTTATTAATAGTTAATAAATAATTGGTATAGTTATGATGAAAACCCCTTCATCCAAGGAGTTGTTTTAAACCGGGAGTAGTTATACTTCCGGGATTTTTTATATTCAAAAATGTTTTAATTTATCTTTAAGGTGTCCATACTAGTGGATACCTTTTTATTGCACTTTAAGATCGTAGTAATCACCAATTATAGGAATAAAGTATAAGTGCTACTTCGCCTCTACCTAAAAGGCTTGTCAGTCGGCGAGTTTTCTTTATTTGATCATATTACTTTTATAATTTTTGGGGAAATTATGAGTGTTGAATCATACATCGGAGGGTGGATACAGATGTACGAATACGAATTTGTAAAAGTTAACACGAAATCATCAAATCGTCATTATTATGATGTAGTTGGGAACTATGCTAAAAGTGGCTGGCGCCTTCATCAGGTTGTAAACAATCAGCAAGCAATAGAAGGTTCATGTGTTGAACTAATTTTTGAACGAGAAATCGACTTAAATTAATTACAGAGGTAGTCTTACGATTCATTCTTAAAAGTCATAATTATTCAACTTTAATCTCAAGTGAATAAAAACTTTTAATATGCCTGAATCAAAGACGACCTCTTTTTCTTTTATGAATAGTTCGTGTTAAAATGTTAAGAGCAAGGAAATGAGGAAACGATTAATTTCTTGAAATGATAAAGTATGAAATAAAAATTATACATAAAAAGATAATGAGATTTGTAATAGGAAGGGGATCTATTTTGAAGAAGAAATTGGTTTTAATTGATGGGAATAGTATTGCCTATAGAGCTTTCTTTGCATTGCCTCTTTTGAGTAATGATAAAGGTGTACATACGAATGCAATTTATGGATTTACAATGATGTTAATGAAAATTCTTGAAGATGAAAAACCGACTCATATGCTTGTTGCATTTGATGCAGGCAAAACAACATTTAGACATAGTACATTTAAAGAATATAAAGGTGGAAGACAAAAGACTCCACCAGAGTTAAGTGAACAGTTTCCACTTGTGCGCCAGCTATTAGATACATACGGAATTGCACGTTATGAATTAGAGAATTATGAAGCGGATGATATTATTGGTACACTTGCAGGTCAAGCTTCTAAAGATGAATATGAAGTAAAGGTCATCTCAGGTGATCGAGATTTATTACAGCTAGTTGATGATCGAATTACAGTAAGTATGACTAAAAAGGGTATTACTGAAGTTGAAGAATTTACTCCTGAAGCAATTCATGAAAAGTATGAGATTACACCTGATCAAATTATTGATATGAAAGGATTAATGGGTGATAAATCTGATAATATTCCTGGTGTTCCAGGTATTGGGGAAAAGACTGCAATTAAACTTTTAAAGCAGTTTCAAACTGTAGAAGGTCTTTATGAAAATATAGAGGAAGTAAGTGGAGCAAAGCTTCTTCAAAATTTAAGTGAAAATAAAGATCAAGCCTTAATGAGTAAACAATTGGCGACAATTAATAAAAACTCACCAATTGAATTAACGGTAAATGACACAACGCTTCCAGAAGCTGATACGAATAAAGTTGCGGAATTTTTTAAATCTCTTGGATTTACATCATTATTAGCTAAATTGGACATCAAAGAATCGATTGAAGATCTTGAAGAGATTAACTATGAAGTACTAGATTCAATAGAAGAGAAACATCTAGCGAATCATTCAAGCTTAATCGTTGAAATGATTGGAGAAAATTATCATACAGAAATAATTCAAGGATTTGGTCTTTCTAATGAAAAAGGTCATTTCTTTATCCCGACAGCTGTTGGCTTAGAGTCGGATTTATTTAAAAAATGGCTCGAGGATGAGCGTGTTAATAAGAATGTATATGATACAAAAGGCGCTTATGTTGCACTGAAGTGGAGAGGAATTAATTTAAATGGTGTTAATTTCGACCCGTTACTTGCTTCATATATATATGACCCTGCCCAGTCTAATAAAGAATTTGCTGATATAGTAAATGGTAAAATAGATTTTTCAATTCAAACTGCAGAAACGATTTATGGTAAGGGTGCAAAGCAATCTAAGCCATCAGATGAAGTTTTATCTGAATATATTGTTCGTAAAACAATTGCTATTAGCAAATTAAAAGAAACTTTAGAAGAATCATTGCGAAAAAATAGTCAATTTGAACTACTAACAGAATTAGAATTACCTCTAACTTTTATTTTAGGTGATATGGAATTTGAAGGAGTAACAGTTAGAGAAGAGACTCTTCGTACGATGGGTTCAGAACTAGCTAATAAGTTAAAAGAGCTTGAAGAGGGTATTTATGAGTTAGCCGGAGAAAAATTCAATATTAATTCACCAAAGCAATTAGGTGTTATATTATTTGAAAAGTTAAATTTACCATCTGGTAAAAAAACAAAAACTGGTTATTCGACTTCTGCTGATGTACTTGAAAAATTAGAGGCCGAACATGAAATCATTCGATTAATTCTTCATTATCGTCAAGTTGGGAAATTAAATTCTACATATGTAGAAGGTTTGTTAAAAGTGATAAATGAATCAGATTCCAAGGTTCATACACGATTTAATCAAGTATTAGCACAAACTGGTCGCTTAAGCTCAATTGATCCTAACCTGCAAAACATTCCTATTCGTTTAGAAGAAGGTAGAAAAATTAGAAAAGCTTTTGTCGCATCTAAAAAAGACTGGCTGATCTTTGCTGCCGATTATTCTCAAATTGAATTAAGGGTATTAGCTCATATAGCACAAGACGATAATTTAATGGATGCATTTAAAAATGACTTCGATGTTCATACAAAGACTGCAATGGATGTTTTCCATGTTAGTGCTAATGAGGTAACAAGTAATATGAGAAGACAAGCAAAAGCTGTTAACTTTGGGATCGTATACGGAATTAGTGATTATGGATTATCACAAGGGTTAGGTATTACAAGAAAAGAAGCGTCTATATTTATTGAAAAGTACTTTGCTAGTTTTCCTAAAGTAAAAGATTATATGTCAGATATTGTTCAAAGGGCTAAACTAGATGGATTTGTAAGTACAATCTTAAATAGACGTCGTTATATTCCTGAAATTTCAAGCTCAAACTTTAATGTTCGTGGATTTGCTGAAAGAACAGCGATGAATACCCCAATTCAAGGTAGTGCTGCAGATATTATTAAAAAGGCTATGATTTTATTAGATGAGCGTCTTAAAGCAGAAAAACTTCAGGCAAAATTAATTTTACAAGTACATGATGAATTAATATTAGAAGCTCCAAAAGAAGAATTAGCAATTTTAGAAAAAATCGTACCAGAAGTAATGGAACATGCAGTCGAGCTAGTAGTGCCATTAAAGGTTGATTATAATTTTGGAGATTCTTGGTTTGAAGCAAAATAAATAGATAGGATGACTTTGTATGCCTGAATTACCAGAAGTTGAAACGGTCAGACGAACTTTACTTGATTTAATCGTTGGGAAAACAATCTCAACAGTAATCGTTTCATGGGGAAAAATAATAAAGAAACCGAATGAAGTAGATGAGTTTCAGATTTTACTAAAAGGTCAAACAGTAGAAAATATAAATCGTCGAGGTAAGTTTCTACTATTTCAATTAAGTGATTTTACACTTGTTTCACATTTAAGAATGGAAGGGAAATTTCGCGTGTTCCCAGCAGAAGAACCTGTAGCACCTCATACTCATGTTCGATTCCTATTCGAAGATGGAACAGAACTTAGGTATCAAGATGTTCGTAAATTTGGTACAATGCATTTATTTATTAAAGGTGAGGAGAATGAAGGACCACCACTTGCTAAATTAGGTCCAGAGCCATTTTCCGATGAATTTACTGCTGATTATTTAAGAAAAAAGCTTGAAAATACAAACCGAAAAATTAAAGTCGTTTTATTAGATCAGGAATTAGTAGTCGGTTTAGGTAATATTTATGTTGATGAGGTTTTATTTAGGGCTAAGATTCATCCGGAAACACCTGCATCATCATTAAAGCCTAAACAAATAAAAATACTTGCCGAATCCATTACAGCAACTTTACAAGAGGCTGTGGATTTAGGTGGAAGCACAATTCGTTCTTATGTAAATTCACAAGGTCAAATAGGAACTTTTCAAGATATTATTAAAGTATATGGCAGAAAGGGTTTAGAATGTCATAATTGCGGCCAACCAATAGAAAAAATAAAAGTTGGCGGCAGAGGTACTTCTTTTTGCCCGGTCTGTCAGCCTAAAAAAAATTAACATAAGGTTCCTTTCTTTCATACTATATCAAGAGTACGAATGAGAGGGGCCTATTTTTATGGTAAATATGCTATCATTAATACTACTAGCATGCGCACTAAGCTTAGATAGTTGCAGTGTTGGGTTTACTTATGGACTTCGAAAAGTAAAAATTCCTTTAAAATCAATCATTACAATTGCAGCTTGTTCAGGGATCATATTAATGACATCCATGGGGATTGGGCATGCAATTACAGACTTTTTTTCACCGATAATAGCAAAAAGAATCGGAGGATTTGTACTTGTATGTATAGGATTATGGGTACTTTTTCAATTTTACCGATCAAATAAAGGATCAAATATAGAAGAAAAGAATGAGATAGAAGATAAAGGGATTGACTGGGAATTTGAAATTCTAGGTGTTGTCGTAAAAATTTTAAAGAAGCCTACAACTGCAGACATAGATCGTTCAGGTAGTATTAATGGATTGGAAGCGATGTTACTTGGGTTTGCACTTTCACTTGATGCCTTTGGGGCTGGTATAGGTGCATCGTTACTTGGATTTTCTCCGCTATTGACGGCAATCGTAACATCTACTGCAAGTGCTTTATTCTTATTATTTGGTATGAAATTAGGAAATGTGTTATCGAAAACATTGTGGCTTCAAAAGTTAACCTTTTTACCAGGTGTTTTTTTAATATTAATTGGATTAATGAAGATGTAATAAAAATAATGAAAGAGTGTATCCGAATGGATTTATTCCATTTGGTCCTCTTTATCTAGTGTAAGGAGAATAAAAGATGGGTAAAATTTTTGGACTAACTGGTAGCATTGCAAGTGGAAAAAGTACGGTTTCCAATTTCTTAAAGGAATTAAATGTTCCAATTGTTGATGCAGACGTAATTGCAAAAAAAGTGGTTGAAATTGGACAACCTGCATATAAAAAAATTGTTGAGGCTTTCGGAAGTGAGGTTCTTTTAAATTCTGGTGAAATTAATCGACCAATTCTCGGAAGTATTATTTTTAATAATAAAGAAAAGCGCTTACAACTTAATGAAATAGTACATCCAGAAGTAAGACGTGAAATGAAAGAACAAGCTGATCGATACATAAAAGAAGGTGAACCACTGGTTATTTTAGATATCCCTCTTTTATATGAGGGTAACTCAATTGAATTAGTGGAAAAAGTAATTGTAGTGACAGTGTCGGAAGAAAATCAACTAAAGCGTTTGATGAATCGTAATGGTTTATCGAAAGAGGATGCCCTTTTACGTATTGCGTCTCAATTACCAGTTAAAGAAAAAGCAGCACGAGCTGACTATGTAATAGATAACAATGGTGACTTTGAGGATACAAAAAGACAGGTTAAAGACCTATTAAATAAAATTATTTCGTAAAATAATGTAAATAGTTTAACCAAAATCCAACTTATGTGTTATACTAATTGCAGGGATATAATAAACAGTATAACTTAATTGGGGGTTTACTTATGGTAAATGTAGCAATAAATGGATTTGGTCGAATTGGACGCATGGTTTTCCGTCAAGCAATTAAAAATGGAGATTATAATATCGTTGCAATTAATGCAAGTTATCCTTCTGAAACTTTAGCGCACTTAATTAAATATGATACAGTTCATGGCAAGTTTGATGGTGAAGTAATTGCAAATGCAGATCATTTAATCGTTGATGGTAAGCGTGTGGAATTAATTAGTGAAAGAAATCCTGAGTTACTTCCATGGAACGAGCTTAATGTTGATATAGTTATTGAAGCAACAGGAAAATTTAATGATGCTGAAAAAGCAAAAATGCACATTACTGCTGGAGCTCAAAAAGTAATTTTAACAGCACCTGGTAAAAATGAAGATATCACAGTAGTAATTGGCGTAAATGATGATAAATTAGACCTAGAAAATCATCACATTATTTCAAACGCATCTTGTACAACTAACTGTTTAGCGCCAGTTGTAAAAGTATTAGATGAGCAATTTGGAATTGTTAATGGATTAATGACAACTGTTCACTCATTTACAAATGATCAAAAAAATATTGATAATCCACATAAAGATTTACGTCGTGCACGTGCTTGCAGTCAATCAATTATTCCAACAACTACAGGTGCAGCAAAAGCATTATCTAAAGTACTTCCACATTTAAATGGTAAGTTACATGGTATGGCTTTACGTGTTCCTACTCCAAACGTATCACTTGTTGACTTAGTTGTTGACTTAAAGAGAGAAGTAACTGTTGAAGAAATTAATGAAGTATTTGAAACGGCTTCGAAAGGTTCAATGCACGGAATTATCGAATATTGTAACGAACCATTAGTATCAATTGATTTTAATACAAATACACACTCTGCAATTATCGATTCTCTTTCTACAATGGTAATCGATGGTACAAAAGTTAAAGTATTAGCTTGGTATGATAATGAGTGGGGCTACTCAAGACGTGTAGTTGACTTAGTGTCAATCGTTGCATCTAAAATAAAAAAGCTTGAAACTGTTTAATTAAAATATTGTACTTATAAAAAATTGTAAACGAATACAAAAGGCTAACTAGTTTATCTGGTTAGTCTTTTTGAAGTTGTATAACACATTAATGAGAAATGTGAATTTATGACTATACTGAGATGTAATACGCGACTTAATATCTAATAAAGAAGAACGTTGATTTCCATTACAAAAGTCTCACTATACAATACCAGATAGCGATCTATCCCCTAAAAAGCATGTACGCTCTGTTTCCTTGCTATACATGTATTTATCGCACTTTTAGACTTATTTTCTTCACAATTAATTCAGTAAATAACAAAAAAATAAAATTTATCTTGCAATTCAAATTTAAAAAAAGTATACTAACTTTCGTGAACTTCTAAAAGTATAACTAATTACTTAAAGGGTTAGGACCTCTTTGGACTAACTTTCCCCCGTGGTAGTTGATCATACTTTCGCAATAGAAGTCATGACAAATTATTTTAAGGGGGAAATGAATATGGATACTATGGGTCGTCACGTCATTTCAGAATTATGGGGTTGTAATACAGAAAAATTAAATGATATGAAATTTATTGAGGAAACTTTTGTTGATGCTGCGTTACGCTCTGGTGCAGAAGTTCGTGAAGTTGCTTTTCACAAGTTCGCTCCTCATGGCGTTAGTGGTGTCGTAATCATTTCAGAATCACACTTAACTATTCACAGTTTTCCTGAGCATGGTTATGCAAGTATCGATGTTTACACTTGCGGTGATAGAATTGATCCGAATGTAGCTGCAAACTTTATCGCTGAAGCTTTAGAAGCTGATACTCGCGAAAACGTTGAGTTACCAAGAGGAATGGGTCCCATTCAAGTTGATAATGTAAAAGTTGTAAATGGTAACTAAAAAGAATTGAGAGAGGTGATTTTTCATCTCTCTTTTTTGTTTTTGCTAAATTACCATACCCGAAAAATAGATTAACTTAATGCTTCTTCAAGGTTAGCAGATTATATTGTCTAAACAATCTAGCTTTTAATAGCCTTCTGGAGAATGAACTAGCTTTACATAGTGAAAAATATTTCCATTAACATAAAATAATGAAATTTCATTGATCATGAAAAATAGGCTTTGTGGCTTTTAAGAAATAAACTTTAGTTTATTTTGAATTTGTTATAGTATAGAGTTATAATAATACGTTTAAACAATTAAGTGTTTGGAGTTGAACTATAACGATGAGATGTCCAACGTGTAACTTTAATGGGACAAGAGTACTTGATAGTAGACCAGTAGATGAAGGTCGTTCAATTAGAAGAAGACGTGAATGTGAAGAATGTCAGCATCGTTTTACAACTTTTGAGCGAGTTGAAGATAATCCTATTTTAGTTGTAAAAAAAGAGGGAGCTCGTGAGGAATTTAGTAAAGATAAGATGTTAAGGGGACTGATCAAAGCGTGTGAAAAACGCCCTGTCTCTTTATCTCAGCTAGAAGATATTATTCATAGCATTGAAAAAGAACTGAAAAATAGTGGCACATCAGAAGTTCCGAGTGAAGTTCTAGGTGAAATGGTCATGGAGCATTTATCTAAAGTAGATGAAGTTGCATACGTACGATTTGCGTCAGTTTATCGTCAATTTAAAGATATTAATGTATTCATTGATGAATTAAAAGATTTAATTAACAAAGAGCGAGGTAAAGACGAATAATACTTCGCTCTTTTAATACAAGAAAGGAATGTTTGAATGTCTATTGATAAGCAACACTGGATGGATGTTCTACCTGCGGATCCTTATACTGTAATGGCAGCTGGGTATTTACATAATTTTCATAGGCAAGTATTGACGATGTTGTATCAACCAATAATTGGTAGTCAAGCTTTAAGTTTATATATGACGCTATGGAGTGAATGTGAACAAACGGACCTTAATCCTAATACGTTAACACATCATTCTTTAATGCTTGGAATGAAAAGTAATTTAAAATCAATTTATGAACAAAGATTAATCCTTGAAGGAATCGGCTTACTTAAAGTTTATGAAGGATTTGAAAATAGTACAAAAAAGCTTCTATATGAGCTTCAATCTCCGTTAGATCCTCATTCTTTTTTCGAAGACCCTATCCTAAATATCTTTCTGTTTAAAACAATTGGAAAAACACAATATCAACGAACTAAAACCTTTTTTAGTAGACAGGCATTTTCGAAAGAAGGGTTTCGTGAGATTTCACGTTCATTTGATTCGGTATTCCAAGCAATAACAGTTGAGCAATTAAATGAAATTCAGCAAAGTAATGATCTTTCTACGTCAAATGATCGTAGAATTTTACAAGACAATCAGCCAATTAAAATATCTGTCAAAATGGAAGAGTTTGACTATGCGTTATTTTTGGATGGACTTTCTGATTCCTTTGTTCCAAAAAGAGCATTTACTACAGAAGTAAAGGAAACGATTTTAAAACTTGCATTTTTATATGGAATAAATCCAATTCAAATGAAAACGATTGTTATGCGCTCATTAAATGAAGATAATAAAATCAACATTGAGACGCTTCGACTTGAAGCAAGAGACTGGTATCAATTCCAACATCATGAAGCTCTGCCTACGATTGTGGAAAAGGTTCAACCCATTCAGCATAGACAAATGGGCAATGAGCAACCATCAACCCAAGAAGAAAAATTAATTCATTGCTTCGAAACAATTTCTCCTCGCAGGTATCTTAAGGAGATATCGGGTGGAGCTGAACCAAGTGAAGCTGATTTGAAAATTATTGAAGAGATTATGATTGATCAAAAGCTTCTACCTGGAGTCGCAAATGTGTTAATTGACTATGTCATGATTCGTTTAGATAAAAAGCTTTCTAGAAATTACGTAATTAAGATAGCAAGTCATTGGGCGAGAAAAGGAGTAACAACCGTTAAACAGGCTATGGATCTTGCCCGTAAAGAGTTTGAAGAAACTAAACAGAGTGCAACTGCTGCTAAAACTCGCTCAAGTAATAGACGAAATAAATCAATTCGAACTGAGATTGTACCTGACTGGCTTCAATCGAGTGAGTCGAATGATTCACAGACTGCACCGGTAACAATCAATAACCAAAATGATTCTTCGATAGATGAAGAACGAAAACGATTAGAAAAAGAACTAGAAATGTTTAAAAATAAAAAGAAACGTTAAATGGGAGGACGCTAATGGAACCTATTCAAAACGCATTTAGTGCATTAATGAAAAATAAACAATTCCAGGACACATTTCAAAAAATGCGACAAGAAGTCCGTAGTCACCCAAAAATAATTTCATTTTTAGCTGAGCATAAAAATGAAATTACAGATCAAATGATTGATAGTAGCCTAGTTAAGCTATATGAGTACATTGGACAAAGTGTAAATTGTGAAGATTGCCCATCTTTTAATGAGTGTAAAAATATGGTGCATGGTTATCATCCTCATTTGATTATTCAAGGAAAACGAATTGATGTTCAATATGATCGTTGTCCAAATGGTGTGAAAAACGATAAACGCAAAAAACATGAGTCATTGATAAAATGCATGTACTTACCAAAGGATGTTCTTCAAGCTTCTATGTCAAACTTGTCTTTAGAAGACCCTGGCCGTTTTGAAGCAATTTCTGCTGCTAGACAGTTTATTATGAATTATGAAAAAGGAAAAATGGCTCAAGGTTTATATTTACATGGTCCGTTTGGGGTTGGAAAAACGTTTATTCTTGGTGCTATAGCAAATGAACTAGCAGAGGAAGAAATAACTTCAATGCTCGTATATTTACCTGAATTTTTACGAGAACTAAAAAGCTCTATTAGTGATGGCACATTAGAGGAAAAAATTGAAGCTGTAAAAAAAGTGGAAGTTCTTATGTTAGATGATATTGGCGCAGAGCAAATGTCTAGTTGGGCAAGAGATGAAATATTAGGTACAATTCTGCAATACCGCATGCTAGAAAAATTGCCTACCTTCTTTACATCTAATGCTGATTTAAATCAATTAGAGCATCACTTAACATATTCTCAACGTGGAGAAGAAGAAAGGGTTAAAGCAGCACGTATTGTAGATCGTGTTAAGTTTTTAGCCAAACCAGTTAAAATTTCTGGTTCAAATTTAAGACATTCATAAAAAAATCAAAAAATGGCGTAAAATCACAAATTACTAAGTGATTTTGCGTCATTTTTTAATTATTTCTTTAATATATATAGGACTAGGTGGTGCTAGAAAGGGGGGAACAGGGTGATTGAAATTTTTTTCAATGAACCCATTGACGCAGCTTATGTCTACGAACGATTACAAAAACGCTTAAAAAAGCAATCGAGACCATACATTTTAAGAAGACACAAAATCAATACAATTTTAATCACATTTCCTCAAAACACTGAAGATTTAATAAAAAGTATTTTAGTTCCGACACTAGTACAATTTATTTTACTTCAAAAAGAAGATAAGTGGATTCAATCCATTTTACATACATCTTTTTTCTATGAGGAAGACGAGCAAAGTCAAATCATACCGATCGCACAATCATTATTAAGAGGAACTAGAAGAAGCATACCAAACCAGAAAAAAATTAGACGAAGTAAGAATTTAGTTTCATATGCACTTTCTGAGTACTTAAAAGATGGAGTAAATTTTAGCTTAGATTCTTTTATTACATTTCGTTTGAAGGAATATTATAAGCAGTTAGCTTATGTTTGTGAAATTGCAATAGATGAGTACAAATTAGAAAACGAATACCAGAATCTTATTGAGAATCTAAGACAGCAGGTACTTAAAACGGATGCGCTTATTCCTCAAGTGCATATAGTGTTTGACGGAAAATTTAGCGTATATGATCATCTATTTTTACCACTTACTAAAGATGTACTAAAAGAATATGGAAAACAAGTGGAAAATAGAGAGTATATTGATAACGAATTAATTTTGCCCTTAACGGCAATTGCACCTAAAAGAATTCATTTATACACTTCATCAGTCGATATTTCATTAATCATTACACTTCAAAATATCTTTCAAGAACGAGTCCTAATACATACATTACAAGAGTTTTCACAGGAAAAATTGAAATGAAATTTTATAATTTAAAAAAGCATTGTCATAAATAAGTTTCTTTGATATAATAAATTTCGTTGCGAACAAAGCATACGAATATTGACAACATCATGTCGCTATGTTATAGTAACGAAAGAAAAGAATACTTATTTGTTGAAGAAGAAGCACCCGCTTCTCACCTGGATGACGCTACAAGGCTGTTATCAGGTAACAGAATCATTTATTACTTTGATACTGTCAGTGTGGGTGTATTTATATACCCACACTTTTTTGTTGGGTTATGATTGCTTCAACGATACAAATTAAGATCATTCTTACAATACCTTGGAGGTGTTTTACTATTAGCAAAGACATGATGGTAAACGATGGAATTCGTGCTCGTGAAGTTCGATTAATTGGTCCTAACGGAGATCAACTTGGAATCAAGACAAAACAAGAGGCTCTTGAGTTAGCTTCGAATGTTAATCTTGATCTAGTGATGGTAGCACCAACGGCAAAACCACCTGTATGTCGAATTATGGACTACGGAAAATTCCGTTTCGAGCAACAAAAGAAAGACAAAGAGAGCCGTAAAAACCAAAAAATTATTAGCATGAAAGAAGTTCGTTTAAGTCCTACAATTGATGAACATGACTTTAACACAAAGCTTCGTAATGCAATTAAGTTCTTAGAAAAAGGCGATAAAGTTAAAGCGTCTATTCGATTCAAAGGACGCGCTATTACGCATAAGGAAATTGGACAACGAGTACTTGATCGTTTCTCAACTGCTTGTGCAGAAGTTGCAACTGTTGAGTCACATCCAAAAATGGACGGTCGTAGTATGTTCTTAGTCTTAGCACCTAAAAACGAAAAGTAATTTATTTGAGGAGGAAACACGATATGCCTAAAATGAAAACTCACCGTGGTTCAGCAAAACGTTTTAAAAAGACTGGATCAGGTAAATTAAAACGTGGTCGTGCATACACAAGCCACTTATTCGCTAACAAATCTACAAAAGCAAAACGTAAATTACGTAAAGCTTCATTAGTAAGCAAAGGCGATTTCAAACGTATCCGCTTTATGCTTACAAACATGAAATAAGAACGATAAACGTATTAGATAGATATCTAGGAGGGAAACAATATGCCAAGAGTTAAAGGCGGTACAGTTACACGCGCTCGTCGTAAAAAGGTTATTAAATTAGCAAAAGGTTATTACGGTTCTAAACATACATTATTCAAAGTTGCAAACCAACAAGTTATGAAATCATTAATGTATGCTTACCGTGACCGTCGTCAAAAGAAACGTGATTTCCGTAAATTATGGATCACTCGTATCAACGCGG
Organism: Rossellomorea sp. GAMAL-10_SWC; assembly: GCF_049568075.1. Lineage (NCBI taxonomy): Bacteria > Bacillati > Bacillota > Bacilli > Caryophanales > Bacillaceae > Rossellomorea > Rossellomorea sp. GAMAL-10_SWC. The sequence continues at coordinate 3,284,178 of NZ_CP144911.1, read as the reverse complement.
CTGCTCGTATGAACGGACTTTCTTACAGCCGTTTAATGCACGGATTAAAATTAGCAGGTATCGAAGTTAACCGTAAAATGTTAGCTGACCTAGCTGTTGCTGACGAAAAAGCATTTGCTGAATTAGCAAACGCTGCAAAAGCTAACTTAAAATAATTCGTTTAAAAAATCCTTAACATTTGTTAAGGATTTTTTTTCACTTTAAAGTATAAATTGGCAACGAGAAAGTTAACTCGACGTGGTATCCAATTTTAGGAATAAAGTATAAGTGCAACTAAACCTCTGTCTTCGCCTTAAGGCTTGCTAATCGGCAAGTTTTCTTTATTTGAATAGATTTCTTAAACGAAACTAAATTCTTTTTTCATGTTATTAACGTTTGATTCATGACAATATTTTGTGAAACCAGAAGGAAATGAAAACTCTTTTTCTAATGAATTTATTTCTGCCTCATTATTATTCTGTATAGCTTTTTGAAGTCTTTTTAAGTAACTTCTACCTAGCTCAATTCGAGTAGCAATCTCTTCTTTATTTGATGAAACTTGACCGTGGCCTGGAACTAACAATGATAATTCAAACTTATTAATTAGTTCTTCTGCCTTATCTAAAGTATTGTAATAGCTTTTTACACTATCAAATACAATCGGCAGTTCAAAATCAGATAAATAATCACCTGTAACCCATATTCCTAAATTTTCAATATAAAGAAATAAACCATCTTTCGTATGTCCAGGAGAATGATAAAATCTTAATGTTGTCTGTCCGATTTTAATTTCCTGACCATCTTCACTAATCATTAAATCAATTTTTGGAAATTGTATTGGTCGGGCATGATTAATATAATTATCATTGTAAAATTGACGGATTTTTGAAAGTTTAATATCTTTTTCAGGATGGTTATGTAAATTTTCGCTTCCAATAGTCTTAGCATTAGGAAATGCATAATAACCTATAATGTGATCAAAATCTCCATGTGTAAAGTATAAATAAATTGGTCGTTCATTTTTAATTGATTCAACAAATTCCTTTATCTCATTTATTTCATGAGGTAACCAAGTGGGATCGACAATAATGATACAATCGTCGGTTGCTACAACGGTTGAGTTTGTTTGAAATAATGCACTTTGAAATACTGTAATATTGTCATTTTGAAATAAAATCATTGAATTACTCCTTTAATAATTTTTAGAAGATTATGTTGATACTTAATATTGTATCAAATAATAGAAAAAACCTTAATGAATTAACTACAAATGTGTCAGTTCATTAAGGTTATAACTATTTACAATGATTATCTTGGAAAGAAATTTGGCTTAAGCGTTGTATCATCGTATCGTTTATGAAAGACATGAGTTGTAGCAGGTGACATAGGCGGAATTAGCCACTTCCAATTACCTGTTAACTCTCGGCCACATGATTCTTCTTGTTTTTCAAATTGAAGAAATTGCTGTGCGGCAGAATGGTGATCAACAATACTAACACCATTTTTTTTATATGAATATAAAACGGCAATATTTAATTCAACTAGCGCACGATCTTTCCAAAGTGTACTGTTTCTTTTCGTATCTTGACCGATAATTTTTGCTACTTTAGGCAACAGATTGAAACGAAATTCATCAGCAAAATTTCGAGCACCGATTTCAGTTCCCATATACCATCCATTAAATGGGGCAGCACTATAAGATATACCACCAATCTCTAGAGTCATATCTGATATCATCGGAACAGCATACCATTTAGTATTTAGAGGGGAAAAGTCATAATCAGGATGCTCGATCGGTACTTCGAGTACGATTTTATTAGGGATCGTAAAATAATTTGGTTCATGATTGTCTAAAGAATAAACAATGGGCAAAATATCGAAATTAGTACCATTTCCTTTCCAACCAAGATTCTCACATTCCTTTGTAAACTCAATCGATTTTGGGTCTCCAATTATTCCATTTTCTGTTTCGTAGCCAGCATATCGGATCAACTGGTGATTATGGATTTTAAGAGTATTATTTGTTCCTAGATTTGGTTTGAAAATTGTAATTGTAGGTAGAATCTTACCTGAATTTGTAGCATAGCTTATATGATGCAATATTTCGTGCTCTATACTTTTATCATCGTTAATATGGCGAGCATCTAAAACATGAAGCTTATCCCAAAAAAGTCTACCGATACAGCGGTTACTATTGCGCCACGCCATTTTTGCACCGTGCTCTAGTTCCTCATAAGTATGAGTGTAGACACCAGTATCACGAATTTCAGCTTCGATACTTTTTAATCGTTTTTCTATTTGTTCGGATTTATCGAGTTCCTTATAGCATTGTGATATAAAGGAAAATGCTTCTTTATATAAAGCGGAAGTTGTTATCATATTAATCTCCAGATCGTTAATTTAAAAAACTAGTAATAATTTATAGGCTTCATTATTATACCCCACAAATAATTTAGAGAAAATTAATATAAAATTTATATGTTTTAATACGAGGGCTGAAGAACTATCTAAAAATTTTGTCAAAAGGAATCCCGAATTGTATAATGTTATATGTACATAATCTTAATTTAAAAAAGGATGGATGAGTTTGTCTACTTTAGATGCAAAGTTACAAATGTTAAAAGAATTAACGGATGCAAACGGCGTAGCTGGATTTGAACATGAACCACGTGAAGTAATGAGAAAATATATTACACCACTTGCTGACGAGGTTGTAACTGATAATTTAGGAAGCTTAATAGCAGTTAAAACCGGAGACCCAAATGGTCCAAGAATTGAAGTTGCTGGACATCTTGATGAAGTTGGATTTATGGTTACACAAATTGATGACAAAGGATTTTTACGTTTTCAAACAATTGGTGGCTGGTGGTCACAAGTAATGCTTGCACAGCGTGTTACCATTTCAACAAAAGAAGGTAATATTACAGGTATTATTGGTTCGAAACCACCTCATATCATGAGTGCAGAAGCAAGAAGAAAAGTAGTAGATATTAAGGATATGTTTATTGATATCGGTGCTTCAAGTAAAGAAGAGGCATTAGAATTTGGGGTTCGTCCTGGGGACCAAGTTGTTCCGTATTTTGAATTCCAAACGATGAAAAATGAAAAATTATTATTAGCAAAAGCATGGGATAACCGTATCGGTTGTGCGATTGCAATTGACGTTTTAGAACAATTACAAGGCCAAACACATCCAAATATTGTATTTGGAGTTGGAACAGTACAAGAAGAAGTAGGACTTCGTGGAGCAAAAACATCTACATATAAAATTGAGCCAGATATCGGTTTTGCATTAGATGTCGGTGTTGCAGGTGACATGCCAGGTGTATCTGAAAGAGAAGCACAAGGTAAATTAGGCAAAGGCCCACAAATCGTTTTATATGATGCATCAATGGTGTCTCATAAAGATTTACGTGAATTTGTAGTAAATGTAGCAGATGAAATTGGAATTCCATATCAATATGAATCCATGCCTGGCGGAGGAACTGACGCTGGTTCAATGCATCTTACTATGAAAGGTGTTCCAGCATTAGCAATCACAATTCCAACGAGATATATTCATTCTCACTCTGGTATCCTTCATCGTGATGACTATGAAAATACAGTAAAATTAATCGTAGAAGTAATCAAACGATTAGATCGCGATACAGTAGAGCGTTTAACATATAACTAAGAAAAATCAATCCCTCATTTATTGAGGGATTTTTTTTGTTGTTTTAGTTTGAACTTATTTACTAACACATATGAGTAACTAAATCTCACCATCTTGCTTTTTTACATCCTCATGAATCTTACTTGAGTATGTAATTTTCATATCTTCGTAAAAACCTCATTTATTAAGGTTTTTTTGCTTTTTCTACTTACCTAACCAACCTGATTTTCCCACTTTTTTCTTCTTTAACGTTATCGAACTGAAACAAATTGTATTATTCCTATAACTAGTTTGAAATAGTTTTGTCACATCTTATTGTTATCATGAATGCACGCTTTTCAAATAAGGATACTCGGAAATAGAGTTTGAAAAATGGTTTCTTACGGGAATTTTTAAAGCTAATAAATAAAATTTAGACTCCAATTTTGTAAATGGAGTTTCTTAAGGAGCCAAGACTTAATTAGTACTTGGCTGATTTTTTTTATAGAGAGAATCCTTATTTATATATGGAGAAGCAAAATAAATATAAGTTTTGAGGTGAGTTAATGAAAGCAAAAGTTAAAGTGAATAACGTAACAAAGGTTTTCGGTAAGTCTCCAAAGAACGCCATAAAGTTACTAGAAAAGGGATATTCAAAAAAGCAAATTTTAGAGCAGACAAACTCAACAATCGGGGTAAATAATGCAAGCTTTGAAATATTCCCAGGTGAAATTTTTGTTGTAATGGGTTTGTCAGGTAGTGGTAAATCGACCTTGATTCGAATGCTTAATCGTTTAATTGAACCAACTACTGGGCAAATCTTAATCGATGATGAGGACATTGTAAAAATGAATCCTCAGCAGTTAAGAGATGTTCGTCGTAAAAAAATTAGTATGGTATTTCAAAATTTTGCTCTGTTCCCACACAAGACAATTCTTGAAAATACGGAATATGGTTTAGAAGTACAAAATATTTCACAGGAAGAAAGAACTGAAAAAGCTTTGAAGTCATTAGAAATTGTTGGCTTAAAAGGTTATGAGCATCAGTTCCCATCACAATTAAGTGGTGGTATGCAACAACGTGTTGGCCTTGCAAGGGCATTAACAAGTGACACGGATATTTTATTAATGGATGAAGCATTTAGTGCGCTCGATCCATTAATTCGTAAAGATATGCAGGACGAATTATTAGAACTGCAAGAGACGATGAAAAAAACGATTATATTTATTACACATGACCTTGATGAAGCCCTTCGAATTGGAGACAGGATTGCTCTTATGAAAGATGGTAACATAATGCAAATTGGTTCTCCTGAGGAGATTATGGTAAATCCAGCCAATGAATATGTTGAACGATTTGTAGAAGATGTAGATCTATCAAAAGTTTTAACGGCGGCTCATGTGCAGAAGCGTGCTGAAAGAATTACGCCTGACCGTGGACCACGTGTAGCTTTACAAGTAATGAGAGACCAAGGATATTCAAGTATATTTGTGGTTGATCGTAGACAAAAGCTACTTGGAGCAATTACTGCTGATGATGCTTCAAATGCTCTTATTAAAAATAAATCGGTAGAGGAAGCTATGCAGAAGGAAATTGTGTCTGTTTATGAAGATACTTTATTAACAGATGTAATTGGAGCACTTGCAACTTCTGAACTACCGTTAGCAGTTATAGATAAAAATGATCGATTAAAAGGTGTCATTATCCGTGGAGCAGTAATCGGTGCTTTAGCGGGTAAAACAGACGATTTAAATATAAAGGGAGGTTAAACATATGGGTATTCCAAAAATTCCATTAGCAGAATGGATTGATAAAATTGTCGATTTAATCATTAAAACTTTCCATCCTCTATTTGGCGCAATAACCAACATCACAGAAACCCTTTTAAATAACCTTGTTAAAGTTTTAGGACTTGGCCCATCTATTATTCTAATCATATTAATTTCATTACTTGCTTTTTATACAAGTAGGTGGACAGTTGGACTGTTTACGTTTCTTGGCTTATTATTAATCGATAATCTTGGACTTTGGGATGCTACAGTTGATTCGTTAGCATTGATCTTATCATCAATCGTTATAACGGTTGTAATTGGAATTCCTTTAGGGATTTGGACGTCGCAAAACGATCGAGTGAAACAAGTGATTACACCAATACTAGACTTTATGCAAACAATGCCAGCATTTGTCTATTTAATTCCAGCAATACTCTTTTTCGGAATTGGTGTAGTTCCTGGTATTTTAGCTTCTGTCATTTTTGCAATTCCTCCAACAATACGATTAACGAATTTAGGTATACGAGAGGTTCCAAATGATTTAATAGAGGCATCTAACGCTTTTGGATCAACAACGTGGCAAAGACTCTTTAAAGTACAGCTACCTTTAGCAGCACCTACCATTTTAGCTGGTATAAATCAAAGTATTATGCTTGCATTATCGATGGTAGTTATTTCATCACTAGTAGGTGCTCCAGGATTAGGTGCAGAGGTTTATCGAGCTGTAACCCAGATTAAGGTAGGGGAAGGATTCGAGGCAGGAATATCAATTGTTATCGTTGCAATTATTCTCGATCGAATTTCTCAAAATCTTCGTCAACCTGCTTATGGGAAAAAATTTGCAAAAAAATATGTTTATGGATTTACTGTATTAATCTTTTGTATTTCGGCCATTTCAGTTGCCTTTGCAGGCGGCAAGGATCAAAAAACAGCTTCAAATAAAATAGGTGCCGGGGTTAATTTTGAGATTACCGGAATTGATCCAGGAGCTGGGTTAATGAAAGCAACTGAAAAAGCGATGAAGGATTACGATTTAAAGGATTGGACTTTAAAAGAAGGATCTTCAGCTGCGATGACTGCTGAATTGAAAAAAGCGTATGAAAATAAAGAACCTATAATCGTTACAGGATGGACACCCCACTGGATGTTTTCAAAATATAAATTAAAGTATTTAGAAGATCCAAAAGGGTCATTTGGTAAGAATGAAGAAATTCATACAGTGGTTAGAAAAGGATTAAAAGAAGAATCTCCTGGTGCGTACAAGATTTTAGATAACTTTTCATGGAAACCTTCTGATATGGAAGAAGTGATGAGTGATATTCAAGACGGTGCGAAACCTGAGAATGCAGCGACGAAATGGATTAAAAAGCATCAAGATCAAGTAAATAATTGGACGAAGGATGCTACAAAAGGAAATGGCGAAAAAATTAGTCTCGTTTATGTTTCATGGGAATCTGAAGTTGCCAGTACAAATGTGATTGGAAAAGTACTTGAAAACCAAGGCTATGACGTAACATTAAAACAGGTTGAGGCAGGACCGATGTTTGCTGGTATCTCAGATGGAAGTGCAGATGCAATGGTCGCAGCTTGGCTTCCGACAACTCATAAAGATTATATGAATGAGTATAAAAAACAATTGGTTGATCTTGGACCGAATTTAAAAGGGACAAAATTAGGCTTAGTCGTACCAGAATATATGAAAATTAATTCGATTGAGGATTTAAAAGGTAAAACGAAATAACAAAAATAAAAGGACTAACGAAAAGTTAGTCCTTTTCTATGTTTTTAACAGATTAGTTTAGTGGCTTACTCCATTTTCTAAAACTGTAAGTAGTTCATGCTTTTGATTTTCAGAAGCGTGATTCCAAAAAACTTCGAGAAGTACACCTAAACCTGGTAATACTTTTTCTTCGCCACTTTGAATAGCATCTACAATTGTTGCTTCTAATTGATCACTTTTATTACCTGAAATATTGTGAAGAACTGCTCCGCGAATATTAAAATTCATTTGGATTCTCCTTTCATATTAAGCTTTATGTAGTATTTGTAAACGGAAACGATTTTATGTATGATAAACGATATGAGATACGATGAAAGGTAAAGGAAACTTATGAAACAAATTGATTCCATACAAAATAATTCTGTAAAGGCTTGGAAAAAGCTACATACTAAAAAAGGAAGAGATAAAGCTAAACAATATATCGTAGAAGGTTTTCACTTAGTCGAGGAGGCAATTAAACAAGATGCACCGATTCTCCATTTATTAATTAGTGAAGAGATTGACTTACCTTCTAATTTTTCGACAGGGTCATTTGAAATTACGTATATATCTAAAGAGGTTAGCAAAGAATTAAGCGAAACAGAAACATCTCAAGGTATTTTTGCAATTATTGAATTTTCTTTTGTTAGAATTGATTTTGAGAAAGTGTCAAAATTATTATTAATTGATGAAGTTCAAGATCCAGGGAATGTTGGAACAATGATTCGAACAGCGGATGCGGCTGGTTTTGATGGGGTTATTTTAGGTTCGGGTACAAGTGACCTATATAATGCTAAAACAATTCGATCCACACAAGGATCATTATTCCATTTACCAATATTACGTGGTGATTTAGTTGAAGCAGTTTCTAATTTAAAAGATAAAGGATTAACTGTTTACGGAACATCTCTTCAAAATGCAAAACCATTTAATGAAGTAAACGTTACAAATCGTTTTGCCATTATTGTAGGAAATGAAGGTAAAGGTGTGAATTCAACATTACTTTCATTAACTGATGAAAATCTATATATACCGATTTACGGTAAAGCTGAATCATTAAACGTTGGTATTGCAGCAGGGATTCTAATGTATAGTCTGTAAAAAATAATAGAAGCCTCATTTGAGCATTCTAGGTCAGTAAAAATGATTCAATCATTTAGTAAATAATTATGTTGAGCAGTTGCATTAATTGAAAAAAATCAATATAATTAATTAAGAAAATTTAATACATAAAAAGCAATGACAGAGAATAGTAAATTTGAATCTCTATTTAGGGAAAAGGTGCCGTAGACTGTAAGCACTTTTATAGTAGACCAAATTGAATTCACCTCTTGAGCTAGCGCCGGGACCATTTTTGAATGTAAAGGCGACTCGGTCTATCTAAGTAGATCGTTATATGAATGAAGTGAGCAGTTAGTTTTTTGTAACATAATAACTGTTAATTAGGGTGGTACCGCGATCAATCCTCGTCCCTTTTTTGGGAGCGAGGTTTTTTTATGTTTAAATTTATGAATTTGAATAGGAGGATTATTCATGCAAGAGCGTTTAGTTTCTTTACAATCAGAAGCGATTAAGCAAATAGAAGAAGCAACAGATTTAAAAGTATTAAATGAAATAAGAATTGCCTATCTAGGAAAAAAAGGTCCGATTACTGAGGCAATGAAAGCAATGAAGGATTTAACTCCTGAAGAGCGCCCTAAAATGGGAGCTGTAGCTAATGAAGTACGTGCGGCAATCCAAGAAAAACTTGAAGCAAAGCAAGTTGTATTAGAACAAAATGCAATTAATGAAAAATTAGAAAGTGAATCAATTGACGTAACACTTCCAGGAAGACCAGTCCATGCTGGTGGAGCTCATCCATTAAGAGCGGTTATTCAAGAAATTGAAGATTTATTTATTGGAATGGGATATGAGATCGCAGAAGGTCCAGAAGTAGAAAAGGACTATTATAATTTCGAAGCATTAAATTTACCAAAAGGTCATCCAGCTCGTGATATGCAGGATTCATTTTATATTTCTGAAGAAACATTAATGAGAACTCATACTTCACCTGTTCAAGCTAGAACAATGGAAGCAAACGTGGAAAAAGGACCAATTAAAATAATTTGTCCAGGTAAAGTTTATCGCCGCGATGACGATGATGCTACTCATTCTCATCAATTTATGCAAATCGAAGGTCTTGTAATTGGTGAAAACATTTCAATGAGTGACTTAAAAGGTACTTTACAACTTTTTGCGAAAAAAATGTTTGGTGAAGATCGTGAAATTCGCTTACGCCCAAGCTTCTTCCCATTTACTGAGCCTTCAGTAGAAATGGATATTTCTTGTATGAAATGTGGAGGAAAAGGCTGTAACATGTGTAAACACACTGGATGGATTGAAATTTTAGGTGCAGGAATGGTTCATCCTAACGTACTTGAGATGGCTGGGTATAATCCAAAAGAAGTTCAAGGATTTGCTTTCGGTATGGGTCCAGAACGTATTGCATTATTAAAATATGGTATTGATGATATTCGTCATTTCTATACGAACGATATAAGATTCTTAAAGCAATTCCAACAAATGTAAGGTAGGAGGGGACTAAAACATGTTTGTATCAACAAAATGGTTACAAGAATACGTTGATTTAAGTGGTGTTACACCAGACGAGCTTGCAAAATTAATAACAAAAGCAGGTATTGAAGTTGAAGGTGTTAATCATCTTTCAGAAGGAATTAAAAATGTTGTTGTTGGTTATGTAATGGAACGTGAACAACATCCTGAGGCAGATAAATTATCAAAATGTACTGTTGATGTTGGAGAAGAACAACCAGTACAAATTATTTGTGGCGCACCGAATGTTGCTAAAGGTCAAAAAGTGATCGTGGCAAAAGTAGGCGCAGTTTTACCGGGGAATTTCAAAATTAAAAAAGCAAAATTACGTGGAGAAGTTTCTGAAGGAATGATTTGCTCTCTTCAAGAATTAGGAATTGAAGGCAAAGTAGTTGCAAAAGAATTCTCAAATGGCATTTTTGTTTTACCAAGTGATGCTGAAGTAGGAGCAGATGCATTAGACGTACTATATCGTGATGATGCAGTATTAGAACTTGGATTAACACCAAACCGTGCTGATTGCTTAAATATGATTGGTGTTGCCTATGAGGTAGCAGCAATTTTAGATCGTGACGTGAAACTTCCAGCAATTAGCGCTCAATCAGCTACAACTGCTGATTATGTTTCAGTTTCAATTGAATCAAAAGAAGATGCACCATATTATAGTACTAAATTAGTGAAAGGTGTAAAAATTGGTCCTTCACCATTATGGATGCAAGCTCGTTTAATGAGTGCTGGTATTCGTCCGATTAATAATGTGGTTGATATTACGAACTATATTTTAATTGAATATGGTCAACCGTTACACGCGTTTGATTTTAATAAATTAAATAGTAATCAAATTATTGTTCGTCATGCGAAAGAAAACGAAAAGATCGTTACACTTGATGGCGAAGAACGCACATTACAGCCACATAATTTAGTCATCGCAACAGAAAAAGAAGCGGTAGCAGTTGCAGGTGTAATGGGTGGTCAAAGTACTGAAGTTGATGTTGAAACTGTAGACGTTTTAATTGAATCAGCTGTTTTCAGAGGTCAAAGTGTTCGCCAAACTTCAAAAGACCTAGGTTTACGTAGTGATTCAAGTGCTCGTTTTGAAAAAGGAATTGATGCTTCTCGTACATTCCCTGCTTCTGAACGTGCTGCTCAGTTAATGGCTGAACTAGCTGGTGGAACAATTGTAGAAGGTACTGTAATTGCCGACAATTTAGTTGAAGATGCTAAAAAAGTATCAGTTTCTGTAAGTAAGATTAATGGTGTACTTGGTACATCAATTGATGCTGAAACAGTAAAAGATATTTTCCGTCGCTTAAGATTAGAAGCTACCAAGAATGGTGAAGTATTTACAGTTACTGTTCCAAGTCGTCGTGGTGATCTTTCAATAGAAGAAGATTTAGTTGAAGAAGTAGGAAGACTATATGGCTATGATCATATTCCTGCTACATTACCAACAGGTGTTGCTAGTCGTGGACAATTAACACCTTATCAAGCAAAACGTAGAAAAATTCGTCAGTATTTACAGCATGCAGGTCTTTACGAAGCTGTAACTTACTCTCTAACAAGCAATAATAAAGTAAAACGCTTTGCACTAGAAACAGTAGATGCAGAACCTGTACGTTTAGCATTACCTATGAGTGAAGAACGCAGTGAGCTACGTTTCAGTTTAGTACCACACTTATTAGATGCTATTGCATACAATGTTGCACGTAAAGAAGAAAATGTTCAACTATTCGAAACAGGCTCTGTATTCTTAACAAAGGAAAAGAACGATCTTCCTCATGAAGAAGAATATTTAGCGGGAGCGCTAACTGGTTTATGGTTGCAACATGCTTGGCAAGGCGAGAAAAAAGCTGTGGATTTCTATGTTGTAAAAGGTATTTTAGACGGTTTATTTACTGAATTAGGTTTAACTAGTAAAATTTCATACGTTGCAGCTAAAAAAGAAGAATTACACCCAGGACGTACTGCAAGTATCTTATTAAACGGAGAAGAAATTGGTTTTATCGGTCAAGTTCATCCTGTTACTCAAAAAGAGTGGGATCTTAAAGAAACGTATGTATTCCAATTATCTCTTGAAAAGCTATTAAATACTGAATTTGATGATATTTTATACAATGCAATTCCTCGTTTCCCATCAATGAATCGAGATATGGCATTAGTAGTAGATTCAAAAGTATTTGCTGGTGATATTCTATCTACAATTCGTTCAACTGGTGGAAGACTTCTAAAGGATGCTACAATTTTTGATTTATACGAAGGTGATAAGATGGAAGCTGGTAAAAAATCAGTAGCCTTCTCATTAACATACTTCGATCCAGAACGCACTTTAACGGATGAAGAAGTAACTAAAGCTCATTCAAAAGTATTAAAAGCTGTAGAAGAAACGCATAATGCTCAATTGCGAGGTTAATTAACTACACTACTCTATTTGAATAAATAGTATTAAAGTTTATATAAAATTTACTAATTTTAATCAGTTTTTTAGTAATGTGACATACTGATTTAATAAAATTTAAAAACTTATGAAAATCAGAAATCTAAGATTTCTGGTTTTTTAATAGGTGAATACTCTATTAGATTTTTTTAATAGAGTATTCACCTATTTTTTGACTCATTTTTATGGTGAGAATGAACCAATTTGTCCTTTTTTTATACAATAAATTGTACAATTAAAATTTTTTGAGAGGTGTATTTTTTTGCCACTACCACCATTACCACCACGATTTCCACAACCATCAGAACAACCAGAAGAACCAAAAATGTCACTAAATAAAGATCCACAAGATTCACCTATAACAAATTCTCCTTACTCACCTAGTTATTCATTTGGTTCAAATGAATCAAATGGTTTAATTGGACCAATTGGACCTATGGGCCCTACAGGCCCAACAGGTGTAACAGGTCCTCGAGGAGAAAGAGGTAAGCGAGGTAAAGAAGGAGAAGATGGCGACAGAGGTCCAAGAGGTTATATTGGACCAATGGGGCCAATGGGACCAATGGGACATACGGGGCCAATGGGGCCAATGGGACCAATGGGACCAACAGCGCCAACTGTAATTGTAGAAGGTCCAACAGGAGCAACAGGAGCAACAGGCCCAGCGGGAGTAACAGGCCCTTCAGGAGGTCCAGTAGGTCCAACGGGAGCAACAGGCCCAGCAGGAGCAACAGGAGCAGACGGAGCAACAGGCCCAGCAGGAACACCAGGTGCACCGGGAGCAACAGGTTCACAAGGGATCCCAGGTCCAGCAGGCCCAACAGGTTCAGCAGGCCCAGCAGGAATTCCAGGCCCAACAGGTCCAGCAGGTCCACAAGGAACACCGGGTGTACAAGGTCCGACGGGTCCAGCGGGAACACCAGGAACACCAGGAACACCAGGAACACCGGGAACACCAGGAACACCAGGAACACCGGGAGCACCAGGAGTAACAGGCCCAGCGGGAGCAACAGGCCCAGCAGGAGCAGACGGAGCAATAGGCCCAGCGGGAGCGACAGGCCCAGCAGGAGCGACAGGCCCAGCAGGAGCAACAGGAGCAGACGGAGCGACAGGCCCAGCGGGAGCAACAGGCCCAGCAGGAGCAGCAGGAGCGACAGGCCCAGCGGGAGCAACAGGCCCGGCAGGAGCAGATGGAGCGACAGGCCCAGCGGGAGCAACAGGCCCAGCAGGAGCAGTAGGAGCAACAGGCCCAGCGGGAGCAACAGGCCCAGCGGGAGCAACAGGCCCAGCAGGAGCAGCAGGAGCAGATGGAGCGACAGGCCCAGCGGGAGCAACAGGCCCAGCAGGAGCAGCAGGAGCAACAGGCCCAGCGGGAGCAACAGGTCCAGCAGGAGCAAGGGGAGCGGGTGCTATCATTCCGTTTGCATCGGGTGGTCCGGTTTCAATGAGTACTCTATTAACTGGATTAGCTGATACAGCAGGCCTGATTGGATTTGGTAGCTCAGCTTCAAATGTACAAATACTTGGAGGAGCAATCGATTTGACTGGAACTGTGTTAGGTCCAATTCTTGACTTTGCATTTTCAGTTCCAAGAGCAAGTACAATCACTTCAATCTCTGCATTCTTTAGTGAAACAGTAGGTTTGAATCTTATTCAAACATCTATCACGGTAACTGCTCAATTATATAGTGCACCAGCAAATAGTAATAGCTTTACACCAATTCCAGGAGCTTCAGTAACGTTAGCTCCAAACCTTACAGGAGTTGTATCTTTAGGATTTATTGCTAATGGTATTAGCGCTCCTTTAGCAATTCCGGTAGCTGCAACAACAAGATTAATGATGGTGTTTACAGCTGAAGCAACTGGACTTAACCTTGCTAATACTGTAGTTGGTTATGCAAGTGCAGGAATTACGCTTAATTAATCAATAAATAGATAAGTAAGATATTAATTCAAGAGTTGACTCTACTCTATTAGATTATTAATTCTATCTGAATGATAGGATTGAATCTAGTAAGTAGAGTTTTTTTTGCGGATTTTTAATAGAAATAGTATTAAAATCCAAACAAACTTGTCCAACAAAAATAGTATAAAGTGTACGTCAAAATATTTTTGGAGGTGTATCTATTTGCCAATACCACCAGGCCCACCAGGCCCACAATTACCACCAATCTTACCATTACCACCAGCTCCAACAGGTCCTACGGGAGCACCACTGCCACCAGGTCCTCCAGCTCCAACAGGAGTTACAGGTCCAACAGGAGCAACAGGTCCAATAGGTCCAGCAGGGGCAACAGGTCCAGCAGGAGCAACAGGTCCAGCAGGGGCAACAGGTCCAGCGGGAGCAACAGGTCCAGCGGGAGCAACAGGAGCAGACGGAGTGACAGGCCCAGCGGGAGCAACAGGTCCAGCAGGAACAACAGGTCCAGCGGGAGCAACAGGTCCAGCAGGAGCAACAGGAGCAGACGGAGTAACAGGTCTAGCGGGAGCAACAGGAGCAGACGGAGCGACAGGCCCAGCAGGAGCAACAGGAGCAGACGGAGCGACAGGCCCAGCAGGAGCAACAGGAGCAGACGGAGCGACAGGCCCAGCAGGAGCAGACGGAGCGACAGGCCCAGCGGGAGCAACAGGTCCAGCAGGAACAACAGGTCCAGCGGGAGCAACAGGTCCAGCAGGAGCAACAGGAGCAGACGGAGTAACAGGTCTAGCGGGAGCAACAGGAGCAGACGGAGCGACAGGCCCAGCAGGAGCAACAGGAGCAGACGGAGCGACAGGTCCAGCAGGAGCAACAGGAGCAGACGGAGCGACAGGTCCAGCAGGAGCAACAGGAGCAGACGGAGCGACAGGCCCAGCAGGAGCAGACGGAGCGACAGGCCCAGCAGGAGCAACAGGAGCAGACGGAGCGACAGGCCCAGCAGGAGCAACAGGAGCAGACGGAGTAACAGGTCCAGCGGGAGCAACAGGAGCAGACGGAGCGACAGGCCCAGCAGGAGCAGACGGAGCGACAGGCCCAGCAGGAGCAACAGGTCCAGTAGGAGCAACGGGAGCAGACGGAGCGACAGGCCCAGCAGGAGCAACAGGAGCAGACGGAGCGACAGGTCCAGCAGGAGCAACAGGCCCAGCAGGAGCAGACGGAGCGACAGGTCCAGCAGGAGCAACAGGAGCAGACGGAGCGACAGGCCCAGCAGGAGCAACAGGAGCAGACGGAGCGACAGGTCCAGCAGGAGCAACAGGAGCAGACGGAGCGACAGGTCCAGCAGGAGCAACAGGAGCAGACGGAGCGACAGGCCCAGCAGGAGCGACAGGCCCAGCAGGAGCAACGGGAGCAGACGGAGCGACAGGTCCAGCAGGAGCAACTGGGGCAACAGGTCCAGCAGGAGCAACAGGAGCAACAGGTCCAAATGTACTTTCTGAAGGATTTTCGGCGTTTTTACCAGCATTGAATACTGCAACTACAACTCAATTAACAGGATGGAGTGTTACAAGTCCGTTCTTTAATGGAACAACTTTTGATCCAACGACTGGTAATTTCACTGTTCCAGCAACTGGACGTTATACTTTTGAAGCGACAATTAGTTACTCTACAACTGCAACTTTAACAGCAGCAATTGGAGCAGGAGTAAATCCTTCATTTGTATTCCGTAGAACATCACCTACGACAGCAGATTTATTAAGTGGATTAATGCCAATTTTAGATGTAAATATTGCATTAGTGCTAAATCTACGTGCTATTCTTGGAGATGGAACTGTCACAATTACTGGGGACTTACAATTATCTGCAGGAGATGTGATTGGTCTCTTCTATGAGGCTGACGGATTAACTGTTCCGCTTACTTTAGGTGGAAACAATACAGCTGGTATCAATTGGTCAGTTCATCGTATTGTTTAACGATTAATTTTAGAGATTAGTAGTCTATCCTAAGGTGATGTACGACGTCCTCATTAATTATTCAATAGTAATCTATTTGAATAAATTAATGAGGATTTTTTTATTAAATAATTAACACTGACCAAATATTTCCATCTTGAATATATTAATTATTGCATGGGTTATTTAGTTAAATGAATTTTAAAGAAATCATACTTGCTAATGCAGTAAGATACTAAGAAGGTGTTTAATGAATGAAAACTAGTATTATTATTTTGACTTATAATCAGCTCGAGGTATCGAAAAAATGCTTTGAAAGTCTTGCTAAATATACAAAGGAAGATGAAGTAGAAATTATCGTTATTGATAATGGCTCGACTGATGGCACACGAGATTATTTAAAGAATAATCCTTCTTTTATTACAATCTTTAATGAGATCAATATGGGGTTTGCTAAAGGTTGTAATCAAGGAATTGAAGTCGCTACAGGTGATAACTTGTTATTTTTAAATAATGATACAATCGTTACAGAAAATTGGTTAGATGCAATGCTTACTCTTTTATATAGTAATGATAAAATTGGCATGGTTGGGCCTGTAAGTAATTATGTAAGTGGATTGCAGCGGATTAATGTTGATTATCAAAATGATCAAGAAATTAATGATTTCTCATTAAGATATTGTGCAAGTGTAAAAGGAATGTCTAAGCAAGTATTAAGATTAGTAGGATTTTGTTTATTAGTTAGACGTGAATTAATTGATCGATTAGTAGGATTTGATGAAAGATTTAGACTAGGTTCATTTGAAGATGATGATATTTGCTTAAGGACTATTTTAGAAGGATATGAATTGCATATTGCATTAGATTCATTTGTTCATCATTATGGGCACATGACGTTCAACGGAAATAGTGATATTAATATAAATCACCTATATATTGAAAATAGAATGAAGTATATCGAAAAGTGGGGAAACAATTTAATAGATATTGGGTATCCGAAGACGGAAATTATTGAAATGGTGCCAGGTAACATAAATAATGTATTAGAAATTAGTTGCTTAGCTGGGGCAACAGGTCTAGAAATTAAAAATCTATATAAATGTGAATTATATGGAACAGAAAGTGATTCAGAACTATCCTCAATTGCATCACAATTTTATAAAAGGGTTGATACAATTAGTATTGACGAAGTGCCCCACAGTTACCCTGAGGAGTTTTTTGATTTAATCATAATTGATAATATTGTAAACCATCTTGTAGATCCTTGGAGTTTCGTAAAAGAAATCACTAATCTATTAAAACCATCTGGCTCAATTATTTGTAGAGTTCCAAATGTTTCACATGGTGAAGTTCTCTTTCAATTACTACAAGGCCAATGGAATTATATTCATGCTGGAATATTGAAAAAAGAAAATATTAGATTTTTCACGCCTCAAACAATTAATACGCTATTTCCAACTGACCAATTTGAAGTGACGACAATGAATGAAAATATAAATGTAGATTTAAATATTAAGTTGTTTTTTGAAGAAGTAGTTCATTTAGCTCATAGTTTTGGAATAAATCTTGAACAACTAACTTCAAATCTTGAAATATATAATATGCTCTTGTTGATAAGGAAAAAATGATTAAAAGGCAGTTGAGAGGTCCTCAGCTGCCTTCGTTATTTAATCTATTCGAAAAATACTCTCTATTTGAGAGAATACTTGGATGTGTTGGGTAAAAATGATAGGCTAATTCATTGTGCTCATTTGCAAGTCGTAATTCACCTATTCTGTCATAGCATACAGCTAGCTGTAAATGTGGTAGCCAAGTAGTACATGATGGGTTGTGAAGAATCAAACGATTGTTCACCTTATTTAAGGTTGCTTCTTTATACCAATAAATAGCTGAATCAAAATTATTTTTCTCAAAAAATGTATAAGCCAATCTACAACATGTTTCTGGGTGAGTATTGCCATATTTAAGAGCTTTTAATAACCAAGTAGTTTCTAAGTCTCTTAGATTAAACTCGTGATAACAATTAGCAATATAATGACATGCAAGAATATTAAGTTCTTCAAATGGTTGATTTAATCTCAAAAATTTTAAAAAATATTTTATCGATTGATCATGTTGATGATCTGAACTTAATTCTTTTGCATAATAAAACAAATCCATTGTTGAAAGATTAAAGTTATTACTTAACATTTGTTCATATATTTGAATATTTTCTTTTGTATTTTTTGTAAAAGGGAGATCTGTAATAACAAGATTAGTAGAAAATGATTCAGAGGTTTGTTCATTTTTCAAATTCGGTGAATGACTATTTGAACCTAATTTTTTAATTAATCTACTGATTTTTTGTTTACTATTTACATTCCAACCGATCTGATAATCGACAGCTACATTATAAACTTCATTGTTTAATGATAGTTTTAGATTAGAAAATGTTAAACGATCATGTTCTAGTAAAACTTCACTATGGTTTAGTAAAAGTATAAAGTCTTTCGTTGCCAAAGATTTTGAAAAATTTAATGCATCTATTTCATCCACACCATCAAAGACATGTATTTGGCCTGTAAACTGTCTTGCTAGCTCAATCGTTCGATCGTGGGAATTCATATCAACGATGATAATTTCATCAACTAAGCTACTAACTGAACTTAGACATCTTTCAATTGTGGCTTCATTATTTTGTACAACCATGCATAAACTGACTGTGATCAAGCTATCACCCTTTTCTATAATTTTGATTTTGTATTAAATGATTGATGATAATTTAGTGTTGATTTACTTAATTAGTAGCTTCCAAATCATCTAGTATGCTTTCTAAACAGATAGGATAGGAATGGAAACATAATGTTAGTAGATAGTACGGGTGAGTTATTGTTCTTTAAAAAAAGAGCGGAAATACTCTTTGTTGTGTAGAACGGAAGGGTTATTTGGAACATAGCTTGCTGCTATCTCATTATATTTTCTAGCAGTAAGTTGATTGCCTAATCGACTATAGCAAAGACATAACTGTAGATTAGGTAACCAAGTGTAACACGCTTGATTAATAAAAGGACTACTTGTAGGAACATCAACAAGAGTAGCAAGTTTATACCATGAAATAGCACGTGTAAAATCACCTTTTTGAAGATACACAAATCCTAAACGACAGCAGTTTTCTCCACGTGGTCCATCATAAGAAAATGATCTTAGACAACTGCTAATTGCTTTTTCTGTTTCGTTTAGATTTAAATAGCAGTCTGCCATTTTTCCACAGGCTTGAATATTATCTTCGTACCAGCCTTTCCCTTCATCAAGAAACAATTCATACCATGCAATTGCCTTTTCGTATAGTTGATGATCCACGCATTCATTAGCATAATAGTATTTGTCACGAGGACTTAATTCATTTCCTGATGAAATCGCATTTTCATAAATCTTTAAATTTCGATCAGAATACTCTTTGTCTTTGTGATGAATAATTGCTGCATCCGATTGAATAATTTCGCCGTAAACCTCTAAATATTCATGAACGAAACCAATCCATTTAAAGTTTCTTTCTCGCTTAACGATTCGATTTCGTACAGAACTAAAGCTGGGATTACCATTTTCATCGAAGGCTAGATGATATTTCATTCCGACAGCGTCGACATTTTTAGTTAATGACTTTTTTAATTTAAGTAATTTTTTTGCATTTTCATCAGTGATAATATCATCAGCATCAAGCCACATAATATAATCCTTCGTTGCTTTAGAAAAAGCAAAATTTCTTGCTGCTGAGAAATCATTGATCCAAGTAAAATCATATATAGAATTTGTAAACTTTTTAGCTATTTCCTTAGTTTTGTCTGTTGAACCAGTATCAATAATGACAATTTCGTCTACTATATTAGATACAGATGATAAACATCTGGAAAGTACAGCTTCTTCGTTTTTAACAATCATACAAAGACTTAAAGTTATTGGTTTTTTTTTCATGAATTCCACCTCAATTTCTATGTTATTAAGGTTGTCAACAAATGGTGCAATTCATAAAGTTCAAAAAAAGATTAATGTTGAATTTCTACATTAGATATGATTAAATGGAAAAAATGAATATTGAAAATTTTTAGATGAAGAGAGTAATCTTATTTTGATTCTTGTAGAGAGTTGGGGATGGTGGAAGCCTAACAGAGCGAATAGGATGAAGCGCACTTCGGAGAAGCAGTCTGAATTAATAGTAGGACTTTGCCGGGGAAGACCTCGTTAACAAATTTTAAAGTTGGTTCAATTTATTTGAACAATTAGAGTGGTACCGCGGATTAGTTAAACCCGTCTCTTATGATAGAGACGGGTTTTTTATATTTTGGAGAGGATTGATCAGAATGAATTATGTAAAAATGTATAGTGAACAAATTGAAAAAGCTTTAAATGGATCACTAACTTTAACTGAAATTAACTCACTTATCGAAAAACCGAATTATGCAGATCAAGGTGATTTAGCATTTCCTTGTTTCCAATTAGCAAAAGCATTAAAAAAATCTCCGGTTATGATTGCAAAGGAAATTGCACCACAAATTAATCATGATTTAATTGAAAAAGTAGAAGCGAACGGACCGTATGTAAACTGCTTTTTGAATAAAAAGCTAGTAAGTAAGCAAGTAATTGAATTAGTTCTTGGCCAAGGGAATGAATATGGAAATCAAGTAATTGGTGAAGACAAAACGGTTGCGATTGATTGTTCCTCACCTAATATTGCAAAGCCATTTTCGATGGGGCACTTGCGTTCAACAATGATTGGAAATTCAATTGCTAAAATTGCTGAAAAAAATGGGTATAAAGCAATAAAAATTAATCACCTTGGAGACTGGGGAACACAATTTGGAAAATTAATTGTTGCTTATAAACTTTGGGGTAATCAAGACGCAGTAAAAGAAAATCCAATCAAAGAGCTTTTAAAATTATATGTTAAATTTCATGAAGAAGTTGAAAAAGAGCCTCAACTTGAGGAAGAAGCTAGAAGCTGGTTTAAGCAATTAGAGGAAAAAAATGAAGAAGCTTTACATTTATGGAAGTGGTTCCGTGATGAGTCCCTTAAAGAATTCATGTTAGTTTATGATTTATTAGGTGTTAACTTTGATAGCTTTAACGGAGAAGCATTTTACAATGATAAAATGGAACGAGTTATTGAACTTCTAGAGCAAAAAAATCTTTTAGTGGAATCTGAGGGTGCCGAAGTTGTTGAATTAACTGAAAAAGATTTACCACCATGTTTAATTAGAAAATCTGACGGAGCTACATTGTATGCAACAAGAGATTTAGCAGCTGCACTTTACCGTAAAGAAACTTACGATTTCGATAAGGCCATATATGTAGTTGGTGGAGAACAAGCATTACATTTTGAGCAAGTATATACAGTTTTGAATAAAATGGGGTACGAATGGTCTAAAGATATGGTACATGTACCATTCGGTTTAATCCTACAAAACGGTAAAAAAATGTCAACGCGAAAAGGGAAAATTGTTCTTTTAGAAGAGGTAATTGAGGAAGCGATTAGTTTAGCTAGTCAAAATATTGCAGAAAAAAATCCTACATTAAAAAATAAAGAAGAAGTTGCAAAAATGGTTGGAGTCGGCGCAATCATTTTCCAAGATTTAAAAAATGATCGTATGAATAATATCGAATTTTCACTTGAGCAGATGCTAAAATTTGAAGGTGAAACAGGGCCATATGTACAATACTCAATTGCGAGAACAAATTCAATTTTAGATAAAGCCTCATCACAGGATTTAAATAAACAAGATGGGCTAGATGATTCATATAGTTGGGACATCATAAAACATATTCTTGAGTTTCCTAACAAAGTTACACGTAGTTTTGAACAATTTGAGCCATCTGTCATTGCTAAATATACAATCGATTTGGCACAAAGCTTCAATAAATATTATGGAACTACTCATATTCTAACAAATGATGACCAATTAGAGAGTAGATTAGCATTAATTAAAGTTGTTTCCATTGTTTTAGAAGAAGGACTAAGATTATTAGGAATTCGTGCTCCAAAAGAAATGTAAGAAAAAACAGGTTTTGAAGAAGATGCTTCTTTCAACGCCTGTTTTTCTTTTTTTATACAGCCGATTAGGTTTGGAGGTTCGTTAAAGAATAATAATGAGTGTGTCTAAAAGTGGCATTATTTTTAACGGTACTTGATCGTAAGTGATAAACTCCATAAGAATTAGTTTATTTGAAGGGAAATTAATATTTAGTTCTTAAGTCTAAAACCGTAATAACAGAGCAATACGAGGAACCTCCATATAAATATATTCATATATTATTCGAGTAGATGTTATCCACTTGTTTTAAATTGAATATTAGCTGAAATTGTATTTAACTACAAAATTAATAAAAGGAGAGAGGTTTTCATTGAAATTTAGCTTTTTAAGTCCTGCTTATAATAGTTCGGAATGGATTAAGAGGATGTTAGATAGTATTCCTAAAGAATATGCTTATGAAATTATTGTATGTGATGACGGTTCTACTGATAATACATTAGAGCTTTTAGAAGAATATAAAAAAAATTGCCCACAATTAAAAATATTAAAGAATAAAAAAAATATAGGTGCAAGTTTTTCATATAACCGATGTATTGCAGAAGCAACTGGGGACTATATTGCAATAATTGATAGCGATGATATGTATTTGCCTGCTATTAAAGACGTTTTAGTACAAGTTGATGGAGAATGTGACATCTATTATTACAATATGCTTACGAAAGATGGCACGCCTTTTATTAAAACTGAAACAGATGACATTTATAATTGGCCAGGACAATTTAAAATCATCAGAAGAAGCTTTATCGGCGATGCAAAATTTACAATTAGAAAAGATATTGCTGGTGACTATGACTTTAATAGAGCGTTAGTAGATCAAAAACCAAAATGTAAATATACTCATATTTTTGCATATTGGTATAACTATCCACGTGAAAATTCTGAATCTAGTTTGCATTTAAGAGGACTAAAATGATGAGATGTATAGATCATTTGTTTTTACTAGATTGACATATTTCATACGCAGAAAAGAGTGTGAAGACGATTTATATGTTTAAAGATAAAATAATATTAATAACAGGCGGTACAGGTTCTTTTGGAAATGTTGTATTAGAACGATTTCTAAATACGGATATAAAAGAAATTAGAATATTTTCAAGAGATGAAAAGAAACAAGCAGATATGCGTGCATTCTATCAAAATGATAAAATCAAATTTTATATTGGAGATGTACGAAATATCAATAGTCTATATGATGCTATGCACGGTGTTGATTTTATTTTTCATGCTGCTGCCCTTAAACAAGTTCCCTCGTGCGAATTTTTCCCGTTAGAAGCTGTAAAAACTAATATTATTGGAACAGACAATGTATTAACTGCAGCGATCAACTCGGGTGTAAAAAAAGTAATTTGTCTTTCCACAGATAAAGCAGCATATCCTGTGAATGCAATGGGAATTTCAAAAGCAATGATGGAGAAAACATTCATTGCAAAATCTCGATTAGTCTCTCCTGAAAAAACGCTAATTTGTGGAACTAGATATGGGAACGTAATGGCATCTCGTGGGTCAGTCATACCATTATTCATAGAACAAATAAAAGCTGGAAAATCTCTAACGATTACTGATCCAAAAATGACTCGTTTTATTATGAGTCTAGAAGATGCCGTTAATTTAGTTTTATATGCATTTAATCATGCATCTAATGGAGACATTATGGTTCAAAAATCGCCTTCTGCTTATATAGGAGATTTGGCACAAGCATTGAAGGAATTGTTTGAAGTAGATAATGAAATTAAAATTATTGGCACTCGTCACGGTGAAAAAATCTACGAAGTACTTCTTACTAAAGAAGAAGCGGCAAAAGCATTGGATATGGGGGATTTTTATAGAGTTCCAGCAGATAACCGAGATCTGAATTATGGCAAATATCTTGAAGATGGGTCACCGAAAATTACTGTAACAGATGAATATAACTCAAATAACACAAAAATACTTTCAGTGGAAGAAATTAAAGAGAAATTACTAACACTTTCATATATTCAAGATGAATTACGAGATTGGAAGGGAGGAAAAAAGTGAAATACTTAGTTCTTGGTGCTACTGGAATGGCAGGTCATACGATCGCATTATATTTACATGAGAGAGGTCATGAAGTAACCACCTTTTCAAGGAAATCCTTCCCTTATTGCGATAATATCAAGGGTGACATTATGGATCAATTTTTATTAAAACAAATTTTGTTAAATAATTATGATGTTGTAATTAATTGCATAGGTGTTTTAAATGATGCATGTAATAAAGAGCCATCAAGGGCTGTTTATTTAAATAGTTACTTACCTCACTTATTAGCTGATCTATTGAAAAGTACTAGAACAAGACTGTTTCATATGAGCACTGATTGTGTTTTCTCAGGAAAATCAGCACCTTATTCCGAAAATAGTTTTCGTGATGGTGAAACCTTTTATGATCGAACAAAGGCATTGGGTGAATTCGATGATCACAAGAATTTAACTTTTAGAAATTCTATAATTGGACCAGATATGAATAAGGACGGAATTGGCTTATTTAACTGGTTTATGAAACAAAATGGAAGTATCGATGGTTATTCGGAAGCAAAATGGACTGGTGTTTCAACTTTAACATTAGCAAAGGCTATGGAAAGAGCTACATTCGAAAAAATATCTGGGATATATAATCTTGTTAATAATACAAGTATAAGTAAACTTGATTTATTAAAGCTATTTAATGAAAATTTTAAGGCAAATGAAATAAATATTATACCAAATAGTTCAATAAATGTTGATAAAACACTGATTAATAACAGAAATGATTTTACATTTATTGTACCTAGTTATGAAGATATGATAAGAGAGATGAAAGAATGGATTTATTCACATAAAAACTTATATCCACATTATTTTAGTAATAGCTAAACACTATTTGTGTTCTAAATTAACTCCTAAAATAAGCGTCAATTTCAATGATCCCCTTTATAAAAATCCACTTATAGTCTATTATATTTCAACTGTTTTATTGAAAGTGATTATCATTTTCGTTTATAATATGTAAGAGAGTAGTAAGAATAAGGAGAATAATATTTGATGTCGATTTTAGATCTAATTAAAAATAGAAGAACAATTCGAGATACAAAAAAAGATCCAATTGATTTAGAAGATATAATGGAGCTACTTGAAGCAGCATCTTATGCTCCTTTCCACAGTAAAGAAGAGCCGTGGCAATTCATTATGGTTTCTGAAAAAAAAGAAAAAGAATATTATGCTTCAAAAATTGTAGATAGCTACGAAAGAATGGAATTAACTGAAACATATACAGTTGAGAAAATTAAAAAATCAACGGAATTCTTTAAAACATATATCATCGACACACCTATGCATTTAATTATTACGACAGACCACTCAGAAAATGAAAAGAAAAATTTAGAAGCGATTGGCGCAACCTGTGCATTTGTTCAAAATTTACAATTAGCAGCTTGGGAAAAGAATATTGGAATGGTATGGCGAACAAATCCTTATATTTTTGATAAACAATTTTACAAAGAGATGGGTATTCCAGAAAATCGAAAAATTTTAGGAGCTCTTCATATCGGTTATATAAATTCAATGCCAAAAGGAACAAAGAAAAGAAAACATCCAAGTGAATGGACTTCTAAGTTAAGTCAAAATATTACACTTTCTTAAACAAATAATATGACATGTAGAGTGATGTATTTAATATAAATGCATTACTCTTTTTTTATTACCTAAAATTTACCAAAAGTTTTGTAGCTTAATTCGACACATTTTGTAAATTTTTTTAATTATAATCCATTTTAAAAGGCATTATTTTAAGGGAGGAATTTAATAATGAAAAAATTATTAACAACAATTTCTGCTTTAACTTTAGCAAGTACTATGTTTTCAACCGCTGCTATGGCACAGAGTGAAAATGCAAAGAAATCACTCGTAGCTTTAGGAGATTCGATTACGTTTGGTTACAATTTAGGTGTAAATAATGATCATCCTTCTAAGGTTGCTTTTCCATATATTATTGGACAAGATGCTAATCTAAGAGTTCGTGACTTAGGTGTTCCAGGCTGGAGGACTGATCAATTATTGTTCTCAATCAAGAATGATGATACATATCGAGATGCAGTTAGACATGCTGATTATGTAACTTTAGATATTGGAAACAACGATCTTCTTCAAGCTCTCAAAGCGAGTAATGGAGATTCTACTAAACTACAGCAATCAGTTGGTGCAATGCTACCTGTGTTATTAAAGAATTTATCGGATACTATTTTAGAAATTAGATCTCTTACTGATGCACCGATTTTAGTATATAACATTTATAATCCTTTCCAAACTACAGATCCTATGTATGCACAAGGAAATTTCCTATTGAGTAACATTATTAACAAAAATATTTACAATTCAGTGAATTCTCTCAAAGCAATTGGAGTTTCTAACATCGTTATAGCAGACGCTTTTTCAACATTCTATAATCGTCAAAGTACATATGTTAGACAGAATGATATTCACCCTACAATTGAAGGGCAAAAAAAGTTAGCTGAAATTGGTGAAGCAGCATTAAATTTAGATTGATATTATAAAAAAAAGAGAGTGTTCAAAAAGGATTTCTTTTTGATACTCTCTTTTTTTATAATATCATCTTAAAACACTTTAGTAGTCCAGTTTTCACCATTCCATACATCTGTAACTAATCCTTGATAGAATTCAGGTTCGTGACAGATAACTAAAAGACTTCCTTTGTACTCTTTTAGTGCGCGTTTTAGTTCTTCTTTAGCATCTACATCTAAATGGTTAGTAGGCTCATCGAGAACAAGTAAGTTTGTTTCTTGATTAATTAACTTACATAAACGAACTTTTGCCTTTTCTCCACCACTTAAAACTGCAACTTTACTCTCAATATGCTTAGTCGTTAAACCACATTTTGCAAGTGCAGAACGAACTTCATATTGCGTAAATGATGGGAATTCATCCCAAACTTCATCGATACATGTTTTATTATTATCACTTTTTACTTCTTGTTCGAAGTATCCAATGTGAAGGAATTCACCGCGCTCAACTTCACCAGAAATTGGTTTAATATCTCCAAGTAAACTACGCATTAACGTCGTTTTACCGATACCGTTCGCACCAACTAAAGCAATTTTCTGTCCACGTTCCATACGTAGATTTAACGGTTTAGATAGAGGCTCATCGTAACCAATCACTAAATCTTTTGCTTCAAATATTAATTTACCTGAAGTACGAGCAGGTTTGAAGTTGAATTCTGGTTTTGGCTTTTCACGTGCAAGCTCGATTACATCCATTTTATCAAGTTTCTTTTGGCGAGACATAGCCATATTACGAGTAGAAACACGAGCTTTATTACGAGCAACGAAATCTTTTAGTTCAGAGATTTCTTGTTGTTGACGTTTATAAGCTGATTCTAATTGTGATTTTTTCATTTCATGAATTCCTTTGAAATTTTCATAATCACCAACATATCGATTTAATTCTTGGTTTTCCATATGATAAATCAAGTTAATAACACTATTTAAAAATGGAATATCATGTGAAATTAAAATAAATGCATTTTCATACTCTTGTAAATAGCGCTTTAACCATTCAATATGTTGCTCATCTAAATAGTTAGTAGGCTCATCTAGTAATAAAATATCTGGTTTTTCTAAAAGAAGTTTTGATAGAAGAACCTTTGAACGTTGACCACCAGAAAGTTCAGTTACATCGCGATCAAGTCCGATATCTTCTAAACCTAAACCACGACCAATTTCTTCAACTTTAGCATCAATAATATAGAAATCATTATTTGTTAAAGTATCTTGAAGAACACCAACATCTTCAAGCATTTTCTCCATTTCTTCCGGAGTTGCTTCAGCCATTTTTACATATAAATCATTAATTTCATTTTCCATATCAAACATATATTGGAAAGCACTTTTTAATACATCACGAATTGTCATACCTGGTTGTAATACAGCATGCTGATCTAAATAACCTACACGTACTTTTTTAGACCATTCAACCTTACCTTCATCAGGCTGTAATTTTCCAGTAACGATATTCATGAAAGTTGATTTACCTTCACCATTTGCACCAATAAGACCGATATGTTCACCTTTTAATAGACGGAATGATACATCATTAAAAATTGCACGATCACCGAATCCATGGCTTAAGTTTTTTACAGTTAAAATACTCATAGATCGACACCTTTTCTCTATTTTTCA
This sequence comes from Rossellomorea sp. GAMAL-10_SWC, assembly GCF_049568075.1. Taxonomy (NCBI): domain Bacteria; kingdom Bacillati; phylum Bacillota; class Bacilli; order Caryophanales; family Bacillaceae; genus Rossellomorea; species Rossellomorea sp. GAMAL-10_SWC. Next base: position 3,255,888 of record NZ_CP144911.1, on the reverse strand, counting down.
TATAATAATGTTCTTTTATGAAAGAACGTAATTTAAACAGTCACCATCTAATTATAGTCTGCAACTGGGTATGTGTTCAACAGTAAATTAAGCTATAACTTAAGGGAGGAGGGTTTGAACCGAGAGGACTTTTGAAAAAGAGGAAAAAAAATCCATATACACCTACTATTCCTATCCCTATATTTTTGTATTTAATGTATAATTCAGAAGTGTAATAGTCAAAAAGTGGGTTTTGAAGGCGTATAAATATAGAATTAGCCATACCTACTATTCGGAGGAGGAAGTTTAATGTTTGGTAAAGTTGCTGCAGATATGCTTGGTTTAAGTGATGTAGGTAGTGTTATTGAACCGAAAAATTATGACAAAGTTGATTCTGACGATTATGTAATGCATGAAGATAATGAAAAAATTTATTTCTTAATTAAATCAAAATCAGATGAGTATTGCTTTACGAATAAAGCTTTAATCCATTTAGACGGTACAAGTGCAATAAGTAAAAAGCGTACACTTCATCGTTATAATTATCACACTCATAAAATCACACATGTTTTACTTGAAACAGCTGGTACAATTGATTTAGATGTTGAAATTAAGTTCAACATTGGTGGTAGAGAGTTTTCGATTGATGTTCATAAAAAACATATTGAACAAGTTAAGGATCTATATAAAGCGTTACTAATGATTGCCGAAATTAGTCATGAAAACGAAAAAGCACTAGGGTATGCGAAAGAAAGCATCGAAATTGCTTCTACAACATTAGGCCGCGTAACTTCAAATGAAAATAATTTAGTGAACAGTTTTAAAGAAATTAATGAAGCTGCTTTTGAATGGTTAATGAAGTCAAGAGATCAATACAAAGTTAAAGATTTCGGATCGGTGTTTGAGAAGTATATTAATAATTAATTATGTAGAGAGAGGTCTTGTAAGTCAAAGTGCTTATGAGACTTTTTTTGTGCCTTAGATTAGGGAAATGTGATTAGAAGGATTCATGAGTAAGTAAAAAAGCAAAAGATGCATTATAATACCTCATGAGTGGTTCATGAGTAAGTAAAAAAGCAAAAAGATGGAATATAGTACCTCATGAGGGGGGGATGAGTAAGTAAAAGAGCAGAAAGATGGAATGTAGTACCTCATAAAGGTTCATGAATTATATCTCCAACTATTTTTGGAGAAATCAGGCTAAAAATCAATAATAAACAAAGAAAACTCGCAAGGATCTTATTACCTTGTGAGTTTTCTTTGTTTTAAAGATCGTAATTAAATATAACTTCTGCTTTTTGACGATTTATAATAGTAGCATTTGGACAGCGTTTTTTGATTTCTTGTAAAAAAATTTCTTCGTCTTTTGGAAGTGAAAGTAAGGCAAATCCGTACTTTTTGTATTCGATTTTTAAACGTTTAAAGGTCCATGCAGGTGATGAAACTGGATTATTGGAGAAAGTAACTGTTCTAATTTCACTGTATGGAATGAGAATTGTTATAAAACCAAATTTTGATTTGAATTCAGTTTCGGTTAATTCATGGTATGTGTTGAATAATGCCCAAACAAGAACAATCAATATTGGTAATAGAAAGACAAAGACTACTAAACTTATGATGATTACTGTGCGATCAGCTTCAATAAAGCTGATGATGGGAACTGAAATAATGATGGGAATTAAGCTCAGAATTAGGACGACTAATAGAGGATTTTTCTTCACTTTAAATTTCATGGCGACACCTTGATCCTATCCTAATATTTGATTTAAATGATGCTTCATATGGTCAATGTAGTCAGTAAATAACCAACTTAATGTAACAGATTCTTCATTTTGACTAATATATTGTAGTTTCCATTGGTCTTCTGAAATGTTTACGAGCACATTCATGAAACGTGAATTTAGGGCAGTCCATAAAGTAAGAATTTCTTCAATTGTATAGCTATTTTGATAATCATTTAATGCTACCCATGAATTTTGTTTATAAAGCTCCAAAACTAGTTCATCATTAGATGACAATCGATCTATAAATCTTTTATGATTCATAGTCGCAGAATCGCAAAGATGTCCAAGGATTTCTTTTTTAGACCATTTTGTATGATTTGGTTTAAAATCTGTATTCGATAAGGCTCTGATGATTTTTGGAACAGATTGGATTAGACTACTATATTCGTTCATTAAATTATTCATCTAACTATTCCTCCTTCGTTTCTACATGTTATGAATATGTTTAAACATTTTTCTTTATGAGTCTTTAGACAAGCCATAGGTGAATAGGTTATTAGTAGGACAATCTTGGAGGTGGCTTGATGTTAATCTTTTTGCTTTATGTCGGATTGTTAATTGGAGTGTTAGCAGTTTATAAAGATGCCATTAAGCGGGATGTTAGTAATCTTGGGTTTCAAATGATCGGTTATTATGTACTAGCTTCTTTACCATTTAGGTTATTTTGGTTACCGATCCCTTTTGGATTTTTGATTTGTTTATTTTTATTATCTAAACCGATGCTTCGATATAAAAAACAAAAACAAGTTGCTAGCCTATTAGGTTTCATTATATTTATACTAGATGCTGTATTCTAAATATATGTTTAGAATACAGCTTTTTTGATGTTTTCATATTCCTTTAGAATGCACTTTAGGAATATCATTTTTTAGCAATTTTTAATGCCTTTTCGGTATTAGCAAAATGTAATTTCGTTAAACTTCTTAAAGCTTCAAAACCTTTTGATTTAATTAGTTTTGCAGCGGCTTGATCAACTTTTGCTCCGGCACCTTTTGGTAAGGTCATGCCAGCTTTTTCACTTAATTGATCCATTTGTTGTAGGAAAGCATAGCGGGCTAAGATAGAAGAAACGGCAACTGAGAGATGCAAACCTTCTGCTTTAGTAGCAAATTGAACCTTATCACGAATAACTTCTTTTGTTCCTTTTAAATATCCGTAGTACAGATTTGGAGGAGTAAATTGATCAATTAAGATTGCATCATATTTTTTATCTTCCAATTTTGAAATAGTATTTCGAATTGCTTGGTTATGTAAAAGAGCCTTTAGTTTGTTCATATTATAGCCTTTTTCTTGCATAGCATTGTATTTCTCATTATGTAGTACTAAGAGGCTGTAGGTTACGACATGAACAATTTTTTTTGCAATGCTACATATGGCATCGTCAGTTAGTTCTTTGGAATCTTTTACGCCTAATTCTTTTAATAATTCGAATTGACTTGGTTCTACAAAGGAAGCTACTACTGTCATTGGTCCAAAGTAGTCGCCTGTACCAACTTCATCACTACCTATTACTGCAAGACTTGAAAAGTTTTTTGGTAAAGTTGAATTCGTATTTGTAGGGTTTACCTTTTTAATCGTTTGGCTAGCCGATTTGCCTTGCCATTTACTTACTTCAGCATCACAATTTGAGCCTTGAAACATTACTTTACCAGATTTATATGCAGTAATTGTACAGCCACTTGGTTTGGCCATAAATACTCCACCTTGTGGTACTTTTGATTGGAGGCTACTTTGGTAGTGTGCTTTCATCTTTAAGAGAGTATCCTCAGAAACTGTTAATACAGTGTTTGACATAAATTTCTCCTTTATAAATGGATATTTTCCAATACTTTTGATTGTATTGAATTTCATGTTATAGTTAAGGTTAGAATGTTTATAGCTGAATGGAGGTATGAAGTTGTCCAATTCTTCATCGAAACAAAAACTAAATGTAACTATTTATGGGCAACATTATGCAATTACTGGTGACGAGTCAACAGATCATATTCGCCATGTTGCCTCAATTGTAGATGATAAAATGAAAGAAATAAATAAAAAGAATCCATTATTAGATACTAATAAATTAGCTGTCTTGACAGCAATAAATATTGTAAGTGATTATGTAAAATTAAAAGAAAGAGCTGAAATGCTCGAAAAATTATTAGAAAAACAAACGAAAAGTGAGCAGAAAGAAAATGATTGATTTAATTATACTTATTATTTTTAGTTTAGGAATTTTGACAGGTTGGAGAAGAGGATTTATTAGCAGCCTTGTACGATTACTAGGATTTTTACTTTCCATATACCTAGCTTATCATTATTATGAGCAGACCGCTACTTCGCTTAAAAAAATATTTCCAATTCATATAAGTGGTGGCCAGGTCGTAAATGCAGAGCAGTTTGTCTATGAAATTATAGCTTTTGCTTTACTATTTATTGGGACAAGGTTAGTTATTTCATTTATTGGTTCGTTATTAAATGGAGTTTTCCAATTACCGGTTTTAAAGCAGATGAACTCCTTCTTAGGTGGTATTTTTGGTTTTATAGAGGCTTATTTATTTTTGGTTTTGGGGCTTTTTATAGCTTTAATCATACCAATTGATACGCTTCATGTATTATTACTTAAATCAAATATCGTGCATTTCATGGTTCAACATACTCCATTTATATCAAATCAATTAATGGAATTATGGAACGAGAAAGGATTTTCTAGTACTGAAATACTTTAATCGAGTTTAATTGAAAAACAATTTCTATGTTAAGTAGGTGACTTAAAATGCACAAAAAAGAGTTAATTAAACTGTTAGAACAAATTGCTACTTATTTAGAACTAAAAGGTGAGAATGCTTTTAAAATATCAGCATTTCGTAAAGCGGCAAATGCATTAGAAACTGATGAAAGAAGTCTTGAGCAAATCGACGATTTTACTGCTATAAAAGGAATCGGAAAAGGGACTTCTGCAGTAATTTTAGAATATATCGAAACTGGTAAAAGTACTGTATTGGAAGAACTACAAGAGTCATTGCCGAAAACTTTACTACCTTTACTTAGACTACCAGGATTAGGTGGGAAAAAAGTAGCTAAACTTTATCAGTCATTACAAATTGAGAGCATGGAGCAGTTAAAAGAAGCATGCTTAAATGGTAAGTTACAAGGGTTAGCTGGATTCGGTAAAAAGACAGAGAAAAATATTTTAGAATCAATCGAGGAGTTTGGTAAGCAGCCTGAACGCTTGCCACTAGCAGATGTATTACCGATTGCTGATAAAATTGAAGCTTATTTAGCAGGAATGAAGGATGTTGAAAAGTATTCAAGAGCAGGAAGCCTTAGAAGAGTACGTGAAACAGTTAAAGATTTAGACTTCATTGTTGCATCAAATAAACCTGAAAGTATTAAAGAACAATTACTTTCGATGCCGGAAATCGTTCGAATAATTGCACAAGGTGATACAAAAGTTTCTCTTGTTTTAAAAGGTGTTGAATATGAGATTTCAGTTGACTTCCGAATTATTCAACCTAAGGAGTTTGCTACAACGCTACATCATTTTACTGGTTCTAAGGATCATAATGTAGCTATGCGTCAATTGGCTAAAGAACGTGATGAAAAAATTAGTGAGTACGGTGTTGAGAACGTTAATACTGGAGAAGTTTTAACATTTGAAAATGAAGAAGATTTTTATGCTCACTTTAATTTACCTTGTTTTCCACCTGAAATACGAGAGGATGGAAAGGAAGTTTCAACTTTTACAAACGATTACCCACTAATTCGTTTAGAAGATATGAAATCTGATTTACATATGCACTCTACTTGGAGTGATGGTGGCTATTCAATCGAAGAAATGGCAGATGCATGTCGTGCTAAGGGGTATAAATATATTGTCATCACAGACCATTCACAATATTTAAAGGTTGCGAACGGTTTAACTCCTGAGCGTTTATGGAAACAAAAAGAAGAAATTCAGCGTGTTAATGAAAAATACACTGATTTTACAATTCTACATGGGGTAGAAATGGATATTTTACCTGATGGATCATTAGATTATGAAGATGATGTTTTACGTTCACTTGATTTTGTAATTGCATCAATTCATTCTAGCTTTAGTCAAGATGAAGAGACTATCATGATGCGTTTAAAAAATGCAATGAGAAATCCATATGTTAGCATGATTGGCCATCCAACAGGACGAAAAATTGGCAGAAGAGCTGGGTACAAAGTAAATGCTGAAGAATTAATTTCTGTAGCAAAAGAAACAGGTACAATTTTAGAATTAAATGCAAATCCGAATCGATTAGATTTAAATAAAGAAATGTTAATGATGGCTGCGGAAGCTGGTGTGATGTTATCAATAAATACGGATGCACATAACATTGATATGCTAGAGCATATGACTGTTGGAGTTAGTGCGGCCAAGAAGGCTTGGTTAAAAAGAGAAAATATTGTAAATACATTTGAATTACTCGAACTTTTAAGTTTGATTGAAAGAAAACGTAATCGAGTGTAAGGAGGTTCCGACGGGGTATGCAACGTACGTTAAGAGTTTTAGAGTACGATAAAATAAAAGAACAATTACTTAAACATGCTTCATCTTCACTAGGTAAGGAACGTATAAAAAACCTTTTACCAAGTACTAGTTATGATGAAGTTGTAGAACTACATGAATCAACCGACGAAGCTGTGAAAGTTATTCGTCTGCGAGGAAATGTACCTCTTGGTGGATTATCAGATATAAGAATGCAAGTAAAAAGGGCAGATATTGGTGGAATGCTATCTCCTTCTGAGCTAATTGCGATTTCTGGTGTGACATATGCCGGGCGTCAAATGATTCGATTTATTGAGGGCTTAATTGAGAGTGAAGTAGAAATTCCATACTTAGAATCATTAAGTGAGCAAATCATTCCTTTATTAGAGTTAGATAAAAATATAAAGGCTGCCATTGGTGATAACGGAGAAGTTTTAGATGACGCTAGTGTGACACTTAGAACGATTCGTGGACAAGTTCGAACAGCTGAAGCCCGAATTCGTGAAAAATTAGAGAGTCTAACTAGAGGAACAAATGCACAAAAAATGTTATCAGATTCAATCGTAACGATTCGTAATGATCGTTTCGTTATTCCAGTAAAACAAGAATATCGACATGTTTATGGTGGTATTGTTCATGATCAATCTTCTTCTGGTCAAACATTATTTATTGAGCCACAAGCTGTCGTTACATTAAACAATAGTTTACAAGAAGCTAAAGTTAAAGAAGAGCAAGAAATTGAGAAAATTTTAATGGCATTAACGGGTCAAGTAGCTGAGGCATCAGCGGATTTATTGCAAAATGTTGAAATTTTAGCTGAAATGGATTTCTTATTTGCAAAAGCTAACTATTCGCATTCAATTAAGGCAAGTAAACCTATTTTAAATAACGATCGATATTTTAAATTAAAAAAAGCACGTCATCCTCTAATTCCAAGGGATATAGTAGTAGCTAATGATATTGAATTAGGTAAAGATTTTACTACGATTGTTATTACTGGTCCAAATACGGGTGGTAAGACCGTTACTTTAAAAACGATTGGTATTTGTGTTTTAATGGCACAATCTGGTCTACAAATTCCTGCACTAGACGGTTCAGAAATCTGTGTGTTTGAGCAGATTTTCGCCGATATTGGTGATGAACAATCAATCGAACAGAGCTTAAGTACATTCTCTTCTCATATGGTGAATATTGTAGATATTTTAAAACATGTTAATCATAGTAGTCTTGTATTATTTGATGAATTAGGAGCTGGAACTGACCCTCAGGAAGGTGCGGCTTTAGCAATCTCAATTTTAGATGAGGTTAGTGAATACGGTGCAAGAGTAGTAGCGACAACGCATTATCCTGAATTAAAAGCATATAGTTACAATCGAGAGCACGTTATGAATGCTAGTGTTGAATTTGATGTCGAAACATTAAGTCCGACTTATCGACTATTAATTGGTGTTCCAGGTAGAAGTAATGCATTTGAGATTTCTAGAAGACTTGGACTTTCAAATCGTGTAATTGAAAAAGCAAGAAATCATGTAAGTGAAGAAAGTAATGAAGTTGAAAATATGATTGCATCTTTAGAAACGAGTAGAAAAGGTGCAGAAACAGAATGGAAAGAAGCAGAAGATTTCCGTAAAGAATCAGAGCGTGTATTCAAAGACTTACAAAAGCAAATGATGGAATTTTATGAACACCGTGATGAATTATATCGTGGAGCACAGGAAGAAGCGAAAAAGCGTGTCAGAGTTGCACAACAAGAAGCTGAGGAAATTATTAAAGAGCTAAGATCGTTAAAGAATAACCAATTAGCTTCTATTAAAGATCATGAATTAATTGAGGCAAGAACTCGTTTAGAAGGGGCAATTCCTTATGCTCCAAAGAAAACAATTCCTCAGGCCGCTCCGAAGAAACAAAGAAAGCTTCGTGAAGGTGACGAAGTAAAAGTAATTAGTTTTAACCAAAAAGGGACACTACTTGATCAAGTTAGTGAAGGGGAATGGCAAGTTCAGCTCGGTATTATTAAGATGAAAGTTAAAGAAAAAGATATTGAATATATTAGTTCACCTAAAGAAGTAAAAGAACGAACTGTTACCTCTGTAAAAGGTAAGGATTTTCATGTTAATCTTGAGCTGGATCTTAGAGGTGAAAGATATGAAGATGCACTAATTCGTGTTGAAAAATATATCGATGATGCTTTATTAGCCGGTTATCCACGAATTAATATCATTCATGGAAAAGGAACTGGTGCACTGAGACAAGGGGTACAGGAATATTTAAAAAAACACAGATCTGTTAAATCCTATCGATATGGAGCAGCTTCCGAGGGCGGAATTGGTGTTACTGTTGTCGATTTAAAATAAGGTAATAGGGGTTCTAAGATGGAAAAGTTGGCAAAAATATTATTTGCGGTTTGTGCAGTATTTTTAATTTGGGGAATTTTGTATGTAACAGTTATTAAATAAAGTAATTGAGGCTAGCATCATTAGTGTATTTCTATTAATTTATGTAGACATTTAAAATCTTACATAAAGATGAACTTAGAAGACATAACCTGAGTTAGTCTCTTTTTAATTAGAAAGGTGAATTGGCTTGAAGAAAATCATTTTAGCATTAGTCATCTTTGTAATTGTCTTTGTTGGATTTAATGGTTTTCAACATAAACACCAAAAGAAGATAAATGATGTAAATAAAGATATTATTGTGCAAAGAGATGTACGTTACACAAATCCTGCCCAAGTTCCACAAACCTTTGATATATACCGATCTAAAAATTCTCATGGTCCATCGCCAACGTTGATATTTGTTCATGGCGGTTCTTGGAGATATGGAAGCAAAGCGTTAAATAAACGTTGGAGTACGATTTTTAATGAAATAGTAAAAGATGGATATACAGCAATTAGTATAGACTACACACTTTATTCAAAAGAAAATTATTCATATAACTTTCCAGTTCGTGATGTGAATTCGGCAATCGACTTTATTTACACACATTCAACTGAATTAGGAATTGATCGCAATCAAATCGGGATAGCTGGAGCTTCTGCTGGTGGACACTTAGCCTTATTAACTGGTCTTCAGCCTGATATACAAAACAAAATAAAATATATTATTGCTTGGTATCCAATTTCAGACTTAACGACGATGAATCAATCTCCTTCTTCAAGAAGTTCAGAAATTGTAGATAAATATATGAATAGTACTGTTGATCAAATGACAGATGAGTATAATCGAATGAGTCCTATTCAATATGTAGAAAAGACAAAAGTCCCAATCTTTATCGTACATGGAACAGGAGATAAGCTTGTTCCGTTCAGTCAATCTAAGCGATTTGCTAAAAAAAATCCAAAAATGGTTACGTTGATTGCACTTAAAAATGGAAACCATGGATTTACAAATCTTTCGGTACAAAAATCTACCAATGATACGATAAATTATTTAAAGGCAAGATTAAAAAAGTAAGGAGTATCAATGAATCATATAAATAAAATTCAATTTCTAACGAAAGAGCATTGGAATCTATTATTACTAGCTGATCCATCAAAAGAAATGGTAGATAAATATATTCAAAAGAGTAATATTTATGAAGTACTAGAACAAAAAATACTCGTCGGTGTATTAGTATTAATGGAAAATTCAAGTGAAGAGGTTGAAATTAAAAATATTGCAATTGATCCGACCTTCCAAGGACAAGGATTTGGAAAGAATTTAATCCATTATGGTATTAATGAATCTAAAAAACTTGGTTATTCTAAAATTTCGATCTGTACCGGTAACTCAAGTACATACCAATTAGCATTATATAAAAATTGCGGATTTCAAATCAGTACTGTTTTTCATGATTTCTTTATTGATAATTATGATGAAGAAATATGGGAAAATGGCATACAGTGTAAGGATTTAATCAAGCTAGAACAAATACTATAGTATACAATAAAGCTATCTAAGGAGACTTAGGTAGCTTTATTGTATAGACAAAGTACTAAAAACATGATTATCAGACTGATTGCAAGCGCTTGTCAACAGTCTGAAGCTACCTAGGAAGCCTTAGGTAGCTTATTTTTTATTCAATATACCGTTTGACATACATCACGTAAGTATTACGGTCTTGATCAACTTCATTTGAAGTTTGCTCGTAAATTTGATGATTTATTGTTATATAAGTTGATTGAAGCCAAGAAAGTAGATCCAATTCATCTCCACTCTCATAGAAATGAATTTCATCAAAAGTATCGACATCTCTAATTTCAATGCCTAACGGTCTGGTTAAATGGTAAAAAGGAGTATTTTCCATGTCCGATTCAATTACTTCAATTACATATCGATCTTCCTCGATATAAGAGCCTCTATTCTCGTAAACAAAACCATTTAAAATAAAGTAATCGCAATATCTTCTTGTAAAGATTTGGACCTTTGATAAAAATGGAAAATGGTAAATAGGTCGTGTAAATTCTCCATCAAGTAATCGATATTCAAGAACAAAGATGTTGTCTGTATTAAACATTGTTCAAACTCCTTTAATAATTGTATATACATTAGTATATAACACAGTTTAGGATAGAAATGTATGTATTTATATATTGAATTAGGAGAATACAATGTCAAAAACATCAAAATTAATGAAAAAAGTGAGTATTGCCATAACAAGTGGTATTGTAATAAGTTCATTAACCGGGTGTGGATCTGAACCAGAGTCGATTGAGACAACTGATAATTCTTATGAATCAAGTCAACCGGTCTATGAAAATACCAAGCAAGTAAATGAGGTTGATGAGGAGACAACGACTGAAGATAGTATTGATGAGACTGATTATACTGATAGTGACGAAATAGATTTTGCGTACACAGATACGGAAATGCCTGATGATGAAAATTGTAGTGATTGGGAATTTGACTATGAAGATAATATTTGGATTTGTGATGATACTTCAAGCTCATTTTACCGTAATTTTTTCTTTTTAGGCTCATTCTTTGCAACAAAAAATATGTTATATAGCAACAATGATTTTAATCAATACAAATCCTCAGGCATGATTAAAAGTACAAATTCTTCAGTTAAAAAAAGTGGTTTTGGCAGTGGAGTTTCTGGGGGATTTGGAGGTTAGTTTAAAAGATAACGAGAGTAAGAGGGATAGTTCAAGCTAATTTCTATATACTTTATGAAAGAGATTAGTTTAGTATAGAATAGAATAATTTTCAATACTCGAAAGGAGATCCCAATGTCAAAAACATCATTATTAATGAAAAAAGTTAGTATCGCATTAACGAGTGGCTTAGCAGTAAGTACATTAGCCGGCTGTGGTTCTCAAAATGCTGACCGACCAGATAAACCGAAAAATGACGATTGCCGTGATTGGGAGTTTGATGATGACGAAGGTGTTTGGGTTTGTGATGATAGCACTAGTCATTACTACCATAGTTATTATCATGGCGGAATATTTTATCCTACAAGAACGGCACTTCATGCAAGTAGTTCTTATAAGAGCTACAAATCTTCTAGTAAATATGCAGGGCATACTTCATCTTCAAGTAAAAGTGGTTTTGGAAAAGGTTCATCTGGAGGATTTGGTGGTTAATAATGGATAATGCGAATTTACAGAATCACAGACGAAAACGTAAAGAAGTATATCAAAAACTTCCGGATTTTTGGGCGGATTTACAAGATTCATATTATGCTTTATTAGACTATTATCCGTTGACTGAAAGTGAAGTTGATGAAATTCATTTAATTACGGAACAAATTGGTAAAATCTATGATAAGACTGCTCGGTTAATGAGACAATTACCAGATGATATTTTTTATATGCTTGGTTATTCAAAGGAAATCGTACCTTTTTTACGTCATAAAACGATTGAAAGTGAAGGAATCATTAGAAGAATTGACCTTGTTCGTACAAAAGATGGTTGGAAACATTATGAATGCAATAGTGACACCCCCACTTTTATTATGGAGACCCATCATGTCAATGGTTACATTACGGATTATTTTAACTTGAAGAATCCTAATGCTGATAGTGAAATGAAACTTTCTTATGTCATAAATCATGTTGTTAACAAAAGCATAAAAGGGTTAGATAAACCAATTATTGTTTTTACAGCTCATGGTGATCATGAAGAAGATTGGAAGACAGCTAAATATATCCAATCCCTATACAATGGCAAGAGTCAATTAATAGCGCTAGAAGATTTACAGATTATTGAAAACGATGGACTTTATACACCTAAAGGGGAACGAATACACATTCTTTACCGACAAACCTATCCAATTGAACATCTAGAGCTTGATCAATCTTCAGATGGAACAAAAATTGGCCTGGCACTATTAGAACTTGTAAAAGAAGGGAAATTGATTATTTTTAATCCATTATCTTCATTCTTACTACAGTCCAAGGCTGTTCAAGCATTAATTTGGAATTTACATATTGAGCAATCAGATGTTTTTACTGTAGAAGAACATGAGGCCATTAGAAAACATTTTCTGCCAACATTTTTAGAGCCAGATTTCTTTATAGAAAACAATCTTCCCTATGTTGAGAAACCTGCATTTGGCCGTGAAGGAGATTCAATTAAGATTATTAACGGAGAAAACCGTCAACAAAGTAAACAAAATAACTATCAAGATCAAGTTATGGTGTTTCAACAATATTCACCTTTACCTATGAGAAGGGTTATGACTCCTGATGGAATGCTAGATTTACATGTATTAATAGGTAGTTTTTTAATTAAAGAAGAATACGGCGCAATTGGTGTACGTGCTGGGAATATTATTACCGGAAACGAAAGTTGTTTTTTACCAATAGGAATCGTTGAAGAAAAAAATTAATTAATGAGGGGATGAGAAGATAAATGGATAGTATTGTTAGTACTTTAATGTATTTAGGATCAGGACTTATTCTTTTATTTATTGGATTTTTAGCTTTTACTTTTACCACTAAGATGAGTGAACAAAAATTAATTTTAGAGGACGGTAATATTGCCGTTGCACTGAAATTAGCGGGAAAATTAGTAGGTTTAGCCATTGTTATTATGTCAGCAGCAAAGTATTCAGTTAACTATGGTGATTTCATTATTTGGAGCTTAGTTGGTATTATAGCTCAAATGGTTACATATTGGATTGCAGAATTTGTATTATTTCCGAAAATTTCATTTGCTAAAAAGGTTGAAGAAGGAAATATTGCAGTAGCTGCTTTATTGTTTACTTTAAGTGTAACAGTAGGTTTATTAATTTCAGGTAGTATTTCATATTAATCAGACTGCCCGCCAAACGCTCGCTTTCTTCGTTGCTTCGCCTGTTGAGCGGTGCTCATTACCGTCTAGGGTAACTCCGCTCCTCATCAGGCTTCGCGCCTCGAAAGACAAGCGCTTGCAATCAGTCTGAAAATCTGGTTATTAGAACTTTGTTAACACATTGAAATGAGAATGCTAGAGTGGCATTCTCATTTTTTCGTTTCTGTCTTTAGTCTAATCAAGTTAAATGAACTGATAAACTAATTACGATATTTACCTTTAATTAAAATTCTTTAAAATGTATGCTTAATGTATATGAATTACATTTAAACTTCAAAGGGGGAAGAGCGTTGACTTTAGAAATAAAACAGCTTTCTAAAAGTTTTGGAGATACTATTGCCGTTAACGAATTGTCATTGACTTTGCCTACAGGAAGAGTATTAGGTTTATTAGGTAGAAATGGGGCAGGTAAAACGACCACCATTAAAATGTTATTAGGTCTTCTTACACCTACAAAAGGAGAAATAACTTGGAAAGGGAGCCCATTTAAATCCGATAAAGTTAAGGTAGGGTATTTACCAGAAGAAAGAGGATTATTTACCAAAAGTAAAGTTGTTGATCAGCTTAAATATTTCGGGAAATTAGAAGGTATGTCTAATAAAGAGGTTGAGGTAGCAATAACATATTGGCTAGACCGTCTAGAAATACCACATTACCGAAATAAAAAGGCAGGGGAGCTTTCAAAAGGTAACCAACAAAAAATTCAACTAATTGTAACTTTATTACATAACCCTGAGTTGATTATTTTAGATGAGCCATTTAGTGGACTAGATCCAGTTAATGCTGAGTTAATGGCTTCAATTATTACCGAACAAATTCAGAAAGGGAAAACGGTCATATTATCAAGCCACCGTATGGATCAAGTGGAGGCTTTTTGTGAGCATGTTTGTATACTTAAGAACGGTAATGTAGTCGCGGAAGGTAGTTTAAATAGCTTAAAAGAAGACTATGGGTATAGAAATTTAATTTTAGAAGATATAACATCGATTAAACAAATACTAGATTCCAATAATGTAAGTTATGAACAAAAGCAATTAGGAATTTACGTAAAGGTAAAAAGTGATGAGGAGGCTTTTACGATTTTAAACCGTATTAAGTCAAAATTGGGTTCTATAAAGAAGTTTCAATTATTAGAACCTACACTAAATGATATCTTTATAGAGAGGGCGAAATAAATGAAGAAGTTTAGTACGGTCTTTTTATTTCATTTACGTGAAGGTCTTTTGGCGAGAGCAACGATGATTATGAGTGTTATTTTATTTGTATTAGTCGTTGGAATATTTGGAGTACAAAAATATTTTGCTGGTACAGAAAAGAGTAATAAGGATAAAGATAAAATTGTTTTAATCGATAATTCGAAAAATTATTCGGTAGATCTTGCTAGTTTAAACAAAACGATTAAATCTGCAAAGATTGAGCAGAGCGATGCATCGAAAGAAAAAGATTTAAAAAATCAAATTGAAGATGGTTCAAAAGATGGACTGCTTATTCTTTCCGAAAAGAACAATGTCCCTTCAATTCAATATACGTATAAAAAGTTTTCAAATAGTGAAGTGCTTTCAGTCGTAAATATGTCTTTGCAGCAAAATTACTTAAATAAAACTGCCCAAGATTTAAAGCTATCGCCTGAATCTGCAACTAAGTTATTGCAAAAAGTAGAAGTAAATGAAAATGTTCTAAAAAATCCTATGGCTACATTCGGAATTGCTTACTTTTTCGGTTTCTTATTGTATATGTTTCTATTAATTTATGGAAACTCAATTGCAACGGGAATTGTTGCTGAGAAGTCTTCTAGGGTAATGGAAGTATTACTACCAAAAGTAAGTCCTGTCGTGACTTTATACGGGAGAGTCATTGCGGTATTTTTTGTAGCTTGTGCACAATTAATTGTATTAGGAATAGGATTTCTTTTTGCCAATTTATTAGGCTGGGTTAATACGAATGCGATATCTTTTTTCGGAATGAAAATAGATTTAGAGGCATTAGATACTACAACCATCATTGCATTTGTAGTTTATTTCTTATTAGGTTATTTACTTTATGGTTTACTTTACGCTGCAATTGGATCAGTTGTTTCAAGAACAGAAGAGCTTCAAATGGTTCTGATGCCAATTACTATTTTAGTCGTAGCGGCATTCTTTATTAGTATTAATGCATTAGTAAATCCAGGTGGTACATTTGTTCAAATTAGCTCATATATTCCATTTTTTGCTCCACTTGTAGCATTTTCTAGATTTGTAAGTGGAGAAATGAATTTTATAGAAATAAGTGCTAGTATATTAATTTTAATCGTTTCAATAATGATTTTAACTCGTGTTGCTAGCCATATTTATGTTAATGGGGTAATGTATTACAGTGAAAAAGTAAAGTGGAAAGATGTAGCTAGATTATTAAAAAGACAATAAAAAAAATCGATCTCATAGGTCAAGTTGCTGACTCTTGAGATCGATTTTTTTATTTTCTAATTTTCTGTTGTATGATTATGATCCTCTTCTACTATACTACTTTTAGCATCCTGCTGTAGAACTTCTAATTCTCCAATTACAATCTCTGAAACACGTTTATATCCTCTAGTTTTATTTGGATGCATACTATCAATTAAATAATATTCACCATTCATTCTATTCCACCCAACATTAGAGTATAGGTCGATACATGGCAATGCGTAAAAGGCAGCTACTTCTTTAACAGCTCTAGCATAATCAGATGTTAAATAACCGGCTTTATTTTTATCTTCATATTTTCCGTTGTGATATCTAGGTACAGGCGTCATAAGAATAATCCTACAATTTGGTAACCTTGTTTGTATTTTTTCAATCATTGAACACAAAGCACCGATAAATGTAGATTCGTCTAAATTGGGTCGTTCATTTGTTGGGAACCCTTTTCCTAAAGGAATACCTCTACCAAAGTCATTTGTTCCACCCATTATTGTTAAAAGTTGAGTATTAAGTGGAATCGTAGCATTGATCCTTTGACTGTTACACATACTTGATAAAATTACTGTCGTGCCATTTGGCTGTGATTTAGGTGGTTGACCTTTGTAATTTCCATTCTTATCAATCCAGGCAATCGAACCATTTTCAGCTACAGTTGTTCCGCCAATCCCTCTATTAACATGAGTCAAGCCTAACTTTTCCGCAACAGCAGGCTGCCATCCGTTAGATGAAGTGATACTATCTCCGTAACTAATCCATATTTTTGATTTGTAACCGGTTATTTTTTTTCCTTTTGCCTCAGCTATATTTGTAAATAATGAATTTAAAATACGTTTTACATACGATGTTAATCTTGCCATAGCAATCACCCTTTTTACATATTTACTTCATAAACATGTAAAGCCTATTTACTAAAAATGAAATTACAATGATAGTACAGGATTTTGCAGTATGTAACATTTTATATATAAAAATTAATCTATATTACATTTATACAAATAAAATCAACTTAACAAAACTTTAAATCAATTGTAAAAAATGTTTATTAAAAGAAAGTTGCACTTCGATCGTTAGAAAAACAACAAAAAGCCTGTATCTTATAATTCAGTCTAAGATACAGGCTATACTTTTCAGTAACTAATGGTGCTTATAAATATTATTATCGGAGCTTTTTTTCATGAAGATCCCTATAATTAACTGAATGAGACCAATAAGAAATATGAATGGATACAATACCCACATTAACATCGCTGCCCAGCCATCTCCTTCGATAATAGCGTACGTAATTCCAATAGCAAATGACAAAAATGGTCCAATGGCTACCATATTTGCGATACCCCATATGATATATTTTCGTTTTCTAGATTGGCCTATAGTAAAAACGAGAGCAAGAGCTGCGCCAAATAAGGCGATCAACATTGCTATAACAATTGCCAAATCAAGTCACTCCTCACTAAGGTAAACCACTATATTTTGATGCGGTTTTATAATGCTAGATAATGTAGTCTAGTTAGTTGACTGATCCTGCGGAATTTTATCAATTAAATTAGTGTATGAATCTTGAATTCTCTTTGTTATGTCTCCACGCTTTCCTAAACCGATAGAATAGGATTTTTCGTCAATTAAAACTGAAGTAACAGGTAGGATGTCAGAAACGGATGCTGTTGTAAAAGCTTCATCTGCATTTAAAAGTTCATCAATTGAGAAAGGAATCTCTTTTACTTCGAGTTTTTCTTTTTTTGCAATTTCAAGTACCACTTTTCGGGTAATGCCATTTAGAATTAAGTGATTGGCAGGATGAGTGAATAGAGTAGAGTTTTTTACGATAAAAACATTTGTTGCTGATCCTTCTGTAATGATCCCATCTCTATGCAAAATGGCTTCTTTCGCTCCTTTAGCGTAAGCCTCATTTTTTACTAAAACACTACCTAATAAGTTTAAACTTTTTATATCACAGCGAAGCCATCGAATATCATTCGTTATGAAAGCGGTTATTCCTTTTTCCATTTGCTGTAATGGTCTATGATCTTCTCTTACTGTATATGCAATCAGTTGTGGCTTTAAATTAGCTTCGTCTTGGTAAATATGATTGCGGTTCATTACACCTCTACTAATTTGGATATAAACATATCCATTATCGTAATCGCAAGTATTCATTAAATAAACTAAATCACTTTCAAGCTTTTTCAGGTGCATTTTAAAAGGAATTAATATTTTTTCACAGCTTTCCTTCAAGCGAATTAAATGTGCATCGAGTTCAAAATATGACTTATTGAAAAAACGAATAACCTCATAAACGCCATCTCCGAATTGATAACCTCGATCTAAAATATTTACATTTGCAGATTTTAAATCGACAATACGGTTGTTTAAAAGAACCTTTGCTTTCATATGAACCCCACTCCCTATTATCATTTAAGTCTGTTTGATTAAAAGTTTTCAAATAGTCTGGACTTTAAATTTATGACCTTTGTAAACACTGTTTATTATGATACATTCAATATATCACAAGTTTATTAAATATTTTGTAAAAAGGAGAGAGGCAATGAAATTATTAATTTTAGGTGCTAGCGGACTAGTTGGGAAGGCTTTAATAAAAGAATTTTCTCCTGATTATGACGTTTATGGAACGTTTAATCAAACGAAATTAGATTTGAAAAATGATCATCAATTACAATGGGATATTAATGATTCAGAGAAAATATTAACCTGGATTGACCGTATTTGCCCAGATGCAATTGTTTCTTGTTTACGTGGTGATTTTAATGTTCAATTTGAGGCGCATTCTAGAATAGTTGAAAAAATAAAATCAACTTCAACGAAATTTTTCTTTTGTTCTACTACGAATGTTTTTGATGGAGAAGTTTCAAAGCATCACGCTGAAAACGATCTTCCAGTTGCCGAATCAGATTATGGACTATTTAAAATAAAATGTGAAGAATTAATTAAGAATGAGATTGGCGAAAATGGGATCGTATTAAGATTGCCAATGGTTTGGGGAAAACAATCGCCTAGACTAAATGAAATAAAAGATAAAATAGAAAAGGGTCAAGAAATTGACGCATATGATAATATTTTTTTAAATCATGCAATTGATACAGGAATTGCTAAGCAAGTAAGAAAAATTATTGAAAAGGATTTAAAAGGAATATTCCATCTTTCAACAACTGATATTGACTCGCAATACTCATTTATTTTTAAACTTGTAAAAAGTTTATCAAATGATGGGAAAGCTAAATCTCTCACTTTAGAAAACTATGATGAATACAATTTTGGATTATTGACCAATCGTACCGATTTGCCATCTGATTTTTACTATAATAGCGATGAAGTAATTAATCAATTAGTTCACTAAATTCCAAAACAAATTCAAAAACCACTTGTGATTAAATATTCTTAATATTTTGATTGTATAGCTGAAATTTGTAACATATACTAATTTTAGTATGAACATACTTTTAAAATACTGGTGGTGAATGGTATGGAGGAACCAAGAGTAAAGCCTTGGGTGAGTCAGTATCCAGAGCAAATACCAGCTACATTAGACGAACAGTTTGATTTATTACCAACATATTTAAAGCAAACAGCTTCAAAATATCCAGCTAAGAAAGCGCTTAATTTCCTTGGGAAATCGATGACGTTTAATGAAATTTATATTCAGTCTTTAAGATTCGCCAATTTTTTAAGGAATTTAGGAATTAAAAAAGGCGATCGAGTTGCAATTATGCTTCCTAATTGCCCTCAAGCAGTGATTGCTTATTATGGGATTCTTTTTGCAGAAGCAATTATCGTCCAAACAAATCCGCTATATACAGAACGTGAGCTTGAATATCAAATGAATGATAGTGGTGCAACAGCTATTATTTGTTTAGATTTATTAATTAAAAGAGTGTACGAAGTAAAAAAATCTACTAATCTACAACATATTTTTGTTACTGGGATTAAGGACTATTTACCACTTTTTAAAAAGCTGTTATATCCTTATTCAAAACAACCAAAGGCACCAGAGTTTCCTAATGATCACTCGATTCATCAATTTAGTTTTATTATGCAAATATCTGCACCGATTGAACAGGATCTCTCAAGTAGTAGTGTGGAAGATGTAGCAATACTTCAATATACTGGAGGAACTACTGGATTTCCTAAAGGTGTTATGCTTACACATAAAAATTTAGCATCAAATACGTTAATGGCAGAGAAATGGTTATATAAAAGTCAGAAGGGCCAAGAAAAGATTTTGACTGTGTTACCATTTTTTCATGTATATGGAATGACGACATGTATGAATTTATCAATCATGTGTGCGTATGAAATGATTATCGTTCCGAGATTTGATGCAACTCAAATGCTTGTGGCGATCAATAAATATCGACCTACATTGTTCCCGGGTGCACCAACAATGTATATTGCATTATTAAATCATCCTGATTTAAAGAATAACGATATCTCATGTATTCATGCTTGCTTAAGTGGGTCTGCAGCGCTACCTGTTGAAGTTCAAGATCAATTTGAAAAGGTGACAGGCGGAAAATTAGTAGAGGGCTATGGTTTATCAGAAGCTTCTCCAGTTACACATAGTAATTTCCTTTGGGATAAGCGAGTAACGGGCAGCATTGGAGTTCCTTGGCCAAGTACAGATGCTAAAATAGTATCTCTAGAAACTGACGAAGAGTTACCTTATCGTGAAATTGGGGAATTAATCGTTTCAGGACCACAAGTAATGAAGGGGTATTGGAATCGACCTGAGGAAACCGCAACGACGTTAAAAAATGGCTGGCTATATACAGGTGACTTAGGCTATATGGATGAAGAAGGCTTCTTTTATATCGTTGACCGTAAGAAAGATATGATTAATGCAGGAGGGTTTAACGTTTACCCTAGAGATATTGAGGAAGTATTATATGAACACGAGGCTATTAAAGAAGCAGTTATAGTTGGTATTCCTGATGCATATCGTGGAGAAACGGTTAAAGCTTACATTGTATTAAAAGAAGGAAAATCAGTTACTGAGGCTGAACTAGATGATTTTTGTCGGAAATATTTAGCAGCTTATAAGGTTCCAAGAATTTATGAATTTAGGAATGAATTACCTAAAACAATGATTGGTAAAATCTTAAGAAGAACATTACTAGAAGAAGAAAAACAAAAGAATACGCAACCTGTGGATTCTGATGAAAATTTAATTTAATAATATAAGGGGGATGATCACATAGGCATCCCTCTTTATTTTATGAACTGTTATCAAAATACTATGCTAAAATAAATTTAAAGATTGATTAGAAAAGAAACCTGATAAAATTGAATGAAAGTACAAAGATTAAATAGTATATTAAAAGCTTTTGTAAAGAAATTTTATACACAAAATATTAAAGGACAATTGACAATTTTCTGATAAATTTGTATTATGAGAATATGAATGATTATTCATTCACTGTAAGAAGGGGTAAATAAAAAATGAAAAGAGATAAACCAAAATATAAACAAATAATTGATGCTGCAGTTGTTGTAATAGCTGAAAATGGTTACCATCAAGCGCAGGTTTCTAAAATTGCAAAACAGGCTGGTGTAGCTGACGGAACAATTTATTTGTATTTTAAAAATAAAGAATCCATCTTAATTTCACTGTTTGAAGAGAAGATGGGAAATTTTACTGAAAAAATTCGTGAAAAAATTGAAGGTAAACCGGACGCGATATCGAAATTATTAATGTTGGTAAAAACTCACTTTTATGAAATGTCTAAAGATTCTCATTTAGCAATCGTTATGCAATTGGAAGTAAGACAAACTAATATTGACCTGAGATTAAGAATAAATGAGGTACTAAAAGAGTATCTACATATCATTGATTCAATTTTAAATGAAGGAATTAATAGTGGTTTGTTCGACAAACAATTGGATATTCGTACAGCTAGACAAATGATCTTCGGCACAATTGATGAAGTGATGACCCATTGGGTAATGACCGGTCAAAAACAAGATTTAGAGTCAAAAGCCGATAAAGTTCACCAACTTTTAATAAGAGGATGCGGGTACCAAAATTAACGTTCTAGTACATTTTGAAAAATAGGGAGGAATAGTCGTGAGTTTAATTCAATGTAAAATATCCGATGGTATTGCATTATTAACAATTCAAAATCCACCAGCAAATGCAATGTCTTCGGTTGTATTTGCTGATTTAGTTAAGCGTTTAGATGAATTAGAAAATAACAATGATGTAAGCGTTTTAGTTGTTCATGGAGAAGGTAGATTTTTCTCTGCAGGTGCAGATATTAAAGAATTTACTTCTTTCAAAAATGCTGAAGATGCAGCAGCTGTTGCAAGAAGAGGTCAACTAGTTTTTGATCGTGTTGAAAATTATTCTAAGCCAATCATCGCAGCAATTCACGGAGCTGCATTAGGTGGCGGACTAGAATTTGCAATGAGCTGTCATATTCGAGTTGTTGCAGAAAACGCAAAACTTGGTTTACCTGAATTAAACTTAGGAATTATTCCTGGGTTTGCAGGGACACAACGATTACCACGTTATGTAGGAAAAGATAAAGCGTTAGTTATGCTTGCGACTTCTGAACCAATTTCTGGTATTGAAGCTGGGAAAATTGGATTAGCTACAATTGTAGTGCCAGAAGAAACTTTATTAGATGAAGCAAATGCATTAGCAGCTAAAATTGCAAATAAAAGTATGCAATCAATTCAATATATTCTACAACTACTATCTTCTACTAGAACTACTTCATATCATGAAGCGGTGGAAGAAGAGTCTAAATTATTTGGAGAAATTTTTACATCTGAAAATGCAAAAGAGGGTATTTCGGCATTTTTAGAAAAAAGAAAACCAGTGTTTAATAAATAAGTAGTTTAATATTTTTAAAAAATAGATGTAGTTACATTTCCTGGGAGGGTATAACAATGAACATTTATGTACTATTAAAAAGAACATTTGACACTGAAGAGAAAATTACAATTTCAAATGGTGCAATCCAAGAGGATGGCGCTGAATTTATTATAAATCCATACGATGAGTATGCAGTTGAAGAAGCAATTCAAATTCGTGACGCTCATGGTGGCGAAGTAACTGTTATAACAATTGGTAACGAAGATAGTGAAAAAGAACTTCGTACAGCACTAGCTATGGGTGCTGATAAAGCTGTATTAATTAACGTTGAAGATGACGTTACAAATGCTGATCAATATACAACTTCTAAACTTATTGCTAAATACTTAGAAGATAAAGATCCTTCAATTATTTTAGCAGGTAATGTTGCAATTGATGGAGGTACAGGTCAAGTAGGTCCACGCGTTGCTGAATTATTAAATATTCCTTACGTGACAACAATTACTAAAATTGACATTAATGGTACAACAGCTACAATCGAACGTGATGTAGAGGGTGATACAGAAATCATCGAAACATCTTTACCATTATTAATCACTGCTCAACAAGGCTTAAATGAACCAAGATATCCTTCTTTACCTGGTATTATGAAGGCTAAGAAAAAACCTTTAGATGAATTAGAATTAGATGATCTAGATTTAGAAGAAGATGAAGTTGAAGCAAAAACGAAAACAATTGAAATTTACCTACCTGCGAAGAAAGAAGCGGGCAAAGTTTTAACTGGTGAATTAAAGGATCAAGTAAAAGAATTAGTTTCGTTACTACGTTCTGAAGCAAAAGTAATCTAATTTTATTGAATATTAGAACTTAAATAATAGATTAATATCGTAATAGATAATTTTGGAGGGAAATAACATGTCACGTAAAGTATTAGTATTAGGCGAAGTTCGTGAAGGAACACTACGAAATGTTTCATTTGAGGCAGTAAGTACGGCTAAAACAGTTGCTGAGGGCGGAGAAGTAGTTGCTGTATTAGTAGGTAAATCAGTTAGTACATTAGCTACTGAAATGATTCAATACGGTGCAGATCGTGCAATCGTTGTTGAAGATGAAAAATTAGCATCATATACTTCTGATGGATATTCTCAAGCACTTTTAGCAGTTATTGACCAAGAAAAACCAGAAGGTCTAGTATTCGGTCATACAGCTTTAGGTAAAGATTTATCTCCTAAACTTGCTGCTCGTATGCAAAGTGGACTTATTTCAGATGTTACAGCTATCGAAGTAGCTGGTGGAAATATTGTTTTCACTCGTCCGATTTACTCAGGTAAAGCATTCGAGAAAAAAGTTATGGTAGATCCATTTATTTTTGCGACAATCCGTCCAAATAACATTTCAGCATTAGAAAAAGATGCTACTCGCACTGGTGATATAGCAACTGTTTCAGTTGAAATTAAAGACTTACGTTCAATCGTCAAAGATGTTGTGCGTAAAGCGAGTGAAGGTGTAGACCTTTCAGAAGCAAAAGTGGTTGTTGCTGGTGGCCGTGGAGTTAAGAGTGAAGAAGGCTTTAACCCATTAAAAGAATTAGCTTCAGTACTAGGTGCTGCTGTAGGTGCATCTCGTGGTGCATGTGATGCTAACTATTGCGACTACTCTTTACAAATTGGTCAAACTGGTAAAGTTGTAACACCTGATTTATATATTGCATGTGGTATTTCAGGAGCTATTCAACATTTAGCTGGTATGTCAAACTCTAAAGTAATTGTTGCAATTAACAAAGATCCAGAAGCTAATATCTTCAAAGTAGCTGACTATGGAATCGTTGGGGACTTATTCGAAGTATTACCTTTATTAACAGAAGAATTTAAAGCTGTATTAGTTAACTCTTAATATAGAACTATAAATAATAGCCCACAAGTATCTTGTGGGTTTTTTTGTGTTTTTTAAGTGTACGTCATGAAAAAAATTCAAATAAAAAAGAAGGGGTTCAAAAGTATTTTAACTTTTGTAACACCTCACTTATAGTTCTTCTATTCGTTTACAAGCCATTGTCATTACATCCTAACAATGACTGATCCACCGCCACTTGTTACAACTTGATTTTGTTTTTGTTCAAGTTGTCTAAGTAATTCATTATTCGCTTCTATTGCTTTTACAAGGTTTGTAATTTGATTTTCAAGATTCATGAACATTTGCATGATTGATTGATGATCAGTTTGTACATGACCTTGAACACCGTTTCTAATAGGATGTTGGGGATGATGCGGATGTGAATTCCAAAATGGATGATGATGCATACTTTTACCTCCAATTTCTAGACCAATGTACTATATAGTACGTCTATATTATTGTAAGAGTTCGCCTATTTTAGTTTAGTTCAGGAATAATGGCAACTTAATAATATAAAATGTGATTGATTTTCACTAACGGTGTTATGAAAGAAAAAATGTGCTACTAATTTAAGAAGCCAGTGTGCTCCGAATATTAATCGAATTCACACTGGCCTTATAATTTTTTTACTTATTTAATTAAGGTTTATTTAATTTACGATAAAGCTATCAATATTTACTTGTGTAGCTGATTTACGAGAACCTGGAGCAGCTTTTCCAGTATAGGAAACAGTGATTGTATGTTTTCCGCTAGATAGACCTGTTTTAGTGTAAACAACCGATTTATATACAGATGAAGCAGAGTAAAGATTAACTTCAGAAGCTGATCCACCGTCGATTTTAATACTTACGATTCCTTGTGCACTGTTTTTGGTTGCTACTAATTTAATAGATGTACCATTAAACACTAAATTTGCCAAAGTTCCTGAATTATTACCGATAATAAATGATCCACCTGAAGCACTACTATTTGAAGATGTAGACCAATTACCTACATATTCAATATTTGAGCTAGTATTCTCATAAGTACCTGCTGTTACTCCTTGTTTACTCGTTAATGTGTAAGAGCCTGAACCACTATAAGAATATGCATCTACATAATAAGTACCACTACTTGGAGCAGTATACACTATACTTTCAGTGGAAGAACCGGCCTTTTCAGAATGGGCAACCATATCTTGATTAATTTTTACTGTTGTTGCTTTAGTACCATATAGGTATAAATCAAAATCTGTTCCCGAAGCACCAGTTAAATTTAGAGTTATTTTTTCACCTTTTCTCAGCGCCACTCTAAATACATCATCTTTGTCACTAGAGTTGTTTAAAGTTCCGGATACGGTTGAAGATAAGGCTACACCAGGAATATCATCGTCACCAACTAAAGCATTTTTAGCACTTAATAGTCCACCAGTTGCAGTGATATTATTAAGTGAACTTAATTTTTTTACAGTACTCATCAGTACAGATTTAATTGAAGTGGCATTTAAAGATGGATTTTGACTTGCTACAAGTGCAGCAACACCAGTTACATGTGGAGTTGCCATAGATGTTCCAGATAAATAATCGTAATCCATAAAGCCTTCAGCATTCCAATCTTTTGGAAAAGTACTTAGTATATCTTCTCCTGGAGCGGCTAAGTCCACACTTTTTTTACCATAGTTTGAGAACCATGAAAGCTCGCCCATATTATTAATTGAAGCTACAGATATAATATTAGATAAGTCAAAACTAGCTGGGTAGGATTTGTAATCTGAAGAATCGTTATTTTCCGAATCATTTCCAGCTGCACAAATAAATAATCCACCGTTTGTTTTCATTGCATCATATAATGATTGGGAGTAACCGTATCCACCCCAAGAATTATTGAAAATTTTAACACCCTTTGCTTTAGCATAATTAAAAGCAAGTATTGCATCGGAATCATATCCACCAGAAACTCCAAGGAATTTAAGGGGCATAATTTTCACATTTGGGGCAACTCCGACTACGCCTAAATTATTATCAGATTTTGCAGCAATTGTACCTGCTACATGAGTGGCATGAAAATCGTCTTTTAAATAACCATCATAAACAGTTTTATCATTGTTATAAAAATCCCATCCGTCTTTATCATCTATATAACCATTTTTATCATTATCGATTCCGTCATTTGCTACTTCCCCAGAATTTGCCCATATGTTTGAAGCTAAATCTGCTTGAGTCGTATCTAAACCAGTATCAACTACAGCTACGACAAGTGAGGAGGATCCCTTCGTTTTGGCCCAAGCTCCTTCAGCACCTATATCCATTCCTGGTACACCGACTGAACCAAAAACAGTTTGACCTGTATTTTTTAATCCCCATAATTTAGTAAAATTCGTATCGTTTGTTAAAGTAGTACGGATATAATCTGGCTCTGCATATTCAACATTAGGTTGACTGTTTAGTTTTGCAATTAAAGCTTTCATATCTTGTTTTTGTGTTAAATTTACAATATATGTATCTTTTGATAGTGAAGAGACATTTTTAACTGGTAACAGTGTAGATTTTTGAATAATTGACATGGTAGTATTATTTTTTAGTTTGATAATTATTCTGTCAGGACTATAGTATGGTTTCTTACTTTGATTGATTTCTTTCATCAATGATTTCTGTTTTTCTTTACTAAGTTTATTAATCTCACTAGTGGAAGGAAGCGGTAAGGCCAGTTTAAGACTATTCATAATACGACTTCGCTTTTTAGTTTCTGTTAATTCCTTAACCTGCTGGTTTAAAGAAAGATTTTTTATGCTAGATATTTGTGACTTACGAGGTGAAGAGGCTTCTGTTATTTTACTTGGACCAAAACTAGATATAATACCTGTAACTAAACCTACCGCTAAAACTCCATTTAATAATTTTTTCATTGTATTCCTCCTTTTTTTTTTGGACTACATGATATTTATACTTATCTATTTTTTGAATATTACAAAAATAATCTATACAATATTATTTTAGAATATTTTTGAAAGTGCTTTTGAACTGGAATTAACTAAAAGTATGACTATTAAGCTAATTATTAGGAATGTACTGGTTTGGTCATATCATTCGTTGATTTTTTAAGAGAATTTTCAAAAATATCATTTCCAAAAAATTCCATTAAATAGTTTCTTAATAGGATAAATGGAAATAAAATGGTAGTAATTGAGGACATAAGTGAAGAGTATTAGTGCTTAAGGCACAAATATAAAGATTAGAGTTTTAACTTTATTTAAGGATGTAAATTATCTATTATACTGACGGGGTAGGAAACAAATAGATCAGGGGTAAATAAAGAGATCGTCGCTTATTCAAATAGAAATACAAAACGTATTAAACACAAAAAAAGTAATCCCTCTATAGGATTACTTAAAAATTAAGAAATAGCTTTGTTTAGTTTGTTTTTTTCAGATAACAATTCGTGGCGCTTTTCAATTTTTCTTTCAATTTTTTCGATTTCTTCTTTGTTTCGTAATAAAGATTGTTTATTCTCATTAACTAATTGATTAAACGTTTTTCGAAAAGGTTTTCTCATAACTGCCACTCCATTCGTGATAAATTTTTTGAATATTATTATTATATTCAATAATATATTAACATAAAAAACATACAACAATCGGCTGAAATTTTACAAAATTGTGACAAAAGTAGCGGATTGAATTGTTACTCATGGACTAGATCGATAATCTTGACGTCTCATGTAGCAGACAATCAATATTTTAACATTTAAATATGAAAATAATATGAAAATATTATGAATAAATCTTTTCATAAACCTCTACATCAATACCATCTGCATTCGTTTTATTTTCTATATATTTAAATCCCTGAGATTTCCAAAAAGATTTTGCTTGTTCGTTATTAATTAACACACCTAATCGTAACCCGTGAATATTTCTTTTTATAAGTAGTTCTTCAAATAATATAAATGCGTTTGTTCCAAATCCATATCCATGGTAATCATGATGGATCATTAAAAGACCTAGCCATGGAAAACTATCTTTAGGATTAAGCGCTAAAAAATCAATTAATCCTATATAGGTATCATCTAATTTAATAAAATAAGTTTCCGTTTGGTGTGAGGAAAAAAAATATTCCTTCATTAGTTCTTCTTTTGTTCGTGTTAAACGACCATTCTCCATTAAATTGTAATGTTGATTTGAATTTGTAATTTCTTCTATTACTTCAATTAAGTCTGTTGTAATTCTTTCAAATGTTATCACTTTTTTAGTCCTTTCATTGGTATATCAACTATTTGTTTGGAAATAGTAAGTTTGAGCAAATAAATAGAAAATGCTAATTCTCATATGGTATACTTTCTTTAAAATTATAACAAATTATGTCATTCTACATATTTTACTTATGTAGATTGCGCAGGTAGGAGGAAAAATAAATGGCAATTGTTAATGCAACAAACGCAACGTTTGCAGAAGAAACAAAAGAAGGTGTAGTATTAGTTGATTTTTGGGCAACTTGGTGTGGTCCTTGTAAAATGATTGCTCCTGTATTAGAAGAATTAGCTTCTGAATATGGAGAAAAAGTTAAAATTGTTAAAGTTGATGTTGATGAAAACCAAGAAACAGCAGCTAAATTTGAAGTTATGAGCATTCCATCATTATTCGTTCTTAAAGACGGAGAAGTAGTTGAAAAAACTTTAGGTTTCAAACCTAAAGAAGCTTTAGAAGAATTAATTACGCCACATATTGGTTAATTATAATTTGTAAGAAATGCACTCATAATATGAGTGCATTTCTTTTTTTTGCATTTTTAACTAAAAAAAGCTGGTTAGAACAATATTAATAAAACCAATAACACAAGCCAATGTAAATGTTTTCATTATAATTAGCAATATGATTAATGAGAGTAATGTTAAAAATTTCTAATGTAAATAAGATTGACTATTTTTCTGTCACGTTTTATATTTAATAAGCATTAATATTTAACAGACATTAAATATTTATTTGGATTAATTTTTAAAGGAGGTTAACTTTCTTGGGTAACAAAAATGAGTACATTGAACGGATCCAGATTGCACTTCAAAGCACTATTCATAAAATGCAACCAAAAGTGACAGAAAGTATGAATAGTCATGGTGTAACAGCTACTCAATTTTTTGTTTTAATGTACTTACGAAAAAAAGAAAGCTGTAAAATATCTGAGATCGCAGAGATGATGGGTGTAAAACCAAGTGCTGTATCATTTATGATTGATCGACTTGAACATAATGACTTTGTCTATAGAGAACATGATAAAAAGGACCGAAGAGTTGTAAATATTATGTTAACTGATGAAGGTATTAAAAAATTAGAATCAGTGATAAAAGATCGAAAAGAAATTTTTGAAGGTTTCTTGTTTAACCTTTCTGACGAAGAGTTATTACAATTTGCAAAGATTACTGAAAAGCTTGCAAATGCTGCAGCAGATTTATAGAAATTTTCACAAAATATTTTTTTGTATTAGTAATTATAAAAAGAAAAAAGATATGGGAGAGAAGGGAGAAATATATTTTGACTACAAATACAGTTGTTCAAAAAGAAGGCAATCGTAAACTATTGCTAATTGGTCTAATTATTGCAATGTTTTTCTCGGCATTAGATGGCACGATAGTTGGTACTGCAATGCCTAAAATAGTTGGAGACCTTGGTGGTTTAAGTATGATGACTTGGCTTACAACAGCATACTTATTAACTTCAACTACAGTAGTGCCGATCGCAGGTAAATTAGCAGACTTATTAGGTCGTAGAAGTGTTTATATTGCTGGTTTAGTTATATTTATGGCAGCTTCAGCATTATGTGGTATTGCCCATAACATGACTGAATTAATTATTTACCGTGGTATTCAAGGTATCGGTGGCGGTGTAATGATGCCGATGGCGATGATTGTAATCGGGGATTTATTTACAGGTAAAGAACGTGCGAAATTCCAAGGGGTTTTCGGTGGAATTTACGGTTTAGCTTCAGTAATCGGTCCACAAATCGGTGGTTGGATTGTTGACTCATTAAACTGGAAATGGGTATTCTACATTAACCTTCCAGTAGGGATTATCGCAACAATTTTTATTGCATTAGGTTTAAAAGGAAGAAAAAATACTGGACCAATCAATTTCGATATCGCTGGTATGGTGACTATGATTATCGGTGTTGTAAGCTTACTCCTTGGTTTAAGTTTAGGTGGAGTTAAGTATGATTGGAATTCTTGGCAAATTATTAGTTTATTTGTATTAGCAGTAGTTGGAATCATTAGCTTCGTGATCGCAGAAAATAAAGCTAAAGAGCCAATACTACCAATGCATTTATTTAAAAATAGAACGTTCGTAACATTGAACTTAATTGGTTTCTTTATGACAATTGCAATGTTTGGTGCAATTATGTTCGTACCATTCTTCATGCAAGGAATTGTTGGAGTAAGTGCAACACAATCGGGGACAATTATGACGCCAATGATGATCACTATGATTATTGCAAGTATTATTGGTGGTCAGGTTGTATTTAAAATAGGTATTAAACCACAGATTATTACGGGTATGTTCGTAATTGCATTAGGTTTATACTTATTAACAACTTTAGATATGAATTCAACTAAAACGATTGCAACAATCTTTATGGGAGTTATGGGTCTAGGGATTGGTTTAGTAATGCCGACAATTACTCTAGCTCTTCAAGAAGTATTTGATAAGAAGGAATTAGGGATTGTAACATCTTCTAGCCAATTCTTCCGTTCAATCGGTGGTACTTTTGGAGCAACTGTTTTAGGTGCTGTAATGAACAGTAAATCAGGAACACTTCTAAACAATGATTTAGTTCCATTTTTAAATAAATTACCAGCTCAAGCTGCACCATTAGTAGACAAATTTAAAGACATGATTAATACAACTCCTCAATCTGTATTTACAATGTTATTTAATGCGGATGCTAAGAAGCTAATTCCTAAGCCAATTTTAGAAGGTATGTTACCGATTATTAAAACATCATTAATGGATTCATTACACCAAGTATTCTTTGTTGGTTTAGGATTCATCATAATTGGTGCAATCGTAACATTGTTCCTAACACCAATTAAATTAACGAACAGAAAAGCTGGAGATAAAGAAGGTAATGAGCAAGAACAAGTAGAAGTGGAAACTGCGACTTCGTAATTTCTCAAGCTGTAAACATAAAAGTAAAAACCATCCAGAAATATTTGAAGTGCACCCCAAATGTTAGACACGACTAACATTTGGAGGTGCATTTTTTATGACTAAATTTACTACTGAACATAAATTAGCGGTAGTTATGCGTTATTTAGAAGGTAAGGAAAGTTTTCGTTCTATTGGTAAGTTATTTGGAACGTCCCATGCTGAAGTGAGAAACTGGGTAGCTCAATATAAGGAAAATGGGATTAATGGATTGCTTAAAAAGTCATATACAAGTTATTCGGTACAGTTTAAACTAAACGTATTAAAGTATATGAATGACCACGGGACGTCACCTAATGAAGCAGCTGCAATTTTCAGTATTCCTTCCCCTAGAACGATTCGAAAATGGAGGACTCAATTTGAAACACAAGGACAAGACGCCCTAGAATCAAAGAAAAAGGGGCGACTTTCCATGAAAAAAGAAACAAAGAAAACTACACCTGTTGTAGAATCAATTGAAGAACTTCAAGCTGAGATAGAACGTTTACGCATGGAAAATGCATATCTAAAAAAGTTGAATGCCTTAGTTCAAAACAAGGAAAAATCACGAAACAAGACAAAGTAAAAGTTGTCTATGAATTAAGGCATGAGTTTTCGTTAAAAGAACTTCTACTGCTAGCCAGTATTCCGCGTAGTACGTTTTATTATTGGATGAAAAATCTAGAACGTCCTGATCCAGACGCAGAGTTAAAAGTGCTGATAAAAGAAATTTATGAGGAACACGAATTTCGTTATGGCTATCGTAAAATTCGAGACGAGCTTACGAATCGTGGTTATAAAGTAAATCATAAAAAAGTTCAACGACTTATGAAAGAACTAGGGATAAAATCACTTGTGAAGGTAAAGAAATATCGCTCTTACAAAGGTGAAGTAGGTAAGATTGCACCCAATATTTTAAATCGAAATTTTCAAGCTGAAAAACCAAATGAGAAATGGGCTACAGATATAACTGAATTTAAATTATTTGGAGAAAAGCTATACTTTTCACCTATGTTGGACTTATATAATGGAGAAATAATTGCTTATACAATTGGTTCACGTCCAACTTATTCACTTGTATCAAATATGTTAGAACAATCTCTTGAACGTTTAACAGATTCCGATACACTACTAATTCATTCAGACCAAGGGTGGCACTATCAAATGAAAAAATATCGTAGTGCTCTTATTAAACGTGGAATCACTCAGAGTATGTCACGAAAAGGAAACTGTTACGATAACGCAGTAATTGAAAGTTTCTTTAGTATCATGAAATCTGAACTACTCTATCTTAAAGAATTTAACAGTGTCGAACACTTTAAACAAGAACTAGCTAAATATATAGATTACTACAATAACAAACGAATTAAGGCAAAATTAAAAGGCATGAGCCCAGTAAAATACCGAGTTCATGCCCAACAGGCTGCCTAATTGAAGTAACCAGTCTAACTTTATGGGGTCACTACAAAATATTTTGGATGGTTTTTATTTTAAATTAAAAATGCCAAATGCCAATTGACCACTGATTTCCCAATCCCAATAATGAAGAAAAAAGAAAGGTCCCATAAAAGTACTTTTCAGGGACACCCTTTTTGTTAGATAGCCACGGATACTTTTTCTTTTCTTTTTCTCATTTTTCGTTTATTACTCCACAAAATCCAAGATAACGCTAAACCTGTTCCAGTAAGTATAAAAAGACCGATACCACTAATTAAACCAATTATGCCGGTATGTAAGCTTTTGACTGAAAATGCAGACTGCTCAGTTCTCTTTCCAAAATTTTGAAATGGAGTTTGAGTATTATCACCACTTTGTCCATTTTGAAGCGCTGTGTTTTGATCGCTATTTTGAGATTGTTGGTTACCATTAAACTGTCCACCCGATGGAAACTGACCTTGCATAGAAAATCTTCCTTTTTCTTCGCCACCTTTATTGAAATACAGGATAATTCCTGTAGTAGATTCGATTAGTAAGAAAACCGAAACAATCACACCTATCCAAAAATGAACTACTCTTACTTTTTTCATCTTAACATTTCTCCTTTTCTTCTCTTGATGAAATTAAAGTTACAATAGAAAACTTAATTTTTACTTAATATCATTAAAGTATTTTCAGTTTTTAAATATGGAGATTATAATATTAAGTGTACAATTGCACGAAAGAGGTGAGAGGAAATGGACAATCACTTAAAAGAAAAATTAGCGCTACTACCTGATCAGCCTGGTTGTTATTTGATGAAAGATATTCAAGGGACGATCATTTACGTAGGAAAAGCTAAAGTGTTAAAAAATAGAGTAAGATCTTATTTCACGGGATCCCATGATGGTAAGACATATCGATTAGTTCAAGAGATAACTGATTTTGAATATATTGTTACTTCTTCAAATATGGAAGCCTTAATTCTTGAGATGAATTTAATTAAGAAATATGATCCGAAATATAACATCATGTTAAAGGATGATAAATCATACCCCTTTATTAAAATCACTGCTGAAAAACATCCTCGCTTATTAATTACGCGAAATGTAAAAAAAGATAAAGGGAAATATTTTGGACCATTCCCTAATGCTACAGCCGCTAGTGAAACAAAAAAATTATTAGATCGTCTATATCCATTACGAAAATGTTCTTCATTACCAGATAAAGTTTGTTTATATTATCATATTGGTCAGTGTCTTGCGCCTTGTGTAAAAGAAGTAACTGATCAACAAAATCAGGAAATAGTTAATGAAATTGCCCGTTTTCTAAACGGTGGGGAAGACCAAATACGAAAAGAATTAGAGGCAAAAATGCTTGCTGCATCTGAACAATTAGATTTCGAGCGCGCGAAAGAGTATCGAGACCAAATTGTATCTATTGAAGCGACTATGGAAAAGCAGAAAATGATGAGTAGTGATTTAGTTGATCGAGATGTATTTGGATATGCGGTTGATAAGGGATGGATGTGTGTTCAAGTTTTCTTTATTCGAAGAGGAAAATTAATTGAAAGAGATGTATCATATTTTCCAATTTACGATGAACCAGAAGAAGAATTCCTATCGTTTATTGGGCAATTTTATGAAAAACCACACAATATAAAACCAAAAGAAATTTTTGTACCAGATAAAGTTGATACTGAAATTCTAAAAGGTTTACTAAAAATTCCTGTATTCCAACCAAAAAGAGGCCAAAAAAAGGAACTCGTAGTATTAGCAAATAAAAATGCCAAAATTGGACTCGGTGAGAAATTTAAGTTAATTGAGCGAGATGAAGAAAGAACAGTTAAAGCAATAGAAAAACTAGGGGATATTTTAAATATTGAAACTCCATATCGAATTGAAGCATTCGATAATTCAAATATTCAAGGAACAAATCCTGTTTCAGCTATGGTTGTCTTTATAGACGGAAAACCTTCAAAAAAAGATTATCGCAAATATAAAATCAAAACTGTCGTAGGACCTGATGATTACGATTCAATGCGTGAGGTAGTACGTAGAAGATATTCGAGAGCATTAAAAGAGAATTTACCTTTACCAAACTTAATAATTGTGGATGGTGGGAAAGGACATCTAGCTGCAGTTGAAGATGTACTCCAAAATGAGTTAGGCCTATACATCCCAACAGCTGGACTTGTTAAAGATGAAAAGCACCGCACTTCAGAGTTATTAATCGGACAACCACCTCAAATTGTCCAACTTGGAAGACAAAGCCAAGAATTCTTTTTATTACAAAGAATTCAAGACGAGGTACACAGGTTTGCGATTGAATTCTATCGTCAGCTTCATAGTAAATCAATGGTTCAATCGGCTTTAGATGGCATAGCAGGTGTTGGTGGAACAAGAAAGAAAGCTCTTCTTAAACATTTTGGATCGGTCAAAAAAATAAAAGAGGCATCAATCGATGAGTTAATAGCAGCTAAAATGCCAAAAAATGTTGCAGAAGAAATTTATCAGCATTTCCATAAAGAGTAACATAGTTGCCAAAATTTTTATCTTGACACTATTTTCAAAATAATTTATATTTTAGTTAAAATTAAATGATTTTCTCTCGTAATAGAGGTGCAAAACTTAAAAGTATGCTGTCATAGACGTGTGGCGTTGTGATGGACAGTTGAAAGGAAGTTTTGCCGAAATAAAATGAATCCACAATTCATTTTGTTGGGACTGCATTTAAGAAATGTAGTACTGTCGCATAATAATTATGCGGGGAGCTATTGAAGAGATGTTGATGATTTGTCTATTTTATTTTATTTGTAAATTAGGCGCGTGAACATTGCTTCACGCGCTTTTTTGTATTCTTTTTTAAGTAAAAAGTGAGGATGAGAAAAATGGGAATTATTGTTCAGAAATTCGGTGGTACTTCAGTAGGCTCAATTGAACGAATTCAGCATGTTGCTGAAACAGTAACCAAATCATATAAAGAAGGAAACCAAGTAGTTACAGTTGTATCTGCAATGGGACATCATACAGACGAACTAGTTAGTTTAGCAGCTCAAATTAGTCCGCAAAACAGTAAACGTGAATTAGATATGTTACTTACTACAGGGGAACAAGTTTCGATTTCGTTACTAGCAATGGCAATCCAAGCTAAAGGTTTTAAAGCTATTTCACTAACTGGTTGGCAAGCTGGAATTCAAACTGAATCTGTCCATGGAAATGCTCGTATTGAAACAATTCATACTGATCGAATTCAACAATTACTTGATGAAGGGTATATCGTAATTGTTGCTGGTTTCCAAGGTTTAAGTGACAACAATGAAATTACGACATTAGGTCGTGGTGGTTCAGATACAACAGCTGTTGCATTGGCAGCTGCTTTAAATGCAGAACGTTGTGATATTTATACGGACGTATTAGGTGTTTATACTACGGATCCAAGAGTTGAACCAAATGCTTCTAAACTAAGCCATGTCTCTTATGATGAAATGCTAGAGCTTGCAGCTTTAGGAGCAGCGGTTTTACATCCAAGAGCAGTAGAATTCGCAAAAAATTATAATTTAATAATTCAAGTTCGTTCAAGTCAACATGATGAAATCGGTACATTTATTGGGGAGGAAACACAAATGGAACAACAATCAGTCGTAAGAGGAATCGCATTCGAATCTAATGTAACAAGGATGACTTTAAATGGTTTAAATAACCATGTAGATTTATTACCTAAAATCTTTACTTTATTAGCAAGTGAAGGTATTGATGTTGATATTATCATCCAAAGCGTAACATCAGATAACTTAGTAAATCTTTCATTCTCGATCAAATCTGAAAATATGATGGAAGCAATAGCGGTTCTAGAATCAAAGAAAGAATTTTTAGGTTACCGCTCATTTGATTTTGAAAGTGAACTTGCTAAAGTATCAATTGTAGGTAGTGGAATGGTTTCAAATCCAGGTGTTGCTGCAAAAATGTTTAAATTTTTAGCTGAAAGTGAAATCCCTGTAAAAATGGTAAGTACTTCTGAAATTAAAGTATCTACAGTTGTACCAAAATCAAAATTACAAGAAGCAGTTCACGCTCTTCATAAAGGATATGAATTAGATCGTATTAATGAAGAAGTAGTAGTGGAAAACTAAATAGTAAAATAAACCCTTTTAGGCGTTCAAATACTTATATATAGGCTTTGAAATATTGATTTTATCAATATTCATCACGTTCAGATATACAGAGCCGTATAGTATAGTGATAGCGTTTAAAAGGGTTTTTTAATCGTTAAGCGAATAAATTATATAAAGATTCTGTAAATTTAAAATAAGTAAGGCGAACGGCTAAATGGTAAATAAAAGAAGGAGGTATTAATAATGGGGCATAGTATACTTGCCTACGGATATGGAGAAATTGTGCTACAGTTCGTTCTATTAATACTCGCCATTTTGTTTTTTGTTTCTATTTGTTTATTCTTGTTAAATTCTATTATTAAGGGAGTTAAAAGAAACAAGAATTTTGAGGGAATTAGAAGGCAGGATCCAAGTAAGGAAAGGAAAGAGAAGGGGTAAGTTAAATAATAACTACCTGATCTTTTTCTTAAATTGAAGTAAAAATTTGGACTTAATGATTTATTGGTTAATACTCATTGTTGTACCTGTAATTGAACTTATATTTCAATATTTCAAGAAAAAATTATTCAAAAGAAAACACCACAAGGGACCAAAGTTCTTGTGGTGTTTTTCGTGTTATCTTCTTGTAATTGGATCTTTTAAATCCCATTTTACTTGGAACTTTACTTTGTCGCCTCTTTTGCTTTGCTCTTCATACGTTTCAGCTATAACATCGATTTGCTGTTGAATTTGCATCGCTAGAAATCCAGCTTCTAGTTGGTAAGATACGTTCTTTTTTTGTTGATCTCTGTATGTAATTAATTCAGAAGATAGTGTTAAATGAACTTCTTGCTTCTTTTCTTCTTCAACAGTAAGAGTACCCCAACCAGCTTGATCAAAAAATTCTATAATTTCTTCAAAGGTTGCTAAAGGATATTTCCTGGCAATCATTTTACCCGCCCAATATAAAATATCATTTTGCTCTTTTCCTAATAAATCATTCAATAAATCGTTACGTATTAGCTCATAGCCAAAACCAGAAATATTTCCCGGAATATTTAAATTTTCAATGCCGTTCGTCATGGTCGGATAACTCTCCCTTTCCTAAAAAAACATGTTTTTATTATATACAATATTTAATAGTAAAAACAATAATTCGACAACAGTAGATTACAAGGATTACCAATCTAAATGAGAAGTTTTTTCAGTAAAGAAAAATGTACGCGTTTTCTTGACCTCCTATATTATCAGGAGTAAAATGGGTTGTAGATAAATGTCATAAAAATTTCGACTTTTTATGCGTATTGCTTATTTATTCTATTTTTTTAGAATAATAGAGGAATTAAATTTTTCATGTGCACAAACTAAAGGGGGCAGGGGTTTACATGAGCAACAAGAATGGAAGGGAGTTTTTCTTTAGAAAACTTCATTCATTGCTAGGAGTTATTCCGGTTGGGATCTTTTTAACACAGCACTTAGTTGTCAATCATTTTGCGACAAATGGAGCAACATCGTTCAACAAAGCTGCTGAATTTATGGCGAATTTACCATTCCGCTATTTTTTAGAAGTTTTTGTCATTTTCTTACCAATTTTATACCATGCAATTTACGGACTATACATTGCGTTCACTGGAACTAGCAATGTTAAAAATTATGGATACTTACGTAACTGGTTATATTTATTCCAACGTATTTCTGGTGTAGTTACTTTAATTTTTATTACTTGGCACGTATGGCAAACACGTATCGCTGCTCAACTAGGAGCAACGGTTGATTATAATATGATGGCTGATATTTTTACTTCAAAATTTATGTTAGTTTTCTATATAGTAGGTGTAATTTCAACAATTTTCCACTTTGCTAATGGATTATGGTCGTTCTTCGTATCTTGGGGAATTACAGTAACACCTAGATCACAACGTATTTCAACATATGTTACATTAGGTATATTCGTAGTATTATCATTCGTTGGATTAACTGCTATCTTTGCATTCATTGATCCACAACTAGCGAATTTGTAAGGAGAGAGAGTCATGAGTGGGAAAATAATTATCGTCGGTGGCGGTTTAGCTGGTCTTATGGCAACAATTAAAGCCGCTGAAGCTGGTACAAAAGTAGATTTATTCTCATTAGTTCCCGTAAAACGATCACATTCAGTATGTGCTCAAGGTGGAATTAATGGTGCTGTTAATACAAAAGGTGAAGGTGACTCTCCTTGGGAGCACTTTGATGATACAATTTATGGTGGGGATTTCTTAGCAAACCAACCACCTGTAAAGGCGATGGCAGAAGCAGCACCTGGCATCATTCATATGATGGACCGTATGGGTGTAATGTTCAACCGTACGCCTGAAGGACTATTAGACTTCCGTCGTTTCGGTGGAACGCAACATCACCGTACAGCATTTGCTGGTGCTACGACTGGGCAACAATTATTATATGCATTAGATGAGCAAGTTCGTCGTTACGAATCTGAAGGTCTTGTTCAAAAGTATGAAGGCTGGGAATTTTTAAGAGTTATTGTTGATGATGAAGGCGTATGTCGTGGGATCGTTGGACAAAACCTAACATCAATGGAAATTGTAAGTTTCCCTGCGGATGCTGTAATTATGGCATCTGGTGGCCCTGGTATTATCTTTGGTAAAACGACAAATTCAATTATCAACACTGGTTCAGCTGCTGCAGCTGTATATCGTCAAGGTGCAGTTTATTCAAATGGTGAATTTATTCAAATCCATCCAACTGCAATCCCTGGAGATGATAAAAACCGTTTAATGAGTGAAAGTGCTCGTGGTGAAGGTGGACGAGTTTGGACGTATAAAGATGGTAAACCATGGTATTTCTTAGAAGAGAAATATCCTGCATATGGAAATCTTGTACCAAGGGATATTGCTACACGTGAGATTTTCTCTGTATGTGTTGACCACAAGCTTGGTATCAATGGTGAAAACATGGTTTATTTAGATCTTTCACATAAAGATCCACATGAACTTGATGTAAAACTTGGTGGAATCATCGAGATTTATGAGAAATTCACAGGTGATGATCCGAAAAAAGTTCCAATGAAGATCTTCCCAGCAGTTCACTACTCAATGGGTGGATTATGGGTTGACTATGACCAAATGACTACAATTCCTGGTTTATTTGCTGCAGGTGAGTGTGATTACTCAATGCACGGAGCTAACCGTTTAGGAGCTAACTCATTACTTTCTGCTATTTATGGTGGAATGGTTGCTGGACCAAATGCTGTAAGATACGTAAATGGTTTAGCTAAATCTTCAGATGATGTTTCAACTTCTGTATTTGAATCAAATGCTAATGAAGAAAAAGAAAAATTGAATCGCATTTATAAAATGGACGGTAAAGAAAATGCATACCTTCTTCATAAAGAGCTTGGAGAATGGATGACAGACAACGTTACTGTAGTTCGATTCAATGATCGCTTATTAAAAACTGATGAAAAAATTCAAGAGCTTTATGAGCGCTATCAAAACATTAACATTAATGATACAGCTAAATGGAGTAACCAAGGTGCTTCATTTACTCGTCAACTAGAAAACATGCTTCACTTATCACGTGTTATCACATTAGGTGCATATAACCGTAATGAAAGCCGTGGAGCTCACTATAAACCTGAATTCCCAGAACGTAATGATGAGGAATTCTTAAAAACTACAATGGCTAAATTTGATGAGAAATCAAATTCACCATTATTCCATTACGAAGATGTTGATACATCATTAATTCAACCTAGAAAACGTGACTATTCTAAGAAGAAGGAGGACAAAGCAAATGCATAATGGAACAATGACTGCTGAAAAGACAATTACTGTTATTGTTAAACGTCAAGATTCACCAAATACTGCGCCATATGAAGAAACATTTACTGTCCCTTATCGTCCGAATATGAACGTAATCTCGGCGTTAATGGAAATTCGTAAAAATCCAGTTAATTCAAATGGAAAAGAAACGACTGCAATTTCTTGGGACATGAACTGTCTTGAAGAAGTTTGTGGAGCATGTTCTATGGTTATAAATGGTAAACCAAGACAATCATGTTCTGCGCTTATTGACAAATTGGAACAACCAATTCGTCTTGAGCCAATGAGCACATTCCCAGTAGTACGTGACTTACAAGTTGATCGTAGCCGCATGTTCGATTCTTTAAAACGCGTTAAAGCATGGATTCCAATTGATGGAACGCATGACTTAGGTCCTGGACCAAGAATGCCTGAAAGAAAACGTCAATGGGCTTATGAATTATCAAAATGTATGACTTGTGGTGTATGTTTAGAAGCTTGTCCAAACGTTAATAGTAAATCTAACTTTATTGGGCCTGCACCGCTTTCACAAGTACGTTTATTTAATGCTCATCCAACTGGAGAAATGAATAAGGAAGAACGTCTACATGCAATTATGGGAGACGGTGGACTATCAAACTGTGGTAACTCACAAAACTGTGTACAATCTTGTCCAAAAGGTATTCCTTTAACAACTTCAATTGCAGCATTAAACCGTGCAACTACAATCCAATCTTTCAAAGACTTCTTTGGAAGCGACGAAATTTAATAATTATAAAAGCATGTTCCTTAGGGGACATGCTTTTTTTGCATGTTTAAATAAATATCTTCTAATAAACTCCACTTTTAAATCATATCAATAGTAAAGGCAGCAAAGGGATGTGCGGTGTCTTACCCCTTTCGAACAGAGGTTGACTTGAATGCAACAGTTTGAAGTGACATTTGAGACGAAATGCTTTGAAAAAGATTGGGAAATACTTTTAAAGACAGAGCGGCGAAAAAATGATGAGTTTAATCAATTTCAATTTAAAGAAAAAATTTTATATATTAATAACGTATAAGATGTAAGGGAAGTCAGTCGTCATGCAGATAAACTGTCGCAAGGGATGTTTTATCGTCATATGTAATAGTTGATAATTATTCAAAGGAAGCCCTCAATTATTTTGAGGTTACGAAGGAAAGCTTCAAAGGTGGTTATTACTTTCAATCTCAGAACTTGTTAGTATTTATCATTGCAATACAGAGTTTTTACTTCATTTTTCAAGTGATTCTATTTTAGAAAAGCCTTTTAATTGGATTGATTTATCAATATTAAAACTTCAAGAGGATGAAAGATTTAAAGTAGCAAAGCCAGTATGGAATGGAAATATTTTTGAGGCAAAACAAGAATCATTTGAAGAAGTTGAAAACTTTTATATTGGTTATGGATTTTCAGATCAATGTTACTTAATCAGGACAAATGATTTTAAAAATAAGATATATAATGAAAAAA
Organism: Rossellomorea sp. GAMAL-10_SWC; assembly: GCF_049568075.1. Classification (NCBI taxonomy): domain Bacteria; kingdom Bacillati; phylum Bacillota; class Bacilli; order Caryophanales; family Bacillaceae; genus Rossellomorea; species Rossellomorea sp. GAMAL-10_SWC. The sequence continues at coordinate 3,213,235 of NZ_CP144911.1, read as the reverse complement.
ATCCTATTTCTGAAAAATACCCAATATATGGGGGAGAACTTTTTGAAAAAAGTGTAGATGCTTGGATGCGAAATAATCATTTCAAAAGAATTACATTTAAACATGGAAATTATATTCATCAAAATTATTGAATGTTTAGGGTGTTTTTTAGTAACTAAACAGGCTTAGGTTAAAGAAAGGGAGAGCAGTAGATAGAAAAATTAGTAGAGAAGATATTATTCTCTAATGAAGCCTTTTACTATTTTATAAGTCCCTTATTTCCTTCATCCTGTCCCCTTTGAAACTGAATGAATATTCATTCTTTAAAGAAATTAATGCTATAATATAAATAGTAAGGGGGCAAATTCGATGGGGAAAATGAATTATGTATCTAATATACAGGAGTGGCAATCTGAGTTTTCATTTAAGATTACTATTAAAGTTCGATTTAGTGAAACGGACATGTTTGGACATATGAATAATACAGTTCCATTCGTTTATTTTGAAGAAGCACGAATTGAGTATTTAAAAAATTTAAGGCTTATGCAAGAATGGACGGCAAATCATAGTGAATTTATTCCAGTTGTTGCTGATTTACAATGTGATTACTTACGACAAGTATTTTTTAATGAAATCATCGATGTGTACGTAAAAATTGCAAAAGTAGGAAATTCATCAATCGATTTACACTATATGGGGATTAATCCTCAAAATGAAATTTGCTTTACAGGACGAAATTCCTTAGTAAATATAAATCGTCATACAGGGCGAAGTGAAAAATGGAAAAAAGAATGGAAAGAAAAATTATTAAATGAAATAAAGAATTCAGTAGTTAGTGTTTAAAACAAGTAATGTTGTAACATACTGAATAAAGATTGAATAGAATGATAAAACAATTAAATTTATCTTAAGATGAGTACTTGAAGAATTCAATGACATTCTATATAATACTTTTATACGAATAAGGAAAAGCAAAGATCAAGGACACGAGCGTTCAAGACGATAGTAAGAGAGGAATTCATTTGGTGCGAGAATTCTCTATACGTTGAATGACTTACCACCTTGTAGCTATAGTGGGGAACGTAAATTTTTATACAAGTAACTACTATCGGTGTAGACCGTTAAAACGATGAGATTTTGTATACTTATTTTTGTGTACATTAAATTAGGGTGGAACCACGAGCACATTCGTCCCTACGAGTGTGCTCTTTTTTTATTGTCAAAATTAATTTGAAAAAGGAGTGAACTTAAATGATTTCAATTAAATTACCAGATGGATCAATTCGCGAGGTGGAACAAAATACAACAGTTGAAGATTTCGCGGGTTCAATCTCCATTAGCTTAAAGAAAAAAGCGCTTGGTGGAAAAATTAATGGTAAATTAGTGGATTTAAATACACCTATTACTGAAGAGTGTGAAGTTCAAATAATTACTCAAGATGATCAAGATGGATTAGAAATGATGCGTCATAGTTCAGCGCATATTTTAGCTCAAGCAGTAAAACGTCTTTATAAAGGCGAAAAAGCTGCATTTGGGGTTGGACCTGTAACTGCTGACGGTTTCTATTATGATATTGATCTTCCTGTTTCAATTAAAGTAGAAGACCTACCTAAAATTGAAAAAGAAATGGAAAAAATTATTAAAGAAAACTTACCGATTACTCGTTCAGAAGTTAGTCGTGAAGAGGCAATTAAATTCTTCACTGAATTAGACGATGAATTTAAACTAGAATTAATCCGTGATTTACCAGAAGATGCAGTTATTTCAATGTATACTCAAGGTGAATTCGTAGACCTTTGCCGTGGACCACATGTTCCTACAACTGGCCGTGTAAAAGCGATTAAATTATTATCAGTTGCTGGAGCTTATTGGAGAGGCGATGCGAATAATAAAATGCTTCAACGTGTTTATGGTACTGCTTTCCCAAGTAAGAAGGAATTAGAAGAGCATTTATTCTTATTAGAAGAAGCTAAAAAACGTGATCACCGTAAATTAGGTAAAGAACTTGAATTATTCATGTTCTCTGAAGAAGCACCTGGTATGCCATTCTTCTTACCAAAAGGTACAATTATCCGTAATGAATTAGAACAGTATGAGCGCGGATTACAAACTTCAAAAGATTACAAAGAAGTTCGTACACCATTCATTATGAATCAAAGATTATGGGAGCAATCAGGTCACTGGCATCACTACCATGAAAACATGTACTTTACTGAGGTTGATGAAACAAAATTCGCATTAAAACCGATGAACTGCCCAGGTCATATGTTAGTTTATAAAAATAAATTACATTCATACCGTGATCTACCGGTTCGTATGTGTGAAAATGGTCAAGTTCACCGTCATGAATATTCTGGTGCCTTAAATGGTATGATGCGTGTTCGTACTTTTACTCAAGATGATGCACATATCTTCTGTCGTCCAGACCAAATTGAAGGCGAAATTATTGAAGTAATTAACTTAATTAAAGAAATTTACGGCGTATTCGGATTCACTTATAAAGTAGAATTATCAACTCGCCCAGAAGATTCAATGGGCTCAGAAGAGTTGTGGAACTCAGCAGAGCAGGCTTTAGAAAATGTTCTAAAATCTGAGAACTTAGACTTTAAATTAAACCCAGGCGATGGCGCATTCTATGGTCCTAAAATCGATTTCCATATTCAAGATGCATTAAAACGTAGCTGGCAATGCGCTACAATTCAATTAGATTTCCAAATGCCTGAGAAATTTGATTTAACTTATGTTAATGAAGATAACCAAAAAGAACGTCCAGTTGTTATCCACCGTGCAATTTATGGTTCAATTGACCGTTTCTTAGGAATCTTAACTGAACATTTTGCTGGAGCATTCCCATTATGGTTAGCACCAGTTCAAGTGGCTGTATTACCAATTTCAAGTGTTCACAATGAATATGCACAAAAACTTGCTGATCAATTAAAAGCTGCAGGAATTCGTGTTGAAGCTGATTTACGTGGCGAAAAAATTGGATATAAAATCCGTGAAGCACAACTTCAAAAATTACCTTTTATGTTAGTAGTTGGTGATCAAGAGGTTGAAAATAATACTGTAGCTATTCGTAAACGTGGCGAAGGTGACATTGGTACTCAACCATTCGAGAGCTTCTTAGAAATGATTAATCAACAAAAATCAGAAAAAGTTCTATTTTAATTTTAAAAATCCTCTATTTTTATAATAGAGGATTTTTATTTGACCGATTTAATTAACGACTTGTTTTTCAGTAGAACTGATTGTCTTTATTTCCTGGGAAATATGACGAAATTTGCAAAAAAACATACTTCATAAATATTTTTTTATATAGGATTAATCCAGGAAGTAGCGAACTTATATGAAGGATGTCTTTTCAGTTATTTAGTCTTAATAAAATACATAGTTATGATAAGAGGTGATGCAGTTGGATAATCAGAATCAAGATCTTAAAAAAAAGGTAGAAAAGCTTGAAGAAGAAGTCAGAGAAATGAAGAAACAAATTGAATTTCTCTTAATCACGAAAGAAACTTCAAACGAGATTAAACAAATAACTCAAACTAAAGTAAATAATCCTAAACCACAAAAAACAGTTAGCAGACAGGTTAAAGTAACAGTTGAAAATGAAAAGGTTGACTATGAAGCACTTATTTTCCAAAAGTGGTTACCTAGATTTTTTATATTTATTTTCATTCTTGGCGTAATGTGGGGATTTAAAGCGGCATCAGATTATGGGGTATTAAATAAGTATGCAAAAGTAGGTATTGGATTTGTTATAGCCATTGCTTTATTCTGGTACGGTAATCGTCAAATGGAAGCTAAACGATCAACACTTGGCCAATCATTAATTGGTGGCGTGTTACCGGTATTATTTTTAACTACGTTTGCTATGCATCATTTATATCACATGGTTGGGTCAACGATTGCATTTACCCTTTTGATTATTTGGGTATGTATTGGTTTTTATTCGATGAATAGATACAAGTCAGAAGTAATTGGATTAATAAGTATAATAGGAGCCGTTTTTGTACCATTCCTAGTTAAAAGTGATTCGCCAAACTATTTATTTTTCTCAATCTATGAAACAGTGATTTATTTATGCTTTATGTTTTATGCAACATTTAAGAAATATAAATTCATCTATCTTTCGTCTGTAATATTATTGCATTTATCTTATTTAATTGTTGCTTTAGTTAATTTTAATACAAATGGAATTGAATATTTCGCACTAAGTATTCTCGTTCAACATATTAGTTTGCTAGCTATATTGATAAAATCTAAGTTTGCTATTAAAAAGCAAGTAATAATTCTTCACACCAGTTTTATTTTAACAATCGGTTGGATCTTTAGTGCATTTGAAGATCTGAATAGAACAATGATTTTAATTTTTTTATGTGTAGGATATTTATTCCTGACTTTTTATTATAAAAAGAAAGCGGATTTTTTCTTTGGATTTTCGACTAATTTTATATTAGCCATTTCATTCCTTTGTTTGGATAGTGTTTCAGAAAACTTACTATGTACAGTATTAATAATTCAAGCAGTATCAACTTATTTATTTTATTTAAGATATCGAGATCTACTAAAATTAATTATAGCTACTCTTACATTTATTCCGGTGGGGATATCCATTTTATCAGTTGGAATAGATTCTTTATGGTCTTTTGAAACAATGAATTGGTTTATGTTAATTCTAGCTCTAATTACGATTGCAATTTTGGCTTATAAAAATGAAGATGAAAAGCAATTTATCTTATTAAGTAGTTCCTTATTAATTACGGTTATATTAATTGCTTTTATAACACAAATTGTTCAAATACTCGCAGTAGATCAATCCGACAATATAATTCGATTATTAATTAATATAAGTTGGATCTTGCTTTCAATATTAGCCATGATACTTGGTAACATTAAGAAGTTCAAAGTTTGGACATATACTGGGATAGGTTTATTATTATTGACGCTAGGAAAACTTGTATTAATAGATTTACCAAATATTACATTGATGGTTAGAGCCGGTTTATTTATACTGCTTGGACTGATTGGATTAGTCATTTCTAGAATATTTTTTAAGGGAAGCAGTAGTCAAAAAAACTAATAAATTTAGTATACAGGAGTCAGGTAATGATAATCACTGAAACTAAAAATTTACTATTAATGACTTTTACAGCAGAAGCGATGCTTTCTGTTTTAAGTGGAAATAAAGAGTTAGAATTTGAAAATCAATTTTATAGTTTCGCTCAAGGGTGGCCAATTCTCGTATATAAAAATCTTTTCCCTTATAAAATTTCTCGTTTTCAAACACATCCTACTGAAGAAAAATATGAAGGAATTATTATTCATAAAAAAGATCGAGTAATTATTGGGGACATGGGATTTAAAGGTGGTCCTGATGAAACTGGGATTATGGAGATAGGTTATAGTATTGCACCAAGTTATCAAGGTAAAGGGTATGCAACTGAAATGGCTAGGGCTATTTGTGAGTGGGGATTAAAGCAAAATCATGTTATAAGAATATCTGCTATTTGTTCCATTTATAATCATGCCTCTATTAGAGTTTTAGAGAAAATTGGCATGATAAAAGTAAAAGAAGAAATTGAAAAGTATTATTGGATGTTAGATAAAAAATAAATTTGTGATTTGTATTGATTAGAATGACTAATTTTTCTAGAAGAAGGTGGGCTTATTCTTACAACAAGAAATGCATCTATCATCTTTATGGTCATAACTAAACGTGATTTTGGTCGATTCTTTTTGTACGATCTAATGATAAGTGGCTTAGTATATGGCACTCTAAAAAAATACTACTCAAGTGACCTAATCGCAATTTTTGGTAGCTTTACTATACCGACAGTTTTAAAAAGAGTGGCTGTATTATTAGAGCGGAAATAAAAAAGGATGTGCTCTTAATAGAAAGTCTATAGGGAATACAATATTAAGTGGGAAATTATTGATGTTAAAATTCATTTTTTAATTTAATAACGATTAACGATTTTAAATGTTAAAGTGTTTCAACAATCTTGATATACCGATAATCTATAGTAAACTTTTTCGAAATTAAAAAATATTAAGAGCGAATTTAGAAATATAGTTTTAAATGTTTAGTTTATAAGTTGTTGTTCAATCTCAATTGACTTACAAACTGATTAAAATTCTGTTATGTTACGCTAAGTAAAGGATATTACATTAGATTTTAACGTTAAACTTTTTTAAATAATAAGTTGATTGGAATGGAGGGCTGCTCGACTCCTATGGGATAAGCGGGAAGGCTGAGACCCCGCAGGCTTGCCGAGGAGGCTCAGGTCTCGCCCCATGGAAAGCGAGCATCCTGTAATGGAAATCAACATCACTCTACTCCTTTTACGAAAATATGATAATTAATTGAGAAGATTGTCTTGCAACAGCGTAAAAAAGGATGCTCTTAATTGAGCATCCTTTCTAAATATTAACCTTGTTGAACAGGGCTTTTAGGCTCAGTGTCTAAATTCATTGCTGGTCCGAAGAATTCATAATGAATTTGTGCATCTTTAATTCCTAATTCTTTTAAGCTTGTTATAATCGCTTTTAAAAATGGTACTGGACCACATACGTAATAATCTGCATTGTCTGATTTAACATTGTTATTTAACCATTCTGCATCAATATAACCTTGCTTTTTAAAGTTATTATTTTGAAGATCTTCCTCAGATGGATTTTCATAAACAAATGATAAATTGTAATTTGTTAATTGCTCTTTTAATTGGTTTAGTTCATTTTCAAATGCTTGTAATTTACCGTTTCTTGAAGCGCTTATAAAGCTGACTTGACGATTTGGTTGATTGCTTGTAATTGACTTAGCCATACTGATTAATGGTGTAATTCCAACACCACCGCTTAAGAAAACAACATCTGAATCAGTTTCAGTATTTAAAGTAAATTCACCTGCTGGAGCAGTAATATCCAAAGTATCACCAACATTTACTTGATTGTGTAGGTAGTTTGAGAATTTACCAAGTGGTTGGTTTTCTTCAGCTTCTCTTTTTACTGAAATTCTAAAGTGATTTTTACCTGGTGCATCAGATAAGCTATATTGTCTGTTTGATAAATATTCTTCACCAGGAATTTGTGAGCGAACAGTAATATATTGACCAGGTAAGAAAGAAGGAACTGAAGAACCATCTTTAGGAACTAAGTAGAATGAAGTAATTACATCGCTTTCTTCAACTTTTTCGATGACTTTAAACTCTTTAAATTCAGACCAACCGCCTTCTTGGGAAGATGCTTCCTCATACATTTCTTTTTCGATATCGATAAATACTTGTGCAATAACTCCATATGCTTCCGCCCAAGCACCTAGTATTTCATCAGTTGCAGCATCACCAAGTACTTCTTTAATTGCCCCTAGTAAATGTTGCCCTACGATTGGATAGTGCTCTGCTTTAACTTGAAGACTGCGGTGTTTTTGCGCAATTTGTTTTACAACAGGAATAATTGTTGCTAGTTTATCAATGTTTTGTGCAGCAGCTAAAACAGTATTTGCAAGAGCAGTTTGTTGTCTACCTTGTTGTTGATTTGTATGATTAAATACATTTAATAGTTCAGGATGATTAGTAAATAAATTTTTATAGAATACTTTAGTGATTTCTGTACCCTTTACTTCTAAGACTGGAACTGTTGACTTAATAATATCAATTGTTTTTTGAGATAGCATGAAAAATCCCCCTAATCACGTTTTAAAGTAGTATTATAAATACATCTTTATCTTAGACCTAGAATTTATTTAAAGCAATATGTAAAATACATCTTTTTTGTATTTTTTCGCAAAAATGCATAAAAGTTTAAAAAAAGTTCACAATTATGCTATGATTAATCTTAAATAAAACAGTGAGGACAAGTTATGCGTTTAACAACTTATTCGGATTACTCTCTTCGTGTACTAATATTTCTAAGCTCTGAGCCACGTGAAAAATTAGTTAATATTAAGGACATTGCTGAAGCTTATGATATTTCTAAAAATCATTTAATGAAAATAATTTATAATTTAGGTAAGATGGGTTACATCGAAACAATTCGTGGCAGAAACGGTGGAATCCGTTTAGCTAAATTACCATCAGAAATAAATATCGGTGAAATAATTCGTAAAACTGAAGAAGACTTTAATATTGTAGAATGTTTTGAACACGGTAATACTTGTGTTATTACACCTGTTTGTTCTTTAAAACATATATTTAATAATGCATTAGAACAATTTTTACACGTTTTAGATCAATATACATTAGATGATATTGTAAAGAACAATGCGATGCTAAAAGATTATTTTTCAAGTAACACAAAAGAATAAATTTTTAGAAGAGCGTTCGTAATTTAAAAACACAAAAACCAACAAAGGCTTACTTTGTTGGTTTTTTTCATTTAAAGTGCTCTATTGACCTTTATAGTTTAATATACTTTACGTTTTCCATCGGTTCTTGGAATAAGGATGAAGCTATTTTACTAAAAATGGTTGGATCCCCAGTTGTAAAAAATTCATGTGAAGTGATTTCGTAGTTAGATAATATATTTTGTTGATCCAGAATTGCACTTACTTCTAGAGCTGTTTCATCACCAGAGCTGATAAGTTGGATTGATGGTCCCATCACTTTTTGGATGATTGGACCAAGTAATGGGTAATGCGTGCAACCTAGTATTAGGGTATCGATATTTGAATCAATAAGCGGTGCAAGAGTGTGTTTAACAATCTCAAATATTTCAGGTTTATTGTAGTCCCCATTTTCAACAATTCCAGCAAACTCTGGGCATGCCAAGCCTTCAATTATAACTTTGTCATTAATCCGCTTTAGTGCGGAATGATATGCTTTACTATTAATAGTAGCATTCGTTCCAATGACACCGATTTGGTCATTTTGTGTTAATTTTATTGCTGCTCTAGCACCTGGGCGGACAACTCCAATGACTGGAATTTGAAGTTTTTCTCGCATTTCATTTAAGACAACTGAAGTTGCTGTATTACAGGCGATGACTAACATTTTTATATCTTTCTCCAATAGAAAGTTAGTCATTTCCCAAGTGAATTCTCTGATTTCCGTATATGGTCGTGATCCGTATGGACATCTTGCAGTATCGCCTAAGTATAAAATGTCCTCTTTAGGTAATTGTCTAATAATTTGTTTGGCAACTGTTAAGCCCCCAACACCTGAGTCGATGACTCCGATTGGTTTATTCAAAAAATCCCCTCATTTTACTTAATAATTTGTTGATGTAGTATATTCTTTATTCATTTAAGATTTTACTATAAGAAATGATATTTTTGTTTATCATTCTCTTTTTAAAAATGTTAAAATTTCATAGTTTTATTGCTCTTATTAACAGAGTATTAAAACATTTAAACACAAGTTAAAAATAATTCGTAAATTCAATCATTATCTGTTATATTAATGAGGAAAAGTTTATATATGAGAAAAAATGTGGAGGAGCCAGTGTTGCTGGCTGAGATAGCATCCTTAAGATGTTGACTCTTAGAACCTGATCTGGGTGATGCCAGCGTAGGGAACAGTATCTCTTTTTAGATATGTTTTTTACAGCGCATTTACGTCCGGGTTAATATCCGGACGTTTTCTTTTTGTATAAACAAAAAACAAAAAGGAGATATAGATAATGAAAAAACTAGTAGTATTTTTAGTAGCTATTTGTTTAATGTTAACTGGGTGTGGTCAAGACAAAACTGCTACTACTAAAAAGCCAAAGCAATTAAAAAAGGTGACTGTCGTACTAGACTGGACGCCAAATACAAATCATACTGGGCTATTTGTTGCTAAGGAAAAAGGTTATTTTAAGGAACAAGGTCTTGATGTAGATATAATCAGCCCAGGAGAAACAGGTGCAGACCAATTAGTTGCATCTGGTAAAGCAGATTTTGGGGTTTCTTATCAAGAGTCAATTACACAAGCAAGAGTTCAAAATGTACCGATTGTATCTATTGCAGCAATTATTCAACATAATACTTCTGGATTTGCATCACCAGTGAAAAAAGGAATTAAGTCACCAAAAGATTTCGTTGGAAAAACATATGGTGGTTGGGGTTCACCGGTTGAAAAGGCTATTTTAAAATCACTTATGTCAGAAGAAAATGCGAATGTTAATAAGTTAAATATCGTTAATATGGGTGATGCTGATTTCTTTACAGCGGTAAAAAGAGATATCGATTTTGCGTGGATTTATCAAGGATGGACAGGAATTGAAGCAGAGCTACGTGGAGAAAAATTAAACATGATATATTTAACTGATTATAGTAAAAAGCTAGATTACTATACTCCAGTTTTAGCTACGAACGAAAAAATGATTAGTAAAAACCCTAAAATAGTAAAAGCGTTTGTGGCTGCAGCATCAAAAGGATATAATTTTGCGATTGATAACCCAAAAGAAGCTGCATCGATTTTAATAAAAGATAATCCGGACTTAGATAAAAAATTAGTGGAAAAAAGTCAAGAATGGTTAGCATCTAAATATAAAGATGATGCGGACCGTTGGGGTGAGCAAAAGTTATCAGTTTGGAAAAACTATGCTGATTTCTTAGCTGAAAATAAATTATTAGAAGGAAACTTTAAGCCAAAAGAAGCATTTACGAATGATTTCTTACCAGCGAAATAAGGAGGAGCAAAAATGCAAACTACTTTAATGAGTGTCCAAATTATACCGAAAACAAATAATATTGAGGATGTTATTCCAGCAGTTGATGAAGCAATTAAAATTATTGATGAATCAGGTGTAAAATATCAAGTTCAACCATTGGAAACAACTATGGAAGGCGACTTGAATCAATTATTAATGGTTGTTCAAAAAATGAATGAAAGAATGATTGAAATAGGTTGCCACAATGTAATAACTCAAATGAAAATACTTTATCAACCACAAGGTATTACGATGGATGTGTTAACGGAGAAGTACCGTTAATGAAATCTAAAAATATAAAAGGATGGCAACCTATCGTTGTCATCCTGCTTTTTTTAATTTGCTGGCAGCTAAGTATTAAAATTTGGAAAATCGAATCTTGGTTATTACCAGGACCAATCGCAATCTTTAAAGAAGGAATGAAATCAACTAATTCACTACTTCCTCATATTTCTTCTACAATTCAATTAACGATTATTGGTTTGTTAATTGGTAGTTTATTAGGATTTTTAATCGCATTTCTATTGCATTTAATTCCAGGTGTTAGGGAAGCTTTTTACCCATTATTAATTCTTTCGCAAAATGTACCAATTATCGTATTGGCACCGCTTTTAATTATTTGGTTTGGATTTGGTGTATTACCTAAATTAATTATTATTTCTCTTGTTTGTTTTTTCCCTGTTACAGTTTCAGCGTTGGATGGTTTCCGACAAACACCAAGTGAACTAATAAATTATATGAAAATGGCGGGAGCATCCAAATCACAAATTTTTTGGAAAGTTGAATTGCCTTTTTCTCTACCTTCCATTTTTTCTGGCTTAAAGATTTCAGCGACTTATAGTGTTATGGGAGCAGTTATCTCTGAATGGCTAGGAGCGAAATCTGGAATTGGGGTCTATATGACTTTAGCTTCATCTTCATTTAGAACAGATCGAGTATTTGTTTCAATTTTTATCATTATGTTTTTAAGTATGCTTTTCTTCTTCCTAATAGTTGTAATTGAACGTTTTACTGTTAAATGGAAAGTTAAAGGGGAGAAACGGAAATGACACTACAAGTGGAACAATTATCAAAGAGTTATAGCGGTCATCAAGTATTAGAAAATATATCCCTTTATGTAAACGAGGGTGAATTTGTATCGATTCTAGGTCCATCTGGTAGTGGGAAAAGTACGTTGTTCCATCTTATTGGAGGTTTAGTAAAACCAGATTCTGGAGAAGTAAAGTTAAATGGGTCGATAATAAATGGAGAACTTGGTCATGTTAGTTTTATGCCTCAGGATCATTCATTACTACCTTGGAGAACAGTATTAAAAAATATTGTTTTGTCACAAGAATTAAAACATAAGCCTGATGAAAAATTGGCAAGAGACTGGCTTAAAAGAACTGGCTTAGAAAACTATGAGAATGCTTACCCTCATGAATTATCTGGTGGTATGAAACAAAGAGTTTCATTTTTAAGGTCTCTACTAGCACCGCAGTCGTTCATGTGTATGGATGAGCCTTTTTCAGCTTTAGATGAGTTCACTAGACTTGAAATGCAGCAATGGCTTTTATCAATTTGGGAGGAGCAACGACGATCAATTTTATTAGTAACACATAATATTGATGAAGCGTTGTTAATGTCTGATCGAATTTATATATTTTCTGACAAACCTGCCAAAATCAAAGAACAAATCATAGTGCCATTTCCAAGACCACGTAAAAAAGAAATATTATTAAGTGATGAATTTACGGAATATAAAAGAAAAATCTATTTGGCTTTAGAGAAGGAGTAATACGATGAAAATGATAGATGCTCATATTCATTTAGATTCTTATGATACTAGTCAAAGAGAAGAAATATTAACTAATATACAAAGACACGAAATCGAAGCGCTCATTTCGGTATCAATGGATTTAAAATCTAGTAAGAAAAATTTAGAGTTGAAATATCAAAATAATAGTGTATATCCAGCATTCGGATTTCATCCTGAACAACAAATCCCTTCTGATGAAGAGGTTGATAAATTAATTGAATGGATTAAGAACCATCAGGATGAAATGGTCGCAATCGGAGAAGTTGGATTACCATATTATAAGAATTTAGAAGAAGAGATTGATTACGTACCTTATATTATATTACTAGAAAAATTTATCTCGCTTGCAAAAGAGTTAAATAAACCAATCATATTACATGCAGTATATGAGGACGCCGAAACCGTATGTAATCTATTAGAAAAATATTTTATTAAAAAAGCCCATTTTCATTGGTTTAAAGGTGACGAGGTTACAATAAATCGGATGATGAAAAATGAGTATTTTATCTCGATTACACCAGATGTATTATATGAAAATGAGATTCAAGACTTAGTAAAAAAGTATCCTTTAGAATTAATGATGATAGAAACAGATGGTCCTTGGCCATTTGAAGGGCCTTTTGAAAATGAGTGGACACATCCAAAATTTATGCATCAATCAGTTGCAAAAATAGCTGAGTTAAAAGACATAGATCTGTCAAGTGCATATAAAACTTTATATGAAAATACTAAGAGGTTTTATAGTATATAAAATAAGAAAATCGTTTTCCGACTGGAAACGATTTTTTTCACGTTGTTGAAAAACAACCTTGTCAATTAAATTAGCAAATTTTCGTAAAAGATTTTTTTATTTTAATTTTAGATAGGTAATAAGAGCTAAAATAAAATCCCCCTATAGCAGAGCATCTATCCTAATTTACAGATAGGCCTTTTATCTACTATAAGTAGGATATAAAGTATAACTTTCAATTTAGATAATCAGATTCTTTACAAGCAAGAAAATAGAGAAATGAAAAACTTAAGCTTCAATGTAAATACCAAAACCGGCATGTCATTAGAATGCCGGCAGTATGTTGGTTTGTAGAATTGTTTCTACAAAATAACTACAGTTCAAGCTCTCCCATACGAAGAAGCTCAATAACTGCTTGTGATCGCCCCTTAACCCCAAGCTTCTGCATTGCATTTGAAATATGATTTCTCACAGTTTTTTCACTTATAAAAAGTTCTTCAGCAATTTCTCTTGTAGTCTTATCTTGAACAAGAAGCTCGAATACTTCTTTTTCACGCTTTGTGAGTGTGTGCTTTGTTTGATAGTCTCTATCCTTCAACTGTGCTAACCCTCCTTGCTTGACCGAGCTGTTCTTCGGATGGGTATTCATTTAGTCTTTTTATAATATGAACGATAGGTCTTTTAGGTGAATATTTCCAGTAAATTTAGAGCTAGATTTAAATTATTTATTTTTTTCTATTTAGCTTGTTCTAAAAAATGTACAGGCTCGTATAAATAGTAAAAAAGCGTGGGGGGAGTATGGTGATGAAAAAAAGATTGTTAGTAACAGCGGCAGCGGTATGTGGAATTGCAACAATGAGTGGATGTAGTTTACTTCCAACGAAATCTTCAACTGACATTGATCCACCTAAAACTGTAGTTTATAAAAGTGATCAACCTTCAAAAGAAGTAGCAAAGAAAGAGGAAACTGTAAAAAGGGAATTATATTTAATTGATCGTAACGGGTATATTGTACCGCAAACGTTCCAATTACCTAAGTCTACTAGCTTGGCTAAACAAGCGTTAGAGTACTTAGTAAAAGATGGTCCTGTTACAGATGAATTACCGAATGGTTTCCAAGCAGTTTTACCTCCGAATACTGAAGTTTTAGGAGTTCAAACTCAAAAGGATGGTACGATTATTGCTGATTTTTCACCAGAATTTAAGCAATACCGTGCTGAAGATGAATTAAAAGTGTTTCAAGCTGTTACTTGGACGTTAACTCAATTTGATAATGTGACGAAGGTAAAAATTCGAGTAAACGGAAAAGAGCTTGCATCGATGCCAGTAAATAAAGCTCAAATTGGTGATGGGTTAACAAGAGATGATGGAATTAACTTTGATAAAGGTGACATTGTAGATATTATGAACTCCAGACCTGTTACGCTATATTATGTTTCTCAAGGGGAAATGGGAGACACTTATTATGTGCCTGTAACGACTAGGATTTCAAATGCAGAGAAAGATTCATATTCAGCAATCGTAAATGAACTAGTAAAAGGTCCATCTGAATATTCAAATTTAGTATCCGATTTTGGAACTGATACGAAACTAGTTAGTCAACCTGTTTTTAAAGGCGGTAAGCTAGTACTTAATTTTAACGATGGTATCTATGGAAATATTGCAAAAAACATGATCAATAATGATGTACTACAGCCACTTGTACTTTCTTTAACTGAGCAAAAAGGTGTTAAGTCCATTGAAATTCAAATCAATGGGAAATTAACTGCGCTAGACCAACAAGGCAAGCCTTTAAGCCAACCTGTTTCAAGACCTAAGGATGTAAATACGAAAAAATTGTAAACCGGTGGTTATGAAAAGTTAATAATTTGCCTTTTAATAAAATGGTTTTAATATCAACCTTGTACAAAAATTGTGATGATTTTTGTACAAGGTTTTTAATTTTATCTTTAAATTAAACTTAATAAGTAGAAATGAAATCACATTTTTGTCTATACTAGTATTTGGAAGATTTTGTAGGAGGAACAATCATGACAAGAACAGATGGAAGATTAAATAATGAACTTAGACCAATCGAGATTATTACTCACTATACTAAGCACGCAGAAGGTTCAGTGCTGATCAGTATTGGTGATACGAAGGTAATTTGTAATGCAACAGTTGAAGACCGTGTACCACCATTTTTGAGAAACAGTGGAAAAGGTTGGATTTCAGCTGAATATTCAATGTTACCTAGAGCTACTCAAGAGCGCACAATACGTGAATCATCTAAAGGTAAAGTTACTGGTCGAACAATGGAAATTCAACGATTAATAGGAAGAGCGTTAAGAGCAGTAGTTGATTTAGAGGCACTTGGTGAAAAGACAATTTGGATCGATTGTGATGTAATTCAAGCAGATGGAGGAACACGAACTACTTCAATTACTGGTGCATTTGTTGCAATGATGCTTGCTTTTGATAAATTAATTAAAATGGATAAATTGAAATCGTATCCTGTAAAAGATTATTTAGCAGCAACTTCAGTTGGTATTTTAGATGACCTTGGACCAGTACTAGATTTATATTATGTAGAAGATTCAGCTGCAAGTGTTGATATGAATATTATTATGACTGGAAAAGGACAGTTTGTTGAACTCCAAGGAACTGGTGAAGAAGCAACATTTTCAAGAGAAGAATTAAATGAGTTACTATCTTTGGGTGAATTAGGCATCAAATCTCTAATTGAAAAACAAAAAGAAGTGTTATTACAAGAAGGTATTAAATTTCAATAATCATTTCGAGGAGAGGCTTTAGGGATGGAAACAATCATTATTGCGACAAATAATAAAGGCAAAGTGAAGGATTTTGAAGCACTTTTTAACCCGATGGGATTTCAAGTTAAGTCTTTAAAAGACTTTCCTGAAATTCAAGAAATTGAAGAAACAGGAACTACATTTGAAGAAAATGCGGTTTTAAAAGCTGAGTATTTAGCGAGTGAGTTAAATACACCAGTCATTGCAGATGACTCGGGTTTAATAGTGGATGCACTTGAAGGTAGACCAGGCGTTTATTCTGCCAGGTATGCTGGATTACATAAAAGTGACGAAGATAATTTACAAAAAGTATTAAGTGAACTAGAAGGTGTTTTTCCTGGGAAAAGAACTGCGCGATTTTATTGTGCTTTAGCTTTAGCGGTTCAAGGTAAAGAAACAATCACTGTTTATGGTACAGTTGAAGGATATATTGCCAATAAAAAAAGAGGAACAAATGGTTTTGGCTACGATCCAATATTCTTTTTGCCAGAATTAGATAAAACGATGGCTGAATTAACAACAAATGAAAAAGGTGGTTTAAGTCATCGCGCAAATGCAATTAAATCATTAATGAATGTTATAAATAAAGAAGATAAAGATTTTTTATTTAGAGGATCAAATTAATGAAAGTACTAATTGTAAGTGATAGCCATGGATTGACAAAACCATTGCAAGAAATTGGCGAACGATATCGTGACAGTGTAGATTTAATGATACACTGTGGAGATTCGGAATTAGAAGTAAATGCTAAGGAACTAAAGGATTATAATGTTGTAAGAGGGAATTGTGATTTCAGAGGAGAATTCCCTGAAGAATTTATTCACCGTGGGAATGAATATACAATCTATGCAACACATGGTCATTTACATGGAATAAAACAGTCATTACAAAAGCTGTATTATCGTTGTAAAGAAGTTGGAGCAACAATTGCTTGCTTCGGTCACTCACATGTATTAGGAGCCGAAGTAATTGATGATGTGCTATTTATTAACCCTGGCAGCATTTTATTACCGAGAATGCGAAAAGAAAAGACATATGCTATTCTTGAAACAGTTGATAAGAAAGCTAATGTTACTTTTTATAATACAGATGGAACAGTGCTTAATACTACTTCATTTAAATTATAATGAATTAATGGGGGTTAGTAGCTCATACGCTACTAACCTTATCTAAAACAAAAAAATTCGGAGTACTAAAAGCCGGAAAACCTTAATAAACTAAGGTAATTATACAACTTTAAAATTTTTTCCTTTATTTTGGAAAAAAAGTTTTGAAAAAGTGTTGACTTTAATTTCCATAACGACTATACTAAATTATGTCGACAGGGTGATGTCGCAAAGAAACGAAAAAGAAATAACAAATATGCGGGTGTAGTTTAATGGTAAAATAGAAGCCTTCCAAGCTTCGGTCGTGGGTTCGATTCCCATCACCCGCTCCATATGTCCTGGTAGCTCAGCAGGATAGAGCAACGGCCTTCTAAGCCGTCGGTCGGGGGTTCGAATCCCTCTCAGGACGTCCAAAAGACACTTGTTTTACGAAATGTAAAATAAGTGTCTTTTTTTGTATTTTAATTATTTTTAATGAAGGAACTTTAGAAATAATATGATGATTTACGTTTACTATATAAATTAGGATGGGTTCTTATTAATTAATAGAAGTCTTAGGTCATCATTAAATTTATACTAGTTATGTTATTCTAGTATAAATAAAAGAGTGGAGTGATATAAATGAATGAAAATGAATTTTGGAGCTTAATATCCAAAATGCATATTGTTGAAGAACCGTATGAATGGGTAATAAATCATTTAGCTAAACAATCAGAGGAAGAGATAGCTAGTTTTGAAATTCATTTTGAAACTTATTTTTCCAAAGCGTATACTACAAATCTTTTAGGAGCTGCATGGATCATAATGGATGGCTGTTCTGAGGATTCATTTGTACATTTTAGAGCTTGGTTAATTGGACAAGGAGAACAAGTTTACAAGAAAACGTTAAATGACCCAGATTATTTAGCTGAATACATCTTTCCAATTTATGAAGAAGAAGGACTTACGCCCGAATTGGAAGATATGTTAGATCTAGCTTTACAAGCGTATACAATCAAGCGTAAAGGCGATGATGATTGGGATGATCAATTGTGGAATGAGTTCAATTCATTAATAGAGAGTAAAGGCTATGATTATCCTGAACAACAATTAACAATCGATTGGAAATCAAAAGACGAACTAAAAGCTAAGTTCCCAAAGCTATGGAAAAGATTTGGCAATAAACCGTTAGGGTACTAAAGCTAAAACAGATTCATTCATACACGTATCTTTAATATTTTAAATAATTTTAATTCATGATACACTTTTTCATAACTAGTTTGTGCAGGAAATAACAAATGTTAGGGGAGAGTAACATGGAAGACAATATTGTCTTTTTTCCTAAACTGAAGGATCGGATAATAAATTTAGGCAAAAAAGCATTAGAAGAAAAAAATTTTAGTAAAGCTTTAATGTTATGTAATCAATTAAAAGAAATGAATGAGCATAATTCACAAACAGAACTTGCTGCAGTCGCGTGTCTTTTAGAAGGAAATCAGGCTAAAGAAGCTAAGGAAAGATGTGAGGATTTAGTTTTCGGGCCTTTTGAGAGTGATGAAGCAATTGAAGTGTACATAAGCATTTTATTTCAATTAAAAGAATATGAAGAATTACAAAAAAATATAAAAAAATTACTCACTCAAAAACGGATTGATGAAAATCAGATGGATAAGTTTCAAGCGATGCTCTCATTATCAAAGAAAGTAATTTCAGATCGTGAAGGCATTAAGGGTGAAGTTCTTAATTTACATAAAATCGTTGAAAATTCTGAGCCGATTGATAAGCAACTTGAATTAATTAATGAATTAAGAAGTTTAGATTGTAATCTTGTTATCGATCAAATTAGCGAAATATTAAAAAGCACCAAAGCAAATCCATTAATTCAAAGTTTTATTTTGTTTATTTTACAAGAACAATCAATCGATAAAGATTTTGAACTTAACAAAGTAAACCAAAGGATGATTTGGAATACATCGGTTTCAGTCGATGAACATAAAATCTTTGTAGATGCTATATTAAAAAAATTAAGTGACGTATTAGAAAGTGAAGACCCTTCTGCTTTCGAAATCGCAAAAACACACTTCCAACACTTTATAACAATTTACTTCCCGTTTATCCCAATGCCAGCGGATATAAATACATGGGCAGCCTGTTTTTATTGCATAGTCCAACAATTTTTTGATCGTAGTGTAGATGAAGAGGAACTAAAAGACTTATTTAATGTAGAATATTTTCCAGTAAAAAGTGCAATTGCTTTAGTAAAACGGTTTGAAGATGAAGGATATTTTAATTTAAAATGACATGTCAGACTGTTGACAAACGCTCGCTTTCTTCGTTGCTTCGCCTATCTGCGGTGCTCATTACCGCTTAAGGGTAACTCCGCTCCTCACCAGGCTTCGCGCCTCGAAAGACAAGCGCTTGCAATCAGTCTGACAATCAAGTTTGTAGAACTTTTCTTTACACTAATTTTAATTTAAAATAAATAGTTGGAAAAAACATAGATGTTCCATTTGGGCTTCTATGTTTTTTTATGTAAAAAAAGGTATTTTAAAGTGATGGAAGCGGAGATAAAACCGATTTTTATTTTTGAGCGAATTCGAAGATGGACTTAGGTAACGCCTTACGGAAAGCGAGCAATAAGGAATGAAAGTCATCGTTTATTTTTTAAAGGAACTAAACTGATTTAAAATTCAAAATTAAAAAACCCTAATATTTTCTCCTTATAAAAATAGGAAATATTGAAACAAAAAAGGAATGTGTTATAATAGAATGGTTGTAACGACTATTTACTTAATTATACATGCATTTTCTTTATTAAAAATGGACAGGCATGTATAGTACGAAAATACGTAAACACATATATTTTTTTAGATAATTTTGGAGGGAACTAACAATGACTGCTAAATGGGAAAAATTAGAAGCTAACGTTGGTCTATTAACTGTAGAAGTTGAAGCTTCTGAAGTAGATAAAGGTTTAGATGCAGCTTTCAAAAAAGTTGTTAAAACTATCAATGTACCGGGATTCCGTAAAGGAAAATTACCTCGCCCAATTTTCGAACAAAAATTTGGTATTGAAGCACTTTACAATGATGCTTTAGATGTAATTTTACCAGAAGCTTACAGCAAAGCTGTTGTAGAGGTTGGTATTGAGCCAGTTGATCGTCCAGAAGTTGACGTTGAGCAAATGGAAAAAGGTAAAACTTTAATCTTCAAAGCAAAAGTTACTGTAAAACCTGAAGTAAAATTAGGCGAATACAAAGGCTTAGAAGTTGAAGAAATGGATGCTACTGTAACTGACGAAGACGTACAAGCTGAATTAACTACATTACAAGAGCGTCAAGCTGAGTTAGTAGTTAAAGAAGATGGTACTGTTGAAAACGGTAATACAGCTGTAATTGATTTCGAAGGTTTCGTTGATGGCGTAGCTTTCGAAGGTGGAAAAGGTGAAAACTATCCACTAGAAATCGGTTCAGGTTCTTTCATTCCTGGATTTGAAGAAGCGTTAATTGGCGCTAAATCTGGTGTGGAAACTGATGTTAATGTAACATTCCCAGAAGAATACCACAGTGCTGAATTAGCAGGAAAATCTGCTACTTTCAAAGTAACTGTTCATGAAATCAAAGCGAAAGAACTTCCTGAGTTAAACGACGAGTTTGCTAAAGACGTAAATGACGAAGTAGAAACTTTAGAAGATCTTAAAGCTAAAATTAAAAATGATTTAGTTGAATCAAAAAAATCTCAAGCTGAAGGTAGTTTACGTGATGCTTTAGTTCAAAAAGCAGCTGAAAATGCTGAAATCGAAATCCCAGACGTAATGTTCGAAAGCCAAGTTGACCGTATGGTTAAAGACTTTGAACAACGTATTGCACAACAAGGATTAAACTTAGAGCTTTATTACCAATTCACTGGTACTAAAGAAGAAGATCTTCGTGCTCAAATGCGTCAAGATGCTGAAGCTCGTGTAAGAATCGACTTAACAATCGATGCGATCATCGAAGCTGAAAAAATCGATGCAACTGAAGAAGAAATGAACGAAGAATTAGCTCGTTTATCTGAAATGTACAATGTTCCTTCTGAGCAATTAGTAACTATGCTAGGTGGAACTGACGCTGTACGTGATGATATTCAAATCCGTAAAGCTGTTGAATTATTAGTAGATAGCAGAAAAAAATAAGCGTTAAATAAACATATATTGACTTAAACAAGGCGCGAGATTTTTCGTGCCTTGTTTTTAAATAAAGAAATATTTGGTAAAGTGAACTGTTTCCTTTAAAATATACATATACATATGTTAGAATCTGTTATACAGATTTTAAAAAATAATTGTGGCTATACTAAAAATAATTCTTCAAAAGAAGGATTATTAGCTTTAGATTAGAATATATATATTCTAAAAATTTAAACAATTTTAGAGTAGTAATTAATTGCTTTGTTTATTTTGTATGCTATTATATAGCTACAAGATACATATTTTTTTCGATTACATACATATTGAGTGTTTTTAGAAATTTTTAGAGGGAGTGAACATATGTTCAAATTTAACGAAGAAAAAGGACAGCTAAAATGTTCGTTCTGTGGGAAGTCACAGTCTCAGGTTAGAAAATTAGTTGCAGGACCTGGTGTATATATTTGTGACGAGTGTATTGAGCTTTGTACTGAAATTGTTCAAGAAGAGCTAGCAAAAGAAGAGGAAGTAGAATTTAAAGACGTTCCGAAACCGAAAGAAATTTGCGAAATTCTTGATGAATACGTTATTGGACAGGACAATGCTAAAAAAGCGTTATCTGTTGCTGTATATAATCACTACAAACGTATTAATTCAAATAGCAAAATTGATGAGGTTGAGTTATCAAAAAGTAATATTGCAATGATTGGGCCAACTGGTAGTGGTAAAACATTATTAGCTCAAACTTTAGCACGAATTTTAAATGTACCATTTGCGATTGCAGATGCAACTTCATTAACTGAAGCTGGATATGTTGGGGAAGATGTTGAAAACATTCTTTTAAAATTAATCCAAGCAGCTGATTATGATGTAGAACGCGCTGAAAAAGGTATTATTTATATCGATGAAATTGATAAAGTTGCTCGTAAGTCTGAAAACCCTTCAATTACACGTGATGTGTCAGGTGAAGGTGTTCAGCAAGCACTTTTAAAAATTCTTGAAGGAACAGTTGCAAGCGTACCCCCTCAAGGTGGTCGTAAGCATCCACATCAAGAATTCATTCAAATTGATACGACAAATATTTTATTTATTTGTGGTGGAGCATTTGATGGCATCGAACAAATTATCAAACGCCGTTTAGGTAAAAAGGTAATTGGTTTCAGTGGTGATTCTGAAAAGAGCGATTTAAGCTCAAAAGAAATCTTAAACCACGTATTACCAGAAGACTTATTACGCTTTGGTTTAATTCCGGAGTTCATCGGTCGTTTACCAGTTTTAGCTAATTTAGAGCAACTTGATGAAGCATCATTAGTTGAAATTTTAACTAAACCAAAAAATGCTTTAATTAAGCAATATCAAAAATTACTAGAGCTTGACCAAGTTGAACTTGAGTTTGAGGATAACGCATTAACTGAAATTGCTAAAAAAGCAATTGAGCGTAAAACTGGAGCTCGTGGACTACGTTCGATCATTGAAGGGATTATGTTAGATATTATGTTTGAATTACCTTCACGTGAGGATATTCAAAAATGTATTATCTCAGCAGAAACTGTTAAAACTGGTGCAGCTCCTAAGCTTGTACTAGAAGATGGAACAGAATTAGAGTTAAAGAAAAAAGCAAATAAATTAGCTTAAGTAAAGAACCAAATGCATTTGCATTTGGTTTTTTATTTTTGTCTTTTTTAAGTGATTTTTTTAAAATCTTTCTTAATTGCATAGGAACTTTACTCGGTAAACCTTTTCTTTAATTTTTAAAATTTGGTTTATCCTTCCATTTAGAGGGCGATACTAAAATTAATTTCTACTTCAGTGGAGGGGTAAAGAATGAGTTTAACAACTATTATCTTATTAGCTCAATTAGCATTAGGTACAATCGTTGCATTGTATTTTATTCATTTATTAAAAGGTCAACGAACAACTAAAGTTTCGATTGACAGGGAATCTAAAAAAGAAATGGAGCAGTTACGTAAATTAAAGTCAATCTCATTAACTGTTCCGTTAGCAGAGAGAGTTAGACCAACAACTTTTGATGATATAGTTGGCCAAGAGGATGGAATAAAAGCGTTAAAAGCTTCACTATGCAGTGCTAATCCTCAGCATGTAATCATTTATGGACCGCCTGGTGTCGGAAAAACGGCAGCGGCTAGACTGGTATTAGAAGAAGCGAAAAAGAGCCCGAATACACCTTTTAAACAAGATGCAGTATTTATAGAATTAGACGCTACAACTGCTCGATTTGATGAAAGAGGAATTGCGGATCCTTTAATCGGTTCAGTTCACGATCCAATCTATCAAGGTGCAGGTGCGATGGGGCAAGCAGGTGTTCCTCAACCTAAAAAAGGAGCAGTAACCGATGCGCATGGAGGGATTTTATTTATTGATGAAATTGGCGAGCTTCATCCAATTCAAATGAATAAAATGCTAAAGGTACTTGAAGACCGTAAAGTAAAATTTGAGAGTGCTTATTACCAAGAAGAGAATCCTTCTATACCAGCACATATTCATGAGATTTTTAAACACGGTTTACCAGCAGATTTCAGATTAGTTGGTGCAACAACAAGATCACCAGAAGATATACCACCGGCAATTCGTTCACGTTGTTTAGAAATATTTTTCAGAGAATTAGAACAGGATGAAATTCAAGCAGTAGCTAAACGATCTGCTGAAAAAATTGAATTGAGCCTATCAGAAAAAGCCTTAGAATTGGTAGGTACATATGCAAAAAATGGTCGTGAAGCGATTAACTTAATCCAGTTAGCTGGCGGAATGGTTTTAACTTCTGGACGAAAAGAATTAGTAGAAGATGATATTGGATGGGTTGTTTCTGTAAGTCGATTATCACCAAGACTTGTTAACAAAATTCCTGAAGCTCCAACAGTAGGATTGGTGAACGGTTTAGCTGTTTATGGAGCAAATATTGGTGCGTTACTACCGATTGAAGTAATTGCAATGAAAGCAAAAGAAATCGGTAAAGGTTCAATTACAATTACTGGAATTGTTGAGGAAGAAAGCTTGGGTAATCAAGCTAAATCCATTCGAAGAAAAAGTATGGCAAAAGGCTCTTTAGAAAATGTTACGACAATCTTACGAAAAATTGGTGTACCAATCGATGACTTTACGATTCACATTAATTTTCCAAGTGGCGCATTAATTGATGGACCATCTGCAGGGATTGCCATGGTAGTTGGTATTTTTTCAGCGGTTAATAATGTTCCAGTATTAAATACAATCGCATTGACTGGCGAAATGAGCATTCAAGGTGATGTAAAACCAGTTGGCGGTGTTCCAGAAAAAGTAAAGGCAGCTGTTAAAGCAGGAGCAACTAAAATTGTTGTTCCGAAAGAGAACGATCAAGCAACATTACATCAATATAAAGATGTAGAAATATTAGCAGTAGATCGCATAGAAAAAGTTCTCCATGAAGTCTTTAAAGATAATTGGAAATTTGAACTACCAGCTGAAACAAAAACTGATTTCCAGCAATTAACATTGTTTGAAGAGAATCAATCGCAATCTATGTAGATAAAAATAAGTGTTCGAATCATTTCATTTTGAATAAATAAAGAATACAAACTATTTTTGCATTCTATTTTTCAATGAAGTGATCGAACACTTTTTATTTTGTAGAAATCCATTCTTTATGATTTAATCTTATTACGAGCTTTACTTCGTATCTTTAGTCAAAAATAAGATAATAGCTAAACAGTTGTTGATTGATTATGTAGCTTCTTTATTTTCTTTTAATGCATTTCATTGTAAATGATATATATGTTAAGGTAAAATAACTAAATAGAATGAAAAACATGGAGGTGTAACGTAATGAATGTTACAAAAGAAAAAGTTGTACCCCTCCTACCTTTAAGAGGAATTAGTGTATTTCCTGCCACTATTGCACATCTAGATGTAGGAAGAACGAAATCGATAAAAGCTATACAAGAAGCTGATGAGTTAGATCATTTAATTTTTGTTGTTACTCAAATAGATGCAGATACTGAAAATCCAAAGTTAGACGAATTGTACCAATTTGGAACTTTAGCTAAATTAACACAAAAAATTACACTTCCAAACGGCACTGTTCGTATTACTGTTGAAGGATTACACAGAGGAAAAATCAAATCAATTATTGATCAAAATGATTTCTTAACTGCAAAGGTAGAAGAATATCCAGATGTAGAAGATGAATCTAAAGAGCTTCGTGCTTTAATGAGAACTTTATTGCAGCATTTTAAACAATACAGTAAATTATCAAAGCGAATTTTGCCAGAGACAATTGCTTCAATTGTTAAGCAAGACCGCCCAGGTAAACTTGCAGATGCAATGATCGATTCAATTCCATTAAGGGAAGAAGAAAAACAAAAAATATTAGCAACAATTGATGTTACTGAACGAATACATATTATCTTAAATTTCCTTCAAGATGAAAAAGAATTACTTAAGCTTGAGGAAAAGATTGGCCTACAAGTTAAGAAAAATATTGATAAAACTCAAAAAGAATATTTCTTAAGAGAGCAATTAAAGGTTATTCAACGCGAACTAGGTGATCGTGAAGGTAAAACTGAAGAAGTTGATAAGTTTTTAACAAAAATCGAAGAGGCAAATATGCCTGAAGAAACAAAGGAAGTAGTACTAAAAGAGTTAGCTAGATATGAGAAACTACCTCCTAATGCCGCAGAAGCAGGTGTAGTTCGTACATATTTAGATTGGATGGTAGCTCTACCATGGTCTAAGCAAACAGAAGACACATTGGATATACATCGTTCTGAAAAGATACTGAATAATGAACATGAAGGTCTTGAAAAAGTAAAAGAGAGAATATTAGAATATCTAGCTGTTCAACAACTTACGAATTCACTTCGTGGTCCAATTTTATGTTTAGCGGGTCCTCCTGGAGTTGGTAAAACATCTTTAGCGAAATCAATCGCAAACGCTTTGTCTAGAAACTTTGTACGCGTTTCTCTAGGTGGCGTAAGAGATGAATCAGAAATAAGAGGACATAGAAGAACATACATTGGGGCTATGCCAGGTCGAATTATCCAAGGTATGAAGAAAGCAGGAACAAATAACCCTGTATTCTTACTTGATGAAATTGATAAAATGTCGAGCGATTTTAGAGGGGATCCAGCATCAGCAATGTTAGAGGTTTTGGATCCTGAACAAAATCATACATTTAGTGATCATTACATCGAAGAGCCATTTGATTTATCTCAAGTTTTATTTGTCGCAACTGCAAATGATTTATCAACTATTCCAGGTCCATTACGTGATCGAATGGAGATTATTACTTTATCCGGATATACTGAACTTGAAAAAGTTAATATAGCTAAAAAGCATTTATTCCCTAAAAAATTAGCGGAGCATGGCTTAAATAAATCTACTGTACAAATTCGTGAGAGTGCATTGAGTGCAATTATTCGTCATTATACACGTGAAGCAGGAGTAAGATCATTAGAGCGAGTTCTAGCGACACTATGTAGAAAAGCTGCTAAGTTGATTGTTTCAAACGAAAGACAAAAAATAATATTTACCGATAAAAATATTGAAGAATTTTTAGGTAAGAAAACATTCTCTTATGGTCAAATGGAAAGTGAAGACCAAATTGGTGTAGCTACAGGTTTAGCGTATACTGCATTTGGTGGAGACACACTTTCTATTGAAGTATCACTATATCCTGGAAAGGGTAAGCTAACTTTAACTGGTAAGCTAGGGGATGTAATGAAGGAGTCAGCACAGGCTGCATTTAGCTATATTCGCTCAAAAGCAGAAGAGCTGAATATTGACCAAAATTTCCACGAGAAATATGATAT
The DNA here is from genome assembly GCF_049568075.1 of Rossellomorea sp. GAMAL-10_SWC. Classification (NCBI taxonomy): domain Bacteria; kingdom Bacillati; phylum Bacillota; class Bacilli; order Caryophanales; family Bacillaceae; genus Rossellomorea; species Rossellomorea sp. GAMAL-10_SWC. The sequence goes on along the minus strand of NZ_CP144911.1, from coordinate 3,186,250 downwards.
TCATATTCATGTTCCAGAAGGTGCGGTTCCAAAAGATGGCCCTTCAGCAGGTATAACGATGGCAACAGCATTGATTTCGGCATTAACAAATAGACCAATCCGTAAAGAGGTTGGAATGACTGGTGAAATCACATTACGTGGTCGCGTATTACCAATTGGAGGATTAAAAGAAAAAATGCTTAGTGCGCATCGTGCAGGTTTAACGACTGTTATCATACCTAAAGAAAACGAAAAAGATTTAGAAGAGGTACCACCAATGGTGAAAGAAGGTTTAACTGTTATACCTGTTTCCCATTTAGATGAAGTGCTTGCGCATGCAATAGTAGGAGTGAAAAAATGAAAGTAACAACAGCGGATATTGTCATTAGTGCAGTCCGACCAAATCAATATCCAGATACACAATTTCCTGAAATCGCTTTGGCAGGTCGTTCAAATGTTGGGAAATCTTCATTTATAAATAAAATGTTAAATCGTAAAGCCTTAGCCCGAACATCATCAAAACCTGGAAAAACGCAAACATTAAATTTCTTTCTAATTAATGAACAGCTTTTCTATGTTGACGTGCCAGGTTATGGTTATGCTAAAGTTTCCAAAAAGGAACGAGAAGCATGGGGTAAAATGATCGAAACATATATTACATCTCGTGAGCAATTAAGAGCTGTTATTTTATTAGTTGATCTACGTCATTCACCTACAGAAGATGATGTAATGATGTATGATTTCTTAAAGCATTACCAAATCCCAGTCATTATAGTAGCAACAAAAGCAGATAAAATCCCTAAAGGAAAATGGGATAAACATGCAAAAGTAGTTCGTGAAAAGTTACAGATTGAAGAAGGGGATGAATTAATTTTATTCTCATCTGAAACTGGTATGGGTAAAGAAAAAGCATGGTCAGTAATTGATCGTATTTGTAAATAAAAAACCTGGTGGAGAACAATCCACCAGTTTTTTTATGTTTCAAACCTTTCCCTTCTTGCCTTTAATTCAATTCTCATCTGAGAGTGGACTAAAAAGTACCTTATAGAATAGAAATTTAAAAATGTCTAATCCAAATGTTAGTTTTGTTTATAAATAGAAAAAACAGGCTCGGGGAATTGAAAAATATTTCCAATTTTTGCCATTTGATTGAACAAAAGTTTTAAAAGAAATCTAAATATATATAGATTCAATCTCTAAAGAAAGTTCATTATTCATATGACTGAAAATAATTATTTAGGAAATATTTACCTTTTATTTCCAATTTTTAAACTGTAAACTATTACTTAGTTATTTTTTAGGGAGGAAAGGAGAAAAATGAGTTTTTCCCTCTAGAAACTATAGAAGCTATTACTGTGTTTTTATCCTCTACAATGTTTTTTACATTATTCCGCAGTCTATGGAACACCAAAACCATCATCCCTTAACATGTTTCAAATAAACACTTGGGAGCCAAACAAGAGATACATTAGTTTGTAAACAGAAATACATGACTAGTATGTTTAAAAAGTAAAGAATCTTAAATATTCGTGACGACTTCTTACTTTTTAATTTACAGTTATTTCTGCATTCGTATTGTTTGGTATATATAACACAACCATCACATCCTTTTGTTAGCTACCAACTAGTTGCATTACAAAATAACACTTATAAGGAGTTGATTTAATAAGTTATCTGTAAAATTTAGACAATATTTCTTTGGAATAGAACTACGATATCGTATTTAGGTTATTACTATTTTAATAGAGGAGACTATTATGATGGCGAATAAAGTGAGAATACTAGTAAGTTTTTTATTGATCTTTGCATTGATTCTTAGCGGATCTGGGCAAGCGGTGTATGCCCAGAGTAAAAACGATGCTAATCAAGGGGGAAATACAAATTCTAGTGAGCGAAATGTGAAGCAGTGGTTAAGCGAATATGAATTCTATGAGGACACTAGGATAGCAAAAATCTATGATCAGACAGCAATAAATGAATTAAAGCGCCTCGTACCAGTCATAAAAGAAACGAATGCTAAGTTTGATTCCAAACTGATAATGCAAATTGATGAAACTAGAGACTTTAAACAAAGGGATATAAATGAACTTGATACACTTCAACAATTAATTAAAGAATATGAACAAGCTGTTCAAGAGGAATACATACAAGAGGTGATACTTAAAAGTGATCGGCTTTTGGAAATCAAACATAAGCTAACCATATGTTTATGGGGGTATGTAACAAAAAACGACTTTAATGTACCAACTGAAGTATTACTTTCAGATATACTCTTTAATTTTTATTTATCTGATAAAATTGTCAATAAAAATGCTATCGGCATCTTAAAAGATATTTCGGATCAAGTAGAACACAATGGAAATAAACTAAAAGCTCATTTGAATAACGCTGTGAAAATGTCTGAAAAAGCAAATGGATTTCTAGAAAAAGATCTTGCAATCCCTGCAGCAAAATCTTATCAAAATGCATATAAACAAGTTTTATTCGGACTTGAAAAAGCTGGCTATTCAGTTAACACAAAATTCTTTGAATCTACTTCTGACACGGATGGCGACTCTATAACAGATGGAATAGAATTCCTAGAGGGAATGAATCCATTTAAAAAAGATACTGATGGTGATGGATTACAGGATAATATCGAATACGAGGTTAGATCATTTCTTTCCCCGACAAAATATGATTCAGATCAAAATGGTATAAGTGATGCAGATGAAGATATCGATGAAGACGATCTAAGTAATAAAGATGAGCAAGCTTTTCAAACTAATTTAATTAAGGGGGATTCAGACCAAGATGGTCTAACTGATGGATTTGAAGTACATCAGTTCGATTCATTACCTAATACACTTGATACAGAAAACGATGGGTTAAGTGATGGAGATGAATATGCACTTAAGACAAATCCGAATGTTAAAGACAGCGACAATAACGGAGTCGAGGATTCAAAAGAACTCTATACACAATCAATTAGTAAATCATTAATTCAACCTGATAAATCAGAAATTAAAAGCGTAGAAGTTGAGTTTAGAACAAGTGATAATATTAATAAAACGACTAGAATTAGTAGCACAAACAATATAAATATTAAAACAACTAATTTACAAGGTATTATTGGATCTCCTGTTAGCATCAATACGCACTCGAAATTTGAAAAAGCAAGTATTAAGTTTACGTACGATGAAACGAAACTAGGAGACACATTGGAAGATGATTTAGCCATTATTTGGTACAACGCAGATGAAGAAATGTTTGAAAGCCCTCAAGCTGTGTTAAATACAAGTGAAAATACAATAAGTGTGGAAACTACTCATTTTGGAGAATTTATGGTTGTTGATAAGACAAAATGGTTGGAACTTTGGAGTAGAGAAATAAACTACTCAAAACCTAATGTCCTAAATGAAATGCTGTTTCAAAAAAGTACAATGAATACAGGCGTAGAAAATTATCAAGCTGCAAGCAACGAGAAATCAAGTGGCATTGTTACTAGCGATGATTCAGACGACGGAGGGACAGATCCAAAAGATTCCGATGGGGATGGCTTATATGACATCTGTGAAATTGAAGGAATGAAAACACCATACGGTATAATTTACTCAGACCCTAATAAGAAAGACAGTGACGGAGATGGATTAACCGATGGGCAAGAAATGGGGCAATTAAAATCATTTACGATAGAAATTTTTGGCATTAAAATTCATTTTGAAGGTTTCTTTCCAACGAGTTTCCCAGACAGAAAAGATAGTGACGGAGATGGAAAGTTTGATAAAGAGGATTTGAAACCTTTATACGCTGATTATTCCGATACAGTAGTGTTTCAGTCAGATAGACCAGAAGGCTATGATGAAAATGGAAATGTAGCGAACGATATGACAACAAATGATTATACAGAAGATGAACTAAAAGACATTAGCTGGATGTTCAGACTTCAATTACTTGAGTCTTATTTCCCAAATATACTCTTTTCTGAGTTTAAAGATATGTCGACAAGCTTATTTTCAACGGGAGATATGGAAGACGTTGTTTTAGATATGATTGATCATTTTAAAGATGGAACTGGAAAAGAATATAGAAACCAGACTTTAACTAATGAAGCGAGTGAGCATGAAACAACGAAATCCTATATTGAATTTGTCAAAAGTGCCTTAGTTGATGAGCTAAAGAATAATGGAGGTAATTTGACCGCACTTAAGTTTGATAAAAGTACAAAGAATACAAATGAATTTTATAATTTTGTACAGAGAAATGCTAGTTATCCGACGTTTAGCACATGGGGTGATCGAGTAGGTGGACTTACAATTACAGTAAATGATACTTGGGGAAATACCATCACCGTAAAAAACTATTCTGTAGAGAATAATCACTTTAAAGGAGTTATGCGTGTTCGTTTATATGATCATTTCGGGTTGGATCAGCCAGATGTTGAGAAGGTGTATGTCAACCTAGCAGGATTCCGTTCTTGGTTTGTCTTACAGCATTATGATGATTATGATGGTAAATATAAGCCATTTGTTACTGTAATGGAAATGGATGTACCATTTGAGGGGAATTTAAGTGACTAAGTTAAATTATAAAATGATAGTTTTAATGTTTGTTATATTCATACTTTTATTATACTTAATTGGATGTAATAAGAATGAGGAATCAAGTGGTGAAATAAAGATTTTTGAAATTAACAACACAGAAGAAATCCTTGGTAAAAAGAATGAAGAAGATGTGCTGGTTAAAAAGCATTTTATGATTCTAAATCCACCAAAAGATCTAAATAAATTGAAAGAAATAATTGAAAAATACAGTAAGGAACATCCAGTTGAAGAAGAAAAGAAAGATATAGAAGGCAAAAATAGGATTTTTGATATGTCCTTCTATAGGGAAAGTAAGGATTTGCCAAGAGACTGGGAGCCTGATGAAAGTTACATGAATACAGATCGACTAGAACAGCATAAGAATGATCTAATTGCATATATAGTTTGGTCAGATGCGAAACCACAAAAAGAATACAATGTATATAATAAAAATAAGGAAGGTCAGATAAATAAAAGGATGCGTTTTATGGAAGATCAACTTATTAAGTGATAAATGATTGATACACTAGTGAATAAAGAAATGGAAATTGTGAAATTTGAACTGGAACATTCATTATAGACTGTGGACCGCTATCGCTTATAGCGGTCCTTTATTAATTTTAATCGATTCAATATCCTCTTAAAACTTATTCCATAAAATTAAGTACTTATCTATAAGACCATTGGTGCAAATAAAATACCCTATACAATAGACACTTAATAAAAGTCTACTATATAGGGTATTTTTAATCCGCCAGCTTTTAAGTCTATTCCCTTAACACTGCTCTATCCTATTTTCCTATCGCTTTTAATAAATCCTCTTCACAATAAATATATAAACGATCAGTAGAATTTAATTTATACTCTTTAAGCTTTGGAACATTTAACTGCTCATTGATTGCTAACAAAGTTGCTCCTTTTTCAAATAATTGTAAAAAGGCATCTTCATAAGTTTTCCATTCTTTATTAGGCCCTATTACATGTATATTGCTTCCATCAAACTTTGTATTTAAAAAGTGTCTAAATATCGTTGAAGTTCCAGGGTGTAAAGTTGTTTTAGCGATTAGACGTGAAACAGATTCATATGATAATACAAAATCATCGACATTTACATGCTTGAAATTAACGATATGGCTTTCTTTCGATATTTCGACAATTGTATGGATAGGCATTTTTTTCATAGTTGATAGTGATTCGACTGCAGAAGCGATTAATAGCGTTTTTCCATCCTTTAAAACACTATCTTCTATTGTAGAATCTGCAAATATACATACCCGTTTTGCCCCAAATATATTTGCATTTAGTAAGGTGTTTTCGATTGAAGGGTCACCTTGAATAAAATGAACTAGTGGATGCTCGTAAGGTGATGTTTCTAGATTTTCTATTAATACAATCTTTGCATTCGGTGAAGAATCGAATAGTTCCTCAATAGCATCTCTTGTTTTTTTAGACCAACCAATATAAATAAAGTGATCATGATCCTTATACACAATTCTTCCCTCCAGCTTTAAACGATGATATTTAGAAAAGGAATCAACAGTTTTAGATACTAGTAAGCCTATAATACCGACCCCAAAAATAAATAAAAACATGCCTAAACATTTTCCTGCAACAGTTTTTGGAAAGAAATCTCCGTAGCCTACTGTCGTCAGAGTAGTCATTGTCCACCACAAACCATCAAATAAAGTTGGAAAGGTTTGTGGCTCTAAAATATGTATAGTTATTGAACCAAAAGAAACAATTAGAATAGATAGAATTAATATTGATACATAATTAAATGATACAAATTTTTTCCATAGCGCAAGGAAGTATAACAAAGATGTTCCTCCTTTTAAAACTGCTAGTTATGTATAAAAAAGTATGTTTATTTTTTAGAAAATAGAAGATATAAACCGATAACAGCAATCAATATTGGCCAATAGTTCTGGAAATAAGAGACCTGTGATTGGAGCGAACTAAGCATTGTTGCAAGCTTTTCATTAAAAAGGAAAAATAAAGACATAATAAATAATAGCAATCCGGGTAATAACTCACCTTTTCCATTTCGAGATTGTAATAACATTCCGATTGAAATGATGAGTGTAAGAACGGACCAATGGTTTGGCCAATTTTGAAAATGTTCGATGGCATAAAAATGAATTCCAAATCCAAGAACGACAATACCCGGGAATACATAATGGATTTCTCTACCTTTAAAGGCTTGAACGAGAAGTGCAATACCAGTTATCCAGATCGGAGTCGTCCAATATGTAAAAATCTGTAAAGCTGGGACTTGCCATTTTGAAATAAGATAATAAATGCCAAAGCCAATTAATAAGATTCCAATAAATAATCGATTTTTTTTCATAGCAACTCCTGTTTAACATTATTTGTAATCACTTTTATTTTAAAATTATTGTATAATGAAATTTGTGTACATTTAATAGTATAAATCGGATTAAAAATTCTACAAAATATTACATTTATGATAGCATATTGATGTAGAACATGGATATGATATTTTGCTAAGCAAAGATAGATATAAAACACAAGTTTGTACAAAGTTTTTTAGGGGGGCTTTAGGGCATGCACATCATTACAATAGGGATTAATTATAAAACTTCCCCAGTTGAAGTGCGAGAAAGGGTAGCGTTTGCTCCAAATGAACTACAGGACGCAATGAACTCATTAAAAAAAGAAAAAAGCATTTTAGAAAACATTATTGTTTCTACTTGTAATCGTACGGAGATTTATGCAGTTGTCGATCAAGTTCATACTGGTCAATATTATATGAAACGCTTTTTATTACAACGTTTTGACTTAAAAGACGAGGAATTATCACCATATCTAATCATTAAAACTGGAAATGATGCAATCAACCATTTATTCACTGTAGTAAGTGGTTTAGATTCAATGGTAATTGGTGAGACTCAGATTCTTGGACAAGTAAAAGATAGTTATTTACTTGCTCAAGAGAATCATGTAATCGGTACGATTTTTAATCAATTATTTAAGCAAGCAATTACATTTGCAAAAAAAGTTCACTCAGAAACTGGAATCGGTGAAAATGCTGTATCTGTAAGTTATGCTGCTGTAGAGCTATCAAAAAAGATTTTTAGCAATTTAAAAGGCTGCAATGTACTGATTGTTGGAGCAGGGAAAATGAGTAACCTAGCTTTACAAAACTTGTATTCTCAAGGTGTAGGTAAGGTTACTGTTATTAACAGAACTGTTGAAAATGCTGTTAGACTTGCAGACCAATTCAATGGAATCGGAAAAGGATTAGAATCACTTGAAAATGCTTTAAAAGAAGCAGATATCGTTATCAGTTCAACTGGATCAAAAGAATACGTGATTACGGAAAAAATGATTCGTCGAATTGAAAAATCAAGAAAAGGTAACCCACTATTCTTAGTTGATATCGCTGTTCCAAGAGATATTGAACCATCAATTCATCATATTGATAGTGCATTCTTGTATGATATTGATGATCTTCAAGGGATTGTTGCTGAGAATTTAGCAGAACGTGAACGTGAGGCAGTAAAAATTAAGAAGGCAATAACTGAAGAAATTGATATTTTTCAATCTTGGTTATCAATGCTAGGTGTGGTTCCAGTAATCTCTGCATTACGTGAAAAAGCGTTAGATATTCAAGCAGATACAATGAGTAGTCTAGAAAGAAAACTTCCCCATTTATCTGAAAGAGATTTAAAAATAATCCAAAAGCACACAAAAAGTATCGTAAATCAAATTTTACGAGATCCAATTATGAAAGCAAAAGAAATGGGTACATCTAAACACTCAGAAGCACAAATTGCCCTTTTTAAAGAAATATTTAGTCTAGATGAAATTTTACAAGAATCTAAAGATGAAAAACACATGCAAACTAATCAAGAAAAAGAGACTATTTCTTTAAAACAAAACTTAGGTTTTTTATGAGGTTTAATTAGTGGCGATTTTGGAAAGTAGTTTTATCTATCACTTATTAATCTTATTGTTTGCATGGAGTATCGTTTTTTCTTTTATAGATTTTATAGATACAAATAGGATGGCAAGTCGGGTAGCATTTTATTTGCTAGCAATTGTTTGGGTGTTTTCTTCTGTTTTAATGATTTACACCATTAGCCAATACAGTTTATATTCCTTTTTTACTTCTAGAGAAGGGCTATATATTTATGTATGGATTATAATATCACTATCATTGTTTATTAATTGGGTAGTGAAACTAGAGTATTTAGTTTTCTTTACAAATGTTGTTTCATTTTTAGTATTTTCATTATCAATTTTAATTCCGAAGGCGGGTAAAACAGCTACATTAGTTGATCAGTTGAAATCGGAGTTATTATATATCCATATTGGACTTGCTTTCTTAGCATACGGTGCATTTACCCTGTCCTTTATTTTTTCGGTTATGTACATTTTTCAATATGTTTTATTAAAAAAGAAGAAATGGTCTACTCATTTAAAGAAATTGGGGAGTTTAGGTAAGTTGGAAAAAATGTTTATCACATTTAACTTATTTGGAGTTCCATTAATGCTAACTTCCCTTATTTTAGGTGTTATCTGGGCAAGTATTCGATTACACACATTTGTTTGGTATGATATGAAAGTAATCGGCTCATTTTTCGTTTTAATCATGTATAGTACATTTATGTATTTAAAGGTAAGCAACCGTTTCTATGGCAAATCTCTTTGCATATTTAACATCTGTTGCTTCTTAGTTTTGTTCGGAAATTATGTTGTTTCAAATCTATATTCAAAGTTTCATTTATGGAGTACGTAAGGAGATGTAACAATGCGTAAAATTATTGTTGGTACAAGAAGAAGTAAACTAGCATTAACACAAACTAAATGGTTTGTAGAGAAACTAAAAGAAATAGCACCCGATTATGAATTTGAGTTAAAGGAAATCGTTACAAAAGGTGATGTAATACTTGATGTAACCCTTTCAAAGGTTGGAGGAAAAGGTTTATTCGTTAAAGAAATTGAACATGCAATGCTAACGAGTGAAATTGATTTAGCTGTACATAGTATGAAGGATATGCCAGCTATTTTACCTGAAGGTTTAATGATTGGATGTACTCCAAAACGCGTTGATCCTAGAGATGCCCTGCTATCAAATAGTGGAAAAGGATTAATGGAACTTGAAGAAGGCTCAATTGTCGGTACTAGTAGTTTAAGAAGAAGTGCTCAAATTAAAGCAGTTCGTCCAGATCTACAAATCAAATGGATTCGTGGAAATATCGATACACGTATTCAAAAGCTAAAGGATAATGAATATGATGCGATTATTCTTGCAGCAGCTGGTTTAACAAGAATGGGTTGGGCTGAAGAAAGTATAACTGAATACATTGACGAAACAATCTGTGTACCAGCAGTAGGTCAAGGTTCACTTGCTATCGAATGTCGTGAAAATGATACAGAAATCCGTGAATTACTAAATAGACTGAATGATGAATTAACGTATACAACAGTAGAAGCTGAACGTGTATTTCTTCATAAAATGGAAGGTGGTTGCCAAGTTCCTATTGCTGGATTTGCAACGATCGATGACAAAGATGAAATCTCGTTAACTGCATTAGTAGCTAAACCAGATGGAACAATCATCTTAAAAGAAACTGTTAAAGGTACTGATCCAACTGAAATTGGAGAAAAAGCTGCAAATCTATTAATTGAACGTGGAGCAAAGGATATTATTGATTCTGTCAAAGAGGCAGCGGATGAATAATTCCTTAAATGGAATGAAAATATTAGTGACAAGGGCAGAGCAACAAGCTGATGAATTCAATCAATTAATTCATCAGTTTGGTGGATGTCCTATTAATCTTCCACTTCAAAAAATAGTTAAAAGTGATATTTCAATTAATGATTTGGAAAAATTAGTTCTTGATACAAAATGGATTTTATTCACAAGTGTTAATTCAGTAAATTACTTTGTGCAAAATATTACAAAGGATCTAAAACAAAAAATTCTTCAAAAAAAAATTGGTGCTGTCGGAGAAAAAACAAAGAACCGATTAGTTGATGAAGGGTTTGAAGTAGCTTTCCTTCCAAGTCAATTTACTGGTAAAACATTTGCTTCTGAGTTAAGTTACATAGTAGAAAAAGGAACAAAATTTTTATTTTTACGTGGCTCTTTAGCGAGTGATAACGTACCAAAAATACTAGGAGAAAATGGTCATATAGTTAACTCATTAACTGTTTATGAGACCATAGCAAATCTAGGTGTTAAAAATGAACTGTTAAATCTATTACTAAATAAAAAACTAGATGTGATTACATTTTTAAATCCATTTAGTGTAGAACAGTTTTGTTTTTTGATTGGAAATGCAATTAGTATGGAAGATTTAAAAAACATTCAAATTGCTTGTATTGGTGAAGTAACCGCACAAAAAGCTAGAGAAAAAGGTTTGAATAATATTATTGTTCCTAGTAAATTTACAACAGAGGCCTTAATTAAAAAAATAGTAGATGATCTTGAGTAATCAGATCGTCTTTATAAGAAGGAGAAAAAAATGACTTATTCTATTCCGTTTGATCGTCACCGTCGTTTAAGAAGTACACAAGCATTACGCTCTATGGTTAGAGAGACTCATTTGCATAAAGAAGATTTTATTTATCCTCTTTTTGTTGTTGAAGGACAAGGGGTAAAAAATCCTATTAGTTCAATGCCAGGTGTATTTCAATTTTCTTTAGATGAATTAAAAAAAGAAATGGATGAAATTGTATCATTAGGTATAAAATCTGTCATATTCTTTGGTATTCCTGATGTAAAAGACGCAGTAGGTTCTGAAGCGTACTGTGCAACTGGAATCGTTCAACGTGCGATTTCACAAACGAAAGAACAATATCCTGAAATGATTGTTATTGCAGATACATGTTTATGTGAGTATACAGATCATGGACATTGTGGAGTTTTAGAAGATGGGTATGTTAATAATGATGAATCGTTAATACTATTAGCAAAAACAGCAGTAAGTCAAGCACAGGCTGGCGCAGATATTATTGCTCCTTCAAATATGATGGATGGATTCGTAGCAACAATTCGCCATGCTTTAGATGAAGCTGGATTTGATAATATTCCAATTATGTCTTATGCAGTAAAATATGCTTCAGCGTTTTATGGACCATTCCGTGAGGCAGCTCAAAGTGCTCCAGGACAAGGTGATCGTAAGGCTTATCAAATGGACCCTGCAAATCGTTTAGAAGCGTTCCGTGAAGCAGAATCAGATACAGTTGAAGGTGCAGATTTCTTAATCATTAAACCAGCTCTTTCATATTTAGATATCATTCGAGATATCAGAAATAACTATCACCAACCAATCGTTGCTTATAATGTTAGTGGAGAATATGCAATGGTTAAAGCTGCTGCATTGAATGGTTGGATTGAAGAAGAAAAAGTTGTAATGGAAAAATTAATTAGTATGAAACGTGCTGGTGCAGATATGATTATGACTTATCATGCTAAAGATGCTTGCAGATGGTTATCAGAAGGGAAGTAATTATAAATGAGATCATATAACAAGTCAATTGAAGCTTTTGAAGAGGCAAAACAAGTACTTCCTGGTGGAGTAAATAGTCCGGTACGTGCATTTAAAAGTGTTAATATGTCACCAATTTTTATGAGTCATGGAAAAGGTTCTAAAATATATGACATAGACGGAAATGAGTATATTGATTATGTATTATCTTGGGGACCTCTAATTTTAGGTCACTCAAATGAGCGTGTAGTTGAAGGCTTAAAGCGAACAGCAGAAACTGGAACTAGCTTTGGAGCACCAACATTAAAAGAAACAGAATTAGCTAAACTTGTAATCGAAAGAGTGCCTTCGATTGAAGTTGTTCGAATGGTTAACTCAGGAACAGAAGCGACAATGAGTGCTTTACGTCTTGCTCGCGGATTTACTGGTCGAAACAAAATCTTAAAATTTGAAGGATGCTACCACGGACATGGTGATTCCTTATTAATTAAAGCAGGATCTGGTGTAGCTACACTTGGCTTACCAGATAGCCCTGGTGTACCTGAAGGTGTTGCATCAAATACAATCACTGTTCCTTATAATGATTTAGAAAGTATAAGATATGCTTTTGAACAATTTGGAGATGACCTAGCAGCGGTTATTGTTGAGCCGGTTGCAGGTAATATGGGTGTTGTTCCACCAGTTGAAGGTTTCTTAAAAGGCTTAAGAGAAATTACGACTCAATATGGTACATTATTAATTTTTGACGAAGTTATGACTGGCTTCCGTGTAGGATATAATTGTGCACAAGGTCATTTTGGTGTAACGCCTGATATCACTTGCTTAGGAAAAGTGATCGGTGGAGGTTTACCAGTAGGTGCATATGGTGGTAAAGCTGAAATCATGAATCAAATTGCTCCAAGTGGCCCAATTTATCAAGCTGGAACTCTTTCAGGAAATCCTTTAGCGATGACGGCTGGTTACGAAACATTAAGTCAGCTATCGAAAGAAGATTATGTAGAATTTAACCGTAAAGCTGATTTGCTAGAAGCTGGTTATAAAGCTGCAGCTGAAAAATACAATATTCCACATTGTATTAATCGTGCAGGTTCAATGGTTGGATTCTTCTTCACAAACGAAAAAGTTGAAAATTACGAAGCAGCAAAAACATCTAATTTAGAAATGTTTGCTAAATACTATCAACTAATGGCTGAACAAGGTGTCTTCTTACCACCATCACAATTTGAAGGTTTATTCCTATCAACTTCACATACAGACGAAGATATTCAAAAAACAATTGCAGCTGCTGAATACGCATTTTCGCAATTAGTTTAATTTAAGGTGGTGTCCTATTTTTAGGGCACCTTATTTGTTATAGCAAAAAGAGTTGGTAAAGCTTCAGTAGAACGACTGTATAAAAAAATAGAGAAGTTCAAGCTATAAATAGATAGAGAGGAGAATTGTAAATAAGATGCCGATCTATGTAAAAATAGATGAGGAGAATCTACAAAAAAAGTTAACTGCAAATAAAATCAGGAAATCGCAAATATTATTAGCAAACCTGCAATAAAAATCCAAAGAATTGCAATTAACATGTAAAATTACCCATACCAGTTAATATTGACCTAAAAAACTATACAAAAGTAGATATTTTCAAATATTTACCTTTAAAGATTGTACATTTCATTATCGAAGAAAAATCTATAAATATGATTAAGCGAATGAAAAAGACTCTATAGTTCCTCATCTACTAATTAGTAAAAAATTTCAATGACATAGTTGCTCATTTTTCTCCCAAGTTTTTTCTGATACTATTCGTCCAGTGCTTCTTAAATACCACTTTTGATTTTTCTTTTTCCTACTCCCTTATCACTGTTTTTCTTGAATCCTGCGATTATTAAACCTTTCTTAATATAAAATAACAATCTTTTCTTCATAAATTTTTCGTTTCTTTCATAAAAATGTAATGTCATAGACCAAATTGGACGATGAGAGGAGGACATTAACGTGTCTTCAGAAAATCAAACAAATATTCGCTTTTCATTGAAAGAAACTGTCTGGTTCCAAAAAGGACAGGAAGTTAAAGAGGTAAGGTCACTCTCGTTAAATCCAGACATTACTATACAGCAATTTGAAGAATATGTTCAAGTGAAGGGTGTCTTAACCTTAGAAGGTAATTACACACCTGATTTATCAAATCAAGGTGATTATTACTCATTAAGAGAATTAGCACCTTCAAGAATGATAGAAAATGTAATCGCTCTTGAAGATGGAAGTTGTGAAATGAATCATCAGTTCCCTGTAGATATTTCAATACCATTAACTAGGATTACTGATCTTGAAAATCTATGTGTTTCTGTAGAGACATTTGATTATCAAATAGCTGAAAAAGGTAGTATTCAAATTGCTGCTGATTTATGTATTTCTGGTTTACATGACCATAATAGAGCAGTAGAAACTTATCAAGAACAAAGAGGGTATGAGCAATATAATAGCTACGCATACGAAAACGAATATCGCTCAAGTAATGAAGGAAATGAAGGATATGTGTATCAGGAAGATAGAGAACAAGAAGAACAATTCCAGTTCTTTCATCAACCTACTTCAGAACAGGAAACAAGTGAACAAGATAATCTTTACGGCAGTGATTGGATTCAATCTCTTGAAGAGAATGATGAGCAAGAAGAACAAGACACATATCCTGGGCAGCCTACTTACTTAGAGGTTTTTCAGCCTGAAGAAGTAGTTGAAGATCGAGTCGAAGCAGTTGAAAATGAAGTGGAACATTATTATGAGTTAGAAGAAAGCAATAAACAAAGTTATGAAGAGGAACATTATTATGAGTTAGAAGAAAGCAATGAACAAAGTTATGAAGAGGAACAACAAGTAGAAGAACAATCTAATGTTGAAATTATGGCCCAGTCAGAGCAGTCAGAACAGTTAGAAGAACAATCAGAGGCCCAAGAGGAAGAAGAATATGAAGAAGTATTTAGAGGCTTTAATATATCAGCTGAAGCAATAGAGCCGCAAGCGATGGAACCACAAGCAATGGAACCACAAGCAATGGAACCACAAGTAATGGAACCACAAGCAGTGGATCCAACACCGAGCTTCTTAATGAATAATAATGATGCAGAAGCTAGTCAAAGTGAAAATGATGCACAGGTATCTAACAATGTAAATAATACGTATAATGAGCGACCTAGTTTCTTGAATAATGATTTTAATGTACACAGCTATTTAAACAATTCTTTAAATAGTAGACCTAGCTTCTTAGATAATGATTTTAGTAATTTGCAAAATGCTAATAATGAAAACAATGCTCAAAAAGAAATAGAAAAATATGAAGAACTATATAATCGAACTTTAGAGCAAAACTATCAACCTTATGTTAACCAACAATATCAGCAAGCACCATTTGCATATAATCAAAATCAGGAACAACTCTATCAAAATCCCTTCCCTCAAGTAAATCAAGAAAATAATTTTGAGAATCCAAATGATGTTCGTCAAACACCACCATATTATGCGGATTATTATCAAGCTCAAGTGGAGCAGCAAGAAGCACCACCACCTGAATTACCAAAAGTAGAAATAAAAGCTGATCCAGTTGGTAAAAAGGAAGTAAAAGAAGAAGTAAGTGAAGCAAGAAGTGTTAAAAGTGACAATCTACTATCAAGCTTGTTTACTGGCGAAGGAAGAGAAGATTCTTATACTAAATTAAAATTATATTTAGCTCAAAATGGAGATACAATTGAATCTGTAGCTAAAAAATATAACCTACAAACTCAGCAGTTGAATCGGGTTAATAACTTGAATGATGAATTTTTATCGGAAGGGCAAATCATTTATATTCCTGTAACTGCTATAAAACAATAACCATATGGTGAGAGCTTTGTATTAGTTAAGACACTTGTCTACTAATACAAGGCTTTTACGCATTTAGAAAGTGAGAGTGACGCATCTTGTATAGAAAACCTAAAGATGAAATAAGCGTCATTTTAGCGCAGTATCACATTGTACCAAATTATTTTGAAACTGTTGGTAAGGTCGTTAAGATTTATACGAATCAAGGTGTATTCGCACTAAAAGAAGCAAATGTGAATCGAGTTTATCGAAATAATTTGATTGAAAATGTTCGTTCTTTACAAGATAAAGGCTTTCGAAATGTTGTACCAATATATCATACCCAGAGTGGAGATTATATTGTTGAATTTAATACGAAGCATTACTATTTAATGCCATGGATTGAAAGTGTTGATGAAAAGTCAGATGAGAATTTACATTTTCAACGAATGTTTACTTCACTAGGTAAGATGCACAACAGTACACAGAAAGAGAAAAAGGTAGATAAAGATCAATTACAAATCCATTATGATACGTTAACTAAAAGGTGGAGTAAAGATAAAGATGTATTGGAAAATTTCATTGAGGCTGCAGAAGGTAATTGGTATATGTCACCTTATGAACTAAGCTATTGTACGTATTTTCATAAAATATTAAGTGCACATCAATTTGCTAAGGGACAGTTAGATGAATGGTTTAAAAAAATGAAGGAAACTGAAAATACTAGAGTTGTCATGAACCATGGGAATTTATCTATTTCTCACTTTCTTGTAAATAAAAGAGGTGAAGGTGTCTTTATCAATCTAGAAAATGCACAAGAAACTACACCAATTCAAGATTTAACGAACTATTATAAGAATTCTTTTAAAACTTATCCTATTCAGCAATCTGATCGTAATAATTGGCTTAAAATGTATGAAAAGAATTTTTCATTAAGAGAAGAGGAAAGAATGTTATTTTTAAGTTATATGGCATATCCAACTCAGTTTTCTTCCAAAATTTCTAACTATTTAAAGCGATCCGGGGTTAATAATGAAAAAGACAATGTAAGAGATTTATTAAATGCTTATTGGCATATGATTAATATTGAATATTTTGTCTCAAAAATACAAGAGGATATTGAAGCAGAGAAATCTATAGATGGTTTATGAGTTCAATTTGCATTAGTAAGAGAGAAAATAAAAACATCTATCCAAAAAATGTATCACTAAATGTTAGTAACATGGATAGATGTTTTTTATGTTTATTATTTTACATGACGTTTAATTGCATTTACTACACTTTTACGTACAAAATCCTTGTCCGTAATATGATCCTTTGAAAAAGAAATTCGAACATTATTTTCATCAGAGCCAAATAATTTAGAAAATTTACTAGTTGTTTCTTTTTGATTTTGATTAAGTTGTAGGATTAAGTCGACTGTTTTGTCAAAGCTTAAATAGTTAACTTCAACCTCTTCTAATTTTCCACGGAATTCGCCATTCATTGGGTAAAATTCAAATTCTTGAATAATTTTCCCATATTTCTTTTTGTTTTCACTATCTCTTAATACAAATCCTTCTTCTTGAAGTGCCTGGATTACCGTTTTTAAGCCGACTGAAGGCACTACTTGAACGCCATCAGCATCATATTGGTCAACAGCTTTTTCTATTTCTAAATGAGTTTTAATCCAAATATGGGATTTGTGAAGTGATACTGGTGTATTTTCAGATAAGGTGAAAAAGAAAGGAATAACAACTTCTTCATTTGCATTTATTATACGATCAACTGATACGATAAATTTTTGTAAAGTACCATTCTTATTAATAATCTTATCATTTGATTCAACTTGATATTCAGTCATTACATGTAAAAAGACGGAATCTAGTTCTTGTTTAACTCGACCACCTTTTATATATAATTCACCTTTTACTCGTTCACCAGCTTGATATTCTGTTTTTTCAAGCTTTGTATCGATTCTCGTTCCACCGATTCCGAGAACACGAGCTAATGTATTTTTAAATAACCCCATGAATATCCCCCTAAAAATTATATCTACATACTATATAATTATCGCATAATTAAATAAGTACTAGTATACCAGAATGTTAAATAATCATTACAATTATTTGTCGTATTTTTTTTATGTATTAAAAAATGTGGTACGATATTGACACATATTGAATAATCTAGAAAGAAATTAGAAATAATGTTGACTAAGCTTAAGTAAATTTTGTAGACTATTACATATATTCATAATGAAATGCAATGATAGGGAAGAGTACAACGAACTAGTTCTTCAGAGAGGAAACCATTTGGTGGGAGGTTTCTAGAAAATAGAGTTGGAATGTCGCCCTTGAGCAGTGACTTCGAAAGCTTTTTGTGATTAGAAGTTACCGGATGATCCGTTATCTTTTTTAAGTGTGTCAGTTAAACACAAGTTTTTTCTGACAAAAAAAGGTGGTACCGCGAATTCAACTCCATTCGTCCTTTTCAAGGATGAGTGGAGTTTTTTTATTTTTCAATAAATATTAGAGGAGATGAATCCGAATGGAAACAACAAAAAAATCATTACCAACAAAATATGATCCGAATTTAGTTGAAAAAGATCGTTACCAATTTTGGTTAGATGGGAAATTCTTTGAAGCACAAGTGGAATCAGAAAAGCAGAAATATACAATCGTAATTCCTCCACCAAACGTAACTGGAAAATTACACTTAGGTCATGCTTGGGATACAACATTACAAGATATCTTAACTCGTACTAAACGAATGCAAGGTTATGACGTACTTTATTTACCTGGTATGGACCATGCTGGTATTGCTACACAAGCAAAAGTAGAGGCGAAATTACGAGAAGAAGGCTTATCAAGATATGATTTAGGACGTGAAAAATTCCTAGAAAAAGCTTGGGAGTGGAAAGAAGAATATGCTTCTCATATTCGTTCTCAATGGGAAAAAATTGGATTGGGTCTAGATTACTCTCGTGAAAGATTCACATTAGATGAGGGTTTATCTGATGCAGTAAAAGAAGTATTCGTTAAGCTATACAACAAAGGATTAATCTATCGTGGTGAATATATCATCAACTGGGATCCAGCAACAAAAACAGCTTTATCAGATATCGAAGTTATTTATAAGGATGTTCAAGGTGCATTCTACCATATGCAATATCCATTAACAGACGGAACTGGAAAAATTCAAATTGCAACTACTCGTCCTGAAACAATGCTTGGGGATACTGCAAT
Source organism: Rossellomorea sp. GAMAL-10_SWC (assembly GCF_049568075.1). NCBI lineage: Bacteria > Bacillati > Bacillota > Bacilli > Caryophanales > Bacillaceae > Rossellomorea > Rossellomorea sp. GAMAL-10_SWC. The sequence goes on along the minus strand of NZ_CP144911.1, from coordinate 3,167,197 downwards.
TGCGGTTCACCCAGAAGACGAAAGATATAAATCAATGGTTGGTAAAACTGTTACACTTCCTATCGTAAATCGTGAAATTCCAATCATTGCTGACGATTATGTTGATATGGAATTTGGTACTGGAGTTGTAAAAATTACTCCTGCCCATGACCCGAATGATTTTGAAGTTGGAAACCGTCATGACTTACCTCGCATTCTTGTAATGAATGAAGATGGTACAATGAATGAAAAAGCAGGAAAATATAATGGTATGGATCGCTTTGAATGCCGTAAACAAATTGTTAAAGATTTACAAGAGATGGGTGTTCTTGTTGAAATCGAAGAACATATGCATTCTGTAGGTCATAGTGAACGTAGCGGAGCGGTTGTTGAGCCATATTTATCAACACAATGGTTTGTTAAAATGCAACCACTAGCGGATGCTGCAGTAGCATTACAAAATTCTGATGATAGCGTAAAATTTGTACCGGATCGTTTTGAAAAAACGTATCTACGTTGGATGGAAAATATCCGTGACTGGTGTATTTCACGTCAATTATGGTGGGGACACCGTATTCCGGCTTGGTACCATAAAGAAACTGGTGAGATTTATGTAAATCAAGAGCCACCAGCTGATATTGAAAATTGGAATCAAGATAACGACGTTTTAGATACTTGGTTCAGTTCTGCATTATGGCCATTCTCAACTTTAGGTTGGCCAAATGAAGAAAGTAAGGATTTCCAAGCTTACTTCCCAACAAATGTATTAGTAACTGGTTATGATATTATTTTCTTCTGGGTATCACGAATGATTTTCCAAGGAATTGAATTTACTGGTAAACGTCCATTTAACGATGTTTTAATTCATGGCTTAGTACGTGATGAGCAAGGACGTAAAATGAGTAAATCACTTGGTAATGGTGTTGACCCAATGGATGTTATTGAGAAATATGGAGCAGATTCATTACGTTACTTCTTAACAACAGGAAGTTCACCGGGCCAAGATTTACGTTTCAGTATTGAAAAAGTTGAAGCTACTTGGAACTTTGTAAACAAAATTTGGAATGCTTCTCGTTTTGCTTTAATGAATATGGAAGGTTTCACATATGAAAATATCGATTTAACGAAAGAAAAATCTGTTGCTGATGAATGGATTTTAACTCGTTTAAATGAAACAATTGAAAGTGTAACAGCTTTAATCGATCGTTATGAATTTGGTGAAGTTGGCCGTGTACTTTATAACTTCATATGGGACGATGTTTGTGACTGGTATATTGAAATGGCAAAGATTCCTTTATACGGTGAAAATGAAGATGCAAAAAATATGACTCGTTCAGTTCTTGCTTACGTATTAGAAAGTACAATGAAGCTTTTACATCCATTTATGCCTTTCGTAACTGAAGAAATTTGGCAATCTCTACCACACCAAGGGGAGTCTATTACAGTTTCTGCTTGGCCGACAGTTAGAGAGGAATTAACAAATAAAGAAGCTTCTGAAACGATGAAAATATTAGTTGAGTTAATTCGTTCAGTTCGTAATATTCGTGCAGAAGTAAACACGCCAATGAGCAAAAAAGTTCAACTAATGATCTCTGCAAAGGATGAAACGATTGCAGCTGCATTAGAAGAAAATCGTTCATATATCGAGCGCTTCTGTAATCCAGAAGAATTAACAATTTCTACTAACTTAACTGCACCAGAAAAATCGATGTCTGCAGTAATTAGTGGAGCTGAGCTTTATCTTCCTCTAGAAGGTTTAATTAATCTTGAAGAAGAGAAAAAACGTTTAGAGAAAGAATTAGAAAAATGGACTAGTGAAGTTGAACGAGTTCAAAAGAAATTAAGTAACCAAGGATTTGTAGCGAAAGCTCCTGCAGCAGTTATTGAAGAAGAGCGTCGTAAAGAAAAAGATTATCTTGAAAAACAAGAATCTGTAAGAGCTCGAATTGCAGAACTAAGTAAATAAGTAGTTTAAGCAGGCGAGCTAATCGACTGTAATAAAAGTTAGTAAAATAAAAACGACGAATTGAGTTAAGAATTCGTCGTTTTTTACTATAAAGGTAGGGGTAAGATGGTTAATACATATGAGGAAGCACTGAAATGGATGTATAACAGAACAAAATTTGGCATTGTACCTGGACTACAAAGAATGGAAGAAATGCTAGTTAGATTAGGAAATCCTCAGCTTAGTGTCAAAGCAATTCATGTCGCAGGAACGAACGGAAAAGGCTCTACAATTACTTTCCTTCAAAGTATTTTATTAGAAGCAGGGTATACTGTAGGAACTTTTACATCACCATATATATTAGATTATCGTGAACAAATCATGTTCTGCGGTGAAATGATTAGTGAACAAGAATTTATTCAACTAGTAAACTGTATGATGCCAGTTGTTGAAGAAGTTGAACAGTTGCCTTGTGGTGCTCCAACTGAATTTGAAATCATTACAACAATGGCTTTTTACTTTTTCGGTAAAATAAAAGAACATGACATATTTTTAGTAGAAGCTGGTTTAGGTGGGTTAGAGGATTGCACAAATGTAATGACACCTTTAATTAGTATTATTACGAGTATTGGCCATGATCATCAACAAATTCTTGGTGAAACAATAGACGAAATCACTAAGCATAAGGCAGGAATTATTAAAAAGGGAATTCCAATTGTTACAGCAGAATTGAAAGAAAAAGCTTTAACGATTATTCAAAATGCCGCAATTAAAAATGAGGCTGATTATTTTGAATATGGTAAGCATTTTTTTGCTTCTCCTTTGAAAGATTCACTTTATGAAAAGTTTAATTACAAAGGCAATGAAATGTTAATTGAAAATATTGAGCTATCGATGCTTGGGCACCATCAAATTAGGAATGCTTCATGCGCAATCTGTGTTGTTCAATTATTACAAAATAAATATGGAATGAAGTTTAGTGAAGATCATATCAAAAGAGGATTAAAAATAGCTCAAAAAGCAGGTAGATTAGAACAAATAGCTTCTAATCCTGTCATTTATATTGATGGAGCACATAATGTTGAAGGAATTAAAAGTTTAGTGGAGACGATGAATAACCATTTTCTTGATAAGGAAATAAAGATTCTATTCTCTGCTTTGAAAGATAAAAATGTTGAAGAGATGTTAAAAGAATTACGAGGTATAACAAATAATATTGTAATGACAACTTTTGATTTTCCTAGAGCGATGAATAACGACGAATTAATTTCGAATGCTAATACACTTAATATAAAATATGAAAGTGATTTATCTATTGCAATCGATAAGAATATAAAGGATATACAGGAAGACGAGATATTATTAATAACCGGTTCATTATATTTTATCTCGGTAGTAAGAAGATATTTGCTAAAAAAATTCGCTTAGAATTGTAAAGGAGGGCCCATAATCTTGCTTAGTAAGCATAGTAATAGGTTGATTTGGATCGCATGGATTGTTCTAATGCCTATCATATTTTATTATGCTAATATGGTTAGCCCTCTTAGACATATAGAACGTTCAAATTCTTTAATTATAATTGCGTTATTTCTAATTGTAGCAAATATGCCAATTAAAATTAATGATGCTACATTTTCTTTTATTTTCGGAATCTCAATTTTGGTTTTTTTATCGTATGGTTTAGTTGCAGAACTTTTAATAAGTCAATTAGCCTATTCGATTTTGTATATAAGATTGAGTATTACAAAAAAAACTCTCTACCGAATGCCACTTAATTCGTTAATGTTTGCATTATGTTCTATTGGTAGTGCGTTACTTTATTATTTAGTTGGGGGAAAGATTGAACCTACTGGGACTAAAGAAATATTGAACAGCTTAATTCCAATCCTAATTTACACTCTTGTATCTTTTTCCATTAATCAAATCGTTATTTATTTTATTACGATTTACTTATATAAAAGAGAAATGAAATTGATTAATAGGGAATTTAAGTGGGATTTGTTTATCTATATATTAATGTATCCAATCGGAATAAGTCTTTATTTAATGTTAGAGACAAAAGGATATATTACGATAATTTACATAACTATTTACTATATTATTTTAATGATTATTTTAAACTCTTTATCCTCTGCTTTAAATATGAACAAATATTTAAAGAAAACGATGAAAATAAGTCAAAAACTGTCACAAAGAATGGACGAAGAAGAAGTAATCGATGAGTTTTTTGAACAACTTACTACTTTAATTCCAGTTTCATATGGAAATTTATTTATAGTTGAAGATAAATCGCTTAAATTAAAAAGATATTTTCAAAATAAATGTGATGAAAAAATATTTAGTTGTCCTTACTTTGATACGCTTGAAGGTTCAATATCTAAAAAAGTTTTTTCTGATAAAAGAAGATATAGTTTTAGCAGACGATCACAATGGTACACTAATGATCATTTGAAATTTTCAGAAGCAGAAAGTTTATTATCAATCCCAATTATAAAAAATCAAGAAGTAGTTGGTGTACTTACAATTGCATCAGAACAAAAAAATGCGTTTAAAAAATACCAAGTAGTTCTGATCGAAATACTTGCATTATATCTCGCAATTGCGGTTGAAAATGCAAGGTTTTACTTACAAACAAAAATCAGAAGTGAAACTGATTCTTTAACCGGCTTATATAATTTTGAATATCTCGAATCTAAAATTAAAGATGAATTTGAACAGTTGAAATCATTCAAGATAAAGTCAATTTCATTACTCCTCATAGATTTAGATTATTTTAAAAGAGTGAATGACGAATATGGTCATCAAGCAGGTAATGAAGTATTATTTGAAGTTGCAAGACGGATTAAAATGGTAGTGAAGCAAAGTGGTTTAGTTGCTCGCTTTGGTGGAGAGGAATTTTCAGTACTTCTTGTAAATCATAATGAAAGAGAAACATATAATTTAGCAGAAGAAATTAGAAAATCACTTGAAATTATTCCATTTTACATTACAAATCATATGACTAACGAAGATCAGCAGATTAAATTAACAGTAACAGCAAGTATAGGAGCAGCAGTTGCACCATTTGTGGCGACAGAACCGTCAGACTTAATTCGATGTGCAGACAGAGCTATGTATTCAAAAGCAAAAAATGCTGGAAGAAATAAAGTGGCAATGTATAGCAAATAACCACCGGGAATTCTACGGTGGTTATTTATTTATGTAGATAAAAAATAGGCAAGTTTTTGTAATTTTTTGTTGCACGATACCTGTTTGCCCTCGACAAATGTCGGCGTGTTTTTCTGGAATTATATGTTAGTATTTTTTTACGTTTTAAAATAAAGTAGTAGGAGGATTCATATGGACAAGTCCTCAAAGATATCAATTAAAATTAATGGCGAGGAAAAAGCGTTTGAAGAAGGTGCCGTGACTTCTCAAGATCAGGTAGAGGAGAAGAACGGGGAATTTGGATGGGTTTTACCAACTCCTGATGGGTTAGGCAAAAAAGTAATCGTTTTAGATGATGTTAAAAAGAAGAAAAAGATTAAGCCAGAGCAAAAGGTGAAGGAGAAAAAGAAAAAGAAGATTTCTTTTTTCACAAAGAAGTCACCTTCGAAAAGTATTATTATTTCTATTATAGGTGCAAGTTTAATAGGACTGTGTTTTGGGTTTGTATTTTTAGGCATATTTAAACAATCAAAGCCAGATGCACTTAACCCAACAAAAAATAGTGTATCGGTTTCTGGTACAGCAACAAATCAAGTACAAATGAAGATTCCAGCAGTGAAGTTTGATCTCGCACAAGTTGGAATGTATAAAAGTATGGAATCAGCTAAGAAAAATGAAAAAGAAGTATCTACAAATGGCTTTACCCCTGTCATTTATGAAAAAAATAATAATTTTTTCGTCGTTATTGCTTTGAGCGGGAAAGATAGCACGTTTTTAGCAGATGAAGTTAAGAAAAAATTAAAAAGCACATATTTAAAAGAAGAGACAGTTGGTGGGCAAGAATACAAAGGCCCAAAACAATCAGTAGATATGTACAAAGCTGAAGTGGAAACATTTAATTTTATGTTATCGTACTTAACAGATAAAAACTTTAATAACGAAAAACAGCTTGAACAAATAAGCTCAACCATGTTAATTTTGTCTAAACAAAAAGATTATATTAAAAATAAGCAATTACTAAGTGGACTTAAGCATTTACAAAACATCGAAAAAGTAATGTCCTCAAACACTAAGCACAATCTAAATAAAGTAACCCAATCAGTCCAATATGACATGTTATCCTTATTTAAAATATTAAAAGAACAAAAAAATACACTAACAAATTAAATTTTGTTAGTGTATTTTTAGTTTGTTGAAATATAAAAGTCAATCAGTTGAACATTATTGATGTTAAAATTCATATTTTGAAGACCTATTAAGATTTTAGATGTTAATGTGTGTTTAAACAATTTTATTAAACCAACAAACTATAGTAATTGTTTTATTGAAGAGTTAAAAATTAAGAGTAAATATTAGATAAATTCTAATGATTAGTTTATAAGTTGATGTTTGATCTCAATTGACATACAAACAAATGAAAAACTGTTTTTTTATGCTAAGTAAAGGACATTAAATTAGCATTTAATCCAGAGTGCTGAAATATAAAATGGTCAATAGAGAAAACGGACATTAAATGAACATTTATTAATGATGAAATTATTACTTTTTGGATGATTTATTAATGGTTTAAAGTTACTCTAAGTAAAAGCTATTAGATTAGTATTTATTGCAGACTTTTTTGATTGAAAAAGTTGATTGGAACGAAAGGGATGCTTGACTCCTATGGGATAAGCGGGAAGGCTGAGACCCCACAGGCTTGCCGAGGAGGCGAAAGAATCTCGCCCCATGGAAAGCGAGCATCCTGTAATGGAATTCAACATCACTCTACTCCTTTACGAAAATTTGAAAATAAATTGACAAGATCATTTTTCAACAACGTGAATACACTGGCAAATTATTTTTGTATTTTTTATTACAAATTAAATGAAAGAAATTAATATTTAACATTAAAAACTTCTTCTAGAAATTGATATCTATTCAAATTTTAAGCAAATTTTACTCCGAAAAGACTGGGTTTGGACATAAAATATTTAAAAATGAAATTTTATTATTAGGGTATTTTAATACTTAACAAAACTTTCATTTTTATTACATTTTAATAACGAATAGACAACGAAAAGTGTTTTTTACTAATTTGTGTTATAGTGATTACTTGGGTAGGATAATCTTGTATCCTTCCTTTAAAATTAAATAATAGGTGAATGACAATGAAAAAACTTATATTAGCCTCTGCATCTCCTCGAAGAAAAGAACTTCTTAGCATGTTAAATATCCCTTTTATCATTGAAACTAGTGATGTTGAAGAAGTAATGGAGCAGAACTTGCAGTCTTCTGAGATTGTAATGAAATTGGCGGAAGAAAAAGCTACAGATGTATCCAATAAATTTCCAAATGCAGTAGTAATCGGTGCTGATACGATCGTTACTTATAATGATAAAAAACTAGGTAAGCCTACCTCAAAAGAAGATGCATTTGCAATGTTAAAAATGCTATCTGGAAAAACACACGAGGTTTTTACTGGAGTTTCAATTATTAATGAAGGTAAAAGTAGTAGCTTTTATCAATGTACAAAAATTACCTTTAGTGAACTAAGTGATCAAGAAATAATTGATTATATCAATACTAATGAACCGATGGATAAAGCTGGTTCTTACGGCATACAAGGATATGGCGGAACATTTGTAGAGAAAATAGACGGCGACTATTATTCTGTTGTTGGACTTCCGATCAATAAAGTTAAGAAAAAACTAAGAGAACTAAATTTTTAACTTTTGATTTGAGGTGATATTTTGTCAAATTCGGTTCTCATTAAAGATTTTCCGAAAGATGAAAGGCCAAGAGAGCGATTGTTAAAATTTGGTCCCGGTAGTTTGTCTAATCAAGATTTACTTGCGATCTTATTAAGGACTGGGACAAAAAATGAATCGGTTTTAAAAGTTTCAAACGAACTTTTATTGAAATTTGATGGACTAAGATTATTAATGAATGCGTCTGTTGAAGAAATATCAAATATTAAAGGGATCGGTGAAGCGAAAGCTGTACAGTTAATTGCTGCCTTTGAATTAGGAAAAAGGATTAACCGTCTTCAATATGACGAAAGATTTAGTATTAAAAGTCCAGATGATTGTGCTAAATTTATGATGGATGAAATGCGATTTCTTGAACAAGAGCATTTTGTATGTTTATACTTAAATACGAAAAATCAAGTTATTGCCCGCGAAACTATTTTTAAAGGTAGTTTAAATGCTTCGATCGTCCATCCTCGTGAAGTTTTTAAAGAAGCTTTTCGTAGATCTGCAAGCTCGATTATTTGTTTACACAATCATCCAAGTGGGGATCCAACTCCAAGTCGAGAAGATATCGAAGTAACAAAACGATTAGTTGAATGTGGAAAAATAATTGGAATTGAATTACTAGACCATATCATAATTGGTGAACATAAGTATGTCAGTTTAAAAGAAAAAGGTTACGTTTAAGGGTGTTCATTAGTAGCTAATTGTTTTATAATGTAAGTTATGGATAAAAACCTGTTATTTACTAACGATAAGAGAATATAGTATAGATACTTTAAATATGAATTTAAGTTGTACGTTTTAGAAAGGAAGATACATATGTTTGGATTAGGTGGATTTACTCGTGATTTAGGAATAGACTTAGGTACTGCGAATACTTTAGTCTTTGTAAAAGGAAAAGGAATAGTAGTTAGAGAACCTTCTGTAGTTGCTTTAAGGACGGATACGAAACAAATTGTTGCTGTAGGTAATTCAGCAAAATTAATGATTGGTCGTACTCCAGGAAATGTTGTTGCAACTAGACCAATGAAAGATGGTGTAATTGCTGATTTTGAAACAACAGCAACAATGATGAAGCACTATATTGATCAAGCTCAAAAGAGTAACGGATTTTTTTCACGTAAACCTTACGTAATGGTATGTGTACCATCAGGTATTACTGCTGTTGAAAAAAGAGCTGTTATTGATGCAACAAGACAAGCTGGTGCACGTGATGCATTCTTAATTGAAGAACCTTTTGCTGCTGCAATTGGTGCTAATTTACCAGTTATGGAACCAACTGGAAGTATGGTTGTTGATATTGGTGGAGGAACAACTGAAGTTGCAATTATCTCATTAGGTGGAATCGTTACAAGTCAATCGATTCGTACTGCTGGTGATGATATGGACGAAGCGATCATTCAATATATTAAAAAGAACTATAACTTATCAATTGGTGAACGAACTGCCGAACAGTTAAAGCTTGAAATTGGTTCAGCTATTAAAACTGAATCAGATGAACAAATGGATATTCGTGGTCGTGATTTAATTTCTGGTTTACCTAAAACAATTACAATCCATGGAGAAGAAATTGCAACAGCATTAAGTGATACAGTTGCCGCAATTGTTGAATCTGTAAAAAATACTTTAGAGAAAACGCCACCTGAATTAGCAGCAGACATTATTGATCGTGGAATCGTTCTTACAGGCGGTGGAGCACTTCTTCGTAATATTGACAAAGTAATTGCTCAAGAAACAAATATGCCTGTAATAGTTGCAGAAGACCCTCTTGATTGTGTTGCAATGGGGACAGGTAAAGCGTTAGATAATATCGATATTTTCAAAAAGAATTTTGGTGCAAATTCAAGTCAATATCGATAAAATTGAATGGAAAATGTATTGAAAAATAAGCTAGTTTTCTAAAAGGTTGAACTACTAAATAAGTTCTTTAATAAGAAGATTAGTTAAAATTTGTAATCCTCACTACAATTAGTGAGGATTACATTCATGAAATCGTTAGAACAAAAAGTTGAATTGTTATAAGAGGGTGTAAGAATGCCACAATTTTTTCAAAATAAACGTTTAATGATTGTCTTAGCTGCTATTATCTTACTAGTGGCACTTCTAGGTTATTCTTTAAGAAGTAATAGAAACCTTTCAATTCCTGAGCAGTTTATTAAAGATACAGTAAGTTTGACTGAAAAAGTATTTAATAAGCCCGCACAACTTATTGCGGGTTTATTTAATAATATGGCGGACTTAAAAGATACATATGAAGAAAATCAAGTTTTGAAAAGTAAGCTCGATAAATATGTTGAATTATCTGTACGTGAGAAAGCATTAGAAAAAGAAAACAAAGAATTAAAAGACACGATTGGAATCAAAAAAAGTTTAAGTGATTATGATACATTTCAAGCTACAGTAACAATAAGAGATCCTGATAAATGGCAACAAATCATTACAATTGATAAAGGATCGATAAGTGGAATTGAAAAAGAAATGGCAGTTATCACTTCTAAAGGCTTAATTGGTAAAGTTAAAAATGTTTCTAAATTTTCATCAACTGTACAATTATTAAGTTCTTCAGATCGAACAAATCGAATTTCTGCAAAAATTCAGCAAAAAGATACGGTTTTTGGTTTGATAGAAGGTTATGATGTTGAGAAACAAGCTTTATTATTTAAACGAATTCCTTCAAATGCAAAAGTAAAAAAAGGACAAACAGTCGTGACTTCAGGTCTTGGTGGTGTTTTTCCAGCTAATCTAGTGATAGGAAAAGTTGAGGAAGTTGTTCCAGATGAACATGGGCTAACTCAAACAGCTTATATTAAACCGCAAGCAGATTTTAATGACCTAAATCATGTACTAGCTGTTAAGCGTTCAATTGATCAGCCACAGAAAGGAGAGTAATTAGTAAATGAGTAAGTATGGTTTACCTCTCCTTTTAACATTTCTGTTTATTTTAGAAAATATTTATGTATCAACTGTATCGCCAAATATTCTTGGTCACAATGCGATAATTGTTCCACATTTTTTATTTTTTGGTTTATTATTTATTACATTATATTACAATCCGAAGAAGGCGCTTATTTATGGTGTTATCTTTGGATTCATTTATGATATTGTTTATACAGAGATTATAGGTATATATTTAGCTGCTTTTCCGTTATTTATCTTTTTAATAAGTCAGGCAATTAAAATACTTTACGCGAACTTATTCGTACGAAGTATTCTTGTTTTAATATGGACAGCAGCCTTAGAATATTTAGTATACGGATTAAATGCGTTGTTCGGATTTACTAATATGAATAATACATACTTTTTAAATCATCGATTATTTCCGACATTATTACTGAATGCACTATTTATATTAATTTTTGCATATCCTTTCTCATCATTATTAAGAACGATTAGTGAAAATAATGAGGAAAAATAAAGGATTTTTCTGGTGCATGTCGAATTATACAATCGGGGTGAACACTTATCATGGAACAGAGGCAACAATATGTTACAATAAAAGGAACGAAAGATGGTCTAACACTGCACCTCGATGATACATGTTCTTTTCAAATTTTAGTAGATGAAATTGAAGAAAGACTGTCTACCCACTTGTTTGAGAGCAATGATCGTCCCTTACTTGCAGTTCGTTTAAAAATAGGAAATCGTTTTTTATCTCCCGAACAAGATGAAATTATTCGTTCAATTGTTCGTAAAAAGAATAATCTTGTGGTTGAAACAATCGAAAGTAATGTGATTTCGAAGCAAGAAGCTATTGAATGGATGAAAAGGGAGGAAATTGTACCTATTTGTAGAATGGTAAGATCCGGTCAGATTCTCCAAGTGAAAGGTGATTTACTGTTAATCGGTGATGTTAACCCAGGTGGAACTGTTATTGCGGGTGGAAATATCTTTATTATGGGTGCACTAAGAGGTACTGCTCATGCCGGTTTTAATGGTAATAGGGAGGCAGTTATTGCGGCATCAATAATGAGACCAATGCAGTTGAGAATTTGCAGCATAATGAACAGAGCACCGGATCATTATGGTGATGAAGGCAATGAGATGGAATGCGCGTATATAAACGAAGACAGCCAAATCATTGTCGATCGCATACAATTTCTGACTCATCTTAGACCTAGTTTGACAAGGTTAGAAAGGGGCATGATGTAACTGTGGGAGAGGCTATAGTAATTACATCTGGTAAAGGTGGAGTTGGTAAAACAACTACATCGGCAAATTTAGGAACAGCATTAGCGATGTTTGGAAAAAAAGTGTGCTTAATTGACACTGATATCGGCCTACGTAACTTAGACGTTGTCATGGGATTAGAAAACCGCATCGTCTATGATTTAGTGGACGTTGTTGAAGGTCGCTGTAAGACGCATCAGGCATTAATAAAGGATAAGCGTTTTGAGTGCTTATATTTATTACCTGCTGCACAAACTAGCGATAAAACTGCTGTTTCTCCTGAACAAATGAGAGAGCTTGTTGATGAATTAAAAAAAGACTATGATTATATATTAATAGATTGCCCTGCTGGTATTGAGCAAGGATATAAAAATGCAGTAGCAGGTGCAGATAAAGCGATCGTTGTCACAACTCCTGAAGTTTCTTCAATTCGTGATGCAGATCGTATTATTGGATTATTAGATCAAGAGGATATTGAGCCTCCTAAACTAGTAATCAATCGTATTAGAAGTCATATGATGGAAAATAGAGATAGCTTAGATGTTGATGAAATTACTTCAATGTTAGCTGTAGATTTAATTGGTATTGTCCAAGATGATGAAAACGTTATTAAGGCAACTAATAGTGGTGAACCTGTAGCGATGAATCCAAATTCAAAAGCTTCTATTGCATATAGAAATATTGCAAGAAGAGTACTAGGGGAATCTGTACCATTACAATCATTAGAAACTGAAAAGAGTATTTTCTTTAAAGTGAAAAAATTATTTGGTATTCGATAACACTTCGTAAAAAGCGAAGTGTTTTTCTTTTTCTATTTTTCAAAAGTCCTCTTTAATCTCTTCCAAAATACTGCCTAATAGCTTTATCCACTTTTCAAATTATCTACTCATAAGTTGTCCTATAGATTCATATAAATTAATTAACTAGTTTGCGAGGAGAGGTGACACTTTGAGTAAGCGCGTAGATGATATAAGAAAGCGGATCGCTAAACGGCGTGAACAAGAAGAAAAATGGGGAAACCCGAATCAGAATCAAATGATGAGCAAATTTCCGGTAAAAGAAGTGCAAAATACTGAGGGCGGATACACTTATACTTATGATGATTTGGTAGAAGAGCAGGGTAAGAAAATAATGAATAACTCTAACTTTATGTTTAGAAGTTTATTATGCGCGATTATTGTACTAGCTTTAGCCATCATCTTAAAAAGTAACTCACCTATGGCATCTCAAGTTCGGCATGGTCTATCACAAGTTTATGAAAGTGAATTTCAGTTTGCTTCATTACAGAAATGGTATGAAGATCGCTTTGGAAGTCCTATTGCTTTTTTACCGCAATTAAATGATCAAAAAGACAATGCTGGAAATGATAATTATGCTGTTCCTGCAAGTGGTAAAGTACTGCAAAGTTTTAAAACGGACGGCCAAGGTATATTGATTCAAACTGAAGCTAACCAAAAAGTAGAGTCAATCAAAAAAGGTCGAGTACTTTTTGTAGGAAAGAAAGATAATTTAGGAAATACGGTCATTATTCAACACGCCGATGGTTCAGAATCTTGGTACGGAAAATTAGGAACAACTAACGTAAAAGTTTATGACGAAGTGGATAGTAAAAAGGTTATCGGAACGGTATCATCTAATGATGAAGGGAATCTAGGGACTTATTATTTCGCAATTAAAATGGGGGAAAAATTTATAGATCCGAAACAGGTGATTCCATTTGAATAAATGGCTAACTCTTCCTTCCAAAATTTCTGTTCATCCACTGTATTTATTCATTGCATGTATTGGTATTATGACAGCTAATTTTTGGTCAGTATTGTTTGTATCAATTATCATTTTCTGCCACGAACTAGGTCACGCCATTGCTGCTACTTCATTTAATTGGAGAATAAATAAAATTACGCTACTTCCCTTTGGGGGGGTTGTAGATCTTGATGAACATGGAAATCGACCAACCTATGAGGAGTTTATTGTTACAATTTCTGGCCCCATTCAACATTTAACTTTATATATAATCGCTAACTTCCTATTTCAAATCAATTTAATGCCTGAAAACCTTTATACGCTTTTTATCAATTACAATCTTAGTATTCTTTGTTTTAATTTATTACCAATATGGCCATTAGACGGTGGAAAATTAATCTATCAGTTATTTTCATTGATCTTTCCGTTCGTTAAAGCTCATATATATAGCTTGTACTCATCATTTGTATTTTTATTGTTATCCTCATTACTTACAATCATCATACAGCCTATGAATATTACAATTTGGGTTTGTCTATTATTTTTAATCGTTTCCTTATGGGGAGAATGGAAAAATAGGCATTTTGTTGTTATACGATTTTTAATGGAACGGTTTTATGGAAATGAACAATATATCCAAAAAATTAAATCGATCTCCTTGAATAAAGAAACAAAATTATTTCAAGTTTTTTCTAACTTTCAAAAAGGATATAAATACAACGTCGTCTTTTCTCTTGATAAAAAAAATCAACAAATGTTAGATGAAAATGAATTATTACATGCTTACTTTACTGAGAAGAAAGCAACCTACTCGCTTGAAGAGTTAATTAGTTAGATTTCAATTATTTAATACATTTTCTATAAACTCAAGATGGCTTGATATAAAGCTATCTTTATAGAGCTGAAAATTAAAATAAGCATTCCAATAGCAAACAAAAAAAGATGGTCTCTAGGTGAGGCCATTTTTTAATTAATTTTATTCAATTATTACTATACATACCACGAGGAGTCTTTTGGAATATAGTCATAGTAATACAGTATAGAAGGGATCCTTTTTTGAATTATTATATCGTTTGAAACTCGTCTGCCCCATTCATCGTCTTCTCCAAAACTAATATTAAGAAATTTATGTGCCGAGGCAATCTTTTTTGAATAGCACATTAAATGATTTGGTTTTCGATAATAATAATTTTCATCTTCCCCATGTGCAAACTCTTTCCCATATTTACAAACTTTAGAAAATTGGTTATTAAAATTTACTAAAACGTCAAATACAACACAGTCAACATTTGGCGTTTCATTGATTGCTGAGCACAATAATTCGATATAATTTGGTTCTATCCGATCATCGTCATCTATAAAAACTACATAATCTCCTTTTGCTTGCTCAATTAGAACATTTCTCTTTTCACCAATGCTTCTTTTCTTATTTTCTAAAAGTACTAATATTTCAACTGGATATGCTTTACTCTGTTTATCTAATTCATTAATAATATTATTTAAATACCCCATTCTTTCGGGGACAGTTGAAATAAGAATTGATAGAATTATATCCATATAATCGCTCCATTCTAAATCAGGATTAAGTAAAAGAAAGGGTAATACAGGAAAAGAAAAGGGGAAAATGTAAGTGAAATCTTAATATAATATTCAATTTCTACTATTCATGTGAGTAGACGAACTAATTAGTTTGTATTAACTAGCTTTTTTCTACTTAAATGAATAAAATGTGATAGATACTATACATAGTTAGGAAGATGAATTTGAAGAAAGTTATTATGAATGTAAAACATTCAGAGAAAAGAATTGCTGTAACTGAAAATGAACAGCTAGTTGAATGGTTTTCTTCTGCAGACCAAAATACATATGTAGGAAATATATATGTAGGACAAATCCAAGAAGTAATGCCGAAATTAAATGCAATTTTTGTAAATATTGGTTTAAATAAAAATGGCTTCATGAGATTCGAAGATACAGTCGAGGGTAAAGAATCTGAAATCAATAAAGACGAATTAATAAGAAAAAAGTTCCAAAAAGGACAATATATTTTGGTTCAAGTCATAAAGGATGCGTTTGATGAGAAAGGTCCTAAGCTTACAAATAATCTTGAGTTCTCTGGTGATTACGTTGTATATTTCCCTCTTACAAAACAAGTTGCTGTTTCAAATAAAATAAAAAAAGAATCGAAACGAAATAAATTATACTCATTAGGCCGAGATTACACTAGTGAGAATGAGGGGCTAATTTTCAGATCTTCATGTGAAAATGTTGAATCAGATGTGATTTTAAATGAGTTAAAAGGCTTTCAAACATTTTATGATTCATTAAAAAATCAAAGTTTTAAAAAAATCACATGTGTATGGGAAGCGAATTCCTTGTTTACTAAGTTTTTTAAATTACATCCTAAAGATACAATCAGTGAATTAATCATTGATGATTTAGCTGCTTATAAAAATTATTTGCCTGAAGATCTTCAAATAATTAGTTATAGAGGAAATGAAAATATTTTCGTGGCATTTAAAATTGAAGAACAAATAGAGAAATCTTTTAAACAAATTGTATGGTTAAAAAATGGTTCATTTCTTCTAATCGAGCAAACTGAAGCTATGACAGTGATCGATGTAAATACAGGTAAATTTAGCGGGAAAAATAATCGTGAAGAAACTGTTTATCATACAAATAAATTAGCTGCAAATGAGATTGTTCGCCAATTAAGACTTCGTGATATTGGTGGCATGATTATTATTGATTTTATAAATATGAAGTCCGTTGAACAGCAAAAAAGTATAGGCGATCAATTAAAGGAAGCCTTTAAAAATGATCGAGCATATACAAAGCTATTTGGATTTTCTGACCTTGGTTTATTTGAACTTACACGCAAAAGAACAGCTCATTCACATATCGAAGCAACACATCAAAAGTGCCCTGAGTGTAATGGTAGTGGGCTTGTAAAAAACACAGTTCAGACAGTTTTTGAGCTAGAAAGAGCGCTTTGGGAGCTCTCAACAAGTCGTGATATTGAGGCTTTACTTGTTGAATGTAGTGAAGATGTCGCAATAGCGTTAAATGGAGATCAAAATAATCATGTACAAAGACTAGAAAAAGCAATGTTTATAAAAATCTGTTTAAAAATTTTATCTTCAAAAACACCTTTTTATAATATAGTTCGAACTGGTACGACCAAGGAAATCACCAGCTATTTAGAAGCAGTCATTAACTGAAGAAGTTGTTGACATTCGACATGCGCCATGGTAACATCATAATGTTATTGTTTGTAGCGCACCCGTGCTACAACCGCGCATAATAGGTATTAAATTGCTATTTTTAGCATGCCTATTGGTGGCGAGTCTTAGACTATTGAGGAGGTGCAATTATGTACGCAATTATTGAAACTGGTGGTAAACAAATCAAAGTTGAAGAAGGTCAAGCAATCTACATCGAAAAACTTGATACTAACGCAGGTGAAACTGTAACATTCGACAAAGTTTTATTCGTAGGTGGCGAAAACATCAAAGTTGGTAGCCCAACTGTTGAAGGAGCTACTGTAACTGCAAAAGTTGAAAAGAACGGTAAAGCTAAAAAGATTCTTGTATTCAAATACAAATCTAAAAAGAACTACCGTCGTAAGCAAGGTCATCGTCAACCTTACACTAAAGTTGTTATCGAAAAAATCAACGCTTAATTTTAAGTAATGACTAAAATAACAATTGAACGTTTAAAAGATGGACGTATAGGTTCCTTTAAAATAAGTGGACATGCATTTTTTTCTGATGCCGGAACTGACATTGTTTGTGCCGGTATATCAGCAGTTTCAGTAGGATCTGTAAATGCTTTGGAAGCAATTTGCCGTATAGATTCGGAATTAAATACAGTGATTGATGAAAAGAAAGGTTTCTTGAAGTATCAATTACCGATTGATTTAAATGAAGAAAATATGCAAAAAGCGCAACTTATCCTTGAAGCGATGATCGTATCTTTACAAACTATCGCTGCAAGTTACGGTGACTATGTCACTATAAACGAGTAAAACAGGAGGTGTAACCATGTTAAAATTAAATCTTCAGTTATTTGCTTCTAAAAAGGGAGTAGGTTCTACAAAAAACGGTCGTGACTCAATGTCAAAACGTCTTGGCGCTAAACGTGCTGATGGACAATTCGTAACTGGTGGTTCAATTCTTTACCGTCAACGCGGCACTAAGATTTATCCAGGTGTAAACGTTGGTCGTGGTGGAGATGACACATTATTTGCGAAGGTTGATGGCGTAGTTAAATTCGAACGTTTAGGCCGTGACCGCAAACAAGTAAGTGTATACCCTGTAGCTCAAGAAGCTTAAGAAACTAACTTAGAAACTCTAACCTTTTAGGTTAGAGTTTTTCTGTACTTAAGACATTTTTATTTATAATAAATTGCTATTCAACATGAAAATAGGTGTTGTTATAGCAACCTCTCAAACAATATGCTCCAAAGACTCGGCATTTTACAAGCTACAGACTAGTTTGAGACTTTCAATATGATCAATGAATTGCCGAGTCTAACTTTTTTATTACCTTCATAAATACCAAAAATGTAAACCTATAGGAGAATACAATGCAGGAGAAATGGGACGTTCTAGAGGTATTAAGACATTCACGTCATGATTGGTTAAATCGAATTCAATTAATAAAAGGATACATGGCCACAGGTCAATCTGACCAGCTAGAAGAAACGATAACAAAAATTGTCGCTGATTCTTTGAATGAAGCTAAAATTTGTTCGTTACAAATTCCAGAGTTTGCAGAATTTATCATTACCTATAACTGGAAGCCTCGTACAATTGTACTAGATTATGAAATTTTAGGGGAACCATGTTCGCTTAAAAATTTAGACGAAGTGATGACAGAATGGATTCAAAATTTTTTAGAAAAACTAGAATCTTGGGTACATATTTATGAGGAAAATTTTGTTAGTTTAACAATTGAAATAAATGATAAAACAGTTAGTTTCTTTTTTGACTTCAGAGGTAAACTAACAAAGAAAGAAGATATGTTGAAGTGGATTGTTTCATCATCAAATGACAGCTCAAAAATTAGAATGATGTCATATTTTTGTGAGACAGAAGAGTGCAGTATCGAATTTAAAATGGAAAAATAAAAGAGTGGTGGATTTATGTTTATTGATCAAGTCAAGATATATGTAAAAGGTGGAGACGGTGGAAACGGTATGGTAGCCTTCCGTCGTGAAAAATATGTTCCAAAAGGTGGCCCTGCTGGAGGAGACGGTGGTAGGGGAGCTAATGTTGTATTTAAAGTAGATGAAGGCTTAAGAACATTAATGGATTTCCGTTATAAACGTCATTTTAAAGCAGATCGTGGTCAACATGGTATGTCTAAAAATCAACATGGTAAAAATGCAGAAGATATGATTGTAAAAGTACCACCTGGGACGATTGTAACAGATGCTGATTCAGGTGAATTAATAGCTGACCTTACAATGGATGGTCAAACAGCTATTATTGCAAGAGGAGGCCGTGGAGGCCGTGGAAATAGTCGATTTGCATCGCCTGCAAATCCGGCTCCAGAAATAGCTGAAAATGGTGAGCCAGGTAAGGAAAGAAACATTAAACTAGAACTTAAAGTTTTAGCTGACGTTGGATTAGTTGGTTTCCCAAGTGTTGGTAAATCAACATTACTATCTGTTGTAAGTTCTGCTAGACCAAAAATCGCTGATTATCATTTTACAACTATTGTTCCTAATTTAGGTGTTGTAGAAACAGAAGATAATCGAAGTTTTGTAATGGCCGATTTACCAGGGTTAATTGAAGGAGCACATCAAGGCGTTGGACTTGGGCATCAATTCCTACGTCATATTGAAAGAACACGTGTAATTGTTCATGTAATTGATATGTCAGGTCTTGAAGGCAGAGACCCGTATGAAGATTACTTAACAATTAATCAAGAGCTAAAAGAATATAATTTACGTTTAACTGAACGACCTCAAGTAGTCGTTGCAAATAAAATGGATATTCCAGAAGCTGAAGAAAACTTAATTAAGTTTAAAGAACAAGTTGGAGATGAAGTTCAAATTTTCCCAATTTCTGCGGTAACACGTCAAGGTTTACGTGATTTATTATTTACAGTTGCAGATTTAGTTGAAACAACTCCAGAATTCCCACTTCATGACGAAGAGGAAGATAAACCATTACGAGTTCTTTATAAATATCAAAAAGAAGAACCTACTTTTGAGATTACTCGTGAAAGTGATGGAACGTTCGTCGTTAAAGGTGAAGAGCTTGAAAAACTATTCAAAATGACTAACTTTGAACGTGAAGAGTCAATTCGTCGATTTGCACGTCAAATGCGTGGAATGGGGATTGATGAAGCACTACGTCAACGTGGCGCGAAAAACGGAGATATCGTTAAAATTTCTGAATACGAATTCGAATTTATCGATTAATAATTCCTATATAAAAAGAGGGTGTCCAAATTTTGGGCACCCTCTTTCTTATTTATTCATAAATAGGTAACTAAAAAGCGAACTGCAAATAAATTTGGAGAATCGCAATTAACATTGTTAAAATAGCAGTTAAACTTGGCAAAACAGCAAATAAATTTCCAATAATCGCAAATAAGATAAAGTTTTACCCATACTAGTAAAGGTATACTGATTTCACATTGTACAAAAATAAGACCCTTATAAAGGGAAAGAAGCAATTTTACTCCTATTTCGATTGAAAATTGATTAAAGCTTGCTGAAATGACCATCCACAAGATCGAAAACTTCAACTACAATTTAAAGTCTAACTAAGATACCCCTGCTCAAAATAAAAAAAGGATGCCCATATGTCCATTTCCTTGACATATGAGACACTCCTTATTGTTCACTTATGGCATGTCTACTAAAAAACCTTCAGTTTTTAATTGTAAGATTGCACTTTCAAGCTGCTGTTCACTATCTGCCTCTATCGTATGAAGATGTGTTCCATTTGTTAAATTTGACAGTGGGACAGAGCTCGTTTCTCCCATTTTTTGAAGGAATAAGCTTATATCATAACGGTTCGCAATTTGTAATTGGGCTGTGATATATCCATAGACGGGATGTTCAACCATTACATCCTTAACAGTAACACCGTGATCGACTAATATTTCTAGTTCTTTTTGAGTGTCTTCAGCTGTATGGTGACAAATGATTACTTTTCTAATTTTGTCGGTTTCCTTATTAGGATGTATATAAATATAGCCTTGTGCAGTTGCTAGTATAGGCTCATTTTTCGCTTTTAAAAGTGTAATATCACCTACGACAACTTGTCGACTAACATTTGCTCTTTTAGCTAAGGAATTGCCTGATAAGGGCGACTCAGACTCCTTTAACCATTGTAAAACTTTCTTTCTTCTTTCTTCCCCTAAAAGTTTTTTATTCATTTTAATTTCCTCGATTAAAAATTTTGATTAATGATTAATTTTAACACAGACGAAAATTTGACTAAGTCTTCTTCTGTTGTATGTTTTCCGATTGAAACTCTGAAGAATTGTTTTGCCTCATGGGGGTCTCTTCCAATTGCTAACATTGTTTCTGAAGGTTTTTGCATACCAATTGCACAAGCACTTCCCGTTGAAATGGCAAATTGATGTCGATTACATTCAAGCATAACAAACTGACCTTCAAGTCCAATGATCCTCATTCCAATTATATTTGGAATATACTCTCCATCAGAACCTTCAAATTTTACAAGATGTTGAACATCTTGTAATTGTGATTTTAAAACATTTTTTAAATAGAGACATCTCTTTTGCTCTTCATCTTGATTTTTTATTATATGACCAGCTGCTGTTACAAATGATGCAATTGCTGGGACATTAACAGTACCGGGGCGTATCCCACTTTCATGAGATGTACCGGGATAGATTGGTTGACAAGTTAATTTAGGATTTAAATAAAGGGCTCCGATCCCTTTTGGTCCATATAATTTATGACCTGAAATACTCAGACTAGAAATTTCATATTTTGAGACATCAATTGTTATTTTTCCAAATGATTGTACACAATCGCAATGAAGTAAAATATTTGATGAATTAAATAAATTTGCAATCTCGTTAATCGGTTGAATAGCTCCAATTTCAGAATTTACATGTTGAAAAATGCCCAATATAGTATCTTCACGAATTGCATTTTCAATTACTTCTAAAGAGATAATCCCGCTATTTGTAACTGGCAAATAAGAAACTTCATATCCTTGTTCTTCCAGTACTTTTAAATAATTACTTATTGAAGAATGCTCTAATGTTGTGGTTAGTATGTGTTTTCCGACTTTTTTTGTACTCTTCAAGAGGGTTTGAATAGCAATTAAATTTGATTCAGTTCCTCCACTTGTA
Organism: Rossellomorea sp. GAMAL-10_SWC; assembly: GCF_049568075.1. Lineage (NCBI taxonomy): Bacteria > Bacillati > Bacillota > Bacilli > Caryophanales > Bacillaceae > Rossellomorea > Rossellomorea sp. GAMAL-10_SWC. The sequence goes on along the minus strand of NZ_CP144911.1, from coordinate 3,145,135 downwards.
AAGTAAATTGAAGCGGGGCTAGCATTTATAAAGCCTGCTAATTGCTTGCGGCATGCTTCAAGTAACAGTGATGCCTTTGAGCCAATATCATGTAAACTTCGCTCATTTCCAAAGTAATTTTTAGAGGCAGTGATAAATGTCTCAATGGCTTCTTCACTCATTGGAGTTGTTGCAGCATAGTCTAAATAAATCAAATTAAAGTCTCCTTTTTTACTCATTAAAAAAAAATTTCTTGTCATTAGTTTAAATATATGTAAATATAGGTGTCAAGACAGCTTTTTTATCTATAAGATAAAATTTAAATAGATGTACTGTAAATGGAGGGGGCAACTATGCGAACTGCAGACGTTGTCATTATTGGCAGTGGGATTGCTGCTTTAATGGCTGCTGAGGAAATTTGTCAGTCTAAAAATGTGATTCTATTCACAAAGAAAAAAATTTGGGACAGCAATTCGATGCTTGCACAAGGTGGAATTGCAGCTGTAATGTCTGATGATGATTCTTGGGAACTTCATAAACAAGATACGCTCGAAGCGGGTTGTAATGTAAATAATATAGAAGCAGTAGAAGAACTAGTAAAGAACGGAACAACGTCTATGAAGGATCTTGTTTCTATTGGCATGGAGTTTGATAAAGATGAATTAGGTCAATTTCATCTTGGTAGAGAAGGAGCGCATCGGAAAAATAGAATTTTACATTCTGGCGGAGATGCCACTGGAAAGCATTTAGTTGAAACTATCTATGCTCGGTTAAAAGATAAAATAACGATTATAGAACATGAAATGGTAATTGATTTAATCATACAAGATGGAATATGTAAGGGTGTTTATATACTTAATGAAAATGGGGAATTAGAATCCTGTTTTGCAAACACAACACTTTTGGCAACTGGCGGTATTGGGGCAATGTATCAATTTAGTTCCAATAATAGGGCCATAACCGGAGATGGAATTGCTATGGCATTTCGAGCAGGTTGTGAGATGGCAGATTTGGAGTTTATTCAATTTCATCCAACCATGCTTTACATTAATGGGGCATGTAAAGGTCTAGTATCAGAAGCTGTTAGAGGCGAAGGAGCTTTTTTAGTTACGAAAACTGGTCGTCGCATTATGAAAGGAATTCATCCTTTTGAAGATTTAGCACCAAGAGATGTTGTTAGTAGGGCGATTTTTAATGAAATGCAAAACGGGGAAGAAATCTATTTATCGATTGAAATGATTGATGGATTTGAACAACGTTTTCCAACAATTACTGCCAATCTTATTAATAATGGAATTGATCTAGAAAAAGGATTGATTCCTGTTGTTCCTGGCGCACATTTCCACATGGGTGGGGTAAAGACATCTGCAAATGGAGAAACGACAATACCTGGATTGTATGCAGTAGGAGAGGTTGCTTGTACAGGTGTGCATGGTGCAAATCGACTCGCAAGTAATTCTTTATTGGAAGGGATTGTGTTTGGTAAAAAGGTTGCGAAATTTATTGCTGACCTTCCTTTAGCTAAAATAAATGAGAATCTGCCAAAATACATGTTACCAAGATTTAGAACATTACCTACAAAAGATGAAATTAAAGAAATAATGATGAAGTATATCGGTATTGTAAGAAAAGAAGACGATTTAACTAAAGCAATCACCTATTTTTCTTACTTCTTAGAATCTAAAACAGTTGATACACGCCCGATGAACAAAGAGGAAATAGAAAGATACAATATGCTAATTACTGGAAAACTAATAGCAGAAGCTGCAATAAGAAGAAAAGAAAGCATCGGCTCACATTTTATAGAATATATCGATCAAACAGCTAATATTTGAGGAGAGAAATGCATGAATACATTAAAAGCTAAAAAAATGATTGAGCAATTTTTACTAGAGGATATTGGAGAAGGAGATCTATCCTCAATTCATATTTTTCCAATGCATGAAAGAACAACTGGAAAAGTACTTGCAAAAGCAGATGGAGTAATTGCTGGTACTGATTTAATCGAAATAACTTATAAATTACTTCATGAAGATATAAAAGTAACACTGCACGTTAAAGATGGTGAAACTGTTCAGGCAGGGCAGCTCCTTGCGGAAGTAGAAGGACCAGTTCAAGTGTTATTATCAGGTGAAAGAGTTATGCTTAATCTTTTACAACGAATGAGTGGGATTGCAACGCTTACTTCAAAAGCAGTTGAAACATTAAACGACGAGAAAATCAAACTTGTTGATACAAGAAAAACGATGCCAGGTTTACGTTTGTTTGATAAGTATGCAGTTACTTGTGGTGGAGGCTCAAACCATCGTTTCGGCTTATATGATGCAGTGATGCTGAAAGATAATCATATTGCTTACGCAGGTTCAATTAAAAATGCAGTAGATTCATTACGTCATAAATTAGGTCATATGGTCAAAATTGAAGTCGAGACAGAAAACAAAGATCAAGTTCTTCAAGCCATTGAAGCTGGTGCAGATGTCATTATGTTTGATAATCGTACTCCAGATGAAATAAAAGAATTCGTTAAGCTTGTTCCAGAAACGATTGTAACAGAAGCTTCTGGTGGAATTACTTTAGATAATTTAGCAAGTTTTCAAAACTGTGGTGTAAATGTTATTTCTTTAGGCTGTTTAACACATTCGGCAAAAGCATTAGATATAAGCTTCTACTTGTAATAAAGAGGGATTGGAGTGGGGACAATGAACGTTTTAGATATGATACAAAAAAATGAAGGATATCAAATTCCTGATGAATACTATACATTATCAACTGAGGAAATGGAAAAAAGAGTAAAAGATATAAAAGAGAGATTAGGTGATGCTCTTTTCATTCCAGGTCATCATTATCAAAAGGAAGAAGTTGTAGTTTTTTCAGATTCGACTGGAGATTCTCTACAACTTGCTCAAGTTGCTGCTAATAATAAAAAAGCGAAATATATCGTATTCTGTGGTGTACATTTTATGGCAGAGACCGCAGATATTTTAACAGAAGACGAACAGATTGTTATTTTACCTGATATGAGAGCAGGCTGTTCAATGGCAGATATGGCAGATCACCATCAAACTGATCGTGCATGGGTAGAGTTACAGAAGCTTTTCGGAGACACAATTTTACCGTTAACATATGTTAATTCAACTGCTGCTATTAAAGCGTTTGTCGGTAGAAATGATGGAGCAACCGTAACATCATCTAATGCTAAAAAAGTTGTTTCGTGGGCTTTTACACAAAAGGAACGTATTTTGTTCCTACCCGATCAACATTTAGGTAGAAACACAGCATTTGAATTAGGTGTACCGTTAGAGCATATGGCGATTTGGAATCCAATAACGGACACTTTAGAATATGAGGGTGATGATCTAAATAACATCAAAGTAATACTTTGGAAAGGTCACTGCTCTGTTCATGAGAATTTTACAGTGAAAAATATTGAGAATGTACGAAAAAATCATCCAGATATGAGAATTATTGTGCATCCAGAATGTTCTAGAGAAGTTGTAGCAGCAAGTGATGACAATGGATCTACTAAATATATTATTGACCAAATTGAAGCTGCTCCTGCAGGAAGTAAATGGGCAATTGGAACTGAAATGAACCTAGTTCAAAGAATTATTAAAAATCATCCTGATAAGGAGATCATTTCATTAAATCCGTTTATGTGTCCTTGCTTAACGATGAATCGTATCGATTTACCACATTTATTATGGTCTTTAGAAAATATCGAAAAAGGTAACATTCAAAATATTATTACAGTAGATAAGCAAACTGCAAAAGATGCAGTTAAAGCATTAGATAAAATGCTTGAGCTTGCTTAAAAATTAAATAGCAAAAAAATTAAAATCATTTAGTTCATTCTGAGCTAAATGATTTTTTTTATAGAAAAAACAAGAATAAAGTAAATACTTATACAAGCTTACTCGTCATAAATTAAAATACCTTCTATCATAAATACAAATATTCAGACATACATTGTTGTGAGGTACTAATGTACAATCCAACGTAGAGGCAATTGGTCAGGAGGGGAAAAGGTGAGAATTCACATAGTAATAAAGGGCGATACCCTTAAGAGCATTGCTCAAAAATATAACATCGACTACGAAGAGATAGTTAAATTAAATGCCCAACTAAGTAATCCAGATATGATCTATCCTGGCATGAAAATAAAAGTGCCAGAAAGGGGAGAAAAACCAGCCCCAATAGGTTCTAAAAAGGAGGTACAGCAACCTAAACCAAGTGTTGCTTTGGAGGTAGAAGAAGGAAATGTTCAACCTGTAGCACAGACACAACCTGCTGTCATGCCGAATACAAAGCCTGTTGATAATAATTTGAATATTAATGTAGAGGTTACACCGACAGTAAAACCTGTAATTCAGGTACCTATTCCACCTGCGAAACCGACTGTATCACCTGCGACAAATAATGCGAATCAACAAGTATCTCCTGTTCAAACTGGAAAACCAAATGCGAACATACCGCAAGTTGTTTCGCCAGTGGCAGTTAAAAATCCGATAAATGATAATAAATCAAATGTGAACACCAAGGGAGGACAAAGCATGTCAGAGAAAAAGAACTACTTCCCAGGATCATTAGTTTCTCCGTCAACACCAACTCCGCAAGTATCGCCAGCGGAAACAGGAAAACCAAATCAACAAGTATCGCCTGTATCAACAGGAAAACCAAATCAACAAGTATCACCAGTATCAACAGGAAAACCAAATGTGCAAGTATCACCAGTATCAACAGGAAAACCAAATGTGCAAGTATCACCAATATCAACAGGAAAACCAAAAGAGCAAGTATTACCTGTAGCAACAGGAAAACCGAATATGCAAGTATCACCAGTATCTACAGGGAAACCAAACATGCAAGTATCACCAGTATCAACTGGAAAGCCGAATATGCAAGTATCACCAGTATCAACAGGGAAACCAAATATGCAAGTGTCACCAGTATCAACAGGAAAACCAAATATGCAAGTATCACCAGTATCAACAGGAAAACCGAATATGCAAGTATCGCCAGTGGCAACAGGAAAGCCAAATGCGCAAGTATCACCAGTAGCTACTAATAAAGCCCAAACATTACCAGCGTTTATGGGACCGAATGCACCACAAACACTACCAGCATACGCAGGACCGAATGTACCGCAAACATTACCAGCGTATGTAGGACCAAATCCAAACGCAGCTCAAACGCTACCAGCATATGTAGGACCGAATCCAAACGCAGCCCAAACATTACCAGCATATATGGGACCAAATCCAAACGCAGCCCAAACATTACCAGCATATGTAGGACCAAACCCAAACGCAGCCCAAACGTTACCAGCATATATGGGACCAAATGAAAACTTCCCACAAACAATGCCGGCATATATGGGACCAAACGCAAACTTCCCACAAACAATGCCAGCATATATGGGACCAAACGCAAACTTCCCACAAACATTACCAGCATATATGGGACCAAACGCAAACTTCCCACAAACATTACCAGCATATATGGGACCAAACGCAAACTTCCCACAAACATTACCAGCATATATGGGACCAAATGCTGGATACCCATATTATCCACGTGGAGAAGGAGGGGCATTACCAACATTACCGAGTTTTGGAGCTATGCCGATGTTGCCAGGATCTGGAGAAGCACCAGGAGTGACTGGAGGAGCACCAGGAGCACCAGGAGCACCAGGAGCACCAGGAGCACCAGGAGCACCAGGAGCACCAGTTCCGCCAACTGCGATGCCAATGCCATTACCAGCGCCAATGCCAGGAAATACTGGGCAAACAATGCCATCGTATATGGGACCAAATCCAAATACAGGGCAAACACTACCAGCATATATGGGACCGAATCCAAATTTAGCGCAAACATTACCGGCATACATGGGACCGAGCGGAAACTTCCCACAAACATTACCAGCATATATGGGACCAAATGAAAACTTCCCAGCAACAATGCCGGCATATATGGGACCAAATGAAAACTTCCCAGCAACACTACCAGCATATATGGGACCAAACGCAAACTTCCCAGCAACACTACCAGCATATATGGGACCAAATGAAAACTTCCCAGCAACAATGCCAGCATATATGGGACCAAACGCAAACTTCCCAGCAACACTACCAGCATATATGGGACCAAATGAAAACTTCCCAGCAACAATGCCAGCATATATGGGACCAAACGCAAACTTCCCAGCAACAATGCCAGCATATATGGGACCAAACGCAAACTTCCCGCAAACATTGCCAGCGTATATGGGACCAAATGAAAACTTCCCACAAACATTGCCTGCTATGGACTATCCAAAGTTCCAAGGCGCACCAGTTGCTACACCGTATGCTACTGGACCGACTCCAATGTATCGTGATGCATCAGAACCTTATTTTGATCCAAATTCGCAATTATTTACTCCTTATGCACAAAATCAGTCTTCATACGGAGTGCCATATTTCGAGGAAGATGAACAATAAAGAATTTTATTTAAAAAGGCGATTAATTTTTAATCGTCTTTTTTTTATTTTCTATTTCAATACAGGAATTAATTGGTGTAGAAATTAAATTCTCATGAAACAGCCTTTAAAGGCTACTTTTTTACTTAAAATGAGTTTCCAACCATCAATTAACAATTTAAAATCCACCTAAAAAGGTCAACCTAACTTTGTAATACAACTTTAGTATTACAATTGGCTGTAATTAAAGGGAGGGTTTTATATTGAATAAAAAAGGTCTTATCGTTGCTACAGGTACGGTGCTAACAGCTATAACATTATCTGCTTGTGGAACAAACAATAATGCCATGAATGACCATAAAAGAAATGTTGGTTATGAAAAAGTAAACTTCAATAGACCGACAAACCCTTATGCTGTTAATGATCGTTATGAAAACGTAAACTATCCTAATAACCAAGATTATTTCACAAAGAAAAATAATCACTACGGAAATGATCGTATAAATGAAGGTTTAAGTAGTGAGTATTCTAATGATGGCGTAATCCATGATGGAACATATGGAAGAAATGTTAACAATATGAATAGAAACTACACGATGGATCAAGTTCGTTATAATAACGATTTAAACACAGCTCCTCTTGTACCATATACAAATATTAGTACAAATACTAATATGAATGCTGGTGAACGAAAGTTTGCTGACCAAATTTCTAAACGAGTAGAACAAATGTCAAATGTTGCCAAAGCAAACACGGTAGCTGTTGGTGATCAAGTTCTAGTTGCAGTAGATTTAGTAAATAAAAATGTTGATGAAAGCGCATTTAGATCTAAAATCAAAGACGCTTTATCACCATACACGAGTGGTAAAAAAGTATATGTAACATTCGATGGTACAATAAGAAATAATTTAAATAACATTACAAATAATGTTCCTAATGCCACTAAAAATGTATTATACGATACAAAAGAAAATGTTAAACATATGTATCGTAATGTAAAAAATGATGTTAAGGATGCAACTAATCCAAACCGATAAAAACAAATTTTTACATTGAAAAGGAAGAAGCCCTTGCTTCTTCCTTTTTTTAAGTGTTCAGGTTTTTGGGGTTGGATTTTATCAAGTTTAGTTACTATTAGTTCTTAGAATAGTTAAATAATTCGTTTGATGAGGGTTAAACAATATGGTAAAGTGATTTTTATATTGACCAAAAGTTCGAAGTGGTCAATTGGTTAAAAAGAGAATTTGAGGTGAGTTTTTTGAAAAAGCAAAATATTTTACAAGCTGCCACAAAGTCATTTACCATCTTTGGCTATAAAGCAACTACAATGAGTCAAATCGCAAAACAGGCAAATGTTGGAAAGGGAACAATCTATACTTTCTTCAAAAATAAAGAAGAGTTGTTTGATGAAATCATCAATAATTTGATTACTGAAATGAAATTTTTAGCAGAACAATCCATTCGTGATGAAGATTCATTCATCGAAAAAGCACATAAAGGAATTGAAGTTTTTATTGCCTTTCATAATGAACATGAATTAACAATAAAGTTACTTCAGGAACAAAAAGAAATGGGAACAACTATCGTACATGATGCTTTAAGACGATTGAATCATTCAATCATTCTCTACATACAGAAAAAAATTGAAGAGGCAATTGCAAAGAAAGAAATTGTTGAATGTGATCCCGAAATAACCGCTTTAGTAATGTTTCGACTTTATACCACACTTAAAATCGATTGGGAGAAAGAGCACGAAGCACTAAGTCCTAAAAAAATTACTGAGTTATTTAACTTTTATATCCTAAATGGTTTATCAAAAGGGCATGATTAAGGGTTAGGGGATTAGGAGGAGAAAATTTTGATTTTTAAATTAGACAATAAAGACAGAAAAATGGCAAATTCAATTTTAAATGTACAGTTACCTGCATATAAGGTAGAGGCAAAGTTAATCAATTTTGAAGGGATACCACAATTAAAGGACAATGTTGAAAGTATTAGAGATTCCAGAGAAATCTTTATCGGTTATGTGATTGATAATGATTTAAAAGGATTTTTAGCCTATTCAGAAGGCGATAACGAATATCAAATATGTAGATTGGTAGTACATCCTATTTGCTTTAAGCGGGGGATAGCAAGAAAATTAGTTCATTATTTTTTAAATGAAATTGCCAAAAAGAAAAAGGTAATTGTTTCAACAGGGTCAGATAACCTACCGGCCATTAACTTATATAAAACTTCTGGTTTTACATTTCATAAGGAAATTGAAGTGGCACCTAATTTTTATATATCTCTATTTGAAAATACATCTAATCTTTAAAGATAAAATTAAAATGTAAAAAAGATGATGATCATTAGCTTTCAACCCCCCTTTCCTAAAGACAACTCTTTCGTTTTTTTTGTTTAAAAGATTAATGGCCATTTAAAAAATTTTAAACATCTTGGATAAAGATAAAAGGAATGGTCAAACTAAAAAAGCTTGTATGAATTTGTCTAAAGGAGTGGATGTTTGTGAAAAAGTTCATTTTAATATTTGTTTGTTTACTAGCTTTATTAATACCGGCACAAACTGAAACATTGGCAGCTCATAATGATATTCATCATAGTTCCAACAAAAAGGGGATTACAATCATTTTACATAAAGTATATATAAACGGTGAAGTGATTGAGGAAATTTATATTAATCAACACAAAACTCTTGGGCAAGTGAAAAAAGAGTTTAAGGGTTGGAAAGTCATAGAAGAAAATGATGATCAAATCGTATTAATGAAAAAAATAAATGATCTTTCACCTACTTTAAAGTCGAAAGGTTATTTAGGAATAAATTCAAATGGAGTTTTGAATTTATATATTGGAGCGCCAAGTGGTAATAATATTATTGAATCTTTTTTTCAAATAGATACGAATAAATTAGAAGTAAATAAACAAAAGCAGCTTGAGAAAGGGATTAAAATTTCGACCAAAGATCATTACGAATATTTATTACATTACTTAAAAGAGTATGAAAGAATCGTAAATTGAATTTCGGAATTCGCCTGTGATCAATCGGTAACGACTATCTAAATATAAAAATAATCCACAAAGGTGATTTATTTTCCTTGTGGATTTTTTGTATTTTAAGGGTTCAAATCATTTTTCTATCTCGAACTTTCTTTTCCTGGGCTCTTTCCCATTCATTTCTCAAAATTGAATAAACATAAGTATCATGCGCTGTACTTCCTTGTATTAAATACTCGCGTAGTAGACCCTCATTCGTAAATCCTATTTTTTCAAGAAGTTTTTGGGAAGGGAGATTTTCAGGATAAACGATCGCTCCAATTCGATTTAGTTGGAGAACATCAAAACCATATGATATTAATGCCTTTAAAGCTTCTGTCGCAAAACCTTTTCTCCAATAGTCTGGGTGTAGCTCATAGCCAACTTCTGCTCTTTTGTTTCGTTCTTGGTAGGCATTAAATCCACATGTTCCGATTAATTTGTTTGTTTCATTATCAATCATTCCCCAACGGATGCCATTGCGCGTTTCATACATTTCTCTAAAATAATGAATTACGTCCAATACTTCACTACTATTTTTTAGTGCATCGAGTCCATAATATTTGGTGACATCTTCTCTTGATAAAATATTGAACATTCGATTAAGATCAGTGACTTTAATTTCTCGTAAATAAAGTCTCTCTGTAGTTAGAATTGGAAACATGTCCAAATCGAATAGCCTCCCTTTGGATTTTCTTAAGTAACTAGCTTTTAAAATTTTGCTATATTCATTAGTCATTTTTATCTAAACTTTTTCATTAAATCATATGTATAAAATTTTTATTTTCGACAGCCGACTATTTTTTTCCTTCTTCTATCTATGGTACAATGGAATACATGTAAAAAGGGGAGAAAACCATGTACGAATACATAATTGGAAAGATAGAATGGGTTGGACCAGAATATATTGTAATTGATCATAATGGAATGGGCTATCAATTATTTACACCTAATCCATATGTTTTTAGACCTTCAAATGAAATCTTAAAAGTTTATACTCATCATTATGTAAGAGAAGATGTTATGATGTTATATGGTTTTAAAACACTAGATGAACGTACTTTATTTCAAAAATTGTTAAGTGTATCAGGTATCGGTCCTAAAGGTGCCTTGGCAATTGTTGCGACTGGAGAGCCAAATCAAATTGTTCATGCGATAGAAGAAGAGGACGAAGTATTTTTAACAAAGTTTCCTGGTGTTGGTAAAAAGACAGCAAGACAAATGATCCTTGATTTAAAAGGAAAACTTGAAAAAGTCTTTGGAGCAGTACAAGTTGATTTATTTACTGACCTAGATGCTATAGAAGAGAAAGAAAGTGCAGCATCTTCATTAGATGATGCAATTGAAGCTTTAAAAGCATTAGGCTATGCGGAAAAAGAAGTTAAAAGGATTGTACCGTTATTAAAAAATGAAAAACTTTCAACTGATGAATATATTAAAAAAGCACTTCAATTACTATTGCAAGCTAAGAGGTGATGAAAATGGATGACCGAATTTTATCAAGTGAAAGCAGTGGCGAGGAATTTGATCAAGAGCTTTCACTAAGGCCTCAATCATTAAGGGAATATATAGGGCAAGATAAAGTTAAAAAGAATTTGCAAGTTTTTATTGAAGCGGCAAAAATGCGAAATGAGTCTTTAGATCATGTTCTATTATACGGTCCTCCTGGATTAGGTAAAACCACTTTAGCAGCGATTATTGCCAATGAACTAGGTGTTGGATTCAAAACGACTTCAGGACCAGCGATTGAACGTCCTGGAGATCTAGCAGCTATTTTGACTTCACTTCAACCAGGTGATGTATTATTTATTGATGAAATTCACCGACTGCCTCGAACAGTGGAAGAAGTACTTTACCCAGCAATGGAAGACTTTTTCTTTGATATCGTAATTGGCAAGGATGCAACTGCAAGGTCGGTAAGAATTGATTTGCCACCATTTACATTAATAGGTGCAACAACTAGAGCAGGTCTCCTTTCTTCACCACTTAGAGATCGTTTTGGAGTATTAAATCGGTTAGAATTTTATACAGTTGAACAGCTAGCATTGATCGTAAAAAGAACAGCAGAGTTATTTGGAATGGAAATTGAAAATGACGCTGCTTTAGAGGTAGCTAGAAGGTCTCGAGGTACACCCCGAATTGCAAACCGTTTATTACGAAGGGTTAGAGATTTTGCTCAAGTTCAAGGGAGTGGAATTATTACCTTTGAAATAGCAAAAGACTCTTTAATTCAAATGCAGGTAGATGAAGCAGGTCTAGACCATATCGATCATAAATTGTTACTAGCTATTATTGAGCGATTTAAAGGCGGTCCTGTTGGGGTTGATACGATTGCAGCTTCGATCGGTGAAGAGTCACAAACGATTGAAGATGTATATGAGCCGTATTTACTTCAAATTGGATTTCTTCAGCGGACTCCTAGGGGACGAATTGTTACTGATTTAACATACAAACATTTCCGGTTGCAGGTGCCGGAGCAATGATTGATTTGTCAAAAATTTTAATTACGTTAGGAATTATCTTATTAGTTGTTGGATTGTTTATTCGATTTGTAGGAAAACTTCCGGGCGATATTTTTATAAAAAAAGGAAATGTATCATTTTACTTTCCGATTGTAACATGTATTATCATAAGTATTTTACTTTCACTTATTTTTTCACTATTTGGGAGAAAATAAATGAGTAGGAATAAATAGAGTTTGGAAAAGGGAATTGTGGGTAACCTCCCTTGTCCTTACTCCTGAAATTTATGAGGTGTATAAAAATGGATGTAAATTTATTTGATTTTGATTTACCTGAAGAATTGATTGCTCAGACTCCTCTGTTGGACCGAGAAGCATCGAGACTTATGGTATTACATAAAGACTCTGGCAATGTAGAGCATAAACAGTTTCCAGATGTGTTAGATTATTTACAAGAGGGAGACTGTTTAGTTTTAAATGAAACAAAAGTCATGCCTGCTAGATTATTTGGTGTGAAAGAAGATACAGGTGCTCAAATTGAAGTATTATTACTTCAACAAGAAGAGCAGGATGTATGGGAAACATTAGTTAAGCCTGCTAAAAGAGTAAAAGAAGGTACAATCATTTTATTTGGAGATGGCAGATTAAAGGCAGAATGTGTAGGTTCAAGTGATCAAGGTGGAAGAAAATTAAAATTCCAATACGATGGAATTTTTTATGAGATCTTAGACCAACTAGGTGAAATGCCGCTTCCTCCATATATTAAAGAAAAATTAGAAGATAAAGATCGTTATCAGACTGTATTCGCAAAAGAAATTGGTTCAGCGGCGGCACCTACGGCAGGTTTACATTTTACAAAAGAACTCTTAGCTAAAGTTCAAGAAAAAGGTGTAAAGTTAGCATTTATTACATTGCATGTAGGGTTAGGTACATTTAGACCGGTAAGTGTAGAGTCCATTGAAGAACATGATATGCATTCAGAATACTACTATATGTCTGATGAAACGGCTAAACTGTTAAATGAAACGAAAGCAAACGGTGGTAGAATCATTACTGTTGGAACAACTTCTACACGAACAGTTGAAACGATTGCTACGGCAAATAACGGTAAGTTTGAAGGGTCTAGTGGTTGGACGTCTATCTTCATTTTCCCAGGATATAAATTTATGGGAATTGACGGGATGATTACCAACTTCCATTTACCAAAATCAACTCTAATTATGCTAATTAGTGCTTTAGCTGGAAGAGAACCAGTTTTATCTGCTTATAAAGAAGCAGTAGATCAAAAATATCGCTTTTTTAGCTTTGGCGATGCAATGTTAATACTTTAAGAATTGAAAGGAATCGAAAAATGACAGCAATTCGTTATGAACATATTAAAACTTGTAAGCAAACAGGTGCGAGATTAGGAATTGTCCATACTCCACATGGTTCATTTGAAACTCCAGCATTTATGCCTGTTGGAACTTTAGCCACTGTTAAAACAATGTCTCCTGAAGATTTAAAAGCAATGGGATCAGGGATTATTTTAAGTAATACTTACCATTTATGGTTAAGACCAGGACATGAGATTATTAAAAAAGCTGGTGGCTTACATAAATTTATGAACTGGGATCGTGCAATCTTAACAGATTCAGGTGGATTCCAAGTATTTAGCTTAAGTCAATTCCGAAAAATAGAAGAAGAAGGCGTACATTTCAGAAATCACTTAAATGGCGATAAATTATTCCTTTCACCTGAAAAGGCGATGGAAATTCAAAATGCATTAGGTTCTGATATCATGATGGCGTTTGATGAGTGTCCTCCATACCCTGCTGAGTATGATTACATGAAACGTTCAGTTGAAAGAACTAGTAGATGGGCAGAGCGTTGTTTAAATTCACACCAAAGACCAGAGGATCAAGGATTATTTGGTATTGTACAAGGTGGAGAATACGAAGAACTGCGTAAACAATCCGCAAGAGACTTAGTATCTTTAGATTTCCCAGGTTATGCAATTGGTGGATTATCAGTTGGTGAACCAAAGGATGTAATGAATAGAGTTTTAGAATTTACGACTCCTTTACTACCAACGGATAAACCAAGGTATTTAATGGGGGTAGGTTCTCCTGACTCATTAATTGATGGTGCAATTCGTGGAGTGGATATGTTTGACTGCGTACTTCCAACGCGTATTGCTCGAAATGGTACATGTATGACAAGTGAAGGTCGATTAGTAATTAAGAATGCAAAATATGCAGAGGACTATTCTCCTCTTGATCCTAATTGTGATTGTTATGCATGTAAAAACTACACAAGAGCATATATCCGTCATTTAATCCGATGCGAAGAGACGTTTGGAATGCGTTTGACTACTTACCATAACTTACATTTTCTGTTACAATTAATGGAACAAGTTCGCCAAGCAATCCGCGAAGACCGTTTAGGTGATTTCCGAGAAGAGTTTTTTGAACAATACGGTTTTAATAAGCCGAACGCTAGGAACTTCTAAAATTTACATATTGAAAGGAAGATTAAGATGGGTAATGGTTTAATGGGGATTTTACCTCTAATATTAATGTTCATAGTTTTCTATTTCTTACTAATCCGTCCACAACAAAAGCGTCAAAAGCAAACAGCTAATATGCAAGCTGGAATTAGCAAAGGCGATATGGTTGTAACAATCGGTGGATTACACGGTTTAGTTGATGCTGTCAACGAAGAAAATAATACAATTACTTTAAAAACTACTGATGGATCACGTATGGTATTTGAAAAAAGCGCAATTCGTGAAACAAGAACACAAGCTTAATTTTAATTAATTGTATCGTAAGAAACGCTAGTTCCATTTCGGAAACTAGCGTTTTGTTTATTTTGTAAGAAATTTAAATTAGTGTTCTAGACAAATCCCAAAAAAGTTGAGATTAGACTGATTGCAAGCGATTGTCTTTCGAGGCGCGGAGTTACCTTAGACAGTAATGAGCACCGCGCTCAGCAGGCGAAGAAACAAAGAAAGCGAGCGTTTTCGGGCAGTCTGAGACTGATTATTTATTATAAGATTTATTACTTGCTGCATTCACTCCAAAAATTGACCCTAACATACAAACACCTAAGAAGATCCCATGATACATTATTTGTTCCTGTGAAAAAGTTCGGTCATAGCCAAGAAACTGTACAAAAAATACAAAAATAGAATACGCCCCACTCGTTAATAATCCAAGAATCCAACCTTTTTCTTTCCCTTTCGCTCCTGTAACAAAACCACCAATTAACATAACGATAAATGATAGGATAAGAGTTGTTGTTGTGACACTTGCTTCTGTAAGTGAAGTTAGTTTAAGTAATAATGATAAAATCAAACTAATTGACAATACTAATAATAGAATAGTTAAAAAGCCAAAAGAGACAGCTACAGCTGTTTTTTTCATTCATATTCCCCCTTGTACACTCTTTTAATACAAGCATATTCATGAGATGAATTTTTAGAATACTTATAGGGCAATTACAAATAGTAAAATTATGAACAAAATTCTACTATTATTTTCTTTATGGAAAATTAGTTGTATTTTAACTCATATTTACTGGTATTAAGTGCTAGCTAAAGAACATGTTTTTTAAAATCAACAAGTTTTGGATGTGAGGGTAAGTAAAATGGAATTAGGTTCTATGACGATTCGGACGATTTCAATCTATTTAATCATTGCACTTTTCTTTCGATTAATGGGTAAAAGAGAAATTGGGGAGTTAAGTTTGTTAGATTTGGTAGTATATATTTTGTTAACTGAAATAGCAGCTATCGGAATTGAAACCCACAATGAACCGATTATAAAAGTGATTTATCCAATGTTTTTAATTGTGGTTATACAAATAATTTTTTCTCTTATCTCATTAAAAAGTGTTATGTTTAGAAAAATATTAGATGGACATCCAGTATTAATTATTAGTAAGGGAAAAGTACTAGAGAAAGAGATGAAAAAACAGAGATACACATTTGATGATCTATTACTACAACTAAGAGAGAAGGATATTGGAGATGTTAGGGATGTTGATTATGCATTACTAGAGCCTACAGGGAAATTATCAATATTTAAAAAAGAAATAAACGGTGATATAAACTATAGTTCACTCACATTTCCATTAATATTAGACGGTGTCGTTCAAGAAGATAATTTAAATCAGTATTATAAAGATAAACAATGGTTATTAGAAGAGTTAAAAAAACATGGTTATGATGATTTTAAACAAGTATCTTATTGTAGCTTACGAGGCGGAGAAATATTTTTTGATAAAAAAGACGAATAACGAAGGATCTAGGGTTAACAGTATCTTGCAGTGGAAATTAACTAACATAACATACATTTACATATAAGAAAATAAATAAACCACAAAGTACATTAATTACTTTGTGGTTTCACGATGTTGAAAAACAGCGTTGTCAATTAAGTTACCAAATTTTCGTAAAAGGAGTATAGTGATGTTGATTTGCACTACAGGATGCTCGTTTTCCATGGGGCGAGACCTGAGCCTCCTCGGCAAGCCTGCGGGGTCTCAGCCTTCCCGCTAATCCCATAGGAGTCGGGCACCCCTCCGTTCCAATCAACTTATTCATCAAAAAAGTCTGCAGTAAAACCTAATCAAAAAAACTTTACTTAGAGTAACCTAACAGTTGTTTATAATCATTTTTGTAGGTCAATTAATATCGAACATTAAATAAACTAATCAATTGGTTTTGTTTGCCAAAAAATTAGCTCATAATCTTTTTAACTTCTGAAATAATAGTAAGTGTGTGTTATTAGAATCATTAAATTCCTCATACATGTTTACATTTAAAACCATTAATAGAACATCCAAGCAAATGATAATTTTATCCTTAATAAATGTTCAATTAATGTCCGTTTTCCCTATTGACCACTTTATATTTCAACACTCTGAAACCACAAAGTTCTTAAATTACTTTGTGGTTTTGTTTTGTCTATTCTATTGTCAATTATCTTGTAATTAGCTTTTTAAAGAATGGGATTCGGATGATCTCATCTTTCTTAACTAGGTTAAATAATAAAATTAATAAGATATACATTAATGTAACAACAGAAATACTCACTAAGGTTTGTACTAATAATGAAGGTGAAAAAACTACATATTCTTTGATGAATTTTCCGACATAAATACAAATTCCTAAAATGATTAGACAATAAACATAATCCTTAACAAAAATTGAGAAGTTGATGGCCTTTAATACAGTGAAATAGTGAAGAACTGTTATTGTTACAATGCTAATATTCATAGCTAAGGCAACACCGTTAATACCGAACTTTGGATTTGTAGCTAGTAATAAAATACTAGCGATTTTAACGACTGAACCGACAAAGCTATTTATCATAGCTGAATTTGCAAGATTAAGTGCCTGCAATACAGCTTGTAGTGGTCCTTGGAAATAGTAAAAAATAAAGCATGGTGCTAAAAGTAATATAAAATTCGTAGCTTGGTCACTTTTGTACATTAGTGTTAAAATCGGTGAAGCAAAGACGTATAAAATGACAACAGACCAACCACCAGCAATCATTGAGTAGCGTAGTGCTTGTTGCAATCTTCTTTCAACAGTTACACGATCTTTTTTGGCCATTGCTTCACTAATCGCTGGCACAAGTGCAGTAGATAGTGCATAAGTAATAAACGCTGGTAAAAGTAAAAGTGGTAAAGCGTATCCTGCAAGTAATCCATATTGTTTTGTTGCAACAGCTGCAGTTACCCCTGCAATTGCTAAACTTTGTGAGACAACGATTGGTTCTAAAAACATTGATATTGAACCAATTAAACGACTTCCAGTTGTTGGTAATGCAATACTTAATAGATCGCTAAGCGTTTTTCTTCCATCTTTAATATTGTTCTTAAATCCAGAAATGAACTTTGCATTTTTTTCTTTCTTAAAAACATAAAGCATATAAATTAACGAAGCTAATTCTCCTAATACAGAAGAGATAATGGCGCCACTAGCGGCAAATTCAACTCCATATGGTAAAAAAGTTTTAGTACAAACTGCAACTAGTACAATACGAACAACTTGTTCAATAACTTGGGAAAAGGAAGAAGGGCGCATATTCTGTACGCCTTGAAAATATCCGCGTAAAACTGATGAGATTGCGATAATTGGAACAACTGGAGCGATGGCAATTAATGGGTACATAGTCCTTGCATCCGTTAATAAGTTTTTAGCGATGAAAGGGGATAAAAAGATCATTGCAGTAGTAAAAATAATACTTAAAATGCCAGTTATTGACATTGAAACAGCTAAAATCTTTTTTATCCGATCATGTCTATTTTGAGCAACTGCTTCTGCAATTAATTTTGAGATGGCAATTGGTAGGCCGAGCTGTGTTAGCGTCATGACCAAAAATAGTGTTGGTACTGCCATCATAAATAATCCTACGCCTTCTTCACCCATAATTCTTGCTACAACAATACGATTAAAAAATCCTAATATTCTTGTGATGAGCCCTGCAATAAGTAAAAAAAACGTTCCTCTTAAAAACGTTTGCTTTGTCATTACTTTTACCACCTTCTCAAACAGCCTAGAATGATTTACAATTATATATATGCTAGAAATGTAGGCAAGCATGACAAGTTAGTTCAACATCTAGGAAATGAATGTGAAGGTCTAAAATCATTTTTCTAAAAATACAGAAAATTAGGAGGGAAGAGTATGTCGACTTTTCATCAACAAGCTGCAGAATTTAAACCACAGCTACAGGTAGTAATTGAAAGTAAACTGGATGAATTTAGAATGCTTGGATTCGATACTGTCAGTGAGGATGACTTATGGGAATGCCTCGAAAGAACTATATGGCGAAAGAAAGAGGATGAACCAAAGCTTTTTCAACTGGTAGAAGACATACTCTCATTAACTGTAAACGATTATATGAATTATATTCGAATCGAAGCATTTAAATCACCTACTTGGCAGTTTGGGGAGTCAGTTTAACCATTAATTGACAATAAAAAAATTGCATTTGTATAATATAAGAATGAAAACATACCATTTTCGTACTAGAACTTGAACTAGTTAGAGGAGGAAATTCACAACATGGTGAAGCGTAACAGGATTGTTGCCTTCTTCTTAATTATTGCTGTGTTAGCAGCAGTAATTGGCACAACTGTATTTGGTACCGCGAAAAATATTAAACTTGGTCTGGATTTACAGGGCGGGTTTGAGGTGCTTTACAAAGTTAAGCCGATTAAGAAAGGCGATAAAATTAACAAAAATGTTTTAGTAAGTACAGCAAAAGCTCTTGAAAAACGTGTAAACGTATTAGGAGTAAGTGAACCAAACATTCAAATCGAAGGGAAAGATCGTATTCGTGTACAATTAGCTGGTGTAAAAGATCAAGCTAAAGCACGTGATATTCTTTCTACGGAAGCGAACTTAACAATTCGTGACGTAAATGATAAGGTTCTAATGACTGGAGCGGATTTAAAAGAAGGCGCTTCAAAGCAAACATTTGACCAAATGGGTAAACCAAGTGTATCAATCACATTTAAGGATGCTTCTAAGGTTAAAGATGTTACAAGTAAAGTGTTAAAAATGGGTGCTCCAAATAATATGATGGTTATTTGGTTAGATTTCAAAGAAGGAGAAGACTCTTTCAAAAAGGAATCTGCAAAAGCAAAGCCTAAATTCTTATCTGCAGCTAGTGTAAACCAAGTATTTACCGACGATACACTTTCCATTGTTGGTTCTACTTTCACAGTTGAAAGTGCAAAAGAACTTTCAGATTTATTAAATGCAGGGGCTCTTCCAGTACACCTTGAAGAAATGTATTCAACATCAATCGGTGCAAAATTTGGTACAGATGCTCTACATGAAACAATTTTTGCTGGAATTATTGGTGTATCAGTTATTTTCTTATTTATGCTTTATTTCTATCGCTTACCAGGTTTAATCGCAAGCATCATGTTAATGGCTTATACTTATGTAACATTACTTGTATTTGACGGCATGAATGCGGTATTAACACTTCCAGGTATTGCGGCATTAATACTTGGTGTTGGTATTGCGGTTGATAACAATATTATCACTTTTGAGAGATTGAAGGACGAACTTAAACTAGGAAAATCAGTTGCGTCAGCGTATCGTGCAGGTAATCAGCGTTCATTTGGAACGATTTTTGATGCTAATATTACAACTTTACTTGCTGCTGTAGTTTTGTTCTCATTCGGTACAAGCTCAGTAAAAGGATTTGCAACAAGTTTAATTGTTAGTATTTTAGTAAGCTTTTTAACTGCAGTATTCGGTACTCGTTTATTACTTTCTTTATTAGTTCAAAGTCGTTACTTAAATAATAAGAAGACATGGTTTGGTATTAAACAAAGTGAAATTCTTGGTTTAAATCATAACTTAGCGCACCCTCCTACAAAATATGATAAAGTTGATTTTGTAAGCGTTGGTCGAAAATTTGTTTATTTTTCAATTGTTACATTAGTAGTTGGGGTTATTCTACTTTCTATTTTCCGATTAAATTTAGGAATTGATTTTGCAAGTGGTACACGTGTAACATTTGAATCAAAATCAGCTGTTACAAAACAAGTTGTTAATGATGAAATTTCAAAAATGAACTTGAAGCCTGAAAGTATTACTGTTTCTACAAATGATGCAAAAACAGGTTCAATCGTATTTAAAGGTGTATTAACAAAAAATCAGATTAATGATTTGAAAAAGGATTTTACAGCTAAATTTGGGGTAGAACCAAACGTAAGTACTGTTGATCCAGTTGTTGGTAGAGAATTAGCAGCTAATGCTATTAAAGCATTAATTATCGCATCAGCAGGTATTATTCTCTATGTATCATTACGTTTCCAATTCTCATATGCAATTGCTTCAGTAATTGCCCTACTACATGATGCATTCTTCATTGTTGTAGTATTTAGTATTTTTAGATTAGAAGTAGATATCACTTTCATCGCAGCGGTTCTAACGATTGTTGGTTATTCGATTAATGACTCGATCGTTACATTTGACCGAGTTCGTGAAAATATGAAGCTTAAGAAGAAAATTCGTTCTAGAGAAGAATTGAAACAAGTCGTAAACGAATCAATTCGTCAAACTTTAGGCCGATCTGTTAAAACAGTTCTTACTGTACTATTAGCAGTACTTGCATTGCTTTTATTCGGAAGTCATGCAATTCTTAACTTCTCACTTGCATTATTAATCGGTTTAGTTGTTGGAACATATTCTTCAATCTTTATCGCTTCACAAATTTGGTTATTTATTAAAGGTCGCCAACTTGATAAAAACCAAGTAATTGATGTTGAAGAAGCTAAATAAACAAAAAAGAGTATAGGCTATTGCTTATACTCTTTTTTGTATTAAATTCATTATGATTTGAAGATACTAATATAATGTGTTAATAATGATAAGTGTGTTTTTTAGAGTTAGAAAAAGGGAAGTAGGTAAAGTATATGGAACAGGAAGAGCGTTATAAGGAAGCCAGGAAAGGGGCTTATATCGGAATATATGGAAATTTACTTCTAGCAATTGTTAAAGCAGTTATCGGATATATTGGAAATAGTAAAGCGTTAATGGCCGATGCAGTACATTCTGCGTCAGATGTGGTCGGTTCAATAGCGGTTTTATTTGGTTTAAGAGCTGCGAAAATGCCTCCAGACGAGGATCATCCTTATGGACATGGTAAAGCTGAATCAATCGCTGCAATTATTGTTGCCGTACTTTTATTTATCGTTGGAATTGAAATAACTAAATCCTCTATAACCGCGTTTTTTAAACCAGTTCATCCACCAGAGTTAATCGCTTTATTAGCAGCTTTTATATCTATATTTTTAAAAGAATGGATGTTTCGCTATAAATATGCTTTAGGGAAAAGGTTAAATAGTGACGCAATCATCGCTAATGCATATGAACATCGCTCTGATGTATACTCATCTGCTGCAGCTATGGTTGGTATTGGAATTGCAATTTTAGGTACTAAATTTAATATGCCAGTACTTTTATATGCAGACCCTGCGGCTGGGCTTATTGTAGCAATTATGATTTTAAAAATGGCTTGGGATATAGGAGCAGAATCAATACATACAACAATGGATCATGTCCTTCATGAAGAAGATATTGAACCATATAAAGAAATCGTTAAAAACGTAGAAGGTGTTAAAGAGATAAATTCTCTCTATGCAAGGGAACATGGCTATTACGTCATAATCGATTTGAAAGTCTCAGTAGATCCATATATAACGGTTGAAGAAGGACATAAGATTGGTAAAAATGTTAAAGCAAAGTTGATGGAACAAAAAGATGTGGAAAATGTTTTTGTCCATATTAATCCATATAATGATAAAAATAACTCTTTCATCCAATAAGTTTACTTTAGTATAATAGTACAGTTAGGGGTGAGAGTATTGTTAAAGTCAAAAGCACGTTGGAAACCGAAATTATCGAATCACCAAGAAGAGCAATTATTAAGTAAAGAATTACAGATTTCCCCTCTATTAGCTAAACTACTTGTTACTCGTGGATTTAATACAGTAGATGCAGCAAGTAAGTTTTTATATGAAGATCAAATGAGCTTTCATGACCCGTTTTTATTAGAGGGTATGGATATTGCAATTGACAGAGTATTTCAAGCGATTGAAGAAAATGAAAAAATATTAATTTTTGGCGATTATGATGCAGATGGAGTTAGCAGTACTTCAGTATTGTATTTAACATTAATCGAACTAGAAGCAAAAGTAGATTTTTATATACCTAACCGTTTTACTGAAGGGTATGGTCCAAATAAGAATGCATTTAAATGGGCGAACGAACAAGGTTATTCATTAATCATTACTGTAGATACAGGTATTTCAGCAGCTGAGGAAGTTAATTTTGCAAATGAACTAGGTATGGACGTAATTATTACGGATCATCATGAACCACCAGAGGAATTACCAAATGCTATTGCAATCATTCATCCAAAGCTAAGTCCTAGCTATCCTTTTAAAGAATTAGCGGGTGTAGGAGTGGTGTTTAAATTCGCTTCCGCATTATTAGGTAGGGAGCCAGAGGAATATTTGGAACTAGTTTCGATTGGGACGGTTGCTGATTTAGTACCTTTAGTTGATGAAAATCGTTTAATCGTAAAAAAAGGTGTAAGGCAACTGAAGCAAACTCAACGTGAAGGACTAAGAGCTCTTTTAGAGATTAGTGGAACTACAACAGATTCAATTACGGAAGAAACAATTGGATTTGCAATTGGTCCTAGAATTAACGCAGTTGGTAGACTCGGTGATGCTAAGCCTGCAGTAGACTTAGTTTTAGAAAATGATCGAGCACTTGCTAAAAAAAGAGCAGAGCAAATTGAAATTCTAAATAAGGAACGACAAGAATTAGTTTCACGTATGACAGAAGAGGCAATTAAGCAAGTTAACGAACTTGATTCATCTTGTTCAAATAAAGTAATTATTGTCGCAAAAGAAGGTTGGAATGCAGGGGTAGTTGGAATCGTTGCTTCGAAATTAGTTGATCGGTTTTACAAACCAGTAATTGTTCTAAGTATTGATCATGAAAAAGGAATAGCAAAAGGTTCAGCAAGAAGCATTGAAGGGTTTTCTCTATTTGAAAACTTAACAAAATGTAAAGATATTTTACCTCATTTTGGAGGGCATACACTTGCTGCTGGTATGACATTGGCAATTGAAGATGTCGAGCTATTAAGACATCGTTTAAATGAATATGCAGATCAAATTATGACAGATGAAGATTTTATCCCATTAAAAGAAGTCGATTTAAAATGTCAGGCTAGTGAAGTTTCAATTTCATTTATTAATGAATTAAATATGCTGGCACCTTTTGGTATGCATAATCCAAAACCTGTATTAGAAATAAACGAGGTTGATGCTCTAAATATTAAACAAATCGGTAATGAAGGTGCACATCTTAAAGTACAACTAAAAGATGATGTTACATTCCTTGATGCTGTAGGGTTTGGATTTGGACATGTTGCTAATGAAATTGCAACTGGATCAAAAATATCCTGCTTAGGAATGGCTTCTATTAACGAATGGAATGGTAAACGAAAGCCACAGTTAATGATTCATGATATTAAAGTAAATCATTGGCAGTTATTTGACTTAAGAGGTCAAGAGCCACATCGATTAACTTTACCTCATACCGAAGAAAAATTCATATTTTTACATCAATCATCAAATGAATATGAAAATTTAAAGACTAAATATCCTATTTCTACGTTTGTTGCATACGAAGATGTATTAAACTTAGATATTAATATACAAAATAATTATGTAATCCTACTTGATTTACCTAGTTCTGAAAATAATTTGAAAGAAGTTTTTCGAAATGGTTTATCAGAACGGATCTACTTAATTTTTAATCAAGAAGAATTACATTTCTTCTCACCAATTCCGAGTAGAGAAAGTTTTAAAAAATTCTATTCAATCTTAGCAAATACCAATCCATTTGACATGAACATGTATGAAGTGGCATTATGTCGTAAGATGGGATGGAAAAAAGAACAAGTCGATTTTATGACAAAGGTGTTTTTTGATTTAGAATTTGTTACAATAGAGGATGGAAAAATTCGTTTGTTGCCACAAACTGAGAAGAAAGATCTCTCTTTATCTAATACGTATGCAAAAAAATTAGCTAGTATTGAACTAGAACGTTTGTTTCTGTACTCAAAATGTGATGAATTAACTACATTTTTTCAAAATATGAAAAGTCATTTTTCCGAAAATGGGGAGGCACTTATTTAATGAATTTAAAAGATTATATAACGATCGTACCGGACTGGCCAAAAGAAGGCGTACAGTTTAAAGATATTTCATCATTAATGAATGATGGAAAAGCTTATAAAGAAGCAACTGATCAAATTGTAGCTTATGCGAAAGAAAAAGATGTTGATTTAGTAGTTGGACCAGAAGCTCGTGGATTTATCGTTGGTTGTCCAATTTCTTATGCTTTAGAAATTGGTTTTGCACCTGTTCGTAAACCAGGTAAATTACCTCGTGAAG
Source organism: Rossellomorea sp. GAMAL-10_SWC (assembly GCF_049568075.1). Classification (NCBI taxonomy): domain Bacteria; kingdom Bacillati; phylum Bacillota; class Bacilli; order Caryophanales; family Bacillaceae; genus Rossellomorea; species Rossellomorea sp. GAMAL-10_SWC. The sequence goes on along the minus strand of NZ_CP144911.1, from coordinate 3,120,211 downwards.
TTATTAGCTACAATTACGATTTAGAATATGGTACAAATACGTTAACAATGCATAAAGATGCTATTAAACCAGGTCAACGTATTCTGATCACTGATGATTTATTAGCTACTGGTGGTACGATTGAAGCTACAATCAAACTAGTTGAAGAATTAGGTGGAATTGTAGTAGGAATTGCTTTCTTAATTGAGCTTTCTTACTTAGAAGGTCGTAAAAAATTAGAAGGCTATGATATATTTACACTAATGACATATTAATTTTTAACATATGATATTGTTATTCAAATAGGGTACTCTGATTAATCAGAGTGCTCTTTTTCTATCAAAGATCTGCAAAAAAAAATGAAATTTGACGACTCCTGCTTTACAAAAAACGAAATTTTCATGATAATAGAAGAAATAATGATTTAAGGTGATTAGATGGCTACTGAGCAAGTTTTGACAGCAGAACAGGTTTTAGAGCAAGCGACCCATTATTTAAAAGAAGATGATGTGGCGTTTATTAAACGTGCTTATGAATATGCTCGTGACGCACATAGTGAGCAATTTCGTAAGTCAGGTGAACCATATATTATACACCCGGTTCAAGTAGCAGGTATCCTTGTTGGCTTGGAGATGGATGCTACAACCATTAGTGCTGGTTTTCTTCATGATGTAGTAGAGGATACTGAAGTATCTAAAGAGGACTTAGAGAACCAATTTGGCAAAGAAGTATCTATGCTTGTAGATGGTGTAACAAAGTTAGGTAAAATCAAGTTTAAATCGAAGGAAGAACAGCAAGCTGAAAATCATCGCAAAATGTTTGTAGCGATGGCACAGGACTTGAGAGTAATATTAATTAAATTAGCCGATCGCCTTCACAATATGAGAACGTTAAAACACTTACCTCAAGAAAAACGTATGCGAATTGCGAATGAAACGTTAGAAATATTTGCACCGCTAGCTCATCGACTAGGGATTAGTAAAGTAAAGTGGGAGCTTGAAGATACGGCATTACGCTATTTAAATCCACAACAATACTATCGAATCGTTAACTTAATGAAGCGAAAAAGAGCAGAGCGCGAGCAATATTTAGAAGAGGTTATAAACGAAATCTCATCTCAACTTGAGGATGTGGAAATAAAAACAGAAATTTCTGGACGACCTAAGCATATTTATAGCATTTATCATAAAATGGCTAAGCAGAATAAACAATTTAACGAGATCTATGACTTATTAGCCGTACGTGTGATTGTTAATAGTATTAAAGATTGCTACGCTGTTTTAGGCGTTATTCATACATGCTGGAAACCAATGCCAGGCCGTTTTAAAGATTATATTGCAATGCCTAAGGCAAATCTATATCAATCACTTCATACGACTGTAATCGGTCCAAAAGGTGAGCCATTAGAAGTACAAATTCGTACACAAGAAATGCACCAAATTGCTGAATATGGTGTTGCAGCACACTGGGCATACAAAGATGAAAATGCAAATCTTCCTTCACAAAAAACGTTAGAAAATAAATTAAGTTGGTTCCGTGAAATTATCGAATGGCAAGATAATTCTACAAATGCAGAGGAGTTCATGGAATCAGTAAAAATGGATTTATTCTCTGATATGGTTTTTGTATTTACTCCAAAAGGTGATGTTTTTGAATTACCACTAGGATCTGTTCCAATCGATTTTGCTTACCGAATTCACTCTGAAATCGGAAATAAAACAATTGGTTCAAAAGTAAATGGGAAAATGGTACCCCTTGATTACAAACTTAAAACCGGTGATATCGTTGAGATTATGACATCGAAGCATTCGTATGGACCTAGCCAAGACTGGTTAAAGGTCGCTCAGTCTTCACATGCTAAAAATAAAATACGTCAATATTTTAAAAAGCAAAGAAGAGAAGAGAATGTTGAAAAAGGCAAGGAATTAGTTGAAAAAGAAATTAAAGCTCTAGAATGTGATTTAAAAGAAGTATTAACGTCTGAAAATTTAAAACGCGTCGCAGAGAAATTTAATTTCTCTAATGCAGAAGATATGTATGCAGCCGTTGGATACAATGGAATTACTGCAACACAGATTGCTCACCGTTTAACAGATAAATTCCGTAAACGTACTGAAATTGAGCTAGAAGACCGATTAAAAGAACTTTCTTCGGATCTTAAAAAAGCTCCATCACGTCGTAAAGATGCTGGTATTTCTGTAAAAGGTGTAGATAATTTATTAATCCGTTTATCAAAATGCTGTAATCCTGTTCCTGGTGATGATATTGTTGGATATATCACAAAAGGTAGAGGAATCTCAGTTCATAGAAGCGATTGTGTAAACATGTTAAATGATAGTGAAGAAGATCGTTTTATTGAAGTTGATTGGGAAGAAAGCCCTACATTTGAACGTGATTATAACGTCGATATAGAAATTTTCGGTTACGATCGTCGTGGTCTTTTAAATGAAGTTCTTTCAGTAGTAAATGAAACAAAAACTAATATCTCTTCAGTAACAGGAAAAAATGATCGAAATAAAATGGCAACTATTACAATGAGTTTATCTATTCGTAATATAAACCACCTGCAAAAAGTAGTGGATAAGGTTAAACAAATTCCAGACATTTACTCTGTGAGACGTATTTTCCACTAATAGGAGGTGCCACTTATGAAAGTATTATTACAGCGCACAAAAGAAGCAAAAGTCGTAGTGGACGGACAAGTAGTAGGTCAAATTCCTAAAGGGTTATTATTACTAGTCGGAATAACGCATGAAGACACGATAGAAGATGTGAAATATTGTGCTGACAAAGCAGTTAACCTAAGAATTTTTGAAGATGAACTCGGAAAAATGAATTTATCATTAAATGATGTTGGTGGCCAGATTCTATCTGTTTCTCAATTCACCTTATATGGCGATACGAGAAAAGGTAGACGTCCAAGCTTCACAGATGCAGCTAAACCAGATATCGCAAATGAATTATACGAATATTTTAATTCATATTTACGCGAACAAGGATACGAAGTACAAACAGGCATTTTTGGTGCAGATATGGATGTAACCTTTACAAACTGGGGACCAATTACAATTATGATTGAAAGTAAATAAGCCAATCTTTAACCTCCTTTTCCAAAAGGAGGCATTTTTTTTTGCTAGAATTAATTATTAAAATAATAACTTCTTAGAGCGAATATACTTAATTACACGGTTTTTACAAAGAATTTAGAGGAGGCAACTATATGGACATAATTACAATTGTGTTAATCCTTATCGCTGGTGTAATTTTGTTTACAATCCTCAAAAGTTTCTTTAAAGCACTTTTATTTGTTATTTTAATCATCCTAGTTTATTACGGATTAATGTATTTCATTGACGGATCAGTTGAAAGCATTCAATCTAGTTTAAGAATATTTCATTAGACCATGGTATGTACCATGGTTTTTTTAGTTGAAATGAGAATGTCAGATGTAGTTAATAATAGCTGGGAATGGCAAAATAAAACGTGGGATCGTAATTAAAACCCAGGAATCACTAATAAATCCTGGAATCACAAATAAAAAAGTGAATAGCAAATAAAAATCTGGAATCTCAACTAAAAACTTACTTAAGTTTCACAACAGTATTTTAATTGTTTAATCCATTAATTATTTGGACATCCTATATAACAACATACTTGGAAGGAGACTGCAGCATGAGAATAAATAATCGTAATAGTCTAGGATCAGGTAGAAAAGGTGTCTTGAATATGGATTTTCATGAGTTTCAAAATAGGGGACAAGAATCTAATTCATTAGAGATGGCAAGTGAGTTTGGTTTAACTTTAAGAGAAGTGCGTGATTTGAAAAGACAGTTAGAGCGTTCGTAAAAAATTTTTAACTGTTCTTGACATTTGTTGTATCCGAACGTAAGATATTAAATAACATATTGATACATAGTAACATTCCATAGACGGAGAAAAGTAGGATAGAATCTCTTGTAGAGAGAGGAAATGCCGTGGCTGAGAGCATTTCCACAAGTAGACTATTTGAAAGACACTCCCGAGGCTTTATCCTGAACGATTTCTAGTAAGGATAAACGTAATCGGCGTTAACGATGAAAGTGGGAGAACAGTTTATTGTTCTTCAATTAGGGTGGCACCACGGGCTTATAACTCTCGTCCCTACTGTTTTTATTTCAGTAGGCACGAGGGTTTTTTGTATTTATAAAGGTTTATTATTTAGGAGGATTTACAATGTCGATTAATATCCCAAGAGGAACTCAGGATCTTTTACCTGGTACGATTGAAAAATGGCAGTATATTGAAAAGTTTGCACGTGATTTATGCAAACGATATAACTATAACGAAATTCGTACACCAATCTTTGAACATACTGAATTATTCCAACGTGGTGTTGGAGATACAACGGATATTGTTCAAAAAGAAATGTACACATTTACTGATCGTGGAGATCGTCAATTAACATTACGCCCAGAAGGAACAGCGTCAATCGCTCGTTCTTATGTTGAAAATAAAATGTACGGAAATAGCAATCAACCTACTAAGTTGTACTATATCGGTCCTATGTTCCGTTATGAACGTCCACAGGCTGGACGCTATCGTCAGTTCGTGCAATTTGGTATCGAAGCTTTAGGAAGTAATGATCCATCTATCGATGCAGAGGTATTAGCTTTATCGATGGATTTATATCGTGGTCTTGGATTGAAAAATGTTAAGTTAGTCCTTAATAGTTTAGGTGACTTAGAAAGCCGTAAAGCACACCGTGAAGCGCTTGTGAATCATTTTAAACCGGTAGCACATGAGCTATGTAGTGATTGTAATAATCGTTTAGAAACTAATCCATTACGTGTTTTAGATTGTAAAAAGGATCACGATCACCCTTCAATGAAGACAGCTCCATCGATATTAGAATATTTAAATGAAGAATCTATGAACTATTTCAAAGCTGTTCAATCTTACTTAACAGCTATGAAAATTCCGTTTGAGATCGATGCAAACTTAGTACGTGGGTTAGATTATTATAATCACACTGTATTTGAAATTATGTTAGAAGGTAAAGGATTCGGTACAATTTCAACTTTAAGTGGTGGTGGTCGCTATAACGGATTAGTTGAAGAAATCGGCGGACCTAACACTCCAGGTATTGGTTTCGCATTAAGTATCGAACGTTTAATATTAGCTCTTGAGACAGAAGGAATCGAACTTCCAATTCAACAAGAAATGGATGTATTCCTAATTGGACTTGGAGAAGAAGTGAAAAAAGAAGCGACTGCTATTTTATATCAATTGCGTAAAGCTGGTCTAGTTTGTGAAAAAGATTACCAAGATCGTAAAATAAAAGCGCAATTCAAAGCAGCGGACCGTTATAAAGCAAAATACGTAGCGGTTCTTGGTGAAGAAGAATTATCTCGAGGTGTTATTAATTTAAAAGACCAAGAGACTGGTGTACAAGAAGAAGTTGCATTAGACATCTTTGTAAAATACGTAAGCTCTAAATAAACAAATGGGGGAATTGAAAATGGAACAACGAACGCATTTATGTGGAGAACTAAGAGAATCACATATTGGTCAAAGTGTAACACTTAAAGGATGGGTACAAAAAAGACGCGATTTAGGTGGATTAATTTTTATTGATTTACGTGACCGTTCTGGACTTGTACAAATCGTTTTTAATCCTGAAACTTCAGATGAAGCTTTAGCTCTAGCTGAAACTGTACGTAATGAATTTATTCTTCACGTTCACGGGAAAGTAGTATCTCGTGGTGAAGGTACAGCTAATCAAAATCTTGAAACGGGAGCAATTGAAGTTTCTGTTGAAAAGCTTGAGATTATTAATAAAGCTAAGAATCCTCCATTTGCAATTGAAAATAAAACGGAAGTAGCAGAAGACCTTCGTTTAAAATATCGTTATTTAGATCTACGTCGTCCAGTTATGTATGACACATTTAAATTACGTTCAAAAATTACAAAATCAATTCGTGATTTCTTAGATGGTGAAGACTTCTTAGAAGTTGAAACGCCAATTTTAACGAAGAGTACACCAGAAGGAGCTCGTGACTATTTAGTTCCTAGCCGAGTACATCCAGGTGAGTTTTATGCTTTACCACAATCACCTCAAATTTTTAAACAATTATTAATGGTTTCAGGATTTGAACGCTATTTCCAAATTGCACGATGCTTCCGTGACGAAGATTTACGTGCTGACCGTCAACCAGAATTTACTCAAATAGACATTGAAACTAGCTTCCTTTCTCAAGAGGAAATAATGGAAATGTCTGAAAGAATGATGGTTAAAATGATGAAGGAAACAAAAGGTGTTGACCTAGTTACTCCACTTCCTCGTATGAGCTATGATGAAGCGATGAATCGCTACGGTTCTGATAAGCCTGATACTCGTTTCGGATTAGAGTTAATTGATGTTTCTTCTTTTGCTAAAGAAAGTGGATTTAAAGTATTTACTTCAGCTGTTGAAAACGGTGGCCAAGTAAAATGTTTAAATGTAAAAGGTCAAGCTGCAAATTATTCTCGTAAAGACATCGATGGTCTTCAAGAATATGCTGGTCGATATGGAGCAAAAGGTCTTGCTTGGTTAAAACTTGAAGAAGATGGTTTCAAAGGTCCAATCGCTAAATTCTTTAGTGAAGAAGAATTTGCTACATTAAAATTAGCTGTAGAGGCGGAAGCAGGAGACTTAATTTTATTCGTAGCTTCAGATGCTTCAGTAGTTGCAAATAGCTTAGGTGCACTTCGATTAAAACTAGGTAAAGACTTAGAATTAATTGATCAATCTAAATTCAATTTCTTATGGGTTACTGACTGGCCATTACTTGAGTATGATGCAGATTTAAATCGTTATTTTGCTGCTCATCATCCATTCACATCACCTGTTCGTGAAGATATTGATAAATTAGATACAGATCCAGGTAGTGTAAAAGCTCAAGCTTATGACTTAGTACTAAATGGTTACGAGCTTGGTGGAGGATCAGTTCGTATTTACGAAAGAGACATACAAGAAAAAATGTTCAAATGCTTAGGATTTTCTGACGAAGAAGCACAAGCGCAATTTGGTTTCTTAATGGAAGCATTTGAATACGGAACTCCACCACATGGCGGAATTGCGCTAGGATTAGACCGTATTGTTATGTTACTTGCAGGTCGCTCAAATTTACGTGACACAATTGCATTCCCTAAAACAGCATCAGCAAGTTGCTTATTAACAAATGCACCAAGTCCAGTTTCTTCTGCACAATTAGAAGAATTAGCGTTAAAAACAACTGTAGAAGAGTAAAATAAAAAGGAAGGGTGAAGGAATTAATTTTCTTAATCCTTTCCTTTTTCTTGTTGAAGGATTAAGAAAAATTCTGTATTTCTTTAATTCAAGCTTGATGTAAATAGCTTGTATCATGTATATTTAAATCATTGTAATCTGATTAAGATAGTGGGAGTTGAATAAATGTTACACCAATTTTCTCGTAATGAGCTTGCTTTTGGTAAAGCAGGTTTAGAGCGATTACAAAACAGTACGGTAGCTATTTTAGGTATTGGAGGCGTTGGCTCATTTTCTGCAGAAGCATTAGCTCGTTCTGGAGTCGGACGTTTAATACTAGTGGATAAAGATGTTATTGATATTACAAACGTGAATAGACAAATCCATGCTTTATTATCAACAGTTGGAGAGCCTAAAGTAGAAATGATGAAGCAACGTATTCTTGAGATTAATCCTGAGTGCGAAGTAATTACACATAGAATGTTTTATACAGAAGAAACATTTGAAAAGTTTTTTGAAATTCCATTAGATTATGTAATTGATGCTTCTGATACAATTACATATAAAATTCACTTAATTAAAGAGTGTCGTCGCCGTGAAATTCCACTTATTTCAAGTATGGGTGCTGCTAATAAGATGGATCCGACTCGCTTTAAAATTGCTGATATATCAAAAACAACACACGATCCTATTGCAAAGGTTATTCGAACTAAACTTCGCAAAGAAGGTATTCAAAAAGGAGTAACAGTTGTCTATTCAGATGAAAGTCCTATTGTTATTCGTGAAGATGTACGTAAAGAAATCGTACCAGATGAAAATACAAAAATTCGTAAAGCGAAAATGCCACCATCTTCAAACGCCTTTGTACCATCAGTTGCCGGCTTAATCGCAGCTAGTCATGCAGTTCGTGAATTAATAAAGGATATTGAAATTAAGCGTGTAGGTAAAGAATAACTAATGCTCAAACATTGCTGACTGTAGGAATTAATTTCCTACAGTTTTTTTGTTTATTAATGTAAAAACTACCTTCAATAGGAGGTGTTTGATGTTGAATAGAGCCTTAAAAGTATTTTGTACTTTCGGATTATCATTATCATTATTAACTGCTTGTAACAGTACAAGTGACGTGGAAAAAGATTCAAAACAGCATCATGTAGATAATTTATCCAATCGGATTAATGTTAAGTATAAAAAGAAAAATAATGTTGTCGAGAAAAATGGTAAGGTTGGCAAAGATGGCGTCGTTAACGATATGGAATCCATTGAAATGAATAAACGTAAGCCTAATAAATAAAAAAGACCCCCAAATTATTGGGGGTTTCAGTCTGCCCGAAAACGATCGCTTTCTTCGTTGGGCTCATTACCGCGTAAGGCTAACTCCGCTCCTCACCATGCTTCGCGCCTCGAAAGACAAGCGCTAGCAATCAGCTGATCAGACACATTACCATATAGTGGAAAAGGGGATTACATATTTAAATCCTTCTCATTTTTAGAACTATTTTTACGTCTTCTCACAAATTGGCGTCCAATTAGAGAGATAACTAATAGTCCAACTACAAGAAGTAGAATTTGAAGATAGGATAAGTTAAAGTATTTAGCACCGGTAACAATTAAAAGTGTAGATAACGTACCTTTAATAATAAAAAATATAATTATCCATAAACCGCCTTTTTTCCAATTCATTTCATTATACTCCTTACTATTGCTTGCATTTTGTTACTTCATTATACAATAGTACAAGTGATAATATACTGTGAATGTTTTACATTATTTTGTCCAAATTTATTCTGTTAGATTGATCAATACATTTTGTTTCTTTCGGATTAATATTTTTAGATTAACAATTTTTTTGTTTAAATTTTCATTTTCAATTTTTAATTTAACTACTCTTTCTTTTAACTGCCTATTTTCCTCCGAAGCTTTATGCTTTTGTTCGAAATTCATTAAGAATTGGATGACCATTTCAATATTCATTGAAGGAGGATTTATAGGGTTATTTAATTTGGTAACTTCTTTAGGTTTGTTTATTTCTTTAAATTGATCTTTTGATAGTTTTCGGTATCTAGACGCACATGCTGTCTTTGTCCGATTAATAATATTTGCTACCATTTCAAATGCTTCTTGCTTTGATTTACCTTTGCTTTCGTATTTTTCAACTAGTTCAATTAATGTGTTTTCATCTTCTAGTGACCATTTTGTTTTTGGGTCATTCATTTTTTCACCTTCTTTATTTCAACTATTATTATGTTCACCAAATAAATGATTAGTAAAAAGAAATATTTGCGGGGTGCAGATGAAAAATGTTTCCAATTCAATTACAATAGTAAAAAGAGTTGTAAAGGAGGGAGAAAATTGAGTCATGAACCTCTAGCATACCGTATGAGACCAAGAACGATTGATGAATTAATTGGTCAGGAAAAAATTATCGGAAAAGAATCAGCGTTATATCGATTAATACATAACGGACGAGTTCCTTCAATGTTAATTCACGGGGAACCTGGAATAGGTAAAACATCGTTTGCCCATGCAATTGCTGGTACGGTTGATAAACGTTTTGTAACTGTTAATGCGACTACTTCTGGTAAAAAAGAACTTGAGGATATCGTTCATGAGGCGAAAATGTTCGGTGAAATCATTCTATTTGCAGATGAAATTCATCGTTGGTCAAAGCTGCAACAGGATTATTTATTATCATATGTAGAAAGCGGATTTATTACGTTAATTGGGGCAACAACTGAGAATCCATACCACGATGTTAACAGTGCCATACGATCTCGCTGTAACCACATTTTAAAATTAGAACCGCTTTTACCAAAACATATTTATAAATTATTAGATAAAGCCTTGAGAGATGAGGATAGAGGATTAGGAAACTTGCAAATCCAAATTTCAGAGGAACAAATTTTAAAAATTGCTCATGGAGTAAACGGAGATGCAAGATCATCATTAAATATTTTGGAATCAATCGTATACGGTTCAACAAAGGAGTCAGACGGAACGATTATAGTACAAGATAAAATTATTGATGAATTTCTTCGTTCAAAAGGTTTTAATCATGATAAAAATGGAGACTTTCATTATGACACATTGTCTGGTTTCCAAAAGAGTATTCGTGGAAGTGATGTAAATGCGGCACTTTATTATTTGGCAAGGCTCATTGAAGCGGGCGATTTAACTAGCATTATTCGAAGATTATTAGTGATTGCTTATGAGGATATCGGATTAGCTGGAGATCCATGGAAAGTTGTCCTGGCTTGTGAAGCCGCAAAGCAAGTTGGATTTCCTGAAGCAAGAATTATTCTTTCAAATGCAGTAATTGAGCTCTGTTTGTCATCCAAATCTAATTCTAGTGTCACATCAATTGATCGAGCATTAAATGATGTGAGAAGTGGGTTACATGATGATATCCCAGCACATTTAAAAGATGCGCACTATGCTGGAGCGAAGGATATGGGGCATGGGATAGGTTATATTTATCCGCATGATCATCCTTTAGGTAATTTTGGCGGTTGGGTAAATCAACAATATCTTCCAGATCGATTAGCAAATCAAGTTTACTATAAACCAAAAGAAGCAGGAAACGAAAAACGTTACGGGGCTATTTTTGAAAAACTACAGCAGTTTAAGAAAAATCGTAATTAAGTCATTAATTAAAGAGAAGGTAGATATAAAGCGAAATTGGTCGCTTAATCTACCTTCCTTTTTAATTATGATCCACTCAATTATGATTAAATTTATTAATAAACCTACCCATATATTAACATTTAGGGCTTCCTCAACCATTTGTTCTCTTCCACCAGGTATATGCAATCCATTTAGCGAAAAGTAGGCTAATAATATTAATGGTACTAAAACCCTACCACTAACTGCTACTAATGTGATTCCAAAACTTCGAATCATCCAGATTTGGTGAGCTATGTAATTTTTCTTCTTTGTGCTATGAATACCTTTAATTGTAGTGAAAATCCAAAGTATAGCTAAAACAAGAAAAGACATTACTTTTGAAAAATTTTCAATAGAAAATATTACGATTAATGACAAAATTCCGCTTATAAAAACGCTAGTATAGTAAGTAGTTCCAATCATTCGATGGATTCTTGGGTAACGAGTACTAATGTTCTTAACAAACTGAATGAACCCAGCAATTAAAGCAATAAATGCAAAAAAGATATGTGTTATTAAAGCAGGGTATTGAATTGAAGTTGAACTAATTTGGATACGACTTTTATCTGGATCAATAAGAAAATAAGGAGCCATAAATGGAACAATGACACAAAGCGAAATAATAAATAAAATCCACCAACTTTTTTTAGAATTCATAAATAAACCTGTCCCCCGATATTTAGTTTGATAATATGTAATTTAGTATAAAATTATTTAATTAATATCATAACAACCTAATATGAACGGAACATGAATAAAAAAAGTCGAGATTCGGGTCTCGACTTTTAAGCACTAACATCATTTTCAAAAACTTCAATAGTTGGAGAATCAACTAAATGACTAGTTAATAATTTTATCTCGAGGAAAAGTAAATCGGGTTTAATAAAAGTTGAAGGGATTGATAAAATCTCTTCGTCATCTTTATCATAGAAAACAATATAATTAACTTTTCGTTGATATGCTGCCATTTTACCTTCGTTTTTACCCCATTTTCGGAGTTCGATCGTCATCCGGTTTATCTTATGAAGCTCGATCGACTTCAATTCATTACCTTTTTTTAAGGTTAGCTGTCTACTTGTTAAAATTACTTTTGATTCTTTTCGAAGTTGAATTGTTGCATACACTTTATATAAGAAAATAATCCATAGTAAAGCAAGTAATAAAAAATAAAAAGGATCGTGATTTCCAAAAGCAGTACCGGTTCTAACAGCAGTTAGAAAGCCTAGAAAATAAGTACCAAAATGCCAGCTTGGCTTTGATTCCAAAATGACTTCTTTACCTAATTTATCGTTTTCTTCTTTATTTAATAATTCAAGTTGGGCTTTATGTTCATCCTCAGTATATTTATCCCATTTTGTAAATGCCGTAATTGTTTCATCGTAAAATCGTGGGCTAGGAATTTGGTCAGAGATATAAGCCCCTACATATGCAGCCATCCAATCATTTTCTTCCCAATTTTCTTGGTGACTACGAAATTTAGTTAAATAATAAGTTACTTCTTGTTCATAATAGTTTGAAGTATCATAACGCTTTATAATTTCGATCTCGTCGGGAATCACACCAAAATCTTCATGAGCAATTAAATAAAGAAACAGTCTGTTTTTTACAAAACTATGTTGATGCACTTCCGTAAATGTGTAGATATCTTTCTTTGAAAATTCATTTAATTTTGTATAAAACCATACCGCAGATTCAATATTATGAGCACAATAATCAAGGATTTCTTTTTCAATTTGTACGCCATGTTCCATCAGTGATAGAACAGCATCCACTTTTAGGTAAGGATCTTTATATTCAAGTGCTGCATTTAAATATTCATGCATGTGATTGTCAAAATAATATTGCATTAATTGAAGGCAAATACCCATTTCTGTTCGAACGATGAGGTAAGATTCTTTCCAAGCTTGGTAAACATATTTTAAGTTGTAATCTTGATCATAATTTAAATATGATTCTCGTTTAAGCTTATATAAAACTTTAATTTGTTCGATTATATAATTTTTCTCATCGGATGAAAAAGGTAATGAGATTGAATTTCTTTTACACAATAGAATCAGATGAAAAATTGAAACTGCAGTTTCTTCATTTTCGATTAAACGTAATAGTTTTTTTACAAGTTCTGGAGCCCAATTTGTCTCTTCGAAAATGAATTGAACATCGATATCAAGCGAGTACCGTTTACTATTTTTTTCTATGATTCGTATATAAGCATCTCTAGCTAACTCTGAGTTCAGACTTATTAATAAATAGAGGGCTTGAAGTTTTGCTCGTTCACTATATGCTTCAAAATTCTTTTCGATTGGAGTTATTAATTCTTGGAGTGCAAACTCTGAACAAAATCCAACTAAGTGATAGCTTCCATCATCCCAATCTTCTATTGATTTCGGGAAATTGCTTCCCGCTTCTTCTAATAAATAAATTAATGATTCAATAGAAGCACTTGATCGAAGAGACTTTCTAAGTTGGTCTATGCCTTTTGCACGCTGATATAGATCTTGGTGGTGTAATTGTTTTACTATTCTCTTGAATTTTCTTTGTACAGCCAACTGAAAACCTCCTCTAGCTTCTTTTTAATTCCAATATATCATAATAAGGGTATTGAGAAATAGTTAAATAGTCTTGTAGTGTATTTGTTTAAATAAAAATTCAGGTCTTTTACCTCATTTTTTGTCATAATTGGATAAATTTTACAAAATGGTTTTGATAATTTATTTTTAAGCTTTTATAATAATAAGAACAAGCTGTTCATATTTTATATAGAACTTGTCCAATCCTAGCGATCATTTCGATTAACTTATTCTCGAAACGAAAGTAGGAATTTTTTTTGTACCTAAAAATAAGAAGGAGGATGAACATGGTTAAACTCTATGTCCTGGCGGTTGTCATTGGTGGAGTGACCGGATTTATTTTTCACATCCTGTTTAACAAAGGTACGATTATGCTCCCGGTGAGACGAAAGAAAGGCTTTTATTTAGGTTTTCTTGCAGATATTTTATTTGGAGCAACAGCCGCGACATTATTTGTTTCTTTATTTATACCAGAAAACATGTTAAAAGATATGCGAATGGTAATCGGATACTGTATATTAGCTGGTCTCTCATCTCAAAGCTTTCTTTTAAGCAGGGCACTTAACACTGAACGGGAAAGGGTAAGTTCACTGCATAATATTTCTAAGCAAATTGTGTAGTATTTTCAATAATTTACTTGGCAAAAGATGAAGGAGGCATGTAATGAGGCTAGTGCTAACACCCGAAGAGAAAGCCATTTATTTAGATTTATTAGAGGATTTATTAAATGCTGATACTGAATACGAAATTAAAAGTATCGAATTCCAAGTCATTAGCTTTTTAAACAACATAAAAGAATCTAGAAAAAATGTTGAAGATTTCGATGAAAAAGCGGCAGCTGCTCAATTCGTACGTGCTGGTAAATTGAAAAGTTAAGCAAGCAAAAAACGAAAGCAAACAGACTAAAATAGAAAAAAACCCCTAATGTCGTATGGTTAAACTATATAACATTAGGGGTGTTTCTTTTTTGTAGATTTAGAGAAATATTAATCTTTGTCCCCGGTTTTGAGATTACTAGATAATTAGCGAGAATGATGGAGTAAAAATTTTAGAATTTATAAAGCGATGAAGTTCAAGTTAGTAAACTTACCTGACTAGTTATTAACATAGATGGATATTGCACTTTTCCAATTGGTTTAGTGCATTTTTTTCATGTCATGTGAATTTATAGGATAAATAGTGTACAATAATTGTATTACTACAGTTTAAAAATAGGATAAATCAGATAAAAATAAGAGATACAGTTTATTGAACGGAGTGAATTAATGAAGATTTCAACTAAGGGAAGATACGGACTGACAGTTATGATTGAATTAGCTAAAAGATATTGTGATAAACCAATTTCACTCAAGAGTATTGCGAAAGCACAAAATCTTTCTGAGCATTATTTAGAACAAATTATTTCATTATTACGTAATGCAGGATTAGTTAAGAGTATTCGTGGAGCATATGGTGGGTATATTTTAACAAAGGAACCGAATGAAATTTCTGCAGGTGAAGTAATAACTGCACTTGAAGGATCACTATCTCCAATCGAAAATCTTGAAGATGAAAATCCTGCACAAAGAGAGTTATGGACTCGTGTTCAAAAAGCGATTAATGAAGTGTTAGACCATACGAGTCTTGAGGATTTAGCAAAATTAGAATCTGATGATTTAAATGGATATATGTTTTATATTTAATTTTAGTGCGTTCAAAGATAGGTGAACGCTTCATAAAGAAAGGGTTTAATAAAAATGGAACGTATTTATGTAGATCATGCTGCGACTTCTCCAATGCATCCAGAAGTAATTGAAAAGATGGTTGTAGAAATGCAAGAGACTTTTGGAAATCCATCTAGTATTCATTCATTTGGCCGACAAGCTCGCCAAAAGATTGATACTGCACGCATGGTTTGTGCTAATAGTATAGGATCAAAAGTTAACGAAATTATTTTTACAAGCGGTGGAACGGAAAGTGATAACCTTGCTGTGTTAGGCGCAGCTTATGCGAATCAAAAGTATGGTAAGCACATTATTACCTCTAGCATCGAGCATCATGCTATATTACATACATGCCAGGCTCTTGAAAAGGAAGGCTTTGAGGTTACGTATTTACCTGTTGATTATACAGGTCGTGTGAATGTAGAGGATGTAAAGGCTGCACTACGTGATGATACAATTTTAGTATCAATTATGATGGTTAATAATGAAATCGGAACAGTTCAACCAATTAAAGAAATTGGTGAACTTCTTAGTAACCATAAAGCTCATTTCCATACAGATGCAGTACAAGCTTACGGCTTAATTCCAATTAATGTTGAAGAACTTGGTGTCGACTTTTTATCCATTTCCTCACATAAGATTAATGGACCAAAAGGTGTAGGTTTTCTTTATGTAAGTGAAAATGCAATTTTTACACAATTACAATATGGCGGACAGCAAGAGCGTAAACGCCGTGCGGGTACAGAAAATGTTCCTGGTATTGTTGGATTAGCTAAAGCAGTAGAAGTAATTCACATCGAAAGAGATGATCGTATAGAAAGCTATTTGCATTTCCATGAAATTTTAATGAATGTTCTAAAAGAAAATGGAATTCGTTTTGAAAAGAATGGAAATGAGTCGTTTTTTGCACCACATGTGTTAAACTTATCATTTGAAGATATTTCGATTGAATCATTTTTGGTAAACCTCGATTTATCAGGTATAGCTGCTTCAAGCGGATCTGCTTGTACAGCTGGTAGTATAGATCCATCACATGTTTTAGTTGAAATGTTTGGAATAGATTCACCTAAAATACGTTCTTCGGTTCGATTCAGCTTTGGTTATGGGAATACAAACGAACAAATCCGTATACTTGGAGAACGTGTATCTTCAATTGTAAAACGATTAGTTAAAATATAAATTTTTTAAGTGCGAGGGGATATAATTTATGAATAAAAAAGATCCAAAAGAGACTCGCGTAGTAGTAGGAATGTCAGGTGGTGTAGATTCATCTGTAACAGCATATTTATTGAAACAACAAGGATATGATGTCATCGGTATTTTTATGAAAAACTGGGATGACACAGATGAATTTGGCGTATGTACAGCAACTGAAGATTATGAAGATGTAATTGCAGTTTGTAATCAAATAGGAATTCCGTATTATGCAGTGAATTTTGAAAAGCAATATTGGGATAAAGTGTTTACCTATTTCTTAGATGAATATAAAAAAGGTAGAACACCAAACCCAGACGTAATGTGTAATAAAGAAATTAAGTTTAAAGCATTTCTTGAACATGCAATGGAGCTTGGAGCAGATTATGTAGCGACAGGTCATTATGCTGGAGTTGAGTTTCGTGACGATGAATATAAAATGTTACGAGGAATTGATAGCAATAAAGACCAAACTTATTTCCTAAATCAACTTGGTCAAGAACAACTATCGAAAGTTATGTTTCCACTTGGAGGCTATTTAAAGCCAGAAATCCGTAAAATTGCTGAAGAGGCAGATTTAGCGACAGCTAAGAAAAAAGACAGTACTGGAATTTGCTTCATAGGTGAACGTAACTTTAAAGAATTTCTAAGTAATTATTTACCTGCACAACCTGGTGAAATGAGAACGATGAACGGGGAAGTTAAAGGTAAACATGATGGGCTTATGTATTATACAATTGGTCAACGTCATGGACTTGGAATCGGTGGAAATGGAGACCCATGGTTCGTTGTAGGAAAAGACTTGAAAAATAATATTTTATTAGTTGAACAAGGTTTCCATAATGAGTTACTTTATAGTAATGAAGTACTTGCTTCTGATATTAGTTGGACATCAAATAAACCGAAAGAAGGTTCATTTACATGTACTGCTAAATTCCGTTATCGTTCTGAAGATAATGAAGTAACAGTTCACATTTTAGATGATAACTCAGTAAGAATTCTTTGCCACGAAAAAATTCGTGCAATCACTCCAGGACAAGCCGTTGTATTTTACGACGGGACAGACTGTCTAGGTGGTGGAACAATTGATCGTGCATTTATCGATGGTAATGAATTAACTTATTTAAGATAAATCTATTTACCCCAATCATAATGGTTGGGGTTGTTTTTTTGAATGGAAATACATAATTTATCGTAGAAATTTTGAAGAAACGTTCCTTTGAAATGTATACTATGGTGTGATAGTGTTAAATAGGTATATTAAGTTTCTTAAACTGATTAGTACAGAAAATGGAGTCTATCAAAAATAATTGAAAGAAAATACATAGAGGTGTCATATATGAATAATTTTGAACGTGGAGTAGCAGCCCTACAAGAGGGAAACTTAGAGGATGCAGCTAATTTTTTAACGAAAGAAATTGAAGAAAATCCTACTAATACATTAGCATATGTAAACTTTGGTCAGCTTTTACTATCAATGGGTGATGTCGAACGAGCTTGTCGTTTTTTTGAAAAGGCTTTAGAAATTGATCCGGAATTGGCTGCAGCGCATTATGCAGTTGGAACAGTATATTTTGAAGATGGAAAGTTTGAATTAGCTAAAAAACATTTTCAACATTGTGTGAAACTTGGCATGAATGATCGTGATGTCCATTTTATGATTGGATTATGCTGTGTTAATAATGGCAAAGATCGTTTTGCACTTCCATTTTTTCAACGAGCGATTGAGCTAGATGATCAAGATGTTGACGCATTATTCCAATATGGCCTTACTTTAGCTAAATTAGAAATGCTAGATGAAGCAAAAATTAATTTAGAAAAAGTTATACAATTAGATGAACTTCATGCGGATGCACATTATAATCTAGGCATAATTGCGATGTTTAATGATCAAGTTACAATTGCGAAAGACCATTTTAATAAAGCGATTGAAAGTCAAGATGATCATATGCTTGCTATGCATGCTTTAAAAGTAATTGAAAATAAAGAAGTAGAATGAAGCTAGTTTAGTTGTGTAAGTTCGGGGAGGTGGAGAAATGCAAACCCAAAGTGAAATGGAATTGTTTGTTGATGAGACACCATATATTAAAGGGCATATCACAACAATCATCTTTTATAATGCAGAAAATTTTTATACTGTTGCAAAGGTAAAAGTAGTTGATACAAATTTATCAAATTGTGAACAGGAAATGACCATTACTGGGAATATTCCAAGGATGAATGAAGATGAAACATATACATTTAAAGGGATTGTAAAAGACCATCCGAGGTATGGTAAACAGTTTCAAATTTCATCATTTGAAAAAGAGCTTCCATCTACTAAAAAAGGTGTTATTCAATATTTATCATCTGATTTATTTAAAGGAATTGGAAAGAAAACAGCCGAGAAAATCGTTGATCATTTAGGTGAAGGTGCGATTAATAAAATTTTAGATAATGCAGATAGCCTAGAAGGTGTTCCCGGGCTGGCAAAATCTAAAGCTAAAGAAATTTATGAAACAATTTTATCTCATCAAGGTCTTGAAAAAGTAATCAGCTTTTTAAGTAGCTACGGTATTGGAACGGGTTTATCGATAAAAATTTATAAGACTTATAATGAATCAACTCTTGATGTTATCAGAACAAATCCATTTAAGTTAATTGAAGATGTGGATGGGATTGGGTTTGGAAGAGCAGATGAAATTGGTCGAGCTATCGGTATTACAGGAAATCATCCGGATCGGATACGAGCGGGTTGTATTTATATTTTAGAACATTTATCGATGCAAGAAGGACATGTTTATATAACGCAAGATCAGTTTATTGATGAAACTAGACAATTATTAATGAAACAGGATAAAGAGCTTGTCGAAGCAGTCGACATTTCTCGGGAAATGAAACGATTGGTAGCTGACGGAAAGCTAGTAATGGAAGATGAGAGAATCTATTTATCTGCGCTTTATTACGCTGAGAAAGGCATTGTAAATGCGATCCAAAAATTATTAAGTGGTGCTCCAGATTTAGGAGAAATGACTGAAACTAGATTTGCAAAAGAGCTAGAAGACCTCGAATCAAAAATGAATGTAAAATATGCCCCTTCACAGGCACAAGCAATCAAAAAGGCTATGGAGTCAGCTATGATGGTCCTTACAGGTGGACCAGGGACAGGTAAAACGACAGTTATTAAAGGAATTGTTAATCTGTTTTCAACAATCCATGATTTATCATTAGATCAGCATTCTTACCCGAAAGATGATCCATTCCCTTATTTGCTTGCTGCACCTACAGGTAGAGCGGCAAAAAGAATGAGTGAAGCAACTGGATTACCGGCATTAACAATCCATCGTTTACTCGGTTGGACAAGAGAAGGGGAGTTTAGCCATCATGAGGAAAATCCTTTAAATGGAAAGTTACTAATTATTGATGAGTTTTCAATGGTCGATGTTTGGTTAGGGAATCAATTACTCAAAAGCATTCCAGAAGGATGCCAAGTCATTTTTGTAGGGGATGAGGATCAATTACCTTCTGTTGGCCCAGGTCAAGTCTTAAAGGATTTATTAAACTCTGGTACAGTTCCAACAGTACGATTAAAAGATATTTACCGTCAATCAGAAGATTCTTCGATTATTACGCTTGCACATTATATAAAAGATGGAACAATATCCGAGGATTTATTTGAACAAAGAAAAGATCGTTCATTTATCGGTTGTTCAAGTCAACAAGTTGTTGAAGTCGTCAAAAAAGTGTGTGAAAACGCCAATAAAAAAGGTTTTCCTGTAAGAGATATCCAAGTATTAGCACCGATGTATCGTGGCCCAGCAGGAATTGATGCTCTAAATGAAGGGCTTCAAGAAGTGTTTAACCCCAAAAAAGAAAAGCAACGTGAAATGAATTTTGGTGATACAACTTTTCGGACAGGTGATAAAGTTCTCCAACTCGTAAATGTTCCTGAAAATAATGTTTTTAATGGAGATATGGGTGAAATTGTAAACATTTTTTTCGCCAAAGAAAATGTAGAACAACAAGACATTATAATCGTTTCATTTGATGGTAATGAAGTGACGTATACTAGACCAGACTTTTCTCAATTAACTCTTGCTTATTGTTGTTCAATTCATAAGTCTCAAGGTAGTGAATTTGATATTATTGTGCTTCCGATTGTCAAAAGTTATTATCGAATGCTTCGAAGAAATTTAATTTACACTGCAGTGACAAGAAGTAAGAAGTTCTTAATCATGTGCGGTGAACAAGATGCATTTATTCAAGGCATAGGCAGAACAGATGATGGTCAAAGACAGACTACTCTATGTATGAAACTAAAAGGGATTGAAAATGGAGAAGTACAACTAAACGAGGATTTACCATTTCAGCTTTCAGACGAATTACCAAATCTTTCACCTTATGATTTCATGTAAATGACTAAGAATATATAGTGCAAGACGATTCCTGTACTAACGTATATTTTTATGAAAATTTGGTCACAATGCTTAGAAACATTGCCTTTTTTGGCTAAGGGAGCGAGCGTTGTGATTTGTCCAAATTGTCATAGTAAAGACTTAGGGAAAATAGGTGTAAATCAATATTATTGTTGGGGATGTTATATTGAACTAACAATTAATAAAGGTATAATTTATACCCACCAAGTTGAAGAAGATGGTACGTTAAGTTCGTTGGATGATTTATTTGACGAAGAGGATCGAAAACTTAGTATGTAGGAGTGGGTAATTAATGGCTAGAAAAAGCTCTTTATTAGGTTTAGGTTTAGGTGCAGGTGCACTTGCGATGAAGTTAATGTACGATAACAAATGGCTTACTTCAAAGAATATGAAACGTATGAGAAAGTCATTGAAAAAAATGCTTTAATTTTTTTTAGCACATGTCTATGAGGCATGTGCTTTTTTACTGCAGAAAAAGAGTTAGTCAATTTTTTACTAATATTTAACCCGAAGCGCAGTCGGTAGTTAGCACATGTCTAAAAAGAACCTGTTACGCTGTTGAAATACAACCTATCAATTTAATTATCAAATTTTCGTAAAAGGAGTAAAATGATGTTGATTTCCACTTCAGGATGCTCGCTTTCCATGGGGCGAGATTCTTTCGCCTCCTCGGCAAGCCTGCGGGGTCTCAGCCTTCCCGCTTATCCCATAGGAGTCGAGCATCCCTCCGTTCCAATCAACTTACTCATCAAAAAATGGCTACACTAAAAAACCTAATTTAATATCCTTTACTTTGAGTAATATAACAACTTGTTTTGTTAATGAGTTTGTAGGTTAAGTATTTGTTTTTCTAAAAATTAGCAATTATATTTTTTAAACTTCTCAAGATTAAACAATTACTTGAGTTTGTTGATCTTATAAAACCTCTCAACATATCACATTTAAAATCATTATTGTATAAAAATCTCTGAAATGTCTCTTAAAAGACATGTGCTTTGTTTTTTAATTTATTAAATCGAATCCTAATTATACATTCCAAATTTATTTAAAAGTTTTCATTGAGAAAATGAACATCTTCTTTTATCATTTATAAAAACATGGAAAAGAGATGGTAAATATGGGAGTGGGAGTTAGGCTTGTTAAGAATGATGTAAAGTATGCAGAGCAGGTTTTTAAGTTGTCATCAGATCCCGGTGTGAAAGATGTTTTAGGAATAAAAGTAGATCATATTGATGATACAATTGGATTTATTAGTAATATTGTTCAGCAGGAATCAGCAGGTAAGGTAATTAATCGGATAATTTTGAATGAGCAAGATGAGGTTGTCGGTATAACTAGTTTAAAGCATATTGACCGAGGAGATGGAATTTGCCATATCGGTACTTGGATAGGAGTTCCATTTTGGGGGCAAGGTTATAATGAAGCTTCAAAAGTTGAAATCTTAAAAATTGCTTTTAACGAGTTGAAGATGGACTATGTTTTTGCTGGAGCAAAAGATTCAAATACTAGGTCAAGGCGTGCACAAGAGAAATTAGCTTATATGACAATTGGTGTAGAGAAGGAATTTCCAAATGAACTAACAATCGTTGAAAAAGAAGCAAAAACCAAATGTGTATTGAATGTTGTTAAGAGAGAAGACTTCGCAAAATTTTTAACAAGTCACATAATTTAATTGAAATTCTCCATACTATTACCAGTATGGAGGTTTTTTATGGACGGTTTAAAGTTAAAATGGATATACCGATTATGTTTAATTTTGCTAATTGGATTAGTTGGAATCGTTTTTTATTATTTAAAACCGGTTTATTTACATATTGTAATTGGTGTTTTAAAATCGATGGTTCCATTTTTAATTGGTTTAATCATTGCCTATTTGTTACATCCTGCAATTGAATATATTCATAATAAAGGGATAAAACGAGTAATTGCGATTTTATTGATCTATTTATTATTTTTTGGAGGGTGTGTACTAGGACTTTATTTATTACTCCCTATTTTTAAACAACAGTGGCAAGATATTTTAAGAGCTTTTCCTAAAGTAATGGCATTATATGATAATTTCTTATCAAAAATCGATCGAAAAACTTCGAGGATGCCAATTTTTCTTCATAATCGTATTGATTTAATGATTAATGGCGCTGAAAGATCAGGATTATCATTATTGAATAAATCTGGTGAATGGATGAAGCAATTAGTAAATAATATTATTTCACTCTTTATCATTCCGTTTATCGTTTTTTACTTTTTAAAAGACTATAAGGTCTTATCGAATATGTTTTGGAAAATTATCCCTTACAAATGGCGATATGAAGCAAAAGGTTTAGCAAAAGAGCTTAATAATACATTTGGAAAATATATTCGTGGTCAAATATTAGTTTGTTTTTTGCTGTTTGGATTAGCAACAATATTTCTATGGATAGTTCGAATGAAATATGCTCTAGTATTAGGAGTGATCATAGGAATAACAGATATCATTCCATATTTCGGACCGGTTATTGGAGCTGTACCAACCTTGTTTCTAGCCGCTTCGGAGGGGACCAGTTTATTAATTAGAGTAGGTATTACATTAATTGTATTACAATTGATTGAAGGGAACGTCCTTTCTCCGCTCATTATTGGAAAATCAATTCATACACATCCAGTTATTATTATGTTTTCATTATTAGTTGCAGGTGAAATAGCTGGTTTTATTGGTTTGTTAATTGCGGTTCCATTATTAGTTGTCATTATTTCTGTTATTCGCTATTACAGTAATAGAAAAGAACGTCTCTCAACTTGACTTTCATTTTTGACAATGATACTATTTTTTCATACAATTTATATTTGCAAAATTTTGAAGGAACAAGTATGTCACTAAACCATTTAAGCTTATGCAAAAGAGAGAAGTTTCCTAGGCTGAAAGAAACTTTAATGAAGGGTGACAGAAAAGCTACTCCTGAATGCAGCTAATCACTGACGCGTCAGACCACGTTACGGTCTCTTGAGGTGATGAATAGACTTCGAGGCATTTTGCCTAAGCAATAAGCTTTCTATTCATAATCAGGGTGGTATCGCGAGTACATCTCGTCCCTGTTTTAGGGACGGGATTTTTTTGTTTTTATAACATTATAAATTTACTAAATGGAGGTTAATATAATGAAAAAGCTAACTGCTGCTCAAATTCGCCAAATGTACTTAGACTTCTTTAAAGAAAAAGGTCATTCGATTGAGCCAAGTGCATCTTTAGTACCAGTAGAAGATCCAACTTTATTATGGATTAATAGTGGTGTAGCGACATTAAAAAAATATTTTGATGGTCGAGTAATACCAGAGAATCCAAGGATAACAAATTCACAAAAATCAATTCGAACAAATGATATTGAGAATGTTGGAAAAACAGCTCGTCACCATACATTTTTTGAAATGTTAGGTAATTTCTCAATCGGGGATTATTTCCGTGAAGAAGCTGTAACATGGGGTTGGGAGCTTTTAACTTCATCTGAATGGTTTGGTTTTGAAAAAGAAAAATTATACGTTACTGTTTATCCTGAAGATAAAGAAACGTATGATTTATGGATTAAATTAGGATTAAATCCTGAGCATATTATACTGTTAGAAGGTAACTTCTGGGAAATTGGTGAAGGACCATGTGGACCATGTACAGAGATTTTCTATGATCGTGGAACAAAATATGATCCAGAAAACATTGGAATTAAATTATTAAAAGAGGATTTAGAAAATGATCGATATTTAGAAATTTGGAATATTGTATTCTCTCAATTTAATTCAAAAGATGGTTTAGACCGCAAAGAATATCCAGAATTACCAAACAAAAACATTGATACTGGAATGGGCTTAGAGCGTATGGCAAGTGTACTACAAGAAGTAGACACAAACTTTGACACTGATTTATTTATGCCAATTATCAATGTTGTTGAAACAATCTCTGGTCAAAAATATCGAAATGGACAATTAGATCAAGATACTGCTTTTAAAGTAATTGCTGACCATATTCGTACAGTATCTTTTGCTGTTGCAGATGGCGCTCTTCCTTCAAATGAAGGTCGTGGATATGTATTACGTCGATTAATCCGTCGTGCAGTTCGTTTTGCTAAAAAACTAGGTATTGAACGTCCATTTATGTTTGAACTTGTTCCAGTTGTTGCTGAAATCATGGAAAGCTACTATCCAAATGTAAAAGAAAAGGTACCGTTCATTCAAAAAGTAATTAAAAATGAGGAAGAGCGTTTCCACGAAACATTACATGAAGGATTATCCCTTCTTACAAATGTAATGAAGGATGCAAAAGCAAAAGGAAATACTGTTATTAAAGGTGAAGATGTTTTCCGTCTTTATGACACATATGGATTCCCGATTGAATTAACAGAAGAATATGCAGAAGAAGAAGGATTAACAGTTGATCATGACGGTTTCGAAGTTGAAATGGAAAAACAACGTGAGCGTGCTCGTTCTGCAAGACAAGATGTTGACTCAATGCAGGTACAAAGTGAAGCACTTCGTGAAATCAAGGAAACTTCAACTTTTGTCGGTTATAGCAAAGGTTCGATAGAATCTACAGTTCTTGTTCTAGTACAAGACGGAGAGCGAGTTGAAGATGTAGCAAATGGCGAAGAAGCTCATTTAATTCTTGATGTAACTCCTTTCTACGCTGAAAGTGGAGGTCAAATTGCAGACCGTGGAACGTTAACTGCTCCTGGTTTAAAAGTAGAAGTTCTTGATGTTCAAAAAGCTCCAAACGGGCAAAATTTACATCGAGTGAAGGTTGTTGAAGGTGCGTTATCAGTTGGTGCTAAAGTTGAATCAACAATTAATAAAGCTAACCGTTCGAGTATTGTAAAGAACCACACAGCTACTCATTTATTACACCAAGCATTAAAGGATGTACTTGGAACTCATGTAAATCAAGCTGGTTCATTAGTAAACCAAGAACGCTTACGTTTTGACTTCTCACATTTCGGTCAAGTAACGTCTGAAGAACTTGAAATAATTGAAAAAATTGTGAATGAAAAAATTTGGGAAAGCATTCCAGTTCAAATTTCTGAAAAAGCAATTGCTGAAGCAAAAGCAATGGGAGCAATGGCATTATTCGGTGAAAAATATGGTGATGTAGTACGAGTAGTACAAGTTGGAGATTATAGTCTTGAGCTATGTGGTGGATGTCATGTTGATAACACAGCATCAATCGGTACATTTAAAATAATTTCTGAGTCAGGTATTGGAGCTGGTACGCGCCGTATTGAAGCAGTAACTGGCAAATCAGCTTACGAATATATGCAAGAACAAATTGGTCAACTAAAAGAGGCAGCTAGCCTATTAAAATCAAATACGAAAGACGTTGTTGCTCGTATTGAAACTTTACAATCAGATTTAAAACAAGTACAAAAAGAGAATGAATCACTTTCTTCAAAATTAAGCAATATTGAAGCAGGAAATATTAGTAATAACGTGAAAGAAGTAAATGGAGTAAAATTCGTTGCTGCTAAAGTAAATGGAGCAGATATGAATAGTCTTCGCACAATGGTTGATGACCTTAAAAATAAAATTGGTTCTGTTGTTGTATTACTTGGTTCTGCTAATGAAGGTAAAGTAAACTTAATTGCTGGGGTTACAAAAGATTTAGTAGAGCAAGGGTATCATGCAGGAAATCTAATAAAAGAAGCTGCTTCAATTTGTGGCGGAGGAGGCGGAGGCCGTCCTGATATGGCTCAAGCTGGCGGTAAAGATCCTTCGAAATTAGACGAGGCTGTTGCTTTTGTTGAAAAATGGATGAACACGATTTCAAAATAATACAAAAATCGTGTACAATAACAGATATAAAAATTTTTAGCTGATTCGTAACTGTGTAATAAAAATGGTACAATGTAATTAGCTAAAAATATACGGATAAGTGGGGTGCTTTGTATGGATTCATTTGATAAAACGATGAAGTTTAGTTTGCAAGATGAAGGTCAAGATATACGAGTTAATGAAGTTTTGTTAAAGGTTCATGACGCGTTACAAGAAAAAGGCTATAATCCAATCAATCAAATAGTAGGATACTTATTATCAGGTGATCCTGCATACATTCCTCGTCACAATGACGCAAGAAGTATGATGAAAAAATTAGAACGTGATGAAATCATTGAGGAATTAGTTAAATCTTACTTACAACAACATCGTGGAGAATAATTAATGAGAGCACTTGGGCTAGATGTAGGTACTAAAACAATTGGTGTAGCTGTAAGTGATGCTCTTGGTTGGACAGCTCAAGGTATTGAGACAGTCAAAATAGATGAAGAACGTCAGAAATTTGGACTAGACCGACTAAAAGAAATCATCGACAGCTACGAAGTCGAAAAAATAGTTGTAGGCTTACCTAAAAATATGAACGGAAGTATTGGTGAACGCGGTGAAGCTTGTACGCGTTTTGGAAAAATGATTGAAGAAGAATTCAATCTTCCGGTTATACTATGGGATGAAAGACTTTCAACAATGGCTGCCGAACGTTTTCTAATCTCTGCTGACGTAAGTCGTAAGAAAAGAAAACAAGTTATCGATAAAATGGCAGCAGTAGTTATTTTACAAAACTACTTAGATAGTATAAAGTGATAAAGAAGAATGGAGCCTGGCCGACAATAAGTGTATTTGCAATCTAACTAATTGGGCGGCCCCTCCAACTATTCACTTATACATAAAAGGATAAATAATTGAGGTGATATAAATGGAACACGGTGAAGACAGACAAATTACAATCATCGATGAGGAAGGTAATGAGATTCTTTGCAATATTATCATGACTTTTGAATCAGATGATTATGGTAAATCATACGTAATTTATAGTCCAGTTGGACAAGAGTTTGATGAAGATGGAGACCCAATTTACCATGCATCTAGCTTCATTCCTGCAGAAGATGGTGAAGATGGAGAGTTATATCCAATCGAATCTGACGAAGAGTGGGAAATGGTTGAAGAAGTATTAAACACTTTCTTTGATGAAGAAGAGGGAGAATAATATCTCTGGATTTAAAAATGCTAAGCGCTTATAAAAGTGTTTAGCATTTTTTTATGTAGAAAATTGCCGATTTAGCACATATTTGTAGTATACTATAACGTGGAAAAGGAGGTAGATAAGTTTGTCATTTAATGATTTTGATAAAAATGGATACAAGAATACAAATAAAAAAAGCAGAGGTATGCTTATTTTTACATATTTACTTATTGCTTGTATTGTCATAGTTGGTGCGGGTTTTGCAACTTATAAATATATGTTAAAACCTGTTAATTCAGCAAATAAACAAATTAAATTGGTAACAATTCCTGAAGGAAGTTCTGTTGATAATATTGCAGCAATTTTTAAAAAGAAAAACTTAATAAAAAATACATCAATTTTTAAACTATATGTGAAGTTGCATAACAACGCTAGTCTAAAATCAGGGAATTATCATTTTAGCGAAAACCAAGGGGTTGCAACGATTGTAAACCATTTACAGGTAGGTGGTAAATATCAAGTTGCTGTAAAGGATTTAATGATTCCTGAAGGATCTCAATTAAACGAAATCGCAGCGATTATCGCAAAAGAATTTAAATTAGATCAAGCAGCTGTACTAAAACAGTTGAATGATAAAGCATTTATTCAGGGGCTACAAAAAAAGTTTCCTCAATTAATAACGAATGATGTTTTTAAACCTGGAATTCGCTATCCCTTAGAAGGGTACTTATATCCTTCAACTTATATGTATGGGGATTTTACTCCGAGCTTAGAAGAAATTATCACTCCTATGCTAAATGAAACAGTGAAAATTTTGGACCAATATAAAGCAGAAATGAGTAACAAAAAACTTACGCCTCATCAGACATTAACAATGGCCTCGTTAATTGAAGAAGAAGCAACTGGTACAACCGATCGAAAGTTAATTTCAAGTGTATTTTATAATCGACTTAAAGTTGGAATGCCATTACAGACGGATCCAACAGTTTTGTATGCACTGGGTAAACATAAAGAACGTGTATTATATAAAGATTTAGAAGTTAAATCTCCTTATAATACTTATTATATTAAAGGGTTACCGGTAGGACCAATCGCAAGTGCTGGCGTTGATAGTATAGTAGCTGCTCTTGAGCCTGCCAAATCAGATTATTTATATTTCCTTGCTGATAAAACAGGAAAAGTAATCTTTACAAAATCGTTAGCAGAGCACAATACAGAAAAAGAAAAGCATATAAAATAAAAAGTTGGAAATACTTGTATATTATAGAAAACTCGTCGAGTGATAAGCCTTATAGGCGAAGACAGAGGCGTAGTTGAACTTATACTTTATTCCTAAAATTGGCAACCACATCGAGTACTCTACCTTGCTGCCAATTTATAATTTTTTTTAAAGTGAAAATATTAAATTCCTCAGTAGTATAAATAGTCTACTGAGGAATTTTGTAAATTAAAAAATTGTGAAAGCGTTGCAACTATTCTTGGTACTAGCCAAGGGTCTTTTTTTTATGTTAGAATATTACGGGTCTAAAAAAATTCAGATACACAGAAATTTTACTTACACCTTGTTTTAAGACAAGGTTGTATTTCTATTGGAGGCTTTATAAGCAATGAATGACGTTTTAGTTCGTCAATACTTGGCGAATTTTTATAAACATAGAGAACCTTTTATAGAAGAAATGGAAACATATGCATTGGAGCATCATGTGCCGATAATGGATAAAGCAGGCATGGAATTTATGCTTGGTTTACTTTATTTAATACAGCCAACTTCCATTCTCGAAATTGGTAGTGCGATAGGTTATTCAAGTATTCGAATGGCAAAAGAGTTTCCAAATGTGAAGATTGTTACAATGGAGCGAAATGCAGAGAGAATTCGAAAAGCAAAAGAGTTTATTGAGCGAAGTGATTACAGTAATCGAATTTTACTTTTAGAAGGTGATGCTTTACTTTTAAAAGAAAAGTTGCCTGAGAACAGACAATTTGATGTTATTTTTATCGACGCAGCTAAAGCTCAATATAAACGATTTTTTGAATTATATGAGCCTTTGTTATCGGACAGAGGTGTTATCATTTCAGATAATGTTTTATTTAAAGGCCAAGTTGCTGAAAGTGCGGATTTAGTTGATGACCGACGAAAGAAAGCTTTAATAAAAAAGATTCAAAATTACAATGAATGGCTAATGAATCACCCTAAGTATGATTCGACAATTATACCAATTGGTGATGGAGTTGCTATTAGTAAGAAAAGGGGAGTTAATAATGATTAAGCCTGAATTATTAGTTACGCCAACTAACCTAAATGATATAGATAAATTAGCTGATGCTGGTGCAGATGCAGTTATTATTGGTGAACAACGTTTTGGATTACGCTTAGCGGGCGAATTTAGTCGTGAAGCTGTAAAAGAAGCAGTAGAAATTGCACATAAAAAAAATGTAAAAGTATATGTAGCGATGAATGGCGTTTACCATAATGAAATTCTTGATGAAATTGAAGATTATATTGCTTTTTTAAGAGATGCAAATGTGGATGCAATTGTATTCGGAGATCCTGCTGTTCTTATGTCAGTACGTGCGATTGCACCTAATATGCAATTACATTGGAATACAGAAACAACGGCTACAAACTGGTTTACTTGTAATTACTGGGGTAAACGTGGATCAAAACGTGCGGTATTAGCTAGAGAATTAAGTTTTGAAGCTGTCGCTGAAATTAAAGAAAATGCTAAAGTAGAAATCGAAGTACAAGTACATGGAATGACTGCTATGTTCCAATCAAAACGTTCACTTGTTGGTAACTATTTTGAATACCAAGGAAAGAATTTAGAAATCGTTGAGCAAAAGAAATATGAAGAAAATATGTTCTTAGTTGACCACGAGCGTAATAATAAATATCCAATTTTTGAAGATCAAAATGGAACTCATATTATGAGTCCAAATGATATTTGTATCGTTAACGAGTTAGAAGAATTAGTTGATGCAGGTATTGATTCATTCAAAATTGATGGTGTCTTAAAATCTTCAGAGTATATCATTGAAGTAACTAAACTATACAGACAAGCTATAGACCTATGTGTAGAAGACCGTGAAGCATACGAAGAAATCAAAGACGAACTTTTCGACAAAATCGAAGCAATCCAACCTGTAAATAGACCACTGGACACTGGATTCTTCTTTAAAGAAACAGTTTATTAATAGAGGTAAGATTTATGCTTGAAAAGCAGGAAAGCCAGGGAATTCTAGAACTAGAACCTTGTACCTTACCTGTATTAAAGAGGAGGACTAATAATGGCAATTGGACAATTAGATAAAATAGTTGATGGCAAACGTGTAATCGTGAAGAAACCTGAACTATTAGCACCAGCTGGTAATTTAGAAAAATTAAAAATTGCAGTAAGATATGGCGCAGATGCTGTATTTATTGGTGGTAGAGAGTTTGGTTTACGTTCGAATGCAGATAACTTCTCTATTGAAGAAATGGCTGAAGGTGTAGAGTTTGCAAACAAATTTAATGCGAAAATTTATGTAACAACAAATATATTTGCTCATAACGAAAACATGGACGGATTAGTTGAGTATTTACAAGGCATTGAAGCTGCAGGAGTTACAGGTATTATTGTAGCTGACCCATATATTATTGAAACATGTAAAGAAGCTGCACCTAAATTAGAGGTACATTTAAGTACACAACAATCGTTATCAAATTATCGTGCTGCACAGTACTGGAAAGAAGAAGGATTACATCGATTAGTATTAGCACGTGAGACGAGCTATGAAGAAATAAGAGAAATCAAAGAAAAAGTAGACGTTGAAATTGAAACGTTTATTCATGGAGCAATGTGTATTGCTTATTCTGGCCGTTGTACGTTGAGTAATCATATGACTGCACGTGATTCAAACCGTGGTGGATGCTGTCAATCATGTCGTTGGGATTACGATTTAGTTCAAACTGAGTCTCAAAATCCGGATGCTTCAGAAAATGCTTTATTTGCTGAAGAAGATGCTCCATTTGCAATGAGCCCGAAAGATTTAAATTTATTACGTTCAATTCCTAAATTTATTGAAATGGGTGTAGATAGTTTAAAAATTGAAGGACGTATGAAGTCAATTCATTACGTAGCAACAGTTGTATCTGTTTATCGTAAAATAATTGATGCATATTGTGCTGACCCAGAAAACTTTGAATTTAAAGAAGAATGGGTTGAAGAACTAGATAAATGTGCGAATCGTGACACTGCATCTTCGTTCTTTGAAGGATTCCCAGGAATGAAAGAGCAAATGTATGGAAATCATAGCAAAAAAACAACGTATGATTTTGCAGGTCTTGTATTAGACTATGATGATGAAACTGGTATCGCAACAATCCAACAACGTAACTACTTCAAACCAGGTGACCAAATTGAATTCTTTGGACCTGAAATGGACAACTTCAAACAAACAGTTGGTGTAATTGTTAATGAAGAAGGTACAGAAGTAGACGCTGCAAGACATCCATTAGAAATTGTAAAAATTAAAGTGGATCAAAAAGTTTATCCTTACAACATGATGAGAAAAAAGTTAGTTTGATAAGAAAGAGGGATTGAAGTATGGGGAATAAGCCCATTGTAATTGGAATTGCTGGAGGGACTGGCTCTGGTAAAACTTCTGTAACAAAAGCAATCTATGATCAATTTAAAGGTCATTCAATTTTAATGATTCAGCAAGATTCTTATTATAGAGATCAAACGCATTTACCAATGGAAGAAAGATTGAAAACAAATTATGACCATCCATTAGCATTTGATAATGATTTGTTTATTGAGCATATAAAAGATTTATTGCAATACAAAGCAATTGAAAAACCTGTATATGACTATACAATTCATACAAGATCTTCAGAAACAATCCCTGTAGAACCAAAAGAAGTAATTATTTTAGAAGGTATTCTAGTATTAGAAGACGAGCGTTTACGTGACTTAATGGATATAAAAATATTTGTAGATACGGATGCTGACTTACGAATTCTTCGTCGAATACAACGAGATATAAAAGAACGTGGAAGAACAGTCGATTCTGTGGTAGACCAATATGTAAATGTTGTACGACCTATGCATAATCAATTCTGTGAACCATCTAAGAAATTCGCAGATATTATCATACCAGAAGGCGGTCAGAACTTTGTGGCTATTGATTTAATGGCTACAAAAATTCAGACTATACTTGAAAGAGTAAGTGTATTATAATACGTTCATATAAGAGAATAATTCCTAAATATAATTTTGGAAAGATGGAGAAGCACATACTTCTTCATCTTTCTATATAAAAGAATGCGTTTTCATAAGTTAAATGTTTCATAAATTATTCTCATACACTGTTTGTACAACTACATTGTATAAACATATATTTAGAAGTTTTACATAAAAGAAACGGTGGATACTAAAAGGAGTGTACAAAATGGCTAACGAAAAAAAATTCCCTATGACTTTAGCTGGGAAACAAAAATTAGAACAAGAATTAGAAAATTTAAAAACAGTAAAGCGTGCTGAAGTAGTAGAGCGTATTAAAATTGCTCGTAGCTTTGGTGACCTTTCAGAGAACTCTGAATACGATGCTGCAAAAGATGAACAAGCATTTGTTGAAGGTCGTATTACAACTTTAGAAAATATGATCCGTAATGCTGAAATTATTACTGAAAATAATGATGCATCAGATACAGTAACTTTAGGTAAATCTGTAACTTTCTTAGAATTACCAGCTGGTGACGAAGAAACTTATACAATTGTAGGTAGTGCTGAGGCTGATCCATTTGAAGGTAAAATTTCAAATGATTCTCCAATCGCAAAAAGCTTATTAGGCAAAACTGTTGGTGAAGAAGTGACAGTTAATACTCCAGGTGGAGATATGCAAGTAAGAATTATTGCTGTTAAATAATTTGATTTGTTTAACAATTTAATTGTTTGAAAAAAGAACACCCCGTCTACACTGTAGATGAGGTGTTTTTTATATGCATAGACGGATAAAAGCCATATTAATTATTATTTCGTTACTATTTTCGTTAATCGTATACAGATGTTTAGATATTAGTGTACTTCATCAAAAGAATTTTGGCCCACAAAAGGTAAATTTAGTCGAACGAAGTGTTGCTCAAAGAACATTTCAGTTTCGGATTGATAATGGACGTGGACAAATACTTGACCGGAATGGAAAATTATTAAGTGCAGCTTACACTCCAAAAGTTATTTTATTTCCATTTTTAAAAACAATTGATTGGCCGATTGATAAATTATCATCGATTACAGGAGTACCGGTTGCAAAAATTAAAAATCAGTTTAATGGTAAAAAAGAACCTTTTACATTAGAAGGAATAACAAAAACATTAACATCGGAAAAAATTGATGAAATAAATAATTTACATGTTTCTGGATTAATTTCCATGTTGTCTCAAGATAAAGACGATAAACAATTGGCTGAACACCTAATTGGAATAGCTAGGGAAAATAAAAAACAATATGAAAAACAGTATGAAAGTGATCGAGATTATAAGCCTAAAGAATTTGGAGTAATTGGTTTAGAAGCTCAGTTTGAAGATTTCTTAAAATCTGATGGTACATCTAATTTAATGCTTCACGTAGATAATTTAGGTAAACCGATGTTTGGAAATGAAGTAAAATACGCAAAACCTAGTAATCCATTTTATCCAGTTTCCCTTTCAACTACATTAGATAAAGATTTACAACAAATATTAGAACAAGCTGTAGACCAAGCTAAACTTCAAAAAGGTGCAGCAGTGCTAATTGACGTCAAGACTAACAATTTATTAGCAATGGTTAGCCGGCCAAATATGAATTTCCAAAATTTATATTCTTCGAATGATAATACAGCGACTAATTATGCACTATTAGCTAGTACACCTGGTTCAGTCTTTAAAACAGTTGTAGCGGCTGCCGCAATAGATCAAGGAATTGTGAAAGAAAATCAAATGTATAATTGTAATAATAATCTAGTCGGTAAATACGAAGATGAAGAGAAAAAGCGAAAAGGTAATTTAAATTTTCAACAAAGTTTCTATGAAAGTTGTAATTACACATTTGGCCAATTAGGTAAGCAATTAACTTTAAAAAATAAAGATATGTTTCAAACATATGCCAAAAAGCTAGGATTAGATGGTCCAGTAGGATGGACAGGATCTGTTTATCATGAGTCTAATTTTAGTCAATTTCAAAATGAAGGGAAACCAACTTATTTTGTAGGAAACTATTTAAGTGATAAGCTCTTAAATACTTCCATTGGGCAACAGGATGTAAAAGTATCCCCTTTAGCCGTAGCTAATATGATGGCTACTATTGCACGAGGTGGTAGCCCAAAACAAATAAAAGTAGTAGATTCTGTATTATATAAAAATGGTACAGAAATGTTTAAATTCCCAGAACAGACATTAGTAGATGATTATCTAGCTCCAGATTCAATGCAACAATTAAGAGAGTTACTTCGAGGTGTAGTGACAGATGCAAAAGGAACGGGAAATCGCTATACTAGTTTGCCTTATACTTTAGCAGGGAAAAGTGGTACAGCAGAAACAAAAGTAGTAGATGGTAAAATTGTTGAACAAAACAAATGGTTTGCAGGTTATTTTCCATATGATAAGCCAAGATATGCATTCGCAGTAGTTAGTTTAAATGTTTCAAACGAAGTTACATCTACCTCTGACACTGTTACAAGTTTAATAAAATCAATATATAACTTTGATAAAAACCACACAAAATAGCTATTTTTAATTAATTAACTCTATGTTAAAATAGGGAAAAATTAGTTGTTTTTGGAGGATTTTGTCAATGTCATCGATTGAACCAAACAAAAGGGTCCAAAAATTAAGACGAGTACGAAGAGGAAATTATTTTTACAGAATACTACTTATTCCACTTCTTTTTGGAATCATCTATTTAGGGATAAAAATAACTTTACCGATTGTCAACCAACAAAAGATCGAGCCTAATACTGCAAAAGCTAAGATTACTACGATTGCTCAAGAACCAAAGCAAATGACTGATATACCGAATCCATATCAAGCGAAATATCGTGAAAAAGTAAATGAGATTATTAAAGATTCAATAAATGATGAAAATATTATAGAATCGACTGTAAAAGAATGGACACCGAACAAAACAAGACAAATTGAGCCTCATACAGTTCACTATAGTCATAGGTCTCAGGACTTTTATGAAATGGAAGAAGCAGTATCAAATGCGATTTCTTTAACAAAAGAAGATTATTCAGTTTGGCATATTGGTCAAGGATATGATCAGCAAAGTATAAAAATATACGTTGCCACAAACGACTTAAGCTATAAATATGTCGTATACTTACACTGGGTTGTAAAAGAGGGCTGGCTCCCTATTTTGGTACAAGAAGTAAACGAGTTAAAGTATTAAAACGCGAGAATAAAGTTGTACGTATTCTTAAAGATGAATGATATGTCGCTATATGGTAAAATGATTAAAGTTTGAAAGAGAAAGTAGGGAATTGAAAGAATGAAAATAGCTATTATTGGAGCAATGGAAGAAGAAGTACATGTATTACGTGATAAATTAGACAACCTGAGAAAAGAAGAAGTTGCAGGCTCAGAATATAACATAGGTACATACGAAGGAAAAGAAGTAATTTTATTAAAGTCTGGCATTGGTAAAGTTAATGCAGCAATGGCAACAGCAATTCTTTTAGAAAAATATCAACCAGATGTTGTTATTAACACAGGATCTGCAGGCGGACTTCATACGGACTTAAATGTTGGTGACGTTGTTATCTCAACTGAAGTGCGTCATCATGACGTAGACGTTACAGCATTCAATTATGAATACGGACAAGTTCCAGGTATGCCAGCTGCATTCCCTTCTGATGATAAATTAAAGTCTATCGCTAAAAAATGCGCTGAAAAAATTAATGGTATCCAAGTTGTTGAAGGATTAATCGTAACTGGCGATTCATTTATGAACGATCCAGTAAGAGTTGACTTCGTAAAAGAGAAATTTGGTGATCTGTATGCTGTAGAGATGGAAGCAGCTGCAATTGCTCAAGTTTGTTATGCTTTTAAAGTACCATTTGTTGTAACACGTGCGTTGTCAGATATTGCAGGTAAAGAATCAAATATTTCATTTGATCAATTCCTTCATACTGCGGCTGTTAATTCAACATTAATGGTTGAGGAAATGATTAAAGCGTTATAAATTGTTTAAAGAAAGATGTATTATAGGCATCTTTCTTTTTTTGTTTAAATACAATTGAGTGAGTACTCACTTTTTGTTGACTAGCAATAAAAAGTGAATTAAGATAAAGGTATAAAGTGAGTACTCACTCATTGTACTAGAAAAGATATAGACTTGAACGGAGGAATAAAAAAATGAGCAATGTTGTTCAAATCCAAAAAGTTGATCGTTTATTTGGAAAAAGAGCTGTACTAAAAAATATTTCAATGAACATTCAAGAAGGGGAGATATTTGGGATTTTAGGTCCATCAGGTTCAGGTAAAACAACTTTAATAAAATTGATTGCAGGGATTGATAAAAGTTCAAGAGGAGAAGTATTAGTTTATAATAACGAAATGCCTAATTTCGCAGTCCTTCCGTCAATAGGCTATATGGGACAATCTGACGCTTTATACAGCGATTTAACGGGTGCTGATAATTTAAGTTTTTTTGGTGCCCTATATAATTTAAAAGGTAAAGAACTTAAGTCGAGAATTCAAGAAGTAGCCCAAATCGTTGGGTTAGAGGATTCATTAAACAAGCAAGTTAATCAATATTCAGGGGGAATGAAAAAACGACTTTCTCTTGCCATATCAATCCTCCATAAACCTACTTTACTAATCCTTGATGAACCAACAGTTGGAATTGATCCAGTACTCAGAAAGCAAATTTGGAATCAATTTTTTGAAATGAAAAAACAAGGTACTACGATCATCATTACAACCCATATCATGGAAGAAGCTGAAAAATGTGAACGAATCGGATTAATTAGAGAAGGAGAATTAATCGCTTTAGATACTACTGAAAATTTAATCTCGCAATCTAAAACAGGCAAAATCGAAGACCTATATTTTAATACTGAGGTGAGCTCATGAGAGTCTTTGCTATTTCTAAACGAATAATAAAACAATTTTTAAAAGATAGAAGATCCCTTGCAATGATTTTTGTTGCTCCGATCGTATTATTGTTTTTATTTTCTTATATCTTAAAACAAGATGACACAAAACCAACTTTAGCCCTAGTAGATGCCCCTCCAGCATTTGAGCAAATAGTAAAAGATTATGCGAAAGTAAAAAATGTAAATCCTTCAGACATTGAAGATAAATTGAAAAAGATGGATCTTGATGGTGCTGTCTTATTTAAATCAGGAGAAATAGTAGTACAGTTTGAAGGTACAGATAAAGCAAGAACAACTGCAGTAATGGATGCGATTCAATCAGCAGTTAAGGAGAATAAACCTTCTAATTTTAAAATTGTAATGGACCCAATTTATGGTAGTAAAAATATGGAATCATTTGATTCAATTGGACCGATTTTTATTGGATTTTTCTCGTTCTTATTTGTATTTATCTTATCAGGTATTTCATTTGTAAGGGAAAGATTAACAACAACACTTGAAAGATTACTCGTCACGCCAGTTAAAAGATGGGAAATTGTTGTTGGTTATATTCTAGGCTTTGGATTTTTTGCTTTAATCCAATCGATCATTATAACTGTCTTTTCAATCAGTGTATTAGATATGTATAATGTAGGAAGTGCATGGGAAGTCTGCGTAGTTAATATTTTATTATCTCTAACTGCTCTTACACTTGGTATGCTGTTATCTGCATATGCAAATAATGAATTTCAAGTTGTACAATTTATTCCTGTTATTGCTGTTCCGCAAATACTTTTTTCAGGTATATTCTCAACGGCGTTTTTACCAAATTGGTTCAAATTTATCGGGGGTATTTTACCACTAACATATGGAGCAGAAGCTCTTAGAGGTATTATGATAAAAGGGCAGTCGCTTTCTGATGTTGTATATCAATTATTGATCCTACTTGGATTTTCAATCGTATTTATTTCTTTAAATATAGTTGCATTAAAGAAACAGCGTTCAATTTAAGGAGTGTTACCAATTAAATTAGAAGAGTTTTTTCCAGAAGAAAAATTACAAGAAATGAATGAAAAAGAAATAAAAATTCTTGAAGCTGCAATTGAAATTTTTGCAGAAAAAGGTTTCGTTAGTACATCTACCAATGAGATCGCAAAAAAAGCAAATGTAGCTGAAGGTACTATTTTTCGTTACTTTAAAACAAAAAAGGATTTATTAAAAAGTATTATCAAACCGACCTTAGTAAAAACAATTGCTCCTTTTGAAATGGATCGTTTTTCTAAAGCAGTATTTCATTTAGAGTACGAAACATTTGAAGATTTTCTTAATGCGCTGATTAAAAATCGTATGGAATTTGCTAAGAAAAATAAGGCAGCCGTAAAAATAATCATACAAGAAATGCCATTCCAAGACGATATGCAAGAAGAGCTAAAAAGACTCTTTAAAGATAAAATGTACCCTAAAGTAGCCACTGTACTACAATCGTTTATCGATAAAGGACAAATAAAAGAACTACCGATACCGATTGTACTAAGACTAATTATCTCAACAGTAATTGGTCTAGTGATCTCTTCAATCGTCCTTGAAAATACACCTTTTTGGAACGAAGAACAGGAAACTGAACGTACAATTGAGTTTATTAAGAATGGTCTAAAATAACTTATAGCTGACATAGTGAAAACATTCAAAGAAGAAAGGGATTATAAATAATTCCTTTCTTCTTTTTTACATTTTATGTTTTAGCAATATAGTTTTAGTGATTTATCAAAAAGTCTAAATCAACAAGACAATATTTAATTCATTGACAAAATGTACTTACTAATCTCTACATGTACTACCTTTAATTACCTTCACTTTTTTTGTATAAAGTATGTTAAAGTTATTAAGTCAACAAGAAGGGAAGGTGTAGTATTCGTGAATTTAAAAAAGCTACAGGCGAAGGTTAATGATTTTAAAACTTTTGGAGCAATAACAACAGCATTGGCTACTTTTTTCTATATCGGGACTCTCCTTCCAAAGGACGGATTAACCCAACATAAAATATTAATAGTCGAGAGTATCGTTTTTACAATGCTGATTATTGCATTAGGTTTCTTTCTGACATCCAATTATTTTAAACGCAAAATGCAAAAAGAAGAGCAAGCATAAAACCACTAAAAATGAATCACTCCAATTGTTAGTTCAGACTAACAATTGGAGGTCATATTCATCTTTAGTGGTTTATTTTTTATCTTTTTTCTTTTCTTTTTCAGCTCTTAAAAACTCGTGGTACATTTTCATTAAAGCACGTTTTTCAATTCTCGAAACATAACTTCTTGAGATTCCTAATTTCTTTGCGATTTCACGTTGAGTTAGTTCCTTATCCATATCAATACCAAAGCGCTGAATAATTACATCCTTTTCACGGTCATCTAGAATCTTAATATATTGCTTGATTTTTTCTAATTCCATATTAAGTTGAATTTGATCAACTACATCTTCTGTCTCAGTTTTTAATATGTCTAAAAGTGAAATTTCATTGCCCTCTTTATCCTGACCTATCGGATCATGAAGGGAGACATCTTTTTTTGTTTTCTTTAAAGCACGTAAATGCATAAGTATTTCGTTTTCAATACATCTAGCAGCATATGTGGCTAATTTTGTTCCTTTACCTTGAACAAAGCTCTCAATTGCCTTTATTAAACCTATTGTGCCAATCGAAATTAAATCTTCAGCATCTTCTCCAGTATTTTCAAATTTCTTAACAATGTGAGCAACAAGCCTTAAATTATGTTCAATTAATAAATTTCGTGCTTCTCCATCTCCATTTGCCATACGATTTAAATAGAGCGTCTCTTCGGCTTGAGAAAGAGGTTGAGGGAAGGCATTATTTTTAACATAGGAAACAAACACAAACACTTCTTTTAAGAAAAGACTTAAGGCGGTAAATAAACCAGGCATATAATCACTCCTAAGGAAGGTAAGGTTGGTTGTTATTTATATATTTATGTAATGTACAAATTCTGTGTGTCTGTACCATAAAAAAAATGTAAGCTGTGTAAAAAAAATGTTGAAAATAGTAAGCGCTACCATTCCGATAACGATGTATCTTTTTTAAAATCGATACATATTCTAGAAAAAAATGCATTGACAGTCTATTTAAAAGTGC
Organism: Rossellomorea sp. GAMAL-10_SWC; assembly: GCF_049568075.1. Lineage (NCBI taxonomy): Bacteria > Bacillati > Bacillota > Bacilli > Caryophanales > Bacillaceae > Rossellomorea > Rossellomorea sp. GAMAL-10_SWC. The sequence continues at coordinate 3,079,237 of NZ_CP144911.1, read as the reverse complement.
TTTATAATCCTCATTAATAACTTTTTTAATGAATCTTTTGACAATTAAATATATTGCGTTGATAAGGGCACAGTAGGCATAACTTCCCTGTTTAAGAGAACTGACGGAAGCTGCGAGTCAGTACATAAGGTATGCTGAATTACATTCTTGGAGCAATTTCTATTTCATTTAATGAAAATAGAGACGGTCATTTTGATCGTTAACAAAATGAAGGTGGTGAACAGAATTTTTGTTCACAACTAGGGTGGTACCGCGATTAAATAATTCGTCCCTACTGTTTATTCAGTAGGGACTTTTTGTTTTCATTTTTTACATACTTTCTTCTTGATAAAAGAAGTGGTATTGGAATAGACATTTAAAATTTGAGGAGGAAAAAGGAATGAGTACAAATAATGAGTTAGTGCAATTACGTGATAAGGTTGATGAGATTAATTTAAAAATCGTTGAATTATTAAACGAGCGTGGAAAAGTTGTTCAAGAAATTGGTCAGCAAAAGATTAAACATGGTATTAAGCGTTTCGATCCAGTTCGTGAGCGTGAAGTGTTAGATATGATTGCAAATGTAAATGAAGGTCCATTTGAAACTTCAACTTTACAACATATTTTCAAGACCATCTTCCAAGCAAGCTTAGAACTACAAGAGGATGATCACAGAAAAGCTCTTTTAGTTTCAAGAAAGAAAAAGCCAGACAATACAATCGTTAAAGTGAAAAATGATATTGTTCTTGGTGATGGTTCTCAATCATTTATTATGGGGCCATGTGCAGTTGAGAGCTACGAACAAGTTCGTGCAGTAGCACAAGCTATGAAACAACAAGGTTTAACAATGATGCGAGGCGGTGCATTTAAACCTAGAACTTCTCCATATGATTTCCAAGGACTTGGTTACGAAGGACTACAAATTTTAAGAGAAGTTGCAAATGAATTTGATTTAGCAGTAATTAGTGAAATACTAAATCCAAATGATGTTGAAAGATCTTTAGAATACGTTGATGTAATTCAAATTGGTGCACGTAATATGCAAAACTTTGATTTACTTAGAACAGTGGGGCAAGTAAATAAACCTGTATTATTAAAACGTGGACTTTCAGCAACAATTGAAGAATTTATTAATGCAGCAGAATACATTATTTCGCAAGGAAATGACCAAATTATTCTTTGTGAAAGAGGAATTCGTACTTACGAGAAAGCTACAAGAAATACATTAGATATCTCAGCAGTACCTATTTTGAAGAAAGAAACACATTTACCAGTAGTTGTAGATGTTACCCATTCAACAGGTCGTAAGGACTTATTATTACCGACAGCAAAAGCAGCATTAGCAATTGGAGCAGATGCAGTAATGGCTGAAGTACACCCTGATCCAGCAGTTGCTTTATCAGATTCAGCTCAACAAATGAATATCCCGCAATTTGAAGAATTCATGTTTGAGTTAAAAGACTTCCGTGCAAAGCTTCAATCATAAATAATATTACTTAATGAAGGATAGGCGGTGAATGCCTTGAAAAAGAACGTCCTTTTAATTGGCACTGGATTAATCGGAGGCTCAATTGCCTTGGCAATAAAAAAAGTTCATGATGTAAATATAATTGGATATGATATAAACGAAAAACAACTTGAAATTGGTAAAAGAATTCAAGTTTTAGATGAAATCTCGGTACAGCTCAAAGACTGTGCCGAGAAGGCTCATCTAATCATTTTTTCTTGTCCTGTAGAGGAATCAATAAAATATATACATATGTTAAGTGAATATGAACTTAAGAATGATGTCATATTAACTGATGTAGGTAGTACGAAAAGTGAAATTATGAGGCATTCGAAGACTCTTACAGATAAAGGTTATTGCTTTATTGGAGGTCATCCAATGGCAGGCTCCCATAAAACGGGCATCGAGAGTGCAAAAGTTCATTTATTTGAAAATGCATATTTTATTTTGACACCAAGTGAAAATACTAAAAATGATCAAATCGATAAATTAAAAGAATGGCTTAAAGGAACAGGTTCACATTTTGTTGTAATTGATGAAGAAACACATGATCAAATCACTGGAGTGGTAAGCCATTTTCCACATCTCATTGCTTCTAATCTTGTTAAGCAAGTTAAAACCTACGCGAAGGACGAGCCTTTAGTAACAGCTTTAGCTGCTGGTGGGTTTCGAGACATTACTAGGATTGCATCAAGCAGCCCAAAAATGTGGACTGATATTGTGATTCAAAATAAAGATACATTGCTTTCATTAATTTCGAATTGGATTGATGATATGAAACAAATGTATCAGCTTGTTGAAAGCCAGGATAAAGAAGATATCTTTCATTATTTCAAGGAATCAAAAGATTATAGAGACAACATGCCAGCAAAAGCAAATGGCGCCATCCCAAGTTATTTTGATTTGTATGTAGACGTTTTAGATCGGGTCGGTGAGCTTGCTAACATCACGACAATCTTATCGATTCACGAAGTAAGCATTACGAATCTAAGGATCATAGAATCACGTGAAGGTTTACCAGGTGTACTAAGAATAAGCCTTCAAACAGAAAATGACAGAGAGAAAGCTGAAAAATTCCTAAATGTTAATGGTTATGAGACATACATTGTTTCATAAAAAATCAAGTTTTTAGGACTTTGTCTATACACTAAAAAAGCACTTTTCGAAAGTGCTTTTTTTGGTTAAATAGCGACAACTAATCAAGTCATTTGCTAATCAGGTAAGGTCTTTCTGACATTTCAAATAAAAATGAATAGTCAGTCTCTTTTGAGTACCAATTTTCTGAACTTTATATTATAATTTAGTAGGTTAGGTTTTTAATTCGTTAAACATGGAGGGATATCAATGTCTCAGTTTGAAAAATCATTAGAAAAATATGCTGAACTTGCGGTAAAAAGTGGTGTTAATATCGTACCAGGACAAACATTACAAATAAATGCACCAATCGGAGCTGCAGAATTCGTTCGTAAAGTAGTAAAATTCGCTTACGAAGCTGGAGCTAAAAATGTAAACATCGATTGGAATGATGATGTAATTACTCGTACTAAATATGAACTAGCTCCTGATGAAGTTTTTGAAGAATTCCCAGGCTGGAAAGTAACAGCAATGGAAGAATTAGCTGAAAATGGCGGTGCTGTTTTATCAGTAATTTCACCAAACCCAGAATTATTAAAAGGGATCGATCCAAAACGTATTGCAAATTTTAATAAAACAGCTAGCAAAGCACTACATAATTATCGTGAATACATGATGGCTGATAGAATTCGTTGGTCAATTGTAGCTATTCCATGTGTTGAATGGGCTGAAAAAGTTTATCCAAATGAACCAATTGATAAAGCGATGGATTTACTTTGGGATTCAGTATTCAAAATTTGCCGAGTTGACAATGAAAATCCAGTTGAAGCTTGGGTTAAACACAATGATTTCTTACAAGAAAAAGTTGTTCAATTAAATGACAAACGTTACAAAACATTACATTACACAGCACCTGGTACTGATTTAAAACTAGATTTAGTAGATAATCATGTATGGAAAGGTGGCGGAGCGAACAGTGAAGATGGAAAATGGTTTAATCCTAATATTCCAACTGAAGAAGTTTTCTCTATGCCACATAGCCATGGTGTAAATGGTACTGTTCAAGCGACATTACCATTAAATTACGGTGGAAATTTAATTGAAAACTTCTCTTTAACATTTAAAGATGGTAAAGTTGTCGATTTCACAGCTGAAAAAGGCTATGATACTTTACAACACTTATTAGATACTGATGAAGGTGCTCGCCGTCTAGGTGAAGTAGCTTTAGTACCACATGATTCACCAATTTCAAATACAGGTTTAATTTTCTTCAACACATTATATGATGAAAATGCTTCTTGCCACTTAGCTTTAGGTAAAGCATATCCAAACAATATGAAGGATGGAGAAAAATTACCTTCAGAAGAGCAAGAAAAATTAGGAATTAACCAAAGTTTAACTCACGTTGATTTTATGATCGGATCAGCGGAATTAAACATCGATGGAATTAAAGAAGATGGTTCAGTTGAACCAATCATGAGAAATGGTAACTGGGCATTTTAATAGTAAATAAAAAGAAAAGGGGAGTCTCAAAAGATTTTTTGAGACTCCCCTTTATTTTTACTGTTCTTAAATTGTTTGAAATTGATCGTTACTTCTTAAAACCGTTATAAACCCATCTAATATTGTATGACTAACAGAGAATCCCTTACGTTTATAAAATTCTAGAGCGTCTTCATTTCCATTTGAAACATAGATAAAATAATCCTCTACATCATCAAATTGCTTTAGCCAGTTCATTGACATTTTGAATAGTTTAGAGCCTACTCCATATTTTCTATATTCTTCTTTAATGTAAAATTGAGATAAACATCCAACATTCTTTTTATGGACTGAAGAAAGGTCAAAAAAAGTTGCAAATTCGCTTGAATATACTTCTTTTGGAGAAATATTTGAATAAACGTAACCAACAATTTGATCTTCATCTTTCACGATCACAATATAATTATGTATAGCCTTTTTTACTGAAGGAACCATACGTGAATCGAAATTCATACGATCAAACAACTCTGGTTTTATCTTCGCTTTTGCCTTCTGAAAAGTCATTAATTCATTACATAAATCTTTACATAATTCCATTTGATTCTCGTCAATCACTTCATAAGTTAAATTCATCTTGTCACCCCTCATTAAAATTGATTCTTTAGCTTTAAATAAATTTCGTATGATTTAATTTTAATCTATAAGTACTGGAAAACAAATGAAATAATAAGTTGATCCGTTTTTGGTATATAATGGAAGTGTCATCTAGAATCAATTCATCATTCTACACATAAAACAAATGGAGGATGAGAAAATGGAAGATCTTAAGTATGAGTTTTATATTGGGGCTAAACCTGAAGAGGTGTGGAACATATTTGTTTCGCCAGAAGGAACTAAAGCTATCTTTTTTGGTTGTATTTTAAAATCAACATTTGAAGTCGGAGCACAATATGAATATGTCGGACCAGGAGAAGCTGGAGATCATACAGTGCATGTTTATGGAGAAATTCTAGCATTTGAGCCTCATAAAATGATGAGCTATACAGAACATCCAGGCCCAGTTTACCGTGAAAATCATGCTGAATTAGAAACTAGAATTACACTTACACTTGAAGAGACGGGTGAATGCACAAAATTAACACTAGTAAACGACAAATGGCCAGAAAATCACCCTTCTTATGAAAATACGAAATCAACCTGGCCAATGATTTTAAGTAATGTAAAAACTTATGCAGAAGCTGGTAAAACACTAGATTTCGGCTGGTGAAAATTGAAAATAAAAAAACCTCTGGGAACAGAGGTTTCAGTGTGTAGACAAAGTTCTAAAATTTGATTTTCAGACTGATTGAAAACGCTTGTCTTTCGAGGCGCGAAGGCAGGTGAGGAGCGGAGTTACCTTTGACGGTAATGAGCACCGCAGACAGACGAAGCAACGAAGAAAGCGAGCGCTTATCAACAGTCTGAAATCTCTGGGAACAGAGGTTTTTGTTTTAGATTTAAATTTATCGGTTCATCTAAAAATATGAAAACCGACATATGCACTACAAATACTAATAATAGTAGATAAAATGATATAAGATAACGCAGTTTTATACTTTTTTGCAACCAATAATTGAATCGATTCGTAACCAAATGTAGAAAAGGTTGTAAACCCACCTAATATTCCTACCCCAATAAACAGCCACATTGTAGTAGAAATCGATTTATCGAGATATAAATGGTTTAGTAAACCTAAAATAAACGATCCGAGTATGTTTATAACGAATGTTCCATCAGGGAAATTTGTTTTAACTTTTTTATTAACATAGTTTCCAAGGGCATAACGAAAAATTGCTCCGATTCCCCCACCTATTCCAACAATAAAAATCATGATGAGGTTTCTCCTTTTACTTTGTTGAATTTCTCAGCCCCTTTAAAACCAAGATACGCCAAACTTATTCCAATCACTAAACTTGAGATGATATAGACTAAACTTACTAGCAATTTTTTTTCATCCATCAGGGCAACATTTTCAAGTGAAAAAGTAGAGAATGTAGTGAATGCTCCAGTAAATCCAGTTCCGATTAGTAAAGTATATTCAGGTTTTAATTTAACTTTAGCCATAGGTAAAAAGAAACCTAAAAAGAAGCATCCTATTATATTAATTAAAAACGTTTGAATTGGAAATCCATTTGAAAGAGGATGGATTGATAGACCTATTAGGTAACGGAGAATTGCTCCAAAAAATCCTCCGATTAGTATAAATAAGTAATTCATAAAACACCTCATAAAAACATTATAAAAACGCTCCTTAGAGCGTTTTTTTTGTTAGTTTACAATAAAAAAAGCAATAATTGAAACTAAGTTATTTAAAAAATGGGCAAAAATCGTAACTTCGATTTTTTTTGTTTTGATATAGATAATACCAAAAATTAAACCAGCTAAAGAATAAGATAGTAATGCATAGATTGAAAAACCAGCAAGCATATGCAATAAACCAAACCCAAATGAACTTACAATTAAACCAATAATCGGCGAGTTTTTAAAAATTGATCCAATAATTAACTTTCGTGTAATCCATTCTTCTTTTATTGGTGCAAGAATAACCGCAGATATAATCATAAGGACTGGATTTGTCCGTAATAAGCCTTCCACTGCTTTTTGGTTATCTGGCGTAGCAATTGAGTAATTGAAATGTTGAAAAATAACATCAAGAAGTTGTGAAGAAGCCATAAGAACTACGTATGCCCCTAAAACGATCACAACATCAATCACATTTATATTTATTCGTCTTAAAGTTAGAAGTCCTTTTTTCTTCGTATAATAATAGAGCCATAATAAGCTGAGGACACCAAAAATTGAATCCGAATAAATTGATACGGTATTTACAAGATTATCAAATTGTTTTTCAGTAAGGTTTATATCCGCTACACTAACAAAAATCATACCCCATATTGAAGCAATCAAGATTAGTAAGTTCAAACCAACAATAAATATTAAAAAATAGTAGCCAAGTGTTTTTAAGGCGGACTTACGTTCATTCGGAATATTTTCTGGAATGATTGTTTTATAGTTTAATTCATTATCCAAATCGGCTCCTCCAATTTTTTGATCTATGTTCATAAACTTTCTAATTTATATTTATACTAACATATCCTATTTTATCTTAAATTTAAAGCTGAAAGAACTAGAAATAGAATATATGAGTGTAATTCTTTTAAAAGCTTTGTTATTTAATATATGAAAGATTGAGTGGATTATATGAGTTGAGAATGTACTAAAACCTAATTAAAAAAACAAGGTATGCTAATATCCCTTGTTAATTAAATTACCAAATTTTCGTAAAGGGGTTTAGTGAGATTGATTTCCACTACGAGATGCTCGCTTTCCATGGGGCGAGAGCTGAGCCTCCTCGGCCGCGCCTGCGGGGTCTCAGCCTTCCCGCTTATCCCATAGGAGTCGAGCATCCCTCCATTCCAATCAATTTATTCATCAAAAAAAGATACACTAAAAACCTAATTTAAGATCCTTTACTTAGAGTAGCATAACAGCTTATAAATCAATTTGAAATTTCTTTAACTTCTCAAGAAATATACAATTACTAGAGTTTGTTGATATTATAAAACTACTCAAACATATTAACATTTAAAAACATTATTAGATCATCAAAGAATGAATTATTTTATCAAATCAATAAAGGTTCACTTAATATATTTTTGACCTATTTATATTTCAACACTCTAAAAAACAAGGTATGTCAATATACCTTGTTTCTTTATTACTAAATTTAATATTAGGAATACTAGGAAAGAAAATAGCCTAGCGTTAGTTCTATTTTATTCAATTCAGCTGATTTACTTGATCTCTAATCATTTCCATTTTATAGTCTAATGAATTTACAGTTGCAGAAGCTTCATTTAGACTTTCGATAATTGCTTTTGGTACCTTTTTATTGTATTTATAAAAAATCTTGTGTTCAAGGCTTGCCCAGAAATCCATTGCAACGGTTCTAATTTGGATTTCCACTTTTACTCTTTTCGTTTCAGAAGCAAGGAAAATTGGAATTTCAATAATCATATGAAAGCTTTTATAGCCATTTGGTTTTGGATTTTTTATATAATCTTTTATTTCTATTATATGGATATCATCTTGTTGTTTTAATAGTTCATAAATCATATAAATATCACTAATAAATGAACAACTAATACGAACTCCAGCTATATCACTCATATAATTTTCCAAATTATATTGGGTAAGTTCTAATCCTTTTCGCTCAAGCTTTTCTATTATACTGTCAGGTTTTTTTAAGCGAGATTTTACGTGTTCTATTGGATTATGATTATGAGTTAAAGTAAATTCTTCATTTAAAATTCTAATTTTAGTATTGATTTCATCTAACGCAAATTTATATATTAAAAGTGTGTTAGTCCATTCACCTAAGCTTTGATCTTTCAACATAGGCAACCTCCTAATGTATATTACATCAGTAATTGTACCAGCTTAATGTGAACTCAGTGTGAAATCTTGGTGAACAGTTAGTGACAAGTAAGATACAGGGATTTTAAGTGTTTTCGGTAAAGGGAATAGTAAAGGATAGCAATGGCAGGATCATTAAAGAAGCAGAGAGTGCAAGTAATATTATAAGAATAAACAATTTATAGCAGCGAAAGTAAGACATTTAGGGTTTTGTTAGTTTTGGAATAATATGTTATAAATTTATATATATAATTTTAGTTAGGAGTACATTGATGAAACAGAGTTTTTATCGTTTGTTTATAGAGTTGACGAATAATCGTTTTACTTCGGGTCTTTTGCATAGGCTTGCTACTTCTAGATTTAGTAGGGTATTTATTAATCCTTATATTAAAGCGTTTAATTTAAATATGGATGAGAGTAAAGAGACTGTTTTTCCTACTTTACATGCTTTGTTTACTAGAGAACTAAAGCAAAATGCTAGACCGATTCATGCAGGAGAAAGTGAATTAGCTTGTCCGGTAGATGGTGTGTTAGAGTCATGTGGGAAAATTGAGATGGATATTAAATTTGTCGTTAAAGGAAAGACATATAGCATTATTGAGATGTTAGGTTCAAAGGAAATGGCAGATAAATATGATGAGGGTTATTATATGGTCTTGTATTTAAGTCCTAGCCATTACCATCGTATACATAGCCCGATCGATGGCGAAATTGTATCACAATTCGAGTTAGGTGCTAAATCTTATCCAGTAAATAAAGCAGGATTAACTTATGGTAAAGATCCACTTTCAAAAAATTATCGAGTTATTTCTGAAGTATTATGCTCTGAAAACAATAAACATGTTGCGATGATTAAAGTTGGTGCTATGTTTGTTAACACAATCGTAGTAACCAAAGAAGAAAAGCGTTTGAAAAAAGGTGAAGAAGTAGGGTATTTTTCTTTCGGTTCTACAGTTGTTTTACTTTTTGAAGCTAATAGTTTTTCACCAAATTTGAAACTTCAATCTGGCCAAGCAATCAGAGTTGGTCAAAATCTTGGTAAATTACACTAAGTATGCACTTTTTTTCACGAAATGAGGGCCATCGTATAGAAAGATGGTTCTTTTTCTGTTATTGTAAAGAGTGCTTGTATTTTAATTTCACTTGTATTATTTGCATATATTGAAAATAATAAAAATGTTTAAGATGTTTTTTTTATATAGTAATCTAGACCTCTTCGTTTAATTTCTTTTTCAATTAAATAAATGAAGGCAGGATCAAGCTGTAAACCTAGAGCTTTTTTGTAGGACTCAAGTAACAACTCATCATTTAATTTGTACATATTATTTGCCCGGTTGGGCATTCACCTCCGAGTGAGAAAAGTTTTTTGAATTTCTTCGTAAACTTAATGTATCAAATTTTTAAAAATAGAACAATCGTTCGTTTATCCACAGAAATAGGTGGATAAGTTGTGGGTAAATTGTTTATATATTCTAAAAAAGGTAGGTTCTTGGACTAAGGATAATGTGTATAAGATTTATCCACAGTTAGAATGATTGTAGTTATTTGTCGAACGATTTTAAGAATATATTGAGGTGTAATAATGTTTAATAAATTTTTACCGAGTGAAACTGTTAATAATGTTTATGCAATTACGCCTGGGCATTTAAAAGGCTTAGGAATAAAAGGGATCATTACTGATTTAGATAACACATTAGTAGAGTGGGACCGTCCATTAGCTACTCCAGAGCTAACGAAATGGTTTAAAAGCATGGATGATGCAGGGATCAAAATTACAGTTGTATCGAATAACAATGCTGAGCGTGTTGGAAAGTTTTGTGATCCTTTAGGAATTCCATTCATTCATCGTGCGCGTAAGCCACTCGCTACATCATATAAAAAAGCATATAAACAAATGAATTTAAAGCCAAATGAAGTCGTGATGATTGGTGATCAATTGCTTACAGACGTATTTGGTGGTAATCGTCAAGGAATTCATACAATTTTAGTTGTTCCGGTTGCAAGTACAGATGGAATTTGGACAAGATTTAATCGAATGGTAGAACGTAGAATTCTTTCATCCTTAAGGAAGCAAGGATTGCTACAATGGGAGGATAAAAAGTGAGTAATACAGAAGTTAGATGTATTGGTTGTGGGGTTGAAATTCAAACAGAAGATAAGAATAAGCTTGGATATGCACCTCCATCTTCATTAGAAAAAGAAGAGATTATTTGCCAACGTTGTTTCCGTTTAAAAAACTATAATGAGATTCAAGATGTAGAGTTGACTGATTCTGACTTTATTCGTATCTTAAATGGGATAGGTTCTAAGGATTGTCTTGTTATTAAAGTCGTTGATGTTTTTGATTTTTCTGGTAGCTGGTTAAATGGAATTAATCGATTCGTTGGAAACAACAAAATATTATTAGTTGGAAATAAGGCAGATTTAATTCCGAAGTCAGTTAAGAAAAATAAGCTTACGCAATGGATGAGCGGAACTGCAAAACGTTGGGGACTTAAACCTGTAGGTGTTCATTTAATTAGTGCAGTAAAAGGCACTGGTATAGATGAATTAGCTGAAAGTATTGAAAAGCATCGTGAGGGTAAGGATGTATACGTTGTAGGTTGTACAAATGTTGGAAAATCAACATTTATCAATACGATGATTAAACGTTATAGTGAAGAGAATAGTAATATCATTACAACATCGCATTTTCCGGGTACAACACTTGATATGATTCAAATCCCACTTGATGATCAGAGTGATCTAATTGATACACCAGGTATTATTAATCATCATCAAATGGCTCATTTCGTTGATAAAAAAGGTTTAAAGATCATTACACCAAAAAAAGAAATTAAGCCTATGGTTTATCAATTAAATGAAGGACAAACATTATTCTTTGGTGGTTTAGCCCGTTTTGATTATTTAGAGGGTGGAAGACGTTCTTTTACTTGTCACTTCTCAAACGAATTATCAATTCATCGTACTAAACAAGAAAATGCTGATGATTTATATGAAAGACAAGCTGGGGAATTATTAGTCCCACCATATGGTGAACAAATAAATGAGCTTCCTAAATTAGTGAAACATGAATTTATGATAAAAGATGCTAAAACTGATATAGTTTATTCAGGGTTAGGATGGATCACAGTGAATGAACCAGGTGCTAAAATTGTTGCTCATGTACCAAAAGGTGTATCTGTAACTCTTCGTAATTCTATTATATAAGAATAATTTGGGGGCTGAGAAATGAAAGACCAATATTATGTAATCGGTCAACCGATTGGTCATTCAATGTCACCAACTATGCATAATGAATGGTTTGGCTCTAATCAGATTTCGGGTCACTATTCTGCAAAAGAAGTTGGGATAACAGAATTAGAATCAGTTATGACAGAATTTCGTTCAACAGTTAAAGGATTTAATGTAACAGCACCACTAAAAGTAGAAATTATGCAGTACTTAGATGAAATAGATCCATTAGCAAAAGCAATTGGGGCAGTTAATACTGTCATCAATAAAAATGGAAAACTTTATGGTAAAAATACGGATGGAATCGGTTATTGTAGGGGCTTATCTTATGTTTTGAAAAATCCGATTGAAGATGAAAAGATTTTAATCATCGGTGCAGGCGGTGCTGCTAGAGCAATCCTTTATAGTTTACTGCACTTAGGGGTTAAGCATATTACAATCACCAACCGAACGTTAGAAAAAGCAGAGGATCTACTAGATGGTAAGCTGATGAATGAAGTTAATATTATGCCCATTTCAGATGCTGAAGAACATTTAGGTAACTTTTCTCTTATTATTCAAACAACTTCTGTTGGAATGAAGCCAAATGAAAATAGCACGCCAATAGCACTAACGAATTTATCACCAGATGCAATTGTATCGGACCTAATATATAGCCCATTTAAAACAGTATTCTTAAAAGAAGCTGAAGAAAGAAATGCGACTATACAAAACGGATTACCGATGTTTATATATCAAGGAGCATTAGCATTTCAAGAGTGGACGGGAATTTTTCCAAATACCATTGATGCATACTCATTATTAGAAAGAAAACTTGGAGGAACAAAATGTTAACAGGTAAACAAAAAAGATTTTTACGTTCGAAAGCTCATCACTTAAACCCTATTTTTCAAGTAGGTAAAGGTGGAGTTAATGAAAATATGGTTAAACAAATTTCAGAAGCGCTTGAAGTAAGGGAACTTTTAAAAGTAAGTATACTTCAAAATTGTGATGATGATCGTTATGATGTAGCAGATCAGCTTGTTGAAGGTACAAACGCTGAACTAGTACAAGTAATTGGACATACAGTTGTTTTATATAAAGAGTCTGAAGAAAATAAAACAATCGTACTACCTTAATATGTAAAATACCGTTAATTAGAGGAGAAGCGGATTAATGGATAAACAAAAAGCACTTTCACTTGTAAAAGAAAAACTAACGAATGGGCGTTTTACACATACTATTGGTGTGATGGAGACAGCAGTTAGGCTAGCCGAAAAGTATGGTGCGGATGTAAAAAAAGCAGAACTAGCTGCAATTTTCCATGATGTCGCAAAATGCATGCCGATTAAAGACTTAAAATCAATAATGGAAGAAAATAAACTTTCATTAAAGCTTTTAAAGTACAATAAAGAATTATGGCATGCTCCTGTTGGTGCATATCTTACTGAACATGAATATGGAATTGATGATCAAGAGATATTACAAGCAATCACATATCATACAAGTGGTCATAAAGAGATGAATTTATTAGATAAAGTAATATATGTAGCAGATTATATTGAACCTAATCGTAATTTTCCAGGTGTAGAGGAAGCTCGTGGATTAGCGGATCAAGATTTAGATCGAGCTTTATTATTTGCATTAAAAAATACAATTACATTTTTGATTGCTAAAGAACAAACAGTCTACCCATTAACGGTTAAAACATATAACTCAATATTAAAGCAAGTTAAAAGCCAGGGGGAATAAAAAAATGAATGAAAAAGAATTAATGAAGCTAGCTGTAAATGCTGCTGACGATAAAAAAGCTGAGGATTTAGTCGTATTAGATATGAAAGGAATCTCTGCAATTGCAGATTATTTCATTATTTGTCACGGTAATTCAGATAAGCAAGTTCAGGCTATTGCAAGAGAAGTGAAAGATCAAGCTCTACAAAATGGTAAAGATGTTAAACGTCTAGAAGGATTTGACGAAGCTCGTTGGGTATTAGTAGACATCGGTGACGTTGTCGTTCATGTTTTCCATCGTGACGAAAGAAACTATTACAACTTAGAAAAACTTTGGGGAGATGCACCTTCTCTTGATGTTTACGGAGAGCTTCTTTCATGACATACAATCGCTTCGCGTATTTGTATGATCAATTAATGAATGATGTCCCATATGAAAGATGGGTTCAATTCCTAAAAGATGCATTTCAAAAATATGAAATGCTTCAGCCTTCAATTTTAGATATAGGTTGTGGAACAGGTACATTACCCATCTCATTGGCAAAATTGAATTATTCAATTAGCGGGGTTGATTTATCTGAGGAAATGTTAAGTGTTGCAATGGCTAAAGCAGAAATTGAAAAAGTTAATATCCCTTTTTTTCAACAAAATATGGTGGAATTAGAAGGGTTTGATCAATTAGATTGTGTAACGATTTTCTGTGATTCACTTAATTATTTAGAAACAGAAGATCAAGTGAAACAAACCTTTATAAGAGTAAATGAAAGCTTAAAAGATAATGGTTTATTTTTATTTGATGTACATTCTCCATATAAAATTGAAGAAATCTTTGGTGAAGAGACATTTTTTATTGATGATGCAGAGTTAAGCTTAGTCTGGTCTTGTACGCAAGGGGAACATCCATTAAGTGTTGAACATGATTTAGTTTTCTTTATGAAAGAGGAAAATCGTGATTTATATGAACGCTTCGAAGAATATCACAATCAAAGAACATTTCCAATTAATACGTATAAATCATTGTTAAATCAAACTGGATTCGAAGTAAAAGAAATCATAGCAGATTTCGATGAAGTTGTAGATGATACTTCTGAACGAATCTTTTTTATTACAATGAAAAAATAAAAAAACCCTTTTAAGAAAATTCCTTTTCTTAAAGGGTTTTTTTATTTGTTAGACGTACAAAATTGAATTTTGTATTTTTGTTACGAAAGGAGTAAAGCAGTATAATCATTTTAAAGTTAATCAAAATTGTTCCTTTACTCGCTCAATTTCCTTATCAAACTTATCATGTGTTTTTTCAAAAATTTCTTCGAATAAATCTCCTACTCGTGCTTCTAATACTTTAATACCTTCACCAGTAATTCCGCCTTTTACACATACCTTTTCTTGAAGTGTCTCAAGCGTAAAATGTTTTTGTTCAATTAGTTTTCCAAAACCAATAATCATTTCTTCAGCTAAGATCGTTGCTTGCTCTTTTGAAATTGAAGTTTGACAAACAGCCGCATCAATAAATTTTTGAAGCAAGTAACTAAAAAATGCGGGTCCACAGCTTGCGATATCCGATGAAACTCTTGTGATATCTTCTGTAATCATGACTGGCTTAGATATGTTCGAAAAAAGTTCGATTATTTGTTCCTTACTTTTGGCCGTACACCTATTCCCGAAATTAACTAAAGTTACCCCACTCAATGCTTGATTCGTAATACTTGGAATAACGCGTGCAACTTGACATGGTAAGATCGCCTCTAATTGTTCAACATTAATTGGACTAGTAATCGATATAACGCAATGTTTTTTAGTGAAATATTTTTGTAAAGATGATAAAAGTGGCTGAATTTCTAAAGGCTTTACACACACTAATACAATTTCAGAAGCGGTAATTACTTCTTTGGCTGTCTCAACAACATTTAAATCAGGATATATATTTTTTAGCTCATAAGCTTTATACATTGAGCGGTTTGTAACAGTTATTTCGGAGGGCTTCACGGCATTTGATTTTATAAATCCATTGAGCAATATAGTGCCCATATTTCCTGTACCTATGATTCCTACGTTCATGAGTACATCCCTTCCTTTGCATACATTCTCTCCTACACTATATGAAGCAAGGTCGAAAATAATGATATAAGTTAAATGGAGGACTAATAATGAAAAAGTTAATTCATAATAAACTAGTTTGGCTCGGTCTCGTAATTGTCGGTATATTAGTCGTGAATTTTTATCAAACCGAGCGTAAAAATGAAGTGGTTTTTGCGAAACAAACAATTGAAGAAGAAATAGTAAAGAAGAAAGATGATCAGAAAAAAGAAGTTAGTATGCCAGTGAATTCAAAAGTATTTATGGTTGATGTAAAAGGTGCAATACAAAAACCAGGTCTAATCCAATGTAATGAAGGAGAACGTGTTTTTGACGTGATTAGATTGGCGGGGGGATTTAAAGAAAAAGCTGATGTTAATAAGGTTAATTTAGCCGAAAAAATAGTTGACGAGATGGTCATTTATGTACCGTTCATTGGAGAAGAAACCGATCAAACTATCATTACTAATAGAGGGGATGAAACTAAACAAAATGAGATGATTGATATAAACCATGCATCACAGTCAGATTTGGAAAAAATACCGGGTGTTGGTCCAACGAAAGCAAAAAATATTTTAGAGTATATTGATCAAAACGGACCATTTACTTCAGTAGAACAATTAGAATCTGTAAATGGAATCGGTAAAAAATCCATTGAAAAAATGACTCCGTATATTGTCATTCGCTAATTTAAATTATTATGAGTATTTATCTGGCTTATATTGTTTTTGTACAAATAATAACAATCGTCTTTTTTAAAAGCGATAATTTATTCTTTATATTAATATTACTCATTTTAATGATTTTTTTAGTCGGAAAGAAAAAATGGCTGCTTTTAATAATTTGTGTTATTTCGCTATGTATTACCTCAAGTATATGTTACCTACAAAACAATAAAATGATTTCCTCTAAACCAAAGCCCTCGCAAAATGTTCGTGGTGAAATTACTTCTACTCCAATAATAGATGGTAATAAGGTTTCGTTTACATTTAAACTCCATAATCAAGAGATCTTACTTAATAGTTTTGCTAATACAAAAGAACAATTAAAAGTTTTTCAAAAAAGAAAAATTGGTGAAATATGTGAAGTAAAAGGTGAGGTTACATTGCCTTTAGAAAACTCTAACCCATACTTGTTTAATTATAAGAAATACTTATTAAATCAAGGGATTCACTGGATTATTACTGCTAATCCAAATAGTTTAGGGGATTGTGAAAATGGAAAACGGACCATCATTCAATCAATAAATTATAGTCGACATGCATTAACTAAATATGTAGAGGTAAATTTTAATTCCAATACAGAAGGTTATATTAATGCTCTACTATTTGGGGACCGTACAAAAATGAATGCAATTACAGAATCTCAATATCAAATAGTTGGGATTGTGCATTTACTTGCGATTAGCGGTTCTCATATTAGTTTATTGAGTCTTGGTATCTATTTTCTATTGATTAGAATTGGAGTAACGAAGGAAACCAGTTTTTTTATAACGATTTTGTGTATTATATCGTATGGATTTCTTGCAGGTGCTTCAGCATCAGTTGTCAGGGCAGTTATTATTGGGGTTCTAGTTTGCTTCTACAAGTTAGCGAAAATGAAAGTTGACATTACTTCACTATTATTTAGTTCTTGTATAATCATGTTATTTGCAAAACCAAATTATATTGATGATATTGGATTTCAATTTTCCTTTGTAACAAGTTTTGTATTGGTTTTAACTTCTGAACAAATTTTAAATTACAAATCTTGGTATGCAAGGGCTCTTTATACATCGAGTATTACCCAATTAGCATCAATCCCTATATTACTTTTTAATTTTCATGAATTATCACCATACAGTATAATAATCAACTTACTTTTCATTCCTTATATTAGTTTTATTATAATGCCACTATGTATTTTTTGTTTTGGTTTAAGTTTTATTAATTTAGAAATCAGCGAAATGTTAACATTATTGCTAACACTCTTTATTAACATGTCAGATAAATTATTGAGTATTTGCATGCAATTACCATTTATTAAGTTGATTTTTATACATCCTTCAAAAGGAATACTGTTTATTTATATCGTGTTAATATTTTTAATTTTATACTTTATGGAAAGTCAGAAAGATAAGAAATTATTGATGAATTGCCTGATTGGATTATTTATTCTTATATTCGGTCATTTAGTATATCCCTCTATTAACCCTGTTGGAAAGATTATGTTTATAGATGTAGGTCAAGGAGACTGTATACTAATAAAATTGCCTTTTAATAAAGGGAATTATGTAATTGATACTGGAGGTAAGTTAACTGGTAAAGAAGAAACATGGATGAAGCGTAAAAAGCCATTTTCTACTGGCAATGATCTATTGATTCCATTATTAAAAGGAGAAGGAATTAGTAAAATAGATAAATTAATATTTACACATGGTGACATTGATCATATTGGAGGTGGAAAAGAGGTACTACAGTCATTTAATGTTAAACAATTAATCGTAGGTGACAAGACGGAATTTACTTCAGCAGAAAAAGAAAGAATTAGTATAGCCATAAAAAAGGGAGTCGAAATTAAAAAAATAAGCGAAGGTATGAGTTGGAAAATCGATACAAATTATTTTCAAGTGATTTCGCCAATTAAAGACTATGTAGGTGAGGAAAACCAAGGGTCAATTGTTTTAAAGGCATATATAGGCGGAAAGAATTGGATGTTTTCTGGTGATTTAGATGAAAATGGAGAAAATCGACTGATCTCTAAATATCCTGATTTAAAGGCAGATGTTTTGAAAATAGGGCATCATGGGAGCAAAACATCTACTTCCGAAAGATTTATTAAAGCAGTTATGCCTAAAATTGGCATTATTTCAGTTGGCGAAAAAAATCGATATGGTCATCCAACAAAAGAAGTACTTGATCGATTAAAAAAGTACAATGTTAAAACCTTACGTACTGATGAACTTGGTGCAATAACTTATGAATTTAAAAGAGGACAAGGTACCATTTATACATTTAAAGCATATCGTAAAACAAATAACAGAAACCAAGAAAGAAATTAAAAAGACTGCCGAGGCAGTCCCGTCATTTGATTCTATGTATTATCTCGTAACAAACTCCACAATTGTTGCGATGATAAATAGAGTAGCGAAGAAACCAAATGAAACAGCAAAGCCAACGCCAGAATCTGTTGAATCATTACGTTTGCTTTGAACATTTTTTTCAAAAGTATTCACAAATAACCCCTCCTAATTCAATTTTAGTATAAATCAATATAACTAAAAAATCCATAGTATGTTTGTTTTAGTTATACCGTTTTAAATGAAGAAACCGGGTCTTTATTTAAAACGTTAATATAAATTAGAGATTAGTATTTACTAATCTCTTCCTTCTCATGTAGGACATGTTATACTATACTAAGAAAATTAGTGTAGAGGAGCAAAACATGATTAATGATTTACATAAAAAATTGAAAAAGAATGTGTCGCCAATGTATTTATTGGTAGGTACTGAAGATTTTTTACTTCAAGAAGCAGAAAACTTAATCGTGAAAGCAGCTTTACAAGGAGAAATTGATGATTTTAACTATCAAACATATGATTTAAAAGAGTCTTATTTAAGTGAAGCACTTGAGGATGCACAAACACCGTCCTTTTTCGGTGGAAATAAAGTTATCATCATAAAATCATGTTTGTTTTTAACAGCTCAAAAAGAAAAAATTGTACAAGATATAGAACCACTATTTGATTATATTGAAAATCCTGCGCCTTTTACTACTGTTGTTTTTGTTGCTCCTTTTGAAAAATTGGATGAGCGGAAAAAAGTAACAAAAGCGATAAAAAAACAAGTAGAGCTAGTTGAATGTCATCCTGTTGAAACGAGTAATTTAGACGGCTGGATTAAAGAGCGTTTCACTGGGAATGTAACGATTACTAAAGATGCAATTGAAAAATTAAAATTACTAGTTGGAAATAATTTATCAATTTTAAAACTTGAATGTGAGAAGCTACAATTGTTTATTGGGAATGAAGGCGAAGTTGATGCAGACCTAGTAGAAATGATGGTAGCAAAAACCATTGAACAAAACGTTTTTTCTCTTATTGAAAAAACAGCAGTAAGACAGACAACTGAGGCACTTAAAATTCTTCATGAATTATTATTTATAGGTGAAGAACCGATAAAAATAGTTGCCTTGTTAGCTAGTCAGTTTAGATTATTGTACGGAATAAAACAATTATCAAGTAGTGGATATTCAAATAATCAAATTGCCTCTTCAGTTGGTGTATCACCAGGAAGAGTGTTTTATGGACAAAAGCAAGCGAATAACTTTCAAGCAAGTGAATTGAAAGAAGCAATACGATTAATTGCTGAAGTTGATTACAAAATGAAAACTGGTCAAGGAGATAAGGTTATGATCCTTGAAATGTTGATTCTTCAATTAAATAAATAATTGTAAGAAATTCAGTCTTAAATGAGTATAAAAACAAATCAAATGGCAGTCCGATAACATTAAATTGGACTGCCATTTTTGTGTTATAAAAAGGCCATGATTTTCAGTCTACAACTTTTACAATTTGTTATAATGTAGTAATTGTTAATATTTACCAAGAAGAGCTATTTGGGAGATGGGTGAATGAAGGAAATTCCTAAAGAAATAAACGTTGTATTAGCTACATACTTACAATATTTTGATTTAAAATTACCCAATTTAATTGATTCTTTTTATCTTTATGGATCAATTACATTAGGTGCTTTTAAGAATGGATTTAGCGATATCGATTTTATAGCAGTTGTTAAGCGCAAAGTATCTGATGCCGATTTAAAGAAACTTAAAGAAATTCATAAAGATGTGCAAAGAAAGTTTCCTAATACAATTTTGGATGGGTGGTATATTCTTAATGAAGATATTGAGTCCTTAAATGAAGAAGGGATATTATGTGTTCGTTTCAATGATGGGAAGTTTCAAGGTTTAAATAAATTTCAAAAGAACTCCATAGATGCTTTTCAATTAAAAAAATACGGCATAACTGTCAGAGGGCTAAATATTGATAATATGGATATTTCGGTAAACTGGGATACAATACTAGCTAATATGAGAGACAATCTTAATTCTTATTGGCTTAGCTGGTTAAACAACAGTAAGAAGTTTCCTACAGTTAAATACTTGAGTTTATTTATAAGTTTAAGAAGTATTGAATGGGGGATTTTGGGAATTTCTCGACTTTATTATACATTTAAAGAAAAAGATATTACATCGAAAGTAGGAGCAGGTGAATATGTTTTAGAGGCTGTACCCAAAAGATGGCATAAGATTATTAACGAGTCAATGAGATTACGAACTAATCAAAAAAAATCATATTACAAATCAATTTTTACAAGAAGAAAAGATGCGATTGATTATATAGAGTTTATGATTCGCGAATGTAATAAACTTATGCGATAAGTGGTCCTGTCTTTTGAAATTAAAAAACTTTATTGCACGAAAAAATGGTGTCTCATCTGAGACACCATTTAATTCATTACGCGTTCATAGCGTTAACTTTTTTAGCTAAACGAGACTTTTGACGTGAAGCAGCGTTTTTGTGGATTAGATTGCTGTTAACAGCTTTATCTAATTTTTTAGAAGCAGTTAATAAAGCTTCTTGCGCTTTTTCAGTTTCGTTATTAGTAACTAAAGCTTCAACAGTTTTCACTGCAGTACGCATTTCTGATTTTAGAGATGCGTTGTGAGCACGATGAGCTTCAGCTGTTTTTACACGTTTAATAGCTGATTTAATATTTGGCATACCTTTCACCTCCCGAATGCAGTCGAGAAATTTGCCTCGAATACAAATAGAACAAAACTTATTTTATCAAAACAAGTCCCATTTGGCAATAGAATTCATAAAGCTATTTTCGCCTTTTCAAAAGAAAAATAAACAACTCGTTTAGAATTAGTAACATCTAGCTAAACTAGTTAAGAAGAGAATTGTTAAATTTCGATGAGTATTGTGGAGGCTAGATAAATGAGTGAGTTAGATTTAAGTCAATATAGTGTTCGAACAGATTTAGCAGTAGAGGCAAAAGAGATGCTCGAGGAGCGTGAACAGTCAAAGGAAGAAATTACCGGCGTAATCGTCAAAGAACGTGAAGCAGATGGTGTAAGTATTTCTCATGTTCATATTAAAGAATCAGCATCTGAAAGAATCGGTAAAAAGCCAGGGAATTATTTAACACTTCAAGTTCAGGGGATTCGTGAACAAGATACTGAACTTCAAGAAAAGGTTGAAAAAGTTTTTGCAAACGAGTTTTCTGCATTCCTAAAAAATTTAGGCATTACGGAAGAGCAAACTTGTTTAGTAGTCGGATTAGGAAATTGGAATGTGACGCCTGATGCACTTGGTCCAATGGTTGTTGAAAATTTAGTTGTTACGAAGCATCTTTTTGAATTACAGCCTGAGAGTGTACAAGATGGATATCGTCCAGTTTGTGCTTTATCCCCTGGTGTAATGGGGATAACTGGAATTGAAACGAGCGATATTATTTCAGGTGTCATTGATAAAGTAAAACCAGATTTTGTTATTGCAATTGATGCGCTTGCAGCTAGGTCCATTGAGCGAGTTAATACAACAATCCAAATTACAGATAATGGCATTCATCCAGGTTCTGGAATAGGGAATAAACGTAAGGAACTAAGTAAAGAAACACTAGGTATTCCAGTAATTGCTATTGGCGTTCCAACTGTTGTTGATGCTGTTGCTATTACAAGTGATACAATTGACTTCATTTTAAAACATTTTGGACGAGAAATGAAAGAGGGAGACAAGCCTGCTAAAGCGCTAATCCCTTCAGGAATGGCATTTGGAGAAAAGAAAAAGTATACCGAAGAAGATATGCCTAATGAAAAAGAACGAATGGCATTTATGGGGATTGTAGGAACACTTGAAGAAAATGAAAAACGGAAATTAATTCATGAAGTACTATCACCACTAGGTCATAATTTAATGGTTACACCAAAAGAAGTGGATACATTTATTGAAGATATGGCAAATATTATTGCTGGCGGTATGAACGCTGCTCTGCATTCTAAAATTAATCAAGACAATATTGGCTCATATACTCATTAATATTTCGTAAGTGAGGAGAAACAAATGAAATATATGGTTCGGTATTTTACACTAATCATCATTTTTTCGATAACAATCATTACTTGTATGCAAGTTGCAAAAGATGGAATAAGTAAAGTTACTTCAACTGATTACTATCATGTAGACGATGTAGTAAAAATCTCAAAAGAAGATGGGAAAGCTGGTCCAGTACTTTTTGGAAAGGATTACACGAAAGAAGGACTAGCAATTAGAGAAGATCATTTAGAAAGATTAGGGGCATTTAATTATTTTACAGTTGTTGGTAAAGGACTATCCCATTTTGTTACGTATGTAACTGAAAAAGGGGTTAAGATTGTTGAAAAAATTCCTTCTATTATTGATAGCTTTAATTAGACCTTCTAAACTTCATTCGACATATACTGCTAATATAGATTGAATATTTCCCTATTTCTTTGATATAATCAAAACTATCTATGCTGTCGAGAAATTTAGGAGTGATGAAATGAATAAAGAGTCAAGATCAGAAAGACAAAAGAGAATTAGAAACTTTTCAATCATCGCACACATTGACCATGGAAAATCTACATTAGCAGATAGAATTCTTGAGAAAACAAATGCATTAACTCAGCGTGAGATGAAGTCTCAGCTATTAGACTCAATGGATTTAGAGCGTGAACGTGGAATTACCATTAAATTAAATGCTGTGCAGTTACAATATAAAGCTAAAAATGGAGAAGAATATATTCTTCATTTAATTGATACCCCTGGACATGTCGACTTCACTTATGAAGTTTCACGTAGTTTAGCAGCTTGTGAAGGCGCAATTCTTGTAGTTGATGCTGCACAAGGTATCGAAGCTCAAACATTGGCGAACGTATATTTAGCTTTAGATAATGACTTAGAAATCTTACCGGTTATTAATAAGATTGACTTACCAAGTGCAGAGCCTGAACGTGTAAGACAAGAAGTTGAAGAAGTAATTGGATTAGATGCTTCTGAAGCGGTATTAGCATCTGCTAAAGCAGGAATCGGAATAGAAGAAATTTTAGAACAAATCGTAGAGAAAGTGCCTGCTCCAACAGGTGATCCAGATGGGCCTTTAAAAGCACTTATTTTTGATTCATTATTCGATCCATATCGTGGTGTTGTAGCTTATATTCGTATCGTAGAAGGTACTGTAAAAGTAGGCCAAAAAATTAGAATGATGGCTACAGGTAAAGAATTTGAAGTAGTTGAAGCTGGAGTATTCACTCCTCGCACTACACAACGAGACGAATTAACTGTAGGTGACGTAGGTTTCTTAACAGCTTCTATTAAGAATGTTGGAGATACTCGCGTTGGGGATACAATTACCCTTGCTGAGAATCCAGCAACTGAGCCACTACCAGGTTATCGTAAATTAAATCCTATGGTATTCTGTGGATTATATCCAATTGATACTTCTAAATATAATGATTTACGTGATGCACTTGAAAAGCTTCAATTAAATGATGCAGCTTTACAATTTGAAGCAGAAACTTCACAAGCTTTAGGATTTGGTTTCCGTTGTGGATTTTTAGGATTATTACACATGGAAATCATTCAAGAGCGTATTGAACGTGAATTCAAAATTGATTTAATTACAACAGCACCAAGTGTTATTTATAATGTTTACACAACAAAAGACGAAATGATTATTGTTGATAACCCTGCTCATATGCCAGATCCTCAATCAATTGATCGAGTGGAAGAGCCTTACGTAAAAGCAAAAATTATGGTTCCAAATGACTTTGTTGGAGCAATCATGGAGCTTTGCCAAAAGAAACGCGGGAACTTTATCGATATGCAATATTTAGATGCTAACCGTGTAACATTAACTTACGAAATTCCATTATCTGAAATTGTTTATGATTTCTTTGACCAATTAAAATCAAGTACAAAAGGTTATGCATCATTTGACTATGAGCTAATTGGCTACAAAGTTTCTAAACTTGTGAAAATGGATATTTTATTAAACGGTGAACAAGTAGATGCTCTATCATTTATCGTTCATAGAGACGCTGCTTATGACCGTGGAAAAATTATCGTTGAAAAATTAAAAGAACTTATTCCAAGACAACAGTTCGAAGTACCAGTTCAAGCGGCAATCGGACAAAAAATCGTTGCTCGTTCAACAATTAAGTCAATGGGTAAAAACGTATTAGCAAAATGTTACGGTGGGGATATTTCACGTAAACGTAAGCTATTAGATAAGCAAAAAGAAGGTAAAAAGCGAATGAAAGCTGTTGGATCTGTAGAGGTTCCACAAGAGGCATTCATGGCTGTTTTACGTATGGATGACTAATAATTAATAGGAATTCATCCTAAAAATGCCACCGTAATTTATTTACGGTGGCATTTTTAATTTAAGAATCATTATTTTTTTACCCAAATTGTTATTAATAAAAAGTAAG
The DNA here is from genome assembly GCF_049568075.1 of Rossellomorea sp. GAMAL-10_SWC. Classification (NCBI taxonomy): domain Bacteria; kingdom Bacillati; phylum Bacillota; class Bacilli; order Caryophanales; family Bacillaceae; genus Rossellomorea; species Rossellomorea sp. GAMAL-10_SWC. Next base: position 3,054,222 of record NZ_CP144911.1, on the reverse strand, counting down.
ATGTAAATAATGATTAGTAAAAGTAAAGCGATTAATTAGACAAATATGATAAGAAAATATACAATCATAAAGTTAAAATCAACAAAAGTCCCTGAATCTCACCTTAGATGGTATTGAATCAGGGGCTTTTCACATAGAAAAGAGGAGAAGGTATGGCATCTTCCGTTTATATTCATATACCATTTTGTCAGCAGATTTGTTACTACTGCGATTTTAATAAATTTATGATGGACCGTCAGCCGGTTGATCAATATTTAGAATATCTTGAGAAAGAAATTGTTGAAAGTCTAAAAAGAAATCCGATTTCAGATTTGAAAACAGTTTTTGTAGGTGGAGGAACTCCTACTGCATTAACTTTGCCTCAAACTCAAACGTTAGTAGATATGATTAATAAACAGATCATTAAAGGGAATAAAGAAATTGAAATGACCTTTGAAAGTAACCCGAATGAAATTTCAAAAGAGAAGCTTCAAATTTTAAAAGATGGTGGAGTGAATCGAATTAGTTTTGGAGCGCAAACATTTGATGAAGGTTTACTTAAAAAGATTGGAAGAACACATTCACCTAATGAAATAGAAGAAGCAATTCAAACTGCAAAAGAAGTTGGAATTGATAATATTAATCTTGATTTAATGTATGCATTACCTGGTCAAACAATGGAACAATTCATTGATTCGTTGGATAAAGCGATGAAGTTACCAATTCAGCATATCTCGGCATATTCATTAATTATTGAACCAAAAACGGTTTTTTACATAGAAATGAATAGGGGCAAGCTTAAGCCGGCTCCTGAAGAAGATGAAGCAGCTATGTATGACTTTTTAATGAAGTATTTAGAAGAAAAAGGTTTTCATCAATATGAAATTAGCAATTTTGAAAAAAATGGCTTAGAAAGTAAGCATAATCTTGTTTATTGGAATAATGAAGAGTATTTTGGATTTGGTGCAGGAGCACATGGCTATATTAATGGAATTCGATATTCAAATGCTGGGCCGTTAAAGAAATATTTTCAGTTAATCGATGATACTGGTGTCCCAATTGTTCATGAGCATACGGTAACGAAGCAAGAAAAAATGGAAGAAGAAATGTTTTTAGGGTTACGTAAAATGCAGGGAGTTTCGGAAAGAAAGTTCCAAGAAAAATTTGGGTCAAACTTTAATGAAGTATTTCCGAACGTAATTGAAAAACTAATGAAAGATGGATTAGTCGAGATGAATGGAGTATTTCTTCGATTAACTCATAAAGGGAAGTTACTAGGAAACGAAGTATTTCAAGCATTTTTACTTTAGTGTGAACAAAAGGAGAAGCGGATTAGATAAGGGACAATAGTTAAATCAGATGTATTAAATAGTTCCTAATCCATTAATCCTGAACTTCTTTATTCCTTCCTTTAACTTCTTGACATCGTATAAAGGATTTGTTAAGTTAATAATATATTTAGCACTCACTAGATAAGAGTGCTAATAGAGGTGATAAACATGTTGACTGAAAGACAGTTATTGATACTCCAAATTATTATCGATGACTTTATTCGCATGGCACAACCTGTTGGTTCAAGGAGTTTATCTAAAAAGGAAGGTATTTCATTTAGTTCAGCAACGATACGAAATGAGATGGCTGATTTAGAGGAACTTGGTTATATTGAAAAGCCTCATAGCTCTGCAGGTCGAATCCCTTCTGAAAAAGGGTATCGTTTTTATGTAGACCATCTGTTATCACCACAAATTGTTAATGACGATGATGTTCGTTCGATAAAAGGTATTTTTGCCGAGCGTATTTTTGAAATAGAAAAGCTTGTGAAAAATTCAGCTGATATACTATCTGATTTAACAAATTACACAACAATTGCTCTAGGACCAAAGGTTACTGAAAATAAGCTAAAAAATATTCAGCTTATTCCAATAGGACCTAATACAGCAGTATCAATTATTGTGACAGACACAGGTATTGTTAAAAATCGAACAGTAACGATACCACCTGGTGTGTCTATGAGTGATATTGAGAAAATGGTAAATATTTTAAATGAACGACTAGTAAATGTTCCAATTCATCAAATAAATGACAAGCTTTATAAAGAAATTGCAATGATTTTACGTACGCATATTTCAAATTATGAAAGTGTTATTAAGATGATTGGTGGCACTATTGACGTACCGATTGAACAAAAGCTGATTTTAAGTGGAAAAACGAATATTTTAGCTCAACCAGAATTTCATAATGTTGAGACAATGAAAGTATTGTTAAACATGATTGAAAAGCAAGATGAACTAAAAAGTATTATTCCTTTTGAACAGATAGGTTTAAGTGTCAAAATTGGTAAGGAAAATGAAAAGTCTGGATTAGAAAATGTAAGTATCATTAGCGCAACCTATTCATTAGGTGAAGATCAAATTGGTACAATCGCAGTATTAGGACCAACTCGAATGGAATACTCCCGAGTAATCTCATTAATGCATTTAATAACAGGGCAATTGAATTTATTATTTTCATCTAAGGATGTTGAATAAATCCATTGTGAAAAGAAACAATGGATTACATATAAAAAAATAGGAGGTGAAGGTGACATGACAGAACGTCAGGAAGAACTTTTAAATGAAGAAGTAGTGAATGAAGAAACTACTGTTGAAGAACCTTCAATCTTTACAGAAGAGAAAACTGACAATGTGAATTCTTCTGAAGAAGAGCTTCAAAAACTTCGTGCTGAAGTGGATGAGAAGGAAAATAAGTACTTACGTCTACATGCTGATTTCGAAAATTATAAACGTCGTGCACTTTTAGACCAACAATCATTAATGACTTATCGTGCTCAAAGTTTAGTAACTGATTTATTACCAGTACTAGATAATTTCGAACGTGCACTACAAGTTGAAGCAACAGACGAGCAAACTGCTTCTTTAAAACAAGGTATGGAAATGGTTTACCGTTTACTTGTTGAAGCTGTGAAAAAAGAAGGGGTAGAAGAAATCCCAGCACTAGGTGAACAATTCGATCCGAATGTCCATCAAGCTGTAATGCAAGAAAGTGATGATTCTAAACCATCTAATGAAATTTTACAAGAATTCCAAAAAGGCTATAAGCTAAAGGACAGAGTAATTCGTCCATCAATGGTGAAAGTAAACGAGTAATTCGTTAAGCGTCTATTTCAATCGCTAACATAAATATAAAAATTTTTTTAAAAAACTAAAATATAACTTATGTAAATTTTAGGAGGAACATGCAATGAGTAAAATTATTGGTATTGACTTAGGGACAACTAACTCTTGTGTCGCAGTATTAGAAGGTGGAGAGCCAAAAGTAATTCCGAACCCAGAGGGTGGACGTACAACTCCGTCAGTTGTTGCGTTCAAAAATGGTGAGCGTCAAGTTGGGGAAGTAGCAAAACGTCAAGCAATTACAAACCCTAACACAATCATGTCAATTAAACGTCATATGGGTACTACACATAAAGAAAACATTGAAGGTAAAGATTTTTCTCCACAAGAGATTTCTGCAATTATACTTCAAAACTTAAAAGCATCTGCTGAAGCTTATTTAGGTGAAGCAGTAACGAAAGCAGTTATTACAGTGCCTGCATATTTCAATGATGCTGAGCGTCAAGCAACTAAAGATGCTGGTAAAATCGCAGGTTTAGAAGTAGAACGTATCATCAATGAGCCAACTGCGGCTGCATTAGCATACGGTTTAGATAAAATGGATGAAGACCAAACAATCTTAGTTTATGACTTAGGTGGCGGTACATTCGACGTTTCAATCCTTGAATTAGGAGATGGAATTTTTGAAGTTAAAGCTACAGCTGGTGACAACCGTTTAGGTGGAGATGACTTCGACCAAGTGATCATTGATTACTTAGTAGCTGAGTTCAAAAAAGAAAACGGTGTTGATTTAAGCCAAGATAAAATGGCATTACAACGTTTAAAAGATGCTGCTGAAAAAGCGAAAAAAGATTTATCAGGTATTACTTCAACTCAAATTTCATTACCATTCATTAGCATGGGTGCAGCTGGTCCATTACACTTAGAGTTAAACTTAACTCGTGCAAAATTCGAAGAGCTTTCTCACAACTTAGTAGAAAGAACTTTAGGCCCAACTCGTCAAGCAATGAAGGATTCTGGCTTAACTGCTAGTCAAATTGATAAAGTAATTTTAGTAGGTGGTTCAACTCGTATTCCTGCTGTTCAAGAAGCAATCAAAAAAGAAACAGGAAAAGAACCACATAAAGGTGTAAACCCTGATGAAGTAGTAGCATTAGGTGCTGCAATTCAAGGTGGAGTATTAACTGGTGATGTAAAAGACGTAGTATTACTAGACGTAACACCATTATCATTAGGTATCGAAACAATGGGTGGAGTATTTACAAAGTTAATCGAACGTAATACAACAATCCCAACAAGTAAATCTCAAGTTTTCTCAACAGCTGCTGACAATCAACCTGCTGTAGACATTCACGTACTACAAGGTGAGCGTCCAATGGCTAATGACAATAAAACATTAGGTCGCTTCCAATTATCGGATATCCCACCAGCACCACGTGGAATTCCTCAAATTGAAGTATCGTTTGATATCGACAAAAATGGTATCGTAACAGTACGTGCAAAAGACCTAGGTACTCAAAAAGAACAAAACATCGTAATTCAATCTTCTTCAGGTTTAAGTGATGAAGAAGTAGAACGCATGGTAAAAGAAGCAGAATTAAATGCTGATGCAGATGCAAAACGTAAAGAAGAAGTAGATCTTAAAAACGAAGCTGATCAATTAGTATTCCAAGTAGAGAAAACTTTAAAAGATCTTGAAGGAAAAGTTGAAGAAGCAGAGGTTACAAAAGCGAACGAAGCTAAAGACTCATTAAAAGCAGCTTTAGAAGCTGGTAACTTAGATGATATTCGTACTAAGAAAGATGCTCTTTCTGAAATCGTTCAAGCTTTATCTATGAAGCTTTATGAGCAAGCTGCTGCTGCACAGCAAGCTGCAGGTGGAGCTGAAGGCGGAGCGAAACAAGACGATGTAGTAGACGCTGAGTTTACTGAAGTTAAAGACGAAAAATAATAACGAAAAGTGGAAGGCGTTTGGTCAGCCCCGACAAGCATAAGAACGAGTATGGAAAAAGTTGGGATTTTAACTTTAACCATAATTGGGCTTATGACCTCGAGGGGCTAACGCCTGGAACTAGACAATATATATATCTAAAAAAGGGAAGTCAAAGTCAGGGTAGCCTTGGCTTTGACTTTTTCTCACTTTAAGAAATCATAAATTGGCATCGATGATGAGAATTCGACGTAGTTCCCAATTTTAGGAATAAAGTATAAGTGCAACTACGCCTCTGACTTCGCCTAAAAGGCTCGCCAGTCGACGAGTTTTCTTTATTTTCTTTTAGAAAAGCACAGGATATGTTAAAATATTCTTTATGTGAAAGGAGCGGATTGTAACACTATGAGTAAACGTGATTACTATGATGTACTTGGTGTTAGTAAAAGTGCATCACAAGATGAAATAAAAAAATCGTTTCGTAAATTAGCAAAAACATATCATCCAGACGTAAATAAGGATCCTGATGCACCTGAAAAGTTTAAAGAGGTGCAAGAAGCATACGAAAATTTATCAGACGATCAAAAACGTGCTCATTATGATCAGTTTGGTCATACAGATCCAAACCAAGGTTTCGGCGGTGGCGGATTTGGCGGCGGTGGATTCGGTGGATTTGAAGATATTTTCAGTCAGTTTTTTGGTGGTGGCGGTGGACGTCGTCGTGACCCGAACGCACCAAGAGCTGGGGCTGATTTACAATATACAATGACGATCCAGTTTGAAGAAGCAGCATTTGGAATGGAAAAAGAAATTGAAATTCCAACTGAAGAAACATGTCATACATGTAGTGGATCAGGTGCGAAACCTGGTACATCAAAAGAAACGTGTAAACATTGTCAAGGTTCGGGACAAATGAGTGTTGAACAAAATACGCCATTTGGACGTATTGTGAACCGTACGACATGTTCACACTGTCAAGGTACTGGTCAAATGATTAAAGATAAATGTACAACTTGTCATGGTGCTGGCCGAGTGAAAACTCGTAAGAAAATCATGGTTAAAGTACCAGCTGGTATCGATGATGGACAGCAAATTCGACTTTCAGGTCAAGGCGAACCAGGTAAAAATGGTGGTCCTGCTGGAGATTTATATATTGCATTCCATGTTCGTGAGCATGAATTCTTTGAACGTGACGGAAATGATGTTTACTGTGAGCTTCCATTAACTTTTGCACAAGCTGCTTTAGGTGATGAAGTTGAAGTTCCTACATTACATGGTAAAGTAAAAACGAAAATTCCTGCTGGAACGCAAACTGGTACTAGAATGCGTTTAAAAGGTAAAGGAATCAAAGATGTGCGTGGATATGGTCAAGGCGATCAGCACGTAGTCGTAAAAGTTATCACACCAACAAAACTAACAAGCCGTCAAAAAGAATTGCTTGAGGAGTTTTACAATATTGGCAAAGGTCAAAAAGACGACAAACACGATTCTTTCTTTACAAAGTTAAAGCGTGCAGTTAAGAATTTTGGCGAATAATAAGGAAGTTAATAATTCAGTACGTTAGTTAAGGTAAAAAGTGGAAACACTAATAGAAGAAGTAATTTAAATGGCACCCTCTAATTCTGACTATGATTAGAGGGTATTGCCAAGTAAAGAAGAGAGTATGAATGGAGTTGGTAGGTAATGAAATGGTCAGAATTAAGTATTCACACTACACAGGATGCGGTTGAACCGATTTCTAACATTTTACACGAAGCTGGTGCAAGTGGTGTTGTCATAGAGGATGTGTTTGATTTGACGAAGGAGCGAGCACAGGTTTACGGTGAAATCTACCAACTTAACCCAAAAGATTATCCAGAGGAAGGTGTAATCGTTAAAGCATACCTTCCTGTGAATAGTTTTTTAAACGATACGATCGACGGTATAAAGGAAGCAATTAATAATTTAATTTCATATGATATTGATTTAGGAAAAAATACATTTGCTGTGCATGAAGTTAGCGAAGAAGATTGGGCGACTGCATGGAAAAAATATTATCATCCAATTTCAATCTCAGATCGATTTACAATTGTACCTTCTTGGGAAGAGTATGAAGTCAAATCGTCAGATGAATTAATTATCGAATTAGATCCAGGAATGGCGTTTGGTACTGGTACTCACCCTACAACTGTTATGTGTATTCGTGCACTTGAGAAAGTTGTTAAATCAACTGACCGTGTAATCGATGTAGGTACTGGTTCAGGAGTATTAAGTATTGCAGCTGCTAAACTTGGCTCTACAAATATAGAAGCTTATGACTTAGACGATGTAGCTGTTCGAAGTGCAAGAGAAAACGTTGTATTAAACAAAGTTGACGATGTTATAAAAGTTGGACAAGGTAACTTACTACAAGGTATTGAAGGTCCGTTCCAAGTAGTTGTTGCAAACTTACTTGCTGAAATTATTCTTCGTTTCGTAGACGATGTGTTTAATGTTTTAGAACCAGGTGGAACATTTATTTCTTCAGGAATTATTGGTGCTAAACAAGAAGACATCGAAAATGAGCTTAAACGAGTTGGTTTTGAAGTGAAGGAAGTATTACATTTAGAGGACTGGGTTGCAATTATTGCAAACAAGCCAGAACAAGGAATGTAATATGCAAAGATATTTTATAGAAGAAACGCAGCTTCAAAATGATCTTGTTACAATAGTTGGTGATGATGCTCATCATATCGCAAATGTTATGCGAATGAAGCTAGATCAAGAAATCATTTGTACAGTTCCAGGTTCTTCAACTGTTCGTTGTACACTTACAAATATTTCTAGTGAACAAATAACTGCAGCTGTTGTAGAATATGTTGAGAATACAAATGAACTGCCTATATCAATTACGATTGCTAGTGGACTACCAAAAGGTGATAAACTAGAGTTAATCATACAAAAAGGTACGGAGCTTGGTGCTTCTGGTTTTTTACCTTTTGCGGCAGCTAGATCAATTGTTAAATTAGATGATAAAAAAGCTGGTAAAAAGGTTGATAGATGGCAAAAAATTGCAAAAGAAGCGGCTGAACAATCCTATCGATTTATTGTACCAACCGTGGAACAGCCAGCATCTTTTCAACAATTACTTAACTCAATACAGTATTATGATGCGTGTATTGTAGCATATGAAGAAAGTGCAAAAACAGGAGAATCAGCAGGACTTGTTCAGACATTCCAGTCATTAAAGGAAGGTTCACGATTATTAGTAGTTTTCGGACCAGAAGGTGGTTTGTCAGAGAAAGAAGTTAATCAGCTAGAAGATAAAGGTGCTAAGCTATGTGGACTTGGACCAAGAATTCTACGAACAGAAACAGCACCATTTTATGTTTTAGCTGCTGCCTCCTTTCATTTTGAATTAATGGGGTGAAGAAATGCCACATGTAGCTTTTCATACATTAGGCTGTAAAGTTAACCATTACGAAACAGAAGCAATTTGGCAACTGTTTAAAGCAGCAGGCTATGAACGTACTGAATACGAGACAAAAGCTGATGTTTATGTAATTAATACTTGTACAGTTACAAATACAGGTGACAAAAAAAGTAGACAAGTAATCCGTCGTGCCGTGCGCAAAAATCCAGATGCAGTAATTTGTGTAACTGGATGTTATGCACAAACATCTCCAGCCGAAATCATGGCAATTCCTGGGGTAGATATCGTTGTTGGTACACAGGACCGTACTAAAATGCTAGATTATATCGAGCAATATCGTGTAGAACGCCAACCAATTAATGGCGTAGGAAATATTATGAAAGCACGAGTTTATGAAGAGTTAGATGTACCGGCTTTTACTGACCGTACACGTGCTTCATTAAAAATTCAAGAAGGTTGTAACAACTTCTGTACTTTCTGTATTATTCCATGGGCACGTGGTTTAATGCGTTCTCGTGATCCAAAAGAAGTTGTAAAACAAGCTACGCAATTAGTTGAATCAGGCTATAAGGAAATTGTTTTAACTGGAATTCACACTGGTGGATACGGTCAAGACATGAAAGATTACAACTTAGCAATGTTATTAAAAGATTTAGAAACAGTTGAAGGATTAAAACGTGTTCGTATTTCTTCAATTGAAGCTAGTCAAATTACAGATGAAGTAATTGAAGTACTTCGTCATTCAAATATTGTAGTTCGTCACTTACACGTACCATTACAATCGGGATCAGATACTGTCCTAAAACGTATGCGTCGTAAATATACAATGGCTGAATTTGCTGAAAGAATTGAAAAATTACGTGAAGTCTTACCAAACTGTTCAATTACATCTGATGTAATCGTAGGTTTCCCAGGTGAATCTGAAGAAGAGTTCATGGAAACGTACAATTTCATTCGCGACAATAAGTTCTCTGAATTACACGTATTCCCATACTCTAAACGCACAGGTACTCCAGCTGCACGTATGGAAGATCAAGTTGATGAAGAAATTAAAAATGAACGTGTACACCGTTTAATTGAATTATCAAATCAGCTTGCAAAAGAATATGCATCAATGTTTGATGGAGATGTTCTAGAAGTTATTCCGGAAGAAAAGTATACTGAAGATGGCGCAGAAGGACTATTAATTGGTTACACAGACAATTATCTAAAAGTCGTGTTCGAAGGAACAGAAGACATGATCGGTAAAATTGTAAAAGTTAAAATCGCTGAAGCTGGTTATCCAGTTAATAAAGGTGAATTTGTCCGGGTATTAGAAGATGTAGCTGTTAACTAAGGATAAAATAAATAAAAGGATAGATAATCTAGAATTCATCTGGATTATCTATCCTTTTTTACTTCATAAGATTTAACATTTCACTTAAGTTATCTATTTTTATTTGTCATTTGATAAGAAGCTATAAATATTTGCTTCACCAGATCCATAAAGTGGATCTGCTCCTTTTTTACCATAATCTAATGCACTTTGTCTAATCGCTGCTGCAACTTGAGAGGGAGAATACTCAGGATGAGCTGCTTTTATTACACCTGCAATACCAGCAACTTTCGGTGCTGCCATTGAAGTTCCATGAAGATATGAATAGCCATGCCATTTTCCGTCACTAAATTGTGTAGTTGCATTTGTCCCATTTGGGTTAGCTGCATTTACGCCTACTGGGTATGTAGGATAAGTAGACAAAGTACGATATGTATAATCACGTTTATTTAAAAAGTTACCTGTTGGATTTTGACGATATAATTCGTCGTATACAGGTCCATTATCTCCACCAGGTGCAGCTACATCAATTACACTTCCATAATTTGAATAGAAAGCAATACTATCTTTTGACCATTGATTAGACGAAGAAACTGTAATGACACCTGGGATTTGCGCAGGAACAACACGTGAAGGTCCTTTAATATCTAAACCGTAAGTTGTTTTCCAATAATCTTGCATATCGTGTATATCGTTAAAATCTCTTGAGTCATTCCCCGCAGATACAACGACCGTTACGCCTTTTTTAATTGCATATTGAATCGCTCTGTGATATGCCACCATTGAAGCTGACTCACCTTTTTCATCTAAGTTATGAGCCATCCAGCGCCATCCACCGATTGACATATTAATTACTTCTACTCCATCGTTTGCAGCTGAAACAATTGCATCTGTTATCCATGACTGTTCAGCTCCGCCAGTTGCACCGAAAACTCGATAAGCGCGAACTGTTAATTCTGGGCCAACGCCCTTAACTTTTCCATTTGCTGCAATTGAGCCAGCTACGTGAGTTCCATGACCATTTTTATCCCATGCATCAGTTGTTCCTGGGACAAATGTTTTTGAGCCAGCAAGATCTACATTTGCCTTTAAATCTGGATGACTAAAATCGATTCCAGTATCGATAACTGCTACGACCGTTTTATGGTTTCCTTTATTTAAATTATAGGAATCTCCATTATGAGTTAAATTCTGCATGTCCCATTGTTTATGCCAATAAGAACTAGCATTTACATCAAGAGTTACCTTTTGACCATTAGGAGTTCCAGGAGTAAAGTTAACTTTATCATCTGGGTCAGATTCCAAGTATGCTTGCAGTTCTTTACCAGCTGATTGAATATTTGAATCGTTTTTAATATTATTTAGAAATTCACCATTTGATGATGAAACCTCAACAATTCCAATATCTGAAATAATTCGTTCGATAGAACCACCAGCTTTTGAAATTGTATCTGAGAAATTACTTGGTAAATTCCCTTTATATGCTAAAACATAATGAAGCTCCTCAGGGGCAGCTTTTACCTGTTTGGATTGTGTACCAATAAGTAATGAAAATGATAAAACAGAACAAATCGATAAGGCAGCAATTTTTTTCTTCATAAAATCTCTCCAATATGTAATATTTACGCAAATTACGTATTTAATCCAATTTTAATAAAACTTCTTCGCTAAGTTTGTCAAAATTTGAAGTTAAAATACTAAATATTTTGACAATTTTAGTCATATTTAATTATTTTTATCAAACATCTCACCATTCCATCATCTTTTAACATAAGGTTTATTTTTTTCCTCAAACTACCTGTTATTTTATGCTCATAATCCATACAAAATATAAAATACGGAGGTGATTTAAATGACAAAACACAGTCGAGAAAGAAATTCTGATGATAATCATATCCACGTTGCTACCAACTCATATTTAGACACTAGCGCGAACCGTTCTAATAAAGTAAATTACGATGAAGGCGGTAGCCCATATTTAGATACAAGTGATGATGCATCATCCGCAGCCAATACAAGACGTGGGGCCCCATATTTAAATACTTGAAAATAGAAGAAAGAGCAGGAAGTGTAGGAAAAAAGAAAAACTTAATCAAAATCAATACTTTGCACTTAGAAGTTTTTTTCTACACTTGATTCTGCTCTTAATTTCATGACGCTGCCTTATTAATATCTTCAACCTCAATTAATGGTTTATGATAACCAGTTTTTGCTATATTGATCATTGATCGACCAATTTGTTCTGAAGTTGTTATTGAGTTTGGAAAGACTTTTTTTAGCAACGGATAAATAGGTTTCGTTAGGTTATAGCCGTATTGATATAGTTTAGTTTTTGATTTTATATCTTTATGTGGAATAATTGCACCTGGTCGAAACATGTATGCAGCTTTAAAAGGTAACTTTAACAAGTCATTTTCTGTTTTTCCCTTCACTCTAGCCCACATTATACGACCTTTCTCAGTACGATCGGTACCTGATCCAGTGACATAAATGAAAGTCATTTGAGGATTCAATCTTGATAAAGTATGTGCGATGGATAGTGTAAGGTCATATGTAATCCTACGATAATCTTCCTCTGTCATTCTAAATGATGAAACACCTAAACAGAAAAAACATGCATCAAATCCAGCTAACTGATTTTCAATTGATGATAATTCAAGCAGATTAGAATGTTTAATTTCATAAAATTTTTCATGTTGAATTCCTGTAATACTACGACCAATTGAGGAAATCGAGCTAACAGAAGGATCTTGTAAGCATTCTCTTAATACACTTTGACCAACCATTCCAGTTGCTCCAAAAAGTAAAACCTTCATAATGTAACCTCCGTAATTTAATTTCACCGCTTTAGTCTCATGGGCAAATAATAAATGATAAATCATTTTTAAGCAATTTAAAACTGAAAAATAATCGTTCAAAATATGTAAGTGAATAGAAAATAAAAACTAATAAAATAGGTCGTTTCTTGATAGGGGAAATATAGAACGATTACTTACTTTTCAGCTGAATACTTCAAAATAGAAAAGAGCTAATCAAGTCAACTGATTAGCTCTTCTTTATGACATATTTACAGACTCTTTCTTACTAAAAAATTGGATTGAAAAACCAAAAATAATTATCACAATAGAAAATAATAAACTCAACCAAATGCTTTGAAATTCACCTACATACGGCTGAACAATATATGAAAGTATGATGCTGATTACAATACTAATTGGAATGTAATTACCGACTTTACCCTTACTAAAGACAATAACTAAAATTGGAAATAGCAATGCAGAATATACATTTCCTGAGTAAAATAATAGTTCAATAATTTTTTTTGATTGAATAATTGTAGCAAAAAAGATGATCACCCCAATTATCATGGATAGAAGATAAGCAAGCTTTATTTTTTTTTGATCATTTTTTATCGTGTGAAATGGCTCGATTATATTGATAATGATTAAGCTAGCAAGCGAATGTAAAACCGCACCAAATGTTGATGTAATTGCATTAAAAGCACATAAAACAAAAAGTATGAAAAAGAATGGTGTTGTAATTTTATTTGCTAAACCAACTAAAATTGATTGAATATCTGTAAATCCACCTGTGAATATAACGATAATAAAAAGACAAGAAAATGAAAGTGGGAAAATACACCATATTAACCCGGAAATTGAGAATGTTAAAGGAAGTTTTTTTGATTCAATCATAAATAATCGGTGCCATGAAGTAATGTCAAAGAAAAACTGACCAAATCCAACTAATAAGCCAGAAAATAAAAAACCCCATAAATCGTAATGATCAATGACTAGCATGTATGGATGGTATAATTTAATCCCATCATATACGGGTTGAACGCCTTCTTTTACGAAAAAATACAACGGAATTAAAATTGCCGCTGCAAACATGGTAATGACTTGGAATCCAGCTAATCCATGTATCATCTTTAATCCACCAAAACCTGCAAAAAGTACACAAAAGCTTATAAAAATGATTATTTCTATGTACAACGGTAAATTAAAAAGAAAATGAAATAACGTAGATGCAGTCATCGACTGTATATATAATATGTGTAAACTAGTTAATATTAAAATAAAAATCATAATCCAATAACCAAGTGGGTGTAGTTTCTTCTTCAAATAATCTCCAATTGTTAAACCATCAGGGTACTCTTGTCGCACCTTTTTCCCGATAAAACTAAATACAAATAATGCAATCGCACCTAAAAATGCATATCCGATTCCACCAAATACGCCATATTTAATCATTGATTCTGGCGAAGATAAGATCGTAGTACCTGTTACCCAACGTGCCAAGAGAGAAATAATTCCCATTCCCATTCCCATTCCAATTTGAATAGGACCTTGTACGTATTCTCTAAATGAACGTGAATTCACTGTTTATTTTCCTTTCTCACGATACTCTTTTGGAGTAATGCCCTCAATTTTGCGGAATAAAGTACTGAAGTAATGCTGACTATTAAAGCCTGAGTTTTCTGCTACATCGGATATGTTCCAATTTGGATTATTTGTTAAATATCGCTTGGCTGCTTGTATTCTATAGTCTATTAAATATTCTGAAAACGATACTCCGACTTCTTCGTGAAATTTTCTACTTAAATAAGTATGATTTGTATGCACTTCTCGAGCAACGTCAGAAAGAGAAAGTTTTTCAGCGAAATGATCATGTATATATATAAGAGTTTGATGTATTAAACTAGAATATTGGTTTGATGTGTCGGTGTCACTATATTTAGATAAAACTTTATATAATTCACTTTCTATAATTGGCTTAGTTAAATAGTCTAGAACGCCGATTCGGATTGACTGTTGGGCATAATCAAAACTTTGATATGCTGTAACCATAATAATATCTACGTCTTTATTTAGTGCTCTAAGCTCTTCACCAAACTCTAATCCTGAACGTCCAGGTAGATTGATATCTAGAAACGCAATATTAATTTTATGATTTTGATTAATTGTGATTGCTTGGCATGCATCAGCAGCTTTAAAAAACTTCCATAATGGAAACATTTTTTTAATCAAATATTCCATCTGTTCAAGCTCTAATGGTTCATCATCTACTAATAATACATTCAATTTATTTTCCCTCCTTTACTCTCATATATAAGTGGCCAAACGACCTTAACGTTTGTTCCTGATTCATTTGAAGTAATCAGTACATGTCCACTATTACCAAAATATAGTTGTAATCTCTTTTTTATATTGTCTAAACCATGGCCTTCTTCATTAGAAAAAGAATTAGTCATTCCCATTAAACCATTATCAATAACTTCTAAACAGACTAGCTCGGAATTTTGATAAAATTGAATATGCAGAAAAGCCTCTCCAACCTTTTTTTCTAAACCGTGTTTAAAAGAATTTTCTACTAAGGTTTGCAAAATAAAAGGGGGAACTAGCGCATTATATAAATCTTTTGGACAATCTAACTGAGTTTTAAGACGCTCTCCAAACCGTAGATTTTGGATGTCTAAATAATATTGAGTATATTGTATTTCTTGATTTAACGGAATTAATGGCTCAGATGATTTATATTTAAATTTTAAAAATTGAGAGAATGTTTCTAGTGCTCGGATTAATTCCGAAGTTCGATTTAAACGAGCTAAGCTTAATATGACATTAAGTGTATTAAATAAAAAGTGCGGTTGAATTTGCTGGTTTAATTTATTGTATTGAGCTTCTTGTAATGCATGTTCTAACCGAATTTCTCTATTTTTATTTTCAAGTAAATCAATTCTTTTTTCAAAGATAAATAAAAATAATAAAGCAATAGCTCCCATAATAGGAGCTAAAATAAATAGCATAATTAGTAAAGTAAATCCCTCGTAACTAAGCATGAAGAACCTCAAATAGTTTTTTTGATAATATTTTTAATTTTTTTGAAAACTTTGATTATAAATGGCTGATTTCAAGTAAAGTTGCTCCAATGGAATGGAACGAAAGCTGAACATCCTATTGGAGCTACTTAGAGGAGTCTCTAACCTTCGTGCATTTTCCATTGGAGCTTTAGAAAATCTTGATCCAATCAACGTTCGATTTATCCAATTTTATAAGCATTTATTATATTGAAGAAAGAAAGAGGATATCTACATGGCAGGATCAATTCTCTTCATTTCCTTCACTTCATGCCTATAAGAATACTATTTAATTAATTATGTGACAAGCAACTTGATGATTTTGCTCGGATATTTTTAATTCAGGTGATTGTGTTTTACAAATATCAATCGCGAAAGGGCATCTTGTGTGAAAACGACAGCCGCTTGGAGGATTGATTGGAGAAGGTATATCTCCTTTTAATATGATTCTTTCTCTTTGATGTACCGGATTCGGTACTGGAATAGCAGATAATAGGGCACGTGTATAAGGATGCTGCGGATTTTCGAATATCGATTTTTTATCGGCAATCTCAACAATTTTTCCTAAATACATTACCATTACTCGGTCTGAAATATGTCTTACTACACCTAAATCATGTGAGATAAAAAGAAAGGTAAGTGAGAATTTTTTCTGTAACGATTTTAATAAGTTTAATACTTGAGCTTGGATTGAAACATCTAGCGCTGAAACTGCTTCATCACAAATGATTAATTTTGGATCAACTGCAAGTGCACGTGCAATTCCGACACGCTGACGTTGACCACCACTAAATTCATGAGGATATCGCTCCATAGCTTCTGGTCTTAACCCGACATGTCCTAATAATTCCTCAATTCTAGCTTTACGTTCTTCTTTTGGAACGACATTTTGAATGGCTAATGCTTCACCTAAAATTTGTCCAATTGTTTGTCTAGGGTTAAGTGAGGCAAACGGATCTTGGAAGATTACTTGTAGATCCTTTCTTATTTTACGCATTTCTTTTTTTCCTAAGCTTAATAAATCTTTTTCCTTAAAATGAATGCTTCCACTTGTAGGCTCGTCCAATCTTAGAATGGCTCTACCAGTAGTAGACTTACCACAACCAGATTCTCCAACTATACTTAAAGTTTCTCCCTCGTAAATGTGGAAGCTAATATCATCTACAGCTTTTACGTGATTAACCGTTCTTCCTAAAATACCACCTTTAATTGGAAAGTATTGTTTTAAATGATCTACATTAAGTAGTATTTTTTTATCCACTAGTTGTAATGCCATTATTCAATCCCTACTTTCTCTTTGATGGTATGATCTGTTTCCCATTGTGATGTGTACATCCAACAACTGACTTCAGTATGTTTGTCGAGTGTTTGTAAATCTGGTACTGATTCATGACACATTGGCTTTGCATGTGCACAGCGTGGTGCAAAACTACAGCCCTTAGGCATATTGAATGGACTAGGTACAGTACCAGGAATTGTTGTTAATTCATCTTGATCCATATCAAGACGTGGAAGAGAGTTTAATAACCCGATTGTGTATGGGTGCTTAGGGTTATTATAAAGTTCTTTTGCTGATGTATATTCAACAATTCTTCCAGCGTACATGACAGCTACTCGATCGCAAGTCTCATAAACGACTCCTAAATCATGCGTGATTAAGATTACAGCTGTACCTAAATCCTTTTGAAGTGATTTAATTAATTCCAGAATTTGAGCTTGAATTGTCACATCAAGAGCGGTAGTTGGTTCATCTGCGATTAGCACTTCTGGATGACAAGCAAGTGCCATTGCGATCATAACCCTTTGTCTCATTCCACCACTAAGTTCATGTGGTTCTTGCTTTGCACGTTTTTCAGGAGAAGGGATCCCTACAAGTCGTAGCATTTCAACTGCTTTATCCCAAGCTTCCTTTTTACTTAATTTTTGGTGAAGACGAATCGCTTCTGCAATTTGTTCGCCGGCTGAATAAACTGGGTTTAAAGATGTCATTGGCTCTTGAAAGATCATTGAAATTTCATTACCACGAATAGAACGCATTTGTTTTTCAGTTTTTGCTAGTAAGTCTTCACCTTTAAAAAGAATACTACCACCAGTTATTTTTCCTGGAGGAGAGGGGATTAACCGTAAAAGGGATAATGATGTAATACTTTTACCACTTCCAGATTCTCCTACTATTCCAAGTGTTTCACCTTTTTTTAATGTAAAGCTAATTCCATTAACTGCTTTACTTATTCCATCATCTGTATAAAAGTAGGTTTGTAGATTTTTAACCTCAAGAATTGTTTCATCAAATTGTTTTTTCATAGTAGTACCTCCTTAATTCAAGTCAACTCGTTTATTAAAGTAACGGTAGAGAATATCAACAGCTAGATTCATAAATACAAAGATAACCGAAGCGATTAATACGCCACCTTGAACCATAGGTAAATCTCTTGTTCTAATTGCATCAACAATTAATCTACCAAGTCCATTAATTGCAAAAACTGACTCTGTTAAAACGGTACCACCGAGTAAAGCACCAAATTGTAGACCAACAACAGTAATAACTGGAATTAATGCATTTTTTAAACCATGTTTGTAAATAATGATATGTTCCTTTAAACCTTTTGCTCTTGCTGTGCGCATATAGTCTTGACGAACAACTTCTAACATACTTGATCTAGTCATTCTAGCTACAATTGCAGCACCACCTGCACCTAATGTTAATGCTGGTAGTACCATATGTTTAAACGTTCCCCAACCAGCAACTGGAAATATATGAAGATTAACTGAAAAGAAGTAGATCAACATTAAACCAAACCAGAAACTTGGTAAAGAGATTCCTAGTAAAGCGACAATCATAATTGAAATATCAGCTGCTGAGTACTGTTTAGTTGCTGATATAATTCCTGCAAGCATACCAAGTACGACTGTAATGAAAATACTAGCTAGTGCAAGTTCAATTGTAATTGGCAAACGAATCATAATCTCATCTAATACTGGACGATTATTTCGAAGCGATTCGCCAAAATCACCTTGTAGTACATGGTATACATAATCGAAATACTGAATAACAACAGGGCGATCTAGTCCAAGTTGATGACGAATCATTTCGATTGTTTGTTTCGTAGCACCTTCACCAGCAAGTAGAGTTGCTGGATCTCCAGGAACCATTTGCATAATTAAAAAAACGACTAAACTTACACCAAGTAGAACTGGAATAGTTTGTATAATTCTTCTGACAATAAATAGAAACATTTACTTTCCTCCTTATTTTTTCATTCTTGGATCAAGAGCATCTCTTAGTCCATCACCGAAAATATTAAATCCTAATACAAGTGTTGAAATCGCAATACCCGGAAATAAGGCAATGTGAGGTGCTGTAAATAAGTAATCACGTCCACTGCTTAACATCGCTCCCCATTCTGGTGAAGGAGGCTGAGCACCTAATCCTAGATATGATAAGCCTGCTGCAGAAAGAATAGCTGTAGCCAGTTTTAACGTAGCTTGGACAATGATTGGTGAAAGAATATTCGGAAAAATGTGTTTGAAAATAATTGTTGAATCAGTTGCACCTAATGCACGAATTGCGTCTATATACTCAAGTTTTCTGACAGATAAGGTAGATCCTCTAACGATTCGTGCAAACGTTGGGACTGAAAAGATACCGACAGCAACCATAACATTAATTAGACTAGGACCAAGTGCACTAATAATCGCAAGTGCTAGTAAAATACCTGGAAATGCTAGTAAAACATCAACAACCCTCATAATGATCGTGTCAACCCATTTTCCGTAATAACCTGCTATCAACCCGAGCGTGATTCCGAAAATTGCTCCAAATAAGACAGATACGAAACCAACAGAAATTGAAAGTCGACTTCCATAAATGATTCTACTTAAAATATCTCTTCCTTTATCATCCGTTCCCATCCAATGTTCTAGCGATGGAGTTTGCAGTTTATTCATTAAATCAATCGCAAAAGGATCCTTCGGTGAAATGAGTGGTGCTAAAAAAGCTACTAAAATATAAAAAAGTACGATATAGGCTCCAACTAATGCTAATTTATTTTTTTTAAACTTCTTATAAAATACTTTCCATCTTTTTAGTTTTTGAGATTCTTTTTTTTCTAATTTGATTTCATTTTTATTCAATACAATCTCTGTTTTCATTTTTTTGCCCCCTTTTCTTTGTTTAAATTTATTCAAAATTAGAATTGAAGTAAATATAATGCGGAAAAGCAGTAAAGATAATTAAAAAACGAGTAAAGATTCTGAAAATATAAAATTTTATTTTTTTTTATAATTTGAATAAGCCTACGTACTCAAGAAAAATGGTGAACAAGAGATCATAGGGAAAGTATTAAGAGGAGGAAGAAAACAATGAAGAGAAAGACAGCTGGAGTATTATTTGCATCATTATTAACAATTTCTACTGCGCTTGCAGGTTGTACATCTGACCAAACAAGCAGTAGTGCAACAGGAACAAAAGCAAAAGCAGGAGGAACTTTGGTCGTAGCTAGACTATCTGATGCGACTACATTGGATCCACATTTTATTACTGATATACCATCAGCAAACGTTGTTTATGAAAAGGTATATGAAACATTAGTAGAACCAGATAAAAATATGGAGCCAAAACCTCTTTTAGCAACAGAATGGAAGCAAGTAGATAATGTGACTTGGGAGTTCAAATTACGACAAGGCGTTAAATTCCAGGATGGATCACCATTTAATTCAGATGCAGTTAAAACAAATTTTGATCGAGTACTTGACCCAAAAACTGCATCACCTCAGGCTGGTAAATTTGAAATGATTAAAGAAGTTAAAGTGGTAGACGATTCAACTGTTCAATTTATTTTGAAATACCCATATGCTCCACTTTTATCAATTTTAATGAGTAATGAAGGAAGTATTATTAGTCCAAAATCGATTAAAGAAAACAGTGATAAAATTGGGCGAAATCCAGTTGGAACTGGTCCTTATGTATTTAAATCTTGGAAATCAGGAGAAGAAATAAAAATTGAGAAAAATAAAGATTACTGGGGTAATAAACCTAAAATTGATGGTGTAGTCTTTAAAGTTGTTCCTGAAGATGCTACAAGACTAGCAATGATTGAAACTGGTGAAGCGCATGTAACTGATCAAGTGCCTGTAACAGAAATCGAACGTATTGAAGGTTCTGACACAATGGATTTATACCGTACAGATGGACTAGCTGTAGAGTATTTAAGCTTCAATACAAAGAAAAAACCTTTTAATGATGTTCGTGTCCGTCAAGCGATTGCACATGCAATTGAAGTAGATTCAATTATTAAAGGTGTATATAACGATGTTGGAACAAAAGCAAATTCAACAATGAGTCCAAAAGTATTTGGATATGACCCAAATCTTAAAGGATATGACTACGATATTAATGAATCTAAAAAGCTATTAAAAGAAGCAGGAATTAAGGACGGCCTATCATTTACGCTTACAACTAGTGACCGTAAAGAAAGAATAAATATGGCTGAAGTTATTCAATCTCAATTAAAAGGTATTGGCATTAATGTGAAAATCCAAGTTCTTGAATACGGAGCTTATATTGATGCAATTGCAAAAGGTGAACATCAAGTTTCGATTGGTGGATGGGGAAATGCTACTGGTGATGGCGACTATAACCAATTTAACTTATTTGATAGTAAATCCCAAGGTGCAGCAGGAAATAGTTCTTTCTATAGTAACCCAGAAGTTGATAAATTAATTGAATCAGCTCGTCAAGAAGCGGATAGTGAAAAACGTAAAGAACTTTATGCCCAAGCACAAGAAATTGAAAACAAAGATGTACCATATGTACCTATTCGTAACTATGAGCACTTAGCAGTTACTGCCTCATCAGTTAAAGGACTTTGGTTAAACCCAGCAAGTTATTTAATGCTTGATGATGTAACAGTGAAATAAGTAATTCAGACTGTTGACAAACGCTCGCTTTCTTCGTTGCTTCGTCTGTCTGCGGTACTCATTACCGTCTAAGGTAACTCCGCTCCTCACCAGACTTCGCGCCTCGAAAGACAAGCGTTTTCAATCAGTCTGAATATCAAAATACTTTGTCTACAAACTGACAGCATAATCGTATTATGCTGTTTTTTTGAGAATATCACAAATTGATGAAAATCAGACTAAAGAATAGGAGGAGAAAAAATGATTGATTTGTTATTAGTAAATGGAACTGTTATCACAATGGACACAGAAAGAAGAATTATCGAAAATGGCTCCGTTGCTATTCACAATGGGAGAATAGTAGATATTGATTTCACCGAAAACTTGAAAACTAAGTATGAGGCGAAAAAAGTTATTGATTGTAGTCATCAGTGTATTTTACCTGGATTAATAGATGTTCATGGTCATGGTGGACATTCAATGTTTAAAACAATCGCGATGGAGAATATCGATTTTTGGATGCCGATAATGACGAATACGTATAAGCATTATGTGACGGATGATTTTTGGTATTACGAAGGAAAGCTGTCAGCACTTGAACGACTGAAAGCAGGTATAACAACAGGAGTTAGTGTTTTAGGCTCAGTGCCTAGATCAGATGATCCAATATTTGCAATAAACCATGCAAAAGCTTACAACGAAGTAGGTGTGCGTGAAGTAGTTTGTACTGGTCCGTGTAACCCACCTTGGCCACATTCATTTAGTAGATGGGTTGATGGGAAAAGAATTGAGAAAGAAGTTACTTATGAAGAAGTGCTAAAAGGAGCAGAAGCAGTTATTGAGGCATTAAATCACTCAAATGATGATCGAACAAGAGCCTTTATTACGCCATTTGTTATTGTAACGTCTGTTGATCCTTCCTATCCGACTTCTCCAGATCGACTATATGGGTTAACAAAACATGATCTTTATCAAGCTAAAAAAATAAGAGAGATTGCTAGGAAATATAATACAAGAATTCATTCAGATGCATTTGGTGGAATGATTCATTTAGCCATTCAAGATCAAGAAAATGCGCTATTAGGTCCTGATGTCCATCTTCAGCATTGTCGAGGTATTTCATTTGATGAAGCTAAAATATTAGCTGAAACTGGTACAAACATAAGTGCTTCTCCAGGTTTTGGACAAGTTAATGCACGTACACCAATTACAGAATTAATTGAAATGGGCGCAACCGTTGCGATTTCTACAGATGGTACCTCACCATCTACGAGCTTTGATTTATTCCAAGCGATGAGGAAGACACAGTTTGTACATCAAGCAGCTCTTAGAGACTACTACTATCTACCACCAGGTAAGCTTTTAGAAATGGTAACAATTGATGCAGCAAAATGTATAGGTTGGGATGATGAAATCGGTTCACTTGAAATTGGGAAAAAAGCAGATGTCATCACAGTTAATCTTCATCAACCACATTTGACTCCAGAGTATATGCATGTTCATCGATTAGTATTTCAAGCTGTAGCAAATGATGTAGACCATGTGATTGTTGATGGAAAACTTATTATGGAAGGCAGAAATGTAAATACCATTCATGAAAGCACAGTTTTAAATGAAGCAAATGAAGAAGCTTTTGCAACGATAAAACGCGCTGGATTAGAAAAATATATGCAACCTACAAAGTATTTCTGGGGACATGCTCGTGCCTATGTTGACGAGATGAGATATGTTGAAAAATAAAAAAAATTTCAAATTCGAAGGGAGAAAAAATGAAAACGAAGCTAAAGGGAAGATATGTAATTGGTTTTGACGGAAGTGAACATGTCATTTTGGAAAATGCAGAGATTGTATATGAAAAAGATACAATTTTATTTGTTGGAAAAAACTATACGGAAGAAGTAGATCAAGTAATTGACGTTGGAAATGCGATCCTTAGTCCTGGTTTTATTGATTTAAATGCATTAGGAGACATTGACCATGATATTTTGCATTTAGAAGCGAAATCAAATAGACAAAAAAATCTCCTTTGGTCTGAGGAGTTTGTTAAAAATGGGCATCATGAGCTAATGAGTGAGGAGGAAGAAGCATTTAAATCTCTATATGCATATTCGCAGCTTATTTTAAATGGAATTACTACTGCTATGCCGATCACATCCGTTTTTTACAAAAATTGGGCTGAAACTTTTGAAGAGTTAGAAGCTGCCGCAAATCATGCAGGAAAATTAGGGTTAAGAATTTACCTTGGACCAAGCTATCAGGCTGGAATTAGAGTAGTCGAACCAGATGGAAACATCAAAATTCATTGGGATGAAAACGCAGGCGAGGAAGGATTAGAAAGAGCAGTAAAGTTTGTTGAAACCTTCGATGGTGCATTTGATGGATTGGTCAGGGGGATGTTAGCTCCAGAAAGAATCGAATCACAGACTGAAGAAATGTTGATAAAAACAAAATATTATAGTGACAAATTAAACGTTCCAATCAAGCTCCATGCTGCTCAAGGAAGTTTTGAATTTAATACAATTTTAAAAGAACACGGAGTTACACCAATTAAATATTTATATAATCTTGGATTCTTAGGTCCAAATACTGGAATACCACACGCTCATTTTGTATCGGGCTATAGTGGAGCGAATTACAATATTGATAATGATATTTCACTTCTGAAAGAAACAAATACTACTGTTATCCATTGTCCACTTATTATAGGAAGACACGGAGAAGGGCTTGAATCGTATGCAAAATATAGAAAGGAGGGAATTAATATTGCATTAGGTACTGATACTTTCCCTCCAGATATTTTTCAAAATGTACGTACTGGTAGCATGCTTTCAAGACTTGTAGAAAAAGAAGTTGAAGGATCTACATACGCTGATTTCTTCAATTCGATCACTCTAGGAGCTGCTGCATTTCTTAATCGCGAAGATATAGGTCGAATTGCTGTCGGAGCAAAAGCGGATATCATTGCAATTAATTTAGATGGTTTCCATATGGGCGTTATTGATGACCCAATTAGAACAATGTTTGTAAGTGGCTCAGGTAGAGATGTGAAACTATCAATTATAAATGGAAGAATTGTGATGCAAGATCAAGTAATTCCTAATCTTGATATGGAGGTTTTAAAACAAAAGGGCCAAGTGTATTTTAATAAGATGAGAAGAGGATATATGGAAAGAGATTACGAACAACTTCCTGAAAATGAGCTATTTTCACCATCTTTTAAAAGGCTTGAATCAATTAAAGAACTAGAAATAAAGTCAAATAATTAAAAAATAAGTAAAGAAACTGAAAAAACAGGTAAAGATATTCAAAAATAATTATCAGAATATTTTATATAATTAGATAAATATTTGTAAGACAAACTTTAAACAGGGAGGCAATGCCATTGAAACTAAAATCGGTAATAGGTAAATTTTTTCTAGTATTATTTTCTGCTGCCACAATTACAGGATGTTCATCTAATCAAGACGTAGGTACGAAAGCAAATGGACAAGCAAATGATTCAAAAGGAGGAAGCACGCTAGTAATTGCTCGGTTATCAGATGCCGAAAATTTAGATCAACAATTTATGTCTACAATTAATGCAGCAAGCGTTACCCATCATAAAATTTACGAAGGTCTAGTCCAGCGAGATAGTAATAACGAAATTCAACCAATGCTAGCAGAGTCATGGAATCAAATCAATGATAAAACTTGGGAATTTAAACTACGACATGATGTAAAGTTTCACGATGGTACACCATTTAATGCAGAGGCTGTAAAGAAAACATTTGATCGTTTATTAGATCCTAAAGTTGCTTCACCAAGAGCTGTAGTATTCAAAATGGTAAAAGAAGTTAAAGTAGTCGACGAATATACAGTCCAATTTATTTTAAGCGAGCCATTCTCACCACTTCTTTCAATTTTAGCAAACCATGAAGGTGGAATTATAAGTCCTAAAACAATCGATAAATATGGTAAGAAAATTATTCAAGAACCAAACGGAACAGGTCCATTTAAATTTAAATCATGGTCTCCAGGGCAGGATATTATACTAGTTAAAAATGAAGATTACTGGGGGAAAAAACCAAAGATTGACAAGGTTGATTTCAAGGTTGTTCCAGAAGACTCAACAAGAATTTCAATGATTGAAACAGGGGAAGCTCAAATTGCAGAACCACTCCCAATAGCAGTTATGAATCAAGTTGAATCGTCCTCGGCTATGGAAGTATACCGAAGTGAAGGTTACGGAACAGAGTATATCGGATTCAATGTAACAAAAAAACCGTTTAATGACGTACGTGTACGTAAAGCTATCGCTCATGCTATTGAAATGGATTCGATTATAAAAGGTGTATATAACAATGTTGGTAAAAAAGCGAATTCAGCAATGGGCTCAAAAGTATTCGGATACGATGAGCAATTAAAAGCATACAATTACAATTTAAAAGAAGCGAAGAAACTATTAACAGAAGCTGGATATCCAAATGGATTTGATGCAACGATCCTAACGATGGATAGTAAAGAACGAGTAAATTTAGCGGAAGTTATTCAATCACAATTAAAAGGAATTGGCATTAATTTAAAAGTACAAGTGATGGAATACGGATCGTTCGTTGAAAAAGCAAATAAAGGTCAATCAGAAATGTTTATCATAAGCTGGAGAAACGCAACAGGAGATGCTGATTACAATCAGTATAATCTATTCCACTCAGACTCACGCGGCGCTGCCGGAAACACATTCTTCTATAGCAATCCAAAAGTTGATGACTTAATTAATGCTGGAAGAAAAGAAAAAGACGAAGCGAAACGTAAAGAAATCTACGCTAAAGCACAAGAAATTGAAATGGATGATTCACCTTATATTCCTGTAAGAGTAATCGAAAATGTCGCTGCAATCTCAAAAAATGTAAAAGGCTTCTCAATCAGCCCTTCAGGCTATTTAGAGATTAACGATGTAACAATTAAATAATCTGATTTTTCTGTAACTGAAGGTTCATCCTGATATAGGGGTGAACTTTCTTTCTTGTAGAAGTATAACTAAAACTTACTCGGAACAGGTTCATGAGGAAGCAAAACTGCAAAAAGAAGAAAATAGCTTCCTCATAAAGGGTTCATGAGGAAGTAAAATAGCAAAAAAATGAAAATAGCTTCCTCATAGAGGATTCATGGGTAAGTAAAAGACCTAACAGGCTCGAGGAGGTTCAGTTCATGATCCAAGAAATGCGTACATCCTCTAGTGGAAATTAACTACACCTACTTATGTAGCAACAACACTAGTAATGAAATAGTAATTAGTAAAAATACCTTAAAAATATGTAAACATACTAAAATCAAAATATTTCAAACAGACTTATAATTAAAAAAGAATCAAAATTTAATGTGGGATGGAAGGGTGAGTATATTGTCAAAATCGTATTGGTTAACAAATGTGAGTCTGGAAAATGGTTTTACTTATAATGACAATGAAGTGATTAACGGAACTGCAACTGGAAAGTACAATGTTAAAATTGAAAATGGAAAAATTGCTTCGATTCAATTAGCTAGTGATTTAATTACGGATCAATTGTCTCAATATGATGTGCAAGGCCTTCTAATGGTTCCTTCATTTAAAGAAATGCATATTCATATTGATAAAACTTATTATGGTGGACCATGGAAAGCGTGTATGCCAGCAACAAATGGTGTAAAAACACGTATTGAAGAAGAGCAAATTTTATTACCAAAATTATTACCAACTGCGAAAGAAAGAGCAGAAAAGATGCTAGATCTATTATTAAGTTATGGTACGACTCACATTCGTACACATTGTAATATTGATCCAGTTATTGGATTAAAAAACTTAGAAGCAACGCTGCAAGCTTTAGAAGGATATAAAGATAAATTAACTCATGAAATTGTAGCTTTTCCACAACACGGATTATTAAGAAGTCACTCTGTTGAACTAGTAAGAGAAGCGATGAAATATGGTGCAAATCTAGTAGGTGGAGTTGATCCAGCTTCAATTGATGAAAACATCGAACGTTCTCTTGAGACGATTATGGAGATAGCGGTTGAATCTAATTCTGATATCGATGTTCATTTACATGACCCAGATCATCTTGGATTATTTACAATGCAAAGATTAGCAACATTAACTGAAAAAGCAGGATGGCAAGGAAGAGTTACAGTAAGTCATGCAAGTGGATTAGCGGATCTTTCTGTTCCAGATGCTTCTGCGATTGCTGTGAGATTTGCTGATTTAGGAATATCAATTACTTCAACGGTTCCAATTTTTAGAACAATTCCAATTCCTTTATTAAGTGAAAAAGGTGTAAAAGTTGAACTAGGTAATGACAGCATTACTGATCATTGGACGCCGTTTGGAATTGGAGATAATCTTGAAAAAGTTGGACGACTTGCTGAAAGATTTAGATATATAGAAGAAAAAACACTCGCTAATAGTCTTGGATTTATTACAGGCGGAGTAACTCCTTTAAATAATGAAGGTGAAAGAGCATGGCCAAATGTAGGAGATGAAGCAAATATCGTACTTGTAGAAGCAACTTGCTCAGCTGAAGCAGTTGCGAGACGAGCAAAGCGAGCTGCAGTTATTTTTAAAGGTAATGTTGTAAGTGGTTCAATTTCCAATCTTGAATCAACAACAGTTTAAGTTTTATTAAAGAGAGTGAATGAGATGAATCAATCATATTGGCTTAAGAATGTAAAACTTGATAGCGGATTTGTATTTGAAGATGGAAAAATTGATCGTACTGAGACCACTCTTTACAATTTACTAATAAATGATGGGAAAATTGAACAATTACAATTGGCTAATGTCCCATTACAAACAGATCTACCAGTTCAGGACGCAAAAAATTTACTGGCTTTACCTGCTTTTAAAGAAATGCATAATCATTTAGATAAGACTTATCTTGGACTTCCATGGAAGGCTTGTATTCCTGCTGCAAATTTAGTAGAGAGATTAAATTTAGAAGCAGCCGAACTTGTTGAACTAGCTGAAACAGGTCAACATCGTGCTGAACAAATGCTTCATCTATTATTAAAAGGTGGAGCAACCCATGTTCGATCACATGTTAATATTGATCCGTATATTGGCTTGAAAAATTTAGAAGAAATTCAAAAAGCACTTTATACGTATAAAGATAAAATGACCCACGAAATTGTTGCTTTTCCTCAGCATGGATTACTACGCACAAATAGTAAATCATTTATGAAAACAGCGATGAGAGAGGGAGCAACGATTGTCGGAGGATTAGATCCTGGTGGTATTGATCAAAATATTGAACTTTCATTATTTGAAATGGTTGATCTAGCAGTACAGTTTGATGCTGATATAGATATTCATATTCATGACCCAGGCCATCTTGGTTTTTATACAATACAAAAACTAGTTTCATTTATTGAACAAGCTGGTTGGAATAATCGGGTAGCAGTCAGTCATGCATTTGCGCTAGGTGACGTACCGCAAAATGAATCAGTTGAAATGGCTAGCAAACTAGCAAGCTTAGGCGTATCGATTATGTCGACTGTTCCGATTAACAGAGTAATGCCTCCTGTTGATTTACTCCATTCAAAAGGTGTTCAGGTTGCTTTAGGTTGTGATGGATTCTATGATTCCTGGTCTCCACATGGAACAGGGGATATGTTAGAAAAAGCTGGAAGATTAGCTGAGAGATACAATTGGAAAGATGAATACGGGCTATCTCAAACATTGCAATTTATAACTGGTGGTATAAAGACTCTTGATGAAGAGGGTAATCTGTTATGGCCAAAGGTTGGAGATGACGCAAGTATGGTTTTAGTAGATGCATCATGTTCTGCAGAGGCAGTAGCAAGACGTGCAAAACGTGCTGCTGTAATTGCTAATGGAAATATTGTTTACGGTGGACTGAATTACGAATCAGTTTTGAAATAAAGTAATAATTGATTAAAGAAGGGGTGAAATTCATGAAATCTAGCTATTGGTTAAAAAATGCTCGATTAGAAATTGGGTTTGAAAAAGAAGACGGCAAAGTGGTCGGTACTGCTACTGAATTATTTCATCTTTTTATTGAAAATGGAAAGATCACTCGAATAACAAAAGAAGAAACGGATATTACTAGTGAATTTACTGTTCAAGATGCAGACGGTTTACTAGTTTTACCTTCATTTATTGAAAAGCATGTACATCTTGATAAAACGTTAATGGGTGATGTATGGAGAGCGTGTACTCCAACTTCTAGTGTGATCGAACGATTTGAATATGAAAAAATGGCCTTACCGACGATTGCTTCAAGTACGAAGGAACGTGCAGAAGCTTTACTTGAAATCCTTTTAGCTTCAGGATCTACACATGTGAGAACGCATGTTGATATTTACCCAGAGGTTGGAATAAGAAATTTAGAGCAAGTCGAACAAGCATTAACTAACTATTCGAACCGACTTAGCTCTGAAGTTGTTGCATTTGCTCAGCATGGATTATTAAGATCAAATGCGTTTAATTATGTGAGAGAAGCATTAAGAAATGGAGCAGGAATTGTTGGCTCAGTTGATCCTGCTATTGTAGACCAAAATATTGAAGAATCGCTATATCAACTTTATAATTTAGCAGTTGAAGCTGATGCAGATATTGATATACATTTACACGATCCTGGTCATCTAGGCTCATTTACGATGAAGCGCATAGTAGAATTTACTAAACAAGCAGGCTGGGAAGGAAGAGTAGCAATCAGTCATGCATTTGGGATAGGAGATATCCCAAGGGAAGAAGCATTTGACCTGGCAAACAGCTTTAGAGACGCTGGAATATCGATTGTCACAAGTGTACCGATTAATAGACAAATGCCTCCTGTAGATTTACTAAATGAACGTGGAGTCGAGGTAGCTGTGGGTAATGATAATATTTTTGATGTTTGGTCTCCACTCGGAACAGGGGATATTCTTGAAAGAGCGGGAAGACTAGCTGAACGCTTTAGATGGATTGATGAAGTATCACTAGCGCAAACATTAAAATATATTACAGGTGGAAAAACTCCATTAGATATTAAAGGAAATCAAGTATGGCCAAAAATAGGTGATTCTGCAAATCTAGTTTTAGTTGAAGCAAGCTGTTCGGCAGAGGCTGTTGCTAGACGCGCAAATCGAAAAGCAGTAATTTATAATGGGAAGATCGTTAGTGGTTCCTTAAGTGAAGAAAGATTGATTCGTAAATAAATAGAGCAATTAGAAAGAATAGGATAGGAAAAAGTTAAGTGGCCTTTTAGTTAAACCCACTTAGCTAAGATGAAAAAAGGATGCCAAAAAAAGCCTCCCCAAGGAAAATAAACATCCAAACATAGACTTTATACTACCTATCCTGTCCGGAAAAATATGAACAAGGCTTTGTAAAAAGCCTAAAATATTAGAAGAAAAAGGAACTCTAGAATGATCTAGATTTCCTTTTTCATTTTTTTACATTAAGAATGGTTAAATTGGGAACTAGGAAGATTGTTCGACGTCGTATAAAGGGTCGTCAGTCGACGAGTTTTCTTTAAAATAATTCGAGAAAGCAGGCTGTAAAATGGTTCGTTCTTACCTGTTATTACTTTTTTGTGTAATCTGTTGGGGAAGTAATTTTATTTTTGGCTCAATACTAGTTAAAGAGTTTTCACCAATATTATTGTCAGCGTTAAGATTGTGCTTTATATTACTATTTATGGCTTTCTATGCATTAATGAAGAAAAAGTGGAAAAAGATTAAGAAAAAAGATTGGTTTATGATTATTTTATTAGGATTAATTGGTACTTGTATTAATCAATGGTCATTTTATTCCGCTTTAAAATCAAACCATCCAACAACTTCTGCATTAATACTAGCGCTTGCTCCTCTTACTACATCTTTTTTAGCTTCAATATTTTTAAAGGAAAGACTAACAAAAGGTTTTGTATTAGGTTCAATTATAGCTTTTATAGGTGTCTTTTTTGTCATTACAAACGGACAAATGGTTCAAATTACAATTGGCTTGATTTGGATTTTTCTAACGATGCTCACGTTTTCAATTTCAATCATTATGATAAAAAAGCTAACGGAAAACTATGAATCCACGACGATTACGCTTTACTCGAATTTTATCGGTTTTGGAGGTTTATTACCGATTGCGCTTTTTTCAGAAACCACTGCGGCGTTGAGTAAGGAAGTGATGCCTTGGATCCTTTTAATTGTAACAGCAATTGTTATGCATGGGATTTGTACTTTAATTTGGAATCATCAAATTAAAATTGTCGGAGCATCAAAAGCGGCTATGTTTCTAAACTTAGAACCTTTTGTTGCAATGCTAGTTGGATTGATTGTTTTAAAAAATAATATTACTTCATCTCAACTTTTTGGTGGAGCACTCATTATTATTGGTGTTTTTCTTTCAACTTCATTAAAATGGAGAAAGACGATTAATGACCCAGTCTATATAAAAGACACGAAGAATTTTTAAGCAAGAGGAGGAGGAAACTATGAAAAACG
Source organism: Rossellomorea sp. GAMAL-10_SWC (assembly GCF_049568075.1). NCBI lineage: Bacteria > Bacillati > Bacillota > Bacilli > Caryophanales > Bacillaceae > Rossellomorea > Rossellomorea sp. GAMAL-10_SWC. The sequence goes on along the minus strand of NZ_CP144911.1, from coordinate 3,022,284 downwards.
TGAGAGTTTCTACTACTCTTTTTTCATCGGTTCAATGGCTATTTTTTATTTTTGCGAATACGATTGTAGTCCCCATATCAATAGGAGCTGCATTTCATTTGCCTTCAGATGTTATTGAAAGTACGATCAGAAGTTCATTGATCTTTACTGGTATTGCATCCGTTTTACAAGGATGGATTGGTCATAAATATCCGGTCATGGAGGGGCATTCTGGTTTATTATGGGGAGTTATGCTGAACTTAGGATTATCAGCCTCTGCTTTTGGGTTAAGTTATTCAGAAATTGGAGGAGGAATGGCAACAGGATTTATTGCTGCAGGTATTGTTACATTACTTTTATCAGCATTCAATTTGATTTCATTTCTTCAAAAAATATTTACCCCAATGGTTATGACAGTTTATTTATTTTTACTTTCATTTCAGCTCATATTTGTATTCTTTAAAGGAATGCTTGGAATTACGAGTAAAGGTGAAATCAGTATATCGGTTAGTATACTTTCTTTATGTATCGTATTATTTGTTAGTATTTTAAAATTAAAAGGTTCTCGTATTATCAGCAATTTTTCAATATTAATTGGCATTATCGTAGGGTGGTTATTCTACTCAATTTTATTTGGATCAGATGCAAAAGAAGTAGGGGCAACAAGTGCGCATTTTTCTTTATTCCCTTTAGGAGCACCAAATTTAGAAATAGGTATAATTGCGATTTCATTTTTTGCTGGAATTATGAATTTAAGTAATACATTTGCATCAATTAAAGCTGCGTCTGATTTATTAAAGGAAGAAGCGAGTACAAATCAATACCGTTTTTCACTATTTTTCACAGGTAGCTTCACAATTATTGCTGCATTATTTGGAATTGTCCCATATACACCATTTACATCTTCACTTGGATTTTTGCAAAGTACACAAATATATGAAAGAAAACCATTTATCTATGGGGGAGCTCTGCTAGCAATAATTGGCGTACTACCACCATTAATTTCATTTTTAGCAACTATGCCTGTAACAGTTGGAAATGCGGTATTATTTGTTGCATATCTTCAATTGTTTGGAACAGCATTTAGTAGTACTAATGGAAAAGTATTTACATCAGATACAATTTTTAGACTGGCAGCCCCAGTATTAGTAGGGGTAAGCTTAATGAATATTGCTCCTGGTACATTTGGAAATCTACCAATGATTGTTCAACCATTTTTAACAAATGGACTGATTATGGGCGTAATTCTTTCAATTTTATTAGAGAAATCAATTAACTGGAATCAGTTTGAGAAGGTAAAAGGATAAAAATGGCTCGAGGAAAATATGACCGAGCCTATTTAAGTGCGGTATTACTTCTAATCGCTCGTTCCAATTAGATTAAACACCCTTTGCAACTAACGCATTTGATAATTGAACAAATGATAGACTGTCTTTAATTGGATGGAAAATCGGAGACGTGAGTTATTCACGTCTCTATTTTTTGTTAAAATAGTTTCACTTCTAAAATCTATTTTATTCTAGGTTTTCCAGTTGAACGTCTAACAATTAAATGAGGTTTAATTGTAGTTGATACAGGATTAATTTGTTTTTCTTTATTTTCAATTAAATTAATTAGATGTTCCATAGCGAGATTTCCGAGAGATTGACTTAAATGAGTTCCCACTGTTGTTAATTGAATCGATGCATGGGCAGAAAACTCGATATTGTCAATTGCACCAATGCTGATATCTTCCGGTATTTTAAATCCTTTACTAAGTAGGAAATCCATACATGTTAAAGCGATTGCATCTGTGGCAGCGACAATGGCTGTTGGATATTCTATACCTGAAAATAACTCTTTACAGGCTTGTACGATGGATTCTACACTTGTATCGGTTGTTTTTATCCACTCTTCGCGAACCGCTACTTTATGTCTACTAGTCTCCATTTTATATCCTTCTAAGCGACCATAAAAAGTAGAGGCTTGTAGCGGTCCACCTATATAGGCTATATTCTTATGCCCTATTTCGATCATATGATCTGTAATTAGTTCACCGGCTTTTATGTTATCAATCTCAAAATAGTTTGTTCCACGCGAATGCTTTCGATTGAACGTCACATACGGTTTGCCTTCCAAACTTTCTAAGATGGGAAAAATAGAATCATTCAATAAAATAGAGGACATTATGATTCCATCAACAGGGGCACTTAAAACTTGGTTGTAAAGCATTTTATCGTTATCTATTTTATGGAAATAAACGAGCACGTTATATCCGTTTCTTGCTGCAATAGTTACAATTCCGCGAGTAGATTCTTCATAAAATGGATCGTGACTATGCCCTGTGATTAACGCAATCATGTTGGTTTTTTTTTTTACGAGATTTCTAGCAATCATATTAGGGTGGTAATTTAATTCTTTAATTGCTCTCTCTACTTTCGCTACTGTAGATTGTTTGATATTTTTAGAACCATTTAATACGCGAGAAACAGTAGATTGAGAGACTCCAGCTAACCTCGCAACATCGTGGGATGAAACCAAATAAATCACTCCAAGCTCATAGAATATAAAATTGAAATAATAGTGAATTAATTTTAAAAAAGCAATTAATACGGCTGATGTACGAATTCCTCTTACTCCCAAAAACAAAATAAACTGTGGAAGATTTAAGAGACTTTTCCTCATTATAGCAAATAAAAAAGAATTTGATTAGAATTTTTATGAGAATTAACGTGTTTTTTTGACTACGTATTCATAAAAAGAGAATGAATACAGAATTATCATTTAGATTAAATCGCCAAATATATTGATGAAAAAGGATTCGATCGGATGTATTCTTACAGAAATCACCATAATTTGCAATGATACTTTGATAATTAGGAAATTTTTTTAGGTTTTTTAGTCGGAAGGTAAATATTTACAAAATGCTAAATAGTAAAAATTGTTTGACACTTATTTATTTGGAAGTTTATTATTAATACGTATTCATAAATTAGGAGGGAAACATGAAACAGAATCTTTGGGTTAACGGACTACATATGGAAACAGAACATTATTCAGAATTACTTTCTCCCTATTCAAGTGAAAAGATTGCAGACATTTCAATAGCGAATAAAGAGCAAACTCAAAAAGCAATACAAGCAGCTTATGATGCTAAAGAAGTAATGGCTAAAATGGCTGCTCATCAACGAGCAGCCATTTTAGAGAAAGTTTCGCAACTTCTTGAAGAAAATTTAGAAGAAGCGGCGAAAGTAATTGCTCTTGAATCGGCTAAACCGCTTATCTTCGCTAAAGCAGAAGTAATAAGAACGATTGAAACTTATAAATTTGCATCAGAAGAAGCTAAACGAATTCATGGAGAAACAATCCCCTTTGATGCGGCAGTTAGTGGTGTCGGAAAAATAGGCTACACCGTCCGAAATCCAATTGGTGTTATTGGAGCTATTACTCCATTTAATTTTCCCATGAATTTAGTTGCACATAAAGTGGGACCTGCTATAGCTTCAGGGAATACCGTAGTATTAAAGCCAGCTTCACAAACGCCACTTTCTGCATTTTATGTAGCTGACTTATTCAAAAAGGCAGGTCTCCCTGACGGTGCGTTAAATATTGTCACGGGACCAGGTGGAGTGGTAGGTGACGCTATTGTAGAAAGTGATCAAGTTAGTATGGTGACTTTTACAGGAAGCTCTTCAGTTGGAATTGCACTTCGGGCGAAGGCAGGGCTTAAGAAAACAACTCTTGAACTAGGTTCAAATGCAGCATTAATCATTGATGAGGGCATTGATGTAAAGAAGACTATTGATCGTTGCTTAATGGGTGCATTTTCTAACCAAGGACAAGTATGCATCTCTTTACAGCGTATATATGTACACGAAAAAATCTATGATGAGTTTGTTTCGCAGTTTGCAGAAGCGGCTAGCAAACTTAAACTAGGTGACCCTCTAAATCCTGAAACATATGTTTCATCTCTTATTTCACCGAAAGATTTAGATCGTGCTTTAAGCTGGATCGAAGAAGCAAAAGCACAGGGTGCGACTATTGCATCTGGTGGCAAAGCACAAGGTAATATCCTCGAACCGACAGTTATTTTAGATGTAACGAGTAACATGAAGGTATCGTGTAATGAAGTTTTTGCTCCGATTGTTTCAATTTGTAAAGTATCATCAGTAAACGAAGCAATCGATGCTGTGAATGATTCCCGATATGGGCTGCAAGCTGGAATATACACAAATAATGTTTCCAATGCACTGAAAGCAGCGGACGAATTGCATGTTGGTGGAGTGGTTATTAATGATGTCCCAACGTTCCGTGTTGATCAAATGCCATATGGCGGCGTAAAAGAAAGTGGAACAGGACGTGAAGGATTGAAATATGCAATTGAAGAGATGACTGAAATGAAACTGGTTATATGGCATAAAGGATAAATCACATGCAACGACTAAAATGATCTTAATTTTTTTAGTATATCGCTTAGCTTTATTGTTTTTTTAGACGGTATACGTTTTTGGGCTTATTTATCGGTTCTCATACTAAAGTTTGAAATGAGGGTATAGGTAATTATAAATAATGTCATGCTTAACCCCTATTTAAAAAAGATACAGTATTTGAAAAAGCAACTATCAAAGAGAAATTATTATAAAAATGGAGGAATCAAAAGATGGGTAAGCAACTAACCTCAAAAGAATGGCAAGAAAAACGCGATAAATATGTAGTAAAAGGAGTTAGTAATGGAAATCGAGCAATCGCTGTAAAAGGCAAAGGAGCGACACTATACGATTTGGAAGGAAAGAAGTTTATTGACTTCGGTGCGGCGATCGGAACAATTAACGTGGGGCATTCACATCCAAAAGTAGTTGCAGCTATACAAGAACAAGCAGAAAAGGTCATTCATCCTGGTTTCAACGTCATTATGTACCCGTCATACATAGAAATTTGTGAAAAATTGTGTGAAGTATCACCAGGAAATTTTGCAAAAAAAGCAATTTTACTAAACAGTGGTGCTGAAGCAGTTGAGAACGCTGTGAAAATCGCAAGAAAATATACAAAACGCCAAGCAGTTGTCACATTTACTCGCGGATTCCACGGCCGTACATTAATGACGATGACAATGACGAGTAAAGTAAAACCATATAAACTTGGTTTTGGTCCATTTGCACCAGAAGTATATCAAGCACCATATCCATATATGTATCGTAAGCCAGATGGCATGACTGATGAACAATACGAAGCAGATGTGATTGCACAGTTTGATCAATTTTTTGTGGCAACAGTTGCACCAGAGACTGTGGCGTGTATTGTTATGGAGCCGATTCAAGGAGAAGGTGGATTTGTTATACCACCAAAATCATTTGTAAAACATGTGCGTGAATTTTGTTCAAAACATGGTATTTTGATGGTTGCTGATGAAATTCAAACAGGTTTCGCAAGAACAGGAAAATTGTTTGCGATGGAGCATTTTGATATTGCAGCTGATCTTATGACTGCTTCTAAATCTATCGCAGGTGGTATGCCACTAAGTGCTGTTATCGGTAAGGCAGAAATAATGGATATGGCAGATCCTGGTGAATTAGGTGGAACATACTGTGGAAATCCACTTGCTTGTGAAGCAGCATTAGCAGTATTAGAAGTTATTGAAGAAGAACAATTATGTGAAAAAGCAAAATGGATTGGAGAAGTGCTTGAGAGCCAAGTGAGAAAATGGCAAGAAAAGTACAACTTCATTGGAGAATTCCGCGGTCTTGGAGCAATGTGTGCAGTAGAGATTGTAACAGATCAAAAATCAAAAACACCGAATAAAGAACTTACTACAAAAATTGCAAAAGCAGCAAACGAAGCTGGGCTTCTATTACTTACTGCAGGTTTAGATGGAAATATCATTCGTTTTTTAAGCCCATTAGTGATAACAGAAGAGGAGCTTAGCGAAGGTCTTGCCATTTTAGAAAACGTTTTAGAAAACGTATTCGTTTATTGTTAAAATTTTGTTGAAACTAAAACGTTCAATTGTTTTCATATGTTCAAACTTTTTAAGAGTAACTTCCGAATGTGGAGTTTAATAGGACATGCTCGAGTCTTTTAAAAAAAGGTTTTTATAAATAGTTTTATATTAACAAAAAAAGGATAGGGTGAATATGGAGAATCAAAACAAAGGTTTACAACAAAATTTAAAGAACCGCCATATTCAGATGATTTCAATTGGGGGAATCATTGGGGCTGGTTTATTCGTAGGTAGCGGGAATGTTATTCATAGTGCAGGTCCATCAGCAATTGTTGCTTATGTAATAGCGGGAGTATTAGTTGCACTTCTTATGAGAATGTTAGGAGAAATGGCTGCAGAGAACCCAGATAGTGGATCGTTTTCAACTTATGCAAAAGAGTCGATTGGCCCTTGGGCAGGTTACACGATTGGATGGTTGTATTGGTTTTTCTGGTTGATTACAATCGCAATCGAGGCGATTGCAGGTGCAAATATTATGAATTCATGGTTCCCGAGTATTCCATTATGGGGATGGGCTTTAATTCTTACATTTGCTCTTACACTCACCAATATTTTATCAGTGAAAACATTTGGAGAGTTTGAATATTGGTTTGCCATTACAAAGGTAGTGGCGATTTCAGCATTTATGTTATTAGGTCTAGCGATTTTATTTAAATTTATTCCTACAATTCAATCTCCGGGATTATCAAATTTGACACAGCATGGCGGATTTTTCCCTAAAGGTGTGAGTGCAATATTAGGTGGGTTTATGACGGTTATGTTTGCATTTTTTGGATCTGAAATTGCTGCGATTGCTGCTGGTGAATCAAAAGATCCTCAAAAGTCTGTTGTTACTGCTATTAATTCTGTTGTTTGGCGTGTAGCATTGTTCTACATTGGGTCAGTTGCTATTTTAGTTTTATTAATGCCTTGGAATGACGCGAAATCGTTAAGTAGCCCATATGTAACGTTGCTTACAAATTTAGGGATTCCTGGGGCTGCAACAATCATGAAGATTGTTGTACTTTTTTCAGTACTTTCTTGTTTGAATTCAGCACTTTACACGAATTCTCGCATGCTATATTCATTAGCGAAGCAAGGAAATGCTCCGAGAATTTTTACAAAAGTAAACAAAGGTGGATCACCATATTGGGCGGTCTGGGCAAGTTCAGCTTTCGCCTTCCTAGCTGCAATTTTTAACTTTATTTCACCAGATAAACTTTTTTCATTTCTACTGAATGCATCAGGTTCAATTGCTCTTCTAGTGTATATTGTTATTGCAGTCTCGCATTTAATAAAGAGAAGAGAAGCTGAGAAAAAAGGTAAAGTGTTACGATTAAAAATGTGGGGTTTCCCATATATAACTTACATTTCCATCATCGCAATGGTTGTAATTTATTTCTCGATGTTCTTTATGAGTGGTCTTCGCTCACAATTCTATTTAACATCTTTAATTACAGTTTTAGTAATTTCTTCATTCTTCATTTTTAAAGTTGGAAAGAAAGAGAAAGTTGAATCAAAACATGAAGAATTGATTATAAGTAATTAATGCATGTGCTAGTTTAATAAGAACGTAAAATGGCTGTCAATATTGACAGCCATTTTTTACATACAAAATATTAACATTTTATTTTAATAGAGCTTTTATACAAAGAAATTAACTATTTTTCGAAGTTCTTTTGTTAATTTAGTACTTGTAGGACTAAGCCATCTTTTTGGAACAATTAGATGTTTGCAATTCTTACTATTTAAATAGCTGTAAATAATTTGAGCTTCGTCGATTTCATCGCGGCTTACATCTTTAGAAGATTGATCATTATTATTTTTGAAGTAATTAATTGAATTTGAAAATATTTCTTCAATCACTTGATCAAATGAATCGTATTCAATTTCTACCAATTCACAATGCAATATTTGTGTCCGATAGATCAGAAAGTACTTAAATTTGTTGTTTTCTAATTGTTCAATTGTAATAATATTATGATTTTGTTCAGTAAATTCGATTAGTTTTTCTTTATTAGTTAAAGACTTAACCATTTCAATCCAATCTCTGTATTTTGCCGCAGCCTCAAAATCAAATTGTTCAGATGCTGATAACATAAGCTTTTCCATTTCTTCAAGCAGACTCATGTCAGTACGATTAAGAAATCGAATAACTTTATCAATTATCATATTGTACTTTTCAAGCGCTGGTCCACCTAGACAAACTCCATTACATGTCCCTAATGAATAATTTAAACAAGCGCTATTCTTAACCGCCAGATGGCCACAATTAATTTTAAAGCATTCCTTAATGCCGGTAACTGCTCTTTCAACTGTACTTCTACTTGTAAAAGGACCAAATATTAATACATTTTCACTTTCAATAGGCTCGTAGCTAATTTCAAATGAAGGAACTTTTTTATTTAAGTTGATGACTAAGTAAATAAAAGATTGCGGACTTTTCATCATGCGATTATACATTGGTTTAATTTCTTTAATTAAATGACACTCAAGCATGAAAGCATCGAATTCAGTATCAGTCAATAAATAGTCAAAATCCTTTAAATGGGTTACCAGTTTTTTCACTTTTGGTGAATGTCCCTTTGAATTTTGAAAGTAAGATTGAACTCGTTTTTTTAAGCTTTTTGCTTTTCCGACATAAAGGATTTGACCTTTTGAATCTTTCATTAAATAAACGCCAGGGGATAAAGGCAGATTTTTTACTTTTTCTTGTAGATTAATAGTAGTTCATCCCTTTTCTTGTAAGTATAATCTCATTTTAACATGAGTAATGAATTAAAAGTCAGAACAATTATGCGGAATAACTTCAACAAAACTTTATATAAAAAACATAATTTAAAGTCTTTAATACACGCATAAAAGAACGACTACACGCGTAAAAATTGACTACAGATGATTTAAAGGAGAAGTGATCTTTGATGAAAACGATCTATACGACATCCTCTTTCTCCAATTGGATTCTAGCTTGTATTGTTAATGGATTAATAATTTGGTTATGCAGTTTATTTGCTCATCTAGTCGACTGGAAGTATGCTGACATGGGATTCTTCCTATACTTTGTCATTCTAGTATTCTATATTATTTGTTTAAAACTGAATGAAGGATTCCCAGCACTTTTTCGGAAATTTGTACTCCGCAAAAAATTCGATATAGTTAATGTATCTGCTTATGAAGTAACGATTATTCTAGTAGCTATTTTTCACGTAGTAAGAGCGATTGTGATTTATAAGGATGCTCTTAGTGCCGTATTTTGATTTCATAAAAAACGAGGGAATCCTAACAGTCTAACTAGTTAGGAGAACCCTCTTTTTTTTATTTTAATGGTATAAAAGGTTTGGAAAGCTATAAAAAAAGAGTTATGACAAATTGTAAATTATATTAGGTGATCTCAAATAAAAAAAGAGTGATGACAAAAAGCTTGAACTGCAAATAATTCTTAGAGTACCCGCAAATAAAAAGGCGTTTTGTACAAATAAACAGCGTACTGCAAATAAAATCTGAGAATCGCAATTAAAAATAGCAAAACTGCAATTAAATTTAGAAAAACGCAATTAAAAATAGCAAAACTGCAATTAAATTTCAGAGAATCGCAAATAAATTTAATTATTACCTATACTGGTTAGGGTATTATGACCTGGAAGTTGGACGATTGAAGACACTTTCAATGTAAAGATTCTCTTATTCTTACTAAATCGAATAAAAAATTCGTAAAATCCGTTAATTTTCGATGGATTATACCAACTACAATAAAAAAACGCACCCGAAATATCTCAGTTACTGTTCAAGACAATAATTTGTTGTACTTCCTCACAAATAAATTTTTAGATAAGGTCATAATTACTATATAATCTTCATAGGTGATGAAAATGTTTTTAAAAAAAATTACACTTTTGCGCGATGATATTCATTCCTTTAGCCAATATCCGTTTTCAATTCCTTCCATTAAATCTTTTGATGAATTGAACTTAAGAAGTAATGTAACCTTTTTTGTAGGTGAAAATGGTTCTGGAAAGTCTACATTATTGGAAGCTATTGCTGATAAATGTGATTTTAATACAGCAGGTGGGGGACGTAATAATAATTATGAAGTTTTTGCATCGGAGTCACAGCTTGGAAATTACATAAGACTTTCTTGGTTACCGAAAATTTCGAATGGATTTTTCTTACGAGCGGAATCATTTTATAATTTTGCTACTTACTTAGATGAATTAAAGGCTCCAGAAAATGAAAAATATGACAGTTACGGGGGACAGTCTCTCCATCATCAATCACATGGAGAATCATTTTTATCTTTGTTTTTAAATCGATTTAATGAAACGGCAATCTATTTGTTAGATGAGCCTGAGGCAGCGTTGTCTCCAGCTAGGCAATTATCATTTTTAAAAATAATTCATGATTTAGTCGAAAACGAAAATTCACAGTTCATTATTGCTACACATTCTCCAATTCTACTTGGTTATCCAAATGCAGATATTTTAAGCTTTGATCATGGAGAAATTTCTAGAATTGATTATGAAAATACAGATCACTATCAAATTACTAAATATTTTTTACAAAACAGGGAAAAGTTTTTAAGTGATTTGTTACGTGATGATGAGTGAAGCTAAAAAAACTCAGTTCACCTATGTGAAACTGAGTTTTTTGTTATTCTTGCTCTATTAATTCTTTAGGTAATATAAATTGTCCATTTTCATCAGCGTGAAGATCAACAACTTTAAAGACAGCATCTAAATTTAATGGTCCATAAATATGAGGAAATAATTGCCCGAAGTTTTCAGTATCTTCATAGACGATTTTTGATTTTGTTTTTTCTTCATTAATACAAAGTAAATTTAAATCAGTTGCACCTTTAAAGAATAAGTTTGCGATTTCAACAGTTTGCTGGAGGGTTGAACAATGGATAAAACCCTCATTGTTTAAACTATCAGGTGAATATGCACCTGAATTCTTTGCATTTTGCCAGTCTTTGTTTCCAATAATATGTAAAATCATTTTGGCTCTCCTTTAATCATCACTCAAAGTAGTATTTAATTTTTCTTTTCATCTCTTCTTTATTTTCCGCAAATTGTTTATGTCGATGTCCATTCCCGCCAGATGTATGGGGAAATCCGTATAAAATGGAGTCCGAATTTAAATAATCATTTCTTGTTAAATAGGTTAAAACTTTTGAAACATTAACTCCTAATGGGATTATGAGGGGACGTTCTAGTCTTATGATTTCTTCTGCAAAAGTATTAACAATATACTTTTTAAGTAAATCAGTTCTTAAAATATTCGGAGTTGAACCATTATAGTTTTTTCCTTTATAGAACACAGAGTATTTAATCACAGATGTAGTTTGGACTAAATGACTTGCTGTACTAAAAAGTTCGCTAGTTGAATTTAATCCAAGATAATGATGTAATTCTAATTCATCTAACATAGCAATTAAATTTTTTCGCATCGGTCCTTCAAAGCTAGAATTCTTTTTAACTTCATGTAAAATTTCTTCGTCTTCCATTTCCTTATCCTTAAGTCTGATCACAGTCGAATAAGATTGTTTCATTTGATGTAAGCCGGGGGTAATCCCAACTATGATGACTTTAGCTCGCTCATTAATGTACTCAAAGGGAGCATAATATATTTCTAAATTTTTCTTTTCATCTTTATCTACTAGAAATTTATCACTTTTTAATGCACTAGTTTCAAGTGAAGGAGATAAAGAAGATATTAACGTTTTATATTCATTAAATTTTGCGTTAGCTAAGATAGCCATATTTGGTCCTCCATCACAACTATTTATAGTTCATTGTATCGAAAGTTCTCAATGAAATCCAACTATCTACCAACTAGCCTTTCAAGTATAAAATAAGTGATTTTTGATAAAACTGATTAGCTGATAGTAAGCTGGAAATTTATGAAAGGCTGGAAGATTAAGTGGATTATTCTAATGAACAAAAGAAGCGTTTAAGAAAATTTAATTTACGTTCTTCCGTTCTTCATACTGAAGGAAATTTAATAGAAAACCTTAACATTATTCAAAGAATCTTTCCTACCTCTGATTTAGTAAAAAAAGACTTGATAATTCGAGATAAAAAGGCAGTGCTTTGCTATTTGTCTAGTATAGTCGATGAACAATTAATATCTCAATTTATTAACACAATAAGTTCGAATACAGAAGATATAGAATTATTCATAACGAATAATACTGTTCGTGCTAATCAAATCTTAGAAATTGAAACAGCGATATTGGATGGTAAAAGTATTCTATTAGTTGAAGGCGATCCAATCGCATTTGTTTATTGTACTGGAAAATTGCCACAAAGAGATTATACGCCTCCAAGTATTGATAATTCTTTAAGAGGGTCAAAAATATCCTTTGTTGAAACTGATCTAGCTAATATTGCTTTACTTCGCAGATTTATTAAAAGTCGTGATTTTCAAATAAAGCAAGTTGAAATTGGGAATGAGAATAAAAGTATGGTATCAATTGCGTATATCGATGGATTGGTTGATGAAGATTTACTATCTGGTGTAGAACAAAGTATTTCTCAGATAAAACTTGATTCTGTTATAAATGCAAACCATCTTGCGCAATTAATTGAAAGGAACCCATTTTCGCCTTTTCCTCAATATTTTACAACTGAAAGACCGGATGTTGCAGCTACGACATTACTTGAAGGAAAAGTAGTTTTAATCGTAGACCGATCCTCTGAAGTTATTATTTTACCGATTAATTTTGCAATATTTTTTAAAACGATTGATGATTATTCAACAAGATCGATGGTGGCTTCATTTAATCGTATCCTTAGAGTAGTTGCATTTTTTTTAACAATTTTTTTGCCGGGAATCTATATTGCAATTATTTCATTTAATTATGAGATTGTTCCTTTAAAATTACTTCTATCAATTGGGGAATCTAGGGCAAAGGTTCCATTTGATCCTTTATTTGAAGCCATAGTTATGGAGATAACTTTAGAAATGTTAAGAGAAGCAGCAATTAGGCTACCATCACCTATTAGTACAACAGTTGGCATTGTAGGCGGGATTGTAATTGGGCAAGCAGCGGTACAAGCAGGGATTGTTAGTAATATTATGGTAATCGTTGTAGCTTTAACTGCTATTTCATCATTTATTATTCCAAACTATGAAATGGCATCTAGTTTACGAGTCATTCGATTTCCAATCATGATTATGGCTTCTTTATTTGGTTTAATCGGTTTGATTGTGAGTACAATGATTCTCATGATTCATGGTTTGAGCTTATCAAGCTATAACAAACCTTATACGTTGCCATTTTCTCCAATTAATCGTGATGCATTTAAAGATACAATCATAAGAGTACCTTTAAAGTATCTTTGGAAAAAACAAAATAAACGTAATGAATAATGAATGTTAGAAGGGATTCTTTCATGATAATTACGAAGTCAAAAATTACACAATTTCAATTTATTTTAATGATTTTTGGTATTCAAGTAGGGATTGGAATGTTGTCACTTCCCAGAGAACTAGCTTTAAAAGGAGGTACAAGTAGTTGGATTGCAATTCTTTTTGGGGGGATTATTTCTACTTGTATTAGCATTTTATTTGTTAAATTAAGAGAGAAGGCTCCTAATTTAAACTACATAGGTTTTTTTACTTTTTATCTAGGAAAAATGATTGGATCAATCGTAGTTTTGTTACAAGCAATTTATTTCCTATATGGAGGATATCTCGCTTTAGTTAGAGCGATTCTATATATTCAATCCTATATACTTCAAGAAACAAAAACTTATATTTTATTAGTGTTATTTCTTTTTCCAACTTATCAGCTAATAAGTGGAGGAGTTCATTTAATTGCAAAATATATAGAAGCTATTTTTCCAATTGCTTTTTTTACCTTATTCATGCTGCTATTCACACTTAAAGATGCTGATCTAAATTTTATTTTCCCAATTATTAAAAATGGCTGGATGCCGATTTTTAAGACAATTCCATTAACGACGACTTCATTTCTAGGCATTGAATTAATTCTAGTTTATTATCCATATTTAAAGTCGAAGGAAAAGGCGATAAAAGGCGTGATTATTGGAAATGCTTTAACAACTTTTACGTACGTTTTTGTAACAATTATTTGCTTTGTTATTTATAGTCCTTATGAAATCAAAATGACATTTGAGCCCGTAATCGATATATTGAGTGTAATAGAATTCCAATATGTTGAAAGGTTAGATTTCATTTTATTCTCATTATTTTTAATGATAATCTCGAAATCATGGGTTACGTTTATTTGGGCTGGAATGAATGGGTTATCAGAGTTATTTAAATTTAGACTATTACCTATTGTCATTATTATTCTTTTTATCATCATTATCATCCTTACATTTATTCAGGTTCCGACATTTACAAATACAACTAATCATTTACATGTTTTAATGATTTCTGGATTATACATCACGATCGGTATCCCTATATTGTTATTGGTCGGCGGTTTCATAAAAAATAGGTTAAGTAAGGTGAAAATCAATTGAAATATTTTCAAGTATGTTTGCTTAGTATTTTTTTAGTAATCGGCGTTTCAGGTTGCAGAGGAAAAGTTAATATAGAAGATGTCACATTATCGATGATTTTAGGAATCGATGTAAACGATGAAAATAAAGTAGAAGTATTTATGGCAAGCCCAGTCTTTAGTGGAGAAACAAAAGCGAAAACTGAACATTTTAATGTTCAAACTTTATCGATTAAAGAATCTAGAAATTATTTTGATACCCGTGCTAGTGGAGTTACTGGTGGAGGTAAAATTCAAGCAATCTTAATAGGGTCAAAAGTACTTGAACATAAAAATTGGTTTTCGATATTAGATATGTTTTTTCGAGATCCAAAATTTAGATTAAATGCAGATCTTATTTTTGTAGATGGTCCACTTTCAGATGTTTATAATTTAAAGCCAAAGGATAAACCGGAATTACCGATTTATATTCCTCAATTAGTAAAAACTGCTGATTTTCGAAATGTTGCCTTTCGAACATCTATACGAAAAATGCATCAGATGTATTATGAAAAGGGAATAACTCCTTTTGCACCTGAACTAACCGTACAAGGTGATCATTTAGTGGTCAAGGGAACGACATTATTAACAAAAAATAACTTGTATAATCGAACCTTAACAATACAAGAAACACAACTATTAAAAGTTTTAAAAGATCATCTGGAAGGGCAATTAGTTGTTGCATTAGATCTTAAAAAATTTAAAAAAGATAAAGATGATATATTTACTGATGAAGAAACTAGTTTTTATATTAAAGATGTAAAGCGGAAAATCGATAAAAAATATTCAAATGGCCACTATAGCTTTAATGTAAATTTAACAATGCCGATTATGATTACAGAATCCCCAATAGGATTAACGAATGCAACAGAAAAAGTATTAAAAAATGCAATACAAAAAAAATTACAAAAAGAATTAAATAATTTAGTTCAATCTCTTCAAAAAGATAAAGTTGATCCAGTTGGATTTGGCATCCTTGCTCATTCATTTCAATATTCTGATTGGGAAAAAAATGAGAAACATTGGCTAGATACATATCAAAAATCAAATATAAAAGTAAAAGTAAAAGTTATTGTTATCGATAAAGGAATAACGATGTAAATGTAGAAACCCACCAAAAAAATTTGGTGGGTTTCACACGTTTATGCAGCTGTATTATCAATAGCTATAGCTTTTCTTTGCTTACGATCATGCAATAAATAATAAATAACAGACGTTGACAATACAGCAATCGCCGTTATTACGTACATAATATGGAATGATGCTTTCGCAGATACAATTCCAAGTACGTAAGAGCCAATTCCCATACCGGTGTCAAAAAACATAAAAAATGTTGCTGTTGCCATTCCCTTTTTTGCAGGGGCAGCAGTGTTAATCGCTAATGTTTGGAAACTAGGTACGATTGAACCATAGCCTAGACCGATTAATGCAGCGGAAAATAAAAAGATTGTTGGTACAGTTGAAAAACTCAAGACAACTAGACCAATCGTAAATAAGATGATCCCAGGATAAACAATTATGTTTGCTCCTTTACGATCAAATAGTTTACCAGTGAAAGGTCTTGATCCTAAAATGAAAACTGCATAAACAATAAAAAAGAAACTAGCAATATCTACAAAACCTAAATTCTTTGCGTATAATGTGATAAATGAAATGATACCACTGTAACCAAAAGAGATAATTGCTGAAGTAATTGAGATTGGTAATGCTGAACGCTCAATTAATTGTGATGGTTTAATTCGAGTTTTTACTTTCAATGTTTGTTTAGGAATCGCAATGAATAGACCGAAAATAAGTGAAATAATTGCGAAGAATCCACAAACAAAAAACAAAATATGGAAGGTGAAATGATTCATTAAATTAATACCAAGATAAGGACCAAATACCATTGCAAGGATCATGGATGAGCTATAATAACTCATACCTTCGCCCCTACGGGTTACAGGAACTATTTCAGCTACAATTGTACCTGTTGCGGTTGTTCCTAGACCAAAAGCAATCCCTTGTGCAAAACGCAATAATAGTAATAATGCAAAATTATTTATAAAAGGATATAAAAATGTTGTTAAAGTAAAGAAAACTAATGAAATGATAAGTATTTTTCTGCGACCAATTGTATCAAGCCAGATACCTGCAAATGGACGAATTGCAACTGAGGCGATAAGAAAGCATGTTACTACAAGACCAACTTTACTATCTTCTTGGCCTAAATTATCAATCACAAAAATCGGCAATGTCGCCATCAACGTATAAAATACTAAAAACACAAAAAATCCACTTAAGCTTACACTTAGAAAATCCTTTGTCCATAAACGCTCGTTTTTCAAACTTATTCCCCCTGTTTAGTAACCTCCGACGCTTTCATATTGTTCATCATTTTTTGAAAAACTTGAAGTGCAATATCAAGCTCTTCATCGGGTATATCTTTAATAACATCATTCTCAAATGAAATGATTTGCTCTTTCCAACTATCAAAATGATTAATAGATTTATCAGTTAGATGAATCATTTTTTCTCTTTTATCTGTTCCTTCTTTGCGAACAATTAAGTCTAACGTTTCCATTCTGCGAAGTGTTCGTGTCAGTGTAGGTGGCTCAATATTCAAATTCGAACAAATTGTTCGTTGAGTACATGGTCCATGTAAATGGATATAGTGAATAACGGACCATTGTGCCAAATACAATCCAGTAGGAACGAGATGCTCATTAAATGATTTCGAAAACTGACGTGTAGTTTGATTTAATAAAAAAAAGAAAGGCTGCTTTTTGCGCATAAAAAAGTCTCCTTGAAAAATTAGTTAGCTAGCTAATTAAAATAGTTGTCTAGCTAATTATATTTGAACAAATTGTGAATGTCCAGTGAATGAACTTAATTAGTATAAATTGAGCATAAGAGCAAATATTAAATGTAGAAAAATTTTACAAAACAGTTAGGGCGGTATTTGAGATGGCAGGAGCAATACATGCAACAAACGGTAAATCTCACAAAATGAAGATTGTGCAAAGAGCAATTGCAATGCTAGTTGGTGCTTTACTTGTAGCGACTGGTCTTGAAATTTTTTTAGTTCCAAATGATGTTATCGATGGTGGAATAACAGGTATTTCAATTATGTTTTCCCATCTTACAGGTCTTCCACTTGGGATCTTTCTATTTGTATTAAACCTACCTTTTTTTTATTTGGGTTATAAGCAAATTGGGAAAACATTTGCAATATCAACCATTCTTGGTATAACTGTTCTTTCCTATTTAACAAGCAGGTTTCACCATATCTCTGCTTTTACGGAAGATATTCTACTTGCAACAATTTTTGGAGGAATGGTCGTTGGTGTCGGAGTAGGATTAGCCATTCGATTTGGTGGAGCACTAGACGGAATTGAGATTCTAGCGATCATTATTAATAGTAAGATTCCTTTTTCCGTTGGTGAAATCATTATGGTTTTCAACTTATTTATTTTAGGAGCTGCTGGATTCATTTTTTCTTGGGATCGAGCAATGTACTCAATTATTGCCTATTTAGTTGCATTTAAAACAATTGATATCGTAGTTGAAGGATTAGAACAATCAAAATCAGCATGGATCATTAGTGACAAAAGTGATGATATTGGAGAAGCGATTCTTTTTAGAATGGGCCGTGGTGTTACATATATAAATGGTACAGGAGCATACTCAGGTGAAACTACAAAGGTTATCTATTGTGTTATCACTCGATTAGAAGAAGCGGAATTAAAAACAATTGTCGATGACATTGACCCTACTGCCTTTTTAGCAATTTCAGATATTGCAGAAGTACGCGGTGGAAGATTTAAAAAGAAAAATGTACATTAGGATTGGTTAACAAAAGCATTGAATTAGGAGGAAGGTTCAGGATTGATGGACCTTCTTTCCTTTTATTATCATGCTATTTGCTGTATTATTTAATTGATAACTGAAAATTTAGAAAACTGTTTTTGTAGATAAATTTATAATTTG
Source organism: Rossellomorea sp. GAMAL-10_SWC (assembly GCF_049568075.1). NCBI lineage: Bacteria > Bacillati > Bacillota > Bacilli > Caryophanales > Bacillaceae > Rossellomorea > Rossellomorea sp. GAMAL-10_SWC. Next base: position 3,003,871 of record NZ_CP144911.1, on the reverse strand, counting down.
ATAGATTAGAAGGCTTAAAAGGAGGGAGAAGTTGGATGGAGAAGTTCGATGTGATTGTTGTTGGTGCAGGTTTGGCTGGTTTAGTTGCAACTGCTGAGATGGCTGATGCTGGAAAAAGTGTATTGTTATTAGACCAGGAACCAAAAGCGTCAATAGGTGGCCAAGCTTGGTGGTCATTTGGTGGGTTATTTTTAGTAGATTCTCCTGAGCAACGTAGGTTAGGAATTAAGGATTCAAGGGAATTAGCTTGGCAGGATTGGCTTGGAACTGCAGGATTTGATCGAGAAGATGATGAGGATTATTGGGGAAAGAAATGGGCAGAGGCATATGTCGAGTTTGCATCAGGTGAGAAGAGGCAATGGCTTTATGACATGGGGGTGAGATTTTTTCCAATCGTCGGTTGGGCTGAACGTGGAGGATATCTTGCAGAAGGTCATGGAAATTCAGTGCCCCGATTTCACATAGTATGGGGGACAGGTCCTGGAATTGTTGCTCCTTTTGAACGAAGAGTTCGCGAGCATATGAAAAAAGGTTTAGTAGAATTCAGATCCCGACATCGTGTAGATCAACTACTAACACAAGATGGAACCGTAGTAGGAGTAAGTGGTTCTTTATTAGAACCAAGTAAATCAGAGCGAGGAGAAGATAGCTCTCGTGAAGTAATTGGTGACTTTCAATATGGGGCAAAGGCCGTTTTAGTATCAAGTGGCGGTATTGGAGCGAACTTTGATTTAATACGCCAAAATTGGCCAAGTCGATTAGGTACCCCGCCGAAAAGGATGATATCTGGTGTACCAGCACATGTTGATGGTCGAATGCTTGCCATTACTGAAAATGCTGGTGGTCGAATTGTTAATCGAGATCGAATGTGGCACTACACTGAAGGCATAAAAAATTGGAATCCGGTATGGAGCAATCATGGTATCCGTATTCTTCCTGGACCATCTTCAATTTGGTTGGATGCCCGAGGAAAACGATTTCCTGCACCAAATTTTCCTGGTTTTGATACTTTAGGTACATTACAAGCCATTCAAGAAACTGGTTATGATTACTCCTGGTTTATTTTAACGAAAAAAATTATTCAGAAAGAGTTTGCCCTTTCAGGTTCAGAACAAAATCCTGATTTAACCGGAAAAAGCATAAAACAAGTGATGAAAAGAGCAACTTCAGGGATACCAGTACCGGTAAAAGCTTTTATGGAGAAAGGAGAGGACTTTGTTGTTGCAGACACGTTAGAAGAGCTTGTTGAAGGCATGAATAAGATAACCGGGGAAAACTTACTAAACTATGATGAAATCAACCGGCAACTAATTGCACGTGATCGTGAAATGGATAATAAATTTACGAAAGACTTACAAATAACTGCCTTAAGAGGAGCGCGAAATTATATTGGTGATAAATTAATTCGTGTTGCATCTCCTCATAAAATTTTAGACCAAAAAAACGGTCCGTTAATAGCTGTTCGTTTAAATATTGTAAGTCGTAAAACACTTGGTGGACTTCAAACAAATTTAGATGGGAATGTATTAAATTCTTCAGGTGATGCAATTCCTGGACTATATGCAGCAGGTGAAGTTGCTGGATTCGGCGGCGGTGGTGTACATGGTTATCGTGCGATGGAAGGAACCTTTTTAGGCGGTTGTTTATTTTCAGGTAGACAAGCAGGAAGAGCGATTAGTAGAGATTTAGAATAAAATCGAACTCATTTCATAAGCAGGCAGTATTAGAAAAAATTTCGTTAATGACAAATTCGTTAGAGCGGATTGATTTCAAAATTAATCGTTATACAAATCAATCGGATTTTTAAAAATTATAAATAGATCAAGTGAAAAATAATTAGAAAATGAGGAATAAAAATGAAACTTACAGGAAATACAATCCTTATTACAGGTGGAAGTACAGGAATCGGATTAGCTTTCGCAGAACGCTTTATTAAATCTGGAAATAAAGTCATAGTGACTGGACGACGTGAACATGTACTTGAAAATGCTAAAGAAAAATTTCCAGATCTTATTACACATGTAAGTGACTTGAGCTCTGAATCAGATCGTGTATCATTGTTTGAGTGGGTAACAAAGAACTATCCAGAAGTAAATGTACTAGTAAACAATGCAGGAATTCAACAACGATTTAATATCTTAAAATCAGATGCGAAGAACGATTGGAAATATTTTAATAATGAAATCATAACTAATATTGAAGCACCAATCCATTTGTCTATGCTATTTGCTCCATATTTTGCTACAAAAGAAGCGGCGACGATCATTAATGTTTCATCGGGATTAGCTTTTACTCCGTTGGTCATTGCGCCAATCTATTCAGCAACAAAAGCTGCAATTCATTCTTTTACAATAAGTTTACGTCTCCAACTTTCCGATTCAACTGTGGAAGTAATTGAAGTTGCACCTCCGGCAGTTAATACTGATTTAGGTGGAGCAGGATTGCATACTCACGGTGAACCTTTAGATGAATTCGCAGATGGGATTTTCATGGGATTAAAAGAAGGGAAACAAGAAATCGGATATGGAACTTCAGTTGAACGACTTCGTATGTCGCGAGACCAAGTCGATGAACATGTTACAAATATGTATAATATGTTGAAAAATACAATTCAATAACCAACTATTTTAAAAAAGGGCAAGTTCGTTAAATCGAATTTGTCCTTTTGTTGCTTTGTATTGGTTTTACACTATTCCTTTTTCTAAACAACCGTATAGCCTGTTCTATGATAGGGTACGAATAAAAAGGGTACTAAAAAACTGAACAAGCTATTGATATTGGAAAAGGAGTGGGTGTGTAATGGATAAAATGAAGAATACAGTCAGTCCCGACACACATGCTGGTATGACACAAAAAACAGTTGGGCAGTTTTTGTTTGATTGCTTGAAGCAAGAGGGGATTACAGAAATTTTCGGCGTCGCTGGGGACTATAATTTTTCACTACTTGATACGTTGGAGCGATATAACGGAATCCAGTTTATTGAAGGAAGGAACGAACTAAACGCGGGTTACGCTTCAGATGGCTATGCAAGAATCAAGGGGATTTCTGCTCTTATTACAACGTTTGGTGTTGGGGAGTTGAATGCATGTAATCCAATAGCCGGAGCCTATAGCGAACATGTTCCAATAATCCACATTGTTGGTTCGCCAAAAGAAAAAGATCAAAAAGAGCACAAGCTAATGCACCACACTCTAATGGATGGGGATTTTAATGTATTTCGCAATATGTATAAACAGATAACGGCCTATAGTGCGGTACTTACGCCTGAAAACGCCATGATTGAAATTCCTGCTGCTATTCGTATTGCAAAAGAAAAGAAACAACCTGTTTACCTCGTTGTGGCTGATGATTTAGTCGATCAGCCGATTATGGAACGGATAGAGCCAACACAACAACTAAAAACGTCAAACTTAAAATCTCTTCAGGCTGCGACAGAACATGTCCGTCAACTACTAGAAAATGCAAAGCGGCCTGTTATTCTAGTGGATGTAAAAACAATGCGTTTTGGCCTTCAGGCTGCTGTACTAAATTTAGCAGACGCCATGAAGATACCTGTTGCGTCCATGATGTTCGGTAAAGGGGCATTTGATGAAACCCATCCAAATTATATTGGGATGTACTTAGGCTCGTTTGGATGTTCTGAAGTTCAAAGTACGGTAGAAAATGCAGACTGTATCATTGCGATTGGCTTGGTACCTGCGGACACCAACACAGGGAATTTTACAGCAAAACTGAATTCAATGGTGACTATTCATATTCAATCGGACCTAGTGAAGATTGCTGAGGCGGTATATCCGAACGTTCTTGCTAATGACTTGCTTCAAGTAGTACAAAATGTGGGTTATACAGGTCAAGGATTGCATAAAAAAGTGTCATTTCCATACGATCAATACAATGTAAGTACTGAAGAACCACTTAAGGCAGCCGGCTATTATCCACTTTTCCAACGTATGCTGAAACAGGACGACATTATGATTGTTGAGATTGGTACACTCTTCAATGGCATGGCGGAGGTGAGACTGCCTAGTAATATTGTATATATTGGGCAAGGGGGCTGGGGCTCCATTGGATATGCAACCCCCTCGACATTTGGTGCCTGTATCGCAGCCCCAGAACGTCGGGTGTTACTGTTTACGGGTGATGGTTCACTACAGCTAACTGCACAAGAAATCAGCTCCATGCTTTATTACGGCTGTAAACCGATAATTTTCGTCTTAAATAATGACGGTTATACCATCGAAAAATATTTAAATGTAAAAACCAAAAATCAAACTTACAACAAAATCCCTAGATGGTCTTACACTAAGCTAGCTGAAGCTTTTGGAGGCAATGCGTTTACGGCTATTGTTCGTACTTATGGAGAGCTTGAACAGGCAATAAACGAAGCTGAAATTGAATGTTCCGAAAGACTCTGTCTTATTGAAATGATTGTAAAAGACCCATTGGACGCACCAGAAAATATGAAAAAGATGTACAAGTATTTGGAGAAACAGGCAATGCAACGCAGTCAAAAATAGTAACAAAAAAAGTTGGAATCTATAAAAAAATGATTCCAACTTTTTTTGATGTTCATTTCGCTATTTGTTCAACAAACCGAGTGATGAAAACTTTGAGTGCTTCCTTATAGCTGGCCTGAAATTTAGTTTGATTTTTTCTCTTGACTTGAAATCCATTTCATAAATTAGATTGAAAGTAAGCCGTATTTGAACGGAGGGAGAAAAAAATGAACAGAAAAGTTAACTTTAAACACGAAGAAAATATAGTGTCTAACGTTACAGGCTTATTGGAAATCTTTGATGGAACACTAAATATTTACTTTGGAGATTTGTTTTCAACCAATAAAAGATTATATATTGTAACCAATAAACTAATAAAGATGGAAAAATCATTCTGGTTTGAAGGAGAAAGGAAAGAGTTTGAACATTCTACACTCATTGTAGGAGAACATAGGATTACGGTAAGATGGGCAAACAGTGGAAACCTCCTTTCCTTTCTAAACACTTTTTCCGAAACTGAATGTAATGCATAAAAATCCTTGATAATTCATATATGTTGGAGGTGTGCGATGGCAAATATTAACGATATTGCAAGATTAGCAGGTGTATCGGTCTCTACTGTTTCTAGAGTCCTAAACAATTATAAGTATGTTGCTAGCGATAAACGTGAGGCAGTTCTTAAAGTTATTGAAGAAATGAACTATACACCAAATAAAAATGCAATTGATTTAATTCGAGGAGAAACACGGACAATAGGGGTTATTCTCCCATATAACAACAATCCAGCATTTGATCAAATATTAAACGGTATACTGAACAAGGCATTAGAGAAAGATTTTTTGATAACGGTGCTTCCTTCAAATTATCGTAAAGAAAAAGAAATGGAGTATTTGCAAAAATTAAAAAGCAAGCTATATGATGGCATCATTATCACTTCTCGAGCAAATGATTGGGAAACAATCATTCCGTTTAGCGAATATGGTGCAATCGTAGCTTGTGAATATACGCAACACGAGGAAATTGGCTGTTCCTATATGGACCGCTATTCTTCGTATTTGGATGCTTTTCATTTATTAAAAAACAAAGGGCATGATGTGGTAGCATTCACAACTGCTAGGCTAGAAAGCAACAGCACGAAGCAAATGATTGATGCTTATACTGAAATATTTGGTGAACTTCAACCTGAATACCATCTCACAGATTGTCAATGCTTAGAAGACGGATATGAAGCAGCAAAGAAATTTCTTCAATTACAAAAAAAGCCAACCGCTATCTATGCAAATGGGGATGAAGTGGCCGGTGGAATGTATTTATACGCAAAGTCGCAACAATTGAAAATCCCTACTGATTTAGCAATCATTGGCCAAGAAAATCAACCAATTGGAATCGGTATGGGAATTTCTACAGTGGATCATCAATTAACAAAAATCGGTGAACAAGCTTGTAGCCTTGTAATAGCGAAGTCTAGAGAAAAAGTAAAAATACCATATCGAATTATAGATAGAGATTCTATTTAAAGCATAATGAAAGATAAAAAAATAGAGAAAAATGTGGGGAAAGAAAATGAGTAAAAAATTTATTGTTTTTGATATTGATGGAACATTACTAACGACTGAAATGAAGTTTTTAGACAGTACGAAACAAGCTTTGGTTTCTCTAAAAGAAAATGGACATGAAATCGTAATCGCGACAGGAAGAGACTACACTTCTGCAATATCCATCGTCGACGAACTCGAAATTGATACGTATGTTTTATGCAATGGGTCAGTAGGGTTTGTCCGTCATGAAATAGCTCATGAGGAAATATTTTCAAAAGAATCTATTATGAAATTAATTGAAATTGCGATGGAAAACAATGATCAGATTGTGTTCCAAACATTGAACGGGGTAAAAAGACATTTTGAAGAACCTGGAGAGTCATTAACTCAGTCCTATGAAAGTCTAGGATTGATTATACCTGACTTTGATGAGATGTATTGGAAAGAAAATTCTATTATTCAAGCTATGCTGTTTTGCAAGACTGAAGATCTTCACAAATATGATATCAACGAATTCCGCTATGTTAGTTGGCACCAATATGGCTCAGATGTTATTCCTAGAGAAGGTTCCAAAGCTAAAACAATTTTGAAAATCGCTAAAGAAAATGGATTTAAGCAAGAAGATATTGTCTTCTTCGGTGATGGAATGAACGACATCGAACTAATGGAACATTCAGGAGTTGGCGTTGCAATGGGAAATGCTGAAACTGCGGTTAAAGAGAAAGCCAATTTAATCACAGATAGTTGTAATGAACATGGAATTTACAATGCTCTTAAGAAAATGTTATTAATCTAATATGTGAACGAATTCTGTCTTTATGTATGATATTTTTTGGAAAATCGAATAATAAGCTTCAGCTAGCTCTTTATCTGGAGGACATATATGAAGCGCACATTTAAAATAATTGGAATATGTTTACTTTTAATAATCATAGTTGGTGTTGGATCGATATTTCTATCCCCAAGGCCTGTAACGTGGATTTTGAAGAAGTCTTTTGCGGGTGGTATTGAAGTAGAGGCAGCAGATTATGGTATAGCAAAACAAAAAACTACAATGGATACTGATATTAAGTACTCATCAAAATATAAAAGCAGTACGTTCGATTTGATTAAATATAAAGGTGACCAAAAATACGTTCCAACCATTTTTTGGATTCATGGTGGTGCTTTTGTAGCCGGAGATAAATATGATGTTCGAAAATATGCTACATATATAGCTAGTCATGGGTATAATGTAGTGAATATAAATTATCCTTTAGCGCCGAGTGTTGCTTATCCAATACCTTTACAACAAATCGATCAAGCTTACAAGTTTGTTAAAAAAAATGCAGGTAAATATGGACTGGATTTAAACAATATTTATATAGCTGGAGATTCAGCTGGAGCTCAGCTTACAGCACAATTTGTTAGCATTCAAATGAATAAACACTATTCCGATACAGCTAAAATAGGTCAGAGCGTTGATCCAAATACAATTCGTGGTGCGATTCTTCTTTGTGGTCCTTATGATCTGAAAGAAGTGCAGACAAACGCTTCTTCAAGATTGATTATATTTATGTTTAAGCGAGTTGGATGGGCCTATTTTGGAAAATACAATTGGGAAGATGAAAAGATGACGAAGGAAGCATCTCTTTTAAGAAATGTACCAGAAAAATTTGTTTCAACATTTATAACTGACGGAAATACAGGTTCCTTTGAATCACAAGGTAAAAAATTTGCAACTTTACTAGAAAAAAGAACAGGTGTTAAACAAGTCTTTTATAGTAAATCAGAAGGAAAACTAGGTCATGAATACCAATTCCAAATGAATACGAAAGCTGCTCAAAATACATTTAATGAATTACTTAATTTTTTAAATGGTACGAAAGTTTCTCAATAAAAAAGCGATGGGATTCATACGATTGCTGCCCATTTATTAAAAAAGAGTCTCATAAGTACTTTCACTTATGAGACTTCTTTTACTTTATAAATTTTTAATTATTTTACACCAACTGCATCAAATGCATTATTAACAGTTGTTACTTCAGCAGAGCCTGCACCATATAAGTCAGCAGCAGATTGTACAAGTGCTGCACGAGCTTGACTAAATGTTGCTGAAGAAGTTAGGTAAACAGTATTTGCACGATAGAAAATTTTAGCAAGTTTATCATTACCGATTCCTGTTACAGATACACCGTAATGAGTTCCACCTACTGCAATTAAGTAAGCAGCTTTATTGATAATACTACTATTAGTATGAACCCCTCCATTATCAGAAGTTCCAGTGTAACGTTTTGAGTAGTGATCTGGATCACCATATTTAGTTGGATCACTCATTGAACGAAGTGAGTCACCAGTAATACCTGGTGTGTAGATATCTTCACCAATCTCGTAATCTGGATTGTTATTATTATAGAACTCAATAACAGTTCCAAAAATATCCGAAATCGCTTCGTTTAATGCACCAGATTCATTTTGATAGATTAAGTTTGAACTTCTTTCTGTAACTGCGTGAGTTAACTCATGCGCTACTACGTCAAGTCCACCTGATAAGTAAGTAAAAGTCGTTCCATCACCATCACCATAAACCATTTGAGTACCGTTCCAAAATGCATTGTTATAACTACGGCTATAATGGACAGTTGATTTTAAAGCAGCACCATTACCATCAAATGAATTACGTCCAAAAACAGTTTTATAATAGTCATATGTTTTTCCAGCATAATAATGTGCATCAACTGCTGCAGCTTCACTTGTGCTATTTAGTAGTGTGTCAGTGCTTGACAAAAGAGTACCAGGAAGAGTAGTACGATTAGATCCATTATATGTGAAAATACCGTTTCCTCTTGTATTGTCTTGTAAATAATAAGTTGAACCAGATAAAGTCATATTTAATGTTTTTGTATCACCAAGTACACCTTTTCCTGTTGCAGTTACATTTGTACCAGAAACTGTTGGTTTAGCAACTGATGCTCCAGCTGATTTACTAGCAGCATGGATGCTGTCCATTGTATCAATACTATTATATTTATTTAAAATTTTTCCTGTTGAAGCTTCAATGAAATAATTAAAGTTTCCAGGTTTAGGAGAAAGGAAGTTTAAGTTTACAACATAAGCATACGTAGCATTATCACCATTTGTATAAACTACTAGTTGAGCTGTTGGGTCTTTTTCATAGACAGGGGTATATCCAAGGTCTGCTTCTGCAATTTTGATAGATTTATTAGCATTAACTTTTTTAGTAGATTTTAACCCTTTTTTAGTATCTAAGTTTGGAATTACTGTACCAGAGAAAACATGTAGAGTACCATTATCTCCAACTACAGCCGTTTGAGTAGATCCCCATACAGGAACACCGTTATAAACTTGTTGTAGTCTAAGTGCGGTACCATAAGTATCTTTTTTGCTAGACTCAACAATGAACGACTCTTCTGCGGATTTTGAACCAAGTTTGAACTTATCTTTGTTAGCATTTACATACCCTTTTACAACACTTTCAGCACTCTTAGCTGATGGTTTTGTCAGCTGTCCAGAAACGAATTCAGGAGATCCTACTGATTTGTTGTACTTGTATTTAGATAATACATTTTTTGGTGCAGCATATGTATTAGTTACTCCTAAACTACTTGCCGCCAAACCTACAGATAATCCAACCGCTAAAACTTTTTTGTTCATTAAAAATTCCTCCCCTTGGTTAACAATGTGGTATTGAGGAATTCATCGTATCATCTGAAAAACTGGTTTATCAAACGACAAAAATCGTCAATTCTTGCATTTTATTAGGAAAAAATAAGCGGAAATATCGACGAAAAATTTATTCAGAATCTTTAAAATAGTTAAAAAGTAATGATTTTAGTTAAAAAATGGTAAATAAAAAATCGAATTTTATTAAGAATATGTATGATTTTGGTTAAAATTAACTCAAGGAAATGGAGCTTAAAGTGAAAAAAAGCATTTAAATTATTATATTAGTAAATTATTATTTTCTAGGTTTGTTAAAAAGGAAAGTAAGAAAAACAAAAAAAGGCAGAAAATTTGGATAATTAACTATTTCCTGCTTTTAATTTTCATTGACCTTATTTTTTATATAATCTTCTTTGGTACATCGAAATTCATTTATAAATAATGATAATCTTTGCTTTCACATGGACCTTTGAGTCTTATTTATTAGCCTTGCTGATTGTTAAACAATCATTGCAAAGTATAAAATCACCCTAAAATTACCAAAATAAATAATAAAAACTAGTAAAAGGGTGAGTTACTTGAGTATCGAATTCCAGGTTGGAAAAGATTATGAAAATGGTTCAATTAAAGACGTTTTACACGATTTAGGTTTTCAAGAAGATGGTAGAGAGTTTAAAAAAGATGGAAAGAGATTTAGGTATGAAGGCTGCGATAAGTATCAAAGCTATATCTTTTCTGTGACGATGAATCAATTAAATTAAAGTATTATAAATAGACCTAATTTGGTTTTTGTTTAATTAATCTTTAAGTCCTATTGAAATTTAAATTTCAATAGGATTTTTTTATTTCACGACTTAATCTCCAAACTTACACAAATTCTGGCTTATTTCCTTATCGAAAATAGTCGAAAGTTGTCTATTTTTTTAGAAGTGTTGATGTTACTACACTAAAATAACCCGTTTGACCTCCAATTGAATTTTCAGAATAATTGATAACGTAGTCGGAAAATAGGAGGAAGAAGATGGGGAGTAATTTATACAAAAAAAATTTTCTAAAAGGTATGACTATCGTAGCGCTATCATCAAGCTTAATTTTGGCCTCTTTAGGAAATGTAGGTCATGTTTCAAAAGCTGATAGTTATTCAAAAGCTGAAGATATTCTTGCGAAATTAACACCAACGCAAAGGGCAGCTTTAAATGAGCTATCAACAAATGAGTCGAAAGGTCTACAAATATCGGATTTGGATTTAAATTCCAATGAACAAACAAATGTAATCGTTGAGTTTACTAATAAACCGGCAAAGATTGCTCAAATTGAAGCAAGTTCAGAAGGAAAGCAGCTTTCTAAAACGGAAGCATCTAAATTAGTAGATCTAGATCATGAAGATTTCCAGGCAGATGTAAATAAGGTATTAATTGATGGAAAAAAATCAAAAGTAAATTTTAGAATTAATCGTTCATATAAGCATGCGTTCAATGGGGTAGCGATGAGCTTACCAGTAAATCAAATTAAAAACCTTTTAAAATCAAAAGCGGTTAAAGCTGTTTGGAAGAATGAAAAATTTTCAATTGATCCACCTAAACAAGCAGAAAATAATGAACAGTTAAAGCCTGATGAGGATAATGTAGCTAATTACACACCTTATGATGGATTGGATCGTTTACACGAAGAGGGTTTTACAGGAAAAGGAATTAAAATCGGAATACTTGATACAGGAATTGATTATAACCATCCTGATTTAAAGGACGCTTATAAAGGTGGATATGATTTTGTTAACAATGACAATGACCCGATGGAAACAACGTTTGCAGATTGGAAACAATCTGGGCAACCAGAGCTTTCAGGCTCAAATACATATTACACAGAACACGGTACACATGTTGCTGGAATCATCGGTGGTCGTGGAGTAGCAAATAGTGAATATAAAACTCTTGGAGCAGCACCCGAAGCAGATCTTTATTCCTACCGAGTTTTAGGACCATATGGTAGTGGGACAACTGCTAATATTATAGCAGCATTAGATAAAGCTGTTGCAGATGGAATGGATATTATAAACATGTCGTTAGGAGCATCAATTAATGATCCTCTTTATGCTACATCAGTTGCTGTTAACAATGCAGTTTTAAGTGGTGTAACGACTGTAGTAGCTGCAGGTAATAGTGGAGATCAAATGTATACTCTTGGCTCTCCAGGTTCATCTGCTTTAGCAATAACTGTTGGAGCTTCCACAACTGCGATTAATATGTTTCAGTTTACTGGATTACAAGCTGGTAAAAATTATGCTGTAAGAGAAATTGCAAGAAATTATACAGATGATTTAACATCTTTAAAAGGAAAAACATTTAAATTAGTAGACGTTGGGCTAGGTAAAGCAACAGATTATAACGGTAAAGACGTAAATGGAAAAATAGTTTTTATCTCTCGTGGAGACACTGCATTCGTAGATAAAATTAAACTAGCGAAAAGTAAGGGCGCAGCTGGCGTAATTATTTATAACAATGAAGTGAATAAAGCAGAAGGACTAATCCAAGCGTATTTAGGTGAATCGGTCAATTCAATTCCTAGTTTTTCAGTTTCATATGAAGACGGATTGGCAATTTTAACAGCAATGAAAGCCGGTGATACTGATTTTACATTTGGTGATTTTACAAAAGTAAAAACGGCAGATGATGAATTAGCGGTATTTAGTTCAAGAGGACCTTCAAGGGTAAATTATGATATTAAACCAGAGATTACCGGACCTGGTGTTGCTGTACTTTCAACCGTCCCATTTTATGTTAATAATAAAACAGTAGATGGAACAAAACCGGAAGATTATAAAATAGCTTACGAACGCTTATCTGGTACATCGATGGCAACACCTTTTGTTGCAGGGGTTTCAGCATTATTACTCCAATCTAATAAAGATCTACAACCAGCAGACGTAAAATCAATTTTAATGAATACGGCTGATTCATTAACGAAAGATTATAGTGTTTATGAGATCGGTAGTGGAAGAATAGATGCTTATGAAGCGATTCATTCAACTGTTGAAATTAGTGTTGTTGATAAAACGCCAATGATTATCGATGGAAAAGAAAAATCTATTAGCGAGTCAACAGGTGCAATGAGCTTTGTTTCAATTAGTTTTAATGATTTAGATCATTCTTCAACACGAAATATTACTTTGAAAAATAGAAGTGAAAAAGCAAAAAACTTTAGCATTGAAGCCAAATTTCAAACTGGACTTAGAGGGTCAAAAGATGCTGCAAAAAATAATGTAACAATTTCAGGTCCTACATCCGTTATGTTAAATGGCATTAGTTCAAAAACAATAAAAATGAATTTAAACATTCCGAAATCTGCGCAAAAAGGAATTTACGAAGGATATATTGTTTTTACAAATAATGCCGATCCAACTGAAAAATATCAGATCCCATTTGGAGTACATTATGTAGAAGAAGGCTTTAATTCAATGGCAACTTACAATAAAATGCAGACTTCAGACTACAATAACTATTATCCTTTACTAAATTACACGACAGGTGTAGTTTTTAATGCTAGATCGAGTATGAATACAATTGATTTTGTTTTATTGGACAGTGAAACTGAAAAAGAAATTGGTTATTTAGGAATACTAAATACGTCTCAGTACAATGAAAATACAGATTATTATATTGATGGTGCTTTTACAGGATACTATTTACCGTTCACTGGAAATCCAAAGCAACCAATTTCAACTACGGAGGTTAAGGTACCATATGGTCCAGGTCATTATAAAGTAAAAATTATTGGTACAAATCGAGAAGGTAAAACATTTACGATGATCGATCATACAATGATCGATATTACAGGTCCTAAATTTACAACAGATGTAGAAGAAGGTGTTATTGAGTACAAACCAGGAACGACATCATATCCAATTTCAGGTAGAGTGTTTGATAATACGCAAGATGACTATAGAAAACAAGGGATTTCTATCGATCAATCTGGTAACTTCGTAATGGAGAAGAATAATAGTTCAATATTTACAAACGGATTTTATGTCGATGCGACCGGAAGCTTCACATACAATATTCCAATAAATGCGAAAAGCTTTAATGTAGAACTTGCAGGATATAACTCAGCAGCGATCGGTGACCGTTACAAATACTATACTTTTATTCAAGAAGGCACACCAATTGTATATGGAAGTGTAAATAAAAAAATTGTCAATCAAGGTGAAACTGTTAAAGTGACTTTAAAAGCTAGTAATCTAACAGATGCGAAAAAACTAATAACGAGCTTCAATTTTACGACTAGCCAACTAGAATTAGTAGATGTAAAACTGAATCCAGCTATTGAAAAATTCGGAACTGCCAAACTTACAACAACTGCAGTTCCATCGGGTACTCTAAAAGTAAATGTAGAAATGACAGAAGGTAAAGTGACTGGTGATGTACCTTTTGCAGAAGTCACATTAAAAGTAAAAAATGACTCATATAATATGCTTTCGACTTTTAAATCACCAACAGCTTCTTATGAAAAAGATGCAAACCAAACTATCTCGATGTTTTCAGCGATTACTCCAATTTGGAGCCAACCAACCTATTCCAAAATTACTGGAGGTATTGGGGTTCCAGAATCATTGAAAAGAGAAGGGAGAGATGGTTGGAGGGTAGATCCATCTAAAATCGGTGCAGTGCTTTCTGTAAAAGACCAAAGTGGAAATCTTTATCCAGGGGTAATCTCTTCATATGGCTCACCAACTGTAGAAAAACTACCAGTTACTATTGAAGAATTGGAAGCTTCACTTGATCTACCTGGTCATTTTACAATGTATGTACCTTTTCACGTGGGTTTTTTAAATGACGAAGGAATACCAACTGCACATTGGAATCCCGAAATAAACTTTAAAGCACCAATAGCAGGAGATGTAAATAAAGACAATGTAATTGACATAAAGGATGCATTATTCATCCAAACATATTGGGGTACGAATAAACGAAGTGCAGATATTAATTTTGATAATATCGTTGATGCAAAAGATTTTGCTTTCTTTGAGAAAAATTACTTAATGCAAAATCCAACGGTTGGGGATGCACCAAAACCGGTTAAAAAATATAAGGGTAAAACGATTGATGATATAAAGCTAGATTTAGGGATCAATTAAATAATTAAATCAGACAAACCCTTCTGTTAGAGGTTATAGTAGTCTGCTTGGGGATTGTAAGAAGTTTGATAACAAATCGGGGGAGTGAATTTTGCTCTCTTTTTTCCTAATATTTTCCCATAGTACTAATGAATCTTGAAGGTTCAAACAAATAAAACTTTAGAGGTATAATTAGTAGACATGCTAAATAGAATGATACAAAGAACTAGTCCTAAGTAGGTTTTAATAATAGGACTAGTTCTTTTTACGAAAAATCGTTGTTCTATACAAGTAGGAGGGGCAATTATGAACTTTACAGATTATCTAATAAATGTAAAAAAACTCAATGAAGTCAAAGCGAGTCAATATAATCATAGACTTTCAACTTTAAAAAAATATAGAATTTATAACAATGAAAAAGTATTAAGTGTTCATATGTTAAAGAGGATTAAAAGTCTATCCAAAGATACAACAAAACAATATTTGAGGACGATTAATTATCATATTGAATTTTTGAATGATAACTATAGGATGTAACAATGTTTATTACTTCTAAACTAAATAATGTTTGAAAGGGCACTCTAAAGGATAAAATCCAGATAGATTGTCTTTTTTTATTAAACAGTTTTTGAAGGGGATGTAGTAAATATGAAGAATTTTTATAGAGTAAGTATTTTATTTAGTTTAATGCTTTTTATCATGAGCGGATGTAATGGGAATACACTTAATACAACTAAAATTTCAGATGAGACAAAGGTGGCGAATGTTACAATGAACCCTTCTTTTTTTGTAGATCCATCAATTGATTTTTCAACTAATCAAATGACATCAATTATTATTGAATTTAAAACAAAGCCTGCTGTGGTAGCTGTAAAGGAAGCAGAGGCAGCGGGAAAACAACTAACTTTGGAAGAGGCAACTAAGCAAGTAGAAGAAAGTCATGCAAAATTTCAAGAAGAATTAAAAACTCTGCTAGAGGATCAACATGTACCGTATACGATTAGGCATGTTTATAAGACTGCACTGAATGGTGTATCAATGGACCTACCTGGTAAGGATATTAAACGATTATCACAATCAACAGTGATTGCAAGAATCTATCCAAATAAAAAAGTACATATTATGCCTCCTGTTACACCGTTTAATCAGAAATAATCATTCATTTGTGAGTGCCTCAAAAGTTTACATACTTTTGAGGCACTTTTTTAGAAGGAAAACTTTAAATTTAAAAAATCGAATTATTTCAAATACTATTTCATTAAAAACGATTAATTAAGCGTTTTTATTCTACAAAAACAAAATAAATTTGCTATTATGATATAAAAAAGATAGAAGTGAAGGTGAAAAACACGATGGAAATTCATTTAGTTGCAAAAGATGAGTTAGAGGCTTCAGGGATTAGGTGGGTCGTGGAATCGCACTTTACTGGTATTAACCTTGTTTCTTGGAAAACGATGGGAGAATTTGAAAAGGCTATTCAAAAGCAGCGGCCTGACCTTGTCATATTTGATATGGATCATTGGAAAAATGAGAGTGAAAGATTTGGTGATTTAATCCGAAAATTTTCAATTCGTTGGTTAGGTATTTCATCCGAGCGAATTTTTCAAACTGCCTATCTTGCATTACAATATCGAGCGGAGGATGTATTGTTTCGCCCATTTTCTCCTACTGATTTAATTAAGCATATTCAACAATTACGCTATCAAATTCGTAATAAAGAACGATTCTTTACTAGAAACATTAATGAAGAAATAAGCCCTTTTAATATAGATTATCCTGACCTTTTTTTGAATGAAAGAATGTATGATGGTCCGATTACGATGGTTGCATTTTTGACACCGAATTCAAGTACACTTCCACTTGTCTATAAAGCATTAGAACGAAATCCCTTTACCGGGAAAAATCGTCTATTCGTAGGTTCTGACTTTATTTTAAGTGTACATGAAGTTGATGAAGTGTTATTGCAGGATGAATATAATGCATTTCTTGCTCGGTGGAAAGAAATGATGGATGAGCCTCTTGCAATCGTAATGAAAGTTGGAACTCAGGAAGAGACATTAAAAGATATTTTCGAGCAAACACTTCAGTTAACACGGAGAATCTTCTTTGAAGGTTATGATATTATTTTGGCTGAAAACGAACCAATGCCATTTCAAGAGAAGGATCCATTCCTTACACCTCTAGAGCAACGCCATTGGATTGAAATGCTAGAAAAAAGAGATGCAAAAGCGATTCGAGACTGGATGGAACTAGAATTTTTAACTTTTCAGCAGCCTTACCCAGATCCAGAAATTGTTCGAATCCGATTAACAAGTGTACTTGCACAAATAAGAAGATATATGAAATCAAATAATCTTCAAAATGCATCATGGGAAGGTACTTATTATGACATTTTCCAAAAAATTGTACATGGACCAATCATCTATCAAATTGTTCAAGAATTGCTTGATTTTACAACAAGTCTATTGCTACAAGGGCATGATTCTTCCCAAGAAGGCCATCGTACATTAGTTGAAAAAACAAGGGAGTTAATTGAATCGAATTATTGGGATGCCGGATGGAGCTTAACAGATTGCGCTGATGCACTAAGGATTAATAAAAGTACACTAAGTCGTCGCTTTACGGCCGAATCAAATCAATCGTTTAGAGAGACGCTCCATGAAGTGCGCATTAGAGAAGCAAAACGATTATTAGATGAAACTGACTTACCACTAGATGAAATTTCAAGATTAATTGGCTATTCTCACCAATCATATTTTAATGCAAAGTTCAAACAACTTGAGGGGTGTACTCCTTTAGTTTATCGATCAGGATTATAAAAGAAACGGTTCAGTTTAGGCTGAACTGTTTTTTTTATGAATCTATTTAACTAAGAATCATTGATGAATTAGTAGAGAAATAAAACAAATGGCCTAGAAGAAACGTGACAAAAGGATAATTCTAAATAAAAGATATTATGAATAAATTTTAAGAATGATAACTTTAGACTTTAGAAAGAGTTGATTTTTATGAACTCAAGAATAAAACTTCCAACGAATCAAATGATATCGATTATTCGAAATGGACTAGAAAAAACAAATAGTCCAAAGCGAATAACGATCGTTGGCGCAGGAATGTCAGGATTAGTTGCTGCATCCTTATTAAAAAAAGCGGGTCATATTGTAACAATTTTAGAAGCAACAGGGCGACTAGGAGGAAGGGTTTACACAAAAAGAAAGCCGTTTATTGCGGGCCAATATCTTGAAATGGGGGCTATGCGAATTCCATCGACTCATTCGCTAGTTTTTGAGTATATTAAAAAATTTAATTTACCTTTAAATGAATTTATTAATACTACACCGAATGATTTAATTTACGTAAACGATATTAAATTAACTCAAAAAGAAAATGAAACGAATCCTGATTTATTGGGCTTTCCAGTAAATCCCTCAGAAAAAGGATTAAATGCTGATCAATTAATAGAAAAAGCCATTATACCTTTATTAGAATTTATAAGTCAAAATCCAGATAAAAATTGGGAAACTGTTGTTAAATATTATGATAAGTATTCAATGGATGCATTTTTAAGATATAATCCTGTAGGTCAATCGTTGTCACCAGATGCAATCGAGCTTATTAAAGTTATCCAAGGTTCGAGAGGATTTCCAGAGCTAGGTTTTACTTCAATTTTAAGAGAATTTACAGTCCTATTTTCTAAAGATATAAAGCTTTACGAAATTACTGGTGGAAATGATCAATTACCATATTCTTTCTTACCTGAATTAAAGGAAAATCTTTTCTTTGGACAGAGATTGATAGGAATTATACAAGAAAGTAATCAAGTTACATTACAAACAGAAAATGTAAATAGTTTTGAAAAGTTTCAACTATCCAGTGATTTTGCAATCATTACGATTCCATTTTCTGTTTTAAACTTTGTTCAAGTTGTTCCACCGAATACTTTTTCCTACAATAAGTGGAAAGCGATAAGAACGCTTCATTACTTGGCATCCACTAAAATAGGTCTACAATTTAAATCAAGATTTTGGGAAAAGTATGGTCAGTTCGGCGGTAAAACAACCACAGATTTACCAATCCGATTTTCTTATTTTCCAAGTAACCAGTTAGGTTCTGAAGGTCCAGGTGTAATACTGGCCAGTTATACATGGGAGGATGCTGCCTTATATTGGGATAGTTTGTCAGAAGAAGATCGGATAAGATATGCATTAAGAGACTTGGCAACAATTTATGGAAATCAAGTATATACAGAGTTTATTACAGGCACTTCGCACAGTTGGACGCAAGATCCTTTTGCAGCGGGAGCTCTGTCAATGGGTAAGCCTGAACAGGAAATTGATTTAGGACCATATATTCCTACACCAGAAGGAAGAGTACACTTTGCTGGGGAACATACTTCATCAATCCCTGGTTGGATAGAAGGTGCTATTGAATCTGGAATTAGGGTTGCTTTGGAAGTTAATAATGCTTAATGACTTTATGGAAAATATAAAGTTAAACTATTTCTCTTTTAGAAATATAAAGAAACAGTTCAGTTTATGCTGAGCTGTTTTTTTAAATCCGTTTTTTAAATTATTAGAGGAATTAAAAAACATCTTCATAATTAACTTTTTTCTATTGATTACTTATTATAAAATTAAATTTTGTGTAGAAAAATGAAAGGGGTTGCAACTATGTACGAATGGAACAAATTACTTTTAGTTGGAGAGCAAGATGGTGTTAAAGGAGATTTTAATACATTAACTTCTATGATGAATTATGTAAGATATACAACTTTGGAAGCTATTAAAGATATTACAGTGGAGGAGTTAGATTATTTACACACCCCAAAAGGTAATACCATTGGAATGTTATTAACTCATATGGCAGGAGTTGAGTATTGGTATCAGCTTAATACATTTGAAAATCGAGACTTAAATTCGGAAGAAGAAGAGAAATGGTTACCTGGTTTAGATTTAGATGATCATGCTAGAAAGACGATTAAAGGAAATGATGCAGACTATTATATTAATCTTTTAAACTCGGTTCGAGAAGAAACTTATGCAAAGTTTAAAACACTTTCAGATGAGTGGTTATATGAGCAGACAGAGTTTGGTAGAGAAAAAGCTACAAATTATTTTAAATGGTTTCATGTATTTGAGGACGAAATCAATCACCGTGGCCAAATCAGAATGATCCGTAAATTATTTAAAAATGCTTAAAAATAGCCTGTATCGTCGAATGATATTAATCGATGATACAGGCTTGAATTTTAGATCTTCCTCAATTATTCTCTCATATTAACTAGTACAAATCATTAATACATTCCCATCTAAATCTTCAAAGTTAAAATAAGCAAATTCTCCGATACGTTCAATTTCTTTTACGATTGCAATATTATTTTCTTTCATAAAGTTATAAGCCGCGTCTATGTCGTCGGAGTAGAAATTAAATAACACATGTTTTGAAGGTTCGAACTTAAAATTAGGATCAAAAGTATGATCATCTAATGTAAGTCCAGTAGTACCTGTTACTGGTATGTTGAATACTGGAGATTCAATCTGGCTACTATCGAGCGTAATACCAAGGAGTTTACAATACCAATTAACTGATTTTTTTAAATCCTTAACATGGATAAAAACATTGTTAACTTTACTAGCAATTGGGGAAACAGTTGATTTCATGACGATACCACCTTTCGATTTAATCAATTAATGAATTCTACATCATTTATTTTAAACCTTTTTTATATTCCATAGTTTTCTTTTAAAATAGACTAATTAATTAATAGAAAATGATATAATTTATAAAAAAACAAATTAAAGTTAAGTAATTTGAATTAAATTATAAAATAATCATTATTTTATAATAAAATATCGGAAAATTCGTGTTAGACTGAAAATATCACATCAAGGGGGTATTAAATTATGAATACGGTTACAGTCGATAAAGTAGTTAGATATAGAGGTACGGAATTAAATACAAAAGGTTGGCAACAAGAAGCAGTTCTTCGTATGTTAATGAATAATTTAGATCCAGATGTAGCAGAGCGTCCAGAGGATCTTGTTGTATATGGTGGAATTGGTAAAGCAGCTCGTAACTGGGAGTGCTTCGATGCGATTGTTGATTCATTAAAGAATTTAGAAAATGATGAAACATTATTAGTTCAATCTGGTAAACCAGTAGCGATTTTTAAATCTCATGCTGATGCGCCACGTGTTTTAATTGCGAACTCAAATCTAGTACCTGCTTTTGCTAATTGGGATACTTTCCACGAATTAGATAAAAAAGGTTTAATGATGTACGGTCAAATGACAGCAGGTAGCTGGATTTATATTGGTTCTCAAGGTATTGTTCAAGGAACTTACGAAACATTTGCTGAATTAGCAAAACAACATTTTAATGGCACACTTGCAGGTACAATTACTGTTACTGCTGGTCTTGGCGGAATGGGTGGAGCTCAACCACTTGCTGTTACAATGAATGGCGGAGTTTGTATCGGAATCGATGTAGATGAAACTAGAATCGATCGTCGTATTGAAACTAGATATACAGATGTAAAAACAGATTCATTAGATGAGGCAATTCGTCTTGCTGAAGAAGCGAAAAAAGAAGGAAAAGCATTATCAATCGGTCTTGTAGGAAATGCTGCTGATATTTTACCAGAAATGATTGCTAGAAACTTTATTCCAGAAGTATTAACTGACCAAACGTCAGCACATGATCCATTAAACGGTTATACACCATCAGGAATGTCATTAGAAGAAGCTGCAGAATTAAGAGCTTCAAACCCAGAACATTATGTTGCTCGTTCAAAAGCTTCAATGGCAACTCATGTAAAAGCAATGCTTGAAATGATGGAAAAAGGATCTGTGACATTTGATTACGGTAATAACATCCGTCAAGTTGCGAAGGATGAAGGAGTAGAAAATGCATTTGATTTCCCAGGATTCGTTCCAGCTTATATCCGTCCACAATTCTGTGAAGGTAAAGGACCTTTCCGTTGGGTAGCATTATCAGGTGATCCTGAAGATATTTACAAAACTGACCAAGCTATTTTACGTGAATTTGCTGATAATGAACATTTATGTAATTGGATTCGTATGGCTCAGGAAAAAGTTCAATTCCAAGGCTTACCTTCACGTATTTGCTGGTTAGGTTATGGAGAGCGCGCTCGTTTCGGTAAAATCTTAAATGACATGGTTGCAAGTGGCGAATTAAAAGCTCCAATCGTAATTGGACGTGATCACTTAGATTCAGGTTCTGTAGCATCTCCAAATCGTGAAACTGAAAGCATGATGGATGGATCAGATGCAGTAGCAGACTGGCCAATCTTAAATGCAATGATTAATGCAGTTGGTGGAGCTACTTGGGTATCAGTTCACCACGGTGGTGGAGTAGGAATGGGTTACTCTTTACACGCTGGTGTTGTAATTGTTGCAGATGGTACGAAAGAAGCAGAAGCACGTATTGAGCGCGTATTAACAACAGACCCTGGAATGGGTGTAGTTCGTCACGCTGATGCAGGTTATGAGCTAGCAAAACAAACTGCTCGTGAAAGAGGAGTAAATATTCCAATGCTTGATAAAGGGACTGATAAGTAATGACAAAACCAATTTGGATTAAAAATGCAGCTCAATTAGCAACGCTTGCTTCTGAAATGAAAGGACCTCGCTCAAAGGAAGCAATGTCAGAGCTTGGTTTAATTGAAGACGGTAGCTTATGGATTGAAGATGGAGTAATACAAGCTGTTGGTACAACAAAAGAAATTCAAGATCGTTATGCAGAAAAAATTCATGAAGCAGAAGTAGTTGATGCATCAAACCAACTTGTTACTCCTGGTCTAGTGGATCCACATACACATGTTGTGTATGGTGGTAGCCGTGAGCGTGAATTTGAAATGCGTCTTGAAGGTGCAACATATATGGATATTATGAATGCGGGTGGCGGAATTCATGCGACTGCCCGCATGACTCGTGAAGCGACTGAAGAAGAATTGATGGCACAAACGATGCGTCGTCTAGATTCATTCATTACACATGGCGTTACTACTGTAGAGAGTAAGAGCGGTTATGGTATGGATTTAGAAACCGAGTTAAAGCAGTTAAGAGTGATGAAAAAATTAAAATATATGCATGCAGTTGAATTAGTTCCTACTTTTATGGGTGCACATGCAGTGCCGAAAGAGTTTAAAGGACGAGAAGACGAATTTGTTGATCACTTAATTAACGACATGCTACCAATCATCGCAGAAGAAAAACTAGCTGAATTTAATGATGTATTCTGCGAAAAAGGTGTATTTACACCAGAACAATCAGAGCGAATTTTAGAAGCAGGTAAGAAATTTGATCTAATTCCAAAAATTCATGCTGATGAAATTGAACCGTATGGCGGAGCGGAATTAGCTGCAAAAGTTGGTGCTATTTCAGCCGAGCATTTATTAAAAGCTTCTGATGAAGGTATTGCTGCAATGGCCAAATCAGGAACAATTGCTTGTCTATTACCTGCAACAGCACTTTATTTACGTGAAGATGCTGCTAAAGGAAGAAAAATGGTTGATGAAGGGGTAGCTGTAGCTATTTCAACTGACTGCAATCCAGGTTCTTCACCAACAACTTCCATGCCACTTGTAATGAACTTAGCTTGTATTTCAATGAGACTTACTCCAGCTGAAAGCTTAACAGCAGCAACATACAACGCTGCGTGTGCTATTAATCGCCAAGATCAAATCGGCTCACTTGAAGTTGGGAAACAAGCTGACATTGTATTATGGAATGTTAAAAACTATCAAGAATTACAATATTTATTTGGTGTTAACCATGTGAAATCTGTTTGGAAAAAAGGTAATAAGATTGTGTAAGTAGTAGAAAGTGATCAATATATGGGGGGTTCTTCTGATAAAAAAATTAATAGGAGGAACTATCTTTTAATGAAAAATAATTATAGATTCTTTATCATTTTTATGATCATTTTGATCACGATCGTTAATTATATCGACCGAGGTGCAATTGCATATGCACAGGCAGAGATAATTAAAGAGTTTGGATTAAGTCCTATAAGTTGGGGTGAAATCCTAGGTTACTTTGGATATGGTTATATATTTGGAGCTTTATTTGGCGGAGCTTTCGCCGACAAAAAAGGACCTAAATTTATGTGGTTACTTGCCGCAACTGCCTGGTCAATTTTTGAATTAGGCACTGTATTTGCTGGGAATTTAGGTGCGACTTTATTTGGTGGGTCAGCTTTAGCTGGATTTGCAGTTTTCCGAGTATTATTCGGACTTGCAGAAGGGCCTACCCTCTCAACGATGAATAAAACAATGGCAAACTGGGTTTCTCCGAAAGAAAGAGGCTTTGCAGTTGCGCTTGGTTTAGTAGGTACACCAGTAGGAGCACTGATTACTGCACCAATCGTAGTTGCTCTATTATCAGTTGCAAGTTGGAAAGTGACATTTATTATTCTTGGTGTAGTTGGTTTAATTTGGGCATTTATTTGGTCTAAAGTATTTACAAACCTACCAGAAGAAAATCCAAACGTCACAAAACAAGAACTTGAGATCATCCGTTTAAATAATCCGGTTAGTGGAAAAAGTGAACAAGAATCTACACCGTGGTACTATTTTTTCAAAAATCCTAATCTAGTAATGAATGCAATTGGTTATTTTGCCTTTTTATATGTAAATATATTATTACTTACTTGGACGCCAAAATATTTACAAGATGAATTCGGTTTTTCATTAGCATCACTAGGATTTGTTGGAATGATCCCATGGATTGGAGCTATTTTTACAGGTTTACTAGGCGGGAAAATATCAGATTCACTTCTTAGAAAAACAGGGAATTTACGAATTGCTAGATCTTGGTTCACAGTTATTTCATTATTCTTTACAGCAATTTGTTTCATGCTGATTCCGACAGTTCAAAGTGCTACAGCAGTCTTAATCTTAATGTGTATTGGTAATGCATTTAACTATTTACCAAACTCAATTTATTGGACAGTAGTATTAGATACAGAACCAAAAAAAGCTGGAACATTTGGTGGCGTAACACATTTCATCGCAAACCTAGCTACAATTATTGCACCAACCTTAACTGGTAGCCTAGTCGCAAAACATGGATACAGTGCAATGTTTATCGCAGCATCAATCGCAGTAACATTAGGAATGGTTGCCATGATCTTTGTTAAACCAGGGAAACGAGAACAACCTGCTAGACCTTCGAATGATCTTGCAGGTTAATAGAATGAAAAAGAGAAATTGTTTCGGCAATTTCTCTTTTTTTCTTCTGAATTCACTTTTAAAACTTAAGGAATACAACTTTTTTATTTACTTATCCATACATCCATTTCATTTATTGTTAATTATTAGTTAATTTTTATCAATTGATGGCAATCTCAGTTGAATAATTGGCCGTTTTATTTGCGAACGGTAGGATAACTTCAATAATTGTACCTTTGTTTACTTCACTCTCAATATTGATTTCGCCAAAATGATTATCAATGATTTTTTTACTAATCATAAAACCTAAGCCCGTTCCTTTTTCTTTCGTAGTATAGAATGGTTGCCCCAACTTTCTAATCGTTTCCTCGGACATCCCGCCGCCTTCATCAATAATTTGGACCATCAATTTTTCTTCATCTCTTTTTTGGGTTCGAATAGTTAATTTTCCACCTTTTTTCATAGCTTCAATTGCATTTTTAATAAAGTTGATAAACACCTGTTTCATTTGATTTTCATCACAATTAATATGAATATCTTCCGTTAGAAACTCAGTGATAATGTCAACATTATTTATAATTGCATCCGTTTTTAATAGAACGATAATTTGAGTTAATAACAATTGAATATCTATATGTTCCAATTTATTAATTTGTGGTTTTGCTAGAATAAGTAGTTCACTAAGAATTCCTTCGATTCGTTCACATTCTGACGACATAATATTAAAATACTCTTCTTTATCTCCAAATCCATTCTTCATCAAATAAATGAATCCTTTTATAGAGGTGATCGGGTTTCGGATTTCATGGGCAATTCCTGCCGCTAATTGACCAGCAACAGATAGTTTTTCGGTGTTTTGTAACATTATTTGAGACATCTTCCACTCCGTAATATCCCTTAAAGTTACTGACCAACCATCCAAGTTACCTTGTGCATCGTGAATAGGCGCTGCTGATAAAATAACATTTACCTTAACCCCATCTTTTCGAACACGGATTGTTTCTTCTCCGAAAATAAACATACCTCGCTTAACCTTACCTTCAAATTGTTTGACTTCTACCATAATTTCGTCCGGAATAAAGCCCAATTCATACAAATGGACACCCTGTATCTCTTCTCTTGTCCAACCAAACATTGTCTCATATGCTTTATTAGAATGAACTACTTGACCATTCTGATTAAAAATTAATATGCTATCTACATTGTTTTCAATAAATGATTCAAGTTGTTTCGATTTTATTTTGAGGATTTCCTCTGCTTTTTTTCTTGAGGTGATATCACGACAAATTCCTGTGATCCCTATCACATTTCCTTTCAAATCAACAATAGGAGAGAGAGTTGCACTAACGTGAATCAGACTACCATCCATACATTTTCGAATTGTTTCTAGACCAACAACAGATACACCATTCCTTACCTTACTATGTACTTCTTGAATAAAGTCATTTAGAAAATCGGGAACAATCGGTAAGTTTTTCCCTATAATTCTTTCCGCTGAATAACCAAACATTGTTTCAAATGAACAATTAATCTCTAAAACTCGATTTTCCAAATCAATAACCCAAATTGCATCTGCATTGTTGTGTACAAAAGATTCTAGTCTTTCTTTCGTTTTGCGTAGTTCATCCTGCTCCAATTGCCGATCTGTGATATTTTTTGCAATTCCATATACTCCAACTATCTTACCGTTGACAATAATCGGCATATTTGTAACATTTAAATAGACAACAGTGCCATTTTTATGCAATGTTTTTACTTGATATTTCTGGGTAATGCCTTTCGTAGCTCTTTTATAATGTTCCGTTGCTCGATCCAAGTCTATTTTACTTACTAGAGGTACAAATGACATCTGCAATAACTCTGATTCACTATATCCGAACATTCTTACCATAGCTGGATTTACACTAAGGTAATTTCCATTTAAATCAAAAGAATATACTGCATCTGGATTTTGTTCATAAAGGGATTTGTAATGTTCATCCTTTTGTGTTTGTGATCGCTTCCTATCTGATATATCTTGGAAATATACACTTAAACCGCTCAATGAAGGGTATGCCTTCACTTCAAACCACATCTTGAGTGGGGGGAAATATGCTTCGAAATTTTCTTGTTTTTGTTCATGCAGCGCTTTATGATAATGCTTATAAAATGCTAACCCTATTGCTTCAGGAAATTCCCTCCATATATTTTTACCAACCAAGTTATCCCGTTTACGAAAAAGTAGACGGGCAGCTGCTGAGTTTACATAAGTAAAATTCCAATTAACATCTAATGCAAAGAATCCATCAGTGACTCTCTCTAAAATCTCATAAGCGTTTCCTACTGTGTTACTCATCTGCTCCCTCGCTGTCCATTTATATTTATTATTGTCAGTGATCGTCTACTCATTAGTAATTATTTATTCCTCTTCTTTCTCCAATAAATATTCTTGTCGAATGTAAGAAAATCCTGCTAATAACACTTTTTGGAAAAAGGAATCATTTGTTTTAAAACATTTTATTTTAATAGAATCTTGTTTTTTTAAAATGAATTTTGTTCTATTAGTAATTTAAACTTCAAAAAAGATCTAATGAACTTGACATGCAACTAATTAGTTGCTTAATATATAAATATTGAGGAGGTCGAATGAGATAGATAAGGTTTTTAAAGCACTTGCCGATTCAAGTCGAAGAAAACTGCTTGATGAGCTATTTATGAATAACGGCCAAACATTAATTGAATTATGTCAACATCTTGAAATGAGCAGACAAGCAGTAACTAAACATCTAGTGATACTAGAAGAAGCAAATCTTGTTGTAGTAGAGTGGCTTGGTCGAAATAAATTTCACTATCTTAATCCTGTACCAATTAGTGAAATTTCAAAGCGATGGATCAACAAGTATGAACATAATCGCTTAGATACATTAAGTGAATTAAAAAAACTTGAGGAGGATCATAACAATGAATAAACCACAATTTGTTTATGTTACATACATCGCAACTACACCCGAAAAACTATGGGAAGCTTTAACAAGCTCTCAATTTACTGAAAAATACTTTTTCGGAACTGCAATTGAATCTGATTGGAAAGTAGGCTCAACGGTTTCTTATTTACGAAATGGTGAAGTTACAGATTATGGAACGATTCTAAAATGTGAGCCATATCGTTTACTTTCATTCACATGGAATCATACAAACGATCCGACGAACCGTAAAGAACCATCAATCGTTACATTTATGTTGAAAGATTTAGAGTCAACAGTTAGATTAACGCTGAAACATGAAAATCTTGAACCTACTGATTTAGTAGATCGTGATGATACGTTTGAAGGATTAAACAATGGCTGGCCTGCAATTTTAAGTAACTTAAAAAGCTTACTTGAAACAGGGAATACATTACCACCTATTTCTATTTAAGAATTTAATAGGGGCAGTCCCGTAAGTCAGGTTAACTGACGGAGGGACGCCCTTTTTTTTGTAGAAATACTAGGGAAGTGGACGAATCTAAAAACAGTGAGTTGATCTGATTGCTCTTTTTTAAGGTATTTATCAATTTTTTTCTAAAATGAAAAGAATTGAACCATGTTTGCTAGTTTTCTATTTGAAAGTAACTTCTATCGTACAATTTCTAGGTCATAATACCTTAACTGGTATGGGTAATTTCTTGTTTTAATTGCGATTCTCAGATTTTATTTGCAGTCCATTGTATATTGTATTTTCCCAGAATTTCCTTAATCCTATATTTTACATATATCGTATTATAAGATATAATCTACAAATAAGAATTAATCGTATTATACGATATAAGGAGAATCAACATGGATAAAGAAATAAAACAACTGAATCAATTATGGACTGATGTTTACTATCTTTTACGGTACAAGCATAAAGAAAATATTACGCACCAAAGTGTTCGGATTTTACAAATTATCGATAAAGAAGATGAAGTTGGGATAAAGGATATTGCTGAAGGAATTAAAGTCTCTCACAATACAGCGTCAGAACATGTTAAACGGTTACTAGAAAAAGAATATGTTTATAAAACTCGTGGTGAGATTGATCAACGAAAAGTAATTCTAATGCTTACTGATTTAGGGAAAGAAGTTTTGTTACAAAATTCAAGTTTAAATGAAGAAAAGCTTCAACAGCTTCTTTTTGAACAGATGACAGAACAAGAAAGAGAAACGATATTAAAAGCATTTAATTTAATGAAAGAGAGAGCTCAAAATGTACGCGATTATTAAAATATTTACTTCCGCAATTATTATCGGAGTTATTACTGAAATAGCACGCCGATTCCCTACACAAGGTGGATTGATTGCGGCATTGCCTATCGTAAGTCTTTTAAGTTTAATTTGGCTAAATGTTCAGGGCGAACAAGTACAAACATTAAGTAAATTTGCATATGGAGTTGTACTTGGGATTCCAGGAACGGTCGTTATGTTATTGATTATCGGAGTAGCGCTTCAGCACTCAATGCACTTAGTTGCTTCAATCGGACTTGGCATTATAGGATGGCTTGTTTATATTTTTGCTCAAGACTTAGTGGTAAAACATTTGTTTTAATTTTCGTGACTCTTTCATTAAAAGCTTTGATATAATGAGTTAAAACGCAAATATAGGAGAAAAAATGCTTAAAAAATTAAAAATATGGGCGAAAAAATTAAAGCGACAAGTCTTCACACTTTATTTTGCATGCAAGGATGAACGTGTTCCGTTGTATGCAAAAGTATTCATAGTTTGTGTAGTAGCATATGCTTTTAGTCCAATTGATTTAATCCCTGATTTCATTCCAATTTTAGGCTATTTAGATGATGTTATTCTCATTCCTATAGGTATATATATTTCTTTAAAGTTGATACCAGACAATGTAATAGTTGACTGTGAAATGAAAGCAGAAGAAATGATGAAACAAGGTAAACCTAAAAATTGGATAGTCGGATCATTAATTTTGCTGATTTGGTTAGTGATTTTTATTTGGGTATTTTTCAAGGTTTATCAATTAATAAGTTAGTATTTTTAGACGAATGAAAAAAGGGCTGTCCCATTGTGATGTAGTCGTTTTAACCCAACCGTAACAGATGATACAAAACCAGTTAAAAAGTATTAGGGAATAGCCATTAATCTTGTTAAAACTCAATTAGGATTAAACTATAATTTATTTTTAGAGACAATCAAAAGGGAGTAATCCTAGGTGATTGTCTTTTTTGCTGTCTACAGAACACTGAATTCGATATTCAAAAAAGTTTACAAGGATTTCTACTTACTCCAATTCTCTACAAAATATAAAAATATTGAAAAAAAGAATTAGTTATGAAATAAAAGCTTACTTGAATATAAATTTAATAAAACCTGTCTATGGAGGACTATTTATGGCTTTTGTTGCAATCTATACAGTTGGTAGGCTAAAACACCCATATGACCACTCTGCCTCTCGTCAATTTTTTTCTGTAGGAAATGATGTCTTTCGTCAGGCTACAAAATCAGGTCACATGATTGATGCGTTTTCATCTGATGGAATCGCTCTCCCTGAAGAAGCTAGTAAGGGAGACGGCTATCCTATCCTTACACTAACGGTATGGAAGAATCTAGAATCCTTATATCGCTTTACGTACTCTGGACACCATAAACAAGCGTTGAAAGATCGAAGTAAATGGATGGAATCTTATAAAGAGAAACATCTTTCATATGTTGTTTGGTGGACCGAGAAACAAAGCGATATATCGTGGGAAGAGGCCTTTAAAAGATATGACTATTACATTCAAAATGGACCAACTCCTACTGCTTTTGATTTTAAGCATGCATTTGATGAACATGGTGAAACGCTATTAATTAAGTAGAAATAGATTTCTAGCTAAATTGTGTCTAAATGATAAAAAAGTAGGAATTTTACAAAATATTAATAAATCCTACTTGATTTATAGGAATACTTGTATTAGTATTTTCGTAAATTAAATTATTAAAAGAAAAGGGGGAGAAAAATGAATACATTTCTTATCTGCGTAAATGTTGTTATCTTATTAGTACTTATGTATGGCTTGTATTTTATGCAAAAAAAGCATGTATCTTTTTCAAAACGTGTATTCACTGGTTTAGGTTTAGGTCTTATTTTTGGTTATATTATTCATTTAATCTATGGAACTGAACATGACGTTACAGTCGGAACAATCGACTGGTTTAGCATTGTTGGTAGCGGTTATGTCAAACTATTACAAATGATTGTCATGCCTCTAGTATTCGTTTCGATTGTTGGAGCGTTTACAAAATTAAAGTTAACTAAGAATATCGGTAAAATTAGTGTCCTTGTTATTGGGATTCTTCTTGGTACAACAGCAATTTCAGCAGCTATTGGAATAGGATCTGCTTTAGGATTTGGACTTGATGGAATCAAAATATCAGAAGGTGCTGCTGAGACTGCTAGAATTACAGAATTACAAGGCCGTGTGCCAACTGTAGAAGCGATGACAATTCCTAAACAAATCCTTGAATTAATTCCAAGTAATCCATTTTTAGATTTAACTGGTGCACGTGCAACATCTACAATTGCAGTTGTAATTTTTGCAGCAATTGTGGGGATTGCATACTTAGGAGTAAAACGTAAAGAGCCTGAAACTGCAGAGTTTTTTGCTAAAATAATTGATACACTTTATTCAGTAACGATGAGAGTTGTATCGTTAATTCTTCGTTTAACACCTTATGGAATCTTAGCAATCATTACAAAAGTAGCAGCAACAAGTGATTATGATGCAATCGTAAAATTAGGTAAGTTTGTAATAGCGTCTTATGTGGCTTTAATCGTAATGTTTATTGTGCATTTATTATTATTATCATTTGCAAAACTAAGCCCAGTAAGATATGTGAAAAAAGCCTTACCAACTTTATCATTTGCATTTACGTCACGTACAAGTGCTGGAACATTACCAATGACAATCAAAACACAAACAAAAGACTTTGGAGTTTCAGAAGGAATTGCAAACTTTGCTGGTTCGTTTGGACTTTCAATCGGTCAAAATGGATGTGCTGGTATCTACCCAGCAATGTTAGCTGTAATGGTGGCTCCATCAGCTGGTGTTGATCCAACAAGTGCATCATTTATTATCTCACTAATCTTAATCGTAGCAATCAGTTCATTTGGTGTAGCTGGTGTCGGTGGAGGAGCAACTTTTGCAGCTCTTATCGTACTATCAGTTATGAATCTTCCAATCGCAATCGTTGGATTACTAATCTCAGTTGAACCTCTAATTGACATGGGCCGTACAGCTCTAAACGTTAGTGGGGCAATGACATCGGGTATCCTAACAAGTAAGGCTACAGGAGAATTTGAAAAAGAGGTTTATCAGCAAACGGATGTTGTGGAAGCATAAATGAAAAACTAAATAAAAAAAGAGTTCCAAGGAAAATGGCTTTTACTTGGAGCTCTTTTTTATTTAGAATTATCATTCGATTAATTGGTAGACAATAAAAATGTATTCACTTGATTTGCACATTAAAAAAACATTATATATTATTAAGAATTTCTTAATAGTGTTTATAGGTGGACATAAAAATTAAGTTTACTTTACATAAGGTCAATAATAAAGATGTATTAATGGCTAATTTTTACTAATTATATAACAATTTTTTTAATCTAGTAGGATCTATGATAGATAGGACACCAAAAATTATAGCTAGCAGACATGAGTTCAAATTCATCTACTTAAGTTCAAGAACGTAATTTTTCTTGAACTTTTTCGTATTTATTTAGACGTTGAAAATCAATTTTGGCTTAAGGTTAGGAGGAGGAAGGGTATATCGTTTTATGGACTTTGGTATTTCTTATTTGATTTACTTTATGAGGAAAGTATTTAAGGTTAATAGTTTTTATCATTACGGATTACTTAACACAAATGGTTGTATTAATAATTGATAATTTAGAATTAATGTTCAATTTACATAGTACTTATATAATTGTCCATGTGATATTTTTCACCATCTCACTGAAAAAATAAATTGAAATTCTAAAGCGTGACTGACTTCACTAGGAGAAGAAGTCGTAAGGAAGTTAAGCTCATTTAGGAAAAGGAGGAACAATATTCTATTGATATTTAACTTTTTTTCAAAGTTTATTAATTGTTGTAATCTGCTTTACTATATTGAATTCACTTAATATTGGGAAAATGTTCAGTGAGTTGATCTGTTAAATTGGGTGGAAACCTTGTAGCAAGAGTTGTAAAGATCAATGCTTGTGAATTTAGCTCAAAAACTGTCCAACAAGGGAGGGACAACAAAATTCGATTTACCGGGCAAACGTTAATATGTATCCATAGATCTCTGTTCATTCGGATGGAAATAAACACGATTTAGTTTTCCCTGTTATAAGTGATATTCATATTCAAGCTATAAGTAATAATTTCTTAGAAAAGTTGGTCTCTACTTTAGAACAATTCGCAGTAATCGTAGAAAATTAGAATTCCTGGAGGTTTTCTGTAATGAAAAGAATTTTATCCATTTCTCTCGTATTAACGATGATATTCGTTATGTTATCAACCACCAAAGATGCACTTGCAAACGAATCGGGTACCAATCTCGTTAAAATCGACAATATGCAGCCTGTTTACGGTCAAACGATCACCGCCAATGTAATCATGGGTCATGGTTCAATGGGAAAAAACCTAACATTTCAATGGCAAGTACAGAAATCACGTATAAGCGATCAATATATTAATGTAAAATCGGGTGGTACATCCAAAAGCTACACCGTAACGTTAAATGATATTGGTAAAAAATTGCGCGTTGTTGTTGCTTTACCATCAAATGGTGACAGAAAAATTTCATTGCCCACAAATGCAGTAGTAAATGCTAATCCCCTTATTGCATCAATGAAATTCGACAATAATTTATCGGACGATGCAAATCAAGAGAAATTGGAAGGGAAAGGAAATTATAGTTATGTAGAAGGTGTATTACCCGGGACCAAAGCTCTGCACTTAGAAAGTGGAGACGGTAATTATGTTGGTACGACGCATAGCTTGAATTTTGGTCATGAAAGTTTTACCACATCCTTCTGGTATAAGGGTGACACTAACAATAATCAGGTAATATTATCAAACAAGGATTTTACTAAGAGCACTAACGAAGGCTGGGCGATTTATACATCAGCCAATTCGGTCAATATGAATTTAGGATTCCCGACCTCATCAGTAAAATTTGGGCGTGACACGTTTAATGCTTCCCATTGGCGTTATGTGACATTTGTTGTAGACAGAGATAAAATGCTCGGATCGTTGTATATTGATGGTTACAAAATGACTGAAACATCGCTGGGGGTCGGAACTTTAGATACATCGAACCCATTAAATATAGGTAGCGACGGATCGGGCAAAAATGGAGGTAATTCATTCGATATAGCTGATCTGAATGTTTGGAAAGGTGCATTTAGCAGTGATATGGTTCAAGCTAATTATAATAGTTACGCTGTAAATAAAGTAGATTTAAAAGCACTTAACGACAAAATATCAGAAGCAAATATAATATTAGCAGACGGTCTCGGTAACGGCTTCAGCCAAACCGATTTTGATTATTTGAAGAAAGTTTTTAATACGGCAACTAAGGTTGCAACAATGCAAAAAGTAAAATTATATACACAGGAAACCATCAATTATTACGAACGTGAACTAAACAACGCCATATTCATCTATCAAAAAAGCAATAAAACATTAACTCCCGCCGGTTTAAATATGATTGTGGACAGCGATCCGGAAGTAAGTGCTAATCCCGCAACAATCGCGCGCATTGAAAAAGATTACAGAACAGAACTGAGACTATTCCCACAAGCCGACGTACTCTTTATTCCTGGCGACGTTACCGGTGGTAACAACGCCAATGAATATGTGTGGATGAAAAATCTGACAGACATTTACAATAAACTTAAAGATGAGGGTCTGTTTGACAATACGAAGCTTTATATGGTACGAGGCAACCATGATATGGGCGGCGCCGAAAAATTTATACCTGTCGGTTCGGCGGGCGCGTGGAACGCCTTAACGAATTCATACGATAACGATTTCTTTAATAGTGCTTATAGGGTAAAGGTAAAAGGATATAATATTGTAGGTTTTGACGGAAATTATAACAACGACAATACAGTGGGAAAAACCAAAGATTTACTCAACCAAATTAAAACAGAAGCGGATTACGATCCAACCAAACCCATATTTGTATCTTCTCACTACCCTATAAGTGGAACAGTGTGGTCAGGGAGATGGAGCAGCGCAGCAAGTAATAATGTAGGTAAATATATTGCCGACAATGACTTGTCGCAGGTGGTATATATGTCAGGTCATACCCAATACGACCCGACCGACGAACGTTCTCACTATCAAGGTTCGGCTACATTTCTCGACAGCGGTGCGAGTTCAT
The DNA here is from genome assembly GCF_049568075.1 of Rossellomorea sp. GAMAL-10_SWC. Lineage (NCBI taxonomy): Bacteria > Bacillati > Bacillota > Bacilli > Caryophanales > Bacillaceae > Rossellomorea > Rossellomorea sp. GAMAL-10_SWC. The sequence continues at coordinate 2,968,494 of NZ_CP144911.1, read as the reverse complement.
ATTCAAGTTATATTGATGATGGTCCTTACGGTGGATATTTAGAAGGCTCGTATATCAACTATAAAACCACACCTCGCATTGTGAATTTCTTAGAGGTTTACGGTTCAAAAATTATCATTAAACAGTATAACTTAAGTACAGATGAATATGTAGGCACACCTTCAGTAAAAATCGTTGGTGAAGGTAAAGAGGCCTTTACCTATAGCAGGAGCGATATAAGAGAACTCATAGCTCCGGAGTTTGAAGAGGGTATTACGGTCGATTCCTACAAAAACAACGAACTTGCTTTTACAATAAAGCAAGCAAATGACAATGTGCGCGTTTTGGAATATAATATTCAGCTTATCAACAAGCTTACGGGGAAAGTGGACAAATCGTTTAACAGCCTTTCGCTTCCACTAGACAAGCCGTTCGATGAATACAGGCATTATAAGTTTACAAATTTGTCGCCGACTACTCCATATATACTCAGGGTATTCGCTGACGATTCCATGTATAATCGTTCGTCGCAAGACATTGAAATTGAGGCTCAAAAAGTTAATTTAAACAGCATCACTGCGCCGGCATCGGTATCTGCGAACAACGGAACGGCCAAGACAGCGGAAGCTCTTGGATTGCCCACAGAAGTAATTCTTGCGACCGATAAAGGAAATGTGGACGCAAGTGTGACTTGGAATTTAAGCGGCGTTAGCTACGATCCGGCTATCAAGACGGTGCAGACCTTCTCGGTGCCAGGGACCGTAACTCTGCCTTCTGGAGTTGAAAACCCGAACAGCGTTCCATTGACAACAAGCATTAACGTAACTGTTCAAGCAGTTGGAGTAGCTACAGGCCAAATAACACTAGACAAATCCCAGTACATCCAAGGGGAATCTATTACCCTATCCTATACTGGGGCAGCGTTAAACGGGAAAGATTGGGTCGGCATCTACAGAACTGGAGCTGTTCCTCCAGGTGCGGGTGCATCTTTACGATGGAGTTATTTAATGTCTGGATCTGGAAGAGTTAGTTTAAACAATGGACTGGCCCCTGGCACTTATGATGTACTCTTTTTGCTCAATGACGGTTATACGGTAGTGGAACGCAAGACATTCCAAGTCGTTCAACAGTGACTTTAAATAGCATAAAAGTACCCGCAGCCATCCAGGGATTGGCCAACGGAACAGCAAAGAAAAAGTATACACGCAAGTGTCATCACATTAACGAAATTTAGGATGAATCGGTAATGAAACTGGGGGAGAACAATTTGCTCCCCTTCATCGATTTGGACGATTAATGGTACCAAAGGTGTACTAAAGCTACATTTCCTCGATCTGTAACGGGATACTGGCTCGTATTTCATATTTAATGTAAACACTCTTAGACAGCTTGAAATAAGTCGAGCAACATGTTCAGGTTGTAGAATGAACGTTCGTAACAGGATAAACTATATTGCAGATTGTAATACTAACATTTCATGAAAAGAGGTTCCGCTATGAAGATGCGTTCATTACTGTCCATGTTCATCATCATGTTCTTATTATTTTTTGGGACTACCACAACTTCACTTGCGCATTCCATAGATATGAGCTACTCGGATTTAAACATTGAAGGAAACGAGATTCTCTATGATCTTTTTATTGAACAAAAAGACTTGTTTCCACATTTCGGTACTGACTTGGATAATCTGGTAAACGATGAACTGGCTTCGCAAAAAATCGAAGCCTATTTACAGAAAGGTCTTCGCATAGATGCTGATTCGAAGCAGCCCTTAAATTTGGAATTGGTTTCGATGAACATGGCGCAAAAGGGTGTCATAAGAGGTGTGGAATTTCAACTAAGGTTCATCGCCGATGAAGAAATCAAACAATTTAATCTTCATTACAATCTGGTATTTGACGATGTGCCTACTCATACGAGTGTACTCATGGTCCATGCAGGTGATTATTTTCAGCAGGATATGATTGATAGCACTAATAAAGATATTCTGATCAAACTTCCAAAGGACCTTCTCAAGGACCCTCCCAAGGATCTTCCAAAGGACCTTCCAAAGGCTAAGAATGGTGCTGTTTTGTGGAAATACTTTAAGCTTGGCATCGAACACATTTTGACAGGTTATGATCATTTACTGTTTTTGTTATCCTTAGTATTAATCGCAACTAGATTCAAGGATGCGTTGAAAATTGTTACTGCCTTTACTATCGCCCACAGCGTTACACTGTTCTTGGTAGCGACAGGTCGTATTCACATCATCCCGTACTGGGTCGAATCCTTGATTGCCCTGACAATCTGTTATGTAGCAGTGGAAAACATATTTGTTAAAAAGGCGAAATGGCGGTGGCTATTGACGGCCTTATTTGGTCTGATTCATGGCATGGGCTTTGCCGGGGCCTTGGCTGAAACTGGACTTCCAAAGAGTAATCAACTTGGCTCACTCCTGACGTTTAATATAGGTGTGGAAGCAGGACAACTCATGATCCTATGCCTATTACTTCCTTTCTTGCTATTGATAAAACGTTTCCCATGGTATCGTAAAATGATGGTCTCAACGTCTTGCCTTATTTTTGCGGTGGCATTTTATTGGTTATTTCAAAGACTACAATAAGTCCATGATGATTCCTATTTCTGATTTCTTACATTGGGAAAATGATTTTGTGCGATGTTTAATTTCATCATGTTACATTTAATTGCAATAAATTTTTTATTATATATTGCTACTATTACTATATTATTTTGTATTTTTCTAGGTATATTAGAATGCTCCTTATTGTGGAGATAGCTAGATGCATTCTACTTGAATTCAAGAATAAAAGATTTCAATGAGAAAGTTGAACAAGCTATTTTGGATCATATTCGAGAAACTAGAAATGCTTAATATGAAAAAACAGGGTAAGAAAAAATTTATCAACCTAATTTTAAAAAATGATAGATAAAAAAAGGACATTACATAGTTTATATGACTAATAAGTAATGACCTTTCTTATGCATGAATAAGTTAAAGATCAAGTAGGCTACTTCGGTAGTCTATTTTCTTGCTAATTGACAATGAAAAAATTAAATTATAGCAATCTATCTCGGGACAATACCACAATTTTTAGCTGCACATAGATTTTATGAAAAAAATGGATTTGCGAGTATAAAACGTTCAGATTTACCTGAGAAATTTCCGGTGGTACATGTCGATAAAATACTTTTAGCGAACTAGTAAATACTTTTGAAAAGAAAATATTTTGCCAAAGAAGATGGTATTCATAAGTAACTTCAGAAAAGTAAGTAAATATATGAAATATTAATATTCTTTAGTACCTATTACATAGAAAAAATTAGCGATTTATGTTTTCGAATATTTTAATGATTTTTCAGATTCATAATGATTGAGATCTTGTAGAGTAATTGCTAAGTAGTGCTAGAATTTTAGAGTTGTTGTACCTCAAGGGCAAATTTAAATGTGGAGAGGCTAGTAGTTATATAGTACTCTAGAATGCTTTAGTAGATTTATTAGAATAGTCAGACTTTACAAACTTCGAACCTCAAACTTATACTAATAGTAGTTGAAATTTTCTTTCAAAATAAAAATAGTGAATTTTGAATTTTATTTACAACTATAAAAAGGATTTTCCAACTAGACAATTCTTGAATGAATCATAAAGGGAGGGGATAAAATTGACTCTTATTACTCGAAGTATTGTAACATCAACACTATCTCTTGCGTTGGTTACTACAACAGGTTCTGTCAGCTATGCTCAAACAAATGCAGAGAAAACCTCAATCCAGGCAGAGGTGAATGGAATGAAACAAATCAAATCTAGTGATAACTTTCCCGTGTTGAGCAAAGTAAAACGTCCTGAAGAAGTAGGATTTTCATCTGAGAAATTAAAACAAGTAGATGAATTAATCCAGCAAGATGTAAACAATGGTTTTCCAGGTGCAGTTCTAATGATTATCAAAGATGGGAAAATTGTAAAAAACACTGCTTATGGGTACTCGAAAAAATACGATGGGCTAACACCACTGAAACATCCTCAGAAAATGAAGACGAATACAATGTTTGATTTGGCATCAAATACTAAAATGTATGCAGTTAACTTCGCTTTGCAACATCTTGTTAGTATAGGAAAAATAGACTTGAATTCAACTGTACAATCATACTTTCCAAATTTTAAAGACAAATCAACTGATATGATTAAAGGGAAGGATACCCTACGCTTAATCGATATTTTACACCATACTGCTGGTTTTCCAGCTGATCCGCAATACCACAATCCTACTGTAGCAGGTTCCTTGTATACACAAGACCGTAATGAAACATTTGAAAAAATCGCTGAAACACCGTTAGAATACGTACCTGGCACGAAAAACATTTATAGTGACGTGGACTATATGATCCTTGGCTTTATTATTGAGAAAGTAACTGGAAAGCGACTAGACGACTATGTAGAAAATACGATTTATAAGCCGTTAGGTCTAAAACACACAATGTTCAACCCTTTGCAAAAAGGATTCAAAGCAAAAGATTTCGCAGCAACCGAGTTAATGGGGAATTCACGTAATGGTATCATCACTTTCCCAAATATTCGTACATACACAATACAGGGAGAAGTGCACGATGAAAAGGCGTACTACTCTATGGGTGGCGTATCAGGTCATGCGGGGCTTTTCTCGACAACAAGCGATTTAGCCGTTCTTTTGCAGGTAATGTTAAACGGAGGTGGATATGGCAAAGTAAAACTATTTGATCAAAAAACGATTGATCAGTTTTCAGCACCTTCCGATTTAAATCCAACATATGGCTTAGGCTGGAGAAGAAATGGCTCTCCAAGTATGTCCTCTACGTTTGGATTGTATGCAAGCCCAAATGCGATTGGACATACAGGGTGGGTAGGCACTCTAACCATTATAGATCCAGATAATAATTTAGGGATTGTCTTATTGACCAATAAAAAACATTCACCTGTAATTGATCCATTAATAAATCCGAACAAATTTAAAGGTGATGACTTTGCTACGGGACAATATAAAGCCGTGGCGACTGCTGTGTATGATGCATTGATTAAGTAATTGATCTTGAATTAGGAAAGAGAAAAATCTTCTAGATTGAATGATTTTTCTCTTTTTATTATTAAGTGAAATACCATTGGTTAATAGTAAGATTCCTCGCACATCCCACTTAAATTATTATTGCAAATGCAACAATAATAAGTTAGATTTAAAGTATGGTATTTTTATTGCATTTGCAACAAAAATGTTTAAGGAGGTAATATTAAGAATGTATATTCCAAAATATTATAAAGTCACAAATCCTGAAGAAATTTGGGATTTCGTTCAAAAAAACTCTTTTGGCACGATTATCACAACAAAACAGAGTAGACCAATTGCTACACATTTACCTTTAGCTATAACTAAAAAAGGTGAAGATTATTATATTACTGGGCATATTGCATATGGAAATCCACAATGGAAAACATTTGAGAATAGTGAAGAAGTGCTTGTTATGTTTCAAGGACCTCACGCATATATTTCATCTTCTTGGTATGAAGTTGAAGAAGTTCCAACTTGGAATTATCAAGCTGTGCATGTTTACGGAAAAGCAAGCATTTTAGAAAGAGATGAGTTAGTAGATGAATTAACAATCATGCTAGAGAAATATGAAAAAAATCGTAAAAACCCAGTACTTTGGGATAAACTTTCTCCACAACTTTTAGAAAGTGAACTAAAAGGTATAGTTGGATTTAAGATTAAAGTGGAAGAAATTCAGGCCTCATATAAATTAAGCCAGAATCGAAACGAAAAGGATTATAATCATATCATTGATAATTTACAAAAAGAAGAAGATCCTCATTCAAAACAAATGGCTGAACTGATGGGAAAGAGATTAGAGCATTTATCTTTTAAGGAAAGTAAGAAGTAAAGTTTGTAAAAAAAAATGAAATTGAACTAGTACATTTCATTATCCGCATATAAATTATGAAAAGCTGTCTTTTTAGATAGCTTTTTTTGCTTCATAAAGAATTAAGTATAACATAGGAATCTTAGTAAAAGGATGTGAAGATAGTTGCTGATTTTGTTACTAGCGGTACCAATCTTATTATTAGCATTATTTTGTTTATGGGTCTCAATTTTCAATAAAAAAAAGCTTTTATTAAAGAAGATACTATACTTCTTAATAGGAGTAACCATGTTGATGATCGCGATATATCTATTTGATTTCTATTTATTTTTTCGTCTTTAGTGGCATCTTCGTTTTGTTAAGGGTAAAAAGTTTTTGTTCAAGTTACAAAAATATTTTAGCTGATTAAAAATATTTTTGTAGAAGAGACAAAAGAATAATCAGAACCTATGTTAAAATTAAATTACATATCTTTCCAAATAAGTAAAAAATGAACTGTTGTTACTTCGAATTTTATGAACTTTTCCTGGTTAGCTAATAAAAAATATAAAAATACATAATATAAAAATACTAGTAAAGAGGAGTATAGAATGAAAGAATTTTTACAGCTTTTAAAAAAGGGTAATAAATCTGCATTATTAGCAGCGATTGTTAACGCTGTAATAGCGATAATAAAAGGAATAGGGTTTAGTATGACTGGAAGTGTTGCACTCTTTGCTGAGATGATGCATAGTGCTGCCGATACTGCAAACCAACTTTTTGTATTTAGCGGTTCAGCTTTAAGTAAAAAGGCACCAACAGATCGGTTTCCAAATGGATTTGGTCGACTTGTTAATTTAGTTTTACTTGGAGCAGTATTAATTGTAGGAATTATGGCATTTGAAACGATTGTCGAAGGAATTCAGCATATTGTACATCCAACCCACTCTTCAGGTCTGGCTATTACCCTAACTATTTTAGGTGCTTCGGTTGTGCTTGAAGCCTTTGTACTTTACAAAGCAATGAAAGAAATTAGTCATGAATTAGGAATAATAACAAGTGGTTTTGGAGTGGTTACTGAGGCAATTTCTAATTTAGGAAAAGCAAAACCAGCTACGAAATTAGTTTTCTTAGAAGATACAGTAGCAACTCTAGGTGGATTATTAGCGATGATTGCTGTAATCATTGCTTACTATACACCATTCCATCAAGCGGAAGGTATTGCTTCTGTTATCATCGGTATTTTGATGTTCCTTGTTGTTGGGAAAGTATTTCTTGATAATGCTGCAGGTGTTATTGGTGAATCAGATGAAGAAATGGAAGACAAAATTGGTGAAATCGTAATGGAAGATCCAGAGGTCAAAGATATTCAAGCTCTTACGGTTGTTAAAGAGGGGGAAGATTTACATGTTGAATTAGAAATTGAACTAGACCCTAATTTAACAGTAGCTCAAGCTGATGACATAAAAGACCGATTAGAAGAAAAAATTATGAAAGAAAAAGGCGTAACAGACGTTATTATCGAATTGGACGAAGATGACGGAATTCAAAATTGGACTGAAGAAAATAAAACAGAAATAATCAAAAAATAGTAAAGTTTGAAACGACAAATATTAGTTTTGTCGTTTCTTTTTAGTATGGAGAGTTTTATTTACCTTCTGTATTAGTGAAAGGACTTGGTTGTTTCAGATACCTCTTTATAATTTGAAACATTATAAAATTAGGTTTCAAGTTGCTTATTTAATTCTGTAACAGCATTATTTATTCTCAATTCTGTTTCATCTATTTCTTTAGTTATATTTTTAAGGGGTACCGCGAAAATATTTCCTAGAGTTATTGTCTTCAATAAATTTGCCTTACTATGCCCCATATAGTTTTTCCATTCAACCGCTTTTCACTTGAAATAACTTTACTTATTTTAAATGTTAATTTTGTATATACGATGACTCCCTTCATCAATTAGAACATATGGTTCAGTTGCAATAACAGTCGCTTTAACGACTAGCTTAGAGGCTTTCATTAAGTCTTCAAGACGATCAAAGTTTCCAAAAAGGCAAATAGTTGCTTTAGCAATATCTTTTTTTGAATTTGATTGATATTGTGTCAGATTAGAAGACAAAGTAGATTTATCTGCATCTGTATCACTCAATTCTTTTAATATCTTCTTTTATTACTCTAGTAGATATATCTTTTTTATTAATGAATAATTTTTGAGAATTGAAGATGAATAAGCTAATTAAGAGACAGATTATAACAAATAAACTTTTAAATAATATTTTCATGATTTCTCCGATTCATACTATTTTAAGAAATCCTAATATATGAATATTTTACCAATAGGAAATTTGTAGGGATTATAATTTATTGGATAATTTGTGAACAGTATCACAATTATCATATATTAGGTTTTGATTTCTTTGGATCTGATAAAGATTCTTAAAGGATTCAATCAAAAAGGAAAGAATTATATTAATTGTACAAACTTTTTAATGAAAGTTTGTTACGAAGTTGATAGAGATATTACATTAAGATGTTAAAATACATGTTTTAGTTAAAGGTATATTAAGGAAAAATTATCGAAAAGATAATAAGTAGTTTTCTTGTATAGTAGTGTTAGGGGAATTAGGACAATTCTATGTCTACAAGTGAATTGGATAATTCTAATCTACTAAAACGTACATAAAAAAATAAATCTTAGAATGAAATGAATGGTTCTTAGAAAAACGTGAAATTATGTAATCGGTATGACGAGGAGGAATGATCATGTTTGAATTTGAAAATATAGAACAGTTTGCAAGAATAAAAGTTATTGGTGTTGGTGGTGGCGGAAATAACGCCGTTAACCGAATGATTGAAGACGGAGTAGAAGGCGTTGAGTTCATTGCTTTTAATACGGATGCCCAAGCACTAAAACAATCAAAAGCTGAAATTACTATGCAAATTGGTGCAACGTTGACACGTGGTTTAGGAGCAGGAGCAAATCCTGAAATTGGTAAAAGAGCTGTTGAGGAAAGTAAGTCGCAAATTGAGGAAGTACTACAAGGAGCAGACATGGTTTTCGTTACAGCTGGAATGGGTGGCGGAACAGGTACAGGTGCAGCTCCCGAAGTTGCAAAAATTGCTCGAAAGCTTGGTGCTTTAACAATTGGAGTAGTAACTCGTCCTTTCAAATTTGAAGGGAAAAAACGTGCAACAAACGCTGAAGGTGGAATTAAAGAACTTAGGGAAGCTGTTGATACATTAATAATCATTCCAAACGATCGATTATTAGAGCTAGTTGACAAAAAAACACCGATGCTCGAAGCATTCCGTGAAGCGGATAATGTACTACGACAAGGTGTTCAAGGGATTTCCGACTTAATTGCAGTACCAGGATTAATCAATCTAGACTTTGCTGATGTTAAAACGGTCATGTCTCATAAAGGGACAGCCCTTATGGGGATCGGTATTGCAAAAGGTAAAGATCGCGCTACAATCGCTGCTCAGAAGGCATTAAATTCTCCGTTACTAGAAACTTCTATTAATGGAGCTCATGGTGTAATTATGAATATTACAGGTGGACGTAACTTAAGTCTATTTGAAGTACAAGAAGCTGCTGATATCGTTGCTTCTGCGTCTCATGAAGAATTAAATATGATTTTCGGTTCGGTAATCGACGAAAACTTAAAAGATGAAATTATTGTAACAGTTATTGCTACAGGATTTGCGGATAAAGAAGAGAAAATGGTAAGAACTCCTTCTAGACCAATAGAAGAAGCACCTAGCTTATACAATAGAGAGCAACGCTTCCAACAAGATCAAAGATATCGAATAGACCAACAGCAAGATTTTGGTCGCTATAATGATCAACAAGACACTGGTCGATACACAGAACAGCAAAATTATGGACGTTACAATGAACCAAAAGATTATAATCGCTATAATGAGCAACAAGATTATGGGCGTTATAATAATGAACAAAATGATTACGGTCGATATAATGAACAGCAGGAATATAACCGTTACTCAGAACGACAAGATCAAAATCGATACACAGAACAACAAGACTACGGCCGCCATAATGAGCAACAAGAATATGGCCGATTTAATGAGAAGGAAGATTCTACTTCATATATTCCGGCTTTCTTACGTAATCGAAAAAACAGAAATAGATAGATTTATCGATGTAGTGAAGGACATGAGTGTTGATGCTCATGTCTTTTTATTTTGATTCTTTTAAAAGTTGTATGTCTTTTATGTAAGCTGAGACCATTTAAATTCTAATTCAACTCCATGAATCTACTAACGTAAATTTCCATTTCACTCCGATTTACCGTTGATTTCAGGCTTATCTTTATTTCTTTTTTTCTTCCAATCTATAATGATTAATAATAATGGACCTGTACAAAAAAATAGTATCTGTAACAAAAGAACATATGATTTATACTTACGAAACTCCGGTCCAACTATAATTAATACCGTAAACATTATGTAGGAAAATATAATTAATATATTTCTTGCTATTTTCATAATATAACCACCTGTTTCAAATTGGTTTTTGCACCGATAAAAAATATACCTTAGAAGTTAAATTGAATTAATCTTTATCAAAACTGTCTCTAATTTTTTAATGAACGTTTACGAAATTATGTTACCATTTATAAAGGTAAAATTAACCAGTATTTATTGTCGGTATTGTTAATTTTTCACATTTTTTAATAGCACATTACTCCTTTTGGAATTTATGAAAAATATACAAAACTATTATTTGTATATTATTTTTGAATTCTTTAAAAGTCAGCAATCAAATTCTGTAGATAAAAAATGCATTATGAAATCGATTCAAAAAAATTAAAAATTACTAAAACTTTTTTAGCTCTCAGGAGTCTAATGTATAGAACATCGAGATGGAGGGATTGAGATTGCAGGATCATAGTCTAGTGAAAAGGGCTATCAAAGGAGATGAGCAAGCATTTTTGTCAATTATGCATGAGCATAAAATATCATTATATAAAACTGCATTAGCCTACTTAAAGAATAAAGATGAGGCAATTGAAGCAATTCAAGAAGTAACGTTTAGAGCTTATCAAAACATACAAACATTGAGAGAACCAAGTTATGTAAAAACATGGCTTATTCGGATTATGATTAATTACTGTCAGGATTCTATAAAGAAGAATAATAGAGTAACCTTCGACGATGAATATATTTCACAGCTAGGTACGATCGAAGATTATAACTATATTGAAATAGAAGAAGCAATGTCACAGCTTGATGATACACAGCGACAGCTATTACATTTAAAATATTTTCACGATGTCAAAATCAAAGATATTGCAATTATGTGGAATCGTCCAGAAGGTACAGTAAAGACTTGGTTGAACAAAGCATTGAGATCATTAAGAGGAATTCTTGAAGAGAAAGGAGAAAATGGCAATGTTTGAAAAAGAAAAAAGAGAATTAAAAAATTTGAAAGAAAAATACGAAAACGTCGATATACCTCTTGATGATATTGATGAGGCTATTCAAATTGGTTTTCAAAATGCAAAAGAAGTTAAGATGATCAAAAAACCGAAACGTAAATTTAGAATTTGGTCAATAGTTGCAGCTGCCGTTTTTCTTTTTGGAATTCTAGCAAGTATACGTGTATCACCAACCTTTGCTGATTATTTAACAAAAGTACCAGGGATGGAGAAAATTGTTGAAATGGTACGTGTGCGTCATGATAAGGGGTTACTTTCAGCGGTAGAAAATAAATATGCCCAAAAGATTGGTACATCACAAGAAAAGAATGGTATTAAAGTTACAATCGATTCTGTTATTGCTGATGAACAAGACATCGTTTTATTTTATACGATTGATAGTAACTCAAAACAGAAAAATTTCGAAATCGATGAGGCATATCTTAAACCGAGTAATGGGGAAAAATTACCCGAACACTCTTTATCTTTTGGAGGTACTGTCGATAAAGTTAGAGGTCAATATACAAGCACAGTAGAATACGATTTTGATAAACCATATGAACAGCAAGATTTTAATTTAGTTTTAAAAATTAAGAATGTAAGGCAATCAGCACAATTTTCGATTCCACTTTCAATAAAAAAACATGAAAAAACGAATCAAATATATGAACTAAATAAAACGGTAATGATTGAAAATCAAAAGATTAAAATTAAAAAAGTTACCATCTATCCGCTCCGTGTAGCAGTACAAGTTGAAATGGATCCAAGTAATTCAAAGAAAATACTAGATTTCTCCGGTATAAAACTTATTGATCAAAATGGTGAGGTATGGTCAAAAATAACTAATGGAACTGCTGCAAAAATTATTAGCGATAATGAAAGAATTATCTTTTTACAGAGTAATTATTTTAAAGATCCAAAAGAATTATATTTTGTCATAAATAAACTTCAGGCAATTGATAAGGAAGATGAGTACCTTGTAATTGATACTAAGAAACAAAAAATTCTGAAACAGCCAAGAGGTAATTATTTATCTGACCTAAAAAAAGAGGGAGATACTATATTTTTTACTTTGAATACAAAAAAGGAATTTAATTACGACATGATTGGATCAATCACTGATGCAAACGGAAAAGAAATTGAAATGAATGAATCCTATATGGAAGGCAATGTTAGTAATAAGCAAATAATAGGTTTTAAGATTTCATCTCGACAAAAGTATATGAATCCGATAAAAATTGATCTTGTATCTTTTCCTTCGTATATCGAAGGAGATGCGAAAGTAAGGGTTAAATGAATTAACCTAGCGGAACTAAATAGGAAAAATAAAAACGTAATCTTTTCTAAGAATTTCAAGAAAAGATTGCGTTTTTTAAGTTACTACAGACTATTCACCTTATGACAGTAAGGTTCAGGTGGATAGTTGTGTTTAAACTTTTCAAAATCCCAAGTTCTAAGAAATTTTTTTGCGGCTTGGTATCCATTTGTGAAAAGTGCTTCTTTTTCTTTTTTATTTAAATTGAAATCTGTACTTGATATATCACCAGTTGGGATTTTTATAGTTCGTTCATTTACTTCTGTTGTTAGATGACGAATGTCGTGTGCTTGTCTCATCGTAATAAATATTGATTTGTAAAATGAGATTAGGTTATGACCATCCAGCGGTTTCGCAATAATTTCTTCATCTATTAAGCGAAAACCAAAAGTCGGCCATTCTTGATGGTCATCGAATATCCAAATTGGAAAATTACTTAGAATTCCACCATCAACAATTAATATTGGATAATTATAATTAGGAGTTTTTAGTTTAATTGGTTGAAAGAAAAAGGGGATTGTACCACTCATTCTAACTGCTTGAGAAATTGTTATATCTTTTGCTGATAAGCCGTAGTCAGGTAAATCATCAGGTAAAACGACCATTTTACCATTACTAATATCTGAAATAATGATTTTTAATTTCCCTTCTTCTAAATCATCGAAATAACGAATTCCTTTTTTGGATAATAAAGATTCTAACCATTCTTCTTCAAAGTCATTTTTATATAACCCATTTTTAAATAAAATATTTAATCCTAATCCGATTAAAGGAATAAAGTGCAACCAAGTTTTTGTAATAAATTTCTTATAATCTAGATGATCCATAATTTCCTTTAATTCTTTCCCTGTATAGCCACATGCTAGAAGAGTAGCAACAATAGCACCAGCAGAAGTGCCTGCCAAACGTGCCCATTCATAACCTTCTTCTTCTAAAGCACAAATAGCACCAACATGCCCGATTCCTCGAACTCCTCCTCCTTCAAAGATACCATCTACTTTCATTTTGTTACACCTACCTTTCAGAAAATGGAATTATATCAATATAATATATGGGAGTTCTGTTTAAGTGTGATTAACTACTGATTCAATCATATTTATCAATTAATATATTTTTTGGGAAATAATCTGACAATCTTTGCAATAAAATTTTGGATGAAACATATAAAAGTTACAGAAATATTTATATGATGAATATTTTATATTCAATATGAAATACTAACAGCAATCTGATAGTTTATATCAGAAAATTTTATTAAAAGGGGCTACATATCATGGCAAACAGATCTTCAAATCAATATGTTTCACAAAATGCTGAATCTGCAATCGATCAGATGAAGTATGAAATTGCAACAGAATTTGGAGTACATTTAGGTCCAGATTCAACGTCTCGTGCAAATGGTTCAGTAGGTGGAGAGATTACAAAACGTTTAGTTCAAATGGCTGAACAAAGTCTCGGTGGCTATTCAAGATAAAAGATTTATTATGAGAGATGAGTTAATTAAAGGTAATTCGTTACCGAATGATTAACTCATCTCTTTTTGAATCTTTTAAAGAAATTTTACCTAAATTTACCAAAACAAAAAACAAAAGATTAAATAAAAGGTAGTTAATTATAAAATATCAAGCAAATTATTTTAATTTGTATTATTATTAGTAAAAATGAGTCGATTTAAGTAGAGAGAAAATTAAAATAATTTGGTATTATTAAACTAAACTCAATGTAACAAATAGAGAGAATTATATTGAGTATTTAAAGAGATAGAAATAAATGGGGAGTTGCAAGTATGAAATCAACTGGAATTATTAGAAAACTAGACGATCTTGGAAGAATTGTTCTACCGAAAGAACTAAGAAATACAATGAATTTAGAGAACAATGCTCCATTTGAAATTCATTTTGAAGAAGGTATGATTATTCTTACAAAATATGATGAAAATTCCGGTCTAAGTGGAATTGTCAGAAGACTTGATGACTTAGGAAGAATTGTTTTACCAAAGGAATTAAGAAAAATGTTAAATCTTAATAAATATGAACCATTTGAAGTATTTATTGAGGAACAAAAGATTATCCTTAAACAATTTGTTTCGAGTAATGCTTGTATGGTAACAGGAGTTATTGATGAAAAAAATTTCTCGTTTGATAGTGGAAAGATTGTAGTAAGTAAATACGGAGCAGAAATTCTTATTAAGGAATTGCAGGAATACATAGCTAAATAATAAATCTAAAAGTGCTCTTTTTCTTTAGTAGAAGAGCACTTTTTTGTTTGAATTTAGTTTTAAGGAATAAGAGAGTAATCCATCTAAAATAATATAAAGAATCTCTTTCAGTGCTTTCAACGATTTACTACAAATTTGTTAAAACCCTCTAAAATACACCAAGATAATAAGACACTACATAGAATGATAATTTCCATTTTTCACATCTCCTTTTTTGTTCTACTTTTAAATTCTCTTAGGCTTCAATTGTCTTAAATTTTAAGATTGTATGTTCTGTTTTGTTTGGATGTTTTTATTATACACGAACATCTATTCTAATGTAAGTAGTTTTTTTAGAAAAAAGATAGATTTTTTACGAACGTATATTCAAAGTAGGTCATTTGTTCGATTTTCTAATAATAAGATTGGTAAAAAAATAGAACAGCCATTAATCCTGGCAAAAACAAATATGCCTTTGATGCAAAAATTACGAATGTTTTTTTGTACTCAATTTCTGTTCTGTAAAAGTATGTTTCTTCCAGAAATATGGTAGGATATGGTTATGGAATTGTTAGAAGGAGATATCGTATGGGCCTAATAGAGAATCAAAAGTATTTCTTTGAAAAATATAAAATCGATGAACAGGATTTTGAAAAGTACTGTTTAGACTGGTCAAAATATATTGAAATTTATAATGAATACATATCAGAAATACCGAATCTTGAAACAGTAGCTACTTTTATTTCAGAAATACTCCGTAAAAATCCTGAAATTCATACTGTGAAATCAAGAATTAAATATCCTGACCATTTAATTGAAAAGATTATTCGAAAGACGATAAAAGGTAAAAAAGCAGACTCATCATATGAAATCAATGTTTCGAATTATAAATCTGAAATTACAGATCTAATTGGTATAAGAGCATTACATTTATATAAATACCAGGCTGCAGATATAGACAAGACAATTAGACAAAATTGGAATTTACATGAAAAAGCGACTATTTACCATCGCTTAGGAGATATGACAAGCGAACAGCATATTGAAGAGGAAAAGTTCCAGTTTTTAGTTCATGATGCCGGATATCGATCATGGCATTATGTGATTAAGTCGCAAATGACAAAAGTAAATTATTTAGCTGAGATTCAAGTAAGAACGATATTTGAAGAAGGCTGGAGTGAAATAGATCATCAACTAAGGTATCCTTATGATTTAGATAATGAGATATTAAATGAACAGCTTTTAATCTTAAATAGGCTTTCAGGTGGTGCGGACGAATTGGTAAATTCAATCCTTCATACAAAGATGACTATTTATCAACAAAACGAAGAAAAAGAATTTCGTGATGAAAAGATTCAGGAATTATTAAATGAAATTTCTAGTTTGTCAGAGGATGGAAAATTAACTAATGTGGATAAGAAGTCATTAGAAGAGAAAATTAAACAATTGGAAGTTAAAAAGATTAAGGTGAATTATAGCAATCTGTTTAATAATCGCTCGGTTGAATATCACCTTAAACGAAGAATATTTCCTAGCGACTTTTAGATAATTGTTATTAGCGGCCAAGGCAATATGCTTTGGCTTTTTGCACATTAAGAAAGTATAAATTGGCAGCGGGGAAGAAGAGTCGACGTGGTGGGAACGAGTTTTCTTTATATTTTTTATCAGAAAAATTTCTACAATATTTAGGTGCCATTTCTTTTCTCTTAACATTAAATGTAATAACAGATCTAGTTTAGATTTTAAAAAATATGAAACTAGGTGGAATGATGGTTAAAAGGCCGATTTATAAGCAGGAATTTCTAAATACATTTAATTATGCAGATAAGAATTTTGATATTGCTTCTCTTAAAAATCTGATTGAACAATCTTTTGGAGAAAATAATGCATTGGATTTTAAAGAAACATTTGTTAGAGAGGACCAAATTGCAAAATTAATAATTGCAATGGCGAATTCTGGCGGAGGATCTATTATTTTTGGCGTAAATGATGATAATCACCCAGTCGGAATTCTTAAAGAAGAGCTAAAGGATCCAACCGATTTTCAAAGAAAATTAAATGGTTATTTACCTTCTATGCTAATTTATCATCTTCAACAAATTGATTACGATGAGAATGAAATGTACGGATATTTTAGTGGTAAAACCTTCTTCATCATTTATATCCCCGAGCAAAATCGATTTATCCCGTTTATTGCTAAAAGAGGCTCCGATAAATTATTTACAGATAAAATTTATATTCGGAAAAATACTTCAAACGAAACCGCCACAAACGATGACTTAGAAATTATTTTTAGAAAAAGGCTCATTGAACAATATGAGGACTTATCTAATATGAGTCTAAATGAGCATATGGAACAATTAAAGATTCTTTATCGTATAGTTGCAATTAGTGGTGATACAAATAGAAACCCAAAAAGCCAAAAAGATGATTTTAGTGAATTTATTGCCAGAATGATTGAGAAAAAGAAGCGGAAGATTGAGATTGTTTTGGAGGTTAGTAATATTGAGTGAATGGTAGTGAGGATAGAATAAAATGAAGAAATTATAGGAATGAAGATAAAACTGGGAGTATCGGTTTATCTTACATTCCATTTTTTATTTAATATTTAAAATTAATTGTAATAAGTATTTTCTATATAATCAGCATGTCTTAAGTACTTCTCTACTTTTTCAATTTCTTTATCTGTATTCAAGTATCGAATATATTATGAATCTTTCGTTTTTAAATAAAAGCAATCTATTTTTCTAGAAGAATTATTTTGATCATAAGATAGATTGATATAGTCACCATTTTTATAGACTGCAATAACAATATTAGAGCGTTTAATTTTTTCATTATTTTTTACCTGCATTTTATTTTGTATATAATCTTTTTCAAGTTCTATTACCTGATTTACCTGGTTCTCAAACTTATTTTTATTATTACAAGCAGAAAGTGAAACTATAAAAAGTATTGTAGCGAATAAAACCAGTATTTTCATCCTCATAAATATCTCTCCTTATCAAATTGTAAAAGATTCAGTAAATGAGAAACGGAAGTGGAACATTTTTATTTCTTTTTTATAAACTTCAAATTTTCTAATAAGGCATTGTAACTGCACCCATAAAAGGCACAAGTGAAAAGTAGGGATTAAAAAAAGTCGATAATTTGTATCTAAAAATGGATTAATTATTAATTTGGGTAAAAGTAATAGAATAATTGATGAAATGAAACTGGATAATTAAATATCTAGTAGGATGCTTTTCTTTTTAATAAGATTTTTAATAATTGAACTGAATATGTATGACAACAGTGAAACAATAAAAGCGAATGGAAATGATCTTAAAGTAAAGAATAGGGGGATAGAAATTACTTTTTCAAAAGTAGAGAACTATTGTTACAGGTTGATTTGGTTCGAATTGAATTAATATGGATGAGGTAATAGACATCACTAGGGAACTCAGAAATATATGCCTTGCTTTGTTTTTCATTTAATTATTTCCCTTTCTAGTGTCGTTAACATCTCAACTAGGATTATCTTTTATTATAGTTGAATTATTAGAGAGTAAGATTTATGAATGTTATTATTTTGTGAAAGAATTATTTATCGTATAAAAAAGCTATAAACAACTGCTTAACCGCTTGTTTATAGCTTTTTTCATATAAAATTCATAGTTTGTTACTCTACTGGAATATATTTCATTTTATGATTAGTGATAATAAGACTTAAATTTGGAGGTAAAGTGTCATTGACTTTATTTTTATTGTGCGTTTTTATTCTAGTTTTCATCATTCTATTTAAGAGGGGAGCAGTATCATCTAAGCTTAGTGAAAATAATAAACTTGTTTTTAAATTGAAAAATACTAGTTGGTTTCAAAATCATTTGATGTCAGGATTTTTCTTGTTTATTATGAATGCAACGTTGTTTTTTACTACTTGTCTGGTAATTTATCTATTAACGTATCTACTAATTCCATTTCTCCATTTGTTGGTAATGATTTTGGCCATCTTTGGAAGTTTCTTTTTGTGGATAATCGTGAATAAGGCATGGCAAGGTACGAACGCAAACAGAATTAAAATGAGTATTTTAGGAAGTAGTTTTTATATTTTATTATCAATTTTGTTTCTATATTGGTTATTAAATCTTGAACCTTCTTATCCAGGTGAAGATCTGTTTATGCGTTCAATAGGATTGATGTTTGGGATAATGGTTTCAATCGTTGCATTTCTTTCTTGCTTGATTACGACAGGATTTAGTTTTAAAAGCAAGTAATCTGTAAGAAACTCTATGAATAACCTGGGTTTTTCACATACTCATAATAGGTTAGACACATAGAAAAAAAGAGGAAGGGCACTTAACATTACAAATTGTTAAGTGCTTTTATATATAGCAAATAACATTGTTTTTTAGCAAAAAAGTAATAGGTATATATTTTTACTTTTGATATTTATAAAAATTTTTAATAGGTTTATTTAACTAGATAAAAATTTGAAAAGTAAATAACTAGTCATTTATTTTGTGAAAATAAGTGGGTTAATATCATTCGAAAATGATTAGAAAAATTAGTGTATTTTAAGAAAACGCTGATAAACCAAGGGTTGAATAACCCAATTGACCAATAATTGAATATTCTTTATATTTTGATATTGTAGAGTGCTTTTTAAGAAGTGGTTTGGATATGAACGATTAAAATCGATTTTAATAGATTCATATGAGAAGTCGCTTTTTTTTATTTTATCAGAATAGGGGAGTGTAAGATGACAGGAAAGCCTAGGTTAAATAAGTATGTTACTGCGATGATGACGACTGCTCTTATTGCTGTTCCAACTTTTCAAGCGTTAGCTGCTGGGACAAGCAATAATGTTTCAAACTTAACAAATAGTAGTGCTGTAGAAACGAATCTTCAAGGAATTAACGCAAAAGCAAGTACAGGGAAGCATGTGATTACTCTTATTACAGGTGATGTAGTTACTGTAACAGAGTTTGCAGATGGACAAAGTGTAATCAGTGTTGAACCAGCGGATAAAGCTGATGGTGGTTCACATATCATGACGGTTAATAAGGATACATATGTTATTCCGAAACAAGCGATGCCTTACTTAGCTTCTGGTGCATTAGATCGAAATCTATTCAATATTACTGCACTAATAGCGGATGGATATGATGATGCGTCTCAAAAGACATTACCTGTTATCGTACAATATTCAGAGTCAAAAACTCGCTCAAGCTTGAAGCCGGCATTAAAAGCTTCAACGAAAACACATGAACTAGAAAGTATTAATGGAGCTGCGCTTTCTGCAGAGAAGAAGGATTCGAAAGAGTTTTGGCAAGATGTTAAGAAAAATATAAAATCTGCGGATTCTACCAAATCTACAAAGTCATTAGTTACACCTGGGATTGATAAAATTTGGTTAGATGGACGTGTTAAAGCAACGCTTGAGCAAAGTGTGCCACAAATTGGGGCACCTACTGCTTGGAATGCTGGTTACAACGGAAGTGGTGTGAAAGTAGCGGTTCTTGACACAGGGATCGATGCACAGCATCCAGATGTAGCTGGTCAAATAAAAGAAACAAAAAGCTTTGTTCCAGATCAAGATGTACGTGATTTCCATGCACATGGTACTCATGTTGCCTCTACTGTACTTGGAACGGGGGCAGCATCAGGTGGGAAATATAAAGGTGTAGCACCAGGAGCAAGCCTAATTGTAGGAAAAGTGTTAAGCAATGAAGGCTTTGGACTTGATTCATGGATTATTGATGGTATGGAGTGGGCTGCACATAATGCCAAAATTGTAAGCATGAGTTTAGGAAGTGATGAGTCAAGTGATGGCACAGATCCGATGGCACAAGCAGTTAATAATTTAAGTGCTGAGACAGGCTCTCTGTTCGTTATTGCGGCTGGTAATACAGGTCGTGAAGGAATCGGTTCTCCTGGAGCAGCAGATTCGGCACTTACAGTTGGTGCAGTTGATAAATCAGATAATCTTGCTTACTTCTCATCAAAAGGTCCACGATTTGGTAGTGAAGGATTAAAGCCTGATCTGACAGCACCAGGTGTAAATATTACTGCTGCACGATCCCAATATTCAACTCAAGGAAGCGGATCTTATCTTTCGATGAGTGGTACATCGATGGCTACGCCACACGTGGCAGGAGCAGCTGCGATTCTTTCCCAACGCCATCCTGATTGGACAGGCGCACAGCTAAAAGATGCATTAATGAGTACAACTAAAAAATTAGATGATATTAAGCCGTTAGAAGGTGGAACAGGACGTCTTGATGTTGCAGCAGCGACTCTTGGTGATTTGCGTGCAACAGGTTCACTTGATTTTGGTTTCTATGCTTGGCCTCATGAAAATGATGGATTGAAAGAGAAAACAATTACGTACACTAACGACAGTGAGAAGGCTGTGACGTTAGATCTATCAGCAAAAATTACTGATAATAGCGATGCTGATGCACCTGCTGGTTTATTTAAACTTTCAACGAACAAGGTAACTGTACCGGCAAAAGGTAGTGCAAAAGTTACTGTTATACTTGATCCAAACGTAGGTGCTAATGGACAACGTTATCAAGGTCAGATTTCAGCAAATGTTGATGGTAAAACAGTTGTGCATACTGCATTGGCTATGATTAAAGAAGAGGAAAGATATCCATTAACGTTAAATGCAATTGGACGCGACGGTAACCCAGCTTTGGCGTATATTAATCTACTTGGCCCAGATGGTGTTCCGGATTTTATTGCAGTTAACGGTACAACAGAATTACGTTTAAAACCAGGAACTTATTCTGCAATGTCAATGATGGATGTAGATACTGACACTGACCACGCTGGCGTTGCACTTGTAGGGGATCCTGAAATTAATTTAGACGGACCTCAAACTGTTACATTGGATGCACGTAAAGCGAATGAAATTACAGCAAACGTACCAAATAAAACAGAAGCAAGTTTTAGAAAAATGGAATATTACCGTGAAATTGATGGCAGTAATGTTAGTGACATCTATGTGATGCCAGTTACAGTAGATAAGATGTATGCTGAGCCAACTAAGAAAGTTAAAAATGGTAAATTTACATTTAACACCCGCTGGAGATTGATTGAACCATACATGACAATCAATTTCAAAGGCAATGAGTTAGATGATATTCCACAAGCTGGAAGTACATTACTAGATGGAAAATACAACTTAGACGCTGTTTATGTAGGTAAAGGGGCTCAAGCAGATTATAAGGGGTTAAATGTTAAAGGTAAGGCTGTTATCGTTGATCGAAGTGATGAAGTAACTGGTATGGAGCGCTCTGCAGCAGCATATGCAGCAGGTGCAAAACTAGTTATTACTGTAAACGATGGACCAGAAGAAATTAGTGAATATGTTGGAGTGGAAAATGAAGATTGGTCACTTTCAGATTCTCCAATTTCGGTTGTAGCAATCAGTCAAACAGAAGGTAAACAACTGATTGAGGCTGCGAAGTCCAAAAAGGTAACACTGGATGTAAAAGGTACACCTAATACGAAATACGTTTATGATCTTGTAGACAACCATGACAATGCAATTCCAAATGACGTAACTTATTCACCTAAAGCGAACGATTTTGTAAAAATTAATGCTGAATATAAATCAGATAGTTCTACAGCAGGTGGCGAGTTCCGTTGGGATATTCCATCTTACCGACCAAATGGAGTAGGTTACCCTATGAAATTAAATCTACCATCAGTTCGAACTGAATGGGTTTCTGCTCAAAAAGGCACTTCTTGGTATCATCAAGCTAGTGTGCTAGATGCTGCTTGGGAAGTACGACAACCAAAAGCAACATATAAACCAGGACAAACATTAGATGAAGAGTGGTTCTCACCAGTTGCTCGTCCTCGTTTAGGTGATGGCTTCTGGAAGCCTTATCGTACAGGAAACAACTTAGTCATCAACATTCCTGCATGGGCTGATTCTGGAGTAGGAAGTACAGGTTCAGAGTCTAATTATCCAGGTTCACAAACATTAAAGCTATACCAAGGATCAAAACTAGTAAAAGAAGCGAAAGGACAAGCAATCTACTCATTTAACGAATATCCTACTGCAAATACGCAGTATAAAGTAGTTAGTGATGCTTGGCGTGATCCAGAACGCTTCGATAATTCAGTAAAAACACATACAGAGTGGACATTCTGGTCTAAGGAACAAGAAGAATATAAAACAGACCTTCCATTAATCTCGCTTGATTACAATGTAGAAACTGACATGAATGGTGATGCAAAATCAGGCCGTTGGATCGATTTAGAAATGAAAGCGATCCAAGTAGATGGTGCACCAGGAAACGGTAAAATGAAAGGTGCAACATTAGAAGTTTCATATGATGAAGGTAAGACTTGGGAACTAGTTGATTTAAACCGTGAAAAAGATGGATGGAAAGCAAGAATTGAAAACCGTAAGAATGCATCTTCTGTATCATTAAGAGCAAGTGCTTGGGATGATGCAGGTAATAGTATTAATCAAGACATTATTAAGGCTTTTGGATTGAAGTAAATAAAGATTGAGAGGGGTACCTTCCTTTTGGGAGGTGCCTTTTAATGGGTTAATATTAGTGCCCTTTAGATAAAAAGAAAGCTTTTATTTATTAGTAATCGTGGAAGTACTACAGTTAAGTATGCTGCAAGTAATGGAACTGAATTCTTTGCAAACTGCACAAAGTTACGTAAAAAGTACCCATCAGGTGTTCCAAAGAGTCATCCAGTATATCAAGCAAAAATGGATAGATATCATGATCATTACGCTTGTGAGCGATAAATTAAATGAAAATTATCAATTCTCAACATCAAAAAAGGCACCTTCCACTTAGAAGGCACCTCTTAATGATTAACTATTTTGATCAGCTTTTTCAGCGTCCAATAATTCTTGCATGAATTTAAGATTATATGTATGGCTTTCTTTCAGTCTGCTATGTCTTGTTAGTTTGATTAAGTTTTGGTAGTGAGCGATTTCTTCCTCTAGTGATGAAATGACATTTGCACGATATGCTTTTAAATCTTGTTCGTTCATTTTTCATTCCTCCTATAATAGGGATTTAATAATTTAAGTATATCACTAATATGGAAAAATAAATCAAATTTCATTGTGAAAGAAGCAAGATTACACAAAATTTACAAAAAAATAGATTAATCAATCAACTCATTGGTAGGCAAGAATAGGCGAGCATCTAAATTAGAACTTTATTGATAAAACTCCTAATAAGAAGTGCATCAGTGCAAATAAACAATGTGAAGGTGCAAATAAAAGGTGAGCTGCAAATAAAAATAGCAAATCAGAAATTAAAATTAGTAAAACTACAATTAAAATTACTAAAACTGCAAATAAGCTAAAATAATACTCATACCAGTTAGGGTATTATTCGACTTATTTTCTAAGTAGATTTTAGAATTGAAGCAGAACGGCCAATTATCCATTGTAAATTTCATTTATATATTAATGAAACCAATTTTCCCATTAAAAAATCCCCTTATAAGAGACAACTATTTCTTCTGCCTCCTATAAAGGGATTCACACTATAAATATTCTTTTATATCATTAATTTCTCTGCTTAAGTAAATCTCTAATCTCTGCTAATTGACTTTCTATATTGGTTAGACGACTTTGCATGTCGCCAATCTCTTGTTCGGCTTTGTAATTTATTGCGAAATCGATAACGGATTCATGCTTATCGCGTGCTGCTTGACGGTTTTGACTCATCATAATGACGGGTGCTTGAAATGCTGCAATAAAAGATAGACATAAGTTCAACAAGATAAAAGGCGCAGAGTCAAAATGAAAAGCTTTTGTGAATGATAAGCTATTCCAAATCATCCAGACAGCAAGTGTACAACTAAACCAAATAATAAATTTCCAGCTACCACCAAATTGCGCGATTTTATCCGCGATTCTCTCAGACAATTTTGTTCGTTGGGTGTAATCACTATTTAAATGTTGCAGAATTTCTGACTCATAACGATCCACTAATCGGTCAATTCGTGATAAATTTTCTTGGTTTAAATCAATATCAAACCCTTGAATTTTTTTTGGTTTCTCAACTTGTTTTTTTAAATTAATTTGCTTCCAAATGTTGTGTACCATATTCCAACCTCCTCTTTTATAGAGGAAGCCTTCAAAAGCTTATAAAAGTTGGACTACATTTTTATGATGTAATCCTCCTTGGATATTCAATTGTTTGACTTCCTCTGATGTCGTCGATAAATTATCCGACTCACCTATACTGGGACTACCCATAAAAATGTTCCACCTCACTTTTTTTGTATAAATAATACCTTTACTATTATATGATGACTTATCCGATAGGACTATACTATTTTTAAATAATTTCTTATTCCATAAAAAAAGCCGCGTCTGCGACAAGGAATTTTGATGAATAGAAGGGACGGAAATACCGTCCCGTTTAGCAAGATTATATTTTCTCTTTTGTATTAAATGTTTCTTCATATCGCTTAGATAATATGTAATAATGATAGCCTCTTGAATTTGAAATCAAACGAGATAATATTGTTTTCGCTTCATCACGTTTGTTTTCCTTAAGTAATAGTTCGAACTCAAGTACGTTTTTAAATTTCTTTGAACGCATTGAATCCTTTGTTGCTTTTGCTTTTTCTAATTCATTTTCTTCAATAAATAGAAGTGTTTTGTAATATGAATTCCACTCAGGTACTATAATGAAATCAATTCGTTCCTTAATAAATGACAAATCTTTATTTGAAAAGCCGTATACAACCTGATAAACGGCTTTTTTTGAGGGGTTAATTCGTTTCTTCATAACGTATTGATACGACTGTTCGATTTCATCATGCATATGGTTTGTAATTGAATAAAGAAAATAAAGGATTGATTTTTTTGATTGCTTACTTAGAAACCGTTCGATACGCAATAGGTTTTTTGAAAAATAAAATGGATAAAACATTGTCCAAAAAAATAAGAAAAGAACTGCAACATAAAAGATTCCAAATACATATGATGGTGCATCATATAGACCTAAACAAAAAGCACCGATAAATAAAGAGATAATAAATAAAATTTTTTTCATAAAGCCTCCGTGATTAACTTCTAGATGTAAATTATATCATCATTATCTATTTTTAGGTCTTTTATGTTTGTTTGGTAAACAATTCAATTTTATTTTGAAGCAGATAAAATGATTAGAGTAAATGAATTTGTCTCGGATTACTTAGAAATTGCTGAGATCTTCACAATTTTTAAGCTTGATACTTGATGATTAAAGTTGCCTAAATCATTAACATCATCTGTAAGAACTGTCGATGCTCCTTTATAATTGGCATCGGTAAATAAAGTGACTTGATAACCAGGTGAAATATGGATGGAAGAAATGGTATCATTGCCAATACCTTTTACAAGCTGATCGTAATCATAATTACCTGCTCCTAATATTTCTGATGCACCGCCAAAAGCATTTTCCTTATATACCGTCACAGGCATTTCTACACCGTTTACGCGAAAAAACATATCTATGAATCCAGCAGTCTCTCGTTCTGCTTGATTCAACTGAACAAGAGTCGGATTTTTTACCTCGTTCTTCCACATGGCAGAATAATAATTACTGTATGCTGCTTGCCAGAAGTAATTAATGATCGTATCATTCCAAACTTGAGGTAAAACGGATTTTGCTTGCACCGCAGCTTGATGAATCCATGCTTCAGGATTAGTCGAAGAAATCCAATTATATAAACCTGAATCTGGCAACGTCATTTGACTTTGAATACTTTCCGCATAATTTTCAAACTTCGAATGATAGCCCGGTGCGTTATGATCTAGATTGGAAATATTTGAAGCATGTAGAGGCTGTGTTACATCTGTAAAATAGTGCAAAGAAACTCCCAAGTAGTAGAATGCATTGTTAAAATCGCCTTTTTTATAGTAATCCGATGCTAGATTAAAATACTTCGCTCCTGATTGACGAGCTGTTGGATAAGAAGCCCCCGTATAATTTGTTTGGGTGTCTGGGTCATAAAAGTGAGACATAAATGTGCCCGTATCATAAAAAGGATTAATATGATCCGCATCGTATAAGCCCTGTTCCCAACGATCGCGAAACTGATTAAGCAATGTCGTAGGCTTGTTGATTGCAGGATTCGTATTATCGGCTATAAGTTTGACACTGCCATTTACGATAAAATGATGTGTACTATGATCTTGATTGTGAACATCCTCGTCAGACCATGCGAATGCTTTCTGATCATTGCTGAATAATGAAGTGATTGCAAGTGCACTTCCAGCAACTAATGTTAATAGCTTTTTTGATTGAATACGATTTTTCATGATACACCTTCTTTTTTGTATTTTGTTGTCTTACAAGCAACAATGTTTAAGTATAATTAGTTTTTGTTAACGAGATGTTTCTGTTATGTGAAAATTTGTTAAATTTTGGAAACTTTTTACCAATTATGGAAGTACTTACTTCTTCACAGTTTTTTACCAGAGCCAAATTTTTAAGAATTAAAATAGAAAAAGTACATAATCCTTTTTGTGTTCCATATTAATTTAAAGACCTGCAAATTCATTCGTGAATCTTTTCGGGAGTGATAAAAATATGGAGATTAATACTAGTGCTAGAGTATCTCTTTCAAAAAAAGTGTCCGAGGATGCAATGGTAGTAAACAACGAAATAAATGTATATGGAGTTTTTGATGGAGCAACACCAATTACTTCATTTAAGAATGCTGATGGCATGAATGGTGCATATATTGCTTCGAATTTATTTAGAAAGTATTTTGAAAATCATTTTAGAGCTGAAATGACTTTATCAGAAGGAATTATTCAAGTAAATAGAAGACTGATGGATGAAATGAAGTCAAATGACATAGACATAAACCGTCCAGAGGAACTGTGGTCAACATGCGTTGCAATTATTAAATTTGATAAGCAAAGGATATCATTTGCCCAACTTGGGGATTGTATGATTTTAGCAGAAAATCATAATGGCCAAATAAATATCTTAACGAAAGATACAGTAAAGGATATTAGTAGAAGGGCAAAATTGAGACGGGAAAAAGAACGGAAACAGGGGCTGATTTTACCAGATGAATCATACTACCAGTCTATTAAAAATCAACTTATTTATAATCGAAGCATGGCTAATACAGTTGATGGTTACTCAGTTGCAAATGGAACTGAAGTTGTCGCAAACTACATTCAATTGGGATCGATTGATACAAAAAATTTAAAGTCAATTTTACTAATCAGTGATGGATTATTTCATCCGACGTTTGATTTGATCCATTCTTTTAAAGTAATTAAAGAGATTGGTTTTGAAGAATATTCAAAACGATTAGAAATGGAAGAGTTGAAAAGTAAGATTCATTCTGATGATAAGACTGGAATCCTTGTTCGGTTTTAATTTTAGATGCCATATAGGGTATCTTTTTTTATGTTTATATATTGTAACAAATATAAAAGCAATACTTATTAAACTAATGTTAGTATACAGGTGATAGAAGTTTGCACCAAATATAATTAAAACGGTTATATGTAATTGAATAATAATTGATAATACTCATTTAGTGGACGAGAATCGGGATCTAAAGAAATTAGTAGAAGAAGGCAAGTTCCGATAAGATTTATATTATCGATTAAATATCGTTGACCTATATATTCCACCGTTAAGGGAGCGAAAGTTAGACATTCCACTCTTAGTAGAAAAATTTCTAGATAAGTATCGAAACAAGCATCAAAAAAATTATCAAGCTAACCGAGTGTTATTAAATTATTTAATGAACTATCATTGGCAAGGAAATGTACGTGAACTAGAAAATGCAATTGAAAGGGCAGTCGTTTTATGTAACGGCGAAACACTTGTAATTGAGGACTTTCCAAGAGAAATACGTGAAATGAAGAATGAAAGTTTAATTGAATCAGTGAATGACGACCTCCCTTTAACAGAAATTTTAGATCAAATCGAGAGAAAGTACATAGTAAAAGCTCTTGATGATTCACTTGGGCAGCCAGCAAAAGCAGCGAGAAAGCTTGGGATATCTTGACAAAGTCTACTATATAAGATGAATAAGTATTTTTCAGAGAAAGTTTAGTTGGGGCTGATTTGAAGAGTTTAAAAATTTGACCTTTTGAATCAGTTTTTTTGCACTTATAGTACTAGATATCATTCAAATTAATGCTTAGGTGGTCTTTCTGCTGGATGGATTTCGGATGAAAGGTTTGATAAAGACCGTGGGCTATAATTTAGATTAAAAGGTCGACAGTTTAGTTGATTCTTTTTTATGTTCTATTTTAAGAAATAAACAGTTATATACATATAGAAAATCAGAAAAAAGGATGTGTTTAATTGTTCAATTTTATTAAAGTAACCCATGAACATATTGAGCAAGTAATAAGTTTACGTTTGAAGCTTTTAAATGAATTGGAAGAATTGAAGTCTCTTGAAGAAGAGAAACTGATCGAAACTTCAACTAGAGAATATTTAAATACTGCACTTTCAAAAAATGAATTTATATCCTATATGGCAGAAAATAATGGGGTACCAGTAAGTATTAGTGGGATGGTCTTATTTAAAAGACCACCATATTTAGAGAATTTGCAAGGGATTGAAGCTTATATACTAAATATGTACACAGTGAATGAATTTCGTGGTAATGGATTAGCTAGAAGATTGCTTGAAAAATGTATTGATGAATGTAAAAAAAATGGAGTTAAGCGAGTTTGGTTGCACGCTTCTGAGGATGGACGGCCACTATATAAAAAAATGGGTTTTACTAATAAAGATAGTGAAATGGAATTGTTTTTATAAAGATTTTTATTCAACATAATGGCAGTTTAGTTGAACAAGGTATTATAGCAATAATCGTAGAAATTTATATTATCTAAATGTGGAGGATTATAAGTGAATAAAGTATATATAATCTCTGGACCAGCAGGTGTCGGTAAATCTACTACTTCAAAAGAACTTGTTAATACATTCAGTAATAGTGCATACATCTCTGGGGACTATGTAAGTCATATGCACATTAATGGAAGAGAAAAGCCGTGGGAAAGCGAGAAAGAGAACTTATTAATCTGGAATAATATTTTAAGTTTAACAAGAAATTTTCTTAGTTATGGTAATGATGTTGTAATAGATTTTGTAACTTTTCCGAACGAAGCAAAATGGTTAGATGAAAATCTTAAGGACTTAAATGTCGAACTAAAATATGTAATTTTATGGGCTGATAATCAAACTTTGATTAATAGAGATAATATGAGAATACCCGAAAATAGAATGGGTGAACGCTGTCTTATATTAGTTAATGAATTTAGAGAATCAATGATAGATGAAAGACATTTTTTAGATACAAGTAGAGATTCTACACATGATTTTACAAATGTGTTAAACGAAATAAGAAACAATCAAAAATTTATAATAATATAATTTCTTATGTAACGAACTCATGCTTTAGTAAAACATGATCGACTATCCAGTTGATTTTTAAATATGTGGGGGATTCGGAATTAGTCTCCTATTTATCAATTTTTCTCCTTTTACAAGTTCTTTCAATATTTCTTATGCAACTAAAACATCTGATCTCTTCACCACGATATAGAACTGATATATAAAAGAAACGGTGGTTAAATTATGGATAAAAATTTCCATAAAAAAAGTTTAAGTGAATATTTTGATTCTGGTATAGGTTTAGATTTCTATATCAAATCAAGGTATTCTGGAAAGCATATAAAGTTTAGAGAAGAATTACAGGGTTTTCTTTGTACGAGAGAGAAATATTGGCAAAGATATAAAGCAAATGGCCCAAGAGAGAAGTTTGATCTACTTATAGGTTTAGATCAATATGGTGATAAAGATTTTTCCATACAAGAGATAATGGAGTTAATAAACATTTGTAATGGTTTATCGGAGAAATACAATTCTGATAAAATAGATGACCAAAAAATAAGATACTTTTCAATGAAGTTAAAGGAGTTATGTGAAGAAGCACTCCAAGGGAATAATTTAGTCGAAGCAATAGGAGATTAAGGTAATTGGTAACCTTTTTCAACTAAAGTAATTCTCTAGTTCAACAAAACCTGTGTCGTAAATGCGGATTTTTTTATTGGAGAAACATCTAGGTTTTAATATAGAAGTCAAAATCTAAAGAACTTTCAAATGAAGGTTCTTTTCTTATACCCTTAATTATTTTACTATAAGGAAATAATTTACAAGTGAATACAAAAGGTGTAATATTACACTAAAAGTAGTCGATGGATACTACTGGGTAATATAAATAATTTGTATAAATCTATTCATTAGGAAGTGATTTAAAAATGAATAAAGATAAAATAATCGAACTCATATCACAAAATGTAAGAATGATTCGATTAGAAAAAGGATATTCTCAAGAGAAAATGGCAACTGTTCTTGGAATTTCAAAAAAAACACTTGTTCAAATTGAAAAAGAACGAACTTCATTAGGGTGGACAAATACAGTAGCTGTATGTGCTTTGTTCAAGGATAGTATGATTTTGAAAAACATTTTTGGAGATGAACCGTTTGAGGTTATTGAAACACTCGCACATGATGAAATGAATACTCCAAAAGATAAAACACTAGGCGGAAGATTGTTTTGGCATGAAGTTGAGCAAAGAGGCGTCTATCGTGTACAACAAAATGTAATAAGTCAACATTATCGTATTTTAGATGATTCAGACTATCGTTGGTATAGCTCTTTCGATCGGGAAGATGTAATGAATCGTCTATCTGAATTAACAAACAGTCTTAGAAGATAGAGGTTTCATAGGAGGAAATATGAAGATTTTATGGTTAATTATTTCGCTATTCCCTGCACCATTCTTGTTTCATTTTTATGAATATGGACAACACATTAAGCAAGAAGAAGCACCATATTTGAATAGTCTAACTCTAATCTATGTGATATTACCTGGTTTTTTGTCAGGTAAGATTGAAATTTCTTACGTTATTTTAATAAATATATTGTCTTGTTTAATTTCTATATTATTAGCTACATATTTTATTGCTAACGATGGTGGTTGGTTTAAACCAGTAGGTAGAAATGGTGCTATTATATTTACGGCAATTCTTTTTCTAGGAGGACAGTTAATTATTAGACTTTTCTCAAGGTCAATTTTTAAAAGAAAGGCTCTGTTAAAGTAGATTGTTTATTTTCTTGTTCAACTAATTGGCACTATAGTTCAATAAGTTTTATTAAAATTTGTTACTATTACAAAAGTAATTAAGGCTCTTATTAAAAAGTTCGAAAGAGGTTGTTTTATTGAAAAAAGCTTTTTATTTAATCTATTTATTACCGATTCCTTTTTTTACCACATGGTTTGACTTGAACCGAGTACCATATACATCTTATTTTTTATTATTTGCAACTCTTATTATGGGGTTATTATTAGCTCGATTAAAAATGAGTCACGTTTTCATAGTAAATACACTAGTACTTTTATTATCTATTATTTTAATGGAAATTTTCATACCAGAAATTGGTCCATATAAGATAATCGAAAGAAATATTTCACCAATTTTCTATTTTATATTATATTTTCTAGGTCAATTAATCATCAGATTTATAGACCACGTTATAGCTATCAATAAATCAGTGCCGAAAGTGGAGTGAAAAATTTATTCTCAAGCTAAAAAACCTTTGAAATTAAAATAGCGGGTTTGTCATTACCCAACTAACGCATAAGTAAGTTGAAGAAGAGTTCATTAAGGCTCTTATTAGACAACCTCTTTTTAATTTTCAAAAATCAACATTTTAATTTAACAGAATCAAAGTAAAAAAAGGAATTTTTTCTATAATAGTAGATGAAGTAAATGGCAAGATTGTTCAAACAGTTTATTAGTCTAAATTCCCCCTACTTTGGTGCACACAGGTGATTCGTTTTTTGAATTGTACTACTTTTTCGTGCTAGAATGAATACAACTTCAATTGAAAGAAAATATAAGTGTGTATACTCTTATTCGAGGAGAATTTATGAATTTCGAGCAAATGGAATATATCGTAAAAGTTGCAAGCGAGAAATCAATTATTAAGGCTGCAGAAAAATTGCATATTACAAGTTCAGGTCTAAGTCAATCGATCTCCCAATTAGAGCATGAAATGGGAATAAGTATTTTTAACCGTTCAAGAAAAGGGACATTTCCAACAGAAGAAGGAAAGATTTTAATAAATAGAGCTAGTGAAGTCTTACAAATTATTAGTAAGTTAAATGAAGAGCTGTATGATTATAAAAATAATAAAAAGATTCATTTGAAAATAGTAGCTGCTCCTACTTTTGCAGCAGTACTTCTACGAGCAATGAACAGAATTAAAGATGAACATCCGAAAGTAACGATTGAAATCGAGGAAAAAGATCCACCACTAATTATGGAAACAATTAAACACACTGAATATGATTTTTGCTTTTTCCCTCAAGATTTAGAGATACTAAAGAGTGAAAAAAATATTAACTATGAATTAATTCGGACTGATCATGTTCACGTTATTGTAGGAAAAAACTCCCCTCTCTATCATTTGGACTACGTAACAAAAGCTGATGTATTAGAAATGGATACAGCGTGCTATTCAATCTATTCTGATTATTATTATTCTAAGTTAATTAAGGAAAATAAAAATAAAATAAGAGTAACAACAAACAGTATGAATATTCTTACAGAGGCTGTTAGAGAACATAATGTGTTTGTGTATTCTCATGAGTCAGGCGCTAAATTTCATCCGTATATTAAAAGTGGAATCTTAAGATCGATTCCTTATAAAGAAAATAATGAATACGTTGTGAAGGATTTATGGGTAATCTATCCAAAAAACAAAAAGCTTTCTAATATAGGTAAAAAATTTATCGAAATCGTGAAAGAAATAGCCACTCAATGATGAGAGGTTATTTTTTTGTTTAAGAATCCTTTTTAGTCAACTATGTTCTAATAGTTTAGCTGAATTAGGATAAACGTCCTAATTATACATTGGAAAAATTTGTTAAAATTATGATTAGGGCAAATCAGCTCAAATAATTGGAACCAAGGAGAAACTATGCAGAACAGAAACGTAGAACTTGTGGAATTAAATGCAGAAAATTGGTATGAATGCTGTCTATTAGAGGTATCTGAAGATCAAAAGAGTCACATTGAACCGAATGCAATCTCGATTGCTCAATCGAAATTTGAATCTTCACTAAAGCCATATGCTATTCATTTTGAAGGTAAAGCGGTTGGATTTTTAATGTTTAATACTACTGAAGAAGAACTAGATGGTTATTGGATATATAGAATAATGGTAGATAAGAATTTTCAACAAAAAGGACTTGGTAAAATTGCAACTCAATTAATGATCAATGAAATGAGTAAACTACCAAATGCCAAAAGAATTGTTGTAGGATATCACCCTGAAAACTTAGGCGCACATAATTTATATTCAAGTTTAGGATTTATTGATCATGGCGATCGATTTGGTAAAGAAATGGCAGTAGTGTTAGAGATTTAGCATCTATGAATATTCCTAAAGATCCACTGACTAAATTACATCAATAAAAGTAAGAAGGGATAGCAATTAAGCTATCCCTTAAATTCTAAATGTTGTCTGTTTTTATTGAGTGTCTTCATCCATTTTATACTCCAAAATATCACCTGGCTGACAATCCAATGTCTTACAGATCGCTTCTAGTGTTGAAAAACGAACAGCTTTTGCTTTACCATTTTTCAGAATGGAAAGATTCGCCATCGTGATTCCAACTCTTTCTGAAAGCTCCGTTACGCTCATTTTTCGTTTTGCTAACATCACATCAATATTAATAATTATTGCCATACCATCCACCTCAGACCGTTAAATCATTTTCTGATTTTATGTTAATCGCTTCTTGTAGAAGCTGTTGGAGGATAGCAGCAAAAACGGCGATAACTAACGAAGCAAATATGATGATCAGTCCTAAAAATCCAATAGGAGGGTCAACTTTCCTCGCTATAAAACGAACGAGCGGAGTAGCTAATACATATATACCACTGATTGCAATCGCACAGTACTTTATGTTCTTTAATGCTTTTACAGATAATTCCGAGAACGCAGTGTTGTCGTCAATGTAGCGTAAAAGATTGAAAGCCTGATAGAGAGCAAAATAAAAAGGCACAGCCGCACCATACATCACCATGAAAACGAGATATTTCATCGAGGCAATATTTGGATACAATTTTGATGCAAAATTCCCGATATTTGGTACCAAAAATATACATAAAGCAAGCACTGCAATTCCAACGAGAAAAATAATTGCTTTTAAGAAAGTAGTTGAACCTCTTTTAACATTCATATTAAATACCTCACTTATTTAATGACAATATGAATTTAACATATAATTTATCGTTTTACAATAAATTTATGTTGATTTTTGTTATATTATTATTGTTATTGAATATCCTTTTCATTTTGACAAAAAGAAAAAGCACTTCTCATACTAAGAAATGCTTTTTCTTTATGTTAAATGTATTTTACTTATTTGCAGCGTTTATTACATCAAGTGAATGATTAATTGCCGATTTACATTTATTTACATCTGGAGTTGAAGTACGAGCTGCTGCTAATACAACGTCAATCGTACCATCAATCTTAGTCCAAGAAGTACTATCTATTTTTCTAAGTTTAGCCTCTGAAGTATCCCAATTGTGTTCTAAACTGTCAGCATCTTTTTTAGCTAAATTAAAGTTCTTTGAATTCACATCCGACAACATTTTATTTTCTATTTTTGCAAAATCTGTTAATTGACCAGATAATGTTGTTTCAGTAGAAGCTGCATTTGATGATAATTTAAAATAACCACCAATACCAACTGCTAAGAAAATACACAGTGCTAATATAGTTTGTGTCATTATATTATTTTTACTGCTATTTTCATCTGTTTTTTCAATAGATAATGAAATATCAATTTTTGTAACAGCAAGGAAAACAATGATCGCTAAAATTGCGACTAGAAAAATGATACTTGTACTTGTTGTTCCTAAACCTAAACCACCATTCACTTTTGGTTGTGATAAATAATCTCCTAGTGATGCCCCAAGTGGACGTGTAAGAATGTACGCAATCCAGAACCCTAACATTCCATCAAGTTTTAAAAACTTCCAAGCTAAGAATACACAAAGTATGATCACAATAACCGTTACACCAGTTTTAAAATACCCTAGTCCAAGTTGCTCAGAATATAAATCCCCAACAGCTGTACCTAGTGCAAATGTAAAAAGAATCGCTAACCAATAAAATGTTTCTCTTTTTATTGTGAAAATTGAATGGATCGAAAGTGTTTTTTCACTAAGGAACCAAAAAAGAAACGTTAATGCAAGCAGCACTGAGAATACAATCGTACTTGTTTCAAGCGGTACACCAATAGCGTCAGTCAAATTATCAGTTACCAATGTTCCGAATACACTTATTAGAACAACAGTGATCCAATAAATACTTGGAACATATTTCTTTGCTTTGAATTGGAAAAATAAAGAGATAAAAAATGCTACACCCATAAGCACAGTAGTAAGTCCTAATCCCAAACCTAGGTTAAAATTTAAAAAATCAGCAAATGTTTCACCAACAGTTGTACATAGAACTTTAATAATCCAGAAAAAGATTGTAACTTCCGGTACCTTGTTAAGCAGAGTATTTATTTTATTTTGTTTTGTCTCCATAAATGAATTCCTTTCTATGTGATATTAAAGTACATTTTTATAATCACACATAATAATGAAAGGAAAATGAAAAACAGGAGAATTGTACAATTTATTTTTTTAAAATGATAACTTCTTTAGATGATTGATTGTGGTTTAGTTGCAATTTGTTCTATTTCGGTAGACCATTATTTGTTGTTCAAACTTGTATTGGAATAAAAAGGAATAAATTAATGCATATCGAATGTATTAAATGAATTGAAATCTATTTTAAGTACTATGAGAAACCGTAAAAAGGTGGAATGAATTTGAGAAATCTTGTGTGTGCTTTGTATATTTTAGTTGGACTTTTATTTGTCTTGATGACATATTTTAATACTTTTACGGGTCCTCATTTTTTCAGGGTTTTAGGATGGGGGTTATTCAGTATAGGTTTGCTATATCAATTATTTCCTAATTTCTATAAAAATTTTATTACATTTATTGATTCATTTAATATTGATGAGAGTAAAGAAAACGGGAAGAGAAACCTGTTACTAAAAATTAATTAACAATAGTTGTTTTAATCGCTAATTGGTGTTTAGGCTAATTTTTTAAAATGTACGAATCACTTGAAGATTAACGAATGTAGGTGATTTTCTTGAAAAAGGTCATTGTTTCTTGCATACTTCTCGCTTTTTTAGTTGCTATTGGTGTTTATTATTACATTCCAAAGACTGTAAATGAGTCAATAAAGGGTGTTGAATTTCAATTGGATTCCGGTCATGATCAAGTAAATCCTGTGACGATAAAAATAAAGGGCAAACTTCATCATTCTTTATTAGGAAAAAGAAAGTTTGTAGGGCTAATCGATGTAAAAGGTGCTAATTATCCTAATCCAAATAAAGATCGTAAATTAGAAATAGCATTTGATCAAAATGGCATGGGGACAATTGAATATGGTTACTTTAAAAATGGACATCCAAAAATCGATAGCTATGGTATTCTCTTTGCTAACAAAGATTTTAACAAAGTGACGATCGGGGAACTTAGAGAAGATCATAATGGGAAAGGTTGGTCAGGTAAAGACGGATGGATGCTTACAGGTCCAGCAAATAATAAAAGTGAAGCTTTAATCATTTCAAATGAGTTAATGAAAAAAATTTTACGCAATAAATTAAAATAATTACATCAAAGATTCAAATTATTATTCTTTAATTGAAGATTATGAGTCACATTCGTGGCTCTATTTTTAATTGGCTTTGTTAAAGTAGTTCATTGATTTTCTTATAGAACGAACTGGCAGGATAGTGCAATATAAAATTACAGATTTATGGTAAAATATACCAAAGAGGTGATGGGAAATTATGAAAAAGAATTATACAGTTATCTTTTTGTTATTGTTTGTTGCATCTATTTCTGGAGGTATGGCACTTAAAGATTATTTTGATTATTCAATGATTATAGGAGTTGGATTAGCTATGATATTTCTTTTTGCTTCTGTTTATTCTCTCGGGAAAAGGAATAGGGATAATAACTTACATAACTAACTAGTTTATGCAACTAACGCACTGCTTTAGCTAAACAACACGATTGGCTGAAAAGTCGTTTTTTTTTTGAGTAAAACGACAGGTTTGTTGAAGAAGGATATTTTCTATTTTAAGCGAATTGTAATTTCAAACAAACCCTAAACTAATACATGTATTGCAGGAGGTATGAGATATGACGATCAATAGAATAGATCATGTGAGTATAAACGTAAATGATCTTTCAGAGGCTAAAGCGTTTTTTCTTGATCTTGGACTTGAAGTGAAAGCTGAATGGGAACTGGATGGAGAACTGTTAGACAGAATAGTTGGGCTTAATGATGTTAAAACCGCATGTGTAGGATTGGGGATGCCAGATGGTCAGGCATGGATTGAGCTAGTCAAATTTTATACGCCGTCAGATGAAAGAGATATTCAACAACCTTTTGCGAATACACTAGGTATCCGACATATTTGCTTTGCTGTTGAAGATATTGAAGCTATTATTGCAAAACTGAAAAAGAAAGGCACTGAAATTTTTAGCGAAATACAGCAATATGAAGAAAGCTATAAGTTATGCTACGTTCGTGGCCCAGAAGGAATTATTTTAGAGTTGGCTGAGGAAATCAAATAAATAAAAACGATCGGGTAGAATATAAGAAAAGGATTTAAGAAGAAAAATATCTTCTAAAAAATAAAACAGTTGGTAATTCTTTTTTTATATAATAAGAAAACTACTATAACTCAGTACATAGGAGGATTTTATGAGAAATGTGATTTTATTTTTACATTCGTCTTTAGATGGCTTTGTAGAAGGACCAAAGGGTGAAATGGATATTGGATGGGTATCTTATAATGAAGAATTAGAAAAGCATGCTAGAGAAATTTTAAGTACAGTAGACACCGTGTTATGGGGAAGAGGAACATATCAAATGATGGAAAATTATTGGACATCAGTACCTTCTAACCCTGAAGCAACAGAATATGAAATTGAACATGCTAAATGGATTGAGGAGACATCAAAAATTGTATTTTCTACGACACTTGAAAAAGCTGAATGGAATAATACAAAATTAGTAAAAGAAAATATTGAGGAAGAAAT
Source organism: Rossellomorea sp. GAMAL-10_SWC (assembly GCF_049568075.1). Classification (NCBI taxonomy): domain Bacteria; kingdom Bacillati; phylum Bacillota; class Bacilli; order Caryophanales; family Bacillaceae; genus Rossellomorea; species Rossellomorea sp. GAMAL-10_SWC. Next base: position 2,929,472 of record NZ_CP144911.1, on the reverse strand, counting down.
TAAAAACATAAAAAAACAGCCAGGTAAAGATATTATTATTTTAGGTAGCCCAAGGTTTGCACATGCTCTTATGGAACTTGATTTAATTGATGTAATTAAAATTACGATTTCACCAGTTATTATAGGAAATGGTCTACCTTTATTTAAAGCCTCTGAATATAAACGCAACCTAACTCTTGTCGAAAACAAAACATTTAATTCTGGTGCGATTGGCCTTACGTATAATATTTTAAAATCGTAACTAAAATCGGCTGAGAAGTCGATTTTTTTTTGAACTATTTTAGATATTTTCACTAAATATATTTAATTATTTTTCTTTAAATCAATGTACAAAAATACACCCTCTCATTTAGGAATCCATTATAATAAGTGTTAAGGAAGGGTGTAATTATGAAAAAAATATTACTAGCTATTATTGTTTCGATCTTTCTAATTAATATTGCTCATATAATAATTTTTCCAGAATTTCGAAATGAAAATAACCTTGCATATGCAAATGGTATGGGGTATTTGTTTATTTCATTAATGTACTTTATTGCATATTTGGTTATTGGGATACCTGTAACACTAATAATCGATTATGCTATAAAAAAAACACCTCCAAAAAAGCAAATATACGACTATTTGATACAATTAATTTTGTTTTCAATTCCGGTGATTTTTTCACCAGGTTTAGCTGTCTTTGTCTATCTATATTTTCATTTACTTTTCTTTTTTAGAACTATGAAAGGTAAGAAAATACAAATAATAGAATAATTTTAGATCTTGAGTCACATTTGTGGCTCTATTTTTATTTCATTAAAGAGGTATAGTAACGAAATACCAATTTTAAAATTATTCCTGGATAAAATGAATAAGCCCCTAGTTTCCAAAACAATTGAACACTAGGGGTTTCATATTAAATTTTGAGAAAGGCAAAATTTAATATACTATACTTGGGGTAAGAAAAATAACTTTTCAGAGAGTTATTTAAAAAAATTCGTGCCTTATTTTTTTGAGAGTGTTTTTAATTAATAGAATAAACTTTTAGAAAATCTATTTTTTCTTATTATTTTTATCATTTCTTTGAAAATTTATAACTAAATTCTTATTATTTTTATTAATTTCAACCAGTTCAGATTTTATTTGGATAAGCTCATTGGATATTTTTTCCAATATCTCACTAGTCATTGGCAACTCTAAATTTTCTTTTTTTTGAGTGGATCTTGGTAATGAAATTGAATTAGACTGATTGGTCTTTCCTAGATCCTGTACAGATTTCATTAGCGAATCATCTTTAAAAAGATTTTGTGCCATCCTCATAATTGAACTCATATCTATAGTAGTTTCATTTCCCTTAAGATTATTTGCTAGTTTCATAATACTTTCTTTATTTAAATCATTATTATTATTCATTTAAAAAGCCCACCTTTATATAATTTGAAAAAAATTTAATTTTCCTAAAAATAACCTAGAAGATTATTAAAATTTATAAAAATCTTCTAGGTGTTTTGCCTTCATATAGAAGGGCTTGTCCTTACTTTTCGTGCAATTGATTAGCAGCATCCAAGTGTTGCACAGATAGCATCTAAAATAGGTCCTTGATTAACACCAAGTAATGATGCTAAAAGCAATGCAACCAAAAGCACTACTACAACAAGAAAAGTTGCAAGATTGAATGACATTCTTTTTCCCCCTTTTATCGAAATATGAATTAAATGATATCCCTATCGGACTATCATATTTTATAAATATGCTTAATAGGATAAGCTTGTACATGGCTAAAACCTATTTATATTATTGGCATTTTTTTACATTTATTACTATTTTTTACGAATCTATCTTTCTAGTAAAAGTTTGATAGTTTTAGAACTAATTCATGCACTAGTTGAAAAGTAAAATCGGAATAGATGAAAATGGCTAGCACAGTATAATGGTAATTGGGATATGGCGTTTGGATGATTTTGTAAGGATATTTAAAAGGATCCGGTATAATAGTTAACTTATCTAAAACGGGATTAAAATAAAAATCTGAATATAATTTAAATTGAAAACTTTGAATTTAATTCAAATACTTTCTGGTAAATGAGGTTTTGGTCTAGGTTGTGGAATTTGGAGTAAAGAAGAATTAATAAAACGGTGTGATTTAGTAATTGAAACAAGTGATATTTCCCTTATGAATAGTAGAAGCATCATTAATATACAATGTAAAAATTGATGATATTGAAGCTAAATTATCCGAACTAAGTAGATATAATAGAGTATGGTAGGTAGGATTGTTCAATAAAAATGGAAGTATTAAACTCATAATTACATAGCCATTTCTGTAGTTATCTCATACTCTAAGATGAAATATAATGATTTTTTTTATGTAAATTAAAAAATCTCCTCTTCCCTTTAAAACTTCAAAGGATAAATGAAAATAACCTCGTTTATTTTCTTTCTATTTTTCTTTTTAACCAAAACGGGCTATACAGTATGTAAAAGCTCACAATCATCACCAATTCTGCTGATAGAAGATACCATGGCCAAGGTCCTAGATAATCTAATAGAGAAGCATTTTCGGGTTTTTTCATGAGATACATGAAGTTAGTTTTCAACGACTTATTAATGAAAAATACGCAAGCTGCATAAAGGTTAACAATGAGAACGGTCACCCACATGGATGGTATGGTCGGTCGATATTTGCTGGCCACCACCATAATCAAACAGGCAAGCACCACTCCACCATGAGAAACAAAAAACTCGAAATATCGAGAATGTGGAAACGAATAGTGGCCAAGATCAGGTGTTATGATTGCTTGAATAGAGCTGGCCAAACCAGCAAAATACATGAATTGAAACACTCTATAGCTATTTGTCAGAAGCATTACAATTGCCAGAATGACAGTTATATCACTAAGTTCAAGTGGCAATCCAGTTTTAAGCGACCAAGCATTCTCATACACAAGCCATATATGATAAAAAATCTCTGAAGCCAATAAGAGAAATGCTAAAGAGAAACGAAAAAGCCGCTTTTTCCCCGAGTCCTGAATCTGCTTTCTAAAGACAAATAAAAGAACTCCGAGAATCAAAATAATTCCGATTGTTAATAAGTGATCTAATGAAAAAAGGCGAAACGGACCCAATTTTGAATGAAATTGAAAAAATCTTTCCATCATAATACCCCATTATCTGATTTAAATTTATGATTTTGTATTGTTAGTTTAGGGCAAATTCTGCCAGTTCTATACAGGAGTTAACGTTTCAATTGCCAAAGCAGTGCGATATTGGTGCACTTTACATTAGAGCATATTCAATATTCACTTAATTGGTAAATGAGTCATAATGAACGAATTGCCTCTATTTTGCTCCCCGTATGTTGCACTTGGCAAGACAAATAAAGGGTTTCTTATAAAAAAGATAGTTTAATAGATTTGTGTACAAGCAGTTTTTTCTCTTTTTACATATTATTTATAGATGTCCCTAATTGATATTATTAATAGAAAGGAAGAAATTAATTGACTAACAACTTTGAAGAAAATTTCTTAGAAGTAAGTTCATCCGAAGAGTGTGGTGAGAATGAAGGATGGGATGTGATAAAATAGTGAAGGCAATTACAACTGGTGTATTTCACGTGCCCGTTGATAACCAAGCGCCAGATAGCAATGATATGATCAATATCTATTTCAAAAATCCGAGTTCAAAAACACTTAAAGCTAATTTCCTAGTAGAATTTTCCCCTCCTGGAGTACCTCCTGGCGTTCAAAATCCTGAAATTTCGTCCCCACCATTTGGTAACTGGACAGTAAAAGTTCTCCCACACCATACACTGCTCATCGTTGTCACCGGTCCATCTGCTCCTCCAGCTTTCGGAATATGGCGTTTTTCATTTTGGGGCGATATTGGTCGCAAAGAAAAGAAAAACCAACTTAGTGTGGAAGTAATAGCTGGGAGAATATTTGACTCTATATCGGATTTGGCTTTTAACAATGCAGGTGCGACTTTCCCCCATGCGTTGTTTGTTGATGCAGAAATTGAAGTAACCGGACCATCAATCCCAGTCCCACCAGGCGGTATTATTACAGTCTTTTAAACGATTACGATATTAAGGTATACCTTACAGCTTCAAGAGAGATAGAAAACATGAAAGGAAGTTTCTTCGACGATAAGATGAAGATCGTTTCTTACCATGAAGAGCACGATAGAGAATTGAGGGAGGAAAATATGAGCATTAGTGAAGCTCTTATTGTTAATTGAAGTGTAATGAGGAGTACCCCTTTGAATGGTTGGCTAACAGTTGTATTGATCGACTGTTTAGTCAACTTTTTTATTAAGTAAATGGAATTTAATTCAATTAAATAGGATAATTTGCTTTGGAAAATAAAAAGAAATAATTGATAGAATTAAAGTGAATTAATTTAGATGTATTTTTGTTTACCCTATTTAAAGGAGGAAAAGGGATCAAATGAAACATTACTTAGAATTCACTGTAAATATAAAGCCAGTTCAAGTATCTCAAATTCTTTTAGAAGACACAGAATTAAAGTCTAATTTGATTTTTCAAGATTATAAAGTTGCTGAGGAGAAAGAAATTGCAATCCTAGTATTTCAAAAATACTTTTTTAGAAACGACAGTACAGCAACATTGACAGTTACTATTGATAACTTTAGTGGTGAGACGTATGTTAAGTGCATTTCCTCAGGTAATGGGGAAGGGATATTTGATATTGGTTGGGGAGCAGGGAAAAGTTTTATCAAACCAATCAGACTAAAGTTGGCAGCTAATATATTGGAAGTAATTGAGGATAAATAATTTTGTGTGTTAGAGAAAATTACTGCAAAGTTAAAACAACCAAAGAGGTGAAAATGTATGGAGATTTCAATCCGAAATGCCAATCAAAAAGACTACCAGTCATTAATACCATTATTTAGACAAGTTCACGATATACACGTTTCTGAACGACCAGACCTATACAAAGAGAACCCAACTCCAGTAGGTGAAGAGGAATTCAAAAGCCAACTAAAAGATGATAAGAAACATATCCTAGTGGCAACTCTAGGTAATGAAATAGTTGGGATGGCAGTTTTGAAGGAAGAAGAAATACCCGAAAACTCTTTTGTTAATGCAAGGAAAATCTTACTTGTAAATAGTTTATGTGTTGATGACGCGAGTAGGAAAAAGGGGATTGGAAGAAAACTCATGCAATCTGTTATTAATTTTGCGAAAGAATTGAACGTTGATAGTATTGAATTGGGAGTTTCGGAGAGTAATCAAAATGCGATTCATTTTTATGAGTCAATTGGAATGGCGACAAAAAATAGAAAAATGGAGTTTCGGTTAGGTTAAGCAAAGGAGATGTCAATACCGGTATCTCTATTTTTAGTTAATTAATCACGCCCTGAATTTTTTACATAAATCGTAGCAAGGATTGGATTCTGAACACACAGAACTCAATCCTTTTTTATTTACCTAAAATAGGAGTAGATTTAGATATAATAGAAAAATGGATCAGAAACGGTAGCGTAGCAGTAGGGGATTGAGGCACTTTAATTGCAGCTGGTAAAAAAGGGGATTATGATCAAGTTACAGATCATGCAATTCAATATATGGAAAAGGTACGCGCTGCGAAAAAAACTTTGCAGTTAGTATAAAATAAAAAATTGGAGGTCATTAAGATTCTAACAAATCTAAAAGAAACAGTAACATTACATAATGGAGTAAAAATGCCACGATTAGGCTTAGGCGTTTTCAAAGTTTCAGAAGGAGAAGAAGTTGTTGAAGCCGTAAAAGCCGCAATCCGAAATGGTTATATCAGCATCGATACTGCTGCAATTTATAAAAATGAAGAAGGCGTTGGTCAGGCCATTAAAGAATCTGGAATTGCTCGAGAAGAATTATTTGTAACGAGTAAAGTTTGGAATTCAGACCAAGGCTATGAAACTACTTTACAAGCTTTCGAAACGAGTCTGAATTTATTAGGGCTAGATTATTTAGATCTTTATCTCATTCACTGGCCTGGTGTTGACAAATATAAAGATACTTATAAGGCGCTTGAAAAATTATACAAAGACGGTTGTGTCCGTGCAATTGGTGTAAGTAACTTTCAAATTCACCATTTACAAGACTTATTGAGTGACTGCGACATTAAACCAATGGTTAACCAAGTAGAGTTTCATCCACACTTAACTCAAAAAGGGCTATTAGCTTTCTGTAAAAATGAAGGGATCCAAATGGAAGCATGGTCACCTTTAAAACGAGGTCAGCTTCTAGAGGAACCAGTGTTAACAAAGATTGCTCATAAATATAATAAATCAGTAGCACAAGTCATTTTAAGATGGGACTTACAACATGATGTCGTAACAATTCCAAAATCAATCAAAGAAAACCGTATCATCGAAAACGCAAATATTTTTGACTTTGAATTAACACAAGAAGACATGGAAAACATTGATGAATTAAACCAAGATAGTCGAGCAGGTTCACATCCTGATACGATGAGAGTTGGGTTTTAAGTTAGTGAATTAAGGTCTGAAAATCAAGTTTTTTGTAATTTGTCTAAACACTGTAAGAGCCAAAGAATTGGCTCTTTTTATCTATATGGAAGAATAGTACTGCATAAAATACCCTACTATTGAAGGAATTAAAGTTTTATTCAAAATGGTACAATCGTTTTTATAACAATACAATATTTATCATTTTTAGAGGTTAACTATGAAAATTAAATTATTGTACTATGCTCCATTTTTATTAACTGTAGGAATAGCTATTTGCTATGGGATACCTGAAACTCTATCATTTGTTGCTGGATGGTTATTTATTTCAATATTTTATGTTGGACTCCCAATTTTAGTTTTCTGTTTACCATATTTTCTTTATTTTTTATTGATGGGAAAATACTTGAAAAAAACAGTTAGGTATTCTTTTCAAGCAGTTCTTAGAACAATCGGGTTGTTAGGGATCTTTTTAATAGTTTCGCTTTATATTTACGAGCCAATCGAAAATATAATCTATTTTACAAATGAAACAAAAACTGAATTAACGAAGCGCTCGCTAGTTTTATTCGAAGAAAGAATGAAAACAAAAGGAAAAGTAGTATGGATTCATCAAACAAGTAAAATGGATGGATGGGCAGATGTTGAAGTTAGTGGCCTAGTAGAAGGTAGGGGATTAGAAATCGATATTGAACCTATTAATAAAGATATTAATCGAAGCATAGATTTTTATTATCTATATAAGGACGGAAAATGGAGAATTGAAAGAACTGAAGCACTAGTAAATTAAATATTAAAATAAAAAGCTTGTACCATTTATTACTTTGTAATCATAGGTACAAGCTTTTTACTGTTTCTATTAAATCATTGTTGCTGAATATGTGGTTGTTCTTTTAAATGATCCGTCAGTTCATCTACAACAATTGCAAATTCATCGTAAGATACACATTCTAATGGGAATTCTAATGCTACTTTGTTTTGTTTGTTGTAAATGGCTACAACTTTGGAACGTCGATCAAGCATTCTTGTTTTCATGTTAGACTTTTGAATTGTTATTTTTTTTATGTCTTCTAGTAAAATTTGAGAGTGAGCATCCTTTTCGGTATATCGGACAATATTGCCGACGATTTCGATTTTGTTTTTTAATAGTTTAGTTTTATAGATTTGATATGAAACGATTAAAACTGCAAATAAAGTTGTTAAAGTGATGTATACTGGGTCCATTGTGGTAAATGCTCGGTATCCCCGCACAGCTAGTAAGAGGTACCAAGTGTAGAACCATTTACTTAATTTAGGCTTACTTTCGTAATATAAAATTGAAGCATCTTCTTCTTTTTCATTTTCTCTTTTGTCCATAAATACTTGTACATGTTCTTCGATTGATTTCTCATTGAACTGTCCATCTTCTAAATAAGTTCCTTCCCACATATGAATCGAGTCGTCTTCTTCCTCGAGAGAATAAGCACCTACCCAAGCTGGAATGGATTGATCATCATGTGAAACGGAAGCTAAATAATATCGGATTGGTTGGTTATATGAGTTTTCAATATCAAGCTGTTTAACTAATTCGATTGTTTCAGGGACAAAATCATGTTCTTGTACGATATGAAGAAACAAGTGACTTTTAGCGAAGTATTCTTGTTTTTTCTCTTTAATAGGGAATAAGTGTTCTTTACGAATTCTGAGTATTTCCCAATAAAAGTATTCTGTGGATTCTATATTTGTAGCACAGTCCATCAGTAGTTCTTCAGGTACGTCAATGTCACGTTGAAGAGCCGCAATAATTGCGTTAGTTCGAATAAACGGGTCAGTAAATGACATTGCTTCTTTTATAAAAGGTGTCATCTCATCATTAAAGTAATACTCCATTAAAGATAAATAGATCGCCATAATTGAACGGATTTGTAAATAGGTTTCTTTCCATGAACCATACACAAACTTAATATCATAATCATTTTGATAAAGCAGAAATTCGTCTACTTGCTTTTGATAATCCACTAATAACAATGGCGCGATGTATTTTGTTTTGAAACGGTCTAGATAATTTTTATCTAAACAGTATGACAACAATCGATAAAAAGTAGTTTTATATTCTTCCACTTCAAATAATTCAGTATGTTTTTCTAATAGTTTAATAATGATGCCAGGATTGTCGTATAGCACATCTAATGGTAAGACAACTTGTTTGTTTTGAATATCTTGTTCAATTAATTCCAAGATTGCTTGTTCATGCTCTTCTCCGTCAAAAGAGGTTATGTATCGAAATACTTCTTCTTTAGCAGCCTTACTATATTCAGGGTAATATTTTATTAAGGCCTCTGTTAATTCAGGTATTTCAAAATCAGAGATGAATTTGATTAGATGGTAACTAGGTTCATCCCATACCTTAAATGATGTTGGATATGGATAAGCGGCTTCTTTTGCTAACCATTCCAAAGTCAATAAATTAAATTGTAGGTCATCTACTTCTGATAGTTCGATTAATTCAAAAATTGCATCATGTCGAATCGCTGGATCTGTATGTTTTAATCCTTCGACGATGCGTTTCAGTTGTGATTTATAATTTGACACAATACTCCTCCAATATCTAATTGTAAGTTTACATTTCTAACAATATTTTAATTTTATTGGAAATACTTGTAGATAGCCACTGTTAAATAGTAGAAAAATATACTAAGTTATAAAATAAAAGCCTGGAGCATTGATTATTTGATAATCATGGATTCAGGCTTTTTTGCTTATTGAAGTTTTAAAATTGTTCCTATTTGCAACCAATACTGTTTAATTTTTCCATAAATCTTGCTGTTTGAATTCTACTTTGAGCTAATCGATTGTGACGGTGTTTTCGAACTTCGCCAATAATACTTTCTAGTGAATTATTTTTTGCAACAATAGTTCGATCACCAATGATTAATGTTACAACACCAGTTGAGCTGTTTGCATAAATTTGAACTTTATTTTTATCACAATTATTTATTCTTCTATATTCCTCAATCAACATGCAATTCACCTTTCTTATTATTGATGTCTATGAATATCTGGAGAACCGATTATTAATAGTTTAGTATACTGAAGTCTTAAATAGCGTGTTTAAGATTGTCTATTTATTGGACAATCTTTTTTTACTTTTCGAGTTAACCCTTCTTTATCCAACCAAGCAAGAGGCTACTACGATCAACCATTAACTTCTGATGGAAAGAAGCAAAAGTTTACTAATCTGGTTGGGGAGTTGAAGGGATTTTTTGGTAAGAATTTGAGCTATACTAAGTTGGAGACAGTACAATAATAGCTTATAAAGAAAGGACGCATTTTGCGTCCTTTTATTAATTTAAAAACAGCTCCAAAGCCTCTTTGTTCTTTTCAGCATCTAACTCCAATACTTCACCGGCTTTTTCATTTCTTTTTGGTGTAAAAGTAAAAGTGTTTTTTATAGGTATTCTCAATGTCTCTACTTAATAGCTTCCAGCACTTTTTGTTGTCTAACAACTCGATCAAAATCACCTTTTGCATCATGTCTAAATCTTGCATACCCTAAAAGTTCTTTTCCATTTAATTGTTGAACCCCTGGTTTAAGACTGACTCCGATATGACTTTCCATCGGTTTCTCTACATTAATTGTTATTCCGTTTGGAGCAATCCCATTAATCATTTCTTCAAAACCTTTGAAATCAATTATTGCATAATATTCAATTTCAATTTCAAAATTTTGTTGAATTGTTTGCCGTAGAAGCTCAACCCCTCCGAAAGAATAGGCTGCGTTAATCTTGTGTTTTCCATATCCCGGAATTGGAACATAATTATCTCTCATAATCGAAACTAACTTTGTTTCGTGTTTATTATTGTATTGTAAGATCATAATTGAATCAGTTCGTGAGCTTCCACCTTTTTTACGAGCATCTTCTCCTAGCAATAGGATGTTGGTTTTATTAGGTATTTTAGTAGAATTGAATTTTATAGTTTTTTTATTATTGCTCGTTTGTCCTAACTGAATTCCTTTTTTATATTGATAGAATCCATAAGCAAGTGTACCTGATATTAGAATTACTAGGATTAAACTTAATTTAAATAAAAGACTTTTCTTTTTTTTCTTCTTATTAAGCTGTCTATACATAGTCTCCTTTACCAAACTAGAAGTATTTTTAATTGAATTGGCATATGTTACCCTCATTGAGGCACTTACCCCGTTCCTCAATTTAGGGTAACCACGCCAAACTATTTATAAATGATATGGTATACTATTTTATGTTTTTATAAATTTTGAATAAAAGTCCAATTATTACCCCTAAATATATAGATAGAGTAATATAGAACGAGTTTAATTCATCAAAATTAAGTAAAATGAGTAGTAATGATAAAATATAAAATACAATAGGTGAAGCGATTGCAAAAACAAAAATATTTTTCATTTAAGTAACCTCTATTTACTAATAATTGAATTTTATCATAGTATCTTCCATATCAGTTTTGGTACCATATATCCCAACTCCTATACTTCCTGTTTTAATGTCTATAGATGATGTTACACCTAAAGTAGTATGTGTGTAGTGACCATAAGCATTAGCAGTTATATCATATTTATTACCCTTAGTTACTTCAACTGAAAGATAACCGTTGTGATTATATGGTGCCACATTAATCCCCAAATCTTTTAACTTGAATTTTTTTGCGAGTCCTTTGTTATTTTTTGTGGTACTTGTTGCTCCAACTGAATGTATCCCTTTACCATCTGTGTATTTATAACTAAACTTATCGGTATTTGGAATTTTTACAGAACTTGCAGAATGGGTAATTGCAACTACATCAGTTAATTTCATATTTGGGGACTTAAGCCACGTAAACGAGTTTTTTAATAGAGTATTTCCATTATTTAATTTTGAAGAAGAAGTCGTCATTTTTAAATAACCGGTTGTTTTTGAGGAAGTACCTCGAGCTAACTTTGTTGTATTAATCTCATTAATTGCTTGATTTTTTGAGATTTCTTCAACTAAGGGCTCAGAGTAAGGAATCTCTTGAGTTATCTTATAATAATTTTCATCTGTAGTTAAATTTGATCCGTATAAATCTTTGAAATCATTATATTCTCCAACTGTCATACTATTAATTTCATCAGGTAGAAAACCTAAATTTTGTAATTTTATGCTTTCTAAAGTATTAAATTGAACTGGACTCACTAGTTCTTCAGATAAAATATGTAGTTCTTCGGTGGATGTATTTTGAATTTCCTCAGCATTAGCAAAGCCATTTGAAAGTCCTCCAACACAAAAAAGTGTGCTTAATAGTAATAAAAAACTGTGTGTATTTCTTCGTTTGATAATCATACTGACCTCCGATTATTTTTAAAATTACAAGATTTGTATTTTTATTTTTTAATTAAGTAATTTGTACAGTTTAAAAACCGAATAGTAAAATTCCCTCCTATATATTTTTAAAAATTTATTAGAAAACTAATTTACTAGATTATCTACCAAAACATTCACCTCTTATGAAAATAATTTATTAATGTCTCTAATTGTAGTTATCTGTAGAATAATTTCAGTGGAATTTTTGTGAAAGTTTTAGTAAAACTATACAAATTTTTACTTTTAAATGCACCTATGTGAAGATTAAATAAAAACATAGGAATAATGAATGTTAATAGAATCATAGTTGTTTAATTTTCATGTGGTTTCAATAGGAGTAAACGCAGCTGTAAATTAAATGTGAAATTGTTCACAAAAAGACAATGAGTTTTAGAAAAATTTACCTTTTAAAATGTTAAGCTAATTTCGTAAACGTTTACTAAAAAACTAGGTTCATTGTTCTTTTTATGATCGAGCTTGGACAAACTGGTATAAAGGACAAAAACTAAAAAAGGAGGAGAGGAATAGGGGGGAGCCTATTCCGTTCTCATAAAATGAAAAAACTAATTATATTAATTGCTATAGTTTTAACTATATCAATTTTCACAGCTTGTGAAAAAATAGAAGATCTAGAATCGAAACCTGTTTCTACACAAACCACTACAGAACAAACTTCTCCAACAAAGAAAAATGGTGACGATACCATGAAAGTTGAATCGGCAGATATTTTGAAGAAAAATCCATCTGAGTTCTTATCAAATAGTAAAAACTTTCAAATTGGAGCTGAAACTTATCAGTCTGCTGAGGGAAGAATAGAGATCGATGTTAGAGTTTCAAAAGCAAAAACATACATGAAAAATGTCATCGTCTCAGGTCAATTACCAATTAATGCTTATGAAGTATTTATACTCCCGATTTGTTGATTACGAACATTTTAATGAAAGAATCTCTTTCAGATAAAGCAGTTTCTAAGGAGTTCACAATTTCTCCATCTATTAAATCTCCAAGAGGTATTTCTGCAGGTAGAAGTTTAAACTTATTCCCTGAAGAGACATTCGAAGACGCAATTACGAAATTAAATGAAATTTCTATAAAAGTAAGCTGGGTTGATAAGAGAGATAAACCTCATACTGAATATATAAAGACAAAGATCCAGATTAAACGGCCTGAATAGGAAGCATTACCACTTTGTTTGATTACAAATGCCCCCGGTTTCACTGGGGATTTTCGTGTTGAATCACGTTTTAAGTTAAAAAATATGAATTCAAAAGCTTCAGTTTTGAGTCTAAGATCATTGCATCTCCTCCAGAAGGTAATTAAAAATTTTCATATGCACACAAGGTCCTAAACGATACGGAAAAGATGTTGTTCAGTACTATTACTCTGTATAAAACAAGAGTTCTTAGACACAATATATATATACTGCGATTCAGCGCGTACAAAATTAATAAAATCTTACTGGACTGAAACAATTTAAAATAGCGGAGGTTAGCATCAAATTATTCAATGCTGACCTCCGCTATTTTATTTAATAGCAAATATTGAAATACATACAAATAATACAAAACTTAAAATAATATATTGATAATTTCGTTTAGTTTTTGGCATTATTATAAAAATAATTAAGTAACTTAAAAAAAATAAACATATTACAACTACATTCACGATACTTTCTATCATAAAACGTGCATTCAACATAATAAATAAAGACTGCATACCCGATGAAATAGATAGTATTCTATATAAAGGAAAAGCTTCCTCATCCTTTAGAAAAACATCCTCATCCATAATCTTCAATTACTCCTTTTTTATTTTAATCTATCAAAAAAATAAAATTTTTCATTACTATATTTTGAATTGATTAGAAAACGTTATCTATTAAATCGATTACCTCTTTAAGTAATATATAATGTTTTTAATTATAGTAATCTTAGGAATGAATTTAGTGGAATTTTTGTGAATGATTTAGTAAAACGTTACACATTTTTACTTTTAGAAGTACCTTTGTGAAGATTAAATAGTTTTTCAATAATAATATCAGAATAATACATGTTAATAGAATCTTAGTAGTTAAATTTTCATAGAGTTTATTATATGTATGTTCATTTCTTCCCGTAATAAATTAACTTATATGACAACGGAAAAAGTGATTCCAGAGACAGCGGAATCACTTTTTCTCTAAAATTTTGTAAATGAACTCCCTTTGAGTAAGATACCATGACTTAAATATTTTTGAAATAATCCATCCTTATATGTATTACATCTACAACATCAATTTTATAATGGATGAATCTACAGTACCAACAAGTATTGGTATGTTTATTGGTGAATAGATATTAGTTTACTTTTTTCTTTTTTTGATAAAAAGAAAAGTAAACTGTAATAGATAAAATACCACCATAAAAAGCCCAAATTGTTATAGCACTTTGCCACTCTCTTTGCATTAGAAAATAGGTACTTAGTAAAACTACTAGAAGAAAACTAATTATTACTGCTGATTTAAACATAATCCAGCTCCTTAAAGTATTTTCTTTAAGCTTATCATATTTCAAAAGGTATATTATGGGAATAATCGAACACTATGTGAAGTTAACGGGAAAATTGAATGCCATTATATAGACGTTACTATAATTCTTCTAAAAAGGAGTTTCTTGAATGACGGAGATACCAGATAATGGAGGAATGGTTATTTTTCTATTTCATTTAGTCATGAAGTAACTTTTTATTGTAAAAATATTCACAAAGATGACAAGGGGTTTTGATTACACACAATTTATTAGTGGAAATTGATGTTTTTACTTTTCCGAATTCATTACTTAAACGAGAAGCTATTAATGTAACATATAGTCAAATTTAACAAATATCTTTTTTAAAAATACCTGAAATACTTCTTTGTTTTTTTCAGCATCTAGTTCCATTACTTCACCGGCTTTTTCATATCTTTTTGGTGTGAAAGCACCGTCTCCAGGAATTCGTAATGTTTCTACATCTTTATCCTTACCTTTAACTATGAAATCGGATCCTATTTTTAATAGTTCCATTGTAGACATGTTGGTTTGTATGTAAGTTTGGATCACACCTAACGTTTTAGGGAAACTAGCAATTCCTTTAATAATTAAGTTAATCCTAGTCATAGTAATCTTGGAAATGAATTTAATGGAATTTTTGTGAATGTTTAGTAAAATCTTACAAATTTTTACTTTTAAAAGTACCTTTGTAAAGATTAAATAAAAATATAGGAATAATGCATGTTAATAGAATCATAGTTGTTAAATTTTCATGTGGTTTCAATAGGAGTAAACGCAGCCGTAGATAATAATGTGAAATCGTTCACAAAAATGACACTGTTTTTAGTAAAATTTACCTTTTAAGGTGTTAAGCTAATTCCGTAAACGTTTACTAAAAAAATAGGAGGTAAGATATGAAATAAAACATGAATGGGAATTACAGAAGAATAAATAGACAAGACAATTGAGTATAATAATTAACCATTTTAGTTTAGGGTATGACGTCATTCTTACATTTAAGAAAAATTTCAACTGATTTTGTAAGTAAACTATAGTAAGGGGTATATATAGTATACACCAGCAAAGCACTAACCCCACCGCATTCTCTTTGACAAGCAAGGTTCATTAACAGATGTAACGGTAATTGTATTTCGATCTTGCTCATGTTAATGGTGAAGTTGATATCATAGTCTTTTACATATGGATTAATTTCACTAGCAGGGGTATTAGACTCTAACAATTAAAAAAGGGGGCATTATCATGTCTTTAGTGAGGAATAAAAAAACAATTTTTTATGTATTAGGAATGGTTGTATTGCTTTCAACTTTAACGATTTCTTTGCCACATCTTGCAGCTAACTTGGGTATCTCGACTACAGTAGCTGGAAAAGTTATAACCATTATTGATACATTTAGTACTATTACAACGATCATTAGTCTAGTTGCGATTATTGTGGGATATGGAGTTATTTCAACTGCACTTGTTATTACCGCTAAAAAAATTATTTCAAAATATGGAAAAGGTTATGCAACTACTTGGTAAAAGTAGCTAAATAGAGATATATGTTAAAAGCTATTTTAAAGTTAAAAAGTGAAGAGGTTAAAACTATTTTTAATAGCTTGTTAATAAAATCTGAAATAAATAAATTATTAGTTAAAATCATAGGGATAGTTTTACTATTCCTATGTATTTTTCTTATTATTTGTTATCCAGTTGAGCTATTGTATCTATTTAATAGATTTAATGTCTTTTTTATATCATTGGATATTAATATACTATTTTTGTTTACATTGGTGACAATGATTAGCGGGAACAAGAATATTATTTCAACCTTACAGTATGATTTCTATAAGTTTTACGGAGATAGATATTTATTTTTGTTTTTTTATTTAAAAGAGAAAATTATGGTATTTATTTGGATGATAATTGTCCTAATCTTTGTTTTTTTAAGCTACGTTTTCTCTTACATTTCTTTAACTAGTTTTTTTAGCTCACTTGCATCCATATTAATATTTATCACATTAAACATACTTTACCTTGTATATATAAAGAATAATAATCAAAAGAATTTTATAAAAGTTAAAGTTTTAAAACTCATTTTATTATTATTTGCATTTGGGATGTTTCTGATATTCATTTCTTTTAATTGGTTAGGCTTTGGTCGTATACCTTTATACGCAGTGATAAATATTCCATTGTTTTATTTATGTGCCAATTTATTTATTTACTCAGAATTAATATATGAAAACGCTAACTACAGACAACTGTTTATGCAATTCAAATATTTAAGAGTTCCTATTATAAAGACTTATAAGAAAACAATTTTATACAAGAATACTTTCCATACTTTTATAGGAATGAATAGTTTAATTATTCTTTTTTTAGTAAATAAAGGATTTTATCATATAGACATTTTAACTTTTACTGCAGTAAATGCCTTTGCTTTTTATCTTTTATTACTATTTACATATAAAATAGTAATGTATGAATCATTTAAAGGACAAAAAAATTATTTCTTTTACTTTTTTTTCATGGAATTGTTTTTTTGTTTTATTGCATTTAACGTAATTTACATTGGGTGATTTTTATTAAAATATTAAATATATATTTTTTATGTATAATTTGCTTATTTATTCTATTTTTAATTTTAGTCGATGTACCTTCTAATATAAATTCTGATTCAGTATATAAGAATATTGCATGCAAGCCAGAAAATGTTTTTAAAATATTTTCCAATAATTTAATGGCTGTTATCTTTTATATAATACCAATACTAGGAGTTGGAAAATTATTAATAGACTTATATATTACAGTGGGATCATTAAAAATCTACATTCTACAATATAATTTTGAAAATACACTATTTTTATTTCTTCCTCATTTTTTATTTGAATTATATGCTATGACAATATGGGTGTATATGTCATGGGTTTTATTCAGAGATATTTTTATAGAAAAAGAGTTGAATTTTACTAATTATATTAAATTAATCTTTTTTTCTATTTTTCTTTTAATTATATCTGCAGCAATTGAAGCTACTGAGAGGTGTTTTTTTTGATTGAATTAAAAAATATTGATTTTTTCTATCAGGAGGAAATCTATATCTTTAAAGATTTTAGTTTAACCCTATTAGATAATAAAAAATACTGGTTACAAGGTAAAAACGGATCAGGAAAAACTACACTATTAAATATTATATTGGGAATAAACAAGGTCAATGAAGGGAATTGCTTCTTAAATTACAATAAAAGTAAAACCCTTTTCGTTCCATCAACCCCGTTTTACGAACCTTATATGCTTTTAGAAGATTTTCTACTTTTTTACCTTAATAAGATGTTGAAAATTCCAAAGCAATTTATCATTCTTGATGAATTAATAAAACTGCTAGGATTAGAGAGTAACCGACACACTTCTTGCAAGGACTTATCTAAAGGAACTAAGCAAAAAATAATTATATCAGCTTTATTTACTGACTATCCTTGGGAATATTTGTTTTTGGATGAACCTTTTGAGCATTTAGATATGGCTACATGCGAACTGGTTAAGGACAGAATTTTCAATAGCGAATCTTTTGTGTTTATAATAAATCACAAAGAACAATTATTAAATAGTATATATGACATTGAGAGATTAGTATTATGAATTCAAAACCAATGTTTTTTATGAACTTTTCTCTATTATTTGGGATCATTTTTCTATTATTTATAGAAATTAAGAACTTTTATAAAATTCAATGGTCACAATCAAATATAATAATAGCTATATTTGCTATATTATTTGTCATGCTAATATTAATTCTTTTTATTAATATTTTGTTTAACTTTATTTTAGACAGATTTACATCATATAATTTAGATTATAAAAAAAATCAAGAAAAAGTATTAAATACTATTTTCTTAGTTAATGAAATATTATTTTTAATAACATATCTTTTATTACTATTTAATAATCAATTATTCTTTACCTTACAAAATTATAAATATATTACACCTATTATTTTTTCATTATTATTTTCTGTTCTATTGGGATTAAAAATTAAAGACTTAATATATTTCAATGTTGGGATAATCTCAGCAAATATTTTTCTTTTGATTTCCCAGAAACTTTTCGTATTTATAATCAAATCCTTTTAATTGATTCATTAATATGGTTGATATTAGGTCAAAAGTGGATAAATTTGATCAAAGATGTAAATAATGAAAAATTCTTTTGATTAAGAGAATAATTTGAGTAAATAACTTAATAGTAGTTCTAGATGAATCAAAGCTGAAAGTACTGATTAATCAGTACTTTTTTATTTTATAGAAGAGATAAAATGTGTAGTGAAATTACAAAAATGAGATTGAGTATTCTGTTGGAAGCATTATTCAAAGAATTAAAGTCTTGTTCCATAGTCATATGTTCCAAAAAAAATAAATGCGGATGTTGAACAATATGTGAAAATGTTCACAATAATGACAATGTGTTTTAGTAAATTTTACCGTTTATAATGTTAAGATAATTTTGTAAACGTTTACTAAAAAAATAGGAGATCTATCTAAGTAAAAACATGAATATCCAAAAAATATTATTTATTATTTTATTAATTATTGTCTCAATCTTTCTACTAGTTTTATTGACAGGTCAAATAACGTTTTTTAATAAGAAAAGTAAATCATACCCAACTAATGTAGTTATACCAATATCAAATACATTTCTTCCTATTAATGGGTCATATAGTCTTGGAGTAGGAGAAGAAACACCACTAAATTTTACCTATATTTATTCAAGTGATAAGAAAGTCTTTTTTACTAAAATTGATTCAATCAAGTTAAGTAATGAAAATCAAAATTCTATTGGTATTGAAAACTTTGAAGTTAATGGAACTGCTAAGATTGGAAAGTATCATATGAAAAATTTGGCTCTTAATATTGTCGGTAAGTCTGAAGGAAAAACAGAAATAAGGGAAATAACCATACTAACTAAGAGTGGTTTGAAAACATATGATGTTGGAGCATTGGGGATAAATGTAATTAAAGATACCTCGGATAAGCCGCTGGAAGTAGGTAACAGTTATCCCATTATTAGAGGTGAAGAAAATAATTACATCTATAGTTTACAAAATAACAGTAGCAATAAAATTGTAATAAACAAATTTGATGCGGAATTGGGTGGTGAGCAAGTATTAAATATTAAACCATTCGTTATCGATGTAAATAAGCAAAAAGAAGAAGAAGTTCCCATTAAATTTGATTTTCAAAAATCACCTTATGCCGTCACCGTGATTAGACCATCAATACATTATTCAGATGGAAACAAACAAAGAGTTTTCCTTCCACCACCAACATGGTATAGCTTGGGAATTACAGAAGAACAAATAGAAAAGACTATTGAGTATAATAATTAACTAATTTAGTTCAGGGTAAATAGATTAAATATCGTTACATATTTGCCCTGTATTTGATTATAGTGAATGGACTTAAGGGAGAGTTTTTAAGATTAACAATAAAGGATATTAGTAACACTTTATTTTACTTAAGATGTAGGAGATGTTGCTCTAGAAAATACCTTCTTAAACGGCTGATATATTGGTTTATCAAAAAAGTATTAGGAGTAGATAGGATGAAAAAATTAATCTTTCATGGTGCAACTAATATTGAAATTGAAAAAAAGAAATTATCATTAAAGACTAGAGTTCATGTAAAAAACCTACTTTCTCATCATGGAGAATTAGTTATTCATGATGATGGAATTGAGTTTAAAGATTGGAAAATTATTAAATGGCACAATATTATTGATTTGAAATCGGAAAATGATAGAACAGTTTGTTCAAAATCATTCATGACTCAATCTAGACTTTTCTTCTTAAAATCAGCGAACCGATAAAGATGTCATTAATAAATGATGAGGTTATTTACTTTTACGTTAATTGGAATTTTGTTACAGGATTAAGTGATAACAATCACATAATGAAATTAATTAAAGATAAAATCTATTAATAGATCCCTGCATTCGAATAAAAGTTAGAAGGTGACAATTTTCTATGAGTTATTTGTTGGAATTTAAAAACGTAATTGTTATAACAATAACTTCAACGATATTAGGTTCTATTATTCCTATGAAATCCCATGCTGAAGAGATTGCGAAACCAAGTAACGAAAAAACTATTAATCAAGTAAGTACTCAATCTAGTTTAACAGCACAGTCTATTCTACTAGGTAGAGTGGTAAATACTAAGTATAGTCAGATGCCTATAACGGCAGTTTATAAAGATGGGGCAAGTCCGATTTCTTTTGCAGCAAATACATTAATTACGTTTTACGATCTTAACCAAGAAGATGAAAATGCTGATATATTTTCAAATAATCTAGATTTTGCTCAAACGAATCGATTACTAAATTTAGGATTTACTGATTCAGAAATCGAATCAATGTCTAATGAAGAGTATGAGATTAATAAAGACTTACAAGGTGAAGTTATTAGCACAAAAACAAATTATATTAAAATTATCGAGCCTCGTGAGACTAATGCATATTCGTGAACCTACAATAGGAAACCCATCAAAAAGTAAAAGTGCTAAATATACCACTGGTAGTAATAAATGGAAAAAGGGAGCAGGGGGCTATGCACTAAAAATAAACCTTCCTGATAACAAGCCTAAAGGTATTGATTCGGAATATTTAAAGACGTTATCAAGTTATATGTATTATTCTGTAGGTTCTCTTAGTAACACTAGAAGATTAGATACATACGGGAATTATGCACATCAAAACAGTAGTTATACTTTAACACCTTCAATAGCTTTATCAGGGATTAGTTTTTCTGTATCATCGGCTAAAAAGTTTTCAATTCATCCGGATACCCACGCTAGTATAACATGGTGACTATGAAAAAAACATTTTTCATATATATCTATAATTTGGCCATTTGGATTTTTTGGTTAGTTTACTATTTTATGTATCATAAAAATTCAATGCTTCAGGTTAGTCCTTGGGGAATGCATAATTTCGAAAATATTACTCTACAAATTGCATTGATATTCCTACCTTTAATCGGCTTTATTTCAGCATTTTTAACAAGTAATAAAATTATATGTATTATTATTTTAATTATAAATTTATATATTGTTTATTTTATATCATTTCCATTATTCGTTAGTTGGTTACAATATTTCAAGTTGTTATAGGTATCTACTTTGACAGGTAGAAATCGTTGGTTAAAGTCCAGTTGTGATTAGGCTCTTTTTGTGGACGGGTAGTCGTATAATTATATACTTAAAAATCAAAACTAAAATTAGTAATATTTGCACAGAGACAATCTGAAGACCACTTACATACACATCTTATTTTGGAATAAACGGAGGTTTTTTTGAGAGTAGTAATTATAATAATATACCTACTAGTTCTCGTTCAATTTGTGTAGATATAGATGAGAACAATGTTAATTTAACAATAAAAGGGAAAAAGTTTGCTAAAAATTATAATTACAACGGCAGTTCTTCAAGATCAATTTCTAGAAAAACAGCGGTGATTTATACTTCAAGCGGAAAGAAAAAAATGGCTTATATGTATGCAAAACAAAGAAAAGATATTATTTCAAAATATCCGACAAATACTCAAATAATTGGAGGTACTGATTTTTTTTCAGATTCATTGAGTGGGATAGCATATAATGTACCTAATAATCGAACTGTATTAGCCTGGGATAATACCATGGAAAGGATAATCTTTTACATCCGGTCGATAAGTCAGTTCAGTTTTTTGAGTCGGCTTCAGAACCTAAAGAATTGTATATTATTGATGGTAAGCATAATGATTTTATGTTTCATGAGCATCCCGTGTTCCAGGAATTGGTTAGGGAGCTAAAAGGCTTTTTTGAAAGAATTTGAGTTATTAAAAGTTAGAAACAATTAGATAATAATATATTTGAGATTTGCATATAAAAAAAGGGCGCATTTTGCGCCCTTTTTTGAATTATAAAGGAAGTTGTAGTGATTAGCTTAAAGATATTCCATAGTCACTTTAAGAAACTTCTTTAATATGTTGAAGTCTTCTATGTTGCTTCATACTATCTCGGGCAGGTTGAAAGATAAAGTTATAAAATTATATTTATCCTTTTTAATATATGTTATATACAACATTTTAACGAATGATCTGTAAAATTTATAAGGTATTTGTTGTACTTGATAAATCGAGTTAGCTTTAATTTTCAATTCATCTAAGCCCTTTCATTACTAATAGTAAATTGATATTATGCTTTATGAATTTATATATTAGGAGTTCAACTATTTAAAAAAAGTAAAAAAACTTCTATGAAAAATAAATTCACTAAAAATATCAAAAATTTTGATAATAATGTATTTTCTGAGATTATATGGTAAAATTTTATTGTATTCAAAAAAGTTAACAAGTTCATTTTAATGCTATATTTTTTGTAAACGGAGGAATTTTTAGTTGAAGGATTTAAGTATTCAAGAGATTGTGGAATTAGTGGTTGCTGATACCCCTGACTCAGAGGACAGAATACAAAAAATGTATGAATGGCACTTTGAGAGAGTCAAAAGTTTTTCTCAATGGTGTTTAGGTGCATCGGTGTCAATTATTGTAGGATTTTTTGCTGCTCTTTTCAAGTCTGGTACAGGTAATGGACCTTCTTGGTGGCTAGCTGTTATAGTGTTAGTATTTGTATTAAGTACAGCTTGCTATGGTGGGTATCTAAAGTGGAAGTTGAAATCAATTAATAGGCAGTATGTATCAGCTTTAAAGATATTCTCTGAGGTTAAGGAAATAAAAAAATTTATAATAAGATATTGGGAAGACCAAGGAGAATGAGGGTATGAAAATTTCAAATTATGAAATCTTACTTTATTTTTTTTCTGCAATGACTGGTATTATTTCTGTCTCTTTAACAATTATTAGCATATTAAGAGATAAACGAAAGCATGTAAGAATCAACAGTTTGAGAAACATTTGGATTATCAATATAATCGTAAACACTAAATTTCCCTATAACTTTATATAAAAAGTCTCCTATTTCTTTTAAATCATTTGAATTTATTACCTTATTAAACTCTTTCATTTGTGCTTCCTCAAGAACCTTTTTATTAATAAAGAATTTAAGCCTTTAACAACAGAATGGGAAAACTTGTTATTACTTTTTGATACAGGACAAGTTTGGAACGCATTTGCTACTCTACGCTCAGTTATAGAAAATGAGTTAAGAAAGTTTGCTATTGAGAAAAACTTAGATATTAATTTATCAGTATCTGTAGGTAAGGTATTAAATCAACTTGGTGATAAAGGGGTAATTAATGAAAAAGGAAGTTCTAATCTAAAGTATATAATAAGTATTTGTAATAAAGCAGTTCATGGGATGGATGTAGAGTTAGGTATTGCTAAGAGAATGGTGTATATAGCATTTGATGTGTTAAATGAAATGAAACAAGATAACTTTTTTGGCTCATAACTACCACAGTAGTAGTAATTACAGCAAATTATTGTTCAGAAAGTATAATCGATGTTATGTAAATATCTCTAGGTTGGTTTATTAATTAAATTACTTGAGTATTTATGCGCAATTAATCTAACTTTTATGAGACTAAAACTATACATTTAAGAAGTATTTCAATGTATGGGAATTGGTCTCTTTTTTCCAGTATTAGAAGTATTAGAACTTTATATACTAATATATGACTATCCAGTGCAAGTACATATTACTTAGTTTGTCTTTCTGTGGCAAACAATTGAAATACAATGAAACTTGCATTGGGATTGATTGGGAGTTTGACCTCTCATTTAAATAAGTAGAAAGTAAAAAAGGGGATAGGTATATGGTTACAGCTATTTTAACATCATTGTTATCATTAATTGGGGGATCATTGAGTACGCTTGTTTCACTTAAAGTATTTCCCACAACACTCACTAAAATCCTATCAGAGATTCACCAACAAAAAAATAGGGTTTTGTTAGAAGATATAAAGAAAGATAATCAAGTTCAAATTGAGGGTTTGAAACATGATTTTTCTAAAAAGTTGGAAGAAGTTAAATTGAATTATCAAAAAAATATTGAGATTCATAAAACAGCTTTATTAGATGTGGCAAGGTATTCAGAATATCAATTTAAGCTTTACAATGAGCTTTGGGCTAGCTTGTATGACTTAAAACATTCAGCTGACGAGTTATGGACACTTGCTGATACTTCGAATTTGAAAAATTTTGCTCAACAATTAAATGATACAAAAAAGAAAATAGGGCAGAACGTATTACTAATTAATGAAGTTGATTATATAGCCCTAATGGATATAATAGAAACTTTTGAAAAATTTAGAATAGGTAAAGTGGACTTAATAAGTTTTAGAAATAAAAGAATTAATCATAATAATATTAATCAATACGATATAGAGATAATTATTTCTAATGAAATGATAAAAAATCATTATAATAGTTTACTAGATAAATTAGCAATCGATTTTAAAGTTCAAATCAGTAAGTCAACTCTCTCGATGGAGAATAAAAACTTATCAAGTGTGGTTTAATAAAAAACCCAAAATAAGAATTACTTACATAGAATGTACCTGTAGGGTTTATAAATAAGGTATTCAATACCTAAGAAGAGGATGTATTTTCATCTTTACTCTATGTTCTTTGACAAGAAGAAGAACATTCAATTATGTAACCTTAATTAGATAGTACTTACTTCTCTAAAGATGTGAAAATTGTTTCATCTAGTCACTAGATGAAACAATTCTTTGTATATGTTCTAGCAGTAATATTTTAAATTTAGAAACCAATGGGCAGTTAAGAATTTTACCAAGAATTCAGGTTGAATGGGGAAGTTTAGAATTTATGTTTAATTGGCGTGGGGTGAGTTGAAGGTAATAGCTAATAGGGATGGGTAGAGAAGTTACTTCTTTAATGAGTATAACAGATTAAGATTTTTTTGATGAGGATCATGTTCTGAAGAGTAGGTTTTGTGTGAAGGTGCATCACTATATTAAATAAAATTTTACTAAATTCATATCAAAATTACAGTAGTTAAATCAAACTTCCTTTACTAATCTTGTAGAGGGAGTTTTTTTATTAAATAGGAAAATATTCTTAACCGATAAAAAGTCTATCAGAATAGGCTTTGCTATTCAAAAGAGTATTAATTTATATGTCAATTGAAAAAGAGAATAAAAAAATGTGAAAATAATTTATAAAAATGGTAATTAATAAATAGAATAGTCAAATGAATTTCCAGTTACATTCATTGTTCAGTAACCTATTACAATAAAATAACTAAAGAATCATTGGAATAATATGGTATAATTTAGTGAGTTTGATTTGGTTAAGTAATATAAATGTGAGGTTCGATATAGTGACAAGTAAAATATTTGACGAGGTTTTAGATAGACATATTAATTTTTTTATCGAAGATTTTTGTTATAGATCTATTGAATTATTTAAACCTTCAGAAAAGGATAAATTTTTTCATAGCGGTGAGTTTGGGGTTTATCGTGAACAAATAGTACGTAGTTTTTTAAAAAAGCTTATTCCTACAAACCTAGAAATTGGTACGGGATTTATTATTAATGATAAATCAGAGGTTAGCACACAATGTGATGTCATTGTATTTGACAAGGTAAACACTCCTCTACAAGATGATGTTCCCTTTTATCCAATAGAAACTGTTGTGGCTATTGGTGAGGTAAAATCGAATCTCGATACTACTGGACTAAAGGAAGCATTAAAAAAATTAG
This sequence comes from Rossellomorea sp. GAMAL-10_SWC, assembly GCF_049568075.1. Taxonomy (NCBI): domain Bacteria; kingdom Bacillati; phylum Bacillota; class Bacilli; order Caryophanales; family Bacillaceae; genus Rossellomorea; species Rossellomorea sp. GAMAL-10_SWC. The sequence continues at coordinate 2,903,454 of NZ_CP144911.1, read as the reverse complement.
CAAAAAACAAAGAATTAAGGGAGAATGTTAGTGCGCCATCTGTATTACGTAGAGGGTCTCACATAAATGCACCTGAAATATTACAAAAATATATATTTAGGATGGCTGATATTATAAATAACGAGTTTGACACTACGATAGAAAATGAGTTTTGGAAATTACCACTTCCTAAGTATGGAAGCTTTGTAAATGTACCAAATCTTAATGAGACTCTTAAAGCAATAAATGAGTTTATTGATAAGAAAGGTTTTAGTGAAGAGGCTTTAAATCAATTACATTTAATTGTTAAAAAGATAGAACGCATCTGTCAGGTCAATTCAATTTCTGAGTATAATATTGAACATAACCATTGTGATCATATTACATCATTTTTAGTTTGTGACAAAATTGATTTAAAGATGGATGGAAAAATGGTTGATTTACCTAAAATAATAAATAAGTGGTACGATGAATTGGATATAAAAGCCGAACATCGTCACAATATGATACTTAGTTTAAGAGATGGAATTTTTTTATATTTTGATCCGCTTGATATAGAAAGAATGGCACCGAGTTTTAGAGCATATCCAAAGATTTGGAATGAACCATTAGTTAATATGTTTTTTCCGTGTTTTGATCCTTTTATACATCTCACTGAAATAATAGATACTGTAATTGGCAATGAAAAAAAGAGGAGTAAATCTAAATTAAGAGACATAGTTGATGTACGAAAATCTATAGGCAAGAACGTCGCTGAAAAGATTAACGAAGTATTTTCAGAGGATATAAAGAAAAGTGATATAGACTTGGTTGTTAACATAATTGATAATATAATAGAGAGAAATGTCAAGGATCCTAAACTCGAAAATGATGAAGAAAGAGTGATATTATCTTCTGAATTATACAACTTTACAAATAAATTATTTCAAGGGTTAATGCCTAAATATAAAACTCAAGAGCATATAAGAATTTTTGGACATTACATATGGTTAAACAGTATTGATACAACTGTTTTACATACTGAAACAGCCATGTACATGACTAAAATTAATGTAAAAGATTTAGTATTTCATATGTAGAATAAATAATTACAATAAATGGATTACTAATTTATTAATTTTGGTAAGTAGGAAAATATAAGATTTTTTTGAAAATAAATTAATGCTAATCTATTAGTGAGAATAAAACTATTATTCCTTGAGAGAAAAGCGTTTCAAATTAAATAATCTAATAAAATAGATTGAAAATAGGGCTAATAATACTTAGCTCTATTTGTCTTATTTCTAAAAATATCTTTATAGATGAGCTTTTACTTTATATCGATAAAAACAATGTTTACATTGTCTGTACTCTAATCGATAATGTCTAAAGACAGCACAATTAATGAGAGCATAAGATTTTGAATTACATTTTGGACACATAGGATAATCTCCTTTTCTTGTTAGTAAGGATATTTCAACCATAAAAACGAGAAATGTCAAGTATCTTTATATTTATACTAAAGAATTTATTTGCAAAGCAGATACTATATCATTAAAAATAGTAATCAATTACTCGATTTAAATCAATTTCTTATGTTGAATTAAGTATCAGAATAGCTCAACTAAGAATATCCCTACTTCCAATCCCAACCGAAAACATCCCCCCACAATTTATCGCCTCAACCCCAGGAACAGAATCCTCAATCCCAACACACCTATCAGGAGAAACTCTCAAAGCCTCTGCTGCCCTCAAAATACCTTAGGATTCAACAACAATGTATTCCTCGAAGCCGAAGCCATACCAATCTTCAAACCAGATAATCTTATCTGCTTTAAAAAATCCTCTACACCAGGAAGCAGATCCTTTTGTGTAATCTGCTGCAACAACTCTACATAATGAAGATTCTTCCTAGTTGCCAACTCATCTTTTTCCTCAATACTAAAATCATCTTGACGATTTCCAAGTTCAAGAATCCTTTCCAAAGACTCCGTCCGAATAACACCTTTCAAAGTTTCATTAAACTCCGGGTCAATTGATATCTCTAAATCATACGCAAGTTTCTTCCAAGCAATATAATGAAACTCCGCCGTATCAGTAATAACACTATCCAAATCTAATATAACTGCCTCTATGCCTCTAATTTTGCCATAAAAATACCTCCATTTATTTATCACTGCCGACTCTAAAGCCCTGCATAAAGTATCGATTTAATAAGATGTAAATAATAATAATTGGAATAATCGAAACAACCGAAGCAGCCATTATGTAATTCCACTGTGTGACGTTTTGACTTTGAAAAGATTGAAGCCCAAGCGTCAAAGTATATTTATGAGGTGAATTAATATAAAGCAATGGCTTCATAAATTCATTCCAAAATGCTAATAATACAAACACTGCTTGAGTCGCAACTGATGCTCTTGCAACCGAGAATACGACTCTCCAAAATGTACTAAATTTACTAAGCCCTTCAATATAGGCAGCCTCTTCAATCTCTTTAGGGAAGTTCACAAAGAATTGTCTCATTATAAATATGTAAGCAAAGTTAATCGCTCCAGGAATGATTAAGGATTAATAGTTATCAAGTAATCTAAGTGATTTAATGATAGTTTGGTATTAATAAGATTGTCCCGGCACCAACATTAAAGCTAAGATTAATAGGTAGATATAAGATTTATAACGACTAAGCTACACAATTACAAACTGATTTAATCTGAGGAACGGCTCTAGATGTATATTATTTACCAAGTCCAAGTAAGAAGGATCTTGTAATTCCCCAGGATGATACATACCTTTCTTTTCAAACTATTGATTTATCAAAATACAAAAACCAAGAAAATATTGGGCCTATGTTTAAAGATTTCAATCTTGAACAAGTAAATAAAATTCAAGTTTCAAAACAAGCTGATATCATGATTTTATTTTATCTGTTGGAGGATTTATTTAATCAGGATATTAAGAGAGTCAACTGGAGCTATTATGAACCAAAAACATTGCATATCTCTTCATTACCTTTATCTACTCATTGTGTGTTGGCTTGCGATATGATAGAGAACCTTTTCAGGCGTGCAGCGGAAATTGATCTTGGACCTAATATGAAGACGAGCGAACATGGGATTCATGCTACATCTTTAGGTGGAATTTGGCAATGTTTAGTGAATGGATTTGGAGGGAGTTCGTATGTTGGATGGGGAGTTAAGGATTTCACCTAGGGTTCCTCTAGAGGCAAGATAATAAAATTAGTCGTTAGGTGAAAAAAATAAAATAATGAGAATAATAATAAAAAATCACGCACTATATGGTTATTCTGCATATAGTGTGTGATTTCCTACATTATTCTTATAATGGAAATGCTTCTTGTTTATGGATTAATGATGTTTTTGTAATACTCTCTAATTCTTCTTTCTTTTTTGAAAGGAAATTAGGCTGGTTAGGAGAAAATGATTCAAGTATTTTAATTTGAAATTCAATTATTTCTTTTTTTAGCGAGTTATGTGCTCCATTTCTTGTATAATCTCTAAAGTTCTCATAAATATTATTTGTTTTAAAGTCATTTGATTCTAGAGACGCCTTTTCTGTTGTTCTACTAAAAAGATCTATAAAGGTTTTAATAATATCAAATACTTTAGTAGTATTCAATAATCTTATTTCTGCATCAAATGGACTAAAATCAGGATAACTGCAATCATTTAAAACAAAGATAATATAAGCGATGAAATGCCATTTGCCGTAATTTGTAATTGCATGTTCTTTATTATTTTTTTTATCTTTATTAGATTTTTTATAGTCTTTAATATAGCTTAAATAATATTTTTCAAGTTCTAAGGCGAAATTAACAGGTTTATAGTATTTTTTGAAAATATCATTGTAACAAACTTCATCTAAATTCTCTTGAGAACGAAAAATACCTGTATCTTTAAATAGATACTCATCATTTTTAACTTCCAGTAGAGACTTAGATCCTTTTGTACGTGCATCCCCAGGTTCTTGAACTAAGTAAGCTTTTACAGCTCGGGCAAATTGGACTAAATTATGCCCGTTATTGGCTTTCTCACCGCGTCTTATTAATTTAAAATAATAATTAATACTTTTATTTTTAATTTGTAAGTTATTAATTGTATAAATAAAAGGCATTGTATATGCTACGTCTTCTGGTTTTATTGGTTTTTGTCTATTTAAAGCTATACTAATTTTATCAATTTCTCTCGTATAAACTTTATTTATTTCTTCAATATTATTAGATTGTAAAATATTGTTGGTTTTAATGTTCATAACACGTAACATAACTTTAGCTTCATTTTCAGCCTTAGCTTTAGCTTCTTTAGTATATTCAGCTGAATAATAAAAATATGCGGATGCTGAAATTGTCTGTGCACCATTTATTACTGAGATTATTTTATCTTTTCCTGGGTTAATTTCAATTACATTACTTTTCTTTAAATTAAACTCATCGTCTTTTAATACCAAAGTGATTCCATTATTTAAATACCAAAAATCACTTGGATTATTGTTTAAGGTGTCTTTTATTTCTGCATCGACATTTAGTTCATCTTCAATCCCATACCTAACATTGCTAAAGAACAAATCATTTCCTAAATCATTATATATGTTTACTATGTCAGTTAAGTTTGCAACAAAAACATATGAATCAAGTTTAAGTTTAATATTTTCTTTTCCATTGTTAACTATATCTCGTGTTGTTTCTAATGATCTAATTCTACTATCAATTTTAATTTCAAATTTATTTGGCATTGTCGTACTTACAAAGATCGTACTAATTTCCATATTTCTTTTATTAAGTTTAATATTATTAAATAAATTTTTTATGTCTTTTAAATACTTTTTCTCAAGTTCACTTTGAAAAACAAATTTTTCTTCTAATGTATTGCATATAAAATAAAAGTTAAAACTCTTATAAACGGTTAAATCTTCTTTTTTGAGTAAGTTAGCTAATTCTTTAAAAAAATCTTTTTGTTCATTTAATACAAAAAATATAAAATAATCGTCTAAATCTTCTATTTTTAGTGAATGAGAACTAATTAAGTTTATTGCATGACTATTTAGTTCTGTTACTGATTTAGATAAAATATTTTCTTCTATAGATTCTGTATCAATAGAATTACTTTTTAATGTTTCTTCGATGGACTGTATTAGTTTTTTATCATAATCTCTACTCATTTAAATAACTCTCCATTTTTAGTTCGTTAGTCGATAATTCAATATTAAGATTTAATAAAAAAGGTAGTAAGGTATTTTCAAGGTTATCAATCGTATCATTATATATATTTATGATTTCAGTTATACTGTTTATTTTCGGATCCAAATTATTAGTCTCAAATTTAATGTTTTTATTCGTTAAAGTGCTATATTCTTCAAAACCTAATTTGTAAGAATAAATAATTTCCTCCATCTTAGTTATTATTTTTACAACCTCATCAATTGAATTATTTTTATGTATTTTATTAATTATACTAGATTTGAAAAACTCGATTTCTCTATTAAAATTTAATATTACTAAGTCAAATTCACTTTCTAAATGAAAATCTATACTATGAATTTTATAACTTTTGTTTTTTATTATGTTTACTAAGTTAGCCGGTTCAGGATATATTGAACCCGTATGAATTCCAAATAAATACTCTAACTGAGCCCTTATATCCTTTTTATATTCTCCTGGAATAATTAATTTTTTATAATCAGATTCAGGCATAGGGGATATATCATCACCTTGGAATAAAATAAATGCCCCTTGTTGTGCTATGATTCTCTTGTTAGATTTAAAATGGTCGATTAACTTATGGTTTTTTTGAAAAATTGTACTCTCGTTAAACCATTGTTTATCTCTATTAATAATAGAATTATAAATTGAGTTAATGTTATTACCCGAAGGGCAAAATACTTTATCTATAAAAAAGATATAAACTACACCTGATTTACTATCGGAGCTTTCGATAGGTTTATTTAGTCCTGGAGTAACAGCAAAGTATAATGCAACTAAGCAGTTATAAGTAACATCTAATAATCTACTAGGAAAACCTCCGTGCTGTGCATCAATTGCTTTTTCTAGATAGCTACCTCCATCCGTAATTTTATTTGCTGACATTTCATCGAATAAATTTTTTTCAAAATATTTATTTTTAGATAGAATATTTTCTCGAAATATATTTGGTTGACAAGGGGTTGGATAGTTATCATTTTCACCCCTGAAAACAATTGTCTGATTTTCTTTTTTATTTTTAAGTAGTGTATTTATTTGGTTAATATATTCTGAAACACTATTGATCATAACTTACCCCTCTTATTTAATTACAAAATATTACCAATCCCAATCTTAACATTTTTATTTTTTTATAGAAAGAAAATTTTTTCAAATTAAAATAAAATTTGAATGTTTTGAAAATAGCGAAAAAATAATTTGAAAATAGTTTTTAAAGAAATTGTTAGAAACTTTTTAGATTGGAAAATTAAAGGCTTAAATGAGGTAATCAATTTACTTTAGTTGAGAATAAAAATATAACCCACAATTTAGTGGGTTATATTTTTATGGGAATTCTTTATATGTTAATTACTTTTTTTAAATCAAAAATATAGCAACAACAGTAGTAACAGCCAACCCAATCAAAACAGGCACTAAATTCCGTCTAGCCAACTCAAACGGACTAACATTACAAATAGCCGCAGCAGGAATCAATGCCCAAGGAATCAATGTCCCACCACCAACCCAAATCGCTGCAATTTGCCCCATAGCAGTTAAAGTCGCAATCCCATGACCAATCGCCGTAGCAAATAATGAAGCAACAGAACCAGCAAGCGAAATTCCAGAGAATCCAGATCCATCTAAACCTGTAATTGCCCCAACTGTAGTTAATGTCACTCCTGCAACCCCTGGATTTACTGGTACTGCATGCGCCAAAGCAAACCCTAAATCATTCACAATTCCATTCGATCCTTTTGGCAAGTAATCTCCTATTATCGCCGTAAATCCACTATCCCCAAGATAGAAGAAAGCAGCAATCGGAATAACCGGACCAAATACTTTAAACCCGAATTTAAATCCATGAATTAAATAGTTTGTTACTTCTTCAAATCCTTTGTTTTTATGCCCAAACATAGATAGGATCGAAAGGATAATTAATGAAGTACCCCCGATTAATGCTGTTGCATCCCCACCTTGTAATTTGAAATGAACCATCGCCCAAATATCCACTGCAAATAAAATGAAAACAAGAGCGGCCATCCATTTTTGTTGTGTAGAAGAAAGTAAATACTCCTCAGCTTTCGTATCTTCTTCAGGTATTTCTACTGTTAAAAGTCCTCTTTTCATATCACGTTTTAAGAAGTAAAAAGCAACCACAGTTGTCACAACACCCATTACGATCACAAGTGGAATACTGGCGTGTATTACATCTGAAACTGGAATGCCAGCCGCGTCAGCTGTTAGTTTAGGGGCACCTTGAATTACGTAATCACTTGAAAGAGCAATCCCATGACCAAATAAGTTCATTGCCATCGCAACACCTAGCGCTGGTAACCCAACTCTTAAAGCAACAGGAAGTAAAACCGCTCCAATTAAAGCTACTGCAGGTGATGGCCAGAAAAACCAAGATACAACCATCATCACAATACCAATCGTCCAATAGGCAAGTGTGGCGTTTCTCATCACCTTTGTAAATGGACTGATGAGTGCCTGATGCACTCCACTATCAGTTAAAGCTTTACTCATAGAAACAATAATCGAGATTACTAAAATAGTAGAAAGTAATTCAGTTATGGCGTATATGAAACTTGAAAACAAGATACTGACGGAACTTGAAAGTGACTCAGTTGCTACTAGACCAAGAAGGAAAATTCCTGCGAGGCAGACTAGGCTAGTGTCACGTCTAAGAATTAAAAATAAAATAATTAAGCCTATAAATGCTACATAAAGCCAATGAATGGCAGTTAAATCGACATGCATGAGAATAGCCCCCTTTCGTTACATATATTGGATAACAATATATGCGTTCGCCTAGTTTAGGGTGATTGGAAAGATTTGACAGCGGTCTTCTGAAAGTAGTACTAAATTAGCTACATTATTAATTCTAATTAATAGAAAGAAAATTACTTAATGACGGAATAGTCAGAATTGTGTATAATGTTAATAAAATAGAAATGGTTTCCGCATTGTGGAAAAAGTGTTGTTAATTACTCGGTGGGAGGGATGAAACAATATGATTAAGATCAAAAGTGTAAGTAAATCATTTGGGCCTTTACAAGTTTTAAAAGGAATTGATTTAACGATTAAAGAAAAAGAAGTGGTTGTTTTATTAGGAGCAAGTGGATCAGGAAAGAGTACCCTTTTGAGATGTTTAAACTTCTTAGAGATTAATGATAAGGGAGAAATTTATTTTGAAGGTGAATTGGTTCAGCCCGGCAAAACAGATTTGAATAAAATTCGGTCGGAGGTCGGTATGGTTTTTCAACACTTCAATCTCTTTCCGCATAAAACTGTTTTAGAAAATATAATTGAAGCTCCTATTCATGTTAGGGGAATGAAAAAGAGTGAAGCAAAAGAGATTGCTATTGCTTTGTTGGACAAGGTTGGACTGACAGATAAGGCTGATGAATATCCAGAAATGTTATCAGGAGGACAAAAACAAAGGGTTGCGATTGCACGTGCACTTGCGATGAATCCGAGAGTAATGCTGTTTGATGAGCCTACTTCAGCATTAGATCCTGAACTGGTTGGAGAGGTTCTTCAAGTAATGAAACAGTTAGCAAGTGAAGGAATGACAATGGTGGTAGTCACTCACGAAATGGGTTTTGCTCGTGGTGTAGCGGATCGAGTTTTATTCATGGAGGAAGGTCTAATTTTAGAGGAGGGTACACCTCAACAGTTTTTTGAAAATCCACAAAATGAAAGAACAAAACAATTTCTTAATAGTATTTTATAATTTAAAAAAATGATGGAGGTAAGTCTAATGAAAAAGAATTGGCATGGTATTTTATTATCTTCAATGATAGCAGGGGCAATGTTTCTAAGTGCATGTGGGGCAGATAAAACTAGTAATCAAGCGAGTTCAAAAGAATTTCATTATGCGATGAGTGGCTTATATAAACCATTTAACTTTAAGGAAGATGGCAAGCTTACTGGATTTGATGTTGAAATCGGTAAAGCACTTTCAGATAAGATGGGAATGAAAGCTGTACCAGTAACAAACCCATGGGAAACAATTGTACAAGGATTAATATCCAATAAGTATGATGCGATTTTGGGGAGTATGACGATCACTGATGAACGATTAAAAGTGGTAGATTTCAGTAATCCATATTATATTTCAGGTTCTCAGATTTTCGTCGCTGATAATAATAAGGAAATCAAATCTGCTAAGGATTTAAAAGGGAAGAAAATTGGCGTTGTAAAAGCAAGCCCATATAAAGATTTAGCGATTAAATATACTGGAAAAGAAAATGTAGTTGATTATGATAGTGATCTTACGGCTATTATGGATCTTCCAACTGGTAGACTAGATGCAGTAATTACGGATCAAATGGTTGGCTTTAGAGTCATTAAAGAAGGAAAGGCTAAAATTAAAGATGTAGGCACACCACTAACTCACGATAATCAAGCAATTGCTGTAAGGAAAGATGATAAAGAACTTGAGAAGAAAATTAATAAGGCTTTAGATGAAATTATTAAAGATGGAACTTATGAAAAGATTAGTAAAAAGTGGTTTGGTCGTAATATTCTTGAAGAAAAATAATAATAGAATACTAGCGTAAAATAAGAGCCTAAGATTTTTAGGACAAGATGAGGGGTGAGGTTCATCATGCATATATTTTTAAATACGTTTCATGTATTTTTAGTAGCAACTTTATTAACATTAAAATTGACAATCGTATCTACTATTTTGGGAAGTGGAATAGGACTTATTTTTGCATTTTTCAGACTCTCCCGTATTAAAGCGCTTAATTATATTGCTAATCTCTATATCACGGTCATTCGTGGAACACCGCTTATTGTTCAAATCGCCATTTTATACTTTGGACTTTCTAGTATTATTACATTTTCGCAGTTTTGGGCTGGTGCAATAGCGTTAGGTGTGCATAGTGGAGCATATATTGCTGAAATCTTTCGTGGTTCAATTCAATCAATTGACAAAGGACAATTGGAAGCTGCGCGTTCTCTTGGGATGTCCCAACCTTTAGCAATGAGAAGAATCGTGCTACCTCAAGCATTTAAAATTGCGATTCCTACTCTTGGTAATCAGTTTATCATCGGATTAAAGGATTCTTCACTTGTAGCATATGTAGGGATGCAAGATTTATGGGGAGCAGGACTAAGTGAGGCTGCCTCTAACTTCGAACAGATGAATACATATATTGTTGTCGGTTTATACTATCTTGCGCTTGTGTTATTAATTACGTATGGAGTTAAAAAGCTTGAAGATTCTTTAGATGTGAGTCGTGGTAAAAAACGAAAAATAAGAAAAAATAACTCTAATGCATCATTAGAATCAATCAAGCTATAAATTGCTTGGAAAATCAGACGATAAACTTGTATGATAGATGTAAAAAATTACTCTCACAATTATTCATTTGCAAGTTCGAAATGAAAACAAGAAGAGCTGAGATCCTCAAGTCAACGCATCTTTAAAGAAAAGTACGTATACTACCATTACGTAATGAGCGGGAATCAATCTAACGAGGAATATTCCCAGATTTTTGAACAGACTCCCCAAGATAAGAAGTGAAGAGTCATAGGAGTTATGATCATGGTCCAATCAATTGACCGAGCAATGCTTATTATTGATATCCTAAATTCGGATGAATCCAAAAGTAATTGGCAAATCACCGAATTAGCGGAAAAAACATCTCTATCTCTTGGTACGCTTCACCGATTACTAAATTCTTTAATCCAACACGGACTTGTTGTACAAATACCTGAAACCAAGCATTATAAGCTTGGGTATAAATGGATGGAACTTGGCCTCCGTCAATTGGATAAAATGGATTTTAGATTAGTTGCAAGACCAGTAATGGAGCGGTTGGCGAACCAGGTAGAGGAAAGTATCTATCTAAATATTGAGAGTGGTATAGACGGAATTGTGATTGATAAAATTGACAGCCCTTTAAAAATTAGAATTGCTGAAAATTTGGGCATCCGAATTCCACTACATATTGGTGCTCCCAACAAAACTATTCTTGCTTATATGAGAGAGAATGAGATTCAGCAAGTACTTGATCAGCTAAATCTTTCACCTAATTCAATATCAACTTTAAAACAACAACTGGTTGAAATCAGACAAAATGGTTATGCAATAAGTCAAAGTGAAAAAACTGAGGATACGGCGGCTATTGCGGCACCAATTACTGGATATAACAACAAAGTACTTGCTGCTTTAAGCGTGAATGTACCAGGATTTCGATTTACTAAGGAACGTATTCCGTTCTTGATTGAAGAAGTTATAAAAGCAGCGGAAGAAATTTCAAAGAAGATAGGGAAGATTTAGGTGATACCTTATAGACGCATTCCAGTAACATGGGATGCGTCTATTTTTTTAAAAAATCATACCTGGTTTAACTCTATCTGAAATTGCCAAAAGCATCTGAATACGATTCATCCTCATCCAAATTATCAATTCTCCCGTTTAATATTTTTTCCTATTAATACCTTGTCATAAAAGCGATATCATTAGCGTAAAATTTAAAATAAAATTTCAAAAACTTTAATGTAATATCGGAAATTTTGTTTATAGTAAACAACTTATAAATGTTACTTTTTAAGATGTAAAAATTGGTCAAATTGTATTTCAGACACTTTCTGAAATTAAGGCAGTTGATGAATATTCATTTAAATTAATAAGAAAGAGAGGGGATAAACCAATCTGGACTTTTTTCATAATTAATTCAAACCTATTTTCAGGAGTTAGATTATATCTTTAAACCAATTAACTTGTTAATTAAAAGGAGATGTAAAGATGGCAAAGGGGATTAGCAAATATTTATTAATTGCAGAACTATTATTAGAGCATTTGGGAGGAGCTGAGAATGTTTCGTCGTCCACTCATTGTATGACGAGACTCCGTGTAGCGTCGAAAGATCCTTCAAAGGTAGACATTGAGGCAATCAAAAAGACAGAAGGGGTTTTAGGAGTTGTAGAAGAAGAAACGATTCAAATCATACTCGGACCTGGCGTTGTAAATAAAGTTGCAGCAGAGTTTGATAAACTGCTTTCAGCTGCAGAGGATTTTGATTTGAATGAAGTAGCTTCAAAAAACAAATCAGAGATTGATAGAAAGAATGCAAAGCCCTTTAAACTGTTTTTACGTAGGATCGCTAGTATTTTCATTCCTTTGATTCCTGCCCTTGTAGCTTCAGGATTAATAACCGGTATTACAAAAGCAATTGTTCAAGCAGAATGGCTTGCAGCAGACTCAAAATTAGCTATTATTTTAACTGTTATCGGATCGGGTCTGTTTGCTTATCTTGGAATCTTGGTCGGAATAAACGCAGCAAAGGAATTTGGGGGATCCCCTGCGCTTGGGGCATTGGCAGGTATTCTTGTCATCAACCCTGGAGTTGCGGATATCTCTTTGTTTGGGCACAATCTACTTCCTGGACGAGGAGGGTTAATTGGTGTTCTTTTTGCTGCAATCTTCATCGCCTTAGTTGAAAGGCAAGTAAGAAAATTTGTACCACAATCCCTAGATATTATTCTCACACCTACGATAGCATTATTAATTACAGGTATTCTTACATACCTAGTGTTTATGCCTGTTGGCGGTTTTGTATCGGATGCGATCACAAAAGGACTATTGAATGTTCTTGATTTTGGAGGAGTTGTAGCTGGATTTGTACTTGGGGCAACATTCCTTCCACTAGTCGTTACTGGGCTCCATCAAGGTTTGACGCCAGTTCATCTTGAATTAATTAACTCCATTGGAGATGACCCATTACTACCAATCCTTGCGATGGGTGGAGCGGGTCAAGTAGGTGCAGCGTTTGCAATCTACTTTAAAACGAAGAAAAAAAGCTTAAAACGTGCGATTGGTGGGGGACTTCCATCAGGAATGCTTGGAATTGGTGAACCATTAATCTTTGGTGTAACACTACCGCTAGGACGTCCATTCTTAACGGCATGTTTAGGTGCCGGAGTCGGAGGAGCATTTCAGGCTCATTTCCATATCGCTACAATTGCAGTAGGTGTTTCAGGACTTCCATTATCATTCTTAGTTCATACGAATCAGATTTTATTGTACTTAACTGGAGTTCTTATTTCTTATGCAGCTGGATTTGTTTTTACTTACTTATTCGGATTTAAAGATGAAATGGCAGCTGAATTCAAGTAAACTAAGTTATCATGTCAGCAGGAGAACTAACTCCTGTTGTATAAGTGATTTATTAAAAAGGATGAAATGAATTAATTTCATTCTTTTTTTGTTGCCATCTATTTTTAAAAATTTATTTTTCTAAAATTACCGAATAAACTGAAAAAATGTTGACGTGCCGATCGTATGATGATAGTATTTTTCTTCCAGTCAAAAAATGTTAGGAGGCGAGAAAAATGATTACAGTAGATGGTTTAAGTAAATCCTTCAAGGTTGCGAAACGTTCTTCAGGACTTAGGCAGGCAGTGAAGGGGCTTTTTTATCGTGAGCATACGATTGTTGAAGCGCTAAATGATATATCTTTCTCTATTGAACCGGGGGAAATCGTAGGGTATATTGGTCCGAATGGTGCAGGGAAATCTACGACGATAAAAATCATGAGCGGAATATTGGTTCCAGATCGAGGGACGTGTAACATAATGGGATACACTCCATGGAAGGAAAGAGCTTCCTATGTTAAACATATAGGTGTTGTTTTTGGGCAACGCTCCCAATTGTGGTGGGATGTACCCGTCATAGACTCGTTTGAGCTTCTCCGCGATATTTATAAAATTCCTCAAAACGAATATCAAGATACTCTTGATCTACTGATTGAAACACTCGATTTACAAAGTCTTATTCATTCACCTGTACGACAATTAAGCTTAGGACAAAGAATGCGTTGTGAAATCGCAGCATCATTGCTACATAGTCCTAAAATTTTATTTTTGGATGAACCCACAATTGGGCTAGATGCTGTTTCAAAAATTGCCGTACGCGAGTTCATTAAAAGGATAAATAAAGAAAAGGGCGTTACCGTCATTCTTACGACACATGATATGAATGATATTGAAGCTTTAGCTGATCGGGTTATTTTAATCGGTAAAGGAAGTTTATTATTCGATGGTAACTTAAATGAATTACGAAAACATTTTGGGACTCATAAAACGATTACGGTAGATTATCGAGAGGACCACAATCCATTTGAAATTCCTGGGACTACAATGATTTCATGGTTACCTGAACGGGCAATTATAAGTTTAGACACAGAACAAGTTAAAATATCAGATGTGATTTCCAGTTTATCCAGTAAGGTTGACCTACTCGATGTGACGATTGAAGCACAACCAATTGAAGAAATTATCGTTGGCCTTTACAAGGAGTTTCAAATATGAAGCCATATGTCTCTGTACTAAAACTACGTTTATTGAACGGAATGCAATATCGTTCAGCGGCATTGGCGGGGGTAGCAACACAGTTTTTCTGGGGATTTATGTACATCATGATCTTTGAAGCTTTTTATAGTCAAACAGTACATTCTCAACCACTCTCCTTAAAAGAAATCATTACATACTTATGGTTACAACAATCCTTTTTAGCTTTCATCATGCTGTGGTTTCGTGATAATGAGCTTTTCGATCTCATTACAACTGGGAATATCGCATATGAGCTTTGTAGACCATGCGAAATCTACGGATTTTGGTATTCAAAACTTTTAGCCCAACGCTTGTCGAGTGCAATTCTAAGGTGTTTCCCAATCCTACTAGTTGCATTCCTTTTACCTCAACCTTATAAAATGACGTTACCACCAAGTGTCTTAACCTTTGTGTTATTTTTACTTGCCCTGATTTTTGGATTACTTCTACTAGTTTCGATTTCAATGTTCATTTATATTTCAGTATTTGTGACAATGTCACCTATAGGGTCTTTGCTACTGTTTGGGGTAATTGGTGAATTTTTTTCTGGATTAACAATTCCAATTCCACTAATGCCAACTTGGCTTCAGACCGTTGCTTATTTCCTTCCGTTTCGATGGACAGCTGATTTCCCGTTTAGGGTTTACTCTGGGAATATTCCTCAAACTGAAGCAGTAATTGGTATCGTCATACAAATTATTTGGTTAAGTTTACTTGTTTGGCTAGGAAGAATTGCATTTAATAAAGCCTTACGAAGAGTCGTGGTCCAAGGAGGTTGATACTATGGGACTATATTTTAAATATCTTCTTATTCTCTTTAAAACACAAATGGAATACCGTACTTCTTTTTTGCTTTTAACAATTGGACAGTTTCTAATCCCGTTTTCGATGTTTTCGGGGCTTTATTTTTTGTTTGAACGGTTTGGACAAATTAAAGGATGGACTTTCTACGAGGTTGCGCTTTGTTTTGCGATTATCCATATGGCTTTTGCTTTAAGTGAATGTTTTGCTCGTGGATTTGACTCTTTCTCTAGTTTAGTAGCTAGCGGTAGTTTTGATCGAGTACTTGTTCGTCCTAGAAGTACGATCGTTCAAGTTATGGGATCCAAATTCGAGTTTACTAGAATTGGTAGATTGCTTCAGAGTTTAATTGTTTTGATTTGGGCATTAAATAATCTCTCCATCGAATGGAGCAGTATGAAAGTAGTAACCATTATTTTGATGATCATTAGCGGGGTCTTTATTTTTACCGGAATCTTTATCCTTGCTGCGACGATGTGTTTTTGGACGATTCAGGGTCTAGAAGTAGTCAATATTTTTACAGATGGTGGGAGAGAGATGGCGCAGTATCCATTGAATATTTATCAGAAATGGATTACTAAATTTTTTACATTTGTTATTCCATTTGGATGTGTGAATTACTTACCTTTGATGTACATTCTTGATAAAACGGAGGGGAAGGCGTATCTATATATGTTATCTCCTGTTGCAGGAATTATTTTTATTATACCTTGTTTACTAGTTTGGCAAATTGGAGTGAGGCATTATCGATCTACGGGTTCGTAAAACTCTTTACATGATGAAACCGTTCAATTAGTGTTCCAATATTCTACTTATTTGTGAAGCAAACTCTACCTTTTCTTTGATAAAATAGTAGATATAAGGGGGAGTTAAGTTGAAAGTACAGATAGGTAAATATAGGGTTAACTTCTTGGTAATATATGTGATATTACTTGCATTGATGTTTAGTTTAATATTTTCACTAATGTTTTTATTTCATGTATCTCACTTGAAAGTTTTATTTGGAGGATTTTCTATTTTATTGCTGATTGTTTTAGCTTTTTACTGGATGGATAGTAAAAGCTTTCATAACAACTTAGGTCGTATACGAAGGACATATTATACGTTGTATTTAATAGTCATGGCAATTGGAGTTATAACTAGTGATCTAGATTTTAAGAATTGGAAGTTACTTACAGAAATTTCAGCTTTGGTAGTTTTTATAGATTTAACTGTATTTCTATGTCCAAACATTTTAAAAATTTGGAGTGCAGAGTTTAAGTATGAAGATGAAGTTCGTGAGGCTTTGACAGAGAGTAAACAAATGATTTTAAAAAGTGCTAAAAAAGCAGAAAACTTCTCTAAAGTCATACAAGAAACCGTTGTTTACTTTGAAAATAAACCTCTTCCACAATCAAGAGAAGAGTATGTTAATCAATTATTGGAATATCTGAAGCTATATAGCGATACATTCGGTATTGCCATCACTATATTTATATTTGACTCACCAATTAGCGAGGAAGATAAGCAAAATAAAATTCGGTCCCAGATTACTAATATGAGTATTAGACATGCAATAAACTTTTCAACAAATGAAGAAGATAAAAAGAATATGATAAAGTCTTTTTCATGTGGTGAAACCATTATTTTAAAAGAGGAAAAACTAATTTCTATACCTTACTTCGGAAATTATTATAGCATGATTGTAACAGTAGAGGCAGGAGATGTAGCGGTCGATGGGATTGATGCTTCTTATATTTCAAACTTGTTATATATTTTTGATTGGTATATGGTTGATATAGAAGAGGATGATGAATAATTTTAATTATTATGATAAGATATGAGTGAACACATCTAATTAAACAGGAGGGGTTATCATGTCAAGTATAAGTGGACAAGCAGTAAGTGAACTTCGTAGATCTGCAGGTATTAAGCGAAGAAAATCTAAGTCTAACTCTCCTACAGAGAACTCCTTAAAACCAAATACACAAGTAGCAGTTGTAGAAGGATTTAGAAATGTTCTTAAAGCTAACGCTAAAGCAGAAAAACTTACATATACAAGGTAATTTCATTAAGCAGGGAATGATAATATTCTCTGCTTTTCTTATGCATAAATGCTTCTTTTCCTGTATAGGATTGGTATTAAAAGATTGTACAGGAGGAGCATTATGGGATTAAAACGAAAAAATAAAAGAAAAACCACTCAACCACACACCAAAGTAGTCGATTTTGGAATGGGTAAGACGTTAGCTAAAATTGAAAAAGCAATTCGAATTTTAGAAAAGAAATAGTATTATCATTATTTAGATAGCATGTCTAAATGTACCTACCAAATAATAAATATATAATTAAATAAAAAGGATTAAATTACAATGAAAAAACAAATTAAAGTAGTTGGAGCTGTCATAAGAAACGATCAGAACCAAATACTATGTGCCTTACGTTCACCAGAAATGAGCATGCCAAATAGCTGGGAATTTCCTGGTGGAAAAATTGAGAAAAATGAGAAACCTGAAGAGGCGTTGGTTCGTGAAATACAAGAAGAATTAGGCTGTGAAATATTTGTAACCGAAATAGTTGAGGATGTCATTCATGAGTATCAAAATATAATCGTAAATTTGATAACTTACGAAGCAAAGATTATAAGTGGTACGCCAGTAGCTAGTGAACATGCGAAGATCGAATGGAAAGAAATCTCTGAGTTAAACGAACTCGAATGGGCTCCAGCTGACCTTCCTACGGTTGAAAAATTGATGATATGAATATCAAATACTAGTTGTCGAACAATTGATAAAAGAAATATTTCTTTGGAAATTGAATTTCTTTCCATATCCAATATAATAATAAATAAGCAACATAGTGTACATACTAGATGAGTTAAGGAAAATTCTTGTAAAACATAGGAGGAAACTATGGGAAGATTAGTTCATTTCGAAATTCATGTTGATAATATGGAACGTGCAAAGAAGTTTTATGGAGAAGTATTTGGTTGGACGTTTCAAGATTGGACTGAATATGCAGGAATGCCATACTTTGGTGCAGTAACAGGTAATGAGGACGAAATGGGAATTAATGGTGCTTTAATGCAGCGCCAAAGTGCTCCTCCTGAAGCAAACCAACCATTAAATGGATATGCATGTACTATGGGCGTAGAAAACTACGACGTTACGGAAGCAAAAATTGTTGAAAATGGTGGGAAAGTAGCAATGCCAAAATATGCACTGCCTGGAATGGCTTGGCAAGGATATTTTATTGACACTGAAGGTAATATTTTTGGAATTCATCAGCCTGATGCTAATGCAAAGTAATTTATGAGTTTGATTTGTCATTGATAGATAAGGGAACCTCTTATTTGTTGTATGACATTGTTAAGAGAAAACAAACTTTTGTATATATATTTATAGAAAAAGAGAACAATTTAAAGTTGTTATATTTTTTTAGAGTAACTTCAGAAACAAAAGTCAACTGTCGGCAGTTGACTTTTTATTTTTCAAATTCTTAATTATTGGTAACAACTGGGAATGAAATAATAACAGTTTCTATTATAATTGTTCAAACAAAATGAAACATCTTTAAAAGCAAATATTGCTGAATTTAATATCGAAAATAAAGAATTAAAAATGCTAAAAGAAAGACTAAATAAAGTAAGTCAAAAGTACAGAACTGATGTAGCGATCGTCACAAAAAGAGATTTTGATACTTGGAACAGCTTTGTTGAAATAAATAAGGGTTCTAAAAATGGTGTGAAAATAAATACTAATGTAATGACATCTCAAGGCTTGTTAGGTAAAGTAATTGAAGTCTCAGAGAATAGTTCAAAAGTGGAATTGTTAAGTGCAGTGAAATATAACTTATATATTTCAGTACAACCAAAAAATAATCATCATTTACAAGGTCTAATTAAAGGCGCAGATGAGAAAACTGGCTATTTAAAAATGACTCTTTTTAATGTTAATGATAAATTAAAAGCTTGTGAAATCATTATTACCTCTGGTCTAGGTGGAATCTATTTACCAGGCATTGAAATAGGTAAAGTAATAGAAGTTAAAATTGATAATTTAGGTCTAAATCAAACAGCATATATTGAACCTTTATATGATTTAAACGACTTAGAGTACGTTATTTTATTGTTAAGTAAAAAATAAAAAGGAATGAACAATAGAAAAAGAGAACAATGTTAGAGTTGTTCTCTTTTTGAAGTTAAATATCAGTAAATTAATAAAAGTACATAAATAAGTAGGTGTTTGCTTAATGTTACATTTTGAAGAAAGGATTAAAGATGAATTAGTTCTTAGAATTTCCCAGTACTCTAATACACAAATAAAATACAAGCAGCAGACTTATTAGCTAATGATCCATTTCATATAAAGATGGAGAATTTATCAGGAAATGTTTGGGCACCACCTGAAAAGGGAAAACAAGAACAAACAAGGTGGTTTTATGAAAGAGGAAACGATCATACCTTATCTTTTAAAAGAAAATTTGACTCTTTAAATCCAAAAAAACAAAAGTTTATTAAGACAGATTTGGCAAAGTACGAGAATACATGGAATTGTGTACCGCATATTGTAAGCAGAGGAGCACAAAATAATTTTGCGGAATTTACATCTAAAATAATGGATGAAAAAATTGAGCCTGATTTAAAGTATTTTCAGTAAAAAGTAGCTAAGGCTATAATATTTAATAGATCAGAGAAGCTTGTACAAGCCCAAAAATATGGTGGATACATATCGAATATTGTAACCTATACTTTATCTTGGATTTATAATATATATCAACATAATATTGATTTAGATAAAGTATGGAAAGATCAAGGGTTAACTTCAACTTTGGAGGAAACCATTGTAAATGTTTCTCGTAAGGCATATGAGCATATAATTAACTCTCGGAATGGACAAAATGTTACAGAATGGTCTAAAAAGAAGGAATGTTGGGATAGCTTTAATAATAAAAAATAAGTAATTTACCTAGGCTTGATAGCTTATTAGTATAAATCTTACTATCCTAAATTCAAATTTAAATAATTCACTTAATGACATGGTATTTGTTTAGTATTCATTTATTAAAATGAACACTTTTTATTTTGCTTTGTTCTGAATAGACGATAGCTCTTTATTGTTGAAATTCCTATCTGATGCACTAACCTTCATATAATTTCTTTTATATGTTATTTAATAATATTTGTGCCTATTTATTAGAAAGTTTTTCCTAGAAAATAAATATGTGAATGTAAGAGTAGTCTATATTATTGATTATTAGAAAAAGATTTTATAGCAAGATTAAATTTAAACATCTGCCTATAAGCAGATGTTTAATTCTTGTATGTTAATGAAAGTATATGATATTCTGAAAAAAAAGAACGTTTGTTCTTGGTAAAATTTGTACCAGACAACCTTTTTATTATTTGTTATAATAGGACAAGTTGTATTATCGGATCAATATTTAAATGAGAGGTGAAAATAATGCTTAAATTAGGAACAGTATTTAGTGGTATTGGCGCAATTGAACATTCTTTAAAAAGATTAGGAATAGATTTTGAATGTGCCTTTGCTTGTGATAATGGCGGAGTCGATATTTTTTCTAAAAAAGTTGAACGTAATGTTTATTCTATTGATATAGTAATTGAATCCTTACAAAGAAGAGTAGATGAAGTATTACATGAAAATTTTAACGATGACTATACGTTAACATTAAATGAACATTTACAACATATACAAGAACTAAATACCTCATTAAAGGACTTTTCAAAAGTCGTTGGGTTAGAAATAAAAAGAAATGAGTTTTTACATCATAGTATTTATGCTTTTTTCAATATGGTTAGAGAGATGGACAAAACTCAAATTAAGATGGTTCCTACATTGTTTAGAGACCTTCTTTCAGAATCCTTAGAAGAGGTACCGGTGCAACATTATTTCTATTTAGTTAAAGATTTTAAGGATTATTATAAAAAATACAACAATAATGAAGATTTAATAACTAGAATAAAAATGAGCTACGTAGAGTATGAACTGATTTTTGAAACTTTTATTAGAGATAATAATATTCGAGAACTAAACAGCATGTTGAGTGAAATTGTTGATATGGTAAACATGCTACATGAAAGAATTTCTACAATGGAGATTCTAAGAGATTTATCTAGTATCCCAAATTACGAAAAAAAGAAAGAGTATGTAGATAATCTTTATAATCATAAACTGAAATCCAATTTTGTTATGTCAAGTTTTAAAGAAAATTATAAAATAGAGGATAACCATTTTCATTGGAATGCTTCTTTTTTAGACGGAACACAATACAGGGATAATATTGATTTATTCGTAGGCGGCAGTCCCTGCCAATCATTCTCACTAGTTGGTAAGAGAAGAGGGCTACAAGATACTAGAGGTACACTTTTTTATGAATATGCACGTTTAATTAGTGAGATACAGCCTAAAGTTTTTATTTATGAGAATGTAAAAGGATTACTTGGGCATGAAGGAGGAAATACTTGGGCTACAATGCAGCAGGTATTTGATGATCTAAACTATGAGTGGGAATATGAGGTGTTAAACGCTAAAAATTATGGTATTCCTCAGAATAGAGAAAGATTATTTGTAGTGGGCTTTAGGAAAGACTTAGTTTTAAAAGAGAAATTTGAATTTCCTAAATCTAAGCCTTTAGAAAAAATAATGAAGGACTTCCTATTAGATAATGTTTCCGGCAAGTATTACTTGAATAAAAAGGGTGTAGATTTTGTAACCAAAGAAAAGAATATCATGAAGCGTTATACCCAAATTGATGGTGATATTCAATTATGTCAAAAAGCTAATCAACAATTTAATTGGCATGGTGATTTTGTATTTGTGGACGAAAATAAAGATAGAGAAAAGATGATGGAAGACTTAGAGAAGTATTTCTTATCTGAGAAGGTTAAGAAATATGTAATGGCAAGTGGAACTAAAAACTTCTATTCTAAGCCTAAAATTGATTTAGAAATTGCTCGTCCGTTACTTACAACTATGCATAAAATGCACAGGGCTGGTGTTGATAATTATGTGACAACAGAAGGACGAATTCGAAAGCTAACTCCGAGAGAGTGTTTGCGTCTTATGGGCTTCTGTGATAGCTTTAGGATTGTGGTATCGGATACTCAATTATATCAACAAGCAGGTAATTCAATAGTTGTTGATGTATTAATGTCTATTTTTGAAAAAATAGCGGCTAGCCTACCACAAATTATTGAAGGTGATGGCTACGAATTTAAAGAATGTGTAGAGAATGAAAGTGATAGAGTTAAAGAAACTAATGTAAAACGACAAGAACAGCTATTCTTTTTATAATTAAAACCTAGGGGGGGCCCTAGGTTTTTCCTTTTTTATATTTACAATCAATAGCTCCATCTTGGTTTAGTAAATTGCAATCGTTACATAGAAAAATCTTAACCTGCTTCATATCGTGTTAACGATTGATGGAGTCTTGATTACATTAATGAAAATTTCCCAATCTTCATTATTCCATTTACGAAAAGTAATATATTTTTCAAATATCTCTTCCGCAGGTAACTTAATAAGGTTGATATTTTTTAGCTCAGATAAAAAACTAATTGAAACTTCACCAGTATTAAACTTTGTATGACTGGAGGTTGGGAATAAAAACAAATTGAACCAGTAATCTATTTTTTCTGATTCGATATAAGAATGTAATGCTTTTTCATACATGTACTGTTTTATTACATCTTGTATTCCAGGATTATGAACTACCCTAAAATTTGTAAAAGAAAGATCATAGTATTTAGCATCAATAATTAGGAGAAGTTTCATATTATAAATGCATAGCTTTTTCAAAATATCGGGTACCAAAGTATCCTTATCATTATCTTTAATAATAAAATTTGTCCATACTGGTTTGAGTATATTTTTTACAATCTCTCCATCATGCCCCATAACACTAGCGCAACATTTTTCCCAAACCGTATGAAACCTTCTTGTTCCAAAGAAAACAACCCTGTTTTCCATTAAAAAAGCATCATTTTGACTAATATACTTATACATACTGTTGAGCAAGGTGAGATTACGATCATTGTAATCTTGGTATAAAGCATCGTTGATTTTTTTTAATAGGTAGTCCCTATTTTTCGATAATTGTACATCAGTTGGAAAAATTACGGATGGGTAGTCCAAAAGTTCCCCAATTCCAGTAACTGTAAGATATTCAGAGCATTCATTTAATATTGCTTTATGGATTTCAATGATAATGTGTTTTTGGTCTGTTAAAATTTCTTCAGTTACTAAATCCAAATAGATTGGGCTTTGTTCTTTTGAAAGATAGGCGAATTGATAATCAATCGTTTGTTGCCAATCAACTTCGCCTTGGCCATCTAAAACCCACTCTATCTTATCAGTATTGTACAATCCATATTCAATATAGTCATTGATAAAATAATCAATAGCCAAAAAGTAATTATAAAGCTCTCCTTGTTGGAAATCTCCGAAAAACTCCAATTCTTCTTCAGTTACTGCCCCTTTACTATAAATCTTCAGTACACGAATGATTTGCTTTATTTTGGCAATTTTATTGTAATGATCCAAAGGTTCATGCAAATACTTAGGCAGGAATAGAATTAATTGCTGATGAAAAATGATGATACCGACATACTGAAACGAGATTGTGTTATGTTTCTTTTGAGCGATGCCACGGTTCAGACATTCTTGTATAAAGGGTTCGGTATCTTCTGATTCGAAAAAATGGATTAATTCTGCAAAGGTATAATGTTTGTTTTCATTCAAAAAAATGGGTTTCATGGAAATCACCTAAGGCTTCTCTATGTCAGCTTGTGGTGATTTTGAGTCTAAGGTGAATATCTCTTCGTTAATCCCAT
The DNA here is from genome assembly GCF_049568075.1 of Rossellomorea sp. GAMAL-10_SWC. NCBI lineage: Bacteria > Bacillati > Bacillota > Bacilli > Caryophanales > Bacillaceae > Rossellomorea > Rossellomorea sp. GAMAL-10_SWC. The sequence goes on along the minus strand of NZ_CP144911.1, from coordinate 2,879,317 downwards.
TAAAAATTTTTTCCTGATTTGATTTGTAATCGGAAATGAGTTGCGAGTAACGTTTCCGTTCCCCGAATATCCCAAATTTGTTATGTTTAAATACATCTTCAGAAAGATAACGAATCAGTTTATTTTTAAAGACCTTTTGAAATCGGCTTTCCTCTTCTTTTTCGATGGTATCATCTAAATCTTCCAGTTTTATAAAGAATGGACCGATAAGTTTATCTTCCTTAACATCCAATTCAATTAACCGTTTGTTTAAGCTGCGTCTAAATTCATTCCATTTGCATTTTCCATAGCCATTAATATATACATCAAATTTTTCAATTAATTTTTCGTTTTCATTGATATCTATATATTCAGGGTTCCATCGTCTTTGAAAGGCAGAATCTAGAGGATGAACACCTTGGTCCGCGCTATTCATTGTGGCCCAAATATAGTAATTTGGAGGCAAGTATAGCTTCTTAAGTTCAGTTAAACCTTCTTTGTCAAGGTATCGACGCATTTCTTCAGAACATGAAATTTCATACTCACCTTTTCCAGATGAATCTCTGTCAAGCAACTGGAACATATCTCCAAATACAGCAGCTGGATTCATAGCCCGATTAATTTCTTCTACAATTAGAACGTAGTTATTACAGTTTTCCCCGTTTTTAAGGTATTCGGATAGTGCTTTTACTAGCAACCTAAGAAACGGGCCAGGGACATATTCGTAGGTAATATAGTGCGAACTAACGAATGAGTCAACCTCATTACTAGGTTTGGGTTTATAAGTACCAACAAATTGTGAATAGGAATAGTTCGAGTAGAAAGTGACTCTCTCAGTATTTTCGGGGTGGAAAAATCCAGCATGTTCTGCTGTCCCTTCACATTCTCTTTTTAATGAAAAACTTTTCCCTGTTCCAGGGGATCCAATCAGCAGCCGGTTATGATCTCTAGGAATTTTGCCTTTCGGTAGAATAGGATGTTGACTTTCTTCTTCATTCGGTAAAGTTGCATCTAGCCCAAAAAATAAGGCAAAGTTTCTGTAGGAAAATCGTTCGAAAAATGAGCTCTTGTCTTTTTCGTTTTCAGGAATTGGAAAAAGGTTTTCAACTTTGTGTAAATTGAATTCAAGTTCAGCTCGATCATGAGCATCTACGTAAAGAAAGTTTTTACCACCTATTTTCATTTTCTTTATAGGTTTTCCGTGAGAAGCTAAAGCATTTAGCAAAATATCTGAACTCTTGCCACCACACAGTTCATTGAAAAAATCATCAAAGTCCAACTTCAGCGCTTCTGTTTCCAATATTTTCTTTCCTATTTCTAAAAAAAGAATAATAGGGTCTTCCTCTCCTTGGACATATGGGTTTGGTGAGTAATATATTTTAAGCCAAAATTCCAAATATTTTTCCAAATTTTCATCAGTGAAAGTAAATAGGTAATTTTGCACTTTTAAATAATCAACACTTCTATCTTCTAATCCTAATTGACAAGCAAATTGATATGATGTCCTGGTGTAACCAGAAAATTGTTCTTCTAATATTCCATTTACCTTTTCCCTTTTGATTGTTTTAGACAAATCAGGATAGATTTCCAGGATAGATTTCAAATTTTCTAAAGTAAAATTGCGCCAGCGAACAACAGGTGTAAAAGCCAATATATTCACTCTCCTATAAGTTATTTATTAAAAACTTGTACTCGATCATAGCAATGATAGGGGAACGTTTGCCATTGCTGTATGCAAGATTTTATTGGACATGTTCAGAAATACCAAGTTAGTTGATTTGCTCCTTTAAAAGATTAGAAGGAATTAATTAATACCCTTCATCTGTAAAAAAGATAAAACCTTTATTGAACAAAGAATCAAAAGTGGGAGTAAGGACCAAGCCATTAAACCCATCTAATCAATATGTATTTTTCAATGTACTCCAATGTTTTGTATGACTAGCTACTAGTAATAATTTCCAATATAAGGAAAATGGAATAAGACATAATAATGACTAATGAAATAGTTAAAAGCTAGAAGTAGCATGCATTTATTTTCTTAAAAACGTACTACATTAGTAGCACAAACTATAACTTTGACTGTACTACTAATGTTAGTTTTTTTATGCAATGAAAATGTGTCTTCTATGGTAATCAAGATACATATTTTTTCTGCCAGAAGAATTGGCTATTTCGTAAATATATCCCTCCTGAAGATTCAGCCCATAGACAATGCTTTGTGATAAATATGAAGATACTTTTAATCTACCATCATCTTCAAATGATATAAGTCCTCTATCGAATAATAAATCGAAAGTAGGTGTTAATGACATACCGTTAAAACCATCTAAACGATGATGATTAGTATGGCAGTGTGCCCAGGGTATAATATGACTTGCTCGCAATAAAGACTTTTCAGTAATATTTGTAAATGGGCAAGCAGGCATAATATCTAGAGTATTCCTTCTGAATTTACCCTGACCTAAACGAGAAGTAAAAATAGATTTACGTTCAGTTTCTGAAATTGTTGTATCATTTTGGATTTCTTCTCTAATAGTTCTAATGGAATGTGTTCGACTTGTTAAATGCCGAGATGCAGATTTTGGGACAACAAAAAGCTCGAAATAATATTGTACATCGCTCTCATCATCACAATTTACTAATTTATGAATGCAGAGAATTGTAAGAGGATGTGGTAAAGAAATTTCCCTCATTAAATCCCAAAAATGACTTTTTGAACCGATGTAAAATCGATCAGCATCTAAATCCCCACTTTGATTGTAGACTTGGAAATTGTTAATGTTATCCAACATTTGAATTTGATCTAGTCGGTTATCGTAGAAGAGTGAAACATCTTTTCGATATCTAATAATAGGGAAGTCATAGAAGACTTTGATATCTTCCATATACTTTGTTAAGTTTTCTTTGGTGAAAAAGCATTGGCCTTGAGCCCCAACATATCCATCAATGTTAATTCTAGGATCAAAAGTGAAAAAGGAACCATATTCATCGCTTTTTTGAGATGATACATAAAGTCTAGCCTCACCTGAACCACTTCCTGCTTTATTAGCAGGGACAACGAACGAATCAACAATATTTGCTGTAGCAATAGAGACTTGAATGTATTTTTTACCTTTTACTTCCATTTAAACCCCTCCAAAAATCTATAATGAAAAATCTATTCTATTTTAATAAAAAAATAAAACGCCAGTTAAATCAAGTTTATTTTGTTGTTTAAAATTAAAAAAACTTTATTTTAAGGGATTTTATAGAAAAAAACAGTGCTTTGTACCTGTTTTTATCACTGTAAATAAACGCGAAGCATATCTAAGAGAAGTATGGAAGGATAGTGCCTCCAAAGAATAAAAGCATGCTAATTTGGTAGCAGAGAGACGTAGTCTTGAATTAATTAAAGAGGAAATTTTAGAAAGTTGGGAAAAACTGCAAGAAAAGTATAAAAATACATCTATTTCTACTGAAATTTTTTTTGATGATCTTTATAATTGGATGGTTCTTAGTGTGATAATAAACTAGATGTTTTATTACTATTTGTTTGGTACTTTTGGGGAAAATTATGAATATGAAAAAAAAGAAAAAACCATAAAATATCTGTATGATTTAATAGATAAAACAAAACTTGATCATGAATAATAAAAAAATGAGAAGCTGACTCAAAAAGTCGTTTGCCATAGCTACACCTAATGAAGGTAATCCAACTCTTAATGCACCGGAAGTAAAACTGTGCCAATTAATAATACTGCAGGAGAAGGCTAGAAAAACCAAGAGACAACCATCTTAACGATACTAATCGTCCAATGAGCTAGTGTGGCGTTAATTAACTCTTTTGTATTCGGAATGTAATCAGTACCTAATGCACCCCACTATATGTTAAAGCTTTACTCAAAGAAACGACGATCGAGATGACTAGAATTGTAGTAAGTGGTGAGGAATCAGTTAAATTCAGTTCATATTCTATAACATTTAATCTGTTTTTAATTTAATGTTTGCTGGACAACTAGTATGTAGGTGCAAAAAATAAACAAAGTAAAACATCGTTATTAAATTAGACAAGATGTTGTATGCATGTTTTAAACAATACATATATAATTTAAATTAAGATACATATTTGAATAAAAAGGAAATGAAAAACATTGAAAAAACAAGTTAAAGTAGTTAGAGCTGTAATCCGAAACGATCAAAACAAAATACTATGTGCTTTAAGGTCACCAAAAATGAGCATACCAAATAGTTGGAAATTTCCATGGGCTCCTGCTGACCTTTCTACGGTTGAAAAATTAATTTCAATAAATTAACTCCAGTACATAAATAAGTGGGTGTTCGCTTAATGTTACATTTCGAGGAAAGGATTCAAAAATATGAATATAAGCTAAACGATACGGATGATCAAATAGTTGAGTTCATCCTTAATAACAAAGAGGATGTTGTAGGCTTTTCAATACAGTATTTAGCTGCAAGGTTATTTACGGTTCCGAATACAATTACGAGATTATCCAAAAAATTAGGTTTTGATGGATATTCTCAGATGAAGAATAGTTTAAAAGAGGAAATAATTAAGCAGGATATTTTTACAGAAGAGGATAGTATATCATTTAACATTCATAAAACGATTGGATTAATTGATCAAAATAAGTTAGCTCTCACAACGAAATTAATGCAAGAAGCACGTAGGGTACTTTTCTTTGGTGTAGGGGATACTGCGCCATTTTGTGAGATGATGATAAAGAATTTGAAAGTAGTCGGTAAACAGTCTGAGTATTATTTCCATCGTCATGATGTCTTATATGAACTTTCTAAATTTGATTCTGAGGAGAACAATATACTTTTTTTAATTTCCTTATCAGGAGAAACCACTCAAGTTTTGGATGTAGCTGAGTTGGGGAAGCAAAAAGGCATTAAATTAATTTCGCTTACACATTTTAGTAAAAACACTCTACAACAGATTGCCCACGTAAACTTGTATTGTTATTCGCCAAGTAAAAAAATTAATGAATACAATATGACGGATAAAACTCCGTTGCTTTTAGTTCTAAGAGCTTTATCGGAATTTTACTGGAAAGTCTTAGTTTGATGTGTATAAATACACATAATATATAAAAATATGTGAAAAAACTGTGTAAAAATAAGAAGTTTCCAGCTTCTTATTTTTTTTTTGCTATGATGAAACCAAAGTAGTCCATTAATTAATGAAAGGGGTTACAAGAATGCAATTAAAAAAGTTAACTTCAGAAACTTTAATTAGTACAAAAAAGTCATTTTCATCAAAAGAAGAAATCATAAAATACTTAGTTAAAAAGTTGGCAACAGAAGGGAAAATCCATTCTGAAGAAGAGTTTTACAATGCAGTGATGGAAAGAGAGGAACTATCGCCTACTGGATTTGAAAGCGGTCTAGCAATTCCACACGGTAAATCTTCATCTGTTAAAGAATCTTCGTTCGCAATTGTTACACTTGAGAAACCAATGAATAATTGGGAGAGTATCGATCCGAATAATCAAGTTGAATTAGTGATTTTGTTAGCCATTCCAAAAGAAGAGGAAGGTACAACACATCTAACTTTATTAGCTGAATTAGTTACAAGATTATCAGATGAAGAGTATAAAAATAATTTACTTCATGCAAGAACAAATAAAGAACTATTAGATCTTCTTGATGCACCTTTACAACCTACTAATCTGAAAGTCTCTCCAAATAGTGATAAAACAGTATTAGCTATTACAGCTTGTCCAGCTGGCATTGCACATACATATATGGCAGCGGAAGCACTTGTGAAAGCGGGTAATGAATTAGGAATTAAAGTATTTGTTGAAAAACAAGGGGCCAATGGAATTGAAGATCGACATACGTTTGATTCAATTAGAAAGGCTGATGCGATTGTATTTGCGGTGGATGTTGCGGTAAAAGATGAAGAGCGATTCAAACATCTTCCAAAAGTTAAAACATCTGTAGCTGCACCAATTCGAAATGCAAAAGGAATTTTAGAACAAGCTCTACAAAAAGTGGGAAATGCGCCTAAATCAGAAATGGACGAAAGTGAAGAGCAACATCATGAAGTAGAAAACAAATCTCTTAAAACAGAAATTAAGGATTCTCTTTTAACAGGAATCTCTCATATAATTCCAGTCATTGTAGCGGGTGGTATGACATTAGCGGCGGCAGTCTTTATTGCTCAAGCATTTGGACTTCAAGATGTATATGCGGCAGAAGGATCATGGTTATGGCTTTTACGCCAATTAGGTGGTTCTTTATTAGGACAAATCATGATTCCGATTTTATCAGCGTATATGGCGTACTCGATTGCTGATAAACCAGCACTAGGACCAGGTTTTGCAGCAGGGGTCGCGGCTAATTTAATAGGCAGTGGATTTTTAGGAGGTATGCTTGGAGGATTACTAGCAGGTTATTTCTTAAAGTATTTAAAAGTAAAAGTGAAACCTAAAGGGACTTTTGCAGGCTTTGTTAGTTTCTGGTTTTATCCTGTAGTAGGAACACTAGTAGTTGGCTCAATTATGCTGTTTGTAATTGGTAAGCCATTAGCTTTCTTAAACGAAGGATTAATTGATTGGCTTAATGGCATGAGTGGGACAAACGCGATAATACTTGGAGCAATTTTGGGAGCAATGGTTTCATTTGACCTAGGTGGACCGGTAAACAAAGCTGCTTACACATTCTGTATTGGTGCAATGGCGAGCGGAAATATCGTACCTTACGCAGCATTTGCATCTGTCAAAATGGTTTCCGCATTCTCAGTCACTGGAGCAACGGTAATTGGTAAACATCTATTTTCCGAACAAGAAAAAGAAATTGGTAAACAAACTTGGTTACTTGGATTAGCTGGAATAACAGAAGGGGCGATTCCATTTATGATTAACGATCCACTCCGAGTGATTCCTTCATTAATTGCTGGTTCTGCAGTAACTGGAGCGATTGTTGCTTACTTTAATATTGGTTTAAATGTTCCAGGTGCAGGGATTTTCTCATTAGCTTTACTTCAAGGAAAACCAGCCATAGTAGCTGCAAGTATTTGGTTTGGAGCGGCCTTAATTGGAGCAGTCATTTCAACAATTTTACTTATCATGACAAGAAAACAAAAAATCGTTAAAGATATACAAGTAAAATCATCACAACAATATGTAGCATAAGAGGTGAGAAGCAAAATGAAAAAAGTTCATATCGTTCCACATATGCATTGGGACAGAGAATGGTATTTTACAACAGAAGAATCTAGAATTCTATTAGTTAATAATATGGAAGAAATTATGGAGATGTTAGAAATAAATCCTGATTATCCTTACTATGTATTAGATGGACAAACCGCAATTCTAGAAGATTATTTCGCGGTAAAACCAGAAAATAAAGAGCGAGTAAAAAAGCTAGTTCAAGAAGGGAGATTAATTATTGGACCATGGTATACGCAAACGGATGAAATGATCGTTGGTGGTGAGTCAATCGTTCGTAATTTATTGTACGGAATGAAGGACTGCGAAGAGTTTGGAGTACCGATGAAAATTGGTTATCTTCCAGATTCGTTTGGACAATCAGCTCAAATGCCGATGATCTTAAAAGGGTTTGATATTAAGTATTCAATCTTCTGGAGAGGGACCTCTGAACGTCATGGAACAAATAAGACTGAATTTTATTGGGAGACAGATGATGGTTCAAAGGTGCTAGTTCAATTGTTTCCACTTGGCTATGCGATTGGCAAGTATTTACCAGAGGATGAAGAAGTGCTACAAAGTAGAATTAATAAGTATTTTACTGTTCTTGACCGTGGAGCAACAACTGATCATATCATTTTACCGAATGGTCATGATCAGATGCCGATTCAAAAGAATATTTTTACAATCATCGATAAGCTACAAAAGCTATATCCAGAACGTGAATTTTTCTTAAGTAAATATGAACATGTTTTTGAAAATCTAGAAGCACAAAAAGACCTTGATACATTAAAAGGTGAATTTCTAGATGGTAAGTACATGCGTGTCCATCGAAGTATTTACTCGACTAGAATGGATATTAAAGCAGCGAATACTAGAATTGAGAATAAAATCACCAATATTCTAGAACCACTTGCATCAATCGCCTATCGTTTAGGCTTTGAGTATCATCATGGTTTGATTGAATTAATTTGGAAAGAGATTATGAAAAACCATGCACATGATAGCATTGGCTGTTGCTGTTCTGATAAAGTTCATAGAGAAATTTTAAATCGTTTTTATTTAGCTGAAGAAAAAGTTGATCAACTGATTAATTTTTATAAGCGTAAAATAGTTGATTCAATGGATACATCTAATAAACATGATCGAATCACACTTTTTAACTTACTTCCTTACGAGAGAAATGAAGTTGTGACTACAAGCGTTATGACAAAGTTAAAATCATTTAAACTCGTTGATCATGATTCTAATGAAATAGATTTCGAAATTATCGCAAGCAAGGTTACTGACCCAGGCTTAATTGATCGTCAAATAGTTCATTATGGAAACTACGACCCGTTTATTGAATATACAATTCAATTAAAAGAAAAGATTCCTTCAATGGGGTATAAGACGTATTTTGTTGAAGAAAGTGATGAAGTCATTAAAAATTTCACTTATTCTACAAGTAAGATTGAAACAGACTATTATGGGATTACTGTAAATTCAAATGGAACATTGAATATTTTTGATAAGCAACTTAAACAAAGTTTTGATAATGTTCTTCGTTTGGAAAATGGTGGAGATGATGGAGATGAATACGACTACTCTCCACTTTTAAATGAAGATCTAATTTATAGTGATTCGGTTCAAGCTGAAACTAAAATTCAGCAAAATCGATATGGTGCAACGATTGATATTAAATATACATTGGGTGTTCCATCAAATTTAGAAAAACGAAGAGAACACGTTATTGATGGTGCTATAGAGGTTCATTTTACAGTCAGTGTTCCAAATCATAAACCGAGACTTGATATTAAATTAGAAGTGGACAATCAAGCGAAGGATCATCGATTAAGAGTATTAATTCCAACGGGTATTGCTTCAGCTTTCTCAGTATCGGATAACCAATTTGGTTCAATTAAACGAGAAGTTGTAGATCCGGCAATTCATGTATGGGAGGAAGAAAATTGGGATGAACGTCCAGATTCGATTTATCCTATGTTGAGTTACGTTGGTTTATCAAATGATGATTATGGAATTAGTGTATTAACGAATAGTACGAGAGAGTATGAAATCGTTGGTGAAAAATTTGATACGATTGCTATAACTCTGTTTAGGAGTGTTGGTTTTCTTGGGAAAGAGGAGATGGTTCGTAGACCTGGGCGACCGTCTGGGATTAAGTTGCCTACTCCGGATTCTCAGATGATTGGGAAGTTGTCGTTGGAGTTTGCGATTGCGACATATAATAAGGAAGAGAATGTTGCTCGGATTGCTAAGGAGTATTTAACTCCAATTGTTGTTTATAATAAGATTCCTTTTGATGCTATGAAGTTGAATGGGTCTGGTGTGAAGACTCCGTTAGAGTTTAGCTTTTTTAAAGAGCGTTCCCAAAATGTTATTTTAAGTACATTGAAAAAGGCTGAAAAATTCGATAAATTTGTAATTCGTCTTTATAATCCATTGGAAAATGAAGAATTTGCCTTTTTGCAATTTAATGATGAGATTGAGCAGGTATACACTGTTAATTTAGATGAAAAAGTAAAAGAAGATGTTTCTGTAAATGATCTGCAAGTAGGAATAAATATTAGTACAAATCAAATTAAATCGATTTTGTTTTAAAACAATAAATATATATATTTAAATCAAAAAAGGCTATTTTTCGTTTTTAATAATAACGGAAATCAGCAGCGTTATTAAGTGGGAAGTACAACCAATAAAAGATCAACAATTAATAAAGATTAAATTTATTATGAAGGGTTAATTCTATAGGCAAGGAACATGGCTAAAAATTTATGTGGGTATTGAAATAACAGCTCATAGTGAACAAATTTTCCTAAGTATTAATTTGTGGAAAGACAATTCTCCTAAGGAGATTATTTGCAAATGTCATTCCAAAAATGGATTTCTAAGTTTGTATAATTTCTAGGATAAAGGCGATGGAGGGCAATTGCAGTAATACTCATCGGGTATGATTGTTGAAGTGAAAGAAGGTAATTAATTAATAATTTCAATGATTTTGGTTTTGAAAGAAATTTAATGAATTGGTTTTTCAATTGAAAAAATTTAGGCACCTTATGCAACTAAAGCAATGCAAAAGTTGAACAAGGAAAGTTATAGTTCGTTATATTTTTATCGGAAAAGAAAAGAATTATTGAGGATTAATTGATTTTGAACGCAAGCATGCTTTAATTGAATTTCACTTCAGCAAAGTTGATATTAACGAACTTTAATGGCGCGATTAATTAGCATCGCGTCAGTTTTTTGTATTGGGATATGTAATTCGAGAAATAATTTAATAGAACATATCAAATATTAAGAAAGAAATTAGTAGCTCTTGTTTTTAGTGGAGGTAGACAAATGGAAGATTTCATTGAAGAAAACTTGACAGAATTAGAATCTTTTTTGTTGGATATAGAGATTTTAGATCAACTTGACTCTAAGCTTAATGTTTTTAACCTATTTGAAACGTTGCAAATATATCGTACAGAAATTAGGCATAGTAATGTTTTAGCTTGGCTGATGAAGCCACATGAAAATCATGGATTAGGCGACTTATTTCTAAAGAAGTTTCTCCAACATACTTATATAGAAAATAAAAGGCAGCTAGAAAAATTTGATTTTTCAATGTTAGAGTTTGCAACGATTGAGTATTCTGACTTTCAAGTTTATAGAGAGTGGAACAACATTGATATATTAGCAGTGTCGGAGGACAACCAAATTGTGATCGTTTTTGAAAATAAGATAGGCAGTAAGGAGTCCCAACATCAATTAAATAAATATCTAACCAAAGTAGAAGAAGAGTTTCAGGACTATAAGAAGCTTTTTATTTTTTTAACTCCTGAGGGAGATATCCCTTCAGATTCTGAAAATTGGGTAATTTTAACATATTTTCAAATATTAGATGTATTGTTAAAAGCTATAGATTTGAAAAAAACTGCTCTTGATACGAGAGTTATTGAGTTTTTAAATCAGTATATTGAAACTGTAAGGAGATATGTAATGAGAGAGCATGATCTAGAAAAGCTATGTAGAGAAATTTATTATAAACATCAAAAGGCATTGGATTTAATATTTGAATATAAGCCTGATGTCTTCCTGGAAATATCTGAATATGCAGAAGGATTAATTTCTTCAGATAGTAATAATCTTATGGATCTATGTTCAAAAACTTACGTGCGCTTTATTCCAAAGCCACTAGATGAAATTATCCCCTTGCAAGGTAGTTGGACAAAAACAAAACGCATATTACTTTGGGAGATCCAAAATAGAGATAATAAATTAATATTAAAGCTAATCATCGGTCCGGGGCCATCACAAATTAGGAATGATCTATTTATTATTGCTAAAAATCATGAAGATATATTTAAAGGAAGACTCAAAAATTTGACTGATTCATATACTCAAATATATAAAACTGAACTACTACCAAAGAATTTTCATGAAAAATTGGATATTGAACAGATTAAAGATACTCTTTGCAAAAAAATTGACAAATTTTTCTTTGAGGATTATATAAAAATTACTGATTTAATCATAGATGAGTATTCTTATGTTGATTAAGTTTATTATGATGAAGGTACTAATGATCGGAATAATTCACTCGGCTTTAATGAACTTGGCATGATAAGTACGGTTTTGATAAACGTGAATTACATAAATTTACTAATAATGTATTTGATCTAGGTGGATATAAATTTAATGACTATAATCGGCAAGGATTTAATCAAATGGGGATATGTAAAGAAACAAGAACCTTTTATAATTTAGACGGCTACAATGTTAATGTTATACATGATAGTTAAGAGTTAGTTCAATATGAATTTAGATAGACTGTCTAATTAGACAGTCTATTTTTATTCAAAAATCAACAAATTACAATAGTGCTACTATAGCTAGGGATATAGGAATTACTTTATATAACAGAAAATTAAAATAAATATAGTATTCAGCGTTTTGGTGTTTATGTATTTGTCTCTTCATTAATTTGGGTGTAGAGCTATAGCTTTGTAAATAATAATATTTTTTTATTTCACTCTGTTCGCTTTACATACGAACATACTCTTGATATTCTACCAAAGTAGAATAAAAATTCACTTTGGTAAATTATGAGGTGCAAAATGGGTTTTAACTATGATCCTTTATGGCGTATTGCTTTTGAACGAAAGATGAATAAGACTACTCTTCGTGATTATACAGGTATTACAAGTGCAACTCTTGCCCGTTTAAGTAAAAATGAACCAGTTAGTATGGAAATACTTGGTAGGTTATGTGATGCCTTGGATTGTAATGTTGAAGATATCGTTCAATACAAAAAGGAAAGGATAGTATATAGTAATGAAAAATGGTAATCTAAAAACAGTCAGCCTATTTTCTGGAATTGGTGGTATGGACTTAGGATTTATCAATCATGGTTTTGATATTATTTGGGCGAATGATTTTGATAAGGATGCTGTAGAGTCATACAAAGCAAATGTGAGCAAAAATATAGTATTCGGTGATATCAATGAACACTTAGACGAAATTCCAGCTCACGATGTTTTATTGGCAGGTTTTCCTTGCCAACCATTTAGTATGATGGGGAAGCAAAAAGGTTTTGATGATGAAAGAGGAACATTGTTCTTTACGATTGAACAGATTCTTTCAAAACATAATCCTAAAATTATTGTCTTAGAAAATGTTAAGAACTTGCTAACACATGATGGTGGGAAGACTATTGAAAAGATGCTTGATATTCTTGAAAATAAACTTGGATATAAGGTGCATTCTAAAGTATTAAACACTTCGGACTATGGACTCCCGCAAATTCGACGCCGTGTTTTTATGGTAGGATTTCGGAAAGATGTTTTCAAGGAAAAGGCGGATTTGTTTGATTTTCCCGAAGCACAAAAATTAAATAAAACTGTTTTTAATTTATTAGATAAAGAAGTGGACAAGAAGTACTTCTTATCTTTTAAGATTCTTCCAACAATTATGTCAAATGGTACCGGAAATTATCATTCTAAGTCAGAAATTAATTTAAAAATTGCAAAACCTTTAACTGCGACAATGCACAAAATGCATAGAGCAAATCAAGATAATTATTATGAAGATTTTGAGAATCGTGCAACTTTTGAGGATACGATTGATAGACCAATTTCAAATGTTCGCCGACTTACTCCAAACGAATGCCGTAAACTACAAGGTTTTCCAGAAGACTGGAAGTATGTTGTATCAGATACTCAATTATATCGTCAGTTTGGGAATGCTGTATCAGTAAATGTGTCTGATTCTATTGCAAAGCAAATTATTGATTTTTTAGGAGAGAAATATGAAAGTTCAAACAGAAGTAAAGATAGATACATTGTCAAATAATGTTTTTGACAAAAATGTTTTATCTAAGAGAGAATTGTTTGAAATGATTGATAACTTTATTCAGACTGTACAGGTTCTCTCTTACGAAGACAATTCAACCAATGACATTGATTTGAATACGATATTTACACTGATTGATATTGGTTTACTAGCTTCTGAAAATGAGTTAGAGTGGTTAGAAAACTTATTACCAGGTAATATGTTCGATACTTTAATCTTGTCTATTAATCGTGTGAATAGTCAAGTTTTGATGAAATATGATGATTTGATTAAATATAGCCAAACTTTTCGAGGTTTGAAGCAAAAAGAAGAAGATAGAAGCGGAAAACCTACTTTAGTAGACCTCTTCTGCGGATCTGGCGGCTTAAGTCTAGGGTTAACTCAGAGTGGATTCCGTATAGTGTTTGCAAATGATATAGAAAAAGCTGCATTACGTACGTATTCGTTTAATCATCCTGAAATTGATGCAAGTAAAATTACAATTGGTGGTATTGAAAACATAGCTCATAACGTCCGCTCATATATTACTGAGAAAGTAGATGTAATTGCAGGTGGTCCACCATGCCAGGGATTTTCAACAGCTAACCGGCAAAGAATTATCGATGATCCAAGAAACGTACTGTATAGGTATTACGTTGAAACTGTGAAGCAACTTCAACCTAAGTTCTTTATAATGGAGAATGTTAAAGGTATGAAGGCAGTAGCTGACCAAGTTGTCGAAGATTTTAATAATAACGTTCCAGTTGGCTATGATATAAGCTTTGACGTATTTAACGCTCGCAAACTTGGAGTTCCTCAAAATCGTGAACGATTAATTTACATTGGTGTGCGCCAGGATATTGCTGAAACAAATAATATTGGAGCTATTGACATCATTAATTCGATTCATGCGAATGTGCACACAGAGCTTGGTTTAAAGGTTGCAATTGATTCACTTGCCCCTGTAGAAGCTTCGCGAATTAAAAATTCGACTGAGCATGGTGATGAAGTTTCGGGTTATAAGATTTTTAAACGAATCTCTTCATTTGAGAATTCTTATGTATCAGAGATTAATCAAGGTCGTGAAACTTTGATTACTTATAATCATAAAGCTCGTTACAATAACGACCGTGATATTGAAATTTTTGGACGGATGATACCTGGGGATAAATCGGATAGCCCAAGAATTGCGGATATTATGCCTTATACTAGTCGTAGCCATATGTTTAAGGATAAGTATTTCAAACTCATTCCAGATGTTCCATGTAAAACAATTACAGCTCACATGAAGTTTGACTGCAATATGTATATCCATCCTACACAAGCTAGAGGATTAACCCCAAGAGAAGCGGCACGAGTGCAGAGCTATCCAGACGATTATTTTTTCTTGGGGCCTTACACTAAGACTTATCAGCAAATTGGAAATAGTGTTCCGCCTTTAATGGCAAAAATAATTGGAAATGAAATAATTAAATTCCTGTAAATAGAGTTGACTGGTAACAAAATGGTTACCAGTCTTTTTGCTTTATTTATGTTAAAATAGTGATTTAGAAGGAGTGAGTAATTTTATGGTCGAAAATCTCTTTAATACTGAGTTTGGAAAGATTAAACAAGCTCTACAAGAGACGTCCGAAATTGTTTTGGACGAAAATTATGATGCATTACTAGTAAAACCTCTAGCAAGTAGTAATTTATTGCCAGAAAAGCGTGTTGGTAGGGGGAAACAGACTCACATTGCCCTCTCAGGTAAAGATAGTCAAGATTTCTTCCCTTATGTTGATATACTACATTATACAGATAATGAGTTGAATCCTGGTTTCTCAGATACATCAATGAAATCCTTTTTCGTCTTACAAGTCCCAGTTATATTGTATCAGAAAAATATCATGAGATTGGGACAAAATAGTGATTTTTCTTTTGACAGTTATGGTAAAGTGCTTTCTAAACCATCTGTAAAACTAAGTAGACCCGGTGCTTCACCACAGATAGAAATTGGAAACACTTCAACTTCTGATACTACTTTTTTTTGCTTTAGAAAGCTGTTTGAAGAGCGTGACGTTTTAATAATTTTAAAAAGAAAAAATGAAGTCAAGTACGAAGGGTATATTATAAAGAATAATGAAAACCAAAGATTTGGTTTAACGGATGTGGTAGCATTTAATCCACAACAGCGTGGAGGAGCCATAGTAGATTACGTTGATGTTATTCCAAGCGAAAATAAAGATTATAAAGAGCTTTTTAAATCATGGTATCTTGAGCAATCAGAAATCAAAGCTAGCATTGAAACACGTAAAAAATATTTTAGGGTTTTGGATAGATTCGCAAATGCAGTAAATGAAAGTGGATTGTTTGAATTGACTGAACCTTTTGATTTTTGGGGAAATCCTAAGAAAGTTAATAAAGAATTTCCAGAGGATCGTATTGATTCTATGGTAAAATCTCTTCCACCTAATGGATCGTTTCATAGAGCAGATGGCGGTGGTAGCGAATTGAGTGCAATTTTGGGTCCGTATAGAACATGGGCAAATACTTTGACGGATGAAAAGAATAATGATCAGAAAGATGATGACAATTTATTTGCTGAGGAGTTGAAACAGGAATTTCGTCAGTATATATATTTTGGTGCGCCAGGTACGGGGAAAAGTTATCAATTGGCAAAAGACAGTAAACTATTCGGTAAAAACATTGAACGCGTAACCTTTCACCCAAATATGTCCTATGGTCAGTTTGTAGGGGTGTTCAAACCTTTTCCAACTAAAGTTCCCGTTCGAGATATGGAAGGGAAAATTGTTGAAAATGATGGACGAACTGTATGGGATGAGAAAATCTCATATAAATTTATTCCAGGCTCTTTAATTAAACAGTTAGTCCAAGCACTGTTAAACCCTAAAACTGCGTACTTACTTATTGTTGAAGAAATAAATCGTGCAAATGTTGCAGCTGTGTTTGGAGATATGTTCCAACTGCTGGATAGGAAGAGTAATTATTTTAGTGAATATCCAATTGCAATTAGTGAAGATCTTCAAGAATACTTTTACAGCATTTATGCTGATGATGATAACAAACCATATATTGAGAATATGAAAAAAACACTAAAAGAAGGATTGGTCTTTCCAGATAATTTCTATATTTGGACGACGATGAACAGCGCAGACCAAGGTGTTATGCCGATGGATACAGCTTTCAAACGTCGTTGGGAACAAAAATACTTTAGTGTTGATGAAGCGTGGGATTCAGAAGAAGGAAAACAAAAATTTGCTGAGTACAGTAAAATTAATCTACCTAATGGAGAAGATATCTCTTGGAATGTATTTCGTAGATTGATTAATGATATTCTATCTGACTATAAAAATATTCCGGAAGATAAATTGCTTGGCCCATACTTTATTTCAGAAAATATACTTCGTAGCGGAAATGAAGCTGTTACTGAATCATTCAAGACTAAGGTGTTAATGTATCTCTTTGATGATGTAGCAAAAATTCATAGAGATAAGGTATTTTATGGAGTTGAAAAAATGCGATACTCAGAAGTAGTGAAGAAATTTGAAAAGGATGGACTTGCACTATTTAATATTAGTGACGAAGAAGTAGCTGAAAAAGCAAAAGATGAACTATAGATAGGTGATAAGATATGAATATTATTGAAATGAAAGAGCAAAAGCATTTCAATTTTCGTAACTTCCAATCCATCGCTAGGCAATACGGAGAATATTCTGAAGAAGGACTTAGGGATATTCTAAAGCGATTAGAACTTAGCCACTGTTTGAAGCATTTTATTCCTCGTCAAGACATACTAGATGAGATTGAAATGGACGGCATTTTGGAAGATAAAATAGAGCATTATAAATTTACTTATGTCGGTATTGTACTCATAAGGGATTTTTGCTTTATTATTTATCCAAAATATTGGGCTCATGACTATAGAAATGAACTTAAGAAGGTTGAGAAGTTCAGTCAAATATTGAAGGTCATTGATAAGTATCAATCAAATCAAGCTTCTAACCTAGCTGTAAGTAATGAATATGGAAAGAGTAAACTTTCTATGATGATAACATTGCTTCAAGATTATCTAGAAAATGGTCTCTACTCGAACGATGCAGTTATGATAAAAGAAAATGGTGATGGTCAAATCCTTTGGGAAAAGACTATTAACGAAGCAACTGCATACGTTTCAGATGGAACACCAGTGTATTTAGAGCTGTATACACAAACCTCAGTTCTGAATGAGTTGGATATTGTTAGACGTATTCATGCAGCAATAATTTCAGAAATAGATCGTAAAATCGGAGGAATCCTTCCTCATATAGGCCTTGATTTTGACTTTCAAATTTCTGATGAAGACTCCTTTGATTTTGGAAATACTGAGCATTTGTTGTATTTGATTGATCGTGAGTTTTCAAAGCAGTTTGTTACTAGTAAACAGGTAATGCTTAGTAATATGAAAAAGTATCTTGAAGAGGAAGTATATGAGTCGAACGATGAGGTTCAGCTATACGGAACAGCTTCTTTCAATTTAGTTTGGGAAGCAGTTTGTGCTACGGTATATCGAAATAGTTTAGAGATGGATATGAGTTCATTGGGCTTGCATCGTTTTTCAAATTATGATGATTCAGATGTACCAAAATCCAAAAAAGAAATAAATTGGAATAAACTAAAACTTGGTAATTTTGTAGAAAAACCCGTTTGGGTTCATGCGACTGATAATAAAAGAATCAAAGCTAGTAAGACTCTGTTATTGGACGTTTTGGATGTCGATTTAACAACTAAAACTTTTAGAATATTTGATGCAAAGTACTACTTGCTTCGATTTGAAGAAGATGCAAATGGAACAATGACAATAAAGGGCCAGCCGGGTGTAGGAGATGTAACAAAACAATATCTCTATCAATTGGCATATAAGGAGCTTGCTGAAGAAAATGGTTATGGATTTACGAATGGCTTTATCATTCCAAAAGATGATCTTGTTGAAGATGATGATATCGGTCAAGGCCTAGGCAGGGGGAAATTATTAGGAATTGCGGAGATGAGAATGTTGAATCAGTTAAGTCTCAAAAATATTATGGTTATTGGGAGGGATTGTTACACTGTGTTCCAAAAATTTCTCGGAATATAGGTGTTGGGTATAGTGTTTTAAAATTACTTAATAATCTAACAAAAATATAATTCCTATTTAGCCCATATTATATTCGGTCACCTGGAACAGGTAAGAGTCATATTTTAAATAAAGAATATCAAAAGAACAAAAGAAGAGTGACTTTTCATCCAGATGATTATCGATTTGTTCCTGGACCTTTTACTTTATCATTGGTCGACGCTCTCAGTAATCCGAATGAATTACATACTCTAATAATAGAGGAACTTAACAGGGCTAATGCACCCGCTGTTTTTGGTGATTTATTTCAGCTACTAGATAGAGAGGAAGATGGACGTTTCATATTCCATTGACTATGAAAAAGAATTACTTGGCGGAATAGGGGGAAATAATAGTATATCTTCAGCTTTTTGGATAATGGAAGATTTTATTAATAATGGCTTAATAAATCTTCAAAAAGAAATAAACTCAATTAATACTAGTGGGCGTATTAATTGGAATCGTACCATAAATAAACTTAATCCAGTACTTTCTAATGGAAACCCTTTATATTTGGACTTTTTTTCTAAAAACAGAAATGTAGATATCAATAATATAATTTATAGAATTCATAAATATGCTGTCTATCAATCTTTAAAACGTTTTGGATGGCTAATAAGTTATCCACTTGAACATGAAGAATCGGATTTAATAATTGATAAAGATACAGCAATTCATTACCTACAAATTGAATTACAGATGACCTTTATTGACCGAGAAGTAAATTTATATAAAAATTTGATTGAGTTTTTAAATGGTAGTATTGAGAATGATAAAAATAATCATATTTTCACTTTTTTAACGCCACATTTTCATACTGTATGGGAGAAGATAACTGATTATATTTTTGATGGGATTAAAGATGACGAGATTAACATTCCTAGACCATATTGGAATGTTAAACATAAGATAAAATATACCAAACAAATTCCTGATACTATTTTTATATCAGAAAATAAATTATTTATTGTAGATGCAAAATATTACAGAGTTGAAAAATTGCCGGGGTGGAGTGATTTAGTTAAACAATTCTTCTATGCAAATACCTTAAAAGTACCATTAGATATCAAAAATATATTGATATTCCCTTCAAGTCATAAGGAAACCATAATTAAATATCTAGGTTATGCAGCAATAGAAAATAACGATGACTTAGGATATATAAACGGTTATACAGTCGATCTAATTGAAGCAATGAAAAGTTATGCTAATTACAATAAAAAACATTTTAAAAATATATTAATCACTTTAGAAAGTAATATAAAATTACAAGAGTAAGAAAGTACTTTATCAAAAAAGTGTTGAAATGCTACTAGGTGTTCTTTTTATTAAGAACGCCTTTTTTATATTCTATACAAGTTGAATTTTTTAATATGATTTTTTTATTGATTCTAATATAAAAGTAAACAATTACGCTATATTCCTTTAATTACAATGATGATTAGTTATTTATATCTTGTTAATATACTTTATTTTTGTAATTTTGTTTAAATAAAAAAAATATAGTATACATTTTTTTTATTTAGTATTAAAATTAATTTGTTAGATTTGTATTTATGATTTGAAGGAGATTTTTATGAGTGAAAAATTAGAAAAATTTGAAAGGTTAGCAGAAAAGAGAATTACAGAGGTTGTAAAAAAAATAAGATTAGTAGGAAATCTAGCCAATAAAAATAATTATGATTATACAGATCAACACGTTAAACAGCTTCTTGATACGATAGATTACGAGATTAAGGCACTAAAGAACAGATTTAAAGAAGAAAATAATACTGATGAGTATATTTTTTCGTTTAAAAATATGAATAAATAAGGTGAATAAAGTGATCGATTGGAATTTTCCACTTAATAATGATGGACCCGAGGTAGGCCTGAATGATGCAGGTATTGAAACCTTTAAGGGTAGAAGATTAGAAGCATTGGCAAGAGAAATTAATCAAAATTCTTGCGATGCAAAACAAAAAAAATTAGATAAACCAGTAGAAATTCATTATAGTAAGCACGATATACCAATAACTGATTTCCCTGGACTAGATACTTATAAGGATATATTAAAGAGTTGTATAGAACATTGGAGTGATATTGATAAAACTAGAGTGTTCTTTAAAAAAGCATTAGATATTATGGATGCAAATACAATCTCGATTCTAAAAATAAGTGATTATAATACAGATGGCTTAAAAGGTTCTAAAGTTATAGGTAGAAGTAGTTGGAATAGTTTAATAAAAGCAATTGGAGTATCAAATAAAGAGTCAAATGCTGGAGGAAGTTTTGGGATTGGTAAAAATGCACCATTTGCATGTTCTGCTTTAAGAACTGTGTTTTATGGTACAAAGGATATTGATGGGAATTATGCTTTTCAAGGTAAAACAATCTTGGCAACTCATAAAAAAAATGGTGAACTTACTCAAGGAACGGGATATTTTGGGAAGAC
The DNA here is from genome assembly GCF_049568075.1 of Rossellomorea sp. GAMAL-10_SWC. NCBI lineage: Bacteria > Bacillati > Bacillota > Bacilli > Caryophanales > Bacillaceae > Rossellomorea > Rossellomorea sp. GAMAL-10_SWC. The sequence continues at coordinate 2,858,307 of NZ_CP144911.1, read as the reverse complement.
AGAAAAAAATAGACCGATTTTTGATAGTGAAGTAAATTTACCGAATATTTATAAAAGAGAGAAAATTGGTACGGATCTTTTTGTTATGGGTTTCAATGGCGAAGAAAACTGGGAATCTGAAATAATAAAATCGGTGCTCGAAAATTTTTTAATTGCGATCTTTGAAAATCAATTAGTTGTAAAAGTTGGAGAAATTAAGATCGATAAATCTAATTTACCTTCGCTTTTAGAGAAATATACAAAAGAGGATAATGATTGTTTATCATATTTTTATTACAAAGCCTTAGTTTACGGAAAAATCTTTGAGGGACAAATTCAAGGTTTTGATGAGTTAAAACTATATTTGTTAGAAGGAAAGGAATTCCCAAAAAGAATTGCAATGGTTCGTGGTACAGGTATGAAGATATATGATAAAGGTCGTTTTCAAGGTTTAACTAGATTTATAGGAGTTACGGTAGCTAAGGGAGTTAAAATTAATGAATTTTTAAGATTAATCGAACCGCCTAGTCATGATAAGTGGGAACCTGAAAGATATGAAGAAAATCCAGCTTATGCAAAAAAAGTAATAAAGTCACTAAATAATTGGATAAGTGAACAAGTTAAATCTATTAACTCAATTGGATCTGTTGAAAAATTAGAAATTGATGGAATAAGTCAATACTTACCTGATGATGATCTATCATATTCAATGGAGTATAACGATAACAAAAGATTTGAAGATAAACCAGATATACCTAAGGAAGTTGAAGTATACGAAGAAACAATAAAAATAGATTTAAGTGCAAAGCAAGAAATAACAGTTTCTATAATGCCCACAGAAGAAATCAATGAGGATAAAATTCCTGGTAATGAAGGTCAAACAGCAGAGAATTCAAGTGCATCTAAGCATCGTAATAATTTTAATACTGAAGATGATTCGCCTGAAAATGATGACCTAAAAAATACAAGGGATCAGAATGAAGGTACAAAAAATAATAAAGATGACGATTCATTAGAACCACCTTTAACTTTAAATGCTGTCAGATCTTTTTGCATTAATCCTAAAATTGGAAAATACCAAATTTCATTTACTCCCTCAAGAAACGGAAGAGGTCATTTATTAATAAAAATTATTGGTGAGCAGGGTGAAGAGCAAGCTAAAATAAAATTAGCTAACAAAAAAAATGATATCAATCAAATTAACATTGTTAGTAGTAATCGTATTGGTCCATTCAGTTTTGATGGTGGAGAAAGAGAGCATATTGAGATTGAGTTAGAGGATCCAATTAGATGTGCCTTAGGAGTGACTATGTATGAAGATAAGTGAAAGATTTTACCCACATCCAGTTTTATCACCTTTTTCTGATGATATATTAAATAGTAAGTTCGAATTTAAATTAAAAGTAGATGCTTTAAGAGATAAATATATTATTAACTTTAAATTTAATTTAGTAAATAGTGATTTGAAATCTTATATAAATTTAGGATTGGCAGTTTTTGCAGTTCATATTGAATGTCCGACTACTCGGACAAGAGAAATGCATCGTTTTAATATTGATGAGAACAGTATTTTCATAGATGCTCATAAATTAGACGGTAAAGTAGAAATTAGTGCTTTTGTTTTAGCAATTAATAATATTAGTCATTATGTTAATAAAAAATTTAATTTAGATTATAGTGGAAGAACATTCGAAATTTTTAAAGGTGATGTTCTAGCTGTTGCGGAAGGAAAGAGTTTTACAGCTGATAAGGATGTTGATGAATTAAAGAATTTGCCATCTATCTTCACTATTTGGAGGAATGACCAGTTAACGGCTGACCCTTTTGATGTTGATCTCGAACAGGACAATAAAATTGTTATAAAATTATCAAAGCAAAATTTTGAATATTATGCGCAGTTGGCTAAAAATAATGAGTTTGCAAAAACTTTAGCAACAATGTTGATACTACCCACTTTAGTTTCTATATTAGAGCAATTTAAGCGACCAGATTTTTCTTATGAACAATATGAAGAATTTAAATGGTTTAGAATAATTGAAAGAAAGTTAAAGAGTTTTAATATTTATTTAAAGAGTAATAATGATTTTGCTGATTCTTCAATTGTGGTAGCACAAAAATTAATTGGAGATCCACTGTCTGGATCACTAAAAGATTTATTTGATAGTTTTTCACAAGATTAAAAGGAAGCGAGAAGAAAATATGCAAGTATATTACATCAAAGAAGCTTATCTAGATAAATTGAAAACAGGTTTAAAAGACAATAAAGAATATTATTATAAAGATAGTCCATGGTTAGATGAGTATTTTGAAAGTTCAGATTGGTGTTTAAAATCAAAAATTACTTGTTCTAACTTTGAACTAAAACAACCAATTAGTTCACGTGAAAATTTTGATGTTGAAAATTCTATTTTAATACATCAATCGTTAGATCTAAATATATCTCAAGCTAATGATGAGAGGCTTTGGGTATATTTAACCCATATTACATTCTACGAATATATGAAAAATAGATGGGGAATAAATCAAGAAAAAACAACAATAGAAACACTGAAAAAACGATGTTATTTTAGTGGTACAGACAATGTAAAGTTTGCAAGAAATGGAATTGCAAGACTATGGTGGGCTGCTGAAGTTACTAAAGATAATTTAAGAGAAGATCCTTATGAATTAACAAGAATATTATTTAGTACACAAGATGTTCATATGCAATTAATGGAAAGAAATTTTTCTAGAAATACAAATTTAATTAAAAATATACTTTCTGTATTTTCAAAAATGGATAAAAAAGATTATGCCAATATGGAATTCAATCGAGATTTAATGAAATATTTAAATAGTTTAGGAGGAGTTACTATTCTAGATGCTTTAGATGAAGAAGATATAGAAAAAATTATTAAAGAAAAGTTAGGTAGTAAGCTAATAATAAGTTAACAAACAAGGGGTAAAAATGAATTATTCTATTAATAAGTCATATACAAAATTAGAAAATTATACCGTTTTACAAATTGTGGACGGAATTAAACATATTGAAAATAAGCATAGTAGTTCGATTAAAATTCGAGTTCCAAAATTACAGAGAAATCTTGTTTGGAATGATCATCAAAAGACTACATTTATAGATACTTTAAAAAAAGGATACCCATTTGGTTCATTACTTTTTTATAAAAAAGAAGAAAATGATGTAATGCTTTTAGTTGATGGATTGCAAAGAACGTCGACCATGTTAGATTGCTTCGAAAATCCTTTAAAGTATTTTGACCAAAGTGATATAAAAGAAGAATATATTGAGTTATTTCAATTTACCTACCCCTCTATCGAAAAGGAATTATTAATTAAAGAGATTGTTGAATGGCTAAAAAAAAGAAAAGGTTTTAATGCTGCAGACGATTATGATAGTTATTCTTTAATTGAAAATATAGAAATAATTTTTGAGGCTAAGGTGTCTTCCCAGGAGAATAGAAAGAATTTAAAAAGCTCATTAAATATAATGCTAGATGAGATAAAAGCGACCTCAGACATTTCAAATGTTGTTATTCCTGTTGTCATTTATAATGGAGAAGAGTCTAATTTGCCTGAAATTTTTGAAAGGGTAAATAGTAAAGGCACGAAATTAAATAAGTATCAAATTTTTGCGGCAACATGGGAAAAATCAATTAAAGTTGAAAACAGAGAAATATTAGAAATGATATCATTAAGATATAAAGCTTGGGAAGATGAAGGATTTATTATTGATAATTATGATGAAGATTTTTTAAAACAAGACATAGTGAATGTTACTCTATTTGAATACTTGTTTGGATTAGGTAAGTATTTACAGCAACAATATCCAATTTTATTTGGTGAATATAATGAAGACAAAGCAGATGAAGTCGATTCTTCAGTTTTTAATTTGGTGACTGCATGTAATTTACTGGATATTAAAGATATGAGTAGATTAGAAGATAAAATAATTACAAAGGAAATTGAGATGTTTGAGACTTCTTTATTTGAATCAATAAAGTTTGTTTATGAAGCATTGAAACCAATTTTAACATTTAGACCATATAAAAAAGATAAAAACAAAGAAAAACTATTTCATAGTGAATTTTTTATCGTATCATTAATTAGTACAGTATTTCATTTGAAATTTAATTTAGATTTATCAGTGAGATCAAATTGGAAAGATTATGAAAAGAAATTATCAAAAAGTATTCCTTCTCAGTATTTATACGATATATTGCGTGATTCTTGGAGAAGCACAGGTGATAGACAAGTAAGTGAATTAGTATTAGATTTTGTAAGAAAAGGAGAGTTAGATGACCTTCATTATTTAAAAGTACCAACAAAAGATCAATGGAAAGGTATCCTATACTTTTGGTTCAATGAACAACTTGCAAGAAAAGAGAAGAAAAGAGTAAATATAGATCAACAAACTAAACTTTTTATTAAATATTTATATTATAAGATTATTTCCTTTGGAGCAGCACATGATGATTATCATATAGATCATATTTTTCCTATTCAACGGTTGAGAGATGGTGCTGAAAAAATTGGAGGGCTGCCAATAAGTTGTGTTGCAAATCTAACTTTATTATCAAAAGAGAATAATTTAGAAAAGACTAAAAAAACATTTCCTGAATTATATGAGTTTATTAAAAAGAATAACAAGAGTCCAAAGGAAAATATTGATCTAAAGATAGAAATTGATAAATGGTTATTTGATGACTCAAATAAGTATTTGATTCCTACTGAAAAATCAAAAGATAAAATTACTTCTAAATGGTTTGAAAATGTACTAAGAAGTCATTTTGAAAAAATGGTAGAAAATCTGTTCAAAAATAATAACTTATTTTAATTTCTAGTAAAATGATGGAGAGATATTTGGGGGAATTTACTTTCAGCTTTCATTTCATTACTTTAATTATATATTAACATGGTTTCAGTGTTTCTTTTGTATATAGCAGTTTAAGAAGATATAACTAGAGAAACGGATTCTTTAAGAGTTAAGCAACAATTTTGAATACTAATCAAATTGCCAATACACTAATGGATCGGTATAAAAACTAAACAGCCCCATAAATGTTAGAATCGACTTACATTTACGGGGTGTTTTTATGTCTGAATTTACAATCCATAGTAGATATACTTTATTAGTAAATTTAATAGAAAATTTAAAAAATGTGAATGAAATAAAGGTTAATGCTTCTTTGTAAGTTAAAATTCTATTTTTTCGTTAACTTCGTTGGGTATTTTTCCTAAAAAATAATCTTCAATATAATCCCAAAATTCGCTAGTTTCAACTTCTTTCTCAAATAGGTAGGTAAGCATAGCAACTGAGATTTGATGACGCTTATAAACATTATTTAGTATTAAATTACTGTATTTTTCCGCACTTTTTATTGCTTTTTCTATTTGTAATTTAGAGTTGACACGAATAAAAATTTCTGGATTGTCTCCTCCTTTTACTTCGTATAAAAGTATATCTAATAATTCTAACAAGCCTAGTACTATAAATGTTTTTTCTACTTCAAGTTTATTGGATTTCGTTAAATATATCTCGTATTTCCCCGTAGCTTGATTGTTATCAGATAACTTAAATAATTTCTCAGCATGTACCTTAATAAATAGTACAAAGTCGTTTGCACTTGGGAATAATTTAAACTTTATTTCTTGACCTTGCTCACGAATAGTTATGATATTGACTCGTTGTGTTCTAGTTTTTTTCAAAGTCTCTTGGTAACTTATAATACTTTGGATAATTTGGTTAGCTAGTGATTCAGCTTGATATTTTGATTTATTAAATGCTTTCTCAATTTCACTTACGAATTGAGCAGTGGTAATAAATTTCTCCGAACGGACGAATTTGCTCATAATTTTTTGAATTTTATCTGTAAAACTGGTTATTTTATTTAAAACTGTGTATTCATTATTATTTTGAATATCAATATCTAATAGAAATACTGACTCGATGAACTCAATGTACTTTAAATTTAAGGTATCTTCTTTCATATGAAAGTGGTACTTAAATTGGGGGAATGAAATTTCTTTAAATTTTTCCTCCCAAAGCATTTTTAAATCAAATTTATAAATTCCTCCATAGTAATAATTATTTTTAATAGATTTCACTTTTTTTAGATAGCGATAATAGGTTTGTACAAATTCATTTTCTATTTCACTTTTTACCATAACATATTCAGTTGAGAATACACTTCTAGGTCTAGCAACGATTGGGGAGTACCCTAGCTTATTAATAAAATCTTTCTCAATTATTAATAAAGCGGTTTTTAACTTATTATCTAGCTCATCATTTTCAAAGTCCGTTTTGGTACCTCTATCAAATATATAACGGAAGTCTTCAGAATTTACTAATAGATTACGTGCAAACTTCTTATTTTTTTCTTTAGAGTAAATGGACAAGATCTTGTCCATTACTTGGATTAGTTGTGTTTTTTTAATTGTACTTATTCCATGTAAACGTTTAACGTGATTAAAATCTTTAGTCATAAAATCGAAATACGCTTTACCTAGAATTTTTTCATCTCTTGCAGCACGCCCTATTTCTTGGATATAATCACATACATTTCCTGTTGGTGCAAAGTGAATAACATTATTAATATTTGGTATATCAATTCCCATTCCAAAAGCTTTTGTAGCTAACATAATAAGAGATTCTCCATTTTTATATCTATGAAAGCTATCATTTTTCTCATCTTTTTTCATTGTTCCGTAGTACTGCGAAGTAGAATTTAGAAGTGAATCGTCGGCATTTATTTCTAAGTAATTATAAAATTCTCTTATAAACTTCACAAAAGGAAAATAAACAAGTACTTTCTTTTGTTTTTTGTATGCTCTTTTTAATCTCTCATGTAAAAGCTCGTATTTAGTTGATAGATATTCTCTATCTCTACTTATATGGTCTGATTTTATTTTCTTTAGAGATACACTTAAATCGTCTCTCTTAACATATCCAAAATAGTTTATTGGATTTACTAAATATAAACTATCGCGTGTTTCCGTATACATATCTTCGATTCCACCATATATAGCTGTTGCAGTAAAAGTAGCGATTGGAAATTTCATTTCTTTTCTAAGTTTTTGTAAATAATTACCTAAATACCAGTAATCAGAACGAAACGCTTTACCCCATGTAGTAACTATATGAGCTTCATCTATTACAAACAATCCAACTTTTCTTTCCCCAATAAGCATTTTTATATCTGATCTACTTAATAAAGTTTCTGGAGAAATATAAAGAATGGAAATCTCTCCATTTTGAATTCTGTTTACTATATTTATTTTTTCAACGGGTGAAACTTCTGAATTAATAGTCGCAGAAAAGTTTATATTTTTATCTTGAAGGCTATACACTTGGTCTTTCATAAGACCTATTAATGGAGAAATAACTATTGTAAGCAGATTCTTTTTTTCTGCTAGAAAAACAGCTGGAACTTGGAACATAATTGATTTACCGGCACCAGTTGAGGAAGTAACAAATATATCTCTAAATTCTTTTCCTGATGTAGCAAATTCGGCTTGCTCTACAAGGTCATTAATAATTTGTGATTGTGGAATCAAGTTAATTTCTTTAGGATTATCAAAATCATCAACATTTTTATACATTTTTAATGCTCTAAAACTTGGATAACTCCAATATTTCTTAAGAATTTCCTTATATTCAACTTCATTTTTAATATATGAACTTTCAATAATTTGATTTACCCTTCTAATCTTTAATGTAGGTATCAATGTTTCAAGTACAAAGAGTCTTTCTAAATAGTTATGTGAATATTGTCGTAAGTCACCTTTCCAAGAAATTAGTAGTTCTTTATTAATTTTTATTTCGTTCTTTAAATTTTCAATTATTAATAAAAATTCTTCTTCATCTTCAGATAATTCAACAAAAGATTCATTACTAGTAGTAACTGCAAAGTCAGATAATAGGCTTTTATTTTCATAAAATCTAATTTCATCATCTTCTTTTCCAGAAAAAGAAATATAATAACTACCATTCTTTAATTTAATTATATCTCCATAGTATTTTGAAATGATTTCAACTTCCTCTGGAATAGTATAATTATCTTCTAAATTTTCAAAATATCTGTCATATATCTCTGGAAGGTTTTCTATTTTATAACATAAGGGAAAATGATTAAAGTAAAGGTTATTATAAAATATCTTGATATTATAGAAGTTCTCAATTGCTGCTCTTGAAACCGTAAGAAACTCTTCATAAGTGCACCAAAAAATTCTATTTGGATTACTCAGTTTTTGAACTGCTGCTATCATTAAATTTTGTTTGTTTTTATCCAAATATATAAGATTTAGATCTAAATCTTCATCAAAAAGCTTTGGTAGTTCAATATTTTTTAGTGAGTCTGTAGAAAAACCTTTTAATACAATTAGGGTCTTATTTGTTTCAACTAGGATCTCAGTTATAGATGTTAATCTTTCTGAAATGTTTTGGAACATTCTAACAAATACCTCCTTTTTGTTTCCAAACTGTTAATTTAATATTAAAATATAATTACATTATGATCAATGGGAAGTGAAGTTATGAGTAAGCGCTTTACTAAGGATGAGTTAATAGAATATCTTTCAAATTTTAAAAAGGATGAAACTATTTGCTTGGATAGTGTAAAAGCTGAGCTCATAAATCGTTTCAACTATGAAGTTCCAATAAAATTAATTGAGGACTATTTTAAAGAGAAAGGTTATAATATACAACTTAACTTAAAGCTTGAAAATGAAAATAAACGGATTAAAGAAAGTTCTCCTCATTTTACAGCACTACAAACTACGATTGATAGTTTTTTAGATGAAGATAAAGATGATGATGAAGATGAGGATTTTGATCCAAATGTATTTATTAATAAAAATAAGGATCGAATAAATAAAAAGGCTATAGAATTAAGTAATTTTACAGACAATGATTGGATCATTAAACAATATCAAAAAGAAAAAAATGTAGATATACTAAATGAATTAATCTCCAATAATAGAGGATTAGTTGAAAAAATTGCAGGAAGATATTTAAAGAATTCTGGGAAAAGTTTAGACTTTGACGACTTGGTAAATGAAGGTTCTATGGGATTGATGAAGGCGATTGATAAATTTGATATTTCGCTTGGCTATCAATTTTCTACTTATGCAACTTGGTGGATTCGTCAAGCTATTACACGAGCAATAGTTGATAAAGGATATACGATTCGTGTACCAGTTCATATGTATGAATCTGTAAAAAAGGTATTAAAAGTAGAAAGTGAATCAATGTTTAATTTTAATAAAATTGATTCTAATTGGGTATCAAATCAGTTAAATATGACATTAGAGAAATACAATGAAATTAAAAAAGTCGATTATATGTATCTTCACCTTGTGTCCTTGGATAGTATAGTTTCTGAAGACGATGAAGACTCTACACTAATAAATTTTATTGAATATGATTCTATGAATGATACTAAATTTGAAAATGAAATGTATTTAAATCCGGAAGAAATGGTTATAAAAAAGAATTTAAGAATTGTACTCGATGAATGCATGGAACAACTTAAAGTAAAGGAACGGGAAGTATTAAAGCATAGATTTGGTTGGTATGGCGAAAAAAAAACACTAGAGGAAATAGGAGAAATTTATAAAGTAACAAGAGAAAGGATTAGACAAATTGAAGCTAAAGCTTTATTAAAATTAAGAAAAATATTACGTAACAGAGAGATGGATTTTATGGTGCTAATTTAATACGATTCTTTAACTAAATATAATCAAAAAGGTGGATCATTAAATCCACCTTTTTTTATTTAATCTTTCTTCTTTTTTCTTAAAACAATTATTATTGGATAAAGATGAAATTAAGTTATAAAATTTCAAAAAGTTGCACCATAAATTTCTCTAGGTGCCCAATCCGGCACTTTAATTTCAAAAGCATAACTAAACATAGTATCTAAAAATTTCCACCTAGAAGATGAAGTAGAACCTGTTCTCATTATCAAAGTTTCCTTTAAAGGATGACTACTATCGATCAAGTATTCATTTCTTTTATGCAATCTTAATAAAAAGTCTTTATTAGGAAGTCGTGCAAATTTGCCATTCACTTCGCCCCTATTACAATCTTGACAAGCTAAGACTAAGTTCCATACACCATTTAGATCAAGATCTGAATTTGAATTATATTGAATACTTAACGGAATAAAATGGTCTATATCACAAGTATTTGTTTTATTACTATCAATAGAGATGGATTTAAAACAGTAAAAGCATTTTCCTTTTTGATATCCATTTAGAGACTTTCTCACAGGAGTTAGTGAAATTCTATTGTGAGAATTCATATATCCTTGTGCGGTAACAGGGCGAATATTGAAAAATTCTTCATTATCAAGATCAAATTTTACTTCTAAAAAAGTATTTCTTTCATTCCATGAAGTCTCAACCAAATTCCATCTTCCTTCAATCTCTTCATACATATTATCGTGTTCCATACTTTCACCCAATTTAAAGAGATCATCTGTAAGGACTATACCCAGTTTATTACCTTGCACAACTTTCTCGAAGAAAGATGTTTCAAGATTTCCGGTTGGAATGTTATGGAATGCATCTAGGACATTGTTGAAGCCTAATTTTTCTGTTACAATTAGCAACTGTTCCCATGTAATTTGATCTGATTCATAAAGCTGACATGCTTGTATAAATTTTGAGCTTGAGCTTGTTATTTGCCTTTTTCCACTTCGAACATGTTCTAACATATGCTTCACATAAATTGGTGAAAGATCCTCTAACGATATAAAAGCTTTTTCTTTTTTGCTAAGTTGTAATAATGATTTAGCTAAAGCGAATTTATATGTTGCAACATTTCTCCCAAATAAAAAAACTGCTCTAAATTGACTTTCTTCAGTAATATCATCTTTTAAAAATTGAACCAAATTCAAACTTCCTCTCAAGAAATTGTAAGATTCTTATTGTTAGTAAATTTTAATATTGCAAAAATTATTTCTATTAACTTTTTAATTAAAATTCAAAAAATAAACTCCTTTACGAGATGAAGTAGTATAATCTACAATTAAATAAATAATACTAATTAGTTGGAAAAGGAGAGTACTTTATGACTATAAAATATTATAACAAATTAGTAAGAGATAAAATTCCAGCAGTTATTACCAAATCAGGAAGTACATATGAGACGGAAGTCCTAGGTGAAAAAGAATACATAGAAAAATTAAATGAGAAGTTAAATGAAGAACTTGAAGAGTTTTATAGTGCATCAACTGAAGAAACTGTTGGGGAAATCGCTGATATTTTGGAAGTACTTTATGCTTTAGCTGAAACGAAAGGTATTACTATTGAGGAAATTGAAAAAGTTCGACTTCAAAAGAAGGAAGATCGTGGTGGGTTTAAAGAAAGAATTTTATTGAAACATGTTGTTGAGAATAACTGATTAATCTAACTAGAAAAATATAAAGGGCAATCATTTATGGAATGATTGCCCTTTATATTTTTTTAATTTATCTAACTAAACTATATAAATCCTGCAAGAATTATTTTGTACCTTATATTTCCACTATAAACACTAAATACAAATGAAATACTTGGATGTTAAAATATAATTAAAAAATAAAGAGGGGGCTATCCATTGAAATACAGGTTTCAAATTAAGAAATCAATTAAAAGAAGTGTCTTAATATTACCGTTTCTACTTGCAAATACTTTTTTAACACCATGTTCATTTGCTCAAAGTACGCAATCTATTAATCAAGCAATCTTACAAGAAGTAGGTACAACAATTGATCCTGAACCATTCATTCAAGGGAAAGGTTATCAAACAGGGAAATATGACTTGAACGCAATTCAACCTACTTCAACAAATTGGACAAGACAATCGAGCTTAATATTATCGGATAAACCAATACTTAAATGGAGTGCAAATGTTGGGAATTCATCATATAGTGGTAAAGGAATATCTTCTCCTGTAATTGGTTCGAATGGTACAATTTATGTGAGAAGTCAAGGGGTGGGGCAAAGCGGAGGTTTTTTGAAAGCGATAAGCAAAAATGGGAATGACGAGTGGTCTATTTCTGTAGGATCAGATAATAACTCAGCTCCTGTAATTGGTTCAGATGGGACAATTTACCTTGGTAGCTCTGCAACAAATAGTGAACAAAAGAATGGTGTTTATGCAATAAATCCAGATGGAACAAAAAAATTCTTTTTTTTGACAGATGGAGAAATTGCAACTACACCGTCAATAAGTAGTGATGGAACAATATATATATTAGATAAAACTGGAAAGTTTTATGCAATAAATCCAGATGGAACCTATAAATGGGTTTTTTCTACACATTTGTTTCCAAGTGATTCATCATCCCCTGTAATTGGCAAAGATGGAACCATTTACTTTGGTTGTGGAGGCAATTTGTATGCTTTAAATCCTAATGGGGATTTAAAATGGAATTATAGTTTAAATTATGTATTACTCTCTTCGCCTACAATTGGGGAGGACGGGACTATTTATGTGGTTACTCATTATGGAAACATTTTTGCCTTCAACCCAAATGGAACCTATAAATGGATGGCTTCAATTGGTAGTGAAGTAAAAAGCCCATTTGCCCCAGTAATCTCAAGTGATGGGACTATTTATGTTGGAGATAATAAAAATTTAGCAGCCTTTTCATCTGAAGGTACTAAAAAGTGGAGTATAACAGTTAAAATGAAAACATCTCCTATTCTCGGGGCTGATGGAACCATTTATGTCAATACAGAATACCCGTACTATTTAGCAAACAGCTGGGCAGATAAAATTGAAGCATTTAATAATAAAGGGGAATTGCTTTGGTCTATTTCAGTTCCAAATGTAGGATTTGAGGCACCATTAGCAATGAGTAAAGAGACAATTTATGCTTTCGCAACAGATGGTTATCTCTATTCATATGGTACAAAGGATGACATCGCACCTGATATGCCTAATGTAAATGGTGTGACAGATCAATCTATAAACATAACAGGGATAGCAGAATCGGATTCGACTGTTACCGCGAAGTCAGGGATATCGGTTATAGGTTCCACTATTGCAAAGACTAATGGTTCTTTTGAAATCCCTATTACACCCCTTAAAGCAGGAACAAAGATAACAGTAACTTCAACTGATAAGGCTGGGAATGTTAGCGGAGGATTTGAATTGACTGTCAAGGATATTACTGCACCTATTTTCCCTTCTGTGAATGAAATAACAGATAATACAACGGATGTAATAGGAACAGCGGAACCAGGATCTATTGTTAAGGTAATTTCAGGCGAATATGTTTTAGGCACAAGTTTGACAAAAGAAAATGGTGAATATTCAGTAGCAATTAATCTACAAAAAGCTGGGACTAAATTAAAGATTACCTCAACAGATGAAGCGAATAATGTTAGTGAAGCTAGAGAGGTAGTCGTAAAAGATGTTACTAAACCAATCTTAAACGGTATAACTGATATAACTATTAATGTAGGTGACATTTTCGATACATTAAAAGGTGTTACTTCAATTGACAATCTAGATGGAGATCTAACTAATTTGATACGAGTAGTTGGAACAATCGATAATTCTAAACCTAGTATTTCTAACTTAACATATACCGTAACTGATAAATCTGGTAATCAAACAACACAAACAAGAAAATTAACTGTTATAGATAATGTGAAACCTATTATTTTAGGTATAACAAATAAAACTATTGACTTAGGGTCCTCTTTCGATGCTAAAGATAGTGTTTTTGCATACGATGATGTGGATAACGATTTAACTGATTCAATTAAAGTGACTGGTACTGTAGATTCGAAAAAAGAAGGTGTATATACTTTAATTTATTCAGTTTCAGATCATTCGGGGAATGAGTCTACTTTCACAAGAAATATTACGGTAGAGGATAATATTAAACCTACGATTGATCGTGTGAAACCAATATTTCTAGGAATTACAAATAAATCAATCAATATTGATAGTACTTTTGATGCGAAAGATGGAATATTTGCTTACGATAATGTTGATAATGATTTAACCAATGAAATTAAGGTGAACGGTATTGTTAATACGAAAATAAAGGGTATCTACACCTTAACATACTCAGTATCGGACCATTCCGGAAATCAAATAAATGTGACAAGAAATATAACGGTTGTAGATAATGTGAAACCTATCATTTTAGGCACAGCGAATAAAACCATAAATATTGGTACTAGTTTTGATACTAAAACTGGAGTTTCTGCAATGGATAATGTAGATGGAGATTTAACAAACAAAATTAAAATAGTAGGTGATCTGAATACAAAGGTAAAAGGTAATTACGCATTGGCTTACGTCGTAGCCGATGATTCGGGCAATGAAACAATTGTAACTAGAATAATAACAGTTGTAGATAATGTGAAACCTAGTATTATAGGTGCAACAAGTAAATCAATTAATATTGGTACAAGTTTTAATGCTAAAACTGGAGTGACTGCGACAGATAATGTAGACGGAAATTTAACAAGTTCTATTAAAGTATCTGGTGATGTAAATACAAGAGCAAAAGGAACATATACATTAACATACTCTGTTTCAGATACGTCAGGAAACACAACAATATTAACAAGGAAAATTTCTGTTATCGATAATATTAAACCTGTAATTAGTGGTGCGACAAGCAAATCAATTCGGGTCAATACAACTTTCAATCCAAGAACAGGTGTTACGGCTAAAGATAATGTAGATGGGAATTTGACTAGTTCTATCAAAATAACTGGTACTGTAAATACAAAGAAAAAAGGGACATACACATTAACTTATTCAGTAACTGATAAATCTGGTAATAAAACAAATGTTACTCGGAAAGTTACCGTTAGTTAGCTTGAAAATAAAAAATGCATCAATATTTAAGATAAACTGAAACCTGTTCAATTTTTTGAGCAGGTTTTTTATGTTTTTTACTAAAAAAATCAATTCCTCAAATAGAACCAATACTTTCATTCACCCACTCAATTTTCTGACCATCCCATCAGTTAAGATTAATCCAGATTTAATCAAACCCTAATTTTAAAAAACTGAAGGAGGAATTCCAATGAAAAAATTCACTTTCCTATTATTAGCACTTCTAATTACTCTACAAGCAGGCTGTTCAGCAAACAACCAAGCAAAACAAACAACAAAAGATCCAAAACCAAAAGAAGAAAAAGTAGCCGTCGACAAAGGCCTATTCAACGTAAAACTTACTCTACCAGCTTCAATGTTCGAGGGTGATGACATCAATAAAGTAATTGCCGATGCTGAAAAAGAAGGAATTAAAGTAACAAAGAATAGCGATGGCTCTCTAACCTACAAAATGTCAAAATCTCAACATAAAAAAATAATGAAGGGTATGAAAGAGCAAATCATTAAAACAGTCAATGAAACAAACGAAAGTAAAGATTTTGCTTCACTGAAGGATGTCACTTACAACAATGATTTTTCAGAGTTCACTTTAATTGTAGACAAATCAGCATATGAAAATAGCATGGATGGTCTCGCAGCATTAACATTTGGAATGTCAGGAATGATGTATCAACTTTATAACGGAGTAGATCCAAATGATTATAAAGTCACCATCTTAATAAAGGATCAAGCTACTCAAAAAGAGTTTGATAAAATCGTTTACCCAGATGCACTTAAGGATAAATAACTCGAAAATTATTTACGCTAACAAAAAAATTTAAAAGCGAGGTTAAAAATATGAACAGAAAATATCCAAAGCTAGTAAGTTTATTAGGAACAACTGTATTAACAATGTCATTATTATCAGCATGTAGTCAGGGGACAAAAGACGTTACAGTTAAAGAAGACTCATCCAAAAAAGAAGAAGTGAAAACAACTAAAAAAGAAGTAAAACCAAAACAATCTAAATTAGGTTCAAGAACGAATCCAGTTCCTTTTAAGAAAACTGCTACAGTAGATGACGAGTTATATAATGACAATGGAGATTCATTTCCAATAAAGTTTGACTTAACAGTAGAAGAAGTAATTCGTGGAAATGCTGCATTCGCTAAATTAAAAAGTATGAACGAATTTAATGATCCTGCACCAAAAGGATATGAATGGATTTTAACAAAAGTAAAAGTTAAATTTATAAAATCAGCTACTGAAGATTTAGCATTTAATATTGATGGAATTATGAACTTTAAAGTAGTAAGTGAAAGCGGAGATATTTATAGCGGTGATGTTTATGGCACAACAGAACCTGATTTTAGCTATGAAATGTATGTAGGGAATGAAAAAGAAGGTTACATTGCTAATTTAGTAAAAACTGGCGAAAAAGCGCAATTACGATATGAAGAGTTCATTGGAGGTCAAGTATTTTTTAATTTGCAATAATGACCATATTAATTCGAAAACGTTCTATGAAAAGAACGAAATAATATACTAATTAAGAAATGTGTACAGCCAAGTCTATACACATTTTTTCTTTTATACCGACAGACCATCAACAACCCGAAAGGAGAAATGTTAAGGTCAAATATACAGATATTAGAGCTAAAACAAACTCCAGATCCCAAAAAAGGCGGAGTCCCAGTTCTAAGTTAAAATGAGCAATTAAAAGAGAATAACCATCAATGGTTATTCCCTTTTTTCATCACTTAACTTAATAAGCTGACTTAATTTCAACCCAAACTATTTCTTTTGATACAATACTATATACTACTTTGAAGATTATTTTCTGATTTTTATCATAGTAACTATGATACTTAAGTTCTTGTCCTCTATCTTCCCAAGCTTCATTGTAATTATTCTTAAGTAAGTCAGTGATATCACTGATATATTTTAAATTAGATCTACCATTTATCATTACCTTGTTTTCACTATAAAAGCCAAATAAATAATTTACTTGCTTTTTTTATTTATATCAATTACTAAATTTTCAAAGCGGTATTTTGCATTCTCTTCTGAAAATCGATTACTTTTAACATACCCACTTAGATCTACATCGTTGATATTATCATATATATTATTTATTGAAATTAAATCTAAGGATGTGCTTTTCAGATTTTTTTCACTATTACATCCTAACAAAATCAAGATACTACTTAGAGATATAAATATTAACAACTTTTTCATTTTCCACCTCGATAACAAGCTTTTCACATGAGGTATAGCTAGGAGAATCCGCATTAACCTTCCAAGTGAGATTTTATATAGAGCTAATGACCACTTCAGGCTAACTTTCAATTAATCTATAAAAAAATTTCTCAATTAGAATCTCTTTAAAATAATATTAACAGAATTTAATCTATATTTTTTACTAAAATATTACGAAAATATGAAAGTTTTACCATTTTTTTTAAATGCGAATGTGCGAAAGACCTACTCAATTTTCGAGTAGGTTTATTAAAGTTAGTAAATACTCCCTAAATAAATCCAGTACATTTTAACTAAAATAACAAGATTTTCTATGCTAAACTTATAAATAGATTAAGAGATAGTATTGAAATCTATTAATCGTAATTATTTACTAAAAAATGTTTTAAATTAGGTAGCATTTGTTACAAAAAAAAAGATTGGAGTTATTACAGATGAAAAAACTTGTTATTGGTATTCTTACAATTGGACTTATTCAAAGTTATTCAGTTATTTCAACTGATGATGCTAGTGCAGCTGTGAAAACATTTAAGAACTGTACTGAATTGAACAAAACATACAAGGGTGGAGTTGCCCGTAGTTCATCCGTTAAAAATAAAGGCGGTAAGACTAAATATAAACCGTATGCATCAAAAGCTCTATATGACGCTAATAAAAAAATGGATCGAGATAAAGATTTAATAGCTTGTGAAAGATAGGTTTAAGAAGTAAAAAATGTTGGTTCTCAAGAAGGAACTAACTATCTCAGACTGTAGGCAAACCTGATTTTAATCGAGTTTGGCTACAGTGATCAATACTATTTTAAAGTAAAAATGCAGTCTTCAAAATTTTGAGGACTGCATTTTTTTATTTCCAAAATCTTCATTTATTTGTCACATTGATAATGAGTTTAATAGAATCTAGTATGTTAATATTTTCACAAGCTAGTAAATTTTACTAAAAATTATACTACTATTTACTTACTTATTAATAAGGAGTGATGATCATGAAAAATAAACAATTCTAAGAGCCACATTATTTTTAGTTCAAATTGGACAATCTACGACATTTAACAACTTACAGTTTTAAAAAATATGTTTAAAAAGGAGCAAATGATGAGGAAAATTAAAATTATTTTTATGGCTATTTTTATGTTCAGCTTTTCGCCTACTGTTAGTTTTGCCTCAACTGATAAAATTTTAGATGAAAATGTAGTCCTAAATGTAAAACAAAATCTTTATTTAGAGATTCCAAAAGAAGGGGGTACTCCAGAAGAGATTGAGGAGTTGAAAGAGATTTATGAGAGTGCAGGTTGGATCGTTGAAGGAGACTATTTTATTAAAGAGGCAAAACAAGAAAATGTGACTGTTGAATATGGTGATGATGTTTATCAAACATCTAGTAAAGGTAGTGTAGTGATACCGGTAACTGATAAACAAGATGAGGAAATTGAAATACGAATAAATTCAGTTGGAAATGAAATGGATACTTATCTAGTTGAAGTAGACAGAGCCTCCATTACTGAGGTAGTCCAAGACATATACCTAGATGAAATAATTGCTGAAATGGGTAAAGAAGAACATGAACATAGTAATACAGCAGATAATTCATCAGATAATACAGGAAGAGTATTAGGAGGTAAAACCTATCCTCGTGGATCTATAGTTCATTGTAATAGATTCAATGGTTATTTAGGTGATGGGAAATATTATGATAAATTTGAGCACCCTATCCTAGCAGCAAAAAACTTTGTTCAAAGTGATTGTGCCGTGGCATTAATTTTTTATGATCATTGTTTAAGTGATTATGCAAAAATAATAAGTAAACGTTATTGTTCACTCAATACTTCTAATAACAAAGGAAGATGCTCAGTTCTTAGTAAGGTAGGTCACTCTAGAAAATACCACAGACATACAGGTTTTTTTAGCCCATCAAACTAGGTTGTAAGAGAACTAGGGGTTAGCCTTAAGTTCTCTTTTTATATAAGTTATTAAGGGAGCAAAAGACTTTATGAAATATCTAAAATTAAGTGTATTATTAATGTTTTCAATTATATTTTTATTTTTATTTTTTTATTGGATTAAAGATTATTCACATAATAAAAAAGTAGTTGCTCAAGTAAATAAACGTGAATTATCTGAAAAGGAATTACAAATGTCATTAAATGAATTATATAAGGATATAACGATTAAACGGAAAGTTAATGAAATGTTAATACAAGAAGAAATTGAAAGACGGGGGTATAAAGGATTAAATAAAGAAGAATTTAAAAAAGCAAAAAAATACTATTCTTTAGTTAATAATATTGAGTTAAAAGACAAGTCAATTGATAGCAAATTGAGAGAGAAAATTAAGTTTTTTTATTTTACATTATTAATTATTAAGAAGGACACAGTTACAGAAGAGGAGCTATATGAGTTTTGGAATAAAGAAAAAAATAATTCTATATTAACAGAATATCAAGTGAAAGTGCATACAGATAAAAGTCAAAATAAATTAAAAAAAATTGAAAATGATTTAGCGTTAGGAATATCGGTTAAAGAAATAGAAGCAAAGTATAATATTCATTTTCAAAACCAGGCAATTAAACAGGATAATCCGCTAACTGAAGAACTCTCGCAGTTAAGACCAATGGATTACATTCATACGCATAATTATAATTTTAATTCAAGTGCACATACAAAAGATTCACATAAAAATCAAATAAATGATGATGAAGGAAGTCATGCGATAATTATCTTAGAAAATATTATTAATAGTCAATCCAAATCTTTAGAGAATGATAAAGATGAAATCATTGATTACTATATAACTAAAAATATATATAAAGAGAAAATTGAGCTAATAAATCTATTGAAAGGAAAATATAAGGTGAAATTATAAGAATGATGAAATGGATAATCTATACTGTTTTAACTTTATTTACGATTATTTTATTTACGAGATATTATATTAATTTCAGTTTAAATAATTTAAAAGAAAAAACTTATACCAAAAATAATGTTAATCAAGATTCTTATAATTACATATCAGATAAGAATTGGATTAATAATTATTTATCAACTAACAATAACAAATTTGATGGATTAGGAGTGAAAGTTGCTGTATTAGATACTATCCAAAGTAAAAAAAAATGTTCTTCTCATTATAATAATAAAAATATTCAGGTTGAAAAGACATTTCATGCAGATGAAGTCATATCAACAATTCTTTCAATTTCACCAAATATTTCACTTTATTGTGCGTCAGTTGCTTCTGCTAGTGGAATGGTTGATATTGATGAACTCTTAATGGGAATTAAATGGGCAATAGAAAAAAATGTGGACATAATTAATATGAGTTTGGGTTTCGAGAGAAGTAATAAAGAAATAAATTCGCTAATACAACTAGCAAATAAAAAAGGAATTTTAATGATTGCAGCATCTGGAAATCAAGGCAAAAGTTTTCTTGAATATCCAGCTTCCTCTCAGTTTGTAATAGGGGTTGGAGCAGTGGACTCTAATGGAAAAAAATGGGTGTATTCAAATTATGGCGATGACTTAGATTTTGTGTTACCTGGTGTCTTTTATGAATCAGGAAAAAATTTTAAACAGGGTACTTCGTATGCGGCTGCAGCTATGACTGGAATAGTAAGTAGATTGTTAGAGGAATTCCAATATATTACCCCTTCTATGGTATACGCTAAATTAATTGAAATGACAAATAATGAAAATGGTTTTAATACATTTAAGGGTCATGGAATACCTACATTTCGTAAAAGTTTGGGGGAATAAAAATGATATTAAAAGTCTTAGTTTTAATTTTATTACTTATTCTAGGGAACATATTTTTTAAAATTCTCCCCTGGAAATATATTATTGCACTATTTGGAATTATTGTATTGCTATTAATAGGTTTTTTCCTTGTTGAACGTACTTCTATTTTAGTAAAAAATACTTTACTAAAAAGTACTTCACTAAAAAGTGAAGGAATGAATGAAATTATGATTGATAAACAAGTTACACCTGAACTATTGATAGATCTAAAAAGTAAATATGGTAGTACAGTTAAACACACAGATATGGCAGTAATACTTACTGTTGAAAATGATAGAAACTATCAATTTAAGAAATTATATATAGGAACTATAAACAATAAAATTAATAGTATTGTTTCTGAAGATTCTAGACTAAAAACTTTTAGAGGTATTGGAATAGGAGATGATATATCTACTATTATAGATAAGTACGGTAATAACTACATTCACTCGTTTGAAGAAATAGGTGAAACGATAAAGTATCTTGATAAAGAGAGAAATGTAAAATTGACTTTCATTATCTATAAAGAGAAAGTATTTCAAATGATTCTAACTAAATATTAAGTCAAGGAGAAAAATTATGGGCATTTCAATTATTATTATTTTTATGTTTCTTTTTTCATTATTTTCATTAGTTATTGGTTTAATTAGAAAACAAACTTACATGATAATGATTTCAAGTATAATACTACTTATATCTTTAGGGTTAGGTGCGTTTTTAATCGTATTAATTGGTAGAATGTAATTTTGAAATTATATATGTGGTATTAAGAAATTTCAAATGGAGAGTAAAAACTTTTACTCAGTTTAGTAAAACTTGTTATGTTAACTTTTTCACAAGTTAGTAAAATTTTATATATAATTATATTATAAATTAGCAGTAGTCAGTAATGTAAATCTAGATATATATTTTTAACTTGTTGCTCTGTTACTACTTATGTAAGAAGGAGTGTTGTATTGGTAAAATATCAATTTCTATTACAATTAGAATTGAACTTTAAAAATCATATGATTTTTATAATAAACGAAATAAAAAAGGGATATTATGAAAAAATTGGCTATATGGTACTAGAAGACGTTCGTAGAGCAGGTACACCTAATGATTTTAAAGATTTACATCCTGTATTTTTAAAAGACTGGGATGATGATCGAAATCTTATTTTTGCGAGAATTTATACTTTTGATAATATTACTGAAGAAAAACAAGATGCATTAATAGAACTTGCAGAAAGGTTTATTGAATTAAAACCAAGTGTAAATTTTAAAGTAGATTTTTTTGTTGCAAATGAGGTTTTAGAGCTATATGAGAATAGTTGGGAACATGATAGGAAGATGATACCTGTTTATCAATGGTTGATAAATGCTAATAGTGAAAATCCAATTAGTTTAACAAAATTAAGAATAGAGTCATTAAATCATCTATCACAAGATGAATAAATAAGAACTGAATGATGTGGTAAAGAGACTTTTAAAGAGGATAATTCGTTTAAACATACGATGCTTTTTATTATCTAAGTGGATCTAATATTATTTTATTTTTTTTACTATCTTTATAATAACCATAATAATCATTATCGCCTTTTATTTTCACACGAACTGACCATTTTCGATCACCTGATGATTTAATCCAATCAAAAACTGGATGAAGTTCTTCTATCTCCTGTTTTTTTATACTTTTTTCCTTAATAAGATATTCCTCAACTGCATTTTTTGTTAAATGCAGTTTTACTTTTACATAAGTGTACGAAGTGATTATTAATACAGTAGCTATTAATAAAGGAATCATTATCTTTTTTTTCTTTTTCATAATATATTCTCCCCTATAAAAGATAAGTTAATTTTAACTGAAAATTCATTTATAGTTATTTTATATTGTGAATAAACTATGAAATTTCATTATAGTAATTAGTTACTATGTAAAGATATTGTTTTAATAGCTATTGGTTTATCGCATTTATAGGTTACTAGATTAAGTAGGTGATATAGCAAATCACTCAAAAGAGATCGGTGTACACAAGATGAATAAATAAAATTAAATTGTGATTAAATGCATGGCATGATGTGGAAAATTACTTCAAAAAATCCGGCCCAATAAATGAACCAGATTTCTCATGACTGCTTAATTTCCAATCTACGCGCAACCAATGACAAAACATAATTAACAATAAAATACATCAACGAAACCATCACCATAACAGGGATCACATAAGATTCCTTCTGCGCATAAATAATCTGTCCATTATGCAATAAATCCGGCAATGCAATAACGACAGCTAGCGATGTATCTTTCAGTAAAGAAATAAACTGACTAACAATCGGCGGAACCATCCGTCTCAATGCTTGAGGCAAGACAATATAACGTAATGTTTGAGTGTAATTGAGGCCGGACGCACGAGCTGCTTCAATTTGTCCTTTTTCGATTGAGTTTAGTCCACTTCGAATAATTTCCGAAATCATAGCTGATTCAAAAACCGTTAATGCGGCGATGGCAGCTGTCGTTATTTTCATTTCAATCCCTATTTCTGGTAGGGCGAAATACGTAAAGAAAATAATCAGTAGTAAAGGCAAGTTTCGAATCGTCTCAACAATCGCGGCAAGTAATTGAGTAACAACAGGAATCTTCGTATATCTAAGCGTACCAATAAGTCCTCCAATAATGAAACTTAGTACAATTGAAATGGCAGCGACCTTAAGGGTGACCCAAAATCCTTCTAGTAAAAACTTGATATGATCTAGTGTATATACATCAGCGAACGGTTGCAAAAAATCCATTCATCCACCTCCTCAATTACTTCTAGCCAAGCGTTTTTCTAAATATCCGACACCAACACTTAAAGGAATCGTTAAGACTAAGTAAAATAAGGCTACGAATATATAAGTATCAAACGTTACGTATGTCATTGCAGATATTAGATCGCCTTGATACATTAGATCTCCACCAGCTACGACTGCTAATAAAGATGAATTTTTTACTAGATTTAGAAATTGATTGCCAAGAGGAGGGATGACGATTTTTATCGACTGGGGAAGTATAATTAATCTCATTGCCTGTCCGTAACTCAAACCTGTCGAGCGAGCGGCTTCCATTTGTCCTTTTGGAACAGAAAGAATACCGGCACGAATTGCCTCGGCAATGAAGGCTGCTGTATAGATGGTTAATCCAATCGTTCCTGCAACCATTCCACTAAAGCTTCCAGCTAAGTAAGTGAAAAATACTACAACAAGTACAGGGATGTTACGGATAAATTCAACATATACCGAACCTAACCAGTTAAGCGGTTTAATTGGAGCAATTCGCATAACAGCAATGATTGTTCCTAAAATAAAGCTACATAATAGAGCAATTAAACTAGTTAAAATGGTGACTCTTAATCCTTCTAAAAAATACTCCATATGATCTGTTAGTATCGAGAAATCAATCAAAGGATTTCCTCCTAATTATCAGGAAAAGCAGGTCCGTAAATTACGGACTCTGCGGATCCCAACGATAATATCAACAATTATTTTTTAATCCATTTATTCTTAATTTCATCGTATTTACCTGAATCTTTCAGGCTTTTTAATGCTTTATTTAATGCGTCGACAAGATCTTTATTGCCTTTTTTAACGGCGATTCCATAAGGCTCTTGGGTAAAAGTTCCACCTACTAAATCAAATGAAGGATCCTCTTCTTTCATACCATAAAGGATTGAATCATCAGTAGTTAAGGCATCACCTTTACCTGCTTTTAAGGCTGTAAAAGCTTCAGCATAGTTTTCGAATTCAAGTACTGTTGTATCAGGAGCTTTCTGACGAATATTTACAGCAGAGGTGGACCCTTTAACAGCAAGCACTTTTGTCCCTTTTTTCAAGTCAGCAAGTCCATGAACCTTACTGCCTTTTTTCACAAGTAAAGATTGTCCGGCATTAAAGTAAACATCAGTAAAATCTACTTCTTTTTTACGTTCTTCATTAATGGTCATTGTAGCGACTACCGCATCAACTTTCCCATTATTTAAGAGACCAACCCTAGTTTTTGACGTAACCTCTATGTACTCAGGTTTAACATCATTGCCAAACATTTCTTTTGTCAGTGCTTTAGAAAGGTCAATATCAAATCCTTCTACTTTACCTGTTGATGGATTTTTCAATCCAAATAAGCGTGTGTCATATTTTACGCCAAATACGATTTTCTTATCATCCTTAATACGTGCAAGAGCATCTTTGCTTTTCGAATCATCCTTACCACCACAACCTGCAAGAACTAAGGCGGCCGTAGTTGAAACTAATGCCATTTTCATGAATTTTTTTAGAAACATTCCATTACCTCCTATTAATTAATGATTTAATATACGACTGAGAAATAAGCGAGCCCGTTCTTCACGCGGGTTCTCATAAAACTCAGCCGGAGTTGCTTCTTCTAATATGCGACCCTCGTCCATAAAGACGATTCGGTCGGCAACTTCTCTAGCAAATCCCATCTCATGAGTCACGACAACCATCGTCATGCCTTCCCTAGCAAGAGTCTTCATAACATCTAGCACTTCACCAATCATTTCAGGATCAAGTGCTGAAGTAGGTTCATCAAAAAGCATAATATCCGGTTTCATCGCAAGTCCCCGAGCAATTGCCACACGTTGTTGCTGACCACCAGAAAGTTGGGAAGGATAAGATTTCGCCTTCTCTAAAATGCCTACCTTTTCAAGAAAATGTTTGGCTGTTTCATCAGCCTCTTCTCTAGATTGACCCAGTGCTTTCATTGGAGCGAGAGTGATATTCTCAAGCACAGTTTTGTGCGGATACAAATAAAAATGCTGAAAAACCATTCCAATATTGCGTCTTAACTTATTAAGATCTGTTTTTTTATCCCCAACAGAAATCCTACTAACTGTAAGTGTCCCATCATTAATTGCTTCCAGATGATTGATACAACGTAACAAAGTACTCTTACCAGAACCAGATGGCCCAATCACCACAACAACTTCACCTTTATTGATTGTGAGATTAATATCTTTCAAGACTTGAAAATCGCCATAAAACTTATTTACTTGTTTAAATTCAATCATTCCTAACCTCCTGTACAGTTTTATTGAATATGTAAAATGGGGAATTTTGGGAATCAATATTTTATGTGTATGCTTGTTTACATTTCGATATCACGTTTATTTCGTTTTTAGTCTTTTTGGACGAGGACTTTCGCACTAGATGCAAAAGTATTTTATTTAAAAATAAAAAAAACGGGGTATTATTCGATGAAGACTATTGGAAGTGTCGTTAAAATAGAGGTAAATGATTAGTCAAAAAAGTGAGACAATATAATTCTTGCAGCTAGACTCTGATCTACCCAAAGTTAATGAAAAGGTAGCGAAAATAAAAGTAGAATCAGAGTTTGAAAAGTATAGATATTTTTGTTTTTACCGGCGAAATAGACTTTCCTAGCATTACACAAACTTATATTTTTCAACCTCCAAATAGAATCTGAAAGTGATCGTAATTATATGAAATTCCTCATGGGATTTATACAGGTATACGAATTTCAGACATTCTTAATTTAAGAGTGTCTGATGTAACCGGTATTAACATCATTATTAGAGAACAATAACTCGAAAAAAGAAGTTGGGTCGTACTTCTCTAGAGTTAAGAAGGGAACTATACACATTTGGTTAAAAAGTAATTCTATGTATTTACTTATAAATGTAATAGAATTAGTATTATTATCCAAATACAACTTTTTGGGAGAAATAAAATTATAATGATGTTATCAAGGGGAGGGCAATTTAAGATGGGGTTGGGCAGGGAAAAAATTAATTGTAATTTTTACATTTAATTTGAAGTTTAAAGTTTAAATTTTAAAAAATTATCATGACTTTTTTGGGTGGTGTGAGGCAGATGAAAGAATTGAATTTAAATACTAGGATTCTAATGTTCGCTGTTTGTACTTCTTTAGAATTCGACTTAAGAAAATTTATAGTTGAAGGGTCGAATCATTTAGAATTACATCAAGATTTAGTATCTAAAGCTGTTGGTAGGAATAAATTGCTAGTTGGACCATATGATTCAAATAATTATAATCTACTAGTAGAATTAGATATGGGAGATTTAATTTCAATATTATATTCAAATGCTTTTGAATTTAAACTTGGAGTCGAAAGAAGAGATTTATTAAAATCTTACTTCGATAAAATTATTCCTATTAGGAACAGAGTTATGCACACTAGACCTTTAGAAATAGGAGACCGTTCAGTTTTAACCGAAGTAGCTCAAAGAATAGGGGTTGAACTTCCATTTATAGAATGGAGTCAGTTAAACAAAACACATGATATTATTTTAACTAGGCCCCACGAAATTTATTTACGATCCTCAATTAATAAATATGAAAGAGATACTCATGTATACCACAATTTACCGATTCCGGAATTTGATGATACGGGTTTTATTGGTAGGAAAAATGAGTTAAAGGATATTCTAAATCTGCTTAAGGACGGAAAGAATCAAATTATTTCAATTGTGGGTAACGGCGGGTTAGGTAAAACTGCCACGGCTGTAAAAGTATTGTTTGAATTAATTGATGCTCATGATAATCCATTCGAAGCAATCCTATGGATATCATTAAAAACGAGAACTCTATCCCAAGGTGAGTTTAGCAACATAAAAAATGCTATTAAAGATTTATCGGATGTCTATGATACACTAGAATCATTGGTTGTTAAGGAAAATGAAAGTGCAGTTAGTAATATTTTAAATTTCATGGAGAACTTTAAGACTTTATTAGTTTTAGATAATCTTGAAACATTAAATACTACAGATATCGTGGAATTTTTAAAGTCAATTCCTGAAAACTCAAAAGTATTAATTACATCAAGACATGGAATTAGAGAATTAGAAAATAGATACACTTTAAATGGATTAGATGCTCAAGATTCTCTTACATATTTTAGATTACTGTCAAATTATTATAATTTAGATGTTCATAAACGTCCAGAAAACGAGTTAAAGACATTGATAAAAGATTATCTATATCAAAGTCCCCTATCAATTAAATGGTTTCTATCTAGTATAGCAAAGGGAATTGATGAGAAATCTATTTTAGCAAATAAAGAAAGTTTAATCGAATTTTGTATGTCCAATGTAGTTGAGAAATTATCAGAAGAAGAGAAAAAAATCTTGAAACTTTTTTTAGTTGAAGGGAAAAATTTAAGTTACGGAGAAATTGATTTCTTTATTTCGATGGAAGAAGCACCATTAATGTTAGGATTAAATAATCTTATTTCTACTAGCTTATTGGCGATTACAAAAGGAGAGTATTCAATGAACCAAATGGCTAAAGACTTCCTTTCGAAAAGTAATCCACCAACTAATGAGTTTATTAAAGAGATAGCAGAAAAAAGGAAAAAATTAAATGCTTTAATGCAAGAAATAAAGGTGAAAAATGAAGTGGATCCATTTAATCCAAAATCCCTTTATCGTAACCTGGATAACCCGAATTCAAGAATAGCATCTTTTCATCTAATGAAGGCATTGGAATATAGTGCAAATGATAACTGGGACGAGTCTTTTAAATCCTTGGATAAGGCTTTAAGTATTGCACCTGACTATTTTGAAGTATATAAAATAAAAGCGTTTATATCTGCTGAAAATGAGAATTGGTACAATGCAATTGAAAATTATAGAATAGCAGTTGAAATGTGTAAAAATAACAAAGAAAAAGCTTCTGTACTATATTTATTTAGTTATTTTTATACTGTGAAGATGCCTGATTATGAAGAAGCTAAAAATTTAATTATCGAGGCTGATAAGTTGAATCCTGGAAATTTAGTAATAAGGATGCAAAAAGCCAGAATTTTAACATACTTAGGAGAGTATCCTGAGGCGGAAAACACTTTTAAGGATATTGACTTTAAAGATATTTCTTCTGATAAACATAAGAATCAGTATATATCGTGGTTTGCAGAGGTGTACCGTAGAATGGGTGAGCCAATTGATTATAGGGATTCCACATTAAAGGTTTCACTTTATAAAAAAGGTATAGAGCAAATTGAGTTACTCGATAATATTGATCATAAGACTGCTAGAGTATTTTCAAAGATTTTATCGGATTTATCATTTATTCACCATTACCAAGAGGCAATAGAATGCTTAGAAGAAAGTGTTAGGAAACATTATGATTTATTAATAGATACTAGTCAATATATAGGGGATTTTAGTGTTATTTATAATAATCTATCTAAAAATCCTCATAATGTTAAAGCTGAATTACTAGATATGATTAAAAAGATATCTATAAAATATAAACAATATGCAAGAGCTATAAATGTTCCAAATGAGGGAATGATAATAAAAAAACAAGGTGGATTTGGATTTATAGATAATGGATATGGTTCTCATTATTTTAATGTTTCATCCATTAAATATGATTCTCCGGCAGTAGGAGATACTGTTAAATTTACGGTTTTGGAAAATCCAAAAGGCAAAGTCGCAATAGAAGTTGATTTGATAAAAAGATTTGACATTTAAATATTTTAAGATTATAATAGTGATATTAAATTAATGAATACTTAAAGGGCAATATATACTCTGTATATATTGCCCTTTTTACGTTTTATAACATTGGTTATTTCCTTTTCAGCTTTATTAGAACGCTTAGGAAGTCTTTCTAATTATTTTTTGAGTTATGAAACTAATAAAATAACTTATTAACTAAATATACTTTAATCATATGTACTCAATGATATAGGAGGGCAGAAAATATATCAGGTCGACAAAATAAAGGGGAAACCTAAAAAAAGTTATTATTATCAATAACGTTGCCAATGCGTACTCTGAAATCGCACGCTTTCTATGGCGGACCAGTTAATTAGAAAAGGAGGCTCTATTCATGACACAATATCATTATATTTCTTCACCAATGCGACTGAAAGAAGGTTCCTTTGGTAAAAATCCTATTTCTCCTAATGTTTATGCAAATGAACTAGATTTTACACATCTATATATTGAAAGGAATTATGATCTAGAGGAAAAAAAGATTTTTAGTTTCTCTAAACACTCCCAATTTAAGCATCAAGTATGTTTGATGTCTCAACAAGTTCCAATGAAAGGAGAAAAACGGATTTCTCCAGAAGGTGATAAATGTTTGAAGATTTTATATGAATACATTAAAGAGGCTGTTAATGAGAGTGGCGTAATAGAATATTTCGCTTCATTGAATTCAGAAGAAGACTTACCAATTAACCATAAACGCGAAATTACACTAACAGATTTAAAATCTCCAAGAGACTTAATAATAGCCCAAAGGGAGTTTGTTACAATTTATAAGGACTACGCTGATTAAAAAGTACCCTATAGAGTAGACAGCTAATATAAGCTACTCTATAGGGTACTTTTCTAGTAATAATAGACTAGTATTTTTTAACCATAAATTTTACCAATTAATTATGTTAAAATTAAAATTAGATTAAGTTACATATTAAATACATCCTATGAATTTTACTAATAAACGGAGGAATCCATGGAAAACAGAGAACGTTTCTATAAACTAATGAAACTACTAGAAAGTAAAACAGATATTGATCGTGAGTTTACGTTTGATGAAATAAAAAAGAGATTAGCAGCAGGAGAAGAGGACTTTTCGTATAGTAAAAATACATTTTTAAAAGATATCTCAGTATTAGTAGATGTTGGTTTTGATGTAATTGAAAACGCTTCAGATGGTAAGGCAACTACATATAGTCACCAAGAAAGACTATTTGAATTGCATGAACTCCGTTTATTAGTAGATGCTGTTACAGCTTCCAGATTTTTAAACAAACAAGAAACCAAAAAGATTATTGATAAACTAAAAAACCTTACAAGTGAAAACGAAGCAAAAAAACTGCACAATGGTATTATCCCAGACACAGCTATTAAAAGTGAAAGCAATCGAATTCACTTCTCAATCGATCAAATTCATCAAGCCATTGCTGAGAAAAAATTACTGACATTTCAATATGGCCGATACAATTTTAACAAAAAATTTGAATTAAGCCATGATGGAAAAGAGTACTCAGTAAAGCCACTCGCTGTAATTTGGTCAAATGACTACTATTACTTAATTACAAGAAGTTTACCTGATGATCAACTTAGACATTTCCGCGTAGACCGAATGAGAAAAGTTAAGAGAACAGAAGAAAAATTTCATGATGAACGCTTTAACGTTGATGAATATTTGAGTACAGTTTTTAATATGTTTGCCGGAGAACCTGATTATGTAAAAATCAAGTTTAAAAAAGGATTATTAAATGTCGTACTAGACCGATTTGGATTAAAGGCTGATATTCAGAAAGTAGATGAGGAACATTTCATTTTAACTACAAAAGCTGCGATTAGTGATGGGTTGATTACTTGGATTTTAACATGGGGTAAAGATGCTCAAGTTATAAGTCCACAATCAGTGATTGATAAAGTTCAGGAGCAAATTTTTGAGATGAGTAAGTTGTATAGTATGAACTTACAACAATAATTTTTTACTAAAAAGAGTATCTTTCGGGGATGCTCTTTTTTCATTATAAAACCTTCATATTAAATTCAAAATAGCTTTAAATAAAATGCTTTTAAGTATGTTACTATTTTCACAAGTGAAGCTATTTTAAATATGATGTGAGGTATGAGAATCATGCAAAAGGTAATTTTCTTTTCTTGTATATCAATTGTAGTAATCGGTTTAATAATGTATCTATACATAATGTTTTTGCTACCACCCTCGGATACAATGATTAAAATAGAGAAAAATGAAATAAGTAAAAAATTAAATAGTAACCAAACAATTCTTATTCCTTCCGAATTTGAAGTGAAAAATGTATATGTTATTGATGATGGATTCCTTTCTCCATATATTGATGTGCATCTTTCAAATAAGACAAATATAAGTATTCATTCATCAAATAGCATAGATTACGAAGGCGGGGAAAAGGGTAGAACCAAAATGTTAAACAATATTAAAATTAGAGAATATCAAAAGAAAGATAGAAGAGTAATCTATATTTTTAAAGACGGCCAACTTAATTATTTTTATGAATTCTACGAAACTTATAGGAAAAGTATTGATGAATTCTTATTAAAAATAATACCTTAAGACTAAAAAACAAAAACCAAGGAATTAATCCTTGGCTCTATAATTTACCTTAATGCCTCACAACTTGTAAAGTACTCGCTTGACTAGTATTTCCAGCAGCATCCTTTGTAGTTACAGTAAGTGTAGTGTCTTTTTTCTGCGCTGCTATCTTAACTGTAAAGCTTCCTTTTGAATCAGCTTTTAGATAAAACTTTCATTAAAGATTCAATAAAGATTTTTAAGTATTTGGGATTATTTTAGTAAATAATCAAACTATTATCATATGCAATCCCTCTTAATGGATTACTTGATAATACTATTTTAACTAAACACATTAGTTTGGAAGTGGGATATTTCAAAATAGATCTAGCTTTGCGATGGGAGGAACCATTTTTTACTTACTACTTTTCTGTTATAATGTAAAATCTAAGGAGAGTTGATTATGAAGGTCCTTAAGTTTTTTCTATTATTAATAGTTTTAGTTAGTGCTTTTTTTATAATTTGGTTTTACTATCCACAATATCAAATTCACATGATAAAAAAACAAACTGTTAGAGCTAATACAAGTGTAAAACAACCTAATTATATTAAATATATATCATCTTTAGATAAGAAGGTAATTACTCATGTAGCAATCGGTGATTCGGTAATTCGAGGAGTGGGTGTTGTAGATGAAAATGAAAATCTTGTCTCTATTTTTTCTCATAAACTTGGCGAAGACGTGCAGAAACAAGTGGAATTTCATAATGATGGAATTAGTGGAATTAAGTTAATGTTGGTGGGAATGATATTCTCAAAATCACTAATAAAACAGAAACAGATTACTATAAAGCATTTAAATCATTCAATGAGTTAACGGACAATTATAAGCAAAATTTATCTGATATTACCAGTCGTATTCATCGATTAAATCCGAATGCTACTGTATTAATTTTAGAGTTATATAACCCGTTGCATGTAGATAATGAGTTTTATTCTGTTGCAAACAAAATGCTACCAAAATGGAATTTGATATCATATCAAATATCCAGTAAGTACGATAATATGATTGTGGTTGAAACTACTAAAGTAATTAATGAAAAGCATTTGGATTATTTGTCTGCTGATGGTGTGCACCCAAATTCAACTGGATATAATGCAATTGCAGAGCAAATTATAAATCAATTAAAAACTGAAAAGAAAAACAGTTGATTTTAATTAGTAAAGAATAGAAACCCAATCTATGATTGGGTTTGTCGACAGTTTGAAGTGACTATTAAATAGTCACTTTTTTGTAATTCTTCTTTTATTAGTTCAATTAAGTTATTCAAATAATTAAAAATATCTATAGAAAGATAATCCAAAAATTAGGAAATGAGTTCATGTACATTCAACTAACAAAAAAACTTTCAGATGAAATGAAAATAAAAGTAGAGAAACCAGATTTATCAAATGAAATCAACTTTTTTGCTGGCATGCTAATATCTTTAAAATTGGTCGCAAAAAATGTGTATTGGTAATGAATAATGTAACTAGATATTGTTTTGTTATGTATGGTCTAGTAAAAAAGGATTTTACAAATTTGATGAGTTAATGAAGAGAAGTATTGTGACGAATTTTCTAGCAAATGAATTCGATGTTGAGAAAGTTGATCAATATATGAAACAACTAGGTGAAGTTCAATACACTGCGACAAGTGATCGAAGTATTATTTCACAGATGAGTGATATGATTTATCTTGCTGAATCTTATGTTTACCACAGGGTAGAGGATAATGAAATAATTAGTTTGCTTCACTTAAATCTTGATCTTAATGACACGCCTTTATACAAGTTACGTTCTTATCCGAACAAATTGATGAGGGAAGCATTGGATGAATTTTTCATCAAATGAAGTGATCTTTGGAAAACTTTAAGTGAACAAAAAAAATCCTTAATAATTAAGGGGGAGCATTAATCATAATTCGTTTTTCTTTAATGCATTTTTTTATTCTTTTAAAATTTCCTCATTTGGAAATCGATCATTTTTACCCTTAATTTTTACATTACCTTTTAACGGAACGATTATTCTATATCGTTCTTTTTCTTTTATATTACTAGTTGCAAAGACCTATGAATTTTCAGTACTTAAAAAATCATCATTGACTGCCATCTTTCTTATAGCTTTGTGACTTCTTTCATAACCAATCGTTGTTCAACTATAACTTCCTGATTTGCTTCCAATTCACCTTTTAAATTATTTTCGACTACAACCTTATATGGTTTATATGGTCCACCCTCATCTGATTCAGTATCTAATTGTTCGACTACTCTTCCTACAAACAATTGTTTTGCTGCTACTGTAATATTTTCCTTTTTATTTTCATACTGCATTTGAAATAATTACTCTATTAGGCGTATTAGTAGAATAAAGTACACCAATCACAAATAAAAAGATAGTTAAACTTAAGGTAATCTTTGTAACCATATTCATTTTTTTCCTTTTTAAATTAGTAGGATTCCAGCTCCGATTGGTACTCAATCAAATTCAATATAACATCTAATATAAAAGAGATTATAAGTAATTGTTACAATTTAAGGAACAAACGTTAATAATTAGTTCAACTTCATACATTATTCAAATTTAGAACATTTTACCAGAAATTAATATGTTAATATAATCAAAAATACAAAATGTTTTCTTGGGGATGGGTTAAATTTGAAAAGTTTCTACTATCTTATCTTTAGTTACTCAATTTTCATTTTAAATGTCACCTTCAACGGATTTAACAACTTCAATCTATTTTTAATTTTAAATTGCATTAGTATTATTTTAAGCTTGTTTAGTTTTCTGGTTTCAATCATTTCATCAGATAGGAGATGGAAAGAAAAGGTCAACATTGGTCTTAGTTTGAGCTTAATTCTAGTATCATCACTCTGGATTAACTTAGTATATGTTGGGGTTTAAATGGTTTTAAATAGTAATTTCAAGAAAGGTGAGTATAATGGAGAAGTTTTTTAGAGTAATATTATTTCTAATTTTAACTTTTATTGTAATCGTTTTTTTGTTGATTTTCTTTTTAAAACCGGCCAGTAATGAAATTAGCGGTTCTTCAAAAAGTGTTCATATTGTAGAAAAACAAAATTATTCTGAGGGATTTGGTGGTGGAGATAGCATTACAACTGTTTCTGTGAACGAGCAAAAGATGGTTGAAAATAGTCCAGCACAGCAAGGTTTTGTTCCACAGGAAAATGGGACAGGATTCTATTTTGTAAAAGAAAAAAATAACTTCAATTACCAAAATAAAACGACTGACTAACTAATAGCAGTCGTTTTACCATATTATCTAAAACTTACTTCTTACAATCATAAGCAACCAAAGTAATATCCAATTCCTCTTCCAAATTCTCAATCTTACTCTTCGCATCATTCGTTAAATCTGCAATAAAAAAATCACTGTTATTTAAATCTTTATTCTCATTACTCATTTCAGAAATCCCCTTTACCAAAATTTTACCTTTTCATTATTCCCTGTGGTAAAAAAAATATCCTAGCTTTAATTGGACATTAAAATAAAATTTTATTACGAAAAAAAGGTATAAAACGGATAACTTACTTTGATAATTCGTATTTGTTAAACTATTAATATTATTTAAACAATTTAGTGGGAATAATAGGTTTACAGAAGGGGTTGGATGTATGGATAAGGATACGGTTTTTGCAATTGGAGATATACATGGCAGTATAAATGAATTAGAAAAATTACTTAAACAATGGAATTCAGATAATGAAAGGCTAGTATTACTTGGAGATTTAGTTGATCGTGGTGAGAATCCATACGAGGTTTTGATAAGAGCGCAACAATTAGAAAAAGAATACGGAGCGGTTGTTATACTAGGAAATCATGAGCAAATGTTATTGGACTGGCTAGAGCAACCAGAGTTTAAGCAGGCGTATTATTACGGACAAGGTGGTTTAGAAACAATTAATTCATTTTTTAAATTTGAAATTACAAATAAAAGAGGACCTAATGAAGTAGCACAATTAATGAAAGAGCAATTTGAATCTGAACTACAATTTATTAAATCTAGGCCACTATATTTCGAATGGGAAAATTATGTATTCGTTCATGCCGGAGTTGATCTTAATCTTGAGGATTGGAAAGAAACGACTAACAAAGAATTTTACTGGATCCGCGATGAGTTTCATTATGGAAAAAATGAAACAAATAAAACATTTATCTTCGGCCATACTCCAACATCAATTCTTCACAAGACTGAAGGGAAATTTGATATTTGGTATTCACCTTGTAAAACGAAGATCTGTATTGATGGGGCAGCTGCCTATGGTGGGATTTTACATGGAATCAAGGTAAATAAAGATGGAATAATCTCAACTCATTCGATTTCTTCTAAGACAAAGTCTACAAAGTATGAAATATAATTTTATAAAAACTTAAGAACTTCAGTCATTATGTTTAGTAGAAAAGGAACATAAAATAATCCTTTGGTTGATGCAATCGATTGAATATTTCTTCCTGATTTTTGATTATCAATGTAATAGCCTGGTCAAATTAGTTGAAAGTAAATGAAGCTGCGAAATTAACAAAATAGCTACTATTATATATTTTTGGACTATTATGATAAAATTAATCGAGTTCAAGTTCATTTTGAGGTAAATGATCATTTGAATAGGAAGAAGAGCTATCTATATGAGCTCTGACCTTTAATATTTCAGAGGTTGACTTTCCGACTACAAGAGAAGCCACTAGTGGCTAAGGAGGAATTGATATTGACTAAACTAGACCTACTGAAAGATTTTATTCTTAACAAAGAATTAGACATCAATGTATCTAAACCTACAGAGAATTATACAAATTTTTCATATAATGGATTTGATGCGGGTACAGTCTATAATAATGGCACTTACAGAATATCTGTAGCTCGTGGAACAAGGGTAGAACGTCTATTCCGTAAACGTAAATACAAAATGAAGGTTTCTAAAGGAAATAATAACAATCTATTCGCAATCTTTGAACTGGATCGTACTGAAGATTTTGTACAAGTTAAAACTTTGCTTCTAAATATGGATAAATTAGCTAGCAACGGACTTCATGAAGAATTGAGCCGTACAGTAAATTAATATCATTTTATTATTTAATTTTGAATGCCTACAAAAAAGATAAAGCTAACTGAGAACGTTGGTTAAATAATATAATCGAACCCACCAATAGATGGTGGGTTTTGTTTCATCTGATGTGCACATTTATTGCAGTGTTAAAGACGATTATTATGGGATGTCGATCGTCTCAAACGAGCTTTTATTATTATTTCCATCAGTTGTATAAATCCGAATGGTTTTCCCCTTGATTTCAGAATAATCAAACGGCATTTCTTCTAATTGATCCTCTGATACAACTCCATCCTGATTTGATTTTGTTATAGCTTTGTATAACCCATCAATTGCTTCGAAATGAATTTGTTTAACGTTCGGATCGCCTAATCGAGTGTACTGAATGCTAGCCGTTTCATTATTTATTGAATATGATACATCCTTGACTCCTTTTGGTTTGCTTGAAATGTTTGTCGTCCGGAAAGCAATCGTTTTTGAATCTATGGTTTCATTAAGACTTGATGTAATCCGAATCTCTGCGACATACGCTTTATTTGGTGCTAATCCTTCGTATGTAGAAAGAAAGAAGGAATCATCTTTACCATCATCAAAGTATACAGCATAATCGCCCAATTCTACCTCAGTTGCTCCGTCTTCCACGACCGCTGTAATGTGCTCACCTTTTCGTAAGGTTGCTTTACCAGTTAACTCAAACCCATGATTGTATGGCTTGATGTCGATTATTCCAAGGCGATCGTTCGTCATCACTTCTGGTTCTGGTGTATGTTTCAAACCTGAAATTGGCTGCTCCACCGTATTGGATTGCTTCGCTACTTTTTTGATTGGCTTCTCATTGTTTGCAGCACATCCAGATAAACAAAGCATAATGAGTATACTACTACAAATTACTTTTACTATTTTCATTTAATCACCCCGAGCAAGAATAGATAGTTTTTTGTTTTGGTTACTATGAAATACCTCCTTTTTTTACAAAAATTAAACATTCTTATTCAGATGAACGGCCTAAATAGTTCATCAAAAATTATCTCATAGATATGTAAAGGACGGTATTGGGAAATTTCCAAGTATGTATAAAAATATGTATATTTATATCTTAATAAGACTGATAATATTTTAGGTGTACTTCACATTTTTTCATATAAAATCAAAAAAATTACGATCACTAATTTTGTTCCTTTTATCCTAGAATTATATTTTCTTACTTTTAATTCCTGTTATTTAATTCCTAAACTTCCCCATCAAATGTTCCCAATAAAATAATAAAACATTAGTTATCAAGCACTGTTTATTCAATGATTTTTAGGTACACCGTCACGATGAAATCTAGTATCTAGTTCACTTTTGAATATTCAGATATTTTTGTAATATTAAATAAAAGTAAAAAAAAAGGTGATAAACATATGTGCAAAAATAATAAAACAATCATAACAATGAATAAATATTATGTAAGACCAGGTGACGAAATCGAATTTATGCCAAAAGAGGATAAAGTAAAAGAGATCAAACCGAATTTGGTAAAAGGAATTGTAACAAAAGTTCTTTCAAACTCTGTGATTGTGGATATGAGAAATGATCGTAACTACGGACATTATTACGAACACGATCACACTGTAATCAGCCATAAAAAGTATAAAATTTTAGCACCAATTTCAAAAAGTTAAACAATGTTAATTTCCTAGAAAATAGCCTTAGCCCAAATTAAAGGGTTAAGGCTATTTTTTTTATATTCTTTGGATTCTATAGGCATATTTCTTCCTAACATTTTGGTCGCTGCAGTGACTATAAAATTAATCTGAAAAAGTTGCGAAAAGGTGAAAACTTAAAGCATTTTTCATAATTTAGTAACAATTAATGTAAAAGAAGGAAGTTGAAAAAGGTAATTAAAAATGGAAAAACTCAAATAAGTTAACAGAAGATACATCAATTTTTCACTGAATTACCACTATTTATGTAAAAAATACTATTTGAACTATATTAGAATATTTATAGAGCGCTCTATTCAATATTTAATAATGTCAAAAATCATTTCCATTAACTTTTTTAATGAGTTGTTTTTTGCTCAGGAATCCGAACGAGTTTGTCGATACTATTGTGTTAATTTATTAGAGGATATTGCCCCAAAACATTAATAAAAAGTAACAGAATATCATCGCACCTATCTTTAAAAATGACTTTCTATTTTGATAAATACCATATATCCATAGCGTTGTAAAAAATACAAAACCTATTTGTCTGAAAAGAGAAGGATCATTGATTACATCAAATATGTTTATGATTAAAAACAATAAAACTATTAGAAGTGACGCTACAACTATTAATACTGGCTTTTTCAAAATACTTACCACCTTTTATTATTTTTTAATCGAATACTAATTTACTAAATTATACTTTAAACTTTAAATTTTGAAAGGAGAAAAAATTATGAAAAGAAAGTTAATTGCAATGTCAACAGCATTTTTACTAATGGGTTTAGCACCTTTTACAACAAAAGCAGAGGAAACTACTAAGGTTGAAAATACTGAGAATGTAGTAAAAGAAGTCGAAGTTGTTGACGAGACACAAGAACAAGAAATTGTATCTAGTTTTACTGAGGTTGTTGAGTATAATCAAAATGGTGAGTTTTTATCAAAGACAATTGTTGAAGAAGGTACACCAATGTCATCTCAAAAACAATCTCGTGTAGTAGTTGGAGAAGGGAATTCTATTGATTATAAATTAATAGATAAGTTTAATGGTTCTAATAAAGTTATCTGTTCATTAAGTGATTGGACATATTCTTTTGCATCAGCGTACATACCAGAAAAGTTTTTGAAAAAAACGTGGTCTAAAGCAGCAGCAACTGCTACACTAAGCCCTTTATACAAAGGTTCACAAGTAAAATATTACACAACAAAAATATATCAAACAAAGGATTCCGTATATTATTACGGTAAAGCTGTATCTTATGAATACTCAGATGCCGCAAGAACTAAATTATCAAAAACAATTACACATATTTCTAGAGTAGCTAAATGATATCAATCATATTCCCATCCAAATCAAATAAAAATAGATATTGTATCTAAAAGTACAATTTTATAACTGGTGAGCACGAAGAGGTACTTAACATTTATGGGGTTGAGAAAATCTAAAAAAAGTTGCAAGAAAAAATAAATATGCCCCAAGTGCTGATTTTATAATATTAAAATAAAGATTATTTAATGAAAATAGTAGATTAGTTGTAGAGCAGTGTGAAACTGCTTTTTTTGTTTGAGGTGGTACTAAAGAACGAATCGGGTATTACCACTTTTATTACAATCAATCATTCATATCATGCATGGATAAAAAAAGATTCCACGTAAAGTATAGATTTCAAAAACAGTGAAAAACCACGGATAATGTAATATTTTTCATATTTTTGTAACAATTTCTTCCAATTTTTAACAAACTCAGACTTTAGACCGTTTTGCTCTTAAATTAGTTTTGTTAAAATAGAATTAGAAATATAGAAAATATTGGAAATAAGGAGGACGAAATGAAAAAGGCAATTGTACAAATTAAGAACTTATCAAAGGAAATAAAAGGGAAGAAGATTGTTTCTGATTTAAGCTTTGATATTTTTGAAGGCGAAGTTTTTGGATTCTTAGGTCCAAATGGAGCTGGTAAGACGACGACGATCAGGATGATGGTTGGTTTGATGAATATTTCTGAAGGTGACGTTGTTATTAATGGT
This sequence comes from Rossellomorea sp. GAMAL-10_SWC, assembly GCF_049568075.1. Lineage (NCBI taxonomy): Bacteria > Bacillati > Bacillota > Bacilli > Caryophanales > Bacillaceae > Rossellomorea > Rossellomorea sp. GAMAL-10_SWC. Next base: position 2,817,596 of record NZ_CP144911.1, on the reverse strand, counting down.
CATAGTATTAAGTCCAACTTTGAAGATGCAATTAAGAATGTAGGGGCAATTGTAGAGAATCCAGAATTGTATAAATTTCTAAGTGGTTATGATAATTTATTGCAATATGCTCGAATGGATAAAAATGTTACAAAAGAGAAGATTGATGAAGTTGTGGAGCTTGTTGGTTTAACTGGGGCTATTCGTCAAAAAGTTAAAACGTATTCTCTTGGTATGAGACAGCGTCTTGGTCTAGCTCAATGCTTATTGCATGATCCGAAGGTTTTAATTCTTGATGAACCTACGAATGGACTTGATCCAGCGGGTATCCGGGAAATGAGAGATCACCTGCAGCTGCTTACAAAGAAAAAAGGGATGGCCATTATTGTTTCGAGTCACTTATTAGCAGAAATGGAAATGATGTGTGATCGAATTGGTATTATTCAACAAGGTAAGCTTGTAGATGTACAAACAGTAACAGAGCTTACAACTGAAGATGTTCAAACGTATTCAATTGAAGTGAATAATAATGAAACTGCACTTAAAGTATTATCTAAACATAATGCTCAGTTAGTTGATGGCGAAATACATATTGAATTAACGAGAGAAGATGTACCGAATGTAATTGAGTTATTAGTCGAAAACCGCATTCGCATATATGGATTTAAAGCAAATGCTAAAACATTGGAAGATCGTTTCTTAGAAATTACGAATGTTTAACAACTCTTTAGAAGTTTCGTTAGTTTGTTGATACTGAATTTCAAAAAGAAAGGAACATAAATCATGTTAAAATTGATTCAAAATGAATGGATAAAGATTATTAAAAGACCAGGTACAATTGTGATGGTTGCTCTTATTATTTTACTTGTTGGTGCTACTGGTTCTTTTGTAAAATATTATGAACATAAAAAAGAGCAAAATGCAGATCAGAATTGGAAGCAAACATTACAAGTACAAACAGCAGAAGATAAAAAACAATTAAAAGGTATAAGTGATAAAAATGACCCTGAAAGAAAGTATTTAGAACGAACAATTGCAATTAATGAGTATAGAATAGAGCATAATATTTCACCAGATGAAAAGACGAATGTTTGGACTTTTATGGATACTGCATCAAGTTTAATTATACTAGTAAGTTTATTTACGATTATCGTTTCTGGCAATATAGTAGCGAGTGAATTTAATTGGGGAACGATTAAACTATTACTAATCCGTCCGTTTTCTAGAAGAAAAATAATTATGTCAAAGTATTTAACTAGTATTTTATTTGGTTTTGCAATGTTATTTATATTATTTCTAGTTTCGAATCTATTAGGTTTAGTACTATTTGGTTCAGGAAGTGGGAATACTTCATACCTTGCATATGTTGATGGCCATGTTGAAGAGCAAAGTAGACTTATCTATTCTGCAAAACTTTACGTAATGAGCTTTATCGAAACATTTATGCTAGCTACGATGGCGTTTATGGTTTCAACAGTATTTAGGAACAACACAATTGCGATCGGTATTTCAATTTTATTATTAACAGTCGGAAATACGGTAACAGTTATTTTGGCTGGATTCTTTGACTGGACAAAGTTTATCTTATTTGCCAATACAAATTTAATGCAGTACGTAAATGGTACTCCACCAGTTGAAGGGATGACAATGACATTCTCGGTCATTATGCTAGTAGTCTATTTTGTTATTTTCCTAGGATTATCATTAGTTGTTTTTTCAAAACGAGATGTAACAGCTTAAGTTATTAGGTTAATTACTAGTTTCATTGAAAAAGCCTTATTCAAAGTGAAGAATAAGGCTTTTTCATATTTCTAAAATAATGATTGTATTTTTTCTTTCATCATTTCATTATACAGTTTCAAAGCTTGGTCATACTCTTTTTCTTCAAAAAATTTAGTTAATTCTTCGTACTGTTTAATATGATTTTCAACTGAACTTCTTCTATAGGAATAAAATTTACTTGCAATAATCTCAAATTTATTTTGTAAAGCCCCGATCGTTTTCATCATTAAATCATTTTGGCTCGTTTGTAAAATAAGATTATGATAGCGATTTGCTTCTTCGAAATATACATCATGCTGTTCATTAGCTACTGCATTTTTCAATAACTGAACGCATTCATTCAGTTCATATATTGGGAAATCAAGCATTTTTCTTTTCGCTTTTTCAATGCTTCCAATGCCTAAAAATAAACGATATTCTAAAAAATTAACGATATCGATCATTGTGATTTGGACATTTTGCACCATTGAACCTTGGTTTTTAAAATGTTTAACTAAACCAGTTGATTCCAATTTGACAAGCGCCCTTCGGATAGGGGTTCTACTCATGTTCAAATCCTTTACAAGTGATGCTTCAGTAATATATGTTCCAGCAGAATATTTACCTTGTATTATAAATTTTTTGATTTCTTCATATGCTTTTTGTTCTAGGGTTATATTATTTGGCAAGTATTTCACCATCCTACTTTCTAGTGTTTTTAATGCGCAGTTAAACAAGAGTGGGGATTTTTTATAAATCCACTCACTATACGAACAAATTTAATGTATTGTCCAAAAACTTTTACTAATCTTCTTTTAGCTCTAAGAAAGAACTAATATTATACAAAAAGTATACAATAAAATTGATTAAATAGTATAGAAAAATAATTGTTTCAATTATATGGAAATAAAGGGAAATATCTAATCAGATTAATCAAAGTGATAAATGAAGTAAGCGGATGTTTAAAGAATTATGAAGTAAATAAGTTGAAGTTATATTAATTTAAGTATAAAAATTGTATACAAAAATATTTTTATTAGTTAATTCTCGCTAATCAATAAAAAAACATCTAAAGCCTTAAAAGGTTTAGATGTTTTTTATGAATTTACATTAAAACATTAAATCCATAAATGCTTCTTCTTTCAGTTGAGTTAATATTTCAGTCGCTTTATCAAATTCAGATTTTTCCACACAATCAACAAGAGAAGAATATAATTCTATTGTCTTTGGAATTCTATTTTTTCTTACATTAAATACATTAGATGACGTTGCTTCTTCAGTAAATCTCTTCCATAGTTGATCAAGCATTTCGATGATTAAATTGTTTTGAGAATTTAGTAAGAATGTTTTATAAAACTTTGTTAACCCTCGGTGATAATGATGGGCATCATCTTGATTGTATGCTTTTTCCATAGAGGCAGTAATTTCTCTAAGTAGTTTAACATTAAATGGAGTATGCTTCCTTTGGGATTTTTCTACACAAAATACAGCAAAGCACCATTGAATTTCAATCATATTAATAATTTCATTTAAAGTAAAATGAGTATATGTAACAGTCGTTCCATGAAAGTTGTTGTGTGATAACAACCCTTCGGATACAAGTCTTCCAAGTGCTCTTCTAATCGGTGTTCTACTCATTTGTAATTCAGATACAAGTGCAGTTTCCTTCAAATGCATACCAGTTTGATACTCACCTGAATGAATCAAACTTTTTAATTTTTCATATGCAATTTGTTCTAACGTTTTCTCTTTTGCCATTTTATTCTCCTACTATAAATGTATTAACTGTTTCATAAAAGATCTTCTTATTTAATCCTTAATAGTATACATTAAAAATCCAATTGATAAGCTATAGAAAAAAATAATTCAATTTCTTAAAGGAACTTAAGTGGATTTTATTATTTATATAGGTTGATTCTTACCTAAATTTACATACCAACTTTTTAATGTTTAATTAATTAATCGATGTATTTTTCTTCCATTTATTAGAATAATTTCCATCCCCTTTTCAAATGATAAAATAAAATCAAAATAGGGGAATGGTATGAGAACTTATAAAGATGGTATGAAAAAAGATTCCTCAAAAGAAAATTGGATTGATGAATTATCGAAATCAAATGATTTTATTAAATTTAAAACTTCAAGTGATCTTCAGAATGATAGTTACTATAGTATTTATTTTTACAGAACATTAATTAGGTCTGAGATCATGCATGATCAAATACTTCCATATTTGACAAAGAATTATACTCTTGAAGATTTGATGTCTCAACTTCCAGTTCAACAACTTACGATTACTTCAGATAGTTCTAAAATCAAAAGTAAATTGCTAAAAGGTTATATGGTAATTCAGTATGGTGAGAATATAACTGATTGTTTACTTGTTAATATATCGAATAATGTTTCCAGAACGATTGGTCCTCCTATAATGGAAGCTACTACATTAGGCCCGCAAGTTGGATTTGTAGAAGATTTGGATGTAAACATCAATTTAATTCGAAACAAATTACCAATTTCTGATCTTCATGTCGAGGAATTGGTAGTTGGGAAGTTATCAAAAACGAGTGTTGCTGTTATCTATATAAGTGGTATTGCTGATGATGAAAATGTTAATACAGTTACTCAGAGGATAAAAGATATCCAATATGATCATATTCCGGATAGTTCATTTATTTCGTCTATGATTGGTGATAACACGCATTCTATTTTTCCACAATCGATTCCAACTGAAAGACTTGATCGGACAGTCGGAGGTTTAACTGAAGGGAAAATCGCCATTGTTGTTGACGGTTCTCCAAATGTTCTTTTGACTCCTGCTTTAATAGATGAGACTTTTATCGCGATGGAAGATTATTATGTCAATTGGGAACTTGCTACATTTTTCCGTTTTCTAAGAATGTTTGGTTTTGCACTTTCCATTTTCATAACGCCTTTTTATGTTGCAGTTTTGACCTATCATTATGAGCTAATTCCACCTCGCTTACTTGAATCTTTAGTCCTATCTAGAGCATCTGTACCATTTCCTCCAATTTTTGAGGTATTATTTTTAGAACTTACGATCGAGCTAGTAAAGGAAGCTGGACTTCGATTACCATCAAAAATTGGACAAACGCTTGGTATTGTTGGTGGTATTGTAATTGGGCAAGCTGTTGTAGAAGCTAAGCTTACGAGTAATATTCTCTTAATCTTAGTAGGACTTGGTACACTTGCATCCTACACATCTGCAATCTATAAATTTAACAATACAATTCGATTTATAAAGTTTCCAGTTATCATAATGGCTCAGCTAATTGGGCTTTTAGGGATTTTTATGGGCTTTCTCTATTTAATAACGCACTTGCTCCGATTAACCTCTTTAGGAAGACCCTATATTGGATCGTATCCGTTTAGGAAAACGGCATTTAATGATTTGTGGATCAGATTACCATTTGCAAAGCAGAAAAAAAGACCTACGAATTTAAGACCAGCTACACTTTTTCGATCAACCAATGATATAAAAAGACCTGGTCCACCGAGTGATTTTGATGAATAAAAAGGGGAGATTTATTAATGGCATCGTATAGAAGACAACAAGTTTCACCGTATCTCCTATTTTTTATTATTTCAGGCTCTCAAATAGGCGTAGGTGTTTTAGGGTTTCAACGACTCATCGCACAAGATGCTGGTTATGATGCATGGATCAGTGTCATAATTGCTGGGTTCTTTGTTAACGCAGTTGTATGGATTATGTATAAAATGTTATCGAAGGCACAAGGAGATATTATTGATGCGCATAAGCAATTTTTTGGCAATATTATCGGATCAATCTTAAGTTTAGTTATTCTAATCTATTATCTAATTTTAGCAATTTCTGTTTTAAGATTATATATTGAAATCGTTCAAGTTTGGATGTTTCCGTCTATATCAACGTGGCTATTATCGAGTATCATTTTATTATTATGCTACTATATTGTATCAGGTGGGTTTCGTGTAGTAGTTGGGATTGCATTTCTATCTGGAATCTTTACAGCATTGCTTTGGACATTGCTATTTCATTTGCCACATAAATATGTTCATATGGATAATATTTTACCTATTCTTGATCATTCGTTTAAAGATTTGTTATTGTCTGCAAAAAAATCAATCTATACAATGGCGGGGTTTGAAATATTACTAATGGTTTTTCCATTTATTCGTAATGGAAATTCTTCTCAAAAGTATGCTCAATGGGGAATCGTTTTTTCAACTTTAGTCTTCACTTTATCGGCTTTTACAACTTTTTTACTATTAAGTGAAAAACAAATTGCACATGTAATCTGGGCGAGACTCTATATAGCTAAATTAATTCATTTTCCATTTTTAGAAAGATTTGAATATATACTAATTTCCAGTTTTTTAATAAAGGTTATTTCAATTTTAGCTCTATTATTATGGAGCTCAAGCAGAGGCTTAAAATTAATTTTTAAATGGAAGCAAAAGTATACATTAATATTGATTAGTGTAATTAGTTTTATCGTTTGTCAATTACTTGAAACTCGATATCAAATTAATGTATTTACAGATTATACAAGTAGAATTGCTCTTTACATTTTTTATATTTATATACCACTTTTTTCAATCCTATTTATGATAATGAAGTCTGGGAAAGCAAAATGAAAAAATACCTTCTATTTTTTATTATTTGTATTGCATTAACTTTAAATGGCTGTGCACTTGTACCGTCTGCGAATGTTAATGAACTTAATATTATTGAAGCAGCTGGGTTCGACCTCCCAAAACCAAATCAACTGAAAGGGACTGTTGTTTTTCCTGTGTTTCGACCATCTGGACAGATCGAATATAAAGTGTCTTCTGCAAATGGAGAATCAATAAAAAAAATACGGGAAAGATTAGATAGTCAAATGAGGTATCGGTTAATGTCAGGTCAGATGCGGGTTGTTACATTCAGTCTGGCTTTAGCCAAAAAAGGTTTTTTTCCAATTGTTGATACATTTAATCGGGATCCGGCCGTGGGGAATATCGTACAATTTGCTATAGTTGATGGTGAAACAAGTGATTTACTTTCATTAAAACAGTATAAAGATGAAAACATAGCTTTATATCTTTACGATCTCCTTGTACACAATTCAGAGACTGGACCTTTTCCCTATACTGATTTCTCAACGTTTATCTATCAATATTTTGAATTAGGACAGGATCCGTATTTACCAGTGTTAAAAATAGTGAATGACAAGATTAAATTAAATGGCATTGCAACTTTCAAAAGAGATAAACTTATAACAATTATTCCTTGGAAATATGCTTTCATATTTAAAGGGATGAAAGAAAATTATAAACAAGGATTGCATCAATTCAAAATTGATGGAGAATATGTAGCAATTGATAATATAAAATCTAAAAGTAAATATGATATCAAAATCAAAAAAGGACAACCAGAGTTTACAATTCATATGAAAATGAATGCCAGAATTCAAGAATATACTGGTGAAAAACCAATAGTACTTCCTAAACATATTAAACAAATAAGTAAAGCAATTGAAAGGGATATTGAAAAAGATGCAAAGGAGCTTATTTCACTCCTTCAAAAAAGTAATGTTGATCCAATTGGTTTCGGCTCAAAATTAGAAGCTCATTACAGGGAATTCGATGGAAAAAAATGGAAAAAACAGTATTCGAGTGCAAAAATTAATGTAAAGGTTAATTTAGATATACTTCATACAGGAATTGTTGAATAGATCATGTTTCAAATGAACAGAAGAACTATTAAAACGTGAATGGAACTAATAAAGGACGTCTTAAGGTCATTGTTAGACAGATAGACGTCTTTTTTAATTACGAACATTGTATAAAAATTGTATACAAACGATTGAGTAAGTATGTTAAAATAATATTACGGAAAAGTTAAGTATAAGATAAATTTAATCCATAGATCAGTTTCTTTAATAATTTAAAAATAATTGTATTTATTTTAAGGTAATTCCTGGAGGGGATTATGCTTTTTAAAAATATTTTCATAACCCATACAATCATCATTAGTTTTTTTTATCTAACGTCTTCCATCTTATGGGGAGAAGCAAGACAAAGGTTTGCAGGGAAATCAAAATTTCAAGAATTTTTTATCGGGATTCTATTGAGTGTATTAACGATTGTATTAATAAATTTCCCGATTTTCACAGATCATGGAACAAATATTCAAATTAGAGCTCTTGGAATGGAAATTGCGGCAATCTTTTTTGGGAATATTACCTTAGTGACAATGTTTTTCTTCGATATTATTGCTTTTTATTTTATTAAAGGATTTAACTATGTTTACCTAATTGATTCACTTTTGTTATTAATTGTTTTATTTATTGGTTTTTATATGAATTATCAAAAATGGGATGAAAAGAAAAGAATTCTTGTACTGACTACTATTATCATTTTGTTTAGATGTATTAGTTTCTATTTAATAGAAAAATGGATGTTAAAACCGATTGGTGAGATTGTATTTGGAAGGTTATTTCAAACGATTGGGTTTTGGATTTTAATGTTTGTTCCAGCATTATTATTAAGTTACTTTATATCCTATCAAACACGTAATACAGTAATAAAATTAAAGATAATGGAAAATATCGCAAATGTAGACAGTCTAACTGGACTATATAACCGTAGATACTTTGAACAACAACTTTTAAATGGATGTTCCAAATCCTATGATACATCCATACCAATGACATTATTAATGATCGACGTGGATCATTTTAAAAAATATAACGATCTATATGGTCACCCAAAAGGTGATGAATGCTTAAGAAGAGTAGCAACTAGTTTGCAATTAGAGACGACAAGCGCATCAGGCATTGTTGCACGGTATGGTGGAGAGGAATTCTCAATCTTGTTACCGAAATCAGATCTGAATGATGCAATTAAAATAGGTAATCGATTATGTAAAAATATAAAAAAATTAAAGATTGAACATGAGCAATCAGAGAAAAAATTAGTTACATTAAGTATTGGTGTAGCTTCTTTGATTGCTGAAACTGAACAAGATTACTTAAAGTTAGTTAAGCAAGCTGATCAGGCATTATACAAATCAAAGCATAATGGAAGAGATCAAGTGAGTTGCTAAAATATGGAATATGGTTAAATGAAAAAACATCTATTAATCACTTCAGAAAAGGTGATTTAAGATGTTTTTTATTTATTTAATTAATGGATTTAAATTAAAGTGGTTCAATGCTTCGTTGACTAAATCGATATCATAAATGTTTTTCTCTAAGAAAAATTTTATAACTAAATCAGTTAAATCACTGTCTGATAATGTATAGCCAGCAGAATTTAAGAGATCGCTCGTTTCAATTTTATTTAGTTCAAGTGCTAGTGATAAAGCGATTATTGTATTTTTCTTTGGAAGATAATTAGGAATGGAGCGAATTTTTGAAAAATGTTTTCGGTCAATACCCGCCTTTTTATAGATTAGTGGATCACTGACATTTTTTTTATCTATAAAGTTAAATAAGAGCTCTTTAAATGTTGGTTTTAGTTTGTTTTTAATAAATGCTTCAATCTCTATATTTTGTAAAGGCTCAGCAGCATACATTTCATTCTGACTAAAATGTATTTCTTCTATTATTACTTCATCTAAATGGCGTTTTACATATAGTTGTAATTCAATCAAAAATTCTTGGTTAAGCAAGTTAAATTCCCCCTTCCAAAATGTCTCTTTAAAGGCGACCTATCTACTAATTAATTCAGTTACTATTATAACATCAAGAATGAAGGGGCGGATTAAGTATGAACAGTAATAAAACAGAAATCATATTTTTAATCGATAGAAGTGGTTCAATGGCTGGACTTGAAAGTGATACAATCGGTGGATTTAACGCATTTATGAAAAAACAAAGTAGTTTTGATGGAGAAACTAATGTAACAACAGTGCTGTTTGACGACCAGTATGAAGTGTTATGGAATGGACGCAATGCACAAGAAGTAAAATTAACGGATAAAGATTATTTTGTAAGGGGCACGACTGCACTTTTAGATGCTATAGGAAAAACCATCTTAAATGTAGGAAACAGATTGTCTTTATGCAATGAGATGGAACGACCTGGTAAAGTCATATTTGTTATTACTACCGATGGGTTTGAGAATGCGAGTGTTGAATTCACGTATAGGAAAGTGAAACAGCTGATCCATCACCAACAAGAAAAGTATAATTGGGAATTTATATTTATGGGGGCCAATATTGATGTAGCAAAAGAAGCAAGTAGCCTAGGAATTTTAAAAGAAAATGCTTATACTTTTGAACCTTCTAATGAAGGTGTTGAAAATATGTATAGTGTAATAAGTGAAGCAGTGTATGAAAAAAGGATATAATTTACATTCAAATCTAGGAAGTCATTTTTTGACTTATTAGATTTTTTTATTGTAAATAAAAATTCTTTAATGATAAATAAGTAGTAAGATTAATAATGTTAGAATAGGGTACATAAAACATATTTAGAGGAGAGATGTACATATGAAACCGCAAAGCTTAGATCATCACGTTAGGTATCATCCAGTTTTCCACTTTTTTGGAGCACCATTAGCATTAATCACGATTATTGGTTCAATCGTTAACTTATGTAGCGCCATAAAAAATAGCGATCATATTTGGTTAGCAGTATTTATTTTAGTCACTTCGCTTTTATTAGTTGTTTCGTTTTTTCTAACAAGAATCTATTCCAACAAAGTACAAGACCGTGTCATTCGAATGGAAGAAAATTTTCGTCACTTTACGCTAACAGGTAAAACGTTAAATCCTCAATTAACAATAGGACAAATCATTGCATTACGATTTTCAAGTGATGAGGAATTTGTAGCGTTAAGTGAAAGAGCGGTAAATGAAAGACTGAGTTCGAAAGAAATTAAACAAAATATTAAAAATTGGCGTGCAGATGAGTATCGCGTTTAATTTTGTGTAGGGCCTATTATTATAGGTCCCAGAGTGTTGAAGTATAAAATCGTCAATAGGGAAAACGGCCTTTAAGTGAACATTTTATAATGATAAAATTAGCATTTTTTGATCTTTAAATGGTTTTAAATGTTAATATGTTTGAGCAATTTCATTATTTCAATAACACTAGAAATGATTTTTTTTTAGAAGTTAAAAATATTATGAGCTTTTTTTTAGAAAACAAATTCGATTGTTTAATTTAATATATGTTCAATATTAATTGATCTACAATCTGATTAATATACCACAGTTAGATTACTCTAAGTAAAGGCTATTTGATTAGGGGTTATCGCAGACATTTTTTGATGAATAAGTTGATTGGAATGGAGGGATGCTCGACTCCTATGGGATAAGCGGGAAGGCTGAGACCCCACAGGCTTGCCGAGGAGGCGAAAGAATCTCGCCCCATGGAAAGCGAGCATCCTGTAATGGAAATCAACATCACTCTACTCCTTTTATGAAAATTTGGTAATTTAATTGACATGGTTGTTTTTCAACAGCATGGGGCCTATTATTATAGGTCCTTTTTCTTTTTTAGAGGGGCTCTGTTTAATATAAACGTTGATTTTTGAAGCAAAATTAGTCTAAAGTTCGAGTAACAATTCCAGCAAAAAATTTGTTACTTATTAAATATGATAATTTCCCCTAATGCCGCTAACAATATAGATATAAAATAATCAAGTTTAGATTTAAAACTACGTTGCTAAAATTGTATTTAAATTTATTCTTTTTAATTTATTCATTAAAAAAATTTAACAAAATTTGTATTGTAGTATAACGACATAAATGTTTAAAATATTCTAGTCATTTTTCATCTTAAATATTCTGATTAAAAAATATAGACCATACAATTATCTAAAAAAGGAGCTCAAATGGAAGAAAAGCGTAATAAAATCAAAAAAACAAAAAGAAAGCCTCTTAAAATATTGCTGTTGATCGTTCTAATTCTTATCGCATTTATTGGATATAAGGGAATAAGAACATATTATAAATTACAGAATGCTACCCAGGGTGAAGTTCTTCACTCAAATTTGCGTAAACAAGAAATAAAAGATACTCAACCTTTTTCCATTTTATTTCTTGGAATTGAAAACTACGCAACAAAAGGTAAAGGTGGTAGAACTGATTCCATCATTTTAGTAACTGTAAATCCCAAAGATAAAACGATACAAAAAATGAGTATTCCTCGTGATACGTACGTGGAAATTCCAGCTCAAAAAAGAAAATCTAAAATTAATGGTGCATATAACAGTGGTCTTCAATCAACTGTAAATACAGTAGAAAACTTTTTACATGTCCCAATCGACTATTATGTTACTGTAGATTTTGGTGGTTTTAAAAATATTGTCGATGAGATTGGTGGAATTGATGTTGATGTTCCATTTGATTTTTGGCAATATACAGATACTAAACCACGTTATAAGGTTTACTTCAAAAAAGGAAATCAACATCTAAATGGAACAGAAGCTTTAGCCTATGCTCGAATGAGAAAGCGCGATCCACGTGGTGATTTTGGACGTGAAGAACGTCAACAACAAGCTATGCTGGCAATTATCGATAAATTAAAGTCTCCGAAAACAATATTTAAAATAGATAATTATGCAAGTGTATTTAGTGAAAATGTCAAAACAAATATGAGCTTGTCTGAAGGATTATACTTATTCAATGACATGAAAGAAGCTAATCCTAAAAACATCACGACATTAAAATTGGAAGGAAAAGACGATTATATTAACAGAATTTACTATTATATGCCGGATCAATCTAGCATAAATGCGATAATAAAAAGTTTGAGAAATCATCTTGAGCTTGATAAATTACCTGCTAATTCAATTGAATCAAAATAAGTACATGTATTTTTAATTTAAAAAAGAGGTAAATGAGTAGGCATACTCAATTACCTTTTTTCTTTTTTAGACTCCAATAGCTGTGATTTAATGGGAATTATGGTATTTATTAAGTGCATTGAGGTTTCAAATGCAATAAGCAGGGGTGTGTAGTAGAATAGAAAAGTACTGGAGGGGGATTGATGAAAGAATATATTTATGTAGAAAACGAAAAAAATGTGAAATTGAAATTTGGAATTATAAAAAAAGACATTGTATTTACCATATCACTCTTATTAGCAATCGTAAGCTGTTTTTTCCATGCACCAAAACTAGATTATATAAATTTTGAAGTATTAGTCAGTTTATTTAATCTGATGCTAGTAGTTAAGGCCCTGGAAGATCTAAAACTATTGGATAAATTCGCCATTGCTATAATGAGTAAATGTCATAATAGTAAAAGTGTTTCAGCAATCCTAATTTTATTATGCTTTTTTAGTTCCATGCTTGTAACGAATGATGTGGCGCTAATAACATTTGTACCATTAACACTTATTATAAGTAAGATTATACAAACTTCTATGCTAGATACTATTATACTAGAGACAATTGCGGCTAACATCGGAAGCAGCCTAACTCCAATGGGAAATCCACAAAATCTTTTCATATTTACTTACTACGGAATAAAGCCTATACAATTTTTCACAACAATTCTTCTATTAGTGGTTTTGGGAATTGTTCTATTATTGGTATTTAATCAAAGATTGAATAGTAAAACATTGGAAATGGAACTTCCGAATATTCAAATAAAAAATAAAAAAAAGGCAACAGTATGGGGGATACTATTTGGCATCATATCTGTATCCATACTAGGGGTTTTAAGCTACAAACTTGCGTTTATTATCGCATTAGGAACCGCATGTATACTTGATATAAAATTATTGAAGAAAATTGATTATTTATTGCTTATTACTTTTATCTGTTTTTTTATATTTATAGGAAACATATCGGAATTAAAGGTAATACACACATTTGCTAACGAAATTCTCAAAAGTCCCACATCAATCTTTTTCAGTTCCATATTTTTAAGCCAACTGATAAGCAATGTACCTGCTGCGATTTTTTTATCAAAATTCTCAGTGAATTGGCAGCCTTTATTAGTTGGTGTAAACTTAGGGGGACTTGGTACAATTGTAGCTTCCCTCGCAAGTGTAATTTCATTTAAACTTTTTATTAAGAGAGATCCACAAAAAAGTAAAAAGTACCTTATCAGGTTTAGCTTTTATAACTTTTCAATTTTAGCTCTTTTAACTCTTGTTTATTATTTTACGATGAAATATCAAAATTTCTTTTAATACAACAGAAAGAAAAGCTTTTTTGAATCTTCAATTATCGCATGCTTAGTTCGTTAAAAATCAAAAAAGAGAATCCCTACAGGAGGATTCTCTTTTTTTGATTAATTTATATCTTGGGCTAAGGCAAACTAGCTTGTAAAAAGAGAGAAACTCAAAAGAGAAGTTTCTCTAAAAATAGGTGATATTGGTAAAAAAGTAAAACAAGAAATGTAGTATTATTATATAAAAACTAATATGAGTTGGTTTAGTAAAATGCCTATTGATTTGGGAAATTATGTAAATAAAAAGCCGTTGACTTGAATAAACAAATCAACAATCTACTCTAACAGAGCCTTCAAAGAAAAAAACTCATTGTAGAAATTGTTTATCTATTGTAATTTATGTAATTTCCATCGTCAGATTTTGAAATAGTTTTTAACGATAAAAAGGAAGGGCTAAATACCGAGTAATATGGGCAATTTACTTTGAGAAGAGTTTGAGGGAAAGCTCTTTTTTGCTGTTTGCTCAGTAATTTTAGTTAAACACCTGTAATAAACATGCGATGAAAGGAAATGATTTATCATCTCCCTGTTACTTTTTTTGAGAAAAATCTATGTTACGATTATTCAAAATTAGCAAATAAAGGAACATGGAGGGTAAAAAGAAATGATTAACAAAGTTAAAGTTACAACCATTTTAGCAGCTGCTGCACTCTCAGTATCTGTAAGTGCTAATGTACAGGCTGCTACCGTCAACGTTAAAAAAGGGGATACCTTGTGGGATCTATCACGTGCAAATAATGCCACCGTTGAAAATACTAAAATGTTAAACGGAATTACTTCAGACTTAATTCATCCTGGTGATAAACTGATCATTGCACCAGAAAAACATTATGAAGTTAAAAAAGGTGATACATTATGGGATATTGCACAAAATCATGATGTAACAGTATCGCAACTTCAAGAATGGAACAATATACATACAGATCTAATTCAACCTGGATTAAACCTAGTAATCTTTGAAGGTGTAAAAAATATAGCTCAATCAAAAATGACAAATACAAATCTTGCAACGAATTCTAAAACTACTTCAACAGTGAAGTCAGTACAAGAATCTTCAAAGACTGTATCGGCATCAAGAGAAGATGTTCCTAAAACAAAGGAAATTATACCAGCAACAAAGGAAAGTGCATCAATAACAAAAGAAAGTGAACCAGCAGCAAAAGAAAGTGTACCAGCAGCAAAAGAAAGTGCACCAGCAGCAAAAGAGAGTGTACCAGCAGCAAAAGAAAGTGCACCAACACCAAAAGAAAGTGCACCAACACCAAAAGAAAGTGCACCTAAAACAAATGATTCGGCTGGTTTAAAAGTAATAACAATGGAAGCATCTGCTTATACAGCTTCTTGTAAAGGTTGTACTGGCATTACGGCTACCGGAATCAACTTAAAAGAGAATCCAAATACTAAAGTCATTTCCGTTGATCCAAGTGTAATCCCGCTTGGAAGTAAAGTGAATGTAGAAGGTTATGGAGTAGCAATCGCTGGAGATACTGGCGGTGCTATTAAAGGAAATCGAATTGATGTATTTATTCCAAATAAACAAGATGCGATTAATTTTGGAAGAAAACAAGTGAAAGTAACGATATTAAACTAATCATAAAAAAACACTGAAACGTAATATGGGGTTTCAGTGTTTTTGATTATGCTATTTTTTAGTAGATGACTACCGGTTCGTATGTGCTGAGATTATCATATACGGTTTTCATAAGACTAGGTGGAGTGTTAACGCAGCCACCCGAGCCTGCAGTTTGATAGGCATTGCTTGACCAGTTGCTACGCCAGCTAGCATCGTGGAAACCTTGTCCGCTGTTCGTGAATGGTGCCCAATAATCGACCTTAACTTCATAAGAACCAAGACCTACATGTGAGCCCCTTAGGATTGATGGTGTTCGTTTATAAAGGATATACCAAACTCCTTTTGAAGTATCTTCACCAGTGATGTGTTTACCAGTAACGACATTCGTTGTGATAACCAATTTGCCATTTTTATAAAGCCAAATACGCTGTTCGGCAATCGACACTTCAGCATATGTATCGCCAATCCCATTGTTCGTAGTCGTATTATATCCATAACCTTCATTGTTCCAGCCATTTCC
The DNA here is from genome assembly GCF_049568075.1 of Rossellomorea sp. GAMAL-10_SWC. Classification (NCBI taxonomy): domain Bacteria; kingdom Bacillati; phylum Bacillota; class Bacilli; order Caryophanales; family Bacillaceae; genus Rossellomorea; species Rossellomorea sp. GAMAL-10_SWC. Next base: position 2,801,588 of record NZ_CP144911.1, on the reverse strand, counting down.
GATAATATGAGTAGGAGTAATCGATTTTTCACCTGTTTTAAAAGCCTGCTGAACTAGTGATGATTCTTTATCAACATCTAAAGCCCAACCATAGCCTTCTCCTTTAACTGAAATAACAGATCCTGAATGTGTCTTAAAGGTGAAATTTTTATTTAATGTAGATTGAGAATTATTTATTTCAGCAATCTTGTTTTTAAGATTACTAGAGTCGATTGTAACGTTCATATCTTTTGACACAGAAGCATTTTGAATGTATTCACTCGCATTTAAAGAATAAACTTTATCCTGAACCTTATATTGAACTGTTCTCCCTAGTAGTTCTTGAAGTTTTTTCTTTTCATTTTTCACAATTTGATTGTCTTCTTTGATTGGTTGTATGTATACAGGTTTTAGACGGATTATACTAGTATACTCTTGTCCTTTATAATCATTTAATAGACGATCGACATCATACTGCTCACCGCTAATGCTTTTAGAGACAATAATTTTACCTTGTTTCAATTGAACAGTCGCATCTTTTGGAGCTTTTAAGTTTTTATTAAGAGTGAGAAGTTTATCTTCAATCTGTTTTTTCATTGAGTGAATTTGATCTTCATCTCGTTTACTTGGAATCAAAGAATAATTTTTCTCTTTTGAAGAAGGAAAAAACGTGCGCTGGTTTTTTACTATTTTTTTAATAGCCGGCAGATCATTTTCCGTAAAGTTCGTTTTTGTATCTTTTCCATCCAAGACTTTCTGGTCGCCAACATAAACGATATTTTTAAGTTCGCTAGTTTTTAATTTTTTTAGTGCCTGTTCTGCATTCAGACCACCTAAATTTATGCCGTTTACCTTGATTTGAGCATTAAAATGGTTAGCCCGGTAGCTTAACACAATGATGAGTGTCATAATAATAATGATGCCAATCATAATGAAATGCCAAGGGAAAGAGCGTTTAAACGATCTTCTCCGTTGAATATTATTTCCTTTAACATTTAAAGTACTTTCCAAAACAATTCCTCCCATATCCAAGTAGTCCATCTATCAATGTTTACTGAAATTCAGATTAGAATATTACAATTATATTACATTATTTACTTATATGTGACTATTCTACAATTTTCTTTGGTCGAACTCTGTCACAATTTGTTTAGATGAAGAAATTTTTTCCTTTTTTTATTTTGAACAGGCTAAGAGAAAGGATAGGACTAAAAAGTGTAAATTAATTATATAAAGATTCACTGTAATTCTAATAATATTTTTCTATCTACTATTGAAGTATAAGATTATTAAATTTACGAATCTATTAGTGTATTTAGTATATAAGCTCCTTTTTTATTATTCGGTATATTATATTTGTATATCAAGTTTATTAAATTAGCTATTTCGTATAGCCTTCAAGAAGCATTTTTGCAGAGATAGAGTTGAAAAGAATAGTTTACTAATGTATCATTATTAATAATCTGAATATTCCGTAAAGAAAAGAGGGACATGTAAATGAGTAAACAAATTCCTGAAAAATGGTGGAGTCAACTAAGGGTGCCAGCTATTTCTGCACCGATGTTTTTAGTTTCTGGTCCTGAGCTAGTAGAGGCAGCCTGTTTAAATGGTGTAATTGGATCATTTCCAGCACCGAATGCTCGCCCGATTGAGTTACTTGATCAATGGATGGGTCAATTAAATGATCATCTTGCTTTAGCACGCGCAAATGAGCCTGAGCGTAAAATTGCACCATGGGCAATGAATATGGTCGTTCATAGCTCTTATAGTAGATTACAAGAAGAGCTTGAGCTGTTGAAAAAACATAAGCCTGAGCTTGTCATTACTTCATTAGGTTCTCCAAAAGTAGTAGTTGATATTGTACATAGTTATGGTGGACTAGTATTCGCTGATGTTAATGATATGAAGTTTGCTAAAAAAGCAGCAGAGGCTGGTGTAGATGGACTAATTTTAGTTGCATCAGGTGCTGGTGGACATGCTGGAAATTTAAATGGATTTGCGTTCGTTGATAGTGTTCGTACGTTCTGGGACGGTATTATTGTGTTAGCAGGTGGGATTTCAACTGGTAAAAGTATATTGGCTGCACAAGCTGCGGGTGCTGATTTAGCTTATATGGGAACACGCTTCATTGTTGCGAAGGAAAGCTTAGCAAATGATGAATACCGCCAAATGTTAGTTGATGCAACGCAAGATGATATCGTTCTAACTGATGCATTCTCTGGTGTGAAAGCGAATATGTTAATTCCTAGCATTGTGAAGGCTGGTCTTGATCCAGAAACATTGAAAAAGAAAGATAAAGTCGATTTCGATGGAATGAAAAATGAATCGAATGCAAAGGCTTGGAAAGAAATTTGGTCTGCAGGTCATGGCGTTGGAGCAATTACAAAAATCAGTTCAATTGCCGACATTATTGATGAGTTGGAAGAAGAGTATGGTGAAGCAGTTAATAAACTAAATAAAAATGCTGAGAAATTAAAATCAACGGTAAGTAAATAAACAAGATTGTAAGCGTTTTACTTTCATATCGTGAATCTATTGTTTAATTAGCATTTTAAGATTATAATAAACTTATTGAGATGGAATCATAGTATGGGAGATGTTATGACTCTATCAATTTAGTAAACAAAAAAATGGATTGGTATGTTAGTACGATTTGCTAATAAACTATTCCACCATGAAGACATAAAACCTATTTATCAGGTATGTGTATTCATGGTGGATTTTTTTATGTGAAAAAAGGGGAGGGAGACCGTGAAAAATAACATGGTTACAATCACGATTGACGGAAAAGAAGTAATCGCAAAGCAAGGTTCTACAATCTTACAAATCATCAATCAAAATGAAATTAGTCATCCACAAATTTGTTATGTTCCTGAAGTCGATCCAATTCAAACTTGTGATACTTGTATTGTCGAAATTAATGGTGAACTAAAACGTTCATGTTCAACTGAAGTAATGAGCGAAATGAATATTCAGTTGACTTCACCTAGAGCGAAGGAAGCTCAAACTGAAGCAATGGATCGTTTATTAGAAAATCATTTATTATATTGCACAGTTTGTGATAATAACAATGGAAATTGTAAGCTACATAATACGGTAGAAGAAATGGGCATCGAACACCAAAAGTATCCTTATCAGCCAAAGGTTGCTTCTTGTGAAGTAGACTTGACACATCCTTTTTATCGATATGATCCAAATCAATGTATTGCTTGTGGACAGTGTGTGGAAGTATGTCAAAATCTTCAAGTAAATGAGACATTATCAATCGATTGGGAAGCCGAGCGTCCACGTGTTATTTGGGACAAGGGTGTTTCGATTAATGATTCTTCATGTGTAAGTTGTGGTCAATGTGTAACGATTTGTCCTTGTAATGCATTAATGGAAAAATCAATGCTTGGTGAAGCCGGTTTTATGACTGGTTTAAACGATGAGTTACTTGATCCGATGATCGATTTAGTCAAAAAAGTAGAGCCTGGATATAGTGGTATTTTTGCAGTTTCAGAGGTTGAAGCAGCAATGCGTGAAACACGTACGAAAAAGACAAAAACAGTTTGTACATTCTGCGGTGTTGGCTGTACATTCGAGGTTTGGACGAAGGATCGAAAAATCTTAAAAGTTCAACCAAGCTCTGATGCACCGGTTAATGCAATTTCGACTTGTGTAAAAGGTAAATTTGGTTGGGATTTTGTCAATTCAGAAGAGCGAATAACAAAGCCATTAATTCGAAAAAATGGCGTATTTGTTGAAGCGAGCTGGAATGAAGCCCTGGATTTAGTCGCAAGTAAACTTGGTTCCATTAAACAAGAATATGGAAAAGGCTCTGTAGGATTTATTTCATCTTCGAAAATTACGAATGAAGAAAACTATTTAATTCAGAAGTTAGCACGACAAGTATTCGAAACAAATAATGTAGATAATTGCTCACGTTATTGTCAATCACCAGCAACAGATGGATTATTCCGTACAGTTGGTATGGGTGGAGATGCAGGAACAATAAAGGATATCGCAAAAGCTGGCCTAGTTATAATCGTCGGTGCGAATCCAGCAGAAGGTCATCCTGTACTTGCGACAAGAGTTAAGCGAGCACATAAATTACATGGTCAAAAACTGATTGTTGCCGATCTTCGTAAAAATGAAATGGCAGAACGCTCTGACATCTTTATTAGACCAAAACAAGGGACAGACCAAGTATGGTTAATGGCTGTAACGAAATATATCATTGACCAAGGCTGGCATGACTTGAAATTTATTTATGAGAATGTTCATTTCTTTGAAGATTTTAAAGTTGTACTTGAGAAATATACGCTTGAATATGCCGAAAGTGTAACTGGCATTTCAAAGGAAACATTAATTCAAATAGCTGAAATGATTCATGAAGCGGATGGTACTTGTATTTTATGGGGCATGGGCGTGACACAAAACACTGGTGGTTCTGATACATCTGCTGCGATCTCGAACTTATTGCTTGCAACAGGAAACTACAGACGCCCTGGTGCTGGAGCTTATCCGCTTCGTGGTCATAATAATGTACAAGGTGCTTGTGATATGGGTACTCTTCCTGGTTGGCTTCCTGGTTACCAACATGTAACGGATGATACGGCACGCATGAAGTTTGAAAAAGCGTGGGACGTTGAAATCGGAGGAAAACCTGGTTTAGATAATATCCAAATGCTTCAATCGATCGAAAAAGGCGAAATGAAAGCTATGTACTTAGTTGGTGAAGATATGGCGCTTGTCGATTGTAATGCCAACCACGTACATGAAGTTTTATCAGATTTGGACTTCTTTGTCGTACAAGATCTCTTCTTCTCAAAAACAGCGCAATACGCGGATGTTATTTTACCTGCTGCGCCATCACTTGAAAAAGAAGGAACATTTACAAATACTGAGCGTCGAGTACAAAGATTATATCAAGCATTACCGACTCTTGGTGAATCAAAGGCTGACTGGTGGATTGTCCAAGAAATTGCAAACCGATTAGGTGCAAATTGGAATTATCAGCATCCAGGTGATATTTTCGCTGAAATGGCAAGTTTAGCACCACTATTCTCACAAGCAAGCTACGATGTAATGGAAGGCTGGGATAGTTTCCTTTGGGGTAGCTTAGACGGAGCAAGTACGCCACTGCTTTATGAGAATGGTTTTAATTTCCCTGATAAAAAGGCAAGATTTGCTTTAGCTGATTGGATGGAACCTGTTGAGTTTGCAGAAGATTTTGACCTATTAATAAATAATGGTCGTATGCTTGAGCATTTCCATGAAGGGAATATGACGAATAAATCATACGGTATTCAATTAAAAGTACCTGAGATTTTTGTAGAGGTTTCACCAGAGCTTGCGAGGGAACGTGGTATTAAAGATGGCTCATTAGTTCGATTAGTATCACCATATGGAGCGCTGAAATTACCAGCACTAGTTACGGACCGAGTTCAAAAAAATGAGTTGTTCTTACCGATGAATTCAACAAGTAAAGAATCTGCAATCAATTTCTTAACAGGTCCAGCTAAAGATCACCGTACAAATACCCCAGCTTATAAACAAACGAAAGTACGGATGGAAGTATTACGTGTAGAAGGTGAAAGTCCGTTGCCAAAGTCGAACCCACGTAATAAAAAGCGCAACCCTCAAAATGGAGTTGAGGTTCAGCGTAAATGGGAACGAGAAGGATACGTCCACTTAACGACAAAATAAAGGTTTACTAAAGTTAATTTTAATCTATTAAAATTTATAAAAATATCACAATTCGTTCTAATTGAATTTCACCCATTGTGTTTAAATGTACATGAGGTGAGGATTTTGACATTTGATTTGATCGGTGAAACTAAACAAACTATTTCAAATTGGCACAAATCAATGATTCTTGCGAAGAGAATCAGATTAAGGCCAACTAAAGAACAAGAAATACAATTATGGAAATCAGTTGGTACAGCTCGGTGGGCATATAATTGGGCATTAGCTAAGCAGGAAGAAAATTATAAAACAGGTGGGAAGTTTATTTCTGATGGCATATTAAGAAAGGAATTAACTGTATTAAAACAAACGGATGAATTTTCTTGGTTGTATGAAGTATCGAATAATATTACAAAACAAGCTATAAAAGATCTTTGTGAAGCATATAAAAAATTTTTTAAAGGATTAACTGGCAAACCACGATTCAAAAGTAGAAGAAAATCAAAACCATCTTTTTATAACGATAATGGGAAGTTAAAAGTAAAAGGAAATAAAGTATTGATTGAGAAGGTCGGTTGGGTTGTGGTTTCTGAATGTATACCAACTGAAAAATTCTATAATCCTAGAATAAGTCACGACGGAAAATACTGGTATCTTTCTGTAGGAATTGAAGAATCAAAACCAATTGTTGAACTTACAAATGTCTCACTTGGAATTGATGTAGGAATTAAAGAATTAGCCGTTTGTTCAGATGGCACTAAGAAGAAAAATATTAACAAAACCAACACTGTTAGAAGCGCGGAGAAACGCCTATGTAGGTTGCAACGTCAAGTTTCTCGTAAATATGAAATGAATAAGGAGGGAAACCGTTTCGTCAAAACAAGCAACATACTAAAAATCGAAAAGAAGATACAACACCTCCATAGAAGGATGACAAATATTAGACTAAATCATCTTCATCAATCCACGAGCGAAATCGTGAAATCCAAACCTAATCGCATCGTTATGGAAACTTTAAACATCAAGGGAATGATGAAGAATAAGCACTTGTCAAAAGCAATCGCGAAGCAGTGTTTATGTAAATTCAAACGCCAAATTCAATATAAATGTGAAAAATATGGCATTGAATTTGTTGAAGCTGATAAATGGTACCCATCTTCTAAAACGTGTTCAAGTTGTGGGAATTTGAAAAAAAATTTAAAACTATCAGACCGAATATTTAAATGTGAATGCGGTCATGAAATAGATCGAGATTTTAACGCTGCGATCAACTTGTCACGATATAAATTAGTAATCTGACATTTAGAAGTCATTACTGATATGTAGGATTTGTTGTATCCGAATTTACGCCCTTGGAGTGTTATATCAAACGAAAGTAGCTTCGGCAAAATCGAACACATAGAACAGGGAAATAAACAAGATCTATAAAAATAATAGGTTTTTAGTGGTTTTTATAAGTTTTGGCAACGGAAAAAAGATGGCACAACCAATCACGACGATTCAAAAATACGTACCAACTAAAGAAGAGCAAAATCAGCAGAAACTAGAGGATTTGAAGCTTTTATTAGCAGAAAATGAAGACTCATTAAATAAAATTTTAAATATCGTTTCAGAATTAAATGATACGGGTGTCCTTGAAGCTGCAAATTCAATGCTACAATCGAAAGAGAAGATTACAAAAATTGCTTTAGGACAAATGAACCGCGAGCCAGTCACGAATATTATCAATAATATTATGGGAGCTGCTGGTGCACTTTCAAGTGTGGACCCAGAGTTAACAACAAAGCTGATTAATTCCGTAACAAAAGGAATCGATGAAGGAAATAAACATCTTGAAAAGGATGATAAAGTAGGGATTCTTGATTTAGTAAAAGTTTTAAAAGATCCTGATGTAAATCGTGCAGTTGGTTTTGGTATTAATTTTCTAAAAGGTATGGGAAAAGGCCTAAAAGAATAATAGAAAAAACAATTTGTATTTCATAGAAAAGAGTTTAATAATAAGAGATGAACCTTTTAATCAAAAGATGAATTGAAAGGTTCATCTCTTAATGAAGATTTTTTTTGAAAAACACGATATGAAAATAGTTCAAGAAGAAGGGAATCTTTAACGATGCTACCAACTGAAGTGAGAAGAAGAATTCTCCGCTTTGAAAATGGTGAAACAAACGATATTGAAGACAGCGTTGTCACGGAATTTCCCGTCACGGTAAAAATCAATGGACAAGAATTTGTTACGATGGTCAGTACCCCAGAATATATCGAGGATATGGTCGTAGGATTTCTAGCATCCGAAGGGGTTATCCGAAAATTTGAGGATATTGAAGACATATGGTTTCAAGAAAAAGAAGGCTTCGTCCATGTAAAAACAAAGAATATTAATCCATATTATAAAGATATTCAAAGTAAAAGATATATTACATCATGCTGTGGAATGAGTAGACAAGGGTTTGTTTTTGTAAATGATGCATTAACTGCAAAAAAAATGAAAGAAGTGAATGTTCAACTATCATTTCAGGATTGTTTTCGATTAATGAATGAAATGCAACAGTCCGCAAATTTGTTTCATGAAACAGGTGGAGTGCATAATGCTGCTTTATGTGATTTAAATGGGATTGTTTTGAATAGAATGGATATTGGTAGGCATAATGCATTAGATAAAATTTATGGATATTGTCTAAAAAATAATATTCGTATTTCAGATAAAATAATTGTTTTTAGTGGGCGATTATCTTCTGAAATTTTACTAAAAGTAGCTAAAATTGGTTGTGAGGTCATTCTAACTAAATCAGCTCCAACAGAATTAGCTCTTCAATTAGCTGAAGAATTAGGTATTACGACAGTGGGATTTATTCGAAATCAGGCACTTAATGTATATACTCATTCAAAGCGGATTTTGAAATAGAAACTAAAAACAATTTATGAAATAAAAAGAAGTGAGGCAATGGTTATGAAAAATGTTGCATTGGATAAACATCATCGACCTTTACAGGATTTACGTATATCTGTTACCGATCGCTGCAATTTTCGTTGCCGTTATTGTATGCCGGAAGAAATTTTTGGTCAGGACTATTCTTTTTTATCACAAGATAAAATACTATCCTTTGATGAAATTGAAAGATTGACGCGTATTTTTGTATCTTTAGGGGTAAGAAAAATTAGAATTACTGGTGGAGAACCTTTATTACGTAAAAATTTACCTAAACTGATTGAACGATTAAATATAATAGATGGTGTTGAAGATATTGCTTTAACAACAAACGGTACTTTACTTAAAAAGTTTGCAAAGGATTTATATGAAGCTGGTTTAAGAAGAGTGACTGTCAGTATAGATTCTTTAGATGAAGAACGATTTTCATATATGACTGGTAATCGAGGAAATGTAAAGTCTGTGCTTGAAGGGATACAAGCTGCTTCTGATATCGGAATGAAGGTTAAAATCAATATGGTTGTTCAAAAAGGTAAAAATGAACAAGATATTATCCCGATGGCACAATATTTTAAAGAGAAAAAACATATTCTTCGTTTTATTGAATATATGGATGTTGGTAATTATAATGGCTGGAAGCTCGATGAAGTAGTAGGAAAAAAAACAATCATCGATACGATCAATGAAGTCATGCCTTTAGAACTTACAGAAGCTAATTATGTAGGAGAAGTTGCGAATCGATATCGTTACAAAGATAGTGATGAGGAAATTGGCATTATTTCATCAGTGACCGATTCATTTTGTTCAACTTGCACAAGAGCACGTATATCTGCAGAAGGCAAATTATATACTTGTTTATTTGCAACAAAAGGTTATGATCTAAAAGAATTGGTAAGATCTAACCAAGATGATGAACAAATAAAAGAAACCATTCTTTCGATATGGAGCAATCGAACTGATCGTTATTCAGATGAACGATTAAGTAATACGAAAAAAATGAATGATAAATCATCACATAAAATTGAAATGTCCCATATAGGTGGTTAATCATTACCAATAATAGAAGGTTTGGAGTTTATACAATATCTGTATAATGCTCTAACTAAAATTAGAAAGTGATGATTGGTATCTCTGTTCGTTTAGCAGAGAAATTAAGCAGCATTCAGAACTCCTTATATGATGAGGATTTCTTAATGCTGCTTTATTTATTAGAGAGAAAACAAGAAAAGCAAAAAAATTGGTGAGGATACCCGGAGAAAACTTTTTATCTCTTTCGCTAGGTCCTGTTCTTTAATGGAGGATATCTTATGTCAGAACGTTATTCACGTCAGCAGCTTTTTACCCCGATTGGTGAAAATGGACAAGAATTAATTAGAAAGAAGCATGTTTTAATTGTTGGGGCAGGTGCGTTAGGAAGTGCTAGTGCGGAGGCACTTGTTAGAGCTGGAATTGGAAAGTTAACTTTAATTGACCGAGATTATGTTGAAATGAGTAACTTACAAAGGCAACAGCTTTATACCGAAGAAGATGCATTTGAGAAATTGCCGAAAGTAATTGCCGCTAAAGGGCGTCTTCAAAAAATAAATTCAGATGTGTTCATCAATGCACTAGTAATGGATGCAAGTGCAGATAATATGGAAGTCCATTTGAAGGACACTGATGTTATGATTGATGCAACAGATAATTTTGATATTCGCTTTATCATAAATGATTTATCACAGAAATATGACATTCCGTGGGTGTATGGCTCTTGTGTTGGGAGCTTTGGTATGTGTTGCACGATTCTACCTAGTAAAACTCCTTGTTTAAACTGTATATTAAAAAGTTTACCAGTACCTGGTGTGACTTGTGACACAGCTGGAGTCATTAGTCCTGCGGTACAATTAGTAGCAGCATACCAAGTTGCTGAAGTATTAAAACTATTAGTAGAGGATTATTCAGCGATTAATTCAAAATTCCTTACATTTGATTTATGGAATAATCAACATTTTTCATTTAAGTTAACGAAACTCAAATCAGATGATTGCCCTTCATGTGGAACAAATAGGACGTATCCTTATTTAGCCTTTGAAAATCAAACGAAAACAAGTACACTTTGTGGGCGAAACACGGTTCAAATTAGGCCTTCAACGACTAAAAATTACGATTTTAATGAACTAGAAATTCAACTAAAACAACACGGAAAAGTTCAACGAAATCCTTATTTAATCTCTTGTCAGATAGAAGATTATCGATTTGTTATTTTTCAGGATGGAAGGGTTTTTGTTCACGGAACAAATGATATACAAGAAGCTAAAAAACTATATTATCGTTTATTAGGTTAATAGAGAGAGGATGAAAAGAATGGTTGAAAAACGCGTACCACTACCGATCGAGGAAGCAGTTCGTAAAGTGATGGATTTTGCCAAACACGGATCACAAGAAATGGTATCAATCGATTTAGCATATGGCCGAGTATTAGCTGATGATCTAAAAGCTGATCAGGATATACCTGCTTTTGACCGTTCTCCATATGATGGCTTTGCGATTCGAGCGGAAGATACTATTCTTACAAGCAATGAAAATCCAACAATCTTTGAAGTAGTTGGCGAAATTGGGGCTGGTTCAGTTTTTCAAAATGAAGTAGGACCATTACAGGCCGTTCGTATTATGACAGGAGCTCAAATACCACAAGGTTGTTCCGCCGTTGTCATGCTTGAATTAGCGAAAGAGATAAAAACTGAAGGTAAAACGTTTATTGAAATTAAACGTTCTTATCAAAAAGGCGATAATATTTCATTCCAAGGGGAAGAAACGCTTAAAGGTGATATTCTTGTTAAAAAGGGAACTGAAATCAACCCGGGAGTGATCGCTTTACTTGCTACATTTGGATATAGTCAAGTTCCTGTAGCGAAAAAGCCAGTCATCGGAGTCATTGCAACAGGAAGTGAGCTTCTAGATGTGGGTGAACCGCTTGAACCTGGTAAAATTCGCAATAGTAATTCTTATATGGTTCTCGCTCAAATTCAAAAAGCAGGTGCAATCCCTAAATATTTAGGAAAGTTTAGCGATGATTTGGATACTTGTTTTTCAGAAGTTCAAAATGCCCTAGAGCAAGTTGATATTCTAATTACAACTGGTGGAGTATCTGTCGGTGATTATGACTATTTACCAGATATTTATGCAAGATTAGGTGCTACAGTTTTATTTAATAAAATTGCCATGCGTCCAGGAAGTGTAACAACAGTAGCGCATTTTGAAAATAAATTATTATTCGGTTTATCTGGAAATCCTTCTGCTTGTTTTGTTGGATTTGAGCTATTTGTTAGACCAATCGTCCAAACTTATTTATTTAACGAAACACCACATTTAAAAAGAGTCTGTGCAATTTTAGGAGAAAACTTTCCAAAACCAAATCCTTTTACAAGATTTGTAAGAGGTAAAATTGTTTATCATGAAGGTCAATTAACAGCAATTCCAGCAGGTTTTGATAAGTCTAGCGCCGTATCTTCATTAGCATATACGGATGCTTTTATTGTTTTACCTGGAGGAACTAGAAAATATGAAAAAGGAATGTCGGTCGACTTATTATTATTAGAAGACCATGAAGGAAGTAAATGGCCTTGGTATGACTTCATACCTGCTTATAAGTAAATAAAAAGAACACTATTAATTTAAGAAAAGTGAAGTGATTTACTTGGAACAAACATTATTTAATATTGTCGATACACCGATTGTTGTTGAAGAAGTTTCAGATAAAGTAAAAAGTAGAAATGCAGGAGCCATTACTGTTTTTATTGGTACAGTTAGAGAGTTAACAAAAGGAAAAAAGACTTTGTCGCTAGAGTATCAAGCATATGAATCAATGGCCGTAAAAAAACTTGCCCAAATTGGTGATGAAATCAACGGGAAATGGCCAGAAGCAATTGTTGCGATTACGCATAGAGTTGGAAGATTAGAGATTAGTGATATTGCCGTTGTGATTGCAGTTTCCTCTCCGCACCGTAAAGTTGCATACGAAGCAAATGAATACGCAATCGAACGAATTAAACAAATCGTTCCAATCTGGAAAAAAGAGTTTTGGGAAGATGGTACGATGTGGATCGGTGATCAATTAGAAAATACACCATACCAAGAAGGAAAACCAAGTGTGGAGGAATCAAAATGATTAAAGTATTATTATTTGCTCATTTACGAGAGAAAGCTGGAACTGATGAATTAACAGTGACCGATAAAAATGGAATCAACGTTAAAGAGTTAAAAAACTGGCTTAAGGCTAACTATGATTTACCACAATTGAATCAGATTATGACTGCAGTAAATGAAGAGTTTGTAACGGATGACGAAATTGTAAATGATGGAGATACTGTCGCTTTTATTCCACCAGTAAGTGGGGGCTAATGGATTTTATCAAGCTTGAAAGTAGGTAGAATGATGCATAATCATAATGAAAAAGCGGTTGTTAACGCTGCCGTTTTAACAGTTAGTGATACTAGAACTGTTGAAAATGATGAGAGCGGTAAACTAATTAAAGCTTTATTAGAAGAGCAAAAACATATCGTCCATGATTATAAAATCACAAAAGATGAAATAGCATTGATCGATTCAATTGTTAGATCATGGAGTGAAGATGAAACGATTCAAGTTATGATTATAACAGGTGGTACGGGTTTTACGAAAAGAGATGTTACATATGAAGCAATTTCAAAAATACTTGATAAAGAAATGCAAGGATTTGGAGAATTGTTCCGTTCATTAAGTTATACAGAAATCGGACCAAAGGCTATGTTTAGTAGAGCGATCGCAGGGAGCTTTCACGATAAAGCAATCTACGTAATTCCAGGTTCAAAAAACGCAGTAAATTTAGCAATGACAAAATTAATTTTACCGACATGCCAACATTTTGTGGGAGAATTAAATAGGCAATGAATATAGCTGGCGTCGTTTTAGCAGGTGGAAAGTCATCCCGTTACGGTAAACCGAAAATGTTTGAAACGTATAAGGACAAATTATTGTATGAATATAGTGTAGAAGCATTAAAGAAAAATTCAATTTCACCGATTATCATTTCAACGAACGAAAAACTAGTTCCTTATTTTAGTAAAAATGATCATCTAGAGTTTGTCATAGAGGGAGAAGCTAAAGAATACCAAGGACCTTTGTATGCGATGTACAATGCATTTTCCAACATACCAAACAAAGACTGGTATTTTGTCCTAGCATGCGACACACCTTTTATTACAGCTGACTTTGTAAAAAACATGATCGAACGGGCAGAAAATACGAATGTTGCTGCAATCGTTCCAATCCAGTCCGATAAACTTCAACCACTATTTGCGCTCTATCATCGAAATTGCATCGAAAAAATGAAAGAGATTTTAGATAAAAACAATCGAAAAGTTCAGTTATTATTCAGTGAAGTAAGTGTAATGACTGTACAATTTTCAAATGACGATCTCATCTTTAAGAATATAAATAGTCCGAGTGACTGGATTTAATTTGTCAAATTTAAGACTTACCTGGAGGTACTTGCATGAGTGAATTTTCACATTGGAATGAAGAAGGAAGACCTAAAATGGTCGATATATCAGAAAAAGACATCACTACTAGAATTGCGATTGCACAAAGTACAATTTCGATTTCAAAGGAATTATATGAAGCAATTCAAAATGGATCAATTAAAAAAGGTGATCCACTAAATGTTGCACAAATTGCTGGAATTATGGGAGCTAAAAAAACTTCTGACATTATTCCAATGTGTCACCCAATCGCACTTTCAGGAACTGACTTTACATTCGAATATGTAGAGGCACCTAATGGATATGATTTAATCATTCGTGCGACAGTGAAATGTAGTGGGAAAACTGGAGTTGAAATGGAGGCACTTACAGCTGTAAGTGTAGCTGGCCTTACATTTTACGATATGTGTAAAGCCGTTGATAAAAGTATGGTCATAAAAGAAACGTTTTTAGTTCAAAAAAAAGGTGGTAAAAGCGGCGACTTTTTCCATAAATAAGATTGGAACAAAAGCTTAATTGATTAGTAGCATCGACGATCTAATCAATTAAGTTTTCTAATTTTTTATCAAATACAAAAACTGAAATCGCAATATCTTCTTCAACTTTCATATCCGAGAAAAGATTGATAAATTTTGCATCAACGATTTCTTCTAGCTTAACTGGATGATTTTTCGCATATACATCTTGAATCATCTTTGTTCTAGCATTATGTACGATATCACGCCCTTCAGAAGTTTGAGCGATAAATAGCTCAGTAGGTGTTAGATTTCCATACAAAGTTGAAACAGCCATATTTTCAACAAAAACAGTATGGATTCTTTCAGGGCCTTTACCAAATAATTCTTTACGCAGTTTTCGTATATAGTCATTAAATTCATGGATGACTTTAGACATTACATATACCCCTTAACTTAATTCTCGTTTATCTTATCATAAAACAATGATTAGAAATATTAAAGAAAAAAACTTTTAGTGAACATCTTCTTTAAGACTTTACTAAACTGCTTCACCATCAATACAAGAATCGATTAAATTGATTTTTGTATTAATGGTGTTTTCTGTAGGCTTCTTATAATAAAAGTATTTATTGAACTACTCACCACTTAACACCCTTACGGGTTGTTTGAAGTGGGAGATTCTTAAGTACAGTAGCCTATTGGCTTCTAATTGATTAGGCTATCCTCATAGTCCTTATGGTTAGAAGTCTTATCGCTTCATCTTTAAGATTTTGTCCTGCGCTAATATCCCTGTCGTGTTGTGTGCCACAGGAAGGGCAATCCCACTCACGAAGGTTTTTAGTCTTAACGTCTTTGTTTTTGTATCCGCAACACGAACAAAGTTGAGAACTAGCGAAGGTTTTCGATACAGCAATTACTTGCTTGTCATACCATTTCGCTTTGTACTCTAGCATGGTTCGAAATTTTGCCCAAGATACTTCACTAATGTCCTTAGCTAGTGTTTTATTCTTTAGCATATTCGACACTTGCAAATCTTCAATACCAATGATATCGTGTTTTTTGACAATTTCAGTAGAGATTTGTTGCAAGTAGTCTGTTCGTGCGTTGGTGATTTTTTCGTGGATGCGAGCTACTTTACGTTTTTGTTTTTGAAAGTTTTTCGCTTCATCCAATTTACATTTTCGTTTCAAGGCTAACTGCTGTCGCCTGGACAGAACGCGCTGTGCATCAAGTAACTTTTTTTCTAATGTTTGAAGCCATTTTGGATTTTTATATTTTGTTCCGTCTGAAAGAATAGCAAAGTTTTTTGTTCCAAGATCAAGACCAACAGAAGAGCCTGTTTTTTCTAAGGGTTGTACTTCTACTTCTGCAAGAACGGATACATAATATTTACCACTAGGATTACGTCTAACGGTTGCATTCAAAATACGTCCTTCTATTTCACGACTTTTGGCGAAACGAACAAGACCAAGTTTTGGTAACTTGATTTTATTGCATATAATGGCAATATTTCCGTTTGTTTCTTTTGTCGTGTAGGATTGTACTCTATTTTTTTTAGACTTAAAGCGTGGTACTTTGTTTTGCTTCTTGAAGAATCGTGCATACGAATCAGCAAAGTTTTTTAATGAAGATTGAAGGGCAATGCTATCCACTTCTTTTAGCCATACTAATTCTTTTTTAAGTTGGGGTAATTCAGCAGAACACGTATTGTAGGTTAATCCTTTGCCTGTTTCTTCGTATGTGTCATTCCATTGCGCTAAAAAGCGATTGAATACAAAACGACTACATCCGATTGTTTTATTGATAAGAACCACTTGTTCCTTATTCGGATAAATACGGAATTTGTAAGCCTTGTTGACTAACACTGTTTTTCACCTCATATTACAAGAACATTCGTTCCTGTTGTATCATGGAGAGGAAAGTTTTGGCTATCGCCAACCGACATTCATCTCCTCCTTATCGTTAGGCTTTGCCCTTCACACGATTGAAGAGGAGTCTTCTGTCGGAAAATAATAAAAAGGAATTGAAAGCGATGAAAAAGAACTATTCCATTTTGCAAATTGTAGGCTATCAAAATAGTGGGAAAACAACACTTACTGAAAAACTCATTAAAAAGGCCAATCACCAAGGATTATCAGCTGCTACAATAAAACATCATGGACATGGCGGTGTGCCTGATTTAGAAATAGAACGTAAAGACAGTAGTCGTCACTTGGATGCAGGAGCAATCGTTTCTAGTGTTGAAGGTGATGGTGTCTTGCAATTAAGAACAAATTTTATCAATTGGGATTTAAAGAAAACAATTGAATTATATCGCTTTTTTTCAACAGATTTTATTTTTATTGAAGGTTATAAAAGGGAAAGTTACCCAAAAGTAGTATTTATAAGAAGTGAGGATGATCTGAATTTACTCGATTCATTAACGAATATTATTTGTGTGATCAGCCATTTTGAGATTGAAGAAGGTAGATTGAAAGATTATCAATATTTCCATCTTTATGATGAAGAAAATTATTTAGATTTTTTGATGAATGAAATGTCAAAAGGTAATTTCATAGAGGATTAAAAAAATAGATGAAAATAAATGGTTTATTTTGAAATGAGGAATTTAATTGTTTGAAGAGTTTTTAATTCCCCTTAAGATTTCCATTAAGGTTACAATCGTGGCAGGATTTTTCGTTATTATTTTAGGGACTATAGCTGGAAGAATTCTCTCGATGAAATCATTTAAAGGTAAAACACTTCTAGAAACAATTTTAATGTTACCTTTAGTTCTTCCTCCTACAGTTGTAGGGTTTTTACTATTAGTCATTTTCGGAAGACAAAGCTTCGTTGGAAAAATGATTGAATGGGTATTTAACCACCCCATTGTTTTTACATGGTGGGCAGCTGTAATTGCATCCATTATTGTAGCGTTTCCACTTATGTATCAATCTGCAAAAACTGGATTTCAAAGTGTAGACAATGAGATTGAAGAGGCAGCTAGAGTTTGTGGTGCAAATGAATGGAATGTTTTTTTCTTGATTTCAATTCCACTTTCATTAAAAGCCATTATCTCGGGAAGTATATTAAGCGTTGCAAGAGTACTAGGGGAATTCGGAGCTACACTTATGTTTGCTGGAAACATACCAGGAAAAACACAAACTGTCCCGACAGCAATATATTTAGCAATTGATGCTGGAAATATGAAAATGGCATGGCTATGGGTGCTTTCAATGGTTGTAATTTCTTTTATTATGCTGTTAGTCGTACAGTTGAAACAAAAATGATTTTGGAGATTGGTATTGTCTCAAATTAGTATATAATGCTGTATGTAGGATGTTTTTCCTTTTTATTCCAAAATTTTTATTTACATAAAATAAAACCCAGTTTTACAATTAGAAACTTAAAAATGAGAGGGTGGAACGTATGGCAAATAAAGTTGAGTTAATTAATCTTGCAGTAGGATTACCGAGTAAAATGGAATACGGCGAAAACAAAGAAATGATAACGGGTATTTGTAAAGAAGGAATAGAGGAAGTTTACTTATCAAAAGAAGGCTTTAAAGGTGATGGGGTAGCTGACTTAAAACATCACGGTGGGCCAGACCGAGCTGTATGTGTGTATCCATATGAACATTACGAACTTTGGGAAAAAGAGTTTAATCTAAATTTACCACTTTCAGCATTCGGAGAAAATATTACTGTCACAAATATGTTAGAAAAAGAAGTATGCATTGGCGATATCTACCAAATTGGCGATGCGATTATACAAATTACTCAAAGCAGAATACCTTGTGACACAATTACAAGAAGAACGAATGTAGCACTTAAGAGAATCGTAGAAACAGGTTTTACAGGCTACTTATGCCGTGTATTAAAAGAGGGAACAATCAGAAAAGATTCGAATATTGAATTAATCGAAACTCAAAAAAATAAAGTTTCCGTTCTTTATTGTAACGAGATTTATTTCCATGATCCAAAAAATGTTGAAGGAATAAAAGCGATATTGGAAGTTCCTGAGTTAGCCGAGGATTGGAGAATTCGGTTAAATAAGCGTTTGGAGAGTTTAGTTTAAATATTATTAGTATACGGGAAGTCGCTTTCAGATAGAGCGGCTTCTTTTTCTATTAAAATGCTTTTTTATATTAAGACTCCTCCTAAAAATTACTTCTAATACAATCTCATTTTCTATTAAATGGAAAATTGGCATCATTCCATTTTTTCGGGAATAAATCATTTCAAATTTATTTTTGAAATGCAAAAGAACATCTATCCCATATAAAGGCAGGGACAGATGTTCTCGTAAAAGAAATTGAAGATGATCCTATCATTCAATCAATTCCTAGTAGAGGAAAAAATTGATTTGCCTATTTTTTGTTTTTTGAACTTAAAAGTTCCACCATCTGTCACTACGACGTCCGGAATTATCTCGTCTTTCATCGTCGCAACGATCTACTGCACGACAGAAGTCTTCTTGATTAACTGTGATTCTCGCATTAAACGTAACCTCGTTATTTCTTCTATTATTTCTATTATTATTTCTATCATTAAATCTTTCGTTATTTCTATCATTAAAAAATCTCTCGTTATTTCTCTCATTATTTCTTCCATTGTTACAATTGCAACTCATCATAACACTACCTTTTCTTTTAATTTCATCTAGATATCCTATGTTTGGACAAGCAAAATGAAATGGACAAGTGTTTGATTTTATTAAATATGTTATGCAATTTCATGGATTTATTTAGCTTACGATTGCAAAAATCGGTTAGATAGGCGTTTATAGTTTAGTTTTAAATTTAGGAAAAAGGAAGTCGCTCGAGGGAGAGGGGCTTCTTTTTTTGGTACATGAAAAGAGTCTTCTTTTTATATAGCTTTCATAAATATATATGGATTAAAAAAATATTTCGTCAAATAAATTATGTGCAATTAATCGCATGATTTTCTTTAAAAATTGTTTCTATATACAAAAAAAGTAAGGAGAGCTTCTAATTACTTTAAATAATGTAAGGTTTAACTAGTTGATCTTAATTGGAGGTAATGGCGAATGTTAGGTGCAATCGAAGCAGGTGGAACAAAGTTTGTTTGTGCAATCGGAGATGAAAATGGCAATTTAATTGAGCGTATTCAATTTCCAACAACTGTGCCAGAAGAAACGATTTCACAAGTAGTTGAATTTTTTAAGAACTATCCTATAAAAGCAATTGGTATTGGATCATTCGGTCCGATTGATGTAAACGAGAAGAGCTCTACTTACGGATCCATTACATCAACTCCTAAAATGGCATGGCAGGGCTTTCCTTTCGTACAAGCAATTAGTCAGCATCTTTCTGTTCCAATTGGATTTAATACGGATGTGAATGCAGCTGCACTAGGTGAAGCTACTTTTGGTGCAGCAAAAGGGTTAGATAGCTGTTTATATATAACAATTGGTACGGGTATAGGAGCTGGAGCTGTCGTAAATAGTAATTTACTTCAAGGAATCACACACCCTGAAATGGGACATATATTAGTGAGACGTCATCCAAATGATGAGTTTGTAGGGAACTGTCCATACCATCGTGATTGCTTAGAAGGCTTAGCTTCTGGACCTGCAATTGAAGCACGTTGGGGACAAACAGGTTCAAATCTGATCAATCGAAAAGAGGTTTGGGATTTAGAAGGATATTATATTGCCCAAGCACTTATGCAATACATATTAATTCTTTCGCCTAAGAAAATCATTCTTGGTGGGGGCGTAATGAATCAAATGCAAGTTTTTGAAAGTGTTTACAAATATTTGAAAGAGCTAGTTTGCGATTATGTTAGTTTACCAGAATTGAATGAGTATATTGTACCACCTAGTTTAGGAAATAACGCTGGAATTATCGGAGCTCTTATGCTTGCACATAATGCTTTAAATAAAAATGCACTAGTTTAATTAGCCTATAGGAGGAAATTAGTATGCAACCATTATTTTTAAAACCAGTATTTAAAGAACGAATTTGGGGTGGAACAGCTTTAAAATCAGATTTTAACTATAATATACCAAATGAAAATACAGGTGAATGCTGGGCAATTTCAGCTCATCCTAACGGTGCATCCATTATTGAAAATGGACCATTTGCAGGTATTGCATTAAATGAATTATGGAAAAAGCAACCGGAGTTATTTGGTCACCCAAAGGAAGAAGTTTTTCCACTTTTAACGAAAATATTAGATGCAAATATGGATTTATCTGTTCAAGTACATCCTGAAGATTCTTATGCTAAGGTTAATGAAAATGGTGATCTCGGTAAAACAGAATGCTGGTATATTCTTGACTGTAAAGAAGATGCACATATGATATTTGGCCATAATGCCAAAACAAAAGAAGAACTAATTAACCAAATTAAAGAAGGCGAGTGGTCAAATTTACTTCGCCGAGTAAAAATTAAGCCAGGTGATTTTTTCTATGTCCCAAGTGGTACCATTCATGCATTATGTGAAGGAACTCTCGTATTAGAAACACAACAAAGCTCTGACACAACTTATCGGGTTTACGATTATGATCGAAAAGACCATGAAGGAAATTTAAGAGAGCTTCATTTAAATAAAGCAATCGATGTAACAACAGTTCCTCATCAAGAAACAGAAGTGGAATTTAAGACAGAGGAAAAAGAAAATTTAAAGATTAATACATTTGTAGATTCGGAATTTTTCACCGTATATAAATGGGATATTACTGGTAAAGCTTATTTAACTTATAATGATCAATATTTACTTTTAAGTGTAATAAACGGTAATGGAAAACTGATCCATAGCGGAGAAGAATATAGTTTATCAAAAGGCTTGAACTTCATTATTCCTGTTGGATTTGGGGAATTTGTTTTAGATGGAGATTGTGAAATAATTGTTTCGCATACTTAAAGACATCTCTTCAGAAGATTTCCAGACTGAATGCAAGCGCTTGCTTTACGAGGTGGAAATTTACCTAAGACGTAAATGAGCACTATAGATAGGCGAAGCAACGAAGAAAGCGAGCGTTTGGCAACAATCTGAGGCAGCTAATCCGCTGCCTTTTTAAAGGATTTCCGAAAGAAGTCTCTCATCCTCAAGGAATATGAAGGGCGATAGCACAATGAGTGGGTGGAGTTGAATTTCGGTTGGCTTTAGTCTAATCAGTCTTAGATAAAATAAATGCTGATATTACAATGAAATTAGACAGAAATAACCATTCAGTGTTCTCGATGTATTATCATCTTGTACTGGTTGTGAAATATCGTAGACAAGTTTTTGATAGTGCTGTGCTCCAATAGATACCATTAAGAAATACATTGAAAATCAAGGTCAAAAGTGAGGTGGAATGATATGGCAAAGCACAATAAAGCATATAAGTTTCGTTTATACCCAACAGAAGAACAAGCATTTCTTATGCGAAAAACTTTCGGTTGTGTGAGATTCGTATACAACAAAATGTTGGCAGAACGAAAAGAAATATACGAGAAATACAAAGATAATCAGGAACAACTAAAGAAACAAAAGTTTCCAACTCCTGCAAAATACAAGACAGAATTTGAGTGGTTAAAAGAAGTTGATTCTTTAGCCTTGGCAAACGCTCAACTAAATTTGCAAACTTCTTATAAGAATTTCTTTAGTGGTCACAATGACTTTCCCACATTCAAGAATAAAAAGAGTAGAAATTCATATACAACCAATCTCGTAAACGGAAACATTATGCTATTTGAACGCCATATTAAACTACCAAAGCTAAAATTGGTACGGATCAGACAACATCGAACAATTCCACAAGACCACATAATCAAGTCATGCACAATCTCCATGACATCTACTGGTAAATACTATGTTTCTATTTTGACAGAATACGAAAAAGAAATTGTACAAAAAGAAGTGAAAAACGTTATTGGATTAGACTTTGCGATGGCTGAATTATATGTGAGTAGCGAGAATGAGAAAGCCAATTATCCTCGCTACTATCGTGTTGTGTCAGAAAAATTAGCAAAAGCACAACGCATTCTTTCTAAGCGTAAAAAAGGTTCTGCACGTTGGAATAAGCAACGTCTAGTAGTGGCTAAATTTCATGAGAAAGTAGTGAACCAACGCAGAAATTTCCTTCACCATAAGTCAAAAGAATTAGCTTCTAATTTTGATGCTGTCGTGATTGAGGACTTGAACATGAAAGGAATGTCTCAATCCCTTCACTTTGGTAAAAGCGTTCACGATAATGGTTGGGGTATGTTCACTACTTTCTTAGCATATAAACTGAAAGAACAAGGAAAACAGCTTGTGAAAATTGATAAGTGGTTTCCTTCCACTAAGAAGTGTTCTTGTTGTGGTTCAGAAAAACTGATGAAACTATCTGAACGCACATACCATTGTTCATGCGGTTATGAGACAGATCGTGACTACAATTCAGCAGTCAATATCAAAAATGAAGGCATTCGCCTATTAGCATAGAATCAAAAACTCTTGGAACAAGAGGGTTAGCTCGGTCAGTTTTCGTTGGCTAATAAGAGCAACAATAAGTCGAGAAGCCCCCACTTCAAGTAGACCGGAAGGTTAACTAAGTGGTGGGTAGTTCACAATTCAACTTCACTAGTAGTTTTAGGATCAGCTAGCCAGCGCAGAGTCTGATTATGGTGTTTTATAATTTGCTCTGCTGTAAGCTCATCTGAATCCCATGTACTATGAGCATCCGTAACAAGTGTAACTTCATAGCCATTTCCAAAGGCGTTTCTAGTCGTTGTATCAACACAGATTTCTGTTTGAATTCCCGCCATGACTAAGTGATTAATTTCTTGTTTTGCCAGCTCTTCTTTTAAATTCGTCTTAAAAAATGAGTCTGGTGTTTTTTTATGAATAATGATATCTCCATCAATTGGAGCAATATCTGACTGAATTTCCCAACCAGGTGTACCGTATTCAAGTGGAGAGCCCTCTTCAGAATGTTGTATATAAAATATTGGCGTATTCGTAGCTCTTGCTTTATCGATCAATTTGTTTAGATTATTTAATAATGTTTCTCCGTTATATACCGGATTAGATTCGGAGAACATAAAAGCCTGTACATCAATTACTAAAAGAGCTGTTTTTTTCATTAATTAATCTCCCCTTAGAATTGGATATTTTTTACACCTTATAGAAGAAAATATATCATTAGTAACAGTAGAGGAGAAGGGTTATTTTCAGAAAATTTTTGCTTGTTGTTATTTAAAACTATTTTTCGGATAGTTGGATACCGTGCCAGCTACTTACATCACATTGGCCAAATTCATTACTACCTACAGCTACAACTGTTCCATCTGATTTAAGTCCTAGGGTATGTGTGCAACCCGCCGAAATCGCTACAATATCGCACCAGTCACTTACATTACATTCGCCATGTCTCTTCAATCCGGTAGCCATAACTGAGCCGTCCGCTTTAAGTCCAATCGTATGATTACTACCAGCCGAGATCGCAACAATGTCGTGCCATTCGCTTACATCGCATTGACCATCCTTATTCAATCCGATAGCAACAACCGTGCCGTTTGATTTAAGCCCGACCGTATGAAGATAACCCGCAGAAACCGCAACAATATCATGCCATCCACTCACTTTACATTGGCCATACCGATTATTACCTACAGTTGTAACTGTGCCATCCGATTTAAGTCCGACTGTATGCCAGTCACCTGCCGCAATCCCCACAATGTTGTGCCACTCACTTACATTGCACTGACCATCGTTGTTTCGACCTACAGCTATGACAGTACCATCTGATTTAAGTCCAACGGAACGACGCCAACCAGCCGCAATTGCCACAATATCGCACCAGTCGCTTACATTGCATTGTTCATGCTTATTCTATCCTACAGCCACAACCGTTCCGTCGGATTTAAGCCCGACAGAATGACGATAACCTGCTGCTATAGTATCTTTAGGCCTCATTTTCACTTTTAACTCCGCTTCGTTCGGTGAAGGATAATCCATGTTTTTACCTCCAATTACTAACAGGATTTAAATCGTACTTCTAATTAAAAATCTTAAGATTTAATCAAATACTCTACTTTTAATCTACAATCTTTAAACCCATCAATGCTGCAAATTGAACGGCTTGATTTGATGAAACCTTACAGCCGTTTAAATTACTAATTGAAACAGTTAATTCATTAAAAGTAGAACTACTAATATCTATACCTTTGAGAGATGTTTGTTCAAAATTTGCTCCATCAATATCACATCTATTAAAATCAATTTTTTTGAATTTACAATCATAAAAATCAGTACTTTTTAGAACAGAGTCATGAAAAATTACTTTTTCTAGTTTTGAATCTCCGAATAGTGACAAATTTAAAACAGAATTTTCAAACTGTACATTTCCGATGCTAGATTCCGTAAAATTGGCGCCTAATAATTTACAATTTTTAAAGATAACTTTATGGATAGAAGAATTTCTCATATTGCAATTTGATAAATCACAGTCTTCAAAATATACATCAGTCATACTGATATTTTTAAAATCTGTATTCGTAAATTTACAATTTTTGATGACCGCTTTATATAAATATACTCGATCGATAACTTCATTTTCAAAAACAGATCCAGAAATCTCACACATTCCTAATTCTGGGTCCTCTTCATAAAAAATATCATAAAAATTTCTAGCTATTAATTCTTTGGGGATAGTAGGTGTATCGATTTTCATAGTGATTCCTCTCTTTAAATAAGTTGGATGAAACTAAAATCCATTAGATTTGATACTCATTACTATAAAGAACTTTGAGTTCTAAAAAAAGACTTTTAATTTTATTTGGTCTGTGTACAAACAGCTTATTTTTTCTCTATTTATATACTGCTTTTTACTAAGGTATTTTTAATTGCTGTTATCTTAAATTCAGTATGAGGAGCGAATCGTAATATATTTAGTTAGTAAAAAGCTTATTGCAAAATGGGTGCATAAGTGGAGTAACAAAAATCCCAATTTCTCAATTTAACATGAGAAATTGGGATTTTATATTATTTGCTACTTTGAATTGTTTTGTTGTGTGAGACATTCAGGCAATTTTAATCCTTTATAAATATGAGCGCTGAGTTGGCCATGAACCTTGGAGTTTGCGGAGTTGTACAATTTGTCCAGTATGATAAGCATCGTGCAAAAGGATATTCTGATATTGTTGCCAAATTGGTAGAGAAGGGCATGGTTGATCTAGTTCTGCTTCTTGAAGGGAGGCTAATGTAGATTGCAAGGCATCATGTACTTGAAGTGTTCGCTTCACTGTTTGTCGCCAAGCATCATCATCATTAGGTCCGCCTTGGATAAATGTGTCATCGTTATTTTGTGGAGCCACAAATGTATTATCTTGATGTATGCGGGAAAGTAAGCGCTCTTTAAAGATGAGTAAATGGTTTACATTTTCCCAAATCGTATTACTGGCCTTTCCTTCTGGTTGCCAGCATGCTTGTGCAGCGGTTAGATTCTTTAACGCTTCTGAAATCGGTGGGTACCATTCTTCTTCGTAAAAAACTTGCTTGACTCCATTTTGCAAGATTTCTTTTTTACTCAATTGTATAGCCTCCTTTTTTGAAATTTCCAGAAAAAGAACAGTGTAGATATACTTAGCCTTTATCTCTAAGGAGCCCAATCCTTAATCTACGATAGGGAGGGGTGCGTAAAATTTAACAACAGTTCTTTATTTAACTACTATGCCATTTACTGGAATAAAAAACTGTATATTTGCGGCTCATGTTGTTCAACTAAGGCATGCATTAGTTGATAAGAGCACAAATCCTCTTTCTCTTCTTATTGTCGAAACCTTTGTTTTTCTTGCCGATCGGCTAGGGAGCTCCTCAAAATTGGAAACCCCATTAATTTGTGAAATATCCGTTAATAATTGAATCCACAGTTTCTAAAATTGAAGTAATAGCTGTTTTTTTTTGTTCATTCACTATCAATAAAGCATCGTACTTATTATTTAATTCATTAAGTTGTACACTTAATGGTGTAACAAATTCTTGTGAGATTGTTTCGTTACGATATTGTATAAATGCTTTCTCAGCTGCTGAATATCTTGTCCTAACATTATCTATTTCTTTAGTTAGATCGACTAACTCTTTATCTAGTCTTTTGATTTCTGCGTTTAATTCTTTCTTCCATCTAAGTAATCCATGTACATTCGTATTACTCAATGTATATTCCTCCCTAACATCGAATACTACATCGTACTCCATGGAATACTTGTTTGTTCCTAATCTGCCATTTACTTACATAAGAAAATCAGTAATCTAATGAACATCCAGAAAAATAAAAAACAAAGTATCGCTTCACGCTACACAATCTTTGTTTTAAACTAGTAGAAATAATCTGAATTTTAAAAAGGAGATTTGTAGATGAATATAAGAACAACAAAAGCTAACGGACATATAATTGCAATTGCCAATGTAGATTCAGTAATTCTTATGGATGAACAAAGTGCTTTAGATCTTATTATGACAATAAGTTATGATCATCAAAGTAATCGTATAGCACTTAACAAAGAAGCAATTTCAGAAGATTTTTTTAATCTTAGTACAAAACTTGCAGGTGCGGTGCTTCAGAAGTTCGTTAACTACAGTATTAAGTTTGCAATTATAGGCGACTTTTCTAGTTATACAAGTAAGGCACTAAAAGATTTCGTTTATGAGTGTAATAAAGGGAAAAATGTATTTTTTGTTTCAACAGAACAAGAAGCAATTGATCGATTATCTAAAGCAAACTAATCACTATCTTTGACAAAAGATAAAATGATCATCGTTGTTCCAAACATGTAGATGATCGGCACGATATCCGCGAAGCCATAGTACACCATTAATTCGTCTAATGTAAAAACCTTTCGGAAAATCTTCATCTTCAGATAGTGCCTCAGATGCAATTGTGATTGAACCGGATGGAGCTTGATGTTTCTTTACAAAATTCCCTGAAAAACCTTCTGGTTGATCTAAATACGACAGTCTTAGATAAGGTCCTAGCTTAATAGGCACAATTCCAAATTTAGTTCCTTTGCTTTTTGATAAATTTGAAGTGTTGTAGCTCCTTCTAAAAATCCAAGATCGCCAACCGTTAGTTCAACTGTTTGAAGGCTGTACTTTGTATTTGATATTGTAAAGTGATCATCTTTTAATAGCATCTCACCATATTCGTTCATTGAGATAGAAGCTTGTTGTAGTTTCTCGATTAACTGTGATTTCGTATGGCCACCAATTTCTACTATTCTAGTAATAGATGGACAATTAGGGTATATTTTTTCTTTTTCAATCTGCATTTTGTTCTCTCCTACGTCATAATATTGTGCTTAAACTATTCTATAGTTCTAAATAAATTTCCTTGTTAAACTAAGAGATCATAATAGGTCTTGAATTTTTTTAATGTACAGATGAGTATAAATTTAAAGAGAAATTGGAGTTGAATGTTGATGAAAACAATCGGGCTGATTGGTGGTATGAGTTGGGAGTCATCGTTACTGTATTATCAAATTATGAACGAACGTGTGAAAGAAAAGCTTGGTGGTCATCACTCCGCAAAAAGCTTACTGTATTCAGTCGATTTTCAAGAAATTAAAACACTTCAGTTTGAGGATCGATGGGATGAGTTAACGAAAATTATGATTGATATTGCTAAAAAGCTGGAGACAAGTGGGGCAGATTGTCTTGTTATTTGTACGAATACTATGCATAAGATGGCAAAGGAAGTTGAAGAAACGGTCAAAATACCTTTATTACATATTGCTGATGCAACTGCAAAAGAAATTGTAAATAATGGAATTAAAAAAGTTGCTTTGTTAGGAACAGCATATACAATGGAGCATGATTTTTATAAAGGAAGATTAATTGAGCAGTTTGGTTTAGATGTGATCGTCCCAAATGAAGCTGAAAGAAAACGAATACATACTATTATTTATGAAGAACTTTGTCTTGGAATTGTAAAAGAGGAATCTAAGCAAGTTTATTTAAACATAATCGATCATTTAATTGAACACGCAGCGGAAGCGGTTATTTTGGGATGTACTGAAATAACGATGTTAATTTCTCAGGAAAATTGCAGGATCCCTGTCTTTGATACAACAAGAATTCATGCAGAAAGTGCTGTGGATTTTGCTTTAGGTATTCAATAATAAAAGAAACCCACAAGGTATAAAAATTTCCTTGTGGGTTTTCGTATTTTACGATTTAGAACAATTAACCTTCAATAGGAAATCGTTGTTTGCTTGAGCAAGTGTTTTCTCTTTTCGAATCATATATAAGTTGAAGACAATATAATAGGCAAACATGATTAGCATTAGCCCAGCAGACCATCCAGAATCCATACTTTGTAATCTATTAGTTAAAACATCATTTTGAAATCAAAATATAGGTTAAAACGATATACAAATGCCAACTCTTTCAGGAATAGATGCTACAAAAGAAATAATGAACCAATTACCTACTACGAAAATAATTATTTTAACTACATTTTCGCTCAGGAGCTGTAGGATTTTTATTAAAGGATGCTGAAGTTGAAGAAATGCTTGATGCGATTCGCTCAGCCTATCGAGGAGAAGCTATTTTTAAAACAACCCTTGCAGCCAATGCACTTTCTAGAGCGATTGTTTCTGGATTTGCTGTTCCAAGTAAAAAAGGTGAATCAATACTAATCGAAAAACTAACGGATCGTGAACAAGAAATCCCTTCAGGAAATGGCCTATGGACTTCGAAATGACCAAATCGGTAAGAAATTATTTATAACGGAAGGTACTGTTAAGTCACATGTTCATCGTATATTACAAAAATTTGGCTGTGAGGACCGAAAACAAGTAGTCGTAACTGCACTTAGGAATGGAATGGTGAAGTAAGAAGGAAGTTTAGGAAAGTAAATAAAAAGTAGATGTTATTTCTATCTGAAATAACACCTACCTTATTTGGACCGAAATCTACATAAATGAAATTTTTCATAATAGCTTGTATTACTTTTAAAATCAATTCGGGGAATAAGTCGAAAGGAAAGTTTAGGAGAAGAAGTTTCGAATTGAAAAGTACTAATTTTAGATTAAATTTAAGGCTAGAAGAAGTAATTATAGGGATGACTTTATAATCAGTAATAAAATGTTGTAGAAAATCTTCGTTACATAGACTCGGTAATAAATGTGATCATAAAATACATCTAATGAAATAGATATTATATTAAATGGTCGAAAGCAAGAGTTTGTTCTAGACACTGAACTATTTTGTACAAGTTTTTTTATGAAAAAAAGAGGAAAAAATAAAAAAACTACGAACTATTATAATTACTAATTCATTCGTTAATCGAAGTACTTTTTTCATTGAAAATTGGATATGTATTTTATTAAGTAGGTTTGTTAACAATACGAAAATTAAATAAAATTTACTAAAGAGGTGTAGTCAATGAGCTTCCATGATCCAAACGAATTTGATGAATTGATACCAAATGATACCGATTTAAATTTTATTAAGAAATTTCCAGAAGTTGAAGAAGCGATTGGAATTGATGAAATTCTGAAGTGGTTAGAAGATTAACGAAATAAGAATATTTAAAAATAAAAAAGTACTTTCTAGATTTTTAGAAAGTGCTTTTTTTCATGATCGATTAAGATAAAAGAATCAACCTTGTTAAAGAGGATGATTCTTTTATGATAATTTCTGTCTGAGTATTTCGGAATATTAATAGGGAAAAAGTCAGGTAGGAAATTTCAGTGAATAAATAGTAAGAACCAATGTATATTTGATTATTTTGATACTTTCTATTTTGAATTAAAGTCTTATTTAGGATTAAGAGCATGTAATTTCACCTATAGTATGACTTCTTAAAAGGTATTACTTTCCTATATATAGAAGTAGTCTAAGTGAATATTTTGTAAGGGCTTTCATTTTAGTTTTTTGCTTTAATTAACGTTTGATCAACACGCACTTAATTAAGGAGGCTAATTAGAAATGAAGAAAAATCAGTTTGATACAAAGTTGATTCACGAAGGCTACAAAACTAGGGAGTATAACGGGAGTTTAACTCCTCCATTATTTCATACGGCTACCTATACATTTCCTACTGCACAACATGGAGAACAGTCCTTTGCTGGAGAAAGAGATGACTTTATTTATTCAAGGTTAGGAAATCCAACCGTTCAGATTTTGGAAGAACGAATGGCTGCCTTAGAAGAAGGGGAAGTAGCGTTAGCATTTGGTTCTGGTATGGCTGCTGTGTCTGCTACAATTTTCTCTTTAATTAGCACCGGAGACCATATTTTATGTTCAAAAGGCATATACGGATGTACGTATGGTTTTTTAGAAATGCTAGAGAGCAAATTTGGAATTGAACATAACTTTTGTGAAATGGATACGGAGGAAGAAATTCAAAACTTAATCCAAGAAAACACGAAAGTTATCTTTATCGAAACTCCGATCAACCCTACAATGAAAGTCATTGATATTGAAATGGTTGTCGAAGTTGCAAAGAAAAATAATATTACCGTAGTAGTTGATAATACATTTTGTTCACCTTATTTACAAAAGCCATTAACACTAGGCTGTGACATTGTGCTACATAGTGCAACGAAATATATTAGTGGTCATGGTGATGTAGTTGCAGGAATTGTTGTTTGTAAAACAAAAGAGCTAGCTGAACGAATGATCCCCATCCGAAAAGATATAGGAGCAATAATGTCACCATTTGATGCATGGCTGCTACTTCGAGGATTAAAGACATTAGCAGTTCGAATGGACCGTCAATGTGAAAATGCAAAAAAGGTCGTTTCATTTTTACAATCGCATCCAATGGTAAAGGATGTATTTTACCCTGGAGATTTTAAAAGTCAAAATTATTTTATTGCAAGTAAGCAAATGAAAAAAGGTGGAGGAGTCTTCGCATTTACTATTGACGGGACAAAGGAAGAAACACAGGAATTTATTAACCATTTAGAAATGATAAAAATAGCAGTAAGTCTAGGTGATACAGAGACATTAGTACAGCATCCGGCGACGATGACACATGCAGTCGTTCCAAAAGAGTTGCGAGAAAAAATGGGTATAACAGAAAATATGCTACGCATGTCAGTTGGGTTAGAAGCATGGGAAGATATCGTAGCCGACTTACAACAAGCTTTACTTAAATCTAGTAGCAATACAGTTTGTTAATAAAGGGTTGATAAAAAAGTACTTTCTAAATTTTCTTAGAAAGTACTTTTTGTTTTAGCTCTAAAATTAATTTTGAAAATCAACAATTTCATAAATAATATTTTTATCAATCCTAAACTCAATGGCAAAATGTGGATCAAAATCGATGAGTTGATGGACTGTTATATATGAATTATGAATTTCATTAATGCAGACAACATAATGATAAATTAGTGTTTTTACGATGACTATCTCACCTTTAAACTCTTTTGCAAGACGATTAACCCTCTTTTCTGTTTGAGGAGGCGTACTTTCAGATACAGTTATATAATGTCTCTTCGCCTGCCATGACTCATCACTTGTAAAATCTCCTTGCTCATTTCTTGAAGAAACACTTTTACAAGATAATTTACCAATCTCAATCACTAACGCTAAATCAATTTTAATTTGTCTGAACACCTCATCAGATGCCAAAATGATCATATTTAATGAATGGTCTTCATTAATTGGTACTAATCTTCCTCTATAATTAAATAAAAACGTCTCCAAAAAAACTTTTTTCCCAATTAATTTCTTAGCTCTTTTTAAAATATGACTTCTATTCTCTGGTGAAGTGCTTTTAGAGATGCTAATTCCATGTTGTTTCGACAATAGTTGTTAACCTCCATAAATTTGATACTACATTTTACTGAAACGAATCATACAGATCGAAACGGTCAATTTCATTAGTTAAAAAAATTAATAGGACGAGCAGTCTTCAAATGAAAGATTTTTAAGATTTTTGACATAAATAGGGGGTATATCTAGTCAAAATCGTAATATTTTATAATAATGTCGTTGTGAAATTGCATGTTTGATTTGATTTTTTTGTTCAATAGACGGTTTTACTTGAAAATTTAATTAAAGGCACCAGCTTATGATGAAAAGAAGCACGATATACGGATCGTAGTATGGGTATATTTTTAGTTTAATTGCGTTTTTCATCCTTTTAATTGCATTTCTAGAATTTTTAATTGTGATTCCGGGAATTTAATTGCAGATTTGCCATTTTTAATTGCGATTCTGGGAATTTATTTGCACTGGCTTGAGTAATTCCGAACGAATACCCGATCAATAAAAAAATCCAGCAAGCCCTCATAAAAATGGGCCACTAGATTTTTTAACAAAACCTACTTATTCAATGAATCAATAATCGGATAAAGCTCTTCTAAATGAGTAATTTCATATGAAGGTACAACTTCATTTCGTTCTTTATGATGCCTATTAATCCAAACGTTTTTCATTCCAATTCTGCTTGAGCCTAAAATATCAGTCATAAGATTATCTCCAACCATAATGACCTCATCTTTTGATAGTTCCATTAATGATAAGGCATGTTCAAAAATACTTGGATCAGGTTTGCCTTTTCCGAAGTCTCCAGAAATTAGGATTTGATCAAAATACTCTTTAATCTTTGGTGTAATTGAAAGCTTCGTATGTTGCAAATCAGGGGAGCCGTTTGTTAATAAGAGTAATTTATACTGTCCATTTAATCGATCGAGCACATCAAATGTTTCATCGTATACAAAAGGGTTTCCTTTGCGTTCTTCAGGGAATGTTTCAGCTAATAAATGACCAAATTCTCGATCATCTATTCCAAATGCTTTTAATCCAAGCGTCCATGCATTTTTTCGATAGGTAGGAGAATTCGCCTTCATTTTTGGAAATTGATCATGATCATCTAAAAAATTCCCCCAAAGTCCTTCGAATGGATTGATGCCAATTAATTTTGTGAATTCGTATGTATCGTATGATTCATAAAGCTTTCTAGCCTCATTACGAACGGCATTTTCAAATTCAGCTGAATCAATACCGTATTTTTCTGTAGCAAGCTTACATGTCTTTTCAAATGCAACTTGAACGCTTTTTTGGTCCCAAAGTAATGTGTCATCCAAATCAAAAATGATTCCTTTAATCATAAAAAAGCCCCTCCTAATGAACTGTATAAATTATCCACTATCGTACTAGGAAAATATGAATTAGTAAATAGGAAGCTACTAAAAATTTCACTTTTTTTTAGTTACAATGTAAGGTTTATTTATTTTAAATTAATAATATAGTACAAATGACGATTAAATGGAATATAATACCTTGTTGATTTTGTTTTAATTAATGATGAAAAGAGTGAGTATATGTCATTTGAAGATTTTGTAAACTGTCATTCAATGCAAATTAATACGAAGGCGGTCTTCGATAAACAAAATAAATTAATGCGATATTCGCTTACAAGAACTTGGGATGAATCAAAAAAGAAAGCTACTCTTGTATTACTTAATCCTTGTCGAGCAAATCATCTAAAGAGTGATTATATATTGGCGAGATGTCTTAACTTTTTTATAGATTATAAGAAAGGTAACTTCGGATCGCTAGAACTAGTAAATCTTTTTGCATTAATGGAACCGGATTCAACAAAGCTAAAAGGAAAAGAATGCGAAGTTGGCGAACATAACGATGAAGCAATTAAATTAGCGATTAGTAACGCAGACATTATTATAGTAGGTTGGGGTTCAAGTAAACGATTTAAATGGCGAATAAAAGAAGTTCTAGATCTGTTAGAACCTTATAAAGATAAATTATATAATTTTTGTGATGATTCAAATCGGAAGGATATATTGATTCACCCAGTTATTTTAGCGGAACGACATTGGTTAGAAAAATTAAATTTTGAAGCACTTTACGAATGGACTACAAAAGATTAATCATAATGATATTTCTAAAGGCAACTCATTTGGGGTTGTTTTTTTTATTGCTTGAAAATTCAAACTTATATTTATAAAAATTGTTATAATAAATTGAGCATTAAGTTAAGTTCATGGCAGAAAGCTACACTTTAAATTAATACACTTTATTTAAATTGCCTGCTTTCTAGAAACTCAAGTATTACTTGAGTCCATTTTTCCTCAATTCAAGTAACACTTGATTTTAACTAGTCAATTAACTAGATACAATGAAATTAACTTTTAAATAGAGGTGATATAAATGTTTGATATGAAAAAAGTAGGTAGACAAATCGCTCAATTAAGAAAAGCAAACAAGATTACACAGATGAAGCTAGCTGATCAATTAGGTGTTAGCTTTCAAGCAATTAGTAATTGGGAACGTGGAGAGACAATGCCTGATATTTCAAAACTACCCGAGCTTGCTGAAATATTTAATGTAAGCATTGATGAAATTTTAGGAAATGAAAAAGGTGTTAAGTTGATTAATAATTTAATTGAAAAAGAAAATCCTGATTCTTCAATTGAGTTAGAAGTGGAAAAAGAAGAATTTATAAATGTTGCTCCGATTCTTAATATCGATCAAGCAGACTTAGTATTTAGAAACGTTGAGAACGACCTTACGATTATTGATACAGCGGATATTGCTCCATTTGTTAGTGAAGAACTAATCGATGAATGTGCAAAGAAAGAATTTGATTCGAATGGAATCAGGGGATTATCAAGGATCGCACCTTATATTAGTAACGAAGTAATTGATGAATTTGCGAAGAAAGAGTTTGAGTCAAATGGGATTGAAGAATTAACACGAGTTGCACCGTTTATATCTCAAGAGTTAATTAATGAATTAGCGAAAAAAGAGTTTGAAACAAATGGTTTAAAAGGATTTACGTCTTTGGCGCCATTTATTAGTGAAGAAGTAGTGAATGAATGCGCAAAGAAAGAGTTTGAAACAAATGGAATAAAAGGATTAACTCGGGTTGCACCATTTATCAGCGAAGAAGTAATGAATGAGTGTGCAAAGAAAGAGTTTGAAACGAATGGAATAAAAGGATTAACTCAGGTGGCACCATTTATTAGCGACGAGATCATCGATGAGTGTGCAAGGAAAGAGTTTGAGTTGAATGGCATAAATGAAATAACATCAATGGCAGCATTTATCAGTGACGAAATAATTGATGAATGTGCAAAGAAAGAGTTTGAAATAAATGGTATAAATGGACTAGCTCGGGTGGCACCATTTATTAGTGGTGAAATAATTGATGAATGCACAAGAAAGAGTTATGAATTAAACGGGATCAAGTCATTAACACCAATCTGTCCATTTATTGAAGGTGACCTACTTAATGAACTTGCTTTAGATGCTATATCAAAACATGGCATTAATGAAATTTTTTCAGTGATTCCATTTTTAGATTCAAAAATTGTAAAAAATGCAGTAATTAAATAAGTTTCAAAATGAACTTGTTTTTACTTTCAGGGGTCGCAATTAGGACCCTTTTTTATTTTTTCTAGACATTTTATTAATAAAAAAGGATATTTTCTGGACAATTCAGTAATATCCTTTATCATATAATTAGTAAAAATAATGAAAAGGTGACTTTATGAAAAAATTACTTGTTATCGGGGCTTTCGCAATCTGTCTAATTATTTCTGCACAAACAAATCCGTCTAAAGGAGAGTTTGTCACTTGGGCAAAGGATCAACTTAAATTGGAATCAAAAAACAAATATATTGATTTCGGGATTGACTTATTAGGTGAAAAACTTATTAGTAAGGTTACAACTAAAAAAGATTATGTCTTTTTTTCAGTTTACGAGGTTAAGGCTTTAGACAAGGAAATAAAAGTGGTCGGTTTATTTAATCACTTTATTCCAATTTCAAAAAAATAAATTATGAAGAGTTAGTGGAAAACTTTGATTGCTTGTATATAATAGAGGAATAAAGTTAAAAGAGGTGGAAAGAATGAGTAAATCAAAAGCAAGAAAATTACGAGACAAACTAGTTAGAGAAGGTAAACGAAATCCAGAATTAAGTAGAAGTTCATTTGCGATGTTAGATTTAAATACGCGTAGAACAAAAACGAAACAAGAAAAATTAAATCAAGTTAAACATAAAAAACAGTCCTTTGGAAAAGATGCTTTTCAAACAAGGGACTGTTTTTATTTAGATGCTGTTCTTATTGTTGTGTAGCAGGCGCTTTTTTTACTTTATTAGCGAATTTAACTGTTAGATTTGTTTTATATACGTCGGCCGCAGCTTCAAATTGATTGTAAGTATTATTAAATTTTTTATAAACGGCAGTATAATTTACAAGAGCAACTTTTGCTTTTGCTACATCTCTTTTTTGAATTGCATTATCTAAGCTTTCATTGTCTTCTACATCATAGATCTCATCAAAACCATCTTTAAAATACTTATCAAACATAGAATCTAGATCTTTTTCAATTTGACGATGTGTTGTGTAATCCATATCAAGAACATCGTATGCATAGCTAATAATTTCTTGGTCTTTAGTTGTCATTCCAAAAAAGTGTTGATTGACTAAAGTCTTTTCAGTTTCATAGTTTTTATATTCAACAGTTAATTGTTTGCGAATATAAATTTCATTTTCCGTAAAAATTTGGTCTTCAATATCGTATACATACGACTCGATCGTATCATATGTGTGGTTTTGGTAATTTCTAATTGCCATCAATTTATTTTTTTGAGTTGTAAAGTATGTTTTAGCACCCTTTGAATCTACTTTTTTAATATATGTATTAAACTGTGCTGTTACTTTTTTCATATCTACTGTTGCATTGTCTTTTCGCGCTTTATCAATTCTTGTTTTAAAGCTCGCTGTTTTTTTCACCAGTTCGTCTTTACCTGTATATCCGTACTTATTAAATAAAGTAACATCAGTTTGTAGTTCTTTATAATAATCATAAACATCTTGATCTGTATAATAGATTTCACTTTTTAAGTTGTTTAGTACTTTAATATAAGAGCTTACTTGTTTTTTTAAATCATTTTGAGCTTGGACAACTTTAGTATTAGTTGCTGCTTGGGTTTCAGTTGGTAGCATACCTAATAGAATGCCTGCTGATAGAGTTGTTGCAGTTGCTATAGTTGCGATTTTCTTAAATTTATTCATTTCGGTCTCCTAATAATATAATATTAAAACTTTTCATACGATTAGTATATTACATGTTACTGAAATATTAAATATATATTAATAGGATTAAATCTAATTTAAATTACCTTTAAATGAAGTTAAATAAATTCACTTCACTTAAAGGTAAATAAATTAAGTGATACAATCATAAACTAGCAAAGTCCATTTTTAGTCTCGTGAGGCATTTACAATTAATTGTGCCATTCTTCTTGGGTAAATTTTTGCAGTTGACATATGATCGCCACTTCCTTGAATAAAACGATAAACTCCTAATCTACTAGCTATATGAGGATACCAACCCGAATTTTCGCCTGGAGGTACTACTGTATCTTCTTGTAAATTTATAAAGCTTCTTGGAGTAGATAATTGGTAAAACGTTTTTAAATCTAGCTTTTCGACAAGGGGCGTAGCCGGTTCAGGTGTTGTCGCATTATAAATTTGCCGCGCAGTTTGTAAATCAGCCAAGTTAACAAACACATCTCGGAAGTATTGAAATGGTAGTTTGATTGTATTATCAGACGATTGTTTTGCTAAGTCTAAAAGGAATTTTTGTGCTTGAGGTGGAAATTGATCTGCCAGGCTTTCGCCGTCATTTAAAACAAAAGCATTCCAAAAAACTAATCGTTTAATTCGGTCGTGAAGCTGTTCGGCGACTTTTTGAATGACAGTCCCACCAAAGCTGTGACCTATCAAAATAATATTATTAAGCTTATTAGACGTTATATAATGAACAACTTGTTTTGTAATCATCTCATGATTTACATTTTTATCTTTATCTGTACCATGCCCAGGTAACTGTGGTGTGTGAACAATATGTCCCATTTTTTGTAGTTCTCGTGTTATACCGTGCCAAAAGAATGGATCAACCCATGAGCCGTGAACCAAAACGAAAGTAGCTTGAGCATGCTGACGATAAAAAATGTCAGATTGGTCAATTAAATGATGCTGTTGATGAATAGGATATGATTGATATTCGTTATACCAATATTGGTGATAATCATAGTAAGGATTATTCTGATTTGGATTCATATTTTGATTTCTGTAGTTTATAGGTTGAATCATTTCATGGGATTTTTTACTGGTCATGCTAATTAGTCCCTCCTCGTTAATCTTTCTCATCGTATGCACCAATTCGTTAGAAGGTGCCCACTTAACTAATGGAAATATAAGTAAGTAAAGAGGGGAAAATAAAATTTTAGGAGGAGAATATTATCAAAAAAGCTATTTTTTTATTAATACTATTGTTAATTGTTTGTACAAGTGTTTACTTTGCTGTGAAAGATAAAGTTTTCCAAGATTCATCAAAATCGAATCCAAATAAAAATACACATCATCAAACGGAGACGGAGACTAATCAATCGAGTCAACTTTCAACGGAAGAAATTTTAAATAATATCCTTTCAAGCGCTAAACAAGGCAAAATTCCAAACCAAAAAAATATAGAAGTAGGGAAGACTTCTTTAAAAGATTTAACGGAGCAGTTTGGGGGATCTACCCAAAAAGATCAGGTGACTAATGGTACGTACTTAACTTATCAAAAACAAGGATTTGCAGTAGGATATGATCATCAAAATCGAATTTACGAAGTTAGATCATATGATGCTAATTTACAAAAAATTCACTATGACGATATTATGAATCAATTAAAAAAGCCGAATAAGATTAAATATTATAAAGATCAACAAGTTGATCAAATTATATTAGTTTATGAACTGCCAAATCATATTGAACTGAAGTTTATCTTACCAAGACCAACTAGTGAAAATAATAATCCAACATTGCATCATACGTCAGTATCATTTATTGAGCAGCTTAATCCTAGTACTGGCTCTAATCTAGAACAGCTTTTAAGTACGATGACACTTCAAGAAAAAATAGGTCAAATGATTTTCTCAGGTTTTTACGGAACGAATTACTCAAATAGTTTAAAAGAACTAGTTGAACAATATCATATTGGTGGATTTATTTTTTACAATGAAAATCTAACGAATAACAGTCAAACGGTTAAACTTGTAAATTCAATAAAGGCTGCTAATCGAAATAATCATTTACCGATCTTATTCGGAGTTGATCAAGAAGGTGGAAGGGTATCACGTTTACCAGGAAATCTTGGTCAGATACCGTCAAACGGAATAATTGGAAAGAAAAATAATGGACGGTTCTCATTTGAAATTGGTCAAATACTAGGGGAACAGCTACAAGCTTTTGGGTTAAATATGGACTTTGCTCCTGTTTTAGATGTAAATAGTAATCCTAAAAACCCGGTCATTGGTGATCGTTCATTTAGTAATAATCCAAAAACTGTAAGTAATTTAGGAATCCAAACAATGAAAGGGATTCAATCAGAGAAAATCATCCCAGTTATAAAGCATTTTCCGGGGCATGGTGATACTTCAGTTGATTCCCATTTAGAATTACCAGTTGTAAACAAATCGTATACTGATTTAAAATCATTGGAATTAATCCCGTTTAATGACGCGATCAATCAAAACGCAGATGCTGTTATGGTTGCTCATATTTTATTACCAAAAATTGATCCTAAATACCCTGCTTCGATGTCTAAAATAATCATTACTTCAATGTTAAGGGATGATTTAACATATGATGGAGTGGTTATGACGGATGATATGACGATGAATGCAATTGGAAAAAATTATAATTTAGAAAAAGCAGCAGTTACTTCCATTTTAGCTGGAAGTGATATCATTATGGTTGCTCATGATCCTAACAAAGTAAAAGCTGTTTATAAAGAAATCGAAACAGCCGTGAAAAACAAGACAATTTCTGAAGAACGTATAAACGAGAGTGTAAAACGAATCATTTTACTAAAACAAAAATATAAACTAGATAATCATCAAGTAAAGCCGATGGATCTTCAAAAGCTCGTTGAAAAAACAAATCAATTATTAAAGAAGTAGAAAAATTAGCAAAAAAAGGAAATTACCACCTTTTGTCGAATAAATAGTCTAAAAAGGTGGTGTTCTTTCTGGGTAGTAAGATTTCAGATGCAGGATTAATGCTATTGGCTATTTTTAATGAACTTCAAGAAAAGGAGCCAGACTTTGAAAAAGGGCTTCATAATGAAGTAGGAGTAGAAATTGATGATGTCGAACCTGCATTAATAGAATTGGAAATGCAAGGATTTATAAACGGTTTAACTTGGATTAAGAGTGATATAGATCAAAAAGAAATTGCTTCATTATTTAATATTTCAATAACACCTACAGGATTAGCTAGAGTAATAGAATTATTAAGATGATATGTATACATAGAAAATGACTACCTCAAATGTTTATGACATTTGAGGTTTTTTGAAAGAAAAAAGGAGGAAATAAAAATGATAATTAAAAAAGTAAATCCCGATTCTGTTGCTGCACCTGTTGGACAATATAGTCATGTCACAATTGTCCTAAGACATGCAGAGCTAGTTGTTTTATCAGGTCTAGTTTGTCCGGAACTTAGGGACTACATAAAAATCCCTAGTTTTTACTAAGGATTAAAAATAATTTTAATTATGATAAACGCACGCTTGATTTAGAATAGACAAGTTCATAGTATTCAGACATTTTTTCTTCTGTTATATTGTACTTTTTTTGAATTTCATTGTGTTCTTCCAATAATTTTTTTGACCATTCCATTGATTGTCTATCTGTTATCCTACCACTCTTTAATAACATTTTATTTTTTGCAAATTCTGACCTGAATTTAAGTTCGATTTCTGCAATTTCTACGATTTCTTCAGGGGAATGTTTTTCTTCGTTATGGCTAGAAGTGCTATTCATTTTAAGTATTATACCAATGATTACAATTACAATTACAATAAACCATACCACAATATCACCACCTTTCATTTTCATAATATCATGTATAAATAACTAATAGGTAAACAATTCCAAAATTTATACGCCTTAAATTTATGTATTTTCCCCAATCTGTTGGCCCTGTACTTTGGTAGGTACAAAACTGTTGGAGCCAATTTCATTCTGGTAACCCACATACAACAAATTATGCTTATGTATAAGCGCTTTATCAAATCCAGCAATTAAAATAGAAGTTGAAGCATAGGTAGTAGCAAGATAACCAACTCAGTTCGTTACGTACCATCAATTGTTATCGAAAAAACCAAGTATGGTAATGATTGGTATAACATAGCCAACTTTGGGAAACTTAAGTGGAGGTAATTCGGTTCGAAAGCGAGATGAAAAATTGAAATGGATGAATTCGAGTCTCAATTAAATCCCACTGTAAGAAAAAATATAACAAAAACACTAACTCAACTTAATTTAAAAATCGAAGGCATGATTGGAAGAATTGAAAATAAAGGATGCGGCATCTTAACTGAATTTGAAAATATTCATCGTGTCTTTAATAATTTACAAATGGATGCAGCCTCATTTTATTTGAATTCATATCTTTCGCCGTATACTGATATCTTTGATGAATTGACAATCACAGTTCAACATTTATCAAAACGTAAACATGGCGGATTAATTGTTGTAAAAAGAGATGACTCACTTGAAGAATTGATGAGTTCCGGGATCCACGTCGGTGCAAAACTATCTCCAGCATTGCTAGAATCAATTTTTTATCCAGGAAGCCCGTTACATGACGGAGCGGTACTGGTTGAAAATAACATGATCATTTCAGCAGGTAATGTACTTCCTCTTTCTAAAATTACATACGATAATAAAAAACTTGGAACAAGGCACCGTGCAGCAGTTGGAATTTCAGAACAAAGCGATGCACTTGCTCTAGTAGTATCAGAAGAAACAGGAAATATATCTTTCGCTTATAAAGGAAGCTTATATCCTGTTCAATATGGGACACCTATTAATTAAAACTGAAACGATCATTTTTGATCGTTTTTTTGTTTGGTTCTGTTAAATAACAGTTTTGTTGCATAAGAAGTTTTAAAATAAATCAATTTTTTTTGATTTATATATTGCATTTATTTGGTAAACTAACTTATATTAAATTCATCAATAAAATTTGATGAAGGAGAAATTATATGACTGAGATGACACAACAGTTCCAGAAATATGAGCAGAAATTTAAAGCATTAGCTGATCAGAAGCGTCTTGAAATCATGTATGAGCTTTGCCAAAGAGGTAGTACATGTGTATGTGATTTAACGGAAACATTTGATATGACACAATCAAATCTCTCATATCATTTGAAAATATTACTAGACGCAGGGCTCATTATAAAAGAGACAAAAGGTACATGGAGCTATTACGATTTAAACGACACAGAAGTTAACAGTTTACTATCAGAAGAGCTTTGTTGTATTTTCCGAAAATCAGATAACGGTAAACGTAACAGTAATTGTTGTTAATTTTTTTTAATCATTAAATC
The DNA here is from genome assembly GCF_049568075.1 of Rossellomorea sp. GAMAL-10_SWC. Taxonomy (NCBI): domain Bacteria; kingdom Bacillati; phylum Bacillota; class Bacilli; order Caryophanales; family Bacillaceae; genus Rossellomorea; species Rossellomorea sp. GAMAL-10_SWC. The sequence continues at coordinate 2,758,711 of NZ_CP144911.1, read as the reverse complement.
AATTTTTTTTGATTAATAAATTAAGGGAGGAATTCTGTTTGAAATATGTTCATGTAGGGGTTAACGTGACAAATTTAGAGGCATCAATCGCTTTTTATCAAAAGGTATTTGGTTTGGTACCCGTTAAAGTGAAAGAAGGATATGCGAAATTCCTGTTAGAAAATCCAGGTCTTAATTTCACACTAAATGTTCGTGATCAAGTTGCAGGGAATCAAGTAAATCACTTTGGTTTCCAAGTTGAAACAGCTGAAGAAATCTTAGCTCATAAGGAGAGACTAGAAAAAGAAGGTTTCTTTGCACGGGAAGAAATGGATACAACTTGTTGTTACGCGGTACAAGACATGTTTTGGGTGACAGATCCAGACGGAAATGAGTGGGAATTCTTCTATACAAAAGCAGATAGTGAAGTTCAAAAAATAGAGAATACGTCTTGTTGTAATACTTCAATTGAATCAAAAGTTAATTTTTGTTGTTAGTGAGTAAAAGGAGAAGAGAATGAAACGATTATCATTTTTAGACAGATATTTAACCCTTTGGATATTCGTAGCAATGGCAATTGGGATAATTCTTGGCATTTCAACCCCTGGATTTGTAGATAGTTTAAACAAATTACAAGTTGGAACGATTTCAATACCTTTAGCTATCGGATTGATATTAATGATGTATCCACCACTGGCTAAAGTTCGTTATGAAGAGATTGGAAGAGTATTTAAAGATGTAAAAGTATTATTTCTATCGTTAATTCAAAACTGGTTAATTGGACCAGTATTAATGTTTTTATTAGCAATTATCTTTTTAAGAGGTTATCCAGAGTATATGGTTGGTTTAATCATGATCGGTTTAGCAAGATGCATTGCGATGGTTATCGTATGGAATGATTTAGCTGATGGAGATCGTGAATATGCGGCTGGATTAGTAGCCTTTAACTCCATTTTCCAAATGATTTTCTTCTCTGTTTACGCATATTTATTCGTAACAGTATTACCAAAAGTTTTTGGTTTAGAAGGAATGTTAATTGATATTACAATGCCAGAAGTGGCAAAATCAGTTTTTATCTATTTAGGAATTCCATTTTTAGCAGGACTATTTACAAGGTTAATACTTGTAAGAGTCAAAGGTAGAGATTGGTATGAAAAAAATTTTATTCCTAAAATCAGTCCAATTACGTTAATTGCATTATTGTTTACAATTGTTGTGATGTTCTCATTGAAGGGAGAAGTAATTGTAGAACTTCCTATGGATGTTGTTCGTATCGCAATTCCTTTATTAATCTATTTCATCATTATGTTCTTTGTTTCTTTTTTCTTAGGGAAGAAAACAGGAGCAAGTTATGGAGTTTCAACAACTTTAGCTTTTACAGCTGGAAGTAATAATTTTGAATTAGCAATTGCAGTTGCAGTTGGAGTGTTTGGAATTAATTCAGGAGCAGCATTTGCAGCAGTAATTGGTCCATTGGTTGAAGTACCTGTAATGATTGCATTGGTTAACGCAGCGTTATGGATGAGAAGAAAATATTTTGCAAAAGAAACAACAATATAAATTTAAACAAAGGTGGAATCCACATGGCAGATAACAATAAAACAATTTACTTCTTATGTACTGGAAACTCCTGCCGTAGCCAAATGGCAGAAGCTTGGGGGAAACAATATTTAGGAAATGAATGGAATGTCTTATCAGCTGGGATCGAAGCACACGGTGTGAATCCAAATGCAATTAAAGCAATGAATGAAGTTAACATCGATATCCGAAATCAAACTTCAGATGTAATCGATCATAACATCTTAAACAATGCAGATTTAGTAGTGACTTTATGTGGTCATGCGAATGATGTATGTCCAGTAACACCACCAAATGTGAAACGTGTTCATTGGGGATTTGATGACCCAGCAGGTCAAGAATGGAGTGTATTCCAAAAAGTTCGTGATCAAATTGGACTTCGTATTAAACAGTTTTCTGAAACTGGAGAATAGAAAAAGAACCTTCTATCATAGAAGGTTCTTTTGTTTTCATTGAACAACTAATTCATGCATTAGTTGCAAAACCTTTAACCTGCTTCGATAGCTTTTTGCTTTTTTATCAAGTTAACCGCATTTCAGTCACTACGAAATGGTATATCTATTGGCATTTGAATAAATACACTTTTATTACTTATAAAAAAATGACTAATTTAAAATTGAGGTTAAATAGATGCCTATTGTGCAATCAATTCAAAACCATCAATTTTCCTTTTGATGACCTCTTTTTACAGCCTCTTCTGATAGTGCTGTGAAAATTTGAAAAGTAATACCGAATTTGTCAGTTACAATAGCGTAGGCAGGACTAAAATGAACTTGTTTTAGTGGCATTACCACATGACCATCTTGTTTCAATAATTCGTAAAACTTATTTGTTTTCTCTATTTCATTGGTAGTAATACAGATATTAACATTGTTCCCGTTTCGATATTGTAAACCTGGAAACAGATCAGCAATCATGATATTGGTCTCGCCGATTTTTAATATTGCGTGTGCTACTAAATCCTTCAAATTTTCTGGTAGAGGGGAATTAGGATCTTCTGGTGCATCCCCAAATGATTGGCAAAATAAAAGATTTGCATCGAGTGATTCCTTGTAAAAATCAATAGCTTCCTTTGCATTACCATCCATCATCAAAAATGAATTCAATTGTACTGTCAAATTAAACAACTCCTTTGGATTTTAGTGTAATATGCTTGTTTAAATCTTTGGTCAAGTTAGTAATTCAATATAAAAATGAGACTGTATTGTTTCCTACATCAATATTGATTACACTTACTAGTGTAGTGCCTAAAGGTGACAAATCTAGGCACCATTAAGAGGTGTTTATGAAAAAATCAGAACGAATAAATCAAATACTTCGATTCATCAATCAAAAACAGCATTTTACACTTCAAGATTTGATGCAGGAATTTCAGATTTCAAAAAGGACAGCACTTAGAGATGTAGCTTCCTTAGAAGAAATAGGAGCTCCAATTTACGCAGAATATGGTCGTTATGGGGGATATCGCTTACTTAATCAAATGAAGCTTCCACCTATTTATTTTAATAATCAAGAAATCCTTGCTCTTTACTTTGCAATGCAGTCACTTCGAAGCTTTTCAAATTTACCTTTTCAAGTATCCTATCGTACAATTCATGAAAAGTTCATAAATGTACTGTCGGAATGGCAAAAACAAGAAATAGAGCGGATGCAAAATCGTGTATCCTTTCAACATACTGTACAAAACAAAGAAAGCATACATTTAGAAATATTATTAATGGCAGCTGTTCAAAATATTGTATTAAAAATAACATATCAAAACAGCTTTCGTACTATTCACCCGATTGCTATATACGTAATGAAGGGTTATTGGTATTGTCAAGCATATGATATGGATAAAACGGCTTACCGTGTTTTTCGTTGTGATCGTATCTCTTCAGCTGAAATAACAACCATTCAACCTTTGGAGGAATTAAAAGAAATTACTAAGCAAAATTCGCATTCACTTTGGAAGCCGTCAGAAAATGCAATACAATTTAAATGGTTGATTAATCAAGCAGGAATAGAATTATTTCAACAGGAACATTATCCATCCATGGAATTAATCTACGAGTTGGAAAATTCATATATTATTGGTACGTATGAGCCAAATGAACTTGGCTTTATCATTAAATATCTTGCCAGATTAGGACAAACAGTAAAAATCATAGAGCCTACTAATTTAAAGGAAACTTTACGACAGTATTATAGAGATATTCTTGAAAATATATAATCGACGTGTTTGATAAACTTAAGGCATACAAAATTGAAAAAGAACAGGGTTAAAGAACGAAATGCTTTAGTCGAATAAGAGTTCCTAAAGGTCGTCAAATTAGACAACCTTTTTTAGTTCAAAAATCAACATTTAATTTTATTAGAGCCATTTGTTTAATAATAATTTTACTTTTTCAGATTTTATTGATTGTATTGTTTTTGAAATCATATTATGATTATACTTAATTATTCCGATACGAAAGGTTGGTTTTATGTATGTCTAATTCAAAAATAAATACAATTCCATTACCTTTAGTTCGTACAAATCAATGGACGATCTTTATTTCTGTTATATTAACTTGGGTCACTGGACAATACTGGCTACTACTCATTCCTTTAATAAGTGGACTTAGTGGATTACTTTTTGATTTCCATCCAATCATAAAATTTGCTAAACGTTTTTTAAAAAAGAAACCATCGAGCTATCCACAAGAGGATAAAGGACAACAAAATTTTAATCAAACAATTGCAGTAACTTGCTTATCCCTAGCATTTCTTGGTGCAATAGTTGGTTGGAACGTATTATTTTATGTGTTTTCAATAATGGTCGCATTAGCATCGTTTATCGCAATCAATGGATTTTGCATTGGATGCTATATTCATTTTCAATGGAACCAATATAAATACCGAAAAAGCTTAAGGTAAATTAAATAAAAATCAGAGTCTTCTCATTAAATGAGAGGACTTTTTTTATGATATGAAAACATATTTCGGTATAATAGGACTAGTATTTGAAATTGTGCGAAATAGATAAACAGATTGCTTCAGGAAGGAAGAATAGAAATAATGATTAAATGGAAAGAAGATATTGTTATTAATACAAATATCGAAAAAGTATGGAGTCTATTTTTAGATAAAAATATTAAGAAAATAATGCCAAAGGTTGAAGAGCATAATTTAATCGATAAAAACGAAAACGAAGTAGGTGCAAAGCATCAGCAAAGTTATAGAGAAGGAAAACGTGTTGAATCTTATATTGTTGAAACTTTAGCATACGAAGACACTGAATCATATAAAAAAAAGCAAATCCATTTTGTTTTAGCGAATGCATTTGAAACGAATCTGACATTTATATTAGAAAAAATCGATGATACACATACAAAATTTATTTATGAAGGCACGAATGCTGGAGTGAATTTTATCGGACGAGCAATGTTAAAGCTAGCTAATCCAAAGGGGAATAATTTAAAAGCTGTACATGAATTTTTAGAAAGAGTTGAACAAGAAGCTTTAAAGTAGAACGATTAATAAAAGCTTCTATACAAAAAAAAGGAGAGCATCTAAAACTCTCCTTTTTTTATTTATTTTGATACTTTACTTAATAATTCATATGAATATAAACGCGCTGCATGATCGAAAACAGAACCATTTACCATAATCTCATCAGCTTTTGTTATATTTAATACTGCTTGTAGTTTTTCAGTAACGGTTTCGATTGTACCAATAGCAGATAGTTTCATTTGATTTTCAAGTGTTTCTTTTTCAAATGGACTCCAAATTTCATCCATATCGTCAACTGGTGGTTTTAAAAGAGCTGGTTTGCCACCACGCACTAAGTTTAAAAATGATTGTTGCTGTGTTGTGAAAAGTCTTTTTGCTTCTTGATCTGTGTCAGCAACGACAACATTTAAGCCAATCATTGCATAAGGTTCATCTAATACTTCAGATGGTTTAAAGTTATTGTGATACAACTGCATTGCTTGGACTGTATAGTCTGGTGCGAAATGCGCTGCAAATGCAAATGGTAAACCTAATTCAGCAGCTAACTGAGCACTAAAGCCACTTGATCCTAGTAACCAAATTGGTATATTTAAACCTTCACCAGGTACAGCTTGAACTGTTAAACTTCCAATTCCACCTGGCGGATTAAAGTAATTACGTAATTCTTCTAATTGAGCAGGAAAGTCTTCGTGGCTGCGTAAATCTCTTCGTAACGCTCTAGTTGTTGACATATCACTACCAGGGGCACGACCTAATCCGAGATCAATTCGACCTGGATGTAGTGATTCTAAAGTACCAAATTGTTCTGCTATGACTAATGGGGCATGATTTGGTAACATGATGCCTCCAGAACCAACTCGAATCGTTGATGTTCCACTTGCAATATGTCCAATTACAACTGAGGTAGCTGAACTTGCAACTGCTGGCATATTATGATGTTCGGCAAACCAGTAACGGTGATATCCCCATTTTTCTGCATGCTGTGCTAAATCAAGACTATTTTTAAACGCATCTGCAGGAGTGCTTCCTTCAACAACTGGTGCTAAGTCTAATACAGATAAAGGTATTTCACTTAAATTCTTAGCAACTTTATCTTGGAAACGATTATTCATCATAAAATTTTCCTCCTAAAAAACAATTTTCAATATATGGAAATAACGAGATGTTTTCATTTGATAAACTGTGTTTTAATTATATACAGTATGCTAAGATTATAGAAAATCTTAAGACATAATACAAGCTTTTGAACTTGGAAATATTTATACAGGTAAACTTCATATGGTAACAAGAAGTATTATTGGTAAAAAGAAAAAAATTTGTAAATAAATGTATAGAATAAATTTTTAGAATCATACTATCTTTAATCTGATAAACAACATCAGAGCATCCAAAAGATAAAGGAGTCAACAACATGGCAAACAGAAGATCTTCAAATCAATATGCTTCACCAAATGCAAGTTCAGCAATTGAGCAAATGAAGTTCGAAATAGCTTCTGAATTTGGAGTGCATTTAGGACCAGACACAACTTCACGCGCTAACGGTTCAGTTGGTGGAGAAATTACGAAGCGTCTAGTTCAAATGGCAGAACAAAGCCTAGGCGGATACTCTCGTTAAATAAAAAATGAGGATGGAAAGCAAAGTTTCTATCCTTTTTTTATTGTCTAAAAACAACTAGATCCATCCAGTAAATTGGTATCTACTTACATTTAAACAAGACTAAAACTACTATATACTTGCAAGGGAAACAAAAACGGAGGATAATAATATCACTGGATGGTGATAAATGATGTCAAGTTGTAAAAATTCCGTTACACCTAAGTGGTTCGGATTTGCTATTCAGGCATTAGTTTTACTAGCAACAACAGAAGGGGTTACACCAAGTAAAGCAATCGCAAAACATATTAGATCAGGTGTTTCATTTATGAGAAGGATCATGGCTCCCCTCGTAAAAGAAAAAATAGTAGAAGCAAGAGAGGGACGAGATGGCGGCTATTTATTAGCTAAGTCACCTGAGGAAATTACCTTAAAACAAGTCTACATTGCCCTACAAATGACAGAACCTCTATCAACCGCACTAATTGAATCCACATCTGACTGTACTAGTGGACGTGTAATGAACAACGTATTCTCAGACTTTGCAATTGAAGCAGAAGAGCACTTACTTGGCTTTTTATGTAACTATACTTTGGCGGATTTTGTAAGACGTGCCAGTCATAAAACGATCGAATCACTTTGAAAATATCGTACATTTGGATGTACGATATTTTTATTTTATTTAGGATAGAGGACTATATATAAAAACCGGGGTGATTCATATAAGCTGTCATGTCTTCGAATAACGAGTGAGGTGCAAATAAAATAGTCAAATCTGGATTATTATCAAAATTTATTAAAAAGGCTTTGTAAAGCTAATAATATCTCTCCCCGAAAACCTAGGTTTGAAAGCATTGATGATATCGTAATTATCCATGTTAAAAATCAATTGAAAGAAGGAGTAGATCTAGACAGTTTTAAAATATTAAATCTTATTTATCAAACAGTTGTACCTTTAGGTATAAAGTTCAATCAACAATTATTTTTATAGCCTAATGGGGATCGATTGGATAGAGTTACGATCTCTTTTAGCAGAAATGTTTCAACAAGCCTCAAAATTCTAACCTTGAGAGAATAGTTAAACATAAATAAAAAAATGCACTTGAAATGAGAACAGTTATCGCATATACTTTACTTAAATCAAATGCACTTACAAAAAGTAACCAACAAGTATAAACCACACTATTTTTTTAAGTTTTACTGTTTTTAATCTAAGAACAGTAAGGTTTCAGTATAATATTCTAAAATTAACTGTACTTAATTTAAGTTCAGTAAAAAACAAAAGGGAGAGATTTTTTAAATGAAATGGTTTACTCGAATTATTCAAGGGATTTTAATTATTGCATTTCTAATGTCTGGATTTGTAAAATTAAGTGGCAATACTCAGATGTTACATGATTTTAAAGAGGTTTATGGTTATTCAAAAGGGATGATGTATACGATTGGTTCGTTTGAGGTGTTAGGTGCAATTGGTTTATTAGTTGGTTATTGGAAGTTGATAATAGGTAAGCTTTCTTCAGTTGGATTAGCAATTATTATGGTAGGCGCTGTATTTACTCATTTACATGCGGGTCAAGGCATGGGTGTTGCAATGGCTCCATTCGTTCTGTTAGTGTTAACATTAATTGTACTATTTTCTAGAGGAGGTAAATTAAAATGAATTTTCATCAAAAGCCAAAAGTTTATGCTCCAACAGTTGAATTAAAAGTTGCAAATTTAGAGCGTTCATTAGCGTTTTACCAAGAGGTTATCGGTTTAAATGTTTTGGACCATTCAACTACAAATGCCAGTTTAACAGCGGATGGAGTAAATGTTTTAATTAAATTAGAGCAGCCAGCCAATGTTACACCTAGAAATGAGCAAAATACAGGATTGTATCATTTTGCTTTATTAGTACCTACTCGAAAAGATTTAGGTATCGTGCTTAAACATCTGATTGAAACTAGAAATCCACTTCAAGGTGGTTCGGATCATTTAGTCAGTGAAGCAATCTATTTAGCGGATCCAGATATGAATGGTATTGAAATTTATACAGATCGTCCATCAGAGAATTGGCAATGGCATAATGAGTATGTCGTTATGGATAGTAAACGATTAGATGTAGATGGGCTTTTGGCACTTGCTGAGAATGAAGCTTTTACTGGACTACCAAAAGGAACAATTATGGGGCATATCCATTTACAAGTATCTGATTTAAATAGCACAGAGAAGTTTTATTGTGAAGGGCTTGGATTTGATGTTGTAACGAAATATGGAAGCCAGGCATTATTTATTTCAACTGGACGTTATCATCATCACATCGGTTTAAATACTTGGCATAGCGCAGGAGGAGTTGCGCCTTCTGATAGAAGTGCAGGATTAAAGAATTTTACGTTGTTATATCCGAGTGAAGAAGAAAAATCGGTGGTAGTAAATCGTTTAAAGAATATGGGAGCTTTTGTTTTTGAAGAAAATGGCGTTACATTTACGAAGGACCCTTCAGGCATAACAATCCAACTATTAGTTGGTAATGAAAAATAAAAATACAAAAAATATGAGTATCAGACTGATTGCAAGCGCTTGTCTTTCCAAGCGTGAAGTCTGGTGAGGAGCGGAGTTACCTTAGACGGTAATGAGCACCGCGCAGGCAGGCGAAGCAACGAAGAAAGCGAGCGTTTGGCAGGCAGTCTAAAGAGACATTTTCAACTACAATGTTGTGAATGTCTCTTTTTTTTCGTTTCTATTTTTTAGTTGCTTTCTATCATATTTCTTCAATAAAAATAATATATTTGAACAACATGTACATTTACTAACTATGGGAGACGGGAAGAAAAAGGGAGAGTGAAAAAGTGTTACATATTGTGGTTTGTATAAAACAAGTGCCTGATACGAAGATCATTAAGATGAATCCTAAAACGAATACGATGGACCGAGCAAGTGCTCCAGCAATATTAAATCCGTATGATGCTCATGCTGTTGAGGAAGCTGTTCGAATTAAGAATAAATATGGTGGAACAGTTTCGGTTATTACCATGGGGCCACCACCTGCTGTAAAAGCTATCAGAAAATGTATAGAAATCGGTGCAGATGAAGGGTATATGATTTCAGACCGTGCATTTGCAGGGGCAGATACTTTAGCGACAAGTTATGCTTTGACGAAGGCGATTGAGAAAATAGGACAAATTCAAGCGATTGATTTAATCATTTGTGGAAAGATGACAATTGACGGTGATACTGGACAAGTTGGACCAGGTATTGCACGTCGTTTAGATATACCACCGTTAACATCAGTTAAGAAGGTTCAAGAAATTAATAAAGATGAAGGTTATGCAATTGTTCATCGAAAAATAGAAGATGGCCATGAAGTGATTAAAACGAGTTTACCTTGTTTATTTGCAGTTGAGAAGGAAATCAATGAAGTTCCTTATTCATCACTTACAAATATGATAAAGGCTGCCAGGTATAACCCGACCATCTGGGCAGTGAAGGATTTAGAAGATATTGATATTAAACAATTAGGTCTGAAAGGTTCACCAACAATTGTATCGAAAGTATGGGCTCCACCGAAGGCTAAAGGTGGAACGGTTTTTGAAGGAACTTCACTAGAAAAAGTAAATGAACTGATGAAGATTTTAAATGAGAAGAAAGAGTTATTTGAAGTGAAAGGAGGGGTATAAATGGATTTCTCAGAGTACAAAGGTATTTGGGTGTTTATTGAAGAAAACGATAAAGTCATAGCACCCGTGTCACTTGAATTGCTTGGAGCTGGTAAAGAATTAGCTGAAAAACGTGGTTGCGAATTAGCAGGATTATTAATTGGTGAAAATGTGAAATCATTGGCCCCTACGTTATTTGAATACGGTGCTGACATCGTTTATGTATATGATGATCCAATTTTTAAAGATTATCGTACGGAGTCTTATATGAAAGCAGTACTGGAATGTTGTAACAAATATAAGCCCGAAATCTTATTGTATGGTGCAACTTCTAAAGGGAAGGATTTAGCTAGTGCAGTTGCAACTGACTTACCTACAGGGTTAACAGCCGATACAACTGTATTAGATGTTGAAGAAGATACAGGACTATTATTAGCTAGTCGACCTGCATTTGGTGGAAATATAATGGCAACTATTCTTTGTAAGAAATATAGACCTCAAATGGCTACAGTTCGTCCGAAGGTAATGAAAGCGCTCACTCCTATTCCTGGTGCTGAGGGTGTTGTGATTGAAGAGGAAATTGATTTAAAAGAAGAAGATATTCGTACAAAAGTATTAGAGATTGTACGTGCAACAACTAAGAAAGTTCGCATTGACGAAGCAGATCTTATCGTCGCTGGTGGTAAAGGATTAGGTAGTAAAGACGGATTTCAGTTGATTCATATGTTTGCAGAATCGATTGGAGCGGCTGTTGGAGCAAGTCGTGATGTAGTTGAAGCTGGCTGGGTTGAACATCATCATCAAGTTGGTCAGACTGGCTTAACGGTTACACCAAAAATTTATTTTGCAATTGGGATATCTGGCGCAATACAACATATTGTTGGGATGCAAAATTCAGGTCTCATTATTGCAATCAATAAAGATCCGAATGCGGCAATTTTTCAATCTTGTCATTATGGCATCGTAGGAGACGCATTTGAAATTGTACCAATGCTGATTAACCAATTCCAAGAAAGTTTTTCTTTAAAGGAGGAAAATCACGATCATGCCGGAAAAATTTGATGTAATTGTCGTTGGAGCAGGCCCAGCAGGAATTTCATGTGCATACGAACTCGCAAAAAATGGTGTTAATGTTGTCCTTATTGAAAGAGGAGAATATCCTGGTTCAAAAAATGTTATGGGTGGCGTATTGTATCGTAAAATGATGGAGGACGTTATACCTGAATTTTGGAAGGATGCACCAATTGAACGTGTGATTGTAGAGCAACGAGTTATGATGCTTGATAAACAATCCGCTACAACCTTTGGATATAAAGGTCTTGAATTTGCTGAAGAACCTTATAATAATTTTACGGTTCTTCGCTCAAAGTTTGATCAATGGTTTGCTCAAAAAGCAGTAGAACAAGGTGCATTATTAATCAATGAAACTGTTGTTCTCGAGTGTATTGTTGAAAACGATATGGTAGTTGGGGTAAGAACGGATCGACCAGATGGTGATATATATGCCGATGTGGTAGTACTTGCTGATGGCGTAAATTCACTTTTAGGAAAATCTTTAGGTTTCCATAAAGAATGGCGACCAGATGAAGTTGCTTTAGCTACAATGGAAATTTTAAAGCTAGATAGTAAAATAATTCAAGATCGATTCGGTCTTGAAGGTAACCAAGGTGTAGCAATCGAGCTATTTGGAGATGCGACAAAAGGCATAGTTGGCACAGGATTTTTATATACAAATAAAGATTCTCTTAGTATTGGGGTCGGTACATTATTATCAGGAATGATTGAAAACAAATTGAAACCTTATGAATTACTAGAATACGTTAAGAATCATCCGATGATTAGACCGTATATTCAAGGAAGCGAACCACAAGAATACCTTGCTCATTTAATTCCAGAAGGTGGGTACAAATCAATTCCTAAATTGGTAGGAAACGGAGTATTAGTAATTGGTGATGCAGCACAATTAGTAAACGCAATTCACCGTGAAGGATCAAATATGGCAATGACATCTGGAAGATTAGCAGCAGAGACCATTATCGAAGCAAAAGCGATTGATAACTACTCTGAAGTTGCTTTAAATCCGTACGCTGATAAATTACTAAATAGCTTCGTAGGACAGGATTTGAAAAAATATAAAGATGCAACACATCATTTTGAAAAATTCCCTCAATATTTCGAGCAATATATTCCACTATTAAATAAATCTGCCAGCCAAATGTTTACAGTAGATGGTAAATCTAAATGGGAAAAACAAAAGAATATTATGAGTAATATAGGAGGAGCAAAAGCTAAACTTAAGCTTGCGAAAGATGTATACAAAGCATGGAAGGTGATGAAATAAATGAGTGAGACAAAAAAAGAAAGTACAATCGAAGAAAAGCAGTATCTCGTTCGTTTTAATGCTGATACAAAATCGCACTTAACTGTACTAGATTCCGATATTTGTATGACAAAATGTCCTGATAAAATCTGTACGATATTTTGTCCAGCTGAAGTTTATAAATGGGAAAATATTCGAATGCATGTTGGATACGAGGGATGTCATGAATGTGGAAGCTGTAGAATAGGCTGTCCTCATCAAAATATTAAATGGGAATATCCGAAAGGTGGGCACGGAATTATATTTAGATTGGGGTGATGGGAATGTTCTCGATAGGCAACTATGTTATGTTTAGCTTAGATGGTGCTGTGGGAACGGTTATGGAAACTAAAGATAATCATTGCTTAGTAGCTTGGGAGGATCGTGTTTGTAGTTGGGCAAGTTTCGATCTACTAAGGAAAATTAGTTGCGCAGAATTAATTCAACTCTTCACTCCAAAATAATTCACCTTTTTTAAAAGAATCGATATAAAAATGGGGGCTATATGAGAGGTAAAACAACCTCCCATATAGCCCCCAATTACATATTAAAGCACGTCAAAAGCTATATACTACTACATCAACCCGAATACCATAAAAACAATTCTATATGTTCCTTTTTCTATTTTTACTTTTTTCGGTTCTTGGATAGGTGCTTTATCAGATTTCGTTTTACATCCTACTCTATTCTTACAGGATTGAATTAGGTTCCTACTGTTTTTAGGTTTAAATATTTTTGTTTTTTCTTTTTGAACAGTATCTAGTTTAGAGTGTTCAGTTTTATAAATTACTTTGGTTGGCTTAATACTTTTGTCTTTTTCTGTTGCTTCTTTATGTTCTACTTCATTTGAAGGATCTGCAATAGAGGTAAAAATAAATAAAAAAAATAAGGCTCCAGCAATAATAAAATTCTTTAAAGATTTTCCGTTCATTTTAAAGAAAGAGATAATCCCCTTAATAATAAAGAATAGGATTCCTATAAGACATAAAAATTCAATAAAAGTGTACAATAGTCAGCCTCCCTATATTTTTCCACATAATAACTATTCGTTATAGAGGACTAAATTCCCTTTTTAAAGTTAATTGGAGTGTTACTAAAGTATAGGGAAATTCCATCTGATGAAATAGTGGGTGCTATTTTCCTATATATAGCCAATTCTTTTTTTAGTGCTTTAGTTGTTATTGTAAGGGAGTTAAAAAATGGAGGGGGATATACAATGCAGAACCTATATGGCATCCATTATATGATCTTATCTTCAAGACATTCGTACAGTTCGTCCACTCTAACATTTAATAGGAAGATTTCTATTAAAATAAAAGAAAATTTTACTTATCACATGTCCACTTAAATGAAAAAGTTCCCCCAAATTGTATCTTTTAATTTAGAATACATTTTTACATAAACCTAGGGGACACTAAAGGTAATAATAAATGTTTATGTGCCAGCATTTCAAAATTATATACTTTCAAATGCTAATTAATTGATATAGTCTCTAACAACTATATCTTTTTTATTTTGAAGTCGAAACAGACATTAAGGTTAAAAGAATTAGAATTTACCAAAACTATACAATTCCAACGTAATAATAAAAAAAATCAAAGCTATAATTAAATTCATTCAATAAAATAAGAATAATATCATTGACTAAATAATAGATTGAATTTATATTTAATTTTAAATATTCAAACAACTAGGGGTGTTTAGATGGGAAATGCATTAGTGTTTCAGTCAGATTTTGGATTACTAGATGGAGCAGTTAGCGCTATGTATGGTGTTTCTTGTAGTGTAAATCAAGATATAAAGATTTACGACTTGACCCATGATATACCTCAATACAATATATGGGAAGCTTCTTACCGACTTGTACAAACAATGAATTACTGGCCAGTTGGAACAGTATTTGTTTCAGTTGTAGACCCAGGTGTAGGCTCGGATCGTAGAAGTATAGTGGCTCGCACAAATACGAATCACTTCATTATAACACCTGATAACGGAACATTAACACATGTTGGCAAAATATATGGAATCAACCAATTAAGAGTCATTGACGAAGAAATTAATAGACTACCAAATTCAAGTGAATCCTATACTTTTCATGGGAGAGATATTTTTGCTTTTACAGGTGCAAGATTAGCTTCTGGAATAATCGATTTCGAAAATATTGGTCCAGAAGTAGATTCAGATTCATACATAAAATTACCAATTAAAGAATGTCAGAGTGAAAACAATTCGATAACAGGAACAATTGATATACTTGATGTTCGCTATGGTAGTATTTGGACGAATATTGGTCGATCAGATTTTCTCAAACAAGGCGTTTCTCATGGGGACTTTGCCGAAGTACTAATTACACACCAAGGAAGAAAAGTATACAAAGAAGCCGTAAAATATGGAAAATCATTTGCTGATGTAGCCATTGGAGAACCAATCTTATATGCAAACAGTCTAGATCAAATGGCAGTTGCTGTAAATCAAGGATCGTTTACTGATGAATACGGAATTGATACAGGTATAGAATGGGAAATAACACTTAAAAGTAAGTAGGGAAATATCTTTCCTTATTCCAAAATTTCAGTAATTTTTCAATATAATTTTAACTCGGAAGTTTACTTATTTTTAAGTAGGCTTCCTTTTTTTTAGTGGATTTTAATCGGGAAGTTAGAAATTTCGAATTAAAAATAATAAAACTAAGTCAGTTGCTTCACAAAATATTCATTTTTGACTCTATTAAATTCCTTATATTTAGGGGATTTGTAATGTTAAAAGTAAAAAATTAGTGAACACTTTCACAAATTATTCACAGACAATTCTATTTTCCTTTACTATAATTGGCTGTAACTTCTAGATAGATGTTTAGTCCTTTTTTGAAAGCATCTTTATATGAAGAATTTTTTGTAAGGGGTTTTGATTGAATGAAAGTTTCTAAGATTGTAGCAATTGGAGTAGTAAGTTTTTCAACACTTGTAGGAGCGGCAAATACATCATTTGCAGCTGTTACGTCTCAAGCAAATTCAAAAGCAGTTATTAATTTTACAGAAGGTTCTGGTCCAGTAACACCTGTAGATCCAACTGATCCATCAACTCCGTTAGAGCCAATTGGTCCTACTGATCCAACAGATCCTCCTACTGGTGAGACAGGTGCTTTAACTTTAGACTTTGTTTCTTCAGTTCAATTTGGTTCGAATGAAGTTTCAACTAGTGATAAGGTTTATTCTTCTACATCTAAAAAGCCTTTTATCCAAGTTTCTGACCGCCGAGGTACTGGTGCAGGGTGGAAAGTGACAGCGAAAGCTAGTAAGTTTACAGACGGTAAAAAAGAATCACTACCCGGAGCGGTTCTTACTTTTAAAAATGGTTCAGTTGTAACACCAGGTAGTGGAACTGGCCCAACGCCTGCTCAAACGATTACTCTAAATACAGATGGATTAACTGAATCTTCAGTTGTTACTGCTGAAACTGGTACGGGACTTGGTACTTGGTTAACAAGATGGTTAGGTCCAAATCCTGATGTAAATGATGGTGCAATAAATAATAATGTTACATTAAAAATTCCTGGTGGTTCAGCAACAGTAGGTAATCATGAAGCAATTGTTACTTGGACACTAGTAGATGCTCCAGGTGTATAATTGAATTTACATAAAAAAGCTTAATCAATATTTATTCGCCTGATAGGAAATTTCTGTTAGGCTTTTTATATTTTTCTAATTAAAAATTCTGTATAATTTAAACTGTCGTTAAGGACATCTTAGAAACTAAAGGTGGAGATTTTATTGGAATCGTATTCTAAATTAGCAAGTAGATCAAGTAGGTTATTAGCAATATTGGTTGATGGATTTATAAGTTTTCTTTTTATTTTTGTCATATCGATTATTACTGGAATGACAAAGTTTTCAACATTTTTTAATCCTAATAGAGTAGACGAATTTGATATTGGATCCTCTCTACTATCTATTATTAGTGTCATTATATTTTTTATTTTGATCCCTACATTTGTTTGGAAAGGGCAAACAATAGGAAAGCGTTGGTTAAATATTGCAATCGTTAAGAACGATGATCAAGAAGTAAATTTAAAGACGATGTTTATAAGAGAAATTTTTTTCCTTTTTGGATACATAAAAATACCATATTTATCATTAGTTGTAGGTTTTGTTGCATTTGTTGATCCGTTTTTCATTTTTTCTTCTGAACGAAGAACTCTACATGATTTAATTGCAAAAACAAAAGTAATTGATGTTTAAAATAAAAAGAAAGCTCATGGAGCTTTCTTTTTATTTTAAAATTTTCATTTGGCTTATATGAGCACGTGTTTCTTCAGTACCTAATTCATAAATCATCGCATAGGCTTGTTTTAAAAAATAGTCATATCCATCATTGTTTTCTTGGCTCCAATTTGTGATTGGAATGATGAAAGCAGTTTGAATACCTGCTGCTTCATCATAGCTGTCAATCTGATGGAAAATTCTTTCGAGTCTATGTTTTTCATCGATCGTAGCATCGATTTCTAGCTCATAAGGTGCGTCCCCTTGGTTTGGAACAATTGTTTTTGCTTGAACGGATACATAATATCTCCTTTTTTCCATATAGATCTCCCTTTTACGTATTTTTGGTTATCCTTTTTATTATCCTCACCGACCAGTGCTTTATTCAAAATTAATAATAAGCTTGAGTGGAATATAAAAAGGAATTTCATAAATAATATTGAAATATAAATTTGATATTAAGATAATTTATGTATAGATGAGGGGGGAATTTATGAAAGGACTATATCGAGACTTTTTTCTTCATTTCGATATTATTGTAATGGGAGTACTTTTTTTAGTTGGAATTATTTATAGTGTAGGATTACATTTATCATGGCTTACTGTCTTAATTTTCATTATAGGATTAATCTTTTTTATGTTTAGTGAGTATATAACTCATCGGTTCATTTTTCATTTAAAAGCACCAAAACATAAACTATTACTTAAATTTATGAAAAGAATTCATTATGATCATCATACGTATCCAGATGATTTGAAATTATTATTTTTACCGATATGGTATAGCATTCCGAATTTAGGCTCACTTTGTATCATATATTTTTTGATATCGAAAGATCTAATTCAAGCGATCGCATTTGGTTCTGGTTTAGTTTTTATGTTACTAGTGTACGAATGGAAGCATTATGTAGCTCATAGGCCAATTAAACCATTAACGAAAGTAGGGCGACAGATTAAGAAGCTACATATCCTGCATCATTTTAAAAATGAAAACTTTTGGTATGGCGTATCGACACCTATCTTTGATGGAATTTTTGGTACATTGAAGGATGAGAAGGAAGTAGTTACAAGTAATACTGCGAAAGC
Source organism: Rossellomorea sp. GAMAL-10_SWC (assembly GCF_049568075.1). Classification (NCBI taxonomy): domain Bacteria; kingdom Bacillati; phylum Bacillota; class Bacilli; order Caryophanales; family Bacillaceae; genus Rossellomorea; species Rossellomorea sp. GAMAL-10_SWC. Next base: position 2,740,747 of record NZ_CP144911.1, on the reverse strand, counting down.
CTTAGAAGAAAGAATGTAAAATGCAAGTAAAAGAGATATTTTATGAGGAATAATGATTTACTTATTATCTTTTTTAATTGGTGGGTGCTGCGGTATTATTACCGGTTGTACGTTTTATATTATTAAAATGGTCAAAGAAAATGCCTAGTGTTTACGCTAGGTATTTTTGTCGGTTTAAAGCTCTTTTTTTTATGAAAGAAGTCCATTTTATAAACTTTTTCTAATAAATTAATATTTTATTAAAATTGAAAAAAGGGTAAATATTTGATTGTTGTGCTTACTATACTGAGAATGAGGGGGGATGATTGTGTCATTGGATCGAACTCATTTAGAAAATGTTTTTAGACAGATAAGAAGAGAGAAATTCGAATGGCTAAACTAAATTACAAAAAAATTATGCTTTTAGGATTTGGATTTTTTGCAATCAGTCTTACTTGGTCAGTCTATAATGCTTTTATGCCAAAGCTTTTAAGCGATTATTTAAAGTCATCTGCTTTAATCGGATTTATTATGACGTTTGATAATTATTTTGCATTATTTTTACAACCTGCCGTTGGAATGTATAGTGATCGTTTAGATACACGATTTGGAAGAAGAATGCCATTTTTAATAGTCGGTATGCCACTTGCAGCATTATTTACCTTTTTAATTCCAGTGCATAAAACACTTTTTATGTTGATCTTTTTTATTGTGTTTATGAATTTAAGTATGAGTATTTTCCGTTCTCCAGTAATAGCACTTATGCCCGATTTAACAAGAGTTGAACAAAGAAGCAAGGCGAACAGTGTCATTAATTTTATGGGTGGAATTGGTGCTTTAATTGCATTCTTTATTGGTTCAATATTGTGGGATTTAAATAAAGGATTTCCTTTTTACTTGGCTGGATTTTTAATGTTATTTAGCTTTCTAATTCTTTTTTTCTTTATTAGAGAAAAAAGAGATGTTCTAAATTATGAGCAGGCTGAAGAAAAGGTAAAGTTAAGAGAAGGTTTTCGTTCAGCTATTGAGAATAATAGTGCATTATTTCTATTATTAGCAATTCTGAGTTGGTTCACGGGATTTAATGGAATTGAAACCTTTTTTACACGTTATGGGGAAGTTTATTTAGGAGTAAAAGTTAGTGCAGCAGCGTTTTCATTTGCTTTCATATCACTAGCATTTTTAATTTTTGCCATTCCTGCCGGGTTTATTGGAACAAAAATTGGTAAGAAACGCAGCATATTAATTGGTATATTTGGAATTATCATAGGATTTATTATTTTATTTTTCTTAAAAGATTTATTTTTCATTCGATTAGTCTTTTTGATTATGGGATGTTTATGGGCATTAGTAAATATTAATTCTTATCCTTTCTTAGCCGAGATGGCACCGATTGGTTTTATTGGAACATATACAGGTTTATATTATTTATTTTCATCGATTGCCAATATTATATCACCACCATTATTAGGTGCAATTATGGATTTAATTGGATTCAAGTTTATGTTCTTGTATGGTTGCTTCTTTATTACAATTTCATTTTTCATGATGCTTAAAGTAAAAGATAATCATAAAACAGTCGAAAAAAATTCAAATGCATCTATATAAAATTGATGCTTTGAATTTTTTTGGCTGAGTTTTTAAATTTAAAGCTTAGGTTTCACATAATTAAAATTAAAAAACAAATAATAATAAATGCTGATATTTCAGTGTCTATTAAAAGAGAAATTTTGAAATAAACATAAGTTAGGAGCACTACAAAATGACAACTAATATCAATAAATTGATTGATCATACAGTTTTAAAACCTGAAACAACTAAATCTCAAATTGAAAAATTATGTCAAGAAGCAAAAGAACATAATTTTGCATCAGTTTGTGTGAATCCAACTTGGGTGAGTCATTGTGCAAGTTTGTTAAAAGGCTCTGAAGTATTAGTTTGTACTGTAATTGGATTTCCTTTAGGTGCGAATACAAAAGAAACGAAAGCGTTTGAAACGAAGAATGCCATTGAAAATGGTGCAGGGGAAGTCGATATGGTAATCAATATCGGAGCTTTAAAGGATAAGGAATATGACACTGTTGAACAAGATATAGCAGCGGTTGTTAATGCAGCAAAAGGTAAAGCATTAGTAAAAGTAATTATTGAAACAAGTCTTTTAACGAATGAAGAAAAAGAAATGGCTTCAAAGCTTTCTGTAAAGGCTGGAGCAGATTTCGTTAAAACATCTACAGGATTTTCAACTGGTGGTGCAACTGTTGAGGATGTAGCACTAATGAGAAAAACAGTTGGACCTGATATTGGAGTTAAAGCTTCTGGCGGAGTACGTGATATAGCAAGTGTAAATGAAATGGTTAAAGCCGGAGCAACTCGAATTGGTACAAGTAATGGAATCACGATTGTCCAAGGAAACGTAGCAACAGAAGGCTATTGATTCCTTTTAAAAGCAAAGGCTGTTAAGTTTCAAACTTGACATTTACCTGTTGACCTATCAATAGTTTATGTATTATAATCGTAAAAGACATGTGGAAAAGTGTTCTTTTTTGCAGTGTTTTATTGATTGGTAGCTTGGAGGGAGGGAAAAGTAAGATGTCTAAAACAGTCGTTCGTAAAAACGAATCTTTAGAAGATGCTCTTCGTCGTTTTAAACGTTCAGTTTCTAAAACTGGTACGCTACAAGAAGCAAGAAAACGCGAATTTTATGAAAAGCCAAGTGTAAAACGTAAGAAAAAATCAGAGGCAGCGAGAAAACGTAAATTCTAAGAGAGGGTGTTACTATGAGTCTTCTCGAACGTTTGAATTCAGATATGAAACAAGCGATGAAGGAAAAAAACAAAGACAAGTTAGCAGTTATTCGAATGGTGAAAGCGTCATTACAAAATGAAGTAATTAGCTTAGGGAATAATGTGACATTGTCAGCTGATCAAGAGTTAACAATTTTAACTCGTGAAGTGAAACAACGTAAAGACTCCCTCCTGGAATTCGAAAAAGCTGGTCGTCAAGACCTTGTGGATAAATTAAAGCAAGAGTTACTGATTCTAAAAGAATACTTGCCTCAACAATTATCTGAAGAGGAACTTCTTGAAATTGTACGTGTTACAATTTCAGAAGTCGGTGCTACATCAAAAGCTGACATGGGGAAAGTAATGAGTGCAGTTATGCCTAAAGTAAAAGGACAAGCTGATGGCTCTTCTGTGAATAAAGCTGTAGCAAGTCTGTTAAAATAAACGTCTATTTATAGACGTTTATTTTTTTTGTTTTTTTAGTTACTGCAATTAAAAGCTTCGGAAGTGCAAATAAAATTTCCAAAACTGCAATTAAAAGCTTCGGAAGAGCAAATAAAATTTCCTAAACTGCAAATAAATTTCTTGAAACTGCAAATAAAAAAATCAAAACTGCAATTAACTCCTTCAAAATGTTGCTTCAGTCCAATAAATCACATAAAACTGCTTAAATTTTCACGAAAACAGTACGGTTCACAAAAAAAATCTAAATTCTCTTAAAACCGTTAACTATTCTTATCCACAATCCTACAACTGCACCATATTCAGTCATGTGCAAACTTATTTAGCTCCTCATATCCAGTTTGGTTGTTTTAATATCTGCATAATTCCAGTCTAGAGAAAACTCCAATCAAAAGAGTCAATGGAAAAAAATTATTAATATTTTAGTCAATATTTATCTAATTGTGTGATTTATGTCACATAAAGAAATGATGTTATTCGGTATGATGAATTCAGATAAACAATTCATATGATTAACACCTACTGGTAAAGGAGAGATGAATAATGACACCGTTCGGGGACTTACACAATGATCTTGGGGGGATAGCATTTGCTTTAGGTTGGTTAATAATTGTCGTACCATTCGCATTTACATTAATCTATGTTACGAGAGAGATGGCAATAGGTGACGAAGAACGATTACAAGATGAGATCAAACAAGGGGTTCATGACTATGCTAGATCAAATAAAAAACAGTTCATAACAGAAACAACTGATTCACCACAAATGGATACAACTATGGCTAAAAGGCCGTTACCACTTAAGTTGGTAGGTTTGGTAGTGAGTGTACTCATCACTTATGTTACAGTCAAAGGGATATATGGTGATGGGAATATTGATATAACTTCAATTGGTCTTGTAGTCATGTGGAGTCTGTTCTTTCTCACACAAGGGGTTCTATGGTGGGTTGCTACTTCCCAAGGTAAACAAGATGTTTATCAAGATGTTTCACTCCAAAGAAGAATGTAAAAATGTAAAAAAATTTAAACCGAGAATAGGTATTAGTTCTCGGTTTTTTTCTTTGTCATAAAACTATAAGAGGGCTCTTGGGAAAGACATTCGACTCCTAAATATTGATTGATTTTCCGCACTACACAGACGCTAGTTCCTATAAAACCCAACTTCATCCCCATAAATTAAATCAATAAACACACTTTTTGAAATCTAAATATTCATCTTAAATTTCCTTTACCATTTTCTTTTTATATCATACCTTCACAAAATTCATCATAAATATGATATGAAAGGGGGAGGAGTCTATCTTGAAAAGATTAGCCCATAATTTAAAAACCTGGATGTCAAGTAAGATGGACTTACCACCAGATGTACTATTGGAATTGCCACGTATTACAATGTTAGGTCAACTACATATTTATATTGAAAACCATAGAGGGTTACTTGTGTATTCGGATAATGAATTGCGTTTGTTAATGAAGCAGGGGCAGTTGTTGATTAAGGGAAAAGATTTTGTTTTGAAGACGATGTTGCCTGAGGAGATTTTGTTGGAAGGCGAAATTGAGCATGTGTATTTTATTAATGAATAGCATCTAGAACTTACACCATGATCAGTCTAATGAACATGGGGGATTTAGGATGAAAAACCAATGGACTTCAAATCTTACGGGGATGGTTCAAGTAAAAGTAATTGGGCTTGGACCAGAACGTTTTTTAAATGATTGTATGCGAAAGGGGATTCCACTTCGTGATGTAAAGAAAAGTGGAACAAATTCGATTACGTTTACAATTGAGTTGAAAGATTATAAACGAATCAAGAATATTCCTCGGAAAAAAGAGTATAAGGTTTATTTTATTGGCAGGAAGGGGCTGCCTTTTGAAGTTAGACGAGCATGGAAGTATTTTGGATTTGTTGTAGGGGTAGTTGGTTTTTTAGTTGTATTATTTTTACTTTCAAATATGGTTTGGCGAATTGATATAAAGGGTGCTTCACCTGAAGTGGAATATAAACTTCGGAAAGATTTAACTGCGATGGGTGTTAAGACAGGCGCATCTCAATTTACTTTACCTAGAATGCAAACAATCCAGAAAAAGCTACAAGATGATAATCCAACATTAACCTGGATCGGTGTACAATTAAATGGGACTACCTTTCATTTTGAAGTAGTAGAAAAGCATATTCCTAAGCCTGAGAAGGCGTTAAGTCCACGTCATATTATTGCAAGAGAAGAAGCTGTTATTTCAAGTATGTTTGTTGAAAAAGGGAAACCTCTTGTAGTAAAGAATGACTTTGTGAAAAAAGGTCAAATATTAGTATCTGGAATAATCGGAACGGAAGAACATCCTATTTTAGTCCCAGCAGTTGGCAAAATCATGGGGGAAGTTTGGAGAGAGGAAATTATTAGTGTTCCTTTAGATACTCCGTTTACGGTTCTTACAGGAGAGAGAAAAACTAGTTATTATATTGGAACTAAGGAAAATCAAATAAAATTTTGGGGTTTTGATAAGAATAAATATAAGTCTTTTGAAGATGAAAGTAGTTCGTATCAATTTAAATTTTTAAAATGGAAATTACCGATCTTTTTTAGTAAAAAAACAACTCTAGAAAGTGAAAAATATGTAAGAACATACTCTAAAGTGCAGGCTGCTCAACTTGGAAAACAAATTGGTAAGAAGGAATTAATGAAAAAGTTAAGTCCAGATGCCAAGATTTTACAAGAAAAAGTTTTGCACGAGTCAATAGACAATGGTAAAGTTAATTTAAGAATGTATTATAAAGTTTTAGAAGATATCACAAAAACGAAAACTATTGTTCAAGGGGACTGAGTAATGCCAGAACAACTACTAACGATTAATCAACAACTAGAGGATCCAAACGAAGCAATTGCCTTATTTGGTACAAACGATAAGCATCTAGAAATAATTGAAAATTTGCTTGATGTTAAGATTGTGTCACGTGGTCAATCTGTACAAGTTTCAGGTACGAATGAAGATGTGAAAACTGTTGAGCAAATCATTCAAGCTCTTTTAGAGGTTATTCGAAATGGAGTGAGTATTACATCGAGGGATGTTACGTACTCAATTCAGATGGCTAAAGAAGGAAGGCTGTCATCATTTGCTAGATTGTATGACGAAGAAATTATTAAGAATTCAAAAGGAAAACCAATTCGAGTTAAGACTTTTGGACAAAGACATTATCTTCGTGCAATTCAATCAAATGATTTAGTATTTGGGATTGGACCTGCTGGTACAGGTAAAACATATCTTGCAGTTGTCATGGCTGTTCAAGCATTAAAAAATAATAAAGTAAGTAAAATTATTTTAACAAGACCTGCTGTGGAAGCTGGAGAAAGTTTAGGATTTTTACCAGGAGATTTAAAGGAAAAGGTTGACCCATATTTAAGACCATTATACGATGCCCTACATGATGTTTTAGGACAAGAGCATACTGTACGTTTAATTGAAAGAGGAACGATTGAAATTGCACCTTTAGCATACATGAGGGGACGTACTTTAGAAGATGCCTTTGTCATTTTGGATGAAGCTCAAAATACGACGATGGCTCAAATGAAGATGTTTTTGACCCGTTTAGGATTTGGCTCTAAAATGGTTATAACAGGTGACCCTTCACAAATTGATTTACCTAAAGGAGTAAAGTCTGGTTTACTATCAGCTCAAAATACACTTAAAGGTGTTGAGGGTATTGGTATGACAATCTTAGAACAAACTGACGTAGTTCGTCACCCACTAGTACAAAAGATTATTCAAGCTTATGATTTAGCAAAAGAATGATTCGTAGTGACCCTACATTGATAGGGTCATTTCGTATTTTTATGATGAGGTGCATTTCTAGAAAGGGGAAACAATGAATAGTTTGCAAGCTTTAATTCAGCGTTTTAAGAATCAAACTCTTGTCATATTACTATGTACTATTGCATTCAGCTTATTAAGTTTTCTTCTTTTAGTTAGTCATGTTAGACCAGTAAAATACGACATTCAGCTATTATCAATTGCTGATGATAATATTTATTCACCTATCACGATTGAGGACAAAGGAGCTACGGCTAAAAAACGACTTGAGGCTGAATCAAGAGTTGAGGATGTATATAAGTACGAGGAAAGTTATACACAAAAACGTATTGACATAGTAAATTCAATTTTTGATATTGTAACAGAAGTGAAAAATAAAAATGCCAATAGTGATAATCCTACAGGACAAGCATTAATTGATAAAGAAACAAGTGATGTTAAGAAAAAACTGCCTGAAGATATTCGTAAAAGCTTAGAAGATAGTGTATATACTGCATTAATAAAATCGTCTGAAGAACAGCTAAATATTTCTAAAGCTTCGTTAAATACTGCGATTAATAATGTGATGTCTGAGGAAATTACAGCGAATCAAATCGAAGAATCTCGTGGAAAGTTAAGAACTGAATTATCATATGTAAGCATTAATCCTTCACTAAAAGATGCGATGATCGCTATAGGCGATTTTGCTATTGTTCCAAACTACTTTTATGATGTCGAAGCGACAAAAGAAAGAAGACGTCTAGAAAGTGAAAGTGTAGATAGTGTCTATATTTTACAAGGACAAGTCTTAGTTAAAGCCGGAGAGACAATTACAAAGGAAAAATATGATCAGTTAAAATTAGTTGGTTTAATAAAAAACAAACAGTCGATTCAACCGTATATTGGATTAATTTTATTAATTGGAGTATTGGCGTACTTCGTATTGAAGCAAACGGCAAGTTTAAAAGAAAAAGGGAATATATACATCGTTACATACTATAGCATTGTAATTTTTACAATCTTAATTTTGAAAATTGTAAGCTTGTTTCAAAAAGTTGAGTTTTCTGGCCTTGTATATGTAGCTCCAGTTGCGATTGGGACTTTATTGATAAAGTTTTTATTAGGTAATCGATATTTAATGGTATCGTCGATTATTTTCTCTATTTGCGGTAGTTTAATGTTTAATGAAGATGTAAATGGCGCAATTAATTACTCGACTGGAATCTATATTTTATTTAGTTCAATCACTGTTTTATTTTTAAATGAGGTTAAAAATAAGCGTTCAATGATTCTACATGCGGGATTTTTAATTTCGCTTGTTAATATAGCAACCCTGTTTTCTTTAATCTTAATTCGGAATGGTCAATATTCATCAGTAGAAATTGGGATTTATTTATTAATGGGACTTACTTCTGGAGTTTTATCAAGTGTTATTACGATGGGGATTTTACCTTTTGTAGAGGATTCGTTTGGAATGGTGTCCTCATTTAAACTTGTTGAGTTAGGTAGTCCAAATCATCCTTTATTAAGAAAAATATTATTAGAGGCTCCGGGTACATACCATCACAGTATAATGGTTGCAAATTTAGCTGAAGGTGCTTGTGAAGCAATCGGTGCAAATGGTTTGTTAGCTAGAGTAGGAGCTTATTATCATGATATTGGTAAAACGAATAATCCAGGATTCTTTATAGAAAATCAAATGGGTGGTCATAATCCTCATGATCGAATTAAACCAATTCAAAGTAAAGATATCATTTTAAGACATGTAAGTGATGGGGTAAAAATACTAAAAAAATATAATTTGCCAAAAGATATTATTGATATTGCAGCGGAGCATCATGGTACAACTTTATTAAAGTATTTTTATTATAAGGAAAAAGAGACGAATCCTGATGTTAAAGAAATTGATTTTAGATATCCAGGTCCAAAAGCTCATTCAAAGGAATCTGCTATTGTAGGAATTGCTGATAGTGTTGAAGCAGCAGTTCGTTCGTTAAAGGAGCCTGATATGGAAAAAATCGAGGTATTAGTTTCTTCCATTATGCATGATCGTTTGAATGATGGTCAGTTTGCAATGTGTGAATTAAATTTAAAAGAATTACATATTGTTGAGAAATCATTGTGTGAGACTTTAAAAGGAACTTTCCATTCGAGAATACAGTATCCAGATGAAAGATAAGGTGAGATAATGGTTGAACTAGAAATTGATTTTATAGATGAAACAAATGAAGTGACTAAAGAACAGCAATCTGATATAAAGGGTTTACTAGAGTGCGCACTTGAATATGAGGGTGTAACGGGTGAAGTTGAAATTGCGGTTTCATTTGTAGATGATGAAAGAATTCATGAAATTAATAAGGAGTATCGAGAGAAAGACCGTGCTACAGATGTTATTTCGTTTCCAATGGAAGAATTAGGGGAAGGTGAAATTGAAATCATTGGAGTGGACTTACCGCGTACTTTAGGTGATATTGTCATTTCGATTCCTACTACTAAGAGACAGGCTGAGGAGTATGGTCATTCGTTCCGCCGTGAATTAGGTTTTTTAGCAGTTCACGGATGCTTACATTTACTTGGTTATGATCATATGAATGAAGCCGATGAGAAAGTGATGTTTACAAAACAAAAGGAAATATTAGAAAGATATGGCCTTGAAAGACTCTAAAAAAAGAGCGACATTACTTAAATCTTTTGGTTTTGCATTTAGTGGTATTTTTAAAGTCATTAAGGATGAAAGAAATATAAAAATCCACTTATTTGCAGCACTTATTTCAATCGGCCTTGCGTTTTATTTACATATTAGTCGAATAGATTGGTTAATTCTTCTGCTTATTATTACAATTGTCATTTCGCTAGAGTTAGTTAATTCCTCTATTGAAGCAGTTGTAGATTTAGCATCACCTAATAAACATCCTTTAGCAAAGAAAGCAAAGGATGTGGCAGCTGGGGCGGTGTTAGTCGCTGCAATCGTTTCAATCATTATAGGTGCTTTGCTATTTTTTCCGTATTTTACTATACTACGTTAATAAGACCCCACTTTCGTGTTCGGGCTTATAATAGGAGGCTACATAATGGATAAACAACAACTTATAAATGAAGCGATAAAAGCTAGAGTAAACGCATATGTACCATATTCGAAATTCCAAGTTGGTGCAGCTTTACTAACAAAGGATGGTCGAGTTATTCATGGTTGTAATATAGAAAATGCATCATATGGTCTAACGAATTGTGCAGAGCGAACTGCATTATTCAAAGCATATTCAGATGGTATTACAGAGTTTTCAGCAGTAGCAGTTGTCGCTGATACCGAGGGACCTGTTGCTCCTTGTGGGGCATGCCGTCAAGTTTTATTTGAACTTAGTGGTCCAGATACAGTCGTATATTTATCAAACTTAAATGGAGTAATCCAAGAAACAACAGTAAAAGAATTATTGCCAGGAGCATTTACATCGGAGGATTTGAATGAATAAAGAAAGTTATAAATCAGGTTTTGTCTCAATTATAGGTAGACCAAATGTAGGGAAAAGTACATTCCTAAATCGAGTAATAGGTCAAAAAATAGCTATAATGAGTGATAAGCCTCAAACTACTCGTAATAAAATTCAAGGCGTTTTTACAGAAGATGATGCACAAATTGTCTTTATAGATACGCCAGGAATCCATAAGCCAAAACACAAGCTTGGTGATTTTATGGTAAAGGTAGCTCAAGATTCGATTAAGGATGTTGATGCTACGCTATTTATGGTAAATGCCAATGAAGGATTTGGTCGTGGTGATGAATTCATTATTGAGAAGCTGCAAGGAAGTCGTAGTCCAGTAATTTTAGTTATTAATAAAATTGATACAATTCATCCTGATCAGTTATTTGATTTAATCAATAAATACAAAGATTTATTCCAATTTGCTGAAATTGTTCCGATCTCAGCATTACAAGGGAATAATGTCGATCGCTTATTAAAAGTTATTAAAACTTATTTACCAGAAGGTCCGCAATATTATCCTGCAAATCAAGTTACAGATCATCCTGAAAGATTTATCATTTCAGAATTAATAAGAGAAAAAGTATTGCATTTGACTAGAGAAGAGGTTCCACATTCAATTGCTGTTATTATTGAGCAAATTGAAAGAAGACCAGAAGGAAATGCAATATACGTAAATGCAACAATTGTCGTTGAAAGGTCTTCCCAAAAAGGAATCATTATCGGTAAGCAAGGTAGCATGTTAAAAGAGGTTGGCAAGCGTGCTCGTTTAGATATAGAAAACTTGCTTGATACAAAAGTATTCTTAGAGTTATGGGTTAAGGTTCAAAAAGATTGGCGTAATCGTATGTCTCAATTAAGAGATTTAGGTTTCCGTGAGGATGAATATTAAAAAGCAAAAATCAAGGGACTAGGGCTTAGCATCAGGGGCTAATAATATTACCATTTGTTCAAAAAAGCCCAACATATTTTTCTGGATTTTGCAAGCTTTTTATTTGTTATTTTAATAAATTTTATACACATGAAAATCGGGAGAGAAGGTCACATTATAAGTAAGCAGGGAAAGTAATTGGCTATAGGTAATGAGCAATGAGTTGTAGCTATTCTTGAAAGGTGGTTTCTCAATGTTGAATTTTACCTGGGATGTCTTTTCTAAAACTGGAAATGTTGAGACATATTTATTGTTTAAGCAGCTTGAACAGGAACATGTGGATCAGAAAAGTTACATTGATGAAGAAATAGCTGATATTGATTCCCTACATACTTAACCTTCATCCAATTGGATGGTGAGTTAAATGTTACAGCGTGTAGAAGGAATTGTATTACGGGCAAACGCTTATGGAGAATCAAATGTTATTATTACTCTTTTAACAAGAGAATTAGGTAAGATAGGAGTTGTGGCAAGAGGAGCAAAGAAGACGAATAGTCGACTTGCTTCTGTTACACAACTCTTTACATATGGGTCGTTTTTGATTCAAAAAGGATCCGGTTTAGGTACATTAAGTCAAGGAGAACTGATTGATTCATTTCGTGAGTTAAGAAGTGATTTAGTTGCAACAGCGTATGCTTCGATTGTTGTAGAGCTAACTGATAAAGCGGTTGAAGAGAAAAAAAATAATCCGTATTTATTTGAATTGGTCCTTCAATTACTACAGCACATGAATGAAGGTGCCGACGCTGAAGTTTTGACTTATTTATTTATGACAAAAATGATACCTGTATTAGGATATCACCCATTTTTTGATCTGTGTGTGAATTGTAGATGTAGTGCAAATGAAAATATATTTTTAGCCTTTTCTGTTAAAGAAGGTGGGTTTTTATGTCAGCGTTGTAAACATACTGATCCATATGCTTTTTCTGTTACTGAAAAGTCGGTTAAGTTAATGAGATTATTTTATCATTTTGATGTAAATCGACTTGGAAAAATTGAGGTTAGTGAAGCAACAAAGAAAAACTTACAACAAATTTTATTTTCATACTATGATGAATATAGTGGAATCTATTTAAAGTCACGCAAATTTTTAGAGCAATTAAAAAATATGGATAATTTTCTGAAAACAAATAAAAATTCAGAAACCTAAGGAAGGAAATAGGCTACCTATTTCCTTCTTTCTTTTTTAAATTGTAAAAATAGTATATAATATTTATTAGAGAGTATAACATATTGGATAGTTAGGGGTGAGGGAAATAGAACTGACAAAGCGACAAACTCAAATACTTGAAATTGTAAAAAATAATGGACCAATTACAGGTGAACATATAGCTGATCAGCTAGCACTTACAAGAGCTACGCTTCGCCCGGATTTAGCTATTCTTACAATGACTGGTTTTTTAGAGGCAAGACCACGAGTAGGATATTATTACACAGGAAGAACAAGCGGTGCACAAGTCATTGACAGAATTAAAAAATTGACTGTAAAGGATTTTCAGGCTATTCCTGTTGTAGTAGATCGAAGTTCATCAGTATATGATGCGATAGTTACAATGTTTCTTGAAGATGTAGGAACGTTATTTGTTGTTGATCAAAATTCGATATTAACAGGAGTACTATCGAGAAAAGACTTACTCCGTGCAAGTATAGGAAATAAAGATTTGCATACATTACCCGTAGATATTATCATGACGAGGATGCCAAACATTACAATTTGCTTTAAAGATGATACAATTTATAATGTAGCTAAGAGTTTAATTGAAAAACAAATTGATGCTGTCCCTGTTGTTCGTGAAAGTGAGCATGGACTTGAGGTTATTGGTCGATTTACAAAAACAAATTTTACTCGTGCGATTGTAGACTTAATGAACAATGATATGTTTTAGTAAAGTTAAGAGGTGAACATATGGGCAATTCAATCGTTTATGTTGTATCAGATTCTGTTGGTGAAACAGCAGAGCATGTCGTAAAGGCGGCTATTAGTCAATTTCATCAAAAATTCGAGATTAGACGTGTACCATACGTTGAAGATAACGCAACATTAATTGAAATAGTTCAAGTAGCAAAAGAAAATAATGGTATTATTGTATTTACATTAGTAAAACCTGATATGAGAAAGAAATTATTAGAGGAATCGCAAAGTGCTGGTGTAATCGTATATGACTTAATCGGTCCATTAATCGATAAAATTTCAACGATTCATAAACTTGAACCTAGAAATGAACCTGGTGTTGTTCGTAAACTAGATGAAGATTATTTCCAGCGTATAGAGGCAATTGAATTTGCGGTTAAATATGATGATGGAAGAGACCCCAGAGGTATTGAAAAAGCTGATATAGTCTTAATCGGTGTATCGAGAACATCAAAGACTCCTTTATCACAATATCTTGCTCATAAAGGATTTAAAGTTGCCAATGTGCCTTTAGTTCCAGAAGTTGATCCACCAGAACAACTATTTAATGTTCCGAAAGAAAAGTGCATAGGACTAATGATTTCTCCAGAAAAGTTAAACCATATTCGAAAAGAAAGATTAATTTCATTAGGACTTCACGATGGAGCTAGTTATGCTAATATTTCAAGAATTGAAGATGAACTAAAACATTTCAATAATGTTGTTAAACAAATTGGCTGTAAAGTGGTAGATGTTTCAAGTAAGGCAGTAGAAGAATCCGCTAATGTAATATTAAATTTCTATTACCAAAATAAGCAAATTAGATAATTTTTTTGAAATTAAAAATGATCGATCTTTTTAGACTGACACATTAGAGTAATCTAATGTGTTTTCATCTTTTTTAAATAGGGAATTAGTTAAATTAGGATTGTATGTAAAAGTTAAAATTCTTTAGTACTTATTGCTAGATTTCCTAATTAAAATAGATTATAATAAAAAATTGTATGAAATGAACTAATTAATAGGTTTAACTTTTTATACTTACGAATAAACTATGAATATGTGCTTCCTAGTTTATTGAAAGATGGAAATAAAACTACATAAATCGATACATGTTTTGAAGGAATTACAAAAGACGTGTAGAAATTAATCATAAGCGATAAATAAATGGGTTAATGAAAACCAGAACTAGCAGTTGGATGCAATGCTTATGAACTACTGTTTAGCACTTCTTTTTAGATAATTAATAATTCATATATGATTTAATAAAGTGAATTAACTTAAGTTTAAAATATATGGAAATATTTTTGTCGAATCATGAAGGAATACAGTGAGTTTTATCGAATAAAATAGTATATGGAGCTGTCAGTATGGGAAACAGAATTCCCGATGAACTTGTCGAGCAGGTTCGTCAGTCAGTTGACATAGTTGATGTAGTAAGTGAGTATGTTCCTCTGAAAAAACAAGGAAGAAATTATTTTGGACTTTGTCCTTTTCATGGAGAAAGCACACCATCTTTTTCTGTGTCTCCTGAAAAACAAATTTTTCATTGTTTTGGATGCGGTGCTGGAGGAAATGCGATTTCTTTCATTATGCAGCTTGAAGGACTTAACTTTCAAGAATCTGTCCATCAGCTTGCAAAAAAGACAAATATCACTTTACCTACAGATACGGTTGACACAGTCAAGAATCCACAAGCTACTGAGCAAGGCATTATGCTTGAAGCTCATGAGTTTGTCAAAAAGTACTATCATCATCTATTAGTTAACACAACAGAAGGTAAACAAGCATTAGAATACCTACTTAATAGAGGAATTTCTAGAGAGGAAATAAAGCATTTTGAGCTTGGGGTTGCTTTAGATTCTTGGGATGCTGTTACTAAGGTGTTAGAAAAACGTGGCTATCCAATGCCAATCATGGAGAAAGCTGGTCTAGTTGTTCGAAGTGAACGTGATGGTAATTACTATGATCGATTTCGAAATCGATTAATTTTTCCAATTCATAACCATCAAGGAAAAATTGTTGCATTCAGTGGAAGAATAATGGGTGAAGGGTCACCAAAATATTTAAATAGTCCTGAATCTTCAATTTTCCATAAAGGAAAATTATTATATCAATTTTACCAAGCAAAGAATGTCATGCGAAAGCAAAATCGGGCAATCTTGATGGAAGGTTTTGCAGATGTCATTTCTGCGTTTAGAGCTGGTGTCCATGATGCAGTTGCAACCATGGGAACATCATTAACAGAGGATCAAGCGAAAGTCTTGAAAACATCTGTTGATCAAATTATTATTTGTTATGATTCAGATCAGGCTGGTATTAATGCAACTGAAAAAGCAGCTAAAGTTCTTCAAAAAGAAGGATTTACAATTAAAGTAGCACAAATGCCTGATGGCTTAGATCCTGATGAATATATAAGACAATTTGGTCCAGAAAAATTTAATACCTCTATTATTGAAGCTAGTGTATCATTAATGAGTTTTAAAATGCAATATCATCGAAAAGGAAAAAATCTTTTAGATGAAACTGTTAAATTTCAGTATATAAAAGAAATGCTACAAGAAATTGCTAAACTAAGTCAACTGATCGAACAAGATTATTACTTAAATCAACTCTCAAAAGAGTTTTCTATCTCGATTGAAGTACTTAAGAAGGAATTTGGACAATATAGTAATCAGGCAAATCGTATATCTAATGTAACAGAAGTAAAAACTGATATCAAACGCGATATTACTACTAAGACACTTCTTCCTGCACATGTTAGAGCTGAACAATTACTTTTAGCTCATATGTTAAATAGCAGTGACGTGGCTGAAAAAGTAAGACAGCAATATCAGGGTCTATTCTACAATAATGATTATTCCGAGATTATAATCCATCTTTATGCTTATTATGAAGAGGGCAATGAGTCTAATATTAGTAAATTTATGAATTACCTTCCTTCAAAAAGGTTACTTGAAGTAGTTTCAAAAATTGTCAATTTACAGATAGCACCTGAACTAACAGAGCGAGAGTTAAAGGATTATTTAGATGCATTAAACAACTATGATAAACAACAACGTATACGTGAAAAAGAAATAGATCTGAAAAAAGCCGAACGTGAAGGAGATTTTGTAAAAGCTGCAACGATTCTCCAACAAATCACACAGCTAAGATCTAGTATGAAATATGTTAAATGATTCGCGAACTTTTCGAAGGAGGGGAACAGATGGCTGATAAATCGGCTCGTTCTAAAGATACGGAAACAGAAGTAACACTTGATCAAGTAAAAGCATTATTAATTGAAAATGGTAAAAAACGTGGTGTAATTACATATGAAGAAATTGCAGATCGTTTAAATGGATTTGAAATTGATTCAGATCAACTTGAAGAGTTTTATGAACAACTAGGTGAACAAGGTATTGATATTGTTGGTGACGCTGATGATGAACCTAGAGGAACTCAATTAGAGAAGGAAGAAGAATTTGACCTAAATGATTTAAGCGTTCCTCCTGGAGTAAAAATTAATGATCCAGTACGTATGTACCTAAAAGAAATTGGCCGAGTTGATTTACTTTCTGGACAAGATGAAATCAATTTAGCGAAACGTATTGAAGAAGGCGATGAAGAAGCGAAACGACGCCTAGCAGAAGCGAACTTACGATTAGTAGTAAGTATTGCAAAACGTTATGTAGGACGTGGTATGCTGTTCTTAGACCTTATTCAAGAAGGTAATATGGGATTAATCAAAGCCGTTGAAAAGTTTGATTATCGTAAAGGTTATAAATTTAGTACATATGCGACTTGGTGGATTCGTCAAGCGATTACTCGTGCAATTGCAGATCAAGCTAGAACAATCCGTATTCCAGTTCATATGGTGGAAACAATTAACAAATTAATTCGTGTTCAACGTCAATTGCTTCAAGATTTAGGTCGTGAGCCATCTCCTGAAGAAATTGGTGAAGAAATGGATTTACCACCAGAAAAAGTTAGAGAAATCCTTAAAATTGCTCAAGAGCCAGTTTCATTAGAAACACCAATTGGTGAAGAAGATGATTCACACTTAGGTGATTTCATTGAAGATTCGGAAGCAACTTCACCAGCTGAGCATGCAGCTTATGAAATGCTAAAAGAGCAATTAGAAGATGTTCTTGATACATTAACAGATCGTGAAGAAAATGTTTTACGTTTACGATTTGGTTTAGATGATGGACGAACTCGTACTTTAGAAGAAGTTGGTAAAGTATTTGGAGTTACACGTGAGCGTATTCGTCAAATCGAAGCAAAAGCTCTACGTAAATTACGTCATCCAAGCCGAAGCAAACGTCTAAAAGATTTCTTAGAATAGAATGTTTAAAAAGAGTTTATCCTTTATTGGGTAAACTTTTTTATTTTCAACTAAAAAATAAAAAATGAAAACGTTCTAATTAGTAAATATGTCACAATAAAAAATTTGTCAAAATATATCGAATGTCCGTACTAAATATATAATTGTAGTGCTATGCTACATACTAAGTAATGCTAAAACGGTTGATCTTTTAATAATTTATTCTAAAGATGAATCAAAGGATAATTTAAGCAAAAATGGTTATTATAAAATATGGAGACGCTAGTAGTAATTCCATCATTTTAACAATTGGATACCTATTTACTTTATTTTACAGAATTGTCTTTAAATTTGCAAATACTCATTTTCCCTACTTTTTTAATAATTTTTATAATTAGTTCAATACTACTAAATATAAAATAAATGGATTGAAGACATATTACCTATATCGTAATAGCAATTATTTATTAGAGTTTTTAATAGAATGGGTTAAATCTTTTGCTTAAGCTTTTTGTGAAAATGATTAAATTCAAAATAAAAGTTTAATGAGTAACGATGGTTTTAAATGGTTTCTTAAAAAAACTTACTTATTTCATTTATCAAGAGGTGAGTTTATACAAATATAATTTGTAATTATGCTATATAGAATTTAATTCTTTATAGTAGGAAGGTTTATATAATTTTGAAATCGTTTAACAATTTTTAAATTTATCCAATATAATACTTTTTTTATTGTTTTTAATCGTATACAATAATAATGTTATAGTAATTAATTTTATTTTTTTAAGGGGTTACATAAGGGGGATCATAATGAAACGAAATCCATTAATTCCTTTTGCTCTAATTGCAGCACTAGGAATCGCAGTCATGCTAATTATTTCATTAAAAGGAGCAAAACAGGCTGATGAAATTGCAAACGGTGATAAAAAACCGGCGCAAACAGCATCAACTAAGCCAGATGAAATATATGCTCAAACATGTGTTAGCTGTCATGGTGATCAATTACAAGGGGTTGTAGGACCAAACTTAACTAAAGTAGGTTCAAGATACTCAGAAGATCAAATCAAAAACATTCTTAAAAACGGTAAAGAAGGCGGAATGCCAGCTGGTTTACTACAAGGACCACAATTGGATGCTGTTGCTAAATGGTTATCTGAGAAAAAATAAGCAAGCATATAAAATGACCTCTTCGTTAGAAGGGGTCATTTTGGTTTCTTGACTACTATAGTGTAAAATGATGTTATGAAAATAAAATGAAATGGTGATTTTATTATGAATGAAGTTAATTTATCAAATCGTTTAAAAAGAGTATTTGATTACATACCAGAGGGCACGAAATTAGCTGATATTGGATCAGATCATGCTTATTTACCTTGTTATGCAGTTTTAAATAAAAGATGCACCTCAGCTATTGTAGGGGAAATTACTGAAGGTCCATATAATTCAGCACGATCTACGATTCGTCAAAGTGGGTTAGAAGGAATTGTAGAAGCGAGAATGGGAGACGGGCTAGAGGTTTTAGTACCGAACGAAGTAGATGTCATAACAATAGCTGGAATGGGTGGTTCTTTAATTTCGAGCATATTAGAAAAAGGTAAAGAAAAACTTCAAGGTGTTGAAACGTTAGTGTTGCAACCAAATATTGGTGCAAATCAAATTAGAAATTGGCTTGATTATGAAGGATATTCTCTTGTGGAAGAAGATATATTAGAAGAGGATGGAAAAATCTATGAAATTCTAGTAGCTTCTAAATCAAATCCAAATAGTGCATACAGTGAAAAGAAAGATATGGAGCTATTTATAGGTCCTTACTTATTAAAAAACAAAAATGATGCATTTAAGAAGAAATGGGAGCATGAAAAAAAGAATTTTGAAAGAATCTTAACACAACTTGAATCAGCAAAACAAACAGAGGAATCAGTTCAGAAGATGAAAGAAGTTGAACAGAAACTTGAGTGGATAAAAGAGGTGCTTTCATGAAATCGATAAATGGTTTTCAGCTAGTACAGCAATTTGAAGAACTATTCCCTAAGCATTTAGCTGAGGAAGGTGACCCAAATGGTCTTCAAATTGGTACATTATCAAAACAAGTGACAAAGGTATTAATTGCATTAGATGTCACAAAAGAGGTTGTAGAAGAGGCAATTTCAATTGGTGCAAACCTAATTATTGCTCACCATCCTATTATCTATCGTCCTTTAAAAAAGATTGATACAGACAGTGAACCGGGTAAAATAGTGGAACTTTGTATTAAACATGATCTAGCTGTTTTTGCAGCACATACAAATGTTGATATCGCAGAAAACGGTGTGAGTGATTTTTTAGCTGAAGCTTTACAATTAGAAAATACGAATGTTCTCGCTCCAACTTATGTTGAAAAATTAATTAAGTTAGTTGTATATGTACCGAAAACACATGCTGAAATTGTATTAAATGCAATTTGTGATGCTGGAGCAGGTCATATTGGTCAATACAGCCATTGTAGCTTTATTTCGAATGGAACAGGGACATTTATACCGTTAGAGGGGACAACACCATTTATTGGGCAACAGGGGCAATTAGAAGAAGTTGATGAGGTAAAGCTCGAAACAGTTGTTCCACAATTAAAATTAAAACAAGTGCTAAAAGTGATGCAAAAAGCTCATCCATATGAAGAAATAGCATATGATACATACACACTAGAAAATGAAGGCAAAACATTCGGGATTGGGAGAATCGGAAGCCTTAAAGAAGAGATTTCATTAGAAGAATTTGCGCATTATGTAAAAGAAAAATTAGATTTACAAGGTGTAAGAGTGGTAGGGAACTTAAGTGATCGAGTAAAAAAGGTTGCTATTGTAGGTGGAGACGGAAATAAGTTTGCCTATCATGCAAAAAGAAACGGTGCAGATGTTTATTTAAGTGGTGATATATATTACCACGTAGCACAGGATTGGAAAATGCTTAATTTAAATATAGTTGATGCAGGTCACAATATTGAAAAAGTGATGAAATTAGGTGTTAAACGTCTTTTAGATAATAAATTAAAAGAAAAAAACATGGCTTGTGAAATTATCGCTTCAACGATCCACACTGATCCATTTACATTTATTTAAACGTTTTTTGCGAATTAAAAAATAGGACTTCCGGGTTAAAAATCCAGAAGTCCTATTTTTTAGTCTTTTATTCTAACTTTAGGTAGTATTTTACTTAATTCTACTCCAGATTTTGTATCCCAAGTGCTTTCATCGTTTGGATCATACTTCTCCAAAAATGCGATAACTTCACGTGTGATCGGTGTTGGAGTAGAAGCTCCAGACGTAACAGCTACAGTCTCAACGCCCTCTAACCATTTTAACTGAAGTTCAGTTATATCTGAAATACGAAATGCCTTTGTTCCTGCAATTTCATGCGAAACTTGTGCAAGTCTATTTGAGTTATTACTCATTGGGTCACCTACAACAATTGTTAGATCTGCTTGGCTAGCTTGATCAGCAATTGCTTCTTGACGAACTTGAGTTGCCATACAAATTTCTTTATGAACATGAGCAGTCGGGTACTTTATAATTGCGTATTGAATTAATTCAACTACGTCCCATTGGCTCATAGTTGTTTGATTTGTAATGATAATTTTATCAGTAGGAATTTCTAAAGCATCAATATCAGATTTATTTTGAATTAGGTGAACAATCGAAGGTGCGATTCCAACTGCGCCCTCTGGTTCCGGATGTCCTTTTTTACCAATATAAATAAAGTGATAGCCTTCAGCCATTCGTTCTTTAATTAAATCATGAGTTTTCGTTACATCTGGACAAGTCGCATCAATCGTCGTAAGCCCTTTTTTAATTGCTTTTGATTTTACTTCTGGAGAAACTCCGTGAGCCGTAAAAATAACAGTACCTTTTTCAATCTTATCTAGGATATCTAATCTGCTTGGACCATCTAAAGTAATGATACCTTCTTCTTCAAATGCGTCTGTAACATGTTTATTATGAACAATCATACCAAGTATATAAATTGGTCTTGGTAATGATGGATCTTTAGCTGCATTTCTAGCAATGACCATTGCATCTACAACTCCGTAGCAATAGCCTCGTGGGGTAACTTTAATAACTTTCATGGAGTAGCCCCTCCTTTATAATATTGTTGTCATTTTTTATTATAAAGGAGGGAGATACTACTATACAAAGAAAAAGAAAATTTACATAAACAATTTTGGTTTTGGATTTACGTTTGATGCAGTTTCTTCAATACTATGGGATGGTTCTACTACTTCTGACTTAATTGGAGCTTTCTTTCTTTTTTTAGGTTTTTTTTCTTCTGTTTGCACAGCATCTATTATTCCATTTGAATCATTTTTTTTACTTTTTTTTGTGTCGACTGGGTCGTCGGTATTTACTGCCTTAAATATTTTATAGATTGAAGGGAAATTTTTAATAGCAGGAGCGTATTGTTGGATCATTGGCGTGACTTGTTGAGCTGCTTGAACAGCTTTTTGCATACCACCGATGACACCTGTAATTGAAGTGTCTCCTCCCATTAATCGCGAGAAAAAACCTGGACTTCCATCATCTTCTTTTTCGGGTGGTTGCCCAGTCATTGGGTATTGATTTTGTGATCCTTGTTGCTGATAATTACTACCGCCCTGTGGCTGCATTACTGGTTGGTTTTGAAAAGGAACAGGTTGTAAAATTTTATTTTGGCTTATATATTGTTGATGTGCGTTTAACTGTGGTTGATATGAAATTGGTTGTTGATAATGACCTTGTTGCCCAACAATTTGTTGGACAGGTGGATAAAACTGTTGTTGATGTTGCATATAAGGTTGCTGCGGTGATTGGGGATATGGGTATCGTTGATCAAAATTTGGTCTTGCACCGTATGGATTTTGTAAATTTTGATAAGGCTGTTGATAACTATTATAAAAATTTGGACCGTTCATAGGAAAAGGCTGTTTATTTTTTTTCTTAAATTTATCAAGTAATCCCATTCTAATACCTCCTTTCAAAAATACTCTTTATTACTTAGGCTATGCACATAATTTGAAATGGTTAGTATAGGACAGAATAAAAATTAAAATGCTACTAAAGAAGAAAGAAAAATTAGAATTAGCTTTATTGGGCTAATCTATTGTATAATAGATAATTGTAGCTATTTTGTAAGAGGATATAGTTTCCTCATTACATAGAAAGTTTAAATTAAGAAGGTGAGTTATATGGCAATTTCATTTAAAAATTTTCAATTAAAACCATTTATTTTGGAAGCGATAGAGAAGAAACACTTTACAGAACCAACAGAAATTCAACAAAAGATCATTCCTCAAGTTAAAACTGGACGTAGTGTAATCGGTCAATCGCAAACAGGGTCAGGAAAGACTCATGCATATCTAATTCCGACAATTAATACATTAGATCCATCTTTAGATCAAGTGCAATTAGTAATAACTGCTCCAACTCGTGAATTAGCGACTCAAATTTATAATGATGTTCAAGCGATCATTGAATGTTGTCCAGAAGATGAGCAATTAACTGCAAAAAACTTCGTTGGAGGAACCGACTACAAACGTACTGTTGAAAAACTAAAAAAACAGCCACATATCGTAATCGGTACTACTGGACGTATTAAAGATTTAGTAAACGATAATGTATTATTAGTTCATACTACGAAGTATTTAGTAGTGGATGAAGCGGATTTAATGTTAGATATGGGATTTATTCATGATGTGGACCAAGTTGCATCAAAAATGCCAAAGAAACTACAAATGCTTGTTTTTTCAGCGACAATTCCTGAAAAGCTTAAACCGTTTTTGAAAAAGTATATGGAAAATCCTGAACATATTCATATTAATCCGCAACAACTTTCAGCTCAGAAAATTGAACATATTATTGTTCCAAGTCGCCATAAAGACAAAGTTAAAATGGCTAAAGATATTTTATTAAGTTGTCAGCCATATTTAGCAATTGTCTTTACAAATACGAAGAAAAAGGCTGAAGAAGTTGCTACTCAATTAGCATCATATGGCTTAAAAGTTGGTCAAATTCACGGAGATTTAACTCCTCGTGAACGTAAAAAAATGATGAAGCAAATTCAAGATTTAGAGTTCCAATATATTGTTGCTACTGACTTAGCTTCCCGAGGGATCGATATTGAAGGTGTAAGTCATGTAATCAATATCGAACTACCAGCAGATTTAGACTTTTATGTACACCGTGTAGGACGTACAGGGCGTGCAAACTTCTCTGGAACTGCTATTACAATTTATGATCAAGAAGATGAACAAGCATTAGACAAACTTCAAGATCGTGGAATTACATTTGAGCATCGTGAACTTAAAAATGGTGAATGGGTTGATTTAGGACCGCGTTCAAAACGTAAGCTACGTAAAAGAACTGATCGTAATTTAGATGCAGTTGCTGGTAAAGCAATTAAAAAGCCATCTAAAGTTAAACCTGGCTATAAACGTAAACTGAATGAACAAAGAGAATCATTTAAAAATAAAGTGAAAAGAAAAACGAGTAGATAGTTTGAAAAAAGAAAGGAAGAATATTCCTTTCTTTTTCTTTTACACTTTAAGAAGTATAAATTGGCAACGAGAAGTTAATTCGACGTGGTAGCCAATTTTAGGAATAAAGTATAAGTGCAACTAAACCTCTGTCTTCGCCTAAGCCTTGCCAATCGGAAAGTTTTCTTTATAAGCAGGCGAACAATTTAACATGATTGATTTTCATGTTAAAATGGTAAGTATGATTAATTAAGGTAGGAGCTGAAAGAATGTTACGAATAGGATCTCATGTTTCAATGAGCGGTAAAAAGATGTTTTTGGCCGCTAGTGAAGAAGCTGCAAGCTATGGTGCTAATACATTTATGGTGTATACAGGTGCGCCTCAAAATACACGTCGTAAAGCAATTGAAGATTTAAATATTGAAGCGGGTTTAAAACATATGGCTGAAAATGGAATTGCTGATATAGTTGTCCATGCACCATATATTATCAATATTGGCAATACGACAAATCCAGCTACATATGAATTAGGTGTTGAATTTTTACAAAAAGAAATAGACCGTACAGCAGCATTAGGAGCAAAACAAATCGTATTACATCCAGGTGCTCACGTAGGCGCTGGTGAAGATGCTGGAATCGACAGAATTATTCAAGGTTTAAATGAAGTATTAACAGCTGAAACTCCAGTACAAATTGCGCTTGAAACAATGGCTGGAAAAGGTTCAGAATGTGGTAAATCATTCGAAGAAATAGCGAGAATTATGGAAGGTGTACACTACAACGATAAATTATCAGTTTGTTTTGATACATGCCATATTAATGACGCTGGTTATGATATCGTTAATGATTTTGATGGTGTCTTACAGCAATTCGATCACTTAATTGGGATCGATAAAATAAAAGTACTTCATATTAACGATAGTAAAAATCCAATGGGAAGTCGAAAAGATCGACATGAGAACATTGGCTTTGGGTCGATTGGATTTAAAGCATTAAACTATATTGTTCATCATCCACAACTAATGGACATCCCTAAAATTTTAGAAACTCCATATGTTGGTGAAGATAAAAACAACAAGGTACCACCGTATAAATTAGAAATTGTAATGTTACGCAATCAAGAATTTAACGAAAACTTAATTCAAGAATTATTGAAAGCTTAATTCAAAGAACCAGTTCATTTTAAATAATGGGCTGGTTTTCTTTATTTTCTTATTGGACTGCAAATAAAATCTGGAAATCGCAATTAAAATCGGTAAAACTGCAATTAAAATTAGAGAATCGCAAATAAATTTAGCAAAACTGCAATTAAATTCCTAAGAATCGCAAATAATATCCAACATTACCCATACCCCTAGAAGTATAACGACTTGGAAATCAGATAAAAGTAGATACCTTTAAATGAATTCTAGCAAATATGCTCTTATTCTTACTTAAGTGAATAATAAACTGTTAATTATTTTTAAATTATCAGTTACAAATAGAAAGCAATATAATGATATACCCCTAATAGCACTAGTAATAAAAAAAGGGCACCCATAAGTCAGTTAATTCGACTTATGAGACAGCCCCATTCAATCTAGTTTATAATTCTATTTCTACAACCTTCTTTAACTTACTATCCAAATATGAAGCAATTATTTTTCCATCAATAATTCTTTTCACAGTGACAACATTACTAACTAATTCGTGATCATGTTCGTCTAAGTGCATTAATTTAATATAGACCACATGTGCCTTGTCACGTTCGATTAAACTACTAGCGATATTAAGAGCTAAGTTATGGCTTAAATCATCCATATGAAACATGTGTTTGAATTTCACTTCGTCATCTGTTTCTTTGTCTAAATAAATTATTTCATAATGTAGCTCATGCAAATCCATATTAATCCCTCTCATTTCGTTTTAAAATAGTTAGGTGATTCTTTGTATGAGCATTATATGATTTGTGAAATGAGTAGAGTTATAAATTAAAGCTTTTTAATGAACATTTAAACCAAGCTTAAGTTAGCTTTTGAAAAATAATATCAACTTGTTGTGCAGTGGCTTTAGAAGTAACATTTGCAATTTGGGAAAGAATTTGCTTTTTATGTTCAGCGTCATAAATATTATAATTTTTCCCGTTTAATATTGCAGCCACTTTATTGGCTTGATCTGGCGTAATATACACTTGATATTGCTGGCTTAATTTTAATAAATCCTTTGGTGTTATACTATTTACCTTTTTATTTATGAGTGTTTGGATAATATTCATTCTGAACCTCCTCTTGGGTGAAATATTTCATCAATAAATTTTATGAAGGGTTGTTATAAATAATGAGCATAGGACACTAATCTCAATTGATTTTTCAAAACTATTATGGATAACAGTGGGAGGCAGTGCAAAAAACTGTACTGATTTCACATGGAGATTCAGAAAAAAATAAAAGACACTCCTATTCGCGGTATCTTATAATTGGATCATTGAGGCGTCGTAAAGCGGATTATTTGAACAACTCAATTAAACTATTAAAATAGAAAAGCTTGAATTCATGATAGAATTCAAGCTTAATTGTTTACTATTAGTGGATTGCTTTCTTCTTAAACTTTCCACCTTTGACATCTGCTATATTTCCGATTGCTACAAAGGCATTTTCATCATAGTCTTCAACAATCGATTTTAATTTTGCTTCTTCAAGTCTTGAAATGACTGTAAAGATGATTTTTTTATCTTCACCCATAAAGCCACCTTCGCCATGAAAATATGTAACACCTCGACCTAATCGGGCATTTAATGCATCACCGATTTCTTTATCATTATCACTAATAATCCAAACAGATTTAGTATCCTGGAACCCTTCAATTGTTAAATCAATTGTTTTAAATGCTACATAATAGGCAATTAATGAATACATAGCATTATCCCATCCGAATACAAATCCTGCACTTCCGAGAATAAATACATTAAATGCCATAACAACTTCACCAATTGAAAAAGGTGATGATTTTGTTAAAAGTATTCCTATAATTTCAGTCCCATCAAGTGAGCCACCATTACGAATTACTAAGCCTACGCCAATTCCTAAACCTAATCCACCAAATAATGCAGCTAGTAAAGGGTCATTAGTTAAATGAGGAATGTCCTTAAAAAGAGAGGTAAATACTGAAAGTACAGTGATACCAAATAAAGTTGAGATAGCGAATGTTTTACCGATTTGCTTATAACCTACTATTACAAAAGGTAAGTTTAACAAGAATAGAAAAATACCGAGATTAATCGAAGTAATATGGGAGAGGATCAAAGAGATACCTACGATTCCACCATCAATGATATCAGTTGGAATAAAGAATGCTTTTAAGCAAGCTGCCATCAATGCAGCTCCTAGTGTGATAAAAAACCCCCGTCTAATAATTTTAAAGTTTGAAAGCTTACGATGTGTAATTGCGTTCAAAAAACCACCTCTTTATCTATATTTATATGATAATTGTAACACATTGTATTTTTTGTCACAAAGTGATAAATCTTATTTATTAAAAATACATTAAAAATCCACTGAGGAATTAAGGGATTTAAAGTTTTGATACAGAAGAAATGAATTAAAAAACTAATAATATTTTGCCGAGTTTTCTTTGTTTACAAATAAGAAGTATTCTCTTATACTAAGAACTTGAAGTAAAACGTAATTATTCCTAAATAGATGAAGGTGTTTTAATAAATGAGTCAAGATATCATAAAAATTGAAGATTTGTCTTATAGCTATGAACGTCAAAAGGTATTAACAGACATTAATCTTCTAGTAAAAAAAGGAGACTTTTTAGGTTTAGTTGGTCCAAACGGTAGTGGCAAATCAACTTTACTAAAATGTATATTAGGTATCCAACAACCAGATGAAGGAAAAATAGAGATATTCGGTACAGATATTCGAAAAATGAAAAGTTGGGATAAGATTGGTTATGTATCTCAAAAAGCGAATAGTTTTAACTCTGGATTTCCAGCATCGGTTTTTGAAGTAGTATCATTAGGTCTTGTTTCTAAAATTGGATTGTTTAACGGTTTTAAAAATTCGGATAAACAAAAAGTCGCTGAAGCGTTGAAGTCAGTTGGAATGTATGAATTTGCAAATCGTAATATCGGCGAACTTTCAGGTGGACAACAACAGCGTGTCTTTATTGCACGAGCACTTGTAAGTAATCCAGAACTATTAATACTCGATGAACCAACCGTTGGGGTAGATGCTGAAAATGTAGAAAGCTTTTATCAATTACTTAGCGATTTAAATACTAAGCTTGGTATTACTTTATTATTAGTTTCTCATGACATTGGCATTATTACGGATAAAGTATCACATGTTGCATGTTTAAATAAAAGACTACACTTCCATGGTAGTCGAGATAAGTTTAAAGATGCTACTGAGAAGGATTTGTCTCTTCTATATGGCCATTCTGTGCATGTATTATCTCACAATCACGAGAATGGAGGAGATCGAATATGATGGATTTCTTTCATTATGATTTTCTGAGAAATACATTAATCACTGGTATGATAATTGGAGTTATGGCTCCATTATTAGGTGTATTTGTTGTATTTAGAAGATTATCACTTATTTCTGATGCATTGAGTCACGTGACTTTATCAGGAGTTGCAGCAAGTCTTTTACTTGAAAAGTTTTTCTTTACATCAGGCTTTATTAGTCCTTTATTTATGGGGATGACATTTTCAGTTGCAGGAGCATTTTTAATTGAAAAACTAAGAAGTGTTTATAAACATTATCAAGAGTTAGCAATTCCAATCATTCTTTCAGGAGGAATGGGATTAGGTGTCATTTTAATATCACTAGCTAATGGATTTAATACAGATCTATTTAGTTATTTATTTGGTAGTGTTAGTGCTGTGTCACAAGAAGATTTAATTACTGTCATAATTATAGCTGTATTTGTAGTAATATCTATCATAGTACTTTATAAAGAATTGTTCCTATTATCATTTGATGAAGAATATGCAGTTGCTTCAGGTATTAATGCAAAATGGATTCATTATTTGTTTATCTTATTAGTTGCTTTGGTAGTATCCATTTCTATGAGAGTTGTAGGTGTTTTATTAGTATCATCTCTAATGACTTTACCAGTAGCAGCGAGCATACGAATTTCGAAGGGTTTTAAGCAAACAATTATCTTTTCTATTATTTTCGGAGAGTTTTCAGTTGTTGCAGGTATTTTGCTTTCTTATAATTTAAATCTCGCGCCTGGTGGTACGATTGTGATCCTGCAAATCCTTATTCTTATTTTTACTTTAAGCTTGAAGAAATTAAGAACGAGACAAAGGTAGTGATTAAATGAAATTAGCAGATGCATCAAAATTACTAAAAGAAAGAGGCTTCAAAAATACGCCTAAACGATATGATATGCTTGAATATATTTTTAGGCAAAATAAATATGTAACTGCAAGAGATATTCAACAAGCATTAAAAGATAAATACAAAGGACTTAGCTTCGATACGATTTATCGTAATTTATCAACATTTATTGAGGTTGATGTAGTGGAAGTTACAGAACTAGATGGTGAAAAACGTTTTCGATCGAAGTGCTCTTCCTCAGAGCATCATCATCATTTTATTTGTTTAGATTGTGGTAATACAAAAAGTATTTATAGATGCCCTATGGACAATTTATCTGTTGATTTACCTGGTTATACAGTACAAAGTCATAAATTTGAGATATACGGTCTTTGTCCAGAATGTAGTTGAATTCTATCCACTTTAGAGAGTACACTTGTACTCTCTATTTATTTTAGGTATAAGTATATGTTACATAATTTACCAATTTCGTTTATACTTTAATTAGAAGTGAGAAATTATTTTAATGCACTTAAAATAAGAAAGGAGTAAATGGTATGGCTATAGGAGATTTAATCTTTCAGTTGATTGTATTTTTAATACCAGTTGCTATTATTATTTTAGTTGTATTTATTTTTCGTTCCAGTAGGAAAAATAGGCTTCAAATGCAGAGGGTTGAAGCAAAACTTGATAAGATAAACGAAAACTTAAAAAAAGATCAGTAGACTATCAAGTTATTGAAACAAAAAACTTGATAAATAAGCAGCAAAGTATACTAGCTTATTTCAACATTCTCAAGACAATATAATATTGTCTTTTTTTCTTTTATAAGGTATAGTAAGTTTCATCAAATGAGTTTAAATGTTTAAACGTATAATCTTAATCTTGATTAAATGATAAAAAATATAAGTGGGAAGAGTAGGGAGAAATAACGATGAAGTCAAATGAGACTGTATTAATTACAGGTGCATCCGGAGGAATTGGTAAAGAATTAGCTATTTTATTTGCAAGGGATGGATTCGATTTAGTCTTAGTAGCAAGATCGATTGATAATTTAATGGAAGTAAAAAATGAAATTGAATCAATGTCGAAAGTAAAGATTCATCTATTTTCAAAGGATTTATCTAAGGAAGAGGAAATAGTTTCTTTACAAAGGGAATTAAATGCGGAAACTATTCAAGTTGATTATTTAGTGAATAATGCTGGGTTTGGATTATTTGGGGAGTTTGCAACTACAAATCTAAACGAAGAGTTAAATATGATTGATTTAAATATACGTACAGTAACACATCTTACAAAATTGTTTTTAAAAGGGATGATTGATCGAAATAAGGGTGGAGTGATGAATATTGCTTCTACTGCAGCATTTCAGCCTGGGCCATTAATGGCTGTTTATTATGCTACAAAGTCTTATGTTCTTTCTTTTACGGAAGCACTTTCGAATGAAATGAAAGGAACAAATGTTAAGGTAACAGCTGTTTGTCCTGGTGCAACAGAAACGAATTTTGGAAAACGTGCTAATATGCATGAATCAAATCTATTCCAAAGTGGAGTAGGGAATGTAAAAGATGTTGCTAAAGTAGCATATAGGGGATTTAGAGATGGAAAAACAATTGTGATTCCTGGTATGACGAATAAAATACTAGCAAATTCTGTTCGATTCATGCCAAGAAAATTAGTTACGAACGTTGTAAGGTATATCCAAAGAAGAATATAATTTTTAAAACGACTCGGACATAATTGGCCGAGTCGTTTTTTGCTGATAAATTATGTATAAATTTTAACTAAGAATTTTTTAGAACATGGAAGTTTAGAACGATGTAACAAGCAATCTGTTCAAGAATAGATAATTAATAAATGAAATTATTGCTGCCCGGCAGGGTGTGTAAATACTTGAAAAAGTACGCCAAATTTATCTACTACTTTACCATAACATGGGCTAAAACCAGCATCTTGTAATGGTAACTCTACTTTGCCACCTTCTGAAAGGCCTTCAAAAAATCGTTTTGAAATTTCAATTTCATTTGTAGAAATACAAATTGTTACTTGGTTTCCACTTTGGAAAGGGTAACCAGGATAAGTATCTGAAAGCATTAATACTGATACTCCGATTTGGATCGTTGCGTGCATGATTAAATTATTAGCATCAGACGGTATCTTTCCTTCTGAATCCTCTCCAACTTCTCCATAAGTTTGACTTAATAATACCTTTGCATCAAGTGCTTTTTCATAAAAATTGATTGCTTCTTGAGCATTTCCATCCATGATTAAATAAGGGATTAATTCTAATGACATGTTCCACTTCACTCCTTGTTTAAATATTAATTTTGTTAATTTGAAAGAACTTAAATATTCTAAAACGCTTGTCTATCCTTTACCATATTCTAATCGATCCATATCTAAATTATAAAATAAAGAACATACGTTTGCGATATTGACTATTTCAAAGTTTTTCGACATAAAACGGGAACTTTTGTTCTTTTTTTATTTGTTATTTTATCCGTTAAATAGAGGGGAATTACCTCGATTGTTGAATAGTATGCATTAGGGCAAGATGTTTAATAAACTTATAGCCTAGGAGGCTGAGTGGTTTGCAGGAGCTCAAAAAATATAGAAGAAATGTCTTCATATTATTGTTTGTTATATTTATTTCATTTATAGGACATTTTGCGAACTCATTGCCAATTGTTAGTAGAAGAATCTTAGAAGGGATTTTTTGGCTTTCGCTAATTAGTTGTTTTGGAATTATAACAAATGGAGTAATTAAGTTTAGTCAAAAAATCGGTAAATTAGCATACTTCTTTGTTTTAGGTAGTTTAATTAGTGCGATTTTTGCATTTACAATCGAAACTTTAAATACAATAAAGGTTATATCATTTTATATTTATTATATTTGTCTTTTTGCGAGCTTAATTACTGGTGTAGTAGCAATTATAAAAGAAGAAAAAGGGTTAGCAAAATTATCGGGATTTATTTTAATGTTCTTTTTTGGACTAATTTTTGTGTGTACTTTTATTGTGTGGAATATAAATGGAGCGCAATATTAAACGTCAAACTGCTTGCCAAGCACTTGTAATCAGTCTGACAATCTAGTTTAAATACTGCTATTAATTTTTCCATCTAGAAATAGATGGTTTTTTATTTTAACGTTTTTACTATTTAAAAAAGGTATTAAGTTACATTTATAGAATAGGTGAGATATTG
Source organism: Rossellomorea sp. GAMAL-10_SWC (assembly GCF_049568075.1). Taxonomy (NCBI): domain Bacteria; kingdom Bacillati; phylum Bacillota; class Bacilli; order Caryophanales; family Bacillaceae; genus Rossellomorea; species Rossellomorea sp. GAMAL-10_SWC. The sequence continues at coordinate 2,708,136 of NZ_CP144911.1, read as the reverse complement.
ATTGAATTACCCATTTCCAATTAGAGATAGCGAAACTTAAATTACAGAATGATTATGGGGGACAGATATGAATAAGATGTTATGGAATTCACCTGAAAACTTGAAAACATTACTATCAGAATTAGTAAGCTGGAAAAGTATAACGCTAACAGATGGGGAACGGCAATTTCCTATTAATTTATTTAACAAGCTATCAGCTTTACAATATTTTAAAGATTTACCAAATCAACTGAAGTTACATGATTCAGATAAAGGTCGTAAATTTTTAACTGCATTGTATAAAAAGCCAGATGTAAAAGATACGATTTGTCTTATAAGTCATTTTGATACGGTAAATACAGAAGAATATGGTGAGCTTGAACATTTGTCTACCAAAACAGAAGATTTAACAAATGCTTTTCATGAACGGCTAAATGAATTATCAAAAGAAGTTCAAAGTGATTTGAATTCTGGTGAATATTTATTTGGTCGTGGTTCGATGGATATGAAAATGGGACTTGCGATGCATATGAGTCTTATTGAGAAAGCTAGTATTGAGGAATGGCCAATTAATCTTTTATTATTAACTGTTCCTGATGAAGAGGTAAATTCGGGTGGAATGCGTGACGCTGTCTCAACTCTTGTAAATCTTCAGGAAGAATATGATTTGAATTTTAAATTATTTTTAAATGGTGAGCCCGTATTTTCACAAGAACCAGGTGATCCAAAGTATTATATTTACTCTGGTACAATAGGTAAAATAATGCCAGCCGCATTATTTTATGGTAAAGAAACTCATGCTGGAGAACCATTAAGTGGCATAACATCTCCATATATTGCATCTTTTTTAACTAGAAAAATGGAGTGGAATGAGGAGTTTCAAGAGATTGATTTTGGTGAGAAAACTCCGTTACCTGTTACATTACAGCAGAAGGACTTGAGGTTAGAGTATTCGACTCAAACACCTTTTCGTTCATGTGCGCTATACAATGTGTTTTTAATGAAAAGAAATGCTTCTGAAGTTTTTAATTTGTTCGAAAAAGTAGCACAAGAAGCTGCTGAAGAATGTAGTTTTGAATATGAAAACATTTGTAAAAAACAAAATGTAAATCCAGTAGGGAAAGTAAAAGTTATCCAATATACAGACTTGCAGCAATATGCTATTAAGAAGCTCGGTGAGGATTATGTGTTGAACCTTAAAAAAGAAATTCATTCGCACAATGAATGGGATGATCGTGAGAAGTCATTTAGAATTGCAGACAATTTAATGATTGAATGTCAGGAGCTTGCACCTGCTATTATCATTTTATTTGCACCACCTTACTATCCAGCAATAAATTCTACTGGAGATAAGTTAGTGGAGAAATGTATTCAATTTTCTTCTGAGCTTGCTAGTAATCAGTTTAATTTACCCGTAAAACGTATTCACTATTTTAATGGAATAAGTGACTTAAGTTATGTTAATTACAGTGATTCGCTTGGCGGATGGACAGCATTCGAGTCGAATACACCAGTATGGGGAGATAGTTATACTCTACCTTTTAGTTTAATGGAAAAATTAAATGCGCCTGTGTTAAATATCGGACCGTTCGGAAAAGATGCGCATAAGTTAACTGAGAGGTTACATATGAGGAATGCATTTGAAGAAGTACCTTTTATAGTAGAAGAAGTGATTCATATGATTAGTAAAATGAAATAAGAAAAATAAACCTTCTAATATAGAAGGTTTATTTTTTTTAGTATTCTATTTCTTCAATATCCTTTGGCTGAGGAAGTGGTTGGTTATTTTGTTTGCTCTGATTTATATTATTTATTTCGTCTTCTCTTCTTTCTCTTATAATGCTGTTTTGCTTTTCGCGATTTTTCAATTTATTTGCTCCCTTCACTTCGATTACAGTTAATTTGTGCAAAAATAACTAATTTATTAGAAGTTTAAAGACATGGCCAAATCGTTTAATCTTTAATTTCTGCTTTTTGATTAAATAGATTATTAAAAATTGATTGCCACTCATCTTGACTTTTTATTTCAGTTATACAGATTCTATGATTTTTGGTTACTTTTAATTGGTGATCTGATAATGAAATTCTTCCTTCTTTCGTTAATAAGTTGACGATTTTATATTGGGTGAAAATTGTTTCATTACTAGTTTGAAAGTAATTAAATTGATCTTCGAATTGTTGGAGCTGTTTTGGAATAATTGAAATGAATAGTAAATCCTTCCAAGTTCCATTGAATTTTTGAAGGATGAAATTCGAATCGTCTTGTTCAATCATTCGATAGGATCCGTTTGGATCTGAGTATTCATAATGGTCACGAAGCAAGAGTGGTTTTAAAAAACCGCCACCAATTCCTACGTCTGCGAGATAGTTTTGTTCGTCAATTTTTACTAATATAGATAAATGTGAGAATTCGGGATTCCAACACTGTTTTTCTTCATTCCAAAATTTAGTTGAAATAAAAGATACATTGAAACCTAATTCCTGTAGGACTGAAAAAAGTAATGAATTCGTTTCAAAACAAATCCCACCACGCTTACCTGTAGCTATTTTTTTCATAATTTCAGAAGGATTCATTGAGAGCGGTATTTGAGAAATAATATCGATATTTTCAAATGGAATTGAAAGTAAATGGTGCTTATGAATTTGTTTTAATGAGGAATATGAAATTGTTTGGGTTTTATTTAAACGGATGTGTTTAAAATATGACTCGATTAGCATGAAATCCTCCATAAAATGTAATGTAAATAGTAAATATAATGAGTATACAATGAGGATTGTATAAAAAGTGAATAAAAAGGAAAATAATTTGAAATTATCTAAAAACATAGTTGACACATAGGAATAGTGTGTTTATTATTAAGCTTATATAAAAAATCAATATGGCTGATTGGAAGACCAAAGGCCCTTAACTATTTTCATTAGTTAAGGGTCTTTTTGTACTTTAAAAAGGATAAATTGGCGGCGATGAAGTGTACTCGGTGTAACTGCCAATTATAAGAATATAAGTGCAACTACGTCTCTGCCTTCGCCTAAAAGGCTAGGCAATCGACAAGTTTTCTTTACATTTGTGCCTTAAAGGGGAGATTTTAATGTGTTGAAGTGTAGAGATGGGTACAAATAAAATCGGAAAATTGAAATTGAGAGGGGCAGATCATTGTGGGGGCAAAGAAATGGATTATTAGCTCGGTAGTTGTTGTATTGGCAGTTTCGGGAGTATTATATGCGACCTTGAAGGATGATAAATCGAAGGCTACTAATACTGAAGCAGCAAATAAAAATGTGGAATTGTTAAATGTTTCTTATGATCCAACTCGTGAATTATATGAAAATTATAATAAAGCTTTCAGTAAATATTGGGAAAAAGAACATAACCAAACTGTAACAATTAAACAGTCACATGGTGGTTCTGGAAAGCAAGCTAGGGCAGTAATCGACGGTTTAGATGCTGATGTAGTTACATTAGCTCTTGGATATGATATTGACTCGATCAATGAAAAGGCACAACTACTATCTCCTAATTGGCAAAAAGAATTTAAATACAATTCAACTCCTTATACATCAACAATTGTATTTTTAGTAAGGAAAGGAAATCCGAAAAATATTAAGGATTGGGATGATTTAACGAAAAAAGGAGTTCAAGTAATTACTCCAAATCCAAAAACTTCGGGTGGTGCAAGGTGGAATTATTTAGCTGCTTGGGGCTATGCAGACAAAAAATATAATGGTGATGAGAAAAAAGTAAAAGCGTTTATGAAGAAATTATATAAAAACGTTCCAGTATTAGATACTGGCGCACGTGGTTCAACAACTACATTTGTTGAAAAAGGAATTGGAGATGTATTAATTGCATGGGAAAATGAAGCATTACTTTCAGTGAAGGAATTAGGTGAGGGGAAATATAATATTGTATATCCTTCGATTAGTATTCTAGCTGAGCCACCTGTTGCGGTTGTTGATAAAAATGTGAAGGAAAAGAAAACTGAAGAAGTGGCAAAGGCCTACTTATCTTATCTATATAGTAAAGAAGGTCAAAAAATCATTGCAGAAAATTATTATCGTCCGAGAGATAAAGAGATTCTCGCTAAATATAGTGAACAATATCCTAGCCTGCCATTATTAACAATTGATAAAGATTTTGGTGGATGGAGTAAAGCTCAATCGAAGCATTTTGATGATGGTGGAGTATTTGACCAAATTTATCAATAATACCTAATTGGAAAATAAGGAGGACATTGGACTTTATTGGGCGTTTTACTAGCGCTTAAGCCAAGTCTTCTTTATTTGATTTTTATTTTAAGGAGGATTGACATAATTTGTTTAAGAAGCGGAAAAGAATCCTACCTGGATTTGGATTAACCTTTGGATTTTCAATATTATATATAAGTTTTTTTATTTTTCTGCCAGTATCGATGCTGTTCTTACATTCTTTCGATATAGGTTGGTCAAAATTTATAAAAATTGTTAGCGAACATAGAGTACTAATGTCTTATAAAGTTAGTTTTGGAACTGCCTTTATTGCGGCGATTATTAACGCAGTTTTTGGTTTATTAGTAGCTTGGGTGCTTGTTCGTTATCGTTTTCCTGGAAAACGAATTGTAGATGCATTCATTGATTTACCTTTTGCATTACCGACTGCAGTTGCTGGTATTACTTTAACAACATTGTATTCTCCTGAAGGTTGGGTTGGAAGATTTTTCTCTTTCAAAATTGCTTATACACCACTCGGGATTATTGTAGCTCTTACATTTATCGGGTTACCATTTGTAGTTAGAATGGTTCAACCTGTTCTTGAAAATTTTCAAAAAGATGTTGAGGAAGCAGCGGCAAGTCTAGGTGCAAACCGTTTTCAAATTTTTTGGAAGGTAATTTTTCCAGGGATTTTACCAGCATTATTGACTGGATTTTCTTTAGCTTTCGCAAGATCTTTAGGTGAGTATGGGTCTGTCGTGTTTATTTCGGGAAATATGCCAATGAAGACTGAAATTACACCCTTGTTAATAATGACAAAATTAGAACAATATGATTACTCGGGTGCAACTGCACTTGCAGTTGTGTTACTAGTAACTTCTTTCTTACTCTTATTGATCATTAGTATTTTTCAAAGATACGCAAATCGTGCTTTTATTCAAGGGGGTAAGGGTTAAGAATGGAAAGAGAATTTAAGATTGAAAGAAAAATAGAAGTTAATGTTAGTACTGAGAAAAAAGCAAAATTGAACGGCAATACGTTTCCAATCATTTTAATTAGTATTGTCATACTTTTTTTAGCGATATTTTTATTTCTTCCATTAGTTTCAATTTTTATAAAGGCTTTACAAGATGGTTTTGGAGTTTATAAAGAAGCGATTGTAAATGATGAGACATTAGCAGCAATTAAATTGACTTTTTTGGTAACGATTATTACGTTACCACTTAATGCGATTTTTGGCGTTTCAATTGCTTGGGCTACAACGAAATTTAATTTTAAAGGAAAAAATATATTAGTAACGTTAATTGAACTACCTTTTGCAGTGTCGCCAATTGTAGCTGGATTTTTATTTGTTCTATTATTTAGTCCCAATAATGGGGTTTTTGGTGGTTGGTTAAAGGAACATAATTTGAAAATCATTTTTTCAACCCCAGGAATTGTTCTAGCAACAATTTTTGTCACATTGCCTTTTGTAGCGAAAGAATTAATTGCGGTTATGCAGGCTACAGGGAGTGCTGAAGAAGAGGCTGCACTTACTTTGGGTGCGAATGGATGGCATATTTTTTGGAAGGTGACACTTCCGAAAATTAAATGGGGACTATTGTATGGTGTAATATTATGCAATGCAAGAGCGGTTGGAGAATTTGGTGCTGTATCAGTTGTATCTGGACATATTCGCGGAGAAACAATTACTATGCCACTTCATATTGAAAATTTATATAATGAGTACCATTTTCCTCAAGCATATACAGTTGCGTCACTCATGTCCATTTTTGCGATTCTGACATTAGTTATTAAAAATATAATTGAATGGAAAGTTCTAAAGGAAGAAAAACAATAGGAGCGGATTGTATGTCAATTAAAGTTTCAAATGTAATAAAAAGTTATGAAAATGAAACTGCCTTAAAAGGAATTGATTTAAATATAAAAAAAGGGGAATTGGTTGCTTTATTAGGTCCCTCCGGATCGGGTAAAACAACATTGCTGCGTATAATTGCCGGTTTAGAAAATCCAGATTTGGGTGAAATATTTTTTGAAGATCAGGATGTAGCAAATGTGCAGGTAAAAGAAAGAAATGTAGGATTTGTATTCCAGCATTATGCTTTATTTCAGCACATGACGGTTTTTGAAAATATTGCTTTTGGTTTGAAGGTTAGACCAAGAGCAACACGTCCGTTAAAACGAAAAATTAATGAGAAAGTAATGGAATTACTATCTTTAGTAAAATTAGAAAGCTTTGCAAATCGATTTCCTTCTCAATTATCAGGTGGACAAAGACAGCGTGTTGCATTAGCTAGAGCATTAGCTGTTGAACCAAGTGTTTTATTATTAGATGAACCATTTGGGGCATTAGATGCAAAAGTTCGAAAGGATTTAAGAAGATGGTTACGTAAACTCCATGATGAAATTCATATTACGAGTATATTTGTAACACATGATCAAGAGGAAGCACTTGAAGTTGCAGATCGAGTTGTCATTATGAATGGCGGGACGATTGAACAAATCGGAACACCTGAGGAAGTATACCATACGCCAGCAAGTCCGTTTGTTTATGATTTTCTTGGCAAAGTAAATTTATTTCATGGAAGGATAAATAAGGGGAGTTTAATAAGTGGAGGATTAGAAATTCCATTACCAGAATTAGTTGAACAAGAACATAAAGAACATAAAGAGGTTACGGGATATGTTCGACCTCATCAAATTACAATCGAAAAATTTGAAACAAATCAAACTTCGATCAGTGCAATCGTAACCCATATTCATGCTGTAGGACCTATCGTATATGTGGAAGTCCTACGGGAAGATACAAATGATTATGTTGAAATTGAACTCATGAACGAATTATTTTACGAACTAAATATTCAACTTGGAGAAAGGGTTTTTGTCCGTCCTAATGAATTGAAGGTATTTATTCCTCAAGATTATTCGATTTGACAAGATAAGAAAAAAATAAAAAGGTTAAGGAGCAGTGTCCTTAACCTTTTTTGATTAACCTTTTGCTGCTTCTAGTTCAGCTAGTTTTTCTTTGGCAATGATGTCGATTTCACGTTTTAGTTCTTCAACCATTGTTGCTTCAGGTACTTTACGTACGATTTCCCCATGACGGAAAAGTAATCCTTCACCACGAGCTCCAGCAATACCGATGTCTGCTTCGCGTGCTTCACCAGGACCGTTTACTGCACATCCAAGTACGGCAACCTTAATTGGTACTTTTAATGTTGAGATGTACTCTTCAATATCATTCGCAATACTAATTAAGTCAATTTCGATTCGACCACATGTAGGGCAAGAAATTAATGTCGCAGCGTTTGAAGATAAACCGAAAGATTTAAGTAATTCTCTTGCAACTTTTACTTCTTCAACTGGATCTGCGCTTAATGAGATACGCATTGTATTTCCGATCCCTTTACTAATGATTGCACCTAAACCAGCGGCACTTTTAACTGTACCAGCAAACAATGTACCTGATTCAGTAATACCTAAATGTAAAGGATAATTGAATGCTTTTGAAGCTTTTTCATATGCCTCAATTGCTAGGTTTACATCAGATGCTTTCATCGATACGATGATGTCATGGAAATCTAAATCCTCAAGAATTTTAATGTGATGTAATGCACTTTCAACCATTCCATCAGCAGTTGGGTAGCCATACTTCTCTAAGATTCGTTTTTCTAATGAACCAGCATTAACACCGATACGAATCGGAATTCCTTTAGCTTTAGCAGCATTTACTACTGCTTCAACTTTTTCCTTACGACCAATATTACCTGGATTAATTCTTATTTTATCTACTCCGCCTTCAATTGCTTTTAAGGCTAATTTATAATCAAAGTGTATATCTGCAACAAGTGGTATGTTAATTTGTTTTTTAATATCAGCGATTGCATTTGCAGCTCTTTCGTCTGGTACTGCAACTCGAACAATCTGACATCCAGCTTCTTCAAGTCGTTTAATTTCTGCAACTGTTGCTTCAACATCGTGTGTTTTTGTCGTTGTCATACTTTGGATTGAAATTTCATTTGCTCCACCAACAACTACATTACCTACTTTAACTGCACGTGTTTTACTTCTATGTGTAATTTCGTTCACGAGTAACTCGCTCCTTCAAAAATAACTTTATTTCTATTTTGTATAAATCTACATTATCATATTTTCTTCATGATTACTCATTTTATCAACTGGTTCTAAAGAAATATATCACAAATTTTATTTTTGTGAAGAGTAAATTGGGAATTTATATGATTTTCCACTTTGAATTTTAGTAGGTAAAAGTCCATTGTTTAATGCACTAAAATCTTTTGTAATTTGGCTAATTGGCTGGTTAAAATCAGGGTTAAGGTTTTCGATAATTCCTAAAACAGTGTCACCGTTTTTGACTTGAATTTTTTCATATTTTGGAAGTGAGGTTTCTTTTGTTTCTGATTTTGTTGCTTTTGCCACAGTAGCAATATGTTTAGTTGGGATCGTCCCTACTTGAAGGTCAAAGAATATTATATAAGCAAGCAATAAAGAACCTAGTAAAAAAGCTATTTTTTTCATTAATCATCACTCCTTTTGTAGACTATATGCTTGTCCACAACGAATATTCCTACTAGGAGCTTGGACTAATAAATATTTTAGCAAAAAAAAAGAAGTGTGAAACACACTTCAGTAAACATTATTTTTTAGATGGTAAATTTTTAATTGTTAATGTGTACATAGCAACTGTTAATATTATAAAAATTAACGTTTGGAATGAAATATTTACTTTCAATAATCCTAGCAATAAATAGAGAACAGTAGGTAGTGTTAAACTATACGAAACAATTGCAAAGCGTTGTCTAAAAGGCAAGTGCTTAGTCGACTTAAATAAAGATGCTATAAACGCTAATAATGTAGCAATTATAAATATAGAGATACTATAACCTAAATAAAATAAGAAAAATAACGCGATTAAGACTACTGGAAGTGCTTCTTTTATATTTTCAATAAATTTTGAAACGTCCGCTTTATTTATTACTCTTGATTTTAATGAAGGGTAAGGGAAATCTTGTTCGCCTTTTTCATTTTTCATTATTATTCTATTTTTTAATACAACAAATGCATACTGTTCATTTTTTAATTTTGTAGGTATAACTGTTTCCTTTGGATAAAAAGCATATTTATACTCGCCGATATTTCGTTCGAATGGCGTATTGTCGTTTATTGTTATTGATCCTTTGGTTAAAGTAATTGATTGAATATTATCTTTAAGCAGATCAGAAACATTATTGACCTGAAGCTTCACATCTTTTACTAATGAAAAGAATCCAGGAAGAGTATATAAAATTGCTAGTAGGAAAAGAAAAATGATTGTTTTACCGATTTTTTGGAGTCTATATCTTGATATTGTTTTTGGAGAGTATAAACTAAACCAAAATTGTTTAAATATATTCATAAACTCATCCTTTCTTATTTAATGTTATTTCACTTCCCGAAATTTATTATGTAGCTTTCGGGCTATTTTGTATATTATAATCTTTTTTTTGTAATTGAATATTAAACTTTAATTAAAATGATAAGAGCAAATAAGAAGAGGAAGACAATGGTTTTAGGATCGTATTTAAGTTTGGCTTTACATCTCGATAAAACAATTTATTTTCACTAAAAAATAGTTAATATAAATTAATAATCAAAAAAAAATAAAAAGTGTTGACGTCTAGTTCAAAACATGATAAATTAAATATTGTCTTAAGGACAACAGGAATTATTCCGCAGTAGCTCAGTGGTAGAGCACTCGGCTGTTAACCGAGTGGTCGTAGGTTCGAATCCTACCTGCGGAGCCATTTATATAGTTTGGCGGTGTAGCTCAGCTGGCTAGAGCGTACGGTTCATACCCGTGAGGTCGTGGGTTCGACTCCCTCCGCCGCTACCAATATTTTATTATGGAGTAATACCCAAGTCCGGCTGAAGGGATCGGTCTTGAAAACCGACAGGGGTGTAACAGCCCGCGGGGGTTCGAATCCCTCTTACTCCTTAATTAGTGAAAAAGTCTTCAACTATCATGTTGAAGACTTTTTTCGTTTTTGGTTTATAAATTAATCTAAGAAGATTTTATATCTTTTCTGATCCACATCGCTTAAATAATTTTCTTCCAAAAATTAATCTTTTTTACTTTCTTTCCCTTTTCTCAAGCATTACTATTGAAATCTTTCAGTATATTTGATAACTTTAAATTGAAATTCACTATTATCTTTGGGAGGAAATAAAAAATGTCAAAATTTGAATTACCACAATTACCTTATGCTTATGATGCATTAGAGCCACACTTTGATAAAGAAACAATGAATATTCACCACACTCGTCACCACAATACATATGTAACAAACTTAAACGCTGCTTTAGAAGGTAAAGAAGTAGCTGCTTCTTCAATTGAAGAATTAATTTCAAACTTAGATGCACTTCCAGAAGGTATCCGTACAGCTGTACGTAACAATGGTGGTGGTCATGCTAACCATAGCTTATTCTGGACTTTATTAACTCCAGAAGGCACTGGCACTCCAGTTGGTGAAGTTGCTGAAGCAATTAACGCTAAATTCGGTAGCTTAGATGAGCTTAAAGCTGCTTTCACTCAAGCTGCATTGACTCGTTTTGGTTCTGGTTGGGCTTGGTTAGTAGTAAACAATGGTGAGTTAGAAGTGACAAGCACAGCTAACCAAGATTCACCTTTAATGGAAGGCAAAACGCCTATCTTAGGTTTAGATGTATGGGAGCATGCTTACTACTTAAACTACCAAAACAAACGCCCTGACTACGTTGGTGCATTCTGGAATGTAGTAAACTGGGAAAAAGTAGAAGAATTATACCAAGCTGCTAAATAATTTATAAAAAATGAACACTACTTAATTTATTTAAGTAGTGTTTTTTTTTATGTTTAAAAAAGGATAAATTTTCATTTACTCGGAAAACTAGTTCATGAGACAAAGGAGAGTTTATGATGAGTAAGTGGAAATTTTTAATAGGTGACGTAGATTTAAATAAAGATTTAATACTTTTACTAAGTGTCGGTGGATTGTTTACTCTAGCGACAGCTTTATCTAGCACATTTGTAAATGTTTATTTGTGGAAGCAATCAAATAATTATTTACCAATTGCTTCGTACCAATTTTCGATCGCATTTTTTCAAGCTTTTACATTCGTAATAGCAGGTAGATTAGCTAAAACCATTGATCGAGTTGTCATTTTAAGAGCGGGTATTTCGTTTTTGGCAATATTCTACATAGTCGTTTTACTATTTGAAACGAAGACATTATTAGCAACAATATTAATTGGAGCGATTTTAGGAATAGGAAATGGCTGTTACTACTTAGCGTTTAACTTATTAACGTTTGAAGTTACAGAACCTGAAACTAGACAATTTTTTAATGGTTTTTTAGGGCTAATTAATTCGTTCACGGGAATGCTTGGCCCATTTATAGCTGGAGCGATTATTTCTTCAATGATTGGAAATAAAGGTTATCATTTTGTGTTTCTTGCTGCAGTTATTTTATTTATATGTGCAGTGGTCTTAAGTTGCTTCTTAGTTAGACGGGAACTTGATAGTGAGTTCAATATTAAGCGCGTCATTCAAGAAAGAAAATTAAATGATAATTGGCGGAGAGTAACATATGCTAATTTCTTTCAGGGGATTCGTGAAGGGATTTTTATGTTTGTTATTTCAATTTATATTTTCTTATCGACAGGAAGTGAATTTGCATTAGGGAAATACGGATTAATTACATCGTTAATTAGCTTTATTACCTATTATATTGTTACAAGAATTATTAAAGAAAATTTTAGAATGAAAGCTATATTTATTGGTGGTTTTTTACTATTTTGTGCTGTTTTTGTAATCGCTTTTAAAGTTTCATTTCCTTTATTAATCATTTACGGTGCAATAATTTCTTTGGCATATCCAATCATTTTAGTACCTTACTTATCTTTAACATATGATATAATAGGAAAATCGTATAAGGCCAGGGAATATAGAGTGGAATACATCGTTATACGTGAAGTGTATTTAAATAGCGGTAGAATGTTTTCTATTGCCGTTTTCATTGTATGTACATCACTATTCCAACCAGAACAATTTATTCCATTATTAATGTGTTTATTTGGTGCAGGACACTTTTTGGTCTATTTCGTAATGAGGAAATTAGAATATAAGCATGCTTAAGTATTGTCACTAAATTGTCAAAAACTTAGCAGTGATTCCTTTTCCGAATCATTAAAATATTAATATGTAGAATTAGTAATTGTAGAAAAAAGAGGAGAAAAAATGAATAAGCCTAAGAAATATAAAATCACACTACCAACACGACTGAATACACTATTTTTTCTTGTGTTTGTCTTATTTTCTTTTTTAATTCTAAGACTAGGTGTCGTACAAATTGTTAAAGGTGAAGACTATAAATTAGAATTAGAGCGTACAGAAAATATGACCGTCGACCAAGCTGTACCAAGGGGAAAAATTTTAGATCGTAACGGAAAGGTTGTCGTAGATAATACGCCTTTGCGTACAATTACGTATACAAGAAAAAAAGGGACAACTTCAGGCGAGTTATTAACAATGGCTACAAAATTAAAAAGTTATCTAAAGATGCCAACTAATAAAATAACTGAACGAGATAAAAAAGATTATTGGTTATTAACAAATCCTGAAGATGCAAAAAAATTAGTATCAAAAGAAGAGGATAAAACACTAAAAGCTCAAAATAAAGATGATGACGCTGCTTACAATAAAGCTTACTATAACTTACAGATTGATAAAATTACAGCAGATAATATTAATTCACTTAGTGCAAATGACTTACAGATACTTGCAATTTACAAACAAATGAGTGCTGGTTATGCACTAACTCCACAAACAATTAAAAGTGAGGGCGTTACTGAAAAAGAATATGCAACAGTTAGTGAACATTTAGATCAGCTTCCAGGTGTAGATGTAACGACAAATTGGGAAAGAAAATATGTTTATGGTGATACGTTCCGAACAATTTTAGGTAATATTACTTCTGAAAAAGAAGGATTACCTGCTCAAAATGTCGATTATTATTTAGCACGTGGTTATGACCGTAATGATCGTGTAGGAAAAAGTTATATTGAAAAGCAATATGAAGATGTTTTACGTGGTACAAAAGGTAAGGCACAAAATGTTATTGATTCGAATGGAAATGTTGTGGATACGAAAGTGATTACAGAAGGGGAACCTGGAAGTGATTTAGTACTATCAATTGATATTGAACTTCAAGGTAAAGTTGATGAAATTGTAAAAAGAGAGCTCTTAAAAGCTAAAGCAACTTCAAATGGTCGATATTTGGACCGTGCATTTGTTACGATGATTAACCCGAAAACGGGTGAAGTATTAGCAATGTCAGGAAAGCAAATTGTTAAAGACAAAAAGACAGGAAAAAATAAAGTTGTAGATTACGCAACTGGAAATGTTACTTCATCTTATGAGATGGGTTCAACAGTAAAAGGTGCAACTCTTTTAACTGGTTATCAAACTGGGGCAATTACTCCAGGACAAAGGCAATTCGATACTCCGATTAAAATTGCAGGTACTCCAGTAAAAGCGTCATATAAAAACTTCGGATGGATTAATGATTTAGATGCCTTAAAATATTCTTCAAACGTTTATATGTTCCGCACGGCTATGGCTATTGGACATGCACATTACGTTGAGAATAGGCCTTTAGATATCGATGTAAAAGCGTTTGATACATTCCGAAATAGTTTCAGCCAATTCGGTCTAGGTGTTAAAACTGGAATTGATTTACCAAATGAAGCAATTGGATTTAAAGGTGTAGACAAAAGCCCAGGTTTCCTACTAGATATGGCGATTGGACAGTATGATACTTATACACCACTACAATTAGCTCAATATGTTTCTACAATCGCAAATGGAGGTTACAGAATTCAACCACATGTTGCGAAAGAATTAAGACAACCTTCAATCGGCGAAGATAGTGGAGTCATTAGACAAGAAATTAAACCTAAAGTATTAAACCGTATTGATATGAAACAATCATACATCGATCATGTTAAACAAGGTTTAATCAAAGTCTATAATGAAACTGGTGGTACTGCTCACAAATACTTCACAGGCGTAGATTATAAAATAGCCGGTAAAACAGGTACAGCCCAATCTGTATACGACGGTCCAGATCGTAAAAAATACAATGGGCCACAAAAAACTTATAATGAAACATTGATGGGTTATGCTCCATATGACAATCCTGAAATTGCCTTTGTCGTAGTAGTTCCTTGGTTACAAACTGACCAAGCGCCAGTAAATAAATACATTGGCCGAGATATTATGGATGAATATTTTAAATTGAAAAAAGATAGACAATCAATTTATAATGACGAACCAAAAGATAATTTAGATATGCAAGACAATCAAGGTAGTCAAGATAATCAAGACACTCAAAATAAAAATCAATAAGAAGAGAAGGGATTAAACCCTTCTCTTTTTTTTTTGGAAAACTCTATTTCTACACCCTTCCTACACCCTTCCTTCACCTTCTGAACTTATTTACATAATCTTTACATTCGGTTAAAACAGGTTTAATAGTTTGAGAATATGATTATTCATGTAAGTACTAATGAATTTTAACGATTATAAAGTTTATCTATTGTTTAGTTAATATTTTATATATCAAAAATAGAATGCTTCCTTTAGGATGAGAGGGGATCGAAAGTTATGACAATGACATTAAATAGAGAGAATTTTACTAAAAATGATGATATTGAAGAGACAAATACAAACGTGAAAAAATCAATTGTATATGATACTCAAGATTTAAATTTATGGTATGGACAAGATAAAGCATTAAAAAATATAAATTTAAGCATTTATGAGAATGAGGTTACTGCGATTATTGGACCCAGTGGTTGTGGTAAATCGACCTATTTAAAAACGTTAAATCGTATGGTTGAGTTAGTTCCTTCAGTTCGAACAGAAGGGAAAATTCTTTACCGCGAACAAGATATTTTCGATAAAAACTATCCTGTTGAAGAATTAAGAACACACGTAGGAATGGTATTCCAAAAGCCAAATGTATTCCCTAAATCAATTTGGGAAAACGTTGCGTATGGACCAAAAATACATGGAATTAAAGATAAAGCTACATTAAATCAGATTGTTGAAAAAAGTTTAAAAGGTGCAGCAATTTGGGATGAGGTTAAAGATCGTTTGCATGAGAATGCTTTTGGTCTTTCAGGAGGGCAACAACAACGTTTATGTATCGCGCGCTGTTTAGCAATCGAGCCTGATGTTATTTTAATGGATGAGCCAACGTCAGCGCTAGATCCTATTTCAACTTTAAAAGTTGAAGAGTTAATTCACGATTTAAAGAAAGATTTTAGTATTATTATTGTTACGCATAATATGCAACAAGCAGCTCGTGTTTCTGATAAAACTGCTTTCTTTTTAAGCGGTGAAGTAGTTGAGTTCTCAGATACAAATAAACTGTTCTCAACACCTAAAGATAAACGTACTGAAGACTACATTACTGGACGATTCGGATAATAGAAGGGAACAGGTGAAAAGAGATGAGAAATCAATTTGAAGCAGACTTAAAAACATTACAAGAAATGATCATCGAATTGGCTGAGAAAACAAAAAAAGCAGTCATCAAAAGTATGGCGGCATTTCGTACAGAAAATATTGAACTAGCTTTAGAAGTAATTGACGAAGATGAGCGCATTAATAAATTAGAAAAAGAAGTGAATGAATTAATTTTAGTGATTATTACAAGACAACAACCAGTTGCTGTAGACTTAAGAAGAAATTTAACTGCTATTAAAATTGCTCATGATCTTGAACGAGTTGCGGATTATGCAGTAAATATCGCAAAATCGACAATTCGTATTCGTAGTCGTCAAGAAAACTTACCATTAGAGAATATAGAAAAGATGCATGAACTTGGCTTAGATATGTTAACAAAAGCTTCAGAAGCATACCGAACAGAAGATTTACAAGCTGCCAAAGAGATTGGTGAAATTGACGATATTGTTGATGAACTATATGGAACTACTGTTAGAACTTTAATGACAAGTATTGCAAATTCACCTGAGCATGTATCTAATATCATGCAAATGGCATTTATTTGCAGATATCTGGAAAGAATTGCTGATTATGCAACAAATATTGCTGAGAATATTTATTATTTAGTTAAAGGGAAACATTATTTATTAAATCAATAAATATAAGACTATAGTTTATAACAGTTAAATAAATTAGAAGGGTGTTCAGACAAAATTTACCTGAATGCCCTTTTGTCATATTTATGAAATATTAAGCATACTTCTTTAACTAGTATAAGATATTGAGGTGGTAATAAATGAAGGTTGTTATTTTAGCTGGAGGATACGGTCAAAGGCTTTTACCAATTACTAACAACATTCCTAAGCCACTATTACCAATCGCAAATAGAGCGGCAATTGAGCATTTAATATTACATTTAACAAGACTTGGGTTTAATGAATTTATCATTCAACTTCATTATATGTCCCAAGCAATAATCGAGACAATTAATGCAATGAAATTAAAAAATGTTTCAATTGATTATATTATAGAAGAAAAAAGTTTAGGGTCTGCTGGATGTTTAAGACTTTCTAAGCATTTTCTTCATGAACCCTTTCTATTAGTGAATGGTGATATTTTATTTGACGGAGATATTCGGGAGGCATTAAAAACTCATTTTGAAAGTAAAAGTAGATTTTCTATGTTTGTAAAACAAGTTGATAAATGTGGATCATACGGAAATGTAAAAGTAAAAAATGGACAAATAATCGATTTTATTGAAAAGCCGAATGAAGGTAGTGAAATAAGTAAATTAGTTAATACTGGAATTTATATTATGAGTCCTGAATTATTATATCAAATTCCAGAAAATCGTTATTTTGACATTAGTAATGATCTGATTCCTTTAATGTTAAAAAATAATATCGGTTTAAATGCTTTTCATTTAAAAGGTTATTGGATTGATTATGGGACCCCTAGAAGATTTGCAAAACTAAACGTAGATTGGATTGAAGAGAAATTAAACTTACCTATTCCTGCCGTTCAAATATTACCGAGAATCTTTTTAGGTGAACATGTAACGATAAATAATAATGTTAAGATTGTTTCTCCCGTTATTATTGGGAATGATGTTACGATTGAAGAGAACTGTGTAATCGGCCCATATGTGTCGATTAGTTCTAATATTCGCATCGATCAAGGCAGTGTATTACATCATCAAGCTGTCTTTCAAAAATATACTCTGAATTATGAGAATAAGTTTGTACATAATTCAATAAAAAAAATATCAAAAGAAATACATTGAATCAATAAAAACTATGGAAATTATCGCGAAAGAATGTTATTATATACAAGTCTGATTATGTCACTATGTCAGGAGGGAAAATAAAATGCGCGTAAATATTACTTTAGCATGTACAGAATGCGGAGATCGTAACTACATCACTACTAAAAATAAACGTAATAACCCAGACCGTCTTGAGCTTAAAAAATATTGCCCAAGACTTAAAAAAGTTACAGTTCATCGCGAAACAAAGTAAACAGTAGGAATTTTCCTACTGTTTTTTTTATATCTAAATACTTATAATTTTAATTAGAATACATATCAATGAACTTTTACTTTAGAAAACTCGATCCTGACCTATGGAGGCCATTATTATGGAAAAAAAAGAAATTAGAAATTCTATGATGAAAAACTTGAAAAATATTTCAGCATCGGAAAGAGACGAAAAGTCAAAAAAAATTATAGAAAAATTATTAAATACAGAAGAAATGAAGAGTGTAGATATAATAGCAACAACAATGCCAATGGAGCATGAAATAAATACTAAGTATTTAATCACTGCTTGTTGGAAAATGAATAAATCAGTTGTTGTCCCTAAATGCAACCATGAGACTAGAAAAATGCATTTTTACAAAATCAATTCATTTGATGATTTAAAGAAAGGTTATTTTGGAATACAAGAGCCGATAGAAGAAAAATGCGAGGAAATAAGTAAAGAACTTATTGATTTAATAATTGTGCCTGGAGTAGCATATACAAAAAATGGTGAACGACTAGGATATGGTGGTGGTTATTTTGATCGCTACTTAGAAGATTATAATAAACAACACTTAGCCTTAGCTTATGACATTCAAATTATTGAAGAAATACCAACCGAAAAACATGACATTAAGATGCCGTTGATTTTAACAGAGTCAAGAATAATAGAAGCGATGTAATAAGTGCATAATGTGACGCGATTTGTTTGAAAATAGGTAAAAGAGTCTTATTGAAAAAAATTAAATTTGTGCAGGACTAATATTGTAACAAATTTGTAAAAAGTTTCACAAACTTTGAGTGGAAATACATATATAATAAAGAAGTCCCAGTTACTTACACTTTTAACACAAATGAGGTGGATATTATGTTACACAAAGAAATAAATCGTGTCGCACTTATCGGAACAGGCGCAGTTGGAGCTAGTTATGCTTTTGGTATGTTAAATAAAGGTGTTGCCGAAGAACTAGTTATGATTGATTTAAATAAAGATAAAGCGGAAGGGGACGCAATGGATTTAAGTCATTGCCTTCCTTTTGTAGATTCTAGAACAAAAATTTGGGCTGGAGATTACAGTGATTGTAAAGATGCGAGTTTAGTCGTCATTACAGCTGGAGCAGCTCAAAAGCCTGGAGAAACTCGCTTAGATTTAGTTGCAAAAAATTGTGCTATTTTTAAAGGGATTGTTGGAGAAATTATGGCTTCAGGATTTGACGGTATCTTTTTAATTGCCACAAATCCGGTAGATATTTTAACTTATGCAACTTGGAAATTTTCAGGACTACCAAAAGAAAGAGTAATCGGATCTGGTACTAGTTTAGATACTGCACGATTTAGATATATGCTTGGGGATTATTTTAATGTTGATGCAAGAAATATCCATGGATATATTATCGGTGAACATGGTGATAGTGAACTGCCAGTTTGGTCTAAAACAAATGTTGGTACCTCACCAGTACACCATGTATTAAAGAAAAATCCAAAATACAGCCAAAGAGAGCTTGATGAAATCTTCTTAAATACACGTGACGCCGCATATCACATTATAAAGAAAAAAGGCGCAACGTACTATGGAATTGGTATGGGCTTAGTTAGATTAACAAAAGCGATTCTAAAAAATGAAAATAGTATTATTACGGTTTCTGCATATTTAGATGGACAATATGGAGAACGCGATATATATATTGGCGTTCCAGCAGTAATTAATCGTGGTGGAATTCGAGAAGTTGTTGAACTAGATTTAAATGAATTAGAACAACGTCAGTTTAAAAACTCCGTAGACACATTAAGAAGAACGATGGAACCTGTTTTGGGTAACGAAAATTAATAGATGATTTTTTTCAGAAGTTAAATAATGAGTTAATAAGACCTCTTTCTATTTGAAAGAGGTCTTATTGTATAGAATATTTGAAAAATATGCCAACTTTTTATATTGTAAAAGTAACAAAAAGAATTAAGGAGGTAATTTTGAAAAAAATAAATAGTAAGTACTCATGGGTATTAATAGTGATATTCATTATTGGGCTAGCTCTATTTTTTGGAAACCAAAATTTTCTTAATAATCATCTAAAAAAGACTAAAGAGACTTCACTGAAATTTCCTAATTACGATGATACAGCAATCGAAGCTGAGAATGGATTATTAGCTGTAACGAACCCTACATCTAATTTAGTATTAGTTAATAAAGAAAGAAAGCTACCAGATGGGTATGAACCACCAGATCTAGTTTATCCGGTTGTTCCTTTACATGGAGTAAACAAAGATAAGACATTAATGAGGAAAGAGGCAGCTCATGCTTTAGAAAAATTATTTGAAAGAGCAGAAGCGGATGGTATAAAGCTGACTCCAGTTTCCGCATATCGCTCTTTTGATCGCCAAAAAAGCTTGTATAATTATTATGTACAAATTCATGGTGAAGATTGGACTCAATCTTTTAGTGCTGTTCCTGGTACAAGCGAACATCAAACAGGTTTATCCATAGATGTATCATCTCCAAACTTCGGTAACAAGCTTGAACAAGGATTTGGAGAAACGAAAGAAGGAACTTGGCTTGCAGACCATGCACATGATTTTGGATTTATCATTCGTTATCCAGAGGACAAAGTTGATATTACAGAATACAATTATGAACCATGGCATATAAGATATCTCGGGATAAAATACGCTACATATTTATATAAAAATGATTTAGCTTTAGAAGAAGTAATGAAGCCTAAAAAATAATTAAAAATGCCTACAAAATAAATGGTTTGTTTGGTATTTCACATTGACGAGTAATCGTTTCCAACTTATACTTATTACATGTTTAGAAAGATAAAATAATAGGAGTTAAGTATGAAATCCGTATATGATATTCAACAATTTCTAAAGAACTATGGGACCTTTATTTATACAGGTGATCGATTAGCAGACTTGATGTTAATGCAAGATGAGCTAAAAGAATTATTTTTAGCGAATATACTTGAAAGTAAAGATTTACAAATTGCGACCATGATATTAAAAAAAGAGATGGATGAAATAAAAAATAAAACGGTTTGAAGAAATCGTTTTTTTTAGAATCTATTGCAAACGATTTCACTACGAAGGGAGAAGACATTATGGCTAAAATGATTGTAGGTGTCGATTTAGGTGGTACAAGCATTAAATTGGCATTATTAACAAATAACGGGGAATTCATCGATAAATGGGAAGTACCAACAGATAAATCTGATAGTGGTAAGCATATTCCTAAAACAATTACAATTGCAATTGAAGAAAAGCTTAAACAGATGGATAAAACAAAGGAAGATATCGCTGGAATCGGTATTGGAGCTCCAGGTTCGGTTCGATTAGAAGATGGACTTATATTTGCAGCAGTAAATTTAGGGTGGGTTAATTTTCCTTTAAAGGAAATTCTAGAAAACGAATCAGGAATTCCTGTAATCGTTGATAATGATGCAAATATAGCAGCTGTTGGCGAAATGTGGAAAGGTGCTGGAAATGGAGCAAAAGATGTAGTAATGGTTACGCTTGGAACAGGAGTGGGCGGAGGCGTAATTGTAAATGGGGACGTTGCACATGGAATTAGTGGATCTGCTGGTGAAATTGGCCATATCACAGTACAACTTGAAAATGGAGTATTATGTAACTGTGGAAAAAGAGGATGCTTAGAAACTATCTCTTCAGCTACAGGAATTGCAAGAATAGCAAATGAGAAATTACAAAATACGACAAAAGAGACGGTTTTAAAAGAAATGTCGAATGGTTCACCAGTTACTACAAAGGATGTTTTTGAAGCTTATTCCAATGGTGATGAAGTTGCAGAAGAAATCGTTAATCATGTAATGAGATATCTAGCTTTAGTTTTAGCCGGAGTTGGAAATACTTTAAATCCTGAAAATATCATTATTGGTGGCGGAGTATCAAATGCAGGTGAACTGTTATTAAAACCTCTAAAGAAATATTTTGACGAATTTGCTTTTACAACAGTGCGAGATTCGACAAAACTTTCAATTGCAAAATTAGGGAACGATGCAGGAGCAATTGGAGCAGCTTATTTAGTAAAAAAATTTATTACTAATGAAATTTAACTTAAATTTAAGGTACTTCTAATTGAAGTACCTTATTATGTTTATTGTATTGAATTGAAAAAAAAATTAGTTATTTGACGACGGAACTAGTTTATGATAAATTGAATGACGTTAGAAAAAAACTAAGGTAACGTCAAATAAATTATTAAGATTCATTCATCTAGTAGCTAATAATTGTATGAATCATTTTAAAAATTCTTGGTATTTAAATGCCAATAAAATAGATATGTGAAATGCCAAACATTGTATTATTATAGATAAAATAGATTAATAGTCTAAACAAGAGGAGGAACAGAATATGTGGAAAAAGTTTATTAAAAACTTTGGATTCCCGTTACTTGCTGTATTCCTTTTATGGATTAAAGCAACGATTCTAAGCCAATTTTATTTTGATTTAGAAATTGAAAATTCAATGCAAGAATTTATTTTAATAATTGCTCCTATATCATCATTATTAATATTTATAGGTATAGCTCTTTTTGCAAAAGGACCAAAACGAAATAGAGCAGTTATATGGATTACTGTAATCATGTCCTTTATTTTAGTAGCTGATACGGCTTATTATTCATTCTTTGACGATTTCGTAACGATTCCAGTGTTATTTATGACTCGAAATTTTGGGGATTTAGGTTCAAGTGTTAAAGCAATGATCAGCTATAAAACAATCTTGGCTTTTTCTGATATTTTTATCTTAATTGCTGTTAATTATTTCTGGGGTAAAAAATTCTTTACTACTGGTAACATTAAAGGGAAAGCTAGAACAGCTTATTACTTAGCAGCGGTTGCTATTTTCTTAGTTAACCTTGGATTAGCAGAAACTGAACGTCCACAATTATTAACACGTTCATTTGATAGAGAATACATTGTTAAATTCTTAGGATTATACAATTACCATTTATATGATATGGTTATTCAATCAAAAACATCTGCTCAAAAAGCGATGGCTGATGATAGTGAATTAGCAGGAATCGAAAACTTTATACGTGCTAACGATACAGGTGTGAATGCACAATTACATGGTAAATATAAAGGTAAAAACGTAGTAGTAGTTTCATTAGAATCATTACAAAATTTCGTAATTGGACGAAAAATTAATGGACAAGAAATTACTCCTTTCTTAAATAAATTTACGAAAGAAAGTTATTATTTTGATAATTTTTACCACCAAACTGGACAGGGTAAAACATCTGATGCTGAATTCTTAATTGATAATAGTTTATTCCCATTAGATCGTGGTGCTGTTTACTTTACAAACAGTGGTAATACGTTTACTGCAACACCAGCAATCCTTAAACAGGATCAAAATTATTACACTTCAGTAATGCATTCAAATAATAAATCGTTCTGGAACCGTGACATGATGTATCCAAGTTTAGGTTACGATCGTTATTATAATGAAGTTGACTTTAAAGTATCTGCAGCTACTTCAATTGGCTGGGGACTAAAAGATAAATATTTCGTAGAACAAGCAGTAGACAAAATGGTAGCAGAGCCTAAACCGTTCTATAACCGTATGATTACACTAACTAACCATTATCCATTCGAATTAAATGATGAAGATTTAATGATTCCACGTTTAAAAACTGGAGACCAAACTGTTGATAATTATGTAACAACAGTACGTTATTTAGATGAATCAATTAAACATTTCGTTGAAGAAATGAAAGCTAAAGGTTTATATAATAATACAATCATTGTTATGTATGGTGACCACTATGGTATTTCTGAAAACCATAACCGTGCAATGAGTGAAGTATTAGGACAAGACATTACACCTGCAGAACATGTTAAATTACAAAAAGTACCTTTCTTTATCCACTTACCTGGACAAACTAAGGGTGAAACAGTTCATAAAGTTGCAGGTCAAATTGATGTTAAACCGACAATTTTAAACTTATTAGGTGAAGATCCAAATAAAACATCTATCAACTTTGGTAATGATATTTTATCTCCTAAACACAAAAACTTTGTAGTTTTCCGTGATGGAACAATTGTTACTGATAAATATATTTACACTGGTGAGAAGATGTATGATCCAAATACAGGTGAAGAATTAAAAGGACAAAAACCACCTAAAGAAGACTTAGCAAAAGCAAATAAATCACTTGAGTATTCAAACTCGATTATTTATAAAGATTTACTTCGTTTTTATGAAGTTAAATATAAAAAAGCTGATACGAAGTTTGAATAAATATGAAAAGCACTTCCTTAATGGGAGTGCTTTTTCTTTTACAGAAAAAGTAGTTTATCATTTACAAAAAGTAATATCATGTTACTTTCCACTACAGGATGCTTGCCTTTACGTGTAGTGAGTTTTTGTAGCTACCTTGTCACAATGTCCAGCAAGTCTTTTAGCCCCTTCTCTTAGCCGTTCTGTTAATCCCACAGGAGCCCGAGAATCTCACGATGCTTTATTAATTTAAAATGACATTTTTAATACGCTAAAATAAGCACTTCCTAAACGAAAGTGCTTTTCTTTATTTTAATTACATACAATTAACTAGAAAATAACTGATGAGGTGAAAATTTTGTATATAAACAATCGGCCATTATCCTTTCATCCAAGAAGATACGATTTTAATGAACTTTCAAAAGATATTAGTTTATTAGTACAAGAATTTCCTTTTCTTCGTCTAAATACGATTGGAAACAGCGTTTTAAATCAGCCTATATATGAGATTCAAATTGGAAATGGACATAGGAAGGTACATTGGAATGGATCGTTTCATGCAAATGAATGGATTACTACTTGTGTAATCATGAAAATGCTATTTTGGATATGTAACACTTTAACAACTGAGGAGGTGCCATTTCATAAAGAATTAGTAGCTTTATTTAATGAGAATACGTTGTCGATTGTCCCTATGGTTAATCCTGATGGGGTAAATTTAGTTATAAATGGAGCTGTTGAACAAAGTGATTATATGGAATTTGTTCATAAAATTAACGAAGGAAATGATGGGTTTACTGGATGGAAAGCAAATATAAGAGGTGTTGATTTAAACAATCAATTTCCTGCACATTGGGAGTTTGAAAAAGAAAGAAAGAAACAAAAAACATTCTCTCCTAGAGACTACCCAGGAGATGCTCCATTAACTGAACCAGAAACAATCGCTATGAGTAATTTAGCAATTGAAAGGAAATTTGATCTTCTTTTGGCTTTGCATACTCAAGGTAAAGAATTTTATTGGGGCTATGACAATCTTGAACCGCCTATCTCGGAAGTATATGCCAATTATTTTTCTAGTATCAGTCCGTATAAGGCAGTAAAAACAATTGATAGCCATGCAGGTTATAAGGATTGGTATATACAAGATTTTCGGAAACCAGGATTTACACTTGAATTAGGTAAAGGAATAAACCCATTGCCACTTTCTATGTTTGAATCCATTTTTTCCGAGACGTTTCCAATTCTGTTAGCGTCATTATTTAATTTAGAAAATATCCAATCATCTTTAAAATAAAAAAGCTGACAAATTTGTCAGCTTTTTTATTTTAGAACATGTTTTCTATATGTAGAAATTTGTTCGTTGCATAATAAAATAAATTTTATAAGTGCGCTGGTGGATAACCGTTATGTAAAATTGTCATAATGGCAAACCAAGCAAATAAAACTAATGTAACACCAGACCAAAAAACAGCTAAAAAGTTCTTATTCTTTAATGATCCTATCAATGCTGGAACACATAGAATAGCTACTAGTATAAAAATAATAACTGTACCCATTGTAAACCCCCTATAAATTTCTTCAAGCAACCCCTGTTTGCTATCACATCATTATTATTGTAAAACTTTTGTGAACAATTGTCTATTTGAAATTAAGTGCTAAAACAAAATTATGATATAGTATTATATAGATTAAAAAAGAAAGCAGGGTATGAATATGAATGTTTTACAATTACCATTAGGTCCATTACAAACTAATTGTTATATCTTAAGTAATGATATGAATGAAGCAGTTATTTTTGATCCGGGCGAAGAAGCACATGTAATCTTTAATGTTATTGAAGAAAATAAATTAAAGCCATTAGCAATTCTTTTAACCCACGCTCATTTTGATCATATTGGGGCTGTTGATGATGTGCGTGATGAATATAATATACCCGTTTATATTCATAAATATGAAGCAGATTGGCTAACAGATGGACAAAAAAATGGTTCTGAGTTATTTATGAGAAATCAAACAATTTTTGCAAGGGAAGCAGATCACTTGATTGAAAAAGAAGGTAAAATGGAAATTGGTCCTTTCTTATTTTCAATTTTTGAAACTCCAGGCCATTCACCAGGCAGTGTTTCATTTTATTGTAAAGAAATAAAGACAGTATTTTCTGGTGATGCATTATTTGAAGGAAGCATTGGACGAACTGATTTACCTGGAGGGGATCACGATCAGTTGATTAGAAGTATAAAAGGTAAGCTTCTTTCTTTACCGGATGATGTCGTTGTATGTAGTGGTCATGGAGAAACTACAACGATTGGTGATGAGAAAAGATATAATCCATTTTTATAATAGGTAATTTGATGAAAAACATAATTATTAATGCGATAAATAACAGCAAAAAAGGTTTTATTACATACGAACAATTTATTTCGTTAGTGCTATATGATCATGAAAAAGGTTATTATCAAATGGCAAATGAAAAAATTGGACGAAAAGGTGATTTCTATACTGCAAGCTCAGTAGGTTCAGTATATGGAGAAGTAATTGCAGCATCATTTTGTCGGTTTGTTAAGAATAACCTAATCCAACCTTTTTTTATTGAAGTTGGTGGTGGAAATGGCAGATTCGCCGCAGCCTTCCTTTCGTACTGTGAAAAAAAAGAGCCTGAAATTTATCATAATTTAACATACTATCTTATAGATGCAAGCAAATATCATCGAAAATTACAAAAAGAATTATTGGCGAACCATTTGAATTGTAAATACTTCTCAAATATAGTAGAAAACAGTCAAATCAATAATGGAATGGTATTTTCAAATGAATTGTTTGATGCTTTACCTGTTCGAGTAGTTGAATTTAAGCAAAACGAATGGCAAGAGGTAGTAATTATAATTGATGAACGAAATAATCTGAAAGAAAATCTCGTTAAAATTCAAGATCGTGAAATGAGTGGTTTTCTAAGTAGATACAAATTTGTTGGTAAAGATGGGCAAAGAGTTGAAATTCCTGTTGGTATGGAAAAAGTTTATGACCATTTACAATCGAAAATTAGTAAAGGAATCATTTTAACTGTTGATTATGGTTTTACCAGAGAAGAATGGGATGCACCTCATCGAATTAAGGGAAGCTTGCGCGGTTATTACAAGCATGAAATGAAATCAAATATACTAGAGAATTTAGGGCATATGGACATTACAACTCATATTCACTGGGATGAATTAAAAAAGTTCGGATTACACAATAACATCGAAAATCTATACTTTTCTAACCAAAGAGATGCAATATTAGATTTTGGAATTTTAAATTGGCTTATTCCGCATGCTCAGTCAAATCCATTTTCAAGCGAATATAAACAAAATAGGGCTGTACAATCTTTAATTATGCCTGGGGGAATAAGCGATTCCTTTCAATGGCTATTACAAACAAAAGGTATGTCAACAAACGATCTTACTAAGTTGAATGAATTGATTTCATTAAATGAATACAAATAAAAAAACCAGTCATATGACTGGTTTTTCTATTATTCGCTAAAGCCTGGTACTAATAAGAAAGTACTATAATATGTAAATCCAATAAAGAACACAGTTAAGTATGCGCCAAAGATATAGATGTACATACGCTCAGAAAGCTTTAGATAGCCTAATACTACGAAAAATGCTGTTTGACATGCGAAAATAAGTGCAGCTGCTGACATATGTCCAACAAAGAACATTACCGTAAATATAGCTGTCCAGAATCCTAGAACGCGGAACATTCGATCCATCCTAAATCCCCCCATAAAAAATTTCTACCCATTCATTATTATAAAATAAGAAAGTTACAATTGTAAACAATGTATTAACACAATTCTAAATTGATTCTAGAGATAATGAAATAAACCATATCTGATATTATTTTTCTTATTTAATGATTTTCTATTCATGATTTGAAAACATACTTTTTGTTTTATGTTATATATTTGATTTTCTTGTACGTTATTTCGGTAAATTAACTTTAGTTTGTAAAAAAATTTTAGCTAAAATTAATATTTGCGTTTAGTTACCAAATTTTCATGATTTGATAGCTGAGGGAAACAAAAATATAATTACTCATATAGAAAGGGGGACTAAAAATGGTATCAGTAGAAACAATGGTCGAAGAACTTCTAAAAAAAGCTTGCCATTTTGGGGCATCGGATATTCATTTATTACCAAAAAAGGATGATGTACAAATTTTTTTTCGTGTGGATGGTGAGTTGAAACTGATTCAACGAATAAATAAAGAGAAGTCTAAGAGGATCATCATGCATTTGAAGTTTTTAGGAAGTATGGATATAGGAGAAATTAGACGACCACAGACTGGAATTTTAGTTGTTAACATTAATGAAATTTTATTATCACTTCGCTTGGCCACTTTACCAACCATTATTGATGAATCTATGGTTATTCGTATTCATCCCCAACAAAAAATTGCTCCAATAGAAAGCCTTTCTTTATTCCCATCTACAACTCGTAAGCTTTTGTCTTTATTACATCATTCACATGGGCTAATGATGTTTACAGGTCCAACAGGCTGCGGGAAAACAACAACGCTGTATTCCTTATTACAGTCAGCTAAAAAAGACATAGAAAGAAATATTATCACTTTAGAGGATCCGATAGAAAGGAAATCTGATGAATATTTTCAAGTCCAAGTTAACGAAAAAGCAGGCTTAACATATGCAACTGGATTAAAGGCTATTCTTAGATCTGATCCGGATATAGTAATGGTAGGAGAGATTAGGGATGAAGAAACTGCGAAAATTGCCGTTCGGGCAGCATTGACCGGTCATTTAGTATTAACGACAATTCATTCTAATAACACAAAAGGTGCATTATATCGAATGTTAGAGCTTGGAATTCCAAAGGAGGAACTATTTCAGGCAATGGTTGCTATCGTTTCTCAAAGATTAGTTCCAATAAAATGCCGTTTTTGTGAGGGGGATTGTGAACCAAATTGTTTTGTAAATCGAAATCACAGAAGATTAGGGGTATATGAATTGCTATATGGGAATGCTCTAAATTCGGTTATTAATGAATTTAGAGGGATACAAGAAGAAGTTCAATTATCTACTTTAAATGATCAACTCATTAAAGGTTATGCATTAGGTTTTATTGATAACAAACATTTGGACCGAAGTATAATCTATGGATAAATTTTTTAATAAAAGAAAATTAACTTATATTGAACAGGCTAAGTTATTAAAAATATTAGGAGAACTTTTACAAAAAGGTTATCCTTTAATTCAAGCAATTGAATTCTTAACGATTCAATTCCCAGATGACCTAAAAGAATTGATTTATAAAGCTAAAATAGCTTTGGTGGAAGGAGGATCATTCATCGATTTTGCTAAAATGCTTGGCCTTCATCAAGATGTGCTCGTTTATTTATATTATGCAGAAAAGCATGGTGATTTGTCCTTAGCGCTAGGTGAAGGCAGTTATATGCTTACAAAAAAGATTCAACATAGAGCTTACATAAGAAAAATCATGGGATATCCTATTTTTTTAATCACAATATTGTTGCTAATTTTGTTTTTGTTTAGAAATATAATCATTCCCCAATATGAAATGCTATTTTCAACATTCCATTCTAATCAGAACTCTTTTATTTTCATCTATCTTCAAGTTATAAAAAAATTACCTTCAATTATGTTTTCTTCCCTTTTCCTAATTGGTTTGACCGTCTATGGATACTTATTTGCAATTAATAAATTAAATTCAATCGAGAGGATGGATAAATTAATTCAAATCCCGTTAGTTAGGAAGTATTTAATTACGATGAATACTTATGAATTTTCAATGCAGTTAAGCATATTATTACATGCTGGTTTTCCCATAGTTGATGCACTAAAAACAATGCAGAATAATGATAGTAGGGCATTTATTAAAGAAAAAGCAGTAGTTTTCTACAATCAAATATTAAACGGAATTTCTATGCAAGAAGCATTTAAAAATGAACGTGCATTCCATAGAGATATAATATTTGTGATTGAACATGGGATGAACAATAGTACCCTTAGTAAAGAACTTGCTGATTATGCTGATTATTTAAAGGAGAGTATAGAAGCTTATTTTCACAGATCGATAAGGATCATTCAACCAATTATTTTAATCTTAATTTCAACAAGTATTCTATCACTGTATATAGCCATCTTGTTTCCTATGTTTCAATTGATGAACAATATCTAGGAGGAGTTAGTTTGAATGAAAAAGGATTTACGCTAATTGAAATGTTAATTGTTTTATTTATCATTTCACTTCTTTTATTACTAGTGATACCAAATTTAGGAAAACAGCAACAGTCGATTCAAACGAAAGGATGCTCTGCACTTCAAAAAATGGTTCAGTCAAGTGTTGAATCATATCGATTAGAAAATGAACTATTACCTGAGAGTTTATCAGTCTTAAAAGAACAGGGCTATATAACATCATATAAATGCAATAATAAAGTTGAATTATCGTATGACAAAGCAACTGGAACCGTATCAATACCTTAAAAAAAGGGTGGATAATTCGTTTGGTTTTACATTTGTTGAGATGTTATTAGTCCTTTCAATAATGATATTGTTATTAATTTTACCGATCAATCAAGTTAGGAAGATTGAAGATGAACAAAAGTTAACATTATTTATTCAAATGCTTCAAAATGATATTTTTCTTGCACAAAGGAACGCAATAATAAAACAAACTCCTACTAGGATTATCTTTTATCAAAATAAATATGAAATGGAAGATAATTTACTAAATCCTCCTGTAGTCATTCGAAATTTTGACAAATCAATTAAGATAACTAACCTTACGTTAAAACCTCCATTAAGATTTAACTCCGATGGTAATATCTCAAGCTCTGGAACGATTTCAATTAAATATAAAAAAGCTGAATATATCGTTACTTTTTATTTAGGAAGTGGTCGATTTAAATATGATCGGAAATGAAAAAGGATTTACATTAATAGAGGCAGTTATTTCTTTAAACTTACTAATTATTTTTTGTATTATGATTGTTCCTTCAATATCATTATTTTTACAAGAAAAAGATAAGATAACGATTAGCAATATGGCAGATGACTTATTAACAGATATGGTTCATCTTTATTTTATGAACAGAGAAGATTTTAAAGAGGGCTTCTATACAAAGAATGGCAGAGAGTTTTTCGTAATAATAAACGCTAGAAATAATTTTAATTCGATTTGTGTTACTTGGACTGATCGAAAAAAGGAAAGTGAAATATGTGAAGAAATTAAAGAATGAAAAAGGGTTTACTTTACTCGAAACACTTTTTTCACTTGTTTTATTTTTAATGATTATTTCTATATCCACTTCAAGTATAAAAAGCTTTGTTAAACGAAATTACAATTATGAATCCGTAAATAGGTTAGAATTAGATAATTTTATAAAAGAAGTTCAAAAAGAGGCAAACAAAAGTATTGGTTTTACAGTTCATTCCGACCTTCTTCTTTTTGAAGAGTTTAATCAAGTTACGATTAGTTATCAAAAATATGCAACGATTATTCGACGACAAAGGCTTGGATTAGGACATGAAATCGTACTTCAGAATATAAGGGATATAAAGTTTGAACAAATAAGTGAAAGGCAAATCTTAGTAAAAGTAATCGATTTAAATGGTGGAATTTATGAAAAAACTATTCGGATGTTTATCAATTAAATTTAAACTACTTGGTGAAAATGGAGTGTATTTACCTTACACGATCTTTATGATAAATATTTTACTAATTTTTTTTCTAATACAAATAGATATTTTTCATTCGTTCAATACCTTTTATTTTTATACGAGAAATCAAAACAAACTAGACCGGGTACATTCACAAGCAATTTACGATTTAAAACATGGTAATTTACCACTTCAAGGAAATACAGTAAAGTATTATAATAATACAAAAATTATATTGAATACTTATTTAGTTGCAAATGATGAATATCATGTAACTTTAACTAGTAGTAATTCAAAAATAAAAAAATATGTAGTTCAATTTAAATATAAAAAAAGTACAAATCAAGTATCGGATTGGATCGATTAATTTGGAGGATGAAATGGAATCAATTTATTTAGTAGGATTTATGGGGTGTGGTAAGACGACTGTTGGAAAGGAATTAGCTAAAAGAGTAAATAAAAAATTTATTGATTTAGACGAGGAGATTGTTTCTCAAACAGGCAAAAGCATACCAGAATTGTTTAATGAGTTTGGTGAAAGCGGTTTTCGCGATATAGAAACACAAGTATTAAAAAATTTACCATCAAAAAAAATGATTACCTCAACAGGTGGTGGAATCATTCTTCGTGATGAAAACATTGGATATATGAAAGAAACTGGCAAAATAATTTATCTTGAAACTCCAATTGAAATAATATACGAAAGAATCCATTTGGATTCTAACCGACCAAATGCTCTAAATCGAACGATTGAAGAACTAACGGAACTGTTTCAAAAGAGAGAATCACAATATAAAAAAGCAGATTATGAAATTTCAACGAATAATTTAACACCAATTGAAATTGCGTTGGAAATCATTGACTGTTTAAATTATTCAAAAGGAGGAGATAGTAGAAATAAGTGATAAGAAAGTAAGGTGATTTCTATTGAAAACAAATGATTATGTAAAATATATGACAGAACAATTTATTAATTATATCGATCAACCAAAAGAAAAACGTGATTCAATAAAACAAGAAAAAGAAGAGTTGAAGGCACCATTTTCTACTAACATGTTTGGAATGTTACCATTAAGTCTAGCTTTATTAATGAAAAAAGTTCAAAATCGTAAAGACAAAGAAAAGAAAAGTATTTAGTTAATAAGACTGATTTCAATTAAAGAAGTCAGTCTTTATTTTTTTGCAGTAGAAAGAAAAGGAGAGAGGAATAATCGCTTAGATATCCCTCTTTCCCTAATCCCCACATAAAAGCCTCCTTTAATTTAACTTATTCATTGTGTTTGGTGATAGATAAAAAAGCCCACCATTAATTGCATCAACATGAATAATTGGTTCGTAAAGTTCTTTAAGTGCATTGAATTCAACATGGTAATTTTCAGGTTTTTCTTCATCAGCTTCATAAAATTGATTTAATAAATCTAAATCATGTTGCCATCTTTTCCTTGCTTCTTCAGCCCATAACGTATCTTCTTTTTCAATTATGTTTCGAAGTAATTGTTCCATTCGATTTAAACCACTTATTGGTTTTATCAAAGGTGACATGGAATAACAAAAATCAGGTATTTTAGAGTTGAATTGGATTTTTTCAAGTTTTGTATGAAAATCTTCAATAATTCTTCCGGAAATTAAATGGATTCCAAAAGAATATAAATAATCTTTTTTATGATCACATGTAAAAGAAACCTGATAGTTAACAGCTAACCAAGGGTGTAATGCAATTTGTTGGCCCATAGGTGCTTTTGTGTCTTCATAAAGTCTAATTGACTGTCCTAGATCATTAACGATTGAGAAAATTTGGTGAAGGCGGGGCGACCCAAAATGAATTTGTTCACCTTTAAGATCTTCAGGTGCATTATCACTATCTGTAATCAATGTTAACTTCATTGGATTTGGGATACCGCCTGTTTTTTCTAAATAATGCCAATAGAAAGGACGATTCATTAATTTTTTATCCATCTCAATTGTTAATTGTATTTCTAAATATGTTGGTGTTTTCTGTAGAATTTCACAATCATTATGTCTGAAAAAGTATTCGATATAATCATGGATTTCATGTTGCTGCATAACTATCACCTGCTTGTTTATGTTGCTGTAATTGAATGATTGACGTTAAGTTTTCCATTTTAATTTTCATTTCGCCTTCAGTTTTAGAGTGAATAAATATTTCATTCATATGAGCTTCAAAATCTTTATAAGGTATTCTAGTTAGAATATCATCCAGTTCACCAATCACACGCTCAAATAAATTGATTTTTTCATAAAGTAATCTTAGTATGTGTTCTTCAATTGAGCCAACAGTCGCAAAGTTATAGATATTTACATCCTCTGTTTGGCCAAGTCGATGTATTCGTCCTATTCTTTGTTCTAGCCTCATAGGATTCCAAGGAAGGTCATAATTAATCATATTTGAACAAAATTGTAAGTTAATACCTTCACCACCAGCTTCGGTTGCTATTAGCACCTGTACACGATTTTTAAATAATTCTTTCATCCAATCTTTCTTACCTCGTTTAAAACCACCCCGAAATGGTACAGATGTAATACCGTTTTGCTTTAATAACCATTGCAAATACAACTGTGTTGCACGATATTCAGTAAAAATAATTACTTTATCATTTATTTTTTTAATTAGTTCAACTACTTTATTTGCTTTTGAATTAGATGTAATTTGATTAATTTGATGAAAAATTTTCTCGATATAAGGATCGTTAATTTCAATATTTTCTTTTTCAAATCTTTGAAGCATTTTTTTCATTGATACATAAACAGCTTCACGACTACTACAAGCTTCACGTTTAAATGTTAAAAAGGAGAAAGCTGAGGTTACCCCAGTATATTGTGATTTCTGCCATTCATCGATTAAATCATAAAGCTTTTGTTCTTCTTCATTAAAATTAATTAATACTGTTTCTACCTTTCGTTTTGTCCACTCGATGCCTGTATCTTGTCTACGATTTCGAACCATTACTTTTCCGATTAGTTCTCGTAATAAGTCTTCATGCTCTAGTGAGCGATTCTTAGCAGAAAAATATTCTTCAAAACTAGATTTATTTCCTAAATGGCCAGGTTTTAATAAAGAAACTAAATGGAAAATTTCTTCTATAT
Source organism: Rossellomorea sp. GAMAL-10_SWC (assembly GCF_049568075.1). NCBI lineage: Bacteria > Bacillati > Bacillota > Bacilli > Caryophanales > Bacillaceae > Rossellomorea > Rossellomorea sp. GAMAL-10_SWC. The sequence continues at coordinate 2,673,375 of NZ_CP144911.1, read as the reverse complement.
TATTTTGAACTGGTGTAGCAGTAAGCAGTAAACAATATTTCTTTTTAAGATGTTGTACAAACTCATAGTTTTTTGTTTTATTATTTTTAAGTTTATGAGCTTCATCGATAATGACGAGATCATAGTTGATACCTAATATTTTTTCTCGATGAGGATCTCTTTTTGCGGTATCAATAGATGATACAACAACATCACAGCTATCCCAGACATAGTTCTTTTTTTGTTGTGCGATTGCTGGAATATGAAATTTTGTATTTAATTCAAAGGTCCACTGTGATACAAGTGATGCAGGAACTAGTATAAGTACCTTATTAACTAAACCACGAATCATGTATTCTTTTAAAATTAAACCTGCCTCAACTGTTTTACCTAATCCTACTTCGTCAGCTAAAATTGCTTTTCCATTCATTTTTTCAATTACAGTCGTAGCTACATCTAATTGATGAGGAAGTGGCGTTAAATTTGGTAAATGAGTAGGAGCAATCATACCTGTAAAAGATGGAATTGCTAATTTTGTAGAAGTATGATAGGCAAGCTTATAATTCTCCCAATTTGACCATGGTCCATCATTCTCAAGCTTATCTATGAACTCTTCTTGCCATTCTGTATGGAATTTAATCTCAATTGACATGTAAACCTCACCTATTTCATTTTTATATTGGTTAATCATGAACGTTATAGTGAAATAATTGCTATAATGTTCGTTGTTTTATTTTTAAAAAAATTCACTTTGATATTGATGAAACTTGTCGTTTAATGTTAGGATAATAGTGTAGAAAAAAGTAAAAATTTATTATTCTTTTATTAAACAAAAAACTCTTATTGTTAAGAAAAAACAGTTAACTAATATAGTTTGATAATATTTTCTTGTTTTCTACTAGTTTTTCCGAAAATATACAAAATATGTAAATTATTTAATGGTTAGCTGGACGAACTATTAATTTAGTTTTCCATCATGCTAGCATGTAGATAAGGGGGAAATGGCTACATGACGACTTTATTACGCACACCATTGTTTGAAGATTACAAAGTATTAGGTGGTAAAACAATTGATTTTGGTGGCTGGGAGCTACCTGTGCAATTTTCGAGCATTAAAGAAGAACACGAAGCTGTTCGTACAGCAGCTGGTTTATTTGATGTTTCTCACATGGGAGAAATTGAAGTAACTGGTAAAGATAGTCTTAAATATTTACAAAAAATGATGACAAATGATATTTCAAAATTAAATGAAGAAGGCGCATTATATACAGCAATGTGCTATGAAAATGCTGGAACGGTAGACGACTTACTAGTTTATAAGTATAACGATGAACACTATTTATTAGTTGTAAATGCGTCTAATATTGAAAAAGATTTCGCATGGTTAATTTCACATGTTGAAGGTGATGTAAAAGTAGTTAATAAAAGTAATGAAGTTGCACAATTAGCTCTTCAAGGGCCAAAATCTGTTGCAATTTTACAACGTTTAACGAATGAGAACGTTGCTGATATTAAATATTTTACTTTCAAAGATAATGTATTAATTGGTGATTTAAATGTTTTAGTTTCACGTACAGGCTACACAGGTGAAGATGGATACGAATTATACTTAGCTGCAGAAGATGCTTCTAAGCTTTGGACTTTACTTTTAGAAGCAGGTAAGGAAGACGGTTTAAAACCATGTGGATTAGGTGCTCGTGATACACTTCGTTTCGAAGCAGCTCTAGCATTATATGGTCAAGAACTAACTAAAGACATTACTCCATTAGAAGCTGGTATCGGCTTTGCTGTGAAATTAAATAAAGAAGAAGATTTTTTCGGTAAAGAAGTTCTGAAAAATCAAAAAGAGCAAGGTGTACCTCGTAAACTAGTTGGAATTGAAATGATTGACAAAGGTATTCCAAGAACTCACTATCCTGTATATGTAAACGGGGAAGTAATTGGTGAAGTAACAAGTGGTACGCAATCTCCAACATTAAAGAAAAATATTGGACTTGCATTAATCAAATCTGAATTTTCTGCTTTAGGTACTGAACTTGAAGTTGAAATTCGAAATAAAAAATTAAAAGCAGTAGTAGTTTCAAAACCATTTTACAAAAGAGAGAAGAAGTAACTAGGGGGAGAAAGGGGATTACCTTAATGCATCGTTATTTACCAACGACAGAGCAAGATCGTCAAGAGATGTTAAAAGTAGTAGGTGTTTCATCAGTTGATGAATTATTTAGTGATATTCCTGAAAAAGTTCGATTTAATGGATTATTAAATATTAAAAAAGCAAAATCTGAATCTGATTTATTAAAAGAATTAACTGAATTAGCTAATAAAAATGCCAATTTAAAAGAGTATGTATCTTTCTTAGGAGCGGGTGTTTATGATCATTACTTACCAACTGTTGTAGATCATGTAATTTCACGTTCAGAGTTTTATACAGCTTACACTCCATATCAACCTGAGATTTCTCAAGGTGAACTTCAAGCAATTTTTGAATTCCAAACAATGATTTGTGAATTAACAGGTATGGATGTAGCAAACTCGTCAATGTATGACGGTGGTACTTCTTTAGCAGAAGCAACTACTTTAGCAGCAGGTCACAATGGTAAAAAACGTATTTTAGTATCAAAAGGTGTTCATCCACAATCACGTGAAGTTATCTTATCTTATGCTAAAGGTCAACACTTAGAGGTTGTTGAAATTGGCATTAAAGATGGAAGAACTGATATTGAAGAATTAAAAAATGAAATGAATGACAATGTAGCATGTGTTGTTGTTCAATATCCTAACTTTTATGGACAAGTAGAAGAATTAGCTGAAATCGAACCAATTGCACATACTGGTAAAAGTTTATTCGTTGTTTCAAGTAACCCATTAGCATTAGCAGCTTTAACTCCTCCAGGTGAATTTGGAGCAGATATCGTTGCTGGTGACGCGCAAACATTTGGTATTCCTACTCAATTTGGTGGACCTCACTGCGGATACTTTGCAACTACTACTAAATTAATGCGTAAAATGCCAGGTCGCTTAGTTGGTCAAACTGTTGATGGTGAAGGTCGTCGCGGATTTGTATTAACACTTCAAGCTCGTGAACAACATATCCGTCGTGATAAAGCAACTTCAAATATTTGTTCTAACCAAGCGCTTAATGCATTAGCAGCTTCAGTTGCAATGACAGCTCTTGGAAAAAATGGTGCTGTAGAAATGGCAATGCAAAATATTGCTCGTACTCAATATATGAAGAAAAAATTAATTGAAAACGGTATCTCAGTTGTATTCCAAGGTGCTGCATTCAACGAACTTGTAATTGATGTAAAACAAAACGTATCTGAAGTCAATAAACAATTATTTACTAAGAAAATTATCGGTGGTTATGACTTAGCAAAAGTTGAACCTACTATGGCAAATCATATGCTAATCGCAGTAACTGAATTACGTTCTAAACAACATATTGATACATTTGTAGAAGAATTAGCATTATTAGTAGACGGAAAGGGGATTCAACATGCTGAAGGATCAACCGTTAGTTTTTGAGATAAGTAAAGAAGGTCGTATTGCATATAGTCTTCCTACAATGGATGTAGAAGAAATTGATATTAATGAAGTTATTCCAAGTGCGTATATCCGTAAAGAAAAAGCGGAATTACCAGAGGTTTCTGAATTAGATTTAATGCGCCATTATACTGCGTTATCTAAACGTAATCATGGTTTAGATTCAGGGTTCTATCCACTTGGATCATGTACGATGAAATACAATCCAAAAATCAATGAAGCTGTAGCACGTTTCGCAGGTTTTGCACATATTCATCCACTTCAAGATGAATATACAGTGCAAGGTGCTCTTGAATTAATGCATGAGCTTCAACAAGAATTAAAAGAAATTACTGGTATGGATGAAGTAACGTTACAGCCAGCTGCAGGTGCACATGGTGAGTGGACTGGATTAATGATTATCCGTGCTTATCACGAAAGCCGCGGTGACTTCAACCGTACTAAAGTAATCGTACCTGACTCTGCTCACGGTACAAACCCAGCATCAGCTACTGTAGCAGGCTTTGAAACAATCACTGTTAAATCTAATGAAAAAGGTTTAGTTGACCTTGACGATTTACGTCGTGTAGTTGATGAGAATGTTGCAGCATTAATGCTTACAAACCCTAATACATTAGGTCTTTTCGAAGAAGATATTTATGAAATCTCTGAGATCATCCACGCTGCTGGTGGTAAAGTTTACTATGATGGAGCAAACTTAAATGCTGTATTAAGCAAAGCTCGCCCAGGAGACATGGGATTTGACGTAGTTCACTTAAATCTTCATAAAACATTCACTGGTCCTCACGGTGGAGGTGGTCCTGGTTCTGGTCCTGTTGGAGTTAAAGCAGATTTAATTCCTTACTTACCAGCACCAATCGTTGAGAAGGTTGGAGATGAGTACGTATTAAATTCAGACCGTCCAGAAACAATTGGTCGTGTTAAACCTTTCTTCGGAAACTTTGGAATTAATGTAAGAGCATATACTTATATTCGTTCAATGGGTCCTGAAGGATTAAAACAAGTAACTGAAGATGCGGTACTAAACGCTAACTACATGATGCGTCGTTTAGAGCCTCATTTCGATCTACCATTCGATCGTCATTGTAAGCATGAGTTCGTTTTAAGTGGAAAACGTCAAAAGAAATTAGGTGTCCGTACTTTAGATATTGCTAAACGCCTATTAGACTTTGGTTACCACCCACCAACAATCTACTTCCCATTAAACGTGGAAGAGTGTATCATGATTGAACCAACTGAAACAGAATCGAAAGAAACTTTAGATGCATTCATCGATGCAATGATTACAATTGCTAAAGAAGCTGAAGAAAATCCAGAAATCGTTCAAGAGGCTCCACATACAACTGTTGTAAGTCGTCTTGACGAAACTTTAGCAGCTCGTAAACCTGTTTTACGTTATATTAAAGCATAAATCAAAAAGTTCCCTCATTGAAGGGAACTTTTTTTATGGATATATTTCTGAATAGTAATATAGAATCTGATCAAAATGAAACCGTGTTTTTGGACCTCTTAAAATCTATTTAATCCTATTAATCCGACCATCAAATGCCTGGACCAATGGATGCTTTTGTTCCTTCACATAATCTTCAAATGCATCAAAGTCTGTTGGCCCTACTACTTTATTTTTACCTGATAGAAATATCGAGAAATTATCACCGCCATTAGCAAGATAGCTATTAGTAGTGACAGTGTAACTAGTTTGTGGGTTAATTGGGGTACCATCTGTTCGCATGATATTAATTACTTTTTGACCAGAATCTTTTGTATTATCCCAAGTATATTTTAAACCTGATATTTGTAGCATCCGAACACTATCATGTTCCTGCCATTGCTGATTGAGAAGTTCCCGGATTTGTTTACCAGTTAATGTCATTTTAACGAGTTTAATTTTAAAGGGTTGGATCGTGAACAATTCAACCAAAGTTACATCCCCTTTTGGAAGATCAGCACGTATTCCACTAAAGTTCATAAATGCGAAATCAGACTTCATTGCAAATCGTTGTGAATCTGCAATCATATTTCCTAAACTAGATTCTCCATTATGATTCTTCTTACTTAAAATGTCGTTTGTAGCTTTTCCAACGACTTTATTTACGATCGGTTCAATTTTATATTCATAATTTTGTATCATTTTTTTTATATCAAGATCTGGTTTAATAACATCTTGGTAGACCATTTTTATACGTGCCTTTTTGTCTACAATATCTTTCGTATTAGGATCAATTGTTAACTGAATATCGGAGAAAGATGTTCCATAAGAGTAGGATTGAACAATCAGCTTTCCATCTACTTCTTTGTTAAGATAAGTATGTGTATGTCCAGAAATTATTACGTCAACTTCATCATCCATTTTTTTTGCCATTCTAACGATTTCACCTGTCGCATTTCCATTTGCTTTGGACTGATTTCCACCATTATGTGCCAGCACTACAATCGTTTTTACACCTTGTTTTTTAAGTGTTTTTACTGAATGATTGATTGCTTTTACTTCATCAATAAACTTTACGCCATCTGTTTTATTTGGTGGTGCAATCTTTGGAGTATCTTTAATTACGACGCCAATAAATCCAATCGGTATGCCATTAATATTTTTTATACTGTATGGAGGCAGAAGGGTCTTACCAGTTTTAACGTCGATAACGTTGGCACATATATACGGAAAATTTGCCCCAGTAAAATAACCAGTTTTTTGATTGTTTCCGCCTCGGATCAACCTCAACATTTCATTCACACCACGATCGAATTCATGATTTCCTAGAGTCCCATAGTCAAAACCCATCTTGTTTAATACTTCAATTGTAGGTTCATCCTGAAGAAATGAAGAGATTGGAGGACTACCACCAACCATGTCACCAGCATGAACTAAAATAGTATTTTTATTTTCTTTTTTCTTTTGATTCAAATATGCTGAAAGATATGCTACTCCGCCAACATTTCTACCGTTAAATTTTCGAGTCGTATCTAATTGTCCATGAAAATCATTAATGCCAAGTAATTGTACTTGAATGAAACGGTTCTTATCTTTCTTGGTGTTAATAGGAATGTTTCTAGCAGCCGGATTACCAGAAACCATAAATACTCCTGCAGATACTGTAGTCGTAAGAACAAAAGCAAGAACTGCTTTTTTCAATGCGTTCCAATTCAATATATTCTCCCTCCTAAATCGCTAGTAGGTTACTTACTAAGCATAGTGAAGGATTGTTAAAGTTACTTTGCTCTAGTGTGAATTTTCAGTTAATTTAAAAGCTATCTATTAATACGAACCTAAGAAAAACAAATATTTTTAAAATTATTTTTAAAATTATTTTTAATTGCATTTATATACAATATTAAAATGGATTAAAAGTAATATAAGGCATAAAGGAAGACTGGGGAGGAGGAGGGGCTAAAGAGTAATAGAGTCTTTAAAAACTACTAGTATACCTTTACCCTTGCTTTCTCCATTATCTACATTTAATTCCTTGCTTTAATAAACCTAAACTTTACCCTAAAGAATCTACAATTTCTTATTGCCATTCTTTTCACTTGATTGAATAAATACTCACAACAATATCAAATTCTTTTTGTAACATACTAAAATTTCCGAAAAAACTTATTAATTGGTGTTGATTTTTTCTCACAGAAGGAGGATAATTGTAACATTATTTTTAACTGAAAATTAACTAAATTAGGGGTAATAAAAATGAAAATCGTAAAATTTGGTGGGTCTTCATTAGCCACTTCGGGACAAATTGAAAAAGTATTTCAGATTGTTACATCAGATGTTGAGCGTAAAATTATCGTTGTATCTGCACCAGGTAAAAGATTTCCAGATGATATCAAAGTTACCGATTTACTAATTAGTTGCGCACAACTTGCTCTACAGGGAAAGGATTATTCGAAAGAATTCCATCAAATTATTCAAAGGTATTCAGAAATTGCAAATGGATTAGGTTTATCTGTGGATATTATGAATGAAATTTCACTAGGTATCGAACTTTCTTTAAGTAGTGAAAAGGATCATCCTGCAAGATATATGGATGCTGTTATGGCATGTGGGGAAGATAATTGTGCTAGATTAGTAGCGTCATATTTTCAGTTAAAAGAACTTGAGGCAAGTTATATTAATCCAAAAGAAGCAGGTTTATTTGTTACAAATGAACCAGGACATGCCCAAGTTTTAGCGAAAAGCTATGAGAACTTATTTGAATTGAGAAAAAAATCTGGAATTCTTATTTTCCCAGGATTTTTTGGCTATTCAGAAGCTGGACATATCGTTACATTTTCTCGCAGTGGCTCAGATATTACTGGTTCTGTTGTTGCCAACGGAGTTAAAGCTACTTTATATGAAAACTTTACTGATGTTGATGCAGTTTTTTCTGTAAATCCTACGATTATTCGTAAACCAAAGGAAATTAAGGAATTAACTTATCGAGAAATGAGAGAGTTATCATATGCAGGCTTTAACGTATTTCATGACGAAGCATTAATCCCTGCCTTTCAAGCTGGAATTCCAGTAAACATTAAAAATACGAATAATCCAATAGCTCCCGGTACACGAATCGTTAAGGAACGTACGTTATCAAACGGTCCTTTAATTGGGATCGCGAGTGATAATGGATTTTGTAGTATATATATAAGCAAGTATTTAATGAACAGAGAAATAGGATTTGGGCGTAAATTATTGCAAATACTTGAGGATTATCAGATTTCATATGAGCATCAGCCAAGTGGAATTGACGATATTTCGATTATTATTCGTCAAAATCAATTACCAGTAGAATTAGAACTTCAAATTATTAATCGGATTCAAGATGAATTAGATGCTGACCATGTGGTTGTTGAAAGAGACCTTGCTTTGATCATGTTAGTAGGTGAGGGGATGCGTCATAATGTTGGTACTACTGCAAGAGCGAGTAAAGCGTTAGCAAATGCGGGAATAAATATTGAAATGATAAACCAAGGTTCTTCAGAAGTAAGTATGATGTTTGGCGTAAAATCATACGACGAGAAAAATGCAGTACAAGTTATTTATGAAGAATTCTTCTCAAAAGTGTCATCTAACTAATTTAATTAAAAATAGATGAATAGAATGAACATTTAACGTAATTCCATAAAATGGAATACATAAGGAGTATAAGAATATGACAGAAAAAGAAATACAATTACTTCAGTGTATTGAACAAAATGGACGCTTAAGTAATGACGTGATAGCAAAAATGATTGGAGCTACAGAAGAAGAGGTAGCTGATATATTAACAAAATTTGAAAACGATCGTATTATTCTTCAATATATTACGCTTATTGATTGGGGAAAAGTTCCAGTTCAAGAAAGTATAACTGCTATGATTGATGTAAAAGTAGCTCCAAAACGTGGCGTAGGGTTTGATGAGATTGCTGAAAAAATCTATTTATACCCAGAAGTTAAATCAGTTTATTTAATGTCCGGAACATATGACCTATCAGTTGTAGTTGAAGGGAAAACAATGACATCAATTGCATCATTTGTATCCCAAAAACTATCGACTTTAGAATCTATCTTATCAACGACTACCCATTTTATTTTAAAACGTTATAAACATGATAGTATCGTATATGGTCAAAAACAAAGTGATAAGCGCATGGTGATCACGCCATGAGTAAATTTAATTTATCAAATACAGTAACTACACTACAACCTTCTGGGATTCGAAAGTTTTTTGATTTAGCAGCTAGTATGGATAATGTCATTTCACTTGGAGTAGGTGAACCTGATTTTGTCACGCCTTGGAATGTTAGGGAAGCTAGTATTTATTCGTTAGAAACAGGACATACGGCATACACGTCAAATGCTGGACTGCTAGAATTACGTCAGGAAGTAAGTCGTTATTTTGCTAAGAAATTTGATGTGCATTATAGTCCAGAAGATGAATTAATTATAACAGTAGGGGCAAGTCAAGGGATTGATATAGCTTTAAGAACAATTTTAAATCCTGGGGACGAAGTAATCGTTATTGATCCATGCTTTGTTTCATATGCTCCTTTAGTTTCACTAGCAGGCGGTGTTCCAGTTCATTTATCAACGACAGGAGAAGAAGAGTTTAAAATCAATCTTCAAGCGTTGAAAAAGAAACTTACACCGAAAACAAAAGCGATCTTACTTTGTAATCCTAATAATCCAACTGGTACTCTACTAGAAAAAGAATTATTAGAGGATTTAGCCGTATTTGTTAAAAAACATAATTTAATTGTCATTTCTGATGAAATTTATGCTGAGCTTGTTTATGATGGCGAATATACAAGCTTTGCAAATATCGAAGGAATGCGAGACCATACAATTTTAATTTCTGGATTTTCTAAAACATTTGCAATGACAGGGTGGAGACTTGGAATTGTTGCAGCACCTTCGGACATTATTTCTCATATGCTTAAAGTTCATCAATATGCAATTATGTGTGCACCAACTATGTCACAGCATGCTGCAGTTGAAGCACTTCGAAATGGAGATCATGATGTAGAAGCAATGCGACGCAGTTATATGCAACGTCGTAATTTCCTTGTGCAATCTCTTCAAGAAATTGGATTATCATGTCATCTTCCAGGTGGAGCTTTTTATGTATTCCCATCAATACAGAATACGGGCTTAACATCAGAGGAGTTCGCTGAACAATTATTATTAAAAGAGAGAGTAGCGGTCGTCCCGGGAAATGTTTTTGGAGATTGTGGTGAAGGGTATATTCGATGTTCTTATGCAACTTCATTAAATCAATTAATTGAAGCTACAAAAAGGATTAATCGATTCTTACAGACTCTTCCAACTTACCAACCAACAAATTTTATTAAAGTTGAAAGTAAATAAACGAAAAATAAAAGCTCTTGTTCTCTATTTGAGGAAACAAGAGCTTTTATTTTATTGAAGTATATAATTCATTTGTTTCAGCTTCAAGTAATCTTTCAGTAAAAATTGATGTAATTAAGTGATCGTAACCTAAGGTTTCACATAATATCCAGTTATTTTGCATTTCTAGAGGTAATGATTTTATTTTATCTTTTAATTTATTCATAAGAGTTCCTGAAAAAAATAAATACGGAACGATTATTACTTGGTGATTTTTTTCAGTCAATAGCTGATTCCAAGCTTCGTGAATTGACGGCTTTGAAACGGCCATAAAAGCGGGGAGAACAGGATGCTTTATATTTGCTTCAAGACGTTTAACGATTGAAGTGAAATCATCTATCGTTAATGGATCACTACTTCCTCGTCCAACTAGTAGTATTTTAGTTGGCTTTGTTAACTGCTTAACCTTATCATTAATTCGCTTTTGGATTAATTTGATCATATTTTTGTGTATTCCGATTGGAGTGGCAATTTTTATTTTTATGTGTGGATATTCCTTTTGAAATTTCGCGATTTCAAGAGGAATATCCACCTTTGCATGATTTGCAGAGAGGAGTAAAACCGGCAATACTGTTACCGATTTTGCTCCTTTACGCAAACAATTCTCTAATCCTACTGAAATTGATGGTTCTGCGAGTTCAATAAAACTAATTTCTTGAATAGGGCAATCGATTTGTTTTTGTACCTTTTTAACAAATTGTATGGCTGAATGGACAGCCGATTTTACACGGCTTCCATGACATACATATAAGATTGCATCCATTCTAAAGCACCTCATTTCATTTTAAGGGAGAATTTATAGACTTGAATAATTAATGTTTTTCTGTTCAGTAATCGCGTTATAGTTAGTCTCAAACCATTGTAATTGATGGTGTAATTTAACGACTTCTCCTACGATAATCATACTAGGATTGGTTATTTTTTCTTTTTCAACGTCTGTTATTACATTTTTTAATGTACTAATGACAGTTCGCTGTTGTTCTGTAGTACCATAGTGGATCAGGGCAACGGGTGTGTCTTGATGTTTTCCATTTGAAATTAGTTGATGACGAATATATGGTAAGTTATTAACTCCCATATAAATTGCTAGTGTGTCAATGCCTTTTGCTAAAGAGGCCCATTTAACCGTATCCTCTTCTTTGCAATGACCTGTTACAAAAGCAAAGGAACTACTATAATCACGATGGGTGACAGGTATACCAGCATAAGCTGGAGCTGCTATACCTGATGTAATGCCAGGAATGATTTCAAAAGAGACACCACGTTCTACAAGATAAGTTGCTTCTTCACCACCACGACCAAAAATGAATGGATCTCCACCTTTTAAGCGAACTACGTTTTTTCCTTTTTTTGCATACTTTACTAAGAAAGCATTTATTGTTTCTTGTTTTAATGCATGGTAGTTTGGGAGTTTACCAGCGTATATTAACTCGACGGATTCTTTTGCATACTCTAATAGTTCTTTATTAACTAGTCGGTCATATATAATGACATCTGCATTTTGAATGCACTTTAGTCCCTTTACTGTAATTAGATCAACATCCCCTGGTCCAGCACCAACTAAATAAACTTTTCCAATCATTCCACACACCTCATCATCATCGTTTACTTAAAACTTCTAAATCTAAAACAAATCCACCACTTTGACTAACTTTCTTTTTTTCATACATCAGTAGTTCTTTAACGTCCGGTTTCTTAACATAAAACTTTTCAAGTTCTGTATCAACTAGTTTAAATGCTTTTTCATCATCACTAGCTAATATAACAATTGGAACGATACGACTTTCGATTGTTGCCTCAAATCGATATAAAAACATATGTCACCGACTTTCTTTAAGATGCATTAACAGTTTCAAGAATGGAAGTTAAATAGGCTTGTAATTCTTCAATTCCAACTCTTGATACATAATCTAAAAAGGTTTCTGAAGGTAGTTTGTTTTCGCTAAAGTGCTGCAAGAATTTTTCTAATACTAGGTGGAGGGCAGGGGATTCAACCTTCCCTTTTAATTTTTCATTTAATTTACCACCGTTGGCTAATGTACCACCTACATAGATTTCAAAAGCCTCTACTAATTCTTTTTTCTCATTACGAGCCTTAATTCCTTGAAGTCCTATATCAGCGATTGCTCTTTGACCACAAGAGTTAGGGCAACCAACCATATGAATTCTAACAGGTACATCTAAAGTAATTTTTTCATCTAAATAAGAAGCGGTGTCCTTCATACGAGCCTTCGTTTCGACTAAAGCTAAATTGCAGTATTCACTTCCGGTACAAGCAACAGAATAACCAATAAATTTTGGCGGTATTGGAGTGAATTTTTCAAGAATTGGTTCTTTCAATAATTCATCAATATTTTCAGTTGGAATATTTGGCAAAATTAAATTTTGTGAATTACAATTACGTATTTCACCATTACCGTATTTTTTAACAATTCTAGCTAACTCAAAAACTTCTTTAGAATGTAATCTTCCAACAGGTATACTTAATCCAACATAATTTAAACCTTCTTGCTTTTGTGGATGAACTCCATAAAAATATCCTGCATTCCATGACTCTTCAAAGCCAGATCCTTTTGTTAATAGCTTACCTGTATATCCTTCTAAAACTTCTTTAAACTTTTCAACGCCCCAATCAGCGACTAAAAACTTTAAACGAGAGTGATGGCGTTTCTCACGGTAGCCATAATCTCTAAAGATTGTTGTAACGGCGATAGCAACTTCCTTCACTTGATGTGGTAATAAGAAAACATCTAGTTCTTGAGCTAAATGTGGAGCAGAAGAAAGCCCACCACCAACTTTTAAATGGAAACCAGAAGTTTCTTTGCCGTCAATTTCTTTAATAGCCGGAATAAATGAAATGCAGTTAATTTCTGCATTTGACGCATTATTTTTATTTGTACTGATCGACATTTTATATTTTCTAGGTAGATTGGAGAACTCTTCATTAAACTGAAAGAATTCATAAATTTCCTTTACGATCGGTGTAGTATCGAATAATTCATTTGGATCGATCCCTGCAAGTGGATTTCCAACGATATTACGTGTGATATCACCACATGCACCAGCACTAGATAGCCCAACTTTTTCTAAACGAGTGAAAATATCTGGTATTTGATCAATTGTTAACCAATGAAATTGGATCGCTTGTCGGGTTGTAATATCATATACATCTCGACCATAATCACGAGCGATTTCTGCTAATGTTATAAGCTGTTCATTTGTTAATATGCCAGACGGAACATTAACTCGCATCATAAAATATCCGGCTTCCTTTGGTTTTTGTAAATAGCATCCAGCCCACTTGAATAAATCCCATTGATCTTTTGGAATTGAATCAAACCCATTTTCAGCATAGTAGGGGATGTCATCATAAATTTTAAGTCCATCTTTAACGAGTTTCTTTTTTTCAGTTTCATTTAGCTTAAGATTGTCTTTCCAAATTTTTTCAAATGCCATCGAACATCACCTTACCCAATATAATTTTTACTCTTTAAAAATTGAATTATTGTTTCAACACATTCTTGTACAGATTGCTTATCAGTATTTAATGTAATTTCTGGATTTATTGGTGCCTCATACGGAGAGCTGATCCCCGTAAAGTTTTGAATTTCTCCATTTTTTGCTTTTTTATAAAGTCCTTTCGGATCTCTACTCTCACAAGTTTCAACAGAGCATTCTACGTAAACTTCAATAAACTCGTCTTGTTCGACTAATGACCGAACGATATTTCGATCAGCAATAAAAGGGGAGATAAAAGCCGTTAAGACGATTTGCCCGTTATCAACAAAAAGTTTTGCTACTTCACCAATTCGTCTTATGTTTTCGGTTCTGTCAAAATCAGTGAAACCTAGATCTTTGTTTAAGCCGTGACGAATATTATCACCATCTAATACGTATTGTTGAACATTAAGATGGTATAAAGCTTTTGCTATCTCGTTAGCAATCGTCGATTTACCTGAAGCAGATAAACCAGTAAACCATAAAATACAGCTGTGGTGATTGTTTTTTTGACGACGGTCTTCTTTTGAAATACTAGCTTGATGCCAAACGATATTTTTAGACATTCAACTTTTCTCCTATTCTACTGAAATTGATTCAGGTTCTTTTAAACCTTCAATTAGTACTTCAACAACTTCTTTTCTACTAAAAGCAGAAGGAGGAAGTTCACCTTTTTTTAGCATTTCACGAACCTTCGTACCTGATAATGTTACATGATGGTCGCTACCATGCGGGCATGTTTTGGTTGATGCCATATTCTCGCACTTTGTGCAATAGAAACTATTTTCAAAGAATAGGAGAGAGATTCCTAATTCATCTTGCGAAAAATTTTGAAAGATTTTTTGTGCATCATAAGTTCCGTAGTAATTGCCAACGCCAGCATGATCACGCCCAACAATAAAATGTGTGCAGCCATAATTTTTTCTAACAATCGAATGGAACACAGCTTCTCTCGGTCCCGCATATCGCATAGCGGCAGGGAATACGGCTAAAAATACTCGATCTGTAGGATAATAGTTTTGAAGTAAGACTTTATAGCTTTTCATTCGGACTTCTGCAGGAATATCGTCCGATTTTGTCTCTCCAACTAATGGGTTTAAGAACAAACCATCTACAATTTCTAGTGCGGTTTTCTGAATATATTCATGGGCACGATGAACTGGATTACGAGTTTGAAAGCCAACTATTTTCTTCCAATTTAATGATGCAAATTTTTCTCTCGTTTCTTTTGGACTTAAATAATGTTCAGTAAATTGAGTACGATTAATTTGTCTAATAACAGTTACTTCGCCACCTAAATAAACATCACCACGCGAATACATTTTTGCTACTCCAGGGTGGTGTGTGTCAGTTGTACCATAAACAAACTGTGCCTCAAGTAATTTGTTAGGAGTATAAATATCATCAATCTTTAACAATGCATACACATTATTTTCAAAAGTTAGTTTAACTTGTTCTCCCAGTTTTAGATTGCTAGCTATTTGTCCACTCACAGGAAGGGTAATTGGAATACTCCATACAGTCCCGTCTTTTAATCTCATTGTGCTTACGACTTGCTCATAATCATCCTTTCCTAAATAACCAGTTAGGGGACTATAAGCTCCATTTCCAATTAACTCTAGATCACTTAACGCAATTAAATCTAAAGGAATTTCCTTCAAACCATCCTTAACAGTAACTTCTGGATTAAATCGATTAATTAAGACTCCGCCATGTGGGGGTAAACTCATTTCTAAACACTCCTTAAAATTTCCTATTTTAATAGTTAGTAAGAATAAACTTTCATTTTTTAGCATCTAATATAGACAACTAATCATGTAATCCACATTCAGTTTTCTGTGAACCAGACCAACGACCAGATCGGCTATCTGAAGAATTTGAAGCCGGTAATGTACATACCTCGCAACCAATACTTGGGTAACCTATATCGTGTAATGGATTGTATGGAAGATTTTTGTAATATACATATCGCCAAACTTCCTTCCAAGTCCAATGGATTAGGGGACAAATTTTAATTGAACTGAACTTATTATCTAGATTAAGAAATTCTGTTTTTTGTCTTGAAGGAGATTGTTCCCTTCTTAAGCCTGACACCCAGGCTGGAGCACCTTTTAGAGCTTCTTGAAGTGGTAAGATTTTGCGAATATTACAGCACTTATTTGGTTCACGCTTCCATAACTCATCTCCATGAATATTAGCTTGCTCTTCTAAAGTTAGACTTGGTGTTTTCTTTTCTATTTGTAAGCTTGGATATTTAGCTTGCACGCGGTCTATTAATTCATAAGTTTCCTTGAAATGTAGGCCGGTCTCTAAGAAAACAACCTTTGCATCAGGTTTTACTTTTGAAATTAAATCAATTAATAAGATTCCCTCAACTCCAAAGCTACAAGCATAAACTAAATCATCACGATAGGTTTTGTAAGCCCATTCGAGTACTTCAAGTGCACCTTTTGTTTCATTATCAATCGAAAAGTCAGGTATACTTTTCTCATTCCAATTTTCAATTCTCATTTACTTTTCCTCCAATTGACATAAGAAGCCAAGTTATCCTAAAAATAAAAGGCAGCTCAAATCTACATTTTTCATACGTAGACTTGAGCTGCCTCTAGTTTTTCTAGTCAGCAGGAACCCTATTTACTTTAATCGTATTTTTTCTTGTTTTTCTACTTGAATAATTCTCCCATCTTGAACGACTAATGTGATTGTTCCAAATCTTAAACCATTAAGTAATGATTCCACGACCTCAAGGATGGGTGTTAAGTCGTTGGTTTGGCTCATGAGCTTCCTCCTAGAATTTAATTACAACTAAGTCTATCAGAATTATATGGATTGTCAATTTCAAAAATGATAATTTATTAAAAATTTATATATTTCATAATCTTGTATTATGTGATTGGAATTCTCCATTATATGTCAACTATTAAATAAAAATAATAAGAAAAAAACAAAATAATATTGATACAAAAGTAAATCTGCTTTACATTTTAATATTTAACAAAAATAATTTTGTTCTTATAAGCTATTAATGAATATACAATTATTTAAGAAAGATAATAATGGAATAACAATTAGTTACACTTAAAGGAGGTTCCTTTTGACGATACTTCATAACGAACCATTAATTTCAGCTATTATAGCGTGGTTTATTGCGCAGTTTTTAAAGGTCATTATCCATTTATTTAAAGAAAAAGAATTTGATATATCTAAGTTTTTTGCTTCTGGTGGTATGCCAAGTTCACATTCCTCAACAGTTACTGGATTAGCATTAAGTGTTGGATTAACAGAAGGTTTTGGAAATGTTACTTTCGCAATCTCAGCAATTTTTGCGACGATTATTATGTATGATGCTTCAGGTGTAAGATTGGCAGTTAGTAAACATGCAAAGTTATTAAATGATTTTTTTCATGGAAGAATTAAAAATTATAAAGCATTAAATGAACTAGTAGGTCATACTTCATATGAAGTTGTTGTTGGAGCATTAATTGGCATCATCATTGCCATCATAGTTTCAAAATTTTAACGCTCTAATATAAATCATTTGATTTATATTATGGGCGTTTTTTTACACATTGATAAAAGATCAATGGCAACGATGTAGACTTTACAACGAGGTGACAACTACCCTCTGCGTCTTCGCTTTAAGACTTTAATCGAGAGAGTTTTCTTTTTCTATTTTCTGACTCAAAATATAAATCAATAGGCGATTTTACATCAGTTTGATAAGATATTGGTAGGATATGTAAATAAGGAGTGGAAGAATGAAAAGTACAGTAAGTGAAAATAGTGCTTGGAAAAAGGTGGGTCGATCGATTTATCAATTCCGGTATATTGTTATTGCAATTTTAGCTATATTTTCAATCATTCTAGGTATTTATTCGAAGCATTTACCTGGCATTTTAGATGGAGATGGTTTTAGGACACCTGGAGATTATGAAAAAGCTAAGAATGTGCTAGAAAAAGAATTTGAACAATCGCCAGATTCACTCATCATTATTCTCGAGCGAAAAAAAGGTGCCACAAGCGTCGATTTCCAATCTGATATTGAACGGATTGTGAAGGAAGTTCAAAAGGAAAAGAATATAAAACAATTTCATCATCCTCTAATAAATCCGGGTATGAAAAAAGATAATATTGCCTACTTATCTCTTTTATATAATGAGAAGGATCACGATAAGCTTGTTGATCTAAACAATAAATTTGCAAAAAAAGTAGAGTCTTTTTCAAATGATACTGTAAAGGTAGGGACAACTGGATTTACAATCATTAGTGATGTAATGAATAAAACTAGTCAAGAAGACTTAAAGAAAGCAGAGATGATCGGTGTACCGATTGCGTTTATCGTCCTATTTTTTGCATTTGGAAGTTTAGTTGCATCTGCAATTCCAATTATAATCGGTATGATAAGTATTTTAAGTACATTTGGAATTTTATTCTTTATAGGTGAGCATGTTGATTTATCAATCTTTGTCTTAAATGTTGCACCGATGATTGGCTTAGCATTATCAATCGATTTTGCCTTATTATTCGTAAGCCGTTATAAGACTGAATTACAGAACCATTCAACAGTGAAAGAAGCAATTAGTATAACGTTTGCAACTGCAGGTAGAGCGATTATATTTTCTGGTATTTGCGTATTTATAGGGTTATCAGCTCTGTATTTCATAAATATTGATTTATTTAGAAGTGTCGCAATAAGTGGTGCAGTTGTTGTATTAGTTAGTTTATTTTTATCTTTAACTCTTTTACCAGCAGTCCTTTCAGCTCTTGGTAAAAATATTAATAAAGGTACGTTAAAATCCATTGCGAATCGAAGCCAAGACCAACAACAAGCAGTTTGGAGAAAATTTGCAAATTTCGTTATGAAAAGACCAATCATCATGGCACTAACATCATTAATCATTTTAGGTCTTTTCGTCATTCCAATTAGGGATGTGCACTTAAATATCCCTACAATTGATGCATTACCAAAGGATGCAACGTCGAGAATTAATTATGAAAAATATCAAAAAGCTTTTCTTCCCGAAGCTCAAAAACATGGAACAATCTCAATTGTACTAGAATCTAATACAGACTTTTTAAAGCAAAATAATGTAAATGCATTAGATAAAATACAGAAAAAGCTTGAAGATGACAAAAATGTTTATGAAGTTAAAAGTGTGTTGAATGCAGTTAATTTAAACGCTCAGCAATTATTACCTGCTTTAAAATCTCCAAACGCATCAAAAATTCAGCCTGCGATTGATGCCTATATAAAAAAGAATAAAACTTATATTCAAGTATTCTTGAATTCTGATCCAAAATCAGAAAAAGGGAAGCAATGGGTAAGAGATTTTGAAGATAAATACAATGGGAAAATTGAAGGACTTGACTATACTATAGGTGGTCAAGTGAAATTTGAACAAGAATTATTTGATGAAATTACAGATAATATTGTATACGGTTTACTTGTAATCATGGTTAGTACTTTTATCATATTAATGATTGCATTTAGGTCCATTATCATTCCAATCAAAGCGATCTTAATGAATGTATTATCTTTAAGTGCAACGTTTGGAATCATTACTTGGCTATTCCAAGGTGGTAATTTTGGCTTACCTCAATCTGATATCATGTTGATTTTGCCAGTGTTTGTCTTTGGATTAGTTTTCGGTTTAAGTATGGACTATGAAGTATTTTTAATGTCGAGAATGCAAGAGCTATACTATGAATCGGAAGATAATACTTATTCAACAAGAGAAGGGTTAGTATCGACGAGTCGTATTATCACATCAGCGGCATCCATTATGATTGTTATTACAGGGGCATTTGCTTTTACTGATATGGTACCTGTTAAACAGATGGGAATCGGGATTGCTATAGCCATTTTCTTGGATGCTACAATCGTTCGTTTAGTTTTAGTTCCTAGCTTAATGCAGTTATTTGGAAAATGGAATTGGTGGTTTCCATTTACAAAAAATAAAATCGATGAACCCTCTAAAAGAGTTGGATAAATCAATTAAAGAAACTGTTATTCATTTCATATTTGAGTAGTAGTTTTTTATTTAAGTGAACTAACTTGGTCTGTGTAAAAATTCCCAATTTTTCGAAACTATAGAAAATACATGGTCAAATTTGGTAAACTAAAAATGAAAGAGGTGGAGTAGTAAAAATGTTAAAAAGATCGATAAGGGCAATTTTAATAAGCTGTCTTGTATTAACAATCAGCTTATTAGCAGCATGTGGTAACAATAATGAAAAATCTGCAAATGGTAAAAAACATGGAAAATTACCAATTGCAACAATAAAGGTAAAGGATTACGGTGTCATTAAAGCTGAATTATATCCTAATATTGCACCAAATACAGTAGATAATTTTATATCACTAGCAAACAAAGGCTTTTATAATGGATTAACATTCCATCGAGTTGTTAGAGACTTCGTTATTCAAGGTGGCGATCCTGAGGGAACTGGTGGCGGTGGCCCAGGATATGCAATTGATGGAGAATTTACATCAAACGGCTTTAAAAATAACTTAAAACATACAACAGGTGTACTATCTATGGCACGAACTGGTGATCCAAATAGTGCTGGAAGTCAATTTTTCATAATGGCAAACGATACACCTGACCTAGATGGACAATATGCTTCCTTTGGTAAAGTGACAGAAGGAATCGATATTGTTAAGAAAATTGACACAGTTGAAGTGGATTCAATGGAAAAACCTGTTACTCCAGTAATCATCGAGTCGATAAAGGTAGATACAAAAGGCGAGAAATACGCTAAACCAAAAACTCATAAAGAATAAAATCGTCCTTGAGCTTGGTTTTAATGACTTCTACATAAAACTAAAAAAACTACTTCAAAAAAATGAAGTAGTTTTTTCATTATTAAATGGATTATAAACCTTTTTTAATTTTACCAGACCAAAGTTTGTAGCCGCCTTTAAGTTGGTAAAGCTCTGTTACTCCTTGTTTACGTAAAATACGTGCAGCTTGTCCTGGACGAACGCCCATTTGATCATATAAATAGACTGCCTGATCTTTACGAATTTCTTTTAAACGCGTTTTTAATTGTGCGAACGGAATATTTCGAGCACCTAATATATGGCCGTTCTTAAAATCTTCTTGATCACGTAAGTCAATTAGCTGAGCTTTACGGTAGCCAGCACGAAATTCTTCCTCAGATAACGTTTTTATTAAACGTTTTTGGTAGAAATACATAACTGTTGAGTATACAATGATACCTAGTACGACAAAAATTATTGGTAAAAACTGACTCAAATTTTTCAACACCTTTCAATTACCTACTTATCTTATTATAATTCTCTAGTAGGATTGTGCAAGAAACTTTCATTAAAAAAGTAAAAATTTATCGAAAAATGAGGAGATTTTCAACATGACAAAGACAAAGTGGTATTTTATTAATAGCGGAGTAAAATCAGGTAGCTATAATATGGCTCTTGATGAATGCTTAATCAAGTGGCAAAGTGAAGAAGGTTTTCTTCCAACACTGCGTTTCTATGAATGGGAAAATCCTACTGTAACAATCGGATATTTCCAAAAAAACCAAGAAATAAGCTTAGAAGCATTAAAAAAATACAATGGTGATTTCGTAAGACGCCAAACCGGTGGAAGAAGCGTGCTTCATCACGATGAATTAACTTATAGCGTAATTGTCCCAGAAAGCTACCCAAATATGCCAGTATCTGTTACAGAAGCATATCGAGTGATTTCAATGGGGATTTTAGAAGGGTACAAGCTACTTGGTTTAGATGCTTCTTTTTCTGTACCAAAAACTGCTGAAGAAAAAAATGAATTAAAAAACCCAGCAAGTGCCGTTTGCTTTGATGCGCCATCATGGTATGAAGTTGTTGTAAATGATAAAAAAATTGCTGGAAGTGCTCAAACGAGACAAAAGGGCTCAATTCTTCAGCACGGTTCAATTCCTTTAAATATTGATGTTGATATGTTATATGACTTATATATTTTCTCTTCAGACGCTGTGAGAGAGAGAATGAAAAAACGATTCTTAGATCGTGCAACTTGGATCAATGCAGAAAGTTCTACTCCTAAAACAATGGCTGACCTGTATGAAGCATTTGAAAAAGGCTTCGAAATTGGCTTAGATATCGAGTTAGTATCTTATGAATTAACAGAGGCTCAAGAGAAGGAAGTACAGGATTTAGCTGCTACTAAATATGGTACTGAGGAATGGAATTTACGTAAGTAGTTTTTTATTGAAAGCCTTTTTGGCTTTCTTTTTTTTGCATTGAGTTTTGGGGGAGAGAAGTGAATAAATTAGGATAATTGTAGAAGTGCAAATAAAAGAAGCAAGGGTGCAAATAAATGAGGTGAGAGTGCAAAAAAATTAGAAGTGCAAATAAAAAAGGTAAAAGTGTAATTAAAATTCAATAATCGCAAATAAAAAAGGCAAAAGTGCAATTAAATTTCGAAAACCGCAAATAAATCAAAGATATACTGATACGGCTAAGGGTATCCCAGGGGTTTAAGCATAATACATTTCATCTTTAACACAAAATTTTAGTAGAACCCCAAAAATGTAGTGCAATTCTATAAAAAGTTAATCCTTTCTTTAATAAATCGATCCGATTTTTTTAAAAATTGCAGGTCAAGCATTAATTACCCTCAATCCATTCAAATTTAGGCATCAACGAAAAAATAAAGGAGCATCACAAGAGAAACTTCCTACCTTTTCCACTGTTTTAATTATTATCGTGGTTAATACTAAACAAAAAAGTGGAGAAGGAGTAGATTATATGAAGCCTTTTATACCAAAGCTTGTTTATTTCGAGCCCCAAGCTTTAGAGTATCCGTTAGGAAAGGAATTAAAGGAGAAATTTGAGCAGATGGGTTTAGAAATAAGAGAAACAACATCCCATAATCAAATTCGAAATTTACCTGGTGAAAATGATGTGGAAAAATACCGGATCGCTAAGTCTACTTTAGTAGTTGGGTTGCGTAAGACTTTAAAGTTTGAAACATCTAAACCTTCAGCGGAATATGCAATTCCTCTTGCTACTGGCTGTATGGGGCATTGTCATTATTGCTACTTACAAACAACGCTTGGTTCTAAGCCCTATATTCGGGTATATGTAAATTTAGAGGATATTTTTGAGCAAGCCCAGAAATATATAAAGGAACGCGAGCCTGAGATTACACGGTTTGAGGCTGCGTGTACTTCTGATATAGTTGGCATAGATTATTTAACACATTCTCTAAAGAAAACGATTGAATTTATTGGTGAAACAGAATACGGTCGTTTACGATTTGTAACGAAATTTCCACATGTAGATCATTTACTTGATGCAAAACATAATGGAAAAACAACATTCAGATTCAGTATAAATTCTAGGTATGTTATCAAAAACTTCGAACCCGGAACTGGTTCATTTGATGAGAGAATAGAAGCCGCGAAAAAAGTTGCATATGCAGGATATCCATTTGGGTTTATTGTTGCACCGATATATATGCATGAAGATTGGGAAGAGGGCTATGAGGAGCTTTTTATTCGATTAAAGGATGCATTAGGTGAATTGGCAAATGAGAGGATGACATTTGAGCTTATACAGCATCGGTTTACTAAGCCTGCCAAAAAGGTGATTTTAGAGAGGTATCCTAATACTAAACTTGAAATGGATGAAGAGAAAAGGAAATATAAATGGGGTAAATATGGAATTGGAAAATATGTTTATCAAAAGGAAGAGGCTGCTTCAATTGAAGAGACCATTTCGGGTTATATAAAAAAGTATTTTCCAAATGGAGAAATTCAATATTTTACATAATGAAGTGTATCTATTTTCTAGGTACACTCTTATTATTTTCATCATACTCTTATACAATGAAGATCTATTATCATTTAAATGTGTTCATGTTAATTGCACTTTTGGTTTATGTGTTGTATCATTTTATTGATGCTTATTGTAACGGAATAAAGTTTGAATGAGTGTATTGGAGGAAGAACATGCCCACACCTAGTATGGAAGATTATATTGAACAAATTTACCTTTTAATTGAAGATAAAGGGTATGCTCGTGTATCTGATATTGCTGAAGCATTATCAGTACACCCATCGTCAGTAACCAAAATGGTGCAAAAACTAGATAAAGACGATTACTTAATTTATGAAAAATATAGAGGGTTAATCCTAACCGAAAAAGGTAAAAAAATGGGAAAAAAACTTGTCTATCGCCATGTATTACTTGAGCAATTCTTAAGAATTATTGGTGTGGATGAAAACTTAATTTATCAAGATGTTGAAGGAATGGAACATCATATGAGTTGGGAAGCGATTGATCGAATAGGAGAACTTGTACAATTCTTTGAAGAAGATAAAAATCGCATTGAAGCATTAAAATATATTCAAAAATCGAATGAAGAGCAATCGAATTCAAAAAAATAAGAAGACTGTGTTTCGAAATAGAGCACAGTCTTTTACTTTCAAATTAATGGTCTTTAGATTGATTGAATTGTCCAAAAAGAAAGACCGTGCTTAATAGGAAGCACGGTCTTTCTTTTTGCCCTTTTCACCCTCAATCACAGTTAAGTGACTTGCATCCTTTGATCGTTTTTTTAACAAAGGCGTGGAGGTACTTTTTCTTGAAGTGGGCTTTGATTTGTTAATCGATTTTTTAAACGAGCTAGATTTTTGAGTGTTATATTTTTTTATAGTTTGTTTTGCAGCCTTACGATAGGAGTCTTGATGGCTTCTTTGACTGTTTGAAGATGAAAAAACTCTATAAATAAAATAAATAATTAAAAGGATTAATCCAATAAACAAAAATCGTTGTAATAATTTTGCTGGATCGTTTATCAACTGAGCAATTAAGCCAAAAAGTGCTAATGCTATTATTCCATAAAATATTGATGTGTACACTTTTTGATTCACTTTAAGCACCTCCTATGGTGAAGAGTAGATAATGTGTTAGAAAAATATTGTTTCTTATAGTTTATTACATTTTATCCAATAAGTTGATATTTTTTATAAAATTCTGTCAATTAATTATTGTTATTTTTTTCCACTTCTAAAAGTCGGTTAAATGAAGCGATTGAAACTTCAACTTGATCATCAGATGGTTCTTTAGTTGTTAATAATTGAAGCCATAATCCAGGGTAACCCACCCATCTTAATATAGGAATATTTCGAACTTTATTTGTTAATTGAAGAACTTCGAACGAAACACCTATAACGACTGGAATTAATAAAAGTCGATCGACAATTCTTAGCCATAGTGGGCTTGTTGGAACTAAGAAGTATATGAACATACCAACAATTACAGTAAATAGGATAAAGCTGCTTCCACAACGATAATGAAGTCGAGATTGTGATTGGACTCCTTCAATCGTTAAAGGAATATTGTTTTCATATGCATTAATCACTTTATGCTCGGCACCGTGATACATAAACACTCTTTTTATAAATGGAGTCAATGAAACTAAGTAAATATAAATTAATAAAAAACCTAGTTTTAAGATACTTTCTATTACGACTTGTTGAAAATCGGTTTCAAATATTGGTTTCAGTGTTGCTGCTAGTAGTACTGGTACAAGTGTAAAAATAACTTTTCCAACTAAAAATGATAAAACGGCTAGTAAAGAGAGTCCGAGATAAGCTGCAAGCGTACCTTTTTGTTTTTCACGCTCAATGGCAATTTTCTCATCATCTTTTGGATCAATTCCGTATCTTTCAGTTGAGTAATTTAAATGTTTGGATCCATTAATACTTGCTTGTATAATCGCGACTACACCACGGACTAAAGGTATTTTCTTTAATTTTTTCATTGTCCGATTTATATGTATCGGTTCTTCATAATATTGAATTTCTTCATTTGTCCTGCGGATAGCAGAGACTGTATGTGTTTTGCCACCAAACATTACGCCCTCTACGATTGCTTGACCCCCATAAACTGCTTTATTTTTCTCTCTCATGTTGCACCAACCTAAACTTGTTTTTTATCTATTACTATCTATTGTAAATGTAAGCATAATAATGGTGCAAGTAAGAAGTAGGAAAATCTAAATAATAATCATAATATTTTTAATTTTCTAATAAAAAACCGGAATCACATTAAAAATTTCTTTGTTGGACATAATACTCAGAGATATTTAGCAATGTATGGAAAGGGAAATGTTAAATGCAGGAAAAAGATAAAGAACAAGAAAAAAAGCAAGGTCAGGATCTAGAACAAGAAAAGGATATGCTGGGTCAAGAAAATAATCAAAACCAAGATCAAAATCAGAGTAAAAGTCAAAATGAATACCTAGTCCAAGGTGGCGATGGTGATTCAAAAGGGAATAAGAACTTTAATAAGATTGCAAGTATTGGGTTTTTTGGTGGCATATTTTGGTCTTCTGTTTTGTTAGTACTAAGTTATTTCGACTTTACTCAAATTGGTCCAAATTTTGTTTTAGAAAGAATTAAACTTGGAAAATGGGCAAATGGTTATATTGAAAACATAATTTCTATAGTTGGTATTGGGATTATATCAATCATTATTGCTTTTATATTTTATTTTATCGGAAGAAAATTTAACGGAGTTCTGCCAGGTATATTTTTTGGATTACTGCTATGGGTTATTGTTTTTATTCTTCTTGGTAAAATAGCATTCGATTTAAAAGCAATTAAGGATTACTCGTCTGATACGACAGTAACTACAATCTGTTTATTCATTTTATACGGAACTTTTATTGCATATTCTGTTTCTTTTGCATTTCAAGAGCAAAAGGCATATTTGCGTGGCTATTCAAAATAGTCTGGCCTATGATAAAATAAACCTTGGGTATTCCAAGATATGTGTATTTGGGATAAATATGCGAAAAATGATGGGTGGAGACTTTTAAAATGGCTAAGTTTTTATTATTGAATGGACCTAATCTAAATATGCTCGGTCAGAGAGAAGTTTCTATCTATGGTTCAACTACATTAAAGGATATTGAGGATCATTTATCATCGCTTGCACATGAAGATGGGGACACGATTGATTGTTTTCAAACGAATCATGAAGGTGAATTAATCGATCAACTGCATGCGGCAAATAAAGTCTATGATGGGATTCTGTTTAATCCTGGCGCATTTACTCATTACAGTTATGCAATTCGTGATGCAATTGCAAGTATTACCGTACCAACTATTGAAGTACACATTTCAAATATACATAAAAGAGAAGAGTTCCGACATACTTCAGTTTTAGCTGCTGTAACTGTAGGGCAAATCGTTGGTTTAGGTGTGTATGGATATGATCTAGGGTTAAGTGCGTTAAAAAAGATTAGTAGGGGAGAGAAAAACAATGGAAAAAATTAAAAAGTTACGTGAAGCTTTAGTAGAAAAAGGATTAGACGCATTATTAGTTACTAGTACATACAACAGACGTTACATGACGAACTTCACAGGTTCTGCTGGTGTTGCATTAATTACACAGGACAAAGCTTTATTCATTACTGATTTCCGCTATATTGAACAAGCTACTAGCCAATGTGAAGGTTATGAGATAGTTAAACATGAAGGTTCAATCCCTGCTGAAGTTGCTGCTTTAACTGAGAAATTTGGCGTAGCAAAACTAGGATTTGAACAAGATCATGTTACGTTTACAGAATTTGGTTCATACCGCAAAGTAGTAAAAGCAGAATTAGTTCCTGTAAGTGGATTAATTGAAAAATTACGCTTAATTAAAACGGATGCAGAGATTTCAATCATTAAAGAAGCTGCTAAAATTGCAGAATCTGCTTTTGATCATATTTTAGGATTTATCCGTCCAGGTGTTACTGAATTAGAAGTATCGAATGAGTTAGAATTTTTTATGCGTAAATTAGGTGCAACTTCATCATCATTTGATACAATCGTAGCTTCTGGTACTCGTTCTGCGCTTCCTCACGGTGTAGCGTCAGAAAAAGTAATTGAAACTGGTGATTTTGTAACGTTAGATTTTGGTGCATACTATAAAGGTTATGTATCAGATATGACTAGAACAGTTTCTGTAGGTGAGCCTCATTCTGATTTGAAGAAAATTTATGATATCGTTCTTGAAGCTCAATTACGTGGTGTTAATGGGATTAAAGCAGGTATTACAGGTAAAGAAGCTGATGCTTTAACTCGTGATTATATTACGGAAAAAGGTTATGGGGAATATTATGGACATGGAACTGGCCATGGTATTGGTCTAGAAGTTCATGAGGGACCTGGCGTATCATTCCGTTCTGATACAGTATTAGAGCCAAATATGATCGTAACTTGTGAACCAGGTATTTATATTCCAAATCTAGGTGGAGTTCGTATAGAAGATGATTTAATCGTTAAAACTGGTGGTAACGAAAACTTAATGTCTTCACCAAAAAATCTAATCATTTTATAAGATTTCATTAGATTAGAAATTAGAACTACACAAAAAGCGTATTTTACTTTATGATATAAAGTTGTAAAAGAAATTCATGGTAAGAGAAATGGTTCTTTTTTACACAATACATACTTATAGAACCATTTCATTTTTTAGGAGGATATTTAATGATTTCAGTAAATGATTTTCGTACAGGTTTAACAATTGAAACTGACGGTGGACTTTGGCAAGTAATGGATTTCCAACACGTTAAACCAGGTAAAGGTGCTGCATTCGTACGTTCAAAACTTCGTAACCTACGTACAGGTGCTGTACAAGAAAAAACATTCCGTGCTGGTGAGAAAGTAGCAAAAGCACATATTCAAAACCGTAAAATGCAATATTTATATGCTAATGGTAACCAACACGTATTCATGGACAATGAGTCTTATGAGCAAATTGAATTACCAGAAGCAAATATTGAACGTGAATTAAAATTCCTTAAAGAAAATATGGAAGTTTATATCATGACTTTTGAAAGTGAAATTTTAGGTGTTGAATTACCAAACACTGTTGATCTAAAAGTAGTTGAAACTGAACCAGGTATTAAAGGTGATACTGCTTCTAACGTTACAAAGCCAGCTACAATGGAAACTGGTTTAGTAGTACAAGTACCAATCTTCATTAATGAAGGCGAAGTATTAATTATTAATACAACTGAAGCTAGCTATGTTTCACGTGCAAAATCTTAATTAAATGTAAAATGGAGGCACTTATTTTAAGTGTCTCTTTTTTCTTATTAACAAATTTAAATAAGTAAGGGTGATTAAATGGTTACATCAATAGTTCTTTGGACATTGATTATCATTTGTTTTGCATTGGCGTTTATTGCGCTAATCAAACCAATAATTCCAGGGGTACCAGTATTATGGGTAGGGTTTTTAATTTATTACTTTGGTATAAATAAAACTAATTTAAATATATCGTTTTGGATTATTATGCTGATTTTTACAGCTGTTATTTTTCTAGCGGATATTCTAGCTAATAAATATTTTCTTAAAAAATACGGTAGTACAAAAACTGGTGAAAGAGTAGGGTGTTTAGCTGTAATCGTTGGATCGTTTGTTTTTCCTCCCTTTGGCTTAATTATTGTCCCTTTCATATCTGTTTTTATTGCTGAGAAATTACAAGGGAAGAATACGAAAGAGTCAATAAAATCTGCATGGGCGACAGTTGTCTCTTTTATTAGTAGTTCATTCGCAAAAGCGGTATTGCAAGTTATTATGGTAATAATCTTTTTTGTTTATATTATATTTTAATTTTGTTTGAGAATCTTATCGTTAGACAATGAAGATATAAGTCATGTTGATTTCTATTACGGCCTGTCATGAGTAAGTTATTTTTCTTTATTTAGCTTTAATAGTTACTCATGGACCTGGTATAAGTATGTAAGATTCAAGAATCTGCGTTAAAAGTAACTCATGAACCCTTTATGAGTAAGTAAGATTCAAGAATCTGCTTAAATAGTAACTCATGAACCCTTTATGAGTAAGTAAAATTCAAGAATCTGCGTTAAAAGTAACTCATAAATCACTCATAGGCCTGTCATGAGTGAGTAAGTTATTTCATATTTACTTTTTCAGATACACACCAACCATTCATAAGCAAGTCTAAAGAGAGAAGTTATACGACTTCTCTCTTTATTTGTGCCTTCGAATTAATGTTTGTCTTCTGAAATGGACATGTTCAGCATATTAGTAATAAAAAGAATGAAAAAAGGTGTGTAGCTATGAAGGATTGGATTGATTCAATGGATCGAGCTGTTCTAAGTATGGGAATGCTTAGAGTTTTTGGTGGAAGTGTAGAATTGATTGCTGCTTTTACAATTTTGTATTTAAACGACATTAAGAAAGCCTTGGCAGTAAATAGTGTTTTGGCAACTGTCGGACCTATAATTCTCATTTCAACAATGGCTATCGGAATTATAGGGGTTGCATCTAAATTGGATCCTATTCGATTAGTTTTAGTAGTTTGTGGTGTGTTTTTAATATTGTTGGCAGTTTTTAAATGATAGGATGTGACCTTTTATGGAAGAGGTTTTCAACGTATTACCTACATTAATTAAAGAAAAGTTACAGCGTTCATATGGAGACTTACATCAAGTCGAGGAATTAAGGTTAAGAATTGGGCGTCCAGTTGAAGTGATTTCTAATAATCAGTCAAATTTTATTCCTTATATCCTAACAGAAGAAGAAGGCGGGCAGATTCTTGGAAAGTTAAGTCAATTTTCAATTTATACGATTGAGGAAGAATTGAAAAAAGGCTATATCACAATTAAAGGTGGGCATCGAGTCGGGTTAGCTGGTCGCGTTGTAACCGAAAATGGAATGGTTAAAATGATTCGAGATATTAGTTCTTATAATTTTCGGATTGCAAAAGAAAAAGTAGGAATAGCTAGTCCATTTGTAAAGTATGTTTATGAAGGAAGATGGAAAAACACTATGCTGATTGGCCCGCCACAAGCAGGGAAAACAACATTACTTAGGGATTTTGCTAGAGTGGTGAGTCAAGGCGATGCCATAAGGGGAATAAGGCCTGGGAAAGTAGGGATAGTTGACGAGCGTTCTGAGATAGCAGGTTCAGTTAAAGGGGTTCCTCAATATACATTTGGTGAAAGAATCGATGTATTAGATGCATGTCCAAAGGCTGAAGGAATGATGATGCTTGTAAGGTCGATGAGTCCTCATGTCATTCTTGTAGACGAAATTGGAAAAAAGGAAGATGTTGATGCAATTTTAGAAGCGATCTTTGCCGGAGTTCAATTAATAGTAACCGTCCATGGCTATTCTCTTGAGGAAATTAGAAAACGCCCTTCTCTTTTGCCTTTGTTTCAAAATGGGACATTTGAACGATTTATTGAAATTTCAAATTTTCCGTCACCTGGTACTGTTACGGATATTAAAAATAAGGATTTCACTAGTTTATTTCATCCGAGGGCGGTGCTTTAGATGAGGTGGATTGGAGCACTTATTATCATTTTTTCAACAAGCTGGCTTGGATTTTATTTTGCCGGTAGATTATCAGAAAGAACAAAAGAATTAAGGGGCTGGAAGTTGGCTCTCCAATCACTTGAAGCAGAGGTAATGTATAGTCAATTGCCACTGCAAGAAGCGTTTAGAAGAATTTCGAGTCAATTGAAAGGACCGATTAATAGTTGTTTAAAGGATTTTGCAATTCAACTTGAAACGAGTGCATTATCAGCGAAAGAAGCTTGGGAAAATTCATTAATGAAATATGCAAAAACTGTCTCGATTAAAGAGTCAGACATACAAGTGTTATTACAATTTGGTGAGACGATTGGTATGCATGATAAATATTCTCAACAAAAACAAATCATTTTAGCACTAAAACATTTGGAAAGAGAGGAGCAAGAAGCAATCGATTCACAGGGCAGTTATGAACGAATGTCTAAATTGTTAGGCGTTTTAAGTGGAATATTAATCGTTATATTACTCTTGTAGGAGGAATTTAAATTGATTACAAATTATGCACTGATGTTTCAGATAGCTGGGATTGGAGTAATTGCTGCCATTATCCATGCGGTCTTAAAGAAAGCCGGACAGGAAGAGTTTGCTACTTGGACGATTATAACTGCATTCATTATCGTATTTCTTCAAGTCATCACTAAAGCTGGTGATCTATTTAATAAAGTTAGGGATGTATTTCTATTTCATTAGATTAGGGGTGAGAGTCTTTGGAAATCATCCAAATTGTTGGCATTGGTTTAGCTGCGACATTTGTCATTCTTCTATTAAATCAATTTAAAATGAATAATTTTACGTTAGCAATAACTGTTTTTATAAGCTGTGTTTTGTTTTTATTTTTATTAGATAAGGTGCAATTCTTATTAGATCAAATTCAAAAGCTAGCAAATCAAGCGAGTATTAAAAATGTGTATGTCGAAACTTTATTAAAAATAATTGGGATCGCATACATAGCTGAATTTGGCGTTCAAATTACGAAAGATGCAGGCCAAGGGGCAATTGCTTCCAAGATTGAACTAGGGGGCAAAGTACTCATTTTGGTTCTTGCAGTACCGATTTTAACAGCTTTAATTGAAACAATATTAAGTTTTTTACCAAAAATTTCTTAGATGTAAGGGAAGGAGGACATTATGTCAAAAAGGATGAAAGTTTTTCTTCTTTTCTTTACTCTCTTTTTTTTAGTACCAAGAATTGTACAAGCTGCTCCTCCACCTGCTGAGATAGTAAATGAACAAATACAAAAGTTAGGGATCGATGAAGTTCAACAATATTGGGATGAAGTTGTTCATCAATATGGTGGCTTTTTACCAGAAAGTCAAAAAGGGGACTTTATCCAATTTATAAAGGGAGAAAAGAAATTTTCATTGCAAGAATGGTTTATTGCATTTGCTAAATATATATTTTTTGAGTTATTAAGTAATGGAAAAATATTAGGGATCTTAATTATGTTAGTTATTTTTAGCTCTTTACTCCAATCATTACAAAATGCATTTGAGAAGAGTACGGTTAGTAAGATTGCCGATAATGTGGTTTTTCTAGTTTTAGTAGTTTTTGCGTTAAATAGTTTCTATGTTGCCACGCAGGCCACCCAAGATGCAATTACAGTCATGATTGATTTTTTACGAGCACTAATACCTATTTTACTAGCTTTGATTGCGACATCAGGTGGTGTCATATCCGTTGGTGTTTTCCATCCAATCTTAATTTTTTTAATGCACACCAGTGGATTACTAGTGACGTATTTTGTACTACCTTTAATTCTTGTATCTACAATTTTAAGTATTGTAAGCATTATAAATGATGAGTTAAAGGTGACAAAACTTGCTTCATTAATAAGAAATGTTGCTGTAGGTGTACTAGGAATCTTTTTAACTATTTTTTTAGGGGTATTAAGTGTACAAGGTTTGACGACTGCCGTTTCGGATGGAGTAGCAGTAAAAACAGCTAAATTTGTAACAAGTAATTTTGTTCCGGTTGTTGGTAAAGTTTTTGCAGACGTTACAGATACAGTTATTAGTGCGTCTTTATTATTAAAAAATACAGTTGGGATTGTAGGATTAGTTACTTTATTAGCAATCGTTGTATTCCCAGCTATTAAAATATTAGTTTTAGCTTTAATTTATAAATTCTCAGCGGCGATTTTACAACCAGTTGGAAGTAAAAATATCATTAGCACGATTGATACGATCGGAAAAAGTGTAACTTATTTATTTGTTTGTTTATCAATTGTTTCATTAATGTTTTTCTTAAGTATGACTTTAATAATAGCGGCAGGAAACATTGTCGTCATGTTTAGGTAGGTGAAAAAATGGAATTCTTTATACACTGGGTTTCAAATATTATCGTCTATATATTAGTTGCAACTGTCATTATGATGTTAATTCCAAATACCGGCTTAGCAAAATATGTACGATTTGTAGCAAGTCTATTATTAATTGTCATGATGCTCCAACCAATTTTTCAATTATTCAGAGTAAATATAAAAGAAGTGCTAGCTGGGTACCAGTCTAAAACGTATGAAGCAAATGGCGAAATAAAAAATGAAATAAATAATAAGAAAAATGAAATACAAGAAGCAGAACGTGCATATATATTAAAACAAATGGCTGTCCAAATGAAAAAGGACGTTGAAAAAAGCTTTACAAAAGAATTTGAACAGGTTATTACAAATGTGGATTTACAAGTAAAAGATGGAGTTAATACAGTCAAAACAGCTCAGGATCTTTCTAAAGTAATCGTTTACGTTGGCCCTAAAAAAGATGAGACAAGCAATGTAGAACCTGTTCAAGAAGTATCAATTAATACCGATCAGCCAGTTCAGACAGACGATGAAAAAATTAAACAACAAGAGTTACAAACTTTTTTAGCAAATAAATGGGAGCTTGAGGACAAGCAAATCGAAGTCAAGATGGAAGGAGGGGAGTAATGACAAATGAAGAAAAAGATTCCACCAATAAAATTAGCAGACTTTCTAAAAGGAAATGGCGATGAAAAAACCTCTTCTGACAAAGAAAAAAGTCCATTTAAACTGACGAGAAAATATGTACTAGCTCTGCTGGGACTCGGGGTTTGTTGGATGATTGCAAGCAGTCTATTTGCTAATACAAATCAAAAAACGAATTCAATGCTTTCACCTATTTCCACAGAAACGAGTGGAACACCAAAAAATAATGAACAAGCTGTTGAGACTCTTGGAAGTGATGGTGGAAAATCATCATCAAACAAAATGGAAGAATATGAAACAAAATACGAGCAGCAGCTAACAGAGACATTAAATAATATGGCTGGTGTAAGTAATGTAAAAGTAGTAGTAAATCTTGAAGGTAGTGGAAAGAACGTATATCAAACAAATAAAACGAATCGTTCTCAAGAAACTGAGGAAACAGATAAACAAGGTGGGAAACGAAATATTGATGATCAATCACAAGAAGAGCAAGTAGTCATTATTGATAACGGTGATAAACAAGAACCTGTTATAGCCGAAACTGAAATGCCAAGAATTAGAGGTGTACTCGTTATTGCTAAAGGCGCAGAAAACCTTGAAGTAAAGCAAATGATTCGAGAATCTGTAACACGATTACTTGATGTACCAAGCTATCGTGTCTCTGTACAACCAAAAAAATAAGAGGAAGAAGGTAAAAGTTAAATGAAAAAACAAACAATTTGGTTATTAACAATGTTAAGTTTAGTAGTTGTATTATCAGTTTATTATGTTACGACACCTGATAATTTAAAAACAACTAGTTTTATGAACATGAATAATAGCACAAATACAGATTCATTAGACTCAACTCCTAAAGATACTAAGAAAACGGATTCTAAAACAGATACATCTAAACAAAACTCAGATACATCTAAACAAAACGATAAAGAAACAGCTTCCAAAGAAAATTCTACTAGTGAAGTATTCTTAAAACAACGTATGGAACAAGAAGATCAAAGAAGTCAATTAATTGATGAATATAAAGCTACTGTTGACTCAGCAACTGCATCAGCACAAGAGAAGAGTGAGGCATTCACGAATATGAACGAACTTCAAAAATTAACTGCATTAGAATCAGATGTTGAATCTATGATTAAAGAAGCTGGCTATAAAGATGCACTAGTTCGTTCTGACAAAGATGAAGTAAAAGTAGATGTAACATCTGCAAAACCAAGCAGAAAAGCAGCGAATGACATTATTCAAATGACAAGAAGTGTCTTAGGTGAAAAATTAGTAGTTGTAAAATTCCAAGTTAAATAATTTGTTGAACAAAGCCAGTAGAATTCATTCTACTGGCTATCATTTTGTATAAAAGGTTTGACCAATTTTCCACAATAAATGAAGCACCCGTGAGATTGATTTATAACCTGTAACGGAAATCAACTATGTACCAATTTTAGAAGAACATAATGTACGTAATAGCCAAAATAAAAGGCTTTCCATTGTTTAAATCGCCTGTTGCCAGTCTGATTAACTACTGGCTCTTCATTTTTTTTAATAAGCATATAAATAATTAATGTGAATTTTAGGATTATTCCTAATTCCTATGCACTTTCTGTCTTTGGTTTTCCCTGTTATAATAGTTTATATTGAATTATTTTTGGTAAGGAATAATATATAAATATTCCTTGTAAAATAGCTGAAAATAATTAGGCATTACTTTGGTTAAAATAATTTGTTGAAAAGTTTAGTATTAGGTTATAAGATTAGACTATATGTCTTAAGGGGTGAACAGAATGAAAATTCATGAAATTAGAGAATTAATTAAGTTAATCGATCAATCAACAATAAATGAATTCGAATTTGAGGATAATGGTGCTATCGTTAAAATTAAAAAAGGTGGACAAACAACTGTTGTTACATCTGCTCCAGTTGTACACCAAGAGGTAGCTCCTGTTGTTACATCTGCTCCAGTTGCAACTTTAGAAAGACCAGTTGCTGCAGAAGTTGCTGCACCTGTAGTGGAAAAAGAAGATACAAGTAACTTACATAAAATTACATCACCGATGGTAGGTACTTTCTACGCATCTCCATCTCCTGATGCAAAAGAATACGTATCTATAGGTGATCGTATTAAAAACGATTCAATCGTTTGTATTGTTGAAGCAATGAAGTTATTTAATGAAATTGAAGCTGAAATTGAAGGCGAAATCGTTGAAGTACTAGCTAAAAATGGTCAATTAGTAGAATACGGTCAACCATTATTCTTGGTAAAGGCCTAATATCTACAAAATTAACAGTACTTTACTAGAGAAGGTGAAGAAATGAAAAAGGTTTTAATAGCGAATCGAGGAGAAATCGCCATTCGTATTATTCGAGCATGTAAAGAATTAAACATTGAAACAGTTGCTATTTACTCTGAAGGAGATAAAGAAGCATTACATGTTCAAATGGCTGATGAAGCTTATTGTGTCGGTCCTAAATTATCAAAAGATAGTTATTTAAATATGACTAATATCATTAGTATTGCAAAATTAACTGGTTGTGACGGAATCCATCCTGGTTATGGTTTCTTATCAGAAAATGCTAGTTTTGCAGAATTATGTACAGAGTGCAATGTGAAATTCATTGGACCAACGGCTGATTCTATTTCTAAAATGGGTACAAAAGACGTTGCTCGTGAAACAATGAAAGAAGCAGGAGTACCAGTAGTACCTGGTTCACAAGGTATTATTCAAAGTGTTGAAGATGGTAAAAAAATTGCTGCGGAAATCGGTTATCCAGTTATTATCAAAGCTACAGCTGGTGGCGGAGGTAAAGGGATCCGTGTAGCAAAAGATGAAACCGAACTTGAAAAAGGTATACAAATTACTCAACAAGAAGCTCAAACAGCTTTCGGTAATCCGGGTGTATATCTTGAAAGATACATTACAGATTTTAGACATGTTGAAATTCAAGTTTTAGCAGATGAACATGGTAATACGATTCATCTTGGAGAACGTGATTGCACAATTCAACGTCGTCTTCAAAAATTAGTAGAAGAAGCGCCATCTCCTGTTTTAGACGAAGAAACTCGTCAAAAAATGGGTCAAGCAGCTGTTCGTGCAGCTGAAGCAGTAAATTACTGGGGTGCAGGTACTGTTGAGTTTATTTATGAACCACATACTAAAAACTTCTTCTTTATGGAGATGAACACACGTATTCAAGTTGAGCATCCTGTAACTGAATATATTTCTGGTATTGATCTTATAAAGCAACAATTATTAATTGCTAAAGGTCATCCATTAAAAATGACTCAATCAGACGTGTCTTTAAAAGGTTGGTCTATTGAATGTCGTATTAATGCAGAAAATCCAGATAAAAACTTCATGCCGTCTCCTGGTAAAATCAATTCGTATTTACCACCAGGTGGTCCGAATGTTCGTGTTGATTCTGCTGTATATAGCGGGTACACAATTCCGCCATATTATGATTCAATGATTGCGAAAGTTATCGTACATGGCAAGACAAGAGAAGAAGCAATTGCTATAATGATAAGAGCACTTGAAGAATTTGTGGTAGAAGGAATTTACACAACAATTCCATTCCATTTAAATTTATTGCAAAATGAAATCTTCGTAAAAGGGAAGTATAATACTAAATTCCTTGAGGAGCATGCGCTTGTTAAAGGATAAAGTGGAGGGATCTGTATGAACGAAAATCAAATTTTAGAAATGGGTACTGCGACATTAGGTCGAGTAGAAATCGCACCTGAAGTAATCGAAGTAATTGCTGGTATTGCAGCTGCTGAAGTTGAAGGTGTTTCAAGCATGCGTGGAAACCTAGCATCTGGTATTTCTGAAATTATCGGTAAGAAATATCACGGTAAAGGTGTCCGAGTTGATTTATCAGAAGATCGAATTACAATCGATGTATACATTCTAGTTAAATTTGGTAAGTCAATCCCAACTGTAGCAGGTAATGTACAAGACAATATTCGTCAAGCATTATTAACGATGACAGGTCTTGAATTATCTGAAGTAAATGTTCACGTAGTAGGAGTTCAATTCGATACGAAACCTGAGCAAGAAGCTCCAATTGAACTTTAATCTTATAAAAAGAGTCTCTATCTAATAGAGGCTCTTTTTTTGTTTTGCTAGATAAGAAGTAAGGACAGTCTTTAGTTCTTTCATTTTGGTGTATCCTATGTCCGGTTCTTATGAACTAATTAAATATTTTGAAATGTGTTAAAATTTATTTATAAATGAAATAGAAAAAGGTGAGAATATGATCTTAAATTTGAGCACATATCGAACAAACTTACGTGAATTTGTTGAAAGTGATTGGCAGCAAGTACATAAATATGCATCACAATTAGTTGTATGTCAATTTCAGCCATGGGGTCCAAATACGGAGAGTGAGACTAAGGAATTCATTCATAAAATACTAGAAGATATGAAGCAAATAAATAGGACTAGATTTGCATTTGCAATAAACGAAAAGAAATCCGATGAATTAATCGGATCAATCGAGTTTAATATTAGGGATGAAATTAATCAAATAGGTGAAATAGGGTATATAATTCATCCGAACTATTGGGGCATGGGTTTTGCTAGTGAAGTTACTAAAGAAGTCATTTCATTTGGATTTGAAAATTTTCAGCTTCATCGAATATTTGCGACATGTGATGTTAGAAATATTGCATCAGCAAAAGTACTTGAAAAATGCGGATTAAATTTAGAAGGTAAAATGCGAGAAGATCTATTATTAAGAGACGGCTGGAGAGATACTTATTTATACAGCATACTGGAACATGAATGGCCTAGGAATCAGGAAGGACAGGAAAGATCATAAAATTTGGTATTAGTTGGAAAGTTTTTGTATTTCCTGAAAATCTTTTGTACCCCCTTTAATCCCGCATTTTCTTAATCTATCTATTTTAATGTTCGTGTTTTCGTGTATAAATATTATTTTGGAGTAAGAAAAAGGAATATTTTTAAAAAAAACACAAACATTGTTCTGTTATTTTATTGGATTTTAAGTTAAAATGTAGAAAACAGTTTAAAGTATTGAGTTTGCTTAGAAACGTTAATAATAATAAAAATTAGAGTTAATACAGACAGTCGTTGGAACTTATTAAAAAAAGTGGTAAAATAACGTGTTACTATACAAAATTAGAATTCGTTATTACCTATGCAACGAATGATGAATTTAGCTTAAAGGAGTTTATTATTTTGATGAAACGTAGAAAAGCAAGGGAACTTGCATTACAAACATTATTCCAAATGGATTTAAGTGAAGCGA
Source organism: Rossellomorea sp. GAMAL-10_SWC (assembly GCF_049568075.1). NCBI lineage: Bacteria > Bacillati > Bacillota > Bacilli > Caryophanales > Bacillaceae > Rossellomorea > Rossellomorea sp. GAMAL-10_SWC. The sequence continues at coordinate 2,633,944 of NZ_CP144911.1, read as the reverse complement.
ATGCTTCAGATGCATTAGAGCATGTATTAGAAGAAGCTGAAGAAAAACAAGATGCTTTTTTAGAGGCAATTGTAACAAATTTTGTTAGTCATAAAGAAGTGATTGACGAACAATTAGCTTCAAATATTGAAAGCTGGACGATTGATCGTTTAGGTAACGTTGATCGCAATATCCTTAGAATCGCTCTAGTAGAAATTACTTACTTAGAGGATGTTCCAAAAAGTGTAGCAATCAATGAAGCGATTGAAATTGCTAAAGTTTACGGTGATGATGATTCTAGTAAATTTATCAATGCGGTATTATCAAAATTCTAAATAGATAGATTGTTTATATGCATAGGGGGAAACTAAAATGGTAGCAACATTAATTAATGGTAAAGAAGTTTCAGTATCAATTCGTGAGGAATTAAAGAATGGTGTTTCAGAATTAAAAAATCAAGGTGTTACACCAGGTTTAGCAGTTGTTTTAGTTGGGAATAATTCTGCTTCAAGAACATATGTGAATTCGAAGCATAAAGCATGTAATGAATTAGGAATGTACTCTGAAGTAATTGAATTACCTGAAACAGTTACTGAAGATGAGTTATTATCCGTTGTAAACAAATTAAACGATGATGAGTCAATTCATGGTATTTTAGTTCAGTTGCCATTACCTGCTCATATCTCAGAAAAGAAAGTAATTGAAACAATTTCTCCATTAAAAGATGTTGATGGATTTCATCCAATTAATATTGGAAGAATGATGACGAATCAAGATTCATTACTACCTTGTACTCCTTTTGGTATATTAAAATTAATAGAAAATACAAATATTCCGATTAGTGGAAAACATGTCGTTGTTATTGGACGTAGTAATATTGTAGGGAAACCAGTTGGACAACTATTCTTAAATGAAAATGCAACGGTTACTTATACACATTCACGTACAACTAATCTAAAAAATATTACAAAGCAGGCTGATATTTTAATTGTTGCGATTGGTGTAGCGAAATTAATTACAGCTGATTATGTTAAAGAGGGAGCAATTGTGATTGACGTCGGAATGAATAGAGACGAAAATGGCAAATTGTGCGGAGACGTAAACTTTGAAGATGTAAAAAATGTTGCTGGTTATATTACGCCTGTACCAGGTGGAGTAGGTCCAATGACAATTACAATGCTACTTCATAATACGTTAAAAGCAGCTTCTCAAATTGATAGTAAATTAAATTTGAGTACTAAACTTTAATCTTATTGCTTTGTAAGAATGAAAGAAGGGCTATGCATGACGGAAAAGCTACCAGTTACTGTTACCGCATTAACTAAATATTTAAAAGCAAAATTTCAAGCGGATCGTAATTTGCAAAATATACTTCTCCGTGGAGAAATCTCAAATTTTAAACGTCATTCATCTAGCGGTCATTATTATTTTACGTTAAAAGATGATGGTGCTAGAATTGCAGCGGTCATGTTTCAATCCTATAATGCAAATATCGCATTTCAACCAACCGATGGTATGCAGGTTATTGTACAAGGTGAAATAAATGTATACCCAGGATCTGGTAGCTATCAAATCTACATAAGAGACATGCAACCTGATGGGGTTGGCGGTCTCTTTGTAGCTTATGAACAATTGAAGAAAAAACTATTAGAAGAAGGACTCTTTGATCAGAAATTTAAGAAAAAGATTCCTTCTTTTCCTAGTGTAATCGGGGTTGTTACTTCACCAACCGGTGCTGCTGTTCGCGATATCATTACAACGATTCAACGAAGATACCCGATTGGGAAAATAGTTGTAATTCCGACCCTTGTACAAGGTGAAGGGGCGAAAGCGTCGATTGTGAAATCAATTGAAACAGCAGGTAAAATGAAAGAAATAGATGTGTTAATAGTCGGACGAGGCGGAGGATCAATTGAGGAACTCTGGGCATTTAACGAAGAAATAGTAGCGAGAGCGATCTTTGAATCAAAAATCCCAATCATTTCCGCTGTGGGTCACGAGACGGATACGACAATTGCTGATTATGTCGCTGATCTAAGGGCACCTACACCAACTGCTGCAGCAGAATTAGTTTCGTTAAGCCAAAGAGAAATACTTGAGCAATTTACAGTTCGAAAATCAAGACTCAATAAAGCGATGGATACGATTATTGAACGAAAACAAACGCAATTAAAGGCTGTTCAAGATGCTTATGTTTTTAGATATCCAAATTCACTTTTCCATCCAAAACAAGAGCAATTTGACCGCATTAATGAACGTTTACATACATCAATAAATGAAATTGTTAAGTCTAAAATTAACAAGCATAAAGAACTAAATTCGTCTCTACTTATTCATCATCCAAGTAATAGAGTTCAGCTTGAAAAGCAAAAGCACCAGCAATTACATAATGCTTTACAAAAAGAATTTAATCGCCTAATTACCCAAAAGAAATTTGAAATGGAAAGAGTAGTTCATACACTAGATGCACTTAGCCCATTAAAAGTTATGGCCAGAGGTTATTCATTAGCATATAAAAATGATAACGAATTAATGAAATCGGTTAAACAAGCAAAAAGCGGAGACCGATTCCAATTACAAATGACCGATGGGAAATTAAATTGTGAAGTACTTGAAGTAAAAGGAGAGTGAATCAATTGTCACAAAATGAGCGTTCTTTTGAAGAAGCAATAAAAGAAATTGAAATGATCGTACAAAAATTAGAGCAAGGTGACGTACCACTTGAAAAAGCGATCGAATACTTTCAAGAAGGTATAAAACTATCTCAAATTTGTCAAGAGAAGCTTACTAAAGTTGAAAAACAAATGACTTCTATATTAAATGAACAGGGTGAACAAACTCCTTTTACTGTTGAGGAGGAATAATATGAACACTTTCAAAGATTTTATGAAGTATTCCACTAGACTAGTAAATGATGAAATGATTAAATCGGTTGAAAGATTAAAAGCACCAGAAAAATTAAAAGAATCTATGTCCTATTCATTGCAAGGTGGAGGGAAAAGAATTAGACCTCTTTTACTTTTCGCAACGCTAGATGCATTTGGTAATGACCCATTAATAGGGATAAAACCTGCATGTGCTTTAGAAATGATTCATACTTATTCATTAATTCATGATGATTTACCATGTATGGATGATGATGATTTTCGAAGAGGAAAACCGACTAATCATAAAGTATTTGGCGAAGATCTTGCTGTATTAGCAGGTGATGGTTTATTGACATACGCATTTAAATTAATTACGGAAATGAATGATTTTCATGTGTCTGATCAAGTGAAGCTACAATTAATTAGTGAATTAGCGATAGCTGCAGGTCCTGAAGGTATGGTTGCCGGTCAGGTAGCAGATATGGAAGGTGAAAGTAAAGAGCTTAGTGGAGAAGAATTGCAATATATCCATGAAAGAAAAACGGGGAAAATGCTAATGTATCCAGTTATTGCGGGTGCAATTATTTCAAAAGCAACAGCCGAACAATTATCTCACCTAACGCAATTTGCTTATAAACTCGGTATCGCATTTCAAATACAAGATGATATTTTAGACGTAATAGGTGATGAAGAAGTACTTGGTAAGCCAGTTGGTAGTGATATAGAAAATGATAAAACTACTTATGTTAAGCTGTATTCAGTCGAGGGTGCTAAAGAAAGGCTTCATACATTTATTACTGAAGCTAAACAACATGTACGAGCATGTGGGATTAAAGATGACTACTTAATCTCAATTTGTGATTTTGTTGAAAATCGCAGTTTTTAAACTTTGATTATGTAATTAATTCCATGTCCATTGAATAGATTTATTCATTTATGTATAATGTAACTACTTAATAATCGTTAATGATGTTAATAAAATATACAGAAATGTAGGCCGTTAACACATATGTGCTAGCGGCTTTCTTTTCATTTTGCAAAAAAATTATTCATAATTTTGTTCTATAAAAATAAAAAACATTAAACAGATTTTAATAAAAATGGTATTATGATACATGGTGTTAAGAGTTAGTCATTTAAGAAACTAGCGTTTAACTACAAGTATGGTAAAATCATTTTATAGATAAAATTACATAATAATGAATTATTTATATAGATTTAACATCTAGGAAGGTGAGTGATCCAAGATGGATCTTACGACAATTGAAAATCCGAGCTTTTTAAAAAATAAAACGAACGGTGAATTAGAAGTATTAAGTGAAGAAATTCGTAAATTTCTTATTCAACAGCTTTCTGAGACAGGTGGTCATATTGCGCCAAATTTAGGAGTTGTTGAATTAACGATTGCATTACATAAAGTCTTTAATTCGCCTAAAGACAAATTTTTATGGGATGTAGGACATCAATCGTATGTTCATAAAATATTAACTGGTCGCGCAAAAGAATTTACAACACTTAGACAATTTAAAGGATTATGTGGCTTTCCTAAGCGAAATGAAAGTGAGCATGATGTATGGGAAACTGGACACAGCTCGACTTCACTATCTGCGGCAATGGGGATGGCTATTGCTAGAGATATTAAAAAAACTGGTGAATACATTATTCCAATTATCGGAGATGGTGCATTAACTGGTGGGATGGCTCTTGAAGCAATGAATCACATTGGACATGAACAAAAAGATGTCATCGTTATTTTAAATGATAATGAAATGTCTATAGCTCCGAACGTAGGTGCTTTACATAGCATTTTAGGAAGATTGAGAACAACTGGGAAATACCGTTGGGCTAAAGGTGAACTTGAAGGCGTGATCAAAAAAATTCCTGGAATCGGGGACAAACTATCAAGTACATCAAAAAAATTAAAAGATAGCCTTAAATACTTAGTTACACAAGGAATGTTTTTTGAGGAGATGGGTTTCACTTATTTTGGACCAGTTGATGGTCATAATTTTGAAGACTTATTTGAATCCCTTGAATATGCTAAGAAAACTAAAGGCCCGGTAATAGTACACGTACTAACGAAAAAAGGAAAAGGATATAAGCCAGCAGAAAGTGATGATATTGGAACTTGGCATGGCACAGGTCCTTATAAAGTAGAATCTGGGAAGTTAATTAAGCCGGATAAAGCACCACCAGCATGGAGTAAACTTGTTAGTGATACGGTATTAAAATTAGCTCTAAAAGATGAGCGAATCGTAGCGATTACTCCTGCAATGCCAGTCGGTTCAAAATTGGAAAATTTCCAAGCTCAATTACCTGACCGAATTTTTGATGTCGGTATTGCAGAGCAGCATGCGGCAACAGTAGCAGCTGGTTTAGCAACGCAAGGAATGAAGCCGTTTTTAGCAATTTATTCAACATTCCTTCAAAGAGCATACGACCAAGTGTTACATGATATTTGTAGACAAAATTTAAATGTATTCATTGGAATCGATCGTGCAGGTTTAGTAGGTGCTGACGGTGAAACTCATCAAGGTGTGTTTGATATTGCCTTCCTACGTCATATACCAAATTTAGTTTTAATGATGCCTAAAGATGAGAATGAAGGACAACATATGGTAAAAACTGCAATTCAATACGACGATGGTCCAATTGCGCTGCGTTTCCCTAGAGGGAATGGTATCGGCGTACCAATGGATGAGCAATTAAAAGAAATTCCGATTGGATCATGGGAAGTATTAAGAGAAGGTTCTGATGCAGTTATCTTAACGTTTGGAACAACAATTAAAATGGCAATGGATGCAGCGGATGATTTAGAGAAAGAAAATATTTCTGTTAAAGTAGTAAACGCAAGATTTATTAAACCAATGGATACTGCAATGTTAAATGATATCTTTAAGGACGGAAAACCGATTTTAACGATTGAAGAAGCAGTATTACAAGGTGGTTTTGGAAGTGCTGTTTTAGAATTTGCAAGTTCAAATAATTTTCAAAACGTCCGCGTAGAACGTATAGGTATACCGGATTTATTTGTTGAACACGGTGATGTTGATAAGTTACTTGATGAAATTCATTTAACAAAAGATGAATCGGTTAAGAAAATCCGTGAAATGGTTTGTAATAAATAAGAGGATGACATTTAAATGGCAAAAAAGGAACGAGTAGACGTACTTTTAGTAGATCGTGGTTTAATCGAAACACGTGAAAAAGCTAAACGAGCAATTATGGCAGGACTTGTCTATACAAACGAACAAAGATTAGATAAGCCTGGAGAAAAAATAGATATTGAACTCCCTTTACAAATTAAAGGTGAAGTTATGCCTTATGTAAGCCGTGGAGGATACAAATTAGAAAAAGCTATAAACACATTCGATCTATCAGTTAAAGATAAAATTATGATTGATATTGGTTCTTCGACAGGTGGATTTACGGATTGTGCACTTCAAAATGGGGCAAAAAAATCATATGCTCTTGATGTTGGATACAATCAACTTGCCTGGAAATTAAGGCAAGATGAACGTGTTGTTGTAATGGAACGAACAAATTTTCGTTATGTTAAACCAGAAGATTTAATTGAAGGTTTACCTCAATTTGCTTCAATTGACGTATCCTTTATTTCGTTACGTTTGATTTTACCAGTCTTAAAAACATTATTAGTACCTTCAAGTGATGTTGTCGCGTTAATAAAACCACAATTTGAAGCCGGTAGAGAGCAAGTTGGTAAAAAGGGGATTGTTCGCGATCCAAAAGTGCATGAACAAGTGATCGAAATGATGATTGATTTTGCGCTTCGCCAAGGATATGATATAAAAGCTTTAACTTTTTCTCCTATAACTGGTGGAGACGGGAATATTGAATTTTTAATTCATCTTCATTGGGAAGGTTCAAAGGAAATTGGAAATAGCGAGTTAAATCAATTACCAATGGAAATTGTAAATGAAGCACATACTGAATTAAAGAAGGTAAAATAATAAAAAGGAAACCAAATAGGTTTCCTTTTTCTCCTTTTTTTAAATTAAGGTAAAAAAATTATGCTAAAAAATGCATTTTATGAAAACGTTTAAAAAAATATATACAATAACGAGTAGATTAGATAAGATATTCTTTAAGTAAGATATTTGTCGGAATTTGCAAAGAGGTGTATTATGAATAAAGGTCAGCGTCATATAAAAATACGAGAAATTATCGCAAAAAATGAAGTCGAAACACAAGATGAATTAGTACAATCACTTAGAGACTTAGGTTTTAAAGTAACCCAAGCAACGATTTCACGTGATATAAAAGAACTACATTTAGTAAAAGTACCGTTATCTGATGGGAGATATAAATATAGCTTACCTGCAGATCAACGATTTAATCCGTTACAAAAATTAAAAAGACTTTTAATTGATTCATTTATTAAAATTGATAGTTCAAGTCATTTAATTGTAATGAAAACTTTGCCTGGTAATGCAAATGCAGTTGGTGCATTAATTGATCATTTAGATTGGTCAGAAATTATGGGTACAATCTGTGGTGATGATACGATCTTAATCATTTGTCGTACACCTGTAGATGCTGAGGATTTAAAAGAAAAATTTATTGACATGCTTCAATAGGAGAATGGTTTTAAAAAGAGGAGAGAAACTCATTGTTATCTGAAATTATCATTAAAAATTTTGCAATCATTGAGGAAGTTTCCATTTCATTTGAAAAGGGTTTAACTGTACTAAGTGGTGAAACAGGAGCGGGGAAGTCGATTATTATTGACGCTATCGGTCTGTTACTTGGTGGTCGTGGATCTGCAGAATTCGTAAGATATGATACTGAAAAAGCAGAAATTGAAGGCTTATTTCATATCGAAAATGAGAATCATCTAATTTATTCAAGATGCAGAGAATTAGGCTTTGACATTGAAGATGAAATGATTATTTTAAAAAGAGATATTACTTCATCTGGTAAAAGTGTATGCCGTATCAATGGGAAATTAGTGACAACTTCTATACTTAAGGAAATTGGTGGTTTACTTGTTGATATTCATGGGCAACATGAGAGCCAAGATTTAATGGACCAAGAACATCATTTACCGATGTTACAACAATATGATGAAAAAGCAATTGCTCCTTTGTATACTGAATATCAAAATATTTTTAATAACTATACAGACTTAAAAAAACAGTTAAAGCAATTAACTGAAAATGAACAACAAATGGCTCATAGGTTGGATTTAATTCAATTCCAGCTAACTGAAATACAAAATGCGAATTTGCAAGAAAATGAAGACGATCAGCTGATGGAAGAAAGACTCAAAATTTCTAATTTTGAACGTATTTATAAGTCTTTAGTTGAAGCATATCAAGGTTTATCGCAGGATGGATCAGGATTAGATTCGGTCAGGTCGAGTATGTATTCTTTAGAGTCAGTAACGAATATCGATAATGACATTAAAGAAATGCATGAAGGAATCAGTAGTAGCTATTACTTATTAGAGGATATATCGTATCGATTACGTGATTCTATCGAACAAATGGAATATGATCCAAATAGATTAAACGAAATTGAAACTCGTTTAAGTGAGATCTCTATGTTAAAAAAGAAATATGGGCACAGTGTTGCTGATATCTTAAAATACGCAGAAGATATCGAACAAGAGTTGGATACTATTCAGCATAAAGATATGCATATCGAGAAGATACAAAAAGACTTAGATAATGTGAAAATCAAGCTAATTAAAGCTGGTAAGACTCTTTCAAATAAAAGAAAAGAATTAGCAATCAAATTAACTGCTGATATACATAAAGAATTAAAAGAGCTTTATATGGAAAAAACAACCTTTGAAATTATGTTTGATGTTGAAGAAGGACAAGAATCAGATCCAATTATAGATGAACAACATATTAAGTTTAAAAAAGATGGCTTTGATATTGTAGAGTTTTATATTTCAACAAACCCTGGTGAGCCTTTAAAGCCATTAGCAAAGGTTGCATCGGGTGGAGAACTGTCAAGGATGTTCCTAGCCTTAAAGAGCATTTTCACGAAGCATCAGGGGATTACGTCAATTATCTTTGATGAAGTTGATACAGGAGTTAGTGGAAGAGTAGCGCAAGCAATAGCGGAAAAAATACACAAGGTATCCATTGATTCTCAAGTTCTGTGTATAACTCATTTACCACAAGTTGCTTCTATGGCAGATACGCATTTATTTATCGCCAAATTAATTGATGGAAATCGAACGAAAACTTCTGTTACACCATTACGAAATGATCAAAAAATTAATGAAATTGCAAGGATGATCGCTGGAGTTGAAATTACAGATGTAACGATTCAACACGCTAAAGAATTGATCGATCAGGCAGCTTCTGCAAAATACCAATCTCAATAAACATAAAGAGAATGTTTAATGATGGAAATTTTTTTCTATACATTAAATATTCTCTTTTTTTTATGGGAATTATTGATAAATTAGTAATTGGAAAATGCTAAATGAAACATACTAATACAACATTATACGTTAAAGAATCTATCATATTTTTACAATCATATTTTGCTTTTGCAAAGCTAACATTAACTACATAGCCACGAATTAAAAAAATGAAATTTGGCGCTAAGGAGAGTGATTCGCTTGTGAAAAATATAAATGTTCATCGAATAATAAAAATTCTTCTCCTTTTATTTATAGTTGGTATTGGCGTGTTTAATATAAATCAAAATAATGTGTTTTCATCTACCATAAAAAATAAGGATCAACAAGAAATTGTTAATGTAGCACTTGGTATGAATGAATTACCAAGTAAAAAGGTAGATGTTAAAGTATTAAACAGTTTAAGAATAATACCAGGGGGACAGTCAATAGGAGTAAAACTTAACTCAGTAGGTGTCTTAGTCGTTGGACATCATTTAGTAAATACTAGTTCGGGACAAAAGTCTCCAGGCGAAATTGCCGGAATTAAAGTTGGAGACATGATAATAAAAATGAATGGTAAGCAAATCGAAAAAATGTCAGATGTATTACCGTTTATTCAAAAAGCAGGAAAATATGGTAAACCTATAAAAATCACTGTAAAACGCGAGGGTAAGTATTACACAAAAATGTTACAACCTATTCGGGACCAAGGTCATAATAGTTATCGAATTGGATTATATATAAGAGATTCTGCTTCTGGTATTGGCACGATGACATTCATTGAACCTAATTCATTAAAATATGGTGCACTAGGACATGTTATCTCTGATAGCGATACGAGAAAAGCCATTGAAGTAGAAGAAGGACATATCGTCTATTCAACAGTGACTGCAATTGAAAAAGGTGCAGATGGCTCGCCAGGAGAAAAAATAGCGCATTTTGCTTTAGATCGTGGAACGATAGGTAATATCACTTCAAATAGTCCATTTGGCATATTCGGTAAAGTTAACAATAAAATAGACAATGGGATCATGTCACAACCATTACCAATTGCATTATCAAATGAAGTGAAAAAAGGTCCTGCTAAAATTCTAACCGTAATACATGATAATAAAGTAGAAGCATTTGACATAGAAATAGTAAGTAGTATTCAACAAAAATTCCCTTCCACTAAAGGAATTATTTTAAAGGTTACTGATAAACGTTTACTTAAAGAAACTGGCGGTATTGTACAAGGAATGAGCGGCTCACCAATCATTCAAAATGGAAAATTAATCGGAGCAGTTACACATGTTTTTGTAAATGATTCAACTAGTGGATATGGGGTTCATATTGAGTGGATGCTTGATGAGGCTAAAGTCCCGATATATGATTATCAAAATAAAAAGGCTTCTTGATTTAAAAAATACACCTATCAAATTATGTAGGTGTATTTTTTATGTTTATTTATACTTCAGAATGCTCGATTTTTGTAATGAGTTATCGTCCTACTCGTCACTTCTTTAATAGAGCTAGGGCTCATTGCATCTCTCATAAGTGTTAAGTATCCTTTGGAAGTAAATCTCATTAGATGGATAGCACAGAAAATACTCAAAAATACCCTTTCCCTTTATGAATTGATTTCAACACTGATCATACAATTATTAAATATTTTGTAGTGTATTTTGTTAAAAATAAGTCAAAAAAGGAAAAAAATGGTAGTATACTATTAGCAACATCGAAAAATTAAAAAAATGTTAATGTGGAGGATGGTTGATATGACGCTTAATGTTACAGAATTGTAAATTTATATTAAAAATTATAAATTTACATACTATTTCATTTTTTATATAATGAATTATATGTATAATTCGACTTAATACATAGTAGTTTTTAACGCAATCGTCGAATGCTAGAAGAAATTGAAGAAAACTATCTATATTAATAAAAATATTCAGAATTTATAATAAAAACAGGAAATAAATTTTTATTGTCGAAATTATCGGTAATAAGTAATGAAAATTCACTATAGAGGATGTAGGGAGGAACGGGCGTGGAGAAAATTAAAGTATTATTAGTTGATGATAATAAAGAACTTGTTATTATGTTAGAAAACTACATTAACGCACAAACAGATATGGAAGTGGTTGGGGTTGCGTTTAATGGACAAGACTGCTTACCTCTAGTGAAGGATAAAAAGCCAGATGTACTAGTCCTAGATATTATTATGCCACATTTAGATGGATTAGCGGTTTTAGATCGTTTACGCGCTGGCTTAGTTGAAAAAATTCCAAACGTTATTATGCTAACAGCATTTGGTCAAGAAGATGTTACTAAAAAAGCTGTTGACCTTGGTGCATCATATTTTATCTTAAAACCATTTGATATGGAGCATTTAATCAGCAATATCCGTCAAGTAGTTGGTAAGGGTAGTGCGGTAACTAAACGTAATTCACCCTCTTTAGTTTCTAATTACGAAAGCAAGCCACGTAACTTAGATGCTAGTATCACAAGTATCATCCATGAAATTGGTGTACCTGCTCATATTAAAGGATATATGTACTTACGTGAAGCGATTTCAATGGTATATAACGATATTGAGCTTCTAGGTTCAATTACAAAAGTTTTATATCCAGATATCGCTAAAAAGTTTAATACAACAGCTAGCCGAGTTGAACGTGCAATTCGCCATGCGATTGAAGTAGCTTGGAGCCGTGGAAATATCGATAGTATTTCTACATTATTTGGTTATACTATTTCAATGTCAAAGGCAAAACCAACAAATTCAGAATTTATTGCAATGGTTGCTGATAAATTACGTTTAGAACATAAAGCATCTTAATTTATTTTTATAACTAATTATTCAGAAAATTAAATCCCGATTAACTTCTAATAGTGATTCCACAGACATTTCTCTTAGCGAATAACTTCTTATGAGATCTTCGGTACTTTTTCGCATTAGCAATTATATTATTTGTAAAAAGGAAACGTTGTCTATTGTAGACAACGTTTTCATTTGTTTTTGAAAAACAACCATGTCAATTAAATTACCAATTTTTCGTAAAAGGAGTAGAGTGATGTTGATTTCAATTAGGATGCACGCTTTCCAAAGGGCGAGATTCTTTAGCTTCCGCGGGAAGCTGCGGGGTCTTAGGCTTCCCGCTTATCCCATAGGTGTCGAGCATCCCTCAATTCCAATCAACTAATTTTATAAATTTTACTTAAGGACAGTAAAAGCTAGAAACCGTTGAATTTACACTTTATAAAAATTAGTTTGCCTAATAATTTGTAGTGTGTTATAATATTTACTGCGCCACTGAAAGATTTAGATACACGATATTATTACTACGAAATTTGGGAGAAAATTGGACGTATTCCATGACGCGTTAGCTATTTCAACCTTATTTCAAATCTAGTAGTAGTGTCTGTTAGTGAAGATTGTTGTGAAACAAGCTGCCTAATGGAACGGCCCTGGAGCCGAATTGCGAAAGAGAGGTAGGGCTTTCGCCAATAGACAACAATTTTTAAATTTAAATAACTAACATATATATTACAAAGGCTATTCGTATACGTTGTACGAATAGCCTTTTTCCATTTGTAAAATAATCCGATGAATTGAAGATACAAATAAAAAAGATAGGACATACCAATTTGGTTGTCCTATCTCTTTGTAGTTTTTAATTAAAATATGAACACAATCGTGAACACAATCGCTACAATAAAACGATAAACTGCAAAACCTGTTAGTTTTACTTTCTCTAATAATTTTAGGAAGGAAACGATCGCAAGTAATGCAACTACGAATGCAGTGATGAATCCAGTTGCGAATAATGGTAGATCTGAAGCACTTAAAATATCGATATTTTTAACAAAATCTAATCCACTTGCAGCAATCATCATTGGTACTGCTAAAATAAAAGTAAATTCTGCAGAAGTTTTTCGATCTAATCCAAATAATAATCCCCCAGCTATTGTAGAGCCTGATCGTGAAAATCCTGGCCATAAAGCTAGCATTTGGAAGCAACCAATTATAAAAGCTTGTTTATATGAGATGTGATCTAAATCAGATGATTTAGGATGTTTAGAAACTTTTTCAGCAACAATTAATAAAATACCGCCTGCTACTAATCCGATTACAACAGTTTTAGGTGAGAATAAAACATCTTTAATGAAATCATGGAATATAAGCCCTACAATCCCGGCTGGAATAGCACCGATAATAATATGAATTAAGTTGAGGTTCGTTTTTCTATAACCATCTGATTTAACACCTAGTACTGACCAGAGTCGTTTCCAAAAAACAACAACTACTGCTAGAATTGAACCGAGTTGAACAATTACTTCAAAAAATGAAGCTTTCTCTCCAGTGAAATTTAATAAATCAGCAACTAAAATCATATGACCAGTAGAAGAAACCGGTAAAAATTCTGTTAATCCTTCTACCATCCCCATGATCAAACCAATTAACCAATCAGGTAACATTTAAAAATACCTCCATAAATACTTTTCGTTATAAAATATACACAATACATTACATTTTACTTGAAAACTAATTAATATGAAAGGAAGTTTAAATTAAAATTAGCTCATAATTGTTAATTATTTGTGCAATTTTACATAAAAATGTAATTTAGGATTAGAATTAATAAAAAAGGTGCAAAAAAAGAAGTAGAAAAGCTACTTCTTGCTTACATTTACTATTTAGATTCATTATCCTCAGAAGCTTCTTCGCTTTTAGACAAATCTAGTTCCATCAATTTTTTCATTAATATATGCTGTGGCATATGCATAATTTGTTCTAAAGGAACGTTTAACTTCTTAGAAAGTAAAATTGCCGTTTCAGGCGAAATTTGCAATGGTCGCATAATAATCCTCCTTAGTTTCGTAAAATTAGTATACAATAAGAAAAAGATGAAAGTACATATTTTCTCAACAAGGGGGGCATTTGAGTGGTTGATATTATTGGTCATAGAGGTGCTGCAGGAACCTACCCAGAAAATACAATGGTTTCTTTTATGGCATGTGAAGATTTAGGGGCAGACGGAATAGAGTTAGATGTACACTTATCAAAAGATGGTGAAATCGTTGTAATTCATGATGAAACAATAAATCGTACAACTAACGGTAAAGGTTTCGTTAAAGATTATACTTTAGCTGAATTAAAGCAATTTGACGCTAGCTATCGATTTAAACGTCAATTTAAAGGATGCACGATCCCTACCTTAAAAGAAGTATTTGATTGGGCAAAAGGAAATAGATTTAGTATAAATGTTGAATTGAAAAATGATAAAATCGAATACCATGGACTTGAGGAACGAGTAATAAATTTAATCCGTTCATATGAGTATGAAAAAAGAATCGTTTTATCTTCCTTTAACCATAAAAGTATGCTTAAATTCCACTTAATGGCACCGGATATAGAAACAGCAGTTCTGTTTAATAGAAGAAGTAAAGAACCTTGGAAGATTGCTGAAGATTATAAAGCAAATGCAATTCATCCTAATTATCGTATAATTACTGATGAACAAATAGAAGAAACGATGGAACATCACATAGCCGTAAGACCGTATACAATCAATGAACCTGCTGTTATGAAACGATTATTTGAAGTCAAGTGTACGGCGATTATTACTGACTATCCAGAGCTAGCTTTCCAAGTCAGAAGTCAACTTCTTAGTAAATAAAAAAAGTGCTCTCAGTAGCACTTTTTTTGTTTTGTTATTTATCTTTTGGTTTTAATGAGAACCTAAGGTAAACTATCACAAAACTTATCTTTTTAAAAATCTGCCTTGAACTTTGTTTCGTTTACGATCTCTAAATAAGACAAAGCTTCCGACTAAATAAAAACCGACTCCTAATGAAACAAGTCCGATTAATAATTGCAATGGAAGATTTGGAATGCCAAAAGAATGGATTAGAAATACCGTATCACGAAGTAATTTAATTCCGATAACTGCTAAAGCTATTGGTACAACAATCACAACGAATGCTAACATACGTGTAAATGATTCTTTCATGTTTGTTAATTCCTCCGATAAAAGTAACAATAAATTTACGAAATTCTCTTTCTTCATAATCTTATACAAGGATAGTGTTGTCAAGACTTATAAAACATTTGAAATAGACGAAAGAATGACTTTATATATATAATAGTCTAATGTGTTTAATAATTTGTTGAAATTAGTAGGTGAACTAAGATGAAACAAAACGTAATGATCGTTGGAATGGGAACTGGAGGTACAGCTGTTTTAAAACTTCTATCACATTCTGATTTATTTCATGTTGTTGCAGTAGTAGATATGATAAAAGAGGCTAAAGGTTTAGAATTTGCTAAAAGCTTACAAATTCCAATACTAAAGGATTGGAAGTCTAATTTAAACGAAGAGATTGATGTTGTCATTAATACTACTGGAGATGAAACCATATACCAGGAAATAATCGAGTTTAAAGCTAAGCATACTTTAGTGATTCCAGGTTCTGTTGCAAAAATGATATCTGATCTTGTTCAAGAAAAAGAATCACTTTTTAATTTAATCAATAATAAAAAAAGACAACAAGAACTAATTTTGGACAACACTCATGATGGGATGATTGTTGTTGATAAATGGGGGAAAATTCTTTTATTTAATCGCTCTGCAGAAAGAATGTTACATACTGATAAAGATGCTGCGATTGGTAGGTATATATTGGATGTTGTCCCAACTAGTAAATTACCTCGGGTTCTTCAAACGAAAAAGAAGGAAATTAATCAAGAGCATATTTTAATTAATGGAAGTAAGATTTTTACGACTCGAATTCCAATCTTTCGAGAAGATGGTGAACTTGAAGGTGCAATTTCTGTTTTTAAAGATGATACTGAGGTAATCGATTTAGCAGAAGAGGTTACAAATTTAAAAGAAGTTTATAGCATGCTAGAAGCAGTCATTCAAAGTTCGGATGAAGCAATTTCAGTTGTAGATGAAAAAGGAAATGGAATTATTATTAATCCAGCATACACAAGACTGACTGGACTATCAAGTGAACAAGTACTAGGTAAACATGCAACGATTGATATTGCTGAAGGTGAAAGTGTTCATTTAAAAGTGTTGAAAACAAAACAAGCAGTTCGTGGAGTACGCATGAAAGTCGGAAAGCAAAATCGTGATGTACTAGTTAATGTAGCTCCAGTAATTGTAGACGGAAAATTAAAAGGCAGTGTTGGAGTAATTCATGATGTTTCTGAAATTTCACAGTTAACGAATGAATTACATAGAGCACGTCAAATTATTAGAACATTAGAGGCAAAATATTCATTCGAGGATATAGCTGGTGAATCTGAAGGAATCAGTTTAGCGATCATGCAGGCTAAATTAGCTGCGAGCACTCCTGCTACGGTTTTACTACGTGGGGAATCTGGAACAGGAAAAGAATTGTTTGCTCACGCGATTCATAATGAAAGCGATCGCAAATATAATAAATTCGTTCGTGTGAATTGTGCTGCGATTTCTGAAACTTTATTAGAAAGTGAATTATTTGGTTATGAAGAAGGTGCTTTTTCTGGCGCGAAACGTGGTGGGAAAAGAGGACTTTTTGAAGAAGCTAATAATGGTAGTATTTTCTTAGATGAAATTGGAGAATTATCACCTGCGATGCAAGCCAAACTATTAAGGGTCCTACAAGAGAAAGAAATAAGACGTGTTGGTGGGACAAAGTCTATTCCTATAAATGTGCGAGTGATTGCTGCGACGCATGTTCATCTCGAGGAAGCAATCATTGAAGGGAAGTTTCGAGAAGATCTTTATTATCGGTTAAATAAACTTCCTATTATTATTCCTGCGCTAAAGGATCGAATTGAAGATATTTTACCAATTGGCGAAAGATTATTAGCAAAAATTAATCAAGACTACGGTCGAAATGTTGAGGGGATCTCTTTATCAGCATTAAATAAATTAAAAAGTTACAATTGGCCTGGTAATGTTAGGGAATTGGAAAATGTGCTAGGTAGAGCAGTTATATTTATGAAATTTAATGAAAAGCAAATCCTATCGGAACATTTATCAGCGATTGTACAAGTTAAGCAAGAACAATCTGTTCATCATAACGAAGTTCAAACTGAAGAAATAAGCTCCCTTGATGAAATGGTTATAAATTATGAAGGTGAAATTATTGAAAAGATATTAATGAAAAATAATGGCAATAAAACAAGGACAGCAAAAGAGCTTGGAATATCAGTAAGGAATTTGTATTATAAATTGGAAAAATACCACACTGCAAAAAATAGCACGCAATAATTTGCGTGCTATGAATATTTTTGCATACAATTACTGTCATTTTTCAAAATATTGTTGTAGAATAGATTTATTGGTGTTACTAGTACCTGGTACTAGAATGTTGGTAATGTAAGGCTTTTCAACTATTTTAAAAATAGTTTTATCCTTTTTGGAAAGTTGGCACGCAAATTGCTTTATATAGTGCAGGGGGATGAAAGGAAGGGCTTTCAATGAATTTAACAGATATAATGTTACGTGCGAAAAATCATTCTAGGCAAACTGTTG
Organism: Rossellomorea sp. GAMAL-10_SWC; assembly: GCF_049568075.1. Classification (NCBI taxonomy): domain Bacteria; kingdom Bacillati; phylum Bacillota; class Bacilli; order Caryophanales; family Bacillaceae; genus Rossellomorea; species Rossellomorea sp. GAMAL-10_SWC. The sequence goes on along the minus strand of NZ_CP144911.1, from coordinate 2,616,203 downwards.
CTGTAGCTGTTGCTGAGGACTTCGAAGTAAAAGAAGCAGTTTCAATTGCGTTAGATAATGATTTAGCAAACTTTTTACTTTTCGGAAACGAGCAAGCGATCTATGAAATGTATGAAGAATTATTAAAAAACGAACAATTTGCAGAAAGACTAAAAATTGTTCATTCTCATTCAAACAAAGAGGCTGCTAAAAATGCAGTTGTAGCTGTTCGCTCTGGTGAAGCTTCAATTGTAATGAAAGGTAATCTTTCATCTTCAGTTCTTCTAAAGGAAGTACTGAACAAAGAATATGGTTTAAGAGATAAAAGTGTTTTATCACATGTTGCAATATTCGATGTACCAGGTAGAGAAAATGCAGTAATCGTAACAGATGCTGCGATGAACATAGCACCTACGTTAGATCAAAAGGTGAAAATTATTGAAAACAGTGTTGAAATTGCAAGGAAAGTAGGAATAGAAACCCCTAAAGTTGCTGTACTAGCAGCTGTTGAAGTAGTAAATCCTGCAATGCAAGCAACACTAGATGCAGCATCATTAACTGTCATGAATACAAGAGGACAAATTAAAAATTGTATTGTTGATGGACCATTAGCGCTTGATAATGCCATTTCTGTTGAAGCAGCTAAACATAAAGGCTTAACTGGAGAAGTTGCTGGGCAAGCTGATATTTTATTAGTACCTACAATAGAAACTGGAAATATTTTATATAAATCTTTAGTCTTTATGGCTAACTCAGAAGTGGCTGCACTTATTGCTGGAGCAAAGGCACCGATTGTTTTAACATCGCGTTCTGACTCTGCAATGACAAAATTATATTCATTAGCATTAGCTATATGTAATTCTAAAAACTAAACTTACACATTTTAAGGGAGCTGTTATTACATGGAAATCTTCAAATACTTAGAAACTTATGACTATGAGCAAGTTGTTTTCTGCCAAGATAAAGAATCTGGATTAAAAGCAATTATTGCGATCCACGATACTACATTAGGTCCAGCTTTAGGTGGAACAAGAATGTGGACTTACGAATCAGAAGAAGCTGCAATTGAAGATGCTCTACGTTTAGCAAAAGGTATGACTTATAAAAATGCTGCTGCTGGCTTAAACTTAGGTGGAGGAAAAACTGTAATCATCGGTGATCCACGTAAAGATAAAAACGAAGCAATGTTCCGTGCATTTGGTCGTTATATCCAAGGCTTAAATGGTCGATATATTACTGCTGAGGACGTAGGTACTACTGTTGCTGATATGGATTTAATCCACGAAGAAACTGATTATGTAACTGGTATTTCACCATCATTCGGTTCTTCAGGTAACCCATCTCCAGTTACTGCATTTGGTGTTTACCGCGGTATGAAAGCTGCTGCAAAAGAAGCATTTGGTACTGACAGCTTAGAAGGTAAAAAAGTTGCAATCCAAGGTGTTGGTAATGTTGCTTACAGCCTTTGCGAGTACTTACATGAAGAAGGCGCTCAATTAATCGTAACGGATATTAATAAAGAAGCTGTACAACGTGCAGTAGAAGCATTTGGTGCTACAGCTGTAGATCCAGATGATATTTATGGAGTAGAATGTGATATTTATGCACCATGTGCTTTAGGTGCAACAATTAATGATAAAACAATCCCACAATTAAAAGCGAAAGTTATTGCAGGTTCTGCAAATAACCAATTAAAAGAAACTCGTCATGGTGATTTAATCCATGAATTAGGTATCGTTTATGCTCCTGACTATGTAATCAACTCTGGTGGAGTAATCAACGTTGCTGATGAGTTATACGGATATAACTACGACCGTGCAATGAAAAAAGTTGAAGGCTTATATGATAACATTGCAAAAGTTATTGAAATTTCAAAACGTGACGGTATTCCAACTTATTTAGCTGCAGACCGTTTAGCTGAAGAGCGTATTGCTACAATGGCAAAATCTCGTAGTCAATTCTTATCAAATGGTCACAACATCTTAAGCAGAAGATAATTGACTAAATAAAATTTAATTAACATTCCTTTATTTTTTAGATGGAAAGAAAGAGTGAAGTAATAGTACCTCTTTCTTTCTAGTTATAAAGGTAAGGTAAACTTAGAAGGGAGAGTGTTGACAATGCATCGTATTTTAGTAATTAATCCTGGCAGCACATCCACAAAGGTTGGTGTATTTGATGATGAAAAACCAATTTTTGAACAAACAATACGCCATGACGATGAAGAATTAAATAAATACAAAACAATAATTGATCAATATGAATTTAGAAAAAATGTTATTTTAGAGGTATTACACAAAGAAGGCATTAACATTTCTAAATTAAGTGCTGTTTGTGGTCGAGGTGGACTACTTAGACCAATCGAAGGTGGAACTTATGCAGTAAATGAAATCATGTTAGAAGATTTGAAAATTGGTTATAGTGGCCAGCATGCTTCAAATCTTGGTGGAATCATTGCTAATGAGATTGCACAAGGATTAAACATCCCAGCATTTATCGTTGATCCAGTAGTTGTTGATGAATTAGATCCAGTTGCAAGAATCAGTGGACAATCACTTATGGAAAGAAGAAGTGTTTTCCATGCTTTAAACCAAAAAGCTGTAGCACGAAAAGTATCAAAACAGTTAGAACAGTCATATAACGATTTAAACCTTATCATCGCCCATATGGGTGGAGGTGTGAGTGTTGGTGCTCATAAGAAAGGACGCGTAATTGACGTTAATAACGGTTTAGATGGTGAAGGACCTTTCAGTCCAGAGCGTGCTGGAACTGTACCAATTGGTGATTTAATCAAACTTTGTTACTCTGGTGACTACTATATTAACGAAGTTCAAAAAATGATGGTTGGTCAAGGTGGATTAGTTAGCTATCTTGGAACAGCAGATGCAATTAAAGTCGAAAACATGATTGAAGATGGTGACGAAAAAGCTGCATTAGTATATGAAGCAATGGCTTACCAAGTCGCAAAAGAAATTGGAAGTGCGGCAGCTGTACTTGAAGGCAATATTGATGCAATTATATTAACAGGTGGAATTGCTTATAGTGATTTTATCGTTAATGAAATAACAAAAAGAGTTAAATGGATGGCACGTGTAATTGTTTTACCAGGTGAAAATGAACTTCAAGCTCTTTGTGAAGGTGCACTTCGCGTACTTCGAGAAGAAGAAGAAGCAAAAATCTATCCTGGAGAATTTGCAGTTAAATCTTTAGTATAAATGTGAGGAGAATTTCATCATGGCAACAGAATATGATTTAGTCGTACTCGGTGGCGGTACAGGCGGCTATGTAGCTGCTATTCGTGCTTCTCAATTAGGATTAAAAGTAGCGGTAGTAGAAAAAAATAAACTAGGTGGAACTTGCTTACATGCAGGCTGTATCCCAAGTAAAGCATTATTACGTAGTGCAGAAGTTTTTTCAACTGCTAAGAAAAGTGAAGAGTTTGGTGTTGAAACATCAGGCGTAACATTAAACTTTAGCAAAGTACAACAAAGAAAAGAAAATATCGTTGCCGGGCTTCATAAAGGTGTTGAACACTTAATGAAACAAGGGAAAATTGATGTATACGACGGTTTAGGACGTATTTTAGGTCCTTCAATCTTCTCTCCAATGCCAGGAACAATTTCAGTAGAAATGAACGATGGTAGCGAGAACGAAATGCTAATTCCTAAGAACGTTTTAGTCGCAACTGGTTCAAGACCAAAGTCTTTACCTGGATTAACTATTGATGGTGAGCATGTAATGTCATCTGATGAGGCGTTAAAAATGGAGTCACTTCCTGCGTCAATTATTATCGTTGGTGGCGGTGTAATTGGTATTGAGTGGGCTTCAATGTTAGCAGATTTTGGTGTTGAGGTAACAGTAATCGAGTATAGTAAAACTATTTTACCTTTAGAAGACGAAGAAATTTCTAAAGAAATGACTAGATTATTAAAGAAAAAAGGTATTAAATTAGTTACTGATGCGAAAGTTTTAGCTGAAACTTTAGTAATCGATAACGGTGTAAGAATTAATGCACTTCACAAAGATACTGAGAAATCTTTCACTGCTGAAAAAATGTTAGTATCTGTAGGCCGTCAAGCGAATGTTGAAGGAATCGGATTAGAAAATACGGATATTGTAGTTGAAAATGGTTTTATCCAAACAAATGCTAATTACCAAACTAAAGAGTCACATATTTATGCGATCGGTGATGTAATTGGTGGCTTACAATTAGCACATGTTGCTTCAAGAGAAGGTACAATTGCAGTTGAGCATATTGCAGGTAATTCACCACTTCCATTAGATCCAACAATGGTAAGTAAGTGTGTTTATAGTAATCCAGAAGTTGCTTCTGTTGGTTTAACTGAGCGTGAAGCAAAAGAAAAAGGTTATACAGTTAAAAAAGGAAAATTCTCATTCCGTGCAATTGGTAAAGCTTTAGTTTACGGTGAGCATGATGGATTTGTTAAAATAATTGTTGATGAAGAGACAAATGATCTTCTTGGCGTCCATATGATTGGACCTCATGTAACTGATATGATCTCTGAAGCAGGTTTAGCACGAGTATTAGATGCAACTGCATGGGAAATTTCTCATACAATTCATCCACATCCTTCATTATCTGAAGCTATTGGAGAAGCAGCACTTGCTGTAGAAGGATTAGCAATTCACTCTTAATTTAAAAAATTGAAATGTAGAGAGCAATCTCTACATTTCATCACTATAATGATTTAAAACGCTTCCACACATGTATGTGGTAAAAGGGGGATATTTATGGAAAAGGTTACAACTTCAAACCGTCATGAACAGCTTGGTCTATCAAATGATGACGTTCTTAGTATGTATGAAACAATGCTAATGGCACGTCGAATTGATGAGCGTATGTGGTTATTAAATCGTGCTGGTAAAATTCCGTTCGTTATTTCTTGTCAAGGTCAAGAAGCAGCTCAAGTTGGATCAGCTTATGCATTAGATAATACAAAAGATTACGTATTACCATATTACCGTGATATGGGCGTTGTTTTACAATTCGGAATGACAGCAAAAGAATTAATGCTTTCTGGTTTTGCAAAAGCAGAAGATCCAAACTCTGGTGGACGTCAAATGCCAGGTCATTTTGGACAAAAGAAAAATCGTATCGTTACAGGTTCATCTCCAGTTACAACTCAAGTACCTCACGCTGTAGGTGTATCTCTAGCTGCAAAAATGGAAGGTAAAGACATTGTCTCATGGGTTTCATTTGGTGAAGGTTCTTCTAACCAAGGTGATTTCCATGAAGGTGCAAACTTTGCTGGTGTACATAAGTTACCAGTAATTTTCATGTGTGAAAATAACAAATATGCTATCTCAGTACCGATTGAGAAGCAATTAGCATGTGAAAAAGTATCTGATCGTGCAATTGGATACGGTATGCCTGGTTTCACTGTTGATGGAAATGATCCTTTAGAAGTTTATCGTGTAACAAAAGAAGCAGTTGACCGTGCTCGTCGTGGAGAAGGTCCAACATTAATCGAAGCTGTATCTTATCGACTAACTGCACACTCAAGTGATGATGATGATCGTATTTACCGTTCTCGTGAAGAAGTAGAAGAAGCAAAAAGCAAAGATTGCTTGTTTACATTTGCGAAATACCTTCATGAAGTTGGGGTATTAACAGAAGATATAGAAAAAGAATTAGATACAAAAATTCGTGCGATCGTTGATGAAGCAACTGACTACGCAGAAAACGCTCCATATGCAGCACCTGAGCATGCATTGAAGTTTGTTTACGAAGAATAAGAGGGGGTAGGACAATATGGCAGTAATGTCTTATATAGATGCAGTAACTTTAGCGTTAAAAGAGGAAATGGAACGCGATCCAAAGGTATTTGTATTAGGGGAAGACGTTGGATTAAAAGGTGGAGTATTTAAAGCGACTCATGGTCTTTATGATCAATTTGGTGAGGATCGTGTATTAGATACACCACTTGCAGAATCTGCAATTGCTGGTGTTGGTATTGGTGCTGCAATGTACGGACTTAGACCAGTAGCTGAAATGCAATTTGCTGATTTCATTATGCCTGCAGTAAACCAAATTATTTCTGAGGCATCAAGAATTCGTTATCGTTCAAACAATGACTGGACTTGTCCTATTACTATTCGTGCTCCTTATGGAGGCGGTGTACACGGTGCACTTTATCACTCTCAATCTGTTGAGAAGGTATTTGCAGGTCAACCAGGATTAAAAATTGTAATGCCTTCTACTCCTTATGATGTAAAAGGTTTATTAAAAGCAGCAATTCGTGATAACGACCCAGTAATTTTCTTTGAGCATAAACGTGCTTATCGTTTAATTAAAGGTGAAGTACCTGAAACTGATTATGTACTTCCAATTGGAAAAGCTGATGTAAAACGTGAAGGTGAAGATATCACAATCATCACTTACGGATTATGTGTACATTTTGCTCTTCAAGCTGCTGAAAAATTAGCTCAAGATGGTATTTCTGTACATGTTTTAGACTTACGTACAATTTATCCATTAGATAAAGAATCTATTATCGAAGCTGCTTCTAAAACAGGAAAAGTTTTATTAGTAACTGAAGATAATAAAGAAGGAAGTATAATGAGCGAAGTTGCAGCAATTATTGCTGAAAATTGCTTATTTGAATTAGATGCGCCAATCGCACGCCTTGCTGGCCCTGATGTTCCGGCAATGCCTTATTCTCCAACAATGGAAAAATTCTTCATGGTTAATCCAGATAAAGTAGAAAAAGCGGCTAGAGAACTTGCAGCATTTTAATGGCACTGTTTGAAAAAGGGGGACATAATGATGATCGAAAATATTAAAATGCCTCAATTAGGTGAAAGTGTAACAGAGGGTACAATCAGTACTTGGTTAGTAAAAGTAGGAGATCGTGTAAATAAATACGATCCACTTGCTGAAGTTATGACAGATAAAGTTAATGCTGAAGTACCATCTTCATTTACTGGTGTGATTAAAGAATTAATCGCAAATGAAGGTGAAACTTTAGCTGTTGGTGAAATCATTTGTACGATTGAAGTTGAAGGAGCTTCTAGTGAAGTAGCTGCTACAACAATCGAAGAAACTAAACCAGCTGAAAAAGCGGCACCTGTAGCACCAGCACAAACTCCTGTAGCTGCTGCACCGGTTCAAACTATTGCTAAAACTGATGAGTCTGGTAAAGTACGTTTTTCTCCAGCTGTACTTCGTTTAGCACAAGAAAATAATCTTGATCTTTCATTAATTCCAGGTACAGGAAATGAAGGTCGAGTTACTCGAAAAGACGTTTTAAATGCAATCGCAAATGGTGTACCACAAGCGGCACCAGCACCTGTTGCAGTTGAAGCTACAAATCAACCAGTTGTAGCACAAACTGCTCCTGCTGCCCAAGTAGCTACAGCACCTACTGCAGCACCAGCACCTGTTATTCCAACAGCAGTTGGTGATATTGAAATTCCAGTTACAGGCGTACGTAAAGCAATTGCATCAAATATGTTACGTAGTAAACATGAAGCACCACATGCTTGGATGATGATCGAAGTAGATGTTACAAACTTAGTAAATTACAGAAACAGCCTGAAAGATTCTTTCAAGAAAAAAGAAGGCTTCTCTTTAACATTCTTCGCATTCTTTGTTAAAGCTGTAGCGCAAGCACTTAAAGAATACCCAATGATTAATTCAATGTGGGCTGGAGACAAAATCATCCAAAAGAAAGATATTAACTTATCGATCGCTGTTGCAACAGACGATGCATTATTTGTTCCAGTAATTAAAAATGCTGATGAGAAAACAATCAAAGGTATCGCACGTGAAATTACTGAATTAGCTACAAAAGTTCGTACTGGTAAATTAAAATCAGACGAAATGCAAGGTGGCACATTCACAGTAAATAACACTGGATCATTTGGTAGTGTTCAAAGCGCGGGTATCATTAACTACCCACAAGCTGCAATTTTACAAATTGAAAGCATCGTAAAACGTCCAGCTGTTGTAAACGGAATGATTGGTGTTCGTGATATGGTTAACCTATGCTTATCACTTGATCACCGTGTACTTGATGGATTCATTTGTGGTAAATTCTTAGGAAGAGTAAAAGAAATCCTAGAAAATACAACAAAAGAAAATACGAATGTATATTAATTTATAAACGAAAGAGGTTGTCATTAGGGCAACCTCTTTTTTTATGTGATTTTGATCGTCGTGGGAGGTGCAATAAAGATAGAGGAGCTGAAAATAAAAATAGGGAAACTGCAAATAAAATTAGTAAAACAGCAATTAAAAGTGTAGGTACAAATAAAAATAGCAAAACCGCAATTAAAATTAGAAAACAGCAATAATGACAAACGCCATCGAGATACCCCATGTAATTAAACAAGTTATTTTTTCAATAAAATTGAGCCTCTATCCTGAATTATAAAATAGCTCTTTTTTAGTGACTTATGATAAAATTAATAATTATAAAATTCTGTATTTTTTTAAAAATGGGTGGAGGAGAAATTTATGCTAGTTGAACAAAATGGTTATTACATATCAACGAATAAAGAATTATTAAACAGAGACGTTATTTATAACTTTTTAGACAAAGAATCATATTGGGCAAATGAAATTCCTTACGAATATATTGATCGATTTATCAAAGGATCATTCTGTTTTGGTGTTTACAAGGGGAAACCAGGAGAAAGTGATCCTACCCAAGTAGGCTTCGCAAGAGTAGTATCAGATGGCGTCACATTTGCTTATTTAGCAGACGTATTTATTCTCCCAGAATACCGTAAACAAGGCTTATCAAAATGGCTTATGGAAGAAATCATGGGTTATGAAAAACTATCAACAGTAAGGATATTCATGCTTAAAACAAGAGATGCTCACAACTTATATCGCAAATACGGCTTCGAAGTGATTGATAATAGTAAAAACCGATTCATGGCAATATTAAAAGACAATCTGTATCGAAATATGAAAAACAATAGGGAATAGGATGCCATTCCTCTTCCTTATTATCCTCTTTTTCCAGCCTTCTTGAATACCATTTTCCTTTACTCAACATCCGGCTCACTTTTAGATCTGTGGACTAAAATCTTTACAAACTGTAACATTTGTAAGATAATTTACAAATATGTGACATCTTAGAGAAATAGGGGGGATAAGATGTTTAAAAATTTATCTGCCGTACATCCTGTTGCTTGGAATATCGTTATTGGAACGTTATTCGTTAGATTTGCTAGCACAGTAAGTATGCCGTTTTTAGCTATTTATTTAACTTCAGTTAAACATATCTCACCTGCAATGGTTGGGCTTATGTTAACAGTTTCATCTTTTTTAGGGGTATTTTTCAGTTTTATAGGAGGAACTCTTTCTGATCGTATTGGAAGGAAAACTATTTTATTATCGAGTATTTTCTTATGGTCTATTACATTAGTTGGTTTTGGACTAGGAAATTCATTCGCCTGGTTTTTTGTGCTGAACTCGATCTTAAATATTTGTTCATCATTTTTTGAACCTTCTTCAAGAGCATTACTTTCTGATTTAACTGACGAGAAATCAAAACTGTTAGTCTTTAATTTGCGATATGCAGCTATTAATGTTGGAGTTGCAGTAGGACCTTTAGTTGGTTTATATCTAGGAAGCTCAAAAAGCACATTGCCATTTGTATTATCTGGGATTGTGTACTTTTTTTATGGTTTAACATTATTATTTATGTTATCAAAGTATAAAATTGGAGAAGGTAAATCTGCTTCAGCAACTAACAAAGTTTCGATGAAGGCGTCGTTTTCAATTTTACGTAAGGATATCATCTTTGCTTTAACGATTCTAACAATCTGTTTTTATGGACTTGGTTATTCACAAAGCTTTTCAACAATGTCTCAATATTTTGCGAATGCACCACAGTTTCATAATGGGGTTAAACTGTATGCTTATTTAACAACAATCAATGCAGTAACTGTAGTCATACTTCAATTCCCAATTGTAAGTAGAATGAAGAATTTTTCACCTACTGTATCTATGATGATTGGTAATGTGATTGTTAGTTTAGCTGTTGCTGGATTTGGATTATTTACTAACTTTTTCTTATTAGCAATCGTTATGATAGTGTTAACTGTAGGAGAAATATTTGCATTTACATTTACAGATGTATTTGTCGATCAGCTTGCTCCTGAAGAATTAAAGGGAACTTATTTTGGGGCAATGGGATTCTCAAAACTCGGTTTCGTTTTCGGTCCAGCGCTTGGTGGAAGTCTACTAGCTTACTTCGGATATGAAAATGGCGGACGTGGATTTGTTATAATTAGTGCAATCGCTTTTATAAGTTTTCCAATGATGTATTTTGTAAATCGACTTTTTCAAAAAAGAAATGCAGTCAAGGTTGAATCGGATGCAAAATTAACTGTTAATTCTTAAAAGAACGCTTTTAAAGCGTTCTTTTTTCTTTCAGAGCGTTAAGTTGTTATTTTTATTTTTCCATCCATTTCCAGTAGCTAATTGTGATACATTTAATGTAAGAATAAAAATAGCGAGGATGGGGAGTTAGTTGAATAAATATGGTAGGCTTTCTTTAATGATGGTTGGTATCAGTATTGTTATAGCTCTTTTTATCAGTGATCACACTAAACAACTGGGCATATTCCTTTTGTGTTTCTTAATCTTATCAATAACAGGCGTAATTTTTGCATTCCTTTCAAAAAAAATATCAAATATCATTCTTGGTGCCTTCTTAAATATTATCTCCTTTATTTTCTTCTTCTTTTTAATATTGGCATTTGGCATTGGTGAAGCTTAAATATTAGAGTTTTTTCATTTCATACTAAAAAAGTATGCTTTCGTTCATTTCCTCATATATTTGTATAAACAAGCGATATGGAGGGAGAGATATGGACGAACTTCTTTTTGATCAGCTTAAGTTATTAAGTTGGGACTGTGTGATATTAGAAGGTGCTAGTGAGCAAGAAGAAGAGCTAATGAAAAATGTATTATCCACATTACATTCAATCGGATTAAAAAATAAAATTGATGCAAAAGTTTTATTTATTGCGGGAGATGTGGAAAAGATTGATCAGTTTGTCGTAAAAAATCCTTTCGTCACTGTTATACGTGTTGTTGAAGAATTAAATGAAGATTACCAATACGCCATATCTACATTAGCTCATTTACCGAATTTAATTGTAGAGTTAGTGGATGAATAATTACGGCGTTTAAAGATTCATTTGAAATAATAAAACTAGCAGGTTCAAAAGCTTGAATTAATAGCCGCTAAATTGGTAAGATGAAAAAAAGCATGTAAGGAGTAGATGAAATGAATATGAATTTTAATTTTTTTATGAATGATGTTGTCCATACTGCACGTCAAGAAATCGTAGCGGCTGGTTATGCAGAGTTAAAAACACCTGAGGAAGTAGAAAAAGCTCTAGAAAAGAAAGGCACTACACTTGTAATGGTAAACTCAGTATGTGGTTGTGCTGGTGGTATTGCTCGTCCTGCAGCAGCACATTCAGTGCACTATGATGCAAGACCTGACCAATTAGTAACTGTGTTTGCTGGGCAAGATAAAGAAGCTACTGCAAGAGCCCGTGAATTTTTTACTGGTAAAGCACCATCATCTCCGTCATTTGCACTTTTAAAAGACGGTGAGCTTGTAGCAATGGTGGAGCGTCATGAAATTGAAGGTCATGATCCAATGCAAGTCATTCAAAAACTTCAAAATTACTTCGATCAATTTTGTGAAGAAATTTAATTAAATAAGTACAAAAATTTATGGGAGGAATTCCATAAATTTTTGTACTTTTTTTTGTGCATAATATTATTATTATGTAAACTGTTATTCAAATGAAGCGTTTTAGTTAATTATTTTGTAAATAAAATAAAAGATAAAAAAGAAAGATAATACAGCTAAAGAGCATGTAAAAATTAATAACATTAATGCATCTTTATATGCCGTTTCATCAAATTTTACGCGAAAAGCGAAGGATTCTGATCTATGTTTTTTTAATTTTCTATACTGGTTTAAATCGATAATATTTGATTGATCCACAACACACCTCTCCTTTGTAGTTCTAATATATTAATTAAATTTTAAAATATTCTAAATAATTAGTAAAGTTGTTTTACGAACAAAATACTAGCAAATTATGCCATAATTAATAGGAATAAAATTTACTAATATGCTTGAAAGGTAAGTGGGAATTTGTGAAATATACTTTATGTTTTATCAAACGTAATGATGAACTATTAATGTTAAATCGTATAAATGCTCCTACAATGGGAATTTGGAATGGTGTTGGTGGAAAAATAGAAAAAGGGGAAACAATCGAAAGATCAGTGCAAAGAGAAATTGCAGAAGAAACAGGAATACAGATTGAGCTGAAAGATATAACTTATAAGGGTAAAGTGACCTGGCATGAAGAAAATGTGGATTTCGGAGGTATGTATGTATTTCTGGCCGAGGTTTCTAATAGCTTAAAATATGATACGCCTTTAAAAATAGATGAAGGAATTTTAGATTGGAAAAAAATTGATTGGGTAATAGATGAAAAAAATCAAGGAGTAGGAGAGTGTATTCCTTATTTTCTTCCAATACTATTAAATAACGAGCGGAATCATCATTATTCCTTTTACTATAAGGAGAATACGGTTGTTGATGTAGTAATAGAAGAAGAAGTTTTAATATAATAAAATAATTTATAAATGAATAATGTAATCATTTTTATGAAAATACCATTTCCAAAATGGTATTTTTTTTATGAATAATGTTGAAAACGCTTAAATTTTGGGGGGTTCAAGTATTCACTCATAAAAAATGTAGTGATTTGCGAGATTTGTCGAAAACTTTTTGAAAGATTAGAAAAGTCAAATAACAACACTAACATTCAATTGATTGAATAAATATATAAAAATAATGAATATTAATAAAAAAAATTTATTATAATATCCCTGTAAAATTAAGCTATATCTAATTTTTTGTCGAAATACTGAAAAATATAGTTGCATATTTATTAGTATGTGTTAAAATTCATTTTGTAGAATAATTATTCATTCGAAAAAAATGGTTGTTTAATAGAATACTAAAAAAGATAATAGAAATAATAAGTTTGAATTTTACAAAAATTAGGGGGAAGCATTTATGAAAAAAATAGTCGGAGTTTTAGCTGCATCAGCATTATCAATTGGAATGTTATCTGCTTGTAACAAGTCAGATGATAAAACCTTAATCTTAGGAACAAGTGCGGATTATAAGCCTTATGAGTTTATTGACACAAAAAATGACAAAATAGTTGGGTTTGATGTTGACTTAGCTAAAGCGCTTGGTAAAAAAACTGGATACACAATTAAAGTAAAAGATATTGATTTTACTTCATTAATTACTGCGATGAATGCAGATAAAGTAGATTTTATAATGGCCGGTATGAAAAAGACACCTGAGCGTGCGAAAAATGCAGATTTCACTGAACCATATTTCACTGATCAAAATGAAATAGTTGTAAATAAAGATTCAAATATTAAAAGTGTTGAAGATTTAAAGGGAAAAACAGTCGGAGTACAAGCTGGTTCAATTCAAGAAACAAAAGCAATTGAAGTTTCTAAAAAAGTTGGATTTAAAGTTGAAAACCGTAACCGTATTCCTGAGATGGTAGAAGAATTAAAAGCTGGAAGATTTGATGCTGTTGTTATAGAACAATCTGTAGCAAGTGGCTATTTAAATAAATTACCTCAAATGCAAGGTGAATTAATGCAAGATTTCTTTGAACAATCTGGTTCAGCAGTAGCTCTTCCAAAAGGTAGTAAATTAACGCCTAAATTTGATAAAGCACTAAAAGAATTAAAAGCTGATGGAACTGTTGATAAATTAGTTAAAAAATGGTTTGGTGAATTGAAGTAAAACGTAAGATTTTAATAGTTTTAAAGATAAACCTATAGGGTATGGCGAATGATATAGAAATGAGAAGTTTTTGTTGTAATCAGGGGAGGAATTATTGATGGAGAAAGATTGGAGTCACTTATTAGAAAAAATGCCTTTACGTCTTGCACCAAGCATGGCAAAGGATCATCCTAATTTACCAGTTGTAAAGGAAGAAGGCTGTTACTATTATGGTGTAGATGGTAAAGAGTACTTAGACTTTACATCTGGCATTGCTACTACAAATGTTGGACATCGTCATCCAAAAGTAGTACAGGCAATTAAAGATGGCGCAGATTCTTTAGCACATGGTCCATCGGGTGTTATTATTTACGAATCGATTTTAAAGCTAGCAGATGAGTTGGCTGAAATTCTTCCTGGTAACTTAGATACTTTCTTTTTTGGTAATAGTGGAACTGAAGCGATTGAAGGTGCGATTAAGCTAGCTAAACATGCTACTAAACGTCCATATATTGTTTCATTTATTGGTTGTTTCCATGGCCGTTCTATGGGAGCTCTAAGCGTTACGACTTCAAAAAGTAAGTATCGAAAATTTTTACAACCAACAGGCTCTTATCAAATACCTTATGCAAATGTTTCCGAATGCCCTGAAGGTTATGATGAAGAATCATATGTAGTAGAGCAATTAGAAAAAGATTTTAAACGTTTATTTAATCATCAAGTAACTCCAGAAGAAGTAGCTGCAGTTATTGTAGAGCCAGTTCTAGGTGAAGGTGGATATGTAGTACCACCTAAGGCATGGTTAAAGAAAATACGAGAAATCTGTGATAAAAATAATATTTTACTAATTTTTGATGAAGTTCAAACTGGATTTGGACGGACAGGAGATTGGTTTGCTGCACATACTTTTGATGTAACGCCAGATATTATGGCAATTGCAAAAGGTATTGCAAATGGTATTCCTTTAAGTGCGACTGTAGCATCAAATGAACTAATGAAACAGTGGCCACTAGGTAGTCACGGAACAACATTTGGAGGAAATCCAATAGCTTGTTCAGCTGCGTTGGCTGTTTTAGAAATTATAAAAGAAGAAAAGCTTTTAGAAAATACAAGAGAAGTTGGAGCTTACGCAGTAGAAAAACTGAATGCATTAAAAGAAAAGCATTCAGTAATTGGAAGCATTCGCTCAATTGGTTTAATGATCGGGATTGAAATCATTAATCCAGCTACAAAAGAACCAAACGGTGATGGTTTATTTAAAATTCTTGATCTTGCTTTGGAAAAAGGTGTTTTATTCTACTTCTGTGGTAATAACAGTGAAGTAATTCGAATGATTCCACCATTAACAGTTACGAAGAATCAAATCGATGATGGGTTAGCAATCTTAGATGAAGCATTAACAGAATATGAGCAATCCATTGGATATGAATTATATGAAACAAAGGGCATTGGTTTCTAAACCAGTGCTCTTTATCTAAACAGGCATTGTCGAATAAACTTTGCAATTTAAAAGACAAATAGTAAAGGAGTACTACAATATGAACTTAGATTTTTCTCAAATTGTCCCTTCAATTCCATATATATTGGCCGGATTAAAATTAACACTATTAGTAGTTGTTTGTTCAATTTTATTAGGTCTTGTTTTAGCAATTTTACTTGCATTAATGAAAATTAGCCGTGCAAAATGGTTAGTCGTAATAGCTGATTTTTATACTTCAATTTTTCGTGGAACACCGATGGTTTTGCAATTAATGATTATTTATTATGGTTTACCACAATTAATTGGTTTCGATATCGAAAAGTTCCCCGCAGCGGTATTGGCTTTTGGTTTGAATTCAGGAGCTTATGTATCAGAGATCATCCGTGCAGGTATACTAGCAGTAGATAAAGGTCAACAAGAAGCTGCTTCAGCTTTAGGTATCCCTTACCGTAAAATGATGTCAAAAATTATTTTACCTCAAGCATTTAAAAATATTTTACCAGCTTTGATGAATGAGTTTATTACATTAACGAAGGAATCAGCAATGGTAACAGTAATTGGTGCATCTGATTTAATGAGAAGAGCATTCTTAGTAGGTGGAGAGACGTACTCATTTATGGAGCCACTTATTTTTGTAGCAGCAATCTATTACATTATCATTATGATCCTATCCCTTCTGGGTAAATCAGTTGAAAGGAGAATGCGTACAAATGATTAGAATTACTAATTTAAATAAAAGCTTTGGAAATGTTCATGTATTAAAAGGAATCACAACTATAATTGAACAAGGGTCTGTAGTTGCTGTAATTGGCCCATCTGGTTCTGGTAAATCTACATTTTTGCGTTGTATGAATTTATTAGAAACTCCTTCAGATGGTGAAATTTGGATGGATGATATTGAAATTACAAATCCTAAAAGTAATATAATGAAAATTCGTGAAGAAGTAGGGATGGTATTCCAGCATTTTCATTTGTTCCCACATATGACAGTACTAGAAAATATTACGTATGCTCCGATTAATGTAAAAGGTATGAGTAAGGCTAAAGCAGAAGAAAATGCAAAGGCACTTCTTGAAAAAGTTGGACTTCTTGAAAAAGCAAACGTATATCCACCTAAACTTTCAGGTGGTCAGAAACAACGTGTAGCTATAGCAAGAGCACTTGCAATGGAACCTAAAGTAATGCTATTTGATGAACCAACATCAGCTTTAGATCCAGAGATGGTAAAAGAAGTACTTGAAGTAATGAAATCATTAGCTCATACTGGTATGACAATGGTCATCGTTACACATGAAATGGGTTTTGCAAAGGAAGTTGCAGATCGAATTCTATTCCTAGACGAAGGAAATCTAGTTGAGGATGCAACTCCAATCGAATTATTCACAAGACCAAAAACAAATCGTGCTAAGTTATTCCTTGAGAAAGTTTTATAAGTCATCACTTAAATGTGAAGAATCCCTACTTTTCATCTGAAAAGAGGGATTTTTTTATTGACAAAAAATTCATTGAATTACTTAAAAAATGTCTAATTATGTTTTAGGTTTGTAAGTTAGCGTGTGTTTCTTGTATTTCAACTTCAGTTTGTACTCAAATTTTACAAAAAAAAAATTTAATCATTAGAACTTGTTAATTCTTGTCTATCGAAAACATTTATTAAAGTGGATCAAAATGAAATAAAATTATCTTAGTTTCTGAATATTCCTTCATTTTAATTACAATAATATCTTCAAATTTTTCAAGAAATAAAAAATTGAAAGGAGAGTATGATGATGGAATTGGACAAAAATTCTAGTTCGAGTATAAGTCCGAGCACATACTCGGAAGTTGCAAAATCTCATGAGTTTAAACAGTTACTGAAAGCAAAAAGAAAGTTTATTCTACCAATGTCTTTATTCTTTTTTTGTTTTTACATTGCATTACCATTAATGACTTCTTATTCTAAAGCACTAAATACAAAAGCATTTGGGGAGGTAACATGGGCTTGGATGTTTGCATTTGCTCAATTTGTTATGACATGGGTATTATGTATGATTTACAGTAAGAAAGCTGAATCCTTTGACAAAATGGCTGATGGTGTATTGGAAAAGTTAAATAAAGGAGGGGAGGAAGTTTGAATACGACGGCATTTACATTATTTTTAATTATCGTACTAGGAACGCTAGTTATTACATATTTCGCTTCTAAAAAAACAAAAGATGCGAAAGATTTTTATACAGCAGGCGGTGGATTGACAGGATGGCAAAATGGATTTGCAATTGCAGGTGACTATATGTCAGCAGCATCCTTTTTAGGAATTGCAGGTGCGATCGCTTTAACTGGATTCGATGGATTTTTCTATAGCATCGGATTTTTAGTTGCATATTTAGTCGTTTTATATTTAGTAGCAGAGCCTTTACGAAATCTTGGAAAATACACGTTAGCAGATATGATTGCTGCGCGATTTGATCAAAGAAAAGTAAGAGGGGTAGCCGCGTTAAACACAATGACGATTTCAATCTTTTATATGATTGCACAACTAGTTGGTGCTGGTGCACTGATTAAATTATTACTTGGAATTGATTATACGACAGCTGTTTTAATAGTAGGTATTTTAATGACTGTATATGTAATATTTGGAGGTATGAGGGCTACTAGTTGGGTTCAAATCGTAAAGGCAATCCTTCTAATGCTTGGAACATTAGTCATTTCAATCATCGTTTTTGCTAAATTTAATTTCAACATTAATGAAATGTTTAGTCAAATGAGAACGGCAACTCCTTTAAAGGACTCGTTTTTAAATCCAGGTGTAAAATACACAAATGGATTAGATACAATTTCATTAAATTTAGCACTTGTTCTTGGAACTGCCGGATTACCTCATATACTGGTCCGCTTCTTTACAGTGCGTGATGCGAAAACGGCACGAAAATCAGTCGTTTATGCAACTTGGTTAATCGGAGCATTTTACATCATGACCATTTTCCTTGGATTTGGGGCAGCTGCATTTGTTGGAAATTCTGAGATTATAAAAGCAAATCCAGCAGGAAATATGGCGGCGCCACTTTTAGCTGAAGTATTAGGGGGTAACTTTTTATTTGCCTTTGTTTCAGCTGTAGCATTTGCAACGATACTTGCAGTAGTAGCAGGGCTAGTATTAACTGCTGCATCTGCCTTTGCACATGATTTTTACAATGAAATCTTAAAACAAGGTAAAGCAACTGAAAAAGAGCAAGTTTCAATGGCTAGATATGCATCGATTGGAGTTGCTTTAATCTCAATCTTACTTGCAATATTTGCACAAACATTAAATGTTGCCTTTTTAGTATCCTTAGCATTTGCTGTTGCTGCAAGTGCGAACTTACCAGTCATACTCTTTACAATCTATTGGAAACGTTTTAATACGACTGGCGCAATTACTGGTATGTTAACTGGATTACTATCTGCAATCATACTAGTAGCGATAAGTCCAAATATTTGGAGTCCTATAGAAGGAAAAGCCATTTTTGTTGGAAATCCATTAATTAATTTAACGAATCCGGGGATTATATCGATTCCTTTAGGATTCATAGCTGCTTATTTAGGTACAATTCTATCAAGTAGGAAAGAAAATGAAGCTAAATTTGATGAAATTCTTGTGAAGTCTAATACTGGCCATGGGGTATCTGGTATTTCTACGCATTAATCAGAATCAGAAAAAAAGAAACTGAAGAAAAATTCCTCAGTTTCTTTTTTATTTAGGAATCAAATTAATTTAATCATCACTTTGTTTTAATTTTAAAGGTTTTGTAGAGATAATCGTTTCAATGTTTTTACTGATTAATTTATTATTTTTACGATTTGCGATTCTTGCTTTTGCTATTTCAGCAAGTTCTCGTTCTTCTTCGGTTTCAAGAATGATCGTTGGAACTGGTACCGTTTTATTATCTTTCATCCCAACAAATGTTAAAAATGAAGCAGCTGCAACGCGGCGATTGCCTGTAATCAAGTTCTCTGCAATCGCTTTTACGAAAATTACCATAGATGAAGTTCCTGTAACGACGACAAAGGATTCATAAGAGATACAATCCTCTTCTGTAACAGGATGTAAGAAGTCTACATGGTCGATCGAAGCAGTTACACATTTCAATCTTGAATGTTTAGAAGCAGTAATTGAAGCAGTCATATCCATGTCAGCAAGAATTTTTCCACCAAATAAAGTTTGGTGATTGTTTAAGTCAGTAGGGAAAACTCGAACAGTTAGTGCTGAACGTGATTCATGGCAATATTTTGAACTCATAAATTCACACCTTTTTTTAGAATAATGATATTTTTACCAATCTATTTTTTATTAAGCGTAATTATGAGATGAAATTTTCATTAGAAATATTAACCTATTGAATGAATCAAATACGACATAAAGTAAAACATAAATAATAGGTGATATTATGTATAGAATTGGTTCAAGGATTGTTAAAACGGCGTTAGGGAGTGCAGTTGCAATTTTTATTGCACAATCGGTGGGAGTTCATTTTTACTCGTCTGCTGGAACATTAACAATATTATGTATACAAACTACTAAAAAACGTTCATTAGATACAGCATTAAGAAGGTTTTCTGCATGCGTGCTGATCATCCTTTTTTGTATTTTTTTCTTTCATATTTTTGGGTATACACCTTTAGCGATTGGACTATTACTTTTATTTTTTATTCCAAGCTTAGTAAAGCTTAAAATTCAAGAAGGAGTCATTTCTAGTGCAGTTATCATGCTACATCTATATGGTGTAAAAAACATTACAGCTTCAATAATAGTAGATGAGTTAACTGTAATTGTAATAGGAATTGGTGTAGCTTTACTTTGTAATTTATATATGCCTAGTTTAGATGATCAAATAAAAAGCTTTAAAGTAAAAATTGATTCTAAATTTTGTTTTATTTTTGAGAAGATTTCTATTTATTTAAAAGAACCAGCTAATAAATGTTTTTTAGAAGAATATGATGAAACAGTAAAATTGCTTCAAGAAGCAAAGAGAATTTCTAAATTAGAAATCGATAATCACTATTTTAAATCCTCGAATGATGAAGATTATGAATACTTTTTATTAAGGGAGCGGCAACTTGAAATTATTCATCGTATTATTGACACGGTTTGTGACATTAAAGTGAGTAACGAACAATCTCATATTTTATCCAAATTTTTTAATGATCTAAGCTTTTCAATTAACCCGATCATAAGTGGAGCTATATGTTTATATCAGTTGGAAGAAATCTATGGTATGTTTCGGGCGATGCCGTTACCACAAACATCTGATGATTTTGAAACTAGAGCATCGGTATTAACAATCATCAATGAAATGGAAAGTTTTTTGATTTTGAAATCGAAGTTTAAGGGAAAATACGCTAAGTGAAATTAAAAAGGAGTTGCTTTATTTGCTTAAACTAGTTCTATCACTACTTTTAGTAATTGGTCCAGTATGGCCACTTGGACAAAATCCAAGGGTAGGTGAACCATTTATTATTATTAATAAAGAAGTAAATAATTTGGCATATATAGAAGATGGTAAAGTCCTAAGGATTTATCGAATTGCTACCGGAAAAACAGCAGATTTAACTCCTGAAGGTATTTTTAATATTACATATAAAGCCAAAAATCCATATTGGCGCAAAAAGAATATTCCAGGAGGGGATCCTAAAAATCCTCTAGGAACTAGATGGATTGGTTTTGACGCATTAGGTACTGATGGTTCGATTTATGGCATTCATGGAAATAATGACCCTTCAACAATTGGTAAATATATATCAAATGGATGTGTAAGAATGTATACAAATGATGTGAATGAACTTTTTGATAAAATCCCATATGGAACGAAAGTGTTAATCACAACATCATCAAGTTCATTTGAACAACTAGCTCGTGAACAAGGTGCGATCAGATAATAAAGAGGATTCACTATCAAAATCTCAAGATCTTGATGATGAATCCTCTTTTTTCCATATTATTTGGCCTTTTATAACATAGCAGCGATACCTGCAAGTAAAGTAGTAGCAAGCATTGAAATTAACATAATCATAACAACTACTTTTTGTGTTTTTTTTCTCATGTGATTACCACCTTATTTTAAAGAATTACAATTTATTAATTTTTTATTAGAATCTTACAAGTGTTGTCCTATTTTAGCATATGTAGGATATTTTTTACAGTCTAAGCCTCTTTTTTAGTAGCTCCCATCCTTGCCTAATTAATACGCTGTATTATTCCAAAATAAAAAAGGGTCTCATAAGCATTTTTAGCTTACGAGACATCCCTTATTTACTCAAAATGTATTTTACTTAACTCCAACCGCATCAAATGCTTTATTTACAGTAGTTACTTCAGCGGAGCTGGTACCGTAAAGGTCAGAAGCTGCTTTCACACATGCCGCACGAGCTTGACTGAAAGTAGAGGAAGCTGTTAAGTAAACAGTATTTGCACGATAGAAAATTTGAGCTAGTTTATCATTTCCGATCCCCGTAACAGACACGCCGTAAGCTGTTCCACCTTTAGCAATTAAGTAAGCAGCTTTATTAATAATACCGCTATTTGTATGAACTCCTCC
Source organism: Rossellomorea sp. GAMAL-10_SWC (assembly GCF_049568075.1). NCBI lineage: Bacteria > Bacillati > Bacillota > Bacilli > Caryophanales > Bacillaceae > Rossellomorea > Rossellomorea sp. GAMAL-10_SWC. Next base: position 2,594,364 of record NZ_CP144911.1, on the reverse strand, counting down.
GTTGTCAGATGTTCCAGTGTAACGATTTGCATAATTATCTGGATCTCCATATTTAGTTGGATCACTCATCGAACGAAGTGCATCACCTGCAATTTTTGGTGTATAAATATCTTCACCAATCAGGTAATCAGGATTTTTATTATTATAGAACTCTATTAATGTACCAAAAATATCAGAAATTGCTTCGTTAAGTGCACCAGATTCATTCTGATAAGTTAAATTTGAGCTAGTTTCTGTTACAGCGTGAGTTAACTCATGTGCTACTACGTCAATACCACCTGATAATGGAATAAATGTTGTACCATCACCATCGCCATAAACCATTTGCATCCCGTTCCAAAACGCATTATTGTAATTACGGCCATAATGGACACTAGATTTTAGTGCACCGCCATTACCATCATAGGAATTACGATTAAAAACAGTTTTATAATAATCAAATGTTAATCCAGCAAAATAATGTGCATCAACTGCAGCCGCATCATAAGTGCTATTTAGAAGGTTATCAGGACTTGTCCAAAGTGTACCAGCAAGACGTTGTTTGTTAGCCGCATCATAAGTGAAAATACCTGATCCTCGCAGTCTATCTTGTAAATAATAAGTTGAACCCGATACGGTCATATTTAATGTTTTTGTATCACCAAGCACGCCAACTCCTGTTCCAGTTGTATTCGTACTATTTGTTGTACCACCAGGTTTTGTAGGAGGGGCACTACTATCTGCTTCGTCTAAATTATTATAGCTATTTAATATTTTTCCAGTTGATGCATCAATGAAATAATTAAAGTTTCCTGGTTTAGGAGAAAGGAAGTTTAAGTTTACAAGGTAAGCGTAAGTAGCTTCATCACCATTTGTGTAAACTACTAGATCTGCTGTAGGGTCTTTTTCATAAGTAGGTGTATAACCAAGGTCGGCTTCTGCAATTTTAATAGATTTGTTGGCATTTACTTTCTTTTCAGATTTCAATCCTTTTTTCGTATCTAGATTAGGTGCTACCGTACCAGAGAAAGCTGTTAGAACACCATCGTCTGCAACTAATGCTGTTTGAGTAGAGCCCCAAACAGGTACACCATTATATACTTGTTGTAGTCGAAGAGCGGTTCCTAAAATATCTTTATTGCTAGATTTAATGATGAATGATTCTTCTGAGGATTTCGAACCGAGTTTAAATTTATCTTTGTTAGTATTGACATAGCCTAGTACAATGCTCTCAGGACTTTGAGTAGATGACTTTGTCAGCTGACCTGAAACAAATTCAGGTGATCCTACAGATTCATTGTACTTGTAGCTAGATAACACATTTTTTGGTGCAGCATATGTATTTGTTACTGAAAAACTACTTGCTGCTAATCCTAAAGTTAACCCAACTGCTAAAACTTTTTTGTTCACTTTAATTCCTCCCTAGTTAACAAATAGTGATAACGAGGTTATATTATCATGTAATCTAGTAGGTTTACAAACTACAAAAAACCGCAATAATTGCACTTTTTTTTGAAAAAATAAGTCTTTTATATCGAGTCTAAATAACAATTCGGTTGATAAGTAGTCAGATTGTTTTATGAAAAGAGAAAAGTGAGGGGAATGCCGTCGAACTTTTTTTAATTGCTTGTAGTTTTGGTGTTTAGCTTAATTGTTCTCTGATTCAAAATCATAGCTTCATTTTCATTGTTATCTCTTAAAATACGGTTGGATACTGCTACGGTTTTTAATCATGTTTGTCCACTTTCTTGAATATTGTTTAAATAATAGCTTATGTACTTTTGAACAGATTACAGTACATGAAAAATCTCATATGCTTCTAATAAAAGCATTGATTTGAAGGAGGGGGAAAAAAATGTTTACAAATATAGATCATATGGCAATCTGTGTAAAAAATTTAAACGATAGTATTAAAAAGTATGAGGGGGATTTAGGCTTATCATACTCATATCGAGAAATAGATGAAGACCAAGGTGTAGAAGTCGCATTTTTTAAAACAAATAAAATTAACATCGAATTAATCCAACCACTTACATCAACGAATCCTGTACATAAATATATTGAAAAAAAAGGTGAAGGATTGCATCATATTGCTTTTCAAGTAGATGACATCGAAAAATCACTATTAGAACTAAAAAAACGCCAATTCAATTTAATCCATCATTCACCGCGTAATGGGAGTGAGGGGTCAAAAGTTGCCTTTATCCACCCTAAACAATTTGGAGTATTAATCGAAATTGTTCAAAAAAGGGGGGAGTTTAATGAGCAAGTATGATGATCTTTATAAACTATATGAAAAGAAATCTGAAATAGAGCAAGGTGGAGGATTTGAACGGATTGAGAAACAACATGAACGTGGAAAGTTTACAGCACGAGAAAGAATAGACATGCTATTAGATGAAGGGAGTTTTGTTGAGTTATTTAGTTTTGTCGAGCATCGTTGTTCAGATTTTGGAATGGATGAACAAAATGGTGCATGTGATGGAGTTGTCACAGGTTATGGCAAAATTAACGATCGAACGGTATTTGTTTTTTCGCAAGATTTTACTGTGTTCGGCGGTGCTTTAGGTGAAATGCATGCGAAAAAAATAAGTCAATTAATGGACATGGCAGTACAGTGTAAGGCTCCGATTATTGGATTAAATGATTCAGGTGGTGCTAGAATCCAAGAAGGTGTCCTTTCTTTAGATGGTTATGGACATGTTTTTTATCGTAATACGATTTATTCAGGGGTTGTACCACAAATTTCAGTTATTATGGGGCCTTGTGCAGGTGGTGCAGTCTATTCTCCAGCAATTACTGACTTCGTTGTCATGGTTAATGGAACTAGCCAAATGTTTATTACTGGACCTAAAGTAATCGAAAGTGTAACAGGTGAGAAAATCTCTGCAGAGGATTTGGGTGGAGCTAAAGTCCATAATGAGATAAGTGGAAATGCTCATTTCCAAGCTGGGTCGGAAGAAGAAGCCCTTAAGATCGTTAGAAATTTAATAGAGTATTTACCGGCTCATTGGGAAGAAAAACCACCTACTAAAATGAAAACTGAAAAAGATCTTGATGATTTAATGGAGCTAATTCCTGATGAAAGTAGTCGACCTTATGATGTTAAAAAAATAATAGATATGATTGTAGATGATGATTCCTTTTTTGAAGTTCAAAAAGATTTCGCTAAAAATTTAGTTGTAGGTTTTGCTAGATTAAATGGTGAAGTAGTAGGTCTCGTTTGTAATCAACCTAAATTTATGGCTGGAGGTTTAGATTTACATTCAGCTGATAAAGGGGCAAGATTTATTCGTTTTTGTGATAGTTTTAATATACCAATCATCACTTTTGTTGATGTGACAGGGTTTTTCCCTGGTGTAAAACAGGAGCATGGAGGTATAATAAGGCATGGTGCTAAGCTTTTATATGCATATTCTGAGGCAACAGTTCCAAAAGTTACAGTCATTACGAGAAAAGCATTTGGTGGAGCATATGTTGCATTAAATAGTAAATCAATTGGAGCAGATTTAGTATTTGCCTGGCCAAACGCTGAAATCGCTGTAATGGGTGCTGCAGGTGCTGTAAATATTTTATACGGAAAAGAAATCTCTCAAAGTAATCGACCAGATGAGTTAAGATCAGAATGGATGGATCAATATAAAGAGAAATTTTCTAATCCTTACGTTGCTGCAAAATACGGTTTAGTTGACGATGTTATAGATCCAAGGATGACTAGAAAAAAGCTTATTCAATCTTTAGGAGTATTAAAAAACAAAAATGAAAAGCGCCCAGCAAAAAAACATGGTAATATACCTTTGTAGACATTTTTTTACATATTCAATATGGAGGCATGACACAAATGATTAATGAACAACGTGTAGTAGAAGAATTTTTAGAATTAGTACAAGTAGACTCTGAAACTAAGTTTGAAGCTGAAATTGCAAAGGTTTTAAAACAAAAATTAGAAGCCCTTGGAATGAATGTTTTTGAAGACGACACGATGGGTGTTACAGGTCACGGTGCTGGAAATATTGTTGCTACAATTCCTGCTACTAAAGAAGGCATTGACGGTATTTTCTTCTCTTGTCATATGGATACAGTAACTCCAGGTAAAGGTATCAAGCCATCAATCAAAGATGGATATATCGTTACTGACGGAACTACAATTCTAGGTGCAGATGATAAAGCTGGTATCGCAGCATTTTTAGAAGCTGTTAAAATCATTAAAGAACAAAATATTGAGCATGGTGAAATCCAATTCATTATCTCAGTTGGTGAAGAATCTGGATTACATGGTGCTAAAGCAATGGATCCTAAATTAATCACAACTAAGTTTGGATATGCATTAGATAGCGATGAAGAAGTAGGTAACATTATCGTAGCAGCTCCAACTCAAGCTAAAGTAATTGCTACTATTTATGGTAAAACAGCACATGCAGGTGTTGCACCTGAAAAAGGCGTTTCAGCGATTACGATTGCTTCAAAAGCAATTGCAAGAATGCCACTTGGTCGAATCGACGAAGAAACGACTGCTAATATCGGACGTTTCGAAGGTGGAAGTGCAACAAATATCGTATGCGATCAAGTGAATATTTTAGCTGAAGCTCGTTCATTAATCGGTGAAAAAATGGAAGCTCAAGTAGCTAAAATGAAAGCTGCTTTTGAAGAAGCAGCTACTGAAATGGGTGGACGTGCTGAAGTAGAAGTTCAAATTATGTACCCAGGATTTAAATTTGGTGAAGGAGACCATGTTGTTGAAGTTGCAAAACGTGCAGCAGAAAAAATTGGACGTACTCCTGCATTACAACAAAGTGGTGGAGGATCTGACGCGAACGTATTCGCAGGTCACGGTTTCCCAATTGTAAACTTAGCAATCGGTTATGAAGAAATTCACACTACAAATGAAAGAATGCCAATTAAAGAGTTAGTAAAAACTGCTGAAATGGTTATTGCAATTGTAGAAGAAGTTGCTAAATAATTAAGTAAAAAAAGGGTCGTCCTATCTATCAGATTAACTGATAAATAGGCGCCCTCTTTTTGTTTTTAAAAATAATAAAAGAACGTACTTACATGTAATAAGAAGGGTATCTCAAGGGCTCAACTTATTTTTATATGAAATGCTCGTTGCTTTTTAGTGGATTGGAAGCTTTTTATCAAGTTTTTAATCGATTTAGAGTATATTTGCTAGTTTTCCTTTTGATTGGATACGGTTTTTAGCTTTAATACTATAACGGGTATGGGTAATTTTTAATTTTATTTGCGATTCCTTGGAATTTAATTGCAGTTTTCCTAATTTTAATTGTGATTTTCAGAATTTATTTGCAGTCCACTTCGGAATGGCGAAAAAACCCTAACAAAAAAAGACGAAACCCACAGTCTCGTCTTTCTAATAGTTAATAAGTCTAAAACCTAACGCTAATTTGTAGTTAATCGTTTTCTATATAGGAAAAAGAATACGATCGCAAGCAATAAGGCAGTTGGAAATATGACTAAACTATACTTTGCAAAAATAGACGCCACTTTATCCCATTCTTCACCAAAAATTTTACCTAATGTTATAAAAGTGAATCCCCAAAGAATTGCTCCAATAAATGCAAAAGTTGCAAATTTTTTATAAGAATATTTATTAATGGCAGCAAAATAAGCAGTTAAATGCCTGATTCCGGGTATGAAAAATCCTATTATAAGTATATAAGGTCCAAATTTTGTAAATAAGCTTTTTGTCATTTCAATTTTTTTCTCTGTAATATGAACTTTTGGTCCATATTTATTAAGTAAAGGTAAACCAAATATGTATCCAAGTAAATAACTTAATGAGATTCCACAAATGATTCCAATAATCGCACAAGCTATTGAAGGTAAATATGATAATCTACCTAGAAATACATTATAACCTATGTATACTAAAAGAATTTCATCTGGTAGTGGTAATCCAATAATGCCTCCTATTAATGCTAAAATGATGCCTAAATAACCATAGTGACTAATTATTAAGTTTAAATGTTGAACCATTGATCATACACATCCTCGTTTTATTCCGCGTTAAGTAAATAGGCAAAAATTTATTTTAAAGATAATATCATTGTATACAAACAAAAGTATTTTATAGCATTTTTAAAAATATAGCAATTCAAAATTCAAATAATTTTGTTATTATTAGAATGATTTAATATTACGATAGAAAATTAAGAAATTTAGGTGGGAAAAATGATTAATTATTATGAAATAATCCCAAATATAGTTAGTAGGAAAGAAACAATCATCATGTTTCATGGTTGGGGTTCAACGATTGAATCACAAATACAACTTGGTAAAGAGCTATCTGAATTAGGATATAAAGTTGTTATTCCCGAAATTAAATACCATGATTCGAGACAGGCTCTGAATAACCATTTCGAACAACAGATTTTACAAACATATTTTTGGAAAACGATATTTGAAACAATTGATGAAGAAGATGAAATGATAGATCAGCTTTGTTTACAAAAAGAAAATACAATTCTGTTAGGTAGTTCAATGGGTGGTTTTATTGCAAGTGGAATGTTTTTTTCAACTAATTGTTATTCCGGATTAATTAATATTAATGGTTCTAGTTCTTTTCTATATTCTGAGAAAGATTTTCGTAAAAAAGATAGAAGAGAACCATTAAATGAAAGTGAATTGGAAACGTTTATAAAATATGATCCTAAATTTAAAGATAGTACGATAAGAAAGCCTGTTTTATTCTTACACGGCGAACAGGATTTAGTTATTCCAATTGGAGGGCAACTCGATTTCTTAACAACAAAACATCATTCTTATATAGATTTTCTTAAATATAAGGATGTAAATCATACGATCACAAGTAGTATGAAAAACGACTTAATCAATTGGGTTGATAAAAATTTTAAAAAGGAGGGATTTTTTATGAGTGAAAATTCACTACCAAATGGATTAGCTAAACCTGCTATTAGAGCATTAACTTCAGCAGGTTACTTACATTTGGAGCAATTCACACAATTAAGTGAAGCAGAAGTATAAAATTACATGGGATGGGCCCTAAGGCGATTAGGACCATTAAAAATGCATTGGAAGAGAAAGGATTATCTTTTAAAAAATAATAGTAGCTAGATTAAGAACTGATAGAATATCAGTTCTTTTTTATTTTGTCATTATTAAGTAATGCAGGGGGTGTTATAAAATCATTGATTAATACCTTTTTACCAAAAGTTGCTAGGATATTATTATAAATTATAGTGATATAATGAATTTATCGTTAAAATTTCATAAAAAGGAGGAAGGTTATTGGAACCTAACTTGTCTCCTATACAAAAAAAAAGAAACCGATATTATTTAACAGTAAATAAGAAATTTTGGTTTAGCCATTTTATTTCATTTTCTTGGTTAATTTTTTCAATTTATTTATCAATTCCTTGGGTAAAGGATTTATCTGACGTTGTTACTGCGCCTGTAGCAATCATTATTATAGGTGGTATTGCCTACATACCGGGCTATATGAGCACTTTTTTAGTCATAAGTTTACTACTCGATAAACAACCGAATTTTAAAAATGAATTTCCAAATGATTCGGTAACTGTATTAGTGGCTGCTTATAATGAAGAAGGTGCTATTTTTAATACGTTAAAATATATTTCAAATCAAGATTATACTGGTAAAATAAATATTATTGTTATTAATAATAATTCAACTGATGGTACAGATCGTGAAGTAATGAGGGCGAAAAAAGAGTTAAGTTCAAATATTACTTTATTACATCAACCAAAAGCAGGTAAGTTTCATGCACTTAATTTAGGCTTGGAGTATGTAAAAACACCATATGTCATTACATTAGATGCAGATACTTTAATTCATCCTTCTGCAGTAAGATACTTAGTTTCAAGAATAAAGAGTAGCCCTTCTGATGTTAGTGCTGTTGCTGGCTCAATGTTAGTTCGTAATAGTCGTGAAACATTTTGGACTAAGATTCAAGAGTGGGACTACTTCTTAGGAATTGCTTCCATAAAAAGACTTCAGGGATTATATCAAGGAACTCTTGTTGCACAAGGGGCGTTTAGTTTATATAAAACTGATTGTGTAAAGGAAGTTAATGGTTGGCCAGATGCAATCGGAGAAGATATCGTTTTAACATGGAGACTTTTACAAAAGCAATGGAAGGTATACTTCGAACCATTAGCAGTAGCATTTACTGATGCACCTACAACCTTTGGTCATTTTGCTAAACAAAGATCAAGATGGGCACGAGGTATGGTTGAAGGACTAATTGAAATAAAACCGTGGCAACAACCACAAGTTTATACGAAATATTTAACTGGTATTAATCTCATGATGATTTACTTAGATCTTATTTACACTTTATGTTGGATTCCTGGACTGATTTTAGCGTTTTTTGGAATCAACATTATTGTTGGTCCAATGACTTTATTAGTTCTCCCATTAACATTTATTAGCTATTCAATCCTTTATTTTTATCAGAAAAACTATGTTTTCCGTAATTTAAATTTAAGAATAAGAAATAATCGTATAGGATTTCTATTCTTCCTATTATGCTATCAAATGATTATGTCGCCAGTTTCACTTTATGGCTATATTCAAGAATTCTTTAAATTAAAACGAGTTTGGGAATAAAAACTTTATAATCATAAGGAAGGGGATCACAAAAGTACTGTACTTTTTGTGATCCCCTTTTTGTTTTTATAAATTAGTTGTTTCTTTCTTTGTTGAACTATCTAGTTTCATCTTTAATTGAACTTCTTGCTCAGCGATAATATCATCATCTTCGGCATTATCACGAACAACCTTTTGGGTTAAAATTGAGCCAACTGCTACTAATAGCATAACTGCAATATAATAACCTTTTTCGTTTAATTCCATATCTGCATTGTAAAGTCCGATACAAAATAAAAATACTCCTGCAACTAATGTAAAGTAAGCTAAAACAGTAAATGCTGGTGTGTTTCTACGTCTGTGCTTCTGCAAATTTAATCACGCTCCGGTTAAGATTTTTCTTAATTGTTTGACGTTAAAAATGCAATTAAGAAGGTATATATGATTTCAAAAAAATTTTTAACGTCTAATATTATTATATAAAATTTGTTATTGAATAGTAATAAAATTCTAATTAATTAGTAAATTAGAAAATATTACTGGAATTTTTTAGGAAAAAGCTAAATAAAAAATAGAGAAATACAAAAAGATATCTATCCACAAATAGATAGGAAATATTTATTTGGAGAGGATGGTCAGATTTTGAGTAATAGAGGTGCTGGTATTGGAGGAATCGTGTTTGTAGGCTGTATGTTTCTAGGCGGAGGAATTGGAAGTTTATTACATGAACCACATTCTGGTTGGCTAATTGGAATGGGTGTTGGATTTTTAGGGCTCGCTTTAACAAGATTTCTAATAAAAAGTTAATTCGGGAACTAAAAAAGAACCTCAAGGGGAAGTGATAACCTTGTGGTTCTTTTAATTGAAGAGGACTTTTATAAATAAAATCGATCCCTGATTTCTTTTGATGGAATCATACACGATTCGTTTTTTCCAAAGAATTTAAAACGATTTCTTGCGATCAGTCTATATAAATAGTCACGTATTGTAGCTGGGATTATGATAAAGGCATAGAAAAATTTTGGCCAGCCTTCTAAATTTTTTGCAATAGAAAGTGCAGCTGAAGATTCAATTTTTATTCTTCCATTTTGAACAAGAATAATTGAATCAATTGAACCAAGTTCGGGGTGATCCTTCTTAAGCTTTTCGCCAAATGTGGATTGTAGTGCGGCAAAATGAAAATAGCCTTTTTGGTCATGTTTAATTATAAATTGAACAGCTCCATTGCATAAAATACATTCACCATCAAATAAAATAACTGGCCTCTCGCTCATAATTTATCCCCTAAAGATTATTCTTGGTTCACCATATGGTAAGCAACATTTCTTAAATGTTGTAATAATGGCTCTTTAATTTCTTCATCTAAATCGACATCATCCATCGCTTTTCCCATGCAATCCAACCAGTCATGAGCTAATTCAATTGTAATTGGAAAAGGTAAATGACGCGCGCGCATTCTTGGATGACCGCGTTCCATACTATAATATTGTGGTCCACCTAAAAACTGTGTTAAAAATAGTTTTTGTTTACGAGCTGTTTCCTCCCAGTCACCTGGAAATATTGGTGAAAGTCTCTCATGCTTTGAAACATAAGAATAAAAAGTATCCACTAGCTCTTCTAATTTTTCTTTCCCTATATAATCATACATTGATTGATTTTCGTTACTCAAAAGAAAATACCTCCATTAATTTCAAAAAATACAATTTAGATAGGTTTATTTTATCTCTTTTTGGACTTTATGAGAAGTAAATAGGAATCTTCGGGGAATGTATTTTATTATTAAAACCCCTATTCTAATTAGAAGAGGGGTTTTCTTCATAAGCTTCAATTAAGTTGTTTATATTGATTTTATTCTTGGTTTGTAGAACAGCTTTCATTACTCGTTCAGATTTTTCTAGATTAGAGTCATTTAATAGTTGAGGTAAAATGGTCGGAACAATTTGCCATGAGACACCAAATTGATCTTTTAACCAACCACATGCTTGCGCATTTTTATCTCCATCCTTTGATAATTTTTCCCAATAATAATCTATTTCTTCTTGGGAGTCACAATGAATGATGAATGAAATTGCTTCTGTAAATTTAAAGTGTGGTCCACCGTTTAACGCAACAAAATCTAGCCCTTCTAAGCTAAATTGGATCGTCATAACAGCTCCTTCTTCCATACTGTTTGGGTCATGTCTTTCTTTTCCAAAACGTGTGATTCTTTCAATCTTTGAATTCTTAAATATAGAAGTGTAGTAATTTACGGCTTCTTCGGCTTGTGTATCAAACCATAAATTCGTTGATATTTTTTGAATTTTACTTTGCATAGCTTTTCTCCATTCATCCAAAAACGTTTATAATAATTAGAGATTGGTTTTAGATTTGATTCAAACTTTATCAGTTTTAACTATCTTCAACATTAATACACGTTTATAGGAAATATAAAAAAATGATATTATACTAGCATAGGAGGTGTAGCAATGAATCAATGGGCACCAAAGAGCGGAAGAGTCATTTTACATGTTGATATGAATTCATTTTTTGCTTCGGTTGAAATAGCGAATGATCCAACATTAAAGGGTAAACCAGTAGTTGTCGCCGGCAATGAAAAAGAGCGCAGGGGAATTATCGTAACGGCAAGTTATGAAGCTCGAGCTTATGGAATTCGGGCAACAATGCCATTATGGGAAGCGCGAAAAAAATGTCCTGAGATGATTGTGAAAACTCCAAATTTTGAAGCTTACCGAAAAGTCTCAAGGCAAATATTTGAAAAATTAGGTGCAATAAGTCCTAAAATTGAAGTGGCATCAATTGATGAAGGGTATATTGATATAACTAATTGTGATGAAAAACTAGGTCATCCAATTAAAATAGCTGAATTGATTCAGTCAATATTGTTAGAAGATCTGGATATGCCATGCAGTATCGGTATTGGGCCAAATAAATTTCTTGCGAAAACAGCCTCAGATATGAAAAAACCACTTGGAATTACTGTTCTTCGTAAGAGGGATGTTCCTACTATTTTATGGCCTAGAAAAGTAGGAGAAATGCATGGGGTTGGTAAGAAAACTGAAGAAAAATTAAATGAAATTGGTATTATTACAATAGAAGATTTGGCAAAAAGTAATGAAAAACAAGTACAAGAATTATTAGGTGTAAACGGTAAATCTTTAAGAAATAAGGCCAATGGAATAGATGAGAGAGAAGTCGATCCTAGTCGTATGCTTTCACATAAGACAATTGGCCAATCAACGACATTTTCATTTGATGTTTTTGAGGAACCCATAATTGCAGAAAAATTTGAAGCTCTATCTAAAAGGGTAGCTGAACGATTAATTAAGAAGGGTTTAGTTGCTGACACTGTGACAATTACACTTCGATTTAGTGACCGAAAAACAATTAATCGAAGTAAAAAACTTTCAACACCTGTACAACAAGCTAATGATATCTTTAAAGAGGCATTTGATTTATGGAAAAGAAATTGGAACGGAGAACCATTACGTTTAATCGGAGTAACTGTATCACAATTAAATCCAAAAGATGAAATATCAAAGCAATTAGACCTATTTTCTTTTGAAAAGGATGCCAAACAAGAACCATTGTTTGAAACATTACATAAATTGCAAGATAAATATGGAGAACAAGTGATTAGTTTAGGGAGACAAAAAAAGAAAATTGACTCAAACAATATATTAGATATATTGAAATCTACAGAGTAAACAACTGCTGGGCTTTCAATCGAAGGTCTTTTTTGTTGTCTTCGTTTTTTAACAAAAAAAGACGGTCTATTAATTAGACAGTCTTCAAATAGTTATATAACCGTTTAAACCTTCTCAATAATAATTTTAGTTGCTGTTGGAAGATATTGTTCCACTGCATTCAGTACATTTTGATCATCTTCATATGCACCGACCTGTACTCCGTCTACGATTACTCTATGCATTTCAGACTTAGCCTTAGCTGTTAAGTTAAATGCTTTTACTAATCCATTTACATGCCCTTGAGCTACTTTTTGACGCCAATTTGGGTCTTTTAGTTTTGCAGCATCACTTGCATTATCTATGAATCCATTTTCAGTTAGAATTGCTGGCATATTTGATTCACGTAATACATGAAAATTAGCTTTTTTCTTACCACGATCAGTTAGACCATTTACCTTTACGATTTCTGGATGTAAAACGTTTTGATATTGAGCTGAAGTAGACGTATCTGACAAACCATCGTATATATAATCCTCGTAGCCAGACGCTGATGTATTAAATGAATTGATATGAACAGATAAAAAGTAGGTAGCACCCCATGAGTTCGCATCGTTAGTACGTTCAGATAAAGAACGATCAGTATCTGTAGATCTGCTCATTCTAACCTCAACGTCATTATAGTTATTCAATAAATCTCTTATTCTTAAAGCGATATCCAAAGTTAGATCTTTTTCCTTTAATCCATTACCTACTGCACCTGAATCAGAGCCACCATGCCCTGGATCTAAATAAAGTTTCAACATTAAATTTATCCCTCCTAATGATAATCTATTCAAAGTAGCCTTTAGTTGAAATGGACAAGCATCTAATGTATATAACCAAATTTAAGAGATTTAGTTGAATTAGACATTCATTAATAGTTCTTTTATTTAGATTGATAGTTAAGTAGGGGAATACTAAAATATTGTCGAATTTAAAGATTAAGTTATATCTAATGTAACTATTGCCAACAGCCAAGGAGGAAAGTGTATGTATACAAAAATGAAAGCGAATGAACACGTTTATTCATCACATCGTAATGTGGTGTATGCTAGAAATGGAATGGTCGCTACTTCCCAACCATTGGCTGCACAAGTGGGCCTAGATATTTTAAAAAAGGGTGGTAATGCAGTAGATGCTGCAATCGCTACAGCTGCTTGCCTTACAGTAGTAGAGCCTACTTCAAACGGTATAGGTGGAGATGCATTTGCATTAGTTTGGATGAACGAAAAGTTATACGGTTTAGATTCAAGTGGACCAGCACCTAAAAATATATCAATTGAAAAATTAAAAAATTTAGGGTATGAAAAAATGCCTAAATTTGGTTGGATTCCAATAACTGTCCCTGGTGCTCCGGCTGCTTGGGTAGAATTATCGAATCGGTTTGGAAGACTTTCGTTAAAGGAAGTGCTGCAACCGGCAATTGAATATGCTCGTGAAGGTTTCCCGATTTCACCAACATTAGGTAAGTTTTGGAAAAAGGCTTATGAAATATACAAAAAGGAATTAAACTCTGAGGAGTTTGCTGCTTGGTTTGATACGTTTGCTCCAAATGGAAGAGCTCCTGAAGTAGGGGAAATTTGGTCGTCACTGGACCATGCAATAACTTTAGAAAAAATAGCCGAAACAAATGGTAAAGATTTTTATAAAGGTGAAATTGCAGATAAAATTATTGCTTCTTCAAATGAATATGGTGGTTTTTTAACAAAAGAAGATTTAGAGTCTTTTAAACCGGAATGGGTAAATCCAATAAGTATAAATTACAGAGGCTATGATGTTTGGGAAATCCCACCTAATGGACAAGGAATTGTCGCACTGATGGCTTTAAATATGTTGAAAAATGAACAGTTTGATGACAAAGAGAACGTAACTACATATCATAAACAATTTGAAGCAATGAAGTTAGCTTTTGCTTGTGGAAAGGAATATGTAACAGATCGAAAGTTTATGAAGACTTCGGTTGAAAGTCTATTAAGTGATCAATATGGAAAAGAACGCTTTTTGGAGATCACGGAAACTGCTCATACACCATTACCTGGAAGACCGCCTAGTGGAGGCACTGTTTATTTAGCAACAGCTGATGGAGACGGAAATATGGTCTCCTTTATTCAAAGTAATTATATGGGTTTTGGGTCAGGTATAGTAATTCCTGGAACTGGGATTGGATTGCAAAATAGAGGTTGTGATTTTAGCTTAAATGATAAACATGCCAACGCTTTAATTGGTGGAAAAAAATCATATCATACGATTATTCCGGCATTTTTAACAAAAAATAATAAAGCAATTGGACCATTCGGTGTAATGGGTGGTTATATGCAGCCACAAGGCCATGTTCAAGTAATCATGAATAGCATTGATTTTCATTTAAATCCCCAAGAAGCCTTAGATGCTCCAAGATGGCAATGGATTGAAGAGAAAATAGTTGAAGTTGAACCTAATTTTCCTCAAGAGATTGTAAAAGAGTTACAGGCTAAAGGTCATGAAATTAAGGTAGCAAAGGATACTGGAAGTTTCGGGCGAGGCCAAGTTATTTGGAGAAATGAAGACTCTGGCGTTTTAATGGGTGGTACAGAATCAAGAACGGACGGTTGTATAGCGAGTTGGTAAATATGAAAAGGAATTGATTTAATGAAACAATTAGAAATATTCATCGCTTTTTTTCGAAGTAGTATTTTAGGATATGGTGGGGGACCATCTACGATTCCTCTAGTTTATAAAGAAGTCGTGGATACGTATAAATGGATGAAAGACGAAGAATTTTCTGAAATTTTAGCTATAGGAAATATGCTCCCAGGTCCAATCAATACAAAATTAGCAGGTTATATTGGTTATCGTATTGGTGGCATAATCGGAATGCTTAATGCGATTATTGCAACGATCTTACCGACAATCCTTTTAATGATTATACTTTTAACATCATTAGCGTCTTTTAAAGATATTAAATGGGTGAATGGGATGAAGGAATCAATTGTACCTGTTGTAGGGGTAATGTTAGGTGTGTTAACATGGCAATTTTATCAAAGTTCAAAAAAAGGATTGAAAACACCAACAATATTAATTCATTTAGTTGTCGGTTTGTTTCTAATTCAATTTTTACACATACACCCAGCGATTATAATTGGTAGTTTACTACTATTTGCAATCTTCCAGCCAGTGAGAGCAACTTCCTCAAATGACCATCAGACGAGGAAGGGGAGTACAAACGAATGATTTATTGGAAATTATTTCTTTCATTTCTTATAACGAATCTTTTAGGATATGGTGGGGGGCCGGCTACCATCCCATTAATTCAAAATGATGTTGTTACACAAAATCATTGGTTAACTCAACAAGAGTTTCATGAAGCATTTGCCATGGGGAATGCCTTACCAGGTCCGATCGCAACTAAAATGGCTGGCTATATTGGATACAAAATTGGAGGGATCTTTGGTTCCTTTATAGCAGTCTTTGCAACGGTAATCCCTTCTTTATTACTTATGATTCTACTAATTGGATTGCTTTATAAAAATCGTGACTCAATTCGAGTTAAAAGAATGACAGCATATGTAAAACCAACAATTGTAGTACTATTAGGCATACTTACATATCAATCTTTTTCTGATTCTTTTCATGATATTGGAGCATTCCAAGTTATTTTTATTGCCGTTTGTACATTTTTCTTAATGGAAAAATTTAAAATTCATCCGGCTTTTGTAGTACTTGGTGCATTAATTTATGGTGCCATTAATCTTTAAAAATAAAAAAGAAACCAATTAATGGACTTACCCCTGTCAAGTAGACAGTAATTAAAAAGTACTTTAAGCAGCCTTAGCCCTGTATTCTATAGGGCTAAGGTTATTTAATTTCTTTTGAAATCTCTTATTATTGTAGTACCAAATATAACGTTTCACTGCGTGCTCAACTTGTTTTTGTTCGATAAATTGATATCGATAAAAACATTCTGATTTAAAATGACTAAAGAAACTTTCAATACATGCATTATCTAAACAATTTCCTTTTCTGGACATACTTATCTTTATATTGTATCTTTTAAGTGTTAGGTTATATCTTTTTGAGGTGTACTGGAATCCTTGATCACTATGTATTAGGAGACCACTTACATCTCTTTTTTTTATCCCTTTTTTTATGGTATCTAAAACGAGTTTTAAATCATTTCTTTCACTTAATTGGTAAGAAATAATTTCGTTATTATAAAGATCTTGGATAACTGAAAGGTATAGTCTTTTTCCGTTAAATATTAGATAAGTTATATCGGTTACCCATTTTCTATTTGGGTTATCTGAAGAGAAATCTCGGTTTAAATAGTTATCAGAAATGACATAAGGTTCTTTACGACCAAAATACTTCCATTTCTTAACACGAATTTTAGCCTTAATCCCATTTTCTTTCATAAGGCGATATACTCGTTTATGGTTTACTACTATTCCATATACTTTCTTCAACCATGTTTTTACCCTTACATACCCGAAACTTTCATTTACATCTGGATCTTCATGACATTCTTTAATTTTAGAAACAATAAATTGATCTTCAATTTGTTTAATTGAAGGGTTTTCTTGTTTCTTAGCCCATTTATAAAATCCACTTTTAGAAACTCCTGCAATCTTACATAGTAAAATAACAGGAAACTTTGTTTTCAGCTCAAAAATAACACTAAACTCTAGCGCTTTCTTTTTAGTACCATCTCCTTTTTCAAAGCTAAGAGCTTTTTTAAATATGCATTCTCAGCTTCTAATCTTTGAATCTTTTCTGCATCACTTAATGGCTCTAACCGTGGTCTTCCTATATTTGGTCCTTTTGCCTTTCCACGTTTTTCTTCAAGCCCTGCGATACCTTCATTTTTATAATGTTTAACCCATCTTTCTACTACTGAATGAGCAATTCCCAGTTGTTTACCTATAGTTTTTAATCCCATACCCTCATCAAAATACAGGTTAATCGCTTTAAGTTTAAATTCTTTTGTATAAGTTTTTCTAATTTTCCCCATAAAAAATTCCCCCTATAGTAGACAGTACAGTACCTTTCTTTTAACTGTCTACTATAAGGGGATTATTACATTAATTGGTTTCTTTTTCTTTTTCTTCTTCTTCTTTCTGTTTGCTCATAACTTCTTCATAATCTTTATTAAACCAAAGAGGATCCATATTATCCACTTCGCCATTATAGTTAATCAAAATTTCTTCGCCAGCTTTAATGTCTTTGTAAGCGAAAAAATCAAATGTGTGATTATCAAAGTTAATATCGTAAGTTGCATTTGCATCATAAGAATGGTTGAATAGCATTCCGTATCCTAGAAGAATAGCTGAATGATTAATACCATATTCAAATGCATAGTCTGCTAATAAAGTTTTCTCGATATGCTCATGTTCCTCGTTCGGGTAAGAAATAACTGGCGCCTCGTGTATCAGTTCACCTTTTGCAATATCACGTGTTGCAAAGACACCTCGATTAAATTCACCGTCACTCAACGTAGAAGTTTTAATTTCAATCATAATTACACCTATAATTCTCTCTTAAGTCTTATAAATAGTTTGCCACTAATTTAGATATAAATCAATTTTTTTATCTAATTAGCGTTATTCACATAAAAGTGCGTCTCTTTTTCGATCGAAAGAAGTAGTAAAACTCAGGACAAGTCTACTATAAGATTAAAATCGGATAAAATAAAAAAAATCTAAGTATATATTTTGCCAAAACATCAAATTATAAAATTGTTATATATATATAGGGAGGCAGATTATAATGAAATTTCTTTATAAGATTATGATTTTATTGATTGTAATGTCTTCTATTCTTCCAGGAAATAAGCAGGTAAATGCAACTAGCAAAAAGGAATTTCTGCGAATTGAAGGATATAAGCCAAACCAAACTGTAACCAAAATTCCTAATCTAGCTGATATTTTCCAGGTTTCAACAAATCAGATCCTAGTAACTTTTGATTCGCAAGTTGATCTAAATTTAGGAACAAAAGCATCATTTTATTGGATTCAAAGTTTATCTGATAAAATCCCTACCGGAATTGCATCTCTAGGAAGCAAAAGTCAATTTAATGCAAGGAACGCTTTATCAACTAATCAAGTTACAATTACAAAGGTACAAGGAGATAACAATTCATTCTTGTTAACCTTTAAACAAGAAATACCTTCAAATAAGCGATTTAAACTAGCAGTTCGTCATTTGCACGCTCCTGGTGGAAAACCATTTGATGGTATAAATGGTGTGAAAGTATTTACAGGTAAATAATTATTTAGTAGTTTGTCTATACGATGTAATCCCCTAAAGAAGAGGGGATTTTTTTATGTCTTGTAAAGAATGATGCCAAACGATCGTTTATGGAATATGTAGGTTACTCCGAAAAAAAATCTTAAAAAATATAAATTATAGAATTGACTTTAACGTTGCGTAAAGGTGTATTGTAATGATGTCAGGAGGTAGTCGCAATGGAATATACAGTACAAAAGCTTGGACTTCTAGCAGGAATCAGCACAAGGACTTTAAGATATTATGATGAGATTGGAATTCTTAAGCCGGCAAGAATTAACTCATCAGGATATCGGATTTATGGTCAAGCGGAAGTAGATCGCTTGCAACAAATCTTATTTTATAGAGAACTAGGTATGAATTTAGAAAACATTAAAGAAATTATCACATCACCTGATTTTAATAGTGCCAAGGCGTTAACCGAGCATCGTGAGCAGCTTCTTGATAAAAGAAAGCAATTGGATTTATTAATTACAAACGTTGAAAAGTCAATTGCTCTAACAGAGGGGAGAATTACAATGTCAAATAAAGAAAAATTTGAAGGCTTTAAGAAAGATATGATCGAAGAAAATGAAAAGAAATATGGAAAAGAAGCACGTGAAAAATATGGAGATGAAGCTGTTAATAAAGCAAATCAAAAAGTAATGAATATGACAGAAGAAGATCATAAAGAAGTAACGCGGCTTGCTGAAGAATTAGCAAAAACACTAGCTGAAGCATTTAAAACGGGCGATCCATCAAGTGAAATTGCACAAAAAGCAGCTGATCTGCATAAACATTGGTTAACATTTTATTGGAGCAAATATAGTAAGGAACAGCACGCGGGCTTAGCCCAAATGTATGTAGACGATGAACGCTTTAAAGCACATTACGATAAGGAACAACCTGGAACTGCTGAATTTTTAAGAGATGCAATTCATATTTACACGCAACATAAAAAATAAGTCGGGGAAGGTGTACTTAGACTAGTTCTAAGTACACCTTCTCATAATTCGTGAAAGGTTCATGAGGAAGTAAAACAGGGAAAAGAAGAAAAAAGGTTCCTCATGAGAGGTTCATAGGAAGTCAAACAGGAAAAAGAAGAAAAAAGGTTCCTCATGAGAGGTTCATGAGGAAGTAAAACAGGAAAAAGAAGAAAAAAGGTTACTCATGAAAGGTTCATGAGGAAGTAAAATAGGAAAAAGAAGAAGAGCCCATACTCATAAAAGGTTTACGAGCATTTAACAAACAAAATAAAGATGTTGTCATAATCCTAAGACTCCTATGGGATAAGCGGGAAGGCTGAGACCCCGCAGACTCGCCTAGGAGGCTTGGTCTCGCTCCATCGAAAGCGAAGAGCATCCAGTAGTGGAAATCAACATTACTCTACTCCTTTTACGAAAATTTGGTAATTTAATTGACAAGGTTGTTTTTCAACAGCGTGAGAAAGTGTACCTAGATTCAATCTAAGTACACTTTTTTTATATTTTTTTGGAAAAAAATAGTAAATGTATTCAACGAAATTTGGTATAATTATTTTTATGATTAAGTAGTTTGATGTAAATTTTATAGAGAAGTATTATAAATTTTTAAATAATGGAATGTTTATGTACAATATAGGTAAGAATTTGATTTAAATAATTCAATTTTTAAACTAAGGATGTACTAAAATGGACGAACAATTTATACCGAGGAAAGAGCGACATAAGAAGCGCTTTATTAGAAAGCGTCAAAATATTGAGCATGAAAAGATAAAGTTTAGTACTTATATATTAAGTGTATTTTATTATTTTTTATTATTTTTAATTTTCAATCTTGTACAATTTTATATATTTCAGCATGTTAAACATGTTAATCACACCATTAGATCACTTGGGAATTTTGATTTAACTAGAGCAATCATATCAGGATTAATCTATTTACTATGTATTATTTGTATTGAGGATACTTATAGAAGATATCGAATGCCTTCAACTTTCATCCGAATATTAATACCAATTTTAGTGTTTATTTTAGCAATCATCACTATGTATACTTTATTAAAAGTATTTTTCTAAAACGATTTATTAAGATGAAAACAGAAAAAAAGTATTACTTCATTAAATGATGTAATACTTTTTTTGTTGAGCTTAAATAGTAAATTTGTTAGAGAATGGATAGGGTGGGGGCAAATCGCTTATCTTTGTAAGTTGTTTATGAATCTTTTACACTCATTTCTAATAATCTTTTTTGAATCCAAACAGCGGCTTGGGTACCATCGCCCATTGCTATTGTGACTTGTTGAGAATGGGCTACTAAATCGCCGGCTGCCCATACATTTGGAACATTCGTCTCCCTTGTTCGTGGGTCTACAATAACGTGCTTATTATTTAAAAGATTTACCCCTAGTTGGATAGCAAGATTATTTTGTACTTCATTTCCACCAAAACCAATAAAAGCTCGGTCCCCATAAATTATTTCACCACTTTGTAAACAAATGCCTTTAAAAGTGGAATCATCTTCTTTGAGTACTTCTTTAATGTTTTCTTTTCGATAGTGAATTCCAATTTTCTGTAGTTGATCATTTAATTTGGTATCAACGTCATGTCCTTCGTGATTAATATATGTAATTTGTTTTGACCAATAAGCTAATGTTATGGCGAGATTTGCACCAGTATTACCAGATCCAAGTATTAAAACACTTTTATTTAAAATTTCATATCCATCACAGTCTGGACAAACATAAATTGTCGATCCAAGACAATCGACTAGATTTTTAATTTGAGGAATTCGATCAATTAGTCCAGTTGCGAGTAAGACTGTTTTGGCAGAATAAGATTTTCCTGCTTTCGTCTCTATTAAGAATTGATTGTTTACGTTATGTATACCTATTACTTTATCTTGGGTGAATGATACACCATAGACTTCAGCATGTTTTCTTCCTAGTTGTCTTAGCTCTTGTCCACTTACACTATTCGGCCAACCTAATATATTGCGATATGTTTTACATAATGTTGAGCGCCCATAATTTGAGTCAATTACGAGTACATTCCTTTGGTATCGCCCAAGCTGAATTGATGCCTGTAAACCTGCGAAACCTCCCCCTACTATGATACATTCAAATAACTCATTCATAGACTAGTCTCCTAAATCATTTAATACAAAATCGTATATGTTCAATTTTTCCAATTAAGCAATTTCTAATCACAATTTCTCAATTAATCTAATTGTTGAAAATTATGAGATTTTTGATTGATATATTCTGAATAGTTAGGTACGATTTTTTTATTAACTTATTTTAATTTGTTGTTTTTTGTGGAGGGAGTAAAAATGAGCGCAGATAAGATTGCCTTAACAAATTCTAGAACGAAGGGAATTATTCTCGTATTAACTGCGGCAATATTATGGGGCATATCTGGAACTGTTGCACAATTTGTATTTCAAAGAAATCATTTTAGTCCAGAATGGTTAGTAGTTATTCGATTATTGTTTTCAGGAATCATCCTATTAATTTTTGCTAGTCTGAAAGAAAAAAGAAATATAACAGAAGTTTGGAAGGATAAGAAGGATGTCTTAAGTCTATTGTTATTTAGTATTCTTGGGATGTTAGCAGTTCAATATACATACTTCGCCACAATAAAAGCATCAAATGCTGCTACTGCAACAATTTTACAATATTTGGCACCTGTCATTATTACATGCTATTTAGCAATGCGTTTCAAAAAAGGACCAACTAGAAAAGAGGTACTGGCTGTCATTTTAGCGTTTGCAGGGACATATTTATTGGTAACACATGGAACGATTAAAGGATTGTCTATTACTGGATGGGCATTGTTTTGGGGACTTACTTCCGCTTTTGCTTTAGCATTCTATTCAATACAACCTCAAAATCTTTTAAAAAAATTTGGGTCGACAATCGTAGTAGGTTGGGGAATGCTAATCGGTGGAATTTGTTTTAGCTTCATACATTCACCCTTTAATTTCCAAGGTCATTGGTCGATGAGTGCATATTTCGCAGTCATTTTTATTGTTATTTTTGGGACGTTAATAGCCTTTTATTGTTATTTAGAGAGTTTAAAGTATATTAATGCTTCTGAATCTAGCTTACTTGCATGTGTGGAACCATTATCAGCAGCTGTACTATCAGTCATTTGGTTAAGAATAAATTTTGAAATGATAGACTGGATCGGTAGTCTATGTATTATAAGTACGGTTATCATTTTAGCAATGGCTGATCGAAAAGAGGCTAATTGACTATTATCTGTCACAAAAGAGCATAAAAAGACAGGACTCAATAATTTTAACTTGTTAGGATGTAAATAAGGGAGGAGTCATATGGCTTGGGTTGAATCTTTACAAAAGGCAATTGATTATATTGAAGACAATTTATTAAACGAGTTAACGATTGAAGAAATTTCTAAAAAAGCTAATTCATCTGTTTTTCATTTTCAGCGAACATTTTCAATTTTAACTGATATTAATATAGCTGAATATATAAGGCGAAGAAGATTGACGCTAGCGGCCAATGAATTAACAACTACTGATCATAAAATAATAGACATTGCCTTGAAATACAGGTATGACTCTCCTGAGGCTTTTGCAAAAGCGTTTAGAAGACAGCATGGTGTAACACCAAGTGAAGCAAGAAAGTTTATTGGAAATCTAAAATCATATAACCGCCTTGTTATTCAGGTGAGTTTGAAGGGAGCAGAACCAATGCAATTTAATATTGTTGAAAAAAGTGCTTTTCAAGTAGTTGGCGTGAAAAAAGAGTTTTCTTATTTGAATGATCAACAACAGCAACTGATTCCTAAAATGTGGGATGAGGTTAATGAAAATGGTACGAGTGATCGTTTGTACGAAATTAACAACGGTGACATTAAAGGTGTTTTAGGTGTGTGTATGATGAGCGAAGAGCAAAAATCAAAAAATCTACTAGAATATTGGGTTGCAACCGAATATGAAGGAGATGTACCAGAAGGTTTTTATCATCATGAAATTCCTGCATCAAAATGGGCTGTATTTGGTGTTCACGGAGCAATGCCACATGCAATGCAATCGGCATGGAAGAAGATTTTTTCGGAATGGTTTCCTTCAAGCGGCTATTCACATGCAGGCATCCCTGAATTTGAACTTTATCCGGAAGGAAATCCATTTAGTGAAGATTATTATACTGAAATTTGGATTCCGGTAAAATAAATCCGATTATTTATTATAAGCGTTAAAAAAGGTGCTTCATAAAGAGAGCACCTTTTCTTTTATGTAGGGATTTATCCTCTTAATGCTTCTAAAACTACTTGTGCTTTGTAGCCTTCAGAGAAATCTATGATTGTAGCTTCTTCACCTTTTAGAGCCTTTACTAAATTGTCAATTAATGAATCAGCTAAAGTTTGATCGGCTTCAATTTGTTGAATTGGCTCGCCGATTTTTCCTCCTTCTAAACTAGCCCAATTTACTAAAGAAAGAGTTCCTTCCGAACCATATGCTGTAAATTTAATTTCTTCTTCACCTGCAATTTGGCTTAAGCCATCTATTAATACAGGAGTGCCATCTTCTAATTCTAAAAAGGCGATAATTCCATTTTCGGAAGCAATAGGGTCAGCGGGATATTGCATATGTTTCGTATTGACTTTCATGTTACCAAAAATCTTTTGAATTTGTTGAATATAATGCACACCAACCTCTAATACATAACCTCCTTGTTCTTTAGTAGCAACCCATTCATTTTGTTGCCATAGTCTCGGCCAATTTGGAAAACGCATCTTTAATTCGATTCTTCTTAAGTCACCAACATATCCAGATTTTATAAGGCTAGCAAAAGACTTACTACCAACATTATAGTTTAATGGAAAGTTCATAGCATGAAAAATACCTTTTTCTTTAGCTTGAGTATAAAGTCCTAGAGCTTCCTCTGTTGAATTTGCCAAAGGCTTTTCACAAAGCACATTAATTCCTTTTGCGATTATATCAGATACTACCGAATAGTGATATTTTGGAGGTACAGTCACATAAACGAGATCAAGTTCAGCATTTTCAAGCATCTCAAGATGATTTGTAAAAGTTAAAACTGATTCTAATTGGCTACTTGTTTCTTGAACTCTTTCTTCTAAAGTGTCACATATTGCTACTATTTTTGTTTCTTGGTTGTTTGAAAATAAAGGAATTAATCTTTGGCCAATTGCACCAAGACCAATAATACCAACTTTTATCATGAGAAAAACACCTTTCAAAATAGAATTATATTGTAATTATAGTAAGAAAAATTAAATAATTAAAGAAATAGGTATCATGTTCTTTGCATAAAAGAATTGAAGTATTACAAATTGCTCATTGAAAATAATTTTTTGAGTAAAAAGTTTTGGGAATTTCCAATTTCAAAAAGGGGTTTTCGACACAGAAAGAGAATATAATTCATTGATTAGTAATGGAGGTGACATCATGGAGAAGAAGCCATTGTATTATGATGGTAGTGGGGATGGAGAAAAATTAATTCAATCAGAAGTTGTAAAGCAAATGAGTATTGTTACTGAAGTAAGAAAAAATTTAACTGGTAATCCATTTGTTATCGATTGGAGTCAAGTTAAAGTAGCTGGGAAATGATTTGTTATTCGTGTTTGTTCTTGATTAAGAATGAACCAAAAACGATCAGCAAAATAATGAATTAAAAAATTGTTTATCCCACTTGATTTATTAAAATTAAAAAGGATGTCCCATAAGTTAGTAAGTTAAACAAACTTAAGAGATATCCTTTTTGATTAAAGAGTATTAACAGTTTCCATCGATATCGCAGCTTAATGAAGACTGCTCAACAAGTTTTTGGTTGTTTAAAGCTTGAATAAATGCCTCTTTACTTTGAACACCTTGTAAAACTTGATCACCAATTATAAATGTTGGTACTGCATTAATAAAATTAGGGTTTTGGATCGATGAGTCATACTTAGAATTTGAAACAGCATCTATGAATTGAGAACGGTCTAAGCCAAGTTTTTCAGCGATATCTGCAAGTACGTCTACATCACCAATTTCTTTGCCTTCTGTCCAAAAGTCTGCCAAAACCGCTTGTGCATATTCAGCACCTTTTCCATTTTCTTCAGCGAAAAAAAAGCCTCTGTGAGCTTTTTTAGTTGAAGGATGAGGATCCATAGTTGGTAAAATCATCTCTACACCGAGTTTTTGTGCAAGTGGTTGAACACCGAATTTCCATCCTTGTTGAATATAAGAACTATTTGGACTTAAAGGTTCAACTCCCTCAGGTCTTAATTGGAATGGTTTCCATACAAGCTCTACGTCGCTAACTTCTTTCATAGCGTCCTCAAGTGGTTTTTTTCCTAAATAGCAAAACGGACATACATAGTCCGAATAAATTGTAACTTTCATTATGAAACCTCCTAAATCAATTAAAGAAAGTATAAACAATATTAGAACTAAATCTCAATTTATTAGCTTCGAATTACGAAATTTTTATATGGAATAACTGATTTTCAAGTAAAAAAGAAATAGAGCATGAGAGCTCTATTTCTTTATATCATTGGTTGATTGATCATCAGGTGGTGGATTCGTTCCGATTCTAGCAGTGTTCAGATCAACAAATGCGTTTAAAAAATATTTTCTTCTTAAAAGTAAAACGGATAGTAGTAATAGACCACAGATTGATGTGAAAATCATTCCAGTAAGTAATCCACCTATATACATGAATGTATCCATTTGTGATGTAAAAAATGACCAAACTAAAATAGAAAGGATTCCGTCTGCTAAAACAATGGCAAGCGATACTACTAAATACGGTAAAAATTGTCCAGTCTCTTTTGTTTTCCTTGAAGCATATCTATACCCAATTGGTACAGATAAAAAGATGATAAAACAATAGAAGAGTAATATGAAATCTCGAATTGACATAGTATCACACCTAACTTTTTTTGTTGGTACTATACTATATGCAGAATATTCATATAATTGGACAAGAATTTTTTATTTACCAATTTTTACTTTTTTCTTTTTAATTTCTGCTTTTTCAGGCTTTGTAGGAGAGAAGTTATCAAAATCCTTTTTTGTTTCTGGTACTTCGATATGCCCTGTTCTTATATTTGCTTTATATAAATCAACTTGTTCTTTTGTGTCTTTATTTAAATTCTTATCTGTTTTTGCAAGGTCAACGCCATTTTCTTTAATGCCCCATCTCAAAATGCGTCCGCCTTGAAAGTTCCCTTTTAATTTCTTTGTAATTACTTCATCTACGCCTTTATCTATTCGTTTAATTGCTGATGTTAAGGTGACATTTTCAGGTAATCCTTGTTTATATTGATCCCGGTCAACACCAATTACCCAAACCTTTTTACCATTTTTCTTTAATTTTTTAGCTTCAGTAAATACACCTAATCCTGTTTTTCCTGCTACTTGGAAAATTATATCTACACCTTTATCATTGTATAGGGCCTTTGCTAATTTACTTCCCTCTGCAGGTTTATCATATGAATTTGCAAATTCAGTCAATACTTTTATTTTTGGATCGACTGACATAACACCTGCTTTAAATCCGTATTCAAATCTTTTTATAAATGGATCTTTTGTACCACCGATAAATCCAATCTTATGCGTTTTAGTGTTCATCGCTGCTGCAATACCAGCGAGGAATGCTGATTGCTCTTCACGATAGGTAACACTTACGACATTTGGTTTTTCAACAATCCCATCAATTATGACAAAGTCAGATTTTTTTTCTTTACTCGCAACTTCAGAGATGGTTTTTTGAAATGAATAGCCTATTCCAAATGTTAAATCATATTTTTTCTTTGCATACTTCATTAATTCTTTTTTTGCTGCTTTGTCGTTTGGGGCATCAGTTTTTACATAATTTTTATTTTCCTTCCAACCATGTTTCTTTCCAGTTTCTATAATTCCATCCCAAACTGCTTGGTTAAATCCTTTATCGTGAATTTCAGTTTTACCCATAACAATTCCAATCTTAAAATCATTTTCTTTTTCTTTCTCCGATGCACTTATATTATTATTTCGATTAGCACAGCTGGTTAAAGTAAGGCTAGCAATTAGTGAGACAGTGGCGATTTGGAAAAAACGACTTCGCATTGTTTTCCTCCATTTATTATTTTTTAAAAACTAAGCTCTATTGTGTAAATTTCCCAATCAATTCATAAATCATTCTTTAAAGTGTTGGCAATTTAATATACAAGTGGTACTGTAACAATTAGAAATGATTAAGATGGAGGCATGAACGTGAAGCTTGTATTTTTAGGAACGGGAGCAGGAATGCCATCAAAAGGTAGGAATGTAACAAGTATTGCATTACAGCTTTTAGAGGAAAGAGGAGCGACTTGGCTTTTCGATTGTGGTGAAGCAACACAGCATCAAATATTACATACGACAATTCGGCCACGACGAATCGAGAAAATTTTTATTACTCATTGCCATGGCGATCATATCTTTGGATTACCTGGATTATTAAGTAGTAGAACTTTCCTAGGTGGAGAAGATTTATTAACAATTTATGGACCTAAAGGGTTAAAGGATTATGTAGAGACCAGCTTTAAAATTAGTGGTACTTATTTGAAATATCCGATTCATTATGTTGAAACTTCTGAAGGGATCGTTTTTGAAGATGACCAATTTATTGTTCAAGCAGTAGAGCTTGAACATGGGATTCAATCATTTGGTTATCAAATTATTGAAAAGGATTTACCTGGGGAATTGAACGTAGGGGAATTAAAGAAAATTGGTGTAAAACCAGGGCCAGTTTATAAATTCCTAAAAGAAGGGAAAACAGTAACGTTAGAGGATGGAAGAATTTTAAATGGTAAGGATTTTATTGGGCCTTCAAAAAAAGGTCGACGCATTGCAATAGCAGGGGATACTCGTATAACTGATAAAAGTAATTTGCTTGCAAGAGGTATGGATGTATTAGTACATGAATCAACCTTTGCAGACGATGAAACAGCTCATGCATATGATTATTTCCATACTACAAGTACTCAAATTGCAACTGTTGCTAAATGTGAGGAAATTAAAACACTCTATTTAACACATATTAGTGCAAGATATCAAGGGGAAGCTTCAAAAAAATTATTAGATGAAGCACGTGAAATCTTTGATCATACATATATAGCGAATGATTTTGATGAATACGAAATCACAAGAAATGATTAATTTTCAAGATTGAAATTTTTCAGTTAAGATGCAGAGCTTTTAAAAAGTTGAGAAGTGTACATAAAAGAATAGTTTAGAGACATGATATAAGTATTCTGCGTAAAAGGAAGGTCATGGCTTTGAAACAATTAAAAGTTATCCTTTTATTTATTTTTTATTTCCAATCTATTTTTTACAGTTCTATTAATGCATCAGCTGAAAGTAAAAATCGATATTACTATGAAAAGCAAGGTACTGCTATTTGGGAGGTACCTGTAAAAGAGAAAGTAATAGCAATTACATTTGATGATGGGCCGAATGATGAATATACTCCAGAAGTTTTAGATTTGTTAAAGAAGTATAATGCTAAAGCAACATTTTTTTTAGTGGGTGAGAGAGTTGCGAAATTTCCTGAAGTTGTAATGAGAGAAATAGAAGAAGGTCATGAAGTTGCGAATCATACATATACGCATGCTAGACTTCAGTATTTAACTGATGATCAAATAAGAGATCAATTACATAAAACTCATGATGCAATTATAGCTGCAACTCATGTCGAACCAGTATTATTTAGACCACCATTTGGTTACTATAGTGAGCGTTCGATAAATACAGTGCATGATCTTGGCTATTTAACTGTAATGTGGTCATGGCATCAGGATACATTTGATTGGCAAAATCCTGGAGTATATAAAATCGTATCAAATGTATTAAAAGATACTAGAAAAGGAGATATTGTTCTTTTTCATGATCACGGCGGTGACCGTAGTCAAACTATCGAAGCACTGAAACAAATCTTACCAGCTCTTCAAAAGCAAGGTTATCAGTTTGTAACGGTATCACAACTATTACAATTAAAAGCAGGAGTTAAACTTCCTAATTTTTAGTCAAAACCAGATCAATGGATTATCCAAATTGATCTGGTTTTTTGTGTTTCTGGCTTTTCTACTTCTTAAGTCTGATATAAAACCATTCCTCAGGCCATTATTCCAATATAAAAACTTGTATAAGATAAGAGTATAAGTTGAAAGGAGGCGACGAGGTCATGAAGAAGTTCTTAACTTTTATCCTCGTACTAATATTAATTGGAGTTGCTTTAGCGAATTTAGGTGGCTTGATTACTTTAGCACTTGGGTTAGTAATCACATATTTCAGTTTTAAAAAGTTTATGAAAACAGATTCGATTTTAATGAAAATCATCTGGACAATTATTGGATTAATCGGATTATCGATTGCAATAAGTGGTCTTCCTTCTTTAATAGGTGCAGCAGCAGCAATTTTGCTTTATTACCTATATAAAGATTATAAAAATCAAAAAAACCTTAAAGATGATGAATTTAATATTTATGATGAAAATTTCAACCCTATAAAATAAGAGGAGTGTATGACTATGAAAAACTTATTTACTCGTATTAAAAATCAAATCTCAGCGGATTTACATGGCTTATTAGATGAGAAAGAACAACAAAATCCTATCTCACAATTAAATTACTTCATTAAACAATCTGAAAGTGAATTAGGAAAAGTAAGGGGATTACTTGAAAGACATTACTCATTACGTACGAAATTCCAGGTCGAACGTGAGGGAGCACTTCAAATGGTGCAAAAACGTGAAGAACAATTAAAGGTTGCAAATGAAGCTGGAGCTGAAGAGTTAATCAAACGTGCAACTGAAGATCTAGCTTTTTATAAAGAACAAGCTGAAAAGTTTGTTACGTTAATCGCTAAAACAGAAGAAGAAATTAGCTTTATGCATGAGCAAGTTAATCAAATTGAAAAAAAGTTAAAAGAGCTTCATACGAAAAAATATGACTTAATGTCTCGCCAAAACATGGCTCACGCGACAAAAAAAATAAATGAAACTCACCATTTACTTAATAGTAAAATGCCATCAATTGACTTCAACTACTTTGAAAAACAAATTCGTGATTTAGAGCTAAGAGTTCGTTCAGAATTTGATCTTCAATCATTTGATTACAAAATTGACTTATTAAAAAAAGAACTAACGAATAAAGTAAAGCAAGAAGCATAATCGTTTTCGAGAAGAAGAGATCACCTATCTCTTCTTTTTTTGTGTGGATTTAAAATGGAACAATTCAACTAATTTCATTTTTTTTCACTGAGAAGTAGATGAGTGAGGTGGATTTCCACTACAGGAGGTTATGAGTAAGTAATTCTCAAGAAAAAGCAATTTAAGTTACTTATGAACCTTTTATAAGGAGGTACAGAGAAAAAGCAAATTAAGTACCTCATGAACCAGTTATGAGGAAGTAACTTACAAGAAAAAGCAATTTAAGTACCTCATGAACCAAAAAGCAAAATAAGTACCTCATGAACCTTTTATGAGTAACTAAATTACAAGAAAATACATTCTAAGTACCTCACGAACCAGATTTTTTGTCTTTTCTTTGATTATTTTGGAATAAATTTCTCTTTTAAAAATATAGATATGATGTTGACTTTAAATAGTATTGTAAAATTATTTGAAAATTTTGAATTAGTTTGCGAAACAAAAAAGGTACATTTTGAGAAAGGGCGAATTAATTATGAAAGGCTTCGAGATGGTTTTAAAAGACATTGTTATTTATTAACGTAAGATTCCCACATAAATAAAGATCCTACATTTAAGGAGCGTATAAGGAGGTTTGTAGAGTTTCAATCTTTGGGATGAGGGGCTTGAATCGATTCTACTTATGTTAACAGTGCTTTTAATTAAAACATGCGACTTGAAGGAGTTTTAATTTTTGTATATGTGTTTTTAAAATAGAAAAATTAAGAATGATTAGTAAAATAAATTTTGAAAGTAGGGTTATTATTGAGAATTAAAGGTAATATCGTAAAAAAACATGATGTAGTTCATTGTATGGTTTCAACTGAGGCGCAGTTTGCATGGGATCTTTTAAAGAAAACAAAATATCGATGTATTCCGGTTTTAAGTGAAAATGATAAAGAGTATGTTGGGAATCTTTATCGTGTTGATCTAGCTGAGTATTTAGTAGATAACGATTCTTTGCAAGGCAAGACAGTAAATGATTTTGTGCGCAAAGAATGTCCACCAATTCAGGAGGATTCACCATTTTTCAAAGTATTCTTTACGATTAAACGTTTTCCATATTTAGCAGTAGTAAATGATTTAAATGAATTTGTAGGAATTTTAACGCATAAAACAGTTTTTGAATTATTAGAAGAAGCATGGGGACTAAAGGACGGCGGTTATTCATTAACTGTTAGTACGATGGAACATGAAGGTGCATTAGCAAGATTAGCTAAGCTTGTAAATAAATATTCTAATTTGAAGAGCTGTATTACACTAGATAGTGATTCGGTTTATCGAAGAGTTTTAATTACGCTACCACCAACTATTAGTGAAGACGATTATATTAAGTTGAAAAAAGATATTATTAAAAAAGAGTTTCATATTATGCATGAAGAAGTTGCAACAAGTCATGCTACTCAAAAATGATTAAAAAGAAGAGCAAGGGGATCATTATACAGTCCCTTGCTCTTTTTTTATAAGCATATTTTTAATTTGATTTGTAATTTTTGATGCTAGTTTGATAGGCTTGGACTTAGTTAAACCCTTAATTTAGCTTTTTATGTACTTCATGATTTGATTCTTTATTTTTCTTTAATGAATCGAATTTTAATAGTAGGAGAGTTGATACTTTTTGAGGGTAGCTAAGTGGTTTGCCTTTTGCTTCTACCATTGAATTACCAACAACATAACTGATTGTTAGAAAGCCAACAATTAAAACTAGTGTAACGATTAAAGCAATTGTGATGAGAATACGCTTAATACTTGCTCGTAATACTCTACTGTTTGTTATTTTCATCAGAAAACTCTCCCCCTTAGGACAACACAGTTACCTGTATCATTTTATTACCTAAAGAAGAGAGTCATGACAAGCTGATTAAATTTTATTAATTTTTTCATACTCCTCTTGAATCTCACGTGATCGGACAGTTGCTTCAATAAAGCAATTTAAAAATGAATTAGCAACTTCACGGTCTTCAAGAACAGATATTCCAGCTTGAGTAGTGCCATTTGGGCTAGTAACTTTCTTCCTCAATGTTAATGGAGATTTATTCGTTTCTTGAAGCATTGAAATCGAACCCATTAAAGTTTGTTGAATAAATGGCTTGGCAATATCACGATGGATCCCTAGTGCCATTGCAGCTCGTTCAAATTGTTCGATGACATAATATATATAGGCTGGACCACTACCAAATAATCCAGTCATAGCATGTAATTCGTCTTCTTCAACTTTAGCGACAATACCGACACGCTCAAATAATTTTTTTGCTGTTTGCACTTTTTCATAAGGAACTTCATCTGGATAAGCAAGTGCTGTAGCAGATTTTCTTACGAGTGAAGACGTAGTTGGCATTGCTCGAACAATATTCAGATTTTCATTTCCTAATAACTGTTTAAGTGTACTAATTGTAACACCTGCTACTAATGAAATAATTAATTGTTTTTCATTGAAAAAACTTTTAATTTGATCAAGAGCGATTGTAACATCTTTAGGCTTCATCGCTAAAAAAACTACACTTGAACCAGAGATTGCTAGCTGACGGTTAGTAGTAGCTAATACACCATATTTTGTATGTAAACTATCTAAACGTTCTAAATCACCCCTATTAGTGATTGCAATTTGATCACTCTCAATATACCCACTATCAATTAATCCTGCAATTAATGCTTCTGCGATACTACCTGCACCAATAAACGCAACTTTTCCTAGAAACATTACATTCACCTCTCCTCTATTGTAATAGATATTTATATTAGAGAAATAAAAGCTATATTCCTAGTTACTTTTATATCATTTTTTAAAAATATTTTTAACTAATTTTTAGATGCAGGCAAAATACCTTTATCGATCCCCGTGTTCAAAGTACTTTCTAGGTTCTGGTATTATATTAATGTAAAATTCTAATCATCTTTGTTTGTATTTTTTTAAATGTATATTAGAATTAACTGTAAGAAGATTCAGATAAGGAGGAATTAACATGATCCCTGAAGATAAGATTCACCAAATTACACTCCCGGTACCTTATGCAATGAATACAGTAAATGTTTTTTTAGTTGAAGGAGATTTATTGACTTTAATTGATACAGGAACGAATACGCCAGATACATTAGATGTACTTAAAAGTGAATTAGATAAAATAGGGTATAAAGTAGAAGATATTGAACAGGTCATTTTAACTCATCATCATCCAGACCATGCAGGATTATTAGAAGAGTTCAATGAAGATGTGAAGATTTTAGGCCATGAACGAAATATTCCGTATTTAACTCAGGAACAATCATTCCTAAATTACTATAATGAGTACTTTATTGAAAATGCACTATTATACGGTGTACCACAAGAATATGTACAAAGAATGCCACGTACAACAGAGAAAATGCCATATACTAGTATTCGTTCTTTAACTCATACGATAGATGAAGGCGATCAAATTGATAGTATTTTTGGGTTGAAAGTATTGTACACACCTGGTCATGCAACTTCTCACATTTCTTTATTCAGTGAGGATGATGGCATTGCATTCGGTGGAGATTTATTATTAGATAAGGTTTCTTCAAACCCAATTATTGAGCCACCATTAAATGGTGAAACCGAACGTGTAAAACCATTATTACAATACAATCACTCTTTAAAAAGAATAGCGGAACTTCCGATTACAAAATTATATACTGGTCATGGTGAACCAGTTACAGATATTAAAGGGTTAGTAAAAAGTAGATTAGAAAAGCAAAAAGCTAGATCTGAAAAAGTATATGAAATGATAAAAAAACAACCGTTAACTGCATATGAAGTTTGCCAAATGTTATTTCCAAAGGTTTATCAAAAACAACTTTCACTTACTTTGTCTGAAACAATTGGTCAATTAGACTACCTGGAAAACTTAGGTTTTATTAGTTTAAATGAACGAAATGATGGTATACTTGAGTATAAAACGAATGAGCATTCAGTCAGTCAATAATAGAGGTGGAAATTTTTGAGGTTAAGTAACCAAACGGTAGTAATAACAGGTGCTTCGAGTGGTCTTGGGAAAGATTTAGCTTTAACTGCAGCAAAACAAGGCGCTAATATCGTCTTAATTGCTAGAAGAGAAACAGAGCTAAAAAACTTAAAGGCAAAAATACAAGAAGATTTTCCAGTTAAATGTCATTATTTTGTTGTAGATGTGACAGATGAAAATGCAGTATACGATGCATTTCATCAAATCGAAGAGCAATTTGATGGAATCGATGTTTTAATAAATAATGCAGGGTATGGTCTATTTCAAACAGTTGAACAAATGTCACTTCAAGATATGAAGCAAATGTTTGATGTCAACGTATTTGGAGTCATGATATGTTCAAAGCTTGCCCTTACGTCTATGAAGCTAAAAGGGAAGGGTCATATTATTAATATCGCTTCTTTAGCCGGTAAGATTGCAACTTCAAAGGCTGCAGCATATGCAGGTTCTAAGCATGCAGTGCTAGGATTCAGCAATGCTTTAAGACAAGAAGTTGAAAAAGACGGAATCTATATTACGAATATAAATCCAGGTCCGATGGATACACCGTTTTTTGAGATAGCAGATGAGTCAGGATCATACGCAAAATCTGTTCGGAGAATGATGTTAGACCCTGAAAAAGTTGCTTCGAAAGTTATTTCTTTAATTGGAAAAAATGTTCATGAAATCGATCTACCTTCATGGATGGGATTTGGAGCAAAAGTTTATTCAGTATTCCCTAAAGTAAGTTACTATTTAATGATGAAATTCGGAAATAAAAAATAACAGAAGCTGTTCATTTAGACTGCTTAGGTGATACTAAAAAGAGCTAAGAGAGGAATCTTCTCGAAGCTTTTTTTAATGTCAAAGAATCGAATATAAAAGAAATATTGCAATTAAAGATTAAAGGGGATTTTTATTATTTATAAAAATAAATGTAGTCATGATGAATTATATCGAGTAGAAGCAGATTTTGCTGATCCCATTTGGTGTGCAAAGTGTAATTGGAATTTTGATATTGATGACCTCCACATATCTGAAGAGTTATCTAGAGAAATAATATCATGGGTACTTGAATATCAAAATTCAGTAGATTTATTTAAGGCACCTTCACTACAAAAAGTTAAGAAAATTAAACATAATCAAATGGGAGCATTATTGGCAAAAAAAGTTCAATTCGAGTTAGATGTTCCTGTAATTTTTAATCCTTTAACCTAAAAGTTATTAATAGCTTCGTTGTAAACTAATTCGTTTGCTAAATACATAAAGGAAAGTTAAAACCACATTTTTGTGGTTTCAGTGTGTAGACAAAGTACTAAAAACCTGACTTTCAGACTGATTGCAAGCGCTTGTCTTTCGAGGCGCGAAGCCTGGTGAGGAGCGGAGTTACCCTAGACGTAATGAGCACCGCGCAGGCAGGTGAAGCAACGAAGAAAGCGAGCGTTTGTCAACAGTCTGAGACCACATTTTTGTGGTCTTTTTAAGTTGTAATCAACATAATTTCATTCGACGTAAACCCTATTGTTTTTCATTAGTCTAACTTCATGCTCTTTCAACTATATATATAGTAATGAGATCTAAGTGAAAGATGGTGGGATAGTATGACTAAAAGGGATTATTTAATAAAACCACTTGTAGGTGATAGTTATCCAACAATTGATCGAGGAGAAACTATCTACCTATGGGACAAGCAAGGAAAGAAATATATTGATGGTTCTTCGGGTGCAGTTGCTGCAAGTATTGGTCATGGTGTGAAGGAAATAATTGATGAAATGGTAAAACAGGCCTCTAAAGTGGCGTTTGTTTATAGATCACAGTTTACGAGTGAGGCGGCAGAACAATTAGCTGAAAAAATAGCTCAGCTAGCACCTGGAGATTTAAATTGGAGTTTTTTTGTTAATAGTGGTACTGAAGCAACTGAAACGGCTATGAAAATGGCAATACAGCATTTTCAAGAAAGAGGAATTCATTCGAAAACGAAGATTATATCAAGGAGCATGAGCTATCATGGCATCACCATCGGATCCTTATCTATGTCAGGGCATCCTTTAAGGAGGAAACGTTTTACTAGTTTACTAGAGGATTATCCAATGGTTGAAGCGCCGTATTGCAAAAGGTGCCCATTTGAATTAGAGCCTGGAAATTGTGGTTTACTTTGTGCGACCGCACTTGACCGTACAATTCAGAAATTAGGTTCTGAAAATGTAGCAGCCTTTATAGCTGAACCTATTGTTGGTGCGGCAGGAGCTGCGTTAACTCCTCCAAAAGGATATTATGAAAAAATTAAAGAAATTTGTGATAAACATGATGTGTTACTTATTGCGGACGAAGTAATGACGGGAATAGGTAGAACTGGGGAAATGTTCGGAATGAACCATTGGAATTGTGTGCCCGATTTATTAGTCCTTGGTAAGGGATTAGCTGCTGGTTATACGCCAATTGCTGTAGCAGTCGCAAGTGATCGTGTAATGCAACCAATATTAGAAGGCAGTCGACTTGTTATGAGTGGACATACGTTTAGTGCGAATCCTCTCTCTGCAAGTATAGCTTTAGCGGTTTTAAACTATGTCGAAAAAAATGGATTAGTACAAAATTCTAAAATACAAGGTGAGAAGATTAAATTAAAACTAAAGGAATGGCAGAAAGAGTATCCTTTTCTATTCGATGTCAGGGGAGAAGGACTACTGATCGGAATAGAAATAAATGAAGATTTCTTTGAATGTAAAAGTGTAACAAATCGTGTAATTGAGATTGCTAAAAATCATGGATTATTACTGTATCCATCTGTTAGTGGTCCATATGGAAGATCTGAAAATAGTTTCTTGCTTTCTCCACCTTTAGTCATTACTGTTGCGCAAGTAAATGAATTGCTAACTTTATTGAAGGAAGTATTTAATGAGCTAAATCAAGAAGCAAAGGAGATCGAATAATGGCAATCAATACTTTCGGAAAAATCATTAGTATTGAAGAAGCTTTGCTTTATTTTAAAGATGATATGGTGTTAATGTTCGGTGGGTTTGGAGGAATCGGTAACCCACCAACATTAATAAGGAGCATTTTAGAGAAAGGTGTGAAAGATCTTACTCTAATTGGAAATGATACGGGGTTTCCTGATGTTGGGATTGGCCAATTAGTGACGGCTAAAAGAGTAAAAAAAATGATTACAACACATATCGGATCAAATCCGAATGCTGGAAAGCAAATGACAGATGGTACGTTAGAAATAGAGTTCAGTCCTCAAGGTACATTTATCGAACGGATCCGAGCGGGTGGAGTTGGATTAGGTGGCGTTTTAGTGGATATTGGGATTGATAGTGTAATAGATATTGATAAACAGAGAGTGAATGTATTAGGGAAAGAGTATTTAGTTGAAACTCCTCTTATTTCAGATGTTTCAATTGTATATGCGAAGAAAGCAGACCCTTTTGGGAATTTAGTTTTTGATAAGAGTGCTCGCAATACGAATCCTTATGTAGCAATGGCCGGAAAAATCACAATTGCGGAAGTTGATGAAATTGTTCCATTAGGAGCATTAGAACCTGAAGAAATTATCGTGCCTGGCGCTTTCGTAAACCACATCGTTCAATCGGAAGGGGTGAATTGGAAGTGGGTTTGGGAAAAATAAATCCTAGGGAAATGATGGCAAAACGTGCAGCAAAAGAAGTAAAAAGCGGTATGATTGTGAATCTTGGGATTGGAATTCCTTCACTGATCCCAAATTACTTACCAGATGATTGCCAAGTAATGTTCCATGCAGAAAATGGCGTATTAGGTTTAGGGCCTACTCCGCAAAAAGGTGAGGAAGATGAGAATTTATGTAATGCTGCAGGATTACCTGTAACATTAATTCCAGGTTCAAGTTATTTTGATAGTAGCATAGCCTTTGCGATTATTCGAAAAGGTTTATTAGATTTAACAGTACTAGGTGCCCTCGAAGTCAGTAAAAATGGGGATTTAGCAAATTGGATTGTCCCTGGTAAAAGAGTGCCAGGAATTGGTGGAGCAATGGACTTAGCTCAAAAATCAAAAAAAGTAATTGTTTTAATGAACCATACTAATAAAAATGGTGACCCAAAAATAGTCTCTGAATGTACACTCCCTCTTACATCTCCAAATTGCGTAGATTTAATCATTACTGAAATGGCCGTAATTGAAGTTAAAAAAGAAAATGGAGAGCTTTGGTTAAATGAAGTAATGTCCCCATATTTAGTCAGCGATGTGATTGAGAAAACTGGTGCTCCACTATTTGTGAACCCAAATGTTATTGTTCATCGTTGGGAGTGATCAAGATTGGATTTGAAAGTTAAAATTAATGACTACATTCATAAAAATAAGAACAAGGCAATTGAATTACTTCAAAATCTTGTTCGTGAAAAAAGTGTTTCAGGAAATGAAGCTGCTGCACAAAAAATTGTCTCAAATTATTTACAAAATCTAGGATTAGTGATTGATCGTTTTGAGCCGTCAATTGAGGAATTAACAAAATCATCTTATTTTATTTCAGAACGAACTTCATTTGAAGATAGTCCGAATATCGTTGCAATTTTTAAGGGAACAGGTAATGGTAGATCGATTATATTAAATGGACATATTGATGTGGTTCCTGAGGGTGAACTAAGTAGTTGGGAGCGCCATCCGTATAGTGGTGCAATCGTTGGGAATCGCTTATATGGTAGGGGAACAACAGATATGAAGGGCGGAAATGTTGCTGCATTATTTGCGATTGAAGCAATAAAAAAATGTAATATTCCTCTTAAAGGCGACATCTATTTTGAAAGTGTTATTGAGGAAGAAAGCGGAGGGGCAGGTACGCTAGCAACGATATTACGAGGATACGAAGCTGATGCTGTCCTTATTCCAGAACCAACTAAAATGAAAATTTTTCCGAAACAGCAAGGTAGTGTTTGGTTTCGAATAAAAGTAAAAGGTAAAGTCGCCCACGGTGGAACAAGGTATGAAGGTATTAGTGCAATTGAAAAAAGTATAATGGTTATTAATCATATAAATCAATTAGAAAAAGTTCGAAATACAAGATTACTAGATGATCCACTATACAAAAATGTGCCAATTCCAATTCCAATTAATATCGGAAAAATAAATGGAGGTACTTGGCCCTCCTCTGTCTCGGATCTAGTTACTCTTGAGGGAAGGCTAGGTGTTTCACCAAATGAAACAATCGAAGAAGCTAAACTTGAAATAACGAGGTGGCTTAAAACACTCTCATTAATTGATGATTGGTTTATTGAAAATCCGGTAGAGCTTGAATTTTTTGGAGCAAGATGGTTACCAGGTAGTATTGATCTTGAGCATCCATTTATGGAATCTCTAAAGAAATCATATCAATATGTTTATAAAAATGAACCAATTATTGAAGCCTCTCCATGGGGTACGGACGGCGGTTTATTTACACAAATAAAACAAATACCTACTATTGTGTTTGGACCAGGAGAAACGAAGGTTGCACATTATCCAAATGAATACATTGATCTAGATGAATTGTTTCGTTGTACGGAGGTAATTGCTTACACTTTACTAGATTGGTGTGGAGTAGATGAATAATGGAGTATTTTATCAAAACAAGTCTCAAAATATTTTCAAGGAAATAATATGAGCTTTTATATTAAATATTATGTAAATAATCGACGAAATCAAGTACTAGATTAAAGTGGATGATCTGGCGAAAAATAGCAATACAATGTTGTGGGCTAAGTACTGCAATGATCAAGATGTTGGCGTTATAACAATAAAGGGTAGAGGACTCGGTTATTTACGAGTCTTTTTTATTTTGTAAGAGAATTTATAATACAAGGCAATGAAATTGGAACACTAATAGAAAAAA
Source organism: Rossellomorea sp. GAMAL-10_SWC (assembly GCF_049568075.1). Classification (NCBI taxonomy): domain Bacteria; kingdom Bacillati; phylum Bacillota; class Bacilli; order Caryophanales; family Bacillaceae; genus Rossellomorea; species Rossellomorea sp. GAMAL-10_SWC. The sequence goes on along the minus strand of NZ_CP144911.1, from coordinate 2,553,867 downwards.
GATAAAGTGAGGATTTATATGCGAAAGATAACTTTATTTTTTCTATGTTTATTTTTGTGGATACAGTTGCCAGAAAAAACACATGCTACAGATAAAATTCCAATTTTAATTTATCATTCCATTGATGAGTTTACTGGTCACGGAGTAAGAGACTTGTTTGTCTCACCAGAGAATTTTGAAAAACAAATGATTTATTTACGTGATCATGGATTTACACTTTTAACTTTTGAACAATGGGGAGACCGTAATAACGTAAAGAAACCTGTATTTATTACAATTGATGACGGTTATAAAAATAACTTAAATGTGTTAAAAATCTTTCAAAAATTGAAATCGGATACCTTTACACCAAGAGCAACTATCTTTGCGATATCCGACTATATTGGATGGCCGGATCGTCTTTCTAGCACGGATTTAAAAAAGATGTCTGATACAGGGAGGTTTTCAATCCAATCACACACTGCAACCCATCTAGATTTAAGGAAGATAGATGATTATCAGCATGAGTTGAAAGATTCCAAAGATAAGATCCAATCAATCACTGGAAAACCTGTGATAGCTCTCTCTTATCCTTATGGTTATCATAATGATAAAGTAATTGAGGAAACAAAAAAGTACTATAAATTTGCAGTAGCGACAGATCCGAAATATTATCTAGAAAAGGGTACAAAGAATGAAGTCTATCTTTTACCTAGAATCTATATTAAGTATGACACTACGATGGATGAATTTGCTAAGATTGTAGAAGGACAGGCTAAAGTAATTGTAAATTTTAGAGAATCTGAGACTATTTATTACGATTGAAATAAGGTTACTCATAAGTCTTAGTACGTTCGACTTTATGAGTTAACCTTTTTTTATTGATTATTAAAGATATTTGCTTAGTTAGAAGATTATTTTTTCATCAATCATGGGGAAAATTACCTTTTTTTAACTTTGTCGATAAATAGGAGGTTTGTGAATAGTTTGTCTCATGGTATGATATAGTAAGTGATAGATTAATGAGATAGAAAAGGTGATTAAATGAGAGCAAATCCATCACAAAGACCATCATCTAAAATGAGGTCAGTATGGAGAATTACATCACTACTTAGCAGTATCTCTTTAGTTGCTTTACCAATTATCTATTATTTTCTTATGAGATATTTTTCACTTCCCTTCTTTATTTTAATGATTATTATAGGTATCGTTATAGCGTTAATTATTTTTTTAACTTTATTTTTACCTACACTTAAATTGAAATATACCGCATATGAGATTTATGAAAATGAGTTAGAAATTCAAAAAGGAATATTTGTTATTAAGCGAATTGTTATTCCTATGGTCAGAGTTCAACACGTTACGACAGAAGTAGGACCAATACTGCGTCGATACGGTTTATCTACAGTGAATATTTCCACGGCTGCTACCACACATGAAATTGAAGGCTTAGAACACCATGTCGCAGAAAAGCTTAGAGATAAAATTATCTACTTAGCAAGGATAAGTGATGACGATGTATGAGCCAAAAAGACAACATCCAGCTTATATACTTACCGTATTTTTAGAGCAAATTAAAAACGTACTAATACCACTTATTATACTTTTAGTTTCAGGTGGTAAAGGTTCATTGTTTCAATATTTGTTTGCTGCTGTTCTGATTGTTTTTCCAGTTGCTTCAGCAATCATAAAATGGTATCGATTTACCTACTATATAACTGAAGATGAATTTAGAATTCGTTCGGGATTATTTGTAATCGAAAATACATTTATTCAAAAAGAACGTATTCAGTCATTTTCAATTAATGCTGGATTTATTCAACAGTTTTTTAATGTGGTGAGCGTACGAATTGAAACAGCTGGTGGGAAAAAAGCTGAAGGTATATTAAATGCGATACCTAAGGAAGTGGCACTTTCATTAAAAAATGAAGTATTAAACTCTAAAAAGAAAAAAGTAGGTTTGGTTGTAGCTGAGGAAAATAGTGTACAAGCAGTACCTTTAGTAGATATAAGTTTAACAATTGAAACAAGAAAACTTTTTTTAGCTGGAATCACTTCCTTTGAAGTTGGACTAGCTTTTGCCGTTTTAGCATCTTTATTTTCACAAATCGAGGATTTACTTCCACATAGTATTTATGTGGCAATATATAATCAAATACAAACATTCACTTACATGATGTTTTTTATTGTATTTTTAGGTAGTTTATTACTTTCCCTAATTTTTTCAACCATTCGATACATATTGAAATTTGCAAACTTTACTGTCCAAAGAATAGATGATCGAATTATTATTACAAGAGGATTATTCGAAAAAAATGAATTTACGGTTTCGTTAAAACGAATTCAAGGAGTAGTTATAAAAGAAGGGATCATTCGTCAATTATTCGGCTATTCTACAGTTTACGTCGAAGCTGTTGGAATGGGGGATAAGCAGGAACAAGGTAGACATGTTCTACATCCATTTATTAAAACGAAGGATGTCCAGTTATTCCTAAAAAATTTTATTCCTTCTATTAACTATGATGAAATATCAAACCGAGCACCAAAAAGAGCTCGAAAAACGTATTATTCAAGAATGATTATTACTTTTCTTCTAATAGCAAGTGGAATTGTATTACTTCCATTTGTCCATTTCTGGGCTTATGGCATTGTTTTAATTGGTCTATTTATTGGGGAATTAGGATTTAGAAACGCAGGCTATACATTATTAGATCGAACTGTGATCATTCAGTCTGGTTATTTCTCAAGAACAACCGCGATTTTACCAAAAGAGCGAATACAAGTATTGATCGGTGAACAAAGTTTCCTTCAAAAAAGAGTAAAACTAAAATCTATCTACATTACGATTCTTTCAAGCCAATTTGGTCGTACTTATCAGGTAAGACATTTAGATGAAAAAGACGTAAATCAAATGATTGGTTGGTTTAGTTAATATCGTATTGAACAAGTACAGATTGTTAAAAGAAGACGTGTATACATTAGTGTAAGCACGTCTTTTTCTAACGCTTAAATTTATTTTTTCAATTAGGAGGAAAAGAACTTGGGGAAAAGAATATTTGTAGGAATACTCCTCTTAACCGTGTTTGTGACAGTCTTACATACGCTGTGGAATAAACCTGCACCATTAAAGCATGGAGTGATTGATGATGTTGGCCATCTTCTTCCTACTAAAATTGATCGTATTGTCAAAGGAAAGGAAGTAGATCAATTAAAGAAAATTGTAATTGAAGCAAAAAAACAAGGGAAGACAGTTTCAATTGCAGGTGAGCGACATAGTCAAGGAGGTCATACATATTATAAAGATGGTGTGGTGATTGATTTAAAAACATTTAATAAGGTTGAAAAAGTGGATCCTGTTCAAAAGACAATTATTGTTCAAAGTGGTGCTACATGGGGAGATATACAAAAAGCGATTAATCCTTATCATCTTGCATTGAAGGTAACTCAGTCACAAGAGATATTCTCAGTAGGTGGTTCATTAAGTGTGAACGCACATGGTCGTGACATTCGGAATCACTCATTAGCTAGTACTGTTAATTGGTTTACATTATTAACACCAGAAGGGAAGGTAATTAAAGTAAGCCGCACCGAGAATAAAGAATTATTCCCGTATGTATTAGGTGGATATGGATTGTTTGGAATTATTTTAGAAGTAGAGTTTCAACTAACTAATAATGAATTATATCGAGTAGAAACAAAAACGATGGACTATAAGAAGTATCCAAATTATTTTAACAAGAACGTTTTAAAAAACCAAAATGCAAGAATGCATATTGCTAGGATTTCTGTAGCACCAGATGGCTTTTTAGATAAGGTTTATGCAATTAATTATATGGCAACTTCCCATAAAATGACCGATGCAGATCAAGAGCTGAAGCAAGATTATTCCGCTTTTTTACCGAAGTTTGCACTAGGTATGTCCAGAACTTCGGACATTGGTAAAAATCTATTTTGGGATTTTCAATATCGCTTTATTCACTCCCTAAATGGAAACTATGAAACTCGCAATAATGTCATGCGTTCTGAAAGTAAGTTTATGGAATTCGATGATCGTCAAGATACACAAGTTTTACAGGAATTTTTTGTACCTGTAAATGAATTTGTTCGTTACATTGATGATGTTAGAGAATATTTACAATATGAAAATTTAAATATATTAAATATTACGATTCGATACGTTGAAAAAGATGATGAAACAGTCATGAATTATGCGAAAGATGATATGTTTGCTTTCGTTGTTTTGATTCAACACGGTAAAGATAAAGATTCTGTTCAATATGCAAAAGAAGTCATTCAAAAGTGGACTGATCTAACTCTAGAGCATCGAGGTACTTATTATTTACCTTATTATCCATATCAGTCTAAGCAACAAATGGTTTCAGCATATCCAAAAACGCAAGATTTTTTCAATAAGAAAAGAGAGTTTGATCCAAATAGTGTATTTATGAATACGTTTTATGAAAATTATGGGGAGTAATCCTATGAACCGTTGTTTAATTGCATTACTTAGTATTATTGGATTTAGTAGCTCTTTAGTATTTCCATATTATGTCCTCTTCTTAAGAAATATAGGAGATGCGTATGACATATTTAGTTTATTATATGGACTTTTTTCATTAAGTTTAAGTGTGGTTGTATACTTTGGTGGCCGATTCGTTGACCGGGTTTCACCATTTTTATTAATGATATTCCATTCATTATTTTGCTGTTTATTGTTTTTTTCACTTCCTTTTATCGATAATATAAAGATTGTTTATATTGGGCAAGTTTTATTTGGAGGATTTACTGCGTCATTCAAGATCGCTGAAAAGAAATTATTTATGAACGCTTCATCCGATTTTTATAGGAGTTACTTATTTTGGACTTCTTTTGTAACTGCTATTTGTATTATAGGTGTTGGAACTATACTTGAATCAATTGACATTCAATTTATGTTTCATTTAGCAGCTTGGCTTTTCTTAATAAGTGCACTTGGTCTTTGTTATAAAATGATAAGGAGCATGGGCCAGACTGGTCCTAAGTAATGAAGTTTATTATTTAAATTCAGAGTAACGCAACAATGTTTTGTTTTTATAGGTTGTTTTTGTGCGTAACGTTGTTGTATTCCTTTTTATACAATAAATTTAATGAATATGTACCATGATTTACATATAAAATACTGTTTTTAATAAAAATAAAATAATAAATTTAAATTTATATATTGTTTAAGTAACGAAACAATGTTATATTAACTTTAAATTAATTAAAGTATTTATGGAGACATTCATTACTTTATGTGAAGTTAAATTGTATGGAAGGAATGATTATATATTATGAGACATGAGGAAGCTGTAGGGATTTTTTATGCTGCTTTTGTTATTTTAGGATTAACGATTGGTTTAGGTGTAGGTTATTTTACATCACATTTAGTCGTAGGAGGATTTATTGGTTTTGGAATTGGAATAGGTTTAGGTCTATTAAGTAATGCTATTTTATACATTAATAAAGACTGATTTTTACGGCTGTGCTAATGATTGCCAAAGGATAGCTCTTCATCAGACTAATTGCCTCGAAAGAATAGCGTTTTTCAGTCAGTCAGATACTTAAGTTAGACCATGAATACAGTATTGAAATTAAATTTTATGCTTGAAATGTTAAAGGAGAGATGTTCATGCAAAAAAGGGAAACAAAACTGGTTCCTGTTATGATTGCGTTATTGCTTGGGATATTTTTCGCTTCCCTTGATAACACAATCGTTTCTACGGCAATGCCTACAATATTAAAAGATTTAGGTGGCTATGATAAATTTGTTTGGGTAACATCAGCTTACTTAGTTACAGAAATGGCTGGGATGCCAATTTTCGGTAAACTTTCTGATATGTACGGTAGAAAAAGATTTTTTATGTTAGGAATTATTCTATTCATTTTAGGTTCAGTTCTTTGTGGAACAGCGACTTCTATTATTCAGCTTAGTATTTATCGTGCAATCCAAGGTATTGGTGGAAGTGCATTAATGCCAATTGCTTTTTCAATTATTTGGGATGTGTTTCCTGTTGAAAAGCGTGGTAAAATGAGTGGTGTTTTTGGTGCTGTTTTTGGGTTATCAAGTGTTCTTGGACCTTTAATTGGCGCTTATATTACGGATTATATTAACTGGAGATATATTTTCTATATTAATATTCCTTTTGGACTTTTAACACTTGGACTAATTAGTTATTTTTATGTCGAGTCAAAAAACCACACAAAGCAACAAATCGACTGGTGGGGTGCAACAACATTTGTTATTAGTATCATATGTTTAATGTTTGCACTTGAACTAGGTGGAAAAGAATATGCTTGGGATTCAGTTCAAATTTTAGGTTTATTTGCTGGATTTGCTGTTTTCCTTATTGTCTTTTTATTTATTGAACGTAAAGCAGCTGAGCCGATTATTTCGTTTAGCATGTTTAAATATCGTCTGTTTGCTGCAAGTAACTTTGTTGGCTTATTTTATGGAGCGGCATTCATTGCTGCAACAATTTATATTCCAATCTTTATCCAGTTTGTTCAAGGTGGAACAGCTACGAATTCTGGTTTAGTTTTATTACCAATGATGGTGAGTGTAAGTATTTCTGCCGCATTTGGTGGAACTTTAGCAAATAAAACTAGTTATCGTAATATTATGGTCGGATCAGTTGTGCTTCTGTTAACAGGTATTATTTGCCTAGGTACTTTAACACCTGATACGTCTAAATTCCAAGTGATCGTTTATATGATCATTGTTGGATTTGGTGTAGGGGCGTCGTTCTCAGTTCTTGGTATGTCTGCGATGCATCATTTTGATAATGAAAATCGTGGTTCTGCAAGTTCAACTAACGCATTCCTTCGTGCTTTAGGAATGACAGTTGGTATTACTGTTTTTGGAGTTATTCAACGAAATGTATTTACTGATAAAATTGCTGATGCATTTGCAAAAAGTGGCGCACCTCAGGATTTTTCGAATATTAATCAAGCCTTTACTCCTGAAGCTGCCAAATTGATTCCTGCACCAATATTGACAAAAATTACTGACGTGTTTTCAACATCAATTGCTCATACATTCCTTTGGACATTAGTTCCTGTAGGATTAGCATTGATTTCAATTTTCTTAATGGGTAACGAGCGTTTATCAGATAAAGAAATGGCTAAGAGCAATGCGTCATAAATAGAAATAATAAAGAAAGGCCTTAGGTCTTTCTTTTTTTGAACACAATTGGGTAAGTAGATTGAATGATTTTAAAAGGGGTTTTAGATATGGCAGAAATTTGGGAATCGAGTTTTATAGAAAATCAAATGATGTGGGGATTTGAACCTTCAGACTCCGCAATTTTAACAAAGGACTTTTTCCTTGAAAAGAAAGTTCAGGATGTTTTGATTCCGGGGATCGGATATGGTAGAAACGCAAAAATTTTTACTGACAATGGAATAAACGTAACAGGTATTGAAATATCAAAAACAGCGATTGAATTGGCAAGACAAAATGGAATTAATTTTACTATTTTTCATGGTTCAGTTACCGACATGCCTTTTGATCAAAAGCTTTATGACGGTATATTTTGTTACGCACTTATTCACTTATTGAATAAAGAAGAGAGAGAAAAGTTTATTAAAGATTGCTATAATCAGTTAAATCCGAATGGCTATATGGTATTTACTACAATTTCAAAAGATGCACCAATGTACGGAAAAGGCAAACAGCTAGATAAAGATTACTTTGAAATAATGGAAGGGATAAAAATGTTCTTTTATGATTCTAACTCGATCAAGCAAGAATTTGGAGACTATGGATTGATTGAAGTTTCCGAAATTCTTGAACCACATAAGAATATGGAAAGTAAACCACCGTTTAAATTTACGATGGTGAAATGTCAAAAGAAATAATCCTTACAAATCTTATTGTCACTAAAAACTACGAATCATTATTGTGAATTTAGGAAAAGGCGTAGGGCTTTTCTAAATTCACTTAAATTTTACACCCTGTATAACATTAATTTAGATAAGGTTGTCTTTTTCAAAAAATAGTTTAGACTAGTAACTGAGGTGAATGATCTTGAAAGATAAGGTTTCTAGTACAAAGTGGTTTGGACTAGCACTGCAATCTCTACTAGTTTTAGCGGAGCAAGATGGAATTTGTCCAAGCGCAGTATTAGCTCAAAAACTTGAAGCACAATCTACTTTTTTAAGAAAAATTCTTGCTAATTTAGTTAAGGCAGGCATTATTTCAGCTAAAGAAGGACGAGATGGTGGATATTATTTAGCCAGAGGTGCTAATGAAATTACTTTAAAAGATGTATATGATGCGATGAGATCAGATCCATATTCAAAAGGCTTTTTAGATGTAAATAGTAAGGAATGTTTTACACCATCTACACGATCTGCTTTATATGATTTAAAAGATGAGATGGAAAGCTGGCTTGTTGAAGGTCTCGCAAAGAAAACAATTTCAGACTTATTACCAAAGGAAAATGGATAAAATAAAATCGAAACTAGTTTCAGATTGCCTGCCAAACGAGCTCGCAATCAGTTTGAAAATCAAATTATTAGTATGTTTTCTAATTTAGTCGAAACTAAGATGTTTCGATTTTATTTTTTTGTAAACTGTAGTTGACTTTTATACAGTTAAAGTCATATACTGTATTTGTAAAGAATACAGTTAATTAAGGAGAGATTAAATATGTCTAATGTTAAATCTGAAAAAGAAGAGTATTTAAATAAAGTAAACGAAATTGATTTTGGTAAAGAAGCGCCAAAAGAACTTGATAGTACGGATTTCTTCACTGTAGCAAAGGAAAGAAGATCAGTTCGTCACTACGATCCAAGCTTTCAAATGTCTGATGATGAAATTAAGGAGTTACTAGAAATTGCAGTTCAAGCTCCATCTTCTTCTAATTTACAACCATGGAGATTCCTTGTTATTAAGGACCAAGATACTAAACAAAAATTATTACCAATCGCTAATAACCAACAACAAGTTGTGGATGCTTCTGCGGTAATCGCTGTTTTAGGTGATACAGAAGCATACAAAAATGCCGATCGCATTTATGATGAATTAGTTGAAAAAGGTATGATGACTCAGGAAGTGAAAGACTTCTACGTAGGATCAATCGTGAAAAACTACGGTGGTTTACCAGAAGAAATTGCAACAAAAATTGCGATGGTTGATGGTGGATTAGTTTCAATGCAATTTATGCTTGCAGCAAAAGCAAAAGGTTTAGATACAGTTCCAATGGGTGGATTTGACCAAGCGAAATTTGTAGAAGCTTTCAATGTACCAGCAAACTTCAAACCAGTTATGTTAATTTCAGTTGGTAAAGGAATCAAAGCAGGCTTCGAAAAAGTTCGTTTAACTTTAGATGAAGTTGTTGCTTGGGATCAGTACTAATTACTTAGAAGAGTATGTAGAACAGGGATAAGGGAAACCTTTGACCTGTTCTTTTTTTGATTGAAGGAAATTTGCATCCGTTTAAAGAATAACTTTTTTGGAGGGGACTATTTATCCAGTTAACTAGCTAAGAATAAAGTAGATGAGCCAATCCGAGTGGTATTATAAAAACATGTATAGTAAAATTTAAAATGAAGATTTTTCATGTTGTACGTTAATTTATAATTATGCTAAAAAAGTGGAATTAATAAGAGGTGTTATCGATGACAAATAATAATATGCATCCTAAAGTTGAAGCATTTTTATTGAGAGCGAAAAAGTGGCAAGAGGAATTTTATAAGTTAAGAGATATCGTCATTGACTGTGAACTGACTGAAGATTTTAAATGGATGCATCCTTGTTACACACTTGATAATAAAAATATCGTTTTAATTCATGGTTTTAAAGAATATTGTGCACTTCTGTTTCACAAAGGTGCGTTGTTAAAAGATCCAAAAGGCATTCTGATTCAACAAACAGAAAATGTACAATCAGCACGTCAGATTCGGTTCACCAATATTCAGGAAATAATTGAAATGGAAAGCGTTTTAAAGGACTATATTAAAGAAGCAATTGAAGTGGAAAAAGCAGGTTTGCAAGTAGAATTAAAAAAGACTTCAGATTATAAAGTTCCTGAAGAATTACAACTTAAATTAGATGAAAATCCGGCCTTAAAAACGGCTTTTGAAGCATTAACGCCAGGACGTCAAAGAGCTTATATTTATTATTTTTCTCAACCAAAACAATCGAAAACACGTACGTCTAGGGTTGAGAAATACATTGGTCAAATTCTCGATGGAAAAGGATTAAATGATTAGTTGTATTAAAACCAATAAAAAAATAAAGAGCGATTAATATTGCTCTTTTAGTGTGTAGCCAAAGTACAAAAAACTTGTTTTTCAGACTGATTGCAAGCGCTTGTCAACAGTCTGAATGGATTAAAAAATTAATCCCCACCAATCATTCCGACTTTTTTGTTTGTCTTATTATCTATATAGATAACGATCTTCTCAGGATTATCTCCATTAAAAGTAACAGAATATAGCTTATCTTTATGATAGTTTTTATTAAATATTGTAGCATTATTCGGTATGGATTCTACTTTTTTAACGACCCCGTGTTTATCACTTAACGCAGCCTGTTCAGTTCTAGTTAGGCTAGCATATGCAATGCCTTGGATACTTTCGTCATTATTTTTTTCACAACCAATTACTGAAAGAAACATACATGTTATTATTAATATGAAAATATTTTTTCTCATAAAATCCACTTCCTTTCTATTTATAATAACATGCAATACATAAAAAATGTTAAATCATGGTAATTTTCACTTGGTTTTTAAAATTATTGAAAGTGTAAAAGGTTGTAGGAAATAAAGTAGAAATTAATTGTAAAATTGTATGCTCTAGCTATTTATAAATTATTTAAGCTTTTAACTAAAGGAGGAGAATTTATATGGGACATAACAAACAGGCAATACATCTTCATAAGCGTTTAAACACTTTGCATACAAAACATAATGAACGAGTTGCTGAGTTTCATAAACAACACGCGCTTCAGATTGAAAATGGTGAAAATGGAAATGGTTTACTAGCTAAATGGGAAAGATTTGTTTACTTCAAAGGAAGAAGTGCATTTAAGGCAATTAAAGGGTTCGTTAAGTGAAAAGTGGGAACATAGGGTATAGGGAAACCTTTGCCCTTTTTTTATTCTTTAAAATAAAAAATATCGTGAGTCGCAAATAAAATCCGAAAACCGCAATTAAATTTGGCAAAACAGCAATTAAAATTAGGGAATCACAAATAAATTTAGCAAAACTGCAATTAAATTCCAAGGAATCGCAAATAAAATTAAAAATTACCCATACCAGTTAAGGTATTATGTCCTCAAATTTAGAAAATAGTAGGATAAATAGCAGATTTTATCAAGTTTTTATTCGACTTGGAACAGATTTGCTAGTTTTTGATTGATAAAAATCATTCCAGCTTCAGTACATTCACATTTTTTACAATTAAAAAAGGGCGCCTCATACGTCAGTTAACCTGACGTATAAGACAGCCCCATTATTTGATATTAGCCTTCTCCATGTAATCGATATGCCATGTGGTTTGTTGGGCCAACGTATTGATTAAGTGGGAATGAGTGACGAATTGCTTCAGTAATGAATTTCTTTGCAGTGTAGATTGCTTCTCTTGGTTCTGCTCCTTTAGCAAGCTCTGCACAAATCGCTGCCGAATAAGTACAACCCGCACCGTGAGTATATGTAGTTTCGATTCTATCAGATTCTAGATGCTCGATTTTTTCTCCATCAAATAATACATCTATTGCATTTTCATGCTGAATTTTGCTTCCACCTTTAACTAAAACATATTTAGCACCTAATTCATGGATTTTGCGTGCTGCTTCTTCCATTTGTTCAACAGTGCAGATTGGAGCCATTTTAGCTAATTGAGCTGCCTCAAATAAATTTGGTGTTACAACTGTTGAAAGTGGTACTAAAATTTCTCTTAATGCATCATTTGTCTCTGGGTGAAGAGCCTCGTCATTTCCTTTACAAATCATAACTGGATCAACAACAACTCGATCAATATTATGTTTTTTTATTGTTTTTGCTGCTAACTCAATTATTTCAGTTGAACCAAGCATACCTGTTTTCATTGCTTGAATTCCAACGCCAACAACGATTGTTTCTAATTGCGCTGCAATTGTATCTATATCAATTGGAAATACTTGATGATGCCAATGATTATGAGGATCCATCGCTACTAAAGTTGTAATTGCACTCATTCCATAAACATTACGTTCCTGAAACGTTTTAATATCAGCTTGTAATCCAGCTCCACCACTACTATCAGATCCCGCAAGTGTTAATGCTTTATAAATTGTCATGTGAAAATTTCCTCCTTTGAAGTATACAGAGTTATTATACAAAAACATAAGTGTTAGGTACAAGACATGAGTATCCTGAGGCGAAAATCAAGAGATGCATCTCTTAGGTAAAGTCTATTTTTGTCGAAAATTCTATTGACAAACTAGATTAATAGATTGTATATTGAGTTTATAAAAATTAATTTAATATGATCTTTATCTCGTCTGGATAGAGGCGCAGTTTTGATTAGTCGTTACTTTGAGGTTTATGGTACCTGTGAAAAGTAATAAAAGGTGAAACTGCCGAAGTAATAAATTTACCATTTAAATTTATTACTGGGCCTATTGCTGAATAAGCATAGGACTGTCACAAGAATTTCTTGTGGAGGGCTATTGAAGAGATGTTGATGTTGTTTGACACATATAATTGAGTCTTAAACACGTGAACATTGCTTCACGTGTTTTTTGTATTTTACCAGATTTTCCATTCTTTACATAATGACGAAAATACTGAGTAAAATACACATCATACAACACTTTATACCGTCCCATATTCTCGCGTAAAGATAAGATTGCAAGAATCAAGAGGAGGCAATAAGATGGGACTAACAAACCCTAAGAATGATAAAGTAGTATCGAATACTCACGATGGTTCTTTAAAAAGGGGCCTTAAAGCAAGACATTTAACGATGATTTCAATTGGTGGTTCAATTGGGACAGGATTGTTTTTAGCTAGTGGAACTTCAATTAGTCAAGCTGGTCCTGGCGGAGCTGTTTTAGCTTACGGACTAATTGGTATTATGGTTTATTTCTTAATGACTAGTTTAGGTGAAATGGCGACTTACTTGCCAGTTTCGGGTTCATTTAGTACTTATGGATCTCGCTATGTTGATCCAGCATTTGGTTTTGCTATGGGTTGGAATTATTGGTATAACTGGGCAATCACTTTAGCTTTTGAATTATTAGCTTCAGCAATGCTGATGAAATATTGGTTTCCACATACTCCAGCTGTTTTATGGAGCGGAATCTTTTTAGTGATTATTTTAGGGTTAAATTTACTTTCGGTTAAAGGCTATGGTGAATCAGAGTTTTGGTTTTCATTAATTAAAGTTGTTACTGTAGTTGTCTTTTTAGTTGTTGGTATTGCAATGATTTTTGGCATTTTAAGTGGACATCATGCAGGTTTCAAAAACTTTACTGCTGGAGATGCTCCGTTTCATAATGGATTTTTAGGTGTTTTATCAATCTTTATTGTTGCAGGTTTCTCATTCCAAGGTACAGAGCTAATCGGTGTTGCAGCAGGTGAGACTGAACATCCGGAAAAAAATGTTCCAAAAGCTATCCGTCAAATTTTCTGGCGTATCCTTCTATTTTATGTATTAGCTATTATCGTAATTGGTTTATTAATTCCTTATACAGACCCTGGTCTAATGAAAAATGACGTGGCTGTTAGTCCATTTACTTTAGTATTTGAAAAATTAGGTGTTGCATTTGCGGCTTCTGTAATGAATGCAGTTATTTTAACATCAGTTTTATCGGCAGGTAATAGTGGAACATACGCATCTACTCGTATGTTATATACGCTAGCAATTGAAGGAAAAGCTCCTAAATTCTTAACAAAAGTAAATAAAAATGGTGTTCCTACAAATGCTTTATATATAACACTTGCAGTTGGTTCACTTGCTTGTTTATCTTCATTTTTCGGTGAAGGTCAAGTGTATACTTGGTTATTAAATTTATCAGGCTTATCAGGTTTCCTTGCTTGGTTAGGTATTGCGATTTCTCATTACCGTTTCCGTAAGGCTTATGTTGCTCAAGGAAAAGATTTAAAAGATTTACCTTATCGCGCAAAATGGTTCCCACTAGGTCCAATCTTAGCATTCTTAGCTTGTTTATTTATTGTACTAGCTCAAAACTGGCAAGCTTTCACTGGTAAGGCAATTGATTGGCAAGGTGTACTTGTTTCATACATTGGAATTCCTGTATTTTTAATTGTTTGGTTAGGTTATAAATTTAAACACAAAACGAAAGTTGTTTCTTATAAAGAGATGGATTTATCTAGAAAATAATATCAACATGTAGAAAAAGTACTAAAAATTGATTTTCAGACTGATTGCGAGCGCTTGTCTTTCGAGGCGCGAAGCCTGGTGAGGAGCGGGGGGTTACCCTAGACGGTAATGAGCACCGCTCAACAGGCGAAGCAACGAAGAAAGCGAGCGTTTGTCAACAGTCTGAAGCCCTTTCATCTTTGATGAAAGGGTTTTTTAGTCATTATAACGATTTTTATGTAAATTTGGAATTTTTGTTCACAAAAACTAATACCTTTAGCATTATAAAACTAAAGGTATTAGTTTTTATTATTAGGAGGGTATAAAATGAAGATTACGAAAAATAATTATCTTTATGAGTTGAGCTTTTTACCCAATTTCTTTCCTGTAAATTGTTTTTTAGTTGAAGAAGAAAACGAACTTACGTTAATCGATACAGCACTATCCTTTAGTGCGACTAAAATTATTGAAGCAGCTAATCAAATCGGCAAAAAAATTACGAATATCGTTTTAACGCATGCGCACGGTGACCATGTTGGAGCGCTTGATCAATTAAAATCACTACTTCCTGATGCAGTCGTCTCCATTTCAAAAAGGGATGCAAAATTATTAAAAGGAGACACTAGTTTAGAAGCTAGTGAGCCAAATACTCCTATAAAAGGTGGCGTCCCTAAAAATATCCAAACTATTCCGGATCGGTTACTACAAGAAGGAGACATTATTGGCTCTTTAATAGCAGTTGAAGTTCCCGGGCATACACCTGGTTCAATGGCATTTTTAGATCAACGCACAAATGGTATTATCGCTGGTGATGCTTTTTCATTAAGAGGTGGTTTTGCAATCTCTGGTCAATTGAAAATTTTATTTCCTTTTCCTTCAATGGCAACATGGAATAAAGATGCTGCTTTAAATAGTGCTAAGAAAATTAGTGAATTAAAACCTACATTATTAGCAGTCGGTCATGGTACGATGTTAAGTCATCCACAAGAAGCAATTGACCGTGCTCTTAAAAAGCAGTAAGTGAAGGGGAATTCGTAATGTCACCAAGGATTGGATTGAATTTTAATCAATTACTGAGTACTTCAATTAAAATTGTCGATACAGAAGGCTGGGAGGCTTTAACGATTAGTTATCTTGCAAAGAAGCTAACGATTCAACCACCATCGATTTATAATCATATTAAGAATTTGGATGAACTAAAAAATAGTGTTGCATTACATGGGATTACGCAACTTTATGAAAAACTTCGTGAATCGGTTGAAGGTAAAAATAATGAGAACGCAATTTTTGCATTAGCTTTTGCTTATCTTGATTACGCTAGAACCCATCCTGGTTTATATAAAGCTACCTTATCTCCGTCTCAAACACCAGGTGATGATTATCATTTAACTGGCAATAAAATATTGAACTTAATCTATGAGTTATTGAAACCATATAATTTAACGGATATTGAACTTATTCATGCGGTAAGAGGTTTAAGAAGTTTACTTCATGGTTTTGTTTCGCTTGAAAAAAGTGATGGATTTGGTATAAATATTCCAATTGATGAAAGTGTACTTTTTGTATTGAAAAATTATGTAAGAAATTTGAAGCCGGGTCTAAAGAAATAATCAAAAGGATAGGAAGGTTTAAATACCTTCCTATCCTTATTTATTGAATTGATAGAGAAAATACGTTTTTATTTAAAATTAAGCGTTTACGCCGTCTTTGAAGTTTTTATTCCAGTTTTTATCTCCCATATGTTCAAGATCTTCAGTAGTACGTTCTAATACGTCAATTAGTAACGTCTTCATATGGTGAATATTGTTATAAAATAATTTTTCTTCTTCTAAATCTGGTTTTGCATGATGAGCTGCCTTAATTGCTGTTTCTTCACGAAATCTTCTAACTTTTAAGTCTAACTCATCAAAGACGTGTTTTACATACTTTACAATATTTCTATGGTTTAACGCATTTCTCTCATTTAATTCCTCTAATTTGTTTACCATAGTCATTTTCCTCCATGAATTAAGATTAAAAGATTAATATTGATTATACTGAATCAATGTGAAAAAACAATATAAATTATAAATTTTTAACCATTTATAATCAAAACCTTATGATTCGATTTCAAGTTAAAATTGTATTTCTTTCCATCTGATGTATGCTAAAATGACTTAATAATATTTTCTATTTTGCATAGGAGGTCTATTATGAAAGCAATTGTTATTCACCAATATGGAGATAGCTCTGAGTTTAAAAATGTTGAACTTTCAATACCGAAGCCATCTGGTCATCAAGTTTTAGTTAAAGTTTCTGCGACTAGTATCAATCCAATTGATACAAAGATTAGAAAAGGAATTGTACCAAATGCGTTCCATCCTAAATTTCCGATGATTTTACATAGTGATTTTTCTGGTGAAGTTGTTGAAGTTGGTGAAAATGTTTCACGTTTTTCAGTTGGAGATTTTGTTTTCGGTTTAAATGTCTTTACGGGTACTCTTTCAGATTATTTTTTAATAGAAGAAACAGTAATTGCTAAAGCTCCAAAAAATTTACCAATTCAAGAAGCTGCAAGTTTACCACTAACAGCTATTACTGCATGGGAGGCACTTTTTGACAGAGGTAAATTAAAACAAGGTAATCATATTTTAATTCATGGCGGGGCAGGTGGAGTTGGTCATCTAGCTATCCAGTTGGCGAAAGCTTTTGGAGCTACTGTTACGACAACTGTTTCGTCGAATGAAAAAGCTGATTTAGTTAAAGCACTAGGTGCAGACCATGTCATTAATTACAAGGAAGAGTCCGTCCAAGAATATGTTAACCGCCTAACAGATGGGCAAGGCTTTGATCTCGTTTTTGATACTGTCGGTAAAGAAAACCTAGATAAATCCTTTATTGCAGTTAAACCAAAAGGTACTGTTCTAGCAATCGCAGCACGTTCGACGCATGATTTAACACTTTTACATAACAAATCTTTATCTTTACATGTAATTTTTATTTTACTTACTCAAAAAACAGAGGAAGGGCGCAAAGAACATAGCGCTATTTTGAATAAAATTGCTACTTTAGTTGAAGAAGGTAAGCTAAAACCACTAATCAATCCTAAATCTTTTACATTTGATCAAGTGAAGGACGCTCATGATTACTTTGAAAATAATGAAGTTCAATATGGTAAAGTATTAATTGAAAATAAGTAATGTTTTGAATCCCTTTTGCATATGCATGGGGATTTTTTTTGAAAAATTTTTTGAATGATTGCAAGTCTTAGTAATGTGACTAAGTATTTAAGTTATTTTGTTCTAATCTCAAATAGCAATTTAGATATTTTTGGATTTTGTACACAGAATCGCACCAATCAATTAAAAAAAGCCCAGATTTCTGAGCATTCTAGTTTTTAGAGCTATATTTTTATCTTTATTGTGGAGATTAGTTAGCATAATCTTGAATCCACTATTTTTATAAGTGACTTCTATATCCTGAAAAATCGAACTTTTTATTATATATTGGGATTCAGATTTTTTTAAAAAAGTTCCTTTATCTAATTTTCCATTACCTTGTAAATCTTCGTAATAATAATAAAATGTATAATCATTTTCTGGATCAAAGACGATTGATTCAAAAGGCAGTTCATTACATATCTCAATAAAAATGTCTTATTTGGGGAATTACAACCACTAGTTAAATATACCAAAATAAATGTAATGAGTATTTTTTTAGTATTAAATTTTTTCATGTACTTATTTTTCTCCTGTAATAAGATTTGTAATGTTTACTATTTACTAACTTAATAAGGGAATAGGTTACTTTTTCATTTTGCCGGCGTTAATTAAAGTGTTAACTTATTTGTACTTTTTTGAAAACAGTAGAAGTATCAACAAATAAGTTAAAGGGTAAATATTTTTTAGTAAAATTTAACAGAGAGCTCAATTAAATTTTACTAAATATTTTGAGAAATTTTACTTCAACAATTGAATGAATTGTGAAACTTATTACAAAATAGAGTTCATGTGTTTTACTTTACCTTTTTATTAATGAATACGGAAAGCTGATCGTTTTAAAACAATAAACTTGTGTAATGAAGGGATTTATTTTTGAAATCAATGAGTTAATCTTTTTCTTCTCATGGTATTTAGTCAGTAGTGGTATATAATGGAAATATAATTCGTGGAATAAAGGATGTGAAAACGAGGTGGAAATTTTCTCCCTCTATTCAAATGAAAATAAAATTAATTATTGCTGATGATAATTCGTTTATTAGGGAAGGACTTAAAATCATATTGAGCTCTTATGAAGAGTTTGAAGTATTAGAAACAGTAAATGATGGGAATGAAGCTTTAAATTATTGTCAAAATAATGAGGTAGATGTTGCGCTTTTAGATGTTCGAATGCCAAATATGAATGGCGTAGAAGCTACGAAGCATATTTCCGAGCAAACTAAAACAAAGCCACTTATTTTAACGACTTTTGATGATGATGAGTACATTATTGATGCTGTGAAAAATGGTGCAAAGGGCTATTTATTAAAAAATAATGAACCAGAACGAATTCGAGAAGCAATCAAAAGTGTTTATCATGGAAATACAGTCATGCAAGATTTAGTATTAGATAAAATTAGAACGAATTTATCAAGCAATGCAAGTACTGCAGATACGAAAATCGATACGAGTTTGTTTACCCAAAGAGAGTTAGATGTAATGGCTTTAATCGCAAAAGGGTTTTCGAATAAGGAAATTTCTAAGCAAATTTATATTTCTGAAGGAACAGTTGCTAACTATATTACTTCAATTCTCGGAAAAACTGGGCTAGAACATCGAACACAAATTGCTATTTTCTATATTACTGGGAAAGTAGACTAACGCGAGGGAGTTATATATGGAGCGTTGGATTATTTTAAATAAACTCGTTGTAATCTTGTATTTAGCTCTAATTTGTATTCAAAAAGAAATTTCTAATTTCTCTTGGTTACTATTTGCATTACTTGTTTATTTTTGTTTAAATATTAGTCTTTACTTAATAAAAAATAGATTGTTGATAAAATTTTTACTAATCTTATCAATTTGTTTAATTATCTATTCCAGTTTAAAGATTCAGCCATTATTTCTTTTACTACTGCCAATGTCGATCTTAGAGCTTGTTTCTTTTTTTACTTCGAAAAAATGGATTGGTTGCTTTCTTGCACTATTTCCAATTTTCTACTTATCTAATTCTTTACAGCCTATTTATGGATTAATTTCATTATTTAGTTTTATCGTTTTTTCGCTTTTTAATTTGTATAACACTAGATTACGGTTTAAAGAAGATCAAATTGACAAAATGAGGAGAACGATTCAAAAGCTGTCAAAAAAGATAAATAACCATAATGAGTTTATTGAGCAATCGGAATATACCTTTAAATTGGAGGAACGAAATCGTATTTCTCAAGAAATACATGATAAAATAGGGCATTCAATGACAGGTGCGCTATATCAAATGGAAGCAGCTAAACATTTAATGAGTACTAATCAAGAAAAAGCATTAGAATTGCTTCAAAATGCGATTAATATTTCAAAGGACGGAATTGAAAACATAAGACTTACTTTAAAAAATATGAAGCCTCCAACTGAACAAATGGGAATTCATCATATGAAATTATTCATAGATGAATTTTCTGCTAAGCATGATTTAAAAACATTGTTTGTCTATAAAGGAAATCTCGACCTTATTACGCCAATTCAATGGAAAGTAATTCAAGAAAATGTAGTTGAGGCTTTAACAAATACGATGAAATATGCAAATGCTACAGAGGTTTCGATTGAAATACATGTCATGAATAAAATGATAAAAACAAATGTAAAAGACAATGGTAAAGGGAAAGTTAAAATTAAAAAAGGTTTAGGCATTATTGGGATGGAAGAGAGAACTGCGGCTATAAACGGGAAAATAATAGTGGATGGTCATGATGGTTTTTCAGTTACAACTTTGCTTCCAATCCAATAATTTCAACATGTGATATGAATTTCTATTAAGTCCATCATGATTTTGCCTAAATAAAAACATGAATATTCTCATGTGAAAAGGGTGAACTAATACACTGATATTAGTTCACCCTTTTGCTTATAATAGCATCATACACAAAGCTTAAGAGGTGAGAGGATGAAAGTTTTAGAGATAAAAAATTTAACTAAAAAGTTCGGGGATTTTATAGCAGTAGATAATATGTCTTTATCAATTGAAGAAGGAGAAATTTTCGGATTTCTTGGAGCAAATGGAGCGGGAAAAAGTACGACAATTAATATTATTTCAGGGCTACTTCGAAGTAATCAAGGTACTGTAGAAATCCTAGGAAAAAACAGTAAGAAGAATAGTAAATTCGCAAAAATGAATATTGGAATGGTACCTCAGGACTTAGCTATTTATGAAGATTTAACTGCCTATGAAAATGTTAGATTTTTCGCTGGACTATATGGTTTAAGAGGTTCGGAATTAAATGAAAGAGTAGAAGAGGCATTACAA
This sequence comes from Rossellomorea sp. GAMAL-10_SWC, assembly GCF_049568075.1. Lineage (NCBI taxonomy): Bacteria > Bacillati > Bacillota > Bacilli > Caryophanales > Bacillaceae > Rossellomorea > Rossellomorea sp. GAMAL-10_SWC. The sequence goes on along the minus strand of NZ_CP144911.1, from coordinate 2,533,080 downwards.
TTTGTAGGGTTAGAAGATAAATTTAAGGACTACCCAAAAAATTTCTCTGGTGGAATGAAGAGAAGGTTAAATATTGCGTGTGCGATTGCACACCGACCTAAACTGATTATTATGGATGAACCAACTGTTGGAATTGATCCACATTCACGAAACTATATTCTTAATAGTGTACGTAAGCTTAATGAAATGGGCTGTACAATCATTTATACGAGCCATTACATGGAAGAAGTTGAAGAAATATGCTCTCGTATTTCGATTATTGATCATGGAAAAATCATCGCTGAAGGAACAAAGGAACAGCTTAAATCGATTATTACGAATACAAAGGATATTCGAATTGAAGTTAAAACGACTGAAAATATTGATGTTACGGAGCTTAAAGCGATTAATGGTGTTGAGAACGTTCATATTTTAGATAATGTTATTACGATTACTTCAGATAATGGTGTGAATAATTTAAATAAAATTATTCAACATTTTATTAATAATGAAATCGAAATCAGTTCATTACAGGAAAATGCGCCTAACTTAGAAACTGTTTTCCTTACATTAACAGGTCGAAATTTACGTGATTAACTTTATGGAAAATTATTTAATAAGGAGGCAATTAGCTTGAATATTTTTAATATTGCTTTCATGGAAATTAAGCGTGACTTTCGAGATGTAAGGAACTTATTTTTTATGTTAGCATTTCCAATCATTTTAATGCTTGTCTTGGGTACTTCACTTTCAAATGCTTTTTCAACATCCGTCCCGATTAAAGATGTGCATGTTTTATATAAAGATGAATCAACAACTGGTGAGTTTTCGCAGTATTTTAACGAATTAATTAAAAGTACGAAAAAGTCTGGAATTCATTTTAAAAAAGCTGCGAGTAATACAAATGGTGAGAATGAAGTGAAACGTAATCATTATGATGGCTATATTTCTATTCAAAATAACGAAATTAAGCTTTATATCAATGAAGGAAACAGTGTTGAGGGTAGTGTTATTCAAGGAATGTTATCATCTTTTGTAGATAAATATAATGTTAGCGTGGAAGTTGCAAAAGTCGATCCAACTCAAGTTAAAGAAGTCTTTTTAGGTAATTCTCAGGATGATTATATTAAGGACACATCGATTGCATCAAATAAACAGCCAGGTTCGATGGATTATTACGCGATTGCAATGACGACTATGATTGTTCTTTATGCAGCTATGTCTGCAAGTAAATTGATCACAGGAGAAAGAGTTAGAAAAACGGCTGATCGATTAATCGTTTCTCCTATTTCTAAATTTGAGATTTTTATAGGGAAAATACTTGGAAGTTTAGTTGCTAACTTTCTGTGCATTATTGTAGTTGTCTATTTCAGTAAATTCTTTTTTAAAGCCAACTGGGGTAACCATCTATTATTAGTCTTTATTGTTTTATTAACGGAAGTTCTTCTATCAATTAGTTTAGGCTTGGTTGTAAGCTATATAACGAAATCAAATGCATCATCTAGAGCAATCATTATGATTGTTGTGCAGCTATCTTCATTTTTTGGTGGAGCTTACTTTAAATTGGGCGATACTAGTGGGATTTTAAAATTCATTACTCAGCTTTCACCACTTACATGGGTTAATACTGCAATTACAAAAATTATTTATGCAAACGACTTGTCAGCTGCTATCCCGGCGCTTGTTTTTAATATAGGTTTTTCTTTATTATTCCTATTTCTTGCATCTATTTCTCTACAAAGAAGGGAGGGGCTGTAGGATGCAGACAGTTTTTTGGTTAATTTCGAATACTTTAAGAGCTACTTTTAAAAATAAGAAAAATATTATTATGTATATTTTAGTGCCTCTAATTGGTATTTTTATTTCCTTTCTAGCTTATGGTGGTTCCAATAAAACGATCGTTCATGTTGGGATTGTCAATGAGGATCATCAATATATTGCAAATGATACGATTAAGTTTTTAGAACACTTAGATAACGTTCGTATTGAAATAATAAACAATTCAGATGCCAATGATAAGATCGCTTCAGGATCACTTGATTGTGTTATTTCGTTCCATGATGGTTTTACAGATAGTGTACGTTCTGGTAATCCAAATCATATTCAAATATCTTCAATAAAAGGTGCTCAAATTACGAGCTTTGTAAAATCTTATTTATACAACTATATCGACAATGTTTCAGCTATTAGTAGAGTGGCTAAAACAGACCAAACTAAATTTAATCAAATGTATTCCAACTACCAAAACGCAAGCTTCAAGGTAGCAACAAAAACATTATCAGATTCATCTCAATCTGAAAATATGACTATATATAGTTTAGGCTTTTTGATTATGATTATGTTAATGTCTGCAGGGAATCTTTCTGAAATTATTTTAAAGGAAAAAGAAAATCGAATTTACTACAGACTTTTGTCAGCACCTATTAATGCTAGAAAATATATTTTCTCAAATGTTGTAGTAAATATGATTGTAATGACTGTCCAAGTAATTATTACGCTTCTCTTTATGACGAAAGTGTTTCATATCGATATTCATATTCCATTTTGGGAAGCAGCAGTTGTTATGATGCTTTTTGCTTTGGTCTCAGTCGGGATCTCATTAATGATTGTAGCGTTCTCTAATAGTTCAAAATCATCTGGAGCATTGCAGAACTTAATCGTTGTTCCAACTGTTATGATCTCCGGTTGTTTCTGGCCAATCGAGATTATGCCATCATCAGTACAAAGAATTGCGGATTTTCTTCCACAAAGATGGACGTTAGAGACATTGACTAAGTTGCAACAAGGAAGTAATTTAGGAAGCTTATATTTAAACATTTTAATCCTTTTAGTTTTTGCAGCTGCATTTTTCTTAATTGCTATTTATAAGTTTAGTCGTAATAGTTCTACAAGAAATTTTGTGTAGATACCAAAAAAATCCATCTCTTTATTTCAGAGATGGATTTTTTAGCTATTTTATTAGTCCATTAAACTACAAATTTCAATAAAATGACCGTCTGGATCTGCTACATATGCTACTGTTTGACCCCATGGTTTTGTAATTGGTTCTTTGATGATGTTTACACCTTTGGTTCGTAAATCTTCTATTGTAGAATGCACATCATCTGTTACAAATCCGATTTCAAAGGTTTGAGAGGATGCTTCAGTACTTTTATAACTTAATCCAGTAAGCTCTTGAACATTGCCACGTTCAATCATAGCAAGTACGGTATCACCAGTATCTAATTCGACATACGTACCGTGATTTCCACGAATAGGAAGGCCTAAAGACTCAGTATAGAAAGTAAGAGACTTCTCTAGATTTGAAACATATAAAATTAAATACCTCATTTTCAACATTTCATTAACCTCCAGAATAGTTTCATCTCCTTTTCTTTCTACATATATAAGGTATTTACCTTCTTACATTGGTTAGTGCTTATTCAAACTGATAGGTATAGAATGATTCTTTCGCAAAAAATGATTTTAATCGATCATCGGGTATATCCTCAAATTTTTCGATTTTAACGACATCTTTTAGCATCGCCTCTGTCTGAGAACGGTGTGCTTTCATCGTTCTTAGTTTCTGGGTTGCAACATCCATTACATCATTCACGATATCTGGTTTTCCTAAAACTTCAAAGCGTTCTTTTGTAATCGCGATACACCATACTGTTGGACGATCTTCCTTATCCATTCGTCGAACTGCTTCAACAGCAGCTCTTGCAGTTGCATCGTGGTCTGGGTGGACACCATGTTCTGGATAAAAAGTAATTAATAAAGTTGGCTGAATCTCGTCGATGATTTCCTTTATTGGATTAATTACATCCTCAGGGTCTTCAAATTCAATTGTTTTATCATGGAATCCTAGCATTCTTAAATCTTGGATTCCCATTTCTCTACAAGCGTCGATTAATTCGTTTTTACGTATTGTAGGAAGTGATTCTCTTGTTGCGAAAAATGGATTTCCCATATTTCGTCCCATTTCTCCTAAAGTTAAACAAGCGTATGTAACCGGAATTCCTTTATTTGTAAACTTCGAAATTGTTCCAGCAGCCCCAAAAGCTTCATCATCAGGGTGAGGGAACACAAGTAATACTTTTTCTTGTTTTTGACTCATTTTTAGTGCTCCTCTCTTAAAATGGCGTATAGCTTAAATGTATTGCGATTGCAAGCTTGCCATCCTCATTATGACCTGCTAGTAGGAGGCGACCTTGGTCATCAACTTCAAAATCAGTTAATCCTTCTGCAACAACCCAGCCTTCTTCAAGCTTTAATCCGACACGGTATGGGTATTTGCCTGTGATTGTAGCACGGCTAATGATTACTTTCGTATTTCTGATAAAGGCATTTACCGTCATTACTTTTTCATTAAAGTGATTAGCATATGCACCATTTGTAGTTTCTAAATGTAAATAGACTGTTTGATTTATATAATTTTGAAGTGCATCTTGGGCAGCACCAATTTCTAATTTTTGCATTTTCTCGTACCTCCTTTAAAAAGTATTATAATCCAACTTTCCCTAAATTGGTAATTTGTTGGCTTGTGATTTTGAACATAAAAAGATCCCTATCTAATTGGGTGATAGGGATTGGGGGGATGTGTATAACATGATTACTAAAATTTAACTGTTTAAATATTCAGTTAATTTATATTTAATATACATGATGGGGAAATATTCGTCAACCACTTTTATTAAAAAAATTTAAAATATTCAAAAAATAAGAAACTAAGGTAATTAATGGTATCTTTTTATTGATAATACGTGACTAAAACTCGACAAAAAAGACGAGTTTTTGTGTAAAATAGTCAAATTTTTACTTGTTTTACCTTTTTTTCCTTTTCTAAAAAGATATTAATTGTTAAACTAGAGTAGAATAATATTTTTAAAGGGAGGTTTTTAACGTGAAGGCAGAAGCGCGAAAACTATATAATCCACAAAGAGAAGAATTAAACAAGCCTTCTCGTAATCAATTTCCGCAGACTAAAAAAAGAAAAACAATACGAATCCATCGAATCATTTTGACAACATTATTTTTGTCTTTAATTGTCGCGTCTGGAATATATATGTATAGTCAAAACAAGATCGCTTCGGTAAAGCAACATGAACTTTCAACATTACATGTCGAACAAAAAAAAGTAGCTAAAACTGAAAAAGATTTAAACAGACAGATTAGACTATTAAATGATCCGGATTTCATAGCAAACTATGCTCGTGATCAATACATGTTCTCTAAAAAAGGAGAAACAATCATCATCGTGCCGAAATCGAAAGATGAGATCAGATCAAACTAATAATTAATTAAACTTAAAGATTCTCATATAGGTGGGAATCTTTTTTCTATATTTATTATAGAACTAACGTTCGTTTTATGCAAATTTAAAGTTGAACGTACGAACTTAAATAGGAAGTAGGGAATAGAATTATTTCATATCTTTTACATTTTTGTCTTATAAACAGACTCTTTCTCTTATCACTTTGTTGTCTTTTTAGTTCTAATTACCCATGATTTCTACAAAATTTTTACTATTCTGAAAAATACATCTTTGTTATAATTTAAATAAGCTTAAATAAGGAGGATTAACATGAAAAAGTTCATTTACGTTTTTGCTATTTTAATTGTACAAGTAATTTTGACGTTCCTTGTTAGTGTTCTCTCGGATTCATCGGCTAGTAATATTGCTATTATGGTAGGATTCGTTACGACGGTCTTCCTTTATTGGAAAACAGCTAAAAAAGTAAGTTATACTCCTCTGCAGCGATATCAATGGTTGCGTGCTGCTGGATTAGAATTTAATGACTTACATAAAGATTTTCAAAGAAAAATTGCTATTAAAGCATCGTTAATTTATAGCTTTTCAGGTTTAGTTGTTACTTTGTATACATCACATATTTTATTATAAGGAATAGTCAAAAAAAATGGACAAGCATACTAATTGCTGTCCATTCTTTTGTTTTTTATTCTGATTCATGTTGTAGGCGTTTAATACGTCTTCTATATGCAATTGATGAAACAAGAATACTTAATTCGTATATAACTAACAATGGTAAGCTTGTCATCATATCAGATACAAAATCAGGCGGTGAAATTGCTGTTCCGATAATAATAAGGATAAAATATGCAAATCGTCGAGATTTTCTTAAAAATGCTGGTGATACGATTCCGATACTTGTTAAAAATAGTATAATGACTGGTAAATCAAAGAAAAACGCAAAAGGAACAACTAAGTTAAATAAGAAGCTAAAGTAGCGTTCAGCTGTGAATGTAACTGTTACTAAGTCTTCTCCGATGTCCTGTAAAAATTTTAAAACGTTTGGAAAGATGAAGTAATAGCCAAATGCTAATCCACAAACGAACAATAAGAATAAAGCTGGTATGTAAAGCATTGTGCTTTTTCGTTCTTTTACATGCAAGGCCGGCTTTACAAACGCCCATATTTGGTAAGCTATGACAGGGATACTACACGCGATCGCGAACACTCCACCAATCATTAGATAAATCCAAAGGACATCACTTGGACCAAGTGCTAGAAGCTTTCCATGCAAATCTTGTACAAGGAAATTGAATATAGCTTTCGTATAATATAATCCAATTCCTAAAAAAATAACGAATGCAACAATAACTTTTATTATTCGATTTCGAAGCTCATCTAAATGGTCAATGACACTCATTTCTTTTTCTTGCATAATTTCCCCCAAAGCAAACTGTGAAAGTATTTTATTACACTTTTATAGTATAAATTGGCTGGCGATGTTGATTACTCGATGTAGTTTGCCAATTCTAGCAATAAAGTGTAAGTGCAACTACGTCTTTAGTCTTCGCCTAATAGGCTCGCCAATCGACTAGTTTTCTATAATACCTAAGCTTCCTATATTTTGTCAGAAAAAAGAACAATCGTCAATGAATATAAAGACATTAATTATTCTTAAAATACCATCATTTGTTAATTTATTCATATGAAAACTAACCTTATCCGACTATAATAAAAGTATGAATATGTAAGATAAGGAAGGTATGAATTTTTGGATGGAAAAAGTCATGTAATTGTAGGATTATTTGCAACTGGTGTCACAATGTATGCAACAAAAAATGATTCTATGACCGTCCCACTTATAGTTGGTGCAATCAGTAGTTTGGCTCCTGATTTAGATCATCATAATGGTTCACTAACAAAGAAAGTTTCAATGCCGCTAAAAGTTCTATTCAGCTTATTATTTTTAGCAGTTACATTATTTATTGTTGTGAAGACAGGGAAGTTAATTTATTCTGGATCATGGATTTATGCAGTGGGTATTCTCATATTATTTATTATTTGTGTTAGCTGGTTACGGAACTTAAAAACAATATTAATGTTAACAGGCATATTAATTGCAGTTATTGGTTGGTTTTTCTTTTATGGTTATTGGTCAATTTTTGCGCTTGGATTATTTATTGCTGTTTCTTCGAGATTAAAGCATCGTGGACCAACTCATTCTCTTTATTTTTTAGCCGTTTGGAGTGGAATTTGTTATTTGCTGCAAAAAGACTTAATGATAAATGGGTTATGGTTAGCTGGTACAGTCGGTTATTTTTCTCACCTATTAGCGGATCAGTTGTTTACAAAACAAAGTATTAAGTGGTTATAGACCTCTTTAATTGTCACATTTTTTTATTAAAAAAGATCCATACTAAGAAAGATGTGAAGATGAAAGAAGGGTCAATATTGAAAAAAATAAATTCTCTAATATCCATGTGGATTTTGTTTTTTATGCTTGCTTTGTCAATCCCGGTTGATGCCAGTAGTAATACGTATAACCATCAACGTATTAAAGTGAATACTAATTCTTTTGTTTCTAGCAAACAAACATCAACGCATCTTGCAATTAGGAGATCGTATCGTTCTAATAGAAGTTATCGACCAACAGCACCTAGGTCGAGCTATCGATCGTATAGAAGTCCTGGAAGGAATTTTTTAGGGTATGCAGGTGCATTTGGGTTAGGCTCTCTTTTTGGTTCAATGCTAAACCCATTTGGTGGCTACTATGGTGGTCAGCAGTTTGGTTTTTCATTTTTTGGATTACTATTAGATTTTCTCGTAATAATAGTGATTATTTGGTTTATTAAGAAAATCTTTCGTAGAAACCGATATTAACTTTCCCCTTTTGAGGTGACTTGTGAAAATCTATTTTGATGAACAAGATGTAGCCAATGCAATTTGTTTATATGTGGCAGATTTAGAAGGAATTCGCCCAGAAAGTGTGCAAATTGAGTTTCAATTTGATGAGGATGACGGGGTAAGCTGCCAAGTTTCGGCCAATTATCGGAACGTATTGTATTATGAGCAACAAATATCTGACGCAATTGGTTTTTACTTGGAAGAGATTCATCGTTTTTCATCCTATGCAATGGAAATCATTATTGATTTTGATGAAGAAGATGGAATTACGAGTGAAATATCATTTGTCTATTCATAAAACCCGAGAGAGAACTGGACGTTCTTTCTCGGTTTTTTTCGATTGCTTAGGCATAATTGGTTACGTATTCGTAAACAATATCTTGTACTAATTCGTGTAATTCACGGTCATCATTTAATTGTTCGGTAACGATTTGTTCGTACAGTTTATCTAGCATATCAGCTGTAATCCACTGTTCGTGTTCTCCTCTATATTGCATTAACGCTCGTTTAATCATCTTCTTTACAAACTGTCCATCCACTTTTAGTCTTTCCTCCCTTAATCTAATTTTAGTATAGCTAAAATTTTGTATTGTTCCTAGCGAAAAAATTTTATTGAAATCGAACGTATATTCGTTTAATATATGTTTATAATAAAAATAAGAACATTAGTTCTGCTATTTTTTGGAAAATCGGAGTGATATGTATGAGCATTTGTTATGAAGAGTTACCACATCATCGGATATTATGCATCGATATGAAGAGCTTTTATGCAAGTTGTTCTGCGGTCATGCTCAAATTAGATCCATTAGAATGTTATTTAGCAGTTGTTGGAGATGTGGAGAGGGAAGGAAGTATCGTACTTGCAGCTTCCCCGCGATTAAAAAAGGAATTTGGGATTAAAACAGGATCAAGGGTTTTTGAAATACCAAAAGATCCGCGAATCAAAATTGTAAATCCTTCAATGTCAAAATATCTAGAAATCTCAACGAACATAGTAAAGTTATTAAATGAATTTGCACCTTTAGAGGATTTACATGTATACAGTGTTGATGAATGTTTTTTAAAGGTCGATGGAGTGAAGAGATTATGGGGGGATGCATGGGAGATTGCCGAAAAAATTCGTAATGAGATTATGGCAAGATTTCAATTACCTTGTTCGATTGGGATTGGACCGAACATGCTTTTGTCGAAACTCTGCTTAGATTTAGAAGGAAAAAAAGATGGGATAGCGGAGTGGACTTATGAAGATGTTGAAAAGAAACTATGGCAGGTGAGTCCTCTTAGTGAAATGTGGGGTATCGGTAAAAGAACCGAACGAACTTTAAATACAATGGGTATTTTTACCGTAGGACAGTTAGCGAAATATCCTCTTCATTTGCTGGAGAAGAAATTCGGAGTGATGGGAAATCAACTATATCATCATGCGTGGGGAGTAGACCTGTCTGAGCTAGGTGCTCCAATAATGAACGGACAAATTAGTTTCGGTAAAAGCCAAATATTAATGAGAGATTATACGAAAGTCGAAGAAATTAAATTTGTTATTCGTGAAATGTGTGAAGAGGTTGCACGCCGAACTCGTAATGCTAGGAAGGCAGGACGTACGATTACATTAGGAATTGGATATAGTCGGGAAGAATTCGGTGGAGGATTTTCCCATGCGTTTACAATGGATGAACCTACAAATATTACTTCAGATTTGTATGAAATCTGTACAAAACTATTTGATCGATATTATGAAGGGAAGACAGTTCGGCAAATTCTCATTTCTCTTTCGAATATTGTAAGTGATGAAATCATGCAGTTAAATTTGTTTGATCAGAAAAAACCTCAAAAGCGCAATTTAGGATATGTGATGGACGCAGTCCGAAAAAAATACGGATCATCTTCGCTCCTTTGGGCTGTTTCTTATGCGGAAGGAGGAACAGCACTTGCCAGAAGCAAGCTGGTAGGTGGACATAAAGGGTGAACCACTCCCACCACATAGCTAACGCTTGAAGCGGGGGCTTCTCGATTCCATGACGAAAGCAACCTTTCATCTCCACGAGCGTTACTTTCCACAGTTCCTGCGGTAGATGTCCAACGAATGGAGGTTCTTTCGTTACCTTAGTTATTTTACGAGTGGAAGGGTGACGGGCTTGGTTTTCGCACTATGTCTTATTTGTCCACTCAACCTTATATAACTACTTATCAAAGAACAATTCATAAGAAAACCATAGCATATAACCATATCCCACCTACCGTTGGACTAAAGTCCTTCACACGCTTGAGGAAGGAGACTTCTTGCCTGATTATGTTAAAAAATTTCCTTGTGGCCTTTTCCGCCCTGCAAGTGAAATCCACTAGTTCTACCTAAGGTAAAAAGAGAAGAAAAAGGAGAAGAATGCCGATGATTCGTGACCGTGGCACGATTAAATGGACGTCAATGATGTTACCAGAACATGTAAAAATGCTTCGTGATTGGAAAGTATCACAAAATTATGAACAACAAAAAGATGTAGATGAACAACTATTAGAGGAAATGAACCGTCATCTTCAACAGGCAATTCACGAAGATGAAAGTGTACAAATTACTTATTATAAAGACCACTATCACCATAATGTAAAAGGAAGAATAGGGAAAATTAATTTACACCAAAATAGGTTATCTATTTATGAAGAACAAGCTGGATATATGGAGCTGTTATTAAGTGATATTGTAGATGTGAAGATTGGATCTTGAACAGTCCAAAAAATAATTAACCATTAACGAAAATCCCCCCTTTTTTAAGTACATATACATCGAAAGGGGGAGTTGAAAATGGCACAAATTGCTACTCAACAACTAACATTGTATGTAAATTTACATGCAGGAAAAGATGCACAAGGAAAAATCATTATCAAGAGGAAGGCATATAAAAATGTCCGAGTTGATGTTGATTTAGTGAAGCTAAGTGAAATCGGTAATGCCTTGGCATCATTGCAAGATCTACCATTAGTAGAGCTAGAAGTATTAAGCAATGGACTACTTTTAAACAGTCTATAAAAAAGGAGGAAAGCGATATGATTCAAACATTAGAACTCAAATTTTTAAATGAAAACGAAAAGATTGTTACGCTAACAGTAGACAATCCAACAATTCCAGTTAATCCAACACTAATCAATCAAGTAATGGATAAAATTGTAGCAAACAACGTATTCACCTCTACAAGTGGAATTGTCGTAGCCAAACAAGGCGCACGCTTGGTTGGTAAGGAGATTATTGAGATCGAGTTATAAGTATTATTAAGAAAAGAGTTTTGTAGGTAGTTTAATACCTTCTGAAATGCAGAAGGTCTTTTCAGAGGTGTGAAATATAAATGAGTCAATACCGGAAGTTGTGAAAACGAGCACCCCGTAGTGGAAAACAACATCACTACTCCTTTACAAAAATTTGGAAATTAATTGACAAATTACAAAAACTTGAGTTTCAGACTGATTGCAAGCGCTTGTCTTTCGAGGCGCGAAGCCTGGTGAGGAGCGGAGTTACCTTTGACGGTAATGAGCACCGCAGACAGGCGAAGCAACGAAGAAAGCGAGTTTGTCAACAGTCTGAGACCTTCTGAAATGCAGAAGGTCTTTTTTTGCGTTATAATAATAAAGAATGAAAACATAAAATAGAAGATAGTTAAATTGTAATAAGAATGCTTTAGTAGAATTGGGGAATAGTTAGCATTCAGATTATAAGAGAATAGTAGAAAAGGAGAGAACGACATGGCACTAATTGCAATTGATATGGATGGTACACTGGTAAATGGTAAGAATGGAATACCAATGGAAAACATTGAAAGCATCCGGGCGGCACAAAAGGAAGGAATCCATGTTGTCATTTCTACAGGTAGAATGTATGAAAGTGCGAAGGAAGTATTAGATGAAGCTGGACTAACTTGTCCAATTGTTTGTTTAAATGGCTCCCAAATATATGACTATGAGGCGGGAATTTTACACAACGATTCAATGGATAAAGAAATTTTTGCGAAAGCCTTAAGCATATGTGAAGCGGAAAATAAAACATTTATTATTAGTACTAGTGAAGGATCATTTACAAAGTGTCGAGATACACTATATGATGAATTTTTCACTGATAAGCAAACTGGTAAGACACACAAAGTGACAGCTACTTTAAGAAAGGTTCGAACTTATTCTTCTATTGAGGATTTTAATAATCTTGATGTATATAAAATATTATTTCTTTCCAATAAAGAAGAGGTTATTAGTCGCATTCGTCTAGAACTAATGCAAGAAGAGGGTCTACTGATTACTTCGTCAGGCTCAAATAACGTTGAAATTAATGCAGCAAATGTAAGTAAAGGAGCGGCATTATTAAAGCTTGCACCAATCCTTGGAGTAGATTTAAATGAGAGCATGGCAATTGGAGATAGTTTTAATGATGTCTCTATGTTTAATCGAGTAGGCTTTCCAGTAGCTATGGGAAATGCGAAAGAAGAGCTAAAAGGACACTGTGCATTTGTTACAAAAACAAATGAAGAAGCAGGCGTAGCCCATGCAATTTATCATTTTTTAGATCAAAAACAAAAATTAAAGCAAAGTTAAATTCAATTTATAGACTGGCAAAAGAGAGGAATCAAAAGTCAAAGTACTTTTGAGACTCTCTTTTTTTTATGGGAAATATTGCTGATTTTCTAAAATTTGATATAGTTCCATATTAAAGACATAAAGATTGTATAGGCTAACATAATCTAAATATAAACTATAAAGGATGTGGAGTGTTAAAATGGATGCAGCCTTAGGTGTATTTCCAATCATTATTATGCTTTTTTACATTGCAATTCCTGTAGGTCTTATAGTAGTAATCTCCTACTTCTATAAATTATTTAAAATCCGAAACGAGGAATTAAAGAAGCACAATGAACTATTAAATCGGATTGTAAATGTACTAGAGAGGTCTTAGACTTTCGCAATATATATGCTTAAAAAGAACTTAGTCCGATGATGACTAAGTTTTTTAAAATCTATTAAAATTAAAAAAAAATAAAAAAACTAGTGGACATGCTGTAACGAAAAGAAAAAACTTTCATATTAATAAACTATATCAACAAATATAGACAAGCCTTTAATATGTTACTCCTAAGAGGATTTATGTCTAAATAATAAGAAAAGGTGATAGTATGAGATACCCAAGACCGCCAAGACATCATTTTCCACCAATACCTCCTGGCGAAAGTTTTGCATTTGTTACTAATAGCGGTGGAACAGTTTCTGTTATAAAAGAAGGTACAATTGTAACTTTTCCATCATTTCAGTATTTAGGTGAAGGAGTTACAATTGATCGAGCAAATGATCGACTAACAGTTGAAGTACCAGGTAATTACTTTATTACTTACACAGTGAATTTAAATGCACTATTAGACGTATCTACAAGAATATTAGTAAATGGTAGACCTATAAATGCATCAGCAATCGTAAATGAAGTGAATAGATCCATTTACGGTAGCCAAATGATCTTACCATTAGACGCTGGAGATACAATTTCACTTCAATTGTTTGACTTTGTTGGAGATGTTAAGTTGTTACAAGGCGCTGGAGCTACAATTAATCTATTCAGAGTTCATTAGTACAAGTTTTAATCGTTACTCCTCAAAAGATTCCCTATTTGCGTTACAAGAATGCACTGCTTTTTAAAAAGTAGTGCATTTTTTAATAGGCATAAATCATAAAGTAATAAAGGTGAATCTAGTAATAACCACGAAAGTACATATCGTAAAGTATAAAATTAACAAGGGAGAATGATCTATGAGTAAAAAAGAGTTTCTATTAGATCAATTAGAAGTCTGTAGAAATGTTGAAAGTTGGATTCAACCTTTAAGTGTAGCATTGGAGAATTTAAGTTTAGATGATATAAGTTGGAGACAAAATGATTTTACTCATACGATCGGTGAAATCGTATACCATCTGTATTTCTATAATGAACGATGGTTGAGAAGATTTAATGGAGAAATACCAACTGAAGTGATTGAAAGTAATGCTTCAACTTTTCGGGAAATGGAAAATTTAACAAAAAATGATTGGCAGTCGCTTGTTAAACGGTTAGATGAGAATTTAGCGAATTGGCAGCAAGCTATAAAAGAAGCAGATGAATCAAAGCTTTATGAACAAATTCCAAATTTTCCAGTAGATGGAATCTGGTGGAGAGCGTTATCTAATCTATGTACTCATAATGCTTATCATATTGGGCAAATCCTCTACATACGAAAAGCACTAGGTTCATGGGTATCAAAAGAAGAATAGGAAGCTAATACGGATAATAAACATCATTAAATAATTTATATTGTCGTATAAGAAATAGTAGGCTATTTTGGAAGAAGTGGTAATGGATGGAAATAGAATTGAAAAAAGATAAATAAAGGAAAATGGGGAACTAAAGATGATTACACAAAATGTTAGGGGTTACATTTTGAATAAGTACAATATAAGCGAAGTGGATTTTTTAGGAAAAGGGCAAGAAGCAGAAGTTTACTCTTATGATCAAACGAGAGTCTTAAAATTATATAAACCAACCGCATATTCAAAGTTAGAAATATTAAAGCAATTTTATGAATCAATGAATTCAAGTGATGCAAATTTTGAATTACCAAAAATTCACAAGATAATAAAAGAGAAGGATGTTGTTTTAACAATTGAAAAACGAATTGAAGGCAAAAATATTCAAAAGGATTTATCAAATTATGATGAGCAAGTATTAGATTCTTTCTTTGAAAACTATCTATCTACAATAGTAAGTATTCAAAAGATTGAATTGGAAGAGCAATTTAAAGGCATTAAATTATTAAGTGATTATGATGAAATTTATACAAAGGACTGGAACGATTTTTTAAAACAATCGTTACTAAGAAAAAATACAGAAGTAGATCGATATTTGAAAAGAGATGTATTAGATTACGAAGTGAAATTAAAACGATTAATGGATGCATTTTCAGTTGGATATGAAGGGGAATATGCATTAGTACATGGTGATTATTATCCATCAAATCTATTAGTAAATTCAGATGGACGAATTAATGGTGTAATTGATTTCGGATTAATGACGTTATATGGAGACCCATTATTTGATGTTGCACTAAGCTGGATTTTATTTGATTTATATGATGAATTGGGTGAAATAAAGCTAGAAAAATATTTAAATAAAGTAGTTAATCAATTAGGGGAAGAAGTTAGAAGTACAATCCATTTGTACGTTCTATTTTATAGTATCTATTCGGCAAATTTCTTTTCAGAAACTTGCAGTGATGGACACTATCAATGGAGTGTTCGTAATTTAAATAACGAAAAGTTTTGGGCTGTACTAGAAAATTAATGAAAAATATGAAACTACTAATAAAAAAATGCTCACTATTAAATAGTAAGCATTTTTTTGTTTATTTATTTACTTCTGATTTAACTAAACCGGCTACAAGTATATAACGCTGTGGTGCATGTCCAATAAAATTAAACGGATAACAAGTACTTACCGTTAAAGTTGGTCTTGGTTTTGGGATAATGACAGTGCGATCATCTTTATCAACGATGCGAATCTTATGTACTTTGTAAGTAAATGTACCAGCCGAAGTTTTAACAATTAACGGATCGCCCACTTTTACTTTGCCAAGCTCACGGAATACAGTATCTCGATGTCCAGCAAGAACACTATTATCTCTTTCACCTGGCATCACAGATTTAGCATAATGACCGATTCCTTTTGCAAGCTCATCCTCATCTGTCCCGTGGAAGATTGGTAGAGTTGCAGAAATTCGAGGAATTGTTAATGACCCCATTTCATCGCCAAAATTAGGATAAGTCTTGTAAAGCGGTTCGTCTCTTTTAATTTGCTTCAATTTAGTTGCTGTTTCTGTTTTGATTTCTTTTTTGAAATCATCCTTAGACTGTTTATACAGCACATAGGTTTTAATTAAAGAATAAGCATTTGTTGTAGCAAAAAATAATCCTACAATAAAAAGGAGTGCTGAAAAAATAAGTATGACTTTTCGTTTACGATTCATAGCTTATCGTTTAACAATTACCTTTTTACGTAAAACAACAGCAGTTAACATCATTAACATACCAACCATTGTCCATTCAGTTGTATGAGTTGCAGTAGTTGGAAGTTTACCGCCATTTTCCGTTCTTACTGTAACAGTTGGTTTTGGGTTTTTAATTGCTTTTTGAGTATCTTTAACGATATCTACAATTTGGTCATCACCAATAAGTTCCTCTGGTGAAAATACAGCGTCTAATAATAGATTACCAGCGTTGTCATAAATCTCTAAATATACTTTTATATTTTCCATAGAATCCATAGAATCATCCATAGTAAGTAATTTAGCAAAAGTTAAAGGAGTTTTAACGCCATTTTGTTCAATTGCAACTTTAATATCAATTTTTAAAGTAGATTGAAGCTCTTTAACGATATTCATTAATTCAACTTTTAATTCAGCTGGTAATTCTTTTGGAGTAGCCTCCGTATCCATTGAGAAAAATTCAGGATAATTTTCTTCTAAAGCAGATGCACGTTCTCCTAATGCTTCTAATTTTGCTTCAACAGCAGGATCATCATTCACAACTTTTTCTAGGTATGCAGATAGATTATTAATTTCTGTTTGAGTAATTCCAAACTCTGAAAGAGCACTAGAAAGATCGTCCATAGAAGGGAATTGATCTTCTACACTACCTGACCCTGACTCATCTTCATCTAAATAAATTAAGTTTTCGATATCTGAAGTAAAATAATACGTATCTAGTAAGGATGCATTTTTGTCCATATCATCATATTGGACTGCTAGATCGATAATTTCATCTTCAGTGTAACCGTACTCATCTAGAAGAGCGTCTAAAGTTTTTTGTGTAAGTCTTTCACCTAAAGTATCTTTTAACTCATCAACTGAATCGAAATCAGAGATTGACTCACCGTAGTAAGAATTTAAATAATCCTCTAATTGCTTTTGAGTTAGGTCGATACTAACTAAATAAGTTTTTAATTCATTTGCATTTGGCGCTGCATAAGCAGTTACGCCTGGTACTACTAATGCTGCAGATAAAACGACTGAAGCTATTGCCTTTTTCATATTTGTTCCCCCTAATAGTTCATTCCCTAAATGTGATTAGATCAGTTTTATGAATGATTCAAATATAGAAAAGGTATGAGGGCATAAGAAAGCCGATTATTTAGAGTTGCTCAATAATCGGCGCCAGAAAAATAAAATTATTCTGATTCTTTAGGAGCTCGAACGACAGATTCGAACTTCCCTTTATGAGTACCGTCACAATATGGTAATTTACTTGACATGCCGCATCGACATAATGAGAAAGCTGCTTTTTGCGGATATGTATTCCCTTCAGCATCAACTAACTCAACAGTACCAGTTACACGTAAAGGACCATTATCTAAAACCTTAATTTGAACATCAGACATATTAATTTCCTCCTACACATCTTAGAATTATTATATATTACATTTAAGTTAAAATAAATGGGTGATTTTAATAAAGTATTAATTTTTAACATGAAATTAACATGGATTTAGTATAAAATGAAAAGGTTGTTTTTTTTATCCTAAAAAATGATAAAGGTAAACTAAGAAAAAATTAAGGAGTGACAATTCATGATTCGAATAGCAAAAAAAGAAGATGCCAAACAAATTGTCCCTCTAATTCTACAAGCGATTGAAGATATTGTATTTATGTTAACAGGGACATCATCATACGAACAAGCAACACCAATTTTAGAATATTATGTCCAATCTGAACAAAATCGACTAAGTTACCATAATTGTTTAGTGAAAGAAATTGAAGGAAAAGTTGTAGGAGTGATTATAGCCTACCATTCCATGGAACTATCAGTACTTGATCGTGAAATGCTTGAAATAATAAGTCGTAATTTAAATATCCAAAATGTTAAAGTTGATAAGGAAGCAGATGATGAAGATTTTTATATTGATACATTGTCAGTGCATCCAGATTATCAAGGCAAAGGAATTGGAACTGAATTATTAGAAGGATTACTTTCTTTTGCCAAAAACAAAGGAATTTCACGAGTTTCATTAAATGTAGATCAAGACAAACCATCTGCTCGCCGATTATATGAAAAAGTGGGATTTAAATATGAAAAAGTTAGATTTATTATGAATCATTCATACGATTATTTAGTGTTCCCAATAAATGAAAAAATATTCGAAACAAAAGTCGTTTAAGATGAATCCTTTCGATTGTTTAAGTTAAAATTAAGTTTGAACAATAGGAGGGATACATATGAATTTTTTTACATTTGCAAATCCAACAGAATTGATATTTGGTAAAGATAGTGTACAAAAGTTAAAAGAGAAGGCTGCTATCTTTGGAAAGAATGTTTTAGTTGTATACGGTGGTGGAAGTATTAAGAGAAATGGCCTATACGATCAAATAGTAGGTATTCTTAAAGAAGCTGATAAAACGGTTTATGAACTAAGCGGAGTTGAACCAAATCCGAAATTATCAACAGTTCATAAAGGGATACAAATTTGTAAAGAAGAAAATATTGACTTTGTTTTAGCTGTTGGTGGTGGTTCTGTAATCGACTGTACAAAAGCTATTGCAGTTGGTGCAAAATTTGATGGTGAGATTTGGGATGTTATTACACGTAAAGCATTCCCAACAGATGCAGTAAAATTTGGAACAGTATTAACGCTTGCAGCAACTGGTTCAGAAATGAACGCTGGGTCAGTTATTACAAATTGGGAAACAAATGAAAAATTAGGTTGGGGAAGTAAATTTAGTTACCCAACGTTTTCAATACTAGATCCTCAAAATACATTTACAGTTCCTCGTGATCAAACAGTTTATGGATCAGTGGATATAATGTCACATGTTATTGAGTCATATTTCCACCATGGAACGAATACAAAAATTCAAGATCGTTTCTGTGAGGGTATTTTAAAAACAGTTATTGAAACTGCTCCGATCGCAGTAGAGAAATTGGATGATTATGAAGCTCGTGAAACATTATTATATAGTGGAACGATGGCATTAAATGGAATCTTAAGTATGGGTGTCCAAGGTGATTGGGCTACACATAATATCGAGCATGCTGTTTCTGCAGTAACAGATATTCCACACGGCGGAGGATTAGCAATTATTTTCCCTCATTGGATGGAATATGTAATGAACGAAAATGTTGATCGTTTCTGCCAATTTGCAGATAGAGTATTTGATATCAGGCAAGAATCAATGTCAAAAGAAGAATGGGCTTTAGCTGGTATTAAATCTTTACGCACATTCTGGAACCAAATAGGTGCGCCAAGTCGTTTAAGTGAGTACGGTATTACAAAAGAGCAACTACCTGAAATGGCTACTAAAACGGTTAAATATGGTCCATTTGGTAACTTCAAAAAATTAGATCAAGAAGATGCATTGAAAATTTTAGAGGCAGCTCTTTAAGAAAAACTGGACAGAGAAATAACTCTGTCCAGTTTTTATATTGAATGATGGTTAACGCCAATATTATTTAAAAAAGTTGAAACAATTGAATAGTAATCATCTTTATTTTCATTTAAACTCATAGCGTGTGCACCATTTTCAGCAATGAACAGTTCTCTCTTATTTTGATTTTTCGCTTCAAATAATTTAAGTGTATGTGTAAATGGAATATAAGGGTCTGGTTTACTATGAACAAATAACACGGGATTTTTAATATTATGTGTAGCCAGTAAAGGGGAAATATCCTTAATGAAAAATCCATTCCGAAGCTTTAACCAAATGCTAGAAACGGGAAGGATTGCCCATTTAGGAAGTTTATAATCCATTTTCAAACGATATGTAAGCTGTTCCTCAAATGTAGAGAACGCGCAGTCTGAAATATAGAAAGCTGCAGAATCCTCAATAAAACCAGCATATTGTAACATTGTGCAAGCCCCCATCGACTCTCCATGAATGCCAAGGACAATCTCACCTTTTAAATCCTTTAAATATTGAACAACAGTTTGTAAGTCGTATTTCTCATAATAACCATAGCTAGTTGTATGTCCACCTGACTCCCCATGTCGCCTATGATCATAAGTAAGTACATTAAAACCAAGCTTTAAAAATAGCTCAGCATATTTAATAGAGTTATTCTTATTAACCGTTACACCATGTGTAATAATGACCCAATTATTTGTATCAAAGGCCTCAAACAAGTATCCCTTTAATTCATACCCATAACGAGATTGAATAGAAAAGGGCTGTTTTTGAACAGATCGATACAATCCTTCATCAAATCGGAAATTTTCCAACTCGCGTTGATAAATAAACTCAAGTGAATTTGTTTTCATAAACAAAACTTGCTGCGTAAAATAGTAACCAACTCCAATAAAATAAATGAGAAAAAGAACAGCCACAACAAGCGAGATCATCATAATAGAACCATCACTCTCTATCCAAAAAGAATATCAAGAATTGTAGTTAACTCACCGCGGGTTTTACCTTCTAAAATTGAAGGATTATAAACCTCAACAAAGCCACAATTTAAGCAAGAGACAAATAAAAAATGATTATAATCAATATCTAGTAACTTACTTAAACCTGAACCAGACATTGAAACTTCTTTCGTTTTAGCGTGTGTATGCTTACATTTCGAACAAACAAATTTATCCTTTATCAATTCTTCTGCTCTAGCCATAAATAAAACCCTCCTTTTTAGTAAAGTGTATCATAGGAAAAAGAAAATTTAATAAAGGGATTTTGACAATAAAATTAAGAAATACAAGTTTGAAAATTGAACATTGTCGCTTAATGTTCATAAATACTCCTATTATGATATAAGAAGATTCATGAGTAATAGAGTTTAATTAGCTATAAGATAAGGTGTCTATGGGTAAGTAAAAAGGGAATAAGGTGGAGTATGCTTACTCATAAGGTGTTCATGAGGAAGTAAAAGTGGAAGAAGATGGAGTTTGGTTCATCATCAATGAATATATTTTGGTGGACAACTAGACAAGAGATTATGATTTATGATAAATTATACAAGAAAAATTCCTTTAAAAACTACATATTTTAAATCGATGAAAAGGAAAGTAGTTTTTGCTATATTCGATAGCGAGCTAGGGACGGTGGAAGCCTAGTGATGAAGCATGAATGAAGAACACCTTTGAGTTCTAACCGAACAGGATCTCTTAAGTAGGCTTAGACGTTACCAGCACGTTATTAACTGGGATAAGCAGTGTTAGCTTTAAAGTTGGTCATATTATGACAATTTGGGTGGTACCGCGGAAGTTAGTCTTTCGTCCCTTTTATAGGGATAGAAGGCTTTTTTTATTGGAAAATTAACATAAGGAGGCTAATTATGATAAAGACTGTAGTAAAAGATTTATACAGAAATCAAGAAAATTTTAAAGACAAAACCGTTCAAATTTCAGGATGGATTCGTACTCTTCGTGATTCTAAAACAATTGGTTTTATGGAGTTAAACGACGGTACATTCTTTAAGAGTGTACAAATAGTATTTGAGGATAATCTTGATAATTTCAAAGAAATTACGAAGTTACCGATTAGCTCTACTGTTTTAATAGAAGGTGAATTTATTCCAACTCCGGAAATGAAACAACCTTTTGAAATTAAAGCGACAAAAATTGTGATTGAAGGATTATCAGATACAGATTATCCATTACAAAAAAAGAGACATTCTCTTGAATATTTAAGAACAATTGCACATTTACGTCCAAGAACGAATGCATACTCAGCGGTTTTCAGAGTAAGATCACTTGCATCATATGCCATTCATAAATTCTTCCAAGAAAAAGGATATGTATATGTACATACACCGATTATTACTGGAAGTGACACAGAAGGCGCAGGAGAGATGTTCCGTGTGACAACAATGGATCTGAACCAACTTCCAAAAGCTGAAGGCGGAAAAGTCGATGAAGGCGCGGATTTCTTCGGTAAAGAAACTAACTTAACTGTAAGTGGCCAATTAAATGGTGAAGCTTATGCCCTTGCTTTCCGTAATGTGTATACATTTGGTCCGACATTTAGAGCGGAAAATTCAAATACTGCACGACATGCCGCAGAATTCTGGATGATTGAGCCGGAAGTTGCTTTTGCAGAACTACCAGATATCATGGATCTTGGTGAAGACATGGTTAAGTTTGTAATTAATTACGTATTTGAACAGGCACCTGAAGAAATGGAATTCTTTAATAGCTTTATTGATAAAACACTTATTGAAAGATTAAAAAATGCATTAGAATCTGATTTTGGTAGAGTTACTTATACTGAAGCTGTTGAATTATTACAGAACTCTGGTAAAAAGTTTGACTACCCAGTTGAATGGGGAACAGATTTGCAAACTGAACATGAACGTTACTTAAGTGAGGAAATTTATAAGCGTCCTGTATACGTAACTGACTATCCGAAAGAAATTAAAGCATTTTATATGAGAGCGAATGAGGATGGCAAGACAGTTGCTGCGACAGACTTATTAGTTCCTGGTATTGGCGAATTAATCGGAGGAAGTCAACGTGAGGAAAGAGAAGACGTCCTTGTAGAGCGAATCAAAGAACTTGGTATGAATGAAGAAGATTACTGGTGGTATTTGGAGCTTAGAAAATACGGCGGTACAAAACATTCTGGTTATGGAATTGGATTTGAACGACTTGTTATGTATTTAACAGGAATGAAAAACATCCGTGATGTAATACCATTCCCACGTACACCAGGAAATGCAGATTTTTAAATAGAAAAATGAACAATAGGATGCTGCGGCATCCTATTGTTTTTATGAAGAGCCAAAAGAAACTGAGTTTTAGTATTTGTAAAAAGAGAAATAGTAGTTTTATAATATAATAAGCAAAGATGAAATACTTCTCTTCCTACTATAAATTAATGATAAAATAATGGAAATGGAAGGTGATATGAAATGAAAAAAAGAAAACCACAGCAGCCTGTAAAACCGGCGTACGAACAGAAAGAAAAAATATCATTAGGATCATTAATGAATGAAGAAATTCTTCAAAAATTAAAAAATACAAAAAAACAATTGCAAGAAAATGAAACAAAGCTAAAAGAGGAAGAAGAAGCACGTATTCGTGAAGAAAAGAGATTACGTGAGAAAAATAAATCATTCGAAGAGTTACTTAACGAGAGTAATATCTCTTGGAAGGACTTTAAATAAGACGCTAAATGAGCGTCTTATTTTTTTTGCACGTGTAAAAAATTAATTTAATCATTTTTTTTATAAAAAATTTCACATTGTGAAATTTTTTGATTGTTCAAAATTTTATAATTTTTTATAGTGAAATTAAGTTAAACAAAAGGTAGTAGGTGGTGTAAATAATTTAAGATAGTGAAATTGATCTTTTTGAAAGCGCTTTAAAAAATTTCCGAATTCGATTTAAAAAACAAATGTTAAAAAAATTACATATCGGAGTGGAGGAATTATTAAATGGGGATTCGTACAGGAGCGCAATATATTGATGGACTAAGATCTAGAAAGCCAGAGGTGTGGCTAGGTGGAGAAAAGGTAGAGGATATCGTAAACCATCCAGTTTTCAAACAACCGATTCTAGAGATTGCAAAATTATATGATATGCAGTTCGATCCAGCCTATCAAGACAAAATCACACATATTAGTGAAGAAACTGGTGAGCGAATTTCTAATGCATTTTTAGTGCCTAAGTCATCTGAAGATATTAAAAAACGTGGAGATTTGTTCGAAGCATATGCTAAGTCAACATTTGGTTTAATGGGAAGAACACCAGATTTCTTGAACATTGTTTTAACTTCAATGGCAAGTAATTCATGGTTTTTAGATAAATATAATCCAGAGTGGTCAAAAAATGTCCAAAATTATTTCAAATTTGTTCGTGATAACGACATCTTCTTAACACATGCAATTATTAACCCACAAAATGATCGCAGCAAGCCATCTTATGAACAAAAAGACTTATTTACTCATTTAGGTGCTGTTGAAGAAACGGTTGATGGATTAGTCGTTAGAGGGGCTAAAATGCTTGCAACATTAGCACCGATTACAGATGAAGTCATTATTTATTCATTCCCTGGATTCCATGAAGGTGATGAGCGATATGCTTTAGCATTTGCACTTCCGATTGACACGCCAGGATTAAAAATTTTATGTAGAGAGCAAATGCAAGATGGTAAAAGATCATTTTTTGATCATCCATTAGCATCTAGATTCGAAGAAATGGATGCTGTTCTAGTATTTGAGGATGTGTTAGTTCCTTGGAATCGTGTATTTATTCATAATAATGTTGAAGCTGCAAATAATCTATATCCAAAAACAGGTATTGCACAACAGCCTGCTCACCAGTCTGGCGTAAGAGGCTACGTAAAATTAGCTTTTGCAGTAGAGGTAGCATGCAGGTTAGCTGATTCAATTGGAGTAGATGTTTATTTAAATGTCCAAAATGACTTAGGTGAACTACTACAATCAGTTGAAACAATTCGTGCTTTACTTCGAGTTTCCGAAATAGAGTATGAGACATTACCTTCAGGCGAAGTAAGACCTGCATGGGAACCACTTGAGACGATTCGTGGCTTGCTTCCAACTATGTACCCAAGAGCAATTGAAGTGATTCAAACAATTGGTGCAGGTGGCTTATTAATGTCACCAACAGAAGCAGACTTTGAACATCCTGAGCTAAGAGAAGCTATGGATAAATACTATGTTGGACGTGAAGGTGTATCCTCTTTAGACCGAGTTCAATTATTCAAACTTGCATGGGATTTATGTGGGGAAGCTTTTGGACAAAGAGCACTTCAATATGAAAGATATTATACTGGTGATCCAATTCGAAAAAGAGCAATTTACTATAACCAAATGAAACGTAAGAAAACGTTTAGTATGGTGGACGATGCATTAAACGGAGCAAAAAACTTAAAAGGAGTATCGACTAATCTAGCGAATTCTAAAGTTAACTGATTAATTTTAGAAAGCAGGGATTTTATGAAATTTTTTAGCATCAAAGAGGAGGCGATCTAATGATCTCTTCAGTTCAAAAGATTTCTAGAATATTAGATTGCTTTACAGAAGAAGAACCAGTCCTAGGAAATTTAGAAATAGCTGAAAAGTTAAATATGAATGCAAGCTCGGTCCATCATTTAGTTCGAACTCTTTGTGCTGAAGGGATTTTAATTCAGGATAATAAGAAAAAGTATCGACTTGGTTGGAAGTTGCTTGAATGGAGTAATCACGTTATGTATCAACAAGACATATATAGTGAAGCTATTCCGTTATTAGAAAATCTATTAAAAAATTATGATAGTACCGTTCATATCGGAATGTTTGATAAAGGGGACGTAAGATTTGTCTTAAAAGTTTCCTCTAAACATTCAATACCTGTCCCAACGTTTATAGGTGCTAAACGCCCGGCATATTGTACGAGTACCGGTAAAATTCTACTATCATATAATCCAGCATACTTAAAAACAACGATTGAAAAAGGCTTTAAAGCTTATACAACAAATACAATTACGACTATTGATGCATTAAAAAAAGAAATGACTGCGATTAAAGAGAATGGCTATAGCATAAGCAACAATGAAAATGATTTAGGATTATTCGGAATTGCAGCTCCAATTCAAACATATACAGGTCAAACTTTTGCAGCATTAAATATGGTTGGACCAGTTTCGTATATGATGAGTCAAGACATTGGTCGAATGATTCAAGATGTTGTGAAAACTGCTAAAACAGTCTCAAATCAGCTTGGTTATATTAATGCATAATGATAGCGCTTACTTAAAGTTCAAATAAAAATGAATTAATTGGAGGATTAGAGATGAATCTTAAAAGTCGAGTTTTTAATATTTTCAAATTGATTGAGGATAATAAAGAGCTATTAAAACCACCAGTTAATAATAAAGTTATTTGGGAAGATTCAGAGTATGCTGCAATGATTATTGGAGGACCAAATAAACGTAGAGACTTCCATATCGATCCTGCAGATGAATTTTTCTATCAAATTAAAGGCAATTGCTATGTTGAGTGTATTACACCGGATGGTAAGCGTGAAGTTGTAACAGTTGGAGAAGGTGAAATTTTTATGCTTCCTTCTTTTGTTCCACATTCACCTCATAGAGTAAAAGATTCATATGGGATTGTGCTTGAACGAAAAAGAGCAGAAGGTGAATTAGAAAGCTTTGTTTGGTTCTGTGATGAGTGTAATGAAGAAATGCATAAAACGACTGTTCAATTAACGGATATTGGTACGCAAGTAAAAGAAGCGATTGAGCAATTTAATGCTAGCCTTGAATTAAGAACATGTAAAAACTGTGGTCATATCATGAAAGAGGAAGCGGATGAATGGGTATGCGTATAGACTTTCATACACACATCATTCCTGAGGATTTACCGAATTTTTTTGAAAAATGCGGTCATGAAAGATGGCCAATTTTACAACCGACATGTTCATGTGGTGCCAATATTATGGTTGCTGGAAAAGTATTTAGAGAAGTAACTGATCAAGTTTGGAGTCCTGAAAAAAGAATTGAGGACATGAATAATGAAGATGTAACAATGCAAGTGCTGTCGCCAATTCCAGTTACCTTTTCGTATTGGGCACCAGCTCCAGCAGCATTGGAAATGGCTCAAATTCAAAATGATTTCATTGCAGATACAATTAAAAAGAATCCTTCAAAGTTTATTGGATTAGGGACAGTACCAATGCAGAACGCTGAAATAGCTATTAGGGAAATGGATCGCTGTATTCATACACTTGGATTAAGTGGACTGGAAATTGGAACAAATGTAAATGGAACAAATTTAGACAGTGACGAGTTTAGTCCATTTTTTGAAATGGCTGAAAAATGGAATGTACCATTGTTTATTCATCCGTGGGAAACATTAGCGAAGGATCGTACACCCGATCATAACTTTATGTACACGGTTGGAATGCCGAGTGAAACAGCTTTAGCTGCTGCTAGCTTAACATTTGGTGGAGTGATTGAAAAATATCCGAAATTAAAGATTTGTTTTGCACATGGCGGAGGTTCATTCCCATTTATTCTACCTAGATTAGATCAAGGATGGAAGGTATGGCCTCATTTGCGCAAAACTGCCTATCCACCAAGTCATTATGTAAGTAATTTCTATTTTGATTCACTTCACTATGATCCTATTAATATTCAATTTTTAATTAACCGATTTGGCTATGACAAAATTGTAATGGGCTCGGATTATCCTTTCTTATTAAGAGAAACGCCACCTGGAAGAGTGATTAATCAAATGGATATTAATAAAGAAATGAAAGAAGCGATTTTAGGGAAAAATGCCCTGAAGTTTTTAAATATTAAGGAGGCAGATTTAGTTCATGGAAAACAAAGTATTGACTCCAGAAGATAGATTAATAAGTTTAGGTTATACACTTAAACCAATAAGACCGGCTTCAGGTAATTATGTAAAGTCTGTTCGTACAGGTAATTTACTATTTACATCTGGGCAAGGTGTAGATGAATACCATGGTAAAGTTGGACGAGAGTTGACGCTAGAGGAAGGATATGCTGCTTCTAGAGAGTCAATGCTAAATTTAATTAGTGTATTAAAGTACGAATTAGGTGAACTTTCGAAAGTAAAACGAATTGTCAAAATCTTAGGCTTTGTAAATAGTACAGAAGATTTCTATGATCATCCGAAAGTGATGAACGGAGCTTCTGACCTTTTAGTAGAAGTGTTTGGTGAAAGAGGAAAACATGCTAGATCAGCTGTTGGGATGGCACAGCTTCCACATAATACAGCGATCGAAATTGAAATGGTTGTAGAAATAGAGGATTGAAAAATTTGGTGACACTCGTGTCACCTTTTATTCTATTAGAATGGTAGGTGCCTATTATGCAAGTTACAGAGAAGAAAAATAAAACATTACCGATTGATTGTAAGCATTTTATTGATGGACAATATATTCCTTCTTTTAATCAAAAAACATTTTTAAATATTAATCCTGCGACTGAAGAAGTATTAGGCTCTGTTTCTGAAGGTGGCGAGTTAGAAATTGATCAAGCAGTAAAAGCAGCAAAACGAGCGTTAAAAGGTGAGTGGAAACAATTTACTAGCAATCAAAGAGCGGCAGTATTAAGAAAAATCGGCGATGGAATATTAGCTCGAAAAGAAGAATTAGCGGCGTTAGAGGCAATGGATACTGGAAAGCCATATGATCTTGCTTTAGAAGTTGATATTACTAGATCGGCTCACAATTTTTATTTTTTTGCTGATTATATTACAACGTTAAGCTCTGAGTCTCATATGCAAGATCAAACTGCCTTACATTATACATATCGTAGGCCTGTAGGTGTAGTCGGAATGATTAACCCATGGAATCTCCCTTTATTACTATTAACATGGAAGCTTGCACCTTGTTTAGCGGCTGGCAATACAACAGTTATGAAGCCAGCAGAATGGACACCAATGACAGCTACAGTTTTAGCTGAAATTTGTAAACATGCAGGTGTACCAGACGGAGTTGTGAATGTTGTTCACGGATTTGGAGCAAATGCGGCAGGTTCAGCTTTAACAGAGCACAGAGATGTTGATGCCATCACATTTACTGGTGAAACAAAAACAGGTTCAGCAATTATGAAGGCGGCAGCTCCAACGTTAAAAAAATTATCGTTTGAGCTTGGTGGAAAAAATCCAAACATTATCTTTGCTGATTCTGATTTAGACGAAGTGATTGAAACAACTTTAAAATCATCTTTTATGAATCAGGGAGAAGTTTGTTTATGTGGATCTAGAATTTATGTTCAGAGATCAATCTTTGATGAATTTATTGATAAATTTGTCGCAAAAACAAAGGAATTAAAAATTGGCGATCCGTTTGAAGAAGGCACAAAAGTTGGTGCGGTCATTAGTAAAGAACATTACGAAAAAGTATTATCTTATATCGAAATTGCAAAAGAAGAAGGCGGAACTATTTTAACGGGTGGCAGTAGACCAGCATCAATTGAAAAAGGATGCTTTATCTCACCGACAATCATTACAGGATTAAACCGTGATTCTAGATGTGTAAGAGAAGAAATATTTGGACCAGTCGTAACAGTTATGCCTTTTGATTCGGAAGAAGAAGTGATTGAATGGGCAAATGATACTCATTATGGTTTAGGAGCTACAATTTGGACAAATGATTTACGCAGAGCTCACCGTGTTGCTCATCAAATTGAGGCTGGAATTATTTGGGTAAACACTTGGTATTTAAGAGATTTACGTACACCATTTGGAGGTATGAAGCAAAGCGGTTTAGGTCGTGAAGGTGGAATTCATAGCTTTGAGTTTTATAGTGAATTATCGAATATCACGATTAAATTATAAGAATAAAAAAGGGGGCCAAAGAAAGTGAAGATTACTAGTGTAGACGAGCTAACAATTCTGCTGCAAGAAGCAGAAGAGAGTGGAGTTAGTATAAAAGCTTTAACTGAGATTTACCCTGGATTAACTGAAAGGGAAGCCTATCAAATTCAATTAACAAATATCGATGACAAATTGAAAAAAGGGCAGAAAATTATCGGTAAAAAAATTGGATTAACTTCGATTGCTATGCAGGAGTTATTAGGGGTAGATGAACCAGATTACGGTCACTTACTAACAGATATGAATATTCCTAATTTCGGTGAAGTACAAGTTGCAAATATGATTTTACCAAAAGTAGAAGCTGAAATTGCATTTGTCTTAAAAAAAGATTTAATCGGTCCAAATATTAAATTTGAGGATGTAGTGAATGCAACAGATTATATTGTGCCTGCAATAGAGGTAGTTGATAGTAGAATCGAAAATTGGAAAATTCGATTAGAGGATACAGTTGCCGATAACGCATCATCATGCTTATTTGTTCTTGGCAATGAGCGTTTCGATGTAAAGGAAGTTGACTTACCGAATGTTACGATGGAATTATATCGTAACGAAGAATTGATGAATTCAGGTAAGGGAGAGGCAGTATTAGGAAACCCAATCCATTGTGTAGCATGGTTAGCCAATAAATTAAGTGAATTTGGAATCGCTCTAAATGCAGGAGAAATTATTTTATCAGGAGCTTTATCAGCTGCAATTAATGTAAATGCTGGGGACTTATTTACTGCGAAGTTTCCATTATTAGGTGACGTCTCGATTTCATTTAAATAAATGAGGTGGTAATTATGAATAAGTTAAAAGTTGGAATCATTGGTTCGGGGAATATTGGAACAGATTTAATGATGAAATTACAGAATAATCCATTTCTAGAATTAACAACGATGATCGGAATTGATCCAGAATCTGACGGGTTAAATCGTGCAAAAGAATTAGGAATTGAAGTAATCGATAATGGAATTCAAGGATTCATTGAACGAAAAGAACTGGCTGATTTATTGTTTGATGCAACTTCCGCTAAAGCTCATTTTCATCATGCAAAAGTACTTGGTGAATTAAAGAAGCGCGTGATTGATTTAACGCCAGCCGCAATTGGACCATTTGTCGTACCACCTGTAAATTTAGGTTCACATATAGTCGAAAGCAATGTCAATTTAATAACATGTGGTGGGCAAGCAACGATCCCAATCGTTCATGCGGTAGGTCAAATCGCAGAGGTTGAGTACGCAGAAATCGTTGCTACAATTAGCTCAAGAAGTGCCGGACCTGGTACACGAGCAAATATCGATGAGTTTACTGTAACAACGGCTCGAGGACTTGAAGAAATTGGTGGAGCTAAAAAAGGAAAAGCGATCATTATTTTAAATCCGGCAGAACCACCAATTATGATGAGAGATACAGTTTATTGCAAAGTTACGAATGAAGATTTTAACCAAGAAAGGATGATTCATTCCGTTAAGCAAATGGTGAAAAAGGTTCAAGCTTATGTACCAGGATACCGTTTAAGAATGGACCCAATTATAGATGGTTCAACTGTAACTGTTTATTTAGAAGTTCAAGGATCAGGGGACTACTTACCTAGCTATGCAGGAAACTTAGATATTATGACTGCATCAGCAGTAAAAGTAGCAGAAGAGATTGCACAATATGAAGTGGTAAAAACGGTTTAAAAAAGTGCCTAAAGAAAGTGAGGGAGTGCAATGTTTGGAAGAGAAGTCATTATAACTGAAGTAGCACTTCGAGATGGAAGTCATGCAATTGCTCATTCGTATACAGTAGATCAAGTCGTTCGAATTACGAAGGCTCTTGATGATGCAAAAATGCCTTTTATTGAAGTATCACATGGAGATGGTTTAGGTGGTTCTTCATTACAATATGGTTTATCAACAACGAATGAATTTAAATTGATCGAAGCAGCGGTCAATTCATGTAATCATTCAAAGATTGCTGTCTTACTATTACCTGGTATTGGAACAGTAAAGGAATTAAAAACGGCAGCAAAAATTGGAGCAAAAATGGCTCGTATAGCTACCCATGTTACTGAAGCTGATGTTTCGAAACAACATATTTCTATGTCAAAAGAGCTTGGATTAGAAACTGTTGGATTTTTAATGATGTCCCATATGGCACCAGTTGAAAAATTAGTTGAACAAGCCAAATTGATGGAAAGTTATGGTGCGGATGTCGTCTATATGGTTGACTCTGCAGGAGCGTTTCTTCCACATGAAGTAAAAGGACGTATTGCTGCTTTACGAGGGTCTCTTGATATTGAAGTTGGATTCCATGCACATAATAATCTTTCTTTAGCGATGGCTAATACACTAGTAGCGATTGAAGAAGGAGCTACTAGAATTGATGGAAGTGTACGCTGCTTAGGTGCAGGTGCGGGAAATACACAAACTGAAGTGTTAATTGGTGTATTAGAGCGATTAGGAATCAAGACAGGAATTGATTTCTATAAGATGATGGACTTAGCAGAGGAGATTGTTGCACCAATTCTCCAAACACCACAAGAGATTACTAAAGGTAGTCTAATTTTAGGCTATGCAGGAGTGTATTCTAGTTTTCTATTACATGCCAATCGAGCAGCTAAAAAATGGAATGTTGATGCAAGAGATATCTTAATTGAATTAGGAAAACAAAAAGTAGTCGGTGGGCAAGAGGATATGATTCAAGAAGTTGCTTGTATGTTAGCAAATAAAAAATTGTCTGTTTTTTGAGAGGAGACGAAGAAAAATGATTACTGAAATCGCGAATAAAATATATATGCACCAAAAAAACGGTCTAGAGATGGATAAAATTACGATTGAACATCCAGAATTAAACGTGAATAATGCTTACGAAATTCAAAAATTAAGTATTGATCATGCGATTAAAAATGGTGATCCATTAATTGGTTGGAAAATGGGATTAACAAGTATTGCTAAACAAAAATCTGTTAATGTTGATGAGCCGATTTATGGACGCTTAACAAAATCGATGGAATTAGAAGAAAATAAATTAAAGATGGAAGGTTCAATTCATCCGAGGGTTGAGCCAGAAATCGCTTTTATGATTAACAAGCCATTATTTGGACATGATGTAACAGCAAAAGATGTATGGGAAGCAACTGAGTATATTGTACCTGCATTAGAAGTAATCGATAGTCGATATAAAAACTTCTCATTTACACTGACAGATGTCGTAGCAGATAATGCATCTTCATCAAAATTTATCATTGGTAAACAACACTATTCACCTACATATACTTCTTGGGATGAAATTAATGTTGAATTATATAAAAATGGGGTTAAAGTACAAAGTGGAGTAAGTTCTGATGTACTAGATCATCCTGTAGAATCCGTCGTAAAGTTAGTGCAGATGCTAAGTAAAAACGGCGAACAAATTGAACCAGGGATGATTATCTTAACAGGTGGTATTACAGAAGCGATCCACGTTGAAGAGGGCGATGTTGTAGAAGCGCACTTTGATGGAATCGAGACAATGAAACTACAAGTAACGAGCTAATAAACTATGCCAATCATTCAAATTCAATTGATTGAAGGTAGAAGTACAGCATTAAAAAAACAATTAATGAGAGAAATAAATGAAGTTGTTTGTCGTACATTGGTTGTTCAGCCAGCACAAGTAAGAATTTTAATAAATGAATTCGAAAAAGAAAATTGGTCCGTTGGTGGAGTTGCAAAGGATGAATAAAAAAAGTCCCTTTTTTAAGGGGCTTTTTGCTTGTTGGGAATCGCTCTATAGTTTAGGGTCCATTAAAGTAAATAGATCTTTATGAAATTCTTAAACATAAAAAAATAGTGAACTAAATCACAGATAACCCATTATTGTTTCAGTATGATGTAGGAATAATAAGGAAAGTGGGTGCTAAATTGTGAAATTAGTAGTTCCAAACTAACACGGTGCTTGGGCAATGCTTTTAATTCCTTATATACTTGGAGTTTGTCGCAAGTTCATTTCGTTTAATTCATATCCCTTTATTTATAGGTTGGTTTTTTTTATACCTTACAACCTATCCTTTGATTATGGTGACCAAAGGGAAACAAGTGTCATTTTATTTTAATTGAGCGGTAGGATATTTTTTCATTTCATTCGTATTTTTAGGACTCGTGATGTTTGTTGAGTGGAGATTGATATACTTCGGTTTAGCGATGATTCCATTCTTTTTATTAAACATATACTTCGTTAAGAGAAAAAACGAACGAGCCTTTACGAATGATATGATTGTAATTGGTGTTTTTTGTATAGGTGGATTGGCTAGTTTTTATATAGGAAAGGGGGCACTTACAAGCGAAGGCTGGAGTGTAGCACTCTTCGTATTTTTATTCTTTTTAGGAAGCACATTTTTTGTAAAATCAATGATTCGAGAAAAAAAGAATAAGAGATTTCGTTGGTATTCGTGGGGATACCATTTTTATCGTTCTATTATTTATTTTTACTTTAAAAGAATCTTGGCTTTGGATTCTCCCTTTTGCTCCTAGTTTGATAAGAGCAATTTCCCTGCACAATAAAAAACTTACTATTATACAATTAGGGGTCATTGAGATTATCAATTCTATCATATTCTTAGTGGTAACTAGCTTGCTGTTGTTGTAGATTTAGTTCATTTATAATTCAAAGGTTCAACATATAAAAGCGACTTCTGCTAATTGAAGTCGCTATTTTAGTATAGTTCAATCCCTTATAACATCATTTTAAGCGTTAAATTTCAGATTAATAGTTGTAGCTAACTCTTTATAATGAAGAAATAATCTAGTATTCTCATCGTATATGGACGGAGTAGGAGAATTCTCGATAACTTCCTCGATCGGAAGTTTGGCAAGTACTTCAGTTCCTAATCGGTCGGCTAATAAATCGCCACCTCCTTTTCCGAATATGTAGTACTTTTCGGAATGATCTATAGGTTGGAAATAAGACATATTTTCAACTACTCCAAGAATTTCATGATTTGCTTTTTGGGCCATCGTACCTGCTCTCTCGGCGACAATTGATGCTGTTTGATGAGGGGTAGTGACAATAATTTCTTTACTATGAGGAATAATGTGATGCATATCGAGTGCAATATCACCAGTCCCTGGAGGCATGTCTAGAATGCAAAAGTCTAATTCTCCCCAAATGACATCTTTACTGAAATGCTCAACCATTTTTCCTAACATAGGGCCTCTCCAAACAACTGGATCATTGTTTTTGATGAAAAAACCCATAGAAATAATTTTTACTCCGTGTGACTCCACAGGGATGATTTTTCCGTTAAAAATTTTTGGACTGATGACAATATTCATCATTTTAGGAATGCTAAATCCATAAATATCTAGGTCAATTAAAGCAACTTTTTTGCCCTGAATTGCAAGGGAAACTGCAAGATTTGTCGCTACGGTTGACTTACCTACCCCACCTTTTCCACTTGTTATAGCGATTACATTACCTGATAACATGTTCACACCTCTTTTTAAATTTTAAGGGTCTATTGTGTGATGTACTTCACAGTCTTGGAATTAGTCTTTCTGTACAATTATGACAAAGAAGAAGACTTCATCATGTACCCAATTTTATCAATTAATCAGGCACTTCGATGTTAAAAAAGTCACATGGAGGTTGAACATGAGATGAGAAAATCCCTCGAGCGCTCATTTTACTCAAAAATCAGTATGTATTCATTTTTTATTATTTTACTTCTACTCTTTACAACATGGGTTGGAACGGATCGGTTTTTACACTTCGATATGGCATTAATGGGTTATTTTATTTCTTCGCTCATTTTTGCAGTAGGCTTAACGATTAGGATGTCAGCGTGGCTGATTAGGCCGGCAACACATCAGGTTATAAAGCGAAGTTTAAAAAATTTAAAAGAAAATACAAGGAAAAAACGTAATCTAGTATCGATCACCAAAACAGCGTTTGAAAATATTTTCTTACAGAAATTTATTTTTAAAAGGGGTATATACAGGGGTGTACAGCATTTTCTAATTTCTTGGGGGTGCATTGGTTCCTTTGCAATCACCTTTGGATTGACATTTGGTTGGATGCACTTTGAGCTCGTTGATTCAAATACATATACGATTGTCGTTATGGGTGTAGATACCATTACAATGGCGGCACACGGTATATTCGCTGAAATGGTTTACAACGGGCTAAACATTACAGCTAGTATGGTTCTTATTGGTGTAATCATGGCAATCGTTAGAAGAATTAGGAGCCAAGATGTGAAGGTGACACAACGAGCTGAATTTGATTTATTACCTTTATATTTACTACTAGCTGTAACAGTGACGGGGCTTCTATTAACTGTTTCATATGTACTTTTAGATGGTTGGATGCATCATTACTTAACACTTATTCACCAAGTCTCAGTCGTTATTTTACTTATCTATTTTCCATTCGGAAAGTTATTTCATTTACCAATCCGTCCATTAGCAACAGCAGTTCCAATGAACTATCAACAAGAACTTAAGGTTGATACAAGGCCATGTAAAAGATGTGGGACACTCTATAGTTCTGATGATCAAATTAGCGATGTAAAAGATATATTAGCTGCCCAAAGCTTTGATTTGCAACTTGAAGATAGAAGTTATCTCTCAGACTATTGTTTACCATGTCGAAGAAGAATCAGAGTTATGAAACAACTAAATTCAGAGCCACATCTTAAAAACAGTGATCCAATATCTACATTAAATGGAATTCAAATGTCTGGTTTTAGTAAAAAAAGATCAGATGACTATTATTGCTTTCCAGAGGAAGTACAAAAAGATATTAATCTATATAAAAAAGGGGATCGTGAAGAATGAGTCAATACATCGTCAAAGAAGGTGTTAAAAACCTTCAAAAACCAGGTGAAAAACTAATTACTACCCATTGTTGTTATTGTGGTATGCAGTGTGGAATGCATATACGGGTGAATGAGAAAACAGGAAAGGTAGTTGGGGTAGAGCCAAGATATGATTGGCCAGTTACAAGAGGGAAAATGTGTCCAAAAGGAGTAACAGCATACCAAACTGTTGAGCACGATGAACGAATCCTTACACCACTTATTAAGAAAAACGGTGAATTTATTAAAGCTACTTGGAAAGAAGCGCTAGACCTTATAGAAGAAAACTTTAAACGGATCCAAAAAGAAAGTGGGAGAGACGCTTTATCTGTTTTTGGTGGGGTATCTATGACGAATGAAAAATGTTATTTAGTCGGTAAATATGCGAGAGTTGGTCTTGGTACAAGGTTTATTGATTACAATGGTCGATTCTGTATGAGCTCTGCTGCAGGTGGATTCCTCAAAACACTCGGAACTGACAGAGGTTCAACCCTTCCATGGCCTGAATTAGAACATACGGATTGTTTCTTTATCGCTGGTTCAAATACAGCCGAGTGTCATCCTACGAGCATTCAATGGTTGTGGAGAGCAAAGGACAAGGGAGCTAAACTGATTGTAGCAGATCCACGAGAGACTCCAACAGCACGTGTTGCAGATGTACATTTAAATTTAAAGCCAGGTACAGACTCTGCATTGGCGAACGGAATGCTTCATCTACTCATTAAAAATGGCTATGTAGATTATGACTATGTAAATGAAAGATGTAATAATTTTGAAGAACTAAAGAAATCAGTTGAAAAGTTTACACCCGAATATACTTCAAAGATAACAGGCGTGTCGGTTGGGAAAATCGTAAAAGCCGCTCATATATATGGACTATCTCAAAAATCAGTTGTTATGTTTGCAAGAGGTGTTGAGCAACAGTCAAAAGGTGTAGATAATGTTTCACTTTATACATCGATGGCATTGCTTAGGGGACAAATAGGTAGATTTGCTTCGGGGGTTGCTACTTTTACTGGTCAAGGAAATGGTCAAGGAGGAAGAGAACACGGGCAAAAAGCTGATCTTTTACCAGGATATAGGAAGCTAACCGATCCAGAAGCGGTGAAGTATGTATCAAAAGTATGGGGAATCGATCCAAACGAAATGCCAAAGCCTGGTGTTTCTGCTTATGAAATGTTTGATGAAATTCAAAAAGGCAACATTCGTGGGATGCATGTTATTTGTAGTAACCCCGCAGTTTCTGCGCCGAATCTAGAACATATTTGGAACGGGTTTAGGAAGCTTGATTTCTTAGTTGTCAGTGATTTCTTCTTATCTGAAACAGCAGAGTTTGCAGACGTAGTATTACCAGCCACTACTTGGGCAGAGGATGAAGGAACAACAACCAATCTAGAAGGGCGAGTGATTCGAATCCGTAAAGTACGTGAACCTTTAGGCGAATCAAAGCCAGATTGGGAGATTGTTAGCTTAATTGCCGAACGAATGGGCAAAAGTAAATATTTTCCATATAAAAATGCTGAAGAAGTTTTTGAAGAATTTCGCTTAGCCACTAAAGGTGGGAAAGCAGATTATTACGGAATAACATGGGATCGAATTGATAAAGAAGACGGAGTGTTTTGGCCTTGTCCTTCCGAAGACCATCCAGGAACTCCAACGATGTTTATAGACCAGTTTGGAACGCCAGACGGAAAAGCTAATCTCCCTTGCGTTGAGTGGAAAGAAGCAGGTGAAACTCCAACGAAGGAGTATCCTTTGTTCTTAACGACAGGAAGGGTAGTGTTTCACTATTTATCTGGTGCTCAAACAAGAAGAGTCAAATTTCTTATGGAACAATGTCCAGAGCCATTTGCTGAGATGCATCCGGCACTTGCAAGCCAATATGGACTGGAGAATGGCGACCTTGTAAAGTTGATCACACCTCGCTCTCAAATGCTTGTAAAAACGAAATTAACAAAAGCTACGAGAAGAGATACGGTATTTGTTCCTTATCATTGGGGAAAAGAATTAGCGGTCAATCAATTAACCAATCCATGTTTAGATCCGATTTCGAGAAT
The DNA here is from genome assembly GCF_049568075.1 of Rossellomorea sp. GAMAL-10_SWC. Classification (NCBI taxonomy): domain Bacteria; kingdom Bacillati; phylum Bacillota; class Bacilli; order Caryophanales; family Bacillaceae; genus Rossellomorea; species Rossellomorea sp. GAMAL-10_SWC. The sequence continues at coordinate 2,494,784 of NZ_CP144911.1, read as the reverse complement.
GCCAGAATTTAAAGTATGCTCACTGAAGATTGAGAAATATAAATAACTTTTGAATGGAGTCGGGATAGATGAATAAAATCATGTATTTAGAATTTGAGCGATGTATTGGATGTCGTTCTTGTCAAGCAGCTTGCCGAGAATGCGGAGATCATGACGCAAAAGAAAGAAACTATGTAGAATATGTTGATTTCATGGAAAGTCGTCAAACCTATCCGATGCTTTGTATGCAATGTAAAGATCCAGCCTGTGCCCGTGTTTGTCCTGCAAATGCCATTCAAATAACAGAAGAAGGTGTAGTTCTTTCAGCTATGGAAGAGAAATGTATTGGATGTAGAAATTGTACTTTTGGATGTCCGTTCGGTATTCCAAAGTTCGATTTTGAAGAAAATAAAATGTACAAATGTGACATGTGCTACGATCGCTCAAAATACGATATTGCACCAATGTGTGCTTCTGTATGTCCTAGTGATGCGATTCGTTTTATTGACTTCGATGAAATGCAGCAGCTACGTAGAAAAAGATCTCAGATGAATCTCGTTGAAGGTAAAAAACCACAAGAAGGAAATAAGTGGGAATATGTTCCAGAATTCTTTGGAGTATATACAGAATAACAACATAAGGCGAAAGGAGACGTACCTATGCCTCAAGAAAATAAAGGTAAACGAAATGTAAAAGAAACAAATGATGATATGATTAACTTAATCGATAACTTAAACAGAAATGAAGATTTAAAATTAAACAGAAGATCCTTTCTGAAATCCGTTGTAGGTGCTTCTGTTACTCTTGGTTTAGCAACTGTTCCATTTTCAGCTATTGCCCTTAATAACAAGAAAGAAGATTTAAACAGACAAAAGATTATCAGTTTGAGAGACTTACCAAAAGATAGTTCAATAAACTTTAATTATCCAACAGCAGATGAACCTGCGATACTAGTACACACAAAAGATGGTAATCTAAAGGCCTATAATAATAAATGCACTCATTTACAATGCCCTGTTTTTTATGATAAGGAAGAATCAAAGCTATTGTGCCCTTGTCACCGAGGATTCTTTAGCGTGGACAATGGTCAGCCTCTAGCTGGTCCACCTCAGCGTGAATTACCACTGATTGAATTAGAAGTAAAAAATGGAGTTGTTTACGCAGTTGGAAGGAAAGTCCGTCATGGTTCATAAAAAATATTGGATAATCATATTTATAACTTTAATTGTTAACGTAGTAATGCTTCAATTGACGATTGAGTCTTTTTATGGTGAAAATTATGAACATGTTAGGTTATTTTCTGTTATAGGAGTTCTTTCTGCTATAGTTTGCTTTCTTACTTACTTAAAATGGAGAAAGAAAGAATATCGAAAATAATCAAGGTTAACAGATAGAGTGTATGCAGGAAAGTAATAATAAAAATCCCCCGGTTAAAAATAACTGGGGGATTATTTTTGTGGATTTTACTATATACAAAAAACAGATCAATAATAGAGTTTGCGCTTTAAAATATGTTAAGTATATTCAGTTACCATTCGTTTGTTGCTTCAATTAATAAATTGCTTCCTTTAAAGGACCTCTCACCAAAGTGTGTAATCAATGTACATTCTGTAATATTTGAAGACTGATCAAACATCGTGTAGCTAATAAACATACCAGAGGCAATTTCTTTATTTGTTTCATCGAATACTTGTACCTTTTTTCCTTCTAAACTACGTAGTTTCGCTTTTTGAAGAAAGGCAACCCAATATTCCCAATTTGAAATGAGGTATGCTCCTTCTCCATTTGTTAAGTAGCCTAATAAACTTTGAGAATCATTATATTCAGCATTAAGAACTAGAATAAGATTCTTAATCATATGGTGTACGATTGTATATTGTTTTAGATTTAATTGTGGGGGAATATTGATTTTTAAAGATCTTTTATCAGAATCTATGACAACTTCTAATTTAATGTTACCCTTTGTGTAAAAATACGTTTCTTCTTGAATTCCAAATCCTCTCAAATGAAGAACATCTTCTATTGATAGATCAGGGCTAATAGTGTGTAATTCAACAGTTAACATGATGAATATCTCCTCCTGTGACTTTATCGCTGATAATTGATTCATTCCTAATTATAGAAGATAACGAAGAAAAAGCCTGTGACATTTATTACAGGTAGGTGGGGGAGTATTGTAAACATAGGTCATCACAGAAAAAGAAAGTGGTCCCTATTAAATGGACCACATTATGTAAAGCATCAGATCTTTTATCTTCTTCAGTGAGGTTTTTTACAAGTATGATATAGAATAAACTTCATTTTTAACTAGTTTATTTTACTCTTACTAGTCGATAAATCACAAAACTGACCGATATAATAAATCACTTTGCCATTATCGTTACACACTTGAGTAATCGTCAGCCATTCTAAATAAACTTCACCATTTTTTCGCTTGTTCCAAATTTCACCTTGCCAATTACCTTGATCTTTGAGTTGTTTCCAAAGTTGTACATAGAATGCTTTGTTGTGATGTCCTGATTGAAGGATGCTTGGCTTTTTCCCAATGACTTCTTCTTTATTGTAGCCAGTTACTTTAGTGAAGTAAGGATTTATTTTTTGAATTACTCCTTGATCATTTGTTACCATCATTGCTTGGGCCGTATTTTCTAATATTTTATATTCCGTTTTCAATTTTTCACGGAAAGTCATCCATACTACAATAACAAAACTGAGAAGCGCAAATTCAGATAAAGCCATAAATCCGATCGCATAATGTCCTGTCAAGCTAAAAACAGATGTTAAAATTAATGGAGGGAAGAAGCCTCCTAAACCTCCCATAGCAGCAACCAACCCATTTACAATTCCGGCTTGTTTTGTAAAGTAAAGAGGTACTAATTTAAAGATCGTACCGTTTCCGATCCCTGCACAAACTGCTACTAATAAAACCCCTACAGTATACAGTTTAATAGTAGGAGAAAAAGATAATAGAACGCCAGAGAAAGTTAATCCACCAAAGACAAACAATAATATGTTGAAAGGATTGAATTTATCTGAAAGAAAGCCACCGATTGGTCGGAAGAGTGTTGCTAGAGCAATGAATCCAGCCGTTCGTATACCAGCGTCAACTGGACTTAAATTAAAATTATTAACTAAGAAATTGGGTAAATAGATTGTAAAAGCAACAAATGATCCGAATGTAATGAAATAGAATAAATTTAGTGACCATAAAGTTGAATTACGATAAACCTCTTTTACTTGTTTTACAATCGGAACATTTACTTTCTTCTCATTTTTATCACCAAACAGAAAATTTAATAACGCAAACGCAATTAGTAATACTAAATAAAATCTGACTGTTGTTTCCCAACCAACTGATTTCGCTAAAACAGGTGCGGAAAATGCAGTTATTGCTGTACCGATATTACCAGATCCATAGATTCCATTCACAAAACCATGTTTATTTGAAGAGTAATACTTTGGTAGTGAAGTTACTCCGATTGAAAAGACTGCGCCACCTATACCAACAAACAATCCTCCAATAACTAAATCTAAAAGTGAATCAGCATGACTAATGAAAAATACAGGAAATAAAAGTGCAAGAAAACAGATGGTGAAAATAGGTCTTGCTCCAAATCGATTTGTGTAATACCCGATTGGAATACGTAGGATGCTTCCTAAAATAACAGGGATGGCAGTGACTAAGGAGACTTGACCATTTGTTAATTCAATATCTTGGCGAATATTTGGCATGAGTGAAGAAATGAGTACCCATACCATGAACCCTACGATGAGACTTGATGTTTGAAGAGGTAATTGGATTTTAGAACTTTTCATATAATGATGCCCCTTTCAATGGATCAATAATAAAACTTATTAACTAAATATTACCAATCAATCGAAAGTAATGTTGTGAACTATATCACACAAAGTAGGAAGGATGAATAACTTATTTTTAACTATTCGTTAACTCATCAAATTGAAAATTTCTTCATAAGTACTTAGAAGGTTTTTATGAAAAGAGCGCAAAATATTACGTTTTAAAACAGGATCTTTACAAGCCAATTTTTTTATAAATAAAAATGGGACTTCTAGAAATGTCGTAGATTGGGTAACTTCAAGAAGAATGGAATTGTTAACATGAGTATCCAGAAAGAGACTTGGAAAGCATACATCACTTGATTTTAAGCAGCCAATTTTATATTGAAGACCACTCGATTCTTTCATATGAACTTTTACTTTTCCGGTTAAAATGATAATCATATTTTGTTCATTGTGAATAGTTATATTTTCATTAGTTTCTCTAAAGTATAGATTGGATGCAGCAACTATTTTTTTTAAAAGGTTATGATTGATATCATGAAACAAACAGAGACTTTTCAAATTAAGTAAATAATCAGGTTTATACAATTTTTTTCTCTCCCTATATTACAAGACCATATTTTTTCATCATTATATAAAAACGATTTGAGTAAAACTGTGACTCTTTTCACACAACTAGCTCTAATAATAGCGATAGGATGATTTGAAATCAGTTAAAAGAACGGGGATTTTTGAGTATTTTATAGAAAATTAAAGTAATAAAAAATAAATAACCTTAACTATTTAGAGTCTAAGTTAAGGTTACATATAATTAATAATATTCCGTAAAGGTAAGCTTAAACAGCTTAATACTTTAATTGTCTTAAAGAGAACTAATCTATGTTACATATATCTTTTGGGCAGTTATCACAGCCAATTTCATTTTTAAGAAATTGTAAGTCTTTGATAATAATTTTTCCATCGGGAGAATAACCAATAACATTTTTTTTCTTTAAATCACTTAACATCCGATTAACACTTTCTCTAGTAGCAGCACAAAACTTAGCTAATTCTTGATTAGTAAGATGAATATTAAGAAGAATTCCGTTTTCTATTAATTCTCCATAAGAGTTCGATATACGGATGAGTGTGGAGTAAAGTGCGCCTTTTTTACCGTTTAATACTAAGTCTCGAATCTTAGATTGATTTTTTCTAAGGTGAGTAGAGATCCATTTCATAAATTCAAATGTCAATGGAGCATGGTTAATTAGTTTTTTCTCCAAAATATCTTTAGGAATGACCTGCACTTCTGCTGCTTCTAATGCGTAAGCGCTAAGCATATAAGTCGCATTCTCTGAAAAGAGAGTCAATTCTCCAACTAAGTCATCTTTTTGACAAATGCGAAGATTTAATTCATCACCATTTTGAGTCAGTTTACTTATTTGGATCATTCCTGATTTAATAAGATACAATTCTTTAGCATCTTCTCCTTCTTGAAATAAGAAGGTGCTTTTTTTTACTGCACGAGTTGATCCGATTGACTGTAATAAGGAAGCCAAATCTTTAGAAACGATTGAAAGGTCACTTTTTCTATTATTATTTTTTTCCATCAAAGTATCTCCGCTTCGTTATAGTTGAACATAAATGTTTTTATGTATTTAAACAAGTATTTTATGTATTACATTTAATATTATAATACCATGCGATTGAATAGCATAGAACTCTAAGGAGATAGAATATGAAAATATTGCCGTTAAAGCTCTGAAACTACATTTGGCAAAATGATAAATTAATCGTCCAACAAGATATTCTAGAACATAAATACTAAATAGTTTAAATACAAGGTTGTGACATACATCATACAGTGAAAGAATTTTGTATGCTAATATAGTCGTACAAAAAATAAGGGGTGGAAAAAAATGAAGAATATTCTCGATACCCGCAATCGACCATTACGAGATTTAAGAATATCTGTCACAGACCGTTGTAACTTTAGATGCAGCTACTGTATGCCTAAAAAGATATTTGGAGTTGACTATCCCTTTATGAGTAAAGATGAAATCCTATCCTTTGAGGAGATTGTTCGATTAGCAAAATTATTTGCAAAAATAGGTGTGGAAAAGATTCGGTTAACAGGGGGGGAACCTCTTTTAAGAAAAGATCTACCAATACTGGTTAAACGTCTTTCAAAAATTGAAGGAATTAAATATGTGACGTTAACAACAAATGGTGTATTTTTGGCAAAAAACGCCAAAGCACTTAAAGAAGCCGGAATTTGCAGCGTAAATGTAAGCTTAGACTCTCTGGAAGATAAAGTTTTCATGAAGATAAATAATATGAATATGAGCGTCTCCACAGTTTTAAATGGAATTTTTGTAGCTAGGGAAGAAGGGCTAGAAGTCAAAGTAAATATGGTAGTAAAGAAAGGTCTAAATGATACAGAAGTATTACCAATGGTGCGTTTTTTTAAAGAGAAAAATATTACAATACGATTTATAGAGTATATGGATGTAGGGTGTACAAATGGATGGAATTTTAAAGACGTTATCTCAAAGAAGCAATTATTCGATATGATCCAAGAACAATTTGAGTTGGAGCCAATAGAGCAGGATTTCTTTGGCGAGGTAGCAAAACGATATCGATATAAAGGAACGAATACCGAAGTAGGATTTATCTCATCAGTTACCGAAACCTTCTGCGGTTCATGTACAAGAGCCCGCCTATCTACAGATGGAAAGCTATACACCTGTTTATTCGCTTCAGAAGGGTATGACTTAAGAAAAATGTTGCGTACTGGCGTTACAGATAAATCCATTTCAGCAACAATTCAATCAATATGGGAAAAAAGAGACGACAGATACTCTGAGATCCGTACTGAAGAAAGTCATAAAAATCGTAAAATTGAAATGTCTTATATTGGCGGATAAAAAACAACTATTTTTGTATAGTTGTTTTTTTATAGTCCTCTTTAGGAGATGCAGGAAGGGTGAGACCCCAAAGAATCGGGAAGGCTTTAGCCCATGACTCATGGAAAGCGAGCATTCTGTAGTGGAAATCACCAAGACAATCCTTATTTAAATGACAACTTTTTTTCAATAGCAAAAAGAACTTCTCATGTAAGAGAAGTTCCTTGTTCAATTAGGCTATTAGCCTTGTAATATAGCTTTTAAATCGTCTTGTGCATTTGTAATTAATTTTAAGCCAAATGCATCAACTAATACATTTAATACGCCTTCATTAATGAAGTCAGGTGCTTTTGGTCCGATTCGAATGTCTTGGATTCCTAGACTAAATAAACCTAATAAAATGGCTACAGCTTTTTGCTCAAACCAAGAAAGTATAATGCTCACTGGTAATTCATTGACACTACAATTAAAGCTTTTTGCTAATGCAGCCGCAATTTTAATTGTTGAAATTGAATTATTACATTGCCCTAAATCTATAAATCTAGGAATATTTGTACCAGTTACAGTACCGTAGTCTACATCATTAAATCGAAATTTACCGCAAGATGTTGTTAAAACTACTGTATCATTTGGTAAAGAAGTTACAAGCTCACGATAATATTCTCCACCTTTACCTGGGGCGTCACAACCTGCTACAACAAAGAAGCGTTGAATCTTTCCATTTTTTACAGCTTCTACAATTTCAGGCGCAATAGACAAAACTGTTTCGTGATGATAACCAGTAGTCATTACTTCTTCTGATTCGATATTTGCTGCTGGTAGTTCTAATGCACGTTGAATTAGTGGTGAAAAATCTTCCTCTATAATCTTAGTTACTCCTTCTAATCCCGCGACTTCATATGAGAAGAAGCGATCTGCATAACTACCTTTTATTGGCATCACACAGTTTGTGGTTGCTAAAATCGCTCCTGGGAATTTTTCAAATAAACGACGTTGATCAAACCAAGCTTTTCCGATGTTCCCCTTTAAATGTGGATATTTTTTCAATGCTGGATAACCGTGAGCCGGTAGCATTTCAGAGTGAGTGTAAATATGTATACCTTTACCCTCTGTTTGTTTTAACAATTCTTCTAATGCAAATAAATTGTGACCAGTAACAACAATGCATTTTCCTTCAATTCTATTAGAAGAAACTTGTACAGGTTCAGGAATTCCAAAATGTTTAATATGAGCTTCATCTAAAAGCTCCATTACACGAATTGCGGCTTGACCTACTTTCATAGCCATATCTATGTGTTCTTGTAAGTTAAAATTAGAATTTGTTAAAGTCATATATAGAGCTTCATGTGTTACTTGGTCAACAAATGGATCAGTATACCCTAATTGAGCTGCATGTGTTCGATAAGCTGCAATTCCCTTTAATCCATAAACCATCGTATCTTGTAAACTTGCAATTGTTTCATCTTTTCCACATACACCTACAATTTTACAACCACCAACCGGAGTTTGTTCACATTGGTTACAAAACATCATTCATCCCCCTAACAATTTGAATAAACTTATTATATGGCGGGATATAATCATTGTTTGTGACTTAAATCACATGAAATCGATAAATTAAAAAATAAATTATTTTAAATAAAAAAGTTATAAAATCAAATAAGATCCATAGAAAACAAATAGAGAGCGAGAAAAATTTATCTTCTAATAAAAAAGGTGCCTTAATAGACACCCTTTTTTTCAAAATCAACATTAAGATTATACAAAGCACTGATTTTTATATAATGAGAGAATAATAAACTAAATTTAAATATATGAATTACTTTGCAGAGTAGCTTTTAGGTAACTTAAAATGATACTGATTCATCACATCACGTAGTCGGTCAGGATAATCCGTTATGATTCCATCGACACCATCATCAATAAGCTTTTGCATAGTTGGCTGGTCGTCAACTGTCCATGGAATGACCTTCATACCGTACTGGTGAGCTTCTTGAACCATACTTTTAGTAATATAAGGCGTGTAGTTCGAATCAGTAATTTTGCCATCCTGTGGGAATCCATGGACTGGAGAAATTGCATCTACACCTAATGAATGAGCCGCAGCAACGAGATTTCCATCAAAATCATCTATATCGATTCCACCTAACCAAGGTGATTTACCAGGTTTGCCAGGTTGTAGAAATTCTGGTCCGTTCGTTAGCGCAACAAGAGGCAATCGAGGTTCAACTTCATTCATAAGCTTGAGCGAACCCCAGTCAAAGCTTTGAATTGATACTTGGTTCAACATCCCAGCTTCACGTACTTGTTTGGCAACGATTTGAACAAATTCTTCTCGAGGAGCTGTTTGTTCTGGTGCTCCAGCTTCAACTTTCGTTTCGATATTCATCCACACTTTTTTAGCTTTGTATTTCTTTACAAGATCAAATACCTCGGTTAACAGTGGCATACGAGCACCAGGACTTAGTTGCTGGCCAGGGAATTGGGGTAGACCTTTTGAACCACAATCGAGCGTTCTTACTTGAGCTAGCGTTAAATCTTTTATGTATTTACCAACGTAGGGGTACTCTGAATCGCCAACGAATGCTGGCTTTGTGTCAGAACATTTTGTACTAGAAATCTTACGATCGTGCGTAATAACAGCTTGATGATCCTCAGTTATTTGTACGTCAAGCTCAAGGGTGCTTACGCCGAGTTCAAGTGCATGTGAGAATGAAGCTATAGTTGATTCAACTGTAAGCCCCAGTCCTCCACGGTGTGCTTGAAGGTCAAATCCTTTTGGTCCAAATGACTTAAACGTATTCTGGTGCACAGATATTGTTTGTGCTGAAACTTGGCTAACTCCTGAATATACCATTAGTGATGTCATTGCTGCTAAAATTAACTTTTTCCTATTCAGTTTTAATCATCTCCTCATATCAATCTATTACTCTTTAAGAATAGTTGACGAATTTAAAGTTGAAATGATTAAAATAATAAATAAAAGTAAATAAATGTTGAAAAATGTAAAAATAATTAGTTTTTTATAGAAAAAAATAAGCCAAATCCATTTTAAATAGGATTTGGCTTTATTTTTATTGAGCTTTTTTCGCTCTATTTTCTTTTACTTCAAAAGTTAACTTTTCTTTACCCATTAAGATAATCGCGATAAAACCTAAAGTAATTGGAATAAGTGTCCATTTAAAAGTGGTCGCAACAGAATGGGCCATTGCTTCTGAGATTTTATGCAGTACTTCTGGTGGAATTTTAGCTCTTGCATCAGCAGATAATAATGCACGTGAGTCAACTTTTCCGCCGAATGCACCTAAATTACCAAGTAAATCACTTAATTTATTTTTAAATACGTGGTTTTGAATTGTTCCAAAAATAGTAACACCAATTGTCATACCTAATGTTCTAAAGAAAGTATTTGTTGATGTAGCGATGCCTCGTTTTTGAGGTTCGATTTTGTGTTGAGTTGCCATACTTAATAATGAGAATGAACAACCCATTCCAAGACCAGCGATAATCATATAAAACGTTACTGTTGATCGAGCTGTATTAGTATCTAATGTACTTAATAAATACATTCCAATAAAGAATAAAACAACTGAAACTAACATGATGCTTCTATAACTAAATTTACGTACCGATTGTCCCGCTACCTGGCTACCTACAACTGAACCAAGCATCATCGGAATAAGAATGATACCAGAATTTGTAGCTGTACCACCATAAACTGATTGAACAAAAAGTGGAATTAATACAGTCGTAATAATAAAAGCAGAACCGTAGAAAAATGCAACACCTTGAGTTGCCGCAAATAGCTGCTTTTTAAATAAGCTAAATGAAATAATTGGCTCTTCAACTTTTCTTTCAATTAGAATAAATGCAATAAACAATACTGCAAAGATGGCAAATAAGGAAATAATTGGACCAGAATTCCAATCGTATTCATTTCCACCTAATTCAAGTGCAAACATTAAACTGACAACTGAACCAACAAGTGTAATTGCACCAAACCAGTCGATTTTAAGTTTTCTAAGGTGCAGATTTTCTTTATAAAACTGAGAAATTAAATATAAAGAAATAATACCTAAAGGTAAGTTGATATAGAAAATCCAACGCCAATCAATTTGATCAGTAATATATGCTCCTAATAGTGGTCCGAATACACTAGAAAGACCAAAAACTGCACCAAATAAACCAGTCATTTTTCCTCGCTTTTCAGGAGGGAAAATATCGAAAATAATTGTAAAGGCTATTGGCATTAATGAACCTCCGCCAATTCCTTGGATCGCACGATAAACACTTAATTGAACAATACTATTTGCTGTTCCACATAATGCTGAACCAATTAAGAAAATTAAAAGCCCTAATAAATAAAATCGTTTACGTCCATACATATCCGATAACTTACCAAAAATCGGCATACTTGCCATAGTAGCAACCAAATATGCAGAGGTTACCCAAATAAATTGGTCTAAACCACCTAGTTCTCCAACAATTGTCGGCATCGAAGCAGAAACAATTGTGTTATCCATAGCCGCCATGAGCATTCCTAATAATAGACCTGCTACGACAAAGCCAACCTTACTGTCTTTTGAAACCATTAAGTTTCCCCCTTATTTAATTCTTTAGTCTCTTTTGGAATCAAATCATTAATATCATTCCAAAATTTAAATAATAACGTTAACTCTTTGTCATCATACTGGTTAAAAATATTAGAAAGAGAGTCAGATAATGGTTTAAAAAGCTCTGCTAATTCATCATCACGTTCATACACAGGTTGAATTATTACTCGTCTACGGTCATTCGGATCTTGAATACGTTCAACAAAATTGACTTTTTCAAGTCGGTCAATAACTCCTGTTATAGCACCAGTAGTTAGATGTGTTAATTGAGATAACTTTCCAGCTGAAATTGGACCAGTATGACAAAGTAACTCTCGACATCGTAAATCAGTCGCATTTAAATGCAGGTTCGAGGCAAGCCCTTCATTAAAAAGAACGATTGAAGTGCTAAATTTTCTAAATTCCATTATTAGAGACGGAATAAATTCACTTCGAATGATTGGGTTTTCTGACATTTCATTCTCTCCTTAAAATAGGAAGTACTATAAAAAGTTAACGTAACTAAATATCTTAGTAACTAAAATAATTATAATGCAAAGAAACCAATAAAAGTAGAAATTGTGAGTATTTTAACCAAAATTTAATTTAGTATTAAATGATGATTTTTAAAACATTTATTAAATGATTTTTAGGTTAAAGGGATTAGTTTATATAAATAGAAAAAGTTTCATTCTAGGTATTTGGAGGTAGGTGAAAAGTCATGATGATTTAGAATCTATTTTTATACACTTATTTCACCCAATTAATTTTTTCAATAATTAAGTGACCTTTAACGAATGCTATTAAAGGAAGGTTAATGAAAAAAGTGTAGGTGTTCACTATGAAAAAGAATATTGAAATTGTACCTTATCGTACTTCCTGGGAAGAAGATTTTCAGTCAGAAAAAGAGGCAATTGATCTATTATTACCGGAGAAAGCAGCAATTTATCATATAGGGAGTACTTCAATTCCGAATATGTTTGCGATGCCAATCATTGACTTAATGATCGTAGTTAAATGCTTAAAAAAGTTTGATGAGTATAGTGATGTTCTAAAAACGTTAGGTTACGAACAATTGGGGAATCAATCTAATCAAGACAGAAGATTTTTTATCAAATGTGATGATAATTGTAGTTTTCATATTCAAGTATACCCAGAAGGAAATGCTGCTGTTGAACGAAATATTGCATTTAGGGAATATATGATTGCGCATACTGATCAAACAATGGAATATATAAAATTAAAAAAAGAACTTGCTAAAAACAAAACAGAATATAAAAGGGGACGAAAAGAATTTTTAGATGAAATCGATCGAAAAGCAAGTAAATGGAAGAAATAACACTCCTTCCTTGGAAGGAAGGAGTGGCTTAACGATGTTCCTCGTATTTCGTAAGAAGTGAAATTTCTTTTATTTTGGCGATTTGTTGTGAATTTAATGGTTTTGCTATATATGCGTTAAGATTATCTAGTAATTGTTCTTTATTTCGAGCTCCAACAGCTAACGATGAAACTGCTTTATGAGAAAGAACATATTGTAAAGCTAAGCTATGTAAGGATTGTTCCTCATCTAGAAGTTGGAGAAGGCTTTGGATTGTTTCATTACATTCTTGTTCTGTATAGGACATATAGCCCTTGTTAGATAGTTTCTTTACCCATTTACTTGTTAATAGACCTTTTGCTACGGAACCGCGTGCAATGACAGAAATATGATGTTTTTCGAAAAGCGGAAAAAATTCTTCAGGTCTACGCTCTAGCACATTATATTGCATCATAACACCTTGTATAGATGAATGATTTACAAATCGATTAATAACATTTGGACGAATTGAAGAGATTCCATAATGGCGTACTAAGCCTTCTTTTACTAGTTCATCAAAAGTAAAAATAGTTTCTTCATATTGATCCTCGATTGTTCCACCGTGAAGCTGATAATAATCGATATAATCTGTATTTAATCTACGTAAACTGTCCTTAACAGCATCTTTAATATATGCTCTAGATGGATCCCAATACCATTTATTATCAATTGAATTATTCCAGCGGTTTCCGACTTTCGTTGCAATAACCACTTGATCTCTACGACCTTTTAAAGCTTTTCCAACGATTTCTTCATTTTTACCAAAATCATATAAATCAGCTGTATCGAAGTAATTGATTCCAGCATCGATTGCGGCATGAATTGTTGAAATCGCCTCATTTTCTTCTGTCCCAAGAGACATACAACCTAAACCAATTTCGGTTATTTCTAATAAAGTAGAACCAAGCTTACGTTTTTTCATATAAATCCCTCCAAATATAATTGTAGGGAAAAGAGTATTATTTTACAACATATAGAAGCTTGCCATTTGAGTTTTGAATCCATTCTTGAACAGTTTTATATTGCATACTAATAACTTCGAGGGTTTTTAAAATTTCTGTTTTGGAGCCCACAAGGACAACAGAATTTTCCGTCATACACATTTTCATCAGACTACCTCATTTCAGAAAGTATTTTAATGAAATAAATGATAAAATGTATGTGACAACCATATAAATTAGAACAAGGTGATGAAAAAAATGAAAAAATTTGAAGAAAAAACACTAGTGGAAGAAAAAATATTCACAGGAAGAGTTATCTCTCTTTATCATCAAAAGGTAGAATTACCGAATGGAAATACAAGTACGCGTGAAATCGTAAAGCATCCCGGCGCAGTGGCTGTTATTCCAATTACAAATGAAGGAAAAATTATTTTTGTTGAGCAGTACAGAAAAGCGCTAGAAAGAAGTCTTCTAGAAATTCCAGCAGGAAAACTAGAAAAAGGCGAAGAGCCACTTGTAACGGCTAAACGAGAGCTAGAAGAAGAGACTGGATATGAAGCAGCAAATTGGGAGCATATACAATCTTTTTATACTTCACCGGGGTTTGCAGACGAGTACATACATATATATGTAGCAAAAGGTTTAAAGAAACTAGAAAATAGTGCTGCTTTAGACGAAGATGAATTTGTTGAAATTTTTGAGCTAACATTAGACGAGTGTCTAGAGGAACTAAAAAAAGGTTCAATCCATGATGCAAAAACATGTTTTGCAGTCCAATATTTACAATTATTACAAAAAAATTAAAATAAAATTAAAAATAATTCTCAAAATATGGAAATAAACATGGTAAAATAAAGTGACATTTTTTGAGAGGATGAGTAGATGAGAATTTCATCAATTAAAAAAACAGCTAAAAGTCGTCTATCTGGTAATTGGGGTAAAGCGATTTTAACACTTGTGGTTTTTTGGGTAGTACAAGGATTTATTCATATGTTACTTAATGGACCGGTCAATTACCATTACAGTGGGAATTTATTTTTGGATCCAATGGATGATAAAGTGATAATTCCCGCAGGAGTGCAAACAGTCATTGATATTATCACTTGGGTCGTAAACACATTACTAGGTTATGGATTAATTGTTTACTTTTTAAACCTTATTCGTGATGAGGAAAAAAATTTATCGGACTTATTTTTCTATTTTAAAAGTGGACATCAATTTATAAGAGGAATATTCGTTGGATTTTTAGTAACTTTATTTACAATTCTATGGCTTATTTTACTAATAGTACCTGGTATAATTAAATCAATCGCTTATTCACAAGTTGGATATATTTTAAAAGATCATCCTGAAATGGGTGCATTAGATGCAATTACACTAAGTAGAAGAATGATGGATGGATATAAATGGAAATTATTTTTATTATGGCTTTCATTCATCGGTTGGCTTCTATTAATCATCATTACTTTTGGGCTAGCTTTATTTTATGTAGCACCATATTTTTCTGCAACTCAAGCTCAATTTTACGAAGAAGTAAAAGAAGCTTACGAAGGAAAAAAAGAAACAATTTAAAAACTTTAAGACAAAAGACGTTAATTTTTTTAACGTCTTTTTTTAACGTTTCTAATGCTTATCTCGAAAAAAAACATTTTTATTAAGCAAAAATTAAAGAATTAAGGATAAAATAGAAAACAGGAAAAATGAATACAATAAGACAACTAATCAAATACGATGAAGGTGAGAATATTGTTTGTTAATGGTGAGCTTGGCACATATCACGTTCGAGTAAAAGGGGATGGCAAAGTCACAGTTCTTTTAGAATGTGGAATGATGCATACTCTTCATCAATGGAAGTATTTACAAGAAGAGTTGAGTAAATATGCCAGAGTTATAACATACGATCGCTTAGGTTATGGGAAAAGTGGAATATGGACTACAGATCGATCAACAGAACAACAAGCTTTTGAATGCTATGATATTTTATTAGCATTAAATATTAAAAGTCCATTAATTGCTGTAGGACATTCTCTAGGAGCATATATTGTATTCCAATTGTCTCGCCTTTTTCCAAATGCTATCCAATCTATGATTTTACTCGATCCAACACATCCGACTCTAGAGGAACATGAACAGAAATTATATGATAAGTTACTATATCAATTTGCGTTAATGATGAAAAATGCAAACCAATTTAATCTTACTAAGGCAATACCAAATAAGCTAATTAATAAAATAATGAAAACTACCCCAGATAATCAGTTCGAAATGATTAGCGCAATTAAGAGCTATAAGCATTGGAAGACTGTTGTTAGTGAGTGGAAAAACCTACATTATAGTAACTTACGTATAAAGGACGCATTGAAAATTAAAATGAATATTCCTTTACTAGTATTAACAGCTTCCAATCAAAGTGGTTTACAGCTTAATCTGAAGAAAAAAAAGGAATTACTACATAAAGTTGAAAAATATCATAATGAATATTGTGAAACAACGAATCAAGGTAGCCGTCAAACATTAGAAGGCCACACACATTCAACTATTTATGGAAATAATGAAGAAAATGCAAAATCAATCGGTCATATCATAAAAAAACAAATTGAATTATTAAATTAAAACAAAGCTGTTTTAGTCGTTGCCTGACTTTAACAGCTTTTTTCTATTTGTTGAAATAATTCGAACTGAAATGATCATTCCTTTCCATAATATAGGAACAAGAACCACTTTTTCTTTATTATTAATTTTTCAACTTTTATAAATTAATAGAATAAATTACTTGTCCATTCATAAAATGAAGAGAGAATATAGTCCAGGAGATGATATCATGACAAGAAGCTCAGTCAAATCAACGATGAAAAAACATGTTAAAGATTATTTGTCACTCTATATTTTTGTTAGTGTGATCTTACTTTTTGGTGTAGTATTTGGAGCAGTCATCGTAAATAGTATGAATGTGAGTCAAAAGCAGGATATTCTATCCTTTATTACACATTTTTTTGGACAAGTTAATAATGGTGATTATATTAGCGGAAATGAAGTGTTCCTTTCAAGCTATTCTTCTCATTTGAAGTTTTTAGCACTGATTTGGGTGTTAGGGATCTCAATCATCGGATTACCAATCATTCTTATTCTATTATTTATGAAAGGATTGGTAGTTGGATTTACAGTTGGATTTTTAGTCAATCAATTAGGTTGGCATGGTATTTTATTAGCATTTTCTTCTGTTTTTCCACAAAATGTTATCGTTTTACCATTATATATACTATTAACAGTTTTAGCAGTTCAGCTATCCATTCGAATGATTAGAAAACAATTTATTAAAAATGATAATGAACCAATTATGAAACAGTTAGTCTCGTATTCTATTGTCTTTGGAGTTGTTGCTGTTTGCTTAAGTATTGCAAGTATTATTGAGGCATATGGTTCAACTTATTTTTTAAAAGCCATTTCAGAAATAATTGTTTCAAAAAATTAACAAATAATTTTTGACACTTTCTCTTTCTTTGTTATAATTATTATCAAGTGGCGAGGGAGTGAAAAGAATGGAAGAACGAGTTGAACGAATAAAGAAACAACTACATTTAGCAGGATACAAATTAACACCACAACGGGAATCCACTGTTCGTGTTTTATTAGAAAACGAAGAAGATCACCTAAGTGCAGAAGATGTTTACCTCCTAGTGAAAGAAAAATCGCCAGAAATTGGACTTGCTACTGTTTATCGTACGTTAGAATTACTAACTGAGTTAACAATTGTTGATAAAATAAATTTTGGTGATGGCGTTTCAAGATACGACTTAAGACATGAAGGTGCACAACATTTTCACCATCATTTAATTTGCACGGTTTGCGGAGCAGTAGATGAAATTCATGAAAATCTATTAAGTGAAGTTGAAAAGACAGTTGAAGAACGTTGGAATTTTAAAATTAAAGATCATCGATTATCATTTCATGGTGTATGTCATCGTTGCCATGATCAAAACGAAGAGTAGTAAAATGATTTTAATTTAATTAAAATCATTTTATTTTTGATTCTTAAAAGACGGAGCAGTTCAATAAAAAGAGTCTGCTCTTTTTCATGTTCTAAAAAATGACACTGAATGATTAATGTTGATTTTTTGAAGTATGATTTGTCCTATTTTTGCATAGCATGTAGTAATGATGTCTTTACTTCTAGCAAAAGGTGGTGGTCATATGAAAAAAAGAGCAAGCATTGTTTTTAATGTAATAAAAGTTACTATTTTATTTATTACATGTACAATTTTATTTTATTTTGCTATTCAATGGATTCATTCTGAATATGAAAATATGCATCGATATGACCGACCAGAAGGCTCTATGTTAAAGGTGGACATTCATAAAAAGGATGGTGCTTTTAACCAATTGGTACGGTTTTATCAAAACGGGGAGTAATGAAATGTGACAACGACTGATAAAACACCTTTTAAAAAAGAATTTGATTTTGCAACGGAGGATTTTATCCATTTTATCCAAGTTGAAAAAGGTTTATCTAAAAATACAATTCTATCATATAGTAAGGATTTAGAAAGCTACGGAAAATATTTAGACGTTGTTGAAAATATAAATGGTCTCTCAAATATAACTAGGTTACATATTATTAGTTATTTAAAATATTTAAAAGAAAGAGATTTAACAGCTCGAACAATGGCTCGTCAATTAGCAACAATTCGCTCATTTCATCAATTTTTAATTCGTGAGGTTGATGGTATGAAAGACGATCCTTCACTATTAATAGAAATTCCAAAAGCGCCAAAAGTACTTCCAAAGGTTTTATCACTACAGGAAGTAGAGGCTTTATTAGAAGTACCTGACCACTCTACATTTGGTTTAAGAGATAAGGCAATGTTAGAATTGTTATATGCTACTGGCATGCGAGTGTCAGAGTTATTATCATTAAATCTATCTGACATTAATTTAACTATGGGATTTGTGCGATGCTTAGGTAAAGGAAGTAAAGAACGAATTATTCCTTTAGGTAAGCTTGCGATTGAATCAATTGAAAATTATTTAAAATTGTCAAGAAATGAATTAAAGGGTAAAAAAAATAATGATGCATTTTTCTTAAATCATCATGGTAATAGAATGTCTAGACAAGGATTTTGGAAAAACTTAAAAAAACAAGCTGAAAAAGCAAATATTCAACATGAATTAACACCGCATACTTTACGTCATTCATTTGCAACACATTTATTAGAAAATGGCGCTGATTTAAGATCAGTTCAAGAAATGCTAGGACATGCAGATATATCGACAACACAAATTTATACACATGTAACGAAAAATAGGCTTAAGGATGTTTATAAAGAGTTTCATCCAAGAGCCTGATTTCAGACTGCCCGAAAACGCTCGCTTTCTTCGTTGCTTCGCCTGTCTGCGGTGCTCATTACCGTCTAGGGTAACTCCGCTCCTCATCAGGCTTCGCGCCTCGAAAGACAAGCGCTTGCAATCAGTCTGAAACTCAAATTTAAAAAATTTTGTTTACACATTAAGAGCTTAAATTAAGCTCTTTTTTCTTGTAAAATGATTGTTATAATGTGAAAAGCATAATATATTAAATTAATCATATATGAACTCAAAACTTAGGTGACTTGAAAGGATGAAATAAATGATTACGATTAAGACTGAACGTGAAATTAACTTAATGGATGAAGCAGGTACTTTATTAGCTGCTACGCATAAGGAAATTGCAAAAATGATTAAACCTGGGATTACGACTTGGGAAATCGATCAATTTGTAGAAAAGTTTTTAGCTGAAAATGGTGCGAAACCGGAGCAAAAAGGTTACCGAGGATATAAATATGCAACTTGTGCTTCAATTAATGATGAGATTTGCCACGGATTCCCTCGTAAAAAACCATTAAAAGATGGAGATATTGTAACGATTGATATGGTTGTAAATTTAAATGGTGCGCTTGCTGATTCGGCTTGGACATATGGTGTAGGAAATATAGCTAAAGAAAACAAAGACTTATTAAAAGTTACGCAAGAATGCCTATATAAAGGTATAGAGCAAGCTGTAGTAGGAAACCGTATTGGTGATATTGGTTTTGCGATTCAATCTTATGCTGAGTCATTAGGTTATTCTGTTGTACGTGATTTTACTGGACATGGCATAGGACCAACTCTTCATGAAGAGCCATATGTTCCTCATTTTGGTATGGCTGGTAAAGGTTTAAGACTGCGTGAGGGGATGGTCATTACGATTGAACCGATGATTAATTTAGGATCATGGCAATTAACAATGGATTCAAATGGCTGGACAGCTAGAACAAGAGATGGAAAAAATTCAGCACAATATGAACATACTTTAGCGATTACAAGTAATGGACCAAAAATATTGACAAAACAATAAGTTAATTATCTACATTGAAATGAAAGCATAAAAACGATAATTAAAAACCAATTAAAAATCTATTGACATAATGGACTAGCTAGAATACTATTATATTATTAATAAACAATCGAATACTCCAAAGGGGAGTAGCGTCAGGAGAGATCCTGAAACAAAGTCGTCATTACATGAGAAGAAATTCTCATCGGCTTTGTTGGCATACATATGTATGCTCAGCAAGACCTTTGCCGTAGAACTACAACTATTGGCAAAGGTCTTTTTATTTTGTAGTCACGGGTACAGGTTGTTTAATTAAAAATAGTAGTTTCATAAGGGGGAAGAGTCATGGATTTATTAGGTGGATTAAGTATTGGCGTACTATTGAATGTAATTTTTATCGACCTGTTATTAAGTGGTGACAATGCTATTCTTATCGCATTAGCAGCGAAAAACTTACCAGCAGACCAAAAGAAAAAAGCAGTATTATTTGGTACATTAGGTGCAATTGGACTACGTATAGTATTTGCAGCAGTAATCGTGTATTTATTAAAAATTCCGTTTATTTATGCAATCGGTGGTTTAATGTTATTATGGATTGCTTTTAAATTATTAGTCGATGACTCTGGACACGGCGAAGTTAAAAGTGGTGCTACATTATGGGGAGCAGTTCGAACAATCATCATTGCTGATGCGTTAATGAGTCTTGATAATGTTTTAGCTTTAGCTGGTGTATCACATGGTAGCTTAGTTGCAATCGTAATTGGTATTTTAATTTCAATTCCAATTATTGTTGGTGGAAGCTCATTATTAATGAAAATTATGAACAAATACCCAATTATTACAACAATTGGTTCAGGTATCTTAGCTTGGACTGCAGCCGGTATGATTACTCATGAAAAAATGATTCATGATGTTTTTGAAAGTAAAACAATTATTATAGCGTTCAAAATTGTCATGACTGCAATCGTAATTGCAGCTGGTACAATAGTTGCTAAAAGAAAAGCACAAAAGCATCAAGTTGCAAGTTCAGAAAATCAAACAGCATAATACGCTAAAAGGCCCAGCTTATAAAGCTTGGGCTTTTTATTTTTTCAATACAGTATGTAAGAGGAATTTTTAGCATATCATTTTTATTAGTGGCTAAAAAAGAATAAAATTATGAAATATTTATGTCAAAATAACAGTATTCTGGGGAAATATAGTATCAATAGACACAAATTGGAAAATATAATTCTTGAAAAGAATTAGGACAATAAGTATACTTTAGTTGTCAGACATCTGACGCTATCATTTATGTTTCAGTTTGTTTCGATGAGTTAGGAGGAAAACAAATGAATAGAAAATTTAATAGAGTGTTCCTCGTTGTTATGGATTCTGTAGGGATCGGAGAAGCTCCCGATGCAGAAAAATTTAATGATGTTGGTTCAGATACACTAGGCCATATTGCTGAAGAAATGAATGGTTTACATATGCCGAACATGGCAAAACTAGGATTAAGTAATATTAGAGAATTGAAAGGGGTTCCAAAGGCCGATAAGCCACTTGCTTATTACACAAAAATGGA
The DNA here is from genome assembly GCF_049568075.1 of Rossellomorea sp. GAMAL-10_SWC. Taxonomy (NCBI): domain Bacteria; kingdom Bacillati; phylum Bacillota; class Bacilli; order Caryophanales; family Bacillaceae; genus Rossellomorea; species Rossellomorea sp. GAMAL-10_SWC. Next base: position 2,473,316 of record NZ_CP144911.1, on the reverse strand, counting down.
AGAGTCATCAGTTGGAAAAGATACAATGACTGGACATTGGGAAATCATGGGTCTTCATATTGATAAGCCATTTAAAGTTTTTGCTGATGGATTCCCTAAAGAATTAATAAGCGAATTGGAAACTCATTTTGATCGTAAAATAATCGGAAATAAACCTGCTTCTGGAACTGAGATATTAGTTGAACTTGGTGAAGAGCATATGAAAACAGGCGATTTAATCGTTTATACGTCTGCTGATTCTGTTTTACAAATTGCAGCTCATGAAGAAGTTGTTCCTTTAGAAGATTTATATCGTTATTGCGAAATTGCACGTAAATTAACATTAGATGATCCATACATGATTGGTCGTGTAATCGCGAGACCATTTGTAGGTGAGCCTGGAAACTTCAAACGTACACCAAATCGCCATGATTATGCATTAAAACCATTTGGTCGTACTGTTATGAATGAATTAAAAGATGCGAATTTTGATGTAATTTCAATCGGTAAAATTGCTGATATCTTCGATGGTGAAGGAATTACGAAAGCATTACGTACTGTTTCAAATATGGACGGTATGGATAAATTAGTTGAAACATTAAAAATGGATTTCACTGGTTTAAGCTTCCTAAATTTAGTTGATTTTGATGCAGTATACGGTCATAGAAGAGATCCACTAGGTTACGGTAAAGCATTAGAAGAATACGATGCAAGATTACCTGAAGTATTTGATTTATTAAAAGAAGATGATTTATTAATGATTACTGCCGATCATGGAAATGATCCGACATATACTGGTACAGACCATACAAGAGAATATGTTCCATTACTAGTTTATAGTAAACAGTTTTCAGAAGGTAAAGAATTAGAAATACCAAAAACTTTTGCAGATATTGGAGCTACCATTGCAGAAAACTTTAAAGTTACAATGCCATCACATGGATCAAGTTTTTTTGAAAAATTGAGATAAGGTGGAGTTACATATGAATAAAGAAAATATCGATAAAGCCGCTGATTTTATTAAAAGTAAAGTTGACAGACAGCCTAAAATTGGATTAATTTTAGGATCAGGTTTAGGAGTTCTTGTTGATGAAATTGAAAATCAAGAAAAAATCCCGTATCATACAATTCCTGAATATCCAACATCAACAGTTGAAGGACATGAAGGACAACTAGTTTTTGGAACGATACACGGTATTGAAGTAGTAGCAATGCAAGGACGAGTTCACTACTACGAAGGATATAGCATGGAAAAAGTTACATTCCCTGTACGTATCATGAAAGAATTAGGTGTAGAAAAATTAATCGTAACGAATGCTGCAGGTGGAGTTAATACTTCATACGAACCTGGAGATTTAATGTTAATTACAGACCATATTAATTTTACTGGTACTAGTCCACTAATTGGACCAAATAACCCAGAGCTAGGCGTTCGTTTTGTAGATATGTCTTATCCATATGACCGTGAATTAAGAGAGCTTGCAAAAAATGCTGCTAGTGAAGTAGATGTAAAACTTCAAGAAGGAGTTTACGCTGCACTGACAGGACCATCTTATGAAACTCCAGCTGAAATTCGCATGTTTAGAACATTAGGTGCTGATGCTGTTGGGATGTCAACTGTATCTGAAGTAATTGTGGCACGTCATGCTGAATTAAGAGTACTTGGTATTTCATGTATTTCAAACATGGCAGCGGGCATTTTAGATCAACCGCTAAACCATGAAGAAGTTATTGAAACAACACAAAGAGTAAGAGCTTCATTTTTATCATTAGTAAAAGAGATTGTTCGTAAAATCGGTTAATTCAAAAGTCAACGAATATAAAAGGACTTCTACATTATGTGGAAGTCACTTTTCATTAGAAGTAATATATACAAATTAGAAAGAGGCGTTTCGAAAATGAGAATGGTAGATTTAATCGAAAAAAAACGTGACGGAAAAACATTAACAACAGAAGAAGTTAATTTTGTAATCAAAGGTTTCACTGATGGTAGTGTACCTGATTACCAAATGAGTGCTTTTGCAATGGCAGTTTTCTTAAAAGGTATGACTGAAAAAGAATATAGTGATTTAACAATGGCTATGGTACATTCTGGTGATACAATTGACCTTTCTAACATTGAAGGAATCAAAGTTGATAAGCATTCAACTGGTGGAGTAGGTGATACAACTACACTTGTATTAGGTCCATTAGTAGCTTCTTTAGATATTCCAGTTGCCAAAATGAGCGGACGTGGTTTAGGTCATACTGGTGGTACAATCGATAAATTAGAAGCTGTAGAAGGCTTCCATGTTGAATTAACAGAAGAAGAATTTATGAAACAAGTAAATGATATTAAATTAGCCGTTATCGGACAAACAGGAGATTTAACACCTGCTGACAAAAAGTTATATGCACTACGTGATGTAACAGCAACTGTTAACTCAATCCCATTAATTTCAAGTTCAATTATGAGTAAAAAAATCGCTGCTGGTGCAGACGCTATAGTTTTAGATGTTAAAACTGGTGCAGGTGCATTTATGAAAGATATTGATGATGCACGCGATTTAGCTAAAGCGATGGTTAAGATTGGGAACAACGTTGGAAGACAAACAGTTGCAGTTATTTCTGATATGAGCCAACCATTAGGTTTTGCGATTGGAAATGCATTAGAAGTGAAAGAAGCAATTGACACACTTAAAGGTGAAGGTCCAAAAGATTTAGAAGAATTATGCTTAGTATTAGGTAGCCAAATGGTTGTACTAGCTAAAAAAGCTGAAACATTAGAAGAAGCAAGAGCTAAACTTCTAGAAAATATGAAAAACGGAAAAGCTTTAGAAGTATTTAAAGCATTTTTAGTAGCTCAAGGTGGAGACGGTTCAGTAGTAGATGATCCTTCAAAACTACCACAAGCTAAATATGTACAAGAAGTAGTAGCAAAGCAAGACGGGTATGTTTCACAAATCGTTGCTGATGCAGTTGGAACAGCAGCTATGAAATTAGGCGCAGGACGTGCAACAAAAGAATCAGTTATCGACTTAGCTGTTGGATTAATGCTAAACAAAAAAGTAGGCGAAGCAGTTAAAAAAGGAGATTCATTAGTTACTGTATATTCAAGCACAGAAGATATTAGTGAAGTTGAAAAAGACTTATTAGAAAACATTAAAATTTCTACTGAAAAAGTAGAAGAACCTACATTAGTTTATGATTTAATTATGGAAGCTTAAAAATATTTAAAAGCTATTCTCAGTGATGAGAATAGCTTTTTTTGTTTTTCTTAATGGCAGGTTACTTTTCAAGTTAATCATATACGATCTTTTTTATATACTTTTCAAAAAGATAGCAACATACCTTTATATCAAAGGAATTAATAATAAAAAAATGTTCCAAAGTTTTGATTTAAAAGGAGCTAGGCTAATGGGAAAGAAAGTGTTATTTTTTGGTGATGTAGGAATTGATGATGCGATCGCTTTGGTTTATGCACGATTAAAAGAAGATATTGATATAATTGGGATTGTAGCGGATTATGGGAATGTATCTAAAAAAGAAACGACAAGGAATGTTCGGTTTTTACTTAAAAGGTCAGGAAAAGAATATATTAAAGTTTATGGGGGTGCTGAGAAACCAATGACGGGAGAAATCCCGACCTATTATCTTGATATACATGGACCGTTTGGTTTAGGTCCAATTGATCCAGGGTTAAAGTTAGAGAACTTAGAGAACTTTTGTGAAGTGATCAATTTGATTGAACAATATAAGGATGAACTAATAATCGTAAATACTGGGAGGTTAACCTCGCTAGCGACCCTATTTATCTTATACGAAGATTTGATGAAAAGTGTGAATTCTTACTATATTATGGGCGGGGCTTTTCTTTATCCTGGAAATGTTACACCAGTAGCAGAAGCGAATTTTCATGGTGATCCGATAGCAGCTAATATCGTTATGAAATATGTAAGTGGTGCATATATTTTCCCATTAAATGTAACGCAAAATGCCATCGTAACTCCTTCTATGGCAAATTATATTCATTCTAAAGGGAAGACTGATCTTGTAAAACCATTATTAGATTATTATTATTTCAACTTCTATCAAAAGAAGGTACCCGGCATAAAAGGGAGCCCAGTTCATGATGCTGTAACGCTCATGGCAGTCATACGTAGCGATTTATTTAAATTCTATACTTCGGCTGTTGTAATTGATTCAACCGATGTAGCTAGGGGGCAAAGTATTGCAGATTTTCGAGTAACGGATACTCCTGAGAAATTTGATGGAAGACCGAAACAACATATCGCAGTAGGCCTCGATTATGAAGGGTTTTATAAGGATTTTATGTCAATTATGACCGGGGAGAAATTCTAGATTAAAAATGAATAGAGAAATTCTCAAGTTAATTGATTCGAACTTTAGCTTTATTGCTACTTTTGACAAACCCTTGCCATATTACGCAAGGGTTTGTTTTTGCTTATTTTTAAACCTTTATTTTTCTAAATACTTAAGCTTAAGGACCCTAATAACATAAGTAAAAAAATGATATATGGAAAGAGGATTAAAAACCATACAAAAGGCTTTTTCCACGTATCAAGTCTATTATAGATTGCAAAAGTGATTAATAAAATAACTCCTATTGGAATGAATAGGAAGCCATACATTTCAGTGAATGAAAATTTCTGTAAAATAAAGGGTAAAAACAACAAAACAGTGCAACTAATTAGCTTAAATACAATACTTTTATTGATTATCAATTTAGTAATAATAGCAGTTATCAGTATGATGGCAATAAAATAGATTAACAAGTACATCGTAAAGTAAAAGGATCCTGATAATTCCCCACCAGCCCCAGTACCATCGGCGTCAGTTGACATCCCAAATATAAATAACAACATTGGGAAGAAAATGGGACTTGTAACTAGCAAAGTAAAACCAATTGTTGCTGACACTTTCTTAAATAATTCCTTCAAAAAAAAACACTCCTATTTTATTCTCTAGTTCTATCTTACGAGAAGAAACTAGAAAAATATAGGAGAAATTAGTAAATTCTTATATTGTTTTAACATAAACGGTATACAACTAATGCATATTTAAGTTACATAAGTACTAATCTATAATCGGCCTTTTTATTTCAAATAGAAGGTGATTGTCGGAAAAAGGAGTTATAAAGTTTTTAGCGAATTCTCACATAATGAAAAAAAATTTAACAAAAAGAATAATAAATAGTTATTCTAATAAGAGGTGTAAAGTTGAGGCAAACGATGTGGAAAGAAATAATGCTGATAGTTAGTCCGGTAATATTAATACCCATCATTTTATTTTTTGTGTTACATTCTTCACCATCAATTGCATTGAGGACTTATGTATTTTTTGATGGTCATCCTATTTTAGCCTTAAAGTCTGAAATTGCAAATGACCAAGAACATAATCAGGGTGATAAGGAATTCCTAAAAAATGAACACGCAAAATGTTATTCTTTAAATGAAGAAAATTATATCCTTCGAAAAAAAGGTTTTATCTATGTAGCTGATTATTACGGAAATGCTTAATATTTATTGTTTCAAGTCCGGAGATTACTCCAAAAGATGCTCGCATTCTCCGGGCAATAGGGACCAAAGCTATTGCCTAACAGCTTGAGATCTCAAGCCCGTGTATTTCTTATATGAATCCAGTACTTTTTATTTCCAATCAACTTGCTCATCAAAAAAATTGTCATAAACGAAACACTTAAAACTAAAGAAAATTATTTTCTTGTTTAATTATTTGCTTAAATTTAGTATAATTGTAATCGTGCCTTGTTGCATGGGTGGGAGAGGGAGACACTAAAAGAGAGGAATTTCTTTGAAAAATTTATTGAACAAACAGTTTAATCTTGAAGGTAGCGGTACGACCATTAAAACGGAGTTGATTGCAGGTGCAGTTTCATTTCTAACACTTGTCTATATTTTATCCGTTAATAGTACAATTTTGCATGATGCAGGTATACCGTTCCAAGGTGCAATGATTGCCACAATTTTGTCAGCTTTCTTTGGAAGCGTTATGATGGGATTATGGAGTAATTCACCTTTAGTATTAGTTCCGGGAATGGGCATCAACGCATTGTTTACTTATACAATGGTTGGAGAAATGGGAATGAATTGGAAGGAAGCACTTGCTGTTGTATTTGTAAGTGGAATCTTATTATCAATTTTATCATTCACAAAATTAATTAAGAAATTAACAACTGCGATTCCATTATCACTAAAAAGTGCAATTACAGTTGGAATAGGATTTTTCTTAACGTTTATCGGTCTTCAAGCTGGTGGGATTGTTGTAAAAAATGAAAGTACGTTCGTATCGATTGCAAATTTTACAAACGTGGATGTTTTAGCAACAGTTATTACACTAGGTATTGCGATTTACCTTTTTATTAAAAATGTACCTGCAAACTTTTTAATTACGGTTATTTTAGGTACAATCATTTCATTCATTTTGCATGGTGGAATTGAAAAAGCACACGATACAACTAAGATCACAATGAAATCTGCTAGTGCAGTTGTCGGACAACTGACCTTTACTCATGTGTTGAGTTTTCCATTTTGGATTGCAGTATTTTCGTTAACGATGGTTGTATTATTCGAATCAATCGGTATTATTCATGGTCAATTAAGCATGATGAACCAAGAGCATAAGCAACAAAAGGTTGTTCAAGGAACTGCGTTTGGTATTATTTTATCCGGTTTACTTGGAACTAGCCCAACAGTTATTGCTGTTGAAGGTAGTGCAGGTATTAGTTCTGGTGGTCGAACAGGTCTTACTTCTGTTGTAACTGGATTTTTATTTTTAGGATGTTTACTCTTTATGCCATTAATAGCATATATTCCAACATCTGCGATTGCACCAATCTTAATCATAATCGGTTCATTAATGGTTAAACATATTACAGATATTCAATTGGATGATCCTACTGAGGCAATACCAGCCTTCTTAATTTTAGCATTCATCCCTTTAACATATAGTATTATTGACGGAATTGCATTCGGTTTTATTGCTTATCCATTAGTAAAAATGGCAGCAGGTAAGAAAACTGAAATCACACCATATATGGTGGTAATTTCAGCATTATTCTTTGTACGATTTGCATTAAACTTTATTGCATAAAAAAAAGCGCTGATTCTTCTACTAAGAACCAGCGCTTTTTAATTTGTTGTTTTTTTGAAATTTAGATTTTGAAAAACATTAATCAAAAAATTTATTTAATCGTTTATAGAAGAAATAGCCAACAACGGTACCAATTATTAATCCAATTACGTAAATAATCGTGTTATTTCCATTGGCAATTGTAGATGTTAATAAAGCGATTAATGTCGCTGAAAGATATACAAATAAGACGTTTACGAATAAACCGAATTTTTTATAAACGAATAATTTGCCATTATTGACATTCGCAGATCTGTTATAACATAATAAACCGATTATTAGAAATGCAACGATATAGAGGATAATGATCGATAAATTTCCGTAATCTATAGTTGGATAATGAACAATTTGTTCATTAAAATCTTTTGAAATTGATAGTGGACCTGTTTGATATGGAATAGACCAACTAGTAATCGTTTTTTCAAAGCTAATGTCAGGTAATTTATAGTTAAAGATCCCATTTAAGTTTGAATAAATACTAAAATAGATAATACTTGGTGAGAAAATCGTAAAAATAGTGAAAAGTGTTTGAGAAAAATAATGACCTGTAAGTGTTCCAATTGATAGACCTATTGTAAAAAAAGCAATCGTAAATAGGAATATGACAGTAAAAATGGTTACAAATGATGAAGCATCAATATAATTGTGTAGATTCGTATTGTAATGGATTAATAGAGTTAAAATTATTAATCCAACAGTCGCCATAAAAATATGAGCAATTCCAAACACCCATTTTGATAAATAAAGTTGTCTTGGTGAGTAAGGAAGTGAAAATTGAAAATCAATTCCTCCTGTATTTCGTCCAATTCCTATTAATAAAATACTTAATATTAATACAATGATCGGTGAAATAAATGCTAGCATACTAAAGTCAGATATATAAAGGTACGGATCACTAGGATTAGTTAGTAATGCTCGATTTAATTCATCAGTGTTATTGTAATAGCTAAATGGAAGAATAATCAGATAGACAAGATATAATAAAATAAGTGCAAGTCTAGATTGTTTGGAATTTATTAGCCACAATGCTTTACTAAACATATAAGTCCCCTCCATCATTTATGAAAAATAAATCCTCTAATGTCAATGGAAGTTCTTCTAGAAGAAGTGGATTTTCATTTTCCATGCGTTTTATATATTCGTTCTTATTTCCATTAATAATGATGATTGCTACTTTGCCAGTTTTTGAGAATACAGTAATAGACGGGTCATCTTCAAATATTTTAGGTAAACCATCTTCAAATGCTACTTGTAATTTATAAAATTGACTCGTACTTTCTTCCATTGTAGAGATTGAATTAATTCTTCCATCCTTAATAAATAAATATTGATCAATTATTTTTTCTAGCTCAGCAAGATGATGTGAAGAAATAATCACTCCGACTGAGTTTGTGCTTGCATATTCAATGATTAATTGCAAAACAGTCCGTTTAACGACTGGATCTAAACCATTAGTTGGTTCGTCTAAAATGACATATTTTGCATCTGTTGAAAAGGTTAATAATAAATAGATAAGTGTTTTCATTCCCTTTGAGTATTTACGCAGAGATGTATTTGGTAATTTATATTTATTTAATGCTTCTTGAAATTTGTGTTTATTGAAGTTTGGATATGAATTTTCATAGATCGTAATAAGCTCTTTCACACTGTATTGATTAATGAAATTTGTAGAATCACTCATATATGCAATTTGTCTTCTAGTATTAGGTGATTCGTTAATCTCTTTATCGTCAATACTTATTGAGCCTTCATCTGGTGATAAAATGCCAACGATTGTCCTTAAAAGAGTCGTTTTACCAGCTCCATTTCTACCGATTAAGCCTGTGATTTTACCTTTTTCTATTTGAAAGTTTAGATTTTTTAACACTTCATGTTCATCGAGTTTTTTACTTAAATGATGGATTTTCAACAAACTATTCAGCTCCTTTATTAGAATAAAACTCTTTTACCCATTTCATTATTTCTTCCTCTTTTACGCCATCTGTTAAACAATCAATTAATAAATTGGAAAGTTTATTTTTATATTTTAAAAGGGAATCTGTTGAAATCGTCTCTTTTGTTAAACCAATGACAAATGTTCCTTTACCCCTTATCGTTTCGATGACTCCAGTGCGCTCTAGTTCTTGATAGGCTCTACTAACAGTATTTGGGTTGATCACCAATGTAGTTGCTAATTCACGTACGGAAGGAAGTTTATCGCCATTTACTAAAATCTTTCTTAACATTTGTTCTTTTGTTTGTAGAACAATCTGCTCCCAAAGGGGTAAATGGCTTCTTGGGTCTAAAATAATAATCAAGAGATCATCACCTCAAATGTTTTCTTAAGTGTATGGAGTGTATTAAGTGTATGAGTGTAATTAATACACTTTACTTATATCATATGTTCTCATGTATGTAAATAGTTCCATTCTTTCTAATATTTTCTTCACAGGTTGATTAAACTACTTATATTTGGAAAAAATATGTATGAAAAGAATGGAGGGTTATAGATGAAAAGGGTATTACTAACTCTTTTAAGTAGTGTTATGATCTTTTCTTTATCACTACCTAAAGTAGATGCAAGAGAGACACAAAATAATGATGTAAGTTTAGCAAAAAGTGCATTATCTTCCGTAATTATTGAACAAGATACTGGGAAAATCTTATATGAAAAAGACGCTAGAAAAGAGCTTCCACCAGCAAGTATGACTAAGATTATGACAATGCTTATTATTATGGAAGAAATCAATAAAGGAAAACTTAGATTAGATGATAAAGTAATGACAAGTGAACATGCTGCGTCAATGGGTGGATCACAAATCTTTTTAGAACCTGGCGAAGAGATGACAGTAAAAGAAATGTTAAAAGGGATTGCAATTGCATCAGGAAATGACGCATCGGTCGCAATGGCAGAGAAAATTGCAGGTACTGAAGAGGCGTTTGTCGCTCTAATGAATAAAAAAGTAAAACAGTTAGGATTAAAAAATACACATTTTGAAAATCCAACTGGACTACCTGCACCTGGTCATTATTCATCTGCGTATGATATGGCCATCATGGGAAGAGAGCTTTTAAAATATCCATTAATCACAAAGTTTACTGGTACTTATGAAGATTACTTGAGAAAAGATACTGAAAAACAATTTTGGCTAGTTAATACAAATAAATTAGTTCGTTTTTATCCAGGAGCGGATGGCTTGAAAACTGGATTTACTGCAGAAGCAAAATATTGTTTAACAGCAACTGCTAAGAAGAACAACATGCGAGTAGTTAGCGTAATTATGGGTGCACCAACTTCTAAAGAAAGAAATGCACAAATGACAAATTTACTTGATTATGCATTTAATCAATATCAAGTAAAACAATTAATTAAACAAGGTGAGAATATCGAAAGGCTTAGTATAAGCAAAGGTAAGTCTAAAGGTGTAAATGTTATCACTAAAAGCCCAGTTTCAGTTGTATTGAAGAAGGGTGAAGCGATGAATAAAATTACGAAAGATATTCAGCTGAACAAAAATATTCAAGCTCCAATTAAAAAAGGGCAAGTTGTCGGAGTTTTAATATTAAAACAAGGTAGTAAAGTTTTATCTAAAACAGACTTGGTAGCTAATAAATCAGTAAATAAAGCTAATTGGTACGATTTATTTAAGCGTACTGTTGGAGGTTTCAACTGATTTTTTCCGACTAATTTCGAGTATTACTAAAAGATTTGGCGTTTTGCCACTAGTTTTGTCACACGTGAAGGAATTCAGTTTAGTTTTAACGAAACTCTAGAATAACCGTCAAATAAGGAGGTTATTGTAGTGAGTCTTAATATTGAACTTGAAGTGAAAAATGCAATCCTTTGTGTAAGACTTGCAGGGGAACTAGATCATCACACTGCTGAGGATTTACGTTTACAAGTAAATGAGGTATTAGAGTCACAGACTATCAAACATATTTTATTAAATCTTGAACATTTAACGTTCATGGATAGTTCTGGTTTAGGTGTCATTTTAGGTAGATATAAAGTTATTCGAAATAAAGGTGGAGAAATGGTTGTATGTTCAATTTCTCCATCAATTAAGCGGTTGTTTGATATGTCTGGTTTATTTAAGATTGTTCATTTAGCTGATGATGAGTCAAATGGACTTAATGTATTGGGGGTGGCATAATGCGAAATGAAATGAACCTTCAATTTTCCGCATTAAGTCAAAATGAATCATTTGCTCGTGTAACTGTAGCTGCATTTATTACCCAGCTAGATCCTACATTAGATGAATTAACTGAGATTAAAACTGTAGTATCTGAGGCTGTTACAAATGCGATTATTCATGGTTATGAAAATAATCCTGAAGGTATCGTATTCATTTCAGTTCTTCTAGAAGATCAAACAGTAACTTTAACAATTCGAGATGAAGGGATAGGTATTGCTGATTTAGATGAAGCAATGCAACCTTTATACACTTCAAAACCAGATTTAGAAAGATCCGGCATGGGATTTACGATTATGGAGAATTTCATGGATAAATGTGAAGTTGTGTCCACTATCAATGTTGGTACAACGATTACGGTTAAAAAGTACTTATCAAATAGCAATGTTTTAAGTAATTAAGGAGAATCGCCTATGGACGTAGAAGTCAAGCAAGATCAACCCCGTGCGCAGTTAAAGGATCATGAATTAAAAGAGTTAATTAAGCGTAGTCAGGCTGGAGATCAATTGGCTAGAGACAGCATCGTCGGGCACAACATGAGACTTGTATGGTCAGTTGTTCAGCGCTTTATTAACCGTGGATATGAACCAGATGATTTATTTCAGATTGGTTGTATTGGATTATTGAAATCGGTAGATAAATTTGATCTATCATATGATGTGCGATTTTCTACATATGCTGTTCCGATGATTATCGGAGAAATCCAACGATTTATTCGAGACGACGGAACGGTTAAAGTGAGTCGTTCATTAAAAGAAACGAATAATAAGATTCGAAAAGCAAAAGAAGAATTAAGTAAAACGCTTGGAAGAATGCCTACAATTAACGAGATTGCTACTCATATGGAAATTACACCAGAGGATGTTGTACTTGCACAAGAGGCTAGTAGAGCTCCTTCATCAATACATGAAACGGTGTATGAAAATGATGGTGATCCTATTACATTGTTAGATCAAATTGCTGATAACCATGAAACTAATTGGTTTGAAAAATTTGCATTAAAAGAAGCGATAAAACAACTAGATGATCGAGAGAGATTAATTGTCTATTTAAGATATTATAAAGATCAAACTCAATCAGAAGTTGCTGAACGATTAGGAATTTCTCAAGTCCAAGTTTCAAGACTAGAGAAAAAGATTCTCCAACAGATGAAAGATAAAATTAAATAAAATCTTGAGCTAAAAAAGCTGAAGAATCGTAGGAAATATAATACGATTTTTCAGCTTTTTTATTTTGTCTTTATTTTTGTGTTTTTACTGTAACTCTTGTTTCAAATAATAATGAATATCTTCAAGTTCCCCTTTCAGATGATTTTTTTCAAAAGGGCTGACGACTAACTTTTCCTATTTTTACTTACCGAACTACTCAGATCAATCTTACTGGACTTATATTTTTGGGAAGTTTTCACATACTAGTTGTAATTGAATTCATAAAGCTTTGAAACTGAGGGGAAAGTATGAATAAGGTTTTATATATTAAATTACTCAATCGAATCGTTGTACAAGTAGGTAAAAGTGTACATCTAGGAGAGATTGCACGATTACAAGGGATTAATGTTGATTTAACCAAAATTCAAAACATCATTGTACATGAATCAAAAAAGGAGGATGGTACACATACAGTTATTGATATTCTAGAGCTTTTACCATTGATTCTTGAAATTGAACCTGATATTTCGTTCGAGATCGTTGGAGTGACAATGTGCATAATAGAACTTAAAAATGAAGTTTCAAAGGACCGTTTTTTTCTGTTTTGTTTCGTTTGGATCTTGTTATTTACAGGTTCTTCATTAGCAATTATTTATTTCCACGAAGATGTTAGCATGCAACAGGTTCAACAACGAATTTACTATATGATTACAGGAGAACATAATCATAAGCCTTTATTACTTCAAGTACCATATTCTTTTGGACTAGGAATTGGGATGATTTTATTTTTTAATCAATGGTTTAAGACTAGATTAAACGAAGAACCGAGTCCTCTTGAAGTAGAAATGTTTCAGTATCAACGCTCAATGGATGAATATGTGTTAGTAAACGAAAATAAAAAGCCAAACAAAAGTGTGAATACCGATGATTAGAGATTTGTTTACAGTGTTTGTAGGTTTTTCAGGAGGTATTGCCGTTGGTACTGGCTTTGTAGCATTTTTATCGGTTATTGGTATTATTCCAAGACTAACGCAGTTAACAAAAACGATTAAAAAAATTCGAGCTTATGAGTTTGCAGTTATTTTGGGGGCAATTTTTGGTTGCTGGATTAGTTTACGAAATACCGTTTTTAATTTGCCGAATATCTTTTCAGTTTTTATTGGGCTGTTAGCAGGTATTTTTATTGGAATGTTAGCTGCAGCGTTAACCGAAGTATTAAACGTTTTTCCAATCTTAGCGAAACGAATTGGCATTCAAAAAAAAATTGTGTACTTATTAATGGCAATTGCACTAGGTAAAGTTTTTGGGTCGTTATTTCATTGGATTTATTTTATAGAGTAAAGGATGGATGAAATGAGTGGGAAATTAAAAGCTAATTATAAAGAGAATATAAAACCATACCAACCGAAAAAACCGGTATTAAAAAATTGTATTAAAGCGTTTTTAGTTGGAGGATTTATCTGTCTTTTAGGTGAGTGTATTACGAAAATCTATATTAACTATTTTAACTTTACTGAAAAAAATGTTGGTGATCCAACAGTAGCTACACTTGTTTTAATTTCTAGCATACTTACAGGGTTAGGTATATATGACAAAATTGGACAATTTGCAGGCGCAGGATCTGCTGTTCCTGTAACAGGCTTTGCCAACTCTATGACGAGTGCTGCTATGGAACATAGAAGTGAAGGTCTCGTTTTAGGGGTTGCAACAAATATGTTTAAACTAGCTGGTTGTGTAATTGTTTATGGAGTTGTTTCGGCATACGTCGTTGGAATGATACGATACGCATTTAAAGTATTCTTTTAGGAGGTGAGTACATATGGCTTTAGTCGGTAAACAAACTTGGGAGTTTCAAAATGGTGTTTATGTCCAAGCATCTGGAACTGCTGTAGGACCAAGAGAAAACTTGGGACTGTTAGGTGGCAAATTTGATTATGCATATGAAGATCTTCATTGTAATGAAGATAATTGGGAATTAGCAGAAAGAGCATTAATGAGAAATGCAATTTCGGTTGCTCTAAAAAAGGCAAACAAAACCGTAGAAGATATTGATGTATTTTTAGCAGGAGATTTACTAAATCAAAATGTTACTGCGAACTTTATGGCAAGGGAATTGCAACTTCCTTTTTTATGTATGTTTGGTGCCTGCTCAACATCAATGGAAACGGCTGCACTTGGCGCACAGTTAATCGATAGTGGCTATGCAAAAATGGCATTGGCAGCAACAAGTAGCCATAATGCTACAGCTGAAAGGCAATATAGATATCCGACAGAATATGGTGGACAAAAACCAGATTCAGCAACTTTTACAGTAACTGGAGCAGGAAGTGTTCTCCTTTCGAATAAAAAAAGCAAAATAAAAGTAAAATGCGCCACAATTGGTACAGTTCAGGATTTAGGTTTGACAGATCCATTCGACATGGGTTCAGCGATGGCACCAGCAGCAGCCTATACAATCGTACAACACTTTAAGGACACAAATACGACACCTGATGATTATGATTTTATCGTAACTGGGGATCTTTCAGCAGTAGGCGCACCAATTTGCGAACAACTTGTTAGAGAAGAAGGTTATGATATGGCAGGGAAATATAATGATTGTGGATTGCTAATCTATGATCGAGAAAATCAGGAAGTTTTTGCTGGGGGAAGTGGATGTGCTTGTTCAGCAGTTGTAACATATGGTCATTTATTTCAAGAGTTAAATAAAGGTACTTATAAACGAATCTTAGTGGCGGCAACTGGCGCTCTTTTAAGCCCAACAATGATTCAACAGAAAGAATCAATTCCAACTATTTCACATGCTGTCGTTTTCGAAAGCTGTTAGGAGGTGTTCAGATGGATTTTGTTAATGCTTTTATAGTAGGAGGTCTAATTTGTGTAATTGGCCAATTATTTTTTGATTTTACAAAATTAACACCAGGGCATGTGATGTGCATATTTGTAGTAATTGGGTCAATTTTAGATGGATTTGGAATTTACGATAAGTTAATAAAATTTGCTGGTGCAGGTGCAACCGTTCCAATTACTAGTTTTGGGCATTCCTTATTACATGGAGCGATGGCAGAAGCAAGTGATCACGGATTTATTGGTATTGGAATGGGGATCTTTTCACTTACTTCATCTGGAATTTCAGCAGCAATTTTATTCTCATTTATAATTGCACTTATTTTTAAGCCAAAAGGTTAACTTATGAAAAAGAAAAGGATCATTATCGTAACCGACGGAGATGTTTATGCACATCGGAGTATTGAGTATTTGGCAAAACAATTTGGCGGATGCACAATATCACAATCGCAAGGTAATCCCACTAAGTTCTCTGGAAAGAGAATGGTTGAAATCATAATGCAAGCACAAAAAGAACCAGTATTTGTATTGTTTGATGACAGTGGCTTTATGGGAGAAGGTCCTGGAGAAAAAGCTTTAAAATATGTGGCGAGTGATAAACATATTGAAGTTATTGCTGCACTAGCAGTAGCATCAAATACACATCATCAAGAATGGACAAAAGTGGATGTAAGCATTGATAACGAAGGGAATTTAACTGAATACGGTGTCGATAAGTATGGAGTGCCTGATATTGAAATCGGAAGAATAAATGGAGACACCGTTTACAATTTAGATCAACTAAATATTCCCTTCATTTTAGGAATCGGCGATATTGGAAAAATGGGTGGAAGAGATGATATTGAACACGGTTCACCCATTACAAGAAAAGCAATTGAATATATCCTCGAGAGGAGTGAACTCCAATGACTACGAAAAAAGAGCCGACAAAACTGACAAATAAACTAGTTACAAATGCTCATACAATAAGTGATCGTATAGGTTATGGAGTAAGTTTTGATGTCGGTAAACGTGTGATTTTTGTAAATAAAGTTGAAGTTAATCTATATTATGTTAATGGATTAACGGATACAAGCTTTATTCAAAGATTTTTAGATGACTTAATTGGGTTAGAAAAAGTCGAGAAAAATAAATCAATGTTTAAAAATATTGAGGATACAATTGTCCATCAATCAGTAGAGATCGTTTTAACATTTGAAGATGTAATAAAGAAAGTATTATCTGGTTTAATTGTAGTATTAGTTGATGGAGAAGATAAAGGACTTGCAGTCGATGTTAGGAGTTATCCTGGACGTGGTCCAACAGAACCAGATACCGAGCGAGTAGTGCGTGGATCACGAGATGGTTTTACTGAAAACATTATTAATAATACTGGCCTAATAAGAAGACGTATTCGCGATGAGAATTTAAGAAATGAAATTCTTCAAGTAGGTGAAAGTTCAAAGACAGATGTATGTTTATCGTATATAGAAGGTTTAGCGCACGCGGAACTTGTAAAAGAAGTTCGGGATCGAATTACAGGTATTCACGTTGATGGTCTTACAATGACAGATAAGAAATTAGAAGAATTTATTTTAAAGCAAGGATATAATCCATTTCCTTTAGTTAGATATTCAGAAAGACCTGACGTTGTAGCAAACCACATTCTTGAAGGGCATGTATGTATTATCGTGGATACATCTCCGAGCGTAATTATTACGCCTGCAACGTATTACCACCATATGCAACATGCTGAAGAATTCAGACAAACTCCTACAGTCGGAACATTCCTTCGATGGTGCCGTTATATAGGAATTTTTATGTCAGTCTTTTTATTACCGTTTTGGTTACTATTATGTAATTACCCAGAGGTATTACCAAAATCATTAAGTTATATTGGTCCAAAAGAAACAAGTAATATTCCAATTTATTTACAATTAATAATTGCCGATATGGGGATTGAATTCCTGAGAATGGCAAGTATACATACACCAAATGCAGTTTCCACTTCAATGGGGATTATTGCAGCAGTATTAATTGGGCAAGTTGCAATTGATGTTGGCCTTTTCCAACCGGAAGTAGTACTATATACAGCTGTGTCAATGATTGGATCATATGCGACGCCAAGTTATGAGCTAGCACTTGCAAATAAATTGGCCAAATTTTTTATATTAATTTTAACTGCAATATTAGGTGTTAAAGGCTTTATGATTGGTTCAACATTATTTATACTGTTTTTAGCAAGTCTCAATACTTTAAATACACCTTATTTTTGGCCATTTATCCCATTTGATGGCAGAGCCTTCTGGCATTTAGTTGTCCGTACAAAAGCTAGTGAAAGTCAACATCAAAAAGGTGGAAAAACAATTGGTGATGCTACCATTTAATATCCGTATAAAATAAAATAGGGGGGCTGTCCTAAGAGTCAGATTAACTGACAAATAGGACGGCCTCAAAATTAGCGCTGGGGAGGTATTTCTACAGCGCTTTTCATTTGTAGTCGATAAATTCGATCTTTTTTATAGAATTAGCTAAATTTTTTATCAGGTTTTATTGGAAATAGGAAAGAATTAGTGCTATTCAATTAAAATAAGCTGATATTGTATGATCTTTAAATTGTATTACCTAAACTAGTATGGGTAACTATTATCTTTAATTGCGATTCTATGGAATTTGGAATTTAATTGCAGTTTTGTTAAATTTAATTGCAGTTTCACTAATTTTAATTGCGATTTTCAGATTTTATTTGCACCCCACGATTTATTTGTACAATCGCACCCTTTCTTTGTAGCTCGATGCTATGAGCGGTTCAGCACGTTTTTAACACAACAAACCCGGTTATATTAAATAACCGGGTTTGTTTCATTATTATTTAAAGAATGAAAGAATCGCATCAAATAATGCGGAGAAGAAATCTTTAAGTTTTTGAATAAAAGATTGACCTTCTTTAGAATTTAGGTAATCTGAAATTTTATTTTTAGCTTTTGTTAATTGGTTTCCTACTTGATCCCAATTAATATTTAAATCTTTCATTTTTTCAAATAAAGACATCAAGCTAGCCTTTTGATCAGCAGTTAATGTAATACCAAGATCCTTTGCTAATCGATCAATTAATGATTTTAATTCATCGGTTGACATGTTTGGATTTTTAGCAAGCTCTTCTTTCACTTTAGTGACAAGTTGTACAGCTTTTTCATTACCTACGGAATCACCAAGTTGGGCAGTTTTAACCATTTCTTCATTTGCTACTTTTTTAACATCATCAGGTATAACTTGACCTGAACTTAGCTCATAAGCCTTCATAATCCCAGTTAAAGCAGCTGTACCAGAAACTTGAAATGGTGCAGTAATTACAATATTTGCATCCTTTAATCCAGCTGTGATTAAGGCATTTGTATACATTGAGTTAGTAACCCATGAAATATTATTTGATTGAACGACGATGCCTGTATTTTTTTCACCGATTGTAATCATAGCAGATGAAAGAGCTCGAGTACCGATTTGAGCACTAGGTACAGTACCATCTAAATATTTATGCTCCTCTTGATTTGAAACAGTCACAATTCTAGCATCAGATGGTGCACCCATTTCAGCTAATAATGATTTCTTTTGCGTTTCAGATAAATTTTGTCCAAGAGTAACAATCGTATCACCAGGAACAGAATCAGCAAATACCGATAAAGGCATAGCTATTAATCCCATTGAGATGGTGAACGCTAATAACTTTCGTTTTAACAAAGAGACACTCCCTTTACAATAATCCAAATTTTACATCTTACAACCCTATTATAGTACTTTTCGAAAACTTGTCATTACTTTTTGTTTTTTGTATGATAATATCAGCGTTACTAATTTATTCAGTAATGAAAAAATATAGGACAATTAAGTCTTATAAAGTTGTACATACATAAGGAGGATTTTTATTATGAAAAAAGCAAGTATTACGTTTGAAAATGGTGAACAAATCTTAATCGAATTATTCCCAGAGCATGCACCAGGTACAGTTGAAAACTTTGAAAAATTAATCCGTGAAGGTTTCTACAATGGATTAACTTTCCACCGTGTAATTCCTGGATTTGTATCGCAAGGTGGAGATCCAAACGGTAATGGAACAGGTGGCCCAGGATACAAAATTAAATGTGAAACTGTTGGTAACCCATTAAAACATAAAGCTGGAGCTTTATCAATGGCACATGCTGGAAAAGATACTGGCGGTAGCCAATTCTTTATCGTACACGAGCCACAACCACATTTAGATGGCGTACATACAGTATTCGGTCAAGTAATCGAAGGTATGGATACAGTTTTAAGAATGCGTAACGGCGATGTTATGCAAGAAGTTAAGGTTTGGGACGAAGAATAGTCAAACCAATGTGAGGTCATTTTAAAAAGACTTCAAAAGAAGAAAACCACAAGGGAAAAAATTTTTCCTTGTGGTTTTTAACATGTTCATGTTTGGTTTAACGGTGAAATATTTTATAGCATTTCGCTATTCTAAATTAGAAGATTTATTTGAGTTTTTTTTAAAGATGTTTAGTTTTTATTGTTTCTCATTCTATTTTTATGTTATTTCTTCACTATTCTTGATTCTTATAAGCAAATTCCACATGGTTCATCGCCATATTTGCAGTTTTCATATTTTTAATTGCAGATATGATTTTTTTAATTGAAGATTCCCTAAATTTAATTGCTGTTTTGGCTTTTTTTATTGTACATACTCCGATTTAATTGCAGTTCACTTAAATTTAATAGCACTAACTGGTCCCACCTTGATCTTCAAGGCTGTTGATAATAATGCTGGTTGTAATAGGAATTTTGATAATAATTTTGGTTTTGTTGATTAGCAAATTCATGCTGGTTTTGAACTTGGCGATTACAGTTTTTTGGTGGTCCTATAAATATAGAAGGTTGTAAATTTGCTGTTGCATTTTTCCATTGGTTTTCATCAAGACAGTAAGTATGTGAGACAATATTTGAAGGTGTAAATTTCAATAAATCAGAGAATAAAATTACATCAGGGGAAGGTGCATTAAAGATTGCTAATAGATGAGTATTGTCAACAGTTGCAATTTCATAATGCCACCATCCTTGAGGTACGTTTGCAACTTGACCAGGCGTAATTGGAAAATTTAATAGTTGCTTTGTATAAGGATTCAAAATCGATACAACTGCGGCTCCAGAAATACAATATACTAATTCTGATGAATTTTGATGATAATGTGGTTCTACAACATTATTTACACTTAAATAGATATCCAATAAAGACAAATTATCCAAAGTATTCAAGTTATTAACACTTAATTGATTGATAAAGTTTTGACTATCCTTCACAAAGGCTTGGTTTTTATTTATATCATAAGTAAATTGAATACTTGGCGATGTATAATCTAAATCCAACCTCATAATGATCACCCTTTTATATAACTTTAACTAAAATTTACTTTATTCAAATTTATCTAATTGGTGACAAAAGCCTATAAGTTTGGATTGGCAGGAAGAATACTTGGCTAGCACTCTAAATCATTTTAAATTACTCCTATACCATTTATCCCGTTTTTCCTTCTCTCTGGTTTTCTGACTTGACAGAAAAATGTGAGAATTATATATTTGAAATATTGATATATTTGGAACGAATTTTTATAAACACCGTACTATAGAGGGATAATCAATCATATATTATGTATTGGTTTAGAAGCAAATTAGAGTTTTAATAATTTTTAAGAGGGGTTAACATGTTAATTAGGTATAAGAAAACATATGAGAAAATTGCAATGGGCCTGCTTTCGTTTATGCCGAATGAAAAGAATGTGAAGAGCTTAGTAAATACAATTAAAGATTATGAAACTAAAGATGATAATCATTTGTTCCTTTGGAAATTAGACGATATTGTTGGGATTATTGGAATACAACTACTACCAGATAAGGTTATTATGATTAAACATTTAAGTGTAAACCCTTCATTCCGAAATCAAGGTATTGCAACTTCACTTTACGATGCTATTCGATCTCAGTATACAGACTATACAATCGTAACAACGCAGGAAGTAGCTTCATTTATTGAACATTGTCATGTTAGTTTGAAAGTATTATAGAAATGGTGCTCAATTTTTTTGAGCATTTTTTTGTAGGAAAAATTGCTTATTTATGAAGAAGTCATGAGTAAGTATTTTTCAACTTACTGCTATTTTTTCATACGCTGATTAACCGGTTAAAAGTAAGTACGAAGCAACAAATGCAACAAAAAGCTATTATGGTTCCTCATGAACCAGTTATGAGGAAGTACGAAGCAACAAAAAGGTATTATGCTACCTCATGAACCAGTTATGAGGAAGTACGAAGCAATAAATAGCTATTATGGTTCCTCATGAACCAGTCATGATGAAGTACGAAGCAATAAATAGCTATTATGGTTCCTCATGAACCAGTTATGAGGAAGTACGAAGCAACAAAAAGGTATTATGCTACCTCATAAACCAGTCATGAGCTTGTACGAACTTCTATTCCGACCACACTGAAAAAGGTGCCCAAAATTTTGAGCACCTTTTCCTATAACGCTAAATATTTCTTCGTAGTTCTAATTGCTTTAATCTTTCCGAAATGACATCTGTTCGATCTCTTGTAGAATGTTTATTAATTAAATCTGCAGTAAAAGACGAATAATTTTCTTTTTGATTTTGATATCTTTCAATCAATTTTTGATCATTTATTGGGAGATCGAAAGGGTGAAATTCCGTTTCGTTTTGAAGGTTTAGCTGTAAATCAGATATGATTTGTTGAAATCGTAATGGATCGATACCAGCCATTTCCAATAAATTAGAATCATTTGAAAAAGTAATGACGTGTCGAAATAATTTTTTAGCACCAGTAAAGTTTCTTCTTCTATAATGATATAACACTACTGATAGTCTAATTAAACCTAACCAGACCTTTTTATATTGATGATTTAAATCAAGTTTCCACTGTTCCTCAAGGATTTCATGACATTCAAAAAAATCTTGATCAAAATGGAAATGGCATAGATATTTTATGTATCGCTCGTTTTTATTATAATGGACCAAGTTTTTCACCTCTTTATTACTAAAATTTTATCAGAAATGGAATTATTTAAAAAGAAGAAAGCCTAGAGCAATGTCTAGACTTTCACGTTTTGTTTATTCACGGGGTTAAATTAACAGACGAAAGCACATCCAACGATGATTAATAAAATAAATAATACTACGATTAAAGCAAAGCCTCTGCCGTGGCCAAAACCGCCGAACTCTGGAGAAACAGCACCTTTACTCATGAAATAACCTCCTTACCAAAAAAATAATTCTTCTTGCACTGATATCTTATGAAAATTTTAAGAAAATGGTATAGGCGCAAAACTAAAAATTTAGGAACAAAGTAACTTCATCGATGAAAAAACCTTTTCTGTTATATAGTTTTATGAAATAATACTTTATACTGTTATAGAGTATATTTTTATTTTAGAGTAAGTTGGTGAGTAGTTTGTGAAGCAATATGAAGTTAAAATTGATGCATTTGAGGGGCCATTAGATTTATTACTTCATTTAATTCAACGATTTGAAATTGATATTTATGATATACCTGTATCTGAAATAACAGATCAATACGTTTCATATATTCATACAATGAAAGAATTAGAATTGGATATTGCAAGTGAATATTTAGTGATGGCGGCTGAATTACTTGCAATGAAAAGTAAAAGTATTTTACCTAATCATGAAGAACAAGCTGATTGGGATGCTGTACTTGAAGAAGACCCTAGAGAAGAATTAATGAATCGATTAATTATATATAAGCAATTTAAAGAAGCGGCGATCGTATTTCAGGAAAAAGAATCCGAACGTTCGATGATTTTTACCCGAAATCCAGTTGATTTGTCCGAATATGGACCTAGACCTGAAGATATAGTCATGCCGACTGATGTTACGATTTACGATATGTTTGGTGCACTTCAAAAGCTTTTTAAACGTAAAAAGCTACAAGAACCGCTTCAAACTAAAATTGTTCGTGAAGAAATATCAATCGAAAAAAGAATGGATGAGATTATTACTTATTTAAAAAGTATAAAAAAGAGAACTAATTTCATCAATTTATTTCCATATAATGATAAAGAAAGTATTGTAGTTACTTTTTTAGCGATTTTGGAGTTAATGAAAACAAAAGACATTGTAGTAGAACAGGAACAAAACTTTTCAGAAATTTTTCTAACATCACGGGAGGTTTTTGAAGATAAGCAAGCTGAGGTGTACTTGTAATGGAACAGGAAAAAAATTTAGTAGGAGTTCTAGAAGGACTTTTATTTGTAGCTGGAGATGAAGGAATATCGATTGTCGAGCTATCGGAAACTTTAGAATTAAGTCAGACATATGCTCTAGAATTAATTGAGAGTCTAAAAAAAGAATATGAAAATCCTAACAGAGGATTACAAATTAGAATTTTAGCGAACAGATATAAACTTACTTCAAAGAGGGAACATGGTGAGTTTTTCAAAAAATTAGTTGAAAGTCCATCGAACTCTTCGTTGTCACAAGCAGCATTAGAAACATTAGCGATTGTTGCTTATCAACAACCAATTACGAGGACAGAAATTGAAGATATTCGTGGAGTTAAGACTGAAAAACCAATTCAAACTCTTGTCTCGAAATATTTAATTAAAGAAGTTGGACGGGCTGAAGGTACTGGACGTGCAATTTTATATGGAACTACTTCTGAGTTTTTAGATTATTTTGGTCTAAAAAACATTAAAGAATTACCTCCACTACCTCAAGATTTAAAAATGGAAGAGGTTGAAGAAGAAGCAGATTTATTTTTTAGCAAATTTGAAAAACAAGATTAGTTAAAAAATTCTGCAAATCTGTATGTATCCTATGTTAAACTAATACTATGGAAATCTTGGAGGGTGAAAAAATTGTTAATTTATAATTGTCATGGGTATGAATTAGTAAAGGCTCAACCAAATACTTCTGAAGATTTTTTTAATCGTTCTGAAGTTGAATATGAATATAATGGCCAAAAAATTGTAACTTCTGTTTTATATGTTCGCTTTTTTGAAGAACAACTTTCTGAAGTAAGTGATTTAAAAACAACTAGATTATATGAAAATGGCGATCAATCTGTAGATTTCCGTGATATAGTGGCTCTTGCGCTAATTATTAAAAATCCTGATTATCGTGGAAGAAAGCGAATATATATTAATGAATTAAATCAATTTGTAAAAGAGCTACAAGGTGCTGATCTTGATAAATTGGTAGGCTATGTGAGAAGTATTAAACAAAATTCAAATAAAATTGAAATTTCGATCTAATTTAACGGAGGGAAAAAAATGTCGAATAAGATGGTAGAGCATCAATTAAAGATTGTTGGTAATCAATTAGGGATTGTTGGTCTAGAGTGTAATTTGTTTTTAAATAAGAATTCTTTACCGTCATTTCAACATGAAAACCAAGCAGTGGATCTTAACTACTTAGAAAAAATACTTTCTTCATTACGTAGAATTACAGTATATTGTGAGGATGCTAAAGAAGTTTGTGAGAAAATTTTAAGTGGACAGTTCCATAAAGCAACAGCTGAAGATACTTTACATAAAATTTATCACAGATGTATCGCAGAATTCTTCTCTCCTAAAAACGATGCATGGTATGAAAATAGTCGTGCAGCATACACTGGTAATCAAGCAATTACATTCTATAAAGCTGTGCCAGGTTCAGTCCAAGACCTATTCTCTTCATTAGAAAAAGTTTTTCAACAAATGCGTGAAGAACTTGAGTATTATGAAACAGATTATTCAACAAAACTTATGCAACAATACAAACAGTAATTAGAAAATAGTTAAATGTAAATAGTAATGTTAAGAGAAAAAGACTAGAAACTTTCTAGTCTTTTCATTTTGTACAAAACACAAAAAAATGGATATATCTAGTAATTTTTATCTAAGATGCGTTACAATACTATAGAAATTTCTTTGTAAGAGAAGAGGATTAAAAATGAAACAAATGTATTCGATTGGACAAAGGACTATCAAAACAGCAATCGGAAGTGGTATTTCCCTATTAATTGCAGAAGCTTTACATTTACAAAATTATAGTACTGCAGCTGTCGTTACACTATTAAGTATTCAAAATACAAAACGTAGATCATTTATTGTTGCTATACAAAGATTTGTTGCATCAGTTATTGCCATGTTAATAGGATGGATGATGTTTGAATTTTTAAGCTATACACCATTAACAGTTGTCATTTATTTTCTTTTAACTATCCCCTTGTTAGTCACATTAAGATTACAAGAAGGAATTATTCCAAGTTCTGTGATTGTTTTGCAAATCTATGTGAGTAACAATAAATCAATATCTTTCTTATTTAATCAAGTTGAAATTTTAGCAGTTGGAATTTTAATTGCATTAATAATGAATACATATATGCCGAGTATTGAGAAGAAGATGATTGAATCTCAAAAGAAAATCGAGCAAAATTTTAAAATGTTACTGCTAGGTATTGCTTTAAAAATGAAGGGTAAGGATGAAGATTCACAAAATGATTTAATTGATGAAACTAAAATGCTTTTACAAACGGCGAAAACGTTAGCTTATAGGCAAGTTGAAAATAGTTTTATAAAATCGAACTTATATTATATTAATTATTTTGAAATGAGAGAACGTCAATTTGAAATCATATCGAATCAGATCATTCCATTATTAAAAAAGGTTACGTTAAATTATCCGCATTCAAAAATTGTCGCTGAATTTTTTGAGGATACAGGTGTTTACTTAAAAGAAAAATCTACAGGGATTGAATTATTAGGGGAATTCAGCCATATGATGAATGACTTTAGAAAGATGCCATTACCTGAATCAAGAGATGAGTTTGAGACTAGAGCTAGTTTAATGATGATTGTTTATGAATTGGAAAAAGTAATTTCATTAAAAATGGAGTTTTACTCAGAAAACCAGACTGTTTTAGAGAAGTTAAACTAATCATTCTTTTTAAGAACATGTGATTAATATCTTAATTATACGAATTCCATTTATCGCGTGAAACACGAGAATACCGGTAATAGCTAGAAATTTAATATCATACAATGGAAAGTAGAAGAGAAATTTATTTTCTCTGATGGAGGTGTATGATGTTAAATCAATCTGAACTCGTCACTTACTTTCAGGAGGTAGAAATCTGGTGTGCGAATGTATTACAGTTGCTGTCTGAAAGATTTGACCATATTCAAGAAAAAGAACTATTAGAATATAAAGTAAAACTATTGTTAAACAGAATGGGGACAAAAGGTCATTATGTAGATCAAAATTCTTTTTTAGATGAAATTAGTACGGATGTGGATGATATTCAAGAACGATTAATTTCAATTTTAAATGAAGAGGAATATGATGATAGCTATGCGTATCGGGTAATCGAATTCGAAGAGAGAGTAGGAATTGGTAAACATGAGCTTCCACCACTACCCTATCCATATAATGCACTCGAGCCATATATATCAAAAGAAATCATGATGCTTCATCATGATAAGCACCATAAAAGTTATGTAGATGGTTTAAATAAAGCTGAAATTGAATTAGAAAAGGCAAGAAAAAACAAGAAATACGATTTATTAAAGCATTGGGAAAGAGAGCTTGCATTTCATGGGTCGGGTCATTATTTGCATACTATATTTTGGAATAATTTAAGTAAATCAGGTGGAGGGCAACCTCATGGAGCTCTTTTAAAACAAATTGAGGATGACTTCGGAAGTTATGAAGATTTTAAAGAGCATTTTACACAAGCGGCTAAAAAAGTGGAAGGTGTCGGTTGGGCGATTTTAGTTTGGGTTCCAAGAGCGAATCGGTTGGAGATCCTTCAAACAGAAAAACATCAATTCTTTACTCAATGGGATACAATACCATTGCTAGTTTTGGATGTTTGGGAGCACGCTTATTATTTACAGTATAAATTTGATAAAGACGCATATATTACAAATTTTTGGAACATCGTTAATTGGCCAGATGTAAATTATCGATACGATTATGCTAGTCAATTAAAATGGCAACCCTTTTATTAATTTGCGAAAAATAGTAGGTGCTGGAATTGCTCAGGTTGTATATCTGAACAAATTCAGCACTTTTTTTCTTAAAAAAAGTCATTTTTTTATAATGTAATTCGTAAACTTGTACTAATTAGGACTAACTGTGGAGTTGATGCGAAAGATGAAAAAATGGCTAGTAGTAGGAATCATTGGCTTATTTTTAATCGGGATTATGATTCCGACGAATAATGTTAAAGCATTTGGAGGAGTTAGTGCTAGAAATGCTGTTTTGATGGATCAAAAAACTGGACGAATCTTATATGGTAAAGCAATGCATGACTCTGAAAGAATCGCCAGCATAACAAAAATAATGACTGCAATACTTGCTGTAGAGTCCGGTAAAATGCAAAACACCATAACAATTAGTTCAAGAGCAGTTCAAACAGAAGGATCATCCATTTATTTAAAACCTGGACAAAAAATTAAGCTGGAAGATTTAGTTTATGGTTTAATGCTTAGGTCTGGGAATGATGCGGCTAATGCAATTGCCGAGGCTGTAGGAGGTAGCATCGAAGGATTTGTTTATATGATGAACGAGAAAGCAAAAGAAATCGGAATGAGTAATACATATTTTAGCAATCCATCAGGACTTGATCAACAAGGAAAAGAGCATTACTCATCTGCTTATGATATGGCGTTATTAACGAGATACGCTATGGAAAATCCTAAATATGCAAAAATTGCAGGTACAAAAGTACACCGTGCCCCAAATACGGCAGAATCTTGGGATTATGTTTGGAAGAATAAAAACAAGTTGCTAACTTTTATGTACAAGTATAGTACTGGAGGAAAAACTGGATTTACTAAAAAAGCAAGAAGAACGCTTGTTTCAACTGCTTCAAAAAATGGAATGGATTTAATTGTTGTAACACTAAATGATGGCCAAGATTGGCAAGATCATATGTCACTATTCGAATATGGTTTCAGTAACTATCCTTTAACGAAAGTATTAAGTAAAGGTGGAATAAAGGAAGTCACAAATAAAAAATATAAAGGGCATGTTTATATGAAAAATGACTTCTCTTATCCATTAGATAAAAAAGAACGAGATCAAGTAAGAATCACAATTGAAATGCAAAAACCGACTAAGAAAAAAATCGCTAATGATGCAATTGTTGGTAAAGCGATTATCGAATTAGAAGGTGAACAAATTGGATTTAGAAATATTTTTTATAGTGATAGTAAAGTCAAAGTATTTACGAAAGAAATAATCCAAAATGGAAAACAAGTTTTATTAAACTTAATGGGAGAGCACTCAGATGGTTAATATAATTTGGGTTGCTCTTACAATAATTGGTTTTATTTTTGCGATGATTAATGGCACGATGGACGAAGTAAATAAAGCAGTATTTGACGGAGGAAAGCAAGCAATTACCATTATTATTGGACTTGTTAGTGTTCTTGTTTTTTGGTTAGGTTTAATGCGAATTGCAGAAGAATCAGGATTATTAAAAATTCTTTCGAAATTATTTCAACCATTTCTAGCATTCTTATTTCCGAGAATTCCTAAAGACCATCCTGCACTTGGTTATATTATGTCAAATATGGTAGCCAATTTATTCGGTTTAGGAAATGCTGCAACTCCATTAGGTATAAAAGCGATGGAACAACTAAAAGTTTTAAATAGAAATAGTAATGAAGCAAGTGATGACATGATTACATTTTTAACGTTAAATACAAGTGCAATCACGTTAATTCCTACAACTGTCATAGGAGTTAGAATGTCTTATCATTCTTCAAATCCGACTGAAATAGTAGGTGTTACTATACTTGCACAGGTCGTTTCATTTATTGGGGGACTCGCGGTAAATAGTTTTTTTGCAAGTAGGCGAAATCGAAAGGGGAGAAAATAAATGGGATATATGAATACAATCTCACTTTATATCATTCCATTTATTATCGCTGTCATTTTAATACATGGAACTTGGAAAAAGGTGCCGACGTATGAATCTTTTGTAGAAGGTGGAAAAGAAGGTGTAACAATTGCTGTGCAATTAATCCCATTTTTAGTAGGTATGCTAGTATCCATCTCGATCTTTAGAGCTTCAGGTGCTCTAGAGTTTTGTGTAGAACTCATGCGCCCATTATTAAGTTCACTTGGTATTCCTGCAGAAGTTTTTCCGCTGGCAATTATTCGACCTATTTCCGGTTCGGCTGCTTTAGGTATTACGTCGGATTTAATTAAAACATATGGACCAGATTCATTTATCGGAAGACTAGCTTCAACTATGCAAGGTAGTACAGATACAACGCTATATGTTCTAACGGTGTATTTTGGAGCGGTAGGTATTCGTAAAATGGGTGATGCATTAAAAGTAGGGTTAATCGCAGATGCAATCAGTATTATTTTTTCAATCATTTTTGTGACGATGTTCTTTTCTTAACCAAACCTTAAGTGAATCTAATAGATAATATAATTATTTTTTGATGATTTAATAATGATTTTATATGTTAATATTTCAATCAGTTTTATATTATCAACAAACACCGGGTAATTGTTTATTCTTTGGAATTAAAGATATTTAAGGGCTAATTTTTAGAAAAAAGGTCAAATGATTATTATAATACGTTGATATTAGATCTTAATTGTCCTCCTAAACAGATTAAAAAGCTAATATGTACTCTAAGTAAAGGATATTAAATTAGGTTGTTTTTCAACAAGGTGTAAAAGTACTTTTATTTTAGGATAAAAGTACTTTTTTATTGCGCATTTAAAATTAATATCTTATAATACCAATAAGAATAGTTGGTATTAAGACAACATTCAATTTTACCCATGTTGCATATAATGGATTGGAAGAAACTAACCTTTTTGTGACATAAAGGAGCTTGAAATTATGAAAGTTGTAAAATCAGTACACGAGCTGATCGGATCAACACCATTGCTTGAAATTACAACATTCCCTTTACCAAAAGGAACAAGACTATTTGCAAAACTAGAATTCTGTAACCCAGGTGGAAGTGTAAAAGATCGACTTGGAATGGAATTATTAGAAAGTGCACTTAATGAAGGTAAATTAGAAAAAGGTGGTACAGTAATTGAACCAACCGCCGGAAATACAGGAATTGGTTTAGCGCTAGCAGCTATAAAATATGACGTAAATGTGATATTTGTTGTTCCTGAAAAATTCAGTATTGAGAAACAAACGTTAATGAAAGCACTTGGAGCAAAAATTGTGAACACACCTACAGAAGATGGAATGACAGGTGCAATTAAAAAAGCAAATGAACTATCAAAAGAAATACAGAATTCATTTGTGCCTTCACAATTTAGTAATGAGGCAAATCCAAGAACTTATTACAAAACATTAGGTCCAGAGTTAGTTGACCAACTCGATGGAAAAATAGATGTATTTGTTGCTGGAGCTGGTAGTGGAGGAACTTTTACTGGAACAGCTCAGTATTTAAAAGATAAATTACAAAATGTAAAAACAGTTATTGTTGAACCAGAAGGATCAATTTTAAATGGTGGAAAGCCAGGTTCACATGATACAGAAGGAATTGGAATGGAATTCATTCCTGCCTTTGTAGATACAAACTTATTTGATGATATTCACACAGTACTTGATTCAGATGCATTTCGTTTAGTAAAAGAACTAGCAACGAAAGAAGGACTTTTAGTTGGCAGTTCCTCGGGAGCTGCGTTATATGCAAGTTTATTAGAAGCAAAAAAAGCAAACCCAGGGAGTACAATCGTAACGATTTTCCCAGATAGTAGTGAAAGATACTTAAGTAAAAACATATATAGTGAGGGATAAAATATGAAGAAAAAGACGGCGTTAATACACGGGGGAATTAGTAGAGATGAAGCAACTGGTGCGGTTAGTGTTCCGATTTATCAAACTAGTACGTATAAACAAGATGCTGTTGGCAAACATAGGGGATTTGAATATTCCAGAACAGGCAATCCGACACGACATGCTCTTGAAGAGTTAATGAAAGATATTGAACACGGTGTTGCAGGGTTTGCATTTGCGTCTGGAATGGCAGCTATTCATACTGTGTTTAGTTTATTCAAGACTGGTGACCATATCGTAGTCGGCGATGATGTTTATGGTGGTACTTACCGATTACTTACAAGAGTATTATCAAATTTAGGTATAACAGCTACATTTGTTGATACAAGTAATATTACATTAGTTGAAAATGTTATTTCACCAAATACAAAAGCAATTTTTATTGAGTCACCTAGTAATCCATTATTAAAAATTACTGATATTAAAGCAATTGCAAAACTTGCAAATGAATATGACTTATTAACGGTTGTAGATAATACTTTTGCTACTCCATACTGGCAACAACCACTTACACTAGGTGCTGATATTGTTGTTCATAGTGGAACTAAGTACCTTGGAGGACATAGTGACGTAGTAGCAGGAATTGTTGTAACGAATAAAGAAGAGTTAGCTGAAGAATTAGCGTTTTATCAAAACTCGATTGGTGGAGTTTTAGGACCAAACGATAGTTGGTTATTACAACGTGGTATTAAAACACTTGGAATAAGAATGGAAGAGCATGAAAGAAATACGCATGAAATTGTAACGTTCTTATCGAACCATCCAAATGTAAATAAAGTATTCTATCCTGGATTACCCACACATCCAAATCATGAATTAGCAAAACAACAAAGCAGTGGATTTGGTGGCATGTTATCTTTTGAATTAAAAGAAGGATTAGATCCGGAAGAATTTGTAGGTAAATTAAAGTGGTTTACATTAGCTGAAAGTTTAGGCGCTGTTGAAAGTCTTGTAGGTATCCCTTCAAAAATGACGCATGCTTCAATACCAAGGGAAAAACGAATTGCATCAGGAATTTCTGATGAATTAATTCGATTATCAGTTGGTCTAGAAGATCTAGAAGATTTAATTGAAGACCTAGAACAAGCATTAATATTTCAAACATCAAAGGTGAGATAAATGGGTAGAGAGTTTTTAGATGTTTTTACAGGTTGGGCAGAAAGTTACGATTCTTTTGTTCAAGGCCATGACCCAGAATATAAAGAAGCATTTCGACGTTATGATGAAATACTGAATGAAATTGTTAATAGAAGTGGAAACAGCGTCCTTGAATTTGGTATTGGTACAGGGAATTTAACAAAGTTACTTCTTGATAAAGGAAAAACTGTATTTCCTATCGAACCATCTCCTGAGATGAGAATTATTGCCTCAAAGAAATTAGGCGAGAATATTTCGATTCACGATGGAGATTTAATTGATTTTCCTAAACCACAGGCCGGGATCGATACAATTGTAAGTTCATACGTTTTTCATCATTTAACTGATCAAGAAAAATATGAAGCTATTAAAATATATAGCTCATTATTGAACTCAAATGGGAAAATCGTATTTGCGGATACAATGTTTCTAACAGAAAACGATTATAAGAATGAAATTACAAAAGCAGAAAATGCAAATTATATCAATCTAAGAGATGATTTAATTAGAGAATATTATCCATTAATTCCAGTTGTTCGTTCACATTTTGAAAAAAATGGATTTGATGTAAAATTCGAACAATATAATGATTTTGTATGGATCGTTGAAGCTACAAAAAAATAGAGAGATGTAATTTAGGAGGAAATAAAATATGCCATCAGTTGAAAGTTTTGAATTAGATCACACAAAAGTTGTTGCTCCTTACGTTAGACACTGTGGTACTCATGCAGTTGGTACAGATGGAGTCGTTACAAAATATGATATTCGTTTCTGCCAACCAAATAAGCAAGCAATGAAGCCAGATACAATTCACACTTTAGAACATTTACTAGCTTTAAACGTTCGTGAAGCAGTACCTGCGGGTGACCCTTTTAAAATCATTGATTTATCACCAATGGGATGCCAAACAGGATTTTATTTAATCATTGCTGGTACACCTTCAATTTCAGAAGTAATTACATTATTACGTAAAACAGCTGAACTAGGACAACAAGTTGAAGAAGTACCTGCTGCAAATGAGCTTCAATGCGGCCAAGCAAAACTCCATGACCTTGAAGGCGCAAAAAAATGGTTAAAATATTGGAGCGAACAAACAGACGAAACGTTGGAAAGCGTATTTGCTTAATCGTGAAAAACGTCATCTTAATAGATGACGTTTTTTATATTGTTGGAATAAAGAAAATTGTAGAGTGCAAATAAAAAAGCTCATCCTGCTATTAAAAATGGCGGATCAGCAAATAAAAAAGTCAAAACTGCAATTAAAATAACGCGAACTGCAAATAAGATCACGAATCATTAATAAATTTGAGTGAAACCAGCAAGAATCTCGATGGTTAATAGTAAATTGAATTGTGAAATGAACAAATCAAAATAATATCAATTAAAAAAGATAAACAGGTATCTCGCCCAAAGGAAATTGTGCATCCCGTAGTAATAAAACTCATGCAGGAGAGTTTTTTCAAAAAATGAAAAAACGTCATCCTAATTTTGATGGCGTTTTTGATTAACTGATTTATGACGTTTATTTTTAATTGATCACAAGAAGTAATTTCTCTTTTGGAACGGTAAATTTAATTTCTCCAATATTCTCTTCAATATCTTCAATTGTTGGAATATCATCAAAGCTTTGAATCGAAATGGCATCATCTAAGCATAATAAAATATAAGGGAAGTTTGTTTCTGTAGAGTCATAGATTAACTTGTATGCTTTTGAAGGTTTATCGGAAGTAAAAAATACATCGCCTAATTTAAACGAACCAACTGAATTATATTTTACTGCTGGATTAAAAGAATAATTCATATAGTAAGCTCCTTTTTCATTTTACTTATTATATTATTGACGGGTTTTTAATAGATTAAACAGCAAACTAGTAATTTGCTTGAATTGTAATAGATAGTTTGTTTTTTTGAGTTACCATTGTGACTTCACCAATCCAATCTTCAATATCTCCTAGGGTTGGCATAATGTCATAATTTTGGACTAGTCTTGCATCGGATAATGAGACAAGTACATATGGAAAATCGTCTTCATTTTCTTCATAAACAAGCATATAGATTGTTTCATTCTTTTTAGTAATAAGCACACTACCTGGCGTAATAATTTTAGAACGGTCAAAGGCTGAGGAGTGTTTTAAAGTTAAATTCATATCTATTACCTCATTTCTGCAAATCTAGTAAATTATATGATAGATTTTTGAAAATATGATATTGAGAGAATGAATTAGGAACAATGGATTAAGGGGAAGAATGATGATGGGGCACGACTTGAAAATTGAAATTATGGTTTAGATTTGGTGTTTTAAGTACTTTATTCACAAAAAACCTTGTAGCTGCCACTTGTTTTCAATTGTATAAATCTGTATGATGGTTGAAGAGGTGAAATGATCGAATGGAAAGATTACAGAAAGTTATTGCTAGAGCGGGAATTGCTTCTCGTCGTAAAGCAGAAGAGTTAATTAAAGAAGGAAAAGTGAAGGTAAATGGTCAGGTTGTTACTGAGTTAGGTGTAAAAGTAAGTGGTAACGATCGTGTTGAAGTGGAAGAGATTCCGATTGATAAAGAAGAACCAGTTTACTTCCTTTTATATAAACCATCAGGTGTAATTTCAAGTGTTTCAGATGATAAAGGTAGAAAAGTTGTAACAGACTTTTTTCCAATGATTAAACAACGTATTTATCCAATTGGTAGATTGGATTTTGATACATCAGGTATCATTCTATTAACAAATGATGGAGAATTTTCAAATCTACTTCAACATCCAAAATATGAAATAGATAAAGAATATATTGCAAAAGTAAAAGGGATTCCAACTAAAGAGCAGTTACGTAAATTAGAAAGAGGAATTGTACTTGAGGATGGGAAAACTGCCCCAGCTCAAGTTAAAATGATTTCACTTGATAAAGGCAAAAATACTTCAATTATAAGACTGATCATTCATGAAGGTAGAAACCGTCAAGTTAAGAGAATGCTCGAGGCGATTGGTACACCTGTTATGAAGTTAAAACGTGAACGATATGCGTTTTTAGATTTGACTGGATTAACTCCTGGTGATGCAAGAGAACTTTCACCTCATGAAGTGAAAAAACTAAGAGCAATGGCTACAGCAAAGCCACGCTAATGATAAGTCAGACTATTGATCACTGTTTTCTTATTTAGTTACCCCACCTATTAATCGTACTTATTTATAATCCGGTTAACATTTATAGAAACTGTGTTTAATTCAATCTGATACCCTATTATTTCCACTACGACTCGGTAAATACCGAGTTTTTTCTTTGCTTGAAACATTTAATAATTTTGGATAAAAGATTGAAAATTTAGTCTTTTTTGAAACGTATCAAATTTCTATTCAAGAATAGGAAATAATGATATTCTATCATATGGGAGGAACTGTATATATGATGAAAAATAGAACGTTAATTCGAACAATTATCTTATTAGTTTTGGTTTGTGCAATTGGTTATACTTTTTACATAAATTTCTTTAAGAAAGATGAAGTTATTACTAAAGGAAGTAAAGCACCAAACTTTGCTATGATGGAGCTGAATACTGGTAAAAGCTATACTCTTTCAGGTGAAAAAGGAAAAGGCGTAATTGTTAATTTTTGGGGTACTTGGTGTGAGCCATGTAAGCGAGAAATGCCTTTTATGAATGAAATCTATTCGAAATATAAAGGAAAAGGGATCGAGTTACTTGCAATGAACGCAGATGAATCGAAATTTTCAGTACAAAGATTTGTAAGCGATTATAAACTTAATTTTCCAGTCGGAATAGATAAAGATCAAGAGGTTTTAAATATATATGGTGTTAACCCTTTACCAACTACGTTTTTTGTAAGTCCGGATGGGACAATAAAGAGAATCGTAACTGGTCAAATGACACCGAATTCTTTTGAAAGTTATATTAAAGAAATATTACCAAAATGATGAGTGTACATTAGTAAGGGGAAATAAAATGGAGACTTTTAAATGTGAATGTGGTCATCTTAATCATGTAGGTACTGTAATATGTGAGTCATGTGGTAAACCTCAAGATGAAAAAGCAACCGAATTACTTGATATGCGCTATGAAGGGACTGCTAGAAGATCAATCGTTAATAATCAAACTTATATAGATAAAATATGGACGTTTTTTTCATCTGTAAAAGTAGCTGTTGTAATCATTCTAATTACGCTAGTAGCAGCAGCATTAGGTACTATTTTTCCGCAAAGAGATTTACTACCGCCTACTGCGAATCCTGCAACGTATTATCAAGATGAATATGGAATCTTTGGTAAAATATACGATGCAATTGGTTTGGATAATACGTTTAACTCTTGGTGGTTCATGTTACTTGTTGCATCGATTGGGATATCACTAGTAATCTGTAGTTTAGATCGAATTTTACCACTCTATAAAGCTCTAAACAAACAAACTGTTACTAGACATCCAAACTTTTTAAAAAGACAAAAAATGTTTGGAATTAGTAGAGTTGAACAGATTCCAGACGAAATAGAAAAAGCTAAAGTTAACTTGCGTAAAAGAGGTTATAAAATTCGTGAAGAAAACGGCAATATCTTAGCTGAAAAAGGTCGTTTCTCACGTTGGGGTCCATATGTAAACCATATAGGGTTAATTATCTTCCTTATTGGGGTAATGATGAGATATGTACCAGGTATGTATATGGATAAAGCTCTTTGGGTTCAAGAAGGCGAATTAAAACCTGTTGTAGGTACAAACCAAAACTATTATATTAAATTAAATGATTTCCATATGGAAACGTATGATAAAGATAAAGAGGGTAAAGTTTATAAAAAAGCGATTGAGCGCTTTGGAAATGATAAAATTCCTAAAAACTATCAAGCTGATGTGACGTTGTATAAACGCGAAGGAAATTTAATACCAGGAGAAGATCCAAAACTTAAAAAAGTAAAAGATTATAGTATTAAAGTTAATGAACCTCTAAAGTTCCAAAACTTCGCTCTATATCAAGTAGATTATCGAATTGGTGAATTTAGTGCATTTTTATTTACATTACAAAATAAACAAACAGGTGAAAAATTAGGGCCAATAACAGTAGATTTACAAAATCCTAAAGAAGTATATGACTTGAAAAATGGATATAAAGTAGAACTTAAAAATTATTTTCCAGATTTCTATTTTAACTCTGATGGTCAACCTGATACAAAAACGAGAAAACCGAACAATCCAGCGTTTGTATTTAAAATGACTACTCCAAAAACACCAAAAGGTGAAGTAGCATTCGTTGCGATCAAACAAAATATTGAACCTAATGGTGAAAACAAATATAAAATGTCATTTGCAGGTATTGAAACAAAAGATTCAACAGGATTAACAGTACGTAAAGATTTAACTCTTTGGTTACTAGGACTTGGAGGAGCAATCTTTATGATCGGTGTAATTCAAGGAATGTATTGGTATCACCGACGTGTTTGGATCCAAAATCAAGATGGGGAAGTTTGGGTTGCGGCATTTACAAATAAAAACTATTATGGTTTAAAGATGGAATTAAAGAAAGTGTTTAAAGACACAAAAATAGAATTGCCGATTGATCAACAAGCTAATGAATAGTGTTTAACTAGGGGGAAAATATGTACGAGCTAAGTAGTAATTTTTTATTTATCGCGTTTATTTGTTATATTGTAGCTACTTTCTTTTTTGGCGGCTCTTTGAAAACAAATGATAATGGTCCAAATAGATGGGGTACAATTGGAATTACGGTTACATTAATTGGATTCTTATCTCAAATTACTTATTTTATTTTAAGATGGATTGCAGCTGGACATGCACCTGTAAGTAATCTATTTGAATTTATTACATTCTTTGGCATGATGTTAATTTTTGCGTTTATCATGATTTATTTTATGTATCGTTTAAATATAATTGGATTATTTGCATTACCATTGTCAATAATCATCATTGCTTATGCATCAGTATTTCCACATGAAATCAAACCATTAGTTCCATCTTTAAAAAGCTATTGGTTACATATCCATGTAACGACAGCAGCTTTAGGGGAAGCTATTTTAGCAATTAGTTTTATAACAGGACTAATTTATTTAATTAAAAATATTGATCAAAAAGTATCAACAAAGAAAACATTTTGGCTAGAAGCAGTTTTATATTTCTTAGTAACTGTTGTTGGTTTTGTTGTTATTTCAACAGCATTTACTGCATCTGGATACGAAGCAAAATATAATTGGATTAATAAAGATAAAGTACAAGAAGAAATGGTCTTTAATCTTCCATCACTTGTTGGTCCACATAAAGGTGAATTGACTACAAAAGATCGATTTGAAGCCCTTGCTGAAATGCCAGCTATGGTTAATGCTAAAAAATTGAACACTGTAATTTGGTCAGTATTTGCCGGAGCAGCATTATATACAATCATCCGTTTAATTTTAAGAAAACGAATTGGTGCATTTTTACAGCCTTTTGTACAAAAAGTAGATAGTGAATTATTAGATGAAATCGGATACCGTGCTGTAGCAATTGGCTTTCCGGTATTTACACTTGGTGGACTAATCTTTGCTATGATTTGGGCTCAAATTGCTTGGACAAAGTTTTGGAGCTGGGACCCAAAAGAAGATTGGGCATTAATAACATGGTTATTCTATGCAGTATTCTTACATCTGCGTTTCAAACGAAATTGGCAAGGTGAAAAGTCTGCTTGGTTAGCCGTACTAGGATTTGCGATTATTATGTTTAACTTAATTGCTGTTAACTTAATCATTGCAGGCTTACACTCTTATGCGTAATTAATAAAAAGCCCTGTAAAGGATAAACTTTCCTTTACAGGGCTTTTTTTCTAATTTATATTTTCGATCTACATGAATTAAAATTTGGTTCCCTCGAAATGGTACACTTACTTCCTAGTTTTTTTTCACTATTTTATGGAAATAATAAATTCTAAGAATTATGTAAAAATGTTCACAAATTATACTAGAATATACAATTTTTATTATGTAGAATTATGAAGAGGGGGTCGAAATTATGGATCAAAATATAAAAATATTAATAGCAGATGATGAAGATCGTATTAGACGATTATTAAAAATGTATTTGGAACGTGATGGTTATAGTATTGATGAGGCTGAAAACGGCGAGGATGCTTTAAATTTAGCATTGAAGAATGAATATTCCTTAATTGTATTAGATTTGATGATGCCTAAAATTGATGGAATTGAAGTTTGTAGGGAATTACGAAAAACAAAAACAACTCCTGTGATCATGTTAACGGCAAAAGGAGAAGAAACAAACCGTGTTCAA
The DNA here is from genome assembly GCF_049568075.1 of Rossellomorea sp. GAMAL-10_SWC. Classification (NCBI taxonomy): domain Bacteria; kingdom Bacillati; phylum Bacillota; class Bacilli; order Caryophanales; family Bacillaceae; genus Rossellomorea; species Rossellomorea sp. GAMAL-10_SWC. The sequence goes on along the minus strand of NZ_CP144911.1, from coordinate 2,433,763 downwards.
GGTTTTGAAGTAGGGACAGATGATTATATCGTTAAACCATTTAGTCCGCGTGAAGTCGTTCTTCGAGTTAAAGCTCTATTAAGACGTTCTTCCCCTGTACCAGTATTTACTTCCGACAATTCTTCAGCGAAGGATATCGTAGTGTTTCCGCATCTAACGATTGATAATGACGCGCATAAAGTAATTGTTGAAGGGGAAGAGATCAGTTTAACGCCAAAAGAATACGAACTACTGTTGTTTTTAGCTAAGGCACCTGACAAAGTATTTGATCGTGAAACATTATTAAAATCAGTTTGGCAATATGATTTTTTCGGAGATTTACGTACAGTAGACACACATGTAAAACGTCTGCGAGAAAAACTGAGTAAAAGCTCTGAGGATGCTGCGAAAATGATCGTCACTGTTTGGGGTGTCGGTTATAAATTTGAAGTAGGTCAGGAGTAATGATCGTAAGAAGTTTAGTTGGAAAGCTTTGGCTGACAATTATCTTACTAGTCTCTCTTGTATTATCATTCTTGACCTTTGTCTTAATAGGATTTTTTGAAAAATTTTATATTGACCTTCAAGTACAAAATATGAAGGATGATGCCACAAAAATTGCACAATTAATAGAAAATGGTCAACCACTCTCCGATATTGAGTATTTATCAAATAATATTGTTAGTAGATATTCAAGAGTAATCATTTCTATTGACGGTCAAGAGCCATGGTATTCAAATAATACATATGGAATACAGGAGCTACCATTTAAAGAAATTAAAAATGATGAAATCTTAAATAAAACGTTAACTGATCATAAAGAGGTCAGTAAAAGACTTGTTTATGGTGAAAATAGTGAGAGAGAAAAATTAGTAGTAGGTGTTCCATTACATACAAACTCAAAAAATGGAGCTGTATTTATATACCAAACATTACAACCTGTAAAAGTGATGATTCACCAAACGACTAATTTTGTCTTGCTCGCGGCATCGATTGGGATCGTGTTAACAACATTTTTCTCATTCTTTCTTTCTTCTAAAATTACAGCTCCTCTTAGAAAGATGAAAGAAGTTGTAAGTAGTATGACTTCAGGGAATTTTAATGTGAAAGTACCAATCCATTCAAGTGATGAAATTGGAGAACTTGCGTATTCATTTAACAAGATGAGTAAACAATTAAATTTTAATATGAATGCATTAAAACAAGAGAAGGAGAAGGTTTCTAATATTATTACAAGTATGGTAGATGGTGTAATTTCGATTGATAAAGAAGGTCAAATCGTGACATCGAATCCACCAGCTGAACGCTTTTTGAAAATGCTTAATGATGATCAATTTGAAGAACCTTCTTCACTTGTTTTAACGAAGGAACTATTAGATTTATTTGTATTAGTCGTCGAAAGTGAGAAAAAGCAATTTATAGAATTAAATTTCGATCAAGGCAATTGGCAAGTTTTAATGTCGCCTCTTTATAATCAAACAAATATAAGAGGCGTTGTAGCGGTGATTCGTGATGTTACAGAACAAAGACGGTTAGAAAAGATGAGAAAAGATTTTATAGCGCATGTTTCTCATGAACTACGAACGCCTATTTCCTTATTACAAGGTTATAGCGAAGCGATTGTTGATGGTGTAGCAGAATCCAAGGAAGAGATGCAAGAATTGTCACAAATCATTTATGATGAGTCACTTAGAATGGGTCGATTAGTAAATGATTTGTTAGATTTAGCAAGAATGGAGAACGGATTTACTGAATTAAATAGAGACTTCGTTCCTCTAGTACAATTTGTTGATCGGATTTTACGCAAGTTTAAAGGTTTAGCAAAGGAAAAAAATATTAAGTTATTTGGAGAAATCGACAACATTCCGCATTTAAATATCTACATAGATGAGGATCGGATGGAACAGGTTTTTACAAATTTAATTGATAATGCAATAAGACATACAAATGAAAATGGAAGAATTATTGTTTCAGTAAATCAAAATGAAAGATCAACTACATTTAATTTTATTGATTCAGGTGCAGGGATTTCAAAAGAAGATTTACCATTTGTATTTGAACGTTTTTATAAAGCGGATAAAGCTCGTACAAGAGGTAGAAGTGGCACGGGTTTAGGTTTATCAATCGTTAAAAATATTGTAACAGCACATGGTGGATCGATTCAGGTCTATAGTGAAGAAGGACAGGGAACGACATTTAAAGTTAAAATACCGCATAATTTACGAATGAACGAAAAAGATGTAGAGTAATCTTGTTTCATATAAAACATATTACCTTTAAGTTTAGAGACGATATCACTGCAAAACAAACAAAAAACAAAAAAAATTAGTAAAATAATAAACATATAAAGAAAATAATTGAATTCTTACCAAATTTATCTTACGATTGAATTAATGAAATATTGATGAGTTTAGTGCAAGTATTGCTTAAAAGGGAATCTGGTATAATCCAGAACTGTCCCCGCAACTGTAATGTGAACGAAACGAATAGCCACTGTTCTTTAAGAATGGGAAGGTCGGAGTAGGTTGAAACAAAGTCAGTAGACCTGCTAAATTCATCCTTGTTCAATTCTTCGGGGAGTAAGAATTTGAAGCAGCAGTTGCAAGAATTCTTGTATTTATATGTTGTTTCAGCCCCATTCAAAATGAATGGGTTTTTTTATGCTTTCCAAAATAATAGGAGGATTTAAATGAAGAAGTTTTTATCAAGTTTTATCATTATGTTATTGTGTTTAGGATTATTTGGTTGTAATAATGATACCACACAAAAAAAATCGAATGTAAGTAAGAGTGAACAAGCAACTTTTCCAATGACTGTAAAAGATGCAACGAACAAAGAAGTTAGCTTTAAAGAGGCACCTAAAAGAATCGTATCACTTATTCCAAGTAATACTGAAATCTTGTTTTCTATTGGTGATGGCAAGGATGTAGTAGGGGTAACAGATTTTGACAATTATCCAAAAGAAGTAAAATCAATTGATAAAGTTGGCGGAAATAATGCCGATATGACTTATAATGTTGAAAAAATTATTTCATTAAAACCTGATTTAGTTTTAGCGCATGAATCAAGTTTAGGAATTTCTGCTGACGGTTTAGAACAGATCAAACAAGCGGGGATTAATGTTTTTGTTGTAAAAAATGCTGCAACTATTAATGACGTGTATGATACAATTCAACAAGTTGGAGAAATAACGGGAAAAACTGAGCAATCGAAAAAAGTAGTAACTGGTATGAAAACAAAATTAGATGAAATTAGCAAAAAAACAGCTAAAGCAAATACAAATCCAAAGGTTTGGCTTGAAATATCAGGACCACCTGAAATATATACAGCAGGTAAAGGTACGTTCTTAGATGAAATGCTTTCGATTGTTCATGCTAAAAACGTAGCTGAAAGTGAAAAAGGTTGGGTTAAGTATAGTGAGGAATCAGCTATTAAAGCGAATCCTGATGTGATTTTAACTACTTATGGATATTATGTTCCAAATTTAGAAAAAACTGTAATGGCTAGGAAAAACTGGCAAACAGTAAACGCAATTAAAAATCACCGTGTATATGATGTTAATTCAGATACAACATCTAGACCTGGTCCAAGACTTGCAGAGGGAGTCGAAGCAATTGCAAAGGCGGTTTACCCAGAGCTTTATAAATAATACATATTTAATCTTTTTAATTCCATTTATCTTATTAATTTTTTTATTTATTTTAGGGGTTTCGATTGGGTCTACATCGATTCCCTTTTCTTCTATTATTTCTAGCTTTTCAGATGCTCTATTTAAAACTGATTATGTTCCAGCTGATATTCAAACAATTGTCATGAATATACGAGTGCCAAGGGTAATGTTAGCTGGATTAGTCGGTGCTAGCCTTTCGTTGGCAGGTGTTGCATTTCAAGGAATACTTAAAAATCCATTAGCTGATCCTTTTACATTAGGTGTCTCTTCAGGTGCCTCTGTAGGAGCAGTGGTTGTTTTATTTTTTCAAATAAGCTTACCTTTTGTAACTTATTTTACTTTGCCAGTTGTTAGTATATTATTTGGATTTGGAACACTCATCTTATTATTACTATTTGTTCGAAAACTAGATCCATCTCTTAATGTAGAGACAATCATACTAGGTGGCATTATAATAAGTTCGTTTTGTTCTGCATTATTATCATTATTTATAACTTTTTCAAATAATGAATTACGTACAGTAATTGGCTGGTTAATGGGTAATATCGGTGGGAGGGGCATTCAGTACTCTCTTAGTTTATTACCGTTTTTAATCATTTCTTTCTTAATTTTATTTAGTCAAAATAGGCAGCTAGATGCGATGACATTTGGTAGCACAAATGCAAAACATATTGGAATTGATGTAAAAAAATCCACTTATTTAATTTTGTTAACTGGTAGTATTTTGTCTGGTGCAGCAGTAGCTGTTTCTGGAACAATTGGATTTGTAGGATTAGTTGTTCCGCATTTTACTAGAACTTTGGTAGGGCCATTACATAAAAAATTACTTCCATTATCAATGATCAATGGCGCAATATTTTTAATCGGGTCGGACATATTATCAAGAGTTGTATTAGCCCCAAGAGAGTTACCAATCGGGGTAATTACTTCATTAATTGGTGCTCCAATATTTGCATTAATATTACTATCTTTGAAAAGAAATAGGGGAAAAGTATGATTAAATGTCAAGATATCTCATATTCATATGATGGAATTCATACTGATTTGGATGAACTGTCTTATTCTATTAATCAAGGAGAATGGCTAGGAATTATTGGTCCAAATGGGAGTGGAAAGTCAACGTTTTTAAATATTCTTAGTGGACTTTTTAAACCGTCTAAAGGAAATGTCATGTTAGATGGAGAATTTGTATCTAGTATGTCTAATAAACAAATAGCAAAAAAAATTGCTGTTTTATCACAACAAAATTCCTATACATATTCTTATGAGGTAAAAGAAACAGTTAAACTTGGACGTCTTGCTCATTCGTCTTCCTTTTTTCCTAGCTGGTCCACAATCGATGAAACTGCAGTCAATAACGCAATGATGATGACTGGTACTAAGAAGATGGAAAAAAGCCTCATAAATGAAATTAGTGGTGGTGAGCGTCAAAGAGTATTTCTTGCTCAATGCTTTGCTCAGGAAACACCATATATTTTTTTAGACGAACCAAGTAACCATTTAGATTTAATGCATACAATTAAAATTTTAGATGTTTTAAAGGAATTACAAAAACATGAGAATAAAACGATCGTAACTGTTTTTCATGACTTAAATTTAGCAAGTCTTTACTGTGATCGATTAGTAGGATTAAAGGACGGAAAAATTTATATCGAAGGAAAAACAGACTCAGTTTTAAGTGAAGATTTATTAAAAGGTTTATATGACACATCTTTTCAAATTTTAGATAATCCCGAAACAAATAAAAAAGTCATTATTTATAAAAGTAATGTATTGTAAATTAAAATTGAAAAAAGGAGAGATTTTTCATGAAAATTTATACAAAAACTGGGGATAAAGGTCAGACTAGCTTAGTAGGCAAACGAGTTGACAAAGATGATTTAAGGGTAGAGTCATACGGGACAATTGACGAAGTAAATACAATCGTTGGTTACGCAATGACATATTTAGATCATGAAGATACGAGAGATATTTACAATTCACTTCAAAAGATCCAACATGAACTATTTGACTGTGGTGGAGATTTGGCAGTAGTAAAGGATAGCATCCCTTTTAAAACGACAGAGAAAATGGTTGAAGAGCTTGAAACATTAATCGATGAATATATGGAAGCAACTCCCCCATTACAACGTTTTATTTTACCAGGTGGGTCAAAGCCTGCTGCAATCATTCATCAAGCAAGAGCGGTAACAAGACGTGCCGAAAGAACGGTCGTAACATTAATGAAGCAAGAAAATATTCATCTTCCAGTATTTTTATATTTGAATCGATTATCTGATTATTTCTTTGCACTTGCAAGGTTAATCAACACACGTTTAAATATTAAGGATGTAGAATACGAGCGAGGAGCAATCGTATTTCGAACTGATAAAAAATAAATAAGAAAAATAGTGATTGAATAGTTAAATTTTTCTAATCAATCGCTATTTTTTTGTATAAATAAGATTTTTCCATCATAGAATGATTGAGTGTATGTTTAGTAAAAGTACTTCTTGTCGTTTACATTTTCGATTTGCTCAATACATCTTAAGTAATATACATAAGAGTTAAAGGTTTGAAATGAGTAAGTAGCTTTGTCCAATTTTTTTTTGAATTACCAGTTGATAGTCCACGAGTTATTGGGCAGATTAGACACTTTTTACATTTTCAGGTGGGAGGTAAATAATGTTTGATTTTCTTAGGAGATGTTTGTTGATTGTGGTGTTTGTTTTAACGATTGGCCTTTTATTTATCGGAGGAAATCGAGAAAAATTAAAGGATATTATATCAGATAAAAATTTTCATGAATTAAAAATAGTTTCAAATCCTTAATAATAGTATTTGTTCTTAGAACTTCTATTTTAAATGTAATTTACTAATAAATTTGGTAAAGTACATTTATATGTGAAGTTCTATTTTTGATTTAAGGAGAAAAAAATGACTAATATATGGGATCCAGCAATTGTAATGGAAGAGGAATTAGCGAAAGAAATAGTAAAGATACAATTTCCTAAAATAAAAATAAACGTAATAAAAAAAATTGGCGAAGGATTTGATAATACTGTTTTTTGTTTAAATGATGAAATTTTACTAAGATTTCCGCGAAGAGAAATAGCTGTAGCAATTTTAAACGTTGAAAGAAAATTACTCCCAATTATATTTAATCATTTTGAATTGAAGACTACAGTACCAATACTCGATGGAAAACCATCTGAATTATTTCCTTGGCCATTTTTAGGATATAATTTCATAGCAGGAAAGCCTCCAACTAATTTAAATAGGACTGAGAGAATTTTAATGATTGAACCAATCGCGAATTTCTTGAAAAATTTACATTCAATAAATTTCGATGAATTAAAGGATATTAATTTACCGTATGATGAGTTGAAGAGATTAGATATAAACTTCCGTAAACCTCAGGCTAAAAAATATATACAACAGGCAATACAGAAGAAACTAATTGAAGATAAACAGAAAATTAATCATTATATTGAAAGCTTAGTCGAAATAAAAAGTGAGACACCATTAGTACTTGTTCATGGTGATTTACATTTTAAGAATATGATCGTCAATGAACAAAACCAACTTAAAGGAATTATTGATTGGGGTGATGCTCATATCGGACATCGTGAATTAGATTTATCAATTATTTATAGTCTAATTCCGAACGATATGAGAGGGAAGTTTTTTGAGACTTATGGTAATGTATCGGAAGTGTCAAAGAAACTAGCACAGTTTAGAGCCGTCTTTACAACAGTTATGCTGTTGTTATATGCGGATGATCAAAAGGATGATTCGTTGGTAAGTTTTTGTCAAGAAAACCTAAGTAATGCTTTAAATGATTAGCCAGAGATTTTTATTTACAAACTGTATTTAATTTAGTAACATTAAACTGTAATTTAATAAACGATCTATCTTCGGGGCGGGGTGAAATTCCCCACCGGCGGTAATTAAGCATTGCTTATAAGCCCGCGAGCCTGATTTTTTGGGCAGGATCTAGTGCGATTCTAGAGCCGACAGTATAGTCTGGATGGGAGAAGATGGAGGTTCGCAAGTTCAAAAAATTATTTCTTTTTGAACGCTTATTTGGCGTGCTGAAAATTCTCCCCTATTTCGAAAAAATAGGGGATTTTATTTTTTTGCATAATTTTATACTATTTTTCATTTTTATTTCGGACTTATTATAATATGTGCAAATAATAACGCAACTTAAGCGAACCTTTCATTTTTCTTGATATGATCGGGAAAAAGGAGAGAGGTAATATGCAACAACGCAACAAAGTAAATAAAATGGTGATAGTGGCAATGCTTAGCAGTATTTCTTATGTACTCATGATGCTGTACTTTCCACTTCCTGCATTTCCAGTATGGCTTACAATTGATTTTAGTGACGTACCTGCATTAATAGGAGCAATTGTTTTTGGTCCAGTAGCAGGAATAGGAATAGAGTTAATAAAAAACATTCTACATTATGTGATTAATGGTAGTATGACTGGTGTACCAATTGGAGAATTTGCTAATTTTAGTGCGGGAGTATTATACATTTTACCTGCGTCGTATTTTTTTAGAAAATACCGTTCAGTAAAAGGGCTAACTCTTGGATTAATCGTTGGTACAGTTGTGATGACTGGGATATTAAGTCTTTTAAATTATTTCGTGTTATTACCTGCATATGCACATTTCATGAATTTTAAGCTACCAAATGAAGTAATTGTTGCATCAATTATGCCATTTAATGCAATTAAAGGTTTATTAATCATGATCTTATTCTTAGTTATCTACCCAAAATTAAAGGTTTGGTTAACTCAAAGAATGAATGTCCATAACGTATAAATAAATGAAAGTGTCTACTAAATTTTGGTAGACACTTTTTTGTTTTTTGAGTACCTTGGATGAGAGATATCAATTTCTAAAAAAAGAGAACCATCTATCAAATGATAGATGGTTTATTTGTTAGTTTAAGTTTATTAGCTGAGAAGATAACAAAAGAAATTGTTGTTCGTCTCTCTCATCTAGTGCTTTATCAATTTGATGAAGAAGAAGTGTGTGTATAGTTTGAGCTATAAGAGATGAAAGAAACTCATCGATTTCTGTTTGTAGTTCCTCGTTGGGTTCAAAGGTAGTCGTCGAAAACGGATTAATATCTAAGATCAAAGCGTACTCGATCGGCATCACATCAAATAACAACTCAATATAAAACTTTGTTTCCTTCCCATGTAATCGAAGTTTATGGTAAATCGTTTCTGATGACAAATCGACCTTTTTATTCTTTTCATAATAAGAAAACTGAGGATATGAGTAGTTATCATTTCGAAAATTAAAGACAATGCCATTTGGTGTACTTTTTGCATCTTCGATAAACGAGATGTTTGCTAGTACTTCATCAACAGCAAGGAGATATTGTAAAATCAATTCGATGTCTTTTTTTACTTGTTTTTTCTCTAATAACTTGTTTAAAAACGTCTTTTTCTCGGTAATTGTCATCTGTTCCATGCTGTTCATCCTCTCATGATGTTTTATTTATTATAGCCAGTTATTAGATAATTCTGAATATGTAAAATAAGGAAATAATTTGTATCAAGACTTTGGGTGCACTGTCTTCATTTTTTAGGAAAAGGTTTTATAAGTTCGAATTCAAGGCGATTTTATTAAAAGAATTAGGTCCAGAATTTTATACGAGAAGTGATTCAGAAATATACAAGAAGCGAAGAATAGGAGATTTAAGTTAGTCGAAGTTAAAGAAGGTTTATCATCAACTAGGATTGACTTATTAGATAAAGATAATCAAGTAGCTGGTTCATTCACAATGAATTATACGCTGGTATCAAAAAGGAGAAACCTAATGCTTATAAGTGGATAATCTTTGAACGTTATAGAACACGAGCTGGTATGTTGAGCTCGTGTTTTCATTTGAAAAAATAAAAAAAGCGACGAAATAACTTCGCCGCAGTTTTTACTATTCGAATTTTAAAGCGTCGCCATCGAATGCTTCGTCAGCAACTTTGATTGAGTCTGTTGGGCATCCTTCAAATGCATCCATCATGTCATCAACTAAAACGTCTGGAATTTCAACGATTCCTTGGTTATCATCTAGAGTAACGTATGCGATCCCTTCATCATCATAGTCATAGATATCAGGTGCAGCTGCGCCACAAGCGCCACATGCGATACAAGTGTCTTTATCAACGATTGTATATTTTGCCATTGTATTGACCTCCCAAATTATTCCCTGTTTTTGTTACAGATACTATTTTTGTAATGTACCTGTAAACATTTTAAAACGGTTTCCAAAACTTTTCAATATAATTGTACAAGGTTTTGAAAAAAACGAGAAATGATGAAATCTCAAATAAAATAAATAATGATTTTTATATGTTTAAAATGGTTTGGTTATTGATACATATGATAAGCTAGAAGAAATAAAAACTATTTAGAAAAAATGCACAAATATTTTAGTACTACTAATTATTATTCGGAAAAATATTTAAATATATTAATGGAATAATTTTAATTGAGAGGTTTATGATGTTTAAGCTATCAATATTGGAGGAAATCATCCTTTTTTTACTTCATCGATATAATGGTGAACGAACGATCCAAGGTATAATGTATTTATTAAAAGGTAAACAAAGTGCTCAAATTATTCAAGATTCTCATTTTTATCAAGTGACATCATTTTTCGGACTTTTTCATTTCCTTACACATCAGAATATGCAAGAAATTATAAATGGGTTAGAGGTTAAGGGGTATATAGGTCAGTCTGAAAATAAGAATATCTATTTGTTAAATAAAAATGGTCAAGCTTATCTAGCAAATCAAAAAATACAGTTTATGGAATTTACATATATAAACGGACTAAGGTTTTCTAGTATTCAAAAGATATTTTGGAAAAGATTTTCATTATTTTTTCAAACGGTCTCCAATCTGAATATGAATTTAAAATATTTTAGGGCAGTTATTCAAGATCAAGATATACAAGATTGGGTAAAAAATGAGATTCTTAATTATACTGGGAATAAAAACGAATTAGTTAATCAATTTTACAAAGAATTGCATACAATTTTAGAAAATATAAGTAACGAAGACGCATTACTATTTGTGAAACGATTGTCTGGAGCAAATGCTTATGGCATGACTTTTGAGCAAATTGCATCAGAACACAAAGTCAGTGTTGAAAAAATTTATCTCAATTCGATTAATACTTTACATCATATGATCACTATTTTGGTTGTACCAAGCAATAATTATCCTTTGTTAAGTAAATTTGTAAATGGAGATAAGAGTACTAATATTACGAATACCTCTATTGAAACGAAGCGATTATTTACTGATGGTAAAACAATTCAAGAAATAGCTGAGATTCGCAAGTTAAAGATTAGTACAATAGAGGATCATATAGTTGAGTGTGTTTTAGGTGATAAGTTATTGCCAATTAATCAATTTATTACAACAAAGCAATTTACTTTAATAAAAAATAAAATTATTGAACTAAATACAAGGAAATTAAAAATTATTAAAGAAGCTTTATTAAATGAGGTAACATATTTTCAAATTCGTATTACTCTTGCAAGAATGGGTGATCTACATGGACCTAAATAAACTTCTATACGAAAAATTCGGTTATTCAAGTTTTCGAATTAACCAAAAAGAAATTATTAATGATTTGTTAAACTCGAAGGATGTTTTAGCAATGCTCCCTACAGGTGGGGGTAAATCATTATTATATCAATTAACAGGGCTACTTTTGCCAGGCGTTGTAGTAATCGTTTCACCATTACTTTCCCTTATGGAGGATCAAGTAGAGCAGATTAAAGCATTTGGGGATAAACGAGTTATTGCGCTAAATAGCTTTAGAAGCTTTGAGCAAAAAAAATATTTATTTAATAATATAAGCAGCTATAAGTTTATTTTTGTTTCGCCTGAAATGTTACAAAATCAATTTTTAATACAAAAGCTTTCTGCGTCTAGAATCTCGTTATTTGTTGTTGATGAGGCACATTGTATCTCACAATGGGGGCATGATTTTAGACCAGAATATAAAACTTTAGGGGAAATAAAGCGGAAATTAAATAATCCGACGGTTTTAGCTTTAACCGCTACAGCTAGCAAAAATGTACGGGAAGAAATAATCGAAACTTTACAGTTAAAACATGTTCAAAAATATATCAATTCAGTTAACAGGGAGAACATAGCAATTCAAGTTGAAAAAGTAGATTCGGAAATGGAAAAGCTGACGTCTTTAACTGATCATCTTTCTAAATTAACTGGTCCAGGTATCGTCTATTGTGGTACAAGAGCTACTTGCGAGAAAATTTCACATACCATAAGAGAAAATTTAAATTGCAAAGTCGCTTATTATCATGGTGGAATGGAACATGAACAAAGAATTTTAATTCAACAACAATTTATTCAAAATCAAATAGATATCATAGTTTGTACAAGTGCTTTTGGTATGGGGATTAATAAGCCAAATGTAAGGTTTGTTATTCATTATCAGTATCCTTCAAACATCGAGAATTATCTTCAAGAAATTGGACGAGCCGGCCGAGATGGTGAGCCAAGTATTGCGATACTAATTGTTTGTGAAGAAGATCATGAATTACCACTAAGGCTTATTGATGACGAAATCCTTTCTGTAAATCAAGTTGAGTCTTTTCTAGCGTATTTAAATAGATTAGAAGAAAATCCGATCAAATTGACTGAAACGGTCGTATCTAATTGGAAAGCAGTTTTTCAATTTAGTGAAATACAGTGGACAACGCTTCATTCTGAAATGGTTAAATTTAATGTAATCGTAGATGAAAACTTGCATTTAGAAAAAATAAATAATGACTTATTAGAATCGATTAAAGAGTTAATTTCGGAGCGAAAAAAAGTAAAATATTTAAAACTTAAAGCGATGATGGATTTTCTAGCTTCATCCACTTGTTATCGCGAAAAATATCTTTTACTTTTTGATGAAATATTAGTACAGAGACCAAAAAATTGCTGTAATATTTGTGGTATATCGTTTGAAGACTATTGTTCAACTGATCATGAGAAAAATGAAAATGATAAAGTACTTTCATGGAAACAAGAATTAAGAAATAAATTGGGGCTGTGAGGAATCTATATGGAAAGCGAATTAAACCGTCAAGAAATTCCAGTTAACTATTTGAAGAAAAGCGTATATGGTACGCAGTTTATCATTTTAGTAATCGCTATTTTATGTATTGCTTTTTTTATTGGTACAGAAAAATTTATAGATGATTTACATATATTTAAAAGTTATAAAACATATTTATATGGATTCGGTGCTGGATTCTCACTCGTCCTATTTAATATTTTATTAAATTATACGATTCCGGAGCGTTTGTTAGATGATGGTGGATTTAATAAAAGATTCTTTACGTCACTTTCAGTCCCTGAAATGACGATTCTTTGTATTTTAATCGCATTATCAGAAGAATTATTTTTTAGAGGATTTATTCAAGCTAAATTTGGACTAATTATTGCATCAGTTGTATTCGCTTTAGTTCATTTTCGATATGTGAAAAAACCAATTTTACTTACAATTGTATTAATTGAAAGTTTTTTCTTAGGATACTTATATTTGAAAACAAATAATATTGTGATAGTATTTATCGCACATTTTATTTTAGATTATGTTTTAGGAATGTATATGAAATTTAGTTTGGAAAGTGAAGACAAAGAATGAAAAATGAGCTTCAGACTAATAGTATAGCTGACTTAAGTCGAAAGAATAAAAATAGGAAATTTAAAAATAAGAAAATAAATGACCAAAATAAAGCCGTTGATTTGTTAAATCTACCACCAAGAAGTGAAACAATGAAAATAAAAGAGGATCAACGAAGGCCTTGGTGGAAAATAAAATATCCTTTAATCACTGCTTTAGTCATAATCTTTATCATGCTACCATTTGGAGTAGTGAAATTTGTACATAGTAAATACGATAAAATTTTTACTGAAAAAGGAAGTTTAATCATTCCTTCAAATAAATTTGAAAAGGTTGAATTAGCAACTACCGATCATTTAAAAAAACAAAAAAAAGATGACTCACAGAAAAAAGCTCCAATCAAAAAAGAGATAAAAAATATAATAAAACCCCAAACAGATTCAAGTGAAACTGTAGGTGTTGAAGAGATTAATCACGAAGTTCAAAGAGGGGAAACATTATTTACTATTTCAATGAAATATTATGGTAATCGTGATGGAGAAGAAATTATTCAAGATGCAAATCATTTAAATGGGATCGAAGTGAAGCCCGGCCAGATATTAAAAATCCCATTGAATGTTGATGTGGATAAATAAGGTTAAGTAATATATAAAATCCAATGAAATTGAAATTCGAAATCTAGACAAATTCTCTTTAATCGGATGCTTTCTTTTTATGTTATAAATAGAGTGAAGGGAGTGTTAAAGAGTGTTAGCAAAACATCGAATGCTTCAAAAACATCAAGTCATAACGGTCCAATCAAATGATACTGTAGAAAGTGCAATAAAACTTTTATTGGAAAAGCAAATTGATAGTGTACCCGTATTAGCGGGTAATAAATATATTGGAATGATTTCTCAAGCAGAGATTTATAGAAGTTGCTTTTATAATGAATTACCAAAAGAAGAATATATTACGATGATAAAAATAGGTGAAATCGCAACACATAAAACAATTTATGTTAAAGCGGATGAGCCATATGAAGATACAATGAATTCGTTAAAAAAATATCCATCAATTGCGGTAGTTGATGATGAGAGAAATTTTGTTGGACTAGTTATTAGATATGACGTAATTGAGATTTTTCAAGAAGTACTTGGAAAGGACTGTCGAGGAATAAGAATTTCAATGACAAGTATGGAGAAGGAAGGGCAATTAGCAAGATTACTTGAGTATCTTCACCATTTTAGGATTAATATAATTTCGCTAGTAACTTTTGATTCAAAAGATCATTTATTAAGAAGAATTGTCTTAAAAATAGATGATAATAAAAATATCGATAAAATTTTACGTAAATTTGAAGAACTTGGTCTAAGAATAGTATCTGTTACGAATGAAATAGAAAATTCTACAGTTAAACACTAATATTGAAAATCTGTTTTTCAATTTTTTTGAAACTAAATATTGATTAATGCTCTTATTTTGCTCATACGAAAATAGACTTTTCAAAACGATTAAAACATAATTCACTTAAATTAAAAACTTATGCCCATTTTGTATCATCGGACATAAGTTTTTTTGTTGTTTAAAATTTTTCAATTTCTACTAGTTTTTGTATAATAAAAAAAAGCACTTTGAACAGAAACAAAAAGAAATAAATTAAGTTGATTTTTTGAATGAAGTAAAATCAGAGAAACTACTGACATTTACTTCATTAATGGGTTAAGTTACAAGGGGGAAATTAAAATAAAAATAATATCATTGATCGGATTCGTAGTAATTGTAGCAATTATTCTGTTGATTAATCGAAAAAGTAAGCTAGAAATTATACATAAAAAAATTAAAATAAATAATTTAGATGATTCATTACAGTCAATTCAGCTTATATGGATTCCAAATATAGGCGATATTCCTTTTAAATTGAGTGAGATTGAAAAAATTTGCAATCATAATACATTAATTCTTTTAAGTGGTTACTCAAAAAAGAAGTCAAAAAAATATAAAGATGAAAACATTCACTATTTATCTTCTATTGCTCCTGTCTATTTTTTGTGGAATGATTTTGACTATAGTGGCAATTATAGGGATCTAAATGCATTATTACTAGATTGTAAAGTTACAATTTTAGAAAATAAAAGTGCTTCATTTGAAACTGAAAATGGTACGAAGTTTTCGATTGTTGGTTTAGATGATGTGAAAACAAAGAGAGATCATTTAGACTTTGCACTTGAAGAGCGTTATGAAGATGAACTTAGTATATTAACAAGCTATACTGAAGTCACGGATAGTCATCGTAGTAATTTTGAAAGTATTCAAGTTTATCTGTTTGAAAGAAGTCAATTAAATGTACATCGTAATCAGAAAACGGTATATTTGGAGCTACACAACAATAAAGGAATTCGCAAACAAAACACAATAACAGTTCTAAATTTTGAAGTTATGAAATAAGTGTTTGTTGTTTACATGCAGGAGGAAAGAAAAATTGGCCCAAATAGGAAAGTACAATATTAAAGCAATTTCTAACATTGTTGGGATTTTACCAGGCACATTAAGAGCATGGGAAAGAAGATATAATATTATAAGTCCTGTACGAAATGATGCTGGCCATCGACTTTATACAGAGGAACATGTTTACATTTTAAAATGGCTCGTTCAAAAAGTTAATGAAGGGTTTACAATTGGACAAGCAATTAATTTATACGAAGCTAAAGAGCATAAGTCGTCAAATGACAGCTCTCTTACTGAAAATCTTCAATCAGATGCGCTAGTAAATCGAATTGTTTCTTCATTATTATCTTTTGAAGAAAGTGAAGCCCACAATTATGTGAATGACGCTTTTAGTCTTTTTTCTGTCGATAAAGTATTATTTAAAATTATTTCTAAGGTTTTTATATTAATCGGTGATAAATG
The DNA here is from genome assembly GCF_049568075.1 of Rossellomorea sp. GAMAL-10_SWC. Taxonomy (NCBI): domain Bacteria; kingdom Bacillati; phylum Bacillota; class Bacilli; order Caryophanales; family Bacillaceae; genus Rossellomorea; species Rossellomorea sp. GAMAL-10_SWC. Next base: position 2,417,570 of record NZ_CP144911.1, on the reverse strand, counting down.
TCGTAATGGTGAAATTACAAGTGCTCATGAACATTTTGCAACATCTTTTTTGAGAACGAGATTAGGGATGATTTATCAAAATTCACCTAACAATAAACATTTGCCAAAGTTAATCGCAGTTTGTGGACCAGAAGAAAAGCATGAATTAGGTTTATTAATTTTTACGATTTATTTAAGAAGAATCGGTTTTCAAGTAATTTATTTAGGAGCATCAATTGATTCAAACGATGTTGAACAAGTAATAAATGAAGTGAATCCTGCTGGATTTATCATGACTTGTACTTTAAGAGAAAATTTAAAGAAAACAATTGATCTAGCCATCATAATTAAAAAAATTAAACCTGATATCATTATCGGAATTGGTGGACACGCAGTTTCAACTTGTGAGAGCCCAATTATGGATTCCATACAGGAATTTTATATTGGTAGTCAACAATCGAACTGGGATGAATGGTTAAAGCAGAATTTTAATTATAAATGAATTTTGACTTTAGAATCACCAAAATTATATAAAAACATAAACTGTACTATGGTAAATGCAGCAAGGAGGCTAGTTCATGAGGTTGGAACGGTTGAACTACAATAAAATAAAAGTTTTTCTTACATCTGATGATTTATCTGAACGTGGTCTGACAAAAGAAGACTTATGGTATAATGCGCCAAAAGTTCAACAGCTTTTTCAAGATATGATGCATGAAGCTAGCGTAGAACTAGGTTTCGAAGTAGATGGAAAAGTATCCGTTGAAGTTTTCTCTCTTCAAGCTCAAGGAATGGTTGTAATTGTAACAAAATCCGATGAAATTGAAGAAGAGGAAGATGAATTTCAAGACGATTTTATCTCGATGGAAGTAATCCTAGATGAAAGTGAACATATATTGTACGAGTTTTCTACTTTAGATGATCTAATCCTACTTTCTGAAAAATTGGTTTCATGTGATGCTTTAGGTGGGAGATTATTCTCTTTTGAAAATACGTTTTACTTAAAGTTCGAGGAGAATGAAATTGGAAGACTAGATCGTGAAACATTTTATGCGATCTTAGCTGAATATGGTAATCCTTCCACAAGAACAATTTACCGTATTATTGAATATGGTAAAGAACTTATCTCAGAAAATGCTATTGAACAACTGCATTTTTATTTCGTTAAAAATAAAGCCTCTCAGTAATTTATTACGAGAGGTTTTACTTTTGTAAATTTTTTATTAATATATTGTATTTCTTCATATTCTTTCCTTTTCAAATTTTGGAAATAGGAGTATAATGACCTTAGAAAACGCTTACATTAAACGGATATTATATTTTGTTTTCTATGTGTTTATAACTTTCAAAAAGGGATGGAAAGTTGTATACTAATTTCAGAATGAATGAATCTTTTCATAGTTCAAATTTCTAGGGGGTTTACAATGGTTGCCGAGAAATCTACAGAGAAAAATAGCAACACAGAAGAACATTTAGATGTACTAGCGCCTACACAAGTAGTTATTAAAGAAGCGTTAGAAAAATTAGGATATTCAAATGAAATGTATGAACTTTTAAAAGAACCAGTTCGTATGATGACTGTAAAAATTCCAGTTCGCATGGATGATGGACAAGTGAAAATTTTCACTGGTTACAGAGCTCAACATAATGATGCGGTAGGACCAACAAAAGGTGGTATCCGTTTCCATCCAAATGTAACAGAAAATGAAGTTAAAGCCCTTTCAATCTGGATGAGCTTAAAATGTGGAATTGTAGATTTACCATATGGTGGAGGTAAAGGTGGAATCGTTTGTGATCCACGTGATATGTCATTCCGTGAGTTAGAGAGACTTAGCCGCGGTTATGTACGTGCAATTAGCCAAATCGTAGGACCAACTAAAGATATTCCAGCTCCAGACGTATTTACAAACTCACAAATCATGGCTTGGATGATGGATGAATATTCTAGAATAGATGAATTTAACTCACCTGGTTTTATTACTGGTAAACCATTAGTATTAGGTGGATCTCATGGCCGCGAAACAGCTACTGCTAAAGGTGTAACGATTGTAATTCGTGAAGCAGCAAAGCGTAGAGGTATTAACTTAGAAGGTGCACGAGTTGTTATCCAAGGATTTGGTAATGCAGGTAGCTTCTTAGCGAAATTTATGCATGATGCTGGCGCAAAAGTTATTGGTATTTCTGATGCTTATGGTGCACTTCATGATCCAAACGGCTTAGACATTGATTATTTATTAGATCGTAGAGATAGTTTTGGTACAATTACTAAACTATTTAATAATACAATTTCAAATAAAGAATTATTAGAATTAGATTGTGATATCTTAGTGCCAGCAGCGATTGAAAATCAAATTACAAAAGATAATGCTCATAATATTAAAGCAAATATTGTAGTTGAAGCTGCTAACGGACCAACAACCCTTGAAGCTACTAAGATTTTAACAGAGCGCGGTATTTTACTAGTACCAGACGTATTAGCTAGTGCTGGTGGCGTAACTGTTTCTTACTTTGAATGGGTGCAGAATAACCAAGGTTACTACTGGACTGAAGAAGAGGTAGAAGAGCGATTAGAAAAAGTTATGGTACGTTCATTTAATAATATTTATGAAACAAGTGTAAATAGAAAAGTGAATATGCGATTAGCTGCTTATATGGTTGGTGCGCGTAAAATGGCTGAAGCTAGCCGATTCAGAGGCTGGGTATAAGATTATATTTGCTGATAAAAACAAGGTGGAGAAAATCCATCTTGTTTTTTTATGATTAGCTATTATTAGACAAATTGAATATTTTACGTAAAATAGTAATAGTAAATATAATTAAGACTCTAGTTTATTGGAGATGTTTCAAATGGAAAAAGTTGAAGTTCTAATCATTGGCGGAGGACCCTGTGGTATTGCAGCTTATCTAGCATTAAAAAATAAGGGGATTTCTGCATTAATAATTGAAAAAGGAAATATAGTTCATACCCTCAGTCGTTTTCCAACTCATCAAACATTTTTTAGTACAAGTGAAAAATTAGAAGTGGGAAATATTCCATTTATTATTGAAGGTAGAAAACCAAAAAAACACCAAGCTCTAGCATATTACCGTGATGTTGTTAAACGAAATAGAATAAAAATTAATGCTTATGAAGAGGTAAAAACGGTTAGTAAGAAAAGTGATTTTATCATCGAATCAGTTACAATTAACGGTGAAGAAAAACGTTATGAAGCCAAAGCTGTTATTGTAGCAACCGGATATTATGACCAACCAAACTACTTATTAACACCTGGTGAACAGCTTAATAAAGTATCCCATTACTTTTTTGAAGGCCATAAACATTTTAATCAGAAAGTTGTCGTTATTGGTGGGAAAAACTCAAGTGTGGACGCAGCACTAGAACTAGAAAAGTGTGGAGCGGATGTAACTGTACTTTATAGAGGCAGTTCTTATTCACCAAGTATTAAACCATGGGTACTACCAGAATTCGAGGCACTTGTCCGTTCTGAAACAATTAAAATGGAATTTAACGCAAATTTACTTGAAATAAAAGAATCATCAGTAGTATACGAAAAAGAAGGACAAATAGTTGAGATTAACAATGACTTTGTCTATGCCATGACAGGTTACCACCCTGATCATACATTAATTAAAAGTATGGGCGTTAAAGTAGATGATCTAACAGGAAGACCATTATTCAACCCAGAAACAATGGAAACAAATATTGAAGGCATTTATATTGCAGGGGTAATTGCTGCTGGAAACAATGCAAACGAAATTTTTATAGAAAATGGCCGTTTTCACGGTGACTTAATCGTTTCTCACTTAGTTAGTAATAAATAATTTCAAAAAATGAAACGTAGCTATGCTACGTTTTTTTTATTAAAGATTTTCAAGCCGTTTTCTGTTTACTTAAAGAATTTTAAAATGTTATAATTTCTTGTGAAATGAGGTGCTGAAAATGAAAAAAGTAGTATTAATAACAACGGGTGGAACGATTGCTAGTAAACCAAATGCAGAATCAGGTAAATTAGATTCTGGGGCATTGTCAGGTCAAGAAATTGCAGAAATGCTCAATTTACCAAAAGATATAAATGTTATTGTTGATTCTTTTTTCCAAGTTCCAAGTATGCACATAGGCTTCGAACATTGGATGTTGTTAAAGAATAAAATTGAAGAATATTATCAAGATGAAACAATTGATGGGGTTGTCGTTACCCATGGAACTGATACGTTAGAAGAAACGGCTTATTTTTTAGATTTAACAATTGACGATGATCGTCCAGTTGTTATTACTGGCTCTCAAAGATCACCAGGTGAATTAGGTACCGATGCTTTTATCAATTTAAGACATGCAATCTATACTGCATCTGACGAATATACTCGAAACGTAGGTACAGTTGTTGTCTTTAATGAACGTATTTTTACTGCAAGATATGTAAAAAAAGAACATGCATCTAATATTCAAGGGTTTAACGTATTTGGCTTCGGATACCTAGGTATTATCGATAACGATAAAGTACATATCTATCAAAAACCGGTATTAAAGGATAAATACAAAATTACAAGTGAATTACCTCAAGTAGATATAATTAAATGTTATATTGAAGCAAAAGGATATTTAATTAAAGCAGCTGTTGAAAATGGCGCTAAAGGTATTGTCCTTGAAGGTGTTGGAAGAGGACAAGTATCTCCACATATGACTGAAGAAATCGAAAAAGCTGTAAAAGATGGCATTAAAGTAATCATCACAACAAGTTCTGAAGAAGGCGAAGTATATCCTACTTATGATTATTACGGAAGTGCCTATGATTTAGTTAATAAAGGTGTAATTTTAGGTAAAGATTATGATAGTAAAAAGGCAAGAATTAAATTAACTGTTATGTTAGCATCCGAAGTGAATGATATTCTTGAAGGATTCTCTAAATAATCTTACTTGTTTATACATTTTTGAAAAACGTGCATAGCACGTTTTTTACTAGGTTTAATACTGTTAAAAGTTAGATGAATTAAAAATTAAATTCAAAATTGTGTATAAAATTAATTGAATCTAATCATACTGGTAATAAAAAAAGGTATGATCTTAAATGAAAAGAATCGAACGAATACTATTTAAATTAATTATTATTCAATTATTTTGTTTAGTCATAAGTCAATATGTCTTATCATTCCCTAGTCTTTCTGTCTATTTAACGAAAATTGAATTATATGAAGGCGTTACGCAAAAAGCTAAGGACGTAACGAGAGAAGTATATAATCATATTGGTAAATAGATGAATTCGTCGGAATCATATGGTAATATAAAATAAAGCAGGCTAGCCTGCTTTATTTTTATTTGTTTTTATATTTTTAGGACATGATAAGATTAAAGGTTGCTATTAAAGTAGCACTTTTTTTATGTAGGAGGACTTATGAGTAAAAAAATTAGTATAGCGATAGATGGACCTGCAGCTGCTGGTAAAAGTACAGTTGCAAAAATTGTTGCAAAAAAATTAGGATATGTATATATCGACACTGGTGCAATGTACCGTGCTCTAACCTTTAAAGCAATCAAAAACAATATTGATGTAAATAATGAGATGGAATTAAGTAACTTACTTTCAAATATAACGATTAAGTTAATCCCAGAAGAAGGAACTCAAAAAGTTTTCATTGATGATGTTGATGTTTCAGAGCCAATAAGAACACCAGAAGTAACTAGAAACGTATCATTTGTTGCAAAACATAGTTTAGTTCGTGAAAAAATGGTGGATTTACAACGTGAATATGCCGTAAATGGTGGGGTTGTAATGGATGGTAGAGATATTGGGACTCATGTATTAATTGATGCAGAAGTTAAGATATTTATGATTGCTTCTGTTGATGAACGAGCTCAAAGAAGACATATCGAAAATGTCAAAAACGGTTTTGAAAGTGACTTTGAGCAATTGAAAATAGAAATAGCAACAAGAGACCGAATTGACTCGGAAAGAGAAGTTTCACCATTGAAAAAAGCTGATGATGCAATCTCATTAGATACTACTTCTAAAAACATTGATGATGTTGTAAATGAAATATTAACGATTGTTGAAGGTAAAATAAAAAATATTTAGAAGAATTAGTCATCAGATTTCTTGACTTTTCTGCTTATTTATTAGAAGGTAAAAGAGGATAATACATAATTGGTCTATCCATTTTTAAAACATAAGGAGGAATATGACATGGTTGAAAAAGTAATGCCAGAAGTTGGGGAAATTATCTCATGTGTAGTAGAACAAATTGAAGATAAGCAAGCAATCGTAGGTTTCGGTGGAAAAACAGATGGTATTCTTCCAATAAAAGAAATTTCAAACGTACATATTGAAAATGTAAGTGACGCGCTAACTGTTGGACAAGAAATTGAATTAAAGGTTATTAAAGTTGAGGAAGATTCAGTTGTTTTTTCTAAACGTGCCGTAGATTCAGTTAAAGCTTGGGAACAATTAGAAGGAAAATTAGCTAGTAAAGAAGTTTTTGAAGTGATCGTTACAGAGCAAGTAAATGGTGGACTAATTGCAGACGTAGGCGTTCGTGGATTTATTCCGGCTTCACTTGTTTCAAAAAAATTCGTTGAAGATTTAGGAAGCTATGTTGGTCAATCGCTTGAAGTAGTGATTGAAGAACTAGACCGCGAAAAAAATCGAGTAATCCTATCTCATAAAGCTGTTGAGCAATTAAATGAAGTTGAAAATCGCCGTCAAGCATACTCTTCTATTAAGGTTGGGCAAATTGTTGAAGGTAAAGTAGAAAGATTAACAAATTTCGGAGCGTTTGTAAATATTGGTGGAATTGATGGATTAGTCCACGTATCTCAAATGTCTCATAAACGAGTTACAAAGCCTGAAGAGATTGTAGCTGTAGGAGATACTGTAAAAGTTCAAGTTCTTTCAATTGACACAGATACTAACCGTATTGCTTTATCAATGAAAGCAATTCAGCCAGGACCATGGGATCAATTAAATCCAAGCATTAAAGCAGAGGCTGTAGTTGAAGGGACTGTAAAACGTCTTACAAACTTTGGTGCATTTGTAGAAGTTCAAAATGGAATTGAAGGATTAGTTCATGTTTCTCAAATTGCTGATAAACATATTAAAAATCCAAACGAAGTCCTAACAGTTGGTCAAGAAGTAAAAGTTAAAGTTTTAGATATTAATCCTACTGAAAAACGCTTATCATTAAGCATTAAAGAAGCTGGTGAAGCTGAACTTCAAGAAGATATTGCTAAATACGTACAGCCAAGTGAAAGTGGTTTCCAATTAAGCGAACTACTTGGTGATAAATTAAATAAATTTAAAAAATAATAAAAAATCCTTCAGCCATTTGCTGAAGGATTTTTATTTAGAGTACTTTAGTTATGTTGATTTTCTGCTCTTGCTTCTTCAGGTGTGTCTAAACGCGTAGCACCTTTGTTATGAATGCTTTGATCTCGATCAGATTCAACTCTTCTAGATTGTTTAAGTTTCTTTTCTTGACGATCTTTTCCCACTCGATTCACCTCCAAAAAAATCTCATTTATAGATTCGTTTTAAATGCAACTTCTTATACACTTTCTTTTCTATTTGATTATTTTTGAAATATGAATTGTTCATACTAGTACTATTAGGAGGTTTTCGTGTGCAAGGTAGTCTATTTATCATTACTTCTTGGATTATTGTATTAATTCTTTTACTTTATCGGGATCGAACTAAGAAGAATTTCTTGTATTTAGCGGGAGTGCTTATATTAATCAGCTGTTCAGCTTACACAATTGATCTATTTTCAATTGATATAAATTTTTCATATATCATTATAATTTTTATCATAAGCTACTTTATTAGTTTATTAAATTTAATTGAACAAATTATTCATTTCTTTAAAGGCCTGATTATAGGCATGACATTTAGTGTAGTTACAATGCTTTCGATTTATGATCCTGCAAGTTTTTTTATTGATGAGAAGATAATTAGTTCATTTTTAGTAATACTACTTACTTTCTTTTTAAGTAAATCCTATTATGAAAAAATGCGTTATATAACGATTGGTCTAGTTCAGGGAGACATTTTTAATTATATTACGTTTAAGTCGATTAATTTTAAATATATAATTGGAGATTTGAATTGGTTTGATACGTTATTTATGTCCATTTTATTATTGTCAGCAATTCAATTCATAGTAATTTATGGATCAAAATTAAGTCTCAAAAATAGAAAATTACTAAAAAGTTGAAGTGTATTGGTCTTTTCTCATATTTTTTGTTAAAATAGATAAGTTATTTAAATAAATCAATTTTTAAAACTAAACTAAAACTCATTTAGATGATTTAAATGGTACATAGTTATGCTAGGAAGGATGAATTAAATGTCTAAACCGACAGTTGCAATAGTTGGACGACCAAATGTAGGGAAATCAACTATTTTTAATAGGATAGTGGGAGAAAGAATTTCAATTGTAGAAGATATTCCAGGGGTTACTCGTGATCGTATTTACAGTTCAGGAGAATGGTTAAATCAAGAATTTAGTTTAATCGATACAGGTGGAATTGACATTGGTGATGAGCCATTTTTAGAGCAAATTCGTCAACAAGCTGAAATCGCAATTGATGAAGCGGATGTTATTATTTTTCTAACAAATGGCCGTGAGGGTGTTACAGCGGCAGATGAGGAAGTTGCTAAAATTCTTTATAAAACAAAAAAACCGGTAGTATTAGCAGTTAATAAAGTCGATAATCCTGAAATGAGAAGCGATATTTACGATTTTTATGCATTAGGATTTGGAGAAGTATTTCCAATCTCAGGTTCACATGGTTTAGGACTGGGTGATTTGCTTGATGAAGTTGTAAAACACTTCCCTGATCAAGAAGATGAAAATTACGATGAAGAGACAATTAAATTTAGTTTAATTGGTCGTCCAAACGTAGGGAAGTCTTCTTTAGTAAATGCATTATTAGGTCAAGAACGTGTAATTGTAAGTAATGTTGCTGGAACTACACGTGATGCTGTCGATACACCTTATTCAAAAGATGGCCAAGACTATGTCATTATCGATACAGCTGGTATGAGAAAAAAAGGTAAAGTATATGAAAGTACGGAAAAATACAGCGTATTACGTGCTTTACGTGCAATTGAAAGATCAGATGTCGTCTTAGTCGTATTAGATGGTGAAGAAGGTATTATCGAACAAGATAAGAAAATTGCTGGATATGCACATCAAGCAGGTAGATCAGTTGTTATTGTCGTAAATAAATGGGATGCAGTAGAAAAAGATGAAAAAACGATGAATGAATTCATTGAAAACATTCGAGCACATTTCCAGTTCTTAGATTATGCTCCAATTGTATTCCTATCAGCTAAAACGAAGAAAAGAACTCAAACTTTATTACCAATGATTAATAAAGCATGTGAAAGCCATAGTTTACGCGTTCCAACAAATGTATTAAATGATGTTATCATGGATGCAATTGCGATGAATCCAACACCAACACATAATGGGCAAAGATTAAGAGTGTATTATGCAACTCAAGTAGCAATTAAACCACCTACATTTGTTGTTTTTGTAAATGATCCTGAATTACTTCACTTTAGTTATGAGCGTTTCTTAGAAAATCGTATTAGAGATGCTTTTGATTTTGAGGGATCTCCAATAAGGATTATCGGTCGTGCACGAGCTTAATTCGATGTAACATATGGATTCTTTATGAAGGGGAGTGTTGAATTGGAAAAAATCGCTGTTTTAGGTGCAGGTAGTTGGGGTACTGCTTTAGCCATGGTTTTATCAGATAATGGGCATACGGTTACTTTATGGGGAAATAAATCCGAACAAATCAATGAAATAAATGAACAGCATACTAATAAAAGATACTTGCCAGAAATTAATTTACCTCAAAATTTAAAGGCATCGGTTAATTTAAAGGAAGCTATAAATGGAGCTAACTATATTTTGCTTGTTGTTCCAACTAAAGCAATAAGAGAAGTTTGCCAACAATTAAATAATGAATTAACGAACGAGGTTACAATAATCCATGCAAGTAAAGGGATTGAGCCTGACACATCTAAGCGTGTTTCAGAAATGATCGCTGAAGAAATTGAATCGAAATTCTTAAAATCAGTAGTTGTATTATCAGGTCCAAGTCATGCTGAAGAAGTTGCTTTAAGACATCCAACGACTGTAACATCGGCATCTAAAAATATGGAAGATGCGGAAATTGTTCAAGAATTATTCTCAAATGGTTATTTCCGTGTATACACAAACGAAGATGTAATTGGTGTAGAAATTGGTGGAGCATTAAAGAATATTATCGCTCTTGCTGCTGGTATTACTGACGGGCTTGGATATGGCGACAACGCGAAGGCGGCTTTAATGACACGAGGACTTGCAGAAATAATCCGTTTAGGTAAGGCTATGGGAGCTAATACTCAAACTTTTGCTGGTTTAACAGGAATGGGCGATTTAATCGTAACTTGTACGAGTGTCCATAGCCGTAACTGGAGAGCTGGTAATTTATTAGGGAAAGGCAAATCTTTAGACGAAGTATTAGATAATATGGGCATGGTCGTTGAAGGTGTTCGCACGACTAAGGCTGCATATCAATTAGCAAAACAAGTAAATGTAGAGATGCCAATTGTTAATGAATTACACGCAGTATTATTTGAAAATAAAAATCCAAAATTAGCAGTTGATGCACTTATGTCCCGTGTAAAAAAACATGAGGGCGAAAGTACTTCAAATTATATAAGCGATCTTGCTGAGTAATTAATTTATGTAAATACAATCAGATTAAAAGCATTAAAACTTTGTTTTAGTGCTTTTAATTTGTTAACAAAGTACAAAAACATTGATTTTCAGACTGATTGCAAGCGCTTGTCTTTCGAGGCGCGAAGCCTGGTGAGGAGCGGAATTAGACGGTAATGAGCACCGCAGACAGGCGAAGTAACGAAGAAAGCGAGCGTTTGTCAACAGTCTGAAAGCATTAAAACTTTGTTTTAGTGCTTTTTCTTTTTTGGACTAAAATAGGCGTTTCACCATTTCTCTTTTTTTGCATAGCATATGTTGTATAGAAAAGAAGGAGGTTTGAATGGTGACTAATAATAATCCAAATGGTTTCTTCGATAAGATTGAAAAGAAAGCAAATGTAAGCAAATCAGATATTTTTAAAGTCGCTGATTCAGTAAAAGATGCAAACTTTAAAGATGAAGCAACTGTTAGAAAACTAGTTCGTCAAATTGCATTGATGACAGGTCGTCAAGTTTCTAAGGAAAAAGAAGACAAAATCGTTCAAGCAATTGTTACAAATAATATGCCATTAGATTTTCAATCATTAACAAATATGTTTAAACAAAAATAATTGGGCTTATTCTTCAGCGATGTATTTAGTGCATAATCATACATTTTCGCATACTATAGAATGACTTATACCGGATGTATTCTGGTGGGTGTTAGTCGAGGATGATTACGAAGCAATTGCCCCAGTTTGCTTCGAAGAAAGAAGAAGTATATTTTTACTTTTTCTTTCTTTTTATTTTGTCCCTTTAAATATGTGAATGGTCATAAAGTCCTCCTTGGTTGGTTTTTATCAAGGAGGTATTTTGATGGTGTTGTAAAGGTTGTAACTAGTGAATATGTTCTAATGGATTTTTTATGAAGCTGGAAATAAATTTATAGCAGACAAGTATACGTAAGCATTAAATAAGTCGATAATGTCTTAATAGGATTAAAAAGATTTTAATTCAAATCATGTGATTATTTTGATACTATAATAATGGTAGAAAATACATAGGGGGAACATAATGAACGCGGCACATATTAATGAAATTATTTCTTTTGTAGGAATCGGATTAATGCTTTTATCATTATTTTTAATTTTCTTGAGTAGAAACAAAATAAAAATAAAATTTTTAAAAATGATTACAGCTTTCATTGCATATATGTCTTTAATTATTTCAGGGATTTTAATTACATATATCGTATTAAGCTGGCCTAGTTAATGAGAATAAAGGGGACTAACATGAAAAAGCTATTTCTTTCCATTCTAATGTGTTTTGTTATAAGTCTATTAAGTGGCTGTTTATATCCACAAGATAAACTTGCACAAAATCAAGTACCATATGATGATCAATTGCAATCAGTTCAAACTGCAATTAATAAATTTAAGGAAAACAATTCAGGAATGTTACCTATAAAAAACAAGGATATGAATACACCTATTTATATTAAATATCCAATTGATTTTACAAAACTAACACCTGGTTATTTAAGTGATGCACCCGGTAATTCTTATGAAAATGGTGGTATCTTCCAGTACGTATTAGTAGATGCAGAGAAGAATCCGACTGTTAAATTAGTCGATCTTAGAATTGCAGAGAAACTAAGAGATGTTTCATTAAGAGTACAAGTTTATAAAGATAAACATACATACCCACCAATCAAGAAAACATTGGCTAATGGTGTTTTTCTATTAAACTATAAAAAGATGGGTTTCAAGGAAGAACCGTTCGTAGTAAGTCCTTATAGCAATAAGAACTTACCAATTATCATGGGGAATGATGGGGAGTTCTATGTTGACTATTCAAGTGATTTATATGCAAAAATAAAAGAAGCGAAAAATTATAAGTTCGGTGAAGATATTCGTTCTATTTTAGTAAAAGACTCTCCAATCGTGCCTGCATACTCACTTCCATATACGATTAAAGATGGACAACCAGTGTTTTTAGAACAAAAATAAATAATATAAATCATAATCCTTTGATAAAAGAATACATTTTATCGAAGGATTATTTTATTTGATCCCAAGTGAATAAAAAGAAAAAATAAAAAATCTTGTCATAACTCACTAGGACAACATCATAGAATGATATTGTCATAGGTATACTACTTCAAGTCAATTATTCCCATGTATTGATAAATCGGGAGGGGAACACATGGAAAAGATAGATATTTTTAAAGACATTGCCGAGCGCACAGGAGGAGATATCTACTTAGGTGTTGTAGGTGCTGTGCGTACTGGTAAATCAACATTTATTAAACGCTTTATGGAAGCTGTTGTAATCCCTAATATTCAAAATGAAGCTGATCGTGCTAGAGCACATGATGAATTACCTCAAAGCGCTGCAGGTAAAACAATAATGACAACTGAACCAAAATTCGTTCCGAATCAAGGCGTAAAAATTCATGTAGCGGATGGGTTAGATGTAAATATTCGATTAGTAGATTGCGTTGGTTATAGTGTGCCAGGGGCTAAAGGATATGAGGATGAAAATGGTCCTAGAATGATTAGCACTCCTTGGTATGAAGAACCGATTCCATTTAATGAAGCGGCAGAAATCGGTACAAGAAAAGTTATTCAAGAGCATTCTACAATTGGAGTTGTTGTAACAACTGATGGCACAATCGGAGAGATAGCTAGATACGATTATATCGAAGCAGAGGAACGAGTAGTTGCTGAATTAAAAGAAGTTGGAAAGCCTTTCATTATGGTGATTAACTCTTCTCAGCCATATCATCCTAATACAGAAGCACTTAGACAAGAACTATCAGAAAAGTACGATATTCCTGTCATCGCATTAAGTGTTGAAGCAATGCGCGAAGGAGATGTAATGAACGTACTTCGCGAAGCTTTATACGAATTCCCAGTCCTTGAAGTGAACGTAAACTTACCTAGCTGGGTATTAGTTTTAAAAGAAAATCACTGGCTACGCCAAAGCTACCAAGAAGCAATTCAAGAAACAGTTAAAGATATTAAGCGATTAAGAGATGTAGATTATGTAGTTGGCCAATTTAGTGATTATGAATTTATTGAACATGCTCAACTTGCTGGAATAGATATGGGGCAAGGGGTTGCAGAAATTGATTTATCTGCACCAGATGAGTTATATGATCGAGTCTTAAAAGAAGTAGTGGGAGTAGAAATTCGCGGTAAAGATCATCTATTAGAATTAATGCAAGACTTTGCTCATGCTAAACAAGAATATGATCAAGTAGCAGATGCCTTAAAAATGGTTAAACAAACCGGCTATGGAGTTGCTGCACCTTCGCTTTTAGATATGAGCTTAGATGAGCCAGAAATTATACGCCATGGTTCAAGATTTGGGGTCAAATTAAAAGCAGTAGCACCTTCAATTCATATGATTAAAGTTGATGTTGAGTCAACGTTTGAACCAATCATCGGAACTGAAAAACAAAGTGAAGAACTTGTTAAATACTTAATGCAAGATTTTGAAGATAATCCATTATCAATTTGGAACTCAGATATATTTGGACGTTCTTTAAGTTCAATCGTACGAGAAGGCATCCAAGCGAAACTTTCACTAATGCCAGAAAATGCAAGATATAAATTGAAAGAAACTTTAGAAAGAATTATTAACGAAGGAAGTGGCGGCTTAATTGCAATTATCCTTTAATCATTAATTGATCAGGTGGTAAAAACCATCTGATTTTTTTGTTTTAGCGAAATATAAAGACTAATTTTTAAAAAATCTGAAAGTCCTATTTTATTTGGTGAAATGAAATTTTTAAAAAAATCACAGAAAATTAGCAAAGAAAAATAAATTTCATTCGACAAAATTCAACAAAAATAAATTTATTAAAAATCATCAAAAAAATTAAAAAAATGCCGATTAATTCAGTAACTATCATACTTTCAGAAGTACTTATAAGAAAATTGAAGAAGAAAAATGAACTTTTCAGAAAAATCACCACCTGTTTTCGAGTAATTCCAACATTTTCTTATAAAACATATTGAAAAAAGCCGTAGAATCGTATAATATAAGGCATGACAAAGAAATTAATTGGAATTTGTTGTATAAAATTTAAAATTTTGGTCACAAATGAAATTAAGAAACATCTAAAATTTTGGGAGGAGGTGAAAGACATGAACAAAACAGATTTAATCAATGCAGTTGCTGAAGCTGGTGAATTAACTAAAAAACAAGCTACTTTAGCAGTAGACGCTGTATTCGAATCAATTCTTGGTGCGTTACAAAACGGGGATAAAGTACAATTAATCGGATTTGGTAACTTTGAAGTTCGTGAGCGTGCAGCTCGTAAAGGACGTAATCCACAAACTGGCGAGGAAATCGAAATCGCAGCTAGTAAAGTTCCAGCTTTCAAACCTGGTAAAGCGCTTAAGGATGCAGTAAAATAATTACATAATTTAAGCGAAAAAGAAGGATGCTAATAAAAGCATCCTTCTTTTTTTGCTAAAAAAGTCCAAAAAGTCTTCTGTTTTTGGGACCAATAAATAATTTTGGACAAAGAAAGGCTTAAGTTTAGGTGTCAAAAAAGAAAGTATCCTTCTTTTTTTTGCCTATAAAAAAAGAATTATGTTAAAATAAAACGAATCTGATAGTGAATATTAGAATTTTTTTTAGCATGGGGGATCAATTAATGAATGAAGTTAATTTAGAAAAAATTGAACAAGCGGTTCGTCTAATTCTCGAAGCTATCGGTGATGATCCAAATAGAGAAGGAATTTACGAAACGCCAAAACGGGTTGCGAAAATGTATGCTGAAGTATTCTCTGGTATGCGCCAAGACGAAAAAGCTCATTTACATAAAGTATTTGGTGAAGATCATGAAGAATTAGTTCTTGTTAAAGATATTCCATTCCATTCAATGTGCGAGCATCATCTATTACCATTTTACGGAGTTGCACATGTAGCGTACATACCTAGAAATGGTAGAGTAACTGGTTTAAGTAAATTAGCACGTACTGTAGAAACAGTAGCTAAAAGACCTCAGCTACAAGAGCGTATTACTTCCTCGGTAGTTGATGCTATTATGGAAGTACTACAGCCACATGGAGCAATGGTAGTTGTAGAAGCAGAACATATGTGTATGTCTATGCGTGGAGTAAGAAAACCAGGCTCAAAAACTGTTACGACTGCTGTGCGTGGCTCACTTAAAGAGGATGTGCAAGGAAGAAATGAAATCCTTGCAATGATTCATTCAACTAAATAGAATCAAATAAGCAAAAAGCAGGGCGTTTGACAGGCAGTCTAAAAAGCCGGGAGTCCTGCTTTTTTTAAAATATTCATTTATAAATAATGCAAGTTGATTGAGCAATCAACTTATACCATCTAAACTACTTATGGTATAATGAAAAAATCAGTTATAAATGGAATGGATGGAAATAATGAATAGTATTCACGAGTTAAAAAATGAAGTAATCACTCAAATATTACATACGATTAGACACCCATATTTAAATCAACATCTTCAGGCACCGACCATTGATGATGTAAAGGTTACTTTATTAATAAATTTATTAAAAGAACACAATTTTACGAGTGATAAAATTGTGCATTATTGTAAAGCCTTGATGATTCATCAAATTGCATTAGATACACATGAAAAGGTATCAACATATGAAGTTACACCAATGGATCGTGAAAAGAAACAATTAACCGTTTTAGAAGGGGACCTATATAGTGGACTATATTACGATGCTCTATCTAAAACTGGTGAAATTGGATTAATACGAGAACTTTCATATGCTGTTAAGGAAATGAATGAAGAGAAGATCAATCTAGTTCACGAACAATTTAGTTCCTTAGAAGATCTTTTCAACTGCATAACTATAATCGAATCAACTATACTTGTACATTTTGCAAAATTTATATCAGCTGAAGAATCAATAAAGCATATTGAGCAAGAATGTTTAATGTCAAGACTGAAAAAAGAATTCGAACGATCATCAGTTGAAAACTGCTCTGATTTTATTACCCAATTTCAAAGAATAATGGGGATTGTTGATTTAGCTAAAACAAAAGAAGAATTATCAAAAATAATACAATTACAAAATTAATCTACATAGAAGTAATCGTAATTAGTTTAGTGGGGGTTTATATGACTCAATCAAAAGAAGAACGCGTACATGACGTGTTTGAAAAGATTTACAATAAATATGATACAATGAATGGTATTATTAGTTTTAGACGACATATTGCATGGCGTAAACAAACTATGAAAATTATGAATGTTCAAAAAGGTATGAAAGCGCTTGATGTATGCTGTGGTACTGGTGAATGGACAATTGCACTTGCAAATACAGTTGGAAAAGATGGAGAAGTAGTAGGTTTAGACTTTAGTAAAAATATGCTATCTATCGGTGAAGAAAAAGTTAAAAATATGCACTTAGAACAAGTAAAATTAATTCATGGAAATGCTATGGAGTTACCATTTGAGGACAACTATTTTGATGTTGTTACAATTGGATTTGGTTTAAGAAATGTTCCAGATTATTATACAGTGTTGAAGGAAATGACAAGAGTCGTTAAGTCTGGAGGTATTGTGGTCTGTTTAGAAACATCACAACCGACTGCATTTGGTGTTAGACATGTGTATAAAGCGTATTTTAAATACATCATGCCGATTTTTGGGAAAATATTTGCTAAAAGTTTTAAAGAATATTCTTGGTTACAAGAAAGTGCAAGCACGTTTCCAGGAATGAATGAACTTGCAAATCTTTTCAAAAAAGCAGGGTTAGAAAAAATAAAAATTAAACCTTATACTTTTGGTGTAGCAGCAATGCACTTAGGTGTTAAGCCAAAAAGCTAGTTACAAAAAAGCGAGAAAATGGGATGAATAGTAAGGTGAACGGAATGAAGGTTAAATGGAAATATTCTTATTTAAAAAAGGACATTAATGAGATTGAAAGCACGCTTCATAAAGTAGTCAATTCAACGCAGCCAATTTTGAAAAATGCATCTATACAGTTGCTTGAATCTGGTGGGAAAAGAATTAGACCAGTTTTTGTATTGCTTAGTGCTAAATTTGGACAATATAACCTTCAATCGATTAAAAATGTAGCAGCTACTTTGGAAATCATACATATGGCATCTTTAGTTCATGATGATGTAATTGATGAAGCTAGTTTACGAAGAGGTAAACCGACAATCAATTCAACTTACAATGATCGTGTTGCTATGTATGCAGGGGATTTTTTATTTGCAAAAGCATTGGAATGTATGTCAGAAATCGAAATCCCATTGGCCCATCAAAAATTATCTGAGACTATTTTAGAGATTTGTTTAGGTGAGATTGAACAAATAAAGGATAAATATAATTTTGACCAAAATTTAAAATGTTATTTAAGAAGAATTAAACGAAAAACTGCACTTTTAATTTCAGCGAGTTGTGAAATTGGTGCAATTGCATCAGGAGCCTCTCCAGCTTTTCAAAAATGTTTAAAAGATTACGGATACTATTTAGGTATGTCATTTCAAATTATGGACGATATTCTTGATTTTACGGCTTCTGAGAAGGAATTAGGGAAACCATCAGGTAGTGACTTAATTCAAGGGAATATTACACTACCTGTCTTATTTGCGATGAATGATTTAGCTCTTAAAGAGAAAATTGAATCTATTTATGAAGGAATCGATCCGGAAACTGTTAAACCTCTTATCAATCAAATTCGGAAAAGTACATATATTAAAGAAGCAAGAAAAGTTAGTGAAGCATATTTACAAAAATCTTTAAACAGTATCAATAGCCTTCCTAATAGTGAAGCAAAGGAAATGTTAATATTAATTGCTAAAAATATTGGAAATCGAAAAAACTAGAGGCGGGGAAAATGCTAGTGCATTTACAACTGCCTCTTTTGGCTTTTTAGATACGTATAGAATTCCTGTTATTTAGTTATATTTAGTAAAGTTAATCAAAAATCTGGAAGCGATTTCAATTTTTACAATATAACAAGATTTTAAACTATTGATAATTTTATAAATTGATGTTACTATTCTAACTGTGTTGTTTATACATAATTGAAATCAAGTGAGGTAGAGCATAATGGAAAGAACTTATTTAATGGTAAAACCTGATGGTGTACAACGTAACTTAATTGGTGAAATCGTTTCACGTTTTGAAAAAAAGGGTTTCCAATTAGTTGGAGCTAAATTAATGCAAGTGAGTAAAGAACAAGCTGAAACTCACTATGCTGAGCACAAAGAACGTCCTTTCTTTGGTGAGTTAGTAGACTTCATCACTTCAAGCCCAGTATTCGCTATGGTTTGGGAAGGCGAAAATGTAATCGCTACCGCTCGTCAAATGATGGGAGCAACAAATCCAAAAGATTCAGCACCAGGAACAATCCGTGGTGAGTATGCTGCAACTGTAGGTAAAAACATTATTCACGGTTCAGATTCACCTGCTAGTGCAGAACGTGAAATCGGAATTTTCTTCAATCAAAATGAATTAGTTGAATACTCTAAGCTTATTAAAGAGTGGGTATACTAATAAAATAGTTTTACTCGAAGAAGTCAGCTTAATTGCTGGCTTTTTTATTTATGAAATTATTAAAATCTAGACTTGTGGATAAATTTTCGTATGAATTTAAGAAGGATTGTTATGAGTAAGCAAAAAGTGGAAAAGTTAAAAAATGTAAAAAAATAATGCATTGACAGCCTCTTTAAATCTGCTTATAATCATCATTAATAACTTTTTTAATGAATCTTTTGATAATTTAATATATTGCGTTGATAAGAGCACAGTAGGCATAACTTCCCTGTTTAAGAGAGCTGACGGAAGCTGCGAGTCAGTACATAAGGTATGCTGAATTACATTCTTGGAGCAATTTCTATTTCATTTAATGAAAATAGAAACGGTCATTTTGATCGTTAACAAAATGAAGGTGGTGAACAGAGTTTTTGTTCACAACTAGGGTGGTACCGCGATTAAATAATTCGTCCCTACTGTTTATTCAGTAGGGACTTTTTGTTTTTATTTTTTACATGCCTACTTCTTGATGAAATGAAGAGGTGTTGGACAATTGTATTTTTAAATTTTAAGGGGGATAAGGAAATGAGTACAAATAATGAGTTAGTGAAATTACGTGATAAGGTTGATGAGATTAATTTAAAAATCGTTGAATTATTAAACGAGCGTGGAAAAGTTGTTCAAGAAATTGGTCAGCAAAAGATTAAACATGGTATTAAGCGTTTCGATCCAGTTCGTGAGCGTGAAGTGTTAGATATGATTGCAAATGTAAACGAAGGTCCATTTGAAACTTCAACATTACAACATATTTTCAAGACCATCTTCCAAGCAAGCTTAGAACTACAAGAGGATGATCACAGAAAAGCTCTTTTAGTTTCAAGAAAGAAAAAGCCTGACAATACAATTGTCAAAGTGAAAAATGATATTGTCCTTGGTGATGGTTCTCAATCATTTATAATGGGGCCTTGTGCAGTTGAGAGCTACGAACAAGTACGTGCAGTAGCACAAGCTATGAAACAACAAGGTTTAACAATGATGCGAGGCGGTGCATTTAAACCTAGAACTTCTCCATACGATTTCCAAGGACTTGGATACGAAGGACTACAAATTTTAAGAGAAGTGGCAAATGAATTTGATTTAGCAGTAATAAGTGAAATACTAAATCCAAATGATGTTGAAAGATCTTTAGAATACGTTGATGTAATTCAAATTGGTGCACGTAATATGCAAAACTTTGATTTACTTAGAACAGTGGGGCAAGTAAATAAACCTGTATTATTAAAACGTGGACTTTCAGCAACAATTGAAGAATTTATAAATGCTGCAGAATACATTATTTCGCAAGGAAATG
Source organism: Rossellomorea sp. GAMAL-10_SWC (assembly GCF_049568075.1). Lineage (NCBI taxonomy): Bacteria > Bacillati > Bacillota > Bacilli > Caryophanales > Bacillaceae > Rossellomorea > Rossellomorea sp. GAMAL-10_SWC. The sequence continues at coordinate 2,397,055 of NZ_CP144911.1, read as the reverse complement.
ACCAAATTATTCTTTGTGAAAGAGGAATTCGTACTTACGAGAAAGCTACAAGAAATACATTAGATATCTCAGCAGTACCTATTTTGAAGAAAGAAACACATTTACCAGTAGTTGTAGATGTTACCCATTCAACAGGTCGTAAGGACTTATTATTACCGACAGCAAAAGCAGCATTAGCAATTGGAGCAGATGCAGTAATGGCTGAAGTACACCCTGATCCAGCAGTTGCTTTATCAGATTCAGCTCAACAAATGAATATCCCACAATTTGAAGAATTCATGTTTGAGTTAAAAGACTTCCGTGCAAAGCTTCAATCATAGTAAAATTATCTACTAAAAGAGAGCGGTGAAATTAAAAACGATCTTATAAATGGTACAGGATTAATCGAAAGACTCAAATGCCTTAGCAATGAGAATGGTTCATGACAAAAAATAATTGAATAGGATAAAAACGAATATCAACTTAAAATAGGTAAAAGAATTCAAGTGTTGGATGAAATCTCGGTACAGCTTAAAGACTGTGCCGAGAAGGCTCATCGAATCAGTTTTTCTTGTTTTGAAATATTGCTAAAAAGATTGCACAATCAAAATGTTGAAAATTAAGTTTTTCTACTGAATAATTCATTTTTTTGAAAAAAAACAAAAAAGTGCCCAAATATGGCTCTTTTTTAATATTAAATTCAGAATAGGTTGTGCTATAGTAGTAACTAAATAATTTTAAACTTACATAAAGAGAAGGTGTTGAAATGCGTTATTTAACAGCTGGTGAATCACATGGTCCACAATTAACTACAATTATTGAAGGCGTTCCAGCAGGCTTGCCAATTTTAGCAGAAGAAATAAATGTTGAACTTCGTAGACGTCAAGGTGGATATGGAAGAGGGCGTAGAATGCAAATAGAAAAGGATACTGCTCAAATTACTAGCGGTGTTCGACATGGTTATACATTAGGCTCTCCTATCGCATTGGTTGTTGAAAATAACGACTTTAAACATTGGACTAATATTATGGGTCCTGAACCTTTGGACAATCTAGAATACGAAGGAAAAAGAAGCATTACAAAACCTCGACCAGGGCATGCCGATTTAAATGGAGCTATAAAATATGGTTTTAGAGATGTGAGGAATGTTTTAGAGCGATCTTCAGCTCGTGAAACGACTGTACGTGTTGCAGCTGGAGCAGTGGCAAAAAAATTGTTGAGTGAGCTAGGAATCACAATTGCAAGCCATGTTATTGAAATTGGTGGCGTTAAAGCAAAAAATTTAGATTATAAAAATGTAGAAGACTTACATAATAGAGCTGAAAACTCAGAAGTAAGATGTATAGATGCAGAAGCTACAGAAAATATGAAAACATTAATTGATGATGCAAAACAAAATGGAGATTCAGTTGGTGGGATTGTAGAAGTTGTCGTTGAAGGTATGCCAGCTGGTGTTGGTAGCTACGTTCATTATGATAGAAAACTTGATTCAAAAATTGCAGGTGCAATTGTAAGCATCAATGCCTTTAAAGGTGTAGAATTCGGAATCGGGTTTCAAGCTGGATCCTTACCAGGTAGTGAAGTTCATGATGAGATTGCATATTCAGAAGAACAAGGCTACTACCGATTATCGAACCGTGCTGGCGGTTTTGAGGGCGGTATGACAACTGGTATGCCAATTGTCGTTCGAGCAGTAATGAAGCCTATCCCAACGCTTTACAAGCCGCTAAAGAGCGTTGATATTGAAACAAAAGAAGTTTATGAAGCTAGTATCGAACGTTCTGATAGCTGTGCTGTTCCTGCAGCAAGTGTCGTAGCAGAGCATATTGTTGCTTGGGAAGTTGCAAAAGCAATTATTGAACAATTTGAATCAGATCAACTTGAGCGTTTAAAACGTAATATTGAAGATTTCCGTGAGTATGCGAGGAATTTTTAATGAATGTGATAACTGTAAATACAAGCTCTAAACAATACGATGTTTGTATAGGGTTTGGAGTATTAAGTGAACTACAGTCAAAGTTGGACAGCTTAGTTCCTAAAGTTTCCAAAATACTAATCATTACAGATGATCAAGTTGCTCCACTTTATTTAGAAGAAGTACTACTAAATTGTAGTAAAAAAAATAAAATTGAACACTTTATCATTCCACATGGTGAAAAAAGTAAGAGTTTTGCTATATACGAAAATTGTTTAACCTATTGTTTTGATGTCCAATTAGATCGTAATAGTTTAATAATTGCTTTAGGTGGGGGAGTAGTTGGTGATTTAGCAGGATTTGTTGCAGCTACTTATATGCGTGGTATTCGTTTTATCCAATTACCTACTACTTTACTAGCCCACGATAGTGCTATAGGTGGTAAAGTAGCTATAAACCTTGCAAAAGCTAAAAATATAGTTGGCGCATTTTATCAGCCGGAATTAGTATTGTATGAATTAAGCTTTTTAACTACTTTGCCAATAGAGGAATGGAGATCAGGTTTTGCTGAAATAAGTAAGGAAGCTATGATTTCTTCTAACGACAATTTGAATTGGTTAATGGAGCATATTCTTTCACTTGAAGAGTTAGATGATGAGTTAGTTGAAAAATGTGTGACGATGGGAATAAGTGTAAAAAATGAAATTGTATCCAAGGACGAAAGAGAAACAGGAGAAAGAGCATTTTTAAACTTAGGCCATACACTTGGGCATGCAATTGAAGCTTATTTAGGCTATGCTAAAACAACTCATGGTGAAGCAATTGCATTTGGAACTTTATTTTCAATCTATTTGAGTGAACAGTTCTTTAAGGTTGACTTAAGATTTAATGAGATCTTAAATTGGTATAATCGATTGAATTATCCTGTTTATTCAAATTTAGAATTAGAACCAATTTTAAATCTAATGAAACAAGATAAGAAAAATATCGATTTGAAAATAAAATATATAATCTTAAAAAGTTTTGGGAATCCAGTGATTTGTGAATTAGAGGAAGACTTTATAAAAGAAAATTTAGATCGTTTTTTAAAACAAATAATTTCATAATACTTACCTGAAAATGGTGTTTTGATCAAAAGTTAAATCAAAATATCATTTTCTTTTTCTAAATTAGGCTAACTAAATCAATAAAAATGAAATTCATAGGACAATTCGTCGAATAGAATTTCAGAGAAAAAAAAGGTTTGATTTAATAAAAAATGGAATGTAAATACATATAGAAAGGTTAGATAAGGTGACTATGATGAGAAATTCCCAGTTAGAAAAAATCCGTTTAGTTGGTGATGTGACAATTCCAGGAGATAAATCAATATCTCATAGAGCAATTATGTTTGGATCATTAGCGAAAGGGACTACAAAAATTACTAACTTTCTATTAGGTGAAGATTGTTTAAGTACGATTGCGTGTTTTAGAAAATTAGGTGTACAAATCGAAGTATCAGAAGATGAAGTAGCCGTTTATGGTAAAGGGATTGAAGGACTTAAAGAGGCACATGAAGTACTTGATGTAGGAAATTCGGGAACAACAGCAAGATTAATGATGGGAATATTATGTGGTTTACCTTTCCATTCAGTTATTATTGGTGATGAATCCATTGGTAAAAGACCAATGAAACGAGTTACAAAACCTTTAAAAATGATGGGAACTTCTATAGATGGACGTGAAGACGCTACATATACACCTATTTCTATTAGAGGAGGTTCACTGAATAGTATTTCTTATGCTTCTCCTGTTTCAAGTGCACAAGTTAAATCTTCAATTTTACTAGCTGGTTTATTCGCAAAAGGTACAACGACTGTGACTGAACCAGAAAAGTCTCGTGACCATACTGAAAGAATGCTAAATGCATTTGGTTGTGAGTTAGTAGTTGATGGAAACAAAGTCTCGATTAACGGAAACCAAGAATTAACTGCAACAGATGTTATTGTACCAGGAGACATTTCATCAGCTGCATTTTTCTTAGTAGCAGGTTCGATTGTTCCTAATAGCGAAATATTGTTAAAAAATGTAGGGGTAAACCCTACCAGAACAGGGATATTAACAGTTCTAGAAAGAATGGGCGCCAATATTACTTTAGAGGATGAAAAAGTTGTAAACGGAGAACCAATAGCGAATATACGAGTGAAATCATCCAATTTAAAATCAACTGTAATCGGTGGGGCTGAAATTCCTACATGTATCGATGAATTACCAATCTTGGCCTTAGCAGCAGCTTTAGCAGATGGAGAGACCATTATTAAGGATGCTGAAGAGTTAAGAGTAAAGGAAACGGATCGTATCCAGACTGTTGTAACAGAACTTACAAATCTTGGTGTAAGCATTGAAGCAACAAAAGATGGTATGATTATACAAGGGAATAGTTCTTTAATAGGTGCTAATGTAAATTCACATGGAGATCATCGAATGGGAATGATGCTTTCAATTGCTGCATTACTTGCTAAAGGTGATACAATTATTGAAAATACAGAATGTATAGCTGTATCTTTTCCGAACTTTAAAGAGCAATTAAATGAATTAATTAAGTAGTCATATGAGGTGTAAGAATGAGTTTATACGAAGCTGTTCAGTTAATAGAGAACGGTCAAACTGAAAAGGGATTAAATTTATTAAGAAAGAATTTAAAAAGCGCTAACGATGAAGAAAAATACGAAGCAGCACTTCTTTTTCAATCATTAGGATTTGTGGAAGATGCGAAAAATATCATTGAAGATTTAGTTTACTTATATGATGACGACGATGATCTTAAAATAATGTATGCAGAAATATTGTTGGATCTTGATTTAGAAGACGACGCTTTAGAGATTTTACTTGCCATAAAAGATGAGAGTGAAAGTCGAGTTCAAGCACTATTATTAATGGCTGATCTATATCAAGTTCAAGGTCTTGATGAAGTAGCAGAACAAAAATTATTTGAAGCAAAAAGAATTTTACCGAATGAACCTGTAGTAGATTTTGCACTAGGGGAGTATTATTTTAGTAAATATGATTATAAAAAAGCAATTCCATTTTACGAAAAACTTGCTAATCAAGAAATTGAAGTGAGTGGAGTAAATAAAGATTTAAGACTTGCTGAATGTTTAAGTGCTGAAGGTGAATGGGAAGATGCAATTTCATATTATGAAAAAGGAATTCAGAAAACAAAAGACTTCCATACACTATTAGGATATGGCATTACACTATTTCAAGCTGAACGTTATGCAGCCTCAATTCCAGTATTCGAGGAAGCAATCTTCTTTGATCCTGAATATTTAGTAGCACATTTATGGCTAAGTAAAGCACATGATCTTGAAGGCCAAATTGAAGAAGGCTATGATATATTACAAAAAGCTTTACTTGTTGATGAAACAAATGTAGAATGCCTTTTATCAGCAGCAAAATTAGCTCGTAAATTGAAGAATTTAGATGCAAGTAAAAAACATTTACAGGAAGCATTAATTTATGATCCTTCGCTAATAGAGGCAGTTCAGTTATTAGTCGGAATTCTTTTCGAAGAAGAAGATTTTGATGACATAATTAGTATAATTGAACTAGCAATTGAGCATGGAGCTTCAGATCCTCATTTTAATTGGGACTTAGGTAAAGCATATTATGGAAATGAAAATTATGAATTGGCATTAAATCAATATCGTCTAGCATATAATGACTTTAACCAGGAAATTTCCTTCTTAAAGGAATACGGAGACCTATTGTTTGAAGAAGGCTTAGTACAAGAAGCAAAAGAGGTTTACAGTAAACTTGTAGACGATGAGTATCTACAGGAAGAAGTAAGAGAGCGTCTTGAAAGAATAAATGAAATTCTGTAGTATTCTTTATTCAGAAAAGGGGACAAATTTTAAGGACAGAGGAGGGATTTAATAATGGCAACCCCTGTATCTGTGAATGAGAAGAAAGATTTTGTTAAGTGGTTTCTAAGTAATTTCCAGTTAAAGCAAAGAGAATGTGTTTGGATTTTAAATTACCTAATGAGCCATGACTATTTAATGAAAAAGGTTCATTTCGTAGAACAGTCTAAATATTGTCCACGCGGGTTAGTGATGTCGACAAACTGTGTTAAAGAGGTCCCATTTCATTTTTATAAACAAAATGTTATGACGACGGATGCAGAGAAGTCATTTCACGATATTCGACTAAATAGGGATGAGGATATTTATATCCAGCTCAATTTTAAATCTTCTTTTCAATATCCGATGTTTGTTTCAGTTTTAGAGGAGAACCCACATATACCAAAAAACTTAAATAGTAACGAAAAAGATCGCGTAATTGCTGAAAAACTATTGTCAGATTCAATTATTAATTTCCAAAAAGACAGATTGATGAAAATGATTGACGAAGCTCTAGATAAACAAGACAAAAAGCTTTTCCAAGAATTAACTAAGCAACTGAATTCATTAGCTTAATGTTAATCTGAAAAAAGTCCTCATTATATGGGGGCTTTTTTACTGTTGAAAAGGTATTTGCTAATTGAACACAATTAAATTTTATTGTTAAATAAGATATGTGGGGTTAATTTCCATTTTAGTACCCTCTCTTTAAAGTGTGGTCAGATTCATGATCTTAATCATTCGATGCAATTCTAGTAGGTCCTTAGACTTCTGGTGTATTCCACAGGAGTCGAGCGAATCAATTAATTTTTACAAGTTAAAAATTAAAGTTTGTAAACTTAAGATTAGCAAATTCCTCATAAAAAAATACTCATATAAAAAAATAGTAAAAAAGTCACTTAACATAGAAAGATTTTTGAATTATTGATTGATCTAATAGAAATATTTGCTTCGTAATGGATCGAAGTTCAACTGAATTTTTTATACTAATCAGTAAACTTTTATCGGATTACTGAGTTGAATACAAAGATCCCTTTCCACTGACTGAAAAATCCTATATTAGCGGGCTTTTTTTCTTTCTTAAAATAGTAATGTATGGTTAAATGGAAAATAGAAATTTGTTCACAAAAATTTCACAATTATAAATAAATTATTTTAATAGAAAGAGGTAATTTTGATGAAATGGACAACTAATGAATTAAATCAAGTTATTGAGAATCTGGAATACATCGATACGATCATTATTCCACTTTGTCCTGTTTCTTTGAAAAAAGAAAATATTGGTCTAGCCGAGCAAAGAGAGGACTTAATAATTCTTACTTCAGAACTTGAACGTACATATAAAGGCAGAGTTGTAATCGCTCCGGAATTTACTTATTTACCTGAAGATTCTAATAAAATAAGCCGATTAAAAGCTTGGAATGAAGAGTTTAAAGCTAGTGGGATTAAGCATGTTTTTTATTTAACATGTGATTTTGATTGGAGACAGTCAGAAGCTGAAATGGATCAATCATTAATTTGGTTACCTAATTTAAATATCAATAGCTTAGATGAATCATCACAACGTGTAATAGTAGATAAACAATTATCTCACATAAATGCATTATTTTCTAAAATATGGGGATAAAAATAAAAACAACATTATTACTATGATTATTATTAGGATATTATTGACCTTCTAAATTTGTTATTATATTATGAAAGTGTCCTAGTTTTATTATTATAGCTGTTGTCCGTACAGGAGTACTTGTGATAGAGGGGGGAATTTTCATGAGTGAAAAGGTTTCAAGACGCCAGTTTTTAAACTACACTTTAACAGGTGTAGGCGGCTTTATGGCGGCAGGAATGCTAATGCCATTGGCTCGTTTTGCCATTGACCCAGTTTTACAAAAAGAAGAAGCTGGAGCAATGGTGCAAGTTGGACTAGTTAAAGATTTAACGACTGACCCAAAACGCTTTGACTTTAAAGTTAAGCAGGTAGATGGTTGGGTTAAATCTGACGCGTCACACATTGCATGGGTGTACAAGAATTCAAATGGAGACATCGTAGCGTTATCACCTACTTGTAAGCATTTAGGCTGTACAGTTGGTTGGAACGACAATAAAGATTTTCCAAATCAATTCTTCTGTCCATGTCATGGCGGTCGTTACCATAAGGATGGTAAAAACATTAAAGGTACACCACCGCTTGGTCCACTAGACAACTATGCAGTAAAAGTGAAAGGTGATTCTTTCTATCTTGGTAAACTACAACCAAATACAGGAGGTAAATAATCGTGCTTAACAAAATTTACGACTGGGTAGATGAGCGATTAGAAATTACGCCTCTTTGGAGAGATATCGCTGATCATGAAGTACCAGAACACGTTAATCCAGCACACCATTTTTCAGCATTCGTATATTGCTTCGGTGGGTTAACATTTTTCGTTACAGTAATTCAAATTTTATCTGGAATGTTTTTAACAATGTACTATGTTCCAGATATCAAAAATGCATGGGAATCAGTTTATTACTTACAAAACAACGTTGCATACGGACAAATCGTTCGTGGTATGCATCACTGGGGTGCAAGTTTAGTAATTGTTATGATGTTTTTACATACTTTACGTGTATTCTTCCAAGGCGCATATAAAAAGCCTCGTGAGCTTAACTGGGTTGTAGGGGTTTTAATCTTCTTCGTAATGCTTGGATTAGGTTTTACAGGATATTTATTACCTTGGGATATGAAAGCGTTATTTGCGACTAAAGTAGGTCTGCAAATTGCTGAACAAACACCATTTATTGGTAAGCAAGTGAAAACGTTAATTGCAGGTAATCCGGATATCATCGGTGCACAAACATTAACTCGTTTCTTCGCAATCCATGTATTCTTCTTACCTGGTGCTTTACTTGCTCTTATGGGTGCCCATTTCTTAATTATTCGTAAGCAAGGTATTTCAGGTCCACTATAAGATTTAGTGCATGGGGCTTTAGTAAAAAATGACTAAAGTGTGTCGAAATAAAGGAGGGAGAACATGCATCGCGGTAAAGGAATGAAATTTGTAGGTGACTCACGTGTACCTGCAATGGCAGGACGTAAACCTAATGTACCAAAGGATTATTCAGAATATCCTGGTAAAACTGAAGCATTCTGGCCAAACTTCTTATTAAAAGAATGGATGGTAGGAGCAGTTTTCTTAATTGGATACTTAACATTAACAATTGCACATCCATCTCCACTTGAGAGGGTTGCAGACCCAACTGATACTGGCTATACGCCACTTCCAGACTGGTATTTCTTATTCTTATATCAATTCTTAAAATATAGCTATGCTTCTGGTGACTATAACGTAATTGGTGCTTTCGTAATTCCTGGATTAGCATTTGGTGGCTTATTATTAGCGCCATTCTTAGATCGTAGTCCACATAGAAAACCAATTAAACGTCCATTAGCTACAGGATTTATGTTATTAGCTTTATCTGGTGTAATTTATTTAACATGGGAAGCTGCGGCTCACCATGACTGGAAAAAACAAAAAGAACAAGGTAAAATCCGTACTTTTGTTGAATTAAATAAAGAAGATCCAGCATATAAACTATTGCAAAAAAATACTTGTGTATCTTGTCATGGCGATAATCTTGAAGGTGGCGCAGCAGCTCCAAGTCTTCAAAATAATGGTTTAAAACCTGAAGAAATCGCTCATATCGCAAGAAACGGTCGAAAAGCGATGCCATCTGGCGTATTTAAAGGTACTGACGCAGAACTTAAAGTGCTAGCTGAATTCGTTTCAAAAGCAGGTAAAACAGAGTAATTAAAAGAGAGTCGAATTTTCGACTCTTTTTTTATGTTGTATTGTATACTGAAATAATAACATGTAAAAAATGTGATGATACATATAAATTGTGAACTTTGTGTTATAAATTTATTAAATCTCCTCAGTGAAAGTGAGATGAAGTGAAATAATGAACATACTCTACAGTATGCTACGGCTTAAACCTAACTTAATTGCTTTATTTATCATAAATGTACTTGGAACAATCTATGGATATTATTGGTATCGATCTCAACTTGATTTTACTCCTGGTTGGTTAAAAATATTTGTTCCTGATAGTCCAACTGCATCATTATTTTTTTGTATTGTATTGCTACTGTTCATTCTAAATAAACGGAATGGACTAATAGAGGCACTAGCATATGTAAGCTTGGTCAAATATGGCATATGGGCAGTGTTGATGAATGGAATGGTTCTTTATTTATCAGGTGGACTTGATGCGGTTGCATACTTATTAATTTTTTCGCATGGTGCTATGGCGATCCAGGCTGTATTGTATGCACCGACATTTAAAGTTAAAAAATGGCACTTGACAGTTGCTAGTATTTGGATCTTACAAGATCTTATTTTAGACTATGTTTTTGGAACAATGCCAGAATACTATATGCTTTCTGATTACAGAATATGGATTGCTTTAGTGACATTTTGGTTAACTATATTTGTTATTTTAATCGCTTATTACCAGTTAATTTTTAAAAATAGAGCTCGTGCTTGAACAAGTTCTAATCTTGTCCTTTCTCTCATAATTATTAGTAGTTATGAGGGAGGGGTTTGATGAAAAAATTAGTTGCGGGGATAAGCGTTTTTTTTATTTTCTTTTCATTCAATACCGTAAAAGGGTACGCTAAAATAGATCAAGAAACTTCGTTAATTGAACAATCGCTCTCTTTAGTACAAGATGGTGATTATGTTCATGGCGCAAATTTATTAGAACAATTAGAATCTAAGTATATGGCGTCAGCAAAAAAGAATAAGGATTTCACACCAAAGGAGTTAGAAACCATTTCAGTTACTTTTCAAAATGCGCTTGTATCTTTAACAAATGATGCAATTGATCCGCAAGAAAAAGTTGCCGATGTACTTGGTTTGAGATTATTGATTGATGCTGGAGAAACGACTATGCAGCCGATGTGGAAGGAAATGAAAAAGTCAGTTATGACCCCACTACAGAATATGGAGTCAGCATATAAACGAGGTAATTCTGAAGCATATGAAACGCAATTAAATCAATTCTTACATCAATTTGAGATTATTTATCCAAGTCTTATCATGGACCTTCCATATGATGAAGTAAAAAAAATAAATTCACTTGTTTCGTTTTTAGATGATTATCGTATTAACCAAGAATCTATACCGGCTTTTCAACAAAAGTTGGATGAGACAAAAAGTGAATTATCATTCATTTTTGATCAAGGTAATTCAATTATTCCGCCTGTTTCTATTTGGACAATATTTACAACAGGGATCATTATTGTCGGTACATTAAGTTATGTTGGTTGGAGAAAATATATAGGTGATCGAAATAAGAACAAAAAAAGAAGAGAACATAATGATTGACAAATTTCTCTAAAAGTTATTACAATATCGTAAAATCACACTCCTTGGAGGAATTACAATGAGTTATCTAATTTACTTTTTAATATTGTTGCTCGTACCTTTATATGCGCAAATGAAGGTTAAATCAACTTTTAGAAAGTATTCTCAAGTTGGTTCTACATCACATTTAACGGGTGCAGAAGTAGCGAGAAAAATTTTAAATGAAAATGGATTATACAATGTAGCAGTAGAGGAAACTCGAGGATATTTATCTGACCATTATGATCCACGTGCAAAAGTTGTAAGATTATCAACTGAAAATTATCATGGATATTCAGTAGCGGGTACTGCAGTTGCTGCTCATGAAGTAGGACATGCAATTCAAGATGCGAATGACTATAGCTTTTTAAGATTCCGTCATTCATTAGTACCTGTTGCCAATTTCAGTTCCAATTTTTCTTATATATTTATTTTAATTGGCATGTTTTCTCGCTTATCAGGTGCATTATTAATAGGGATAGTTTTATTAGCACTAGGTGTATTGTTCCAAGTTGTTACACTTCCTGTTGAATTTAATGCCTCAAGTAGAGCTTTAAAACAGATTACAACTTTAGGTATTATCAATTCGAATGAGCATGTTTATGCAAAACGTGTTTTAAATGCAGCTGCATTGACCTATGTTGCAGCGGCAGCAGTAGCCGTAGCAGAATTATTAAGATTAATTTTAATTTATACTGGTATGACACGTAGTGATGATTAATATCAATATAAAACAAAAAGAGGTTCTGGCAATTAATGCCAAGAACCTCTTTTTTGTTTCAGTTAAAATTAAGGGTGAAGAGGGACTTTATTTTCATCTAATGTAAAGCCCTCACCTAGTACATCATGCACCTCTGTAACGGCAACAAAAGCGTGTGGATCGATATCCTGAATAATGTTTTTTAAATGAACTAATTCGTTTTTAGGAACGACACAAAATAATACGTCTTTGCTTTCTCCAGTAAATGTTCCTGTTGCTTTTAAATAAGTCGCGCCTCGTTCCATTTCTTTCATAATTCGAGCGGCTATTAAATCATTTTTCTCAGAAATAATATTTGCTCCACGAGCAGCATATGCACCTTCTTGCATAAAATCAATAATTCTTGCTCCGACGAAAACTGCAACTAGCGTATACATTGCTTCATATGCTTTTAAGTAAGTTAAAAGTGAAAGTGTAATGACAACAAAGTCAAAAATAAACATCGTTTTACCCATATTAATACCTTTGTATTTATATGCTAAACGTGCAATGATATCGACACCACCAGTAGTTCCACCAAATCTAAAAATAATTCCTAAACCTACACCAATAAATACACCCGCAAATAATGAAGCTAACATTAAATCGCCATGAACATCTATATTGAAAGTAAATTTCTCAAATAATTTTAAGAAAAATGAGACTGCAACAGTACCAATGATTGTATAAAGCATTGTTACTGTACCAAGTAATCTCCAACCAATAAAAAATAAAGGGACGTTTAAGACTAAGTTTGAGATCCAAACGGGAATATTTAGTTCAGCTAAAAGAATTAAGTTAATTCCCGTAAAGCCACCTTCAGCTAGATTGTTTGGAATATTTATATTCATAATTCCAAAAGAAAAAATTGCAGAACCTAAAATAATAAATAAGATATTGCGTAACTTCAATTTAAAAATCATATACTTCCTCCATACTATAAAAATTACCCTAAACTCTTATTTTTATCTTATCTTGTATTTTTTTCAAGTAAAATAATATATAATTTGTCAAAAAGTGGTCAATTCGATAAGATTTAATTGAGGAGTTGTTATTAGTATGCACGAAAAAACGATGAAAGAAATGCAAAAAGAAGTCGATACATATATAAGTCAATTTAAAGAAGGGTATTTTAGTCCTTTAGCAATGATGGCTAGGTTAACTGAAGAAATGGGTGAGTTAGCTAGAGAAATCAATCATACTTATGGTGAAAAGCCTAAGAAAAGCACAGAAGAAGAAAAGCTAATTGAAGAAGAGTTAGGTGATGTCTTATTTGTTATGATTTGTTTAGCAAATAGCCTAAATATAGACTTACAAGAAGCTCATGATATGGTGATGAAGAAGTTTAATACTCGAGATAAAGATCGTTGGACAAGGAAGGAAGTTTAAAATGGAAAAAGTAATTAGAGTAGTATTAGCAGGACCAAGAGGTAAAATGGGAATTGAAGCTTTACAATTAATCGATCGAACTGAGCATTTTCACCTTGTAGCTGCAGTAGATTATAAATTAGGTGGAGAACAAATCCAAAAGGTTAGCCCTGGCTTTAAAGATGAAGCAAAAGTATATGAAACATTAGAGCAATGTATTGAAAATGAAAGCTTTGATGTACTTGTTGATTTAACAACACCTGAAATTGGAAAAAAACATGCATTTTTAGCATTAAAAAATGGTATTCGCCCTGTAATCGGTACAACTGGTTTTACAAAAGAGGAGCTTGATGATTTAAAAGAGTTAGCTTCAAATAATGAGCTAGGTTGTATTATTGCGCCAAATTTTGCAATTGGTGCTATATTAATGATGAAATTCTCTGCAATGGCAGCCAAATATTTTAAAGATATCGAAATTATTGAGTTACATCATGACCAAAAATTAGATGCGCCTTCAGGTACTGCTCTTAAAACAGTTCAAATGATTGAGGAAGTTCGTGAATCGAAAATACAAGGACATCCAAATGAAGTTGAAACTGAAGCTGGAGCTAGAGGTGCAGATCTAAATGGAATGAGAGTTCATAGCGTGAGATTACCTGGTTTAGTTGCGCATCAACAAGTTTTATTCGGTGGTGATGGTCAACTATTAACAATTCGACATGATTCAATGAATCGAGCTTCTTTTATGTCTGGAGTTAAAGTAGCCGTTGAGGAAGTAATGAAGCTTACAGAGCTAGTCTACGGATTAGAAAATATAATGGACTAAAGGTGGGGTAGGTAGTGAAAATAGCTCTAATTGCTCACGATAACAGAAAAGACGCATTAGTAACGTTCGTTCAAGAAAATGAATCTTTTTTTCAGCAGCATGAACTATTTTCAACAGGTACTACAGGACTACGTGTAATGGAAAATACAACTTTAAACGTTTATCGTTTTCAATCTGGTCCACTCGGAGGAGATCAAGAAATAGGTGCATTAATTGCTAAAGGGAAAATGGACGCAATTTTCTTTTTTAGGGATCCATTAACTGCTCAACCGCATGAACCAGATGTAAATGCTTTATTAAGGCTATGCGATGTTTTTCATGTCCCGGTGGCAACGAACATTCAAACCGCTAAGGCAGTTGTGAAATTTTTTAGTTAGTTTGAAAGAGAGTGAGATAAGTGGAATATTTTGATGTACTAGCGTTTGGAGCGCATCCAGATGATGTTGAGATTGGAATGGCAGGTACGATTGCTAAGTTTACTAAGTTAGGCTATAAGGTTGCTATTTGTGATTTAACGGAAGCGGAGCTCTCATCAAATGGAGATACTTTTATTAGAAGAAAAGAAGCTGAAGAAGCAGATAAGATTTTAGGGGTTTCAAAGCGTTTTAATTTATCATTACCAGATAGGGGGCTATACTTATCTGAGGAAGCGATTAAACAAGTAGCTGCATTAATTCGAATGACGAAGCCTAGTATTATTTTCTCGCCATATGAAGTGGATCGTCATCCTGATCATGGTAATTGTACAAAAATAGTAGAAGAAGCCGTTTTTTCATCTGGGATTAGAAAATTTAATGTAAATACAAATCATGAAGCTCACAAGGTAAAACACGTTTTTCAATATATGATTAATGGGTTTCATCGACCTAATTTTATAGTTGATGTTTCTGAAACGATTGAAGTCAAAAGAGCAGCTTTAGAAACATATGAAAGTCAATTTACTCCCGGTCCAGATGGTGTCGTTACGCCTTTAACAAACGACTATGTAAATAGCGTAATTGCAAGAGAAAAAATTTTTGGGAAAGAAGCCGGAGTGCCATATGGGGAAGGGTTTATGGCAAAAAGACCACTCCTATTAAATGCAGATTGGTTAGTTTAAGAAGAAATGAAGAAGTTTAGGAGAGATAAAATGAAATTAAAAATTGGGATTACATGTTATCCTTCAGTAGGCGGTTCTGGTGTGATTGCAACTGAGCTAGGAAAGTTATTAGCAGAACTAGGACATGAAATTCATTTTATTTCATCAAGTATGCCGTTTCGTTTAAATAAAGTATATCCTAATATTTATTATCATGCAGTTGAAGTAAATCAATATTCAGTTTTCCAATATCCTCCATATGATTTAGCATTGGCGAGTAAGATGGCTGAAATTGCAAACCGTGAAAAATTAGATATTTTACATGTACATTATGCGATTCCGCATGCAATATGTGCTGTTCTAGCAAAACAAATGATTCATCATGATATTAAAATTGTAACGACATTACATGGTACAGATATAACTGTCCTTGGTTATGACTCATCTTTAACAGAGTTAATTAAGTTCGGGATTGAAAAATCAGATGTTGTAACTGCGGTCTCAAATGATTTAATTCGTCAAACAGAGGAATTAGTTAACCCTGATAAAGAAATAAAAACTGTGTATAATTTTATTGATGAAAGAGTGTATTACAAAAGAAATTGCCGGGCATTAAAAGCAGAGTACGGGATTTTAGAGCATGAAAAAGTCATTATACATATTTCTAATTTCCGCCAAGTTAAACGAACAAAAGATGTAGTAGATGTATTTAATTTAGTAAGAAAAGAAATTCCATCTAAGTTACTATTAGTTGGAGATGGTCCGGAAATCTCAAGTTTATGTAAATTAGTAAGAGAGCTTCGTATTGAGGATGATGTTTTATTTTTAGGAAAGCAAGAAAATGTTGAAGAGTTACTTTCAATGAGCGATATAAAATTACTTCTTTCGTCAAAAGAAAGCTTTGGATTAGTGTTACTTGAGGCGATGGCTTGTGGAGTTCCATGTATCGGTACTAGAGTTGGTGGGATTCCAGAAGTAATCGAACATGGAGAAAACGGATTTATTTGTGAACTAGGAGATATTGAACAAATCGCTTATTATACACTCAACTTATTACAAGATGAAGAACTATATAAACGCATAGCGAGTCGCTCGATTGAAATTGTTAAAGAAAGATTTCAATCAAATAAAATCGTTTCACAATATTTATCCATTTATAATGAGTTATTAGGAATGAAATAATATGGAAATTTTTGATAAAGCAAAGCCGATATTAGATCAATTAATAAAAAATGGTTTCGAGGCCTATTTTGTCGGCGGTTGTGTAAGAGATAAATTATTAAATAGAACAATTGGAGATATTGATATTGCAACTTCAGCTTTACCTGAAGAGGTTATGTCAATATTTCCAAAAACCGTTCCTACTGGATTACAGCACGGAACTGTTTTAGTTATACAAAATAGTGAGCCATATGAGATTACAACATTCCGAACTGAATCAACATATCATGATTTTCGTAGACCATCGGAGGTTACATTCGTAAAATCAATCGAAGAAGATTTAAAACGAAGAGATTTTACAATGAATGCCATTGCTATGACGACGAATAATGAAATAATAGATCCTTTTAATGGTACAATTGATCTTTATGATGGGCTAATTAGATGTGTTGGTGAAGCTAAGGAAAGATTTCAAGAAGATGCTCTTAGAATGCTAAGAGGTATACGGTTTGTAAGCCAATTAGATTTTCGTTTACATGATGAAACGATTAACGCAATTAAATCAAATAAACATTTAATTGAAAATATAGCCATTGAACGCATTTCGGTTGAAATAGAAAAAATGTTAATAGGAAAGTCACCTAAAAAAGGCATCGGACTATTAATACAAACAAATTTAGTAAATCATCTTCCAAGCTTAAAAGAATATAAAAATCAGTTTAATGATCTATTAGAACTTCCTATTCAATCATTAAAAACAATTGAAGAGATTTGGGCGCTAATAATATATAAATGTAATGTTGATAACCCAGAACAGGTTTTAAGAAATTGGAAGATGTCGAATAGTCGCATGAAACAAATATTAAAGATATATCATTTGTTAAATGAAACGAAAATTAAATGGAGCAATACAAAGTTATATCAAGTTGGATTACAGGATGCAATAAAATATGAGCGTTTACAGTGTGTCATTGATCATATCAATGCAAATGAATTTAATGAGGAATTATTAAAAAATATATATAATCAATTACCGATTTATTCTAAGTCAGATATATGTATTACAGGTAATGATTTATTAGAATGGTCACAATTAAAAGGTGGTCCATGGTTGAAAGAAGTATTAAGTGAAATAGAATTTCAATTAGTAGAGAAACAGCTTGAGAATAACCAACTTGCTGTTAAGGAGTGGTTCATAAATTGGCTTCAAAAGTAAAAGAAAGAATTATACAATTGTTTACGGAAAATAGTAATGAATATTTGTCAGGTCAATTTTTGAGTGATAAATTAGGAATTTCACGTACTG
The DNA here is from genome assembly GCF_049568075.1 of Rossellomorea sp. GAMAL-10_SWC. Classification (NCBI taxonomy): domain Bacteria; kingdom Bacillati; phylum Bacillota; class Bacilli; order Caryophanales; family Bacillaceae; genus Rossellomorea; species Rossellomorea sp. GAMAL-10_SWC. Next base: position 2,379,415 of record NZ_CP144911.1, on the reverse strand, counting down.
CAATATGGAAATACATGAAAGAATTGCAAGATGAGGGAATTGAAGTTGAAGCAGTAAGGAAGGTTGGATATAAAATTACAGGCAAATCTGATCGATTAACTCCAACGGATATTCAACTTGGTTTAGAAACGAAAAAATTTGGAAGAAATGTCGTGTACCAAGAAGAAACTAATTCAACCCAAACGATTGCTAATGAATTAGTGCTAAATGATGCTCCAGAAGGTACGATCGTTTTGGCTGAGCGTCAATTATTAGGTCGAGGCAGATTACAAAGAAACTGGTTAACTTCTGATGGAAAAGCAATAGCAATGAGTGTTATCCTTAGACCAGCTATTTCACCTAGAGTAGCACCTCAGCTAACATTATTAACGGCTGTAGTCATTGCTTCAGCCATCGAAAAAGTGACCGGTTTACATCCAAATATAAAATGGCCAAATGATATTTTAATCAATAATAAAAAAGTTTGTGGAATCTTAACTGAAATGCAAGGTGACGCTGATTGCATTAAAAGCGTTGTCATAGGTATTGGGATCAACGTAAATCAAGTTGAAGAAGATTACCCATTAGAACTGTCAGATATTGCTACATCATTACGTATTGAAAAAGGACAAACCTTTCTGAGGGCAAATTTAATTCAAGCTATATTAGCTGAATTTGAAAAGTTCTATGAAATATTTTTAGAAAAAGGTTTTAAACCGATAAAAATTTTATGGGAAAGCTATGCAATTTCGCTAGGGAAACAAATAAAAGCCACGACTTTAACCGAAGAAATTGTCGGTAATGCCATTGGAATTACTGATGAAGGTCAATTATTGATTGAAGACCACTTAGGTAATGTTCATACAATTTATTCAGCGGATATTTCGATAAATAAATAATGTAATACGAAATAAAACAACTCTCTTTTATATTTGAAAGAGAGTTATTTTATTTGTTGTATAATTGCCACGTATATTTGTAAATAATACCAAGTTTTTTCTTTACTTAATTGCTATTCTTACTATAAACTGTATTGGAAGGGTCGCGACTATCGCTGATACTTCAAGGGTGGTATCTGAATAGGGTTAATCAAACTTTAGTATCCTAAGAAGAACTACACCAGGTTTTAAAAAATCAATTCTAAAAATGTGTCTGCCTTGATCCTATAAGGACTGGGACAGAGGAATGAGACGGTTTACAATTTTCCTTTGTTCTCTTTTGAGCAAAGTTTTTTTATTGTAGCCCCCATTTCCTCTTCATTTAAAAGGAGGAAAAAAGATGAAAACAACAAAAGATTTTTTAAACATGAAACAAAATAATGACCCAATTGTCATGATTACTGCTTATGATTACCCTTCAGCACTATTAGCAGAAGCAAGTGAAGTAGATATGATTTTAGTCGGTGACTCACTTGGGAATGTTGTCCTAGGATATGATTCTACAATTAAGGTGACTGTAGATGACATGATTCATCACTCAAAAGCTGTTAAACGAGGGGCAAAAAATACGTTTATAGTGACAGATATGCCATTCATGTCTTACCACTTTTCAAAAGAAGAAGCATTACGTAGTGCATGTCGCATTATGCAAGAAGGTGATGCACACGCTGTTAAAGTTGAAGGTGCAGATGAAAATGTCTTAGATGTGATTAAAGCATTAACAATCGCGGGAGTACCAGTTGTAGCTCATTTAGGATTGACTCCTCAATCTGTAGGTGTATTAGGTGGCTATAAAGTACAAGCACGTGACTCTGAAAGTGCGATGAAATTGTTTAACGATGCAAAAAAATGTGAAGAAGCAGGTGCATTTGCAATCGTACTTGAATGTGTACCAAAGCAAATTGCAAAGGATATTACCAAGGATCTTTCCATTCCAACAATAGGAATAGGTGCTGGTGTTGATACAGATGGTCAAGTACTTGTTTACCATGATTTAATAACATATGGTGTTGGTCGTGTAGCTAAGTTTGTTAAACAGTATGCAAATGTCTCTACAACAATTGAAAATGCAATTGCTTCATATGTACAAGAAGTTAAAACTAGACAATTTCCAGATACTAAACATTCTTTTACGATGAAAGAAGAACAGTTAAAGGCATTATACGGGGGAAGTTCGCAATGAAAGTGTTTCACACGATAAATGATTTAAGAAATGAATTAAAAATTCACAGAAAAAATGAAAAATCGATTGGATTTGTTCCAACAATGGGATTTTTACATGAAGGTCATGCGTCATTATTAGAAGAAGCTAGAAAAAATAATGATATCGTCGTTTTAAGTATTTTTGTTAATCCGACTCAATTTGGCCCGAATGAAGATTTTGATCGATATCCAAGGGACTTTGAACGAGATGAAAAAGTTGCACTAAATGCTGGTGTTGATTGCCTCTTTTATCCAACAGTTGAAGAAATGTATCCTAATGAATTAAAATCAACTATGAAAGTAACAAAACGAGTAGATGTCCTTTGTGGTGAAAAAAGACCTGGACATTTTGATGGTGTTGCATTAGTTGTAACAAAATTATTTAATATTGTTCAACCAGACCAGGCTTATTTTGGATTAAAGGATGCTCAGCAAGTCGCTGTAATTGAAGGTTTAGTTGAAGACTTTAATATTCCTGTAAAAATTAATCCAGTTCCAACTATTAGAGAAGAAGATGGATTAGCTAAAAGTTCTAGAAATGTCTATTTAACAGACAAAGAAAGACAAGAAGCACCAGTTCTTTATAAAAGTTTACAAAAAGCAGTTGAAGAGATAAATAATGGGAATTTAAATCCAAATCAACTTATGCAAAATATTATTTCTACAATACAAAGTGAAACATCTGGAACAGTAGATTACGTAAGTATTTATTCTTATCCAGATTTAGAGCCTTTAAATAAAATAAATGGAAAAGTAATTATTGCGTTAGCAGTTAAATTTTCTAATGCTCGCTTAATCGATAATATTTTAATTTCTATTTAAGGATTGAACAACTAGGGGGAAATGACATGATTCGCACAATGATGAGAGCAAAACTTCATAGAGCTACAGTTACAGAAGCTAATTTAAATTATGTTGGAAGTATTACAATTGATCAAGATTTAATGGATGCAGTTGATGTACTTGAAAACGAAAAAGTTCAAATTGTAAATAATAATAACGGTGCACGACTTGAGACATATGTTATTCCAGGAAAACGTGGAAGTGGTGTAATTTGTCTTAACGGTGCAGCAGCTAGATTGGTTCAAGAAGGCGACAAAGTAATTATTATTGCATATGGTCAGGTAGAGGAAGAGAAACTGGATCAACATGAACCAAAGATTGCTATTTTAAATGATGCAAATGAAATTGTCGAAATGATTGGCAAAGAAATTGCAGGTACAGTTAAGTAAAAAGTCAACTTTTGAATTTCGAAGCATGAAGTTACATGATGATGATCAAAAGTATTTAACACAACAAGAGAAACAGCGAAGAAAACGAGCGTTTGAGGGCAATTTGAAATCCCCTTCTTTAGGGGATTTTTTTGTTGGTTGCATTGTTTAATCAGTTTATGCAAAATAATATCTATATAGAGAATTTGGAGGTGGCAAAATATGAATAAATTTGTGGTCGTTGACTTAGAAACAACCGGAAATAATAATAGAGGTCAAGATCGAATTATTCAAATTGCAGCCTTTTTATTGGAAAGTGGAGAAGTTATTGAACAGTTTTCAAGTTTTATTAATCCAAATATGAATATTCCAACCTTTATTTCTGAACTAACAGGGATTTCAGATGAAATGGTTCAATATGCTCCTCAATTTGAACAAATAGTCGAAGAATTATACCCGATGTTTGATGACGCTTATTTTGTTGCACACAATGTGCATTTTGACTTAACATTTTTGCAAAAAGAATTTGAGCGGATTGGTTTACCAAAAATTTCACCGTTAGCTATTGATACAGTGGAGTTAACAAGAATTTTATATCCAACTTTAACTAGTTATAAATTATCCGATTTAGCAAAAGTATTCAATATACAACATGAAAACCCACATCAAGCTGATAGTGATGCTGAAGTAACTGCCGAATTATTAACCATTTTATTAAAAAAACTTGAGAGCTTGCCATATGCATCATTAAAAATATTAGAAAAACTTAGCACTAGCTTTAAAAGTGACATTACATACTATATTTCGGATCTACTTCAAAAGCAATCTGAATCCTTTTCAAATGAATCTGTTGATTATGAAGAATTTAGACGAATAGCGCTTAAAAAAAGAAGCTTTAGTTTACCTCAAGAAGAAGAAGATTTTGTAGAATTCGACGAGCATCTTAAACGTGAGCTTGTAGATCAGATGGCTGTAGAAATTCCAAATTTTATAAAAAGAGATGAACAATTTGCGTATATGCACGATGTGTTCGATGCATTTAGCCAGAATAATATTCTCTTAGCTGAGGCTGGGACAGGTGTTGGCAAGACATTTGGTTATTTAATTCCATCAGCATTTTTCTCAAAACAATTTGGCAAACAAGTTGTCATTAGTACAAGTACCATCGCGTTACAAAAACAATTACTTAAAAAACATATAAAAACGGTTGAAAAAATAGTTCCATTTCAGTTAAAAATAGCTTCTATACAAAGTAAAAGAAATTATCTATGTCTGCAAAAATTTGAGTATATTGTTGGCGAACAATTTGATGATAATTACGATAGTATTTTATCTAAGGCTATGATTACAGTTTGGTTAACTGAAACTGAAACTGGGGAATTAGATGAATTATCACTTCCTTCAGGTGGCTTACATTTATGGGATCGTGTTTGTTGTAACGAAGAAAGTGAAAATAAAAAAGCAAATCCTTGGTTTCATAAATGTTTTTATCAAAAGGCTAAAAATCAATTAATGTTAGCCGATATAATTATTACAAACCATGCATATTTATTGTCTACTTTAAAAAATAAAGATCACTTAATTAATTCTGTTAAAACGATTGTAATTGATGAGGCACATACTCTTGAGGAGACTGCATCAAAAACTTTTGGAATTACTTTTTCTTGTTTAAAATATTATCAATATTTAAGTAGATTAAGTACTACTGATAGTAATGAACTTGTTCACCGATTATATAAATTTGATGAGGGAATACCAAATCGTGAAAAATGGTGGAAAAAAGTTGATCATTTAGTAAAAGAAATAAAGTATGAATCAGATGAGTTATTTAGGTTATTACGTGATTTTATTTTAAGTAAACAAAATGAACTTGATAAAGAAAATATTAGACAGTCAATAACATTAAGTGATAAAAATACTGCTAGCCAAAATTGGAAGGTTATTCAAGAATGTGCGAATAGATTAATACATGTGAATAACACTTTATTCACGGGTTGCGAGCAATATTTAAATTTAATTGAAGATAATAAGGTATCAGCGTTTCACCGTTCAATCGTTACGGAGTTTAAAATGATTATTGACCAATTAAAAAGCATGAAAAATGGTCTTTATGAAATATTATTCGATAAAAATGATCATTATATTTGTTGGATGGAAACTGAAGCAAAAGGTTCATTTCATACGACAATGCTTTATAGTGAGAAAGTTGAAAATGCAGATTTAATACAAAATTATTTAATTAGTGGAAGAAATTCTATTGTACTAACATCTGCTACAATGTCGATTGATTCATCCTTCTCATTTATAAAGTCATCATTAGGAATTAGTGAAAATAACAATGTTATTGAAAAAATCTACCCTGTCCCAAATGATTTTGCCCAAGGGATGAGGGTCTATATTCCTTCAGATTTAATGGGAATAAAAGAGATTACACAAGAAGAGTATGCATTACAAACTTCGAATACAATTCGCAAAATTGTTACGGAAATAAAAGGTAGAACATTAGTTTTATTTACAGCTTTTGATTTATTAAAACAGACTTATGATCAATTAATACAAGATTTAGACTCACTGAATTCATCTGTATTAGCTCAAGGTGTTTCTCCTGGTGGAAAACAAAAGTTAATAAAACAGTTTTTACAATCTAAACAAACAATTTTATTAGGTACGAACACTTTTTGGGAAGGAATTGATCTACCTAATGAAGAATTAGATTGTTTAATCATTGTACGCTTACCGTTTACAAACCCTGAAAAGCCTATGTTTATTGCTAAATCAAATTTATTAAAAAAAGCTGGAGAAAATTCTTTCTCAAGTTTAGCTTTACCATTAGCAGTATTTAAGTTCAGACAAGGTTATGGTCGTCTTATCCGAAATGAAAAAGATCAAGGTTCATTATTTGTTTTAGATAATCGCATAATAAATACTAGTTATGGTTCAGAATTTTTAAAGTTAATCCCGAAAAACAAAATAAAAATTAATACAATGGATGAATTATTAAAAGATTTTTAGGAGTTTTTCAAAATTTAGCATAAGAATAGTAGGGGATTTAAGGTTAGACGTGTGGTATAATGACATAAATTGTAATGTATTTATAATACATTTTTAGGAGGAGCAACATGAATTCAAATATTGAAGTATTATCAACAACAAAAATTGAATATACTAGAGATTTATACAAAATTGTTGATAGTTTAAATCGTACTTTAAAAGAAAAAGATTTAATGTTTGGACTTGCACTTGATAAAGAAGATCAAGAATATGCGGTATTTACAATTTATCGAACATAAATGAGGTATATATGAAAAAATGGTTAGTCATCCTTGGATTAAGCATCATTTTTCTATCATTATTTTTAATCGCCACCTATCAATCATCAATTTCAAAGCTAAGTGATGATAAAAAACATGCCGAAGAGCTTGTTTTAAATCAAGGGTATTTAAAATCTGTGGAAACTTCTGATTATTTCCATGGAAAAGAACAAGCGATCGTTGTAAGTGGTAAAGATGATGCAAATAATGAAATGATCGCGTGGGTACAGGATGGAGAAGTTATTACACGAAAGAAAAGTGAAGGATTGACCCAAAAACAAATCATTGACAAAGTTGTCAGTGAGAGAAACCCAAAAAAAATACATAAAGTAAAGTTAGGAATAGAGAACAAAATACCACTTTGGGAAGTAATATATATAGACCAAGACGGCCGATATAATTTTTACTACGCTGCTTTCGAAAATGGAGAGCTTTTAAAACGTTATAGTATTTAGGGGGAAATTAACAAGATGAAACTAGCAAAAAGAGTAAGTGCACTAACACCATCTACAACACTAGCTATTACAGCAAAAGCAAAAGAGATGAAGGATCAAGGAATTGATGTAATAGGATTAGGAGCAGGTGAGCCTGATTTTAATACACCAGTTGAAATTATTGAAGAAGCTTATTCAGCAATGCTTAAAGGCCAAACTAAATATACTCCTTCAAACGGTTTACCAGCTTTAAGACAAACGATTTGTGATAAGTTATTGAAAGATCAAGGATTAACTTACTCCCCAGGAGAGGTTGTTGTAACAAATGGTGCAAAACATGCACTTTACACACTTTTCCAAGCGATTTTAGATCCTGGTCACGAAGTAATTATTCCGACACCTTACTGGGTAAGCTATCCTGAGCAAGTTATATTAGCAGAAGGTGTACCAGTATTTATTGAAGGTTATGAACATCAACAATTTAAAGTAACTCCTGAACAAATCGAAGCAGCGATTACAGAGAATACAAAAGCGATCATTATTAATTCACCAAGTAATCCAACTGGTATGATTTACGATGAGCAAGAATTAAAAGCAATCGGAGAAATTTGTTTAAAACATGATATATTAATCGTTTCTGACGAAATATATGAGAAATTAGTATATGATGGTGCAAAACATGTTTCAATTGCTTCGTTAAGCCCAGAGCTTAAAGAGCAAACGATTATTATCAATGGTGTATCAAAATCTCATTCAATGACAGGATGGAGAATTGGATATGCTGTTGGTAATAAGGAAATAATTAATGCCATGACAAATCTTGCTAGCCACTCTACTTCAAATCCTACTACAATGGCTCAAATCGCTACGATTAAAGCATATGAGTTAGGCGATGGTCCTGTTGAGGAAATGAGAGTAGCGTTTGAAGATCGTTTAAATAAAACTTATGAGCGCTTAATTACAATTCCAGGATTTAGCTGTGTTAAACCGAAGGGTGCATTTTATTTATTCCCAAATGTGACTGAGGCAGCTAAAATGGCTGGATATCAAAATGTTGATGAATTCTCTACTGAATTACTTGAAAAAGCTAATGTAGCGGTAATCCCTGGTTCAGGATTTGGTTCACCTGATAATATCCGCCTATCATATGCAACATCTCAAGTACAGTTAGATAAAGCTTTAGATCGCATTGAGCAATTTATGAAAGCAAGTATCTTAAGTTAATTTCAATCGTTGGTAACTCATATTTTTTAATAAAAAAGCTAAGCAAATGCTTAGCTTTTTTCAATACATTTTTTGTATTAATTTTAAGCACCACTAAGCAAAAGCATTTCCAATTTATTAAACTGACTATATCCTTAATTAAATAATTTATTAGTTGGTTTTTTAAATACTAAATAGATATACTAAAATAGAGGTGTGATTTACATGCCTCTATTTATTTTTATTTCACGAGTTTCTTTTACTGTATATTTTATGTAATCATGCTATACTATGCTAGAGGTGTTCGAAGTGAATAATAATAGCATTCTAAACTGGATTCAATTTGGGAATATTAGTATTCCAAATATACTTCTCAGTCATTATTCTTCTTTAAACATAAATGAAGAAGAACTAGTCATGATACTACAGCTTTTCTCTTTTCAACAACAAGGTCATACGTTTCCAACACCTACTCAATTAGCAAAGATTATGTCAATAAATGAACAAAAATGTATGGAAGTTATTCGAGAACTTCTAAAAAAAGGTTTATTAGAAATTACAGAAGAAATTGACCATCATAATTTACGTTGTGAGGCATATTCACTATCTCCGCTATGGTTAAAATTAATTGATTTGACCCAGAATGGTCAACAATCAAATGAAAAACATACTATTCCTTCAATTATTGAACAAGAAGAGGAATCAATTTACTTAGTGTTTGAAAAAGAATTTGGTAGATTATTGTCTCCTTTTGAGATTGAAACTTTAACAATGTGGATGGACCAAGATGATCATAATGAAAAACTAATAAAAACAGCACTTAAAGAAGCAGTTATAAGTGGGAAATTAAATTTTCGTTATATAGATCGTATTCTTTTTGAGTGGAAGAAAAATGGAATAAAGCAAGTAGACCAAGCAATGAATTATAGTAAGCATTTTAGAAAAAAAGAAACAAGAGAACCACATAACGAAACAAAGTATACAGGATCAATTCCTTTTTATAATTGGCTTGAAAAATAAAGCGAGGACATGCTCCTCGCTTTATTGTGTAAACAATGTACAAAAAATTTAAACAGACTGTCAAAAAAGCGTTTGTCTTTCGAGGCGTGAAGCTTGGTGAAGAGCGGAGTAACCTTTAAAGGGTAATGAGCACTACAGGGCAGCCGAAACAACGAAGAAAGCGGCGATTGTCAGGTAGTCTGAAGCGAGGACATGCTCCTCGCTTTTGTTTAGTAAGGAGTGTTTTGGGATGTTAAATAAACAACAAATAAATGAGGTTCTTAATATAATTGGTGATATGTTCCCTGATGCACATTGTGAATTAAACCATAAGAATCCGTTTGAATTAGTAGTAGCGGTTGCTTTATCCGCTCAATGTACTGATGTTTTAGTAAATAAGGTAACAAAAAATCTATTTGAAAAATATAAAGAACCTCAGGATTATTTAAATGTTACTTTAGAGGAATTACAAAATGATATTCGGTCAATCGGACTTTTTAGGAACAAAGCAAAAAATATCCAAAAATTAAGTGAAATGATTATTAATGAATTTAATGGTGAAGTTCCACGTACTAGGGAAGAACTCGTTAAATTGCCTGGAGTTGGTAGAAAGACAGCTAATGTAGTAATGTCAGTCGCATTTAATATACCAGCAATTGCTGTAGATACTCATGTTGAAAGAGTTTCAAAAAGATTAGCTATATGCCGTTGGAAAGATTCTGTATTAGAAGTAGAAGAGACATTAATGAAAAAAGTTCCAATCGAAGACTGGGGAGTAACACATCATCGACTCATATTTTTTGGTAGATACCATTGTAAAGCACAAAGGCCGAGTTGTGAGGTATGTCCTTTACTTGATCTGTGTAGAGAAGGAAAAAAACGTATGAAAGTGAAGAAAGTAAATGACAAATAGTATTTATAAGGATTTTATCGTTACGCCATTTTATAAAGAAAATGCTAATGACCAAATAATCAATGAAGAAATTAAAATTAAAAATAAACCGTTTTTTTATGAAAGCAATCAGATTCTAGTTAATAAGAGCACTAACATCCCGAATGAATGCGATGAAATTATTAAAGAGATGATTAATGAATGGAAAGAGGAGTCTGAACACATTTCTAACTACTTTAAACAACGGAATCGAAAACTTGCGAGTGAACCAATGATAAGAGGCTTAGCTAATTTTATATCAATTCTTACTTGGATAAATGGCCAAATGCTGCTTAATTTAAATAATTTATTATTTGAGTTAGATAAATTAAAGATTAAGCCAATCAATTTAGACGAGCGTATTAGTTTTGTATTAAATCAACCAGATCACTATCACTCATTCATTCAACTTTCTGGCTTATATACGGAGTTGGAAAAGCTTTATTATAAGCAAAAAATAACCTCCTCAAGATGAGGAGGCTTATTTATATTTAGAGTAGATCATTTATTCTTAGGCTTAATGTTTAGATTAATTACATAGAAAAACCTCCTCAAAAAACGAGGAGGTTTTAATTTATGCAATGATATTACGTTCCAACTTATTAAATCGATTATTAGAGTATGAATCTGAGTTATACGAAGTTGGATTCGTATTTGTTGGTTTTGAAGGTTTATTTGGATCTGGTGTAGTAGGAGGTGTAGTTGGATTTGTATTACCATCTCCAGCTCCGCCACCATCACCTGTACCAGTACCCGTGCCGTCACCGTTGCCAGTACCCGTACCATCACCATTGCCAGTACCCGTGCCGTCACCGTTGCCAGTACCCGTGCCGTCACCGTTGCCAGTACCCGTGCCGTCACCGTTGCCAGTACCCGTGCCGTTACCGTTACCATTGCCATTACCATTGCCATTACCATTGCCATTGCCATTGCCATTACCATTACCATTACCATTACCATTACCATTACCATTGCCATTACCATTATTATCAGCTGGTGGGGTAGTAGGCTCTTGGGTAGTAGATAAATCGACTGTAACAGTAACCGCCGCACTCTTAGTATCGCCATTAGTTGCCACGATTGTAATTTTTACTTTGTTTCCAGCGACGATACCATTGATTTTTGCTGATGTTCCATTTACTTTTTGAGTTTGACCTTTAACACCGTTAATATCATAGTTTACTTCAAAAGTAGTAGAAGCAAGTAACTCAGAAGGATACTGCCAATTTAATGAAACACTGCTCGTTTTTTCATCATATTTCGCTGTAACACTTTTAGCTGGATCTAATGTATCAGGTGTTGGTAGATCATCCATTTTTTCACCTTTAATATATAATTCGTCTTGTACTTTTACAACTGAACTTGGTTTATGGAACTCAGATGAACGATCAGCTGTTGCTGCTAACATATCTCTAGCAATATATTTAGCTAAATTTGTTGATGTTTTACTTAAATAATGACCTTCTTTATTTTTCTCATATCCAGTCCATACCGAAATAGTTACATCTGGAGTATAACCAACAAACCAACTATCTCGAGTTGCGTTTGAAGGGAAGCCATATTTGTCTTTTACTTCTTGTGGGTAGTTTGTCGTACCAGTTTTACCTGCCATATCCAGACCAGGTACATTAGCTCTACCACCAGTACCACCTGGAGCCTTAACAACGTCACGTAGCATATCTGTAATCATATATGCAGTGTAATCGCTCATAGCTTGTTTTGGTTCAGGAGCTAATACTTTTTCAGTTTTATCTTGATAGATAATTTTTGTAACAGCATGTGGTTTTATATATACACCGCCATTACCAAAGGCTGCATATGCACCTGCCATATCCATTGCAGATACACCTGTAAATCCACCGATTGCATGAGACTCATAAAAACTGTCCTTTTGGAAGTTAAATCCAAGTCCGTTTCCAAATTCACGTGATTTATCTAATCCAACTTGCTGCATAGTTTTTAATGCAGGAATATTTCTTGAACCGATTAACGCCTTACGAATCGATAATTTACCTTTATAGGATTTATCAGCGTTTCGAATAGGTGTCCCATCAGAATATTGGTATGGCTCATCAACAAGTTGATGATTAGTAGACCATTTTAAATATTGGATCGCAGGACCGTAGTCTAGGATTGGTTTAATAGTTGATCCAGGTTGTCTTTTAATATCTGTTGCAAAATTTAAACCACCACTTGTTGTGTTTCTTCCAGCACCTACAGCTTTAATTTCACCTGTTTTAGTGTCAGTTAATACAAAACCAGTTTGGAAATCATCACTTGGATAAAAGTCAGATCCACGATTAATAATTTCATCTGCTTTAGCTTGTGCTTTTGGATCTATAGTTGTTTCAATTGTTAGTCCATCTGTATTTATATCTGCATCCCCGTATTTTTTTACCTCATCCATAACAACATCAATGAATGCTTGATACTTTGTTTGACCACTTTCATGAACTTTTACTATTGATTTCTCTGGAATTGCTTTTGCACTAGCATATTGTTCATTCGTTATAAATCCATATTTTTTCATCTGGCTTAATACAACATTTCTTCTAGCTTCTGATTCAGCTGGATGTTTTGCTGGATTGTAGTTGTTTGGACTTTGTACCATACCAGCAAGTGTAGCTGCTTCAGGTAATGTAATTTTCGATAAATCTTTACTAAAATATGTTTCACTTGCTTTTGCTACACCATAAACTCCTCGGCCTTTTAAACCATTTGAGAAGTAAACTTTATTTAAATACATTTCTAAAATTTGTTGTTTAGAATATTTTTGTTCAAGCTGGAATGATAAATACCATTCTTGTACTTTACGTTTAATTGTTTTTTGTGGAGACAAGAATGAGTTTTTGACAACTTGTTGAGTAATTGTACTACCACCTTGTGATCCAAATCCACCAGTAATATTAGCTAAAACTGCGCCAAGCACACGGCGGATATCAACACCCTTATGCTTATAAAAACGTACGTCCTCAGTAGCAATAAATGCATCTTCTACTACTTTAGGAATCTCGTTATATGAAACTTTCGTTCTTTGTTCAGTTCCTAGCTCAGCAATAACATTGCCATTTTTATCTAGAATCGTAGACGATAAAGGTACTTTAAGCTTTGATTCATCAAGTTTAGGTGCATCACTTACTAAATAATAGAAAGTTCCAACACCCCCAAGAATACAAAGTACCGCTAAAGTTAATATTGATAAAGTAATCTTTTTCCATAAACCTTCACGTTTTTTTGGTTTGACATTTGAAGGCTTTTCCATTTCCATTTGTTTTCGTTCTTGTCGTGAACTATACTCTTTTGCCATTTTTTTGTTTCTCCTGCCTTTCAAATGAACTTAATGAAATTATGAAAATATTAAATTACAAAAAGTTCATCGATACATTTTAAGTAAGGAACTATGATTGGATAACTTGGTTTAAGTAACGTTCCATACTCTTTGCATTCTTCTCTAGAAATTGATTTTCTTCCACCATCTGTTTGCCTTTTCCAAAAGGTAAGAATATCAGTGGCTTTCATAAAATAAATTTCATTATATAATGAAAATTTTAATATGACAAACGAAATTCCACCGTGATTCAGTACATTTTCCATATGCTCTATTTGGTGTAAATGGAAATTTTGTAAAGGAAAACTAGTCTTATTATTGGTTTCCTTAGCTTCAAAATCAATATACTTCCCTTTATAGATGCCATTATAGTCAGTAGTTGATGGTTGCTTAAAATAGGCTTCTCTAATCACTGCAGCACTTCTTTTTGGATAGTCTACTTTTACGATTTGTACAGGTGTTGGTTTTTTATGTATGTTTGCGATGTTATTTGATAAATAATACGTATTAGTAGCATTTAAATCATCTTCAAGGGACATTCCGCGATTACTATAAGTATTATTTGATTTTACTTGTATTTCGTTATTTTTTTGACTTTTTTGAACTACATTATTTCTTCGATTTGGGTAACTTATCGTCATAAAACCAACTCCACCTTAATTTACATACAACTTGTATTATAGCACTAAAACAGATGTTCGTGTAAAAAAATACCAGATTGCTTGGGGTGAGTCAATGAATGCAAACCATGAAAGCTGGAAAGGTTTCATAAAAGAAAGAAGAGAAGAGCACCACAATTTATCAAAGGAAGAAGCAAAACTTATTGATTTAATAAAGAAAGAAACAGTTAAATATAATGCTGATAATATTTCCAGAACGATTGCATACCAAGAATATTTTTTAAGACAAAGTGAAATCGAGTGGTCTTTTCTTGCAAGTATGGTGTCACGTAATGCAGGCTATAACATGACAGATTTGGAAAACCAAATATTCGTTAATGGACTAAGTGTAAAACAAAGAAAACAGCTTTTTATGACATATGAACGGGCAAATTGGATTATTTTTTTAGATGCATTCCCACAGTTACTTCTTTTTGAATATTCAAAAGTGAATAATAAGCCATTATTTTATTTATTGAAATATTTTTCAGTATCTAGTTTTATGGAAATTGAATGGGAGAAATATTGGACGGATCGTGATAAGAAAAGACTAGTTTATTCATTAATTATTAATGAACAAAATATGATTGAAAGACCAGTCATTCAAAATAAATTTTTTAAAAGTGAAGTTTTTAATTCTTTAGCATTTAAACTACAGGAACAATTAAAACTTAGTTATGTTATATTTCCAACAAGAAATGGTGAACTATATGGACTTGGTGTTTACCAATTTGAGGATTTAACGAAAAGAATTCAAATTGGTAAACAATTATATTCCATTTTATTTCATGAGGATTTACACAATGAATTTATCGATTTTGCCATGCAAACTATTCACACAGGCAGTAGAAGTGATTATGAAGGATTAGTTGGAATTACAAGTTCAAATAATCCGAAATTAAGAGATGTTTATCCAATAATTCCTCATACACGAACTGCTCTAGATGATTGGTATACAAATAGTAAAATTTTAAATGAATGGTATGAATATGAGGAAGTTATTAATGGAGATAGTTTTAAGCAGTCTTTTTTAATAAAACAAGAGCTGCTTGGTTCATTGTTAAAATTGAAATCGATCTTTCAATAAAAATGGGTTATAAATTTTCGCTGAAAAAAGCTAGCACACAAATGCTAACTTTTTTCTTTTAAATCGATTTTCAATAGAAAGTATGTCGATGAAAACCAGTTTTCCCACTATTTATGTAGCAGGGAAATTAGGACCATCTAATTTTGGATTACCAGTTTGTTGACTTTTACTTTTTTCTTGTTTTTTCTTTTTTTCATTTTTGTTTTTTGCCATTTTGAAACACCTCCATGTAATATACCTTTCCCAATTCTGTTCCACGTTACAAGTTTTTTTGTCGAAATTATAGATGAAAATACCTTTATTCACTTTGTTTAGCGAAATAGTTCTAGTTTTGTCACTAGGGAAGGAGGTAGATGAACTGTTGTTGAATTTATTCTGTATAGAAAAATAGGAAGAGGAGTTGAACTGTATGGAGTTAATTCAAAGAGATGAATTTTTTCGAGCAATTGATGAATTTTTAAATGAGGTAGAATTTATTGAGCACTCCTTAGCTTTAAGAATTGATCAAAAATGTGATGAAGAAAAGAATTTACTTTTAAATAAGATCCAGTCAACAACAGTGCATCTTCATCATTTTGAAAAGAAAGTAAGTCAAGCAAAAGAGGGTGGTAGTTGGATCTCAACACCATTTTTAGGAAGACAATTAGCATTTAATATTTAATAAATATATATAAGTAAAACATATTTGATTTGAATGAAGGGATAAGAGAATAATGGAATTAAATAAAGCGATACACTTTTACAATTTAGTAAATGTGTATCGCTTTATTTCTTATAATATTATATTCCCGATTTCTAAATTGGCTTACAAGCGCCAAATAGTTCAAGTTCTTTAACTAATTCTCTGTAATGTTGAATAGTAACCTCACCATTTAGGTAATTTTGTTGTAAAAAGTCCATTAATTGATTAAAGTCAGTTGGTTCGAAACTTTTTGATGAAATAAACTTGCTCTTTAATTCTTGTAAAGTCATTATTACCCCTCCAACATTAAAATTTAATTAACAACTTGTATAACTAAATAAAATGTACCATAAATATTTAAAATTTAAATTTTTTTAAAAATTTAAACTTCCGACATATTATGACAAATAGCGCATAAAATAATAGAAGTAACAGAATAGGCATTTGTAACATATTTATAAATGAGAAAACTTATAATGGATGTGAGAATATGAGATCTCAAATGTTTCCTCCAAATCATTCAGATAACAGCTTTGAATGGTTTAGAAAGCAAAATCAAGTGATTGATGAGAATTTTAATTTTCCAGAAATAAATCAAATATTAAATGAAAATCAGCGTTATTATGGAAATACAATTCAACCTTTTTCCCAAAACCATACTATGAATACACTACAATCGCCAGTTCAATCGCAACAGACTCACCATGCACAATCCACTCAACTAACACAACCAGTTCAACCAACACAATCAACTCAATCAATCCAACAATCTCAGATGATTGAGCCATCTCCTTATGTGGGACCATCAACACAAACAGGTAGTTATGATCAAAGTCAAATGCAGTATGCAGCACCACAACACTTTTCAATGCAGCATCCTACTGTTTCATATAACCAAGGGTATCAATACGATCCTAATTATTACGGAATGATGCAAAACCAATATCCATATATGCCAATGTATTCTTCACAATTCGGTAATCAAACGAACTTTTTAAGCAGCCCTCAAAATCAACAGTATTCAATACAACCTCAACATGCTCAAATGTTACAACAAGGCCCATTTACAACTCCACCAATGTTTGCGCCTAGTACACCTTATCCAACACAACCAAAAAAATTAAACCAGCAAAATAATAATGGTCAATCATTTCAGTTTTCATCAATATTAAATCAATTTAAAAATGGTTCAGGTTCATACGATGTCCCAAAAATGATGTCTACTGCGGGTCAAATGATGAATACGATGAATCAAGTAGGTGGACTATTTAAACAAATAGGGGTTTTATTCAAATAAAAAAGCCAGGATCTCCTGGCTTTTTTAAATCGTATAAAGAATTTACCTACTATACGATTAATCATTTCTAGATAAAGAATGTACAAGCTTGTAGCGGTCGGCTCTGTATACAGTCAATTCGTACTCTAAAACTTTGCCACTTCTTAAATATGTTGTACGATAAATGGCCAATACGGGACAATTTGGCGGTATTTCTAATAATTGTGCTTCTTCTTCAGAAGGCATTCTAGCTTGAATCGATTGATCAGCATATTGAATAGGATCTGGAATATTGGCATTTACATAATCAAAGAATGATTTTTCTAAAACACTTTGATTTAAGTTTGGAGCAATATCGCATGACACGTGGATACTTTCAATCGACATAGGAATTGAGTCTGCTAAACGGACACGTTTTATAAAATAAATAGGATCTTTTTCTTTTATCTTTAGTATATTGGATAATGCTTTATCAGAATTTAAAATATCAAATTGAACTAACCTACTACTTGGTTTTAAACCTCTCTCAATCATTTCTTCTGTGTAACTATTTAATCTACTAATTTTTTTTTCAACTTTTTGACGACTAACAAATGTACCTTTACCTTTTTGTCTGTAAACAATTCCTTCTTGAACTAAATTATTTAATGCTTGTCGAACGGTCATACGAGATATTTGGAATTTTTCTGAAAACTCTCTTTCTGATGGAATCAATTCATCTGCAGGGTATTCACCTGATGTGATTTTACATTTTATGTATTCTAATAATTGATGATAAATTGGTATTGGGGAATTTTTGTTAATCATTTTTTACTCCTTGAATTGCATTAATTATCTATATTTAAAACGATTTCATAACTCATTTTAAAGGAATAAAATGCTTTCGGCAATCATTGTGTATACTCACAAAAATCAGAAAATTTAAACTTTTAATCATTATTAATTTTATTGTTGTGAAATATGTTCAAACCTAATAAAATAAAAAAGTTGACATTAAAGTATATTTAGGATATTGGAGAGGATAATTTTGAACAAAATACTTTTTTTATTTTTTTTCACAATTACATTAACATTAATTATTTTTACGAGTTTTAAACAAGCTTTATATGTAATTTTATCATAAAATTTCGACATTTCGACGAAAAAATTTTAACAATAATATTCCTATCACAATAACTAATCTAAAGGGAATAAAATATCCTCTATAAGCAGCAATCAAATATTGAAATATTGATCTTAAATTGGTCTTAATAGTTGATTTCCACTAAGCTTATGACTACAATGCAAAGTTAAATATTAGATTCCCTCAATATAAATTTCTACATTTGAATATTATTTAAATAAATGATTTTTGCGAGATAAATATACTTACAATATTTATTTGTTACTAAATATTTGAAATAAAGCAGAGTATTTAATAAAATAAAATTTGTGGAAGAACTTTTAGTTCTTCCTAATTTATTATTGTGAGGTAATATGAAGATACTACTTATATCTGGTTATAAATCATTTGAATTAGGAATTTTTTCGAATAAACACGATGCAGTTAAGTACATAAAAAAAGCAATAAAAAATAAAATACTTTTATTTATAGATGAACTAGAATGGATTATTATTTCAGGGCAAATGGGTACTGAATTATGGGCCGCAGAAGTAGTATTCGATCTTCAGCTTGATTATCCCGAATTAAAGTTGGGTATTTTTACACCCTACGAAGATCAAGAGAAAAATTGGAATGAAGCAAATAAAGAATATTATAATGAAATCTTAATTGGGGCGGATCACGTCGAC
The DNA here is from genome assembly GCF_049568075.1 of Rossellomorea sp. GAMAL-10_SWC. Lineage (NCBI taxonomy): Bacteria > Bacillati > Bacillota > Bacilli > Caryophanales > Bacillaceae > Rossellomorea > Rossellomorea sp. GAMAL-10_SWC. Next base: position 2,360,383 of record NZ_CP144911.1, on the reverse strand, counting down.
TCAATTTCAAGAAAACCATACGAATCTCCAATACAGTTAAAAGCAAAAAATGAATTTTTAGTTAGTAAAAGTGACGGATGTATTTTATTTTACGATAATGAAAAAGAAGGTAGTCCTAAATATTTATATGATTTAGCATATAAGAAAAATGAACTATTTAATTATCCTGTAGAAATCATCACATTTGACGATTTACAAGTGATTGCAGAAGAGTCATTTTGAGAATGATGACAATAAATATAGGGAATTATAGAATAGATAATTGACAATTTATGAAGAGTTTGAAAAAATAGAAGGTAAATATTTCTAAATGTTTTGGGGTGACACACATGGAATCAACAAAAATAAAACTAAGTATAAAAGATATCCTAAATAAAGAATTTAAAGTTTCAATGCGAGGATATAATCAAGAGGAAGTGGATCAATACTTAGACACGGTCATTAAAGATTATGAATCGTTTCAAAATCAAATCGTAGCCCTACAACAAGAAAATGCAAAGTATAAAAAATTGTTGGAGGATCAAAAAAACACAGCTACACCTCCGCCTTCACCTTTTAATAATACGAATACTGATGTTCTAAAAAGATTATCAAATTTAGAGAAGCATGTCTTTGGTAGTAAACTATTCGAATAATTTTAACTTAATTTATATTTTAAGAAAGCATTGCAAACTTAAGTATAATTTACTATACTAATAAATGTTCGTTTCAATATGTTCGGGTAATCGCTGCAACGCTTGACGTTGTTGAGGAAAGTCCATGCTCGCACAGTCCTGCGATGGCTGTAGTGTTCGTGCCTATCGAAGTCATAAGATAGGGTAGCTGTGTAATCAGCTAACGGCAGGGAACGGACCTAAGTCCTTTACGGATATGGTTCTACTACCTTTAAAGTGCCACAGTGACGTAGTCCTCGAAGAAATGAGAGGAGTGGAACGCGGTAAACCCCACGAGTGAGAAACCCAAATTATGGTAGGGGAATCCTTTCAAAGGAATTGAACAGCGAAAGGGACAGATTATTCTGTAGATAGATGATTACCACCTAGTAGTACGAGGCGAGAGCCGCTTGAAGTACGAATGGTACAGAACATGGCTTACAGAACATATGAAATGATGAAACTGTTTAAAACTCTTCATTCTATGGAGAGTTTTTTGTAATTTCGACGTAAATTGTTCATAATGAAAATAGGAATCAAAATGAAAATATGAAAAGAAAAGTTCATTCTTAATTTGAATGAGATAGGTGGTTAAATTGGCGAAATATACATTAATTGCTACTGCTGCAATGGGGATTGAAGCTCTAGTTGCTAGAGAAATCAAAAGCCTAGGTTTTGAAGATGTAGTAGTTGAAAATGGTCGAGTATTATTTAAAGCGGACGAAGCTGGAATTGTGAAAGCGAATTTGTGGCTTAGAACAGCTGATCGAGTGAAACTACGTGTTGGTGAATTTAAGGCAACCTCTTTTGATGAATTATTTGAAAAAACAAAAGCCTTACCTTGGCATTTGTTTATCCCAAGAAACGGTCAATTTCCTGTGTCAGGAAAATCGCATAAATCAAAATTATTTTCAGTATCAGATTGCCAAGCAATCGTCAAAAAAGCAATTGTTGATAAATTAAAAACAATCCAAAATATTCAAGGTATGTTAATTGAAGATGGTCCATTATTTCGAGTGGAAGTCTCTATTTTAAAAGATATCGTAACATTAACCATTGATACTACTGGTCGTGAAGGCTTACATAAAAGAGGATATCGAGTAGATCAAGGTGAAGCACCATTAAAAGAAACACTTGCGGCTTCATTAATATTACTAACGAATTGGAATGCTGATTTACCTTTTGTTGATCCGTTTTGTGGATCTGGTACTATTCCAATTGAGGCTGCATTAATTGGACATAATATCGCTCCAGGATCGTTTAGAAGCTTTGCGTCTGAAGATTGGCATTGGATTGGTAAAAAAAGATGGAATGAAGCAAGACAAGAAGCAGAAGACTTAGCAAATTATGATCAAAAACTTGAAATAATCGGATCAGATATTGATCATCGAATGATTAATGTTTCAAAAGCGAATGCTGATGAAGTTGGATTATCAGATTCAATTGCTTTTAAACAAATGCAAGTAAAAGACTTTACTACTAGATCTGAGTATGGGTATGTTGTTACCAACCCACCATATGGTGAGCGATTAAACGATCGACCTTACGTTGAAAAGTTATATTCAGATATGGGGAATGTTTTTACAAAATTAGATACTTGGTCAGTGTATGTACTAACTAGTCATGAGGGATTTGAACAATTTTATGGTAAACCAGCAACAAAGAAGCGTAAATTATTTAATGGTTTCATTAAAACTGACTATTATCAATACTTTGGAAAAAGACCTCCAAGAAGAATCGAAGAGTAAAATGGTTAAAAGGGTGTTCCCAATGTCTATTTAGACGATTGGGGCACCTTTTTATTTATAATAACGTATTTTGTTCAAGTTTTTACGAAGAAAACTTGAACAAAAATTGAATTCGTTTAGTAGCATTATAAATTTATTGCAGGTACAATTCTAAAACCGTGATTTTTTTCAAGTAAATGTGCAACATGCCAATTCGTTTCTGCAGTACTTTTATATTGAGTGACTAGATCATGGAATTCATCATTAGAGAAACTCTTTTCATGCTGAAGTAAATAAAGGTCTCTTACAACACTTATATCATCATTTGTATCAAAATTAGTCTGAATTAAAGAATATAAGTACAAATAAACACCTCCAAACTACCATTTTTATCATTATTTTATAGATTTCCCGATAATTCAAATGTTATTGCCATTAGTTAATTTTGAAATATAATCATTTTTCTTTTTAATGGAGAATGATGATTTGTTACAATAAATCTAGAAAAATAAGCCAATTTAAAGGACTGATCAAAAATGAAAAAACCACGTATTGGAATGGTAGGATTAGGTAATATTGCACAAAAAGCATATCTACCCATTCTTACAAAAGAAGAAAACTGGGATTTTATCGGTGCATTTTCACCAAATAAAGAAAAACGTAAGAAAATATGCTCACAATACCGAATTCAAGATTTTGAAAGTTTGGAATTACTTGCTGAACAAAGTGACGCAGTATTTGTACATAGTACAACTAGTTCACATTTTGAGGTTGTATCGTATTTATTAAATAAAGGTAAAGATGTATATGTTGATAAACCACTAGCAGCTACATTGCCAGAGTCGGAAAAATTAACTGAATTAAGTTTTAAACTAAATCGAAAACTTATGGTTGGATTCAACCGTCGATTCTGTCCAATGTATGTGCAGGCAAAAGAACAAGCAAAGAATATAGCGGTAATCAGATTTGAAAAACATCGAGAGAATAAAATTGGGACTAATTCATTCGAGTTTACGATGTTGGATGATTATTTACATTTAGTTGATACGATTAGATGGTTTTCAGATGGAGAAGTTAACTTGATTAATGGAAGAGTTCAACTCACTCATACTAATCAATTAGAGTATGCTACTCACCAATATGAATCGATAGAAGGAACATCAATTAATACAGTAATGCACCGAATAGCAGGAACAAATCTTGAGCGCTTAGAATTAATTACTGAAGGTTCGATTATAAGGGTAAAAAATATGAACAACTTTGAAGTAGAAAGAAATAACTCAATAAATAATTCGTTTTCATCTTCATGGGAATCAACATTAAAACAAAGAGGTTTTGAGGATTGTATTAACCATTTTATCAATTGCATATATTCTGATGAAAATCCATCAATCAATGGGGAAGAAGCATTAAAATCTCAAATTATTGTTGAAGAAATGATAAAGCAAGCAAAAGGCTGGTAAAGTTATCTAGAAAGCTTTACGAATTTAAAGCAAATTTATTTTCGTTCCAAATATCCAATTCCCTTAGTCTTTTGGTGATCATGCCTTATTTCCCTTGCCTTTCCCTCACATTTTTTGTATGATAGCGGGTAGAGACAATTTTTAAATAAAATAATGGATCGAATAAATTTGCAAAATTAAAGTTCTCAAAAGAGGACTTTTTCTTTTTAATTTACATTTTGGGGGTAGCAATGAGTCATTCAACTAAATTACCTTTTGAGGTAGGAAAGCAAGACCAATTTATTGAAAAGTTAGGGGAATGGATTGGGGACGTTTTTTACGATTTATTACCAGATGCTGGCTATGAATTAAGAGATGAGCAAATCTTTATGGCTTATCAGGTTGAAAGAGCGTTTAAGGAAAAGAAAGTTATTTTTGCTGAAGCAGGTGTTGGTACAGGTAAAACGTTTGTCTATTTGCTATTTTGTTTATGCTATGCAAGATATACAGGTAAGCCAGCTATTATCGCATGTGCCGATGAATCTTTAATTGAGCAGCTAGTAAAGAAAAATGGGGATATTGAAAAATTATCGAATGCTTTAAATTTGTCAATTGATGTTAGATTAGCAAAATCAACTACAAATTATTTATGTTTAAAGAAATTGGATTTACAACGTTCAGAAATTGATGTATCAGATGCTGTTTTAGGGGTTTATGAAAATTTACCAAGCTTTGTAAATGATTATGGAACACTCCAAAAGTTTACTCCATATGGAGACCGTACTGAATATAAGGATCTAACAGATGAAGAGTGGGATACAATTTCATATGATTATTTCCAGGATTGCTCTACTTGTGAACAAAGACATCGATGTGGACAAACTCTATCAAGAGAACATTATCGTAAAGCCACTGACCTAATTGTATGCTCACAAGAATTTTATATGGAGCATATTTGGACGGTAGAATCTAGAAAACGTGAAGGTCAATTGCCATTACTACCTAATCCAAGCTGTGTAGTATTTGATGAAGGACATTTACTTGAATTTGCAAGTCAAAAATCGTTAACTTATCGTCTACAACAAGAGACATTAAATATATTTTTATCATTTTTAATGCAATCAGGTACGCGTGAAAGCTTCCAACAGTTACTAGAAGATACATTAGAAACGTACGATCAATTCTTTTTTGAATTAGATAACAATACCGAAGAAGTTGAAGGATCTAGACGTTTTAAACTGAATATGAATGAAAGATTAATTATGTTAGCAAGGAGATTAAAGTCCCAAATTAGTAGCATTGGTGATGAATTAGTCTTTGAAAGTGAAATGTACACGATTGATGAATATCAGTTAAATATTGTTGATGAGCATTTAGATGATGTTGAGCGTTGCTTAAATTTATTTATTAATGAAATTACAGCGATTCAATGGATTGAATATAATCAAAATGAATTAACACTTGTCATTATGCCAAAGGCTGTAAATGAGCTTTTACAAGAAAAAGTATTTAATCAAAAAATGCCGATTGTATTTTCATCTGCAACTCTTTCTCAAAATAGTTCTTTTGATTATATCGCAGGTAGTTTAGGGATAAAAGATTACTTATCATTTTCGGTCAATTCTCCGTTTGATTATGATGAACAAATGAAAATAGAGTTAAATCAAGTTGACCCAACCAAAATTGAGGAAAAAAATGAAAAGATTATAGAGAAGTTAAAGGAAAATAACGGAAGTACATTAATTCTCTTCAATTCAACTCAAGAAATGAAAAAGTTTAAACTGCAAGTTGAGAAAGAAAAATTAGACTTCAATTTATACTTTGAAGGTGAAGAAGAAATTAGTTCAATTGTACAAAAATTCCAAGAAGATATTAGCGCGTCTTTATGTGCTGTTCATTTATGGGAAGGATTAGATATTCAAGGCATGTCACTAAGTCAAGTGATTATTCACGCTCTACCATTCCCGCCAAATGATCCGGTATTCCAATCAAAACGTCAAAATGCACAAAACCCTTACTTCGAGATCGATGAGCCGTATATGTTATTAAGATTACGCCAAGGTATTGGACGACTAATCCGTAGTCATGAAGATAAAGGAAAAATCGTTTTATTTATTGGGAATGATCTAAACAATGAAACGAAAGAAAAAATCTTAAACAGTTTACCTGTTAATCCATCTTAAAAGCTAAAAAAGCTAGCATACGCTAGCTTTTTTAATTGCATATTCCAACTCTAGATTTACTAAAAATACATTCGAAAAATTCTTTAAATGCGAAAAAAGCAGTTTCTCCAGTCGTAATACGATGGCCATCAATTGGTAAATAATTCTTTTCAGTACGAATATTTTTAGTTATTGGACCATCAGGTAAGTAAGTTGGGCAAACAATCGTCCAATTTAACCGACTTTCATTTAATAAGTTAAAAGCTTTTTCATGATCAGTTGCTGCAGTTGTTGATTTTCGTTTTGATTCAGAGCTTTTATAGCGTAGAATGGTTGGATTAACTCTTGATTGTAGAATACCTGCAGTTCCAATTGTAACGATCCTACCTATTTGTTTCTTTTCAAGAAGAGGGATTAGTAGTCCCATTGTTTTAGATAAAATATTTTCACCTCCAGTATTTAAGGCAGAAATTACTCCATCTACGTTTTCTAAAGCTAAATTTAAATCTTTTTCATTTAGCGTATTTCCTTTTAAAACTGTAAGAGCTTCATGTTTAATCGTTATTTTTTGTTCATCTCTTACTAAAGCAATTACTTCACAGTTAGCTTCTAATAATAAATCCACTAAAAAAGAACCAACTCTTCCGGTTGCTCCTAATAATAATATTTTCATAACATCACCTTGCTGTATTGTACAATACTTTTGTTAAATATGTCTTTTATATGAACTTAATCATTTGAATTCTATTTATGAAAGCGCTTTTTAAGCTTAATATTAATTCAATAGAAAAGTTATGATAGAATGAAATTAACAAAATTTAGAAATGAGTGGTAAATATGGCAATTAATAAAATACAAGAAGAATTTACTGACTATTTAAAGAAAATCGAAAATTATAATGAAGCAATTAATGTTATGTATTGGGACCTAAGAACGGGTGCGCCTAAAAATGGAGCTGAACAAAGATCAAATGTCATCAGTCAACTCTCTGCAGAAGTATTTGAAATGACAACATCAAGTACGATGGAAAACTATTTAAATTTATTGGAAAAAGAAATAGGCACAGGAAATTTAAATGAAATCATTGAAAAATCTGTTAAAGAATGTAGAAAAAATTATGATTTAAACTGTAAAATCCCTAAAAATGAATATGCAGAATATGTAAAGCTTTGTTCATTAAGTGAAAATGCTTGGGAAGACGCTAAAAATGAAGGTAACTTTAGTAAGTTCCAACCATATTTAGAAAAAATTGTAGCGATGAAAAAACAATTCATTGAATATTGGGGCTATAAAGATAAGAAATATGATACATTATTAAGCTTTTATGAGCCTGGCATGACAACTGGGAAGTTAGATGAAGTTTTTGGTAAAGTAAGAAAAAGTCTTGTACCATTAGTTGCGAAAATTTCAAATTCACAAACTAAACTAATTCGCGAAGAATTGTCACAACCGATCTCAATTGATCTTCAAAAAGAAGTTAGTGAAGAGATACTTGTAAAATTAGGTTATAATTTTGATTCTGGTCGTTTAGATGAAACAGTTCATCCATTTCAGATTACATTAAACCCTGGTGATGTTCGAGTAACAACGAAATATATTGAAAATAATTTTATGAGTGCGCTTTTTGGAACCATTCACGAATGTGGACATGCACTATATGAGCAAAATTTATCATCGAATTTAATTGGGACACCTTTATGTGAAGGTGCATCGATGGGAATTCACGAGTCTCAATCGCTATTCTTTGAAAATATGATTGGAAGAAGTAAAGAATTTTGGGAAGCTCAGTATCAAAATTTAATTGCAAAAACTGGAGATTATTTTAAAAATTTATCGGTAGAAGAATTTTATAAAGCAATAAACCATAGTGAGCCTTCATTAATTCGAATTGAAGCGGACGAATGTACATACCCATTGCATATAATGGTTCGATATGAAATTGAAAAAGAACTGTTTGATGGTGATTTACAAGTAAAGGATTTGCCAAAAGTATGGAATAATAAAATGGAAGAATACTTAGGTATCGTTCCATCAAACGATCGAGAAGGTGTTCTTCAAGATGTTCACTGGGCAGGTGGAGATTTTGGTTATTTTCCTTCGTATGCATTAGGTGCGATGTACGCAGCACAGTTTAAGCATAAAATGAAACAGGATTTAAGCGATTTTGAAACGATCTTAAAAAACGGCGAGATTCATCAAATTGTTAATTGGCTAACCCTAAATATTCACCAATATGGAAAACTAAAAGAACCAAAAGAAATATTAGTAGATGTTACAGGGGAAGAGTTAAATGTAAAATACTTTATTGATTACTTAGAAGATAAATACTCTAAATTGTATAATCTAGTTTAATCTGATTCGTATGGATGGAGGTTGTTAAGAACCTCCTCATACTCATTATTAAAGAAAACATAAATAAATAATTAATTTCAAGTTATTATTTTTTTATGTTTTTTTAATAAGTTCAAAGAATAGACATATTTAGATATTTAATAAATTACTTTTTTATAGTATCATAGATAAAAATGAAAGCGTGTTCACAATTGCTTAGTAAGAAGATTTGAATTTAATTAAGTGAAATATTGAAGATTTAAAGTAACTGAAATTAAATTCAAAAAATATTCACATTTAGAAAGTCTTAAGATATTTTTTTTATAGTATTATAGATAAAAATGAAAGCGTGTTCATACTTTTTTTGAAAAGGAGGTAATTTGAATGTTTTTTAGGACAGCCAGATCTTTAGAACGAAATATTGAAGAAAAACGAATCAAGTTGCAAGAAGCTCAAAATCAAAATAATGACAATCATCAAGAAGTAGTAAAGATTCGTCATCAGTTGGACACTGATTTAAGAGAACTACAGAAATTGTTGAAAACGGTTGCAGTTAAACAATCAAAAATTAATATTAAACCAATATGATAAAATATTACATAGACCACAAAATTTTTTGTGGTCTTATTTTTTTCAAAGTGGAAAGCTATTAGTATAAAGAATTAGATAACAATTAGCTAAATTTATTTTTATAGATTCTATTATAAAAATTGTGAGAACAAGGGTAGAAATTGTAAAGTTATGTGACGTTTAAAAAATCGAGAAGTTTTGGTTTGTGTTTCAACTGGACTGAAGAAAAAAATAGCATTCGATTTGTAGTGAAAAATGGTAATAATGTAGCTTGTTTAAAAAAATTAATACAAATAGTTAAAAATCACTAATCAAAAACAAAATTCCATAAATATAATAGAGTATATCGATTAATATCCATTTTTTATAAAAATGTGGAATGAGGTTCTAGATGGATTTCGAACTGGCAAGTCGTATTAGAAGATTGTTTGCAGCTTGGATCGATGGCTCGTTAAATCTTTTATTTTCGAAACTGGGGTTATTAATACTTGGGTTAGAAAGTAAAGACATTTTAGATTTATTTATGTTTAGTAGTAAGCAACTGTTTTTATATTCAATTTGGTCGCTATTATATATTTTTCTATTTTATGTCATTGTACCTACTTATATTTGGAACGGACAAACAATAGGAAAAAGATTATTAAGTATTATGGTTGTGAGAGATACAGATGACTTAGTTGATTTCAAAACAATGACATTACGTTCGATCTTTGCTTTTGGTTGTCAGCTAAATTTGCCAATATTTATAGAAGCAATCGGAATTTTGTATCTAATTGATCTATTTTTTATCTTCCGAAAAGATCGGAAAACATTGCATGATTTAATCGCTAAAACGAAGGTTGTCTATTATTAATAGCACTAAAAAATACCCTTTAAAGCTATTTTCAAGCTTTAAAGGGTATTTATCTATTTATCTTATAAAGATGTTTTAGCTAAATATTCATCTAATTGGTCAAATGTACCAGTAAAGCCTTGTTGCATAGAATCTTTATTTGCAATAAATGCAGCAACTTCTTCATCAGTAGCATTGATTGGAAAACCTTTTAATGTAATAGTTGTTTTACCATCATTTTCTTCTAAAGTTAAAGTGTTTTGAATTTCCAATGGCCAAACTTCAAAGAATGGAGCGCGAACCATATTACCTTCTTGATCAGAGAATGAATTAACAAATACAATTTTCTCAGGTTCAATAATTTCACCAAAAACAAATAATCCCCACATAACGAATCCTTCTGGTGATTCCATTTTATAGTGGAATTTACCTCCTGGTCTAAATTCTAGCGTTGCTACATCCATTTCAAAGCCTTTTGGACCCCACCAGTTTTTAAGGTGTTCTGCTTCTGACCAAACCTTGAATACTAATTCACGAGGTGCATCAACAACTCTTGTTAAAACTAATCCTTGCTCATCTACATTAAACGTATTTTTACTCATTATTAATTCCTCCATTTAATTTATTATTTACTTTATTTCTTCCTTAAAAAACTAGGTACTTCTCCTCTCAATAATAGTTAGTACTAATTAAATTGTGTGCAATGAATAAGCTAAGATTATTTGCCTTGTAATTTTTTTAAATAATCGTCCAATTGATCGAATCTCTGTTCCCAGACGTGACGGAATGACTGAATCCACGAATCCATTTCTTTTAGCGGCTGGGGTCTTAGTTTATAAATTCTTTTATTGGCGATAGGTTGAACTTCGACAAGCCCAGCTTCACTTAGAACGCGAAGATGCTTTGAAACCTGTGGTTGTTTAAGTCCTAAGCTTTCAGCAATTTCACCGACTGATAGAGGACCGTCACGTAAGAGTTCGACAATCTGTAACCGGTTCGGCTCTGCAAGAGCAATTAAAGTCGAATTCATAAATTGAATATACCTCATTAGGAATATTCCTGTCAAGGAATATTCGGGATATAAATTTGTGATGATTTAAAAAATACTTGAGTAGTATTTACGAAATTACTGAACGATATTCATTTTGTCGAGAAATATTATTTGAAAATTAAGGTAATTCTTATTTATCCACATATTTTTTATGTTACTATTTAGCTGACTTGAAAATTTGATTTTAAAAGGTGGGTGTTTTGATGAGCTTAAAAGATTATGAGGCTTCGTTTCTAGATTATGTAAGAAAAATGTTAAACATTGAAGAAGCAATTAGTGTTTTATATTGGGATCTTCGAACAGGTGCACCTAAAAATGCTGTAAGTCAGCGTTCAAATGTAATTAGTCAATTATCAGCCGATGTTTTTAAAATGAGTACTTCAAAAGATATGGCTCATTATTTAATAACAATGGAAGAAGCCATTAGTGCAGGGAAATGTTCATTAGAAGTTGAAAAAACAGTAAAATATTTAAGAAAGCAATACGATCAAAATACGAAAATACCAGTTGATGAGTTTGAAGCATTTATTAAATGCCAAGCAATTTCTGAAAGTGTTTGGGCAGAAGCGAAGGAAGAAAATAATTTTGCTAAATTTGAACCTTATTTAACTGAAATAATTGAGTATAAACGTAAGTTCGTTGAATATTTAGGATATAAAGACTGTAAATATGATACATATTTAGATCAATATGAACCTGGAATGACTGTAAATAAACTAGACGAAGTATTTTCAGAAGTAAGAAATAAATTAGTACCGATTGTTAAAGCAGTATCGACTAGTGGGAAAAATTTTGAAAAAGAAGAGATGAAAGCATTCGTTTCGACGCAAAAACAAAAAGAAATATGTGAACAACTATTAGCATCTCTTGGTTATAATTTTGATGCTGGAAGATTAGATCCAACTCCACATCCTTTTGCTACTTCTATTAATTTAGGTGATGTTCGAGTAACAACGAAATATCATGAAAATAATTTTGAAAAAGCCATTTTTAGTACAATTCATGAGTGTGGTCATGCACTATATGAGCAAAATATTTCCAAAGATTTGGATGGTTTACCGATCGCCCATGGAGCGTCTTTAGGTATTCATGAATCTCAGTCCCTTTTATATGAAAAGATTATTGGACAAAGTTATGAGTTCTGGAAATCAAATTATCCAAAATTAAAAGAGCAACTTAATGGAGTGCTAGATAATGTTACGTTAGATGAATTTTATAAAGTGATAAATAATAGTAAGCCTTCATTTATTCGTATTGAAGCTGATGAATTAACTTATCCTTTACACGTTATGATTCGTTATGAAATTGAAAAGGATTTATTAGATGGAAAAATTCAAGTTTCAGAGCTTCCATTAATTTGGAATCAAAAAATGGAGGAGTATCTAGGGATAATTCCTGAAACGGATCGAGAAGGTGTTTTACAGGACGTACATTGGTCAATGGGGCATTTTGGATACTTTCCAACTTATGCATTAGGTGCAATGTATGCTGCTCAAATTAAAGCAACAATGGAAAAAGAATTACCAAATTTTAGTGAATTAATTGAAACGAATGATTTTCAAACAATTCTTGATTGGTTAAAAGTGAATATTCATCAATATGGTGCAATGAAGGAACCACAACAAATATTGAAAGACGTTACTGGTGAAGAATTAAATGTGAAATATTTTGTTGATTATTTAGAATCAAAATATACAAAATTGTATGAGTTAGAAGAAGTAAATAAATCATAATTGTGAATTAGAAATGTTGTAGGCTTTTTTTTAGAAGCATTTTAATGGTAATAATTGCGAATGTAGATTCAAGTAAAATGAGATATACTAAAACTGCACAACAGAAAGAAAACTCCTTTGAAACGCTTAGACAATTCTTATTATTTGTTCATGGTCCATGAATGAATAGTGAATTGTCTTTTTTTTGTTGAATGGCATCTTATTTCCACTCTAGGATTTTTCATGTATTAAAGAATAATTTTCCAAATTAATACAAAAGGTAATGACTATAAGGAGTGGGAAATTATGCCTTTAATTTTATCTGTTGGGAAAGCTGTACCAAAATATAAAATAGATCAGGAAAATATAGTGCCTTTTATTCGAGAGCTTTTTTTGAAAAGATATCCTTCAATCGATCGCTTATTATCTGTATTTCAAAATGGTGAGATCCAAAGTCGATTTATTTCTAAGGAGCTTTCTTGGTATAGCGAAGAACATAGCTTTGAGCAAAAAAATCAGGCTTACACTGAAATCTCAATTGAATTATCAATAGAAGCTATTAAAAATTGTTTGAATAGTAATGAATTTCTATCTTCGGAAATTCAATATGACAAAATTGATGGAATTATTTTTGTCTCTTCAACTGGTATTTCAACCCCTACAATTGATGCTCATATCGCAAATATCCTGCCATTTCATTCTTCGATTAAAAGAATACCCATATGGGGCTTAGGGTGTGCCGGTGGTGCTAGTGGAATTTCTAGAGCATTTGATTATTGTAAAGCCCATCCAAAGTCAAATATTTTACTAGTTGCAGTTGAATTATGTAGTTTAACATTTCAAAAAGAAGATCTTTCCAAAAGTAATATAATAGGAACTTCATTATTTGCTGATGGAGCAGCAGCGGTTCTAGTTATTGGCGATGAGAGTGATTTGAAAAATCGAACGATCCATAAATCTTTACCGTCAATTGAACAAACTAATTCAACTCTAATGCCAAATTCATTAGACGTAATGGGATGGGATGTTCGGAATGATGGTTTATTTGTCATTTTTTCAAGAGATATACCAACAATCGTTAAAGATTGGTTACACCCAGTTGTCTCAAATTTTTTAACGGAAAATGAACTAACAATAAGGGATGTAACTCATTTCATTGCTCACCCTGGTGGAAAAAAAGTATTGGACGCATATATCGATTCATTAGAACTTTCCGAAGCGAAAATCGGAATTTCCTTAAATATTTTAAAATCATATGGAAATATGTCATCTTGTACTGTCTTATTTGTGTTAAGTGAGTATATGAAGTTAGGAAAAACGAATGAGTACGGTCTTCTTTGTGCTTTAGGACCAGGATTTAGTTCAGAGTTATCATTGTTAAAGTGGGTAGAATGCTAATGTTAAAGATTATTTTTTTATTCATCGTCATACAAAGAGTGATTGAGCTAGGTATAGCAAAGAATAATGAAAAAAAATTAAAAATGCGAGGCGCACTTGAATTTGGCCAAGAGCATTATAAATTTTTTATCATCTTACATAGCATGTTTTTTATTTCAATTCTAATTGAGAATTATTTCATTCATTATTTAGAAATTAGATTTTTTACCTTTCTCCTTATCGTTTTTATCATATTACAATTAGCAAGGGTATGGGTTATTTCAACGTTAGGAGAAAGATGGAATACAAAAATCATTATTTTACCTAATGAAAAATTAGTAAAACGTGGCCTTTATAAATATATCAAGCATCCAAATTACATGATCGTTACCATTGAATTATTAGTAATACCTATTATGTTTCATGCGTATATTACAACTGTAATCTTTTCTGTTTGTAATTTAATTTTATTAAAAGTAAGAATCCGAGAAGAAAATAAAGCGCTTTTACAATCAATCGAATAGTTATTGACAAATGGAAAATAACTGATTATGATTAATGTAGAATGAAAATCATTATCAACTTCGGAAGGTTGTGCGTCAAATGGTTCTTGGATTTGTGTCAGCTACAATTCTTTTATACTTTTTATTAACTAAATATGTACTTAAACAAGTTCAAAACTAGGTGATGTTACCTAGTTTTTTTTATTTTATATGCATATGCCTATACATTCTTCTTCCAAATTAATATATATGGGGATAAAATAATGCTAGGGAAATTATTTGAGTATGACATGAAATGGGGAAATCACGTTGCAAAACACTAAGATTAACAGAGGGGAAATACTGAATAAGGTTTCTTCAGGGATCAATTTACTTTCTGAACAAGGAAATTCGAAGGAATTATTTCAATTAAAAAAATTAGCATACAAAATACAAAATAAGGAAAGTTATTACGTATTTTGTGGGCATTTTTCTGCTGGTAAGTCATCTTTATTAAATGATCTTTTACAAGTAGAAAAACTACCTACAAGCCCAATACCTACAAGTGCAAACGTTGTAAAATTAAAAAATGGCGAAAGTAAAATGTTAATTACGCTTAAAGATGGTGAAATGTATCAGATTCAAGAGGATATTCAAGTAGATGAACTAAAAAAATTAGCATCTGATAGTGGTTCAATTATTGAGCTCGAGTGGGCACAAGAACTATTTAAAATTCCAACTGGATCAGTTTTAATTGATACTCCTGGAATTGATTCAACAGATATGGATCATTTAGAGGCGACAAACTCAGTCATTCATCTAGCGGATAGTATTTTCTATTTAATGGATTATCAACATGTTCATTCGAAAACTAATATTGATTTTATTCATAATTTAGTTGAAAAAAATAATAAAGTTTGTTTAGTTATTACATGTATTGATAAACACGATGAAACAGAATTGACGTTTGAACAATTTAAACATGGTGTAATTGGAAACTTGAAAAAACAAGGATTAGGCAACTTACAAGTTTTTTATATTTCTACAAGAGATAAATCTGTAGATAATAACGAATATAACCAGTTTATTAATTATTTAAATGACTTATACAATCATCAAGATGTAGTACAAATTGAAAATGACTATGCAAGCTTTTTAACAATTATGAATGAACAAATACAACAACTTGAGAACGATTACATTGATCTCGATCAAAATGCTGATGAGATTAGATCGCAATATAATAATTTAAATAATGAAATTGAAGTTATTGAAACATCAGTTTCAACATTTGAGGAAAATTGTTTACAGTCAACACAACAAGTTCTTACTAATTCAAACATTACACCATTTGAAATGAGAGAATTAGCATCAAAATATCTAGAATCAGAAAAGGCATTGCAAAATAAAGGATTATTTCAATCTAGAAAGAAACTTGAAAATTCTTTACATGAATCTAAAAGTCAATTTATTTACAAGGTACAAGAATTAACAAATAAACAAATTGAGTATTTTGTAAAAGAAGCAGCAATTCGAACTGTAAAACAAATTGAAAATAATAAAATTGATAGCAGTGACTTTGATAAAATCTTAGAGCCTAATTTGAGTGAAGATGTAATTTGTCCAAAGCCCTCCCATTTGATTGATACGGGTGGTAACTATTTATTACAGTATACGAAGGAAGTAAGTGAAGGAATTAAGGCGGTATATCGTAAAAGTATTGCTGAATTTATTTATACACTTTCAAAGGAACTTAAGGGACAAAATGAATCAACTATTCTAAAACTAAAAAATCAAAAGAATGATTTACAATCAAAAATAGATGGATTTGATGAATTAGAGTTTAATAATCAAAAAATTTCACATATGGTCTCAGAAATTAAGACGATTTTAAATAATCATCAAGCAATGAATCAAGAATTGCCAGAAATTAAGCCTACTTTAATATCAGTAAGTGAATTAATTAATCACAAAATCTTAACTGTTCAAGCACCGGAAATAAAAGAAGAACTTATTATTGACATTGAACAAACTAATTCAAAAAAATATTCAAACGAAGAAATTCAAGCTAAATATGAAGTTGCTGATTTTATATTAGACGAATTAACTTCAAATAAATTTATCCAGAGTAAAATCGGTATTCTAAAAGAAAAAAGAGATCAAATAAAATCAAACGAATACACAATTGCATTATTCGGAGCGTTTAGTTCTGGAAAAACATCGTATATAAATACTTTACTTGGCGATCGTGTATTACCTGTTTCTCCACACCCAACAACAGCAGCAATTTGTAAGATTAAACGTTCAACAGCTGAAACTGGAAATAAAAAAGCTGATGTGAGTTATAAATCGGAAGAATCTTTAAAAGAAGAGTTTCTTGATTTCTTCAAAAAATGGGGCGTGGAAGCAAATGAAAAAGAATGGTTTAGTACCCTTCAAAATTTAATTAAGAAACAAAAGGATAAAATCCCTACTGATGCTTTCGTTTATGCAGAAAGCGTATGTCAAAATTATGAAGAAATGAGAAGCTTACTAGGTACAACTAAGCGATATGATTTAAGTGAGTATGTAAGTGTTATAAGTGAAGAAAATAGAGCGTGTTTTGTAAAAGAAAGTACAGTTTATTTTGATTGTGAGATCACGTTAAGTGGAATCGTACTAGTGGATACGCCAGGGGGAAATAGTATCCATTCAAGACATACTGAACTAGCATTCGACTATTTGAAAAAAGCTGATTTAATTCTATATGTTGCACATTATCAACATGCCTTTACACGTCAAGATGAGTCTTTCTTAATGCAAATCGGACGAATGAGAGAAAGCTTTGATAGTGATAAAGTTTACTTTGTGTTAAATGCTTCGGATTTAGCAAAGGATCAAAACGAAATCGAAATCGTGCAAAATTTCTTTGTTAACCAATTAACGAAATTAGGAGTACGTTTCCCATCTGTTTTTGCAATTTCAAGTATGCTTCAGATGAAGGGATATGGTGATTCAGAGTTAAATTTAGAAATCCAGAATAATTATAAGAAATTAAATACGAAAATCCAAAATTTCTTCCAATTCGAGATTGCGAATGAAGTCTTTAAAACATTTATTAATGACCTATTAACAATTGAAAAAATCTTACGTGATACGATTAATCGTTTTGAAAGAATAAAACGTGAAAAAGATCAATTCTTCAACGAACTTGAGCAAATTCAGAAAAAAGTTAAAGAAACGATTAAAAATGCAGAACCTACTAATTTACCAAGAGCATTTATGAAAGAAAACGAACAATTGATTTTCTTCATCGAAAAGCGTATCGAATTAAGGATGCGAGATTTATTCCCTTATTTCTTTAATCCAAGCATTTTCAATAATACAACGAAAAATATTAAACAATTATTTGTAACTAAACTTCGTGAATTTATCTATGAAATACTGGAAGAGATTTTAAAGGAATTAAGAGTAACAGGATTTAGATTAGAGAAGTTTTTAACGAATGAAATTTCAATGTCGCAAGATCGAGTAATTGGTGAAATACATTCTATTCAATCTGAATTTATCGTTCAAAAAAGTGAAATTAATGAGATCTTACCAGTAACGATAAAAAATCCAGATCAATTTATTAATGTAGATCGTTTTGAAAGTTTAAAGAATTACTTCAAAAATCCAAAAAGCTTTTTTGTTGAAAACATGAAAGAAACTATGATTGATGAATGCATTAATGAGTTGAGAACACCATTAAAAGACTATTTAGCAAATATGAATAGCTTATTTGCAGAGCATTATCACATTCAATATGTTGATGCATTAAATTCTGTACTGCATAACTGTAGCACTCAAATCGAAAATGATGTTCAACAAACAATTAAAGCAACAGAAAACTTAAATGAAGTAGTAGTAGATGAAAAAGTTTTAAACTTATTCAAAAAATTAATTTAATATAAGGGTGGACAATTAAAATTGAAAAATATTATTGATGTAAACATTGCACATAAATTGCGCTTAAATAAAAATGTTGTATTTTTAGATTGTCGATTTCAATTGTCAAATCCTGAATATGGTTTAAGTGAGTATCAGAAAAATCATATTCCGCTTTCTCGTTATGTTGATTTAAATATTGATTTATCTAGTCCTGTACAAAAGCATGGAGGTAGACATCCGTTTCCTAATTTAAATGATTTTGGAAATCTTTTAGGAGATCTAGGGATTGATCATGATACGATTGTTATTTGTTATGACGATGGTACGAATGATAATGCCGCAAGATGTTGGTTTTTATGTAATTTAGTAGGGCATCAGTTTACGTTTATTTTAAATGGTGGTTATAAAAAATGGTTGGAAAACGATTTTGAAGTAACAACTAAAATTGAAGAAGTACTACCAAAAAAATTCGAGATTAATGTTCAAGAGTATATGATTACTTCGATGAATGAAGTTAAGAAGAATGGTGAAAAAGAGGATTTCAATTTAATTGATTCTAGAGAATCTATTCGATATATTGGCGAATTTGAACCTATTGACCGAATTGCTGGTCATATACCGGGAGCAAAAAATTCATTTTGGAAAGATGTTTTAAATGAAGCCGGAGAATTTAAAACAAAAGAAGAATTACAAACTCTTTTTAAACCATTTAACAATAACAATGAAACTGTTGTTTATTGTGGTTCAGGTGTCACAGGTTGTGTTAATTATTTAGGATTAATTGAAGCTGGATATACGAATGTAAAACTTTATCCGGGAAGTTTTAGTGACTGGATTTCTTATGAGGAAAATGTTGTGAATAAGAAAAAATAATTAGTTGCAAAATAGTTTTAATTGGTATAGAATGAGAATACAAATTAACAAAACCTGCTGTGTGCGTTGTCAGTTTATGCCTTAAACCAATGATTTTGTATAGGAAGACCGATATTTAAGTAACAACATCGTGCCTATTTATAGGAGGATGAAAGTTACTTGTGAGGACATCCACCTTGGAGTTCGGTTTACTTTAGGCATAAAAGGAACAACGGCATTTGCGGGAAAAAAACCATTCACATTTTGTGAATGGTTTTTTCTTCTTTATATAATTGTTTTTTACTTTTGTTCTTTCTAATTTGAGTTACAATTGTAGAAACTAAAATCAAACTACAACCGAATAAACCAATTTCTTGTAATCTTTCTCCACCATAATAATATCCAGTAATCGCTGCAAAAACTGGCTCAGTAGCGAGAATAATCCCTACTTCAGTCGCACTTATTGTACGTTGGGCAAACATTTGGATAAAGAATGCGGCAGCGGTACAAAAAATTGCAGTAGATAGAATGGAAAAAACAAAAAATTTATTTGTCCATAATGCATGATTGAAAATGACTTGCCAATCTTCAAAGATTAAAGCAAATGTCCAAGAGGCTAAACCTACAAAAGTAATTTGTACAGTTGCCAGTTGTAGTGAATTATAACTAGGTGAGTAGATCGTTGAATAAATAATATGAAGAGCAAACGCAATTGCACTGAAAAAGGAAATAATATCACCAGAATTAAACTTAGAATTTGTTGATAGTGTTAATAAAAATAATCCGATGAAGGCAATAATTGCACATACATTTTCCCGTAAAGTAGTTTTTTTCTTATATTTAAAGAATAAAAGAAAAGGAACAATCGCCACACTAATACCTATGATAAAACCTGATTTGGATATAGACGTGTAATGTAATCCAAATGTTTGAAATACAAAACCTAGAAATAAAAATAATCCTATAGCGATTCCAGGGAAAATATAACCATCTTTTCCGCGATATCTTTTATTATTTTTTCGATTTAATAAAGTCTGAACTGTAAATAATACAATTGCTGCTACTATAAATCGTAATGCATTAAATGTAAATGGTTGGACAAACTTAAGTGTTTCTTTAACAATGAAAAGCGAAGAACCCCAAATGAAGGACACAAAGAGTAAAGAAGAAAAAGCGATTAATTTATTTTTCATATCGTCCATTCCTTTTTTATTTTATAGCTTTTCGAGCAAGTTCATCAGCAACCTTATTTCCGCTTGATGGAATCCATTTAATAAAGAAAAGTTCAAGTTGATCGATCAACTTAAGTGATTTCTCTAATAAAGGAATAAACAAATCGTTTTTCGAATATTTCTTATCAATACTTTCTTCAACGACTTTTGAATCCGTACGGAATGAAACTATTGTTAAATTATTTTTGACACAATAATCTAGTGCAAGTAGCAATGCATGAAACTCAGCTTCATGATTAGACATTGAATCTAATGGAATACTTAAAAAAACAGGTTCTTTAATTCCTTTTATGAAAATACCTGCACCTGAAGGCCCGGGATTTCCTTTGGAAGCTCCGTCAATATAAACTTCAATCATAGTAAACCTCCAACACGTATATATCTACCATTTTAGTATATATTCAAAAAAATGAAAACTTAAAATATGAAATGAAGTAATTTATATTCAACTATAGCAAGTCTAAAATAAATAAAAGAAGAGGTGTGTCGGATGAAGATAAAGATCAGTTGGAAGTATCAAACCAAAAAGAAATATCAAATTACACTTGAAACTGATTGGTTAGAAATAAAAGAAGCACTACTTTTAGCGGAAGATTTTGAAAGTACAGGTAGAACAAAAGAAATCATTTTTTTAGATCAATTCGACACAGAGTGGACGAAAAAACAAGTAATAAAGTATTTAAAAGAACTCGAAGAAGAGCCTCATAATATTTCAATATTTTTTGACGGTGGATTTGATCTAGCAACATCTCTATCAGGAATAGGTGTATGCTTATACTTTAGTCAAAATGGTAAAAACTATCGAAAAAGGTTTAATGAAAAATTAGATGGGTTATTGACAAATAATGAAGCGGAGTTTGCTGCGATTGAAAATGCAATCTTACTATTAGAGGAAATGAATATAACAGGACAAACAATTGTTATAAAAGGAGATTCACAAGTAGTCATTAATCAATTAACTGGAGATTGGCCTTGTTATGAAGAACAACATGAACGATTCATAAATCGAATTGAAAGAAGATGTAAAAACTTAAAAATAACCTTACAATTAGAACTTATTAAACGTAATGATAATAAAGAAGCTCATAATTTAGCAACGCAAGCACTTAAAGGGAATAAGATAATAAGTACGATTGAAGTTACATGAAGAGGTGAATTGAATGTTGGAACGTAAAGAAATTTTGGAGGAAATAGATACTTTAATGAAGACTTATTGTGATGGCTGTTTTGTCTATAAACATTTTAGAAAAGACCATAGTCAAAAATTCGCACAATCATTTTGTATTAATAAATGTACAATCGGAGAAAAAATAAAAACGATCGGTAAGCAATTAACTTCTGACTGTTAACTTGCCCTTAACTAAATTAAACTTAAAAAAGAAGGTGCTAATAAAAGTACCTTCTTTCAGTGTGTAGACAAAGTATAAAAAACTTGAATTTCAGACTGATTGCAAGCGTTTGTCTTTCGAGGCGCGAAGCCTGGTGAGGAGCGGAGTTACCCTAGACGGTAATGAGCACCGCAGACAGTCGAAGCAACGAAGAAAGCGAGCGTTTTCGGGCAGTCTGAAAGAAGGTACTAATAAAAGTACCTTCTTTTTCTTTACATTTGAGCTTCTCTTATTTGTTGCTCAATTTGCATTAATTCTTCTTCTTGTTTCTTTAAAAACTCATCATCTAAATCAGTAGCAAGGCCCTTCATTTTTTCAAGCTGTTCTCTTGCTTGAGAAACTGCAGTTGTTGCATCTGTTAATTGTTGCTCGTCCATGCTCATTGTTGCATAGCCCACAAGCTTTTGAGCAGCTTTAACTTTCATTTCAACATCCTCAAAATTATTAAAGTTTGACATAAACACCCTCCTTATTTCACTTCGTAGTATTCCCAAATAAAATAGGAATCATGAAAAGCGAGAGGATTTTTTTGTTTGAGTATAATGAATAATTCTTATTATAATCTCTCCGGAAAAATAAAAAAGGACTGATAAGATCAGTCCTTTATGTAGTCAAGTTTATATTATAGCTTTACTACGTTAGCAGCTTGAGGTCCACGGTTACCTTCAACAATGTCAAAAGAAACTTCAGCACCTTCTTCTAAAGATTTGAATCCGTCAGTTTGGATTGCTGAGAAATGTACGAATACATCGTCTCCACCTTCAACTTCGATGAATCCGAAACCTTTTTCATTGTTGAACCATTTTACTTTTCCTTGCATTTTTCTTTTCCTCCTAAAACATTGCACATGAAGCGCGAAAGAATTTCCATTTATTAATATTTTTAATAATAAATGTTGAAATTAATATACAACTATTAAGAATATAAGTCAAGTAAGCGCTTAATATCAAAATATACATTCAATTGACTTGGAAATTTCATAAATAAAATAAAAAGTTAAAATTAATTTGTGAAATTATTCACAAATAGAAAGGTACATGATATACTACAACCATAGAAGTAATTTAAATTACGATTAAGAATCAATCTTGATTTCACTTTATATAGAGACGGAGAGATGAAAATGATTCATTGTGAATGGATTGAATTTACTATTGAAAATGATTTAATTACAGAGGAAAAATTTAAAGAAATGATGAATGATACATTTCAAGCAATGATGGTTGACGAAAATAACTTTCCTCAATATATATGGACAGCTAACTTTGTTGTCATTGTAACAAAACGAATTAAAATATTAGAAGAGGTTGAATTTATTCAAATACCACGTAATCCAGCGTGTAGTTAAACCGTCTAATTAGGAAGAGAAGTAAAGGCAGTTCAAGAGAATGAATTCTTTTGGTACTGCCTTTTTTCGTTTCTTACTGCTTTCCCTACCATTACATAAGTTATATAATAACTATATCTAACAAAAAAAGTGATACAAAAATTAGTTTAAAATGTGAGGAAGAAAATGAAATTAATTATTGCCGAAAAGCCTGATCAAGGTTTAAAGCTTGCAGCCCCTTTTAAGTTTCAAAAGAAAAAAGGGTTCTTAGTCATTCAACCTAACGAGTTTTTTCCAAAAGGTGCTTATTTAACTTGGGCTATTGGGCATTTATGTGAGTTATTATCACCTGAAGAATATGATGAAAAATGGAAAAAGTGGTCATTAAATACTTTGCCAATTATACCCAATCGCTTTGGGCATAAAGTATCAAAAGGAAAATGGGATCAATTTTCAATCATTAAGAACTTAGTGCATTTAGATGAGGTTACTGAAATAATTCTTGCAGGTGACTGTGAGCGGGAAGGAGAACATATCGTTCGCCTTATTTTAAATTTAGCTGGAAACAAAAAGCCAATGAGAAGACTTTGGATTTCGTCATTAACAGAAAATGCTGTTAAAAAAGGATTTAGTCAACTATTGGATGAAAGTGAAACTAAAAGTTTATTCTTTGAGGCGTATAGCCGTGCATGTGCTGATTGGTTAGTTGGCATGAATGCATCAAGAGTATATTCATTACACTTACAAAAAAAAGGAATCCAGGATGTATTTTCGTTAGGAAGAGTTCAAACACCAACACTCGCTCTTATTGTCAAAAGAGAACTTGAGATTGAAAGGTTTAATTCAGAACCTTATTGGGAGGTTTTTGCTACTTTTCAGTTTGATAAGCAAAAGTTTTTTGGAAAATGGCATAACGAATCAGATTCTAAAATAATGTCAAAGGAATTAGCTGAAAAAATTGCTGGCTTTTGTGAAAATAAAAATGTAAAAATTACTGATATTGAGCAAGAAAGAAAAGAGTTTCAACCACCTTTTCTATATAATTTATCGGCACTCCAAGCAGATGCAAACAGTAAATATAAATTTTCACCACAAAAAACACTCGAGATTGCACAAAAACTTTATGTTAAAGGGAATATTTCATACCCACGTTCAGACTCAAGTTTTATTACGAAAGAAGAAGCAATGATGCTCCCAGATATATTGAAGAAACTTGAAAATATTGAGCAATTTTCAAAATTCTTTCCACTGCCAAATCAATCTATCTTAAATAATAGTCGCTATGTTAATGAGAAAAAGGTCACTGATCACTATGCAATTATTCCTACTGAGCAAGTACCTAATATCCATAAAATGAATGATGAGGAATTGAAAATATATGAACTAATTGTAAATCGTTTAATTAGTGCACATTATCCTAATTCAATTTTTGATTATACAACAATTCATACGTTAGTAGACGGGCGAGCGACTTTTATTTCTAAAGGGAAAATTATGGTTCAAGAAGGTTGGCGTAAAGTCATATTTGAAAAAACAAAAGAAAAAAATACAGAAGAACAAAATTTACCCGTTGTTGAAACTGGGCAAGAAGGAATTGTAAAAAAGGTAGAGGTAAAAGAAAAGAAAACTCAAGCACCTAAAAGATATACAGAGGGACAATTAATAACATTAATGAAGTATGCCGGAAAACATATTGATAATCCGGAATTAACGAAAATACTAAATAAAACTGAAGGATTAGGTACTGAGGCAACTAGGGCTGGTATAATTGGTACTTTAAAAAATAGAAAATATATTGAAGTTAAGAAAAATCAAGTTTTTGCTACAGATAAGGGGAAGCTTATAATTTATGCTCTAGGGGAAAATATTTTAACTTCACCTGAAATGACTGCAAAATGGGAACAGAGATTAAGTGAAATTGGAGAAGGAAAAGCAAGTAGTCTTGAGTTCATGGAACAAACCAAAAAATTAACTGAAAAAATAATTCTTGATGCATATGAAAACGAGAAGATATGGAATTTTTCAGAGTTTAAAATTGAAGAGATGCAAAATTCGAAGTTTGGTCCGAAGAAAAAATTAACTAGTGTTGGAAAATGCATTAAATGTGGTGGTAAAATGATCGATAAAGGATCGTTTTATGGGTGCGATCAATTCCAAAAAACAAAATGTGGAGTTACAATTTCAAAAAAAATATTAGGAAAAACAATTACAAAGGCGTTAATGAAGCAGTTATTAAACAATGAGACCACAGAAGTTATTAAAGGATTTTCAAAGGATGGCAAAGAATTTGAGGCTTCTTTAAAATTTAATGAATCAGGAAAGATTATGTTTATCCAAAATTCCATTAAATAAAGTGAGGCATAATGTAATTTAACTAGTCAATTCTATTTTTTATTGCATATACTTATATACAATGATAATAGGAGGATTAGAGTGAAGGAATTCTATAGCAATGAACAAGTTTTTCTAACTGGTGGAATTGTTCCTTCCGTCTATTCATTATGTATAGACTGTAATCGGAAAATTGTACATGTACTTGACTTAGATCGAGTGGGTACTAGGCCGGTATGTGTATCATTTTCTAACAGTTTTGCAGAAAATATTTTTGAACAAATAAGCTTATCAACGTTAGGAAGTTACTTAGAATACCAATACTTAATTTATACTACAGAAGGTATTGTAACAAAATGGAAAAATAACGAACTTGTAGCGTTAACTAATTTAGATGAATGTAAACCGGAATTCATTAGTTTAATGAAAGAAAGAAGAAATACATGGTCTAAATATAAAGCTTTATACAATCGAAAATAAATAAAAAGGATTACTCTTTGATTTAAGAGTAATCCTTTTTCAATTTAAGGACAAAATTTCAGTATCACCAGTCTAACGAGTTCTTGTGAACCGGCATATTCCTGTCTTTTCCTGTCTTTATTTGTTAAACTATCAACATATCATAAATTAGAAGGTGACAAAATGATTTGTTTTTTAGAAAATACCTTTCAAATAAAATTAGAAAAAAATGATAAAGGTGATTATCCGATTATTGTGACTGACGAAGGAATATTTAGCGAGATGAGTCTGAAAGATAAACCGAGCACGTATGTTAAGTTTATTATAAATGAATACGATGAGTTAACGATTGATTGGTTTATCGAAAATGAAAATCGCTTTTCAGTAAAAAGCCTACAAGTTCATCAAATGATTTTAATAAACGATCATGATGAAAATTCAATTCAATTTGTATTAGAACGTTGGCAAAGCAGAATGTTCAAGATTCAATGGAAGCCAAAGTTACACATTGAATTTGGTTTATATTATGAAGTTTGTGATGATTGCGATTAAGATGATTTTTTAGGTTTTAGTAAAGTTAGGATTACAAGAAAACTAATCCAACCAATAAGTGGATAAAGGAATGTTAATAATGGTCCATAGCCAATAATGCTAATAAATAAGCAGCAAATTAATAATAAGATAACGACTAAATTTGTATTTAATCGGATATATGAATTAATTTGTCTAGACATCCCATATATATTCCCAACTAGTGTGGTGAAAATTTCAGCTAGAATAACCATTAGGAAAAAGTAATAGAAAATTGGATGGATTTTTTTGATTACTTCTACCATTGGAATTTCATATTGTTGAAAATTGGTTACACCTGATACGTTCAGGTGAATTAGTAATAAAATAGTGCCTAAGATTAGACCGCCTAATACACCGCCTTGTACAATAGAAGATTTTTCTTTGCACTCAAAACCAATCGGTACTAAAACAGCCTGGGCTAACGCCATATTTAAACAAACATAGGTTATTGGTTTTGTAAACACTGTATAGTTAAGCGAATTAATAGAAGGAAGAATATGGTCTAGTGTTATTTCATGCATCGTAAATGGTAAATGTGAGTTGATGAAAACTGCGACGATAAAAGCACACATAATTGGGACTACCGTATTATTTAGACTGAATAAACCACTTGTCCCTTTTCTTAAAACCATAAAAGTCAAAATGATAAAAAATAATGAGCCGATAAATGAATCAAAATGTAAGTAATTTTTAAATACAGCTCCAGCACCAGACAACATGACACTAGTAACGCCGATTAAAACAAAGAATAATAGCCCATTAATAATATTTCCTCCGAGTTCTCCAAACAAAAGTACATTAAATTGCTGAGCAGAATTTAATTTATATGTATGAGCAATTGTCATAATTTTAGTTCCAAACCAACAAAATAATATAGTGGCAAAAAGGATCCCCATTGCACCATATACCCCGTTAATTGAAAAGAACTCTACAATTTCTTTACCCGTGGCAAAACCTGCTCCAATCACTGTTCCGACATACGTAAAGGCTATATTTCGAGCTTCTTTACTAAAGTTGAATTTCATAGGAAGTCCTCCTAAATGTAGTACTAAATTGTATGATACATTTTAGGAAAATAGACATGCTCCTTTAGTTAAAAGTTTCAAAAAAATCAATTAAATGTATTTATCCAATTCATATTAGAAGGAAGTACAATTAAAATTCAATTTACCCATTTTTTTAATTATGTTAAAGTGAGAAGGTTGGGGGGACGGACATCATGAATATACTTAAATGGAATTTTAATATGAAGATCAGACTTGTTGCTGAGTTTTTCTTTGGATTATTCTTTTGGATGTATTTACCATTTTTAGCAATTTATTTTGCTGAAGAATTAGGTAAAGTGACAGCAGGGATTTTACTTATGTGTTCTCAAGCAGTTGGAGTATTTGCAAATTTAATCGGTGGATATTTGGCTGATACGTATGGCCGAAAACGAATGATGGTCATTTCAGCTTTCATTCAAGCTGGAGGAATGATTTTGCTAACAATTGCAAATTCACCAATTTTAAATTCTCCATGGCTAACTTTTTTAGGATTTGCAATTATTAGTGTCACAGGAATGTTATATAATCCAGCAAGTTCGGCCATGGTAGCAGATACAGTTGAGGATAAAGATGAAAGAAACTTAGTCTTTGCTGTTTTTTATACGATGATAAATATTAATGTAGTGATCGGTCCAATTATTGGTGGTATTTTATTTTTTAAAGCAAGATTTTTATTATTTACTACATCTTCATTGATCTTTTTAATTGTCGCTTTTATGATTCTACTATTAATAAAGGAGTCATTACCAGACTCTGTAAGACAAGAAAAAGAAGCGTCTATTTCAAAAGTTTTAATTAAACAAGTAAAAAATTATCGTGTAATTTTTACTGATAAGGTTTTTTTCTTATTTGTTGCAGCTGGTATATTAATCTCTCAAACTTTTACTCAATTAGACTTATTACTAGCGGTTTATATAAAAGAAAGTATTCCTGTTCAAACATTATTTAGTTTTAGCGATTTTACTTTAAAGACAAATAGTGAAACATTATTTAGCTGGGTCATAGCCGAAAACGGTTTAATCGTAGCATTATTTACAGTTTTAATAACGAAATTTGCCAATAAGTTTAATGAAAGATTTCTATTTTTTGCATCATCAGTTTGTTATGCTTTATCTATGTTATTGTTTGGTTTCACGCTATCAGCCTATGTTATTTTTATTGCAATGGCACTCTTTACTTTGGGTGAAATATTAGTTGTAGGAAATCAGAACTCATTTATTGCAAAAATTGCCCCTGAAAATCAACGTGGACAGTATTTTGCAGCAGCAGGCTTAAGATGGTCACTCGGACGAACTATTGCACCATTAACGATTCCACTAGCTGGGCTAATTGGATATAAATGGACATTTAGCATAATTTCGATCCTAGCCTTGATTGGAGCATATTTATTTGAATTGATGTTTAAAGAAATCAAGAAAAAACCTGAACCGTTTACTGATAATATGAAGGTAGGATAAGTAGTAGTAAAAGAGGACCCATCGGGTCCTCTTTTTAACGGTTATTTAATGTCTTATCTAGTGTGTCTATATTTTCTTGCATTAAGTCGAAATAATCTTTATGTTTCTTTAAATCATCTTCTGAAATAGTTGCTAGGTGGTTAAGTCTTAAGATTTCAGCATGGGTTTCGTTTTTTACTACTGTTGCTACTTTTGGTGTAGCAAACGTTTCGAACAAAATATATTTAACATGATGTTCTTTAACAAAATCAACAACTTTCTTTAAATCCTTCTGTGATGGCTCTTGAGAAGGGGAAAGTCCTGTGATTGGGATTTGTTCAATTCCGTAATGTTGTTCCAAATATCCATAAGCTGCATGTGAAACGACAATATCCTTACGTGCAGAATGTAAAACTAAATTTCTTAATTCATTATCAAGTTCATCAAATTGATTTTCAATTTTATCATAATTTGCTTCAAAGTACTGTTTGTTTTTTGGCATTAATTTAACGAATTCATCTCTAATATTTTGTGCTTCAATTTTTGCACGAGATGGATCTAACCAAACGTGGGGATCAACGTCATGATGATCTTCATCTTCCTGAATTTCCTCTTCGCTTGACTTTATTAATTCAATATTTTTAGTTGCCTCTAAGATTGCAACATGATTATTTTTAAGTGTATCTTTGATTTTATCTGCAAAAGGTTCCATACCTGCACCATTGTAAACAAATAAATCGGAGTTTGCGATTTCTACAATTTGTTTAGAAGTTGGTTCAAAATCATGAGTATCAACGCCAGTAGGGTATATGGAATGTACATCAACGTATTTACCACCAATTTTTTCAGCAAAATCTTGAAGGGGATAAATGGTTGTATAAATCGTTAGTTTATTTTTATTTTTAGTACTTTGCTGATGTGTGTCTTTATTGCAAGCTGACAGAACTGCACTGGTTAATAGCAAAGTCGTTATTGCTAATTTTTTAAATTTCATTTTTTTCTCTCCCTAAAAAATTAATCATTTTAGTATTTTATAATGAGGTTGTTAATAAACGAATAAAGTTAAAAAAATTTAATTAATTCGTAATCATTCCTTTTTACACTTTAAAAAAAATGTAAGATGATTCTTATCAAACAATTAGGTACATAATTTAATAAAATATTCAAAATCGTAATAAATACGATTTAATCCTTTGTCATTATAGAACAGTAATTATTAATGTGCAAGAAAAATGCGATTTAAGTGGATAAATATATAAAAAAAGTATGCTTTGATGAAAAAATACATCAAAACATACTTTTTATTAAGACTTTCGTTTTAAACGGAATTTACGTGGTTTCTTATTTTCGTTACTTGATTGTTTCTTTTTACTTTTGAAAAATTGAAAGAAAATAAAGAAGATATAAAGCGGAATTGCTATATAAATAAAGAATGGCCACTGTTCTTTTTTAGCATGCCATACTAGATATAATGCGTATCCTAAAAAAATCGTAATAATTGTAGCATATTTAGGAATCGGAATATCTTTAAAGCTTGGAATTTTTAATCTACTAACCATTAAGAATGCTAATGCAACAAAAACTGTTATGATGACTATTTGCGGTATTCGACTTCCAAATAATGTTAAAAAGGCAACAAGACCACCAGCTGCTGTAATTGGTACTCCAGTAAAATATTTTAGTGATGTTGAAATCGGTGTAACATTAAATCTTGCTAATCTATATGCCCCAAACAGTGGGAATAAACCGGCAATTCCTAGACCAAAGATACCTTCAGTTGAAAATTGTGTACAATATACCAAATAGGAAGGTGCAACTCCAAAAGTAACTATATCAGCTAAAGAGTCTAGTTCTTTTCCTAATTGTGATTGGACTCCTAAAACTCTAGCAACTCGACCGTCCATACTATCGAGCATCATTCCTATTAAAATAAGAATAGCGGCATTTCTAAATTCTCCTTTAGCGGCAAAGCCGATCGATAGAAACCCACAATATAAATTCCCTAGAGTAAATAGGTTTGGAATACTTTTTCTTATCATACATTCACTTCCTAAAATTGATATAAAAAATTGATATGTTCAAATTCAATAAGATATATTATAACCCAAAATTTAGTAATAATGGAATCTAATAATTTAGTTCATAAAATGTTTCTAGAATCGACATAAAGTCATATAAAATTTGTCGTATTTTGCACCAATAAAATATGTGAATAGTATTACAATCATATTGCACTACGCTAAAATTAAAAAAAATATGATATTTGAACTAGGAATTTGGGGGAATTTAATAAAAAATAAATTAAATATTAAAAAAATACTTTTTTTTCTGAAAAATATGTAGTATATTGAAAAAGTAAAAAGTGATTTTTCAGAAAAATAAGTAAATTATAAAATGAATAATCACTAATATATGGAGGTGCTCTAATGAAGCGTAGATTAGCAACAACAGTTTCAAGTTTATTGGTACTAAGTACGGTACTAGCGGCTTGTGGCAAAGACACGGAGAAAACAGCAACCAATTCTCAGAAAGATACGAAGCAAACATTAAGATTAACTACAACTACAGAGATTCCTTCTATGGACTCAGCAAAAACTACTGATTCAATGTCATTCGAAGTTTTAAACAACGTAAATGAAGGTTTACTTCGTTTAGGAGAGGGTGACGAAGTAGTAGATGGTGTTGCTAAGAAAGATTCGGTTGAAATTAGTAAAGATGGTTTAACATATACATTCCATTTACGTGATACACAATGGTCAAATGGTGAGCCAGTAACTGCTAATGATTTCGTTTATGGTTGGCAACGTGCTGTAGATCCAAAAACTGCATCTGAATATTCATTCATTTTATACTATGTGAAAAATGCTGAAGCAATTTTCAATGGTAAAATGCCAAAAGACCAATTAGGTGTGAAAGCATTAGATGATAAAACATTACAAGTAACACTAGAACAACCAACTCCTTATTTCTTACAATTAACTACTTTTGGGACATACTTACCTGAAAATCAAAAGTGGGTTGAATCTAAAGGGGATCAATACGGTTTAGAAGCAAATACTCAATTATACAATGGTCCGTTTACTTTAAGTGACTGGAAGCATGAGCAAAGCTTTACATTAAAGAAGAATCCAAAATATTGGGACAAGGATTCAGTTAAGTTAGATGAAATTAAATACAATGTAGTTAAAGATACTTCTTCTGCAGTTAACTTATATGAAAACGGCGATATTGATAAAGTAATGCTTGATTCTGAGTACGTTGATAAATATAAAAATGACCCTGAATACAAAACTCAATTAGATGCGCGTTTAGTATTCTTCCGTTTCAATGAAAAACTACCAATCTTTAAAAATGCTAAAGCTCGTAAAGCATTTGACTTAGCATATGATAAAGAAGCTATTACATCTTCGATTTTAAATGATGGTTCTAAACCTGCATACTGGTTAGTACCTTCTGAGTGGGTAAAAGGACCAGATTCAAAAGATTTCCGTGATCATAATGGTGACTTTAACAAATATAATGTCGAAGAAGCTAAAAAATTATGGGCAGAAGCTAAAAAAGAACTTGGTAAAGATACATTTGAGCTAAAAATGCTTTCTTATGATGATACAACTCGTAAAAAAGCTGCTGAGTATGTAGCTGGTGAGCTTGAGAAGAATTTACCTGGTTTAAAAATTACAGTTGCTCCACAACCGTTTGAAATTAAACTTGATAACGAGAAAAAATTAGATTATGACTTCTCATTCTCAGGTTGGGGTCCAGACTATCCAGATCCAATGACATTTATTGATATGTTCTTATCTAACAGTCCATTCAATGAAATGGCATACAACAATCCACAATACGATCAGCTTGTAAATGCTGCTAAGAAAGAAGCAGATCCACAAAAACGCTGGGATGATATGGTAGAAGCTGAAAAAGTAATTATGGATGAAGCTGGTATTTCTCCTATTTACCAACGCGGTCGTGCATATTTACAAAAAGATTCTGTTAATGGTATTATTGCGCACAAATTTGGCGGAGATTTCTCTTACAAATGGGCAACTAACAAAAAATAATAGTATTAAACAAAAAGAGAAGGGATCATCCTTCTCTTTTTTAGGAAGTTTTTGGTATAAAAAAAGGAATTTTCACTCAGAGTGTTGAAATATAAAATTGCAATAGAGGAAACGGACATTAAATGAACATTTATAATAATGAAATATCATTTTTGGGGATGATCTATTAATGGTTTTAAAATTGTAAGTAATATTCGATATTAATTGACCTACAAAAGGATTAATAAACAACTGACAAAGTTGTTTTTCAACAGCGTGATAGAAAGGGTTTTTTCATTTTTTCTGTATAAGAAAAGTTGTAAAAGTAAATCTTATAGTGTGTTCAGAGGATTACTTAGCTGGATACGTTTTATTTTGAGTATGAATATAGAAAAAATTAAATTTAAAACTATTTTTTTGAAACTTTAAAAAAATATACATATTTGTCCAACTTTAAACATTTATTGAAATTGGGGCAATTATTAATAGTTTTGATTTAATATGCAAAAAAATACTTCAAAATGTAGCTTTTGGTTACAAAAAAGTAAAGATTTATTTAAATTTATTAATTTTTTTGAAAAAAATGTCGATTTTTTGTTGATATTTTCTAAAAAGTATGTAAAATTAAAAGTAAGTTAAAGGTTATTAACTATTCGGACAATGTAAATTGTTTGAATATTTTAATAGTTTTTAAGTCTAATTGTTTAATTTTGGGGAGGCAATCTAATGAAAAAGAAGGTATCGTATTTTCTATCTTTATCTGTTGCTGTGAGCATGCTTTTAACTGCATGTAACTCAGACAAATCAAATGAAGGTAAAAAAGAAACAGCAAAAGCAAAACCACAAGTATTAAACTTACTAGGCGGAGCTGAACTTCCAAGTTTAGATTCAAGTACTAGTACAGATGCTGAATCTTTCAACGTTTTAGGTAACATTATGGAAGGTTTAAACACGTTAGGTAAAGATGATGCTGTACAACCTGGTATGGCAGAATCTTTTGATAAATCAGCTGATGGTTTAACTTATACATTCCACTTACGTGATGCTAAATGGTCAAATGGTGACCCTGTAACTGCAGGAGACTTCGTTTACGGATGGAAACGTGCTGCAGATCCTAAAAATGCATCTGAGTATGCATTCATGTTGAATGTATTACAAAACGGTGAAGATGTTACTACTGGTAAAAAACCAGTTGATCAATTAGGAGTTAAAGCTGTTGATGATAAAACTTTAGAAGTTAAATTAGCAAAAGCTATTCCATATTTTGATTCTTTAGTAACGTTCCCAACATTTTTCCCTTTAAATCAAAAATTTGTTGAATCTCAAGGTAAAAACTATGGTTTAGAAGCATCTAATTTAATTTTCAATGGTCCATTCGAATTATCAGAGTGGAAACATGATGAAAGCTACAAGTTAGTTAAAAACCCTGACTACTATGATGCTAAAGACGTAACATTAAAAGAAGTTAACTTTAAAATCGTAAAAGACCCACAAACTGGTGTTAACTTATATGAGTCTGGTGATGTTGACCGTGCTGGTTTAACTGCAGAGTTTGTTGACAAATATAAATCTAGCCCTGACTACGGAACAACTAAAGAGCCAACTGTATTCTTCTTACGTGTAAACGAATCGAAAAATCCAGCTCTTAAAAACGTTAACATCCGTAAAGCTTTAAACGAAGCATTTGACCGTGAAGCAATTACTAGCGTAATCTTAAATAACGGTTCAGTACCTTTATACGGTTTAGCTCCAAGTAACTTCTTAGATGCTAATGGTAAAGACTTCCGTGATGCTTCTGGACAACTTGTAAAATACGATCCAGCTGATGCTAAAACATTATGGGAACAAGGATTAAAAGAAATCGGTAAGAAAGATGTTTCAATCGAATTATTAGGTTCAGATACTGAAACTAACAAAAAAATCAGTGAGTACCTACAAGGTGAATTCACTAAAAACTTACCAGGTTTAAAAATTAACATTAAATCAGTTCCATTTGCACAACAATTAGACTTAAACTCTAAGAAAGATTACGACATCTCATTCGGCGGATGGGGTCCAGACTACAAAGATCCAATGACATACTTCGATATGTGGACAAGTAAGAGCCCATTCAATCAAATGGGATTCTCTAACGCAGAGTATGATAAGTTAATCTCTCAAGCAGGTACTGATTTCTTATTAGATCCAACTAAGCGTTCTGATGCATTCTTACAAGCTGAGAAAATTTTAGTTCAAGACAATGCAGCAATTCTTCCAATTTACCAACGTGCTATTGCATACGTTATGAAGCCAAAAGTAACTGGATTAATTGAGCATGCATTCGGACCAGATTACACTTACAAAAACGTTGTAATTAAATAATTAAGAAATGAAAAAAGGCTGTTCTAATGTCAGGTCACTGACTTGGACAGCCTTTTTTTATATGAAATAATACTTTCACTTGAGTATTTCTTTATTTTGACATATTTTATCTTGGTATGTATTATCATTGTAGTACAAGTTGTTTTAGAGAGGGGGGATCCTATTGACAAATATCATACATCAAATATTAGAATTTTTTGCATCATTAGGATATTTAGGGGTAGCTTTAGGCTTAATGATCGAAGTTATCCCGAGTGAGATTGTTTTAGCATATGCTGGTTATCTAGTAGCCGGAGGGCATATAAATTTTGTAGGTGCTGTAATAGCAGGTGTGATTGGGGGAACTATTGCACAATTATTTTTATATTGGTTAGGTTATTTTGGTGGTCGACCAATCATTGAAAAATATGGTAAATATATTCTAATTAATAAGCATCATCTTGATTTAGCTGAAAAATGGTTTTCAAAATATGGCGTTGGAGTAGTGTTTACGGCGCGTTTTATTCCAGTTGTTAGACATGCCATTTCGATTCCAGCGGGATTAGCAAAGATGCCAATAAGTAAATTTACACTTTATACAGTTCTTGCAATCATTCCTTGGTCTATACTTTTTATCAAAATTGGTGAGAAATTAGGTAAAAATTGGGAAACTGCTAAATCTGTTTTAGCCCCATATACACCAATGTTAATCATTATAGCGATTGCCCTATTTGTTGTATATTTTTTAATAAAAAAATTAGTGGGAAAAGGTAGAAAATAAAATAAATATGATTTGTTTTACATTATATTACATATAATATGATAAATTTCAATTGGAAGGATGAATTTTATGTATTCTATGTCATATGATGCACTAAAATCAGATTTATCAAATACTCTTTCAAATGTTCAAAATCAATTGAATACGGAAGATTATTCATTACATACAAAAGAGCAATTACAAAGTCAGTTAGAAGTTTATCAATACATTGATGAATTAAGTGATATGCATTATTTTTATAAAAGCGGATACTAAAAAATAGGTCACTATAAGTGGCCTTTTTCTTTATTTGTGAATAGTATAAATGCTCACTAAAATAGCTGCTAAAAGCCTTTGATTATTAGAAAATTGACTTTCTTTTTAATAAAGGTTGAAACATATATAAATGTTTCGTATGCTATTATTGTGTAGTTTTTGTTTTAGAATTAGAGGTGAATTAAGATGCTAAATTTTTATCTTTCAGATGCACAAGGGAAACTAAATCAAGTCGATGTTATTGAGAAAGGTTGTTGGATCAATGCGATCAATCCAACTGAACAAGAAATTCAATATCTAGTTCAAAAATTAGACTTAGATTTAGATTTTATTAAAGACCCACTCGATGATGAAGAACGTTCAAGGATAGAGGTTGAAGGGGAACACACTCTAATTATTGT
Source organism: Rossellomorea sp. GAMAL-10_SWC (assembly GCF_049568075.1). NCBI lineage: Bacteria > Bacillati > Bacillota > Bacilli > Caryophanales > Bacillaceae > Rossellomorea > Rossellomorea sp. GAMAL-10_SWC. The sequence continues at coordinate 2,323,677 of NZ_CP144911.1, read as the reverse complement.
TGATATTCCAATTGTAGCTCATGATGATAATGGGCACACAATTTTTGATACAATACCAATCGGGATGATTATTTCATCCAGCACTTTTGTCACAATCTGTTTAAGTGAAAATCCAATCTTTGAACGATTTATTTACCAAAAAGTAAAAGGCTTCTTTACGTTTAAAAAGACTAGATTTGCACTTCAACTATTGCATACGACATCATCCTATTATTTACGTTATCTTAAACAAATTAATCGTAAAACAAATGAAATTGAAACTGAATTACATCAATCCACAAGAAATCAAGAGTTATTTACAATGCTGAACCTTGAAAAAAGTCTTGTTTATTTTACTACTTCACTTAAATCGAATAAAATCGTCATGCAAAAAATTCTTAAAGGGAATATATTAAAAATGTATGAAGATGATGAAGATTTATTAGAAGATGTAATTATCGAAAATAAACAGGCAATAGAGATGGCAGAAGTTTATAGTAATATCTTAAGTGGAATGATGAATACATTTGCTTCAGTTATCTCAAATAATTTAAATATTGTAATGAAATTTTTAACTTCTATTACAATTATTTTATCAATCCCAACTATGGTTTCTAGTTTTTATGGGATGAACGTTGATCATATTCCATTAGCCAATATACCACATGCGTTTCCAATTGTAATTGGTATATCTGCAATATTATCAACAACAATTGCACTAATATTTTGGAAAAAAAGGTACTTTTAACTCACAAAGCCGCCGGTCATTCGGAGGTTTTGTGAGTTTTCATTTTTAAAAGTACATGGGAGAGAGATTATGAGTACGAATTTTTATCATTCGTTTTTACAAATGAATACGATCTTTATTTCGATTGTAGTAGAAGCATTGCCATTTATTTTAATTGGTGTTTTTATATCGGGGATCATTCAAATATTTATTACGGAAGAAATGTTATATAAGATAATACCAAAAAATAGATATCTAGCAGTATTAGTAGCTATTTTATTGGGATTTATATTCCCAGGTTGTGAGTGCGGAATTGTACCAATTGTAAGTAGGTTGATCAAAAAAGGTGTGCCACACTATGTAGCGGTGGCGTTTATGTTAACAGGTCCAATCATTAACCCAATTGTACTGTTTGCAACATTTATAGCATTTGGTAATAATATTGAAATGGTGATTTATCGTGCCGGGGCTGCTATGATCATTGCTTATATAATAGGAATCGTATTATCATATTTAAAAATCGAGAATCCATTAAAACACGATCTAGTGACAATTCCAGTTGACCATTCAATTCCTGCTAGGAAAAAATTATGGAGTGTTTGTGTACATGCTATAGAAGAATTTTTCTCTATGGGTAAGTTTTTAATTTTAGGTGCATTTATTGCAGCATTCGTACAAACATTTATTCCAACTTCAACGTTAATGCATATAGGTAATGGACAAGTTGCTAGTATTCTAGTAATGATGGCATTAGCCTTTATTTTATCTCTTTGTTCTGAGGCTGATGCATTCGTAGCATCTTCATTCCAAAGTACGTTTTCTTTAAACTCAATCGTTGCGTTTATGGTTATTGGTCCAATGATTGATATAAAAAATACATTAATGTTATTCCAACATTTTAAAAGTCGATATGTATTCATTATTATTGGGTTAGTTATTGTATTAACGTTTTTCACAACATTATTCATTTAAGGGAGAATCAATATGGCAAGAGCATATGTACTATTAGGATTTACCTTCTTTTTAATGCAATTGCATATTAAAGGTACGATCTCAAAATATATTAATATGAAATACTCTTATTTATCTCTGACAGCTGGGATATTATTTGCATTTCTAACTTTAATTCAAGTAATTCATACTTTAAGAACTAGTCATGATGAAGATGAACAGCATAGCCACGATCATGACCACGACCATAGCCATCATCATGATCATAATTGTGATCATACTTGTGTACATGGACATGTTCATAAAGAAGCTAAAGGGTTTAAAAAGTTTTTAAATGGCTTAGTTTTCATCTTTCCATTGTTTACAGGTATATTTTTACCCGTTGCAACTTTGGACTCTACGATTGTAGAAGCTAAAGGGTTTCATTTCCCTGTTTCAGAACCGGGTAACAATGATCCTTTTATGCAAAGGCAGTATTTAAAGCCTGATTTAAGTATCTACTATGGGCAAGAAGGATATCAAAAATTAATTAAACAAGAATCAAAAGAATATATAAATAAGAAAAGCATTGTCCTAAATGATTATGACTTTCTTAAAGGAATGGAAGTTTTATATGATGAGCCTGGAAAATATTTAGGAAAGCAACTAACTTATAAAGGCTTTATTTATCATGAAAAAGGATTAAAAAAGAATCAGGTTTTCTTATTTAGATTTGGAATTATTCACTGTGTTGCCGATTCCGGTGTATACGGAGTGCTAATTGATTTGCCTGATGGACAAACGTTTAAAAATGATCAATGGATTGAAGCTACTGGTGATATACAACAAATGTACTATCAACCATTTAAAGTAAACATTCCTTATTTAGACGTTACTAAAATTAAGGAAATTCAACCACCAAAAGATGAATATGTATACCGTAACAAGTAAAATGAGCCTAAGAACTTTGTCTACACAATGAAATGAGCCTAATTGGCTCATTTTTTTTTTACTTTTAGGATAAACAACTAACAAAATCTTATAAAAAAGCCTATATTTAAAATTTCATTTACCGTAATAAAATTAAAAATAGAAAAATAATATAAAAAACTTGTTCATATCTAGACATGTACACATTCAATATCTAAATTTCTACGTATGTTATAAATGTACAATAAATAATTATAGAGGTGTTCTTAAATGTGGGGATTTTGTGGTTGCAATCGTAGAAGAGAAGAAAGAGAAGAAGTATCTCCAGTAAGAGATATGAGAGAGTTTGTTGAAGTTCGTAGACCATGTAATGACTGTGATTGTCATAGAAATCATGACAATGACAGAGTTATGAGTGAAAGTATGAATAATATGAATAATGGCCATTCAAACAGAAACAGAAATATGAACGAAAACAGAAACATGAATGAAAACAGAAACATGAACGAAAACAGAAACGAAAACAGAAACGAAAACAGAAATATGAATAATAATAGACGAAGTGGATGTAGAAGAAATAGAAATATGAATAACAGTATGGTATCGCCTGCAACAAGCTCATTTTGTAATACTCAATTAGAAGCAGCTAGAAATAGTTGCGTTGTAAATCCACTAACTAACTTCAGTCGTTGCAACAATAATAATAATATGTAATTTATTTAAAAAAGAGCTTTTACACTAATTGAATTACGAACTTTTTTATGAGGTGTCTATTAAGGCAGCTCTTTTTTTATATTTTACTAATCCAAATTCTAATAAAATTCATAAATGTGAGTGGATTAAAATGATGAAGTGTCGAACAATTTTATAGTCTAATCACACTCATTTATAGTGGTGGAGTAATTAATAGGATAGAATTTAATAATTTTTTCATTCTATTTTATAGGGCTTGTACATACGATTTATTAGAGGTGATTTAATGAGACAATCAATATATATAAAATCTATAAATCTTAAACGTGTAACGGCAAGTGTCTTTGTAGGCATTGTCTTATTATTTTTGTTAGCGAGTTTATTTGTGACATCAATGAAAAATACTAAATCATATTATGTGCATCAATGGTTTGAAAAAATGAGCTATGAAGGATTTATTAAAGCGTTTGAATATGAAAATGGTCATTTTAAGGTAGGTGACGATTCTACTAAAAGTAGTGGACAACCTATCGGAAATATATTTTTTTCATTTATTACAAATATTAGACTGTACGATCCAAAAAGTTTATTAGTGCATGAAATATCTAGTATGACAAAATTTGAAAATAATATCTTAGTTGCTGGAGAAGGTATTGATTTTACGAATCTTCCAATAGAATCAAGCTTAACACTCGACGAAATTAACCAAAATCCAACTGTTAAAGATCCAGTAAATGAACCAATTAAAAATCCAACAAATCCGCCATCACAAACTACAAATGGAAAAGATGTCTTTTTTATTTACCACACACATAGCTGGGAATCATTTTTACCTTTAATCCCAGGTGCAAAGTCGCCAAATCAAGCTTCTTCTCCAAAAGTAAATGTAAGCTTATTAGGTGAACGATTGAAAAAGAATTTAGAAGCAAATGGAATTGGTGCGATTGACGATAAAACAAATATTGGGGCTGAATTAACGAAAAGAAATTGGAATTGGGGAAGTTCATATAAAATGTCTAGATTGGTTGTACAAGATGCGCTTTCTCAAGATCAAGATTTAAATTATCTTATTGATATACATCGTGATGATCAGAGAAAAAATGTGACAACTACTGAGATTAATGGGCAAAAATACGCAAAGCTATACTTTGTAGTTGGCGTAGAAAACAAAAATTATAGAAAGAACTTAGCACTAGCAAAAGATTTAAATAGTGAAATTATGAAATTTAACAAAGGTTTAACAAGAGGAATATTTAGTAAAAACTATAAACAAGGGAATGGCGTTTATAACCAAGATTTATCACCGCACTCCATATTAATCGAAGTAGGTGGGGTTGATAATACATTACCTGAACTTTATAGAACGATTGACTTGCTCTCAGATATATTGAGTAAATACTATTGGGATCATCAATAGCGTTGTAAAAAAATAAAAAGAAGACCACGAAAAGAAAAAAACTTTTCAAGGTCTTCTTTTTTCCATTTGCCATAAAATTTCTATTCCTAGTTTATTTAAACTCTCTTTCATAACCATCAGTAAATTGTAGAGAATAGATAATAGATACTAAGTATTTTAGTTAAAATCTTAAGATGGAGGATTAGAAATGAAAAGAGGATTTATTATCGTACTATTAATGTGCTTAATTGGGACATCAAAACCGACAAATGCATTTGCGGTACAAAATGAAGTATTAGAAGATGCAGTGTTATCAATTCTTTTTCCTAGTATAAATAACCGTTTATATAAAATGTTCGGTCCAGGAGAACAATATAATTGTGCGACGATAACAAATATAAAAAAGAAATATAATGGTACATACGTATTCGGAGCAACAATTCAATTAATTGCATATAAACAGGATCAACAACCACCTTACACACTTGTTAAATTTAATTTTTCGAATGATGACGGAGAATGGAGTATTCGCTCTGTTACGAAAGAACCAATTCAAACAAAAACTACATCTTTATGTAGGCCACCTGTATAAGATTATTTTGAGGTAGAGTGCGATATTATGGTAAAAAATGTAAAAAAATATTAGGTAAAAAGAATTAAATTTATCATTTTTGATAATAAATTTTGTATAAAGTATGATATGATAAAGAAAAAAATTAAAGGTGGGCAATATCGTTGGCGGGAATTGATTCAATAAAGGAGATTATCTATATTTATGGTGATAACCATAATCATTGCTTTATAACATCAGGCATAAATTATAAAGAGTTTGTTCAAGGACTTCCTTTTCCTCTTCAAAACATTCTTTTGCTAAAACACGATATTCAATGGTCCGAATTTAATTTAAATTCTTCTTTTTATTATGTTGAAAGAGAATACATTAATCAATTTATATTAGAACATAGTGAACATGATGACCTATGTTGGATCGATTTTGAAGAATTAGCAGATCTAGATGAGCTAGAGCCTAAAGAAATTGCAGAATTACTGTATCTTGCTCACAAAAAAGAGCCATTACAAAAACCTTTTATACCAAGATTAAACAATTCCTTTGCATACATGAACATCAGTGATGGAATGTATCAAAAGGTTTATTATAAACGAACTAATGACTTTATTTTTATGCTCTGTAATGTCATATCTTATAAAATTACACAACTTCAGAGAAGAAGTTTAAATATATTTAATCGTTCAAAACAAATTAATCCAATCAATATTAAATTAATGTTGACATTATACCCTTTAATGGAGGATGGATTAATAATTGATTTAAGTGAAAGAGTTGAAAATAGAAAAGTAATCGAAATCCCTATTTTTCGAGTTGATTTTTATTCTGGTGTAGATGAAATTTTAGAAAATGTTGAAGAGTATCGAGACCTTACAAATCATATTGCAAATTTAACTTATTCAAAGAAAGATGACGAATGGTCTGTCGTTCAAGTTTAAAGAAATAGATTGTCTTTCGATTTGTGATGTTATTTAAACCAATAGGAAGATGATGAAAATTGAGTAAGTGAATGTTTGCGGGGAATTTAAATGGACCTTTAAGGTTCTTTCAATGAGTAGATGGTGTACAAAAATTATCTATTTTGAAAGGACCTTAAAGGTCTTTTTTTGCTTTTTTTAATCTATTCTTAAAGAATTGCACTTAAGACAATTAATAAGTTATAGAATATTGTGACAATTACCGAAAATAATCCAAATCCAATTGCTGTATATCCTAAAGTGGAATGACCTTTAGTTACAGAGTATATTCCAAGTGCAATTCCAACGATTCCGAATAAAACAGGCATTAAAAATAACGAAAATAGTGAAAAAAATAGAGCTACGTATCCAATTACAATTCCAGAGGCATGAGATTTATCTGAAGTAGTTTCCGAATAAAACACATTCCTTGTGGGATAAAACTCTGCACTATATTCTTCATTTTGATCCTTTGGTAAATTGTGATTACGTTTATGTTCTTTATGCTTTTTATGACGATACATTTAATTACACTCCTTTCTTTTAATGCCTTATCTTTAGTATGTAACTTTGAATCCCATTGATAAGTAGAAAGTATTAGTAATTTTGGATAATATGATTAACAATTTTGAATTTTTAAAAATGAATTATTTGTAAAATTGTGCTATAATTTTGATTATAATGAAGTGCAATTGGAGATGATTGAATGAGTCAAGTTAAGTCAGATTTAGAAATTGCTTTTGAATCAGAAATGAAAAAAATAAACGAAATTGCAGATAATTTAAATCTTTTTGATGAAGAAGTTGAAAACTATGGGCATTATAAAGCTAAATTGTCATTATCAATTTTAGACCGATTAAAAGAAAATGAAGATGGTAAATTAATCTTAGTTACTTCAATAAACCCGACTCCTGCTGGTGAAGGTAAATCAACGGTCACTGTTGGGCTTGCACAAGCTTTCCACAAAATTGGCAAAAATGCAATCGTAGCATTGCGTGAACCGTCATTAGGGCCAACGATGGGAGTAAAAGGCGGTGCAACTGGAGGAGGCTATTCTCAAGTTTTACCAATGGATGATATTAATTTACATTTTAACGGTGATATCCATGCTATTACTACGACGAATAATGCTTTAGCAGCATTTATTGATAATCATATCCATCAAGGAAATGAACTTGAAATTGATGTACGTAGAATTTCTTGGAAGAGAGTAGTCGATTTAAATGACCGTGCTTTAAGAAATGTCGTTGTAGGTTTAGGAGGTCCATCTGGCGGGGTTCCAAGAGAAGATGGGTTTGATATAACGGTTGCTTCAGAAATCATGGCGGTTCTTTGTTTAGCGACATCAATTCAAGACTTAAAAGAAAGACTTAAACGAATTGTTGTTGCCTATACTATACATAAAACGCCAGTAACTGTAGGAGATTTAAAAGTAGAAGGTGCTCTAGCATTATTACTAAAAGACGCAATTAAACCAAATCTTGTTCAAACGATTGAACACACTCCAGCAATTATTCATGGTGGCCCATTTGCTAATATTGCTCATGGTTGTAACAGTGTTATTGCAACTAAAATGGCTATGAAATTAGGGGAATATGTCGTAACGGAAGCTGGTTTTGGTGCAGATTTAGGAGCTGAAAAATTCTTAAATATCAAAACTAGAGCTTTAGGTGTTACACCTGATGCAGTCGTAATAGTTGCAACGATTAGAGCATTAAAAATGCATGGTGGCGTAAATAGAAATGAATTGACTAATGAAAACGCTTTAGCAGTTAAAGATGGAATTCAAAATCTTGAAAAGCATGTGGAAACAGTTCGCAAATTCAATGTACCTGTTGTTGTAGCCATTAATAAATTTATTTCTGACACAGAAGAAGAAATAAGTGTATTAAAACAATGGGGACAAGATAACGGCATTAAGATTGTCTTAACAGAAGTTTGGGAACATGGTGGTAAAGGTGGCATAGAGCTAGCTGAATCTCTTGTTAGTATGTTAAAAAATCCTAAAGAAACATTTAATTATTTATATGAATTATCTGATTCAATTGAAAATAAAATAGAAAAAATTGCAAAAGAAGTTTATGGTGCAGACGGAGTGAATATCTCTCCTAAAGCAAAAAAACAAATTTTGGAATTTAATGAGAATGGTTGGGGCAACCTACCAATTTGTATGGCAAAATCTCAATATTCCTTATCAGACCAACCAAGTTTAGTTGGAAGACCTACTGGTTTTAAAGTAGAAATAAGAGAACTTAAAGCTTCAATTGGTGCAGGTTTTATTGTTGCACTAACAGGTAACGTAATGACAATGCCTGGTTTACCGAAAAAACCAGCTGCATTAAATATGGACTTAGATGAACTTGGCCGTCCAAAAGGATTGTTTTAATTAACTTAATAATGCTTACTGAAAAACATACTCGCATTTGATGCGAGTTTTTTCAGTATGAGTTAATATTTAAAAAAATACATCATAATAGGGGAGATACTCATTTGATTAAGTTAGCTAAGTATTTAAAAGCATTTAGTACAAGTATAATTTTAGCTATATTATTCTTATTTGGTCAGGCCATGTGTGATTTGAACTTACCTAACTATATGTCCGAAATTGTGAACAATGGTATTCAACAAAATGGTATTTTGCATGTTGCTCCAGATGCAATTAGTCAAAAAGGTATGAAACTAATGACCACCTTTATGACAGATAAGGAAAAAGAAATTATATTTAAAAATTATGAGTTGAAATCCGCAAATGATAAAAATTCAAAAGGAAAAAAATACATAAGTATCTACAAAAAAGCAGATCAGAGCATTTACGTAAAGAAAAAATTGAATATGAATGTAGAAAAACAACTTGATCAATCATTTGGTGCTTCCACTTGGACATTATTTAATATAATCCAAGAAGAAGCTAGTGGAAAAGTAATTCATGCACAAACTAGTAGTACGCCGCGTTCAAATAAGATTAATTTAACAAAACTATATGAGTTGCAACCAATGTTTGATAAACTTCCCAAAAATGCGATACTAAATGCGCATAATAAAGCTATTTCATCGGATAAAACCTTACTAACTCAAAGTGGTATTATGATGACGAAATCATTTTATACTGAACTAGGCGTTAATTTACATAAACTAGGAAGTTTATATATCGCTAAAATAGGAATGATTATGATTGCGATTGCTTTACTTGGAGGAATAGCAGCAGTCTTAGTCAGCTTCTTATCCTCAAGAATTGCCTCTGGTGTCGCTAGGAATTTACGTAAAGATGTTTTCAAAAAAATTGAAAGCTTTTCAAACAATGAATTTGATAAATTTTCAACGGCATCTCTTATTACAAGATGTACAAATGATGTAATGCAAATTCAAACTCTTTTAATGATGGGGATCCGAATGCTTTGTTATGCACCAATTATGGGAATTGGCGGAATCATAATGGCAATTAATAAATCCGCTTCGATGAGCTGGATTATTGCATTAGCTGTTATTGTTCTACTTTCTTTAATTATGGTAATCATGACAGTTGCTATTCCAAAGTTTAAATTAATTCAAAAGCTAATAGATAAGTTAAATCTAGTTTCAAGAGAAAATTTAACGGGATTGATGGTAATTAGAGCATTTGGAAATGCTTCACATGAAAAAACAAGATTCCAAGAGGTAAACAGTGAATTAACAAAAACGAATTTGTTTGTAAATCGAATCATGACAATAATGATGCCTTCAATGATGTTAATTATGAATGGTTCATCACTATTAATCATCTGGGTTGGTGCCCACCAAATTGCTAAATCTAATATGCAAGTTGGCGATATGATCGCATTTATGCAATATGCAATGCAAATTATTACAGCATTTTTAATGATTTCAATCATGTTTATCCTTGTCCCTAGAGCGGCTGTTTCTGCTACACGTATTTCAGAAGTATTGTCTACTAATGTATCAATTATCGATCCAGAGCTTCATAAAAACTTTGAAGCAGATAAAAAAGGATTTGTTGAATTTAAAAATGTTTGTTTCCGATATGAAGGTGCTGAAAATGATGTACTAAATAATATTTCATTTGTTGCAAAGCCAGGACAAACAACTGCCATTATTGGTCCAACTGGCTCGGGAAAATCAACAATTGCAAATTTAATTTTACGTTTTTATGATGTTACTAAAGGGGAAGTTTTAGTTGATGGTGTAGACCTAAGGGAAGTAAAGCAAAAGGATTTACGTACTAAAATAGGATATGTACCTCAAAAAGGACTTTTACTAACAGGGACAATTGCCTCTAATTTAAAATACGGAAATAAAAATATTTCTGATGAAGAAATGGAAAGAGTAGCCCAAATCGCTCAGGCTAGTGAATTTATCTCTCAAAAAGAAGGGAAATTTAATGCTGAAATTTCTCAAGGTGGAGATAATGTTTCAGGTGGTCAAAAACAAAGAATTTCGATTGCTCGGGCTTTAGCAAGGAAACCCGAAATTCTTATTTTTGACGATAGTTTCTCTGCGCTTGATTTTAAGACTGATTTTGCGTTAAGAAAAGCGTTAAATGAAGATATAGAATCAACTACGATGATCATTATTGCCCAACGTGTAAATACGATCATGAATGCAGAGCACATTGTTGTATTAGATAATGGTAGGATTGTAGGTCAAGGTACCCATAAAGAACTTCTGAAAAATTGCCCTGAATACTTAGAAATTGCTTCATCGCAGTTATCCAAGGAGGAATTAGCATGAGCAATTCTAATAAAAATACTTTTCAAAATCGGGGCGGTGATCGCGGGCCCGGTCAAATGTTTGGACGAATCCAAATGGCGCCAGGTCAAAAGGCGAAAGATTTTAAAGGTTCGATGGCAAAATTAATGAGTCATTTAGGAGCTCACAAAAAGACAATCGTTATTGTCTTTATACTAGCAATTATTTCAACTGTTTTTACTATACTAGGGCCAAAAATTCTTGGCAAAGCGACAGATGAAATTTTTTCCGGTGTCATGAAACAAATTAGTGGTAGTGGAAAAATTAACTTTGGAAAAATAAGTATAATTGGTTTATGGTTAATTGGTTTATATTTATTAAGCTCACTTTTTGCATATCTTCAAGGCTATGTAATGAGTGGTGTTACGATGAAGGTAACTTTTAAGCTTCGAAGTGATATAAATGATAAAATTCATAAATTACCTTTAAGCTATTTTGATCAGACTAGTCACGGTGAAGTTCTTTCTAGAATTACGAATGATGTGGATACAATTAATCAAACATTAAACCAAAGTTTAACACAAATCATTACATCGATTACCTCGATTATTGGTATAACAATCATGATGATTTCAATCAGCTGGCAACTCACTTTAGTTGCGCTATGTATATTGCCTCTTTCAATGATATTTGTCATGATGATCGTTAAAAAATCTCAAAAACATTTTATTAACCAGCAAAGATATTTAGGGAAAGTAAATGGACATGTAGAAGAAATGTTAGGAAATCATGTTTTAGTAAAAGCATTTAGTGGTGAAGATGAATCTACGAGAGCTTTTAGTGAATATAATGATGAGTTATATAAATCGGCATGGAGAGCGAATTTTCTATCCGGACTTATGATTCCAATCACTGCTTTTATTGGAAACATTGGCTATGTTGCGATTTGTATATTAGGTGGATATTTTACTGCAAATGGATCAATGACAGTTGGAGGAATTCAAGCTTTCATTCAGTATGTTCGTTCATTTACCCAGCCAATTTCACAAATTGCTAATATTTCAAATATCCTTCAACAAACAGCAGCAGCTGCAGAAAGAGTATTTGAATTTTTAGAAGAGAAAGAAGAAGTACCTGAAGTAACAAACGCACGATCAATCAAGCATCATGAAGTTACAAGTGATGTTTGTTTTAACCATGTTGCTTTTGGTTATACACCTGAAAAAATGATTATTCATGATTTTAATTTAGTCGTTAAACCTGGCCAAAAAATTGCAATTGTTGGGCCAACGGGAGCTGGTAAATCAACAATTGTAAATTTAATAATGCGGTTTTACGATGTTAATAGTGGGGAAATCACAATCGGTGGACATAACATAAAGAATTTTAAAAGGGATGAACTTAGATCATTATTTGGAATGGATCTACAAGATACTTGGCTATTTAATGGTACAATTGCAGATAATATCCGTTTTGGAAGACTTAATGCAACGGATGACGAAGTAACAAATGCTTCTATTTCTGCTCAATCTGATCACTTTATTCGAGCATTGCCTGATGGATACAATATGATACTTAACGAAGAAGTAAATAATATATCCCAAGGTCAAAAGCAGCTGATCACGATTGCTCGTGCAATTTTGGCAGATCCTCAAATATTAATTTTAGATGAAGCAACAAGTAGTGTTGATACAAGAACTGAAGCACTCATTCAAAAAGCAATGGACAATTTAATGGTGGGAAGAACAAGTTTTGTGATTGCGCATCGCCTATCGACTATTCGAAATGCAGATTTGATTCTTTGTATGAAGGATGGTGATATTATTGAACAAGGTACTCATGAGGAATTAATGGAAAAAGAAGGTTTCTACGCAAATCTTTATAATAGCCAATTTGATATAGTAAAATAAGAATTGATCCGATAAAATTGAATCAATGATTTTATCGGATTATTTTTTGTGTTGTTCGTTCATTATGATACATAATAGGAAATAAGCGAACTTAGGAATCTATTGATTAAAGGAGTGTAGATAATGTTTGATCCGACCGCTTTTGATAATATGAAGGTTGTCTTAGAAGGGCTCTTATATGACAAAGATTTAGATGGAGAATATGAAATCACTGATCGAAATGACTTTGTTAATCTTTCCAAAATGGATCGATTATTCTCAATTCGATTTAATAAATTAAATAAGTCGACTAAGACAACAAGTTGCATATTTTCAATGAGCACATCAGCTAGTGATTTATATAATGAATTAATTAATGGAAATACTGAAGTAGGATGTTATATTGAAATTGAATTTTCCTTTCCTAAACCATTAGAAATTGAAATCATTCAAAGAAGTCTGCTTTTATTTCAAAATAAAACAAATGAGCAATTCACTCCATTTTATAACATTAAACACTCTATTTTAGATAAAAATATCATTGAATCGTCAGTAAACATAAAATTTCAAAATAAAATGACCGAAGATGACTTCGATCTAATAGAAGAATTGGTACATATTACAGAAATAATGTTACAATGGTACGATGAGCAAATATTAAAGGAGATTTAAATGGAACATTTTCAATTAGCAGAACAAACAATCTTAAAAATAAAAGCAAATAATATTACGAAATGGACAGCAGTTCAAGAGGAAGCAATCCCAGCGATTTTAGATGGGAACGATGTCATAGCGCAATCTCCGACAGGTACTGGTAAGACTCTTGCATATGTTTTACCTTTAATTAATAAGGTCGATGCAATGGAAGAAAATCCTCAAATTATGATCATGGCTCCAACTCGTGAACTTGTAATGCAAATTTTTCAGGTTGTTCAAGACTATACACAAAATACAAATATAAAAGTGGCTTCAATTGTTGGTGGAGCTGATATAAAACGTCAGATTGAAAAATTAAAACAAAAGCCTAAAATTATCGTTGGTTCACCGGGGCGAATTTCACAATTAATCAAACAGAAAAAATTAAAAATGCATTGTGTTAAGGCAATTGTTTTTGATGAAGTAGATGAATTATTAAAAACAGATGATCAAAAAGATTTACCGCAAATTGTCAAAGCAACGATGAAAGATCGCCAACTAGTATTTTTATCTGCAACAATTACACCTGGGGCAATGCAATTTGCCAAGGAAACAAGTTCAAATCTAAAAGAAATTTCGATTGAACAAAGCTTGGAAGGAAATATAATTCATGGTTTTATTCCTTGTGAAGAAAGAGAGAAGCTAGAATTACTTAGAAGAATTGCATCTGTTCAAAATATGAAAGCAATCGTATTTAGTAATGATCCATTTAAACTTGAAGGATACGCTTCTAAATTAAATTTTAGAGGAATTAAAACAGCGGTACTGCATTCAAAACTAGGGAAAATGGAAAGAAGTCGAGTTTTAAAAGATCTTCAAATCGGTAAAACGACTTTACTATTTTCAACTGATGTAGCAGCACGAGGAATCGATTTACAAGAGTTACCTTATGTCATAACACTTGATGTACCAGAAAAAGTTGAACAATATACTCATCGAAGTGGCCGTGTAGGAAGAATGGGTAAACAAGGTACTGTCATAAACTTAGTAACACCTCGAGAGAAAAAGAACTTATTTAGCTTAAGAGGAACGCAAAAATTGTTTTTTGAACATTTAACGGTTTCACACGGTGAAATACAAAAAGTCGAAATGAAAGAAAGACAACCGAATGAAAATCAAATAAAAGAAAAAAGAACGAAACCAGTTTCAAATCAAAATAAAAAACCTGTTTCAAGTAAAAATAAACCAATGAAAAAAATTAAAAAATAATAAAAACTTCAGCCAAATGGCTGAAGTTTTTTATTTAATTAAACTTGATCCATAGCCAGTACTAATCCCATAGCTGAAACTTTCAAATCTAACTTTATAATCTGGAAAACTGGGTGACTCTCATCTATATTCTTATTTTGTAGATCTTGCTTTACTTCATTATATAATGCTGCTGACAAAATCCTGCTTTTCTCATAAAAAGGTTTTTCTTTATTTTCTTCAATCGTGGAAGCAGTTAGTTTCATAAAACGATCTAAATATAGCTTTAAAGACTCATATACGAAATTTGTATCTCTAGTTAATCCATAATGACCGTAGCAAATAGCATCAGGATGATACTCTTGAATTTTTCCAGATGAACTTAGTGTTGCTTCGTATGAAAATTGATTAGGCGATGTCGATGGTAAAATAAACGTACCTATTTCCTTTTGAAGCTGTGGATAATAAATGCCTAATGTATCTCCTGTATACATAAATTTACTAGAAGAATCGAAAATTGAAATATGATGATTAGCATGACCTGGCGTATGTAAAAATGTTAGTTTACGATTTTTACCAATAATAAGCTCCTCACCATCGGCTACCTGATAAATTTTAGTAGAGTCAATTGGAAGAATTGGATTAAATAATCGATCAAAATCATCACCATAAACTTGTTTTGCACTCGCAATTAATTTTGTAGGATCCTCTATATGCCTAGCTCCCTTTGGATGGACAAATAGAGTTGCATTAGGACATTTTTCCATTAATAAGCCAGCGCCACCTGAATGATCTAAATGAATATGTGTTACGATAACATTTTTAATTCTGTCTAATGAAATTTGTAACTCTTTTAAACCTTGTAATAAATACTCGTGGGAAGGGCTAGCACTTGTTTCAATGATTGTAATATCTTCATCTAAAATAATATAACTACCCGTTCGTTCCTGAAACGATAAATCATATAAATCAATTAAATATGTATTAAAGCCTAAATCTTGCATACTCTTACCTCCATTCTTTAGTTAAAAGGTGAAGAAATTAGTTTAATTAAACTATAATTTAAATACTAATAGGTTTGAAGGTTTTTTTCAAAAAATAGTAATTAGAATAGACTTTTTGATGGAAAATAATTACTATTAACATTATAAGGAAGTAGGAGGAATGTGAAATGAGTATTTATGATTTTGAAGTAAAAGATAGCAAGGGCGAAGATGTATCTCTTTCAAAATATAAAGATAAAGTGATAATCGTTGTAAATACTGCAAGTGCATGTGGATATACTCCTCAATATAAAGATTTACAAGCATTATATGAAGAATATAAAGAAGAAGGATTAGTAATTCTTGGTTTTCCATGTAATCAATTTATGAATCAGGAACCAGGTTCAAATGAAGAAATTCAAAGTTTTTGTGAATTGAATTTTGGTGTAACCTTCCCTGTTTTCGGAAAAATTGATGTAAATGGTGATAAAGCAGATCCACTATTTAAATATTTAAGCTCAGAAGCTCCTGGCATTATGGGGTTAAAATCAATAAAATGGAATTTTACTAAATTTATTATTGATAAAAATGGTAAAGTCATTGAACGATTTGCTCCTCAAACAAATCCTCAAGAGATGAAATCGACCATTGAGAAATTATTGAAAGCTTAAGAACCTTCATTAATGTTGAATGGTTTAAAGACCATTTAAAACGCTTGTTTTTATCACACAATTGCAAGATTTGCTGCACGAAAAGACAAGCGTTTTGATTGGTCTATACTTCTACTTTTTCGAACATCGTCATAGGACATTAAGGACGAGTTTTGTACATTTAATCAGGACAAACCAGATGAAAGATGCAAGATTGAAAATCACCTGCTCGTTTTGCAATTTTTTTATTGGAGCCATTAAATTCGAGTGGTAATGGGATTCCATTTTCCATTAATTCGTTTCCATAAAAAGTGTGATTCGTAGTGTTTAGTAAATATTTCTTATTTGGATTTAAACCTGTCAGTTTTAAAGTCTGGAACTTCCTTGGATTTGGGCTTGCTAATATTTTGTACCAACCTATAATGGCTTCATTTTTGTTTTTACTTATTACCATCCAAGCTACTTCGTTTTCCTTAAAAGGATCAAGTAACCGATAAAAATCTCCTTTCATCATTAATGATCGGTGCTGTTTGAAAAATTGTATTTGCGATTTAATTTCTGATTTTTCTTTTTCAGTAAGTATTAAAGGATTTAATTCATAACCAAATGTTCCAAAGAAAGCGACATTGGCTCTAATTGATAATGGGGTATTACGAAATGTTTGATGATTAGGTGATGCTGATACATGTGATCCGATGCTAGAAATTGGGTATGGTAGTGAGGTACCGTATTGAATTTTTAATCGTTCAATTGGATCTGTATTATCACTAGCCCATGCTTGGGGTGCATAAAACAATAAACCAGGATCAAATCGACCACCACCACCAGCACATGATTCAAATAACACATTTGGAAATTCACTTACTAGTCGTTCATATAATTCATACACACCTAAAATATATCGATGAAAAAATTCATCTTGCTGATCATTAGCTAACTTCTTTGAATAAGCCTCAGTTATATTTCGATTCATATCCCATTTTATATAGTCTAAATTTGTATTTTTTATAACATCTGCCATTTTTTTATAAATGTGATCGACAACATCCTTTCTCGAGAAATCTAATACTAATTGATGTCTTCCTAAAGAAACTAGCCGATTAGGTGTATGAATAATCCAATCAGGATGATTTTTAAATAAATTACTATTTTGACTTACCATTTCAGGCTCAAACCAAAGACCAAATTTTAAACCTAACTCTTTAATTTTATAGGCAAAACGATCTATTCCTTTAGGGAATTTTTCAGTATTTGAATACCAATCGCCTAGTGAGCTAGTAGCATTATTTCTTTTACCAAACCATCCATCATCTAATACAAATAGTTCAATCCCAAGATTTTTTGCTTCTCTTGCGATTTGAAGTAAGGATTCTTCATTAAAGTTGAAATAAGTGGCTTCCCAATTGTTTATTAAGATAGGGCGTTCATTATTTTTCCAATCACCACGAATTAGGTTGTTTCGATATAAATCGTGATAAGTTTGACTCATTCCGTTCATACCTTGATCAGAATACACCATCACTATTTCAGGGGATTGAAAGTGTTCATTTTCTGATAATTTCCAAGTAAAACGAAACGGATGTATTCCCATTGTAATTCGAGTCATATCGTAATGATCAACTTCAGCTTGAGCAATAAAATTTGAGCTATAAACTAAATTAAAACCAAAAACTTCACCATGATTTTCTGTAGTCTCTTTTCTTCTAAAGGCAAGAAATGGGTTATGTTGATGTGAACTTGAACCTCGTAAACTCGAGATTCCTTGTGTACCCATTACTAACTGACGTTCCTTTATATGTCTCTCTCTAGACCATGCACCACTTAGCTGAATCATCATGAAATCATGGTCAGGAAAATCAATAGATGTACTCATAAAACGTTCTAAATAAAAAGGTTCCGAACTGTGGTTACAAATATAAGCACTTCTAGTAATAACAGATAAATCTTTAAAAATTGTATAGCATAAGACTAATTCAGCATTAAGTGTTGAGTCCTCTAGAACAATCTGAATTGTTTCTGCGTCTTCTTCATATTCAGTATAAGTGGCAGGTAATCCTTGTAAAATGGGTTTCCCTTTTGTAATTGTATAATCTTTATAGATAAAGTTAGTAATATGGCTACCGTTTAACTGACGAATACTTAATGCCGGTTCACGATAGTCAGAAGTACCATAGACAGGATATTCCTGTCTGATCGTTTCAAGACTAATTGATCGATCAGCATAATAATAAGAAGTATATGTTGTAGTAGAATTGTCATTTTGGATATGAGTGAAATTTGAATGAATGTCAATCGCTTTTCCAAAATACAAAGACCCAAGATGACCATTTTTCATGACATAAAATACATAACTAATTTTTCCGTTTGTTAGATGAAACTTTTTTTGTTCGTCATCCACAAAAATCAGCATGATTGCACCTCTAGTACATGATTTAATTACATCTAAAAACTTTTTATACTATTAAAGAAATTAGCCTAATCAAATTTTTATGCACATTATAAAATTAATATTTTTTACTTATTGAAAATAATAGGGAAAATTCAAATGAAATTTTAGTCAAATTTTCATCTGATTTTCAGAAAAGAATTTTAATATTAATAGATGTGAGAAAGAGATAGAAAATAAAACTAAAAAGATAAAGTGAGGGAAATATTAATCAGTAATCAAAAAACAATATATAACAAAGTGGTGTAAGAAATATGAAACTATTTAAGAAACTAAGTCAGGAAAATAAACATTTAATGATTTCAACAATCTTAATGATCATTTATGTTTCTCCACTTTTCATATTAGGAGAAAATGCTCATATTAGAGTACATGATAATTTAGATTCAAATATTGCATGGTATAAAACACTTAGAAATTCAGGGCAATTATTTGGTAAATTAAATTCCACAATCCCACAGATCATAAATGGATTGCCAAGAAATGCTTATGGAACTGAATTTAGTGGTATACAGTGGCTAAATAATCTCTTTTCGCCAATGCTAGCTTATTCCATAGGGCAGACAATTACTAGATTTTTCGCGTTTTTTGGGATGTATATCTTGTTAAAAAAGCATTTTATAACATCAAAGGAAAATTACCTTATTAGAGTATGGGTCTCGCTTGCATTTGCACTAACGCCATTTTGGCCGTCTGGAATGCTAAGTACATTGGGGATGCCACTAGCACTTTGGGCGTTTCTAAATATAAGGATTGGGAAATATTCTTGGAAAGAATGGATTACCCTTATTTTATTACCTTTCTATTCTAGTTTTGTATTAGGATTCTTTTTCTTTTTAGTATTTATGGGATTGCTATGGTTAAGGGATGTATTTGTAAAGAAGAAAATCAATCTAGTGTTCTTTTTAAGTATTTTATTAATGACTTTAATGTATTTAGCAATAGAATATCGGTTAGTATTCTCACTAGTCATTCCATCTGAACCAACAAGTAGAAATGAGTTTTTAAGCTCTACATTGGGTTTTTGGCATACGATTCGATTAGTGTTTAAGAATTATTTTTTAGGCCATACCCATGTGCTGACACTTCACACTCTAGTCATTGTACCTTTATCTTTTATTGTATTCTGGACTTTAAGAAATAAAAAAAGAGGAATTATTGAAAAAAGGTTTCTATACTTATTCATTCTTAATTTTTTATTATCCGTTTGGTACGCCTTTTGGTTTTATAAAGGATGGAAGCCAGTAAAAGAACAATTTCAGCTTTTAAATACATTTAATTTTGCAAGATTTCATTTTTTAAGACCTTTAATAATCTATTTAATGTTTGCTGTTGGAGCCTATCTTCTTTGGTTAAAGGGAATAGGTTGGCAAAAGTTTGTGAAAATTTGTTTAGTAGTTCAAGTAATTGTGATGTTTTGTGCTAATGATGAAATTGTGTATCGTGTAGCAGGGAAACCATCATTTAAACAATTTTATGCTGTAAATCAATTTAATGAAATCTCAAAATATATTGGAAAACCTAAAAATAGTTATCGGGTTGCAAGTATAGGCATTCACCCTGCAATTGCTCAGTATAACGGTTTTTACACGCTCGATACGTATAATAATTTTTATTCGTTAAAGTATAAGCACCAATTTAGAAAAATAATAGCACCTGAACTTGAAAAAAGCCCCTTGCTTGAAAATTACTTCGATCATTGGGGGGGGAGATGCTATTTATTTGTAGCTGAATTAGGTAAAAATTATGAATTTAAAAAGGACTCAAACGTAAAAATCCATCATTTACAACTAAATATTAACGAATTTAAAAAGTTGGGTGGGGAATATATTTTTGCGGCTGTCCCAATAGAAAATGCTAATAGTAATGGACTTAGATTGATGAAGACGTTTAATGATGATCATTCAGCATGGCGCATCTATCTATACGAAGTAAAATAACCACTTTATAAGGACGTGATTATACATGATACCTTTACTAACAATTGTTGTACCTTGTTACAATGAACAGGAAGTTTTTGAAGAAACAGCCTATCAACTTACTTACTTAATTGAAGAATTAATTTATGATTCTCTTATTTCAGATGATAGCAAAATTCTATTTGTAGATGATGGAAGTAAGGATCGAACATGGGAACTAATAGAAAAAGAAAGTAACGATAATTTATTTGTGAAAGGATTAAAGCTTGCTAAAAATGTAGGGCATCAAAACGCACTTATTGCTGGGCTTGAAATTGCTAATAAACAATCCGATTGTGTAGTTTCAATCGATGCGGATTTACAAGATGATATAAATGTAATACGTAATTTTGTAGAAAAGTATATAGAAGGTTTTGATATTGTCTATGGTGTACGAGACAGTAGAGAAACAGATACATTTTTTAAGCGTACAACAGCGCTTGGATTTTATCGATTCATGGGGAAAATAGGGATTAATCTAGTTCCTAATCATGCTGATTTCCGATTAATGAGTAAAAGGGCATTAGATGAGTTATTCAAATATAAAGAAACTAATATATTCTTAAGGGGACTAGTACCTCTTGTAGGGTTTCCATCAACTAATGTTTATTACGATCGAAAAGAACGGTTTGCAGGTGAATCAAAATACCCATTAAAAAAGATGCTATCTTTTGCGTTCGATGGGATCACATCATTTAGTATAGCTCCGATTAGATTTGTATCACTGCTTGGGTTTTTATCCATCATATTTAGTTTGATAGCAGGTGGTTATGCAATAGTTCAACATTTATTAGGAAATACGGTTAGTGGATGGCCGTCATTAATGGTTTCAATTTGGTTTGTAGGTGGAGTTCAATTAATGGGAATCGGAATGATCGGTGAGTATATTGGAAAGATTTATCACGAAGTAAAAAATCGACCTAGATACGCTATTGAAACAGATTTATATACAATGAGCGATTCTGAACTAGTAAATAAGGGGCAAAGATGAATAAGACATTTATCCGTTTTATTGCAGTAGGAATTGCAAATACAATTGTAGGATTATCATTCATTTATTTATTACTTCATTTATTTGGTTTGTCTTATTGGGTTTCAACATTTATTGGAAATTCTATAGGAGCTTGTGTAAGTTATATTTTAAATCGAAATTTTACATTTAAAAGTCAAGGCTCTGTAAAAAAAAGTATTCCATTGTTTATCATAGTCATTTTAACCTGTTATTTTATAGCATTTAATCTCGGAGCTAAAATAATTGATTACATTTTAAATTTACAGAATTTTATCTCTCTAAATTATAAAAATGACTTTGCTGTTTTAATTAGTTCTGGGTTATATACGATTTTAAATTACTTTGGTCAAAAATTGCTTGTTTTTAAAAATAAAAATATGACCAAAAAACCACTTAAAAACGAAAGAATGTGACCATAATGAATATTTTAGTACTTGGCGGAGCTGGTTATATAGGATCACATGCAGTATACATGCTGATTGAAAATGGCGTAAATGTAATAATTGTTGATAATTTGCAGACAGGAAACAAAGGAGCGATTCATTCAAAAGCCATTTTTTATAATGGGGATATTCGAGATAAGAAATTTTTAAGATCAGTATTCGAAAATGAAAAGATTGATGGTGTGTTACATTTTGCAGCAAATAGTCTAGTTGGTGAATCAATGGAAAAACCGTTGGAGTATTTTAGCAATAATGTATTTGGCACACAAGTTCTATTAGAAGTGATGAATGAATTTAATGTTAAAAATATCGTATTTTCATCTTCGGCTGCTGTATATGGTGAACCTAAAATAGTACCTATCTCAGAAGACTGCATTCCAAATCCAACGAACACCTATGGTGAAACAAAATTAATGATGGAAAAGATGATGAAATGGAGTAGTTTAGCATATGGTATAAATTATGTTTCACTAAGATACTTTAATGTTGCTGGAGCAAAGCGCTCAGCCGAAATTGGAGAAGACCACTCACCTGAGACTCATTTAATTCCATTGATTTTGCAGGTTGCTTTAAATCAAAGGAAAGAGATTTCTATTTTTGGAGATGATTATAATACTCCAGACGGGACGTGTATTAGAGACTATATCCATGTTGAAGATTTAGTGAATGCTCATTTACTAGCACTTAATTACCTTTTTAATGGTGGGCAAAGTGATATTTTTAACCTTGGAAATAATAAGGGATATTCAGTATTACAAATTGTTGAAGCGGTTCGTCGGATAACTAAGCACCCAATACCATATAAAATCAGGTCTAGAAGAGAAGGTGACCCAAGTATTCTAATTGCTTCTTCAGAGAAAGCTAAAAAAGTATTAGGATGGACAGTAAAGAATGAAGACATCAATTTGATCATTAAAGATGCTTGGAATTGGCATAAGACCAATCCAAATGGATTTAAGAAAAAATATACTACTCAATATAATTAGATTCTAATTTAAAATAAAATCATATTTTTGTAGAATTTATCTACACACTAAAAACCTTCACTCTAAGTGAAGGTTTTTTCGTAAATTTAAATCCCACTTAGCCTATTAATGTTTTTCGGAGATAGAAAAATGATATAATATCACTAGTCGATTTATGGAGGTACGAGTATGAATCAGCAGGAAATCATATTACAATTAGAAAATTATGTTCGAAATCTTCATCAAGGTGATAGTTCTGGGCATGACTGGCATCATATTGACCGTGTTAGAAACTTAGCTGTACATATTGCTAAAAAAGAAAATGCAAATCAATTCATCGTAGAATGTGCTGCATTAGTTCACGATGTAATAGATGATAAATTACATGATGATCTTGAAGCTCAAAAAATACAATTAGAATCAATTCTAAATGAATTATTAAATAGTAATGAAGTCGTAAAAGCAATCTTGTACATCATTGAAAATATCTCCTATAAAGGAGGCAATGGGGTTGTTCCAACCTCTTTAGAAGGTAAAATTGTACAAGATGCTGATCGTTTGGATGCAATTGGCGCAATTGGTGTTGCTAGAACGTTTGCGTACGGAGGTAAAAAAGGTCGTAGTATGTTTAACCCAGAGTTTGAAATAAGAGATAACATGACGATCGAAGAATATAGAAGTGACAAAAGTTCTTCGCTACATCACTTCTATGAAAAAATATTAAAACTAAAAGACTTAATGAATACAAAAACAGCATTAGAAATGGCAGAAGAAAGACATTTATTTGTAGAAAAATTCATCGATGAATTTATGAAAGAGTGGAATTTTAAAATATGAAGATTTTAAGTGTTGAGAATTTAATTAAAACTTATGGGGAAAAAACTTTATTCGATAAAATTTCATTTACCGTAAGCGAAGGACAGAAAATTGGATTATTAGGTATTAATGGAACTGGTAAATCGAGTTTATTAAAAATTATTGCAGGTGTCGAGTCAGCTGATGATGGAAAAATTACGACTCCAAAGGATTATGTAATAAGTTATTTGCCTCAACATGAAGACTTTGATAAAAAACAAACGATTCTTGAAGCAGTATTTGAGAGTGATGACAAAGTAATGGTTTTAGTAAAATCATATGAAAAAACTTTACAAGCACTTGGAGAAGATCCATCTAATCAAGGATTACAAAATGAATTACTAAAATTACAAGCTGATATGGATTCATTAAATGGTTGGGATTTAGAAGCAAATGCAAAGACGATTTTATCGAAATTAGGTTTATCAAATTTAAATTTAGATGTTTCATTTCTTTCAGGTGGTCAGAAGAAAAGAGTAGCCTTAGCAAAAGCATTAATACATCCATGTGATTTATTAATTCTAGATGAGCCTACGAACCATTTGGACTATGAATGTATTGTTTTTTTACAAGAATACATAAAAAGACTACAAAACGCAGTATTATTTGTAACTCATGATCGATATTTTTTAGATGAAGTTACTACAGCACTATTAGAGCTTTCAAATAGTAATATCTATCGTTATGAAGGAAACTATCAGTATTATATTGAGCAAAGAGCTGCTCGAGAAGAGCAAGAGGCATCTACTAATGAAAAAAGAAACAATTTATTTAGAAGAGAATTAGCTTGGATGCGTAGAGGGGCAAAAGCTCGAACAACTAAGCAAAAAGCTCGAATTCAACGATTTGATGACCTTTCGGGTAAACTCAACAATCAAGAAAAAGTGGAATTAGAGATGAACTTTCAACAAACTCGTTTAGGTAAAAAAGTTGTTGAGTTTATAAATGTTAATAAGTCTTTTGACGAGAAAAAGATATTAGATAATTTCAACTTACTTTTACTTCAAACTGATCGAATTGGAATAATTGGTGAAAACGGTGCGGGTAAGACAACTGTATTGAAAATGCTTGTTGGAGAAGAAAAAGTTGATTCTGGTGAAATTGAAATTGGGCAAACAGTAAAAGTAGCATACTATACTCAAATACAAGAAAATGTGAATCCAACTATGAGAATGATTGATTATATTAAGGAAGAAGCAGAAGTCATTCATACACCAGATGGAAAAACAATTTCAGCTTCACAAATGCTGGAAACATTCTTATTTCCTACTCAATCGCACGGAGTACAATTGGGAAAACTTTCAGGTGGCGAAAAAAGAAGACTATATTTATTAAGACTTTTAATGACTGCCCCGAATTTATTATTACTTGATGAGCCAACAAACGATTTAGATATTGATACATTAACGGTTTTAGAAGACTATATTGAGAATTTTAGTGGAGTAGTAGTTACCGTATCACATGATCGCTATTTCTTAGATAAAGTTACAAATAAATTATTAATTTTCGAAGGTGAAGGGAAAATTTCATCTACATTAGAAAGCTATACGGATTATTTAGAACGACAATCGAACGAAAAACGTGAAGTTGAAGCTGTAAAAGAAACAATTGAAAAACCAGTTTATCAAAAAGAGCAAAAGAAAAAGCGATTAACTTATCAAGAACAAAAAGAATGGGATAGTATTGAGTCTGATATCGAAAAACTAGAAAATGAGATTGAGCAATTAAATGAAAAATTACAAGGTGTGGGCTCTAATTTTGATGAAGCTTATAAACTTTCGAAAGATATTGAGGAAAAAGAAGCTCAACTAGAACAGAAAATGGAGCGCTGGTCAGTTTTAAGTGATTTAGTAGAAAGTTTAAAGTAAAGTATTAATTTTGAGTTTTGGATTATGATGTCATATTACTACTCAAGTTTTTTTATCTCATAATGAGTTTTTAAATATAAAAGTTTATTTAAAATACCATTTTCCTTTTTTTACGAACTTACAATAATTTTGTATTGTAGAAAATAATAAAGGAGATGGTAATAATGATAAACAATGTTGTATTAGTAGGAAGATTAACGAAAGAGCCAATTTTACAAACTACACCAAATGGAAGGAAAACAACTTTTATTAATATTGCTACGAATGTTTATTCAGATTATCTGAAAAAAACGAGAACGAATTATGTTTCAGTAAAATTATGGGGTCCCATTGCTGAATATGCTACTAAAAAAGCAAAAAAAGGGATGGAGGTTTCTATTGAAGGAGTTATAAAAACTTCAAGTTATGTAAAAGAATCAGAAAAACCTATATATGTGACGGAAATAATAGTTGAGAAATTTCACCTTTTTACTCGTCAATCTGAAGAGTTAACTCACAACGCAATCGAATCTAGAACAAATGACTTTGAAGAATTCGTTAAGGCGTTACAATAGTGAGTTTTTCCTCTTTTTGATAGAATGGACTAAATAACAAGAAGAGGAGAATAAGATGAAAATTAAGTCAATCGAACCAACACCAAGTCCTAATACAATGAAAGTGTTATTAGATGAGGAATTGCCATCAGGAAGTAGAAATCATTATTCTATTGATAATATTGACAAGGCACCATTAATAATTCAAGAAATATTAGGAATAGAAGGAATCAAAAGTGTCTATCATGTAGCTGATTTTATTGCTATTGATCGTAAGTCAAATGCAAATTGGCAAACCATTTTGCTTCAAGTCAGAAATGTATTTGGTGAAGAAGTAAATGATGAAGCTACTAATGATACGATAATTGATAATCATTTTGGAGAGGTACAAGTATTTGTTCAAATGTATCATAATATACCTATGCAGTTGAAATTAATTGTAAATGGTGAAGAACAAAGAGCAGCTTTACCTCCATTCTATAAAGAAGCAATTATGAAACTAACAACATCTGCATCAAATGTAGTATTTGAAAGACAGTGGATTGATTATGGAATTCGTTATGGTGAATTAGCAACAATTGAGAAAGAAATTATTGATGAATTAACGGCTACTCACACTGAAAACGACATAAAGAATATCGTCAACGAAGTGATGACGAATGATGAATCTATTACTGAGAAAAAAGAAGTTCCTAAATTTGAACCATTTACTGCAGATATTTTTGAAGAAACAGATTGGAAAAAAAGATATGCGAGATTTGTAAAAATCGATCCTACCCTTGAAGACCTACCTTTACTAGAAATCGCATTAAAAGATGAACATGTTTCAATAAGAAGATTAGCTACAGCTTATTTAGGTATGTTAAAATCAGAATTAGTGTTACCTTATTTATATGAGGCTTTAAAGGATAAGGCAGTCGGTGTAAGACGAATTGCTGGAGATTGTCTATCAGACTTAGGATTTGAAGAAGCCATGCCAGCTATGATTGAAGCATTAAAAGATCCTAGTAAATTAGTTAGATGGCGTGCAGCAATGTTTCTTTTTGAACTAGGTGATGAAAGTGCAATTCCAGCATTAAAAGCTGCATTAGAAGACCCAGAATTCGAAGTGAAATTACAAGTTCAACTTGCTTTGCATCGAATTGAGAATGGTGAGGAAGCACTAGGTTCAGTTTGGAAACAAATGACTGAGCGTCATAAAATAGAAAATGACAAAGGAGAAACAAACTAATGAATGCATATGATGAGTACATGAAAGGGATCGTAAAGCCAATGAGAGAGGAATTAACTTCAAATGGTTTTACAGAATTAACTACTGGGGAAGAAGTCGAGTCATTTATGAATGAATTAAATGATACTGCTTTTTTTGTAATCAATTCAGTTTGTGGTTGTGCTGCTGGACTTGCTAGACCTTCTGCAGTTCAAGCTGTTATTGAATCAGAGAAAAAACCTGCAAAAGTTATGACAGTGTTTGCTGGACAAGATAAGGAAGCTACTGCTACATTAAGAGAATATTTAGCTGACTTCCCACCATCTTCACCATCAATGGCAGTATTTAAAGGTAAAGAGGTAGTTGGATTTATTCCTCGTGAACAAATCGAAGGCTCAACTCCTGAAGATATTAAAGCAAGAATTCAATCAATATTTGCACAAATGTAAAAAGAGGATTTTTCCTCTTTTCAGTGTATAGACTAAATCCAAATATTTGACTTTCAGACCGTTTGCTAGCGCTTGCCTTCAAGGCTCAAAGTTTACCCTTAAGCGGTAAAGAGCTCCGCTCAGGCAGGCCAAGTAACTAAGAAAGCGAGCGTTTGGCGGGCAGCTGAAAAGAGGATATTTCCTCTTTTTTTCTTAATTAAGGAGACATATGATAATTACAACTTGCTTAAGACCAGATGTTTATTTAGAAAAGGATGCAGAGAAAATTGCTTCAGACCTAAATGGACAGCTAATTCTCCGGAAAGAATTTAGCATTGAAGAAATCTATGTTAAATTTAAAAAACCTATACTTGTTTTAGGTAAAAATAGATTAGAATGGTATGAGGATGACCAAGCAATTCCATATTTTTTTCACCCAAACTCCTCAGTTTTTCGAATTAGACGATTGATGAAGGGTGAACATGATCCATTTTGTGATGCTTGTTTATTAACAAAAGGTGATTCTCTACTAGACTGTACACTTGGAATGGCTTCAGATAGTATTGTTGCAAGTTATGTTGTAGGTGACCAAGGTAAAGTTTTAGGCTTAGAGAAAAACCAAATTATTGCTTACCTAACGAAGAAAGGTTTAAAAACAAATAAACAGAACATTTTAGATTGGTCGAATATCATTAATAAAATTGAAGTAAAAAATATAGATTATAAAACTTATTTGAAGACACTTCCAGATCAATCTTTTGATATTGTTTATTTTGATCCGATGTTTGAAAAAAATATCGAATCCTCTTCGGGTATTGCAGCATTGAAAAATTTAGCATCTTATGATGATCTTACATATGAAGTGATCAACGAAGCTAAGCGCGTTGCCAAAAAAAGAATAGTTTTGAAGGATCATTTTAGAAGTGAAAGATTTAAAAAATATGGATTTAATCAATTAATTCGTAAATCTTCAGAATTTCATTTTGGCTATATTGAAATTAAAGAAGATAATTAAGAATTCCATTACATAATTAGGAGGTCAATATGAAGCAATACTTAGATTTATGTAAACACGTATTAGATAATGGCATGACAAAGACAGACCGTACTGGAACAGGAACAATTAGTACATTCGGTTATCAAATGCGATTTAATCTTCAAGATGGCTTTCCTTTAGTAACAACAAAGAAAGTTCATTTAAAATCAATCATTCATGAATTACTATGGTTTTTAAAAGGCGACACTAATATTCAATACTTAAAAGAAAATGGTGTTCGTATTTGGAATGAGTGGGCAGATGAAAATGGTAATTTGGGCCCTGTATATGGTGAACAATGGAGATCATGGAAAGCTGCTGACGGCTCTACAATTGATCAAATTTCTGAAGTAATTAATCAAATAAAAACAAATCCAGATTCTCGAAGAATGATTGTTTCTGCGTGGAATGTTGGAGAACTTGATAAGATGGCATTAGCACCATGTCATTGTTTTTTCCAGTTCTATGTGAATGATGGAAAACTTTCTTGTCAGCTTTATCAGCGTTAATTCTGAGCGCCTTTACAGAGTAATCTGTACCGAAAACCTTGCTAAACGGGGAAACTCTTAAATAAAGACAATCCCGTGCTAAATTTATACTTTGTGGGTGGTTTTATGAAATATGTCTGAGGTTTTTAAAATTATTAATTCCCCATATTTCATAATTACAAAGAATAATAAATGCCTAACGACTATCCAATTATGGAGTAGGGTGCAAGTGATTGGCACCCGAAATGCAAGGGACCTTTATGAGGTCGTGATATAGTCTCATCTGCATGGTGACATGTAGCAGTTCTTTTTTAGAACGGGCCAAGCGTAACGAACTTGGTTGAAGATTTTGTCAGCTGACATTTTTTTAGGAGTTCCATTTAATATCGCATCTTATGCCTTATTAACAATGATGATTGCTCAAGTATGTGATTTAGAACTAGGTGATTTTGTACATACATTTGGAGATGCTCATATTTATACAAATCATCTTGATCAAATTAACTTACAACTAACAAGAGAGCCTCATAAATTACCAAAAATGAAGATAAACCCTGAAATCAAAGACATTTTTGAATTTAAATATGAGGATTTTACATTAGAAGATTATGAGTGCCATCCTGCGATCAAAGGGGTAGTTAGTGTATGATTGCTGCATTGGTTGCGATGTCAGAAAACAATGTAATCGGCTTTAATAATAAGATGCCTTGGCATCTTCCACAGGAGCTTGCTTATTTTAAGAAAGTAACTACTGGGTATACAATTATTATGGGAAGAAAAACCTTTGATTCGATTGGTAGACCACTTCCAAACCGAGAAAATATCGTTGTGACAAGAAAAAAGGATTTTCAAGCTGAAGGCGTTACAGTTATTAATGACGTTATAAGTTATGTTGAAGAAAATAAAAATAAAGATTTATTTATTATTGGTGGGGCTGAAATTTTTAATTTAACATTCCCTTATTTAGATACACTTTATATTACTGAAATTGAACATAACTTTGAAGGCGACACTTTTTTCCCGAATTTTTCAAAGGAAGAATGGAATGTTAAATCTGTTTCTGATGTACAAGTCGATGAAAAATCAAAAATTAAATTTAGATATTTTGTTTATGAAAAAAAGTGTTGACATCTTGAATTAAAGATATTATTATGAGGTTAAGGGATTTGATTATCCCTTGATTTTTAAAAATAAATCTCGAATTAAAGATAAACGAAACTGAGAGGAAGATGTTTAAGATGAAAAAATTACTTTATATTACTGCAAACCCAAATGCAATTGAAAATTCATTTGGTCTATCTGTAGGGGAAGCATTTATTACTGAATACAAAAAAGCAAATCCTGAAAATGAAGTTGTTCATTTTGATTTATTTAAAGAAAATGTTCCTATGTTAGATGGAAATGTATTTGATGCATGGGGCAAATTAGGAAACGGTACTGCTTTTGAAGAATTAAGTGCTGATCAACAAGCTACTTTAGCTGCTATGAATCGTAACTTAGAAATTTTCACACAAGCTGATGAGTATGTATTTGTTACACCATTCTGGAACTTTAGTTTCCCATCAGTTGTAAAAAACTTTATTGATAATATCTCAATTGCTGGTAAAACATTTAAATATACTGAAAATGGTCCAGTTGGTTTACTTGAGAATAAAAAAGCATTACACATCCAAGCAAGCGGTGGCGTATATTCAGAAGGTCCTGCAGCTGGAATAAACTTCTCTAGCCCATACTTAACAAGTATCTTAAACTTTGTAGGTGTTACTGATGTAACTACATTATTCGTAGAAGGTATGGCTGCAATGCCAGATAAAGCACAAGAAATTAAAGCTAATGCAATTGAAAAAGCTAAAGTTCTTGCTACAGAATTCGGTGGAGCAAAAGTTTCGAACTAAAGATTCACAATATTAAGGAATCGGCCAATAAAAGCCGATTCTTTTTTTTGATTCTCGTTTTATTAAATAATCAGGATGGATAATACTTTTCAAGTGGTTGGGCATTTTGTATAATAATTAACATACTCAACTATCGGAGGATTAATATGTTTCGCACAATATTTGCTGCAACACGCATTGTAGTTGGTGTAATTGAAGCAAAGCTAAAATTATCATCAGTAAAAAAAATACCAAAAGATTTACCTGTACATGAGCAAGACCGTCTAATGCACCAATTTCCTGATTATTTCGGGAAAATGATGATTGGCTGTACTGGTAGTAAAGTAAAGGTTGAAGGGATTGAAAATATTCCAAAAGACGAGGGAGTCCTATTTGTAAGTAATCATCAAAGTAATTTTGATATTCCACTATTATTAGGATATTTAAATAAGCCTATTGGATTCATTGCAAAAGTTGAATTAAAAAAACTGCCGATTGTACCAGACTGGATGGAACAAATGCATAGTGTATTTATGGACAGAAGTGATCGTAGACAATCACTTAAAGCTATAAAAGAAGGCGTTGATAAACTTAAAAATGGCCATTCATTAGTTATTTTTCCAGAAGGTACTCGAAGTAAGGGCAGTCAAATGGGTGAATTTAAATCAGGGAGCCTACATTTAGCAACAAAATCAGGGGTTCCAGTTATTCCTGTAAGAATTGAAGGGACTTATAATATTTTAGAAGCTAATGGTAATCGTATTAAACCAGCAAATGTTACACTTAAAGTATTTCCACCAATTTATCCTGAACAAATAGGAATGACAGATGCCAAAGAATTAACGAACTATATTAAAGAGATGATTGAATAATAAAACTAAAAGCGCTCATTTAAAATGAAGCGCTTTTTTTAAACTACAAATTTAAATATACAAAAATACATAGATGCACTACCTAATAATACAAATAAATGCCAAATTGCATGACTATATGGCCAACGTTTGACTAGAAAGAAAATTGTGCCAATCGAATAAAATAGCCCCCCTAATAATAAGTAGAAAAATCCTATTCCAGATAGTCCTACATAAATAGGCTTAATTGCAAACATCATTAACCAACCCATAATTAAATAAACAATGGTTGAAAATAATTCAAACCTATTAACATATATAAATTTAAAGATTACACCTGAAACTGCCAAGCCCCAAATAATTGTAAATAAGGACCAGCCAATCCTCCCCCTTAAAGTTACGAGTAAAAATGGAGTATAAGTTCCTGCGATTAATAAATAAATTGCTGAGTGATCTAAAATTGTAAATAGCCTAATTAGCTTTGGGTCTCTAACGCTATGAAGCAATGTTGAGCAAATATAAAGTAGCAACATAGATAAACCAAAGACTGTAAAGGAAATTAAATGCCAGGGTGTCCCTTTATGCATAGCCTTACTAATTAAATAATATAGTGCTGGGATGCTCAGTATTGCACCAATCCCATGAGTAATAGCATTTGCTAATTCTTCTTTCATTGCTCTACTCATAAAAATGCCTCCTATTTTAATTGAATCATTTTTAACTATGAGAGTATTATGAACAAATCTAGAGATTTAATGTTTTCAATATTTTATAGCTGTATGTATATTTTGATCGATCATTTTAAAGAGTTGCTAAAAAACAAAATGAATCATAAAACAGACAGATATGGTAATCTGAATGTAAACAATATGATCCAATCGGAGGTATATATGTTACTCTTAAAAAATGGCGAAATCTTT
Organism: Rossellomorea sp. GAMAL-10_SWC; assembly: GCF_049568075.1. Classification (NCBI taxonomy): domain Bacteria; kingdom Bacillati; phylum Bacillota; class Bacilli; order Caryophanales; family Bacillaceae; genus Rossellomorea; species Rossellomorea sp. GAMAL-10_SWC. The sequence continues at coordinate 2,290,522 of NZ_CP144911.1, read as the reverse complement.
ACCCCAAAGTCAATAGGTAAAAACGATATTTTAATATCGAATGAAAAAATTGAGTATGTTCATGAAGAAATAGTCATTACCTCATCTTCGGTTCCTTTACAAATATTTGATGCATCTGCCTACTATATTGTGCCTGGCTTCATTGATGCTCATGTGCATCTTATTGGTGGCGGAGGTGAAGGTGGCTTTAAAACAAGAACACCAGAATTATTGCTGTCTGATTGTATTAAAGGAGGAATCACCACCGTAGTAGGAGTAATTGGTACAGATGGAACAACAAGAACAATGGCCAGTCTACTTGCAAAATGTAGAGCATTAGAAGAAGAGGGAATTACTTCATTTGTCTATACAGGCTCGTACCAAACACCTGTCAAAACGTTATTTTCTAAGATTGAGGAAGACATCATCCTAATTGATAAGATTATCGGTGTTGGTGAAATAGCAATTTCGGACCATCGGTCATCTCAACCGACAAAGGAAGAATTTGCAAGAATAGCTGCACAAGCTCGAAATGGGGGCTTGCTTTCAGGAAAGTCCGGCGTTGTGAATGTACATATTGGAGATAGTAAAAAAATGTTATCAATGATCGAGGAGATTGTTGAAGAAACCGAATTACCAATTACTCAATTTTACCCAACACATATTAACCGCAATAGCTATTTATTTGAAGCAGGAATTAACTTTGCTAAAAAAGGAGGGTTTGTTGACTTTACAACAAGCTCGATCCCACACTTTTTGAATAATGGTGAAGTCAAATGTAGCGTAGGATTGAAAAGAATGCTCAATTCAGGTGTAAGCATTGAACAAATCACATTTACATCTGATGGACAGGGTAGTCTACCAGATTTTGATGAAAACGGAATACTCCGAGGTATGAAGGTTGGAAGAGTAAGCAGTTTATATAACGAAGTAAAAGACGCAATAATAAATGAAGGCATTAAGATTGAAGATGCAATTAGCGTAATCACTAAAAACCCAGCCAATATATTAAAATTACAAAAAGGACAAATCAAAAATGGATACGATGCAGATTTAGTCTTCCTAAATAAATCCACGCTAGAAATCGAAGCAGTTATTTCTAAAGGAAAAATTATGATGCAAGATAAAGAAGTATTAGTAAAAGGAACATTTGAATGAATATAGCTTAATTGGTAGAAAAGCAGGAATTACTAAGTATTCCTGCTTTTCTGATTGGAAAGAGAGCATCCTTTAGTGGAAATCAACAACACCCTACTCCTGTTACGAAGAATTGAAAATTAAATAATAAGAATGCTTTTTTTGCAATGTGAAAGCAGGAGGTATATGTACTTCCTGCTTTATAAATTTTACATCCAAATACCCTCAATTTCCTAATCCCTCTTCTTTTCAACGAATAAAACAATAATCGAAAATTCATACTAGAAATAATTGTATTCGAATGAGGTGAATGATTTGTATATAAAAAAGACTGCATTAATCTTAATTTCGATAATAGCAGTCGTCATTTCGGCTTGCAGTAATAATCAAGAGTCTAGTAATACTTTCAAAATTGGGATTGTCTCAAATTCAAACGGTAAAAATAATAGTTATGTAAACTCAATTGCTAAAAAAGGTATCACTAAATTTGCAAAAGAGGAAAATTTAGAAAAAGATAAGAATTATAAATACATTACAACAAGTAGTACTAAAGGTTTTGAAAAAAAAATTACTAAACTGGCTGATGAAAATTATGATTTGATTATTGGAATAGGTAATAATTTATCTTCTGTATTGAATAAAGTTGCAGAAAACAATAAAAGTACTAAATTTGGTGTGATTGATTCAAGAGTTGACCAACCAAATGTAATTAGTATTAATTTTACTGAACAAGACGGAAGTTTTTTAGCAGGTGTAATAGCAGCAATGAAAACAAAAACAAAAAAAATTGGATTTATCGGTGGAGACGACAATGAAATTATTAACAGATATAAGTATGGATTTATTTCTGGAGTAAAATCAGTAAATAAAGAAATTGAAGTTCTAACAGCCTATTCAAATACCTTTAATGACTCTAAAATAGGTTCAAGAATAGCAAATGACTTTTTTATGAAAGACGTTGATATAATTTTTCCTGTAGCAGGTTTAACAAGTAAAGGCGTATTTACTACTGCAAAAAAGATTAGGAGATCAAATCAAAGGGAAGTATGGGTAATAGGGGCTGACCGTAATGAGTATAAACACGGTTTACCTGAAAACGTAACTCTTATTTCACTTGTGAAAAAAATTGATCAGGCAGTATATGATTTAGCTAAACAAGCAAAATCCAATGAATTTCATGGTGGTAAAACTTTAATTTATGGTTTAAATGAAGATGGTATAAAATTAATACTAGCGGATAATAATGTTGAGGACCCAATTTTAGTAAAGGTTAATGAATACAAAGATAAAATTCAAAGTGGTGCTTTAGTAGTACCTAGTAATAAAGAAGAGTATTTACAGTTTAAAGAAAAATCAATTTAATTTAATAACAATTAATAGAGTTGATAATATTATTATGTAAACTAAAACTAAATAAGTTATTAAAATTTATTAAAATTCCTTGAAATTATTTGACGAATGAACAAATTTTTGACAATATTACTATATAAGGAAAGTTTGGTACTTACTTATTAATAGTGGATGGAAGTTGGGGGAAAATAATGGCTAACATAGGCTTTCCAGGTTTAATTTTAATTTTAATTTTAGCATTAATTATATTTGGACCAAAAAAATTACCTGAAATCGGAAGAGCATTTGGTGATACACTTAGAGAATTTAAGCGTTCTACACAAGGATTAACAAATGATCTTTTAGAAGACAAAGACGAAAAGAACAACAAATAAATCAGTAAAAGACTCGGTAAAAGTACCGGGTTTTTTTTTTGAATTCAAAAGCCTCAACTTGTCTCTCTTATAACTGAAAACCCCCCTCATGTCAATATGATTTTCAAACAATTATTGAAATTTTAATGGAACTTTAATATTTACTGTTAACTTATAGTAAAAATGATATAATGAATTTGCTTTGCAAATTTTGTAGAATTTTAGAGAAGAAAGATGTGAATTGATTGTCAAACATTAAGATTGTAACTGACTCAACGGCCGACTTATTAAAAGAAGAAATTGAAAATTTAAATATAACAGTCATTCCTTTAACAATTCAAATAAATGGTGGAACATATTTAGATGGGGTTAATATATCTCCAAAGCAATTTATTGATGAAATGCAACAATCAGTTGAATTGCCAAAGACATCACAACCAGCTGTAGGAACATTTGTAGAAACATTTGAAAAATTGACAGCCGATGGAAGTAAAGTCATTTCAATTCACTTATCTAGCGGTTTAAGTGGTACTTATTCAACCGCATGTGCAGCTGCAGGGATGGTTGAAGGTGATGTAACTGTAATCGATTCAGCTTTTATTACAAGAGCAATGGCTTTTCAAGTCATTGAGGCAGCACAAATGGCTGAAGAGGGATCCACAGTTGAAGACATAGTTAACCGACTTACGGAAATTAAAAATAGTACGTATTTATATATCATGGTAGATACGCTTGACAACTTAGTTAAAGGTGGAAGAATTGGAAAGGGTAAAGCCTTCATTGGGTCTTTACTAAATATTAAACCGATTGCATCACTTGAAGGTGGAGTTTATTCTCCAGTTGGTAAAGTGCGTAGCCATCAGCAAGTAGTAAAAACATTAACTAAATATTTTGAACAAGATACACTTGGAAAAACGATAAAAGGTGTAGGAATTGCACACGCAGATGCTACTGAGCTTGCAGAGAATCTTAGAAAATCAATACAACAGTTAACGAACCTTGAATTAGATGAAACTGATTATACAACACCAGTAATTAGTACACATACAGGAAAAGGTGCAATTGGGTTCGTTTTTTATGCTGAATAGATTTACAATTCAACATTTCATTTTTTAACATAAGAAAGAAGAAGCTTAATAGGTAATGGCTTCTTCTTTTTTATTTCCTACGATTGAGGGATGAATTGTTTCACCAAGTAAAGAAATTTTAAGCTTGTCGGGTTTTATTTTTTTTCTTTTCCATTCAGAACATAATCGCTCTAGAGCTTCTAAAGGAGTATCATCTGCAAGTTTAAATGTTCCGTAATGCATTGGAATAAATAACTTTGCATTTAAATCTAAAAACGCTTGAACAGCTTCTTCAGGTGACATATGGTTGTGTTTCATAAACCATTCAGGTTCATATGCTCCGATTGGAATAATTGCTGTATCAATTTTAAATCTTTTACCGATTTCTTTGAATCCTGAAAAATAAGCACTGTCACCAACGTGATATATACAGTCATTGGACGTTTTGATTACAAATCCACCCCAATGTGATTTATTTCTGTCAAATAAAGTTCTTTTCGTCCAGTGCTGAGAAGGTACAAATGCAATATTGATCCCTAAAAAGTCTTTTGACTCCCACCATTTCATTTCATGGACATTTTTATAGCCTTTACTAACAAATTTTTGTTTTAAGCCAATCGGTAAAATGAATCGTGTTTTTTTAGGGAAATGTCGCAATGTATTAAAATCCAGATGATCATAGTGACCATGAGAAATACAAATTATGTCAATTGGAGGTAATTCTGATATAAGTATTCCTGGCTCTGACAATCGTTTTTTTAAAGCCATTTGATTAGCATAAACAGGGTCAGTTAATATATTGACTCCTTTTATTTGAATTAAAAAAGTAGAGTGTCCAATCCAAGTAATTGTTGTTTTATCACGATTTTCCTTTAAAAAGGAGATTTTTTTATGACTACATTGTTGAATTACACTACTATAATCCTTTTTTGTCTTACTTCTTTCGATACCACATTTGATAAAATCTTTAAAAGTTTTACGATAACTCGTGTCTAAATTTTCATATTTTTTATTTGCCATTATCAGTCATCCTTTCAAGATTCTTTATCAATATGTTTAGTTTAACTTTACTTTGTAAAAATATCATTTGAAAAATTTTAAATATATATGTTAATTAGTTTAAATTATTAGAAAGAAACGATCTGTTTTTGATACAATGGACAAGTACAATGCTTGCGTAGGGGGATAAGTATGAAGAGAAATATGGTATTTGTGACATTAATAATGATTTTATGTCTGGCATTATTAAGTGGCTGTGGAAATAAAATTGATAATCCTTTAAATTGGGATTTAGAAAAATTTACATACACTAACCAGGACGGTAAAACTTTTGGGACAAAAGATTTAAAAGGAAAAGTCTGGCTAACAGACTTTATATTTACAAGTTGTGAAACAGTTTGTCCGCCAATGACAGCAAATATGGCAAAACTTCAACAAAAGGCTGCAGAGAAGAAATTGAATGTTAACTTCATCTCATTTAGTATTGATCCTGAAGTTGATACGCCACAATTATTAACGACATTCGCAAATAAATTTAATGCTGATTTTAGTAATTGGAATTTCTTAACGGGATATTCTCAAAAACACATTGAAAAATTTGCATCTGAAAACTTTAAAACGATTGTTAAAAAACCTGAAAACAATTCACAAGTTATCCATGGTACTAAATTTTATTTAATTGATCAAAACGGAAAAATCGTTAAAGATTATAGTGGTGTAAGTAATGTGCCATTTGATGAGATTTTATCTGATATTGAAACTTTGACAGGGAAATAAAGCTTACTCTTTAAGTAAAAAGATTTTTCTATTTATTTAATAAAAAACTGAGTTTCTAAAAGATACTCAGTTTTTTTATTTGAATTTAGTTAATTGTATTGTCTGCAGTGTAAATTTTTAGTCTAAAAAGATTTGTTTTTGGTATTCAGGTGATTTTGTACCCTTTATGACAAGCATACCGTTTTCGTATGTTGCAGTAGCTGTTGTTGCATTAATTGGGTAAGGTAATTTTACGACTCTTTGAGATTGGCTATAAGAATATTTTTTATAGGAGTAATTTGATTGATCGTTTTGTACTTCAGTAGTCGTATCAGTTTTTAAGCCAATTGTTAGGATTGTTCCTTCAAGGTCCATATAAATTTGTTCTTTACTTACACCTGGCATACTTGCCTGAATGATTAATTCCTCACCGTTTTCAATAATCTCTACACCGATTGAGGAAAAAACTCCATGTTTATGAAAGAATTTATCAATCTCATCAAAAAGACCTCTAATAGGCGACTGATCTATTAGATCATCCACCTTTTTTAAATAATGTTGAAGATCAATAGATGAATGACTTTGTTTTTCATCTTGAGCGTTGTTTTTTTCTTTTTCACTCATATTCATACCTCCTATCATTCCGACTAACGCAGTATATGTATGGAGCCTAAATACTGTGCATGTTTAGTTGTAATGTTTTTTTATGCGAATGTTGAAAATCAATTTTTGTCATGTACACTGGATGGAAAGATAAAACGTGAGAAGAGGAAGAAGAATGGAAATACTGTTTGCAACAAAAGAAGATGTACTAGAAATTGTAACAATATATAATGATGCGATTCTAAACACGACAGCAACATTTGATATGAAAATAAAAACAGAAGAAGAAATGCAAAAATGGTTTGCCAACCATAACGAGCTTTACCCTGTAATTGTTTCGAAAGAAAATGGTCAAGTAACTGGATATTGTTCACTTACACAGTTTAAGGAAAAAGATGCATATAAACATACGGTTGAACTATCTGTCTATATTCATCCAGATCATCGTCGAAAAGGACTAGCGAAGGCATTAATGACTGAGATGATCGAAATTGCCAAAAAATTAGGTCACTTTACAATTATTTCTTGTATTACTAACGGAAATGAAGTGAGCGAAAGAATACATGAGAAATTAGGATATAAAAAGGTAGGTCATTTTTATAAAGTAGGCCAGAAATTTAATCAATGGCTGGATATTGTATATTATCAATTAATGCTATAACCCAAATACAAAACTTTAAAAGAATATCGGCAATAAGAAACGCTCAATTTTACTTGGCAGTCAGCTTGTAGATAAAGTACTAAATGCTTGAAGATCAAACTAATTGCAAGCGCTTGTCTCTCGCAGTGCGAAGCCTTGTGAGGAGCGGAGTTACCTTAGACGAAAAATGGGCACTCAGATAGGCGAAGTAACGAAGAAAACGAGCGTCTGGCGGTTAGTTTAACACTCAGGTTTACCTGGGTGTTTTTATTTGTAAAAAGGCCGTATTATTCATAATTTCTATACTATGAACGTAAAATGTAGGAGAAATGTCGGAAAGTGGGGGAAATGACTTTGAAATTAAAACGCGCATTGACCCAGAAATTAGTAAAAAAAATTCACAACTTTTTATTCCTTGGAAAAATTGTTACAGAAAGAGTAGTGGACCAAGAGAAGCAGAGCTTACTTTTCTATGAAGATGAAGATCATATTCGTTTTTATGTAGAGTGCTTATCTCCAATTCCATCAAAGCTTAAAGCTAGTTTTTCAACTCAAGATGTTTTGTTTGTGGGGACAACTGCAAATAAAAATAATGAAAGTAAAATAAAACCACTAATTAAAAGTAAGAAAAAAGATGACATAATTGAAGGATTAAAAAAGATTTTTGATTCTAAATTAGTCATGTTTCGTCTTGAATACGCAAATGAAGTAGTCACAGCAGATCTAGTTGAGTTTTTTGATGGAAAACGGGATACATCTTACCAGCTACTACCTGTCATTGAACTTAGGGGAGAGGGAAAGCGTGAAGAGGTCGAAAACCGACTTATAAAAGGTTCTTTGCCAATTCATCTGCCAAAATATTTTAATGACTTTGATCAACCTGAATTTGTCTTTTATGAAAATAGATTATATGGCAATTTGTTTTTAAAATCGATGATGAATGATATTAGTTATTTAGAAAAACAAAATGAAGTTACATTTCAAGATTATGATGAAGATGAACTTAAAAAGTCCTTTATTCATTTAAATCATTTAATTTATTTTATTCCCGAAAAACAGTGGGAAGAGTTGTGTAAAAACTTTAAAAAAGAATGCAAAGAACTAATTTATACGCAAGAATTTACTGAGAAACAAGCTTTTCCAATTGAATGGAGTAATGATACTGAAAATGCTTTTATTGAACGATTTTACCAAAATTGTCTGCAGCAAGGCTTGTTATACGAAAAAAAAGATATTATTAATTTTCATATATGTTGTAAATTTCAGGCTCTAACAATTTTAGGTGGTGTAAGTGGCACTGGGAAATCTCAATTAGCACGTATTTATGGCGAAACTTTGGGGCTTGAATTTGGTAAGGAGTTATTATTTGTTCCAATTTCACCATCTTATCGCGAACATTATGATTTATTAGGTTATTTAAATCCGACTACTGGGATTTATATAGACTCTGAGACTGGATTAACGAAATTACTGATTGAGGCTGAACAATTTCCACATAGGATGTATATGGTGATCTTTGATGAAATGAATCTTTCTCAAATTGAACATTGGTTTAGTAAATTTCTATCAATTTTAGAAATGCCTCAGGATAAGAGAGTAATTACTCTTTTCCATGATCATAACGTAGTTATTAATCAATATTATAAGCCTAAAGTAAGAATCGGTAATAATATAATTTTTGTTGGAACAGTTAACTTTGATGAAACTTCAAGTGAGTTTTCTTTAAGACTGTTAGATCGTGTAAATATAATCTCACTTAGATCAACTTCATTCGTAAATTATGCAGAAAAGATGAATAATGAAAATATTTATGAAACTGTACCACAAATATATATTAATGCAGAAAACTATAGTAATTGGACAAAGAAAACTTTAAGTGCATCTGAGCTGACAAGTGATGAATTAAAGTTTTTTGATGAGTTTAATAAAATAGTTGAACATTCACTAAGTGAGCGAATCATTTCTCCACGTATGATTAAAGATTTATCAAATTATTTAGCGAACATACCTACTCTTCCTTCCCATATTCAATTCGAACGAAAAGAAGCGATCGATCTCTTTGTTAAGCAACGCGTATTAACGAAAGTTAGGGGATTATTTGCTAATTTAGAAGAATTAATTGGTACAGGTGAAGGGAACGAGCAGGAAGGGCTACTAAATATGGTTATGAAATCTAATTTAGGTAGATCAATTTCTGACTTTGAGTATTCTATTAAAGAATTGAAAAAGAAAAGAAAGCAGCTGGAGATTGATGGATATGTCAACTAATAATAGTCCGGAAATTTTTGAGCCACTTTATCTCCCATTTACGATTGCAATTCTTGTTGGAACTAGGGGAAAAGAGGAAAAAATATCTCTTGATGCACTTACAATGAACCCAAAAGAGGCTTACTTATTTGCCTATGAAATACAAGAATTAAAAAGATTTTTATTTCAAGTCGATGGTGAATTTGACGGTAAAATTACGTTCGTTTGGAATAATCTTTATCATTTTCAACAAGAAAACCTGGATGATCAGCAGTTTATTTTTACTTCAGAAAAAAGAAAAATATTAATATACGAACATGGTAAAACCGAGAATGCTTATCCTTGGAGATGCGGATATTATGAATTTTGTATTATTTATCAAGAACAACAATTTTATGGAATGATAAAAATAGTACCAAAAAATTTAGATTATGATCAATTAGAGTGGATGCATTCAACATTAAATCAACAAATAAATGGAATAATGAATGACTCGCAATACTTTAAAAAATCTTCAGCTTCATTTACTCAAAATGGAACAATGTATTTTTGGCCGATAATTCGATTTATCGAGTCAAATGAAGAAAGACTACTAGTTGCAATCCAGCAGTTTATAAGTAAATTGAAGCGGAAACAAAAAAAGGAATATGAATTAAAAAGGCAGGTAAAAAAATTAGATTTTAATACAATTAGATGGACTTTATTGCATCCAGCCATTTCAAATGCAACTAATTTAACAATGCAACCAGTTGTGCAAGAAGAAAATTATATCGATGAGATAAAATATGCTAAAAATAAAGTTCGTAAATTTCTACTTACAATTGAAACATTACTAACCTTTGTAAAATATGAATTAGTAAAAGACAAAAATAAAATGGATCAAATCGATTTTCAAGTGAAGGATATAGAAAAAATGATGCAAAATGTAGTTGGGAACGGCTCAATTACTGATCGAGAAAAAGCTAAATATAGACAGTCAAAAATGTTAAAAGAGCTAGAATTAGAAAAATTAACGAAAAGTGTTTCAGAAAAAGAACGAATTACAAATTCTTTGGAGAAACTTTATGAAGTCTATTTTAGAGAATATACAATTGGAATCTTTCGTATAGCGACGGATACTGATACTTCAAAATATCCAACTAGTCCATCGAAAGTATTTTTAAATTTTATTCATTCCTTAAGCTTGTTTGATAAAAAAGTAAAGGAATACGGGAAAAAACAAATGCTTTTACCTGTCTATAAGCCAACTTTTTTACTATATGAATACTTTGTCTTTTTCTCATTATGCGATATTTTCTTAAAGTTAAAATTTAAAAATGATTCTGAACCATTAGCTGAACAGATTTTAATGCATATAAAAGACGATGAGTTAATGGATGGAGCATTTGTGTCTCTTGAAAATAAAAGTTGGATCATTAATTTAGTTTATAACGAAATTATCGAGGGAAGTCCGCAAGTATCACTGTTAAAAGGAACAAACTTTTTTAGTGGTGAAGAGTCGAAAAAACCAGATATAAGACTAGATTTTTATCGGAAAAATAATAAAGAATACGTTGCTTCGATCATTTTTGAAATTAAATATAGTCCAATGTTTAATATTTATCAACCAGTAGGGAATACAAAGGCAATGGAACAAATGTATAAATACTGGGGACTAAAGTATGTTGAACGTGTTAATGGAAAAATGACCTATGTGCGAAAACCGATCAACGAAGTGATTTGTTTATATCCGGGTAGTAATGTTCATCGTAAAGTTCTTGAAGCGGGTTGTGGCACTTATATTCAGTTTTATCCTAAGAAAAAGGGCGAGGATTTTTATGAACTAGTAGGTGAAAGGGAGTTAGTAGAAATAATAAACAGAACACTTGAAGAACTTAAATAATCCCAAAAAGTACTTTGCGGTTCGATTGTAATAGTAACTGAATTTAGAAAGCCAATAAAACAAAATTAATGTGCCCTTTACCAATCGATGGCATAGGGCATAATTTTTTTATTCGAAGATGTTTTTTGACATTTTAATACATTGTTTATATGATAAATTACGAAATAATACTTCGGTTGAAAACTTACAATATCGTATTAATCTATACTAGAAAACTAATTATGAGATAATTTTGATTTCACAAATTATACATAATTAGATATGTAAGCGTTGCCAAAAGCTAAATTTTACCATACAATAGAGCCATATATAAACAGGCCAATAAAATATTTTTTTAACAAACAAAATAAATAGAATTAAAGAGACAATATTAAAATTTGGTATAAACGTTGGTTTATAGACGTAAGATAAGAATATTTATATAGGAATTATAGGGGTGAGTGAGAGTGTTTCGTGTTATTCATACAAAAGAAGAGAATAATTTATTTAACGAGCTTTGGGGAGATTTTTGTGAAGAAAACGAAATACCTTTCTTAGTAAGAAGTAATGAAGTTACTCGTTATGGAATTTGTAATCCGGATAAAAAGTTAATTGGTACCCTCGAATTTAGTAAATTTAATATTGAAAATGAGGATCAAAATAAATATTATTATAATTTTTCCGAAAACAAATATATTAAATATATTCAAAATGAAGAAATCTATGAAATTGGTAAATTATTAATTACAAGGGAAAATAGAGGTAAAGGATTTTTTAAGCAAATTTTACTTGCGTGTTATGATCATGCCAATCAGACTAACGCTGATTGGTATATTGGTACAATAAATAAAAGACTATATATGTTTGCTAGAAGTGCAGGGTTTAAAATTTTACCGATTGATGAATATTTTGAAATTAGTGATGATATTATTGCTGTACCATTTTTGTTGGATATTAAGCATGCTATTAAGTTATTAAAATACTCAGATGAATTTAAAGAAATATTAATGTATTATGATAAGTAAGTACGAAAAACTCAGGGAATAACCTGAGTTTTTCAATTTACATACTATTCTTGTTCAAGAATACCTGCTGCCTGGTTCGTTTGATTATAAGCTGTTTGACAAGCTTGAAGTGCTTGCTCAATTCTTTCGTGGTTTTGTGGTTTTTCAACGGTTTCTAATGCAGATTGAAGACATTCAATTGCGTGTTTAAGTTCAGTAGTAGCATCCTGAGTATATTGTCGCGCATTTTTTTGCATGGAAATTCCTCCTTTCATAAAATTTATTTTTGACCAACATTCATTTTAGTATGTAAAAAAAACGTAGAAGAAACTTCTTCTACGTTTTTAAATGCACGCCAAACATTGCATGCTTCATTACCTCGTAAGGCTTTGTTTTATCCGAATATCGATAAAATTGCAAATCTTTTTTTCGGTTTAAATGTAATAATCTTTTTCTGATCCTCTAAATCCGCTTTTAATAAGGCCACTTGTTCATTTAATTGTTCAACTTGATTTTCAAGTTGAACAACTACTTTCTTTAAATCTTCAATTTCACATCGATGTTCCAAAATTTGTACTGAAACGACTTCATTTGCTTTTGTTTCAACTTTTTCTTCAAGTTTTATTAATTTTTGAGTTAATTCTTTTATAATGTCAATTTGATCATTGTCATTTTGTTTTGTTTCAATCGTTTGCATCGAAGCTTCATAAATTTCTTTAATTTGTTCGATTTGTTCCTCAGTAAATAAATATCCATTATGAGTTTTCTCTACCTTTAAATTTCCTTTTTTTAAAAAAAACAATACTTTTTTATTTGTTAATTGCAGTTGTTCTGCCACTTGAGAAGTTGTATACATACGCTATTCCTCCTCCAAATAATTTATATATTAAAAATTCTTTATTAAATTGCACATTCCTTTGAGGTTGACAAAACTAGTGTTGACTCGGCAAAAGTTCTTAAAATACTTAGAATAAATAGGATCTAAACATTCAAAATGGCTGAAAATGTAAACTTAATTACTTTTGTATTGATTTTTATCGAAACTCGGTTAATTACGGTGTTTTTAGCAAAATATTCTACTAATTTTAGAATATAAAGTAGATAAATAGCATATAATGCAAGACACCTGATTGGAGAAGGAAAATAGAAATAAGGTAAAGAATGGTAATAAGGAGAAGTCATATTGAGTGTTAAAACAGGAAATCCAAAACCTTTCTAAAATCATTTCGATCCTGATTTAATAATGCCTAAAAAAAATTTTGATAACAAATTATTTAACTGAATATACTAAGATAAGCCTAATTTAAAAATATTAGTTAAGAAGATAGCCTTCACTTCCAATTGGAGGGATGACTCAATTGTTTGGAATTGGTACTAAGTTATTATTAGTTGTTGTATTAATTGCATTTACTGCCTTCTTTGTTGCATCAGAATTTGCAATCGTAAAAATTAGAAGTTCTAGAATTGATCAGTTAATTGGCGAGGGAAATAAAAAAGCAAGAGCAGTAAAACGTGTAATAACGCATCTCGATGAATATCTTTCAGCTTGTCAACTTGGTATTACCGTTACAAGTTTAGGTTTAGGTTGGTTAGGTGAACCAGCTGTCGATGAATTATTGCATCCATTACTTGACGATTTGCATTTACCTACTGCAGTAAGTGGCACAATCTCTTTTTTACTAGCCTTTGGAATTATTACATTTATTCATGTTGTAGTTGGTGAATTAGCTCCTAAAACAATCGCTATTCAAAAGGCTGAACAGATTACATTAACGTTTTCTCCAGCTTTGATTCTTTTTTACAAGATTACCTATCCGTTCATTTGGTTGTTTAATAATTCAGCAAGGATGGTCTTAAAAATATTTGGACTTCCTCCTGCTTCAGAACATGAAGTTGCTCATTCAGAGGAGGAATTAAGAATTCTACTTTCTGAAAGCTATAAAAGTGGTGAAATTAATCAATCTGAATTTAAGTATGTGAACAATATATTTGATTTCAATATGCGAGTAGCAAAAGAAATTATGGTTCCTCGAACGGAAATGGTTGCAATTGATTTACGTGAAGCTTTTCATGAGAATATTCACTTTATGAGTACAGAAAAATATACGCGTTTTCCTGTTGTAGATGGAGATAAGGACCATGTCGTTGGTTTAATAAATTTTAAAGACGTTTTTACTGATTTTGTTCTTCATAAAGGGGAAGCAGAGGTAAAAACACTTGAACAATATATTAGACCAATCATTCAAGTTATTGAATCAATATCAGTTCATGATTTACTTGTTAAAATGCAAAGAGAACATATACATATGTCGATATTAGTTGATGAGTACGGGGGTACATCTGGCTTAGTAACAGTTGAAGATATTTTAGAAGAAATTGTTGGGGAAATTCGAGATGAGTTTGATGTTGATGAGAAAGAGGATATAAGTAAAGTAAGCGAAAATAAATTCATCATTGCAGGTAAAGTTTTAATTGGTGAAATTAATGATGTTTTTAGCTTAGACATTGATGATACAGATGTTGATACAATTGGTGGGTGGATTTTAACTGAAAATTTTGATGTGCAAGAAGGAGATTCGATTAAATATCATAACTGTACATTTAAAGTCCTTAGGTTAGACGGACATTATATAAAATCAATTGAATTAACACGGGAACCGATTAAAAAACCTGAACTTGAAGAAGAAAGCGCAACTTAAATTGTAAAAACAATTGAGCTGCGCTTTTACCCACATTATAAGGAATTTCACATACCGAACTAGTTAAAAATTAGTTGATTTATAAAGCTCATCTTTAATAAATATTTCATTTTTATCAATTGCGTCATTATGCGTAACGACAAGCCCGATCGGAGTAGGGACGGGTAAATTATTGACTAGTGAAAAGGGAATATTTTTTTTCTTTGCCATTAAAAGATATTTTGAAATTGTATTATATGGCAGTGTACCATTTAATAATAAAGTAACATTTTTTATATTGATTGATTTTTCAACGATTGGATAAATTGAATTTGCCATCACTTGACTTGTAGTTAACGCAATTTCAATTCTTTCGCGTATAGTTCCTAAAAAAATATTTCGTTCTTCAATTTTTATTTGCTTTTCGCCATAGATACCTTTAATTAAATAATCTTCAACATTATTTCCAGCCATTAAAATACCTACCTTCAGTTTATTAATTTAATTGTATCTAACTTTATTCTATTCTACACACCATATTATTGACATTTTTGTATACTTTTAGTTTTATTATTACTAGAACTAGTGAAAATCGTAAAGTTCAGTTGCTGAATGAAATGAAAGAAATATTCATAAATTTAATTTACAATTTAACAGAATATTGTAAAAAATATTACTTTGTCGTAATAAATTCGACAAATTTTTATTTTTTTACTTAACGAATATTTAAAAATTTGTTACTATTTAATTAATAGATTTTTTATTGGAGGTGTTCCTTATTGATATGTCAATAGAGAGTAGGTATAGCGCATTCATACAGGAAAGTATGCCTACATTAGTAAAGAATTGGGTCGCTAAAGCGGTAATTAGCGATAATGATCCATTTAAATCCGAGATTATCATTAATGGAACTAAATTGATTGACATTACGTTATTATTTATTAAGGGCAAAATAAATGAGGATCAAGTCAAAGATTTGGCACATAAAATCGCCCTTGAACGAGCTAGGGCAAGTGCTAACATCGGAGATTTTGTGTATAACTCAAATATAGCTAGAAGTGAACTATTTAAACATTTGTCTGAATTTGAAGAAAGTATTAGTCTACTTCAGCCACTCATTAATAAAATTAACTACGTTTTTGACCAGTTTATTTATTTTACAGTAAAACATTATTCATATCTCATTACACAAGATATAGAAGAGAAAAAACAGTTCATTGACGAGACTCACAAAGAGAGACTTACAATCCTAGGACAAATGTCTGCTAGTTTTGTTCATGAATTCAGAAATCCACTAACTTCAATAATTGGATTTGTAAAATTACTTAAAGGTGATCATCCACAATTAAAATATTTAGACATCATAGATCATGAATTGCATCAATTAAATTTTAGAATTGATCAATTTCTTCATGTCTCGAAAAAGGATCATGATCAAATAGTGGAATCCTTTTTAATTAATGATTTATTTAAAGAAATCACAGAATTCTTATATCCGAGTATTGTAAATTCGAATGTCATTTTACAAGAAGGAATATCTCAAAAAATATACATACCAGGTTTCAGAAATGAACTACGTCAAGTTTTACTTAATATATTAATGAATTCAATCGATGCCTTGGCTGAAAACGATGGTCAAAAAACGATTCATTATCAAGTTTCAGATTTAGAGGATAAGATAGAAATTCAAATAAGAAATAATGGACCTAAAATTAGTGAAGAAAGCATACGGACAATTTTTGAACCATTTGTTACGACAAAAAATCATGGTACTGGAATTGGCTTATTTGTATGTAAACAAATCATTGAAAAACATGATGGCAATATTAAATGTTTTTCTGATGATGAATGGACAGCATTTTACATAACGTTGCCAAAAGAGGCATAAAAAACTCGGATGATTAGTCCGAGTTTTTTATTTTGTATAAAAGATATTTATCTAAGAACGGTCTAAAATAATGTAATAACTTCAAATTTTGGGTTCTCTTCAACACACCCTACTGAAATTAAATCATATACTATATTTTCTTTAAACTTTGATTTATAGAGAGGAAATATGATCGTTTTCGTACCTGGTAAACGTATTTCCAAATTAACTGTCATAGGCGATATAGGCAGATATTCTGAAGCTATTCGGTATGGGACATTTGGGAAAACAACGTCGCCTTCACCAGCCTTTACTGCAAAATCTAAATTTGGTGAATTAGGAGATAAATTAATAAAACGGATTTTAGCTTCTCCTTGAGGCAAGGAGTGATTATCCATATAAGAAAACAGCGAGATTTGAGCAAAATTATGACCAATAGCAATCGTATAATTTTGCTCAGCGAGTAAAGATATTTGTTCTGAATGAATTGGTTTTGATTGATCATTCGTTTTAAAAATTTCAACTAAGTGTTCCCCTGAAGGTAAAGTTAAATATTGAGTTGATTCTTTAAAAGTTAAATTCGAAATAAATTTAGTACGATTAATATAAATGTCTAAGCTTATTTTTTTAGGTAAAACATTAAGGAGTCTTATACAAGCTAAATTTTGCTTTATTATTTTGTCCTGTTTAAAACTTATTGGTGAACTATTATTTATTAGACTTTGGAACGAATCAAAGCGATTAAAATTTACTTGGGACAAATTGTCCTCTTTTTTTGAATAGGATGAAAAATGATTAAAAATATTCGGGTTTATTCGATTTTTTTCTACGACTTTGTTCAAACTACATACCTCCTATGATTACCATCCTACAATCCCATTTAAAATAATATTCATTAACGAGAATATTATGAATTATTTTATATTTAAAACCCTTAAAATAGTTATTGCTTTTTAGAGTCAAAATTTAATAGAATACTATCAATATAGTTTTTTACAATTAAATAGTAGCTAATTAAGTTCATTCACTTTAAATTAAATGATTCAGTGTGAAGAAAGTCTGAATCACTAAAAAATAAAGAGATTCTTAATACGCTCGTATAATTTTGGAAATTACCGGTCCAAGAGTATCTACCAAGCTGCCGATATAGTTTGACTACGAGAGATATGACATAGCATATTCTCTCCTAAATATTTAGGAGGAAACAAACATGAACTTACATGAAATGAAATCGTCAACAAAAGCTGAAAAGGCTGATTTTTTAATCATAAATGGGAAAATAGTAAATGTTTTTACGAAAGAAATTATAGAGGATTCAATCGCAATTACAAATGGAATAATAGTTGGACTAGGTGATTATGAGGCTAATGTAGTAATAGATGCTGAAGGGAAATATATATCACCTGGCTTTATAGATTCCCATGTTCATATTGAATCATCAATGGTTTTACCTAGTGAATATGCGAGAACTGTACTACCACATGGAGTAACGACTGTTATTTGCGATCCGCATGAAATCGCAAATGTTTCTGGAGTGGATGGAATTAAAATGATGTTAGCCGCTTCAGAAAATATTCCGTTAGACGTTAGAGTTATGTTACCGTCCTGTGTACCTGCAACCTCTTTAGAGCGTGGGGGAGCCATACTTTATGCAGAACATTTGGAGCCTTTTATGACACATCCGAGAGTACTTGGATTAGCTGAAGTAATGGATTATCCTGCAGTTATGTCGATGGAAAAACAAATGATCGATAAATTAAAATTAGCTCACGCTTATCAAAAGCCGATCGATGGTCATTTAGCTGGACTAACTAAAAATGAAATAAACACATATTCCTATGCAGGTATTTCAACAGATCATGAATGTACAAATGTTCAGGAAGTAATGGATAGACTTAGAGCAGGGTTATATGTAGCATTTAGAGAAGGATCCGCTGCAAGAAATCTAATGGATTTATTACCTGCAGTAAATGATCGAAATGCACAGCGAATTATGTATTGCACAGATGATAAACATTTAGACGATATCATGAAAGAAGGTTCGATTGATTTTTGTATTCGAACAGCAATCAAATATGGAATTGACACAGTGACTGCCTATTCAATGGCAACATTAAATCCAGCAACATGCTATGGTTTAAAACAAAAGGGTGCAATTGCTCCTGGATATGAAGCAAGCTTTGTATTTTTAAACGATTTAGAATTAGTAGAAATTACGGACGTTTGGTGTAAAAATGAGTTTATCGTTAAAAACAAACAAATAAGTAAACTTATTAAAAATGAAGAGTCAAATTTAATTGATTCAAAAGTAAGCTTAGGAGATCTAAAAATTGAAGATCTTGAATTAAAAACAGACTCTAAAACGCTAGCAAATATAATTGAAATTAATCCGAATAGTATTGTAACAAACCATATAATTGAAAAATTATCAAGTGAAGATACTCATTT
Organism: Rossellomorea sp. GAMAL-10_SWC; assembly: GCF_049568075.1. NCBI lineage: Bacteria > Bacillati > Bacillota > Bacilli > Caryophanales > Bacillaceae > Rossellomorea > Rossellomorea sp. GAMAL-10_SWC. The sequence continues at coordinate 2,271,533 of NZ_CP144911.1, read as the reverse complement.
TATTCCAAGTGTCGCCGAAAACTTATGTAAAATAGCAGTAATAGATCGCTATCATTCTGAAAAAGAGATTGGTCTAGGAATTGTTAAAGGGTTAAATTTAATTGACGGAGCAATCGCTACAACCATTGCTCATGATTCACACCAATTAATTGTTGCCGGTATGAATGATCATGATATGTACCTTGCCATTAAAACAATTGAAGAAATGAACGGTGGAATAGTAGTCGTATCATCTGGAAAAGTAATTGCCAAATTATCATTACCGATTGGCGGTTTAATGAGTAATAAATCTGCTGAAGAAGTAGAGGCAGGATTACATCAAATTGAAAAATCCTTACTTCAAATTAGACCAAACAATACATTTAATGCTTTCTTAACATTAGCATTTCTAGCGCTACCTGTTATCCCGAGTATAAAACTAACGACTAAAGGATTATTTAATGTAAATGAATTTAAATTTATTCCGGTTTTTCCTGGTGAATAAATAGAATAAAATGAAGACTCCTAATAATAAGTAGTTCAGATAATTTGGAGAAAATGTAAAATAACAGTGTAAATAACTACTTAAATAGCTCTATAATTGACTATTCAAATTAAAGTATATTTAGATATAAAAACGCTTGGAATATTCCAAGCGTTTTTAATTATTAGGCTCTGTTAATATTAATTGTTGACTTTCGAACAAAAGAAAACTGCCTCTTATAGAGAGCAGTTTTACTTATATTCATACTTATGCAAATTCTGAAGCATATTCATCGTATATTTTTAATGTATTAAGCAATCGAGCTGATTGATTTCGTTCGATGAATCAGTTACACAAATGACAATAAATCGATTATCATTTCTGTCTCCGAACAATCCTTCTGATTCAACCTTTATATAATAATTATAGATACGGAGTTGTTGAGTGGAGCGAATGGGACGATTTCGGAATGTTTGATGAAGTAAACAAAATTATTAAGAAATATCATGAAACCGTCGAAGATGACTTCTGCGAGTAAATAGACTGTTGAAAGAATCGTTAAATGTGTTAATGGAACTTTAGCCACAGGTCCAATGCTACTGACATCATAGTCTGTTAATAATGAGTATCCATATAACGTGTCAACACCACACCTATTTATAAATTCGTTATAATGACAACGAATTGCATTTTTCAACTCAACATATAAACTTACTTGAAGATGCATTTTCACCGTATTTTCTTCGTTCTTTATGTAGTGAAATGTTGTAACATACTTCAACCTTAACTAAAAATCAACATTAAACGTTAACTGAGCCAATTATTAGTATAAGTTGTCCTTTTCCTGTAACTAAGCGAATATAATTTTTTTGTTATATAAAATACTTTCCCTTCTATTTTTAACACGAGGAACGCCATCTTTTTGATAATATCCATCAAGAACATTTTCAATTTCACTTTTGTTTGTTTCTAGTATTTTTGGTTTGAATTTCTCTACATAAAGGTCCCCACCTCTAACTACACAATTTGCCATTGTGTCAAGAGCGATTAAGCTGAGAGGTCTTCCTTTATTTAACCACGATTTCATTCTCTCCCAAGTTGGAAAGCTTACTGCTGCGAGCCTACCCCAATTATCATTAAATTCAATACTATTCAATTCTATCCAATCTAATACATCACTTGAACGGAAACGATATAAACAACTAAACGCTTGTTTCGGTAACTCTTTTTCATTGACCAATTTCAATTTATTAAACACATTATATAAACCTTCTTCAGTTGGTAAACTGCTCGATGTCGCCAACGATAGTTCAAATAGTAACTCTTCATCATAATTATCCCAAAGTTCTCTAATCCATTCCGAAGCAGAACTACCCAAGACATCAGCCACTAATTCCAACATTCGCGATTTTATTTCATAATTTCCAGTAGCATAAAACCTTGATTTAACAGATTTTAAAATTGATAAATCATTATGTGCTTTAAGGGCACTAATTACATCATCCTCAAGAAACCATCTAGTTATAGAGAAATCTAACAATGACTCTAAATCTTTTCGGACCTTTTTTAAAGTAGGTGCTTTATCTTTTTTTGTTACAGTTACGTCTTCTTCTGGTTGACAAGCTTCACCATCATCTTCGTAAAAATCATCATGTAGTAAATACTTTTTGGGTGAATGGACAACCGCTAAATTGTACCATTCAATCGGTCTCAAAGATCGTTTTAATAATCTTTCATGACAATAATCGCATAGTTTATAAGGTTGATTGGGGTCCTCAGAATTTTCTTCAACACTTATTAAATTTAATTTACAGGCTTCACATGATTTGGTAGAAAAAACCAATAAAATCACCTCTTTTAATCTTCCATAATGTATATGTTAACATAAATTCCCAATAGCCTCTCGCTTAATATATGACGAACTATCTTAAATAGATTATATCTTTTCCCATCGGCTGATTTGTAGGCTTCACAGAAGTTATAATAAGTTCTAAGATTAGTCATTGCGTACTCTGCATACTTCGGATTGAAGTTTGCATAAATGTTACTCTTACCATCGCCTCTTGCAGTCTTCTTCAACGGTCACTGAAACTGAACTACTTATCCTAGTACAGGGGTCTTTTTTTGTTAATTATATAAAGGAAATAGGTAAATACTTGTATTTAACGAAGTAGAAGGAATTTTTTATAGAGGAGTATTTTGAATGTCAGATGTGATTTTTAATCATTTTAAAAGAGAACCACTTTTTAAAGATCTTTCGGATGAAGAGCTTCAATCGATAGTGGATATTTCACATATGAGATTATTTAAAGCAAAATCATTTGTCTTTTTGCAAGGTGAAAAACTTTATCGCGTGTTTTTTATACACTCTGGAAAAATAAAAATATATATAACTGATCTGTCGGATAGAGAACAAATTGTTTCAGTACCATGAACTGGTGAGATGTTTCCTCATGTTGGTTTATTTTGAAAAGGAACCTTCCCAGCACATGCTGAAGTGCTTAAAACAGTGGAGCTAATTATCACACCAGTCGCGGAATTTGAGCAAATTTTGATTAAGTATCCTGAACTATGTATTAAGTTTTTACTGTTTCTTGGAGAAAAAATTATTGATCTACAAGCTAGATTAGTTGAACAAACATTACATAATAAATATGATCAAGTCATCACGTTATTACTATGACTATGTAAATCAAATGGGGTATCTTTAGATAAAAATCAATATAAAATAACAACTCATTTTACGAATCGCGAACTTGTTAATATGATTGGTTCATCTAGAGAGACAGTAAATCGGACTATAAATCAATTAAGAAAAAGGAACTAGTTAATGTTGATTCAGAAGGTTTTTTTGTTATAAAAATAGAAGAAATGCAAGCGGAACTTAACTAAAGTAGGAGCATGACATGTCATGCTCCTTTATATATTTGTAAACTAGGTCTAATTAATTCCTAACAATACTATTAATACAAATATTTCGGTAAGTAAAGCCAACAATAAAATGACTCAAGAAAAATACTTGAGTCATTTTTACTATATTGAATTTGTAATGAAGATTGGTTAATTTTAAAAATTTTATATTGAAGAATTTTTGAAGATATATTTGTATTAAGGGAAGTATATAAAAGTATTTATGAATACCAATTCCAAAGGGTAAGGAGAGATATAAATGGAAGATAAAATTGATTTTTCAGAAAAGATACATATAGGTGAATTAATTGCTGTTTCTAATGTTTACGGTTTAACTCCATATACGCTTCTTTTAGAGCTTGAAAAAGGAAATATTGAAGTTTTCCTTTCTATAGATGAATTTAACTCAAAATACAGTGACACGACAGATTTGGACTGGTGTCAATTGAATAACGGTAAAGTTTTTTCTAAAAAGATTGAAGAGTAAAACGGTAATTTCTTTTGAATTTTGATGCAGAAATAATTTTCATTACTTTAAATGTTTTTACACCAATGGATTCTGGTTCATCAATCTAACAATCAATCTTAAGTGGTAAAGGTTATAAGAGGTAAAAAGAAGTAATTTGTAAAACATAATTTGATTTGATTGCTTGAGAGACTTATCAATTTTTCATTTGATAGTATTTTAATACTAACTATTTTATTTAACTTCTTTTATTCAATACAATCTCTCCGAACATGGCCAATTGATCATTATTTAAATTATCTCGATCTATATTTGGTAGAACAACTGATATCAGAAAATTAACTTCGCTGTTTAACCGATTGATTTCTTCTAATAAATGAATTTGTATTCCTTTCATCTCGTTGATTACCTCAAGATACAAATCTTCTTTATTACCATTCAATTCATTATTTTTATTGCTCATATCAAACACCTCCAAAGAAAATTATTCGTTGCAAATGCTTCAATATCCTTTATGTATTCATAAAAATTAATTTTTATAATCGACTAGATTAATTGAATGTTTTTGAGGGGTTTACATTGCAATAAAATAAAAAAACTCAGCCAATAATTTTATATTTTGGCATGAGTAGAATTATTTATTAAATACAACTAATTCATTCCCCAATATTATCTTCAAACCACTCTTGTAGCTCTTTTAATGATGTAAAGGAGAAAATTTCTTCTCCGTTTTGACCGTTATCAATACCGGTGTTTCCTCTTAAAGTAATTTGTCCTTCTTCTCCAGAAATTAAGATTGCATAGGGGTGGTTTATGTTTATATACCTTGCATCTAAATCATTATCAATCCAATTCTTACTATTCAAAAATGCTTCGAAATAATCCATTTGTATTCCTCCTATGGTGATATTGTTCCAACTTTTAACAAAAAATAGACCTTAAAAAGTTTGTGGAAGAAATTGGATTAACTGCAGCATCGAAGAACCGTATGTTAATCCTTCTATTTAAAGATAGTTTTTTAAAATTAAAATAAAAAAAATAGTTGAATGTATAGGACAAACTTGGTTCCGGGAAGTCTTAAAAGTAAGGAGGCGGTTTTTATTTTTACTTTCGAAGTTTTATCATTAATGATTAGCTTTGGTATGTTTGTGATCGCCATTTTAGAGTTTAAAGATAAGGATAAAAATAAAAATTCTTGAACACGCCAAATAAGGCGTGTTTTTTTTACTAAAGATATTATCTACCAATTATAATTTAGGGATTTCACTTAAGTATAGTAACTATTGTACAATTAGAATAAGTGAAAAAAATCAAGAAGGTGAAAAAAGATGTATGATATTACAATTATCGGTTCAGGTGTAAGTAGCATTTTTTTAGCATATACATTATTACAATCAAATCAAAAAGTATTAATTCTTGAAAAAGGAAAGTCTTTAGAGGAAAGGGCCTGTGCTATAGACAAAGGGGGAATATGCAATTGCGATGTTTGTGGTAAATATTATGGCTTTGCAGGACTTGGTAAATCAGAAGGCAAATTTAACTATTCATGTGATTTTGGAGGAGAATTAGCTCAAAAGGTAGGCAGAGAAAATCTTGAGCAATTAATGAAAGAGGTTGACGATCTATTATGCCTTTTTGGGGGAGGTTCTGTACAAAAATATTCGACTGTAAATGCAAATTTGGCTAAAAAAGCCGAGGATTGCAATTTACATATGTTAACCACTGAAGTTAGACATCTCGGTACGCGTCTTTCAACAGAAATATTCGAACGACTATATCACGAATTATCTAGTAGGATTGCTATTCGCTTTGAAGTTGATGTTCTAGATATTAAAAAGGAGAACAATCAATTCTATTTGGATACTAACTTAGAAAAATTCGAATCTAAAAATGTAGTATTTGCAACAGGCAGATCCGGAACAGAATGGTTAAATGAACAGTGTGCTTCCCTTGGAGTTAAACAAGGTAGAACTCGTTTAGATTTAGGGATTAGAGTTGAAATGAAAGAACAGCAGCTACGTTCAATTTTACAAGATACATTCGAAACGAAACTCGCTTTTGAATATGATGAATTGATTTCAACTACATATTGTATGAATCCAAAAGGTAGAATCGTTCGAAAGTTTCAAGAAGGATTAGTTATGCCTGATGGACAAAATTTTAAGGAAAAAGAATCAGGAACAACTAATTTAAATTTTACGTTATTCACACCTAAATATTTTCAGTCACTGAATGAAGCAAATCTTTACGCTAAGCAAATTATAGGGAAAATAAATAATGGTTTAGACCGTATCGTCGTTCAACGATTCGGTGATTTACTAAATGGTGAGCCTACAACTAATGTCAAAATGGAAAAAAACAGTATAAAGCCGACATTAGATGCCGATTGCGGTGACCTTAAAAATGAAGTTCCTAATTTATATTTGAATATTTTACAAGGATTTTTGAATCAATTGGAAGAATTTATTGGAGAGACAATTGATGAGGATACACTTCTTTACGGAATGGATGGAAAGTTTTATTCACCGATTATAGAAACCAATTCAAACTTTCAAACGAGTATAGAAGGATTATTTGTAATTGGAGATTGCTCCGGAGTTACCCACTCGTTATCCCAAGCAGCGGCTAGTGGGATTTATTTAGGTAAGTTTTTGGCAAATAAGGATCAATATTTAACTTGTTTTAACTAGATTTCAAAATTCACATTGTGGGTGATTAGATGAAAAATAGAATTCATTTATATTTAATTAGACATGGTGAAACTTATTTAAATCGTTATAAAAGAATGCAAGGGTGGGCCGACAGTCCATTAACAGAAGAAGGAAAACTAGTAGCCATTGAATGTGGAAATAGATTATCAGATATCCAGTTTGACCGTGTATATACTAGTGATTCTGGTAGAACTGTTGAAACGGCAGAACTAATTTTACAGCAAAACAGTTACGAAATTCCTGTAATTAGAAAAACAAAAGCCTTCCGAGAATCCTTTTTTGGTAGTTTTGAAGGAGAATTCTCAGCAGTTGCCTTAGGTAAAGTTGCACATGATCACGGTTATTCTTCCTTTAGAGAACTATTAAGAAATCGATCCCTAGAAGATATTACAAATTTTATAAAAGAATCTGATCCATACCATCATGCAGAGAGTTATTCCGAGCTATGGGAGCGAATTGAAAAAGGGCTAAATGAACTAATTATCGAAAATAATAAAAACGATGAGAATGTATTAATTGTCACTCATGGCAATACGATTCGTAATATAGTAAAAAAGTTTTCAGAGGAATTTAATATTGAACTAGAAATAAAAAACGCTAGTATCACAATCTTGGAATACTCATCTGATACTTATAAGGTGATTTCTTTTAATCAATGAAAGTGCAAAAATCAGAATGATAAAAAATAAACAAAAAAGAGAAGGATAACAACCTTCTCTTTTTTGTGAAGTTCAATATATCATTTATTTTTCAACTTTTTATTACCATTACTATTTTTACTATTTATTACTGGGGCAGGAGCTTTAAAAAATTGCTTAATTGTTTGTCTGTTCTTAGAAAAGTTTAATTTTAGTACTGCCCCTGAATGTTCAACAGTTTCGTTTGTAAAGCCAGCATCAACAGGAATACTCAAGCGATCAATTTTTTCAATTGGTTGAGAAAAGGCAATGGAAGCAAGCGAAAGTATTTCATCTAATTTTAAGTCAGTTGAAACATATTTTGTTGTTTCGTCTAATAAAAGAGGTACTCTAGCGATTCCACCAAAAGTATTTAACTTTTCTTTAACGGCACTTACGACTTTTAACAATACTTCTTGCTGTCGTTGAACTCTTCCAAAATCATTATCATGATCATGTCTAAAACGTACGTATTTTAAGAGCTGCTCACCATGTAGTCGATTTTTTCCAGGTTTCATTTTTAAGTTCATATCATTAATGATTGATTGACTAACATTAACTGTTATACCTTCTGGAACAAGTGTATCGACAATCCCGACAAAACCTTTAAAATCGATTATAACCGTATGGTCAATTGGAATCCCGAAATTATTATAAATTGTTTCTTTTAGTAGTTTCTCTCCACCTAAATAAAAGGCCTGATTAATTTTTCCGTAACCATACTTATATCCTTTAATTTTAACAAATGAATCCCTTAATATTGAGGCAACTTTTAAAGTTCGGTCTTCAACATTATATTGAACTACTGCAATACTATCTGAACGTGAGTTTTTTTCGCCCCGAGAATCAACTCCAATAACAAGGAAAAATAATGAGTTTTTTAAAAGTTTATTTTTAAAGCTCATTTTTTGCTCACTTAGTGGATTTGATTGGCTTTGGCCATGATCTGTTGGTTTAATTTGACAACTGGTCAAAAAGAAAACAAGAAAAGAAAGAAGGCATATGCGCAAGAACTTTGACATGAATCTATTACTCCTTCTATATGTTTTTGGTCTATTTATGTATTTTAGTTTATATTTCCCCTCTAATATTTTGAAAATACATAACAAAAAAAGAAAATAGAGATATACCGTATTTTTCCATAAATAGAAATAATTGTTCATTGTTAAGTAATAATACATAGTATAAAATTTAATTTGTTAAATTCTTCACAAATAAAAACGAATAAATTAGGTAAATAGATTATTTTTTTTATCACTTTATGTGAATTATTTCACAAAATATAGAGAGTTTGAAATAAATATTAATTATTAAATAAGGCAATATTAATGATAATAAAATTTGTGAAGTTATTTAATAAAATAATTAGGTTGGACACTAGATTTTATAGGTTAAATCTAAGAACCTAAACAAGGGAGAAAACCAAATGTTAGTAGATAGTTTTAATCCATTTGATAATCTTGCAATTTCAGCACTAGTAGCGGCTGTACCGATTCTATTATTTCTTATATGCTTAACAGTGTTAAAAATGAAAGGTATATATGCAGCGTTATTAAACCTTGGAATTACGTTTATAATCGTACAAACAATCTTTAAATTACCAATTGGTGAATCAATTGGAAGTGTTACCCAAGGAACCATTCAAGGATTATGGCCAATTGGTTATATCATTGTAATGGCTGTGTGGTTATACAAAATAACAGTTGAATCTGGGAAGTTTGATATTTTACGTAGCAGTATAGTTGGTATTTCGAGCGATCAACGGATTCAGTTTTTATTGATTGGATTTTGTTTTAATGCATTTCTTGAAGGGGCAGCAGGTTTTGGAGTACCGATTGCAATTTGTGCGGTATTATTAGTTTCAGTTGGTTTTAAACCGTTACAAGCAGCTATGCTATGTTTAATTGCGAATGGTGCATCTGGTGCATTTGGAGCAATTGGAATACCAGTGGGAATTATTGATACATTTGGATTACATGGTGTAACTTCAATGAAAGTTTCAATTATGACTGCACTAACATTACCGATTATTAATTTTACGATTCCATTTCTGTTAATTTGGTTGATCGATGGATTTAAAGGAATTAAAGAAATTTTACCGGCAATTTTAGTAACGTCTATTACTTATACAGTTTCTCAAGCTATTATGACAATCTTTTTAGGACCAGAGTTAGCAGATATTATTCCTTCATTATTAACAATGGGTGTTTTAGCATTATTTCTTAAAAAATGGCAACCTAAAAATATTTTCTTACTAAATGGAAAAGAGTTTAAAACTGAATCATATTCAATGGGTGATGTGATTAAAGCATGGTCACCTTTTTATTTACTAACAATTTTCGTATTAATTTGGAGCTTAAAATCATTTAAAGGTTTATTCGCTGATGGAGGAGCACTAGCTGCTACGGTAATAAAATTCGTTGTTCCAGGTTCTACAATAAATGTCACCATTGATCTAATCGGAGCAACAGGTACTGCAATATTATTAGCAGGATTAGTTACTATTTTCTCTTCTAAATCAATAAATGTAAGGAAAGGCTTAGCTCTACTTAAAAAAACAATCACAGAATTTTGGATACCGATTATCATGATTTGTGCAATTATTAGTATCGCGAAATTGATGACATATGGAGGATTAACAAGTGCTTTAAGTCAAGCTGTTGCACACACTGGAGATGCATTTCCATTCTTATCTCCAATATTAGGATGGATTGGTGTATTTATGACTGGTTCTGTTGTAAATAACAATACTTTATTCGCTCCAATTCAAGTTTCAGCAGGTAATATTTTAGGTACAAATCCTTCGTTATTAGTATCAGCAAATACTGCAGGTGGGGTAATTGCAAAACTAGTTTCACCTCAATCAATTGCAATCGCAACAGCTGCAGTAGGTGAAACAGGTAATGAATCAAATTTAACTAAGATGACTTTAAAATATAGTTTTGGATTACTGGCATTTGTTTGTATTTGGACATATATATTATCATTTATTTATTAAGTTTTAGAGTCTTGAGAGAATTTTTCTCAAGACTTTTTTTATTTCTTTAAGTTGATTTTTAAAAAATGATTACTTATTCATATACCTATAAGTTTAGCTCTATAAGGTTAAGTTTAGATCCAAAAATCTATTTAATTTCACTAGAAATATGGTCAAATGCCTATGTAACAAGGATTGTAAACCTTACATATACTTTATTGTGATTTCTAAAAGTTAAGTGAAGGAGGCAATCTAAATGAAGGGTTATTCACCTTACTACGGCGGAGGCCATGGTTGTGGCTGGGGATGCGGCGGAGGATTTGCGTTAATCGTTGTATTGTTTATTTTATTAATTATCATCGGTGCGTCTTTTGTAACTTGCTAAAAACTATTGAGCGTCAGCCACAGATACCGACTAACGATTAGTTAGTCGGTTTATTTCATTTTATACAGAATTCATACTGTTTTTTAAGCTTTTCACTTTTCACCAACTTTTTATTAAGTGCATATAAAGAAGTAGGTATATAACTAGAAACTTTTACTTAATTTAGTTAATTTAAATTGTCCTATTAAACAAGGAGGACCATAAATGAAAAATCAGCTTTATAAACCTCAAAGGCATTGGAAAGATATTCCTCTATGGAAAGATGTTACGGATGAACAATGGAACGATTGGTTATGGCAATTAACGAATACAGTCAGAACATTGGATGACTTGAAACAAGTGATTGATTTAACGAAAGATGAAGAAGAAGGGGTAAGAATATCAACGAAAACAATTCCATTAAATATTACGCCATATTATGCTTCTTTAATGAATCCAACTGATTCACGCTGTCCCATTAGAATGCAATCTGTACCAATTAGTAAAGAATTAAATAAAACAAAATATGATTCGGAAGATCCACTAGGAGAGGATGATGATAGTCCAGTTCCTGGATTAACTCATCGATATCCCGATCGAGTGCTTTTTTTAGTTACAAATCAATGTTCAATGTATTGTCGCTACTGTACAAGACGTCGATTTTCAGGCCAAATTGGTATGGGAGTTCCAAAAAAACAATTAGATGAAGCAATTGCCTATATACGTGAAAATGAAGAAGTAAGAGACGTACTGATTTCAGGTGGAGACGGATTATTAATTAATGATAATATTTTGGAATATATTTTAAAAAATTTAAGAGCAATTGATCATGTCGAAATTATTAGAATTGGCACAAGAGCACCCGTAGTATTCCCACAAAGAATTACTGAAAACTTATGTGAAATATTAAAAAAATACCATCCTGTATGGTTAAACACACACTTCAATACGAGCATTGAAGTTACTGAAGAAGCAAAAAAAGCGTGTGAAATGCTTGCAAATGCTGGTGTTCCAGTTGGGAACCAATCAGTTATTTTAACAGGGATTAATGACAGCGTACCAATTATGAAAAAGTTAATGCATGACTTAGTAAAAATAAGAGTCAGACCATATTATATTTATCAGTGTGATTTATCAGAAGGAATTGGTCATTTTAGAGCACCAGTTGCAAAAGGGTTGGAGATTATTGAAGGGTTACGTGGTCATACTTCTGGTTATGCAGTACCTACTGCATTTTTATAATGCAGTACTTTTCATTTCATTGTATGATTAATTTTATACAAAATTTTGTACGGTTTTAACCTTTTGCACAGTAATAATAATTAAGGGGGGGGTTACTTTGAATACCTTAGAAAAAAATAACATAGCTAGCAGCATCCACAACGTTGCTATTTACTTAAGAATATCTCAAGAGAAGAAAGGCGAAAACGCAGACACATTACTTAACCATAGATCCATGTTAATGGAATATGCTAAGGAATGTGGTTGGGCATACGAACTGTACCAAGAAGTCTTAAGCGGTGGTAAATCAGAGTTAAGCGATCGTCCGCAACTACAAAGCATGTTAAACGATATTGAACTATATGACGGGATATTGGTAGTTGAGTTGAGTCGTTTAAGCCGTAACGGACTGATCAGTGAAAAAGTGTTGCAGACATGTGTAGATTATAATAAGCCAATCATTACAAGAGAACGAATTTACGACTTGGCGAATAGTCAATCTGACGTATTAATGTACCGTTTTGGAAGTTTAATTGCTTCACAAGAACACTCCTTAATAGGTGCTCGTAGTAAAAATAATAAATTATCAATGGTTAAACAAGGTATGCATGTTAGTGGTACTGTACCTTATGGATACAAACGTAATAAGGATACTAAACGGTTAGAAATAGATGAGAAAAGTGCAGATATTATCCGTTACATATATAAGCTGCAAAATGAAGGCTTAGGAAGTTATCGTATACGAGATATACTCAATGCAGAAGGATATAAAAGTGCAACAGGTAAAGCGTTTAACTTACCAAGTATTAGACGTATCATTCGTAATCCAGCTTATAAGGGGATGGTAGTGTTTAATGATCGTAAGCGAGTTAAGCAGAATGGTAAGTATGTGTATATTAACCTTAATACGATAGAGGTAGAAAATGCACACCCCCCAATTGTTAGCGTAGCGGATTGGGAAATGGCTAACGGTATTCGAGATGCTAGAGCAGAAACGGCAAAGATTATAAGAGAACGACCTAGTTCTGTAACAGGGGTAAGCATTTTAAAAGATTTATGTTATTGCCATAACTGTGGAAGAAAGCTAGTGATTTGTAAAAATAATAGAAATGAAAGTTATTACATTAAAGGGTGCGAGTACTTAATGGAAGATGGTACTAAATGCCCCAATATGGGTATTAACGTTATTTACGTTGAAGAGTTAGTCATGGAGGAAGTGGGTAAGTTAAGGGGTGAAGTAGAACTGGAAATTGAACTACTACTTAATGGTGATACAACTGATTTAACAACCAATTTGGAAGAACAGTTAATTCATATAAATGGGAAAATAGAAGAGCAAACAAAACAATTTAACAAGTTAATTGAATTAGCAATTAGCGGTATATTTACAGTAAATGAAATAGCAAGTAAGAAGGAAGAAATAACGGATACTATTGAATCAATAAAAGCAGAGCGAGAAGAAGTAACCATGAAGCTAGCAAATACTAATACGGCAACAGTAACAGATAAGCTATCTAATGTTTTAACTGTGTTAGATGATATAGAAAATGGTAATGCAGATCCTATGGAGATAAATACACACTTAAAACGGTTTATACGTAAGATATATTATAATCGTATGCTAGATTCAGAGTTGAAAAACTTATCTCCAAATAACACTATACGTCGGAACGCACCGTTTACGATTGAATTAGAATACCTTTGATAACATTTGTTAACATAGGTATTTTTTTGTTGTGTTTTAGATGGTTTTATTATTCTTTGTAGATAAAGAATAAAATAATAGCAATTGAAATATCAGTTATTAGTGTCCAAAACTATATAATAATTCCTTAAACCTACTAAATTTCTAACTATATGATTAGACAAGTAAAACACAACCATAACAAAAATAAAATATATAAAAAATTGATAAATTTGCTTGTTCTTATTCAACATAATGGCAGGATAGTTGAATAAGGTTTGGTAATTTTTAGAAACCAAATGCAAGAGAAATATATGGTAATATTATTATAAAATTAAGAGAATTTTTTGGAGAGAATAATTTGAAGACTATCATGAGCCGATTAAAGAACAGATCATTTGAAGACAGAATTAAACAAATAGTAATTATCCAAACTATTTTGATGATTCCAATGATGATGTATGTGGTTTATTCTTTTACGTCGGATAACACTAATCATATATACGAAGGACTGTTTCATATTTCATTAGCAGCTATTCTTTTTTCAAATGCGATTGAGGAGAAAATTTTAAAAAAGAAAGAGTCTAATGATCTTAATCTTTGGTTGATAGGTGCAATTATGTTTTTTATCATTGGAATAATGGATTTATTTTTTGATATTTAGGTTGTTCTAATGCAACTAATGCAAACGATATTTGAAGATTACGAATTGGAGTAAATGAGAAGAACGAGGTTTAATAAAATTATGTATCAATTTGGAAAAGAGAAAAAAGCAAACGAAAAATTATATAAGTTATATTTAATTTTATTTATTATTTCAGCATTAATTAATATAATTCTAATTTTTTCAGATGGTAATATGTTCAGAGGAATAACGAGTCTTATATTCTATTTCTTTGTCATATATTTCGGTTTACAAGAGAAGGTATGGTCCGTAATTATTATAAAAGTTATGGTTTGGATACACTTTGTTATTTTGTTATTTATGATTCTAACCAGTATTTTCTTATTGAACTAACGCATGCAATAGTTGAACAACATGATCGGCTTCATAGTCGATTTTTTTATGGAACTAAATGGCAGGATAGTTGAACAAGGAAAAACAATATAAAATATAGAATTTAATAATTGGAACTAAAAAACTTAGAGGTGAGAACTAGTGAACATAAAATTAGACAAAGCAAAAGACGCAGATTCACAAGTAATTTTTGATATGCAAGTGAAAGCCTTTATGCCATTGTTAGAGAAATATAAAGATGCCGACACAAATCCAGCAAACGAACCGATTGATAATGTAATTAAGAGAATTAATTATTCTTCTGGTGGATTTTATAAAATTTTGCATGATGATGTTCTTGTAGGGGCAATTTGTATTTATTGGAAAGAGGAAACACAGTTTTGGATTAGTCCAATATTCATTTTGCCAGAATACCAAGGGATGGGAATTGCTCAAAAAGCTATCCAGTTAGCTGAGAAACAATTTTCACAAGCAACTACTTGGGAATTAAGAACAATCTTAGAAGAAAAAGGTAACTGTCATTTATATGAAAAGATGGGTTATAGGCTGACAGGCGAAACAAAACGTTTAAATGAAAATATGACGCTTGTAGGTTATAAAAAAATATGTTAATGCTTCTTCAACTATTGCATGCAATAGTTGAAGATCACGAGCTGCTTATATGCGGCTTTTTTTCATTCAACAAAATGGCAGTTTAGTTCAATATGATATGGTAATTATTTCAAACAAAAAGTAAGAAGTTAGTATGATAAAATTCAACTATTATAACATTTAGGGAGAAAAATTGTGATTTTTGATATTTTATTTTTTATAATTTTTATAATTGGAACATTTTATTGTTATAGAAAGTTTATATTAAATGGCTCGTGGTTACAGTTTTTTATTGGAGGAAATTCTTTTGTTGCGGGTTTTAGAATTATAAAAGACTATATTCCCCATGAAAAGTATTGGGTTTACCATACCGCAAGAATAACAATAGGACTATCTCTAATTGCTTTAGCTAGTTTTTTAAGAAAAAAATATGAAAAAAACATTGATACGATATAGTTCAAATAGTTATGCGTATTCCCTATTTATTCGAAAAAAGAAATAGGCTGGAAGAATATAAAAAGGGAGTAAAATTAATGAAAAAAATTATTGGTTATATAATTCCTTTTTTGATTGTTGTATTAATAAGTGAGTATCTAGAATCAAAAGATTTTATTTCAAAGCCTTCTGGTGATTATAGTTGGGTAATGATAATCATTATAGGTTTATTAACTATATTAATTGTTTTTAGGGTTTTAAAAAATAAAAGCAAATGGTTTATTTAAATGCTAATTCAACTAACGCATGCGATAGTTGGATAAGTAGCAAAAGGACTTTCCATGAGAAAGTCCCCTTTTATTGCCTATATACATTCTTATGTAAATAAAAATTAATAACTAATACTATTTTTTTATTTCCTTATGCTCATATTTTAATAACTTCGTTTTTGTAAGACCTTTAGGAAGTTTAGTCATGTTTACCCTTGATGGTTCAACAGCTAAATATAATGTATCTAGACCAAGGATGGTTTCATCTTTTTCCACTGGACGTATTGTAATTTTTAATACATAACTAAATTTTTCTTCTAAACCTTTTACATTTCTTACTGATTGTATGGAAACATACTTTTCATCTTCTGGGGTCACGTAACCTCGAACTTTTTCATTTTTGTTTTTATAATAACTTTTGATACTGTTCATTATTTCTTTACGATAAAGATCTAGTACAAAGGTTTCGTAAAATCGATTATTTACTTTGTCTAACGATGAAAATTTCATTGATGAAACATCTATTAATTCATTATTACTTGCATTGGTTACACCAAAAAAGGCTGATATACCGATGAAAATTGATATAATTGAGACTATAAATGTTTTTTTCATTCCTACACCTCCATTAATAACATATGTGTACAAGGAGTTTTTATACAAAGCCTTAGTCATTGATTGGAGTTCTTATTCAACTAACGCACTGCATTAGTTGAACAACAAGATCTGCTATTTAGTCGATTTTTTTATTGAACAAAATGGCAGTATAGTGAAATGAAAAATTAAATGTTTGCTCAACTAAACAAAATTTTATGGGGGATTGAAATGATAAAAGCTGTAATTTTTGATTTAGATGGAACATTGTTAGATCGCGATAGTTCCTTAAAGGTATTTATTAAAAATCAGTATAAAAAATACAAAGATGAATTAATAAATGTACCAGAACAACAATATATTGAACGTTTCATTGAATTAGATAAAAAGGGATATGTTTGGAAAGACAAAGTATATAAACAATTAGTGCAAGAATACTCACTTTCTAACTTAACTTGGGAACATCTGCTAGAAGATTATATAAATTCCTTTCAACATAGTTGTATTGCTTTTCCAAATATGGAATATGTACTAAAAGAGCTTAAAAATAGAGGAATAGCGTTAGGTATGATTACCAATGGATTTACTAAATTTCAAAACCTAAACCTTAAAGCATTAGGAATTCATAATTTAATTGATACAATTCTAATTTCTGAACAAGAAGGAATTAAAAAACCTCAACCTGAAATTTTTTTAAGGGCATTAGAGAGACTAAGTGTTACAGCAGAAGAAAGTTTGTATGTGGGAGATCATCTAGAAAATGACGTAATTGGCGCACAGAATGTTGGAATGAAAACTGTATGGAAGAAAGAACCGATTTGGAGCAGTTCAATTAAAATACAACATACAATAGATGATTTAGGAGAACTTTTACCTCTAGTCGACTTAATTGATTGAATTCTTTGGTAACTACCATATGTAACTAACACATGCATTAGTTGAACAACAAGATCGGCTGTTTAGTCGATTTTTTTTATTCAACAAAATGGCAGTTTAGTGGAATAAGGAAAATTTCAATTTAGGACGAATATGGTTATAATTAAAAAAAAAATTTTTTAATGGAGTGTATATTATGGGTGCTTGGGGAACTGGTATTTTTGACGATGATACTACTTGTGATGTAAGAGATGATTTTATAGATTACTTGGAAGAAGGTAAAACTGTTGTAGATGCAACCCAAATAATATTAGAAGAATATTTAGATGAATACGATCTAAATGATGATTTGGAAATATTATCGCTAGTCTATATAGGATTGTCAGCTATTCAGTTAGAAAAAAATTGCCTTCTTGTTCACGTGAAGTTAAAAACTATTGAATTTATTGAACGAGGTGCAGACCTTGAGTTATGGAAAGAATCAAATGATGAAGATTACGAAAAGCGTAAAGTAGTATTATCCGAATTCAAAGAAAAACTAATTAATTCAAAAACGGGTTCTTCAAAAGATAAAATTCTTAAACCAAAGAAAAAGAAAGATGAAGTAAAATATGTGCTTGGTTCAGTTTTTACCATACCAATTAATAAAAATTACTATGCTTATGGACAATTAGTTCATCAGGGTATATACGGAGATTTAATTATCATATTTGACTGTACATCCGAACAATTTAATAAGGTTAATGAAATAATTCAACGTGAAATCTTATTCTGTTTAAGTGTTGATGACGAAAAAATAAAAAGTAGAAAATGGAAAATAATTGGTGAAACGCAGATTCCTAATAATTTAAAATTAGAAAATAATTATCTTATAGAAGAATTAAGAGGACCAATCGTAGTTGATATTAATGGGAAATTTATAAGAAGGGCAACTTTAGACGAAGTAAGTTCACTTCCAACATTTGATTCATACTCACCTTCAATCGTAGAAGATTTAGTAAATGCAAAATTTGGTAATGGTGAGTGGGAAGAATATTTTAAAGAAATGATTTATAAACAATAATATATAATTTTTATTGAACTAATGCAGTGCTTTAGTTACTTCAGGATTAAATAAACTATTTCCGTTTATGCTTAAAAATGATAAATACTATCAATATAGTTGATAAATTTATAAATAAGCAGCAATAAGAGTATAAAGGATTGTAATGGAGAATAATGACTTATTACAGACTTTAAGTAAGAATAATGAATTGATGAATAAATTAATCGATAAATTAAAGGAGTGAAATAGATGTTTACCAGAGAAATGATTTTCGAAATAATCGCTTAAGAAATCATTGAGGAAAAGAAATTGCAAAGACAATATTTAAAGGAATTAGAAAGTTAAATTAGTAGTTTTTATTTTTTTCTTTTTTAAAGTAAAAAGGCAAAGAGCCGACGATCATCGATTCTATTCTTTTTTACTTTATGTAACTAATGCATGCGATTCTTCAATAGAAGATCGCTTTTTTTATTCAACAAAATGGCAGTTTAGTTCAATAAGAAATTGCAATTATATGATTCTTTTGATGGGTTAATACTTTTTTGTTTAATGATAAAATAAAAATAATTCTACAAATATAAGACCATTTAAGTAACTTAAGCAATGCTTTAGTTGAAAGTAAACTTATTAAAGTTATCATCGTAATAAGAGAGGATTGAGTGTGTGGTTAAGAAAATCTTTGATTATTTAGCTTTTTGTGGCTTAATTCTATTTATTGTTTATTCCGTTTATGGTATTTATGACATGTTACATTCTTCAACCAGAATTAATATGGTCATTTTCTATTCATTAAGTTTAATAACATGTTTATTTGCTGGAATAAGTAGTCAACTGAGTAATAATAAAAGAACTAAAAAATTAGGGTTGATACAATTTTTATGTGTTGGAGGATACGCATATTGTATCTTTCTATCTATTAATTAACTAAGGTTATGTTATTTCAAAGAATTAAATTTGATTTTCTTCAACTAACTAATGCGATAGTTGATTAAAAGAGTTACAAATTAAATGTAATGTTACACTATTTAATAATTTAGAAGGGTGACATAAATGGGAAGAAAAAAGAAAGAGTTAAAATTGGATTTTACATTTGTAGATGATTTTCATCCTTCATTTACTTCAAAAATGATCACTCAACTTACTGAAAGTGGTTCTACACTATTAGATGAACCAATCACTAATTGTTTATGGGGCATATTGATCGAAGAAGATGGAGCAAAACTTGCTACCGATGGACTTGGATATATGAAAGTTAGTGCTGTTGATTGGAGATCTTTTAGTAGAGATGTAACAATTAAATGGAGCTCATCTGACAAAAAAAAAATTCTCCCTGCTGATAATGTGGAAGACATTGATATTACTTTTAGCTGGTGTGAAGATTTTCCAGTTAACGCTATAAAAATGCAATCTAAGAAAATGACTGTTGTTGTTGATTCTTCTACTTTTCCATTTGAAGTAGAATATTCTGGAAATATTGAATCCGACATATACCTAGAAGTAAGTTTAAGCACCGAAAATGAAGGCGATAAACAATTAGTAGTTGATACCTTAAAGAGTGCATATGAAAATTGGAATCTTGAATCGGAAAAATCAGGCGATCATTATATGAATTTTATGAGATATATTAAGAAATTCAGAAATAAATATATTACATATTTTGACTTAGGAAGTACAGGAAAAGCTGGTATACATTATTTAATCAATTCATTAGCAAAGAATGATAAATTGGAGATTTCAAAAATATTTGTTAAGCAAACTTAAAATTGTGCATTGCTAATTACAATTCCTTATGCAACTAACGCATGCATTAGTTGAACAATGATCGACTGCTTTCGGCGGTCTTATTTTTTGAACAATCTTTTGTTTTAAATAGCAGATTAGTTACATCAGGGGAGAGAGATTAAGTAGTATGGATAGTAATCGATATATTCTTATAAATAATAATAAAATTGAAGTGCTATACAAAGGAGAGAAAGGACCTTTAATTGTAATACTTACAGGTATGGGGTGTTCCTATGATGAGTGGTACGAGGTTATAGACAAATTAAGTCATACCAGTAGAATCCTCACTTTTCATCGGCAAGGGCTTGGTAAAAGTGAAATTGGAGCAGGAATCAATAATACTGAATCGACTGTACGTGATCTAGTAGCATTACTTAATCATTTTAAGATTGAAGAACCAATTTATTTAATTGGACATTCTTATGGTGGACTATGTGCTCAACACTTTACTAAATCTTATCCTAAAATGGTAGCTGGAGTAATCTTAGTTGATTCTACCTCCGTTGAATTGAAAGAGTTGGATAATTTAAATCTACCCGTTATGGATAAAGAATCGGATGAAGATTGGATCGCAAAATGTTTAAGTTATGCGAGTAAAGATACTGAACAATTATCTAAAGCAATTAAGCCAACTCTGAATAAGAAACATCTTCAATTACCTATTGATATTCAAAAGAGATTATTGGACTTTCAAGTAAATCCATCACTTTATAGAGCGATGGCATCAGAGATTAAACAATGGAAAAACGATGCTGAAGCTATCAAAAAATTGGGGGATTTTCCAGACATACCGTTAATTGTAATTGGACGTGATAAAGAATTCACCATTAAGTCAGAATTGAAAACAGGAATACCTTTATGGGAATTAAGTATCTTTGAAGAGAAATGGTCGGAATTAATTACTAACCAAGTTAAACTATCTTCAAAAGGTGAATTGTTATTTGCTGGTAATTCAGGGCATTCTGTATTTCTAGATCGTCCTGACATAATCCTAGACGGTATATATAGAATTACAAGTGAATACTGTTTTAAGTAATTTCCTAATTCAATTAACTGATGCTTTAGTTAAACAACATGATCGACTGTTTAGTCGGTTTTTTTATGGAGTTAAGGCAGGTTAGTTGAACAAACAACGTTTAAAATTATGTAAAATATCTTATAGGAGCCATGATGGCTCCTTTCGACTATTTCAATTTAGTTAAAAAGGAAATCATTACTATTTTAGAGAATATTAATATATAAAAATAATGATTTTTGGAGGTGTTTAAATATGCATAATGTTAAGAAAAATGAAGGTAAGCAAAAAGTAGATATAGGTGGTATAGAACTACATTATGAGTTTTTTGGAAAAAAAGATGCAAATGTTACTATGGTATTTGACTCTGGATATGGGTTGGGACTTAAATAATTGGAAAACAATTAGAAATGAAGTTTCAAAGTTTACTATGATGTTTATTTATGATAGAGCAGGTATTGGGGAAAGTGGTAAAGACAATAGACCACGTCATAGTAGGCAAAATGTTGAAAACCTTCGTACTTTACTTCAAAAAGCTGGCGTGAAACCACCATATATATTGGTTGGACATTCATTTGGTGGAGCAAATGTTAGGTTATTTGCAAGTGAATATCCTGAAGAAGTTGCTGGGGTAATTCTTTTGGATTCAGTTCATGAGGACCAAAATAAATTTATGGCTCCTTTATTTTCAGATAATGTAAAAAAAGAATATTATGGTCAATTTAGATTTGAAGCTTCATTAAATGAATTTGAAGAAAGTCTTGAACAAGTTAGTAAGTCTAAGTCACTCGGAAATATGCCACTTCTTGTGGTTACTGGTGGTACACAACCCTACCATACAACAGAGTCATGGATTTACTGGAGTAAATTTCAAGAAGAACTAGTTAAATTGTCCACGAATAGTAAGCATATAATAATTGATGCTGCACATGCAATACATATTGATCGTCCAGATGCAGTTATTAAAGCATTAAAAGAATTTTATGAGTTTGTTTAATAGAAATAATAGAGAAATTAGGTGTGCAACTAAAGCATGCATTAATTGAAGTAATAGAAGATTGCTTTCACGGTCATTTTTATTATGTTAAATAGCTTACCTATTTGGACATGGGGTTGCTCATAATGTGTTGAAATATATCATTATGCAATTAAAATCAGTTAAAAAATCCTTATTTATTAAGGTTAAATATAGGTGAGAAATAATGTATGAAGTAAAAAATAATAGAATTACAGAAGAAGTTTTAAAAGCATGGGATCAAAAATTAGTCCCTGATATTAATTACTTTTATTTTGAGGATCTTCAAGACTTTGTTGTAGTTAATGCACGTGCAACAGTTGAGTTGTCATTAGATATAAAAACCTCTTACTTGCCGTGTAATATTTCTGCAAAAGCTAGTTATATCGGTATTGTATCTAATGAGGAGTTTCTTATATGGGAGGAAGAGTTACAAAAAGAAGTTTTGAGGGAACAAATACGCCTCAAAAGGGGTTACATATTTGAGTTAGGTGAGTTACGAAACGTTTTAGGAGACATCCCAGTTAATGTACACAATGCTCTTGATACTTTTTCAATTAATATAGATGGAACGAAAATGATTACATTACAAGGTATTTTATGGAAATGTTTGCCTTACCAAATAAGAACAAACATATTACTTTACGTAGCAAATATGTTTGTAGATATGGATTCTACTTCGGATATAACATACTTGAATGCATTAAAGAGTGAATACCCAACTATTGCTTCTTTACTGAATACATTTGGAAGTAACAATGGACCGAATTGCTTGGGTGCTGTATTAGCAGCATTGCAGAAAGATGAGGGCAAACTAACATCTTACTTAAATAATTGGGTACTTCCAGCAGAATTTAATGAAGAACTGGAAAATAAAGATTATGTGAGAATTAAATCTAGTACGATCCAACCAAATGACGTATTGATTTAGGAAAAAGATCAAAATACACTGTATTCGTGTTTTGTATTGGGTAATGGCTTAATAATTGGAATTGGGTTCAGGCTTATGGCGGTCAGTTAAATATTTATAGAAAAAGTGAAGTCTAATTTATTACATTCTTGTAAAATTTACGCATACTTTTGTAGTTGAATTTAGTTAAAGAAGTAATTTAACCAAATTTATTAGGAGCTATTAGAATGAAGAAATGGAAAACGCTTAGTTCGGAATATATATTTAAAACTCCTTTTGGAAATTTAAGAAAAGATTGTTGCCAATTGCCTGATGGAAATATAATACAAGATTACTATGTAAATGAATATTCTAATTGGGTAAACGCTATTGTGGTAACAAAAGAGAAAAAGATTTTATTGGTAAAGCAGTATAGATACGCTGGACAGGAGTATTTTCTAGAGATTCCAGCAGGAAAATCTGAAGGTATTGAAACTTATATTGAAGCTATATTAAGAGAAGTAAGAGAAGAAACTGGATATAAAACAGAAACTGAGCCAATTTTATTAGGAGAGTTTTTTATTAATCCAGCAACACAAAATAATAAAGTTATAACATATTTAATTTTAGATGCTTATCAAGCATTTGAACAGGAACTAGACCCCACTGAAGTTATCGAAATCAAGTTGGTTGATGTAGCGGATATGTACTCTAAAATAAAAAGTGGAGAAATTAATCAACTTTTTACAGTAAGTGCTTTTTATTTAGCATTGCCACATTTGATAAAAGTAACGGCTGGCGCACTTTGAAATTTTAATATTAACTAAAGGAACATTCTGAAAAAAACTAAAATATTAATTGACAAATAAGAGAAATA
This sequence comes from Rossellomorea sp. GAMAL-10_SWC, assembly GCF_049568075.1. Classification (NCBI taxonomy): domain Bacteria; kingdom Bacillati; phylum Bacillota; class Bacilli; order Caryophanales; family Bacillaceae; genus Rossellomorea; species Rossellomorea sp. GAMAL-10_SWC. The sequence continues at coordinate 2,247,654 of NZ_CP144911.1, read as the reverse complement.
GGGAGAAAAATTATATGTTTTATAGAAGGAAATTTTACATTGTAAAAAATGAATTCGTTGAGGCGTTTAATGAACACTTTAATGAAACGAATTTACCAAATCAACTTAAGCACGGTGCAAGATTGACAGGAAGATGGATGATTTCTCATGATACAACAACCACAGAAATATTCGCCATTTGGGAGTATGACAGTTATGAAAAGTATCAAGAAATTGAAGCAAATGTAAGAAGAGATGAAGAACATGTAAAACGGGTTCAAGAATGGTACGAAAAACACGGTGGCAGAAATCATGTATTAGAAGAATATTGTATGGAGGTTAGAAACGAAGAGTTGATATCGACATTGAAATAAAAAAACTATTTAATAGTACTTGAAGATAAAAGAGGTAAAATCATGTGAATAATCCTTTTGAATGTATTACAGACTTTATTTTTGTTGAAAATGAGATAAAATCAGCAGATGTAATTCTTATTCCAGGATCAGACCACCCTCAGTTAATGGAAAAAGCTAGTTCATTGTATAAACAAGGTTTTGCACCCTATATACTACCTTCTGGAGGATATAAGGAAAGTATAAAGACAACTGAGTGGGAATATTTGAAGCAAATAGGTATTGAAAATGGTGTTCCAGTAAATGTCATTTTAAAAGAAGAGAAAGCACAGCATACATTGGAAAATGCACGTTTTTCATTTGAGGTCTTAAAAGAAAAAGGAATACAGCCTAAAAAGGTTATTATAGTATGTAAAGCAGGTCACTCACGTCGTGCATTATTATGCTATCAAACCGAGTTTCCAGTAGAAGCTGAGTTTATTGTATCGCCTGTTACTGATCGGTTTGGAATAACAAAAGATAATTGGTATTTATCTGAAATAGGAATTAGTCGTATAATGTCTGAGGTTGAGAAGATAGGTAAATATTACAGAGCAATTCTTCCAAATTCGGTTATTCATAAATCCTATTAGAAGCAGTTAGATCATAATTTAAATTGAAGCTTAGTTTAATATAGATCCCTATTAAATATAGAAAATACATAAATTAATCTCTAGGAAGTTTTTAATAAACTAACTAAAGAAAATACTAATCAGATTTCAAATGGAGATGACGGCATTGCAACAATCACTAATATTTGATATGGATGGAACATTATTTCAAACAGATAAAATTTTAGAGTTATCACTTAATGATACTTTTAACCATTTACGTTCACTAAATTTATGGGATACAGTAACCCCTATTGAAAAATACCGTGAAATTATGGGTGTACCTTTACCTAAAGTCTGGGAAGTGTTATTACCTTGTTATTCTAAGGAAGTAAGAGAACAAACAGATGCTTATTTTCAGGAAAGATTAATTGAGAACATTAATAATGGGAAGGGAGGTTTATATCCAAATGTAAAAGAGATTTTTACATTTTTAAAGTACAATAATTATTCAATTTACATAGCGAGTAATGGTTTAACAGACTATTTAAATGCAATTGTAAAGTATTATAAGTTAGATAATTGGATTACTGAAACGTTTAGTATTCAACAAATTCAAACGCTTAATAAGGGAGATTTAGTCAAAACTATTGTTAACAAATATGAAATTAAAAGTGGCGCTGTTATAGGAGATCGCTTATCTGACATCAATGCAGCTAAGGATAATGGTTTAACGGCGATTGGTTGTAATTTTGATTTTTCACAAGAAGATGAACTCAAACAAGCTGATTTTGTAATTGATGATTTAATTCAATTAAAAAATTTTTTTCCGAAAGCGAAAGGCTTTATATGTACCTAAAGCAAGCGTAAGTTCAATAAGGATAGAATCGGTCAGCATTAAATTGCTGGCTTTTTTATATGTTATAAATGAAAATTCTAATCAAAAAATAGGGTATCTTCTAACAGAGTTTGTGTACACAAATGCTTACGGAAAATATTAAAGCGTGCTATGTTCTTATTATAAATGCTTGGGAGTGGACGAATATTAAAAGTAAGAGCATTCACTTTAGAATCAATGAAACAATTTTAGAAAAATTTGAAGACGCATTAATTTATGAAGGAATAAATAAAACAGAATTCCTAACCCACGCGATTCAAAATTTTTGTGCAAAAGTGGTATCACAAAAAATGAATGATGTTAAACGTCAATATGGAGCAAGTACAAATTTGCAAGTACGAATTGATACACACTTATTGTACGAAGAAAAACGTGTAGATTTAGATGAATGGGTTATTAAACTATTAAATTTAACAAATGATGAAAAGATACTAGACATTGGATGTGCGACTGGGGCATTCCTTTCTATATTACAAACAAAGGGTCATAGAGGACAACTTACTGGACTTGATCAGTCACCTAAAATGATTGAAGAAGCAAAAAAGAAATCTAATCAAAAGAATTTAAATATTGAATGGATTATTGGAGATGCAAGAAAACTTCCTTTTTCAAGTAATTCATATGATTGGTTGGTAGCAAGACATATGCTATATCATGTGCCAGATCTTCAAGGAACAATAGAAGGTTTTAAAAGAGTAATAAAACCAAACGGAGGACTAATTACCACTACAAATTCTCGTGATTCATTACCAAAAATTAGAGAACTTTGTAATGACATGCTAATAGAATTTGGTTTCCCTGAGAGAGTTTCTCCTGCTGCTCCATTTTGTATAGAGAATGCAAAAGAACTGTTAAATTCAGTGTTTGATAAAGTAGAAGAAAAAGTGATCTCTAATTCATTAATTTTTGGACAGCCTGAGCCAATCGTGAATTATATAATCAGCATGTTTCCATCTTTAAATATACCTCACGATACGGACTTATACACTGATATGAAAAACTGGTTGAAATTAGAAACGGAGGATAGATTAGTCCGTATTGGAAGAGTTTGGCGTGATCCAAAAGATGTAGGATTTTATTTATGTAGAAAATAAGATGTGAATAATACGTTATTAAAAGAAGAAATCAAAGTGATTACCTTGGCTTACTATCTTTGATTGTAGTTGCGATAAAAAGTTAGCTTATTCAACAAAATAATGCATTAGTTGAATAAAACTAGAAGTCTATTATAAGGTACTAATTACTAACAATGGATGATTTAGTTGCTGTTACTAAATAAATTATTTTCTTGTACTACGAAGCAAGCTTTAGTTGAACAACATGATCGGCAATTCGTCGGTCTTTTATTGAACAAATTGGAAGAAGAGTAGAACAATTGACATTAATCTTACAAAATTACTATCTCTTATAATTGTATGGATTTTTAACATCAGATATATGTTATCATAAGAATGTATGTTCGTTTTTTGTGGTAAATACATATTACTGGGAGGTAACTAATGGAGAAAACAAGCTATTCTAAAAAGTGGAATCTAGATAAGGTTTTTATGGGCGGAAGCACATCAATTCAATTTTTAAATCATTTCAATCGATTAGAAGCTCAAGTACATGAACTAGAAGGTAATGTTAAAACATTTATTACTCCACTTTCAACAAACGAAATAATTAGATTGGTGCATTTAGTAGAAAACATCGGAAACATTCGGTTGTACTTAACGCAAGCTAATTCGTTTATCACTTGTCTCCTTGCAGAAAATCCAAAGGATCAAGATGCGGCGGTATTACGAGGAAAAGTTGCTCAAATTGAATCTCGTTTTGAAAAAGAATTATCGAAAGTAAAGAAGATATTAAGAAATACAAAGGAAGATGTTTGGGAAAGCATACTAGAAACCGAAGAATTACAAGAATATAGATTTATTCTAAACGAATGGCGTGAAAATGCAGCTAAGAATTTGTCAGAAGAGGAGCTAAATTTGATTTCTGATTTAATGATTGATGGGTACCATGCTTGGGGACATTTCTATAAGGATCTAGTAAGTAGTATTAACTTAAATATTCAAATTAACGGTAAAGAAGAGACTCTATCAGTTGGACAAGCCATTAACTTGCGGTCACACCATAATGAAGAAGTGAGAAAGGAAGCTCACTATGTATTAGAGTCTACATGGAAAGAGAAAGAAGAATTATTTAGTAAAATTATAAATCACATTGTTGGCTTTCGTATACAAGTGAATAACAAACTCGGGATAAAAAGTGAAATAGAAGAACCTTTGAAAAAGAACAGAATGAAGGAAGAAACGCTGAATACGATGTGGACAGTGATCAGTAAATATAAACAGCCTTTTTCAAATTACTTGAATAAAAAAGCTGAAATGATAGGCGAATCTAGTATGAAGGCTTATAATTTTTGGGCTCCCATTACAAAAAGTAATCAAGAGATAAAATTCGAGGAAGCTGCTACCCTTATTACGGAACATTTTAGACAGTTTGGAACGGAATTAGAAGCTTTCGTTAAGGAAGCTTTCGATGAAGGTTGGATAGAAGCAGAAAATCGTCCAAATAAGTCTGCCATTCCATTTTGTGCTAGTTTTCCACTAACAGGTGAATCAAGAGTTTTTATGACATTTAGAGGTGCTTTTTTAAATGTGTTAACTCTTGTTCACGAACTGGGGCACGCTTTCCATAATTATGCCATGAAGTCGGTTAATGGGTTGAATAAGCGTTATCCGTTAAGTATTGCCGAGACTGCTTCAACCTTCTCCGAAATGATTATTTTTGATGCGGCTATGAAAAAGGCAAAGTCAAAAGAAGAAAAATTATTTATATTGGATGAAAAATTAAAACGTAGTGTAATGAACTTTATGAATATGCATTCGAGATTCATTTTTGAGCAGAGATTTTACAAGGAACGAAATGAAGGGATTGTTTCAGCCAATCGACTAAATCAGTTAATGGAAGAATCAATAAATGAGGCTTATGCTGGTTCCCTAGAACAACCTTCAATCCATTCTTGGGTTTGGACTCCACACTACTATATTACTCAATCGCCTTTTTATAATTTCCCATATACTTTTGGGTATTTATTTGCTTTGGGCATTTATGCAAAGGCAAAGGAGAAAGGAATAGATTTTGAGAAAGATTATTTAAACTTACTTCGTGATTCAGGAAGTATGACTGTGGAAGATTTAGTTATGAAACATTTAGGAGAAGATATTACTTCAGAAGAATTCTGGGAAAAAGGAATAGAATTATGTGTGGAAGATGCTGAAGAATTCATTAAATTAAGTTCTTCTTAAATTTAAATGCTGTTATTTATGATCTCAGGCACAACTTATGGAGAAAGTCTAGTTAACCACTATTTTATAATTACCGATTTTAATAAATAAATTAAGAAAAATGTACTAATGTCATTAATCAGTAGTCTATTTTTATGACCATTCGGAATAAGGGTTGTTCATAAATATGAATACTTCGTTTATATACATAAACGCTTGAGAAGTGTACACTTCTACTGTTTCTTTAATAGCATTCGGTAACAGCTTATAGAAAGCTTTAATGATTGATTGAACATTTTTTAAAGGAAAAGAAGTACGAACTATAAAAAATTAATTTATAAATGTAAAATAAATAATAAAAGGTACAAATGGTGAAGATATGTTTTTTAAGGTTTTAAATGCATACAATATTTTGTCTTTTAATAAAGAACATTACGCAAAGTTTACAAATTTAATAAAGGACTCATACGGCTATACAACTTATATCGATCCCAATAAAACTAATGGAATCGTTAATCCTAGGTACGAAATGTATCTGAGATTAAAACAATCTGCCTATACCAGTAATATTTTGAGTGACCCACCCAAAGAGCCTTTAAATAGAAAGCTTTCTATGCTCCTGTCGAACAAAAATATTGATCAAGAAAAGATAAATAAATACTTAGAACAATTTGGGATGCAGGATGATTATAAACATAATATCGAGATTAATAATGTTGATAACGGAATAATAATCACCCATTTTGTAGATTTGATTGAAGAACAAATTTTAGATAAAACTAAAATAATTGATAATTCAATTGAAGGGATTAACCGTCAATTCTTAAGTAAAAATTTTATTATGAAGAACCAAAAAAGGTTTACATTTTTACCCTTTTTAGCAAAAATTGAAGACGAGTATGTACAACCAATAATTATTGCAACATTTTATGATATCGGTATTGTTACTTTACAAATAAGCATAGCCTATGAGACCAATAAAGTGGAAAATCCACCCAAAACTACACCTCAAAATGTTATTCTTTCAAACGTTCAATTCTATGAAAGTAAGAAGAAATATAAATCAAGTGATTACTATAATAAAACTACTGCAAAAACACTAAATCTTACTCAAATTTTTGAATATTATCAAAGTTACTTGAAGATGCTATGTGGGGATTATTTTAATGATGAAGAGTTTTATAATTATTCCTGGGTTTTTGGGGATTTTGCATCAAATAAAAACTCTGAACACCAGAAATTTATAGAACAAAACAAACATCTGTATTATAGCTACCTAAGAAACGCTAATTCTGAACTAACCTTTAGAATGGAAGAAGAAAAAATAACAAAAGAAATCGAGGTTGCTCAAGTTTTTAGGATGAAGGGTTTACATTTTTATTGCACACCCTTTTCTTCAATATTAAGTATTGGATATACATTCTTTAAAGATGCTGTTGACGAATCAGTAAAACATATTGAAAAGGAACTTAAACAGGAAAATGAATATGACAAATATGTGAATGAATTATATAAAGCATATACATTAACACACATGTATCAGCATCTAAGATTTTATGAGCTTACTTTTATTAAAAGGTATTATACATCTAAATTATTGAATGATATTTTATCAGGAACAAAAAACTTAAAGAAATTCAATCAATTAAAAGAAGATTTTAATTTTGTTAAATTAAAATTCGATGAAGAATTAATCTTACAATCCGATGGGAGTCCAAAAGAATTATATAAGATTATATTAGAAAAAACTGGAGTAAATTCTCTTGTAACAAAGTGTGAAAAACTACTTAATGATATTAGAGAAAATATCAATACGAATAGAGAAACTGGAATTAAGAATACTGAGCTTTTTGTATTAATATTATCTACAATTTTAACTGTTACTCTAGGCTATACGGGTATAAAGCTAATTGTAAATGACGTATTGAGTAATCTCCCTGCTTTGGGTAAATATATCTCAATACATCCATTAAGATATACAGTATCTATATGGTTTACGTTAGTTTTATTAATAGTTATTTTGAATGTACTTCGCATAAATGCATATAAAAAATAAAAAAATCAAACAGAAATCGATACAACTATTTGGTATTGGGGAATCTTTTTTATGGAAAAACACATAACTAATGAAGTTTTGGATAATGTATTTTTCGGTGATGGAAGTTTAAGGGATATTTATATTTTAGATGCGAATATAAATGACTGGCAAAAATTAATAGACTGGTTATGTTTATCTGATTGGGCTATTGAGTTTTATATAGATGGACAAAAAAACACAAATAAAATAATAAATGTATCCAAAATATTTGAGGAAAAAAAGAATAAAAGTGTTTTAATGTCTATTGACATCAATAGTGTTTTGGTAAATTGCCATTTCTTTGTAGAAGATGAAATAGAATTTGATATAAATCCTAAAGAAATTATAGGGCTAAATGAAGCTAGTTACGTATTTGAATTTATGATTAAACTATCAAATATAATTGGTAAAGAAATCATTCTTACTGAAGAAAACTTACCTGAAAATCCATTAGTTACAGTAAAAACTAATGGAACATTGTTTATTCATATTTAAGATAATTTGTTGTACAACTATGTATGTAATAGTTAAACAACAAAAAGAGGGTGATCTTAGGATCTTCCTCTTTTTATTGGAATTATTTTTGATGAAAAACAAATGTTTCTTTAAAATGTCTGATTTGATTTCCTTTTATTGTCTTTTCCCAAGTAATGTCCACTTTAAATACCTTAGCTTTTACCGATCTAGGAAAGTTTGCATGATGATAAGAGCTACCATCTTTAATTAAAATATCCCCATCATGAGTAAATAACTCGTAATAAGTTTTTGAATGAGGCTCATTTCGATAAGCCTCAATTCTAACGTTATTTATGTTTCTATCCCCAATATTGCTTATATCCAAACTATAAACATTAAAAACACCCTTTTTTGCCTTTGTAAGTATAGGCTCACTTACCTTATCTTGATCAGCTTGATCAATTTTAATGCTCCATTGATTAGATGACTTTGATATAGGTAAGCTATTAAAGGATTTTGCATACGTATTGGTATGATAGCTAAAACCTCTAATTCAAGTAAGTGACAGTATAGATTAAAAAGGATTCTTGGTAAGCCATGTGATACTGAAGCGAATTTTTGTTAAAATATTATTGCTTATATGAGGTTTATATAGACTTTATTTAAAGAAATAATTGAGATAAGGTGTGAATTAATTTTGAAAAAAGAACAAAAAGCTCTTTTTAAAGAAATTGAAAAAATTCAAGAAAAGTCTATGAGAGAGTTAGCTAAAGAATTTGGTTTAAAAAAGAGGTCGTACTGTATATTTAAAAAAGTAGGAGATTTTTTTGTAACGGGAGACTATAGAACAAATTTTACAGATGATAATGAAATTTCAATTAGTATGTATTGTAAAATAAAACCATTTATTTTTGATGATTTATTTTGGGAAGTATTCGATATACAGGAAAATGCAGGAGAACCTATGAGCTTAAGAGCAATAGGAGCATTTGTAGCACCAACCTATCCTATCAAAGAGATTAAAATTGTTGAAAACAGTTTAGAGAATATAGAAGATGATATTCGTCAAACCGTAGTAGAATTTATTGATACCTACGAGACGTTTATAAATTCTATGGAAAAAAGTGTAGATAATTTCAATAAATTCGTTGTACAACAATCAGATTTTTACCATGTAGATTTGATGAAAATGTTAGCTTATATTCAAATTGGAAAATACAACAGTGCAATAAATAGTGCAAAAGAGCTAATAAGTAAAGGTGATACAGGTCCCCTAGGAACTGAAAATAAAGGTATTTATGAATATATCGTAGAGTATTGCGAAGAAAAACGCAGCATTCATTAAAATTCTCTACGATCTTTTATTATGTTACTGACAAAATGTACGAAAAGCATTGAAAGAAGGAATTGAATTAAATGTAATATCAAATATTACAGAAATTGATCAGTCTTCTATTGGGTTAATAATGAATGAACTAATACAATAAAATAGTTACTTAAAATTGGAGGCAAAACACATGCAGTGGTCTCAATGGTTACAAGGTGGTCCTTTCCTTGAGATTAGTTTTTTATTGGAACAAAAAAAAATAAAAAAGAAACAATACAAGAAATTATATTAAATATATCAAAATTAAAAAATAGAATTGAAATCAATGACAAAAATGTTGATGAAATTATCGATTTCTTTGCTGAAGGCTATCCGTTTAACGAAGAAGATCCTAAATCAAATTACTTACATTCCCTACAACTCAGATTATACGTCTATTTATCTAGGAAGAGAAAAGCAACGTTACAAATTGAAATGGTCTCTTCTAATACTGCAATGGTTAATTTTTGGTTTTATGGTTCTCCAATTGATGCCATAGAGTGGGATCAGATTGGAATACAAAATGAAGAAATTACAGATTTTACTAATTTTCTTAAAGACTTGTATTCCATTTTTGAATTTAAAATAGGTGGAATGGCAATCGAAAAAGATGTAATTTCATTATTTGGTCTCGATGAAGTATATCCTAATGAATGTTATTGTTTAGTGAACGTCAAAGCTGATTGTATACTTCAAGAATCAAACGGTTTCATAGATATAATTTGGAATGAAAAGTACAAAAAGTTATGTCAAATTCCATACAATCATCTCAGGCTCGATAAGGATGGGATCCTAATTAATATTGGTAGTTTTGTTGAGTGATTCAATTGAACGAAATTGTACTGCACACTTAAAAACTTTAGTTCAGCATTTGCTGACTGGAAATTTCGAAGTCCAAGCAAACTCGTTTCAATTAATCGAAGAAAATATTAATTCAGTTGTAAACGATGAAGTATTATTAGAATGAATTTTAAACGTAAAGGTAGCACTGAAAGGACATAAGCGAGAGCAGAATATACTTTCAGATGCTTTAGAAATATTGACTTCATTAAAAAATAAATGAAAATTAGAAATTTACTTAACTAGCACATACTATATTTGAAGATAACGAGTTGCTTGCAACTCGTTTTTTTGTTGTAAATGCAGTTTAGTTTTTTAATATATTTTAAAAGAACGATTAATTAGTAGAAGATCGTTCTTTTTATTTGTCGATTTTTTTTAAAAGGATATTATTTAATATTATTGAATACCTTGTATAACAAAGTAATAAAAATATTAAGGGAATGGGGTGAGGGAATTGGATATTAACAAAGAGGTATTAAAAGGTCACATTGATACAATCATACTTTCTCTTTTACACACGAAGGAAATGTATGGGTATGAATTGGCGAAGTATGTTCGTGAAAAAAGTGATGAACAATTTGAATTGAAGGAAGGTACTCTTTATCTTTCATTAAAGCGATTAGAAAAAATTGATTGGATTTCTTCTTATTGGGCAGATGAGCAAGGTCCTGGTGGGAGACGAAAGTATTATAGCCTTACAACTTTAGGAAAAGAAAATTTTGAATTAAAGCGTAAGGAATGGATTTTTGTTAAGCGTATTATTGATTCATTTGTAGAAGGGAGCGATTCAGTATGAAACAAATTGAAGCATTTGTCGATTCGATTTATCTAAATGTTGGCGGAAACCTGAAGGAAGTCCAAGAGTTGAAAGCAGAGATGAAAGGTCATTTGTTAGAAGCTGTTCACGAATTGAAATCAGAAGGAAAATCCGAACAAGAAGCCATTGAACTTGCTATTGAGCGTTTTGGTGGAGAAAAAGAAATACGTTCAATAGTGGCTCAATTGTTTAAAGCACAAAAAACTTTTGCCAAGTGGGTTCTTTTCTGTTCCGTAGCGTTTCTTTTAATATTTTTATCAATCTTTGGGTTCGTTTGGCAATATGAAGAACAACATTCACACGAATTGTCTGTAATCGCTACACAAATAGCAGACGAATTAAAAGGTGAGAAATTAGTTTCTTTAGAAATGAAAAAAGAAATAGCAAGGTTAGTAGAAAGTACGGATTTTATTTCTGATGTTAGCATTTATAGTTCAAAGAAGATTAGAACGGAAGACGATGGCACGATTTTTTATAATACGGAAATAGAAAAGCCAGATTATCAATACAAAAAAATCGTTTGGTCTCCAGAATGGTTAGCTCATGACTTTTTCCCTTATGGAAACGGAGATAAAGAGTGGTATGTCGAAATGAAGTACAGAAGTTTTGATACTTTTGCAGGTTATGTATTAATAGCAGGATTAACAATTAATTGGACTTTATTTACAATTTGGGCAACGATCAATGCGTATCATCATAAACGATTAAACACAGGCTGGATAATTATTTTTGCTTTATTTAATCTATTGGGATATGTAGCTTATCTATTAATTCCGAAGTGGTATCGACCAAAACAGGAACTTATCTGAAGAGTATTATTTATTACCTCATCATCAACTAAAGCATACGGTAGTTACATGAAGTGGAGTGCAGCAGTCTAATTTATGATAGCAGACTAGTAAAATACATAAGTAAATATGTTAAAATTAACCATTATGACCGCCAATAGTTGGCGGTTTTTTATTGCTGTTGAAAAAAATTATAAAAATTATCATATTTTTTGTAACAAATATGACTTTAATCCGATATATAGAGCGAAAGGAGGAAAAGCCTTGGGAGATCTTAATGAAATTTATAATAATTATGCTGAAGTCGTTTTTAAGTATTTGATGTGTCTTTGCCATGATGCAGAATTATCAGAAGAATTGACACAAGAAACTTTCTATCAAGCTGTGAGATCCATTGATAGTTATAATGGTGGATGTAAGATGTCAGTTTGGTTATGTCAAATAGCAAAGCACTCTTACTATAAGTACCTAGAAAAAAATAAGAAGCAACGAAAAGAGATTTACCAAGGAAATACCATACATACCTCTCCTGAAACTGAATTGATTAATTCGGAGGATAAAGTTGCTCTATTCCGAAGAATTCACCTACTAGAAGAACCATATAAAGAAGTTTTACTTCTTAGAATTTTAGGAGGACTTAGTTATAAAGAAATTGGTGAAATTCAATTGAAGAATGAAAACTGGGCAAGGGTTACTTTTTATAGGGCTAAAATTAAATTAAGGGAAAGGGGTAAGATGGAGAATGAACAATAAGTGTGATATTGTGAGGGATCTACTACCATCTTATATAGACAATATATGTAGCAAAGAGAGCAATCAGTTTATTAAAGAACATTTAACTACATGTGTAAACTGCGGAAAAATATTAGGTACTATGAAATCCGATATCAATATTTCCGATGAGATTTATAAAATTGAAAGGTTGGAGACGAAAAAACCGTTTACAAAAGTATCTGGATTTTTAAACTTCCAGAAGAAATTTACAAATTATATACTTATATTTGCACTCATCTCATTGTTGTTTGGGATTTACTTTCTAGCTAATTCGAATAATGAAATGAAAAAATATAAAGAAGAAGTAAACAGGCTTGGTGTAGTAGAGCAAGAAAAAAAAGCCATTATGAATGATGCAATCAACGTACTTGGAGACTCAAATGTTCTTACAAATCAAAAAGAAGAACAACTTCTTAAAGTATTTGAAAAGTATAATAGCAAACTTAATTTGTTGGCTATATTTCCTAAAACCAATGTAGAAGATTGGATTAAGGAAAACGCTCTTGTAAGAAATGAACCCACAACAATTTACCCAATTAATTATCAAAAAGCAGCAATTGTTTTTGGAAATGAAGGTATTATTAGAAGCAAAGAAAAAATACTTCCAAGTGATTATGATTTAGGGAATGTAGTTATGGAGAGCGAAAATTGGGTAGTGCAATATGAATACAAAACTTCATACGAAAATATCATAGAGAAGTATCATCAATTAAAATATTATGGACCTAATATTTTGAGTTTCTATCAGCTACCCATCTTATTTGTTTCTATTTTTACTGTTCTATGTATTATTTGGCTATTCTTGAAGAAGAACAATAGTCAACTTAAAGGTTTAATAGACTAACCCTTAAATCAAATTAACTTATTAAACTATACGTAACTTATAAAATTTCTAATTCAACTTACGCATGCGTTAGTTTAAACGTGATCGACGATTTGTCGGTCTTTTTTATTCAACAAAATGGCAGTTTAGTTGTACAAGACTTTGAAAATTATTTAATAAAAATCTTAAAAAGAATATGGTAACATTGCAGTAAAGTAAAGTCATTGGAGGAGAAAATGAGATATAAACACAGGTATGCGTTTGATAAAGGGAATATAAGACTCAAAGACTTTTTAAGTTCAAATGAAATTCCCTATGAAAGTTCGTACGGTATCATCGTTTTTGAAATATTTGAAGATAATGAACATTGGGAGGAAGTAAAAAGAATTGCCGATCAGTACGACATACCATCATTAGGGGAATCTATTTATTCAACTAATGAGTTTAATAATGCTAAATGGCTAAGCGTAAGAAGTAAATGGAGATGGGCATACCCTCAACCAGAGAGAAATATGGCGTATGAACACATCACCTATAACGATGAAAATTTATGTGAGGGTTGTGGGAGTGGACTACTTCAGAAAGATAGTTTTAGAATGAAAAAGTCACCGAAATGGTCTAGTAAGAATTTTCTAATGCTTAACTGGATTGAAGATGAATTATTTATTAGTAGCAAAGCGAAGGATGAATTGCAAAAGAGTACGCTAAAAGGTTTTGATTTTTATGAAGTTAAAAAAAATGCTAAAGATAATGTAATACTTGATGACGTACACCAACTTTATATTAGTGATAAACTTAAACCTGGAATGATAAAAGAAAGTAATGCAATAGCTATCACATTATTTTGTCAAAAATGTGGAGGAACCAAATATATTTTAAGTGGAAGGAGTTTGATATTCCAAAAAAATGTATTTGATAATGTAAATGTAGATATTATCAAGACTGCTGAAACCTTTGGAGACGGTCATATGTGTGCAAGAATAATTTTAGTTTCTCAAGAATTTTTCCGATTTATTAAGAAAAATAAATTGGACAGAAACTTGGAATTCGAACCAATTTTATTGGTTTAATAGAATAAATGCTGGTAGTTTATTAAAAAATCTTATTCAACTAACGCATGCGTTAGCCATACATTAATCCTCAGATTCACAACAGTGAATGGAAGTTTATTTCGCACTCCCATAGTAGTTGAAGATCCATTAGAAGTTATTTTAACAAATATTCAAGATAGAAGGTGAAATCGCTGTGATTAATTGGAAATGGGCTGAAGTAGATGCCCTAGAAAGTCAAGGCAAGTGGAATGAAGCAAAAACTATCTTGGTTAAACATTGGAACCAAAATCGTAATGACATAAAAACTGTTATTCGCCTTGGATTCTTATGCTGGTTTGTTCTAGTAGAAGAAGGACCTTTAGGTATTATAGGTGTAGATTTTGATGAATTAGAGTCTGTACTACGTCAGATCACTGATTTTGGCTTGGAAAATTTTATGGCGAACGAGGATTTTCTGTGGTGTTTTGGTTATATGATTTCACTTTTTCCATATTATTTTGGTGACTTTGAGAAATGGGAAGAAAAAGGTAAATCTATGCTAAAACGTGCATACGATCTTTGTCCAAATGATCCAGTGTATAAATATTCTTATATGGGTTCCATTCCTAATACATACGGAAAACATAAATATGAATTTCAGCAGGTTCGAGCTGTTCTCGAGGATAGATTCCAGGGAAAAGGTTTATTGTCGGGGTATTTCAAAAGTGTATGGAATAGTTGGCATGGTAATTGAACTAACGCAGTGCGTTAGTTGAACAAGAGTATATTAAAAAGTCGATTTTCGAAGACGGAAGTCGACTTTTTTGATCCTTTATAACAAATGTAGTCAAATCCCTTTAGTGTTGATCTAAACCAATCGCACTAATTAGCAGGCGTATTGTATTCTCAAGCAAAAGGTATAATCTGTAATCTGAAGAATATATAAATGTAAACCTTAAAAAGGAGTGATTCTTATTTCGTTGAAGGTAGCATTTCGATACTTCTTATATTCGGTTGGTTTCTTTATTACAATTTTCATAGTATTACAACTCCAACGATTGTTGAAACAACATGCAGCTGAAACTTATAATTTCATCCCAATGATAATTTATGCCCCTTTGTTATACATCATCATTGGGATACTCCTCGGATTACCAACGATTCTTAAAGAGAACAGTAAAAGTGGAAGATGGGCTTTCAAATTAGAAAAATTGGTATTTGTTGGTGTACCAGCACTATATTTTGCATTGTATCCTTTGATTTATGCCAAAGCACGTATCTTGATGTTACCAAACTATATAGGCACTGTGCTTTTGTCTAGTGAAATATATCTCGTTGCTGCCCTAATTTTTGGATATATACTCATAACTGTTTTAGAAAAGAAAAATATAGAACATCCAGAGGTTCAAACGAATGTGTAGTGTAATAAAGCTTATTTAATTAACGCATGCAATAGTTGAACATCAAGAGCTGCTAATATGCGGCTTTTTTTATTCAACAAAATGGCAGGATAGTTGAATTAGAAAACAGGTATTTAAGAGAGCGTTATAGAAAAAGATGATGGAAGGAAGTTTAATGAAAATCTTCTCTAACAAATAAAAAGGGAGTAAAATGATAATGAAATTACGTGGTATTCTTTTAACGGTAATTGCATTGATTTTAATATTTACAGGATATAGAGCTTATTCTTCTACAAATAAACCCGTAAATAATAGTACAACTACCTCTATGAAAGTAATAGATAAAATACGTTCAAAAGATAAATACATCATTGAGGTTGTTGGTGTTAATGACAAAAACATAACAGGAAAAGTAATTGTAAAAGAAGAAAATGTCTGGAATTTAATTGAAAAAAAACGCGAATATTTTATGGTATTGAGCTTTAAATCAAGTAAAATGTATACTACTATATTCAGTGAAGGAAAAGCAACGTTACAACAGATTGATATTGTAAAATAAACAGAAATTACATATCAAATCTTATTGAACTACCATGGGAGTACGATATAAACTTCCATTCACTGTTGTGAATCTGAGGATGCATGGATGGCTAACGCATGCTTTAGTTCAATTTGAAAACGGGGAAATTTCTGTTTTTATTAATAAAAAGTTGGATAACAAGCTGATATCAGAAGTTATTTTACATTTTAATAATTGTAGAGTTGTTTATGAAAATAATTTACCGACTGAAGTAAGATTATCGAATCCTAAAAAGGTGTCTTTAAATGAGATTCATAAAAAAGGGATCAATCCTATTATTAGCGATCTTTTTGGTAAGGTTAGTGAAATTGAACCAGAATGGAGTCCATCGTTAAGTTACAAAGTAGTTCCAGAAAAAATAGAAAAATATGAAGATCAAGATTTTGATCTATTATTCGAATATCTAATTAGTACAAAAAAAGATAAACACTTTTTATCATTTTCGTGGGTATGTCTTGTTTTAGATGAAACCTTAATAGAATCTGTAGCGATTAGATATTTTGCTCACAAATGTAAGAATATGTATTTATGGGTAAATAGAGAGAAGGAAATAACAATGATT
Organism: Rossellomorea sp. GAMAL-10_SWC; assembly: GCF_049568075.1. Lineage (NCBI taxonomy): Bacteria > Bacillati > Bacillota > Bacilli > Caryophanales > Bacillaceae > Rossellomorea > Rossellomorea sp. GAMAL-10_SWC. The sequence continues at coordinate 2,231,042 of NZ_CP144911.1, read as the reverse complement.
CAATTAGAAATTTAAGTAAGATTTTTATTTTTAAAATAATTCTTCTTCAACTAACGCAGTGCAATAGTTGAAGATCACAAGCTGCTAATATGCGGCTTTTTTTATTGTAGTAAAAGCCAGGATAGTTCAATAAGAATGTAAGTGTTTGGAGAAAATACCTACCAAATAGTAGAAAGTAGGTATTAAATTTGAGAAAAATCATTTTGATTAGCTGTCTGATTACTTTTATTACATTTTCTAAAGTCAAGCCGAAACTGATGCTTTACGTTATGAAATGATGCTTGAAGATATAATTTATACATTTTTATCCCCATTAGAAACAAAAGCAATTAATGATTATTTTGGAGAAATGTACCTATCTCATTTTTGTAAGATTTTAGAGGTTAAGACGAAGCCAGAACAAGGATACAGATATGAAATAACCTATCAATTTGTCACATATGAAAGGGCAATAATGCCTCCATTCCACCTCTTTACTTTGAAGGTTGAAAACAAATCTCTAACAGATTGGATTATTAAAGATGTAAATGTAAGAAAAATAGCCGAGAGTGAAGATTACACAAAGATATGTAGAAAACCAATGATTATACAGTAATTAAATAACTAAATAAGGGAAATGTGTTTTCCCTAAATATGTAATTTAAAATACAAAAAAATCATATTGTTTAATAAGTTTTTTCTATTTACTTTATTGCTAGATACAAAAAACAGGCAATTCAAGTATTTACTATTAGTAGTTTTTTAAATAATAATCATTTAAATGACAATGAAAATCAAAAGGAAAGTCTGATAGATAGAATAAATTATTTTTTCGGTGGGAATGGTAGCAACGAAAGTATTGATAACGGTGAAAGTAATGATGGAGATGATGGCGGAGAATAATAACCACTCATTTTATATAGAAATTAGCAGTTTAATTAAACAAAGGAGCTAATTAGTTTTTAACGAATTATCCTATTATCAAGAAAAACTATTAGGAGGAAAAATATGTATTTCTTATCAGGAGATGTTACGGGCAAGATTACAGAAACAACAGATATTTACGACCCTGTGATTGCTTTTGTCCCAATTGTTTTTTGGATAATAATAATTGGCATATTAACTACACTAGGATTCCTTTTTAAAAGAAGAATTAGAAATCAAGCTAAAAACAGAGAATTACTACAAAATATAGAATATAAATTAGACAAATTACTTGAAGTTCTTGAAAAAAAATCTACCTAAGCTTATTCAACTAGCATTGCATTAGTAGTTTAAGAGTTGCTTCGGTGACTCTTTTTTTGTTTCACTCACAGGAAGGTATTTTAGTAGAACAGTGAATTCGAAGGTAATAGAAGATTGAACGACGAATTAGTATATAAAATATAAAAAAAGGTAAGTTTCAAAATGCTCAATATTATTTTTCCAGGTTTAGTTTTAATTATTTTAGTTGCAGTTTTTGCACTATTTTATAGATTGGCTAAAAAAATTAAAAGGTCATAATTTAATATTAGCTTTTACAACTAACACAATGCTTTGAAGAATCGAGTGTGAACTAAAGAATCTGGAGTGAATATGTTATGGGAAAAATTATTAATGAACCGTAAGATTGTGAAGGTATCACACGGGAATACTATATTCTCATTCGTATCCTATCTTTTTTCACCTTAGGTAAGGTTCCTAAGATTGAATCAAAAATGAAGAAACTAGAGAATCAATTAAAAGAACTGAAAAAAAAGAGATACAGAATATAATATAAATAAATGATTTTAAAAGGGAGAATTTTCATGTCAAACAAAAATAAAAAAGAAAAAGGAACAGTATGACGGTGTCCATTTTCTAGCGTTTTTGTCTATGTCCATTTTCTGTGATTATTTCAATCTTCCTGATATTGTTTTCCCAGTTTTATTTTTGTTTTATTTTATCTTTTCTTTTTATTTTTTAGAGAAATGGACAAAGGGCAAAATCATAAAATTTGGTCTTTTTTATTTAATACTTTTTATAATTGGTAAAATAGTTGATGGTTTATTTTAAGTTATTTAATGAAAATCCTAATGCAACTGACGCAAGCGATTCTTCAATAGAAGATCGCTTTTTTTATTCAACAAAATGGCAGATTAGTTGCATAAGGATTGTATGATTTTATAGAAAAAAATGTGAAATTCCCCCAAATTACAATAGAAAATATACAATGTATAATGAACTTTATGGGAGTTACTGGAAGTTCAAAAAACAAAGAGGAGTACACATTGTGAAAAATAAGAAACGTTTTCTTGCTATTTTTCTATTACTAGTTGTTGGAATCTCAATTTTAATCTATCAGAATCAAACGAATACTGCGAATGCTGATACGGTAAAGGTAAATTTAGGACATCCTAAAGAATTCTCCAATAGAGAAGTAAATGAAGCTGTAAACACTGTTAAGAAAAATTTTAATATAAAGGGCTGCAAACTTACGGAAATATGGTACTCAGAAGAAGAAACCGCAAAATCTGAGGAATTTGGTTACGGCTATGGAATGGTTTTACTTTCTAACTTTAAAGTTGATTCTTCTGGTAGTGACGGATTTTACAAACCGAATTCTACTCAAACTGATTATAGCTGGACTCTGGTTAGAGATGGCAAAAAGGGAAAATGGAGAATTAAAAATCAAGGATATAATTAATGATATAAATTCATGCTTATGTAACTAACGCATTGCGATAGTTGAATATCAAGAGCTGCTGATTGCGGCTTTTTTTTATTAAAGTAAATGGCAAATTAGTTCAATAAGGAATTTGCAAACTTATAGTTAAAAATGGAAAAATATGTTAATGTTAGTAGTATCATCTTAGGAAAATCTTCTTAGTGAATATAATAAATCGAGTAACTAAAGGAGAATAAAAATGAAAAAAATTCTTTTGTTTTCAGTAAGTTTTATCATATTATTTGTTTCTTTAAATGTATTCTCAGGTATGATTTTAACGGTATTTTATCAGCCTGATATAGCTAATCAATGGAGTAATATTTCAAAATTGCCAAATGAGGTGGTTTTTGTGGACAGTTCTTCTGTATCTCCATTCATTATTACAATGTTATCAGTAATTATCGCATTTGTTATACAAAACCGTTTTGCTAAAGCTAATTAAAATATAATTGAATTAACTAACTAATGCGATTCTTCAATAACGAAGGATCGTATTTCTTATGCAGCTAAATGGCAGTTTAGTTGAATAAGAATTTTGAAATTATGCTATTATTATTGGAGTAAAAAAGAGTAAAACATAAGATTAGTTAGAAACGGAGAACTTATGAAAATAGTAGAAAAAGATGACGTTGTTATTATCGATGGCATTGAAATAGAAGGTTTTATTGATATAGAAAAATTCTGTTCAATTTGCAAGCACAACCTTGCTTATTATGAGGATTTCGATGCGTATTTCTGTCCTAAATGTAATAATTGGACAGAATCAAAATGTAATGACCCCGAATGTGATTATTGTCCAAATGGACCTGATAAACCATTAAATATTTAAACTTATGTAACTAACTCATGCGTTAGCTGACGATCATGTGTTGTTTAGTAGTTCTTTTTCTAATTCGATAAGTGTTAAGGTAAATAATAATAAATTAAGAGTATTTTACGAAACAAAAGGACCTCTCACTTGGTCCTTTTGTTAAGAAATAATGATTTAATTATTTTTGTTTAAATACAAATGTTTGCTTGTATTTTCTTGCTGGATACTTTTCACCATTTGTCATTTTTTCATAAGGTTGTTCTCTCCACGTAATAACTACCTCGATATTTTTAGCATTGGAAGATACAGGCATGTTTTGATGATGTAAATCTTGTTTTATAGGAGATACTCCACTAGTAAATAACCAATACATAGTGTGTGTATTTGGTTCATCCCTATAAACTTCAATTTGAGGGTCATAAACTTTATTTCCAATGTTTTTTATGTCTAAACTATAAAGGTTGAATACGTCTTTTTTTTGCTTTACGTTATTAATATCTGGCTTATCAAAGGTAACCTTCCAGTGGTCAGAGTTTTTTGCTGTGGGAAGTTGTTCTAACGATAAAGCACATGCGGAATTAGAACTAAAAATCGTTAGAGTTATAGTAGCAAAAATCATTAAAAAAGCGTTTTTCATTATAAATTCCTCCTATAATTAACATGTATTGTTAGTATTTGATAATAATACAGAAAAATTCATTTGTTTATGTAATTAACGCATGCTTTAGCTGAACAACAAGATCGACTATTTAGTCAATTTTTTTTATGGTAAATGATAGATTCGTTGAATAAATTAAAGGACTATTTGAATGTTAAGTTTAATGTATATATTAAACTTTTGATAAGAGGTGGTTTAAATGAACATAAGAAACGCAACTTTAACAGATGCAAGTGGAATTGCGAAAGTCCATGTTGATAGTTGGAAAACTACTTATAAAAATATTATGCCAGATGCTTTATTGCAGAAGTTATCATACGACCAAAGAACTGATTCGTGGAATAAGAATCTAACTGAAGAGGGTACTTATGTTTTTGTAGCAGAAAATAATGAAGGAGAAATTATTGGATTTGCTACTTGTGGAAAAAGAGAAGAGAATCAAGTCGATAATTCAGGGGATTTAACATCAATTTATCTACTTTAAGAATATCAAGGAAAAGGGATTGGCAAGCAACTAATGGAACAACTTTTTAATCGATTTGAAAAGTTAGGTTTTAATAGAGTGTTTGTTGAGGTATTAGAAGATAATAAAACTCGTTTTTTCTATGAGTATTTTGGTGCTGAATTATTGAAATCTGAGAAGATAAAAATTGCGGGTAAGGATTTAAATCTTCTGACTTATGAATGGAATAATATTAACAGGGTATTAACTAAATTTTAAACTTTGTTCTTATTGAACTAATTCATGCGATTCTTCAATAGAAGATCGCTTTTTTTATTAAACAAAATGGCAGATTAGTTCAATAAGGAAAAGGAAACCTATGATTTAATTTTTCAAGATGTAAACTCCGTTTTTTCATGAAAGGTGGAATTATAAATGGATACAAATGAACTAAGAAAATGGGCAGAAAAACATTCTATTGAAAGTTATACAATTGAAAGTTTTTGGGAAGTATTTGTAAATTATCAAAAGGAACAAAATGATGAATTTCAGAAAAATTTTGGAGAGGATTTTGATAAAGAGCAGTTGTTTATTAATATGGAAGGACTAGGTCTTTTTATAGATGCTTGGAATAAAGATGCATATATGCAGTACGGTTTTGATTACGTTACTTCTTATGTTCCAATCGTTTATAAAGATAATAAAATTGGAGTCTATAAAATGCTTTTCAAGCTAAATGGCGAATGTTTTGATGACTTTTTTATTATTGATTAGTTAGTACTTATACAACTAACGCATGCGATAGTTGAACAACGTGATCGGCAATCTGTCGGTCATTTTTTATTGAACAAAATGGCAGATTAGTTGCATAAGAAAAGGACTTTTAAGACAGTGAAAAGAATAAAATATAAGATCGAAATTTGTGCATTTAGGGTGGTAACATGATAGAAAAATATCCACGAATAGGTTTAAGAATTAGGTGTGAAAAAGGCGTTCATTTAGAGGTTAGGAGATCTTGCTTAGATTTTGCAAAGTGGTTAAGAAATGAATTTAATTTTCCGATTAGAGTTGTTGTTTATCTAAAAAAAGCTAAACAAATAAAAGCAATTGATAAAGAAATGGTTAGTGCAACTTTTTTAGGACCCTACGATAAAAATGAAAAACCCTACATTAGAGTTGCGACAGGAGACTATGAAGAACTAGTTATGGAAGGAGGAGAAGGGAGTGCAATTTTTGCAATTCTAAATTGTATGGCACACGAAATTATACACTACCATCAATGGCTTAAGGATCCTGATTTTGATGAAGAACAAGCAGAGAGTGAAGCTGAAATTGAAAGTATAAAGTTAGTGGATGAATATTATGGATATAGCTTCATAAATGAAATAATAGAACATCAAAAGGTATTTACAATAGAAAACGAAGAAGGAATACCAACCACGACGAACGATAATGGAGAAGAATCAATGCCCTTTTGGTCATCAGAATTAAGAACTGAGGTCATTATTAAAAACGTTAATTTTTACCGTGAATACCATCCACTAGAAATATCTTTAGAAGACTTCATTAGCAATTGGTTACCTAAACTTCAAAAAAATGCACTTGTTTTGGGAGTAAATCTAAAAGGTGATAAATTAATTGGTACTGATTGGAATCCAAAGGAGTTGCTTGAGGAAATCAAAAATAAACTGGACACTAAAGAATAATGTTATACAACTAATGCAGCGCTTTAGTTACATAAGAAAAATTGAAGCTATATTGATTGGTTAGCAACCAGTGGTGAACATTATGATCGTCGAAATTGATGGATACTTTACACAAGCATTACTTACAGGTAGGAAGTGTTCTAAAAAAGAATTGAAACAAAAATATTTACAGGCATTAAGTATGGTAAATGACATTAGGAATCTACCAGATGTTTTTTGTCGATTACACCGTTTTGAACAGTTGCCTTTCGATGATGAAATCGAAATCGATTTTGTTATTGATACTGATATTGATTATATTTATTCGCCAACTTATTAAACTAACTAATTCAATAGTTGAAGATCAAGAGCTGCTAATATGCGGCTTTTTTTATTAAAGTAAATGGCAGTTTAGTTAAATAAGATACTGTATAATTAAAATCATAAATGGAGGTCTTTGGATGGAATACTACCCTTTTTTATTTTATATTAATAAAAATGAATTCTATTGCATTTGGTATAGTGCAGATAAAGATGGTTTTCTTACGGAAAATAATAAAATAAAAGTTTTTGAAACTGAAAATATGTTGTTTGATTATGCTAAAGTAAAGAACATTCAATTTATGGATAACAAAATAAATTCAATTTCAATAGACTATGCTATAAATTGGCTAACTCGTAAAAATCCAATAATTAAAAGTGTTTATTTTCTTGATTATTGGAACCACATATCAGATTTAGCTTATTCAGTAGGAGAAAATTTTTATGGAGATGAAAGAGAAGAATCAATAAATAAAGTGTATGAAAAATTGTTTTGGGGTAATAACTTACCAATTGTAACACCCAAAGGCAAAAAATATAAACCTACTTGGAATAACGAACAAAGAAAAATATTAGTCGATATTGTAAAAGACGGAATCAGAATAATAAAATTATATATAAAGAATTAGTGTTTAAATACATATAAGTCTTATTCAACTAACGCAGTGCATTAGTTTAATAACAAGATCGGCTACTTAGTCAATCTTATTTTATTAAGCAAGGCAGATTAGTTGTATAAGAATAATATAATTTCTACGAAAAAAAGGAGAAATTCCCCCAAGTTACAAGTATCCGTACAGTAGGTATAATTTTTTAAAGATACCATTAAACAGAACAGAAGGATGGATTTCAATGACTCGTAAAAAATTCATACTCATAACCATTATTTTTTGCATTTTCTACCTTGGATTGCATGCAACCCCATCGCTTGCGATTCGCACGAAATTGTTTTTCTATTTTCATCCTAAAGCAGCGTTTACGACGACGGTTTCGCTGAACAAAAGAGAAAACAACGCTGATAGCTTTAAACCGTATTTAGTTAAACATCACGCGAAAGCGTATACTATCAGTCACCCGCCAAACATCCAGTCTTCGGCAGGACCAAGCATGCCCGTGTACAAAGATTTTATCGTGTACAAAAAAGGACCGATTTATGTGTCAAAACGACTTTACGATGTACTCCACAAAATCATTAATGTGTAGTGAAAATTTATACCTTATGCAACTAACTGATGAGATTCTTCCATAACGAAGGATCGTTATCTTATGCAGCTAAATAGCAGATTAGTTCAATAAGAAAAAGTAGGAATAAAGAAAGATTTGATGAATTTATATATAAATAAATACTAAAAGGCAGGTCGTAAAATGAACAATATTCTTTTTCCAGCTTTAGTTTTAATAATTATAGTTGGAGTTATTGCACTATTTAATAAATTAATTAAGAAATCTAAAAGAACATAATGAAAATATTATGCAATTAACGCATGCGTTAGTTGTACATCATGAGTTGCTACGGCAGCTTATTTTTTTTGAAGTAAATGGTAGCATGTTGAATAAGATTATATTAGTGGTAATCAAACCATTTATAGGGGGGACTTTATGGGAGAAGAGTTTATGGGAGATGGGTTTGCTTTAATATCGTTTATTATGTTATGTGCGATTGCTTTTTTTACATGGGCAATATTAAGTATGAATAACAAACTTAGACTCTTAATAAAAATTCTACTAAAACAAAAGGACACTCATTTTAATGAAAAATATATAGAAGAAGAATTAGAAAAGTACAGAGATAAATAAATTGTTATTCAAGTAACGCAATACGTTAGTTTGATAACATTTTGGAGCTGTGATCAGCTCTTTTTTTATTCAACAAAATGGCAGATTAGTTGAACAAGGGTTTTCTAAATAAAGTCCATACTATACAAATCGATAATAGGGAAATATAGTCCTATACCATTAAAAGGGGACATATTTAATGAAGAAAATAATGCAATTTACCTTACTATTTGTTGCACTAAATCTATCACCGATATTTGTTCAGGCTGACGAAAAACCAGATGAAGAGCTAATGAAAATTGTTAAAGAGTTTACCCCTTCGAACGCTATACTTGTAAACCCTAAAAAACCTTTGTCTACTTCTCCAATTCAACTTTATGACTTTAACCAGGATGGGCAGAAAGAATTAGTCGTAACCTTTAAAATTAAAGAAAAAGAGCAACCTTCTCCTTCCCAGTATGGAGTAATATTATTAAAGAAGATTAATAACGAGTGGAGAAAAGTATGGGAGACAAAAACTCAAGGAGTAAATTTAGATTTTTCAGGATTAGCTGATATTACTGGTGATGGTGTAAAAGAATATTTATTTGGTGTTACAGTTGGTGCAGCAGTAGGAAGCAACCTTGAAATTTTTCAGTGGATTGATAACTCATTTAAAAATATCGCAAAAGTTCCTTATCATGAAATCGATCTAGTGTATGATAATCAAAAAGTAGGTATGGCAGTTTGGCGAGCGTATATTGCCGATAGTTATTTAGTAGATGTATTAAAATGGAATGGTGAAAAGTTAGTTTATGATAAAGAATTATATTCTAAATACTATCCTGTTATAGAAAAGGTTTATAATGATAAAATTTCAAAAATGAATGTGTGGTTTTACTGGTATTGCCTTGCAGATGCTCAAATTAAATCAAATTTATTCGAAGAAGCTTCTAAATCAATTGAAAAAGGGAGTTTGTTAGCAAAAAAATTATCAATGCCTGAGGTCGTTCAGATCTTTAACAAATTAAGTGACAGATTGGAAGAAAAGAAATATGGCATGTACAACTAACTCTTGCATTAATTAAAAAACACGATTGGCTGAAAAGTTGATTTTTTTATTGAGCTAAGTTTCAGATTAGTTAAATAAGAAAAACCTCATTTGGAACACTAAAATGAGGTGTTTTTTGATGAAAAAATATATGATTTTAGTGACAATATTACTTTTATTGGTTCCCAAAAATATAGAAGCCCAGAGTGGAGAATATGTGGTAGTTTCAAAGTCAGACAAAGAAAATATAACCCTGTATGCTAAGAAGTTTGGAGGTCTGTATAGGGATTTTAAAATTGATTTTAAGGGTGAAACGTATTTTAGACCTTTCTGGATGAATGTAACCAATCCAACATATGCACCAAAAATTAATTATGAAGATATTAATAGAGATGAAAAAAAAGAGTTAATTATTACATTAACTAAAGGTTATGGCACAGGCGTATTAGATGAAGAGGTTTACGTTTACCGATATACTAATGGATTGATTAACGTACTTGTTGATAATCCTTTAGCAAATATATATAAAAATGTAAAAACAAAATTAACCACAGAAAAAGCCCAAGTTATTATAGGTGACAAAGAATCTATTGTTGATACTAAATCGATTGAACCATCACATTTATTTGAGGATATTGGTTTTGGGAGTATTGTTGATTATGAGGTAATAAAGAAGCAACTAATGGTCAGAGTTAGTGGACAAATATCACCTGCGATGTTTATTGGAGATATTATTATTGTTTATGAATATCGTGATAAAATGTATCAAGCGAAAACAATTGAATTCATTCCTTATTATTTAAATGATAAAAACCCTTTTTATGGTCCAACAAATTATTCCATTTTATACAACTAACGCATGCTTTAGAGGAACAAATTTAATGTTGGTATTGAAACAAAATAGAGGGAGACCTAAATTGGTTTCCCTCTATTTTGTTATTTTAATATTAATCACTCGTTGTTTTTGAATTGTATATAGTCCTCAATTACTTCTTTATGAAATAATGTCCAGAATTCATTCGTGAATTGAGGAATTTCGTCTAAAATAAAAAATTTTGCATCACTTGTTTCTTCCGTACATTTTATCAACGATCCCTTCCATGTATCAACCAAAAACAAGAATTCAAATAATTGGTACTCATCACCAAACTTATTTTTTTACCATATTTTGGATTGGAATAGATTGCAATTACTTTTGCAGAAATTACATCTAAGCCTGTTTCTTATTTTACTTCTCGAACCAAACACTCAAAAATAGATTCATCTAATTCAATTGAACTAGCAGGCATACTCCATCTACCCTCACCTATTCTCTCAATAAAGAGGATGTTTCCAATCGTATCTTCTATAATTACTCTAATTGATGGAACTATTAACTTTTGATGACCTACAAAATTTCTAAGCTTCCCGATATATGTCTCTTCCCAATTCATTGTAATCCCCACTTTTATTAATTAGCTTTATCTTTATACATTCCATCCTAATCTTAGTCTAAGTTATTAGGGGGAATGTATGAAAAGAACTAGAACCAAGTGACTTAGTGTTAAAAAAGTTCGCTGTAAATGTTCAAATAAAATTTATCGTAGAAGGACCTTTAGTAAAATCAGACGAAAATAGTATATATTTTAAAGAATTTAACTTGATGAAAACATGGTTTTTTTTAGTTGTATAATTATTTTCTTTATTTTAATGGCTAAATTTGAAACGTTTTGGGATAGTTTTCAGTCTAATAATTGTAAAGATTGGAGGGGTGACATTGTTGATGGAGGAAAAAATCAATCAAGCCAAAAAAGGTGATAGTAAAGCATTTCAGGAGCTAATTGAAGTTGAGAAAGAGAAACTGTATAGAACGGCTTATTTGTACGTAAAAGATGAAAATGATGCATTGGAAATAGTACAAGAAACGGTTTATAAAGCATTTATTGCAATAAAAAATGTGAAAGAAGAACAGTACTTTTCAACCTGGTTGACTCGAATCTTAATTAATAATGCGTTAGATTGGATGAAGAAAAAAAGTAGAATGATTCCAATAGAAAGAATAGTTGAATCCAAACAATTAGGATGTGAGCAACTTGAAGAAAATATGGATCTTCTTCATGCAATTGACCAACTGGATTCAAAATATAAAACGGTAATCATTCTTCGATATTTCAACGATTTCACGATTAAACAGATTGCACAAACAATGAAATGTCCAGAAGGAACTGTAAAAACAAACTTACATAGAGCGATTAATCAGTTGAAAATGGATCTGCGAGAGGAGTATATCTTATGAATAATTTCTCAACTAAATTGAAACAAGAAATTCAGAACATACAGATTCCAGAAGAAAAATTAAATCATGCCATAGAAGCTGCAATCAAGAATGGAAAGAGTAAACAAAGAACACTTGGACGGAAGATACTTTACGGTAGCAGTGTAGCTGTATTATTGTTCAGTTTGTTCATCAGCGCTGCTTTTATTTCACCTACGATGGCAGAAGTCATTTCCAAAATACCGTATCTTAATCATATTTTTAAATCGAAACCTTTAGAGAAAGTGATTTGGGAAGAGCTGAAAGAGAGAGGATACAAAATAGGTAGTTTCGGTATCACTTATTCACCTAAGAAAACAATCCATATATGGGTAGATGGATCAGAGACATATTATAATGAGGTAAAAGGCGGAATCAATAAGACTGTAAACGACATACTCAAATCAAAGGGCTACGATTCTTATTCCGTGAAAATTTCCAAATTTCAAGAACGGATCGACTATGAATTAAATGAAGCAGAAAAGAAAGAAAAAACAATACTTGAAAGTGAAATTACGAAAAGATTAACAACTTTAAATTATACATTTAACATGGTTCAAGCTGACCCGACGGAAGATACCATCTTTATTAATATGGAGGGGTCAAAAAAGTATTATAACGAAGTGAAACGGGATGTTGAACAGGTAGCGAAGGAAATTGCTGAATCAAATCATTATCCTGGATATAACATTAAAGTAACTAGAGTAACGGTAGAAGTTAGAGCAGCTGATAAAGGAAGTCAGATTATTCCTGCTATAGCTGAAGGACTACTGTCAAAAAAAGAGTACAAGGTTACTGGAGTCGGTTATAAAAGTAAACCATTTATGATTATGATAAGAACTTCCATACAAAGTTATGATCCAACAGCAAAACAATTAGGAATGAAAATTGATAAAGCTATCAATGAGTACCTAAAATCAGATGATATTTTGTCTTTACTTGGTGATGAAAAAGTTAAGGTTATTGTATACAGTAAGGATAAAAAGAAAATAAATTGATTTATTAAATAAAATCATACTACTTAAGTTGCTTCCGCAGCTTTTTTTCTTGTTCAAATGAAATACATAGCACTTTCTACTTTCTACCTATTGTTATTATTTAACTTAAAAACTGCATTACTTAGTAAAATTACAAATTGTAATTTAGTAGCTAGATGTAAAACAAGCCACCCTTCTCTTTCGAAGATCAAAGCATTGAAGCCATAATATTAGTCTTTCACCTAGTTTGATTTCCCACTTTTGTTCAATAGGTCGAATAATAATTTGGTAATGATTTTTATGTACTTTAGAGTTTTACGCGTCTAAAACGAAACATTCATTCCATCATTTGTATGATGTAATTCGGACAATTGCTATGAATTTGGCAGTTGTCTTTTTGGGTTTTTACTTAGTGCGTATGCTGATATTGCAAAGTATTTTTATATAAAAACAGTTTATTTTTAATTAAGAATAATAAACTGTTAGCTGGTCATACTATCTATATAAATTGAAAGGAAATTTATCAAATGAAAAAACATGAAATTCATGAATTATCAATCGGATCAATTCGCTATGTCTATGATGAACATGCAGCAACAAAATGGTTTGACTTATATGTAGAATTTGCAAAAGAAATGCTTATCACGAATGCGTCTAAAAAAGATGGACAGACGTATATTGAATAAGAAAGGAGTGAACAGAACAGTGAAAAAGACAGTAGCCTATTATCGTAATTCAACAGATCTACAAGAAAATTCGATTCAAATGCAAAAATCAATGGCGTTAACTTACTCTAGTAAGAATCGGATTATCATTGATGAAGAGTTTGAAGATATTGATACGTCTGCAAGGAAACTTGGGCTAAAAGATAGAACAGGAATTCATAAAATTCAAAAACAAATTGAGAAAGGTTTAATCGAAGGAATTGTTGTATATAAGCGTGATCGGCTGGCAAGAAATGTGCAAGAACACTTGGAATTGTACCAACTGTTTAAAACACATCATATTAAAGTTCATTTTACTTCACAAAATGAAGTACCGATGATGTACACACCTGTTGGTGAATATTTAGAAACCATATTAGGTGCGATGGCTGAGCACGAAGGGAAACAAATTGCGCTTCGAATTCTTGAAACAAGGATCGCGAATTATACTAAAGGGATTAAACTTGGTAATCTCCCATTTGGTTTTAAAAAAATTGAAGTAGAAAATGAGTTGCCCAAAATCGAGATAGATGAAGATGAGATTAAAATTGTAAAAGCCATTTTTGATACACTCTTACATGGAAATCATGAAAATGTTTCATCTATTACGAGGTATTTAAGGGAAAATGATTTTATTCGAATGACCAAAAAAGGAAAAGAGCGTTCTTGGGATGAGACACAATTAAAAGAGATCATTGGTAACATGATGTATGCAGGCACTCGAATCATGAAATTTGGTAACGAGAAATATGAGAGAAAATACGACGATTTAGCCATCGTTACAGAAAAAGAATGGCTTGATGCAAATGCCATTTTTGAAAAAATCCTCGAAAATAAAAAGGGTAAAGTAAAATTTCGCTGTCCTATTCTAAAATTCCTTTATTGCAAGGAGTGTAAAGCGAATTTAGTTTTAAGTAAGCAAATGGTGGGTGGTACTAACTATCGGATTGTAAATTGTGAAAACGAGGAATGTAAAACAAGAGCCTTTTTAGATGATGTTGAGCATAATATTAAAGTTCAATCTGACTTTTACTTTCAAAATCTACTCTCTAACCATTTTAGTGAGCTTTATAAGCGGCAGCAAAAAGCAAACGTAAATCGTTTAAATACTATCATTGAGAAGAATTTTCAATTGGTCAAAGGATTAGAAGATGAAGCAATTAAGCGAACGGAAAAGTTTATTAAAAGTAAAAACCAACTTCATAAAGATAATCTCGTAGATTGTTACCGTAAATTAAAAGAGATTAAGAAAGAAATAGCTTTTTATTTTGAAAAGTTAGAAGAAATAAATAAATTTATGGATAAAATTAAAAAGTCACATGATCTATTTAAAGGAAATGTATTAGAGAAAGTATCAATTGATGAATTGGACATTTTTTATACGGATATTATTGAAAGTGTTCATATCGGAAAATACGAAATAGATTTTCAGTTTAAACATCCATTTTTTACAGCAAAGGAGATGTATAATCATGACACAAAAACCACTAACTTATCATGAGGTAATTCAACCTAATCGAAAGGCAGCTTTTTATGCACGATATTCGACTGATAAACAAGACTTTTTAATGCAAAAAAATGCTGTTGAGAATTTTTTAGCTGAACATAATTGTATCTTTTTGGAAAATCATCAATACATAGATGCAGGGGTATCCGCTGTTAAAACACCACTTAAAGAACGAGCTGCATTGCAAAAATTAAAAGCTGCTGCGAAAATGGGAGAATTTGATTTTATAGCAATCTATAAGGATGACCGAATTGCACGTGACACAGTAGAACATCAGCAGTTTAGAAAAGATATGAATGAAGTAGGAATGCCAGTAATTAGTGTGTTAGACAGAGAATTATATACATCGATGGAAGTAATTCCGCGTGCAGTAAAAGATGGTATGACGAGAATGGAATATATTTACATTCGAGAACGAACAGCAGATACTTTACGAAGCAAGCAAGAACGGGGGGAATGGACTGGCGGAAAAGCTCCTTATGGCTATCGTTATGATTGTCAAACAAAAACATTTTCACTTGTGAAAGAAGAAAAACAAATTGTTATTAAAATATTTGATTGGTTTAAACGTGGTTATGGCTTTAATGAAATCGTCGTAAAAGTACAATCTGAGCTGAATGATGGTGTTCAAAAATGGAGTAAGGATAAAATAAAAATGATTATTACAAATCCATTTTATGCAGGATATATAACCGCGAATCGGTTGAAAAAGAATACGTTGACTGATCGTGAAACATGGAAATTTGCAAGGAATCCGACAATTATTCCCATCATTTCAATAGAAGAATGGGAATATGTAATGCAATTATACGAAAAAAAGAAAAGTAAAGGGCATAATCCGAAACGGTACAATACACCATTTATATTAAAGGATATTGTTAGATGTCAACAATGTAAGCAATTATTAAAAACGAAGAATCAGATAAAGGAAGTTGGTGAGAACAACTACGGCGACCTTTATTATTATTGTGAGTCCGATCAATGCTCATTAAAAGTAACAGCAAAAAAGATCCATGATTATTTTAAAGATGAATTATTATCAAACTTACTAGCATCGAGCAAAGAGAAGGCTTTCAATAAAGCAACACAACAATTAATAGCTGACCAACAAAACATCAAAGACACTATTCTTCATTTAAATGAGCAAACAAGCGAGAAAAGCATTCAAATTAATGAAATGGAAATGCTCCTTCAAGAAATGTTCCAGAAAGATCTAGAAGAGAATGAGGAAAATGCATTGTTCTTAGAGTCTCTACTTCATTATCAATTGTTTATGAAAAAAGAAAGAGAACAAATGTACAATCAGCTAGGAAAATTAAAACAAAAGCGCCAACAGCTAGAAAAAGCAATAAAATATGCGGAAGGTCCTCACTCAATCCATTTTAAAGGTTTTCAATTAACAGAAGAAAGTAGTCATGTTCAATTTAGAAAAATGATATTGGAGTTAATTTCTGATCTATATGTGGATCTAGATGGTAAGCTGCATTTAGATGTAATCAATTAAATGGTGTCAACGTAAACCGAGGGCTAATGAAGCTTTTGGTTTATTTTTTTGCAAAAATCTATTTTTTATCAATTCTTAAGTTGAAAATGATTAAAAAAATGAAGAAAAATGAAAAAAATAATAGTAACAACGAATTACGAAGGGGGTGAACCGTTTTTCGTAAGTAGGAAATTGAAGAATAAAATTAATATCCGAAAAAGATCCAACTGGACAAGTTGTATTGGAGGAATAAATACGAACAATCAGAACGACTAATATCTGTTTACTAGCTTAATTGAGTAATACTTTATTAGATTTGAATAAATTAGATGGCATTTTTTTCGGTTATTAGGAAATCCATATTTATACCTATCGGTAAATAGGATGTAAACCGATCGGTTTACATCCTATTTACCGAAAAAAAATTTAAAAAATTGCTTGTCCCCATTGATTTCAAGGGGATTTGTCCATTGGTTTAAAAATTGTGAATAGTTAGACTGATTATTTTCGGCTATATAGATTACTCGGTTAAAGACAAGCGGTTATTAAGATTATTCGGTTAAATGAAATTATATCTAATCTTTAGTAGAATTATAGAGGATGACTTCGATTTAGAGAGAAAGGCGTCGAATACAGTTTACCTAAGTAATATTACTCCAGTAGCTAAAGAGCTTGTCCAAATAAATCTTTTTAAGTGATTCCTTAACGTCAATAGTTGCTATAAAAACCTTTAAGCATAAGTAGCAGAAAAGGAGTACTGATTAAAGGAATTTTTAGAAAATGAAAGCCTAAATACTAATATAATTCGTTACAAACTGATTTATTTGAATGTGGTGTACAATGGACATAAAAAAATGATTTGAAATGTGAAACGTTTAGTAAAACAATAATTTCGTATCCGTTCCTGTCTTAAACACATCAATCAATATTACTTGCAGAAGTACAATATAAGAAATAACAAAAGTAGGCTGTTGGAAATTTCAATGGCTTACTTTTGTTTTTCTAGATGATGGAACAATTGCAAGGAATGCATCTTATAAGATAGATTTTTAGGATTTCTTATGAAATAATCTCTTGAAGATAAATGCTACCTATTTATCATTTTTGGGTACTTTTTATTTATCAACCTCTTACTGTTTGTAATTTTTGAAATTTAATTAGTATTAACAGGCATTAAATTAGTCAATTTTTTAATTTTCCTCTCATAAAATTAATTTAGTTAATATCGTTCATAAGGAGATGAGTAATGAAATATTACACTGTCGACGAAGCGTTTAAATTATTAGAGCAATTTGAAATTTCTCGATCAAAACAAGTTGTAACTAGATGGGTCAGCAAAAATTTAATAAAAAGTGAGAAGAAAGATCACTGTTATTATATTAGAGAGGAAGACCTATTGAATTTTATCGATGAAAAGAAGCCTAAAATGCTTGAGTTACTTAACAATTCAAAAATAATAAAAAGTTCAATTGAAACGTTAACCGAAAAGTTAGGATCTATTGAACAAAAGATTACATATTCTTTTCATGCACAAGCAGAGGAACTCGTATCAATAAAAGCAATTGAAAATCAATTAATCGAGATAACAAACAGTATGTCAAGTTTTAATGAAAATTTGAATTTAATTAAGCAAATAATAATTTCTCTACAAGAAAGCGACTTAAATAATACTGATACCAGTAAAAGTAAGTCAAAAAATAATTCAAAAAAAGAGGATGGAACTACTCAACTTGCATTTTTCGAAGAGAAAACAGTTAATGAGGAAGAATTAATGGATACAAATTTACCCTTTAATGATGAACAAATTCTAGATGCAATGCATTCAATATTATCATTTGATATCTTTTCAAAATATAAAGAAGAAATTTTAAGGAGTATCAAAAATGTATTATTAAATAGAATTTCAGAATGGAACCAACCAATAGATAAAAAGAAATATAAATGTTTATACTCAGGAAAACAGTTTGAAATGTGTAAACCATTTTTGAAACTGACAGCCAAATATGTTGCAGCTGAACATTTTGAAAAGGATGGGAATAAATAAATTAAGGATGAAACACCAATGAACTGAGCGCATAATTAAATTCCGATGTATCATGTCTTTTACAACAGCGTTTATTTGTAAAATCAGCCACTGAGTAATTGTGTTTTCCAAAATAAAAACATGTTTCAGATGAACGAAACTCAGCTTAATAATATGCTGTTTCTGAGATACAAGATAATACACTAATTCTTATAACGAAGAATAACAACAACCAGTATATCTAATCTACAATGTAGATGAATATTCGAATGTTAGGTAATATGCATGCTATTTTCTTTAATAATCTAATACTAAATAAAAATGCAAAAACTGAGATTACTGTTATCTAACTTTCTTTTCAATTAACCAGTTAATATTTGATTCTAAACTAAATAAAACAAATTCATACGATTCTTCGTCCACTTCTCTTAGCAATTCTAATTGTTGAAATAGACGACTAATTCTTGAGTTTTCATCTACATTTAGAGGAAGTAAGGCAAGTTCTTCTTGAAATCTCTGAAGTAGCGAGAACGAGATATTCTCCGTTTTTCCTGTTTCTAATTGGCTTAAGTAACTCGGTGAAATATTTAGTATTTTAGCAAATTCATTTAAACCATACCCTTTTTGAAGCCGTAATTCCCGCATTTTTTCACCCAGGTCAAGTAACATAATTTCCCTCCGAATCAGGCTTTATTAAACATAATTTCGATAAATAAAGAATATTCCCTTCAAATATTTGTGTTTTAATATAAGTTTATTGATCTATCTCATTTGATTTAATAAATAGTCGGTAATCATGAAACAGATGCTGTCCACATATACTATTTTAATTAATTTTTCAAGCAGCTTTTAATAAGGAGGGAAATTAATGTACTTTATTTGCCCAGAACACGAGAACAATTATGAATTCTTATTAAAATATTTTAAAAATGATCATAAAGACTATAAAAAGGCTTGTTATGTAGCTGCTATTCCTATAATTTTTAATCGTATCGATTTCACAGAGCGTATAAATGGACCATTTGATTGGTATTTTAAGAAGGAAAATTCTAATTTGGTGTATTCTTTAAATGATGGAGAAGGTACAAATTATTTGGTTGATTTGGGATTACATTTTTGGTCGGGGCACAATCCATTTCATTTAAATAATGCTTCGTATGCATGGAGAAATAATGAGGATTACTTTAAGGTACTTCAACAAATTTGTGTTATGTAGATAGAAATGACCCTATTTTTATTTGGGTCATTATTTTTTTATATAAGAGATTGAAATTATATAATTGAATCTAGACAAGCTAATAGATGCAACAATTGGAATAAACTATAGGTGGAGAATTGCAAACCTGAAGTGCGAAAGATAAGAGGTAGGTTTTTTACAGTAGGAGACATTGAGGGAATTACGTAGTCAAATTTCACAGAAAAAATAAAAAAACCACTAAATGAAGAAGAAGACCCTTATTATGTAGCGTTCTAATAAAGTCAATTTGGGTCAATCTTTTGAACAAAACTCCTTTTCCTTATTCAACATAATGGCAGTTTAGTTTAATAAGGAATGCTATAATAAATTGGTAAATTTGAAGTAGTAGAAAGATTCATAACTGAGGAGTGAATTCGATGATATTCAAGTTTTATAATGTTACAGGTAGAGAAGTAAGCGTTCATCCTGCAACATGTTGTTTTTCGTTTTTCTATTAGCAAGTATTTATAATTTGTACTTTCACAGAAAGCATATAGATGTCATTTTTGCGATTTTGTTTATGATTCAGGTATGTCGCGGGATATTAGATACAGTTTAAAAGGCGAGGGAGAGGTAAATAAACATGAATAAAGAAGGATTAACGAAAGAAATGGCTTTATATATGTTGAACCAATTAAAAGGGTTTGAAGATACAGAAGGGTATGATGATGTTTTACAATACACAAAAAGTGTAACTGAACTTTTCGCTTCTAAAATTATGATTGAAGAAAAGTACAGTGAAGCTTTTAATGAAATAAAAAAAGAATATATCGAATCTATCAATGAAGATGAAGATGATGATGAATTGATGAAATATGCTCATAGTCTACATGAATACATTGTAGAAGATTTACTATTTTACTTAGACGATTGTGAATACTCCGATGAGATTGAAACAGCTTTTGGCGGATTAAAAAAACACGTCAAATATGGTGATCATAATGATGATGATGAATATGAATTAGATAAAATAGCAGAATTTAATATTGTTTATGAAAGTGAACATGTTGAGAGTATCAAAAGTAGAGCAATCTTACTTAATGTTATAGATGATAACGATATTGATTACTACTCAATTAACTCAATTAATAATGAGTTTTATACAGATGAAGAAACGATGGAGATTTTAGAAAGATTAGTTAAGGAGATAAAAGAAGTGAAATTGGTTTAAGCTAGAGGGGTAGTTCTCTGGCTTTTTTTATTTTGTCTTCTAAAAGAATGTGAAGTCGTACCAGTGTTTTTTTTCTTTGCAAAAGCACTTTTAATTTGGTGCAAAATATGATAACTCTACAATTAAACAACTAGAAAGCATGCATTAGTTGTACAACAAGATCGGCAGTTTAGTCGATTTCTTTATTCAACAAAATGGCAGTTTAGTTGCATAAGAATTTAGTAAAAAATATACTAAAAGAAGATATTGAGAAAAGGGAGAGCTTAAGTGAAACTGTACACTTTTCAAAAAACAGCTTGGTGGAAAGTCTGTCGTCAAAGCGGTAATTACAAAGCTGATTCTTCATTCATCTTCGATGAATTGATGAGAACGCCGTATACCTGGATGCTCGAACAGTTTAAGAAACACATCCGTGAAACGAGTGCATCTGCACTGATATGGGTATGGGAAGAAATTCCTGAAGGGTACCGTGATGGTGCAACGGACTGGGACATTGAAGAAGGTTATAAAGAAAATTATTTATTTATCTTCGAGCATAGCGAGAAGGAAGTGTTGTGGAGTTGTTATGACGCTTGGCATGTACCACTGAACGAGGGCAGACTAACATCTGCGGAAGAAGAACCATACGAAGACATTCTCCCTGAACGATTTGGGTGGGAACGAGTATTTGATTTTGACTGGCTAATAAAACAGGAGTATAGTGATGGGTCAACGAAGCAAGGCGTCATTGACGGCTTTACTGAAGACGAACTTCATGCGGTTTATCGCTTTAACGTAACTTCACATTCCTGGGAGCTACTTCACGGGAAAGCCGTGAAACTCGACTGGGCTTGAAAGGTTAGGAACCCTTATTCAACTCACTGGCGCGTTAGTTGATTTAGGTAACCAATAGGTTAGTGAACATTTATTAGGAGGTACTTGTATTGCTAGAAATTGAAGAAGTAAGGGAAAAAATTAAACATTTAGACGAATCATCTGCTAAAACTCTCTTAATGATAATTTATACAAGATTTGTTACTGCATTCACTGGAACGGGTGGGGATGAATTTATCAAACAAACTGCAAAGGATTTATTTGATATGTATTCGAATCTTCCAGATAGTAATAAATTTAAAATTTAATAAATTCTTATTCAACTAACGTATGCGTTAGTTCAATAGCTTGAGTTACTTCGGCAACTCTTTTTCTATTTATGGTATTGT
The DNA here is from genome assembly GCF_049568075.1 of Rossellomorea sp. GAMAL-10_SWC. Lineage (NCBI taxonomy): Bacteria > Bacillati > Bacillota > Bacilli > Caryophanales > Bacillaceae > Rossellomorea > Rossellomorea sp. GAMAL-10_SWC. The sequence goes on along the minus strand of NZ_CP144911.1, from coordinate 2,209,057 downwards.
AGTAACTACTAGAGTACTCATTTTATAGTAGCAATTAAACCAATCGAAAATTTTCCGAAGTTTATAAATATAGCCATGTGATTTCGGAGGTAGTAATATAGATATACTTTTTAAGTTTACCAATCTCATTTATATGGTATAATTTAACAAATAAATGTTTACTAGAGGTGAATTAAATGTCTGATTGGGCTGCAAGAAATCCGTATTTAGATAGTAATGATAAAGAGACTTGTAATTTTTGTGGTTGTGTTTACCGAGTAGAAGTAACCCAACAAGCAGGTCATAATGAACTAGAGGAATATTATTGTCCAGATTGTCAGAAGGAATACAAAACAAGAGCATCAATCTCTCCAAGAGTTACTAAAATCAGCGATCGAAATGACGGAAGAACTGTTAAGTATCAAAACGCTTAATTCTATGAATAAACAAAAAAGAGCCGAAATCTTATATTTAGGTTGAACAGGTAAAACACCTGAAATTAAAGGAACCACACAAGTTAGATATATCTAATATGTGTGGTTCCTTTAATTTAGTCTCTTATAAATATTGTTTTTTTGAGCTAATAAAGATTTTCTAATTAGACAATCTTGAGAAAATCTTATACAACTAATGCATGCTATAGCTTAATAAAGGTTATCGCTTTTTTTATGTCGAAGTTGATATATGATAATAATAAGATAATTATTACAACAAATAGATTAGTACTAAGATTGTTTCAAAAGTCAGATGCAGCAGCTGTTACTAAGCTTTGTAATAATTACAATATCTATAAAAATACTCTTTATCTACCTTTCTCATACTCGATCCAAGATGCTATCTTGAATTGATAATCACATTGAAAATTTTAATAGTAATAAGTCATTGAATTCCTGTAACAGATAAAGAAACAGGAGAATTATTTGGAGCAATTTCGTTATCTAATAACCAAAAGTTTAATTATGGTGAAATTGCTTATTGGATTGATGAAGAGTTTTGGGGTTGTGGATATGCAACAGAAGCAGCTCAAGCTATATTACGATTTGCATTTGTTGAAAAGCAATATCATAAAGTATTTGCTCGTTATTTTAATACAAATCCTGTTTCGGGAAGGGGAATACAAAAAATTGGCATGAAAAAAGAAGGAAAATTAATCGATCATGTTAAGAAAGAAAATCAATTAATAATATCTAGATTACATTTTTTAAATGAGTCTCAATTTTCTAAAGATAAATACAAATATAAAACATCATGCTATTATGAAATTAGGAATATTTGGAAATTATTTTGAATGGAGAATTTTTATGAGTGAAGATAAATTTTACGAAATATTTGAAGAATTAATTGGGCAACATCTGAGGAATTCAATTATCTTTAAACATGAGCCAAAAAAGGGGACACATACATACGAACCTTTTAGACATCATTTCGATACTGAATCTGAAAAACGACTTGGAAACTTTATGAGGAAGTATATATTTTATTATGCATATTCTGAAACAGAAGTTATAAAGGCTTACGAAAAAGGGAGATTAAATGATTTAGAAAAAGCTGCTACAATTGCTCTAGATACTAGGCTTCCAAAAAGAAAAGGCGCGGGCAATGGCTTGTATAGCGAATTACTGCTTGATTTATTAATTACCATGTTTAGTAATAATGTAAATAAGCTTGCTACTAGAGCAGTTTATAGACAGGATACAGATAACCAAGAACTGAAGGGGTATGACGGTTTACATATTTCTGTTGATGAAGATGATAACAAGTTCCTTTGGCTAGGTCAAGCAAAAATGGGATCTAGATCATATTGTGTTACAGATATTAAGAAGGATTTAACAGATAAAGCGAATATGTTATATACTGCCAAACAATTATTCTTTGTTTCTGATAAGGAGACAAAAACATTACCAAAGGCAATAGATGTTCTAGAGAAAATCAATCAAGTATACTGGGACAATGAGGATCTATCTCCAGAAACTAGAGCAGACTCATTAAGTGAGTTTTTTAAAAATGAACGAATTAAAATTGTATTCCCGTGTTTACTAGCATACGGAATGCCAAGTTTCTACGAAGTAGAAGGAAATCTTGAATCAGAACTGGAAACTGAACTAGAAAAAATTATTGACCAATTTGATGAAAAATTTGAAACGTTATTGCAAAATGAATATGAAATTTTAGTATGGTTTATTCCGATTAGGGATTTAAAAGCATTAAGAGAAAGTATGGGGCTATTAGATGAACATTAATAGAGAGCTTGTTAAAGCAATAAATAATTATGATGAATCCAAAGAAAGGTTTGAGGATTTAAGAAACCTTATTTGTAAAATATCAGATGAGAAATTAGGTTTTGATGATCAATTAACGAAAGAATTATTATATATGGCATCACAAAAATTAAGGACATTTGGATATAACATATTAAATGAACTTGATTTACCTGATGAATTAACTGAAAATAATGTTTCATATATTTATAGAAATGAAGCTATTAATGAATTTTATACTAGTGAAACTGGAATACAATTAGATAAATTTCAAAAAGAAATTATTGATACATATCAAAATATAGAAAGTAAGAAAATGTTTGTAAGTGCACCGACATCATTTGGAAAGACATTTCTAATTAGAGAGATTATTTTTCGAAATAAAGAAAGGTATAGTAACATATTATTAATTTTTCCAACAATCTCTTTGTTAAATGAGAACGTGGATAATTTTCAAGAGTTTGTTAGAAAATATGATTTACATTACAAAGTAATTAGTAATACACATATGGAAATCCAAAGTGGTAACAATATTTTTATTTTGACGCCAGAGAGAGTCCTAAAAATTATGAATGATTTCCCAGAAATTGAGTTTGATTTCTTTTTTATGGATGAAATCTATAAAATTGATAATTTTTTTGAAACTAATGATGAAGATGAAACTTATGCAGAAGATGAAAGGGATAAGGTTTTTAGAATCGTTCTATATTTACTATCAAAGTCTGTAAAAGAGTTTTATTTAGCGGGACCATATATTAACTTAGAAAATTTAGGGGGAGGTCTTGTAAATTTTTTAAATAAAAATGAAGTTACGCCATTTCAAATTGATACTGAATTTGTAAATAAAATTCATATTAAATCATGGAGTAGCCAAATTTACCTTGAAGATAATATTAAAATAAAGTATGGTAATGCAAAAACGAAAATTGAGAAACTATTAACAATAATTCAGCTAATTGAGGAAAGGAATTATGGCGCAACAATTGTTTATGCTGAATCTAAACAAAAAGTCACTAGTCTTGCTCGTGAATGTCTAATCTTATTCGAACCAATAGAGAATCAATCGTTAGAGTTAAAAATGTTTGTAGATCACCTTTCAAAAAGGTATTCTGTTTTATTCAAGAATAAACCAACCCACGTATACTGGACAATAATAGAATTACTTAAAAGAGGAATTGGGGTACACCACGGGGCATTTCCTAAATATATTCAAAATGCAATACTGGAGTTTTTTAATGGAGGAGAATTAAAGACTCTATTCTCGACAACTTCAATCACTGAAGGTGTTAACACGAAAGCAAAGAATATTATTTTTTATGGTACAAGTAAGGGACGAAAGACACTTAAGACTTTTGACATTAAAAATATAAATGGACGTGCAGGGAGATATTATCACCATTTTGTTGGAAGAATATTCTACCTTGAAAAAGAGGTATATGACAAATTACAAGAGCAAGGTGAAAAATTAGACTTTGTTACTTTTGGTGAAGATGAGATTTCAAACATCGATTTAGATAATGCTGATGAACAGGATTTATCTGAAAAAAATATTCAAAAGAAAATTCAAAGGGAAGAATTGATTAAAGAGTATAATATTGACAGCTCTGTGTTCGTTAAGAATAGACTAGTAGATAAATTGAATCAAATTAATTTAATCCAATATCTAGAGAATAAAAGTACAAGAGAACTAAAGAGTTTGGTATTAGAATGTTCTAATATTGGAGAATTTTTAAGAAAAGGTACATTATATAAGATTTTAGGTGCTTTCAAAGAGATTGGAATGTTAGATGATTATGAAGTTAAAAAATTTGGGAAAGTTGCATCTGATTATGCTAAATCTAATGGATTAATAAGGTTAATTATGTATCATCTAAATGAGTATAAAGATTTTGAAACTTTGGAGAACTCAATTGTTGATAAAATATACATTGATGTGTTTTCTAATATTAGAAATATAATTGAGTATAAAGTCCCGAAATTTTTATCGATTTTTAGTAATATTCTAAAGTATGTTTGTTCATTACCAACTAAAAATATAAATACAGAATCAATTGCATTTGAATCAATTATACGTTTTTTTGAGTTAGGTGTTAGATCTAAACTTGGTTTATATTTAGCAGAACAAGGTTTCCCAATTCCAACAATAAGAAATTTAGAAACTAAATTATGGAATATAATGGATGCGGAACTACCTGCGATCTATAATAATTGGCAAATCTTAAGTTCAGAATTTAATGAAGAGCTTGATGAATTTGAGTATTTGTTATTAACCAAAATTATTAATAAAAATTTATAAATAAAAAAGTTTAAGAATAAATGAGGCAGAGTATAGAAGCCAATAGGAAATGTAATCTGTATAAGATTTGGCATTAAATATTACATAAATTCAAGTTCATAGAGAGAAACGTTGCTGAGCTTTGTAACAGAAAAGTTATAATAGTAGAAATAATTAGGAAAATTGTGATAAAATTCCCATATATGTTAAAATATGGGGGTTTTTTTGTGAGCGAAAAAATTAATGCTAACCAATTAAGAATAAAAAGAGTGGTTGAAAGCAATCCAAGGGATAACAATGATACACGTAGTGAATTTCACAGGGATTATGGACGTTTAATACATTCTCCTTCATTTAGAAGGTTGCAAGGGAAATCACAAGTTTTTGGAGCAGGTTCTGGTGATTATTATAGAACTCGATTAACTCATACATTAGAGGTAGCCCAAATAGCAAGACAAATAGCTTATAGGCTAAATGTTTCAGATACTTGTAGTAAACTCCCAGACAATCCAGGATTAAAAATTGATCCACTTGTAGTTGAATGTGCTGCTTTGGCTCATGATTTAGGACATCCACCATTTGGTCATAAAGGCGAACATGATTTGAATGAATTTCTAAAGCCTAAAAATGATTCCGAAGAACAAACTGAATTTTATGAAGGAAATGCTCAAAATTTCAGAATATTAATGTATCTTGAAGAAAGGTATGGAGACTTTGCTGGTCTAAACCTAACTCATGCGGTATTACTGGGAATTAATAAGTATCCATATTATATAAATGAATCTAAAAATGGTAAAGGACTTTATACTTTAGAATGGAATACCATTGAAAGTATAAGAAATGCATGGGAAATTCCAAAGGATAAAGCAACTTTGGAAGCTCAGCTTATGGATATATCTGATGACATTGCATACTCCACACATGATATTGAGGATGGTATGAAGGCAGGTAAAATTCGAATTACTTCTGAATTCTTAAAAGAAACAGAATGGCTTAAATCATCCTTAATAAGAGAAGTTGAAAATGCCAAGAGGAAAGACCCTGGAATTTGGGAAGACATTTCAATTGAAGAAGAAATTAATAAAGTAATGGCTCAATATTTAAAGGTTTGGAATAAAATATTGAAAAAATGCAATAATAACGAATCAATTGCCCGTCAAGAATTAAAGGGACATTATGTTAATATTTTTGCTAATCGAGTTGGAATAATTGAAGACGGTAATTGGTATAAAATTTCATTGGTAAAAGAAGAAAATCCTCAAGAGGTAGATTCAGAATTATGGAGATTTATGATTATTTTAAAAAAGTTAGCTTGGGTTACTTTAGTTGAAGACATAAGAGTACAACGTCTCCAAAAAAGAGGTGAGGTAATAATAAAAGGATTATTAGAAGTTTTTAAAAAGCCAGAAGATGGAATAAAAATTATGCCAAGAGAATGGGTTAATAAGTGGGATACAATGAAACAACATGATATTTCGTGGGAAAGATTTGTAGTTGATTATATGTCGGGAATGACAGATTCTTATGCGGATAAGTTGTATGGGGAGTTGTTTGGAAGTAGAATTGGAAACATTTATGGGGAATAAAATTAACAAGTGGAAATTCGGTTTGTCTGTCATATAAATGTAGTCATTTAATAAGAAAAATGTAAAAAGAGCTTGAATAATTTCAAGCTCTTTTAGTACGTGAATAAAGATAATTGAATTTTTGCTACAACAATTCAGCAGTAGAAAATAAGAAAATCGGTGTCAAAACAGTATTCGACGGTTAATAATTGCGTTTTTTTATTAATTAAATGAATAGGTGTACTTAAGAATAAGAATCAAATAACAAAAGTAGTTGTTTAAAATACGGGAGCGTGTAGCTAAATTAATTAGATATGAAATTTTCATATTAACCTAACTCATGCGTAGCTTACATAAAGTGGCAGATTATTTAGTTGTTTTTTATTGAACTAAAATTGTCAGTTTATTTACAAAGACAATTTATAAAATTACTGTTTTACTTAAAAGAGATAATTTTAAGTGAATAATCAATCGTAAGATAAATCAAAAAAAGGATAAGTAATTATCCTCTTTTATTGTTTAGCTTTTATCTTTAAATAACAACGTTGAATTATATTTTAGATTTATGAACTATATTACAGTTCTTCCTCCTGAAACAAAGGAGCATTGAAGATCCTTTTTTAAACTAAAATATTCTACATAATATATGGTACATTTTAATATATTTTATTTTTAAAAGATTTTTCATATTAAGTCTTAAAAGTCACATCCGATTTTTCAGGGTGACCAGAAAAATATTAACAAACTGATATGTGTTTCGGTTTGTTTGCAAATAGACTAGAGCATTGAAATGACATCAACTATTGAAATCATAGAAATAGTACGAATAGAGTCATATTTATCTACAAAGTTAATAGAAGCGTTTATCTGATCAACATTTTTGATTTTTCCTATTTCGGTTTCGATACTACCTTTAACCCAATAAACTAACGATACATCATTTTTTCTTTCGACTGCTTCAACAAGAATATAATTGATACGTTCCTGCTCATCGTCATTTAATATTGGATGAGCTACCTTTTTTTGATTATCGATAATTTCAGCAATCCCTTTAAACTGCTGTGGAATCGATACAAAAGGTTGCCATTTAATAATTCCTCGACCCATTCGATCTTGTGTCATGCGAAATGACCTCCAATTTTCTTATTATTACCTCTAATAGTACTGAAATCTGTAAAACTGCATGCTCTCAACAAACTATTTTTTCCATATTTTCTTCTTATTGAATCCATCACAACTGATAAATTTTGCTCCTTTTGCTTTTTAATTGGATTAGTAAAAAATGAAATTTGTTCTGAGTCAGTTTTTACAAAGTTCTTTAAAGCGATCGATATAGTCCTTACAGGTTCTTGATTATAATTTTCTTCTAGAATTTTAAGACAAACTTGATAAAAGTCTTTTGTTAAATTTGTTGGTTCATCAATGGTGACACTTTTAGAAAATCCGCCAATGCCAGAACTATAACCAATCCCAAAATGAATAGTTCTTGATTGATTGTATTGATTTCTTAATCGAAAACAAACTTCCTCAAGTTGTTCTAGTATTAAAGTTTTAATTTCATGTGAATGATAGTCTCTTAATAGAACTTGGCTTTTGCCAATTGACTTATCTTTCGGTTTGTAGTCTTTCATTTCACCAATTCGAGAGTAATCAATTCCATTAGAATGAAGATGTAATTCTGTACCTATCACATTCCCAAATTGTTTGATTAAAACTTCTTTCGGGTATCGTGCCAACTCACCAATAGTAGTTATGCCTAATCTGTTTAACTTCTGTTCAGTTTTCTTAGCAATGCCCCAGAATTTACTTAAGGGAGTAATATTCCACATTTTGGTAGGGACATCAACATAGGTCCACTGTGATATACCACTCGGATGTTTTTTACTTTCTATATCCATACAGATTTTTGCGAGTAACAAGTTACTACCAATTCCAATAGAACTCGAAATGCCAAAATGATCGTAAATATCCTGTTGGATTTTAAAAGCTAGATCCACAGGGGATAGCTTATGAAGTTTTTGATAACCTTTCATTGAAAAAGCAAATTCATCAATTGAATATTGCATGAAGTCGATAGGAGCGACGTATTTAGTAAGCATAAGTTCAGTAATTTTATTTGAAATATTTACATACAAACTCATAGATGGATTGACAATATAAATGTCATTTTGTTTAGGTATTTCGAAAAGTCGATTTCCTGTTTTAATTCCTAATTTCTTCATTTCAGGTGTAGCTGCTAAGACTACTGAACCATCTCTATTTGTATCACCAACGACTGCCAATTTAACTTTAAGTGGATCTAATCCCATTAATATACAACTAACTGAAGCGAAGAATGACTTCATATCAACAAAATAAACCAAGTCTTCAGGAAAAGTTGAATAATCGTACATAATAAGTACCTCCAATTAACAGAATGTACGTTCTCGTTTTTATTTATATCTTTATTTATTATACACAAACATCTGTTCTTGTATACGATAATTTATTAAAAGTGAGAACTTTTGTTCTGGTTTTTTAAGAGGTCTGAGGTACAATAGATAAAAACTTTAAATAATGACTTTGTTTAAGAACAAGCCTGATATTTCTTGTTGAACTAAATGACAGTATAGTTGAACAAGAATAATCGTAATGGATATTTCCAAAACTAAAAATTAGAGTTTAATATAAGCTAGGAGGTTACCATTTGGTTATTTTGAGAACAGGTAATTTTTATGATGATACAACTTGTCATGTAAGAAATGGCTTTTTAATATTTATAGTTGTAGGAAAATCACTATTATGAGGAAATATAATTTTGTTATTCTATTCCTCATAGGATATTTAATTAATTCATTCAGCCAAATAGCTGAAGCAAAGAATAATATCAATCAAAGGGTTCCTTTTTTGGAACAATTAATGTCGCACTCATTAAAGCATGAAGAGGTTCAATACATTAAAATTAAAAATGATTCTGGGCAAGAGCGTTTATTCAGTATTAACGATGGTTTTCAAGAACTTGTAGTCAGAAAAGTGGTACACTGGCTTAATAACTCTAGCCGAGTAAATGGAACAATCGAGGTATCTTTAGATAATCCATCCAATAAATTGACGTTAAAAATGGCAAACGATGAAGTGATTACCATTGAACCCGCTTATACGTGTGTAATTGACAATAAACGCAAAACCTGCACGGCTAAAGATGGAGAATTAATTGTTTCGGAAAATAACCAAAAAATGCGATTAAAGTCACAAACTCTTTATGATTGGCTTGTAGTAGGGTGGAGAAAAGAATTGGACGGACTAACTAAAGAAGAGTTGCTTGAAGAGGCATTGTATACACGGTATTTAAATTATTTGGGTCCATCTTATTCTGATTTTTTTATGTGTCCAAAAATCAGAATTGAACCTATTGATGGGGACCCCAGGAGACATATCATTTTTGCGAGTGCTTTAAACTATTCAGGACACCACGGTGGAGATTATGATAAACTTACTTTTTCTGTAAGGGATTCTAACATAACAGGGCTACAAGTGACAAATTTAAAAATTGAGAAACATATTTCGCAAGAAGATAGCAATAAACAATGCCAAAAGTTCGATTAAATATATCATATACGGAAGGGGCGTTTCTTAGTGGAAGGCTTCTTTTTTTGTATGGCAAATCAAAGTGATAATTAATTTTTGAAGCATTGTACTTCAAATAAAGCTAGCGTTATCTTAACCAAAAAAGGAGCTGTTGAAAATTCAGCTCTTTTTCACTTTCTGACATTAGAGCTTAAAAAGGACTTAATATAAGAATGTAGAATTTGATAGTATACACAATTATACTAACGAGAATTCGGGATTGAAACTATGTTTCGAATTAGGTTATTCATAGAATGCAACACCTAAGGAGATGCATTATTTAAAAGCATGAATTCATAAAAATAAAAAACAAAAAATCAATCTAAATCGACTTTCTGTGAAAATGGTATACATATTTTACTATCTTAAAATAAACGTGAAAAGGAGATATTATGGCAAGATGTCAAAATTGCGATTATAAATGGAGTAAGAAATCTTTGTGGAAGCTTTCTTACTCAAGGGAAGGTGTGAATTGCTCCAATTGTGATCAAAAACAATATATCTCTTTTGATACACAGGTTTTTATAACCTTGGGATCTCTATCTTCTATATTTGGTGTTTTTATTATTCTTCTATTTCCTTCGTATGTAAATCTGAGTAGTAAAAACACAGGAAATTGGTGGAGCTAAATACAAATGGTTATGGAAAGATAGATGATTAAAGTATCTAATAAGATAACTATTAATGGTAAATGAAAATATACACAATTTAAAGGAAGTTTAGAGAAAAATACCATGGAGGAAACTAAGTGACCCTAAAGCTATCTAAAGTTAAATTGAGCTTAGCAAGAGAATATTTAATGACTAAAGGTAGAGATTTAGAAAAAGAACTATATAAATACCATTTTGAAAACGGGAGTAAAAAATCTGTAATTATGAACTTGAAAAGTATCAAGGAGAAAATGGTGGATTCAAAAATTTAGGTGAAGGTGAAAGGTTATTTGAAAATGCTATGGATACCAATATGGCGTTTCAAATCCTACATGATATTAACGCAAGAAGCAATGAGGAAATTGTTCGTAAAGGTATAAATTATATAATGAACTCCTATGATAAAGATCTCAAATATTGGTATCCAAATCAAAAAGATTCGCCTGTTGAATTTTATTTGATAACAGATAAGTGGGCGAATCCATGTGCAGAGTTAATTGCTTATTTACATGAATATCAGGAACTTGTTCCTACTCGTTTTCTCGCTGAAGTGACAGAACAGGCTATGAAAAAACTACCATTGCTTAATAAGGATGGTTGGTTTGCTACACTTTGTTTTCTTCGATTAGCTGAACGAGTTGAAGATTCATTACGTGAAAAAATAGTAGAAAAAGTTGAAACCAATATATTTGACATAATCGAAACAAGGAAAGAGATTTGGTCAAAAGACTATTGCGCAAAACCTTATTGGTATGCTCCCTCACCCCGAAGTCCACTATATTCTCTCCTTATGGAACATACTATACCTTGTCTAGCGAATGAGATACTTTCCCAAGAAGACGAGGGTAATTTTATCTTAAACTGGGAAGCTGATACAGGGGAGAAGGAATGGAAAAGTATTATTACAATGGAAGTATTACGTACTTTAAGGAATTATGACATGATTTCTTTATAAGGAGAGTTCGGTTTGTATAATAAAATTCTGATAAATCAATTCGAGAAAGGTAAAGCATTTATTAAGATGAACGGTCGGAAATTAGAAAGCGCTAGGTTTGACTTTGAGTTTGAGAATGGTGATAAAGAATCAGTGTTGAACGAATTAAAAAAGTATCAGAATGAAGATGGTGGTTTTGGTAAAGCCATAGAACCAGATTTTTTGTTACCAAATTCTTCTCCAATGGGGACGTGGGTTGCAGGACAAATCTTGATGGAAATCGATTTGGATGCAGATCATCAAATGGTAAAACAAATGATTGAATATCTTGTTCAAACAAATGATAGGGAATCAGGTATGTGGGATTCAGTGTTAGAAGATACAAATGACTATCCACATGCTCCTTGGTGGCATTGGACGGAGGGTGTGCAAGAAAATTGGATGTTTAATCCTGGGGTAGAACTAGCTGCTTTCTTAGTTCATTGGTCGACTGTGAAAAGTGGGTCTGCGGAAATTGGATGGCATTCAATTGAAAATGCAGTTAAACATTTAATGCAAAAAAATGAAATGGATCGACATGAAATAAATAATTATCAACAATTTATAAAAATAATCGAACCGTATAAAGAACTGCTAGAACTTAGAACACAACGCTCTTTAGAAAGTATTTCTACTAAAATACTAGATTTAGCAGAAAAATGCATAGCTAAAGACGTTTCTAATTGGGGAACAGGGTATAAACCTCTACCATTAGACTTTATTGATCATCCCAGCCATCCACTAAGCGAAAGATTTGGTCATTTAATCGAAAAAAATTTAGATTTTTATGTACAACAAATTAATAAGGATGGAGTTTGGGACATTTCATGGAGTTGGGGAAGTTACCCTAAACACTTTGAAATCGCAAGGCAACAATGGATGGGAGTTCTTGCAGCAAATAGGTATAAACAATTTAAAGCATTTGGCTACTTGTAAATATATCTGTAACAAGAGCAAATTTCCAAGGTACTTAACGTCTAGTTAAGTGCTTTTTTCTTTCAGCGTAGCATAAATAAGATTTGTGTATTAGCAGCGATCATATAAAAAAACTTCATATAAAGGAGCGGATATAAATGAGGAAACTTTCCGTGAGTGAGCTACTTAAAATCAAAGAACCTGCTGATCGAGTACAGATGTCAGTGTCTCCTAATGGAGAGTGGCTTGCTTTTTGTTTGAATGGTAAAGCTCATTGTCATGTGACCAGTGGCGTATCGCAAGTAGTAGATGGGAATTCACAATGGGTATGTAATCTAATTACAGGTGAAACATTTCAGATAACAAATAAAGCGAAAAGTAGTTGGGGTGGAGTATGGTCACCAAATGGAGAAACTCTAGCATTCTATGCAGATATTAATAACAATGCCCAAGTTTGGTTATGGGCACCTTCTGATAAAACTTTGAAACTCGCATCAGAAGTTATTGTTCGACCATTCTTTGGCTTCGAAAAACCTATTTGGGCGAATGATGGAAAGTGCATTATTGTAAAATCGATTCCATTAAAAGAAGTTGATAATTCATATTTCTATTCATCTAAGTTCTCGAAGGATATACAAACTAGTAAAAGTGACGTACAACCTAAAGTATTTAAAACGAATCAAGAAAAAACAGCTCAGCAAGGAAATCATAATTGGATAAATCGCTATCATTCAAATATCTCAATTATTGATATTCAAACAGGGCAAAGTAACATTCTTTTTCATGATGTATTTCCAGTTGGAATGGCATTATCAAAAAGTGAGAAATATCTTGCTTTTACAAATTGTTTAGGGACCCAGAATATCCATTCTCAACAATTAATCTATGATTTATGTATTACATCAATTGAACAGAAGAATGAGCTTGTTCATCTTGAAAAAAATATCAAAATGGAATATGGATTAAGTTTTTCGTGGGAACAGTCCAGGGATTCATTAATCTACACTTCGATTGGAGAAATATTAGGTGGTGAGGTATTATCAATTGATATTGAGTCATCTGAAAAAGTAAAATGTTTCAGTGCCCAACCTACTATTTTATTAGGGAGAGAATATGATGGACCTACAACATTACTTAATGGTGATCTGTTACTAATCGTAAAAGGATGCCTATGGCGTTTCGGAAAATACAAAAGAGACATTATAAATGAGATTAAGATTGATGGTCGTGATATCTTAGCTGTCATGCCAGATTCAGACCAAGCAAATCAAGTCGTTGTTCAAACAATCGATAAGATGTATGCAATCTATGGATTTTATAAAGTAAATTACATAACGGGAGCATGCATGAAATTAGTCGAAGAGCCAAGTGCACATTTACCTTGGTTCGAAGGAGGAGCCGTATATAAGAACACCAATAAATCAGAAATAGTTGCTTTCTTCTCTCAATCCGCAAATGAACCTCCTAGTATTAAAATATTGGATGTAAAAACTCAACAAATTCGTCTCAGTTCAAAATTAAGTACGATTGATACGACTAAATTTGGCGAGTCAGAACTTATTTTTTGGAAGCATGGAGATCGATTATTAAGAGGTGCACTATTACTTCCAAAGAAACGAACGGGTAAGGTTCCAGTAATTATGCGAGTCTATGGGGGATCGATGCAATCTGAAAATAGTAGGAAATTCGGAATGAGTTCAAATCTTGCGGATAACCATCAACTTCTTGTCTCAAAAGGATATGCCATATTTTTACCAGACTTGCCAATGAATCGAAACAGTCATGAACCAGCTACAGAAATTACTCATGCAATTGAAAGTGCATTGGATGAACTCGTGAAGCACCCAGCAATTGATCCTGACAGAATTGGAATCATTGGTCACTCATTCGGAGGATATTCCGCTCTCGTAGCAATCACCCGCATTCATCAGTTTAAAGCGGCTGTTATTTCTGGTGGGGTGGGAAGCTTAATCAGCATGTACACAAAGTTTGACTATCCAAATTATAATTACGGATGGATTGAAGATGGTCAACCTAATTTGGCAGTGACTTTATGGGAGAATAAGGAACGATATATTCGGAATTCACCTTTTTTTGAATTACACAATATTCATGCACCAGTATTAATTGTACAGGGAACAAAAGACCACATTTGTAAAGATGAAGCTGGACCAATATTTTCATCGCTTAATCGATTAGGAAAAATAGCGGAAATGGTTCTTTATGATGAGGATCACTGGCAAGGAACATGGCGTGAAAAGAACTTAATTGATTATTATGAAAGAGTAGTAAAATGGTTTGATACTTATGTTTAAGATAAAAACGAAGAAAGTGCCTAGGAAATTTTATTTTTCTAGGCACTTTCTTGTAGATCTAAGATTTCTAAATTAATAGCTTTATTGAAAACGTTGAAGTGATAAATGGAGATATGGTTGAAAAAGCGTTAATCTGTTTGTAAAATCCATTAGAAAATAGAAAATTAAAAAAGGATACATCTTTAATGAAAATTACTCAACAAACAATTGATTATGTGAAAAGAAACATTAGTGTGATTAAGTAGATAAAATAATAGAATATTTACTTTAGATCATATTTTAGTATCAACGTATGAGAATAGTTCCTTCTACTTATACAATTGGAAGAAGTCTTCCAAATGATGTGTTTTTAGTTGAAGGGAAGGATGTTGTATCAATTTGAGGGAATAAGATTAGAGTATGATTAAAAACTGGAGGTTTATATGAAGAGAATTTTCATGCTATTATGTTGTACGCTAATTTTATTCGGATGTTCAATGAAAACGAAAACAGAAAGTAAAAATCCTCAAACTGTTGCACTTGTTGGGAAAACAGATATCGACACGATTATATACACAGCAGATGAAGACCATAATCGCATTGAAACATTTGAAAAGGGATTCGAAGGAAAGAAAGAGCAATCAGGAGATATTGTAATGCCAAGTTCTGATATAACTTTGTGGTTTATCAATGATGAGGGTAAAAAAGATGAATACAATGTTAATTACAAGCAAAACCTTGTATCTGGGATAGGAGGAAAAATTTACAAACTTGATTCAAAGACAATCCAATTACTTCAAGAACAGTTTATGAATTAAATTTATATAGGGCTAACTCTTAGATATAGGCAATGAATTCCTAAAAGTTTGGAGAAGGCTAAGAATTATTATAAACAAAAAGACAGTAAACCAAAATAATAAACGAAATTAGGTACTCAATAACGATGATTTCATAGGAGAATAGTATGTTAAAGTCTAAAATACGAATTGCTTTTCTCGTAATAATACTTTGCTCTGTCCTCTTTATTTTCTTAAAACCATCTACGCAAGTATATGGGAACAGTGAAAGAGGTATAATGCAAGCTATTCAATCAACAAATGGATATGAAGACAAAGACGCAATTGAAATCTTAAAAATTTTTGATACAAAAAATGATCGGACAGTTGCATTCTTATACAACAATCAACCTGCATACATTCATTTCTATAAAAATAAAGATGGCAATTATAAATGGACAAATATTGAAAGTTATGCAGAGGAGCCTCTTTCGATGTTTTTAGTTCAATTAGGAAAGGATTTAAACTTGAAACACATGCTAGTCGTTTCAAATAGTGAAAATCCCGTATCCAAAATGAAAATAAAAGTTATAGGAGAATCAACTAAAGAAATCGTATTTGTCTTACATCCAAAATCAGCAGTATTAATGAAATTAGAAGATATGCCAAAAGCCAAAGACAACAAATTTGAGTATGAATATGAGTATTTTGATAAAGACGGTAATAAGATAACAGAAAATGACTTAATGAATTAATACATATTGTTGAACAGTGCAGACACTTTCGTAGATTGTTAATCAGACTAAGAAATCAATTGATAGAATTTATCCAAATGAATAAAGATGAATGCACATTGAAAATTAAAGAGTTAGCGGATTAGTTGTTCAAAGAAATTAATATTGGTATCGAATAATCTTGTTAAGATAAATTTTTAAGGAGAGCGGAAATGAGTAATTTTAGCTTAATTAATATATTAATAGTTTTAGCAGTAATATTTTTAATAGGTTTTGCGCTATTAAAGGTTGTAAAGAAAAGCATGGTTTTTAAAAATAGGCTGTTTATTTTTATAGCTGTCTTATTAATAATTTTTTTAGGTTTTAATTTATTTGAAAGATTTTGTGTAGAGCATTTGTCATTAAAAGAAGCTAAAAATTTTGCCGTTCAACATAAATTGCAATCTCCAGAAATTGAAAATGTTGGAAATAAAACAATATTATTTTATGAAAATAAAAATATATATGGATACTATGAATTAACAAAGATATTCGGGAAAGTTTATGAAGGTGGTTCGTTTAAATCCTCATTAAATTCTGATAATACTGTCACAACTTTTGGAGAAATGGACAATCAACAGAATTTTTCTGGAGTAGTTATTGATAATCTCTCTCTATTAAAACAAGGAAATAAGCTAGTGATTGTAGATAGTAAAGGTAAGAAATTTATAAAGGATATTGAAATAAATAAAAAAGTATATTTTTTTAATAGAGTGAATGAAATTGAGAAAGTTAAAATTCAAGATAAGGATAATAAAGTAATTTTTTAGATACATAATGCAACTAAGAATGTGTTAGTTGAAGATGAGGGGTACCTAGTCGGTACTCTTTTTTATTGAAAGTAAAAGACAGGAAAGTTCAATAAAATAAGTTTGAAATTCTATAGCGGAATTTCCTCAAAAAAATGTGAGAAAAAAATATTTTATATACGTTGTATTAAGTGTAAAGCCTTTTACAAAAAAATAAAGGAATGGTTAAATGAAGTCTAATGATAAAAATTTTATAAAGCGATTACAACGACAAAAAGAAGATGCATTAGAATTTATTGTTGATCAATATTTGCCATTAATTAAGGGGGTAACACATCAGGTTCTCTCTCCCATTAGAAACGATGGGATCATGGAAGAATGTATTAATGATATTTTTCTTTCAATCTGGAATAATTCCAAAAAATTTAATGGTAATTCAACGGATTTCAAGAAATGGATTTGTGTGATTGCTAAGTTTAAGGCGATTGATTATTACAGAAAGTTTATTAAAAATGTAGAATTCACATCTGCTTACATGGATTTGAATGCTGAAAAGTCAGTAGAGGATGAACTAATTTATTTGGAAAATAAAATAGAACTTATCGAGTTAATCAATCAATTAGAGCCAGTCGATCGGGATATTTTTATTATGAAATTCTTTTTAGGATTAAAAACGGAAGTTATTGCTACAAAGCTCGGTCTAACTAAAGCTTCAATAGATAATCGGATTTATAGAGGAAAGAAGAAACTTTCAAAAAAAGCTACGAATCTTAATCTAGGAGGTAGTTTAATATGAAAGATATATATGCATTATTGAATGAGCTTGACATAGATTTAAATGAATTTGAGGAAATGGAAGTAAATGAATTAGAAAGTGCTAAAGTAAAAAGAACTTTAAAACAATCAATTAAAAAGAAGAAAAAAATAAAAGGTTGGAAAAAGTTTGTTTTAGCTTGTAGTGTATTTTTAGTAATGGGTATCAGTTTAATGAATGTCCCACCTGTTAAAGCATCAATAAAAGCAGCATTAAATTTATTAATTGCTGATAAATTCGAGAAAATGGACAATCTTCCATCTAATAGTGTCATTATGGCAGTTGAAAAATATAAGAATGGTGATGTCTTTACTACATATATTTCAGGGAAAAAAGAAAGGGACGAAAGTCAAAATGGCAACTATTTAATTTCAGATGGTAAAATCATTGTTTCATATGATAAGGAAGCAGATATTTTCTTAATTGAAAAAAATGATGAAAAAAACAGCCTAAACTTTGAAAAGACATTCTTTTCTGAACTTGATCCTTCCAAAATAAAAGATCTAGGAACTGACATATTTTTTAATCGGTCTGTAAATAAATATTTGGTTCAATTATCAGATACTGAAAAAATGGAACTATGGTTTGATAATGAAACTGAATTCCTTGTAAGAGAAATTGAAATTCATCCTAATTATACTCGAGTAGAAAATTCTAAATTATTGAAATTAGAATTTAATGCACATATATCTCAAAGTATTTTTGATATGAATGCTCCTAAAGGAGCACATGTAATTAATGCTAGTAACCCGAAATCAATGTCTAAAGAACAGAAAAAAGAATATGAATTGTATATGGAAAAATCAGAAAGTAATCCGAAATTTGAAGATGAATAAAGAATGTATTTTAATCTTGTGATGAACCCAGTTCGTATTGAACTAACACATGATTTAGTTGTAAAACATGATCGGCTATTTAGTCATTATTTTTATTATGGCAGCATAGTTCAATAAGACATTTAGGATTCATTATGATAAATTATTTTATGAACCGTTTACATAATTTAACGCTTCTTCTTACAGAAAAGAATTTAAAATAGGGGTTGAAGGTAATGGAGAAAACTTGTGGGCAATGTGCTAAAAACATAGGAATGTCAAAAGAAGAACGTATGAAACTAGCTGACTCACGTATTAACAAACAGATATACATCTGTCCAAATTGCAATAAAGAGCACAGTTATATAAGTGCAGTAAAAATAGCTGTTCAAGTAAATAATAGTTCGAAACAAGTAATTGAAAAGAAAAAATCCACAAAGAAAAAGAAAGTGGAATCAGAACAATTTACTTTATTTGAGATTTAATATTTGAGCTTTAATATAGTTTTTTCTAAATCAACTTTCGAATGCGATACTTTAATAGAAAATCGCTTTTTCTTATTCAACATAATGGCAGATTAGCTTAAAAAGGAATGTTATTATTGGAGTAGATGAGAATGCTTTTAAAAGGAGTTTTTATGGATATAAAAGAGTTCAAAAAATTCGTAGATGAAGTTCTTCTAGCCAACGGGATGAAAAAAAGAAGAAGTAATTATTACTTTGACAATGAAGATATTATTTCTGTTTTAGGTTTACAAAAAACTAGCTACACAAACGGATATTATCTTAACTTGAGCTATGTTATTAAAGATTTGAACACTAAGGAAATCTCTAATTACACTAATGGTAATATACGTCTTAGTTTCAAATTTAAATATAATAGAAAGTTAACAGATCTTATCGAAATTCATAATGTGGAAAAAGAACTATTAATTGAGCAATTTGATAAGAATATTAACAAATACATACTTTCGATAAAGAGCATATCGGATTTACAAAAGTTACTTAAAAAAGAACCTGAACTCTTATTTCATACTACACTTGAAACAAAAAAATTCCTTGATATTGATTAATTCTTATTCAATTAACGCTTGCTTTGTTGAGCAATCAATAAGCTGTTTCGATAGCTTTTTTCTATCTCAAGTAAACGAAAAGATAGTTTTAGGAAAATTAATGATCTGAAATAAAAATAAGCACCCTTCAATTGAATGGTGCTTTTAAACTTATTTATTTTGTTAAGATGGACGTATCGTGAGTGGAATCTTTGCAACTAGTCAATACATAGTTCAATTCGGTCTCTACAATGGTTTTGCAAATTGTTGCATAAATTTTTTTATCTCCGAAATTGTCTCTTCTTGTGTCAACAGTCGAGTAAATCTCTTTTCCGTTATAGTGTAAATCATGTAAAATTGGGTCGCCTTCAGTAGTGTAATGAACCACTCTAACTTGGTCGGGTTCCCCTTTCTTAACATGGTCTAAAAATGTTAGAAACTTTGACTTATTCTTCACTTCTCCATGGGTATCTATTACATCATCAACTGCTGGCTTATAATCAGGAAGGGTTTGTGCAGAATTCGATTTGTGTGTACCATTACAAGCAGCTAACCCCAAACATAGAATAAAACCATTCATTCCCATCATTAGTTTTCTTTTCATTTTTTTTTATCAGCCCTTCATCTAGTAAATTAATTATAAATTCTAGAATTTAGATAATTTCCCTTTATTTATCTAAAACTATGAAAAACTCTCTGTATATCGTGATCCTTGTTTAACTATAAAAAGGTTATATTCCCTTAGCTACAGCATTCTAAAGTATATAAATAATTTTGCTTAATAAAATGGTCTATATTGGGGGTTCATTTAATTGACTTGTAAAGAGTAGTTCTAAAAGACAATTCAATAGTTGTTATGATTATGGTAAAATTTAGTAAAAATTAAAGTCAGTAAATTTTCAAACATTCAATTATTGATTATTTGTAAAAATGATTGAGGTAATAGATTTCTGGGAAAAGAAAGGGGAAATTAATGAATAATAGAAGTAGTTTAATCTTCTTAATAATAGTCATTTCACTGATTTTGGCTAGTTGCCAAAAGGATAGTAATTCAATGCAAACAGGTAAAGTTATTAAGGAAAATTTCAAACCAATTAGTAAGTCACCTGGTGTAAATACAGTCTACAATCTTTCATTAAAAATGAAAAAAGATGAAACGTTTGATGTACAAGCTTTCATTGATATTACAAACACTTCGAAAGACAAATTGAATTCTGTTGAACTATATTTTATACCAAACATGTTTACAAAAGAAAACTCACCCACACTCCAACATCCGTCAAAAATCCGCATACAAAGTATTCGTGTAAATGATATTCATTCACCATACAACCTTGTTGAAGATCAATTAACTATTCCATTAAAAACAACTTTAGAGCCTGATCAAACAACTAGTATATCAATCTCTTATTCATTTACCTTACCTGACAATGGTTTTCGATTTACGAAACAAAGTGATAACTTTTATCTAGCACAATGGTACCCTATGGTTCCGACTTACATAGAAGGGAAAGGATGGAATAAACTTCCTTACCAGTTCAAGGGCGAATCATATCATACAGCTTTCAGTAACTTTAACCTAAAATATGAAGTGCCAAATGAATACACCGTTATCACAACTAGTGACCAAGATGAACTTTCAAGCAAACCTTCGAATCAATTAAGTGTCCAAAATGTAAAAGAAGTCTTTGTTGGAATCCTAAAAAAGCCAAACGTAATTAGTAAAAAAGTTGGTAAGATTGATATTAGATTATTAAATTTTAATGAAAGTGATCAGCAGGTTGCTCTGGATACGGCAACTAAATCATTGGTATACTTTCAATCAATAATAGGTCCCTATCCATTTAAACAATTGGATATCATTGCAAGCGATGCTGGGATGGAGTATCCAGGGGTTGTAACTGTTGATTCAACTGGTAGAAGTATTAATACAAGAAGTATGATTGTTCATGAAATCGCCCATCAATGGTTTTATGGAGTAATCAGCAATGATCCCTATCATGATGCATGGTTAGATGAAGGGTTTGCATCATTTGCAACTAGTTTATTTTTAGCAGGAAAAAAGGAAATTCCCAATTATAAGCTGCCTATTAAGTTAGAACCAAAACCTTCTAATCTATCAATTGATCAATATATGCCTATGAAATACTCCAGTTATGTGTATGGTCAGTCTGCCCATGAATTATTGAAAATATTTAATGCACACGGTGGTCGTAAAACAATGGAAAGGTTTTTAAAAGAGTATTTTGCTTACTATCAATATAAAGAGGTGGATACAAAAGAATTTCTGAGGTTTATGAAATACGAACTGAGAATAAAAGAAGATAAAATATTTGAAAAATGGTTGAATGTTGCCGAAAGCTAACCAGTAGTGGTTGGTCCAATCTTAACAATCCACCGTTTACAACGATGATTAGAAGAAGTTTATGAATTTCTAATAAAACAACTATAACTACATTTTCAAATATCATCTGCGAAGGTTAATTTTCGATTTAGAGTTAACTATCAAGTATTTGTTGAAAATAGTTCGATTTACTTTATGGATTAATCTTTATTGATTTAAATGAGTATAGTTTAACAAGTAAAGGATTAATTGAGTATTAAATTGAATTTAATTAAGATGAGTAGAATTACTTTAAAAGTAATCTATATCATGAGAAATGGAAATTTAACAGCTGGTAACGGATAAAATTTTTTAATCGAGATTATGTTTCACTGTATTATTTTAGCTACTTAAAAGTAATATTTTGCAGATGTAAATACTATGTTTTTATCTAAAGTTCGAGAGTCATAGTATATGACTCTTTTTTTTGTAGATTGTTCTTAATTACATGATAACAAGCAATTTACCTTACATTATTTGGAAAGTAAGCAACAATTTCATGAGAAACATTAAAAAAATTTAAAAAAGTATGTAACTTTTCATTCACTCAAACGTGTTTTATATGAAGGGGGGAAGAGATGGAGAACGAGACATTAGAAGAAATTTATGAAGCATATGCCAAGGAAGTATCACGTTATTTGTTTTCCATTTCATTAGATTATGAAATTACTGAAGAAGTAGTTCAAGAAACATTTTTTCGGGCATTTTTACAAATTGAGAAACTGAGAAGTGAACAAATGAAACCTTGGCTATTTAAAGTAGCGTACAATTTATTTATTGATAAGAAGAGGAAAGAGAAAAGACTTATACATAAAGATCTTGATTCTTATGATGTTGCTAATAATTCTTTAACGATTGAAGAGCAATTGTTAATGAAAGAACGACTTCAATCGATACTTATTAATATAAGAGAACTGCCAGAAAAACAAAAAAATGCATTATTACTGGTATCTATTCATCATTTTACATATGAACAAACTGCACAAGTAATGGGGATTTCTGAATCGAATGTCAAAATTTTAATTTTTCGTGCTAGACAAACTTTAAGAAATAATGAGAGAGGTAATGGTAATGGATGAGAATTTTAGAGAAAAGTTAGAGGCTTATACGAATGGGAAACTCTCTGAAAGTGAAAAAATTCAATTAGAAAATGAACTTGATAAATTGGAAATATATCAATCTTATTTAGATGAAATCATGCAAGGGGATGATAGCACTAAACAAAAGAAAAATAATATTAATGAAAAGGCTTTAATCAAGAAAGGGATATGGAAAGCTCGTATACAAAATGCATTAACCGCACTCTCCATTTTGTTACTTGTTGGTTGCGCATGTTGGTCGGTAACAACGATATTTTACTCTTGGGGTGAACCCGATCGTGCTTCAAATTATTCTGAAATTATTCGAACCTCAGTAGAAGCGACACATCCAAATGTTTCAGTTAATGATAGTGTTCAAAGTGGCATTTTAAAGCTTTATATCGACGGAGAACTTATTAAGCAACTTGGAGATGGGCAAAAGAATATTGGAGAATTAAAATCATCGTTTTTCTTCGGTTTACCAACCATAAATATTTCAAAAAAGGAACAATCTTATCCATTTTTTAGCTATCCAGAACAACAAAAGAGCATTCAAATAGAAGATGGTTTTAAAAGGTTAACTAAATTGCCAGAAGGAACAGTATCAGAACTTTATATATCATTTTCTGACTACTTAACCACAAATGCTGTTTTAAAATTGCTTGAGGAAAAAAACTTGCTACCTGTTTGGTTTGCAGTAGATACTGGTATTGACAAAAATAACATTGAACAAGTTGAACCTTCACTTGGATTTCCGTACTCTGGATTTAATTTGCAAAAGAATGAAAAAGTAATCTCAAAAGAAAAAAAGGGAAATGGTTTTGTGACCACTGAAATTACAGGTTCAGTAAATTTAGGGTTTGAATCATATGGTGATGCTCCGAAAAGAAATAAAGAATTTTTGGATGTGTTAGATTTAATGAATTCAAATACTTTAATCTCTCAAAATGTAACATCTTTTTCTAAACAGAGATTGCTAGAAAAAACAAACTACATCAAAAGAAATGGTGTGAGGATCTATGGAGCTGTAGTCACTGGTCCAACAAAAGAACTTTTAAAATTACAAAAAGAAAAATGGGTAGGAAAAGCAAGTGTAGGGGAAGTTGATTTTTGGAATTGGAATGAATCAAAATAAAAAATACTTATGAAACGTAACAAATAATTTTATGTAAGACCTAATTGTTTATTAGTTTAAATGACAAAGAAGAGAATAGGGGGAGGAAAATGTTGAAAAATGCATCTATTTTAGGTGTCTGTTCAAGTGTAGTAAGTATTTTATTATGGGTTGTTTTGAATTATTTTAATCCCTATTCAAATAGTACAGAAACCGATGTGGTGACACGTACTGCAATTATGTTGTTTTTTCCTGCTTGTTTAGCATTATTTGCTTCATTAACTTATAGGAAATGGATATTACTACTTGCTTTTATTTGGTCGCTTCCTATTAGTTTATACATGGCTCTTACGCCTGGAATCTTTGCGGTATTTGGCATTACAAGTCTATGTTATTTAATTAGTTTTATACTTATGCGAAAAGTAAAGAGATGAAATTCTTGTCTTATTCAACTAACGCATTACATTAGTTAGACTACAAGATCGGCTGTTTAGTCGATTTTTTTATTCAACAAAATGGCAGATTAGTTGCATAAGAAACAGGTACTTCTTACAGACGTAACGAAATATAATTTTAAAAAATGAAATTAAAAATCTTAGATGGAGGTAATTGCATGAAAAAATTATTACTCTATCGAATGTGTTTAACTGTTGTTATTTTAGTGTTTGGTATCTGGAATTACCCTTCAAAATTATCTTCAGTGGCATTCTTTCTTGCAATTATCGGATTCTTTTTTACATTAGATGTATTACGCCTTAAATCAAAAAAGAAAAGAGAATAAACAATTTATCTTCAACTAATGCATGCATTTATTTAATGAGAAAATAAATAATTTTTTGCTCTGTTTAATTGTTTTTATAATCGGTTTTTCTGTTACAGAAATTGATAAGCGAGTTTCAAAATCTCGTCGCAAATAACAAGCTTTGTTATGCAACTAACGCATGCATTAGTTGAACAACCTTTAAGCTGCTTCGATAGCTTTTTCTTATTCAAGTAAATGGCAGGATAGCTGAACAATATTAGACAAATTATTTATGGTAATTGTGTTACTGTATTTATACCAACAAGATGGAATTTCTTACCAAAATTAATTAGGAGGTTTGTTTATGAAAAAGAAATTAGTGTTAACACTTGGTGTTGCAGGAGCTTTAGCATTATCGATCGGTTTTACGAAAGATTCGCAAAGTACAAAGGTATTTGCACAAACTGAACAATCAAAAGTAAAATTTGGACAAACAGCCACTAATAATGGAAATCAATACAGAGTCGTTTCTAGAGAAGAACAAGATCGTCTTGAAGGTATGATAGCTGAAGGAAAAGATCTTTACACATTTATATCAGCAGAAGAGCAAAACATGGTGGAAAATAGTTCAGCTCAACAAGGGTTTGTTCCACAAGAAAATGGGACAGGTTTCTATTTTGTAAGAGTTAAATAAATTAAGTTTCTTTATACAACTAACTAATGCGATTCTTCAATAGAAGATCGCTTTTTTATTCAACAAAATGGCAGTTTAGTTGGATAAGAGTATGTGATAACATTAGGGTAATTGAATAAAATTTCTTGGAGAACTAATCGATGAAATCAGTTTTTAACAAAAAATTCGTATCGTACATCACGTTATCAATACTAATAGGACTTTTTGGGTGGTACTTTCTCTATCAACATTTTTTCTCAGATGAAATATTCGTTAAGCATAATTGGCACGTAGGAATTAATCATCCTACGAAATCTGAAATTATTCTTAATGATACTGGTGGACTTGGTTTGGATGGTCAGTTATTTACGGTGTATTCGTATGATACAGAAGAGTTTAAAAAGTTAACCAAAAAGAATTATTGGAAGAAAATCGACGAGAAAAATAGTATTATGCTTAAAGAAAAGGTGAATGAATTCACTGAAATCGCAATTGAGTATTCAAGAGATTCTAAGAAGGATAATCAATTAGCACTTTCACGTCATCCCATAGTAGTTAGTGAAGAAGGATATTATCTGATCACACACAAAAAATCGGTTGATACAGCAATTTTCATTCTAAATCCTACAAAAAAACAACTTTATCTATTAGAGGAGTTTTACTAAGGGAGTATCTTATAGATTTAATTTATATGTCACCTATTTACACGTCTTATTTGAAAGTCCATAATTCCTTATTGAACTAACGCATGCGATACTTCAATAGAAGATCGCTAATTTCTTATTCAACAAAATAGCAGATTAGTTGTATAAGAAAAAGTATTATTTATTTTGAAAAGTGACTTCCTTTTATACAGAAAATATTTTCATAGTACACACAAAATAACCCAATTGACGATTACTGACACATAATAGATAATTTTCTGATCAACATTTTAGTTATATATAACAGATAGAAAATAATGAATAATAAGGAGTAATTATGAATCGGTATGAAAGGATTGAATTAATAATTATCGGAATTGTTTCTATGATTTTTTATACAATTATAAAAATGAAAATTTCGATTAGCATCGTGTTAGTTTTATTAGTTCTGTTTCTTGTTTTCTTATTCTACACACAACATTTGATTAAAAAGAAAATGAAAGAACACGGTTTGAATCGTGGGTTTACTTCAAAATGGTATTTTATTGTAATCTGCTTCATATTTATTTTTCTTTATAATGGGCTATTAAATATTGCTTTTTTGAACGCTCATTTTTTAAAAGGTTCATCAACACTACTTTTTGGAGGAATAGGGGCTTTAATTGGTTCATTTGTGAACTTTAAAAAATAAAAGACAATTTTATTCAACAAACTGATGCTTTAGTTACACAACATAATCGACTTTATAGACATAGATGTATTTTTTATTACAGGAAGGAGGGATTACGTTTAATGACATTTAGCGACCGTTATTTCAAGAACAGGGTAAAACCTATCGTAATTACCCAAATGATATTGATCATTCCAATCACAGTATTATTTATTTTTTCTTTAAAATCATATCCTGTAAATTTTTTATATTCTGGACTTATAGGAATGATCCTTGCTGTATATATGTTATTATCGGGGATAGAGCACTATATTTTAAAAAAGAAAAGTTGGTCAATTGCCTTCTTTGTCTTATCGGTATTTATCATTCTAGTTGCATCACAATCTTTATATATATCACAACTACATAAATAACGCTTATACAACTAACGCAATGCGATTCTTCAATAACGAAGGATCGTTTTTCTTATGCAGCTAAATGACAGTTTAGTTGTACTAGAAACATAGTTAATGTCTAGAGAAGGAAATATCATTTAAGGCAAAAATTAACATATTATGGTAATAAAGGAGTTGTTATTTTGAGGAAAATTTACTTTTTGATTTCGGTTACTTTACTAATGTTGGTTGGTTGTTCAAATGATTCGCTTCATTTTAAAGGTGGAAGCGAACATTGGGAAGGAGAATACACAACAAACGTAGATGGTACTAGCGAAGATGGTCAGTTTGAATTTGTATTCAAAGATGGTAAACAAATGAAAAAAAATTTAGAAATCAATGTCGATGGACGAACTGGTGGGAGTAAACGAACAGCAAGTGAAAGTGATGAAACCGTCATTAGAATGAATATCTCTTGTTCGGGTTGTGCAGTTACTAAAGATTCGGATGTTTTTAAAGTAACCATTAAATGGGATGGAAATGAAGAATCTTTTGATTTGAAGAAATAAAACTAACGCAGTGCGTTAGTTGAACAAGTATTGACTGCTTCTGCGGTCTTTTTTATTTATTTGCACTAAATGACAGTTTAATTGAATAAAAATCTTAAAATAAAGAGAATTACTTGTTTATAAACTGTGATGAAATTCACAGAAAATAACCCAATTGACGCTTACTGTGACTTAAGGGAAAATTTACTTATAAAGTTTTAAGTAGGAGTTGACAAAAGAATGTTCAATTTCATTTACCCAATTTTACCTTTATTAAATATGCTCTTTTTTATGGGACTTATCATTTATATCATTTTGAAGATCGGTAAGAAATCTAACAAAAAAATATTACGAATAATCGGGAACTTACTAATATTTTATGTTGCTTTTGTTGTCCTGCTAGGAATCGTAACTTATTTTTGAAAAACTTGTTCAACTAACGCAGTGCATTAGTTGCACAACAAGATCGGCTGCTTAGTCGATTTTTTTTATTATTCAACAAAATGGCAGCATAGTTCAATAAGGTAATGGTGTTATTCCCTTTAAAAGATGTAATTTAAAATATAAAAAATTCATATTGCTTAATAAAGACAAGTAAAAGGCTTCATTGACTAAATTTACAAGGAGGGATGATAGTGTGAAAACAAAAAAACATTGATGTTATTTTTGTTACTTATTTTGGTATTGGTCGGTTGTGAACAAAAAACCCTCACTTTTAAAGGTGAAAGCACAAATTGGATTGGCACGTACAAATCGACTATAGATGGGGATAACGAAGATGGAGCTTATGTAGTAAAGTACAAGGGGGAAAATCCAGAAAAAATAAAAATTTTAAATATCGTTATTAATGGGGGAGAAACCGACTTTAATGGCGATGGGAAGGCACTAGACCAACACAAAGAAATATCTTTACCCAATAGATGCACCGATTGTTTAACAACTAGAGGTGAAAAAAAATGAAAATTGACATAAAGTGGGACGGTAAAGAGGAAACTATTACGTTAAAAAAAAATGATTAAATTCATAGGTATTAAAAACCATATATTCCTTATTCAACTAACGCATTGCATTAGTTGAAGAGCAAGAGCTGCTAATATGCGGCTTTTTTTATTAAAGTAAATGGCAGTTTAGTTGAAGAAGGAAATTTAATAAATAAAGAGAAATATACTGGAATTAGGAGGGGGAATTATTGAAAAAAAGTGCTGAAATATACCCGAAGAAAATTAACATTTATTTAATTATATTAACTGGAATATTATTGCATCTCATACTCTTTTTGTTTCATTCTTTTGAACCTTCAGATTTCATCATCACTATAATATTATTTTTGGGTGTGTTCGAACATAACAAAGAAGTAAAGAAACTTAATGGGTAAAAAAGCTATGAGAATCAAATATTTTCTATTTAAGTTATGCAGCTAACGCATGCGTTAGTTGCATAACTTGATCGGCTGTATAGTCGATTTTTTTATTGTGCTAAATGGTAGGTTCGTTGAATAAGAAAGTAGAATTAATAAAAAAAATGATTGGTTGGAGGATTAAATGGAACTAGTTAGTTTTTCGAATAATTCATTGCTTTTTGTAAAAGCAGAGAAATCATTCTTAATTCATAGAAAATTAATTAAAGGTCTTTTGCTAGAAGCCGATGTCCAGCACGTTGGAAGTACAGCTATCCCTAAAAGCCTTACAAAGGGTGATCTAGATATACAAGTGCGTGTTATTCCTGAGCAATTCGAAAAAGCAGTTAAAGCGCTTACATCTGTTTTTGAACTTAATGAAGGTAGCACTAAAACTGACTCGTTTAGAGCATTTAAAAATGATTCAATTGACCCACCTTTAGGGGTACAACTAACGATTATTGATTCTGAATTTGATTTCTTTTGGAAATTCCGAGATATTTTATTATTAAATGATAAGTACAGAGTAGAGTATGATAATTTAAAAAGGAAATTCGAAGGGAAGGTAATGGATGATTATAGGGAATGCAAAAACAAGTTTTTCGAAAAGTTAATGCATTCGCCTGAATTTAAAAAATTGTGACACATAAGTAATTTATTAAATAATATTATCTAGTTTTTGTACAACTTACCCGTAATGTACCTAATAATAAAAAGTAGGTTAAGCTTCAATTAAACCTTATTGAATGACTTTTATAATATCCTGCACATTCTTGATGTGTAGGTTTACTTATATTTAGTTCTTTTATCGATCTTTGAAAATATTCTTCAACTTCAAGAATATCGAGTGGTTCGATAAATGATGCCAAGTTAATTAATGAGTCTGTTGAGTAATCGTTTAATAGCATTTCTATAGCCCAATTCACATAATCACTAGATGTTACTTCATGTTCGTAAATTTTAAAGTACAAAATGTTTGTATCCAAGATAAATACTCCTTCAGGTTTTGGTATTTAAATAACTCTTAAATATTTTATGTTCTATTAAGAAAGTTTCATATGAACAATTTTTGATATAAATAATTTCCAATTACTGTTGGAAGACCACAGTTTTTTGAACCATTTGTCTATACCATTCCTTAATGAAATTTGTAATCTTTGGTAATAATTATTTATTCATTAACTAGCATATCAGACTTCTTTTTCATTAAATCATGTAAAAAGAAGTCCTCTTTTTTATGACAATTCACTGAATAAAATAAATCTAATTCAGATAGATCCTTTAGTTTATGAAATAGATGTGCTTGTGAAAATCCCAAAACATTTTTATCCTTAATTAGTAATTTTAAATGCTCTTTCTCTTTGCCAAAATATTGAGATGATGCTATTTTAGTTGCATTACTTTTAAAAATTGGTTTTGGCATGCCCATTCCATAAGGTTCTAAAATAGGCAAGTCATTCATTAATTCTCTTGGAAATGTGTGAATGGGTATGTTACTGATATAAAACTGTTGTGGTGAACTGATATGTTGTTTTAATGCTTCTTTTTGTATTTTAGATCGGAATAAATTAACCTGACTTTCGGTTAGATTGATCGAAAAACCAGCTGCCATTGGATGCCCCCCGAATTTTTTCAATAAATCTTCGCACCCAGATATACAATTAATAATGGAAAATTGACTTCCTTGTAAACTTCTTGCTGAGCCTGTTCCGTCACTAGAGATAACAATTGTAGGTTTTTTATAATAGGTTGAAACTCTGGATGCGAGAATCCCAATAATCCCTTTGTGAAAATCCCCGTTTATCACTAAAACGTCATCGTTTAGTAAATTTTCACTATGTATTTTTTCCTGAATCGTCAAGAATTGTTCTGCTGTTACTTTTTTTCGTTTGTCATTTAATGCAATGAGTTCATCAATTTCTTCATTAGTTGGATTAGTAGAGCGAAGAATGGCAGCAGCAAAATTTGGGTCACCAATTCGTCCGCACGCATTAAAAATTGGACCCAACGTAAAGCCAAATGTTGAACTATCAACAGTTTTAATCCTTAATTTATCCATTATTTTTTTGAAAGCAGGATGAGGATGATTTTTTATTTTTCGTAATCCATGCCAACAAATAATTCGGTTTTCTCCAGTTAATGGCACGACATCTGCGATTGTTCCTAAAGTTGCTAGGTCAAAAAATTTAAAAGATTCACCAATCCATTCTCGATTTAACTTATGATAAATAGCTTGTACTAATTTTAATGCAACGCCTGCACCACATAAATTTGGATTCGGATAGTGGTTATCTTTTCGTTTTGGATTAATAAAAGCCAAACAATCTGGTCTTCCATTCAATACTTCGTGATGATCAGTGACAATCACATCAATTCCTTTTACTTTTGCTGCCTGTAAAGCGTCATGTGCACTTGACCCATTATCAACTGTAATAATCAGTGAATAAGATTTTGATAGACTGTTAACGATTTCCTTTGATAATCCGTAACCTTCAGTTCTTAAAGGTAATCGTGTGTCTACCTGACCACCCAATTCAATTAAAGCTTGGCTTAAAATTGTCGAAGAGCTCATCCCATCGCAATCATAGTCTCCAAATACTAGAATCTGTTCATGTCGTGTAATAGCTTGTAAGATTCGGGGGACTGCAATACTCATTTCATCTAGCAAAAATGGATGGTGCATTGAATTAAGTGAAGGAATGAGAAAGTCTCCCAGTTTTTTAGATGTATTTATCCCTAAATGGAATAAATGTTGGGTAATGGTTGGATAAAGACAATATTGTGATGAGAGGTAGCGAATCATTGCAAATTCTGTTTCATCTTCTATTGGTTTAATTTTATTCCAGTTCATAAAGTACCTCCGAATTTAACTTTCATATGTATAGAATGTACGACATGAAAGAAATTATTCTCGTATAAAAACATTTTATTTTTATTTAAAAATGAAATAGATACTCAAAAACTAGTTTATATACTGTTTGGAGTTAATAAATAGAAGGTTCCTTAATATATTATTAAGGAACTTTATTGATTAAATTGAAGCGACAAGGATCCTCATATTCAGTTGGAGAATATAGAGAGCCAGATGAAGGTGATCCTTGGGTATCTTTAAAAAGAATGTTTCCGCGTAAGTATGGAAACAAGCGGGATATGATGAGGTTAACATTGAAAAATTATAATTAGAGATGAACAAAAAGGTTGAACATTGGCTAGCAGAGAATGATTAAGATGAAGGGATTGGCATATATGCTAATCCTTTTTCTTATTACAAGACTGTTCAGAGTAACACACACTTACTTTGATCACATGTCATTAAACGTGTTCCATTCTATTTTTTTATTTACATGTACATAGGCACACAGGCAAGCATACGACTCATATAATTTAATACGGTATGTGCATAAGCACTTAACCGCCCTGCATAGCAACAGTTCGAAATATACAAAAGGGAAAGGGCGGGGTAGCATGGTAAACGATGATTCAAAGAATAACAGTGCTACATCAGCTCCTATAAAACCCGTTGGTACAGTTATTCTACGTAATAAACCAAATATCAATTTAATAGCAAAAAGTGTTATGATAGCCTTCAAAAACGGTACTACAGTAAAAAAGTAGTCCGTTTTTTTTATTTCCGAACTCTTTTCTGGATTAAGTAAAGGAGGTTAAGCTAAAATAAATTTATTTGATGTAGTACCATTTTTAAAGTACATTATTTAAAAAATTTAGTACCTACATTTGTAGTAGATGCACCAGGAGGAGGAGGTAAAATCTCACTTCAACCAAACTATATCGTCTCTCAAAGCAGTAAAAAAACCGTACTAAGGAATTTTGAGGGTGTCATCACATCCTATCCAGAGCCTGAAAACTATAAAGAGGATACGGCAGAAGATTATTTTTCACTAGTTTACCCTGATTATTTAAATAAGGCAGCTAAGGTTGGGATTGCTAGTATCATGAATGATCAGGTACAAAGTCTTATTCCTTCAGATTTAGAAAGAATGAAAAAGAGAGAACAATATCAAACAGATCCAACACATAGTTCGTTAAAAAATAAACGAGAAAAAAGGGATGAACTAAAAGAGAAAAAGTTTCAATCACAAATTCAGAAAATGGATGGAAGTGTAAAGAAAGATGAATAATACTTTAAAATGTGATTGGTGCGGTGAGGAGAATGTACAGGAAACAAAAGCAGTTGTACATTGGGAGTTACCGGATGGTTCCCGAGCAATCACAATTACAGGAGTACCATCATTCCATTGTGAACGGTGTAAATTTACCTATCAGAAGGAAGAAATGGTCAAATCAATAGAAGATCAGTTATTTCTCATTTCAACAAAATTACTTCCGGTTACCGTCACATATGATGAATTAATGAAGCAACCGAGATTATTAAAAAGAAATTATTTTGACTTCTCGTCATAGAACGAGTATTTTTAAAATATAAAATAACTCTGTTATTGTATAAAGCATATTCAAAAAGTAACAATATTTTTAGAAAAAGAGACAAAATAAATAATAAAACCGAGGGAGAATCATGAGAAAGTCATTTTACCATTATATGATGAAGCATAGAAACTATAAAATTCCTAATGAAATTGGAATATTGGCAGATCATCTTTTTAATGATCACTCATTTCCAAAACATTCTTCAAGCTATGACGAAATTAGCTCGTATTTAGAATTTGATGGAACTTTCCATCAATCGATGAGCGTTTTTGATGAAGCATGGAACTTATATTTAGAAGATCAATAAGATGTGACTTAGTTTAACTAAGTTGCATCTTTTTTTTATTACAAAATATCCCACTAATTTATTGATTCTACCATTTTTGAAACTAGCTATTTATTTCTTACCTATAAAATAGGCTAATCCCTTTTTTTATTTACTATGAAAATGACAGACAATTATCTATTGGTTGCATAGTATACAGTAAAAACGAATTAGTCACGACGTATGGAGAAGGAGGTAAGAAGTATGACAAAGAAAAAACAACCAAAATATAACGTAGATGATATTGTCGTGATTACGTTATATGGTACTGTCGGTAAGATAACAAATATAAACTTTCTATTTTTATTGGGAATTGATCATTTAGGTAAAATGCATAATGCTAAGGTGATTACATGTTAGCAGCTATCTATCTCAGACTCTCAAGAAATGAAGAGCAAAAAGATGTTGATGAAGTTCTACTTAATCATAAAAATGCTTTGATTAAGCTTGCCAATCAACATAATTTAAAATATATCATTTATCAAGAAATTTCGAGTGGTGTCAATACAGAGCGTGAACAATTAAATTTATTGCTTAAGAAAATACATGAATTTGATTATTTAATTATTATGGATATAGATCGTCTTTCACGTGATAATGCTCATGCAGAACAAATCAAGCAAGTATTAATCTTAAACGATATTAAAATATTAACCCCGCAAGGTAAAATAGACTTATCCCAGGAAACGAATGAAATGTTATTTTCATTTCAGGCAGTATTGGCCAATTTTGAATATAAGCAGATAAAAAAGCGGTTATCAAGAGGGAGATTAGCAGCAGCGGAGCAAGGAAAATGGGTAATGAGTAATAAGACCCCACTGGGGTATCGTAAAAATTCGGAAAAAAAATTAGAAATCATTGAAGATGAAGCGAAGATTATTCGCCTAATATTCGATAAGTCTTTAGAACGAGTTTCAGTAAATGAAATAGCACGGCAATTAAATAGGTTAAATTGGAGAAGTAGGCAAGGTAAAATCCTTACTACATCACATATTAGCCAATTACGTAAGAATCCTGTCTATTATGGGGCCATACAGGCTAAAAGACGTATTCATAATAAAATTATTGATGAAGTTTTTATTGAAAATGCTCATGAGGCTATCATAACAAAGGAGCAATTTTTTGCCGTCCAAACCATATTAGAAAGTAATAAAAATGTTTATTTTCAAAATCGAAAAGCAATCCGTAGATTACAAAATTTAATATATTGCAATTGCTGTGGGCGGAAGCGATATATTCAAAAAGATCGTTCAAATATTGATTTTATAAAATCATGTTCTTATAAAATATCAAACAATCAATGTAAAGATCGTGGCTATAAATATCAATTAGTTGAAGAATTTGTTTTAAAAAGCATTAAAGAAAAAAAATCAGAGCTAGAGAACGCGCTAAAAATGCTAGATTCTCAGAAAACAATGGAATTAGAACAAAGATTAACGACTGAACTCGTCTCATTAATTAAACAAAAAGAAAAAATTAAAAAACGACAAAATAACGTAAGAGAAATGAGAATGGATGGAGAAATTACGAAAGAGGAATATGAAGAACTAAAAAATGAACTAATCGCTCAAATGAATCAAATGACCGAGCAAATTGAACTCTATCAGACCCAAATAGAGAATTTAAGAAACAAAAACGATGATCGTCAAAAAATTGAGAAGATCATTGAAACGCTTGACGATTTAGAAATAATCGATTCTGAAATATGTAATCAATTTTTAAAATCATTTATTAATAAAATATGGTTTAGTAGTAATATGGATTCAAGTCATGATACTACTCGAAGTAAGGAAATTGCCACGATTAAAATAGAATGGATCTAATGCATCAATTAACTTTCTATGAAACGAGAAAACTAACCATGTTCGATTTTGAGAATCTTAAAGTTAAAATAAAAAGTTCAGTTTACCTTCTTCGAAAAGATTGAACTGAACTTTTTTTTGTTGTAATGCAATTTTTAAAAACTTATCTGTTATTGATCAATCGAACTAATTCATTAAAATATTTTTCAGCTTCCTTAGTACTTCTTGCACATTTTAACCTTTTCATTAAAATATTGTAATGAAAATCAACTTCTCCATTAGTTTCATCATTCGTGCTGTCATCTTCATTATATTGTTCTGTTCCATCGACAACACCAGCATCAGTTTGATGCATACTTCCATTTGTATTCGAAGTGGCACTTGCCTTTTTGTTCTCATTTTTCTCTTTTTCCATTTCTTCAAGCGTTGAACTAAAATCAATGATTTTGTTATTAACGTTTTTATCAACCAATTTTTCTAAATATGCACCGCCGCTAACTCCACAAATAAAAGCATAAATGATAATAGATACAGGAGTTTGATCATCTGTCGTAAGAACAGCAATAAGGTATGATATACAACCTGCCATTGCTCCAAGTATTATTTCTCGCTTAGAACCAAGTGAATATCTTTCTCTACCTTCAGAATCTTTAAACCGATAACTTCTAATGTAGCCCTCATTAGCTAATAATATATTGGCATAACCACCGATCGCACCAATTAATATTGATAGAAAGGTCAGAAATAAATCATTAGATGATAATGTATCCAGCCAATTCTCGTACATATTGGTACCTCCCGTTTTTGTTAAACTATATGGAGGCTTTTTTTATAATAGTACTCTTAGATTCAATACGATGATAAAGCATATTTTTTTAGATATTTATTAAAAACTTGATCAGCAAGCTGAAAATAGGTTCAGCTAGTTTGCTAGAAATTAATTTTAAATCTTAACGGGTTCTTGTTTATTTAAAAAGGAGCGAATCGTTTGATTAAATTTTTCTGAAGCTTCCATTTTTGTTACATGGCCAGTATTTTTGAAAATAACTAATTTTGAATTTGGGATACTTTTATGCATTACTAATTGGAGCCATACTGGTGTAATCGGATCATATTGACCACCAATAATAAGCGTTGGTACCTTAATTTTTGGTAACAATTCTCTATTATCAACCTTAAAACATTCTCTCATTGACCTGTCATATCCTTCTGGATTTGGACGATAATATTGTTTAAATTGTTGTAATGACTCTTTTTCCCATGAAAAAAGGCATGTTCTTGCTGTCATCTCTTTTATCTGTTGGGGGGTGAAAATTTTTGAACGAAACTCTTTATAATGAATAAACCATAATCCTAGTAATCTTGGAGCAAAATGAAATGTACTTACTAAGATTAAAGAGCGACATCTTTCAGGTGCTTGGCGGTACATCTCTTGTGCAACAGTCCCACCCATAGATAAGCCTAGAATATGCGCACTTTCAATTCCTAACTCATCCAATAAATCAAGTACATCTTTTGCGAAATTCTTAATTGAGATGCCTTCAGTTAAATCATTTTCTCCATGGCCACGTAAATCAGGAATAATTAAATCGAATTCATTTGCTAGTTCATATTGTTTAAACCAGCTTTCTTTTACTTCTCCAAGACCATGAATTAATACGAGAGGTTCTCCAGTACCTAACCGGTCATAATACAGTTTGATCCTTTCGGTTTTTATAACGTACAACTTTATCACTCCTTTGTATTTTTTTACTAAAATATTTAACGAATAAACGTTATGTTTGAAGTTTTTTGAAAATTTATAATAAATTATATTTACTGTATTGACCCTATATTCATATATGTGTAAAATACACCTATTAGATTTTTTATAGAGGTGTTACCAATGAACAATGATAAAGATAAAAATATTACTCCATCAAAAAATTTTATTATGCCTTTTATACTTCTACTCCTTAGTCGGATGACACTTCATGGCTATGATCTAATTCAAAAGCTCCACGCATTCGGGTTTCAAACACTTGACCAAGGAAATTTATATCGATTATTAAGACAACTAGAGAAAGAAAATCTTGTACAATCAAAATGGGATACGAAAGGAAGCGGACCTGCTAAGCGCTGTTATTCAATTACAGAATCTGGGAAGGCATTCTTAACAGGTAACGCAAGACAACTCGAACTTTATCAATCAATGCTTGATCAATTTTTCAAAATGTACACTAGTTTTCTTGAGCTCTACATTCCTCCAATACATAGAGAGGATAAATTAGAGAAAAATTCGAATCCAAAAGAGGAGGAAGAAGTTTGACGATACAGAACGATTCAAAATCAGAGGCAGAGGTTCAAAAAATTAAAGACGACAAAGTAGAAAAATATTTTATGGATCATTTTTTTAATACGCTCTGGGATCAATACGAAAGTAATTTGACATACATAAGAGACGCTCGAGAACAAAGGTTAAATTCGTTTATTAAAGTGTTAAAAGAAACAAGGAAATTTAATGAGGAATATCGTAATGTAGTAAATGGTTTATTTGAAGAAATAAAGTACTTTAATAATCATATAAAAACAAATACAACAAGAATTAAAATAGAAGAATCTCCAGAAATTCAATCAAGTGTTAATCTATTTGAAGAAACGGTAAATAAATTTACTGAGTTATTAGCTACTCCGTTCAAAGCCTCAGTTGAGTTAATTGAAAGGGTAGAAGAGCAATATGTACAAATGGGAAAGTACTACATAGAGAGTTTGAAGGAAAGAGAGCGAGTATGGTCATCATTAAATGAACACTACTTGCAATCCTTTAGAGCTGCATATACAAACATTAACCATCGGATTGAGGATAGCTTTAAATTGTTTGCATCTGTTAATAAATAAGTAAATTTTAGACATTTGTCTTCGCACTCCAAACAACTCCTTAAAATCAGAAGAGTTGTTTTTTTATGCCTTATAAGTTTATCTTATAGCCAGTTTAATCGGTTACAATACATACCTCGGTGAACTATAGACAAAACATATGAATAGTCTATAGAGGGGTGTTTCTTCATGAATCAGTTTAAATATGAAGAAATTGGATCGTTAAATGCAAAACTCGCTGCAGAAGCATTACTAAAATTAACTTTAAAAATAAAAAATGAGGATATAAAAATAAAGACAGCTGATAAGCCACTCACTTAAACTTTGAGTGGTATTTTTGTCTAAAATAGCCAATAAAAATAGAAAGTTAATAAATATTAAACTGATGGACGGCGTTTTTGTTTATGAAGTCAATAATCATGACGGACTTTATGTTGAGAATACTCTTCAGCTTCTCAACGAATATGATGGGAAAAAACTTGAAAAAGAATGGATAGAAGTAAATTATTCATTTTCTTTCGGGGATCTTGTTCAAGTCAATGGCTATGAAAAAGAAATTTTTCGAATTGTGGGGTATCGTACAGAGGTTTGGCGTTATAAAAATGACGCATGGGAAGATACAATTTACGAATTAGCGCGTATTACTGATGGAG
The DNA here is from genome assembly GCF_049568075.1 of Rossellomorea sp. GAMAL-10_SWC. NCBI lineage: Bacteria > Bacillati > Bacillota > Bacilli > Caryophanales > Bacillaceae > Rossellomorea > Rossellomorea sp. GAMAL-10_SWC. Next base: position 2,169,859 of record NZ_CP144911.1, on the reverse strand, counting down.
AATGGTTAGAAGCCGATGAAACAGATTTAACCTTAATTGCATCAGCACAAACTGCAAATGCAATTCTAAAAAAACTAAGAAATGATAAAAATGGCATTACAAAATTAGACTTAGAAAAACTTCGCTCAATGAATGATTTTAATAAAAACAGAAATAAAACAACAAAACAAGAAATAATTGATGGATTATTAGATATATATAATGATTACGCTGTTTTATATTCAATCTTCCAAGATGAAGAATATAAAATTGTGATGGATCTAGTGCTTAAAAATTTAAATAAATTCTCAGAGAAGAAAACAAATTGAGAGAGAGGATATTCTACAATAATTGTAGAATTATATGAATCATAAAAGGTATGCCTATCCCTATTAAAATAAAAAATGCAATTTTCGTCAGTTTTTCAACAGCTTTTTCAAACAATTCATCATTAACCATAATTTCTTTTAAATTAGCTAGCTTGTCCATTTTTATCATTGGAATCTCGCTCCTTTAACATGTTTTAATTGAATATATGCTTGTCAATGTTGTATTATGCTAAAGGTTACATATTAATATTTTTTTGTGCTTGGTAAGTTTTTTTTCATATTTTCTCCTTTTTCACATATTAACTAGTAAGGGGTGATGCTAGTGAAAGAAATTGAGGTAGTTATTGATACGGAAGAAATAGCAGAATTTTTCTATCAACAGCTCATTCAGCGGGGTTATGTTCCTGAGGAAGAGGAAATTGAGGAACTAGCGGATATTACTTTTGAGTACTTACTGGAAAAATGTATGATTGATGAAATCGATGAGGAAGAAGAATAGTCATGAAAGTGGCGACGGGAGCTCTCGTCGTTTTTCTTTTGTGTATCCAAAGTACAAGCAATTAAGATGCATTAACTGGAATATATATTGGAGGTTTATATGAAAAAAAATAATTGGATCCTAATTTTTACTTCTATTTTTCTATTTGTTATTTTAGGACTTATTTATGATTCAAACATGATTCGGAGTTTGGACAATTCAGCGTTTAAATTCTTTGAATTCATTCGAACAGATGCACTAGATTCATTTTGTTATTTTTTAAGAGATTTTGGTTCTTCAAAAATGTATTTAACATTTGCAGTCATTGTTTTAGTTTATTCAATTATACGTAAGCGCATTTGGACTGGTTTATCATTAATTATTACATTATTGACAGCTAGAGTGGTTGTTTCCTTTTTAAAAGATCTATATGAAAGACCAAGACCAAGTTCGATGTACTATGTGGAAAGTGGCTTTAGTTTCCCAAGTGGACATGCAGTTATGGCAACATCCTTCTTTCTAACATTAGGCTTTATTTTAATTGTCATTCAACCTGCAATGATGAAACACAAAAAAATGATTCAATTTATCGTTCTATTAATGATATTTTTAATATCAATGAGCAGAATTTACCTTCATGTACATCATTTCTCAGATATTATTGCTGGCTGGTTAGTAGGATATGCATGGTACAGTATTTGTAAAAATGTATTTATTAATTTACATGAAAGAAAACAGCTTTAATTTAATATGAAAAAATGACACATATAATCAAAATGATATAGGTGTTTCTTTTTTCTTCCAGGTGCAATGCGAACAACATCTTCAATGAAATTAAGCACAATAAATCATCACCTCAAGAGATGTATATGATATAAATCAAGTCCAAATTGCCTATTGAAATACAAGTAAACCAGAAAATAAAATATGCATACGAAAAACCACAAGGCTCAATTACCTTGTGGTCTAATTTATTTTATTTAGATATTAGGGATAATCCCAGTCTCATTAAGATTTACTAACTTTATATTACTCAAAAGTTGATAAAAATTCTTCAACTGATTCTGGTGTTTTTGAATTTGCGCTATGTAAGTGTCCAATTTTTTCGCCATCTTTAAATACAAGTAAACTTGGAATTCCCATTACTTGTTGTTCACTAGCGATTTCTGGAAATTCATCGCGATCAATTGTGTACCAAGTAAATGATGGGTGCTCTTCAATTACGTCTCCGATAAAAGCATCTAAACGTGTACAATCAGGACACCAAGTTGCATAAAACTTCACCACGATTGGCTTTTCACTTTTAATTATTTCCTCGTATTTTTTTACATCTTCTATTTTTTCCATAATTGCCTCCTAAAGCTGTGATAGGTTTATTTTGAATCATATTAATTAGTATTTCAATTATTTTAACTTAATAATGCATTTTTAGAATTTATGTGATTAAAAAGCATACAAACGTTCGTATGTTGATGTAAAATATAAGATAGAAAAGTTGTTCTATAAATTTAGTAACAATGAAAGTAAATAAAAATGATGAGGTGTATTTAATGAAGTTTATTCATACAGCAGATTGGCACCTTGGTAAAATTGTACATGGTGTACATATGACAGAAGACCAACGATTTATATTAGATGAATTCATTTCAATAATCAAAGAAGAAAAGCCAGATGCAGTTGTTATAGCAGGCGATTTATATGATAAAAGTATATCTCCAACTGAGGCGATTGAACTATTAAATGAAGTATTCCATAAAATTGTAATTGAATGTAATACGCCCATCCTTGCGATTGCGGGAAATCATGATAGTGCTGAACGAATTGAATTTGGTAGCCGTTTTATGGAAAAAGAAGGCTTATATTTAGTAGGGAAATTTCAAACACCATTTAAGAAAGTTATATTGAATGATGATGATGGCGAAGTTCATTTTTATTTAATTCCATATGCCGAACCAAGTATTGTACGTTATATTTTACAAAACGATGATATTCATTCACATGATGACGCTATGAAAGCAATCATAAATAAAATAAGAGATGAAGAATTAGACCCATCAGTACGAAATGTATTTGTTGGACATGCATTTGTAACAAATAATGGAGAGCCTTCAGATGAAGAGACAGAAGGTGAACGTACACTCTCTATTGGTGGAGCTGAATATGTATCACATCATAATTTTAAACATTTTAACTATACAGCCCTAGGACATTTACATCGAGCACATTTTGTAGGAAACAAATCAATTCGCTATTCTGGATCACCTTTAAAGTACTCACTTTCCGAGGAAAACCATAAAAAAGGCTGCTTAATTGTTGAATTAAAAGCTGACGGTGAGCGATCAGTAGTTAAGAAAGATTTTCATCCAAAACGAGATTTAAGATCGATCGAAGGAACGATTGAGGAAATCAGACAGCATTCTGTAAATGATGATTATGTATTTGTAAAATTAACTGATGAGCATATGGTCGTTCATCCGATGGAGCAAATCAGAACAGTTTATCCAAATGCGATGCATGTTAGTCGAAAGCGAACGACATTACAAACAGATAAAACAAATCAACTTAGTTTAGTGGAAAAACAATCAAAAAATCAACTTGAGTTGTTCCAATCTTTTTATAAAGAAATGAAAAATGAAGATTTGAAAAATGAAGATGAACAATATATGAAAGAGATTATTCAAGAAATCTTTGTAAGGGAGGAATAGATATGAAGCCATTAAAAGTAATACTTCACGCTTTTGGACCTTACAAGGATAAGGTAAATGTTGACTTTAGTCGACTAAACGAAAAAGGACTATTTGCAATAACTGGTCCAACCGGTGCAGGTAAAACAACAATATTTGATGGAATTTGTTTTGCTCTTTTTGGTGAGGCGAGCGGTGAAAATAGGAATGACCAAACATTGCTTCGAAGTCATTTTGCAGATGACGATCTATATACTAGTGTTGAATTAACATTTGAATTAAAAGGAAACCATTATAATATTTTTAGACAAAAAGGTCATCAAAAGAAACAAAATAAAGGTATAACAGGCGATAAAATCGAGTTTTATAAAATTGAGAATGAAGAAAAAGTGCCTTATTGCCAGGAATTTAACAAAACTTCAATCGTCAATAAAAAAGTAGAAGAATTATTAGGGATTAATGCAGATCAATTCAAACAAATCGTATTACTTCCTCAAGGTGAATTTCGAAAATTATTAGTTTCGGATACAAAAGAAAAGGAAGAAATTTTGCGGAAAATTTTCAGAACTGAACTATTTGAAAAAGTAACTGAAACTCTAAATTTAGCAAGAAAAAACATGGAAAGTAAATTTACTAATTTAAAGCAGAAAATCGTTATTAAATTAGAAGTGATTGAAAAATTGTTAAGAGAAAAAGGAATTCAAATTGCCGACGATTCTCAAATTAATCTTCATATTGTTAATGAGATTTTGACTGGACACATAGTAAGTATAATGGATGATTTAAAAAGGCTTGAAGAAAATGAGAAAATCCAAAAATCACAATTAGAAGTTAGTCAACAAAAGCTATTTTCAGCAGAGGCCCATAATAAAAATATTGAACGACTACATGAAGTAATTGAATTATTAACCATGTTAAAAGGTCAAGAGGTAGAAATAGAAGATAAAAAAGTAAAAATAAAATTAGCCACAAATGCTGAAAAAGTATTGCCTATAAAAACTGAACTTGAGAAACTAAAAAATTCACTTCAAGTAACAAACGATAAATTATTATTCGAAATAGAAAGTTTAAAAGAAACACTTATTAAAATTGAAAAAATCTCTGCGGAAGTTGCTACATTACCTGAAGAGCAAAAAAAATTAGGTAGCTTAGAAAGCCAATTGAGTAATTTATTAGCGTTAAAAGAAGATGTTGATCGATTTCAAAATCATAAGGTAGCGTTTCAAAACAAGTCAAAGCAGTTCCTATTATTCGAAAATGAAGAAAAGACATTACAAGATGGTTTAAAGAAAGAGAACGAAGAATTAAATCAATTAAAACAGCAACTAAATGATTTAGAAGGTGTTCATGATCTATGGGCAAAACTCTCCTTATTAAACAAGGAAATCTCATTAAAAGGTGGGTTTGCTAAACGAATCTTTTTTGCAAAAAAAGAATTAGAGCAAAAACAAAATGAATATCAAATAAAAAATTTAGACCATGTTAAGCTAAAAAATGAATTAGACAGAATTGAAAGTGAAATGCATCAGCAAAAAGCAGCATTTTTAGCGAAAGATTTAAAAGATCAAGAGCATTGTCCAGTTTGTGGAAGCACACATCACCCATCACTTGCTAAATTTAATGGGACTGTTAATGAAGAAGAAGCAGAAAAATTGAAAATACAAGTAAATCAATTCCAGACTGAACTAGCAACAATTCAGGGGGAAATTAAAAGTAAGGAAAACTCATTAAAAATTGATGAACAATCATTTTTTGAGGAGCATGGACAATTTGATTTTACAAATGAAGGTCTTAAAGCTCTTGCTAATGAGTTTAATGAAAATGAATCAAACTTAAAAAATCTGACTGAGAAAAAAGCTACTTTCGAAAAGATTAATAATGTAATAAAAACAAAAGAACAATTAATTAGGGATTTAACCGTAAAAGTTACCGAGAAAACTGAAGCAATGAATAAGTTTACGAATGAAATAAATGAATTAAAAATTCAGATTGTACAAATTGAATCAAAATTACCGGAATCTTTGAGAACTCTTGAGAAATGGCAATTGGAAAAAAATGATATTGAAAAAAATATAGCAATATTAAAAGCTAAAATTTCAAAAATTGAAGAAGAATATAGAATCCTAACTGAACAGAAGACGGTTAAAGAGACTACTCGTACTCATCTTGAGAAAGAAGTTTTAAAATTAAATGAAGAGATTCGCTCAACAACGATTCGTTATCATGAAAAAATTGTTGAGTATGAGTTTAATGGAGAATCAGATTTTATAAGTGCAATTGATTATATTCGAATGATTGATCAATATCGAAATGATTTATCAATGTTTGAAGAGAATCTTCAAAGATTAAGTACTGAAAAAGAGTTGCTTGAAAAACAAGTTCAATCGATGGAAAAAATTGATGTAAGTGAACTTAAAATGAAGGTACAAGAAATTACTCAGCATTTAGACGCGATCGTTAATGAGATGATTCGTATTCAAGAATTAAATAAGCGATTAAGTCAATTGAAAATTGACCTACAAATTTATCAAGAGGATTTTGTAAAAACTGAACAAAAATTAGCAGGTTTAACTGATTTATATAAAGTTACAAAAGGCGATAATGATAAAATGATTTCGTTTGAACGGTATGTCTTATTGGATTATTTTGAACAAATTATTGAATCGGCAAATATTCGACTTGATCATTTATCAAATGGCCAATTTCAATTGCAACGAAAAGATGCAGTTGAAAAAGGTAGGAAACAAAGTGGTTTAGGATTGGAAGTATATGATTCCTATACGGGCCTTGCTAGGGATGTAAAAACATTATCTGGTGGAGAGCAGTTTAATGCATCACTTTGTTTAGCATTAGGAATGGCAGATATTATTCAAGCGCATAAAGGTGGCGTATCAATTGATACGTTGTTTATAGATGAGGGATTTGGATCACTAGATGATGAATTATTATCAAAAGCAATTGATACACTTATTCAACTTCAGAAATCTGGACGTGTAATTGGCGTTATTTCTCATGTGCAAGATGTAAAGGATGCAATGCCTGCAGTAATTGAAGTTCATAAAACGAACAAGGGATATTCAGAGTTATCAATTTTAATTAAATAAAGCTGTAAGAGAACCGGAAACTAAGCGAATGTTTCCGGTTTTTTATTTTTACTAATAAGAGTTCGACTAGAATTTTTTTGAATGAAATATAATTATCTATAAATACATTAATCATATAAAATCTTATTTTAATAATCCTTTGAATTAGCCTGTTGAATGGAGGGAATTGGCAAAAAATGACATAGTATTGCATATTTAAACAAGAATAGATATAATGATTAAAAATCTAAATATATAAAATTTTCAATATATTTAATCTAATCAGAAATTTACTTACATAAAACAAAATTAATTGGGGGTATTAAAATGAAAAAGGTTAAAAAACTATCGTTTGCATTTGCTGTGACGACGGCTCTAATTTTATCGGGTTGTGGTAAGGATACGAAAACAAGCGGAACAGCAGACAAACCATTACGAGTTGTTACTGATGCTGCCTATGCGCCTTTTGAATATCTTGATAACGGTAAAATAGTAGGATTCGATGTTGATTTTACAAATGCAGTTGCGAAAGAAGCTGGGGTAAATATCAAAATTGTGAATACTGGATGGGACCCATTATTTGCTGAAATTGGTGGCAAAACTGCTGATATTGGTATGTCTTCTATTTCAATCAATGCAGATCGTGAGAAAACATATGATTTTACAACTCCTTATTTTCTTTCGATTAACAAAATTCTAGTTCCAGAAGGTAGTAGTATTAAATCGGCCGCAGATTTGAAGGGGAAGGTTGTAGCAGTGCAAAATGGTACAACAGGACAAGAAGCTGTTGAAAAAATGTTTGGTAAAAACAATAAAAATCTTAAAAAATTTGAAAATAACAATTTAGCAATTTTAGAGCTTCTTAGTGGAGGAGCTGATGCAGTAGTTGCGGACAATGGTGTTCTAGAAGCATATGCAAAAAATAATCCAGATAAAAAGCTAGTTGTTGTTGATGATAAAAATAGCTTTGAACCTGAATACTACGGTCTATTACTTCAAGATGGAAGTAAATTAAAAGGTAAACTTGATAAAGCAATTAAAGAAGTAGTAAACAATGGTACTTATGAAAAAATTTATAAAGAGCATTTTGGATCAGAGCCAGATCTTGAAACATTAAAAGCAGAAGAAAATAAATAGGAAATTAAAAATTGCGTAACAGGCACTTGTGTTACGCAATTTTATCTAAATGGGGGAAAAGAAATGGGATTTGATTTTGGAATTGTAAAAGAATACATACCGTTTTTCCTAAAAGGAACTGCATTAACAATTGGCTTATCTTTTGCAGGAATATTTTTAGGTACAATAATCGGATTATTTATTGGATTAGGTAAAATGCAATCAAATAAATGGTTAGCATTACCTTTTGTTTGGTATATCAATTTCTTTAGAGGCACACCGTTATTTGTACAAATTTTATTAATTCACTTTGGGGTAGTTCCGTATTTTATAGGAGAGACAAACGCAATAGCGGCCGCAATCATTGCACTATCATTAAATGCAGCAGCTTATATTGCTGAAATCTTTCGTGCCGGGATTCAATCAATCGATAAGGGTCAAATGGAGGCTTCTCGTTCATTAGGAATGACGCATGTACAAGCTATGAAACATGTTATTTTACCTCAAGCGATAAAACGTATGATCCCTCCACTTGGAAACGAATTTATTGTCTTAATTAAGGAATCTTCAATTGCAGCTATTATTGCCGCACCTGAGCTTATGTATTGGAGTAGAGCAATGCAGGGGCAATATTATAAAGTGTGGGAGCCGTATATATCTGCTGCAGTAATCTATTTAGTCTTAACATTAACATTAAGCTTTGTTTTAAATCGCATTGAAAGAAGGTTGACTACGGGATGATTAAAGTAGAAAAATTAAAAAAATCATTTGGTTCGCTAGAAGTATTAAAAGATATCAACATTACAATTCAACCACGTGAAGTATGCGTTGTAATCGGTCCTTCTGGTTCTGGTAAGTCAACCTTTCTTCGATGTTTAAATATGTTAGAAACAATAACAGCGGGTAAAGTCTTTATCGAAGACGTCGATCTTACAGATAAAAAAACAAATATAAATAAAATTCGTACTGAAGTAGGCATGGTATTCCAACATTTTAATCTCTTTCCACATTTAACAGTTTTAGAAAATATTACTCTAGCACCTAAAAAAGTAAGAAATCGAGCGAATGATTTTGCTAAAACGAAAGCACTTGAATTATTAAAAAAAGTAGGGCTTTCAGATAAGGCAAATGTATATCCTGACTCATTATCTGGAGGACAAAAACAACGTGTTGCGATCGCAAGAGCACTTGCAATGGAACCAAAAATTATGTTATTCGACGAACCTACATCAGCTCTAGATCCCGAAATGGTTGGTGAAGTTTTAGAGGTTATGAAGCAACTTGCTAAAGAAGGAATGACAATGGTCATTGTTACACACGAAATGGGATTTGCTCGTGAAGTTGGTGATCGCGTAATCTTTATGGATCAAGGTTACATAGTGGAAGAAAACAGTCCAGTGCAAATATTTGATTTCCCAAAACACGAGCGCACGAAAAGTTTCTTAAGTAAAGTATTATAAGGAAGATAGTAAACAGATGAGGTTGTCCCGATTTTTTAAGGGAACCTCTTTTTTTATGTCAAAGTAGATTTGGTATTCAGTCTGAGCTGCAAATAAATCTAAGTGAACCGCAAATAAGGAGTACAACTGTGCAAATAAATTTTGAGAATAGCAAATAAAAGTGACAGAACAGCAATTAAAATCAGCTAAACAGCAATTAAATTCTTAAGAATCGCAAATAAGATTAAAAATTACCCGTACCAGTTAGGGTATTAAGACGTAGTTTCTATACTATAGTAAATTATTTTAAATGGAAATCTAGCAAATATCGTTTAATTCTTTCTAAATCACTTAGAAAGTTGATAAAACCTAACTAATTATGAGTTGAAAAGAACCAAAAGGTCATCTAGAACCCCCTTTAGATTGGAGAGAAAAGGGTCTCGAATTCTATTATATTACTCGAAGTGTTTTCTTTTCATTCTTTTCGGAATATTATGCTAAAATTTATTTAAGACAAAAAAAGGAGTGTAGGACAATGGAAATTCAAAGAATACTAGTGACTAGCCGAATTCATCATAAGCTAAAAGACCTAATTGAATCACATAATCTATCAAAAGAGTTTCGTTTTTTACCTGAAAATGAAGTAACAAAAGAGGATTATGAGTGGGCTGATACATTTGTTGGTTTTCGTCCAACACCAAATTTTGAATTTGGAAACATAAAGTGGGTCCATTCATTAGCAGCGGGCGTAGATAGTTTCATGAAAATTAAATGGAAAAATGATGTGCTTTTAACGCGAACGATTGATGTTTTTGGTCCAAAAATGAGTCAATATTGTTTAAGTTACATACTCCAGGATTCACAATTACATGAACAATTTTCAAATTTACAGAGTAAAAATAAGTGGGAATTTCATATCCCAAAATCTTTAGAAGACCAAAAAGTCGTCATTTATGGTACAGGAGAAATTGGAGGACATATTGGTAAAGTTTTATCAGGCTTAGGAATGAAAGTATATGGAGTTTCTATGAGTGGTAATCAAAAACAATATTTTGAAAAAATAGTACCATTCCAAGAAGCATCTACAATTTTAGATCATACAGATTGGATGATTAGTGTTCTTCCCTTTACGAATGAAACTAAAAATATATTAGATATGAGTACATTTAAACAGTTAAATAATGTAGGGTTTATAAATGTTGGTAGAGGAGCAACTGTATGTGAGGACTCTTTAAAGGAAGCTTTGAATAGTGGGTATATTAGAAAAGCTATTTTAGATGTTTTTGCTGTTGAACCACTTCCAGCCGATTCTGAATTATGGCAAATGTCTAATGTAAAAATAACACCACATATTTCGGCAGTTACTTTACCAAATGATGGTGTTAAGTGTTTTGTCAATACACTTTCAACATTAGAAAATAACGAAAAACTAAGAAATATAGTGAAGATTGAAAAGGGATATTAATTTTATGATGTAGAATGGGGATTATTTACCTATGGCTTGCCAGGAGATGAATAGTTAAATTTATCATTTCACATTTAGAAATTATAAATTTGCTGAAGGGAACTCGACGTAGTTGCAAATTTTAGGAACAAAGTATAAGTGAAACGACGCCTCTGTCTTCGCCTGAAAGCTCGCCAATCGTCGAGTTTTCATTATTATCTCAAACATGTTAGGATAGACAAGTAACAAATTGATAAATAAGGAGAATATAAAAATGGCAATTATTGACGTTTCAATCGTACCAATTGGCACAGAATCACCTAGTGTGAGTGCGTATGTAGCAAATATACATAAAGTTTTAGAAAAGTATAATGGCGAAGTGAAATTCCAACTTACACCTATGAATACAATTATTGAAGGCGAATTACCGTTATTATTAAAAGTTGTACAAGAAATGCATGAGGTACCATTTGAAAATGGAATTTCAAGAGTTGCAACGACTATTCGCATTGATGATCGTCGCGATAAGAAGAGTACAATGGAAGGGAAGTTAGCTTCTGTTCAAGCAAAACTTGAACAAAACTAATTTTTACTTGATAAAGTGATTAATAAGTTTAACGACTTATTGTCACTTTTTTTGTGTGATTTGAAAATAATCGCGTGATTATTTCGAATATTCTCTTGAAATTCCAAATTTTAGTTGATAAACTAAACTAATCAGTCAGTTTAAATATATTTATTGAGTAAAGGAATGTGTTCAATGCCAAAAGTCTCAGATGATTACAAAGAACGCAAAAGAGAGAGTCTTCTTGAAAGTGCTTTAAAATGTTTTGGAGAAAAAGGATATCATACGACAACAATGGATGATATAGTTGCATATTCTAAAACGAGTAAAGGGCTAATTTATAATTATTTTAAAAGTAAGGAAGAGCTCTATTTAACGTTAATGCAAGAAAGAACAGTCCAAACATTTGAAAAAATTAATCAACGATTTCAAAATATTAGTTCATCAAAAGATAAGTTAATAGAGTTATTTCAAATGTATAGTGAAATTTCTTTAACAGAAGAATGGCGAAATATGATTAGAGTCCATATGGAGTTTTGGATTAATTCAGCTAGGCATGAAAATCTACAAGCCATTATGATTGAAAGGTACAAAGATCAATACCGATTATTTTTAAGTGAAATTATTAAACAAGGAATAGCATCTGGTGAATTTAAGAAAACAATCGATCCTGATATTATTTCGAGTTTATTTTGGGCTAATATAGATGGCATTTGCTTACATTATTCAGTTGTAGAAGAAGATGAAATTTACAAAGCACAATTTAAAGCAGTAGAAGAAATGATTATGTCTTATATAGTTCAAAATTAAAGTTTATGGTAGTGAAGGTGAAAACTTTCCTACCTAAAACTTTAAATTCAGAAAATTTTTTATGTTAAAAATAAAGCAAAGAACATACACTAATCATAGAATAAAATAAACTTAATAGTCAGTTTTAATTGGAAAGGAGGAATCACGATGAATTCAGTCCAAATTAGAATTATTTGTTTGTCTATGTATTAATAAGTATGTAATTTTTTTATTTTGGTAGAATGAAGGGATTATAATGGGAAAGAAAGTCTATTTTTTATATACAAAGGCGTTCTCGGATATAGGTAGTATGATGGAATTAGTAGTAATGAATGCAGTGATCTACTCGATGACGAAAAGTACATCATGGTTGGCTGCGGTTTTAGCCCTTCGAGTTTGTGGAGGGATTTTAACAAGTTTATTTTCTGGTGTATTTGCCGATCGATATAATCGAAGAAAGCTAATGATATTTAGCGATATTACTAGAGGAATGAGTATTCTTACCTTATGTATTTTCCCTTCGCCTTTAATGTTTGCAATTGTAGCATTTATCATTGGTGCATTAGGAAGCTTTTTTTCAGTCAGCTTTAGTGCAGATTTACCCCAAATATTTGGTGAAGAAAATATTTTGAAAATAAATGCTTTTATTTCACGCCTTGCTGCAATTAGTATGGTTATTGGATTTTTAGGATCAGCATTTCTATCAACGGTTGTAGATTATCGTGTAATCATCGGAATAGATGCCCTTTCTTATTTCTTATCTGCATTTGTTCTAATCTTTTATAAATGGGAAAATACGGTTAAAAAAGGTGTAAACAATCAATGGAAACAACTATTTAATGATTTGAAAGAAGTAAAAACTTATGTCCTAATCAAACCGCTTTTAGTATTTGTATTCATTGTATTTCTATTTCAAACATTCTCAGCAAGCTCTCATAATGTCGGAGTACCAATATTAGCAGAAAAAATTAGCACAGAACATGCAACATTTTACCAAGGACTTATTTGGGGAACTTGGGGGATTGGAGGAATCCTTTCGACTTGGTTAATTCCTAAGGTATCTTGGTTAAAAAAACATTTTCTATTTATGTATTACGGAACTTCAGTTTTAACATCAATCGGCTTTATTCTATTTTTATCGAATCAAATTTTATGGATCGTATTTTTCTTCGCATTTTTTACAGGCTTTTTTGATAATGCAGCAGGTACTTATTTTTCAACAATGATTCAAAAAACCGATAATTCCATAAGGGGTAGAATCTTCGGAGTCGCAAATTTGTTAAATAGGGTTGGCTTTACAATCGGTTTTGTAGCGGCATCACCCTTATTATCATTTTTATCAATGCCACATCTTGTTTGGTTGTTTCATGGTAGTCTAATCATTATGATTTTATGTGTAACCAGTTACTTACTATTAAAGAAAAAATTTGATTTTAACTATGATCAAATTCAAGAAAATGAAAATGAACTCATTATTTCTAAATAAAAAAGGACGTGATTATATGGAAACAAATTTGAAGAAGAATATTGAGGTAGAAAAAATAAATTATTTTAGATGTAGCGAAGTAGACGTTGAATTAGCTTATCAAGCATTTTCGATCGGTTTTTCAGATTATATCGTTAAATTCAATTATTCTAAGGAACAGTTTGTCAATTTGTTTTTTGGTCCAGAAGGTAACAAACCGGAGCACTCATTCGTAGCAATTTATGAAAATGAAGCGGTAGGTGTGATTTTAGGCGGTATTAAAAAGTATGAAACAATTAAAACAATGCGATGTGGAACTTTGGCTATTAGTCCAGATTATAGGGGATTAGGTGTTAGCCAAAAATTATTTGAACTGCATAAAGAGGAAGCAGAGATAAACGGATGTAAACAACTATTCCTAGAAGTAATTGTTGGAAATGATCGAGCAATTAACTTTTACAAGAAACTTGGATACGAAAAGATTTATGACCTTTCTTACTTTTCTAAATCAGATTTAACAAGTTTACACCAATTACAATTAGATTCTAGCACAGTAATAAATAAAGTTGATTTTAATACTTTCAAAGAAACAATTACGAATTGGGACTATCATATAAACTGGCAAAATGACATTGATTATTTAGAAAAACTAACTAATTTTAGTTATTTTCTAGCTAAAGTTAGCCATGAAAATGTTGGTGCTATAGCAGTTAATGAAAATGGTAGAATAAGTCTCCTAATTATTGATAAAGTTTACCGTAATCGAAAAATAGCAACTAGCTTATTACAATCTGCGGCTAGTGAACTAAATTTAAAATCTTTCTCAACATCAATCCCAAATAACAATAGCCTTGAAGGTTTCTTGCATAAACTAGAATTTAAGAAAGAAAAAATAGCTCAATATGAAATGTACAAAATGATTTAGGATAAGAAGGAAAGAGTGACAGTACTCTTCACTTAAGAATTTGTACTTCTGCCTATTACATGACCTTGCTCCTAAATGAGCTAATCTCCGTACATTAGATAGTATGGAGGTGATTTATAATGTATGATTATCGTCAACAAATTGAGCAACCGTATTATCCATATTCAGGAGTACCGCAACAAGAAGATGAAAGGTTTTTCCCATTCTTCTTTCCGTTTTTATTTGGTGCAGCGGCATTTGGCCCATGGGGATGGGGAAGACCATGGGGTTGGGGACGTCCTTGGGGATGGGGAAGACCGTGGGGTTATTATCGACCATGGGGATGGCATGGTGGATGTTGTGGAAGACCTTGGTAAATTAAAAAATATTAAATTAGGTGTCTCATAAGTTATCATACTTTTGAGACACTTTTTTTGTTTTGAAATATACTGATCTGTGAAAATCAAAAAATATCCCACAAGGAAAATAAATACCTTGTGGGAAGTTTTATTTTAGTATTAATTTTATGAAAAATGGGATAAGAATAGAGGCAAATATCGCACTAAGCGTCATTGCAATTGAACTAATTGCTTGTTCAATTTTACCATATTCTGCTGCTTTTGCTGTACCAACTCCATGTGATGATATTCCATATGAAGCGCCAATCGCAACAGGATGGTCTATTTTAAGTTTAGATAGAATAGCAGGACCAAACATTGATCCTGAAATACCAGCAATCATTACATATACAACCGTTAAAGATGGAATACCACCAATCATTGAAGTGATGCCCATAGCTAATGGGGTCGTAACTGATTTTGCTGCTAAAGAAAGCAAGATGATTTTTTTTAATCCGAGCCATAGAGATAAGTATACACCTGAAAGTAGACCGACAATTGTTCCAGCCATTACACTAACTATTATCGACATACAATGTTTCTTTAATGTTGCCCGATGCTCGTATAATGGATAGGCAAAAGAAACAACAGCAGGTCCTAAAAGCAAATTAATCCATTTTCCTCCAAGCATATACGATTCATAAGTAATGTGAAGATTTACAAGAATGATGATAATAACTGTAGTTGAGGTAACAATCGGAATCAGTAACGAGTATGTGAATTTAGCGTACATTTTTTTAGCAAGAATATAACATAAAATGGTTAAGAGGATAAATAGTAAACTTTTAAAGTCCTTCATTCGTATCCCTCCCAATTAATAAATCAGTTGTTTGTTTTTTATGGGCTCTCGAAGTAAGATACGAACTAATGCTTGCGGTAATTGTAAATACAACTGCTGTACTAATTAATACGATTATAATAGAAATTAAACCGTGAAAATTTAAAATAGAAGAATAATTCATTATTCCTACAGTAGCTGGAATAAACAAGAGCGTTAAGTGCTTACTTAAAAAATTACTCCCATTTCGAATCCATTTTTCCTTAAAGAATGGTATAAATAGTAAACAAAATAATAACAACATACCAATAATACTTCCTGGAATAATTAGATGAAATTGTTGCTGAATTAAATTTCCAATAAAAAATAATAAGTAAAGAAAGCTTATTTGAACAATCAATTTTACAAAATTCATTTTCAACATCCTTTGATTCTACAATCTAATAGACTATTAATCTTATTATTGTACAATAAATTATGGCGAAAATGTGAACTTTATTCATTATTATAAAAATGCATCTTTTTATAAAAAAGATTATAATAGTTTTATCATATAAATAGAGGAAGTTATATAAAATGAAATCATTTGTAGCGTTCGATTTTGAAACGGCAAATTACAATCGACATAGCATTTGTGCTGCCGGTTTTGTATTTGTTGAAGAAGGAGTAATTGTTGACCAAGTTTACTCTCTAATTAATCCTGAAGAAGAATTTTATTCGATGAATATTTCTGTGCACGGAATTAGGCCAAGAGATGTACAAGATGCACCTCTTTTCCCAGAATTTTATGAAACGATTAAAGATAAAATTGAGGGGAAAACATTAGTAGCACATAATCTAGCATTTGATGGTTATGCATTAAAAGATAATTTATCAAGATATGGTATACCTTCAGCGTTAAATAATTTACTATGTTCACTGCAGCTTGCTAAGAAGGTATTGCCAAAACAATCTCGTTATACATTAGATACTTTATCAAGTCAATTCGGTATTTTATTAGAACATCATCACCATGCATTAGCGGATGCTGAGGCTTGCGCTAAAATATTTCTTCAATTAACGAAGGAATATGAAATCTCATCATTCGAAGAGTTATATGATAAAACTTTAATTTATCACGGGCAAATTCATCAGTTTGATTATCGTTCATCATTAGTAAAACCGAAGAAAAGCCATAAAAGAACAAAAATAAAGACAGATTAGGATTATTTTCCTTTTCTGTCTTTTTTAATGCAGACTCATTAATATCCAACTAAGCTGTATATAAACTAAATGAGCCATTCATTCTGCAAAGATGATGGAAAGGGAGCAGAGCTGGCTCATCTAAATTTTAAAAAAAAGACATTAACCTACTTTTCGTGGCTATGTCTTTTTTGATTTATTTCAGTTCATCGATCTGGAAGTATTCTCTTATGTTTTTCATTAATTATTTTTTTGTTTAGTATTCTAACTACACCAACCATTAACAATCTCATATCCTCTACGATATACTTAGCTAACTCTTCGTCAGAAATGTCATCTCCTTCAATATCAAGACGGAAATCCTGTCCCTGTATTCCTCCACCATTTGTAAACTCAATTTCAAAGTCGAATTGTACTCTTTTATCCATTTTGATTCCTCCCTATGTATTTGGAGATTATTATAATATTATTCTAATTAAATGAATAATAACCTCACGATCTACCAAAATAGTTTATGTTGTTCAACAAAGATTTCATAGTGGACAAAGGCAAAAATGCTTGAAAAAAGGGAGAAACTCACAGGACAAAGAGTTTCTTTAAAAAGGTGATATTGGTAAAAAGTTAAAACAAGAAATGTAATATTATTATATAAAAAATATGATTAGTTGTTTTAGTTATAGGCCTTTTTAATTATTTAAATGTAAAAATTTACCATAAATCATACTAAACAAGGGTTTGTTGAAGTAGAAATTTATTCATGTTTATCTAATATTTCAAAATAACGAATTGACAGTTTAAATTGAAAATCAGAATTCATCATTGTCGCCTGCTAATTTAGAAAATACCTCTCATTTTTAGATAAAATAAAAAGAGGCATTGGAAATTTATGTTAGAATGTTATTAGAAATTAGGATTTTTCCCTTTAAAGTCATATAGTAATTAAAATGGGGTGTATTATGAATAATCTTTGGAATGAGTTGATCTACAAAATTTATTCTCCTATATATGATAAGTTTTTTAACACTGGGCAATTCCTCCGCGCAAGGAAAGAGATTTTCAATAAAACCGATTTTGTAAAAAATCAAAAGATACTATTTGTGGGAGTAGGAACTGGTGCAGATTTGGAATTGATTAATCACAAAGAATTAGAGATTACATCTATAGACTATTCAGATGATATGCTTAACAAAGCAAAAGAAAAATTTAAAGACTCATCAATAAAATTTTTAAAAATGGACGCTCAAGACATGAGTTTTTGTGATTTTCATTTTGATTTAGTTGTATGTAGCCTTGTATTATCTGTTGTTCCAGATCCAGATAAGTGTCTTAAAGAAATGTTGAGAGTATTGAAACCAAATGGAGAAATTATCATCTTTGATAAATTTACACCAAAAAATAAAGGAATTTCGCCATTAAAAAAAGCAATTAGACCACTAATAAAATTATTTGGTACTGACATAGGAGTCAACTTTGAAAAATTGTGTGACAAGCAAAAGGCTAATTTATCTGTTAAAGAAGATATTTCAATAATGTTTGATGGAATGTATAGAAAGATTATCATCAAAAAAGTGAGCTGATGGTGTTTCATTATTAGGAAGCTATAAGTGAATTTAAATAAGAAATACTCAGTGAAATAAAGTCTGAGCTTTTTTAGTACAATTCGCCGGGGCTTTCCCGTTTTGGAGAATTCGTTTTAGTTAATCCATTTTATATTATACTTATCATCTGATCCATCGAGACTATTTCTTGTACCAAAGAATACCACCTAACCATCTGCCATAAAAAAGTAGATGGTTTTTTTCTATGCAATCTAATTTGTAATCTATTATTATATGCAGCACAATCAGTGTTCATGATAAAATAAACTTATTATGCTTTTTGATGAGGTGATATAAGTATGGACGAATCAGAAAAAATAATAGTTGCTATATATACTAGGGTATCATCTAGCTCGGAGGATCAACTTAATTGATTAGAAAACCAACAAAAGTATTACACAGAATACTGTAGAGATAAGGGATATGATGATAAGGGGTATGACTTAGTCAATATGTATGTGAGAAGTAAGTGGAACTAATATGATAAAGCGTACTGGTTTTCAAAATTAGTACGCGTTAGTCACCTTCAAGTGAAAACCAAAACATTCACTAATAATCTATAAAGATGTTAGCCGATTTAGCAGGAGTACAAGAGTTATAGATAGTAGATCTGTTAATGGTAGAGGCAAGAAAAACTCAACTAATATTTTTAGTGATAAATTAGTATGTGGTCACTGTGGAAAAGGGTAAATCGAGAGTAGTAATAGGAAGTATGGACGGAAGCTACGTGTTTTACGCTTGTGGACAACGTAGGAGACTGGGGACATGTCAGAATAAATCATGATGTTGTAAAGATTAAAGCTGAGATAAATAAATTAAATGAAACAATTCATAACATAAATAAGTCGTCTACCCAAAAAGTATTCAGTATTGAAGAAATATAACGTTTTTTTAGTGTATCACGATTGACAATGAGGATTTAAAAATAGAATTTAACTTCGATAAAATTTTACCAGGTCAGTCTACAGTCAAAGATACATTAATTGATCTCTTAGATAAATTTAAGTCAGCATCAGATGAATATAAAAGCGTATTGGACAAGGTGTAAATAAGTATTGCTTATTTATCGTTCATCATTAGTAAAACTGAAACCTAAACGTAAATTGGAGAAAAAAGTATGAAATTAATATCATGGAATGTAAACGGAATAAGAGCATGTGTACAAAAGGGATTTTTAGATTATTTTAATGAACAAAAAGCAGATCTATTTTGTATACAAGAAACGAAGTGCCAAGAAGATCAAATAACTCTGGAATTAGACGGTTATTATCAATTTTGGCATTCTGCAGTAAGAAAGGGTTATTCTGGTACTGCAATTTTTACGAAACATAAACCATTAAATGTTAGTTTTGGATTTAATGGTAAAGAAGAAGATCAAGAAGGAAGAGTATTAACCTTAGAATTCGAGAAATTTTATATGGTAAATGTTTATACGCCAAATTCTCAGCGAGACTTAGCTAGATTACCAATAAGATTAAAATGGGAAGATGATTTTAAAAGCTACTTAAATAAGCTCGATGAACAAAAACCTGTCATCTTATGTGGAGACTTAAATGTCGCACATAATGAAATCGATTTGGCAAATCCAAAATCAAATCGCACGAATTCTGGCTTTACGGAAGAAGAACGTGGTAAAATGACAGCATTATTAGAAAGTGGTTTTACTGACAGCTTTCGATTTTTAAATCCAACTAAAGAAAGTTCATATAGTTGGTGGTCTTATATGGCAAAGGTCCGAGAACGAAATATTGGATGGCGTATTGATTATTTTATTATTTCAAATAGATTACAAAATGAATTAATAAATTCAGAAATTCACTCTCACATTATGGGAAGTGATCATTGTCCCGTTGTTTTAACGATGGAAAATTCGATCATTTAATTTTAGAAAAAAGCTCTAAGGTTTTAGAGCTTTCTTTTTTTATATAGGCATTTAGTAAGTCAACGAGAAGCAATTATGCGTAAACTAACTTTAGGACAAAGTATAGATTGTTAAGAAGACTACCTATAAGTAGAAAAGGAAGTGGATTCCTATGAGTATAAAATGGTTAGAATGGGCACAGAGAATCCAAGCAATTTCTCAAGCAGGATTGACCTTTACGAAGGATGTTTTTGATAAAGAAAGGTATGAAGAACTAAGACATATAAGTGCTGATATTTTAAATCATTATTCAGAATTACAAATTGATGAAATCGAAGGATTGTTTCGCAATGAACGGGGGTATCCCACACCAAAGCTTGATGTTAGAGGTGTCGTTTTTAGGAACGGTAAAATATTATTAGTAAAAGAAAAGCTAGAAAATAAATGGTCTTTACCAGGTGGTTTTTGTGACGTTGGATTATCAGCTTCAGAAAATGTAGTAAAAGAAATATTTGAAGAATCAGGCTATAAAGTTGAAGTGAAAAAACTATTAGCAGTATTAGACATGACAAAGCACGACCATCCACCTCATTCATATCACTACTACAAATTATTTATACAATGTGAAATTGTTGGTGGTAATCCCTCAATTGGAACAGAAACAAGTGATATTGATTTCTTTGATCAAGAGCATTTACCAGAGCTTTCTCTCAATCGAAATACTGCTCCTCAATTAGATTTAATGTTTGAATATTATCGAAATCCTAATAAAGAAACTTGTTTTGATTAAAGATCATTTTAAAAATAGATAAGATGTTAAAAAATCATTTTAGAGTTGCTAGCGCAGCTCGATTTTGTTTTAAAGGGGACAAAATATTAAAAATGATTGAATGAATGAAATATATACATATTTGGAATTAAAATAGAAGGAACTTACTAACTCAACTCAAAAGGAGAAATGATTTGAAAACCAATTTTATGGATTATGTAAAATTCGAAAATGAATTAAAAAAAGAACGCATTTCTACTTGTCTTATTTATCAAAATGGAGAAATTAAATATAATTTTTATAAAAATTCAAAAAGCGAAACAAAACTATTCAAAATTAATTCTGTTACGAAAAGTGTTTTATCGATGTTAATAGGAATTGTCATTGATAAAGGATTTATAGAAAGTGTTGATGTACCAATTACTAAATTTTTTCCAAATATTGAATCGAAAAAAAGAGACATTACGATCGAACATTTGCTCACTATGACAGCTGGATATGATTGGCAAGAGTGGGGAGAATGGGGTGGGCGTCCATTTCCAATGATTAATAGTAAAGACTGGATCCAATATGTACTAGAAAAAGAAATGGTTAATAAACCAGGTGAAAAAATGATTTATGATTCTGGAGCATCTCAAGTACTTAGTGCAATTATTCAGATGGTAACGAATGAAAAACTTTCTACTTTCGCAAAACGAATGTTATTTGATCCTTTAGGTATAAAAGAGTTTATTTGGCACGAAGATTCAAAAGGAATTAATATTGGGGGATTTGGCTTAAGTTTAACGACAGATGATCTACTAAAGCTTGGGATCTTAATGATGCAAAAAGGAAAATGGAATAATACACAAATTATTTCAAGTGAGTGGATTGAAAAATCAACAAAAGCGAAGTACCATACATATCCGCATGTTGGTTCATATGCCTATCATTGGTGGGTGCTTGAAAATAATGAGTTAAAGGATCTTGATTCAACGATCTATTTTGCCATGGGATATGGAGGTCAATTCATCTTTATTTCACCAAAAAATCAATTCGTAGCTGTTTTTACAAGTGCAAAATATATTAATACTTCTACCCCATTAAAAATCATTCAAAAATACTATCCTTTACTATTAACAAATGAATAGGACTTAAAATGGGAGTAAAGGTGGATACGTAAACCAAGGATTAATAATCCTGTATTGCCTACTCTTTTATATAATCTTTTTAAAATACCCTTAATCCTATAATTCCTATTCCTACCTCTAAATTTTGTATGATTTTTTTATTTGAGAATAGGAGTTTACGGAAAAATGTCGAATTAAGTAATTAGAATATATAAATAACAACTTGATAATAGCTCCAAGAAGGGATGAAGATTGATGTTTTTGGTGACAGAAGACTTCAAAACGTTTATTAGGAAATATCCAATCACAACAATTATGGTTGGTTTATGTACTATCTTAGCGATTATTACGACATTTTTAGGTGGGTATACGATTGAAAATATCATCAATTTAGGTGGTTATGAGCACGAATTAGTAAAACAAGGTGAAATATGGAGACTTTTTACTTATGCATTTATGCACGGAAGCTACGCTCATTTTTTTATGAATATGACTTTTATGATTATTTTAGGTAGACCTTTAGAAAGAGCGTTAGGTTCAGTTAAATTTTTATTATTTTATTTATTATCGGTTATTCTTACTGGACTTATTATTAATTTTAACTATTCGCCTAATACAGTTGAGACAGGGGCATCCGGTGTAGGCTATGCTTTTTTAGGAATGTATTTATTTATTACCGTATTTAGAAAAAATATGCTCTTTTCTGATGATCGTAAGTTTGTCATAACATTTTTAGGAATTGGATTACTATCCTCATTAATTATCCCGTCGACAAGTTTAACTGGTCACTTGGCAGGTATGATCATCGGTTTTATGATTACTCCTCTTTTATTAAAAAAGGGTGCACGGTTTCAAAACTCTGTTAATGTTTAGTGTACATATTGAGAATAAGTTTTAACATTAGAAATATTTTTCAAAACAAACCTAGTTCGGATTGAACTAGGTTTGTTTTGGTTTGGATTTAGTTGATAGTTAACGTTAGTTATAGTTAATTTCCATTTTTTTGACGTTGAGAAACGTAAATATAAAAGTTAAAATAACCTTAAGTTAATTATCCTAAGATAATAATTAAGTATGAATATATAACCAGAAAGGTGTTGTAAATGCAGAAAAACTTGAGAAGACACAAAAAATTCTCGTTCTATGCACTTTCATATTACTTCTTGTTCGGTATTATTTAGATTATTATGTGAATTACTTTAATTGAATATTATTTTGGGAAAATCGATTTGAGTATCTCAATCTTAAAAGGTTTCATTTTCGACTTTCAATTGATGATTTTGGAACAGGCTATTCTTCTTTTAGTTATTTACAACAATTTCCATTTGATAAATTAAAAATAGATAATGCATTTATTGATGATATTAATGTCTCTCTAAACTCTATATTATATTTTAACTACTTCAACTATGCTTACGATTTATGGTAAAAGAATGGATGCTGAAAAAAAAATAAAGGTATTAGTAAATGATTTAGAATGCAAGAAAACCGAGCTAGAAGATCTTTCATTAAAAGATCCTTTAACGGGAGCATTAAATCGAAGAGGACTACACGACTTGATTCTATCTGATTTAGAAAAAACAACTGAAACTGAATTAAACTGCTCATTTTTGATTTTTGAATTAAAGAATTGATTCGTTCGAATGATTATTTAGGGCGATGGGGTGGAGAAGAATTTTTAATCGTATTACCAAATACACCGTTTAATCAATCGAAAGAAACAGCTGAAAGACTTAGATGTGCGATTGAGAAACACGAATTTCATTATGAAAGTCAAATCATACACGTAACAATGACGTTTGGACTATCGAAATTTAATCTACAAAAAGGTGTAGTTGAGAGTATTAATCGCGCTGATAAGGCTATGTATGCAGGAAAACAAAACGGGAAAAATTGTGTTATTTGTTACGAAGATTTGAACGGTGAAACACCTTCTAGATTATAGAAGGTGTTTCTTTTGGTAGAGTGCTCATTTTTAATTTAAATATCATATAGATCTATAATCCTGTCTGCTGTTTGACGGTTTCTACATAATTTGTAGAGATCATTAAAAAATCGTTCAACTTCATTAGGAGTGCTCGGAATTGGTATATCTACTTGAAGAGAACCAAATACTTGTTTGAAATAGGATTTTCGTTCAGCGTTTTTACCGTCCCGTTTCAATGGATTATAATTCCAAACTAGCGAAAATTGTCCATCTTGCTCACGAATTTCTCTTATTTCTGCAACTGTTGTAGATTTATTTTCAACATATATGACTAAATAAAAATTGTCATTACGATGCCAGTCGATTAATAGTAAATAATAGCTTTCTTCCTCGACTTTACTTAAATGAAAGGCTGAAACAATTGGTTTACCGTTTGTCCATTGTTGAAAATTTTGTAATGTATTGAAAGTTGTTGGTATTTCTTCAATATTAAATAAAAAATTATTTGAAGCCATCCAATTTTTAATCTGATTTGAAATACTGATTGCAAATTCTTTTTTCATCTTCTACCTCAACAATTAATTAAGTCCTTTTCATTATCATATCATCAAAATCAGACTATTAAAATTCCTCCTTGTAATAATCTACCATCTATAAGTTAAAGTCCAATTACTCATATTATTAATGATGATTTAACTAAGGAGGATTTTATAATGGCAAGAGGTAAAAGCTTTAATCATAAGAAAAAAGGTCATGAACCAACTCATCCAAAAGGATCACTAGTCGCTCCTGAAGACCGTAAACATGAAGATCGAGAAGAAGATTATATTGTGACAGAAGAAGCATTTAAAAATCGTATTCAATAGAAATAGATAAAAATGGGACTCAGATTTTAAAAATCTGAGTCTCATTTTTATTTTTGCCCTTATATTAACCTTTGTTGAAGTTAAATAAATGGATTAACTGATTTTTATTCACTGCTTGAAACAACAATGGAATAGGTGGCCCACTTGTTCTATTTAAAACAAGCTGATAGATCATTGTGAAAAAAGATTTTTGATTTGCTTTCATTATTTTTTTATCGTCATGATAACAAATCGAGTATAATTCTTTCATTAATTCAGTTTGATTTTGGAGCTCGGTATTTAATAGATAGTCACATAAATTTTTCAACCAATATTGCTGTTCTTCAGTTAAAGAGTGATAAAATTCAAAAGCCTGTTTTTCATTTATTATAATATTTTTTTGTTGATTGTATTTTTTAATCCAATATTCAGCCAACTGACTAATTTTCTGTATTTCAATGGATGAGTAAGTTTCTCCATTATTAACAAATATGTCTTTTAAAAGATCTATATTGTAATTAACGAGAGGCAGAATGCTAGCTACATGATTAAACTTTGGATATTTTTTATCAATTTTGCCGTTATGTGCAAATTCGACCGATTGGCAAATATCTAAATCGAGTAAAGATTGATCAATATAATTTGATTGATACCGTTCAAATTCTGAATAGTTTTTAATCACGTCTTCATCTAGACCAATCTTAAATGGTGCTGTTGGTTTATATTTAGCAAACATAAAGAGAATCACTTCGGGTAAATAGATTTGCATTAACTCAGCTGGGGTTATTAAATAACCAGAGGAGCTCGACATTTTTTGATTTTGACCTTTTATGCTAATAAACTCATAAGGTGTATAATGAGGTGCATCATAGTCAAATATAGCTTTAGCAATTTCTTTTGAAACATTGTAACTCCCGGTTTCAGATGAATGATCTCTTCCACCAGGTTCGAAAACCACATCTTCTTTCATCCACCTCATTGCCCAATCAATTTTCCAGTTTAATTTAATATTGTTTGAAACTTCTACAGATAATTGATTTGAAAATCCACAACGGCATGTATAATCTAAAGTTTTGCTTTCCTTATTATATTGAGTTATTGAAGGATCATCTTTCTCACAATTTTCACAGTACAGAGTAATAGGGTAAAAATCATTACGTTCTTGTTCAGTTGGAACACTTGTTTTGAACTTCATTAAAATATCATAAATTTCTTTTCTTTTTTCAATAGCATATATTATGTCTTCATTGTATCTACCGGATTTGTATTCTTTACTTTGATAAATAAACTCAACCTGAATTCCTAGTTCAGTTAAGGAATTTTCAAATTCCTTTTCAAAGTGTTCAGCGAATGTTGAGTGACAACCAAATGGGTCAGGAATATTTGAATAAGCTTTCCCTATAAAACGATGATAAGTTGGATCAATATTATTTGGGACCTTCCTAAAACGATCAAAATCATCCCAAGAAAAGATAAATCTTGTTTTCTTACCTAAATTATTTAAAGCTTTCACAACAAAATAAGTTGTAATGATCTCACGAAAATTTCCAATATGAACCGATCCGGATGGACTTATGCCAGATGCACATACATAAGTTTCTTTATTTGGATATTTTTCAATTAATTCATTTGCGATTTTATATGCCCAGTGCATGTTTTCACCTCAAAATTATTTTTATTTAACTATTGCAAATAAAAAAACTCCCACCCCCAAGATTTAATCATCTTGAGGACGAGAGTTTGTAAACTTCGTGGTACCACCCCAGTTTATTGATATGTTACCATACCAACCTTATTTAGGTACGGCACGAATGCTTATACCCTATCTCTATAACGGGAGAACCCGTCGTACCATCCCTAAAGTGAACTAGTGAACTTTAGTTCCATACGAAGCTCCAAGTCTTTTTTCATAAAGTCTATTATTACTCCTTTTTCAGCACACAGGAGTTCTCTGTAAATAATTTTAACTTTACTACTTTTCTCTTCATAGCTTTTAAATTTCGAAATATTAATTGTTATTATATTAATCAAAACAATATTAATTGTCAATTAAATTTAAAGTTGAATAAACTAGTTTAAATACTGTTTGAATGGAGGTGCCAAATTGAGGGATTTAGTTGATGATTTACCCCTAATCGGTGCATATTTTTTATTATTAGGTACATCAACGGCTGCAGTTGGTATTTCAAGTACAAAAATCGTAAGTGAAAACTTTGGTAGAAGTTTATTCGCTAAAGGTAATGCAATCGAAGCTTTTGGCAACACCATTCAAGCAATTGGAAGAGAAAAATTATATGAGAGAGCAAAAAAAGAAAATGAAAATGAAATAGAAAAAGAATATGAATTAACAATGATGATTGGTGCTTGGATTCAAGCAGCCGGAAATGCTACAAATACATTTGCAACAAATTTAGAAATTGAAGGAATGGAAAAAGAAGGTATTAGGTTAAACGCGCTAGGAGGTATTATACAATCAATTGGTGCTCAAATTGAAACAACTGGAGCATTGATTGAGGGGACGCAACTAGATAAAATTGAGGCTTATGGCAATCAATTAATCGGTTTAGGAGCTTTAATTGACGGTATTGCTAATGTGGCGTTACTACGTGATAAGACTATATTAGGTAAAGATTTATTACTTGTTGGTAGCTGGGTACAAGTGTTCGGATCCATTTTAATTATTTATGCATTGCGTCAAAAAAGAAGTGAAGATGAAAAAAAACAATTAGAATATCGATATGGCTATTATCCAAATCAACAGTTCGAATGGTAAATTAATAATTTTTTGTGAAGAATATGAAAAAAAGAAGGTATATATTAGTTAATAGCAAATATTATTAGTGAACTACTCCCACCACTTAGCTAACGCTTGAAGTGGGGACTTCTCGATTCCGTGACGAAAGCAACCTTTCATCTCCACGAGCGTTACTTCCCACAGTTCCTGCGGTAGATGTCCAACGAATGGAGGCTCTTTCGTTACCTTAGTTATATTACGAGTGGAAGGGTGACGGGCTTGGTTTTCGCACTATGTCTTATTTGTCCACTCAACCTCTATAACTACTTATCAAAGAACAATTCATAAGAAAATCATAGCATATAACCATATGCTTTTCTATCGAAAAAAGGCAATTCACATCCCACCTACTGTTGGACTAAAATCCTTCACACACTTGAGGAAGGAGACTTCTTGCCCGATTATGTTAAAATTATATTAAACCATTTTGTTTTTCTGTAAAAGCATTTTGTGAGAGAATAGAATTTATGCGTTTAAATAGAATAAACCAATTTTTTGAAACAGAGGTATGATTAGATGAATTTAAAAATTATTACGGATAGTGCGGCTGATTTACCAAAAGAGATCATTGAACAATATAATATTGATGTCATTCCACTACGAGTTTATTCAGAAGATGAAAAAGAATATTTTGATGGTTTAACATTGGATTCAAAGACTTTATTTAATGAAATGCGTAATGGAAAAGTATTTAAAACGTCTCTTCCGTCTTATGAGTATATTTATAATACCTTCGTTAAATATGCAAAAGAAAATACACCATGTATCTATATAGCGTTTTCTTCTGAACTTTCAGGTACATATCAATCTGCAGTAATGGTAAAAAATGAATTTGACGAGGAATTTCCTGATTTTGATTTAGAGATATTTGATACAAAAAGTGCATCAATCGGACAAGGGTTAATTGCTGTTAATGCTGCAAAGCTTGTGATGGAGGGAGCTACAAAAGAAGATGTTGTTATTAATATTAAACATAGCATACAACATATAGAACATATCTTTACAGTGGATGACCTTCAATATTTGGTGCGTGGAGGTCGCTTGAGTAAGGTTGCTGGTTTTGTCGGCAATTTATTAAATATTAAACCGATCTTACACGTTGAAGATGGAAAGTTAATTCCACTTGAAAAAATTAGAGGTTCAAAAAAATTGATAAAAAGAATTCTTGAAATTATGGAATCTAGAGGGACAAATTTATCAACTCAATTAATTGGTATTTCTCACGGTGACGATCAAGAAAAAGCAATTGAAATTAAAAATGCGATGGCAGAGACATTTGGATGTAAGGAATTTGTCATTAATTCAATCGGTTCTGCTATAGGTGCTCATGCAGGGCCTGGTACTTTAGCGATATTTTTTATGAACGAGAATAAAAAATAAAATAACTAAAAGAGCTAATTTTGCAAAATGGTTAGCTCTTTTTATTTAAATTTTCTGATAATATTACCCGGATAATAATTCATACATAATTACTTCATAAAAGGCAAATAGTATTTATGTAATCTTCAACAACTATTATTATGAGGTGAAAAACGATGTCAATTTTAGATAACTGGGATCAATGGAAAGATTTTTTAGGTGATCGTTTAGATGCAACAGGTGAAAAAGGTGTTGGTGAAGGTGCTATTTCTGAAATGGCATATCGCTTAGGAAATTATTTAGCAAATGAAGTTGAACCAAAAAATGCAGAAGAACAAATTTTAAAAGACCTTTGGGAAGTTGCAGATGAACAAGAACAACATACAATTGCTCATCTAATGATGAAGTATGTTAAAAATAAATAATTAAAATAATGTGATTAAAAAATAGCCCTGTGAATAGAATCATAAGGGCTATTTTTATTTGTTTTATTATTAAAACTTTCTGTTTGAAGCAACAAAGTAGGTTTACAAAGAAACAATAAAAATAATTAAATATTAAACTTGAAAAGGACATATAATTAACATATACTGTACTTATTGTGAGTACTGTTTTCGGATTAAGGACAATTACTATTTACATTTTAATTGTTTTTTTGTATGATAGACTTTCTGTTCAAATTTCGCTTTTATCATAAAATGTTTTTTTGCACTAATAAATAGAATGGAAAATTTGAACGAATTTCAATACTGCTTAACAAAAATAGATAGAAGAAATGGGGATAATATATGAATAATCAGCAAAACTCGGCTGACACGCCGTTTAGTGTAAAAACGATTATTGGTCCAATGATGGCAGTAATCGTAGGTATGATCATGGTTATTTTAGATAGTACGGTAGTAAACGTAGCATTACCTGGAATTACCGAATATTTTAAATCTGATTTAACAAAAATGCAGTGGACGATTACAGGATATACATTGGCATTATCGGCTGTTATACCACTTGCAGGCTGGATGTCTGATCGTTTTGGAGCTAAGAAAATTTTCTTATTAACGATTTTGTTTTTTACAATCGGATCAGTTCTTTGTTCTGTAGCTCAAACACCTGAACAGTTAATTTTATTTCGAGTAATACAAGGAATTGGTGGAGGAATGGTTGCGCCAATCGGTATGGCAATTATCTTTAGATTAGCTCCTCCAGAAAAAATCGGTTCAATTATGGGGATGCTTGGAATTCCGATGTTACTTGCGCCTGCATTAGGTCCGGTTATCTCAGGGTGGTTTGTTGAGTATTCTACTTGGCATTGGATTTTCCTAATTAATTTACCAATCGGTATTATTGCAATGATCATTGGCGCTAAATTTTTACCTAATTTTGAATCTAAATCAGTACCTGCTTTAGACGGATTAGGAATTATTATTGCTCCAATCGCTTTCTCAATGTTAGCTTACGGAGTTAGTCAAAGTTCAATAAGTTGGACTTCAAAAGGAACATTAACAGGTTTAATTGTTGGTGGTGTTGCATTATTACTTTTCATCTTTGTTGAGCTTCGCCTAAAACAACCTTTACTTGAGTTACGTGTATTTAAATCGTCTGATTTTGTTAGAAGTATTTTAATTACTTGGATTATGCAAATTGCTTTATTCGGTTCTTTCCTAATTGTTCCATTATTTTTACAAACAGTTAAACAATATGGGGCATTTGAAACGGGCTTAATTATGTTACCTCAAGCATTAGCATCTGCTTTAATGATGCCAATTGGTGGGAAAATGTATGATAAAGTTGGAGCTAGACCGATGGCGTTAGTTGGTTTAACAATTATCACATCTGCACTATTCATTTTCTCTAAAATTACAGTTGACTCTTCAAACACATTTATAATGTTAACACTTGCAATGATGGGTGCTGGAATGGGATTATCAATGATGCCGATTAATACACACGTATTACAATCTGCACCAAGACATTTAGTAAGTCGTGTAACGCCTTTAACTGCAGCTGCTCAGCAAGTAATGGTATCATTTGCAGTAGCAGGTATGGCTGGATTTTTAACTTCAAGTACAAAGGATTATATGGCAAAAACAACGAATCCATTAAATGCAATGATTTCAGCATTTGGTGATACATTCTTACTAGCAGCAGGTATTGCATTAGTAGGAGCGTTGTTAGCAATTATTTTACGTAAACCAAAAGTGCAAGATGCAGATGCGTCAAAAGCAGATCTTGACGAATCAAAATCTTCAATGATGGTCGGACATTAAGAAATAATAAAGAAGCCAAAATTTAAAATTAACGGGATCTCTTTACGGGGATAAAATTTAGAAATCGATTTAAAATCGCAGACCATTTCGCTGTAGCGGAATGGTCTGTTTTTATTGATATTAGGCTTTTTGTTTAATTAATTAAGGATAAATGGTTTATAAAATAGCACTAAAATCTTAAGTACAATAGTTATTGTACATTGTGTATTTAAAGCGATTATTATAGTTAAATTTGGTTCAATCCTTCCTTAGAAATTGAACATATTACAACTTTACAAATGAAGATATTTTGTATATGTGATAATTTTTTCTGAAAAATGGAAATGTTATGATAAAATAAGCGTAATTGACATTAAAGGAGGACAAGTGATGAAATGGTACACAACTCTTTTAAGTATTACCTTGCTTCTTGTTCTATTAACTGCTTGCTCGTCTAAACCATCTCTAGACCTTGTTAGTAAAAAAGTTGAGATTGTTAAAGATAAAAAATATGTTGGCTCAACCATTTTAACTGAAGGTGATAAAAAGGGACAAGAGGTTATTCCAACAGCTTTACTCTACGAATTTAAAATTAAAAATAATGGAAATCGACAAATCGGAGG
This sequence comes from Rossellomorea sp. GAMAL-10_SWC, assembly GCF_049568075.1. Taxonomy (NCBI): domain Bacteria; kingdom Bacillati; phylum Bacillota; class Bacilli; order Caryophanales; family Bacillaceae; genus Rossellomorea; species Rossellomorea sp. GAMAL-10_SWC. The sequence continues at coordinate 2,138,098 of NZ_CP144911.1, read as the reverse complement.
AACAGCAGATACGACTTTAAAGGTAAAGTTAGTTCCTAGCAAAAAATTAGCTACTATTTCTAAAGATATAATGGGATTTAATCTATTTAATCCTTCGTCGTATTATGAAACGGGCTTAGGTTATGGTGTTCAGTTTGATGGGGGAATTAAATCCAATAAAATTGGAAAATACATTCTTACATTTGATTTAGGTGTAACCGAGGAAACTTCTCAAATTCCTGTGAGAGTTCCGTCAACAGACAAACTAGAAAAACTAAAAGAAAATGCTTTAGATGGTACTTTAATAGTAACATCGGGTGGAAAAGAAATTGCTAATTTTAAATTAAAAAAATAATAGTAGAAATGTATACTATTTTATTGTAGATATGTAAATAAAAAAACAAATCCTTGGTACGAATTCCAATACTTTGTTTAGTGTTAATATTACGCTATTTCAATTACTTTTTTTAGCATTTGTCCCACAGAAGAGAACAAATTAAAATGCATCTTTTTTTGTCATTTTTGATTATAATTTAAATAGTATCGGAAGAATTTTAATAATTTCTACAATTTTAAGAGAACTGTTATAAAACTAATTGAATTGTAATAAAAATGTCCTTATTATGTAAGGTTAGTTATGTATAATAAAGGCTCGAATATAGATTTACTTTACAATGGAGCTGATTTAATGATTAAAAGTATTTGCAAAACAACTTTAGCACTATCAATTTTAACTGGAGGTTTATTCTATGGAAATACTACTCCGAATTCAATTAAGACCGTGGAAGCTGCGACGATAAGCGGTACAGTAACTGCATCAGTTTTAAATGTAAGAAGCGGTCCTAGTACTAGTTATAAAGTAATTGGGACACTTAAAAAGGGTGCGAAAGTTACGATTACAAGCACAAGTGGATCTTGGTATAAAATAAAAAGTGGAACAAAAACTGGATGGGTTTCAAGTAAATATATTAAAAAAACTCCAACAACAGTTTCTGCTACGACCGTAAATAAAATGAAAACTTTAGGTACTTCAAAGCAATTAATCATTGTGTCAGCTGAAAATGAAAGTACAAGAAATGTTTTTATTGAAACATTTGAAAAAAGCGGTACTAGTTGGAAAAAGTTACATACATATTCAGGTGTGATCGGTAAAAACGGCATGATTAGTAGTAAGAATGAGGGTGATTATGAAACACCTGAAGGGAAATATACAATTACAACAGCATTCGGTAGATATGCAAATCCAGGTACGAAAATGACTTATCGTAAAATTACTTCAAATGATGTTTGGGTAGATGATTCGAATAGTAAATTATATAATACTTGGCAATTAGCATCAGAAAATGACGGTAGATGGAAAACTGCTGAAAAAATGAATATTTCCCAATATGATTATGGATTTGTTATTAACTATAATACTGCGAGAACCCCGGGAAAAGGTAGTGCAATCTTTTTTCACGTAGCTGGAACTTCAGGGTATACTGCAGGCTGCACAGCTACATCTAAAACAAATGTAGTATCCATTTTAAAATGGTTAGATCCTGCAAAAAAACCACTAATTATTCAAGCACCATTGAATAAATTAACTCAATATTAATATGATTTGAAACTGGTCAATGATTTGATCAGTTTTTTTATATTTCAAACTAAGTAACTTGTGGATTCATGATGATTAATTTCAGAGATGAACTTCTTGTTTATCGTTCGAGTGAAGGGGAAGAAGTGGAGTCTTATCAGAAAGGCTTTGTTAAGATTTTGAACTAAAAAAAGGCTGTCTAATAGACAACCTTTAGGAACTCTTATTACTTCTGTTTTAAAAGCTTTATTTTACGCTATTAACAAGTTGCCTCATGGAGTTTAACTGAGAAGATAGCTCATTAAACCAATCCTCATCTCCTGTTGAGAGGGCCAAGTCAATTAGAAAGTGAATCTGTTCTTTGTTTGTCACTTTCGAATCAGGTATTTTCTTTACGTTTCTATTTAGCATTTGAATAGACTTTCCAACAGTCGTATTATTATCTGAAGTTATGACATTTACCTTTACTACTTCATCAAGATTAGTAAATGATTCAACATAACCTATTACTAATTCTCCTTGCAATGATATACCTTTAACCCAGTCACCTATTTTTAAAATAGAATCATTATTTATGTTCATTTTATTCCACCTACTTATTTAGATTTATTAATTAAAAAACTTGTGATCATTACAGCCCTTAAAACAAACTGTAATTTTTTTTGTTACATTTCGGATAAAAGAAGGCTTAGCCTTCACTTTTTTAGCTGCTTACTTCTCACTTTTAATATGATCGACAATGTCCTTAATAGTGTATTGCTTTAAATAACCCCCAAGATGTTTTTCTGCACCTAAGAAAATATTAAAAAGAACATTTTGCATATTTGCCCCAACAACACACTTTTCATTTGATTCTGGGCACTTAGGTTGCAATGCCCCCTCAGAGGTGATCATATAAATGTCCCATAGATTTACTTCATTTAAATCGATGGCAAAAATAAATCCACCACCAGTGCCTTCCTTCGATTTTATAAATCCATGCTTTTTTAACAAACTAAGCACTTTACGAATACGAACTGGATGGACACAGGCACTCCCTGATATTGCATCACTTGTTGACATCCGATCCGGCTGCAGCGCAAGATAAGTTAAACTATGAATGGCAAGAGTGAAATCACTATTCATGGTCTGCCTCCTAAAATCGTTAATTTCTTTATATATTTCGTGATTATATTTAGTACTGCAATAAAATGTGTTAGAAAACGGACCTTTAATTATTAAAAAAAGTTATTAATTAGCTACTTTTTGTGAATTAATGTATGTGAATGTTCGTAGTTTACGAGGAAGAAAACTACGAATTTCTTCTTCATTATAACCAACCTGTAATCTTTTTTCGTCAAGGATTATTGGCAGGCGCAACATTTTGGGATTATTTATGATTAATTTATATAATTCATTCAGTGGGAGAGAATCAATATTTATATTTAATTCTTGAAACGTTTTTGATTTTTTCGAAATAATTTCTTCAGTACCAGTTTCTGTCATGCGAAGAATAGATTTAATCTCCTCAAGTGTAAGAGATTCATTCATAATATTTTTCACAGTATAATCAATCTCATGTTCCTCTAACCAAGCTTTTGCTTTGCGACAAGATGTACAACTTGATGTTACATATAGATTCACCATTCTTTTACACACTCCTTATATTTAAAATGTAATAAAGAAAATTACAGTTAGGATAAAAAACTAGTCAGTATATATTATCTAATAAAACAAATTGTTTGGTTCCTTACTCAATTTAAATGAGTATACTGTAATTTTATTATTTACAGTTAAAAGTGTCAACTATATTTTAAAAATTTAAATGATGGATTGTATTTTATACTGAAACGAAATACAAAAATGAAATAAAAATTAAAGTGTAAAAAGTTAGTTTATTTTGAAATTTCTAAGTATAATAGAATGTACAATTAAAATAGAACGAGAATTTTTAGAGGTGGAATATGAGCAAACTAGAATTTTTTGAAATAGAGACTAGTCGATTAAAACTTAGAAGGTTTAAAGATGAAGATGTTAGCAACTTTTATAAATATCGTTCAAATCCCGATGTTGCGATTTATCAAGGCTGGGAAAATTATACATATGAACAAGCGACTGATTTTATCGAAAAGCAAAAGTCAGCTGAAATGAATATTCCTGATTCATGGGTTCAGGTTGCGATTGAAAATAAAATGGATGGTCAACTAATAGGGGATATTGGAGTACACACTTTATCAATTCCTAAAAATCAAATTGAAATCGGCTTTACATTAGAGCCAATGTACCAAAATAAGGGATATGCCTTTGAAGCATTACAAGGGATTCTTGATTATTTATTTAATGAATTAAATAAAGAAAAAATAAACGCAATCGCTGATCAGCAAAATTCATCCTCAATTAAATTATTAAGAAAGTTAGGATTTCAACAGATAAAAATAATAGAAAATTCATATTTTAAAGGCCAATATGTAAATGAAATTATGTTTGGACTATCGAAAAATGATTGGAATAAAAAGTAGGAGCTGGGAATGAAATGAACTTCTTTAAAGGAGCATTGTATTTATCATTGGCCGCAAGTATTTGGGGTATGACTTATGTTGTCAGTAAAGTAGTATTAGATCGTATTTCCCCATGGTTATTACTAGAAATGAGATTTCTTTTAGCATTATTAACATTAGGAGTAATCAGTCTTACCCAAAAAAGCTGGAAAATTAATAAAAAAGATTTGGTTCCTCTCGCAGTTATTGCTTTAGTCGGGTATACTGGTTCAATTGGTTTCCAGTTTGTTGGTACTAAGCTTTCAGGCGCAGCAATGGGCTCATTAATTACTTCAGCTTCACCTGCATTAATATCATTATTTGCATTTTTTATTTTAAAAGAAAAAATTAATAGTCGTAAGATCGTATCGTTAATTTTAGCAACAATTGGCGTAATCGTTGTAATAGGATTACCAAAAGGTGGATCAAATTTAGGTGCATATTTTGGAAATCTCATACTAGTAGGAGCAGCAATTACTTGGGCATTATATACAGTTCTAAGTAAAGTTCAGACTAGTAAATATTCATCATTAACCGTAACAACTTGGGCGACTGTATTTGGCGTAATTTTCACATTACCATTTACAATTATTGAACAAAGTAAACACATTACTCACTTACCATCAAATGGATGGATTTGGATTGGTGTCATATTCTTAGGAACAATCTCAACAGCAGGTGCCTTTTATCTTTGGAACAAAGGATTTGAATTTATTGATACTTCCACAGGGTCATTATTTTTCTTTTTACAACCATTGATTGGTACGATATTTGGCTATTTTTTATTAAATGAAGAAATTAGTCCTTCTTTTTTCATAGGAAGTATTCTAATAGTAGTAGCAGTGTATTTATCGATTAAAGAACCTAAGCAGAAAACGACACTTCAATATAACTCGAAAAAAGCATGACACATTTTAAAGTAGTTGGTATACTCAACTGCTTTTTTTATTGGCTAATTTACTTAAATATACGAATCTTAAGATTAGATGAATTGAATTTTTTAAATACAGACTTTTATATTTATTTAAATTGACAAATGTAGTTAAGATAAATAATATAAATCTTGTACGATACATCGTATAAGATGTATTTTACTTAGAAGTATTTTGTTGGAGGGATTAAATGGTAGAACGACCAGAATTTATTCGTGAATCAATCGATTTTTTACAGCGTTTTTTAATGAAAAGCCTTCAAAAGCATTCGGAGGAACATGGCGTTACAATTCCACAAGCAAGAGTTATTGGCGAAGTGTATGCTCATAAAACAATGAGCATTAAACAACTTTCTAAAAATCTAAAAATGACGCAAAGTACTGTTTCAGATATCGTTGAGCGTCTGACTACAAAAGGCCTTTTATTGAAAACACCAAATCCAAAAGATAAACGTTTCGTGGAGATTTCTTTACCTGAAAATATTGCAGATGAAATACACGGTAGCATTACTGAAATTGCAAATAAGTCATTAAATAGTGCATTAAGTCTTCTAGACCATGATGAACAAGAGATTGTAGAGGAAGGAATGAAATTATTAGTTACAGCTGTTAAGAAAAAGATGGAGACAGATGGAATGGATAATTATGAATTCTTTGACGTATTGTACTTTCTTGATGAGGAAAAAGGAAAAAAAGAGAAATAAAATAATGAAGGAGGGGACCGAGTGAACAAAATCATAAAGGGTCGTTGGATCATTTTTTCAATTTGGTTAATTGCTACAGTTTTGTTAACAGTTCTTCAGCCTGACATAAATGCTATTCTACGGAATAAGGGACAGGAAGGAGCGAATAGCGATTCACCCTCTGTTATGGCAGATCATATCCTCAAAAAAATGGATACTGCAAAAGGAACGAATAATCTGATTGTTTTTTATGATAAAAATAAAATTTCGAATGACGAAATGGACAAAATTAGTGATGCTGTTAAAGGAATACGAGATAGTAGTAAAGAACTAAGAATTTCGGAAATCATTGATCCTTTTAGTATTCCTAATGCAAAAAGTTCATTAGTCTCAAAAGATGGCACCACACTAATGGTGAGCTATAAGCTAGATAAGAACGGAAGAGAAATAGATGATATAAAAAAACAAATAGATAATAAATTAAGTAAGGTACCAGTTGAATATTATCTAAGTGGTGAAGATTTTATCAATAATGATTATTTAAAAGCTTCGCAAGCGGGAGTAGAAAAAAGTGCTGCTTTGACAGTTATTTTTATTTTAGTCGTACTTGTTATTGCGTTTAGGTCGATCGTTACACCATTTGTATCATTGATTGCGGTTGGATTTTCTTATCTATGTTCAATGGGAATAGCTGCTCAATTAATCGATAAAGCTGGATTTCCGATTACAAGTCTTACTCAAATGCTACTAATTCTTATTCTTTTTGGGATTGGTACTGATTACAACATACTCCTTTTTAATCGTTTCAAAGAGGAACTTTCACTTGGACATTCAGTTGATGAATCAATTGTAAACACATATAAAACGGCTGGTAAAACAATTGCCTATAGTATTTTAACTGTGTTCATTGCGTTCCTAGCACTTGTATTCGCAGAGTCTCCAATTTATAAATCAGGTGTAGTAGTTGTAATAGGTGTATGTATATTATTACTAGAAATTCTAACGTTAACACCATTTATTATGAAGGTATTAGGAAAAAAACTTTTCTGGCCATCTAAAAATGTTGGTGGACACAAGGAAAATAAATTTTTTGGTAATTCTTCTGCTTTTGCCATAAAGAAACCGATTATCACAATTGTCGTAATACTATTGATTTTAACTCCGATGGTCTATTCCCATCAAGAAAAGCTAAACTTTGATACAATTGGAGAACTGGGTAATAAATATCCTTCATCAAAAGGATTTAATATCGTTTCGGATCATTTTGGTAAAGGTCAGGCAATGCCTGCAACAGTCGTTATTGAAAACAACCAGGCGCTTGATAATAATCAATCACTTGCAGTAATTGATAATGTTACTGAAAGACTAAAGAAGATAAAGGGTGTTAAGCAAGTATCTTCAGTAACACAACCTGAAAGTAAACAAATTGATAGTTTTTATGTTGATAGCCAAATGGGTACAGTGACTGATGGTATTTCAAAAACAAAAGATGGAGTTAACGCAATACATGACGGATTAAGTTTGGCCCAAGATAAACTAGGATCAGCAGATTTTTCGAAGGTTAACCAAATGGTAGATGGAACAACGCAACTACAAAATGGTGTAACAGCATTAAGTGGTGGGTTAAAACAAATTCAAGCAGGAATTGGTAATGGTTCTAGTAATTCTCAAACGATCTCTAGTGGTATAGCAACGATTGAAACGAATCTAAGAAAAATGAGTAGTGGTGTATCATTATTAGCAAAAAATTATAAGAAAATGCAATCGGGTTATAAAGAAATAGGAACTCATTACCAAGAATCAGCACAAGCATTGCTTGGTCTAAAAGGCGCAATTTCTCAAATGCAATCAATGGTGACAGCACTAGGAAGTAGTTATGCAAATTCAAAAGATGATGTAAATTACCAAACATTAAAGCAAACAATTGATCAAACAGTTGCTTCATTAAATCAAATTACTCCAGAAGGAATCAAAGCATTAAATGATAATTATAATGCTGTAACTTCAGGTTTTGCTACTGCAAATAGTAATCTTTCTAGTATGAGTAATGGCTTAACTCAAATGGCTGATGGCTTGAAAAAGCTTGAAAGTGGCTTAAGCGATGCATCATCTGGAATCGGAAAAATTGTCACAAATATGAATAAAGTATCAGATGGACTTGGTCAAATGAAATCGGGTCAGAAACAGCTAGTAACCGGCATCAATGGATTTAGTACTTTCGGGGAAAAACTATCAGATGTAAACGGTGGGTTAGAGAAAATATCTGACGGATTAGGAAAGACAAATGATTTCTTAACACAGTATAATTCCAATAAAACGTTCTTTATTCCAAAAGAAGCATTGGCAGATGAGAACTTTAAAAAATCAATCGACATGTTTATGTCAAAAGACAGAAAGATTACAAAGCTAACAATTGTTATGGAGAATGATCCATATTCAAAAGAATCTTTAAAAACGATCAATAAAATAAATTCAGCTGTTAAAAATGGACTTAAAGGCACAGAACTTTCAAATGCAAAGTCAGGTGTTTCAGGTCCAAGTGCTACAACAAATGATATGAACAATATTTTGAGTAGTGACCTAAATAAAACAACAACCATCGTTATAATTGGGGTTTTACTTGTATTATTCCTAGTGATAAAATCATTCTGGACACCAGTATTTATTACTGCATCACTTTTAGGAGCATACTACTGCGCTATGTTTATGATTAATTATATTTTCATAGATTTGCTAGGATACGAAGGAATATCTTCTTTTGTTCCGTTCTTCTCTTTCATAATTATCGTAGCTTTAGGCGTGGATTATAGTATCTTCCTAATGATGAGATTTAAGGAATATACTCATTTGGCACCGAAAGAGGCAATCGTATTAGCATCTAAGCATACTGGTGGAGTAATTATTTCAGCGGTAATCATACTTGGAGGTACATTTGCTACACTTATGCCATCTGGAATCCTTTTATTGTTTGAATTAGCAATAGCGGTAATAACTGGTCTAGTCGTCCTTTGCTTTATATTATTACCAATCTTTTTACCAGCAATGATTGCATTGCCAGAAGCATTGGCTAATTTATTTTCAAGAAACAAGGAAGCTAATGTTGAAACAGAAAAACATGTAATTTAAAAGAATAATAGATTTAGTTGAAAAATGCCGACTTACTATCCAAATAATAGTAGGTTCGGCTTTTTTTTAGGCTTTTTTTTTGTATTCATTGTTTCACTTTTGGAAAAAAATGTATAATAGATAAATAGAATCTGTTCTAAGGAGCTTTTACATGTATGCCATCTTAAGAGACATTACGAAATTATTTATAAAAAAACAAGAAAAACTACTTTACTCTTTAAAAGGTAAACTAAATCCTGATTCTTCAAGCCCACTTGAATCTACCTATGAAGCCATTTATAAATCATGTTTTAAAGATGGTTTAGGTTGTAAGGTTGTGTAATTAATGTGGAAACAAATTAGTAGAAAATTTTCCTTACCTTTTTTAATCATTTTTTCTATCCTAATTGGCTTGTCAGGTTGGTATGAAATTTATCAACATTTTTTTAGTGAACGGGGGATTGTTCGACTAAACTGGCATGTTGATATTGAACAACCTACGTATTCAAAAATAATCTTAGATGAAACAGCTCCTTTGAGTGTTGATGGACCAGTATATACCCAATATACATACAATAAAAAAACAATCAAAAAACTAAAAAAGAAAAAGTATTGGATTAAAGTATCAAACAATAATATTAAAAATCTCAATCAACGAGTAACTGAATATAATAATTCAATTTTAAATATCCAGTACATTCAATGAAAAGTAGACAAAACCTATTGAAAAATCCTGTTGTTATTAACGATAATTGTTATTACTACGTAAAACGCGATAAAGAAAAACAAGATCAATATGCAATTTTTATCCTAAATCGAAGTGAGAAAAAACTTTACTTACTTGAATATTATTTTTAATTGAATTATTAAGATGAAACGATAAAACCGATCAAATCGAGAATACTGAATGAAAATAGCAACTTCTCCAAAAAGTTAAATTACCATTAAAAAAAGTGGATGCTAGAAGCATCCACTTTTATATTAATCAACTTGTATTTCATTATTAACATCAAGAGCTTCAACTAATTCTAATTCCTCATGACGTTCTTTAAAACGGTTGAAAGTAAATTCGTTTGCAAATAAGAATAGTGGACGTTCGAAACGGTCATATACAAGCATGTTACGCATATCTTGATATTTCTTAAGTCCTTTTACGTCGTCTGTTTTAACCCAACGAGCAATATTATAATCAACATGGTCTTTACGGATATCAGATCCATATTCATTTTTTAAGCGGTATTCAAATACTTCAAATTGAAGTTGACCTACAGCACCTAAAATGACCTCATTAAATTCATTTTTATAAACCTGAATTGCACCTTCTTGAGCTAATTGCTCAACACCTTTATGGAAGTGCTTAGATTTTAATGAGTTAACTGGGCTAACACGTAAGAATAACTCAGGTGGGAAAGTTGGTAATGGCTCAAAGAATAATTTCTGTTTGCTAGATGTTATTGTATCTCCGATTTGATAAGTACCTGAATCGTAAATACCAATTACGTCACCAGCATATGCACGGTCGATTGTTTCACGGTCGTTAGCCATCAATTGAGTTGATTGACTTAATTTAATTTGTTTTCCTGTACGAGAAAGCATAACATTCATTCCGCGTTCAAATACGCCAGAACAAATTCGTAGAAATGCAATACGATCACGGTGAGCAGGATTCATATTAGCTTGAATTTTAAATATAAAACCACTAAATACTTCATCAGTTGGATTAACTTCACCATTAATTGTTTTACGAGGTCCTGGTGCAGGTGACATATCTAAGAAATGATTTAAGAATGGTGTTACCCCAAAATCGACTAATGCTGTTCCGAAGAAAACAGGAGTAAGTTCCCCAGCTCGAACTAAGTCTAAATTGAATTCATTTCCTGCACCTTCTAAAAGATCAACTTCATCACGTAAATTTTCTAAATTGGAAGGTTCTAAATGTGCTTCTAATTCAGAACCATGAACGCCATCTTGACCAAGTTTAATCACTTCATCTTTACGGAAAAGATGAACTTCATTTTCTAATCGATCATAAACACCTTCAAATTGCATTCCACTACCGATTGGCCAAGTAACTGCAACAGAAGGCATACCTAGAACTTCTTCTAATTCTTCCATTAATTCTAATGGATCTTTAGCTTGACGGTCTAATTTATTCATAAAGGTAAAAATAGGAATACCGCGTAAACGACAAACTTGGAAAAGTTTCTTAGTTTGTGCCTCAATACCTTTTGCAGCATCAATTACCATGACTGCAGAGTCAACAGAAGTTAGTACACGATATGTATCTTCACCAAAATCATTATGACCAGGAGTATCCATAATTGATACCATTTTTTCATCGTATTCAAACTGCATAACAGAAGAAGTAACAGAAATACCACGTTGCTTCTCGATTTCCATCCAGTCAGATTTTGCATATTTTGAATTTTTTTGAGCTTTTACAGTACCAGCTTCACGAATGGCTCCACCATGAAGTAGTAATTTTTCAGTTAAAGTTGTTTTACCAGCATCCGGGTGAGAGATGATCCCAAAAATACGGCGTTTAGCAACTTGATTAATTAATTCTTTATTTGCCATCTATTATAAAGTCCTTTCTAAATCAAAGATCATAATCAAATTTTTACATCTTATCTATTATACTAGAATTCAGCGTTTGATGAAACATTTAGTAACTAAGTTATATACAAAGTATTTCCAAGATTTCCAAGTTATGAAATAAGAATTTTCTTTTTTATCGTTTATTTTGTAATTTTATATAATTCATTCACTAATTTTAGAACATACAACCGATACAATTCTACTTTTTTCAAAAAAATTTTAACAAAAATATTGTAGGAACTGGTTTTGTAAGTATGAAGTAGGTCTGTTGCATCACCAATACCAGGTCTCCAATCTATTTAAAAGTTAAATATTGTATTACTGGTAAAATTATTTCAAAAAATTAGCGAAAAATTCCATATAATATAGACAAATTACAATAAGTTAGGAGATGAAGTGATGACATTTACAATTAATCCGATTGCTTTTGTTAAAAATTCAAGAAAAGAAATTGAAGACGATCACTGGGGTTCAATTATCTCTGAAATCGAGTTAGCAGAGGAGTTTAATGAAGAAGCATTAAGTGGAATAAGTGATTTTTCACATCTAGAGATAATTTTTTATTTCGATAAAGTGACTGATGAAATGATTCAATACAATGCTAGACATCCTAGAAATAATATTCATTATCCAAAGGTTGGAATTTTTGCTCAAAGGGGTAAAAACAGGCCAAATAAATTAGGTCTAACATTAGTCGAACTATTAAAACATAGTGGTCGCATTCTTAAAGTTAAAGGGTTAGATGCCATCGATGGAACGCCAATCATTGATATCAAACCAATTATGAAAGAATTTCTTCCAAAAGGGGAGATCAAACAAGCAGAATGGTCAAAGGCTTTAATGGAAAAATATTGGTGAAAAAATTTAAAAAATGATGAAAGAGTTGTCTCAAATGATTTATTTGGGAAACTCTTTTTTTGCTTTTATATTATGAACAGCTAAACCGAATTTTGGTTATTTTCTTATTAAAGCAATTGTTGAGGTGACACTTACTTCGGCATTGCCTGATCTAATTTAAATTCTACAAATAATTAAAAATTTTTAATTTGAAATTTAGTTAGAACAATTATATTAGGCAAAGATAGTGAAATTCCCCCAAATTATTTAATGAGATTTTACATAAAATTACATAAATCTACACTTGGATAAATATAATAACTTTTCTTTTTACTTGATTTTACTAAAATCGACATTTGTTTTAGTTTGTAAAATCCCGGTTTAATGAAAATTCCCCCAATACTTTTCAAGAAAGACTACCGCTATAATTTGAATTGAGTGATTTTTCTAAAAAAACACTTTTGTTTTATCTTATTTTGCAATCTTTCATTTTAGAAAAAGTTGGAGGTTATTTAATGAAGGGGTTAAGTAGTAAATTTTTTCAAACCACATCTGTACTTGTTTTAGCTAGCAGTACAATTTTTGGATCGACTATGATTATTAAAAAGTCAGCTTATGCGAACTCAAATGACGTAGAAAGTATTCTTCAATCTCTTACACCGGAACAAAGAGAAGCTCTTAATCAATTAGAAATTGCTGAATCAAAAACTGGCTTGCAATTATCTGATGACATCGATTTATCGAGTGATAAAGAAGTATCTGTAATTGTTGAATTTAAAGAACTTCCAGCTAAAGTAGCACAGTTAGAGAAAGCTGCAGAAGGGGAGTCTATTTCATTAGAAAAAGCGAAAGAAAATGTAACAAAGTCTCATGCACACTTTAAACAAGAATTACAAGAAAAAATAGGCAAAAAAGAGAAATCTAGTAATGAAGAAGTTCAAATTAAATATACATATCAGAATGCGTTTAACGGCGTTTCATTGACACTTCCAGCAAATCAAATTAAAGATTTGTTAGATTTGGATACAGTTAAAGCAGTGTATAGTGATTCAACAATTCAAATTAAGCCACCTGTTGAACCAGTAGAAGAGAAGGATCAAACAAAGGTAGATAGTTTACCATTTTTAAAGATTGATAAATTGCATCAGGAAGGTTTTACAGGTAAAAATATTAAGATTGGCGTAATCGATACGGGTATTGATTATAACCATCCCGATTTGAAAGAAGCATACAAAGGTGGTTATGATTTCGTCGATAATGATAATGACCCAATGGAAGCAACATACGATCAATGGAAAGCTTCTAAAAAAGCTGAATTTGTTAATGGAAGCGCATATTATACTGAACACGGGACGCATGTTTCTGGAACGATCGCTGGTCGGGGGAAAAATAATTCTGATTATAAAGTAACTGGAGTAGCACCTGATTCAGACCTATATGTATACCGTGTATTGGGTCCTTATGGGTCAGGTTCTAATTCTGCAGTAATTGCAGGTATTGACCGTTCGGTTGCCGATGGAATGAATGTAATTAACCTTTCGCTAGGAGCCTCTATAAACGATCCGTTAGAAGCGACTAGCTTAGCGATTGATAATGCCGTTTTAAATGGGGTAACAGCTGTCGTTGCAGCAGGAAATGCTGGAGATAGTATGTACACTTTAGGCTCTCCAGGTGCAGCGGCACTTGCATTAACAGTTGGAGCGAGTTCTGTTCCTACTAAAGTTACTACATTCGGAAGTAAATTTTTAGTAAACGGTCAAGGTACGGATAGTACTCTACGATTAATGACGAAAAAATGGACAGATGATTTTACTAATTTGTCTGGAAAAACATTTGATATTGTAAATGTTGGAGTAGGTGGTCCAACTGATTACACAGGAAAAAATGTTCAAGGTAAGATTGCATTTGTTGCTCGTGGTACGTATGCACTTATTGATAAAATGAACTATGCAAAGCAAAAAGGAGCTGTAGGGTTAATTATCTACAACAATAATGCTTCTGAAGGACAGATCCCGTATAATTTGGGAGAAAGCAATGATAATATCCCTGTATTTTCGATGACAAATAAAGACGGCTTGGCGGTGAATGATTTATTTAGCAAGGGAACTCCTTCAGTAACACTAGGGGTAATTGGTGAGTCTGAAATTCCTGGTGATGATCTAGCTAGCTTTAGCTCTAGGGGACCATCTGGAACGCTTTATGATATTAAACCTGAAGTAACAGCACCTGGTGTAGATGTTTTATCGACTGTTCCTGCATACATCAATAACAAAAATGATTCAACAGATTATTCTTCTGCTTATATGCGAATGTCTGGTACGTCGATGGCAACTCCACATGTTACTGGTATAGCTGCATTACTATTACAAGCACATCCTGATTATACTCCTGCTGACATTAAAACCGTATTGATGAATACAGCGGATCCGTTAAGAAGTAAATACAGTGTGTTTGAAGTTGGGGCAGGAAGAGTAGATCCTTATGAAGCGATTTATTCACGCATTGAATTAGGAGTTCAAGATACAACGCCATTTATTAAAAAAAATGAAAAAATAACTATTGATGAACAAACTGGTGGACTAAGCTTTGGTTTTATTCCTGTAGATAAAAATGCTATTTCGAAAACTACAAATATATTAATCACAAATCATACTGATAAAATGCAAAAATATAATATTTCGGTAGAATATAATATCGGTACACGCGGATCTTTGGATGCTAAGGCAAACGAGGTAAGTGTTACAGTACCAAAAGACCTTAAAATGAAAAAGAATAGCCAGGAGATGATTCCTGCAACACTTACGATCCCAACAACTGCTAGTAAAGGAACATATGAAGGCTATATTCATGTTGTAAATGAAAAGGATCCAGATGATAATTATCAAATTCCATTTGGCTTCCGTTTAGTAGAAGAAGGCTTTGAATATTTTAGAGCTCATTCACCTAGCATCTCTACAACTCGTGATAATGCACCATATAGCGTTAAGGCGTCTGATTTAGATTTTAAATTAAATTCACCAATGAAAACATTAGATTTTATTTTAGTAGATTCAAAAACTAATAAAGATTTAGGGATAATCGGTACAATTAATGTCTCAAGCGCCGGAGTCGATAAAGATCTCTTTATTCAAAAAGCCTTTAATGGTCGATATTTTCCATTTACAGGTAATGCTAAGAAACCGGTTGGCTACACATCGGTCCTAGCAACACCTGGATTATATAAAATGAAAGTTATTGGTACAAATTTAGACGGGAAACAGTACACAAAAACAGACCAAGTATATATCGATAATAACCGTCCAACTTTCACACTAGATGATACAAATGCACTACCAAAAGGTGATCTTCCATTTGTTGAGTTAGCACCAGGTCAAAAAACAGTTACATTATCTGGTAGTGTTATTGATAATGAAGCAAAGGAAATGGGAACTAATGGGATGAATGTAACACAAGCGACTAATAATGTTTGGTACGGACCTAATTCACCAGCTTATGGTATCACTGCAGATGCCAATGGAAGATTCACGAAAGAAATATCAGTGGATTCTCCAAACCCAGTTTACATGCTTCAATTTGTTGGAGCTGATCGAGCAGGTAATTCAACCAACGCAAAAGTTATTTACTATATGAAACCTGGATCACAATTTATTTATGCTAAACCAAATAAAGAGAGTTTTATGATGGGTGACAAAGTAACTTATACTTTCTATGCTCACGGTTTACAAAATGCAAAAGATTATACACTTAAATTTGATTACACATCAAGATTTTTTAAATCAGTTGAATTTAATAAAAATGCTGCTTTATCCGATGATACACAGTTTACGGCAACCTCAACAGGAACTGGGAGTAAATCAAATACAATTAATATTAAAGCACCAGGTGATGGTTTAAGTGGTGATCTTCCATTATTTGATATGCAAGTACAAACAAATGAAACTGAATTTGTTAATCCTAGTACGATATTTTTCTATATCAATTCATCGAGCTATAAAGATCTTAATGGAAAAACAGTTAGTCCGTATACTCAAGTTGGTTTAATTCCAAGTTATCCGGCTAGTTCAACTGCAACAGCAAAAATCAACGCTGCAGGTTTATTAAGTGCAAATGGCAGTTTTAATTTTGCGATCGACTACACAACAATAGGTGCACAAGCAAAAGCAAAAGATTCAAAAGGTCAATACTATACTGGTGAAATTCAAAAGAATGGAAACATTGTATTCAGTAAACTTCCAATTACGGAACAATTATATACAGTCATCATAGATGTTCCAGGTCATTTTACAACATACACACCTATGGAAATTGGTCGAAAAGATCGTGATATTTTTATTGGTGAAAGTATTTCTTATCCTACTGTAAGAGAAAATGCAGGGGATCTAAATAAAGACAATGTAATTGATATTTACGATGTAATACTTCTTGAACAAAATTGGGGTACGAATAACCGCAATGCTGATATTAATTTTGATGGAAAAGTTGACTCATTGGATTTCAAGTTACTAGAAACTAATTATTTAAAAGAGAATGATTATGTATTAGATACTCCTACTGGTGCTAAAGAGTATAATGGAAAAACAATTGATTCGATTAAGAAGTCTTTAGGAATTAATTAGATTTTGAACCTATCCGATTGGATAGGTTTTTTTTATTGTTGACGTTCTTGAAGAACTAATTAGCAGGTTAATGGAATATGAACAATTTCAGTTTAGTTTGTAAAATTCATATATAGAATCGTATGTTTATGCTTTAGTTGAACAACATCATCGACGATTCGTCGGTCTTAATTTATTGAACGAAATGGCATGACCACAAAACGCTAATTCCATTATCTGTGGTGCAGGAACGATTTTTTGTTGTCAGAATATTATATTAAATGTTACAATAATGGAAACTATTATAGTTTTTTGTGTTTCCATAAATACTTGTGAGGTGGATATGTATTAAAGATCGAATTATAAAAGCTTTTATTGAAGAAATTCAACTTAAAGGCTTGAAATTTCCTTTAGATGATTTAGCAAAACGACTAGGCATTAGTAAAAAAACATTGTATAAGTACTTTACTTCAAAATTTGAAATGCTAGATGCGGTTATTGATTACACTTTTGAAGATATGGATCTGAAAGCAACAGCAATTATACAGAATGACGAATTGTCTTTAATCGAAAAAATTAAAAATGTTATTACAGTTTTACCAGATCACTATCAGTTTCTTGACCAAAATATATTAGATCAAATGAAACGATATTATCCTGAACAGTGGGTTAGGATGGATACCATACTAAAGAGTGATTGGGAGTTGCTTCGTAATTTAATTGAGCAAGCAATCAAGGAAGGGATAATCGTTGATCGGAATATATCTCTAATTATGAAAGTTATTATTGAATCTATTAATTCTACATTAGATCAAAATTTTTATATGGAAAATCGAATGACTGTTTCTGAGGCACTTTCTGAAATTGTTGATATTCTACTTTTTGGCCTGACTATACAAGAATAAAAGAGGAATTTTCTTTTATTCTTCTTTTACGCCTACGGAAACTGAAGAAACTAATGTAGTTTCCAACTTGGATAAACTTAAATTATAAAATAACGAATAAGCTACTTACGTTTGTTATTTTCATAATAAATTAAAATTTCATATGTTAGAAAGGGGATTATATTATGGGAAAAAAGATAGTATGGAGGTATTTGGAAAATGTCAAATCCATTTGAAGATTATCAACCTGACTTTTGTACTTCAGGTTCTTTTATGAGATTGCCTTCCGAAAGTGAAAATACAAGACTTGCTATATTAGGCATGCCTTTTGATACGGCAGCTTCTTATCGCGTAGGCGCTAGATTTGGTCCACAAGCCATTCGTCAAATGTCGATGAGTTTATCTTCTTATCATGCACTGCTTAATATTTCACCTTTTGAAGATACAAATGCAATCGACATTGGGGATCTACCTGTAGTTACCCAAAATATCCATCGAAGCTATGGGATTATAGAAAATGCCATGTTCGATCTAATGAAAAAGGGAATCATCCCTATTGGATTAGGTGGAGACCATTCCATCACATTAGCAAGTCTACGTGCAGCAGCCAAAGTATATGGACCTGTGGCCTTACTTCATTTTGATTCCCATACAGATACATGGGATACATATATGGATGAGAAATACTGGCACGGTTCTCCTTTTATTCGCGCACATGAAGAAGGTCTAATACAGCCAGATAAAGTATTTCAAATCGGTATGCGTGGCTGGGAAATAACTTCTAGTCTTGAGTTAGGGTATAACGTTATTCCTCAGAGCGAGTTGTTTACTCGTGGGATTGATGATGTTGTCCAACAAGTAAAAAGCACGATTGGTAATACTCCTTGTTTCCTATCTTTCGATATTGATTTCGTTGATCCTGCTTTTGCTCCAGGAACAGGTACACCTGAAGTGGGTGGCTTCAGCAGTCATGAAACACTTAAAATGGTTCGTTCTCTTACTGATTTTAACTTTATTGGGTTTGATCTGGTTGAGGTACTACCTTCATTTGATCCAACTCAAACTACTGCCCTTTTGGCTGCAACAATCGTGCATACTTTTGGTAGTTTGATAGCCTTAAAAGTTAGGAAGGATTCCGTCATAAAAATATAATATTATTACATGCTAGTATTATAACTAAGCAATTTAACTAGATATATTTCATAGAAAGTTATCTAATTTATAAATTTATCTAATCCTGTTGAGTAATAAAAAACCCTTATAATTAGGCTGGTTAGTCCTGATCAATCACTAATTATAAGGGGATCCCTAAAATAAAGGTCAACATTGAAATCCTACTTAATGAAATATTAAAAGTTTTGATGAATAGACATTTATCCAAATGATTAATGTCATCGATGTTGATCAGTATGTTAATTATCTATTGTGAAAAAGAAATGCTGCTTTATATAATGGTGTATTTTATTCGGGATTAAATAACTGAAAATTCAGTCGGTATCTAAAGTAACATAAAAACCCAATTTAACAAGACTAGAAAGTTTTCATGCAATGCTAATGTTTCAAAATATACTAATTTTCTTTTTTGAGAATTATTTTTTGGGAATTAGGAGGAAAATAAATGGAAAAAGTGGATTCTTTAAAACGTTCATTAAAGCTTTGGCATATTGTCGTAATTGGGATAGGCTTCATTGCGCCGACAATCGTGTTCGATACTTTTGGTATTACTTCGAAAGCAACAGATGGGAATGTTCCAAGCGGTTACTTGTTTACTGTGATAGCGATTCTTTTTACAGCCGGAAGTTACAGGAAAATGGTGAGGGTTTTCCCTTCCTCAGGGTCTGCTTATACTTATGTACAAAAGACTATAAACCCAACACTCGGCTTTATAGTTGGATGGTCACTTCTTTTAGATTATCTTTTTACACCGATGATCAATGCTTTAGTATGCAGTATATATGTTTCAACATTGTTTCCCAATTTTCCGGTCTGGTTAACCATTGTGATCTTTGCTCTTGTGACAACGCTAACTAATCTATTTAGTGTAAAAATTTCGATATCTGTAAATGTTTTGTTCGTTATTTGGCAATTTATTACAGTATTTGTTTTTACTGCATTATGCATAATCCATCTATTGCAAGCAAAGGGTCCGGAAGGAATATTTTCCTTAGAACCACTTTATTCAAGCAATTTGAAATTTTCTCAGTTAATGAGTGGTGCAGCATTACTAGCTTTTTCATTTCTTGGATTTGATGCAGTTACTACGCTTGCAGAAGAAACGAAAGATCCGAAAAAAACAATTCCAAATGGAATATTGTTAATTGTCATTATTGCAGGTTCTTTGTTCGTCATTGCTTCCTATTTTGAGCAATCTGTATTATCTATTTTTCCAAAAATAGAAGATATTGAAGGTACCTCCTCTATCTTGGCTAAATATTTAGGCGGGGTATTTTTTCAATCCATGTTATTTTCAGCTTCACTTACATCTACTTTTGCATCAGCCATGGTTTCACAGACAAGTGCTTCACGCATTTTATATGCAATGGGCAAGGATGGTGTTTTACCAAGAAAATTTTTTGGTTATATACACCCGCGCTTTGGAACACCTGTCTATAATATCCTTTTGCTTGGGCTAATAGCTTTAACTGCTATATTTCTAACTTTAGAAACTGCAACTTCATTTATTACATTTGGAGCACTTACTGCCTTTACTTTTGTGAATTTGTCAGTCATATTCCAATATATAATCAAAGAAAGAAGAAGAGGATTCAAATCTGTTTTAAATTATTTCGTTTCACCGTTAATAGGTACAAGCCTAATCGTATTTTTATGGTTAAATCTTGACCAGCATGCTCTGGTTTTAGGAATTTCTTGGGTAGCAATTGGAATATCATACCTACTAATATTAGAAAATATATTTAAGAAAGAAATATCAAAAATAAATTTTGAAGCATAGAAATTTTTCGAAGTTAATTGTAAGCATATTGAGAATTAAGAACAAATAACATTAAATTTAGCAAAAGAGTTTTTTAGTACATTTATAAATCATGTAGAAGACTTAAGAATAACAGGTATTTGCACTGCCAAATGTTTATTTAGATAGTTTCTTAGATGAGGAAGACAATGAATATAGTTTTATTAAATCCCTTGTTGAAGCAGACAGGTGTTGTGACATCGCAAATAACGAAGACTTTGGAACTGAACCTGTTTTTTGGCTTCCATGGGCTATTTGAATTCAATTCTTATTGAATTAACACATGCTTTAGTTGAAGAACACAAACTGCTTAAATGCAGTTTTTTTGTTGAACTAAATTGTAGATTTGGATAAGAATTTTACTGTTTTAACGATTTTTTTCTCTCGGAAGTGTTCTTTCACAAATGAATTTGAAGTGACACTTTAGCAATGATCTTACCTTTTTAAGGAGTATTCCTAAACTCTTACTAGAAAAATGAGATTTCTAAGCAACTGATGGTCATTTGTATGGTCATTAAATTGCATTCTTACAACATGTCTATTTTTTATAAAAATCTAAAGTTGTTAATTTGAAATAATATTTAGTAAATTGAAAAAAATATAATAGTATTATACGATATTAAAAAGATAAAGATAGAAAACGTATTGGTAAGTACGGAACAAGAAAGCAGGTGGATAAGATGAATGTCAATCTATTTGATAAAATTGACCAACATATGCAAAAAAAGAAATTGAGCAGAACGGATTTGGCAAAACAAACCGGTATCCACTTGAGTGAGATAAGCCGTATTTTGAACCATAAGCAGTCACTTTCCTTGTACAATTTGGATATAATTACTATCGCACTCGGGCTCATTGAAGGCACTTTATATCCTTATTATGTGGAGGAATGTTTTAATGAGAGTGGAAATTTGGATAAGAGAAAAGGTGAGCAGTTTTTATATAAATGTGCAGTTTTAGGATATGAAGGGCAACTCCATGCTATTTTTGATGCAGTAGTGGAAGAGAGATCTAAAACTGTTCGAAGCAAAAATTTTATCCACATTTTTTCTGTGGCAGAGCAGCTGTTTGAAGAAGGTATGGAAGAAAAAGCATTGCTACTGTATGAATTCATCATAGAGAACATGCCCGATCACTTCTCACAAGAAGTAGCAATCAGTTATTTCAGACGGTTTTACATAGTCCGATTGACCGAAGAAGGACAATTCGCCCTTGGGTATGTGCTAGAGCATATAGCTTATATGCCAGAAGATTTTCAGATATTATCCTATGTATGGATTACAGCTACGTTTTATGTACGACGGGAATGGAAAAAAACGTTCTATTATGCTAGTAAATTAGAGAAAATGGCTAAAAAAGGTGAGCATTATGGAAGGGCTCTTGTTTACCAAAGTCTCGCATTACCACGTCTAGGGGGCTCATTGGAAGAAGTATTAGCCCTTATAGATCGATATGCAAAGGTTAATGAATATTATGCTGATGCAGCTATTGGGAATCAATTTTGTGCTTATTTAGATTTTAATCAATTCGAATATGCGGATGAATACTTAAAGTGGCTTCAAGGGAGGGACGATATGTTTGCCGGCTTACCGCGAGTGTTAGAAGCATATGTTCAACTGCAACGACTAGAGGACGTTAAGCGATTAATGGATAGATTTCAGCATATTATCCAAGATTGGGCTGCAAGTAATCATCCACATCAGCAGCAAATGTACTTGCGTTTTCGTTATGCACATGCTTTGTACCAATTTGCCAGCAAGCGGTTTTCAGAAGGGCTATATGAGGTGTTGGATGTAGCATATGCAGCAAATAAAATCGGAATTCCGGAGAGATTTAAACAATGCCTTCTTCTCTATTGGGAATATAGAGATTATGTCACGGTCGAGCATGAAGAAATGTATGTGAACTTATTCCAAACAGAAAATATGAGCGAGCTACATTAATTATGTGAAGTAGGTAATATCTTAATCTCTTTATCTTTCGCAGGAGAGAAGACCCATCCTCAAAAAATGGAAGGATAGGAAATCCTTCATCATTTACATTAACATGAGAAGTAAGAAAAAGAGGTCTCAATACAGAGACTTCTTTTTTATTATTATAAAAAAGTAAAATTGATAGAATTTGTTAAAACTGAAATCCCATCAAGTCGCAATATAATGAAATTGTCAACATCTAGGGAAAAGGAGAATGAGAATAATGATATTATATTTTAATAATTAGATTTATGTTTGGAAATCATTTTAGTTTTATGGAATATCTAATTTTATATCTTCATAGCCTTATCGGCGATAAATGGTAGGTGGTTAAGATGAATACTGTTCTATATCAAAAGATTCAGCATATATGCAGAAGAAAAATTGGAATCAAAGTGACTTATCTAAATATACTGGTATTCATTTCAGTGATATAAGTCGTATTTTGAACCACAAGCAGCCTCTCTCATTAAAAAAACTGGATGTGATAACGAAAGCGTTTGGGTTAATGGAAGGTTCTTTATATTCATATTTTGTACAGGAGTGTCTTAGTGACAATAAATATGCAGAAAAGCGAACGTGTATACAGTTTTTATATAAATGTGCAGTTTATGAGTTTGAGAAAGAATTTCACGAACTGTTACGTGTAATGATGGAAGAAACTTCACATAATACGCGAACCAAGTATATGACATATATTTTTTCCGTGGCAGAGAAGTTATTTGCAGCGGGAAAAAAAGAGAAGGCGCTTCCGCTCTATGAGAAAATCATTGAAAATACGTCTGATCACTTCTCAGAACAACTAGCAGTCAGTCATTTTAGGAAGTTTTATATGATCAGCATGACTGAGGAAGGGGAACATGCGTTAACGTATGTGTTAGAGCATCTCCCATATATGCCAAGAGGAGTTCGTAGAGAAGCTTATTTATGGATTACAGCCGGTTGCTATAGACGTCAAGAATGGAAAAAAGTTCTCCATAATGCTCTAGCGTTAGAACGCATATCCAGTGCAGGTAGGCATTATGGAATAGCTCTTATGTATAAGAGTTTTGCGCTAATGCGATTAGGGGCTCCATTGGATACAGTGCTGACTTATATCGATCAATATGCGCAAGTAAATGAGTTTTTTGCTGATATTGCAGTTGGGAATCGATATATTGTTCTGTTAGATTATGGGAGGCTGGAGTATGTAGATGAGTATTTGATTTGGTTGGAAGAAAGAGATGATGTGTACGTTGGTTTACCAAGAGTACTGGAGGCATATGTCTATTTGTGTCGCCTAGATGATGCTACAAGATTAATAGAAAGGTTCCGCCATGTGATTGAAGATATGGCTGTAAGTAAGGAACCTTGGTTAAAGCAGAAAATGTATTGGGATTTTCGTTATGCACATGCTTTGTATCGATGTAAAAGAAATCAGTTTTCAAAAGGGTTGGATGAGTTATTGGATGTAGCGGAAGCGGCAAATCAAATAAGGAATATGGAAAGATTGAAACAATGCCTTCAAGTTTACTGGGAATATAGATCCTATGCGACTACCGAACATGAAGTTAAATATAAACAATTATTAAGTATAAAAGAATGCAACTGAAACACTTCCAAATAGTTTGGAGCAGTACACGATTTTTTCGTATTTGTTTGTGAACATGTTCTGTAAAGATAACAAAAATTAAAAGCTTCTTTTTAACGATTTAGGTAATCAGATTGAAAGAGAAACCTCTGCTTTGGGAGTACTTATAAAAAAATAAGACTTGATGGAATTTTGCAAAAATTAAAATTCACTCAACCCTATATACAATGAAGATGTAACAAACACAGAATGAAGGGGAGAGAGAAATGAAGAAGAAATTTGTAAAAAGTACCGCAATCTTTGCGCTCAGCACTGGAGTTCTACTTAGTACTTTGCCAAACATCAACACAAATGCCGTTGTTAGCGCAAAATCATCAACTTCAATCGAACAAGTATTATCAAATCTTACATCGACTCAGAGGCAAGCCATTAGACAGCTAAAAACGAATGATCAAGAGGGATTGCAATTATCTCCAGAGATTGATCCAAAAAGTGATGCTCCTGTTTCTGTCATTGTTGAGTTTAAGGACAAGCCAGAAAAAACAGCAATATTAGTAGCGCAAGCGGAAGGTAAATCTCTTTCTTCTGCTGAAGCAAAACAAAAAGTAGATGTTGCTCATGAAACGTTTCAAAACGATTTGAAAACGATTTTCAAACAGGAGCTAAAAGAAAAGAAAAATCCTTATACAGTTAAACAGACATTTAAGCATGCGTTTAACGGGGTTGCCATGACACTTCCTGCCAACAAGGCCAAAGATTTGCTCCAATCCGAAGCGGTAAAGACTGTCTGGAGCGATATGCAAGTACAGGTAGAGCCAACGGTAGAACGAGAATCGAATCAACAAGCAGATACACATACAAGAGTGACATTCCCTGGCATCAAAAAGCTTCATGAAGAAGGATATACAGGAAAAGGCATTAAAATCGGCATTCTTGACACTGGAATTGACTACAATCATCCGGATTTACGCGATGCGTATAAAGGTGGTTATGATTTTGTCGACAATGATAATGACCCGATGGAAACAACGTATGATGACTGGAAGAAATCAGGACAGCCGCAAACAAGCTCCAGCGGCGAAACGTATTATACCGAACATGGTACTCATGTCGCTGGAATTATTGCTGGACAAGGAAAGAACAACACGGATTATGCCGTGGAAGGCGTTGCTCCAGATGCAGATATTTACTCTTATCGTGTACTAGGTCCATTCGGGTCCGGTTCGACGGCAGGAATTTTAGCTGGTATCGATAAAGCGGTGGCAGACGGTATGGACATCATCAGTATGTCTCTTGGTGCTTCTTACAATGATCCATTATACGTGACGAGCATCGCGGTCAACAATGCGGTTCTTGCGGGAGTCACAACGGTTGTAGCAGCAGGTAATTCCGGTGACAAAATGTATACGCTAGGTTCGCCGGGTACATCTCCTTTGGCAATCACAGTCGGAGCGAACGATGTATCGGAGAATATCACAGCATTTAAGGGAGCTATTGACACAGTATCTGTTGATATGCACCTTCTAGGACAGAATTATACTGATAACATCCCTGCTCTAAAAGGTCAAACTCTTCCAGTTGTAGATGTGGGTCTTGGTGGTTTAAACGATTATGCTGGGAAAGATGTAAAAGGGAAAATTGTACTTGTAAGCCGAGGCACGTACGCGATAAATGATAAAGTCAAGTATGCTAAGCAAAATGGCGCACTGGCTGTACTGATGTATAACAACAATACGGAAGAAGGATATCTACCGTTTAATCTAGGGGAAGGTTTGGACTTTATCCCGGCGTTCAATCTCACGAATGCCGATGGATTGTCACTGCAGGCAAAAGTGAAAGCTGGATACACAAGCTTCAGCTTTGGAGAAATGAGTCAAATGCAAACGAAAGGGAATACGTTGGCAGGTTTCAGTTCCCGCGGCCCGTCTCGAGTGTTGTACGATATCAAGCCGGAAGTAACTGCACCTGGTGTTGCCGTATTCTCTACTGTGCCGTCTTATGTGCACGGGCCTGATCAAATTGGAAACTACAAATACGCATACGAGCGCCTATCAGGCACATCTATGGCGACCCCAAATGTTTCCGGCGTGGCGGCTCTGTTATTACAAGCCAATCCAGAGTCCACACCAGCCGAAGTGAAGGAAAAATTGATGAACACTGCCGATCCGTTAAATGGGGATTACAGCGTATTTGAAGTTGGGGCAGGCCAAGTTGATCCTTACGAAGCGGTTCATTCCCAAACTCGAATCGAAGTAGTCGATAAAACGGAAGGGACATTTGATAAAAAAGGAAATTTAAAGAGCATTAAAGATAACACTGGAGCAGTCAGCTTTGGCAACATTGCACCAGATGGAAAAAATGTGCAGGATAAACGTTCTCTAGTTATTTACAACGACAGCAAGCAAGCAAAAACGTTTGATGTGAAGGTTCAGTTCCAGACCGGTCGAAGAGGTTCAAAGGATGCGGCTGCAAATGGAGTCCAGCTCTTAACTAATAAGACAATTACAGTAAAGGAAAATTCGAAACAGAATACAAATGTTGTAATTGAGGTTCTAAAAGAAGCAGCATTAGGTACGTATGAAGGGTATATCACGTACATAAACAAAGATAATCCGGAAGAATCATACCAAGTGCCATTTGCCATCCATACAGTGAAAGAAGGAATCGATCATATCGCGGTAGATCCGTCAGCCTATACGACAGCTGTTGAGGCAGGTTACAACGGAATAAGATGGTCGGTTGGTCTTCGCTTTCAATTAAAGTCCCATATGCGCACAATGGATTTATTTCTTGTAAATCCAAAAACCAACGAAGAAATAGGTTTCCTTGGATCATTGGACGGTACCGGTGCGGATGAGAATATTGAATATTATCTAAGAGGCGCAATGAACGAAGGAGTATATTATCCGTTAACGGGAGATAAGGAAAACCCGATTGCGTATGATAAGGAACAAACCGAACCAGGATTATACAAAATCAGGCTCGTTGGGACAAATGATGATGGAAAAACCTTCAGCGCAGATGCACCTGTTTACTATAGCGTTACTCAGCCAACGCTCAATCTCAGCTCCGAATCTGGTGTATATGAATATAATCCGGATCAACCAACTGTTTCGTTAACAGGTTCTGTTTATGATCCAGATGTGGATGAGATGAAAGCTGGAGGCATTAATGTTTCTCAAGCAGATAACAAAGTTGTCTATACGATGCCGGGTAGTGGAAGCGGACTTGGAGGAGGGACTAAGGCCGTTACGGTACCGGTAGACGAAAATGGCAAGTTTGCTACACAAATCCCTCTGAATCCAAATGTACAACCGTTCAAAGTGCAAATGTATGCAGAAAACAAGGCGACAGTGCGGAACTATACTAGTAATAAAATTCTATACTATGTGAAAAAAGGCACGCCGTATGCGACTGCTATTGCTGACAAACAGACAGTTAAGGCGGGCGATACAGTGACGGTTACTCTTTCCATGAACAATATGACAAACATGAAACAAGCTGTATATTCATTTATAGACTCCAATCTATCGAATATCGATTTAGTGAGCATAAAACCGCATGGAGCAATGGACGGGAAAGTAGATATTAAGACGGCAAATTCAAATTTAAGTAACAGCAGTTCGATAAAAAGGGATATCACTGTAACATTAACTGGCGATGTAGCAAAAGCAGGAGTATCTGGAAAGGTTCCAATGGTAGATCTCACATACAAAGTGAAAAATGATGCCGACACTGCATTCCAAGCATTAGCACAATTTAATGCTTCGTATACCAATACGGATGACACAACGAAATCCGCATTTGGCATCAGTCTTCCTTATTATGTTGATCGAAATTATTCATTTATGAAATCGTATGTCTATGCCGAAGCATTTACGCTTCTTCCTTATCTTGAAGAACCATCGACCTTGGATTATGTAAAGGCGGGTGCCAACGTCAAAGTAACAGATGAAACAGGAAAAGAATATCCAAACACATTTGGAAAAGGGACTATGGCGTTTCCTTCCTCATTATCATCTAATCTGCCGCTAACGGATAAACCATTTACACTAGTTGTAGATATGCCGGGGCATTTCACGGTTAAGAAAACATTTACGATCGGGTTGAAAGAAAATGGTGAAGTCAAGCCATACTCAAAGGCACTCTATTATGACTATGCGCCTGCAGGTGATGTGAACAAGGATAATGTTATCGATATCCGAGATGCGCTTACCATTCAATCCAATTGGAAAACAAACAAACGTGAAGCTGACATCAACTTTGATGGTGTGGTAGATGAGAAAGATATGCAGTTTGTGGTGAAAAACTACTTAATGCAAAACCCATGGATGTTAGACAAGGCTCCGAAACCGGAAGAGAAATACAAGGGGAAAGCATTAAATGATGTTCTTCACGAGGTAGGAATGAGGTAAGGACTAAAAAGATTATGTGTTAGATTGATTCACTTGTAATAACCTAAACTTAAAAATCGGTGGCGATCGAAATGACGTTGCCGGTTTTTCTTAATGATTTCCCATTCTTAGTGAGAGTTGTCTCCGCTTGTAAAAGACTGACAAGGAGAATCTGATTTGTTTAGCAAACTAACCATTGAGGAAGGATGAAAGTCCAGCTATATGAAGTAAACCCAAATAGTTAGACAAATGATTTATACAGCTAATGAGAATTGGACAATTGCTATAGAAATGATGGGGATTTGTGGAAGTGCGAAAAAATAAAATTCAGGTAAATAATTAAATTGCCACTAATGTAAATCATTGCATTAGTGGTTTTTCTTTTGCCTTTACACTGATTTCTTATTCAACAAAATGTAAGGATAGTTTAATAAGAAGAGGACAAATCTGTTAGATAAAGAATATTAATTAAAACCAGTTTAGAAATATAACTTGGATATTTTTTGAATAAAATAGGGGGACAAATATGGGGCTTTTAAAGGTTAGAAAGGAAGTAGATGCAGTAGTATTGGATTTAGATGGTACATTACTAACTTCTAATAAGGAGGTAAGTAAAAGAAATCTTGACGCGTTAAGATATATACATAAAGCTGGAATACCAATAATAATTCCAACTGCACGACCACCAAGAACAATCAAATACTTACTACCAAAAGAAATACAAGAAATAGCAATTTTTGTTTATTATAATGGTGCATTAATTATTAATGACCAATTGCAAATTAATGAGCATTATTTTATAGATTCGAAACTAAATAATCAAATTATTGAGTACTTAATTATCAATGAACCAGATCATGTATTTTCAATTGAAGTTAATGACACTTGGTATAGCTATCAAAATATTGATTATCGCTCATTTACTAAGGTTGCTGAGACTCCTGAAATTATTGAAATTGTAAAAATAAAATTAATAAGCCCTACTAAAATCCTAGTGTCACACTTAAACAATATAGAGGTCTTTACTAAGAGGTTTGGTGATAAAGTTAATATTATTACTACGGACTCGAATCAACTAACGCAAAACTGGGTTACAATGTTGAAAAAAATCAAGTTATTGAAAGATTAAATAACATTTTAAATCAGAAGGACCATGTAGTATTTGTAGCAGAATTTGAAGATAAGCTTATTGGATGGATTCATGCTCACGGTCGTTATTTAATTGAGTCTCCTCCATCTGTTGAAATTGGTGGTTTGATTGTTGATAGTACATATAGGGGTAAAAATATTGGTAAGTTTCTAGTGAAAAGATGCGAAGAATGGTCAAAATTATCGGGATTTAAAGAAATAAGAGTACGGACAAATGAAACTAGATTAGAGACACTTATTTTTTATGAAAAGATTGGGTTTGAAAACACAAAAACACAAAAAGTTTTTAAGAAAGAATTAATTGTGAACTAAAAGGATAATATTAATTAATTATGAAACGTATTCGGTAAGTTCACTTCGCTTTAGCTTGTAAACAATTGGAGTTTCTTCCATGTTTACAAGTTTTTTTTGTATCATAAAAAAATTTTAAAAGCAAATAGTAAGTAGGGTGAAAGTCACGAATAGAGCCACTGAGGCATTTTATTCGTGATAGGTTTTATGAAATAAGATAAAAATCATTTTAAACATTATAACGTTATATTGACTAACTCGAAATTAGATGTTATTCTACATTGGAATAATAAACAAGATAGATGTAAACGAATACAATAATCAATTTAGTTAGTTTACTGAAAAGGATGAGGGGAAATGAAGAATCATTTCGTACTACAGAATGTAAAAATGATAGACGGAAGTTCTGTAGATATCATAGTCGAAAATAAAAAGATTATAGACATTGTAGCTGCTGGAACCGGTAATGGTGAGAAAATAGTAGATTACAAGCATAATGTTTTTGTTTCTAGTGGTTGGATTGATATGCATGTCCATGCATATGCAGAATTTGAGCCATATGGTGATGATGTCGATGAGATCGGTTATAAATCAGGTGTTACGACAATTGTTGATGCGGGTAGCACTGGTGCTGATAATTTGTCCGAATTGATAAGTAGCTGTAAAAAGTCAAAAACAAATGTTTTCGCTTTTTTAAATATTTCGCGAATTGGCTTAAAACGAATTGACGAGTTATCTGATTTGTCTTGGTTAGATGAGGATCAACTCAAAAATACAATTGCAGAACATAAAGATTTTATAATCGGACTGAAGGCAAGGATTAGCAAAAGTGTAGTAGGTGATAATGGTGTCGAGCCTTTAAAAATAGCTCGTACGTTTTCAAATGAAACAGACTTACCACTGATGGTTCATATTGGTTCAGGACCTCCAGATATTAATGATGTTCTAAACCTACTTGAAAATAAAGATATTATTACTCACTACTTAAATGGGAAAGCAAATAATTTATTTGATGAAATGGGAAGACCTCTTCCAAATTTTCTAGAGGCAATTAATCGAGGTATTCATTTAGATGTAGGGCACGGTAATGCAAGCTTTTCGTTTAAAACGGCTTTACAAGCTAAAGAACATGGAATTAAATTCGATACGATAAGTACTGATATTTATCGAAAAAATCGATTGAATGGACCAGTTTATAGTATGTCACATGTTTTATCAAAATTTTTATATTTAGGTTATTCACTAGAAGAGATTATTGATGCTGTTACCGTTAATGCGGCTAAGTGGCTTAATAAACCGGAACTTGGAAGAATTTCAGTAGGAGATATTGCGAATCTCACTTTATTTACTGTAGAAGATGAAGAGACAACCTTACTTGATTCTGAAGGAGACGAGCGTAAAACTGAACAAAAAATCGTAGTAAAAGGAGTGGTTATAAATGGAGAACACGTTGAATGCTAAATATGGTTTGAAAAGGGTAATTAATGCAAGCGGTAGGATGAGTATATTAGGTGTTTCTGCTCCAACGGACACTGTCATGGAAGCAATGAAAATTGGTGGTCAAAATTACGTTGAAATTTCGGACTTAGTTGATAAGGCTGGTATTCATATTGCGGGACTCCTTCAATCAGAGTCAGCTGTTGTTGTTAACTCAGCTTCAAGTGGAATTGCACTTTCAGTAGCGGCAATTGTAACTGAAGGAAACAGACGTAAAAGCGAAAGATTACATCAAGAACCAATTCAAAAAAATGAAATCATTATGTTAAAGGGACACAACGTACAGTATGGTGCTCCAGTAGAAACGATGATTTTCCTTGGTGGAGGTAAATTAGTAGAAGTCGGTTATGCAAATGAGGGGAAAGTAGAGCATATTGCAGATGCTATTAATGAAAAAACTGCCGCAATTTTATATGTGAAATCTCATCATGCTGTTCAAAAAAATATGATTTCAGTTGAAGAAGCTTGGGAAGTAGCTCAAGCAAATAATGTACCATTGATTATTGATGCTGCTGCTGAAGAAGATTTGCAAAAATATGTCAAAGTTTCTGATTTAGCAATTTATAGCGGGTCGAAAGCCATTGAAGGACCTACTTCAGGTATAGTTGCAGGTAGAAAAAAATATATTGAATGGTTAAAGGTCCAATTACATTGTATCGGTAGAAGTATGAAAGTTGGTAAAGAAACCACTTTTGGTCTACTGCAAGCTTTGGATGAATATTTTGTCAAAAAAGACAATAGTGAAAATGAAAAAGCTAGTTTAGAAGTTTTAAAATCACTAGAATCAATCGATGGTCTAAAAGTAACAATTGTACAAGATGAAGCGGGACGAGCTATTTTTAGAGCTCGAATCCAAATTGATCCTGTTGTAACGAAAACTACAGCAAAGGATGTAAATGATCAATTAAAGAATGGCAGTATTGCGATTTACACTCGTGATTACGGAGTTCGTCAAGGATTTTTCGATATTGATCCAAGACCACTACAATCAGATGATATTTACGTAATTGAAGCACAACTAAGAGAAATATTAGGAGGAACTGAACAATGACA
The DNA here is from genome assembly GCF_049568075.1 of Rossellomorea sp. GAMAL-10_SWC. Classification (NCBI taxonomy): domain Bacteria; kingdom Bacillati; phylum Bacillota; class Bacilli; order Caryophanales; family Bacillaceae; genus Rossellomorea; species Rossellomorea sp. GAMAL-10_SWC. The sequence continues at coordinate 2,105,496 of NZ_CP144911.1, read as the reverse complement.
AATATTGAAAAACGTTTTTATAACAACCGAGTAGCATTAAATGTTTTAGCTAATAGTATTGAAAATGCAGTTGAAGTTTTTGAAGCTGCAGAAGGCCATGTACTAGTTGGTGTTCTATCTAAAGATTACCCAACTGTAGAGTCTGCAGTTACAGCAATGAAAGAATACGGTGCAGCAATTGATGAAGCAGTATCGATTGGACTTGGTGCTGGCGATAGCAGACAAGCAGCAGTTGTAGCAGAAATCGCTAAACATTATCCAGGAAGTCATATTAATCAAGTATTTCCTGCAGTAGGTGCAACACGTGCTAACTTAGGTGAAAAAGATAGCTGGATCAATTCACTAGTATCTCCAACTGGAAAAGTGGGCTATGTAAATATTTCTACTGGACCAGTAAGTGCTGCTAGCGAAACAGCAATTGTACCAATCAAATCTGCGATTGCTTTAGTTCGTGACATGGGTGGAAATGCATTAAAATACTTCCCAATGAAAGGCTTAAAACACATAGAAGAGTTCCGTGCTGTAGCAAAAGCATGTGGTGAAGAAGGTTTTGCTTTAGAGCCTACTGGAGGTATTGATTTAGAGAATTTTGCAGAGATTTTAGAAATTGCATTGGAAGAAAAAGTACCTAAAATTATTCCACACGTATATTCTTCTATTATTAATGAAGAAACTGGAAAAACTAATCCTGAGGATGTAAGAAAATTATTAGCAATCACAAAAAGTTTGGTTGAAAAATATGCGTAAACAAATTATTGCTTTCGGAGAAGTAATGATGCGATTACAAGTCCCAGGGTATGAACTACTGGCACAAGCAAACGCATTACAATATTCTTTCTCGGGAACTGGTGTAAACGTTGCTTCCGCGATGACTAAGCTTGGTCATGATGGCTATTTAGTAACAAAATTGCCGAACAATCCATTAGGAGATGCTGCGGTTTCTTTCTTGCAGCGATTAGGAATTAATCGAAATTATATTACTAGAGGCGGAAAATATCTTGGACTGTATTTTTTAGAAAACGGTTTTGGACAGCGCTCTAGTCGGGTTACCTATACTAATCGTTTAGAAAGTAGCTTTAATACTGCATCTTATATCGATTATGATCTTGATCTAATCGCAAAACAAGCAGATGTTATCCACTTTTGTGGAATTACACTAGCGATGACAGATGATACAAAAGAAACTATGAAAATTCTTGCGAAAAAAGTAAAAGAAAATGGCGGATTAGTTTGTTTCGATTGTAATTACCGACCTTCTTTATGGGAGGGAGGATATAGTAAAGCAAAACCTCATTATGAAGATATGTTAGCTTTAGCTGATATCGTCATGATGAATGAGAAAGATGCGATGTATGTTTTAGGAATGGAGACTGAAGGAACTTCTAGGGAAACACAACTGAAAGACCTTATACCTAAAGTTGCAAAACAATATAACATACAAACTGTTGCTGGAACCCACAGAGCAATTAATAGTGACAATTCACATTCATTACGTGGATATATTTTCACAAATGAAGAGTTTCATTTCTCGGAAAATACTTCATTTTCCGTATACGACCGAATTGGTGCTGGAGATGCTTATACTAGCGGTATACTACATGGTGTGTTAGCTGAGTTTTCACCAGAAAAAACCGTTCTTTTTGCTCAAACAGCAGGTATGTTAGCATGTACGATCGTTGGAGATACTCCAATGTCAACTGAAGCAGAAATTTTATCAGCTATGGCTGGAACAATTGATGATATTAAGCGCTAAAAAAGGAGAGGTAAGGGAATGAGTGTGAATCGTAAAAAAGGACCGTTATATTTACAAATTAAAGAGATGATAAAGGATCGAATTTTACATGGAGTTTATCCAATTCACACAAATATTCCCTCTGAACCTCAGTTAGAAGAAGAGTTTAGTGTTAGTAAAATTACGATTAGAAATGCCATAAAAGAACTTGTTCAAGAAGGATACTTAGAAAAGAAAAGTGGTAAAGGAACAAAGGTTATTGCGAATGTAACGAGCGCAAAACTTTCAAAAGGGAAACGTTTTACAGAAATTTTAGTTGAGGAAGGACATCATATTACTAAAAAAGTACTGAGTATAAAAAAGCCGGAAATACCTGCGGATTCTATTCCTTATTCTGTATTTGGTGATAAATATGTCCAAATTGAGCGAATTTATTTACTGGAAAATGAACCATATATTTACTTTACGCACTATATTTCAATTGACGTAACAGAAGAAGAATTAGAAGACATACAGATTAGTTCCTTATATCGTTTCTTAGAAGAAAATAATATTCGTTTAGAATCTTTCCGTGATGAATTTGCAGTAGCGGTTGCTCCAGATCATGTTTGTGAGATTTTAAATTTAGAAAAAGGCACAACCACTTTAAAAAGAATACGTCGTTCTAGTGATGAAGATGGAGATGTTTTAGAAATTAGTGAAGGTTATTATAATACGGCCAAGCAAAATTACGTTGTAACCTACAATGATTCAACGCAGTAATATATCTGCATTGTATAAAATGTAAGCGATTACTAAGGGAGAGTGTGTAATAATGGATTTATATTTGATTGGAATTACATTAGTAGCAATCGTTATCGTTATTTTAGGAGTATCGTGGTGGAAATGGCATGCATTTATTAGCTTATCCGTAGCAGGCCTTTTCCTAGCCGTTTTTTCTGGCGTATCAATGGATAAAATTGTAACTGCTTATGAAACAGGAGTTGGCGCCGTTCTCGGCCATCTTGTTGGGATTTTAGCTTTAGGTACGATTTTAGGAAAAATGATGTCCGATTCTGGAGCAGGTATGCAAGTAGCTGATTTCTTTATTAAAAAATTCGGCGTAAAAAACCTACCATGGGCAATGTTGCTTTCAGGATTTATTATTGGCATTCCAGTATTTTTTGAGGTTGGTCTAGTAATCTTGTTACCTCTTGTTATATCAATTCGTAAATCTACCAATTCAAATATTCTATTAATTGGTATCCCAGTACTTGCTGGTTTATCAATTGTACATGGTTTAGTACCACCACATCCTGGTGCGATGACAGCGATTGGTATTTACAATGCAGACTTAGGACGAGTTCTACTTTATTCATTAATCATTGCTTTTCCAACTGCAATCATTGCAGGTCCGATCTTTTCAAAATGGATTCACAAACGTGTAACACCAATTGGTGAACCAGAATTAATTCGAGTTGAAACGAAGTCAAATGCTTTACCAAGTACAGGTGTATCATTTTTCATCATTTTACTTCCAGTTTTACTAATGGTGTTAACGGTAATTACACCGTACTTATCTCTACCTAGTGCAATTGCTAAATTCTTAATTTTAATCGGTAGTCCTGTAATTGCTCTATTAATCTCTTGTTTTGCAGCTTTTTATTTATTAGGGTACCGCCAAGGAATGGACAAAACTTTAATAAAAAAATTAACTGATGAATGTTTAACACCTTTAGCTTCAATTATATTAATTATCGGTGCAGGTGGCGCATTTAAGCAAATTCTAATTGAAAGCGGTGTAGGTACTGCCATTGCAACGATGGCTGAACAAATGTCATTATCACCAATCGTGCTTGCATTCTTAGTGGCAGGTTTAATAAGAATAGCTACTGGCTCAGCTACGGTTGCCTTAACAACAGCAGCTGGAATTGTTTCACCAGTAGTTGCACATATGACTGGTGTAAACTTAGAATTACTTGTTATTGCAACTGGCGCAGGTTCACTAATGTTTTCACATGTAAATGATGCAGGTTTCTGGTTAGTAAAAGAATACCTAGGATTAACAGTCAAAGAAACATTCAAAACATGGACAGTAATGGAAACGCTTCTATCGTTTGTAGCGTTTGGACTTACATTAGTATTAGATATTTTTATTTAAGAATCAAGGAAGAGGCTTTCAATAAAAGTCAGGCAACTGACATGAAAGGCGCCTCTTTTTTCTATAGTTATACGACCGCTTCGGGAACATCAAATATTATTACCTGAGGAACTAAGATGATCTAAGTAGTGGGGTATCTTGATAGTACTTTCATCTGTAGTTAATAAAATCGGTCTTTATTTATGATAAGTAGCAGATTTTTATACTATTTAGTATGTGTTAGAGCATATTTGGTATTTTCCATCTTTAATTTTCTGTTATTGTACAATTATTAGCTATTAATACCCATACTGGTATAAGTAATAATCAATTTTATTTGCGATACACTTGAATTTAATTGCAGTTTTGGAAGTTTTATTTGCGATTCTCGATATTTAATTGCAGATTTGCTAATTTTATTTGCAGTCCACTCTTCTTTTCCAAATACCAACAATTATTGTCGCTATTGTTAAGTTTTCTACATACTTTTTATGATTTAACTTTTTTTATTAAGTAGTAAAATTATATAAGCAAGGGGCGGTAATATTATACAAACAGCCCATATAAATTTATCACGAAGATACCAAGGAATTAAAGTACTCATTATACATCCAACCTTAAAATTTATATAAGAACAAATACAACAGCTCTAGCAACTATACCACTTAATGCTGCTGATAAACCCATCTTCTTGAACGCAGAAGTTAATCCATCTTCGATTGTACCACTAAAATCTATTACTATATTCAAAGTTGACATTAATACCTCCACCTTGTAATATTTATTCGATCTATAATCTAATGAAAACTTTACTATATTAGTAGAGTTAAGTGTGAGTCCTTATTTGAAATACGATATTTCAAATAAGGACAGTTAAAGGTATTTTAAGCAGCCTTAGCCCTGTATTCAATAGGGGTAAGGTTATTAAATTTCTTTTGAAATCTTTTATTGTTGTAGTACCAAATATATTGCATTACCGCATGTTCAACCTTGTTCTGATCATTAAACTGATAGCGGTAAAAACACACGGTTTTAAAATGACTGAAGAAACTTACAATGCATGCATTATCCAGATTATCATATGTCTTTCTAATTTTGCCCATAAAAAATTCCCCCTATAGTAGACAGTACAGCCTCTTTCTTTTAACTGTCTACTATAAGGGGATTATTACATTGTGTTGAAACCCCTTAATTTAAGTACTCTTATTAAATAATTAAGCCGATGTCTAAAATTAATTTTGATTAAAGTCTAATGGACGTAAACTTGCTTCGATTTCAGAACGTTTAGGCTCTAAAAATGGAGGCAGTGCTAACCGTTCTCCCAAAGTATCAATATTTTCGTCTACATCAAATCCAGGGGTATCAGTTGATAATTCGAATAAGATATGATTTGGTTCTCTAAAATAAAGCGCTTTAAAATAGTAGCGTTCTACTTTTCCTGAATTCGTAATCCCAAGTGAATTTAATTTGTCGACCCATTTATTATATTCTTCTTCGTTTGGTACTCTAAAAGCTACATGATGTACACTACCTCGTCCTGGTCTAGCTCTCGGTAAGTCTGGTCTTACTTCCAAGTGAACTTCTGCTCCAGCACCACCTGCTCCGGTTTCGTAAACTTCTATACTTGCAAAATTCCCTTCTGTAGAAGGGTATGTACCAACATGTCTAAAGCCTAAAACATCCGTTAAAGTTTTACTTGTAGGAGTCGAATCTTTTACGGTAAGTGTCACTGGACCTAAGCCAACAATTCCATGCTCGATTGGGATATCTGATTTATTCCAAGGAGTACCCGGTGAAACACCTTTTTCACCATTATCTGCTACTAAAATTAATCTTGTACCTTCATAATCTTGAAATGCGAGTGTATCTCGATTTGCTCTTTTAAGTATTTCATCATGTGAAATATTAAGTTCTTTAAAGCGATTCTTCCAATAATGTAGTGACTCAGTTGTGGCCACTCTTAATGAAGTTGAAGATACAATCGAGTGACCTGGATATGTAGTTCCTAGATGAGGGATATCGAAAAATGTTATTTCTGTCCCGGGATTTGCTTTTGCATCACCGTAAAATAAGTGATAACTAGAAGTGTTATCTTGATTTACAGTTTTCTTAACAAGTCTCATCCCTAAAACCTTAGTGTAAAACTCGTAATTTTTTTCAGCCTTTGTTGTAAGTAGTGAAACATGATGAATTCCCAATAATTCCACTTTCATCACTCCTTTAATTTTTTATTTAACCTATGACTTGCATAATTTTTATGTACACATTGTAAATGGCTAGAGATTGAAGTAGAGTTTTATGTTAAACTGTTATCTAATAATTATAAAATTCAGACAAATGGTATAGGAAGGGGAAAATGCTTTGTATTTCGGTTATATATTAATTTTAATATCTGCAATAGCCTTTGGATTAATGCCTATTTTTGCGCTTTACGCTTATGATCAAAATGTAAGTGTAAATACATTATTATTTTTAAGGTTTACATTTGCGACAATTATGTTCTTTAGTTACTTAGTGGTTAGTAAAAAATTAGTTAAAATTACGAAAAAACAATTAGTCTTGTTTGTTTTACTAGGTGGAGTATTGTATATGCTTCAATCAAGTTTTTATTTCAGTTCAGTAAAATATATCCCTGCTTCATTAGCTGCATTAATTCTCTATTTATATCCCATTTTTGTAGCAATTCTATCATTTTTAGTAAATAAAGAGCAATTAACAAAAAATATAATGATATCAATTGTACTATCGTTGGTTGGAATAGTACTAGTGTTGGGAGCTCCTGCGGAAAATATAAATCCATTTGGCATCATATTAGCATTTGCAGCAGCAATCGTTTACTCAATATACATAATTGTTGGTGGGAGGATTTCAATGCAAGTTCCTCCATTAGTAACAAGTGCATATATTTCTTTATTTGCATCAATTTCATTTTTACTAGTTGGCGTATCGACAAACACGATACACATTCATTTTAAATTTATTGGATGGATCTCAATTTTAGGTATTTCAATTATATCAAGTGTTATATCAATGGGTACATTTTTTGCTGGTGTAAAACGAATAGGTCCGACAAAAGGGGCAGTATTAAGTATGGTTGAGCCAGTAGTGACAATCTCATTTTCAACCATTCTTTTCCATGAAAATATGAGTTTACTTCAAATCATAGGTGGGACTATTGTTCTAGGTGGAGCGCTTTTAGTTGTTCTTACTAGTGAGAAAAGAAAGATTGTTGAGAATAGAATGGATTTTTAAATGGTATATGATAAACTGTATTTAGAATATTAGTTTAATAATATGTAAATGTTAAATTAGCTACTTATGTAGCTATTTCAGTGTGTAGTCAAAGTACAAAAAACTTGGGTTTCAGACTGATTGCAAACGCTTGTCTTTCGAGGCGCGAAGTCTGGTGAAGAGCGGAGTTACCTTAGACGGTAATGAGCACCGCAGACAGGAGAAGCAACGAAGAAAGCGAGCGTTTGTCAACAGCCTGAAATGGCTGCTTAGGCAGCTATTTTTAATTTAAAAAGGAGTAAAATAGAATGTTTGAATTAAAATTAAAAAATGGAGATATAGTAAAAGTTCGTCAAGCTACAGGAACTGATGCTAAATCAATTATAGATTTTTATAACATCGTAGGTGGAGAAACGAACTTTTTATCGTTTGGAGGAAACGAGTTTAAAAGAAATGAAGCAGAATATGAATCATTTTTAGATGATACCTTCAATGAAAAAAATTCAATTATTTTATTAGTCACAATAAATGATCAGATAATAAGTATCGGTTCGATCAATTCCAGTCAAAAGGAACGTACAAAGCATGTTGGTACGTTAGGTATTGTAGTTAAAAAAGAATATTGGGGATTAAGTTTAGGGAAGTTACTAATGCAATCATTAATTGATTGGGCTAAACAAAATGATCTAACTCGAAAAATTCAATTAGTTACGAATGAAGATAATATTAAAGCCATTCAATTGTATAAAAATTTAGGATTTGAAATTGAAGGGGTAATAAAGGAAGATACTTATATAAATGGAAAGTACTGTAATACTGTAATGATGGGCTTATTTATTAAATAGTACTGAATATAAAAAGTTTAAAGGCTCTATTATAGACACTCAAATGAATAAAGCTTTAAATTTACTAGCAGACGAACTACAATTCAATAAGAGCATTTATATAATTAGAAAGATTAGTTGTAAAGATGTTTAAAGATTTATTTCTTAATTTTTCATTGTTACTTTTTTCTTAATTGGGTTTAATCGAATTCAATATAAATAGGTGGATTAAACAATAATTTGGAAATGTCTTTCGTTAAAAAAGCCTTGTGATCGTTAATCACAAGGCTTTTTAAAGTAGCTATAGTTTTTAGAAGCACGTAAACGATCTAATTCGATGTGTATCAATTCCAAAGAAAACCCATCTCCAGCCAATCCATCTCCAGCCTGCAACTGAATGCCTGCCAACGAAGGTTGGAAAGTACCAAAATTGTTCTCCATTATTCAACCAAACATAAGTATTTCTAAATCGACACCCAGCAATTGCACCAGGATCTACTGCGAATGCTGTAGCTTGAGACATTGTTGGTGTGAATGAAGGTGGTGGTGCAGTCGGTTGACCTTGAGATTGACCATGGCCTCCACCACCCGGATGTCCCGGAAAGCCTGGGAATCCACCTGGTTGCCCTGGAAAACCGCCCGGTTGTCCTGGAAAGCCTGGAAATGTTCTATAATGAGGGGAAAAGTTCATTTTATCAACTCCTTTTTAGTTTTATCCTTATTAAATTATGAAAATTAATGTTTTTTGTTTGGGCTGACATTTAAATAGCCATATAGATGTTTGTAATATAGTAGAAAATCATTATTATTAACATGATCAATTCATATAGAAACACATCAAAGAGAAGACTGATCCACTTCTCTTTTTTTACTATTCATTGATAAGAAATACTACTCAGACCTACTGATTAAAAAAAATAATTATTTTCCAAAACATAAAGCGCTTTTAATGAATAATACCTTTTTTACTCTTAAGGGTAAAAAAATTACTCTTTAAAGTAAAAAACACTTGCATAATTCTGTAAATTCGAATAAATTAAACTTAAAGGAGGAGAAAAATGGAAAATTTACGCTTGAATGTCGCATTATTACGCCGTAGAGTACCGAATTTGACTACTTCTGCGAAATCTGTTGGACTTCGACCAGCAACTGTTTCCAATTTATGTACTGGGAAAATTCCAATTGGTCGCTCAGAAGTAAGAACACTAGTCGCATTAGCTGCTTTAGCAGAATGTACATTGGATGAACTGATTATTAGAGGGGAGAAGATTGAGATGATTGAAACAGGAATAAAAACGCTTGATTTATTTGCTCCATTAGTAAAAGGTGGTACAGTCGGGTTGGTTGCAAGACCAGGCATGGGGCAATTAGTTGTATTAGCAGAAATGTTATATAAATTAAAGAATGATTCATATTTTACGATTTTATTAAAACCAGAAGGAGAGCATCCAGAAATTGACGATATTTTAGCTGATGTAAATTTAGTATGTTATTCAATTGATGAAGTGTATGAAGCGATTGCAAAAGCGGGAAAAAACGTAGAGTTTGCGTTCGCAGCAGATCGTTCAAACGTCATTACAGGTGATATAAACCGTCTCCAACAAAAATTAGCAGATATCGGTATTGAAGAGGTAACTACTTTTTTAGTTGATTTAAAAGGAGAAGCGGTGGACGAAGATTTCCCTTACGGACCTTTAGAAACATTATGGCTGTTTGATGCAGACTTAGCTTTCAGACATAAATATCCTGCAATTAATCCTATTCATTCAACATCCACAGTTTTAGAAGATAATCAACCAGATCAAACCCACAACCAAGTGCAAAAAGCAGCTCAGAAATTACTACGTCGTTATCGTGAGTTGAGATCATTAGTAGCAGTACATGGATTAGATTCATTACCAGAAAATGAAAAATTAACATATAAACGTGGTGAATTATTAGAAGCCTATTTAACTCAACCATTTTTCGTAGCAGAAGAATTCACAGGTACAAAAGGAGCATCTGTTAATTTGCAAAATACTTTACAAGATGTTCGAAAACTAATCGATGGTGCTTACGATTCAATGGAAGTAGCTAAAATGAATTTTATTGGTAGCCTGTAGAAAAGTTAATGCCAAGTGTGATACTAATGAATGTGTCACACTTTTTTTATATTTTACCTAAATTTAGTTTTCGGGAGAATGGTAGTATAAAATTTAAGAATTATTTAAGAATTTAATAATAGGCTATTAATTTTTCTGAATTATACTATGCCACATACAAGTTTCAAAACTGAAATTAAGTAAAAGTTCATCTCTCACCTGAAAGTTGGAATAAATTTTGTCGATTCGAAAACGGTTAATCCTATCTAATATAGCAATGATTGTTATACCAATCATTTCTTTTATCCTCATCGAGATTTTACTCGGTGTGTTTTACTATAAAGTTTTTGTACCTAAATTTAATGATCATCCACCCCATTCATTTTATTTTTTTCGTTTCGGAATCATTGTCCCTATTTTTGCAATTACAAATGGAGTGCTATCATATTTTGTTTCAAGAAGCATACTAAGGCCAGTAAAAAATCTTACAATTGCTGCTAAACAAATTAGTGAAGGAAATTTAAATTTTGAAGTAAAACCAATAAACAATGATGAACTCGGTCAGTTAGCCATTAGCTTTGAATTAATGAGAAGAAATCTAAAAGAGTCAGCTGAAATACAGAAAAAATACGAAGAAAATCGTAAAGAATTAATTGCCAATATTTCACATGATCTAAAAACGCCAATTACATCAATAAAGGGATATATTGAAGGAATTAAAGATGGCGTGGCGAACACCCCAGAAAAAATGGACAGGTATATTGAAACAATTTATCTGAAAACCTTAGATATGGATCAATTGATTAATGAACTATTCCTTTATTCGAAGTTAGATTTAAAACGAGTACCATTCCATTTTGAAGAAGTAAATATTCATGATTATTTAGTCGATCGGATTGAGGAATTGAAATTTGATTTAAAACCGATAAATGTAAGTATTACTTATCGTGAGAATGTGGATCGAGAAAATAGTATTGTACTAATAGACCGTGAACAATTCAAACGTGTAATGACAAATATCATTCAAAATAGTTTGAAATACATGGATAAAGATGAAAAGCAAATTACTATAAAATTAATAGATGACAAAGAAAAAATAAAAATAAAATTTCATGATAATGGTAAAGGGATTTCGAAAGAGGCGCTTCCGTTTATTTTTGATCGTTTTTACCGAGCCGATCCATCAAGAAATCTATCAACAGGTGGGACGGGACTCGGGCTGGCTATTGCAAAAAGAATCATAGAAGAGCACGGTGGAGAAGTGTGGGCAGAAAGTCAAATTGGTGAATATACAAACATTTTTCTTTCATTAAATAAGAAATCATTATTAAAGGTGACAAAATGAAAAAGGTTTTAATTATAGAAGATGATCAAAGTATCGCTTTATTACAAAGAGATTATTTAGAAATAAATGATTTTGAAGTTGAAATCGAATCAAATGGGAAAAGCGGACTTCAAAAAGCTTTATCTCAGGAATATGATTTAATCATACTCGACTTAATGTTACCAGAATTAAATGGATTTGAAATATGTAAGAAAATCCGAGAAAGAAAAGACATCCCAATCCTAATTGTTTCAGCAAAAACAGAAGATATTGATAAAATTAGGGGATTTGGTCTAGGGGCAGATGATTTTATCGTGAAACCATTTAGTCCAAGTGAATTAATTGCTAGAGTGAAAGCTCATCTTTCAAGGTATCAACGTTTAGCAAATAAAGGTTATCTTAATGTAGATGAACTTCAAGTAAGGGGACTTACAATTCAAAAAGATTCTAGAAAAGTTCTTGTTAATGGAGAAGAAAAAATATTCACAACGAAGGAATTTAACTTACTTACATTTCTTGCTTCAAATCCAAATAAAGTATTTAGTAAAGAATTATTATTTGATCGAATTTGGGGATTTGAAACGGTCGGAGATATTTCTACTGTAACTGTTCATATCCGAAAAATCCGAGAAAAAATAGAAGTTGACCCGTCCAATCCGGATTATATTGAGACGATATGGGGAGCGGGATATCGGTTTAAAGATTAAATTTCAATACAATAAATAAAGAGTGATCCTGTGAGTTAGTAAACTCGCTTATAAGATGACTCTTTTTCATATTCAATGAGAAAATACATTAATTTCAATACTTCACCAAAGAAAATACAAATTTTTTCATGTTAAAACAGCGGTGAAGTAACTTTATCTGGTCGTCAATTAATAAGCAATTTAGTTTTAGAAATGATTTAAGAATTATTTAAGAAATTGATAATAGCAGTTTTATATGTTGCCACTATGATGAAAAGTATAAAATTAATGAAAACGGAGGGAACAGAGTAGTGGCTAAAAAGAAATTAAATTTAACGAAAAAAAATATATTAGTTAGTGTACATGTTTTAGCAGTATGTGCTTGGTTTGGAGGTACATTAAGTTTAATAATATTAGCTTTAGATTTAAAAAATGCCCAAAACTCGGAGCAGCTTATTTATACATTATCAAGTATGCATATCATTGATGAAAATTTACTAAAATATCCTGCACTTGCAACTTTAGTTACTGGGATTTTACTTTCTGTATGGACGCAGTGGGGATTAGTAAAGCATTATTGGGTTGTTATAAAACTTATTCTAACTGTCTTAATTATTCTGATTGGCATCTTTTTGATTAATGATTGGTTCGCATATTTAGTAAAAACCGCAGAAGGATTAGGTGCGAGTGCACTTAATCAAAATAAATTTGAGTCAACTTGGCTTTCGATTATTATAACTGGAATATTTAACTTAAGTTGTTTAGCATTCATGACGTTCATTACGTATTTTAAACCTTTTGGAAAAATAAAAAATAATAAAAAAGTGGCAACACCATAAAAATTGCTTATTATGGAGTTCTAACTGATTAAAAAGTAATACTATTTGAGTATTACTTTTTTTTATGAAAAAACCATAATATTTACCAAAAAATTAAACATTCTAATTAATATGTTTAGATGAAATCGAGATTGAAAGTAAGCGTTTAATTTAATATGACATTTGTCATCTTTTTCATATGACGCCTGCTACTACCACTAGAAAAATTAACTTATATAATTAGGATAATATAATAATGAAAAGTTACAACATTAGGAAGGAACTTCTAAATGTCAAAAGAAAATCAAAAGAGTTTACGAAAGCAAATTATTCCTTATGAAAAATCAAATTTAAAAGCTAGTATTTGGCAAATGATTAATACTTTTATTCCATTTATCTTCTTGTGGTATCTTGCTTATAAAAGTATTTCTATTTCAGTAGTATTAACGATCTTTATTGATATAGTTGCTGCACTATTCTTAATAAGGATATTTATTATCTTCCATGACTGTTGTCATCAATCGTTTTTTAAGAATAAAACAGCAAATAAAGTTCTTGGCACAATTACAGGCGTTGTTACATTATTTCCTTTCAGCCAGTGGAAGCATAGTCATTCAGTCCACCATGCGACCAGTGGTAACTTAGATAAGCGTGGAATTGGAGATATGTGGGTTTTAACTGTTGAAGAGTACGTTGCAGCACCTTTCTGGACAAAAATACAATATCGTCTATACCGTAATCCATTAATCATGTTTGGTTTAGGACCAATTTATATCGTATTAATTTCCAATCGATTCAATACGAAAAATGCAAAATTAAAAGAAAGACTAAACACTTATTTAACGAATATTTTAATTGTTGGGGTTTCAGCTTTATTTTGCTATACAATAGGTTGGGAAAATTATTTAATAGTGGAAGGTCCGATCTTTTTCATTTCGGCAGTATTAGGAATTTGGCTTTTCTATGTACAGCACCAATTTGAAGACACTTATTTTGAAGAAGATGCGAATTGGGAATATGTAAAAGCAGCGGTTGAGGGAAGCTCTTTTTATAAACTTCCAAAAGTATTACAATGGATAACTGGTAATATTGGATACCACCATGTTCATCATTTAAGTCCAAGGGTACCGAATTATAATTTAGAGTCTGTTCATAATAATACGCTTCCATTACAAAATGTACCGACGATTACACTAAAAACAAGTTTTACATCTTTAAAATTCAGATTATGGGATGAAGAAACAAAGCGATTTGTAGGATTTAAAGATATAAAATCAATCTATAAAGTAAATCACGAAAGTTCAGACACTGTCTGAACTTTTGATGTATTTTATTTACATTTTTATAAAGATTAACTTTGCTTAAATATGATAAGATTGTTAAAGTAGGTCACAAAATGTTTGAATAATGAGGTAAATTTATGTTTAAAAGATATTTAGTTTTCCTAAAAAGTACAGGAATCTCACCATATATTTGGACAGTTTTAGGAATATTGCCATTTTATTTTATTTTTCTTTCTGCTCATTCCACTTTAAGAATCATAATCGGGATTTTACTAACAATATCATTTTTTATTATCTATCGATTGGCGTACAGATCAAAAGGATGGTCAATTTTTCTATGGTCATCCATCTTAATCATCATATCCACTTCAATGAATATACTTTTTAGCTATGTATATTTTGCATTTTTTATAGCTTATATGATTGGAAAGAGAAAAAATCGAGCTACTTTTTTAACTTTATATATCCTTCATTTAGTCATCACTACAATATCAATCAACATCACGATTATCCTTCAAGAAGAATTAATCATTAGGCAACTTCCATTTATTATCATTACTTGGATTAGCGTTATTTTATTACCATTTAGTCTTTACAGTCGAAATGAAAGAGGGCAATTGGAAGAAAAGTTAGTAGATGCTAATAAACGTATATCAGATCTTGTAAAACTAGAAGAACGTCAAAGAATTGCTCGTGATTTACATGATACACTAGGTCAAAAACTTTCTCTGATTGGCTTAAAAAGTGACTTAGCTAGAAAGTTAATTACAAAGGATCCGGATTTAGCTCAAAATGAATTAAAGGATGTACAACAAACGGCCAGAACAGCTTTAAATGAGGTACGAAAAATCGTTTCTCAAATGAGAGGGATTCGAATTAAAGACGAAATAATAAGAATTAAGCAAATTCTACATGCGGCTGAAATTACAGTTGAATGTAACGAAAACTTCCAACTTTCAAATGTTTCCTTACTGACAGAAAATATTGTCAGTATGTGCTTAAAGGAAGCCGTAACAAATGTTGTAAAACATAGTAGTGCCACTTTATGTAAAATATCAATTAAACAAATGAAAAATGAAATAATTTTTTCGGTAATAGATAATGGAGTTGGTTGTAAATTGGAAAAGTTTACAACTGGCTATGGGTTAATTGGAATGAAGGAACGACTCGAATTTGTGAATGGAACATTAGAGGTAAACTGTGAAAACGGAATGACTTTAATTATGACAGTTCCAATCGATGTAAAACAAATTGAATTGGAGGAACTAGTATGATTAGGATCGTAATTGCTGAAGACCAACGAATGCTATTAGGTGCTCTTGGTTCTTTACTTAATCTAGAAGATGATATGGAAGTTGTTGGTCAAGCATCAAATGGAGAAGAAGCAGTTAAACTAGTCAAGCAATTACAACCTGACATTTGTATAATGGATATTGAAATGCCTGGTAAAACTGGACTTGAAGCTGCAGAAGAATTAAAAGCTTTAGATTGTAAAGTGATTATTTTAACAACTTTTGCTAGATCAGGTTATTTTCAAAGAGCATTAAAAGCGGGTGTAAAAGGCTATTTATTAAAGGATAGTCCAAGTGAAGAGTTAGCTAGTTCAATTAGAAGTATTATTGCCGGGAAGAGAATTTATGCTCCAGAACTTATGGATGATGTATACGCTGAAGAAAATCCGTTAACTGACCGTGAAAAAGAAGTTTTAGAACTAGTAGCGGATGGTAAAAACACACAAGAAATTGCGGATGAATTGAGTCTGAAAACAGGAACAGTTAGAAATTATATATCTATGATTTTGGACAAATTAGAGGTTAAAAATAGAATCGAAGCTATAAAACAATCAAAAGAAAAAGGTTGGTTTAAGTGAAGTTAATGGCAGGAAGAATAAAAACAAGAAAAGCAGGTAGGGCAAGAATTGAAAACAAAATTTTTCAATCCTAAATGGCCTAAATCCTGCATTCCTTGTTCACCATTTAGTTTCCTGCTTTTCTTTTTTCTTTTTTTCTAGATTTTGTTTTTCCTTTTCCAGATTTTTGTACTTCCTTAAAAAATTCGTCTAGCTCCTGATTGAACTTATCTGTTTCTTCCAAAAATAAAAGATGACTACTATTATAAAATGGAACAAATTTTGAACCTTTTATATTTTTTTGTATAAACTCACCAGCGGCTAATGGAAAAAATCCATGACTACCAAAACAAATTAATGTTGGAATATCAACATTACAAAGAGTATCCCGATAATCTACAGCCGTTTGATTAAACACGATTGTACTTGCAATCGCTGCAGGTAATTTATTCATTTCTTTTAAGATCCATTTTTGTTCTTTTGGATCAGGTTGATCCATATACATACCATATATAAAATCACTATTAAATTTGTTCTGATCTTCTTGGATCGACTGCATTACATTTTTTAAAATCGTAAAATCAAATGCTCCAAACTCCCAATCTGGCCATATATAATCGGATGCAGATTGATCAACAACTGTTAGCGCCTTAATATTTTTACTCCCAAATTGATTAACATAATCCCACAATACAAAAGCTCCCATTGACCAACCTACTAAAATTACATCCTTTAAATCTAGTTTTTCAATAAAGCATTTTAAATCACGAGCGTACTGTGCCACTGTGTGCCCATATTGAACTTTTGAGGACTTACCATGTGCTCGTAAGTCTAAAGTAATGACGCGATAATTTTTACTAAAATACGGTACTTGTTTATGAAAAAACTTACTACTCATCATTACTCCATGAACAAAAACAACTGTTTGACCTTCTCCGTGATCTTCATAGTAGAGCTTTGTATGAGAATCAAGTTCTACATATGCCAATAAAATCGCCCCCATTGGCTTTTAAATGCCTTACTTTCCTATATTATTTCATCTCATAATATTTCATGACTTTTACGCAATTTCTTTGAATAAGGCTGTTTAAGTAAAAATAACTATTTTTAATCACCTTAACTTGTAACTACATATTGTTTTTCTATTTAAAATAGAAATGTGGTAAAATTCAGATAAATATAGAATTTCCAAGTTTAAATATGAAATAATACCTATCGTTTATTTTTTTATCGGAATCATCTTTAAATTTTATCCTGTAATACATAAAACTGACTAGGGTGTGAATTAGTGGAACATGCTGGATTCTATTGGGTAGGTTTAATCTTTTGGTTGTTAATTAGTTCTGGATTTATTCTTTTAGTTTTAGGACTATGGAAAAAATCCTGGAAAACATTAATATTAAGCGGAGTTGCATTAATACTACCAACACTATATTTTGGTGGCGTAGAGAGTTGGTTTAAGTTGGTTGCATTTCTTCCAATGATTCCATTAGCACTTGCTTATATTATTAAAAAAAACAATGGTTGAATGGGTATTAATTTACTGTTTGAATGAAAAGGAGAGAAATAAATGAATGTGATTGAGGGTTTTATTGAAGTAACAGGCGGGAAAGTGTGGTATCAGTTTCATAATAAAAATTCATCTAAAATCCCTCTTGTTGTTTTACATGGAGGGCCTGGATCATCGCATTATTCCATGCAAGGTCTACACGTATTAGCAGAAGATCGCCCAGTTATTTTTTATGATCAGTTAGGCTGTGGAAAGTCTGACCGTCCAACAGATACTACTTTATGGAATATTGATAGATTCGTGGAAGAATTAGTCAAATCCGAGAAGCTCTATCGCTTGATAAGTTTCATATACTTGGTCATTCATGGGGTACAACACTTGCTGCTGCTTATTATTTATCGAGACCAGTTGGAGTGAAAAGTATAATCTTTTCAAGCCCTTGTTTAAGTGCCCCATTATGGGCTGAGGATCAAGATCGAAATCGAAAACTACTCCCGCTTGATGTACAAGAAACATTAATAAAGTGCGAGGAAAATGGTACAACAGATTCAGAGGAATACAAAAATGCCAACGCTGTATTTAACAAACATTTTGTTTGCAGATTAGACCCATATCCAGAATTCCTTAAAAAAGGAAAACACTACAGAAATCCAGAAGTATACAATATTATGTGGGGACCATCCGAGTTTCATGTAACTGGAAACTTAAAGGATTTTGACTGCACTTCAAAATTAAAAGACATCCAAATCCCTACAATGTACACTTGTGGTAGATACGATGAAGCAACACCTAAATCAACTGAATATTTCAGCGAGCTAACGCCTAATTCAAAATTCCACGTTTTTGAGCAAAGTGCACATATGCCGTACATAGAAGAGCCAGAAGAGTATATTCGAGTAGTTGAAGGCTTTTTGAAGGAAGTTGAATAAACAAATGATTTGTGAAACGTAAGGTCGATACCTTGCGTTTTTTTGATGGTGATTTCCGTTAGCGTTAATGAGTCGGGGAATTTTGGGGATAATGTTTGTAGTAACTCATGAGGTGTTTATGGGCTAGTAAAATAAGAAAAAAATAGAATTATAGTAACTCATGGGCGATTCATGAGGAAGTAAAAAAGGAAAAAAATGATTTATAGTACCTCATAAGGGGTTCATGAGGAAGTAAAAAAGAAAAAAAGTGATTTATAGTACCTCATAAAGGGTTCATGAGGAAGTTAAAAAGGAAAAATGAGTGCTATAGTACCTCATAGAGTGTTCATGAGGAAGTTAAAAAGAAAAAAAGTGAACTATAGTACCTCATAGAGTGTATATGGCTACTGGAAAAACAATAATGAATACAGTATACATAAAATAGGACCAAATATTATTAGAATTATCTGAAATATAAGGTCCTAAATATACAAAATATTAACTTTAAAACCTATTTATTTTTTTAATACTAACGAATACGTTGTCGTCTCATCCACTGAGTCGCAACCCATTTTTCTCCGCTAATAACAGGACTACCTGCATGAATCGTTAGTTCATTGATTGCTTCGTCCTGATAAAAATATTCGAAGTATAAAGCAGTGCCTTTTTTGGCGGTAACAGAATAATTAAGTGTAGGAAAAATCGTTTCTCCGCCTTCTTCCACATCATTTAAATAGAGAATAAGTGTACTGATTCTATTATTATTTGTCCGATGATTAGAAAAGTAATCGAAATGCGGTTTATACTGCTGACCAGGCTCGTAATGAAGAATTTGTAATGGTTCTGCATGTTCGATTGGAATATTCATAATCGTTTCGACTCGTTTTTCAATGCGTTTGATCAGTTCCGTTTCACTTTCCTCAAAAAACATACCACTACTTGTTCGCATCTCATTTTCCACAGGAGTTAACCCAATTTTTGACCGTTTCATACGTAATTTTGCATGGTTTATTAGCTCGTCACATTCTTCATCACTTAAAACATTATCAAGTAAGACAACTAACGGTTCCTCTTTCCGAGAAAGTATCTCAATCTCGCGATCAATTGTTTGGATAATCGGGCCAGTATGATTAAAAATGGTTTGTTCGGTTTCCTTTAAATTTCCTACTTCTAACATTTTGTCACATCTCCTTGTATATTTCATTAATACAAATCCTAGGAAAAATTGGTGAAATCATTGCTTTGAACAAATTTCGCAAATCATTTTTGTAGAAAAGAAAAAACACTAAAATTAAGATTGTTGAATCAAGGCTACAATATCCGTAGACAAAATATCTGTTTTTAGAATAAATTCCTCATTGTGTTGGCATTTTCCTGCTTAAATCAAAGTCTATCAGACTAATGTTTAAAGAAAATTTTGAAAAAAAATTTTAGGGCATATTAATTGTGGTAATTCGGGAGTATTGTCGAATTTAAATGTATTGAAAAACCGTAGTATTGATAAAAAGGGGGATATGTTAGAGTTAAATAATACAAGAAATGATATGATTTAATCATATGAAAATAGTAATTATCCAATCGAATGTTGGATTTTTAATAAAGAAAAAAGGTCAGATAAGTTAAAACTAACTCATCTAACCTTAGGAAGCTATCTATTTCATTGGCTGTAATGCCTTATAACGATCGACTGCTTTTTCATCTGGAGTTTTTGACATTTTGTAATGATAGATCGCATCTTCCCAGTCTCCATACATCGGATTTGGTAATTGGATATACTTTATACCTAGGTCCTTTGCAATTTTATCGACATTATCTTTTCGAGTTTTCAAATCCGCTTTATAAAAAATATCTGATAAATCGTTTGAATTATCGCCTACTAACATAACAATTTCATGAGTTTTTGCAATCTCTGCTTGTCGTGGTCCTTTTTGAGCTATATCTGTTTTTAAAAATAAATGTTTTGAGTCAACATTCGGTAATCCATGTAAATTCAAATTTTTAATTGTGTCATCTCGTGTTTTTTCAGGACGATTTGTAAGATAAAAAACATCCACATTCATTTTTTTCGCTGCGAGCAAGAAATCTTTTGCACCTGGGATTAAATTAGCTTTTGCCATATGGATCCATTCATCCCAGCCTTGTGGGTAGGAAGTATTATTTTTAATGGACCAAGCAGTATCAGGGGAATTATCAAGGATTGTTTCATCAATGTCTAAAACTACTGCGGCTGGTTTTGCCTTTTTATTTAATTTATCACTTGCTTTCTTTTTAACCATTGTTTCAGCAAGCTCTTCTTTTGCTTGATTATAAATTTGAATTTGCAAAGCTTTATTTTCCGCAGAGGATTGAAACCAATTAGTAGACATAACATTATGTTCTTGTGTGCTTCTTGCAAATTCAGCTTTACTAAAACCAATGCCAGCCAATGAACCAAATGCAAATGCAAATAAGATAGAGAGAATAATAACAATTTTTTTCATAATAATTTCCTTTCATATATATTAAATGTACTAGCTAAATAAAAATTAGGTAGTAAATATGAAAAATTGCTTTTCAAGGTTGTTATTGCCTAAAGACTAAAAAATATTCGC
Organism: Rossellomorea sp. GAMAL-10_SWC; assembly: GCF_049568075.1. NCBI lineage: Bacteria > Bacillati > Bacillota > Bacilli > Caryophanales > Bacillaceae > Rossellomorea > Rossellomorea sp. GAMAL-10_SWC. The sequence continues at coordinate 2,084,540 of NZ_CP144911.1, read as the reverse complement.
TTTTAATTAAAAATTTCATTTACCGTAATTTTGGAAATTTCTGAATTTTGTAAAGAAAGTGATATGATATAAGGGGTTTAAATTTAAGGTGAAAGGGAGGCTATCGATGACTATTCATTTAGAATTCGTAACAAGAGAAAATTGGGAAGAAGCTTTAAAACTTGATATAGATAGTGAACAATTGAATTTTGTTCCTTCAGTTGCAGTATCCATTGCAAAAGTATATATAAAACCAGATGGCGAAAATGTGGAATATATCCCATTTGCAATTTATGATGATCAGAAAATGGTCGGATTTATTATGCATGCTTATGAAGAACATACAACAAATAGTTATTGGATAAATGGGTTTTTAATTGATAAACAGTTTCAGGGTAAAGGTTATGGTAAATTAGCATTTGCTGAAATGATAAAATGGATAATGAATAAATTTCAGCAATGCAATGAAATTCGCTTAACAGTTCATAAGGATAATAAATTAGCTATGAATTTATATAAGCAATCCGGATTTAATCCAACTGGTGACTACTTTGGAGAAGAAGCAGTTTGGTATTATATTGTTCAGAGATAACTGAATTTTCCGTATTATTAATTTTGAATAATATGTGAACAATTTTTTAAATGATAGGAATTAGTACCTATTTTCAAGAAATAGTAGAGTATGTCAAAAAATAGAGGTTTTTACGCTATGGAGAAATGGGAACGGAGACTAATTAATACGAAACGAGGTACATTTGAAGTATTTTGTAAAGGTGAGGGAGAGCCTTTATGTGTCACACATAATTACTCTGAGTTTAATGATACTGGAGATTATTTTGCCAATTCATTTACTAAATTATTTAAAGTTATTTTAATAAACTTAAGAGAAACAGGTAATTCCGAAAAAGCACATTTTCCTTATGAATTAAGTATGTTAGAAACGATTTTTGATTTAGAAGACATTAGGGAAACGTTAGGCTATTCATCCTGGAATTTTGCTGGACATTCTACCGGTGGAATGCTTGGAATCATTTATGCGATCTATTTTTCAAATTCTTTAAATCATAATATTATCGTTGGGGCTGCAGCAAGAGACTATGCAACATTTTCAAAAAACTGTATTTATAACCGGGCTCATCCGCAATTTAATAACATGCAAGAATTAATTGAAAGATTAAAAAGTAATGAAGTGTCTAATGAAGAAAGAAAAGCGCTATCAATTGAGCGAACAAAGCTATCTTTACATAAACCTGAACGATACCATGACTATTTTAATTTACCAATCTCTAAAAAAATGTCTGCAATTCGACTTAATTATTTTAATAGGGAATATCAAATTTACGATGTAACAAAAAAGTTAGCTTTAATAAGTTGTCCAACTTTAATCATTTGTGGCAAACATGATGTACAATGTCCAATCGAATATTCAGAAGAAATGGCTGAAGGAATAGAAAAATCGAAATTAGTCATTTTAAATGAAAGTAATCATTATCCATTTTTAGAAGAGAAGGAACTTTTTTTTAAGGAAGTAAATCAATTTATTAAAAAAACGCTTGTCTAAATTCACTTTATGGAGTGGAAAATAAAAATGATCTATAGAAAGAAGTCTTATAAAATAAACCCAGAAAAATTATTACAATTTAATGATTTTTTTCATCAATATTTATATCCGAATCAAATTAAGCATGGCGCTAAATTGATTGGCAGGTGGGTAAACGAATCGAATGATAAAATTGAAGCGATTTGGCAATATGAAAGTATTGAACAGTATGAGCAGATTGAAATGATGATAAAGGAATCTGAGCTTCATCTAAAAGCAATAGAAAAAAGGGCTCAGATAGGTAAATTATTTATAGAAAGTCATCAAGAATTTCTTACTTCAACTTCACCAATTGGAACATATCAACTTCCTAAACACAATGTTTAGAGTGAGTAGGTTATTATAAATGATAACTGAGTAGTCATATTTGTTCAAAACGAGAATCGTTCAGATATAATAGAAATGTCTGGGGGCAAGTAGAATTGATAATCGATTTGAAGTAAAACAAGAAATTTAGAAATAATCAACCAATAATCACTACAAAGCGATTCAAATGAATCGTTTTTTTTTTTTTTTTGAATTGTTAGAAAATAGTTAATTCATGGTAAAATAATTTTAATATAAAATAGTCTTAAATATGTCCAACATTATTTAACTTTTCATTTAAGGAGAATACAAAATGAATTTGCCAGTCCTTTTCGTTATTATTGCGTTTTTTTTATCAGTAGTTTGTGGTTCTGGATTTAGTCCATTGTTAATAACAAATGTTTTACTTGCCTTAATCGCAGGGATATTATATGAACGTAGAGAAGAAAAACAAGGTAATGAATAATTTACTAAAGCTGGAGGATTAAAGTTGTTATCAATTCATTTAAAAAGACTCTGAGATACGGTAATTATTGAAGAGGATGATTCAAAAGAAATAAATTTTGGTGAAGAAAAAGAGTTTGAATTTCAATTACTATGCGATACAGCTCATTTGGATCGTATTTTATTTTTTTTTACTAAAATATGATAGCCTACCTAATTTAAAAGAGGTAGGCTATTTTAATGATCAAATTGATTGGATAGATTTTTCATTTTTATTGAATTTGCTTACTTCTAGATCAATCACTTTAATTAATAGGATTGTAACTAATACAAAAACAACATCTATAAAATAGATTAAAATGTTTAAATAAGTTTCCTGTAGCATTATACCAAGCATTGCTCCCATCATTCCACCCATAATTCCAGCAGTTATACCTTCTAGTACAGCCATTAATGATAAAGGTTTACCCGTTAAGTATCCTATTAATATGCCTGCAGTCATTGAAATAATTGTAGGGATTGTTAAATCTGTATTCCGAAAAAAAATACCAAAGATTGTACCCACGGTGACACTTGTCATCATTGAATTGGTCATACTGATCATTTTTCCAGCTGTACAAGAAAGTTTTTCTTTTTTTCTATTTGCGATTAAGATGACATATGATGAAAGTAAAACAGTTAAGACAATGCTAGCCCATTCTAAGAACATTAAGTTAAACTCCTCCCTATGTAGGATCCTTAGTTTATTGAGTTATAACGTTCAATTATATGTTGAAAAAGCTTAATTGTATGATGAGATTACAATAATTTTATTTTTAATTTATGCTTTCACATTTTATCACAAATTTAATGAACCTTTTTAAGTAAAGTAGGGGTGAGAATTTTATCTAAAAAGGAGTGATGTTAATGAAGAAATTCTTTTACATATTCATAACTATGTTATGTATTTTACTAGTTTGTTCTGGCTGTGGAAAAAAGGCTGAAGTTAAATCGAGCCCTTTTTTAGATCATATTCAATTTTCAATTAACGAAGAAATATTAAGAAATAAAAACCATACACATGTGTATCTAGTAAATTTAGTAGATTCAGATGGAAAAGAAGTTGATGTAGATTCGATTAATTTTAAAGTGGAAATGAAAAGTATGAATCATCATGTTGAAGCGAGTATGAAGAAAATAAATACAGGTATATATGAAGTGAGGTTGGAACTACCAATGGAAGGTACTTGGAGTAAACAAATTACTTTAAAAAAAGGTAAAAATGTACGTAAAGTATCAATTAAATAAACAAGAATCAGAAAAAGATAGTAAATATAGTAAACTAGACTATTTTTACTATCTTTTTTCATGAAATAAAATTAGTTGTTCATATTAGCCAGATTGATTTACCAGCTTCTGTTATTAAATAATTAATCTACAACAATATAACCAATCATCGGTGCCCCGTCATGGGAATGTGTATCACAAATTAATCGGTATGTACCTTCTTTTTTAATGAATAAAGGTACCTCAGTCGTTTTACCTTTGACAACTACACCCGTGATATTTGTTCCTTCGATATGGAAACTATGTTCTTTTCCGTTTATTCCATGAATTTTTAAATTTACTTTTTGGTTTTTTTCAACAACGATCGTACCTGGATCCCATCTATAAGCTTCGATTTCCGTTCCATCATCTAGTTTTGTACTGAATTCAGCTGTAATCATATCGATGTCTATTGTTTTTACGTGCTGCTGCTCTACTGCAGTTTGAACTGAATTTGGAGTTAAGTAATACCAACCACTTAATCCAATCACTACAAGGAGAAAGCAAATTAATAACCATTTTTTCTTAATAAAAATAAAGTGCATATGACACCTCCAAAATTAATTTCATATTATAAAATATGCTTATCCTACTAATAACTTGTCTACTAATTCTATCTATTATTCATAATGTATAGAAGGGAATAATTACTAAATTTAGATTATTCAAGAATGGTAATCTACTATATAATGGAAATGTAGTAATTTTTTTGGAGGGGATCTGATGTTTAAAAAAGTACTAGCTAGACTAGGAATTGGAGCAGCTTCGGTAGATACAATTATTCATACGAAAGATTTATATCCAGGAAAAAATGTTGAAGGTGTAGTTGAAATTAAAGGTGGTTCAGTTGCACAAGAAATTAATCATATTGGGCTTAAATTAAAGTCTTATGCTAAAAAGAAAAGTGGAGACGATGAGGTAAACGTTAAAATTCAATTACATGAAGAACGTGTATCCGGCAAAATGAAAATTGAAGCGAATGAAGAAAAAGTAATTCCTTTTTCGTTCCAATTGCCATTTTACACACCGATTACATTAAGACATGGCCAAGTTTGGATTGAGACTGATTTAGATATCGATTTAAGTATAGACCCAACAGATACTGATTTCTTAAAGGTTCATGCACATGAAGAATTAGCAAACTTTGTAGAAGCTTTTAAAATTTTGGGCTTTCGTTTACGTCAGGTTGAAGTGGAGGCTCAAAATGGTCGATTTTATCAAGAGTGGGAGTTTGTTCCAAGCTCTAAAAGAGAATGGCGATTTGATGAAATTGAATGTATGATCGAACCGAATAAAGATGGACTGTTTATGGTGGTAGCAGTAGATAAAGCTGGTTCATATCGTGGTTTAACAGGTTTACTACAAGAGTCATTGGGATTAGATGAAAAGAAAACATCACTTAGCTTTAAAAATGAGCAACTTAAAGATGTGCAATCAATTGCAAATTCGGTTAGGGCTTTTTTACAACAATATAACTGATAAAAAAGTAAGAGAGAGTTTTTGTCTCTTGCTTTTTAATTTTTACACTTTCTGAAATTCTCATTCTTTAGACTGAATTTAAATGGAATTTATAATAAAAACTATCCGTAAAAGAATTTATCGAATACAATAGTTTTTATTAGAAAAAATTAACATTTTTAAGTTGAAAAGGAGATTTTATGAGATCAAACGTGAAAAATATGAAATGGATTTCGGGTGGTTTTGAAGCATTACTCGGGATACCTGTTCTAGGTGGTTCAATCGTTATTGGTTTTGGATATACGCCATTATTTATAGCTTTAATCCTCCACATTATTACACTCGTGTTAGCGAAAAAGGCTGGTGTCTCTGCTAGTGGAAATATTTTTGGAATCGTAACTTCTTGTCTTGCATGGATTCCGATATTTGGTATGATTATGCATATACTATCAGCTATTTTTATATTAATTGGTGCAGCGACTCAACGTTCAAAATAGACTTATTTGGGATTATTACTAAGTTTTATGTGAATAAGCACAAGACTAACATCAGTTTAATCTTTAGTAAATACACAAAGTTCAAAAAAATTTGATTATCAGTCTGAGACTAACATCAGGTTAGTCTTTCATTATATTTAAGAAAGAGTGGTAAAGTTGGTCTTTTTCTTAATCAGTGGTTTTTTCATTCTTCTTATTTTAGGAATTGTTTTAATTATAAAGGGTTTTTTAGTAAAAGGACTAATTTTGATTAGTGCAAGTATCGTTTTTGGAATTATTATGATTATTTACTATGAGCGGAGGAGACAGAAAAGGGGATTCGATTGGTGTGATTGCGGTGATTTTGGTTTTATACCAGATTGTGACATACCTGATTGTCATCATCACATGCCTGATTGCACACCGGATTGTGCACCAGATTGTGATTGTAGCCCAGATTGTCCAAGCTAATAGGGGGATTAATTTTGATTTTAAATTGGATTCCATGTCATCGTAAGCAAGAAAGGTCATTTCAAATAGGTTCTTATACTTTTCCACTATGTGCAAGATGTACTGCCATACTTCTGGGGTATTTGTTTCTTCCATTTCTATTTATGATCTCATCATTTATATTTTGGTGGTATATTCCTATTTTAATGATTCCGTTATTAATTGATGGGTATACACAAAAGTGGAAATGGAGAGAAAGTAATAATTTCTTACGTTTCATAACAGGATTCTTATTTGGAATTGCTCAAACAATCTTGATTGTTAATTCTGTTTTATTTTTGATTCAAATTCTAATGTAACTTCTATATCACGCTAATATGAATTTTTTCCTACCTGATTGGTTAAAGTAACATTTAGATTCTTTACTAAGGAGGATTAATAAATGGAAGATACACATGAATTTGTCGAAAAATTACATGAAAAACAAAGAAAAGACCAAAAAAATAAAGAACATCAAGGTAATGGAACACCAAATGAAAAATTACCTACTAAGCAACATGGAACAAATAAATAATGATTGTTTTACTGGCCATGGCAAATGTCATGGCTAGTTTTTTAATTTCATAAAAGAAAGGAAGACATCTAAATGTCTTCCTGCTCCTTAATTATCCATTTTTACCATCTATGTGCCTTAGCATTGCTTCTTAAAATGATCGTGTTCTGAGACTCCATAGTATGTCCATTGACTTGTGATTTAGCATGTTTAGGTCTAGTCCAATTGTGGTAAAATTTCTGAGAATGAGGATCTAAATGATTTTTTAATGTCATGTTTGATTCACCTCTAAGATAATTTAGGATATCTTTGATATTCAATTGAATATCGTTGTTAGTATTTGAAACTTAGTTGAAAAAGATACTATTTTAAGTCACTAAAATAATTTGATTTAATTTTACATGAGATTTTGGTTTATACGAATATAAATTAACTTAAAGTATTTAAGGTGAAAATAGAATTTCATTTAAGTAAATTGTTAAATCTAAAAATTAATGGTTATTAATGAGCGTTTTAATTGATAATCCATTGTATCGTTTATTATTATTTTAAGTAATAGAATATACATCTTGCTAAGTTGTTGAAATAAGATGGCAATTTTCAATAAGAAAAAAACAATAATGTATTAACTAAAAAATGATGTATTTTCAAAGAGGAGAATATTTAGTCTAACTTTTTTTCAATTTATTCAAAGGGGAAACCGAAATGGATATTCAAAATGAGGTTTTACAATTTAAGATGGACATAGGCGTTAAAAAACCTGATAGTATTAAAAATAAAGAAGTTAAATGCCCATTCTGTGATCGTGAAAACTTAACGGATATTATCGATACAGCTGGCTCAATCATTTATTTGAAAAATAAATTTCCGACATTAGAAGATACTTTTCAAACTGTTATTATTGAAAGCGATGATTGTGAAGGAGATCCTTCGAAATATTCATTAACACATTTGACAGAATTATTAGCCTTTGCAATTGATAAATGGGATGAAATGGAATCAACAGGGGAATTTAAATCTGTTATTTTATATAAAAATCATGGCCCATTATCAGGGGGAACACTGAGTCATCCGCATATGCAAATTGTTGGCTTAAAAAATATTGATTACGACAAAAAGGTAACAGATGTATATTTTGAGGGGATTACCATTTCGTCGGGTAATGGATATGAATTAAACATTTCTACTCATCCAATTATGGGATTTAGAGAATTCAATATTCTTATTGATGAACCCAAATTTGTTCCACAAATGGCCGTCTACTTACAAACGGTTACACATTACTTACTTAACCATTTTTATAAAGGACTTCAAAGCTATAACTTATTCTTTTATAAATGGAAGGGGAAAATTATTTGTAAAATTATTCCTAGATTTGTTGTATCGCCACTATTTATCGGCTATTCAATTTCTCAAGTGTCAAATCAGTTAGAAGTACATAAAGATCAAATCCTTAGTCTTTACCAAAAAGAATTAGAGGCAATTTCTTCAATATAAAAGAGAGCTTACAAGGCGTAAGCTCTTTTTTGTATTTAGGAAAACTTCTATAATCAACTTCCAAGTAACTATAATCCGATTATTTAATAAATAATTCGTTTTTTAATTCTCTAATTTGCTCAATATGACGTTTTTCATGAACACCTATAAAAGGAATCCATTGTTTTAAATTGATTTGTCCAAAAATCGGATGTGGCATTCCCTTATCATCCAATTTATGATCTTTAGTTAGTTCAACAAATTCATGTAGTGATTTTCTAGATTGGTTCAATTTCTTAGTCATTTCTATTTTAGTAATGAATTGATCAGTTGGTTCAAAATGAGGTGGAGAGGTTATTTTTTTAGTACGATCAGTTGCTAGATGAATTGGCTTATCTTGTATAACTTCACTAGGTGCTTCATTAAATGTACGTGTCATTAGCTTTACTAATTTAGATTCCATTAAGTATAAATGTTCAAGTACTTGCATAATGGACCATTTTTCATTATTTACCTTCTTATTTAACTGTTCATCTGTTAAATGATCAATCACTTCAATAAGTTCTTCACGAATTTGGATATTCTCTTTCAAAAGGTATTCCCCATTTCTATTTTAATAATGATAAACCAAAATTTTAACCAGACTCTATGAATCTAAAATTTGAGTATTACTTGTTTAGATAAATATTATGAGTAATCATAAGAAATAATATAAAAAACAAATTTACCTTCTATTTTTAGTTTAATGTAGCTTGAAAATTTTTACAAATTTGAACGGTTTTGAAAGCTTTTGAATGATTTAGGTTTTTAATGAACGTTTTTGGAAGAAAATGATTGATTTTTTATTTTTTGTGTCTTATACTTGGTTTTATGAAAGGATGAATTCTATGTTAACTCCGGAAAGACAACAATTCATTATAGAGATGATCAAAAGAATGGGTATTGTGAAATTAAGGGATATTGTAGAGGCTACAAATACTTCTGAGTCAACAATACGTCGTGATTTAGTTGAGCTTGAGTCTCTTAATCTCTTAAAAAGAGTCCATGGTGGAGCAGCTTCAATCAATAGTAAAGCCACTGAATTAAGTATGACTGAAAAAACATCCAAAAACGTTCAAAGTAAAAAATTAATCGCCGGGCTTGCAGTAACTCAAATTAATGAGGGCGATTGTATATATTTAGATGCTGGTAGTACTACATTCGAAATGATTCCTTTATTAAAGGGGTTAGATGTAACAGTCGTTACGAATGGATTAATGCATGTTGAAGCTCTTTTCGAAAATGAAGTGTCCGCATATCTTATAGGTGGAAAAATGAAAGGGCATACAAAAGCGTTGATTGGAAGTATGGCTTCTGAAAGTCTAAAGAATTATCGATTTGATAAATGTTTTATTGGGGCGAATGGTATCCATCCACAATTTGGCTATACTACGCCAGATCCTGAAGAGGCGTTTGTAAAGAAAACAGCAATCTCTATTTCAGAGAAAGTATTTATAATAGCTGATTACAGTAAATTTGGTGAAACAAGTTTTGCGAAGATTGGTGAAATTGAAGAAGCGATTATTTTAACGGACGAAATAGATGATGCTCTAGCCAAACAATTAGAGGAAAAAACATCTTTGATAAAGGTAGTGAAATCATGATTTATACAGTAACACTTAATCCTTCAATTGATTACATCGTTGAAGTAGAGGATCTAGGGTTAGGAAAAATTAATCGAATGAAAAGGGAAAATAAATTTCCTGGTGGTAAAGGAATTAATGTTTCTAGAGTTTTGAAAAGATTAGATGTGGAAAGCATAGCACTTGGTTTCGTTGGAGGATTTACAGGAGATTTTATTAAAAATGTCTTGGAAAATGAAAGCGTTACATCTGACTTTGTTCAAGTAGAAGGCGATTCTAGAATTAACATAAAATTAAAATCTCAACTAGAAACTGAAATTAACGGACAAGGCCCTGCAATTTCTGAAGAAAAATTAGATCAATTTTTTTATAAATTAAAACAAATTAAAAAAGGTGATTATGTTGTATTAGCTGGTAATATCCCTAATACATTACCATCTGATTTATATGAACAATTGACTTTGTGGGGACAAGAAAATGGAATTCATATCATTGTAGATGCAAGTGGAAAAGTACTTTTAGATGTGGTTAAACATCGTCCATTTTTTATCAAGCCAAATCATCACGAATTAGGTGATTTATTTGATGTCAAAATTACTTCAATTGAGCAAGCAATCCCGTACGGTAAAAAATTAGTTGAAATGGGTGCTCAAAATGTAGGAATTTCGTTTGCAGGTGATGGAGCGATTCTTATTACAGAGTCTTCCGTTTATGTATCAAATGTTCCAAAGGGAGAAGTAATTAATTCAGTCGGTGCAGGTGATTCACTTGTGGCTGGTTTTGTTGGTACTTATGTAAAAACAAATAATATTGAAACTGCATTTAAAGTAGGTGTAGCATCAGGTAGTGCTACCGCTTTTTCAGAGGATTTAACAAAAAGAGAGAAAATTGAAGAATTACTTAATCAAGTAAAGATTGAAAAAGATTAGGGGGACGAAATATGAGAATCACAGAATTATTAAAAATAGATACAGTTCTCATTGATTTGAATTCATCATCAAAAATGTCAGTAATTGATGAATTAATACAAGTTTTAGATCAAGCAGGGAAATTAAACGATCAACAACAGTTTAAAGAAGCGATTTTAACACGTGAAGGTCAAAGTACAACGGGAATTGGAGAAGGTATTGCAATTCCACATGCTAAAACAGCGGCGGTTAAGACTCCTGCCATTGCATTTGGTCGATCAAAAGATGGGATTGATTATGAATCACTTGATGGTCAACCGGCGCATTTATTTTTTATGATTGCAGCTAGTGAAGGCGCAAATAATGCGCATTTAGAAACTTTATCTAGATTATCTTCACTATTAATGGATGAAGAATTTCGCGGATCTTTATTAAGTGCAAAGGATGCAAATGAAATTATTCAGTTAATCGATCAAAAAGAAAAATCGTTAAATGATGAAAAAGAAGAAACAGTTATAGAAGATTCTTCACGTCCACTAGTCCTTGCAGTTACTGCATGTCCAACAGGTATTGCTCACACTTATATGGCGGCAGATGCTTTAAAGGCAAAAGCAAAAGAATTAAATATTGATTTAAAAGTTGAAACGAATGGATCAACAGGGATAAAAAATGAATTAACAAAAGATGAGATTAATAGAGCAGCAGCTATTATCGTAGCAGCGGATAAACAAGTTGAAGTAAATCGCTTTGATGGAAAGCATGTCATCCAAGTACCAGTAGCAGATGGAATTCGTAAGTCAAAGGAATTACTTGAAAGAGCTGTTAAACAAGATGCACCAATTTTTCATGCTAATCATAATGGTGGAGGAAGTTCTTCAACTAATCAAGGTTCAGGGATTTACAAGCACTTAATGAATGGTGTAAGTAATATGTTACCTTTTGTCGTTGGTGGAGGAATTCTAATTGCGTTAGCATTTGCTTTTGGAGGAATTCATACAAAAGGTCCTATTGCTGAATTACTAATGAAAATTGGAGGAACTGGTGCTTTTAGTTATTTAGTACCTATATTAGCTGGTTTTATTGCAAGTTCGATTGCCGATCGACCTGGATTTGTACCAGGGGTAGTTGGTGGATTTTTAGCTTCAAGTGCTGGAGCAGGATTCTTAGGTGGTTTAATTGCAGGTTTCTTAGCTGGTTATGTTGTACTTGGACTAAAGAAAGTATTTTCTAAGTTACCAAAATCATTAGAAGGTATTAAGCCAGTTCTATTATATCCAGTATTTGGATTATTAATTACTGGTGTTTTAATGGAATTAGTCGTAAATCCTCCTGTAACTTATTTAAATTCAGCTTTAACTCATTGGTTAAGTAGTTTAAATGGTGGAAACGCTGTATTGTTAGGATTAATTCTTGGTGGAATGATGGCAGTCGATATGGGTGGACCTATAAATAAAGCTGCATTCACATTTGGTATAGCTGCAATTGCAGCAAATAATTTTGCACCACATGCTGCAGTAATGGCAGGTGGTATGGTTCCTCCATTAGGTATTGCTTTAGCTACTACACTTTTCAAATCGAAGTTTACTGAAATGGAACGTAAATCAGGTATTACGAACTATATTATGGGGATTTCTTTTATAACAGAAGGAGCGATACCATTTGCTGCTGCAGACCCAGTAAGGGTAATTGTCAGTTCTGTTGTAGGTTCTTCAATTGCAGGTGGACTTGCAATGGCGTTTGGTATTACATTACCTGCACCACATGGTGGAGCATTTGTTATTCCGTTAGTAAATAAGCCAGTATTGTATTTACTAGCTATCTTAATTGGCTCTATTATCACAGCGATCATGCTTGGAATTTGGAAAAAAAGAGTAAATGAATAATTAAGTACAATAAAAAGGCGACCTTATAGTCATTATTTTGACTTATAGGGAAGCCTTTTTTTATTCGAATGTTAACGTTTTTACAAATACTGGAATTTACAAGTGAATAATAACCTTAATTTAACGCAAAATAAATCTAATTTATTGTATGAGTTTGGAAATTAGGTGAAATGCATAATGCGTTCTAATAAACATAACCAAAATAATCGAGGTTCAATCATCGAAATTAGTGGCAATTTGGATCAGAATGTAGAAAATGTTAAAAAATCACTAATAAATACAAGTGATTTAACAATCAGACATTTAATGTTTCATAATAAAAAGATTGTAGTTGTCTATATTAGTACAATTGTAGGTAGAGAAGCTCTTGAAGTCCAAATTATTCAACAAATTATTAATAATCCAAAAGATACGATTCCAAATACAGTATCAGTTAATGATGTTAAAAGTTCGGATTCATTCGATGAATGTATTCTCAGTATTGTAAAAGGAAACACGCTCATTTTCACAGAATTTGAAAAAACTGTAGTTATTTTAGAAACTACTTCCTATCAAAATAGATCTATTCAAGAGCCTAGTAGTGAGCAAACGATCAGAGGCTCCCACGATGGATTAGTAGAATGTATACTGACAAATATTAATCAAATAAGACGAAGAATTAGTAATCCTAATCTTGTTGTAAAAACTTTATCATTAGGGATAGAATCTGACACACGATTAGCAGTTATATATATTGATACGATTGCAAATGAGGAGTTAGTTAAGGAAGTCCATAGAAGACTTTCATATATAAATGTTGATTATGTCCATTCACCAGGTAATCTTGAGGAATTCATAGAAGATGACCCTTATTCACCTTTTCCGCAAGTATTAACTACTGAGCGATCTGACCGAATAGCTGGAAACTTAATGGAAGGAAAGGTTGCTATTTTAACAGATGGTAGCCCTTCAGCACTTGTTTTACCAATTACTTTTTTCACTTTTTATCAATCACCAGATGATTACAATAGCCGATGGATGGTCGCTTCATTTGCACGTATTTTAAGATTGGTTAGTTTTTTAATTTCTATATCATTGCCTGCTTTATATATTGCATTAGTTTCTTTTCACTTTGAAATTATTCCAATAGATCTAGTATTTAATGTAAAAAGTTCATTAGAAAACGTTCCATACCCACCGTTAATTGAAGCTCTAGGAATGCAAATAACGTTAGAATTGCTTAGAGAATCAGCAATACGGTTACCTAATCCAATTGCACAAACAATAGGTGTTGTAGGAGGTTTAGTTATTGGAACTGCTGTTGTACAGGCAAATTTAGTTTCAAATACGATGATTGTCGTTATTTCACTTACTGCAATTGCATCATTTGTTGTACCGGACAATGAAATGGGAACCTCTGTTCGATTGCTTGGTTTTCCTTTAATGTTTGCAGCATCGTTAATAGGATTAATAGGAATTGTTTTTGGTCTTAGTATTATCCTAATTCATCTATGTAAACTTGAATCATTCGGGTCACCATATTTCGCGCCATTTGCTCCATTTAGAAAAGCAGATCTAAAAGATACAGTTGTTCGTGCGCCACAATGGAAAATGAAAAAACGACCATTTGCACCTTTACCAAAGAATTTTAAACGAGAAAATAATTCTAGAGGATGGGAAAATGATGAAAAATGAAAAGATGCTTTCAATATCGCAATTCACATTCGTCATCATTCAAGCTCAAATCGGTGTTGGATTACTTTCACTACCATATGTAGTCCATAAACATGCAGAACACGACGGTTGGATTTCAACATTAATAGCTGGGGTTGGGGTATTTGTACTATTACTAATAATGTGGTTACTTGGTAGTAGATTTCCAAAAGAAACGATCTATGAATATGCATCGAAAATAGTCGGTAAATATATTGGGACTGTCATTTCGTATCTTTATATCTTATTTTTCTTTATTGTGGCGATTTATGTCGTGATCATCACCATTTCTGTACTTAAAAAATGGATTCTTACATTTACGCCACCTTTTGTATTAATCCTATTTATAGTTGGTACAGGAGTATATTTAGCGAAAGAAAATTTGAAAGTAATTGGACGATTTTTTGTATTCGTCTGTATTTTAATATTATTTTTGATATTCTTTGAATTTTGTTCTTACAATAATGTAAATTATCGATATTTATTTCCAGTCGGACAAGCGGGGGTTAAAAACATTCTTCTTGGAGCTCACGATGCGCTAATCTCAATGATGGGATTTGAATTCATTTTAGTATTATTTCCGTATGTAAAAGGAAAGCCAAACAAAATATTAAAATCTGGAACGATCGCAATTAGTTTTGTAAGCCTTTTATATACATTTTTTTTAATTACGAGTTATATGAGTTTTAGCAAAGCAGAAATTGAAATCGTACCTGAGCCAATTTTATATTTACTAAAATCTTTATCATATGAAGTGATTGAAAGACTCGATCTTGTCTTTCTTTCGATTTGGGTTGTACCAATCTTAACTTCACTTGTGACCTATTTATATTTAACTAGTTTCGGAATCAGCAAACTCTTAAAGTTTAAAAACCATGGTAAAACAACTATGTTTACAGGACTTGCCATCGCGATCATCTGTACTTTTTTACCACATAGTGAAGAATTTGTAATGAAATTTGGGACAATTCTTTCTTTTACAAGTTATGTTTTTATCTTTGTATTACCTTTAATTTTATTAATTGTTTCGCTTATTAGAAAAAAGAAAGAACTCGGTAACCCATATGAAATATAAAATAGTATTGATCTCTATAATTTGTATTTTGCCTTTAACTAGTTGTTGGGATCAAAGATTACTAAAGGAGTCTAGGCTAGTTTATAGTGCTGGATTTGATTTAGCAGAGGATAATAATATGCTAGTAACTGCAGTCATTAAAACAAATAGTCAAGGTGGAAGTGATCCTTCACAAGTTAAAACAACTAATGTCATTATTACTGCTACTGGAAATACAACAAGTGATGCAAGAATAAAAGTTACTCGAAAAGTAGCGGGAGATTATGCTACTAATAAAACAAGGGTTTTATTACTTGGAGATGAATTGTCTAAACAGGATATTTATCCTATATTCGATGTTATATATAGAGACCCAAGAAGTTCATTAGGGGCAAAAGTTATTATTACTAAAGGGCGAGCGGGAGAAATTTTAAAATTAAGCAAAGTAGAGGAAACCCTTATAAGTGAAGAAATTTTGGACTTAGTAACTAACGCAGAAAGCCATACGATGATTCCTATTGAAAATGTTCAAACGATCTGTACAATTATGTTCGACCCAGGTGAAGATATTTTTTTACCGCTAATTGAAAAAGATGATGATAAATTGATTGATATTTCTGGGGTAGCATTATTTAACGATCACAAATATACAGGGTATAATCTTTTAGGTGATGAACCTACCATGTTACTTTTATTTAAAGATCAAATGAAGAAGTACGCAAGATTTAATGTAGAAGTTAGTCCAAAAGAAAAAGATATTAGGGAACGGTATATAACGATTCAAGTGAAAAAAAATAAGCCGAAAATGGAAATTAAAGTTTCAAAAGACAATAAAATAACCGTAAATTTAAATCTAAAACTGGACGTTGATACACTTGAATACGCACATGATGAATTAGATTCCCTAAAAGAAATTGATAAGTTAAATAAAAAAATTTCAAAGCAACTAACATTAAAAGCTGAAAAAATAATTAAAACAGTTCAAGAATCAAATTGCGATGCATTCGGAATTGGTAGACAGTTAATTTCATTTCATCCAGACGTGTGGAAAAAACTGGATTGGAACAAAGATTATGGTAAAATTACAATTAAACCAAAAGTTGAAGTGAAAATTGTTGGAACGGGCATCTTAAAATAAAAAAAACCATCCATTGAGGATGGTTTCAGACTGCCCGCCAAACGATCGCTTTCTTCGTTGCTTCGTCTGTTGAGCGGTGCTCATTACCGTCTAAGGTAACTCCGCTCCTCATCAGGCTTCATGCCTCGAAAGACAAGCGCTAGCAATCAGTCTGAAAATCAAGTTTTCTGTACTTTGTCTTCACGCTGAAACCATCCATTAAGGATGGTTTTTTGTTTATTTAGATTACAAAATAATAAACACAGAAGAAATGACAAAGTGTTCCAAGCATAATGAAAATATGAAAAATTTCATGGAATCCCCAATTTTTAAAAGATAAAAATTTAGGTTTAATTCCATAAATCACGCCACCAACCGTGTAGAAAATTCCACCTAAGATTAGCGCGATCATTCCTTTTATACTAATTGCATCAGATAAAGGAGCCGAAGCAAGTATAATGACCCATCCTAAAGCGATATAAAGAGCTGTTGATAACCATCTTGGGCAACTAAACCAAATCAACTTGAACAAAACACCACAAAATGCAATGAAAGAAACAATCGAAAAGATGATCCATCCCAATGTACCTTTTAGACTAATGATACAAAAAGGAGTATATGTACCTGCAATTAAGACAAAGATCATTGAATGATCCATTCGTCTTAAGAAAGCGATTATTTTATCGCTAGCTTTTGCCATATGATAGGTCGTTGAAGCTGAATAGAGAAGAATCATACTTACACCGAATGCAATAACGGCAGATGTTTGTAGCACACTTCCACCAGAAAAAGTTGACTTTAAAACCATCGCTAGTAACCCAAATAATGATAATACAGCACCGACTAAATGTGTCATGGAATTAATAGGTTCACGCATAAAGTTCCCCATGTATATCTCCTCCAACTATGTTATGTAGTTTTAATAACTACATATAAAGTTATCATTAACGACATTATATAGTCAAGTGTTTAAAGTGCAATTTATTTATGTTAAAATTAAACAGTAAATTACATAAAAAGAGGACGTAAAATGAAAAAGATTAATGAATTAATAGAAGAAATAGATTTAGATAAAAAAATATTATTAGATGATATTCCTAATCTTGATCTTTATATGGATCAAGTAATTCAACTATTTGATAATAAATTTGCGAAACCGAATTCTAATGAAAAAGTAATGACAAAAACAATGATTAATAATTACGCTAAAGCTAAATTGCTTTTCCCAATAAAAAATAAGAAATACACAAAGAATCATATAATTTTAATCAGTTTAATTTACCATTTAAAGGGTGCTCTTTCGATTAATGATATAAAAGAAACTTTAAACGGTTTAAATCAAAGAATCCTTGAAAACAATGAAATAAATATTGATGATATTTATTCAATTTTTTTACATTTAAATGAACTAAACCTCGAAAAGTTTAAAACTGAACTTCAACAATCTAGTGAAAATGTAAACAAAGAAATTGAACTGATTGATGATGAAAGTAAAGAATATATCGAACAATTGCTCTTAATTACTTCTTTCGTTAATATGAGTAATCTATATAAAAATGCAGCTGAAAAATTAGTAATGGATATGATTGAGAAACAGAAATAGAATACATTTTTGGAGCTTTGTGGATAGGTAAGGGGCTGTTTGATTTGTTAAGTGAAATGCTGTGAAGTTGCCCCCCTCCTAATTTTAGTAAAATGTACGAGGCATTAGGGTATTATTGACGGAATTGATCTCTTCCTTGCAGGTAATTAGCTGATATATATCAATTTTTTATTCATTCTAGAAAGGTTAAAGTATATTTACTAGCTTTTCAATTGAAATTACACTCTAGTACACAAACTTTAGGTTATAATACCCTAACAGGTATGGGTAATTTTTTATTTTATTTGCGATTCTTTTGAATTTAATTGCAGTTTAGACATTTTTAATTGCGATTTTCAAATTTTAATTGCAGAACACTTTTATTTGCACAGATAGACTCCCTTTTTGCAGTTCACCAGGACATAATGCAGTTATCCAGCACTTATTTGCAGTTATCAAAGCATTATTTACTGAGTTCTCCAAGACTTTATTTGCAGTTCATTCTAAAATCTTTTTCAAATTCTTGCTCTTTCATTCTAATATCCGTCCATTTTTCTTAATTAAGTCTATAATAAAATTTAAATATGAACTTGAAGAGCAAAGGGTGATTTAAATTGCATTCAACCGAAAAATTATATTGGACCTTAATCGAACATAAAGAATGGAAGATTCATATTGCTGCAACTACAAAAGGACTATGTTTCGTAGGCTCACAATGTGGAACCATACAAGAATTACTTTTATTTAAGGATAAATACTTTCCTAGATTTGAAATGATAGAAGATGAGACAATAGTAGAAGCTTATAAAAAAGAGATAATTGAATTTTTAGAGGGCGAGCGGACTAATTTTAATAGTAGACTTGATTTACGTGGAACAGCTTTTCAAAATTTAGTTTGGAGTGCGCTTTGCTCAATCGGTTATGGAGAAACTAATACTTATTCCGACATTGCTTGTTACCTAAATAAGCCAAAATCTGTACGAGCAGTCGGGAGAGCAATTGGTGCAAATCCAATATTAATCATAATTCCTTGTCATCGCGTAATTGGGAAGGATGGATCATTAACTGGCTATCGTGGTGGATTAGAAATGAAGAAAAGTCTTTTAAAAATTGAAACTAGAAACTAGAATTGGAAAAATTAATTAGGAGGTGTTTGGATGAAAAGTGAAATATTATATAAAAATCCAAAAACCATTCTAAATAAAGGTACAGGTTTTCTCTCAGGATATACTCACTCTTTAAATCCTTATACTGGTTGCTCATTTGCATGTTCATATTGCTATGTAAGACAAATGCCTGTTTCACTTTTCCGAAAAAAAGAATGGGGTAGTTGGGTTGATATTAAACAGTGCGCCCCTATTATTCTAGAGAAAGAATTGAAAAAGGCAAAAAGCAAAGATAAAGTAACCATTTTTATGTCTTCTAGCACTGATCCCTATCAACCGATTGAATTTAAAGAAAGATTGACTAGAAGATTATTAGAAGTTATGGCTCATAATCAGCCTGACTTTTTATTTGTCCAAACTCGGAGTCCACTAGTAAAAAGAGATATTGATCTTTTAAAGCAACTTAAAGTGAAAGTACGTGTAAGCATGACGATTGAAACTGACTTGGATGAAATAAGAAAGTCTTTCTCACCAAATGCACCTCCTATTGATGCACGACTTAAAACGATCGAAGAACTTGTAAAAGCTGGAATTCCAACCCAAGCTACAATCGCTCCTATACTTCCTAGTAGCGAGGATTTCCCAAAAAAGTTATCGGGAATTGTTCATAGAATCTGTATCGATGATTTTTTCATGGGTGACGGAAGCGGAGGGAAACGAACAGGTCGTCTTGGAATTGAAAAAAAATATACTGAGCTTAATCTAGAAGATTGGTATGGTCCAGATGCCTATCATATAGTTTATCAACGGTTTAGAAAATATTTTTCAGACGATCAACTTTTTATTAGTCAAAAAGGATTTGAACCATAAATAAAAAATATCAATTCATAAAAAACGATAGAAAATTATGGTATTTTTATAGTAGAACGTTTTTTGTGAATGGAGAGATAAAAGATGGCAGAAGTAAAAATAATGAAAAGTAGTTCGGATATTTTGAAAACGTTTCAAACAGTAAGTCAATTACGTCCACATTTAAGAGAAGATGAATTTGTAAACACGATTAACAGATTAATCAACACAAATAATTATCATCTTGTAGCCGTAATCGAAAACGATGAAGTAACAGCTGTTGCTGGTTATCGTGTAACAGAATCATTAGCATGGGGGAAATATTTTTATGTTGATGACTTAATTACAAGTGAAAATCATCGTAAAATGGGCTATGCACAACTTTTGTGGAACTGGTTAATACATGAAGCAAAACAAAATAATTGCGAACAATTCCATTTAGATTCAGGGGTACAACGTTACGATGCTCATAGGTTTTATCTTAAAAATAAATTAAATATTACTTGTCATCATTTTCAATTGAATTTTTAATTGGCTCAACTGCTTAAAAATAAGTTTGTAGATCGATACTCAATACGTTGAGGCTGTGAAAACAGTCTCTTTTTTTGATAGTAAATTTAAAAAACTTTCCAATTATGGTTACGGACAAAATCTTTTATGATTTAATAGAATTGATTTTAGAAAATAAATTAAAGGAATGATATACTATTTTCAAATAGATACAGGAGGCTTTTAGTAAATGAAAGAAAAGAATTCAAAACGGCTAGCCAATATTTCACTTATAGTGGCTACTTGTGGTTTCGCTGCAACAATGCCGTTTCAAACTAAATTATTTCAAATCCTTTCTGGTGGATTTGAGGCAGCTTTAGTAGGTGGTCTTGCGGATTGGTTTGCAGTTACTGCAATGTTTCGTCATCCTCTTGGTGTACCGATCCCACATACAGCTTTATTGCCTAAAAATAGAAAGAAGATTACAGAGGGGATTTTAAGCACACTTAATAATCAATGGCTAAGTAAAGAAAGTTTAATTGAAAAGGTAGAAGAACGTGCTTGGATTAATCAAGGTATGAATGCATTTGAAAAAATGCTTGAAAATGATGAATCAAGAAATAAAATGGTTCATTCAATCAAGCAGTTTGGTGCATCTATTGAGGATGATACAATCAAAGAATTTTTATTAAATACATTTAAACCGACAATTGATTCCATTTCATCTCAGAATTTATTAAGTAAAGCTGTCGATACGGTTATTGAAAAAGATTGGGATGCAAAGACATATGAATTTTTAATTAATAAAATCGAAGAAACAGTTAGCCTACCACATATTAAGGAATTAATCGGCAAAGAAGTTATACAGTTTATCGAGCGAAAGTTTTTTATGATTAAAGCTTTTCTCCCAATGATTGGAGAAGAGAAAATAACAGAATTTATACATAGCGGATTAATCGATTTACTAACTGAATTAAAACACCCTAATAGTGATAGAAGGAATTTCATTTTATCGTTTATTCGAATGGAAGCAGAAAAAAACAAATCGAATGAAAACATTATTCGCCTATTAGATGAATGGAAAATTAAAGGCTATGAATATATAGTAGATCAAGCAATTAAACTGTTTAGAACAAAAATTAATGACGAAGCTTTTATTTTAAATGCGATCCAAAAAATAATCAGCTTCATTAAAAATTCGAATTGGATTGAAAATGTTGAGCAAAGTTTTAAGAAACTATTAACCAATACAATTGAAAAATATCACCATAAAATTAGTGATTTAGTTAGATACAATATTGAAAAATTATCTACCGAAGAAATAACTGATTTATTGGAAAATAAAATTGGTAAGGATATTACTTGGATTCGTGTAAATGGAGCGGTTTGTGGATTTATTATTGGTCTAGTATTGACAAGCCTAAGATTGATTTTCACATAATATTTCATTCTAAAGCCTTAATTAACGTCAAAAGTTAATTAAGGTCAGAGTGTTGAAATCTAAAACGTTATACAGGTAAAACAAAATTAAGTGTTATTGATGTTAAAATTTATTTTATATTTAATAACGATGTTAAAATTTTAATTTGTTTCAACAATCAACAAACTAGAGATTGTTTTTTCGGAAATTAAAAAAATTAGAGCAATTTTTAGATAGATAGTTTTAAATGATTAGTTTATTAGTTAATGTTAAATCTCAATTCACTTACAAACTGATTAATAAACTGCTATGTTACACTAAGTAAAGGTTATTTGATTAGGATTTATTGTGGACTTTTTTTCATGATGAAGTTGATTGGAAGGAAGGGGTGCTCGACTCCTATGGGATAAGCGGGAAGGCTGAGACCCCGGAGGCTCACCGAGAAGGCTCAGGTCTCGCCCCTTGGAAAGCGAGCACCACGTAGTGGAAATCAACAACACTCTACTCCTTTACGAAAATTTGATAATTAATAGACAAGATTGTTTTTTCAATCACGTGGCCTTAATTAACATAAAAAGTTAATTAAGGTTTTTTTAATGAAATTAAAAAAATCCAATAAATAGAAACATAAGCATTTTATTGGAAAGAAAAATTTTTTTCATGTATTATAGGTTTGGGTAAAAAATATTTTCCGAATGAATAATTGGAATGAATTATTTGAACTAACATTAGCTCTAAATAAAAATAAAAGATCGTTTGAAAATATATTTTTTATTATCAATAGTTAAAAGTTCGACTAAGAGGAGGTTTAGTTAATGGATTCTATGTCATTTGTATTGTTCGGAGCCACAGGCGATTTAGCAAAACGAAAAATTTTTCCTGCTTTATATAATTTATATATAGATCAAAAGATGCCTGAGTCTTTTTCAATCATTGGAATTGGTAGAAAAGATTTTTCAAATGACGAATTTCAGAATCAAGTAATGCAATCACTAATTACTTTTTCAAGACGTTCTTTAGAAGATCAAAAAATGGTCCAAGAATTTCTAGATTCAATTCGTTACCAACAGCTAGATATCACGAACAAAGAAGGATTCGTTGATTTATTAGATTTAGTCAAAGAAAGAGAACTGGAATTACAGATACCTGAAAACAGATTATTTTATTTATCTGTAGCACCAGAATTTTTTGAAGTTATTGCATCAAATATTAAGGAAAGTGGACTTGGTACGACAAAAGGTTGGAAGCGTCTAATTATTGAAAAACCTTTTGGACGTGACTTGAAAACTGCTAGAGATTTAAATGAAAAATTAAGTAAGTCATTTAATGAAGATGAGATCTTCCGAATTGATCATTATTTAGGCAAACCTATGGTTCAAAACTTAGAAGCTTTAGAGTTTGCTAATCCAGTTTTACAAGCGTTATGGAATAATCAATATATCGCAAATGTTCAAATTACGGCAAGTGAAACAGTCGGAGTTGAAGAGCGTGCGGGTTATTATGATAAATCTGGTGCAATTCGAGATATGTTCCAAAATCATATGTTACAAATGTTAATGATGTCTGCTATGCATTTAACGAAACAAAATACTGCAAGCGATGTGAGAGCTGAGAAGAAAAAGGTTCTTGAATCTCTTCGACCTCTATCAAAAGAAGAAATAGTTTCTCATGTAGTTCGAGGTCAATATGGTTCTGGTGAACAAAATGGTAAAAAAGTAGTTGCATATAGACAAGAACCAGGAATTGAGTTTTCATCACAAAATGATACTTATGTAGCAGCTAGAGTATTAATCGAAAACGATTTTTGGAAGGGAATCCCATTCTATATCCGTACAGGTAAAAGAATGAAAGAAAAATCAACTCGAATCGTTTTTGAATTCAAAAGTCCGATTCAAAACCTTAGAACTGACAATGGAACAAATTTATTGGTTATTGAAATTAATCCTAATGAAAGAGTTTCTTTCTATTTAAATAGTAAAAACGTAGAGGGTAATATTGAACCTGTACAAGCTGAGTATTTTGCGAATAAAGAAGATCGTCCAGAAGCGTATGAGTTATTAGTTTACGATGCGTTAAGAGGCGATTCGAAATTTTTTGCTCATTGGAATGAGGTAGAATTATCATGGCAATGGGTTCAACCAATTTTAGAAGCATTTGAAGAAAATTTAGTACCACTTCATACTTATAAATCCGGTTCATTTGGTCCAGAAGCTGCTGATGAATTATTAGCAGAAGATGGTTTCAAATGGTGGCTAGATACAGATTTTGTACAAGAAAATGAAAACAACAAAGCAGATCTAAAAAGGAGCATTTAAATTATGAGTTCGATTTCTACATTATCAATTAATACAATCCGTACACTTTCAATTGATGCGATTAACCAAGCTAATTCTGGTCATCCTGGTTTACCAATGGGTGCAGCGCCAATGGCCTATGCATTATGGGCAGAGCATTTAAAGCATAATCCAAAAAGTTCAAAATGGTTTGACCGTGACCGTTTTGTTTTATCAGCTGGTCATGGTTCAAGTATGTTATATAGTTTACTACATCTTGCAGGCTACGATGTTTCAATCGAAGACCTTAAAGATTTCCGTAAACTAAATAGTAAAACACCTGGTCATCCAGAATTTGGACACACTGATGGTGTTGAAGCTACGACTGGCCCATTAGGTCAAGGTATCGCTACTGCTGTTGGTATGGCAATGGCTGAAGCTCATTTAGCAGGTAAATTTAACAAAGATAAACTTTCTAT
Source organism: Rossellomorea sp. GAMAL-10_SWC (assembly GCF_049568075.1). NCBI lineage: Bacteria > Bacillati > Bacillota > Bacilli > Caryophanales > Bacillaceae > Rossellomorea > Rossellomorea sp. GAMAL-10_SWC. The sequence goes on along the minus strand of NZ_CP144911.1, from coordinate 2,060,019 downwards.
TATCGATCACTTTACTTATGCATTAGTTGGTGATGGTGATTTAATGGAAGGTGTTGCATACGAAGCTATGTCACTTGCTGGCCATATGAAACTTGGGAAGTTAGTTGTATTATACGATTCAAACGATATTTCATTAGATGGCACATTAAATCTTTCTTATTCAGAAGATATGAAAAAGAGAGCTGAATCATTTAACTGGCAATATTTAAGAGTAGAAGATGGAAACGATCATGTAGAAATTTCTAAAGCGATCGAACAAGCTAAACAAAACACAGACCAACCGACAATTATTGAAGTTCGAACAATTATTGGATACGGAAGTCCAAAAGTGGCTGGTACAAATAAAGCCCATGGTAATCCATTAGGTCTTGAAGAAGCAAAAGAAACGAAAAAAGCATATGCTTGGAACTACGAAGAAGATTTCTTTGTACCAGAAGAAGTTAAATGTCATTTCAAAGAAATACAAGAAAAAGGCAGTGAAAAAGAAGCTGAGTGGAATCAAATATTTAATGCATACCGTGAAGCTTTCCCAGAATTAGCAGCTCAGCTTGAAAAAGCAATTAAAGGTGAAGTTTTAATCGAAACAGAAGATTTATTAACTTTTGACGAGAATAAAACAATCTCTACACGAGTTGCAAGTGGAGAAGCAATTAATCACTACATTAAAACAGTTCCTGAAATTTTCGGTGGAAGCGCAGATTTATCTCATTCAACTATGACAGATATTAAAGATGAAAGTAAATTTGCTGTCGAATCATTTGCTGGACGCAATATTTATTTTGGTGTACGTGAGCATGCGATGGGTGCAGCTGCAAATGGTATGGCATTACATGGTGGAGTTAAACCTTTTGTAAGTACATTCTTCGTATTTAATGATTATTTACGTCCATCAATTCGCTTAGCAGCATTACAAAAATTACCAGTAACATATGTATTCACTCATGACTCAATTGCAGTTGGTGAAGACGGCCCTACACATGAGCCAGTTGAACATTTAGCTGCTTTACGTGCTATCCCTGGTTTAACAGTTATTCGTCCATCAGACGCAAATGAAACAGCTAATGCTTGGGCATATGCGTTACAAAATACAAATGGACCAATCGCTTTAGTATTAAGTCGTCAAAATTTACCTGTTTATGGAGAAACAGCTTCTAGATTAGATAATCTTTCAAAAGGTGGATATGTTTTAACAGAAACGAACGATCAACCAGACTTAATTTTAATCGCTACAGGTTCAGAAGTATCACTTGCAGTGAATAGTAAAAATGAATTAGAAAAAGAAGACTTATCAGTTCGTGTTGTAGCAATGCCAAGTTGGGAGCTATTCGATCAGCAATCAGATGAATACAAAGAGTCTGTGTTACCATCACATGTATTAAACCGTGTTTCAATTGAAATGGGGATTTCACTTGGATGGGAACGCTATGTTGGTTTTAAAGGTAAAAAAATCTCAATTGAGACTTTTGGAGCATCTGGAACAGGTAATGAAGTAATGGAATTATTTGGTTTTAGTACTAAGAATGTAGTAAACGTAAGTAAAACTTTATTAAATTCTTGATCAAATAATATTTTATTTATTTTTTTATCATAAAAATTTTTACTTAGAGAAAAACATTAATATTACAGTAGATAATATGGGAGGATAACGTAATGAAAGTTGGTTTAATTGGATTAGGAAAAATGGGTCTAAACTTAGGTCAAAATTTAATGGATCATAATCATGAAGTAGTAGCATTTGATTTAAATACTGCTGCAGTAGAAGAAATGAAAGGCTTTGGTGCTGTTGGTACTTCAAGCTTAGAAGAATTAGTTAAAAATCTTGATACGCCAAGAGTTCTATGGATCATGGTACCACATGGTGTTGTAGATTCAGTTATTAATGATGTTAAACCATTCTTATCAGAAGGGGATATTATCATTGAAGCAGGAAACTCACATTATAAAGAGTCTATTAGACGTTATGATGAATTAAAAGAACATGGTATAAGGTTCATGGATGCTGGTACTTCTGGCGGTATGGAAGGCGCTCGTAACGGTGCTTGTTATATGGTTGGTGGAGACCAAGAAGCTTGGGAAATCGTAGAACCAATCTTTAAAGATACTTCTGTAGAAAATGGTTTCCTATATGCTGGTAAAATTGGTAGTGGACATTTCCTAAAAATGGTTCATAATGGTATCGAATACGGTATGATGGCTGCAATCGGTGAAGGATTTGAAGTATTAGAAAAAAGTGACTTTGATTATGATTATGAAAAAGTTGCGAAAGTATGGAATAATGGTTCTGTAATTCGTTCTTGGTTAATGGAATTAACTGAAAATGCATTCTCAAAAGATGCTAAGCTTGATGAAATTAGAGGCGTAATGCATTCATCTGGTGAAGGAAAATGGACAATTGAAACAGCTCTAGACCTTCAAGCTGCTACACCAGTTATTGCAATGTCATTATTAATGCGCTACCGTTCATTAGATAACGACACGTTCACTGGTAAAGTTGTTGCGGCTCTTCGTAATGAATTTGGTGGACATGCAGTTGAAAAGAAATAAATAAAGTATAAAATAGGAAATATCCCTAAAAATTGGAGGAATTTAAAAATGAAATTTTTTATTGACACAGCTAATGTAGAAGACATCCAAAAAGCTTATAAAATGGGCGTATTATCTGGAGTAACGACAAATCCATCTTTAGTAGCAAAAGAAGGCGTTAAATTCGAAGACCGTATCGAAGAAATTTTAAAATTAGTTCCTGAAGTAGAATCTGTTTCTGCTGAAGTAACGCCAAATGCTGTATCTGCTGAAGAAATGATCGCTGAAGCTGACGAGCTTATTAAAATAAACGGCGGAGATAAAAATATTACAATTAAATTACCAATGACACTTGCTGGTTTAGAAGCTTGCCGCTACTTAACGAAAAAAGGTGTTAAAACAAACGTAACATTAATCTTTACTGTTAACCAAGCATTATTAGCAGCTAGAGCGGGTGCTACTTATGTATCTCCATTCTTAGGTCGTTTAGACGATATTTCTGAAGATGGCGTATTATTAGTTGCTAAAATTGCTGAATTATTCCGAGTTCATAATATGGACGCTCAAATCATTGCTGCGTCAGTTCGTCACCCAGACCATGTTACTCGTGTAGCATTAGCTGGAGCTCATATCGCAACAATTCCTTACAGTGTTATTGAGCAATTATCTAAACACCCATTAACAGATCAAGGTATTGAAAAATTTGCTGCTGACTGGGCAAAAACTTCATTATAATTTGTAACAAACTTTAAATCTAATAAGTATAAAGCCCCCATCTTCATTGAAACTCATTTGTAGCTATGAAATGGGGGTATTTACATAAAAACAAGGAATAGAGGAGGAAATAGTAATGAATTCGAATCAAAAATTTGTTGGTTATGTAGGTACATACACAAAAAGTGAAAGTAAAGGTATTTATCAATTTACACTTGATACAGTAAAAGAAAGAATAACTGATGTAAAAGCTGTTGCTGAACTAGGAAATCCAACTTATTTAACAATTAGTGAAGATAATAAGAACCTATATGCTGTTGCAAAAGAAGGAAACTTAGGTGGAATTGCAGTTTATTCAATTGATGAAAACAGTGGTGAGCTTAAAAAATTAAATGAACAGCTTAATGAAGGCGCTTCACCTTGTCATATTAGCGTTGACTCAGTTAAGCAAAATATTGTTACAGCAAATTATCATAAAGGTACAATTGAATTATTTAAAATCAATCAAGAAAATGGTTTTGCTAGTGATGTTAAATCGATTATGCAACATGAAGGAACAGGTCCGAATAAAGAACGTCAGGAAAAACCTCATGCCCATTTTTCAGGTTTTACATTAAATGAAAAATATGTTGTTGCAATTGATTTAGGAATCGATCAATTAATTACTTATAAAATCGAAAACAATTCTTTAATTGAAGTAAGCAGTCTATCTGTTAAACCTGGAAGTGGGCCACGTCATATCACATTCCATCCGAATGGAAAGTTCGCTTATATTATGACGGAGCTTAGTTCAGAAGTAATTTCGCTACAATTAAATGAAGATGGAAGCTTTACAGATTTACAATATATTTCTACAATCCCTAGTGATTTTACTGAAAACAATCAAGGAAGTGCCATCCATATTTCAAAAGACGGTCAATTTGTATATGCAGGAAATCGTGGTCATAATAGTATCGCAGTATTTAGTGTAAATCAAGATACTGGTAAGCTTGAATTAGTGGAAATTACCTCAAGTGAGGGTAATTGGCCAAGAGATTTCGTTTTAGATCCATCTGAGAACTATTTAGTTGGTTCAAATGAAATGTCAGGGACTCTAGTATTATATGCAAGAAATAAAACGACTGGAAAATTAACAGTGCTTCAATCAGACGTACAAATACCTGAAGCAGTGTGTGTGAAATTTTTAAACGTTTAATCTAAATTAGGAGACTTTTAATATGGATTTTAAAATAACTGATGCAGCTAAAGAAATACTTGGCGCAGTAGATCAAAATAAATTACTTCAATTAGAATTTGACCGTGGAAGCTGTGATGTCGTTAATAACATTTATGAGATAAAAGTTATTAATAAAAGAGAATGTGGTCCTAATGAAAAAATGATCATTGGAGACCAGTTTGAATTTATGGTAAATAAAAATTTTGAAGATGTATACGAAGACCAACTAGTCATTGATTATGTTGATGGATCATTTGTTTTCAAAAATCGAAATCAAATTTTTAATAATCGAATCGGATTAACTTATATTAAATAGGTTTAAAAAAAAATTTTGGTTTTTTGAATGATTACAAGAGAAGAATATTTTGGAGATGCGATTCTTTGAGGGATAGCGTCTCTTTTTTATGACTTAAAGAGAGGGGTATTTGAGAATAAAAAATCATTTATGTTGGTGTAATGGTTGGGAGAGTCGAACCATTCCTTCCAATTTAATATGGATGTTCATATATAAATCAACTCTTTATCGTTGAATACTATGGCTTACTTCATATATTTTTATAAAAATAACAAATTACATTGTTCTCATTCCTTTTAATAAAATTTAAAATAGTGTTAAAAAATAATCTCTTCTATTCTAGTTTTAGTCGATTTGCTTTAATCTGTTTGGTCATCCAATGTTTATCTGTCTGCACATGATTTTCTCGAACAAATTTTGCAACCGAGTGTTTAAAATCATTGTATTGAAATCCATCAGTTAATCGTATAACATATCCTTCTTGTTCTCCGCCTAAATTTGACTTCGTTGTATAGCAAGATTTTATAGCTTCTTCATTAAAAACACCCTTATATAAAACTGGTGCTGTTTTTAGACCTAATAATTTAGACCATATCATTGTATCTTCCCAAGATAGACACCTATTTTGTTCGTCCCATATCGAAAAGACATAAAAATAACTATCTAATTCCTCATAAAGAATCGAATGCATTGCATATACATTTTCCCCACAAACTCGCCAATGTTCGGGGATTTGGTAACCAATCGTAGCTTGTAGCATTTTAACCCAATGTCTGGATGGATGGTCTAGGCTATCAGTTGATCTTGCGTGAATCCCATCTCGATAAATCGAGCAATTTTCTCCATCTATTTTTTCCGTTACAACAACTTCATTTCCAATAAAATGGTCAATATTATGAAGTGTTTTGTCATCAGAAGTTTTAGATTCCGACCAAGGTAAATGAAAAGTCTTTGGATACTTCATTTTCATATTCTAACACCTCACTTCGCAAACGTATCTGCTTCACGAAAGAAATAAAGTTTTGCGAGTAATTCATCCCCAAGTAAATGATAAATTTCAGTTGCTCCTTCATTACCACCGTAGTTAATTAACATGTGCATTTCGATAATCCCAACTACAGCTTGAATAAATTCATCTTCAAAACAAAGCTCCGTTAAAAAATGAAATGCAATTTGTGAAGAAACTTTTTCATGACCAAAGTATGAATAATATCCTTTGGTAACCTTATACGTCTTACAGAATACCTTCCCAACATCATGAAACAGAGCTGCCATTTGCAGAATTAGTTTATCTTTCTCTTCGTACATTTCATTAATGTACTCAATGAGGCCGTATGTGTGTTGGCATAATGCTAGCGAATGAAACGGATTTTCTTGATTAAAATCCTTCATAGCTTGAAAAAAGGGTACAGTTTTGAGCTTTTCAAATAACTCTTCGTATGAAACTTCACTTACTAATAGATTTGTTAATTCTTCTTTCGTCATTTCATATGAAAATGGCTCGTGAATTGGATGGATGACATCCCATCCTTCATTTTTTAAAGGAAAATCGAGGTTCTTCCTCATTTTAACTAGAATTCGATCTTCTACAACACGCGTTCTCTTGTTATTTCGGTCTACACAAACCTCATAAGGCACATCCATGTAATAGCACTCTTTATGAACATCTACGAATTTACTTAATGCTTTCATTCGTCTTTCCCGTTCAATATTTGTAGCATCAATGAGAACAAACTTCCCTTCAGCAAGTAAACGATTGGCTCTTTTATATAATTCCATATACAGAAGATTCGTTCTCTTTTGCTTATTTACATTAAAGAATAGAGTTTGACGTAACTCATCAGTGGATAAAACAATGGCTTTTTCTTTCTTGGCGATTTGTTTAGCCATTTCACTTTTCCCACTACCAGGAATGCCAATCATATAAATCAATTTTTGCATTTTACTTCCTCCTTTATCTAAAAGGCAGATAAATAAGGAATTACGATTTGATGGAGCGAAAGTTGGAAATCGAATTCAAAATACCAAATACTTCCGCATTTTCTATTATATATACGATTTTAAGCTACTGATAGCCCAAAATTAATTTTTTTGAACAATATAACAAATTTAACTGAATTAACAAGAAAATTAATCGACTATTTAAATGTGTACAGAATAGTATTGGAAATATATTGGGAAAAGCAGGGAAATAACCCAATTGACGGTTTATTTTGCGTAAAGGATAATTCAGAACAATAGAATCAAAAAATAGTGAATGGAGGTCGACCGTGATTAATCAGAAAATAATATACAAATTATTGTTTTTGTTGTGTTTTGCCATCATCAGTTACAAACTCCTTAAGCATGCTTTACAAATGAATGGAAACAATCAAAAAAATATCCTAGCAACAATCCATTCTGTAACCAATGGAGAAAACTCAATTGAAATTATTAAAATATTTGACTTTGGAAATGATCGATATGTAGCCTATTTGCAAAACGATACTCCGTCGTACATTCACTTTAAAAAAGACAATATTGGAAACTATAGATTTCTAGATGCTGAATACGGATCGTACTTTGAAAGTGACATAAATAATGAAAATAAGATAGATTCAAACTTACAAGACTTTGCTTTACCTATCAAATATAAAGATGACAAGCCCTTACCTTTGAAAATACTAGTCATTACAAATCATCATAATACTGTTTCTAAATTGAGCGTTAGCCTTGTGAATGCAACGGGGAGCACCGAAAAAGTTGAAATAAAAGTTGGGAGTCCGAGCGCTAAAATCATTACAATGAACAAAGCATCAAATGCATTTAGTTTAGAAAATCGTTATTTGGATGAATATGGAAAACAGATTGATTAATAAATAGGTTAGGACCGATGAAAGGAGTAGATTAATATTTCTTATAACCAAGTATTATTAGAAATTTATTGCTTACATATTATTGAAAATGAAGCAAATTCAACAATTCTAGGATTTTGTAAAGAAGTTAAAAAACCAGGTTTTCATTGTATCGAAAATAATTGTCAACATCGAGGGGGAACTTATGTTCCGAATGAGATTGCCTATTCGGATGAAAAAGGTTTAGTTTCGGATGTTGATTCGCATATTGGTTTTGACGGTGAGATGGAGCCAGAACATGCTAATGAAGAAAAAATTAAAGATCTTCAAACTTTGTGGAGTGAGATTTGTAAACAGAAAATAGATGAAGCATACGAAGTATATATGGGAAAGAGTGGGTTAAAAAAATAAGTAACTCTTCCATTAACTAGAGGTTGTAAATTAAAAAAGGAGAGTGATACAAATTGCTAAAAAACAAAAAGTTTTTTTATCTTTCAATCATTCTGTTTTTGACATCTATGGCATTTAATTTCACTTTTCCTAATGATGATACTTTAGGTGCAAAATTTTCTGTAAATAATATACCGATTACAAAAGAAAGTGGATTAAATTATGTAGGAATTACATCAGTATTATTATTGATTGCTAGCTTTTATTTTCTATCAAAATCATTAAAAAAATTTAGGTTGCGGATTATTTTGATTGCATTATTCTTTTCAGTTAGTACTCCAACTTTTCTTGCAAGTGCATACCAAAAGACAATTGCTACTGACATTTATGCAGTTTCATATGATCGGAATAAAAGTAAGTGTAGTTTTGAAATGAAAAATGAAACAATAATGCATGCAGAATGTGAACTTCCTTTTAAAAACTATAGTAATAGTGATGTGCTTTTTACGATTGATTTTTATGATAAGTATCCGTTTGAGGACGAAGGCGCAATGTTATCACTTATGAAAAAAAATGCTCCATATAAAGTAAAATTAGGAAGAAATGAGAGTAAAGTCGTAAAAATTGAAACAGATATTGATGTATCAAACATTAAAAAACATGTTGATAATGGAGAAACAACAGAAGTACATAGGATGATCAAATCTAAAGGGAAAAGTAGAAAAATATGAGCCCTTTCTGATATTTGATTCTACCAATACAAAAAATAAAAAGTATAGGGTCACAATTGTGGCTCTTATTTTTTAGAATTGCTTTTTTCCATGAAGAAGTAGGATACGAGATTAATTGGATTGTTTGTGATATGATTTAAAATAAAAACATACACTCTAGTGATGTATATTTTTAACACTATAGGGGATGGAGATATGAAATTTGAGATGCAAAAAGCGAATATGTTAGCTGAAGATATAAATGATTTTGTCAAATTAGTACATAATAGTTATGAAAATAGTAAATATACAACTACTAATAATAAAGACAAAATATATCAAATAAAACTATTAATTGAAGAATTTAGATTCCAAGTATTAGCAGATGAATTATTCAGAATTAATCGGTTCGCATGGGACGGAAAATATACATATTTATTGATTGAGAACTTTATAAAAGGGATTAGCATTATTGATGAATACGTGGAAAATAATTATAATGAACTTTATATTTTCACAGCAAAACTTTACACCTTAAAAAATGCAATCATTTCATTTAATAATAAGTAAAATAATGCTACAATAATTTTTCAATATAAATTAAAAATGCTATTTCCACTACAGAGGGTAATAGCATTTTTAATTGCAGTTATTAAAGCTTTTTAAACCTAATTGGACTAACCATTAAGAAAGCAAGAATTAAAGTAATCCATGCATTACTATAAAAAAACATTCCCATACCAGCTAAAGGTAAACCAGCGGCAGGAATAGGTAATCCCTTAAAATAACCTATGGTAGGCTTAGCACTAAATTTTGCTAATCTTAATGCCCCCATCGTAGGAAAAACGATAAATGCAAGTGAGGTTAAGATTGATGGTGCTGAAATGGAATGAAATAAGAGCGCAGGGGCAACGCCGAAACTAACAATATCCGCTAAAGAATCTAGCTCTACACCAAATTCACTATTCACTTTTAGTTTCCTTGCAACTCTACCGTCAAGAAGATCAAAAATAGCAGCGATGAAAATAAAAATTGAGGATAACATGATTAAACCACTCATATTAAGCGTAATCGATAGAACACCACAAATTAAATTTCCGATTGTAAGTAAATTGGGTATAGATTTTACGACCTGACTAAACAAAGTATCCCCCCTGAACATTAAAAACCTTTCAATAGTATTTTCTAACTATTTACACTTTATTCCTCACGAGAAGCCTTGAATATCTTGTTAGAATAGTGAGTTCAAAAAAAGGACGTATTAATACGCCCTTTAGTAAAGTTCGAATCAGTTAATTCCTATCTCCATTGAAGGGCAGATTACCTTTATCGGTAAAGGACGATTAAAATAATATCCTTGACCGATATCGCAATTTAAATTTTTTAACATTTTCATTTGCTCTTCAGTTTCGACTCCCTCTGCAACAATTTTAAATCCTAAACTATGGCCCATCTTAATAATCGCTTTGACCAACGAAAAGTTCTTAGGATTTTCAGTCATATTTTGAATGAAGGAACGATCTATTTTTAATGGATTTTCGAAAGAAGAATTTAATTCCAATTTCTTTTAAGTTATTTATAATTTGAGCACTAGAAGCCGTGTTTTTCATAACAATTTCAGTAATTTCGAATTCAATTAATGATGGATTGGATCCAGTTCTTTCAATTATTTCCTTTGTTTTGATAAGGAAATACTACATTCAATTTTTACTGAAAACGTTTAAAATTTTGATTATGTAAATATAATAAAAAAGGTGAAAATTACCAAACATCGAATATATATTTAGATGGAACTATTTTAAAAAGTAAAATAAACTTTTGGAGGCTTTAAGTGAAGGCAATGTTAGCTTCAATGGGACTAATATTAGAATTGATTAGAATCATAGTAATCTTCGGGATACTAGGTGCTCTATTTTCAACAGTTTTATCAGAAATATACATGGATTTTGGTGTAAATCTTTCTAATTCTGGATGGTGGAGTTCATTTGGAATCCTTTTATTAATATTTGTCTTATATCGGAACAAAATTCAATTTAGTGGATGGTACAATGGTAAAGGAAAAGTGAAATTATCGAATAAAGTCAGAATACTATTGGTTTCTTCCTCAATACTTTTGATATTAATACCAGGAATAAATGAATTAATTCATAGGTTGTAATAGTAAATATGCAGTATATTAAATATACTTTAAATCAACACGATCGGCGTAAAGTCGATTTTTATTTTGCCTATACTAATTAATAGGAGTGATTGAATTGACACTATTTGGCTATCTATTTTGGGGGTTTATAGTTGTCGCAATTGCATTTGGGTTCTTTATGCAAAAAAAGTTCGGAACAAAAGCGCCAGATAAAACAGAAAGTCAAAAATTACATGAAGAAATTACGAGACAGTCACATAATAATGATCGACCAAGATTTTAATTCACTGGTGTGGTTATGAAATTGAAAAATGACCAACACATCGAATGGATTCTAATCAATTTCTGAATGAAGTAAAAGCTTGAAAAAGTTAATATAATAGAGTAAGTAGTACTTTTATCGTGAAAGGAAAATACCATGAAAAAGATTGATGAATACTTTGAAACAGCAATGGAAGCTTGGAGCATGATGCAAAAAACGACTGATGATGAAGGAGCTGAGTGGGCAGAAAGATTTGAACGCTATTTCTATGAATTTATTGATGAATTGAAGAAATGGTGGGAAACGCTTGATCCAAAACCAACAAATATTGAAGAGGCTGAAGAGTTACCTGAAGTTAAAAAGTGGATGGAGCAAATTCCAGGTCCAGTCCAATTAAATTTTTTAACTGAATTAGAAGATATAATGGATGGTTTTGATACAGTACGGTTTGATTAAGGAGGATACATTTGTCTATAAAAGATTAGATAATAGCTTTATGTAATCTATAAAGAAGCTAAAATGATGTCTGTCGTAAAAAAGATTAAGAGACAGGAATACAATATTTATTTAGTTGGGATGGTTATATTGGAGTACTTACCCCATTATTGGATAAGGACGGGAAACCAGTTAGTAAGGAAATGAATGTAACTAAAATAGGAGCTGATTAGGTTTCAGATCCTATTTCGTTTCAAAGAAAGTTAACGGATTAAAAATTGATGTAAATTCTATTTCAAAAAGTCACATCGAAAGTATGATGTGACTTTTTTATCTAGATCGTGGTTTTTGATTATTTCTGAACTCAACTTGTTAAGGAAAGCATCACGTTGATTCATTACTCTTCTTGCAATCAGGGAATGGACATATCCTATTTGCCATCAACATCACGATCGAGACATAAATGCCAGTAAAAACATTCTAGCTGAAGGATTACGAATATTGGCTTTGGCCTAAATAAACATAGAACCGTAGGAATCTACGGGGATAGCTTGTCAAATAAGAGAAACCTCTGCTGGCAAAGAAATACACTAGCAAGTATGCTCAGTTCCCAAGAATCACCCACTTCAAACAACCTGTAAGGGCGTTAAGTGGCGAGTAGTTCAATTATTCGGTATGTAATCCAGCAAATATTACCCTTAATCCATATAGAAATTGTTCTTCAAAATCAAAACTATAATGATACTGCTCACCAAAAAATGATGTAAATGCAGTTACTTCTTCGGGAGTGTATGTGAACTGCATTGCACGATGTTCATCTGCTACAAATGATAATACATAGTTGTTAAAAAGGTTACCAGCAACTAGACAGTTTTGATCAGATACACCGTATTTAGTTAAATTTTCTAAAGTGAATTTTACTGCTTTTAATCTACTTGGTGTAGTTGGCATTGATTGCGAAAAAACTTCTACTGCATCTCGTGTTTTTAATAAGACTCTTCGCACTTCAAATGCTAGAGCTGTTAAAGCTTCCCTAGCATCATCTAATTCTTCAGGTAGCACAATTTCATTATTTAAGTGCTCTGCAATTAAATCATACAAACCCTGTTTATCTTTAATATGCCAATATAAGGATGCAGCTTTGATTTCAAGCTCTTTCGCTAATGTGCGCATCGATAAATTACTTATTCCGTCACGATTTAAAATATCGAGGGATGCTTTTACAATTGCTTCTTTCGTTATCGCCATAAAATCTCTCCAAAAATTTAATAATTTTCATTGACTCTAACAGTGTTAGATGTTACTCTAACGGTGTTAGATAACTAACGTTGTTAGACGTTTTTGTTCTCTTATTGTACTAGAAATATAAACTACTTTAAAGTTCAAACAAATTACCTACTAGCTAAATCAAATAAATTTTTTTAATAATAAGGCTTGTGAACAATGATTGATAACATTAAAAAAAGAGGTAGGGTGGATGTGATGATGAAAAATATGCGGAAGAAAAAAGATGTTGGTATTTATGGGTATACAGCAAAATGGTATGACAAAAACTCCCGAAAAAGCCGTATGACACAAATGCAAGAATATGCAACCGAAATACAATCTTTAGTTCAAGAAGGTGCAAAGATTTTAGAAGTAGCTCCTGGGCCAGGATATCTATCTATTGAGCTTGCAAAAATAGGTTTTGATGTTACAGGAGTAGAGTTAAGTCCAGATTTTGTTAACATTGAAAAAAATAATGCAAAGGAAGCAAATGTTTTAGTAAATTTTAAAGAAGGAAATGCATCAAATCTACCTTGCGATGATAACACATTTGATTTTATTGTTTGCAGTGCAGCATTTAAGAACTTTATGGATCCAGTAAAAGCACTCAAAGAAATGTATAGGGTATTAAAACCAGGTGGAACATCACTTATAATCGATATGAATTTTAATGCAACTGCACAAGATATAGAAGGTGAAATTAGAAAAACTGGAATGACGGGGTTTGATAAGTATTTTGTAAAATTTGCATTTAAAACTTTCTTGAAAAAAGGTGCTTATACAAAAGAAAATTTTGAGATGTTTTTAAATGAAACAGAATTTAAGAATTATAACATTAAGCAAGAGGATATTAGTTTATATATTTATCTTTATAAATGAGAAGAATAACTAGTAATCTATAAAAAATGAAAATATAAAAAGTCGATTCTTCATTGGAAATCGACTTTTTTATTGTTAACTATCATTTATTATTCATAAAATTTTGTTTCTCTAAATATTCTAGTACTGTTTGTGAATATTCATGATGAGATTCTTGTGTATACTTTGCAATCGTATAAATTTGAGCTAAATTCTTTAATCCTAGTCGCTCTGTCATTTCTTTAAGCTTTGGAACGTCCATGTAACGTTGCCAGCCTTTTTCATTTCTTTCTTTATAGATTTCAAGAATATCTTCATCTGAATAATCATTATATTGTTCATAATGAACTAGACCTTGTCTTGGAAGTCGGTCACGTAATGCTGGATTTTCTTTTGGATAGCCTAAAGAATAGCCTACAACTGGTACGACATTTGGTGGTAAGTTTAGGATTTCACCTATCTGATTACAATTTGCTAGGGTAGAGCCCATGTAGCATAGGCCAAGACCTGCGTTCTCAGCTGCTAAAGCACAGTTTTGGGATGCCAAAGTAGCATCAATGGCACCAATCATAAAGCTCATGAAATTATCAAAATGCACAGGTGCATCATTAAGCGTAAGCCACTTTCTCATTCGATTAAAATCCACACAAAAAGTTAAAAGAATAGGTGCATCAATAACCATTGATTGCTCCATATGAGCAGAATATAATTTCTTTCTAATTTCCTTGTCTTTTGTGACAATAATCGAATAAGATTGCATATTACCACTTGAAGACGCACGAATACCTGCATCTAATATTTGATCTAACAGTTCTTGGCTTACTTCCATATCCTCATATTCTCGAATTGATCTGTGGCCATGTAATACATCGTTAAATTCCAAAACCTTCACTCCTCATATTAAACAGATTTCATTAGAAATAATAAGAAAAATACAAAAACTCGACATATAATTTAAAATTGTAATTATTTCTGAATAATCAAATTATAAAGTAAAGATATCATAAAAAAATGTTATCGTATACAGATTTGTACTTTTTAAAAATTTTAGGAAAGATTACTCAGAATAATATTTTTTTAGAATAGTAGAGATTTGTATCAATGTCTAAAAATGTCAAATTATTACTTACAAGTAGATTAAGGGTTAATAGATTGATTTAATTAATTAAAGAGTAAATTGATTAATTAAAATATAAAACGATATGAGTCTAGAGAAAATGGTTGAATATGGTAATAAATGAGTCAAACAATAGGGAGCCAAGATATAAATTGAATATAAAAATAAATTAAGCTCAGCTTACTATTTTTGACTGAGCTTAATCCTTTAATATCAATTTTTTTATCAATCAAGTTCTATTCTAGCTTTAAATTCTTAAATTCAATTCGATATAAATCACGACGTCGATCGCGTAATTGACGGACTGATCCCGTATTTCGTGAACGTCTTAATTTTTCAAGGTCAACATCTCCGACTACGACAGTATCAACATTTGCATCACATTCTCCTACAATGCCATCTCTTGCGAAGCCAAAATCAGAAGGGGAGAAAATACCAGATTGTGCATATTGAATATCCATGTTTTGTACATGTGTTAAGTTCCCAACTGTTCCTGCGATACATGTATATACTTGGTTCTCGATCGCTCTTGCTTGAGCGCAATAACGAACACGGAGGTAACCTTGACGATCATCCGTACAAAATGGAACGAAAATGATGTTTGCACCTTGATCTACTGCAATACGAGCAAGTTCTGGAAACTCGATATCGTAGCATATTTGGATAGCGATTTTTCCACAATCTGTATCAAACACATGGATTTCGTTTCCTTCTGAAATTCCCCACCATTTTCTCTCATTAGGAGTTGCATGAATTTTTAATTGCTTTTCAATCGTACCATCACGTCTAAATAGATATGCAACATTGTAGATATTACCGTCTTCCTCAACGAAGTGAGATCCCCCCACAATATTGACATTGTAGCGTACAGCAAGCTCTGTAAAAAGTTCGATATATTGCTCTGTATATGTTGCAAGCCTACGAACAGCCTGATCAGGGCGTTTTTCTTCTAGAAAAGACATTAATTGTGTTGTAAACAACTCTGGGAAAACAGCAAAATCTGAACCGAAGTCAGCGGCGACGTCAACATAATACTCGATTTGTTTCGTGAAATCTGAGAATGAATCGATTTTTTTCATCATGTATTGTATTGCGCATATTCTAACTGGGAATGATGCACGGTAAACGCGTTTAGATTTTGGAAGATAGTCAATATTACTCCATTCCATCAAAGTGGCAAATGAATCTGATGCTTTATCATCCGGAAGGTAACGAGTATTAATCCGTTTAATTGTAAAACCTTCCATTAATTGAAATGATAAAACAGGGTCATAAATACTGTGTTTTTCTACCGCTGCTACATATTCACGTGGTGACATTTCATCTCTATGTTTATGATAATTTGGGATTCGACCACCAATGATAATACTTTGAAGATTTAATTGTCGAGCCAATTCCTTTCGCGCTTCGTAAAGACGATGGCCAATTTTCATACGACGGTATTCCGGATCAACCATTACTTCAATTCCATATAAATTAAATCCATTCGGATCATGGTTTGTAATATAACCATTATCAGTTATGACGTTCCAAGTATGCTGGTCATCATATTCATCGAAGTCAACCATTAAACTTGAACAAGAACCAATAATTTTATCTTCATACTCTACACAAAACTGCCCTTCAGGAAAAATGCGAATATGACTTTCTAATTGTTCCCGTTTCCATCCTTCCATGCCAGGAAAACAACGGTTTGATAACTTCATAATTTCACTAATATCTTCCATACGTATATTTCGAACTTCAATTTTCTTCTCATATTTTGACATATCTGTCTCTGACATAATCTCACGTCCTAAATATAAATGTCTCGCTTACTAAAGGACCATAATAAATGGTCTATGGCACTCGATTCTAACAGTTAGGATACCCACAATTTACCTTTTCAATATCGTAAAAAAAGATTAGTTACTTTTAAGAGGTCTTGAGGAAGTAAACCAGCGAAAATCAGGAATATCGTTACTCATAAGAGATTCATGAGGAAGTAAACCAGCGAAAATCAGGAATATCGTTACTCATAAGAGATTCATGAGGAAGTAAACCAGCGAAAATCAGGAATATAGTTACTCATAAGAGGTTCATGAGGAAGTAAACCAGCGAAAATCAGGAATATAGTTACTCATAAGAGATTCATGAGGAAGTAAAGCAGCGAAAATCAGGAATATAGTTACTCATAAGCGGCTCATGAGGAAGTAAACCAACGAAAACCAGAGAGATAGCTACTCATAAAATGGTGATCCATTGTATAATCTTTAACACTATTGAATGAACAGTACGGAACTTAGAACATGTTAGTAACCTGTAGAATTGTATGTAAACTAGTATTATATAATATTATTATGTAAACTAAGTGAAACTAAAAAACATTATATAATAACTGAATCCATACTCGGACATTGACTACTTTCAAGAAATACTTTAAAATTATCTTTAATTCAAGATAGTTGAAAGGGGTTGATATGATTGAATCAAAATGAAATTTCAACTAATTCGCTCCGGTTATATTCTGAAATATGTAAAGCAAATCGATTTTTGACTGATGCTTCTATTAATAATATTAAATGTTTTGGTTTGAATTTGACTGAGTTTGCAGTCTTAGAATTGCTTTATCATAAAGGAGATCAGCCAATTCAACAGATTGGAAAAAGGATATTAATCTCAAGCGGAAATATGACGTATGTATTAGATAAATTAGAGGCAAGGCGATATATTGAACGCATTCATTGTCCAAAAGATCGACGAGTTATATATGCAGCTTTGACTGAAGAGGGTAGAAGAGTAATTAGTTGTATCTTTCCAGCTCATAGTAAAATGATTCATAACTTATTTTCTCAACTAAATTCTGCTGAAAAAGATATGTTAATCTATTTAATAAAAAAGGTTGGATTAAGCAAAAAAGAAACTCAAGATTGAGATAACTTAATTCGAACTAGATTAATTAAAAGCTGTCATTTGACGGCTTTTTCTGTTAATGCTGGAAATAATAATAATAATAGACTAATTGTAAGAAGAGGTATAAAAATATGGAAGAAAAGTTTAAAGGGAAATCAATTATTATTACAGGTGGTGCGAATGGAATTGGAGAGGGGGTTGCATTTGCATTTGGAAAATTAGGTGCAATTGTTTTTATAGCTGATGTAAATGAACAAAAAGGTCATAGAGTTGTCAAGAAAATTGAGGAAAATGGTGGGAGAGCAATATTCTTTAAGACTGATGTTAGTATAGAGAGAGATATCATAAATCTTATTCGCAATGTCATTGATAACATTGGTAAACTTGATATTTTAATTAATAATGCAGGAATTTCCGCTTTTAAGCCATTTTTAAGTTTATCAACAGATGAATGGGATCAAGTAATTAATACTAATTTGAGAAGCGTTTTTATTTCGTCAAGAGAAGCTGCTAAAGTGATGAATAATGGAGGAAGAATAATAAATATGGCATCTACGAGAGCGATTATGTCGGAGCCAAATTCAGAAGCTTATGCGGCATCAAAGGGTGGAATTGTATCAATTACCCATTCATTAGCAGCATCGCTACAGCCAAATGGTATAACAGTAAACTGCATTAGCCCTGGATGGATTCAAGTTGATCAAAATGAAGAATTAAAAGAAACTGATCATCTTCAACATTGGTCAAATCGAGTAGGTAAGCCTGAAGATATCGCTAAAGCTTGTATTTATTTAGCTGATCCAGAAAATAATTTTATCAATGGTCAAAATATCATAATTGATGGAGGCATGACTAGAAAGATGATCTATGAAGAATAAAAAAGCAAGGAAAGGTTATTTTCCTTGCTTCAGACTGTTGACAAACGCTCGCTTTCTTCGTTGCTTCGCCTGTCTCCGGTGCTCATTACCGACTAGGGTAACTCCGCTCCTCACCAGGCTTCGCGCCTCGAAAGACAAACGCTTGCAATCAGTCTGAAACTCAAGTTTTCTGTATTTTGTCTCACACTGAAGCAAGGAAAGGTTATTTTCCTTGCTTTTTTATTCGTTACTAATTCTCTTTATCTTACTTTCTTGAATCCTTGCTCTAAAAATATATCTTAATAAATATGGTACAACAATAAAGATAAATAGTGTTCTAAATAGTTGATAACACATAATGACAGTTATATCTGCGTCTACTTCTTTTGCAATTAATGCCATTTGATCCATTCCACCAGGTGCTAAACTTAGTAAGGCACTAATATGATCAATGGTGTGAATATGTGTTAAAAATATACTAGACAATAGCGAAAATGTTAATAAAACGACTCCACTTAAGACTGAAACTAAAACTATTTTTAATTTGTTAGTTAAGTTTTCTGGTTTCAATAATAAGCCAATATAACTTCCCATCATTAGCTGAGAAGAATCTAAAATAACAGATGGTAAGGCAGGTCCATGTAGTCCAGATAAATTAAGGATAATGGTAGCGATCATTGGTCCTAAAAGTAATGCTGTAGGAAAATTTATTTTCTTCCCTAAAAGTCCCAGGAGCGTACATGCAATCGCAAAAATAATAATGTTTGGAAATAAGCCTTGCCAGCTTGCTGAAGTGTGGTGAATGGCTTCTGAGATCGAACTTTTATGTACGTTAAAAAATGGACTAAAAATTAATAATGGGACCATAAAAATGATCATCATAAGCCTAGAAATTTGTAAGAATGTGACAATTGTGAAGTCAATATCCTTAATCTCTTCTGCAAGAGCAATCATTTGACTTAATCCACCTGGAATACTACCTAATAGAACAGTTGGATAATGTATTTTAAATACTTTAGAAATTATGATTGAGATTGTAATTGTAAAAAGGATGAGTAGAAAGGTCATCAAAATCATAGAAGTTAATTGATGTCCGATTTGAATAAACGTAGAAGATGTAAATGATAGCCCAATTGTGTAACCGATTATAATCATGGCTGTATCTCGAATTTTACTTGGCCAATACAATTTTATCCCTTTAATTTTAGAAAGTATAAGTACAAAAAACATCGGTCCTAGGAGCCAAGGTATTGGGAGTTTAATCAATTGAAATAAAAATCCACCAATAATTGCAATAATTAAAGTAAATAAAAGCTGTGTCCATTTATTATAGTTGTAATTTATTACCATAGTTTCACTTCTTTTCAAATTATAAAATTTTAATGTATAGAACATGTTTACATTTATTCAGCGCGCTTGTTATGTTAATATCATTATTGACCTTAAGTTTATGGTATGCAAGGATTTTGCTCGGTTAGTCGTTAGAATATTAAACAGGATAGTAAAACTAATCGGAGGATATATTAAGGATAGTAAATTTTTTACAATTTTTAATTTGAAAACCCTTGCAAATTTTAATTAGAAAGGACTAATTGAATTGGCTAAACAACAAATAGGCGTAATTGGGTTAGCAGTAATGGGAAAAAACCTAGCTTTAAATATTGAAAGTAGAGGTTTCTCAATTTCTGTATATAACCGCTCAGTTGAAAAAACAGAAGAATTTTTAAAAGAAGCAGAAGGTAAAAATGTAGTTGGAACATTTTCAATTGAAGAATTTGTAAATTCTCTTGAAACACCTAGAAAAATATTGATAATGGTAAAAGCAGGAGCACCTACTGATTCAACAATTGAACAATTACTACCTCATCTTGATAAAGGTGATATTTTAATTGATGGTGGAAATACATACTATAAAGACACTCAAAGACGAAACAAAATGCTATCTGATAGTGGAATTCATTTTATTGGAACAGGTGTTTCAGGTGGGGAAGAGGGAGCTTTAAAAGGTCCTTCAATTATGCCTGGTGGTCAAAAAGAAGCATTTGAACTAGTGAAACCTATTTTTGAAGCGATTGCTGCAAAAGTAAAAAATGAGCCTTGTACAACATATATTGGCCCCGATGGTGCTGGTCATTACGTAAAAATGGTCCATAATGGAATTGAATATGGAGATATGCAATTAATCTCAGAAGCTTACTTTTTATTAAAAAATGTACTTGGCTTAAGTGCTGACGAATTACATCATGTATTTAGTGATTGGAATAAGGGTGAGCTTGATAGCTATTTAATTGAAATTACAGCCGACATCTTTACTAAAACAGACGAAGAAACAGGTAAACCACTTGTAGATGTTATTTTAGACAAAGCAGGACAAAAAGGTACAGGAAAATGGACTAGTCAAAGCACACTAGATTTAGGTGTACCTACTTCTATTATTACTGAGTCTGTATTTGCACGTTTTATTTCTGCAATGAAGGATGAAAGAGTAAAAGCAAGTAAATTATTATCTGGTCCATCAACTAGTACATATAATGGTGATAAAGAGCAACTTATTGAAGATGTGCGTAAAGCTCTTTATATGAGTAAAATTTGTTCTTATGCTCAAGGATTTGCTCAATTAAGAGCTGCATCTGATGAGTATAACTGGGATTTACAATATGGTGATATCGCAATGATTTTCAGAGGTGGATGTATTATTCGAGCGGCTTTCTTACAAAAAATTAAAGAAGCTTACGATCTAGATGCAAATCTTTCTAACTTATTACTTGACCCATATTTCAAAGAAATCGTAGAAAGTTATCAAGGTGCATTACGTAAAATTAGCGTAGTAGCAATTGAAGCTGGTGTACCAATTCCATGTTTCTCTGCAGCATTAGCTTATTTTGATAGTTATCGTACTGAAACACTTCCTGCAAATTTAATTCAAGCACAAAGAGATTATTTTGGTGCGCATACTTATGAACGAATCGATAAAGAAGGTAAGTTCCATACTCAGTGGACATAATTTCAAATTGGTTTTTGAAACATAAAAAAGTTACCCCCTCGCTATTATGAGGGAGTAACTTTTTTTATCGATAAATTGTTTTTAATTTTCATTTAATCGATCAGTAACTGGCCACCATTTGTGACCATCAACTGTCAATAAAGTATCAGCTTCGTTTGGACCCATTGTACCAGAATTATATGTTGTAAGTGGTGCTAAATTATTGTCCCAAGCTTTTGAGATGACATCAACAAAGCTCCAAGAATATTTTACTTCATCCCAATGTGTAAAGTTTGTTCCATCACCTAACATACAATCATAAATTAATCGCTCATATGCTTCTGGTGTATTAACACAATCAACACAATTATTATTAAATGTTAATTGAATTGGCTTTGTGTAGCCTTCTTCTGAGCCAGATCTTTTTGCATTTAATTGCAATGTAATTCCTTCGTCTGGTTGAATATGTATAATTAATAAATTTGGAGACATTGTCTCTTTTGTATTGTAATAAAGATTCATTGGTATATCTGAAAACTGAACAATTATCTTAGTAGATTTTGTCGCCATTCTTTTTCCTGTTCGAATATAGAATGGAACACCAGCCCATCTAAAATTATCGATAAAAAGTTTACCTGCAACAAATGTTTCAGTTTGAGACTCAGGGTCAACATTGTTTTCATTTCTATATGCTGTAACTTCTTCACCGTTAATTACACCAGCATCATATTGTCCGCGAACAAAGTAATCTTTTACTTCGTTTTCATCAATTTTACGTAAAGCTTTAAATACTTTAACTTTTTCACTACGAATTTCTTCAGTTGTTAATTTAATAGGAGGCTCCATAGCAAGAAGTGCCGCTACTTGAAGCATATGATTCTGGACCATATCTTTTAAAGCGCCAGAATTCTCATAGTATTTTCCACGGTCTTCAACACCAAGAATTTCACTAGAAGTAATTTGGATATTTGAAATAAATCGATTATTCCATAGCGGTTCAAACATGGCATTTGCAAAACGGATTACTTCAATATTTTGAACCATTTCTTTCCCTAAATAATGATCGATACGGTAGATTTGTTTTTCTGAAAATGCTTCACGAATTTCATCATTCAATTCAATTGCACTCGGTAAATCATGGCCAAATGGTTTTTCGATTACAATTCGACTCCAGCCTTCTGTATCAGCCAATCCATTTTGTTTTAACTGTTTAGCAATTGTTCCGAAAAATTCAGGTGCCATTGCAAGGAAGAAAATACGGTTACCAGGAATTAAGTAATGATTATCCAAGTTTGTTAATAAATTTCCTAATTCTATATACGAAGACGGTTCTAATACTTCAAATTGATGGTAATAAAAATGAGATAAAAAGCTTTCAATTTCAGTATCAGATGAAGTAATAGATTGAATTGATTTTTTTACAGTTTCACGAAACTCATCATTTGACCAAGGTCTTCTACCTACACCTACAACCGCAAAACCTTCATCAATTTTTTGGCTCAAAAATAATCTATATATTGAAATAAAAAGCTTTCTTTTTGCTAGGTCTCCTGTTGCTCCAAAAATGACAATAACTGCTTTTGGGTTTACTTTAGTTTTCAATTAATTTACCTCACTTCTTAAACATAAATTACTAACTTATTTTAGTAATAATCAAGGCTGATTATACAAAATATGTAAAATCACTTTCAAAAAAATATTTTGAAAGCATTTTCATTAATTATTAAAAAATAAATTATATTTCCAAATTATTCATCTTATATCATAAACAAAACGAACAGATTCGTAAATAAGAGTCTTGATAATATTTAACTTTTTTCTTCTTATTCCTTGTAAACAAAGGGGTTTTAAATGATTTGGAAAATGCAAGTTTTTTCTGAATATAAATAGAAATATGTAATTATTTGGTTAAAAATTAAAAAAAAATTAAAAAACTATAAAGGGAATTTGTCAAAATCTTAGTTTTTTAGTAGAATTGTAATGTACCTTAATCGAAATTTGGAAAATATAGTAAAATTGAAATCGTAATGATTTCTGTTATACTGTTTTTTATAACTTTTTTTGATTGTAAATTCTGAATATAATCAAAAAGTAATTATGGAAATGATGGGTAATTTATGAGAGTTCCATCGATATCTTAATAAGCCAAGTAGTGCTTAAACCATTTAAAAAAATTTAAATGGTTTTGTTATTTTTAGTAAATTAAAAAACTTGGCAAAATTCTACTACAAGGGGGACTTTTATTATGAAAAAAATTGGCTTAGCTTGGCAAATATTAATTGGTCTTGTTATCGGGATCATTGTAGGCGCAATTTTTTATGGAAATCCAAAGGTTGCTGACTATTTACAACCAATCGGAGACATCTTTTTACGTCTGATTAAAATGATTGTAATACCTATCGTTGTTTCAAGTATTATTGTAGGTGTTGCTAGTGTTGGTGACACAAAAAAACTTGGCCGTTTAGGCGGAAAAACGATTCTGTACTTTGAGATTATTACAACAATTGCAATTTTAATCGGATTACTAGTAGCGAATATCGTTAAACCAGGTGCTGGTATAGATATGAGTATTCTTCACAAAACTGATATAAATACTTATGTTGAAACAGCAAAAGAAGTGAAAAGTCATGGGTTTGCAGATACATTTGTAAATATCGTACCGCCAAATATTTTTTCAGCTTTTGTTGAAGGAAATATGTTAGCAATTATCTTTTTCTCAGTGCTGTTTGGTCTTGGGATTACAGCGGTAGGAGAAAGAGGAAAGCCAGTCTTAGCATTTTTCCAAGGAACAGCTGATACAATGTTTTACATTACAAATCAAATTATGAAATTTGCTCCATTTGGTGTTTTTGCATTAATCGGAGTTACAGTTTCAAAGTTTGGATTAGAATCTTTAATTCCACTTGGAAAATTAGTCATAACTGTTTATCTAACGATGGCATTCTTTATCGTTGTAGTATTAGGCTTAGTAGCTAAAATGGTAGGAGTTAATATATTTAAGTTCATTAAATTAATTAAAGATGAATTGATCTTAGCATATTCTACTGCGAGTTCAGAAACAGTTTTACCTAAAATTATGGAAAAAGTAGAAAAATTCGGAGTACCAAGATCAATTTCTTCATTCGTTATTCCGACTGGTTATTCATTCAATCTTGATGGATCAACTTTATATCAAGCATTAGCAGCAATTTTCATCGCTCAAATGTATGGTATTCATTTATCAATCACAGATCAAATTTCACTAATGTTAGTTCTAATGGTCACTTCAAAAGGTATTGCAGGTGTTCCAGGCGTATCGTTCGTTGTATTATTAGCAACATTAGGTACAGCAGGAATTCCAGTTGAAGGTTTAGCATTTATTGCTGGTATTGACCGTATTCTAGATATGGCTAGAACTGCAGTAAACGTAGTAGGTAACTCTTTAGCAGCAGTTGTAATTGCAAAATGGGAACGCGCATTTAAACCAGAAGTGGTGAAGAATGATAATAACGTTGCTATGTAACGTATAATATAGGAAAGATATTTTAATTTTAACTCTCAAATAAATTAACTAAAAACAAAAGCCACAAGGAAAAAGAAATTCCTTGTGGCTTTTCTACTTTTACAGTAGTTTTTTTAAAGGGGAAAGTCTAAAAACATAGAATATTCTTAATTGTGTTTAAATTTAAGTGGTAATAACGCGTCCTTTTGGAAGGGAACCAATTAAGGAGGAAAAGATGACAAATTTACTAGATATTACGATTGGGAAACTATTAGAAGAAAAAGCGAAATTACATCCTACTCATGAGGCTGTTGTCTATGCGGATAGAGGTTTAAGGATGAATTACGAACAATTTGAAAATCACTGTAGAGAAGTAGCAAAAGGTTTGATGAGTCTTAGAATTCAAAAAGGTGATCATATTGCAATATGGTCTTCAAATACACCTGAATGGCTTACTTCCCAATTTGCAACTGGCAAAATGGGTGGAGTTCTTGTTACAGTAAACACAAATTATCGTACAGCAGAACTAGAATATTTGTTAAAGCAATCTGATTCAACAACGATTATTTTAATGGATCAGTATAAGGATTCTTCATATATTGAAATGCTTTATGAAATTATACCAGAATTAAAGGGTGCTGTTCCTGGAGAACTTCATAGCAGTCGACTGCCATTTTTACGGAACGTAATTGTTCTAGGTGAGAAAAAATATCCTGGAACATTCTCATGGAATGAGCTTATTTCTATGGCTAAAAATACTTCAGACATAGAGTTGGATAAGCGAATTGCAAGAATGAGTCCGTATGATGTTATAAACATGCAATATACATCTGGAACGACTGGTTTCCCAAAAGGTGTAATGCTTACACACTCAAATATCGTTAATAATGGGTTCAATATTGCGAATTGTATGGAATTAACAAAGGCAGATCGTTTATGCATACCCGTTCCATTTTTCCATTGCTTTGGATGTGTTTTAGGCACCATGGCTTGTGTTACTGTTGGAGCAACGATGGTACCTGTACAAGACTTCAGTCCAAAGAGAGTACTTCAAACTGTACAAGATGAAAAATGTACTGGATTACATGGAGTTCCTACAATGTTTATCGCAGAATTAAATGAACCTGATTTTTCTAAATATGATTTATCAACATTACGAACTGGAATTATGGCAGGTTCAAACTGTCCAATTGAGGTTATGAAGGCAGTAATCGAAAAAATGGGTATTACAGAGATTACAATTGCATATGGCCAAACGGAGTCTTCTCCAGTTATTACACAAACTAGAACCAATGATCCAATTGAGGTACGAGTTGAAACGGTTGGTAAGGCATTACCAAATGTTGAAGTGAAAATAGTAGAACCAGGCACTTCAAATGAAGTACCACGTGGAGTACAAGGGGAACTATGTACTAGAGGTTATCATGTTATGAAAGGTTACTACAAAAATGAAGAAGCTACTCGTACTGCGATTGATGAAGATGGTTGGCTACATACAGGAGATTTAGCAATCATGGATGAGAATGGCTATTGCAAAGTTACAGGTAGGCTCAAAGACATGATTATCCGTGGGGGAGAAAATATTTACCCTCGTGAAATTGAAGAATTTTTATATACTCACCCAGATGTGTTAGATGTTCAAGTTGTTGGAGTACCTGATCATGTGTATGGGGAAGAAGTAATGGCTTGCATTATTATTAAAGAAGGAATAAAAATTACACCAGAGGATATTCGAATGTACTGTAAGGGAAAAATCTCAAAACATAAAATTCCTCGATATATAGAATTTGTAAAAGAGTATCCCATGACTGCCTCTGGAAAAATACAGAAATTCCGACTTAGAGAGCAAGCAGTAGAATCTGCCTCAAAACAAGTTTAATTTATCTGATTTATTCATTGAAGAAATGGCAAAGTGAAACAGAAAGCTTTGCTATTTTTTTCTTTAAATATTTGTAAGGAATATTCAAATAATTAATCGTGTTATGGTAAAATGTGGAGACAATAAATTTAAAGGGGATACAAATTTGAAAATACGAAAAAAGGAATCTTCATGGCAAACTTTTAAAATAATAGTCTATTCTTTTACAATCGCATTAATTGTAAAGATTTTTATTTTTTCACCCTTTATTGTTCAAGGTGCTTCGATGCAACCGACCCTACATAATCATGATTATTTGTTTGTAAATAAAGCCTCATTTCATATTTCATCAATAAATAGAGGCGAAGTTGTCATTATAAAAAAACAAAATGACCCTAAGTATTATGTCAAAAGAATCATTGGATTGCCAAGTGATAACGTTAATTTAACGAACGGGCTCCTATATATTAATGGAAAACATTTAGCTGAAAACTACTTAAATGATCATTTAAAAAATGTCTATAAAGAATATCTTCAATTTAATCAAGTTAAAGTACCTAGCAGGTCGTATTTGGTAATGGGTGATAATCGACTAAATAGTAAAGATAGCAGAAATGGTTTAGGGTATATTAAACAGTCTGAAATAGTCGGAAAAGTTGAAGGAGTTTTTTTTCCTTTTGATCGAGTAAGAATAATACACTAAAAGAAAAAGTAAAATGGAATAAATAGGGATTGTAGAAATTAAAAAAAGGTTTTTCATTAAAATTTCATTTTCATTATATAAAGTAAAAAAGTAACAAAATTGATACTTACAGGTATTTTAAGCTTTATTTAAGGAAATAAATCTTAAATATAAGAATAAATTAATCAAAACTGAAAGTAGGAATATATAATGAAAAAAAATGAAGAGCTGTTATTGGAGGAAGAAATTATTCATATTAAGAAGAATAATTGGTTATTAATGATCGTAGCGATCATCACGATACCTTTCTTAGTAATAAATATGTGAAGAAGTAAAGCCTGGGGTAGTTAGATACCAGGCTTTTATTCTGTTTAAAATGAAATTGACTATCTTCTTTTTCTAGTAATCTAAAATGACGGCAATTTTATTGACTTCATACCTATCTGGGTATATAGTTCAATTTAACTAATGTAAAAATTTTACTAAGAAAGGAAAGAATTCTATGTCTTATGATGATCAAATAAAAAATAGAGTAAAACGAATTGAAGGGCAACTTAGAGGCATTTTAAAAATGATGGATGAAGATAAAGGGTGTAAAGATGTTATCACTCAATTATCAGCAGTAAGAGCAGCAATGGATCGTACAATAGGAGTCATCGTTAGTACGAATCTAATTGAATGTGTAAGATTAGCTGATGAAAATGGAGAAAGTGCAGAAGAACTTGTAAAAGAAGCAGTTAACTTATTAGTAAAAAGCAGATAAAAAATATTCGTAAAACTTATCACTGGCCAAAATATTTCTGAACATCAACTTCTTGAAAGTAGGACCTAAATAGTAATGTTAAATATTCTAATCATCGTATTAATTGCTTATTTTCTAGTACAAACTTTTCTTCCAATTAAAGGTGTAAAGCAAATTTCAACAAATGAATTAAAAAATGAATTGAAAAGTAAGAAAAAACAATTCATTGATGTTAGAACACCTGCAGAATATAAAGGAAGACATATAAAAGAATTCAAAAATATTCCATTGCATTTGTTAAAGCAAAATTTAAATCATCTTTCAAAAGATCAAGAAACAATTATTATTTGCCAAAGTGGAATGAGAAGTAAAAAAGCATGTAAAGTTCTTAAAAAAATGGGTTATACCAATATTACAAATGTAAAAGGCGGAATGAGCACCTGGTCTTAATAAAGGAGAATAATGAATGAGAGAAATTACAGCAGAAAAACTTGAAGATTTATTAAAGAATGGAAATTCACTTAATATTATTGATGTTCGCGAGGCGGATGAAGTAGCAAACGGAATGATCCCAGGTGCGACGCATATTCCACTTGGTTTAATTGAATTCCGTATGGCAGACCTAGATAAAAATAATGAATACATCGTTGTATGCCATGCTGGTGGCAGAAGTAGTCGAGCAGTACAGTTTTTAGAAAGTCATGGATTTAATGTTGTGAATATGACTGGCGGAATGCTTGCTTGGACAGGAGAAATTGAATAAACAAAATGCAAAAATTGCTTATAAAAGAATATAGGCAATTTTTTTTATATGTATTGAAAGGTAATAACATACTGAGGTTAATTAGTAAAGAAAACGCAAAAGGATGAAAGGACCTGCACACTAGGGTTCATGAGGAACTAAATTAGCAAGAAGATGAGATATAGTCCCTCATAAAGGGTTCATGAGGAAGTAAAATCGCAAAAAGCTCAGTTTTAGTACCTCATAAAGGGTTCATGAGTAAGTAAAATTGCAAGAAGCTGAGATATAGTACCTCATAAGGTGTTCATGAGGAAGTACATAAGGCAAAAAGCTGAGATATAGTACCTCATAAAGAGTTCATGAGGAAGACAAAAGCAAAAAGCAGAGATATAGTGCCTCATAAAGAGTTCATGAGGAAGTACAAAAGCAAAAAGCAGAGATATAGTGCCTCATAAAGGGTTCATGAGGAAGTACAAAAGCAAAAAGCAGAGATATAGTGCCTCATAAAGGGTTCATGAGGAAGTACAAAAGCAAAAAGCAGAGATATAGTGCCTCATAAAGGGTTCGTGAGGAAGTACAAAAGCAAAAAGCAGAGATATAGTGCCTCATAAAGGGTTCGTGAGGAAGTACAAAAGCAAAAAGCAGAGATATAGTACCTCATAAAGAGTTCATGAGGAAGTACAAAAGCAAAAAGCAGAGATATAGTACCTAATAAAGGGTTCATGAGGAAGTAAAAAGCCAAAAAGCTCAGTTTTAGTACCTCATAAAGGGTTCATAAGTAAGTAAAATAGCAAAAAATGAAATAACCCACTAATTAACGATTCAATCGTATACTTTCTATTAAATTGAACAATAAATCGGACTAGCTATTGACATAAAAAACAGAATATTCTTATAATTAATTAAAATCTAATGGAATAAAAAAGAAATTAATAGCATGTTTACCTTTGTCTAGTTTAACTTATTTGAACGATTTATTTTTAATCTACTAAAAAGGGTGTTCAGATGAATCAAGTTAATGAATTAGAAAGCTTTCCGTATCCGTTTAAAGAGGAGATTTATCGATACTCTAACAACTCTATTCAATTAGATCCACCTGTAAGCATCGAGATTACTCCCAAATATGAGAATGAAATAAAATTAAAAAGAAGCTTGTTAGTCAATTCACCTAGCGATTGTTATCAGGCAATTCCTTCTAGTTTTGAAGGTCAATGGGAAATTGTAGAATTAGTTTTAGATCATTTAATAAGGTATTATCCAAACTATTTTGAAGTTCATAAGGGGCATGAATATTGGACTATTTATAATAAGCTTTTGATGGAGGAGGAACAATTTAGGTTTGGGGATCGAACTTCCGTCTTAGGAAAGCCTTTGAATTTCATAGGTAGACATGTACAAGAGGATTTAATTTATATGAGTCAGCGAGATGGTGATTTATTTTTAGATGCTGGACATCTCTGTTTTCCTTCTAATTGGTCACTTACTTTTAAACTAGGGATGAGATTTAAAGAGATTCATCAGCCAATCCCTATGTTTAGTGAAAAATCATTGGATGATCGAATTCTTCGTTTCTTAAAAAATATTGAACAAGGTACTCCTTGGACTCGTAAAAATTGGTCATTAATGGCAGGAAAAAGATTAGATACTTCATTAGAAACATTCGATCAATGGGGTAAGGATCGAAAAAAAGTAACAGTTGATAATGTCGGGGAATTTGTTCACTTACGTGTCGAGGTTCAAAAGTTATTTAGGTTGGCTGATAGTAATGGGCTCCTTTTTACGATTCATACTCACTTATTACCACTAGAGCAATTTACCTTAAATAAGGAATGGTTAGAGCAATTTTATAAAATTCTATGTGAATTACCGGATTTCATTTTAGATTATAAAGGAATCTCTACATATAAAAAAGAAGTAATAACATATCTAAAAAATAAACTTGATGAAGTTGGGTAGAATGCGATGAATAATTTAATAGTTGAAGAAGCTAGATTTATAGATGGAAAAAGAAAATATTTAGTCTGTTCGAATCATAAAGGGAGGTCGTTAATCCAGCCAATTTTAGAAAAGTTACTTGAGAAAAATTATTCTTTTGATTTTGTTTTCATCGGATTTGATTCGAGCCCGGAACAATTGCAAAATAATCTTAAAACTTGGTTGCAAAGTCAGAAAATGGGTAGTTTTTTATATATAGCACTAAGTAAAGAAGAGCTAAAAAATTTAAGACCAATTATAGAAGATGTTGGATTTTTTGAAGATGAAGTACAATATGTTGGTTATGGAGAACTGAACTCTAAGGTTTTTTGTTGTCGTTGTCATAGTTTAACTGAATTAAAAAATTTAGAAATTGGTAAAGAAGTTCAGTGTCAAAACTGTCATTTATTACTTTCAGTTTCTGACCATTATTCGGTCTATTATGACGCATATTTAGGTAATATCGCTAAATTGTAGATGGGAGTGAATGGATTGATTGAGAATACGATACTAGTTCGTGTTAATGAAATAAAGCAAATAACAAAACAGGTTAAAGAGTTTAGTTTTATTCCAATTGATGAATTTAATCTTCCAACTTTTAGTGGAGGTTCTCATATTAATACATATGTTGCTGCAGAAAATGAGATTATTTGCAGACCCTATTCTTTAGTTCATCATTCACTTATTGATAACACTTATAAAATTGCCATTCATTTAAGTTCGGAATCAAGGGGCGCTTCAAAATATTGGCATGAACGAATTAAAGTAGGTGATCGATTACGGATTAGCTATCCAAAAAATCATTTTCCATTAAGTTCTAGAGCGAAACACCATGTGTTTTATGCAGCGGGTATTGGCATAACGCCATTTTTATCGATGATGAAAGAATTAAAAAGTAAAAATAAATCTTTTGAACTTCACTATACTTCGGCAACAAAATCAAGTAGTGCATTTTATGACTTTTTAAATGAATATTATAAAGAAGAGACTAATTTTTACTTTACGAAAGAGCTCAATTCTAGTCGAATAAAAGTTGAAACGCTTTTAGACCATTCAATCGGAACTCATGTATATTTTTGTGGTCCTAATCGGTTTATTTCTCAATTTAATGAATCGGCTTATGCATTTGGCTATCCAAAATCAAGTGTCCATATTGAGGTTTTTACACCACTATTATTGGCTAACTCTAGACCTTTTGAGGTTAGACTGGCAAATGGAACCACAAAACAAGTTCCAGTTGATAAAACTTTATTAGATGTTTTACTCGATGAGGGCATAAAAGTACCTTATTCCTGTAGAGTTGGTAGATGTGGAACATGTGAAGTAAATGTAATCGATGGTCAAATTGAACATCACGACTTCTTATTGGATGAGGATCAAAGAAAAAGTAATAAAATGATTTTAACCTGTGTCTCAAGGGCAAAATCAAATCAAATAATCATTGAAATATAGAGTTCAATTTTATTAAAACAGCTAGACTACTTATTTAATTGGTAGACTAGCTGTTTTATTTTAATGCTTTTTTTAGAAGGCTCTGTATAAGTGTATTGTTCATTCAAGATACAATTTTAGCGCACAGTTTGTTAAATATCACGAATCACAAAAGTGGTTCGTTTCCTATTGAACAAACTAGTAGGATCGTTTCTGAGGTGTATTAATGATAATTTAAACAACCACATACTATATACGTAGGTTTTGATATAGATAATTAAGTAGGGAGGGTACTTCAAAAATAATAAAAATATTCCAGAAGGATATACTATCTTGGTAATGAATTTGCTTTCTGGAGGAATGTACATGAAAAACCAAACTATCAACTTGCTTCAAATGTCTTTTATCTTAATTGGTAGTACTGGACTTGTTAACCATGTCATTATCATTCCTATGGTTTTAGACGTTTCGGGCCGTGATTCTTGGATTACCATTTTGCTCTCAAGCGTTTCTTTATTATTCTTGATACCAATTCTCTACTTTATCCAAAAACGTATGAATGGAGAACAGTTGTTTCTATGGCTTAAGGGAAATTTCGGGAGATTTATTACCTATCCATTAATGGCTATGATCCTCCTATACTTATTTTCCTCGGGTGTCGTCCTTTTAAAGGAAACGTTAACCTTTTTATCGTTTTATCTCCCGATGACACCTAGAGTATTACTAGGCGCTACTTTTTCTATTATTTGTTTTTATAATGCAAAGCATGGAATTCAATCCATAGGGTTAACGGCGGGTATCCTTCTCCCAATTGTCATTCTTTTAGGTTTTTTTGTCATGACTGCGAATTTTCCGCATAAAGATTACTCTTTTTTAAAACCATATATTGAACACGGTACTTCTCCTGTTATAAAAGGCATGGTATATCCAATATCAGGATTTATAGAGGTTGCTTTTATCCTATTTTTTCATCATCACTTAAATGAAAAAATAAAGGTTACTACTTTGATTTGGATTGGTATCACTTTTGTAATCCTTACTCTTGGACCAACGATTGGGGCCATCACAGAGTTTGGTCCATTCGTGGCCGCTAAGCAACGATACCCAGCCTTTGAAGAATGGAGGCTAGTATCAATTGGTCGTTATATTGAACATCTCGACTTTTTATCAGTTTATCAATGGTTTGTTGGAGCTTTCATCCGTTTGTCTCTTCTTACTTTTTTAGTCTCAGATATTCTTCAAGTTACAAATAAGAAGGTAAATAGTGGATTGAAAATTTTTTTCCTCGGGTGGGTCACTCTAATATCCATTTTGTCGATTAATGATACCTCTTTTTATTTGTTTTTATCCCGTCAATTTTTACCGGGAACTTTTGTATTCATATTCTTGATTCTTGTACTTTTAGCCATCCTCTCCATGTTTGTGAATAAAAAGAATGGAGGTAACATCAATGAAGCGCAATAATCAACCTGTTCAAGATCAGATGAAGGTCAAGTGGGATGAAGAAATTTTAAGGGGCTGGTTTGAAGGGGCGCAAGATGTTATCTTCCAAAAACATCAAATCGATAGTGGCAAACGTTATTTTTCTATTTTATCTGTATATTGTCAAAGTCTCATTGACATAAAAGAATTGAGAAAAACAATA
The DNA here is from genome assembly GCF_049568075.1 of Rossellomorea sp. GAMAL-10_SWC. Lineage (NCBI taxonomy): Bacteria > Bacillati > Bacillota > Bacilli > Caryophanales > Bacillaceae > Rossellomorea > Rossellomorea sp. GAMAL-10_SWC. The sequence goes on along the minus strand of NZ_CP144911.1, from coordinate 2,025,972 downwards.
ATGCCTCATCTTCATGAAGTGTTGGAAAATGGATTTTCCGGTGATGCAAAGGATTTTGAGTCAAAACTTGATTTCCCTATCACTTTCGTTAAATCAGACTTTTCACAGGAAGACATCGCCCAAAAAATTTATGAAGGAGAAGTTCTCTTTTTCCTCACTGCGTCTAGGCTGGTTTTTTCCATCAAACTAGCGATGCTACCAGCAAGATCTGTAGAATCACCTAGTACGGAAGTGACACTAAGAGGGGGAAGGGACGGTTTTGTAGAAGAACTTCAAACTAATATTGGATTAATACGAAAAAGATTGAAAACATGCTCCCTTAGTTATGAAGAATTTGTTATTGGGACTAGAAGTAAAACTAGGGTTGCTGTTCTTTTTTTGAAAGATGTTATTTCACAGGATGTTTTAGAACAAGTACGGTCCAAATTAAATAATATTAAAGTCGATGGCATTGTTTCATCTGACCAAATTGAAGAACTTATTACAGATCGGCCTTTCAGTCTTTTCCCTTTATTAGAATATACGGGACGACCTGATTATGCTGTTAATTGCCTACTTTATGGACGTTTCGTTTTATTGGTGGAAGGCTCTCCGACTGCATCCATTGGACCTGTTACTCTTGTGTTTTTCGTGAATAATGCAGAGGACCAGCATTCGTCAGCCCCTTTTGCAAGCTTGGGAAGAGTACTGAGGATTTTCAGCTTAATTATAGCTGTTTTTCTACCGGGATTTTGGATTGCTTTAGTCGCTTATCATCCGGATCAAATACCTTACACATTGCTGGCAACACTGGCTTTGTCGAGAGAGGGAGTTCCATTCCCTACTACATTAGAGGGATTCTTGATGATTTTTTTATTTGAGTTACTGAGAGAGGCAGGTCTTAGAATCCCTACTACGGTTGGTCAAACGTTATCCGTAGTAGGTGGGTTAATTATTGGGCAAGCGGCCATCAGTGCAGGATTGGCTTCTCCTGGTATTGTTGTAATGATGGCTATTTCTGTGGTTTCGACGTTTACTTTGATCAACCAGTCGCTGTCGGGAACATTAAGTATTCTTCGGTATTTTGTCTATCTACTATCAAGCTTACTCGGTATAACAGGGCTTATATTTTCTGTTTTTGTAATTTGTATTCATCTTGTGAATTTACGCTCTTTCGGGGTTCCATTTATGGCCCCATACTCTCCATTTGTACCAACTAGTTTGATGCCGGCAACAATCCGAATTCGTTTTAAAAATATGATACGGAGACCGAAAGAGATTCATACGAACGATAGCACGAAACAAAAGGATGAAAAAAAAAGATGAGGAAAAAATTTTGGCTTAAAAAACTTCTTATAGTATTTCCATCTATTTTTCTGTTAACTGGCTGTTGGGACACAAGAGAAGTTGAGCATGTATGGTACATAAACGCCTTAGGAGTTGACTTTAAAAATAATCAATACGTGCTCTATCCTCAATTTATCAATTTTTCCACTTTTGCAAAACAAGAAACCACTATGCGGACACCACAGCCAATTTTTATTGGAAAAGGAACAGGGGAGATTTTAGACCATTCAGCGTTCGACTTTTATAAAACGACTCAACAAAGGGTATCTTGGGAGCACATTAATACAGTCGTATTTTCCGAGAATATATTAAAACATGGAGATATTCGTCAAATTGATGAATTCTTTGCTCGTTTCTTTCAGTTTAGGAATACGATGTGGGTATTTGGAACAAAGGATCCTATCGAGGAGGTTTTGGCAACTGGAACCATCTTAAATCTCTCACCCCTTTATACTGTGAGGGATATCCCAAATGAAATGACAAAAAACTATTCTCTTTTTAGTCCATTGGTATTTTACAAATTTCGTGCTTATTTTTATGAGCCTGCGATGACCACACAAATCCCATTTTTATCGATTACAAAAAAATGGAAATCAGACAAAAATGATTTCCCCTTATTAAAATATAACGGGTCGGCTTTTGTAGCTTCAAAGCGATACAAAGGGTATTTGTCTGAGAAAGACTTATCAGGTTTAAAATGGACGGGCAAGGATTTCACCCGAGCACCGATCCTATTAAAAAAAGATGGGGAGCCCGTTACAGAAATCGTATTGAAAAAACCCAAAATCAAAACAGTAGCCTCCATAAAGAACAACAAACCTCATTTTCGAATGGAGATTCGTATAGAAGGAGATATTTTTCAAGTTGTAAAATATTTGCCTATGAAAACCGTAAAACAAATAGCTGAAAAAACATTGAAAAAGGAAGTTGAAGAAACCTACAAAAATGGGGTTAATAAAGGAATTGATGTTTATCAGCTTTCACAAATACTTTATCGAAATAATGTAAAAGACTGGAAAAAATTTGAAAAGAACGGAGCAATCTCACTTTCACCGTCTTCCTTAGATGTTGAGGTAAAAGTGCAAATTTTGACAAGCGGACAATGGAAGTCCACCAATTTACAGAAACCATTCTCAAAAGAACCATAATTAGGCTAATTAAATTTTGTTACATTTATCAGTTTAATGAAAGCATAATAATAAATTTAAACTATCATGAAAGAACGAGTGTAATTTTCATTCGCTGTTGTGAATTAGAGATTTATGGTTGACTAATAGATGCTTTTGGTTAACAACAAGATAAACATAAAAGTCGATTTTTTTTTGAGCTAAATGGCATTTAGTTGCATATAGATCGTTTGATTTTATTTGAAAATATGTGATATTCCCTCAAATTACAAGTACATATTCGATTGATATAATTTAATAAATATAAAAAAAGGACGATTTCACCACCACTATGCCTCATTCTTTTGTAACTAATGTGCATGTGTTAGTTAGTAATGGTCCAAAAAGGTTGTCTAATTAGGCAGCCTTTTTTGGTTTAAAATGACCATTTAATTTTAAAAAAACTAATATCAAAATATACTTATAAATAAGAGGATTTAAAAAATACGTAATTTTCATAATTTTAGAGGATTTTTGAAAGTGTTTGTCGAAATTTTAATTATTCTTTGCATTTATATTCTTAATGAAAAGAAAAATCGACTTTATTACATAGATAAAGTCGATGATCTAATTTATTTTTTACATCTTATTAAATTAAGAGTTAAAGAAAGGAGTGGCTTTATTCATGTCAGAAAATACGAAAACTTCGAACCATAACTTGGAAGAGAATTTATTTGCTGAATTTCCAAAGCCTACTGTACAAGAGTGGAGAGATGTTGTTGAAAAATCCTTAAAAGGAGCCACTATTGAGGAAAAGCTTGTAACAAAAACGTATGAAGAAATAATTTTGAAGCCGATGTATGGGGAAGAGGATATCGCTAACTATCCTTATTTAAACGCACAACCAGGTGAATTTCCTTTCGTTAGAGGAACAAGCGAACAAGGCTATTTAGAAAAACCATGGGAAATTAGTCAGGAATTAGATTGTTCTTCACCAGTAGAGTTCAACCGTGTTGCTAAACATGATTTAGACAAAGGGCAAACGATGCTAAAGATTCAACTTAACGAATCTTTTGAAACAAATCTTAAAAATAATAATTCAAATAAAGGGTTAATCTTAACATCTATTAATGATTTTAGAATAGCCTTTCAAAATATAAATTTAGAGGAAGTTCCTTTATATATTGAAACAGTTAACGGCGGGCAAGCATTTTTTGGTTCATTTATCGCATATTTGCAACAACAAAATTACGATTTTAATAAAATAAATGGCTTTATTGGAATGGATCCAATCAGTAATTTAGTGAAAGAAGGGACACTTCCGTATTCTCTTGAAAATGCTTACAAAATGATGGCTGAGATCACAAAATGGTCGGCTAGACATACAGCAAATTTAAGAAATATATTAGTGCAGTCACATCCTTATCACGATGCTGGAGGAAATGCAGTGCAAGAATTAGCATTTGCTATTTCAACTGGTTTAGAGTATCTACGCGAAATGGATAACCAACAAATTCCGCTTGACGATGCGGCGACAAAAATACTTTTCTCGTTTTCTGTTGGATCGAACTTCTTTATGGAAATCGCAAAATTAAGAGCAGCTAGAATGATTTTTGCAAGAATGTTGAAAGAATTAGGTGGTAATGAGGCTTCACAAAAAATGCAAATTCATTCTCGTACATCTTCTTGGACGAAAACGATTTATGATCCATATGTAAATATACTTAGAGGAACTGTTGAAGCTTTTGCAGGCGTAATTGGTGGATCTGACTCACTTCATGTTTCACCATTTGATGAATCGATTAAATCATCTGATGAGTTTTCTAGACGTATTGCGAGAAATACACATTTAATTCTTGAAAAAGAATCAAATTTATCAAAAGTCGCTGATCCAGCTGGTGGTTCTTGGTATATTGAATCACTTACTTACTCTTTGGCTGAAAAGGCATGGGAACTATTCCAAAAGATTGAAGAAAAAGGTGGAATGGTGAAAGCAATACAAGAAGGCTTCCCTCAAGCATTAGTTAGACAGGTTGCAGAAGAAAAATCGAGCAACATAAAAAATAGAAAAGATAAATTTATTGGGACTAATATTTATCCAAATCTGAATGAAACAGTGTTAGAGAAAAAAGAATTGGATCGTAAGGAAGTTCAGGGGATTAAAGAAAACATCGAGAGCAGTTCCGAACATTTCGTATTACAAAGTGGTTGTTCAATTGAAGATATTATTGATGCAGCAAATGATGGTGTAACAATATCGAACATTTTAAATGCAATGAATCTAGTAGAATCAGAACTTCCTAGAGTTAATCCATTAAACATACATCGTGGTGCACAACCCTATGAATCATTACGCCAAAATTCTCAAAGCTATAAAAATAGTACAGGTGAATTTCCAACAGTATTTGTAGCAAATTTTGGACAAGTTGCAGCATATAAACCTCGTACGGACTTTGTTACTGATTTCTTTGAAGTCGGAGGATTTAAGGTGCTTCAAAATAAAGGCTTTTCATCAATTGATGATGTAATCAATTCATTTAAAAAATCAGAATCGAAAATTGCTGTCATTTGTTCAACAGATGATCAATATTCAGAAGTTGTACCTTCTTTAACAAATCAGATTAAAACAATTAATCCGTATGCAAAAGTACTATTAGCAGGAAAGCCGTCAATAGATGATATGAATTTATATAAAGAAGTTGGAATTGATGATTTCATTCATATCAATGTAAATAATTTTGAGAAGTTGCAAAATCTTCAAATGGATGGAGGGGTTATGAAATGAACAAACTAACAGACTTTACAAAGATGCCATTTAATACAACATTTTCAGCACCAAATACAGCACCTCCTAAACAGATGCAAGTTAACCATGATGATTGGAAAACTTTAGAACAAATAGATGTAAAACCATTATATGATTCGAATGATCTTAATCAAATGCAACACTTAGGTTACGTTTCTGGAATCGCTCCTTTTTTACGTGGACCGTACCCTGCAATGTATATAAACAAGCCTTGGACAATTCGTCAATACGCCGGCTTTTCAACTGCAGAAGAAAGTAATGCATTTTACCGAAGAAATTTAGCTGCTGGTCAAAAAGGTTTATCAATTGCGTTTGATTTGGCTACTCACCGTGGATATGATTCAGATCATCCTCGTGTTGAAGGGGATGTTGGAAAAGCAGGGGTTGCAATTGATTCAATTCTTGATATGAAAATTTTATTTGATGGTATTCCTTTAGATAAAATGTCAGTTTCAATGACAATGAATGGTGCAGTACTACCTGTTTTAGCATTTTATATTGTCGCTGCTGAGGAACAAGGGGTACACCAATCACAGCTTACAGGAACGATTCAAAACGATATTTTGAAAGAATATATGGTGAGAAATACTTATATTTACCCACCAGAAGCGTCAATGCGTATTATCGCTGATATTTTTTCTTATACTTCACAACATATGCCTAAATTCAACAGCATCAGTATATCTGGATACCATATGCAAGAAGCAGGTGCAACTGCAGATATCGAGTTAGGCTATACTTTAGCAAATGGTTTGGAATATGTTCGAACAGGTTTAAAAGCAGGAATCGATATTGATTCGTTTGCTCCTCGATTATCATTCTTCTGGGGAATCGGAATGAACTATTTCATGGAAATCGCAAAAATGAGAGCAGGGCGCATGCTTTGGGCTAAATTGATCAAATCATTTGATCCAAAGAAAGAAAAATCGATGGCGCTTAGAACTCATTCACAAACATCTGGTTGGAGTTTAACAGAACAAGATCCATTTAATAATGTTACTCGTACTTGTATTGAAGCGATGGCTGCTGTATTAGGACATACTCAATCACTTCATACGAATGCTTTAGATGAAGCAATTGCTTTACCAACGGATTTCTCTGCTCGTATTGCCCGTAATACGCAGCTTTATTTACAAGAAGAAACTGGAATTTGTAATGTAGTGGACCCTTGGGGAGGCTCGTATTACGTTGAATCGTTAACAAATGAATTAGTTCAAAAAGCATGGGCACATATTCAAGAGGTTGAATCATTAGGTGGTATGGCAAAAGCGATTGAAACTGGTTTACCAAAGATGAGAATTGAAGAAGCCGCTGCAAGACGTCAAGCTCACATCGATTCAGGTAAAGAAACAATTATTGGCGTTAATAAATACCGCCTTGAAAAAGAAGATCCATTAGATGTTTTAGAAGTCGATAATACTGCAGTTCGTGAAGCGCAAATTTTGCGATTACAAGAGCTTCGAGCATCTAGAGATGAAGGGAAAGTTCAGGCAGCATTAGCCGCAATTACTGAGGCAGCGGAGTCAGGGGAAGGTAATTTGTTAGCGCTTGCAATCGAAGCCGCTAGAGCCCGTGCAACATTAGGTGAAATTTCGGATGCTTATGAAAAAGTAGTAGGCAGACATAAAGCCGTTATTCGTTCAATTATGGGTGTTTATAGTGCGGAATACGGTGAAAAAGATGAAATAGAGATTGTACGTAAAATGGCTGATGATTTTGAAGAGAAAGAAGGTCGTCGTCCACGTATTATGATTGCTAAACTTGGACAAGACGGTCATGACCGTGGAGCGAAAGTAATCGCAACAGCATTTGCTGATTTAGGCTTTGATGTAGATATCGGTCCTTTATTCCAAACACCAGCGGAAACGGCACTTCAAGCAGTTGAAAATGATGTTCATGTGATCGGGATGAGCTCTTTAGCAGGTGGTCATAAAACGCTACTTCCACAATTAATGGAAGAGTTAAAAAAACTAGGTCGACAGGACATTGTTCTTGTAGCTGGAGGGGTAATACCAGCAGGGGACTATGAATTTTTATTGAAGAACGGAGCGGCAGCAATCTTCGGACCAGGTACTGTTATCCCAGTTGCGGCACAAAAGGTTATTGAAGAAATTAATCGCCGACTAGAGGATTCGATTTAAATGGATTACGAAAACAAAAAAAAGAAAAAGCTTTCAGAAGACGACTATGTAAATGGAGTACTTGAAGGCAATCGAACTATTTTAGCCCAAACAATTACCCTTATAGAAAGTAATTCGTCAGCACATATGAATTCTGCACAAAATGTGTTGACAAGGTTACTTCCTCATTCAGGTCGTTCGATTCGGATTGGAATAACTGGGGTTCCAGGTGCCGGTAAAAGTAGTTTAATAGAAAGCTTTGGAACATATTTGTGTGAGCAAGGACATAAAGTAGCCGTTTTAACAATCGACCCAAGTAGTACAATTACAAAAGGAAGTATTTTAGGAGACAAAACAAGAATGGATTCACTATCAAAGAATCCTAATGCATTTATTAGACCTTCTGCTTCAGGTGGTTCTCTTGGTGGGATTGCACGTAAAACAAGAGAATCAATGCTAGTATGCGAAGCAGCAGGCTATGACGTGATTTTAATCGAAACTGTCGGTGTTGGACAAAGTGAAGTACAGGTTCGTTCAATGGTAGATTTTTTTCTTTTAGTCATGTTAACTGGAGCAGGAGACGAGCTACAAGGAATTAAAAAAGGCATCATGGAACTTGCAGATTCAATAGTCATCAATAAAGCCGATGGACAAAACAAATTAAAGGCCAACGCGGCTAAGGCTGAATTTAATCGAATACTTCACCTATTACAACCTTCAACTCCTGGTTGGTCTAGTAAAGCATATACAGCTTCCGCGTTACTTGGTGAAGGTATTGAAGAAATATGGAATGAAATTAATGCTTTCAAAGATCTAACAACTGAGTCTGGCTATTTTTCTTTGCGCCGTCAAAAACAAATGATTGATTGGATGTACAACATGGTTTTTGAACAGTTGAAACTAAGTTTTATGAATCATGAAAGTGTGAAACTAAATTTAAAAACGATTGAAAGCTCAATAGTAAATGGAGAATTAACAGCAACTTCAGCTGCAAACTATTTATTATCCATTTTTGAAGGCAATAGGAAGGAGACATTGTAATGAATGAGACTAGTCCTAAAAAAATTAATCATATTGGAATAGCAGTAAGAGATTTAGAAACTTCTATTCAATTGTATACGAATGTACTTGGCTTAAAACTTAAAGGAATTGAAACAGTTGAAAGTGAAAAAGTACGAGTAGCATTTATCGAAATCGGAGAAGTGAAAATTGAGCTTTTAGAAGCAACTAGTCCAGAAAGCCCAATCGCAAAGTTTATTGAGAAAAAAGGCGAAGGAATTCACCATATTGCATTAGAAACAGAAAACTGTGAGAAACAACTTAAAATGATGAAAGAACACGGAATTAAACTAATAAATGAAGTTCCAAAAAAGGGTGCACACGATAGCCTAGTTGCTTTCCTTCATCCAAATTCAACGAATAAAGTATTGTTTGAGCTATGCCAACCATCAACTAGTGTTACTAAGAAAGGAAGTTGAATAAAGTTATGACGACAGCGTATGAGAAAATAAATGAATTAATGGATCGAAAGAGAGTCATTGAACTAGGCGGTGGAGACGAACGAATAGATTCACAGCATAATAGAGGAAAATTAACTGCTAGAGAACGAATTAATCTTTTATTAGATGAAGATACTTTTGTCGAATTAAATCCATTTATTAAACATCGCGCTACGAATTTTGGAATGGATAAAATGGATAGCCCAGGTGAAGGTGTTGTCACAGGTTATGGTAAAGTCCATGGACGTTTAATCTATGTTTTTGCACAAGATTTTACAGTATTTGGTGGAGCATTAGGTGAAATGCACGCTATAAAAATTGCAAAAGCTATGGATTTAGCTGCAAAAGTAGGTGCTCCGTTTATAGGTTTAAACGATTCTGGTGGTGCTAGAATACAAGAAGGAGTAGTTTCATTAGACGGTTACGGTCATGTATTTTATCGGAATTCAATCTATTCTGGCGTTATACCGCAAATATCTGTCATAATGGGACCATGTGCAGGTGGAGCAGTCTATTCACCAGCAATTACTGATTTTGTTTTTATGGTTGAAAAGACAAGCCAAATGTTTATTACAGGTCCAAAAGTAATTGAAACAATTACTGGAGAAAAAATTACAACAGAAAATCTTGGTGGGGCAAAAGTTCATTCTTCGATTAGCGGAGTAGCTCATTTCACTGAAGAATCAGAACCAGAAATATTAGAACAGGTACGCAGATTAATCAGCTTTTTACCTCAAAATAATAATGAAAAACCAGAAGGAGTTCCATTCTTCGAAAAAGATGATTGGAGAGAAGATCTAATTGACTTAGTTCCAATCGAATCTACGAAAGTTTACGATGTAAGAAAAGTAATTGAGCAAATTCTTGATAATGGAGACTTCATGGAAGTACAACCAAATTTTGCGAAGAATATTGTTATTGGATTTGGTCGAATTGATGGACATAGTGTTGGAATCATAGCAAATCAGCCAAAAGTAATGGCAGGCGGTCTTGACATTAATTCATCTGATAAACTTTCAAGATTTATCCGTTTCTGTGATTCGTTTAATATTCCTTTAATTACATTTGAAGATGTAACAGGATTCTTCCCAGGTGTAAACCAGGAGCATGGTGGAATTATTCGTCACGGAGCTAAAATTTTATATGCCTATTCAGAAGCTACAGTTCCAAAAATTACAGTAATTTTAAGAAAAGCATATGGCGGGGCTTATGTAGCAATGAATTCTAAAGCAATCGGTGCAGATGTAGTATACGCTTGGCCAAATGCAGAAATCGCCGTAATGGGACCAGAAGGAGCAGCAAATATTATCTTTGCAAAAGAAATTAACCAAAGTATCGATCCTATTGCAACTCGCGCTGAAAAAATTTCAGAATATAGAGAAATGTTTGCAAACCCATATGTTGCTGCTTCTCACGGCATGGTCGATGATGTGATTGATCCAAGAGAAACTCGTAAAGTCTTAAAACAATCGTTAGAAATGTTAAGTACAAAAAGTGAAACACGACCTAAGAAGAAACATGGAAATATCCCTCTATAAAAGTTAGGGGATTGTAGTGGAAATCAACTTCACTAAATTACCTATACTTTGAATATTGAGGTAATAAGTCCTTAATACAACTAAATGACTAGATATACTTTAAGATTAGTATATCTAGTTTTTTGTTTAGAAAATGTTAAAAATTACATTATAATAAAACAACTGAACTATTGACAAATAAAAATATTTGTGTTATAATAATATATTTTAGTGTTGACTGGGTGAGCTGTGATCGGTACGATAGTACTTGGAAATGATTATACAATATAGTTCAGGAGTGATTTTATGCTTGGTAAAAGTAAGATCCAAATGTTAAGCATTACGATGAATTCAAATGGTATGAAAAATACAATTCATCCAACACTAATTTGGGATGAAGAAGATGTGTTATTAATTGATACAGGATACCCAGGACAATTTAACGAGTTTCAAAATTGCTTTGAAGCTGTTGGAGTACCATTTGAAAAACTAAATAAAATACTGATTACTCATCAAGATATTGATCATATTGGAAGTCTTTCTGTGATCGTAGAAGAATCTACTAACAAAATTGAAGTCTATGCGAGTGAAATAGAAAAACCATATATTCAAGGTGAAAAGTTACTGATTAAAATTACACCTGAAAAAATTGCAAAAGCTGTAGCATCCTTACCAACGGATACAACAGATGAATTTCGAAAAGCATTTAAAAACAGATTAGAAAACCCGCCAAAAGGTACAGTTAACCATATTGTTACCCTCGGAAATGATTTGGAAATTTGTGGTGGTATTACTGTAATTGACACTGCTGGACATACACCAGGACATATAAGCTTTTATCATAAGGAGTCGAAAACATTAGTTGCAGGAGATGCACTAATGATTGAAAACGGGCAATTAAACCCTTCAAACCCACAATTTACATATGATATTGAACAATCGATAAAATCTCTTGAGGCTTTATTGTCATTTGATATTGAAAAAGTGATCTGTTATCATGGTGGATTATTTGAGGGGAATATAAAAGAAAGATTAAGTGAAATCATTCGATAAAAATAATATTAAAAAATCGTTTTTGGAGGCAAAAAAATGAGCAACAAGAATTATCAAGAATTAATAAAAGATCGTGTCTTTTTCGGTGGGGCAGATGACGTTAAAGAGATGATGGAAAACGAAAATGCAGATATTGTTTTTGATCTTAGAGTAAAAAATTATGAGGTTGACCCTCAAATTAACCGTGTACATAGTCCGATTGTTGATGATAAAGAAGAACAAGCAGAAACCCTTAAAAGAGCGATTGATCATGTAGTAGAAGCTTATCAAAATGATCAAAAAGTGTATTTCCATTGTGGTGGTGGTAATACCCGTGCAGGTACAGTGGCAATAGGAGCATTAATTGCACTAAACAAAGCTGAAACAATTGAAGAAGCTGAAGAAATGGCCAGGTTTATACGTCCAACAATTAAATCGAATCCTGATATGAAGGAATCGTTAAAAAAGATATTTCCTAATGCTTAAATAAAAATAAAAAAAACGCTAATTATACAAATTCGTTTTGTATTATTTAGCGTTTTTTATTAAGAAATACCATTTAAATGATCTTTTACACACTTTATAAAATCATTTTTGTCACTTGTATGTTCTTTGGAAATTGGAGATATTACCCAAAAGTCTTGATAAATATAATCTGTTTCTTTAATTGGGATTATTTTTAATTCGCCACTTAATATTTCAGGTAAATATCTTATAGTTGTATTATGGACAAAAGTAAATACACGTCCTTCCTTAATAATTTCAATAAGTGTCATCGTACGATTTGATTTAAGAACGACCTCATTTTTAAATTTCTTAGCTAATTGTAGAAAATTTTTATTAGAAAATGTATACATGACAACTTTTTGAAAAAGTAAATCTTCAGCTGTAACATAATCTAATTCATATAAAGGAGAATTTTTGCCTACTATAATGCACACATTTCCTTTACTTAAAAATTCGAAATTAATATTATTTTCCTTTTCTAATTCGGCTTTTGAAGATACTACTAACGCTAAGTCATAGTCTTCTTTTGCTAAATTGTTAAGAATCTGAGGTGTACCTTGCTCAATTAATTCAATCGTAGCGCCATTGTTATTTTCAGAGTATTTTTTTAACACTTCGTGAATTGTATAAGTAAAAGTAGGTGCACATGCAATTTTCATATGTTTTATTCTAGTTTCCTTAAAATCCGAAAGCTGTTCTTTCAATTCTTTTAAATTATTTAAAATCTCAATTGACCTAGATAATACTAACTCACCCTCAAATGTTAAGGTAATTCCGCCTCTAGAACGATTAAATATATTTATTTCTAATTCTCTTTCAAGTTGACTAATGGCTTGACTAACGCCAGAAGGAGAAATATGCAATTTTTTTGCTGCCCTTGAAATCGACTTTTCATTTGCGATACTTACAACATATTCTAGTTGTTCAAAGTTCATATTAACCTCCTAATATAAAAACTAACTTAGCATATCAATAGTTTAATATATTTAAGTGCTTTACAATGTTAAGTATTACTTAACAATAGCTTAACATATATGAAATATAATTTCTTCTGGAAACGATGTAAAATACTATTTAATTCCTTATAATTTTATAGGATTAATTAGGATTAATCTTATGACGTTTTGAATTCGGGGATTGTTTCCACCTATTGATTATAAAAAATCTGTAAAAACTTAAACCATCCATTGTAGTACTTTTTAGCCGATCCACTTAAAAAATGAATAATGATTAGTACCATGATATCTAGTGGGTCAAAAAATAAAAGAGGATGAATCTGAAGCGGCATGAAATGAAATATCAGTGATTGAATCTAGTTACTGTTGAAAGTTGGGAATAAAAATGTTTACTAACCATGAGTTTAAACACCACGAAAATAAAACATTTATTTTTGTAGAAAATACTCTCTTCGTATCTGGAATATGTACTATTTTATTACATCATAATCTAGATGCTAGAAAAATAGATTTCCATGAAATAAATTCAAGCAATTTAAATGAATCATTTTTTATTTGTCATGTGAAAAATGAAGAGATGGAAGCAAAATCTCAGCTTTTAAGGTTAATTGATCAGAACATTAATATTGTAATCATTAAAAACAATATAGATTATAATGAAATTGAGAGTTTGATGAAAATTGGGGTAAATGGAATTTGCTTAACTGACATTGATGAACAATATTTACTTCATATTGTAAGACAAGTTCAAAGTAGTCAATTCTTTTTAGATTCTCGATTAACAAATTTAATCATTCAAGAAAATACACGACTGCTTGAGAATGGAAAGAAAAAGAATGAACTAGATTATGAAGCTATGAATAATCTTTTAACGAAAAGAGAAATTGAAATTTTACAACTTTTAGCTCAAGGATATTCCAATATTCAAATAGGAGCTGAATTATTTATTTCAAGTAAAACTGTTAAAAATCATGTTTCAAATTTAATCCAAAAATTACAGGTATCTGATCGATTAAATGCTGTGATTTTTGCAATTAAAAATAATTGGATTTCTTTTGATTAAAAAAACAATAATCATATACATTAAAAGATCGGTGTCACGCTGTTGAAAACACTCTAGTCAATTATAATTATCAAATTTTCGTAAAAGGAGTAGAGTGATGTTGATTTCCATTACAATATGCTCGCTCTAAAATTTAAAAAACAATTACGATCGTTTGTAGGTAAAATTAAAATTATTGAAACACTTTAACATTTAAATCGTTAATAAATATAAAAAAATGAATTTTAACTTCAATCCTATTCCACTAAATTTTGTATTCCCTATAGACCGTTTTATTATTCAAAACTCTGACACTAATCTTTTACATAAAAGGATTAGTGTTTTTATTTAGTTTAAACGTTTCAATAATGTCTTTAGGAAATAATTCCTTTTCGAATTAATTCACCAACAGCATAAGAGCGATTATTGGCACCTAGTTTTTTTATTGCAGATTTTATATATTGCTTACTGTAAGTTCACTAGTATTCATGGAATCTGCCATTTCATTTGTGCTTTCACTCCAAGCAATTCGTTTCATTACAGAGAGTAGTTTATCATCTATTTTCAGATTTTCTTTAAATTCAATTGAACAAGTTTAGCCAACATCCTCATGAGGATGTAATAAAGGAAAAAGATGTAATATGCTTACTCATGAGAAAGTAAAACGCAAAAAGAAGAAAACATCCTACTCATAAATGGTTAGAGTGGGAGTATAATACAGTCCTCCAATTATTAAAAATCATTTAATGTAAGTTGAATTAATCCACAAATTCAGAGTAAAAATAGTATAATGATTTGCATTTAAATTTCATTAATAGTATAAATATTCTATTTGCTATTTGTTAGAGTTAAAAAGAGGAGAGTTTGAATTTGTCTGCATCAAAAAAATCGATTTTTAAAGGGACTTCATTTACGAATTTTTGGGTCTCACGAATGTTTACTTCTACATCATTTCAGATGCTATCGGTAGCAATTGGTTGGCAAATGTATGATTTGACACATGACGCGTTTAGTCTAGGGCTAGTAGGTTTAGCACAATTTATTCCAATGGTCTTACTTACTTTAGTAGTTGGTCAAGTTGCTGACAGAGTTGATCGTCGGAAAATTGTTTTCATATGCCAAATGGTAGAAGCTTTAATAGCTGGCCTTCTTTTATATGGTAATTTTGCTAATTGGCTTAGCAGAGAGGAAATATTAATTGCTGCTTTTATACTCGGTGCTTGTCGATCATTTGAAGGACCAGCTTCTTCGGCATTATTACCTCAAGTTGTGCCAAAATCCATTTTACAACAAGCTATTTCATGGAGTACATCTGCAGGTCAAACAGCACAAATACTTGGGCCATCTCTTGGTGGTGTATTATTTTCAGTAGGACCTGCATACGTATATGCAACCTCAGCAATTGCTTTATTACTTTCATCAATCTTAACAATTTTTATAAAATTAGATAGTGAATTTATCCGTAAAGCTGAGCCAGTCACTTTACGTACAATGCTTATGGGGTTAGAATTTGTCTATAAGCATCCAATCATTTTAGGAACGATATCACTTGATTTGTTTGCCGTTTTACTTGGTGGAGCTACAGCACTTTTACCAATTTATGCGCAAGATATTTTACATACAGAAGCTTGGGGCTTAGGTTTGATGCGTACTGCACCAGCAGTTGGAGCATTAATAATGTCTCTAATTTTAGCTTATTTCCCACTTAAAAGATCTTTTGGTCCGATATTATTTGCAGCGTTATGTATTTTTGGATTGGCAACAATGCTATTTGCAATTTCAACAAACTTAGTCATCTCATTAATTGCATTATTTATAATTGGAGCTTCAGATGTGGTCAGTGTAGTAATCCGTTCTTCGCTTGTTCAGCTACAGACACCGGATGATATGAGAGGCAGAGTAAATGCTGTAAATTCGCTATTTATTGGAACTTCAAATCAGCTTGGCGAATTTGAATCTGGAACAATGGCTGGATTAATTGGTGCCGTACCAGCTGCATTTGTAGGTGGACTTGGAACGATAGTAGTTGCTGGACTTTGGATGTATTTATTCCCTTCACTTAGAAGAATTAATTCACTTTCTGGAGACAAAACAGAAAAAGCAGGATAATTTGTTAAGGAGGATTTATGGAAAATACTAAAAAAACATTTGAAACGATTGATGAATATATTTCACAATTTCAGCCTGATGTTCAGGAAAAATTACAAGCTTTAAGAAAGTTTGTAAAAGAGGTTGTACCAAATGCGGTAGAGAGAATTAGTTATCAAATGCCTACATTCGCGCTAAATAAAAATTTAGTACATTTTGCAGCATTTAAAAATCATATTGGATTTTACCCTGGTGCAAGTGGAATTGCAGCATTTAAAGAAGAATTATCCGTTTATAAAGGCGCTAAGGGTTCTGTACAATTCCCGATAAACGATCCACTTCCATTTGATTTGATAAAAAAGATTGTAAAATATAGAGAACTTGAAGATATTAAAAAAGCTGAAGAAAAATTAAAAAAGAAAAAATAAGTTCATAACCTCTGAGGCTAATTTTAGCTTTGGAGGTTTTTTAGTAAAAAGAACTGATCATTTGGTTCAAAATTTTGTCAAATATTTTCCAGTATATAAAATACTTTATCCGTTATACTAAGCTTGTATTTAATAGGAATAAATAAATAATGAATGATGAAGTTGATTTTTTTTAGTGTAATATGTGAAAAATTTCACAATTAGTATTTGGGGGACAGTAGCGATGAAAAGAAAATTATTGATGATTGGAAATGGAATGGCAGGAGTTCGTTGTATAGAAGAAATTCTAAAAAGAAATAAAAATTTATTTGAGATCACAATAATTGGAGATATCAGAAAACCACTTAGCTGCTGCAGGATGACCCATATAATCAGTGTATGAGGTTCTTCTAGGAGCACCATAAATTCCGAGAATATGCATTGTAGTCGACATTAAAAACATACCGATAGCCCATGTGAAAATCTGTATAAACGCTAATTTTTGGAATGATTTTGTTAGTTTTTTTCCTGTTAAATACGGAATAAGCCAAAAGGTTAATCCGAAAAATGTCATTGCAACAGGTGTACCAACTGTAATATGGAAATGTCCAACAATCCAAAGTGTAAAAGGCTTCTAGTAAAATATCGTATTAAAAAGGGGATATTTTAAAGAGATAAGGAGTATAAAATAGGAGCATTGATGGTTCTTATTTTTTATTTGTTGAAATATTTAACGTTTACGAGGAAACGGTTAAAAAAGGTCGAATTAATGATTAAAGTTGAATTGAAAAGTATGGGGTGAGTTATTTGACTAAATCTATCCATTGCGATCGGTGTTTAAAGGAAATAAGGATTAGAGGAGATCTCGTTACTGTTACGATGTTTTTTCAAGTTGTTCCTTATCATGAAGATTGTTATGCAAAAGATTTAAAAGGTGCCAAAACACTTTTGTTAAACAATCAACCAATTAATGGTTTCTCTGGTAACTTTCTAACATTACTAGCAATTGCGGTTTTTATCGCATCATTTTTTATTGATGATAATTCGATGATCTATTTATCAGTTTTAGCGCTGATCGCAATATTGTATAGACTATACTCATTTTTTATTTTTGAAAGGCATTTAGAGAAGTAGAAGTATCGATTGAAGGTGAAAAGGCTAAGGGAGCTATTTGGTGGGAAGTTTTAAAAAATAAATAGTGAAATAAAGGAAAAAACTCTGATAGACAGAGTTTTTTCTTTTTATTTACCAAAATTTCCAGCGAATTGCATTACAACTGCTTTAACTTCCTCAAGTTTATCTGGCTTTAATAAAGTAATCATCTTAGGAACAAATTGTTGAACTTCTTCTGATGAAAAAGTACCTTCATCTTGTTTTCTGAAGTTTTCTAAAAGAATTTCCCTTGCTTCATCTTCTTTACCTTCTTGAACTCTTTGTAAAATGAAATTTAAAAACATTTCTTGACCTTGCTTGTCCATTCTTGTTGCCTCCTATAAATAATTTATACAACCATAAGGTGTTATTTAAATTATAACACCTTATGGTTGTATGTCAATTTTATTTTTCGGTGAATCATTCTTCGTTATTTATTAGCCATATTATAAAAATTTATTATTTATTTTTTGAAGATTAATCATATTATCGGTTTTATGTTATTTAAATCAATTTTAATTGATTGAAAAATGCTATAATTTTTTATGGAAGATGATGGAACCTATTTCAAATAGGAGACTCTTAAAATTATTAATTAATAGAATAGTTTATAAAAAAGGTGGTAATCGCAATTAATAAGAAAAAAATAGCAGTATCATTTAGTGGTAAAGATTCAACATTGGCATTGCATGATCTTTTGCATTCTGATGAATTTGAAGTAGTAGTACTAATCGCATCAGTTACTGAAGGATTCAATCGTACGAGCATTCATGGAGTTAGGGTTGAATTATTGGAGGCACAAGCAGATTCAATCGGTATACCATTAAAGAAAATTTGGATTCCGGAAAATTGTTCTAATCAAAAATATCAAGAAATTATGACAAAGGTAAATTTAGAGCTAAAGGAACAAGGGATTGAAAATATTGCATTTGGAGATTTATTTCTTGAAGACATACGAAAGTATCGAGAGGAAATGGTTAAACCATTAGGCATTAATCCAATCTTTCCTTTATGGGGTGAAGGGACGACAAATGTGATTGAACGCTTTATTTCCTTAGGCTATAAAACGATTATTACTTGTGTTGATTTAACTAGATTATCAGAAGAATTTTCTGGTAAAGAAATAGACTATCATTTAATCAACCAACTCCCAAAAGAGGTTGATCCTTGTGGTGAGAATGGAGAATACCATTCATTTGTATTTGATGGTCCTATTTTTAAATATCCTATCCAGTTTGGCATTGGAGAAAAGAAGCTAATTGCTGATGTTTATACAGGAGAAACTAGGTTTTGTTATTCAGATTTAGTTCTAGCTTGAATTACGTTTTAACACTTTAGAATTAATGAATATAAGTTTAAAATAGACTGTTAAGTGGAAACAGTCTATTTTATAATAATAAACTATAAATAAAAATGAAATTGTTCAATCTTACTGTTTTTTCAAATTTGGTCCCCAAGGTGGTTCTGCACCTGGATTCACCGTAATATTTTGTTTTGTTAATCCGACCTTCTTAGCATAATCATCTAACATTTCAAAAACGGTTAACCGATGATACGAACCATTGGTAAAACGTGGTTCATTTCTTCTTTTTGGATCCACTTGCAATAGTGACACCGAGTCTTTAGCCATATGATCATTGAATTCATTTATTGGTACACTAAAGTCGATCTGTTCATTATATCCGTTTGCTACAGTAATTATTGTAACCTCCCCCATTTGCTTCTTCGGAAAAAGAGGGTCCTTCTTCACTGTTACATTAATTTTTGCAATTCCATTTGAATCTGTTAATTCCGTACCTAAAACTTTACCTAATGAATTGATTACAATAACTCTAGCGCCTTTAATAGGTTGACCAGTTTCTCCAGAGGGGTCAGCTGTAGGGCTAACTTGAACTGTAAGTGTTGAAGAAACTTCATTCAACTTTTCTGCTAGCGTTAACTGAGAAGTACTTAAAAAAATGAAAGTGCTCAAAATAGTTGTAATATATATTTTTTTCATCTATTCACACCTTGTGTTAATTTTTACTGTTTAGTTTAAGTAAAATTATTTAAATGTATTCTTTTAATAAATCGAAGTTATATAACTATGAAGTTGATATATAAGGAGTTGTGCCAAATGTTAACGAACTTATACATAGTCAGACATGCGCATTCAATTTATACTCCTGATGAATTGGGCCGACCTTTATCTAATAGAGGATTTACTGATGCAATTATTGTTACTAAACTACTATTAAAAGAAAAGATCGACTTCGTAATTTCAAGTCCATATAAACGTGCAATTCAAACCGTTGAAGAGATAGCCAAACCATTAAATTTAGAAATTATAATAGAAGAAAATTTTAAAGAGCGACTCCTATCACTAGAGCCTGTTGAGGATTTTGAAAAAGTAATAAGAGAAGTTTGGATGGACTTTAATCAATCGTTGAATGGTGGAGAGTCAAATTATACAGCCCAAAAAAGAGGAATAGAAGCTATTACTAAACTATTAAAAAATTATTCCGGTAAAAATATTGTTATTGGTACGCATGGTAATTTGATGGTACTAATTATGAATTATTTTGATCAAAAATATGATTTCAATTTTTGGAATGAACTTGCTATGCCGGATATTTATAAATTAACCTTTGAGGGCGAATCATTAGTTGAAGTAAAAAGAATATGGAATTAATGTTAGTCTAATACTTGATTAGAGATAACTGATTGTAAAAAAGGAAAGAAGTAGTTTTATACTCGATATTTCTATTTAGTATTCTTCTAAAAATTGCTGTAATTGAATAGGGTGAAAGATATCTATCATTCTTTATTTTTCAGGAAATTAAAGAATCGTAGAATGAGAGATGATATAATATTTCTAAGTTATTTCCACTAAATGGTTATTGGACGTGACTTTATTTAAAAGCAGTTTTAGAAAAACACAAGTGAGGATCATGCATGTTAGAATTCAATGGAAAACACAATAATGGAAAAATACTACTTGATTATGTTGATACAAATGTCATTACACGATTAAAAACAATTTTGGATACTGAATGCTTTGCAAATTCAAACATTGTTGTCATGCCAGATTGTCATATATCTAGTGGAGGCGTCATGGTAGGTTTTACGATGACGTTGAATGATTTTATTATTCCTTCGATCGTCGGTGTAGATATTGGATGTGGAGTTAGTGCATACCATCTCGGGCGTATGAAATCAATAAAGAGTGAAAAACTTGATAAGTTCATCCGAAAAAATATCCCGATAGGTTCAAATATTCATGAGGAACCGGTGATTGAACCGGTAGAAATTGCAGAAGCGATTGAGAGACTTAATCTGAACTATATGTATGTAATGAATAGTATTGCAACGCTAGGTTCTGGAAATCATTTTATCGAAATTGATAAAGATGAGAATAATCATTTTTGGCTTGTAATCCATACAGGTTCAAGAAATTTCGGATTTGAAATTGCAAAACATCATATGAATGTCGCTAAAGAAAATATGAAACAATTATTCGGTGAAAATTACAAAGGATTCGAATATTTATCAAAACAGGAAGACAAGGATGCATATTTAAGAGATCTATCAATTGCTCAACATTTCGCTTCGTTAAATAGAGAAACAATTGCTAAAATCATCATTGAAAAATATTTTAAACTTGATTTTGATTCAATTAAAAAAATTGAATCGGTACATAATTATATCGACCTTCAAAACAATATTCTAAGAAAAGGCGCAATATCAGCTAGTGAGGGTGAAGAAATAATCATCCCGTTTAATATGGCATATGGATGTGTTGTAGGAAAAGGTAAAAGTTCAATTGAGTACAATTATTCAGCACCACACGGGGCAGGACGAATTATGAGTCGAACAGACGCTGCTTATAAAGTCGACTTAGATGTTTATCAAAAAGCAATGAAGGGCGTATATACAACCTCTGTTAACAAACATACAGTCGA
The DNA here is from genome assembly GCF_049568075.1 of Rossellomorea sp. GAMAL-10_SWC. NCBI lineage: Bacteria > Bacillati > Bacillota > Bacilli > Caryophanales > Bacillaceae > Rossellomorea > Rossellomorea sp. GAMAL-10_SWC. The sequence continues at coordinate 2,004,473 of NZ_CP144911.1, read as the reverse complement.
TGAATCACCAATGGTATATAAAAAGCCTAAATTAATATTAGAAAATATTACTGAACAGATTGAGATCGATTTCTACATGAAACCGGTTTATAATCTCAAAGCTGATAAATGACCTCTCTATTATGAGAGGTTATTTTAATTTATATTTTAAGTTCTTTCTCCTCATTATCAGTATAAAATTATATAAATCTACTTAATTTGACACCTATTCTTTTACAAAATGGGGGAATACTATGTTCAATAAGTTAAAACGGTTCTTAGTAGTACTTCTCATTTTTGTACTGTATCTTGGATTGTCGTTGTTAGTTGGAAATTTTCTTTGGAAATTAGTTGAGTCAATGATAAGTGGATAAAATATTAAAGGGATTTAGTACTTCTCCTTTGAATATAAGTCTCCTTCCTCAAGCGTGTGAAGGACTTTAGCCCAACGGTAGGTGGGAGATGAATTGCCTTTTGACGATCGAAAAACATATGGTTATATGTTGATCAGTAGCTATATAAGATTGAGTGGACAAATATGACATAGTGCGAAAACCAAGCCAGTCACCCTTCTACTCGTAAAATAACTAAGGTAACGAAAGAACCTCCATTCGTTGGACATCTACCGCAGGAACTGTGGGAAGTAACGCTCGTGGAGATGAAAGGTTGCTTTCGTCACGAAATCGAGAAGCCCCCACTTCAAGCGTTAGCTAAGTGGTGGGAGTGGTTCACTGACTTAATTCCAATCATTACTCAAATAGTTTACTAGTTTTGAACATAAATCCACATTTTTGTCGATATTTTTTATTGTGATTATTTCCAAGTAGGTCAATATGATTATTAGTAGAGGCATAAATTAAATGAAGTAGAAATTATATTTGTTGTGGTTATTATTAGGAGGTGCAAAATTGAAGATTGTTTTTTTTAGAAATCTTAATAAAATTGAAACATATGCTGCAAATAGAAAACAAATAAAGTTGAATCTTCCTAGTAAAGAAGAGGCTAGTGTTATATTTGGCCTAACAAGAAAGTTTGAATTTGATAATCGTTGTGCAAGACCACCACAAATCAGCGGTACTGTTGTAGCTTCTGTTACTTGTAATAGAGACAAGGATATTCGAATTTATTTCTATCCAATCTCCCAAACTATATATCCAGAGAAGGCGAAATCTCAATTTCATAATGATGTATTACCTAAACTTAAGAAATGGATTGATCATCAAGTATCAAAACCAGAAACTGCAGTTTTAGGGATTGAAGAATTTATAATCGAATGGAATGGAAAAAATCATATATTCCACCAAATTAAATTTTTATAAAACAGGTTTTAAAGACGGTAAAGTTTAATACCGTCTTTTTTTACTTTTTGTTACATATAATCTTTAAGTGAACTTAAATAACGTAATTAAATTAAGTTTTTTAAGTTTTTTTGTGGTAATCATTAAATTAATTATATATAATAGCTTTAGAATTCAATCTTAAGGGAATAGATAAAGGGGCTCTAAACGATGTATCAAGAACAAAGATTAGCTTTGATAATAAAGTATTTGGCTTCAAATAATGAGATTACTTTAGAAGAAATATGTAATATGCTTAGCGTTTCAAAGGATACAGCAAGAAGAGATCTCGTTAAACTTGAAGAACGCGGGGAAATTATCCGAATTAAAGGTGGAGCAACACTTCCAACTTCTAATCGAAATTTAACCGATTATAAAGAACGAAATGCCACTGAAGGCAAGGAGAAAATTGCGCAAAGAGCATCATTACTTATTCGCGAAACTAGTGACTTATTGATGGATACATCCTCAACTTGTGCTCTCATGTCAAAATTTATGTCAGGCAAACAAGTTAATGTGATTACAAATTCAATTGATATAGTAGATTTATTAGGTGAGTATGAAGAAATTCAAACCTTTATGCTACCAGGAAAATTTAATCGGAAAAATAGAAATTTAGTTGGCCCTAGGACAATTGAAACATTAAATGACTACAAAGTTGATCAGCTATTTCTTGGTGCTTGTGGAATTAGCGCAGACGGAATAACTTCACCTGATGAAGAGGAATCGTTTTTAAAGAAAAAAATGATCAGTTCTGCAAAACAAGTAGTTTTATTAGCAGATCATACAAAGTTTGAAAAAGTATTTCTGCACAAGGTAAGTGATATGAAGGGGATCGACATCATTATTACAGACAAAGATCCAGATGAAGAATTTAAAAGAAAAATAATCGAGTACAATATTCATTTAATTAGTTTAGAAGAAGAGGAAAGTGAGAGGGTCTCAGATGAAAAAAATTAAGGTTGGTTTAGTTGGATATGGTTTTTCAGGAGCTACGTTTCATGCACCATTTATTAGTGTTCTAGAAGAATTTGAATTAACAAAAGTTGTTAGTTCAAAAAAGGAAGATGTCCAAAGAGATTTAGGAGATGTAGAGGTAGTATGTAGTTTAGATGAAGTACTAAAAGATGAATTAATTGACTTAGTTGTCATTACTACGCCAAGTAGTATGCATTATGAAATGGCAAAACAAAGTTTAGAAGCTGGTAAACATGTCATTTTAGAAAAACCGATGGTCGTGGAAACATGGGAAGCAGAAGAGTTAATCAAGATTGCTGAAGAAAAGAATCGAGTACTAAGCGTTTATCATAATAGAAGATGGGATAATGACTTTTTAACTGTTAAAAAATTAATAAATGAAGGTGTATTAGGAGAAATCAATACATATCAAGTTCATTTTGACCGATATAGACCAGAAGTAAGAAATCGATGGAGAGAAAAGCAAGGTCCTGGTTCTGGTATGTTATATGATTTAGGTTCGCATTTAATTGATCAAGCTTTAAGTCTTTTTGGACAACCTCAATTCATCTCAGCGGATGTGTTTGCACAAAGAGAAAATGCAGAAACAGATGATTATTTCCATATCATTTTAGGATATAACAAACTACGTGTAATCTTACATTCTGGTTCCATCATCCCAAGTAACGGACCACGCTTTCAAGTTCATGGAAACAAAGGGAGCTTTATAAAGTATGGATTAGATGGACAAGAAGATGCACTTAAAGAAGGTAAAAAGCCTACTGTACAAACATGGGGAATGGATGAACCACAATTCTATGGAAAGCTCTATACCGTTGACGGAGAAAAAGAAATAGAAGAAACGATTGAAACAATTCCAGGTTCGTATACAACATATTACAAGAAAATTGCTGAAAGTATTCTAAATGGTTCCAATGCTCCCGTTACAGGTATAGAAGGGTTATCTGTTATTAAAATCATTGAAGCAGCACTGAAAAGTAGTAAAGAAAAGAAAGTGATCTATTTATAATTGGAGGTTGTATGGCAGAAATAACTATTCAACAAAAAATTGAAGTGGTAAGAAACCAAGAAGAAAAGCTAATCTTAAATAGTTTTTCAAATAAAGATGCTTTAGAAATTGGTTTATTAATTATTGAAGCAGCTAAAGAGTTGGATAAACCAGTTGCGATAAATATTTTAAAAAACGGTCAAAGTATTTTCCATTATGCAATGGATCATACATCACCAGACCAAGATCTATGGATCAAGAGAAAATCTAATATTGTTCTTCGTCATCATTGCAGCTCTTATTATATGAGACTTTACAATGAGATGAAAAATAGATCCTATAATGAATTTTACTCGGCCAGTCCTTCTGAGTTTGCTGCACATGGTGGGGCATTTCCTATTAAAATTGAAGGATCAGGCGTAATTGGCGTCATTACTGTTTCAGGCTTAGCACAAGAAGAAGATCACAATCTGATAGTGGTGGCATTAGGTAAATTCCTAAATAAAACGATTTAATTTAAAGGATTAGTTAATGAATAATGTTGTTATTTGATTTACTCGAACGGTTGTAAAAATAACTGGGAGCGAGTGAGTTTTAATAGTATTAGTGGATAAAATTTATCAAATCAAAGGCAGGTTAATTCAATTATCTGAAGGAAAATGGTAGATAAAAAGGGAATTGTTTGATATATCATATTACATAAAGGAGAGAAGGCTATGAGTAAATCATTTATTGAACAAGTACATTATATAAGAATTCCTGTAAATGATTTAGAACTTTCTGCTCAATGGTATAGAGATGTATTAGGGCTCCTGTTATTAAACAATACTGAGGAACTAGCGATTTTAAAAGTAAATGAAGGACCTTTCTTACTTATCTTAGTTCCTACAGTAGATGAAACCATTGCACATTTTTCAATTGATAATAAACAAGAATTTAGTATTGGCTTTACAAGTCCAGAATTAACTAAATTTCATCAACACTTAATTGATCATCAAGTTCAGGTCGAGGATATAAAAGTAGATAATGGTCACGCCTTTTTCCACTTTTATGACCCAAATGGTAATAAACTTCAAGTACACTGGTAAGTTTATATTAAATAAATTACCTTATTTCATTAACAGGTGATTTAGCGAAATAAGATCGGGAACGTCCAAATCAGACGTTCCCATATTTTTTGCCTGAAAAACAACAATACCATTTAACAACGCCAACTTCAAAGGATCGCAATTTCGGCTCCTTTTTTAAATGAGTCACGATCTACACTATTTGGTATGGTTTCAGTTCTTTGAAATAAAGGGATTCAATAACTTCACCTAGAATATTTAAAGAACAATTCGTATAAACCAATTTAATTATGAGTAAAAATCAATACATAAGGTGGATAGACAGTGAAAATTAGAGAAATCAAAGTAGAGGATGCAGAAAGTTTAGCAAAACTAATTTCAGAAGTTGAAAACCAGGCAGATTTCATGCTTTATGGAGCAGGGGAGAGGAATATAACAATTGAAAAACAACTTAAACAGTTAGAAGTGATTAGAAAATCCCCAAATTCTACAATATTTGTTGCGGAAGAAACTTCTGGCAAGTTAGTCGGTTTTGCGTTTGTAATTGGAAGTACCGCAAAAAGGAAAAAACATTCCGTCTATCTTGTCATTGGAATTTTAGAGGAATTTACAGGTAAGGGAATTGGGACAAAATTATTTCAAGCATTAGAAGAATGGGCAATTAATCATAGTATATTCAGATTAGAATTAACTGTTATAAAACAGAATGAAGCAGCAGTAGGTTTATATAAAAAAATGAGTTATCAAATCGAAGGAACAAAAATAAATTCCTTGATAATAGATGGTAAAAGCTTTGATGAATATATTATGGCTAAAATATTATAATGGATTGGCCTAAAAAATTTTGGGAATTTTTGGTGGAATTGCTGGATGGGCTTTGAATTATTTTTTTGAAAAATCAGTAAAAATCTATTAATAATTTTAAAATTACGTAAAGGATAATTTTAAAAAAACAGTGAAAACTTTTTCAAAAAATTACCATTTTCATTTTCCTTTCATAATTGTATGGGATTATAAATTGTATTTAAATTACATATGAAAGGGAATGATATTTTAATGTCAAATGCAAAAGAAGTTTTAAAGTCGTCAGTTAGTAAAATACCACAATTGACATTGTTATTTTGGATCATGAAGATTTCTGCAACAACCCTAGGAGAAACAGGTAGTGATTTAGTTACTGTACCTGGAACAGAAGATAATTATTTAACTCCTTTTCTGTTTTTCGTAGGTGTATTCGCTGTTTTTTTAACGATTCAATTGTTTGTAAAAAGATATGTATCAACCGTCTATTGGACTGTTATTCTATCTACTAGTCTTGCAGGTACAGCGTTTTCAGATTATATGGATCGTTCATTAAGGTTAGGTTATATGAAAGGCTCACTAATTCTAATAAGTTTACTTGCTATCATTTTTATTTTTTGGTATTTTACAGAGCCAACGTTAAACGTGAAAAATATTGCGACGAAAAGAGTAGAGGTTTTATATTGGGTTGCTATTCTTGTTTCTAATACATTAGGGACTGCAGCAGGTGATTTTTTATCTCATAAATCTGAAGGAGTAGGTACATTAGCAAGTGGAGGCAGTTACCTAGAACAAGGATTAGGACTAACTATTGCTCAAGGGGCAATGATTACAGGGGGTCTAATTTTATTAATTCTTTTAGCATACTGGTTTACAAATTTAAATAGAGTATTTTTATTTTGGCTAGCGTTCGTACTCACACGACCATTCGGAGCAACATTTGGAGATTTCCTCATTAAACCTCAAGAAAAAGGCGGGTTAGGATTAGAGAACGGTACACAAATCGCATCTGCTATTTTATTAGGTGTTCTTATAGTCTGTATCATCATCCAGTTTGTAACAAATAAATCAAAATTAAACAAATCGGAAATGAATGAATCTGATATTCAAGTTAGTTAATTTCATATAAGGTTTCTATAATAGGAGAGTGGGAGGTAAGTAAGATAACTAACTTCCCACTCTCCTATTTTATTAATATTTTATAAAAGGGTGTTTTCACATAGATTGTTGCTATTTTAACTATACGCTTAAAGGGTGCTAAGGTACTTGTTTGGGGGGTGCTTTTTCAATGATGGAACATGTTTATTGATTTTACTGATTTTTCGAAACAGGACCATATCGAGCTTTTCCTTTACTAATACATTATTTTATAAAAGCTACAAACTTTACGAAAACAGCCAAGAACAAAGATTATTCAAGCATTCTAAATATAAATATCCGACCTATTTCAAATTTGAAATAGGTTTATTTTTTTGTTTTCCTTTCTGCTAGAATGGTAAAAAAAATAGAAATGTACTATATCAATACAAATTTTCTATGAAAAATATAGTGCTTTTCAACTTGAAATGCACCTTAATCAAGAACAATTTCGAATAATAATGGGGGAAATGAAAAATGAAACGATTATAATAGAAATAAAGGTGGAAAAATTTGGTAATATAAAAGAGCATATAGCATGCTCAATTTTTAGTTCTTGCTCATCTTGCTCTGTTTTGAGCGTTTGGACTGACGTAATATTACTCCAGCAATGATTTATACACCTGAGAGTACATCTAAAATGATGTACACTTCTTTGGAGAAATAACCTAAACGATAGCTACCAGCAAGAATTAAAACTACAAAACCAAGGATTAAAACAATATTTCCTAAAAGTATGTTATTAATAATTTTAATTAAATTGCTCATCATGTCAACTATGGTAACTCAGAATGTATTTGCAAAAACAGGAGATGTAGTAGGAAGTTATGTGAAGGTGAATTCTGTGAGCCGAAATTCGGATGGAACGGTAAAAGTAAATTATACAGTCTTAAGAAGTATTGATTCGAGTGCGGGGGGGATATCAATTGGATACGAGTAGGATTCGATGTATAGACAAAGTGACACTCAAAAAGTAAATACTAAAAACAAAAAAGGTACATACTCACTTACAGTTCCAAAGCCAAAAGTAAACCTAATCGGTCGAGAAAACATCTATGTTTATTTAAGCGGTCGTTATCCAGATAAGAAATTTGCTAAAAGTGTATTTAATGTACCTACTTCAAAGAAAGTTTCTTATCATACGGTTACCAAAAAAGAAGCTGCATCAGCCTATATCGTTTGTGATGTTGGAGCAGATGTAGTGATTACTTTCGCTGCACCTGGAGGGAAAGTTGCAAAAGCTGTAGTGCTAGTTGTTTGGGAAGGGTATAAAAAAATATCAAACTTAAGAAGTGTAACGAATACAACAAAAGGATTTCCTAAAATGTATGCTGGACAATATTATAAAACAACAACATGGTATGAAGATTTCAAGTTAAAGACGAATACTAATGTTTAGACAAATAAAGAATTGTACACGAAGGATGTAAAACCGATTTTTGACGGAACGACTAATTACAATTTTTAATATTACAAAGAACGTGTGGTTAAATCATGGTAATCTAAAGAACGAAAAAAGGGGGATAATTCACTAGTAAGTTAAGACCTTATATACAATTAAGTCTTTTTTATTTTAAACAACAATTAATTTGAAAAGAGACTTATAAAAAAAGCTGCTAAAGCAGCTTTTTAAGAGTTGTTCCAGTAAAAATAAAGATTAAGTTATTTAATCTCTTTTAAATCTAGCCATTCAGAATATGTCAAAATGTTTAGTTCATATTTTTTACTTACGACATAACCGACAATCGTTTTAAACTTTTCTGGATCAAAATTCATTTGAGCATTATCAGCTTTTTTTTCAAATCGATGGTTAGTAAATACAATTGATTGTTTCGTCTTAATTGCTAAGTCAATTTGATCTTTAACCCATGAAATGTCGGTACTAGGAAGTAAATTAATCGTACGAACTTCATATTTTTTGATATTGTTTGTTTGTATTCCATCCTTTATGGTACGAGCACTTCGATAATGTTCGTCCTGCAAGGTTTTCAAAGTATCTTGATTAAAAGACCCATATGGATAAACAGCGATATTACTTGCTCTTGTAAAACAGTGTTGATCAAGCCATTCCCGTGCATCGTTTAATTCATTCTTTTGCTCTTGTTTATTTAAACTTGCTAAATGTCGATGGGTATTTGTATGATTCATCAAATCCCAACCAGAACGATATAAAGTATTTAATTGACGTAATGACATGTATCCTTTAGTACCTATTTTCGATGGAATAACAGCAATACTTCCTTTAATTTCATTATCTTTTAAGATTTGAAAACCTTTCGTAAATTGCGTTTCCCATCCGTCATCCATTGTAAAAATAATGTTAGCTTTATTTTGGTTTTTTTGAATTTCTTTTGGTGTTTGCACTTTACTTTGCAAATTTTTACAATTAGTAGTTTGCAGCAAATTATTTTGTGGTTTTGGTTGTGACAAATAAGATGCACTACTTTTCATAAATGGATATGCTATCAAAAATGATGAAATTAGAACAGCATATACGATAACAAGTTTTTTATCCAACGTTCTTCATTCCTTTATCCTTTTCTAATTCATAAATTCTCCCAGATCGTGAAACTTTGTTCCAATCATTACGGTTTATAAAATAGGAAATAGTTCCATATAGTACAAAAAATAATGTTACAAAACGATAGACAAATAAGTCTAAAATAATTGTAACCATCAATCTGATCATTTCTTTGCCTTTAAATTTAACGCCATAATAATTGGCCAAATACATAGCAAATAGACTATAAATAAAATTTAAAGATACAACACCAATCAGATAGAATAATAGTAGATTTTGAGCATGTCCTATATTTGTAAACAACATATAGCCAAAATTAAAAAGCGTAAAATAAATAGCAACTGTACCTAAAATAAAAGAATCGATTAACATAAAGAAAGAAACAGTGCGAAATAAAAAGGTCTTTATAAGCATTGGAAAATAATAAATGACACAATCAATAAATGCCTTTTGCCAACGAATCCTTTGTTTAAATAAATCCTTCCAGGTTTCTGGACACTCTGTATAACATACAGCATTGGGGACAAAAACCATTCTTTTTCCAGGATTTTTTAAAATGTATTGTTGAAATTTTAATGTAATGTCGATATCTTCTCCTAAAGTCTTTCTATATCCACCAACTTTAAATAAAATTTCTCTATTAAAAACTCCGAATGCTCCGGAAATAACAGAGAGTGCATCGAATTTCGCAAGAGAAACTCTATTAATATAGAATCCTTTTATGAATTCAAAAATTTGAAATCGAATGACATGATTTATTTTTAAAGTACGATCGATATTATTTTGATTAAATTGAACACCTTGAAGGGGGTGCACCATTCCACCTGCTGCTAATACATCAGGATCTTGGAAAACTTCATTCAGGGCATCCAATGCGTCGTTTGCAAGAATACTATCTGCATCTAAAGTTACGACTAATTCATTTTTAGAGTATTCGATTCCAGCGTTTAAGGCGTCATGTTTTCCACCATTTACTTTGTCTATTACGTATACATTAGGGTAAATAGTCGATTTATAGAAGTTTTTGATTTTATTACGCTTTAACTGATTTGATATTTTTCGCTCTTCCGGTGTTAGACGAAGAAGTTTATGTAAAATTTTCATGGTTTCATCTTGAGAGCCATCGTTAATATAAATCACTTCTTTTGCTGAGTAATCTAATCTATTAATACCTTTAATAGCTGTTTCGATAATGCTTTCTTCGTTAAAGCATGGTATGAGTATGCTAATGCTTTTATTAGATCGTACTATGTTTTGTTTTCGTTTCTTACGATTTAAAAAAATTGGAAGTGCATTAATCATATGTAAGATTGGGAAGAAGGTACATAAAAATAGGGTGAGTATTGTAACAAATTGCATAATTAAATCTCCTTAAAACTTGTATGTTACGTCATTTATAAAATGTGAATATGAAAGCTCATAATCAATCAGTCATAACTAAATTAGATTTCTACTTCGATTATTTTAACGAGATTTTGGTTTGATTAATATGTTATTTTTTGAACAATTTATTTCAAAATGAATACTAACAATACAAATATTAAAATGTTTTTGAAATTCGTTGTAATTTCACGTACCGTATTTTATTTTTAATAATATAAAGTTAATTGGTGAGATAGAAAAAGAAGTGCAAAGTACTAAAGATATTGCTTAAAAAATGCATTAAAATATAGAGGAGATTATTAATTTTGAGGTGAAATTGTTTGTATTTTCTTGAAGTGTAATGACAAAAAACATATATCATTTAGAAAAACAATGGCCTAATCTATACTCATTGTTGTGATCAATGGATTAAAGGAGAATTGGTTGTAAAAAATATTCATGAAGTTGATAAAGATAAATAAAAAACAAAACAGCCGAAAACTTAATAAGTTTCAGCTGTTTTGTTATACGTTTGAATTAAATTATTATCGAACAAATAATCCTACAATCGTTCCAGTTAAAACTGAACCTAGTGTAGCAACTAATAATACTTTTAAACCAAATTTAGCAAAAAGCTCCGATTGTTTTTTATCAATTGCAGCAATCGCTCCATATATAATACCAATTGATGAAAAGTTAGCAAATGATACTAAGAATGAAGACACGATCGCAACCGTTTTTGTTGTTAAATTAGGAATGATTTTTTGGAAATCAAGCATTGCAACAAACTCATTTGCAGCAACTTTTGTACCCATAATTGAACCTGATCGTACTAATTCATCTGTTGGGATACCCATGATGAAAGCAACAGGTGCAAAAACATATCCTAAAATTTCAGTAAATGTCATTCCGATAATCGAATTGAATACGAAATTAATCATTGCAAGTAAACCAATGTAAGTTATTAACATTGCACCTACAATTAAGGCAACTTTACCACCATCAAGTGCACCATTACCGATGGCTTCAAATAATGACTTTTCTTTAATCATTTCTTTGACATTAATATCTTCATCTTGTTCTGATGTAACAGGACATGCCATTGATGAAAGAATTAAACCAGAGAACACGTTGATTGGCAGTGCAACTAGTACATATTCTGGGGGAATCATTTGCATATATGCTCCTAAAATCGAACATGATACCGCTACTAACGAAGATGTAACGACAACAAATAATCGGTTCGGTGTTAGTTTATGTAATTCAGTTTTAACAGAAAGAATTGCTGTTGTATCACCGAATACCATACTATTTACAGCAACGAATGACTCAATCTTTGGTAATCCTGTAATTTTTGCAACTGCACCACCGATATATTTAATTGCTAACGGTAGTATTCTTGTGTAAGTCAAAATTGATAATAATGAAGATACGAATATGATCATCATTAAAACATTAATCCAAAAATAACCCTTTGTCGATAAATCGCCGAATACAAATGCGATACCTTCGTTACCAAAAGATAAAACTTTATTAAAGAAAGAGACGATCTTTTGTAAAGCTGTTCTTCCAATTGAGGTTTTTAGCATAAACCAAGCTAAAATCAATTGAACCACTAACATAATTGCAACAGCTTTATAGTTAATGTGCTTTTTATCATTAGACATTAGCCAACAAATAATAAGTATCAAGATAATGCCAATGATTGCGATAATATATGACATTTATTTTCCTCCAAACTACAAAATCGTAAAAAAATTTCTAATTTGCAATTTTATTGTTTCCAATCAATATAAAAATATCATTAAATAATGTAAGGTGTTTTTTTATATAAATAGCTGAACTAATTTCATCCCTCCCCACACACCTATAATTCCACAAATTGCTGAAAATACAGGTGGTGCCGGAATTGGTAATTTAATGAGAGTAAATACAACTCCAACAATTAAACCTGCGATTAAGCTCATAATTATTTCATGCATATTTACTAACTCCTTTTTGTACAACACTTTTTTGTATGTCGATTGATACATAAATTACTGATGAACAATCTCCTCTGTTAATAGGGTATTATCCCCAAAAATCCTAGCTAATACAAAGTACTCCACTAAAGAAAAACTTTTTTTGTAAATCAAATGGCTGGTAGGTAAAAAGAATATTTTTAAAGAATATATTTGTAAAGAAAATTTTAATCTTGATCACTTAGAATATTTTCAAGTTGAAAGGGGCTTATGAATGAAACAATCACTCTTGCAAGAAATTCATGATTTTACTTTATATGGTGAACATGCAGATCATTTTGAATACTTAGCAAGCGGAAAAGATGGAGATGTTTATACTAGAGATAATTATGTAATAAAAGTATTTAAGGAAGATGGCAAAAGTCGAGATGACGGAATGAAACTTCACCTTCTAAAGCGGAGTATATACTATCCTAAAGTCCATGCATATACGAATGATTTTATGGTAAGTGATCGAATATTTGGTGAAACTTTTTATCAATTAGATGGACACAGTAAAAATTTACGTAAACAATATGAAACAGAGATTAATCAAGCGATCTTTGATGCTCAAAATGCAGGTTTAAATGCATTCGACTTACATAATCATAATTTAATGTTATCAAATGATGGAGAAGTTCGAATTGTTGACGTCGGTCGATTTTCTCTTGAAGGAGAAACTCTCCAGCTAGGCTTTTTTAAATCTTTATTTGGAAGTTCCCATCGACGTAACCGAAAACATAAAAGACGTCATGATCACTCATCCTCAAGGCATCATTACAGACACTCCTCATCGTCCGTACGCCACCATCGTAGACATTCAAGTTCATATAGCTCTTATTCTTCCTAAATAAAAATCCACCTTTCTTAGCAAAGATGGATTTTTTTCTCAATTGCATAAGTTAGAATGGAATGGAAAAACTAACCAATATTATTAATTGTATTATTGGAGGGCAAAATGTATAAATCAATCGTACCGTTTATGCTTTTAATCTTTCTTGGTTTTTCCTTCGATCATTTCATGGTGGCAGAGGCTAGTGTATTTACGAAAGAAATGTTAAAAAAAGAAATCGAGAATTACGGAGAAAAAGCAACTAACAAAATCCCGGCATCCTATAGTAAAGAAGATGCGCTAAAAAATGGAGATATATTAATAATAGGAAGAACTACTAACCATAATGAACGAATTCAAAAATTTATTAATAACGTAAAAAATAAGAAGCCTGACTTTATTCGATTTGTAGAATTTACTTCAAAAGGTGATCCAGTCATTACAGAATATCAATATAATGGAAAATTAATTTATTATCGATTTGATAGTTCAAGGGATCGAACAGACCGATATCGAAAAGGTACATTTGCGATGAGTAAATTTGTTACTGGACCAAAAGTATTAGAAGACTATTGCCAAAAGCTAGTCGTAAATTCAAATACGTCATATTTAACAAATTGTTATCATTTTGATAAGGTGGAATTTTAATCTTTAAAAACGTCGGTTAAAAAATCGGCGTTTTTTGTATTTTAGTTAAATAAGAGTGGAAAAATTTCACTCACCGTAATTTATGTGCAAAACAAATTTAGAACTTAAAAATTCAATATTCTTAATAAAACTTAATGAACAGCTATTCAAATATAAAATTTCACGTACCGAAATATATTCCTAAAAATATTTCTTTTAACGATAAGATGGACAAAAAGTTCCAAACTAAACTATAATTTCTACATATAACGAATAAAACTACTACTAAAATCTGGAAATAAAAATGATTGCCCAAAGGAGTAAATAAAATGACAGAAAATATAGTTCAAAATAAAAAAACTGAGTTAATAAAATACATACCTCCAAAAGGAGAATTTACAAAATTTTTGTCTGATGAGGATTATTTAGAAAAAGGACGATCTTGGGGTTTATTTAATAAAAATCCAAAACATGATTTTTTATTCAAAGGGCAAGACTTTCAAGTAAATGTAAAGCTTGTTGGTTATGAAACTTATGGAGTTACGGATGAGTATCATACAATTATTATTGAATTTGAAGATGGCAATTTAACATGTATTCATCCTGCTTATTTAAAAGAAATGCAATCTCCAAGCTTTAAGAAAGTATACACTGTTGGTGAAAGTGATACGAAGAACAGTGAAGAGAAGAAAACAGAATCAGAAACAAAGTCGAAAGAAAGTAATTCTAAAGCTACTACAAAGAAAAAAGTAGAAAAGAAAGAGGAAGTTTCAATTACTTTACCAACTGATAAATCACATTTTAACGGCACTGTTAAAGAATTTAGTACAAAATATAATCATTTCAATGATAGCGAAGAAGAAATCGTAATTTGGGAAAACATAGCTGTCAAAGGAGATCAGGATTTAATAATTGGAAATGCTTGGTGTTCGTTGAGTAAAACTTTAAAAGCAGCTGAATTAGAGGTAGGTAAATCTTATCAATTTGATGGAAAAGTAGTAGATAAGAAATTAAACAAAGAAGTTAAATATAAACTAAATAACCCTTCAAAGGTAGCTGAGATTTAAACCGAGAATAGAAGTTTCAAATTAATTTATATCGGATCAAGCTAATTCAAAAAAAGCTAACTAGTTCAGTTAGCTTTTTTGTATTGCAATATAAAACAGTCAATAAGGAAAAGCGAGCATCCTATAATGGAAAGACATCACTCTACTCCTTATACGAAAATTTGAAAATTAATTGAAAAGATTGTTTTTCAAAAGCATGATAAATAGTTAACTAAAACAGTTAGCTTCTTTATTTCTAAAAATCCTTCTATAATTATCAAAACTAAGTAAATGGTTACATGTTTTTGATCTTTTAGACAAATAATTAAAACACAATAACTATAAAAAAGGTAAAGTTAATAAGAGTATAATCCTGAAAATTAGTAACTTAAGTCTTGAATTACTACTTTTTACTTATGATAAAAAGAAGTTTAGTATCTTAATACACTTATTTAAGGGGGCGTATTTGTTGAGAAGAAGTAAAATTGTTATTTCATTTCTTACTTTTGCTTTAGCAGGTTCTTTATTTTCAAATACAGCACTTGCAAAAGAGGATAAAGTTAATACTTATGAAAAGATTGATCTTGTAGGTCTTGGAGATTCCATAACATTTGGATTTAATTTAGGTACTACGAATAGTATACCATCAGATTATGCGTTCCCTTTTCTTATTGGTGAAAACGCAAACCTTGAAGTTCGTGATTTAGGCGTTCCAGGTTGGACGACAGCTAATCTTTTACAAGCAATAAAATATGATACCAATTTCAGACAATCAATAAAACATGCAGACTATATTACTTTGGATATAGGTAATAATGATTTGTTACATACTTTGAAAAAAAGTAATCATTTAGAACAACTTCCTGGAAAAATTACTTCAATGATGCCGAAATTAACAGGGAATTTAAATAAAATAATTAAGGAAATTCGTGAACTTAGCGATGCTCCGATTGTTTTGTACAATATCTATAATCCATTTCAAGTAAATAATCAACCGATGCATAAACTATCAAATCAATTATTATCATTCATCATTAATCCTAAAATTGCTAGCATTGCACGTAAATACAAAAATGTAAAAATAGCTGATGCTTTTTCTGCGTTTGATGAAAAACAAGCAACGTATGTAAGACAGGGTGATATACATCCAACAATAGATGGACAAACTGTACTAGCTAATATCGGAAGGAATGCGCTTGGTATAAAAAAGTAATAATTTTGTATTAAGTTTTTTTAATTTAACTTAATTATAGTTATCGATTAACCATAGATTGTGGTTAATCTTTTTTTGTTGTTTTATTTCTTATGTTAATTAATTTTGAATGGAGACATAACACATTCATCATAGAACTATATATTAATATTTACTAAAAATGCCGCTTGGATTTTGATTTTATATTTAGGAGTGATCTAATGGAAAGTATCCATGAGATACTAAATGAGATTACATCAGCTAAAGAGGGTGATGTACTAGCTACAATTATTCATGTAGAAGGCTCAGCGTACCGGAAAGAAGGAACTTCCATGTTATTTAAGGGGAATGGGAAAGAGGTTGGCTTACTAAGTGCCGGTTGCCTTGAAGCAGATTTGTCATATCGAGTTCAAGAAACAAGAGAACGAAAAACACCTCAAACTGTTATTTATGACATGAGTGCAGAAGACGATTTAACATGGGGCAATGGAGCAGGGTGTAACGGAATTATTACTGTACTTTTGGAGCCAATTGATGAAATTATGTTTAATTTACTAACTAAATTAAAAACATTCCTATTAAATGGTACGAGTGTATCGATAATGAAAATTTTGTCGGATGATAGTAATGACGTTGAAACTTTATTCTTAGTAGATGAAAACACCTTTTTTGGAAATTGTAATGAAGGAAAATTAGATCAGATTAAAAGTGTACTTAATGAATTACATTATACTAATCAAAAAAGTGGGTTACGAAAGATTGAACCGCTTGAAACTAATCCGTATTTACATACTTTTCATCCAAAGCCTCGATTATTCGTGTTTGGTGCAGGTAAGGATGCGATTCCTTTAGTAAAACTTGCATCTTTAGCAGGATTCTTTGTAACTATAACCGATTGGCGTGCGGACCTATGTTCTAACGAATACTTTCCAGACGCAGAACAAATCCTAGTGGGCTTTCCGAGTGAAATCATACCAAGACTTAAATTGACTGCTTCTGATTCTGCTATCATCATTACCCATCAATTCCAAAAAGACAAAGAAATATTAAATCATATTTTAAATAGTAAACTTAAGTATTTAGGAGTTCTTGGTGGGAAAAAACGAATCCAACGACTTTTGGAAGGTAAAAAAATAGATACAGAAATAAATAGTCCAGCTGGCCTACAAATTGGAGCTGAGGGCCCAGAAGAGATTGCAATCAGTATTGTTAGTGAATTAATTCAGCGACAAAGAATAAAGAAGATATCTAAGCATGAAGAATAGTAGAATCATTGCAATTTTACTTGCTGCAGGTAATAGTAAAAGAATGGGGCAGAATAAAATTTCACTTCCTTTAGGTAATTGTACAATTGGAAGTTTCGGTTTACGGAAATTTATCAATTCTAATATTGACCATGTTTTTGTCGTAACAAAAGAAGATGATTCACTAAATTGGATTAGCAAAGATCTTTTTCAAAAACCTTATAAAGATTCATGGACACATGTTCCATGTACAAATGCTAACAAGGGACAATCATATTCATTAAAATGTGGTTTAACTCATGCCCTAAAAACAAAGCCTTTAGGGGTCATGATCCTTCTCGCAGATCAACCTTTTTTATCGATCCAAACGATTAATGAATTACATCAAACTTATTTAAAGCGTATTAGTGACAAATTAACAATTCCTTATTTAGCAGCAAGCTTTCAAGGTGTTCCTAGACCCCCAATCATCCTATCGCCAAATATGATACCTGACTTATACATGTTACATGGAGATGAAGGGGCAAGAGCAATTATTCGGAATCATACTAAATTAGAAGGTTTGTTAGTTGAATTTGAGAATAAGTGGGATTTTTTCGATATCGATACAAAAGAAGCGTATGATGTAGCGAAAGGAATTGAGCTTAATGGTGATTAATCAAGGACATGCAAACTTTCATTATCCTGCTGTATGGATTCCAGATACACTTGAAAAAGCATACAAATTAAAACAGGAATTCCTTAATGACTCATGCATAATCGCAGGTGGAACTCTTTTACAAACTTATTGGGAAAAGGGAGTACAGTATCCTAAAAATCTAATAAGTATTGAAAACGTAAAAGAATTGCAGGAGTATAAGTTGATGAAAAATAATCGTCAAACCTTTATCCTAATTGGAGCATTAACCACTTTAGATTGTTGTAGGAGTAAACCAATTTTCCTTGAAAATGTCCCAATATTAGTTGAAGCCATTCGCAATATTGCATCTCCAGCTATTCGAAATAGAGCAACAATTGGGGGAAATATTGCAAATGGTAATGGTGATGTCATTCCTGCATTATTAGTACTTGATGCGAGTCTTATATTATATGATGGACATCATATGCGAGAAATAAAGTTAACAGAATGTATAAAAGATGAGAAATATCTATCAAATTCCATTCTCGTGAACGTTAAAATACCTGTACAAACAAAGAAAGCTAGTGAAAATTATTTCTATAAAAAAATAGGATTAAGAGAGAGTTTTTGTCAAAGTATTGTGAGTATATCTGGTTATTTCAAAATTGGCAAAAAAAAGGTGATTGAACAAGTTTACCTAGCTGTTAGTGGTAGCTCTTTTTCACCTCAGAGGCTAGTAGACACCGAAGAGATGATTAAAAAGTTATACCTACCATCTTATCAATTAAAGGAAATAGCTCAAGCAATCAAAAAGGAATTCGAACCTCCTTCTGACCATTTTACATCCTCAAACTATAAACAGGAGATTACAACTAATATTATTGTTAACGAGATTACTAAAATAGTTAGTAAATAAGAGGTGAACAATGAGTGAAAATTTGATTCCAACAGAAAAAGAAAGAAGAGTTCGTCCGGATGGTTTAAGAAAGGTGAACGGTGAAATGAAATATCTAACAGACCTTTCCTTCCCAAACATGTTATATGGAAAAGTATTAAGAAGCACTGAGCCGCATGCAGAGATTTTATCTATATCAATTGATGAAGCTGAAAAACTTTCGGGGGTTAAAGCGATTGTTACTTATAAGGATATCCCTGGTTTAAATGGTTTTGGTTTAATATTCCCTGACCAACCCGTTTTTTGTAAAGATCGAGTAAGATATGTCGGTGATGCAATTGCTGCTATTGCCGCTGATACAGAAGAAATTGCTGAACAAGCATTGAAATTGATTAAAGTCCAATATAGAAAGCTACCTGTTATTGATAGCCCTGAAATGGCTCTCCGCAAAGACGCTCCTAAATTACATGAACAAGGAAATATTTTACATCAAGCTAAATATCAAAAAGGTAATGTTTACCAAGGCTTTCGTAAATGTAGTACGATTGTAGAAGAAACATATGAATTACCTAGACAAATGCATGCCTATATGGAAACAGAAGGAGGAATCATAGTTCCTGAAACATGTGGGAATCTAACAGTATATGTTGGAACACAGCATGGTTTTAAAGATCGTTTTCAATTGTCCAGAATCCTAAATATGCCAGAAGAAAATATTCGAATTATCTCCAGCCCAATGGGTGGTTCATTTGGAGGGAAAGATGAGCTAAATATTCAACCATATGGAGCATTGTTAGCATTAAAAACTAAATGTCCAGTCAAAATTCACCAAAGTAGAAGTGAATCTGTTAAGTCTGGCATAAAGCGTCATCCAATGAAAATTACAATGAAAACGGGTGTAAATGTAAATGGGGAAATTGTGGCACATAAAGTAAAAATTATTGCCGATACAGGTGCATACGCAACATTAGGTCCCGCTGTTTTAGATTTTGCTATCGAGCATGCTCCTGGACCATATATTATCCCTAATATCGAAATTGAAGGATTTTCAGTATTTACAAATAATGGAGTTGCTGGTGAATTTAGAGGATTTGGCGGAAATCAAATAACGTTTGCTCTTGAGGGACAAATAGACCGAATTGCTGAAAAACTAAAAATGGATCCAATTGAATTTCGTTTTAAAAATTTAAGAAAAAAAACTGATTTAGGGCCATTAGGTCAAAAGATTGTACCAACAAATGGTGCTTATGATGTATTAAATCAAATATCTAAAAGACTTATACAAAATAATCATAATGAAAAAGATCTTTGTCAGCATTGGAAGTTATATGGAAAAGGAATTGCCCTTACAATGCATGGTGGGGGACTTGGATATGAAAGAATAGATCCAGCTGGAGGTCGGATATCGTTTACGAGAAAAGGTAAAATTGAAGCGGCATTTGGATTTGAAGAATGTGGTCAAGGTTTACTCGCTGTTATCCAAACATTATTAATTGAAGAATTTAATTGTACAATCCAAGATATTAATATTATTATAGGCGACACTGAACTAGTGCCAATTAGTGGTTCTTCAACAGCTTCTAGAGCTACAAGCATGGTGTGGCATTCTCTAAAAAGAATGAAAGATTCATTTAACAATCAGATTCTTGTTTTAGCCCAAAAAGCTACTAGAATACCTATGAATATTCTTAAAATGGGACCGAATGGCATTTGGTTGAAAGGTAAAGGTAGAGAAGATAAATTTATTATGTCTTATAAAGAACTTGCTCAAAAAATGCCTCAAAAGCAAGAAATAATCGTTCAAACTTCTTTTGATTTTCCAACAAGTCCTGATGCATCTGTCGGAGGTAGTCACTATCTTTATTCGTTCTCAACTGTTTTGGCACAAATTGAGATTGACATCCTTACAGGTAAAATTAAGATACTTGATCTAGACCAGGTAGTTGCTGCTGGACCAGTTGTTAATCCTTTAGGGTATAAAGGACAAATAGAAGGTGGAGGTGTAATGGCTTTAGGGTATACATTGATGGAAGATTCGTTAATGGAAAATGGAGTTTATGTTTCTGATAACTTTGATACGTATCTAATACCAACAATTTGTGATGTACCTTGTAAATTAAATGTAGAACCAATTGAAAAACTTGATGAAGAAGATTCATTTGGACCTAGAGGAGTTGGGGAAATCGGAACAGTTGCTGTTGCTCCTGCAATTGCTAGGGCAATTTTTGATGCAACAGGTTGTTGGATCAATAAATTACCAATTTCACCAGAATATTTATTGAAATTAATAACTTCAAGGAGATCAGATAATGGGTATGAATAAATATGATCAAGATCAACCTATTCATTTGCTTGAACTTAATTTAAAAATAAATAATATGGAAAAACAACTATATGTTGCTCCAACAACGCGTCTTATTGACATTTTACGAGAACAGTTAAAAATGACAGGAACAAAAATTTCTTGTGAAATTGGTCGATGTGGTGCGTGTGCTGTCCATATGGATCATAAACTAGTTAATTCATGTTTAATGATGGCTTATCAAGTAAATAATACTTCAATTTGTACAATTGAAGGGATAGCAGATGTAGAACTCCATCCTATACAGAAAGCTTTCTTAGAAGAAGGAGGGTATCAGTGTGGATACTGTACTCCGGGTATGATTATGGCTGTAAAAGCACTCATCGACACAAATTCAAATCCAACAGAGGATGAAATCAAAGAAGCATTATCGGGTAATCTATGTAGGTGTACTGGATATACAGGAATTATACGCTCGGTCCAAAAAGCAATTGCAATGATAAATAAGATTTAATTATTTAAGTATAAATAACACTAATTTTAAATTTTGTCCTTCTATATTTCCCCTATAGTAAATAGTGGAAATATGAGGGGATTTTTTGCGTTTAGAGATAATTTTTAATTTTCTTTATGGTGCAATTCCTTCGAATATAATAATCAATCTGGTGATTAATAATAAAACAGATAAACTGTCCTTGTTTTGTTTGTTTATTTCCTTTATATATTTTGATGAAATCAATTTGTTAATTGTTTTTATTAACTGATTAGTAAGACTGGAATTCATTTCCGAAAATCAGAAATATGATATTCTAAAATACACTGGGTAGGTTAGATTTTTAGTCATCAAAAAAGGAAGGAGTATGATGACTTTGGTTTCAAATAGTAATTTACCATTAAATGAAGAAAACCAATTATTAATCATGTTGACTTACATGAAGTTTTTAATAACATGGCCGAAGGATGTTACTATTTAAATTCGAAAATGCTAAGAGAAATAACGCAACGATTGATTTTACAACTAGTGAAAATGGTACGAATTTTAATATTAGATTTAATAGATGAATTCTTTTAGTTAGAAATAATTTTTTTATTAAAGCTTTGTCTAAATATAAATTTAGTGCTATGTAATCACTTATAAGTTGATAGAAGTAATGATAAATTCTTATATAATATGGGTAAAATAAATAAGAGTTTGGTGTTGGTAACACGAAACTTAAGCACAACACCCGTATTGATATGGCTGACAAATACGTCCTTGGGGAAGGACAGTTACTTCTTTTTAGCTGTAATATATTGATGATGGCAACGATAAAGCGAATTAGCGCAATCGTTGCCATTACACTATATAGCAACTTATTGTTTCAGTCTCCATCTGATCATACATTGTGAGTTTTGTCACAAAAAATACATAAGATAGAGAATTTACTCTAACCTTAATTTGCTAAATTTAACTTGTGAAAGTCATAACAAACAAAAAGGTGGTAATCTTATGATTTTTGTGATCGGATTTTGTACAATGCTTTTATTTTATCTAGTCGCAATCACAACTTTAGTTATTTTAACATGTAAACAAGGACCACAAGATTGTATAATGGAAGACATCACAAAATTAGCACATAAGTAAATTTTTTAAGTAATTATAAAGTTCATTAAAAGGGGTGCCAAAAAATTCGGTAAACTGAAATTTGGCACCCCTTTTCTATTGATTAACAGGAACTTATAAAGTTACAATTAATACATAAATAAAAGTTTATTAAGACTAACAAAGTCTAACATAATTCATACTTTAATTAGAAGAACTTCCATTTGGCTAACAGACAAAAGGAGTGTGCAAGATGGAACGGAAAAAAATAAATAAGCTTATAATTTGGATGTTAATTTTGTCGCCGGTTTTATTCTTCCTAATACCGATATTAATCGGTTTAATATTAACGCATCCATTTAGACGAAAAACAGAACAAACGCCTGAAGATTACAATTTGCAATTTGAAGAGGTTGAATTTAAGAGTAATCTTGATCAAGTTGTGCTAAGAGGATGGTGGATACCATCAAAACATTCAACAACTAAAACTGTCATAACTGCACACGGGTACACAGATGAACGAAGTCAAAAAAAGATTAATGGTCTTCGAATAGTGCAATCAATCCATGAAAAAGAGTATAATGTATTGATGTTTGACTTCCGTAATAGTGGAAAATCAGGTGGACGAACAACAGGAATTGGATATTATGAACAGCATGATTTATCGTCGGCAGTGGAATATGTGATTAACCAACGAAATCAACAAGAAATTGTTTTGCTTGGATGGAGTATGGGTGGGGCGACTTGTTTACTGGTTGGTAGTCTTCATCCGCAAATTAAAGGAGTTATTGCAGATAGCCCATTTCATGATTTACAAACTTATTTGGAAGCTAATTTAAGCGTTTGGTCAAAATTACCTAAAAAACCGTTTACTTCAATCATTTTACGTTCGATGAAACATTTATTAAAGATCGACCCAAAAGAAGTATCTCCAGTTATATCAGTTCAAAAAGGAAATTCTACAAATTATTTATTAATTCATGGAAAGAATGATTTGAAAGTACCATTCAGTAGTAGTGAAATGATTTATGAACAAATTCCTAATGAAAACGAAAAAACATTATGGCTTACAGAACATGGACATATTACAACATTTATAGAAGAACCGGAACCATATACGAAGAAAGTAATTGATTTTATTGAAAAGACGTTTTCAAATGCAAATTAAATAACTAATTAGATTTTGTGAAACAGATGAACCTTAAAGAGCGGTTTATCTGTTTTTTTATTTGAGAAAGATATTCTTCAGTACATGAAAGTAGAGCGTGTAGAAAATACTATTATTTATAAAGTTTAAATAAAAAGTATAATTTTTGCCCCAAAAGCTCTATTTTACTAAAAAGGCAGGCGAACTAAAATGGCAAATGAATATCGTTCGCGAGAGGAACGTAAACGGCTGGAAAAGCCTTCTAAAATTTCCAATAAGCCAGAAGGCTTATGGAAAAAAATTACTGTAACATTATTATCAATCGTAATTGTTTTCATACTGATTGGTGTAGGAATATTTTCATATTTAGTTAGCGGAGCACCCGCATTAGATGAATCAAAACTCAAAGTACCATTATCTTCGACGATTGTTGATAAGGATGGCAAAGTTGTAGCAGAGTTAGGTAGAGAACAACGTACAAAGGTGTCCTACAGTGAAATTCCTAAGGTTGTAGAAGACGCATTTATTGCTACTGAAGATGTGCGGTTTTATAAACATAAAGGCGTAGACATTCGAAGGGTATTCGGTGCAGTTTTAGCGAATATTACTGGAGGTTTTGGATCGCAAGGTGGAAGTACAATCACCCAGCAAGTAGTAAAGAACTCATTTTTATCTTCTCAAAAAACAATTAAGCGTAAAGTTCAGGAAATGTACTTAGCATTTAAATTAGAACAAAGATACTCCAAACATCAAATATTAGAAATGTATTTAAATAAAGTTTACTTTTCAAATGGTCTTAAAGGGCGAGGCGTATATGGTGTAGCCAAAGCTTGTGAAACTTATTTTAGTAAAGATTTATCTAAAATTACCTTACCAGAAGCAGCAACTTTAGCAGGTATGGTGAAGGCTCCAAATAGCTATAATCCTGCAAAGCACCCTATTGAGTCACAAAACCGTAGAAATACGGTTTTAAGTCAAATGAAAAAATATGGCTATATTACAGAGGAACAATATACAACTGCAAAAGCAATTTCAATGAAATCATTAGTAAAGGTTCATGAGTCTGGTGGGACAAAATACAATTCATTTATCGATGTAGTCGTAAATGAAGTAGAAAAAAACAGTGATGCAAATGTTTATACTGATGGATTAACGATTGAAACAACATTAGATCCAAAAGCTCAGGATAAAGCAGATGAAATATTAAGTAGAGGTAATAACTTCTATCCAAGTGATGAATTTCAAACTGGATTTGTATTATTAGATACGAAAACGGGTGAAATTCGAGCAGTAGGTGCAGGTAGAAATACAAGTTCTGGTGGTTTAAACTTTGCAACTGATATTAAAAGACAGCCGGGATCTTCAATTAAACCTATTCTTGATTATGGTCCAGCTATTCAGTATTTAAAATGGTCAACTTATCATCAAATTCTTGACGAACCCTATGCATATTCTAATGGTACACCTATTAGAAACTGGGATCGAAAATATAAAGGTAATATTTCAATTCGATTAGCATTAGTCGATTCTCGAAATATTCCAGCATTAAAGACTTTCCAGGCTGTAGGAAGTGATCGTTCTAGAGAATTTGGGAATGGTTTAGGGTTTAATTTTTCGAAAAATACATATTATGAATCTTATTCTATAGGAGGATTCACAGGTGTATCAGCAATGGAGATGGCAGGAGCTTATGCTGCATTTGGAAATGGTGGAATTTTTAATAAGCCTCACTCTGTTAAAAAAATTATTTATCCTGATAAAACTGAAAAAGTATTCGAAACTAATCCTAAACAAGTAATGAGTGATTATACTGCATATATGGTAACAGATATGCTTCGTGATGTAGTAAAAACACCACTTGGTACTGGTAAGAGAGCAAATGTACCAGGTCTTGATATGGCAGGGAAAACAGGTACGACAAATTACTCTGATGAAGTAAAACAAAAATACGGATTTCCGGATAACGCAACTCGAGATAGTTGGTTTATTGGATATTCTTCTGATGTTACAATGGCTGTTTGGACAGGGTATGAAAAGAATAAAAAGAATAATTTTCTTGGTAAAGGTTCAACGAATATTGCCAAATTCATTGCAAGAGATATGTTAGCGGCCAATGGAGATCGAAACGCTATATTTAGAAAACCTTCATCAGTTGAAGAAATTCGAAACGAATTATACATTCGAGGAGAAAAAGTAGATGATATTCCTAAAGATATAGTGATTGAGTCTGCAAAAAATGTGAAGGCAAATTATGACCCTGTTACAAGTAATATTTCTTTAAATTGGACGTATCCTGCAAATCTGCTTCAAAAAACGTCATTTGAAGTCAGTTATACTGTAAATGGTGCAGCGGGACAAACTCAAAGAATTCAGGGTACAGCAACAAGTATTAATGGAATTGTCCCTGGAGATATTGTAAAAATAACGATTATTGCTTCTAGTCCTGAAGGTAAGAGTGGACCTGTTACAGTTACTGTTGATTTATCTTCAACTGAACAACCAACTACTCCACCTGCAAATGAAGGTGGACAAGGAACTGGAAATGGACAAGGAACCGGAAATGGACAGGGAACTGGTAATGAGCAAGGGCAAGGAAACGGGACAGGAGAAGGTACGAAGCCAGGTAATCCAACGCCAGGTCCAGGAAACGAGAGTGGAGATAATATTGTAAATCCGATCGTCCCTAACCCTAAAAATCCTCATTAAATTTAAATTTAAAACGCATTGAGAAAATATCAATGCGTTTTTTCAAGTGAATAAAGTTAAAGGAGTATTAAAATGGAAGATAAAATAAATATTAATATTTTTTTAAAAGATTCGGATAATCCATATGCAAGTTATTATAGCGATGACTATTTACACTTAAGCTCTGATTTAGAAGATTTTATATTATCTAAACTACTTAGTGCTAAAAGAAAAAATATAGAGCTACTATTTGTTGGTCAAAATAATTTTAATGAAAATTCATTAAAAACTGCAACGTTGAACTCATTTTCTACTCTAATGAAAACTGATGAACGAATTTATGCTAGAAATATTAAAAAGACAATTATTTTATTTGTTTTTGGTATTATCATTGGCCTGTTTTATTTAAAGCTTCAAAAAAGTCATGCCTATATCGGAGGCATATTAAGCATAGTGTGTTGGGTATTTATTTGGTCAGGTACAGAAGTATATTTCTTTGAAAATATGCAAATTAAACAAAAGATTAGAAAATGTAAGAACATTCTTAATGCAAAAATTTACAAAAAATGAGAATGCTAATCCCCCCGAAAAATCGAGGGCATTAATTTGGTTGTTTTATTTAATAGGATCTGCTTTTTGAAAGTATCTTTCAAGTTATAATATGATTTTTTTAATCGTTCATTATATATAGGCTTATCCCATTATTTCCAAGTATAAGTATAAAAAATTATCCATTA
Organism: Rossellomorea sp. GAMAL-10_SWC; assembly: GCF_049568075.1. Taxonomy (NCBI): domain Bacteria; kingdom Bacillati; phylum Bacillota; class Bacilli; order Caryophanales; family Bacillaceae; genus Rossellomorea; species Rossellomorea sp. GAMAL-10_SWC. Next base: position 1,977,395 of record NZ_CP144911.1, on the reverse strand, counting down.
AAAGATTTCCATTTTTTTGTCTAACAGTTGAATAGGATAATTCCTTATTTGAATCAGTAGGACGATAAGTAAGTACATCTACTTGAATTTTCTTTATTTTTTTGTGGCTTTCTAATCCACTTTTCCAAAGATCGTCCATTACTATTTATTTATTGCAAATGCCGGTTGAAAAAAGTAAAACTTAATTAAATTAACGTTAAGAAAAGTGGGAATCGTTATATTTTTAATAATGAGAGGAAAAATTATGAATAATGATGGAATTAAACCTTCGAGGAAATATGCTAATGGAACTGTACATGAGACTGCTAGCGGTAAATTTGAGGTATTAGATCGCTATTTAAAAGATGGTGTAATCATGATTAAACTTCAATGGTTAGAAAGCAATGTAATTGAAGAAAATAAAGAAGTAAATGTGTCTGCTTCGATTTATAAATTTCAAAAAAGCAGAGGAATAAATGAAAGTACCCCTTTAACACAGCCAGTAGAAGTACAATTACTACATGATATCAAAACTAGTATGGACCGTTTATTCGAAATTTTAGATATAAGAACTGAACTTTTGAATCATGCACTTGAAAAAATAGATGAGAATAGAAAGAAAATTGACGAGAATAGAGAAACTTTAAAGACACAACAAAAAATGATTGAGGAAAAAAATAAGAGAATAAATACAATCGTAGATAAATTAATTGAAAAGATGTAATGATTAGCCTAAAGATGAAGATTTTTTTGATTTATCTAGTATCATCATTTTGGAGTTAAGAATGGTTTGTTTAGAGTTAACTATAAAATAAAAAAAGAATCTTAAAAATAATAAAACCGCAATTCGAAAATAACCGAAATGCGGTTTTTACTTTTATATTTGGTAGTTTTTAGTAATGGAAATGATGTCTTAAATAAGGGGTTGGGAAGAAATGTAGAGAATAGTTATTTTACTTTAATAATCAATCAAGCTTTTAGTACTTTGCTTACAAACTGAAGACTGCTTAGCGGTCGTTTTTTTGTTTGCTAAAAAAGAATCATATGAAAAAATTTTAAGCCAAGTCATTATTTCTGTAATTTTATTAAACTAAAACATCAGAATGATAAATATAAATGAGTAATAGAGCATAAATAGAGTATAGCGGAGGAGTGAAGGATGATAAAGGGATTAAAATTAGTGGGGCTAATCGCTTTCATTACGATTTTGAATGTGATTGTATTCTCTCCAGGATTAATCGGAATCCAATTAATTAATGCGAGTGCATTTCAAACTGCATTTGGGGTATCGTTCATAATTGCGAATTTGTTAGTACTTCTATTTAATATGTTTCAACTATATTTCAAACCTGTTAAAGATAAGCCAATTAAGCAGCTAAAAACAAATGAAGATTTCGTTCTTGCTTTAAGTCGATATAAAAATAGTAAAGTACTAAAAGAAGATATTATTACTTCAATTGAGCAAATCGAACGAATGAAAAAGAAAAAAGGCGTATTTTATAACTTATTAACCGATCGATTTTCTCCAACCGAAATTACATACAACAAGTTTGCATCTGTTGTGGACGAGGTTGAGACATTATTTTATTTAAGAATAAGAAACATTCTAAACAAGGTTAGTACTTTTGATGAACTTGATTATAAAAAAATAAAGGGGAAAGATGGATTACGATACTCAAAGTCATTAATTCAAGAAAAAACAAATCTTTTTAATGAATATATCAAATTCGTAAAAAGAGCAATTGAAATGAATGAAGAGATTCTTGTTAATATTGATAAATTAATTTTAGAAATTTCAAGACTAGATGAAATAGGAATTGATGATATTGAAAAAATGGAATGTATGAAAGAAATCGATTCGTTAATTCAACAAACAAAATATTATAGGCAATGAATGAAAGGATGATAAAAATGAAGAAGTTTCTTTTTGCATCTATTGCAGTGATCGTTGTAGTTTTTCTTCTTGTCTATATTGGAATTAATATGACTTCGGAAGATAAAGCTGTGAAAATTACTGATAAAAATAAAAATCAGCAATTAGCTAAAATGATCTCAAAAATAAATATTTCGAAAGCAAAACCAATAAAAGGTCAAATTGACTTAAATACAGCTGATGTAGCAAGTGAACTCCCTGATATTTCAAAATTTCCTGTATCTGTAGACAATACGACTGATCGTTTTGTTGAAATTTTTTCATCTACGGAAAAATCAAGTGATGGAAAAAATGGCTGGTTAAACGAAGTCGCAAATGAGTTTAATGATGCAAAATTCAATCTAGATGGTAAGCAAGTATCTGTAAAAATAAGAAACATTGCATCTGGTACTGCAACAGACTTTATTAAATCAGGTAAATATGTTCCTGATGCCTTTACACCGTCAAATGAACTTTGGGGGCAAATGATTACAGCAAGTGGAGTTCAAACAGAAACCATTTCCTCGCGATTAGTTGGGAATGTTCCTGGTATTGTCATTTCAAAGACAAAATATAATGAGTTAATGAAAAAGTATAGTAAAGTCGATCCGAAAACCGTCATCGAGGCAATGACAAAAAACGAACTATCAATGGGATATACCGACCCATTTACTAGTTCAACGGGACTAAATTTTTTAGTTACTACTTTAAATTCCTTTGATTCAAAAGATTTACTAAGCGATACTGCTGTGAGAGGGTTTGAAAGCTTTCAAGCAAATGTGCCATTCACTGCTTCTACGACTCTACAAATGAGTGATGCAGCAGAATCAGGCGTTCTAGATGCATTTGTCTTAGAATATCAAACATTTGTTAATTCACCTGATTTAAAAAATAGTTACGAATTTATACCATTTGGAGTGCGTCACGACAGTCCACTTTATGCTTTAGGGAACTTACCAAAAGAGAAAATGGATATTTTGAAAAAGTTTGCTGAATTTACTGGTCAAACTAATCTTCAATCACTTGCGAAACAAGATGGGTTTAATGGGTTGAATAATTACAAATCAGAGCTTAAAACGATTGATGGGGATACTTTAAGTGCTGCACAGAAACTTTGGAAAGGAAAGAAAAATACTTCAAATCCAATAGCTGCGGTTTTTGTAGCAGATGTTTCAGGTAGTATGGATGGTAAACCATTAAATGAGCTAAAAGAATCACTCCTTAAAGGTCAAAAATATTTAGGAAGAGATAATAGTATTGGCTTAATTTCATATTCTGCCGATGTTACAATCAATCTTCCAATTGCAAAATATGATGCAAATCAACAATCAAAATTTGTTGGTGCCGTATCTAGCCTCGATGCAAGTGGAGATACAGCAACAAACGATGGAATCCTTGTAGCAATTAATATGCTAAAAGATGAAATGAAAAAAAATCCAAATGTAAGACCGCTCATTTTTGTCCTTACCGATGGCGAGACCAATCATGGGAATTCATTGAAGAATGTAAAAGGAATTATAAAAGCATATAAAATTCCAATTTATACGATTGGTTATAACGCTAACATTAAAGCGCTTGAAAGTATTTCGAATATTAACGAAGCTGCAAATATTAATGCTGATTCAGATGACGTAATCTATAAAATTCGTAATCTCTTTAATGTTCAACTTTAATTAGTAGGAGGATTTAAGAATGTCATTTTCTATGCAAGTTGTAAATGAAGAGGAAATCAAGGCAGTAATTGAAGAACAAGTAAAGCCTGTACCAGAGGAATTAATGAAATTAAAGGCAACAGCGGATGCAAATGTAGCGATGATTATGGAATTAGACACTGTATCAAAGGAAACGTACGAAAAACGAAAAGAAATTCTTCAATCAATCGAATCATTTGGATTACAAACGATGAAATCTTCTTCGAATAAAAATTCTCTTCTAAAGGTTTCACTTGGTCAACTTGCTAAAAGTGGAGACGAAGGTGGGCAAGTTGCAAGAGGATTATCAGAGCTTCAAGTTCAATTAAAGGATTTAGATCCTAGTGCAATTAATTTTGCAAAATCGGGATTTTTAGGTAAGTTATTTAATCCTATTCGTTCATATTTTCAAAGATTTGAAAAAGCAGATGTCGCAATCGCAGATATCGTAATGTCACTTGATAAGGGGAAAAAAATTCTTGAAAATGATAATACGACATTAGAGCATGAACAATTATCACTTCGTATGCTTTCAAAAACACTAGAAAAGGAAATCCAACTTGGAACATTAATGGATGAGTCAATTGAAAACCAAATTGAAAAAGCAAAAATCGAAGGCGAAGATCAAGAAAAAATTAAATTCATCTCAGAAGAAGTTCTTTATCCGTTACGACAACGAGTCATGGACCTACAGCAAATGTTAGTTGTCAATCACCAAGGAGATATGTCATATGAGGTTGTTATTCGGAATAACCGTGAATTAATTCGTGGTGTTGAACGTGCAAAAACGGTAACGATTTCTGCGCTGAATACAGCTGTAACGGTAGCAAGTGCTTTATATAATCAAAAAATCGTTTTACAAAAAATCACTGCTTTAAATCAAACAACAAATACGATTATTGAAGGTACTTCTAGATTATTAAAGGAGCAAGGAGTTGCAATTCAAAAGCAAGCCATGGAGTCAGCGGTTTCTGTTGAAACACTAAAAACTTCATTCACAAACGTCATATCAGCGTTTGAATCGATAAGTATATTTAAACAAGAAGCTTTGCCAAAAATGCGTCAAACAATCCTACAATTTCAAGAATTAGCTGAAGTCGGTTCTAGGCAGATTCAAAGACTTGAAAAAGGGGATCGAATCGGATTATAGAAGATACTGGAAAAAGATATGTAGTAAGTGATATATCTTTTTTCAATTAGCCTTTCTCTACCATTCATACTCCATGTAATTAGTTCTATTTATGTACAACAATTAATAGGATTCTATAGTGGTAAAAAGGAGGGGGAAAGTGTGAAGCATTATAGAGTTATTGGGAAAAGTGTTCCTAAAAAAGAAAGCTGGGATAAGGTATCCGGAAGAGTTAAGTATATTGATGATGTTCAAGAGGTTGGCACACTACATGCTAAACTCGTAACGAGTACCCATGCCCATGCAATTTTAGGTGATATCGATACAAAGGAAGCGCGGAAGGTCAAAGGTGTACAGATGATCATTACTGGAAAGGACTATCCGCTGCTTTTAGGTACAACGATAAAAGATCGACCATTGCTTGCATTTGAAAAAGTACGTTACTATGGTGAGCCAATTGCCATGGTCATAGCAGATACGGAAGCTATTGCTATTAAAGCATCTACTTTAATCTGTGTTCAATACGAACCCCTTCCTGTCGTTAATTCACCTGAAGCTGCATATGAAAAGGATGCTCCCCTCGTACATGAAAATGTTGAACAATATTTAATTGATGAATCATCTGGATTAACAGGTACGTCTGGTGGAATCCAGCCTATACCTGGTACAAATATAGCAAACATACAAGGAATCCGAAAAGGGAATATTGATCGGGGCTTTGCTAACTGTGACGTCATTGTAGAAGAAGAATTTTCATTTAACCAATCTGATCATACAGCAATCGAGACAAGATGTGCGGATGTAGAAATTAAAAAGACCGGCGAGGTTATAATTCACTCTGCTTCCCAAGAACCATTTGAAATGAAAGATTTAATTAGTGAAACATTCAATATTGAAGAAGGGAAAGTACTTGTAAATATCCCGTTAGTCGGGGGCTCGTTTGGTGCTAAAACAAGTGTGCAATTAGAACCGCTAGCATATGTAGCCTCTAAGTCAGTTGGTGGAAGAAGAGTTAGGCTTCGTAATAGTCGTGAGGAAGATATTGTTACATCTCCAGTTCATATCGGATTACATGCAACAGTTAAGATGGGATGTACAAATGATGGTAAAATACAAGCTCTAAAACTCTTTTTTTTATTTGACGGTGGTGCATATGCTGAAAGGTCTGTTCCGATAACGAAGGCTGCAGCATTTGACAGTACTGGACCATATAAAATAGATAACGTTTGGTGTGATTCATTATGTATGTATACAAATCATCCGTATGTAACTGATTTTCGGGGATTTGGACGGACAGAAGCTGCATTTGGCGTAGAACGAACGATGGATATAATGGCTAAAAAACTCGGGATAGATCCTTTAGAATTTCGTCTATTAAATGCGATTCGGCCAGGTGATACTTCACCTACGCAAGTACTTTTGAACAAAAGTAATCTAGGAGATATAACGGAATGTTTGTTGCAGTTAAAGGAACTAATGAATTGGGATAGAGGACAACGAATTGAAATTTCGGATCGCTTTGTCCGTACAAAAGGAATTAGTTGTGCTTGGAAGAATGGGGATCCACCTCCTGGAGTGGGAGCGGGGACTATTTTAACTTTTAACAAAGATGGAAGTATTAATATTATTAGTGCTGCTGTAGAAATTGGGCAAGGTACTAAAACCGTATTAACTCAAATGGTTGCTGAAAAAATGAACATGGACGAAGATGAAGTGTTTATTCAAATGGAAGTAAAGACCCAGGATTCTCCTGATAATTGGGAAACTGCTGCTAGTCGTACAACATATATGTCTGGAAATGCAGTGCTTAAAGCATGTGATGATGCCATTAGACAATTAAAAAGGACTGCATCCATTGTACTTAAAGTTCCGAAAGATGAATTAGATGTGGCTAATAAAAAAGTATTTAAAAGAACGGACCCATCTGTTTCAATCGATTTTTCTGAGATAGCGCTTGGATATATTTATCCTAATGGTAAAGTAGCCGGAAATCAGGTTGTTGGAAGAGGGACATATATGATTCCTGGCTTAACAGAAATGAATCCAGTTACTGGAAAAGGTGTTCAAGGACCTGAGTGGGGTGTGGTCGCACAAGGTGTGGAAGTTGAATTTGACAGAAGGGATAATACATTTAAGTTATTAAGAGCAGTAACTGTTTCGGATGCAGGTCAAATTTTAAATTATAAAGGCGCGGAGACACAAATAACAGGTGCGATGAATATGGGACTTAGCTTTGCAACGAGGGAAGGATTTATTTTTGACGACGAAGGGAAAGTCTTAACGACACAATTTCGATCGTATAAAGTTATGCATTTTGGAGAGCAACCAGAGTATATTGTTCGATTCGTTGAAAACCCAGTAAAAGGTGCTCCATATGGGTCCCGAGGTCTAGGAGAACACGGTTTAATGGGTATGCCTTCAGCGGTCGCAAATAGTTTATCTCTTGCTGCTAATGTTTCACTACAAAAGTTGCCATTAACTCCGGAATTTATATGGAAATCAAGGCTAGAAGCTGGGGAGGTGTATTAATGCTCCACTTCAATTTTGATTATTATCGACCTTCTACAATCAAGGAAGCAGTAGATTTATTTGTTAAACTCGATAAAAAAGGAAAGAAACCTATCTATTTTAGCGGTGGAACGGAGGTTACTACTTTAGGAAGATTGAATCTGATTCATACGAAGGCAGTAATCGATATAAAAGGAATTCCTGAATGTAATGCCCTAGAAATTAAGGAGAATTCCGTGGTCGTTGGAGCAGCCCATACATTAACAAGAGTATTTGAATCGAAAATTTTCCCTCTACTAGGAGAGGCGTGTGTGCGAATCGCTGATCGAACTTCGAGGAATCAAATTACTTTTGGCGGTAATCTTGCTAGTGACATCATCTATCGTGAAGCAATTCTTCCATTGCTGATTTCTAATAGTACATTAGTGATAGCAGGCATTGATGGAGTCAAAGAGTACCCAGTAGAAGAAATTTTTAATGAAAAACTACGCTTAAAACGGGGAGAATTTTTAGTTCAAACCAAATCTGATGGAATATATAGAAAGTTTCCTTTCTTTATTGATAAAAAAAGGAAAAGTGAAAAGGTTGATTATCCTCTTATTACACTTGAATTATTAAAAGTTAATCGCGCATACCGGTTAGCAATTAGTGGATTATGTGCGTATCCATTTCGTTCTTATGAGATGGAGCAAGCTTTAAATAACACGAATCTATCAGCCCTGGAGCGGATTAATCAGGCCATTCTTGCAATACCAGCACCGGTCATAAGTGATATACGTGGTTCAAGGGAATATCGTATTTTTGTCTTAAGGAACTTACTTCTAGATGGATTAGTTTATTTGGGAGGAGTGAGAGCGTGATACAGAAATTAAATCTTGATATAAACGGAGAACAACGAACGGCGACTATTAGAATGGCTGATACGCTTTTAGATGTTTTAAGGGAAAAACTAGACTTAACAGGAGCAAAACGTGGCTGTGAAAACGGTGATTGTGGGGCTTGTACGGTAATAGCGGATGGATTACCAGTAAAAACATGTATGATGTTAGCGGTTGATGCAGTCGGAAAGAAACTAACAACAATTGAAGGCTTACATGATGATCCAATGCAGCGTGCTTTTGTGGAAAAATGGGCTTTTCAATGCGGGTATTGTACTTCGGGTTTTATCCTAAACGCTCATGCACTTGTAACCGAGCATCCTGACGCAACTGAAGAGGTCATCGAAGAATGGCTTAGTTCAAATATATGTCGTTGCACTAGTTATCAGGAAATTAAAGAAGCCGTATTATCGGTTTTAAACGATCAACGGGGTAGACCAAGAAATAGACGCTAGCAAAATACTTACCTCTTAAAAATCGATCAATTAAATATACCCTATACTTGGAATATAAAGTTCATTGACCCTGGTTTCATATTATGATTGATACCTAGTGAATAAAAAAAGCCTACGTTAATAAAAACGGAGGCTTTTGCATTTTTATTAAAGTTACAGTTCAAAAAAGAAAGCTAGGTGCTACTTTGGTTTTTAACATTTTTTGAAATAAATTGGAATCGTTCCAATTGGCGTAATCTGGTATGGAATAGGGTTCAAAACGACTGGTACTGGAGGGAGATTGGCAATAACACTTTTCCGATTCTTATGACGAGAACCCTTAACAATTACTTTTACATGTTCACTATTCGATTCATTTTTATGAATGCTTCTCTCATTATTTCGACCAAATAAAAAATCATCGAACTTATTATTTGAAGCCATGTTAACACTCCTAAATTTAAATTTTCGTATGTATACCTAATATATACAAATTTAGGATTAATGAATGGGCACGTTAGGGGAACTTCTTTAATTGAATTCATTTTGATAAACAATTAATTTACGAAACGTTTCACCTCTTTAGTAATCTATTTAAAGTTTGGGGGATATAACCACTAATAATCTTGGGTTTATTAAATTGTAAAAATATGAATCACGCTATTATTTCGATCTCATTCGTTTAAGATCTTCTTTTGGAGGAAAACCAAATAATCGAGAGTATTCTCTACTGAACTGGGATGGACTCTCATACCCTACTCGGAATGTTACATCTGCTGCATCTGAAGATTCGGATAGTAAGAGAAGTCGCGCTTCCTGTAATCTTAAGTGCTTCTGAAATTGTAGAGGACTCATTGCAGTTACATCTTTAAAATGTCTATGTAGGGAAGAAACACTCATATTTGCTATTTCTGCAAGCTCTTCAATTCGTAAAGACTTGTAAAAATTCGCTTTAATTTGTTCAATGACTTCACTTATTCGATTAGTAGTGCTACCTTCGATGGCAATTTGTTGCAAGATACTCCCATTCTGTCCACGCAAAACTCTGTAGAGAATTTCTTTTATAAAAATTGGTGCAAGAATTGGAATATCTTCAGCTGAATCTACTAAACGGACCAATCTAATCACTGCTTCTAAAATTGAACCTTCTAATTCGTTGACAAAAATCGCTCGTTTTGCATTTTTCATTGAATTAGTGGGAAATTCAGTATCCGTTAAAATTTCTAAGATTTGACTTGGATTAAATTCAATTTTTAAAGCTAGATATGGAGCGTTCGGTGTAGCTTCAATAACTTGGCCAGTAACAGGTAAATCAACGGATGCTACTAAATAATTTCCAGGGCCATACTTAAAACGTTCATTTCCTAGTAATAATTCCTTTACACCAGAAACAACTATACATAGAGATGGCTTGTAGACCCTGTATTTAGGATCAGTAATATTTGACTCTCGAATGAAAAATAACGAGTTAATTGACGTGTCGTTAACACCTTCAAGACTAGTATTGCGATCAATAATTTGGATTAGTTCGCTTAGATAAGAAACGTTAATTTCAGACATATATTCCTCCTTGCTTACTTTATATTTATAGAAACATTTAAATTTTTCGGATCTGTAAAATTGAGAGGATTAGGCAATTATTTAGGAGGTATGTGTTATTAAACACTGCTTATTTTAACGCATAATTAAGTATATCAAACATATCTTCAAAACTATAATATTATCATTTCACCTTTTACGTAATAAATTTAAAACCCATAAAGGGAGAGATTCCTATGAAACTGATTGCATTAGACTTGGATGGTACTACACTCAACAGTAATAAAATAATAAGTGAAGAAACGTTAAACTCGATTAAAAAAGCTCAGGTAGCAGGACATATCGTGATGATTTTATCCGGGCGTTCACCAAGTTCAGTAAATGATGAACTATCAAAGTATGGCTTAAATTGTCCAGTTGGAGGTCATAACGGGACGGCATTATATGTGAACGGTAAATTAATTGAACTAAATTCAATAGGGAGAACTCAAATACAAAAAATCGCCTCAGAAATTGAGAATGAAGACTTACCGTACAATATTTCTACAAATAAGGGAATATTTGCCCCAAGTAATTGGGATAAACGATTTAAACAGGTTGTTTCATCTGGGCGTGTTCCGAAAGAATACTTCTTAAACAGACACTTCAAAATGTTTACTACACCTCCAAATGTATATGGGCATTCGTTTTTTAACAAAGTTCATGAAATAATTGATAATGAGGATTTTACGATTCAAAAGTTTCTTATTTTAACCCTTGAACCAAAACAAATGGAGAGACTTGAAAAAAAATTAAGATTCATAGATGATATTTTTGTTACGAGTGCCTCACCTTTTAATCTTGAGATTACACATCTAAATGGAAATAAAGGGTATGGTTTAAAAGCAATGGCTAAATATTTTAATATTCCATTAGAAAATACAATAGCTATTGGAGATGAAAAAAATGATCTACCTATGTTTTATATAGCCGGATTATCAATAGCCATGGGGAATGCTGAAGAAGAAGTAAAGCTCTCATGTGATGTTGTTACATTAAGTAATGATGAAAATGGTGTTGCTTATGCATTTGAAAAATATATTTTTAAAGAGTCAAATGTACTATAATAGTATAGAAATCTAAATACATCTAAATAAGCAACGTTTTCCTTGGTTAAATGTACGAGTATGTTACATTATCCAAGGTTGTTTTTATTTGTCTATTTTAACTAATCGATTAAAATTTAGAATGGTAAGGGGGACTGAATTTTGGTTAGTCGGATAAAAAATCTATTTGCCATTAAGGGGTATAGTTTATTTGTCATCTGTTTATTATTTGTAGGGATCGGACTTTCAATCACAACTCCTTATTTATCACTGTATTCTACAAAATATATAGGGATGAGCTCTGGAGCATTTGGTATCTTCATGGCAGTGATTTCATTAAGTGGTGTTTTAGTTAATACATTTATTGCTGAACGTTCTGATCGAGGGATTGACAGAAAATGGATTATTATGATTGCGATGATTTCATCAGCAATAGGTTATGCATCGTATTTAATATTTCATAACTACTATTTATTATTAGTTTTTGTTGCTTTATTTAATGGATTAGGTGCAGCGGCCATGCCACAAATTTTTGCTTCCGCACAAGAGTCCGCAAATACAAGTTTATCTAAAGACAAGACTTTAGCATTATCAACTTTACGATCACTTGTTTCTTTAGGATTTTTAATTGGACCATTAATAGGTACTTTAATTTTAAGAGCAAAAGGTTATCATGGACTTTTTTGGGGAACATCTAGCATTTATGTAATGATTACTCTTCTAGTATTCTTCTTTTTAGAAAAGAGGAAGCCAGTTCAGAACAATATAAAAAAGAAAAGCAAGACAAAAGTCACAGCCGCTAAACGAAAACAACTTAGACTACCGTTTATTGCTTTTATCTTATTATTTGCAGTTAGTTCGATAAATTGGATCAACACACCTCTTTTTATCGTCAATGAATTACATGGTACAAATACAGATGTTGGATTAGTCGTAAGTATATGTGCAGGTTTAGAAATTCCAATTATGCTTGTGTTGGGAGTTCTTTCTAAAAAAATCTCAAATCATGCATTGATGATCTACGGTTGCTTTATTGGTTTGCTCTATTACTTAACCTTAAGCATATCAACTCATACATGGGAGTTAATCGTTGCACAGCTACTACAGGCAACATACATTGCTATCGTAATGGGTAATGGTATAAGCTATTTTAACGACCTACTACCAAATTCACCCGGCTTTTCTGCATCGATTTATGCGAATTGCTCCACAATCGGAAGTTTAGTAGGAAATTTAGGCGGAGGTCTGTTTGCACAATTAGCAGGGTATCGTAATGTTTATTTACTTTGTATATTGTTTGTAATTTGTTCACTCTTTATATTATGGAAATCAAAAAACAATGTGGAAATGGAAATATCGACAGGTCATAGTCAGTCTGTGTAGCAGATTAATTGTTGATAAATTACACATAAATAACGTATAATTGATCGTTTTTATAAAGCAGATTATACCTTTGAATGGCTTCTTGAATGAAGTTAAGGCTCAAAGTGGTAAACACATCACAACTGAGGCTGCAGAATATTTACTTAGAGACGCCCAATATTTGTTATCACAACAATAATTTGTACAAAAAGATAGCATAGTGGTTTAAAGAATCCTCAATTTAATAGGGTAGAGGTGGAAGTGCCGCGTCACTCTTGGGTGCTATTCCTTACTGGGGGTGGTGACAACCACTGGTACTCCCCAAAATAAAGAGCTAAATAACTTTCCTACAAAATAGATGTTATTTGAAAAAAGTGATCGCTAAATTTCTATTGGGCGATCACTTTTTTTGTTAAAAATTACATCTCATTATAACTGCCCATATTTCTTCATTTTGTTATAAAGTGTCACCCTGGAAACACCAAGCATTTTTGCAGCAGCTGATTTATTTCCATATGTTACTTTTAGGGCATGTATTATTAGTGACTTTTCATCCCCTTCGTGTAATTCTGCTTCTCCGAGAATAGGCGATTGAGAATTTGTGTGTCTTTTAAAAAATTCATTTGGCAATTGTTCAGATTTGATTATATTATCATCTGTAAATATCATTACTCGCTCAATTATATTTCTTAGCTGCCTGATATTGCCGTTCCAAGGAAAATGCATGAATGTTACCATCACTTCCGGAGAAATGACTGGAACCGGCTTCCGGTATTTGATGGAAAACTCTTTTAAAAATAATTGGACAAGTTCGGGAAGGTCTTCCTTTCTTTCTCTGAGGGGCGGGATAGGGATCGTAACCACATTTAACCGATAATATAAATCTTCACGAAATAAACCTTCTTCCACCATTTTCTCCAAATCCCGGTTTGTTGCTGAAAGAATTCGCACATCTATTGGAATAGGTTGGTTTCCGCCAACTCGATAGTATTGTTTCTCCTGCAAGACACGCAGCAATTTTACTTGAAGCTCTAATGGCATTTCCCCAATTTCATCGAGAAATAATGTTCCACCCTTTGCTGTCCCTATTTTTCCTAGCTTCCCTTCTTTTATTGCCCCTGTAAATGCACCTTTTTCATAACCAAATAATTCACTTTCAAAAAGCGCCGAGGGAATGGCCCCGCAGTTAAGATCAATAAATGGCCCTTTTGAACGGGGACTTGCTTTGTGAATAGCCTGTGCAAACAACTCTTTACCAACACCGCTCTCACCAGTAATCACGACTGTTGCATCTGTATGGGCGACTTTCTTAGACAAAGAAATGGAAGTTTTTATCGATTGGCTTCTTCCCTTTATTTTGTGGAAGGGATCGATAATATCCTTGTTCCCAATCTGATTTTCCAAATCTTGAATATATGCAGTAGTAGTTGTAAGTTCATTATTTAGTTTTACAATTTCTGTAATATCACTTTCAACGGAAATCCCCCCTACCACCTTATCCCTGATGAATATTGGTAAGGTGTTAATTAATACATGGACATCTTCCTGCGGCTGGTTATAATGCCGAATAACCCCTTTTCCTTCCTTCATTGTGGACATTAAAACTACTGAATCCTCTTTAAAGCGATTTGTAATTTTAGAGCCGATCATTTCTTCAGCAGAAGTTTTATACAAATCTTCTGCCTTAGGATTCCATGCAACAACTTTTCCATCGCTGTCTACTATTGTAATGGCATTATCTACGGCACGCAGAAGCGTCTGATAAACACCTGAAAGCTTTTGCCACTCTTGAAAAATAGCATTTATTAATGTAGTAAAGGGGACCATGCGCACTTGTCTTCCAGCTTCATCAACAAGAACAATATCTTGGTCTAGAACTATTTCTTCAACCTCTGAGAGCAAGGTGTCGACAGAGAATTGTTTTATTTTTTCTGTATGAATCTCCTCATCTATAGGAAGGGAAATGGACAGAAGTGAAACTTTTTCTTTTAACATAACCAATCACCTTATCACTGTTTAATGGTTTACAAAAGTGTTTATATTTTACACCCCGTTTACACTTTTGTAAATATATACTTTACACAATTTTTGAAAAATCAAGTATAAAGTAGTCTTTTAAGTTGGCACAAAAATTGCATTTAAATAAAGCAACAAAGAATTTGAGGGGGGAAAAACATGCTATCTTATAAACACGAACCTTTTACAGACTTTTCAAAAGAGGAGAATATAAACGCTTTTAATCAAGCATTAGATCTTGTAAACTCACAGCTTGGGAAAGAATATCCCCTAACCATTGGCGGGGAAAAAATTATAACGGATTACAAAATCACATCATTTAACCCTGCTAATAAAAATGAAGTGGTAGGGGTTGTTTCAAAAGCAAGCAAAGATTTGGCGGAAAAAGCAATGCAATCCGCATTGGAAGCATTTGAGTCATGGAAAAATTTCCAACCGGAAGAACGGGCTGATATCCTATTCCGTGCGGCTGCGATCATGCGCCGCCGTAAACATGAATTTTCTGCCTATCTTGTAAAGGAAGCAGGAAAGCCGTGGAAAGAAGCTGATGCCGATACAGCTGAAGCTATCGATTTCCTTGAATTTTATGCACGCCAAATGATCAAGCTTCAAAATGGTGTACCAGTGCAAAGTCGGGAAGGTGAACTAAATCAATTTCATTACATTCCACTGGGGGTTGGGGTGATTATTTCTCCTTTTAATTTCCCGCTCGCTATTATGGCTGGAACAACTGTAGCTGCCATTGTGGCTGGGAACACCGTTCTTCTTAAGCCTTCAAATAACACACCAGTTGTGGCTACGAAATTTTTGGAAGTGATGGAGGAAGCGGGGCTTCCGCAAGGAGTACTGAATTTCGTTCCTGGAAGTGGTGCGGAAATTGGCGATTATCTTGTAGACCATCCAAAAACGCGTTTTGTCTCATTTACTGGATCACGTGAGGTTGGCTGCCGTATTTATGAGCGAGCAGCAAAAGTGCATCCTGGGCAAATTTGGCTAAAGCGAGTGATAGCGGAGATGGGCGGAAAAGATACAATGGTCATTGATAAAGATGCAGATTTGGATTTTGCATCAGCATCCATTGTATATTCTGCTTTCGGTTTTTCTGGCCAAAAATGCTCTGCGGGATCGAGAGCCGTAATTCATCATGATGTTTATGATCAAGTATTAGCTAAAGCAGTGAAATTAACCAAAACCTTAACCGTCGGTAGCCCTGAAGAGGCTGGAACATATATGGGACCTGTCATTGATCAGGCGGCATTTGACAGAATCATGAATTATATTGAAATTGGAAAAAGTGAAGGTAAAATAATGGCTGGCGGAGAAGGTGATGATTCTCGAGGTTATTTCATCCAACCTACCATTATTGCTGATCTTAATGAAAAGGCGCGCTTAATGCAGGAGGAGATATTTGGACCAGTTGTGGCTTTTTGTAAAGCACGTGATTTTGATCATATGATGGAAATTGCCAACAATACTGACTATGGCTTAACCGGTGCATTGATTTCAAACAATCGCGAACATATAGAGCGGGCTAGAAAAGAATTCCATGTAGGAAACTTGTATTTTAACAGGGGATGTACGGGTGCCATTGTTGGTTATCAGCCGTTTGGTGGATTCAATATGTCCGGTACAGATTCTAAAGCCGGCGGACCAGATTACCTCATTCTTCATATGCAAGCAAAAACGACATCAGAAATGTTTTAACTAGATTTAGGTAGCAGTAAAATATGGGAGGAATCAATATGATATTGAAAGATTTTTTTATGGCCTTATCACAAAACCAATTTCTTAACAGTGCCGCTAAAAAGTATGGTTTAAAAATGGGGGCGCAAAGTGTTGTAGCTGGTACAAATATTGAAGAAGTAATTAAAAGCATTAAAGAGCTAAATAAACATGGGATCTCATGTACGGTCGATAACTTAGGGGAATTTGTCTTTAAAAAGGAAGAAGCAATCCAGGCTCGAGAACAAATTCTGAAAGTCATCGAAGCCATTCATAAGAATAAAGTAGATGCACATATCTCGTTAAAACCGACTCAATTGGGCTTGGACATTGAGTACTCTTTTTGTTTGAGTAATTTAAAGGAAATTGTTCACCAGGCACATCAATATGGGATTTTTGTTAATATTGATATGGAAGATTATGGACACTTAAAGCCTTCGTTTGATCTTTTAGATGAGCTTTCTTTGGAGTATGATAATGTAGGAACCGTTATCCAGGCATACTTCTATCAATCACAAGAAAATCTCGAAAAGTATAAAGATTTTCGCCTTCGTATTGTAAAAGGTGCATATAAAGAGCCTGAGGAATATGCGTACCAAGACAAGAAAGATATTGATAAAAACTTTATTAAGTTGATAGAATGGCACTTGTTAAATGGAAAATTCACTTCTATTGCAACACATGACCACAAAATCATCCAACATGTTAAAGATTTTGTCAAAAGAAATAATATTCCGAACGATAAATTTGAAATCCAAATGCTGTACGGCTTCAGAAAAGACCTTCAATTGAAACTAGCAAGTGAAGGCTGCAATTTCTGCACTTATGTGCCATTTGGAAAGGACTGGTACGGTTACTTTATGCGTCGGCTTGCGGAAAGACCACAAAACTTAAACCTTGTAGCAAAACAGGTATTTAATAAAAAAAACAACACCATGATTGGCTTAGCGGTCGGTGCCTTTACATTAGGAAGATTATCTAAAGTAAACAAGAAAAAACAAAATAATAAAAAATAAGGCGTTCATAATTTAAAGCGAAGTTGGCTGAATTCACAACAACAACAAACTTGCATGAATTTCATTGTGATCATGATGTAGTGTGCTATATTGTAAAAAATGGTGAATGTGTAGCATGAGATCGTATACCAGTAACAATCTATTAAATAATAAAACTAGTGATCGAGTTCCCACTGTTTTTTACAATTAATTTGTATTCGTTTTTGTTTAATGAGGTGATTTTATTACCATCATTTCTTAATTAATTTACATTAGAATAGGTACTTCTCAGTGTTCAAACAAAGCTTTTCTTATCGAGCTAACGCTAGCATTATTTCAATAAGATCGTAAAAGGACTGTCAAAATTTAGACAGTCCTTTTTCAAATATTAAATTTCTAGATTTTACTTTTTTAACAGAACCTTGATAAAAGAATGTAACGTATTGTGAAAAATTTATTTCAGCGACCGCTTGGTTTAATGGACTTAATTGAACTAAAATATTAAAAAGAAATTAATGAATTAGGGATAGATGACGTTTGGCTACACGTTTTTGGTCATAATCAAGGTGCATTGAATCTATATCAACAACTTGGATTTGAATAACCGATTACAACTTAAAGGTTAGTTCTTCACGTTTTAAATAAAATCAAAAGAATAAATTAATAGTTTGAAAGGAGCTGATTTTCATTCAGCTCCTTTTTTCAAACACAGTTGTTGTATTGTAATTAGTTAAATCTGTTTGTCGAGGTATTGAGCTAGAACCTTCAAACCAGAATCTAAATCCTCTAAAGATTGAGTAGAAGAAAGTGCAATACGTAAATACTTTTCAGAAGAAGATTGTCCACTTAGAAAACGATCTGAATGAAACACACGTACACCTAGTTTTTTCAAATCTGCTTCTAAGTTTACCCCATTACTATGACTATGAATAGGAAGCCAACGGTAAAAACTAAGAGGATGACCAATCTTATTTACAGGGAAATAGGATGAATAAATATCGTTTACATTTTCAGCTAACTGTTTCTTTTGTTGAACGATTTCATGCGCTTTACCTGATAAGATTAGCTCAGTAATTACTTCTACATCAAGTGATGATGTTTTTACGTTAAGATTAAAAATAGCCTTCAAAATTTTTTCGCGTAGTGCATCCCCAAAAACCATGTAAGCAACTCTCAATCCAGAACAGATAGACTTTGATGTACCACAAATATATACGCTTTGTTCTGGAAGTAGGTTATACATCGGTTGTTTGTAATCAGAAATTACTCCCGCAGTTATAAATGCATGTATATCATCTTCGATTAAAATTAATCGATGCTTCCTAATTACAGAAGCTAGTTCAAGTTTTCGAAAGTCAGAAATCATAATAGTAGTAGGGTTACTACAAGAGGGCATTAGGAATATGCCATGTAAATTTAATTGGCTACATTGCTTTTCAAGTTCATCTGGCAACATTCCAAATTGGTCGGAATGAATAGGAACTAATTGAATGTGAAGCGTTTTTGCTAACTCTATAAAATTCGAAAAAGTGTAAAAGTCGGTTGCAATACGATTACCTGGCTCAAATAAACTTGCTAAAGCAATGACCAAAGCGTTTTGAGTACCAGATACAATCGATAAATTATCTTGAGCAGCTTTAATACCGAAAGCTTCCATCCAGTTTAGTGCAGCTGCCTTGTGATGTGGTATTCCGGTAGGATCATTATAATTTAATAATTGATCTAAATAGCTTTTACTGACTACTTTCTGGATTGCTTCAGTTACAATACTATTCGTTTGTTCAAAAGAAGCTACAAAGCCAAGATCAATACTATTTGCTGTTTTATCTGTTGAAATCGTGATTGAATGGGCTGCATTTGGAGCAACAAAAGTTCCACTTCCTGTAATCGCATAGATTAAACCTTTTATTTCACATATTTTGTAGGCTCGAGTGATTGTCGTAAAATTTAAGTCAAGAAAATCAGCTAATTCGCGTTGAGGTGGTAACTTTGTACCAGGTGCTAGAAAGCCATTAATAATATCTTGTTCTAGTTGTACTGCAATGGAATTATAAAAAGGACGTTTTAAAGACGATTTATCAGGTTTCCAAGACATTGGGTAATTTTCAAATGAATTTACTGGCATATACTTCACCTCTATTGTTTAATTCCATACAATTATATCATTTTTGTATGGAAATCAAAAAATACAATTCTATACATAATTGAGTAGAAACTTTGAAATCATTCTTTAAACTGTACTTGATTTAATTTTTAGAAAATTGTAATCCATACAATTATTTCGTTTTTTGTATGGATTCTGTATGTTAAATTATAATAAATTTAACGATACAGGATGTGAAGCTATGAAAAAGGGGAACAAACTTTGGATGGCATTTCGATTTGCCTTTCCACACACGATACCCATTTTTGCAGGATTTTTATTTTTAGGGATAGCATATGGGATTTTTATGAACTCTTTAGGATTCAGTGCCATTTATCCGATTTTGATGGGGCTAACAATCTTTGCTGGATCGATGGAATTTATTGCAGCAAACTTATTACTGATGGGTTTTAATCCAATTAACGCACTGTTACTAACTTTAATGGTGAACGCGCGACATTTGTTTTATGGAATCTCAATGTTAGATAAATATAAAGGCACTGGAAAGAAAAAAATCTATTTAATTTTCGGACTATGTGATGAGACTTTTTCGATAAATTATACCGCTGATATACCAGATAACGTGGATAAGAGTTTGTACATGTTTTTTGTTACATGCCTTAATCATTTGTATTGGGTAATCGGTGCAGCAATAGGAGGAATTTTTGGATCACTTGTAAAATTCAATACTAAGGGGCTTGAATTCGTCATGACTGCCCTTTTTGTTGTTATATTCATTGAGCAGTGGAAAAAAGAGACAAAACACATTAGTGCAATAACAGGGGTTGGTCTTTCAACCATTTGTCTTATTATTTTTGGTGGAAATAACTTCATTATTCCTGCGATGCTCTCAATTCTTATTACACTTAGTGTACTTAGAAAACCATCTAAACCATCTAAGAAAGTCGAGGTATCACTATGACGATGAATATAACCCAGCAAATTATCACAGTCTCAATGGTTGTTTTAGGTACAATGCTTACAAGATTTCTTCCGTTTATCATTTTTCCACCGGGGAAAGTTACACCGAAGTATGTACAGTATTTAGGTAAAGTCCTACCGTCTGCAGTAATTGGACTATTGGTCATCTATTGTTTTAAAAATGTAAATTTACTTACTGGAACTCATGGTATTCCAGAGCTTATTTCAGTATTTGTAGTTGCGATTCTCCATTTATGGAAAAGAATGATGCTTCTTTCGATCGCAGGAGGTACGATTGTATATATGATTCTTGTGCAATTAGTTTTTTAATGAAATAGGAGTGAAATGATGAAATATTATAGATGGAGTAATGAACAAATTAGAAACCAAGTAAATGTTCTTGATGGAGTAATTAATCCACATATCATTTTAAAAAATGCTACGTATTTAAATTCATATTTGAACCAATGGCTCCATGCAAATATTTGGATTTATCAGGATCGGATTGTTTATGTTGGAGAAGCACTTCCGGAAAACTTAAATGAAATTGAAGTAGTAGATTGTGAAGGGCAATACATAGTACCAGGTTATATAGAACCTCATGCTCATCCATATCAGCTCTATAATCCTCTTACTTTAGCAAAGTATGCTGGACAATTCGGTACAACAACATTAATTAACGATAATCTAAAATTATTCTTAGAATTGCCTAGTCATGCTGCTTTTGAATTATTAAATGATTTTAAAAATATCCCATCAAGCATGTATTGGTGGTGTCGTTTCGACGCACAAACTGAATTTCCGAATAATGATGAGCTATTTAATTCGGAAGATGTTATGTCTTGGCTCGAAAATGAATTAGTATTACAAGGTGGAGAACTAACAGCCTGGCCAAAGCTACTAAACGGTGACAACCAAATGCTTACCTGGATACAGGAGACAAAGAAATTAAATAAGAAAGTGGAAGGGCATTTTCCTGGAGCTTCAGAACGCACTTTAGCTAAGTTAATGTTATTAGGTGCAGATTGTGATCATGAAGCAATGACAGGAAAGGAGGTACTTTCGCGTTTAATGCAGGGCTATATGGTTTCATTAAGACATTCTTCGATACGACCTGATTTAGAAGTGCTTTTAAAGGAAATTAAAGAGCTTGGCATTCAAAAATTTGATCGTTTTTTCTTTACGA
This sequence comes from Rossellomorea sp. GAMAL-10_SWC, assembly GCF_049568075.1. NCBI lineage: Bacteria > Bacillati > Bacillota > Bacilli > Caryophanales > Bacillaceae > Rossellomorea > Rossellomorea sp. GAMAL-10_SWC. The sequence goes on along the minus strand of NZ_CP144911.1, from coordinate 1,955,895 downwards.
CCGACGGTTCACATCCTTATTTTTATGAAAAAGGAATGACTGATGAATTAATAAAAATAGCAATCCGTCACGAAATACCGTTAATTGAAGCATATAATATGGCAAGTTATAATGTAGCTTGCTATTATAATATGGAACATTTACATGGTTCAATTGCCACAGGAAGAATTGCAAATATTAATCTACTAGCAAGTAAAGAGAACCCAACACCTTTAAGTGTTTTAGCAAAAGGTAAATGGATCAAGAAAGGTGGGAACCTTATCAATCAATATTTGCCAATCGATTGGGAGAAATATGAATTTTCTAGACTAGATTTAAAGTGGACTTTACATAAAGAGGATCTGAGTCTTTCAAGCTCATATGGTATAAACTTGATAAATAATGTTATTACAAAACCATATGAAAGTATGATTGATATAGAAAGTGATGAATTATCATACGAACATGATGAATGTTTTCTTTTAATGGTTGGAAGAGATGGTTCTTGGAGATTAAACACGGTAGTGAAAGGATTTGCTCAATATATGGGTGGATTTGCTAGTTCTTATTCTGGTACTGGAGACATTATAATCTTAGGGAAAAGAAAATCCGATATGTTGAAAGCTTTTGAAAGAATGAAAGAAATAGGTGGTGGCATGGTACTGGTTGAAGAGAACAAAGTTGTTCACGAAATATCTTTAGCTTTAAAAGGTAGCATGTCTGAATTAGACATGGACAGTCTAATAAAAGTTGAGAAAAAGATGATCGAATTGTTAAAAGAAAAAGGATATAAATACGACGATCCTGCTTTTACGCTATTATTCTTTTCTGCAACCCATTTACCATTTATTCGATTAACTCCAAGTGGATTATATGATGTGAAAAATAAAGAAATTCTAGTTTCTCCAACAAAAAGGGAAACTGCATATTAAACGAAATAAGATTGGAATAATTTTAAAAATCTTAACAAAAAACATAAAATATAAAGTTGTATCTAAGGCATGAATCCGAAAATTAATCTGATTCATGCTTTTTTATTTGCTTTATTTAAACTAACAATAATGAAAAGAAACAAAGTAGCGCATACTAATCATGATAATTTTAGAATAGAAGATGGTAGGATGATTAATCTAAAATAGTTCTGGTTTTTAGCGAAGGGATGAAATATTAAGTGGAACATTTAAATGGAAGAAACGAAAAAAATAAGAAAAATAATATCCATAATTTCACAATAAATCCCAAAGGTAATATAAATGAAAACTTGGAAATCATCGAATCAATCTTTCCTACTTCTGACCTTGTAAAAAAAATTCTAATGATTGATGGAAAGCCTGCACTTTTAATTTATTTATCTGGTCTAGTAAATGAGCAAAAAATTGATTCATTTATTAATAATATTATTTCGGAAAAAAAAGATTTCGAGATATTCGTAAATAATAATACGGAAAGTTCAATTCGAATTGCTAAAATCGAAAAATCTGTACTAGAGGGTAAGAGCGTTTTATTTTTAGACGGGGTTTCATCTGCTTTTATTTATTCTACAGAGAATCCACCTCATAGGACATTCATGCCGCCAAATATCGATAATTCACTGAAAGGTTCAAGAATTTCTTTTGTTGAAACGTATCAAGCTAACATCGCCTTACTCCGCAGATTTATTCAAAATAGTGATTTTCGAACAAAACAAACTGAAATTGGAAATGAGAATAGAAGCATCGTGTCAATTGCTTATTTGGATCATGTAGTTGATGAGAATCTCCTATTATCTGTAGAAAATAGAATTTCAGAAATAAAAGTAGATTCAGTGTTAAATGCAAATCAATTGGCTCAATTAATGGAGAGAAATCAATTCTCACCATTTCCACAAATATTAACGACTGAAAGGCCGGATGAAGCGGCAGCAGCTATATTAAAAGGAAAAGTCGTTCTAATATTAGATCGTTCATCTGAAGTCATTATTTTACCTTCTGAGTTCATATCATTTTTTACAAGTATTGATGATTATTCTTCTAGATCTTTAGTAGCTACATTTAATCGAATTCTAAGAGTTGTAGCTTTCTTTATTACGCTCTATTTACCTGGAATTTATATTGCAATTGTTTCGTTTAACTTTGAAGTTGTACCTTTAAAATTACTTTTTTCAATTGGTGAATCACGTGCACAGGTCCCTTTTGATCCTCTATTTGAAGCAATTATTATGGAAATTACATTAGAAATGCTTAGAGAAGCTGGTGTTAGATTACCAGCGCCAATTAGTACAACAGTAGGGGTAGTAGGGGGGATTGTAATTGGACAAGCTGCAGTTCAAGCAGGTATTGTAAGTAACATTATGGTTATTGTAGTTGCATTAACAGCTATTTCTTCGTTTATTATTCCAAAATATGAAATGGCATCAAGTTTACGTATCTTAAGATTTCCTATAATGGTGATGGCGTCTTTATTTGGCATTTTTGGACTTGTTATTAGTACAATGATCTTAACTGTTCACGTACTATCATTAAAGAGTTTCAATACTGCATATTCTTCACCCCTATCACCAATTATTTTTAGTCAACTAAAGGATACATTTATACGAATTCCTTTAAACTATCTTTGGAAAAATCAAAATAAAACTATTAAAAAGCATTAAGTGAATATTGGATGTGATTATTAATGAATATCACTAAATTGAACATTACATACTACCAATTTGTTCTTATTATTTTTGGTGTTCAAATAGGTATTGGAATGTTATCGCTACCACGTGAATTAGCTGAAAAATCAGGTGCAGGCAGTTGGATTTCGATCTTATTTGGAGGTTTAATTTCAACAATTTTAAGTACTTTATATATAAAATTATGTCAAAAAGTTCCACACAAAAATTTTTCTTCATTTATTACTTTATATTTAGGAAAAATAGTTGGAAAAATAATGCTTTTTTTAATCTCAATCTATTTCATATATGGTGCATCTTTAGTTTTAATGCTATCTGTATTATTTGTTCAATCATATTTACTTCAACATACAAGTGCTTATATTATATTGTTCTTATTTTTGGTTCCGTCTTTTCAATTAGTAACTGGAGGTATTCATTTAATTGCGAAATATATTGAAACAATATTTCCTTTAGTTATATTTTTCTTACTTATGTTATTTCTGACATTAAAAATTCCAAACTTTAAAAATCTAATTCCTATTTTGAAAGAAGGTTGGATGCCTATTATAAAATCTGTTCCTACAACGACTGTGTCATTTTTAGGAATCGAAATCATATTTGTAATCTATCCATTTTTAGATAAAAAGGAAAAAGCAATGAAGGGAGTTATTGTAGCAAATATGATGAGTTCGTTTACCTATTTATTTGTAACAATAATTTGTTTTTTAAATTATAATCCATATGAGATATTAACTATTTTTGCACCTGTTATTGATATTTTAAGTATTATCGAATTTCAATTTTTAGAGCGAATGGATGTAATTTTATTATCCTTACTATTTATGGTAATTTCAAAAACATGGGTTACCTATTTTTGGGCAGGTATGGACGGACTTTATGAGTTATTTAAAATAAAACGATTTCCGCTTTTTGTAATGACTATTTTTAGTTTGATTACTATTAGTTCATTTTTTTTCATTCCATCCTTTAAATTCTTTGATCTTCAAGTGAAAACTTTTTCTAATTTGGGGCTCATTGTTATTTTAGGCCTACCTATATTGTTATGGATAGGTGGAATAATAAATAAAAAAAATTTCGGGTGACATCAAAGTGAAAAAAATTGCTCATTGTTTATTAAGTGTGATGATATTAATGGGATTAACAGGTTGTAATGATAAAGTTAATATTGAAGACATTACTATGGCGCTTTTATACGGAATTGATTTAGACGAGCAAGGGAATGTTACTATTTATATGTCAAGCCCTGTTTTTAGTAAAGATGCGAAAGAAAAAAATGAAGAATTTAAAGTGAAAAGTTTATCTTTCAAAGAAGCCAGAGATTATTTTGATGCAAAAGCAACAGGTATTACAGCAGGTGGTAAGTTGCAGGCTATATTAATCGGTAGAAAAATAATTGAACATAAAGACTGGTTTTCTTTATTAGATGTATTTTACCGAGATCCAAAGATGCGTCTTAATGCTGATATATTAGTTATTAACGGTTCTGTTTCAGATGTTTTTGAATTTAGTCCGAAAAATAAGCCAAGATTATCAGTATTTATTCCACAGTTAATAAAAACAGCCAATTTTAGAAATGTCTCAGTAAGAACTACATTACGAAATTTTTACTCTTTGAATTCAGAAAAAGGTATTACACCTTTTGCACCTGAATTAACTTTAAAGGATGATATTTTAGAAATAAGTGGTACTACTTTATTAAACAATCAAAATCAATATAGTAGGTCTCTATCATTAAAAGAAACATTGCTAATAAAAATATTAGCGGATAGAAATACAGGACAAATAAGTATGTGGTTAAAGGATAAACAAGACAGCAAAAATAATAATACCATCCCTAATGATAAAATCAGTTTTTATGTCAGGGATATAAAAAGGAATGTAAAAAAGAAATATAAAGATGGAAAATACCAATTTGATATAAACCTTAAATTACCGGTATCTATAACAGAATCCCCAATATTATTAAATGATGAATCACAAGGAAAGTTGAAAAAGGAAATTGAGCATGAATTACAAAAAGAACTTTATCATTTAATTAAATCACTACAAAAAGAAAAGTTGGATCCTATTGGTCTTGGTCAATTCGCAAGGTCATTTAAATACCATGAATGGAAAAAAGTAGAAGATGATTGGGTTAGTGCATACCAACAATCAAAAATTAATGTAAACGTAAAAATTATTTTGGTAGATAAAGGGACAACTATGTAAGTAAAAAGATATATAATTTCACAAAATAAACATAACAATAAAACAAGTGAAAATCACTTAATGAAAGATTCTTTTAAAAAAAATTTTGAAAAAGAAGTAATCCGCAATGGAAAGGTGATTTCTGTGTTGTACAGTTTTCATCTTTTTTAATTTAAAATTGTTATTGAATTTATTATAGTTTCTTTTTTTCTTTTGTTCAGCTACAGTCATTTTCCTAGTTCAATATAGTAATAATATTTAATTTATTTGATATAACAAGAAAAGCTTAACCATTATCAAAATAATTTTTTAATAATAATGTCTTTACTTTATTATTAAATTCTTGATACAATAGCTTTCCGTCTGAAAATTCGGCTATTTATTTATATAAAGGGGGTAGAAAAATGTCTACACAACAATTTAAAGAAGAACTTCAGTATTTAAACACAATCTTATCTGAAATGGAACGGCAGCTAACAAAACTTGAAGGGATTCCCGTTTATACCGGAAGTGATGTAACCGAACAAGTACTTGAAGGAATTCGAGATACAAATCGAAGAAATCTTCGCTTAGCTAAAAACGAACCATATTTTGGGAGAATGGATTTTCAAGAGGAACAGAAAGATTCGGTACCAGTTTACATAGGAAAAGTAGGAATATCAGAACAAACTACAGAAAATCCATTGATAATTGATTGGCGTGCTCCAATTGCAAGTATGTTTTATTCGTTTACAGGAGGAGACGATCCTGCTTATTACGAATCTCCGGAAGGGATTATCGAAGGTATAATCTATTTAAAACGAAATATAGTAATCCGCAAAAAAAATCTCCAACGCGTTGTAGATACATATGTAAAAGGCGATCAAGATGTATCAACTACTGATGATTTTCTTCTATATCGATTAAGTGAAAACAAAGATAATCGCTTGAAAGATATTGTATCTACTATTCAATCTGAACAAAATGATATTATTCGTTCATCCAAAAATACACCTTTAGTTATTCAAGGAGTAGCAGGAAGCGGAAAAACAACTGTTGCTCTTCATCGACTTGCATTTCTTATTTACCAATACCGTGAAACATTAAGGGCAGATAAAATGATTATTTTTGCACCTAATAACATGTTTCTAGATTATATTTCAAATGTTCTTCCAGAATTGGGTGTAGGCGGCATTCAACAAACAACATTTTCTGATTGGGCATTAAATACCCTCGACCATGAAGTAAAACTAAAGGATTCATCAGAAAACCTAAATAAATGGTTCGCAACTGGAGCTAACCGTCTTGAAATTAATCATAATAGTCCAGGTAAATGGAAAGGCTCAACTCATTTTATGTCATATATTGATCGATGCATGGATATGTATGAAGCCTCAGCTGTTCCTGAAAAAGATTTCAAACCTTGGAAAAAGAGAATGATTGATAAAGAAACACTTAAACATTGGTTTAGTATTGAATATAAACATTATCCACTTGCTAAACGGAGAGAACGCATTGTTGCAAGGCTTAAGAAATGGATTGATAATGAGCTAAAGGTTATAGAAGAAACGAATATAAGAAAAGAGAAAAAGAAAAAAGCTACTCAATATCTGAATTCTTATATGAAACAATGGCCAAAACATACTGCACTTTCTTTCTATAAATCTCTATTCACTACAACAAAGGATGCTTTTATTGTAGACGAAATTCCAGCAGATATTATTAAATCTACATCTTTAAATTGTAAAAAGAAAGAGATGGATCAGGAGGATTTGGCTCCGCTAGTCTATATTCACAATCGTCTTTTTGGAATTGAGTCAAAGCAAAAGTTCCATCATGTAATAGTAGACGAAGCTCAGGATTTTTCACCTTTCCAAATTGCATTATTAAATAAGATGACGCTTGGAAATTCGTTCACCATTCTCGGCGATTTATCCCAAGCCATTCACGCGTATCAAGGGATTAATACTTGGGATGAATTTTTAGAGGTATTTAATGAAAAAGAAGTAACCTATTATGAGTTAAATAGAAGCTATCGTTCTACAATGGAAATTATTCATTTTGCGAATGAGATTATTAAAAAAGCAAATATACCAGTTAGCCTAGCAAATCCAGTATTTCGAAGTGGAGAGCAAGTTAAAATACAAGAAGTTGATCATATAAATCGAATTCAAGTAATCATTAATTCCATCCATCAATTAAAAAAGGATAAAATGGATACAATTGCAATAATTGGCCGTACTGAGGATGAGTGTGCAATTTTACATAATGAATTATCTGCAGCTGGAGAAGAAGTATCCTTTATTCATTCAAAAGAGAGAAAATACGAAGGTGGAATTTCAGTAGTACCAGTGTATCTTTCTAAAGGTCTTGAATTTGATGCTGTACTACTTGTTAATGTAGATGATGTGCATTATGAACAAACCAAACAAGACGCTAAGTTACTTTATGTTGGCTGTACTCGAGCACTTCACAATTTGATCGTATTATATTCTGGAAACAAATCTCCACTGATTGGAAAATCATCACTTCAGATTGTTTAATTACAGTGCTAATTATTTTATTCAACTATTTAATACAAATTTACAAAAAAGCATCGATTTAACAGATCGATGCTTTTTTATTTTGACTCGTATGAACTTTCTAAAACTTTTGAAACATTTTCAATTTCCTAAAAACAGACATATAATTCTTCTATTATTGTAAAAAATCTCCTAAAATATGGTAAATCCTACTCTTTTCAACAAGATAAGTAGACTATTAATATTGAAGTATTAAATAAAAAGTAGGTGATCATCATCGAGACAAATCAAGAAGTCATATTGTGTTTGAAGGATTTAAAAAAGGACTATGGTGCAAAATCGGTTTTAAAAGGAATTGATTTAACTGTTCATCGTGGTCAAATTATTGGTTATATTGGACCAAATGGTGCAGGTAAAAGCACGACTATAAAAATTTTATTAGGACTAGAAGGAAATTACTCTGGGAATGTTGAGATTTTTGGGGAAGAAATTTCAGATCAGAATGTTGAATACAAGAAAAAAATTGGGTATGTTCCAGAAATTGCTGAACTATACGATAATCTTACCGCTAGAGAGTATTTAACATTCGTTAGCGAGTTATACGGAATGGATTTTGATGAAGCTGATGAGAAGGCTAAGAAGATGATGAAGGTATTTGGTTTGGAGGAAGTTTACTTATCCCGAATTGCTTCTTTTTCAAAGGGGATGAGGCAAAAAGTCCTAATCATTTCAAGTTTAATACATAATCCTGACCTATTGTTTTTGGATGAGCCACTAAGTGGGCTTGATGCAAATAGTGTGATGGTATTTAAAGAAATTCTAGATATTCTAGCTGCCAATGGAAAAACGATTTTTTATTCATCTCATATTATGGATGTTGTAGAGAAAATAAGTAATCGAATTATTTTGATCAATGATGGTAAAATCGTAGCAGATGGTAGTTTTAAAGAATTAAAGGAGCAAAATGAAGAGGGATCATTGGAACAGATTTTCAATCAGCTTACAGGGTTTAATGAACATCAAGCTTTAGCTGAGGAATTCGTATCCATTGTTAAAGGGGGATAACGATGAAAGAGTTCCCTATGTTAAAAATCTTAGATTTTTTCCGACCACTATTTGAATTATTTGGTGTTGAATATCCTATCATGCGTAAAATTTTAGCGGTAAAATTAACAATGGATAGTCGTAGGACACCGACCATTTTCAATCAAAACAACAAGAAAACAAAGAAAGATGAAGAAAATGGAATCACAAAATCATTAGGAATATATGCTTTACTTAGTTTGATGCTTATTCCATTAGTGCTGTTTGGAAAAAGTTATGTATATGAAATGAGCGCTTTTTTTGGCATTATTATGTTCCTCATTATGACATCAATGATTTCGGATTTTTCAAATGTCTTACTTGATGTAAAAGATAAGGGGATTCTTCATACAAAACCGATTAGAAAAAAGACAATTACTGCAGCAAAAATGGTACACATATCTATCTATCTTTTATTAATAACGACATCAATTACAGCTTTGCCAGTAATAGTTGGAACATTTAGACATGGGATTTTATTCTTAATTTTGGCGATTGTAGAGCTACTTCTCGTCAATTTATTTATAGTTGTCTTAACGTCGATTATCTATTATTTCATTTTAAGATTTTTTGATGGTGAGAAGTTAAAAGATATTATCAATTACGTCCAAATCGGATTATCAATTTCAATTGCTGTAGGTTATCAACTTGTTGGTAGAGCATTTAGTTTTGTAAATCTAGATATGTCATTTTCGCCAACTTGGTATCATTTTCTTATTCCACCTTTTTGGTTCGGGGCGCCATTTGAGTTGATTTTAAATCGTAACACAAGTACATATCTTATTGGATTTTCTATTTTAGCAGTAATAATCCCTATTATTGCAATCATGTTATATAGTTTATTGATCCCGTCCTTTGAGAAAAATCTTCAAAAATTATCAAATAATAGTGGTATTAATAGAAAAAAAGACAGTAAGTGGAAGAATTGGCTGACTAAAGTATTTTGCAGTAATAATGAAGAAAAGGTTTTTTTTAGATTTGCAGATAATATGATGCGAAACGAGAGGGAATTCCGTTTAAAGGTTTATCCATCATTGGGATTATCACTCGTTCTTCCATTCGTTTTTCTATTCAATCAATTACAAATTTCTTCCTATCAACATATCGTTTCAGGTAAAAGTTATTTAACGATTTATTCGTCTTGCTTAATCATTCCGAATGCAATCGCAATGCTAAAATATTCCGGGAAATATAAAGGAGCCTGGATCTATAAAACAGCGCCAGTATCAAACCTCGCACCATTATATAGTGCAACTTTAAAGGTATTTATCGCAAATCTATATTTTCCTGTCTATTTTATTTTAAGTATAATTTTTATCGGAATCTTTGGTATTAAAATAATTCCTGATATTTTAGTTGTTTTTGTAAGCTCAATTTTATATACAGTAATTTGCTCAAATTATCTTAAAGGATCACTTCCATTTTCAGAGTCTTTTGAGGATGCACAACAAAATTCTGGTATTAAAATAATGATTGCCTTAGTGTTAGGGGGGATTTTAGCTTTAATTCACTGGGGAATAACTTTTATTCCATTTGGTGTAATGATTTATTTAGTCTTGCTAATTATTGTGACTTTCTTTTCATGGAAGCACGCCTATAAAACGATTTGGAATTTTTGAAACGAAGAATTGTCGATTATTATTACAAAAAAAGTAGAGGGCACAATGCTTTCTACTTTTTATATTTTATTACTTGGGTAAGATAAATAAGTGAGTTGAGCAATTAAATAGAACTTTTTAATTGATTGGGATAATATGGGATTGTAGCTTAAATAAAAAGTTTGTGAGAGGACGTTGACTATGTCTAATTTATTCAAACCATTCAAATACAAAGGATTAGAATTAAAAAATCGTGTTGTGATGCCACCTATGTGTCAATATTCAGTCCATTTAAAAGATGGGATTCCAACAGATTGGCATTTCGTTCACTATACTAGTCGTGCAATCGGAGGTACGGGTTTAATCATTATTGAAATGACAAATGTTGAAGATCGAGGCCGCATTTCAGATTATTGCCTAGGAATTTGGAGTGATGACCATATACCGGCATTTAAACGTATTGTCGATGAATGTCATAAATATGGTGCAAAAGTTGCGATTCAAATTGCCCATGCAGGACGTAAAGCTGAAGATGCTCCAATTCCAGTGTCGTCTTCACCGAACGCATTTAACGAGAAATCAAAAACACCACATGAGTTAACAACTTTAGAAGTTAAAGAAATGGTTGAAAAGTTCAAAAAAGGTGTAGAGCGCGCGGTTCTTGCAGGAGTAGATACGATTGAGCTTCATGGAGCACATGGCTATCTCATTCACCAATTTGCATCTGCTTATACGAATCAAAGAACAGATGAATATGGACGGGATAAATTTTTATTTGGAAAAGAAGTCATTAAAGCAGCTAAAAGTGTAATGCCAGCTGATATGCCACTTATTATGCGAATTTCTGCGTTAGAATACGTGGATGGAGGCTATGGACTAGATTATTCTGTCGAAATGGCTAAATCATTCCGTGATGAAGGTGTCGATATCTTCCACATTTCATCTGGTGGAGAAGGTCCAATCGGTTCAGGAGGTAGACCTGGATCTCATCCTGGATATCAAGTCAAATTGGCTGAACAAATAAAGAAAGAAGTAGAAATCCCTGTTATTGCAGTTGGGAAATTAGATGATGCAAATCTTGCAGAATCTGTACTTGGCAATCAAGAAGCGGATTTAATCGCTGTTGGTCGTGGGATGCTAAGCAATCCTTATTGGGCGAATGAAGCTTCTATCCTTCTTGATGGGAAACCTTTGACTCCAAAACCGTATGAGAGAGCATATTAAGAATAAATTAGTAGAAAAGTACGCTATGTGAACAGCGTACTTTTTTATTGAGACTATAAAAAATTGGATAGTTTCTAACTAGACATTATTTGGAATTTACTTCATCAAAAAATGGTTTGTTCGCAAAATAGTACATAACTGCCATCATAAATTCTCCACCAATAAGATTTCCTATTGTTACAGGAATTAGATTTCGAATTATACCGGATATAGAAATAGTGGCAGGATGATCAATGACAAGTGCAATTGCAAAGGAGCACATATTGGCAATACTATGCTCGTAACCGGACATAAAGAAACAAAACACAAATAACATCATCGCAGTAATTTTTGTTAGATTTTCAGTTTCACCAAAGGACATTGGTATGAAAAAGGCAAGGCACACAAGCCAATTACACAAGATACCCCTTGCGAATAAATGAAAAATAGAATTATCTATTTTATGTTCGACAACTGATAATAGAAATGCACTTGAGTCAGGAGCTTCAAAAAGTCCAGTAGTATAAATGATAAACGCAAAAAGACATGCCCCTAATACATTTCCTACATAACTATATACCAAAAGCTCAAAAACTTTAGGCCATTTCATCTTATCTCTTAATGCTGCATAAGTGTAATAAAATGTATTCCCAGTAAAGAGATCTCCACCACCATACCAAATCAACACAATTGCTGCACCAAATGTTAATGCGGCAATTGGGTATGCAACAGGAGAATTAACTAAGAAAAATCCGTTCCCAGTCTTGAAAGCTACCATTACACCGAATCCAATAAACATACTAGCAAGCATACTTCTTAATATGTAGCGGAAATGGCTTTGTTCAAATATTTTTTGTTTCTTTAAAGCCAATTTTTCAACTTCTAAAAGCGGTTTAGTTTCCATGGTATCACCCCTTTTTAATTTGCCCATAAATGGTTAAGAAATAGCATTTTTGTAAATTTTTATGGTAAAATTTAATTATTAACAATTTTCCGCATAATTAATTCAACTGTTATTAATGAGTTGATGGATATCGAATAGTAGATATAGAAAAGTTTATTGGAGGGGTTATTTTGAAAGAAATTATAGTACGCCCATATACACTTGAGGATGCAGAGGCTAAGTTACAATTACATATAGAAAATAAAGAACATTTTGAAAAATGGTCTCCGACGTTAAGGAAAGAAGACTTTTACACTGTTGAAGGACAAATGAATAGTATTAAAGAATTTATGGAAAAAAGCGCAGAAGATAGTAGATATGATTTTGCGATCTTTGTAAAAGAAGACAATGATCTAACTTTAATAGGAGAAGTACAATTCATTTTTGTGACACGAGGACCTAAACAAAGTTGTATGGTTGGTTACCACATTGGGGAAAAATTTAATGGCCAAGGATATATGACGAAAGCTTTGAAACTTGCTCTGAAAATTGCATTTGAAGATTTGAAGTTCCACCGAGTTACTTCAGAAGTTAATCCAGAAAATTTAGGGTCTTTACGCGTCCTTGAAAAAGTTGGATTCGTGAAGGAAGGATATTATCGAAAAAACTTAAAAATTAGAGATCAATGGTATGATCATGTTTGTTTGGCAATCTTGGAAGAAGAATTTGCAGAGAAGGTTGTACAAAGCTAATTTCGTAAAATAAATATTTTGTTTAATTTTAAGATAGACAGTTTACTGTTTATCTTTTTTTTTTGATGGAAAATAATTACCAATAGCTAAGGAAAAAGTCCAATTTTACATTAAATGAAAATTATTTCCTATGCATTACGACATAATTTTTAATTTATCGTAAAATTTTAGCAATAAAATAAAGGAAAATTGGCATATTTTAGCTAATTAATAAGTAAGGGAGTTCTTACTCTCTTTACTATTTAATAATCGATTCAACAATTCGATTATAGTGTAAGATGCTCAAAGTAAAAACTATGGTGAAAAAAAAGGAGTGGTAGGGATGAATTTCTACATTATATCGGAAGAGAAAGAAAACCAAAACATTCATTATTACTGTATCGCTGCAGGTAGCCATCGCTACGACTTTGCTGTTATCTTTTCGGAAAAATTTCTAGGCAAAGCAATGGTGGTCTCTATTCAAAGTGGTCGAATGGTATTACTTTGCAGAGAAGACATTGACCATCCAGAACACTGGGACCAAAAGCTTGGCATTGCAGCTGAAGACATCAAAGAAATTGAATCATTTTTTCATTCTATCTTGGACCAACGAATTTTTAGTGATCAATATTAAAAAGCGAGAGTCTCCATATTTTAGGAGACTCTTTTTAATTTGTATTTTTAATTACATGTTTGATTACCTATTTAAGTAAAGAGAGTAGCTATTTTGCTACCGGCTTCTCTTTTATCATTTAAATATCAAATTTAAGCCAGTTTCTAATTCGTTTTGCAGCTTCCCCATCTGCAACTATTAGGATTAGTACTAGTCTATTCGAATATATTGGCAACTTTCACTGAAAATAAAACAAATGAAGTAACGAAGAGGTTTTTAAATTTTAAGAAACAAAATGCATATAGAAGAATCATATTTTAAAAGTAAAATATGTTAAGGAGGATAGAAATAATGAAAAAGCATTTCAAGATAATTACTCTGATAATAATTTGGGCTTTGTATTTTATTTCGTTAAGGTTTACTGCTTTAACTACAGCAAGTGGGGATAAATTTGGAGGACTTATTATATTGTTAACAGGTTGGTTAGGTGTATTTGCGGGTATGATGTCTGCTATTAGTTGGTATGCAAACCTGTTTTTTCTTTACATTTCAATTCAAACGTTAAGGGGAAAGAAAACTAGTATTAGTCATATATTTATGTTATTGCTGGCAATCAGAGCATTTTTTCCAATGGATTTGATGCTTGATGAGGGGGGAAATACATCCAAAGTTGCGGAGCATAACCTTGGTTTTTATTTATGGTTCTCGGCAATAGTTTTATTAACTATTTTGGCATTTATTAATTGGAGAATGATTAGAAATAGTGATAATTGAATGCAAACATAAAGAAAACACAACTGTTTAAATAACAAGTTGTGTTTTTTGTTGTATCTATGTTTATGTAATTGTATTTAAGTTAATTAACTTCTTTGATTGAAAGAATGTCTCTAAGCCTTTTTGTGGATTCTCTCCCGTATTCATTGGAAAAAGCTAAGAGAAAAAGATATAGTTTTGTAATTTGAAGAAAGCAAAAAGATAAATACAATTTTCAAGGCATAGGAGAGAGGTTAATTGCCGTATTTAATCTTCAGAAAATAAGAAATTTGATTTTCTCAAGTTATTTGGTGGTGATATCATATTTGGTTACATCGGAAATTCTACTTCTAAAATTGTGCCAGGCGGCCTTTACATGACAAACATTGTGATGATAATGTACATACAACGATAGCCACAATTATGGCAAAAATATGAATAAAGAAGATTCTCTATTAATCTAAAAAAATTATTAATTATATATTAATTTTGTTTTAAATAACTTACAATTAATAAGAGTTTGTTACAATTATATCTCTTATTCTATTTATAGTGAGTAAAAACGCTTGTTTCGTTAATTATCTTACAGGTAAATAGGCCTTGAAAATCCTCGGAAATTCATATTATCAAATCCAAAAGTTCTATTTTTGAGTAATTTAAAAGGTATTATTGAGTGTTTACTAGAAAATAATTCCAATAGAAAGGAGGGATTTGACAGTTTTGATTTGGAACTAATGTAACTACTTATAAAAATTAATCCATTTGTTTTCATTCATTAATAAATTCAAATCTTTCAATCAAATGAATGGATTAATGTTTAAATGTTACATATGTGTGTCTAATTAATTTTCTTTGAATCTATTAAAAAAGGGGCTCTACAATGAAGAAAAAAAATTATTTAGCTTTACCTGTATCTACAATCCTTTTATTTTCAAGTATTTATTCTGGGACAGTTCAAGCTGCTTCAGTAACAGGAGCTAATAGTACAGTTGCTAATCAGGTAAACTCTGGTAAAAACCTTAGAAAAAGTCAAATAAAGGAAGTACCAAAAGCAAGTGGTAAAGTACTCCCTAAAAAGGCAGAATCTAAAATTGAAACAAAATTAAGAGATAAATTAAAAAATAAACAATCGGTATCGAAACATAATGAACAAACAGGTGAATTAATCGTTAAATATAAGAAGAAAGTGACTACTAGTGAAATCACTACACTTCAGAAAAAGTATTCTTTAAAATCTTCAAAGAAATTAAAGAGTTTAAACGCTGAACTAGTACATATCCCAACAGGCGAAAGCACTAGTGAGTACATAACGAAGCTAAAAAAGGATCCAAACGTTGAATCTGTACAACCAAACTATAAATATTATGCTTCTGACTTTAAAAATACGGTTAACTATTATGATGAAGGTAAATTATGGGGACTGGATAATTACGAACAGACGATTAATGGTAGTAAAGGAATAAAGGATATTGATATAAACGCACCTGAAAGCTGGAAACAATATGGTTCTAATTTATCGGAAGTATTAGTAGGTGTAATTGATACGGGCGTGGATATTAACCACCCAGATTTAAAAAATAAAATTTGGGTAAATGAAAAGGAATTACATGGAAAAAAAGGTGTAGATGATGATGGCAATGGTTATGTTGATGATATAAATGGTTGGGATTTCTATCACCATGATAATACGGTCTATGATGCACTTGATGGAGATGAACATGGTACTCATGTATCCGGAACAATTGCTGCAGAGTTAACAAAAGATAATAAAGGGATCGTTGGTGTAGCTCCAAATGTAAAAATAGTACCATTAAAGTTCATTGGTCCTGATGGTGGAACAACGGCAGATGCGATTGAAGCGATTGAATATGCTAAAAGTATAGGAGTTAAAATTACAAATAACAGCTGGGGTGGCGGAGAATACGATCCGTTACTTGAAGAAGCAATTGAAAATTCCAATAGCTTATTTGTAGCTGCTGCAGGAAATGATGGAATGGATAATGATGAAGAGGGAGCTTATCCTGCAAGCTATGAAAGTTCTAATATCTTATCTGTAGCTGCTGTTGATAACAAAGGTAACTTAGCACCTTTCTCAAATTATGGTGCGGAATCTGTTGATGTTGCTGCTCCTGGAGTTGACATTTTAAGTTCAGTTCCTAAATACCCAATCGATGAAATTATAGCAAAATTGAATATTAAAGGTGGAGCTGGAGCATCGGCACAAATTTCTGGAGATAATTACAAGGCAATCTTTGATGGAATAGGCTACGAAAAAATAGGGTCCGAAGAAATTACAGATTCAGAAAGACAAGATGCTTTTGACAAAGCTTTAAGCTATTTAGATATTACCGATAATAAGAAAATTTTACTTGTTCAAGATGATGAACATGATCTTGCTCAATTATTCAATGACGAAGAAATTTCAAAGATATTTAAAGACTATTCACCAATATATAATCAACTGTTACCTAACGCGGATAAGGTAACAATAAGTTCTCAATCTTCTCTTTCAGATTACAAGAGCAGTACCGAATTATCCTCCTACGATGCTGTAGTTTGGTATACTGGTAATGGACTTGGAATTATTTCTGATGATGGTACAACCTTAACTAAAACTGATACCGACATGTTAAAAAATTACCTTTCAAATGGTGGAAAATTATTATTATCAGGTGTAAACGCCTTATCAGGACAAGAAAAATCACCATTTGTTAAGGATACTTTAGGTTTAAATGTATACCCGGATATGGGACCAAGTTTGAATGTAAAAGGATTATCTGGTGGAATCTATGATAATACTAATTTAAATATAAATAGGTATGATTTTCCATACTATTTCGCTGATTTTCTTCAATCTAATAATTCAAAGGCAGTCATAAATTCAGAATATGTTTCTGATTATTCACAAGCATATGATTATTATAGTGGAACATCTATGGCAACTCCACATACTACAGGTGCTGCTGCTATTTTATTAGGTTTAAATCCGGACATGTCACCTGAAATGCTTAAACTATATACTAGTGCAAAAGGAAAGACGCTAGAAAACCTAAAAGGACTTGTAGGTACTGGAAATATTGTTAGAGCTTCGGATCTTGATAAATTTGATGACAATGATACTCCTGGAGTTCCATTAGATAAATTTGTTAAAGATGGCAAATTAGAAGAAAAAACAGTTAATAACGCTGGTAATAAAGACGATGTTTATGCATTGTCATTAAAAGAAGGACAAGGCATCACATTCTCTTTAAATGGTCAAGCAGGAACTGATTTTGACTTGTATGTTTACAATGAATCAACAACTAGCGTAAATAATAAAAATGGAATGGTTGCATACTCAGAGAACGCCAATTCATCGAACGAAAAGATAAACTTTGTAGCTCCTAGAACTGGCATTTATTTTGTAAATGTCCACGATTACAAAGGTACAGGAAACTATAAACTTTACACTGGTAATTTCGATGGATCGTATGAAGATGATTCTAGCTTTGTGACTTTAGCTGGAGATTGGATGCCAATAATGAATCCACAATTCTCAGAAGAAATGGCAGGGGTACTTAATTCTAAAGGAGAAGTTAGGTTTTCATTTGTTGGGTCTAGTATTGAATGGCAAGGTTTTAAAGATCCTTCCCAAGGAATTGCCGATGTATATATAGACGGCAATAAGTTTGCATCAAAATCGCTTTATGATAGCACGTTCAAATCGAAGCAAAGTTTATTGAAGTATGAATTTAATACTTTTGGCAATCACTCTATAAGAATAGTATGGACTGGAAAAAGTGATCCAGCGGCAAGAAAATCAGCTACAGGGATCAATTTGGATAAATTTGTTGTAAAAGAAAATCCTATTACATTGAAAACATCTTTTGACACTAAAATGAAATATCCTGTTATTTCATGGACAGCTAAGAGCTGGGCTGACACATATAATATTTACCGAAAAGAGTCTACGGAAAAAAACTATGCAAAAATAAATAACACCAAGACAACATCTTATATAGATAAGACTGCAAAACCAGGCAAAAAATACGACTATGTCGTAACTATTAATACAAATAATAAAGAGACACCTTTTTCATCACCAATTACTTACGTTTACGATGATGATACTAATGCAAGTCTACCATTGAATGGTACTGTAAAAGGTAGTCTAAATGCTGCCGCAAACGACTTAAATGACGTTTGGTCTAAAAATTTAGAAGCGGGTAAAACATATGAGATTACGCTAACAGGGCCTTCTAATACTAACTTTGATCTTTCATTATTTAATATTGGTACTTCAACTATTTACGATAAGACTGTTCCATTGAATAAATCAGCTGGCACTTCTTCATCTGAAAAAATCGTCTTTAAACCAAAGAAAAAAGGTATGTACTATATCGTTCCTTCCATTCCTTCTGGTGGAAAAGGTTCTGGCCAATATAGTCTATCAATTTCCGTGCAAACGACAAAAACAGTAGAGAACACAGATTCTAATGTTAAATACTCTGGAACTTGGAATAAATTAAAGTATACGAGCGCTTCTGGCGGTACGATTAATCAAACAAAAGCATCTACTGGATCACTTCAATACAATTTTAGTGGTACGGGTATAACTGTATTTGCTTTAAAAGATAAGAATATGGGTAGAGCTGATGTTTATGTTGATGGTAAAAAAATCAAGCAAATTGACCTTTACTCTTCAAGCCGCAAATATAAAGTGAGTGTTTTTAATTTGCAAAATCTACCAAACAAAGCACACACTATTAAAATTGTTGCTACTGGTACAAAATCTAGTGCTGCAACAAACAAGTTAATAAATGTTGATTCATTTAAATTAACTCAGTTTTCTTTAGTTAAATAAGCAAAACAAAAAAATCCTGATTGCTCTTTTGAGTATTTCGGGATTTTTTTTCGAATTTAGATTAGTTTAATTACCTCTACCAAGGGAAATAAAAAGGTGACAAATTTTGTAAAATATTTTGAATAATATAGACGTTATATCTTTACATTTGTTAAAATTAAACAAAAATACATTGGTCATTTCGTTGGCCAGCCTAATTATTTTGGCATTATTAGTGAAGCAAATGTGGAGGATCTAGGAATTATGGAGAGGAAACCAAGAGTGTTTATTGGTTTATCAGCGGAAGCTATTCATTATGTTGAAGCCGTATTTGAGGGACTAAAAAGGGATACGGAAGTCACGATGTGGATGAATTATTTTGAAGAACTAGAGTACACGATGGATGATTTAGAAAAGCAACTCGATACAAATGACTTTGCAGTTTTCATATTTACTCCAGACGATATTATTGAGATTCGAAATAAGAAATATTTAGCAACAAGAGATAATACAATGTTTGAAATGGGTCTATTTTGGGGGCGTTTAAGAAGAGGACGAGTATTTTACATAATGCCAAATGATACGAAAGGCATAGTACATAAAAACGCTATAAAACCGCTGAACTATCATTTACTTTCGGATTTAACAGGTCTTAATTCCTTAAAATATGATATACGTGATGATAAAGATATTGTTCAAGAAGTGGCTGGTGCTTGTATTAAAATAAAGAGAAAGATTAGAGAAGAAAGATTTCTATCCAAAAGTTGAAAAAGGTATTGGCCAAAAGGGACTTGCTGATTTTAATGGTAAAACTGAAAGAGGAATTGTCGTTCTTCGTCGCAAAGCAGAATACGGAACTCCAGATCATATGAAAGCATATTAAACCAAAAGGGTGACTAAATTAGTTACCCTTTTTTTGTATTTAAATTAATTCAATTACTTTTTTTAAATCTTCAATCATATGAGCTTCATGAGTAAGTAAAAATGAAAAAATAAGAAAAGGAGTACCTCATAATAGCTTCATGAGAAATATAACAATGTTCACATTAAACACTAATTAACTATCCCATGTTTACAACACTCAAAAAAACATAATTGCCAAGCTTTTCCACTTTAAAAATCTACCCATTATCCATCAGTTTTCTTAACTTTGATTCTGTATTTGTATTTTCAACAGGAGTGTATACACTACATCTTAAATCAATGTTTCCTTGAACTTGTAAGGATGTTAAGTTAAAGAGCATTTTTCCTGCTTTTGCGTGTCGAAACTCAATTAAAACATCTGGGGCTGAACTTACTTCGCTCTCATTCCAGAGTTCATGAAATTCTGGGAAATTTTGTTCCATTTCATTAATAAAGGAAGTGTACCATTGATCGCCCACATATTGTCCGTAATATGTTCGAAAAATTGCTAAAAAGCCTTTCACAAAATGCTCCCAATTAACTGCTAAACTTTTAAATTCTTTTCTAGAGAAGAGCAATTGAATAAGATTTCGTTCCTCTTTTGGAATTTGTTCGAAATCTAAGAATACGTGAGCTGCTGCTGGATTCCATCCTACGATATGGCATCTTCGATCTGAAATAATGATCGGACAGTTCCGAAGTTCATTTAATATTTTAGTCAAGGCTGGACTAATGACTGTTTCTTCTTCATTTGAAAATGAGCGTTTTTCAGCTTCCGGTAAAGCAAGTGCATATAAATAATTTCGCTCATCCTTATTTAACTGTAATGCATCTGAAATGGCATCTAATACGGAATTAGAAACTGTTATATCTCTTCCTTGTTCTAACCACGTATACCATGTTGTACTTACTCCTGCTAACCCGGCAACCTCTTCTCTACGAAGGCCCGGAGTTCTTCTACGGGTTCCAACTGGTAATCCAACCATTTGCGGATTTATTTTAGACCGTTGCGTTTTTAGAAATTCTGACAGTGCTTGTAGTCGGGTTTCTCGATTCATATTATAACTCCCTTCTAAGCGTAGTATAAATTATACTAGGATAAACTACAACTTGTAATAGGATAAATTCGCGTTAAAATAAAGAAAAAACGATTGGAGAACTTATGATGAGAAGAATAGTTATTACAGGTATGGGTGTTGTCTCCCCTCTAGGAAATGATGTAGATACAGTTTGGAATAACTTAATTAACGGAAAATCAGGTATCACGGCTATTGATACAATTGATGTTTCAAATATAAAAACGAAAGTAGCAGGAATTGTTCGTGACTTTGATGCCGAAGAAAGATGGGGAAGAAAGGAAGCAAGAAAATTAGATCGTTTTAGTCAATTTGCTTTAGCAGCTGCTGAACAAGCTTTAGAAAGTTCACATTTACAATTAGAAAAAATCGATCTTGAACGTTTAGGAGTTTATGTAGGATCTGGAATTGGTGGGATTAATACCTTTATCGAAAATGTAAATTTATTAAACGAGAGAGGACCTGGGAGAGTTAGTCCAAGTTTAGTACCGATGATGATTTCAAATGCGGCAGCAGCTCAAATAAGTATAAGATTAGGTGCACTTGGACCATCTTTAGCACCAGTAACCGCATGCTCTATAGGAAATTCAGCTATTGGAGAGGCATTCAATACAATTCGTAACGGAGAAGCGGATGTTATTTTTGCGGGTGGTACAGAGGCTGCTATAACTCAATTATCTTTAGCAAGTTTTGGTAATGCTAAGGCATTGTCCATCAATAATGAACCTACCTCATCAAGTCGACCTTTTGATGCAAAAAGAGATGGATTTGTAATGAGTGAAGGTGCGGGGATTTTAGTGTTAGAATCTTTAGAACACGCAGTAAAAAGAAATGCGCCGATCTTATGTGAGATAATTGGTTATGGAGCAAGTTCGGATGCATATCATATGGTTGCAACTCACCCAGAAGGACGAGGAGCGTTTTTAGCTATGAGAAATGCTTTAAATAGAGCTGAAATTGCATTACAAGATGTGGATCTCATTAGTGCACATGCAACAAGTACCCCATTAGGCGATCAATCTGAAACGCTGGCAATAAAAAAACTGTTTGGCGAACACGCTTATAAAATTCCAGTTACAGCAAATAAATCAATGCTTGGTCATATGCTTGGCGCAGCAGGAGGAGTAGAAGCGATCGCATTAGTAAAAAGTCTTCAAGAAGGAATTATTCCGCCAACAATTAACTTAACTCAACCAGATCCTGATTGTGATTTAGACTATGTATCGGAAGGGGCAAGGAAAAAAGAGTTAAACATCGGAATTTCAAACTCTTTTGGCTTCGGTGGACATAATTCTGCCATAGTATTGAAAAAGTACGTTTAAATTAAATAGAAGTAGATATTTATCAATAGTCAAAAGCCTCTTTTTAGTAAGAGGCTTTATTTTTAAAAGTCCTTGATTCTAAAACTAATTCATATAACTCTGCTCATTAAGATTCTTCACTTCACTATTTTTAAATAAATTCAAAAATAGATAGATTAAATAAAAGAGGAATACAACAAAAAGCCCAACAAAAAGTAGGATCAATAAATAAATTGGGTTGTAATGAAGTCCTAAAGTTGTAGTTTCTTTACCCAGTTTGTAAAAATAGTCTAGAGGTGTACCTTTTTCGGGAGCCATTGTGTAAAAGTAATTTGATGTAAAGGGTACGATCCATTTCATAAACAAATTATTTACAAAGATTGATAAAATGTACAATAAAATAATGAGTGACATTGTTTTTCGCAAAATTTTCAAATGAATTACAACCATATTATTGAAATATGCCCACAATACGATTCCTACGATTAGCATATGCCCCCAAAGATACGCCATTCCTTGCCATGTTAGGAGAGAATGATAGTTTGAAAGACCGTTAGCAAATATTATACTTACTAAAGCAGCAGGAAGGTTAAAACAAAACGCAATTGAAAATAGCAATTCACTTTCAAATAAAAAAGCAAAAAACAAAATAAAATTAGCAAAATGACAAATTTGTAAAGGGATTTCTTCAGGTGAAATTTGATTCACTTTGTGATAAATTTCAATATTACGACCAATTAAAAGAGCAATCCCAATTAGCGAGAAACCCATACCAATCAATCGTAGGGTCTGATTGTTAAAGCGCCTAAATAGAAAATAAAACAAGGTAACAAATAGAAAAGGACTCGCCATAAATAAAAAATGGAATGGACTCCACATTTGAAAGGTCATTAAACTATACTTTCCTTCATGTAGTAAAATACACTTGTTTTCAACGCGATTTACCCCCATTACTTTTTAGTGTAATTTGTTTTGAGCAAAAAACGTATCATTAAGCGATCAAACTAAAGACATCAAGTAATTAATATCTATTATTGATTTATTCAAAAAATTTTTAGAAAGAACCTGTAATGTATACTCTAAACTTGTACAAAAAATTTTATTTAGGATATATTGACATCTTAGTCTATTTATACTATTATTATCTCGAGTTCAAGATAATTTAATTAGAAATAATTTGGAGGTGAAAATATGGAGAATAAATGCAAAACCCTTCGTTTTACTATTAAAGCACTAATATAAAGAAGTTTAAGATGAATATAAGCACTAAAATGGTTTTGGAATACTGTGTAAAAATAATTCAATTCAAAAATTTTTTTGTAAAATTATCTCGAAATAAAGATAAAAAATAATTAGGAGGATTTAAAGATGTTAAATATTGGTTTATTAATTATTCGTTTAGTAATCGGTTTACTTTTTGTAGGTCATGGAGCTCAAAAATTATTTGGCTCGTTCGGTGGTCATGGATTGAAAGGAACAGGTGGATGGTTTGAATCAATCGGAATGAAACCAGGTGTAACTATTGCACTTTTCGCAGGGTTAGCAGAACTGATTGGGGGAATTTTGTTTACACTAGGGCTATTAACACCACTTGCAGGAAGTATGATTGCGGGTACAATGGTGATGGCAATTATTAAAGTTCATGGATCAAATGGATTATGGGCAACGGCTAATGGATATGAATACAATTTAACATTGCTTTCAGTTGCTATTGGTATAGCTTTAATTGGACCAGGTAAATATGCGGTAGATGCATTCTTATTCTAAATGATTACTTTAAAAAATGATTTTACAAGTAAATTCAATTCTAATTAGTTTAAATGTGCTGTTAAATAATGAATCTGATCATAAAAAAAAGAAATAATAGAAAATGTAAGTCAATTAAAAGTAAGCTAGTCGAGTCTTGTTCGATTAGCTACTTTTATTTTAAATATTGATGTGAATATAAAATATAAATGGACTACTCCTTTAGAAAAAATTTTTGACAAAGTTCGAATGATACATAAACAAACTTAACTTTACTGATTCTAATGTCAAAATGATTACTTTGATTCTATCTATTCACATATGATCTAGTAATTAAAATCTAGGAGGCAAAAAAATTGGATTATCGAATTGAAAAAGATTCAATTGGTGAGATAAAAGTACCCGTAAATAAACTTTGGGGAGCTCAAACGCAGCGAAGTTTTGAGAACTTTAAAATCGGTACTGAAAAAATGCCTATTCAATTAATTTATGCTTTGGCATTAATTAAAAAAAGTGCAGCAATTACAAATAAAAAACTAGGAAAATTGGATAGTGAAAAATCAGATGCAATCATTAGTGCTGTAGATGAAATAGTAAATGGTAAGCTTGACAATCACTTTCCACTTGTTGTTTGGCAAACAGGAAGTGGTACACAAACAAATATGAATGTTAATGAAGTAATCGCTCATCGTGGGAATGAGTTCTTAGCAGAAAAAGGAAACAATAAAAGAATTCATCCAAATGATGATGTCAATATGTCTCAAAGTTCGAATGATACATTTCCAACAGCAATGCATATTTCAAGTGCTCTTGCAGTAAATGAGCAACTACTCCCTGCGTTAATAAATTTAAAAATGACATTAATTGAAAAGATGAATAAATTTAAACAGATTATAAAAATTGGCCGAACACATTTGCAAGATGCAACACCAATAACGCTTGGTCAAGAGATAAGTGGTTGGCATCGAATGATTGAAAAAAATGAAGAAATGCTAGTAGATAGTATGAAATTTATTTCTGAATTAGCTATCGGTGGGACTGCTGTTGGTACTGGAATCAATGCGGATCCGAGTTTTGGAACGATGATGGCTGAAGAAATTAGTTCGTTAACTGGACTACATTTTATTTCTGCTGAAAATAAATTCCAAGCATTAACAAGTCATGATGAGATTGTTTATGCTCATGGCGCTTTAAAAGCATTAGCGGCAGATTTAATGAAAATAGCGAATGATGTCCGTTGGATGGCAAGCGGTCCTAGAAGTGGTATAGGTGAAATTACCATTCCATCAAACGAACCAGGAAGTTCAATCATGCCAGGGAAAGTAAATCCAACCCAATCCGAAGCACTGACAATGGTTGTAACACAAATTATGGGAAATGATACTACAATAGGTTTTGCTGCTAGTCAAGGAAACTTCGAATTGAATGTGTTTAAACCAGTCATTATTTATAATTTTCTGCAATCAGTTAGATTACTTTCAGACGCAATCAGTTCATTTGACGATCACTGTGCAAAAGGCATAGAAGCAAATATAGAAGTGATTGAACAAAATCTAAATCGATCACTTATGCTCGTAACCGCATTAAATCCTCATATTGGTTATGAAAAAGCAGCAACAATTGCAAAGTTAGCATTTAACGAAAATTTGACACTTAAAGAGGCTGCATTAAAAACGGGTTATTTATCGGAAGAAGAATTTGATCGAATTGTTAGACCTGAAAACATGATTTAGTCAGATTTTGATTAGATAATAGAATCAAAAAAATCCTGATGGCCACTTTAGAGGCATCAGGATTTTTTTTTAACTATATTAAAGTATTCAACGTAAAATTCACATTAAGTTCACATCAATAGATTATAATCACTTTATCCTTAATTATTACTTAAACAGAAAGAAGGCGGATTAATTGAAGCCAATCAAAACAATTTCAGCAGAAGAGATGCAAAAATTTGAAGATAAACTAAAAAAACACAATTGGATTTTAATGTTAATAACAGTAATCACTATACCATTTATCGTAAGTAACTTGTAAAAAGAAAAAAGTATTAATACTGTTTTCTTTTTTACATATTCCCCCCAAAAGATAGGTTAATAAAAAAGCCAAGAATTTTTTCTTGGCTTTTTTATTTTTTAATTTATTTAACTTGTTAATTCAACAAACGAAATGTTAACAACTTTGAAACAACCTATGACTAAAAATGAAACATTTAAAAACTATGATACATATATAAGTTTTCTGGAGTGTGATCCATGAAAAATAGAAATTGCTAAATGAAACGTTACGAATACTTAACTTAAATAAATTTTGGAATTTTTAAGGCTTTTAGTTAAGTAATTTAATATAAATAAGGAGAGAGCCTATGTCTAATAAGATTATTTGGATACTTCTGGGAATGTTAGTAATCCTTATCCTCATACCGAAAGCCAATGCAACTACATTTAAGTTTAATTTTAACAATAATGTGTTCTCTAATTATATAGATCAAGTGAACTTAAACACGACAAAGGCTACTTATGGTCAGACAATTGAGATCAGTATAAAAACGAAAAAAAGCGGTGAAGAGGTTTCATTAACATTTTCAAATGATACGAATCGAAAAGAAATTTCTTTAATAAAAACGTCTAAGAACTCTTTTTCTGGAAAAATGAAGATTACAAGTTCATTTGTACAAGGAGAATATAAACTTGATTCCATTAAATTTAATAATCAAAAACTATTAATCTCTGATAAAAAAATCAATTTCACAATTGTAGATTTACCGATTCCAACAATAGAACAAGTAACAAATCAATCAACAGCTATTAAGGGATTATTTCTTTCAAATAGTCAGGTAGAACTGTATAACGATTCTAAATTAATTAATACCGTGAAAACGAATGATAAAGGTGAATTTAATGATGCTATAAAACCATTGAAAGAATTTACTAAAATAAGTGTCATAGGGGTTAGTGAAGGATTAAAAAGTAAACCGATTACAGTTAGTGTAAAAGATTCAATTGCAGCATCGATTACTTCTCTTTCTGCTATATCTGATCAATCACAGGATGTAACTGGAATCTCTGAACCTTTCGCAACTGTAAAAGTATATATGAACGAAAATCTAATCGGAGATAATACAGTTAGCTCAACAGGAAAGTTCACTGTAAAAATTGGTAAACAAAAAGCGAATTCAATCCTCAAAGTAATCGTTCTAGATCAGAGTAATAATCAAAGTACACCACATACTTTGCGAGTATCCGACTATACTTTACCAGTGGGAAGTACAGTTAAAAATAGCTCATCGTTATCAGTTGGCCAATTGATGATTATTAATACAAGGACGAATAAACTAACTTTTTATCGTAATGGTAAGCTTGTAAAAACCTTTACTGTTGCAACAGGTAAGTCGTCAACACCTACACCTACTGGAAAATTTGTCATTTCAAACAAAGTTAAGAACCGACCTTGGTATAAGGGAAATATTCCTGGAGGTGATCCTAGAAATCCACTTGGTAAACGATGGCTAGGATTAAGCGTTGGTGCTGCATATGGAATCCATGGAAATAATAAAGAAAGTTCCATTGGACAATCAGTAAGTTCCGGCTGTGTTCGAATGCATAATAGTGAAATCCAATGGCTTTTTGAGCAAGTTAACGTAGGAACAACTGTGATTATTGCTAATTCTTCAAATTCCAATGGGAATATTGCCAGTTCTTATGGTATTTCAATCGCGTAAGTAAAAAAAAGGATGTCTCATAGTCGGATTTTTTGACAAAGAGACATCTTTTTTATTTTATGTTTTCCATCGAAAGAGAATCTATTAGTCTTCTGATTTCAACATATTCCTATATATACTGTCGGAGAAATTCAATCATCTGTTTTAATGAATCTTGAACAATTGGGAGATGGAAATCCTTATCACTAGGCTTGTATTTTTTTGTATTAATTTTATACAAGTCATTCCTTCCTAACTAGAGGTTGAAGCAATTTAAGTTCTACATTACCTTAATGCTTTCGAATAAAGACAGAATTCTCAAGATTAGATTCTTTTAAAATATATCCAATGTATTAAGTAAAATTTTCAAATTAAGCAAATGATAAAAATGGAAATATTTATTTATCTATACTCTAAAGACATAAGGTGGTATACATGCATAAAAGATTTTTAATCATATTTTTTACTTTTTTATTTTTATTCTTACTTCCATCCATTACATCTTTTGCAACAGTAATATATGAAGTTAAACCCGGTGATAGTTTAAATAAAATTTCCGCACAGTACAAACTAAATGTAAACACATTTGCTCATTTAAATGGACTTGAAAAAAATGATAAATTAGTGATCGGCCAAGCATTGATCATCCCAGGTTCAACTTATTATGTGAGAGGAAATGAATCGTTATGGGATATTGCTTATAGACATTCGATTAGTGTTAACCTGTTAAAAGCCAAAAATAAGTTAACAAATGACAATATAATTCCTGGGCAAAAATTATTTATTCCGTCAATTTCAAAAAAGAAAGTATGGGCAGGGACTTATTTTATACCTAAAAATAAAAAAACGAATAATTGGATGCTGGACCATTATAAAAAAACGTTAACAAGTATTTTTATTTTTGAATATCATTCAACTAAACAAGGAAATTTGATAAAAGTAAAAGAAAATGGTGCGATAAAACAAGCTTGGAAAAAAGGTATAACACCTTATGCGACCCTTACTAATATTAGCGATAAAGGTTTTGATCCAAATTTATTACATAATCTTATAAGTAATAAAATCTTACGAAAAAAACTAATTTCAAATATCTATACATTATTAGATCGAAATGATCTTAAAGGAATCAATTTGGATTTAGAAATGGTTAAACCAGATGACCGAATAGATCTTAATCAATTTATAAAAGAATTATCTGTTAAGTTGCATCGTTCTAAAATGGAACTACTAATAGCTATGCCCCCAAAAGATGCGGAAAATAATCCAAGTTACTATAGTGCTTACGATTATAAAACAATTGGAAAATATGTAGATAAGATGTTTATAATGGCGTATAACTGGCATTGGTCGGGCAGTACATCCGGTCCTATAGCACCAATACAAAATGTGAGAAATTCTTTAAAATATGCTGTTAATGTCGTTCCAAGGTCAAAATTATTACTTGGAATTCCTCAATATGCATATGATTGGCCAATAACTGGTGATATCAGAACAGGGAGCGCTATTTCTACACAAAACGCGATAAATATGTATAAGAAATATGAAAGCGAAGTCTACTATGATCGAGAGGCCTCAGCTCCAGCGTTTCGTTATCTAGATAAAAAAGGAACACAGCATGAGGTATGGTTTGAAGACCCTAGAAGTTTACTTGCAAAATTTCATTTAGCAAAAGAATTTAATTTAGCTGGATTGGGGTGCTGGCATATAGGGATAACAATGCCACAAACAGAAGAAATATTATTAAATGAATTTTGGATTAAATAAGATTTTTATTAAATTGATGATAAATATTTTAGAGAAGAATTTTTCGTTCAAAAATGCTAAAAAGCTTTTAGATAATTATGGAGAGTTAGGGAGAACGTGCAAATTGAAGTTTTGATAATATCAATTTAATAAAATTTTACACCAAAGCAAAAAGGCACAGATTTTTTTCTGAGCCTTTTTGCTGATTGCTGATTTAGGCTTAAAAACATTAAATCGCAAATGTTTCTTTAGATTTAAGGAGATAACGTTCAATAAAATCAGCTAATCCATCATTTTCATGATGTCCAGTTACAAAGTCAGATGCTGCTTTAATTTCATCGCTAGCGTTCCCCATAGCTACACCTGTACCAACTTGACGAAGCATTTCAATATCATTTGGTCCGTCTCCTATAGCAACAACTTCATTTGGATTAATTCGATATGCACGAAGTAGTTTTTTTATAGCAGACCATTTTGAAACATTTGGAGCAACCATTTCAAAACCGTCATTCCAATTTATGACTTCAGCTTCCTTTTTAAACAAAGCAGATAATTCGATATTTTGTTCATCTGTTCGAACACTATATTTCAGAACATCATTATATTTTGCCAGTCTTAAGTCACCAATGTATTGTGGTGGAATTTGACCAACTTTTGTCCAATAATCAATTTCTTCATTTGTTTCCTTACAGTAAAGTCCCTTAGCTGTATGAATAATAACATTACAAGGGGTTTTAGCAGTTAAATGATGGAGTAGTTCTTCGTTCACTTTGACTGTTTCCATTTGTATCATTCTCCCTGTCTCTCCATCATAAATTGCGGCACCGTTCAAACAGATCATCGGAGTTTTTAATCCAATTTCTTTATGGTAGGGAGCGGTTACTTCATAATGTCGTCCAGTTGCTAGAAAAACCATGACTCCCTGATCAATGAGCTTATAAATAGCTTCCATATTTCGGCGAGAAATGTAGTTTGAGACTGTTAAGAGTGTACCATCCATATCGATAAATAATGCACGTATTTTCATTTATTCTGCCCCCTCATTTGAAGTTAAACTCATCATATCATCTGAATATTAAAACCTAGTAAACTCAGTGTATAGATTTATTGAAGTTTAATGAGTAACAGGGAAGAGAAAAGCAATTTAGAAATTAATGTATATAAATTGGAAAGAACGAAAAAATAAAATAGGAAATAAAATGGAAATTCTAGGCAGTTTAACAATTTATTTCGATAATATACCAATCGAAGGTGCACACTTTCAATTATTGTTAAACGTACAAAGGAACTAGCATCTCTTTATTCACAAACATATTAGGCAAAATCGCACTATATAGAGAGCTCAAAGTAAATTCAAAATAATTCAATCTATTGGGTGGTCAAAATGCGTTTCAAATCTAATGAACGAATTTTAAATAGTCAAGAGTCCGAGAAAGAAACAAAGTCAATAACATCCATATTTCAACAGGCTGCTAAATCGAGCGATTTTCACCAATTTTCATTATCTGAAGAGCAGGATCTAACTATTAGTTACTTTAAAAGTATGGTAGATGGAGAAAAAATAAATAACCTTTTACTCCCGGCATTGCAAGAGAATATTAAGAAAATTAGTACGATAAATGATGTGAAGAAGTCGATTCCTTTTGAGGATGTCCAATTTACAAATGACCCACTAGATATCGAAGAAAGATTAATAAAAGGATACGTTATTATTGAATTAAAGTATTTCAAACGTTTTTTGACGATAAGCGTAGAAAATACAAATCTTGGTTATCGCGAGAATAATGATACAGAAAATGAATTTAGTGTTATTGGTCCAAAAGTTGGATTTGTTGAAAACCTAAATACTAATCTTCATCTACTTCGAAAACAACTAGCTGTACCTGAATTAGTTTTTGAGGAAATCAAAATAGGTTCAATGTCTAAAACAGAAGTAGTGATTGCATATTTGGATGGAATTACGAATCCAGAATATGTACAAACTGCTCGTCAACGTTTGGAAAACATCGACTTTGACGTTATTTTTGATAATTCTATAATAGATCAAATTATTTCAGATAACTCAAATTCGCCTTTTCCAATTTTTTTATCTACCGAACGGACTGATCGGGTTGTATATGCAATGATTAACGGGCAAGTTGCTATCCTTTCGAATGGATCGCCTTACATTATTACAGGACCAACCACTATATTGGATTTTTTCATTTCACCAGAAGATTATTTTCTAAATTGGGTACTAGGATCGTTTTTTCGAATCATTCGTATAATGAGTGTTATTTTCTCATTATTTGCTACACCGATATATGTGGCAATTTTAACATTCCATTATGAAGTTTTACCGGATGATTTATTGCAACCCCTCATTAGTTCAAGAGCTCATGTGCCATTTCCCCCGATATGGGAAGCCATTTTTTTGGAAACTACTATTGAACTATTGAGAGAGGCAGGAGCTCGCTTACCGACAAAAATTGGACAAACACTGGGTATTGTAGGTGGTATTGTAATCGGACAGGCATCTGTCCAAGCAGCACTAACAAGCAATATTTTACTGATCATTGTATCACTGTCTGCACTTGCTTCTTTTACAACACCTATATTTAAAATGTCAAATGCAATTCGACTTTTGCGATTTCCACTTATTTTATTTTCAGCATTTATGGGCGGGTTTGGAATAATAATAGGATTTGTTCTTCTGTTAGGACATTTATTAAAGCTTAAATCCTTGGGAAATCCATATATGGTCCCTTTGTATCCTTTTAGAATAAAAAGCTTTAGCGATAGTTTTATTCGGTCATCCTATCAGTATACAACGACTCGGAGTAGATTTTTAAGACCTCTTTCACTAAAAAGATATAATCCTAAACAAGTTAAGGATGATCATAATAATGAAAATGAATAGTATAAAAAGAAAAAATATATGCTTTTTTTGTGCTTTTTTTCTACTATCCTTGTTACTATCAGGTTGTTCTTTTCCACGGCAAAAAATTATTGATGAAGTACAAATTCTATCAGTATACGGTTTTGATAAGGTAGATGATCATTTTGTAGGAACGGCACTTTATTCTGATTATACCGAAGTAGGAAATAAAGGGAGCTCTATTTTACAGGGAAGTGGTAAGAAATCCCTATTAATTAAACAAGCTTTAAATGAACAATCCCCAAAACCGATAGAAATTGGAAAGTTGAACCTTCTTATCTTTGGAAAAGAACTAGCTGAAAATGGAGTGTCGTATTTTGTTAAGGCGGTTTGTAGGGATCCATTGATTGGAAGCAATGCATTATTGGCTGTTTCAGAAGAACCAGCAGGGGAATTATTAAAGAAAAACCAAGAGAAAGACAGCAATTATATCTATAAAATGGTTGAACAAAATTTTAAGAACCAATTTGTACCGCTTCCAACTTTTCATAGTTTTTTATTTGATTATTATGGAGAAGGTAGAGATGCCTCAATACCATATATTAAGATAAATCAAAACAAGAATATTGAAGTAAACGGGCTAGCTGTATTTAAGAAGGACAAACTTGCTCTTATCTTAAATCCAAAAGAAAGCTTACTGTATAAAATATTAAGAGGAAGAGTAATTAGAGGACAATCAGAATTTAATATTCAGAAGGGGAAGAAAATTGATTCTGCAATATTAACGATTTTAAATGGGGATGAAAAAAGATTAATTAAAACTAATAAGACTAAAACAAAAGTGAAATTTGATATTACTCTAAATGGGATGGTAAAAGATTATCCAGAATGGCTAGATTTAATGAAGAGAAAAAATAATCTATTTTTAAACAATCATATGGAAAAACAGATGAAAGAAGATTTTGAAAGACTAATATTAACCTTTCAAAAACATCAAATCGATCCTTTAGGTATAGGTGATTTAGCACGAGCACATTCGAAAAAATGGAACGAAAAGGAATTTTATGAAAAGGTGTATCCAACTATTGAATATGATGTGAATGTAAAAGTAGTATTATTTCAATCTGGGATTGGCGAGTAAAAAGTAAAGGAGAGCGTCTATGAGTAAACAATTAAAAGAAAGTCTGACAGTATCTCCCTTTTTTTTATTATTTCTTATTCATAGTACTCAAACAGGTGTTGGCTTGCTGAATTTTCAAAGTATTATAGTAAAAGGAGCCGGACAAGATGCATGGGTTTCGGTTTTAATAGTTGGTATCTCTTTACATCTCATTATTTGGTTAATGTATTATTTGTTAAAGAAATCAAATAATGGAGATCTTATGTCTTTACACCAACAATTATTTGGGAAATGGATAGGAAATATACTAAATACTTTTTTTTATGTTTACATGCTTTTAGTCATTACAACGATCATTAGATCCTATATAGCAGTTCTTATTACTTGGGTTTTTCCATATTTTCCAATATGGCTCTTATCACTAATTATGCTTTTTGTTATCACCTATCTGGTCATCGGGGGATTTAGAGTCATTACAGGAATCTGTTTTTGGGGAGTAATAATTCCTTCTATTTTATTGTTAACATTTTACTTTCCATTGAAATATGCTTATTGGACGAATTTATTACCAGTTTTTAATCATAGTATAGGTGACTATTATGTTTCAGCAAAGAATTGTATTATGATGTACTCTGGACCTGAATTTTTGCTTATTTACTTTCCATTTATTAAAAATAATCAAAAATCCCAAAAATGGGCACACATTTCACAAGCGTATACAATCATTTTATACTTATTTATTACATTCGTATCTTTTGCTTATTTTAGTCATGGACAACTTAAACATATAACTTGGCCAACTCTTATGATGTCAAAAATTATTCGCTATCCTTTTATAGAAAGATTTGAATATGTATATATATTTTTATGGCTCTTAGTAATACTTCCTCCTTGTTGTATGGCACTGTGGGGAGCATTCCGAATTTTAAAAGAATCGTTTAAATTTAAATCTAGAAAGTCTTTATGGTTCTCAATCATTATTGTTCATTTCATGGTAATCAGTGTCAAAAGTAAATTGGATGTGGAGAAACTAGGGACATTCATGACATATGTCACTTCTAGTTTACTTTATTTTTATATACCTATTTTGTTTATTATTTATATGGTCTTTCAAGCTTTTAAAAAAGCCGATCGTTTAGGGAGAAATTAGTTTGATCTATAAAATGAAAAGTTTTTTATCATAAGGATATAAGTTGTTTTCAACATCAAGTAATAAACAATTTAATAAATAGTGATTTTTGAGCCAATATTCACTTGGGAACTTCAAATAAGAAAAAGCTAACATATTAGTTAGTTTTTTTAGTTTACAACTTATTTATTTAATCTGTATCTTAACTTCATTTCATTTCATCTAGTTACACTTTTTAACATTGAGTAAATTACTTATGATTAAAAAAACTAGTTAACGTTGTTCTCAACCTGTTATGCGTTAGTTTAACAAGAAAAAGGTCTGATTTACAGAATTATTAGTGACATCTATAAAATCAGAATACACGCTGATATGTACATACATCTATTACGAAATTAAAAATGAACAGTTCAGATTTAAGATTGTATTTTACGTATTACTTCCCTCAGTAATCACTATTCTTAACATTCGATATCG
Source organism: Rossellomorea sp. GAMAL-10_SWC (assembly GCF_049568075.1). NCBI lineage: Bacteria > Bacillati > Bacillota > Bacilli > Caryophanales > Bacillaceae > Rossellomorea > Rossellomorea sp. GAMAL-10_SWC. The sequence continues at coordinate 1,920,837 of NZ_CP144911.1, read as the reverse complement.
GAAACGAGGTATTTTTCCACAAAACGCAAAAAAACCTTAGTACACTGCGAGAGATAGCGTCCTTCAAGGTAAAAGACAGAAACCCAACGTGAAAGAAGAGGGTCCAAGGATAAAATAGAAACTGTTGGTCCCGGAGACTCCGCCATCAATCGTGGAAGTATCGAAATGCCTAGCCCTTTTGTCACCAATGTTCGTGGTGAGGCGCACTCGTAGGCGATAAGCGGCTCGAAAACTTCGCTAATGCACGTTGCATGTAGTTGTGAACGAATCCCGGACCCTTCCTTAAAAAATACGAATGATTCTTCCCTAAGTTCTCCGATAGAAATTGTTTTTCTCTTCTCCAGTGGATGACCTTTCGCGACAACTAGAACCAATTCATCTTGATATAAAGGTTTTGAGTAAATCCCCGTCTGCGCTACTAACTTTACCAAATTCGGTGAGTATTTAAAATCCAATGAGTGACCCATTGCGACATCTAATTCTCCCTTTTGAAGACCCTTTAGCATCGATTCAGTAGTACATTCAAGAAAAGAAAGGAAAGAAACAGTAGCGTTCATATACTTCAAGAAATGTCCACAAAATCCAAAGAAGGGAGTACCATCTTCCAAGGATTCTCTTCTTCAGGTTTCTTTCATAAGTTATTGAACCAACCTGTTAAATATTTTTATTTAATGTTTGTTTCACTTTATTCTAGAAGCATTTATAAAATCTAATACATAAAACAAAAAACTTATGAGGAGTTAAATTAATGGAATTAAGGGAAATAGAATATTTTTTGGCTATATGTGATGAATTACATTTTACAAGAGCAGCAGAAAAATTAGGAATATCACAACCTGCTTTAAGCCGTCAAATGAGAGCCCTTGAAGATAAATTAGGAGTTCGTTTATTTGATCGCTTAGGTAAAAAAATTGCCATTACTGAAGCGGGAAAAATTCTAAAAGAAGAATCCGATAAAATATTTTCTAATATAAAATTTATCTATGAACAAATTGGAGAGCTTCAAAAAGTAAAAAGAGGAAAACTTATTGTTGGAGCAATGTCTGGGGAGTTAAGTCAGCTGGCATCTGTAGTATTCTTAGAGCTTCACAGAATGTACCCCTATTTACAAATGAAGATTATTAAGTTAGCTAATATTGAAGATAGAGTTATTCAAAATGAAATCGATATAGCTTTGACACACCAAGCTTATGAAAAAGAACAGTTAACAAATATACCTTTATATAATGAAGAATTTTCTTTAGTAGTTCATTTTGACCATCATTTGGCTAAAAGAGATATTGTTGAATTTGAAAAGATCAAGGACATTCCACTTGTTTTAAGTCCGAAGAACCACAATTGCCGAAAATTATTTGATGATGCCGCTACTTCTAAGGGATTTGTCATCCAGCCAATCATAGAATTAACGGATGTTCAATCTATTTCGAATATTGTGAAAGCAGGTGTTGGAGCTACCATACTTCCTAATTCTCTTCTCGCTTTTAAGAATCCTCAATCAGTTAAAGTAATTAAATTAGTTAATCCTGTTATTTGTAAGGAAATTGCTATTGTACATCACAAAGAAAAGTATATTGGAACTGCAGCTAGGAATTTTATGGACATTTTGCTTTCACATGTGAATGAGAATAGTCTTTATGTAGGAAATATTGAATATTCATTAATAAATTCCTGAAAGCTTATACAAAATTATTTGAGTATTTGGCAGTTTAGCCCAATAAAAGAATGAATGGTAATTCATTTTGTGATAAAGTTAAAATGCAGAATATTTTAAAAAATAAAACGAATGGAGGTAACTGTAGTTGGGATTTTATACGTATTAAATATACCGTTACTAAAGATAATTATTTGAAAATGATTATTGGTTTAACAGTAAGGAGATAAGGAGATGAATGGTGATGTTTTTAAAGAAAAAATCATACTTAGGAGAGAAAAATGGCGTCTCCTACTTGAATGGAGAAGTTGAATTTCAAAGTGTTTCATTAAATGTTTACAGTTATTTAGTGGATGGTGTATTAATTGATACTGGATCGCAGTCCTTACATAGATATTTCGAATCTTTTATTGACCAAGCAGATTTTGATCAAGTAATGATAACTCATTCTCATGAAGATCATTCAGGTTGTGCCGCTTATATTGAAAAAACTAAGAAACTACCAATTTATTTAAATGAAAAAACAATTGATTATTGCGCACGACGTGCAGACTATCCTTTATATAGGCAACTCTTTTGGGGAAGAAGAAAGCCGTTTCATGCTAACGCTATGCCTGAAACGTTTACATCCAGAAATGCGACATGGAAAGTAATCGATACACCTGGTCATGCTTTTGATCATATAGCTTTATTAAATCAGGAAACAGGTCAATTATTTACGGGAGATTTATTTGTCAGTGAACGGACAAAAGTCGTATTAGCAGAAGAAAGTATCCCTACAATTATTCATTCATTAGAGAAAGTATTAACTTATGATTTTCAAGATGTATTTTGCAACCATGTAGGGTTTGTAGAAGATGGTCGCGCAGCGCTTGAACGAAAACGAGACTATTTATTATCTATTAAGCATAAAGTATTAACCTTACAAAAAGAAGGGGATTCAGTTGAAGTTATCCGTAATAAGCTATTTCCAAAAAAATATCCAATTATAAAATTTTCAGACGGAGAATGGGATTCACTACACATAGTCACATCGATAATAAATGAAAATAATGTACGAAAACCCGATTTATTTTAAAAGTCATTGAGGGTTTATTGGACAGGACCTTTTAATTATGTACTCCTTTATTTTAAAACAAACTGCAGCTTTATCCAATCTTTTAGACTGGTTAAAGCTGCAGTTTTTTATGAATAGTTTGAAGTGCAAATGGAAAATATATACATGTTCATTAAATATATCACAAGTAGAAAAAGGGGAGATTGCTTGAAAAATGAATAATGATAAAATTTCCATTAGTGCAGCATTAATTCTCGTCTTCCTTTCCAGTGTATTCTTCCACCATTTTATGTTGATGACAGTAATACTTGACATAGCAGGTCGAGATGCTTGGATATCGATAGTTATCGCTTTGCCAGCTCTATTAGTCTGGCTTTGTATTTTATATTACATCATGATAAAAACAGAACAAAAATCCATCACCTATCTTATAAAACAGCGATATGGAAATTTAGCATATTATATAATCGTAATTCCCATATTAGCTTTTTTATTGATTAATTCATATACTACTTTAAAAAGTACCTCTGATTGGATCACATTAATGTATTTACCGAAAACACCAATAATTGTTATTGAAGTTTGTTTATTATTGATCTGCACTTATTGTGCTTATGCTGGTATAACATCCATTGCTTTCATTTCAGTATTTCTATTACCTATTATAATTTTATTCGAGATTTTTCTAGATGTATCAAATATTCAATTTATGCACATTAATTGGGTGAAACCGATGTTACAGAATGGTTGGAATCCAATTTTTAAAAGTAGCTTTTCTATTGCAGGAGGATATATAGAGATCTTGTTTTTGCTTTTAATTCAACAACATATCAAAAAGAGAGTTAAATTCAAGCATTTAACTATTTTAGGGATATGGATCTTACTATCCTCACTTTTTCCATTATTTTATTCAATCACTTTATTTGGTCCTCAATTATCAGAAAAAATGCGTTATCCTGTTTTTGATCAATGGAGACTTCTCGGCATTGGTCAGTTTATTCAACATGTAGACTTTATCTCTGTTTATCAATTTATGTCATCTTCTTTTATTAGAATTTCATTATGTATGTACTTATGTGTAGATATTTTAAATATTAGATCAAAACAAACGCTAAATAAATTGTTATGGTCTTTAAGTTTTGTATTATTAGTAGTCGTCTGTATACCAGTTACGGATTTAAGTTATATTACTATTGTAAAAAATAATTATATCCCTATTTTTGTGCCAGTTATCTTTTGCATTTCAATTTTACTCGTACTCTTTGTTTTAAAATTTAAGGTGAAACTAAAAGGGGGATAAGTCTCATATTTATAATAAGTGAAAAAAAAATAAGAAAACTATTTAACAACTGTGCCGATGTGCAGATAAAAGTTCATATCATAAATAATGGTACGAAAAGTGAACGAGTGCTTTTTGTTTATTCTAGTGGAATGATTGATACCATCCATATGAACCAATTTGTTTTACCTAATCTCCAAAATAATACTTTACAATTTACACAAATCAATTGTAGTGAAAAAAATCCAGAACAACAAATAACAATGAAAGTTTTTTCAGGTGAATTAATTTTATTTTTCGAAAAAACCGGTGAGCTTTGTTCATTAAATATATCAAAAATTCCACAACGCCAAACTGAAGAGTCCACTTATGAGGTTTCAATTAAAGGAGCTCGTGATGGATTTACAGAATCTCTTGAAACAAATGTGGCATTAATTCGAAAACGAGTACCTAGTACTACTTTATGTAATGAATTATTCACGATTGGCAAACGAAGTAATACTAGTGTTTCGCTACTCTATCTATCAGATGTAATAAATGAGGATATTATTGTGGAAGCAAGAAAAAGACTTAATTCAATTGAAGTTGATATTTTAAATGGGGTTTCTCCTCTTGAAGAATTTCTATCAGATTCTCCATATTCTATTATCCCATCCTTAAATTATAATACTAGGCCAGATATGGTAGTCGAGTCACTACAAAGAGGACGGTTTTGTATATTAATAGATGGTGCTCCAGCGGCATTAATAGCACCTATTAATTTACAATTATTACTTAAATCTGCTGAAGATATGTACATGCCATATTATTTTGTGACTTTTGAAAGAATATTAAGATATATAGGTTTATTAATTTCGGTCTTACTTCCCGGTTTTTACATCGCAATGGCAACTTACCACCAAGACCAGATTCCGTTCCCAGCACTTGCAACAATTTCACTTAATTGTCAAGGTATACCATTTTCTGCTGGGATGGAATTAATAATCTTGATTATTCTGTTTGAAATACTGCGTGAGGCAGGTATGCGATTGCCGAAATCAACAGGCCAAACTGTTACGGTAGTAGGAGGATTAATAGTAGGAGAAACGATGATTCGATCAGGTCTTTCTTCTCCGAATGGAGTTGTTATTGTTGCAGTTACATTGATGTCTCAGTTCTTAATTGTAAATCAGTCTTTCGGAAGTGCTGTTATTTTAATGAGAGCAGTATGTATTTTAATGGCTTGTATCTTAGGTTTTCCTGGTTTAGTTCTTGCTCTATTTCTAATATTAATCTATATCTCAACTTTAAAATCTTTTGGAGTGGCATACATGGCTTCGTTTATTAATCCATTTAATAGTGACTACATAAAAGGATTTTTTCAGCTTCCAAAACCATTTATGAGAAAGACTCCAAAATTTTTAAATACGAAAATTGGAGGACAACAGGGAGATGAGTCAAATTGAAACGGAGGTTAATACTATTATTTGTTCCGATTTTACTGTTGACAGGATGTTGGGATCAAAAACAATTAAGCCAATTAACATATGTTTCAGCTCTAGGAGTAGATTATGTAGATAATGAATTTGTTTTATATTTTCAAGTATTGGATTTTAATACTATTGGTAAATCTGAGCAAGGAAGTAGTGGAGCAGAAGGTCCTAACATTTGGATTGGTAAAGGAAAGGGTTCTACATTTGCATTGGCTTGGGACGCAATATACAATAGCACCCAACAAAAGACGTTATTTGGTCAAATTAGTTCCGTTGTGTTTAGTGAAGCAGCTTTAGGGAAAAAACAAGTAGCAGAATCGATGGATACAATGGAGCGTTTTATAGATGCTAGAATTACACCTTGGATTTATACTACAAAAGAACCAATTGATAAAATTTTTGCTATAGAACCTTTGTTACCTAATTCTCCAATTTTGACTTTATTACATTTACCGAAAGGAAACTATGAACAACATTCACTAATTTCACCGATGAAAGTCGTTGAATTCGCTGCACTTATTAATGAACCTAGTGCATCAATTATCGTTCCAACAATTGGTATACAAGATGAACTGTGGAAAAAAGATGATAAAAATATGCCAATGATGAATGTGAATGGAGCTTTTTTGTTTTATAAAGGGAAAAAACCACAATGGATATCAAAAGACGATTTAATAGGATTGCGGTGGGTTGATCAGAATACTGAGAGTACACCACTTTCTCTTAACGAAAAAAACGGAAAATTAATAGCAATGCTTCCAATTGAAAACCCAAAAGTTAAAATTCAAGCCAAGATTAATAAATCAGGTGTACCAAAATTTAATATGAAAATAAAAGTAAATGCAACTGCGAATCAGTTAAATTCCCATTTCAGTAATAAGGTATTAAAAGGTGAAGTTAAAAAAAAGATAGAAAAGGAAATTCGTAATACTTTTTTGATAGGAATAAATAAAAAGCTAGATGTATTTCATTTAGAAGAAGAATTGTATAGAAATAATTATAAATCCTGGAAATCAATTACTAAAAAAGATAAATATCCATTAACCTCCCATTCTCTTGGTACTATTAAAGTAAAGGTTATACTCAAAGATAGGGGAGAATTAGAATAAAGTTTAGATTAAAGTAGTGAACTTGAATAAAATATCCCTTTGCAGTAACTATAGCGGTCTATTTTTTATTAATAATACAAAGCCAATAAAAATAATGATTCTGTTTATTACGTAAAAAATGAGTTCACTTTTGGTTCAAAATTGTAAAAATATGTACTCACACATTTACAGCGGGAGAAGAGGTAATCGCTTTCAAGAGATGTTATCTCAGATGTTGAAAAAGTAAAGATCAAGAAACTGCATCAATTCCTCCAATTTTTCCTAAGCTTATTCTTGGATAAAAAGTTCATTAATAATGCTTATACGACTTATTATTTTGCTTTTACACAAATGTGTTTACTGTTAATATTCTAAAATCGTTTTATCACAGGTAGGTAACACAATTCAAACAAATTTTGGTCACAAAAAATGCACCTCCAATTGTTATTTGTGTCTAAAAATTGGGGGGCATCTCACGTAATAGCTAATGCTGTTTCAGCATATTATTCAATTAGTCAGATTCAGCACAACGCTCTAACCATATGTTGACCTCTTCAAGCCGTTTGGTATAGGCTTCGCGTATCGTATATGCAGCTTGAGAACCAACCGGTAAGCAAAGCGGTGAATTGCCGCTTGTTATTGACAACTAAGTCGATAAGCATTAAAATTATCTCGAATTAAAGATAAATTTAATTTTATAAATGAGTAAATAAAAACGTTGGAATTATCTTTTTAATAATTTTGACTTAAATATTACCATCTAGATAGTAAAGCAAAAATTTAATTTAATATCTCGAATTAAAGATTTGTTTATAATAAGGACAATCTTGTTTTCAGCACTTTTTCAAAAAGTGATTCTCATTATAATAATTTAGATTGGGGGTTTTTATATGAAAACTCAACATGTTGGTATGACAATAGGGTTATATATTAATTACTTTCTTTTAGGTATGATTAATATCATTTTTTCATCTAATATGAGTTTTCTAACAACACAATTAAATACGGATAGTTCGGGAATAGGTTTCTTAGTTTCAGGGATAGGGATTGGAAAATTAATCACTTTAAGTATATCTGGTAGACTTTCAGATAAATTTGGCAGGAAACCACTTGTGGTAACAGCCTCATTTTTATATCTAATTTTTTTGATTGGTATTCCACTAGCACCTTCTTATAAATTAGCGTTTTTGCTTGCCATTATTGCTGGGGTAAGTAATTCAATATTAGACTCTGGCGCCTATCCTGCACTTATTGAAGCATTTCCAATAAATACAGGATTATCAACTGTATTAATAAAAGCATTTATATCAATAGGAGCAATGATCCTTCCAATCTTAATTTCATATATTATGAATCACAAAATTTTTTACGGATTTTCATTTTTTATACTTGCATTTATCTTTTTGATTAATGGAAGTTTCTTATCTTCTGTTAGTTTTCCTAAGAAATCTAATAAGAATGATGAAGATAACATCAATGAAGAAGATCGATTTAAAACAAAACCAATCATCTGGTTAGAAGGCTTGGCTACCATTTTTATGGGATTTACGACCACAACATTATTTATGATCGTACAAGTTTGGCTCCCAACTTATGGTCTTAATATACTTGATATGAGTAGAACTGAATCTATTCAGTTATTGAGTTATTTTAACATCGGATCACTAATTTCAGTATTAATACTTGCGATCGTTATCAATCGATTTATTAGTCCAATAATAATTTTAATGTTGTATCCTTTTTTTACTTCTATATCTTTATTGTTTTTATTATTTAGTCAACAACCAACTTTGTTGATTATTAGTTCTTTTCTTATTGGGTTTTCAACTGCAGGTTTATTTCAATTGTGTATTACAGTAATAGTCGAATTTTTTCCTAAAAATAAAGCGACAATATCGGCTTATGTAAGCACTGCATCAAGTTCTGCGTTCATTGTAATCCCTTATATTACAGGGTTATTAGTAAAAAATATCGGAGTTACTGCTGTGTTTTGGTTAGATTTTATAATTGCAATAATCAGTATTATATTAGCAACTTATGTATATTATCGTCATAAAAAAGTTTTCAAAAAATTAGTGATTTCAACTGGTATAAGAAGAGCTTCATGACTATGTCTAAAGTTTATACTTATATTAAATTGATTTTGTTAAAACTTTATTGTCTTATTATCTTTTTCTTCATTAAATAGCGAACTATTCATTTGAGGTACTTAAATTGGAAATAACCATCAAAAACCTGTTCACAATTGAAGCAGGTTTTTTGTTATCTTTGAATTCGTGAATCTTTAGGCACCCAACAATCATATACTGTGCTTTTAATAAATAACCAGATTGGTTTGTATAGTTTTTATTTACAAAAAAGGACAACCATTATATGTATGAACTGTTAATAATTAACAATTTAAACTATTCTTCATTTAATAGAGAACTATTCTAAAAAAATTAAATTTGCTATTCATTAGTGAAGATTAAAAACAGATAATTCACAATTGTAATTTTGATATAATTTCAGATTTATTTCCTATTTTTCATAACTAAAACGAATCATAATGATATCAATAATGTCATTTACCATAAAAATATATCACCATATAATAGGCTTAACATTTTAAATAGTCTAAATTTTCCCGTTTTTGAATGGTTTAATGCCGCTATCCTAAAATGAAAATTTTTATAGAGGTGATGCAATCGATGAAAAAAAGAACTAAATTGTCCAAGGTAAAAACTTCAACTAGTATATTAGCTTCTGCCTTATTAGTCTTAAATGCTAAATATACTTTTGATGCTAAGGTAGGTAAGGCGCAAGGAACTAGTCTAGATGATGCGATGACAAGCGTTATAGTTGAAATGGAAGGAGCTCCTGCCATTCAATCCATGCCACATTCCGAAAATGTTGGAGCTTTTTCCAGAACGACAATAAGAAAGTTAAAAGATCAAATTGAGAACTTAAAACAGTCACATGGAAATGTAATACAAGAAATAAAAGAAAAGAAAATTCCATTCAACAAATCTAACGAATATACGTTCGTATTTAACGGTGTTTCATTACAAGTACCCAAAAACAAAATTGATGAACTGCGTTCTCTTCCTGGAGTAAAAGCGGTATATCCGGATCAAAAATATCATGCAGACTTAGCTGACAGCGTCCCTTTGATTGGTGCTCCTGACGTTTGGTCTAAGCACGATCAAAACAATCAAGGAATTACTGGGAAGGGAGTGACAGTCGCTGTGATTGACACAGGTGTGGATTATAATCACCCTGACCTTGGAGGGGGATTCGGGCAAGGGCATAAAGTTGTCGGGGGATATGATTTTGTCAATCATGATAACGATCCGATGGACGACCATGGCCATGGTACCCATGTCTCTGGAATTATTGCTGCGCATGGAAAGGTGACCGGTGTGGCTCCTGATGCTTCCATCACAGCCTATAAAGTCCTAAACCAAGATGGAGAAGGAGATGATTCCGATATCATTGCCGGAATAGAAGCTTCTATTTCGCCAGACAATCCATTCCCAGCAGATGTCATTAATATGAGTATAGGTGGTCCTGGCGATGGTAATGATCCTCTCTCTCAAGCTGCTAAAAATGCAGTTGATGCAGGTGTAGTTGTTGTCGCGGCAGCAGGGAATGCGGGACCTGGTTATGGTACCATTGGTGCTCCAGCTATGGCTGAGGGGGTACTTGCTGTTGGAGCAAGTGCAAGCGGTATTAAAGTACCAGCAGCGAAGATGGTTTCACCTCTTGAAGAGAATTTATCCATTACCCGCCTTGGGTTTACAGCTAATCCTCCTGAAGCAGAAACCACTCGCGAGCTGGTAGATGTTGGAGAAGGAGGACTTGAAAACTATAATGGATTAGATGTAAAAGGAAAGATTGTTCTCATTCAATTGCCACAAGGTATTAATCCATGGCAATATTCCTATACAGCGGGGAGAACAGCTCAAGAAAAAGGGGCCGAGGCTGCGCTCTTTTTCCAGCCCACGGCACCTGGTCCTCAACTTGCTTCTGTTTTTAAATTAGGAGAATCGATTCCATCTCAATATTCATCTAACTTAAGTGGAGAGATGCAAGAACAAGATCAATTCCTAGCAGATTCATCAAGGGATAGCCGATTGGAAACGCTGGTCGCAATGGCAATTAATGAAACAAAAGCTGAGGAATTAAAGTCCTACTTGGCCAAGGGACCTGTCAAAATAACGGTTTCAGGAAAAGACGCAACGGATAAAATGGCTTCCTTTAGTTCTCGTGGTAATTCCGACCTTCGAGCAAAGCCTGATTTAGTCGCTCCAGGTATTGAAATCAATTCGACTTATATTAAGACACAGGATGATGACTCCGGTTACACAAGAATGAGTGGGACAAGTATGGCAGCCCCGCATGTGGCGGGTGCAGCTGCGCTTCTGAAACAACTCAAGCCGGATTGGAATGCCAGAGAGATTTCCAGTGCTTTAAAAGAAACCGCGAAACCGCTTGAATCATATGATGTGCTTACACAAGGGGCAGGAAGATTGGATGTTAAGGCTGCGGCGGAAACGAATGTCGTCGCCTCACCTAATACATTAAATTTAGGAATTGCTGATTTAAAAGATTCGAAGATTCATAAAAGCGCTTCATTAACTTTGAACAATCACGGTGAAAAACCGGTTGATATGCATTTCACGGTTAAAGACGATACAAAATCCGAGGCAGCGGTAACTGTGAATCCATCTCATATTCATATAGAACCAGGTCAACAGGTCAATGTTGAAGTTAGCATCAATATGGATAGACCGGATCAGGATACGGTTATTTCGGGATGGATAGAAGGAAATATACAATCAGCAACAGAATCTCAGCATTTGCGCGAGCCATACCAATTTACTGTAAGGCATCTTCAAATTACTGCAACTCCCGATCCAGTAGCATACTTAGTGAATGAAACGGAAGCCTTTATATACAGTCCGGTTGATTTGTCACAAGCCCCAAAAGTGACTATACGAACTCCAAGCGGAAAAACAAATCAAGTGACTTCAGTATTAGATCATCATCATTGGTGGCGTGTGCCAGTTCAGACAAGCGAAGTGGGAATCTATCGTATAGATGCTATTTCGACAGTCAATAATTCCTCGACTGAGGAATCAAGCATAATAGGTTCTGGTTATCTGGAAAAATTACCAGCTGATAAGGAACACGCTTCATCCTGGGACTCAGTTGGACCTTACGCTAATAATGGCCTGATGACTTTTGATCCAAAAAATCCTAATAGCATGACAGTGTTATCCAGAGAGAATCCTTCTCTTTTCCGTAAGGAGGATGGGACAGATACTTGGCATGAGTATCGAAATTTTCCTGTCCAAGGAGGATTGCCAAGGACAATGGTGGTTGATCCCACAAATGAACAAAATATATATGTACCAATTAATTCAGCAGGTGGAAAAGTGGATCCAACTTATATGGGTAAAATAGTAGCCAGCAAAGACGGCGGAAAAACATGGAGAACTCTACCATTTCCAGATATAGATATATCTGACTTAGTAATTGATAAAAGTGGACAGAAACTAGTTGCAATTTCGAAAAACGAAGTTTATGAAAGCTTGGATAGAGGAATGAACTGGGAGAAATTATCTGGATGGTGGGCAAGGCTAAATGACGCAGAGCTTGTGAATAATGACCTTTACCTTTCAGATGGCTCTAGCGGCATTTACGTTCTAAAAGACGTATTCTCTGGTTCGGCTACATCCGAGAAATTGTTCCAACCTCTTGATAGTTATAGTTCAAAGGAAATAATAGGTAATCAAGATATTCTAATTGATAGTACATGGGGTGGCGGATTGTACGCTTCCTTTAACAAAGGTAAAGAGTGGAAAGAAATGATGCACGATCAAGTACCATTTAGTAATGTATCTGCTGTAAAAATTTTGGATGGTGGTATTTATGTAGGAACAGGGTATGATGGAATATGGGTAAGCCGTGATTACGGAAAAACATGGGAATCCTGGAAAAAACCGCTACCAGGTTATAACTCCTATGAACTCGATTTTGCCTTAGGTACAAAATCTTCTCCTTTTGGAAAACGACCATTTTATGTTTCTTCTGAACAAGCAGGAATCTATGAAACACACAATAAAGGGGAAACATATAATCGAGTCGGTATTCCTGGAGCATCGGTTTATGACTTGGCTATTTCTAAGAACTCCAAAGGATACCAGTTACTTGCCGGAACGGATTCCGAAACGTACCGGACAGCATTACCAGATCAAAACAAGATTGATTCCGCAACACTCGAATGGGGAGCGGCTGAAGGTGAAGGAAGATTTGGAGAACAAGTGTTTCAAATTGCTTCGTCTCCAACAGAACCAAATGTCGTTTATAAAATACGCTGGTCTTCGTTTAATATAGGAATTTACCGAAGCAAGGACGGAGGACAAAACTGGGATTTAAAATTTGAACATAACTCAGACCCTACTGACATTCTGGTTCACCCAGCCAACCCGAATGAAATCGTGATCCCATATACTATCAATGGGGCTCCTCCAGGTCTGTTGATTAGCCAGGATGGTGGGGAGAATTGGAAGGATATAAAGCAAGAACACAAGTTTATAGCTATTGCTGGTGATCCAAAAGATCCTAACCGAATTTGGGCAGGCGGAAATGACGGTCTATTTTTGTCCAAAGACATGGGCCAATCATTCCAAAAAATTCAAAACGTTCCTGTGAGCAGTTTAGCGATCGATTCAAACAATTTAAACCATTTAGTGGTTGGAGGAACCCATTTGTATGTCAGCACGGACGGAGGGAAAACCCTAGAAAAAGCAAAGTATGCTGAGTCTGAGCTCGACATGTATGTAAATGATATCATCGTTTCTCCTAGTAATCCAAATGTTATCTATGCTGCTACTGGCTCATTTAGAAAAAGTGATCTTCGTAAAGGAGGTCGCGGTGTGTTAATGAGTGTGGATGGGGGAGTAACATGGACTAATATATCAGAAGGCCTCGATAACAAAAATACGACTGCACTTGTACTATCGCCTGACGAAGAATACTTGTTTGTCGGCACGGACAAAGGCAGTGTTAAACGAATAAAATTGCCTAAAAAACAACGTTAAAATAATAACTTTAAAAGATATCTACTCTTAACTTTACCCCATTCCATTTTATGGAATGGGGAATTTTTTATGAGAACTGTTAAGAATGAATCAAATCAATTTCATTATCCTTTTCATAAAGAATTGCCTCATTCACATAATCAAATAACAATTCCATAAAATTCATAGCAGCATTTCCAATATACTTATCTTTATGATGTACAATAGCAATTTCCTTACATATTCTAGGGTTTACTATTTTAATTACATTGAAGGTTTCAGCATTATCCGATGCAAGATGTTTACTTGGAAGAATAGTTGCACCAATACCTGCTTTCACTAAACTCAATATAGATTTGACATCAGTTAATTCTATAATTGGTTTGATAACGAATCCTAAAGAATTAGCGGCAATATCAATTACTTTTCGGCAATTGTGGTTTACAGGACTTAAAACAAGGGGCAGGTCTTTTATCTCTTCAAAATCAACTTTATCCTTTTCAGCCAAAGGATGATTAAATGGGACAGCTAAATAAAATTCTACATTATATAAAGGAATATTTGTTAACTGTTCATTCTCTAAAGGCATTGTCAGTGCTAAATCGACTTCATTTTGAATAACCATATCTTCAATATTATCTGACTGAATGATCTTCAATTGAACATTAGGGTGCTTTCGATGAAGTTCTAAGAAAACTTTAGATGCAAGTTGACTTAACTCTTCCGACATGACCCCAATAATCAGTTTTCCTCTTTTTAGCTTTTGGAGCTCTCCGATTTGTTCATAGATAAATTGTAAATTGGAGAATATTTTTTCGGATTCTTCTTTTAGAATTTTACCTGCTTCCGTAATGGCAATTTTTTTTCCTAAACGATCAAATAAACGAACCCCTAATCGATCTTCAAGGGCTCTCATTTGACGACTTAAAGCAGGTTGTGAAATTCCTAATTTCTCTGCTGCCCTTGTAAAATGTAATTCCTCACAAATGGCTACAAAGTATTCCAATTCTCTTAACTCCATAATTTCACTTCTCTCTATTCTAGATGATATTATTTAATGTGCTAATTTATATGTACTTAAAGAAGATGTTATCAAAACATACCAAAATAGCTTATTACTTTTAATTAAGAGAAAAACCAAATAAAAAACTGCTCATTCTCATATTAAACTAATGAATACAGAAATAACAACTCAGAAATTCTATAAGAGAACGTAGTAATTATTCCCAACTCTCTTATATTGCGAAACATTGAGATACTATAGAATTTTACTTGTGAAAATCGCATACTTCATTTCAAATAGTAAACTCTTTAACATTAATCATAAAAGGTAGTGTTTAAAAACAAAAAGTTATGAGCTATCTATGTAATTACAACAAACGTAAGGATCTGGCTTAATAATTTTTTTAAATTAATCCCAAAACTATAAAAGTTTATTGACAAAAAAAATAATAAGTATTAATATTATCTCGTATTCAAGATGTTTTAATTCGAAGTAAATTTTGGAGGTGAAATTAATGGAGAAGAAATGCAAAAATCTACCTTTTCTTCTATTAATGCAAACATCTAAAGCGATTCATGATCGAATAAAGGACGAAATGGCAAAATACAAGTTAAGCATAACTGAGTTTTCTGTTTTAGAAGTACTATATCAAAAAGAGAAACAAACAATACAACAAATTGGAAATTCAATATTAGTCTCAAGTGGTTCGATGACTTATGTTATAGATAAGCTAGAACAAAGAGATTTATTATGCAGAATTCCATGTCCAGATGATCGCCGAGTAATCCATGTGATATTAACTAATGAAGGAAATGAATTAATGAACGAAATTATGCCGAAATACAATGATTTCATTAATAATATGTTTAATTCATTAGATTTCGATGAGACTGATACTTTTGCTAAGCTTTTGAATAAAGTAAGAAATAAAGTTTATTCTTAAAATTTTTTTACTATTTTATCTCGATTTAAAGATATATATTTTTTAGGAGGAGTTAATATGATTAATATAGGTTTATTATTGATTCGATTGGTAGTTGGTATATTGTTTATCGGGCACGGTGCTCAAAAATTATTTGGTTGGTTCGGTGGATACGGATTGAAGGGTACTGGTGGATGGTTTGATTCTATTGGCATGAAACCAGGAGTAACAATTGCGCTAATCGCGGGGTTAGCAGAATTTATTGGTGGATTATTGTTTGCTTTTGGATTTTTAACCCCTGTAGCAGGAATCTTGATTGCTGGGACTATGGCAATGGCAATTATTAAAGTTCATGCGCCAAACGGAATTTGGGCGACATCAAATGGATATGAATATAACTTAACTTTGCTAGTAGTGGCTATTAGTATAGTTTTAACTGGTCCTGGTAAATATGCTTTAGATACATTTTTATTCTAAAATATCTTGAATTATTAATTCTTAAATTAAAAACAATGTTTTTATATTTTATTAATTGACTATGCTTACTAAGTTTCTTAAAACAGCTAATCTTTAAAATAAAAGGAGAGTTGAAAAAATGAGTAAGAAAACAATGGGTATTCACCATATCACAGCTATTGTAGGGGATCCACAGGAAAATGTAGATTTTTATGCAGGAATTTTAGGTTTGCGTATGGTTAAGCAAACCGTCAATTTTGATGATCCAGGTACTTATCACCTTTATTTTGGTAATGAAGGTGGAAAACCAGGGACTATTATTACGTTTTTCCCTTGGGCAAGAGCACATCAAGGAACAATTGGAGACGGCCAAGTTGGAGTTACTTCATATGTTGTTCCAAAAGGCGCTATGGATTTTTGGAAAAATAGACTAGAAAAATTCAATATCCCTTTTACAATCATGAATCGATTTGGAGAACAATATTTGCTATTCGATGATCCACATGGTCTTCACTTGGAAATTGTTGAAAGAGAAGAAGGCGATATCAATACTTGGACATTCGGTGAAGTAACACCTGAAGTTGCTATCAAAGGTTTTGGTGGAGCAACTTTATATTCAACCCAGCCTAACAAAACAGCTGAATTGTTAGAAAAAGTAATGGGACTTGATTTAGTTGGTAGAGAAGGTGACTTTGCTCGATATCGTTCTACAGCGGATATTGGAAATATTGTCGACGTAAAAATTACTCGTAGTGGACGTGGGGAAATGGGTGTTGGAACAGTACACCACATTGCATGGCGAGCTAGTGATGACAAGGATCAATTGGATTGGAAAAAGTACGTTTCATCCAATGGATATGGTGTCACTCCTGTTCAAGACAGAAATTATTTTAATGCCATTTACTTTAGAGAACATGGTGAAATTCTATTCGAAATTGCGACAGATCCTCCAGGGTTTGCTCATGATGAATCTCAAGAAACAATGGGTGAAAAATTGATGTTGCCATCACAGTATGAACCTCATAGAGCAAAAATAGAGCAATTTTTGCTACCGATACAAGTTAGAGAGCTTGACTGATTACATGGAGCTGAATTGTTTTCTTTTCTTTCAAAGAATCAGATACATTGTTTGAAAGAGTCAATCATATTTTTCTGGAAATAATTACGGATCAATTGGTGAAATTGTTTTAAATCGAAAAGCCTAAGGGAGGCAAATAAATAATGAGACATATATTCAATAAAGGTCAAGATCCAACAAAGCCAACATTTTTATTACTTCATGGTACTGGTGGTAATGAATTAGACTTATTACCACTTGCAGGAATAATTAACGATGAAGCTTCTGTATTAAGCGTTCGTGGAAATATATTGGAAAATGGAATGCCAAGATTTTTCAAAAGATTAGCTGAAGGGGTTTTTGATGAAGAAGACCTTATTTTCCGAACAAAAGAATTAAATGAATTCCTTGATGATGCAGCAGAAAAGTATGGCTTCGACCGAAATAATATTATTGCATTAGGATACTCAAATGGGGCGAATATTGCTGCAAGTTTATTATTTCACTATCAAAATGCATTAAAAGGTGCTATTCTGCATCATCCTATGGTACCGAGAAAAGGGATTGAACTTCCAGACTTATCAGGTAAAAAAGTATTTATTGCTGCTGGTACAAATGATCCAATTTGTTCTCCTATGGAATCTGCTGAATTAAAATCTTTATTGGAAAAAGCTAATGCGGTTGTAGAACTTCATTGGGAGAATAAAGGACACCAATTAACCATGCAAGAAGTCGAGGCTGCGGCAAATTGGTATCAGAATATTGCTTTAAATAAATGAATGAAGAGAATAAAAGATAGACATAATAGGTGGTGTATATAATGGGTTTTTTATCCAAATTATTTGGAAGTTCATCTGATAAGGAGAATGACAATATGACAAACGTAAAATTAGCAGTGATCTATTACAGTATGGGTGGAACTAATTATCAGCTTTCAAAATGGGCTGAAGAAGGAGCGAAAGAAGCCGGGGCTGAAGTAAGAGTATTAAAAGTCCCAGAACTTGCCCCACAATCAGTAATAGAAGGCAATCCAGCGTGGAAAGCTCATGTTGAGGCTACTAAAGATGTACATGAAGTAAAGTTAGATGACTTAGAATGGGCTGATGCCATAATTTTTAGTGTACCTACTAGATTTGGTAATATGCCAGCTCAAATGAAACAGTTTTTAGATACAACTGGTGGGCTATGGTTCAACGGAAAACTTGTTAATAAAGTTGTTAGTGCCATGACTTCAGCTCAAAACCCACATGGAGGTCAAGAAGCTACAATATTATCACTTTATACATCAATGTATCATTGGGGTGCAATTGTCGCTGCTCCAGGATATACAGATCCTGTCACTTTTGGAGCTGGTGGTAATCCATATGGAACTAGTGTTACTGTCGGTCAAGATGGAAAAATGATTGAGGATGTAGAAGCTGCAGTTAAACATCAGGCAAAACGTACAGTTACGGTAGCTGAATGGGTAAAAAAAGCAAATCAATAATATAGAAGGAAGAGCGGATCATGGTAGTGAAGATATGGTCCCTCTTCTTTAATTATTTTATTATTCAATTGATAACCAAAAGCAATTATAGAAGGCATAAAAAAGGTGATAAAAATGCATATTTTAGTTGTTGGCTTAAACCATAGAACTGCTCCTGTTGAAATTAGGGAAAAACTTACGTTTAATCCTTCTGAATACGCTATTGCAATGAAAGCATTACAACAAAAATCAAGTATCATTGAAAATGTCATATTATCAACTTGTAACCGTACTGAAATATACGCGGTAGTTAATGAATCTAATAAAGGGAAAAATGAGCTGACAGAATTTATAGCAGAATGGTTTAACATTGAAAAAAATGAATTCTTTTCTTATTTGTTCTTTTATGAACAAGATTTAGCGATTGAACATCTATTTAAAGTTACATGTGGTTTAGACTCATTAATCTTAGGTGAAACACAGATTTTAGGACAAGTTCGTACTAGTTTTTTGTTAGCTCAAAGAGAAAATACAACTGGTACAGTATTTAATAATTCATTTAAAAAAGCAGTTACACTTGGAAAAAGAGCCCATACTGAAACTGAAATTGGTTCTAAAGCAGTATCGGTTAGTTATGCTGCGATTGAATTAGCAAAGAAGATTTTTAAGACTCTAAATAATACATCGATATTAATTCTTGGAGCAGGACAAATGGCAGAGTTAGCCTGTAAAAATCTACAAGGAAATGGTGCAAATAGAGTTACAGTTATTAATCGTTCATATGAAAATGCTAGATTACTAGCAAATCGTTATTCAGTTGAAATTAAGCCGATTCATGAACTGCTGAATTCAATGATGGAATCTGACTTAATAATTAGCACAACTTCGGCAAAGGAATATTTGATTACACGAGAGATGGTTATGAAGGTAAGCAAGTTTCGAAAAGTAAAGCCTTTATATTTTATTGACATCTCAGTACCGCGAAATATCGACCCTAATATATGTGAATTCGCAAACACTTTTTTATATAACATTGATGATCTCCAAGATATTGTAAATTCTAATATAATGGAACGAAAAAAAGCCTCCCAAAAAATTATGAATATGATTGAAGGAGAACTTGATGAGTACAAGAAATGGGTCAATTTATTAGATATTGTTCCTATAATTACAGCACTGAAAAAAAAGGCATCGTCGATTCAACTGGAAACTCAGGAAAGCATTAAAAATAAACTTCCAAATTTATCGGAGCATGACTTGAAAGTAATAAATAAACATTTGAGTAGTATAATAAATCAATTCTTAAAAGATCCTATTAGGGTTTTGAAAGATTTGGCTAATTCTAAGGACTCTAATATGGATATCGATTTATTCAAAAAACTTTTTAATATTGAAAATGTGGGTACAGAAAATCAGAAATCATTATTACAATTTTAAATAATAGAATTATAGCTTACGAGATTGAATGAATAAATAAGGAAGACAATGTACAAACGTATATAAAAAAACAGATACTTTGATTATTTTTTTGTAAAAACATGTTTAATTTAAATGTATTTGTAATAATTACACGGACAAAATAATCATTAGGAAATTTTTGCATAAAAATATATTGTTTTTTTAAAAGGAGAAAAACGATGTCAAATGTAAATCTTGCAATTATCTGTTATAGTTCGACAGGAACAAATTATCAGTTATCACAATGGGCTTCTGACGGGGCAAAAGAAGCTGGTGCAGAGGTCAAAATCTTAAAAGTTCAAGAATTAGCTTCTCAATCAGCAATTGATTCTAATCCTGCTTGGAAGCACTTTACTGAAGAAGTCGCAGTATGTGTTCCAACTGTTTCCCTAAACGATTTAGAATGGGCAGACGCAATAATTTTCAGTGTCCCAACTAGATTCGGAAACATGCCATCTCAAATGAAGCAGTTCTTAGATACAACAGGCGGATTATGGTTTAACGGAAAATTAATGAATAAAGTTGTAAGTGCAATGACTTCTGCTCAAAACCCTCACGGTGGTCAAGAGGCAACCATATTATCGTTATATACAACAATGCATCATTGGGGAGCTATTGTTGTGCCACCAGGCTATACTGATTCAGCTGTCTTTGGAGCGGGTGGAAACCCATATGGAACAAGTGTAACTGTTGATCAGAGTGGTAAAATGGTTGAAGGCTTTTCTGCTGTTCAAGCAGCCGTAAAACATCAGGCAAAACGTACAGTTACAGTGGCAGAATGGGTTAAAAAAGCAAATTAATAAATGGAAAAGAGCTAATCGATAGGTGTTGATTAGCTCTTTTATTTACCTGTAAAAAATTATAAGGAATTTTTACGATGGCAATGTCTTTAAATTTTTTAGTCAATTTCATATTGTTGTATGTAACAAGTTTTTGTAAAAGATTTAGTTACTATTGAAAACTACTCAATAACTTTAACTTTCAAATTTACATCAACATTACCTTTTAAAGCTTTTGAATAAGGACAAAAACCATGCGCTTCTTTCACAAGCTCTACTGCAACATCTTGAGGAACACCTTTAATTTTCAGCATTTAACGTAACTGCTATAGAAAAAGGGTTTTCTGTATCATCTTTTATTAAACTAACTTCAGCTGTAATTGATGATTCAATTTTCTGCTTATTTTTCTTAGCGATAAAGTTTAATGCACCATCAAAACATGCTGAATATCCAGCTGCAAATAATTGTTCAGGATTAGATCCAACTTTGTTAGTATTTGCAGAGGGCGTTGTTAAATTTAAATCTATTAAACCATCATCTGATTTAACATATCCTTCACGACCACCAGAGGTAGTAGCTTTCGACATAAATAATACGACCATTCATAATCACCTCATCTAATAATTATAAGTACCTTTTTCATATAGATAGTATTGATATTTCATACTCTAACTATTCTTAAAATAACACTCTATAATATTAATTATTAAAAATTTATACAAACTAACTTAGAGTATTCTGTTAAATCAAGAGAACTCATTGAAAAAGGGAAAGCCGATGTAATAACCCTAGGAAAAGAACAACAGAGATAGAATAGTGAGTTTACAATAATTCTTCAAAATGATAATAATCAATATTCAAAAGATTCCTGTAAAACCGAATTGGATCTTTTTGCATTTGAAGTGATTTAGTGTGCATTTACTTTTACAATAGCTCATCAACACATCATCAACAACTCATCAACACAACATCAACAACTCATCAACAACTCATGTGTTTCCTCAAACTCTTTAGTCATTAGGAATGTGTTTCAGAACTAGTTTTAAAGACAAAATAATATAAAGAAGGCAACGTTCCATAATAGGTACGTTGCCTTTACACTTTTTTTCCTGCAATATAGCAGTTTTTATAAAATTCCACCCATCTAAATTGAAAGAGATACGATAAGGATAGGTTTTCAAAACGTGACTATTTATCTATTTTTTATTAAGTAGCTAACTATTCAAGTTACTATACCATTGTACAAATTAAATTGTTTTGTCATCAAAGAAACTTAAAAACACAGACTTTTATTGATTATTCTCCTATAATCTTGCATCATGCTTCTTTATTGATAACTGAAATGAATCATTATGATAACGAGAATGTCATTTACCCCAAAAAAATATCACCATATAATAACCTTAACATTTTGAATAGTCTTAATTTTACCGATTTTATTAATGGTTTAATTCCACTATCCTAAAATGCAATTTATTTTAGAGGTGATGCATAAGAAAACATTAGATTGTATGAAAAGTAGAAAACAAACAGCAGCAAAATTTGGAGGTTAACAAATGAGAACAAAAATGACAAAACGTATTACATCATTAACACTTGTCCTAACTTTATTCATGTCTCTATTCAGCAGTTTGGCTTTTGCAGAAGGGAATACAACAGTAGGGAAAAAAATTGTATCGCTCGTTTTAGCTGCATCTAGAATAACATACATAGATGAAGGGCAAGAGCGTCCTATTGCTTTGAAAGCGCTTTATAGCGATGGTTCGATGGAAGACGTGACTAAATCAGCTAAATGGGAATCACAAGATCCGTCGATTGCAAAGGTTGAAAATGGCGTATTAAAAGGGATATCATCAGGTGATGTTTCATTGAAAGTAACCTACTCAACTTTTCCACAGATAAACTTTTTTGCGTCTATACAAGATGTTCCAGAAAAAGTAACGGAGCTTGAACTTACGTCTAGCATGTTGAGGTTAGAAACCTCTGATCAGCCGGTTCAAGTAGGAGCCTTTACAAGGGATCCCATGGTGGGTTCTACAAATGTTACTAATTTAGGAAGTTGGACAACGACAGATCGTAATGTTGCTACCGTTAGTAAAGATGGTCACATTACCCCAGTTGGACTAGGAGAAGCCTATATCTATTTTAAATACGATAAATTGGTGAATGCTGTACTTGTTAGGGTTGTTAAGCCGGAGAAGCTTGTAACCGATACACCTGCTGCTGAAATTTTGCCAGGTGAATTTTGGCCGGTTAACTTAACCGAAGTATTCACTAACGGAGTATCAGAAGGTAATATATTTTTACGTGAAAATGTAAATCCATATGATGTGAAGTGGACTGTCGAAGACAGCAGCATTGCAACGGTAACGAATGATGGATTTATCCATGGAGGTAAGCCAGGTAAAACAATTGTGACAGCTTCCTATCGATCAGATGTCCTTCCTCCAGTTAAAATGGAGGTTACTGTCACCAATAAGCTTACTACTCCAAGAGTTATTGGTTTGACAGCTTCTCCATCAAATCTCTCCATAGGTGCAGGTGAAGAAGCGCCTATTACTATAAACGCGATTTACAGTAATGGGAGCACGGAGGATGTCACAGCTTCCGTTGAAATGTATGCCGACAAATTTAGCGTAGCTTCAGTTCAGCGAACAAATGATGGTACACCAAAGGTTATTGGTGCAAAGAGTGGCTCTACTGTTTTGCATGCATTCTATAATGGTGGTCGTAACTCTGTAGATATCCCGGTGGCAGTCACGGATAAAGACGGTCAGAGGAAGGCTAAGGCTCCAACCCCTGAATCGATTTCCGTTACACCAAATATGAAAAATATGGTGGTACATCAACAGCAGCAATTGGAGGTAAAAGCGAGCTATACAGACAAATCTGTGGTAAATTCGACTTCAACTGCGGTTTATAAATCATCTAATCTTGATGTTATTAAAGTAAATAAGGATGGCATACTTACTGCTGTAGGTACTGGTACAGCAATAGTTAGCGTAGATAGCTCTGGTTACTCCAAGCAGATTCCTATTAACGTTTCAGAAAAACCTTCTAATGATTTCGTGAATAAAATTGTTGGTCTGATTCCTAGTGAAACGAACATCTCATTCCAGTTAACTGACCACACACATTCGTTTTCTGTAAAAGCAAAATATCAGGATGGTTCAACAGCTGACGTCACTTCAGACTCAAGATTCACATCATTAGATCCGAACATTGTTACAGTTAAGAATGGTGTTCTTACAGCGGTTTCAACAGGTACAACTCAAGTCCTTATCCATCACGGAACAAGCACCGAAATCTTGAATGTTTCAATTCATTCTGGAAATGATGCATCTACAGAGGAATTAAAAATTGAGTCATTACTTGTATCCTCAATGGATGTTGTTGTTCAAAAAGATAAGCTTTATCCAGTACATGTTTTCGCTCAATACAATGATGGAACTCAAAGAGAAATAACGAAGTCAATCCAATGGACAACAGAGGAGCCTACAGTTGTAAGTGTTAAAGACGGGAAATTTATTGGAATGAAAACTGGAAAAACGACGGTTAGTGCAACAATTGCAGGTTTCTCTTCTATTAAAATTCCAGTAAAAGTACAAGATCAAGTTGGACCAGTAAATTTAGTAGGAATTTTAAGCTCGGGAATGGTAATACAGCCTGAAGCAGGAAATATAGTAGAAGCGATAACTACTTTTAGCAATGGGATGATATTACACCCTGAAGAAGGAACTATTGATGCGAACGCGTTTGCTGAATATACAGATCATAATATCGTACAGGTTGATACAGAAGGGAAATGGGAATCTTCCGACGAAAGTGTAGCAACTGTTGACCAGAATGGAGTCATTAAATGGGTCGGCCCTGGTGAAGCATACATCTATTTCAATTATTATGGTTTGAAAGATGCTATTTGGGTAAGAAACACTAAGCCTAAGTATTTATATTGGACTGAAAACGGTGTATGGACAGGTAACAATGTAATGTTAGAACCTAATAAGTCCACTGACATCTCAATTAATGGATTCTTTGGTCGTCCTGGCAGAGATGGAAATTTGGATACTTATAATCTTACTAGCAAAGCAAAATTGACGGTGGCGGACGAATCGGTCGCAACGATTTCTGATGATGGACATGTCATCGCTCACTCTGTTGGAAAAACGACAATAACTGCTACTGTTTTTGGAATGTCAAAGACAATTGATGTTGAAGTTGTAGCAAAGTATCCTACACATACTGTTGGGATAGTCTCTTCGCCGGGTTATATCGTAAATTCAGTAGGCTCAACAAGTGATTTAGTCATTAATGCTATGTCAAGCGATGGAACGATAAAAGACGTAACAGCTGATGTAAAATGGTTTAGTTCCAATCCGGAAGTAGCGGAAGTGACCGCTGATCATAAGATCCTAACGAAGTCTGAAGGAGCCGCTGTAATCATTGCGGAATATGATGGATTTAAAATAATTATACCTGTTATTGTAAAACCATAAGGATTACTTTGTCTAATTAGATAATTATATCAGATACAAAATAGTTATTTTTTTAAGGTCTCCCCCGTAAGTTAGTTTCAATCTAACATTACGGGGTATTTTTATTTTGAATAAAAGAATTAGAATTAAAATTCCCTCTATTTTTAAAGAAATCATTGTTTTTCATAAGCAAAAACATATTGGGAAAGCAGCAAGAGAATTTATTGATTTATTAATTGAAAATGTCAAAAAAAAACTGTTTTAATAGTGGTGAACTAAACTCGAAAACTATTTGTAGATAATATATAAAAAAATATATACTGTACTATTATTAACCCGAATTATAGATAGATTAAAAAATGCTTATTATTTATTCTGTATTAATTAAGAACGAATGAGAAAATTCTTAATTGCGTTCTTTCTCAAAATGTTATAAATATATTCTTGAGGGGGGAATAATTCTAGCTATTTCTAGAATATAGAAAAATAGAGATTATCCTTTTTTTTAGAGGGTTAGTTGAGTTTTTCTAATTAAGAACGAATATTCTCAAATAGCCACTATAATTGAGAGGATTTGGTCCAACTTTTACTAAACCATTACTGGATCAAAGTTTTGTATTAAATTATATATTTGATACAAAATGTTTATAATTTTGAAACATTTATTTGCTAAGATTTTTTCGAAACAATATTGACATTTTCATCATATTGAATTTTGAGGTGAAATTATGAAAAACAAAATTAAAAAATTATCAATGATTGCGATTAGTAGTTTCATATTATTAACTGGTTGTATAGAAGCCAAGGCTCAAAAAAATGTAAGTGTTTCAAAAACTGACCCAATCCTTGTTGAATTAAATAAACTAACTCTTAAAGAAAAAATTGGTCAAATGATTATCGCTGGTTTTGATGGAACAACAGCAAGTAATGCAGATACGCTTTTAAAAAATTATAAATTGGGTGGCGTAATACTCTTTGGAACAAATATAAAAAGTCCAAGTCAACTAGTAAATTTAACAAATGACATAAAAACTTACAACAAAAATAACAAGGTACCTTTGTTTATCTCTGTCGATCAAGAAGGCGGTAGAGTAAATCGAATGCCATCAGCGGTTTTAAATACACCCTCTGCCAGAACAATTGGAAATAAAAATAATATGCAATACGCATATAATATAGGTAATATGATTTCAAAAGAGCTATCATCCTTTGGGTTTAATACTGATTTTTCTCCAGTATTCGATATACAAAGTAATCCTAAAAATACAGTAATTGGAGATCGTTCTTTTGGTACAAATTCAACTATCGTTTCAAAAATTGGTGAGGGAATGATGGATGGAATTCATAGAGGAAACACAATTCCTGTTATTAAACATTTCCCTGGACATGGAGATACTTCAGTAGATTCGCATTTAGAACTTCCTATAGTGAATAAAGACTTATCAAGTTTAAAAAAATTTGAGTTAGTTCCATTCGATCATGCCATCAAAAATCATGCGGATATGATGATGGTAGCTCATATATTAGTAAAGAAAGTAGACTCTAAGTATCCTGCTTCTATGTCAAAAGCTGTAATAACTGATCTTTTACGAAAACAATATGGGTATAATGGAGTTGTCATAACTGATGATATGTCAATGGGAGCCATCGCTAAACACTATAACTTAAATAACGCAGCAGTAACCTCTATTAATGCTGGAAGTAATATTATTTTAATAGGACATGGAAATGAAAATGTAAAAATTATTTATAATAGCATATATACAGCAGTTAAAAATCACAAAATATCAGAAGACACAATAAATAAAAGTGTCTATAAGATTTTATCATTAAAACAGAAATATAAACTTAACAATAATAAAGTTCAACCTGTAAATGTTACAAATTTAAATAAGCAAATTAAGAAAGCAATTACTTTTAGCAATGAAACTAGTAATACACAGTACTCACTTTTAAAAAATATCTCAACAAAAGCGAATGAAGGAAAAATAATCAATGCAGAATTTAATGTAATGAATTCGAATATTGACCAGGTAAAAGAAAAATGGGGAAAAGAAGACAGTAGTGTATATGTGGCCGCTGCTAAAGGAACATATAACACATACACAAAGAGAAATGTAGTAGTTGGGTATCAAAAAAGCCATTTAATATTTGAATTACGCTCTTTTGATCCTCAATTAAAATCTTTAACGATTAATAATATAAAAACTTATTTTGGTTCACCTAGTTCAGAAGTTAATACCTCAAATAACGAAAAAATAATAACTTATTCAATTGGAGCTAAAAAGCTTAAATTTGTTTTTCCTTTAAAGAATAAAAATTTAATTTTAGACCATTATTCAATTTATAATCCTAATAATGTTAAAAACTAATTAAAGCGATAATTTGTCAAAAGAATAATATAAAGAGCTAATCTGTGAGTATACGATTAGCTCTTTTTTTTCTGTTAATTAGGGCATAATATAATTATTTCAGCTTAGAATTTTTATTTAGTATCTCAATGTTTTGATTTCTTTCTCCGCCATCAGAAAGGTCTTCTGAAAATTCATGGTCTGCTTTCTTACCTAACAAAAGCTCAGATGAACGGATTGTGCTAGATGGCAAATTATTATTCGCTGCAGCTTGTTCATTCCATTTACCCATTAATATCACCTCGCTAGATTTAGTATTGGAATTTGTCCTTGTAATTATTTAAAATGATGGTTAATTGGTAAACTTAGAGTTAGTATTTAAAAATAGTGTATTAATGTATACTCAATGTTTTTTTATAAATATGATATAATCTTACAAAAGGAGGTACGAACGTGGCAAGACATAAAGAATATGATGAAAAAGAAGTACTACAAAAAGCGATGGAGCTATTTAGGTATCAAGGTTATGAAAAAACCTCATTGCAAGATCTTGTTTCTCATATGGGGATTCATAGAAGAAGTTTATATGATACATTTGGTGACAAACATTCTTTGTTTATGAAAGCATTAGAACTTTACGATAAAAATATGAAGAAAAAAATGAATTTACAAGTTAAGCAATCATTATCTGTAAAAGATGCTCTTAGAAGTATTTTAGAATCGGTAATTTCCCAAGATAATGAAAAATCATTTGGATGTTTGACAGTAAATACTGCCATTGAGTTGGCTTTACATGATCAAGAAGTGGCAGAAAAAATTGAACAAAATTTTGCTAAGACAGAAGAAATTATTCATGAATTATTATTGCGTGGTCAAAATACAGGTGAAATTCCGAACCACCATGATTTAGATAAATTATCACAGTTTATTCATAATTCTTTTGTAGGTTTACGAGTATTAACAAAAACAACTAACGATAAAAATAAGTTGAAAAATATTGTTGATATGACACTTTCTATATTAGATTAATAATTTTATTGAGAATAAAAGGAGTTAACTTATACCTGTTAGTTTCTTTTTGAATTGAAATGAATATTTGAGAACGAATGGTAAAAAAATATTTACCGACCGTTCTCGATATGTTATAAATAGATATATGAGGTGGTGAGAAAGTAATAATTGTCTTTAGATTAGCTGTGAATGAACATTTTTAAATTGTACAAAAGAAATTTAAAGTAGGGAAATTTATTATAAGAATTTAAAGTATAAGAAATAAAACATTATGACCTTTTGAGAATGAACAGTAAAAAATAGAGAGGAATAAGTACATTTTCAAATTGTAAAAAAGATATTTAAAGTAGGGAAATTTATTATAAGAATTTAAAGTATAAGAAATAAAACATTATGATCTTTTGAGAACGAACAGTAAAAAATAGAGAGGATAAAGTAAATGAAAAAAATGTTATTAATTATATTATTGATGTCTTGTGGAGCAACTTTTGTTACTCCATTGTTTCCTGTGTATAGCGAATATTATCAATTAAGTAGTTTGCAAATTACAATTTTATTTGCAATCTATGCTGTTTTTCTTTTGCCAACTTTACTTATTGTAGGAGCAAAAGGTAACGGATGGGGGTTAAAAAGAGTAGTCCGTATTAGTATCTTGATTTCCATTGCTTCTACCTTATTCTTACTTGGCAACACTGAAGTGTGGATGCTATTTGCTGGAAGAATTTTAGAAGGAATTGCATACGGTGCCTTTACAGGTACTGCAGTTGCTTTATTATTGAGACAAACTTCTCCCAAAAAAACGAGTACAGCACTCAAACTATCAGGAGTTACAGTACTCGTTGGTTTTGGGGTAGGACCATTAATTGCTGCTTTCATGTTACAGTATATCCCTGTTCAACCTTTTAGATTACCATTAGGGATACTTCTCTTTCTATTAATTATTTCGATCGTCTTACTTGAAACGATATCAAAAGATAATGTAACACCTGAGCAAATGCGTGCAAATAACAAAATATCATTAGGGGTGCCGAAACAAATCCGCTCACATTTTTGGGCTATGTCAGCACTACCTATTTTCACAGTTTTCACGTTACAAGGAATTGCATTATCTCTAATTCCTACATTTGTCAAAAATGTAATCCAAACGTCTAATCACTTTATTTCAGGTTTGATAATTTTCGTACTTTTAAGCGGTTCAGCTGCAGCCCAGTTCATACCTAGACCGACTCAACCTATTACTCGTATGCAATTAGGAATATTTTTTCTAGTTATTGCTACGTGGCTCATTGTTATCTCAGGTTTAACATCAAGTTTACCATTGTTATGGATAGGTGTATTCATACAAGCTCTTGGTGGCGGATGGACTTTTCAGAATGCGTTATTTTTTGCAGGAAAATTGCCAGAACCTGAAGCTAGACCTCGTGTAATTTCAGCTTTTTATTTTGTTGCTTATATCGGATTTATCGTTCCGGTTATAGGAGTTGGAGTACTGTCCAAATTTTTCAATTTAAACGTAGCACTTGAATTTCTAAATTTGTTTGCAACGATTATTGTTATTTATATTTTGTTGTATTCAATTAAATTTAAACGTGACATTTCTAAGCCTATAGTTCAAAATCATGGAGCTTAAATATTTAATTGCAATGAATTAACAATTATTATGGAGAATTACCTTAACACTAACTCATTTTTTGAGTATTTAAGAATGATTATTCTCAAATGGATAAAACAATGAATTATTAAGTAAAAAATAAAATATGAGGTGAATACGAATATGGAAATTTCAAAACAAACAGCGCTAATTACAGGAGCTAATCGTGGACTCGGTCGTCATTTAGCACAAGAACTACTTGCTAGAGGAGCCAAGGTTTATGCAGGGGTTAGAAACCTGGAAATGATTGATCTTCCTGGAGTTATTCCATTACAGCTTAATATTACAGATGAAAAATCAATTGCTGCAGCAGCGGAAATTGCGAAAGATGTAACTTTATTAATCAATAATGCTGGATCCAATACAGAAGCCGCGCTGCTTGACGGTGAAATGGAAAAAATTCGTTTAGAGATGGACACACATTTTTTTGGCAACCTCTCAATGATTCGCACATTTGCCCCGATACTTGAAAAAAATGGGGGAGGGACAATCCTTAATATTCTATCAGTTCTCTCATGGTTGAGCATGAACGGAGGAGGAGCATATCAAGCAGCAAAATCAGCGGAATGGAGTTTGACGAATACGTTTCGCTTAGTTTTGGCACCTAAAAATATTCTTGTTTCTGGCTTACATGTTGCATATATGGACACGGAAATGACAGCTAAAATTAAGGCTTCGAAAGCTAACCCTGCGGACATTGCTAAGATTGCGATCGACGGTATAGAAGCCGAAAGTTATGAAATTGTAGCAGACAATTTGAGCCGAATGGTACAGCAAAATTTATCTGGCGGTGTAAAAGCGATATACCCACAATTGTTTTAAGAATAAGTAATCACGTGCAAGACTTCGTACTAGAATAAATACGCTTAAATTAACTGCAAATATGGATTTATAGATAGGAGAATCTCCTCAATGATGTCGCGAACAATAGAAAAGTTGCTCGCACCATGGAGAATTTTTAGGGATTAAAAAAAACATCAAATTAAAATATATTATCAATCGTTCGCTGTCAATTTTTGTCACCAAAGCGAATGATCAAATCTGAATAATTAAAAAGGGAGAAATAACAATGAGTAAAGTATGGTTTATTACAGGAACTTCGACAGGATTCGGAAGACAATTTGTGCAGCAGTTGCTTCAAGCAGGAGAAAAAGTGGTCGCTACAGCGCGCAAACTTGAAGCTATACAGGATTTTAAAGAACTGGCACCGGATCGTGTTCACCTGGCTGCTTTGGACGTGACAAACAAGGAGCAAATACAATCCGCTGTTCAAGAAGCCGTTGACGTTTTCGGGAAAATCGATATTGTCGTTAATAATGCCGGACACGGACTCTTCGGTATGCTGGAGGAGTATACGGATGAACAAATCCGCACGCAGTTTGACGTCAATGTGTTTGGTGTACTAAATGTCATCCAAGCGACACTACCTATCTTTAAACGTCAAGGATCGGGACATTACGTAAATTTTTCATCCTTTTTCGGAACTTGGTCAATGCCTCCGTATAGCCTGTACTCTGCATCCAAGTTTGCAGTTGAAGGCTTCTCTGAAGCGTTCGCACAAGAGTTCGCACCCTTTGGAATCAAGACGACTATTGTAGAGCCTTCCGTGTACGCAACAGAGTTTTTTGGAGAAGGGATGCAGCATACCGATAAGAAACAAGAATATGCTCCGCTATATGAAGCATACGAGAAAGGAATGTCGAACCTCAAGGTCGGCGACCCGGCAAAAGCAGTGCAACTGATCATTTCCGTTATTAATAGCGGCAATTCACCACTTCGCTTACCGGTTGGTTCTCAAGCTGCATACACGATACGCGAAGCTTATAGTAAGCGTCTTGAAGAGGTCAATACATGGTTTGAGCGTGCGGCTGAAGCGGACTGAATGAATAACAGGCTGAAACATAAACCTAGGTCTTAGACTTTTTTTAGAGACTTTAACCGAAGCAGTTTCTTTATTAATGGAACAGTCTAAAAACACTTATTAATATTTATTCGACTAATCCATGAATTAGTCGAATAAAGTAAAGGAGCTGATGATTATTTTACTCCTTTTTAGCAATCAACCACCTGAGAAAGGTGGTTTTAATATTAGATCTAAATAGAAGCAGTAAGAATTCAAATCAAATTTTATAGTTGAAATAATCACATAACTTATAAGAAATAGCCGTTTTAGTTTTTATAATATTCTATCTATCTTTATTGAAAGAGTATTATAAGGATAGTTTTCAAAATGTGACAAATTATCTATTTTTTATTAAATAGCTAACTTTTCAAGTTACTATAACATTGTACAAATTAAATTGTTTTGTTATCAAAAATCCTTAAAAACACAGATTTATATTGATTTTCCTTCTAAAATCTTGCCTCATTTTTCTTTATTGATAACTGAAATGAATCACTATGATAACGAGAATGTCATTTACTCAAAAAAAATATCACCATATAATAACCTTAACATTTTGAATAGTCTAAATTTTAACGTTTTTATTAATGTTTTAATTCCACTATCCTAAAATGCAAATTATGATAGAGGTGATGCTTAAGAAAACATTAGATTATCTGAAAGATAGAAACAAACAGCACCAAATACTAAGTTCTCGCTCTCCCATTCTCAAATATCACTACAATTTCAAGGGTGAAACACTGGATAAGACTAGCTCCAAAGCTGATGTTACAGCAGAAGGAAAAATGGACTTTACTAGAAGAGAAAGTTGTAACAGTTGCTGTGAATGTTCACTGCCGTGAAAGCAGGGGCTACTCATGTACAATTCTATCTTAGAACTGTTGTTTTTAAACGTTGAATAAATATTACTAAAGACGCACTTGTTTTAGGTCAAATATCAAGATGAGTTAAGTAGGAGGAAAGTTGATAATGAGGAAGAAAAAAGGTTTTCCTTACAAAGTAATTACTACAGCAACTTTAGCAGCAATATTGTTAACGTCAACGGGTTTTGCAAAAGAAACAAAAAGTAACACTGTTCCAGCTCCAAGTATTGAAGACATTGTAAAAAAAGGCCAGAAAATTTTCTTAGATGAAGAGAAGCATTTAAATGAAGATCAAGTAAAAGATCTAGGTTATAAAGATTTAAGTAAAAATGGTATTGTTAAAGCTTATAATCCAAATGAACAAGTACGAGTAATAGTTGAGGTAGATCAACCAGAAACTACTGATATTTCTCTAAATGAAAAAAAGAAGCAACAAAAGCAAAAGCAAGATGACGTTATAGCAAAAATTTCAAAGCAAAGATCTGTTTCCAAGGTAAAAAATCGTTTCTTTGAAGGCTTTAATGGGTTTAGTGTTGAAACAGAATTTCGTAATGTTAAAGAAATACAAAACACACCTGGGGTTGCAAATGTACATATTGCAAGGACTTTTGAACCGTCAATGGGTGCAAGCAAAGAATTGGTACAAGCTCAAAATGTATGGCAGCAATATGGTTATAAAGGTGAAGGGTTACTAGTTGGAGTTATAGATTCCGGAATTGATTATACTCATAAAGATATGACACTTACTGAAAACGGTAAAAAAAAGGAAAAATGGACAGAATCAAATATCCAAAATAAGTTCGCTGAAACTAAAGTAAATGAGAAATGGTACAGTGACAAAGTACCTACTGGTTATGATTGGGCAGATGATGATACTGATGTAATACCTCATGGTCAATATGGAAGCCCTCACGGTACACATGTAGCAGGTACAGTAGGAGCAAATGGTGACGAATCAAATGATGGCGTACAAGGAATTGCGCCGGGTGTGCAACTTTTAGCTGAAAAAGTGTTTTCTGATAATGGCGAAGGAGCTTATGAGGATGACATTATCGCTGGTATTGAACACGCAGTAACTATGGGAGCAGATGTTATTAACATGAGTTTAGGAACTGATGCTGGATTTGTTGGTGAGGACGACGATCCGATTCAGAAGGCAATTCACGTAGCAACAGAACATGGCACACTTGTAGTAGTTGCTGGTGGGAACGCTGCTTACAGTACTAAAAATGATCTAATACAATCTTCTTTACAACCTTATGAAGAAAATCCAGATATTGGTACAGTTAGTGAACCAGGTGTTAGTCCATATGCAATTTCTGTAGCTTCATATGAAAATTCGAAAATACATATGAACACCCTTGAAGAAGAAAATGGAATTCAGCTCCCATATCAAGATCAAACCCAGTTTAACTTTAAGTTTTCTAAAGTTTTATCTCCATTTGAAAGTTACGAGATGATTTATGTAGGTGAAGGTAGAACTGAAGATTTTAATAATAAAGATGTTACAGATAAAATTGTTATTGCAAAACCAGACCAAATATATGGATCATACAGTCATATTCAATACGAAGCAAGTAGAAAGGGTGCTAAAGCGGTTATTTTAGTACCATCGAATAAAGATGTTGACTATCCATTTGTCTATTTTAGTCCTTATTTTACACCAGCGGCAACAACAGGCAAAGCAATCGGTAATACGTTAATTTCTAAGTTAACAAGTGGTTATATCGTTAAAATGAAATTATCAAAAGGAATTTATATTGATAATCCAAGTAAAGATACAATGTCATATTTCTCATCTTACGGAACTCCACATACATTAGACTTTAAACCTGAGTTATCAGCACCAGGCGGTAATATATATTCAACTGTTCCAGGCAATGAGTATGAGATTATGAGTG
The DNA here is from genome assembly GCF_049568075.1 of Rossellomorea sp. GAMAL-10_SWC. Classification (NCBI taxonomy): domain Bacteria; kingdom Bacillati; phylum Bacillota; class Bacilli; order Caryophanales; family Bacillaceae; genus Rossellomorea; species Rossellomorea sp. GAMAL-10_SWC. The sequence continues at coordinate 1,885,927 of NZ_CP144911.1, read as the reverse complement.
GAACATCAATGGCAACCCCACATGTAGCAGGTGGATCTGCACTATTATTACAATCTTTATATGAAAAAGGTTTAATCCATTCAAAGGAAACAGCTTTAAAAGCTAAAATTGCATTAATGAACACGTCAAAAATTATACAAGACCCACGGACAAATTCTGAAATTCCTTACTCACCACGAATTCAGGGATCTGGTTTGATGCAAATACAAAATGCAATTAAAACACCTGTACTCGTGACAAGAGAAAAAACTCCTCTAGAACAAGCAGGATCAGTTGCATTAAAAGAGATTAATAGTAATAATGTCCAATTTAAATTGAATTTAGATGCACTTCAAAACAATAAAGATAAAGAAAAAGAAGAATTCGAATACAAAGTTTATGTAGATGTCCTTACAGACGGCAAAGAAACGAAAGAATTTGACTTAGACAATGATGGTACATTGGATTCTAAAGAGTATTTAACATTAAAAAGTGAGCGAATACAAGGGGCTATAGCTTCTGTGAATGGAGAAAAAGTATCTAACTCACAAGGAAAGATATTAAAGATTAAGACAGGACAAAACAAGAATCTCGATATTCAAATTGAATTACCTTCTAAATTAAAGAAAGGGATCTTTGTTGAGGGATATGTACGACTAATTCCCACAGGTCAAAATGCAGATTTAGCTGTTCCAATTTCTGTACCATATATGGGCTACTACGGAAAATGGGATCAACCACATAATATTGACCCTGTGGCATGGGATAAAGATGCTTTCTTGGGTTATACAGCTCTTTGGAATGATGAACCAGGTTCAGAAGGTACATTCCCACTTGGTTATGATCCGAAAACAGGAACATTTAACAAACGTCGAATGGTTATTTCTCCGAATGCAACCTTTAAAAATGTTTTCTCAACTTTTACGACACTAAGAAACTTACAAAAGACTGAAATGTATATTGAGAATGAAAAAGGTGAAATGATTCAATATCTTGGTGACTTTAGTGAATATACTGGAAAGCCATGGAAATTCCGTAAAAATATTATGTCTTATAGAAACTATTTAAATGGTGGTTATTTGTGGGATGTAAAAGACCAAAATGACCAAGTAGTCAAAGATGGTAATTATAACTATGTAATAAAAACAACACTAGATTATAAGAATGCTAAACCACAAGTTGTAAAATTGCCTATTCAAGTAGATTCTGTTGCTCCAGTCGTTTCGGATATTAAAGTACAACCGAAAGATGGACAATATGAAATCTCTTTCAAAGCAGTAGACAATGAAAATGGTAGTGGATTTAAAGTTGGAATTATTTGGTATAACGGTAAATATAAGCCTTTACAGATTGGACAGACATCAGTCCTTGTAAATGAAGAACCAAAAAGTGTTGTCGTATTGGGCTCTGATTATGCTTATAATCATGGATATTCAGTGTGGGGAGACCCTTCATATATTAATGAGGAAATGCTAGTTAGCTACTTTAGTGTATGGCCAAATGAAAATATTTCTGCAAGTACACCTGCAGGAATCAACGCATTTGCTAGTAACAATGTAGATTGGACAATCAATATTAAAGATATTAATGGAAAAGTAATTGATTCTATGGTTGTTGAAAATGAAACTGAAATTCATTTGAACTGGACGCCTGAATTAGATGTTCCAAATGGTACGTATTTTGTTTCAGCAGACGTTGTAAATAAACAAGGTTTTAAAGTTACGACAACCTCACAAACTGTTACTGTAGTACAATAAAAGAATGAAAAAATGCCAGTCTCTACGAGTTGGCATTTTTTTTAAAACTTTAAATTGATATTAAAAGTATTTCAAACAAAAGCTAACGATTTTTGGTTCTAGGATAGTTAATTGGTTTGTCATCAAAGATTGGATTATTAGTTATCTCGATTGTCATACTAGAATCTATCCCAAAAGATGTAGTTTCGAAAGAACAAAAGCTTGCAAAACATAAGATATCACTTGGAGTTCCAAAAAAAATACGTTCCCATTTTTGGTCGATGTCAGGACTTTCTATTTTTACAGTATTTACGATTCAAGGAACAGCACTTGCTCTAATTCCTACTTTCGTGAAAAATGTCATTCAAACATCTAATTTATTTATTTCTGGTTTGATCTTTTTTATTCTATTAGGTGGTGGTGCATTCGCACAGTTTATTCCTAGACCTTCCCAACCGGTTACACGAATTAGGTGGGGGATCTTGCTATTAAGTATTGGTTCTTGGTTGATTGTTACATCTGGTTTTACAGCAAGTTTACACTTATTATGGATCAGTATATTCATACAAGCACTTGGTGGTGGATGGACTTTCCAAAATGCACTATTTTTGGCAAGGCAACTGCCTGAACCTGAAGCAAAACCACGTGTGATTTCGGTTTTCTGGATGTGTGCGTATATTGGATTCATTGTGCCTACAGTTGTTGTTGGAGCACTTACAAAAATTTACAATTTAAACATTTCTCTTATCGTGTTAAATCTGTTTTCTTCATTGATTGTCGTTTATGTATTATTGTATTCAGTTAGATTTAAACGAGTCACTTCCAGTCCTTCAATACCTAATTAAGGGCATAAAAATGTTATAAAATAACTAATATTAAGGGTAATTGATAATATTTTCATTTGAAATACAACTCGAATAATAGGCAAAACATTATCGACATGACATTTTCAGTATTTCATAAGCTTTCTTTATTTGATTTTTTGAGAATGTTCGTTCTAAATAGTGGGATTCTAAATTCGATTTATTAAGGAATTAGCAAAAATACTTGATTTTAATTTACTTCCAATGATTTTAAGAAAAACTTATTCGTTCTAACTTGAAAATTTATTAATAGATACTTCCGATAAAAAAATACTCAAATTTTTATTATTTACAACTTAGAAACAAGTTGTGTCTAAATTCGAAACATCCAAATCTTATAATTCTTTTATAAGTTTCAAAGGGGGATCTCTTATTAGACTATTTATGAAAATTCAAAACATCAAAAAAGGATTTAAAGGTTTATATATTGAGAAAAATAGTTTAAGGAGATAAAAAAAGAGCAAGAATCGAAAATATTAGCAAAGCAGCATGTGGGGGAACTTACTTTTATGAAATATTTAGTTAATTCTATTTTTATTATCTTACTATTATCTTTAAACGGTTGTAGTAACCAACACCATCATCACAATGATTCTAGTCCTAAAAAAGAGTATCACCAATCAAATAAAGAAAATGCTAATAATCAGATAAACAAAACATCAGATGTACCTAAAAATGTTATATATAGAACGAAACAAAATAATGCAATTAGAACCGTTTCACACCCTGATGTAATTACAGTTTTAGTAAACAAAAAATATTTTTTATCTCAAAACTACGTTCCAAAGGATTTAGTTTATGCAAATGTTTCATTCATTTTTAAAGAAAAGATTGAAAAGCGAAAAATGAGAAAAGAAGCAGCAATAGCATTAAAGAAATTATTTGAAGGAGCTAAAAGAGATCATATACATTTAAGTGGTGTCTCAGGATATCGCTCCTATGCAACTCAGAAAGTTATTTTTAATCGATACGTTAAAGTAGATGGATATGCGAACGCAAGAAAGTATAGTGCATTACCAGGTTCTAGTGAACATCAAACAGGCTTATCAATTGATGTAAGTAGTAGCACTGGAAAATGTGCGGCTTCGAGCTGTTTCGCGAATACCAAAGAAGCCAAATGGCTTGAAAAAAATTCATCAAATTATGGTTTCATTATTCGGTATCCAAAAGGTAAGGAGCAAATCACAGGATACAAATACGAACCTTGGCATATTCGATATGTTGGGGTTGCACCGGCTAAACAAATGAAAAAAAGAAACATAACGTTAGAGGAATATTTAAACGTCTATCCGGTTTCAAAATAAAATGTCTAAGAACATATAAAATATAGGAAACTATCCTTTGTATTACTAGTAGTGTTGGCCAGACAAGCATTGGTTAACACTACTTTTTTAATTGGGTGTATCTAAACGCTCTTTTTGCGAATGGGTCGATTCTATAGATACCTCGTATAAGGAGAAGTTTGTAGATTAAATCGACATTGAGAACGATGTTTTATTGACATTTAATTGCACATAGGAGAAGAATAGGAGATTAAAGATGTGGTATACATAATTATTTAGTGTTTAGATGAAACTTTAATAAACAAAAGAAAAAGGTTTGAAATAATCTTAGTCAATCAAACCTTTTCCTTTTTAAAAGCAATTTATTCAATTATTTATTTTTTTTATCATCATAAACATTTTTAATTTCATCAATTTTATCAACTTTATGTTTTACCCCATAACCTTTATTTACTGTCAAAACAAAAGCACCGAATACAACAAAAATTATGATCCCACCTATAACATAAACAGCTGTCATTGACATAATATTACCTCCAATTTTATTTTTACGCTCCAGATAATTAATCATTTATACTGTTTTAGGCATATCCCCAAACCATACAGAGTAAGGTACCGAATACGGTAACTAGTGCGATTGATAATGCATAAAAGATATTTGTATAAATAGCCCCTTTTTCTCTTGTTTCACCTGCATGCATAAACACTACTATTTGAAGACTCGCTTGTAAAAATGCTGTTACAAGCAATATTGTCATTCCAACTGCAAATGACAGGTTAAAAAAGTATACTACAAGTGCAATGCCAGTTAGAATCATTGAAAAGGCAAAGCCTTTAACTTGCTTAAGCGGAAATAATTCTTTCATGTTACATCAATCCTTTCAGATAAACAAAGCTAAAAATGAAGATCCATACAACGTCTAAGAAATGCCAATAGAGTGAAAAGATAAATGTTTTATTAGCAATTTCTGGAGTGATTCCTCTTTTTCGAATTTGTAACAAGATAAATAATCCCCAAAAAAATCCAAGTGTAACATGAGCCCCATGTGTACCTAAAGTTGTTAATAGAATTGCAGTAAATGCGCTTGTTTGTAATCCTGCACCCATATGCATATAATGTAAGAATTCTGATATCTCAAAACTTACAAATACTAAACCAAGAATTAGTGTAATCGCAAGAAATGACATTACTGCAGTTTTTCGACCAATACGCATAGCATGAATAGCTAATCCTATAACAAAGCTACTCGCTAATAAAACAAACGTTTCAATTAATACCGGTGTAATTTCAAAAATTTCTGCCCTAGTAGGACCATGTCCAGTACGATTGACTAATGTAAAATAAGAGGCAAAAAGAGTTCCGAAAAGCATGATTTCTGCACCTAAAAAGATCCAAAAACCTAATATATTTATTTGATTTTGCTCCGTACTATATTCTAATGGAAGTGATTTTATTAATTTCATCGTTTAGGCACCTCTATATTCATTTTCGTTTTCCATAATTTTTTCTACAGGAATATAGTGACCCTTATCAATTTCAAAAGAACGAAGCCCCATACAAACAAATATTCCTATTACAGAAATAATTACAGGAATCCACATTGAAAAGACAAATGAGAATCCAAAAACAAATAAAATACAGCCCATGATAAAAGGTGCGCCACTATTATTTGGCATATGAATTTTATCATAATGCCCTTTATAGATCGGTATTCCTAATTTCTTCGCATCCCAAAATGCTTCTATCGAATTTACTTCAGGGGTAATAGCGAAATTATAAGAAGGAACAGGACTATGAGTTGCCCATTCTAAAGTACGAGCATCCCATGGGTCTGAGCTAATATTTCTAGATGAATGACGAATACTATAATAAATGTTATACACTAATAAGATAAACCCTATAGCCAATACGATTGCTCCAATAAACGACAATAAATTCAATGGACCAAATCCTGTAGACTCTGAATAAGTATACATACGACGAGCTTGACCATTTAATCCTGTAAAGAACATTGGGAAAAATGTTACGTTAAAGCTAATTGCGATAAACCAGAATGCCCATTTTCCAATTCGTTCATTTAACATAAAACCAAACATTTTAGGCCACCAGTAGGTAAGTCCAGCAATCATGGCAAAAACAACACCGGGAATGATCGTGTAATGGAAATGGGCTACTAAAAACATCGTATTATGGTATTGATAATCAGCGGCAGACATACCTAGCATTACACCAGTAACTCCACCAATCGTGAAGATCGGAATGAAACCTACAGAATATAACATCGGTACAGTAAAAACGATTTTACCTCTCCAAAGCGTAAACAGCCAATTAAAAATTTTTATTCCAGTTGGAATGGCAATTGCCATTGTTGTAATCGAGAATATACTATTCGTTAATGCACCTTGACCCATTGTAAAGAAATGATGAGTCCAAACTAAGAAAGATAGAAACGATATAATTAACATAGAATAGACCATTGATTTGTATCCGTATAAATTTCGACGTGCAAATGTGGAGATGATCTCACTATAGACACCAAAAGCAGGTAAAACTAGGATGTATACTTCTGGATGTCCCCATATCCAAAAAAGATTTGCCCAAAGCATATCCATCCCACCATTTGTCGTTGTAAAGAAATTTGTACCAAATAGTCTGTCCATCGTACCCATCAAAAGAGCCACTGTTAAAACAGGAAATGCAAATATTACAATCACATTTGTCGTTAGAGCAGACCAAGTGAAAATCGGCATTTTAAAAAGTGTAATACCCGGTGCCCTCATTTTTAAAATCGTTGTGACAAAATTAATTCCAGAAAGTAATGTACCAAGTCCACCAATTTGGAGTGCAATCATATAATAGTTTGTGCCAACTGATTTACTCAGTTCATTTCCAGCTAGTGGGAAATATGATGTCCATCCTGCATCTGGAGAGCCACCTATTACAAATGAGATATTTAATAACATCGCCCCCATAAAAAACAACCAAAAGCTTAGTGCATTTAAACGCGGGAATGCTACATCACGTGCACCAATTTGAAGTGGTACAACAAAGTTCATTAGAGCATAGATAAATGGCATTGCCATAAAAATAATCATGACAAGCCCATGTGTCGTAAATATTTCGTTATAATGCTGTGCATCTAATAGCGTATTTTCGGGAACGGCCGTTTGAGCCCGCATCAAAATGGCATCTACACCACCACGAAAAAGCATTAGCAGTGCAGATAATAGATACATAATCCCAATTCGTTTATGATCAACGGTTGTTAACCATTCTCTCCATAAATAACCCCATTTTTTGAAATAGGTTAAACCAACTACAATAGCAATTACAGTTACCCCAATAGCGATCATCGATGCATAAATAGCGGGGTTTGGGTTTGGAATCGCAAATCGATCGAAAAATTCCATAATACATGAACTCCTTTAACTACATTTATATTTGAAAAATACCGAAAGATTAATGACCAGAGTGTTTTGAATTCATTTCCATTTCAGAGTCCATATCATTTTCACTAGAATGATGTTTATGACCTCCTTCATTTGGAGGTAAGTACTCCAAATGAGTTCCAGTAAACGTTAATTCTCCAAGGTGACCTGGTTTTAACAACTGTGTGAACTTTTCTTTCGTTAGAGGTGAAGCGGTTTTCTTAACATCTTTTACCCATTGATTAAATTTGTTTACAGGGACCGCTTCGACATTAAAAGTATTTTCTGCAAACCCTTTACCACTGAAATTTGCATTACGTCCCATATATTCACCTGGAACATCAGCAGCTAAGTATAATGTAGTGACCATGTCTGACATGGCATATTTTTGTCCTCCCAATTGTGGAATCCAAAAACTTGTAATTGGTCCGTCAGAATATAGTTTAAATTCTAGTGGTCTATTTGTAGGAATATATAAATAGTTTACCGTCTCAATATTTTCTTCTGGATAACTGAAATGCCATTTCCAATTAGATGAAGTTGCGTAAATGATTAATGGTTTCTTATTTGCATATCCAGTCGGGGCAGACTCGACCTTATTGTTGCTTTGTACCGAAACGATTGAAAGAAAAATGATAATCAATACTGGAATCCCGACACAAATCATTTCAACCATTACACTACCTTTAATTTTAGGAGGTTCATAATCGTTACTTTGCTTAGATGAACGATATTTAAATAGCATATAACCTAAAATAAGGAAGACGACCAAGACAATAAAAGACATAATCCAAATGGATAACATAATATCTTTAGCTTGAATTTGAGCTTGAGGTCCTTTAGGATCTAACACCTTTACTGGTTCGCAACCAGATAACAAAATGAGAATAGAAATAAAAAAAGTTTGTAAGGTCCATTTATTCTTCATGAACAAAATCCTTTTCAATTTTTATTTTCATAACGTTATTGAGTAAATTTGATTCACAATTGGTTAAAATATAGAACCATAAATATTGAAAGTCAACGAAATCAGAATTACTGTCAATAAATGTTCACAATAAAAAAAAAGTTAATTTACCAGTATTTGAAGTGATTTTTGATTTCAAATTCACGTATCATCAGTTGATATTTCTGGTTTTCTGTAGATTTTTCAAGTAACATTTTTTGATGGGAAATTTGTTTTTTTGTAAAGTGGATGGTAAAACTATATGATAATTGGATGAGTAATAGCTAAAAAAATTAATCTATAATAGATGAATTATTTTATTAAAATTAAGTCGTTAAAATAGATTTCATAATAGGTTGAAATAAAAATATTTGATTTAAAATTTTGTGAGAAAGAATATTTAATTGCGAGGAGTATTGTCAATGGAATGGAAACCCGATCGTGAAGCGAAAAAAGCTATCTATAAACAACTTGCCGAGTATATCGAAGAAGGAATAGTTAACGGTACTTTTCCATTAGATAAACCACTTCCTTCCGAAAGGCATTTAGCAAAAGAATTTAACATTAATCGAAGCACAGTAGTTGCCGCTTATGATGAATTGGAATCAAATGGACTTATTGAAAGAAATAGAGGAAGCGGAACAACGATCAGCAAAGATATTTGGGGGATTACTAAGAAGCGAATACCCAGTTGGAATAGATATGTTGAAGCTGGTTCTTTTCTACCAAACTTGCCTGTAACACAAAAAATTCGTCAAAAGACAGCAGAAGAAAAGCTAATTAATTTAGCAAGTGGAGAGTTGTCAGAAGATCTTTTTCCAATGAAAACATTAAGAGAAATTACTTCAACTAGATCATTTATTGGCAGTCTTGGATATGATCATCCACAAGGTTACAAAATATTAAGAGAAACGATCGCAAAGCATGTTAAACAATATCGAAAAATTAATACGGATTCTTCTTCAATTTTAATTACATCAGGTGCACAACAAGCATTATATTTAGTTGTTCAATGTTTGCTAAATCCTGGAGATTCAGTAGCTATTGAAGACCCTTCATATGCATACAATCTACCAATTTTTAAATCAGCAGGAGTTAAAACCTATTTATTACCGGTAGATCATAATGGAGTAAACCCAGCCGATATAATCGAATTACATAAAAAACATAGAATTAGAATGCTTTTCTTAAATCCAACTTATCAAAATCCAACCGGTACCAATCTTAGTCTTGAACGGCGTAGGAGCATTTTAGATATTTCTTCAGAACTTGGAATTCCTGTCATTGAAGATGATCCGTATAGTTTAACGTCTTTTAATGGGGAAACAATCTCTACATTAAAATCACTAGATGAAAATGGAAATGTATTATATATAAGTTCATTGTCAAAGATTGTTGCTTCTGGATTAAGAATTGGTTGGATTATTGGTCCAAAGCCTGTAATTGAGAGATTATCGGATGCTAAACAACAAATAGATTTTGGTCATTCTGGATTTACACAATGGATTGCAAATGACTTTTTAGAAGCTGAAAATTTTCATTTGCATATTAAAAATTTAGTGAAGCAACTAGAAAAAAGAAGAAATCAAATCGTCAAAAGTCTTCAATTTTATTTAATGGATCAGGTAGAATTTACTCAGCCACAAGGTGGTATCCATATTTGGTGCAAATTAAAAAAAGAAGTTAATGAAGTACAATTACTAGAAGAATCAATTAAAAGAGGGGTAATCTTTGCACCGGGTTCAACAATGGGGTCTAAAAAAGGGTTTGTTCGTTTTACTTTTGCAAGAGAAGACGAAAAGTCAATAGATGAAGGGATAAAAAGATTTTCTAAAGCACTAAAATCTATATGAACTAGGAATAATGTCTAATCATGATACCTTTTTTATTCATTTTTTAAGTGGATGGGGTAAAAAGTACTACAATGGATGGTTTAAATTTTTACAGATTTTTTATAATGAATAGGTGGAAACAATCCACGAATTCATAACGGTATAAGATATATTATTGAGTGTATTGATTCACAATTATCTTTCACTTTCTAACATACTAAAAAAATGAAGTCGATATATAGTTTCAAAATTTGGCAGATTCAATGGAATCAGCACAGAGTTAAACTCAAAATAATTTATAAGGTGGAGTAAAACATGGAATATACAAATATTATTGATCACACATTATTATCGCCAGAGACTGATGATGTAGCCATTATAAAGTTATGTAATGAAGCGATGGAATTCGGATTTGCTTCGGTAGTTGTAAATCCTACTTGGGTAAAATTAGCCTCAAAACTCGTGAGACAATCTGATGTTAATGTATGTACTGTTATCGGATTTCCATTAGGTGCTAATACAATCGAAACCAAAGTATTTGAAACTAATAATGCTATTGAAAATGGTGCTACAGAAGTAGATATGGTCATAAATATAGGTGCTTTGAAAGGTGAAAATTATGATCTAGTCGAAAAAGATATTAACGCTGTAGTAGAAGCTGCGAATGGTAAAGCCTTAGTTAAAGTTATTATAGAGGCGTGTCTATTAACAGAACAAGAAATACAAGTAGCATGTGAATTATCAGTAAAAGCAGGAGCTGACTATGTAAAGACATCGACTGGCTTCTCTTTACATGGAGCAACTCTTAAAGATGTTGCTCTAATGAGAGAAACAGTTGGAAAATCAGTTGGTGTAAAAGCTTCCGGCGGTGTTCGAAGCATTGAGGATATTAAAGCTATGGTTGAAGCAGGGGCAACAAGAATTGGTAGTAGCTCAGCTATTCAAATTTTTTCTGAAAATATAAACCATAATTCAATTAAATATTAGAGTGTACTTTTTAAGAAATGAATGTACATCAAAACATATAAGGTATCTTCAATACAAACCGACATGTATATGGATTGATAAAGTCAGTTTTAATTGATTGAAGTTAATTTTAGGACGGACTATATGCATTGCGTAAAATTTAATTGTGAAAAAAGAAAAGAGGAGCTTATGAACGAATTGTTGGTACAAGTAATAGAAGCGCATGGCGGGTTAAACCGTTGGAAAAAATATAATTCATTAACTGCCACGATCGTCACCGGTGGTGGGTTATGGGCAATGAAAGGGCTCGTTCAAGACTCTAATCCTCGTGAGATGACAGTCGCGCTTCACTCTGAAGTCGCATCTCTCACTCCCTTCGGTCAACCGGATTGGCGGACTTCCTTCAGCCCCGATCGTATTGCGATTGAAACCTTGTCCGGGGAAGTCATTCGCGAGCAGGACGATCCAAGAACCTTGTTTGCGAATCATACGATGAACACACCATGGAATCCACTTCATCGAGCCTATTTCAATGGATACGCAATGTGGACATACCTGACTACACCTTTTTTCATGATGATGCCGGGGTTTGAGGTCACCGAAATCCCATCCTGGAAAGAAGGGAATGAGACTTGGCGAGGATTGCGTGTAAGGTTTCCCAATAACATTGCTAGTCACAGTAAGGAGCAGGACTTCTATTTTGACGCCGATTTACAGCTGCGAAGACACGACTATCACGTTGATGTCGCAGGTAGCTTTCCGGCGGCGCAATATATCGACGACTACATCGAGGTTGAAGGCTTTCGTTATCCTACGAAACGCCGGGCTTATTTACGCGGACCCAATATGGAACCAGTTCGCGATATGCTGTTCGTTGCGATCGATATAAGCAACTTCCGGTTTAGTTGACTCGATCATATAATTTCTTTTATTACAAAAAAGGTGGAGCAGTTAAAAGATAGGGGGAACAAGTATAATGAATGCTCGAAGTATTGATAAATTATGGACAATCATTCTCTATATTGTTTCATTAATTATTGTTTTACTACTTATTTATCTACTATGGGAAATCATTTCAAAAGGATGGGGATTTTGGGACCCAAATTTTTTATTTGGAAGACCAAGTAATACGCAATCCGGGGGTGGCATTGGCCCACAATTATTTAATTCATTTTATATTTTAGTATTAACATTGGTGATTTCTATACCTCTAGGATTAGGATCAGGAATTTATTTGGCAGAATATGCAAAGCCAGGGAAATTTCTAAGTTTTGTAAGACTTTGTATAGAAACTTTAGCTTCTTTACCTTCTATTGTAATTGGATTATTCGGTTTACTTGTATTTGTTACAATGACTGGTTGGGGCTATTCTTTAATTGGGGGATCACTTGCAATTACAATATTAAATCTACCAAGTCTTACCCGTGTATCAGAAACTGCACTTCTAGATGTTCCGAAAAATATTAAAGAAGGTAGTTTTGGTTTAGGGGCTATAAAATGGCAAACAATTGTTAAAATTAGTATTCCAACAGCAATTCCACAACTTATCACTGGGATTATTCTATCAGCAGGCAGAATATTTGGAGAAGCAGCAGCGTTAATCTATACGGCAGGATTAACAACTCCAGTTTTAAATTCGGTAGCTCCAATTAATAGTCAAATGAATCCATTTAATATTTTTCGGCCTGCAGAAACATTAGCAGTTCATATTTGGAAACTGAATTCTGAAGGTATTGTCCCAGACGCTAAAGAAATTGCTGCAAAGTCGGCTGCAGTTTTGATCGTAATGGTCCTATTATTTAATCTATTAGCTCGATTAATTGCTAATATTATTCATAGAAGATACACAGGTTCTAAAAGAAAAGTAAAAGCAATTACGTGAATTATCCGAACATTTTAAATGGAAACAGAATTTTATAAATATGACATTTAATAGTAATTCGTCACTTTAATTATTTTCTTCGTTTCGGGTGTATGAAGCTGGTAAAATTATAAGTATTCCAACACGATTATCCAAAGAAGTATATAACCATAAAATTAATGAATCATATGCAATAAGCGAATGCTTTAGTTGAAGATCATTTACTGCTAAAGCTGCTTAAAGTCAGCTTTTTGTGGGACGGACAGTCGCATTGGGTGCTGACTTAGTCAGTTTCCTTCATATACTTATCTAGACAAGACGAAGACTCGGTATAACGACTAAATCAAGTTACCGAGGTAAAACCGTTTGAATGAACAACAAGGAAAGGCTTGAAATAAGTAATAAATCAAGAGTGGGATACAAATTACACAGTTTTATGGTTAATTAATTTCACTTTTGAGGACAGTTTGAAGTTTAGATGATATTCTACATTAAAGGCAAAAAGGCACAGATTTTTTTCTGAGCCTTTGTTCTGATATAGAATTTACTCCTATTGACTGTAATTGATAGAATTACATTTTCATATTATTAAAAAAACACTAAATCGCAAATGTTTCTTTTGATTAGAGGATAACGTTCTATAAAATCAGCTAATCCATCACTTTCAGAATGTCCTGAAACAAAATCAGGTGCTGCTTTAACTTCTTCGCTAGCGTTCCCCATAGCCACACCTATACCAATATGACGAAGCATTTCAATATCATTTAGTCTTTCTCCTATAGATACTACTTCATTTGGTTTATTCGATATGAATGAAGTAAGTCTTCAATAGCAAACCATTTCAAAACTGTCAATCCAATTTATGACTTCAGCTTCCTTTTTAAACAAACAGATATTTCTTCATTTGTTTCCTTAGAGTAAAGTCTAGCTGTATGGATAATAACATTACAAGTGTTTTTAGCAGTCAGATGATGGAGTAATTCTTTGTTCACTCTGACTGTTTCCATTTGCATCAATCTTCCTGCTATCGATCTGTGAGTCTACAAATATTATTAATTTTAAAATGTTAGTGTTTTGTTATCAATGTGATATTGAGTAAGAAAGCAAGAAGTAATACCTTTACAGGAGTACATAATTTTTTAAAAGATGATTTTGATTTAATTTTGATCAATGTGAAAAAGGGTGAATTGTAATGTTTTATTTATTATTAGTTGTATTAGGGTACATTCTGTTAATTCTACCTGTATATGTATGCGCAATAATTCTTTGTGTGGGATCAGTGTGTTTTTTTATTGGAATTTATATTGAATTAACAATTTTAGAGAAAAAAGTAAGAGCTAATTTATTATAATCTATATCATTATTTTAATTATAAAGGAAATACTATTATTTGCTAAAAAGCGTGTAGAATTTTTAAAATTTTACACGCTTTTGCATTCGTTTTTATATCTTTAATCCTATTACATATCCTCTAGTTCAAACATATAACCATATCTAGGGACAGAAACAATTCTTTGACCGTATTTACCTAATTTCTTACGTAATCTATATAAGAGGGTATTAATTTCTTCTCTTCCTACATCAGGCTGTTCTATATCATTAGTCATTCGTTCAGGCCAAACATTTATTTTAATTTCGTTATAGCTAACTGCGCTATTGGCTCTTTGATATAACAACAAAAATAATTCTGTATCTTTACTAGTTAGATGGATTCTTACGCCATCAATTAAAATCTCTCTCTTAACTTCATTCACAGTTAAACCATTGAAATCGTTTAGGTGTTTATCTAAAACTAATGGCATATCAAGTGTGTCTCCAAGGTTCTGCTCTGATAGATTATGAAAAATAAGTACAGCGGCACCACTTGCAAGACTTATACAATCGCCATCACGAAGGAAAAATGGCTTATTTTTTTCTATAGAAATATGATTTACTTGTGTTCCATGTTTACTCATGAGATCAATGATTGTGTAATTTTCTTCTTTATCTAAAGTAATTAAAGCATGTTTTCTTGAAATATATTGACTTGTAAAAGGAACGTCTGGGAAATCATCACCCCACGTACGCCCTAGCAATGTTTCATTAAAGGAAATAGGAATTCTGTTCTGATTTATGGCTGTTTCTCCTTGTTTAATAGAAAGATACACGTTTTGAATACTCATGAAGTTACTCCTTTTTAAAACTAATCTAGTTAAACCAAAAAAGAGTATATCATATGCATTTAATTTGTAAAGAAAATTCATTATTTATTATGTCTTCTTATAGGGAAAGTGAGGAACTAGATTATTAACTTTTAAAAGTGTACTTATAATTCATTACAAAATAAACTTTAAATTGATTTGAATATTAGACCATTATTCAATCCTAAAAATGTTAAGAACTAATTAATGCGATCATTTGTCAATGTAAATTGTAAAGAGCTAATCGTCAGATATTCGATTAGCTCTTCTTTCTGTTAATTGAGGCATACTTACAATTATTTCAGCTTAGGATTTTTATTTAGCGTCTCAATATTTTTATTTCTTTCTCCGCCATCAGATAGGTCTTCAGCAAATTCATGGTCGGCATTCTTACCTAACATAAGCTCAGAAGTTCGTATTGTGCTAGATGGCAAATTATTATTCGCTGCGGCTTGCTCATTCCATTTACTCATTAAAATCACCTCTTAAGATTAGTA
Organism: Rossellomorea sp. GAMAL-10_SWC; assembly: GCF_049568075.1. Classification (NCBI taxonomy): domain Bacteria; kingdom Bacillati; phylum Bacillota; class Bacilli; order Caryophanales; family Bacillaceae; genus Rossellomorea; species Rossellomorea sp. GAMAL-10_SWC. The sequence goes on along the minus strand of NZ_CP144911.1, from coordinate 1,870,355 downwards.
TTAGAATTTTTCGATATATTTATTTAGAATCATGTAAAGAAATGAGTAGGTGAGAGGAGACTAAGGTTTATCCAGGAATCATGGAAAAGATTGATTTTCTGTATTTTTCCCATCATAACTTAACAGTCGAGAAGCTACTGCAGCGGAATAATCCTTAATATTCTAATCGTTCTTATTGATACTGCGTTGTACATCCATTTGTTAGAATACTTTACCAGTTGTTTCATATCGTTTAATAGAGGGACACGTAGTGAATGAATTGTGTTATATGGAAGAGAGGATGCCAGATGATGAAACGATTTGCAACATATTATCCATATGTACAAAAATTAGTGATCGAGGGTCATCACAAACCCATTCAAGAGAAAACGAATAATGGACAATCGTTTGTTGATTCAAAATTCATGTTCGCTCTTTCGACCAAAGAAATAGGAATGAAAGTGGTACTTTTTGGGTTCGGAGTAGGTGTAGTAGGATTACTGATTCCAACGAATCAACTTTTCCTATACCCAGTCCGCATGATCATAGAAAATGTTTACTATCATGTAATCGATTGGGTGAATTATGATGTCGGGCATCACATTCACAACTTATTATCAATGAAGATCAGTTCGGCACACTACATTGCCTCGATTGATGCACATCAAACACCAAGTAGTCCTCTTGCAAAAGATGGTCATTATATCCTTGATAAAATCGATGGAAAAATGAAGAATCATTTCGAAGGCGTTAAAGATTTTCTGGAACGAAATAAATGAAGAAAAAACTCCTTGCCTTGTTGAGGAGTTTTTTTCATTTGTCATTTCATATAATCGTTGTGGTTGAAGATATAATTAGCTTCAAAGATTTTGAATCGTTTCATATTAAATGAGTACGGGAAAATGCTTGTCTTTTTTTATTGTGACTTTAAGTAATATTAACGGCCTGTACATTAGCATGAATATAACCAATAAAATAGAACACTCTATAAAATTCTAGGTGGTCTGATGGTTGTTCCGCTTTTTTTAGGAGTATTAACGAATACCTTTTTCCTGCAATGAAATGATTGTTGAAAACGACCCTATGGTGGCGGAAATAAATAAACAATACCTTTCTAAGATTGATGGGTTCCGTTTGGCTACAATTGCCAATTCAGTCGGTGAGGCCATCCGTTTGCACGGAAAGGAAGATATACAGCTTATCTTTTTTGATATTTTTATGCCGGGCAATCATGGCTTAGAGTTATTTTCAAGAATTAAAGGATGGGACGTTTTCTACTGAAGAAGTGGCAAATATTGTTGGCAGATCAAGGGTGTCTTCGAGTGGAACCATTGGAAGGCCAGTTTACCAGAATGAATATAATCAATTTAAAGATTACTTAATAAAAAACTTTCTGTAAGTGGTATTTGAAACTGATTACTTTTTTCAAAATGTTATATAAAATGATCTAACTAAAAAAATAAGTTGCTTATAGAGATACGGGGATTAAAATCTTTTTGAAATTGTAATTTTAATATTTGAGATACTTTTGGTAGGATAAAAGCTCAGCTACTATGTGTTGATGTTCAGCGAATGTAAATGTTCAAACGGTCTCTCTTAGTTGTAAAAAAGATTGGATAAAGGAATTTTGAGGCAAATTGGTCGATTTTTTTGTATATTAATGTTCCTGTATCCATTATCGATACAGGTTATTTTTGTAAAACTTCATAATTTAGATTCTAAATGGTAAAAATAAACATGTTTTTAAAAAGAAAATAGAGGAAGTATTAAATGAAGGTACTATAATGAATCGTAAATTAAAAGTAAATGGTTTTCAGTTATTATGTATGATTTTTATGTTTATTAATGGTACATCGCCACCAATTGAAATCTATTCTTTAGCCAAGCAAGATTCATGGATGAGTTTATTATTAGGACTTATTGTGGGGTGTCTATTATTTCTTGTATATATAAAGTTATATTCATTTTTTCCTGATGTACCATTTACACAATATATACAATATATTTTAGGTAAATATGTTGGAAAACTGTTAGCACTAATCTATATAATATATTTTATTTATATAGGTGCACGAGTTTTGCGTAATTTTGAGGAATTAATGATTATTACTCTTTACAATGCTTCATCACATATTTCAATTGGAATATTAATGATGATTGTAGTCATATATGCAAGTCATAAAGGAATTGAAGTATTTGCACGTGGAAATGAATTTATTTTTTTATTTATAATGTTTCTTATTTTTATCATTATTGGATTAGAAATTATTTCTGGCTTAATCAATATTAATAATTTAAGACCTGTATTAGAAAGTGGATGGAAACCAGTGTTAAAGGCAACTCCGATATTAATTGCAACTCCTTTTGGTGAGATATTTACATTTACGATGATTTTGCCATATTTAAATAAACAAAAGAAAGTAGTAAAAGTAGGAATAACATCATATCTATTTTCTGGGCTTATATTGACTTTGTTTTCAATGTTAAATACTTCCATAATGGGTGTTTCTGAAATAGAAAGAACCATCTATCCACTTCTTACAGCTGTAAGTTATATTAGTATTGCTGATTTTGTTCAAAGATTGGATACCTTTATTATAGTGTTTTCGGTATGTAATTATTTCGTGAAGATTACTATCTATTTCTATTGTGCGGTGTCTGGAGCAGCAGATTTATTTGGCATTAAGGAAAGTAAGCAATTAGTTTATCCTACTTCCGTTATAATGTTAGTTTGTTCAATGTGGATGACAACGAATTATGTTGCATTACGTAATCAAGCAAGTGATGTTGTACCCTTTTTACTACAAATACCTCTTCAGATTATTATTCCAATTTGTTTAATAATAATAGTGCTAATAAAAAGGAAACTAAAATACCCAGCTTTATAAAAGAAAATCCCTGGATTTTAAGTGCATCCCCAATGCTAGACACCGTTTAACATTTGGAGGTGTATTTTTTAGGACTAAATAATTCTAAATGTAAAAAGAGTCAATGGGAAATGGAACATTACCCTTTTCTAATAAAAGAATAAATTGGCTAGGAACCGTGTCGCTTAATATACACGATATTTAGTTATAAAGTGAAATTACAATAGGGTGAAGGGGGAGTAGACGCTCTTTTTTACCCTTTCCAAACTAATCTAAAACGCCTATTGAAATAAAGGCATTTGGGGCTCCTGGAAATATAAGATGGTTTTTTAATATTGAAATTGGCAGCTTGCTCTAATCTGACGCTGCCTTTTTGTGTTTCCTGTAAAAACTATTAGTGTCTTTCTTTACAATTCTAACTAGTATGAAACTTCGTTAATAGGGGAATCTAACTTATATTTGTAGGTTTGTAGATTTGCCGCTTGTTAATCATGAAGCAAAGAGGAAGTTGTTTTTAAAAATAAGGCGCATTTAGTGGACTGGAGGCGATTTGAAAATTATGTGTTGGATTAAGAATAGTGATTAAACTTCAAAATGGAAGGAGAACGAAATAAATGACTAATACAATGATGAAAGAAAAACAAAATATAAAAGAAAAAGTCCAAGATGAGTCTGAATTTAAAAAATCAATTGTTTATGATACACAGAAATTATCTCTTTGGTATGGTCAAGATAAGGCGTTAAAAGAGATCAATTTAAGTATTTATGAAAATGAAGTAACAGCAATCATCGGACCAAGTGGATGTGGTAAATCCACCTATTTAAAAACTTTAAATAGAATGGTTGAATTAGTACCAACTGTTAGAACTGAGGGAAGTATATTATATCGTGATCAAAATATTTTTGATAAAAATTATCCGGTTGAAGAATTGCGAACCCATGTTGGTATGGTGTTTCAAAAACCAAATGTGTTTCCAAAATCGATTTGGGAAAATGTAGCTTATGGCCCAAAAATCCAAGGTATTAAAGATAAAAAAGAGCTAAATCAAATAGTTGAAAAAAGTTTAAAGGGCGCCGCGATTTGGGAAGAGGTGAAGGATCGTATCCATGAAAATGCTTTTGGTCTTTCAGGAGGTCAACAACAACGTTTATGTATAGCACGATGTTTAGCAATTGAACCAGACGTTATTTTAATGGATGAGCCCACGTCTGCATTAGATCCTATCTCTACGTTAAAAGTAGAAGAGCTTATTCATGAGCTTAAACAAGAATTCAGTATTATTATCGTTACTCACAATATGCAACAGGCTGCTCGTGTATCAGATCGAACTGCGTTTTTCTTAAGTGGTGAAGTAGTTGAATACTCTGATACGAATAAATTATTTTCTACACCAAAAGATAAACGTACTGAGGATTATATCACTGGACGTTTCGGTTAATGGAAGGATTAAAAGGTGATCATTGATGAGAAATAAATTTGAAGAAGATTTAAGAACCTTACAAGAATTAATCATCGAATTAGCTGAGAAAACGAAAAAGGCTGTAATTAAAAGTATGGATGCATTTAGAACCGAAAATATTGAAAAAGCATTAGAAGTTATAGATGAAGATCATCGTATAAATAAACTAGAGGAAGAAATAAATGAATTAATCGTAGTGATTATTACTAGACAGCAACCTGTAGCGGTAGATTTAAGAAGGAATTTAACAGCTATAAAAATTTCCCATGATCTTGAAAGAGTTGCCGATTATGCTGTAAACATAGCAAAGTCGACAGTTAGAATACGTAGTCGACAAGAAAATCTTCCACTAGAAAATATTGAAAAAATGCATGAACTTGGAATTGATATGTTAACTAGGGCTGTAGATGCATACCGTACCGAGGACTTGTATGCAGCTAAAGAAATAGGGGAAATCGATGACCAAGTAGATGATTTATATGGAGCAACAGTTCAATATTTAATGAACTGTATAGCAGATTCTCCTGATCACGTTACAAATTTAATGCAAATGGCATTTATTTGCAGATATCTTGAAAGAATTGCAGATTATGCAACAAATATAGCTGAGAATATTTATTATCTTGTAAAAGGTAAACATTATTTCTTAAACCAATAAAAATGAGACTTTAAAATTTATGAAAAGTTACATAAGCACTACTTAAATTAATTTCTAAAATCTTGAATAGGCAAAATTAATTTAGAGAGTGAATCTAGATTGCATAGTAGATTTTTATCGAGACAAACTATTTAGGTAAATTTAAAGTGCAATAGTTTGAAGGTTAACAAATTTAACATTGGAGGTATCTTATGAAACGTAATATTAAATTGATTTTTGCATTTGTTATAGTAGCAGTCATGCTGGTAGGATGTAATACTCAAAAAAATAAAGAAGTAAAGAAGCAAGGCGGAGGAAAATTAAGCGGTACAATTACAGCGGCTGGATCGACAGCGTTACAGCCTTTAGCTGATGAAGCTGCTACAGAGTTCATGGGTAACAATCCTAGTGTTTCGATTACTATTCAAGGTGGAGGTAGCGGAACTGGAGTAAACCAAGTAAGTTCAGGAGCGGTTCAAATTGGGAATTCTGATGTACCAGCTGCTGAAAAACTTAGTGACCCTGCGCTTGCAAAGGATTTAGTTGAAACTAAAGTCGCAGGTATTGGTTATTCGATTGTCGTAAATAAAGGAGTTACTGTTACTTCATTAACGACAAAACAAATTCAAGATATTTTCTCAGGGACAGTTACTAATTGGAAAGATGTTGGTGGCAAAGATGAGAAAATAAACGTTATAAATCGTCCGGCTGCCTCTGGAACAAGAGCAGCATTTGAAAAAACGGTGATGAGTGATGTTAAAATAAACGATTCAGTCGGCACAGTTCAAGATTCGAATGGAGCTGTTGAGCAAGCGATTAATAGTACTCCTGGTTCGATTTCTTATTTAGCAAATTCATATTTAGTCGGAGATAAAAAGAATGCTCTAACCCTAGTTCAAATAGATGGAAATGATTCTTCAATTGATAATATAACATCTGGAAAATATCCATTTTACTCATATGAGTACATGATTACAAAGGGTGATTTAAAGGATCCAGTTAAAAGTTATATAGATTTTATTAAAGGTAATGAATTTTCAGCGAAAGTAGAAGAAATGGGTTATATACCGATGTCCAAAATGGGCGATTTAAAATAATGCTCTAACTAAAAGGGTGTTCTAATTCAAATTAAAGTTTGATTAGACACCCTTTATTAGGAATTTAATTTTAATTAGGAGTAATGTATGAAAATAAGAAAAAAAAATTACTTTGCAAATGAATACTTAGGAAGAACATTAGTAACATTCTGCGGTATTTTAATGGTACTTACTACGATTATGATTATCTTTTTTATTGTGGGTAAAGGAATTCAATCATTTACTAAAAGTCATATTTCATTATTTGAAATGTTATTTTCTCCTGATTGGAGACCAAATGATGCACAAAACCCGAGTTATGGAGCATTGAAATTTATTACTGGGTCAATCGTCGTTTCAATTGGGGCAGTCATTATTGCTGCACCAATCGCAATTGCCTTAGCAATATTTATGAATTATATTTCACCGATCTTCGGAGATAAAATATTAAAACCTGTATTAGAAATACTTGTAGGCATTCCTTCAGTTGTTTATGGTTTTCTAGGTGTATCAATTCTAGTTCCAATAATTCGTAATCATATTGGCGGAGTTGGGTTTAGTTTAATTGCAGGAATTGTTGTATTAAGTATCATGATTCTTCCGACAATAGCAAGCATAGCATCTGATGCTATTAGAGCAGTTCCAAAAGATTATTTAGAGGCTTCTTATGGATTAGGTTCTACGAGGTGGCAGGCAATTAGTAAAGCGATTGTTCCTGCTGCTACAATTAATGTATTGACCGGTGTAGTACTTGGTTTAGCTAGAGCTTTTGGCGAAGCATTAGCAGTTCAGATGGTAATTGGTAATACACTTCAATTCCCAAAAAGTATTTTTGATCCGACAGTAACATTGACTGGTATTTTAACAATGGATATGGCAAATACAATGAATGGTACACCATGGAATAATGCATTATGGTCGCTAGCAATGATTTTACTATTCATTTCATTTTTATTTATTTTGCTTATTCGTTTAATAGGTAAAAGAAAGGGGGGACAAGCACTATGAATGCTCGAAGTATTGATAAACTCTGGACAACCATTTTCTATATCGTCTCATTATTAGTTGTTTTATTACTTATTTATCTATTATGGGAAATTATTTCAAAAGGTTGGGGGTTTTGGGATCCAAATTTTTTATTTGGATTGCCAAGTAACACTCAAGCTGGGGGAGGAATTGGTCCTCAATTATTTAACTCATTTTATATTTTAGTATTAACATTAGCAATTTCTATACCACTAGGATTAGGCTCTGGAATTTATTTAGCTGAATATGCAAGGCCAGGGAAATTTCTTAATTTTGTAAGACTTTGTATTGAAACTTTAGCTTCATTGCCTTCCATTGTAGTTGGATTATTCGGATTACTTGTGTTTGTTACGATGACTGGTTGGGGCTATTCTTTATTTGGTGGTGCTCTTGCAATTACAATTTTAAACTTACCAAGTCTTACCCGCGTATCAGAAACAACACTACTAGATGTACCTAAAAATATTAAAGAAGGTAGTCTTGGATTAGGGGCAACAAAGTGGCAAACAATTGTCAAAATTAGTATTCCTACAGCAATTCCACAGCTTATAACAGGGATTATTTTATCAGCTGGCAGAATATTTGGTGAAGCAGCAGCACTGATCTATACAGCAGGTCTAACGACACCAGTATTAAATTCAGCTGCTCCAATTAATAGCCAAATAAATCCATTTAATTTTTTTCGTCCTGCAGAAACATTGGCAGTTCATATTTGGAAACTGAATTCAGAAGGAATTGTCCCAGATGCTAAAGAAATAGCTGCAAAGTCAGCTGCAGTGTTGATCGTTATGGTCCTATTATTTAATTTAATAGCTCGATTAATTGCTAATTTTATACATAGAAGGTACACAGGTACTAAGAGAAAAGTAAAAGTAAAAGAAATAATGTGAATTTGATACAATTCTCATAACTTTCATCACGCATTTTAGTGTATCAGAAAGATTTATTAAAAAAGAGGAAGAATTGGGCAAGAAAAGTGCGACACAAATTTGTTAACTTGAAGTACTGTTCCATTTTTTCAAAAACGACTCAAATATGTTACTTAAGTATGAGCAGTCAAAGTGCCTATTCCTACTGATGAAATGTTAGAGTGTACCTGAAATGAAAGATAAAACTCGAAGATCTATGTTTTTAATAATCTCAGCAGAAAAGGAAAAAACATCTTCTGAAAAAATTTTAGTTGATCGTTCTAAACAACACGTTCCTACTATTAGTAGGGACGTTTTTTCTTATTAAAATATCATGTGGCGATAGTTGAAGATAATAAATTTTTTTGCAAATGAGGACTATTAAAATTGAACGGAACTAATATATATTCGCTGCAAATTGTGTTTCCCAAAATAAGATTATGGTGCGAAGTTGTTGGAAGATATATTTAGCAAGTACATACTTGCTTTTAAAATTCTTTTTGAAAAACAATTAAATAGGAATTATTTCCCATGTCAATATTTTAAATTATCGAAATTTTATTGAAATTATACTATACTTTAGATAACGATCCCCATAGTCAGCATGATCATTAATTGGAGTATGAAAATTGTACTTTTAAAACCTTTTATTGTAAAACCGAAGTTTAGTAATTATTTTGTTTCTAACCACCTACAATTCAAACGATTTGTATTTATTCCAATTGGTTTATTGAATAAGTCAATTAACCAAGAAGAATTTAAAGTAACTATTTATTTTTTAATTCTCCTTGAACATTATCCCTAATTGGAATCGAACAATGAAATGAAAAGCTATTTTTTAACAAACTACTACACTTTAAGGAGGATTAAAAACGTGGTCATCGAAAAAGTGCATCCTGAAATCAAAAATATCATTACAAATATCGAAAATGTAATGATTGGAAAAAGAAATGAAGTCGAACTTAGTTTGGTAGCCCTTCTTGCAGGAGGGCATGTTTTATTGGAAGATGTTCCGGGTGTTGGGAAAACAATGATGGTAAAAGCACTTGCTAAATCCGTTAATGCAAATTTCCGAAGAATTCAATTTACCCCTGACTTGTTACCTTCAGATGTAACAGGGGTTTCAATTTATAATCCAAAAGAGATGGAGTTTAAGTTCCATCCAGGACCTTTGATGGGAAATATTATCCTTGCTGATGAAATTAACCGAACATCTCCAAAAACACAGTCTGCACTATTAGAAGGTTTGGAGGAAGCAAGTATAACAATTGATGGGATAACCTATGAACTAGCCAAGCCCTTTTTCGTTATGGCGACACAAAATCCAATTGAATATGAAGGTACATATCCACTTCCTGAAGCACAGCTAGATCGATTTTTGTTAAAGATGACAATGGGATATCCGACAATAGATGAAGAACTAGAAATATTAAATAGGTTGCAAAATATCCCTCCCATTGAAGAGTTAAAACCTGTCATTGACATTGATGGTTTACTATCGCTTCAAAAGGAAATGAAGAATGTTTTTATCGATGAATCGATTAAGCATTATATTGTGAGTATTGTTAATAGTACGAGACTAGACGGAAATGTTTATTTGGGTGCAAGTCCAAGAGGTTCAATCGCACTTATGAAAGCGGGACAAGCATATGCATTCATGTCTGGGCGTGATTACGTTTTACCGGATGATATACAATATCTAGCTCCATTTGTATTGTCCCACCGAATTATTTTAAATTCAGAATCAAAATTTGAAGGAAATACTGCAGAAAAAATTATTAAAAATATTGTTAAAAAGATTTCTGTACCTGTAAAAAGGAAAGTGAAATTATAATGAAAATACAATTACGTGTCCTCAAAAAAGTCAGGAAGTATCTATTGTTATATTTTCTATTACCAGTACTGTTTTTGAATGCTTTGTTTCAAGGAGGATTTGTAAGTTGGTTTTTATTCTATAGTTTTATACCATTTATCTTATACTGTGTTGCATTATCTTTTTATCCTTTGGAAAATCTGAAAGTGACTAGAGAACTTCCTAAAAACGGTTTCCAGCTCGGTGATCCGATAAAAGTTATTTTAACCGTGAAAAAGTCAAATTTTTTTCCTGTATTTTATTTTTTAATAGAAGAAAATTACTCAAATAATTTACAAACTACTGATGAACAAAAATTTACAAAGGAGCTGATTTTAACTGGCTTTAAAAAAGAATGTTCCTTTGATTATATGATTCACAAATTACCACGAGGGGAGTACATTTTTAATTCCTTAACAATAAAGGTTGGTGATCCTCTTGGTATTTTCGAATCGAAAATAAAATTCACTATTATTAATAGATTCGTAGTATATCCTCAGTATTCGGATCTTTATTATCGTCCACTTGAGCATCAAAATAATCAAGGCTCGACAATGTATAGTCATCATATTCAGCGGGATATATCAATGGCTGTGGGTATAAGAGAATACCAGTCTGGAGATAGGTTTTCCTGGATTAATTGGAAAGCTTCCGCTAAACGAAATGAGTTGATGACAAAAGAGTTTGAAGAATTACAATCTAATGATCTGTTTGTCATAATGGATTGTGCTCAAAATGAACTTTTTGAATCAATTGTGTCGTTTACTGCATCTTTTCTACATACTGTCCTGAAAAAAGGTATTCAGGTTGGCCTTTTAACAAATAACAAAAAACTAGATTGCTTTCCAATTAGAGGGGGAGAAGGACATTTTCAAAATCTTTTTTACCACCTTGCGAAAATAGAGGCAAATAATACTTCACCAATTGAGATGGTTTTAGAAAAAGAACTTCGTTTCATTCAACAAAGTGTATCTTATATCTTAATAACCACTCATTTATCGAAAAAATTGGTCGAAAAAGCTAGTTTTATTAAAAATAGAAAAGGCTCATTTACAATATTTGTCATTAAGGCAGAGTCTATGATCGTAACAGAAACTGAAATATCACTCATTTCAATCGCCAATGGACACGGGGTGAGAACAATCATTGTACGTGAAGGTAATTTTAATGCAGCCTTTACAGGGGGAGATATACGATGAAAAAAAGTAATTTCACCTTATTTTTGTTGTATTCTTATGGCTGTTTATTGTTATTGGAATGGATAAGGCCCATTGATCATTTAACAAATACGTATCATATGAAAGTCTTCACGTTATACATGATTATAGTTTTTACATTATCTTTTTTTAAATTAAAAAGAATCCTTCAATGGATTATAAACATATTCTTAGTTTTAATCTTCATTAATCGGTTCCATTACGATTTAGGTTTCTTTCATTTTCGATGGATATTAATTTTCATTAAATATATAGTTCAGAACATTATTTGGCTTACAAATGGACATTTTAATGAATTGACTAACGAATTCAAGACATTATTATTCTTACTTACACTTTCTATAATCGTCTATTTCATCAATTTCTTTTTAAACCGCAATTGGATCATTTTCTTATTCCTTTTGACAGTTTTATATATTACTCTTTTAGATTCGCTTACCGACTACGTTGCCAAACCTGTCATTGTTCGAACAGTAATACTTGCCTTTACAACCATGGGTTTATTAACTTTTGAAAATCTAATGGATAAAGGAAGAGTTAATTATTATTCAGAATATGTAAAAAAATGGATGGTTCCACTCGTTAGTATGATTACTCTTTTTGTCCTAATTGGATTTTTTGCCCCTAAGCCTTCACCAATCTGGATTTCCTCAAATTGGTCTTTACATGTATCAAACCAGGATGACAATGTTGGTTCCGGTGGAGGAACAAATACAGTTGGGTACGATACCGATGATGCAAGACTAGGCGGGCCTGTAAAAGGTAATGATGACCCGATTTTTCAATATGAATCAAACCAAAGTATATATTGGAAAATGGAGACTAAAGACACCTATACAGGTCGAGGTTGGGTTGCTTCAGCATCGGCGCAGCGTCCTATAAAAAAAGAAGATTTTGTAATGTTAAATACTTATCCAGATGCGATTGAGACCAATATTGAAACAGCAAGGATCACAATTTATGATAACTATCAGTATAACTATATTATGTATCCTGAAGGAATTAATAAAGTAGTAAAAATTCTACCTTTTGAACCAGATCGAAATGTTTTTAAAGTTGACACAACTATTGACAGAATTAGCTATTTCAATAAAGATAGCATTCCAGAAATTCCAACCAGTTTTGAAGTAGAATATGAAATACCTAGATATAAAGCAAAAGATTTAATCAAAACAGTAAAACTTGATTCAAATTTGATCGATGCTGACTTTTACCAAAAATATACTCAATTACCAGCAAATTTACCTAAGCGAATAGGTGAGTTGGCTCAGCATATAACAATAGGAAAAACAAATTGGTATGACAAAGCGAAAGCAATAGAGAATTACTTTGAAAGGAATGAATACATTTATACTCAAAAGGATGTTGCTTTTCCAGGTAAAAATGTTGATTATGTGGACCAATTTTTATTTGACACGAAAAGTGGTTATTGTAATAATTTTTCCACATCGATGGCAGTAATGCTTAGAACGCTAGGGATACCAACACGTTGGGTTAAAGGATTCTCAGACGGTAAATTTGTTAGAAACAGTAAAGAAGACTCATCAAAACAAATTTACGAAGTGAATGCTAACGATGCTCACTCATGGGTTGAGGTATTTTTACCAAATCAAGGCTGGGTGGCATTTGAACCTACTAAAGGCTTTTCAAATGAACTAAATATCAATAACAGCAATGAAAATTTATCTACCACTCAACAGCAAGATTTACCTACAAATGTAATTAAAAATAAAGCGATGCCTGAACTTAAAGAAGTAAATAAAGTAAATGGTAAAGAAACAAAGAAAACTGAAAAAACAAATTACTTTTCTAATCTCTGGTATAAGATTAAACAGTCAATTATAAGTGGTTCGAAAGAGATTTTTCTTTCTCTAGGACTGATTCTTGCTGTTATAGGTATCATTTATCTAAATCGTAGAAAATGGCTTCCTTACTTTTTCATGTTACTTTACAGTTTTAGTAAAAAAGACGATAGACTAGAATCAGCTTACCTTACTTTATTACGTCAATTAGCTCGTTATGGATTAAAGCGTAACGAAAACGAAACACTTAGAAATTACGCAAAATATATTGATTCTCTTTTTACTTCATGCGAAATGACCGAATTAACCATATATTATGAGCAATACTTGTATCAACAAGTTAGCCAGGAAGATAATTGGCAGAGATGCCTAAAATTATGGAAGAATTTAATGAAAAGGGCGATCTAAAAAACTGTAGGTTATGTAATAAGTTTGGCTCAAAAGAAAGAGGGTATAATTTCTGAATTTCTTACTCATCAATCGCATGTGATAGTTGAATAAAAGCTTACATTAAAAGGTCTATTTCCGAACACGGAAGTCGACTTTTTTATTTATAACGAATGTTGTTAGTATTGAACTCAATTAAATTGAACTAATTAAGTTAAAAATTTATCAGCGGCATTTACTAAATAATCAAAAAGAGAACTTATTAATGATAATTTTCTAGAAATTGAAGCGGGACTTAGACCTATAGTATTTTTTTATATGATGCCAAATTTACGAAACCCTAATAAGCAAGAAAAATCAGTCCCTTTTTTATATTGGTTAACTGAATATTTTTTATACTGTTGCAAAGAGCTTGTAAAAAACTTGTAAAAAGAGTGTAGTCTAATTTGCATTAAATTGTTACATTTCTAAGTTAACATATATAAGTATATGTCAAGCTTAGGGAGATAACGATGAAACGAATTATTAATAAATTAATATTAGTAGCTGCAAGTTTATCATTTACTATACTTCCAAATGGTGTACTTGCAGAGAATATAAATAATACAAAGATTAAGAGTATTCAAGATAAACGAGTAAAAGTTCAAGAAGAAGCACAAAAAGCAAAAAATGAGATGGATCAACTAAATGATCAAAAAAAATTGTTATTAAACTCTTTAGATACAATTAACACATCAATTGAGAATGCAAAAATAAAGAAGAGTCAAAAAGAGGCAGAATTAATAAATGGCAAAAAAGAAATAGAAAAATTACAAGCTGAAATAGAGGAATTACAAAAACGTTTAGATCAACGTCAAGTAATTATAAATAATCGTTTAGTTACAATACAAAAATCAGGTGGAAATAACTCATATTTAGACGTTATTTTTGATGCAAAAGGTATTGGTGATTTAGTTCAACGAATAAACGCTATTGGTAAATTTATGAATGCTGACCAAGACATCGTTAAGGAACAACAAAACGATATTGAAAAAGTTGAATTAAAAAAGAAAGACTTTATGTTAACTCAACATAAGTTGGAAAATGATAAAAAAGATCTTCAAAATTTAGAACGTTCACTTGTTAATCAAGAAATTCAAATGAATGCTATTCTAAGCAAACTTAAGGATGATGTATCTGAAAAGGAACAGGATATTTTAAGTTTAGAAGAACAGGAAGATCTATTAAAAGAACAGGAAAAAGCAATAAAAGTCGCTTCAAGTATTTCAGGTGGTAAATTTACTCGACCAGCGGAAGGCTATTTATCTTCAGGTTTTGGATATCGATCATTTGATCATGAAACGCATTTTGGCGTAGATATTGCTAAAAATGGAAGTACACCGATTGTCTCAGTAGCAAATGGCGTTGTAATACGAGCTTACCATTCATCTAGTTATGGTAATGTTGTCTTTATTACACATAATATTAAAGGAAAAGTATTTACATCAGTTTATGCTCATATGCAAAATTATCAAGTCTCAGCAGGGCAAACTGTTTCAAAAGGACAAAAAATTGGAATGATGGGAAATACAGGACATTCTTTTGGTAAGCATCTTCATTTTGAATTGCATGATGGTCAATGGAATGAGGCAAAATCAAACGCTGTTAACCCAGCAAAGTATATTAATTTTTAAGCTTTTAACAATCTATAAACAGTAAACAGCCTATTTTTAGCTAGGCTGTTTTTGATATTGGAAAGATATATGAAGGATGTTTATCGCATAAAGAGATATGGATTCTTGAGAAGGATGGATGATTTTAGATAATACGGGAATAGTGTACGAACAATTCTTTAGATGGTGTACTATTTTAATTGTATTGAAATATAAATAAGTGAAAAATATAGTAAATCTTAGATTTACTATCGAAAGAGTTTTTATGTGTTCAGGAGTAATTAAAGTAACAATTTACCAAATGACAAGTTCTGAATTTTTCATCGGATCGCAATCATTGTCTATACTTACTAGAGAGGATGAAGTATATGGAGCAAATGCGATTTGCAACTAAAAGTGATTTTGACAGTCTCATCGAACTTGATGCTAGTGAGTATACAACTGACTGGTTAGTAACTAACGAATTTGCGACAGTCGCATGGGAACGAAATCAGGAAATTTACCGTGTGCTTGAATGTAATGGAGAAATTCAAGGTTTTATTGCTTTTTTTCCGTTAGAAAAATCAACATTTGAAGCGCTGTTAGCTCATGAGTTAGACGAAAACAAATTGTGCGACTATATTATGCCATATAAAAAAGGTGAAACCGTATATATATATTTGGCTAATATTATAGTTAACCAAAACCACATGGATCGAAAACGATTTGCAAAGTTGATTATTCAAGAAATCAAAAATGAAATAAATCGTGTTCAAACACTGGACTGTAATGTAGGAGAGATTGGAGCTATTGCAATTACAGATGCTGGGGTACGCGTTTTAGATAATTCACATTTAAGTAACTCTGGAAAATATCCTGGATATGAATCAGTATACGTATATCGAGGAACAACTTTTTAACTTGTTCAATAGTAGGGTGGTATAAAATTGCCATCCTTTTAATATTGATTTATTCTAGTTTACATAATATATATTATAGGAAGTTAAAGTGAAATCACTATTTTCCATCTCAATAAACAAGTATTCTTAGTGTTTTGAGATAAAACGAAAAAAATCATCAATTTGAATAATCAGATCAAAAAATCAATTCAATAGTTTAAATACTAACTAATTTATAAATAACAAATTCTATATTGTAATTAAATCATTTAACATATGAGTAAAATTAATTTATAAAAAATTTTTCAAAAAAAATAAAAATTATATTAGTTTATTTGATTTTAGTTTCTACAACAATTCAAACTTTTTATCGTTTATTTCATGCACTAATTATGTTAACTTTTTATTTGATTTCAATTACCGTTCCATCATTAAAAATAATATTTGTAACCCTTAATAAGCTCTATTTTTAAAAATATATTTCCTTTAATATATACTCTCCTTTAAAATTTCTTCATGTGATATCCCTCACAATATGTGTTCCAATAAAAAACATCACGTTTAAGCGATGTTTTTTAAAGTTAGTTACTTAACGATCCGTTTCAGTATATGTAATTCCTAAGTATCTTTCTGTTCTTGGTTCAAATTCTACATTTACATATACCCCGAATTCCCTGCTTCCATCTTTTAATCTTAACCATAATTTGAATTTTTCTATTGAGACTGTTGGTGTTTTTTGTTCTCTACCAATGTGTAAATAATCTATTACATCCGCTTGCGGATATCTTTGGATTGTTGTTTCAACTGCAATTTTCCCCCATTTAGCATATGGAGGCTCATAAACTGGTTGTGCAGTAGCTGGGTTTACTTTGCAAAAAATACAAAATAAGAATGAGAAAATGAAAATGGCTCTAAATTTTCTTTTCATAATACCTCCTCCTTTTTGCTCCTATCCTTACTATTCGACCCCTCTGCACTATCTATCCGTTTCTTGTTTGTGCAATTTATATCAGTTTTTACGCATTTTACTAATAAAAAGAAATTTTTTACAAATAGTAATCCTATATGTATTTGATTAAGGAGGATTTATTTTGCAAAAGAATTTTCACTTTAAAACTGGATTTATTATCTTATGCATAATATGTATTTCACTGATTACTTTAAATATTTACTTACCCCCTAAAAAAGAAGTTAATGCTTTTAGTAGTCAAGTACTCAGCCGTGGTTCAACTGGCGATGATGTTAAGGAGCTTCAAGAGCGACTTATATTTATAGGGTTTCTGGACGATAAAGCTGATGGAGTTTTTGGCTGGAATACATATTGGGCTCTTCGTAATTTTCAAAAGGAATTTGGTATGAAGGTTGATGGTGTCGCAGGAACAAAATTAAAAGAAAAACTGACAAAAGCAACTAAAAATTATAAAGGTAGTTCGGCCAATAATACAGCAAATAATAATGCTTCCAACAATAAACCGGCTAAACCTAATACAAATAAACCTAATAATTCGAATGCAAAACCAAATAACAAACCAATTGCGAATGCACCAAACGGTTATACAGATAACGACATTAAATTAATGGCGAATGCTGTATATGGAGAATCACGTGGTGAGCCATATATTGGGCAAGTTGCTGTTGCTGCAGTCATTTTAAATCGTTTAACAAATGCATCTTTTCCAAATTCAATAGCTGGGGTGATTTATCAACCTGGTGCTTTTACAGCAGTAGCAGACGGTCAAATTAATTTAACACCTAATGCTCAGGCTAAAAAAGCTGTGATTGATGCAATAAATGGATGGGATCCAACCACAGGATGTATTTATTACTACAATCCTAAAACAGCAACAAACCAATGGATTCGTGGCCGCCCTATCATTTTAACAATTGGCCAACATATTTTTTGCAAATAATTGTAGTGAGGTGTAATTATGAAAGGTAGTTGGATTGTTGCCGGTGCTTTAGCAGTCGCTCTAATCGGATCTGGTTACTGGGGATATTCGAAAAATCGCGAACTGAAAGAAATGAACTTAAGAGCCGAAAATAATTATCAGAGAGCTTTTAATGAATTAACATTTGATATGGATTTATTACACGATAAAATCGGTACGACTTTAGCTATGAATTCAAGAACGTCTCTCTCCCCTGCTTTGGCAGATGTATGGCGTATTTCGATTCAATCTAAATCTGACATTGCACAATTACCACTAAAATTTGTGCCTTTTGATAAAACGCAGGCCTTTTTAACTGGCGTTGCAAACTTTAGCTATAAAACAGCGGTGCGAGATTTAAATAAAGAACCTTTAACTGCAAAGGAATATGATTCTTTACGAAAAATTTATTCAACATCTGAAAAAATTCAAGATGGTCTACGTAATGTACAAACAAACATCATGAATAAAAACTTAAGTTGGATTGATGTTGATCAAATGTCTGAAGAAAAAAAAGCATCTCGAGACAATAGTATCGTGGATGGTTTTAAACATATTGAACAAGTAAAAGCAACTACAAACAATGATTTTGGTCCAACGTTTTCAAATGGTCAAGAAGAATCTAAAGGCTTAAAGAAGTTAACTGGTAAAAAAATTGATGAAAATGAAGCTAAAAAAATTGCTGAAGACGCTGTACCGCTCAAAAATGTAACGAAAATCCAAGTAACTAGAAGTCAAAGTGATAATAAACGATTTGAACCTTTTTACTCAGTTTCGATGGCTCACAATCACCCAGTAGCTGATACGTATATGGAAATAACTGAAACTGCTGGCTTGCCAATCTTCTTTATTACAAATAGACCAATAGCGAAACAGCAAATCAGTTTAGACGATGCAGTGAAAAAAGGTTTAAGCTATTTAAATTCAAAAAACTATAAGAACATGGAATTATATGATAGTTCACAATACGATACGATTGGCGTACTTCAAATGGTTAAATCAATTGATGACGTACGCATCTATCCAGAAGCAATTCAATTAAAGGTTGCATTAGATAACGGTCAAATCATCGGATTTAATGCTAAAAACTATATTACGTCAAACCATGTACGTAAAATCCCTACTCCTAAGCTTACACTTGAGCAAGCAAAAGCAAAGCTTAATAAAAATGTTAAAGTTGAAGAAGAACGTTTAGCTGTTATCTTAAATGATTTTAATAAAGAAGTTCTTACTTATGAATTTTTAGGTACATATAATCACGATACATATGATATCTTTATAAATGCAACGACTGGTGATGAAGAAAAGGTTAAAAAACTTTGAGGGATATCAATAAAAGCACAGGTTTATTACTTCCTGTGCTTTTTTATGTAGAAACGATTTAATTTAATTGTATTAATATGTTCGGATCTTTAATTTTTTGATCCTGAGCTAATAAAACAATTTTTGATAAAATTTCGGCTGTTTTTGGATCCTCATCAATAAATGGTAAAAAGATTTTCCCTCTATGCTGTGAATGAACTGGGATAATATATAAAGCTCCTTTCGCATTCTTATAAGTGTTTCCACTTCCAAGATGTACGTTGTATTCACCAAGTTTTCCATCTATTTTTGCATGATTTTGAGAGAAATCAACATTTGAGATTTTCATTAATCTAAGTGACTCATGAATAATTGCTTTTCGCATTTCAATGGTTGATAAACTTGCCTCGGGATCTACTCCTCCAACATGAGCTATACTTACAACCAAATCAACATCTCTCATTACCTCAGAGAAAATAATAGTCGGTATATCCTCAATTAAAATGTTTTCATATGTTTTACGATTAATAAATTCTATGGTCTCTAATGTAGGTGCTTCAACATCTGATGGCGAAAACCAATCCGCTGCAGCATAAATCTTAACAATAATATTTTCCTTATAAAAAACCTTCTGTAATCCCTCTTCGTAACTTGCTGTCCATAAACGGCTTTTTAATAACGACACGGTTTTTCTTGGTTGTACCTGATGCCCTTCATATCTTCTCGAAATTTTACCATTTGCTAATTCATCAATAGTTGGTAAATATACTTCTCGGAAAACTTGTTTAAAAGGTTGAACGATTTTATTTTCAAAAATAAATTTTTGACATTCACTCCACTTACCGTTCTTATATAAATGTGTAGGATGTGCAATTTTTAAGAAATCCGAATCGCTTAGTTGATATTCGTTACCATTTGGACTTATCAGCTTGTTATCTTCAAAAAATCCAATTTTATTTTCATTCACAAATAAAAGCTTACTCATTAGTTGTTTTACAATCATATTTTTAGTCAAATTCTCTAACTCTTTAACTGTAAATATCGTTTCTGAAATCATCGATTTTTCTAACTCAGTTTTTGCTCTTCTTAATTGATCTTTAATTTCTTTCTTTACTTCAGTCAATTTCAAAATATACTCATGCTTTTTATATTTAGCTGGAATGGATTTTAAAGCTTTGTCGTTTTTATCAATGATGAAATTAACTGATCCTTTTTCATTTAATTCAAGTCTAATCATTAGTTCATCAATCTTTTTGGGTTCAAAATAGGTGATATATTCCTCCGCCTTTTTAGATTCTAAATCCCATGTCATTCGAATGGTATCTGAATAGCCAGCATTTCTAGCTAGATTTCCTAATGCAATTTCGACTATTTTCGTTTCACTAGCTCTTCTTTGGGCTCCATACTGTTTGCTTTCCTTTAAAAATTGTTGAATAAATTCATAGCGTATAACTAAATCTTTTGTAGTTGAATTATCTAAAGGAACTAAACTATAGCATAATAAGTGCTCTTTATTTCGTTTATCGACTACAGAAGTCTTTAGATTTTCTAAATTTAATTTTCCAAGAACAGCATCAGCAAATAATTGTGATCTACGGTGATTTGCTCCACCTGAAATATATTTGGCGCAATCGTAAAGGATCTCAAAACGTTCTGATCCTAACTCTTTATACGCCTCAGTAAACCAATTAATGTCAAATGCACCATCATTAAATTGAATAGGCTCAATTGGAGAGTAATGTGCGACGATCGCAGCCTTTTTATCCTCAAAATCTTCGTTAATATGTGCATGGAAATACCATGCAGCACTTTTTAACCCGTTGCAATTTAAATAGTCAGAAACGAGATCAAGCCATTGCGGCGCATACATCGCAGCTTCAAGTAAACGTTTTTCTGATATTTCTTTAGCATTTAATAACTTAAATAGGATTTCAACATGATCGTGTTCATTCGGATAACATGCTTTTAACAATGAACTAAACGATTCTTTCTTAGAAATTTCTTCACCACTTGCATAAAAATATCCTCGAACAAATCCTTCATCGCCAAGCCTTTCAAGAATTTGAACAAAGTAAGAAGTACCTTCAAAATAATCAATCCCACCAGCAAAATTCGATACACTCGTTGCTAAATCTCCCCGCTTTAATTCAATCTCTAAAACCCTGTCTAGTATTTTTTGTGCTATTTTAGTGATTTCAGGGTATTTCTTTACTAATTCACTGTTTTCAACATAGATTTCCCTAAAGAATTTAGTTCGTTTTGGATCACTCAGAATTTCTTTAAGAAGCTCATTTTCATCTATTACATTTAAAGTGTAAGCACGTATTAAATCCTCTGGTGAGTGTTTAAATAAACGCTTTTTACAGTAATGGTAAAGATAATTTTTATATTCATAGTACTCAATAAATGATTCATCGTCATAAATTGATTCTTCTAACCATTCAATTAGCGACTCAGACAAATAATCATAAATCTTAAGCCAATTTGATCCATTTGCAATGAGTATTGAAAACGACTTTAGTTGATTTAATAGATAATGGAATTTATCTTCTTTAGGCAGATCATTAAAATATGCTTCGATAATACTTCTAATTTGTTGTTCGTAATTCAGCTCAACAATCGTTTTGCCTACTTTTTTTAAGCTCGAAATAGGAAAAAAAGAAGTAAGTAAGTCTTTCTGACGGCTATTTAATGGAGTAAGATTTTCTTCATCAGTTAAATCATAATTTCGATACTTATAATCCCAAGGGTTAAATGTATGATCGTAGTAATTTACTAAGTCATGTCCATTTAAATAAAACCATAATTCAATTATTTGGTTGGTACGAAGACCACTAGAAATCAAATAGTTTTTCCAAACATCAGGTAAAGGTAATTGATCTATCATTTTTAAGTCATCTGATTTATAATGTCTTATCATCTCTATATGACTACCTAATAAAACGAATTCTTTCTGTCCATCCCAATATTCGATTTCAAATTCATAATCTTTATTTTCATGTATTAGCTCCGTTAAACCATTTAGAAAAGATAAAATTGTAGCTTTATTAAGTGTAAACCATTCTTTTTGTTGGTATGATTTTTCAATTTCAAGCTTTCGAACTGGCCTAATTTTACTTGGGTCATATAAACCAAATCCATTTTTTTCGTTCCATTCTTGCTTTGTTAATTTATCAATCTGCAACCGCTCATTTTCCGTTGGATTAGAAATTAAATGGAGTAATTCCTTATATTGATCAAAGTTGGATTTGTGTACGTTATGTTCTTTCGTTTGGTTTACAATATCTAATGCCCCAAGACGTTGTTGAGCTTTCTTACTACTCAATAAACGTTTTAACGATTCTTTTAACTGGTTGTCCTTAAGCTTTAATAGTAAATGGATTGCTTCTTGTCTAACTAATGGTGTTTTAAGCGTAAGTAATGCCTCAATTCGTGTGATATCAGAGTCGTTTAAAGACGTTATTTTTTTAATTTTAGCGATAGCTTCTTCTCTTATTAATACACTTCTATCTGATAAAGCATTAAAAAGATATTCCTTTTGAGTTGGGTCATCAATATTTACGATAAAATAGTCTAAGAACTGAGACCTAGTTTCAGCGCTCATATATTTTTTGTACTCCATTAGTTGAGCAATCCAATTATGATCTAAATCATACGCTGTTAAATAGATTAAAATTTGAATAATCGTATCCGGTGAATAGGTTATTTCCATCTGTTTAAATGCGCTGGAATTTAGTACTTTGTTTGCTTTAGGACCATGTTCTACGAGATTACAAAAATAATTGAACTGCTTAGTACGAACATGTTTATCTTGTAAAAGCGGTTCTTTATAATATAAAAATTTATTTTCATTTCCACTTAAAAAGTTATATCTCGTTGAACAACGATATGGATAATTTTTAATCGTCCAGGCTTGCAATTCTATATCTGTTTGTTCGAAATGATTCGTTAATAGAGAATAAATAAGTGGTTTATTTTCTAATTGGCCAATTAAATAATGTGCAACTACTTTTTGATAATGTAAGCCGTTTGTTAAAATCAGACTAATTTCATTGATTAAATCAGCTTCCTCATATACACCTTTAGCCCATAAAGAAATATACAGCTGATCTACATTATTTTGAGAAGTCCAATCATTTCGTATATCTTCGTTATTTAATGCTAAAGAAATATAGGTAATAACTTGATTCACGATTCTTTTATTATTCGACTCAAATTCAACACCAGTCCAAACGGCTAGTGCTCTTACAATCGAACTAAAACGTGTTAAATTATTCTCAATAATTATTTGAAGAAGAAACTTCATTCCATCGATAGTACCTTCATCCATTGTTTCTACTATATTTTGTCTTAAGCCTTCTTGTAGACCCGCAGCTAAAAGTAATTTACCCAAATCTTCATAGCTTTCCTGTTTATGAGATTTAAACATCCCTTTAATCATCCATCTACTTAGTAAAGCCGTATTATTTTCACCGTAAATAATTTCTTGTAGTGAATTTTTTATTTCTTCATTTTCATGGTCAAGTTCATAAGCAATCAAATCACTTAATATGGAATGGTAATCATAGTCTTCACTTAATTCAGAGGGTGTGGTTAGAAGCGTTTTTAAATTCACATCGTGCTGATTCCATCGTACTAATTCAAATGATTTTTCGATCACTTTTTTTGTATGTACTGCCATATCCTTCGTTCGAAAAGGTCTTCTATAATAACTTTCTGAATGTGGAAAATCAATTACATGAGCTAGAATATAATCAAATTTGTTTAATTCTTGTTCACCTAATAAAGATTTTATAATAAATCGAATAGGTTCGAAGTATTCGTTTTTAGTTAAGTTTGGATTAGCGGAAAGCAATTTTCTGATTGGGTTAACATAATCGTGATTGTAATAAGAACTACTTTTTGCACCATTAATCATTAATCTAGCAATTTTTAAATGATCTCCGTCAAGTAAATGTAATTTTTCTTCTAAGCTTTGATAATATTCTTTATATTGATTCATGTTGAATTCCTTTCTACCACATACGGCCAGACAGCATCGTTAATTTTATAAATGTAAACTCGTCATTTTCATGTAAGTCAATGTTTTCTTGAAGACTTTCTATTTCATTATCATTTAAAAATACTTTAAATAAGCCGTCTTGGAATGCTAGTAAAGCAGTAGATATTGCTTCCTTTACATTAGCACTCGTATCATTATTGATCTCATTAAACCCAATCTTACCGACCGTTGATTTCATATTGATTTCGTCCTGAGTTAGATAAGGAAGAAACGGAATTCCGATTTCTTTTTGATTAAATGAATTTACGTTTATTGAGAGTAGTTCTTGGATTAAATCTTCAACGGTTAATGGTTTTTTTTCAATTTCAAATGGTTTTTTTTCTATAAATCCTTTTCGTCTAGATAAACTCTTTAGAGTAATAAAAATCTGCATCTGTCTTTCTCCTGTAAGGTGATACTTTAATTTTAGTTGATAATTTGGTAACTTGAAATCTATTAATTATTAAAAATCCTTTATTTAAACAGATTTTAATAAAACAACAATAGTCCTTGGCGTTTGTACCAAGGATTTAACTTCTAAATAAACATCATGAAATTTATTTAATGAATAAAAGAGCAGTAGATTCTGCTCTCAGACTGTTGACAAACGCTCGCTTTCTTCGTTGCTTCGTCTGTCTGCGGTGCTCATTACCTTCAAGGGTAACTCCGCTCCTCACCAAGCTTCGCGCCTCGAAAGACAAGCGCTTGCAATCAGTCTGAAAATCAAGTTTTTTGTACTTTGTCTACACACTAAGAGCAGTAGATTCTGTTCTTTTTTTATCCATATAAAGTATTAAAATATCTTCAAATACTGAAGCACAACGATACTAACCCCTAAAAAAATAACATAATAGCCAAAAATATTCAGTGATTGTTTTTTCAATAAATTGATCATCCAACTGATGGCTAAATAACCGAATAGGCTTGCGGCTAATGTTCCTAGAAATAGTGGGAAAAACGCAATTTGCTCCGCGTTTCCGCCTAGAAGATCTTTTCCTTGGAATACGATTCCACCTAAAATTGCTGGAGTAGATAGTAAGAATGAAAAATAAGCAGCGCTTTTTCGTTCCATTCCTTTAAATAATGCTGCAGCGATCGTTAATCCTGAACGAGAAACCGCTGGAAATATAGCAAGTGCTTGAAATGAGCCGATGAATAAGGCATCAACCCATGTTAGTTCCTCCATTGTTTTCTTTCCCTTTCTCCTTTTGTCAGCAATAAATAAAATAATACCAGTAAAAATAAACTCCCACCCAATCGTTTTACCCGATACAGAAATCTCATCAAAAAAATCTTTAAATAATAAGCCTACAATTACAGCGGGTAATGTTCCTACAAATAGTAATAAAGTTAATTTCGAAAAAGGTTTTTTGATCAAACCTTTCCATTCTTTACTGTAAAAAACAAAAACTGCTAATAAAGTACCAATATGCATTAACGTATCTAATAATAAGCCTGCCTCATCTAACCCGAATAAATGTCTACCAATATATAAATGACCGGTACTACTGATTGGGAGAAATTCGGTTAACCCTTGAATGATGCCTAATATAATTGCTTCAAAGTTAGACATAATCAAATCTCCTTTCATTCAAATTAGTAAATTATATGCAAAAAAAATTCAATTCTTGTCCAAATTATTAAAAACAAAATAAAAAAGCATCATGTTAGATGCTTTTAGGATGGTAACTTGAAAATAACTTACTAGTAGGCTCTTCGTTTAATTGGGTTGAAATATAGTTTGTAGCGTCTAGTAGTTTTACTTCGTCGACATCAGTTGAAATATTAAGTCGATGTAAAAATGAAATAAAATCTTCCGTTTCAATCATTCTATTTTGTTCATTAGAAGGAAAACAACCTCCGAACCCTCCATTTGCTGATTCAAACCGCTGTATCCCATACGAAAGTGAAGTATAGATGTTTGAAATGCCATTCCCATAAGTATTATAAAATTGCATCGAACAACGCTCTTTCGGTATTTTTATTAATAAATCCTCTAAAAATAACTTAACTTGTTGAGGTGTTACTTTTCCGACCGTATCAACAAATGATAACGCCTCCACACCATCATCTAATAAGCGCGATGCTAAATCGATGGCTTTTTGATGACTTACTTTTTCATCGTGACAATCAAATACCGTTGTAATATAAGCACGCGATAGCTTTTCATAATCTTTCGTTACTTTTGTCATCTCTTTTATATCTTTCAATGATTGAGTGATCGAGCAATTTTTAACTTTAACATTATATGACTCACTTGTTGAGATAAAAAAGTTAATTTCATCTGCATCTACAACAAATGCTCTCATTAAACTTCTTTTATTTGGTACTAATACTCCATATGTTAGGTGATGATCTCTTTTTAGCTTCAATACTAATTCGGTAGCTTCACTAAACTGTTGTTTATTCGGAAAATTCATTAAAGTGGATACTTCGATATGATTTATTCCACTATCAATCAGATAGTTAATCCATTGTAATTTTTGGTCAATAGATAATCGTGATCCATATTGAAAATTAATACGAGGTCCAATTTCTTTTATAAATACAGACTGTGGCAAATTCAATATGATCGACTCCTATTCTACTTTTTATTTTTTTTACAAGCTCCTCTGTAAATATCCTTGTTTAAATTTTACTTGAGTCGAAAGTTATTTATGATAGACAAAGTAGAAGCCTTAAAATAAAAAAAGCTCTTGATAAAAATATCAAGTGCTTTTTTTGAAATAATAGTATTTAATTACTAACCAAAATAAATTAGTGAAACTTCCATACTTTGCATAAATATCCATTTTCAAAGATATAAACTCGGCATTTTTTGGAAGAAAATTCATTTATTTGGTAATTTATACTTCTAAATCTTCGCCTTCTTCAATTACATGGAATAATAGATGAACTAAATGATGAATTGAACTAGAAGCATCCAGTTCAACTTCCTCTTCTTCAGAAGTTTCATCAACGAATTCTAAATCATTTAAATATAATGCCATGAATTCATAAAAATCTTTCATTGCAAATGAATAGCAAGCAACTGGTTCTTCATCTTCTTCATTATATTGAAGAACTAAATGAGATACATTTCCTTCATTATCCTCAGAATCTAAAAACACAAAAAAGCCTATATTCGT
Organism: Rossellomorea sp. GAMAL-10_SWC; assembly: GCF_049568075.1. Classification (NCBI taxonomy): domain Bacteria; kingdom Bacillati; phylum Bacillota; class Bacilli; order Caryophanales; family Bacillaceae; genus Rossellomorea; species Rossellomorea sp. GAMAL-10_SWC. Next base: position 1,843,215 of record NZ_CP144911.1, on the reverse strand, counting down.
ATCGATTTCGAATAAATGTCTAGTTCCACCTTCAGTAGACTTATGGTATTCCTCGTCATTCAATTTTTGGATTAACATATTATCTACATTATCTTCTTTGTGAAATGTTACATTAAAAGATTTCATCATCATTCTCCTTTTATATCGATTAATCAACGCATGTCTTCATTATGTAACATTCCCTATTTTATAGCAATTATTTCCATAATTAAAAAAATCAATAAACGGGAAATCTACAACTAAAAGGAGTGGGTTTGATGAGTAGAAAAAATAAAATCTTAGTTCCTGAATCTAGAAAAGCTTTAGATGTTTTAAAAGCTAAAGTAATGCATACATCTAATCCTGAAGATGCTAAGTTCGAAGCTGCTGAAGAAGTTGGAGTTCCTTTAACGAAAGGATATAATGGAAATTTAACGTCTCATGAAAACGGTAAAGTTGGTGGACGGATTGGTGGGAATATGGTGAAAGAATTAGTTAGAATGGCGCAGGAGAATTTGAATAAACGGTAAAGGTATAACAGGTAGCGATTGTCATAACAACTATTTGAGACAAGTAAATTAAGGATCCCTAATTAAAAATAACCCTGTAACCAATAAAGGAGACAGGGATTTTTTACGATTTATAAAAATTATTAGAAAAGTCCATGAACAATATATTTCACAAAATCAGTAAAACCTTCTCCTACACCTGTAAAAACCATTTCGTGATAAGCGTTATTCATGCTTAATGCAACTGATATTATAATAAGGATGGGGACTATAATCATTACTTCCTTTTTCATATATACAACACCCCTTAACGTACCATTTAAATTTTAATTTTCTGTCTTATATAAAAATTGTATACAAAGTGTACGTTTTATTCAATTGTGAATTATTTCCAAAAAGAATCAAAAATAAAAAAATAGGAGTGTGCATAGCACGCTCCTATTTCTACTGATTAAACATTTTGAAAATATCCTTTTGTTTTATGCTAGTCGTTTTTCCATTTCCTCAAATTGCTTTTCTACTTTTGGATTTGTATTTGAAGTTAAAAGACTAACTATAATAACTGCTAATAAGCTGAAAAAGAAACCTGGAACCATTTCATATAAGTTAATCGCTTCTTTAATCGCATCCACGCTGATCCAAATGATAACAGTTGCTGCCCCTACTACCATGCCTGCAAGTGCACCCCAGCTAGTCATTCTTTTCCAAAATAAACTTAATAATATAGCTGGACCAAATGCAGCACCGAAGCCTGCCCAGGCATTACCAACAAGATTTAGAATCGTATCATTAGGTGTTAACGATAAAAGTAATGATACAATCGCAACGATTAATACAGCTAATCTACCAATTCGAACGAGCTCTTTATCAGATGCATTCTTTTTACCAAAGATACGATAAAGATCTTCTGTTAAAGCACTTGCAGTTACTAAAAGTTGAGATGAGATAGTACTCATAATCGCTGCAAGTATCGCAGATAACAAGAATCCCGTAATTAGTGGATGAAATAATGTTTTTGAGAAAAAGATAAAAATTGTTTCTGGATCATTTAATGTTAAATTGTTAACTGAAATATATGCAATTCCAACTAGTCCTGTTAATGTTGCACCAGCAATCGTAAAAATCATCCATCCCATACCAATTCGACGCGCTGGCTTTAATTCCTTTACAGTTGAAATCGCCATAAATCGAACAATAATATGAGGTTGTCCAAAATACCCTAATCCCCAAGCAAGTAAAGAAACAATTCCAATAAATGAGGTTCCAGTAAAGATATTTAATAACTTAGGGTCTATATTTTTAATTTCATCGAAAGCAGGCTTTACTCCACCTACATCTGTAAAAGCAACAAGTGGTACTAAAATTAATGCAATAAACATAATTAGACCTTGAACGAAATCTGTTAAACTTACAGCTAAGAACCCACCAAATAATGTATAGGCAATTACAACAGCAGCTGTGACAATTAATCCTACTTTATAATCGATTCCAAAGGCTGACTCAAATAATGTACCTCCAGATACAAAACCAGCTGAGCAATAAAGTGTAAAGAAAATGATAATAACAACAGCTGAAGTAATTCTTAAAATTCGAGTTGAATCTTGGAATCTTTTTTCAAAGAAATTTGGTATTGTAATTGAATTATCGGCTACTTCAGTAAATACACGTAGTCGAGGTGCTAAAAGTAAATAGTTTAAATATGCTCCAATCGTCAATCCAATAGCAATCCAAGCAGATGAGATACCAGTCGCGTACATTGCACCAGGTAATCCCATTAACATCCATCCACTCATATCAGCTGCACCAGCTGAAAGAGCAGTAACTGCAGGTCCAAGACCACGATCACCAAGCATATACTCAGATAAACTATCAGTAGATTTTTTATAAGCGTAAACACCTATAGCTAACATAAAAATAAAGTAAATAGAAATTGATATGAGTACTTGCGTATCCATTTTATCCCCCCGTTTTAAAACTCTTACAATCTGATTTTATTTTAATCTTCATCCTTTACATCTAGGTCTTCAGGAATTGGTTCGTTATAGTAATCAGCAATCATTTTTTTTGCTTTTTCCATTTGTTCTAAATGATTATTAAATTGCTCTTTGTAGATTAAATATTGTTCACCATCATGGACTGCTCTTATTTTTCGTTCTTGAATTAATTGGTGAATATAAGATTCATCAAGATCCAAGTATTCCGCTGTTTCTTTAATTGTTATATACATTTTGTTCTCCTTACCTAATCATTCTTACTTTTCATTGAAAATGTTCTTTTGTTTGTTATTCTTTACAATTACCTAAAACTCTGTTGGTGTGCCCTGATGAAAATACATTTTCCATTGACCGTCTTTAAACTTCCAAATTGAACTACGTAAGGAATGTCGTTTTTTTATTTCATTAAATATTCGGTAAGTAACAAGTGTAATTTCATCTGATAATGGATGAATTTCAAAATCACTTAATGTCATTTTTACGATTCCAATGCCATTTTCTAATTGATCATTTTTATATAAAACTCTACCTGAACTTCCGAATTCAAAAAATTCATCGGCTAGTAGATTTTTTAGTTCATTTTGTGAGGTGCGAATTTCTGGTTTAAGTAATTTTTCTTCTAACATACAAAGATGCTCTTTTAAAAAATCTAAGCTTTCCATCATTCGTTCACCTTCTTCGTTTTATTTAGATTGATATTGAATTAGTAAGCTTTACCCCAATAGACCATTACATCCGTTTTCTTTCCACAGCATACACATGTATCAGCAAGTTGTTCTTGTTCAAAAGGAATACATCTTGAAGTTAAGCCAGCTTCTTCTTTTATTTGTTCTTCACAAGCTAGATCCTGACACCACATTGCTTTAATGAAGCCTTGTTTTTCATCACTAATTTGCTTCAGCTCTACCATTGAAGTAGCTTCATATGTTTTTTCTGTACGATTGTTTAATGCTTTTTCGTAAAGAGCTGTTTGGATTTCTTCAAGTAATTTTGTAATATTTTCTTCTAAAGCGTCTAATGAAACAATCGTTTTTTCTCGCGTGTCACGTCTTACTAAAACTGCTTGATTCTTTTCGATATCTTTTGGCCCAATTTCAACACGAACTGGAATTCCTTTCATTTCATATTCGTTAAATTTCCAGCCTGGCATTTTGTCAGAAGTATCAATTTTTACTCGAGCAATCTTTGAAATACGGTTTTTTAATTCAGTTGCTTTTTCAATAACGCCTTCTTTATGTTGAGCAATTGGAATAACCATTACTTGAGTTGGAGCTACTTTTGGAGGTAATACTAATCCGCTGTTATCACCGTGAACCATAATTAAAGCCCCGATTACTCTTGTTGTCATACCCCAAGAAGTTTGGTGAACATATTGTCTTTTAGAGTTTTTATCTGTGTATTGAATATCAAATGCTTTTGCAAATCCATCTCCAAAGTTATGAGATGTACCACTTTGTAATGCTTTCCCATCGTGCATTAAGCTTTCAATTGTGTAAGTAGCTTTTGCACCTGCGAATTTTTCTTTTTCTGTTTTTTGCCCTTTAATAACAGGAATTGCTAAGAAGTCTTCTAAGAAATTAGCATAAACATTTAGCATTTGAATTGTTTCAGCTTGTGCTTCTTCAGCGGTTGCATGTGCTGTATGACCTTCTTGCCATAAGAATTCAGTCGTTCTTAAAAATGGTCTTGTTGTTTTTTCCCATCGAACAACTGAGCACCATTGATTATATAATTTTGGTAAGTCATTATAGCTTTCAACTGTTTTTGAAAAATGCTCACAAAATAGTGTTTCTGATGTAGGACGAACTGCTAATGGTTCAGCTAATTCATCATGCCCACCATGCGTTACCCAAGCGACTTCAGGAGCAAAGCCTTCTACATGATCAGCTTCTTTTTGTAATAAAGATTTAGGGATAAATAATGGCATATATACATTTTCATGATCTGTTTGTTTAAATTGAAAATCTAATTCTTTTTGGATATTTTCCCATAGTGCATAACCATAAGGTCTTAAAATCATACAACCTTTAACACTTGAGTAATCGACTAATTCTGCTTTTTTTACGATATCTGTGTACCATTGTGCAAAATCAACATCCATATCTGTAATTGCTTCAACAAATTTTTTTGTAGTCATTTTCTCTACTCCTAATCATTTTTTAGAAAATAAAAAAACGCGCGAGAATAATCTCCAAAGGGACCATTCTCGGCGTTACCACCCTAATTACTATATAGAAAATACGAAATAAGCGGATGAAAAACAAAAAACGCCATGAATGATCAAAAGGGACCATTCATGGCGTTACCACCCTACTTATTATGTAAAAGCTCTACATAATCTCTTAACATCTTTAACGGGAAAACCGCTGTAGCCTACTTTATTTCGGTACAGAGACTCCAAGGCTGGTTCAGTTTACTCACTTTAGGAATTTGCACCAACCATTCCCTCTCTAAAAAGCTTATAAACTTACTATTCCTTTTCTAAGTCGTTTATTAATTTAAAGTTATAATACGTGAACAAATTGTATCTGTCAATGTGTATTATACCCATTTTTTTAAAATTTCTTACATTTCTTACTATATTGCCTCATTTTTTACTTCTTTTGTTCGTTTCTTTGGTAAAGGTACTTCAGATAGCAGCATGCCACCTACAATAAAAGTCCCACCAATAATTGTTTGGATCGATAATGTTTCATTTGCAAATAGTACTGCTGTAAATGCCGCAAAAACAGGCTCAAAAATAAAAATTAATGCTGCTTTCGTTGAAGAAATATGTTGTTGAGCAAACATTTGAACCCAAAACGCAATACTCGTACAGAATACTGCAGTCACAATTACAGCAAAAATGAATGTCGGGTTGACCCAAAGTTCTTTCGAAAATGAAACGGAAGTATCTTCAAAAATTAGAGAGAAAATCGTACTACTAATGCCTACTGTTGCTAGTTGAATCGTTGTAAAGGTGATTGGATCCATTTGCTTTGTATACTTTCCTGATAAAATAATATGGAATGCAAATGCAACTGACCCAATAAGTGTAAGTACATCTCCAAGATTTACAGAAAATGAATCACCTAAAGTTAAGAAACTTAGTCCCAGTAATGCAATTAAACATGCGATTACGGTAGACCAGTTGGATCGTTCTTTATAGACTAAATATAAAAGAACAGGTACTAATACAACACATAGACCAGTAATAAAACCTGATTTTGATGAAGTTGTATACTTTAATCCAAATGTTTGAAGTAAATACCCTAAAAACAACATGAATCCAATTCCACTAGTAATAACGATTTGTTTAACTGTTAATTTAGTTTTTTGCTTTCTTTTAATTAAAAATGGCAAAAGGACTAAAGTTGCCAGGATAAATCGAAATGCGTTAAATGCAAACGGTTCAACGTATGCAATCGCATTTTGGACTACTACAAATGTTGTGCCCCAAAGTAATGTTACGATTATTAATGAGATGGTAGCTATTTTATCTATTCTCAGGTCTCTCATCCCCTTTCCATATAGTTGGTCCCATAAAATTGCAAGTAAAGAAAACTCGTTGATTGACGTGCCTAATTGACGTTGAAATCACTTCATTTCTGCCAATTTATTCCCACTTAACGAAAAAAAGATGTGAAATTACCACATCCAAGTACTTTAATTTTTATTGGTTCCACATTAAATTATATCTTTATTTTATCATAGTGTGTAATGAATTTGTCTCATAACTGTAAAATTTCTCTATCTTATGATAGTTTTTATGGAAATTTTGCCCAAAACTTGATTAGTTCATGATTGACTCAACGAATCCTCATCCATATACTTAAATACAGAAAAATAGGAAAAGGTGATTGGATGGATTTTGAAATTACATATTTATCGTTTTATGTTGTTACTGTAGAAGGTAAAGGTGAACAATCCGATAAACGATATAAACATTTCCAAACATTAGATGAATCAATGTTTGAAGAAAGCGCATTGAAAGGCTTTTTAGAAGGTGAACTTGAACGAATTGTCAATCGAAAAGTTGAAAAACATCCAAAATCTGATTCTGTACCTACAAAATTAGGTCATTTTATCGTCGAAGAAGGCCACTCTTTAGACTCAAATCCAAATTATAATTTATTCCAGCGAATAAGAGATGCTAAATCAATTGAAGATTTTAAAGCAGAAAATGAAACGTTAGTCATAAATTACATTGATACAAGCGCAGTTCGCGGTGGAGCATTTTTAGTTATTCAAGCGAAACTAAGAAAATATTTTGATGATCCATTCTTATTTGTACTAAAATGCGATTTTGAACCAAAAGTAGCCTCCATTTCAGATGAATCTACTCTCATTAAAACTGTTGAAATGGCAATTACAACGAAAAATATGAAATCGATCCAATACCCCTATATGGAAGAATTAGGGATGATCTCAGAAAGTGAATTAAAAATCCATCAAGCATCTCACGCAAGATATTTTGAAGACTTTTTAAAATTTGTTTCCTATTCTGAATCAATGCCTGAAATTGTAAAATCTCAAGTAATGGAAATGGTTTATGACAAAATTGAAGACGTTTTTGAAGAGGAAAGTGTTGAAAGACAACAATTTGATGCAGCAATGGAAGTATGGGCAGCAAGTCCTAAACGTGAAATTCAAGAGCATTTTACACCCAATGAAGTAATCGAAGCAGCGGCACAGATTGTGGAACATACACCAGAAATTGAATTATCATTTAAAGCGGATCACTTTTCTGTAAAAGGGTTACTAGCTGATTTCGGTGATAACCTCCATATTGCAAAAGTAAACGGTCGATATGTCGTGATTTTAGAAGCTGATACATTGCAATTTGAAAAGGGATTTTCACCAATTGAGTTTTTAAAGCCGGACGAGTTGGATGATGTAATTGACCGAATTGGCCAAAAAGTAAATATTCCAGGATATTGAACAATCGAATAACTCAAATAAAATATCTTTAATATAATAAAAACGAAAAGACAGTTCGCTTACTAGCTTCCTGTCTTTTCGATTTCAACTAAATTGCTATAGAGAGTCTACACCTAAGTGAACACCTTAGAATTTTAATAAAAAACATTCAGGACTTTTATCAAATATAATCACTTCTTAAGCTTCATATATATGTTTTAATACCGAGTTTAATTTTAGATTAGCTTTTTTAACTGATAACCTAAATAAATAAGAAAATAATTTAAATATACAATATCCAATTAATGTTCCTGCAAAATTAAATATGACATCATTTAAATCAACAACTCTATCAGAGAAACCATTAAGTAGTGCAATAATTTTACCCGCTTCACCTAAACCAATTACTATAATTTATCTAAGTACACCGGTCTATAAACGCTTCCCCTTCCTACTTTCGTCTTTTAATCTGTTTTCTTAGATTTTTTAGTTTTCTATCTTAATATAATATATGTTAACCGGATAAAATATTTAGTTGACATATATTTTAAGTTTCATTAATATGATAATAGTTATCAGAAAATTGACAGTAGGAGAATTAAAATGAAAATCAAAGAAATTACATTTGTCGCAATGTTTGCAGCAGTTATGGGTGTCCTTGGACAAGTTCCTCCGATTATGTTATCCTTTACACCAGTTCCAATTACTTTACAAACACTTGGTGTTCTTCTAACTGGTGGTGTTTTAGGTGCAAGATTAGGTGCATTAAGCCAAACCATCTTTTTATTACTAGTTGCAGTTGGAATGCCGCTTCTATCTGGTGGTCGTGGTGGTTTTAGTGTATTTGCAGGACCAAGTGTTGGTTATTTAATTTCATGGCCTATTACGGCTTTTGTAATTGGGTATTTATTAGCTCGTTTTAAAACGTTAAAATTAAAACAAGTCTTATTGATTAACTTGACTGTTGGAATTCTATTAATCTACTTAATCGGTATCCCAATTCAAGCATTTATGATGGGAATTCCAGTTATGACAGCTGTTAAATTAAGTTTAGTATATATTCCAGGTGATGTATTAAAAGCGATTCTTGCCTCAATTTTAGTATTCAAACTAAGACAGCAACCAGTTTTTTCAAGCTCATTGACAAAAAACTATTCTAAACAATCAACAGAAAATATGTAAATTTTTGAGACACTCTTGTTGTGTCTCTTTTTTATAGAGGTGATTTAAATGGCAAATATTACAGAAACCTATCAGAAAAACGCTATATTGTCGCCTGACAAAATCGCGATACATACGAGTAATCAACAAATCAATTATAAAGAATGGCATCAATTAATTAATCAAACGGCTAATTGGCTACACTCTTATCAATCAAATTCGAAAACAATTGGTATTCTTTTACCGAATAGCATCTCCTTCTTGCAGATGTTTACAGGAGCGTCTAAAGCGGGTTGGATTGCCGTTCCGTATGATATGAAATGGAATCTAGCGGATTTGGAAAAAAGGGTAAAGCTTTCGAATCCTTCTATTATTGTTACAACAAAAGAGATGTACAATAAGATTCATTCGATCCTTCCAAATGTGAAGATTATAGATGATATCTTTCAAGAAATAGGTCAATTTGATTCCTTATCTACAATTGAAATAAATGAGAACCTACCTTTCTATGTCGGATTTACCTCAGGTACAACCGGGAGCCCGAAAGCATTTATCCGTTCTCAAGATTCATGGGTTGCTAGCTTTGATTGCAATCGCTTTGACTTTGGATTAGATGAAACGGATCAAACTCTTATACCTGGAGCTTTAATCCATTCTCATTTTTTATATGGTGCAATTAGTACCTTATATTTAGGTGGAACAGTTATCCTTTTAGAAAAGTTTTCTCCTTTAAATGTAATATCACGAATTAATTCTTTTCCTATTACGACTATTTATGTAGTTCCGACAATGATCGAAGCATTAATAAAAGAAGGTATTCAAGTCGATCGAGCGATGAAAATACTTTCGTCTGGTGCAAAGTGGACCGAAAAATCTAAAATTGAATTTCGTCATTTGTTTCCTGCTATGACGATCTACGAATTTTTTGGAGCTAGTGAATTAAGTTTCATTACTGTATTGTCGGATCGAGATGGTGTCGATAAGGCAAAAACGGTTGGAAAGCCTTGTTATGGTGTGGTGTTACAAATTCGTCGACCAGACCAAGAGTTAGCTAAACCGAATGAAACTGGAAAAATATATGTGAAAAGTAAGTATTTAATAAATGGATACTTTGAAGAAAATGAAAGAACCATTTATTCAATTCAAGATGATGATGGCTGGGCTACAGTTCATGATATGGGCTTTATTGATGAAGACGGTTTTTTAACAATAAACGGACGTGAAAAAAATATGATTTTATACGGAGGTATTAATATATTTCCTGAAGAAATCGAAAAAGTTATATCTCTTCATCCGGATGTTGAGGAAGTTGCAGTCGTTGGTCTTTCAAACCCTTATTGGGGTCAGATTGTTGCTGCAGTGATCAAAGGCAAATCTAATTCTTTTGAGTTAAAAAGATTTTGTAAAACACACTTATCAGCTTATAAAATACCTCGTAAATGGTTTTTTCAAAATGAAATGCCGTATACGACTAGCGGAAAGATTGCACGCGCAGAGCTAATTAAACAAATCGAAATGCAGGTGACTAACAATTAAAAGAGCTGTTATTGTCAAAGCAAAGCGAACACCTATTGGAAAAAAAGGTGGAATTTTACGAGATTTTCAACCACATGAACTTGCTTCCCCATTGCTCAAGTATTTGGCAGATGGGTTAGATGAAAAGATTGATGACATTATTTTAGGAAATGTTGTTGGCCCAGGGGGAAATGTCGCTCGTGTTTCTGCATTGGAAGCGGATCTTTTTCTTACAGTCCCAGGAATCACAATTGATCGTCAATGTAGTGCAGGATTAGAAGCGATTCGAATGGCATGTTACTTAGTCCAAGGTGGTGCTGGAACTTGCTATCTTGCTGGAGGAGTTGAAAGTACTAGTACCTCCCCATTTCCTGCTAGAGCAAGATTTTCACCTGACAAAATTGGTGATCCTGATATGGGGATTGCAGCGGAAAATGTAGCTGAAAAATACAGTATTTCAAAAGAAGCTCAAGATCAATATGCATTATTAAGTTATACACGAAGCTGGGAATCTCATCAAAACGGACACTTCAATCAAGAGATTATTCCAGTTGGTGATTTCGACCATGATGAAGTATTTCTCAAAAAAAGAAAGATGGAAGAACTTTTAAAAAGAGCAAAACCTGTTTTTAAAAAGAACGGTACAGTCACAGCTGCAAATAGTTGTGGCATTCATGATGGGGCCTCCGCTGTTCTAATTATGGAAGAAAATGTAGCGATAAAAAACGGTTTAAAACCAGTTTTACGTTTTGTGGATAGTCAAGTTTCTGGTGTTCATCCTAATTATCCAGGTACAGCACCGATTCCTGCTATTCAAGATTTGTTAAGTAGAAACAATTTAACAGTGGCTGATATAGAACTTTTTGAAATAAATGAGGCTTTTTCTTCAAAAGTACTAGCCTGTTCTAATGAACTTTCCATCCCTACTTCCAAGTTAAATAGTTGTGGAGGAGCATTAATGATTGGCCATCCATATGGGGCTTCCGGAAGCATCATGGTCACAAGACTCTTTTATGAAGTACAAAGAAGAAAAAATTTAGATTCAAATTATGTAGTCGCTGCAATTGGAAGTGGTGGTGGAATCGGATTAGCTGTCTTATTCGAAATCGTAAAACAAAATTAAACAATCATGAAGTAGTAAGAAGTATAAAGAGAGGTAAACATATGAAAGTAATCGGTTCAATCGATCTATATACACGTTGTAAACATTACCATACAGCAAGAGATATCATTGCTATCAAATTCAAGTGCTGCAATACATACTATGGTTGTTATTATTGCCATGAGGAAAGCGCAAATCATGAGCCAAAAGTCTGGGGTAAAGATGAATGGCAAACAAAAGCAATTCTTTGTGGTAACTGTCATGAGGAATTAACAATTCAAGAATATCAAGAATGTAACTACAAATGTCCTAAATGTGAATCTGATTTTAATCCAGGCTGTAAAAACCATTACCATTTGTATTTTGAGTGATTTAATCAAGAAAACCAAAGTTGGATCCTCTGTAATATAAGAACAATAAAAAAGGATGCCAGTCGGCCTCCTTTTTATATTGAATATTATTAATCTGTTACGATTGTGTTTGAAGAGCAACTCTTAAACCCAACCCTATATAAACTAAGCCAATCGCTTTCCCCATCCATTTTGGACCTTTTGTTTTTTTACTAAAGATCTTTTTACCGATTACACTTGATAAAAGCACTAGTAAAGTTGTGTACAAAATACTAAGTAATACAAATGTCAAACCAAGGGTTAACAGTTGAATGAACACCGGATGTCCATTATGTTGAACAAATTGTGGTAAAAGGGCTAAGAAAAATAGTGCAGTTTTAGGGTTTAATACTTCGATCAGCACTGCTTGACGAAAGGAAAGTTTACTATTTACTTCTTTTTGTTCAGTTGTTTTTTTACTGTTTTTTGATTTTTTAATAATAGCAGTGATTCCTAAATAAAATAAATAAGCTGCACCTAAATATTTAACGATTTCAAAAGCAAATGCAGAAGTCATTAAAATTGCAGAAAGTCCAAATACGGATGCACATGTATGAATTAGATCACCGACAGCAATCCCAACGCCTGTTAAGATGCCATTCCATTTCCCACCTTTCATTGTTTGGGATAATGTTAAAAGTACAGCTGGTCCTGGTATTAAAAATAGCATTAATACAACTAAAATAAATGAAAGCATGATGATCATCTCCTCTCTTTACTTTTTATTTAGACTATTATACAGTATATTTTTGCAGAAATTGCCTAAATTGTTATTTATTTCAATAAAAATAAGCCGCTTTCCACAATTGGAAAAACGACTTATTCATTCTACATTTATAATATTTCAATATAGCCTTCTGTTCCATGAACACGAATTCTTTGCCCGTCTTTTATGAGTTTGGTAGCATTCTCTACACCGACAACTGCAGGTAAACCATATTCTCTTGCGATGACCGCACCGTGTGTCATCAGTCCACCAACTTCAGTGACCAGTCCTTTTATTGCAACAAATAAAGGTGTCCAGCTTGGGTCAGTGAATGATGTAACTAATATGTCACCCTCTTCTAGGTTTGCATCTTCAATATTTAAAATAACACGTGCTCTTCCTTCGATTACTCCTGAAGAAACAGCTAAACCTAAAATCGCTTCTGCTGGAAGATTTTCACGTTTATATTCACCTACAATGATTTCACCATCAGATGTTAAAACTCGTGGAGGTGTTAGTTTAGTATATAATTTGTACTCGTCTTTTCGTTTATTAATGATTTGATAATCTAGTTTATTTGTACGAACGACTTCGTGAAGTTCTTCAAATGTGAGATAAAATAGATCTTCAACTTCAGAAATGACATTATTTTTAACTAGTTGTTCAGCTTCTTTCAATAAAGCTAGCTTATACACAAAATAGCGACTAATCATTCCATACTTTGGATATTCACGATATCCAATGAAATTCCTGATTAGACTAATAACTTCCTTTATCTCCTCGGCTTTTTGTTTACCATCCGGTAATAGCAGCAATCGTTCTACAAGCTCTTTTTCTTTTTGCATTGCTTTTTCTAGGCCTTGATCAAATTTCCGTCTACTTTCATGCGGCTCAAAGTTTTTAATGTTACTAAGAATCATGGGGACAAGTGTAGATGGTTTTTCGCTCCAACGTGTTCTAGTCAGATCAATTTCACCAGTACATCTCATTCCGTATTTTCTCAGATAATCATCAATTGCATTTTTAGTTTCTTGTCCACCCTCAAATTTAATTACTTCATCCAAAAAGTTATCATCTTTTACATGTTGCAAATAATCGATTACTTCTGGATAAGGACGAATTACATCTGCGACATCCATTAGTGCTAGACCCATTTCTGAAGTAATGTTATTCGGTACAGATTGCGAAATCGTATCTCCTACATTCTTTTCATCTAACCATTCGTATATTTTTTCATTAATCCATTCTGTCGCATTCATAGCGGACATAAACACTGCGGAACTTCGCGGGTCAAATAATAACTCTCTTAATTTCTGAAGATCTTCTATAATAAAATCCATTAAATCTGATCCTGATTTCATTTGAATGTTTTGTTTTAATTCTTCGATTGATGTTTCGTTTTTCTTAATCAATTCAGTTACAATTGTTGGATCGTTTTCGATTAGTGCTTTAAAACTGGACGACGAATGTTCTTGAACATTTTTAGTGGGGGTTGGTGCTTTATTCTCAGTTGATGATTCTAGATAATCTTCTCCTGCTACAACCTTTAATAGAGCGTCTTTTAAGAGCGGGTCTGATTTTCCTATTGCCTCTATAAACATATTTCTTCTGTCACGTGAAGCAAGATGTTGTGAGATATCTACAAATAATCTACCTCCTGCTTTACGCATAGGTGCCCTAGAGGTTAACATCCAAAACGACAATCCCAATGGTTTGATTGGATCGGTCATCATTTGTTGATGGCCAACAGATAGATAGACGTGTTTTTCTTGATCATCTACATCGGGAATCGGAAAGAGAGTTGTGATTGGACGACTTTGGACAATATAAAATGTATCGCCTACTAAACACCATTCGATATCTTGTGGACAACCAAAATAAGCTTCAATTTGTCTACCAATTTGTGCTAGTTGTAAAATTTGTTGATCAGTAAGTGTTTGAGTGATTTGTTTTTGTGAATCAATCTGCTGTGACTCTGTTCCGCCTTCTCTTCGACCATAAATAGCCAATTTTTTCGTTGCGATTCTCTTATCGATGATTTTATTATCTTGTACCTTATAACAATCGGCCGATACTAAACCAGAAACTAAAGCTTCTCCAAGTCCAAAACTTGCATCAATTGATACTACCTTTCGATTAGAAGTAATGGGATCAGCAGTAAATAAAATCCCTGAAGCCTGAGGGAAAACCATTTTTTGAATAACAACGGATAGATAAACTTGATTGTGGTCAAATTCATTTTGCATACGGTAGATTACCGCACGATCCGTAAATAAAGAAGCCCAACATCTACTAATATGTTGTAAGATATTTTCTTTACCAATAATATTTAAATACGTGTCTTGTTGGCCAGCAAAAGAGGCATGTGGCAAATCTTCAGCAGTTGCACTAGAACGGACAGCGTATGCAAGTTCCTCGCCGAATTTGGAGAGATAGGTAGAAACTGCATTAACAACATCTGAAGGGATTGCTACTTCTAAAATAAGGTCTCGAATCTTACTGCAAATCTTACTAATTTGATCTCGATCCTTTACATTTAGCAGTGTTAGTTGATCCAATAAAGCATGATAGGATTGATTTTGCTCGATAGCTTTTTGAAATGCCTCTGTTGTAATACAAAATCCTTCCGGTACTTTTATATCTTGAATTTTTGATAATTTACCTAAATTTAATCCTTTTCCGCCAACGAGAAAAAGTTGGTTTTTATTAATCTCTTGGAAATCGAGAACTAAAGAATTCATTCCACATCTCTCCTAACCTTTAATGTCTATTGATTTTATCAGTTGAAAATAAGAAGATAAAGTCTATTTTAGCCATTTTTTTTATGGTATAATTAAAGTAGGAAGAGTATGTAAGAAAATCAAACAATTAAAAATCTATTCAACACTATATAGAATGAAAAAAGCACAGAAATTAATCTGTGCTTTTTTTCTATTCAATAGATGCGATTGGTTTTTTACCAAACTGTTTATTGTACAATTCTTTATATAATCCATTTTGCATTAACAATTCTTCATGTTTGCCTTCCTCAACAATTTGACCATCATTTAACACAATGATGTGATCCGCGGCCATAATGGTTGAAAGTCGGTGAGCAATAACAATGGACGTTTTATTTTTTAATAATCCTTGTATTGCACTTTGAATATAAAACTCAGATAAAGTATCTAATGAAGAAGTTGCTTCATCAAGAATAATGATTTCAGGATTTTTCAATAATACCCGAGCGATTGATATTCTTTGTTTTTCTCCTCCTGAAAGTTTGATCCCTCGATTTCCGACAATTGTCTCATAACCATTTGGTAAGTCCATTATGAAATCATGAATATATGCTGCCTTACAAGCATTGGTAATTTCTTCGTCTGATGCTTCAGGGCTTGCATATAATAAATTTTCTTTTATCGTTCCATTAAATAAATAGCTATCCTGTGTAACAAGTCCAATATGTGACCGTAATGATTCTAACGTGAATTCTCTAATATCTCGACCGCCTATTTTGATTGAACCTGATGTAAAATCATACAAACGAGGAATTAAATTGGTAATTGTTGTTTTACCAGCTCCACTAGGTCCAACTAATGCAGTCATTGTACCGGATGGAGCAATAAAGGAAATATTTTGCAAAGCGGTTTTATCTTTCTGATAAGAAAATGATACATCGTTAAATTCAATATCTAAATGAGTAACATTCATTTCAGTCGCATCATCACGATCTTTAATCGTTAATTTCATATCAAAATATTCAAAAATACGTTCGAATAAAGCGATCGAACTTGTAATATTTACATAAAGATTTGTTAATTGTCCAACTGGCCCGTATAAACGACCAAGTAAAGCAACAAAGCTAATAATAGCCCCAATTGTTATCTGACCGTGAATAAATAAATATCCACCATATAAATAGATGAGCATTGGGCCGATGCTAGTAAAGGTTGATAAAATCATCATAAACCAGCGGCCTGCCATAGATTCCTTTATTTTAAGATTAGTAGCCTGTACATTAATCTCATCAAAATTTTTAAATTCCTTTTGTTCTTTTGTAAAAAGCTTCATTAATAAATAACCACTAATATTTAATGTTTCTTGTATAATATGATTTTGCTCACTTGTTTTTTCCTGTGTCTGTTTTGCAATACTCCAACGAACACTTCCCATTTTACGAGTCGGTAGAATAAATAATGGTACAATGATTAATCCTAGTATTCCAAGCCTCCAGTTCACTATTAACAATGTGGTAGCCGTAGAAATAAGAATGAATAGATTATTAGCGAAACTCACAATCGTACTATCAAAAACAGCTTTAACACCAGAAATATCAGCCGTCATTCGGGTGATCACTTCACCTTGCTTAACGTTCGAATAAAATTGGTATGGCATTTGTTGTAAATGAAGATACATTTGGTTTCGCATATCGTAAATAATTTTTTGGGCAACATATGCATTTAAATAATTTTGCCAAACACCCAATAACTCTGAAATAATCGTAGTACTAAGTGAGGCAAGCACGAGATAGATTAGGAGACTTAAATCTTTATTTGGTAAGGCTGTATCAACAATATGTTGAATGATGATAGGCGGTAAAATGCCTAGTACTGAAGTAACTAATAAAATAAGCACGACAAGTGTTGTTTGCTTCCAATACGGAATAAAATATTTTGCAATTCTAAGTAGTATTGCCTTTGTTATATTTGGTTTTTGTGCGTTTTTATCATATTTCATTCGCCCAAAACCATGGGGACCCATCGGAGGTCCACCACCCCATCCTGACATAATTAAACGTCCTCCTTATTTTGAACAATTAGTTTGTTCATTTGATAAATCAGTTAAAATTTTTTTTTGCATGTCTATAAGTATATTAAGCTCATCCTGTGAAAATTGTTCCAGTGAATTTGCTAAACTCTTATATGCTTCTGATTCTTCTCGGTAGCGTTGACATAATTCTTCACCATCGGGAGTTAAAAATAATTGAGTTTCGCGGCGATCAATAGCTGACGTTTCTCTTTTTACATAATTTTTCTTCTCTAACTCATCAATACTAAGACTCACTCTGCTTTTAGCAGTCCTAATTCGTTCAGTTAGTTCCTTTTGTGATAAACCTTCATTATTTCGAATTGAATTGAGGATAATTAACTGTTGGAAGGTTATCCCAAGTTTAGTTGCAGTTTGTAAGTTTATTCTTTTTAGTTGACGCGCAATTGAAACAAACGAATTTGTTAAATCGATTGCTTGTTGAAAATCTGGCATCATTTCACCCCTTACATTAGTTTACTTTATAAACTGTTTACATTGTAAACTAATAATAAAACTTTATTGTTCATTTGTACAATTAAAAATTATTAATAAATAGACAATAGGATATTTTCTACAGCATTTCTTAAATTATTCAGTGATTTGGTTGATCTTAAATTGTGAAGTGTATTCAAAAGTGATTTGTGAAATAATTGTAGGTAAAGATCGTCAGAATGAATGGAGGTACATTAAGGATGGCAGATAACACACCAATTAATGATTCAGTAAAGATGCACTTTTTGCTAAAATCTATTCCCCCAAGAATAACCTTTCAACAGGACATGACAGATGAAGAACGGAATATTATGGGAAAACATATTGCTTATTGGACAGAAAAACAAAACCAGGGAATTGTTCTAGTGTTTGGACCGGTTCGAAATCCTTCTTCACCTCATGGCATTGCAATAATTGAAGTTGAAAATGAAGCCCAAGTCCCAAAACTTATCAAAGAAGATCCAGCCGTGATAACTGGAATCATGTCTACGGAATATTATCCGATGCATGCAGTACTCCCTAAACAAAATACATGATGTAATTGTTGAAAAAATTGAACGAAATTAAAAAAAGCAAACGGATCAGTGGTCAACTGTCCATTTGCTTTTTTTATTTCATTTATTGATTACATACTCTATATAATTTTAGTCACTCAATTAAGTAAGTATACTTAAAAAAGACCTGCTTCTTTTGCTACCTCAAAACTAACTCTTGTAAATTCAACTGGATCCAAATTAACATTCTCCCAATGCATATACATTAAACGTGGTTTATCAAAAAGCCAATGATTATGAACTGCTGTCACGATAATTCCTCTTTTTCGTAATGCGTCATTAATGGGTTAATCTCTTTCTGACGGACAACAGATTCGCCAAGGTTTAAACCATTATCTTCAAAAGATAACATGTAAGGAAGTGCTAATGGAGAACGAGTCCTACGACCTAAAATAGTCGCATTTATATTACGAAGACGCATAATTAAACATACAGATGTAGCTTTAACAACTTCTCCTTCAAGATATCCGCAAGTCTTTGACAAGTTGACATATTCATAACTCTCTTCATTCTTTTTATTTTTTACTCAGTATCTTATGAAGAAAATGAAGAACGGGCGACTATCTTAATCCTTAACTAACCATCGTAAATAGCTCCTAATATCCAAAGATTTCTAATTAAAAATTAAAGAAAATCCTTTAATTTCCAATTAAATAAGTGAAAAGTCCTATTTTTTTAGTAAGAGAATTTGATTATCTTACATTAAATTGTTATTATATAAACATTAAATGTGTTCAAGCACATAAGGAGGAAATAAAAAATGGAACATGGTAAAGTAAAATGGTTTAATGTAGAAAAAGGTTTTGGATTCATCGAGCGTGAAAATGGTGATGATGTATTCGTTCACTTCTCAGCAATTCAATCTGAAGGATTCAAATCATTAGATGAAGGTCAAGCAGTTACATTTGATGTAGAACAAGGACAACGCGGACCACAAGCTACTAACGTTAAAAAAGCATAATTAAAAAAGTCGGATTCTATTTATAGAATCTGACTTTTTTTATAATAAAAATACCCCCCTATTCATTGATTAGGGGGGGTTAACCGTGGAGCTCGGGTAAAGAAATGGTTTAAAGTATTATAGCCTATAAAAAATGAATACACAACATTCATTTTATACCTTCATTAAGTTAATTTTACTCACAATACTATGTGTATTTGTATATTGAAAGTATATGAGAATTATTAACGTTATACTCTGAAGATAAAATAATCATCCTACAATTAATTTGTAATTTAATTCAATTTACAGGACAATACCTCTTCTGTGTCGAATTATATGATTTAGAAGGGAGATGTGAAAATGAGTAAGGAAAATCTATTAAAGAACCTTCGACTTGCAACAAGAGGAAATTTCTTTATATTCGACATTAAAAATTCATTGGAAAATGATACAAATATGATTGAAAAACTAGCTAAGGAACTAGAACTAGATGGATTAATCAAACTAAAAGAGTGCACACAGTTAGAAGATTCACTCTTTTTAAGCGGAATACTTAAGTATGCATCCAAATAAATTGGATGCTTTTTTGTTGATGAACAAGTTGAAAATGAAATAGATACTCGTTTTCACTTATTCAATAAATAATGGTTTAATTTTTATTAACAACATTATTTTCAAAATGGAGTTTAAAAGTAGGAACACTAGCATAAATTGACGGGGCTAATGTTTTATATAAGGGGTATCGTTTCATACACGATTTGAAAATTTGAAATTCTGTAATCTTCCTTTGTAAGTTGAAATAAAGATTTTTTACCCGAATAATAGTTCTTTGGCTTGACTTTCTGAAATCCCTTTAACTAATTCAAGTTCGCTTATAAAAATTTTACTTGCGTTACCTAACATCTGTTTTTCACTTGAATTAAGAGATTTTTCTTTATCTATACGCATTAAATCACGTACTACTTCTGCGCCTTCTTCAATATTACCTGTTTTCATTTTCTCAGTATTTAGCTTAAATCTTTGTTTGTATGATAGAGAACGATCAGATTCTCCATTATGAAAATTTATTAATATATTGTCGAGTGTATTTGAATCAACGACCATTCGAATTTTTGAATTACTCATTTTTGAAATTGGAATCATTACTTCCATCTTTTTAATTAGTAATCTTATAATAAAATACTGCTGTATTTCACCTTGAACTTCTTTTTCTTGAATGGATTCGATCACACCTGCTCCTTGCATTGGATAAAAGATGCTATCACCAACTTCAAACATTATCTACACCCCCATTTAATTATGAACCTATATAAGCATAACATTTATTATTTTTTTGTCAAAATAAATATTTTACCAATAATAAATTAGTCATGTCAATAAGCAAATGAATTTTTTAGTTAGTGTTTTTATTTTTAAAATTAATGACTAAGAATTAAGTAAAAATTAATCATAAAAAATATGTAATTTCACCAATATTTAGGTGAATTTGATTATCTTTGCATTTAATGTTAAGATTGAATTATTACATTGTGTGAAAGCGCACTAGGAGGAAACAAAAATGGAACAAGGTAAAGTAAAATGGTTTAATGCAGAAAAAGGTTTTGGATTCATCGAGCGTGAAAATGGTGATGATGTATTCGTTCACTTCTCAGCAATTCAAACTGACGGATTTAAATCATTAGATGAAGGTCAAGCAGTTACATTTGATGTAGAACAAGGACAACGCGGACCACAAGCAACTAACGTTAAAAAAGCATAATTAAAAAAATTAAAAGTCGGATTCTACTAGTAGAATTTGACTTTTTTTATTTATATCTAATAAAAATAAAAACCCCCTATTCATTTAAGAATAGGGGGAAATTTAAACGTGGAGCTCGGGTAAAGAAATGGTTTAAAGTATTATAGCCTATAAAAAATGTATATACAAATTTTTACTAAAAGAAAATTGTTAGTAAACTAATAAGATTATTCGGATTATTCATTTTTTGAATCATTTTCTAATATCTTCCTGTATTCTAACATGATATTGAGAGTAACAAGCATTTGATCATATTCATTTCTCATTCGTTCGATTTCAGTTATTTTTTGAGATATCCATTCAATTACCTGTTGATTAGATCGTGTATTTTTATCTTTGTCCTCTAAGATTTCTTTTAATTCTATTAAAGAACATCCTATGCCCTGGAATTTTTTGATGAGTTTCAGACGTTCAACCGCTTCTTCTGAATAATTACGATAGTTATTTTCCTCTCTTGAACGTGACGACTGTCACCCAAGGTCAAGCGAAAAGAGTTTGAAAATTCATACCAATAGCTGATGATTAATAATGTACTTACTTAGTTCACACATGAAAATGCCTATCTGATAATATAGATAGGCATTCTTATTTAGGGATGATTATTTCATTTAAAGGTATAAAAAATTAAATCTAGCATTTGGTAATACTAAATTGGTCCTTACTTTTCCATTAGTTTATCTTCCCTTTTATCTACTAATAGATCCTCAAACGATAATTGTTCTACTTCTTTTGTTTCGTTTGATTGAGTTACAGGTATTGCAAAATTAATTTGCCATTCACCCACGTGATTAATAATTGTTCCTTGTATTTCCTTCTTCATTGTTAATTTTCCTTTGCGATCATTTTATAATCAATTTTTTTAGACATATTTTTATACTAAATTATAAAATAAATAAGATTGAATTTAAACTTTTATTCTCTATTTGTCGTTAACTAACATTAGTTTAACAACACTTTTATACTCTTTTTTCTTAAATAATAATATTTTTAAATATACTATTAGTACTGGATTTCACATTTTTGTTTAGTGTGGATTTCATTTTTCCTTTAATTCAGTAACAAAATTGGTTTACACGATCAATGTGTAAACCAATTTTCATTAAACGGTCAATTAGGTATTTCCATATCCATCTCCAAATTATTTTGTTTCACAATCGGTTTCGCAGCTTTTGAAAGCAGCCCGGAGATCGTTACAGCAATAAGTACGAAAATTAAAGCGCGAAGTAACCCTATATGTTCACCGATAATTCCTAAAAATGGTGGTCCTACTAGGAATGCTAGGTAACCAGCCGTTGATACTACACTTACTCTTGCAGCTACTCTATGAGGATCGTCTCCTGCAGCGGACAGTCCAACTGGAAAACCAAATGCTGCTCCAAGGCCCCAAAGAACAATACCAATCGTTGCTACCTCGAAACTGTGGCTCATTATAACAATAATCAGTCCTACAACAGCCAAAATTGCTGATGCACGCAAAATAATAACTCGACCGAAACGGTCTAATATTTTATCACCTATTGCACGGCCAAAAGTCATTGAACCGACAAAAATGCCATATGCAATGGAGCCCATAGCTGGCGTAACATTGTAGCCATCAACCATAATAAGGGGTAGCCAGTCATTAGCAGAGCCTTCAACGAAAGCCATTCCAAGTACAATGATACCAATCATTACTGTACGTCGCTCTTTCCATACAGACATATTTTCCTTCGTTCTGTTTACCTTAACAGCGTCACCAGCAACTTCTTTACCTGTGTTGGCAGGTATGAAACGGTATAAATATAAAACAGTCACAACAATAACTAAGGCTGTCAGTGACAAGTGAATAGGTACAGAGATTCCTGACTTAGTCATTGTCGAACCAACTAATGCTCCAAGAAGCGTACCCAAACTGAACGCAGCATGAAAACCGGTTAAGAGAGACTTTTTAGCAGCTTTCTCAACTGCGGTTCCTTCAACATTCATCGCTACATCGCAGATTCCTTGGCCGAAACCAAAAATGATAAGCCCTAAAAATACCATAATATTATTTGTTAGCCATGAACCACTGATTCCAACTATTAAAAGTCCAATAGAAACTACAGAAAGCCCAAAAACCATAACAAATCGTCCGCCCCTTTGAGCAATAAGCATACTGGCACTTATCAGTCCGATTATCGATCCTACGGAAAGCCCAAATATGATTACACCCATCTCTGCTGTTGTTGAACCAAGAGCATCCCTAATTGCAGGAGTGCGAGATACCCATGATGCGAATGCAAATCCAGTCAGTGCAAAAATGAAATAAATGGCGATTCTCCATAATTGAATTTGGCGACTATTTAAAGAAATATCCATACTTAACCTCCTAGTTATAGTGTTACAAAACTTTTTAAACGCATTTAAAAAGTGTGAAAAAAGCAAACTTATTTAACTTATTTAAAAAGTAAAAATTCAAATACTTATTTAATATCTTTAATAAGTATAAGTTAAGCAGTCAACTCGATAACATTTCCTTCAGGATCTTTTATAACACTCTCATAGTACCCATCACCAGTCATACGAGGACCATTAATAAGAGGATAACCGCTATTTTTAAATTTGGCACTCATCTGATTGACGGCATCTTCACTTCCCAAGGAGATTGCAATATGAGCCCAACCAATTTGAGCATCGGTATTCGTCTTAACAATACCCTCTTTACGCATAATCTCTAACCGTGCGCCAGATTCAAAAGTAAGAAAATAAGATTCAAATTTCTTTTCACAGTTATGATATTTATTGTTAGACTTACAATTAAAAAAAGTTTCGTAAAACTCCCTCATCCCTTCCAAATCCTTAACCCAAATAGCAACATGTTCAATTTTCATTTTTTTACCACTACTCCCCGATATTATTTTTTTCTGAATTTTAGTATTAAATAGGGTCATCACCTTAAATAACTATTTTTTCATTATTCAATCGATCATAAGTTTAAGACAAAGACTTTGTAATCCCAATAAGTAATCTTGTTTCCAATCACTCGTCGTAAGTACAGGAAGATGTTCAGCCGGAATATATTTTGAGCTAGTCATTCTAATTTTATCTAATATTACGTTTTCAACTTCATCCTTACAAAAAATGATAATATGAGGGTTAATAATTGCTACGAATGAGGCCATTAGCCTACTGATTGCATCAATTTCATAATCCTCACTTATGTTTAGGCTTTTAAGTCCTTTTCCATTTACTAACGCCTGCCCGAAATTTCTGTCATCATACTGAGGTACAAATGAAACCTCACCTGAGAAAAAAGTACTACCCCTAACAACATCACCGTTTACCATAATTCCTGCTCCTGGACCGTTTTGTCCTGAATACAAATAAACAAGAGATTGTTTTTCTTTTATCCCTCTATTATTGTGAAAACCTAAAACAGCTGCATTCATATCGTTCTCAACTATGACAGGGATCGAAAAATGTTCTTCATAATATTCTTTTAAATTAATGTTTTGAAACTGTTCATATCCTGGTATATAAAACATTTTTCCATTATCAACCGCTGCAGGAACCCCAATCGACATTGAACTGATTTTAGGATATTTACTTATTAAACTTTCAATGGTAGTCGTTAAAAAATGTAAACTATTATCTATTAATGCACTGGACACTTTGCCTTGTTCCTTTATTTCACCGACACAATTAAAAATTTTATAATTCGTTTCTGTTTTTTCTAAAAAAATTACCAGCCCTAACATATGTTCAGGATTGTAAGAATATCTTTTTGCTCTTCTTCCACCACTAGAGTTATCTAATCCAACTAAAAGAACTTCTCCTTCTTTTTCCATTTCTGTTAGAAACTTACTAATTGTTGGAAAACTAATTTCTAGCCTTTGACTTAATTCAACTTTAGTTGCACTTCCTAGTTTTAAAAGTGTTGTACGAATACCACGAAGAACCATTTTCCTCATCGAGCTTGGAGTTGCTAAAAATTCATTCACTAAATTCACCGCCTTAAAAAACTTATTAAACGACTTTAATAAGTTAATGACCTTAATTTACCATATACTTTTTATTTACACAAATGAAATTAAATTTATATAGAGATTTATAGATTTATATTTTTAAGTAGTACAAATGTTAATAATATATCGCTTACCAAACCTTTTTATCACAGTTTTGACTGTATAGAATGTCCTTTAATAAAAATGCTGTCTTGTATCTTTTTAGGATTATGAACTTCTTTTTCCCTACATAAATTTGTATTACATATTGCTCTTCTGCCACTCAATAATCATTGTAGCTAACTAAGTCCTTGATTAAACTCCAATATTACATACTGTTAAAGTCTTCTCGATATGCTTCCATATTTTTCTATTATTCGTTCGTTATATCATAAAAACCACATGCTTTGACATTTGGTTCAAAAGTTTACAACTATGTTAGAAAAATCTGTGGAAATACATTTGATATCTCAATTTGGTTAACCTAAATATATCAATTTGTTAATATTTTTCTTATAAGATGAGGTTATTAATAGATTTTTTATCTCTGATTTGATTTTTATTATAGTTTTCATTTCTAATATTTGTATAGTTTCTATTAATTAAGAACTTCTTTATAGTAACGAATTTAAATAAATACTTAAGTAATAAGAAAGGAAAAATACTTTGTCCATACTCCTTACATTATATAGACATTTATATATTTAAAATCATTGAAAAAGTAAAATTATGACATATAAGTGAAACGGAATGGAAATGATAGTATTTTAACTCTAAAAGAATATGATTTAATTGTTAGCTAGTAAAATTCAATAACAACATTGTAAATTTGAGGTATTTTTAAATGAATTTAAAGTATTCTTTGTCCATTGCTTTTTTAATAAGTCTTTTGTCACTTTTTGGTTTCGGACTCATGGCATTACTAGTAAGCAATCATAGTATATATCATTTTGATAGTACAGTTATTAACTTTATACAAGGACTTGAATCACCGGCCATAACATCTTTTATGAAAATAATAACTTTTTTAGGTTCAAGCGTATTTATTATTTTACTTTCTATTAGTATTCTATATTTTCTTTATAAAGTTTTAAATCACCGTTCTGAGTTAATATTATTTGTTGCTGCTCTTATTGGCTCAAATATTCTATGTGTTTTATTAAAACTCTTTTTTCATAGGGCCAGACCTGATTTACACCGTTTAATTGAAATAAGTGGATATAGTTTTCCGAGTGGGCATGCAACTAACGCAATGACAGTTTATGGAATCTTAACATTTATATTGTGGAGAAATATTCGTACAAAATCTGGGCGTTCTCTATTGATAATAACAAGTTTAATAATGATTCTTTTAATTGGCATAAGTAGAATTTATTTAGGTGTTCATTTTCCAAGCGATGTAATTGCTGGTTACTTTACTGGAGGATTTTGGATTAGTACTGCAATCTGGTATTATCAGCGTTATAAAGAAAGGCAATATGAACGAAAACAATGCGCTTGAAGGTTTTCTTACTAATTGTAAAAAAAGGAATTTTAAATTTGTACGGATTGATGAGGGAATCCTTTCATGATCAAAAAGAAAAATAGAGAGTAATTACTCTCTATTTTTCTTTTTGATTAATATTATGATATTCCTTCAAAAATATCGTTTACGATTAACTGAGAACTAAAACCTTTATATAAGTTCATTAGTGATATTTTCATTTCAAATAAATAATATGGCTTTTCAAGTATCTGTTCTACATATTCCACTAAATCACTTATAGTTTTTACAGTGAGTGAGGCCCCTACATTTTCAAAAACACGTGAATTTTCACTTTCTTGTCCAGGTGTTGGTCGGTACAAAATTGTAGGTAAACTACATGCTATACTTTCTGAAAGTGTTATCCCCCCTGGTTTAGTAATTAGTAAATCTGCTTCTTTATATAGATTATAAATATCATTTACATAACCAAACACCTGAAGTCTACCATTGTATACTTCTACTTGGTTAATAAGACTCTTATATAGATTTCGGTTATTTCCACAGACAACTTTTACACTTAGTCTCTCATCATTTAAAAGCTGCTGGGTTATTTTTTTTACATCTTTCAAAGCCCCTACAGCACCAGCAACAATTAATATTCGATAATTTAAATTAGTTTGGTGCTCGTCTACTATAAGTTTACTCCTTTCAATTTTTCTAAATTCTTCTCGTATGGGTATGCTACTTACTAATACTTTTGAGAAAGGTACACCAAATCTTGACAGTTGAGGTAATAATTCTTCAGTAGCAATATAGTACCGATCTACTTCATCGTTAATCCAAGAACGATGGATATAATAGTCAGTTATTACAGTATAAAGTTTACATGGATGACCTGATATTTTCTTCCATTTGGCTACCGATTCTACTGGAAAAGTAGTAACAATGATGTCTGGTTTCTCAATTTGAAGTATGCATTTTATTTTTTTTCCACTTAATTCTAAAAGCTTATCAATTATAGATAAATTATAAAGCTTTTCAGTTCCGTAAAAGAACCATTTGTATACTGTCTGTGCATGCTTGAACATATGTATGTGGAGTTGCTTCGCGAATGTATTTAAAGTAGGATACGCTTCGTCATATAAGTCTATAATAGTTACATTTTTTAAATCATGATTTTCAAATTCACTTTTTAAAGCTTTGGAAACTTGTTTATGACCATTTCCGAAACTAGAAGTAACTACAAGTATTTTTGGTTGCTGCATCACTTTTAATGATCCACCCTTCTTTTTGTTACACAATTTAAAAACTTATTATGGGATCATTATATATTTTGTAAATTAAATTTCGCAGATTCTATTATGAATATTCACTATAAATTTGATTAAAACAATTTAATTATTAAATACTTCTACATATCAAAAAAATGCCTTTTTAAAAATGAATAATGAATTTTATAGCCAATCATTAAATTATAGTGAAATTGATTAAAAAAATATAATCTTTTTTGTTTTTTTACTGTGTTATTATATAGCAATGCTATACATTTCACGTACTTTTAAGCAAAGTAAACCTTCAATTTTAAACTTAAATTTATCCTGGTTAAAGGTGGAAATAATTATGAAAGAAAAGAAAACAAATCGAGTTTTTAAAAATGCGATGATTTTTCAATGGTTTTTTAAAACTAGTTATTATTTGATGATCATCATATTGCTAATCTATTTTTACATTTGTAATTCCTCTGGCTCATCTACATTTATTTATAATGAATTTTAATTTTATAAACTAATATTTATAGAGGTATTCAAATGACACCATACGGAAATTTACTATATTTTATAATATTGATGTTATTATTCTTACCAATTATTATTTGTGGGCTAAGAGGAAAAAAGATAACATTTTACAGTACTCTAGTGGGATGGACACTTATTTTACTTATTTTTAAAGATGATCTAAAACAGTTGTTATTTTTTATATGTTTTACTATTTTTCATTCAGTATTGGTCATTAACTATAGAAAATATCGTGATAAATATAATAATCCTCGTGTTTTTTATTTTTTAATTGCATTTACTTTATTACCTTTAATTTTAACAAAGGTTCAGCCATTTTTTATTTCAAAATCAATAATTGGATTTTTGGGTATTTCCTATGTAACTTTCAAAACAATTCATTTACTAATCGAAATAAGGGATGGATTAATCAAATCGTTAACAGTATTTGAGTTTCTACAGTTTTTTTTATTCTTCCCGACTTTTACGTCTGGTCCGATTGATCGATATCGTAGGTTTGAGAAGGATTTTAAGAATAGCTTTGAAGCTGGGGAATATAAGCGGTTTTTATTTAATGGTATCAACTTAATATTTCGAGGGTTTCTTTATAAGTATATTATTGCTCATGCGATCAATTTGTATATTATTTCAAATGTCTACTTACATGAAGACCTATTTGTATTAAAACTATTATACATGTATGCATATAGTTTTTATTTGTTCTTTGATTTTGCAGGTTATAGTGCTTTTGCAGTCGGAGTTAGCTTTTTATTAGGTGTTCAAACACCACAGAACTTTAATAAACCATTTTTAAGTAGAAATATTAAAGATTTTTGGAATCGTTGGCATATGACATTATCATTTTGGTTTAGAGATTATGTTTATATGAGGCTAGTTTTTTTCTTGCAAAAAAAGAAAATAATAAAAAATCGATATGTAATCTCGTATATTTCTTACTTTACCTTATTTTTTTTAATGGGTCTTTGGCATGGACTAGCGTTGCATTTCATTGTTTATGGTATTTACCATGCTATTTTAATTATTTGCTATGATTTATTTGAAAGGAAAAATAAAGAAAAGAAATTAATTCCTCGAACAAAATTCACAGATATACTTTCAATAATTATTACATTTCACTTTATTTGTTTTGGCTTTTTAATTTTTTCAGGAACTTTATTCTAAAACAAATAAATAGATATCAAATGAGGGGTTATATATGAAAAAACCTACTTTCGGTCCAATATTTTTGGCTTTTATAGTTGTTATTTTAATACTTACCATTCCAAATCAATGGTTATCTACATTAGTTACAAATCGAACAGCTAGGCATCAATCTAGCTCACTTAGTCCTGCTATCTTCCAAGGTATTACAGTACAAAGACAAGTTATGAAAGATCCTACTATTATACCAATCTATGGTTCGTCTGAACTTTCAAGATTTGATCAGTTTCATCCTTCAAATTATTTTAAGGTATATGATCCAAAATATACACCTTTCCTAATTGGAAGAGGAGGAACTCAATCATTAATACATTTCCTTAGTTTATCTGCTAACTATACAAGTTTAAAAGGGAAACAGATCATTTTTATAATTTCACCTCAATGGTTTAATAAAAGAGGATTAGATGAACAACGTTTTGACCCGAATTTTTCAAAGTTACAAGCAATTGAATTTGCAAATAATAATAAAATCCCTATGGATATAAAACAAAGAGCAATTAATCGATTACTTGATTATTCAATAGTTAGAAATGATAAAATGCTTACGACTTTGATGAGGCAAGCGCTTGGAATGAAAACAGAAAAACTGACTAATAAACTAATTACTAATAATTTAGTCAATCCTTATTTATCAATTATAAATAAACAAGATGTACTTACATCAAAATTTAATTTTATCAGTAATTTTAATATAAATAATTACTCAACTTCAAAAAACAAATCATTTAAAGAGCTGATGGCAATTGCAGAAAAAGAAGGAAAGAAAACAGCAACCAATAATCCATTTTATATTAGAAACAGTATTTATACATTGCATTTTGCTAATAAAATTAATCAATTAAAAAACTCTAAGTCTACACTTTCCTATAAAGAATCACCTGAATATAAGGACCTACAACTGGAATTAGATTTATTAAAAAGTGCTGGTGCAAAACCACTTTTCATATCTATTCCAGTAAATGGGTACTTTTATGATTACATTGGTTTTAAAAAAGAAGAGCGTACTTTATATTATAAAAAAGTATCTAAAGAAATTCGTGATTCTGGATTTGAAGTTGAAGACTTATCGAACCATGAATATGATAAATATTTTTTCAGCGATTCGCTTCATTTAAGCTTAAAGGGTTGGGTTTATGTGGATCAAGCATTGGAATCTTTCTTGCACAGTAAAGAAAAAGTTTAGAATTAATCTCAAAACTTTGTGGTTAGCTGATTGAGAATGAACAAAATGTGTATATGAAATTAAGTATAGTCCAAAGAAAAAGCTTCCGAACACTCAAATTTTGTGTTCGGAAGCTTTTTCTAAAATTCATTATTTTAAGTAGCCATAGTTTCTAAAATTGATATAATTTCATTTGGTGTAGACCATTCATCGCGATCAAAATCAGAAATTGTTACATCTATCCCTAATTTATCTTCTATCTCAACTAGTAAGCTAACAGTTCCAAATGAATCTAACAAACCTTCTTCAAATAAAAGTACTTCCGGATTTTCTACTATTTCTTCTGTATTACATAAATCAATCAATCAAAATAGCTAATACTTGTGCTCGAATATTTTTCATTATATTACCCTCTTTTGTTATATTTTCTAATAATTTTCTACTTGAGTTGATCAATATTTATAACCTGGGCAATTTCATCCGTCGTATTATAATATGTAACTGATCCTTACACCACCCGAATTGATACGTGAACCGGCATTTACTTTAGTTGGTCTTCAAATTGGATTGCGTTTCGATAGAGAAACCCTAGGACGAGCTCGACGATTGTTACCAGCAATTACTAGTTTTGTTCTCATACTCATAATCGGCTGTGGAGCTTTCGGTTTGGTTCTCGCAAAATTTGTCCATCTTAATCTACTTTCCGGATATTTGGCGACAACACCAGGTGGCATTAATGCTGTGATGGCCATCGCTTTTGGTAGCGGAGCCGATACAACATTAATATTTGCGATGCAAACATTCCGCCTTTTTATCATGGTGCTAGTTGCAGTTCCTTTAATACGCTGGTTGATAGGCAGAGATAAGCCTACAAAAAACGGAATTAACAAAATACTTAAAGAACTTAAATAAAAGAGTCTGTTGATAAAATGTGTTAAGACCACGGGTCCGTTTTGAATTAATCTTCAGATATTGAAAGCCGCAATGATAAATGTTTTGATATAACAGTTGGCATATAAAAATGCAAAAAATCGCTTCAATCTTGGCGAGTTTTTGCATTTTGATTCTTTAAAATTACCTTTGGAATATAATATTTTATTTAAAGGGTTTTTATTTTAAAAATGTGCTAGGCATAACAACAAGAACTACCTCTCCACGAGCACAAAGAGTGTCATTTGCAAATAATTCTGTATGAACTTTCCATTTTTTAGGATGGATTTCTTCAACAGTTCCAACTGCTTTTAAAGGTACGTCTTGGGGAGTTGGTTTAAGATATTCCACATTTAGGGAAGCGGTTACAAATCTAGGAGGTGCTGTACCATCTCCTATTTCGTTCCCATTCTTACGGTGTAAAGCAAGTGAGGCAGAGCCTGTCCCATGACAATCAATTAACGAAGCTATTAATCCACCATAAATAAAACCTGGAATTCCCATGTACTTTGATTCCGGTGTAAAGATTGTAACCGTTTTATCACCTTGCCAACCAGTGCGAAGATGATGACCATCTTTATTTAATCGACCACATCCATAACACCAAGCGAAATCTTCTGGGTAGATATCTTGAATTGCTTTTTCAATTACTTCCTCCATTATTCATCCTCCTTAATAACTTTTTAAATAAAATTCATCATAATATGAGCAATCGCTCGGTCATATTGTACTTTAAATATATACAAGGTCATCTTAATCCACAATAGTTTCCTGATAATTCCGTTAATATTAACTATACTTTTAAAGTAGTGTAATATTTTTCAAGTATACAAGTAATTTACTTTCGATAATAAAAATAGTTCACAAGTAGTACTACTAGTGGAAAAACTTCTTATCGTTAAAAATAGAATAGTTTGCTAAATAATTACATACGTTAATTGAACAATTTCATTACTTTTTCATATGTATCTTCATAGTTCAAATTATTATAAAATTCATTATCCAATTCGTGTAATTCATCAAGAATATCCTCTTCTGATTTTTCACTATGATAGATTTCATTAGCTTTTTTAACTAAATTAGATAAAAAACTTATTTCTAAATTATCTAAGATTGAAACAGTTTCTTGCCAATGTTCACCAGTCCAATTTAAGAAATATTGATCAAATCCACCGTTATTTAATTCCATTAAGAGACTATCGACCGAATAAAAATTTCTTTCGTTTTGACTTAATCCCTCAATTCCATTTTTGCTTTCTTTTTCAATGATTTTATCAGACATCTCGAAATATAAATCTTCTGTATTTTTCATCTGATGAACTCCCCTGACATTTATATTTGCTTGAATGTATAACATTTAAAAACTAACTTGTATTATTTTTCTATCCTAGCATATAAAAATATGACTATATAGCCGACCAAAATGAGTTAGTTAAACAATATTATTTAAATGGTAATGGGTTTTCTGGACGATTTGGACAGTAATAACAACTGGGATCCATACATTTTTCTTCTGTCCAAGCATTACAATTTGGACAGAAAAATGCTTCAAAATCTTCATAGTGAATTAAACTATTGTTGCATTTTGAACATTGTTGTTTCTTATCAATAAAACCATCTATTTCATATCCATCAATTATTACATAGTCATCTTTTTCTTCGATTTTCATTATAAGCTCCGTTCTACATCATCTTTTTTAACTAAAGAATCTATAATTCTTCATCTTGTGTAGTATAGTTATGCTCCTCTATTTTTTTCTTCATAAATCCCGTCCCCCAATCATAGCATCGAGTCAGTGTTAAATTTTTTACCTAGTTCTGTGAGAGAGTATTCCACTTTAGATTCCTTTTCTGCCTCAAAAAGATACTCCCATTAACTCAACTAATACAGCAATTGCATTGAAAAATCAAATTGTTTTCATCACATCAATTACTTTATCAATATCATTTTTCGTAATCCAGTAATGTGTGGCAAAACGCATCATGCCGTTTTCTTCTGGAGCAAATGTGATAATTCCATTCTCTTTAAAAATTTGTTCAATTTCTTCAGGTCTTCTTCTCATTTCAGTTATTTGAAAGAATACTAAATTGATATGAAGTTGAGATGTATCAACATTAATTCCAGGGATTTCAGTTAGTCTATTAGCTAAATATTGAGCATTTTCATGATCTTCATGTAATCGTTTCGTCATTTTTTCTAATGCGATTATACCAGCAGCAGCTAAAAATCCAGATTGTCTCCAGCCTCCACCTAGTAATTTACGCTTCTTTTTTGCTTTTTCAATAAATTCTTTACTACCAACAAGTATTGAACCTACTGGAGCACAAAGTCCTTTTGATAAACAAAACATTACTGAATCACTATATCGAGATAACTCTTTAACATCCGTTTTTAAATAAGTAGCCGCATTAAATATTCTTGCGCCATCTAAATGAACAGGAATATTTGTATCTTTTGCTATGCTATAAACTTGCTTCATATAGTCGATATCTACTACAGATCCATTTGAATAGGCATTTTCTAAACAGATTAATGAAGTTTCTGGATAATGGATGTCATCAGGTCGGATCGAATGTTTAATTCGGTTAATATCCATCTTGCCATGAGTCGTTTGTAAAGTTCTTAAGTGGACTCCT
Organism: Rossellomorea sp. GAMAL-10_SWC; assembly: GCF_049568075.1. Classification (NCBI taxonomy): domain Bacteria; kingdom Bacillati; phylum Bacillota; class Bacilli; order Caryophanales; family Bacillaceae; genus Rossellomorea; species Rossellomorea sp. GAMAL-10_SWC. Next base: position 1,809,231 of record NZ_CP144911.1, on the reverse strand, counting down.
GCAATAATTGAAGCAGCTCCTACTTCATGTTCGAAAATATGACAATCCTCTCCTAGAATGACTTCAGTACCACGATCACAATGTGTAAACAAAGCAAGCTGGTTACCAAATGTTCCACTTGGTACAAATAAAGCAGCTTCTTTTCCAATCATAGAAGCAGCTAAAATTTCTAATTTTTGCACTGTTGGATCATCGCCATAAACATCATCGCCAACTTCGGCTAAAAACATGGCTTGTCTCATTTCATCTGTAGGATTTGTTACAGTGTCACTTCTTAAATCGATAAACTTCATTTTCATTCCCCTTTTATTCTATTTTCAGAATTATCTAAACTGGTTTAATAGACGCATCGAGATTTGATTTCTAATACAAGTATCCATCTCATTGTCGGAAATTGGCGAGTAAATTTAGTCATTAAATGAGTTATTTTTTTCAAATTCCTTTAAACCCATAAGCAAAAGCTTCTCAGTAATATCCTCAATTCCAGTATGATGAGCTATTGCAATTTGTTTAATCTTTTCTTTTATTGAATCTTTCACAAAAATAGTTAGTTGTTCTTGATTACTCGTAAACACAATAAAACCTGGTCTAGTAGAAAGCTTGCCATCAATTAAACAGTTTTGTAAAATTTCAAAATCTTGTTCAATGTTGGAATCAAGATATGGTAGTTTAATTGGTTTTATTTCGATCTTTATTGAGTTGTCCTTCATATAAAGATTCATATTTTGATGTCCAATGTGTTTATAAAAAGAATCGATAATGCCAAAAATCGGAGCACTAATTGACTGAGGGATTGGAAATTGAAAAGAGATCATACCTCTTTTCGTACTATGACTGGCTTTCTTCATTTCATAAGCTTTTCTAAAACCACGGCTTGTAAGTTCTTCTTTATTTAAAAGTTCACCCATGTTCGTTTTTACTACGATTTCAGAGGTCTCATTAAGCTCGATGATACGGGCTTTTTCGTTCGAGTTTGGAATTTCATAAAGTCCAAATAAGTAAAATTCTAAGTCCTTAGTAAAAAAAGACTTTTTTCTTGATGCATTTTTTTGTGAGAATTTTAGATTTTCAATTTCTTCTTCTGGAATAAATACAGTTAGTCTACCTTTAAAATTTACTTTACTTGCGTTAATTTTCCCAGATTTAATATACTGATGGATTGTTGCTTTCGATACTCCTAATAAATTAGCTGTTTCAAGAACAGTTAGTCCTACCGGTTTTACCGTTTGGGACTTTAACTGATTAAGATCCACTAAATAAAACCTCATTGTCCCATCGATTTGCCAATCTTCATAAACAAGTTTGAGTTTCCCAGCCTTTACATAATTGTAAATCGTTTGTTTCGATACACCTAACAGTTCTACAGCCTCATTTGTTGTAACAATCTCTTTCATTTTTTGATCTTGTTCTAACATTTGGATTCTTCCTTTTTCATTGTTTTATAGCTTCATTATATCATAATTATTTCCAACAAATTGTTAAAAAGTAATTAAACAGATACAAATAAATCTATTTATTTATAAATAATTAATTATACGTAATTTGTTTTAAGTAGAATAATAGTGTATTTTTCTACCTTATTCATTTCATGCATTATAATATTTATAAAATATTAAAGTTAATTATTTAGCTGGAAAAAATATTCGAATTAATACTTTAAATAGGATGATTTATGTATAATAGATTATGAGGTGAGTAATATGTTAGTAAAATCAAGTCTACTTATTACAAATTCAGCGTATTTACCAAGTACGAATCTAAATGAATCCAACATAATTGAGTATTTAATAGATGAAACATACTTTCCTATTCTTCTACAAACAAAGTTTGAGAATGAAAAAAATCATCGGATGATCTATGAAGGTTTTTCTGATTTGGAGATGATCTACTACTTTGTCCATCAAAGAAAAGATATTCAAAAATCGAAACAACGAAAAGATAGTACAAAGATGGAATACATACGAGAGTTAATGCAGTTTTTTCGATACTTGATGAAGAGTGAAGAATTTTTACGTCAGGATGTAGAATCTTATATAGAAACTTCATTTTTCAAAAATTTAAATCAAAGACATATCGATTCATATCAACAATGGCTATCTACTTATCAATACGGTTCGAACAAGCAACAATATCGTGTTACAACTCTTTCAAGAAAACTTGTCATATTAAAAAGCTTTTTCAAGTTTTTATTTGATAGTCATTATGTTTCAGTACCTTTATATACTCGAATTTTGAATGCAAAAATTACAAAGGATGATTTACCAAATCGTGATTTAGAAGAAAGTGAAGTTAAAGCATTATTGAATTTTTATAATGGAAATATTTTAAAAACGACTATAATCAAATTATTAGCTACAACTGGAATGCGAATTCGGGAACTAGCAGAGGCAAATTGGGGTAAAGTTACAAAGGATTCAAACGGTTATTGGCTAGAGATTATTGGAAAAGGAAATAAAAAACGTGAAGTTAAATTATTAAATCATGTATTTGTAGATTTATGTAAACTAAGGAGTCGACGTGGTCTATCAAATCTAATATCAAAAACAGATTCAAGTCCATTGTTTCCAAATAAACTGAATCAACATTATTCGTTTAAATATTTATCAAAATATGTCATAGAAATGATAAAAGATTCAGAGTTACCTTTTGTAAAAGAACATAATCAATCGAACAATATTAGTCCTCACTTCTTTCGACATCATTATGCATGTCGTTCAATTGAAAAAGGTGCGAGCATTTATCAAGTTAGTCGTAGTTTAGGTCATGAAAGTATTCAAACAACTGAACTTTATTTAGCAAAAATGATGAAACGAACTCAAAATGCAAGTAATGTTTGGGATGATGAAATTTATTAATAAGAAAAACCCCATTTTAAAAAAAGGGGGTTCTTTTTATACTTTACTTTTAGTTTACATAATATTATTATAAAAAATTCATATGAAACAATTTAGGAAGTAGAAAAATAATAATTCGTGACAAAAAGAATCAACTTTAAAGCTTTACTACTACCTCTGTTCCATCTTTTAGTTTCGTATCTACAAGGATTAGTCCACTGTTTTTTGAAAGGCCCTTTAGTAACGGCTTTAAATCCTTTCTATCAATTTCAGGGAAATTGAATTTACTGCCATTTTTTCTTATTGCTTTATTTATTAACCGATTAAGCAATTTTGATGTGATGATCAAACTTGCTAAATTTAAAACCGCATAAGGAACAGGAATGGAGAATCGCTTTCCTTCTATTTTCACCTTGAACTTTAACATATTCTACTCAATCACAACGAAAACTTTATCACCGTTAGATGAAGTGATGTCAATGATTTGTCCGACCATTTCGTTTTCGATTGCTTCGATTAGCAGATCAATGTTAATATCTTTAACATATTTTTCAGCTTCAGGAATTTTTTCAGCAATATTAGTACCTACTTTTAAAACAGCCTTCACAAGATTAATCGGTACATTTACATTAACATTATCTCCTACTTCAGAGTTCACACGAATCTTTAAGATTTTATTTCCATATGATTCTTTTTTCAAAGATACGCGTTCTGGCTGATCTTTATCTTGTAAAATATTAATTAATTCACTTGCTTTATCTTTATCAATCTTTCCTTCTTCCACCAACGTTAATATTCTTGAAATCTCGTCTTTCATTATAAGTCCCCCTCTTTTAATAATTGAATGGCTTTCTCAGCCGTAATTTCGCCTTTTTCTAATAATGTTACAATTTTAGATTTATCTATTTCTGGTTTCTTTTGAGTGGAATACCCAAGAGTAGAGATAATTTCATCTAATTTTCCTCTAACAGTCGGATAAGAAATTCCTAGTTCCTTTTCGACCTCTTTAATATTTCCACGACATTTAAGAAAAATCTCAATAAAATGAAGTTGTTCTTGGCCTAGAGCTGCTAATCTTGATACTTCAAATTCATTTTCAATCGTAGTCTGACAATGGTTACAATGTAGTTTAGTAATTTTAAGTGCCTTGCTACAAACAGGACAATTAGTTAGTAAAGGATACGACATACTGTTCTCCTTTCATTTATTTAATCATATAATACACTATATATTTAATTTTTTAAACAAAAATTAAATATTATTTATAAAAATTTATAATTTTATTAAATTATTAAATTTTTATATTAAATAATTTGATTCGATGAACGTAAATGTTAAGTTTTTATATAAAAATCAATCTTTTTATTCAAAAATTCAATTTGTATATTAAATAATTTTATTTTCGGATCATAAAAGTAAAAAAAGACCCTTTAAGGAGTCATTCAAAAATTTTCTATGAGATTTTTAAATCATATTTTTGTCTGTCTATTCTCTTTCATCATCGACCAATACTCTCATTTCAATCAAAAATTCTTCTTTTTGATTTGGTGAATAATTATTATGTATTAATGACTCATATATATCACTTTTAATTGTTATTTGATGTTTGTCTATATAGTTAATAAGTCTTTGTAAGTTTGTAAAATAATCATTAGATGATAAGCTTTTATAAGTTATGCATATGTATCTTCCTTCGGGGATGATTGAAAGCTCCGTATCTGGTAATAGTAGTGTAGTTTGTTTTTTTGTTAAAACGGGTGTAAATAAATATTGATATGTTACTTCACTAACATGTGTATAAGACTTATATGGCACAATGGCTCCATAACCATTGTTCCTAAAACCTTCTGTAGATGCAGCAAATTTCTTTAATTTACTATATGAAGCATTCAAAATATTTTTCGGATCGATTCCATTCGCTTTCGTCTGAATGATTTGCATTTCTTCTTCATACGAAAAAAATACTTCACCAAATTGTGGATAATCCTTTTGTTTTTGCAATCCCTTTTTTGCATTTGCGATGATTTTTTCAATTTCGATTAAAGAATTTATTTTTTCTCTTACAATTTTTTCTTGTTCTGTTAAAAAGGAAAAAAATTCATCTCTCTGTAGTCCCTGTACTTCTTTCATCTCTTCTAATGGAGTACCAATATATTTGAGAGATTTGATTAAATCGAGAAGATGAATTTGTGAGTCTTTGTAATATCGATAATTCTTATCTGGATCGACATACGCTGGTTTAAATAAATTGATTTTATCATAATATCGGAGTGCTTTAATCGAAATATTAACTAGTTTAGATACCTCACCTATTGTATATAGTTTTTCCTTCACTTTAGTCACCTCCACATTCTTATTTTAGCAAAAGAAGCATATTCTTTATTCGTAAATATAGAATACGCTTTTTTGATATATTATGCAGTTCGATATACTGGCATTTTCCAAGCAATTGTTAAACCAACACCACTCGCTAATAAGACTGTTGCAAAATAAAATGGATAGTTTAAGTCTATATCAAATAGGATTCCACCTATTATTGGTCCTATTACATTCCCAAAACTAGTAAACATTGAGTTCATCCCACCTACAAAGCCTTGTTCATTACCTGCAATTTTAGATAAATAGGTTGTAACAGCTGGACGCATTAAATCAAAGCCTAAAAATACTGTAATCGTCACTAGTAAAATCATAAAATAAGAGTTCACAATTGTCATCATAAATACTAGAATTGTAGACAGAATTAAACTATATCGAATTAATCGAATTTCTCCCATCCATTTTGTTAATCGATCAAATAATGCTATTTGAGCAATCGCACCAACTATCCCACCACCAGTAATCATAATTGCTATGTCTTTCGGTGTAAAACCAAATTTATGATTTGTGAACAATGAAAATAAGGATTCAAAAGCTGATAAACCAAATTGTGAAATCAATATAACCATAAACGAAATAAAATACATCGGAGCAAAAATACGTTTAAATCCTGGTTTTTGTCCTTTCTCTTCAATACTGTCTTGATTTCGTTCTGGCTCAGGAAGGACTGTAATAGATAAAACACCAGCTAAAATCGCCAATCCTGCTGCAGAGAAAAATGGTATGCGTGGACCATATTCTGCTAAAAATCCTCCAACACCTGGTCCAACAATAAAACCTGTTGAAATTGCAGCCGACATATAGCCGAGTGCTTTTGCTCTTGTTTCAACCGTTGTAACATCTGCTATAAATGCTGTTACAGCTGGCATAATGAATGCCGCACTTATTCCGCCTAGCATACGTGAAATAAAAAGAACCTCAATCGTTTTACCCATTCCGAATAAAAACTCTGAGATACTAAAGATCAATAATCCCGTTATAATCATTTTTTTACGTCCGAACTGGTCTACCCAGCGACCTGCAATTGGTGAAAAAAATAATTGTGTAATAGCAAATGAAGCTACCATATAGCCTACAATTGTACCAGATATATTTAACTCATTCATAATTGAAGGTGTGACTGGAATAACCAACCCAATTCCTAAAAAAATAATGAATAAATTCATTAATACTAAAGATAACATTATGTTTTGTTTTTTCATCTTAACTCAACTCCTTTTAAAGCTCTACAAAACATAATGTAAAGCCTCCTCCGAGGGGAGAGTCAATTGATTTTTTTATTATTTTTGATTCTTTTTTAATGAATTCGCTTTCAATTCTTTGTAATAGAAAAAGGAGCCTCTTTTAGAGAAGCTCATAGTTATTGGTACATTGTATTAATCTATTTAAGATCATTGATAGCCTTTAAAATGTTCATCTATCTAATGGTATTCTTATTTAGCGTGTTGATTTTTTTGAAACATTCCGAGAATGCTCGATGTGACAAAACCAAGGATTAGAGCGAAGGTTATATGTTGGTACAGCCCAACAGTACCGTCTGCTCCCATACGATGCCAAATATCGTTTGGTAGCGTTTTCCAAATAAACCACAAGCATGATGTTACGATAACTGTAATAATTGGTATAGTGAGGCGTTTCCCAATTGATGAAGCAATAAACATCATTAAAGCTAAACCAAGGATCGGTGTACTACCAAAAAACCATTGAAGTATATGAAAATCGATGTTCTCCATCCATATCCCTCCTCATTTTAATTGTATGAGGAGATATTGCTAAAAAGTAATGTTCCTGTTAGAAATTCAAATGACATTTCTTTATTGTAGTAAATTATCAAAACATAAATAAAGTCAAGGCCAAATGGCCTTGACTTTATTTTACGATTACTTTTCCTACCATACCTACATTAAAATGGTACTTACATGTAAGATCATATGTATTTGCTTGTTTTGGTGACACTGAAATGGTTTTTTCAGTTCTTGGTTGAACTTCTACATCAATATTGAGCATTTTCACAGTAAAAGTATGTGGCTTACTCCCTTTATTTTTCAATAATAAAGTTGTTTTTGTACCATTTGGAATCGTAATGTTTTTCGGGTTAAAGTAATCATCATTTAACTCTACTACGATTGTTTGTGCTCGATTATTTGCATCTGAAACCTCAGATTCAGCAAAAGCTTTGAGATTACCTGGTGTTGCCATCAGCAAAATCGTTGCCATAAAAACAATAATTCCTGAGAACCAATTTTTTATTAACATTTGCATTCCCTCCTTTCCTAGCAATATTCTTTTCCATTTGATGGAATATTATCACGATTTTTTTAATTTAATCGATATAAAAAAACTGTCCTCTTATAGAAAACAGCTTTTCGTTTATTTCCAGCTATTGTTTTGCTTCCCACTTTGCGATTTCATCTCGAACGATTGGTGCAACTTCCTTACCTAATAGTTCGATTGCTTTCATTACGTCTGCATGTGGCATCGAACCAACTGGTACATGAAGCATAAATCTTGTAATACCTACATTTTTTCGAAGGTGGATGATTTTTTGTGCGACAGTCTCAGAATCTCCAACATAAAGTGCACCTTCAAAGCTTCGCGCCGCATCGAATGCAGCTCGGTCATATGTTCCCCAACCGCGTTCTTTTCCAAGCTTATTCATGACCTGTTGAGTTGATGGGAAAAATTTATCTGCAGCAGTCATTGTATCTTCTGCGATGAATCCATGTGAATGGGATGCAATCTTTAGTTTGCTTACATCATGACCGGCATGTGCTGCTGCTTTTTTATATAGCTCAACAAGTGGTGCGAACTGAATTGGTCGTCCACCTATAATTGCAAGAACTAGTGGAAGTCCTAATAGTCCAGCTCGAAAGACTGACTCACTGTTTCCGCCACTTCCAATCCAAATTGGCAGGGGCTCCTGAACTGGACGTGGATAAATTCCTATATTGTTAATGGCTGGTCGGTGTTTTCCACTCCATGTTACGAATTCAGATTTTTGCAAGGTTAACAGTAAATCCATTTTTTCTTCAAAAAGCTCATCATAGTCGTTTAATTTATAGCCGAATAAAGGAAATGATTCGATGAATGAACCACGTCCCGCCATGATTTCCGCTCGACCATTCGAAATACCATCAAGCGTAGCAAAATCTTGAAATACTCGTACTGGATCTGCTGATGAAAGGACAGTTACGGCACTTGTTAGTCGAATACGATTTGTTTGTGATGCAGCTGCTGCTAATACGACTGCTGGAGATGATGCTGCAAAATCATTACGATGATGTTCCCCTACTCCAAATACATCTAATCCAACTTGATCTGCTAGAATAATCTCCTCAACCACTTCACGTAATCGTTCTGCATGGCTTATTACATTACCTGTATATGCATCAGGCGTTGTTTCTACAAAAGTACTAATTCCTATTTCCATTTAACTATTCCTCCTAATTTCTGTAATTTTAAAGAAAATTTGAGTAGATTTATAAGGTTTTATGTTGCTATATTTATTAAGCAACTTAAATATACCTCAAATTCGAGATAATTTCTAACAAAGTGGTATAAAGCAATTATATAGATCGTATTGTCATCATAAGTATGACCAGAAAAAATACATTTTCTGAATTTTAGGAGTATAATAGAGTATTAGAATTACTTCTATGTTCACCTTCAAAAACTCTAAAAAATTTTATCCAAAGTAGTGAGAAAGGAAGTTTAAGTATGAATAAAACTAAACCAACTGAAGTAACAGTTGATGGTTTCTTTAGACGTCAATTAAATCGTTTTTCTACACCATTTGGAAATAAACCAGGAGAACTCCCTATTGAAGCAGGTCGATATCGTCTCATTTGGTCAGCTGCTTGTCCATGGGCACATCGCTCTGTTATTGTACGAAAAGTTTTAGGCTTAGAAAATGCAATCAGTTTAGGTACCGTCAGTCCAATGCGTCCAAGATTGCCTCACGTGGATTGGGAATTTTCTTTGGATTCAGGAGGAGTTGATCCAATATTAGGCGTTCGCTATATGAGTGAAATCTATCATAAATCAGATCAAAACTACTCAGGACGTCCGACAGTACCCGCTATTATCGATATAAGCTCTGGCAAGGTTGCCAATAATGACTATTTTAGGCTAACAAATTATTTCGAAACGGTTTGGAAGCCGTACCATAAAAAGAATGCACCAGATTTATACCCAGTTTCCATTCGCCAGGAAATTGATGCGCTAAACGAAATCATATTCACTGATGTAAACAATGGTGTATACAAATGTGGTTTTGCACAATCTCAGAAAGCCTATGAAGATGCTTATGAAACATTATTTAATCGATTAGATGAGCTAGAGCAGCGATTATCTAAACAACGTTTTTTATTTGGTGATAAAATTACTGATACTGATGTTAGGTTATATACAACGCTTGTACGGTTCGATGCTGCTTACTTTACAGCCTTTAATACGAATCGTAATTTAATACGCGAGTTTAAAAACTTATGGGGCTATGTACGAGATTTATATCAAACATCAGGGTTTGGGGATACAACTGATTTTGATGCGATTAAACGACATTACCATTTATCGATTACTATTTCACCCGAAAAAGAAGAACCAAAAGTGTTACCAAAAGGTCCAGAACTTACGATTTGGAATTCGAAACACAATCGCGAAGATTTAAGTGGACAAAAAGAAAAGTTCCTCATTCATTAAGGCATAAGGAGATGCAATTTTAATGGTAAAAATAGAAATTTGTAATGCTGAAAAAGAGATGTTTCAGTCAATTCGAGAACAAAGAATTAACGCTTATTATGAATACGTTAACCTGTTACCAGATAAACATTGGCATGCTTTAAAGAAGTCCCTCTCATCGAATGTTGATGAACAAGAAGGTGTGGAAATAATTGTTGCCACGGTTTTAGGAAAAATTGTCGGTAGCGTCGCTTTATTCCCAACCAAAATAAATGCCTATGGAGACTATATCGACGAACTTGATTATCCAGAAATCCGAATGCTTGCTGTAGAGTCAGACTGCCGTGGTCAAGGAGTTGCTTCTGCGCTAATTTCAGAATGTATTAATCGCACGAAAGAAAAAGGATTCGATGCAATCGGATTACATACCGGTGAATTTATGAAAAATGCCATAAGTTTATATGAGGGAATTGGATTTAAACGTTTACCAAAGTTTGACTTCGAACCAGCAAATGATGGGATTATCGTCAGAGCTTATCAGATGAAAATTTAAACCTTATTTATTACTCATAATTAAATTTAATTTTGTTCAGTAAAAGGGCTGTCCGAAATTTTTTAACTTCAAACAGCCCTTTTGCGGTTATCGTGATAAGAATTTCACCTATTTAGTTATTTAATTAGAGATATCATCTTCACTTCAAAATACTATCTTATTATGATTCTTTTTAATATAAATTTGGAGTGTATTAATTGTCAAAAATAGATGAATCAAACATTCTAATTGAGCCATGGAACGAAGCAGATCATAATTTACTTCTGTCATCGAATACGAATAATATGATGAAATATCTTGGTGGTCTAGAAAGTTTAAATCAAATTATGAGTCGCCACAAGCATTATCTTGAAATGAGTCGAATAGGTACAGGACAAATGTTTGTTATCGTTTTGCTTCCATTCAGAACAAAAATAGGAACTGTTGGCTATTGGGATCGCATATGGGATGGTAAACTTATTTATGAAATTGGTTGGAGCATTTTACCACAATTTCAACGAAAAGGTATAGCAACAATTGCAGTAAAAAAAGCTATTAAGAAGGCCCAAAAAGAATCGAAGCATAAATATATTCACGCATTCCCTTCCGCTAATAACATTCCATCTAATAAATTATGCGAAAAATTAAATTTCAAGTTTATTAAAAAATGTAATTTTGAATATCCAATTGGTAAATTTATGATCTGTAATAATTGGCGACTAAAGACAAAGAAGAAAAAATGAAGTTAAGCCTAAAATGGCTTGACTTTCTTTTTTTAAACCTAATTCACAATCCGACTTGTTAAGTCTGTCTAAAATTCTAGTATTCTCACAATTTTTTCAATAGTATAAGTAGGGGATTTGTTTACACAAAAAAAGCCGATTCCAATAGATATTGGCTCAGCTTTATGTATATTTTATTCAAAATAAAATAATGAATCGTGAGAAGTATTTGTCTGATAGTAATTTACTAAATCTTCTACAGAGATTCCTCTAATTTCAGCGATATCATTAAAACTCATATCATAATGATATGACAGTTCATGTAAAGATAATGCTGGATTATTCGCTAATAATTCATAATCAGGTAAATTGTCAAATTGTTGTGACATACTCTTCACTTCCTTTTACAGTTTCTTACTATCCTTTCCTAAAATTTACAAATTTAGTCAAGATTCGTAAAAAAAGTTTGAAATGAAGATAAAATGGTCAGTTAGGTGGTTTTATGATTCAAACTATTTTACACGCTTCTTTATTATCTTTTGGATTAATTCTTCCTTTAGGGGTTCAAAACGTCTTTATTTTTCAACAAGGTGCAACTCAAAAAAGATTTATTAATGCACTTCCTGCTGTAATTACTGCATCAATTTGCGATACTTTGTTAATTACTTTATCTATTACAGGAGTTTCAGTGCTAATTTTAGCATCACCTTTTTTTAAAACCGCTCTTTTAAGTTTTGGCGTTTTGTTTTTATCTTATATGGGTTGGCAAACATGGAAAGCTAAATCTTCAAATGTAACTACGAATTCGGAGCATTTTTCAGTAAAAAAACAAATACTTTTTGCTGCATCCGTTTCACTTCTAAATCCTCATGCAATTTTGGATACTATAGGGGTAATTGGAACAAATTCACTTCAATATGATGGAATTGAAAAAATTGCTTTTTCGGTAACTTGTATTGCAGTTTCGTGGATCTGGTTCTTGTCACTCGCTATAGCAGGAAGAATGGCAGGAAAACTTGATCAATCTGGTAAATTTATGTTGGTTATTAATAAAATATCAGCAATTATCATTTGGTGTATTGCTATTTACCTAATTAAAGGCATAATAAAAGGATAAAAATGCAGGTTAAAGGAATAATCCTGAATCCTGCATTTTTATTTATTCTAATAATTATAAAAAGTGTAATGAAGACAATGTTAGAAAAGCTTCTATTAACCTCAATAATTTCTCTTTTTCTTCATTATTTAGCATTGAATTAGCTTTACGTATGAGGTTCATACCTTCTATCCAATCATTTTCATCAATTGGTACATATCCAGCTAATTGAAACAATTGAATAACAGGAAAACCTAGTGGTTCTGCCAACTTTCGAATAATTTCTGTTGACGGTATACCTCTTTTGCCATTTTCAATTTGTGAAATATATGAATGGGATACATTTGCTTTTGTTGCAAGGCACTTTATTGATAGATTTTTTTGTAATCGTGACTGTTTAATAAATTCAGCAAATATTTTTGAACGATCCTCAACGTTTTGCTCTTTATAGATCATATCAAATTTTAGATTACTATTCATTTCGACCTGGGAAGGATTGAATACTTCTTCTGAGATATTTCGTAAAGGAGTTTTCAATTTTTCTGGTGCATTAATAATATAAGCACACCAAATTAAGTCTTCAGCATTTCCACCTGTTACTTTTGCTATCGCTCTAGTTAATTTTTCTTCAGGTGGAGTCAATTTCGCATTTTGTAATTTGCTTAAATAGCTCTTGTCTTTTGAAAAGCCCAACTTATTTAATTCTTTGGCTATATCAGTCAAACTTAAATTTGAATTTTTTATATATTGCTTTAATAATTTATAGTACATGCTCACACCTTTTTCTTATTTTGCTCTATTTTTATTTTTATGTGTACAACATGGACTTTGACACTATTGTGAAATGGGTTATTTTGGAAATTTTTTATAATCATGCGGAAGTACTTAGAATTCTAACCGTTTATTAGGCAAAAAGAACTAAACCCACTCTTTTAGCTGAGTGGGTTCCTTAAAATCTGATAATGTTTTCGCTTCTTTCCCAATTACCTTAAATTATTTCGGATACTCTATTTTGGAGAATTTCAATTAATTCTTCGTCCATAAACTGATAGTCATCAGCTATATCTAGATTGACAATCTTTTTATCATTGAGTATATCTCCGAATTTATCGCGAATTCTTCTTAAATGTTTTTTCTCCATTACAAAAATAATATCTGCCCAACCAATATGTCCCTCTGTCACTTTAATCCTTGCACCAGTTTCAGTCCCCGCTGATCTTGCTTGGTTGCCATTATATAAGTGAAAAATTTTTTCTGCTGTAGGGCTTCTCCATTGATTTTTACTACAAATAAATAATAATTTTATTGTTCTTCACACCTTACTATTAATTGTTTTTCACTAAATAAATATGAGCCAAATGATGTTCGCTATGCCAAGCGTATAAAGCTAAAATGAAATCTATACTAATATTAATTTTAAGCTCAGGGTGATAACAAGTGCGATTAAACTCTTCCTCTGTTAGTGATTCAAGTAAGACTACATAACGTTCGTGAATACCTTCGATAATTTTTAAAGAACTATGAAAATCAAAATTCGAATCACTTAATGTAATCCATGCATTTTCATCATAGGCTTTGATCGTAGGATTATCTTCAGTTAAAGCTAATTTAACTCGAATAAGACTATTTATATGGCTATCAGCAACATGATGAATAACTTGTTTTGGTGTCCAACCACCATCACGATAAGGTGTGTTTAATTGTTCTTCTGAAAGTGATGTGATTACTTCTTTAAATTTAATAGGAGCATCTTTTAGTACTTTAATAAATTCTTTACGTTGTTCAGGAGTGTAGCTTGGCGGTAAGGTAAATCTGCCAATCGGATATTTTAAATTTTCCATTTCAAATCCCCCAATTATTTGCTATTTATAAAAAAAACAACAAAGCCTTTCAAAGACTTTGTTGTTAAATTACAAATTAAAGTGTATTGAATGTCTCAGTTAATACTGGAACGATTTGTTTTTTACGAGATACAACACCTTTTAATAAAGCTGTGTTGTTTTCTAACGTTACATTGTATGCTTTTTCTACTGCGTTAGTAGCTGTACCTTTTGCAACTGCGATTGAGTCATTTGTTAAAATATCAGTTACAACGAATAAGAATAAGTCTAATCCTTTATTAGCAACGATGCCTTCAAGTACATTTTCTAATTCTGCTTGACGAGAAAGTACGTCTTTTGTATCAACTGCGTTTACTTGTGCAATTTCTACTTTATAGTTACCCATTTTGAACTCTTTTGCATCAAGTGAAACTAAAGACTCGATTGATTTATCAGCTAGGTTTGCACCTGCTTTTAACATTTCTAGACCATATTCCTCTGCATTTACACCTGCGATTTCTGCAAGTTCTTTTGCAGCAGCAACATCTTGATCAGTACAAGTTGGAGATTTGAATAATAATGTATCAGAAATAATTGCTGAAAGCATTAGACCAGCAACTTCTTTTTTAATTTCGATATTATTTTCTTTATACAATTTGTTTAAAATTGTAGCAGTACATCCAACTGGCTCACAACGGTAGTATAAAGGATCGCTAGTTTCAAAATTAGCAATACGGTGATGATCAATAACCTCAAGTACACGAACTTGTTCGATATCATCAGCACTTTGTTGACGCTCATTATGGTCAACTAAAATAACATTATTTGTTTCAGCTGCAACTTTTTCTACTAATCGTGGTGCTTCAGATTTAAATGTATCAAGTGCAAATTGTGTTTCTGCACTTACTTCACCTAAACGAATAGCCTCAGCATTTTCACCTAATGCCTTTTTTAATTCTGCATATGCAATTGCAGAGCAAATTGTATCTGTGTCTGGGTTCTTGTGACCAAAAACTAGTACTTTTTCCATCAAAAATTCTCCTAACTATATCTTGTTTTTCATTTGTTTATGTATTTTTAATGCCAGGAATTGGCTTTAATATAAAACGCTTCAATAATAATACCATATCAAAATAAAAAAAAATAGCCAAAATGGCTATTCTTTACAGTTTCAAGTCAAAGTCAAAAAAACATGCTAATTAGACTAATTGAAAACGCTTAATTTTTAGGCCACTAAGCCTATTCACCCTATTGCAAACAAGCAATAATATAAACAAGTCTTTTCAAACCAAAGCCTAATTAATCTTCAGCATTTTTATATGACATTGTTTCCGTAATCGGTTCACTTTTTGGTAACCAATCGATTGGAATATCATCTGCTTTATTAAGGTCTTCAAGTAATAATTCGTCAAAATTATTTTGATTCGAATTAATTGATTTGTTCTTTTTTGATTTGCTCATCTTTTATACCTCACTTAGTACTTAATGATTTGGCTTTAGTTTGTGTAAAAGACGGCTCGGTTAATACTTATTTTATGTTTTTTATGATAATTTCAGGTATGGATATATTTTTACGTGGTTTTATATTTTCAATTATGATTTCAGCTATATCGTCTGGATTCATCATTTTTGAAGTTTTATCTTCATCAAAAATACCTGTCCAAAAGTCTGTATTCATTCCACCCATATATGCTGCAAATACCGAGATTGGTGTTCCTGTTAATTCAACAACCAAACTTTCAGTAAAGCCTTTAACTCCGAACTTACTTGCGCAATAAACTGATTCTGTTGCTTTTCCAATTAGACCTGCAGTAGAAACAATATTGACGATTGTTCCACTATCTTGTTTTTTCATTTGTTTTAAAACCTCTTGTGAACAGAAAATAGTTCCCTTTAGGTTAATATCGATCATATTATGTACTGCTTCATCATTTAATTCTTCTGCAAGATCAAAAATTCCAACACCTGCATTATTAAATAATAAATCAACTTTTCCATATGTTTGAATGATTGTATCGAAGACTCTTTTTACATCTTCATGTTCTGAAACATCTACAGTATGTATTGAATAATTGTTAGGTAATTGTTTTCCAATTTCTCTAAGTTTATTTTCAGTTCTTCCTAATAAACAAATGTGAGCTCCGTTTTCAGAATACTTTTTAGCTAATGACGCTCCTAATCCACTCCCTGCGCCTGTGATGATTACAACTTGATTTCCCAATCTAAGACCAACTTTCTTTATAAAATATTTATCCGAATAATTTCATTATAGCTATTAAACCAAAACATGATACAATTGTAAAAGTGTTTGTTTAGGAGGTCGATAAATTGAATACTACTAAAACGGATAAAATATCACGCTTTTTTAAACTACTACTTCCGATTTTAATCACTCAAGTGACATTATTTTCGATGTCATTTTTTGATACAATCATGTCTGGTAATAGTAGTCCAGGGGATTTAGCAGGAGTTGCGATCGGTGTTAGTATTTGGACTCCAATCAGTACGGGGTTAACTGGCATTTTAGTCGCAATTACGACAATGGTAGCAAATTTAAATGGTGCAAAACAGGATGAAAAAATAACGCCTCTTGTTATGCAGGCACTTTATTTGGCTGGGATTATTGCAATTGTCATAATTATTATTGGTATATTTTCAATTCATCCAATCTTAAATCATATGAATCTTGATCCGAAAGTTCATCGTGTTGCTCTTCATTTCTTATTCGCATTATCATTTGGAATTTTACCTTTATTTCTATATACAGTCATTCGTCAGTTTATTGATGGTTTAGGTAAAACAAGAACTACTATGGTTATTACCGTTATTTCAGTACCAGTTAATGTAATTTTGAATTATTTCCTTATATTCGGTAAAGCTGGTCTTCCACGTTTAGGTGGCGTAGGTTCTGGTGTAGCGTCTGCAATAACGTATTGGATTATTTTTGGAATTGCTTTCTATATTATTAAAAGTAAAAAGCCATTTAGCAGCTTCAATCTATTTAAAAATCTTCCTTCAATTTCATTTGCAACATGGAAAAGTATTTTAAAATTAGGAGTTCCAATTGGTCTTAGTATCTTTTTTGAAGTAAGTGTATTCTCGGTCGTAACATTATTATTAAGTGAGTTTGATACTGAAACGATTGCTGCACATACAGTGGCAATGAATTTTGCAAGTCTACTCTATATGGTTCCATTAAGTATTTCAATGGCTTTAACAATTGCTGTTGGCTATGAAGTTGGTGCAAAAGAGTTCCAAAATGCAAAAGAATATAGCAAAATTGGTTTAGTAATGGCAGTTTCAATTGCTTCATTTTTTGGGATCATCATCTATTTATTCCGATATGATGTAGCTGGATGGTATACAAATGACCCATCTGTACAAATTTTGGCAGGCGGATTCTTAATTTTTGCTGTCATGTTCCAACTATTCGATGCAATTGCTGCACCAATCCAAGGTGCATTAAGAGGATATAAAGATGTGAATGCCACGTTAATTATGATGATTTTAGCTTATTGGGTAATCGCATTACCAGTTGGGTATGCACTTTCTAATACGAATCTAGGTGCAAAAGGATATTGGGTTGGTTTAATTGTTGGTTTAGGAGTGTCAGCACTAACATTATCTTTCCGATTAGTACAATTACAAATAAAAAAACTAAAGTTATCTGAAGCATAATAAAAAGGATGGGAAGCACGATTGCTAAACCCATCCTTTTTTTTATTTTACTCATCTTGTATTGTTATATTTGGATGATCATCATCAAATTGGTCAAGTAATTCACTAGGGATATGTTTTGGGATTACATCGGGTGGAAGTTCTCCATCCATACCTAAATAGTAATGTCGAATAGGCTTTAGTTCTTCAGTTAATTCATAAACTAAAGGAATACTTGTTGGAATATTAAGTGAAGCAATTCCGTCAGCTGAGACTTGATCTAAATATTGCACGATCCCCCTCAACGTATTTCCATGTGCAGATATAATAACTTTTTTACCTTCTTTCAAAGCTGGTGCAATTTCTTCTTCCCAATATGTTAATACTCTTTTTTCTGTATCCTCCAGATTTTCAGTTAGTGGAAATTCATCTTTTAACAAGTTTTTATAACGAGGTTCATTTATTTCATATCTTGGGTCATCCTGTTTTAGAGCAGGTGGTCTAACATTCATCGATCTTCGCCAAATATTAACCTGTTCTTCACCATATTTTTGAGCTGTTTCAGATTTATTTAGCCCCTGAAGTGAACCGTAATGTCGTTCATTTAATCTCCATGTTTTATAAACAGGAATCCACATCATATCAATCTCATTTAATATAATCCATAATGTACGAATTGCTCTTTTAAGAACTGATGTATAGGCAACATCAAATGAAAATCCGTTTTTTCTTAAAATGATACCAGCTTCTCTTGCCTCCGAAAGTCCGCTCTTCGTTAAATCAACATCTGTCCAACCTGTGAACCGATTTTCAACATTCCATTTACTTTGCCCGTGTCTGATTAATACAAGTTTAATCATATTGCTCTCCTTTAAAATCAATTAAATATAATATAGTTTGCTGAAATGTTCATAATTTGATTCACAATTGATTGGAAGTACAAGATCTTATGTAATTATAATTTTCAAGAGAAAAACTGAAATATTTCCTCTTTTTAGCATTTCTCCATTTTTACATAAACTCTAATTCAACTATTTGTTTATTCGATTTATTTTTATTGAACTTAGTTCGATTGGGATATAAATCTTATTTTTAAGTACGATATTCCCCATTGAATCATATAGGTTTTCAATTAGTAAAACGAATAAATTATTCGTTGAACGTAATTCATGGTTTGAAGAAGGAAGGACTGACTCTGTAAACTTTATTTCAATTGTTGATGAATGTATTAAATTATAAATATCTTCTTCAAGTATTTTTAGTACACCCTGCTGATCGCCTAGGTTCATTTGATATAGGGAAGCTGTCTCACTTGGGAACATTGTATAAGCATGGGCGACAATTTTATTTTTAGATTTGTACCACCGATTAAACCTGATCATCACTGCTGAATCTTTATTAAAAATCTTTTTAACATATTCATAATCATCCGAAAAACTAACTTCTAAATACGCATCTACATCATCGATTGTTTCTGTACAGCATTGATAAATTGAATTATCTATTTTTTCTAAGCCAACACTTCTTAAATTCACATTTTGCTTTATGAAGTTACCTTGTCCATGGATTGTTTCAATATAGCCGTCCTCTTTTAGTAAACCCAATCCTTGTCTTAAGGTCATTCTGCTAACATTCATCATCTTAGAAAGTTCTGGTTCAGAAGGAAGCTTACTTCCAATCGGATAGACTCCCTCATTAATTAATTTAAATAATTTTTCATAAACCCCTACGTATAGAGGTAATTTTTTTTTATTTTCAACGGACATAACAACACTCCTTATCATTATTATATCGAGTTATGAATTATTCGCAAACTTGTCTATTAAAAGTGGGAAAGCAAACTTGATCATTTTTAAATACCTAAGTGCGTTTAAGTTGCTATTGATTTATCTATTTTGTTGAAATATAATTTAATTGAAGTGAAATAGACAACTAATTATACAACTATACTTCGTAGTATTAATTTATCATTATTTTGAATATGTTGTTTTGTTTTATTTTGTAAACGGAAACATATTAGGAAAGGATGATAACGTTAAGAAATATTAACATGTGAAATGAGTAAGAATATAAGTTGTATGAATTAGTTAAATAAATTTTTAGAATAGAAATGGAGAGAAATTAATATGACAACGCCACATAATACAGCCAAATCAGGAGAAATTGCAAAAACAGTCTTAATGCCAGGAGATCCATTACGTGCAAAATATATTGCAGAAACATATCTAGAAAACCCAGAGCAATTTAATACAGTACGTAATATGTTTGGCTATACAGGAACTTATAAAGGAAAACAAATATCAGTAATGGGATCTGGTATGGGCATGCCAAGTATAGGAATTTATTCATACGAATTATATAAATTTTATGATGTAGAAAATATTATCCGAGTTGGAAGTGCAGGAGCTTATACAGATAAACTAAACATTCACGATATTGTGCTTGTAGAAAGTGCTTGGAGTCAATCTACATTTGCAAAGACTCAAGCAGGCGTAGAAGGTGACGTACAGTATCCTTGTGAAACACTAACAAACAAAATTGAAGAAACTGCAAAGCAGATCAATACTCCTATCGTTAAAGGCAGAATTCATTCTAGTGATGTTTTTTATTATGAAAGTTCAGTTCCAAATTTTGTTCAATTTTATAATGAGCATAATTGTATATGTACAGAAATGGAAAGCTTTGCACTTTTCCATAATGCAAAAGTCTTAGGAAAGAAAGCAGCTTGTTTACTTACTATTTCAGATTCTTTAGTTACTCATGAAGAGATTAGTGCTGAAGCAAGACAAACTTCATTCGATAAAATGATGAAACTAGCATTAGAAGCTTGTTTGTAAAATAAATAGATTTTTATTAAAAGTCTAAGAGTAAGTTTCAAATATACAAAAAAAGTCGATTTCCGTTTTTGCGAAAATCGACTTTTTTTTTCTAATGTTTCTATAGCATGTGAGAATTGGATAATATTTAAATCTAAATGTTTGACAACTTTTCACTTTACGCTATTACTTATACTTCTTTATTTAATTGCTTTACTCACTTTTAATTTTTTTCCTTTAATCGTCGCATTCTCCATGGCTTGTAAAACTAGTGATCCTTTACCATTTAGTATATCAACATAAGACATCTGGTCATGAATAGATATAATGCCTATATCATCTACTGTGACTCCAGGGATTTTTGCGATTGTTCCAACAAAATCAACAGCACGAATTTTCTTCTTTTTTCCGCCGCTGAAGTGAAGTTTCATAATACCTTGATTAATTCGAGCTGTTTTATTATTTCTTACTACTCGCCTGCTGTTAAGTTTTTCTTCGAAGATTGCTTTTTGACTAACAACCTCCTGATGACTTGGCGCCTCAATTGTAGGTATCTCAAAGCCGATGTAATTTTCAATCGCTTTAACGAACTTTCCTTCAAACTGTGTCGAAAACGTAATTGCTTTTCCTTTATTGCCGGCACGGCCGGTTCTTCCAGTACGGTGCACATAGCTCTCTTTTTCCATAGGAACGTCATAATTGATGACTAACGTTACATTATCAATATCAATACCTCTGGCTGCTACATCGGTTGCTACTAGATAGCGGAAGTTCCCTATTTTAAATCCTTCCATTACAGCAAATCGGTCTTCTTGTTCTAGTCCTCCATGGAGTCTTTCACATGAATAATTAGCTTTTTCCAGTTCACTATACACAGAATCAACATTTTCTTTCGTTCGGCAAAAAATTAGGCAGCTATCAGGGTTTTCTACAACCGTGACGTCTTTTAGGAGTGAAATCTTATCTTCCTCTTTCACTTCTATTAAAAAATGTTCAATTGTATCGGCTGTTACACCAGTTGATTCAATCTCAACATGAACAGGATCTTTCATATATTCATGGCAGAGATTTTCAACATCTTTAGGTAAGGTTGCAGAAAAAACCATCGTTACCCGGTTTAATGGCAGCTGGTTGATGATAGCTTCTACCTCATCGATAAAACCTCTATTAAGCATTTCATCAGCTTCATCGATGATAAGATATTTTATTTGATCTAGATCGATGGTTTCTCGTTCAAGATGGTCCATAACCCTACCAGGTGTACCAACTACTACATGTGTTTTTTGTTCCAATTCTATCTTTTGTTTAGTAAACGTTTCTTTACCATATACGGCCACCGCTTTTATCCTTTTAAATCTTCCAATATTCGTAATATCTTCACGGACTTGAGCTGCAAGCTCTCTAGTTGGAGTTAGAATTAAAGCCTGTGGTTTCTTTTCTTCCCATTCGATCATTTCGCAAACAGGAATACTATAAGCTGCCGTTTTGCCGCTTCCTGTTTGAGATTTTACGACTAAATCTTGATTTTCCATTGCCAATGGTATAACTTGACTCTGAACTTCAGTTGGAGCTTCATATTTTAATACAGCAAGTGCTCTTTTAATTTCATCACTTAGATGATAATCCGCATAACTTCTTTTTGTCATTTCTTAACCTCGTTTTTGTTTTTTTCGATATATGTATAGAATTCTCCCTAAAAAAAATCATATTCATAAATTGAATACGATTCATTATACTTGAAAAATGCGTGAAAAACGGTTTTTATTTTCAATTGTAAAAAGTAATAGATTAAATTAGCATGAATTATAGGGATAATTTCTTTGATAACGACTGCATTAAATAATATGGGTTTAAATCACACTAGAGCTTATTAGTATAATTTATATGTTCAATTGTTTC
The DNA here is from genome assembly GCF_049568075.1 of Rossellomorea sp. GAMAL-10_SWC. Lineage (NCBI taxonomy): Bacteria > Bacillati > Bacillota > Bacilli > Caryophanales > Bacillaceae > Rossellomorea > Rossellomorea sp. GAMAL-10_SWC. Next base: position 1,786,799 of record NZ_CP144911.1, on the reverse strand, counting down.
AGTGGATTTTTAGTGTGCACTTTATTTTTATTTTTTTCGTCATCATAGGTAATCTATGAACATCCAGAAATCAAATCAAACAACAACACAATTATGAAGCTATATCTCATTGAAGCTATGCCTAATCTAAAAAACAAAGAATCAGACTTTTATATTAAAATAAGTTCACGCGTATATATTTTATTATTCTAAGATATATTCCTATTGAGGTTAATGTACAAAACATCGCACCAATTATCAATATTTTTTCAAGTACTTGAGCACTTGACGATTCAGATTTATTAATTAAATAACTAAGCGCAAATTGACTTATGCCTAATAGAAATAAATAACTCGCTAAAAAATTTGTTTGTTGTTTAAAGAACAAAAAACCAATTAATACTAACAAATACAAACAACTAAACATCATAATTATTGGGTAAAGAGGTTTAAATTTTGCTGCATAAAAGAAGTAGTCAATTTGTGAAATTTCACCTATATTTTGTACTCGTCCGTTCATAAGATGTGAAAATGGAGTTGAAAACTGCCACTCCCAAGGTTTATCTAAAATTGCACTCCCTTCATACCAACTAGCTAAAGTTGAAAATAGGGTAAGTTACCTGCTAAACCATACTGAATTGTATACTTATTCATATTAAGCATCCTTTCCTCGTAATATTGGAAATATTTACATTTATCTAAACATTAATATATTTTTATAAGCAACCGTTGTTGTTCAAGAATCAACTAACCTATATTTTTAGTTAAATAAGATGAAAGACTGATACGAAACCATTTTATAGTGCTAACGCTTAATGATTTTAATGATAATATTTACTCCATTACATTCCCAAGTTTTAATTGAGAATGCCTAAATTTTTTTATTAGTAAGCTGATATTAACATGAGGTTTAAAGTGTTTGACCATTATCAATTGTAAATACTTGGCCTGTGATCGATTCATTTGTCAGTTGAAAAAGAATAGCTTCTGCAATTTCATCCGGTGTTGAAATTTTCTTTAATGGTAAATTGCCAGCAAGTTGAAACATCTTTTCTTCATTACCAGACCACCATCTTGTATCAACTGCGCCAGGTGATATGCAATTTACTCTGATATACGGTGCTAGTGCGATAGCTAATGATCTTGTCATTGTATGAATTGCTGATTTTGTAGCTGCATAGGGGATTGATGAGCCTATTCCGGTCATTCCTGCCACACTACCCATATTAACGATTGCACCTGATTGTTGCTTCTTCATATATGGGACGACAGCTTTGATACAATGAAACATACCTTTCACATTTACGCTAAAAAGGGAATCCCATACCTCTTCTGTTACGGCGTCTAAATCATTCATTGCTATCTGGGCTGTAATACTCGCATTATTTACTAAACCATCTATCTTCCCAAAAGTTGTAATAATGTCGGAAAATAAATCATTTACTTCTTTTTCATTCGCCACATTCGCTTTTAAGGCGATTGCTGTTCCTCCTCTCTGTTTTATCTCATCGACAACTTCGAAAGCTTCTTTTTCAGATCGATTATAATTAATAACAACTTTTGCACCTTTAGCTGTTAGCTCAAATGCCGTCGCTCTTCCTACACCAGTGCCACCGCCAGTAACTAAGACAACTTTTTCACTTAATATCATTCAAAATCAACCTCACTTTGTTTGATTTAATATTCTCTATTATATTTTTAATGATTTGAAGAGTATAATATTTAATAATGATATAGGTATCATTTTAAATGATATCTAGGAGAGGAATGATATTTATTGGAAAGTCAAGATTTGTGGATTTTTAAACATGTTGCAGAGTTACAATCAGTTTCGAAAGCCGCTGAAAAATTAGGCTATGTACAACCAAATGTCAGTCAGCGAATTAAGAGTTTAGAAGTTGAATTAGGCGTTAAATTATTTATGCGTAATAATAGAGGAGTAACTTTGACTGAGGAGGGTAAGGTTTTATTGGAATATACAAATCAAATTGTACTTTTAATGGATGAAGCAAAATCATTAATTAATCCTAAAAAATGGAGGGAATCTTTAACAATAGGTGCTCCCCAAACGATTTCTGCAGTTAGAATTCCTCAGCTATTTTCTTCTTTTTTGAAAGAACATAAAAATATTGATGTAAAAGTAAGAACGTGTGATAATGAAAAGTTACAAGAAATGCTTTCCTTTGGACAACTTGATGGTGCTTTTATAAATGAAACACATAATAACACACAGTTCGAAACTATTTATAGTTATTTTGAGAAAATCGTACTTATCTCACCTAAACAGAATCAATTTGAAAAGAAAAATAATCAAACTTTAATTGTAAATAGTGATACAAATTGTATATACAGAAATAAAATCCTAGCTTTTTCTAAAGAAAGTAATTTTTATAATCCGAATATCATAGAGTTAGATTCTCTTGAATCTATTATTCAAGCAGTTCATGACGGACTTGGTATCAGTATAATACCCGCAGATATTGCAAATAGTCGAAAAGAAATACAAACAATCCAATTTAAAGAGCTATATGAAACAACTAAGATAGACTTTATTACCAAAAAAAGAAAGCAGCAATCTCAAAGTTTAAAAAAATTTATTACGCTTTTGAAGTCCATGTAGATGATAATTAATTACATGAACTTTATCCATTTGCTAATTCTAAAGAAGTGCATTTGCAATTTTATTGATTATCTCCCATAAAAGAAGATTTGGCATTAAATAATATATTATCTAGTTCTATTTCTGATTTAATTTCTAGTTACTATACAAATCATAAACCACGCTTTTTTTCAAATATGCAACATCAATCAATAAGTAATGTTCTATGAGATATTTTTAAAAAATTAGGGACAGTCTTGACTGCCCCTAATTTTTAAATGGAAAGAATACCACTCGATGTTTTTATTGACTATAAAGTAAGTCCTCCATCTACAAGAACAACTGAACCAGTCATATAGCTTGCTTTATCTGATGCTAAGTAAGCAACCATTTCAGCAAGTTCTTTTGGATCAGCATAACGACCCATTCTCATATTGGAAACCTCTTCTGGAACGTATCCACCTTTTGCAAACTGAGCTTCAACACTTGTTGTTAATGCTGTTTTCACACCTCCTGGACAGAGTGCATTTATGCGAATTCCTTTTTTCGCGTATTCTAATGCAACACCCTTAGTTAGGCCTATAACCGCATGTTTGCTTGCAGAATATAAAGCTACACTGTGTTCAGGACGAACCCCCGCAGTAGAAGCAGTATTAATAATAGAGCCACTTCCTTGCTCCTCCATCACTTTTAATACATATTTCATTCCAAGGAAAACCCCTTTTACGTTGATAGACATAATGCGGTCAAATTCGGATTCTTCTACTGAAGTGAAAGGTGCAAACTTTTGGATAACACCTGCATTGTTGAAAAATATATCAATACGTCCATATGTTTCGACTGCTTTATTTACATAATTTAGCACCTCTTCAGTTTTCGAGACATCAGCCTGGATAAAGATGCCTTCACCACCTTGTTCTTTTACAAGTTTTAACGTTTCTTCTCCTGTTTCCTGATTGAAATCTACTAGTACAACTGTTGCACCGTTACTAGCAAGTTTCAAACTGCTTGCTCTTCCGATTCCACTACCTGCATAGACATAATTATCTATCAATGAAAGTTTGAGCAAGCGTTCAAATAGGTATATCAGGATTTTTAACATATTCTTAATTAGTTTCTAGTTTTAATGATAGATCTTTTGTTCATTCAATCATTCATTGAACCGTCTTAGTCAGCTACACTATTTTTAAGCTACGAGAAATATTTAGAAAAGTTGGAGAGCTTGATCCAAATAAGAAAGTCATCACTTATTGCGGCAGTATAATGTATCCATTTTAAACTGTTTTCAATCACCTTTGGATTAGAGATATCGATCTCCAAAAATAATTGCCTAATACTTAAACAATTTCATATAGGAAAGTAACTAGGCATATACCTAGACCAAGTATTGACCAAGGGCATAAACTGGTTATTAGGCTAATGTTCAAAAGGAGTGAACTTATAATTATGGAATATTTAAGACAAATACCACCCTATGCCCCAAGTACCTGGGGTATTCAAAATTGTTTGAATCGATTCACGTATTTGTGGCTTAGAAACAACGATAATTTCTGGTTTTTTTTGAAGACTGTAGGGGAATCAAGAGTTTATGGCTACAGGTTTTTTGGAGGAAGATGGAATCATTATTCAGTTGCTTTAAGTGATATTATTTCCTTCCATTGTTCTCCTCCAACTCCAACACCATATTAAAACTCTACTTCTGAGTATGTTCGTTTTTTTGAGTCTAATACTGGGATCACAAGATATCCGACATCTGTTCACTTGTTGTGATTCCTTTTCTTCATCACTATATAAATTATTTAAAACAGCTTCATCATCGATTTGATAACACTTGAATATAGTTGGAAAATCTACATATGGATCCTCTTTTAATTCTAAGAAATCTTCTATTGCTAATTCTTTAATTTTATATTTTTCTTTATAAATTCGGTCAAGTCATCAATTAAAAAATAATTTAGTATTTTTTTAGACAAAAATTTTGCGTATAATTCCTCATTTTGCAGCTTTTTTTGCTCCCTACTCACCTAGTTAGGGAATAAAACACTAGATTTTTCAGAAAATTCAATTTATAATATTAAAAATGTATTTTTTAATGACCTCTCTTATAATGCATAGAAATCAATTTAATTTATCAAATATTTACAAAAAAAAGCCATTTAATAGACTCTTTTTTGGTAAACATTCATTTATTAAATCTACCCATTAATATTGTATTATAAAATCTTCCATCAGAAAGTACCTTATCGTTTTTTAAAACACCTTCAACTTCAAAGCCTAACTTTTTATAAAGTTTAATTGCTTTTTCATTTGTTTCTAAAACACTCAAATTCATTTTATGAAGATCATTAGCATCTGCCCAAGAAATTGATCGTGTTAAAAGATTTTTACCGATTCCGTATCCCCAAAATTCTTTTAAGACGCAAACCCCAAACTCTACTTTATGAGAAAGTCTTTTTAATTGATTACCTTCACATCTAGAAAAACCTATTATTTTCTCTTCAACTTCAGCTACTAAAAATAAATTATTAATCGTTTCTGTATCAGAGATAATTAATTGTTCAAAGCCTTTTGGATCAATAAATGCTTCTCCTGCTTCTCGGTCTAGATTTTCTGTCTCCCCGTCAATCTGTACTCTCAAACTAGATAATTGATTAGCGTCAAATAGTACTGCATGTCTAATAATATATTGAAGGCCATTTATCGTAAATTTCTGAGATTGTATTTTCATCATATACTCCTTACACTTGTATTCTTTATTTTAGGATTATTTGTGTACTACTTCTATTAGAGTGGATAACACTCCATAATAAGAATGTTTATTAATTCATATTAAAAGAGATCAACCTAATGTTAATATTAAAAGTTTTTAGTCGAAACTATATTAATATGAAAGAGGTGTATCAAAAGTGGAATTTAGAAGTAGTGGTAGGCTTTCAAATTTTTTAGTTGCAATCTTGTTTACGATTTGTATGATTACTTTCATCTTTTATGTACAAAGGCATGGATTTCCAAATACGATTAAGTCATATATGATCATGACAATGGTATGCTTAATCTTTCTAGCTTATATTGGCTATACTCGCAGTATGGTTATTAGAATAAACGATCACGGTGTTACATACGAACATTGGGGTTTCAAGCGAACGATACCCGCTCATCATATTACACGTGTTAATTTACAATATCGCTATAAAGAAACACCCTCACATAGTGCTTATCTAGTCATTAACCATCCTGAAGAATCTATTTTCATTCCATCTATGATGTTTCAAGGTCAAATCGAACGAATAACGAAAGAAATCCGAGAAAGAATGATTTACTAATTAAATCAATTTAAAAGAACTGAAGTGAAGCTTCAGTTCTTTGTACTTAAGAAGATTTCTTTGTAAAATTATCGCTTTACTGCATCTACAATGATAGAAGGAAAAAGCACTTTTTCCCCGTGATTTCTAGGATCATATTTTTTTGAACGGAAAATAACACCATCTTTGCCATCCCATTCTTTAAAATGAAAATTTCCTTCTTCATCACAATATTCTAGTAGTTTTACTTCAAAACCCGCAGTTTCAAACATGTTAACTAGTGTTTTATAGTTATATACAATTTTATGGCTTGCAGCAGGATGATCTATTGGTCCTGGTCCACCAACTTTAACAATACTTTGATAGGTTTCGTCTTGAAAAAATCCATCTGGTACTGCACAACGAATATAGCCCAATGGTTTTAAATAATCATAACAAATTTTAGCAGCTTCTAAACCTTCATCATATGTAAGGTGTTCCCAAACATGTTCAGCTAATATTGCTGTAATAGAACTTTTCTCAAATTTATATTCCCAAGTTGACTTAACTAATAAATTAAGTTCTTCTTCCTGAGTTTGAATCCATGTTGGATTATTGTTATATTCACCTGCTCCAATTACAACTTTTAATTCATCTTGTTTAATCACTAGTAGATTCACCTCATCTAAATTTCTATCGATTAGTATTGTTCTACAAAAGCTACATGAATTCCTTCTATAAAACGTAGGAAAATGTCAAATTTTGGTAATGTAGATTATTTGAGATATTCCTCTTTAATTAACACTTCATAAATTATTTAGATTCTTCTACTTTATCTTGGGTATAATAATTCCAGTAAATGGGAGGCGATATCAAATGACAATCGATCGAATTTGTACGATTGGACCAGCTAGTTTTGATAAAAAAATACTGTCTGAATTGATTGAGCATGGCATGACAATCGCAAGACTAAATTTTTCACACGGAACACATGAAAGTCATCACAATGTAATTGAACTAATAAAATCAATTAGAAAAGAAACAGGAAAAGAAATTAAGATTTTAGGAGACCTCCAAGGTCCAAAAATTCGATTAGGAAAAATTGAAGGGGAAAAAATAAATCTTGAGCCTAATCAAACTTTTACACTCGTAATTGATGAAATTACAGGTGATCGTAATCAAGCAAGTGTTGATTATAAAGGGTTAATAAATGATGTGAAACAAGGAGATCGTATTTTAATTAATGATGGTGCAGTGGAGTTATACGTTGAAAATATAGAACAAAATAAGATTGTCACTTCTGTGAAAACTGGTGGCGAAATTTCTTCACATAAAGGGGTTAATTTACCTGGAGTCGTTACAAGTTTACCTGCTATTACTGAAAAAGACCGAAAAGACATCGAATTCATTTTGGAAGAAGGTTTAGATTATATTGCATGCTCATTTATTCGACGTGCATCGCATTTACAAGAAATCAGAAGTTTTATGAATTCAAAGAGTAATAAAACACCCCAATTAATCGCAAAAATTGAAACGATTGAAGCAATAAAAAATTTCCAAGAAATTAATAAAGAAACAGATGCAATTATGATAGCACGTGGTGATTTAGGTGTTGAACTACCTTATCAATGGATTCCTCTCTTACAAAGAGCAATGATTCATGAGTGTAATTCAAATGGGACTTATGTGATCACAGCAACTCAAATGCTACAATCAATGGTAGATAATTCACTTCCAACAAGAGCTGAAGTAACTGATGTATTTCAAGCTGTGATGGATGGGACCAATGCCGTCATGTTATCCGCTGAAAGTGCTGCTGGCCACCATCCAATCGAAAGCATTGAAACATTAAAGCTTGTATCTCAATTTGCAGAGACCGTAAAATCGAAATCTCCTTTTGATTTTGATGATATGCTTGAATTGATTAACACAACTACCAAATAAACTTGATTTCCATAAAAAAACGCCCCAAAAGGGCGTTTCAGTGTGTAGACAAAGTACAAAAAACTAGATTTTCAGACTGATTGAAAGCGCTTGTCTTTCGAGGCGTGAAGTCTGATGAGGAGTGGAGTTACCTTAGACGGTAATGAGCACCGCAGGCAGGCGAAGCAACGAAGAAAGCGAGCGTTTGTCAACAGTCTGAAACGCCCCAAAAGGGCGTTTTTAAAATATTACTTTTCTTTTTTATAAAATCGTTCACCTGTATCTGGATTATAATAAACTCTTGTTTTCTCCCCTGTTACAGGATCAATATTAACTTCGCTAGTTCGTTGAAATCCTTCTGGTATTTGGTTTCCATGATTTCGATTAAATCGTTTATCGTATATAAAATAACCCAGCAATAAACAAATAATGAAAAATAAAATTTGGATACCATAAAAACCGAAAATAAATGCTTCCATTATATTCTCTCGACTACTACAGCCGTTCCATATGCTACATTTTCACTTAAATTGTTCCTCATGTAAATGGACCTCCTAAAAGTATTGCTATTACAACACTATACAAACAACTCACTAATTTATGTCAGCCATTTTGTCCGTTAGATTGTAATATAACAATTATTTCAAAAAATATCTGATAAGAGCAATGGACGTTCACAATTATAACTTTTATGACCCATCAAAATAACATCTTAGTATAATTGGATTCTCTTAAATTACTTTATCACCTAATGAATTTAAGTATAGCAATTTAATTTTGAGAGGTCTACGCACACAATGTATTGGAATTTTTAAAATTTGAATTTTTTTTATGCTTTTATCTTACCTAAAAGAAGTGTACTTCTAATTATAGTCGTTCCATATGCTACAATTTCACAGTACATCTCCATAATCTCATCCCAATAAATTCATATTTAGCCAATTTTATGGACGATTAATATCGAGAATAAAAGAGCTCTGACACTATAAAATTGTCAGAGCTTATATAATTAATTCGTAGTATTTATTTCGTGATTCTGTTTTTTGGAGTAAATGCTTATAAAGATAAATGATGCGACTAAGAAAATGAAAAGAATGACTCCCACGATTTCGAAATCTATTTCTGCCCAAGGGTTAAAAAAAGTAAATGCCAGATAGAAGGAAACCCCGTATGCCAAGACTACAATCACCCAACCCATTAGTCTTGAAGCAACTTGACCGATTTTGCTGGACTGGTTCGCCATTTTAAAGATAATCATCGAATCAATTGTATCCGTAATCATCATCCCAAACATAAAAACTAGCCCTAAAAATATAGGGGTATATTCACTTACATTTCCTGCCGCCAAAGACCAGACGGCAGTTTGACTTACTGTCTCTGCAGCCAAGGCAAACAAGGCCCCTACTAAAATAATAAGAAAAGGATTTGTAGTCCCCTTCGCAATTTTTGGAATAAATTTTCCCTTTAGTCCGCTAAGTTGAAACTCTTCGTGATTGTTTCTAGTGCGTAACAGATTATATGTATTTAACGTTCCAATAAGGAATAAAGAAAAAATCGACACCCATGATGCAATATTATCAAAATAAGTTGGGAATGAAAAATTCTCTATCACCATTCCTAGAATACCTGCTGTTAATGCTACCATTCCTCCGTGACCCAATGAAAATAATGTCCCCACCCAACGTGCAAACGAACTGCCCATTCTCCAATTATAACGGGTTTGTCCATCAATAAAGGCAAGATGATCAGCATCCAAACCATGCCGAAGCCCCAATACAAAAACAAGTAAAAACAGTGATAAAGTTTCCATTTAAAAATTCCTCCCTTTTATAAACAGTTGCAACATAAAAAATCTATCCTAAACTTTGACAGATTGAGGTTCTTTGAGGCCCTGCAAATAGTCGACAAACTAGGGTGTCTGTAATCATCACCCCAAGCATAAAGATGATTCCTAATACAATTGGCATAAAACTGGCCGTATTACCTACATCAATCGCCTAAATCAATGTTTGACTAACCGTTCCCACCAATCAGTATCACAAAAAAGGGATTCGTTGTTTCTTACAACATCTTTGGCAGGAACATTCCCTTAATTCCTCAACTTTTAAATTTTTTCCTGATTTCCCCATTCTTCAAAAAATATTAGATTCTGAAGAGTTCTTCTTTTCTCCCAATTCGCTTGCTCTAGAATGGGGGCGGATGGATATTCATTGGTGTATCCAATCGAAATTAAGGCGATTGGATCAATATGAGGCGGAATCTGCAAGATATCCCTGATATCATTTTTCTTATAAAAACTTACCCATCCCATCGCTAATCCCTCTACATATGACGTAAGCCACATGTTTTGGATTGCACAGGCTACCGATAGAATATCCGTTTCCGGGATCGAGTTTCTTCCTAATACATGGGAGCCCCCACGTGTGGAATCACAGGTGACACAAATGATTAAAGGTGCCTGTTTGATGCCCTCAACTTTCAGTTCTAAAAATTTTGTTTTTCGTTCATCCTCATAGTGGATGGCCAATGCTTTTCGTTCCTTTTCTGCCGCCCAGGCCAATCGTTCTTTTATTTCGTCTGAAGAAACGATTATAAAATTCCAGGGTTGCATAAACCCTACGGATGGCGCATGATGGGCCGCTTGAAGAACACGTTGAATCACCTCAGGACTTACCGGATCCGGGAGAAAAGTGCGGACATCTCTCCTTTTATAAATGACATCGTAAATCAATTCTCGTGCCTCTTGACTAAACATGTTAACCCCCTTTTGAAATCAAACTTTGTGAATATTTCAAATCATTATCTATTCCTTGCTTTCATAATGAAATAAATTTATAGGTACACCCTTGTAAGCGAGTGACATTTCCCTAATTAAGTGTGAAACCACCAATTCACTATTTGGAAGATTTCCATCTAGTAAAATACCCGCGACCGTTCCACTGTGGGCGACAACGATTCCGCCCTGATAGTGATCGGCTAACTGATCTAATAGAGGAAAAACAGGCTTAGGCAATATTTTTTGATTCACCCTTGCGCTGAGGGTTGCTGCCTCACCAATATAAGTTATATTTTTTTCCTTAAACCCTTTTGTAACCAGATCAAAAGCTTTAATAAATTGCTGTTGATCGTCCTGGCTGTACACTTTCGGAACTTCATTAAATTCTATTGTGTTGATCATACCACCAAGATCGATACCAACGAGGATGAATGGAGGTAAGGTCCCAAAGCTTGCAATCAGCTGACCGTGAATATATTCATAGACCACGACTTCCTCATACATTACCCCGTCGGTAGGTTCCACTTTTGCGGCAATCATCGAGATCATTTCATTTGTGAGCGGAATACTATAGCTGTCAGCAATTGCTCTTAATGAAGCAACAATATCCGCAGAACTGCTAGCCATCCCCTTGCCGGGAGGGATATTGGAATGTATTTCAAGATACCCACCTTTTCTTATCCCCACAAGTTCGAGTAACGATTCACCCGCTTTCTTCGCTTTCATTTTTGAATTTACGACCCTTATCTGGGAAACGGCTGTGTCAGGAACAAATCTAGCCTCACTTCGTAAACACTGGATAGGCAAAGTGATTAAAAACGGACGCTCTTCCATGATACCTTGGACCAATTCTCCAAATGTGCCATTGCAGCTTCCTCTTCCTAGTTTCATTGTACAGGCTCCTATCCTCTTACTTCATGGAAAGCTCCACTAATATCGAAAGTACCATAAATAATACGACACAGATAATGGAGGTAGTTTTCATAATCGTTACTGTATGTAAAATATCATCTGCTTTGATCTTCCGTAATGGTTCGCCCATCTTTGCCCGTTCAGAGACTTTACCGAAATAATAATTCGTTCCTCCAAGTTGGATCTGAAGTGCACCTGCAATTGTCGCTTCTGGGTATCCGCTATTTGGACTCGGATGAAGTTTAGCATCCCGTTTCATCATTTTCCAAGCGCCTTGTATATCGAGACGTTTAATCGAACAAGCAAGTAGCATCATTCCAATCGTTAACCGGGCAGGAAAATAGTTTAATAGATCGTCTAGTCGAGCCGAGGCCCAGCCTAAGTTTTGATATTTTTCATTTTTATATCCTACCATCGAATCTAACGTATTAACCGCTCGGTACAACATTGCAAGCGGGGCACCCCCGATAAGGGCAAAGCATAACGGTGATATAATGGCATCGACAATGTTTTCGGCTACGGTTTCCACTGCCCCACGCGAAATTTCACTTTCCTCAAGGTTTTCTGTATCTCTTCCGACAATCATTCCCAGACTTTTTCGTGCAGCCCTTAAATCCTGATTTTTCAAGTGTCGGAATACTTCCAACCCTGCATCAGCCAATCCTTTTGTCGCGATGGTCGTTGAAATTATCCAGATTTCCGCAATGACAGCAAGAACGTGATTCACTTGATTGAGCCAAAAAAGCAGCAAAGCAATGATTAAATAGCTGCCGCCAGCAATCAATATAGGAAATAAGAGTCCTGCCAGTTTCAAATACCTTTCCTTTACAATGAAAAAACGAATCGCTTTTTCCAAACGACTAATAGACTTCCCAATGATGACCACCGGATGTAGCAGCTTACGGGGGTCACCAATTATTCGATCAATAAGATAAGCAATAACAATATAAATGGCATGAACTAACATCGAATTCTCAGCCCTCCTGATTCCTTACTGCTTCACATGTGGCCTCATAAACAAGGCAGCCAATCGTATTCCCAATGGTAGTGGCGGTACCCGCAAAAAGATGGGTTGGAAGATCGTCTGCTTGACTGGTAGCCAAGACAACTGAATCTGTGGTCGTTCCAGTCGCAAACTCTCCAGAATCCACTTTTATTTGTAAATCTTGCATCGCTGTGGCCTTTGCCTCCGTTGCGGTGATAATCCCGTTAATCATCGCAGCCTCTGTCAGTCGGCCATCAATAAACAAAAAGGTGTTAATCGTTCCGCATTGGTAAGCTGAAAAGGTCTTCCGCTTTCTTCCTGCCCTTTCTCGATTTCCTACACCTGCGGTGACACAACAAACAATCCGAAACTCATCACCATAGTCCTCTTGGATGGAAGCACAATGAATTTTAGCTGCTGTTTGTAATCCTGCGGTCTGTTCCAACGGGTATTCCCATTCGATGATTTTTTGTTTCATTAGTAGAATGGGGTCATTGGAGTCATAATCCAATGGGACCTGCCAATTGACAAAATGGCTGACCTGTTGGAAGCCCCCACCATGAACGGCACTACTGAAAGCAGCCAATCTCCGTGGGAACTGAAATAAGAGATGGTCCTTTTTTTTCACTATCGTTATTTCCGGCCATATTCTCGATGTATACTGATTCTGTTTGCGAAATGGCTGCACCTTTTTCTCCTCACTTTTATCACTAATTTGATATCGTTAACAACTTCGTTTGGTCATACCAATCCATCACCATAGCTTTTCCGTGTCTAAGGTTTAATCCTGTTCCCAAATAGCTAATACCTAAAATCAAAACCAGATGGATCAACATAATACGGTACGATAAAAAGGCTGATAGACCGGATCCAAGTCCTACCTCGTTTCGATACGGCCAGAATTTGATTGCACAAATCAGCAAAAATCGCGCCATCCATGGACTTAATACAAGGATCAACTGCTCACGAAGTTTAACTACTTCATACACCGCAACTATTTTTTCTGCAATTAAACAGATCGCAGCAATAACACCCATCGTACCCACGCGGCTATCCTTTATAATTTTTTAGCATTTGCTCACGGCTTCGATTGCTGCCAAATCCATCCGCTAAATCCATCCAGCCATCGATATGTAAACCACCTGTGATCCATATCCAGACGAGAACAATTAAAAATGCACTGACCGGAGTTAGAAACAACCTTCCAACTCCGGTCACAGCCAACCATAACAAGCCGCCAATCAACAAACTGATCAACGGAAAATAAAGGGGCTTTTTTTTCCAATCGGTATTTGAAACCTCTATCTTCGGAACGGGTATGCTAGTGAGGAACATCAGGTCTGCTAGGAACGCCTTCATTATTTCAGCCTTAATGGCAGACCGGAAAAGACTGTATAAGCTTCATCTGCTTCTGCTGCCAATAATTGATTGATTTTTCCTAGAACATCCTGAAAAAAACGCCCCAACGAAGATAACGCGACACCACCTAGACCTACCTCATTAGAAACGACAATCACATGCTGATGATTTTCTTTTATCACCTTAATCCAAAGATCCACTTCCTCTATTAAACTGGTTTTCTTGTTTTCTTCCTTGAGTTCCTGATCTGTTAACCACATACAATGATTGGACAGCCACGAAGAAATACAATCAACTAAAATAACATCGTAACCTTGATAGACGTTTTGAACAGAAGTTAGTTCGTTCGGTTCTTCTAATAAATCCCATTCACTAGGGCGCCGCTTCATATGGCTATCAATTCTTTTCACCATTTCTTGATCTGCTTGAACTCCAAACGCAACATAAAGGACTCTACCTGCATGACTGAAAGCCAAGCGTTCCGCAAATTCACTCTTCCCGGAGCGAATTCCTCCAGTGACATAGGTTAAGGTCATGATGGTTTCACCTCTTTACTTACTTCAATTAAGGATTGGATCAAGCATTGATTTTCTTCTTCAGTTCGAATCGCAATCCGAAAATCCTGATCCGTTAGCCCCGGATACATGTTACAGGCGCGTATTAAGATTCCTTTACGACCCATGCGCCACTGTAATTCAGCCGCCGTTATGCCAGCTGTTATCCTAACTAACAGAAAATTGGCTTGACCGGGAAAAACCTTCCACCCAAGCTTTTCTTCAATGGCTAGTTTAACAAAGCTTCTTTGCTCCTGAATTAGGGAAATCGTTGCTCCCTCGTATACCTTTTCGTTTAGGACCGCTTCACCAACCAATAGTGCCATTTGGTTGACACTCCAAGTTACTTGTTTTGCCTGAAGCTTTACTATCAGGGTTGGATCGGCCACCATATACCCCAGCCGGAGACCAGGGATCGCATAGAACTTTGTCATCGAGCGAACCAGGATTACCTGTTTCCAACGTTGCAAATCATCAAGCAGCGTGATTCGTGTTTCGATCGGAAGAAAATCAATAAATGCCTCGTCTATAATCAAATATGTATTTGTCTTCTTTGCCTGTTCTGCCATCTCGACAAGTTCTTCCTTTGAATATGTTACACCAGTGGGATTGTTGGGATGTCCGACAAATACAAGATCGGTTTTCGCTATTAATTGAAGTAATTCCGATTGATCAGGCTTAAAATCATTTTCTGCCCTGCCGACCAATGAATTGATAGTAGCACCATAAGCTCTAGCAAGCTCTTCGTATTCAGAGAAGCAAGGATATACAACCCCCACTGTTTCAGGCTGTAATCCTAAAATTGCAAGGGCGATACACTCTGCTGCTCCATTTCCTATTAAAATCTGTTCTGGTGAAACGGAGTGTTTTTCCGCCAGCTTTTGTTTAAGAACACGATGGGCGGGATCGGGATAATGGACGATCGACTCCAGTTGCTCCTTTATCAACTCAATTACACTAGCAGGTGGACCGAGTGGATTGATATTCGCACTGAAATCTAACAGCTGCGATGCATCTTTACCAAACAATTGTTTGGCCGTTAGTAAATCGCCACCATGTCCAAATTTTTCAAGATAGACCATTAAAACTCAATTCCCTTCACCGCAGGAATTCCTTCGTTATAATAATGCTTAACGGGCTTCATTTCGGTTACTAAATCCGCACAAGCGATGATTTCATCTTTGGCCGACCGTCCGGTAATCACCAAATGCATCCCCTTAGGGCGCTGCAGAATCAACTCAATTACTTCTGTTAACGGAAGGACATCGTCTATCGGGAATTTATCAATCGCGAGCGCATTATTTAGTTCATCTAAAATGACAACATCATAGCCGCCAAACTGGACCTTTTCTTTTGTAAAAGACCACGCGGTTTTTAGAGCTGCTCGATGTTCCTCTGGTGTTTTCGTCCACGTAAAGCCGATTCCTGTCTGCACGATTTCAATCCCTAATTTTTTGAACGTAATTTTTTCCCCATACGTTCGTTCAGGCGATTTAATAAATTGAATCATAAGCACCCGATTTCCCCGGCCTGCGGCACGAACTGCGAGGCCAAGGGCTGACGTCGTTTTCCCTTTTCCATCACCGGTGTAAACTAAAGTAAGACCGCGCTTTGCTTTGTTTTCAGTTACCTCTTCCATACGCTTCACTCCTCTTTACAACCAGACTGTCTTTTCTTCAAAGGATGTCCGAGCCGGCACCTTCGCCTTTTTTAATACTTCTAGATCGGGATAACCGATAAACAAATTCCCGATGATTTTCTTGTTTTCGGGTGAGCCAATAAACTCATACATTCGTTGGTCACGAACAAGTCCGACTCCCCTTGTCCGCCAGACCAGACCTAATCCCAATTCTTTGGCGGAAAGCCACATCGAATGGATCGCACAGCATACGGCATATTCATTATCGGCAGATGCCTCTTCATCGTCTGGAACGATGTCAGCGGTAACAACAATATGGACCGGTGTTGTTTTTAGTACCTTTAAGGAGCTTTCGATTAAATTTGGTTTGGTTGGAAAGCGTTCCTGTAGATATTCATAGGCCAACGCTTCATAGCGTTTTTTTGCTTCGTCTTTAATCACATAAAAGCTCCATGGTTCACGCATCCGGTCATTCGGTGCCCATGTCGCTGCTTCTAATAAGTTGTGAATCTTTTCGTCCTCGACCTCTCGAGCCGCATAATCACGGATCGCTCTTCGGCTTTTGATTTCCGCTAAAATCGACATCTTAGACCCTCCCTATTCCAACTAATTGTTTTTCTTCTGCCTCTTGAAACCAGCGTAATTTCTCGCGAAGACCGACCACATCACCCACTAGAACAATCGCAGGATGAGTAATCCCGGCTTCTAGAACCCGGACTTCGATATCCTTTAAACTCCCGGTCACCGTTTTCTGATTGGCCGTGGTCCCCCATTGGATAACGGCGGCTTTCGTATCAGGGCTTTTTCCGTTCTCTATTAATTTGGAAACAATATAAGGTAAATTCCCAATTCCCATATAAAAGGCAATCGTATCGATTCCTTGAGCGAGAGCTGACCAATTTAATTGATCCTCACCCTTTTCCGCACGGCCGTGGCCTGTGACGATCGCGAAGGTGGAAGCATAATCGCGATGGGTCACAGGAATTCCGGCATAAGCAGGCGCTGCAATACCAGCTGTAATCCCTGGCACTATTTCATAATGAATCCCATGTTCTGCAAGAATTTCCGCTTCTTCACCGACACGGCCAAAAATGCAGGGATCGCCTCCTTTTAATCTGGTGACAGTCTTGCCCTGACTGGCTTTTTCAATTAACAGCTGGTGAATTTGATCTTGAATGATCTGATGTTTTCCTGGCAGTTTTCCACAAAATATCAACTCTGCCTCCGCCTTTGAATACTTCAACAGTTCCTCATTTACTAAACGGTCATATAAAATCACATCCGCCTGTTGGATACACTCCATCCCGTAAACCGTGATCAGCTTAGGGTCTCCCGGTCCAGCACCAACAAGATACACTTTTCCATTTGTCATCTTCTCGCTCCTTACTAACTCACTCATTTGAAATTCCAGCTGATGCAAAAGTGGCCATTTCTTTCAGCATTAAGGTCGCTGATTGTAAGATTGGAAAGGCAACTGCTGCTCCACTTCCTTCTCCTAACCGCAAATCTAAATCAAGTAGTGGCTTCTTGCCTAATAACTGTAGCGCAATTTCATGTCCAGGCTCGACGGAACGATGGCCAACAATCATATACTCCGCTGCTGTTTTACAGATTTCCCTTGCCAAAAGAGCTGCAATCGTACAAATAAACCCATCTACCAATATCGGAATCCGGTTTTGAGCGGCGGAGAGCATTGCTCCTGTCATTCCGGCAATTTCCAAACCACCAATTTTTGCTAAGATATCGAGGGGATCATTCTGGTCAGGGTTCCTTTCCTTTATCGCCCTTCTGATGACCTCTTGTTTATGACGAATTTTTTCATGTGCAATCCCTGTTCCTCGACCGACGAGTACATCGATGTCCTGCCCGCTTAAAACCGCTGCAATCGCACTACTTGACGTCGTATTACCGATCCCCATTTCACCAACAATAAGGCATTTGATTCCTTGTTTAATCATCTGTTCTGCCCGTTCATAGCCAACAGCGATGGCTTGTTCAGCCTCTGCTCTTGTTATTGCATCTTGTTGGCAAAAATTGTTGGTTCCATAGCGAATTTTTCGATTCACTAACCCGTCAGCCTCAATATCTGCTGCCACACCGATATCGACGACTTCAAACATGGCTCCGATTTGCCGGCTAAAAACATTGATGGCCGCACCGCTGTTTAAAAAGTTTATGACCATTTGCACGGTAACTTCCTGTGGGAAAGCGGACACCCCTTCATCGACTACACCATGATCGGCGGCAAAAACTATCACACCGGGCGGTGACACGACCGGGAATGATTCAGATGTCATTTCCGACAGATGAATGGCTAATTCCTCTAATCTCCCCAAACTTCCCGGAGGTTTGGTTAACGTTTCGATATACTCACGAACTTGCTGTCCCATTTCTCTATCAAGAGGCTTGATTCCTGTTATTACGCTATTCATTGGATGATCTCCTTTTTTGATAATCCTTCATTAATTGTTCAATGACATTTAGTTTAACGTGTCCCCTTACATGTTCTGCCAGCCTGTCAAACGCTTCTTCCCGCAATTGGTTAAAAGATGGTCTCATGTGGATGGGCTCCAATCCCTTTTTACGGCGGAGCTGATTAAGTAATTCCTCACGAAATTCATCATTATGGAATATCCCATGAAAATAAGTGCCAATGATGGTTTCGTCTGGGGAATGACAACCATCCCATTTTTCATTTGTAAAAATAAGCCCTTGGGACGCCCCTGTCGCCACGGTTTCACCCATATGAATCTCGTAACCTGTCACATGAAAGTTTTTTCCAAAAAGATGTAACTTCCCATTTGATAGGATCGTCGTCTTATCTTTCGTAATGGTAGTTCCAATTGGCAATAACTGAAGGCCTTCGATTTCTTTATGGAGAGACTCGATCGCCAACGGATCCTCAATTTTATCACCGAGCATTTGATAACCGCCGCAGATCCCGAAAAGAACGGAGTGTTTCTTTTTATGTAATTCTGCTATTTTTTGAGCGATGCCGCTCTTTCGTAAAAATAGTAAATCTTCAATTGTATTCTTGCTGCCCGGAAGAATGACTAAATCCGGATGGAGCAATTGATCCGCTCTTGTTATAAAACGGACATGACAATCCGGCTCAGCAAAAAATGGGTCGACATCGGTGAAATTTGAGATTTTCGGATACTGAATCACCGCGATATCCAATTCTTTTTCAGTATTTTGAGTATATGTATATTGATTTAAAATCACAGAATCCTCGGCATCAATATTTAGATTCTCCAAGTAAGGAATCACGCCGAGAATGGGTTTTCCTGTATATTCCTCAAACCACGTTAATCCAGATTCTAGCAGGCGGAGATCGCCGCGGAATTTATTGATGATTACACCAATTACTCGATCGCGGTCCTCTGGTTCCATCAGCTGAAGGGTTCCTACTAAACTAGCAAACACTCCGCCTTTTTCGATATCCCCAATTAAAATCACAGGGGCATCTGCCATTTTGGCAACCCGCATATTAACCATTTCCCGGTCATTCAGATTAATCTCGGCCGGACTACCAGCCCCTTCAATGACAATTCGTTCATAATTTTGGGACAGGGTCGACAGTGATTGTTGAATAAGTTCCAATCCCGTTTGAAAGAATTCCCGGCGGTACCTTCCTGCTTCCATATTTTTATATGGTTTACCATGGACGACAATTTGGGATTGGTTATCCCGGTTCGGCTTTAGTAGAATCGGGTTCATATCGGTGGTTGCCTGAATACATGCGGCTTCGGCCTGAACTCCCTGTGCTCTGCCGATTTCTTTTCCATCCACTGTGATATAGGAATTTAATGCCATATTTTGTGATTTAAAGGGAACCGTTTTATATCCGTCCTGTGCGAAAATCCGGCAAAAGGCGGTCACGACAACACTTTTGCCAACATCCGAATTGGTACCTTGAAACATAAGTGGAAGAGCTTTAGTCATTTTGTTTGAACTCCTTACATTTCTTCACCCAATTTTCGACAAGCTCAGGGCATGAGCCAAAATGAAAATGGGTATAACCTGCAATTAAATTCCCTTTCCTATAGCCCTCCTGTTTAAATCCACGAATTCCTTTCGTTTGGTAGGCCGGTTCAAAAACCGTTCTCGGATGAAAGGTGGAGTAGTGAAATTCATGGCCTCTTGCAGTCAGATTTCCTGCTAACAAGAAATTTTCTTCTTCTGCAGTGATTTCGCGGTATCCCAAAGCAGCTAGTTTTGTCTGCATTTTCACCTTTCCAGGAATGATCCCGACCATTTTGTAACTCGTTTCATCCGTTGTTTCCAACGATTCAGTTAAGTACATAAACCCGCCGCATTCCGCCAAGGTTGGAAGTCCTTTTTCAATGGCCGTTCGAATCGAGTTTTTTACCTCTGTCTGTTTGGTCAGCTCCTCCGCAAATTCCTCTGGGAAACCGCCACCGATATATAAGCCATCGACTTGTTCCGGTAGGCATTCACCTTTTAATGGAGAGAACTCGATTAGCTCGGCTCCGGAGGCTACTAACATGTCGAGGTTTTCCTGATAGTAAAAATTAAAAGCGGCATCTCGTGCAACAGCAATTTTTACAGTTGCCTGCTCCGCTCTTTTAAACTGGGATTCTTTTATCTTTAAAAAGGGGGCTTGTGCCAAGTCATATATAGAATCTACATCAACGGTTTCAAGGACTAATTCACCTAGTTGCTCAAAAAATGGATCCAATTCTCCTCGTTCAACAGAGGGTATCAACCCTAAATGCCGTTCCGGAATCGAGAGTTCCTCGTTTCTTTTCAAATAGCCAAGGACGGGAATACCGCATTCTTGCTCAATCGCGGTTTGAACGATTTTAAAATGCCCTTCGCTACCCACCCGATTGGCGATCACCCCGACAATATTGGCTTCCTTCAGAAATGTTTGAAATCCCTTCACAATGGCCGCCGCACTACGGGCCATGCTGGCACAATTCACGACCAAAATGACCGGACTTTCGGTGACGAGACTGATTTCGGCAGTTGATCCTGTATTATTTAGAGGATTTTTCCCATCAAAGAATCCCATGACCCCCTCGATGATGGAAATATCCGCGCCATTACTTGCACGGTTGACAATTTCTTTGACCATCTCGTGGTTGAGCATCCAGCTGTCAATGTTTCTTGACGTTCTCCCTGTGACCGCCGTATGATAGGTCGGATCAATATAATCTGGACCGCATTTAAAGCCCTGGACTGTATAGCCCTTTTTCCTTAAAGCAGACATCAGCCCGATTGTCAGCGTTGTTTTTCCGACACCGCTGCCTGTCCCTGCAATTACAAGTCTACGAGTAGACATTCTATTTCCCTCCTCTCTCAATAAGGAATCACCGCAACCGATATGGTGACATTACCTGATTTCTTCTTCATCAACGTTAGATGTTCCGCTGCGCTGTACATTAAAGCAGCCGGCTCACTGACGCCGTATGCACCGGTAAATTTAAAGACTGTTTCAGAAGGGTTCTGAAGTTTAATGGAATTCAATTCAGCTGGTGTGTAATAAATAAACTCCCAATGGTTCTTTTTCACCACTTCGAGCAGTCCTGCTTCATCCTTTTTTAGATCAATCGTGCAAACCGATTTGACACTTTTTTTTGAAAACTCTAATTCCTCAAGCGTTTCGTCGATTACTGCTTCGATTTCCGCTGCAGTGGTCCCACGGTTGCAGCCCAATCCAAGGACGATCACCTTTGGTCGATATAAAACACCATTTTGTAAAATCTCCGTTTCGTCTTCGAATAAATTCCGATGGGTTACTACTAAGGCAGCATCTGGCTTTGCGACCAGCGCTTCTTGGATCGATGAATACGACTGAATATTTCCTGGTAGCGGCCGGTCATATGGCCACCAGTCTTTTTCGCCTGACTCCTGAACCACGGCGATTTTTTCTTCGTTCACAACCGAAGCGCTAACGGGAGTTAGCTTATCAGCCGAGTCCCAAATCCAGCCAAACCGTTTTCCGAACAAATCAACCGCAATCGTTTCTTGTACATCTGAAGCTGTGGTAATAATGGGACGGGCCTGTAGGGCGGCCGCCACTTCTTTCGTTAGTTCATTGGCACCGCCGATATGGCCTGACAGCACGCTGATTACATGTTCGCCCTTATCGTCGATAACGACAACCGCAGGATCTGTTTTTTTATCCTTTAAAATAGGTGCAATCATTCGGACTACGGCTCCTAGGGAAATGATGATGATCAGCCCCTTATAGGCCTCGAAAAGAGAAGGCAGAAGAAGGCGAACGCTTCCGGTAAATAACTGGATGTCCTTAATCCTCTCATCTCCTTTTTCAAACTTCGCCATATAATAAACATCGGCATTTTGAAACGAATGTCCCAGCTTGCGGGCCAGTTCGACCCCATGCTTTGTAATGGCGACAACCGCATAGTCCCCCTTTTGCTGGATGACCGCCTTTTGCGCTTCTTGGAGCTCGATCATTACGACTACACCCCCCTGCGGAATCCGTGTGTAAACGTTTTGTCATACAGCTTGGAACGATAATCTTGTTCGTGGATGTTTTCATCCAGTGCCCATCCTGCTAAAATCATCGCTTGTTTACGAATCCCGTTTATACGCATATCCTCGTCTAATCGTTCCAGTGTGGTCCGGACAATTTTTTGATCCGGCCAAGTCGCTTTATAAACAACCGCAACAGGAGTGTCCTTGCTCCAGCCTGCCCCAGTCAATTCCTTGACAAGTTTCTTCGTTAACGTCGCACTTAAGAAAAGTGCAATCGTGCAATGATGTTTTGCTAAATCAGCCAGCTTTTCAAATTCTGGTACAGGTGTCCTACCCTCGGCTCTTGTCAGGATCACGGTTTGGGTTAAATCAGGAATCGTCAGTTCAGCTTGAGCGGCCGCGGCGGCTGCAAACACAGAGCTCACTCCTGGAACAATCTCTATTTCGATTCCTCTCTTCTTTAACAAGACGATTTGTTCCATAATCGCCCCATAGACAGCCGGATCGCCCGTGTGTACACGAACAACCTTTTTCCCTTGCAGGATACGGTCAGCCATGACGTCAACCATTTCTTCTAAGTGCATCCCGGCGGTTTTCAATATTTCGGCAGAAGGTTTTGCTTTAGCAATTAAGTCTTCGTTTACAAGAGAATCCGCATATAGAATGACATCTGCCTCCTGAAGATGCTGAAGACCTTTTACCGTGATTAAATCAGGATCGCCTGGTCCGGCACCAATGATATAAAGCTTCATTTTCTCACCACCATTAATGTTAAATATTCAAGCTCCGCTCCTTCGAGCTCATCTGCCCTCCAAATAATTTCTTCATCCGATGTTACCTTTGTGACGACTGAAGCCTTGTCAAGCAAATCTAAATCACGTAATACTTCTAGCATTAAATCAATCACTTTCGCTACTTTTATAAAAATGACACAATCATTGTCTTGAATGACTTTTTTCATGGTTTCATAGTCATCCCGTGCTGGAACAATCGCCACATGCTCATCCCCATCTGCCAATGGAATTCCCAGCCTAGAAGCCGCCCCATTGATGGACGAAATCCCCGGAACAACTTCAATCGGAACTTGTGGATACTTCTCCTGCATCAAACGCATCATATGAATAAACGTGCTGTATAAAAGAGGGTCCCCTTCAGTTACAAAAGCGACATCCTTTCCCTCTTTTAGCTTCGCCCATACATTTTCCACGGTTTCCGCCCATTTTCTTTCCAATGTGGCTGGATCCTTTGTCATAGGAAAGACAAGGCCCAGCATTTCTTTTTCGTTCGGCTGAAAATAGACATCAATGATTCGATGGGCATAACTTTTGCTGCCCTTTTGTTTTTTCGGATAAGCAATCACTGGTGATTCCTTTAATTTACGAAACGCCTTAACAGTAATGAGCTCTGGATCCCCCGGGCCAACCCCAAGGCCGTATAATGTACCTAACATGTTTATTCCCCTTCCTTGCGCCATGCTTCGATTATGTAAATCGGATTTAATGCATCAAATCTTGTCAAATTCAAAATGGGCTTACTTCTGGATATTTGAGCTAGAGTAATGTTCGTCTCATATCCCCGCTCTTTAAACACAAGCATCGCTTCTGAAAGATTTTCAATTGTGACGGCATTTAAGACAATGCGTCCACACGCTTTCAAGCGGCTACAGCAAATATCCAAAATGTCTTCCATCCCACCTGCCGTCCCGCCAATAAACACTGCATCCGGATCCGGGAAGGTTTCTAGTCCCTCTGGTGCTTTCCCATGGACGAGAGATGCATCGACACGGAACTTTGCTAAATTTTGCTTACAGTTTTCTAGGTCGCCCTCGTTCTTTTCGATGGCAAATACTTGTCCTTCCCTGGCGATTTTCGCTGCCTCAATCGCAACAGAACCTGTGCATGTCCCAATATCCCAAACCGTGCTATCTTCTTTTAACCTTAGGACACTAATGCTTAGTGTGCGAATTTCCTTTTTTGTAATTAAGCCCTTATCTGGTTTACGCTGTAAAAATTCCGAATCGTCAATGCCAATTGGCCAATGTGGGCTTTCCCCCTTTTTCTTAAGAATAACTACATTAAGAGGTGAAAACTCTTCATCCTTCATTTCAGCAAGGGTAAACCAGCGGCATCGTTCCTTGTCACTGCCAAGGTTCTCGCCAACAAACGCTTCATATTCAGTCATGCCAAAGGAAAGCAAATACTGAGCGATTTTATTCGGTGAATTTTCTGTATCGGTTAAGATTGCGACTGTTTTTTTTCCATCGACTCGCTGTGCCAACCCTTTTATACTCCTGCCGTGAACACTAGTAAAATAAGCATCCTGCCATCTTTCTTTCATTCTGGCAAAAGCAAGCTGGATTGAACTTATATATGGATAAATATCCAAATCAATTTTAGAAGATAAATAGCTTCCAATTCCATAGAACAATGGATCTCCGGAAGCTAGAATCACTACGTTTCTCGTTTCCGACTGCAACTGTTCCACTAGAGAATTAAGCCCGCCTTCAATCGCCATTTTTTCGCCGGCGAATTCAGAAAAAAAAGAAAGCTGTCTTTTTCCTCCTATTAATAGTTCACTTTCATTAATCCACTTTTCGTACATCGGGAGCAGGCTGACTTTCCCTTCGTCCCCAATGCCGATCATTTTAATTGATGCCACTTTTTCGCACCGCCTTTCCTAACAATTGCCCCTTCATGGTATATAGGGTCGTATCTATGTCGATCCCCCCATCGACTTCCTTTAAAGCAGCGAGGCAGCAATAGTCGCTAAGCATTTCGAAAAAGGATAGATGACCCTGTGCTGTCATCAAATCACCAACCTGTGATGCCGTATTGGCAGTTCGAATTTCCTCGACCAGGTTAGCATCAGCACCGGTTCGGCTTGCCACCTCAGCTAAAAAATCAAAATCTATCGGGGCACTTTTTGAGTGGACCATCATGATCCCCATTGCCACTTTTGAGAATTTTCCCATCATGCCTACCATCGAAACTCTCTTTACCTCTTGCTTTTTGCATTGTTTAAGGGTAAAACCGACAAAGTCACCCATTTCGATAAAAGCTTCCTCAGACAGCTCGGGAAATTGCTTCATGGCATTTTTCTCGCTCCGTCCGCCTGTTGTAATGACAACGTGCTCGCAGCCACTTGCCCGGGCAACACTAATAGCCTGGATAATACTGGCTTTATAAGCGGCTGTGGAAAAAGGAACGACAATCCCGCGGGTTCCAAGAATAGAAATCCCGCCAACGATTCCTAAGCGTCCATTGAGTGTTTTTTTGGCGATTTCTTCACCGGCTGGTACGGAAATGACGATTTTAATGCCTCTTGTAATCCCGAATTCATTTAATACCCCTTCGGCTGTCTCACGGATCATCATGCGGGGAACGGGGTTAATCGCGGCCTCGCCAACAGGGACCGGCAAGCCGTCCTTTGTAACGCGGCCAACTCCAATTCCTCCATCAAGCACGATGCCTGGTTCATCGAGCCATGACACGGTGGAAACAATCAAGGCCCCGTGGGTGGCATCTGGGTCATCCCCCGCGTCTTTTATCGTACTGGCGGTAGCCGTTTGTTCCGTTACTTCACATCTTTCTACCTGGAAGGTTGCAAACCGCTTAACGGGCAAGTATATCGTTGATTCTGTTTGCGGTTCACCGGTAATTAATGCCGTCAGCGCTGCTTTAGTGGTTGCTGTTGCACAAGCCCCAGTCGTATACCCTTCCCGTAGCTTTCCTTTTGGTACTTCCTGCATGGGTTATCCCCGTTCAGCCATAATGGAAATGGCATTTAATGCAGCAACGGTCACTGTACTGCCACCTTTCCGGCCAATATTGGTGATGAATGGGATATCGAGCTTAGCTAGTTCTTCTTTTGACTCAGCCGCAGAAACAAACCCAACAGGCAATCCAATGACAAGACCAGGTTTTGCTTCTCCTTCTTTAATCAGGCGGATAAGTTCGAGTAAAGCGGTTGGGGCATTCCCAATGGCAAATATACCGCCATCTGCTTCTTTGATTGCCTTCCTCATCGAAATAATCGCCCTTGTTGTATTCAGCCGTTTGGCTTCCTGGACGACATCCGGATCGGAAATATAGACTTTAATTTCTCCTCCAAATTTTTGAATTCGAGCTTTATTTGCCCCACTTTGAATCATTTGAACATCTGCAACTACCATTTTCCCGCTCCTAATCGCCCGAATACCGGACTGAATAGCGTCAGGATGGAAAAGGACGCTTTGCCCAAGTTCAAAATCAGCGGATGCATGGATGATACGCTGAACAACTGGATATTGTTCCTCAGTAAAAGGGTGCTCCCCAATTTCTTCATTAATCATTTCAAAACTTCTACCTTCAATCTGTTCCGGTTGGACGGTTAACGGTTTAAATTCGGTACGAAAATCCATTTCTCTCACTCCTGTATTAAAATGATAGTTCTGTTGTGACGATTGGTGTGGAACCAATCTTTTTATGTAATTCTGCAATGACTTCGATAA
This sequence comes from Rossellomorea sp. GAMAL-10_SWC, assembly GCF_049568075.1. Classification (NCBI taxonomy): domain Bacteria; kingdom Bacillati; phylum Bacillota; class Bacilli; order Caryophanales; family Bacillaceae; genus Rossellomorea; species Rossellomorea sp. GAMAL-10_SWC. Next base: position 1,759,835 of record NZ_CP144911.1, on the reverse strand, counting down.
AATTAGCATAGACGGTGCCATAATTCAGTTTCGGGCGGCCAATAAGAATAACCTCAATCCCCAGTTCCTTGGCGGCTTCCACCTTTTCATCGACAGATCCGACTTTCCCACTCTCTTTAGTCACCATTAAGGACACGCCATATTGCTTATATAGAGCTTTGTCAAACTCTTTTGAAAATGGGCCCTGGATCGCAATAATATTTTTTTGCGGTAGCCCTAGCTGCTCACATTTTTCCATATTATCCACACGAGGCAGCATCCTAGCGATCAAGCGAATGTCCGGGTTACCTAATAGTTTTTCTGTGAAAATTTGAAGCGTCTTGCTACCTGTCGTCAACATCACCACGCCTTTATTGGCCAATGCAAGCTCGGCAGCTTCCTCGTAGCTTTCTACGACTTTCATTTTGTCATATTGGAAATTTTGTGACTCCCGTTCATATCGAACATAGGGGATTCCCGCCGTTTCGGCCGCCTTGATTGCGTTTTTGGAAGCTTCTTCCGCAAACGGATGACTGGCATCGACAACCGCTAGAATCCCTTTTGTGTCAATCAACCTCACCATGTCTTTATCCGTTAATCTTCCTACTTGAACACGTATCCCTGACTCCCTTAATTCAACCGCTGCATTTTCTGTGACAACTGAGGCCAGGAGATCGAACCCCTCCTTTTTTATTTCTAAAGCAAGGGCTCTTGCATCACTTGTTCCGGCTAACACGAAAATCATCCTCTATCTCCAGCCTTTTGCACTGCATGTTCGTGATCATGGTGATGGTCATGATGATGATCGTGGTCATGATCATGGTGGTGGTGATGATCGATATGTTCCATCACATTAAGACGGTATTGACAGGTATCACAGTTCATCTTCACTTCATCACGGAGGGCTTCTTCCACCCGATCTATTAAAATAGTCTGTAATTTTGGATGATAACCAAAATAGTCAGCCAACTTAATTTCAACCGCGGAATATTGATTTTGAATAGGTACCATCATATCTTCTAACCGTTTAATCAGGATGCCAGTGAATAGAAAGTAAGGCAGGATTACTACTTTTTTTGCTCCAAGTTTAATACAGCGCTCAATCCCTTCGTTCACTAAAGGATTGGTCACCCCCATAAAAGCAGGTTCGACGATTTTATAGTTTGTTTTTTCCCATAGTAATCTAGCAATTTTATATAAATCACTATTCGCATCAGGATCGCTTCCGCCACGTCCTAACAAAAGGACAGCCGTATCGTCTTCGATGGTTTCTACATTCTCGCCAATTTCCATTAATCTAGTTTTTAGAATTTCAAATGTTTCCTCATGAACACCAATTGGTCGGCCATAAGTAAATTGAACAAACGGATATTTATTCTTTGCCTCATCAATAGCTGCTGGAATATGAATTTTGGAGTGTCCTGCCTGTAAGAGCATGATCGGAATCAAGACAACATGGTCGGCCCCTTTCTCCACACATAGATCGATGCCTTGATTCACTGTTGGTTGTTCAAATTCTAAAAAACACGTCTCGACCAGGAAAGAATCTTCCCAAGTCTTTCTCATCTCACGGATGAACTCTCGAACCTGCTGATTTCCTTCTTGATCTCTACTTCCATGCCCCACAAATAAAATTGCTCTCAAAATATTTCCTCCCCTTTGTTTGTAAATGCCTTACCTGCCAATTATCGCTAGACTTCTCTCCTTTATTCCCCGCAAACAGCTGCTTCGATTTTAAGATTTGGTGTGATATCCTGGTACACAAAACCTTGAACTTCTTTGACCCGTTTAAAAAATTTATAGAAACGTTCATTTGGATACGCCTTTTGTTGGTACTCTTGAACAATTCCCTCTATGACCCCGACAATTTTGTCCGGTGCGATTCCTTCAGCTACGATTTGGCCATTATGAGCGGTTCTTCCAGCTGTCTTGGCTCCTAAAAATAAATCAAACGCTCCCTTACGATAGACAATGCCAATATCTTCTTTTACGGCTCCATAACAAGCCATGCCGCAGCCATTCACACCAAGTTTCAATTCTTTTGGGAGTTCCATGCCGCCAAGCCTTTCTTGTAGCTCATCGGCATAAGGGATGGAATCCTTCTTTTCTCCGTCACAAAAATCACAGGCTTTTACGGTTAATACGTCGCCAACAGGAGCAATCAAAAAGTTGGCTCTCGTTAGTTTTTCAATAATCTCATCAGGCTTAGAGGTTAAAATTTGCAGCTTCATAAAATGGTCTTGTGTGTATTCCATGACTCCTTCTTTTCCGACAATTTCGGAAAGAATGACCATCTGATGCGCGGTAAATTTTTTATTGGCGACACCAGGGCTGACCGCTACCTCAAAAATAGATTGAAAGTCTTGCTTCACAATTAAACCTTGGGTTTGTCCATAGGTCTCACCAAGGATCATTTGCAAGGCTTCCTCAGCCAACTCTCTTGGCGACTCTTTCACAGAGGTTGGGGTGACTAGTTTCTTGTTTACTGGCATTACATCTTCCATTTGCTCCAATGCCCATGGTTCAGCTTCCTTTTGCAGACGCTGATGCGGTTTCAAAGGTTGAATTGCCTGATTTAATGTATACTTCCGCTGATAACCACGCGGAGTAATCATCAATTCATCGTAGAAAAATGTTGAAGAGTTGCCTATTAAAACGGTAGTTAACATGCCAATTTCATGTTCTAACATTTCTTGTAAATTTGTTAAGACGATCTTTTGACTATCACGGTAGGCACTCTTTACCAATCCTACAGGGGTGTCTGGCGAGCGGTATTTTAATAGAATTTTTTGTGCTTCCATGATCTGACGTGTTCTTCTCCCGCTTTTTGGATTGTATAGGGCAATCACAAAATCAGCTTGAGCGGCCGCTTCGATTCGTTTCTCGATCAAGCTCCACGGTGTTAAATGGTCACTTAAGCTAATCGTACAGGCATCATGCATGACCGGCGCGCCTAATAAAGCAGCACAGGAGTTGATGGCAGAAATGCCAGGGACCACCTCCACTTTTACCCCTGATTCTTTTTTCCAACCTTTTTCAACTAGCACTTCGTAAACAAGTCCTGCCATTCCATAAACACCAGCATCACCGCTCGAAATGACAGCTACCGTGTAACCGAGCTCAGCTTGTTTCACAGCCTCCTGGGCACGGCTCACTTCTTCTGTCATTCCTGTGCTGATGATTTGCTTTCCGGCTATTAATCCCTTGATTAAATCAACGTAGGTTTTGTAGCCGATAATGATATCACTTTCTTGGATGGCTTCCTTTGCCCGTCCGGTAATATGTTTTTCATCACCAGGGCCAAAACCAATAACCAATAATTTACCTTTCACACTATTACGCCACCTTCCACAATTTCAAACTAGAATCCAGCTACTATCCGCTGTTAAATCTTTTCTTTAACCGCTTTTTGTATTCCTTCGATACATTCCGACCCTTCTGGATGTATGAATCCAGCTTCGGAATATTGATAGATCGAATGCTCCTGAAGGCAATGGCCTTCAGCCAGATGACGCTTTACAATCGTAGTTCCCACTTCTGGGGTTACGTTTTTATACCAAGTCCCTGAAGGATAGACGATGGCAACAGGTGCATCCTTACATCTTCCATTGCATCTCGTTCTTGTAGTATGTATGATTGAATCTAAGCTTAAATTGGTGATTTCATTCCGTATTGCTTGTGTCGCTTCCTCCCCACCCTTTCTCATACAGCTGCTGCCGTTACAAATGAGGACATGGTGTTTCGTCCCTTGTAAATTCCAAGTAGTCATGTAACATACTCCCTTTCGTTTTTTCATAAAAAAAGCACCCCTATGGACATAGGGGTGCAGAATAAATACACACAAAAAAATAGCGATGTAAGTTCAGCACTTCTACCTATGTTCCCGTAGGTTGATTGAAGCTATTAGGTAAAGGCAGGTCTCCTGACTTAGGTTCATCATTCTATTGCGTCTTCCCAAATTCCTTCAGTGACATCTGCAATGAACTCCCCATACAGTGGCGGGTACCGTGACGGATTTAAACCGTACTTCCCTATTAAGCACTATTTTCATAGTGCACCAATCCTAATCTATTCAATTTTTAAAAAGACTTGTTTCTTGTAGAGGCATACTATAGGCATAAAAAAATGATTTAGAATCATTAAAACGAAAAAATCCGTTCAACATAAGTTGAACGGATAAAACGCCAGCACAAAGAAAGTTAATAAATAATCCTTTTTGTCCAAACGTTTCATCTTCTCAACCCCCGAAGAAATCGAAACTTTAAAAGCTAAGACAGGTCTCCTGACTTGTGTATCTTCCTACTTTAGACCCTTCCCGTAACGTCCATATAAACGTTTCAGTGGTTTGTCTATTTCGTCCACACTTACAGTTGCGGGGACAGTTCTGGTAATGCTCCAGATTCCCTATTAAGCCCTAAGGCATCTTAACGAATTGTTAACAAATTAATATTCAATTTATTAGATATTTATTAGATATTATTATTCTAGTCTATCAGAATTAATATTTCAAGAGGTTATTAAACTACTTTAAGGAAAACGCTATCCTCCAATAACTTCATCTTTTTTAAGTAATTGAATTATTATAGATATAAAAGAAATTAAATATCTTCATTTCTTTTTTTAAAACTTATTGTTATTTAAGGACAAGTAAAAAGAGAACTCTTCGTGGGTTTTCTTGTAAACTTGTCCGTGAAATTGTCCGCACTTTTTTTATTATATTTTCTCGACTACTACTGCCGTTCCATAAGCGACAATTTCACTCATGTTTTGCCCTATTTCACCTGAATCAAAACGCATCATGATAATTGCATTTGCATCCATTTCACTAGCATTTTTAGTCATTCGATCCATTGCTTCTTTTCTCGCATCCTCAAGCATTGCAGTGTATTGTTTGATTTCTCCACCAACAAGACTTTTTAGACCAGCTAAAATATCGCCACCAAGTCCTCTACTACGTACAATAACTCCAAATACAGGACCCTTTACTTCAACTAGTTTATACCCTTCAATGTTTTCAGTTGTAACTACGATCATAATGTTCACCTCAAAATTTTTATTCTTTACACAAAATTATTTTCCAATTTTGTGTATGTATTTCAATGCCATTTTTAAACTTCATTAATTAAAAATGGAAAATTTGAAACGTATATTGTATTAATTCTATGTAATTGGTTTAATCCCTTTTTACAAAAGAGAAATTCATTTTTTCAGAAAATTAATATTCGTTAAAATTTCCGAGACTGATTTTTCTATTTCAATTGATGACTTCTTATTTACATCTATAAATTTAGTGCTAAACTTTAATCATTCTCATTTTACCATCTACTCACTTTTCGAGAGCACAATTTTATTTTATCATAATATTATCTGCATTTAATTACCAACAAAATATAAATTGGACTATAATAATGTTATATGATTATTATTATTTAAAGGTAGTTAAGGAGAATTTATGCTTAGAATTTTCATCATTATCGGGGGGTTACTATTATTATTATTTATTCTTTATGGACCAATCCCGAGTTTACTAACACGTTTATTTAAATTCTTTTCAATCCATCAAGTTTATTCTAAAAGTCAAAAACGAATTGCTTTAACTTTTGATGATGGTCCACATCCAGTTTATACGAATTTACTTTTAGATTTACTCCAAAGTCATTCGATTAAAGCAACTTTTTTTGTATTAGGTTCAGCGGCAGAAAAGTATCCTACGATCATTAAAAGAATACATGAAGATGGTCACTTAATCGGAATACACAATTATAAACATAAATGTAATTGGTTTCTCAGTCCAAAACAATTAAAAAATCAAATAAAAAAGACTGCAAGTATTATTAAGAAAATAACGAACGATAACCCACTTTATTATCGACCACCTTGGGGGTTAGCTTCACTTCCACTTCTATTTCAGAAAAAGCTTAAAATTATTTTATGGTCTGTAATGGCAAATGATTGGAGTAGTAAAAAAGGAAGTGAAGGCATTTATAGTCTTTTGTTAAATCAAACGAAACCAGGAGCAATTATTTTATTACATGATAATGGAGATACATTTGGTGCAGACGAGGATGCTCCTATTCATACAATAAAAGCGTTAGAGAGATTTATTGAACATTGTTTACAAAACCAATATCAGTTTGTTAGGATTGATCATTAGCTTATTAAAACTAAACACCACAAGGAAACTCTTTACCTTGTGGTGTTTTTACGTATTCATAAAGTTATTAGTCATAACACTCTTAAGAAATGGAACTAAAAATATCATTGACAATTAATTGTGAACTAAATCCTTTATTTAATGCGGTTAAAGATGATTTCATTTGTTCTAAATGATTTGATTTGAAAAGAATTCGATTAATATAAAAAGTTAATTCATTTAACGACTTTACTGTTACTGAAGCACCAGCATTTTCAAATATTCTGGAATTCTCTTTTTCTTGTCCTGGTGTTGGTTTATATAGGATTGTCGGTAAATTACATGCAATACATTCTGATAATGTAATACCACCAGGCTTCGTAATTAAGAGATCAGATTTTTTATACAAATTACGTATATTATTTACGTAGCCAAATACTTGTAGGCGGTCTTTGTATTCTTCATTTAACTTACATAATTTATTATAAAGTATGCGATTATAGCCACAGACAACTGCTACATTAAGTTTTGTTTCAGCAAGTAACTGCTTGGCCATTTTTTCTACGTCCTTTAATAATCCAACTGCTCCAGCAACTATTAAGATTTGGTCGTTTGATTTCGATTTATTTGTACCTTCATTTAAAAAATCTAATTCTTTAAATTCTTGTCGTAGAGGTATACCAGATACAAATATTTTCGATAAAGAAACACCTAAATTTACCATCTGATGTATTAATCCTTCTGTCGCTATATAGTAACGATCGATTTCATTATGAATCCATGAACGGTGAATATAATAATCGGTAATAACTGTATATAATTTACAAGGATGTGATGAATATTTCTTCCATTTTGCTACAGACCCTACTGGAAATGTAGTAATGATAATATCAGGCTTCTCTTTTTGAAGAATACTTTTTATATTCTTTCCGCATAATTCTAAAAGCCTGTCAAAAATGACTGTACTGAATAATTTCTCAGTCCCATAGAAGAACCATTTATAAATTGTTTGGGCATGTTGGAATAATTGCAAATGAATATTTTTTGCAAATACATTTATTGTTGGATATGCTTCTTCGTATATATCAATAATTGTTACATCGTTAAAGTTAATATGTTCAAACTCACTTTTTAGCGCTTTTGATACTTCTTTATGCCCATTTCCAAAACTCGATGTAACGACAAGTATTTTAGGCTGCAATACCATACTAATCAACCTCTTTTGAATAGACAAATTAATTAAACGAATGTATGAATTAACATTGAGATTACAACTGCAAATGAAAGATAGTAATGCCAGTTTTTATCTTTTCGTTTATATCTTAAAAAACCGAATATCCCTAATGGAACTAAGAGTAAATAAGTTATAACACCTGAAATATAAACAGCATCTGTTTTCCATTCAAAAAAAGTCATAATCACAGAGTGTACTGTAATAAAAGCAAAAGTAATTAACGAGATTGGGACATGTATTAACTTACACCATTTCAATAATTTAGCTAAGTATTTCTTAAATCGCTTTTTGTCATTTAATTTTTTAAATCGAATTAAAAAGTATAGTGGAAAGAGAATAAATGCCGCAAATACACCTATTCTTCCAAGGGAACCTTTATCTTTCGCATATATTTTTAATGGATTTATTTTATGAAAACCATGTTGTATTCCATTTTGTATCTGTGGTCCCATATTCGTTAATAATTCAGTTCGATGCGAAACTTTCCACCCTGCAATGATGAAAATAATGATCGAAATTGCTAATGCTATATAAATTAATTTTCTCTCAGATTTATTTTTTATCCAATTACTAATCAATTTGACCTATTCCTTTCAAATTTTGAAAAAATATTAGAATATACATGTCCATATTCGCCTCCCTTTATATACAAAAATGTACAAAATAAAAGTGAAAGTTTAATGAAAATTGTATTATGTTTTACTAAAATTGATTAATTTTGTTTCAATTTATTTTTTCTTAATAAATTTTCTAATTACATCGATTATTATTGGAATGATTGAAACGAAAATGATTCCAATCGTTAATAGCCCAAAATGATTTTTAACAAAAGGAATATTACCAAAAAAGTAACCAATCGACACCATTAGTCCAACCCAAAGTGTCGCTCCGAAAATGTTATATGAAATAAATTTTGAATAGTTCATTTCACCAATCCCTGCTACAAATGGAGCAAAAGTTCTTACAATCGGAATAAACCTTGCTAGTACAATAAATTTAGAACCTTTCTGTTTGTAAAAGTTTTCAGTTTCATGAATGTATTTAGTATTTATTTTTTTACTTTTACTTAATTTACTTCCGAATTTCTTACCTATAAAATAATTTAAAGAATCACCTAAACTAGCTGCGACTATGAAAAGGATTAATAATCCAAAAAAGTTTAATAAATGTAAGGAAGCAAGTGCACCTGCTGTAAAAATTAATGAATCTCCTGGTAAAAATGGTGTCACAACAAGTCCTGTTTCCAATAAAATAATGAAAAATAAGATCAAATAAGTTATTGCCCCATAGTTATGCACAAAAGTTAATAAATGTTGATCTAAATGCAATATGAGATCAATTAAATTTTTAATAATCTCCATATAACTCTAACTCCCCCAAAATTTTCTCTATATGTTTGTCTTAATTTGAAACAAATTTGAAATCGGAATTTTAATTTTAAAACTGCTACCCTTACCGATTTCGCTATTAACAATAATTTTTCCATTTAAAGACTCTATAATCGATTTTGCGATCGATAAACCGAGACCAGTATTACCTTCGTCTCTTGACCTATGCTCTTCGATTCGATAAAACCGATTAAATATTTTATCTTGTAGCTCTTTTGCAATTCCAATACCATTATCATTTATTACATAATAGAAATAGTTTGCTTTTTTCTCTGATCTTACGTAGTAATTTAACGAAATTGTACGATCCTCAAGTGAGTATTTAATCGCATTATCAACAAATATATTAATCAATTGTTTTAGACTTTCTTGATTCGTTTTAACGATAAATTTCTTATCATTTAATAGCTGTATTTTTTGTTTTTTTTCCGATGCTTTATATTGCCATGCTTTTTGAATTTGTTCAGAAAATTCATCGATTCTAAATTCTTCAATATTTACTTTGGCGATTTGTTTATGATCAAGCCTTGCTAGAAACAGTAATTGATGAACTAGATTACGCGTATCACTTAATTCCTTTTTTAAATCGGATAAGGTTTCTTTTCCGAAATCAGAAAGTCGATTTTGTTCAACACTCAATACATCAATACCAGCTTGTAATACCGATAATGGTGTTCTTAGTTCATGTGAAGCATTTTCCACAAATTCTTGCTGTTCCTTATAAGACGCAATAATTGGTTCCATTGCCTGATTTGTAATTTTCTTTCCGAAGTAGTACGCCATAAAACAAAAGATAATTGAGAGTAAAAATGAGATACTGATAAACTGCTTTATTAAATAAATAACTGAAGATAAATCTTTCCCACTATAAATTGTACCGAGATAATGATTTGATGAATCATACACCTTTTCAGCAGCAATCATTAAATTTAGTTCTTCCTTATCATGTGGATCAATTCGTTTAATAACGACTTTATTATGATTTGGATTAATCTGTTTTAAAACTTTTTCTATATCCTTTGTATACCCAGGTGCTGTTTCATCATAGATTTCAAATCCGTTATTTTTATTTAAAAAATAATTAAAATAAACATTTTTACGTTTATGTTTTCTTTGCGTATTGTCATCATTTGGACCTAGAGATGCAGCATTCATTTTTACTTCTTTTATTTCTTGCTTTAATACTGTAATAAGATCGCTCTTTTGGTCTAAGTAAATGTAAAACGATAATACAATCCCTACTGAAATATTAAATAAAATAATGAAAATCATTAAAATTCTAAGATTGAAAAATGTTAATCGCTTGCTAATTTGTTGAAATAATGAGATCTCATTTTTCGATTGTATAACCAACACCTCTAACACTCTTTATATAAGTCTGATTTGGTGGATCAATTTTTTTTCTTAGATTTTTTACATACGCTTCAACAGCATTGCTTGTTACTTCTGATTCAATTCCCCAAACTCTTTCAAAAATAACTTCTCTAGTAAGCACAATCCCTCTATTTTTTACTAATAAATCAAATAGTTGTAATTCTCTTTGCGTTAAAATTATTTGTTCATTGCCTCTACTTAAACTAAAATTTGTCCGATTATATGTTAAGTCTTCAATCGAGATTATTTCATCTTGAAGTGGCGCAAAATTTCTTCGATTGAGTACTTTAATTCTTGCGGCCAGTTCAGTAAAATCAAATGGTTTGATTAAATAGTCATCCGCTCCAGCTTCTAATCCTTCAACACGGTGATTAATACTATCTCTCGCTGTTAACATTAAGATTGGTCCTTTAAATCCATCTCTTCTAAGCATTTTACATATTTCTAAACCACTAATCTCAGGTAACATCCAGTCCAAAATAAGTAAATCAAAATCATAATGGGTAGCTAACTCCAATGCTTGCTTCCCATTAGTTATCCATTCGATTTGAAATGGAGTTTGTGTTTTTAACAAATGGGTTGTCATTTTTCCTAATTTTTGATCGTCTTCAGCAAATAAAATTTTCAATAAATGTCTCCTCTATTAAGTTCTTAATCAGGAACTTAAATTCTTTTTCGTATTAAATGGTAACTTGTTTATTATTCTTTCATAAATTTTTAATAATATTTTCATTAATGGTTCCGTTAATGATGATGTTTTTAAAACAACAATTGCAACTATACCAGCCAAAATAAATGCACCAATTATATCAAAAGGATAATGTACTCCAACAAAGATTCTTGAAATACCAACTAATATGGCCCAAACCAATGAAATCAACCCTAAACGATCTTTTCTAAACAATAAAATAAGCGCAGTAGAAAATACTAATGTCCCGTGATCACTTACAAAAGATGAATCAGATGAATGAGTAATCAGCTTCGTCACATGGTGATTAACGAATGGTCGCGCGTGGTAATAAAATTGATGGATAATAAAGTTACCACCTAGTGCTAATATAAGTGTTAGTACGATATAAAAAGCTGTATACTTACGTTCGCTACCTTTTTGAATCCATAAATAAGCTAAAAGACCTATTACGATTAAAATGGCAGATTTAGATAAAAATATCATTACATTATCTAATGCAGGCCAAATGCCCGCAAAACTATTTATTAATTTAAATATTGAGTAGTTCATTAAAATTTCCTCCATTTTTTTTGATCGGAAATTATTATATAAAAGTTTTATGAAAAATTGATGAAAATTTAATTGGGATTTTCTATTACAAATAAAAAAAGACCTATTGTAAAATAGATCCTTTTAACTGAGACTTGAGTTAGACAAATAATTTAAGTCTGAAAGAGAGAATTTTTTCACTTCACAATCGAACAGAAATAAAAAATTGTTGTATAGGACAACGATTCACTATTTTTTATTATTTACCTTACATCTATTTTAATAATTGTTCTTCAATAACATGTTTATAAATAACTTCTGCTAATTCTTTTTCTACTTCAAATCTTGAATCTTCAGATAAATCGAATTGACTTCCGTTCAAAATAAAAATTATACCGAATTGTTTTTCTTCATGCCAATATAAGTTGCTGATTAATCCGTATGCTTCACCCGCATGGCCGATCATTTCTTTGTAACCCGGTAAGAAGTCGTGGCTAATATGAAAACCAAGACCCATTTTACTAAAGAAATGATTATTTTCTTCTCTAGACCATTGAGTTGATTTCATTAATTTTGACGTTTTTTGTCCAAGAATTTGTTGTCCATTTAAATTTCCATTTAACATATGTGCCCGTAAAAATTTACTTAATTCAACTGCGGATGTCCTTAGTCCACCTTGAGGTTCAAATAATCCTCCATGATTGCCTATGATATATTGATCCCAATGAGTTTTCGAATACCCACTCTGCCTAGCATCATTAATTGATACTTTATATTCGTTTGTATCTTTATTTTTTTCATATATGTTTGCTAGTTCATGGCTTTTATTAAAATTAGAATATGAAAATGCTACATTTTTCATTTCTAAAGGTTCAAAAATATTTTGTTTGATATATTGATCAAAACGTAATTTAGTGACTTTTTCTATAATTGCACCGCATATGATCGCACCAATATTTGAGTACATCCATTGTTCTCCTGGTTTCCAATCCCCCCATATTTCTTTCGTAAAATACTTCCCATTTTCATCAAATAATTCAATAAGTTGTAAAGAAAAATTTGAATGTCCATCTTTAATGAACTTTGCATAAACACTATTTGAAGCATCGTCTGAGTTAAGTGAAGATGTATGAGTTAATATTTGCATCAATGTAATATAAGAATTAGGGAATTTAGGATTTCTTACTTTAAAACCTAAATAATGACTAATATCTTGATTTAAATCTATTAATTTTCTTTCGACTAATTGCATGATAGCTGTAGCCGTAAATAGTTTTGTAATAGAAGCAATTCGAAACATCGTATATTCTGTAACTAAATCTTTTGTTTCTATATTACGATAACCATAAGCATCAGACCAAATCAGTTTATCTTTTAAAACCGCAGCAGCTTGACAACCAACAATATTAAATTTGTCCATTATTAATTGAATTTCTTTTGAAACATTTTTATTTTTATGTTGTTTAATTTTGTTTTGCATTTTAACCTCTCCAATCTATAAATTTCAAGTGATTTTTATGTAAAATACAGTAAATTTTTTATGTAAAAAAATTTTTTTAAATGAAGCGTTTTCAAAGTTATTTTAATATTGTAATAGTCCCTACCTGTTGCTAAAATGAATCATAGAAAATGGAATTAAGGGGATAGAATGAATGATTTTGATCGAGGTTTTTGTTTATGCAGGGATTATAGCTGCTAGCATTTCTGGTACTTTGGTTGGTATTCAAAAGAAATTGGACTTATTTGGAGTTGTTTTTTTAGCAGCTTGTACTGCGCTTGGCGGAGGGTTAATTCGAGATATTATTTTAGGTCAAACAGTACCGAATGCTTTCGCAAAACCTCAATACTTTATGGTAAGTACAGTTGTTTCAATTGTAACTTGGTTATTTTATCAACGAACAATGCAGTTTCAATCAACTTTAATCATTACTGATGCAATTGGTCTAGGTGTTTTTACTGCAGTTGGTTCATATTCGGCAATTGATCACGGTTTAAAAGGTTCTTTTTTAATTATTTCGATGGGTTTAATTACTGGAATTGGTGGTGGAATTATGCGAGATGTATTCGCAAGAGAAATTCCATTTGTATTCCGAAAAGAAATTTATGCAATTGCAGCAATTATTGGCTCTATAACAATTTTGTTTACACATGGTGAATTTACTAAACTGCAATCTTTGTATATTTGTTTTCTAATTACAACAGCTATTAGAATTATCGCTGTACGATACAAAGTAAACTTTCCTATTAGAAATGTAAATGATAAATCGTTTTTACTTTAAGCTTAACAAAAATGTTAAGCTATTTTTAATGGTCCTAACCAATAATTGATTAGGACCATTTTTATTACTTAGAAACACTATTTGATTCTATGTATTCTTTATATAAAATTTCTTTTTGTACATATTCTTTTAATTCATCAATTACTTCAGCTACTTTTGCAAAAGCTTCAGGCTTCACAACTGTATCATTTTCAAAATCAACCGGATCTAAAACTAGTTGTTTTGGTAATGCATTTCCATATACACCACGAATTACAGTTCTCAAACTATTTAAGGCGTTTATACCACCTTTTCCACCACCAGCTACTGCTAATAATGAGATTGGCTTTTTCTTAAATGGCTCAGAGCCTAATAGTTCAACTAGGTTTTTTAAAGCTCCACTCATCGCATTATTGTACTCTGGCGTACAAATAACGATTCCATCAGCTTTAACTAGTAATTCTCTAATTGCTTTAACTGCTTCTATTTCTTTTTGTTCAGCTTCCCCGTTATAAAGAGGAACTTGTTCAAATGCTAAATCTAAATTTGTAAAATTATTAGAGTCTGCGATTTGTTTTGCTAAGAATCTAGTTCGACCATTTGCTCTAGGTGAACCATTTACTACTACGATATTCATTTAAATTCCCCTCACTTCTTAAAATCGTTGCCACATATTTTTACTAAAAAATTCTTTAAACTACAAAATTTAGTATAAATGAAATCTATCTATTTGCCTATTAATTTAAACAGAATTTAATGAAAACTTGGATTTTAAAACCCTTAAAAGGCGTGGGAGTTATTATGAACTTCTTATGAATAATGAATCTCGTCTTTTTGGCATTTTACTTCCTCATGAACATACTATAAGGAAATTAACCTCTACTTCTCCTTGAATTTTTCTTACTCAAGAATACCCAATGAGTATGCTATTTTCCTTTTACAGGATTTATTCGATTGATATAACACCAAAGTTTAGTATATACTTATTTGACAGAATATTGAAATTACACATGAAATGGATGTGATACATATTGGGGAATTTGGCAGTAAATAAAAAGGCGACAATTAGTATCATTATTGCAATGGCTACTTTCGGCACAGTAGGTTTCGTCGCTCCTAAAACAGGCTTAAAAGCCATTGATTTAGTTTTTATTAGATGTGTTTTTGCAAGTATATTCTTATTTTCTGTTTGGTATTTTTCAGGAATAGCTAAAAAAGAAATATTTAATAAAAAAGATATATCTCTTTCATTATTTAGTGGGATTCTTTTAGTTTTGAATTGGGTATTTTTATTTAAATCATTTGAAAATTTATCAGTTACAATTTCAGTTTCAATTTATTACTTAGCTCCCGTAATTTTATTCTTATTAGGTAGTTTAATTTATAAAGAAAAAATTACGATAGTACCTTTACTTGGGGTTCTAAGTAGTTTTATCGGCTCAATTCTTTTATCCGGTATTAATTCTGATTTTACAATTGATAAATTCCTTTCGTCTGGTGTCATTTGGGCATTTCTTGCGGCAATCTTTTATGGTTTATTAATGATTGTGAATAAAGGTATTACACAAACAAGTTCATATTTTACGACTTTACTTCAGACAATATTAGGGTTTCTACTTTTAATTCCTTTTGTTAAATTTGATTCTTTTCAAAACTTACATTTTGAAAACTGGAGTTTTATTTTGATTATTGGATTTGTTCATACAGGCGTTATTTATGCATTATTCTTTGGTAATATTCGATTTTTACCTTCTAATATGATAGCTGTGTTAACATTTTTAGATCCTGCAGTAGCCATTGTGTTAGATACAGTCATAACAGGATTTAAACCAACACCAACCCAAGTAGTTGGAATTTTCATGACATTTTTAGGTATCGCTTTAATACTGCTACTGAATTCACCGAAGAAAGTATCGCAAAATTCAAATGAAAAAATTGCAAATTAACTGTTCATTCAGTTAAAAGAACTTTAACTTCATTGTCAAACTATACTAAAAGGACTATAATGAAGTCATAAAGAATATACTAAAAAGGGATGTGCTACGAACACATCCCTTCCGAGTAGTAATTGGTAAAGTTGCTTTCCTCGGATCCAGTGAAGAAATAATCACCACAACCATTCGAGGGGTAGGGTGGTTATTTTTTTTTGCTAATAGAAATGATAATACCGATTATGCTTAAGATTACAGTTGCAGTTATTCCAACACATTGAATAATTAAATTTGCAATCTCATAACCAGTCACTTTCTCACCTCCCTTCTTAGCGAAGAAAGGCACCTACCACAACCCTACTCTACCTAATTTTACCATAAGTATATTCAAAATACCAGAATGTATGTTCTGTTTTTTATATTTGATTAGAAGCCATTTCATCTATTCATGAAGAGTAACCTTACCTCAACTGCATTTTTTGAACTTAATAAAGGTTACTAGAATGATGGGTTAATGAAAATCTATCATTCCTGAAGAAATATCAATAAAAAACAAGTTTACATAATAATTTAATAAAAAAGAACACTTGTTTTAAGTGTTCCTCAAATTTCAGCTATTAATTATTAAGTGTAAAATTCCATATAAGATGGCTATTATCATTCCAACGACAAAAACATCGCTAAATTGCAAGAATGTAATATAAGCTTATATTTCGAAATACCATTTTTTTAATTCTTCTATTTTTTCACTTACTTTCTTTCGTAATGAATTCTTTTCTTGAGTGGCTGCCGTTTCTAATAACAGTTGTTGATCTTGTTTTCTTTGTTCTCTCCATTCTTCTATCAGTAAGCTAGTTTGTTTTTCTCGTTGCTTTAATACTTCTTTATGTTGTAGATCCATCTTTTTAGAAAGTCTTTCTTCCATTTCATTCATTAGTTTTTCAATTGTTTGCAACTGATGTTCATTGTTTATCTGTATTAGGTGCTCTGTTAAGTTTAAAGACTTTTCTCCGACTATCATGTCTGTATGAGGTATTAATCTATTGGTTTGCTCTATTATCATTCTCGCAGACTTCTCTAACGTCATCCCATCATGCTTACTTAATTCAATTAGTTTTTCGAAGATCAAGACATCATAATTTGAATATTGTCGATGTCCTCTACTATTCTTCTTGATTGTATAACCAACGTTCTCTAAGATGTCCTGATACTTTCTGAAGGTGCTTGGTTTCAACTCCAACTGCTCTCTTATTTGAGTACTAGTTAATATTACGTCTCCGTCTATCATGCCCCTCACACTCCTTACAATGCTTATATTCTATACTGGCATGCTATCTCCTTTTTGCATTGAAAAAGGTTTATCGAATTTAGCATCAGAGTTTATAGAAGGAGAAGCTTTGATGAATAAATGAATTTTTAAAAAGAGGACCACAGTTGCTCTGTGCATTTATATGTATGTATGTTATCTCTATATAATCTTGATAAAAGCATTGTTGTAATTTTCAGTTTTATTTTTATACGAATGAAATGATCTAATAGTTTCTTTATTTTTAAAGGTAATATAATAATAAACTCATTTGTATTTTTAACAAATGAGTTTTCAGATCAAATTATTAGTCAAAATACAATATTTTAGTTTAAAAGATATGTCATCAAGAATATTACAAATACTGTTAAACCCGCTGATATTTTTATGTTCCTACCTAAGTTTAAATGATTCATGATATCTCCTACTTTCATTTAAAATATTGTTATTTTATAAATATATTTTTAGAAAATTCGTTTTTTCCTACAGATAAATCATACTAAGTATTCTTTTTTATTACCATGTATAAAATATGAACATTATTCTATGAAAATTTTTTAACAATATTAGCTGTTATATTGACACATATATTTTAAGCCCAAAAATAAAAAAACTCATTTCAAAACGCTCTTTGAAAATGAGTTTTTTTATTTGTTAATTATTTTGAATCAAACATTGATACAATGCCATCATATCACGTTTATTAAGTTCTCTTATACGATTAAATATCGGTATTTCTTTAACTTCCTCAGTTAGTTGATTTTCAGGAACTATTTCACTTACTTTACCAGTGAGCCATGTTTGAACTGTAATACCCTCAACAAGCTGTTGACGTCCACTCTCTTGGGAATAAATATTGATATTCATCTTTCGGAAGTAAAGACACTAGACGTTTCTTTGACTCCTCACCAATTGTTTGACAAAAAGTTGTTTTATCAGAACAAGCTATACATCGTGAATGATCAAATTATTTATATTTGAAGGATTTCACAAAAGTATCAAATAACGAAATATAATTTCTTTATTTTTTAAATTTTTTTGAAATTTCATTTCAAAAATCGTAGACAATACTTTCCATTTTTGGTAGTTTTATATTATGTAAGCGCTACTAATTTAATAGAAGGTAAGGTGGAACACTTATGAAGAAAAGAAAACTAGGAAAATATGCGATTGCTGCTACAGTAGGTGCATCTCTATTATTTCAACAAATTCAAAATGTTCATGCTGAAACTACTTCACAGTATTCGGTCCCGCCTAAGCATGAGCTACGAGCAGCTTGGATTGCTTCAGTAGTAAACATAGATTGGCCATCGGCTACTGGCTTGTCTGAAATGCAACAAAAATCGGAGTTTATTAAACTATTAGATGATGTGGAAAAGATGGGCATGAACTCAGTTGTTGTCCAAATTAAACCGACCGCCGATGCTTTTTATCCGTCTGATTATGGTCCGTGGTCTAAATACTTAACTGGTACACAAGGTAAGGATCCGGGCTATGACCCACTTGCATTTATGGTTGAAGAAGCACATAAACGTAATATTGAATTTCATGCTTGGTTTAATCCATATCGTATTACAATGCCACGAACAGCACCAGGTGATGCTACTTTAGAGGATTTAAATACTTTAGCAGAAAACCATCCTGCAAGAAAACATCCTGGATGGGTAATCCCTTATGGCAAGCAATTATATTTTGACCCAGGTAATCCTGATGCACGTCAATTTATTATTGATGGGATTATGGAGGTTGTAAAAAAATATGATATCGATGCAGTACATTTGGATGATTATTTTTATCCATATCGTATTGCAGGTCAAGAATTTCCAGATCAATCCTCGTACGAAAAATATGGTAAACAAAAGTTTGCTAATATTGAAGATTGGCGACGAGACAATGTAAATCAGTTCGTAAAAATTCTTCATAATTCAATTAAAAAAGAAAAATCTTATGTCAAATTTGGAATTAGTCCTTTTGGAGTTTGGCGAAATATCGTAAAAGACCCTACTGGTTCAAATACTACTGCTGGACAAACAAATTATGATGATTTATTTGCTGACACAAGAGAATGGATTAATAAAGAATATCTAGATTATATTACTCCGCAAATCTATTGGAATATAGGATTTGAACCTGCTGCGTATGATATACTTGCAAATTGGTGGACCAAGGAAGTAAAAGGTAAGAATATTGATTTATATATTGGACAAGCTGATTACAAAATTAACGATAACAATGCTGCTTGGGCTTTACCTAATGAATTACCAAAACAAATTGCCTTAAATCGTACAATTCCTGAAATCAAAGGTAGTATGCATTTTTCAATTTCGGACTTAAATCGAAATCCACTTGGTATTAAGGTTCGTTTAAGCCAGGAATTATATAGAACAAAGGCATTAATTCCTTCAATGCCATGGTTAGATGACAAAGCTCCAAAGAAACCAAAATTCGAAAACGCTGTTCGTACAAAAGATGGAATCCAACTAACAATGAATACTCACCCTAATGATCAAGATGTTTCATATTATGTTGTCTACCGTTTTGATGGATTACATAAAGATAGCATTGATGATCCAAGGAACATTTTAACTACAGTTCGTAAATCAGAAAATGGTATAACAACATTTATAGATACAACAGCAAATATCGATAAAGACTACACGTATGAAATAACTGCTGTAGATCGACTTCATAATGAAAGTAAAGAAAGTAATCAAATTAAGGTTAAAGCTAGTAAGAAATAGGAATAATAAAGAGCTTCCCACTCTATAGGAAGCTCTTTATACTTTTAGAGTAAAAAGTTTATATTATGTTGCAGATTTCATAATCACTGCCTTAATCATGAAATAACTAATTTCAGAAGGTAACTCATCTTTTATAGGGCGAAGTTTTTCGCTTCCAACTGTATTAATTACTTCTTTAATTTGTTTTTCAATATCAAAAGGTACTATTTCATCCCAATCAAACTGATCATCTTCCATTGCACTTTGCAGAATATGATTTTCAACAGTAGTTGTATTTAATCCTCTCTCTTTTGCAATTTCAGAAATAGTAAGTCCGTTTTGATAAGATTCGTATGATATTTTGTGTGAAGGTACTTTATTAATAGTTGTCGCTTTTGGTTTTGTTGTCTCTACTTCAATATTGTTTTCTTCTTTATACTTCTTGATTACTTCTATAAATTGCTTACCAAATTTTTGTTGTTTTTGCAAGCCGACACCTTTTGCATGTAAGAATTCTTCATCAGTTGTAGGGAGTAATTTACATAAATCTCGTAAAGTACTATCTGCAAATACGACAAAAGGCGGTACTCCAAGTTCTGTAGCAATTTCTTTACGTAAACTTCGTAGTTGATCGAATAAATTATTATCAACGTGTGTAATTTCAGTAACTTGGATTTCTTCTTTTTTCATTACGTTTATTTTATTTAAAAGTACTTCTCTTCCTCTATTTGTTACAGTTAACAATGGGAATTTACCGCTAGTAACGCCAATAAATTGTTCCGATGTTAAATAATCAATTAAATCGCCGACACTTTTTAATGTACGGGTTTTGAATAAACCGTATGTCGTTAAAGTATGAAAATTTAATTCTATTAATTTTTTATTCATTGATCCTGTTAGAACTGACGCAACCATCGTTTTACCAAATCTTTCGCCCATTCGAATAATGCATGATAAAACGATTTGAGCATCAATTGTAATGTCTATTGAAGTTCTTTGATCAATACAATTACTACATTTACCACAGGAGTGGTCAGTTTCATCCCCAAAGTATTTTAAAATAAATGCTTGTAAACATGTTTCGCAATAACTGTAATCCTTCATTGATTGTAGTTTTGAAATTTCTTGTTTTAGACGATTCTGTTCAAAAGTAGATTGTTCAATTAAAAATCTTTGTATTTGAACATCTTGTGCAGTAAAAAGTAAAATACATTCACTTTCTAATCCATCTCGTCCTGCTCTTCCAGCCTCTTGATAATAGCTTTCCATATTTTTAGGCATTTGGTAATGGATTACGTATCTAACATTACTTTTGTCAATCCCCATTCCAAATGCATTCGTAGCGACCATAACATTAATATTATCTTGTAAAAATGCATCCTGTTGTTTTGAACGTTCTGCATCGCTTAAGCCTGCATGATATTTACCAACAGAGATACCAAGATTTTTTAACTTATTCGTAACATTATCTACTTCTTTTCTAGTTGCGGCGTAAATAATACCTGATTCGTTTTTATTTTGTTTTATGTAATTACAAATATAATCTAATCTATTTTGTCCTCTAATGACTTTAAATGACAAGTTCTCTCTTTCAAAGCCTGTAATGATTGTCGTTTCCTCAATTATTCCTAATTGATTACAAATATCAGATTTAACTTGAGGAGTTGCCGTCGCCGTAAGTGCCAGTATTGTTGGGTTCGTAGGCAATTCTTGTATTAGGTTTTTTATACGTAAGTAACTTGGTCTAAAATCATGTCCCCATGATGATATACAGTGTGCTTCATCTACCGCTACAAGTAAGATTGGCAATCTTTTTAATTCATTGATAAAGCTTTCTGATTCTAATCGTTCAGGTGCAACATATAGAATTTTGTATTCACCATAACTTAAATCCATCATTCTTTCATTTACTTCATTATAAGAAAGTGAACTGTTAATAAATGTGGAAGGAATACCTACTTGATGCAATGCATCTACCTGGTCTTTCATTAAAGAGATTAAAGGAGAAATGACGAGGGTAACTCCTTGGAGAATTGTTGCTGGAATTTGATAACAGATCGACTTTCCACCACCTGTAGGCATGATACCAGCTGTATGTTTTCCTGATAAAACACGTTCAATAATTTGTTCTTGTCCAGCTCTAAAATTTTCATATCCAAAATACTTTTTTAAATATTCTCTTGCAAGTGTTAACATGCTTGCCTCCTTTTTTATTTTATTTGTACCATTCTATTTTACTATAAAGAAATTGAAGAAAGTAATTTTCTTAAGCCGTTTTCAAAATTTGTATTATCTAGCTTCTGACGTTTTTTTGGTCCTTTTACTCGTCCACCTGCATTTCGAATTTTCTTTGAAACATAACGAGTATGTAAAAGTGAATCAATATTTTCATTTGTATATTGAAAACCGTTTTGATTTAATACATAAGCTTGCTTCGATAAAACCATTGCAGCAAGACCATAATCTTGAGTAATGACGAGATCTCCGTTTACAACTCGATTGACTAAAGCAAAATCAACTGCATCCGCACCTTGTGAAACAACGATCGTTTCGGCGCCCTCTCTTTGCATTATATGGGCAGTATCACATAACAAAAGAACGTTTATCTTAAATTCTGCTGCAATTTTAATTGTTTCTGAAACTACTGGACAGCCATCTGCATCAATTAAAATTTTCATTTGATTCTTCCTCTTTCAATTGTTCTTTTAAATTAACTAATTCGTTTTCTGTTAATTTTCTCCATTTACCTATTTCCAGATTTTCCAAATGGATATTCATAATTCGAATTCTCTTTAATTTAATCACTTTAAATCCAAAACTTTTTGCCATTTTCCGAATTTGACGATTTAAGCCTTGCGTTAAAATAATACGGAATGTATATTCATCTATTTTTTTAACTTTACATTTTTTAGTTATAACTGTTCCTATAAGTACACCATTTGACATGCCATTAATAAAATCATCATCAATTGGCTGATTGACTGTGACAATATACTCTTTTTCATGTCCGTGTTCACTATGTAAAATTTTATGTGCAATAGGACCGTCGTTTGTAAGGATGATTAATCCTTCCGAATCTTTATCTAATCTACCTATTGGAAAAATTCTCTTTGGATAATTGACAAAATCAATTATATTTCCTTCTACAGTTTGTAATCCTGTACAAGTAATTCCTACTGGTTTATTTAGAATGATATAGTCCTTTTCACTCGTTAAGTAAATCACTTCATCATTAACTTGTACAAGATCTTCTTCTTTTACTATGCTGTTTTTTTCAGCAGTTAGTCCGTTAATTTTAACCTGTCCTGAAGCAACCAATCGTTCTGCCGCTCTTCTAGAACAATATCCTGATGCGCTAATATAAACATTAATTCTCAATACTTATTCCTCTTTTACTAGTCTTTCTTTTATCATAACAAAAAGTGCTGTGACATAACAGTCATCACAACACTACAAATAATCATAAAGTTACTTCTTTAATAAAATTGATAAACTTTGTATTACCACGCTCTTCAGCAATTTCAATTGGAGTTTTACCAGAATTATTCGTATTAATTTCAGCACCGTTTTTTAACAAAAGTTCAGCAATAGACGTATTTCCTTCAAATGCTGCGATATGTAATGGAGTGTGACCTTCACTGTCACTAATATTAGGATTTGCTCCGTTAGTTAAAAGAAAATCAATCACTTCAATCGACTTAGCACCTGCAATTGCTGCATGGAGTGTAGTGTTTTGCGGTATGAATGAAAGCTTTGAGTGAGAAAGTGCATTGACTTGTGCACCATTTTTTACTAAAGTTTTTACAACTTCATATTGACCATAATGTGCTGCGATTCCAAGTAATGTTAACCCATGCTCATTTTCTTCGTGAATCAAATTTGGCTGTTCACTTATTAACTCCATTACAATTTCATTTTCGCCTTTTTCCGTCGCATCAAATAATTTTGCATGTAAACTTTCCATATTTATCTCTCCTTATTTCTACATTCAATTTGTAAATAGTTTAAAAATAAATGAAGCTTTTTATTTAAAACTCTCGCCTCATCTAGATCTACTGGTATTAATTGCATTGTATTTCCTTGTTGCATTTGTACAAGTTTCCAAAGGTCTGAATAAATTATTGTACCTAATGTTGCATATCCTCCTGTAGTTTGAGAGTCTGCTAGTAAGATAATTGGTTGGCCAGTTGGTATTACTTGGATCGTTCCAAAAGTAGTGCCTTCTGATAGAATATTTGAATCAAACGGTTCTAAATTAGATTTTTTTGAACTTAAATGCATTCCCATCCTATTAAACGTACCAATTGTAAGAGGTTCAGATAAAATTTGTGACTTTATCTGGTGAGGTATTTTCTCAAAATGACTACTTTTTATAAAATGAACCAAATTATGCTTAGGATAGATTGGAATATACTCATGTTTTAGTCCATTTTTCACTAGTTTATAAGAAGAGCTTGAACCATTAATTATTGTACCTTTTTTAGGAATTAATCCGAGAGAAGCAGGCTCATTCGAGGACTGACTTTCGAAATGAGATTCACTTTTAATTCCGCCGGGTACTGATATATATGAATAAACACCAGTATTTCCCCCGTTAAAAGTCAAAATCTCCCCTTTTGCTATGTCGATTATTTTATTCATCTCAACTAATTTACCGTTAATTGTAGGTTTCAAATTTCCACCTGTAATGACGATTGAAAATTGATTTAATGCTTTTAAGACAGTACCACCAATCGCAATTTCTATACTAGCTGCTTTTAATTTATTTCCTATTAATAGATTTCCAATTTGATAAGCTAACTTGTCCATAGCACCAGAAACAGGTATCCCTAAATGTCTAAATTTGTTCCTACCAAAATCTTGAATTGAAACAGATACGCCTTTTTGTAAAACTTCAAAAAGCTCTTTCAAAGTATTACGCTCCTATAGACTTAACAAGTATATTATTTTCACTAAATACCTTACGTAATTCGCTCGCTAATTTAATTGAAATATCTGAATCACTATGAATACAAATGGTATCAGCTTGAATTGGAATATCTTTACCTGAAATTGTCGATACGGTTTTGGTTGTTACAATTTGAAGTGCCTGATTAATGGCATCTTTCGTATTGTGATGAACCGCGTTTAATTGATTACGTGGTACTAATAAACCATCATCACCATAAGCTCGATCTGCAAATACTTCTGAAGAAAAAGGAATATTCATTTCAATCGCTGCTTCTATTAATTTGCTATTTGCTAGTCCATATAAGGTTAGTGAAGAATCGAAGTCTTTCATTGCTTTTGTAATTGCTAAAGCGAGTTTCAGATTTGTAGCTGCCATATTATAAAGTGCTCCATGAGGCTTTAAATGACGAAGTTCAACTCGGTTTACTTTGCATACCGAATAAAGTGCACCAATCTGATATAGAACTAATTTATATATTTCTTCTTCACTGAACTTCATTTCTCTTCTACCAAAACCAAGTAAATCTGGAAAACTTGGATGCGCACCAATTGATAAATTATACTGTTTTGCTAATTTTACTGTTTCATAAATTACAAATGGATCTCCTGCATGATATCCGCAAGCGATATTGGCTGAAGTAATATGTGGCATAATTTGCTCATCATTTATTTTGTAATTTCCAAAACTTTCACCTAAGTCACAGTTTAAATCAATGTGAATCAATAAAACGCACTTCCTTTTTAATTGAATAGTTGTCCTCTTTCACTAGCTGTTCAATCTGATTAAATTCTTCGATAGTAATCTCAAAAAATTTCACTAAATCTCCAGGTTTAAAGTTTTCTGTGACATTATTTTTCGTTGAAAATATTGAAATTGGAGTACGTCCAATAATATTCCAACCACCTGGAGATTCAAATGGATAAATCCCAGTTTGATTTCCAGCAATTCCAACCGAACCCTTTAAAACTGTTTTTGGCTTTATTAGTCTTGGAGTTGATAGTTTAGGATTTAACCCTCCAAGATACGGAAACCCAGGTATAAATCCAATCATATAAATGGGATACACTTTCTCTAGATAAAGTCGAACTACCTCTTCTGTTTTTAGTTTATTATCTTCTGCTACTTTTTGAAGTTCTGTCCCAAAAGTGGCATTAAAACAAATAGGTATTTCATAAATTATGTGTTCTCTGTTAATTTTTGAACGATTATAACGATTAAAATGAGATTTTATTTCTTGGTTTATATCCGTGTATGAACAGTTAATTGAATCATAAAAAATCGTAATCGAATGATAAGATGGTACGACTGCTGTTATTTTCGTCCTTAATTTAGTTTTTAGATATTCTGAGAAAGCATGTACTAGATTATTTGTTTCCATTGAAATCGAATCACCTAAATAACATACTAAGCCAGAGCAACCTAATGGAAAAATATCTAATTTAGTGCTAGTCATTTAGACTAATCACTTCAATTGCAAGCTTGATAGCATTCGTCAAATCTGTTTGCGACCAACTTGGCAACTTTCGATCAATTACGGCCATTTCATGTGAAGCTGGAATATGAATAAAGCCACTAGGAATTTTCTTGTTTAATTTTTTTAATTCATTAAGCATTTGATACATAACGTTATTACACAAGTAAGTACCTGCAGAATCGGATATTTCAGCTGGAAATTTGTGATTGTTTAATTCATTAACAATCTTTTGAATTGGAAGTGTTGTAAATAGTCCATCCGGGGCTTCTGGATCAATTTTAGCCCCTGCATATTTATTCCCTTTATTATCCGCTGCACCATCATTGCAATTTATGGCAATCCGTTCAGGTGTTATTTTAAATCTACCACCTGCTAATCCTAATGATATAACCGCAGATGGGTTATAAGTATGAAACAATTTTATTAACTCATTACCCGCTGTACTGAAATCAACAGGTAAAACTGCCCCGATAATTTGAAACCCTCCAACCTCTTGATTATTTAACTCTTTCACAATTTCTTCTGTAGGATTAATTGAAAAGTTCAGAAAAGGTTCAAAACCTGTTAACAATAATGTGTTCAAAAGCATTCAGTCCTTTGGTAGAATTTATATAGTTCAATATTTCGACAAGCTCAGTATAATTTCCTGTCATATTAGTAAAAGAGGTTGAATTCCAAGGGATGTTCTTTTTAAATTAAAATCATCTGTTCAATATTGACTATTAAAAACTGTTTTTTTTCTTTATTTCGTCACAATACGGTATGTGAAATTTTCAGTAAAAGACATAAAAAAAGAAACTTAAACCTCTCTTTTTTAAGAAAAATTTAAATCTCTTTAAGAAAAACTTAAGTTTCTGATATAATTTTATTCTTAAGAAGAACCTCCAACAGTTAATGAAACTTCAATTTTCTTATTCTCAACAACTTCGTTAGAAATGAGTTTCAATAAATTTTTAGCCGCTAATGAGACCCAATCAAATGTAGAATAAGATACTGTACTTAATCTAGGTGTTACATATTGTGATAATTCAATATTATCAAAACCTATAATAAAAACATCTTTGCCTACTTTGTAATCTGTATCTTGTAAATAGTTATAGATCCCAATCGCCATTTCATCACTTAAACAGAAAACTGCACTTGGTTCAGTATAGTTTGAAAAGATTTGTTTTGCTGCTAACACTCCTGAATCTTTCATAAAATCCGATCAAGTTTTATTTTAAATAGATTAAGTAGCAAAAGGAATATTGGGACTTAAATTAATGGAAATATTATAAAAATAGTGAGGTTTAGGCAAAAAAATCAGCCAAGACCTCACTTTGCTTTTATTTAAGTATTAACGATAACTATTGAATATCACATAAACAAATTTAACAAATACATATAAAAATCAAATGAAATCGAACTTTGGTTATGATGCAAGACTATATTCCTATTTTTATTAATTGAATAGTCTCGTTGCCAACTCGATAATTCTGCCAAATGTTTAAAATTCGGTCTAGTAACAGAATTAGAAAGATAGGCAGACCGATATGCACCTGGCCATCTCATTTTATTTAGTGAAAAAATCATTTGTTCGGCTGTCATTATTCCTAATCCATGTCCAAAATACGTACCATCACCAAGAACAACTGCATTTTCTCCTCTCCACTCAGGGGTTAGTGGACTAAATTCTGGATTATTAAAATATACGATATCTCCTGGTAAAATTCGGTCAGAATACTGGGCACCTATTCCTAAGTTAGGATCAGTATGCCAACCGTATAAATAGATGTTTTGAAAAATTTGATTAAATAAGTCTTCACCAATCAGATTTAGGACCGCATGGTAATAGATAATGACCATTGCCGTTGCACATTCAAACGCATATAATGAACTATTAAAGTAAATATCATTAATCGCGTCAGAAGGTCTTACACCTTGCCTTAATAGGAACCCTCCTGTTCTCATTAATTGCCAGTACATTGGATTACATCGTGATTTTGCAAATACTGCAAAGCTTAATCTATTTTGAAACATAGCTCTCGCACTTAAAGTGATATTATTTCGCAACATACTTTCAAATTCATCAATGGATCGAAAATCATGAACCGTCGGATTTTCATTCATCTGTTGAATTTTCATACTTATAACACTATCAGACGCCCCTGTGTCACTTTGTTGAACTGGCATCCTCGATAAATGATTCATAATATACCTCTTTTCAGCATCAAGTATTATTTTCCATATATACCCATCATATTCAAAGATTGCTTTGAAGTGTATATTCGACGAAGAACCTTTCTCAATGGTTTTTTTTTTATACAGAAATTTGAAAATGTAAAGGAAAATTAGCCATTAAGATACTACATCTCCAATAGTTATATATTTTAAAATTCTCATTGTTATTAAGAAACAAATAGGAACTTTGAAGTACCATAAGCACAAAAAAGTACCATATATACTCATAATATTGGTAAAGGTATAATAGATCTGACTTACTTTATATTGCTTATTTTAATTAGTTTGCTGTAAAAGTAAGTTTATGAAATTAGGTATGTATTATTAAACCAATTAGTAAAAGGGAATAATGTGCGAAGGAAAATTAAATTAGGATAACTGTATATATAAATACTATTTTTGATAAAAGTGAGGAATTGAAAAATGAAAGAACAAAAACTTGCTATTGACGTATACCATGCAGAAGAAGCTAATGTAAATGCTTATATTTTTTCTGATAATAAAGGAACCTTTATTGTAGACTGCACACGAAACAGCGAGGAGGCACGAAAAGTAGCGGCACTTGCACTATCAAAAGGGTCAATACCAAAGACAATGCTAATTACACACGGACATCCGGATCATTATCTCGGTATGGGGACTATGTTGCAGGAGTTTCCTGATCTTAAAATTGTCGTTGCTTCACAGGAAGTAAAAAATGATATCATCAATTTTACTGAATGGATGGATTCTGTTAATTGGCTTGAAGGTGAACAGGACATGAAACCTAAATCAGAAAAATATCCAGATGGATTTGATTATAAAATGCGATTGGAAGTATTAGAAACAAATGAAATAGTTCTTCCAGGAGGTAGTGTACTTGAAATCAAAGCGGATTATCCACCAACTGAGAGTGCCCATGTGACCACCCTTTACTCTCGCGACCTGAATGCGCTCATCAGTTCAGATCTAACTTACAATAAAGTTCACATTTGGCTAGGTGTTGGGGTTGAGCGAGAGCATATCAAAAACTGGCAGGAACAGTTAGAACTACTCAAAGTGAAATTCGGACCACTCGAACCGACGGTCTATCCTGGGCATGAAGCCCCGACGGATACATCAATTTTTGAAATTGATAAAAAGTACATGGATGATTTACTAAATGCAGTCCAAATATCAGAGACAGAGGATGAAGCAAAACAGAAAATGATGCAACTCTATCCTGACTGGCAGAACACTGAGTTCCTATTAACTGAGAGTATTAAGAATCAAATTGAATTATCTCGTAAGTAACCCTATTATATTAGTTATTTTATACTTTATTATGGTGGTTAAAATTCGTCCATATCAAAATCTTTGATATAGACTAAATAATTGATTGGGTTATTGCCTTTTGGTTTTAATTGGTTGCAAACAAATGTGTAAATATATTAAATGTGTATATTTATTGTCACACATAAAAATGAAGGATAGAAAAGCTGATATGTTATCTGCTATTTCTATCCTATTTTTGTACTCATATGTCCTCTACTATGTTCTAGTAAGCTTGTTTTTCTTGTAGTTATTTTAAATGTACTACTTACGGTAAATGAAATTTTTTGCTAATATGCTAAAATCCTTGGTTGCTAAAAGGTAATTACTTAAGGCTTTTAATAGCAAAATAATTATATCTCCATTGCTTTCACCAGCTTGAATACTAAAATATTTATCAAACATAAACCATTGTACAAATCGTCTTCATATTGGTGAGAGAACACAGTAAGTAAGAATTCCCTTAAAATTTCAAAGATGCTTTTTAAAAATAAAAAAAGCAAATAACATGAACGAAACCGTCCACATCATTTACTTTTTCTCGGTCTAACGCTTAAATTTTAAGTGGTTAAAATAGTTTATAAATAAATCCTCTCTTTTTTCTTACCTGATTCATAGATTGCACAAATCATTTTTTGAGTTTTCATCGCTTCTTCACCAGTTATATGTAACTGAGAATGATCATTCAATGATTCATAAAAATTATTAATCTGTTTTACATGACTTACGCCCCAATATCCTTTCGCACCATTGCCATAATCAAAGGTTTCATTTGGATTGTTATCAGCAACGAACTCTCTTCCATCGTTTAAAGAGACTACTCCACGGTCAGCAACCATTTTAGCAAGTCCGTTTTCACAATGAAGCTCAATTGTAACTGGTGCATCATAAGAATAATAGTTTATAGTATGAAAAGCCGTAACTACTCCGTTTCTATACTTAATAACTCCTTCTGCACAATCTTCAACTTCAATTATTTCATGTGCTCTATTACTAATAGTCGCGTCAACATATTCAATCTCATCATCAACGAACCATCGCATTAAATCCATCGTATGAATAGCTTGGTCAATGACTACACCGCCACCTTCTTTTTCCCAAGTCCCTTTCCAATCACTAGTTAAATAGTACTCATCAGTACGGTCCCAAGTTACAGATAGTTTTCCAGATTTAATTTTACCTAAAGTACCATTTTGTAACATTTCTTTAATTAGAACTGATCCTGGATTATACCTATTTTGGAAAATGACACCTAATGTTACTCCATTATTTTTTGCTGTTTCTACCATTTCCTGTGCATCAGAATAATGAATAGACATAGGCTTTTCAGTAAGAACATGGATTTTTCGTTTTGCGGCTTCAATTGCAACCGGCGCATGTAAATAATGTGGTAAGCAAATATGGATAACATCTAAACTTTCTTTCTCAAAAAGCTCCAGATAGTTTGTGTAATAAGTACATTTGAATTGTTCAGCTTTCTTTTTTGCTCGCTCTTCCTTAATGTCACAAACCGCTACTAATTCAACATTTTCTCTTATGAAAGCAGGTTGTGCGTGCATTAAAAAAATATTTCCACAACCAATAATCGCAACTCTTAATTTTTCCATTTTTACACCAACTTTTGGTTACTTATCTTTTATCAAGTCCACCACATTTGTGATGGCTCTTCATTTATTAATACAGACTGTAAGTTTTTTACAGCACGTGAAAACCCTTCTTCAATCGACATGATTGGATCTTCATGTTCAATACTAACGACATAATCATATCCAAAAGTACGTAGTGCACTCATCATATCGGACCAATCTTTCAAACTATGTCCACAGCCTACTGATCTAAATGTCCAAGCTCTAGTTTGAACTTCACCATAAGGTTGCATATCAGTTAAACCATACATATTTACATTATCTTGATCGATATAAGTATCTTTTGCATGGAAATGATGAATCGCATTTTCTTTTCCAAGTATTTTAATCGCTGCTACAGGATCAATCCCTTGCCACCAAAGATGACTAGGATCCAAATTAGCACCAATTGCATCACTAGTTTCTTTACGTAACTTTAATAATGTATATGGAGTATGAACTAAAAAGCCACCATGTAGTTCTAGCCCAATTTTCACTTGATGATCCTCCGCAAATTTGCCCATTTCTTTCCAATAAGGAATTAGCTTTTCTTCCCATTGCCAATTTAGAACATCCCTATACTCATTTGGCCAAGCAGTTACAGGCCAACTTGGAAACTTTGCTTCTTCATGGTCACCACTCGTTCCAGAAAAGCAATTTACAACTGGTACACTTAATAGCGAAGCCAGTTTAATTGTTTTAGCAAGTACATTATTGGATTCCTTTGCAAACTCTTTATCAGGTGATAAAGGATTTCCATGACAACTAAAAGCGCTAATCGTTAATCCACGTTTTTCTACTTTTTCAATATACTCTCTTCTTAGTTGCTCACTTTCTAATAAATCATTTAACGGACAATGAGCATTCCCAGGGTAACAACCAGTTCCTATTTCAACAGCCTTTAATCCGGAGAGTGCAACTTTATCAAGCATTTCTTCAAATGATTGATCCGCAAATAATACCGTGAATACTCCTAATTTCATCTTTTTCTCACTCCAATCTATTATTTACGTTAATGCCTCAATGGCTTCTTTATGGCCATATGAAGGATAATTTCTTTTTGATTTATTCGCCCAATTTACTGCATTAATGATAATTTTTTGAACTTCTTTATGATGATAAGTTGGATAAGTTTCATGACCTGGTCTGAAATAAAAGATTTTCCCATTCCCTCTTTTAAATGTACATCCACTTCTAAATACCTCTCCACCTTTAAACCAACTTACTAAAACTAGTTCATCTGGGGTAGGAATATCAAAATGTTCTCCATACATTTCTTCTTGATCAATCTCAATATATTCGCCAATTCCATCTACTATTGGATGAGACGGATCGACAACCCAAAGTCTTTCCGTTTCCGCTGCTTCACGCCATTTTAAATCGCAGCTAGTCCCCATTAATTTTTTAAAAATCTTAGAAAAATGTCCAGAATGTAGGACAATTAATCCCATTCCTTGCAATACTTTTTCATAAACTTTTTGAACAATTTGATCCCGCACATCATTATGAGCAATATGTCCCCACCAAATTAATACATCAGTATTTTCTAGCACTTCATCCGTCAATCCATGCTCAGGTTGCTCTAATGTAGCCGTCATAGTATGGTACCCTGCTTCATTTAAGAAAGTAGCAATGGTTCTGTGTATTCCGCTTGGATAAATGCTTTTTACATCAGGATTAATTTGTTCATGTCGATTTTCATTCCAAATCGTTACTTTTACCATATGACTCACCCATCTCTATTTTTTTACATAGTTTAATAGTTTCTTAAGCTTCAGCTAGTATCATTTTTAAGTTATTCAATCCAACTTCTACACTTTCTAATTGTGGTTTAGAAAAAGCTTCTTGCTCAACAATTAACCATTCGGCGGAATTTAGTTTTGCTTGTTGTACAATACCTTTTATATTCATAATTCCATTTCCTACTTCGGTACTTTCCTCTTTAGATGGAGCCATATCCTTCACATGAATTAATGGCGTTCTTCCTTTATGCTTACTCATATATTCAACCGCATCTACTCCAGCAAATTCTAACCAATAAGTATCCAACTCTGCTTTTAAGAGATTAGTTGGAACTGAATTTAATAAAATATCGAGAATATATTCATTTTCAAATATAACTAATTCATGAGCATGATTGTGATAGACTAAAGATAGCCCTGATTCAGCCAGCTTCTTTCCTGACTGTTGTAAATGTTCTGCAAATTCTTTCCATTCTTCTAAACTAGTAAAATTAGCCCAAGGACATACAACGTATTTGTTTCCTAATTCTTTTTCGAAAGCAATTACCTCATCAATGTGATGGATAATTTGATCTGCACTTACATGGGCTCCTGCTATCTTTAACCCTAGTTTGTTTAAAACAGACTTTATTTCCGAAGCAATTTTACCATAGTATCCCGCGAACTCAACACCGTCATAACCCATTTGCGCTACTTTTTCTAATGTACCGAAAAAGTCGATTGCTGCATCCTCTTTAACACTCCATAATTGTAGGGCAATTGGTAATGTCATTTATTCCATCTCCTATACTAATTAAAATATACCGGTTTCTTTAATTTTGAAGATTCGTAGATTGCCTCTAAAATTTGAGTTACAACTAGTGCTTGCTCAGGTTTAACGGTTGGTTCGGTATCATTAATAATACTGTTGATCCATTGTCTCGCTTCTAATACTTCGGCGGAATCGGTTGCACCTTCATAAAAAGCTACGCCACCAGTGTCTATATCAATTTTTTTATCGTAAAGTCGCCCATATGCTTCCCCATTAATTCGGAGGCCATCTCTCATATCAGCTCCACCTTCAGTACCACAAAGTGTAGTTTGAGCTTCTCCTATTTCTAGAGTATTTAAAGCCCAGCTCGTTTCTAGGATAACGGTTGCACCATTTTCCATAGTAATAAAACCAAATGCAGAGTCTTCTACTTTAAATTCCTTTGGATCCCATGGTCCAAAAGCATTTGCAGCGTTTTCTTTATGTGATAATTCGTGGTAAACGTTTCCAACTACAAAATTAGGTTTATAATTATCCATCAGCCATAATGTTAAATCCAAAGCATGTGTACCTATATCAATTAGTGGTCCGCCACCTTGCTCTTCTTCATTTAAAAATACGCCCCAAGTAGGTACTGCTCTTCTTCTAATCGCGTGAGCCTTTGCAAAATAAATTTCACCTAGTTCATTATTTTTACAAACTTGGCTTAAATATTGTGAATCGTTTCGAAAACGATTCTGATAGCCAATCGTTAATTTTTTGCCCGTACGTTTTGACGCTTCTACCATCGCTTTTGCTTCTGCTGAAGTTTTTGCCATTGGCTTTTCACACATAACGTGTTTACCAGCTTCTAAAGAATCAATCGTAATAAATGAATGTGATTTATTTGGTGTACAAACGTGAATTACATCAATTGACTCGTCTGCTAATAATTCCTTGTAATCTGTATAGATCTTTGCTTCCTCAACGCCAAATTTTTCCTTCGATTTAATAGCGCGTTCTTCAATAATGTCACAAAAAGCTACCATTTCTACATTTTCTAATGCTGCTAAGCTTGGCATATGTTTACCATTAGCTATTCCACCACAACCGATTATTCCTACTTTTAATTTCATTTGAAAACCTCCGGAAATGTTATTTACATTTCCAGTTTATAGAAATAATTCATTTGAGTCTTCCTTACACCTTGCCTAAAACTTCTCAAATAATGTCTTTTTTTTATATTGAGTTGGAGATAAACCAACCTCGTTTTTAAATAATCTGTTAAACGTTTTCACATTGATGAATCCAACATTATAAGCAATTTCTGTAATTGGTAAATCTTCATTAAATAAATACCATTGAGCCTTCGTTACTCTGTATTGATTTACAAAATGACAAAATGTAGAACCAGTGTATTTTTTAAAAAATTTTGCAAAATATGAATTCGTAAAGCCGATATAATTTGCAACATCATTTAATGTAATATCATTCATATAATTTTCTTCTATATAATGAAATATTTTTTCTAATTTTAAAAGACTGGCCTTCCTATTAGGGTAATTAAGTTTATTATTTTCTGTATGAGGTAGATCTCGATAGATTAATAGTAAAATATCATATAATCTAGCCCTAATCGCCAATTCGTATCCTTCTTTTTTATCAATATATTCACTTTCAAGCTCTTTCAAATAGGTAATCATTTTCTGTTTCACTTCTACATTCCAAAAAACACTAGATTTTTGAATACAATTAAACAATTCAATTAGTTCCATATTATTTTTTTTCAAAAACTGCACATCTTCGAAAATAGTAAAATCAAATTGCACGACCAATCTCATACTATTTGGTGAAGATAAAAAATAATGAATGTCACCACTATTAATGATATAAAATTCTCCTTCTTCTAAATGAATTAACTCATCATTTACACCAATCTTTAAAATGCCTTGTTGTACATAAATAATTTCTACGAGTTTATGCCAATGATGACCAACTAACGTCAATCCATCATTTGAAAACAAACAAAATGGAAAATTACGATCTAGTCTTCTTACTTCAAGAGTGGCGCTCATTCCTATTCCCCCTGTACAACTATTCTTACTATGTATGTAGTTTTACATTAACATTAAATATAGATTTTTTCATAGAATTACCATTTTAAAGAGTTAGAAAATAAAAAGATGCTTATACCGTCTAAAAAAGTATAAACATCTATATAGTGAAATCGTTCATTTTTTCACAAACTTATTTCCAATAAATCAACTGATTCTCAAGGTTTTCCTTATTTACATAATTTCTTTGCATTGGGAAAGGACAGCCTAAGTTATATTTCTTTATTTCATCATTTACTTCCGAGATCATTTTATCTATTTCTTTACTATTTTCATCGGAATTTAACTTCATCAATATCGTTTCAAGCTTTTGAAATATTTTCTTTTGTTGTAATACCCAATCTGGTTTAAAACCCGACTTCTTAATAACAGTTGTTAATAGATCATCTTTTAAAAGCTCTTTAGGTAATGGTTTACCTAATCCAGGTAGATCTTCAAATCCACCTTCTTTTTCATGACGCTTTACGATTTCACTTAACCAATCTACATAATTTCCATTATTCGACATCGTTTTAGCCACCTTTTTGGTTAGTCTAATATTATTATTATTCGTTACTTTTTAACTTTTTCCTTTCTATATTATTCAAACGAATGTATTAAGTATATTTCTAACTTTATCTAAATTATGAACTTTTTTGAATAAACAAAAAGAGAAACTCATCATTCCAGTTCCTCTTAGATTTAATATGTATTTTTAAAACCAAAATTCATCGTTAAATTATGTTTAATACAAAGGTTATGCTCGATGTCTTTGAATAAACACATTCTCTTTATAATTTTTTAACAAGCCTCTTTCTCTCAAATATTCCTTAAAATACAAGTTCGCTTCTTTTCGCTCATCATAAGGATTCTTAGAAAGTACAAACCCTAACTTATCTTCCTTTTGAAGTTCAACACCTGACATATATAAATGAATTTTATTTTGATGATAAATTTCTTTTAACGGTTCCATAAAATTAATAGAAAAAGCAGAAAGTAACTTAATTTCTGTATCGAATGTAAACCTTGTAATATAGGATAAATCTACAAAAATTACACCTATAAATCCGGTATTTGAAATTTCAGCCCTTATTGTTTTATCATTATTTAAGTGACCAATCTCACGAAGATATTCAATAAAATAACGAATCCCTTCTTCTTTTTCGAATGGCTTTTTTGATAAAATTAAGCCAATTTTCTTTTCATCACGTAAATATTCACATGCAATATATGCTGGAATATTTTGTTTCTGAAATAATGCACATGCAGCTTGTAATAGACCATTTAATACTTCTTGTATAATTAAAGGATGCTTCCTTGTGAAATAATATTGATTTTCTTGCAATTCTTCCATATCAATGAAACTTGCTCCGATAAAACCTGTATTGGATATAATAGGTGTTTTTGAATTCCTTTTAGTTGCTCCATTTCTTTTCATCATGCAAGTTCCTTTCCTTCTAATATCTATATACAGAACATTAGTTCGCTTTTTATATTTTAATCATACACAATAAATTTTTAAATGTAAATCTTAAAATGAAAAAAGGATACGAAAATTTTTCGCATCCTTGAAATAACTCTTATTAAGATTGATCGCTTAAGAAACAGTTTCTTCCTCAATGTCTACATAGCAATCCATTGTATGTACTTCTTTGTCTTCATGATTTCCAAAGTAAATAGTGAAATTCATTGTCTAACACCCTTTCACAAAGGATATAATTTTAATTTAAATTCTATTTAATTATATTATTATTTCCAAGAAATAACAATACTTACATCATATATGAAAGAAGATGTTTAGGTTAGTAGATAATCATTTTAATTTAATACTAATTTTGTCTAATAATATACTTTAAAAACAAAGTTAATAAGATGTTCACTTTTTAACTGGCACAAATAAAATGAACTTTAGCTTTTCCTTCAGGGTCTTGGGCTGGATTATTCATACTAAATTCTAAGTTATAACGCTCGTAATCAGGCTCAAACTCACTATTTGGTAACCATTCCATTGTTCATATATAAATTTATAACCGTTATTTAACATATTAGGAGAAACATAATATTGATACAAAGCGTACTGCCCACCATCTAATTTCCTAAATTCTATATTTTCATCTTTTTCTTTATCAAAACCATCGGGTATGGTAACACATGCATCGTGACGACAATACTGACTTTCTACTAAATCTGGATTATCTAAGGAAATTCCTATGAAAGATTGTTGAGGTGGAAAAAATCCATTATTTATTGCCCAATTTAATAGCTTAGCCCAATGTTCTCCATTTGGTTCAAAATATGATCCATAGCGCCTGAAATACGCTACTTCATATTCAGGTAGTTCTTAAACTAAAATTTTCATTTTCACAACTCCTAATTAGAATAAGTCCTTTATTCTCTATTCATTATTACTAATATGAAATCAACAAAATCTCCTAGTTCATTAATTCTTATGTCCAATCCCCTTCTCCTTATATAGAATATATTAATATGTTCTACTTAATAAGGAGGATGAGTTAAAACATTGATTGAACCAATAAAATATTTAGAAACATTACAAGGTAAGGCTGCACATTTATTTTTGTTTAGTGATGGTAATCGTTATGCAGTTAAATGTAAAAATAATTTCCATGGAACACGGGAGCTCGTAAACGAATACGTAGTCGCTAAATTAGGTCAGTTGTTGAATTTGCCTGTTGTCCCATTTGAAATTGTAAATATGTCCGAAAAGCAAATCCAGCAAATACCAAAAAAATTTTCAACTAATTACCAATCAGGCAACCAGTTTGCTAGCCTTTTTATAGATAACTGTACTGGTCTTGCGAAAAAACCTCCTCGCCCGACTTTAAATGAAATAAATAATCCCAATGTTTTGGCTGGAATTCTTGTTTTCGATTTTTGGGTGCACGATGCAGACCGTACTAAAAGCAATATACTTTTGAAACAACTCACAGATGGACAGTATGATATTTTTATGATTGATCATGGAAAATGTTTTCCCGGAGGATACAAATGGAATGCAGAAACGCTTCAAAAATCTAAAAAGTTTAAAAAGGATTCAGTCGTTCATATTTGGACGGTAAACATATTAAATGACTTAAACATCATAACGTCTTATATTGAAAAAATCCTGGAATTATCAGAAGCATCAATTCAAGAAGTACTTCAGGAGATCCCTGTAGACTGGAATGTTTCTCACGAAGATAAAGAAGCACTTTTTATCTATCTGAAAGAACGCAAAAAAACACTTGCTGATTCAGTTTATACATTTGTAAAAAGATATTTGAATCATTAAAATTAAATTACCATTATTAATTTTACTTGGCTTTATCCATTTAACTATAAAATACCCTTCAGATATTATTCTGAAGGGATTCTTTATTTTTATAATTTTTCTTCTTATAGACTCTACGAAACTTGAGAAATGAAACAATTCTCCAAGGGCAAATATATCCGATTGCAACGGTCATAAACAGTGCTGCCTCGGTCTCATTACCGAGCCACTTTAAATAATCGCGAAGTACAAATCGGATAATAAAGATAATAACAAAGACGACGATGAAACTTCTGTTCTTTGTAGCATAGATTTGTTGATCTGATTGGAGCTCATAGTTAGTGGTCCAAATAAGTGGAATAGATAAAATAAATCCAAAGAAAAGTGCGCAAATCCATTCCCAGCTAGCAGCATGAGCCTTCGGATTCAAAATAATGGAAATGCTAGGTAAAAGCAAAAACAGTATTGGAAGGAGAAGGCGAACTCCGCTTCCTTTAATTGGGCGATACATAGCTCTCGTTCTTCTCCATAATACCAATGCAGCAATCACAATAACGATCATGTAAAAAGATGAAACGTTCATAAATTCCCCCATAAGGATCTATTTTAACTATTGAGATTTTATATTTGCGTTAGTTGAACAAGGAAACTAAAACTCTATATAAAAGGGATGGCTGTTTTCATTCAAACAATATTCAATTCTTTGTTTGAAATTTTTCCAGGTTACCATTGCTAAAGCTTCCTCAATAGGAAAATATCCCACTTCTAAACTTTCTGAAGAAGTTGTCAACTTTCCGCCGATTGGTTTAGCTAAAAACAACGTATTACAAATAGAACCACTAACATTTTGAAATACTCCACAAAATTTCAAAACTTCAATATCAATTCCACTTTCCTCTTTTGTTTCCCTAATTGCACCTTCTTTCAATGATTCCCCCTCTTCAACTTGACCACCTGGCATTTCCCACCCTCTTTGCGGACCCTTAATTAATAAAATTTCATTATGTTCATTAATGACAATTGTCGCGGCTGAAATAATATGTTTGGGTGGTGAATAATTATTTTCTGACTTTTTATCCATTAAAAGAATCCCCCTTTCTACTTCTAACTCATAAATAATTCTTTTTATATATTCTATTAAAACTTAAAGAGACCTCTCTAATTGAACTAAACGCATCTTTTAATAGTAACTATATATCTATGGATGAAATGATCAATTATTCCGTTCAAAGTGAAGTTAGCTAAAAAGAAGGATAATTTATCCTTTTTGTCGAATTTTGAAGGATTAGTACAATGAAGGAGATTCTTACATGGATTATATTAAAAATATGAGGAAATATTTTCAAAGCTTGGTTTACTTATTTTTTTTCTATTTCTGCTAGAACCCTGGACCACAGATCCCTTGGTAACGAAACCCTATTCACTGTAGGTTGTGGGATAATTATAGAGGATCATGAACATATATTGTTGCAACACCGAACAGACGAAGACAATTGGTGCATACCGGTGGAATGATGGAAATTGGAGAAACTTTTGAGGAGGCAGCAAAAAGGGAATCTCCTGAAGAAACGGGACTTTCTGTAACGGACTTAGAGTTGTTTGGTATTTATTCAGGTGAAAAATGCTTTGTTCAGTACCCTAATGGAGATAAAACATTCAGTGTTCAAATAATTTTTCTATCCAAACAATTTACCGGAGAATTAAAACAAAAGGATATTGAAAGCAGAGAACATCGATTTTTCAGTAAGACAGACCTTCCTGCTAACTTAAATCCACGCCAAAAACCATTTATAATGGATTGGGCAGAAGATAAAAGACATCCCATTATTAAATAATTTCAAAACTTAACAGAGGCTTTTTGGAATAAGAAATTCATAAAGAGTGAAAGAACCAAGAATTAGGATCTGGTTCTTTCACTTTTTTAGTATAATGCTAAATGCATATTTCACTTTACATTCACTTTCATTGCAGCTATTTCACACAACACCTACAAACTCACAAATTATATTTCTTATTCATTGAAGCATTTATCAGATTCAATTGTGTTAAAAATTCGTGTATATACATCCTTAATGTTAAGATCGTTTACTTTGTCATTGTATAGTCCATAATACCTTGTTACTTGTTAAAACAAAGCATTTTATAGATTCATTTATTTTTCTAACCAGTTAATTATTATATTAGATACTTTATCGGGTTCGTCCCATTGAATCATATGGTTAGCATCATTAATTCCAATAACATTTAGATCTTTTATATTACGATTTAACTGTGAAATTCCAACCTCTCTCGCAAGATCAAGATTAGTCGGTAATGTTGCATGAATTAATATTACTGGAACCTTTATAAATGGATATGTTTTTGAAAAGGGTTCTTTAAAAAATGCTTTTATAATTGATAAAACCGTAAATTTTGAAGTGACGAGTTCAAACTGATTTTGGTTATTTTTTTTAAAAAGCGAAGCTACATACTGTTCAATGTCTCTGCTCCATCTTTTTGTATAATTTTTATATTCTTCTATAACCTCCTCCCAATTCTTATAAATTGATTTATCCATGTATTCACTCCAGCCAGAATATGCATTTTCAAATGTCATATCAGTTTGATTTTCTGGAAATGTAAATCCGCCATCTAGTAATATTATTCCTAGTACATTTTTAGGATGCGTCATTGTAAAATGGAGAACTATATCTGCCCCCCAAGAGTGGCCCATTAGAAAAAATGGTTTAGTGATTACTTGCTCAAACACTTTGTTATACCAATTTGACAAATTAGAAAATAAATAATCCTCCTCATTATCAAAGGCTGTCGTTTTGCCATGTCCAGGATGATCGAAAACAATCAAATGAAATTTATTTACTAGAATTTTTGTTAATTCTTCAAAACTATAAATTGCATTTCCAGCAAGACCGTGAAAACAAACGATAGTTGGATTTTCTTTATTACCATATTCGTAATAACTCACTTTTTTATTTTCTATGCTTAAGATAACATTTTGCAATGCTCGAACCCCCAATGAAATAAATAAAATTAAACCTCTATACGATTTTTGAGTTTTCCTCTATATACAAAAATAAAAACCTATATTCTCTATTTAGAACATAAGTTTTCAATTACTTTATTATCTTGTTACAAGCTGTCTACTCGATTTAGGTTCGTTATCTATGATCCTACTAACTTCATTTAATTTTTCCTTATTCACAAATTCAAAATCATTTAATCCATTATATAAATCTTCATTATTAATAGGTTGCTTCTTTTTTTGCACTGTTTGGTTTTCCATTAAACGCTCAATCCCCAATTTAATAAGATTAAAAGCAAAAATCGAAACAATAAAAGCCATACTTGGTCCAATGATTACCCATGAATCAATCGATAACTCGATGTAATTTGCACCAATCATTGCAGACCATTCATTAGCTTGTGACATCGGTCGGTCGACTCCAAGATCTAAGTAAAGAACTTTAACGCCACCAATAAATAGTTTAAAAACACCTAATTGGGTTAGTAAAAATAAAGTTTGTATAGTTTGTTGTACAAATAATAAAAGAATACGGCTTCGTAAATAAGGTATTACATGCTTACGGCGGATCCAGCCATTTCGTGCACCTATGAGTTTAGAGCTAGTAATGAAATCATTTTTTAAAAAATCTCTTACTTCTTCACCGATAGAATTCATCAATACTGGAATCGATATAATGATTAGTAATGATATTTGAATTGCAATCGTTTTTTCTTTAGCAACTTCTGGGACGTCATTTAATCTCTCAAAAAATGGAAATATAATGATAACAGCTGGGACAAACCGAAATGCATTCAAAATTGGTTCAATAATTTTTAATAATCTTTGATTCATGAATCCGAAAAATGTGCCAAATAAACCGCCAAATATAACTCTCATTAGACCTACAACAATGGCAATGGATAAAGTGTATTTAGCACCATCAATTACCATCCAAAATACATCTCTTCCAAATCGGTCTACACCAAAAAGATATTTCCAACTTGGAGGATAACCATATGTATCGACTAATTTACCTTCTGCATTATATAACAAAGCTGGGGCTGGTTTGATCGTATCCTTAATAAAGTAAGTATAAATAAAACTAAAGGTGATTAAGCCAAGTATGATAAAGCATCCTATTATAATTGGTAAATATTTTTTAATTTTTATCATACTGCTTGTCCCCCTTTCATTCTAATGACAATTTGTTTAAATATAATTTCTAGCAAAAAGAATGGGATAAATAGTAAAACTAGCGCCATAAAAAAGATTTCAGGCGATCTGCTGTTATTAAATAGAAATGAAAAATAGCCCTTCATATTAAAGAACTTTTCTACTATTAATAGATTTGAAATCATCATCCAAAATATTAACTTACTATTACTTAATAAAGTAATCGCAACATTACTGAATATATGACGGATAATAATCCAAGAATTAGAAAGTCCCTTTGCTTTTGCATACTCTACATAGTCTCTAATTTTTTCTTCCTGTATTGCCAGAAATAACATCTGGAAAAGTTGGATCGTAGGTATAATCGATACAAGGATGATTGGTAATGCGTAAGCTTTGGATTCAAAGCCACTTATTGGATCGACAATTTTAACACCGGTTTTATTAAAAATCCATAAAAAGAAAATTTGAAATGCGCAAATCATTACTACGTCTGGTATAGATTGTAAGAAAAATAGGATACTATTCATTATTTTTCTAAATGATTTTGGACCTATATTTACTATATAAGCAATCAATAATGCGACGAAAATTGAAAGTAAAAACGCTGAAAAAAGAATCGTAAAAGAATAAACGTATGGCTCTAAAAATACAGAAGAAAAAGGAACATATTGAAATTCTTTTAAGTATACTTCTAAATTATCAAAGTAAAAAAAACTCCAAAAAAAGATTTGTAGTTGATTCCAAAACTCAATCAATCTCTCTCCTTTTGGTAAAAATAGAGTAAAAGAAGTAGCCGTAATTAAACCAATTCCAAATATAGTTAAACAAAACTGAAGAAGATATTTAGATATAATTCTACTTGTTTGTATCATGTTACATACACAATCTAGTTCGTCTAATTGTGTATTATTTCCCCTCCTTTTCTTGCTTTATCTTATCTTTACCAAATACTAGAAAACCTCCATCACTTAATTTACCGAATTTCCAAAATGTCCCGTACTGTTTAATATACATATATTTTTGGTTATGCATTTTCCCTACTCTATAACCTACTGTAGTTGATCGAATGTTTTCACCATATTTGCCGAATTTGTCTTGAATGTTTTTTGGTTGCTCATCAGGCTTAAAAAATAATATACCGGTTAAGTTTTTATTTTTTGTATCTAATAAAATTTTCTTATTTGCAGTACCATTTCCATCTGTTTTAATAGTAGTTTCATAGATTACTTTCTTTGTATCATCATCTTTTAACAGAAGATTAAATTTAGCATTTTTAGGAAGTGATGATTCCACTTTAATCCCAACAGTTTTTAAATCATAAGTACCTTGTGGTTTAATAGCTAAATTTTGTGGAGGTTTTTTAATTGTACATGCTGAAAGTGCAACAGTTGTCAAAGTTAGTAAACAGATCATTTTAAATTTTTTCATTCGTTCTTAAAAAACTCCTTTCTAGGTAATAAAATTTATTTCCATAATTATTTCTGAAAGTTGAAATTTTTAACCAAATTCAATTAATTTTATCAAAATAATGACGGCTTGTGCAGTAAAATTGTTATAATTTTCAATTTTATCGAATAATTTCACCATTAAAATGTTTTTATACAGTATAATAGACTCGTACCAACTACTACTAAAGGAGGCAATTTGATGGAAAAAATGTTAGTAAAACGTTTAACACGTGCAGAGGTT
This sequence comes from Rossellomorea sp. GAMAL-10_SWC, assembly GCF_049568075.1. NCBI lineage: Bacteria > Bacillati > Bacillota > Bacilli > Caryophanales > Bacillaceae > Rossellomorea > Rossellomorea sp. GAMAL-10_SWC. The sequence goes on along the minus strand of NZ_CP144911.1, from coordinate 1,715,028 downwards.
CCAACAGAAATGACATGGAAATTAGAGGATTTATATCCGACTCGTGCAGAGTGGCTAGTTGCTTTAGAACTAATTGAAAATGATTTAGTAGAGGCGAAGTCGTTAAAAGGTTCTGTTCTTAAGTCTGCTGAATCTTTAAAAAAGGCATTATTAACTTATGAATCTATTATGCTTCAATTAATTCGTTGTGGTACATATGTAAGCTTACTTCAGTCTGGAGATGGTTCAGATTCTCAAAATCAATCTGATAGTTTACAATTTTCTAGCTTAAGTACAAAAGCAAATACAACTTTAACGTTTATTCAGTCGGAGCTTTTACATTTAAATAATGACATGTTAGAGGCATTTATTAAGGAAGAAAATGAAATTGAGGTTTTTAAATTATTATTAGAAGAAATTATTGCATCTAAAAAACATAGATTACTCCCTGAAACTGAAGAGGCTTTAGCTGCGCTTGGTGAAGTTACTTCTGCCCCATATCGAATTTACCAAACTAGTAAGGCCGCTGATTTAAAATTCGATTCCTTTGAAGATGAAAATGGAAAAGAATTAGAAAATTCGTTTGCCATGTTTGAAAACTTATATGAATTCTCTCCAAATCATACAGTGCGTAAACAGGCGTATGAATCTTTTACTAAAACTCTTACCCAATACAAAAATACATATGCTTCGACCTACGCTACTCAAGTAAAAAAAGAAGTCGCTTTAAGTAAATTACGTAATTATGATTCAGTTACGCAAATGCTCCTTGAAGATCATAAAGTAACTTTAGAAATGTATCATAATCAATTAAATATCATCTTTAAAGAATTAGCCCCACATATGCGTAGACTAGCTAACTTAAAGAAAAAACAACTTGGACTTGATACGATTCATTTCTATGACTTAAAAGCACCATTAGATCCAGATTTCAACCCAAGTACTACTTATGAAGAAGCAAAAGAAACGATTTTAAAATCACTAGAAATTATGGGACCTGACTATGTTTCAATTATGGAAAAAGCGTTTGATGAGCGCTGGATCGATTATTCCGATAATGTTGGAAAATCAACAGGTGCATTTTGCTCTAGTCCGTATGGAGTGCATCCATATATTTTAATTAGCTGGCAGGATAATATGAGAAATGCATTTGTACTTGCTCATGAGCTTGGACATGCTGGTCATTTCTATTATGCAAACAAATATCAACGTGTAGTAAATACTCGTCCTTCTATGTATTTCGTTGAAGCACCATCAACTTTTAACGAGATGTTATTAGGTCAATATTTATTAAAACAAACGAATGATCCAAAAATGAAGCGTTGGGTCATCCTTCAATTATTAGGTACTTATTATCATAATTTTGTGACTCATTTACTTGAAGGTGAGTTCCAAAGAAGAGTTTATGAACTTGCTGAAAAAGGTACGCCTCTTACAGCGACAACATTCTGTGAAGTTAAAGGTAATGTTCTGAAGGAATTTTGGGGTGATTCAGTTGAAATAGATGAAGGTGCAAGTTTAACTTGGATGCGCCAGCCTCATTATTATATGGGACTTTATCCATATACTTATTCTGCTGGATTGACTGCATCTACTGCTATTTCACGAAGAATAGAATCAGAGGGTCAACCTGTTATTGATTCATGGATTGAAGTATTAAAAACAGGTGGATCGAAAAAACCTGTTGAACTTTTAAAAATGGCTGGCGTTGATCTAACAACAAGTGCACCAATCAAAGAAGCTGTTGAGTATGTTGGTTCTTTAGTGACTGAATTAGAGTCTCTTTTCTAAAAATATCAAAAAAACCTAAATTATTTTAATATAAATAATTTAGGTTTTTTTATTAGTTTTTCATTTGTTTCTTTTTACCTTTTGTTCCATTACTGTAAAGAATAAATCCAATACATCCGAATAAAATCGGTCCAAGTACGATTGGTAAATATTCTAATAATGTAGTATCTGGAGCTGGAATAAGTGTTAAACCGATTGTTCCAACTACTGATATCATTCCAATAAGTGCAACGAAAATAGCTAGTGAATTACTTTTAATTTTAAACGGTCTGTTTATTTTTTTATCAGTCATACGAAGTTTAAGATATGCACTAATTAAAAATACATAAGGAATAAAAAATGCCAATGTCGACATTAAAACTAGCATATTTAATGCCTTTGAAACACTTGGTACAAAAGCAGAAAGAATTAAAATGAATGTAACTGCAACTGCTTGTCCTAATATTAATATTGATGGCATACCATCTTTATTTTCTTTTAATAAGTTTTGAGGAAGTACATCCTTTGCACTCTCAGCAATCATCACACTAGGATTTAAGATTAAAAATGAAAGAGAACCTACAAATGCTAATACAAAGCAGATTCCTAAAAATTGAGAAAGTGAAAAATTCAGTCCAAATTGTGAAGTTATTTTATCCGCAAATAAATATAGTGCAGTCGCAGTTTGGTCAGATGAAATTGTAATGACAAACTGGAAAGCAACTGTTGCAAGTATATAGACTAATGCAATAATAATTGATGTAATAAAAATTGCTCTCGGAAATGTTTTTTGGGGATTTCTTACATTCCCCGCAATCGTTCCTAGCATTTCTGCCCCTGAAAAACCAAACATTAATGTTGATAAAAACATTATCGTTCCAAAAGATAAATTATTTGGCATGATTGTACTTTGTGTAAAGTGAGTAGCGCTTGGTTCACCGCTAAACATACTATAAAATCCGAAACCAAATATTAATATTGCTGGAACTAATACGCCAAGCGGTGCGCCGATCGACGCAAGTCTTCCGCTCATTTTAGTCCCTTTTAATGTAAGTAATGTAACAATCCAAAATATAACACTAGATATAATAGCTGTTTTCATAGGATGGCTTGCCATTTGTGGCTGTTTAATTCCATATGCAATTGCAATTGTAGTTGTTAATAAAAGTGACGGATAATATGTAAAATTAGCAATCCAAAAAAACCACGAACATAAAAATGAAGCTTTTTCTCCAAAAGCTTTTCGAACCCAAACACCCATACCGCCTTGATTTGGATAGGTAGTAGATAACTCAGCTACAATTAATCCAATTGGAATAAAATAGATTAATGCTGAAACAATCCAATAAAATAAAGCTGAAGGACCAATTGTTGAAGCAAAAGCAATATTACGTAATCCTAATATTGCATTTATACTTAAAAATGATAAACCCATTACACCTAATTTTTTAGTCGAATCCATGATGATACTGCACCTTTCAATATAAAAAAATCTTCTACTTATTAATCACTTGAGTAATTATATAGATATATTAATATAAATTCAAACATTATCTTATACTAGTATAGCATTTTGAATTGATGTAAAATTTCATCTTTAAATGATGGGTTATTGATAAAGTTTTGAACTTCGTTAATAAAGTCAATATCTAATTTATTCTTCTATAAAAACACAAAAAACCCACGAGTAATTTCCTCGTGGGCTACTTAATTTATTAATCAACGTAACGAATAATTTCTGCAACTTCTTTACGAGCAAGTTTTTTTGCAGGTTCTGATGGATATCCAAGTGAAATGACCATGTTAATTTCGCGGTTTTCCTCGATCTCTAAATACGTTCTAAGTTTATCTTGAGCTAAAAGGACAGGACCTGTCATTGGACATGTTCCTAAGCCTAAGGTATGTGCTGCTAACATTAAGTTTTGTGATGCTAAGCAGCTACTTTTAATTCCTTCTTCTTTCCAAACTTCATTTTCAACAAAGCCGATTGGATCAAATATTTTTGTTCTGAATTTTGATTCATAAGGTGTTGCTAAACAAATTATTAAAACTGGTGCTTCTCTAAATGCTGTTGCATAAGGACCAAAAGAACGAACTAATAGTTTCCCTTCTTTTTCTAATCCTTTTTCTTTTGCTTTTTCAGCAACTTCATGTAGAGAATCCCATGTCATCTCTTCAATTTTTTTAATTTTGTCAGTGTTTTTAATAATAATAAATTCCCAAGTTTGTGAGTTTGTATCACTTGGAGCATAACGTGCGCAGTCAATAATTTCTTCAATTATTTCATTTGATACTGCCTGATCAGTAAATTTTCGAATACTTCTTCTTCCGTGAATAATTTCTTTAAACGAATTGTAATCCATGCTTCCACCCTTTATTGTATATGCTGATCTTCATTCATCCCTTGATGTTTTACTAATTCATAGTAAAAACCTTGTTTATCAATTAGTTCTTCATGTGAACCTCTCTCTATACACATTCCATTTTTCAAAACAAGTATTTGATTAGCATTTTTAATTGTATTTAGTCGATGAGCAATGACAAAGCTTGTTCGGCCTTGCATTAGTCTTTGTAAAGCTTCTTGAATTTTAATTTCAGTAATTGTATCAATACTACTTGTTGCTTCATCTAAAATTAAAATTGCAGGATTTGCTAGAATAGCTCGAGCAATTGAGAGAAGTTGCTTTTGACCTTGACTAATTTGCTGATCATCTTGTTGTAAAATTGTATCATATCCTTTTGAAGATTTCATAATAAAACTATGTGCATTCGCAAGCTTTGCAGCCTCTTCTACTTCTTCATCTGTTGCATCTAAACGACCATATCGAATATTTTCTCGAATTGTTCCTTTAAATAAAAATGAATCTTGTAAAACAAATGCCATTTGTTGTCTCAAGTTTTTTCTAGAATATTGACCAATACTTACACCATCTATGAGTATATCACCACTATTGATTTGATAAAAGCGTGAAAGTAAATTTACTACTGTAGTTTTACCTGCACCTGTTGGTCCGATTAAAGCGATTGTCTCACCTTGTGATACTTTGAATGAAACATCTGTTAATGTATTTGAATCCGAATCCTTCCCATAAGAAAAATTAACATTTTTATATTCAACTTTACCTTGAATAACCTTTTGGTCATTAATAATGTGTGATTCATCAATCGCTTCAATATCCTCATCGATGATGGAGAATACCCTCTCAGCTCCAGCGATCGCAGAAAGTAATGTATTAAACTGATTTGATAAATCGTTTAGTGGACGAGTAAATTGTCTTGAATACTCAGTAAATACAACAATTGTACCAATCGAAATATGTCCTTTATAGGCAAAGTAGCCACCAATACCTGCAATGATTGCAAAGCTTACATTGTTTAATACATTCATGAATTTAGGAATAAATCCGGCAAAGATAAATGCCCAAAATCCTGAGTTTTTCAATTTTTCATTTTTAGTTAAAAAATCTCGAATCATTTTATCTTCTTGAGAAAAAGTCTTGATGATTCTTTGTCCGGAAACTGTTTCTTCAATAAATCCATTTAACTCACCTAAGTTACGTTGCTGGATTTTATAAAGTTGGCCGGTACGGTGTGTAATCCATTTAATACCAATTATTAAAATAGGAACAATTGATAAAGTCAATAAAGTTAAGATTGGACTATACCAAAGCATAACTGAAACAGTACCGACTAAAGTTAAAACACTTGAAAAGACTTGGATTACGGAAGTATTTAAAGTCGAACTAACATTTTCCAAGTCATTCGTTACACGGCTCATTAACTCTCCGTGTTGTCTTTTTTCAAAAAATGACATTGGTAATTTATGAAACATATTAAATAGTTCTGTTCTCATTTTTGTTACAGTGTTTTGAGCAATATCAATCATCCAAAAATTTTGTAAAAACAAAGATGCTGAATAACCTAAGTAAATAAACACTAAAGCAACGATTAACCAACTTAAACCACTTAAATTATTTTTTAGAATATAATGGTCGATTGAATAGCCAACTAATACAGGTCCTAATAAACCAAGTACAGAGCTTACTAAAACCATCAAAAGTACGACCATTAATTTACCTTTCATTAATGCTAGGTAAGACCATATTCTTTTCAATGTTGAGGAAACTTTATCTGCTCGAGAAGCTTCCTTTTTCTTCTTTTCCTTTGATAATTGTAAGTGTTTATATTGGAAAGGTTTAGTTAACTCCTTTAACATTATGAATTTCCTCCTTTCCATATTGCGAATAGTAGATTGCTTTATATAATTTTGAACTTTTTAATAAAGATTCGTGAGTACCCTCTTCTACAAGTTCACCTTCGTCTATAATTAATATTTTATCTGCATTTTTTGCTGTACTGATTTTTTGAGTGATGATTAATGTCGTACACTCGTAATTTTTTAAAGCTTCAATCAAGCTAGCTTCGGTTTTTAAATCTAATGCACTAGTACTATCATCAAGTAATAAGATACTAGGTTTACGAAGAATTGCTCTTGCAATCGAAAGTCTTTGTTTTTGCCCACCTGAAAGGTTAACTCCTTTTTGACCAATTAAACTTTCATATCCATTTGGAAAAGCCAAAATTGAATCGTGAATTTGCGCATGTATAGCAGCTAAATAAACTTCCTCATCTGATGCACTTTCTCTACCCATTAGTAAATTTTCTTTGATTGTTCCTGTAAATAGTAGAGCTTCTTGTGGAACGTATCCAATTTGACCTCTTAATTGCTTACTGTTTATTTTACGTATATCTTGATCATCAATTAAAATTGTTCCAGAATTAACATCGTATAAGCGAGGGATTAATTGGAATAAAGATGTTTTTCTAGAACCTGTTGAACCCAATATTGCAATTGTTTGTTCGGGGTATGCAACAAATGAAATATTTTTTAGCACTTCTTTTTCAGAATTTGGATAACTAAAAGAAACTTGATGGAATTGAATTTTTCCTTCTAATCGATTTGCTAGTTGGTTTCCTTCATTCTTTTCTACAAAGTCTTCTTCAATCGTTAATATTTCATCGATTCGTTCAGAAGAAGCTCTCATTCTTGAAAACGCACTAATAATAAATGAAAAGACAGTAAATGATGAAGTAATACGGGAAATATAGTTTACGATTGCAACAATATCTCCAATATTCGTTTCGTGTGAATGAACTTTACTATTTCCAAACCACAATACAATTAAAATGGAAGCATTCATAAATAGAAGCATGACTGGCATCGTAATTTCCATTGTTCGTAATGCAACAGATGTTTTTTGTTTTAAATTTTGATTTATATGTTGAAATCGATTATTTTCATGGTCACTTCGTACAAAGGCTTTAATTAATTTCATTCCAACTAAATTTTCTCTTAGCACACTATTTACAATATCCACATTATCTTGAACATTCTTAAATAGCCTTCTCCCTTTTTTAACCATCCAATTTAGGAAGATAAATAAGAAAGGTAAAATTAAAAATAGAATAAATGAAAGCTTCCAATTCAAAATTAATGCCATTACGACACTACCAGTTACGATTAATGGAGCTCTCAAAATAATTCTTAAGCCCATAAATACTGCACTTTGTAATTGTGATACGTCATTTGTCAATCTAGTAATGATTGATGAAGTTGGTAAATAACTAAACGTCGTAAATGAAAAGGTTTGTACTTACTCAAATAATGTTTTCCTTAACGTAAATGAATAGCTTTGAGCAACATGAGTAGCATAAAATGTATTTAATACTCCTCCAATAAAAGCAACAATCGATAACACGATCATGACGATTCCCCATTTTGTAACATAAGCCATGTCTTTCTGAACTATTCCATTGTTAATGATATTAGATAATATATATGGTTGAAATAATTCAACTACTAACTCTAAAAATAAAAAGACGATTGCTGCAAATATAGATATTTTATATGGTTTTAAAAATTTAAAACTATTCACTTTAGTCACTCCCCTACTAAAGAGGTAATGATTAAAAACCCCTCCGTATTTTCTTATCTCTTTTTAATAAATATACAAAAATCTTAATAAAGGCATTTAAAACAGGAAAAGAACTCGTAATTAAACGAGTCCTCCTCATAAAAAGTTATCATTCAGTGATCGATAAAAATTCTTCAACGTCTTTAAGAGATAGTTTTACTGCCTTCTCCCAGAAATCACGTTTTGTTAAATCTACACCTAAATGTTTTTGAGCTAATTCTTCAACTGTCATAGAAGCTGTATCTTTTAAAAGAGCAATATATTTCTGTTCATAGCTCTTTCCTTCTTCCAATGCTTTTGCATAAATTCCTAATGAGAATAAGTACCCAAAAGTGTATGGGAAGTTATAGAACGGCACACCTGTAATATAAAAATGTAGTTTTGATGCCCAGAAATGTGGATGATACTCTTCTAAAGACCCACAATACGCTTCTTTTTGAGCTTCTTCCATTAGTTCATTTATTTTATTTTTACTTACAACACCATTTTTACGCTCTTCGTAAAAACGCGTTTCAAATAAGAAGCGAGCATGAATATTCATATAAAATGCTACACTACGTTGAATTTTGTCTTCTAAAAGAGCTAAACGCTCCTGATCGGAACTAGCATTTTTAACCGCTGCATCAGCTACAATCATTTCTGCAAATGTAGAAGCTGTTTCAGCAACATTCATTGCATAATATTTATTAAGTGTATGAACATCTTTCATTGCAAACGAATGGAAAGCATGACCTAATTCATGTGCTAATGTTGAAACATTCGAAGGTGTACCTGAATATGTCATGAAAATACGAGATTGACCGCTTTCAGGAAATCCTGTACAGAAACCACCTGGACGTTTACCTGCGCGATCCTCTGCTTCAATCCAAGAGTCCTCAAATGCCATCTTTATAAAACTAGTTAATTCATCACCAAATTTACCAAATTGATCTAATATAAATTCTGCACCTTCAGAATATGAAACAGTAGAATCAATATCAGCCACAGGCGCATCTAAATCATACCAACTTAATTTCTCTACGCCTAGTAATTTAGCTTTTCTTTCTAAATATTCAACAAATGGAGCTTTATTGTCGATTATCGCACCCCACATTGAATCAAGTGTTTCTTGACTCATACGATTGATTGATAATGGTTCTTTTAATACATTATTCCATCCACGTTGTCCATATACACTTAAACGGAAACCTGCAAGATGGTTTAATATTTTAGCGAAATAATCTGACTCTTCTCCCCATGTTTCTTCCCATTTTTCAAAAATCTCTTTACGCACATTGCGTTCCTTAGAAGAAAATAGATTTGATGCTTGACCAACTGATAAAAGTTTACCATCATGTTCGATCTGCATTTTTCCAACAACAGTATCGTACATTTGGCCCCAACCATGATATCCGTCAACCGAAAGGGCAGTAATTAATGCCTCTTGCTCTACTGATAATAATTCACTAGCACTTTGACGACGCTCATTTAATGCAAAAGAAATTTCCTTAAACTCATTAGTTTCTAAAATATCTTTCCAAACAGAATCTTCAATTTTAGTTAATTGACTATGGAATTTTGTTAAAGACGTAGAAAATGTTGCATATAGCTGCGTTAAAGCTCCTCTTAATAAATTAGCTTTTTGATCAGCCATATTTTGAGCTTGTAAACAGCTAACAAAACCACTAGCTTGCGATAATTTCTTACCTATTACTTCAATATTACTTATGATATCAGCTAACTCTTCAACTTCATCACTACTTTTAGGAGCAGAAAACAAAGAAACCTGTCTTTCTATTCTTTCTACTAAATTAGTAATTTCTTTTATGTATGATGCGAATGCAGGAGATTCACTGCCTCCTTTAAAGAAAACATCTAAATCCCATGTAAGTGAATATGTATTTGTTGACATACGACCCCACCTTTTGGTTTTATAATTACATTTGTTATTATACATTATTCAAAATATTTAGTCTAATCATACTACTTTTTACCATTTGTAACTCTTACACAAGCTTGTTGAATTTTAGTGTAATCGTAAATTTTGTCTATTTATGCAAGTATGAAATGTATAGCTTGATTTATTAAAGAGTGTTTTTAATAAATTTTAGTAGTTTTTAGAACTTAAATTCAGGATCTGTTAAACCTTAAATATGAAGGAAATATTACAAAACTTCACTAATTGTTACATAGTTTTTAATTCTAAATTAATAAAAACCATCTCAAACGTCCTAAAAAAGTATGTTTTTCTAGAATATTTATGATCTTATTGAAAAGTTTTTACTGTTTAACTGTCTCCCTATTAACTTTTCAACTCACCTCTTCAGCCCTTTAAAATCAAGCATTTTGGCTTATTATTAGACGACACATAATCTTAAATTGGTACTATGTCGAAACAAGCTGTAACTATTATGCAGAATTTATAGAAAATTATAAAAAAAGGTAATATATTTGTAATATAAAATAAAACTACTGAAATCTTACTGTCACATTCCCATGGTAAAGTATTATACATAGAAGATGGACAGGAGCGGGAAATATGAAAAAATTAATGACATGTTTTGTTACTACTGTTATTCTAACAATGGGATTTACGACAAATACATACGCAGCAACTTACAAAGTTAAATCTGGAGATACTTTATCTGCTATCGCAAAAAAGCAAAAAGTAACAGTTTCTCAGATTAAATCTTGGAATCATTTAAAATCAGACCTAATTAAAGTAAATCAAGTTTTGCAAATTAAACCTGCAACAAAGAAAAAAACGACAACGACTAAAAAAACAACAGCTAAAGCTGCTACACCTTATAAAGTAATTAAAATGAAAGCTACAGCTTACACTGGTAGCTGTAAAGGATGTAGTGGTAAAACAGCTACTGGTATAGATTTAAAAAAGAATCCAAAAGCAAAAGTTATTTCTGTGGATCCAAAAGTAATTCCACTAGGTTCTAAAGTATATGTAGAAGGCTACGGCTATGCAATTGCTGGAGATACTGGCGGTTCACTAAAAGGAAATAAAATTGATGTATTTATCCCAAGTCAGAAAAATGCCCAAAAATGGGGAGTTAAAACAGTTACTGTAAAAGTTTATAAAAAATAAGAAAACGAGCCCTTAATTCGGGCTCGTTTTTCTATTTCTAATTCCATTCGGATTTAAGTCAAATAATCGCCGTTCTAATTCATATAAGAATTCATTTCGCTTTTCCTCATTTGATTGAATCTCTAACATCTCTAATTTTACGAATAATTTTCGTATACTTTTTCTTTGAGACATTTCCAAAGTATAGATTTTGTATGGCTCAAACCAAGGTTCATTTTTTAATAAGTAAATTTTCCCTTCAATTAATTCATCATCTTTCTCATTGAAAGGATAACCAAAAAACTTTTTTGGCAAATAATCAATTATCGATTCAACAACTATTTGCATGATTAATTGAAACAATATTCGAAAAATAAAAAATAAAATTTTCAATACAACCTCGTGCATCGTTTTATCCCCGATTCCTTATATTACTAATTATTTTATCATTTCTTTCGTACAATAAAAATAACGATTTAATCACATAATTTTTAAAAGCATATTTTTCGTTTTAGAAATAAATAATAAAATTAAATATTTGTTTTGGAGATGAAACTAATTGGAAGATAAACGTTTTACAATAACTGGAACCGACATTAACGAAGTGAAAAGAAAAAATGCAAATTCTGGTTTAACATATAATCAAGTTAAACAATTACTTGCAGAAAAATATATGAAAGAACGAGAAAAATAAAGAATGATTGATTCCTTGTTCTAATTTATTGTTGTAACTCGTGATTTTCTCTTAATTTATACGTAGATGATGCTTTTATTTGCTGTTTTAGTGATTTTATTTGCAGATTCTACTTTTTTAATTGTAATTTCGTAATTTTTTATTGCAGTTCCACCTTTTTTATTTGCACTTCAGATTTAATTGCAGTACCCTACTTTTTTTACACTTTCACAGATTTTTATTTCAGTTTCAATCTTTTTATTTGCACTTCAGATTTATCTCATAAAATACAAAACCACTCAACGATCCATTGTTGAGTGGTTTCTTTTAATTCGAGTGGATTGAATGTTTAACTGTTGCACCTTTGTTTTCTATTTTTATTTCACTTACATCACAATTTGGAAATAAACGTGTAAAGTAGTCAATTGCTTCAGTGCAACCTTCGATCGAAACAAATGCTAATACTGTCGGACCGGCACCACTTAATACAAATCCATGTACATATTCAGGTAATTCGATTTGTTTTAGGGTATCTAGCTCTTTTACAATTTTGCATCGATATGGTTCGTGAAACAGATCTCGTTTCATCATATCGCCTGCTAATGCCCAATTTTCCTTTAATAATGCTAAAACTAATAGATTACTATAGCTGCTAGATTGGATAGCATCTTTATAAGGAATCGTTGAAGGTAAAATATTTCTTGCGTGTACAGTTTCTAATTCGTATTTTGGTATAATTGCTACTACTGACACTTTATTTAATGTCGAGTGTTGGATATATGCTTTTCCATCTATAAAAGTCCCAATAACTAAGCCGCCATAAAGTGAAGCTCCGACATTATCCATATGACCTTCAATTGAAGTTGCGATTCTAAGCTGTTCTTCTAGAGATAATTGAAGATTACAAAGTTCATTTGCTAGAATAATGCCACCTACTATTGCTGAGGCACTACTTCCTAAACCTCTTGTTAACGGAATATTACTTTCAAGCTTTAAATGACATGTCGGCAAAGATTTATGATTTGCTTTTGCAACATCAATTGCTGTTTTTAAGATTAAATTTGTCTGATCAAGAGGTATATCTTTCAAATATTCACTAAATCCCTCACAGCTATATTGATCATGATCATATACTTCAATAGTTAAGTATCGATTTAATGCGATACCAATTGAATCAAAACCAGGTCCCACATTTGCAGTGCTTGCAGGAACGGTTATTTGAAAAAGTTTTTTCATATCGAAACCACACCTTGTAAATGTTCTAATACAATTTTTTCTTCATTCGGTAACAATATTGGCTCAATTTTACTTGATTGAATTGCGATATCTGGATCCTTTAATCCATTACCTGTTAGGATGGCTACTACTTTTGAGCCTTTTTTGATTACATCAGATTGTACTTGTTTAAATACTCCAGCAATACTTGCACATGAACCTGGTTCTGCAAATACGCCTTCTTTTGATGCAATCCATTTATACGCTTGTAGGATTTCTTCATCTGATACACTATCAATTGCACCGTTTGACTGTCCGATTGCATTTACTGCATGCTCCCAGCTTGCTGGGTTCCCAATTCGAATAGCTGTCGCAATTGTTTCGGGATTTTCAATCTTTTTATTTTGGACAATTGGTGCTGCACCTTCAGCTTGAAAACCATGCATTTTAGGTAATTGATAACCTTTTGATAGATTGTATTCATTAAATCCTTTCCAATAAGCTGTAATATTCCCTGCATTTCCAACTGGAATTGCTAATATAGCTGGGGCTTCTTCCAATTGCTCACAAATTTCGAATGCAGCTGTTTTCTGACCTTCGATTCGATATGGGTTAACGGAATTTACTAGTGTGATTGGTTCAGACTCACTAATTTTTCTTACCATTTGTAATGCATGATCAAAATTCCCATCGATACTAATGATATGTGCTCCATACATGACTGCCTGCGCAAGTTTACCATATGCAATTTTGCCATTAGGGATAATAACAAAACATTTCATACCAGCTCTTGCAGCATAAGCAGCAGCGGCAGCAGATGTATTACCTGTCGATGCACAAATAATTGCTGAACTTCCTGCTTCCTTTGCCTTTGCAACTGCCATTACCATCCCACGATCTTTAAATGAACCTGTTGGGTTTAGCCCTTCTAACTTAACATATAATTCAATTCCCCACTCCTTTGATAAGTGAGGTAAAAATAGTAATGGCGTATTTCCTTCATTTAAAGTTAATTTTGGTGTTTCTTCATTGATCGGTAAGAAATTTGAATATTTTTCGATTAATCCTTTATACATCAAGATCTTCACCTGCAATTCGATAATAGCTTCGTACTTCATCGACAACATCAGATGTTTCTAAATTTTCCAATACTTTTTTGTATGCTGAATATGAAGCATGGTGTGTTACTAAGATGATTTCAGCAAGACCTTTATGCTTTAATGGAACTTGAATAATTTTCTCAAAGCTTATATCAGATTCTGTAAAAATTGAAGTAATTTCTGCGAACGAGCCTAATTGATCTTTTACTGTAAAACGGAAGAAAGATTTAAAATAAATTTCATGATCTTCTTTAATTTCTTTTGGATATTGTGGTAACACAGCACTTGTACCGTTTACACCAAGTCGCATATTTTTCATTACTGCAACTAAGTCTGATACGATTGCAGTTGCAGTTGGTAAACTACCAGCACCTGGTCCATAGAACATCGTTTCTCCTACAGCTTCCCCATATACATAAACTGCATTAAATTCATTGCTAACAGATGCTAATGGATGATTATGTGCAATTAAAGTTGGTCCAACACTAACTTCAATTCGATTATCGTTTCTCTTCGCGTAACCGATTAATTTCATTGTATAACCAAAGTATTTAGCAAAATCGATGTCTTCTGAAGATACTGAACTAATTCCTCGTACTTGCACATCTTCTAGTTCAACATCCATTGAAAAACCTAATTTAGCTAAAATTGTCATTTTTCTCGCAGCATCTAGTCCTTCAACATCAGATGTTGGATCTGCTTCTGCAAAGCCGAGTTCCTGAGCCTCTTTTAACACATCCTCATATGCTTTTCCTTCATTGCTCATCTTTGTAAGAATAAAGTTTGTCGTTCCATTTACAATTCCCATTAGCTTAGTTACACGGTCTGCAGCTAAACCATCTACTAAACTACGAATAATCGGAATACCACCAGCAACACTAGCTTCATAGAATAAATCGCATTTATTCTCATTTGCTACACGGAGTAATTCAGTACCATATAAAGCCATTAAATCTTTATTAGCTGTGACTACATGCTTTTTATTACGAAGAGCATGGAGTATGTATTGTCTTGCATCTTCAATTCCACCCATTACCTCTACTACAACATCTACTTCTGCATCATCTAAAATTTCATATGCATCTGTTGTTAATACATCCTTTTGAATTGAAATTGAGCGTTCCTTTTCAAGATCCTTAACAAGAACCTTCTTTACTTGAACAGAACAACCGATTTGATGGGCTAATCTATCCTGATGATCTTCAACAATTTTTACAACACCACTTCCAACAGTTCCAAGTCCTAATAGGCCGATAGATATACAGTCTTTCATATGATCTCCTCCGTTAAAATTTGATATTATTTCCATTATGGGAATGTTTTATGAAAATAGCAAACATTTTTTAAAATTTTCCAATTATTTTTATTTAGTATTTGACAAAATTATGAAACTAAAAATATAAAATTATAAATTGTAAGGGGTTTCTTGATAAACGTAATAATTTAACCAATTTGAGAAAAGTAGATTAGCATGACTTCTCCAACGTACAATCGGTTGTTTTTCAGGATTATCATTCCGGAAATAGTTTTTTGGTATAGCAATTTCCGCTCCTCTTTGAACATCTCTCTCATATTCTGATTTTAAAGTATTAATACAATATTCATGATGTCCAGTTGCAAAAATTTGCTTTCCGTCCTCACTAGTAACAAGGTGGACACCTGCATCATCCGATAGACTTAAAATCTTTAATTCTCCTATTTGATCGATATCTTCCTTCTTAACTTCAGTGTGTCTTGAATGCGGTACATAATACTCGTCATCAAAGCCACATACTAGTTTCACAAAGCGATCCTCTACTGAGTGTGGGAAAACGCCAAACATTTTTTTATCTAATGTGTATTTAGGAACACCGTAGTGATGATAAAGACCTGCTTGTGCACCCCAACATATATGCAATGTAGATGTTACATTTTCTTTTGTGAAATCCATGATTTCTTTAAGTTCCGACCAATATTCAACTTCTTCAAAGTCCAATGTCTCAACTGGAGCACCGGTAATAATAAATCCATCATATTTTGTATTTTGAATTTGTGAAATTGTTTTATAAAAGCTTGAAACATGCTCTTCTGAAACATTCTTGGGCTTGTATGATTCAGTACCGATTAAATCGATATCTACTTGTAGAGGTGAATTTGCAATTAAACGTAATAATTGCGTTTCGGTTTCAATTTTAGTTGGCATTAAGTTTAAAATGCCTATTTGAAGCGGTCTTATATCTTGTGACTCCGCTCGCTCTTTCGTCATATAGAAAACATTTTCTTTCGTTAGTATTTCCGTTGCAGGTAGATCTTTGTTGATAATTACAGGCATTTTTTCCACTCCTCTTTTTTCTTAAGAAAAAGGTAGTAGATTGATGCATCAACTATTTCTACTACCTATTTGAAATAACGAAATTATAGTTTTATTGAATCAAATGAATAATTATTCTCACTTTTTAAACTGAAAAATATCTTCCATCCTTATGCGAGAATACCATTGCAGTTACAGATGCTTCTGGTAGCATCATGAATCCTTCTGTCAAATTAATTCCAATTTCATTTGGATTAATTAACTTAAATAGCTTTTCTTGATCCTCAAGATTTGGACAAGCAGGATAACCAAATGAAACCCTGATTCCTTGATATCTTGCTTTAAAACGCTCAGACATTGTGAAATCTGGACGATCTGGGAATCCCCATTTTTCTCTCATTAGCATATGCGTTTTTTCAGCTAGACCTTCTGCTAATTCTAGGGCTAATGAGAATAAAACGTGACTCTTTAAATACTCCCCTTCTTGTTTCAATCTTTCGGCAATATTTTTTACTCGTGGGCCTGATGTTACAGAGAAGAATCCAACATAATCCATCTCATCACCAACAGGATTTAAAAAGTCGCTTATACAAAGATTTGGTTCTTTTCTTTGTCTTGGAAATTGAAAACGTTCAATCGGTTTTTTCGTTTCAGAGTCATAGATAATGACATCATTGCCATCACTTTGAGCCGGGAAAAATTGATAGATTACTTGGCAGTCAAAATATTCATTTCCATCTTTTAAGAATTCTTGAACTAACTCGTATAACTCTTGGCCACGTTCTTGATTTTCCCATTTACCTTTTACCCCCAAATGATGTCCTATTAGCATTTGGTAATTAATAAAAGGTGCCACTTGAGCTACTGGAATATTTTTAATGACCGTTTTACTTAAAGATGAAGGAACTAGGCAATCTGACTTTTGTATTGCTGATCTCTTTGTACTAACTTCAGGAACTGGCAATTCAATCACATTGTCTATTTTTTTAATTGCCTTTTTCTTTTCTTCTAATGCTTTTAATTCATTTGGATTAACAATTTTATTTGCTAAGTCTAAACCAGTCATCGCGTCATTTGAATAAACAACTAATCCATCGTAAATTGGCTGAATTCGATTTTCAGTAAATTTTCTAGTTAATGCAGCGCCACCAACTAATATTGGTGTGTCAATTCCTGCACTTTTTAAGTCACCAGCTGTAATAACCATTTGTTGAGCAGATTTTACTAATAAGCCTGATAAACCAATTATGTCGGGTTTGTTCTCACGAATCTTTGTAATTAAATCATCTGGTCGAATATTAATACCTAAATTGACAACATCAAAGCCATTATTCGTCAAAATAATATCGACTAAATTCTTTCCGATATCATGAACATCACCTTTAACAGTTGCTAAAATGACTTTTCCTTTTCTAGAGCTTTCAGTTTTCTCCATAAATTGCTCCAAAAAGTTTACAGATGCCTTCATTACTTCTGCACTTTGTAATACTTCAGCTACGATTAGCTCATTATTATTGAAAAGTCTTCCAACTTCATCCATCCCACTCATTAGTGGACCATTAATAATATTTAACGGTGTGTCACCACGGTCGAGACAAGCTTGTAGATCTTCTATTAATCCTTGTTTTGAACCTTCAATTACACACGCAGCTAATCTTTCTTCAATTGGAAGCTGTTCTTTCGGTTTTTCTTCTTTCTTTACTGAATTTCTAAAATGCTCAACAAATTTATCTAATGTTTCTTGAGACGTATGGAATAATAAATTCTCAGCAAGCTCACGTTCTTCTGCAGGAATTGAAGCAAATCGTTCTAGTTTCTCAGTATTTACAATCGCGTAATCAAGTCCAGCCTTTGTAGAATGATATAAGAAAACGGCATTTAACACTTCACGACCAGCGTTTGGTAAACCGAATGAAATATTACTTAAACCTAAAATCGTTAAACACTGCGGAAATTGATCTTTTATTAATTTAATGCCATCAATTGTTGCTTTTGCAGAACCGATATATTGTGTATCACCTGTTCCAACAGGGAAAACAAGCGGATCAAAAATGATGTCTGTCGCACGAATTTTATATTTTTCAGTTAATAGTTGATAACTTCTTTTTGCAATTTCTAATTTTCTTTCTGCCGATACTGCCATCCCATCTTCATCAATCGTACCCACTACAACGGCAGCACCATATTTATGAATGAAAGGTAAAATTTTCTCAAATCGCTCCTCCCCATCTTCAAGATTAATCGAATTAATAATCGCTTTACCTTGAATATATGTCAGTGCTAATTCAATTACTTTTTCATCAGTTGAATCAATCATGATTGGTACTTTTACTTTATTAACTAATTGCTTTACGAAATTTTCCATATCTTCAACTTCATCACGATCAGGATCTGCCATACATACGTCGATGACATGAGCACCTTTTTTCACTTGAGCTCTCGCAATTTCTGAAGCTTCTTCAAATTTTCCGTCAGCGATTAAATTTTTAAATTTACGCGATCCAATAACGTTTGTTCTTTCACCGACAAAAAGTGGTCTCATACTATCATCATAGCGAAGTGATTCTAACCCACTAACCGCATGATCCTCTCTTTTTTTAGGTTGACGAGGAGATATTCCACTTACAGCTTCTTTCATTGCTCTAATATGTTCCGGAGTTGTTCCACAACAACCACCTATAATATTGATCCATCCTTGTTCAGCAAAATCGCGTACTTTGTGCGCTAAAGATTCTGGTGACTCATGATAATGTCCATCTTCATCTGGTAAACCAGCATTTGGATAACATGAAACAAATGTCTCAGATAGATCTGACAATGAACGAACATGATCTCTCATAAACTCAGGTCCTGTTGCACAGTTTAAGCCAACTGAAATAGGAGAAATATGTTCAATGGCTAAATAAAAAGCATCAATTGTTTGACCTGCTAATGTGGTTCCCATTGGTTCAATCGTTCCGGAAATCATAACTGGTAATTTTTTATTTAATTCGTTAAATGCATTACTAATCCCAATACAAGCAGCTTTAACATTTCTCATATCTTGACAAGTTTCAACTAATAAAACATCTACTCCACCATTAATTAAGCCAGTTGCTTGTCGATTATATGCAGTAATTAATTCTTCAAAAGTCACACCACCTGTAACACTGATTGCTTTTGTTGTTGGACCCATCGCTCCTGCTACGTATACATCTTTACCCGATGCCACAACTGCTTGCTTTGCAATCCTTGTTGCAATTTCATTTAATTCAATATCTAAATGCTGTAAATTATAATCGGATAAAACAATATTCGTTGCTCCAAATGTGTTCGTTTCGATAATGTCAGACCCAGCAAATATATATTCCTCGTGAATTTCTTGAATAACATCCGGTCTTGTAACAACTAAATATTCATTACAACCTTCGTATTCTTCACCCCCAAAGTCTTCTGCTGTTAAATTTCTTTGCTGGATCATCGTTCCCATTGCTCCATCAAGAAGTAATATTTTTTCTTTTAATGCTACATCTAAAGTTTTCATAGTTGAATCTCCTCTTTATTGCTGCTTTTAGTAAATTGAATTAAGTCCTCTGTTATTTCATACTTCAAAAATGGAGTGATAAAATAAATGCCGTTAAATTTATCCTTAACATAATCAATAAGCTCTTTTGCAATTTTTTTCCCTTCATCAACTGCTCTCTCTGGTTCCACTGATGAAATTCTGTTTCTTACCTCTTCAGATAAAGTAATTCCTGGAACTTCGTAATGGATAAAATCAGCATTCTTCTTACTAACTAATGGCATAATTCCGATAAAAATTGGCTGTTTAATATGACGAGTTGCCTCATATAACTTATCAATCGTTTCAAAATCATAAATAGGCTGCGTTAAAAAATAATCCGCTCCCGCCTCGACCTTTTTTTCAAGTCTTTTAATTGCCGCATCAAATTTTCGAACATTCGGGTTAAAAGCTGCAGCGACAGAAAATCTCGTTCCATTTCCTAAGCTTTTACCGGAATAAAGTCTACCTTCATTCATTTCTTTAATCATTCGAATTAGTTCAAGTGATGCTACATCATATACTGAAGTTGCACCTGGAAAATCTCCTACCCTTGCTGGATCGCCTGTAATAGCAAGAACTTCATTTAATCCTAAAGTGGATAGCCCCATTAAATGAGATTGAAGTCCAATCATATTACGATCTCTACAAGTTAAATGCGTCAAGACTGGTACATCCAATCTTTGAAGTAGTGATGCCATTGCCACATTCGAAATTCTAGGTGAAGCTAGTGGATTATCTGCTAGCGTAATTGCGTCAACCCCTGCGCTATGTAATGCTTTCGCTCCCTCAAAAAACTTTCTAGTTTGTAATGTTTTTGGTGGATCTAGTTCTGCAATGATCGTCGTTCTCTTTTTTGCCTTTTCTGCAATAGTTTCATTCTTTTGTTCTTCTTGCTTAGGGATTGTAATTTTAATTGTTCTGTTTTTCACTTCTTTTTTTGTAACAGGCTGTAAAGTATCAATCTTACTTCGTAAAGCAGCGATATGCGCTGGTGTTGTACCACAACATCCACCGATTAGTCTTACACCTTGTTCAATAAATGGTTTTGCCATATCTTCAAAATATTCTGGATTCGATTTGTATACGTATTTTCCCTCATTGTATAGAGGTAATCCTGAATTAGGAAATGCCGATAAGTAACCATTCGTTGGTAATGAAACAGTATTTAATGACTCCAACATATGTAGTGGTCCTAGATGACAATTGATTCCGACTACATCTGCACCCAAATCGATTAAATTAGGAAGTATTTTTTCGATATATTGGCCACTTTGCATGACGCCAATTTCTTGTAGTGTTACTTGTGCAATAATTGGTAAATCTGTTCTTCCTCTTAATAGATTTAAAGCATCATATAATTCATTTTCATCATAAAATGTTTCAAGCATGATCCCATCTACGCCTTCTTCTAGTAACGCTGAAGCTTGCTCAAGCAGCATCATTTCACGTTCTAAAGGTGTCGTAAAAGTTGAACCTACATATTTCATTCCACCTATACCACCGATTACTAAAGCTCTTCCTTTTGATGCCGCTCTAGCATTTCTAACAGCCATTTGATTAATTTGCTTAACCAGCTTTTCCAAACCATATTGTCTCAGTTTTCCAGCATTAGCACCGTACGAATTTGTTTGAATCACTTCTGCGCCAGCATCTATATATTGTTCATGTATATGAATGATTCGATCACGCTCAGTAATATTAAGTTCTTCAAAACAGCTGTGAAGTCCACCAGAATACAAAAGTGTTCCCATTGCACCGTCACCTAAAACAATTCCATCTTTTAACTTTTCCAATAAGCCCATTCAATCACTTCCCGTTTAGATAAAATAAAAAACGTCATTCTCTCAAAAAAATGAGAGAATGACGTTTAAGTACAGATTACGCCTTATCTCTCATGTTTTAAACATGCTGGATTTAGCACTTTTTAGCTTTCGCTAAAGTTGCCGGGTTTCAAAGGGCCAGTCCCTCCACCACTCTCGATAAGGATTATTTAGTTATGTTCAATATAAAACAGTTTACTATATTTATATGATAAAGAAAAGACATTTATGGAAAGATTTCCAAAAATAAATTTATTTTGTTTACATAATAGTATTATTTAACTATTTTTATAGTGTGCTAGTGCTAATAGCGGATAAATTTCATTATAGCTATGATAGTGAATATAAAACTGACCAGGTAATCCTAATCCAGTTGGATAAGTTAATGCTTTATTTGATAATTCACTTTGAGTAGTTAAAAATTTAATCCCTTTTCTAATTATTTCATCTTCTTTATTACGAATTGAAAGTAAAGTATCGACTGCCCACGCTGTTTGACTAGGAGTGCTAAATTTTAAAGCAACATATTTATTTTTAACAGGTGAAAGACCCGATTCTCCCCAACCTCCGTCTTCATTTTGAATACTAACTAACCATTCCTCAGCTTTTTTAATTGCCTCATGATTTTTAGGTATTCCAACGGCTCTGAGCCCAGTAATCGCTGCCCAAGTCCCATAAATATAACAAATCCCCCATCTACCATACCAACTACCATTTGATTTTTGATTTTTTAAAAGCCAATTAACCGACTTTTTCACAATCGGATCATCGTTTGAAATCGTCGTATAGTTTCCAATAAATTCTAAAATACGTCCAGTTAAATCTGCAGTTGAAGGATCGATGATTGCATCTTTTGCATTTTCAATTGGTAAAAATGTTAACCATTTATTTGTAACATTTTTTTCGAAAGCTCCCCAACCACCATCATCATTTTGAAGTCCAAGTAAAAAATGAACTCCCCTTAACCAACTTTCATGAATTGTGGACTGATCCAAAGAACTTCTAGTTAACGCCCTTAAAACTGCACCAGTATCATCATTATCTGGGATAAAAGAATTAACATCAGAGAAGCCCCAACCACCAGGACTTAAATTTTTAGCATGAACCTTCCAGTCACCATACATATTTTGCTGTTTCTTAATTAGGTAGTTTGTGGATTTCGAAACAATCGGATCACTTACGTGGTAACCAGCTTCTTGAATTGCATATGACAATAATGCAGTATCCCAAACTTTTGATGGCGAATTTTCAATATGAAGACCTGCTTCAGTATCGGCTGCATATGAAAGAAGTCCTTGTAGCGCATTTTGAATGACAGATGAAGTAGATTCATAGCCTAAAGCCATTAAAGCATAAATCATATAAAACGTAGAAGTAGCATAGCTGTAAAAAGTTCCATTAGTTTCAATACGATCCAGAATAAATCTCTCAGCCTTTTCATATCCTTTCTGGTGAAAATAGAGAGGATACGAAGCTAGCTTCTTACCTTCCTCAAGTAAAAATTGATAAAAACTCCCTCGCTCCTCGTAAAACCATTCTACCTCACTAGTTTCCAAAAGATGATCGATAGTTAGATCATCATCCAATTTCACTTTAAATCGCTTATTTATACAAAGAATCATTGGAACTAAATGAACTCTAGCATAATTACTTAAATCAAATAAACTTAACGGCATTTTATCTGGTAGCAAAAAATAACTCATTGGAAAGTAAAATAATTTAGGATACTCAATTAAACCATGAGTGGCTAGAATCATTTTTAACATAAAATGCGTTTTTTTAATACCACCGTTTTCACGAATAAATTTTTCAGCTTTCTTCATACTTGAATGTTCTTTTGTATACTTTTTTGAGAGTAATAAAGCTATGTAAGCTTGTACTGTAGCATTTAAGTTTCCATCTTTTTCATCCTCGTATAATTTCCATGCTCCATTCGGATGTTGAAGATTGATAATCCGATCAATAATCCCATCAATGACCTTTTGATTTTTGTATTCAAGATCATTCATTAATAAAATCATAAAACTATCCGTTATTAATGAACCTTCAAAACAATATTCCCAAGAACCATTTTCATCTTGTTTTGCTCTAAGACGTTTGATCCGCTCTTCAATATTTCGTAAAACAATATTTTCGAGGTCCATTTTACCACCTCAGTTCAATTTTTTTCATCCTGATGGTATTTTTCCATTCTTGTTGAATGCTCAATTTCAATTTCTTCAAGTTCATCAATTTCTTCTGATTCCTCGATTTCTATTTTTTTACTAAAATAAACAATTGAAATTATAAAAGCTAAAAGGCTAAAAGGTAAAACAATTATTTTAAACCCAAACCAAGTAAATGAATGTAAAATATGAAAATAGCTACCTAGTAACAAGCAATAAATGAGTAATAACAGGTCGATAACAATAACACCGCAAAATGATTTTACTATTTTTATTAAAAAAGGATTCAACTAGATCACACTCCATTACTAATCTATGATTTAAATGTGAAATAATGAATTATTCTGTGTAATTAGTACCTGTTAATTGGAAAAACAACAAATTTTAGTGGGAATTTCAAACTTTTATTCTAAAGTATTTAAATTGAAAATCTATTAAATGTCTAATCAGAAACTATTAAAACTGAATATAGTGAGTGTATTGATAGTAAGGAGGGTTTTTAGTATGGCAGTAGAATTTGAAGATTTCAAAGCTTTAAAAGAAGAAATTCAAGAGGTGCTTGCGGCAGCTAATCAAGATGGTCCAATCAATTTTAATTTTTTCAACATTGAAATTAAAGAGAATCGCATCCAAGTCGAACAAAGAGCTGAAGGCGGAGGACAAATTAATCGAAATGTTGGAATGAACGCAAATCAAGGCGGACAAAATGCTAGAGACAATAGCCAAACAGCAAATGAACGTTCGCAATTTGCAGATGGAAATGGTCGAAGCGGTATTGCTGGAAGAAATAACGATGAATTAGGCGGACAGCAAGGAATTAAAATCAGAGACAGCAAAATCAAAAGAAGCAAAATCAGAACAGATTCCGAACACAACGAAAGCGCTGGGACTGAAGAAGCAAACGGCGAACAATTCCAATTGCCAAGATTAAATAGACTGAATAGAACAGAATAAATGACTTACCCACTTACAGACTCATATTTTTAAAGCGTGGACAAGCTATGCTAAGATTTAAATAGAAGATGCCTCATCATGATTGAGAATGTTGATCTTGAAATCTATTTGCAATTATGTTCACTCTAGTTCATTTTAACTTGACGAAAAATGAGTAGATCTAATAAAAAACCCACGAGGAAAATTCCTAGTGGGTTCACTTCATTTTTGACTTAAAACTCCGGTAAATTACTCAAATTATTCTCTGCTATACCATCCGGTTCACTTCTGAGGATATCACGACCATACTTATGGATTACATCTACATGTGCTAAATTTCCATTTTTTGCTTCCTGTAAAGCTTGAAGATAATTTAGTTCACGATTCAAACTTGTTCTAAAACCAATTAAATCACCATCTTCATTTTTACGAACAGCAACAATATGTTCCTTGTCCTGATTTACTGATTCCTCTACCATCATTTGTTCGTCATCACTTTGATTTCTATACATTTCATATGCTTCTTCAAATCGATCTTGCGTCACTTTTGCATCCTCCTTTTATCATTAGTTTTGCCAATGTAAGAGGATGTAAAACTAATTAGTCCCAGATGAAGGATAAACTACTTCAACTTATAAAGCATTAATTAGTTTTAACTTACTTTTTACTTAATCGATTTTGAAAAAAAATGCAATTGTAGCAGAAAACAGTGCAATTATTATTGTCGTCATCATAATTTTTTAATAGAATCTATTTATCACCAAAGATTCTATTATTTACACTTATTAACAAAGCCTCATAAAAATCTTTTTTAGATGGAATATATATAGTTGTATCTATGTACTGTTTCATATTTTTATTTTTATAATTCAGTAATGTATAACCTTCCTTATGAGTGCACCCAGCGATTACTATCTTTTATTAATTATAGTTTTTTAAAATGTTCTATAAAATCTTCAAGAAACTCATTATACAAATTCGATAAACCTCTTGTTTCTAAATAGATTAGCCAAAAATCAAGTTCAAACAATTGCATCTGTTTATCCTTCAGTGGGATTATTTTCAAATCCCCATTTAATACCATTGGAGAATTCTTTAGTGTAAAGTCGTGAAGATATATAATTGCATCACTTTCTTTTACTAGCTTAAAAAGCATGCTAGTCCTATTTGAACTTATTATCACTTGCTCTGGATTTATTTTCGTAAATTTTAAAATCTGGTTATAGTCAGATGTTTCATAAGTTACTAATTTAGTATTTTTTAGATCACTTGGAGTTACAAAGTCTGATGTATAAAAGGGTGAGTTTTTCCCAACTGCTATACATATATGTCCTTTGTAAATGTGCTTATAAGAAATATTATTAGCTTTTTTCAATTCATCAACAGATGCAGAGATAAGCGCAAAATCATAATCTTCCTGATTAAAATTCTCAATAATCTTTGTAGGATTTTGTTCGACTAATTCAAAGGTTAAATCTTTATTTTCTAGATTAAGCTTTACCAAAGAATCTTGAAGTATATAAAAAAAAGCAGGTGCAATTTTTACTTTTAAATGCCTTTGATAACTGTTTTTATATATGCTCAGTTTTTTATTCATTTCATTTATAGTTTTTAGAACTGAATTTGCTGTTGAAATCACTATTTCACCTTCAAAAGTTGGCGTAATACTTTTTTTGGATCGATTAAAAATTTTTATTCCAAGCTCGTTTTCAAGTTGGGTAATAGACTGACTCAAACCTGGAGTAGATATAAATAGTTTTTCTGCTGCTTTTGTAATCGACTTTTCAATTTCGACAGTGACAATATGCTCCATTTGTTCAAAATTCATATTTATCCTCCGCAAATAATTTTTTAAAAGTTCAATATGTAGGTATCTGCACTTTTCTTTCTTTTTCTGATAATAAATCCGGATCATCATCGTAATCTATGTTGACACTAAAGTTATTCATATTTGAATTCCCCAAAGATGTTTATTTATTATTAGGATATCATATTATCCAACTGCTAGTTCAATTATCAACCATAAGTAAAATAGAGGATGATCCATTAAAGATCATCCTCCATTTGTTGTTGAACTAATGCAAGAATAAGTTCAACGACATGATTAAATATTCGAAAGAGATGTTAATTGAACTATCGATAAATAACATGGACTAAAAACAATCCTCAAAGTTTTACCAAATTACCAAATAAAAGTAATTTAATCTCGACTAATGACTTAATACTATCTATTCTATGATTATGTTCAATTTCATCATATGACCATGAATCTCTTATAATATGAATTGCTTTCATACCCGTATCTAAAGCAGGTACAATATCACTTCTAAGAGAGTTCCCTATCATTACTGGATTACTTAATTTTTCATTTAACTCGAGATAGGTATTTATATCTTTTTTACTTGTAATAAATACGTTGTCAAAATGTTGTACTAAGCCAGTCTCCATTACTCGCTTAGTTTGAACGTCTTTTTCACCTAAAGTCAATATAGTCATACTTGCTACATCTTTATGATTTGATAATTCTTCTATTATAAATGTGTCACTTTGCAGTGGAATATTTACTTTAAATATCGTTTTTGCTAATGATTGTAATTGATCATTAACAATACTTGAGATCTCTATATTAAATCGTGTTGCCAATAAATCTAAAGTAGATTCCCACGCATAAGGATATCGAGCTTTACTGAAACCCATATCTTTTATTAGTTCCAAATCAATTTTATTAAAAACTTCTTTAATGTCATTTATTACTACTTTTTCATCTAGCGCTTGATATACTAGATTCGCACATAAATCTACATTATGCCGAAATGCGGCTTGGGTTTGAATTAATGTATCGTCTAAATCAAAAACTAAATCATATTTCATAATTAATTTATCTCACTTTCCAACTGAACCATATTGTTATTAATTTTCACATACGCCTATTGATTCGGCTTTTCTAATTATATATGCTAATTTGCAAAGTGTCCTTAATTTATTCTTAAAATAATATAAAAGTAAACCTTAAGTTTGTTTTGCTAATATACTGTAAAAATTTATTTAGATTCTTTTAGCTATTATTCTTTTTAGTAAAAAAGAGGAAGATCCTTAGATCATCCTCTGTTTGTTACTCTATTAATATAAATAATTAATAACAAAGTAAAATACATTCATTGTAATATTATGTATTTTAGAACTAGTCCCAATCATTAAATATGACTTCAATTATTGTTTTAAGGTTCCAGTAAGCTATTTGATTTAATTCTGCACTATTCAATTCATTCTCGCTTTATAGTAAGAGCGGTTCATTCAGCTCACTTGTACTCAACATTATATAAAATGGACTAAACTCTTCTTTTATTTGAGGAACACTGAATCACACTCTTTTAAATTGCTTACCATCAGTTTTGGGAGGTTCATTTTGTTTTTTATAGAAGCCAGTTATACCAAACTCATTCCTCATTCAAATGATAAGTTACCTGCACAACCCCAGAAGAAAACGTTTTTGTATTCATCATGATTAAATTCTTTCTCTCTTTTATGTCAACAAACAAAGGTTTTCCTTCACCCAATATAACGGGATGAATTGATAATCTAAATTCATCAACTAGCCCTAAATTTATAAATGATGTAATAAGGCTTGATCCTCCATACAACCAGATGTCTTTGCCTGGTTTTTCCTTCAATTTATTTACTTCTTCAATTATATTTTCATTTATAAATGTTGCATTATTTTCATCTGTTGATTGAGTTCGGGAAAACACATATTTTTCCTTGCTATGTACTAAATTCCACATTTCTTTATCAGATTCAGAGTCGTCTATATTTGGAATATAATTTCCCCACAAATCATAGCTTTTTCGGCCATATAAAATCGTATCAATTTGATTCAAGAAATTTGTGAATTCCATTTCAGGATCCATTATGCACCAATCAATTTCTCCGTTTTTCCCTTCTATAAAACCATCTAATGTAACCGCTAAATCTAAAATTATTTTTCTTTGTTTTATGCTATTTGACAAAACTGTTCCTCCTAATTCGTTTAGACATTTTATTAAACAGTACTTCTCACTATTAACGAATATTTGTTCTTGTTTTGATTATAGCAAGCATGCTTGGTGCTATCAAATTTCGGTATTTTGGTTTAAACAGACTAAAAACCTCATGATTTTTAATTTTAGAATGTGTATTCTAAGTTTATTTGCACTTTGTTTTTTTATTTGCAGTTTCGAAATTTTTATTTGCAGTTGCCACAATTTTAATTGTAGTTTTGTGATTTTTAATTGCACTTTTGCCAGATTAAATTGCAGTTTCTATATTTTTAATTGCACTTCGACCTTTATTTGCACCCCGGGAGCTCTTATTTGCAGTATGGAAGCCTTATTTGAACTGTCACAAGTTTTATTTGCAGTCTTACATCTCTTATTTGCACTTCGACCTTTATTTGCAGCGCGTGAGCCCTTATTTGCAATATTACAAATTGTATTTGCAGTCTCACATCTCTTATTGCACCTCGACCTTTTTTGCAGCTCAGGCTCTCTTATTTGCAAATCAACCTTTATCTACACCCTGCCCATAAAAAAACAAAAAAACTCGCAAACAACAAAGTTTACGAGTTTCACATTTTACATTTTTAACAACTTAACCTTCTCAACAAGAAAGTTTAAAATAACATGTGCAGCGATTCTACTTGTCATATCACGGAAGTCGATTGTTGGGTCAAGTTCAACGATGTCCATTCCATAAACTTTAGGATGTGATGCTAAATAACAGATGCCATCTAATAGAGTTTGACTGTCCATTCCTCCAGGTCCAATTGCAGGGCAACCAGGAGCATAGGCTTGGTCTAGTACGTCCATATCTAGGCTAATGTAAATTGCATCTACTTTGTCTACTAAATGGTTGATGCTCTCTTTAATAATGTTTGAGATTCCTAATTCGCGAACATCACGCATTGAATAGATTGTTACTCCGTTATTAACACCGAATTCAGTGTACGGTGCACTATTTGAAAAATTTCTGATTCCAATTTGAACTAAGTGTTCACCTTTTAGAATGCCTTCGTCAATTAAGCTACGGAAAGGGGTACCGTTTGAACGGCCACCATCTTCAGTATTTCTTAAGTCATGATGAGCATCAAATTGGATAACTCCTACTGTTCCGCGTTCTTTTGCAAAAGCTGAAATGCTTGGAAAGCTAATTCCGTGATCCCCACCTAAAATAATTGGCATCGTTTCTTTGTATTGGCCTAGCAATTCAGAGATTGTCGATTTAATACGATTTCTAGACTCTTCAAAATCAGTCACATGCATCGTAATATCACCAAAATCTGTAACCTTGTAATCTTTTAAATCAATTTGGTCTTCGATATGATAAGTACTGTAGCTACTTAGCATTTTTCGAATTGAAGCAGGTGCAAAGCTTGCACCTGAATGACTAATTGATGTTTTAGATAATGGTACACCGATAATTGAGAAATTTGATGCTTCTGTTCCATTCCATGTAGAGATGATTTCATTTGCTTTTGTTACTTTTGAATCAATGAAAATGGCATCTCCTGCTTTTTTAAGATGTGATAGCGACATCGTGTTCACCCCTACTTACTACTAATTTACCATTCTTAAATACTGATTCTACATGATTTACACCAAAATGGTAAGGTACATAAGTATAGTTTGGTACATTCCAAATTACGACATCTGCCCTACGACCAATTAGTAATTTACCAGCTTGATCTCCACGATTAATCGCGAATGATGAGTTAATCGTTACGGCATTCCAAATTTCTTCAGGTGTCATTTTTAGTTTAAGCATTGCGATTGTCATGATTAATTGTAAATTTTCAGTTGGGCAGCTTCCTGGATTGAAATCAGTTGCTAATGAAACTGCTACGTTATTTTCAATCATCTCTCGTGCAGGTGCAAATTCAGGTTTATTTAAATAGAAAGTAGTTCCCGGTAAAATGACACCAATTGTGTTGCTCTTACCAAGCATTTCTACACCTTTTTCAGATGCTCCACATAGATGATCAGCAGAAATAGCCCCAATTTCAGCTGCCATTTCAGTGCCACCTAGAGGATCGATTTCATCTGCGTGAATTTTAACATGAAATCCTTCTTCTTTTGCTTTTAATAAAAATTCTCTTGATTGTTCAACTGAAAAGACACCTGTTTCAGCGAATACATCTACAAATTCAGCAAGTTCTTCTTCTTTAATAACATCTAATAAAGAAAGCATTTTTTCTAAGAAAGCTTCTTCATTTCCTTTATACTCCTTTGGTACTGCATGCGCACCTAAGAAAGTTGAAACTAAATCAATATCATGCTCAGCTTGTAACTCCTTAGCAACTCGAAGTTGTTTTAATTCAGTTTCTTCATCAAGTCCATAACCACTTTTTGCTTCAACTGTTGTTACACCGAATGAAAGCATTCTGTTTAAGTGATGAATCGTTTTCTTTTTTAAATCTTCATGAGAAGCTAATTTAGTTTGACCTACAGTAGAATGGATCCCGCCGCCCATTTCTAATATTTCTAAATAAGAAGCACCTTGTAATTTCAAACTAACTTCATGCTCACGTGATCCTCCAAAGACCACGTGAGTATGAGGGTCAACTAATCCTGGAGTGACTAGTTTTCCCTGGCAATCAATTACTTCTTTTGCATCAATTTTCTGTTCGTTCATTTGTCCGATATAAATAATTTGCCCATCTTTCCATGCAATTTCTGCATTTTCTAGTACAGGTAGATTACTCATGTCTTTTCCATGAATTGGACCATCACCATGATCCATCGTTAATAATTGACCAATATTTGTTAATAGAATATCTGCTTTCAATTCTAACACCTACTTCATCATTGGGATGTTTACGCCTTTTGCTTTCGCAGTTTCAACAGCTAAATCATAACCTGCATCAACGTGACGAACTACACCCATTCCTGGATCTGAAGTTAATACTCTTTCGATACGTTTTGCAGCTGCATCAGTACCGTCAGCAACGATTACCATACCAGCATGTAAAGAGTAACCCATACCTACTCCACCACCGTGGTGTACACTTACCCAGCTTGCGCCATTTACACCATTAATAAGTGCATTTAGGATTGGCCAGTCAGCTACTGCATCACTACCATCTTTCATGCTTTCTGTTTCACGATTTGGAGATGCTACTGATCCACAATCTAAGTGGTCACGACCGATTACGATTGGAGCTTTTAATTCGCCATTTTTAACCATTTCGTTAATGATTTTACCGAATTTTGCACGCTCACCGTAGCCTAACCAACAAATACGTGATGGTAAACCTTGGAATGCAACCTTTTCACGAGCCATACGAATCCAGTTACATAAATGCTCGTTATCAGCAAATTCACGTAAGATTACTTCGTCTGTTTTGTAAATATCTTCTGGATCACCAGAAAGTGCTACCCAACGGAAAGGACCTTTCCCTTCACAGAATAATGGACGAATAAATGCAGGTACGAAACCAGGGAAATCAAATGCATTTTTAACGCCTTCATCTAATGCAACTTGACGAATGTTATTACCGTAATCAAATGCGAGTGCTCCACGTTGTTGCATCGCTAAAATTGCTTCAACATGAACTGCCATACTATGTTTTGCACGTTTAATTACTTCATCTGGATTTTCTACACGAAGTTTCTTTCCTTCTTCCATTGTCATTCCGATTGGTAAATAACCATTTAATGGATCATGTGCTGAAGTTTGGTCAGTAATTAAATCTGGTACAAAATTTCGTTCAACTAATTGAGGTAAAATTTCAGCAGCATTACCTACTAAACCGATTGCTAAAGCTCTTCCTTCGTTTTTAGCTTCAGTAGCAAGTTGTAAAGCTTCCTCTAAATCGTGAGTTAATACATCACAATATCTAGTGTCAATACGACGTTGAATTCTAGTTTCATCAACATCAATACCGATTACAACTCCACCATTCATTGTTACAGCCAGAGGTTGAGCTCCACCCATACCACCAAGACCTGCAGTAATTGTAATTGTACCTTTTAAGCTGCCACCGAAATGTTGTTTAGCAGCTTCACCAAATGTTTCATAAGTACCTTGTAAGATCCCTTGAGTACCAATGTAAATCCAGCTACCAGCAGTCATTTGACCGTACATCATTAAGCCCTTTTCATCTAATTCACGGAAGTGTTCCCAAGTTGCCCATTTTGGAACTAAGTTTGAGTTTGCTAATAAAACTCGTGGTGCATCTTCGTGTGATTTAAATACTGCAACTGGTTTACCTGATTGAACTAATAAAGTTTCATCGCTCTCTAATTTCTTTAATGATTCAATAATTGCATCAAAGCTTTCCCAGTTTCTTGCTGCTTTACCGATTCCACCGTATACAACTAAATCTTCTGGTCTTTCTGCTACTTCTTCGTCTAAGTTGTTTAATAACATACGAAGTGCTGCTTCTTGAACCCAACCTTTAGTGTTTAATTCAGTACCTCTTGGCGCTTTTAAAGATCCTTTTGTGATTTCCATTTTATTTCCACCTCTTCTTATATTTGTGTTTGTTTTGTATAGTTTTTTGCTATGAAATTTTCTTTTAAATAAGTTGTTAATTTTTCAATATCTTTTGAGAACACGCGATCTCTAGTAATTGATGGAACAGTTTTACGAGCATCTTCCATAAACTTTCTAGTTGTTTCAGACATTTTTTCAATTCCTTTATATTCAACACCTTGCATTGCACAAATACATTCGATTGCTAAAACTCTTCTAGCGTTTTGTAGAATTTGGTAAGCATGACGTGCACCGATTGTACCCATACTTACATGGTCTTCTTGGTTTGCTGAAGAAGGAATTGAGTCAACACTTGCTGGATGCGCTAATGTTTTATTTTCAGAAACTAAAGCAGCTGCCACGTATTGCATAATCATTGCACCAGATTGTAATCCTGGTTCTGGACTTAAAAATGGTGGTAAATCATTTAATTGTGGGTTAACTAAACGCTCGATACGTCTTTCTGAAATATTCGCTAACTCAGCAACACCTAATTTAAAGAAGTCCATTGCAAATGCGATAGGTTGACCATGGAAATTCCCACCAGAGAATACATCATCACCGAATAATAATGGATTATCAGTCGCTGCATTCATTTCGATTTCTAGTTTTTCTTTTGCATAGTTCAGAACTTGCCAGCTTGCTCCATGAACTTGAGGGATACATCTTAATGTATAAGCGTCTTGAACTCGGATTTCACCTTGTCTAGTCGTTAATTGGCTTGTTGCTAAAATATTGCGGTAACGTTCTGCTACTTCAATTTGTTCTTTATATCCACGAGCAATATGAATTCTTTCATCAAAAACATCTGTAATACCATTTAATGCTTCAAATGTAATAGAAGAAATTAATTCACTTTGATAAGCTAATTCTTCACCTTCAAGATAAGTAAGAATGCCCATTGCTGTCATTGCTTGAGTACCATTTATTAGAGCTAAACCTTCTTTAGCTTGTAGCGTAATTGGTAAAATTCCTTCTTTTGCTAAAGCTTCTGCTGTTTCCATACGTTTTCCTTTATAGAAAACTTCACCTTCACCAAGTAAAACTAGCGCTAAATGAGATAAAGGAGCTAAGTCTCCGCTTGCACCTAATGATCCTTGTGAAGGGATAACTGGGTGAATTTGAGCATTAATTAATGAAAGTAATTTTTCAACAACTACTAAACGCACACCAGAGTGACCTTTTAACATTGTATTTGCACGAAGTACTAACATCGCTCTTGAAACTAATTCAGGGAACGGTTCACCAACACCACATGCATGTGAAGCGATTAAGTTATATTGAAGTGTTGAAACATTTTCTTTTTCAATTAATACATCACTAAATTTTCCAAAACCAGTTGTGATACCATAAACGACTTTGCCATTATTTACGATTTCTTCTACTTTTTCTCTACATGCTTTTACCGCAACTAAGCTCTCTTCACTTGCTTTTACATATGCCTTATCGAATAAAATACTTTTCATTTGTTCCATTGTTAAGCTATTACCAGTTAAAGTTACCATTAAAAACACCTCCGAATTTTGTCAAAAAAAACACAGAAAGAGGCTATGAGACGTAAATAGTAACTTACGAATCATAGCCCCCTATCATCTAATAAACTATGGGCGATTATATGTGATTAATGCCGAGTCCTGCTGATTCATGCTCCGATCCTTTAATTGGAGCACCAATCGTTCCGTATAGTGCAACTGCTATCCAGTCACCTTCGTTCACGTTTTTATAAGGCTTTCCTCTAACAACAGCAAATCTAAGTCCTACTGTTCTAAGAACATCACCTAATTGAACATGACCTCTTGTTACGCCTTGAATTGCTTCAAGTGTTGCATGATATAATGAATGAACTTCTCTATAAAGAGCTCCATTGATTACACCATTTTGTTTGGCAGCGGTTTCAATCGCAGCAACGACCTTTTGAGAATCCATTGTACCGACTTTACCTACACACCATACAACGTTTTCATTTTTCATTAATTCTTCTTCATGATCAGTCAAAGCAAGCATCATAGCTGTTCGACCAATTCGTTGACTTTGCTCTGCCATATCGCTAATACCTCTTACTTACTTTCTCTAATAAACTAGTATCTGATTACATTATATGCCAACAATTAATAAACTTCAATATTTTCAGATTATTATTTTTAAAAAATATTTTTTTATTAAAACTTGTTTCAATATTCAAAATATTCATCAGTAAATTATTATTTAAAAAAACTTGTCCATTTATCGTCTTTTAATAATAATTTGATGAATAACAGAAAAAAGGAATGATTCGCCGATTATTAAGCTTTTTTTCTTAACACTAGCTGCCAAGTAACACCAAAACAATCAGTCACCCATGTAACCTTACTAAAATCATTCATTTCTACTGGCCCCATAAGTACATTCCCATCACTCTTCAAGCCACCAAAAATTACTTCAAACTCTTGATCGTCTTTGCATTCTAAATAAAAGGAAACAGCCCAAGTAAAATCAGGACAAGATTCTTTATCCATATCCAAAACCATAAAAGACTGTCCTAAAATTTCAATGATGCCATTTAGAATTTTCCCTTCTACTCCTCGGTCATCTTTCGTATATCTTCGAAGAGAAACGAGTTTTGAATTCGGAAAAATACGAACATAATAGTTCATTGCTTCCTCCGCATTACCACTAAACGTAAGAAATGGAGTAATCCTTTGCCCTGATACAACCGGTATTACTTGTTCTTGTGTCATCTTTGAAACCCTCCAAACAATTTGTAATTACCTCGTTTTAGAACTAAAGAAACAGCTGTAATTCATCTATTTCCGCTTGAGATTTAGCCTTTAATAAATCTAAATATAAATAGATTGTACCATATTTTTACATATCAAAAAACTTCACAAGTATATGAGAGTAAATAAAGAATGAGCTGACAATTAATAATATAACCAGCAATCTTTCCTCTTTCTCCAAGAAACATATAGATATGTTAATCCTCAATTCAAGTATTTCCTAATCTTAACAATTTTCTTCTTTTGTTAATTTTTTAATTATATAATTGTATAAAAGGAGGTTTATATGAAAAAATTTTTTGGAAGAATTTTTAAAAAGAATTTAAAAAATGATAATGCATACTATAACGATCTTTATAAGCAGTTTATAACAAACGACTTAAATCTAAATTCCAACTTTGCTAATTTATCGTTAGTTTCTAAACTAGAAAACGCATGGAAAATGGATTTCCTGGCTAATGTTAAAGAAAGAGTTATAGAAAAAGAAGGTTGGAGCAATGAAAAATATTCCTTTATTGAAAGGGAATTAAAGCGCTTTTTCTTAATGGCAGCAATCTTTGAAAACATTCCAATGTATAGTCAAGAAGTTGATAAAATCTGGCACGAAATGATTTTATTTACGAAAAGTTATCAAAACTTCTGCAAGTCTTTTTCTGGTGAAATGATCCACCATGAACCAAATGTCCATAAAAATGATGTAACTATAACCGATAGAGCTGATGCTAGAGCTGTTTACAATTTGTTATATAATACTTTGTTTGAAACGACATCTGTAAATACCTATGTCTTAGGAAATTTAGTTGTTAATGATAAAAATACTAAAGTTCAAGAATATTTATCGAGTAAAACAATACAAACAAAAAGTTTCGTTTCACATTTAAACTCACAAACTAAACATAATTTTTTAAACGAGTTTGCTAGAATTCAAAAAATATTAGTAGAAAAAGAAAAAGAAGAAGCAAGAACTAAACACCAATCACCAAAATCTTACCCAAGTTCAGCTAATCGTTCATCTTCTAACAAAAAATCAGATGATGGGCATATTAATTCAACATTTTTAGCTACAAATACTTTTTTTGCATTAAATGAAAGTTCAAATGATTGTACTAGCAAGAATGATAGTCATCATCATAGCTCGCACTCTTCATGCTCTAGTTCATCACATTCCTCTTGTTCTAGTTCTCACTCTTCGTGTTCTAGTTCAAGTTGCTCAAGTTCTGGTTGTTCAAGTTGATCTATTAATACTGTCATCCAAGTATATTTACATTAACTCAACCTTAAGGTTGGGTTAAATTGCTATATTTTTAGTAAGCTTTTAATGCTTTTATTTAGGGGCAATTTAACCATTTCTCGTATCCCCAAAGGTAAAATAATATAGCTAATTGTTAGCATTAAAATAATAATTGCTAACCAAAAATTATGGGCCGATTCTCCATTATTTACAATAATAAAACGAATAGTAGCTGTAATTCCGATATATAGAAGATAGCGTATTGGAAAATGATAATTTTCTTTGAAATATTGAACAATAATTGATATAAATCCAAAATATAAGAAAAATATTAAAACTTTGCCAAAAATCTGATGAACATTTTTATTACCTAGTAAAATATCGTTAAAAATATAATAAAGTTCTCTGAAAAGGAAATACGCAAAAATCAAGCTCAGTATTAATAAAGATATATTTAATAAAGTTTGATAAAGCTTGATCAAAAATTTTCGATATTTAAACCAACTCATTCCAATCATTTGTCTCCCCCGATTTTTTGACCCTTATAAAAATTTATTTACAAATGATAACCACTAATCATTATCGTTTCTTCTATATAATATTGCGATCGAACACAAAAACCGAAATGCCTATGTTTTCTTCAACTTTCATATCTGAAAAAAGATGGACTAATTTTGCACCTACAAGTTCCTCTAAACCTTCTGGTGGATTATTTAAGTACAATTCTTGAATCATTTTTGTTCGTGCAGTATGAACCATTTCTGCCCCGTTCATTGTTCCAGAAATAAATTTTTCAGTTGGAGTCAAATTACCATATAATGTTGAAACAGCCATGTTTTCAACAAATACCGTATGAATCCGCTCTGGTCCTTTTCCAAACAAATCTTTCCGAAGTTTTCTCATCATATCATTAAATTCGTGTATTTTTTTTGACATTACTTTTTCGCCTCAATTTCAATTTTTTAAATGTTATAGCTTATCTTTGCACAGTATTCTTTAACCTATTTACTAAGACGAGGAATAAATGTTAGTTTCTATTACATTTTTCACAAAATCACTTCACTTCCCACTTTATTGAAAAAAAAAATTCCACCAAGTAGACAATTAGCCGATTCATAGGCTTGCAGTCTACTTGGTGGAATAGTTAATTAGCAAAAAAATTTACTAAAATACCAATCCAATTTAAGTTAAATGAATTTAATAGATCCATAACAAATGCATTATCATGTTTCCATTTCATCCGAATTTATTATATCTCTATCTTTATAAATTAACAATCATATTGTTAATTTTATATATTTCTAACTATTGATGATTTTCTTGAGATTTTATAATGCTAACCACATTTCCATTGCCGTTTCTAAGTCTTTACTTAATTCGATTTTCCTACAATATAAATCATTGAGCTTATTATAATCTTGCTCCCTATTCATCGCTAGATCAATCTCATTTATTTCTTTTTCAAATCGTTCAATTTTAACTAGAGCTTCAGCTTTAATTTTTTCTTGCTTATGATCATCTTTATTATTAACTTTTTTTCGAACGGCTTTTTTTTCAACAGTTTCCTTTGTTTCCTTAAAACTAATTTTTTCTTTTATGCTTTTATAATCATCATAGTTGCCAGGATAGCTTGTTAATTTATAATCCTCAATTGCGATCACTCGTTGACTCATTTTATTAATAAAATATCTGTCGTGTGAAATAAAGAAAATTGTCCCTTTAAATTCATCAAGTGCTTCTTCAAGCGTTTCAATTGAATCAATAT
This sequence comes from Rossellomorea sp. GAMAL-10_SWC, assembly GCF_049568075.1. NCBI lineage: Bacteria > Bacillati > Bacillota > Bacilli > Caryophanales > Bacillaceae > Rossellomorea > Rossellomorea sp. GAMAL-10_SWC. The sequence goes on along the minus strand of NZ_CP144911.1, from coordinate 1,676,246 downwards.
CAAGATGATTTGTCGGTTCATCAAGGATTAACAAATTGATATCATTGAATAATAACATACCTAATTTCAGCCTAATTCTCTCTCCACCTGACAAGAATTTAACTTTCTTAAAAACACTTTGTTTATAAAACATAAATTTTGATAGATATTCCCTTGCCTTCCCTTCTGTTATTGAGAGATCCTCTCTAAAACATTCAAGTACTGTCAGTTCTTCGTTATTAAAAATTATTTTCTGAGGTAAATATGCGGTCATCACATTTGCACCTAGTTGTGCCACACCATTATCTGAATTTTCTTCACCTAAAAGCATCTTTAAGAATGTAGTTTTTCCGCTTCCATTAGGACCGACAAGCCCCACTCTTTCTCCATAATTAATCAATAAATTCGTATCTTTAAATAGTACTTTTTCTTCATAAGATTTCGAAAGCCCAATTGCTTTAATTGTTTCATTTCCTGATCGTTTGGATCCCTTTAAATCTAATTTCATATTTTCTTTTTCAAAAACTGGTTTTTCAATTCTATTCAGCTTATCAAGTTTTTTTTGTATACTTGAAGCTCTTTTAAAAAATTTGTTATTATCAGCACGCATCGCCCAATCTCTTAAATTAGTTACGGTATTTTCCATCGCTTTTATCTTTTTTTGTTGTTCTTTAAAATGCTCAAATTGGATCTGTATGTTTTTTTCTTTTTTTTCAACAAACGATGAATAGTTGCCCTTATACGTAATTGATTCCATTTCTTCAATTTCTACAATTTTTGTTACAACATTATCTAAAAAATATCGATCATGGGAAACAATCAATACAATTCCTTTATAATTTTTTAGAAAGTCTTCTAACCATTCTACTGAGTCCATATCTAGATGATTTGTAGGTTCATCGAGCAATAATATATCGGGGCTATTGATTAAAAGTTTACCAAGTAATACAGTCGTTTTTTCACCACCACTTAATAAATCAAAGTCACTGTTTAAAAAACTTTCTTCAAATTTAAGTCCGGTACATATCTTTCCTAACTTTTCATCCCGTTCATAGCCGCTATTTACTTCAAATAATTGAACTAAATCACTATACTTTTTCATTGCTCTTTCTAAGTCTTTATTTTCTAAAACTTTCATTTGATCTTCTAACTCACGCATTTGATTTTCTAATTGAATAACTTCATCAAAAGCCATATTTAAAACATCAATTACTTTTAAGCCTTTTGGATAAACTGGCGTTTGTTCCAAATATGCAGTAGTGAGTCCTTTCGGAATGAAACTAATTAAACCTTCATCATAACCATAACTAGAAGTTTGAGGATAGCCAGGATAATAATGGATCGGCACAATTCCAGCTATGATCTTAAGAATGGTACTTTTACCACTCCCATTGATTCCAATAATACCAATTTTATCACCTTCATAAGCTTCAAATGTTATATTATTAAGCACTAAAGTTGCATCCATATATTTTTTAAGGCCATTTATTTTTAATTCGAACATAAAATTTCCTTCTTTCATCCATAAATTTCGTTATGCATTATATGGACAAGGTAAAGAAGTGAACTTTGATACGATTTAATTATTTAATTACGACTCATTTATTTTTAAGTTGGCTAAGATTTACAGACCAAATAAAAAAGACTATAAGAAGAAAGTATCTTCTCACAGTCTAATAAACTTAGTGATTTCATTTATCTTGAGCTATATAATCATGTAAATCTTATATAAGCCCCATCAGCTAATACAAAAATCTGATGGAATACTACGAAAAATAGTTAGTATTCAATAAATAATCATCTCGTTATCAGTAAAGTAAGTTACCTTCTAGATTGCCTAAATTCCATAAGAGCATAACAAATAAGCCTATATATTAGGCAATTTTTTCAACTCCCATTTGGAAAACATATTAATTTAAATTAAATTAATATCAGCAATTAGTTGGCATCATAAACTTACTTTCCTCCTTCGAAATTTTCTATATTATCCCATTTTTTCGTTTTTTTGTAAATGGTTCTATTAAATTTAATCTTTTACTAATTATTTCAAAAAAACTCATTTAATCTTGCCATATATTATACTTTTACTTTCTTTCCATAGCTTATACATTAATAATTTACATAATTAAACATTGCCTGCACTGAAGCAGTTATTTTAATTTGCCCCTCTTGAATTGGTGTTGTTGGACCGCTGAATGCTGCTGCAGTCATTGTTAGGGAGGACATAGGACGTACAACTTGAATTCCTTCTTCAGCCAGCCAAATCGGTATGTTATTTATCGATAACCCTAGGGATTTCGCGATGTTTTCTGCATTCATTTTTGCATTTAAAGTAGCCTTTTGTAGTGCTTCTCCATAATACGGTTCGGGATTTGATACTTCGAATGTAAGATTCCTTACTTCATTTGCTCCATTTTCAACTGCAACGTCAATCACTTTCCCAACATTTGCAAGATCCTTCACGATTACTTTGAAAATATGACTCACTCGATATCCCTTAAAAATTTGCTGTGAATCTTGGTAATCAACAATTCGATCGATTGTATATGAATTCGTTTCAATTTCGTCTTGTTTAATTCCTATCCCTTTTAATGCTTCTATAATTTTATTCGAAATGATTGCATTCTCTGTTTGAGCCGTTTGTACTTTCATATCTTCTACTACTGATCCTAATAATACAAACGACTGGTCGGGCTTTACTGATACTTCACCTTTTCCTGTTGCTTTTATCGTATAATTACTATTCAAATTGCCTGATCGGAAAGCACTTTGATATTGAGGGGTTGAATAATCATATCGCATACCTGTTAAGTTATAATTATTTAATGGATAAATCTTCTTCACATCCTTTTAAGATGAAAAATATTGTTTTTTGTGCCCATTTATTTTATGTAATGAGGGGATTTTCTGTGATTAAGTGAATCAAGAGAATATTCAGCTTGAAATATAGATTTCAAACGGACAAAAAAAGCCAATAAACTTTAGGAAATTCCCTCTCGTCTACAGGCTTTAACAATTTATTTTCATTAGAAAAAATATGGATTACCACTGATGTTTTTTCTCATCTCATCAGTTATTTTCAGTTCTTCTTCACCCAATTCATCATCAGTTTGATCTTTTGGTTTACCAATTTCTAGTGGTACTTCATATACCGGCACGCTGCCATCGTAATATGTAGAATTGTTTTCCATTTTAATTCCCCTTTTTCAAATAATAGATTCGAAGTTAGTCAGACTTATTTATGTATTATGCTTAAATCTATCCACACTTTAATTAAACAAGAATATATCTATAATTACTATTGGGGGAATTTAACCACTTTTATCTTGAAAAAAATTCTAAAATAACCAATTTTTAGTTACTTTTAGATTGGAAGCCCAATAAATTCAACAATACTTTATTGGGGGAATTTTAAAAAAAACACAAAAAAACGTTATTAAAATAACAAATAATTGTCTAACATTTTTAATATTACTAAGATTATTCAAAAGTCCTACTCAAAAAAGGAATGGATTTCTCCATTCCACTTTTTTTAGAAACTAAATACTGGTTTAAAATCACCTTTATAAGGTTCATGCTCAACAAATACAGTTATATCCTTACCGTCTTTGTCTTTACCTGTTCTTTTGTAAGTAAATTTATTATTATTAAGCTCAGTCAATTCAAGAACAGCACCATACTTATTTGTTCCTATTGAAACATGTGCTCTGATTTTATTTTCGTGGGCAATATCGAAATATCCATAGTCACCTCGGCTTTTACCTGTTTCAAGATTGAAAAACTCATATTTATTCGTGTATCCATCAAATTTTGCAAGACTAATAAAATTCGTATTATATTTCGTTACATCATTCCCTTGTTCATCTAGTACTTTTGTACCATTCCAAAGTGTTCTACCTAAAATTCTATCACCATCAACTTTTTTTACAATCTCGCCTGTTTTAGAATCTAATTTTTTATCAGGATCTGTAAAAGAAAGCTGTTTTTCTTTATAAGGAACATGTTCAACATATACTTCTACATCGTTACCGTTTGCATCTTTCCCCATTCTTTTATAAGTAAATACGTTTTTATTTAGTTTTGTCATATCGACTATAGCTTGGTAATTCATTGATTCAGAAATTAAAATTCGTTTTTTACCATCATTTGTAATAAAGAATGTTCCTTTATCCCCACGACTTTGACCCGTTTTTGCATCAAAAAATTCGTATCTACCTGATTTTGCATCATATTTAGCAAGACCAATAAAATTTGCGTTCTCTTTTGTTAAGTCATGATGATTTTTATCATACACTCTTGTACCTTGCCAGTTTGTACTACTTAAAATATTAGCCATTACCTGACCTTTTGTTAATTTGTTCTTTACTTTTTTTGGAGCTTTATATACTCTTTCTTGCTTATGTTTACCATGCTCTACTTGTGCGTTAGCAGCAGTATTATAACCGGTTACTACTAGAGATACTCCGAGTAATATTGATGAAATTGTTTTTGTTTTTTTAATCATTTTAATGATCTCCTCATATTTTTATCGTTATTTATATAATCTCCAATTATTCTTACAATTGGTCATGAACTTTGATTATCTAGCACCTGCTTTTAGCAAAATCTCTTCTATCTCTTTAAAACCTCTCTCACGTGCATGCTGTAAAGGGCTAACATTCTCACGATCAGACATATTAACATCTGCTCCATGATCTATAAGCAATTGTACTGTTTGCTGTTGATTTTCACTTCCATCGTTCAAAATAATTGCTTCCAAAAGTGCCGTCCAACCTAAATTATTAACATGATTAACATCAATCTTAGTATTAGTAAGAAGTTCATTGACCACATCTATATATCCATGTTCTGAAGCGGGAATCAATGCTGTTCCACCATATCGATTCGTAATTGTTGGATCAGCACCAGCTTTTATAGAAAGTTTTAGAATATCAATAAAGCCTTCAGCACCAGCATATAAAAAGGGATTGTTTTTCATATGATCTCGAATATTGACATCTGCGCCTGCATCAATTAGTACTTTTGCGGTTTTAAAATCATTATGATAAGTTGCAATCATTGTGGCAGTTTGTCCATTAGAATTCTGTGCATTCATATCCGCACCATTCTCTATCAACTTCTTAACGAGATCAGTTTCTCCTTGTTTAGCTGCTTGAAATAACTGTTCGTTCACTTTTTCTTCCCCCTTAGCAAATGAGGCACATCCATTTAGCAAAAGTATGCAGCTCGTTATTACTGCAAGTAACTTCCACATAAAGTACAACAGCCTCCTTTTTCATTACAAATCACCATAAAAATATCGTATTATTCCTAGGAAATTTTCCTCCAATCTTTTTCATAAGTTAGACCATTGTTCGTCTGAAATCTATGTTAATCCTTAAATGAAAACTCCTTCTAAACAAATTATTAAAAAAGTATAAAATTTTTAATAATATTTATTTATGGATTGCCTCTAATGTTTTTTGAACAAAAAATGACTGTCCAATTAGACAGTCATACACAAATACTTGATTTACTAAATTTTTGTTCGGATCATATAAAAAACTATTACTAGTTCAATTATTACAATGCTAAAAACTTTCAATTTTTAATTATATATTTAGGTGAAATATAATCAGTCAACCACACTTCATTGTCTGCATAAAAAAATTTAACACCATTCTCGTAGGCATTTTTAGAATCTACTTTCAAAATTACTAATTCTCCCCTACGTTTTCCAGCCAATGTCGCGAATTCAACCCCTTCAGATAAATGAACATAATTACGTCCCATTGGTTTTATCCCTTCTTTTAGAATTAGTTCTTCAACTTTTTTATTTGTACCATGAAAAAGAATCTCAGGAGGTTTTTTTGGCTGATATTGTATTTTAGTTTTCGAGTGCCCATAATTCGCTTTAATTCTACCACTATTTATTGCATACCGTTGTTTTGGACAATTCTTTACAACCTGAGTAATGTTTTCAACAGTGACACCGCTCCAATTTCTTTGACTATTTATTGCATCAACTAATTCTGATATGGAACATGACCCATCTTCTTTTAAATTCACTCCAAATTTTAATGGGTCATGTCTTAAAATTTTACTCATAAATTTACTTAGTTTTTCTTCGTCTTTTTGATTCATTTTTTAAATTCCACCCTTTTTTTTTCAATTTTTTAATGGTTTGAAATGCAAGTTTTTCAACAATTACATTTGTTTATTATCTAAATCCCATATTTATCTATAAAATTCTACTATAATTACTTCATTCCTTGTTCAAACAAACTACTATATAGTTAATCTTGCAAGTAAAATGTCAAAATAAAGAAAAAACCGCCACTATGTGACGGTTAAAAAACATAATTTAAACATTAAATCGATACCCCGCTCCCCAAACTGTTTCCAAGAACTTAGGGTTTGTAGGATCTCTTTCTATTTTTTCACGTAATCTACTAATATGGACAGTTACAGTTGAAACGTCTGCCGCTGATTCGAGGCCCCAAACCTTTTCATAGAGCTGTTCTTTACTTAAAACTTGGTTCGGATTCATTACAAAAAACACCATTAAATCAAATTCTTTTGTCGTAAAGGGTACTTCTTTTTCGTTAATAAAAACTTTACGAGCTGAACGATCGATTGATATTCCATGAACGAAAATTGTTTTTGAAACCGTATTGTTACCAGCTAGCCTTTCATATCGGGATAAATGTGCCTTTACTCTTGCAACTAGTTCACTAGGACTAAATGGCTTTGTAATGTAATCGTCCGCACCTAAACCGAGGCCTCTAATTTTATCGATATCTTCTTTTTTAGCAGATACAAATAAAATAGGAATGTTTTTTACCGCACGTATTTCTTTACAAATTTCAAAACCATTTTTTCCTGGCAGCATGATATCCAATATGATTAAATCATAATTTCCTTTTAGTGCATGTTGAAGGCCTTCATCACCATTATGTTGAATATCTACACGAAAATCATTTATTTCTAAATAATCTCTTTGTAATTCTGCAATGCTTATATCATCTTCAATCAGTAATATTTCTTTCAATTTCTCTCACCTTTCTTTAAGGAAAAGAATATACTTGTCCCCTTACCAATCTCACTATTTGCCCAGATTTCCCCTCCGTGCTCTTCAACAATTTGTTTTGCGATTGCTAGTCCTAAACCACTACCGCCAGTTTGTGAATTTCTTGATTGTTCTGCACGGTAAAAACGTTCAAAAATAAATGGTAACGCAGCGGGATCAATCCCTTGACCATTATCTGTTACTTTAACAATTACTTCATTTAACTGTTCATTTAATGAAAATGAAATTTTCTTCTCTTCTTTGTTCATATATTTCACACAATTGCTTACTAAGTTCGACAATACTCTTTTTAATTTCTCTCGATCCGCTGTAACTTTGATTGATTCATTTGACTGATTAAATTCTATCTTGATGCCTTGCTGCAGTAAGTCTAAATAAATTTCCTCTATATAGCTTCCAATATATTTATTCATTTCGACATTTTCAAAGTGAAAGGGTTCTTTTTTTAAATCCAGTTTAGAAAACAAGAACAATTCATCGATTAATGAATCCATATCCTTTGCTTTTGAGTAAACTGTTGATAAATATTTTTCCATTTTCTCCGGAGTATTTGCTACACCATCTTTTATCCCTTCCACATATCCAATTATTGAAGTAATTGGTGTTTTCAAATCATGTGAAATATTGGACAATAGTTCTTTACGATTTTCTTCATATTGTATTTGAAGATTGATCGACTCTTTTAATTTAATTCTCATTTCCTCAAACGCTTTATTTAATACACCGATTTCATCATTCGAACTCGTATCAATTACAAAATTCAAATCTCCAACTTTAATTTTTTCTGCACCATTTTTAAGTTTTGAGATTGGCCTAATAATGCTTCGGGAAACTAAATAGTTTAGCATTCCGATTATCATAATAAATAAAAATAGCAATAAACCTAGTAAAATGGGAAAAAGATTACGAATAACCTCGGTATATGAGCTTGCCTTCTTTAAGACAAAAATACTCCCTTGGCTTTGATCTGGAAAATAAAAATCAAATTTCACATACGTAAAAAACAAATCATTAATTTTAATCGTATCGCGAGTATTAATATTCGTTTCCTCAAACCCGGGAAGCGCTTGTTCCAACACTTTTTTGTCTAACGACGGGGAAGCGTACTCGATCTGTTCTCCCTTTCGAACGACAATTCCGATATTCTTATGTTCAATACTTTTGAGTTCCTTCTTATTAAGTAACTGCTTAGGATTATGTTTAGCAAGTAGCTTCAAATCAAGAAACACACTTTCTTCAACTGTAGTCAAAGGCTTTTGTACATAAGTCTTTTTGTAAAGATTTTCTACAGACTTTACATCTCCTGTTATTGCAAAAATTATTAAAAAACCTGCTGCCAATAATAATGTGATTGAAAAAAGAATCACCCCAATATAAGACAACAGAAATCTCATTTTAATTGACATTTGTTTCACTCACTCGGTTATAAAATTTTATTTAGATAATCTTTATTCTTAGCATGCTAGCTACTTTCGTAAACTACATACTCTAAAAATTAAAGTGTTATTTTCAATTGAAATTAAGTGAACTATATCATAAAAATCTTAAAAAAGTGTAAAATTTTTGTGAAATAAGTCTAAACAACAAACATTTCAAAAAATAGTAAAAAAATCATCAATTATGTAGTTGAATTTGAATGTAAGTTAGATTGAAAGGATGTGAAATATATAAAATCAAAAAGAACGATTTGAATCAAAGGATTTAAGGATTTACCAAATATTAAATGCAAGGAGCGAACTAGCTGATGAGGATTCAGCATACTTTTCCTATCTAGAAAAAGGGTTCAAAGGTGAAAAGAAATTTGATGAATGGACTGCAACACTTTCAGATAATTGGCTTTTCCTTAACGATTTATTGTTCGAATGTAACAAATCCGAATTCCAAATTGATTCGATTGGTATCAACGGAGAAACTATCTATTTATTTGAAGTGAAAAATTTTGAAGGAGATTATTATATAAAAGGAGATCGATGGTATAAAACCCCAAAAACCGAAATAAAAAATCCTTACGAACAACTTTAAAGAACCGAATCCATGCTACGAAAATTACTTATTGAACATAAGATTCATTTCAAAATAAAACCACATTTAGTTTTTGTAAACTCCGAATTTTTTTATACAATGCCCCTATGAACCTACCCATTATTTTCCCATCACAATTAAATCGCTTAAAAAACGAATTAAACATGCAACATTTCAAATTAAATGTTAATCATTTCAAACTCACCAAAGCATTTTTATCACTTCATAAAACAGAGTCAAAATACTCTCAATATCCAATGTATCACTATGACCAACTAGTAAAGGGAATCATTTGTGTTAACTGTAATGCGTATATTAACGAGGTTAAAAAGTAAACTGATCTGTCAAGCCTGTATTGGCTTTTTTATAAAAATAAAAAGGGAAAAAATTACAAAAAGATGGTTTTTGTTGTTTTTTGTAAGATTTTTTCAGCTAAAATTTGTGGGATTTGTAGGAATTCATTTCAATATACAGGATTTTTTTATTAAAATATTACAAAAAAAGCTATACTTCTTTTTGAAGTATAGCTTCATAGATTTGCTGCAATATATTAGATTATTATAATTAAACTCTCTAAAAACTGTTTAATACACTTATAATTTCTATCAATTATTAATGAAAGAGGATTCGATCATATTTGATTTCCTTACTAAGTGTTTCCCCATCTTTTTCAATAGGAATATAGCAAATTACCATACCACCTATTGTTTTTTCATTTGGAATATTAAAATGAATCATCGTTTTTGCGCTTTTCCAAACATCAATTGTTGTAGGTAATGCAACAAGATCATCCTGCCGATCGTAATTTCCTGCTATGATTCCACTGTTTTCATTCTTTATTCCATCAAACGTACAAAGCTCTACTCCAGTATAATCTGTTTTAAATGTTACATTGTAATAAGTATTTTTCTTATCTTTCCATCTCTCTATTTCAAAATCGTGATTTTTTGTATTCGTTAGCAACATTTCATCCATTGGTTCAATAGTTGAATCTTTTTTTACAATTGCTTCATTATCAAGTTTGAATTTATATTCACCAGATGCTTTATAACCATCCATTTCGACAATATAAATTCCGCTTCTTGGTATAGTAAAAGAACCTCGATATTTTGCCTTCTTTTTAATTGATGTTTCGAAAACAATATCTTTCGTTTTTTTATTATAGACAATTAAATCTACATATCCTTTATTGACAACAAATGAATAATCAACATAGTAAACGTCTCCTTTATGTGCACTAAAAGAAGTTAATTTATCATAATCATCCAATTCAAAAGAGTTGCCATTAGATGATTTCATGGCACAACTCGACAATAATACACATATTAAACTTACACACACCATAAACATTTTCTTTCTCATTTTCGATCCCCTTTGTTTAATGACTAACTTAATAGTCACATATACACAAAGAGTTGGAAAGCAAAATTATTATAAACTATTTCACCGTTTCTTCCACTAATTCAGTTACACTATCATTAATTTCTCTTTCAATTTTTATCTCCTCTTCAATTACCTTTTTTTCATCAATTGTATCTGCTTCTTTTAACATTTCAGCATAATCATCAGAGGGTCTTATATATTCTTCACTGCTTTTATTATATTCAAATTTTGATTGGTAAACTGCTATAAATTCGTAAAAATCAAACCCCGTTATAAAATATGAGTCACTAGATAAAAAGGCAACAAATTCAGCACCTTTTACGGATGGTCTATGACCGTCTGGGATCACCAAAAAGGTTTCATCTAAATTCTTTTCTGTTAAATTTGGAAATTTATCTTTCATTCCACTTTGTTTTGCAGAAATATATCCACCCTGCTCCAATATTGTTATTTTCTTACACTTTAAAGATGGCTCCCTTTAATACATTATTAACTCTAAAGGATAATTTCGTTAATGGTTTACCGATTCCAGTAGTTTTATCCATGTAAACATAATTCTCAGTAGACAAAACTTCACCTTCAACAGCTAATTCAGAGTCCTTCATTAATTGCTTAACATCATTGTAGGTAACAGCAAAAGCAAGTTCTGTATTTACAACTTTTGCATTGTCCGTAAAGTTTGGATCCTTCTCATTAACAAGTTCTTTATTTGTAGAATTTTCGGTCTTAATGTCTTCTGCTACTGAAGTAGAAGGTTCTTTTTTCTTACTTTGAGTTTGAACATTACATGCAGTTAAAAAGGAAAGCGATAAAATAATAAAAAATAGTGATTTCATCTTCCTATACATTTTTAATCCTCCGTTATATTCGACAGAAAAATAATTTCTACTAAATCTTACCAAAAATTAGTAGTATTTAGTTTGAATTAATGTGTCAAATATACAAAATTTAGACTATATCATCCGCATATTTTAGCAGGTCTATTTAACTAATTTTGTACAGAGTAAGACAATGGCCCAAATTTGCATAAAAAAAAGACCATTCAAATGATTGGTCTCTAAAATTACTTAAGATTTCTTTTTAAAATTTTCCCTGTACTATTTTTAGGCAGTTCTTTTACAAAATAAATTTCCTTAGGAACTTTATAATAAATAAGTGCTTTTTTGCAAAAATCAATGATCTCACTTTCTGAAAGTGAATCATTTGAAACGACTAAATAAGCACACACGCTTTCACCTATTAATTGATTAGGTTTTCCGACTACCGCTGCTTCAATAATAGTAGGATGTTGATAAAGTCTCTCTTCTATTTCTCTCGGGTAAACATTATATCCGTTCGTTATAATTACATCTTTTTTTCGATCTAATAAAAATAAATATCCATCTTCATCTTTTTTACCGAGATCACCCGTTTTAAACCATCCGTTAAAAAATGCTTTTTCAGTTTCTTCTATATTATTTAAATAACCACTCATCACGTTGGGTCCAATCGCAACAACTTCTCCTACTTTACCAGTTGGAACTTCTTCGCCATTTTCATTTACTATTCTTGTCGTAACACTAGGTAGATCGAGACCAACTGATCCTGGTTTACAAATTCCACGATATGGATTGAAAGTAAGAACTGGAGCTGTTTCAGATAGTCCATAGCCTTCTACAATTAAAACATTGTATTTTTCTTGAATTGACTCTAATAATTCGATTGGTATAGATGCCCCGCCTGAAATACAGGCTCTCAAACTACTAAAATCGTTTGCTGTCGCACTATTTAATTGATATAAAAAATTATAAATTGTCGGTACTGCCGCGATTAAAGTAGCTTTTTCTTTTTTGATTACCTCAACTAATTCACCTGGGTTAAATTTAGGAATGATGATTGTTGATGCGCCATTTAACAAAATCATATTTACACATAATGTTAAGCAAAATGAATGAAACATTGGAAGGACGGCGATCATTTGATCATTTTCACTTAATTCGATTAACTTGGAAAAATCATTTGCATTTTCAATTAAATTAAAATGAGACAACATTGCCCCTTTAGGGTTACCGGTTGTTCCTGATGTATATAGAATAACAGCCGTATCATCTTGTAGAGTTTCAATTTCTTCTAATTGATTTATTATTTTTACTGTCGGTTGTATTTCATCTATTAAAATAATATTTAATAATGTAGGACACTGATTTTTAACACTTTTAAGTTTTTTCTCCTGTTCACTAGTTGAAATAACAAGTTTTGTAGAAGAATCCTTTAAAATATAGCTGAGTTCACTTTCCGTAAAAGCTGGATTTAATGGAATGACGATTGCACCTAATCTTAATATTGCTAAATAAGCTTGTACAAACTCAGGAGAATTTCCTAATAAAATCGCAATTTTGTCTCCCTTTTCAATCTTATTTTGAACTAATAGTTGTGCTATGTTTTCACACGAAGAAATGAGTTCTTCATAATTTATTTTGTTTCCATCGTAACTAAAAGCTATGTTTTTACCTTTTTTATCTGCTACCTCTTTAATCATCCCATATATATTCATTTCTTTATCAATCCTTAGTTAATTTCATTATTACTATTTCATATAATAAAATATTCTAGAAAAATGCAAAAGTTAGAAAGATAACTTTCTAACATTTACTTAAACTCATCTATTTTGTTATTTTCATCTTAAATTTTTTCTTTTTATCTCAGTAAAACGGCAGACTTTAGTCCCTATTTCTTTATTATTCTATCAAACAAATAATCTTTAATGATATAATTTTAATACTACATAATCATATCATAATTAGCGAGAAGGTGAAATGAATGGCACAACCAATGATCAATAACAAAACGAAAAAATCATTAACAAGAATTGGTGTTGTAATCGCACTAATAAGTACTAAATTAAAGCTCCTTTTACCGCTTTTAAAAGCAGCAAAATTTTTATCTTTTTTAAGCATGATCTTGTATTTATTTGTATACGGATTTACTTTTGGATGGTATTTTGCTTTCGCACTTGTTTACTTATTAATTTGTCATGAAGGCGGGCATTTAATTGCTGCGAAACAAAAGGGTCTACCAACTTCACCAGCATTTTTTATTCCTTTTGTCGGGGCAGTTATATCACTTAAAGAAATGCCAAAAGATGCTGTAACTGAATCTTATGTAGCGTTTGGTGGTCCGTTTTTAGGCTTAATTTCGGTTCTACCAGCAATTCCGCTCTATCATTATACACATAATGAATTCTTCGGATTAGTCATTGCTTTAGGCTGTATACTTAATTTGTTTAATTTAATTCCTATTTCTCCTCTAGATGGCGGGAGAATTTTAAGTGTATTACCTCCAATTTTTTGGTTTATCGGAATTATGATGATGCTAGTGTATTTATTTTATCAACCTAATTTTATCGCGTTTTATATTATTATTTTAGGTATTACGACATTTATTAAACGAATTCGAGAAGCTTACCAGCTAAAGGTAATTAAAGAAAAAATAAAACTATACGAACATACTATTAAACAATTTCAATTTGGGATTTTTAATGTCTACTCTGATCGTACGATTGTAAAACGGTTCTTTTTCCCATTTTTTGAGGATAATAAGAAGTTAGATTTAGAAATTCATAAGGAACGTCTTGAAATTAACTATCTAATTCGTTCCGTTCGAGCACGTTTACATGAACAAGACTTAGACTGGCGAACTTATATTGATGAAAAGATTCAAGAAATTAAGCATAAAAGAATTGCACCTTTACTGAAACAACAAGAAACGTTAGAAACTTACTATGTTTCTAGTAATCGTAAAAAATGGCAAATTTTTCTTGCCTATATCATCTTAGCGAGTAGTTTAGCTTTACTTGGATTTTGGAGCTATGGGTTAATTGAACATGTTTTAGGTAAATAAAAGAAAAAGAACCTATTTTGAAAAAAATAATTCAAGATAGGTTCTTTTATTTTAATTATAAATGCTCTTTTGTTATTCGTGACCTTTTCCATTTCCCTATTGGGATTTGAAGTATAGTACATAGTAAATAATATGCTAATGTTAGAGCTAGATGGTAGTTTAGTTCACCAAGGAAGAGGAATTAGTGGAAAAAAATGGAATATCTTAAAGGTAGAACTAAAACGAGCTTTTTATTTTACATACATTTTGTGTAAATTTGAGTTTTGTGTAGTTTTCAATTAAAAATGTCAGGAGGTATACCACAATGTTTGTAATTGTTATTTTGGGATTTGTTATTATAATGATTGCATTTGGTTTTTTTATGGAAAAGAAGTTTGGTACTGGCGCTCCAAATAAAAGTGATAATCAAACATTGAATGAAGAAATTGGGAGAAATACAACCAATCCTACTAATTCGAATCATATTAATGGACCAAATTAAGAAGTTCTTCGTTAAATAGGAGGATTTATAGGTAATTATGAGGCTACCCATGAGGAGGGGTTATAAATGCTAATGTTTTTTCGATATAACTGGTCGGTAAGAGAAGAATGGTATAAGTGGTGTGAAGAGTTAAGTGAAGAAGAATTATTGTTGACCCGCTCTGGTGGAATGGGAAGTATTTTACATACACTTTTTCATATAGTTGATGTAGAGTGGAGCTGGATTCGAGTCCTACAAGGAAAATCTGATTTTCAAGAGAGTTTCAATGCTTATAAAAGCTTAGATAAAGTCCGAGAATTGGATGCTAAATTTCATATTGAAGTGAAAAATTTTGTAGACAACTGGAATGATGAAATGGAAAACCGTTTATTTTACGATACCTTACCAGATGGAAGAAATGTGACGGATACTTGGGGTGAAATCATTAGACATACCATTGCTCATGAAATTCACCACATAGGACAATTATCAATTTGGGCAAGGGAAATCGGGAAAAAACCTGTTTCTGCAAATTTAATTGGACGGGGTCTTGCCACTCATTCGAATAAATAATTTTCAATAAAAATAGTTTAATTGAATCTGTTTTAAGTTTAATGTTCTAGCTACCAGCGGCGGTAGTTTTTTTGAACATAGTTTAAGGAATGTTATAAGTCTCGTGCTAAACTCATTAAAGCTGTTTAAAAGTTGTTGTTAAGTGAAATTTATGAAGAAAATACAAAAATATAATTATTCTAATTGTATGAGTTATGGGCTATTCAATATCAAGAAAACCCTCATATGGGGTTTTCTCTATTTTTCTGCAATTATCAACATTAAAGTTTAACAGAGCCTATTTGTTAAATAGAATCAATTGGAAGAAATAAAAAATCAATTGTTTATTAAAGGTCGCTCTTGCAAGTAAAGATCGATATCTGGACAGTTCCCTTCAACAATTTCCTTTGCAATAAGCTTCGAGAGTAGCTGGCTGTAAACTGTTCCGTTATCACCAAAGGCAAATAGAAAATAACTATTTGGAAATTCTTCATATTTTCCGATAATCGGAATGCCATCGAATGTCCCTCCATAAAATGCAGCTAAGTAATATTCTGGCTGTACTTGAATAGTTGGAAACATTTTATTAAACTCTTCAATCAGTTTCTTCTTTTTGTGAATCAATTTACTATCACGATCTTCTGGGTACGAAGTATTATCATCAAGTCCGCCTATGATAATCCGGTTATCTTTAGTTGTACGCATAAATAAATAGGGACGAGCGGTTTCCCAAATGAGTGTTCTGTTATACCATTCAGATAGATCCTTGACTGGATGGGTAGTTACAGTATATGTACTTACAAAGGAAGCTTTTTTCTCCTTTTTAATCTCAATTCCTTCATAACCTGCTGCATAAATAATATAGCGTGCTTTGATAGAATGACCATTCTTTGTAGACACAATCATCTTATCTCGTTCTCTATCATAATGGCGACCGTTCATTTCCGTATGTTCAAATATACGGATTCCTTTGCTTGCGGCGTGATCCAAAAGTGCATGTGTGTATCTGAAAGGATTGATTTCTGCATCATTATATGAATAAATAGCGGCATCCCTGCTAAAAGGATATTTTGCTTCAATATCTTCCTTTGTTAAAAAAGTAAGTTCACAGTTATGCTGTTTTAAGAACTCAAATTCCTTTTTAAGACTTTCAACGTCGTCTACACAGCTTGCTGAATAGAGAGTATCTCTTCTGTTGAATTCACAATTAATGCTGACTTTCTTTGAGGCTACTTCAATTTCATTTATGGCCTCCTTCAGTAGTTGTAAATGCCTTTTTATATAGCCTTCTCCAAAGGTGTTGATCATATCTGTAAACATTTTTTCACCGGAATATTGAAGGAGGGCCGTATTCGTACTAGTACTGCCGCTGCCAATGGTTGATTTTTCAATTATAGCTACATCTAAATTAGTATCAGAAAGATAATATGCACATTGTGCTCCTGAGCTCCCACCTCCAATGATTAATACATCACAAGATAAATCTGCTTCCAATGCTGGATATGATGGAGCATCGGGAAAAGTAGTCGGCCAATAATAGGTTCCAGATTGTAAATTCATCTATATCCTCCAGTTATAAAGTATAATGTTACTATTTCCAACCTCATTTTGTATATGCAAAATATTCTACTCAGATTGAACAGTGAAATATAAAGCAAATGTCAAAGAAACAACGTAACTGGAGTGAAATTTAAAATAGATACGGCAACAAAAGTAAATCACTATACTAAAGTATTAAAAAAAACATTTGGTTGCTTTGGGGTGAACCATATCATAAGAATTTTTTGCGTTCTCTAATTTCTTATACAATTATAACTGCAATAAAAAAAGCTGCATATAAGCAGCTAATGTTGTACAAGTAGTGCACTGCGTTGATCGGGCTTACCTTACAAAAATCAATAACGACTATAATAAATAAGTCCAATTTATTAATCGCATCTATTTTCTTTTGCTTTTTACTACCTATAATACAACTTCTAATAAGTAGTCGTTTATTGTTAAACTAAAGCATTGCATTAGTTAAAAAGAATTAATTTATATTAAATGCATATCCAGCATCTTTGACTCTCCATTTTCCTTTTTTACTATCTCTAACCAGCGTCCAACTAAAATTATCCATCGTTTGATTTGCATCCCAACCAACTACAACTGTAGGAGCGGTTTTAATGGTAGAAAAGACAACAATGGCATTCTGATCTTCCATATAAGTTTGAACTGTTTTTGCTTCTATCGCTTGATTCTCTAAATAATGTAATTCAGTAATTGTGCACCCTTCATTATTTTTATCTTTCCTAGAATCTTTCTTGACGGTATCGAATGCTGTCTTTATATCGTTCTTCGTTAACTTTTTAGATTGTCCTATTCTTACTTTTACATGATCAGCATCTGTATAAGTATCTTCTGTTTGAATAACTCTCCATTTACCCTTTTCATTATTTCTTATTAAAATCCAAGTATATCTAGTCTGAGTTGAATTTGGCATCCAACTTCCATCACCACCGGAAGAATCGATAAAGCAAAACAATTACATTTTATTCGCCTACAACTCTTTCATAACTTTCACCATAATTCATATCTTCTTTGCTGACGGCAAGAGAAGCTTTTTCTGAATACCATAGATCCGTCAGTGTGCACCCTTTATAACCTTTGAATTTTTCGTTTACAATACTTACTGCTGCTTTTATTTCGTCCTTAGTGATCTGATTTGATTGTCCTATTTTTACCTTTACAGTTTCAGCATCAGTTTGGTGCTTATACAATAGAATTGAAGATACAACAACTATTACGATAAAAAGAGAAAAATATCGTTTCTTATTTTTCATACTATGTACTACTATTAATATTTTTGTTTAACAAATTTCCAGTTACTCCCATAAAGATGATTATACAGTAAAGAACTACTACTGTAATTTGGGGTAATTTCGCTTTTTTGTCACAAAAATATTCTTATGAAATAATCTGCCACATAGCAGTATAGGAAAATCAAAAATCTTTTTATCAGATCCTTAAAGCAACTCAATAAACTAACAAAATTTTGTATGTAAATCCTTAAAAATACTTATAGCCTGAAAAAAATATTCATTATAAGTTCCTTCATCTTCTAAACTCCAACATGTTGATAACACAGCATGCGAATAACCCCACAGCAGTACTCTTTCTTTATTTAGATTCAATTCTTGTACTAGTAGATCAATTCGATTTTCTAGAGTCTTAGAAATATCTTTCCCCTCTAATTTGTTCAAAAGGAACTGGATAATGTCATATTCTCTTTCGCCTATCAATCCTTTTGGGTCAATAACTTTCCATGAGTTTTCTCCAGCTTTTAAAATATTATAATGGTGTAAATCACCGTGAAGTAAGTATTTTGTAGATTGTGTACGATTCATTTCTTTAAAAATAGTAAACGCATTTAATAGCATTTCTTTTGATATAGGGCCTAAGCCATTAGGGAATTTTTCAACAATTCGACTTAAGCTTTTTTCTCTACTTAATATGGAAGGTATTTTAGTTGATTTAGGTGCAGCTTTCCATAAATTTTTCAATACTTTGACAGTAATATCCATTGCCTCTTCTTCATTTTTAATTGTAGCAAGAGTATCACCAGGCAATAGTTGGTCTAAAATTAGGATTCCTTCATTTAGATCGTAATCTATAACTTTAACAAAATCTTTATCTTTAAAATCCCTTAAAGCTTCAACCTCACTATTAAATTCCTCGTTAGGTACGGCTAATTTAATCACTGCGTTTTTTTGACCATCAATTAAAATTGGCGCTACAAAATTATATGATAATTCAAATGGAGATAATATTTTCATATTCCATCGAATTTCACATCTATTAAATAAGTCTTCAAAATTCTCGAGCCATATTTCCCCTTTTTCTTTATGGATATCTTTAATCGTTTTTATAAACTGATCTGGAAGGGTTATCATTTAATCATCCCTTTCTATAAAGAATCGTTTTTAATGATTGTAATTTATAAAATTATGAGTAGAACTGAAGTACAATTGTTTTTTGTAAAAGTAGAAAAATTGAGTACCTCACTTTTTAAAAAAACATGGAGAAACTCAACTTCCGTTGGATGAAAGATGGGGAGAGTAATCAAATTAGTTGTTCTTTCAATTTGTATTCTTCAATTAATTGATTATTTTGGTACTCTCCTTTTGCATATTGAATAATTTGATCTTTAATATTTGGATATAAGATGATATTGTCTAATTCATTAATTGGTATCCACTTTACGGCAGTTTGATTTGGGTCTGGATTTGGTGGCATTTTAGGAATTGAGTTTTCTTTAATATAACAGCGGAACATTAAACTTAATCCATGTATTCTATGTCCGGTCATATGAGGTGCATTTTCTGAAACAAATACTAGATCTCCAACCTCAACTTCTACACCAGCTTCTTCAAATGCTTCTCTTTTTACAGCCTCAATTATTGTCTCACCGGGTTCGGTACCGCCAGCTGGTAAATTATAGTGAATTCCGTCCTCATCTGTAAATTGAATTAATAATACTGAATCATTTTCAACAATTAAAGCACATGCTCTTACACGAATATGATACATAGCCTAACTCCTCCCCCAATAAAAGTGATTAGTCCATTATCTAAAAAATAAATTCAACTTTCAATCTATTTTTACGAATCAAGCAGAAAGACCTAAATAATAAAAAGGCATCATGGTATGAGTCCATGAATGCCTTCTAGTCAAAAAATACTATCCATCATTTAACTTGGCTATCTAAAAAATAAGAAGAAAGAACTTGTTTCATTATTTGATTTGCTTCATCTATTTCTTCGTATGATAAATTAATTGGCGGTAATAATCTTAATACATTAGGTCCTGCAGTTCCAACGATTAAACCATTCTTTAAAAAATGCTCCACTAGTTGATCCACAGATTGATTTAATTCAATACCAACCATTAATCCTTTACCGCGTATTTCTACTATTTGTGGAAACTCTTCTTTTATTTCAGCCAATTTATCAAATAAATACTGTCCTTTATCTTTTACACTATTTAAAAATTGCAAATCATTAATTATATTGATTGTTTCAAAAGCAGCCGCCATTGCTAAATAATTTCCGCCAAAAGTTGAACCATGCGCTCCTAACGAGAAAGTATTAGCTAGATTATTTTTACCGAGCATTGCCCCAACAGGAAAACCATTCCCTAAACCTTTGGCTAGCGTAATAATATCTGGATTTAGTGCAGTTTGTTCATAGGCAAACATTGTTCCTGTTCTGCCCACTCCGGTTTGTACTTCATCAACAATGAGTAATAATTCATGTTTTTTACAAAGAGCTTGAACCCCTTCAAAAAAGTCATTATTACCAACGATTACACCACCTTCACCTTGGATTACTTCCAAAATAATTGCTCCAGTATTTTCATTAATTTCATTTTGTAAAGCATTCAAATCATTATATGGTACATATGTAAAGCCACTTAACATTTCACCGTATCCTTCATGAATTTTAGACTGACCTGTAGCAGCCATTGATCCAAACGTACGTCCATGAAAGCTTTGTTTAAAACTAATTATATGAGATTTACCTGAATGTTTTCTTGCTAATTTTATAGCTGCCTCATTTGCTTCTGTACCGCTATTACAGAAAAATACTAATCCATCCTTAAAGCTTTTTACTAACATTTTAGCTAGGTCTTCTTGTTTTTTAATTGTAAATAAATTTGATACGTGCCAAATCGATTCTGCTTGTTCTTTTAATGCATTTACAACTTTTGGATGACAATGACCTAGGTTACAAACAGCAATTCCACTTAAAAAATCTAGGTACTTGTTATTTTCGTCATCATATAGGTAAGTACCTTTTCCAGTTTGAAAATTAATTGTTTTTTTATTATAAGTTGGGAATAAATTACTCACTTAACACAACTCCTTTTGTAAATACTGTACCGTTAATCGTTCCATTTTCATTAAAGAAATTCTCACCAACAATTGCCACTGAATTTACTACATTTAATGCATTTAAGGCACTTGTAACTTTAGGAATCATTCCACCATAAATTGTTTTTTCATCAATTAATTTATCAACTTCACTAGGCGTAATCTTTTCAATCAATTTCTGTTCTAGATCTAAAACACCATTTGTATTTGTAATAAAGCAGAGTAGTTCCGCATTCATTGCCTTGGCAATACTTTTTGCCGCTTCATCTGCGTTAATATTATATTTTTGGCCAATTTTATCCACTCCAACAGGCGAAATAACTGGTACATAATCATTATTAAGTAGTAAATTTAATAGATTCGTATTTACATCCTCAATTTCTCCAACCCAACCTAATTTTCCCTTATTATAAAGTGAAGCTTCCAGTAATAGATTGTCACATCCTGATAGACCAATCGCTTTAATATTATATTGATTACAAATAATCGTTAAATCTTTATTAATTTTTCCATTTAGCACATATTCGACAATTTCTAAAACTTCGGATGAAGTTTTACGAATGCCGTCTTCCATTTCAACTGGAATTGAAAACTTTAATAATAAGTTATTTATAAGTGGCCCCCCTCCATGAACAAGGATGACTTTTTTACCACCCATTTTTAATTGATTTATATTTTCAAAGAATGTATTAGATAAGTTATGGATTAAACTGCCACCAAGTTTAATAACTACTGTTTCCAATGTTTATTTCCCCCTTATGTGCGATAGCTTGCATTTATTTTCACATAATCATAAGTTAAATCGCAGCCCCATGCAGTACCAAGTGCATCTCCTTCATGTAAATGGACATCGATATAAATAATCTCATTTTTCAAAGCAATTTTAGCCTCTTCTTCATTAAACTCAACTGGTTTACTACCAAATAATACTGTTACACCATTAATGGAAATATCGATTTGATTAAATTCCCCTTCGACCCCGCTATATCCAATGGCACCAATAATTCTTCCCCAGTTAGCGTCTTCACCATAAACAGCTGTTTTTACTAGATTTGATCCGACAATTGTTTTAGCAATTAGATTTGCATTTTTTAGACTTGAGGCTCCATTTACATTTACTTCAATTAACTTAGTTGCCCCTTCACCATCTCTAGCAATCTTTTTAGCCAAGTCTTCACAAACTAATTGAAATGCAGCTACAAAATTTGCCCAATCTGGATGACTTTCAGTTAATTCCTCATGTTCAATTGCTCCATTTGCCATAACTAATACCATATCATTTGTTGAAGTATCTCCATCAACTGTAATTTGGTTAAATGTCTTATCTGTCACTTCTTTTAATAAGGTCTGTAACTGACCAGAACTAATCGTAGCATCAGTTGTCACAAAACCAAGCATAGTTGCCATATTTGGATGAATCATTCCAGAACCTTTTGCAGACCCAGCAATCGTTACAATCTTTCCATTAATCAATACTTCATAACAAGTCGTTTTTATTACAGTATCTGTCGTTAAGATTGCCTGACCAAAATCTTCTCCATCTTCCAACTTATTACCGACCGTTAACTTGTCAATGCCGCTCTTTAAACGATCCATTTTTAAATATTCACCGATTACACCAGTCGATGCGATTGCGACTAAATGCTCTGGTAAATTAAGGTGATCAGCACACCATGCTCTCATTAAGTAGGCATCATCTTCTCCTTTTTTACCTGTACATGCATTTGCACAACCACTATTTACTACAACTGCTTGTAGCTGATTACTATATGCAATACTCTTTTTTGTAATCGCAATTGGTGCAGCTGGAAATAAATTTAATGTATAAACTGCCGCAACTGATGCTGGTTTCTCGGAATAAATTAATCCTAAATCTTTACGTTTATAACGTAGTCCAGCATGAACTCCACTAGCATAAAAACCATTTGGTGATGTAATTGTTCCATTTATTTTTTTTATATTCTTTTCTTTAGTTATCAACTTTTATCTCTCCTTATGGAAATATTGGTGTAAATTGTAAACCTGTTTCATCTGGCAAACCTAACATTAAATTCATATTTTGAATTGCTTGCCCAGCCGCTCCCTTAACAAGGTTATCAATGACAGAAACGATCGTGATTCGATTTGTGCGTTTGTCGTAAGTAGCGTATAAATCACAAAAATTTGAACCATAAACATCTTTTGTACAAGGTACTTTGTCTCTTACTCTCACAAAATAGGAATCTTCATAACTTTGGTTATAGATTTCTTTTAATTCTTCGTTACTAATTTCACGTGTTGAAGTAACATAAATTGTTGACAAAATTCCTCTTGTCATTGGAATTAAATGTGGTGTAAAAGTTATAAAATCCTGTGTTGAATCAATTGATCCGATAAATTGTTCAATTTCAGGTATATGTTGATGTTCAGTAATTTTATAGGCTGTTAAATTTTCATTTCGATTCATAAATTGAGTCGTTTGATTAGCCGTTTTTCCAGCACCAGAAATTCCAGATTTAGCATCTACTATAATTGAATTTTTCGCTACAATTCCTGCCTTTAATAATGGCGCGACTCCGAGCAGCGTTGCTGTTGGATAACATCCTGGATTAGCAATATTATTGGATTGTTTGATCGCTTCTCGATTAAGTTCAGATAGTCCGTAGGTAAATTGATTCGTTTTTGAAAAACAAGGATGTGTATGTTTATACCATTTTTGGTATGTTTCTTCTTTTTTTAATCGAAAATCTCCAGATAGATCAATCAATTTTGTTTTCGAAAAATCGATTTCTTCCATTAGTTCACTGCTAACTCCATGTGGTGTAGCAAAGAACAAAATATCATTTTCTGAAACAGATTTATTTTTATTCCACTTTTTTATTGCCCCACTAGTACTAGTAGCTAAATGTGGATAATACGTAGACAAATCTTCCGTATAATCTGATGTTGAATAAAAATTCATACCGCTTATTTCCGGATGCATTGATAGTAATCTTACGAGTTCAAGACCACCATATCCGGTTGCCCCCATAATACCGACTTTCATTTTAAGATCCCCTTTTATAAAATTATATTCTTCATTATAATTATGAATAATTATAAAATCAATTGTATTTTTATAAATTTTCAAAAATAAAAAAAGATTAACCAATTTTCTTGATTAACCTTTCATTATTTTTTTATTGTATTCTTTAAATAAAAATACAGTACAACTAGTTTTTTGCCCTATAAATAAAACTCAAATACTTTCGCTATTTTTTCTTTTATTTTTTCTTTAAAAGGTAAATTTTTAATATAAGTTGGCGTAATTTCAAATGCATGATTAAATACATCGTCTAATTCTGGTTCTACCTGCTTGATAAATTGTTGATCATATATATAACAATTCATTTCATCCGTTAAATGAAATGACCTGGAATCAAAATTTGTAGTGCCAATCATAAGAACTTGATCATCAATTTTAATTACTTTACCGTGAAAAATACCTTTTTTAAACCCATATACTTTTATATTATTTTTCCAAGATTGCTTAATATATGGAAATGCTGCTTGTTGTACTAGAAGTGCATCTGACTTATGCGAATATAGTATTTTTACTTCAATCCCTCTATTTGCTGCATCTAATAAAGAATCCCAAATCACTTTATTATTCGGTATAAAATAAGGAGAATAAATTGTGATAGACTGCTTTGCTTGTTTAAACAATTTACTATATTCTTGCTCAATTCCTATTTTAGTATAAGAAACAAATTGATGCTGGCTTCTCCCAATTTTTTTACTGATCTCCATTTGAGTAATTTTTTGGTCTGAATTTTTTCTCCAATCATGTACAAATTGTTTTTCTAAGCCTTCAACACCGCTACCTACTAATCTAAGCTGAACATCTTCCCACGGTTTTAATCCTTTTTTTTCATCTATATACTTTTTACCTATATTGAATCCACCAATATAGCCAATTTCCCCATCGATAATCGTCATCCGACGATGATTTCTGTTATTTATCGATGCAAAAAAATAGGATAATTGCGGTTTATTAAAATAGGTAAAATGTACCCCATGATCGATTAAAGATTTTCTTTCTTTCCGTTCTAATAAAATTCCACCAAGACGATCAACAGCATAATAAACTGGAATTCCTTCATCACTCTTCTTTTTTAAGACATCTAAAAATTCATGTGAAACACGGTCATTCGAAACTGAAAAAAAGTAGATATGCACTTCCTTTTTTGCATTCCGAATATCATGAAATAATTGGTTATTTAACTTCCTTCCGTTCGTATAAATCGACAAATCACTATGTCCCATTGGATAAGTTATTGGCTTTTCAGCAAAAATATTCTTTTTTTGAGCTTTCTCCATTTCAATCTCATTTAAAGCAAATAAGATGACCAATAGTGAAAATAGGAGTACTAAAGTTTTAAATATGAATTTTAAGATTTTTTTCATAGATTCCTCTTACTAGGTTTGGCATAAGAGTATTTTTTGAATAAATTGACTTAAATATCCATATTTATTTCAATTATGGTATTTTTTTTCATTTAGAAACTCTTTAAATAAAAAGTTGTGTTTGGACTAAAAAAAGGCTGCCTAATTAGACAACCTTAAAGTATTCTTATTACTGAGAATTTTTAGTTCACCAATTAAGCCTTTAACATTTTCATCAAAAAATCAGTAGTAGGTAAACCAAATTTATTATCAACTAGATCTTGAATCGTTAAACTATTTATCACATTGAAATACCATACTAATATTTTTCGTGGATCTTCCTTTATGAATTCACCAATTTCTTGTCCTTTTATAAATATTGGAATTAGTAAATCAATTAAATAATCAGGTGAATATTTTGATAATAATTCAGTCACTTTTTCTGGTACTTCGGTGTTTTTCCTTGCTTGTTGAATAATCATAAATGCATACTTATGATTTTCGTCTAACATTTTTTCAGTTAATAATTCTAATAGTTGGTAAGGCGTTCCCTGGAAAAACTGCAATGAACTTAGCTCACTTTGAGACTCAATCATTAATCCTTCAATAAGTTGAAAAAACAACTCTGCCTTAGATTGAAAATGGCGAAAAATTAAACCTTCACTAACATTTGCTTCAGATGCAATTACACTTGTTTTCGTATTTTTATAACCATTCAATGCAAAAATTTTCAATGCAGATTGTTTTATTAGCACCTTTCGATCAGTTTGTTGATTATTATCTTTTGGTAACAACTTACTCACTCCAATTTATACATTCTTACTTAATTTATAATTGCTAATGGTCTTACTCTTTTTATTAATTCTTGTAAAAACTGCTCAGGTCTAGTAAAGCATGCTAAATGTCCAGCGTTTTTTATATAAATAAATTCTTTTAAAGGTGCTTCGATTTCTTGCAAAAATCGTTCTGCATTTTTGGTAGGAGTTATAATATCATTATCTCCTTGAAAAATAAAGAAAGGAATTGAAAATACTGTTCCTAACCGTCCATAATTAAAATTCATTAGTTCGTTAAACAATTGTTCCCCCGAAAATTTCATCCCTTTAAAAAAATCGAAAAGATCGTTAATATTATGTTGTGGTGATGAAAGCATAGAAGGTAAAATAAGGTCCATTACCATATTAGGCACATTTTTTATAGATTTTACTAATATCTGATTTCTTTTATCATAATCTTTTTTTGTCCATTTTGTTTGATCTGGTCCTAGTTCTGAAAATTTCTTTAGTCCCCTCGTATTCCCTGCATCAGACAAGGCATCAATGGCCAATTGATATGCACTATTTTCATAATCAAAACAGTTTTGATCAGTCCCCACATACGCATAAAAGAGATTTGGCCTTTCCTTTATCATTAATGTAGCTATAAGACTACCGACGGAACTTCCAACCAAAATAATTTTTTCTTTCTCAAGTTCATTGCAAATAAGATAACTTAATTCAATTCCATCTTCTGCCAACTGGTGTAATGTAATTTTACCACAGCCTTCTTTCCCATTTCTTTTAAAAGTTTTTCCTGCACCTCGCTGATCCCATTGAACAATTGTAAAATCCTTTTCCCAAGGACGTATTAAAGAACTAAAAATTGTATAAGTTGAGGCGGGACCACCATGAATCAATAAAAGAACAGGGTTTCTTTTATCTTCCCCTCGAATTGTAATCCATTGATCAATCCCCCCAATTGTTACATACTTTTCTTCATTGATCATATATTCAGTATTAATTTCTAACTTCTTTTCATTTTTCCATTGATTAAATTTACGAAAAAAGATATCGGGTAAAATATTGGATTTTGTCATTTTGAGTTATTCCTTTCTAATATCTTTTATTTGGTAAGTGAGTTACTCACTTATAATATATTATGCATCTTCCTCTGTCAATTCCACTTAGGGGATATAAAAAGGGCGGAAAAGATCAATTTTACATTTAATCCCATTTCTACCATAAGATATTTATTAGTTAATTCAATTATGTTTGATTATTCACTTTAACTGATTGTTAGTTCCAAAAAAATCGACTTAAGTCGGTCAAGTTGTGCAACTAATTATTCGTTAGTTCAATAAGAATTTAATAAGAAGTATCTAGTTAAGTATGAGTAATGCACTAAAAAAACTAATTCTCTTTTATTTCCAAATTTTTATTAGCTTTTTTTTCTAAAAAATAACACAAAATAGATGTTATCAATTACTAAACATCGGAGTTGATTTTTAGCTGTGAAAAAAGTTTTTTTTATTGTTATTATGTCACTTTCATTAATTTGCTTTGCAGATTTTACTTACGCTAAGACAGACAAACCAGTACTCCCCCCAATTAGCTTTCAAATAGAAATTCAGGATTGGGAAGCTGTTAACAAAATAATCCCAAAATACTCGTTGTTCACTGTAATCGATGTAGAAAGTGGTAAGAGCTTTAATGTACAACGAAGAGCTGGTAGTAGGCATGCAGATGTTCAGCCATTAACGAGAGAAGATACAAGGATAATGAAGGAAATATACGATGGGAACTGGAGTTGGCGAAGAAGAGCTGTATTAATTTTAGCTGATGAAAACCTAATCCCTGCCTCCATGCACGGTATGCCACATGGTGCAGGTTCACTTCCAAATGGTTTCTGTGGTCATTTTTGCATTCATTTTATGGGAAGCACGACACATCGGACAGGTAAAGCAGATTTATCTCATTATGTGATGATCCTTAAAGCTGCTGGAAAGATTAATGAATATATGAACAACCAACCACCTTCCCAACTGCTAAATGTATTATTCGTTTCTATTAAAAACCAAGATAAAGGCTTGGTTAAAAAAATTGCCATAAGTAATCAAAAAAATATTAAAAAAGATCTAAAGAAAATAAAAAAAATAGAAGCAATACAGTGGACTTTGCCCCAACCAAAGGAGACAGAGTCATCTTCTTTAGAAACTGAAATCCCAGTTGAGGTTAATCTCTTTATAAAAGATAAGGGTCGAATAAGGACCAAACTTTCTTTTACCTTTGTGAGAACGTCACCTATCTCTCCATGGAAAGTGAATATCGATCCTTTGTTTTCAAGCATTAACTAGGTCAAGATAATTAAAAGGGCTACCATAGTAGCCTTTTTAATTTAGTACAATTTTTCTCCCTTTGTGTTATTTCAATAAGGAATTTCTTTAATATTACATATTTTCTGTACTTCGATTATACCATTATTTTCTAAAGATTCTTTCCTTCGACTACTATATCTTCAGCTACAATCTTAAATTTCATAACGGGATGTAAAAAAGGACATGAAGTTCAAAACCTAATTTTGATGGATAAACTTCATCATAAAGCCAAAAACCACCTTTAATATTCTCAGGCATACTTATTTCTTTAACTCCCATAAAAGTGAGTTTGATTTCAGAAAAATCATTAAATCCGCCCTCGCAATCTAAATTGATAACAAATGTATCGTTTGTAGGATTTTCAATAGATTTTACATTTGAATCATGTAATGAAATTTCATTTAATTTTACAGTGCTTAATGGATGTAAATCTTTACTCGAGTTATAATTTGATAGATACTCCTTATCAAGTTCCTCCATTTGCTGGTTGTATTCGTCCTTCCAATTATTTATCATATTTCTAAGTTTTTCTGATGGATAAGATGTATTCAGTGACCCATCATTAATATATTGATGGAACGGCTCAGGAAGGAATTTTAGTAAATCATTTTTTAAAATTTCTAAGTCTTCTTTACGGTTTTTAATATAATCTCTTCCATTTAATTCAAAATTCTTAATGGATTCATCCCATTCTTCTTTTGTTTCTGGAAAGGACAACAAGAAACCATATACCTGCATTTTGTTGTACCAGTCTTTTGAGTAATACTTCATTTAATTAACCCCCATTTCGCTGATAAGCCTAATTAAAATATTAAGTTTATTGTATCTAATATTTCTAGCTTTGTAATTTGGGGGATTTTTGCTTTTTTACATAGAATTTCAGATACTAAAAAAAGCCACATATTGTAGCTCATAATCTTCAACTATTGAATTTGAAGTCGCATGATTCCATAGTTTCTTTTTTTAAATCTTTCTATTTATAATTCTGATAAGCCAAAAAAAGAGAATGATTCTCAAAAACCATTCTCTGTGTTTCTACCTACATATTTGTTTGTTCTGCATATTTTTTAAAATTGTCTAGAATTGCTTGCCAACCTTGTTGTTGAAAATCAACAGGATTAGTTGTCTCAGGATCGAATGTTTCAATTACTTCCGTTTCGTTTCCTTTACCACTAAATGTGATATTAACCTTTCTTCCATCACCTAGAGTATATGCAATTACCTCATATTTTTTTACTTCATCATAAATTCCACCAAAGTCGAAACCGAAGCTGCCATCTTTTGCTTCCATTCTTGAACGGAATTCCCCACCAACACGTAAGTCATTTTCTGCAATAGGTGTGTGCCAGTCATCTGAAGCACTGTTCCATTTTTTAATATGTTCAGGTTCTGTCCAAAATTCCCATACTTTTTCGATTGATGCTTTAATCGTTGCTTTTACTGTTACTTTTTTAGATGTTTCCATTTCAATACCGCCTCTCTTGATTCCAATATTTATTATGTTAATCAATAATTGTGGCTAACTATATTGTATACGATTTCAAAAAATTATTCTATGTATTCATTTTTTTCGTTTTCGTTTTTATCAATGTTTTTAGACTACCAGAACATGTTAATTTATTTAATAAAATATATAATTTAATGGGTAAAATATAAAGGGTTTATCAGAGAAATGCAAAGAAAGGATGGATGAAGATGGAGAATTTAGAAAAAAACTCCCCTAAAACGAGCATTAATTGTCCAAACTGTACTTCAAACGTTTCCAATAATGACGATAATGGAAATATTAGTGACGAAATTCAAGAACATTATTTATATGAGTGCCCAAATTGTGGAAAACCAGACCTTTTTTATAATAAAAAGTAATTTTAAAAACGACTCTTATGAGTCGTTTTTCCAACACTAATGCACTGTGTTAGTTGTATAAGAGAATCTAGAAATTATTTAAGTCTAGTATTAATTTTTTTAATTTTTTTCATTTTCTTCAGTATTAAATAAATCTGCTAAAGGATTTGGGATTGAACTGAAATATGTTGAAAACATATTAAGAATCCCTACTACGAATAAGATCCAACCAAAGCCTCTCAGTAAAACAGGTCCAACAAAATTAGTAAAATAAGTTAGCGTTACAATTAATAGACCAAATATTATGTACATTGCACTGACTGGAGTGGTAGTTTAAAACAACTACTAATCCCAAACATAAACAAAAAAAGCAGGAGAACAAGTTAACCTGCTCTTCCTGCCTCTGATATAACTATTATTTTGGCTGCATACGAATTGCACCGTCTAAACGGATTACTTCACCATTTAACATTGGATTTTCAACAATGCTTTTCGCTAGGTGTGCGTATTCAGATGGCTTACCAAGACGTGATGGGAATGGAACCATATTTCCTAAAGATTCTCTAGCTTTTTCTGGTAATACATCAAACATTGGTGTTTCAAATATTCCAGGAGCAATACTCATCACTCTTATGCCGTATCTTGATAAATCTCTAGCAATTGGTAGTGTCATTCCAGCTACTGCACTTTTTGATGCACCGTAAGCTGCTTGCCCCATTTGGCCATCAAATGCTGCTACTGAAGCGGTGTTAATAATAACACCTCTTTCACCAAATTCATTTGGTTCATTGTTAATCATTTGTTCAGCTGCTAAACGAATAACGTTAAATGTACCAACTAGGTTTACATTGATGATTTTTTGGAAAGATTCTAATGAATGAATTCCGTCTCTTTTAATTACTTTTTCAGCTAATACAATTCCTGCACAGTTTACTACTGTATTAAATGAACCATATTTAGTTAAAACATTACTAATTGAATTTTTTACGCTCTCTTCTGAAGATACATCTGTTTTTTCAAAACAAACATTTTCTTCTCCTAATTCAGAAATTAAACTAGCAGCTCTTTCTTCATTTAAATCGAAAATAGCAGCTTTCCCACCATTTTCTACGATCATTCTAACTGTACCTGCACCTAAACCTGAAGCTCCACCTGTAACGATTGCTATACTATCACGAATATTCATTTTTTTAATCCCCCAGTTTGTTGTTGGTTATTAATTTAATCTCTCAATAATCGTTGCATTTGCCATACCATGACCTTCGCAGATCGCTTGTAGTCCAAAACGGCCACCAGTTTTCTCTAAAGCATTACACAAAGTAACCATAACCCTTGCACCACTAGCACCAAGTGGGTGACCTAATGCGATCGCTCCACCGAATATATTTAATTTTTCAAATGGTACATTTAATTCTTTTTGCCATGCTAAAGGAACTGCAGCAAATGCTTCATTTATTTCAAACAAATCGATTTGATCGATTGTTAAACCACATTTATGTAGAACTTTTTGAGTTGCTTGAATTGGCCCAGTTAACATTAATTGAGGGTCAGATCCTACTACCGTTCTCCCAATAATTCGAAACTTTGGCTTAAATCCTAATTGATGAGCTTTTTCTTTGCTCATTAAAAGTAGTCCTGCAGCACCATCACTAATTTGACTTGCATTTCCAGCAGTAACTGAACCATTTTCAGAAAAAGCTGGTCTTAAAGTAGATAATTTCTCAATCGAAGAGTTTTCTCTTGGTCCTTCATCTTTCGTAACTTTAACAAGCTCACCTTCTTGATTGGTAACAGAAACAGCAACAATTTCGTCTTCAAAATAGCCTTGTTTCATTGCTTTTAATGCTTTTTGATGGCTATTATAAGCAAATTCATCTTGCTCACTTCGACTAATATTCCACTTTTCATTTATGCGTTCTGCTGAGATCCCTTGGTTAAAGTCACCAAACATATTCGTTAGTTTTTCATTCCATTTTGATCCTTTTAAATTCGAAAACATTGGTACACGTGTCATACTTTCAACACCAGCTGCAATGACAATGTCCATATCTCCACTTAAAATGGCTTGTGATGCAAAATGGACAGATTGTTGACTTGATCCGCATTGACGGTCAATTGTAACACCAGGCACTTCAATTGGTAGACCTGCTAATAAAGCAGCAACTCTACCAATATCACCAGCCTGTTCACCAATTTGAGTAACACAGCCCATAATCACATCATCTATTTCTTTTGGATCAAATTCATTTCGACTTACTAATTCCTTTAGTACAATTGCAGCTAAGTCATCAGGTCTTGTTTCGCTAAAGCTGCCGCCTCTTTTACCAATAGGTGTTCTTAAAGCATCAACAATAACTACTTCTCTCATAAATTTGATCCTCCAATTTTAAGTCTGTTTTAATTTAATCCCATTTGTTTTGCGATAATTGTCTTCATGATTTCATTTGTACCGGCGTAAATTGACATGATTTGAATATCTCTGAAACGTCTAGCAATCTCGTATTCTTCCATATATCCATATCCACCATGTAATTGAAGACACTCTGAAGCTACTTTTTTACCTAAATCTGTAATCCACCATTTTGCCATTGATACTTGCTTAACAACATTTACGCCTTCCATATGCTTATAAATTAAGTCCTCAATGAAAGTACGACCAATCTCAATTTCAGTAGCCAATTCTACAAGTTTAAATTGAGTATTTTGGAAACCAGCAATTGATTTTCCAAATGCTTTTCTACTTTTTACATACTCAGTTGTCACTTTCAACATTTCTTCAGCTGAAACTAATGCTTCTAAAGCAACTACTAATCTTTCTTGCTGTAATTTTTCCATTAAGTAATAGAAGCCTTTTCCTTCTTCTCCTAATAAATTCTTTACAGGTACTTTAGCATCTTGGAAAATTAATTCAGCTGTATCTTGGCTATGAAGTCCTACTTTATTCAATTTCTTTCCTCTAGAAAACCCAACTGTATCCTTTTCGACAACTAGCAAGCTTATTCCTTTATGAGCAGGTCGAATTGTCGTATCCGTTTTAACTGCAATAATAATTAAGTCTGAATGAATACCATTCGTAATAAACGTTTTCTCACCATTAACGATATAGTAATCCCCTTCTTTTACCGCAGTTGTTTTAATATTTGCTAAATCTGAACCAGCACCTGGTTCAGTCATAGCAACTGCACTAATATATTCGCCTGAAATACATTTAGGTAACCATTCCATTTTTTGCTCTTCATTTGCATAAGCAGTCAAATAAGGTACAACAATATCATTGTGTAATGCTACACCAACTAAACTTGAACCAACTTTCTCAAGTTCCTCTATAATAATGACTGAATAGCCAAAATCTACACCTAACCCGCCATACTTTTCGTCAACATAAGGACACAAAAATCCTTCATTTCCTAATTTATCCCAGAATTTTCTAGGGATCATTTTGTTTTGTTCCCACTCATCATAGAATGGTACAGCTTCTTTTTGTAAGAACTTTCTAAGAGCCGTGCGGAAAATTTCATGTTCTCTAGTTAAGTAAGAATGTTTCATAATAAGCCCCCCAAAATATTTAATCACTTCAATAAAACGCTTACAATACTCAAAATACTAAATTTTTTAAATATTACATTTGTAATAATCATATGATGTTAATTGTAATTTATCAAGGAGCAAAAAAAAAAGAACTGAATAATTCAGTTCTTTTGATTGAAGACAAACTTGTAAAAACAATCCAAATTAACCAATTTTAACGGTAATCTTACCAAAATTATTTCCTTCACCCATACGTTTTAATGCACTAATGACATCCGTAAATTCAAATGATTGATCGATAATTGGTTTAATTTTATGTTCTTCAAAAAATACCAACATTTGTTCAAATTCTCTTGGACTTCCCATTGTAGTCCCTCTAATATCCATATTTTTAAAGAATACTTTTGGCAATACTGTTTGAGGAACTGGTCCATTTGTCGCACCGAATGATACGATTCTTCCACCTTGAGCAGTCAAATCAATTAATCTATTAAATGATTCTCCACCTACTCCATCGATTGTAAGATTTACAAATCCAAAATCTTTACGGAGTTTTTTATACCAATCATTTTCTCGGTAATTAAAACCAGCAGCAGCACCTATTTCAACTGCCTTTTCAATTTTTTCATTGCTACTAGATGTAACTAGTACTTTTGACCCGAATGCAACAGCAATTTGTAATGCATACAATGCAACCCCACTACCAATACCTGGAATCAATACTGTATCATTTTTTTGTAATTGCCCCCGTGTAATTAATGCTCTATATGCAGTAAGTGCAGCTAATGGAATTGCTGCAGCCTCTTCCCATGACAAGTACGCAGGTTTTTTATAAACATTATCAACTGGTAGTTTAATAAATTCAGCAAATGTACCATTAGAAGGCATTCCAAGTACAGTGAATTCATCAGAATTGATATCGTCACGATCTCCCCAGTTTAAGCTCGGGTTCATGATCACTTCATCACCTACAGAAAACCCCGTTACTTCATCTCCAATAGCATCAATAACTCCGGCACCGTCAGATCCTAAAATTCCATCTAACTTCATCCCCGGATACATACCGTGCGTTATAAAAAAGTCACGTCTATTTAATGATGCTGCCTTTAACTTAATGACTACTTCATTCGGATGAACAGTACCAATCTCAACATTTTCAAATTTTAGTGACTCTGGCCCTTTAGTGTCTCTTAAAATATAAGCTTTCAATTACATCACTCCTATTCATGAAAGAATTTAAATATGTAAAAAGACGATTAATAAATCTTACTCAATTTTTATTTTACCAAAAAAGTTTAACACGGTTTAGTAAAATGATTTAGGTAGTTAATATTGTGGGGGAAAATAGGTGGTGGATTCTGGGATTTATGTGATATAGTTTATGAGTTTAATGTTAGAATTTTGGATTTTAATGAGTTTTTGTTTTACTTTAACGTAGTTATGTGTTTTTATATTTTTTAAATCAAATTCGGTACGTGAAATTCCTTATAGATGTGCCCTGGTTGGAGTGCGGAAACAGATTGGTTCGATTTTCATAAAAAGCGGGATATTATTTGCAAAGTACTTTTATTTTAGGACTAATTAAAAATATTTTTAAAAGATTCTCTAGATTTTAAGCTTATTTGATAGTTTTCACACAGATTGGATCATCTTATTTGCAGTTTCGGAGGTTTTATTTGCAATTTTAATATTTTTATTTGCACATTTGTTGATTTTAATTGCAGTTCAAATAATTAAATTGAAGTTTTGGGTATTTTGTTTGCACTTTTGATGTTTTTATTTACAGTTGAAAAAAACGGCAATCCAACAATAGTCCTTAATTCCAGAAAATTATCATCCTAGTTTTTCGAACGTTCTTTCCTATTGAAATAGTGGCACCTTAAACTTCTATCCTACCAAAATTAATTTCCACAGGAATAATCTACTGCGTTCAAAATAGTCGTGATTTTTTATTTTAAAATTACAAATTTTCTGATATTTCTACATTTCACATTGTCAAAAGTTGTTTTATCATCAATAAACACGTCTCTTTATAAGTAGCAGAAATATATTCTTATTTCCTATTAAACTTTTTTTATTATATCTATATATTTTTTATTTAAAAGTTTTACTAATCAAAAAAACTCTCACCACTTTGAGAGTTGAATAAATTTTCTTAATTAGCTAGAAAAAAGATTCCTATTGCACTAGGGCCAGTGTGAACGCCGACTGCTGAACCAACTGAGTTTTCTATTATTTGTTCACTACCAATCAGATCCTTTAATTGTTTAATAAATTGTTCGGTGGAATCATCTTTTACTCCATATACAACTCCAACATTTTTACTAATTTCAGCTTTTCGGATCTTCATTAATTCTAACATTCGATTTAATGCTTTTTTTCGACCTCGTACTTTTTCAAGTGGTTTAAATTTCCCTTCGCTTACTTCCATAATAGGATTTATATTTAGCATGCCACCTAAAAATCCAGCAAACTTACCAACACGTCCACCACGTATTAAATATTGGAGGTCTTCTATCGTAAAAATATGTTGGATCTTATTTATATTGTGATTTAATTGCTTCATTAGATTCTCAAATGATTCATTATTATTTAAGTCTTCTATTAACTCCATTACTAATACGCAAATTCCAAGTGATACTGATCTAGTATCAATAATATGAATAGAGGCATTTGGATTGTTTTCTAAAATATCTAGTTTTACTAATTGTGCAAAGTTATACGTACCAGATAAATCGCCAGAACAAGTAAGATAGACACAATTTTGATCTGTACTACATGAGACTAAAGTTTGATAAATTGCATCATAGGAAGGTAAAGATGAAGTAAAGTTCTCTCCATTTTTCATTCTTTGCATTAACTCATGTGATTGTAAATTTACTCCATCAAGATACTCTTTTTCTAATTGGTCATAAACTCTTAATGGAATGACTGAAATATCGTATTTCTTCAATATATCAGTTGGAAGATCAGAAGAGCTATCTACAATTATTTTTAGGTTCAATTTAATCACCTCTCTCTAGATTAATAATGTATTTAATCTTATTAAACAATAACCCAAATATTCAAACAACTATTTTTCATTTAAGTTAATTTTATCGACAAATTTGCATTAAATAGGGAGAATCTTACTTATTTTCCATAATCTTTATGTTTGCAATTAAAAAGAAGTATCTCATAAGTAAATTAACTTATAAGACACTTCCTATTTTAATTATGAGTGTAATTTTTCATATTGCTCAATGTCATTTTCATATTTCATCGTAATCGCAATATCATCTAGGCCATTTAGTAACTTTTCTTTCCAAACAGGATCGATTGAAAAATCAAAGTTTCCAAATACTGTTTTAACGACTTGTTTTTCTAAATCCACTTCAATTTCTTGGTTCCCACTTAATGTAGATAGTTGTGAGCGAATCTCATCATTTAAGACAATCGGGAGCATGCCATTTTTTATACAGTTATTATAGAAAATATCTGCGAAGCTACCAGCAATGATAATTGTAAATCCAAAATCATTTAACGCCCAAGGTGCGTGTTCTCTAGATGAACCGCAACCAAAATTATGACCACTTATTAAGATTGAAGCATTTTTTCGATCCTCATTATTTAATGCAAAAGATTGATTAGGTGAGCGATCATCATGATATCGCCATTCATCGAATAAAAATTCTCCAAAGCCAGTTCGTTCTATTCGTTTTAAATATTGTTTTGGAATAATTTGATCTGTGTCGATATTATCTAACATAATTGATACAGTTGTGCCTTTATGCGTACGTAACGGTTTCATTTGCTTGCTCCTTTCGAATATCAATAAAATGACCATGTACTGCAGCAGCCGCTGCCATTACCGGACTAACTAAATGTGTTCTTGCTCCTTTACCTTGTCTTCCTTCAAAGTTTCGGTTTGAAGTAGATGCACAATGTTCTCCAGCTGGTACTTGGTCTGGATTCATTGCTAGACACATCGAACAACCAGCTTCCCTCCATTCAAATCCTGCTTCGATAAAGACTTTATGTAGTCCTTTTGCCATCGCTGCATTTCGTACCTTTTTTGATCCTGGAACAACTAATGCGCGCACGTCAGATTTTACTTTCTTTCCTTTTAGATAATTTGCCGCTTCCTCTAAATCAGATAATCTAGAATTTGTACATGAACCGATGAATACATGTTGAACCGGAATCTCATTAGGTGTGATTTCTGGCTTTAATCCCATATATTCATAAGCTCGTTCGTAGTTCTCATCCTTGGCTTTTGGAAGGGCTTCATCAATTCTTACGCCCATTCCAGGATTTGTTCCCCACGTTACGTAAGGTGCAAGGGTTGCTACATCCACTTCGATTGTTTTATCAAATGTCGCTCCCTCTTCTGTATATAATTTCTTCCATTCTACTAATTTTTCATCATATGAATTTACCGTATATTTTCGACCTTTTAGATAATCGAAAGTTTTTTGATCAGGAGCAACTAATCCTGCTTTTGCTCCTCCTTCAATCGCCATATTACATAAAGTCATACGCTCTTCCATTGACATATTTGCAATTGCTTCACCATAAAACTCAATGACATATCCAGTTCCCATTGATACACCATAAGTTGCTAGTAAATGAAGAATGATATCTTTCGCATATACACCTTTTGGAAGCTTACCATCAAGTTTCACACCCATTGATTTCGGCTTAACTTGCCATAAAGTTTGAGTTGCTAAAACATGTTCAACTTCACTTGTACCAATTCCAAAAGCTAAAGCACCAAATGCACCGTGGGTAGATGTATGACTATCTCCACAGACGATTGTTTTTCCTGGCTGAGTTAACCCAAGTTCTGGCCCAATTACGTGGACAATACCTTGGTCCTCATCCGTAATATCGGCTAAAGGTATATTGAACTCCTGACAATTATTTCGTAACGTATCCATTTGTTGTTTCGCAATTAAGTCAGTGATGACTAATTGATTTTCTGTTGGTACATTATGATCCATCGTTGCAAAGGTTAATTCTGGTCTTCTTACTTTTCGATTGGATAATCTCAATCCTTCGAAAGCTTGCGGAGAGGTTACCTCATGGACTAAGTGTAAATCGATATACAAAAGCTGGGGTTTACCTACTTCACCAGTTACAACATGATTTTGCCAAAGTTTATCAAACAATGTTTGTTTCATCGAATACTCCCTCCAACTGTTTGAAATTGTAATTCCTTTACTACTTGTTCTGTAAATTCAATCGTTGAACTTTTTCCACCTAGGTCACCAGTTAAATAGCCATTATTTATTGAATTAACAATCGCATTTTCAATCGAGTTTGCTTCATCAACTAAGTTAAAATCCCGAAGCATCATTGCAACAGACCTTAATATTGCAATAGGGTTTGCCTTATTTTGTCCAGCGATGTCTGGCGCTGAACCGTGAATTGGCTCATATAATGAAGGACCCTTTCCAGATCTACTTGCAGAAGGTAGCATGCCTAATGAACCAGTAATCATCGAAGCTTCATCGCTTAAAATATCCCCAAATAAATTTTCAGTAACGATTACATCAAACCTTCGTGGGTTTCGAATTAACTCCATCGCAGCTGCATCAACAAGAATATGTTCAACTTCTACTTCTGGATAGTTTGAACTTAATTCATTTACAATTTTCCGCCAAAGTTTACTAGATTCTAATACATTTGCTTTATCAACTGATGTAAGTTTTCCTTTTCTAGTTTTTGCTAGCTCAAATCCATACTTTACAATTCGTTCAATTTCTTCTCTAGTATAGGAAAGTGTATCGGTTGCTTCATTTTCATTATGGAAACGAGGTTCAGAAAAATAAATTCCACCTGTTAATTCTCGAACGACAACAAAGCTTACATTTTTTACTTGTTCAGATTTTAAAGGAGAATGATTCACAAGTTCATCATAAACATCGACTGGTCGAATGTTTGCGTATAAATTAAGTGATTTTCTTAACCTTAATAAGCCACTTTCTGGTCGTTCAACACCTTGATCCCATTTTGGTCCACCTACTGCCGCCAGTAATACGGCATCCGAATTTAAACAATTATCTAATGTTTCTTTCGGTAATGAAGTGCCTGTTTCATCGATCGCGTGACCGCCGAATAAATTTGTGGAAAAAGTAAAGTCATGTTGATAAGATTGTGCAATCTGTTCTAAAACCTTTACTGCTGAACTCATAATTTCAGGTCCGATTCCGTCTCCTGGAAGACATGCGATGTTTAATTTCATTTTAGAATCTCCTTTTTGCTCCATTTACTAATAATGTTTAATAAATCTGCATCTGTAATTTCTTTTTTCGAATCTGTCAAAGCTTTAAATTGAATAAACGCTTCGTTTATAATTTCTGTTGAAAAGTTGAATCCAAGTTCTTTTAATCGATCAGTAAAAGCATGACGCCCTGAATGTTTCCCTAATACTAATGAATTTGTAGAAAGCCCAATTAATGATGGGGGTATAATTTCATATGTTGTTGGCTCTTTTAGTACGCCATCTTGGTGAATACCTGATTCATGAGCAAATGCATTTGTACCAACAATTGCTTTATTCTTCTGGACAACCATACCTGTAAGACGACTAACAAGTTCACTTGTCTTCGTAATTTCTTGTAATCGTAAATTACTATTTTTCCGGTAAACATCTTCTCTAATATGTAGTGCAACGGCTATTTCTTCTAGTGCTGCATTTCCTGCTCTTTCCCCAATTCCATTTACGGTGCATTCAACTTGGGTTGCGCCAGCCTGTATAGCAGCTAAAGAATTCGCTACTGCCATTCCTAGGTCATCATGACAGTGACAAGAAAAAATAGCTT
Source organism: Rossellomorea sp. GAMAL-10_SWC (assembly GCF_049568075.1). Classification (NCBI taxonomy): domain Bacteria; kingdom Bacillati; phylum Bacillota; class Bacilli; order Caryophanales; family Bacillaceae; genus Rossellomorea; species Rossellomorea sp. GAMAL-10_SWC. The sequence continues at coordinate 1,635,275 of NZ_CP144911.1, read as the reverse complement.
TATGATAGGACGGTACATTTTCTTGTAAGTATTTAAATAGATCGTAATATTCTGAAGGACTCGTGTAACCGACAGTATCTGGAATATTAATCACATCTGCCCCTGCTCTAATTGCAGTCTCTGCGAATTCGGCAAGAAATGCTCGATCAGTACGACAGGCATCTTCAGCTGAAATTTGGACTTTTGGAAAAAAGGATTTTGCAAGCTGCACACAATGTTTAGCAGTTTCCAAAACTTCTAATCTCGTCATGTTTAATTTATATTTCATATGAATGTCACTCGTTGCTAGAAATATATGAAGTCTCGGTTCAGCAGCATGTTTTAACGCATCCCATGCTGTTTTAATATCTGAATCTTTTGCTCGAGAAAGGCTTGAGACGGAGACAAAACGAATCTGTCTCGCAATCTCTTGAACTCCTAAAAAATCACCTTCTGAGGAAGCGGCAAAACCAGCCTCAATGATATCAACACCTAAAGCTTCTAGTTGTCTTGCAATTTCAAGCTTTTCAAATCGATTTAAATTAACCCCAGGAGATTGTTCGCCATCACGTAATGTTGTATCAAGAAACTGAATTTTACTCATTTTTTATTTCACCTCGACCTTTTCTTTTCTTTGGATAAATGGCATCATTGCACGAAGTTTTTCTCCAACCTCTTCAAGCTGATGTTGTTTTTCACTTTCATTAATTTCATTGAATACTGGACGACCATTTTTATTTTCGTTAATCCAGCCTTTAGCAAACGTACCATCTTGAATTTCTGCTAAAATATCTTTCATCGCTAATTTTGACTCATTCGCTACTACTCTAGGACCAGATACGAAATCCCCCCATTGTGCAGTATCAGAGATTGAGTATCTCATATAGCTCATTCCGCCTTCGTACATTAAATCAACGATTAGCTTCAACTCATGTAAACATTCAAAGTATGCTACTTCTGGCTGATAACCTGCTTCTACTAATGTTTCAAATCCTGATTTTACTAAAGAAGTTACACCACCACATAGTACCGCTTGTTCTCCGAATAGATCTGTTTCAGTTTCCTCTTTAAATGTAGTTTCAAGAACACCTGCTCTAGTAGAACCAATTCCTTCAGCGTAAGAAAGTGCTACATTTTTTGCTTCACCTGTTACATCTTGGTAAACAGCGAATAATGCTGGTACCGCTGCTCCATCGACAAAAGTACGTCGAACTAGATGTCCTGGACCTTTTGGAGCTACTAAAAATACATCAACATTTGCAGGAGGAACAATTTGATCAAAGTGAACATTGAATCCGTGTGCAAACGCAAGCGCATTTCCATTTTCAAGATACGGTTCAATTTCATTTTTATAAACAGTTGGTTGATGCTCATCAGGTAATAGAATCATTACTACGTCTGCTGCCTTTGAAGCCTCTGCAACTGTAGTTACATGTAATCCGTCATTTGCTGCAGCGTCCCATGATTTACCAGGGCGACAACCAACTACTACTTTATGACCATTATCATGTAAATTTAAAGCATGTGCGTGACCTTGTGATCCATAACCAATTACTGCAATCGTTTTTCCTACTAATACATTTTCCTTCACGTCTGTACCATAATATACTTTAGCCATTTTCAAATTCCTCCAATTTTTTTATGTTTTATATTTTTATTTAATAAGAGAGTAGCTTTTGAGCATGCTCCTTATGTTTAGCAGATCTAGTAAATGCGGTTACACCTGTTCGAGCTATTTCTTTTAGTTCGAAAGGTCTTAATAATTCAATCAAAGCCTCTACCTTATCAGAAGTACCAGTTACTTGAACGACAATCTGATCACGGCTTACATCAATAACCGAGGCTCTAAATGGTTCAATTAGACTATAAATTTCATTTCTTGTAGCTGCATTTGTACTAACCTTTATTAAGGCTAGTTCTCTAGCAATAACTGATTCTTCTGTTATATCTGCTACTTTTATCACATCAATTTGCTTGTGAAGCTGTTTAATCAATTGTTCGACCTGTTGTAAATCCTCTACATGTACGACAAACGTAATTCTTGAAATATGATCTAGTTCAGTATGTCCTACAGAAATACTTTCAATATTAAAACGTCTTCTGGAGATCACTCCTGTAATTCGGTTAAGTACGCCACTGTTATTTAACACAGTTGATGTAATGACCCGTTTCATTATTTCACCCCTTCCATTTCATGAATTCCTTTACCAGGTGGAACCATTGGTGTAACGATTTCAGCTTGATGAACTCGACAATCAATTAAAACTGGTCCATCAAATTCAATTGCTTCTCTTAACTGACTTTCAACTAAATTTGGATCTGAAATTGTCATCCCTTTTATACCGTAAGCTTCAGCAAGTTTTGTGAAACTAGGTTGGCAGTCTAATAGAGAACTAGAGAAGCGGTCATTATAAAAAGCTGATTGCCACTGTCTTACCATTCCTAAAGCTGCATTATTTAAAATTAAAATTTTAACTTGTAAATTATGTTCCTTGATCATGCTCAATTCTTGCAATGTCATTTGGAATCCGGCATCTCCTACAATCGCTACAACTAATTCATCAGGCTTTGCAAATTGTGCTCCGATTGCAGCTGGTAAACCAAAACCCATCGTTCCGAGTCCACCTGAAGTGATCCATTTATGTGGTTTGTCAAAAGGATAATACTGAGCTGCCCACATTTGATGTTGACCTACATCCGTGGAAATCGTCGCTATCCCATTTGTAATCGAATGAAGTAAAGTTAAAACAGTTTGTGGTTTAATGACTTCCCTACTCGGTTCATACTGTAAAGGAAAGGCCTCTTTACGACTTTTAAGAAGCTCTAACCATTCACCATGATTTTGTTTATCTACTTTTTGTTTTAATAGAACTTTCAGAACTTCCTTAGCACATCCAACGATTGGAATATTTGTCGGAATAACTTTGTTTATTTCTGCAGGATCTATATCGATATGTGCTACAATCGCATTTTTAGCAAAATGTGCTAAATTACCCGTTAACCTATCATCAAATCTTGCTCCGATGTTAATAAGCAAATCACTTTCATACATTGCCATATTGGCTGTATAGGTTCCGTGCATGCCCCCCATTCCTAGGAATAATTCCTCATTTGCTGGAAATCCACCTAGTCCTAAAAGCGTATTAACAACTGGGATATTGAACTTTTTTATAAATTCAGTAAACTCATCAGCTGCTTTTGCATGTAATATTCCTGCTCCAGCTAATACGACTGGCTTTTTAGCTTTTTCAATTGCTCCTATTAACTTTGTAATTTGAAGATAATTTGGTTCATAAGTCGGTTGATAACCTGGTAATTGTATTTCTACTTCGTCCTTTTTCACTCCTTTTTCAACCATCATGTTTTTTGGTAGATCGATGACAACTGGACCTGGACGGCCTGTTGAAGCAATATGGAATGCTTCTTTAACGATTTGTGGGACATCTTCTACATTACGCACTTGGTAGTTATGTTTTGTAACTGGCATTGTAATTCCGATCACATCTGCTTCTTGGAAGGCATCTGTTCCGATAACATTTGTTGCAACCTGACCAGTAAAAACAACTAATGGTAATGAATCCATCATCGCATCTGCTAAACCAGTCACTACATTTGTTGCCCCTGGACCACTTGTTGCGATTACAACCCCTGGTCGACCAGTCACTCGTGCATATCCTTCTGCAGCGTGGATGGCCCCTTGTTCATGTCTTGCTAGAATGTGAGGAATATCAGCATCATAAAGTGCATCATATAATGGTAATACTGCCCCTCCAGGGTAACCAAAAATCATTTCAACATTTTCATTTTTCAAAGCATCAATTAGTAAATTTGCACCTGACAATTCTTTTGACAGAGTTCTTATCGAATGATGACTCATTTCTACATTTCCCTCCATTTTTGGATAAAATTTACCCATTTATTCGCAATAAAAAAAGCCATAACTCCACACTTCAGCAGATGCTGAAGGGGCGAAAGACTTTTCGCGGTACCACCCTTCTTCTTAGGTTAATAACCTAACTTTGGGATTTTGGCTAACCAAAATCTAGCGATAACGTGGCCAACGTTCAAGCTTACCTTACAAATGAATTCAGCTTGACACTCAAGAGTGAGTTTCATTAATCAAGGTCATCGGTTCACACCACCCACCGACTCTCTGAAGAACCTTTTCATAACTACTTTTCTCTTTCATTGCTTTTTCATATTTTTAATATTCCGCCTGTATTAGCAGAAGTCACTAACTTTGCATATCTTGCTAAATAACCCGTTTTAACTTTTGGTTCATGTAATTTATATGATGTTTTACGAGATTCTAATGTTTCGTTTGAAATTGATAATGTAATACTTCTTGATAAAAGATCGATTATGATTTCATCGCCGTCTTCAATATATGCAATTGGTCCACCTTCAGCCGCTTCTGGAGAAATATGACCGATTGCAATTCCTCTAGTAGCACCTGAAAAACGACCATCTGTAATTAACGCAACTTTTGTTCCTAAACCTCTTCCAACAATTGATGAAGTTGGTGCAAGCATTTCAGGCATTCCTGGTCCACCTTTTGGACCCTCATATCGAATGACAACGACATGCCCCTCTTTAACGAGACCTTTGTCAATCGCTTCAACAGCTTCATCGTGTGAGTCAAAACAAATTGCTTCACCAATAAATGTTTGGATTGAAGGGTCAACACCACCTACTTTAATAACTGCTCCGTCTGGGGCTAGATTCCCATGTAAGATCGATAATCCGCCTGTTTGTGAGTAAGGATTTTCTTTTTTACGAATCACTTCACTATCGGTGATTGTAGCTTCTTGCACATTCTCGAATAAAGTTTTTCCGGTAATTGTAATGCGGTCACTATTGATTGCTCCAGGAATGGTTGTAAGTTCTTTAATAATTGCTGGCACACCACCTGCTAAATGAACATCATGCATTGAATAGTGAGAAGCGGGACTAATTTTAGATAAATAAGGTACTCTTCTAGCTACGTCATTTATATCCTTTAAATCGTATTCAACTCCAGCTTCATTTGCGATGGCCATTAAGTGTAAAACAGTATTTGTCGATCCACCCATTGCCATATCTAGTGCAAACGCATCATCAATTGCTTCTTTTGTAATAATATCTCTTGGTTTAATATCATTTTCAATGCAATCCATTAGATGATAAGCTGCATCACGGATTAATTGATGTCTGTCTTTACTAGTTGCAAGTATTGTTCCGTTATATGGTAGTGCTACACCAAGCATCTCCATAATGCAATTCATTGAATTTGCTGTGAACATTCCTGAACATGATCCACATGTAGGACATGCTGACTTTTCAATATCGAGTAATTCTTCTACACTCATTTTTCCTGATTTAAAAGCACCTACACCTTCAAATACTGAAGCAAGAGATAGAGCCTTTCCATCTTTAGATAGCCCACCTGCCATTGGTCCACCTGATACAAAAACTGCTGGTACATTTGTACGGACAGCTGCCATTAGCATTCCAGGTGTGATTTTATCGCAGTTTGGCATATAAAATACTCCATCAAACCAATGAGCATTAATGACTGTTTCGGCTGCATCGGCAATGATTTCCCTACTTGGCAAAGAATACCTCATTCCGATATGCCCCATTGCGATTCCATCATCGACACCAATCGTATTAAACTCAAATGGAACTCCGCCAGCATCGCGAATCGCTTGTTTTACAACATCAGCCATTTCCCTTAAATGAATATGACCTGGAACAATATCAATATATGAATTACAAATCGCTATAAATGGTTTATTAAAATCTTCCTCTTTTACACCTGCCGCTAATAATAAGCTACGATGCGGCGCACGGTCGATTCCTTTTTTGATCATGTCACTTCGCACAATTTATCACCCTTGTTTTACGTAAATTTTTTCTCCATCTTCAACTACTAATTGACGAAATGCTTTTAATAATCTTTGTGTATTTGGTCCTGGTTTTCCATCACCAATCACTCGTCCATCTACCTTAGATACGCCAATTACTTCAGCTGCTGTTCCTGTTAAGAAAACCTCATCGGCAATATAAACATCATGTCTAGTGAACAATTTTTCCACAACTTCGTAACCTAATGTGTCACCTAATTCCATAATTGCATTTCGAGTAATTCCTTCTAATGCACCTGCTGAACTTGGTGGAGTAATTAACTTATTCCCTTTTACTAAAAAGACATTATCTCCTGAACCTTCAGCTACAAAGCCTTGATCGTTTAGCATTAATGCTTCTTGAACACCAGCTAGTTTCGCTTCAATTTTTACTAATATGTTATTTAAGTAATTTAAAGATTTAATTTGTGGATTTAATACATCACTTCGATTTCTTCTTGTTGCTACTGTTACAATTTCCATACCATTTTCGTATAGTTCTTGTGGAAACAGTGCTAGTTGTTCAGCTATGACAACTACATTTGCTCTTGGACAAGATGTTGGATCTAATCCAAGATTCCCTTCACCTCTTGAAACGACGAGTCGAATATAACCACTATGTAAATTATTTCGATTTATTGTATCAACAACAATTTGTGTTAACTCTTCTAAAGAATAAGGAATCGTTAATAAAATTGATTTTGCTGATTCATATAATCGAATGAGATGTTCTTTTAAGCGAAATACATTGCCATCATATACGCGAATCCCTTCGAACACTCCATCTCCATATAGATATCCATGATCATATACAGAAACTTTAGCATCTTGTTTTTGAACGAATTCACCATTTAAAAAAATCTGTTGCTCTGTCACGGTTAATCCTCCTCAAGAGTTAAAATATTTGTACTTACTTTATTCCAATCTACTAAATAAATCAACAAGTTTTTAGAAAATTTAAAATTCACAATTTATTCAAATGTCGTACAAATATTGGTAAATCAACAATGAAAACCTTTACATTTTTTTAAAATATTTTTTCGACAAAATTCTACCCTTGAAAAATGTTTTTAAAAGGATTATCATATGATTACTTTATACAGAATTTTCTGTAAATTAAAATCGGAGGCGAGTAAAAATGGCTACTTTACAAATTAATGGGACTGTTAACGAAATCAATGAAGTGTTGAAAGTAATGAGTAATCATTTTGACATTCAGATTAAAGACGAAAAATCCGATCAGGAGTATTCAGTAGATTTCTCTTATGAAGAATGGGAAAATGATTCTTTTGTAAGTGAGATGTTAACTGGAGCCTATAATGATTAAACATTGAAATTCTTATCGTATGATAACTAAAAGAGGGTAGCCGATTATTTAGGCAACCCTCTTTTTATTGATTGGTCTTAGGTGGTTTGAATAAGTCTTAGGGTTGTGCAAGTAAGGATTGGCCAGTGCAAATAAAGAATGAAATGAAAATCTGCAAATAAACAGCGGAAAGCTGCAATAAACGGCCGACTGCAATTAAAATTAGCAAATCTGCAATTATATTTAGTGAAACTGCAATTAAATTTGTTAAAACCGCAATTAAAATTTTCAAATCTGCAATTAAATTTCAAATCTGCAATTAAATCTAGCAGAAGTGCAATTAAGATACAAAATTACCCCTACTAGTTCAGGTATTTCACCCCAAAAACTGTTCATCAATTCATACTCTTTAAAGAAAACCAGCAATTTCCCACTTAATTTTTATCTATCTCGAATTAAAAATCGCTACTAATCTTCTAAAAAATTGAATTGTGATAGAACAGAGCTATACATTCAAGTGTGATACAACAAAAAAGGACCGCTTTGCTCAGTTCCCCTGACCAATAAGACAGTCCATTTCGTTTATTTTAGTAAACCCTCTTCTTTCAAAAACTCTTTAGCAACACTTTCGGCAGATTTTCCACCAACATTTACTTTATAATTCATTTCTCGCATTTCATCATCCGTTATTTTATTTTTTAATTTATTTAATATACTTTCGACTTCTGGATATTTTTTAAGTGTTTCTTTTCTCAGAAGTGGTGCGCATTGATAGGGTGGGAATAAATTTTTATCATCGACTAGCACTTTCATGTTATAACTTTGGAGCTCACTATCAGTTGAATATGCATCGATTATTGAGAGATCGCCCGATTGAATTGCGTCATATCGCAATTTGGGCTCCATTGTTTTTAGGTTTCGGAATTTTAATCCATATAGTTTTTGTAATCCTAAATATCCGTCTTCACGATCCGTAAATTCTAAAGTGAAACCTGCTTTTAACTGATTTTCTACTTTGGTTGCATCTGAAATTGTTTCGATTCCAAATTGTTTCGAAATGTGATCCGGAACAGCTAATGCATACGTGTCATTAAATTTCATAGGTTCCAAATAGCTCAAATTATACTTTTTTGCTAAACCTTCAGCAGCTTGTTCATATACTGCTTTTGCATCTTTACTAACAGCCTTTTCTTTCAAAAAAGTAGAAATGACTGTTCCTGTATATTCTGGATAAATATCAATATCACCTTTTTTTAATGCATTAAACACAAATGTAGTTTTACCAAAATTGGGCTTAACTTCAACGTTTAGATGCGTTTCATCCTCAATCAATAATTTATACATATTCATTATTATTTCTGGTTCAGCACCTAGTTTTCCAGCGATTACTAAGTCCGTTTTATTCCAAGATTTAATTGTTAGTGGAGAAAATAATAATGCTAATAAAATAAAACTAGCAGTTATTATTCTTAATGAAAAACTCTTAAAACTCCTCTTCTCTATTAATCTTAAAATAAAATCAAATATAATTGCTAAAAGTGCTGAAGGAATTGCCCCAATAATGATTAAATTCATATCGTTTCGGTCGATTCCTAATAATATTAAACTACCTAAACCTCCAGCTCCTATTAATGCAGCGATTGTTGCCGTTCCAACAATTATGACCATTGCTGTTCGGATTCCCGCCATTATAACTGGTAATGCTAATGGTAATTCAACCTTAAAAAGTCTTTGTCTACCGTTCATCCCTAACCCAGTTGCTGCTTCTAATAGGATTGGATCAATCTCCTTAATTCCGGTATATGTATTTCGCAAGATCGGTAATAATGCATAAACACTTAATGCAATTACCGCTGGAATCTTTCCTATTCCCACTAATGGTATTAAAATCCCTAACAGTGCCAAAGAAGGAATAGTTTGAATAACTGCTGTAGTTCCAATTACAAATTCAGAGAGAACTTTCTTCCTCGTTAAGTAAATTCCAACCGGAACAGCTATTATTATTGCAATAATTAGTGCAAATACTGAAATTTGAATATGCTCTAACAATGCTGTTAATAATTGCTCTTTTCTATTTGCAAGAGTCGTTGTAAATGAAGTGAGAATCATCTTATATTCCCTCCTTTACAACAGCTTTACCTCGATAATTGTCTATAAATTGTTCAACAAAAGGATTGACTGGATTATTTAAAATTTCATCCTTCGAACCAACTTGAACTAGTTCACCATCGTGCATGATCCCGATTCGGTCTCCTAAATAAAATGCCTCGTCTAAATCATGAGTAACGAAAAGGATCGTTTTATTAATCTTAGTTTTTAATTGCTTCAGGTCCTTTTGTAATTGTAATCTTGTAATCGGATCTAATGCACTAAACGGTTCGTCCATTAATAATAAATTTGGATCCCCTGCTAATGCCCTCGCTACACCTATCCGCTGTTGTTGACCCCCAGATAACTCTGAGACTGATCTTTTACTAAATTCCAAAGGATTTAATTTTACTAATTCTAATAATTCTCGAGTGCGCTCTTTTATTTGTGCTTTGTTCCATTTTTTTAATTCAGGTACAATCGAAATATTTTCTTCAACATTCAAATGGGGAAATAGTGCAATCTGTTGTAGTACATATCCAAACTCTCTCCTCAGCTTATGTTCGTCATAATCTTTAATGTTTTTATCATTATAAAAAATTTCACCGTCAGTTGGTTTAATTAATCTATTTATTAATTTAATTGTTGTTGTTTTTCCACAGCCACTTGGGCCAATTAAAACAAAGCATTCACTTGAATGAATTGAAAAAGATAAATCCTGAACTGCACTTTTTCCATTTGAAAACTTAAAAGATATATCTTGAAATTGGATCATTCTAGTCCTCCCTTAATAAAGCCTATAAGTATATATAGTTAGAGGACAAGACTTCTTATGCTTCAAGTAATAAAAATTAGGACAAAAGAAATTTTTTTTCATTCTATATGAAAATTGTAAGAATTTTAGAAGATTTTGTAGTAAATAGGATTATTTTTTGATAGAATGAGAAAATCATTTTTAAAAAACAACTATGTTTGAGGTGAATTATTTGAATACTTTAACAAAAAAAGAAATACTGTTTATTGGATTTATGTTATTTTCTATGTTATTTGGTGCTGGAAATTTAATTTTCCCAGCATATATCGGACAAGCAGCCGGAGAGAATGTATGGCAAGCAATTATTGGATTTATTATTTCGGATGCAGGTATTGCGATTTTAGCATTTATAGCAATAGCAAAATCCGGTGATTTTGATACGCTTGTAAGGAGAGTACATCCTATTTTTGCACTTCTCTTCCCGATGGCAATCTACTTGTCGATCGGACCTGGACTTGCAATTCCACGAGCTAGTAGTCTCGCATATGAAATGGGTGTTAAACCATTTTTATCAGAAGGTTTGGCTGTCTCACCAATAGGGCTATTAGTTTATACAATTGTGTTTTTTAGTATCGTTTATTGGTTTGCTAAATCACCTTCAAAATTAGTTGACAGATTCGGTAAAATTTTAACTCCAGCTTTACTAATCTTAATTTTAATTGTTTTTATTAAAGCCATGTTTACAGACTTATCGAGTTTTAAGGATGCATCCTTAACATACAAATCTAATCCTATTTCGCAAGGAATTTTAGATGGCTATCAAACAATGGATGGGATTTGCGCATTAATCTACGGAATTGTTTTTATCAATATTTTTCAAAGATTAAATGTGACAAGTCAAAAATTACAAATTAAGTATTTAATAATTTTCGGTTTAATTTGTGCATTATTATTATCGATGACTTATTTTATAATTGGCTATTTAGGTGCTTCAGCGACGATTACCGAACAAATTGACAATGGAGCAGTCGTCTTAACAACAGTAATGAATCAATTATTTGGAAATGGTGGAACGATTGTTTTAGGGCTTATTTTTACACTTGCATGTTTAAGTGTTTGTATTGGTTTAATTACATCCTGTTCTCAGTATTTTAATAGTATTTTCCCTAAATTATCTTATAAAAAATGGGCAATCGTATTATGTTTTGTAAGTGGATTCGTAGCAAATTTAGGACTTACACAAATATTAAAAGTATCCGTTCCAATATTGGGCCTTTTATATCCAATGGCAATTGCTCTGATTGTTCTAGCACTTTTACACGATCAATTACCATTTAAAGGGAGACCCGTTTATTTATTAACAATTTTGTTTGTTGGAATTTATAGCTTAATCGAGATTATCAATTCATCATTTTTAAATAACAGACTAAATGAATTATTATCGATTGTTCCAATGCAAAGTAAAGGATTCGGTTGGGTCATACCTGGTTTAATCGGTTTTGTAATTGGCTGTGTGATGCAGAAGTTTTTCGTTAAAGAATATACCGAAGTAAAGAATGCAGCTTAATTAAATTGTCAAAAATAAAGAGCGACTCATTAGTCTAAGCACTCACTGAGATCGCTCTTTTTAATTTTTAAAAATGTTTACTAAGGTTTTCTTTCACTAACAAGGATGGCTTTAATTCACTGATACTTTTTTGTCCCGATAAAGCCATCGTTAAATCGAAATCAGCTAAAATATTTTTCATTACTTGGACAACCCCGTTTTTACCAGCAAGAGCTAGGCCATACATATACGGTCGACCAATTAATACTGCATCAGCACCGATTGCTAATGCTTTATATACATCTGATCCCCTTCTAATACCGCTATCCATTAAGATTGGTAATCTACCTTTTAATTCACTACAAATACTCTCTAATGCATCTAAAGTACTAATTGTTCCATCAACTTGTCTTCCACCATGATTCGAAACGATAATGCCATCCAAACCATATTCAAGAGCAAGCATCGCATCGTCCTTATGTAAAATTCCCTTTAATAAAATTGGTAATTTAGTTTGTTTTCGCAAAAATGCTAAATCTCCCCATGTTAATGCAGGATTACCAAAGAGTCTTGTCCACAATAGAATTGCTGACTGTGGATCTTCTTCAGGTGATTTATTTAATCGTGAGCGAAACACAGGATCCTCTAAATAGTTACCAATACCTTGCCCTTGTAAAAATGGTAAATATGCATTTTCAATATCTTTTTCTCTCCAACCCATAATCGAGGTATCAAGCGTAATAACAATTGCTTCGTAACCATTGTCTTCTGCACGTTTAATCATACTTGCTGCTATTTCCATATCACTACTACAATATAATTGATACCATTTAGGAGAATTACCTAGAACAGTTGAAACCTTTTCTAATGAGTAAGTAGATGCAGTACTAGTAATGTATGGAATATTCAATTCCGCAGCTGCTCGAGCAGCTTCAAGTTCCCCTTCTGGATGCGCAATCGACTGGACACCGATTGGAGCAAATAAAATTGGCGAATTATATGTTTTGCCAAATAAATGTATACTAATATCACGTTCAGCCACATTAAGTAACATTCGCGGTACAATTTTCCACTTATCAAATACTAATCGATTTTCGTTCATTGAGCGCTCACTACCTGCGCCCCCAGCTATATAATAAAAAGGGCCTTCCTCTAATTGATGTTGAGCTAACTTTTCTAAATCCTCAAATCTAACAGGAATCTCACTTTTTTTCCCAGCACTATACACTTGCAATTGAATATTATTTCCGAAATTCTTCATTCGAAACACATCCTTCAAAAAGTTGTAACCGTTTACATATTCTAATTTGATTTAACTAACTCCTTTAATTTTCTTAATAAATCATTCGACATTTTGAATATTTATTAGAATTCTTATCCCGATTAGTACTTTAAAAATATTTGTTTGAATCATATTACTCTATTATTATTTTTCTTATAAAAAATGAATTTTCTTACTTTAGATTGATTAAATAGGTTCTTAAATACTCTAACAGAGTGTACAAATAAGTAAGATACCCTTTTTAATATTTATGGTTAATTTAAGGATTATAAATCGTTTAACCAATTTGATTGACTAGTTATTTATATTAATTAAAGAGATTAGATAAATGTAAATACCTTTCGCCCTTATTACTATAAAGGTGGTGTTAGTTTGAATCACTCTGATTGGATTAAATTAAGTGTAAGACTTGCTTACGAAAACTTATTAAATAAGAATGGTGGGCCATTTGGAGCTGTTATTGTCCAAGATGGAAAAGTAATTGGTGCCGGCGTAAATGGAGTCACAACTTTAAATGATCCAACTGCACATGCAGAGGTCCAAGCAATTCGAAACGCATGTCAAAATTTAGGTACCTATTTATTAAAGGATGCCGTTTTATATACTAGCTGTGAACCATGCCCGATGTGTCTAAGTGCCGCCTATTGGTCTAGAATTTCTAAAATATATTATTTTTTCACAAAAGATGATGCTGCAAAAATTGGATTTGATGATGCACATATTTATGATGAACTTTCATTGCCATATGAAGATCGAACAATCCCTAGTGAACAAATTATGATTAAGGTCAAAGATATTGAAAACCCTTTCATTGTTTGGTCAAAAGATGAAAGTCATGTACATTATTAAACGGTATAAGAAAAGGTTGCTCATTAATAATAATGGGCAACCTTATTTTAATTTTGATTTATAAATTTTAATCTTTTAGCTCATGATCTTGCACAGACTCTTCAATTACCACTAAATTTGTTGCATCTTCTTTTTCGTTATTATTTTCTTTCCATATTTTATACTTTTCAATATCTTTGTTAATTTGTTTAAATGTATACGCTAAAATCGTTGTATCATCTAAAAAGCCTAAACCGACGATAAAATCAGGTATTGCGTCAATTGGACTGACAAAATAAATTAATGCTCCAATTACTGTCAAAATTGATTTTGTGGAAATATCTCTATAACTGCCATTAATATATGATTTAAATAAATCAATAAATAAATTTACTTTTTCCCAAGCTTCACCTAACGCACCTTTTTTATCCGGAGCCAGCTTAGCTGCTTTTTTCAATAAATCCGTTGATTTTTCTTTATTTCCTAAATAGGAAGAAGCTTTCTTTAAATACTTTTTAAAAAACTTATTTTCATTTAACTCAGACATTTTTTCTCCTCCCTTTTTTATAGTTTAACAAATATAAAAACAAGATGAAAGTATGAAAAACCACTAATCAATTGATTAGTGGTTTCACTCCTTTCACTGTGAAAGGTCTTTGTATATGGAATTACTTATTATATAGTTCTTCTACTTGCTTTTGTAAATCCTTATTCTCTAAGAACTCATCATAAGTACATTCTTTATCAACTAAACCGTTTGGTGTTACTTCAATAATACGGTTTGCAATTGTTTGTATGAATTGATGGTCATGAGATGTAAATAATGCAGTACCTTTGAAGGCAATTAAACCATTATTTAATGCCGTAATTGACTCTAAGTCTAAGTGGTTAGTAGGATCATCTAATACTAATACGTTTGCTCCACTTAACATCATTTTTGAAAGCATACAACGAACTTTTTCTCCCCCAGATAAAACAGAAGCTTTTTTCATTACTTCCTCTCCTGAGAATAACATACGTCCTAAGAAACCACGTAGGAAGCTTTCAGACTCATCTTGTGGAGAGAACTGACGTAACCATTCGATTAAGTTCATATCACTTTTTTCGAAGAACTCAGAGTTATCTTTAGGGAAAAATGCTTGAGAAGTTGTTACACCCCATTTAAATGAACCAGTATCTGGCTCCATTTCACCCATTAAGATTTTAAATAAAGTTGAAATTGCAACGTCATTTTTACCAACAAACGCAATTTTATCTCCTTTATTTACAGTAAAACGTACATTATCTAATACTTTTTCACCATCGATTGTTTTTGAAATTCCGTCAACAGTTAATAAATCATTCCCAACTTCTCGCTCTGGCGTAAATCCAACGAATGGATAACGACGAGAAGATGGTCTAATATCATCAAGCGTAATTTTATCTAATAGTTTTTTACGTGAAGTAGCTTGTTTTGCTTTTGATGCATTAGAGCTAAATCGAGCAATAAATCCTTGTAGTTCTTTAATTTTCTCTTCTTTTTTCTTATTAGCATCCGACATTAATCTTTGAGCTAATTGACTTGATTCATACCAGAAATCATAGTTACCAACATAAAGTTGAATTTTACCAAAATCTAAATCAGCCATATGCGTACATACTTGATTTAAGAAGTGACGGTCATGTGATACAACAATAACTGTGTTTTCAAAGTTAATTAAGAAGTTTTCTAACCATTGAACAGCTTTAAGATCTAAGTTATTCGTTGGCTCATCTAGTAAAAGAATATCTGGTTGACCAAATAGTGCTTGAGCAAGTAAAACTTTTACTTTCTCGCCAGCTTGTAATTCAGCCATTTTTTTATCATGTAAGTCTTCAGTAATGCCAAGACCTTTTAATAAAATCGCAGCTTCTGATTCTGCTTCCCAACCATTTAACTCTGCAAACTCACCTTCAAGTTCTGCAGCTTTCATACCATCTTCTTCAGTGAAATCTTCTTTCATGTAGATTGCATCTTTTTCTTTCATTACTTCATAAAGACGTGTATGACCCATAATAACTGTTTGAAGAACTTCAAACTCTTCATATTCAAACTGGTTTTGTTTTAATACTGCAAGGCGCTCACCTGGCGTTACAATAACATCACCTGTAGAAGGCTCGATATCACCAGATAAAATTTTAATAAAAGTAGATTTACCCGCACCATTAGCACCAATTAAACCGTAACAGTTACCTGGTGTAAATTTTATATTAACATCATCAAATAATTTTCTGTCCGCAAAACGCAAACTAACATTGCTTACTGTAATCATATTAATTTTATTCCTCCAACTCTTTTGCTCTACTCTTTACAATACCATACTTTAAAGGGAAATTAAATTTTTTCTAAAATAAATTCATAAACATTCACCATATTTTGTAAAAAAACAGCTTTATTTAGTTTTTCATTTCCTTTTTAAAGGCAATATATGAGTATATAGTTGTGAACCCAACTAAAAATATGATTAATGGAATGACAATTATTCCTTTATTACTAACTGGTATAAAATAAAGCAATATAAAACATAAACCAATGATCATAAATAATCTACCGCTAACACGATGTGTTTTTTTCCAAACATTTTCACTACTTAATGTCCATGGTGTACGGACGCCAATAAAATAATTCGAACGAACATGGGGCATATAATTTCCAAGAAACATAAACAAAAGACCAATAAAGAGAAAGCTAATTGAACCAATATGAACGTTATAACCTAAACCATAAAATAAAACACTCATATTAATTAAAAAGAAAATAAATAAAATCCCTGTTGCCATAAAGTACAAGCTTCTTTGGAATAACCTATAATTCTCTTTCCTTGGATCAATCTTCGGAGTAACAATTGGTAATAAATAAACGAAAAGCATGAGCGCATGAAGCTCGATAAATGTTTGCATTTTTGAATCGTAATTATTAACATTTCCTGAAAAATCCCAGTGAACTGGTAGTTGACTTGGTAAATCATGAAAGTTAATAATCCATAATAGGAGTGAACAAATAAATAGTAAAATTGCTATGATATGCTTCTTCAAAATATGTCACCTCTCAATTATTTTTCTTTAAAACTATATGCCCAACTTATAATTTCTTGGAAAACCGTCATATTTAGAGAATAAATAATAAATTGCCCCTTCTTTTCATCTTGAATTAACTGGGCTGATTTTAATATTTTAAGATGCTGCGAAATACTAGGTTTTGACATATTGAATTGTTCTGAAATTTCTCCAGCAGTTAAATCCTTCTCTTTTAATAAATCTAAAATTTTCCTTCGAGTTGGATCCGATAATGCTTTAAATAATTCGTTCACATTTCACACCTCTAAGATTTAGTATTTAGTTAATTAACTAAATACTAAAATTTATTTTTCTAATTGTCAATTATGCTAAAATTAGAAACAGAATATTTTAAGTTTTTATTCCGTTTCTATATAATTTAAATTAAACAACAAATTTTGGAAATAAAAAGATTAGAGGTATGATCATGGCAAACAAACTATATTTTGAACACCCCTCATTAAAAAAATGGTTTACTAAAATTACTGAAATTAAAGAAGTTGACTCTTTATTTCATATCAAACTTGAGGATTCATCATTTTATCCTGAGGGTGGCGGGCAACCATCTGACTTCGGTACAATTAATGGAATCGAAATTGTTGATTTATTAGAATATGATGAAGAAGTGATCCATGTCTTAAATGCAAAACCAGATACAAATGAAGCAACATGTGAAATAAATTGGGATCAAAGAATTGATCATATGCAGCATCATAGTGGACAACACTTACTTTCAGCAACAATTATTGAACTATTTGATATTCCTACTGTAAGTTTTCATTTAGGAAAAGAGACAGTTACGATTGACTTAGATACACCTACTCTTTCTGCTGAACAATTAAATCAAATTGAAAGAGCAGTTTATGAAAAGATTCTTGCTAATATCGAAATTAAAACTTACTTCGTAAATAAAGAAGACTTAAATGCACTTCAACTACGCAAATTACCAAAAGTTGAAGATAACATACGAATTGTTGAGATTTTACATACAGATTTATCTGCTTGTTGTGGTACTCATGTAAAACAAACAGGTGAAATTGGATTAATTAAATTAATCAAAACTGAAAAAGTAAGACAAACTACTCGACTTCATTTTAAATGTGGCTATAGAGCACTAGAAGAAGTTCAAAAAACTAGTAAAACATTATCAAATATTAATCAATTATTTAATACACATACTGATCAAGTTAAGGATAAAGTCGAAACGACGATTAATGAATTCAAAGAAGCGCAAAAAGAAATCGAGAAAATGAAAGAAACAATCTTTAACTCAATCTCTAACGAGTTACTATTAAACGCAACGAATGATATCATTATTAAAACATTTGAAGAAGAATCAGTAAAAGACTTACAATTACTCGCAAAGACAATCCAATCGAAAAAACCTTCATTACTTGTTTTTTCAAGTGTAAAAGAGCAAAAAATATTGCTAATTAATCAACTTAAAAATGATGTGCACTGTGGAGAACTAATTAAAAATTTACTAAAACAGGTTGAAGGAAAAGGTGGAGGCGGTGCAGGGCAAGCACAAGCGACATTCGAAACTTCAATCAAATTAAATGAAGCTGAAAATACTCTTAAATGTATTCTTCTTAGTCAGGTAAATGTGTAATTCAATAGAAAAAACAATTTTCTCATAAAAAAAGATTGTCTAGTTAGACAATCATTCTAAAAAGAACAACGACGGACTGCTCAAGTCCACAGTTGTTCTTTTATTTTTATGTATTCATTTCAGTCTATTCAACCGAATACTTATAGAATTTTTTATCGACCTTCATTACTGGAAAATTCTCAGGTAACTCGGTAACTTCTACACTTGTAAAACCATTTTTCTCATAAAATCTATGAGCTGCTAAAAATTGAGGAGTTGTTCCAAGATAAATTGCATTTATTGACATTTCTTTCGCCCATTTAATGGCATTATTTAATAAAAGACTTGCAGTTTTATATTTTGCACCTCTATATTCTTTGTCTACAAACATCTTTCTTAATGCAACTTCCTGATTCCCTATGTCTAAAAGACTGATTGTACCAACTACTTTATCGCCATCAAGAGCAACCCAAAAATTCCCTTTTCCATTCTGATAAAATTCTTCTATTGTAAACAAATCAGGCTGGTCATCCTTGGTGATCTTGATTTTGTATTCTTGTTGCTGAATATCAAGAATTAAATCTACTACTTGAGCTTGATAATCTATAGAGTATTCTTTCACAATAGGACTGCTGTTCATATATTTGCACCGCCTCTAAAATAATTTAACCACTTCTTTACTATCACTGTTATCTCTTTATTCAATATAGAGATCGAGATGTCCTTTTTTCATATTTTACTAAATTTTTAAATTGTACAATTTAAAATGCTGCAATTAAGCAACTTGTGATGTTTATCTAACAAAATGCGTTCGTTTAAGTAAGGAAGCACATAATATTACTAAAAATATCTATAAAAAAACTTTTCTGATGCTTCCTCTATTTTTCTTAGAAATTGTTCTTTACATCGTTCATCATCTTCCAATAATGAGTCTACAAATGGTTGGATTTTAAGCATTCCCTGAACACGAATGTTTCTTGAAATTTAATCATTCGTAATTAGAGATATTAATCATCGGATTTGTGCTAATTTGTTTACACGTGTAAGTGCCATCGTCAGAATTGATTTTTATAGATTGATTTTTTAAATTATATTTAATTTCTACATTGTTAAATTTAGGACTATTGATTACATACAGTGTATCAGTTTTTTTTACGTAGAAACCTTTGTCTAATTCTCGTGAAAACTTTCCTGATTCCGAAAGTATAAAATTATCAAAAATAAAAGCATAATCATTCTCTTTATCAAATACGAACGACCCAAAAGGAAGCTCTTCACATCGATAAGTTCCTTCTAGTGTTGGTTTAAATGAATTTTGTATTTTAGGAGCATTTAGGGCTAAAAAAATCAACAATAAAATTAAAAATAGAATTATTCCTCTATCAATAACCTTTTTTCTTCTAACTTCTGCCACACATATCACTCCTAAAAAGATTAATTCTAATTAGATGTTATTAAATGATACGGTTAATTAATCTTTTTTTTGAGTAAAACTTATTTACTTATCCAAAAAAACTGTTAAATAGGCAACCAATTAACAGTTCCGAGTTCTATTTAATCTCAGTGCCTTAGTAGCATAAGTGAAGGGATAATAATAGATGAAAATTTACATTTCAGGAGGAATTTTATATGTAACTTTCCCTTCTCCGTCTAAAAATTCCATACGAGGAATATCATATTCGTCTACTACCATTCTGATTCTAGGTTTTCCTTTGCTATCTGATAGTTGTACTGTTATTTCACCCTTAGAATTCTTCCCCACAAAGGCCCGAGGCATATTTCCTTCCCAAATATTTTCTAACTCTCAATCAATTTCCCCATCTGTTAATTTAGAGTTTTGTATTTTATGTGTTCTTTCTACAAGATCTGGTAAAGGTATATTCGGTCTATCATAAATTGAAATTCCATAATTTCTTTGCTCATTCTCATCAATATAATGCATTTGTACAACTTGATCTTGTTTATACTGATCAAAGGTTAAAGAGGCGTATGATTCATAGTTTCCTAGTTCATCTTTTTTACTTCCAAATATAAGTCCTCCACACTCATCACCTTCTCCGTTATAAAACATTAATCCAGCAATAGGATCTTTCTGCCTGTGACCTGGAAGAAAATCTTTTCCATCCATAATTGCAGGTGGAATGTTTTCATTTTTAAAAATTCTCATTCTTACAGTTCCATCTTTATCGACAATATTTATATTTTCAACATTAATACCTTTGAATTCAGCCATAAAAAAATCCTCCTATATCCATATATAGGAGTTTCTATGAAAACCCATTATTTTCCTTTATTATAGATTCATAACAAAATCCTTTATCCTTATCAGTTCTTTGATTTCTTGATCATTAAATATTTTATCTCCATAAAGATCTAATCCAAGAAGCAAGTCTATATTTTTAGATTCCTTATTCTTCTGTCTAACATAAAACTTTTCTACTTTAATTAGGAATTCGTGTACTTCTTCTTCAAAAGCTACATATCTATTAGATTTTGCTGCTTCATTAATTGTATCTGCTATACAGAAATCAATACTCATTTATGCTTTTTTCCTTTCATGTTATTCAACAAATGCATGTGTTAGTTCAAAAAGCTAATCGATCGACTTTTCAATAATTTTATTGAATAACAAGGTAGCTTGTTCACTTTTCGTTTCATCATCCATTTCACGATTTTCTAATAGATCTATTAGCTTCTGAATCTCTTTCGTTTCAGAAGCTTTTCTATTTTTTAGCTTTTTTTTATGATCTTTATTAAAATCATTAAATGCTTGATCCATTCCAAAACTTCTTAAAACTAAAGGATGTTTCATTATTTCTGGTGGATTTTTCCCTAAATAGTCTTGAAACTGGACATTGAATAATTCAATCGCTTGTTTCAATTCGGACCTATTCACAATGAAACAAGATTTTCCAGGTATATGAGTGGAGTTTACAATTTTATATCCGTCATACCATAGATCATTCTGTTTATAATGGTAAAAAAACGTGAATTTCATCTTCAAATCTTTTAAAGACTAATTGAGTTTAATATGCATCATGAGTCAAACATACTTCCTCAGTAGGAATAATGTCTTTTAAATCAAGATTCATTTAAAATAACATTCCGAATAAAGGATAATTCGCATGTTTATGTTCATAAGTAAATATATTACCCTCCCATTCACCTGATTGAATATATTTTGCTAATTCACTACTTTTTGTTACAGGTGAAAAATTTATGAAGAAAGATTTTTGATTATTAATAATATTAATTGAGGTCTCAAAGTGTTCGAATAACTCTTCAAGTTTATCCTCAAAAAGTACAAACTTTTTAAATTCTATATCTAGTTTAAATGTCATCGATTTTCCTCTAAGACAAATGCCTACTTACTAATATAGCATAAAAACCTTGTTATTCTTGTTCAACTAAACTGCCATTTTGTTCAATAAAAAACGAGCCATTTTTGTGACTCGTGATCTCCAACTATCGGTAGCGTTAGTTGCATAAGAAATTCAAAATATATGTATCAAAAAAGTTGTTTAATTTGCAATTATTTTGCGGTAATGAAAAAAAATATCAAAAATAAAGGAAATATCTTCCTGACAGTCGAATATTTGCCTAGAACCATAATTAACTATTCCGATGAGGAGGATTCTTGTGCGTCCACGACCATTATCTATTGAAAATCCAGAGCATTATAGGTATGTAAGTCTTGTGCCAGATGGAGATATTATAGAAATACTTAGTAAGCAAAGAACTAATACCATTACCCTCTTAAGCAGCTTATCAGAGGAGTCAGCAAGGAAGGCGTACGCACCAGGGAAATGGACTTTAAAAGAAGTGATTGGGCATATGACCGACTCGGAACGTGTGATGTCGTATCGAATGCTTGCCATTGCACGAAATGAAAGTGCACCACTCCCAGCAATGGATCAGGATCAATACGTTTCTGCGGCAAACTTTAACAAATTATCCTGGGAGCAGCTACTATCTGGTTTAGACACGGTACGCTCTAACACGTTAAGTCTTATTTCAACTATTGATGCTGCAGCGTGGGATCGAAATGGAACTGTAATGAACAGTCCAGTTTCGATAGGTACCATTGCATATGGCATTGCCGGGCACGAGTTACACCATATGAAAGTGATTAGTGATAGATACTTATAAGTCTTTTTATATTAATGAATAAATCTAATTTCTCATTTAGGGTGCGTTAGTTAAAGAAGCAGCAATAAAAAGGATCTTCCTGGAAGGTCTTTTTTTTATTGCCGATAACGGTATTGGTAAACTAGATTTACATACAATACTCAAGCGAAATTGAAGTGGTTCTTGTTCAACTAAAGCATTATTTAGTTGAATAAAGAAAGTTTAAGCATTGACTAATATCTGTCCCATCCATTGAGGAATTTAAAAAGACCGGGCAAGACGGAATCCAAGATCGTCTATGTAAAATGACGGATGGCTACGACGACGACATGATGCGCCACAACCTCTAGCTACTTCTGCCCAGCTTCCACCTCGAAATATTCGGTAGGACCCATAGAGAATGGCTAGTTCTTTCTCGACGGGAATCCCACCCGCTATATGATACGACCTATGCTCGGCCTCACACGCACCCTTTAGTTGAATAAGAAAAATCAGATTACTACAGATTTCTTGTCTATTTTTAACTGATTAACAATGGAAGAAATTAATTTATCCAAAGGATTAATAATATGCTTAGATGTCTTATTTTCAACCTCTTGGGATGCATCAACCATAGATAATTGAGCAACGGAGATAATTTTATCTTCTTTAATAATTTGGTTTAGGAAATTGGAAATTTCTTGATTATATTCGTGTTTTAGACCTTGCATTATCAATTCAAAAGTATTGTTAATGACAATTACCTCTATATCTAAAGATTTCTGATGATTAAAAGCATATTGATTGAGACGCACCATAGTCCCATTAACAGTTGCAGGATTTGTAAATAGGATTGTCTGAGGTTGCTTTATATTACAAATATATTCAAAGTATGGCTCATCAATTTTTATAATTGGCACTGATATTGAGAGTTGTTCTTCCTTTAAAATTGCAATATAGTTTGTGCAAGTAATGAGAATAGCATCAACATAACATTGGGCAATCCACTCTATTTGCTCTTTAACTTTGTTTTGAGCATCTGCTACTTTAAAATTCTCGCCTGATGTAACTCGATACATTAATGCGGGGTCAACAAAATGTATTAATTCAATGTCATAAGAAGAGAGTGCGTTTTCGATATACTCAATATTTGAATAATGGGCGTGTAGACATCCTAATCTTTTTTTCAATTGTATTCCACCTCTAATATATTTCTGATTATTCTATCAGTATATATATGGAAATGTCTATGGAAAAGAGTTTAAAATCCCTCGCTGCTTCTTGCACTATCCTGCCAGTTAGCTCAATAAGTCATTTTCTTAAAGCATTGGACTTATCATTACTTGTATAAAATTGGGTATTTTCATAGTTTGTCTATCGGTAACCATCTGTCCACTATAGAATATGATGAAAGAGACTAGTTACCTAGTTATTCCTCTCAACAGATATAAGAACTAGTGAATCTCATTGAATAAATTCCACCAGTTTTTAGTAATGAAGAGAAGAGTATTTGTAGATAAAACTTTAAAAAAGGTCGTGGTTATATGAATGAAAAAGAAATTTTCGAAATTGGTGCCAATTGTCTTCTAAGGGTAGGGAACCGTTTTTTTGCAGTTGTCGAAATAGAATCAGAAGTTCCTGGAGTAGATTTAGAGGTATTTGTTATCATTCGTATTAATATGGAAACAGCAAAAAGACTTAAAAATGCAGGACTTCATTTTTGTGAAATAAGAAACACTGCTCCTAGAGAAGATGACGTAACAGCAGAATTCAAGTGTATCTTTATAACGAACCGTCAGGCTTTTGCTCTTTTTGATGTGGAAAATGATATGGATCGAGCTGTTTTTGTACGAATTTCATTAGAAGAAGCAGAACGCGCATTAAGAAGAGGCGCAATGCGTTGTACAGTTATTGATGCAAGAGAATAATATAAAAACTATATTATGACTTAAGCTATTAAACTATTTGAAAAGACACTCCAGGAGTGTCTTTTATAAATTTAATAAAATAATTCAACTCCGACACAGTCCATCTCTGTTCAACTAACGCAATGCGTTAGCTGAATTAGTCGAGTAGTTTTCTAATTGATATATAACAATATGCCAGTAATCACACAAAAAAAGCATGAAACCCTAAAAATTTCATGCTTTTCTTTAATAATTTTTTTAAGTGATATGGAACTGTAGTTATGACCACATCTTTATTTCTGATTAGCCATAAACGAAGCAATAATGCTGTTTAATTGTGTAATTATATTATGCCACCACTTCGTAGGAATAAATTGTGGTATGACTATTTGAATTTGACTATTTTCCTCTTTTGCTTCCACTAATTTAATGAATCTAGAAAGAGGCTCTAGTACGGATCGATATTGGCTTTTTAGAACAACTAATCTGCAAGGATTTCCCCATTTTTCTTCCATCTTATTGGTAGCCTCATCATCGAAACCAACATAAACAGCAAGAAGATCATTAGAAATCCCTTTGGCAAATGAAAGTGTATTATGAACAACGCGATGTGTACCAGATACTAATATAATTGTTATGACTTTATTTACTTTGGGTTTAAAAGTATCTAGACCGATACGTAATTCCTCTGCAACATTTTGATAATGCTTATAAATTGCTAAAGAGAATAGTATAATAGCTAGAATAACGACTAGTACAACCCATGCTCCATCTACAAATTTTGTAATAGCAAAAATAATCGTAACAACGGATGTACCAATTAAACCGATCGTATTAATTGCTAATTTCACTTGCCAATTTGGACCTTTGACAATCTTCTATCTTCTCGTTAAACCCAATTGCGCAATTGTAAATGATAGGAATACACCTATGGCATATAATGGAATTAATGCATTTGTATGTGCTTGGAAAGCGATTATTAGCATGCTTGCTGCTTCTGCAAGTGCAATAATTCCATTTGAATAACTTAAACGATCTCCACGGTTCGTTAATCCTCTAGGTAAATATCCATCAGCTGCTACAATTGCTGCTAACTGTGAAAATCCTGTAAATGTCGAATTAACTGCTAAGATTAGAATGATAAAAGTAAATCAAATAATGATTTGATAAAGTATTCCATGTCCAAAATATACCTGTATCAATTGGGATAACATTGTAACATTTGGATCTGGCGTAATCCCATTTACCATTCCAAATATATTGAAAATATAATGAATTATTCCAATCTGCGACCTTAAAACAATGAATTTCATCGGTACTTTATTAATTATGTGAAAATGAAACTAATAAGCGAAATGCACCTCTCGAATTATGAGAAGGGCTATTGTCATTATGCACTTTGGGAAATTTTTTCATTACCATCTCTTTTATATATCAATTTTCCTAGTACTGGCATTAACCAACAATCTAATCCAATTTTTCCTGGATTCATTCCTGACACAAGAATAAATATTCCTAGAAAAACCATTTGGGGATTTGTACTTGTTGTTCCTGAAAACATATAAGCAAAGTTCATTGTAAGACTCATAAGTATTTAAAATGATGTGAAAATACCTAATATTAATCCGAGACCCACTAAAAATTCTCTCCAAGGAACTAGAACATTAAAAAGATCAACGTATGGTAATGCAACTTCTTTTAAAAAATTTCCCCACCAGGGTTGAACAGCAGGGTGTTCACCAGATACCTGGTTTACTGCCCCATTTAAAAAACCACTAGCATCGAATTTGCCACTGGAGATTTTTCCCCAACCAGCATTAAGCCATTCCCATCCAAGATAGACTCGAAATACAGTTAGAAGCAGTGATACAAAACGATTTCCCCTAAAAAATTGGATAAACACGATAATACCTCCTCAATAAAGATAACATTAAATGACATCGATTATCATTATCATTTTTTAGTGTTATAATCAATAAGAAAAAGGTAACGAATATTTTTTTTGTATCGTTAAATGTTCTTACCACTTGCAAATAACTTGCTTTTTCCAAATACAATTACACCTACAGGTATGTACGTTGAAGGTGATTATGAAGAAAATGAAGAGTATGAGAAAAATACTTTTGATCAAGATGACATTCTTCATCAATTAGATTCTTTAATTGCACTAATTGTTGAAGTAGAAAAGCATACTCATAAAACCAATTCTTTTCTATTTTTATTAATTCTTCATAATGTCCATTTTTTAACCTAACCTCATAACATTAAATTTTCATTAAGTAAATTAGGCTAGAGCCGTTTCCATCCTTCATATGCCTACATATTTTATCTTGTTATCATATATGGAAGGAGCGATATCTTTGTATTACTAGGGTAATTATTACTCTTATCCACCTCAATCTTCATACTTTCAACATCAATATAATCAACCAACCTATCAAGATGAGTATGACGTAGATAGACAGCAAGGACAATTTCAATCTTTTTCTAGACGTATAACTGAGTTAGAAAGACGAGTAAATCAGCTAAACAGGGAAGTAAATCAACTTCAACAAACTTCAGAACGTCATACTAGACGCTTAAATAGATTAAATCAGCGACTTCGTGTGGTTGAGCAAAGACTTCATATACCTTTTTCATCTCAAGATGAAGGATTTTAGTAAAACTAAAAACTTTGGAAAATATTTTATTGAAAGTCAAGTAAGTGAGAAAAATTATGTATATTTAAGTGTTTTTATTTAAAGTCACACATTATATGAAAAAAAACGAAGGATAGAAAAGCAGAAGTGATATCTGCAATTTCTATCCTATTTTTGTACCTCAGATGATCTCATTTACTATAACAACATTTTTAGAATCCTATATAACTAACGTATGCGTTAGTTACATAAGGAAATGTATATTTTTATATGTCATCTAACAGAAATTTTTTTTACAAATGGAATACTCATATAATGATATTTAATAATTATTTTATTTATCGATTTATCATCTAATACACTAATACCATAAACTTTATCTTTTTCTGTTGCAGTACCATTGTTTTCTTTTTCTAAAATATAAGAAGGTGACGTATTCGGTTCAATACTAATTGAGTTTATATTCTTATACACATAATTCTTCGCCTCTTTATCCGTGAATGAATCTGTTATAATCAGTGGTTTTAGTGGATTACTTACTTGAATTTTTACATTTAATGGACGTTCATTGGAATTTACTAATATATCTGTAATATAAACTTTTTTCCAACCTTTATTACCTATTTGAATAACTACTCCATGTTTCTTTTCTGTCCAACCAATAATACCAATTTCTAATGGTGGGTTTCGCTTTATAAAAGGTTTGAATCCAATTAAAATTATTAAAATAACTATTGCTAAAAAAATCACTATTTTTTTGAAAACGGTCAATTTGATTTCCCCTCCCCTTATGTAACAATTCAATTCCCTTATAGCACAATAAAAAGACTGCTAAGCAGCCTCTAGTGATCTTCAATTAAAACTAACGCATGCGTTAGTTCAATAGATACATTTATTTTTTCACCCAAATTTTATATAGGATTTTTCCATCTATTTTTTCTTCAGCTTTACAAATACTACCATTCGTATTATTGTAATTTATCCATTCGGGTAAAAGTTCTGCCAAACATTTTATTACTTTTTCATCAGGAGTAGCGTATCCAACATTTGTATTAGAACATAAATATAGACCAAAATCTGGGTATAATGCATCCGCCCACATTTCTGCTTGTCGATGCGTTTCAAAAATATAATTATCCTCTTTGTAGCTAGCATTAACCCATATTATATTCTCCATAGGTTCACTCTTTAGTCATTTTTTTTAACGTAATAGTTTCCTCTTTACCGTCCCACTTTATGTCAATTTTCATTTTTTTATCATCTCTAGTTGTTAAACAATCTGTACATCTATTGGGTAAAGATATTTCTTTGTGTTGGTCTAGTGCCTTCCCATCACCATTAAAGTCGATTTCTCCCCCATTAATAACGATATTTAAAACTTTTATTTTTTCTGGATTTTCCCCCTTGTACTTTATTACATAAGCTCCATCTTCGTTATCCCCATCTATTGTCGATTTGTACGTGCCAATCCAATTTGTGCTTTCACCTTTAAAATGAAGGGAATCATTTGAACAACCAACTAACATTAATAAGGTAAATGAAAACAACAAGTAAATTTTTCTCATAATCCATCTCCTTCATTTTCCATTATATGTAATTTATTGAACTGAAATGATAATCCCATCATTAACACTCTCAAAGTTATTTAATTAATTCTTATTTAACTAAACTGCCATATTGTTAAATAAAAAAATGAGCTGCCAAAGCAACTCATGTTGTTCAACTAACGCATGCGTTAGTTGCATATCATCTTTGTCAATCTTTATTATTTACTAACTATATCAAACATCGTTTTTGCATCTTTATGAGATAATTTATAGTATTTGTAATCTTGTTTTTGGACAATTACAGATAGTTTTTTCCTTTTATTATCTGGTGGAACAATCCACATATTATAATTATCGGTATTATCCTTACCATAAACAAATACTAGAGCATGAGTTGTTTCCATTTGTTGAAAACCTGAATTATTCTTTTTTAAAGGTTCATCTAAATCCTCTATGATTTCATAGACCTTTTTAGTATCTTTCTTATCAGCTAATTTGGAGGTCTTTCCAGTCTCAACATATTTGATAATTGTTAATTTTGTTTTTCCTAACTTTACACTCACAGCTTCTTTTGCATTACAAGCTGATAAAGTAATAGCTAGAATAAAAATCATAATAATTTTTATGTACTTATTAATATGTCTCACTCCTGACTCAGTAGTTTTTGATGTAAGCTACTTTCTATTATATGGATATTTGACATGGTTTTTATTTTGTAGAAAAACATCAATTCAAACTTTATTAATCAACGAATATTTTGCTTGCACTAGAAAGATATTTCTTCGTTTCTTATGCAACTAAACTGCCATTTAGTGGAATAAAAAAGACTACCGAAGTAGCCGTTTCTTGTTACACTAAAGCATGCGTTAGCCATCCATGAATCCTCGGATTCACAACAGTGAATGGAAGCTTATTATATCGTACTCCCATGGTAGTTGTACAAGGAAAGTTTATAAAGTCTACATCTAACTACAAGCTCCCTTTTTATATACAACTACCGTTGTTACTTTATTCTTATTATTAAGTTGACCTATATATATTTCATCTATTGAATCTTTTTTTCTCAAAAGTAACAGATGTTCTAATTTATAGTCAGAAACCACCATAAGTTCAGGTGAAAACTGGACTACCTCATCACTTGAACGATACGTAATATGTTCACCAGTAAAATTTGTTGTTATGAAACCAGGTAAATTAATTTCTTTTGCTACTCTTGACTTTCCACAAAGTCCAAGATCCCTTGATGTTACACTTGTATCCGTCGGTCCATCCCATCTTTCGGGTACCGTTGTTTGATCATTCTGATTTAGATCGTTAGTTGATTTTTCTTTACTGCACCCCAGTAAAACGAAAATTAATGTAAAAGCCATAAAGATTCGACCAGTTTTTTTCAAGAGGATTCTCCTCCCAATTAAATAAGGTAAATTCGTAAATTGTATTTGTTAGTAATTTTATTCCGTGTTTAACGATTAAGTCCTTTAGTTCACTAACGCACCCGTTAGTTCAATAAAATTAATCTTCAATAGTTCTTTTCTTTTCTATTCCGCTAAAAATATAACTTGCATAATAACAAATGCTGGTAATTCCAAATATAGCAAAAATTCCAGGTGTCAAAGCAAAATAAATACTAAAAGGAATCGACCAAATAAAAGCAAATAACATTAACCTTTTCTTAGAATTTAATGAAGAATAAATCATTAAACAAGCTGGAAGAAATAACATTACGAATGTATATGTGATTGAATCGACATAGTTCTATTAATTACTTACGAAGTCCTCTATTTATTCAACTAATCTGCCATTTTGTTGAATAAAAAAAGCCGCAAATTAGCAGGTCATGATCTTCAACTATCGCATGCGTTAGTTCAACAACACTCCACTCAATATTTTGTATTTTTAAATCTTTTTTTTGTGTAAAAAGCTAGTGCAAAAGGAAATAAAGGGAGAAGGGCAAGTAATCTAAACCAATTATTTGCACCACCGAAATATAACATGGGAAGAAATAACGCCATTCCACTCAATAGAAAAGACTTCCAAGATTTTTTCCAAAGACCCCATGCCAAAAGAAACAATCCAGAACCAATTAATCCCCAGAAGATGAGACCAACCCAATAGAAACCTGCTTGTTCCATTTGTTAGCTCCTTGTCTACTTACTGTTTATCTATAAATTATATGCCCTTGTTCAACAATCCCAACTAACGCATTAGTTGAATAAGCTAACATCAACTTCATTGAAATTACTCAACGATTTCACCGTCTAAAAACTTTCTCTCGCAATAAGGGCAACGGTAATAATCATGTACGTCTTTATTGATATTAAATCGAAGTGGCAGTCTCTTTCTACATTGTGGACATCTCCAGAATATGATTGTTATTGCTACAAATAGGAAGATAAGTAACCAAGCAAGTTTCACCAAGAACATGCTGTTTATTACAAAATCTAATACAAAAATAAACATTGCACTGAATAAACAGGCTAATGAGATTTTTCGATATTTCATAATGTCTCTTACTTTTTTGGTCAATGAAATCAGTTCCTTTCATTAAATATAGACATTACATTAAATAATACTTCTACTTTTTACAATATACTAAATAAGTTCTATTAAATATTCACGAAGTCCTTTTCTTACGCAACTAAACTGCCATTTACATCAATAAAAAAACGAGCTTCAAGCAACTCGTGATTTTCAACTAAAGCACTGCGTTAGTTGCATAAGCAGGTATTCTAAAGAGCTCCTTCGATGAAATCTCTAATTACAATTGATAATATCAAAATTAAAACTAATATTATTCCAAATATAATTAAAGGGATATCTCTATTTTTTGAACCTAGCAAATTTGAAAAATGTCTTCTAGTAAAAAAATAGTATTAAACGTTACAAAAATAAGAATTATAGGAATTACAATATTATCAGAAGAAATGCTAAAAAAATCGTTTACCATTAATAAAAACAGTCCTAAAGAAGTTGTTATTAAGTCACTTAAATCACGATTCGATTTCCTCTTAAAGAGCCATTGGTAATAATGTTTAAGTACTTTCATATTTTTTCTCACCTTTAAAAAGTTTGATCCTGTACAACTAAAGCATTGCGTTAGTTCAATAAGGTTTTATTATTTATCGGGAAACCAAGTTGAAATTCCGTTTCCTGGTGTTGCTACGACTAAACATTCTTCTCCACCGAATGCTTGACCATCACCAGCTTGCCAACATTCATATTGTTCATGAAAGCCATTAAGAAATAAAATTTTTCCCGATTTAAATGTTATGTAAAGGTGCGGAGAATCATTGCCTATACAAATATCAATTACTTCTTCTCTTCTTAATTCGTATAATAACTTGAACAGTTCATCTTCTGTCATATCTTCAATATCTTCTTCTGAGTTTGGAAATAAAGTAGTGTTGCGAGGATAGACACTCCATTTAGACTCAATATTTAACCATACTTGGTCTGGTTCATGATCGTTGTAATGCATAAAGAAGACATATGTAGTGGCAGGACTTAAACCAAATTTAATCCCGTCTAATTGGCTTCCAATAAACATTTTCCTTAGTGTATTCATTGCAAATTGTCTTTCCTCTTGATCCATAGAATACACCTCACTTTATTCTCTAATTATACCGATAACTTATTGAACCAAAACACCAATTATTTAAAAAAAATGGCGTAATAACTACTTTAATTTAATGCAACTAAAGCATGCGTTAGTTGCATAGATTTGAAATATTTATTTATATTTCGTTCAATTTTTTTCTTAGTTTATTAATACCTTTTAAAACCTCTTCTCTATTTTTAGCGCTTTTAATCCAATTAGGCAATCTACTCGCTAAACTTTTATTAATGTTTGGTACACGCTCTCTTAAACTTGCACTAACATAGTTCTCTAAAAAATCTAGATGTTCTTCATTATATGCCCATAGTGTTTTGCCGCAACAAAGTGTCTGTAACCACAAACTTTCTTCTCCACCGATGCTATTAATAAAGTTCGTTCCTGAAACAATTCCACACTTTTGACAAACTAACTTTAATTTCGTTTTATCTGCCACCCAGGTTATTTTTGTGCCCTTTTTACATTGTGGACATTCGACCAGAATATGATTATAAAAATCACCAATCCATTCTCCATTATCCCTAAACCTTGCTTTATCCATTTAGTTAGAACCTTTCTAAAAATAATAATTTTAACCTTAAACATAAGCTTCACTTCATAGTTATTTGAATAAAAAAATATAGAAAATATCTAAAAAATAATAAAGAAGTCATCAAATATTTCTCCTTTTAGAGTAAACAGCATCTTATAATCACCTAAATGTTTATTTTTGTAAACAATTGGAATAAGTGACACAACGAAATCAAAACCATATGAGATTGTTTCATAAACTTTTGTATTATCCCATTGGTCTATATGCAAAGATATCCCTTTTAAATCAACTGTTAATTGATGTTCATCAAAATGAGTTCCGAAATTTTCTTGAAATTCTTCTTCATCTTCTTCTTTGTATGAATTAATATTTTCCCAGAATCCTTTAATTGTCCTCTGCTCCACACTATTTTCTACTGACCATTTTCTTAAATTATTAGTATCCATTTTATTTTCTCCTTATGAAAAATACTAATCTTTTTAGGCATTATTATATCATTCCTTATTCAACTAAACTGCCATTTAGTTAAACAAGCACCACTTCAACAACCAAATTAATCAAAACCCATATTCTACTTTTTCTATTTTATTTCGATATTACATAGTCTTTTTTTACTATTGATGAGATAATAGATTTTGTCGAATAATATTAAGGGTAAATGAGGAGAACTTTTTATGTGGAAAAACCGAAACGTTTGGATCGTGTTGTTCGGTGAGTTTGGAGCTGGTATAGGTCTTTGGTTCGGAATTATCGGAAATTTGGAATTTATGCAAAAACATGTACCTTCTGATTTCTTTAAATCGTTAATTCTTTTTTTCGGTTTATTAGCAGGAGTTTTTGTTGGTCCGTTGGCTGGAAGGTTAATTGATCAATATTCAAAGAAAAGGATATTATTAATTAGTGGTTTAGGTCGGACTTTAAGTGTAATTCTTATGTTTTTTGCAATACAATACGAAAGTATTATTTTCATGGTCTTATTTTTAGTTATGCTGCAAATTTCTGCTGCATTCTACTTTCCAGCGCTTCAAGCTGTTATACCAATGATTGTGAAAAACGAACAGTTATTAACTTTAAATGGCATTCATATGAATATTTCTACAATATCAAGAATTGCCGGAACTTCAATTGGTGGTATTTTAGTTGTATCAACTAGTCTCACAAATGTTTATGGAATGAGTATGCTGGCATATGCATTTTTGTTTTTAATGACGTTCTTTTTACGAATTGAAGAACCTATGATTAAACCAATTAATGTAGAAAAAACAAATAAATCTAAATCTGATAAAGGATTCGCTGAAATATTTGCACTCATAAGAAAAAGTCCAACAATCTTAAATTTATTTATCTTAAACCTGATTCCGGTACTTTTTCTTGGCGGATTTAATTTAATGGTAATCGAAATAAGTGATCTTCAACATGATCTTTCAGTTAAAGGCCTTATTTATACAAGTGAAGGTATCTCATTCATGATTGGAGCATTTGTTATTAAACGATTAACAAAAAGATATACGAATAACCAATTATTATACTTTTCAACTTTTTTAGTAGCTTTTGCTCAGCTATCACTTTTCTTTGCAGATCACCATTGGTTGACACTTATCTCATTTGCCATTTTCGGATTTTCAGTTGGTTGCTTCTTTCCTGTTTGTTCAACTGTTTTCCAAACTTCAATTGATAGATCATATCATGGTCGACTTTTCTCATTTAGAAGTATGTATGACCGAGTAACATTCCAGATTGTCCTTTTAAGTACAGGACTATTTTTAGATACTATTGGTTTACAATATATGGTTTTAATTTTCGGAACGGTTTCTCTCTTAATTCTTGCTAGATTATTATATAAGGACAAAAAATCTAAAACCGATTTAGTAAATGAGTCCCAAAACTTATCAATGTAATTAAAAGAGGCTGTCTCAAAAGTCAGGTTGACTGACACAGAGGTGCCTCTTTTTCATTATTTTAATTGGAGTAATCGGGGGTATTACAACAGCGCTCTTCATATGTAGGTGATCTAAGCGATCTCGTTTTTAAGTAATGGATAGATTTTTAATGAATTTACTATTAATTAGAACATATTTACTAGTAAATAATATAAAAGTATCAACAAATCTTACAATTTTAAAGTCATAATCCCCTAACCCGTACAGGTAATTATAAATTTTATTCGCGATTATCATAGATTTAATTGCAGTTTTGTTATTTTTATTTGCCACGCATAACTCCCCATAAAAATAGGTGTCCCATTTCACTTTTGGAACACCCTAATTTTATTAAAATTCAATATCCATAAGCAGCTAAAAATTCATTCAAACTTGAATACAGAGTAACGACTTCCCATTTTCGTTCAAATTCATAGGCAGTACATACTTCCCCTGATTCCTCGTTGATGAAAATAACATCATCCGTTTCGTCATCGAAGCCAATTATTAACCAATTTTCTGGCCATTGTATTTTTTTACTTAAGTCCTTTTTAGCCTCATTTAAATCTTCTTCTTTTATAAAATAGATCGTCATATTTTCATTTGAGACTTCTTCTATATCTATTCCTTTAATTCTTGAAAACCATTCGTTTTTCATTTTTTATTCTCCACTTCCAATAAGAAAGCCTGTATCAACCAAGTGATCACAGGCTAACTTTTTTACTTTTGTGCTTTTTTTGATTCAGATAAATTTGATTTATCTTCGTAGTTTGGTTGTTTTTGACCGGCGTTATTTTTTCTTCCACCATTTCCACGTCCCATTTCTTTCGCCTCCTTAAATTGTCATAAAAATATTTTATACAATTAAGGTAAGACTATCCCATTAAATTACAGGAAGAAAAAATAGATAACAAATTGGATAAAAAGGATGATCCAATAACCAAAAACAAATTTTGGATGCTTTGTTTTATGTTTAAAATAATACATTCCTAAAATTGAACCAATCGAACCTCCGATAATTGCAAATAAAAATAAGATGCGTTCTGGAATTCTCCATGCTTTTCTTTTTGCCCGAGACTTATCAATTCCCATAATTGCAAATGAAACAATGTTTACGATTACTAAATAAAACATAAAATACCCTACCATTTTGATCCCTCATAAGACTCGTTTATTTTGAAATTTTTGCTATTTTGCTACGAGTTGTTTGTATTAAATCTTTTGCATTCAACTGAAGTTGTATACCTATTTTTCCACCGCTAATAATAATCTCTTCTATATTATTAACAGATTTTTCAATAAAAGTAGGGTATTGCTTTTTCATACCTATTGGTGAACAGCCACCTCGAACATATCCTGTGCTTGCTAAAAGGTCTTTCACTGGCAATAATTCTACTTTCTTTTCTCCAGCAGCCTTTGCTGCTAATTTTAAGTCTAATTCTTTTTCGACTGGTATAACAAAAACATAAATCGCCCTAGATTGACTGATTGATACAAGTGTTTTATAAACTAATTCAGGATCTTTATTAATTTTATTTGCTACAGAAACCCCATCAATCTTTCCATCATTCGAGTCATAATTTAAGGTTGTATAGTTAACTTTTTTTGAATCTAACATTCTCATTGCATTCGTTTTACTTACAGCCATTTTTACTCCTTTCAATGCTACAAACATAATGTATTTTTAGGCAGAAATTGATTGTTTTTTATTTCGATTTTTAAGTTTTTGTTCAATGGATTTCATAAACGGTGTAGCTGAAATCGCAAATACGATACAAGCTAACCAAATAAATGAAAATGAGATGAAGTCTTTTTTTGAAAAACTTTCATCGTATAATAAAATCCCAATTAATAAACTAATAGTCGGTGATATAAATTGCAAAAATCCAACATAAGTATACGGAATTAATTGTGCTGCTTTACCGAAAAACAATAAAGGAATAATTGTTACTAAACCAGCACCTACTATTAATAATTGCTCATTTGGTGCACTTTGTACAAGTCCTGCTTGGCCTTTAAAAGCTAGGAATCCAAAGTATAGTAAGGCCACTGGAAAAATTAATAAAGTCTCTATTGTAAGGCTTAAAAAAGAGTCGATATTTAAAATCTTTTTCAATAATCCATAAAAGGCAAATGTTAAAGATAAAAGTATTGCGACGATCGGTAACGTACCTGACATGATTGTTAAATATCCTACCCCTATTGTTGCTAAACAAACTGAAACGATTTGCCAAATTGACAGTGACTCTTTCAATACGATTACACCAAGTATAATACTAACTAATGGATTAATATAATAGCCTAAGCTTGCATCAAGAATATGATTTGAATTGACCGCCCAAATATAGATTAGCCAATTGGTACTAATTAATAGTGAAATAGCAATCATTGAAACTAATACTTTTTTATTACTTACAATTTGCTTCCAAGTAATTTTGAATTGCTTTAATTTTTTTGTAAGAAGAATGAAAAGTATTAACGTTACAAAAGACCATATAATACGATGTGTTAATATTTCAAAAGGTGAAATATCTTGAATTAGTTTCCAATAAATTGGTAAGACACCCCAAACCACATATGCAAGTACACCGTACAAAATCCCTTTAAGTGTGTTGTTCATTCTCTCCCAGCTTTCTTTTTCTATATTAGTGTGCTGTTTCAACCTTTTTTTCTTCAGATTGTTCAGACGGTAAAAATAAGACGAAAATAAACGTAATAATACTAAATATCGCCATAAATAAAGTAATGATTTCAAAACCAGCAGTTACAGCTTTTACTGTCGATAGATGATTGATTTGATTATGAGCATTAAGTACTAATTTTTGACCATTCAATACTTCAGATGCCTTTATCGTAAAAATGGTTCCTAACACAGCAACCGTAATTGTTTGCGAAAAAGTATTTAAAAAGGAATTTGCGGCAATTGCAATACCCCTTTGGTTCATACCTACAGCTGATGAAATTAGGATCATATAAATTGGAAAAGATAATCCGAAGCCAAGTCCTAAAAATGCATTAAATGGATAAATTAATATTTTTGAATCATGGAAAAAGTTCATCCCTAAGGCACCTATAATACATAAGAAAGCACCTAATAGGATAATATTTCTTGCCTTCATTTTCTTAATGAAACGACCAGATAAAAATGAACCTAATGTCCAAGCAAATGAAAGTGGAATTAACATTAAACCTGACTGTGTCGCACTTAATCCAAACACACTTTGATTATAAACTGGTAAATACACCTCGATCGAGATTAGAAGTGCATGTGCAATAAACATTGCTGCATATGTTACAACTAAATGACGGATTTTGAATAAAGAAAGTGGTAATAATGGTTCCTTTGCTCTTGTTTCAACAAAAAGAAATAACGCAAATAAAATAATTGCAAATGCAAAAAGGAAAAGTAAATTCGGAGAAGTCCAGTTATGTTGTTCTCCCCCTACAACTAAAGCATATAAAGCTGATAAAGTACTTAATATAAAAAGAATGGACCCTAAATAATCAATTGAAATATTATTTTTGCGGTCAATTTTTTGGTGATAGTATTTCCAAAATAGAATAATAGAAATGATTCCGAATGGAAAATTAATAAAAAAGATATAACGCCAAGAAATGAAGTCTACAAAAAATCCTCCAACTAATGGACCGATTACACTTGAAACTGCCCATACTGCACTAATATATCCTTGCACCTTAGCCCTTTCTTGGAATGGATACAAATCACTTATTACCGTCATCGTTAAAGGTAATGCAGCTCCAGCACCTAGTCCTTGAATTGTACGAAATAATATTAATTGACCCATATTTTGTGAAAAACCACATAAAACTGAACCTAAAATAAATAAAATGATACCAAACATTAATAAGTTTTTGCGACCATATAAATCCGATAGTTTCCCATAAATCGGTGTTGTTACAGTCATTGCTAACATATAAGCTGCAAAAATCCAACTCATCAACTTAACACCAGATAATTCTGTAGTGATAGTAGGTGTGGCAGTTGTAATAATCGTCCCTTCAATCGCAGACAATGTAACAGCTACCAACAACCCGATCGTCACTAGCCTTCGATTTGTTTCCATAGTATACCTCCATCCGAGAGCAGATATAAGGATTGTATTTTTTTAGAATAGACAAATATTCCTATGCACCCTTAAAAATAATAGAAGCTCTAATGGAGCTTCTATTGTTTCATTGCCTACTTTTTCCAATTTGATTCAATAAATTCGTCTCTTCCAGACATCGCTCTATCTTCTTTATAGTGTTTTGGATTTTTTTTATGATAGTCTTGGTGATACTCTTCAGCCTCATAAAAAGTAGTTGCCTGTAATATTTCAGTTACGATCGGTTTCTTAAAAATATTACTTTCAATTAATTTTTCTTTTGATTCCATTGCTTCCTTAAGTTGTGAATCATTATGAACAAAGATTGCAGCTCGGTATTGTGAACCTCTATCTTGGAATTGACCGTCTGGATCTGTTGGGTCAATTTGTGGCCAAAATAATTCTAATAGTTTTTTGTATGAGAATAATTCATCGTCAAATGTAATTTGAACTACTTCATAATGACCAGTAGTCCCCTTTTTAACCTCTTCATACGTAGGGTTTTCTAATACTCCACCCATATAACCTGAAACAATACCATGTATACCAGGTAAATCCTCAAACGGTGTTACCATACACCAAAAACAACCACCTGCAAATGTAGCTTTTTGAATCATTTTAAATATCCTCCTTACATCACCTAGTTTACATAATATTATTATGACAAACCTGTATATTTCTTTAATCTTATCTTATCTCTTTTAAAAGAATTTTTAAATATTTTAGCTCATAATTTTCCAATTTTTTATAAAATGAATTCCGCTAGCCTGATTGGACCTTTAAAAACTGAAAAGACGATAAAAAACAGACATCAATTGTCTATTTGAATGACAATTATGTCTGTTTTCTTATACTTATACTGTTTTAAGCAGCAATTGACTTATTATTGTTTTTGATTCTTGTTCCAACGAACAACCAAATCACAAATAGTAATAAAATTAGTTGTGGAATGATACTTTCAAGGGATGGATAAATCCCTAATTTAGGTATTGTTGGAAAAATAGTACTCATATGGTCTGGCATATAGCCAATTCCTTGTAATGCATGAATACTTTGACCAATGAATTTAAACGTTAAGTAATAAATACATAAACTTGCGATTGTAAAAAAGGGCTTTAAAGGAATAAATTTGCTTCCTTTTAAGATGAAAATTCCAATTATAACAAGTAATATAATTCCACCTGCAAAACCAGTAATCAATTCTTTCGCTGTAATTGAAGAACTCATACCGATATAGAATACGACAGTTTCGGCACCTTCTCTAAATACTGCGAAAAATGAAAGTAAACTTAATGAAAGAATTCCTCCGCCTGCGATAGCTGCTTTTGCTTTTTCTTTCATCTTACTACCATATTCTTGTTGACGAGATTGTTTATGCAACCATAACCCAACTGTTAACATGAAAACAACTGCAATTAGACCAGAGATCCCTTCAATTAATTGATTACTAATTCCTGCTGAGATTTTTGATAATAAAAACTGGAATAATAAACCGGCTACTAAACTAGCTAGAATACCAAAAGCACCACCAACGAAAATCCACTTACGTGCTGATTCTTGTTTACCTTTTGACACTAATGCTAGTAAAGCAGAAATAATAATTAAAGCCTCTAAACCCTCACGAAATACAATAGTTCCTGCATCAAACATCGTATAAGATGTTTTCTTCGTAGCTAAGTTTAAATTGTTTTGAATTTGTTTTAATGTTTTCATCGTTGTTGCAGATTTTGGCTTTTCAGTTAACTGAGTTAATGCAATGGATGTATCATTTTCAATCTTCTTATATAATTCCATTGAATTTGCTTGAACCATTACTTCAACATATGGCCAATCTTGTATAAATTCATTAAATGTTGATTGTGCTTTCTCTGTATCATTTGATTCTACATCATTGATTGTTTGATCGAGTAGTTTAATTGCTTTCTCAATACTTACTTCTTTTGTTGAGTCACTACTTGGATTATTCAATACATCAATTAATTTAGTAAAAGAATCATTTATTTTAGTAATTGAAGGATTTTCAGTAAACAATGTTGACCTTGAAGTAATCATATTTGCTTCGATTGAACCATAAAAACCACTGTTTGCTTTTCTTATATCATTTTCTACCTTC
Organism: Rossellomorea sp. GAMAL-10_SWC; assembly: GCF_049568075.1. NCBI lineage: Bacteria > Bacillati > Bacillota > Bacilli > Caryophanales > Bacillaceae > Rossellomorea > Rossellomorea sp. GAMAL-10_SWC. Next base: position 1,594,458 of record NZ_CP144911.1, on the reverse strand, counting down.
GACCATTCAATTTCAAAAAGCTTATACTCTGATTGTGCTTTTTCCCAATTCGATTCATTTGATAAAGTTTTAACATTATTTAAATGAGATACTAGTTTAGTAAGATTAATTTGAGAAAGATCTTTTTTATCATTCGTATTTTCGATCCACTTTTCTGTTTCAAAAGCTATCCCGCGAATATCATCTTTTACTGTTGAAAGTTCATTTTGATCAATATCTTTAATCGCTTGGTCAACTAGTTTATTTAATTTTGAAGTTTTCTTCCCATTTTTAATTAAATCTTTAATCGCTAATAAATCTGTTTTTACTTTTTCTTTTTCACCATTTTTAACTTCTGTTAAAGAGTTACCAATATGTGAAAGTACTTGTTCTTGAAGATCAGTTTCAGCAAATATTTTATGAAACGGACTAATTATTAAACTAAAAAATAGTAAACTAGCTATTATAAGTATATTTTTTTTCATGCAATTCACCTACTAAAGTAATCCTTCACCAATATAGCTTCCGTTCTTAACCCCTGGGAAGCATGCAAATACTGCACTACCATTATGCTCAATGTATTCGTTCAATAAATCCATTTTCGCTAATTTATCTTGTAAAGGAATAAATTGTTTTTCTAAGTCTCTTTGGAAACTAACAAATAGTAAGCCTGCATCTAATTTTCCTGTTTGGATATCAAGTCCGTCAGTATATGAATAAGATCTTCTTAAAATTTTAATTTTTCCGTTTCCTTTTGCTAAAGCCACATGTGAATTTGCAGGAATCATTAATTTCCCATTATCATCTGTTTTCTTTAAATCGATTTTAGCAAATTCACTATTTTCACCTATTGGTGCACCAGATGCTCTGTGACGTCCAAATGTTTGTTCTTGATCTTGTAATGAACTACGATCCCATTCCTCAACACGGATACGAATACGTCTTGCAACTAGATAAGAACCACCTGTTAGCCAAGCTGGACCATCACCATTTTGCACCCAAATATGTGTGTTCATTTCTTTTTCATCTTTAGTATCTGGATTTCCAGTACCGTCTTTAAAGCCCATTAGGTTCCTAGGTGTACTACTAGATGGATCCGCTCCAGATGAACGTTGGAAGCCGTGCTGCATCCATTTTAAACTAACCGTTCCGCGTCCAATTCGAATCAAGTTTCTTATACCATGAAAAGCAACTTGTTGATCGTTTGCACAAACTTGAACTACGATGTCTCCACCGTTCCATTCTTCTCTTAAATCATCACCAGGGAAATGAGGTAAATCTTTTAACCCCGATGGTTTACTTGATTGAATTGATAATCGATCAAAAAACGAAGGTCCAACTCCAAATGTAAACGTAAGCTTCATTGGTTGTAAACCAGTTGCTTCACCCGTATCTATTGGTGGTGATGAAGGAAATTCAGAATCACCTAGTTCCTTACCTTCACTCATTAAAGCTGATGCTTCCGTCCATTTTTTAAACAATGTTTTGACATCTGCTTTTGAAGTAGTTTCTAGTTTAAATGACGCCAAATACATAAAATCTTGAGCAGGAGTAGTAATACCTTGTTGTTGTTTACCATAAAACGGAAGAATCTCTCTTGCATCCGCTTTAGCTGGTGAAAAGAAATTAGTTACCTTATCAGTAGCTGCTTCAATTCCAGTTGCACCAATAAGTATACCAGCTCCACCAACTCCAATAAGTTTTAATGCATCTCTTCTAGAAACTTTATTTGTTTCTAATTTTTTCATATTATTTAACCCCTAATGTTGACCCAACTTGAGAAATCGGTTCTGCTAATGCATCTACTTGTTGAGCTAATTTTTTTACTTCATCTTCTTTTAACTGTTTGTAATCAACGTATTGATCACCTTTTTTATAAGTATTTAATGTTGTCATTAATTCACTGAATCTTGTTTCAATTGTTGAAGCTAAATCAGCATCTTTTGATTTTAATTTTTCAGATAGTAATTGAACGATTTTATCTGAACCTTCTACGTTAGCTGCAAAATCAGCTAAATCAGTATGAGAATATCGCTCTTCTTCACCAGTAACCTTAGAAGATGATACTTCATTTAATAATTCCACTGGACCAGTTACAAATAATACAGGATCTATTTCAGCTGTTTCTACTTTTGCTCTTAAGTAGTTAGCATCTTTCATAAGTTGTTCTGTATATTTTTCAAGACCTTTTGTTGTATTTTGAACCCAAAGAACTTGCTCAATTTTATGGAAGCCAGTCCACTCGTTAGCAGGTACATCACCTTCACGTGCATCGATTTTTGGATCTAAATCGCCAAATGATTCTGCTACTGGTTCAATTCTTTCGTAATATGAACGACTAATTGGATATAAACGTTTTGCTTCTTCCATGTTTCCTGCATTAATTGCATCAACGAACTTCTGTGTATTTGATACGAACTCTTCCGTTTGAGATACTACGAAATCTCTATAATTATTAATCTCTGAATCTAAATTTATTTTTGCTTCTACTTTTGTTTCTTTTTTTACATTACTAGCTTCTTCACTTTTTTGTGCACAACCTGCCATCATTAAACTTGTAGCAAGCGAAATTGCGATCATTGTAGTTTGCTTCTTCATGAAAATACCCCCGAAAAATCTAAATTAAATATATGTAATAGATATTGATAACTTTTCTCATTACTTATCATAATACAATTGATAAATATTTTCAATTAGATTTTCATAAAAAAATGACTGAAGCTTGTTCAGTCATTTTCACGCTGTTTAGAATAGTACTTATTAATTAGGCCAAGTTTTCTAATTAATTTCACTTAATGTTCGTACTTTTATCTATTTCCACTTATATAATTAAGATATTACAGCTGAAAACTATTAAATCATTTAACTGCAAGACTTATTACAAACAACTATTATTCAATCTTAAATAATTTCGCTAAATAAGCATTCACAAAAATATTATTCTTATCTAATAGTCTTCGTATAGTAAGAAAGTTAGATAATGATGGATACGAGTGATTTAGTTTGTCTATATTCATCGAATGCATTTTTCCCCAATGTGGTCTGCCGTTATAGCTTTGAAGAATTTCTTCTATTCTATTAAAATAGTCTTGATGATCCATTCCTTTATACATATGGATTGCGATATACCCTGAATCACGCATCGAAGCAGGACTTATTAAAAAATTATCTCCTTTTACAAATCGACATTCGATTGGGAAATGGACGTTAAATCGTTTATTTTTTATTTCTTCTTGTATTTCTAACGTCGCTTCATTCATATATTCAGCTGGAATACTGTATTCCATTTCGTTAAATTTTACATTTCGAGTTGTTGCAAATAATTCATGGCTCGGTCCGACCATCCTTGTATTTGGAACACTGCTACCACTTATTTTACTAATTTGAGAACTACTTTTTGGGAAGTTTCTACTAAATTCACTTAATAACCAGAATGCTTTATTTTCAATGGTTGCTACCTTCCATTTTTCTAATTTAAATGAATGCTTCTTCGTTCTAGTTTCATTCATTATCTTTACTTGAACATGATCAGAATATGGGAATAAGTAAAACTCAAAATGTTCATTTTCTTTTTTCAAATTTAGTAGATTACTATAAACTTCATCAATCATTATTTTTTTACTCTCATAACGATACGTTTTAGCAGGCTTTATTCTAATTTTAAATTTAACAACTATGCCAAGTAAACCTAAGGACACGCCAAATGCCCTATATATATCTGTATTTTTTGTCTTTGAACAATCTAATAGATCACCTGATGGTAATACTACTGTCATCTCTTCGATTTGTGTAGATAAAATTCCGTGATCAATTCCTGTGCCGTGTGTACCCGTTAAAAATGCTCCTGCAATCGATTGAACATTAATATCACCTAAGTTTTCTTGTGAATAACCTGATTCGTATAATTCATTTCCTAATTGCTCAAGCTTAGTTCCAGCCCAGACTTCGGCAATTTCTTCCTCTTTGTTGATTGAAATAACGCCATTTAAATTATCTAGTGACATTAAATAGTCGTTTGTTGAAATTAGTGGAGTAAATGAGTGACTTGAACCTACTACTCTTATTTTCTTATTTTCCGAGTTAGCTTTTTTAACGAGGTTTACAACTTCTTCAATCGATGAAGGATACAGTACTTGAATTGGTTTAAACTTTACACTTCCAGACCAGTTTTTCCATAACATACTTTTCATAGGAAACACCCCCTATCTCCTCTGTATGTTGTGAACCGGTCGATGATCTTATTTTTACTTACTACATATAAATGAGAAAAACGCTCAGCAATTTCACCAGACTTACTTGGTCTAAATAAAATTGCTTCTCCTATTTTTAAATCTTCATGTCCTGAATAAAAAACTGGGGTTTGAACTTCACCAGCACCTTCTAGTGGCAATAAAGTACAATGATCTGGGGAATATGGAGTTGGTAATTTTTCTTTTCCTACAGCACCTGATGCGATAAATCCTCCACTTGTGCATGTGAAAATCTTCTCCGATGATTTTCGAATGATTGGTAAAGCAAAGCCAATTGCTGGCTGATATTGAAAACTTCTGTATTCATCAAATAATGTTGGAGCGTAAAATCCTGAGCCTACTGTTACTTCAGTAACCACTTTTTCCTTTGCCGTCGAGTGAAGACTTCCAGTACCTCCACCATTTACAAATTCAAGATGGTAGCCATCTTTTTCAATGTATTTAACAATTTCTCTTCTTTTTTTCGCTATTTCACCTAATGATTTCTTCTTTAAAAACTGGATTATTTTATTTTTCAATACCCTATTTTTTGCAGCATCCCCAACCCCTGCAATTTGTGCCTCATATCCCATAATTCCTTCCAAGCGCACATTCAAGGATTGTAATATATGTGTTAGTAGCGGTACTAAATCTTTAGGTTCTTTTATTGGAGACCTTCTAACTCCAAAATGAAAACCAAAATATGATGTACTCATGTCTATGTCGATACAAAGTGGAATAACAATCTCATTTTTTGCTGCAATCTTTTCAATCATAGTAATTTGTTCAGTCTGATCCACCATACAAATGATTTTTTTACCCTTTTTTATTTGACATGCAATTTTATTTAATCCTATTACATCAACTGTTGGATAGCCGATTAATAAATTATCAAATCCATTTTCAGCAAGAAAATCTGCTTCATGGGGGTTATAGCACATTAGCCCCTCATAACAATCATTGCTCTCTAAAATATATTTTAAAACTTGTACACTACGAATTGATTTTGTAGCAATTCGTATTTTCTTACCGTTTGATTTAGCTGCAATATCATCCACATTTTGAACAAAAGCATCCCAATCTAAAAAAGCACAAGGCATAGACAATTTAGAAAATACCGATCGATCGACCATTTATTCACCTATCCCGTAGCATTTTATTTTTAATTTATGCTCAAAATTAATTAATAAGAATAAAAAAAATTACATAGAATACTTTCTATGTAACTTTTAATAGTCTATAAATCCTTTTAATACTTGACACGTTAAAGGACAATTCAATCTCGCTGAGTAATTTGATTGGTTTAAACTAACTTGTGACAAAGGAATTCCATACCATAAAAGTTCATTATCAATCATAATGAATGGTTGAACTTGATCTTTTTTAATAAAGCTTCTATTTTTTTGATTATCAAAATGAGATTCACTTATAAATAGAATTGGTATCTCAACTTCATTGATCAGTTTTCGAATTTCCAAAGACATTTTAGATAAATTAGGCATGGAGACAATTATTTTTTTCTTTGCATTTTTTAGATCATTTACTAATTCATTTTTCATGTCCATTGAATGATCCGAAAACAGTCTTAACCTCTTTGATATACTCTTTGAAAAAACCTTTTCAAACTCTTCTTTACTCACCTTGTATTCATTTTCCATTTGGAAATGAATTAACTTATTAATCGTCTTTTTTGAATTTGTTTTACTTTTTATAAATGGAATATCTGCAATATGAATAAATTTGCCACGAGCTCTAGTCAAAGCAACATTAATTAATCTTTCACTGTTTTGATCTGTAAGCAGTAATCCAGGAGAATATTGTGGTTTCGTATCAACTGAATCAAAAATGATTACGTCACACTCCGCTCCTTGAAATCGGTGAACTGTTGCGATTTGTATTGGTAATTCTCGATATTTTGTTTTCCCGATAATTTCTTTATGGAGTGCGGTAAGTAACTTTGCCTGTGCTCTATATGGCGTAACAATTCCAATTGACTTGACCCCATCTACTATACTTGAAAGAATACATTGAATTGCAATAATCGCAGATCCTAAATTATATCTAGAATTCGTATTTGAATCTTTTAAAGCATAGGTTTTAAGAAATTGAGAATTTATTAAACTATTTGCTTGCATTGGAAATGGTTTATGTTTTGCGATTTCCTGTCTTTTTTTAACAGATGGATGATCAAACACCAATGAATGATAGATTTCATTATTTGTAAACCCAGATATGGCCGGATGCATTCTCCTTTGTTGATTCAATAAAACTAAATTAATTAATGGTTCACCATTCTCTATCTTTTGGACAATACCAGTATGATGAAATAAATCTTCCTGTAGCCACTTTTTCACATTTTCATTATGAAAACATGATGCAATTGGCGGTAATTGTTTAAAATCTCCACAAACAACAATTCGTTTCCCTAATGTTGAAGCAAAGGCGATTTGTGGTGTATACGCCATACTAATTTCATCAACAATAACTAAATCGAACTGGCGTAAATAGACTAAAGGATCAATTGAACATTTGGATAGTGTAGTGCCAATCACTTTTGCTTGATCAATCAATTCTTTTTCCTTTTCACGAATTTCCCCTCGAATTTTATTTAACTTATTTTGAATTTTACTTAAATCATCTAATTCTTTTTTTGAGGCTGCCCCTCTTCTAGCTTTCCTTAGCATCGAATGCTTTCGTTCATCTAAATTTTCTAACTCAAATTGATTTATACTTCCATTTACTTCAACAAGCTTTGATGAAAGAACATCTTCGTGTTGTAATAACACTTCATCTTTTGTATAACCATAGCGGACAATCTCGCCACTTTTCCATTTATCTTTCATTTCTAATTCATGAATGACATTTTTCATTAACACATCTACTGCAGCATTAGAATGAGCTATTACTAAAACTGACTTATTTTTTTCGTAATGTTTTAAAATAATATTAGTTAAATTATAAGATTTTCCTGTACCCGGTGGCCCCCAAATATATGTTGTCGCATTATAAAACGAACGATAAATTAGCTCCTGCTTTGTTGAAACTTCTTTTTTCATTTTACTTAAATGTTTAGCAGTAGAATCAGCATTCATTACCTTCATAATTCTTTTTTGTTTACTCCGATAGTCTTTTATTTCCTCAAGTCTTTCAATTAATTGATCTAGTAACTCCCATGGTTCATTAAAAAGTTCTGCATATGGAATCGTCGAAGTAATTCTTTCATTTATTTTTATTTCAACTTGAGAACCTTTAAATGACAACAATTCACCTTGATATTCTTGATTTTCTATTTTTATTCGAACCGGCGTTCCTTCTGGGACAAAAATTTCTGCATAAATCGTAAACAAGATAACCGTACTTTGTCCAATTTGGTATAGTGGTGTCCCCGTAGAAAGGGTATAACTTCTACCACCGTGAAATTTCAAATAATTGCGTTCCGCTTCAATTGCAGTTTGCCATTCTGTGATTAACTTATTTACATCATTTAGTGTATTTACAATCATTTATTTCACCTTATTAATTTTGAAATTGATATTTATAGATTTTTCTTTAGTCACCTATTTTGCTTTAATGGGTTCCAATCATTATAGCAAACAAACGCTCCTTAACTATAACGATAGAAAGTTTAAACATTTATAGTAATTTACTTATCATACACTAGTTCATACAGTTTATTAAATTATTACAACCTATCTATTAGTCCGTTAAATTTAAGTGTAATTATTTATAATCTTTACCTATTAAATGTTCTATTCCTTACAAAAAAAGACTCCTATCAGATGAAAAAGGAGAATGATGTCATTATGAAATCATTCTCCTTCGAATAGTATAAAAATTAATATAGTGATATTACTCCTCAATAACTAGCTAAACGTTTTTCAAACTCCGCCTTAAACAGCAGAATTGCATCGATATTTAAAGCAAAATCGTGGTCACTTATATTAAAATTAGTGATAAATTCGTCTGACCTCTCACGAACCATAATTGTCGGACGAATATTGTCTCCAATAGCGTCCTGAGTTACACCACTTCCATAAAAATACCAGTTAGTTTCAGTAGCCTTATTTGCTGCATTTTTAGATAAGTCTTTTTTTATTATTTCACATAAATTATCCATAAAATCTTCATTAAGATTAATGATTTTTCCATATTCACTTTCAATAGTTAGATCGGCATCCCCATACCATATATTCCTGCTTGTTCTCTTTCCTTCATTTGAAGTATAAGTTTCATCAAACAAAATCTTCATTTTCATTACCACCCCGTTAAAATACAATTTCTTCACACTATTATACACCTATTATAAATAGTAAAAAACTTGCTGTAAGTCATAATCAAGTTTAGCATCAAATATTATTTGACATAAAATATTGGTTACCTCTTTATTCTAATACTTTTCCATAATGAAAAAAGAGGATGAACGATAATCATCCTCTTTTTGTTGTACTACTTGAGCTGGATTGACAGCTCTTTTTTTAATCTAGGAATTGCCAGTTTAATAAGATTCACTGCATAAGAATAAAATGACAATCATATTTCTGACATTTTATTTAAATAATTCCCCTAAATAATACGGCATTTGTTTTCGCCACCAAACCCAATCATGTGAAGCATCTTCGCCCCACTCATCAAACCATGCTTTAATTTGTTTTTCTTCAAATGCTTCTTTTAATGTAAAGTATGATGGCAGTCCGTCTTGTTCCCAATCACCTAGCCCGGTACAAATTATGATATCTGCTGAACGGTATCGATCTATAAACCAGCCGTCATTTTGATTCCATATGTAATCGCTTGGTGAATTTTCGTATACAAGAGGATCATTTCCATAATCTCCAAAAAAGAAACGGACATCGTAAACACCGCTAAGAGCAACGGTTGTTTGGAAGACATCCGGATGTCTTAGGAAAAAGTTCAATGCATGATACGCACCCATACTACAACCTGTTGTCATCATTGGATCAAACCAACCTGTTTTATGTTTAATAAATGGAATAGCTTCTGAAATTACATAACGATCATATGCTTCATGAGCTAATGCACGGTCATGTACCGATTTTGAGTCGTGTAGCCAACTTTCGCTATCTATGGTAGACAGTGTAAAAAACTGAACTTTTCCAGATTCTATAAAGTCATGACACACATCAATCATTCCAAAATTATTGTATTCAAAATGCGTCCCCCCAGATGAAGGAAAAACTAGGATTGGCATGCCACTGTGTCCATATCTGTTCAACTGCATTTCGCGTCCTAATTCCCCGCTCCAATGACTTAAATGTTCTTTATTCATAGAAAAATCTCCTATCCCTATACGTTTACAACGCTGCAATTTTTTCGTTCATGTACAAAACTAATGATATCTTCGACTTCTTCCTGTGAATCGGCATTAATCGCATAAAATTGATTCCCTTGTAGTTCCGCAAACGCTTCTGGAATACGCTTATCAAACTTCACACGGTCGCCAAATCGTTCATAAATATCATTCGTATTGTGGTTATACTCATACGCATCACGCTGTGTTATACCGACACAATACTGGTTTTTTGCATCGGGTTCCTTAATTTCTCCACCTGTTACAATAGAAGCATACTGATCAAATAAATCAATAGAGTATGCGAAATTGTACATATCGATCGTGAAGCCACCAGCTAAGCGGTTATTATATTCAAGTGCAACATAATCCCCATCTTCTAATTTAAAAAACTCAATATGGAAAAAGCGTTCCTTCATTCCAAAAGCTTTTACAATTGATTTACCATAGTATTCAAGCTTAGGATCAACTTCTTTTTGAATAATATAAGCTAAATCCAACTGACCTTTAACAAGTTCCAGAGTAGGCACATTATATGTAAAGCTTGTTTGGAAAACAATATTCCCTTTTTGATCAACTAAACCATCAAATGTACAAAGCACGCCTCCTTCGACATATGGTTCAATGAAGTACACTTGTGCTTCATCCCACTCTTCTTCAAAATGGCGTACAGCCTCTTTTGAACATAATTTAAAGGTTGCAGCTGAACCAACACCATTATCTGGTTTAGCAATAACTGGCAGTCCTAATTCATCAATGGATTTAGTTAACTCTTTTTTAGTTTTAACGACTTTTCCATCTACAACAGGCACACCTGCTTTTTTAAACAGCTTTTTCATTTCAGATTTATATTTAACTTTTTTCAAGTCACTCGGTTTATTTCCATATACATTAAATTGTTCACGCAACTGCGCATCAAGTTCTAACCAGTATTCGTTATTAGATTCAATACGCTCAATCGGACCATGTTTATAAAATAAAAATGCAACAGCACGTTTCACTTCATCTAGATCTTCTAAATTATTCACACGATAATATTCTGTTAAAGAGTTTTGTAATTTGGACCCTAATTGGTCATATGGCTCTTCACCAATACCTAGTACATTAACACCTGCAGCTTTCAAACGATGAGCAAATGCCTGAAAATTCTCTGGATAATATGGAGAGATCAAAATATAATTCATAAAATTGCTCCTTTATAAAAAGTAATAGTTATCTAATTTAAGTCAAATATCATTATTCAGTTCATTTAAGACCATTTCTCACTTAAGAAAAGTAAACATTCTGGTAAGTGTTTTGCCCAAGCCTTTTCATCATGTACCTCATCTGCATAAATATTTAAACTAATGCTATCAATTGAAACAGAGCCTTTTATCAGTTGTTTATAATACTTAAGCGAGCAATCGATATATGCCTGCTTCATATTTCCATACATGAATTGACGATCGGTATCATCGCCTTCCTGAGTACCAACTTGAATATACACTCGTTGTTCAGGATCCAACTCTTGACTAGCAATATACTGATCAAATGCTTTACTTGTAATCCAATTGGCTAAAGAAAAAATACCTAATCCACCTATTTGATCTTTATATTCAACACCCATAAATGCCGAAATATTCCCTCCAAGTGAACTACCAATCACTGCTGTATGATATTTATCTGATTTAGTTCGATATTGATTATCGATAAAAGGCTTTACGACTGTCATGACAAAATTAGCAAAATCCACGCCTTTCCCGCCTAGCTCAAAATCTTCAGGAAGTGGGCTTTCAGTAATTTTCCAAGGCGTATATTCATTAATTCGATCTTGTCCACCGTTATCAATTCCAACAACAATCATCCTCGGTAAATCTTGGTTTTGTTTAATTGCCGGAATCACTTTCCATGAATACCCACTATAAGATTCACTACTATAGAAAATATTTTGACCATCATGCATATAGACAACTGGATAATTTATATCCTGGTCTTCTTCATAATTTTTCGGCAATAAAACACGCACGCGACGTTTTTCATTTTTATAAGACATATGTAATTGATGTGTTTCTAATTTTAAATAAAAATAGGATTGATTCATTTTAACTTCCTCGCTCCTTTAAACTTACCTTTAGAAAAATTCAACTGTTTAAGTTCTTCTAATGAATAAGTGTTTGATAAATATAAATTCACACTTGGAAGAGAACATTCAATAACTTAATTTACTCCTATGTACTAATTTCTTTATTTAAATCTAAATCTATTAAACTTTGAACCAACTGCCTACATAATTCTTTCCCCAGCAGTTTCCATAGCGTCTGAAAAATCATTTGTAACTAATTCAACGAAAATAGATTAGATTCCTTCTTGAACAATCATGTCAAATAATGAAATAGAAGATATTCGATAATGAATATCCTCTATTTCACACTATGGAAAGATAGTTTATTAAGGAAACGGTATATATATTACAAGCTATGAACAATTATAAATTGGTATATTAAAATATGAAAAACCAATCTAAGCAAACAAATATAAATTTCAATTTTACGATTTGTATAAAAAGTTCTAAAATAAGAAGAGATAACAAATTAAATTTGGGGGAAAGAAAAAATGATTAGGGAAGCTACTCAAAAGGATTTAATGGACATTTTAGAGATTTATAACGATGCCATTCTTAATACAACTGCAGTTTACACATATAAACCACAAACGCTTGAAAGCAGACAAATTTGGTTTGAACAAAAAATGGATGAAGGGTTTCCAATTCTAGTCTTCGAACTTGATCAAAAAGTCGTTGGATTTGCTACATTCGGTCCTTTTAGAGCTTGGCCGGCCTATAAATATTCGATTGAGCATTCAGTTTATGTAAATAGTGAATACAGGAAAAAGGGTATTGCCACTTCATTAATGAAAGAACTAATCTCTATTGCCAAAGAAAGAGAGTATATGACTTTAATTGCTGGAATTGATGCAGATAATGAAAACAGTATTGCCATGCACAAAAACTTCGGATTTGTTTATTCAGGCACAATTAAAAAGGCAGGTTATAAATTTAATAGATGGCTTGACTTGTCCTTTTATCAATTAGATCTTGATGGACCAAATAATCCTACAGAAGAATAAAATAGTAATCTATTAAGGGTATGTTTTGAACAATATTTTTCAAATCATACCCTTTCTTATTCTAATGAAAAACGTTCTATTTTACTTCTAAAGCAAAAGCATAAGAGGCATCCCCATTTGATAAGTGCTCATCTTTTTTATCCATCCAATGTACTCCATATGAGTAATAATATACTCCTTTATTAATAGGTGCTGAAAATTGATTCTTCACTAATAAAATTTCACTTTCCTTACCATTATTAATTTGAGTTAAGTGGATTTCATTTGGTTTAGGTTTATAATTCATTATAAATTTAACGTTTTCGCCTGGTTTTACTTCAATGGGCTTTTTATCCTTTAGCAGCTCGGCCGGTCCAGCCGTATCAACGCATTCCCCCTGTCCTTTTAATTGCCAACAATAAGTACCTAACTTCGTAGCATATATTTGATTTTCCACTTGAACCATTGTTTTTGGAGGCTCATTACCTTTCAATCCATTATTTGCTGAACATCCAGTGAGAATAAGATAGAAAAAAAATACAGTTGCACATATCCATCTTGACATTTTAGACACTCCCTATATTCAAATTGGACTTTAAATTTTTCTTTATTTATGAATTCAATTTCAATCATTTTTCAGTTTTTAAAAACTTTAAGATTGTTCCGTCTTCTTGTTTTACAATCATGACTTTTGGGTCTTCATTTGTTAAATAAATTTTATCTCCAACCTTTAACATATTAGAGTAAAAATTGGCTTTCGGAATCGTATTATTTTTAATCACTTCTTTGACTTCACCAATTTGGTCTTTCAGTATAAATTCATTATTATGTAAAATACCTTCAAACTGATATTGAGCCCCGTTTACAATTAATAGTCCAATACTGGAATCCGCAGAAGTATATTCTTTTGTAATACCTAGGTCTTCCTCGTTTTTAATAGGAGAATTAATAAAAATGGTAATAGTCAGAAACAAAAGAATCCCAACTGAAACAAACGGTATTCGAATTCGATTATACCCTCGATTGGAATTCGCTTTATTCCATATTTGATCATATGTGGCGGAAGGATTATGTTGATCTAATTTCTGCTGGAGTGTGTGTTTAATTTCAGAAATAGGATTGTTTTCCACCTTTAAGTTCTCCCCCTTTCAGTTTTTGTTCTACTTTAAACAGTTCGTTTTTCGATAAACGATTTCTTAATTTTGTCAACGCGTAATTAAGCCTTGATTTACATGTACCGATTGGAATATTTAAAGAGTCCGCCACTTCATCTAATTTAAGTTCTAAATAATAATGAAGAACAATCACTTCCTTACTCTTCTGCGGTAATAAATTTATCTCTTTCCATAAATGATCTTCCATTTCATTTTGTAAAATCGATAGTTCAACTTCATTTTCAGTTAGTACATCATACTTAATGCCGAAAAGTTTCTTAATTTTTTGTTTACGTATCATATTGCGGGTGATATTTACTGTCATTCGATAAATCCAAGGCACAATTGGTTTTGTTTGATCAAACAGATGGAATTTTTTTATGATACGAATGAACGTCTCTTGGGTAATATCATCTGCCATTACTTTTGATTTGGTTAAAAAGAAAGCAGTACGATACACCAATGACGAGTGATTTTTAAACAATTCTTCTAAACAATCTTTGTCAATTCTTTCAGGCACTAGTTCTCCTCCTTTTACCACTTACTCTATATACACTTAAAAACAGATTATAGTTCGGAGTTTTTTAAAATTATTTTCTCTACAATTAATTTTTAAAAAATAAGTAAGGAATTATATTAAGAAAATCTACAAATTTCATCAATCCGAGTTTTTAAAATATTCTTTCGATTAGTTATATAGTATGATAAGAATTAACTTAATTAAAGGTAGGTTTTTAGAATGAAGGCAGTTCAAATTGATGAATCAAAGCATTTATTTATTGACGATTATCAGATGCCTGTTTTAGGTGAGAATGAACTACTTGTTAAAGTTCATGCTACGGCTATTAATCGAGCTGACTTACTTCAAAAACATGGTAAGTACCCCGTACCTAATGGCGCATCACCGATTTTAGGTTTAGAGATGTCCGGGATTGTTGAACAGGTTGGGGCTAATGTTACAAATTGGAAAGTTGGAGATCGTGTTTGTAGCTTATTGCCAGGCGGAGGTTATGCGCAGTATGTTTCCATTCCTTCAGATTTGGCAATTTCTATTCCAAATCATTTTTCGCTCGAAGAGGCTGCGGCTATACCCGAAGTGTTTTTGACAGCTTACTTAAATTTATTTGAATTAGGTAGATTAAAAGAAAGCGAAACAGTATTAATTCATGCTGGAGCTAGTGGTGTTGGGACCGCTGCAATTCAGCTCGCAAGAGAATTTGGTGCAAGTTCAATCGTTACTGCTGGGAGTGAAACGAAACTTGCAGCTTGTACTGATTTAGGTGCAAATTATGTGATTAACTATAAAAATGAAGATTTTAAAACTGTCGTCGAAAAAGTTACTGATCATGTAGGTGTAGACGTCATTTTAGATTTTATTGGTGCATCCTATTTTCATCAAAACTTACAATCATTAAATACTAATGGTAGGCTTATTTTGATTGGAACAATGGGTGGAGTTAAAGTGAGCGATGTGAACTTATTACCACTTTTGACAAAGAGAATTTCCATTATAGGAAGTACTTTACGTTCACAAACACTTGAGCAAAAAATCTATTTAACAAATCAATTCAAAAAAGATGTCTTACCACTTTTTACGAATAAGAAAATAAAACCGATTATCGATTCAGTATATAATTGGCATGAAGTGAATGAAGCGCATACTCGAATGGAGAACAATTTAAATACCGGAAAAATAGTCTTAAAAATAGATTAATTATATGGAAGTTAAAGGGGATCATCATGGTACTACTCGGTTCAATTGTTAATGCAGCAGCTATTATTTTTGGCTCTTTACTAGGTTTGTTTATTAAAAGAATTCCAGATCGAATGAAAAACCTAGTAACTCAGTCAATTTCTCTCGTAATTATAGTTATAGGATTTACTTTAGCTATGAAAACAAATCAAGTTCTGATCGTCGTTTTCAGTTTATCGCTAGGTGCGGTTGTAGGAGAATGGTTAGATATCGAAAGTAAATTAGATAAATTAGGACTATTTATCGAAAGTAAATTTCAATCTAAAAGCGAAGGCTCTATTTCTAAAGGATTTGTTACATCGACTTTATTATTCTGTGTTGGCGCGATGGCTATTCTCGGAGCACTAGATAGCGGACTACGTCATAATCATGAAATATTATATACAAAATCAATGATGGACGGATTTTTATCAATCATTTTAACTTCGACTCTCGGCATTGGTGTGTTATTCTCCGCTGTCCCAGTTTTAATCTATCAAGGATTCATTGCCATTTTTGCCTCATTTGTACCGAATCTAGTAACACAGCATTTATTAGATTCAATAATTGCTGAGATCTCAGGTACAGGAGGAATTTTATTAATTGCTCTTGGTTTGAATTCATTAGGTTTAGTAAAAATAAAAATTGGAAATATGTTACCTTCTATTTTATTTGCACTTATTATTGTTTGTTTCATTCAGTTTTTTAAATAAGATTACTAAAATGAGCCCCGAAAAGGGCTCATTTTTTAAATTAATGGAGTTTCCTTCTAAAATAACCTTTGTCTTTATGATATAAGATTAACGCTACTATTAATACTCCTGCAGCAATCCAAACAGCCTGATTCCCAATATACTTTGTGGATAGACTCCCAAACAATGCGCCAAATGAAAAGGAAAGGATAATAACGAGAAACTCTTTAAATTTTGTTTTTGCTTCTTTGTCATGATTTACAAAAGCTGTATATGCTGCCTGTGAAGCAATTCTAATATTACCAGTTGTCATCGTAGAATTGTACGTCCATTTATCTAAATGAGTGAAGGTTGAAATTTGTAATGATGAAACAAAGGAGAGGCAAACTGTTACAACTATATTAGGTACACTACTAGGTAATAATCCTACAATCAATAAAACACTACATTCTAACAAAAGAATTGAACGTCTATAGCTGTATAATAGTTCTCTTAAACGTGGATGTTTAACGGATTCAGCAACTAATACCCCTAAAATAAAGGCTATTATAGGTAGAATATAATCCACAGAGTTTTTCCAATTTCCAAATGATAGATTTATTGCCAAAAGTACAACATTTCCCGTTTGTGCATTAGCAAATACACCATCTCTACTTATAAAAGTATACCCATCTAAAAAACCACCAACTAAAGCTAACAATAAACCAAGATAGACCGAATTCGAGGATAATGATGGAATGATTTTTTGTTTAGGTTTCAAACTAATTCTCCTACTTCTATTACTAAACTTAGCACAATCATAACACACTTATTATGTAAATAAATGTGAACAATAATCCAACAATTACATAAAAAATAAACGATTTTTCACTTGGGTTAATTGTTATTTTTTAATGGCTTTGTTAAATTAAAATGTTAATTTTGGAAATAAAAAGAGGCTGTAAATTAGACAGCCTTTAGGACTCTTATTGAACAAATGCACTGCTTTAGTTGCATAGATAAAATTATTTCACCTAAGATTTCTAATTAAAATCTTTATTTGTAATTAACTTCAGCGCATTCCCAAATTGCTTTACCCTCAAGTTTTAAAACTCCACTGTCTTTAGTTTTAGCAGAATTTATCATAGCTTGAGCCAATACCTCTGTCGGTAGAGGTTTTTGAGAACGAAAAATTCCTATTTTATCTACCAACTGTATTACTTTAAAACTAACAGCTTCCATTGGTCTATCGGTATTTTGTCGTATTAATAAAGGTGGGTTAAAGATTGTCAACTTTGAAAATCTCAATGCTTTTACAGCTTCCTCTAATTGTCCCTTCATCCTTGTATAAAGAATCGAGAATTTGCTGAAGAATAACCAGAAGATACTAATACATAATTATCAACACCATTTTTTCTAGCAAATTTAGCAAACTGGTATTGATATTCATAATCAACTTTCCATTGAGCTTCTTTACTCCCTGCCAATTTAAGTGTAGTACCTAAACATGAAAACAAAACATCTCCCTTAACTAAATGTTTCCATTGTTCTGGTTTATCAAAGTCAATTACATGGACCTTTAATTTACTATCCTTGACAACCAGATTACGCCTAACAAAAATGTCTACCTGATGAAAAGAATCGTCTTTTAATAATAATTCCAGTAAGTCTTTACCTGTGGCGCCTGTTGCTCCAATAACTAATGCGTGCATTTTCTTCCCCTCACATATTCTTTATAGTCTCTCTTAAATCTTATTTAACTCTTTAAATGTGGTTTGTTTAAAGAAATATCGGCATAAATTCTAGCTAATTGTTCAGGGGTTTCTTTTGTACCACTATCAATCCACTTTTCAAGCATGTGCCATATTCCAGCAGAATGAAATTCAGTATAATACTTTAAAAAGGTTTCATCGAAATTTTTCATTATATCGGCTTTGAATTTTACAAAAATGGTAGGTGCGTATTCTTGCAGATGTTTTAGCAAGATTATAAAAAGATCATTTTTATGAACCAAATTCAAAAATGGAACATGTTCTTTCCAAAAATCGAAATATATTAATGTCATTGAATATGGTGAAAGCGATTCTAAAGCTTCAAATTTTTTTTCAGCCTCCTGCATTAATTCACTAATATATTCATACAGAACTTCTTCTTTAGATTGGAAATTACGATAAAATGTTTTTCGTACCAATCCTGCATCGTCCGTAATATCCTTAATTGCTATCTTTTGAAATGGTTTTTCATCCATTAGTTTTAGCAGTGATTGAATAATCCATTGTCTCGAACGAATTGATATCGGATTATTGCTTTTTTCAAATTGCATAAAATGTAACTCCTTTTTAACAAATGTCCCTTTTTCTCATATCTGTATCACTTACACTCAACTTATTGACTTAAATTCCTATTTATCATTATAATTCAGTTGAACTAGTGACACAAGTGTGTATTTAGACACAAGTGTATAATCAGATACAAATGGTACTATCAAAATATAGATCATAAATAAGGAGTGTAGAATATGAATAGTTTGGATAAAGGCGTCGTTCTAATAACTGGAGCATCTGCGGGGATGGGTAAAGCCACAGCAGAACTACTACTAGAAAAAGGTTATGTGGTTTATGGAGCAGCAAGACGCATAGAAAATATGAAAGACCTAGAATTAAAGGGAGCAAAAATTTTAGCCATGGATGTTACAGATGAACAATCCATGATTAATGGTGTAAACCGTATTATTAAAGAACAAGGGAAAATCGACGTATTATTTAATAATGCAGGATATGGCTCTTATGGTTCTGTAGAAGATGTTCCTTTAGAAGAAGCAAGAAGACAATTTGAAGTGAATCTTTTTGGTCTAAGTCGTTTAACTCAATTAGTTATACCACATATGAGAAAACAAAAATCTGGGAAAATTATTAATAATTCATCAATGGGTGGGAAAGTATATACACCATTAGGTGCATGGTATCATGCTACAAAACACGCACTTGAAGGTTATTCTGATTGCCTGCGATTTGAAGTTGCTCAATTTAATATTGATGTAATCGTAATTGAGCCAGGATCAATTGAAAGTGAATGGAACGATATTACTTTAAATAACCTTCAGAAAACTTCTGCACATACAGCATATGCTAACATGACAAAAGCCTTTATAGAAATGTCTAAAAACGCACCAAAACCAACTTCTCCTAAAGTCATATCTAAAATTGTTTTAAAGGCGATTGAATCTAAGAAACCAAAAACTCGATATGTAGCTGGTCAATTTGCAAAACCAATGATGCTATTAAGAAAATTAGTCTCTGATCGAATGTTCGATCGTATTCTCTATACAATGTTTAAAATGAAATAAAGTTTAATTACTTAAAAACACGTGACCTTTTGAAAAGGAGCACGTGTTTTTTTACTTAGTGAAGAAATGTACTTAAACTAAACTGCCATTTTGTTGAATAAAAAAAGCCGCATTTAAGCAGTTAGTGTTCTTCAACTATTACATGCGTTAGCCAACTTTGAATCTAAAATTCACCACAATGAATGAAAGTTTATGTCTCACTTCCATAGTAGTTACAAAAGGATATAAAAAACCTATCCAAATGGATAGGTTCAAAATTAAATTATTACTAATTTATTTCAAGTACTTACTTTCCACATAACCTAAATTCCCATCAACATTCACATAATTCCATCCAGTAAATTTCTGAAGTACAATGACCTGCTTGTTTTTACTTATAACTTTTATTGAACGAGACGATGTACTTTTCGTTAATTTTAATGGAATTGCAGCAGTAGTAGTTTTTTTCTGATTAATACCGCTTGTAATCTTTACATCTGACTTCTTCACATAATATACATTTGTTCGGTTGGCAATCTTTACATAAGTTTTATCTTCACGAATTACTATAAAACGCATATTTTTAGGTGCTTTTTTTACATACTTCTTCAAATATTTGTCACTATAAAGGACTGCTCCACTTGTTTTGGTTATATCTAAAAACTTTGGTGATATTAAACGGTAGTTATTTTCAATATAGTTAAAAGATCCATATATTGTTTTTGATTTCACTTGAGTTTTAACGGGTTCATTAACAAATCCGCTTAATGCAACCTCATATTTTACATTTTCTTTCTCACCGATTGGAGTGATCCTATTTGTTTCTGGATTTTTTATTGGAAACTTCACAACCTGAGTAATTGTTGTAGTTGGTATCTTATTAAATGTAAAATCTGAATATCCTTTGTTACTTCTTAGATAGCCCCAACTTGTACCTGCAGGAATTTCAAGTGTAATTGAAAATCCACCTTCTACTTGCTGTACAGATTTTATTCTAGGGCTTGTAAAAAAAATAGGACTGCTTTGTTTGATTTCAAAAAAAGCTCCAGGAAGATTTTCTGGATCCCCTGATTGCCAATTTGGTACGCTTGAAAAATCACGATTTCCATAAGTGTCGTATGACATTATATTCAATGTTTCTGGTCCTTTTGTAAGGTTGTAAAAATTCTGGAGGTACATATAAGTTCCGTCTGGATTAAACTCATCTTTTGTAATTACCTTCAAAAGATTTGGTATTGTTTTTATACCACCGCTATAGATCTCCATTTTTTCAAAATCAGGGTCATTTGGACGCTTGACTGTTAAGTAAGCATAATCCCCCTTTTCATTAACTTTAATGAGTTCAGCGTGTCCGGGAGGCGTATGATCAATAATAAAACTTTTACTTACTTCTTCACCATTATCATCTCTTACAACTAAAGTATACAATCCATCTTCATTAATTGAATCATTTGTGAAAACTTGCTTAGCTACACCATCTTTATATAATAAACCGTTTCCATCAAAATTTAGTACAGAAGGGTTAACTGTTGATTCTAATGTTATTGTTGGTGGCGTAGTGTCTTTTACTGTTGAAATGTCAGTATTATAGATAAGACTTCTTCCATCTGCAGTTATTTCATAAATTTTATAGTTATAAGTTGTATTAGAATCTAAGCGTCTGTCATCCACTTTAAAAGACACTCCATAATCTATTGTAGCAATTACTTCATTATCACGTTGCAATTCATAACTTAATCCTTCTTGATTAGGTTTCTCTAGCCAATTAAACGAAATATCATGTTCGGTTTTTGTAATCTCGATATTATCCGTAGATGTTGCATAAACTTCTTTTGGAAAATATAAACCAAATAATCCAACCAAAAAACAAACAAGAATGCAGAAGGTTGTCCTCAATTTAATATTTAAACTCAACAAAATAAATCCTCCCTATATTAAAACAAATAGAATACCAAAATTTATTTTAATAGAAAGAATCTCTTGGATATAGCGGAAAAATATGGAACACTTTTTGCATAAAAAAGCTGATTTCTAATTATTTTAATAGAAATCAGCTTCTTCATTTCTCCTATTTTACTGTACTGTTTCGCATTTAGCATTACTATATTTACTCTTCATCTGTTTCACATCTAATTTATTTACTTTCATCTTATAGCACCTCTTCGGCATTAATTATTCCACATTCGGTTTATATTCTCCTTTTCTTGTTGGACTATCCTGATAAATAGCAAAATAAAAAGGCTGTATAACAGCCTTCCGTGCTCTTCAACTATCAGACTGCGTTAGTTGAATAAGAAGTTCTATTAAATTAGTAAACCTTATTCTTATTTCATAAATTTCCATATTGTTCTTCAAATCTTTTATCTAGTATTTTTTAATATGTTTCTAATTTTATCTGTATATATTTTATCTAAATCTTCAGTGCAGTATTTAAAGTTTTGCATGCTTGATTCTTTAGGAATACCTATGTGCACCAATTTAATATCAATTTTCTCAATAATAAAACGCTCGTCAATTTCATTTTTCACTCCACCAACTTCTGTTAAATCTATTTTAGTTCCATTTTTTAATTCAAAAATGTAAAAAAATTCACCTTTCGTATGTCTAAACAGGATATTTCGTTTCTTCCCGTACACTCCTGTATTAATCTTTGAAATATCATTGTAACTATATTCCTTACCGTTAGGATGAAGAAATGAATAGTTTATTATTTTATTATTTGTGATTACACTAACAGCAGTAATAATGGTATACAGCAGTAATATATTGAAAGCAAGAAAGAAATGAAAACTAATTTTTTATTTCTCTTCAAAAAACTACTTTTTTTATTCGTTTTCTCTATTCCTAAGGATTCCCTAAAATTCTTACTCAAAATATATAGAAATCCCAAAATTATATACAACTCATAAATAAAAACTAGCCTTGAAACAGGATATTTAAAAATCCACATTATATAATCTTTCGGTACGAATAACTTTTCTTGAGTAACACTTATTAAAAACATAATTCCAATAGTTAATATGACTATAAAGATAATTGAAAGAATCCACAAAATTATTGACTTTAACTTTTTCAAATTTAAAACCCCAGTTCCATTACACCATTTTTATAAATTCATATATTTCATTTCTACATTTTGACGCACATAATTAATATTTTCAACGGAAATTTGAACCGAATTTTCATAGTAAATTTTCTCATTTATAAGGCAATCCTTATTCAACTATCCTGCCACTTTGTTAAATAAAAAAAGCGATCTTCTATTGAAGAATCGCATGATTTAGCTTAATAAGGTTTATTAATTTTCAACAAAAAACAAAATTGAAAGAGTTATAAATAACAATGAAAATATCAGTAGGACGATTCTTTTTTATATGGTTGGTGATTTTACTAAAATAGAACTTAATATAGCTTCTACAAGTGTTGTTCCACCTTCGGATATAGATGAATCTATTTTTTCTTTAGGAGCGAATAATGAAAATAATCCCCCAAATTTTCCGATAGCAATGATTATAATAGCTATGACTTTTATCTTTATGGCCTCCTAAATACGTAAATAATCTAGCATAATTATACCATTCCTTATTCAACTAATCTGCCATTTATTGCAATAATATTTGTCCTCTTCTAGTTATAACCCACCTATTTTAATCATGGTCTTGGCAACCTTCAATCATACTTTTGTAATTGCAACGTAATAGAATACTCATTGAATCAGTTCGGAAATGAGAATAATCAACTAAAGTTTGACACCCCTAAAATATCAATCTTTACTAACACTTCCTCTAAAGAAAATACTCATTCATAAAGGAAGTATATTAAATGAGTTTATGATGGATACAAGTATATTACCTTATTACCTTAGTAATCTTTAAACAGGAAGGTCAGATACAGTCAACTCTTTTTTATACTTTGCAAAAAGTAAAACCATTCTTGTACAATTTTTCTAGCAGAATATGTACCAATCTCTTTATCAAAGTAATAAATATCTACTGTAAAAAGCACAAATGCTCCAATACTTGAAAAACTATGCTTTAATAACAAGAGATCGTTCTTTAACTTGAATGAATTCTTCGTACAACTTTCCTTTAAATGTGTCCAAGTAGTCGTATTTTTCTTCTTCACGCCATTTCCTAAAACTTTCCCAAAATCCCTTTATAGTTCTATTTTTTGCATCGTGCTTTTGTTCCCATTCCATTAATGTTTTAGCGTTCAATCTAACCACTCGCTTATATATTTTTTATATTTTCTTAAAAGATCCCAAGATACTTGATATTCTACTTGAACTATCGCAATGCATTAGTTGAATAACAAAAGCTATTAAGAAATTCATTATTATTTATCTTTAACCTTATATTTAAGAATAAATTTAGAATGCGGTAGATAATGTATCTCTACCCCCTTTTTAATCTCTTCGGTTTTTAGTTTTGAAGGAAGTAAAAGATTGTCGTCGTTAATAATTATCTCCCAACCTCTTTTTCCATATCTAGATTCTTGTCTTTCAATTTTACTAGGAACTCCTTCACTCACTATAAAATCCTTTTTAACAAAGGGATATAAGTCAATCCATTGATTTGATAAGAACATTATCAAAACTGTACAACCTATATAAATGAAACGTTGTAATCCGAAATCTTTTCGAAAAAGAATAAATATGCAAAGAGATACCATTATCATTATTGGTATCGTAATTAATAAGTACATAAAACTAGAAACTGGAACACTAATAAAAGTTAAAATTAATGAAATTATAAAGAAACTAAACCAAATTATATTAATGACTTTGTCAAAAGCATTTAATTTTGAATTTATATCAAGAAAATATAAGATTGGAGAGTCTCCAAATAATATTTTCTTGATACCCTTTTTTTCCTTCATACTATCTCCCCTAACATACTAATAATAGCATAATTTTGTATATCCTTTTTGAACTAAACTGCCATTTTGTTCAATAAAAAACGAGCCACTTTTGACTCGTGATCTTCAATTATCGCATCAGTTAGTTGAATAACTATTCATCTTCATTTATATAATCATTGAATGGTTTGTAATCTCCACAACCCACTATTAGTTCGCAACTATCAGGGTGAAGCATTACACCCAGAGACTGAACTACATATTCTTTTTCTATTGGCTCAATATGAAAATGTTTACCATCTTTATAATTATGAGCTAGACGAATTAACTCAGTACCCAATCCAATTAAAGCATTTTGACTTAGAGAAATCATTACTCTACAACCATTTGTTATATTATTTCCGTTATTATCAAGAACCGTTACTTCAGCAATATTATTTCCTTCAATTTCAAATACTTCTTCTTCATCAGAATCATTTATCAAACTAATATTATAAAAAGACATAACACACCTCGCACATACATTTTTTGTATTATTTTACCATACGTTATTCAACTAAACTGCCATTTTGTTGAATAAGAAAAAGCCACCTGAATTGGCAGCTCCTATTCACCTCATTCACTGCGTTAGTTCTATAAGCTTTGTGCATAAAAAAAACATTTTTAAATGTCTATTAATTATTATTTACATTTTTTATTATTTCAAAAATTAAAGAAAAGATTTGATATTCAGGATAGCTGCAAATTAAAACAACTAAAATTGTTCCCACTATCCATACCCAACGTTCATATTTCTGGTGTTTGTAACCAAAATATAGACCATATGACCTACCAATTATCACCAAAAATGGTAAAGATGCAATCAGAAATACTTCAAACATTGTAAAAATCTTCCCCTGGATGTAAATTAATTTTTGATTAGATTTAAATAAATTCGCAATTTAATTTACATTTTCTTTGTTCAACTATAAACTGCTTTTTTCACACAAAAAAAGACCACATTAATTGTGATCTGTACTACTTATATTATACCGTTGACGCGATGATACTAGCAGAACTAACTAAAACACACATAGTTCCTCAAAACGTGTACTCCACTTATAATAAGAAGATGGTTCTGTTGCACCATCGGTTTTCCAACTTTCTGTTTCAACCCAAAAAGCTCCAGGACTCACTATTAGTAAAAATCCAAATAAAATGAGTATTATTCCTATAAGCATATAAGAAGACCTCCAAAATATTTTGTGATCTTTACTCGCTCATTTTCTTATTTTCTTAATATTTTTTTTATAAAAAAGATAATTCCAAAGGCAATAGCAGCAAAGATTAGAAGCCATACAATAATTGGGATAATTAACATTAGGTTTTCCAAATGAACCCTCCCTTTAATAAGTTATTCCTTGATTCCCTTATATACATACCGAGCACCAATGATAAAGAATACTAAACTTAATAACAATGGAATTGTTCCAATATTAAACAACGCTGTTCCGAAAATACCTAAATTTGAGTCCCATCCACCTCCAGCTGGTCGAGATAGATTCAAAGAATAGATTGATGCCGAAATAAGTGTTTCTCCAAATAATAAAATACTTGCTAAAACTCCAATTCCTCCAACAATTAGATTCTTCATAATTTTCTCTCCCTGGTTTGTTAAATAGTTTTTTCCGGATTTAATATTCTATTAGTCTAAGAAGCTTGCAACTAACCCAAATAACATTGTTAATACGATAAATGTAATAAAGAAATATCCCAAATATCTTATTAGCTTTGGCTTTTTCCCTAATTCGAAGCTTTTTCTTTTTAAAGGAATAACACCTTCCATTTTTTGTAGATCCTCTATTGGTGAAAATACTTTCTGATCATCCAAGTAAACTTTGCTTTCAGTCATTTCTGATTCGTGTGTTCTTTCCATATATTCCACCTACTTTTTTAGAATTTTTCATTAATACTTTTCTTTAACTCAACCATATGCGTATTTACTATTTTTTGTAATTTGTGAATCTCTTTTTTAGTAGAAAACACCATAAATAGTAACCAAATTACAAGAACTATCGTAATAAGAGACAAAATAATACTCAATGTTATTTTAATCCCCCTTTTCTTTAAGATAACGATCGACAGTATTCTTAATTACTTGCTCAAAGTAAATGGGTGCTACTGAGTTACTACTACTTATAGTAAGAGTTTTTAACTCCGAATTATATTCAACTTCAACAGTATCCTTATGTGAAACACCTAGCTCCTCTAAGAATGTAGCAGGAAGAATTATACCTAATGAGTTTCCAATTTTTATTATCTTTCTTTCCATAGATTCCACCTACCTTTTATTAAATGCCTTATGCTATTTACTATATTTTACCATTTTTTATTAAAATTTGATTAGATATTTTTCGCCTTTTAATGCACTTCCTTCATTAAACACAACCGAAATTGTAAAATTAATCCTTCTTTATCTAACTAGCATTCAGTTGAATAAGAAATCAACAATCTAATATAAAAAAGCTTTTAAAATAAAAAAAGACGATCAAAACATTTATTTGATCATCTCTTTCTACTTATTTAATAATCTTAACCATATGGTCTTCATCGTAAAACTCACCATTAACAAATAATGCTCTTTTTTCTGTTCCAAAGCTTTCAAAGCCTACTGCTTCATAAAGTCTTTTTGCAGATTGATTAGATGAGATGACTGCCAATTCAATTTGTAAAATTTCTTCAATTTCCATAGCATCTTGGATCGCTTGACTTAAAACTTTTTTCCCTACACCTTTACCTCGGTAATTTGGTGTAACATACATTCCCCAAATTGTTCCTTTATGTTTCATTTTTTCAGATCTTTTTTGGTAGAAGCCAGCAACACCAACAAGTACGCCTTTGTCGAAAGCACCAATAATAAAATTATCGAAAGTCTTAGGGAAA
This sequence comes from Rossellomorea sp. GAMAL-10_SWC, assembly GCF_049568075.1. Lineage (NCBI taxonomy): Bacteria > Bacillati > Bacillota > Bacilli > Caryophanales > Bacillaceae > Rossellomorea > Rossellomorea sp. GAMAL-10_SWC. The sequence continues at coordinate 1,567,197 of NZ_CP144911.1, read as the reverse complement.
TTATTTGTGTGCTGTTCGATTGATTTTTTCTCATATTCAGTTAAACTTTCTCCGAATGCTTCCGGTGATAATGTTAATCCTTCACTTCTTAATCGAATAAACTCAGGTAAATCTTCAATTGTTAATTTTCGAATTTCCATACTTAATCCCCCTTCGAAGCTTTTACAATTCACTTAAAACATTATCAATTCACTTCGTATCATTCAAATATAACATATAATTCTGAAGTTTTAGAATAAAAAAAAGACTGATCAAATTAATACATGATCAGCTCTTGCATTGTAAGACAAATTCCAATACCAATGATTATCAGACTGATTGCAAGCCCTTTTCAACAGTCTGAAAGTTTAATAGAGACTAGTTTCAATTCAGTCATCTCTTGTATTGCATATTTTATGCCTTCTCTTCCATAACCACTTTCTTTTACGCCACCATAAGGCATTAAATCAACTCTAAATGTAGGAACATCGTTTACTAGCACGCCACCTACATGTAATTTTTTAGTAGCATATAATGCTCTTTGTAAGTTGTTTGTATAAACACCAGCTTGTAATCCAAATCGACTATTGTTTACTTCATTTATTGCTTCATCAAACTGTTCATATGAATTGATGACGACAACTGGACCAAAAATTTCCTTACAGGATACATCACTACTTTTCTTTACATTTGTTAATATAGTTGGCTTATAAAGACGTTCATCTATTATATCCCCACCAGTTACTAGATCGGCTCCATCTTTAATAGATTGCTTTACCCATTCATCTATTCTAGCAACATCTTTTTTAGAAATTAATGCACTAATATCTGTTTGAAGGTCTAATGGCGAACCTATATTTAACATTTTAGTAGCATTTTTCATCTTCAATAGGAATTCATTATAAAGTGTATGATGTACAAAAATTCTTTGTAATGAAATGCAAACTTGGCCGTTATAAATAAAGGCTCCCCATACACAACGATTAATTAATTCATCAGTTAACTGGACATCTTCATCGATGATCAATGCTGAGTTTGACCCTAGTTCTAACGTTACTTTTTTTAATCCTGCTTTGTTTTTTAGTGAGATGCCGACTTCAGGACTGCCGGTAAATGTAATTGCGTTCACGTCAGGATGTTTTACTAAAGCATCACCGATTTCCGATCCCTTTCCGGTAATCAGGTTAAACGCACCCTTAGGTAAATCCGTTTTATCAATCATTTCAGCTAATGCAATGGCAGAAAGTGGAGTCTGACTAGCTGGTTTTAAAACAATTGTATTTCCTGCAGCAATTGCTGGACCAACCTTATGTGCGACTAAATTAAATGGGAAATTAAACGGTGTAATTGCACCAATTACACCAACTGGCTCTCTGACTGTATAAGTGACTCGACCTTCACCACCTGCTACTGCATCAAGAGGGATTGTTTCTCCATATATTCTTTTTGCTTCTTCAGCGGCTATTTTATAAGTTGCAATCGTTCGATCAATTTCACCTAAAGCAGCCTTTAGAGGTTTGGATGCCTCTAATGCTAAAATGTCAGCAAGTTTTGAACGATTTTCTTTAAATTGTTCAACTAATTGCTCTAAAATGACACTTCTTTCATATGAGCTGAGTTTTTCCATATGAGTTTTCGCGTTATTAGCCGCTCTGATCGCCTCTTCTAAATTCTCGATCGTTGCGATTGGAATATCGGCTAACACCTCACCAGAATGAGGGGCAACAAGATTTTCATGTTTAACCCCTTCAACCCAACTTCCATCTATATAAAATTGCTTTTTCATTCTATTTCACCTCAGTTACAAGCTGACTAGCAACTTGATATATTGATTGTTTGATAATATCCAGTCCTTCATCTAATTCCTCGTCAGAAATAATTAAAGGCGTTAAGAAACGTAGAATATTACTATGAACACCCGCGCTAAGAATAATGACTCCATTTTCACAACATTTTTTTGTTAACGCTGCAACAAACTCTTTTGCTGGTTGACCAGAAGTAGGATCTATAAATTCGATACCTACCATTGCTCCTAGTCCCCTAATATCATAAATTATTGGAAAATCATTTTTCAATTGACCAAAAAATGATTTGATTTTTTCCCCAATCGATCTAGCTCGAATCCATAATTTTTCACCTTCAATTTTTTCAATCACTTCGAGCGCTGCTACACAACCTAAAGGACTTCCGCCATATGTTCCACCTAATTCACCGGGTGATGCCGCATCCATTAATTCAGTACGCCCTGTCACCGCACTAATTGGTACACCAGCTGCGATTGATTTTGACATTGTGATTAAATCAGGTTCAATTTCAAAAATCGTTGATGCAAATAATTCACCTGTTCGCCCAAATCCTGTTTGAATTTCATCCGCTATGAACAAAATTCCATGTGACTTACAAATAGAATATACTTCCTTTACAAATTTCTTTGGAGGAACAATAAATCCTCCTTCTCCTTGGACGGGTTCCATAATAACCGCAGCCACTTCTTCCGGTGATACATCTGTTAAAAGAAAATCCTTAAATTGAGAAATACAAAAATTAATATATTCTTCTTCAGATAACTCTTTTGGTCTATTTGATAAATAAGGGAATTTAGCTTTATATGTAGCTGGAGCAAATGGTCCCATTTTATATTTATATGGTTTTACTTTACTTGTTAAAGACATTCCTAATAAAGTCCGCCCATGAAATCCTCGTGTAAACGAAATAATGCCTGAACGGCCAGTGTACTTCCTTGCAATTTTAACAGCATTTTCAACTGCTTCAGCACCGCTATTTAATAGAATTGTTTTTTTAGAAAAATCCCCAGGCGTTATTTCAGTTAATTTTTTAGCTAAATCAATATAAGACTTATACATTCCTACATGAAAGCAAGAGTGGATTAATCGCTCTGATTGATTTTTAATCGCTTGTACAACATTCTTTGGGGTATGTCCTACATTTAACGTACCAATCGCTCCAGCAAAATCTAAAAATTTATTTCCATCAACATCCTCAACGATTGTACCGTTTGCTTTTTCTACAAAAACAGGTGTATTATTTCCAACTCCATTTGGAACAAACTCATTACGTAATTCTATGAGCTCTTTTCCCTTTGGCCCTGGAACTCCTGCTGAGACATTAACAAATTTTCGATTATTGCTCATGCTAACTCTCCCTCTCATAAAATTAATTTCATTTCACTCTATAAAATTATTAAATTATTAGCTTCATTATTAATATACTCGCTTACAAACATTTAAGAATGAAATAAAACTAAGCCAAGGGCATTTTTGAGGGAAAGGGGAAAGGGAAAAGCCACTCAGGTGAGCGGCAAATATTTTAGAACATTAATAATTCGCGAATGTCTTCTTCTGTTAAATTAAATGAAGGTTTTCCATTCGTTTCAATAATTTCTCCTATTAATTGTTTTTTCTTCTCTTGTAGTTCATTCATTTTATCTTCAATCGTACCTTTAGCGACTAGCTTGATCACTTGAACATCATTTATTTGACCAAAACGATATGCTCGATCTGTTGCCTGGTTTTCAACCGCAGGATTCCACCAATTATCATAAAGAATAACTGTATCAGCTCCAGTTAAATTGAGCCCCACTCCTCCTGCCTTTAATGAAATTAGAAAGAAGTTATGTTCACCAGCGTTAAATCGATTGCATATCGATAGCCGTTCTTCTGAAGGAGTTTGTCCATCTAGATAAAAAAATTGTTCTCCCATGACTGATAGTTCTCTACCGATTAAATCTAACATTTTCGTAAATTGAGAGAATATCAAAACTCTTCTACCGGCAATTTTTGATGCCTCAATTAGTTGAAATAGCTGTTCAAACTTAGCTGAACTACCTTCATAACCATCTATAAACAAAGCTGGATGGCAACAAATTTGTCTTAAACGGGTTAAACCAGCTAAAATTTTGATATGATTTTTGCCTAATGTAAATTTATCCACTGCTAAGTGCTTTAGTGTGTCGTGTCGTAGTTTTGCTAAATATGCTGCATATAATTTTTTTTGTTCTGGTAACAATTCGACGGATTCCTTCGATTCGATTTTCTCTGGAAGCTCCTTAAGTACATCCTCTTTTAATCTTCTTAATAAGAAAGGACGAACTCTTTTAGAGATTGTTTTTCTAGTCAAATTGCTAAATTCCTTTAACCCTCCAAATAATTCTGGAAAAACTACATGATAAATTGCCCAAAGTTCTTCAAGTGAATTTTCAATTGGCGTACCTGTTAATGCAAACCGTTGATCAGCATTTAGCTTTTTTACGACTTTAGCTGTTTGGGTAAAAGGATTCTTAAAATTTTGTGCCTCATCAAAAAATACTGTATGAAACTTTTGCTTTTCGTACCACTTTATATCGTTTCTTAACATCGAATAAGAGGTAATTAATACGTCGATATTGACTAGTTCCTTTTGTATTTTCAATCTCTCATTTTTATTTCCATCAATGACAAGCGCTTGAATTTCAGGTGCAAATTTGAATACTTCGCTTAACCAGTTATACGTTAATGCAGTAGGACAAACAATTAGAATCGGTGCATTAAATGAACGGATTTCGTTTAAAACGGATTGTATATAAGCAAGGCTTTGAATTGTTTTACCTAATCCCATATCATCCGCTAAAATTCCTCCAAAACCGAACTTTGCTAAGTTCTTCATCCACTTGTATCCAAAAATTTGATAATCTCTTAACAGATTTTTCATTGTGATAGGTACTTCTTCTACTATTTCATTTGGATTTATTAAACTCTCATAAAACTGATTCAATCGATCTTCAATTTTAAACAAACTAGTTTCTTCTGCAGAATCTAATAAATATAGACCATTTTTTATCGGTATGTTTAAAACACTTTCATAATCAAACTCTTGCTCAGGTACTGCATTTAAAAATCGCTTTATCTCTTGTAATTCTCTCGTTTCAAGCGAGTACAAAGTTCCATCATGTAACCGATAATATTTCCGTTTCTCTTTTAGTGCTAATAAAACTTCTTTGATTTGTTTCTCAGGAATGTCTAATTCAAATTTAAATTCCAACCAATTCGTTCGTTCTCTTTTTAAATTGACTCGTATTTGAGGTTTCTTATTTTCTTTAAAAATTCGATTCCGAACAGCGGTCGTTGCATAAATTTCAGTTAGTTTTTCAAGCTTAGGTACTATGTTTCTTAAAAAATCGTATTCAAGTTCTTCATTTTGTAAGAAATAGCCACCTTCAGTTTTTGAAAATGAACTATCTTCCATTAATTGTAATATTTCTAATTCTTTTTCTTCATCTCTAATTAACGTTTTACTCAGTTGAATTTCTCTTTTATCTAGCGGATTTATCACGATGCGATCATAATGAAATTCAAGCCCTGCAAGTAATTTATTTTTAATACGATCTAAATATAGCTTTGCTCTTAACGGAGTTTCTGAATATTGGTTTGATAATGCAGTAGGAATTTGTACTTTACCAAGCTTTATAAGCCCTGGAATGACTTTCTCAACATAAAGATGGATTTGGTCTGTTGGAATATTTATTTTTTCATGTGCTGTATTTTTAAATATTTGTTTTAACTCAACAAGTCGATTAAATTCCTCAACTTTAAGATTATATATTCTTCCACGATATAAGACTGTTGAATAAGCTTCCATTATTGTTAATTGCTCAATTCCTTTTGCAGTTAAAAAGTATTGATCACTTACATGCTCAATTTCAAATTCCAAAGGTAATTTATCTTCGGTAAATGAAATTCCATAAAATGGTTTTCCATTTTCAATTATTTTTACGTTTTCTGTAACAGTTAATAAATTAATGAATTGGCTCCAAATTGTCGGAGAAATGAACATATATTCATTTTTCTTAGTCAAATGATCATTAAACATTTTTTCATCATCTAACAGCTTTATTAAAAGTTCCCAAATTCGATTAACTTCATTTTGTACACAATGTAAATTAGGGTCAAAAATAATATCATCCGAAATTTTACTTGTTTTCCCTTCTTTAACATCCTTTAAAAAATTTCGTAGGTTTTCTACTTTCTTTTTTCTAAATGTCATAGCAATTCCAAGGATTTTATAGCCTTCACTCATTTCAACGACTTCACAAATAAACTCAAAATCAATTATTTGCCGATCGTCAAAATGCTTTAATTGTCCGCTTTTACGAAACGTTTTATCATGAAAAAGTTCTAAAATACCATTCGATCTATCGGAGTTTTCCATAAAAACATCAATTTCTGAAGGATTTCCCTCATTTTTCTGACGTTCAAAAATCGAAATCAAAACTGCAGCTATGTGTTGACAATCTGTTTTAATTGAAGCTAGTTTAGGACATGTGCACTTACTATAAAAATCACCATTTCCTTCTTTTATAACATGAACGGTAAAATCTTCATTTCCTATAACTGTTGCTGTACAAGAATCTTCATTAACTTTTTCGATTTGTACTTTATTTGCGCGATAAAAAGATTCACCCCTTTTGAAGGAGACTGTACCGCAGCGTTCTTTTATGATTTTATGATTCAATTTTATCTTCAATTAACTGCTCCTTCCAAAATAAATAAAACGAATATAACTATCTTACCATTAATTATTTATTTATCTAAAATATTGCATCAAATCTTCTTATAAAAATAGAAAAAAAGAAGCCATTTTTGACTTCTTTTTGTTATATAAATCTATTTTTGTTCAACAATTCCATGTCTAAAAGCATAAATTACGGCCTGAGTTCGATCGACCACTTCTAATTTCGTTAAAATATTACTTACATGCGTTTTTACCGTTTTTAATGAAACAAACAAAGTATCGGCGATTTCTTGATTTGACTTACCTTCAGTCATTAAATGAAGCACTTCTTGTTCTCTAGCCGTTAAATCATCATGTAATTCGCGTTGGGTAGATTTTCTCATTCTATTCATCATTTTCCCAGTAACAACTGGTTCTAAAACTGAGCCACCTTTATGTGTCGTTCGTATTGCATTTGCGATATCACTAGCTCTAGATGTTTTTAACATATAACTAATTGCACCAGCATCAATGGCAGGATAAACATTTTCATCATCAATAAAACTTGTAACAATGATGATTTTTGCTTCTGGCCATTTTGAAATTATTTGTTTCGTCGCTTCAATTCCATCCATAACTTCCATAATTAAGTCCATTAATACAATATCAGGACGTTTTTCTAATACAAGTTCTACGCCTTCTTTTCCATTACTTGCTTGACCAACCACTTCAATATCAGATTGAGTACTTAAATATGTAGAAACACCCATTCTTACCATCTCATGATCATCAACTAACACGACTTTGATCAAATTTCCCACCTCTATTCAATTACTGGAACTTTTACTTCAATCTGGGTTCCTCTTTTTGGTATACTTACTATTTTTGCCGTTCCACCAATTTCAGAAGAACGTTCACTAATTGATTGCAATCCATACGAACCAGTTTTTCGGTTCTCGGTATCAAACCCAATTCCATCATCAATCATTCGAACTAATACAAAATCTTCAATTTTTCTAATTCGTATTTCAAAAGTTTTTGCATTTGCATGCCTTAAAGTATTCGATAATGCTTCTTGAATAATCCTAAATAAATGATCCTCTACACCTTTTGAGAGTGAAATATCATCGATTTTCCATTTTAATTGAAGAGCTTGACGATTTGTTAATTCAGTTAGAAGCTTTTCTACGCCTTCTTTTAAGCTTTTACCTTCTAACTGAACTGGTCTTAAATGTAATAAAAGTGCACGCATTTCTGATTGAGCATTAATCGCCATTTTTTCAATATATTGTAATTGTTCTTTAAATGTAGTTTCACCAAGTTCATTGATCGCAGAAATCATCATCGAAATCGCAAATAATTGTTGGCTAACTGAGTCATGTAATTCCCTCGCTAGTCTATGTCGCTCTTTTGTTACGACATCTTCAATTGTCTGAGATTCAATTAATTTCTTTTCATCTACTAATTTTTGAACAGTCTTCCTTGAATCTTCAATTTGTTTAGATATTTTTTGAAGTTTTATTTCGATTTCGTTATCAATTGACCGAATTGAATGCTCTGATTCTTTATGATAAATTCCATTTTCTGCCTTTGCTATACCTTCTAATAATGCTTTTTCATTATGACGAATCGTGCTCAAAACAGCTGTACTATAAACAATTGATATGATTATGATTGCTACAAATACTATTAATAGTAAAGAAAAATTTCCAATTTTATACAAAAGCAATTTATCAAGAAAAGTATGATCAATGAAATAATAAACAACGCCACAGATTAAAATACTTGATGTAAATGCAGCAAGACAGATTGATAAAAAGATACCTTTGTCAATTTTCATTTATTTGTCACCTCAATATTTCCGATCGCTAAAGAAGTGACAATTTTTAACTTTCTTGAAGCTTCTTTATAATCATTAGAAGTGAACTTACAATTCTTGTTAAATCCGTTCAATTTATTTTTAAGGATATTAATTTTCCCAAATAAAGTAGAATGCTGGATCGAGACTTCTAAATCATATGGCACATACAAAGTAATATTACCGATGATTCCATTTAATACCAGCACTGTCTCTCCTTCAGGAATAAACGATTCTGAAAGATCGATTATGACATCAGCAATTCCAAAATAATAATCTACATCATCTAATTCAAATGAATCATTCTTTAGATGGATATTCGTGAAAAATCGATTTGAAATGAGAGAATTTGTTTCAAAGACTCCTGTATTCGTTGTTTCAACTATGTTTGGAACAATGACCTTTGCGTTAAATTTAGAATTAACGAATATTAAATATCCAACATAAATCACAATAAAGGATAATACCCCTAAGATTGATTTCAATTGAAATACATTACTGATAAATAAAATGATTCCTCCGAAAAACGCGATATTCGCAGATGTAGAAGGGTAAACTTTACGTTTTTTTGCCCCATACTGAAATAAATAAATACCTACCCCAGCTGCGATTATTGCAAAAGGATTTAAAAATAGATCAAATAATAATCCTATGCCTGCAATTATGAATAATAATCCAGTTAATTCATTGCTAGACAATCGTCTAAATCGCTTCATATAGCTCTCCTCTATTCACTAAACTAGCTTGTTAATAGCAATCGAAAGCTTTTGTTATTAACTATTCTACTATGTAGTTTATCTATTTTTTGCTCGTTTTGATACAAACTTAAGTATTGTCTTATCTCGGTCTTAAGACTGAGATTTTTTTGAAGAATTATGTAAGTACCCTTGGACTCATTATGAGTAAGGTAAACGCGATTTTTTGCCTCTTTACATACTTATGAACCTTCTATGAGGCACTAAATCGCGGATTTTTGCCTTTGTACTTCCTCATGAACCTTTTATGAGGTACTAAATCGCGGTTTTTTGCCTTTGTAGTTCCTCATGAACCTTTTATGAAGGACTAAATCGCGGTTTTTTGCCTTTGTACTTCCTCATGAACCCCTTATGAGTCATTATATCCCGGTTTCTTGCCTTTGTACTTCCTCATGAACCTCTTATGAGGCACTAAATCGTGGATTTTTGCCTTTGTACTTCCTCATGAAACCCTTATGAGGCACTATATCCCGGTTTTTTGCCTTTGTACTTCCTGATGAACCCCTTATGAGGCACTATATCCCGGTTTCTTGCCTTTGTACTTACTCATGAACCTTCTATGAGGCACTAAATCGCGGATTTTTGCCTTTGTACTTCCTCATGAACCCCTTATGAGGCAATATCCCGGTTTTTTGCCTTTGTACTTCCTCATGAACCCCTTATGAGGCACTATATCCCGGTTTCTTGCCTTTGTACTTCCTCATGAAACCCTTATAAGTTACTAGCTCGTACATTCATGCATTTTTACTTACTCATGAACAACCAAATAAAAGTCACTAAATCTCAAAAGAAAAAGAAGAGTATAAATACTCTTCTCCCTTACTTATAAGACTTAGTATTCATCATTTTACTAATTTTTTTCCACTTATCTCTTTCTTGTCTAGCTAGTGATGCGTCTTGTTTACGTTCTGCATACGCTAGTTCTCTCATTAATTTACGATAGCTTGTGAGTCTTTGTTGATCTAGGTCGCCGTTTTCGATTGCTCGATTAACTGCACATCCTGGTTCGTTTGCATGTGTACAGTCAGAGAATTTACATGATTTAGCTAATTCTTCGACATCTGAAAATGTCGAGCTTATATGTTCTTCTCCACCCCAAAGCTGTAATTCTCTCATACCTGGTGTATCGATGACCATTCCGCCAGATGGTAGGAAAAATAATTCGCGGTTTGTAGTTGTATGTTTTCCGCGATCGTCACCTTCACGTACGTCCTGTGTTATTTGAATTACTTCACCGATTAACGCGTTTAATAATGTAGATTTACCGACACCTGAAGAACCAAGTAAGGAAACAGTCTTCCCGGATGTTATGAGCTGTTTCAGTTCTTCAATACCTTCTCCATTTGTACTATTTACTGAATAAATAGGTACACCAAATGCAATTTCTTCAACTTCTGCAATTTTGGATGGTAGGTCAGTGCATAAATCCTTTTTTGTTAAAACAATAATTGGATTTGCTCCACTATCATAAGCAACAAGTAAATAACGTTCTAATCTTCTTATATTAAAATCGTTATTTAATGCCATTACTAAAAACACATAATCTATATTAGCAGCTACTATTTGTTCTTCAGTTTTTTCTCCTGCAGATTGCCTTGAGAATTGACTTATTCTCGGCAATACCTTTTGAATAATTGCTTTGTTTTCACCTTTTAACGGTTCAATTACAACCCAATCTCCAACAGATGGATAATCACTTTTTACTTTTGCTTGGAATTGATATTTCCCAGAAACTTCACCAGTTAGTTCATTTTCTCCATCATGCAATTTATAAATTTGTCTTTGTTCAGATATAACTCTTGCAACTACAGTATTTTGATCCTTTTCTCCGAACGCTTCGTTCCAACCTAATTGTTTTAAATTCATTTTGTCCTCCAATTATTTAAGGACAATAATGAAGATTTACTCCATTTTTTGTCCTCTACTATTTACCTTCTTCTGAACTAAATTAATTAACTTTCCCATATTCATCACTCCGTTTCATATATAGTACTTTTAGTATATCCAAATTTTAGAAAATCGTCCATATGAATTGATTGAATATTAAAAAAGGACAAAACATTCTATTTTAATTTCGACATATTTTGACAATTCTCATTCTTTTGTTTAATTAAACTTTTATAATATTAAAGTAAAAAATAATAAAAACCCTTGAAATATTTCAAAAACTTATTATTATTTAGATATAGGTCTTTTTGTTTAGGCTGTACTAATACAGGTCAATCGACAAAGTCTAAAAATACTATTTTAATGTGAAAAATCAGTATTGCTAGATTTGTCTGACAATATAAAAAACTTTACAGAAATAAGCTATTGTGTGTTATACTAAAATAGCAAATTGGTCCCAAGTTATTTTTTGCGGATCTAGATAAAAATTTAGTAGCATTGCTCTGATGAAAATAGTTAGAAATTTTTTTTAACTCAAATTGTCGAAATTTGTTGAATTCGGAAATTATTTTTTACAATAAATTGACAGAATAGTACATGAATTGACGACAATAAATATTCATACAGAAAAATACACAGAATAGCACTTATGAGGGAGGAATTTGAATGAGCGTAGCAGCAAAACAAAACGTTTCATCAAACGAGCAAAATCAAAAAACGAAACACCCACCTGGCCTTTACTTACTTTTTGCAACTGAGGCTTGGGAGCGCTTTAGTTATTATGGAATGCGTGCACTTTTAGTTCTTTATTTAACAACTTCAGTAGTTCAAGGTGGACTTGGATTTAAAGATGCTTGGGCACTACAACTTTATGGATTATTTACTGGACTTGTATATTTCACTCCAATCATTGGTGGTTGGATTACAGATAATTTCCTTGCGAAGCGTGCTGCTATAACAATTGGTGGTATTATTATGGCAGCTGGTAATATCGCATTATTCGGTATTCATTCTTCAACTGGTTTATATCTTGGATTAATTTTAATGATTATCGGTAATGGTTTCTTCAAGCCAAACATTTCAACAATTGTTGGTGAACTTTATGAAGGAGATGACCCACGTCGTGATGGTGCATTCACAATCTTCTACATGGGTATCAACTTAGGTGCATTCTTTGCTCCACTTGTTACTGGTTATTTAGCACAAACTTTATTTATGTCTAAAAATGCTGCTGGCGATGATTTATTTGGTTACCGTTATGGTTTCTTAGCAGCTGCGATCGGTATGATTATTGGTCAAATTATTTTCAACTTATTAGCATCAAAATATCTTGGTGATTTAGGTACAAAACCTAATGCAAAAGTTGTGAAAGAGGGTAACAGCGCTTCAGTTAAGGATATTCCTCTTACGAAAAAAGAAAAACAACGTACTACTGTTATCTTTATCTTAGCTGCATTCGTAGTATTTTTCTGGGCTGGATTTGAACAAGCTGGTTCATCATTAACGCTTTATACTGAGCGTTTCTTAGATCTTAAAGTTGGAAGCTTCAATGTACCATCTGCATGGTTCCAATCTGTTAACCCATTATTCATTATGCTTTTCGCTCCAGTTCTTTCTATGATCTGGATTAAAATGGCAAGAAATGGTAAAAACATTAGCGTTCCTGCAAAAATGGCAATGGGTCTTATCCTATTAGGTGTTGGTTTCGCATTCACAATTATGGCAGTTATGAAAACAGGTTCTGATCCAAATCATATTACTGTAAAAGCAAACATGTTATTCATGGTTATGACATATTTCTTCCATACAATTGCTGAATTAGTACTTTCACCAGTTGGATTATCAGCTGTATCTCGTTATGCACCTGCTAAACTTGCTTCATTATTAATGGGTGTATGGTTATCATCAAGTTTCATTGCAAACTTAGTTGGAGGTCAATTAGCTGCATTTACAACAACACTTGGTATGTTACAAGTATTCTTAGTAGTGGGTGGAGCAGCAATCGTTGCGGGATTAATCTTACTTGCATTATCACCAAAACTTGCAAAAATGTTAGACTAATTACAAAATTAAAAGAACTCGAGCATATCGAGTTCTTTTTTTTATTTCTGTATTTTTATTTGCCAGTACTTCCAAAACCACTTACTCGTTCTTCTCCTGCGAAATCATCATCAGCTAATAAGAACTTTTGGAAAACAGCTTGTCCAATTCTCTCACCTTTTTGAATGATAACAGGCTCCTTTGATACATTTATTAATTGCATCATGATATGGCCATCGTTTGAAGGATTGCTGTAGTAGTCTGAATCAATAACCCCTACCCCATTGCCTTTCATTAAGCCTTTTTTTAGTGGTGTAGACGAACGTACAAATAATGCTAAAAATTCGTCTTTTTGCATATACGCTTTTAAACCTGTACCAACAAGTTTGATCTCGTTTGGATTTATAATTGTTTCTTCAATACATTCGATATCATATCCAGCTGCATGAGTTGTTGCTCTTTTTGGTAGATTCACTCCACAATTTTCGAATCCTTTTGCTACTTCAAATCCTCTTATTTTTTCCAAAACTTTCACCCTTTACCATTTAATCCATTTATAGTGTAACATAGATATTTTCATAATGATAAAATTATTATAGTCCATAAAAAAGAGACTATCTAAAAAAAAGAGAGCCTCTTACTAATTATTGACTAATTCTATAATAATCTTGAGTGTTATATTGTCTAAACCCACAATCGATATATAATTTCTTCGCGTTACTATTTTCTAGAGCAACTTCTAAATGAATTTCGTTTCCAATCTCGTTTTCTTTTTGAATGGTTTGGAGTAATGCATTTTTTCCATATCCCCTACCTTGGTATTTTGGAAGTATTGCAAAGCCAAAAATCCAACTCTCATTTTTTTCTCGAAGCAAGCTCATTTTACCAATTTTTTCATCATTTACTTCTATTATAAATAAATCACGATCTGGTTCATTTAAAATGCGTTGGTTGTATTTCTCTGCATCACTATTTTCAAATCCAAAACATACAACATCTAAATTTGAAATAAATGCGAAATCTACTTGCTCTGCTTTCGTGAATTTAACGATTGGTGTAAATTCTTTTACCTCTTGGTTTTTCCATGCCATTTGATATTCAGAAAAAGAATAGGTACAATTTTTTTGATTTCGAATAAATGCTTTCGCTGATGCTGAAGCTTCAGGAGCATTTAATAAAATGGTAGTGGCTGGAGCTATTGAATTCAGTGCTTCATTTAACAAACTAGAAAAAATTCCTTTTCGTCGAAAATCCGGATGAACCATACCACAGATTTCAACTTTTTCTCCAAAATAGTAAGTCGCTAAAAATCCAACTAATTGATTTTCTTTATAGTGAAAGAAATCTTCTTTTACATCTTTTCTTCGATTTCTTAACATTTCCAAGTTTAACTTTAACGTTATTTCATCAAATTTTTCGCATGTATCTTGTAAAATGCTAATTTCGTTTAATTGTTTTTCTGTAATCAAATTTTCCACCTTCTTCTTACAATATTTCTCTTAGTCCCATTTGAGTTATTCAACAAAAAAGCATTTCTTCCTTTATTTAGAAGAATGCTTTAATCGAATTAATTACTATTTATTTCCTCGAGTAGTAGATCAAGTGCTTCACTTTGATTCGATGATTTCATATTAGTAATGAAAAAGTCCTTTTTAGTTTGAAGTTCTTCAATCGATTCTTGGAGTGATTTAGTCGTTAAATCCTCTTCTTCCATCATTAATGCAAAGCCTTTATCTTTAAAAGAATTTGCATTTAATATTTGGTCTCCCCTACTTTGATTTTTCGTAAGTGGGATGATTAACATCGGTTTATGTAATGCTAAAAATTCAAATATTGCATTTGAGCCACCTCTAGTGATAATCATTTGAGATGCGGCCAGTACGTCTGCTAGTTCGTTATGAACATATTCAAATTGCTTATATCCTTGAATATTTTTAAAATTTTCATCAATATTTCCTTTACCACATAGATGGACAATCTGATACTTTTTCGTTAGATCCTGTAATGATTCTCTAACAGTTTCATTGATTTTCTTTGCACCTAAACTTCCACCCATAATTGTTAATATTGGTATATAACTTTTAAAATTAAGAAATTCTATGCCCTTTTGTCTTGAGCCATTTAATAATTCCTTTCTTATAGGTGAACCAATTACCGTTGTTTTATTTTTTGGAAAATAATTTTTTGCTTCTTCAAAAGAAGTGAAAATTTTTGTAGCAAATCGCTGGGAAATTTTATTTGCAAGTCCTGGTGTCATATCACTTTCATGTATAAAAATTGGAATTTTCAATGTGCTAGCGGCAATGATTACTGGTACAGAAACAAAGCCACCCTTTGAAAAAACTAAACTCGGCTTAATTTTTTTTAATGCTCTTCTAGCGTCAAGACATCCTTTTATTACTCGAAACATATCAATAATATTTTCAAAATCTATATATCGTCTTAATTTTCCGCTCGAAATCCCGTAATAAGGTAATTCAATTTTATTTATTAGTTCCTTTTCAATTCCTTTTTTAGATCCAATATAATGGATATCCCAATCATTTTTATTTAACTCATTAATAATTGCGATATTTGGTGTTACATGCCCCGCAGAGCCACCACCTGTAAATACTATTGTTTTCTTAGACATATTAACTCCTATCTATTTTCTTATTCAAATCACAAATTTTCACAAAGCTTATACTGGGACCAAAATAGCCTACTAGAATAACTTTATCGCCCCCACTATATTAACTCTCTATATATTCTCAATTTTATATCTTTATGTACCATCATAGCTCAAAAATACATAATTAGTTGTATTTTCTTGATAAATTCACCAAATCAGAGTGTATTTCCTCTAAAAAGCAAAAATGCATTACTTCACTTTTTTGAAGTAATGCATTTGCCCAGTTGCAAATATTTTTTTCAAATAACTCCATTTTGTTGAATATCATCTATTTACCTAATGTATCGAATAGATTAAGACTTAGCGCTCCCATTTTCAAGAGTTAAACAACTAATACTATCTTTTTTCATTAGGATCAACTTCAAACCATTCTGACATCGATAAGTTGGTAGTAGAGTCCTCCCAATCATCAATTGATAAATCAGAAAAATCCGTTTCTAATAATTGTTCAGATGTCTTCTTTTCATTAGAGACGTTACCATGGTTGTTATGTTGGTGTTGTTCTTCATTATGATTTGTGAAATCAGATGTTAATTCCGAATAATTTTTTTCATTAAAACTCGTTAATCCAGTTGCTATGCCGCTCAATAGACTTTCGTCCATTGTACTTGCAGAATACTGGTTTATATTTTCTGTATTTTGATTATTATACTTTTTCCTATTAGCTACTCTAGAGTTATGTTGCTTTTCCTCGAAATGTTCATGTTCTTGTTGCTCTTGTTGTTGTTGATGGTGTTGTTGTTGATAGTGTTCATACTCATGATGTTCTTTCTGTTCATGATGTTCATGATGCTCTTTATGACCTTCATGCTTTGGTTCAAATATACTTGCTGAAAATTCTTCCACATTATGCATTAAATTTTCAGCCCAATTAGGATGATCAGGATGGTGTTCATGACCTTTGTGATGCTTTTGATGTCTGTTTTGCTCATGTTGTTCATGATGCTCGTTTTGCTCGTGATGTCCATTATTATGATCTATATTGTAATGTGAGCTTGATTCAGTTTCACTGCTAATCATTGATAGTGTAGTTTTTAATTCTTTTTCTATATTAACAATTTGATGGTCAAAATTATGTAATTGCTTTTTAATTTCTTCCATATGAGATTCTATTTCATCTATTCTTTTGTTAACCTTATGCAAATTTTTTTGGTGTTCATTTTTTTTCAAATCAAATTGCTCTAATAATTTATCAAATGAAAGATCCATTTTTCTCACCTATTTCGTTTTTTAATATTATGTGTAAATCTACTGTATCCAAATCCTATTTAATGTAAAATTAACATTTATACAAGTTGAAATTGTAAAATACAAAAGGGACTCCTTTTAGAAGTCCCAATTAGAATCAGTATCATTCATATAATTTAAATAAAATTTTACCAGTAATAACTGTTACATCGTTCTGGTTCTTTGCGTTTACTTTAAAATGTAGGTTGTTTTCATCCACTTTATCAAGTGTAGAATTTAATGTGATGACATCATTTAGAAATACCATATTTTTAAATCTTATTGAGTAATTCTCAATAAATCCGACTTCTAAATAATCTGAAAAAAGCTTCGCTAAATTCCCCATTGTCCACATGCCATGTGCAATAATCCCAGGTAAACCAGCTTTCTTTGCTTCTTCATCAATTGTATGAATAGGATTGTAATCACCTGATGCTCCCGCGTATTTTATTAAATCAATTCGAGTTACTGGTTCAAGTATGACTGGTTTTAACGAGTCGCCAATATGTAAATCTAATAAAACCGTCATACCGTTAACACCTTCCTAACCTCTTCAGTTATAATAACAACTGATTTAGTAGTAAAAATAATATTGCCTGCTTGATCTTCTCCGTTATCTGACAGTACTAGAAAGCCCATAAATCCATGCCCACCGCGTTTTTCATAATAGTCCTTTATCTCTGTATAACAATTAATGGTTTCTCCAACTAAAAGTGGCCTTTTATATTCAAATGTTTGCTCACCATGAATTAGCCCAACATTAGGTAAGTTAAAATTCTCTATTTTTCCATACTCAAATACTCTAGGAAATGTTGTTGGAGCAATATTTTGTCCATATCTAGTTTGTTTTCCGAATTCCTCATCAACATAAATTGGATGTAAATCCCCAATTGCTTCAGCAAATTTTTTCACAGCACCACGTTCTACAGTATTTTTGACTGATTTAGAGCGTTTACCAATAAACGATTTAAACATTAAATTCACCTCATTTTTTTAAGCTTTAGGTCCACCTGCAACATATAAAACTTGCCCATTTACATAGGAAGACTTTTCTTCGGCAAAGAATGCAACAGCATTTGCAATATCCTCTGGTTTACCTGTTCTTCCGGCTGGTATTTGGCTTAAGCTTGCTTCAACAAGCTGTTCAAACGTAATACCGATTCGATTTGCTGTTTCTTTCGTCATTTCAGTTTCAATAAACCCTGGCGCTACAGCATTAGAAGTGATTCCATATTTACCAAGTTCAATTGCAAGGGTTTTCGTTAGACCTTGTAATCCAGCCTTTGCAGTTGCATAGTTAGATTGGCCACGGTTCCCAAGTGCAGATGTTGAAGAAATATTAATGATTCTTCCATATTTTTGTTTAACCATATAGGCTTGTGCAACACGTGCAACATTAAAAGAACCTTTCAAGTGAACATCCATAACAGTATCCCAATCTGAGTCTGTCATTTTAAATATTAAATTATCACGAATAACACCGGCGTTATTGACTACAATATCTATTGAACCAAACGTATCATGTACCTCTTTCATAGCAGTTTCAACTTCATTGGCTTTAGTAACGTTTGCAACTTTAGTGTATATTTCATACTGCTTAAATTCTGAAGCAGTTTGTGAAAGTGCTTCTTCATTCACATCAATAATGGCTACTTTTGCTCCTTCATTTGCAAATAATTCGACAATTCCCTTTCCAATTCCTCGACTACCACCTGTTACAAAGGCTACTCTACCTTCAAATCTTCCTGCCATATTCCTCTCTCCCATCTTTTAAACGTATTGTCCTAATTTAACATGTCCTTTTAGTAAATTACGTGAAATGATTAAGCGTTGAATTTCATCAGTACCGTCGTATATTCTCCATAATCTTGCTTCACGGTACCATCTTTCAATCGGAAGTTCTTTCGTATATCCGATTCCACCATGAATTTGAAGTACACGGTCAACAACTCGATTTCCCATATTCGAACCATAAAGTTTCGCCATTGATGCTAAATGTCTATTGTCTTCTCCTTGATCGAGTGTATATGCTGCATTTAACACGAGCCATTTGGCTGCTTCTATTTCAACAGCAGAATCCGCTATTTGCCACTGTATAGCTTGTCGTTCGGCAATTGGCTTTCCAAATGTTTCCCTTTCTTTTGAATAATCAATGGCCATTTGTAATAACCGTTCAGCTGCTCCAACTGCTGTGGCACCTACAATCCATCTTGCAAATCCGATCCATTCAAGTCCTAAATTATAGCCACCATTTAATTCACCTAGAATATTTTCTTCAGGCACACGGACATTATCAAATACTAAACCAGCTGGTCCCCATTCGCCCATTGTATGGATAAATTCAGATTTCCAACCCATTTCTCGGTCGACTATAAAACAAGTTACACCATCTCTTCCACCAGTTTTTTGATGTCTTTCTTTATCCGTAATTGCAATGACCATTACAAAATCTGCTTCATTTCCGCCTGTAATAAATGTTTTCTCACCGTTTAATACCCAATCATTCCCATCCTTTACAGCGGTCATTTTAATGTTTTGAGTATCAGAGCCCGCATTAGGCTCCGTCATTGCAAAGCATGATTTTTTCTCACCAGTGATTGTAGGAATAAGATATTTCTTTTTCTGTTCTTCGTTACAATAAAATAAAATATTATCCGCATAACCACCAAATTTAAAAGGAACGAATGTTTTTGAAATTTCCATATAAATTATTGCTAACATCATTTGGCCTAAATCAGCACCGCCATGTTCAGTAGGTGTATTAATTCCCCAGAAACCAGCTTTTTTGGCTTTTAATTGAAGTTCCTTTTCAATTTCGGGATCTAAGCTTGGTCTTCCTTCACGCTCATTTCTAAGTACTTCATTTTCTAAAGGAATTAATTCTTTTTCAACAAATTTTCGAATTGTTTTTTGAATCATTTTTTGTTCGTCAGTCAGGCGTAAATGCATTTAAATTTCCCCCGTTTCATCTGATCAAAGTTTTCATATCAAAAATTCATTATTTTCTCGGCTCTAAAATCACTTTTCCAACAGTTTTTCTTGATTGCAAGATCGTATGGACATTTGATGCTTCACTTAATGGAAATACTTCTCCAATCGTGATTTTTAATTTCCCTTCAGCTAAATAAGTAAATAATTCTTCTAAGCTTTGTTTAATTAATGCCTTTTTTCTCAAAAGAGGTGGTAGGAAAAACCCAATTACTGATTGATTTTTTGCCATTAATGAAGATGGGTAAAATTTACTTTGCTGGCCACTTGCTACACCATAAATAACTAATCTTCCGAAATAAGCTAAACATTCTAACGTTTTATAAAAAACATCGCCACCTGCCATCTCTAAGGCAACATCTACACCATTTCCATTTGTAGCTTCAAGTACTTTTTGTTCCCAGCCTTCTTCTGTATAATTGATTAATACATCTGCGCCCATTTCTTTTGCTAGCTGTAATTTTTCGTCTGTACTTGCTGTTGCGATTACTTTGCCGGCTCCAAAAAGCTTCGCTAATTGTACTGCTAACGTACCTAGACCACCAGCTGCCGCATGAACTAAAACGGTTTCTCCTGGTTCTAACATACCCATCGTTTTTAAGATATGGTAAGCACTTAATCCTTGGACAGGTAATGCAGCGGCTATTTTAAAATCCATCTCGTTCGGTAAAGGAATAATTGACCGCTCATCTGTCAAAGCAAAGTCTGAGTATCCACCACATTCCAACATGGAAACAACTCGATCACCAATTTTTACTGAAGTAACCTCGTCACCAATTTCCACTACGACTCCAGCAACTTCAGCACCAGGTACATACGGCAAAGTAGTTTTGACTACATATTGATTTTCCCTTCGCGCAGTATCAGCATAATTGACACCTGCTGCATGCACTTCAATTAATACTTCTTTCCCCTTTGGTACTGGTCTTTCAAGTTCGACCTTTTCTAATACCTCAGGACCACCAAATTGTTTAAATTGAATTGATTGCATTGTAAACTTCCTTTCAGTTTTTTATTTACTAGTAAAAATCGCTTTTCTTTTTTCTTTAAATGCAGCAACGCCTTCTTGATGGTCTTCAGTTGCTACCATTAATGGCTGAGTAATTCTTTCAAGTTCTAGCATTTCATCTAAAGTTGATGTAAAAGATTGATTAATTAATTTTTTCATCATACCATTTGCTTTTCCAGGACCTGCGGCTATAATATTTGCAAATTTTACTGTTTCTTCAACTAAGTTTTCAGGTGGTACGAGTTTGTTAATCATACCTAGTTGATACATTCTTTCAGCAGGAACTGGCTCTGCAGTAAAGAAAAACTGTTTTGCTAAATATGGACCGATTAACCTTGGTAGGAAATAAGAACCCCCTCCATCTGAGATTAATCCCACTTGAGAGAAGCTTAATGCAAATTTACTATCGTCTGTTGCGATGATTAAATCACAAGCTAAAGCCAAGTTAAAACCAGCACCAGCTGCAAAACCATGTACTGAAGCAATTACAGGCTTTTCGATTTCAAGAATCGTTTTAATAACAGTATTTAGGATTCCTATATGCTCATATACTGCATTTGGCGTGACGTTTCCCATCGTTTTAACATCTCCACCTGCTGAAAATGAACGACCTGCACCATTTAGTACAATTGCTTTTATTTCTGGATTCAGTTTTGCTTCATTAAGCGCTTCAGTAATACCATTTAACATTTCATAACTAAAAGAATTTAGACTTTCTGGTCTATTTAGCGTTAAAGTTAATATCCGCTCTTTAACTTCTACTAATAAATGTTGATTACTCATTTATTTCACTCCTTTTATATGAATCTATTTAACTGCTAGATCATTAGCAATCCTAATCAGATTTTCTGCGAATTGATCAAACTTTGCAAAACGCTGATCACTTGTTTGACCTGCTTTAAATCGATAGAAAATTTGTTGAACAATTACTGCTAATTTAAAATAAGCAAAAGCCATGTAGTAATGAATGTTTGATAAATCTCTGCCACTTTTTTTTGCATATGCCTCAATAAATTGATTTCTTGTAATAAATCCCTCTTGAATCGTAACAGGTGGTTTACCTAATCCAAATTTTAATAAATCTGGATCATCATTTTGAATCCAATAGCATAAAGCGACACCTAAATCAGCTAATGGATCACCAATTGTTGCCATTTCCCAATCAAACAGTCCGATCATTTCTTTTAAATCGTGACTAAACATGGAATTATTTAATTTAAAATCATAATGAATAATTGATGAGTGATGATTTTTTGGTACATTATTGATTAACCAACTCATTAGTCGATCAACCTCGGCAATTTCACTAGTCTTTGCCCTGTTATAACGTCCAATCCAGCCGTTAACCTGTCTTTCCATAAAATTCTCAGGTTTCGTTATTTCTAGGAGTTTTGTTTTTGTATAATCAATGGAGTGTAACTCAACCAACTTATTTACCATTACAGTAGATAATCTTTTACGATCTTCAATTGTTACGTTTAAATGTGGTGGAAATGATGAGTCAAATACTTCACCATTTTTTCTTTCCATAATGAAAAATGGACTACCTACAATTTCTTCATTTTCAGAATATAAAATCGGCTTAGGTGCAGCCGAAAAGTGTGGATGTATTTCTGATAAAATACGAAATTCTCTTTTCATATCGTGTGCTTTTGGAGCAACTGGGCCAAGTGGCGGACGTCTTAACACAACTTCCCATTCCCCAATTTTTAGTAAATAGGTTAAATTTGAGTGCCCTGCTGAGAACTGACGAATCGCTAATTCTCCATCTGGAAGATCATCAATATTTTTTGCTAAAAATTTATGTAAAACTTGAGGATTTAACTCTTCACCTTTGCGAACTTGAATCGTTTCTATTTCTACCTTTTCAGCCATGTTCCCCCTCCTTATCTTTAGAAAATTCAGTTTATTTTACAACTAAATGCCTTTCTAGCTGTTCTCTAAATAACTCAGGAAGTACTTCACTACGCTGTTCTTTAAAATTAAAAAATACGATGATTGCATTACCTGTGGCAATCATCTGATTTGTCTCTTCACAACAAATTTCATGTTCTAGATGAAAGCTTTTGTTTCCTATTTTTGAAATATAGGTCGATACTGATAATTTTTGATTAAAGTGACCTTGATTCACAAAATCACATTTTGTAGACGCTAGAATAAATTTCCAATCATCTAGATTCATTGAATAGCCAAGCGATTGGAAGAATTTAATTCGCGCTTCTTCTAAATAAATAAAGTAACTAGTATTGTTAATATGACCTAATGCATCGGTTTCACAAAATCTGGGTGTAACGGTGAATTTTTCCATAAAACAACCTACCTTTATCAATTATTTCGTATTTATCAATACTAACTGGTCGGTATGTAAAGGAGAAGGAGACAATAGATTACTCCCTTACTTTAATCCCTTTTAAGATCATTTCTTGGAATGACTTCGCTATTTCAAATGCATTTTTTTGTCCTTCTGCGTTATACCATTCATAACTCCAGTTCATAACACCCAAAATACCGAATGAAACAATTGGTACGTCTAAATCTGATCTTAAATCACCATTTTTAATTCCTTCATTAAGAAGTTTCTCAATATTAAATCTGTATAAATCTCTTTTTGCTTTAATTTCTGTTAAACTTTCAGGATTTAAATGTCTCATTTCACGATAAAATACTTTTGCACTTGGACCTTGCTTTTTAATATCCATTAAGCTTAAATAAATGACTTCAAATAGCTTATCTGAAAAGCTTTTCTTTGAGTCATTAATAACTTCTTCCTGCTCATTTAATACTTCATCAATAAATTGAAGGTGAATTTCCATAAGAAGCTGTTCTTTGCTTGTATAATAGTAATAAAAAGTTCCTTTTGTCACTCCGATCGATTCGACGATATCTTGAATGGATGTACTCGTAAATCCTTTTTTATCAAATAGCTGTATAGAGTGTTCCTTTATTTTTTGTTTCATTAGATGTCCTCGCAATCTTAAAAATTCAATAGAATTATATCATAGTACAAGGAAGGTTTTATCATAATCTAATTTTTATATGTTGATAAATAAGTAAGTGTGGTTGATTTCCACTGCAGGATG
Organism: Rossellomorea sp. GAMAL-10_SWC; assembly: GCF_049568075.1. Taxonomy (NCBI): domain Bacteria; kingdom Bacillati; phylum Bacillota; class Bacilli; order Caryophanales; family Bacillaceae; genus Rossellomorea; species Rossellomorea sp. GAMAL-10_SWC. The sequence continues at coordinate 1,543,217 of NZ_CP144911.1, read as the reverse complement.
CTCACTTTTAAGCTTGGGTAGTTGCAGTATTAAAGAATATTAACAATACCCTATCTTCCATTATCATTGATAGATAGAGCTATCTTCTTCTCTAATAGCTCTTCTTAATATTTTGCCAACATTCGTTTTAGGAAGTTCGTTTCGGAATTCGATTATTCGTGGAACTTTATATGTCGCTAAATGATTTTTGCAGTATTCCTTCATTTCTTCAATGGGAAGATGTTTATCTTTTTTAAGGACAATCACTGCTTTAACTGTTTCACCTCTATAGGAGTCGGGTACACCTATTACAACAGCCTCTTTAACGTAGGGATGCTCATAAATTACTTCTTCGATTTCACGAGGATACACGTTAAAGCCACTTGCTATAATCATATCCTTTTTTCGATCTAAAATTGAGACGTATCCATCTTCATCAACGCTCGCGATATCACCGGTATATAACCAACCATCTCTAATTGTATTTGCCGTTTCTTCTGGCAAATTCCAATAGCCTTTCATTACTTGAGGTCCTTTAATAATTAATTCACCAATTTCACCTACTGGAACTTCTTCTAATCCGCTAGCTATGTCAACGATTTTTGAATCAGTAGATGGATAAGGGATGCCCACGGTGCCAGGCTTTCTTTTAGCAAATGCAGGATTACTATGAGTAGTTGGGGATGCTTCAGATAATCCATAGCCTTCTAAAATAGTAGCACCTGTCTTTTTTTCAAATTGCTTCATGAGTTCTACTGGCATCGGTGCACTACCACTATTGCAAAGCTTAATTGCATCAATCCCATATTTTTCAGACTCAGGATGATTTATTAAGGCAATATACATTGTAGGCACACCTGGAAATAGTGTAGGTTGTTCATTTTTTATCGTATTTAAAACTTCTTCAATTTCAAAACGTGGTAGGATGATCATTTCGTTTGCCATAAAAACACTTAAATTAATACAGACTGTCATTCCATAAACATGAAAAAACGGTATGATCGATAAGATCCGCTCACAACCTGGATCAAATGCGCCTTTAAAAAATTCACTTTGCTGCATTATATTTGCATATAGATTTCGGTGGGTTAGCATTACTCCTTTAGAACGTCCAGTTGTACCACCTGTGTATTGAAGAATTGCAACATCTTCATGAGAATCAATCGAAACAGGTTTCAATTCTTGATTTCCTCTTTGCAAAAAACTTCCAAATGATATTGCTTCTTCATCATTCTCTTCTGTACCAGTTAAATTTACTACTATAATTTTCCGTAGGTTCGTTTCTTCAATTAACGGTTTGACTTTTGGGTACAAACTATTTAATACAACAATCGTTTCAGTTCCTGAGTCATTTAATACTTCCTTTAGTTCCCTTTCAACAGACATTGGATTTATTTGGGTTACAATACCACCTACAGTTAGAATTCCATAATATGAAATAACATATTGTGGACAATTTGGAAGCATGATTGCTATTCGGTCACCTTTTTGAATGCCATCTTTTTGTAAAGCAGAAGCAAATCTCTTTACTGCCGATTGTACTTCTTTATACGTATCTTTTTTACCATAAAATGATAGACAAGAATGATTAGGGTAGTTTTCGGCAACTTCGTTAAACATTTCTGGAATTGACTTTGTCGGAATTGATAGTTCTTTTGCAATATATTCAGGATAGTGAGCTAACCATACTTTATTTGTTGACATACATAACTCTCCATTTCTGATCATGAATATTATTTTAAACAACTTTTCAAACCTAATAGATTAGAATATTAATCCTCCACCATCAACTGATAACGTTGCTCCAGTCACGAATGATGCTTCATCAGATGCTAAAAATAGTGCAGCTGATGCGATTTCATCTGGAGTCCCTATTCTACCAAGAGCATTTGCACGGGATAAAATCGGCCACTTTCTTTCATCATTTTTCCATTCCTTTATAATATTTGTATCAATTATTCCTGGAGCAATGGCATTTACTCGAATATTATATTTTCCGTATTCTAATGCTGCATTTTGCGTTAATAAAACCACTCCTCCTTTCGAAGCATTGTAAGCACTTACATATTTCCTTCCTTTTAAGCCTAGTAAACTAGCTGTATTGATAATCACACCATTGCCTGATTTTTTCAACTCAGGAATTGCATATTTAATGCCTAAAAATACACTTTTTAGATTAATATCGATTACTTGGTCCCATTCGTCTTCTGCTAAGTCTACACTTCTTACTTCGGAGTTTCCTATTCCAGCATTGTTAAACAAAATATCAATTCTACCAAAATGTTCAACGGCTCTCTTCATTAAATTTTGAATGCTTTTGCTTTCGGCTACATTCGTTTTAACGAAAATAGCTTCTTGATTTTGTTCTTTTATTTCACCTAGCGTTTCTTCGCCAGTAACTTCATTTATGTCTGCTATAACAATTTTTGCTCCCTCTTTTGCGAAGCGGATAGCAGTAGCACGCCCGATTCCACTACCTCCGCCTGTAATAACTGCGACTTTATCTTTTAATCTCATATTGATCCTCTCTTAATCTTGTAATTTATTTTGAATTAACTTTTTATTGTAGAGAAGTTTTTTTCAGTAGTATGTTTTTTTAATTCTAATCTTGCTAACTGCGCTCGATGTACTTCATCTGGTCCATCAGCTAATCTTAACGTTCTCGCATTTGCCCATTGAGCAGCTAACGTATAATCATCAGACACACCTGCAGCTCCAAAGGCTTGAATAGCGCGGTCAATTACTCGTAAAGCCATTGAAGGTGCGACGACTTTTATCATTGCAATTTCTGCTTTCGCCTCTTTATTACCAACAGTGTCCATCATATATGCGGCCTTTAAGGTTAGTAATCTAGCTTGCTCAATTTCGATTCTTGAATTAGCAATCCACTCTTGAATAACGCCTTGATTTGCAATTGGCTTACCAAATGTTACTCGATTTTGAACACGCTTACACATTTCTTCGAGTGCACGTTCGGCAGCACCAATTAATCTCATACAATGGTGGATGCGACCTGGACCAAGTCTACCTTGTGCAATCGCAAATCCTTTCCCTTCTCCCCATAAAATATTGCTTTCAGGAACTTTTACATTTGTAAACGTAATTTCTGCATGTCCATGTGGTGCATGATCATAACCGAATACTGGTAATATCCTTTCGATTTTTACACCTGGTGTATTTAACGGGACTAGAATCATAGATTGCTGTTCATACTTAGGTGCATGCGGGTTCGTTTTGCCCATAAATATTGCAATTTTACATCTAGGATCCCCCGCTCCTGATGACCACCATTTTCGACCATTGATAATATAATAATCGCCTTCTTTTTTGATACTCGCTTCAATATTTGTTGCATCAGAAGAAGCGACCTCAGGCTCGGTCATTGAAAAGCAAGAGCGAATTTCACCATTTAAAAGTGGTACTAACCATTTTTCCTTTTGCTCTTTCGTACCATATCTTTCTAAAACTTCCATATTTCCTGTATCTGGTGCACTACAATTAAACACTTCCGGTCCAATCATTGATCGCCCCATAATTTCGCATAATGGAGCGTATTCTAAATTCGTTAATCCTGCTCCTAGGTCACTTTCAGGTAAAAATAAATTCCATAATCCTGCTTGTTTTGCTTTTTGTTTTAATTCTTCCATAATCGGGGGTACATCACTCCACCGAGTTTCTTGAGCATTTAACTGTTGCTCATATATTCGCTCATTAGGATAAACATAAGTTTCCATAAATTTTGTTAATTTTAATTGAAGCTCCTTACTTTTTTGCGAATATAAAAAATCCATTCAATCATCCCTTTCACAACTAGTGTTTGCCTAACATATTACAGCGTTTAATAGAACAATATTTAAATAGTTTCCTTTGAAAAGTTGACATTAATAACGCTTTTACCATCTGCAAATATCGGTACAACATTAAAAATACTTTTACTAGAGACAAATTTTAATTCCTCTTCAAATCCATAGCGAAATAACATTTTACCAACATTCGATTTCGCTAAAATCTCATTACATTTTTCTTTCAAACCTAAGTAAAAATAATGGGCAGACTTAGCTGCATCGGTTAAATCGAAAGGACATGATTCATTTACTAAGCAATCAATAAAATAACCTGCTCCATAAAAGTCTTCCATATTAAATTGTCCTGACGACCCCGAACATACTAAAATAACAGACTCATCTTTGTAGGATTGTCTTAAGTGATTTGCAACTGCATTTGCATTCATAATCGATGCCGCGTACACTCTCTTTGCATTTTGGGAATTTTTTAACGCCACTGTTCCATTCGTTGTTGATAAAACGATTGACTGATCAGTAACAATTTTCTTTAATGTTAATGGATTAGGAGATAGAAAACCTTCAATTGTATTCCCTTCATATTCCCCTATTAATAGATATTCTTTGTCCAAATTTTTATTTGTGAAAAGAACTGCCTCTTGTCCATTCATAACAGGTATGACCTCTTTAGCACCAAAGGCTAATGCCGCTGTAATGGTTGAAGTAGCAAGCAATACATCAAAAACGACTACTATCTTTTCATCGTTAAGTTTTTGATCATCAATTTCTTCTTTTTTCATCAAAAGATGAAGTTTGCCCATTTACAAAACTCCTTTTTGATTATGATGTTTCAAACATTAAACGATTGATGTTCCACCATCAACAACTAGAACAGACCCAGTCACATAATTCGAAGCTGGCGCTGCTAAAAATAAAGCCGCACCTTTTAACTCGTCTTCATTTCCAAATTTCTTAAGTGGTATTGATTCTAATATTTCATCTGTTCCGTGGGAAATAACATCTTTAGACATTTTTGTCGGGAAAAATCCAGGAGCTATTGCATTTACATAAATGCCACTTGGACCCCATTTCGCAGCTAAATCTTTTGTAAAACTGATCACTGCACCTTTACTTGCACTATAACCAACAGCATTCATTACGTTTGGATTCGTTCCCACTAAGCCAGCAATCGAAGCAATATTAATAATTTTTCCGGATTTTTGTGCTAACATGATTTTCCCTACTGCTTGAGACATTAAAAACGTACCGGTTACATTAACATTCATTACTTTATTCCATGCCTCTAATGGCATTTCTTCAGCTGGTGCCCCCCAAGAAGCACCACTATTGTTTACTAAAATATCAACTCGGCCAAATTTTCCCTTCGTTTCGTCAACTACTCTTTGCACATCCTCTTTGTTTGATACATCACACTTCAATGCGAAAGATTCTACACCTAAACTTTTCAATTCTTCACTAATTTCCTGGCATGCTTCTACATTTCGAGAGCAAAGTACTACATTCGCACCTGCTTCAGCAAATCCTTTCGCGATTTGTTCACCTAGACCTCGCCCACCACCAGTTACAATTGCTACTTTACCAGTTAAATCAAATAACTCTTTTACGTGCATTTCAAATCCTCCTAAAATTAGTATTTATTTCATAAAGCCCCTATTTTTGCTCTAAACTTTCGCTTCATTTTAAACAAACGTTAGATACTAACCAGTCGGTATGTTTGTTAATTAAATAATACAAGAAAAATTCTGAATATTCAATATTAAATGTTGTTTAAAATTTTTATGTTACTTTTTATCCATATTCATATTTACTAGAATTTATATTTAAGATACATATTTTGAAATGACATTTTTTAAAACTACTTTTTCTAGGTAAATCTAACAACAAAAAAACTTTTGAAATGTTTAAACTAATAAATTATTGACCATCCTTCATTTATACGGCTCCTTTTGTTTGTAGCTCTACAATTGGCTTGGGTAGGATTTTTTATCCCACTTATTAGTTCCAATTGCAACCTACGATCAGCAAAATGGAGCCGTTTTGTGCATTATGAAGCACTATATTTAATAAATATTTCATTATTTATGATGTTTCCTTTGCTGGTTAAGGGCAGGATCATACTAAAGTTTAACCGGATTCATTATCGGTTGATGGTGGATTGGTTTTGGTATTTGATTTTGAATTGCTGTTATACGTGAACGTGTAAAGAAGGAGAATGAGAATTAGTATACATGCGACAATATCTTGAATGAAAAAACTCGTTTTATGATTTGCCCAAAGTGTTTTGCTTGAACTCATTTTTTGTTTCGATTCATGAATATATCGTTCTACTTCTGGATGATTCGGATAGATTTGTTGGACTGCTTCGAATTTTGACAGTGCATCTTTGTAATAGCCGGCCCAGTAGAAAGTTAACCCTTCTTTGAACAATTTATCAGTTTGGCTTTTTGTGTCATGTACTTCCGATTTATAGACAACTTTTTTCAACGTGTTCACAGGTACAGCAAAATGAAATCCTTGTACTTCTTGATCATTCACTGTATCTCCTCGGAAGGTGAGTAAGCCAATCAATTGTCCTTTGTTGTTGATGATCGGTCCTCCACTATTCCCATGAGTAGATGCTGCGTTGATTTGAAGGACCGGGCTACCTGCTAATGTAGTTTTTGAGATCGCTGAGATTTGCCCTTTATTCATCGTTGGGATAACATAACTATGCATGGATAGCAATTCTGAATCTGCCGCAGCTGGGTAGCCAATTACCCAAATATTGTCTTGATCTTGAATGGAATCACTGTTTCCAAGGGGGATCGTTGGATAGTTGGAGCCATCGATTTTTAAAAGGGCCACATCTTTTCCATGATCGGTAGGTTGTTGATACTTTTTGACGACTGCGCTAATAGGTTCATCTACAGTCGGTAAGTACACGTCGACGCCTTTTTGGAAGATTTCGTAACTAGTATACTGTTTCAAGTAAGCATCTGTGTATTTGTGCGTCCAATTATTTTCCGTTGCAACATCATCCACAAGAATTGAAAATGCCTCAGAAACTATATCATGATCGGACAATTGATGAGAATAAACGAGAACATGAGCGTTTGTCACAATATAGCCGTCCGAATTAATGATAGCGCCTGATCCAAAACCGTCCAGTTCAGTTTTATAATCCCATTTCTTCAACACACTCGTTACTCGTTTATCATCTAATGTAATCGTCCATTTCACAATCGCATAATCAACAATTCGAACAACCGCTGGCTTTGTCGTTTCAGCTAATTGTTGAGGTTTGAGTATGTAAGGGGCAGATGGTTTCGTTGAAGTGAGCACAAACGATGTAGCGATTAAGATCGCCAATACAATACAAAATGGAATGGTCACGAATGCCTTTTTTTTCATTCCAAACACCCTTTCATTTGTTTTGCTTACGATCATCTCCCATTAGGAGTACATACACTAAAGCAAAAAAATGACAAAACACCCTTACTCATATTTGCAGTATAAAATAAATTATTTTTTTCCATTAGATTCATGCTAAAAATAAACTAAATTAGTATCTTTACTTTAATGCAATAGAAAAAGCCGCATTAATGCAGCTTATTCTATTTTACTATTGTATGGTCATTAAATATAAAAAAGATTTAATTATTGAAAATTTCTTCGCTAATCAATCATAACTTCTTCTTTTGTAAAAATACGTTTATTCAAATGTTATTGTTAAAAAAATTAAGGAATCGTTATTAAATCCACATTTATTAACCAGTTATCGATTGCTGATTTAGGATCGTAAAACTCAGATCCTATTTTTATATGAGGAAGTTCACTAGAATAACTACCGTCTCCATCATCTAACTCTGTTAGTTTTTGAATTTCTTCTTTACTTAAACCTAAATAATTAACTAATTCCGTCTCTTTTAACAGTTGATGCTGTACAGGACGACTCGTTGTAGTTTTTTTTCCCATTCCATTTGAAATCATCCAACTTCCAATTACGATACATACTCCTAAAAGAAAGATTGATATAGCTATAATATAATTTTTAATTTGTTCACCTCAGTTCATTTTATTCAACTTAGGCACACATTAACCTTTTTTATTAAGTGATTCCGTATTGTAAACCAAAGGTCTAAGTTTTAAAAATATTATTCTTCTTTTTCACATAAAGGCAAAACAGTAGAATTCTTGATTTCTCTTAAAGCTAAACTTGTTTGAATTCTTGTAATCCCGAGTTGATTTAACTTCCGAATAAAGCTCTCTAATTCTTTTCGTTCTCTGTTCGCAACTTTTAATAGATAGTCATACTCGCCTGTTAATAAGTGACACTCTAAAACTTGAGTCATGGATTTTAATTGTTTCTCTAATACTTCTAATTTATCGGCTTGATGGATATTTGTATTGATAAAAATAAAACAAAGTAAGTCAAATCCTAGCTTTTCTTGATTTAAGATTGCAACTTGCCGATCGATGTATCCTTCAATTTCCAATCGTTTGACTCTCGCATGTGTAGCAGGTGGTGACAAATTCACATGTCGCGCTAGTTCTGTATTGCTTATTTGGCTTTCTTTTTGTAGCTTATCTAAAATTTTAACATCTACTTCATCTAACACTTTATTTCCTTGATATTCCACTAATATCTACTCCCTTTCAATTATTCGGAAAACAGTCTGAATCCAACAAATAAAACGAATTTTATTCTTTAAAACGATATATTTAATTAATATTATTTCGTATTTATACCATTATACAAAATATTCTACGGTAAAATACACAATTATGTTAAACTATTTAAAAAATAGTAAGAAATCACTGTGTAAAGTCTTTTTTAAACCTTAAGAACAGTGAAATAGGGGGTTTACATATGCCAATCTTATATATACTGTTGTTATTATTAACAAGTTTTTTATGGGGAGGAAATTTTGTCGTTGGAAAATCCCTTGTTGGTCATGCTTCTCCAATGACCTTGACGACTCTAAGATGGGGAATAGCAATTATCGTATTATTACCAATAGTATGGTGGAAAGAAAAAAAGATTTTACCACCACGTAAAGCTATTCTTCCATTAATCATGATGGGAGTAACAGGTGTTGTTCTTTTTAATCTTTTTCAATTTATGGCATTAGAAAAGACATCTGCAACGAATGTTGGGTTAATTTCGACCTTAAATACAATTTCCATTGCTTTATTTTCATCTTTATTTTTAAAAGAAAGACTGAACTTTTTACAAATATTTTCGATGATTATATCGTTCTTTGGCGTTATTCTTGTGCTTTCAAAAGGAGATATGAATCTACTATTCTCAATGAAATTAAATTTAGGAGATTTATGGATGGTCATTGCCGTATGCATATGGGGAATCTATTCGGTTTGTAGTAGATGGTCAACAAGGCATATATCACCTATGATGTCTACACTATACTCAGGGATATTTGGACTCGTTGTAATCCTCCCTTTTAATCTGACAGATTTTACGCTTGTAAAAATGAATGGCTCATTTATTATTTCAATATTATATACTGGGATTATTTCAACAGTTTTATGTATGCTCTTTTGGAATATTGGTGTCCAAAAAATTGGCGCAACTTCAGCAGGTATTTTCCTAAACTTCAATCCAATTTTCACAGCCATTTTAGCGTTTTTCTTATTAAATGAAAAAATGACATGGATTCAAGGACTTGGGAGCATAATCGTTATACTAGGTAGTTTCTTGTTTACTTACTTTAAAACAAATAGAATATCTAAAAGCAAACGGATTGTAAAGAAAGCAATGAAATCTCCAGCGTAAAGTTTTATTAGCTGTAGGTTAGTTGATTTAACAACTATTAAAAAATCCTGTATCTAAGATTACTTGGTAATCTTAGATACAGGATTTTTATATTTTTCTTGTTTTCTTAAAGCTCGTTTATTATTAATTCTTTTTCTGATTCCATAATTTTAATAGAACAACTACTCCTACTTAAAATAACTCCCCAAGGACAATCAAAAATTCTCCTTAATCTAAATATGACATATACTCATATGCAGTTGTTCCATATACTCTCTTGAAATGTTTATTTAAATGAGTTAAATCTACAAAGCCACATTCCGATACCGCTGAATAAATATCTCTATTTTTTTCGATCAACTGCTTTGCCCGTTCGATCTTACAGTTAAGAAAGTATTGATACGGTGATATTCCGGTATGAGTCTTAAAGAATCTAATAAACTTGAATTTCGATAAATTAAGTTCGTTACATATTTCATCAAGCTTAAGAACATTTTCCAAATTGGTATGAATCAAATTCTTCGCTTTTTTCATTAGTGCGTTATCTTTCTTATACGCTGATGAAAGATTAGTTCCTATAAGACGATCTGTGAGAGATACTAATAATTCACTACAAAATGCCTCATCCTTACCACTTAAAATACCATTAGAAAGATTTAATATTTTTTGTTCAAGAATTCGATCATACACTATGGGGTTTGAAAAACGAACTAAGTCCTTGTTTTCATTCACTTCCAATAGCAATTGTGGATCGATATATAGCATGACATAATCAAGGCCAGACTCATCATGTGCCATTCCGTCATGTGCTTGTTCTGGATTAAAAAGCATGACACCATTTTGATGTGATAACTGTAAAATTCCATCCAGATTATACTGTTGAATACCACGTAATGTAACACCTATTGCATACTCCTTGTGAGAGTGTTTTTTATACTTAAAATCAGTAATACTTGCTGATAGTGCCGTAATACCTGATGATTTTTTATAGATAAATTTCTCCAGTGAACTCACCTCTTTAACAGCTTACTTACATCCATATCATGACTGCAGCATAAACTAAGAATAAAGCCAGCACGATATTTACAGTCTTTTTGTGTTTCTGTAAAAACACCTTGAAGATTGAACCGAAAAGAACCCATGTAATAAATGCTAAGAATCCGATGATTGTGATCACCATAACACTAATTGTAACTGCAGGCATTGCGACATAATAGGGTAATATATAGCTAGGAATAACTGTCATTGTAAACAGTACTACCTTTGGATTTAAAAACTGCATAAGAAAGCCTGACTTAAAGGTACCTGTTTGCTTTTTGGATGAATTGGATGAATTGGATGAATCCATTTTATAAATCTGAACAGCAAGATAGATCATATAAACACTTCCTATAACCTGCATAAGATGTAAAATTTTGGGGATAATCCCTATCAGCAAAGTGTTTAACATTGCAGAAATTAATAGCAATATACCAAAAGCAAGCGTTGCACCATACGAATATTCCAATGCCTTCTTTGTCCCATTATTATGCACTGTCGATAATATTACGATATTAGTAGGACCTGGTGTAAAAGTAACAATAAAACAATATAATACAAAAGATGTAAAATTCATGAGGTAACTCCTTTCAAGTTATTCTCATTTCATCTTACATTTTAAATTTAATAGCTTATAGTATATTATTGCAGGTTTATTCTATAAATTAAAACCATATATTTTAGGTGCTAATCCCTTAAACCCCTGATTTACTATTGAACTAAACTGCCATTTTGTTAAATAAAAAAAGCCGCATATAAGCAGCTCGTGTTCTTCAACTAAAGCATGCGTAAGCCATCCATGAATCCTCAGATTCACAACAGTGAATGGAAGTTTATATCGTACTCCCATGGTAGTTGGATAAGGTATTTTAATTTTCAACAAACATTAAAATTGAAATGGTTGTAAAAAATAATGCAAATAAAAAAACTAAGAAACATTGAGATTACTAAATAATTGAATAAAATAAATACGATTGTAAGAAAATTTAATAAGTAATAAAAAATGAGGAGTCATATTATATGATTTACAAAGAAATTTTTCTTGAATTAATATTTGGGTATATTGCTATTTATATTGTCATTAAAGTATTAGGTAAAATGCAAATTACTATGATTACCCCATTTTATTTGGTTTGTTCACTTGTCCTAGGGAATATATTAATTGGTGGAATTTTTAATAGAGAAGCAACTGTGCCTAAAATACTTTTTGCCATCTTTACTTGGGGTGCTTTAAACTTTGTAACATTATTGATTACACAAAAATCGATACTTGCTAGAAAAGTTTTTGAAGGAGATGCTTCTATCCTCATAAAAAAAGGACATATACAATGGGAGGAGCTAAAAAGAAATCGCTTAGATATTGATCAACTTCTCCAATTACTTAGGGCTAAGAAAACTTTTTCGGTAAATGAAGCAGCCTATGCAATATTAGAAAATGATGGTACCGTCAGCGTACTTAAAAAATCAAATTTTTTAAATCCTACGAAGCAAGATTTAAAAATTAAATTAGAAGAAGAGTTCCTTCCTTTAATCATAATAAGTGATGGCCAGATTCGAATACGAGCTCTTTTAGATTTAAATAAAGATGAAAATTGGGTACATAATTTGCTTTCCGAGGCAAACCTATCGTTAATACAAGTTTGTTATGCAGAGTGGGATTCGAAGAAATTACACTTACATACTTATTAAAAATAAAAAATGAACACAGATTTCGAAAAAATTTCTACCTAATCTTATGCAACTAACGCATGCTTTAGTTCAATAAGCGAGTAAATTTCTATTAGAACCATTTTGAACTTTTATTGTATTTTCAAGATCTACACCTTTGCACTGATACTTAATTTATTCTAAAAGTAAAATCCAAATAGGAATGCTGTTGATAGTTTTCTCGGAATATCAAAAAAGACCACTCACAAATCAGTGAGCGATCTTTATAGAATATGTATTAAAGCTTAAGCAACATCTATTACTTTTTTTGTTTTCTGTGCTAATAGTTTATTTTTAATGGTTGGCATAACCATACCATCTACCCCATATCGCCCTGCATTCATTGCAGATACTAAGATGAACATGGATATTAAAACCATTTGCGGATTTGTACTTGTCGTGCCGCTAAACATATAAGAAAAATTCATCATCAAACCGAAAAAAACAGCTGTTTTTGTGAAACATCCAATCAATAAACCAATCCCGACCAGTAATTCTCCAAAAGAAACTAAAACATTGAATACTTCTATATTAGGAATAATCAAGTTTTTCAACAATGCAACCCACCATCCTTGGACAGCAGGGTGCTCTCCAGTGGCATTTGCTAGTGCACCCTGTAAAAAACCAGATGCATCAAATTTACCGTTTACTACTTTCCCCCAACCAGCCATAACCCACGTGTATCCAAGATATACACGTAACACAGCCAATAGTATAGAGACATTTTTGTTTTGCCTTAAAATATCGATAAACATAACTCTCCCCCTAGGAATTAACATAATAATTTCTATTACCAAGGAATATAATAAATCAATTGATAATGATATTCAATATCATTAATGTTAATTTTTTGTTACATAAATGATATAAATGGTAAAAATTGTAATAACTAAGCTACATTTTTTTTATGAAGTGGATTAATAAAACTTTTGTAAAAGAACTTTAGCACAGTCTAGCAAATGAATAAAAATATTATATATAAGGATTTTTATTTAAGTCACACATTTTACAGATGAAAAAGAAGGATAGAAAAGCAGAAGTAGTATCTGCTTTTCTATCCTTCTTTTTCTACAAATGACCTTATTTACTAAATCGACTTTACGTCGATCGTGTTGTTCAACAAAAGCAATGCGTTAGTTGAATAAGAAATAAATTTAAAAAATGGTGAAATTAAACCGCGAAGTCATCAATAATTTCTACTACTTCAATTTTCCCATTAATTAAAAGTTCAGGAAGATCATTTGTAACATTACCTAGCCAATACTTTCTAGCTTGTTCAATTTTCCGAGCAAATGGAACTCCATCCTCCTTTGGTAAAAGATTTCCATCCCCTTCAAATGAACTCCCCTTAACTCTTAGTTTAACGATTTGCAAAATATTCCTATTGAACGAATCGAATATTTCCTTCCATTTCAAAGCATCCTCATAACTTTTAGCAGCATATAAACAAGACAATCTAGACGGATATTCTGGATATTCTTGTAGTCTAACCATTTCCAAAATTACTTCTCTAATTGCTCTTGTTGTTTGACCTACATATTTCTTAACGACTTCAGTATTTTCTGCATCCAGTTTCAAACCTGCTTCTGTATAATGTTTGTAAAAAATCCGAATAAAATCTTCACCTTTAGAATTCAATTGCTCCATTTCAAAAAAGAAGCTATATAAGGTGTTTTTTTGATCACTGTCGAAGTCAATTATCTGCCCAAGGTTCATTTTTTTCCTAGTAACAATGTGATAAACATATATTTCGTTATCTTTCATGGTTCGTCTCCTACTCGAATACATCATTATTTAACATTTTTTTTTTTGAACTAAGCATACGATAGTTACATAAGTTCTAAAATTCACTTTGCCTATCGATAATCTCTTCGATCATATCTTTTAACCTATTTTTCGTTTCTATAAAATTAGCTTTTTCTTCGATATTATCCTTTTGTTCCTCATAGTAAAATGGTTCTCCTTCAAACCTCGGTATGACGTGCATATGATAATGCGTCAAGTCGTTGAATTTTCCACCGTTTTGGCAAATAGTAATACCATCAGGTTGAAATAATTTTTTTAGTGCCTTTGAAATGGTCATAGATGCTATCATAATAGCATTTGCTGTTTCAACATCTAACTCTTCGGTATCTAAATAATGCTTTTTCGGAAGAATTAAAGTATGTCCCTCATTAAAAGGTTCGATATCCAAAATGCAACAAACATACTCATTTTCAAATACAATATTTACTGATTCAAGTTGGTTAGATAGTCTGCAACCTAAACATTCTGAGTTTAAAATCATAAGTATCTCCTTTGGTAATTATTAATAAATATTTTACCAAAAATATCCACTTACTTAATACTCCTTATTCAACTAAACTTCCATTTTATTTAATAAAAAAAGCCGCATATAAGCAGCTCGTGTTCTTCAACTATTGCTAGCATTAGTTGCATACTTGGTATAACTTTGTAAATAAATTCGATTAATGCTGTATTAGTATCAATAACAATTAAGATTGAGGCAACTTACGAATCGAATAATATTATCAATAGTATTACTAATACCATTCCAATAGGTAGCGAAATTAACAATTGCTTCCACTTTTCATAATTAAGAATAAATACTATTATGGATACTAATTCTAATATCCATCTAGAAACTTGTTCACTTATATTTAACGAATCTGGTAAATACATTGCAGTTATTAAAAAAAGGATAGCCCAAAATATTGAATATTTAATAATTCTTAAAACCAATTTATAATACACGATCATCAATTCCTTATTTACTATTTTAAATGAATAATATCATATATCTTTCTATTTATATTAATTTTAAAGTACTTTACTCGGAAATACTTTTATAAAAAATTGCAATTAAGCAGTTAGTGTTCATAAACTACTTTACCATATTTTGAAATATTTATATTTATATTTATTTTTTTGAATTTCTTATTCCACTAAAGCATGCTACTTAAAAACTATCAAACTAAAAATTATAAGATTTAAAGAGACCTTATTCACCTCTATCATGGATCGCTAATGCAGATCATTTTATGGAACAGACGTATGCTTTAGTTCAATAACAATAAAATTATATATAAATGTGCTCTTTTTTTGAATATATTTATTGCTCAATTCTTTTTTAATAAGTTAATTGGAAATTACTAAAAAACTGTAAAGTAATTAGTGTATAATAGGTATGAGGTGTTTATATGAGTAAAGCTAAAGCTAAAGGCGGTACAGGTAGAGGTACAGATAAGAAGGGTTGGAATAGGTGGCAAGCTAGTGCAAAAAAAGCAAAGAACGCGAAGCCCTATGTTAGCAAAGGAACTAAAAATAAGGCCAATTCCAAAACAACTAATAATAATTCAAATGGCTAATTATATTCGATAATTATTAGTAACTTCATTTTATATGGTCTATAATACTTTAAACCATTTCTTTACTAAGATATTCTCCTTATTCTTTTTGGAATAAGGGTTTTTAAATTTAAAAGACATAAAAAGAGTCGGATTCTACTTTATAGATTCCGACTCTTTTTTTCAATTAAGCCTTTTTAACATTAGTTGCTTGTGGTCCGCGTTGACCTTGTTCTACTTCGAACGTAACGGCTTGACCTTCATCTAATGATTTAAATCCATCAGTTTGAATTGCTGAGAAATGTACGAATACATCATCACCATTTTCACGCTCAATAAATCCAAATCCTTTTTCTGCATTAAACCATTTTACTTTACCATGTTCCATTTTTGTAACCTCCCAGTGTGGCTTACACACAATGTAATAGCCTAATTTTAACAATTTAGTTATGAATTATCAAATTTCCATAAAAAAAAAATAAAATAACCGAGTAATATAGCTGATTTAAAGTTGATTATTGTATAACTAACTCTTGCTATATTGATTAAGAGAGTATCCTTATTTCTTCTCTAAATTACTTATTCTTTGCTCTAATACTTCTATTTTTTTATTTGAAATAAACAAATTATTTGCTGCAATTAATCTTACTTTTTTAATAATAATCATCACGATATATACTACTACAATTAGAATGATCAATTGTAGTAACGTAATGAGTAAACTAAAATTATCCATTTTGCATACTCCTTTTCAACATAAGTACATTAAAATTGCATGTTCAAAAGCGACATCCTTAAACACTTTTTCAAGTGGTGGAAACCAGTCTTGTTCATCCAAACAACTTGCCCACTGCTGTAACAAAAGTGTGTTAGAGATATTTCAATTTTTTCCAGCGAGACGTAATTAATTAATTTTAATAATTCCATTTAAGATTATAAAATCCTTTATTTATTAAACGATCCTTCCATTTACTGAAAATAAAAAAACTGCAATTTAGCAGTATATGATTTTCACCTAAGCATGCGTTAAATGAACTAGTTTAATTTATTGATATAATCTATTTCAAATTTCAAATCACTATTTTTTCCTTTTTTATTTCCTATTTTATTTGTCGCTAATGGAAAGCGTTGCTTATTTTCTAAGTAAAATTTTAACTCTAAAAATGTACTTAATGGAAATTCGTGTGCCTGCCACATTTCTTTATATCCAACAATTCCGTACTCCATGAGAATCATTTCAACTTCTTTTAAAACTTCTTTTAAGAAAACATCATAAGGACATTCTTCATTTAATACTACTGTTTCATCTTCATCATCTTCACAGTAAATAAGATTAATAAGTATATTTTCGTTATCTAAATATTTTAAGTTCCATTCTAAAATATCAGGCTCGGCATCCCACATATAATATGAACCATTTTCTTTAAAATCGCCAACTGGATCAAATAAAGGATGTATTTCTTTTATTGCATTTAAAAGTCCACCTAATGCATCTGTATGATAACCAGGACTAAAACTAAAACTTTGGGAATTAATTTGTATATTAAAATTTGCCCAACCAGCCCCTCGTAATTTATATTCAAACTTCATAATTTCAAACACCCTTCTAATCTATTTTGAAACCAATTATAACATTCCTTATTCAACTAAATTGCCATTATGTTGAAAAAGATCGGAGCCTGCACCATTATTTATATATTTCAAACAACCACAAAGATAAGAGTTACTACCTAAAGGATTTTTAAACGAAGTAAAGAATAAATAAATGTAGAAGAAAATGATAGAATTGACATTTTTACTTGAAATTTGAATTTCCTCTTTTAATTTAGGTATAAAGAATCAAAAAGATTTAAAACGATGACACGTAAATCATAGATAAAATCACTATGCTTGGATTTTTCTAGAAAAGCTTCATTCCCATTAGTTTTAAACTACTACAAGTTCTTCTTTTTTAAGTATTCAATGAATCAATTGAATAATATTGAAAGGTCATAAGGAGGAAAAAGATGAAAGAAAATAACAAGACTCTTATTTTAATAGGACTAATGATTGGAGTCATCTTCTCAGAGCTTGATGAGACAGTCGTTTCAACAGCTATGCCAACAATTATTAGAGATTTAGGAGGGTTAGCGCTTTACGGTTGGGTTGGTGGAGTTTACATGCTTTCGATGACCTCCTTTATGGCAATACTCGGTAAACTTGCGGATTTGTATGGTCGAAAAAAAATATATTTATTTAGTATGGGTTTATTTATGGCTGGCTCAATTATTAGTGGTACGGCTCATTCTATGGAAGTCCTTTTAATTGGTCGTGGAATTCAAGGTATTGGTGCCGGTGGGTTAATGCCACTTGCGATGGTCATTTTCGGAGACAGTTTCCCAGTTGAACAACGTGCAAAGCTACAAGGTATTTTCGGAGCTGTCATGTTTATACCTCAACTACTTGGACCGCTCATTGGAGGATATTTTGTACAGCATATATCATGGCACTGGATCTTCTTAGTAAATATTCCAGTAGGAGTTTTAGCTGCAATTTTATTAGCTTTAGGATTAAACGAATCGAAAGTAGACAAAAAAATTAATATCGACTGGTTTGGTGGGATTTTACTAGTTACCACGTTAATCAGTTATCTACTTACTCCTGTACTTCATCAAACAGAAGGATATGCATGGAGTGATCCTAAAATGATCGGTTTACTTATTTTAGGAACTATTTTACTTGGATTATTTATATTGGTAGAGTCAAAAGCAAAAGAACCAATTATCCCATTGCACTTATTTAAAAATAGAAACTTTGTTGTCATTTCGGCTCTTGTTTTTGTATTTGTTCTTGCGATCATGGGGTCACTTTCATCCTTCCCATTCTTCTCGCAAAATGTACTCGGTTTAACACCTACTGAATCTGGCTATTTAAATTTACCAATTATGGTTGGTGCGATGGGTGCAAGTGTAGTTGCTGGTCGAGTAATGAATAAATTCTCTTATCGAAATATTTACGGTGTTTCATTTATTATACCAATGATCGGTTTCTATTTACTTACAGGTATTACGGCTCACACTTCAATTATTACTTTCGTTATTTATTTCATTATTCTTGGACTTGGATTCGGTGCTCTGTTTAACAATGCATTAATTGTTCAAGAATCAGTTGAAAAGGAAAATGTAGGGATTGCACAATCTGCCGTTATGTTATTTCAATCCATTGGTATGACGATTGGCTTTAGTTTATTTGGTTCTCTATTAGCCTCTAAAATTACATCAGGGATGAAATCACTAGCTGGTAGTCTTACTGTGGATCAATTGCTACAATTAAAAAATGTACAAAATGGTATGATTCCCTCTAATCTTGATCAAAACCTACTTGAAAAAGTAAAAACAGTCTTTAGTCATGCATTCCAGGATTTATATTGGGTATCTTTCGTGCTTGCCATTTTAACATTTCTAATTTGTTGGGGTCTGAAAAAGGAAATTCTAATAAAGAAAGATGAAGCAAGTGAAGTAAAAGAAGTGAATTCTTTTTAACAAAAGAACCATTCCAATTTTTTGGAATGGTTTTTTATCTATTTATTTGTTTGTTATATGCTTAATTACATCTTCTAAAGATTTTTCTGCCATCGATGATAATCTTAAACTATGGTTCTCAAATTTTAAATGTGAGGTAACTTGATTCGGAAGAATTACACAGTGTAACCCTGCTTTCGTTGCCGCAATAAGTCCATTCAACGAATCTTCAAATGCGACAGCCTCTGATGCTTGAACTCCAATTTCCTCAATTGCTTTTAAATATAGCTCCGGATCTGGTTTAACTTTCTTTACATCATCTTTCGTCTTAATTACTGAAAAGTATTCATAAATATTTAATTTTTTTAAGAAGCTTTCTACCCACTCTCTTGAGGAGCTAGAAGCCAAAGCTATTTGTAATCCAGCATTTTTTGCTGAGATTAAATAGTCCTCTACGTTTTCTCTTAGTGCCGGCTCGAGTAGCTTCTCATCAACTAACCCTTTAGCCATTTGTTCGATCAGCTCTTTTTCAATTGGCTCTTTTAAATTTGAATTAATAAAATCGAATAAAATTTCATCACTTGTTCCGACAACTTCTGAAAACTTTTGAAGAGTTAATTCCACTTCATACCGTTGTAGTACTTCCTTATATGCTTCGAACCATACAGACTCAGTATCGACAATTAGACCATCAAAATCAAATATTACAGCTTTAATCATTCCATTTCTCCTTTTCTTTAATTAGACAATTTTACTATATTATGGTTATTTCAGTTTAATATTGTTTTTTTATTTTTGCCAATCAGGTTTAATGAGAGAAAATACGTTTAAATCATGAGACTGATTCCCTTGAACTAAATAACCTCTCAGTAATCCTTCTTTTTGAAACCCTAACTTCTCAACTAAAGTAGATGAGGCTGTATTATCTGGAAAAATATTAGCTCCAATTCGATAGATTCCTAGTTTATTAAAGCAATAAGATGAGATTTCCTTAATCGCTTCGGACATAAATCCTTTTCTCCAATATTCAGGTAATAAATCATATCCAATTTCAGTTCTACTAGCGTGTAAGACTAAATTATTTAAACCAATTGTCCCGATTAATTTTTTTGATTCTTTTTCAACTATTCCCCACCGCATTCCTTGTTGATTTTCAAATCTAGTTTGAAAGGAAACTATCATTTTAACCGCTTGATTTTTTTCAGTAAAGGGGTCCATACCATAGTATTTAATTACCTCTTTATTTGAAAAGATGGAAAAAATCTCATCAACATTTTTTTGTGTAATTTGCACTAAAGATAATCTTTCTGTTTCTAAAACTGGAAAATCCATCATGTTACCCCCTTCTAATACGTTGAATAATCTCATAAACTCAGTTTGTTTACTTGAAGTACCTTATTTTACCATATATCATGATTTAATTTTCTTAATTTTTATTTGATTTATTTCTTATTCATTTATAACTATTTCCTCATGAAAATCATTCTGTACAAAAGTATCCTTTTTTTGTGTTATCCAAAATTTGGGAATAATCCATTTTCACAGAAATAGAAATAAATAGACTCATTTCATTCATAAGGGAGAACAGTTGTATGAACAATCAATTAAAAGTGAATCCACAGCAATTTTACAAAGACCCATATTCGTATTTTTGTAACGCTCGACAAATAAGTCCTATGCTTTATACCGAGCTATTTCAGAGAACTGGATGGCTGGTAACAGGTTATAGAGAAGCCGAAATCATACTAAAAGACCCCCGTTTTATAAAAGAAGCAACCAAAGTCACTCCAACTGAACAAATACCTGAAAGTGTTATGCCTGCAATTGCAATAAATCGAAAAATGATGTTATTTAGAGATGCTCCTGATCATACAAGATTGAGGAATCTCGTGAACAAAGCCTTTTCTCCAAGAATGGTTGAAAATTTACGAACTTCGGTAAATGAAATTGCTGATTATTTGATAGCAAATATGAAGGGAAAATTTACCCACGAACTAATCCGTGATTTTTCATATTTATTACCTGTATTTGTCATAACTGATCTATTAGGTGTTCCGAAAGAAGATCGAGATTTATTTCGCAATTGGTCTGATGCATTTATTAAATTTATTGATTTTAATACGACTATGGAGGATTTAGAGTTAGTATCAAAGGATATTCTTGATGCTTCTAATTATTTCAGAAATCTTATATCTAAAAGAAGAATTGAACCTAAAGAGGATTTAATTAGTAATTTAATCGTAGCGGAGGAATCTGGTGATAAATTAAGTGAAGATGAAATGATCGCAAGTTGTCTTCTTTTATTAATAGCGGGTCATGAAACTACTGTTAATTTAATCACGAATGGATATTATTTATTATTAAAACATCCTGAGCAATTTGAGCTATTAAAAAATGATTTAACGTTAATTCCTTCGGCTATTGAAGAAATATTAAGATACGAATCACCCGTTATTTTTACTTCTAGGTGGGCAAGAGAAGACTTTGAGTTCGCTGGAAATTCGATTAAAAAAGGCGATTACTTTATGGTTTCATTAGGTGGAGCCAATTACGATCCAACAGTCACAACTAATCCTGAAACATTTGATATCACTCGAAAAAATATAAAACATTTATCCTTTTCATCCGGCCCGCATTTCTGCTTAGGTGCCCCACTTGCTAGATTAGAAGGACAAATTGCAATTGAAAAACTGATTAGACATTTAGTGAATCCAGTTCTAATAGAGGAGCCAACTCGCCGTAAAAATGTTGCATTTCGAGGGTTTGAAAGCTTAAAGATTCAGGCAAGTATCCAGTGATGTTTCTAGCAAATTGTGTACTTTTCCAGACAGAAAATAAATTTTAATTTACTATGTTGTAGAACAATATATAACATAAAAAAGAGCATCGAAATCTCGTTGCTCTTTTTTACTGTGCAAAATCTTCATTAAAAGGTACAAATAAAGTTCTAAGTGAAATCACTGTTGGCTTATTTGTAGTAAAATATTTAATCCCTTTTTTAAATCTTCAAATGACGCGTAGGCATAAGAAAGACGAATATGGTGTAAATCTCTTGATTCGTAAATATAACCTGGATTGATTAATATATCTTCTTTAAGTAATTTTAAAAATAAAGTCTTATTTATAATTGGATTATGAAATCTGAGCCATATGTAGAAACCACCTTCAGGCTTTTTCCATGAAGCTATTTTTTTAAAGTCCTTTTCTAAAATTTCTTCTACGTATTTAGCTCTTTTTTGCAATTGTTCGCGAAGGTTTACAAGATGCTTTTCGTATAGACCGTTTGCGATCCAGTGTGATACGATTTCTTGCGAAAAGGCACTTGAACCGTAATCTGTTTGCATTTTAATATCAGCTAATCGTTCAATTACAGGCGAAGGTGCAACAACCCAACCAATTCTTAATCCTGGACTTAGTGTTTTGGATACACTCCCGATATATAGAACTTGTCCTGATGTGTCAAACGATTTTATAGCAGGAGAAGATGATTCAAAAAGCAATTCGTGATACACATCATCTTCAATAATCGGAATTTGTAGCTCTTTGCATGTATCAAATAGATTTTGCTTTTCTTCCAACGACCAATTATAGCCCGTTGGATTGTTTAGTGTTGGAACACAGTAGAATAAAGATTGCCTCTTTCCTTTATGTGCCCGTAAATTATCTTTTAATTGATGTTCTCTTGAAACTGAAATCATTCGCATACCATTAGATTGAAATGGATGTACTGAATTTAAATACGAAAATTGTTCTTGAAATAAAATGGATCCCTCTTCCAATAATCCAACTGCAATTAATTGAAGCGCTTGAAGTGCACCCGAAACAATTAAAATGTTCTCTGGTGCTAATTCAAAACCGCGTTTTTTTAAATAATTACTTAAAATTCCTCGGAGCTTTTCACTTCCTTGCGGAGATGAATAACCAATTGCTTTGGAATCAAGTGAAATCTTTCTTAACGAATCTTCTATTTGTTTAGTTGGTAATAATTCAGGTGATAATTCACCTGTTCCAAGACGGATGATATGATCCATTTGCTCATATTCATTTATGAGCTGAATCGTATGGTAGTTTGGTTTATGAATACTTGATTCTATATGTCTCTGCCAATTTGGTTGATTTTTGCTCAAAAGTACGTTCCAAGAATTGTTAGCCACATATACCCCTGAACCCATTTTTGATTCAATCAATCCATCTGCCCTTAATTCATCAAGTGCAAGTTGTACGGTACTACGGTTCACATTAAATTGCGTTGCTAGTTGCCGCTGTGTTGGAATCTTTGTGCCAACAGACCAATCACCTCGTTCAATTCGAGATTTTATCCAATCTACAATTTGCTCTTGCATAGTCAAATGAGAATCACGATTTGGTTTCCATTTCATCTAACTCCCCCTAAATTGGGTGGATATAAAACCATCCAATTGGTTGTTTTCTTTTAGTTTTATCATAGTACGATAGTAATTGAAAGGGAGTTGATTTGATGGAAGCTATTATTCATGGTCTAGTCTTAGCATTCGGACTTATTTTACCTTTAGGGGTACAGAATGTATTTGTATTTTCACAAGGTGCCACACAGCCAAAACTAATTCGAGCGCTTCCTGCGACTTTTACTGCTGCTGTGTGCGATACTTTTTTAATTCTATTAGCTGTTTTCGGACTTTCCACTATCGTTCTACAATTTGAATGGCTAAGAATTAGCCTGATGATTGCGGGTATTTTGTTTTTAATATACATGGGGTATGTTATTTGGAGATCTAAACCTGCAGCAAACGAATCAAACAGTGCATTACCTAGCCGACAGCAGATCATTTTTGCTTTATCAGTTTCCTTATTAAACCCTCATGCAATCTTAGATACAGTGGGTGTAATTGGAACAAGTGCATTAAAATATGTTGGAAAGGAACAAGTTTTCTTTACGATTGCATGTATTACAGTATCTTGGATTTGGTTTATTGGTTTAACGGTCGCAGGCTCAATCATGAAGAAGGTAGACAGTACAGGAGGTTTAATGAACATATTCAACAAATTCTCCGCCTTATTTATTTGGGGAACTAGCATTTATCTTTTAATTGGATTAACTTAATGTAGAGTAGAGGATGATCGATTGAATAATGATCATCCTTTATTAATAGTTCAACTTAAATATAGAGTAATTGATAACCGTTTTTAAAATTATCTTTTTTCAATCGGTTTAGCGAAAATAATTGATATTAAAAATCCAATAAATCCACCGCCAATAGAACCGGCAAATGCTGAGTTAATTTCGCCATCAAATAAGAATACTCTAACTAAAAAATACGATATGGCAAAAGAAAATGCGTATATCAATTATACATAAATGCTCTTTTTAGAAATCATCTAATCCTCCTTAAATCATCCAGAACTGATTAATTAATTCAACAGCTATTTTAATAAACCTTTAAACTATTGAATTTAAGAAGAAAAATGACAGACTAAAATCTTGGTTATTAGTCTGTCATTTTTCTTAAACTATTTTCAGTTATGCTGAATACGCATGGCTCCGGCTTCAAAGAACTGATCATCCTTAAACTCGGATCGCTTAGTGTAGACGCGTCCTCCCACTCTTTCAGAGGCCTCAAGAATTGTAACAATATGTCCAGCTTGTTTAAGTAATGAGGCAGAGACTAGTCCAGCCATACCAGCACCAACAATGATGATATTTTTAGGAGCATTAGTTTGATTTAGTCCATTTCTTATAATTGAAATCGTTTGTTCGTTAGATAACTCAGGAGTGATGTAACTTGACATATTTACCTCCTATCTCAGCCTTTTTTGTTATAAAGTTATGTAAATCTATATTTCTTTTAATCAACTAGTACATACTTTCGTCAATTCGTTATATTAATTTTCTAATAAAGCAATCACTTCTTTAATTTGTTCTAATTCATGTTAATCGAACAAAATATAAAATTTTTCTTTCAAATATCCCAAGTTTATCTCCAATTTTAATGAAGTTAATTTCTAATTATTAACTCCTGATTTTAAGGCGGGTTATTTTACCGTTGAATTTATCGTAATTTTTTATCACTAGTGTAGTATTCCATGTTATACGTCAAAAATTAACACACAAAAAAGGTCCGTTCATAAACCTCTCAAAACGTCAATCTGCCTCTTTATTTTTGAGAGTGTTTGAAAGCTTTATTATACTTACAACCATTGCAATCAGGAAAACTATTACTATTTATTATTAGATAGGTAACCCACAAGATTTAATCCGAAAAAGAATCCAAAAGCATCATTAAGAATAATCATAGCGATGAACCCCTCAACAATTGCTAAAACTCCAGCAGAGATAAGGATAATAAATGCCGAGAAGTATATATTTTTCGTTTTTCGATAATAAAAAAATGCGATTACATTGACAGATACTATTGAAATTATCAGTAAAAACATTAGAAGCTGTTTCGCCATGTACCCTCCTTGTGAACATAATTTTTATTAATAGTAATCAATTGAAAAATATTTCCATATTTTACCATATGTTTCAAAAAGATTTTTTAATAATTATTTTTTGGCCAAAGGGGCTGTCGACAAATTAGAAAAAAATTTGTCAGCAGTCCCTTTATTTAATCTTCATCTATTTAATGTTTAAATTACAGTCTATTTCAGTCTCTGTCTTTTCAGTGGTCTGAAACCAGTTAAGTCTGAAGTCTGAAATAAAAATCAAGCTCAAGTACGATTACCAAAGGTTTAGATAAAACGTAATATGAAATCAAGATAAAAACAAATACCCTGCGGGGGTACTTCGAAATTTTTTTTATTAATACCCAAATAGGGAGCCTTATTATCAAAGGCAATGGTATTCATAAACAATAACAACATTTGTTTCCAAAAGGAGGATTATAAAATGAAAAGATTAGTCTTACGGTTAGCAGTTTATTTGCTAATTTTGGTTGTGTTTGTCGGGGGGACCGAGTTCTATGGCTTTAATCGTCATCAAAAAGATTTTTACTTAAACGTCCGCCATGAGCCTGTTCCTTCACTACAAGGAGTAAAAGTCCCCCTGTTTGATCCAAATAAACCGACTGTGGCAGTTGTGATGGCGGATTCATCAATACCAACTGAAGATTTCGACTTTCTCATTCCATACACACTTTTTTCTATGACGGATGCGTATAATGTATATGCTGTTGCACCTGACAAAAACATCAAGTCTTTATCAGGCGGTTTGGATGTGATTCCTCATTACTCATATAAAGAACTGGATTACTTATTAAATAAAAGTCCAGATATAATTGTTGTTCCTTATATGAAGATAATAAATGAAGATAAATACAAACCAACTCGCGAATGGATTCAAAAACATTCCAGCAGTAAAACGACGACTTTTTTAAGTATTTGTGGTGGATCAGAGAATCTTGCTGATGCAGGTTTATTAAAAGGAAAATCCGCCACCTCACACTGGCAAGCTTTACCTCTTTTAATCAAGAAATATACTGAAACAAATTGGAAAGAGGATGTGCGGTATGTTCAAGACGGAAACACCTTAACTACAGCCGGTCAAAGCGCAGGTATCGATGGAGTACTTCATTTGATTTCTCAGAAATTAGGAGAACCCATGGCTGCAAAAATAGCTAAGGAAATTAGTTATCCTTCGTACCAATTCGTTCAAAATCCGAAAGTGGAACCTAAGAACATGAATATAAAATTTGCAACATATTTACTAAATCTTGGATTCAATTGGAATAAGAAACAAAATGGGGTTCTTCTGTATAAAGATATGGATGAAATAGCTTTATCTTCTATATTTGATTCTTATGGAGACACCGGAACTACACAAATCTTGACTGTGTCTAGTTCGGATGCTCCAATAACTACGAAACATCATCTTAATATTCTGGCAAGGCATCAAATATCTAATGCTCCAAAATTAGACAAAATGATCATTCCAGGTGGCGATGCAAAATCACTAGCGGCGGCAGATATAAAGCTCTGGGATGAAAAAGGTAATACTAAAGAGACCCTCCTGATCCATAGTGATTCACCAAACAGATATGTATTCGAAGCGCCATTAGAAGACTTAGCTAAACAAGAAGATCTACTAACTGCAAAACATGCTGTTAAACGTTTCGAATATCGTGCGAATGGTATCCATCTTGAGGGCAATCCATTTCCTCTTGAAACTTACGTCTATTTACTTCTAACCATTCTTCTATCATTGTTGGTAGCTTTCTGTATTGACAGAAGATTCATTATGAAAAAACCAATTTTCAAATCGTATAAATAATCCAATTAACCATTACCGCTTTGAAGTGCACCCCAAATGTTAGACACGACTAACATTTGGAGGTGCATTTTTTATGACTAAATTTACTACTGAACATAAATTAGCGGTAGTTATGCGTTATTTAGAAGGTAAGGAAAGTTTTCGTTCTATTGGTAAGTTATTTGGAACGTCCCATGCTGAAGTGAGAAACTGGGTAGCTCAATATAAGGAAAATGGGATTAATGGATTGCTTAAAAAGTCATATACAAGTTATTCGGTACAGTTTAAACTAAACGTATTAAAGTATATGAATGACCACGGGACGTCACCTAATGAAGCAGCTGCAATTTTCAGTATTCCTTCCCCTAGAACGATTCGAAAATGGAGGACTCAATTTGAAACACAAGGACAAGACGCCCTAGAATCAAAGAAAAAGGGGCGACTTTCCATGAAAAAAGAAACAAAGAAAACTACACCTGTTGTAGAATCAATTGAAGAACTTCAAGCTGAGATAGAACGTTTACGCATGGAAAATGCATATCTAAAAAAGTTGAATGCCTTAGTTCAAAACAAGGAAAAATCACGAAACAAGACAAAGTAAAAGTTGTCTATGAATTAAGGCATGAGTTTTCGTTAAAAGAACTTCTACTGCTAGCCAGTATTTCGCGTAGTACGTTTTATTATTGGATGAAAAATCTAGAACGTCCTGATCCAGACGCAGAGTTAAAAGTGCTGATAAAAGAAATTTATGAGGAACACGAATTTCGTTATGGCTATCGTAAAATTCGAGACGAGCTTACGAATCGTGGTTATAAAGTAAATCATAAAAAAGTTCAACGACTTATGAAAGAACTAGGGATAAAATCACTTGTGAAGGTAAAGAAATATCGCTCTTACAAAGGTGAAGTAGGTAAGATTGCACCCAATATTTTAAATCGAAATTTTCAAGCTGAAAAACCAAATGAGAAATAGGTTACAGATATAACTGAATTTAAATTATTTGGAGAAAAGCTATACTTTTCACCTATGTTGGACTTATATAATGGAGAAATAATTGCTTATACAATTGGTTCACGTCCAACTTATTCACTTGTATCAAATATGTTAGAACAATCTCTTGAACGTTTAACAGATTCCGATACACTACTAATTCATTCAGACCAAGGGTGGCACTATCAAATGAAAAAATATCGTAGTGCTCTTATTAAACGTGGAATCACTCAGAGTATGTCACGAAAAGGAAACTGTTACGATAACGCAGTAATTGAAAGTTTCTTTAGTATCATGAAATCTGAACTACTCTATCTTAAAGAATTTAACAGTGTCGAACACTTTAAACAAGAACTAGCTAAATATATAGATTACTACAATAACAAACGAATTAAGGCAAAATTAAAAGGCATGAGCCCAGTAAAATACCGAGTTCATGCCCAACAGGCTGCCTAATTGAAGTAACCAGTCTAACTTTATGGGGTCACTACACTTACGGGCGGTTTTTTATTTTTCATAAAACCTATAATGTCTCCCACTAAGCTGAACATGCGAATATACTATTCTGCAACCACTCACTTTTTAATGTCTTTTGAATAGTTTACTTTATAAAGTAAGGGGGTAATTAGATGGATTTAAATGAAAAATTATTGTTATTACTCTTCTTAGATAAATTTCAAATTTATTACTTAGTGGTAATCTAGCTGAGACTTTTGCTTTTGCGGTCCTACTAAGAACGATAACTAACGACAGAATAATAAGAAACATGTTCGTTTTATTAATCATCCGTATCACAAATTCGAATGAGATACCTGTTGCAACAAGTGATTCAACTAACAATAATGCATCTAACACACCATGATATTTTAGTCTTTTTGAACTTCATTCCATGTTGCCGTATATATACTATTGATTTGGCGATTTTCTTTCAATATTAATCACCCCTTGTACAATATGATTTAAGCTTCATCTAAAAATTAATACAAGCAAGTAAAAGTATGATGTAAATATTACAACCTTTCTAAAAATTAAAGCATTTAATGATTGTTAAGATCATAAGTTTCTTTTTGTATCTACATATCCATCTATTGAATTTCCAATAAAATTCTTATAATCTTTAGTCAAAAATTTTTTGTATTATTGCCTAAAAAAATGACAGACTAAAATTTTGTTATTAGTCTGCCATTTCACTTTAACTATTCAATTAATTAGAAGCAACTAATTCTATTTGGGACTGATAATCACCAACTTTAATTTCTTTTCCATTCACTTGATTTTTCACAACTAGTTTTCTCATTAATAAGTTTTCCTCAAGCATTCCTTTAAACTTTTCTATGATTTCAATAAACTCTAGATTAGCTGTTATTTTAATGTCTACGCGCATATTAATTGGTAGATCCAATTCTTTTCGGTATTCTTGAATAGACCTGATTAATTCTCTTACAGAACCTTCTTGGATAAGATCTTCTGTTAGTAACGTGTCGAGTGTCACTGTATATTCGCCATTTGTCGCTGAGGCAAAACCTTCTCTTGCGCTTTTTTCAACTAAAATATCTTCTGTGTCGACTTTAACAGTTTCTCCTGTCTCAACTAATACATTAGCGTACCCGC
The DNA here is from genome assembly GCF_049568075.1 of Rossellomorea sp. GAMAL-10_SWC. Classification (NCBI taxonomy): domain Bacteria; kingdom Bacillati; phylum Bacillota; class Bacilli; order Caryophanales; family Bacillaceae; genus Rossellomorea; species Rossellomorea sp. GAMAL-10_SWC. The sequence continues at coordinate 1,513,266 of NZ_CP144911.1, read as the reverse complement.
TCTCAATCACTCTTTTTGCTTCTTCATTTGTTAATGTTTGAAGTGATTGATTGACTAAATTTGAAAGCTTTCCAAATTTTGCTCCTGATTTTTTAAAATCTAATTTCAATTTTAAGATTGAAAACTCATTTTCGTTGTTTACTTGTTGGAATTTTTTTACGTTTAACTCATCTAAAACTATTTCTTTATATAAATCCCAATCAAACTCCACATTGTTACTAACTAAAGTTAAACTAGCTAGTGGCTGTTTAATCTTTAATGAATTTGCATTTCGGATGCTTCTTCCAAGTTCCACAACTTTTAGAACTGCATCCATTTCCTTTTCAAGCTGAACGTCGATTAATGTTTCATCGCAAACTGGGAAATCAGATAAATGGACGCTTTGTTTTGTTAAATTAAAATAAACATCTTCCGCTAAGAATGGTGTAAACGGTGCTACTAATTGACTTACTTTTGTTAATACTTCAAACAGTGTATAGTAAGCCGCTGCCTTCTTTTTATTCATTCCATTTGACCAAAATCGTTCTCTTGATCTTCTTACATACCAATTGCTTACTTCATCTACTAATTTAGCGATGTCTCTTGCAGCATTTGTAAATTGATAATCCTCTAAGTTTTTAGTTACATTTTTGACTGTGCTATGCAAACGTGAAATGATCCATTTATCCAACGTACTTGATTGATACTCATATTGTTCTGTTGTATTAAATCCATCTAAATTTGCATATAAACTGTAAAAACTATGAACATTGTCGATTGTATCGATGAGTTTCGATTTCGCCTCTTGAACGACTCTTTCAGAAAAACGCTTCGGATTCCAAGGCGCACTGTCTACCAATAAAGCCCATCTTAATGAATCAGCACCATATTTTTGAATTAATTCTACTGGATCTAGTGCATTCCCTTTACTTTTAGACATTTTTTGTCCATTTTCATCTAAAACATGGCCTAGAGATAATACTCGTTTATACGGTACTTTCCCGGTAAATAAAGTAGATACTGCAAGTAAACTATAGAACCAGCCTCTTGTTTGATCAATCCCTTCAATGACAACATCAGCTGGGAATTGTTTTGTAAATTTCTCTTTATTTTCAAAAGGATAATGATACTGGGCAAATGGCATCGAACCACTATCGAACCAGACATCAATTACTTCAGGTGTTCTTTTCATATTCCCTTTACAATTTGGACAATTAAGAGTAACTTCATCAACAAAAGGTTTGTGCAGTTCAATTGAGCTGTCAATTTCTTCAACCGAATGGTTACATAATTCATTTATACTTTTTGGTGCTAATTGATGATTACATGAAACACATTCCCAAACATTTAATGGGGTGCCCCAATATCTTTTTCGGCTAATATTCCAATCTACCATTTGTTCTAAAAAATTACCGAATCGGCCGTATTTTATATGATCTGGATGCCAAGTTACTTCTTTATTATTTTTAATAAACTCATCCTTTAATGCGGTCGTTTTAATAAACCAACTTTCATTCGCATAATAGAGTAAAGGTGAATCACAACGCCAACAATGCGGATAGCTGTGCTCATATTTTTCTTTACTAAATAATAAATCGTTTTCGGCTAAATACCTCACTATATCTACATCACACTCTTTAACAAAACGACCTTGAAAATTAGGTACTTCTTCAGTATATTGGCCCTTTTCATTCACTACATTTACAAAAGATAACCCATTTTCTTGTACAACCTTGTAGTCATCTTCACCGTATGCAGGTGCGATATGAACAATTCCAGTACCACTACCTTCAGTTACAAAATCTGCTTTCACAACTTTATGACCAACTTCAACCTTTACGAAATTAAATGGAGGTGAATAACTAATACCGATTAGATCTGCCCCAAGAAATTCAGATAAAATGACGTAATCAGCTTTTAGCACTTTATCTACTAATGCCTTAGCAAGAATATATACTTCCTCACCTTTTTTAGCACGAACATATTCCATTGTTGGATTTACAGCTAAGGCTACATTAGCTGGAAGTGTCCACGGAGTTGTCGTCCATCCAAGGAAATAGACATTTTCTTCATCTTGCAATTTAAACTTAACGGTTGCAGATAAATCCTTAACGTCCTTATATCCTTGCGCTACCTCATGTGAGCTTAGTGATGTTTGACAGCTAGGGCAATAAGGTGAAACACGATGACCTTTTATTAGTAAACCTTTTTCATGAATTGTCCCAAGGATATTCCATACACTTTCGATATAAGAATTGTCCAGTGTTACATATGGATCATCCATATCCACCCAATAACCTAACTGCTCAGTAAAGTCTCGCCATTGTTTCTCGTAAGTAAAAACACTTTCTTTACATTTATCTAGAAAAGCTTTTACACCATAACGTTCAATTTCTGCCTTACCTGAAATGCCTAACATCTTTTCAACACCGAGTTCAACTGGTAAACCATGCGTATCCCATCCAGCTTTACGAACAACTTGGAAACCAGCCATAGTTTTATATCTAGCTACCACATCTTTTATCGTACGACCTAATGCGTGACCAACGTGTGGTAGTCCATTTGCAGTTGGGGGACCTTCATAAAAAACAAAAGATTGATTATGTTCTCTTTGTTCAACTGATTTAATAAAAGTATTTTCTTTAGACCAAAGTTCACTAATCCTTTTTTCACGATTTTGAACAGATTCTTTTATGTTTTCTTTTTTCATATGATATCGCCTCTCTTCTTTTTTTAAAGCACACAAAAACCCGCCCCTATAATAAGGGACGGGTTTAACCGCGATACCACCCTAATTCTATTGAAAACATTCCGCTCTTCAATAGCACTCAGTCACGTACAATCATACGCGTTCCTTTTAACGGTAGACACCCGTTCAAACCTACTTATGTTTTCAGTTTGACTTCTCGGAGAGGATCTTCATTTAAGTACTATTCACCGGATTTCAGCTTCCCCGGCTCTCTGTAGAACAGTAACGAAAATTACTTTTCTCGTCATTGAATTCATTTGTGTGCTTTAATTGTTATTTATTATATCCATCGACTACTAAAAAGTCAAAGTTTTCTTAAATTTATTTTTTACTTAATTTAAATTCCGTACTCCAATTGCAAAAGAAACTTCTAAATGTCAAAGTTAATGATCCTTTTGATCGCAAAATAACTTTTTATCACTTTTCACTATTTTACGCCACTAAGGAAAGAAAAGCAGCTATTATTTCTCTACCTTTTTCAATTCTAATCTAATTTTACAATTTTAAACGAAACAATCTTTTGTGAATCGTTAATCCTTTCTCATAATTTTTTTAAAAACTAATGGAGAATATTGTGTTAAACTGATTTTGGAGAAAATTAAATAGAAAAAGGGGTGCCGAAATGATCAAAACGATGGCTGTATACAAGGACGGAACCCATGCGTTTGATGTATCAATTGAAGAATTAAATTCCGAACAAATTGATTGGGTTTGGGTCGATTTTGGAAAACCTGAAAAAGAAGAAATTGACTTATTGCGAACTCAATTCCAATTCGATGAAATAGCAATTAAGCATTGTGTAAGTTATAAAGAAAGACCGAAAATGGATTATTACGATGGCTATCGTTTTATCATTCTACAATCATTGCAGGAGAACATGGAACAAGCTGAAATCGATCTCTTTTTGTCCCACAAGTACATCGTCTCATTTTGCTGGGAGGAGTCAAATGCGATACAAATTGTGTGGAACAAACTAAAAGGATTAAAGAGTACAAAAGGAATAAAACCAGAACGAATCCTGTATCACATTTCTGATGAAATTGTTGATAAATTCTTTCCAATCGTCCAAAAAATTGAAGATGACATCGAAGAGATTGATGAATTAGGAACAAATTCCGATTTAAGCATGATCGATGGAATTAAAACACAATTAAGCAAGTTATCAAAAGTAAGAAAAACAGTTAAACCTACAAAAGATTTAATTTATCGTATATTAAATTCAACCCACGTTGAAATTGACAAAGAAACGACAAAGAAATTGCGAATCGTCTACGATCATTTATTAAAACTATTAGATGACATTGCAGATAACAGGGAAATGGCAAATGACATTAGAGAAAGTTATATTTCAACAAACTCACACAAAATGAATAAAACGATGAAAATGTTAACATCGGTCTCGATTGTGTTCATGCCACTAACATTCATCGTCGGTGTATATGGAATGAATTTTGTTCACATCCCTGAGCTTCAATTAAAATATGGTTATTATTACTGTTGGGTGATCATGCTAATCATCGTGATTGGATTAGTGATCTGGTTCAAGAAAAAAGATTGGTTCTAAAATACTCGTTATAATAAGAAAAACTAAAACTATCCAACAAAAATAAGATGATCTTTGTAGAGGTCATCTTATTTTTATTCTATTTATACCTTTGTACTTAGTTTTTTTATTTTATTATTTCAATGAATCTGCTGTTTTTTCAAACATTACACTTTGATCAATTAAACCACAAGTTCCACATTGAACTAAATATTCTGGACCTTTATATGGAACAAAAAATGGATCTAGCCCACTTGAAACGTATTCTTCTGATTCAACATCTCCGCTTTGAGCATTTAATTTAACTGCTTTTGGGTTTTGTTCGATTAAATAAAATCTACTTTTGTTTGTTTTACAGCGTGGACATGCTAATTTATGCATATTTTCACCTCATTTTATTCATATAAGGTTACTATTCCATTAAATTATTATATTTATTCATATTAATTCGTATTTAATTTGCCTTCAAATACAATCTTTCTTCCAGTCGGTTCAATTTCTACCTTTCCATTAATCATTTGTTCTGAAAATATTGGTACTTCCATTCTTTTAACTGGTGTATAGCCTTCTCTTTCCATTCTCTCTAAGCAATCATTAATTGTTTCATTTTCAAAGACTTCAAATTTTTTCTTACTCATCTATTTCCCTACTTTCCACTATTGTAATTCTATCTAATCATAATTGAATTCAAATCAAACTATAGTAAAAAACCTTACTTTCATTTGAGAGTAAGGTCTGACTGACTAAAATTATTTAATCGCGAAGCCTCGATAGGAATCGAAGTGCTTCAATATAAACCCAAATGACTGTTACTAATAAACCAAAAGCACAATACCACTCGAACTCTTTTGGTGCACCTTGTCTAACACTTGTCGTAATTAGATCAAAATCCAAGAATAGATTTAATGAAGCAATCACAAGTATCGCTAAACTAACTAATATTCCGATTGGACCAGATTGATGGATATATGGAATTGGAACATGGAATAGTTGAAGGACCATCGTTAGTAAATAAAAGATAAACACTCCGATTGTTAATCCGAAAACACTTGATCTAAAACGGTGGGTTACTTTAACTAGTCCAGTAGCATAACAAATTAATGTTCCTGCTATAATTGCTATTGTTAATAGAACCGCTTGTAGGACAATCATCCCATATGTTGCTTCGTAAACAGCTGAAATATTACCAATTAGAATCCCTTCAACTGCTGCATAAATAGGTGTAGTAATTGGCGCAATTCTAGGAGAAAAAGATGTTACTAACCCAATTATGAATGCAACGATTAAACATCCTATAAACACTTTAGAATTCAGTGTTCCAGTAGCCGTTAGATAAAATGAGTATCCTGCTGTTGCAATTAGTAAGATTAATGCGATAATTGTTTTACCAATTGTCCCACCGATCGTCATCGCTTTAGCAGCATGTCTTGATTTCGTTAATCGTTCAGAATTTAAGATAGGATTTGAACTCCTCATTTAAACTCCTCCTTTATTTTATACCTTTATTTTACCATTTTTAGTAAATTTCTTAAACTTTAAACAAGCTTTAGTAAAATATATGAAAAAAGATGTCCAAAAGGACACCTTTTTTCAAAAAACTAAATTAAAATTTAATTTTATTTGCTAAAAATGATTGTAATTCACTTATTGCAACACGAGTTTGCTCCATAGTGTCACGGTCACGAACTGTTACTTTTCCGTCTTCAATTGATTCGAAGTCGTAAGTAATACAGAAAGGAGTACCGATTTCATCTTGACGTCTGTAACGTTTACCAATTGAACCAGTTTCATCAAAATCAACATTGAAATCTTCTGCTAAAGAAGCAAATACTTCTTGTGCATTTTCTGATAATTTTTTAGATAATGGTAAAATCGCTGCCTTATATGGTGCTAATGCAGGATGTAAACGCATTACTGTACGAGATGTACCATCTTCTAATGCCTCTTCTTCATAAGCATCAATTAAAAATGCTAATGTCACACGATCTGCACCTAATGATGGCTCGATACAATATGGAACGTATTTTTCATTTGTAATTGGATCATGATATGTGAAATCTTCTGTTGAATATTCCATATGTTGTTTTAAATCATAATCTGTACGAGAAGCAATGCCCCATAATTCGCCCCAACCAAATGGGAATTTATATTCAAAGTCAGTTGTCGCGTTACTATAGTGTGATAATTCATCTGCACTATGTTCACGTAAACGAAGATTTTCTTCATTCATACCTAAAGCTAATAGCCATTTATTAGCAGTTTCTTTCCAATAAGAATACCACTCTAATTCTTCGCCCGGTTTACAGAAGAATTCCAGCTCCATTTGTTCAAATTCACGAGTACGGAACGTGAAATTTCCTGGTGTAATTTCGTTACGGAAGCTTTTACCAATTTGAGCAATACCAAATGGTACTTTCTTTCTCATTGTACGTTGAACATTTTTGAAGTTTACGAAAATACCTTGAGCTGTTTCTGGACGTAAGAAAATTTCATTCGTACTTGACTCAGTAACACCTTGGAATGTTTTAAACATTAGGTTAAATTGACGAATATCTGTAAAATCATGGCTACCACAATCAGGACAAGCAATTTTATGTTCCTCAATCAATTTAGCCATTTCTGAAAATGGAAGACCATCAACGATTATTTCCATTCCTTTTTCTTCAAGTGCATTTTCGATTAATTTATCAGCACGATGACGAGCTTTACAATTTTTGCAATCGATCATTGGATCATTAAAGTTACCAATATGACCTGAAGCTTCCCAAGTACGTGGATTCATTAAGATTGCAGCATCTAATCCAACATTATATGGACTTTGTTGAACAAACTTTTTCCACCAAGCTTTTTTCACATTATTTTTTAATTCAACACCAAGTGGACCATAATCCCACGTATTTGCTAAACCACCGTAAATTTCAGATCCTGGAAATACAAATCCTCTGTGTTTAGCATGACTTACTACGACATCCATTGTTTTTTCTGACATTTCATCTGCCTCCAATTTTCAATTGTTTTTTGAAAATGCAAGAATGAAATAAAAAAGCTCCCATCCTTAGGCATTTTCTGCCTAGGGACGAGAGCTGTATATGCACCCGCGGTTCCACCCTAGTTGACAATTAAAAAAATTGTCCACTTTAAGAATTAACTCAGGAATGCCTTTCGCTAAAGGTTTTGATTGAGCTCACACCATCCTCAATTCGCTAGTCAAAATAATCTTTAGGTACTTCTTTCCGTCAACGTTATATGTAATAAATAATATGTTGTTATTTTAACAAAGTGACAATGATTAAGTCAAATATTATTATGAACAATTTTGATAAAAAAATACCGTGAATTTTATGAATATTTCAAGGGATACTTCATGTAAAGATAAAACCTTTACAGTATGAGCATTAATTGGTATGATAGAAAAGTTGTTTTATTTATATACCAATACTATCAGAAGGGAGTGCTAGTTTTGAGTAGCAGCATTTTTTTAAAGAAAAAGAAACGTTCAGCAGTATTGCTTGATAAACATCATTCCATTCGTTTATTAAAGACAAACAAAAAGCGAATCGTGAACAAAAGAAACAATAAAATAAAAGGGTTCGAACAATTACTTGTTAAAGAATTAAACGAGGAAATGATTTCAACTTCAAACAGTACGGTAAATGAAATTTCTAAAAATGTAAATACAGTAGTGATCGAAGGACTTCCAGTAACATTTCTTCTAAAGCTTGGAAAAGAGTTTTTCTCAGATTTAGAAGCAGTGAAGTACTATTATAATAGTAAACATGAAGATTTTTACAAGAATCGTAGTTTACTAGAGGAATCACTTCAATCTTCAATTAACAATGCGTCAAGTGAAGAACAATTAAAAGTTTCGGAATTTATTTCTAATAAATAATCATTATTAATGAGGGAATCCTTAAGGGGTTCCCTCTTTTATATTATTAGGAAATTCTTAGTAAGGTACCGACCAATTGAACTGCAAATAAACCTTAAAGAGCAGCAAATAAGAAACTTAATAGTGCAAATAAACGTTGGAAACTTGCAAATGAATAGCGGACTGTAAATAAAATCAGTGTATCTGCAATTAAAATCACCAAATCTGCAAATAAAGTAAAAAAATACAAATACCCGTAAAGGTATCTCGACTGAATTATTAGCTCATCGTGGATACGATCGAATGTAAATCAAGCATATTTCTTCTTAAACCCTAAAATACTAATTCAAATCTGCCATTTATCTTTATATAAGTCTGGAAATAGACTTAAAATGATCATTGCCTCAAGATATCTACTCTTTATATTAATTTTCACACTTATTCACATCAAAAAAGAGATGTTCATATGTCAGTTGACCCGACTCATGATACATCCCTTTTCCTTTATCTATTTTTGATTTGCAGATTCATTAAGCTAAATAGGCTTTTTTCACTTCTTCATTATTCATTAATGTCTTTCCTTCACCAACCATTTGGATCTCACCAGTTTGAATTACATACCCGCGGTGAGCAATTTGTAATGCTTGGTAAGCGTTTTGTTCGACTAATAAGATTGTCATTCCTTGTTTATTTAATTGCTCAATGATTTCAAATATTTGTTCAACGATAATTGGAGCAAGACCCATTGATGGCTCATCTAGCATTAGCAAGGATGGTCCCATCATCAGTCCTCTACCAATCGCTAGCATTTGTTGTTCTCCTCCACTCATCGTACCACCTTTTTGGCTTAAACGCTCTTTCAGTCTTGGAAAATAATCAAATACCATTTCCATGCGGGCAGCGATTAGTTTTTTATCTTTAACTGAGAAAGCACCCATCTCTAAATTTTCTTTTACACTTAATTTAGAAAATATTCTTCTTCCTTCTGGTACATGGGCGATTCCTTTTAAGGCAATTTCATGAGATTGTAGCTTTATTATTTCTTCACCTTTATAAATCAGCGTTCCAGATTTTGGTTTAACTTGGCCACAAATCGTTTTTAGAGTAGTAGATTTTCCAGCACCGTTACTTCCAATTAACGTTACAATTTCACCTTCATTTACTTCAATGTTAATATTTTTCAGTGCTTGAATACCACCGTAAAAAGAGTTAATATCTTTTAATTGTAATAGCGTCATCTTTTCGTACTCCTTTCACTATGCAGTAGTCACTGCACTTTTTCCTAAATATGCTTCAATTACTTTTTGATTATTTCGAATTTCAAGTGGTTTTCCTTCTGCAATTTTTTCGCCATGATCAAGTACAAATAGATACTCGGATATTTCCATAACAAGCTTCATATCATGCTCGATTAAGACGATTGTTAAGTTAAGGTCATCTCTCATTTGATAGATTAAATCAGTCAATTCTTTCGTTTCTTTCGGATTCATCCCCGCAGCTGGCTCATCTAAAAGTAAGATTCTTGGTTGAGATGCTAATGCACGAGCGATTTCAAGCCGTCTTTGTGCACCGTATGATAGACTCGATGCTTCCTCATTATAAAATTCAGCCAATCCGACGTATTCTAACCATTTATATGCTTCTTTCATTGCCGTTTTTTCTGCTTTTTTAAATTTAGGTAAATGGAAAATTGTTGAAAAAACACCATACTTTAAATGCTGATGCATTCCTACCATGACATTTTCTAAAGCAGTCATACTATTAAATAGACGAATATTTTGGAATGTACGCGCGATCCCTTTTTTATTAACAGTATGTGGTTTTAACCCTACTAAACTCTCATTCCCTAACATAATTTCTCCACTACTAGGAGTGTACACACCTGTAATCATATTAAAGAATGTTGTTTTTCCAGCCCCATTTGGTCCAATTACCGCTGTAATTGAGCCTTCTTTAATATCAATATTTACATTATTAACAGCTGTTAAACCGCCAAAGCTTTTCGTTAAATTCGTTGTTTTTAACATTTGATAACCTCCTCTCTTAAAATGAAACTGTGCGTGTTTTTTCTTCGACGACAGTTTGATCTACGACGTCTTCTTTTGGAACAACCTTATTTTTGGCAGGCAATAATCCTTTTGGCCTGAAAATTGCTGCAAGTACTAAAATAAGTCCGAAAATCATACGTTGCATTTTAGAAGGCGATAGAGCTGGTGGTAAGTTAATAACTCCATCTAATGTTAATTGGTTTAAATAGTTTGTTACTTCTGTTAAAACTTGTAGATTTAAGATTGTTACAAGTGCTGCTCCAAGGATAACACCTGGAACACTACCCATTCCGCCTAAAATAACCATTACTAAGATCGTAATCGATTCAAGTAATGTAAAGCTTGTTGGGTCAATAAACATTTGCTTTGCAGAGAAAACTACTCCCATCATTCCTGAGAAAGATGCACCGATTGCAAATGCTATTAATTTCGTACGTACTAAGTGAATACCTGATGCTTGTGCAGCGATTTCATTCTCACGTACCGCCTTCCAAGAACGTCCAAGCTTAGAATCTTGTAATCTAGTAACAGCTAAAATGACGATTGCTAAAACAATTAACACGACATAATAAAATTGCCCAGAATTATCAATCTCTAATCCAAAAATAGTAGGAGCTGGAATCGAAGAAATACCTTGTGCTCCTCCAGTAATATTTATTGGTTTATCTAAGTTATTAAATACAATTCGAATAATTTCACCAAAGCCTAGTGTTACAATTGCTAAATAATCACCTTTTACACGAAGTACTGGAATACCTAATAATACACCTGCAATTGCAGCGATAATTCCACCGATTATTATAAATACCCAAAATGAGTTTCCTGAAAACGGAAGGAAATCAAAATGTAAGAAATTCGTAACTTGTTTAGTCGAAAAAATTGCATAAGTATATGAACCAATTGCAAAGAAGGCAACGAATCCTAAATCTAATAGACCAGCTAAACCTACTACTACGTTTAATCCAAGTGCCATTGCAACATAGATTCCAACTAAAGTCGCTACACCCATATATGATTCAAATGCTGTACCTTGTGATGCAACATAAGGCATGATCACGGTTAAAACTAAGATTCCAATGCTCCATTTTAATTTGACAGGAAAATTAGTTTTATATAATAAGTAAAGTGAGAACAAGATTAATAGAAATGCCGTAACCGATTCTTGCAAAAAGTATAATCCTAATGATGTAACAACGATATAAGCTCCTAAGAACATACCTTGTAGTTTATTTGATTGTTTTAACCCATTTAATAAGCTCTTCATCTAATTCACCTACACTTTCTCAGCTACAGGTTTACCTAATAAACCTTCTGGCTTGAATATTAGAACTAGAATTAAAATTCCAAATGCAACAACATCTTTATATTCTGATGGGAAAATGCCATGAGTTAAAGTTGATAAATTTGTTGCTGCAAATACTTCGATTACACCGATTAATAAACCGCCAAACATTGCACCACGGATATTTCCGATTCCACCTAATACTGCAGCTGTAAATGCTTTTAAGCCTAAAATAAAACCGATATACGGATCAATAGTGCTGTACTGTAATGCAAATAGTACGCCAGTTGCACCACCTAATCCAGAACCTAAAAAGAATGTTAAAGAGATGACTTTATTAACGTTTACAGACATTAATGATGCCGTTTCACGATCCTGTGCAACTGCACGCATTGCTGTACCCCATTTTGTTTTATTGATGAAGTAATCTAATGAAATCATCATTACAACTGCAACGACTAAAATAATGATTGATGCTGATTTAATTTGTGCATTTCCAAATGAAGAAAGAATTGAGCTAGTTTTAATTTGGTGTTGTCCAGAAAATAGTGATGGGCCAGTAATAATGTAATTTCCTTCTTTTAATTCAGCAATAAAACGTACGATATCTTGTAGTAAAAATGAAATACCGATTGCTGTAATTAATGTAATTAACTTTGGTGCTTTTCGCAATGGACGATACGCAACTCTTTCGATCCCCATTCCTAGGAAACCAGTTGCTAATGAAGCTACTATTAAAACAATTGCTAACACGATAATTGCAGGTAAACTACTTAATAAACCTAAACCAGTAAATGTAATTAATACCGCAGTACCAATAAACGCACCCACCATAAATATTTCACCATGTGCAAAATTGATTAGTTCCAATATCCCATAAACCATCGTGTAACCGAGTGCTACGATTGCATATACTGCTCCTAAAACAAGACCGTCTATTAGAACTTGAGGTAGTGTTTGGATTACTTCATTCATGTATAAGACCTCCTATAAATAATGTAGTTTATTTCCTATTAATTTCCAAGATTTTACAATTTTCTCATCTTATTGAGAGAAAAAGAGTATCACATTTTACAGGATACTCTTTTCTTTAAGACTGGTAGGGTTTGTTTCTAATTATGGTTTAGTAACTTCGCCTTCTTGAGTACCAGGGTATTTAGCTTCTTTAAACGTATAAATAAATACTTTCGCGTATTTGTTGTCCCCTTTATCGTCGAAGCCCACCTTCGTTACTACACCATCATAATCTTGGATTGCACGTACTGCTTTTTCAACTTGTTCACGAGTTGGCGTTTTTCCTTTATTATCATTGATCGCATTTTTTAATCCTTCTAATAAAACACCAGCAGAATCATATCCGTAAGATGAGAACGATTCAATGTTTTTATTAAATTTAGATTTATAAGCGTCAGCAAAAGCTTTACCTTTATCTGTTTTTAACGTATCACCAGCTACCGAAGTATAATAGAAGTTTTTAACAGCATCTCCAGCAATATCAACTAAACCTGAAGAGTCCATTCCATCTCCACCCATGAATGGGATGTTTAATCCTTTTTCACGAGCTTGTTTTAATAAAATTCCACCTTCAGCATAAAGTCCACCGAAGAATACTAAATCAGGCTTTTTCGCAATTGCATTGTTTAGTACTCCGTTAAAGTCTTTATCTCCGATTGAGATCCCTTCTTCACCTAAAATTTTAGCGCCTAATTTCTCTGCAGCAGCTTTGAATTCATTTGCTAAACCAGTTCCGTAAGGTGTTTTATCTTGAATGATAAAAATATTTTTAGCTTTTAAAGTATTAACAGCGAAATTTGCACCTGCAGGACCCTGGAAGTCATCACGAGCACAAATTCGGTTAACTACTCCTAATCCACGATCAGTTACTTCATTTGCAGTATTTGAAGGAGATACCATTACGATATGGTCTTTCTCATACTTTACAGAAGAAGGAATTGCTACACCAGAGTTTAAGTGTCCAACAACACCAAGGATTTTATTGTCTGCAGCTAACTGCTCAGCATTTGCTACACCTTTTTTTGGATCCCCTTGGTCATCATAAGGCACTATCTTTAAATCAAAGCCTAATTTTTTGAATGCTGCTTTTTGATCTTCTAATGCAAGCTGTGCTCCAAGTTTAATGGACTCACCTAAAATTGCATTATTACCAGATAATGGTGTATTTGTTGCAATTTTAATGACTTGGTTCCCATCCTTTGAACTATTACTACCACAGCCTGCTAAAATACCCGCAGTTAACGATACTGATGCTAAAATTGCAAACCCCTTCTTAAAAACCATATGTACGCCCCCTTAAAAACCTATTTTTTTGAAAATTTAAAATTCTTAAGAAAATAGTAAGCTATATTTTTTCGTTAGACAAGTTCTTTTGATTCAAAATATTTCGACAATTCTGTCGATTCATTGTTATTTTAGGTAATTATTCCCATTAAAAAAACATAAAAAACCTATTTTCCTTATTTCTGAAATATAAAATTAAAAGATTTCAATGTGTTTTACTAGGTTAATCCTTAAAAAATATTTTCCTAGTATCATTTTGCGTTTTTCGACAAATTCGACAAAAAAACCTATTCCAAAAAGCTTGGAATAGGCCTAATTTTAATTATTTTCTTCTTTTTTATATCGAATGATCGTCTTTATTTCACCAGAATCATCTGTATCCATAACAAATGATCCATTACTATATTGATCACTATTTCTTAAATCAGTTGGGTCAACTGTCTCAAATTGACCAGATTTACTTAATAAAGCAAACATATCATTTTCATTTATTACGTATACCCCAATTAGCAAATGAGGATTATTTTTTAAATCTCGTAGTACTTTAACACCTCGGGAACCTCTTGAACTTTGAGAGATCGTATCGAGTTTCATTTTTTTAATTGCCCCTCGATGTGTTGCACAGAATATTTCTTTCACTTCATTACTAATTGTGTCTGCAGAAACAACAAAATCATGATCCTTTAAGTTAATTCCTTTAACTCCACCAGCTCTTAAGCCTTGAATACTAATCTCTTCAACATTAAATAACAATGTGTATCCTGAACTTGTAGCCAATAACACTTGATCAGTTTCTGAAGTGACACCAGCAAAAATTAAGGAATCATCAGATTTAATTGACATACCGACAAGTGGTTTAGAATATCGTTGTACTTTTAATTGCTGTATACTTGTACGCTTTACAACACCATTTTTAGTGACAAATAAAATATAATCTTTATTTTCTTCAAAATTATTTACGACCGTAGCAGAAAGAATTGCTTCATCTCGTTCAATAGGAATAATATTAGCAACATGTTGCCCCATATCTTTCCATCTGATATCCTGCATTTCATGAATTGGTAAATATAAATAGTTACCTTTTGACGTAAATAAAATTAGAGTATCCGTCGTTGTACTTTCTATTTGATAAATTAAACGGTCGCCTTCTTTCATACCGTAATCTTTACCATTCGATGCTGAATATGATCTTGGACTAGTTCGTTTAACATATCCTTCACTTGTAACGGTGACAACGACGTCTTCTTGAGCAATTATATCTTCTCTAGAAATTTTAATTTCTTCAATTTCTTCTTGAATGGTTGAACGTCTGTCGTCTGAATATTTTAACTTAATTTTCTTTAAGTCTGTTTTGATAACTGACAATAATTTTGCTTCACTGTTTAAAATTGCTTCTAGCTGTTTAATCTTTTTATCTAACTCATCTGCTTCTTCTTGTAATGCAGTAATATCAGTATTTGTTAAACGATATAACTGTAACATAACAATCGCTTCAGCTTGTAGTTCAGTAAACTCAAATTGAGCGATTAACTTATCTTTTGCATCGCGTTTATCATTTGCAGAACGGATTGTTGTAATCACTTCATCTAAAATCGATAAAGCCTTCATTAAACCTTCTACAACATGTTGGCGAGCTTTCGCTTTTCTTAAATCAAAATTTGAACGATTTGTAATGACTTCTTTTTGATGTTCAATATAAGCATCAAGAATTGCCGGTAATGACATCTGTTTTGGTGTACGATTATAAATCGCAACCATATTGAAGTTATAAGGTATTTGAAGCTCAGTATTTTTATATAAATAATTTAAAATCGCTTCGTTATTTGCATCTTTTTTCAGTTCAATGACAATACGTAGTCCTGTACGATCTGTTTCATCGCGTACTTCCGTAATGCCATCTACTTTTCGATCAAGACGAACCTCGTCCATTTTCTTTACTAAATTCGCTTTATTCACTTCTGAAGGAATTTCTGTAATAATTAATGCCTGTTTTCCACCACGTAAATCCTCGGTATGAACTCGGCTTCGAATAATGATTTTTCCTTTTCCTGTTTCATAAGCTTTTTTAATACCATCTACACCTTGAATAATCCCTCCAGTAGCAAAATCAGGACCGTGGATTACGGTCATTAATTCATCTACTGAACAATTTTTATTTTCAATGCGCATAATCGTCGCATCGATTACTTCTCCAAGGTGGTGCGAAGGTATTTCAGTTGCATATCCAGCAGAGATTCCAGTACTACCGTTGACTAATAAATTTGGAAACATTGATGGTAAAACAACTGGCTCCAAACTCGTATCGTCAAAGTTTGGCACAAAATCAACTGTTTCTTTATCAATATCTCTCAATAGTTCACTTGCTATTGCTGATAACCTAGCTTCCGTATAACGCATAGCTGCTGGCGGGTCTCCATCAATACTACCGTTATTTCCATGCATTTGAACTAATACATTTCTTAATTTCCAATCTTGACTTAGTCGTACCATTGCATCATAAACAGAAGTATCACCATGAGGATGGTAATTACCAATTACATTTCCGACTGTTTTAGCAGATTTACGGTAAGGCTTGTCTTGCGTGTTTCCTTCAACGTGCATTGAATATAAAATACGGCGTTGAACTGGCTTTAATCCGTCACGAGCATCAGGTAATGCTCGTTCTTGAATAATATACTTACTATATCGACCAAAGCGGTCACCTATTATATCTTCTAAAGGGATATTATATAATTTTTCCGATGATTGCATCAGACATTGCTCCCTTCCGACTCTACTTCAACTTGCTCATTGTTTAAAATTTTATCCTCTTCATCTAAATCAAATACTACATTCGATTCAATCCACTTACGTCTAGGTTCAACTTTATCACCCATTAATGTAGTTACCCGACGATCCGCTCTTGCGGCATCATCAATTTTCACACGAATAAGTGTTCTCGTTTCTGGATCCATCGTTGTATCCCAAAGTTGGTCAGCATTCATCTCACCAAGTCCTTTATAACGCTGAATCATATACCCTTTACCAACTTTTTTGATTGCATCTTGTAGATCTACCTCTGACCAAGCGTATTCGATTACTTCTTTTTTTCCAGTACCCTTACTTACTTTGAATAAAGGAGGTAAGGCAATATAAACTTTACCAGCTTCTACTAGTGGCTTCATATAGCGGTAAAAGAATGTTAATAAAAGTACTTGAATATGCGCTCCATCTGTATCAGCATCGGTCATAATAACGATTTTGTCATAGTTAACATCCTCAATATCAAAATCACTACCTACTCCTGCGCCAATCGCATGAATAATCGTATTAATCTCTTCATTTTTCATTATGTCAGCTAGTTTTGCCTTCTCGGTATTGATAACTTTACCACGTAAAGGCAAGATTGCTTGGAAACGTCGATCACGGCCTTGTTTCGCACTTCCACCAGCTGAATCACCCTCAACTAGGTATAATTCATTTTTCTGTGGGTTACGTGACTGTGCAGGTGTGAGCTTACCGCTTAATGAAGTTTCTGAGCGTTTTCTTTTTTTACCACTTCTTGCTTCTTCACGTGCTTTTCTTGCAGCTTCTCTAGCTTGAAAAGCTTTAATAGATTTCTTTACTAATGAAGTTGCAATGTCTGGATTTTCTTCCAGGAAATAAGCTAATTGATCCGAAACAACTGAGTCAACAGCCGATCTTGCTTCACTAGTACCTAATTTACCTTTTGTTTGTCCTTCAAATTGAAGCAGCTCTTCAGGAATTCGTACTGATATAATTGCAGCTAATCCTTCACGAATATCCGCTCCATCTAGATTTTTATCTTTTTCTTTTAAGAGACTTACTTTTCTTGCATATTCATTAAATGCTCTTGTTAAAGCGGTTTTTGCACCAACTTCGTGCGTACCACCATCTTTTGTACGAACATTATTTACGAATGAAAGCATCGTTTCCGAATATCCATCATTAAATTGGAACGAAAATTCAACCTCAATTTTATTTTGTAATCCGTCAAAGAATACAACAGGATGTAATGCTTCTTTTTCTTCGTTTAAATACGATACAAATGCTTCGATACCGTTTTCATAATAAAACTCTTCAAACGCATCATGTCGTTCATCTTTAATTGTAATTTTTAAACCTTTTAATAAAAATGCTGACTCTCTAAGTCTTTCACATAAAGTATCAAAGTTAAAATTTGTCGTGCTAAAAATAGTTGGATCTGGTTTAAAATGGATCGTCGTCCCAGTTCGTCTTGTCTTACCAATGATTTCTAATGAAGTTACTGCTTTACCTCCATCTTCAAAACGTTGCTTGTAAATTGTTCCTTCACGGTGAATTTCAACTGTTAACCATTTTGATAAAGCATTTACTACTGATGCACCAACACCATGTAGACCACCACTTGTTTTGTAGCCGCCTTGTCCAAATTTACCACCTGCGTGTAATACAGTTAAAATAATTTCTGGAGTTGGTTTTCCCATTTTGTGCATTCCAGTAGGCATCCCACGACCATGGTCTTTTACGCTTAAGCTATTATCTTTATGAATAACCACATCTATTTGAGTCCCGTGACCAGCTAATGCTTCATCTACAGAGTTATCTACGATTTCATAAACTAAATGGTGCAGACCTCTACTATCTGTGCTGCCAATATACATTCCAGGTCGTTTACGTACAGCTTCTAAACCTTCTAGTACCTGTATCGCATCTTCGTTATATGTTGTTTCATTCTTTGCCAACACCATTTCTCCTTTCTAACTAAACACTTACATAAGAACATTTGTTCCATTATATCATATTATAAATAAAATGTTTCTTCTAATCGTTCATGTTAATGGTTTTTTTGCTAACTTACAAGTCGAACATGAAAAAAAAAATCGGACAAGTTCATAAAAAGCTGGATTTTTGTATCAAGAAAATGCAGGTTTAAAGTTGAAAATTGATAAATTAACTTACAAATTCAATTTTAAAGTTAATGCAAACTGGCATTTTAATTGCTAATCTATTTTGATGTACATCAGTACAATTTCTCGATTACCTTAATGTTCTTATTCCCTACTCGATCTTCCGTTAAAAAAACTCACTGATTAACAGTGAGCCAGATTTAAAAATTTAATTTACAGACTGATTGAAAGCGCTTGATTTTTGAAGCACGGGGCAAGTTACCGCTAAGCGGTAATGAGCACGGTAATGAGCACCATAGCCAGGCAACGCAACTAAGAAAACGAGCGTCTGGATGGCCAGTCTGAAACAGTGAGCTTTTTTAACGGCCTATCTTGTCATTGCATGCTCAACTTTAATACAACGATCCATAATGACTGTTTTACCATTTTCCTTTAACAATTGATATGCTTCTTCGTTTTCAATTCCAAGCTGTGCAAAGAAAACATCGCAATCAATTTTAAGAAACTCTTGTGCTACAGGTAATAGGTGTTCAGGTCTTCTAAATACATTTACAATATCAACTTTTTCATTTATTTCGGTTAAACTCGCTACTGCTTTTTCTCCTAATACCGTATCAACTGTTGGGTTTACTGGAATAATTTTATATCCAGCATCTTGCATTGCCTTGCTTACCATATAAGACGTTTTAGACGGGTCTTTTGATAATCCAACAACTGCAATTACTTTACTTGATTTTAAAATCTTGCCAATTTCTTCTCTTGATGGGTATTTACTCATTTGCTAATCACCCTTTCTTTCTGTATAAATAAGCGCTTCAAACTGTTAAAAACGCTCGCTTTCTTCGTTGCTTCGCCTTACTGCGGTGCTCATTACCTGTCTAGGTAACTCCGCTCCTCATCAGCCTTCGCGCCTCGAAAGACAAGCGTTTTCAATCAGTTTAAAAAATCAAATATATGTTACATACTAAACTTTTCGCTTATTTATTATTCTTTTATCATATTTCCTAAGTCAATGGCCTGTCAAATCATTGACTAGAAGCTAATGTTAAAGTTGAATTAGTTAATTTACCGTCACGGTAATAAGTAATCTTTAATTTATCTCCAACTTTTTTGTGTGAATATAGGTATTCTCTTACAGTAATTACGTCACTTACTGGTTTGTCATCAAGTGCAACGATAACGTCTAATTGTTTCATTCCAACTTTAGCAGCAGGAGTATTTGGATCAACATGTGTAACAACTGCACCTTTTGTCACAGAACCAGGTAATTTTAATGTTTCTTCGATATTAAATTGCGGTATTTCATCAAGTGATTTTAAGCCTACACCCATTACAGGTCGAGTCACTTCACCAAATTTTTCGATCTGATCTAAAGCTGGTTTTGCAATATTCATTGGGATCGCAAATCCAATTCCTTCAACAGCTTGTTCAGCAATTTTACTTGAATTAATCCCGATTACTTCACCTTTTGCGTTGATTAAAGCACCACCACTATTACCTGGATTAATCGCAGCATCTGTTTGGATTACTTGAGTTTGGTAATCTGCAACGCCATCTCCATCGATATCCTGTGGTATTTCACGTGCTTTACTACTTACAATACCTTCAGTTACAGTACTTTCTAAAAATCCAAGTGGATTTCCAATAGCAATAGCAGTTTCACCTACGTTAATTTTTTCTGAATCACCTAATTTAGCGATATTCGTAACATATTTTGCATCAATTGCTACAACAGCTAAATCTAATAATTCATCTGTACCAACAAGTTTAGCATCAATTAATTGACCATCTGCCATTTTTACTTTTAATTGCTTTGCACCAGCAACAACATGGTTATTTGTCGCTACTAAAGCTTTATTTCCTACTTTTTTATAAACTACACCTGAACCAGATCCAGCTTCTTGCGTTTCCATTGAAAATGGATTGGATGATTGATAGTTATTAACTCCTACTACAAATTTGCGAGCATTTTGGATTGTAGTTGTTAAATCTTCGCGTGATACATTAATAACTTGTGTTGGTACAGTATTCGTATCATTTGATAAGTTTGCATTTTTATTTGTTAAGTTAAAAATATCCGGGGATACGATTGAGATCGTTACAGCTCCAATGATCGCTCCAATAAAACCTGTAACAAGTGGATACCCTCCACGTCTACTTCTCTTTTGTCTTTTATGATTATTTTCATCGTATAAATCTGTTTCATCATAATATCCCATAATTCATTCCTCCAATATGTAGGTATCTTTGATTGATATTAATTTAACCCACTCATGTGTATTTGCTGTGAACTTTTTGATTTAATTCAAATATTTATTCAAATTAAAAATAAATTCAACTCCATCTTCCTTATTATGAACTTTTATAGTTGAATGATGTAAGTCTAGGATTGTTTTTACGATTGCTAAACCTAATCCTGTTCCACCATTTTGTCTATTTCTAGATTCATCAATTCGATAGAAGCGATCCCAAATTTTATCAATTTTATCAGCAGGGATTGGATTACCTTCATTAAAAATAGAAATATTTACATAATCCCCTTCATCTAATAAATTCATTTTTATGACACTACCTGGGTTTCCATAATGGATAGCATTTGAAAGGATATTAATGATCACTTGTTCTATTTTTCTTTTTTCACCTAATACGAGCGTATCCTCATCTAGATTAAAATTGAAATGACAATGAATACTACTATTTTCAAACATGCGAATAATCACATTTTCGATGCAATCCACAATTAAGAAAGGTTCACTTTTAAGTGTGTATGTTCCTGATTGAAGTTTGGAAAGTTCAAGCATATCGACAACTAACCCGTTCATCCAATCAACTTCTTCAAGGATTACATCTGCATAATAACCATTTTTTTCAATATTTAATCCATCTTTTAAACCTTCTGCATAACTTTGCACGATACTCAGTGGCGTTTTTAGCTCATGGGATACTCCACTTATAAACTCTTTTCTTATTTGTTCTAACTGCTTTTCTTTTTCAATATCCTTCATTAATTTAACATTTGCCTGCTGTAAATTTTCAATCGTACTAGCTAAATTCTCTGATAATGAATTAATTGATTTGGATAATTGTCCAATTTCATCATCGGATTGAATATCGATTTTCTCGTTAAAGTTTAACTTTGCTAATTGATCAGTTACAGAATTCATTTTCAATAATGGCTTCGTAATCAATTTCGAATAGTAAAAAGAAACAATCACAATCAACAATAAAGCAATAATAAAAGCGTAAATATAAAAATCTTTTAAAACGTACATTGCTTCATTTACTGGTTGTAATGATGTAATCGCAAAAATAACTTCCTTTGAACCTTTACTAGTATTAATTGGGTAAATAAATACTTTATTTTCTAATCCATTTGCTCGGTCTAAGTAGCGATAAATTAATGGGAAATCCTCCTCAGTATAGTTAGAAAAATCTTCATTAGTCTTTGTCCAATCAGTTATCGCACCCATTAATGAGTTCATTTGAGCAGAATATGTATATTGATTTGCAATTGGTAAATGTAAATTAACAACTTTCCCTTTAATTTCAATATTCACCATTTCCTGAAGACTATCTTTAGATGACAATTGAACCGTGTTAGACGGTTGATTTTCCTCTTGCCATACACCCATATTCGTTTTTATATAGAGTGGAATAAAATAATCATCTTGAACATAACCTCGGATTGTAATCCTTGAATTTTCTTTAATATTAAGACCTAAAATACTCTCTATTTGATCCGAATATAATAGATTATTTAAAGGTACATATACCTTTTTTCCTTCATTCGTAAGAACCGTTAAATCAAAATTATTCTCAGCTTTTAATACCCCTCTTTTATCTAAAACTGCTAAAGTTGTATTGTATTTGGAATATAGTTTGGATAGTTCTTGTTGAAACTGATTGTTGTTAAATTTACCCACTTTATACCCTTTAGCAAATTGTGTTAGTTCTTCTGTTACAATATTTACTTTCTTATTCGTATAAAAAGATTGCATAAAGATTGATTGACCAACAAATACAATTAATAAAAATATAACTAATAATAACGTAATGGATAAAAAAAGTTTACGAACTATACTATTTTTCATCTTCTACTCCTCAAACTTATAGCCTACTCTAATTACTGTTGCTATATGCTTTGCTTTGTCTCCCAATTTATGTCTAAGTTTTTTTATATGTGTATCAACTGTTCTACCATCTCCAAAATAATCAAAGCCCCAAATATTATTTAATAATTGATCTCTTGTTAATACGATGCCTTTATTATCAATTAAATAACATAATAATTCGAACTCTTTGTTCGTAAGTTGTAATAATTCATTATTTATTGAAGCTGTCCTTGACGAGGTATTGATTGTAATTCCACAAATCGATTTCGATTCTTTATCGTCTTCTTTTAAATCAGCCGTTCTTCTAAGTACACTTTTTGCTTTAGCTACTAGAATTTTAGGACTAAATGGCTTTGTCACATATTCATCTGTTCCAATATCAAAACCAAGTAATTGATCTTCTTCTTCTGAACGAGCAGTAGTCATAATGATTGGTATACTTGATTGCTCTCTAATTAGCTTACAAACTTCCCATCCATCTAATTTCGGTAGCATTAAATCTAGAATAATTAAATCTACTTGATTTTCGTTAAATTTCTTTATGCCTTGTTCTCCATCTTCTGCTTCGATTACTGTAAACTGATCGTTTTCAAAATACTCTTTTACGATTTCTCTTAATCTTTTTTCATCTTCAATAATTAAAACTGTCGGGTTCATATTTTTTCCTTCCATTAAAATTGATAGATATAAGAACTTTTACCTAAAATAAAATGTCCTTAGTTTCCTCATTTGAATTAATATTCTAAAGCAACTATCTATATATTCGCTTAAAATTGTGATAAAATTATATGATACTGCACTAATTTATTATTGTTTGAAAAGGAGCTAGAAAATGAGTTTGGTCATTATTGTACTAGCCTATTTAATCGGATCTGTACCATTCGGTTTAGTAGTTGGAAAAATATTTTACGGAGTAGATATCCGTCAACACGGTAGTGGAAATCTTGGTGCAACAAATACATTCCGCACATTAGGTAAAAAAGCAGGTATTATAGTAACACTTGGAGATATTTTAAAAGGAACACTAGCAGCTTCATTACCTGTATTATTCCATTATCATGGGATTCACCCTTTAATTATCGGTCTAGTTGCTGTTATTGGTCATGTGTATCCAATATTTGCCGGTTTTAGAGGTGGTAAAGCGGTAGCAACCTCTGCAGGAATCTTATTATATGCATCGCCACTACTTTTTGTCTGCTTAATTATTATCTTCGCAATTAGTTTAAAAACAACAAAATACGTTTCACTTTCGTCAATGTTAACAGCTTTTTTAGGTACAATTTTAGCTTTTATAATGGAATACACTGGACTAATTAAAGACAATGGGTACATAATAACTTATATTTTGATCGTACTTACAATCTTTGTCGTATATAAACATCGTCCAAATATAAAAAGAATTAAAGACAAAACCGAACCAAAAGTAAAATTTTAAAAGCAAAATTATCTAAAGATTAGAGATTGAAGATTAATGTCTTCCCTCTCTAATCTTTTATTAATTCATGCTTTTTTTGCTTCTTCTATCCCTTTAATCTTGCCCCATCGCCTTCTCATATGCTTCATACCAGTCAGGGAACATTTTCTTAAATTTAATCGGTCTAAATGTATCTTTATGAACAAGGACATGTGTTGAATTTCCTATGCAGCAAATATCGCCTTCTTCATTCATTATTTCATATTCATAAATCACTTTTAGTGGTGTAAGTGTTTTTATTTTTGTTTTTACTTTAGCTGTTTGTCCATATCGTAGACTTTTCTTGTATGAAACATTCAAATCGATCACTGGAGAAATGACTCCTTGTGATTCCATTTCTGCATAATTAAAGCCCAAATCTTTTATTAATTGAGTACGTCCAATTTCAAACCACACTAAATAATTTGCATGGTACACAACACCCATTGCATCTGTTTCTGCATATCTTACTTCAACTAATTTTTCTGAAATAAACATAAAGTCACCTCTTATTCTTCTACAGAATACTTTACCAAAAAATTAATAATTGTTCTATTTTTTAACTTATCCTAAATGTTATAATTTTCTTATAATAGTCTAATGATTTTCTAACATTAGAAATTAGGAGGTCGATCTTCTTGAAGGTTCTAGTGGGCTCAATCTTAATCATCCTACTTTTTTTATTCGGAGTATGGCTTCTTATTTCTCCAACATTTGAAAAAATTGGAGAGAAATCAGCTAAAGTAAAAAATATTTTAAAGGATAAGGAGGACAAAAATAATGGAAATTCGTCCAAATGAGAAAAAGAATCCATTTTTCAAGCGTAAACTAATTGGAGGAATTATCGCGGG
This sequence comes from Rossellomorea sp. GAMAL-10_SWC, assembly GCF_049568075.1. Taxonomy (NCBI): domain Bacteria; kingdom Bacillati; phylum Bacillota; class Bacilli; order Caryophanales; family Bacillaceae; genus Rossellomorea; species Rossellomorea sp. GAMAL-10_SWC. The sequence continues at coordinate 1,488,194 of NZ_CP144911.1, read as the reverse complement.
TATTGCACTGATCTTAATCGCAACAATTCCAACATTATTTATTGAAAAAATAACACCTGGTTATGTAGGAGTTGTCTATTCACCAAATGGAGGAATACAGAAAAACACATTATCACAAGGTTGGAATTTCGTTGGATTATTCGATAAAGTTACCGAATATCCTGTCCGTCTTCGTACTGTAGAATATAAAGACGTTGCATTAGCTACTTCAGACGGTAAAAGAATTGAAATGGATTTATCATATACATATAAAATTGATCCTACTAAAGTAGTCTCCATGTTTAACGAGTTTGGACCTGTGTCGATCGAAGAAATTGAGGATACCTATTTAAAGAAACGTTTACAAGATGCAGCTCGAATTGCCGTATCAAAATACACAGTTTTACAATTATACGGTGAGAAATCAAGTAACGCCTCAGCAGATATTGAAACAATTTATAAAGACGATGTAAAAGTACTTGGTTTCTTTGTTGAAAATTTAACGCTAGGAACGCCAAAACCAGATGCAAAAACGCAGGATGCAATTGATGCACGTGTTCAAGCTGCCCAAGAAAATGATCGTAAAAAAATTGAACTAGAAACAGCTAAAATTGAAGCAGAAAAGAAAAAAGTAGAAGCCAAGGCTGATGCTGATTCACAACTAATCCGAGCACAAGGTCAAGCAAAAGCGAACCAAGTAATCCAACAAACGTTAACCAATGAATTAATTGAATACAAAAAAGCAGAGAAATGGGATGGAAAACTCCCAACTGTCTCAGGCAGTAACTCAAATATCATTCAATTCCCGCTTGATCCAAATAGCGAAAAAGAATCAAAAAAATAAATATTTCTCCTAAAAACCTAGCTTTTAGCTAGGTTTCATTGCGTATTAAAACTTGATTTTCAGACTGATTGCAAGCGCTTGTCTTTCGAGGCGAAGCCTGTTTAGGAGCGGAGTTACCTTTAACGGTAATGAGCACCGCTCAGCAGGCGAAGCAACGAAGAAAGCCAGCGTTTGGCGGGCAGTCAAAACCTAGCTTTTGGCTAGGTTTTTTATGTTCAAAATCAATTTCAATTTGCTTTTCCACCTAATCTCTTCTAATCCAAACTCTTTGGCATATATTTAATAGAGACGAATATCTACGTTTAATGAAAGGAGATAAACTTGATGCAAATTCATGTTGTAAAAAGTGGAGAAACTGTAATGAGTATTGCAGATTTTTATGGAGTTGAACGCCAAGCACTCATTAATTCAAATGCTCTTGTAGCTCCTTATAAAATAATAAAAGGTCAATCGCTTGTTGTACCAACTACAGGAAACGAATATTTTGTTCAACCCGGTGATAACTTATATGATTTAGCTTTAACGTATGGTGTAACATCAAGTCAAATCGCAACTTTAAGTGGAATTAGTCCATATGCTTCATTAAATGTCGGCCAAAAGCTACATCTTCCACCACGGAAAAAAAGAAATATCGAATCAATTGGCTATTTACAACCTACTTCAAACCCAATTAAGCCAGCACTTGAAGAATCGGCTCGAACAGAAAGTAAGTTTTTAACTTATTTAGCTCATTTTAGCTTTGATGCAAAAAGAGATGGTACACTATCAGAACCGCCGCTTGGAAACATTCCTCAAATCGCAAAGGATAATCGCTGTATTTATATGATGGTTGTCTCTAATCTAGAAAATGGACAGTTTTCAACATCTCTAGCAACCGATATATTACAAAGTCCAGCAGTTCAAGATAAACTGATAAATACCATTATTAGTACTGCTAATAAATACGGATTTAGAGAAGTAAATATAGACTTTGAAGACGTTGCTTCAACTGATCGTGTAGCTTATATTAATTTTTTAAATAAAGTAAAATCAAGGCTACCTCAAGGATTCATATTGAGCGCTACTTTAATACCAAAAACAAGTTCACACCAAAAAGGTAGATTTTACGAAGCTCATGATTATGCTAATATAGGTAAAGTTGTCGACTTTGTTGTAATCATGACATATGATTGGGGCTGGCAAGGCGGTCCTCCTATGGCCGTATCACCGATTGATCAAGTTCGTAAAGTAATCAACTATGCGAAAACTGTCATTCCTGTACCAAAAATTGTAATGGGTCAAAATTTATATGGATTTGACTGGAAAGTTCCATTTAAACAAGGTACGATGGCTAAAGCATTAAGTGCAGAAGCTGCTACAAATTTAGCAATTCAAATGACAAACGAAATCCTTTTTGATAACAAAGCAAGAGCACCTCATTACCGATATACAGAATCAAATGGTCAAAAACATGAAGTTTGGTTTGAAGATGCAAGATCAATTCAAGCCAAGTTTAACTTAATAAAAGAAGAGAATATACGAGGGATATCGTATTGGAAATTAGGATTACCTTTTATTCAAAATTGGGAGCTTCTTGAAGCTAATTTTAATGTAGTTAAAAGAGCATAATGAAAAGCTAGGTATTTATGAGGCTAACTCAAAATACCTAGCTTATTTTTTAATCAGTCATTCGTATTATTAAATGCTTGTTCGTCTTTTAGTTCACTTTCTAATGCTGCTATAGCTTCTTCGCGACGTTGATTTTTAGCTAATGCGTTTTGACGATCTTGTTCATTTCCGAATTTCATTGAAGCTTCTGCTTTGTTAATATTTTCCTTCGTATTGTTTATATTATCTTGAATTTTTCTTGCATTATCACTACGATCATCTGGCTTTGGTGTATTTGTATATTCCATCATAAATCACTCCAATTCAAAATTTGTTTTTGTGTTTTGGATTTTATCCGTTATCTACAATTGGTTGTTTGCCAGTAGGATCTTTATACTGCATTTGTTTACCCTTATTCCCACCAGCTGCTTTGTTTTGAGTACCTATATGATTTGGTACAAAATCTTTAGGATGTTTTTTTGGATTTCCCATTTTATCGCCCCCTAGCGATAGTATGAGTATTGTTGCTGTAAATATGTAAGAGGAAATTAAAAAATGACCAATTTTGACAACAAAAAAAGAAGGAAATAATTCCTTCTCTTGTATAAACAAATTCGATTTTCGAAACTGTCTAATTTACTCCGCTTTAGCTTTTCTTTCTAAACGTTCTTCTAGTCGATCATATATTTTATTCAAAGCTTCTTCATCATTTAATAGAGAATTTTTATTTTCAAGAATTAATTCTTGAAACGATTTATGTCTTTTCTTTCTCAAAACAATCACCTCTTCTTTTTATGTTAGTATTGCCAAAAAAAAGAGTTTTCTTACATTTTAGTAAATTTTTTCTTATTTTAAAAATGCATTTAATTGTTTTTCAGTTAATGGTCCAATTTGCTTAAAAACTACTTCTCCATTCGGATTAATAAAGTATGTAGTTGGTATTGAAATCACACCATATTTACGAAAATTATCACCGTTTTCATCAATTAAAATTCGATAATTCATACTATTTTTATTAACAAAGTTCTTGATAAAATTTAAATCCTTTTTCTCGCCAATATAATCCGCAACACCGATCATTTCAATACCCTTATGCTCTTGATGGAATTTCTCTAATGCTGGTATCTCATCTTGACATGGAGGGCACCAAGTAGCCCAGAAGTTTAAGATTACTTTCTTACCTTTGAATGAAGACAAATTAACCTTCTTTTCATCTAAAGTCATCAATTGTATATCAGGTGCCTGCTGTCCAACTTGAACACCTAATTTTTGAATTGAAGCAATATAAGCATCATTATTGTTACTGACTTTTTTCTCTTCTTCTTTTTTCTCATATAATTGAAAAATTGAATATCCTAACGCTACTAAAAGAATCAACAAAGGAATTACTTTTTTCATACAAATCACCCTTTTAATGAACTATCTCTATTTAACCATAATAAATACAAAAGTGGAACAAGCTCGCATTGTTCTTAAACAATATCTTTATGGATTATCTTTTACATACTGTTTTCCATTCAAATTATCTTAATATAGATCCACTTTTTTAATATTTTTTACAAGAATGCCTCATTAATTCGTAAATTTTTTATCCATTTTGTACATTTTGGTGTATGGTTGATCGTTTCTGTCTGTTACATTACGGATATTCGGATTTTAATTATGATTCTAATTCCATCTTTTTAATTACGATTACTGGTTTTTATTTATGATTCCATCTTTTTAATTGCGATTACTGATTTTTATTTGTGATTCCATCTTTTTAATTGCGATTTCTGGTTTTTATTTGCGATTCCATCTTTTTAATTACGATTACTGGTTTTTATTTGCGATTCCAACTTTTTAATTGCGATTACTGGTTTTTATTTGCGATTACTGGTTTTATTTGCGATTCAACAGTCTCGCACCACCTACTCAAAATCAAAAAAACACGGTCCAAAAGACCGTGTTTTCAACATAAATTAATGAGTTACTTTAGAGTTATTTAATTTGTCACGTAATACCATTTGTAAGATACCACCATGACGGTAGTAGTCGATTTCAACTTCACTGTCGAAACGAGCAACTACTTCAAATTCAGCAGTTGTGCCGTCTTCTTTTGTTGCAGTAACTTTTACAAGATCACGTGGTTTAACATTCTCATCTACATTAACAGCAAATATTTCTTTACCTGTTAATCCAAATGTTTCAGCATTTTCGCCATCTTTAAATTGAAGTGGTAATACACCCATTAATACTAAGTTACTTCTGTGAATACGCTCGAAACTTTCAGCAAGAACCGTTTTGATACCTAATAGATTTGTTCCTTTAGCAGCCCAGTCACGAGAACTTCCCATACCGTAGTCATTTCCAGCTAAGATCATTAATCCAGTACCATCTTCTTTATAACGCATTGCTGCATCATAAATCGACATTACTTCACCAGTTGGCCAGTAAGTAGTGTATCCACCTTCTGTACCAGGAGCGATTTGGTTACGGATACGGATATTAGCAAAAGTACCACGCATCATTACATCGTGATTACCACGACGAGAGCCGTATGAGTTAAAGTCTACAGGTTTAACACCTTTACTTTGTAAGTAAAGTCCTGCAGGAGTTGTTTTACCAATTGAACCAGCTGGTGAGATGTGGTCAGTTGTTACTGAATCACCGAATTTACCAACGATTTTTAAACCAGCTAATGGTTTAACTATGCCTGGCTCTTTTGATAATCCTTCAAAGAATGGAGGATTTGCGATATAAGTTGATTCGCTATCCCATTTGTATAAAGAATCATCAGTTGTTTGAATTTCGTTCCAACGTTTGTTATCTTCAAATACTCTTTCGTATTCTTTTTTGAATAATTCAGGAGTAACTGTAGATGCAACTACTTCTTGAACTTCTGCAGATGTTGGCCAAATATCTTTTAAGAATACATCGTTTCCATCTTTATCTTGACCGATTGGTTCAACAGAGAAGTCGATATTTACATTACCTGCTAACGCGTAAGCAACTACTAATGGTGGTGATGCTAAGTAGTTACCTTTAACTTGAGGATGAATACGTCCTTCAAAGTTACGGTTACCAGAAAGTACAGATGTTACTAACATATCATTATCAGCAATAGCTGCTTCCATTTCAGGAGCTAATGGACCTGAGTTACCGATACATGTAGTACAACCATAACCAACGATGTTAAATCCTAATTGATTTAAGAAAGGAATTAAGCCAGCTTCTTGTAAATATCCACTAACTACTTTAGATCCTGGAGCTAATGAAGTTTTTACATAAGCAGGTACTGTTAAACCTTTTTCAACAGCTTTTTTAGCTACTAAACCAGCACCTAACATAACGTATGGGTTTGAAGTATTTGTACAACTTGTGATTGCTGCGATTGCTACTGCACCAGTTTTAAAAGTTGTTTCAGTACCGTTTTCAAATTTAACGTTTACCTCTTTATTTAATGCTTCATCAGTTAAACCGAATCCTGCATTACCCATTGGAGCAGAAACTGCCGCTTGGAATGCTTTTTTCATTTCAGATAATGGGATTAAATCTTGTGGACGTTTTGGACCAGAAAGATTTGATTCAATTTCTGAAAGATTGATTTCTACTAAATCAGTAAATGTAGGATCTTCTAAGTCAGCTGTATAGAATAAATCATTAGCTTTGCAGTATGCTTCAACTAATTGAATTTGCTCTTCAGAACGACCTGTTAAACGTAAGTAGTTAAGTGCCTCAGCATCAACTGGGAAGAATCCACATGTTGCACCGTATTCAGGAGCCATGTTTGCAATTGTAGCACGGTCTGCTAAAGGCATGCTTTGTAAACCTGGTCCAAAGAACTCTACAAATTTATTTACTACACCTTTTTTACGTAAAACTTCAGTAACTTTTAACGCAACATCAGTTGCAGTTGTTCCACTTGGTAAAGCACCGACTAATTTAACACCGATAACTTCTGGAACTGGGAAATATGATGGTTGACCAAGCATACCTGCTTCAGCTTCAATACCACCTACACCCCAACCTAATACACCTATACCATTAATCATAGTAGTATGTGAGTCAGTACCTACTAATGTATCAGGGAATGCAACAACTTCACCATCTTCATTTGCAATTGCGTGTACTACATTTGCTAAGTATTCTAAGTTAACTTGGTGTACGATACCAGTTGCTGGTGGAACTGCACGATAGTTATTAAATGCTTTTTGAGCCCAGCTTAAGAATTGGTAACGCTCTTCGTTACGAGAAAATTCTAAATCCATATTGAAATCTAATGCATCCACTGAACCAGCTTTATCAACCATTACAGAGTGGTCAATTACTAGATCTACTGGAATTTCTGGATTAATTACTTCAGGGTCTCCACCCATATCTGCCATTGCCTTACGTAATGAAGCTAAGTCAACTACCGCTGGAACACCTGTGAAGTCTTGTAAAATAACACGAGAAGGTTTAAACGGAACATCTACATCTTGTAGCTCGCTTGTTCCCCATTTTGCTAAATTTTCAACATGATCTTTTGTAATTACTCTTCCATCTACTTGACGAAGAACTGATTCTAGTAACACTTTAATCGAATAAGGTAATTTACCGATTTTAGCTACTCCAGCTTCCTCAATTGCTTTTAAGCGATAATAATGATAAGTTTTATCGTTCGCAGTAAATGTCGAACGAGATTGGAAAACGTCATTTTTCCCCATGTTTTCTTCCCCCTATTAAGCAAAAAATGTCTGAATATATTTTATATCCAAACTTTTCAATACCTTACAATAATATATTATTACAATGTATATCATAAGTAAATAAGAAGTAACTTATCATTTGTAATAAGTATTACTTATGACCTTTTAAAATCAAAGTTACTATAATAATCTTTTACCCAATTATATCAAAGTTTATATCAATATAATTAATTTAAGTTTTTAAAAATTTGTGTACTTGAATTGTTTTTTCAAAGGAATAAGACTGTAAAACGAGTGAATCAAATGCATTGAAAGGGATGAAAGGTATATAACCGACTAACAAATAATAGCCCTTTATCTGAAACGGACACAGGGCTTTATTTGAATTGAAATTGTTTTTGACCATTTTTCTTTTAATTCGAAATTATTTTTCAGCGCTTTCACTTTTTATCATGAGGCCTTTAGTTGACTGATTGTATTTTCTGTAACGACTGGCTTTCCTTTCCCATTTAGTAATATGTTTAAAATTGGGATCTTTTTAATGAAAAACGATAGTGAAATAGGGATAATTAATCCAATTGCAAAGTATATGGACCAATGTATCGTTCCTACAACATAAAGTTTATCTATAAATTTCAATGTTGCGATAGCAAATCCAACATGGAAAATTAAAATTATTAATGATTCTCTACCTAAATAAGTAAAAAACTTTGTTGGTAATTTCATTTTTGACAACAATTTTGCAAACGATAATGTTGCAATGCTTCCAGAAATGCCAGCTATATAAAATATAAAAAAGTTATTATAAATCCTATTGTTCATATCTGCATTGTTGATATAAGTAGCAATTCCGAATATTATGAAAGATAAAATTGATACAATTCCAATTGGTTTTATTTTATTTAATAAATGATATTCCTTAAATTTATTCCCTAAATACATGAAAAAAAGAGCTACTAAAGCGATATCTAAACCCCATGGTAAAAAAACAAAACGACTTATACCATAGCCAATCAATCCAATAATTAAGTAAAAACCTATTTGGGTGTAAACGTTAAAATCACCAATTATTTTTTGTGAGTAACAATAGAGTAATTGAACACAAAATAAACAAACTAAAAACCATAACGGTACATTTAAGCTTAACCATCCATTAACTCCATTTCCATATAAAATGCCAACAAGAGGCTTATACCATTTAAATTCAGTTCTTAATGGGTCTGCAATTTTTAAAATTAACCAGTAAAAATAAGATAATATCCCTACTGAAAAATAAGGAACAAGTAAAGCATGAAATTTGTTGATCCATAATAGTCGCGTATCATTTAAGTACCTCTGACTACTAAAAAGATACCCTGATACCAAAAAAAACAATGGCATTCTAAAGTCTCTTAATATGTTATTTAACCAGATTGGAATAGCCGTATGTCCCATTACTACTAGAAATATAGTTATCCCCCGTGCGATGTCTATTTCGATAAATCTTTTCATCCATCCGTATCCTCCAGAAATGCTTCAAGCACCCATAATAAGTTTTTTGTCCAATAAACATCATATTGGAGGATGTAAATTTTTACAATCTTATATTTTTTATACTCCTTTCGTTAAAAACTGTCTTTTTCGTAACATATAAGCTATATGTAACGTAATCCATTTTGAATTGATTAGTCGCATATTAAAACAAACCCTGTACAATACTTATACAGGGTTTGACTAATTTTTATTTTTACAATTTGAAATTTCAAATGTTACTTTACTAAATTTAATAATAAGATTTTACCTTTTCTTAGACAAATAATTTTGCCCAAGTTTTTGCGCCAACTTTTCCATCTACGGTCAGGCCATTTTTCTTTTGAAAATTCCTTACTGCCCGATCCGTAATTGGACCGAAAATACCGTCTTCGGTAATTCCTAATTCTTTTTGAACTAATTTAACACTATTTCCTTTTGAACCTGATTTTAAGATTGTTCCTGGATATGAAGGAGGTTTAGATTCCAATACTTTATCAGTACCATATCCTTTGTATTCAAATTGGAAATGGGGCCCATCTACAAAGCTACTCCAGTCCCCACCCCATGTGAAGCCAATGGATTTAGCATAATTAATAGCCGATTTAAATGGTTCAGAATCGTATGAGTTCCACGCTTCTTTACCATTTACTATTGGAACAAAGTCTAATGCTTGACCTACAAGATGATATGACTTTCTAGTTTGGGACTTGCCATTATCAACTAGTTCTTCTTGACGTTCTCTTGTTCGAGTCGTTTCGTAAATTAAAACATTGATATTATTTTTTATACAATAATTGTACCATTTTAAAGCAGCCTGCTTTGTATTTGGAGCTAGCTTATTTATATTTGATAAATTTCTTTCGTGATAAGTTGGATTTGTCATTTCTGATTTCTCCTTTTAAATAAATTTAAAAAGCCAACCTACTTAGGAAGACTTATCCCAGTAAATAACATCGCTTGCTTTCATACACTTCTAAATAAACATTAAATCGTACATATAAGCCAATATATTCACAAAGTTGAAATACGGTTTGAATAAATAGTCCAAAAGCTCTCGTTTTTTTCTACTGGACAAGTCTTTATTCCTGTTAATTTTTGAAGCCATGTTAAATCCCGGAAAATTCCCTCAACTATAAACATAAAAAAACACCTAAGGTGCAGAGATTAAACAACTTAATAATGACACTCACATTATTTACCATTGAATTTTTAGGGTACTAAAAAAAAGATAGGAAAGAATATCGATTATAAAAGGCCGTTTTCAAACCAATTCATTAAAAGTGTTGGCGAAAATGCCCTTGTATAAGGAGGAATAATCATGTCAAGACGTAAAAATATTTCTGGTAGCGGAATGTCAGCTTCAATCGAGCAAGGGAAAGCTGCTGGTTTTAATGAAGAAACTGCACAAGAGCCACTTTCAGCTGATTATAAGTTAAACAATAAAAAGACAAAAAAAAGACAATAAAAAAATAGCAAGCAATTTGTAGGAATTGCTTGCTATTTTTTATTTTTTTTAATTATTACTCAAAATCGTCTTTTCGCTTTCTTAAAATACCTTTGTTCAGCGTCGATTGAGGCATTAAATAAATAATATCTCCTGTTCTTTTCGTATCTCTATTAACATTACTTTTTCTTCGATTATAGTATAGGAAAAAATTAATCACATTTTTTTGTCTCTTATTATATTGAATTTTCTTGAACAAGAGATAGAGTACGATCACACCCGAATATATAAGACAAACTGCTAGTATTTGCATAATCAGTATCAGTCTCCTCTTTTATTTTGACTATTACTAGTATTGGTCAAATTACTTGTTTCATACATCAAAAGAGTCAGACAAACTAAAAAAATTAACTTTTACTCTATTAATTTCTTAGATTTAATTGTTGTTTGTCTTTTTTTATTATGAAAAATAATTTTCTCAACATTCAATCTTTACAATTAATATTAGATGAATTAATTAGATGAATTAGATCATAAGAATACCTCCCTTTCATTAATTTATTTATATATATGGAAAATGGTTATTGAAAATTATTAGAAAAAAATGATTAAAACGCTTTCAATTATAAATTAGTAAATATTTCATTTTGGCATATTTTTTCGCTTACAACTAAAGCTATTAGTAAAGGAAGGTGACAAGAATGACAAACAAATCGTCAAAAAGAAATAGCCCAATTGACCATGAAAGTGGACAACCAAAACCATTAAGCGGTTCTCATAAAGTAAAGAACCAAAATCATACAAGACAGAAAAAACATAGTCACCACGATATGTAATTTAAATTAATTAGTTATAATGGAGGGGTTTAAATTGAAGAATAAGAAAAGTACTTACAATTCTAATTTTAATAAGAATGTAAAGCCTGACGGACTTGATGTCGAGTATTCAGCGGAATTAGCAGACCATGATGATATAGAGGCACAAGAACGTTCAGCTCAAGCAGATGCACGTGTAAAGAAAAAAATGTAATTTGTTTTATCTAAACAAATAAAGGTATGCGATTTTTCGCATACCTTTTTTAATTATTTGTTTATTTCAGCGTCAATTGCTGCTTTAATTGATTCTAAGCTAGGGTTGTCCACTGCTTTACCATTTACAAAGATTGTAGGTGTTCCGTTAACACCATAATGGTTAGCAATTGCAACATCGTTAGCAACTTGTTTCATTGCATCTTTTTTGTATAAATCTTTTTTAAATTGTTTTTCGTCTAAATTCGGAATAACAGATTTCGCAATGCTTGCTAATTTATCAGGTGTAGCCCAAGTTGTTGTTTCATCTTCTTGTTTTAAATAGATTTGCTCTTGAAACTTCCAAAATGAATCTTTATGAGTTTTATAAACTACTTCTGATGCAAGTGCAGCTAAATTTGAATCCTTCGAAATAAACGGATAGTTAATAAATGAAAAATTGATTAAACCATTATCAATATAATCGGCTTTTAGTTCTGGAAAAACTACTTTATTCCATTGAGCACAAATTGGACATTTATAATCACCAAATTCCACTACTTCAACTTTTGCATCTTTATTGCTAAATGTTGGTTGATCCTTTGTGTCAAACCCATCAACTTTTACTTGATTTACTCCAGCAATTGTTGGATATACTTCTTCAGTCTTTTTATCTTGCAATTTAGAAACTAAAAATAATGCTCCAACTAAAACAACTATTCCAACAAATACAGAAATAGCAAACGTTTGATTACTATTAGATTTTTTCTTTTTACTCATTAGTGCTATATTCCCCCTACAATTATGTATTGTACATTATTGTAACATAAACTCTATTAGCCTAACTATTCATAACCATCGTAATTGAAAATAATTCTTAATAAATAGATCATCCATATTCATAAAGTATCTTCTTAAGTACATAAGTAGTTTTATTATTGAAATCTCTTTTTAATTTAAACAAAATTAAAGAGCATTTCTCATTATAAAGAAATGCCCTTATTTTAAAATTAAAAAATTTCCTACTTGATCAATTAAACTTTCATAAAGCATGATTTAGTCGAACAACAAATAGTTCAACCTTTTTTTGCTATATGGCAGGATCGTTTTAAATGAGCATATCAGAAACTTTTTTTGCGTCTGATATTCTTAACATAGTACCTTAATAATGACTATTGTCTCAAGGTTTTTAATGCACCACTCCAAGCAATAACTTGATCAAGCATTGCTTTTACATTATTAAGATGTAAATCAGCTGGTTTGAAGGTAGTATAGTTTTCGAAATCGGTAAATAAGGACAGTGTAGGGTGAACACGAACATCTGCAATCATTAATTCTCCCATTATTCCTCGTAAATGTTCAGCTGCACGGGCACCGCCAGTTGAACCATAACTTACGATACCTGCCGCTTTGTTATTCCAAGCTTCACGAGCGAGATCAAGTGCATTTTTTAAAGCTCCTGTTATACTGTGATTATATTCTTGAGCGATAAATACGAATCCATCCAAGCTGTTAAGTTTTTCGTTCCAAGCTACAATTCCTGGTTCAGTTCCATCAGTAGTTCCTAAAAAAGGTAATTGATAATCAGCTATATCTACAATTTCATAGTTTGCATCTCCACGTTTGTCGGCAATTCCTTTAACCCATTCTCCCACTTGGGGGCTAACTCGTCCCTGTCTTGTACTACCTAAAATAATACCCACATTTAATTTTTCATTTGTCATTGTTTTTTCCTCCTATTTGCTTATTTATTTATTTTTCCAAATTTTTATGAACCAATTCCAATTCTCTTATATAAATCAATTAGCTAATCTTTTTCTTCATTTGAGATAAATAATAACTTTGAGAAATGGTTGGAACGTGGTTGGGAAAAATCTCGTCAAATAATGCTATTCCTTCTTCTTTCAGTACAACATTCGATTTGGGTTAGGCTGTATTTCCACAAGACCTTTCTTTTCTCGTGTAAGTAGATGTTCGCTTCATCGCTTGGCTTATATGTAGTTCGAACCAATTATGAAATCCTCAGTCCTTTATGTATACTCATAATTTTTTATATTCTTCGTTGGCTAATATTACCATAAATTAAAGATTTCTCTATCATATGTAAATATTCCTTTTTATTCGAAATCTTAAATGAATTCTCTGCTTTTTATATAAATAAAAAAAGCTATATTTGCAGCTCTTGTTGTTCAACTTTCCTGAAAATATTAATCCTTCTTTGTACTTTTGTGCAACCTGACCCTGTTCAATTAATTTTTTTAACGGGTATTTTCTCTCAGTGTATTTTTATAAATCATATTAAGCTATTACTTTGATCAATACTTTACATCCAAGAGTCTACCATGAAGTAAATATTAACCTTCCATTCAAAATTGGCTAACGCATACACGTAAGCTTCTTTTCGAGGTTTTTTTCCTAAGAATATGTTAAAAATTACTAGTCATGTGAAAGCTTGTTCCCCTTTATAATGAAAGATGATTTGGAAAAATGGAGGAAAATTATGTTTAAAATCATGCTATCAAGCTTTCAGCCGAGTAAGTACAATGAAGTGCTTCATTCGAAAAAACGAAGCATCATCGGTTACTATTTACTGGCAAGTTTCTTGTTAAGTGCGGGGCTATTTGAGCTCTTGATGAATTTCGATATAGCATCGGATACGACATCGTTATGGACGGTATTAGAAAATGGATTCGGAGATCATGCTGAGCTATTTCTACTGATTGTCATCCCGTTCATTGTACTAATCATTCCGGTGATGATGCCAGTCTTGTTTTCACTTGTTTATAAGTATGCTGCACGAAAAAAGGAAATTCATTTATCGTATCGCCAGTGGTACAAATTATTTTTCGTTGGCGCGATCTCATTTACGTTCGTATCATTTATTGTATAAATCAGCGACAACAAAAAAAGAAACCGACAATTAAAAGAAAAATTTCTGTTGGAGTTTACTGGGCTACCCAAACAGCTAGTCTATTGATTCTTCCATTGAAATTTAGTCGACAAATGGCTATCTGATGACGAATAATTGAAAAAAGTACTTCGAATAAAAAAACATAGGGAGATTTTAGTCTTCCTATGTTTTCATTCATATTATTTATCTGTTTGTTTTTGCTTATTTTTCAAATACTCCGCACGCATTTTTTCAAGTTGCTGCTTTTTATCAAATTTTGCAGGCGTCTGTTTTTCATGAAACTTTGACACAGCCATCTGACCTTTTGTATCCAATTGATATTTTCCCACTTTATTCACCTACTTTTCTATCTTTAAAGAGAATCTATTCAACAAATATAATATACATTATTTTACTGAAGAAAACATTATTATAACGCTTAACCTTGCATATATCACTATAAACATTAAAAACTTAGTAAAATATTTAATCACCAAATGGTATTCATTTCATTGATCAATATTCTAAAAATGCAAATAGCCAAGTCTACAATTAAATAAACTTGGCTTTCATTTATTAGTTATTTTTATTGACTAAAATAATCAATTCTTCATCAAATATAATGTCGGAATTTAAAATTAACAGTTCTCTTATAAAAGCTTTGGGATTTTCGAGGGTTAAAATAATTGGTTGCACTGACTCGTTAATATGAATTAATAAAGTTATTATTTCTTTATTTTTTCCATAAACTTCGACTAGTTGCTTTATTTCTGTAATATCATTGACCTTAAGTTTAACTGTTAGAATGCCTTTATGAATAATAATTTCATCCTGGATTAATACAATATCACTTCTTATTAGGCGGAAAGCTGTAATGCTTAAAACAAATACGACTACAGCGATTTGTAGATAGGTCTTTAAATCATTTCCGTTTCCTACAAGCATTGATATTAACTTGTACAGGATGACCAGGAATATTGAACTGGCAGCCATATAAAATAAAATACTTAGAAAAGTAAAGTGAGAAGAGAATTTAGTTTGTTTCACATTCTTTCGCCTCCTCTACGACTTTTTTCTTTATTTTTTCTACTATATGATTCAAATACTTAAAATGAAACTAGTACTTAAAAATTAATGGTCATTTTTTGACAAAAAACATTTGTACTTGCTTGATACTTGTCATATTTTCTTACTATAATAGTGGTATGTTTACCTAATACAAGGAGGATACATATGTTTTCGTTCTTTTCTCAAATTATGATTGTCTTATGGACAATTTTCTTGTTAGGAATGATGTCAATCGGCGGATACTTTATGTTCAGAAAGTTTTTAAAAAGATTACCTAAAGAGGATGGGAAATCGATTTTAGATTGGCAGGAAGAATATTTACAACAAACAAGACATTTATGGTCAACTGAACAGAAAGAATTACTTGAAGAATTAGTAAAACCTGTTCCATCTTTATTTAGAGATATAGCTCGAGATAAAATAGCAGGAAAAATTGGTGAGTTAGCTCTAATAGCTAACGCTCCGCAAATTACACAAGGTTTAATTATTGAAGGTTATATTAAAGCAACCCCAAAACGTGATCATGCATTTTTAGTTAAAACATTAAAGAAAAAAGAAATTGATTTTACTGATTATAAGCATTTACTTGCAAAATAAAAACGTGTACCGATTAGGTACACGTTTTTTCATGTAATAATTGTATTTGATGGAAGCTGTCTTCTCATTTTTTGATATGATTTGTACATTGCTAATCGCCAAGGAACAATCATTGAAAATGCTAATAAGAAGAACATACCACTTAATTGGCCTACATCGATTGAAGAACTTAAATATAACTTCATCACGATTCGAACTACTAATAAACCAAGTAAGATAAAGACAAATGCTTTTGATCTTTTTAAATAAATTTCATTATCTACAATTTCAAATTTAGATGTTTTAATTAAAAATAACGAAAAAAATACTCCCATACAAACAGCTTCTAATACTTCAGAACCTGTCAATCTAAACTCTGGTACTAAGTACATTAAAGCTCCACTACTCATAAAAAATGGAGGTAAAATTATTTTTTTAAGGTTTGTCGGCTTTTTAGCAGCTTTTAGTCTAACGAAAATTACTCCTAAAGCCATACAGGTTGCAAATACTGTGCTAAAAATTATACTCATATCTTTACTCATTTTTTTCACTACCTTTTTTCTCAATCTTAAAGAATAACAATTCTTAAACGCATTGACTATTTTAGTAACTGATTACTACAGTTTTTGTGAATACAAAGCACTCTTTTTTATCATATAAACTGATTATATAATACTGCTTCTACCACATCGATGCAAATCCAATAACTTCAAATCCTGCATTTTTTTACAATGGAAATATAATGTTTAAAACCCAGTAAATCCACCAAAAAATCTAGTAAAATAAATTGTTATTTTAGTCAACCAATCAAAATATAACAGGATTCCCATAATGATCATGATATATCCACCAAAAACGACGATTTTATGTGAATATTTTTTAATCCAACCTAGTGATCCTAAATAAAACGACAATACAAAAAATGGAATAGAAAATCCAAGTGTATATGCTAACATATAAAATAGACTTGAACCTGGGTTACTTACTGCAAGTGCAAATACTGACGTTAAGATTGGTCCAGTACAAGGTGTCCAACCTGCAGCAAATGCTAATCCAATTAAAGTAGAACCTAGAAATCCTGAGGGACGTTTTGAAAATTGAAACCTTCGATCATTCATTAAAAACTTCGGTTGAAAAATACCCGTTACGACTAATCCTAGAAATACAATTAAAATCGCACCAACTTGACGAATAAAATCTTGATATCGCATAAAAAAAGAACCAACTATGGAAGTGCTAAAACCTAATACAATAAAAATGATTGTAAAACCTAGTAAAAAGAACAATGTATGTAGTAAAGTTTTACTTTTATGTATTCTTTTTTCATTTTGTAGATCACTTAAAGATACCCCTGTAATATACGATAAAAACGCTGGATAAATCGGTAGACAACATGGAGAAATAAAGGAGAGAAATCCCGCTCCAAATGCAATACCAATATTTAAATCCCCCATTAACTTACATCCCTTCTCATCTTTACATTCTAGATAATATTATAACAGAATTGCTTTTTATTTAGTATTAAAAGTAGTTAATAGACCGCATCATACACATATTTTAAGAATCTCTAATTATTCATTCATTACCAAAAAATTGAAGAATAGTGATTAAATTTGAATATTTTCACTTAAATTTCGGCACACTTCTTAATAAACTAATTTATTATAAAGGTGGAAACATGTTTAAAAAAATATGGCCAAGTATTTTATTATTATTAATCCTTATCATTTATTACTGGAAAATATTACCTATAATTTATAAATTTCATGAATAAGTCAAAAATTTTTATGGTATTCCCAAAAACTCCTCTATTTAACTACAAATGCTTTAATCTCATTAATGCTCCCAACTATTAAACAAATTAAATTTTTAGTATTATAAAAACTTTCTTAATTTTATAGTATAATCATATGACAATCTTTGATGGCCAATCGTTCTCCAAACAAATATGAATACGGAAATATATAGAGTGTCTGAAAACATTTTATATAACTGCCATCTCAACTTTAGAACACTTTATTGTTCTTTCTTACTAAAGGTTACTTTAATTGAAGGGAGTTTATAACTTAATATGTCTACTGTTTTGCAACAATCAAAAACTACAGATCCTAAAGCGAATCGTAGTAAGGAAATGAAGGAAGGATTTTTAGCGTCTGTTCCTTTAATTATTGGCTATTTGCCTGTTGCTTTTACATTCGGATTAATTGCAAAGCAAGCTGACATTGATGTGCTAAATACTCTTTCATTTAGTGTGCTAGTTTATGCAGGTGCTAGTCAGTTTATGGGTTTATCGATGTATTTGGCTGGTGTGAGTTTTTTTCAAATCTATATCGCTACATTTATTTTAAATTTTAGAAACTTTGTTATGAGTCTATCATTTAATCATCAATTTAAAACTCTACCATTTTGGCATAGAGTCTACTTATCGATCACATTAACTGATGAAAATTTTGCTGTAACTACTTTAGGTAAAAAAGGCAGCTCAGCGAGTTATTCGTCCATTTATCTGATTACATTACATACAATTGCTTATTGTACTTGGATAAGCGGTACTATTTTAGGAGTAGTTTTTTCAAAACTTATTCCAAAGATAATTAGCGAAAGCATGGGAATATCTTTATACGCTATGTTTATCGGGTTGTTAACCCCAGCCATACGTACAAATTGGAGAGCATGTTTAATCGTATTCGTGAGCATGCTTTTAAATTTCATCCTTTCATCTTTTTTAAGTCAAGGCTGGTCATTAATTTTGTCTTCCATCCTTGCTAGTTTACTTGCAATTGGTTTAATGAAAGGAGATCACAAAGAATGATTGTCTTTTTACTCGTTTTAGGTATGTGCTTAGTGACAATGATTCCCCGAATAATTCCTGTATTTATTGTTGATCGGATTCAATTTCCAAATTGGGTATCCTCCTGGTTAAAAGGTGTTCCATATGCAGCATTGGGTGCATTAATTTTCCCTGGAATATTAAGTGTTCAAAAGGGAAATATGAGCGTCGGCCTGATTGGTGGATTAGTTGCTATTATCTTATCATTACTTAGATTACATATCATTTTCGTTGTTTTTGGAGCAATCGGAACAGTTCTATTGATGAAGCTTTATTTTATTTAGTTATTTTTCTATATTCATAGGTTAGTTTCAACAATCAAATAACTAAAAAAAGTCGCAATAATATGCGACTTTTTCTTATTGAAATTTATTTTTCTGGAGTACTGAAATTATCGGCTAATTTTGCAACATCAGGTATTCCAAGTCCTGTAGCTTGGTTATAAAGCGTACCTGGTGTACCAGAATAGAATAGATTATCGTTTTCAGCACCTGATTTGTTTAATGGCGTGAAAGGCGATGAGCTTTGTTGTGCAAAGCGATAAATTTGAGGATTCCAGAAACCAACTTGAGTGTTATCTGCGCTATTAATTAACGCCGATAATCCATTCAGTTGAGGTGATACGAAACTAGTTCCACCAAATACAGCATACCCGGAATTTGTTCCTGGTTTACCTGGTTCACTTAAATACACATAATATCCAGTGTATGGATCTGCAGCCATTGATAAATCTGGAAGGTTACGGCCTGTACCTTGTCCTGAAATAACAGTAGGATGTTTGTATGTGACATTTGATAAATCTGGTGAAATAGTAAACTCATCGACTGCAGTAAAACTGTTAACCCCACTTACACCTTTTTGATAATCTGGAGTTTCAAAATAAGTACTGAAACCACCACCACCACCATTAACTAAGTTAGCATCTGGTAGTTTTCTAGCTTTGTAATAATCATGTAGATAATCCCAACCCCAAGCACGTTCTTCACCAACTTTGACATCGACACCTGTTGTATTAGAGTGGAATTGGAAAGGGAATGTTGTTCCACCTGCTACTGTGATGTACGGACTTGCTGCTGGGAAATCAGCTGTAAGTTTAAATACTTTATCTGAACCTCTAGTTTCATCATAAGCACCTGCATCACCAGCTGCTGCAAACATCGATATACCTTGTGCTGCTGCTTGCATAAACAATTGATTAAATGTGTCTTCATACTCTGGTGCTTCCATTTGTTGCTGTACGTATGAATCAATACTTAGTTCACTTGATCCCCAACTTACTGAAATTTGTTTTGCTACATTCTCATTAATTGCATTCGAAAACGCATCCACAAATCCAGTATCTGAGTTAGGACCTACATACACATTTATATTTGCATTAGGAGCAATTGCACCTGCTTGTTGAATATCTAATGTAGTTTCTTCATAACCATCCCAACCAGAACCGCCATCTACATCTTTTACTGAAATACGATTAGGCTTAGTTTTAATCCCCATATTATCCCAGAATTTATATGCATCATCAGTATTAAATTCCGCTAGAGTTACTATACCTATTGTTTGACCAGCACCAGTTGCTCCCTTTTTATAAAGCGGATTAACATTGTAATGACTTTGTAAATCTTGTGGAGTTAAACTAAGTGGACCAGTTGGTACATCCTTCTTATCAATTATTGTTGGTTGTTTAACCGCTCTAGATTCTAAATTTGAATAATTATTTAAACCTAAAATACATAAAATATTATCTGAAATTACTTTTGGTAAAGTTGGGTTCTTTTTAGTAGCATGAATGCTTTTACCTTTAAAACTAGCATATTTTAAATCGACACTTAAGGCTTTATTTAATTGAGCAACAGTTCCTGTTGCTGTAATCGTTAAATTATTTGGATGAACATCAGTTTTAATACCATAAGATTGCAGATAAGACGTAACAGAATGGATATAAGCTGGATTTGGTGCATATTTAGCTTTGAATTCATCAACACTTAAATATTTTCGATAATGAGGAGAGTATGGTGTAACAGTTTCCTTTATATATCTTTCTAAATCATTTTTGTTTTGAAGTTTCAAAACAAAATCGATTGATAATGTAGTATTCGGATCCATGTCTCCAAAATAATTTGTTCCACCTAGCACAGCAGCCCCAGTACCTTGAGCTACTTCCTTATTTACTTGTGCGGCTACTTTAAATGTTGGTGCATTAACTAATAATAAAGAACTTGCCGCTGCTACAGTCATTAATGGTTTTTTCCAGTTTTTCAAAGCATATTCCTCCTTGTTGAGTACGTAAAACTCCTAAATTAAAAGACTAATATTGCAGAATAATAAATTTAATACCCCTTCATTTTCATATTAAATTTCAAAAATACTAAATTTATTCTCTGATATCGATTATAATTCTCGAAACATTCTAAAAAAAGAAATATTATTCGATATAAAACGATAAAAACCCCCAATTTCCGAACAATTACAACAAATCCCGTAAAATATTTAGTAATATTTTCCTTTTTCAAATAATATATAAAGAACCTTAATTAGAAAAAATTAATTAAGTTTTTACTTACAATTATTCTATTTAACAAAAGTTTAATTATTATAAAATAATAAACAATTAGTATATTAAGCGAATTTCAGTAAAAATCGGTACTTTAATACTAAAATATCTTATTTCGCCCTACCTTCCTAATCTTCGAGACATACTATATTTGAACTATTATTAGAATTTCCCCCTATTCGTTTTTGTTACCATTCTACTATTTTTAAATAAACTAGTTTTATTATCAAATTAATAACTTATATAATGTAGAATTTACTAGTATAATTTAACACTTAAAACTATTAACTTCAGATTCGTTTAATTTACCCTCCACTTTATAAATATATTAATAATGAATTAATTTTTACTAATATCCTTCTGGATATAGTTCTATATAAAAAAAGCAGCTAGAAAATCTAGCTGCTTTTTCATTACTCCGCCAATAATAAAGACCCTTTATTTTGTAATAAATACATATTATAGTACAATCCTTGTTTTGCAAGAAGCTGTTGATGGTTGCCTTCTTCTACGATTTTTCCTTTGTGCAGTACATAGATGCAATCAACATCTTGAATTGTTGATAAACGATGAGCAATGATAACAGTAGTTCTACCTTTTCTCATCTCTGTTAAAGCTACTTGAATTGCTTCTTCTGTTTCACTATCAATATTTGCAGTTGCTTCATCTAATATAAGAATAGTAGGTTTAGCTGCAATCGTTCTTGCAAACGTGATTAATTGGCGCTGTCCACTTGATAAAGTTGAACCTCTTTCAACAACTGCCTCATCATACCCGTTTGGTAATTTTTCAATAAATTCATTCGCTCTAACTAATTCGGATGCTTCTTTAATTTCTCTATCAGTTATATTGTTATTATACATTGAGATATTTCCTTTTATATCACCAACAAATAAGTATGGATCTTGTAAAACTAATCCGATATTAGAACGTAATTCACTTTCTTCAAATGTTGATAGTTTTTGATCATCAATCAGAATTTCCCCGTCTTTCACATCGTAAAAACGTAATAATAGATTCATAATTGTTGACTTACCACTTCCTGTATGACCAACGAAGGCAACTGATTGACCAGGTTTAACTGAGAATGAAATATCATGAATGACATTGTGTACTCCGTCATATGCGAATGATACATTTTTAAAATCAATACTTCCTTCTTTTACTTTTGGTAAGTCAGTTCCAACTTTAGAAGGAGCTTTTTGCTCTTCATCCATTAAGTCAAATACTCTAGATGATGATACGACAGCTTGCTGTAATAAAGATAATTTCATCATCATTTGCGTAATCGGTTCAAAAAATCTTTCTAAATAACTTACAAATGCATAAACTGTACCAATCTCAACTGGATTACTAAAAGAAGAAATGCCAAAGAAGCTAAGAACAAACATTATACCAATTGTATAAATTAAATCTGTTGCCGGTCTTAAAAACAGAGAATCTAATCGTATTGTTTTTACACCTGCATTATAGTGAGACTTATTTACACCCTCAAATTCATTTTGTAATCTTTTTTGTTGGTTAAATGCTTGTATGATTGACATACCTTGTAAGTGCTCGTTTAATTTAGCATTTAAATTACTTAACTGTCCTCTTGTTTCCATAAAAAATGGAAAACTCTTTTTACGATAGGTTAATATAATAAAATAAACAATTACAACTAACCCTACACAAATCGTTGCTAATTTAGCGTCTAATGAGTACATCGCAATAATGATTCCAACTAAAAAGACAATTTGCTGGATAAACGTTGCCAGTACACTAACGTAAAAATCTTTTATAGCTTCTGTATCATTCGTAATTCTTGATACGATACTTCCGATCGGCGTTTTATCAAAAAATGAAAAAGCTAATGAATGTACATGCTCATAAACTTTCATTCTTATATCTTGAACAACTTTAAAAGCAATTTGTTGAAACAATAAAAGCTGTAAATATGATAAAACAATTTTGCCGATTGTTATTGCAACATAAATAGAAAATAACATTACAATCGTATCTTTTGGAAAATACCTTTTCATTAAATGATCATCTAGAAATCTTTTTACTAAAATTGGACCATACATTTCACATGCTGTTGCAAGGAATAAGAAAATAAATGCAAAAGTCAGTAAAACTTTATATTTTTTTAGAAATGAAAGAAGTCGTATTAAATCTTTTTTCTGCCTTTTAGCATCGATTTCAATCTCTTGATTCATATTATCTCCCTCCTTGCTCTACTAGTTCTTCTAGTTGTTGTCTTTCAAACATTTCTTTGTACCAACCATCAATTTGAACTAAATCTTCATGTTTACCTCGTTGTATAATTCTTCCTTCATCTAAAACGATGATTAAATCACTATGCATGACAGCACTCATACGATGAGAAGTAATAAATGTTGTTTTCCCACTTCTCTCATCCTTTAACGAGTGTAATATTTTTTCCTCTGTTTTTGCATCCACTGCGGATAAACAGTCGTCTAATATTAAAATATTAGGATTTTTAATTAAAGATCTAGCGATTGAAATTCTTTGTTTCTGTCCACCAGATAATGATACTCCTCTTTCTCCTACAATCGTGTCGTAGCCTAATGGGAATTCTAAAATATCCGCATGAATATTAGCAATCTCGGCAGCTTTATGTACTGTTTCGATTGAAGAATCAATTTGGCTAAACGCAATATTTTCCTTAACTGATGATGAAAATAAGAAATGTTCTTGCGGCACATAACCGATATGTGATCTAAGAGATAATAAAGTTGTACCTTTAATATCTAAATCGCCAACTGAAATACTCCCGTTAACTACTTCATATTCTCTCAATAAAAGTTTTAAAAGAGTTGTTTTTCCTTGACCAGTTTTACCAACTATTCCAATTGTTTGACCTTCTTGAACATTAAAATAAATATCCTTTAATTCAAAATTTGATTCTTTATTAAACTTAAATGAATCAATTGAATAAGTAATTTCACCCATCGGAATTTTTTCTAATGCATTTTTCTTATTTTTAATTTCAGGTTCAACACTTAATAAAGAACGGATTCGATCATAAGAAGCGCGACCTCTTTCGACAATATTGAATAACCATCCAATAGCAAGCATTGGCCAAATTAATATACCTAAATAAGTAACAAATGTAATTAATTGGCCTACAGTTATATCATCTGCGATAACTAATCTAGAACCATAAACAACCGCAATAATATAGCAAATCGAAACAACTAACATGATTGTTGGATCAAAAAGTGCATCAATTCTAGCAACTCTCATGTTGTATTTAACAACTAAATCTGCTTGATTTTTAAAAGCGGTTACATCTTCTTTTGTTTGCCCTAAACTTCTGATAACCTTTAAACCACTCATACTTTCTTGAACTTTATTATTTAATTCTGAAAATGATTCTTGCGCTAAATGAAAACGTTGATGTAATAATTTACCATAGTATTGAGTCAAAATGGCCATAACAGGTAATGGCAATAGACTAATAATCGTTAACTTCCAGCTTATTGAAACTGCCATCATTATTAGTACCGATCCACCTAAAATAATAGAATCTACAAAAGTTAAGATCCCAGCCCCAGCTGTCTCGCGTACTGCTTGAACATCGTTTGTTGCGTGAGCCATTAAATCTCCTATTCTATTTTTTTGATAAAACGATGGAGACATTTTTGAAAAATGATTGTATAAATCATCTCTAAGCTGTCTGGCTAACTTTAAAGAAGAACCAAATATTAATCTCCTCCACCAATATCGAAATGCATAAAGAAGTAACCCATTAATAAAAATTAAACTTACCCAAAAAAGTAAGTTTTTACTATTAAGTGAGTTTTTCACCATTTCATCAATTACATAACCAATAACCTTCGGAGGTAGTAGCTCTAAAATTGCAACGATTACTAAAAGAGATATTCCCCATACATAGCTTCTTTTTTCTTGTTTAAAAAACCAAAACAAATCTTTAAAAACTGACATTCCTTCACCCCGCAATACTATCAAACTTAATTTTACAATATTTAGAAAACTCAAAACACAGTGTTCATTATAACATAAAAATTAAATAGTTTTTTAATAATCTGCTTATTTAGAATGGTTGTTAATTTTCGGTAATGCTAAGAAAAGATGTGCTATATTGACAAAAAATAGAAATAAGTTGACATAATAACCATACCTCCATATGGTAAAATTTAGTTATGTAGGTGGATTATGGAAGATACTCGAGATAAATCTAAAAATCTATTAACTATGATTTTAAGTAAGAGAATTTTGACCCCAGTCATTTTAATATTGCTACTATTTCTTTTAAATATAGTGTTTGGAGATTATATAATTATTTTTTTCCAACAAAATAAATGGTTTATTCTTACCGTATTTTTAGCCATCATATTATACACAAGTTGGGCATTTAAAAAGTTTTTTAATGATCAAAAACAAAATCTAAGGAGGACATGGTATTTTTTTTCATTGTAGGAGCTGTTTTATTGCATAATCAAAGAGGTTTCAAAGTAAATGAGTGGCAACATTTCACATTGTTAGCAGGAATGTTCATCTTTGAAGATTTAGCTTTATTTCTTACACCTACCATTAAGAAAATTGGCGGCACTGAAATAGAGCAAATCAATGAAGTGGAAAGCGTCAATGATGTAATGAAAAAAATTATCGTTCAAACTCAAAATAGAAGTCTACAATTCACAGAAATACTTGATATGATGAAAATATCCTCATTTGAGACACAAGAATGGAATGAGATTGAAAGCTATCGGAAAAGTTTGGAAGACTTTTTATTTACTTATGGTGAAATTTGCAGACATAGTATTACTGTTTTGAAGAAAGACAAAGACATTAACTTTAAACAAGAAATAGGTGCTGTTCTGGGAATTAACATTACTGAAGAACAACTCACCTCACTTAATGAAAAAACGGTTATTCAAATTAACGAGCAGATTGCTCTCATTCCATATCTAGAAAAAAAATTTCCGGTAGTAATTTCTATAGACTCGCAAAAAGAGCCTATATTAGATATACACCTTGATCACGTAATTAATTTGTCACTGATACATAGTTGGTTAAAAAAATCTCATCAAAGTGATTCAGTGTAGCAGAGAATAATATAGATTATAAAATATAAGTTTGATAGAATTATGAAATTAGCTTGAAGAGGAGTGGGAAAAATGCTAAATAAAACAGGATCAACAAATACAAATTTAGTGAGTGTAAGTGGTCAAGGTAGAGTTAAGTCTCCCTTCTTACAAGAAAAGGCCTCTCGAACAACCCCACGTACATCTCCATCTTTATTCACTAGAGAAATATTTAAAAGAAGTGACGAAGCCTTAAATCGCTTAAAAGCTAGTCGAATCAACGAATAGATATAAAATGTTTTAAACTTTCATAGATTGCCCATACAAATAATATATTTGAACAAAGCTATGTATGGGAGATGATGTAATGAGTGATAAAAAACAGAAAAGCCCCTTTTTAACGAACAAACCCTCAGGTACTTTACCAAAACGTTCTAAATAAAATAGCTTATTACTGAACTTGAATAGAAAAATAAAGGATGAAATTGATAAATTTTAAAAAAACAATTAAAGGTTGTTCTCTCTATGGTACTAAATAGTTCGTATGCATTAAAGGCTCCGATAATTAATCGGAGCCTTTAATTATGTTAATTTATCACAAAAAAAACACTTCCAATTGTTTCAATATCCAATAGAAAGTGGTTTCATTTTTACTTATTATTGTATAAACCAAAGTTTTTTTAACGTTTTTTATGAAGGATTTTAACTTTAGTGTTCTTTCACTGGAACAGATAATCTACCCTGAATGTGCCTCCAACCTATTTCCAAACCTCAATCATCGCATCGGCGTTCGCTTTTAAATTATTATATTCTTTTGCTGATACCCTTTTTGAAGAATTGTAATGAATTGGATTGTTGCATTAAAAATTTTAAGATAATCAAAATCTTCTAAATTCAAAATGAAGAAAAAGATAAAAAACACCAACTTTTCACGAAAGTCGATGTTTTAAATTTTTTATTTTCTTCTCTAATATAGGACAAACTTCTTTTAGTGAACATAAAAATTTCCCTCTAAAAAATAAAAACCACTTTTCCTATTGGTTAATTCCAACAGTATAAGTGGTTTCAGATTAGTAAAATGAATCATGATTTAAATAATTACAAATTCTTGATAAAGGATTCACTATAAAGAGCTGTTTCCTGAAAGAATATGTTCAATATTTATTTCAAAACAAGCTATAAAGCCTTATATTTTAAAAGGATTTATTATTTTGTTTGGTTGTTCATAGCCTTCATCATTTGATTAATTTTCTTTTGTGAAGGTTTTTGTCCCATTTGAGCCATCATTACTTTTAACATTTGTTCATTAATTGGTGGATTTTTCTTTAGGTAGTTCATTGTATATTGACGAGCTATGAAAAATCCAATCGCTACACCTGCAATTAATGCTAAGATGCCGACTAGAAAGTATACCCACATTTTATTGCTTCCTCCTTAAAATCATCTAGAAACAATTTTACTAAAACTAACCAGTTTATACAAGAGCAAACTGCAATTTAATCGTTTAAATATACTTTTGATAGGCGATAGGTCTTAGCCAGCCAAATCGCTGATCCTTCACATCAATTGCAATGAATGTTGAACGAAATTTTCTTAATAGCTCAAAGAATATTGTTTCTGCCTCTAATGATCCTTCTGCATATAAAATTAGTTCGTGAGGATAAAGTTTTAGCTGAGCTTTTGCACCATCAACAAGTTCGAGAAGATACTCTCCAGTTTCCTCATAAAAGTAGATCTGTTGAGAATCAAATTTGCGAATAAATGTATGTAGCTCGAATAATGGTATTGGTTCTGTTATATATTCTAATTGTTTTTCGATTATTTTCCTTAGTTCAATAGATGAGTAATAATACTCATATACTAGTTGATATATTTTATGCTCTTTCCCATAAAATTCTATAGACAGTGGTTCTCGAATTAAAAAAATTTTATATTCCCTCATATCTTGTCCACTCCCAACAACTATCTGTAAGGAAGATTATATAAAATTCCATTCAAAATATTTGTCATTTTTAAGGAGTGAAAATCAACTAGTTTTGTCGAAAAATCTTTAATAAAGTATTATATTGAAAAAAGGTTTAGGAAATAGGAAAAGAATTTAAAATTCTTTTCCTATCTTTACCTTTTACTGTAATACTTTTTTTGCTGCTGATACGACATGATCAACAGTAAATCCGAATTTCTCCATTAATAAGTTACCCGGAGCAGATGCACCAAATGTATCGATTGAGATAACTTCTCCATCGAAACCTACATATTTATGCCAGCCGAATGAAGAACCCATTTCTACTGCTACTCGTTTCGTAACTTCTCTTGGTAATACTGATTGTTTATACTCATCAGATTGCTTTTCAAATAAGTCCATTGAAGGCATTGAAACAACCGATGCAGAAATTCCTTCTGCCGCTAGTTTTTCTTGTGCTCCAACTGCTAATTGTACTTCACTACCTGCTGCAATTAATAAAACATCAATTTTATCTTGTTTCGCAGGAGAAATAACGTAAGCACCTTTAGAAACTTTATTATGAATATCAGTAGTAGTCCCCTCTAAAGTTGGTAAATCTTGACGAGACAATACCAACATTGTAGGTGCGTCTTTAGCTTCTACTGCCACTTTCCATGCTGCAGAGCTTTCATTTCCATCAGCTGGACGAATTACATTCAGATTAGGCATTGATCTGAATGCTGCTAATTGCTCAACTGGTTCATGAGTAGGTCCGTCTTCACCAACTGCGATACTATCATGTGTAAACACATAAGTTACTGGTAAATTCATTAAAGCTGCTAAGCGAATTGCTGGTTTTAAGTAATCAGAGAAAACAAAGAATGTCGCGCCAAACGCATGAACGCCACCATGTAGAGCCATACCATTTAAAGCTGCACCCATTGCAAATTCACGTACACCGAACCAAATATTACGTCCATCATAGCTTTCTCTTGTAAAGTCACCTTTACTATTCATATACGTTTTGTTAGATCCAGCTAAGTCAGCAGATCCACCAAAGAAACTAGGTAATACGTTTGCAATAGCGTTTATTGCTTCACCCGAAGATGAACGAGTCGCAATTTTTTTACCAACTTCATATTTAGGTAATGCTGTTTCTAAATCTACAGTAATATTACCTTCAATCGCATTCTTTAATTGAGCTGCTAATTCAGGATATTTTTCTTCGTATTTTGTAAAAGTAGCAACCCATTCTGCTTCTTTCTTTGCACCAGCTTCAACGATTACTTTATTAAAATGAGCATACACTTCTTCTGGAACGTGGAATGCATTTTCATAATCCCAAGCATACGCTTGTTTCGTTAAAATCGTTTCTTCTTTTCCTAATGGCTCACCATGAGATTTTGATTTACCAGATTTATTCGGAGAACCATAACCGATTGTTGTTTTCACTTCGATTAAAGTTGGTTTTGATAATTCTTCTTGAGCTTTTTGAATCGCTGCAGTAATTTCATCTAAGTTATTACCATCTTCTACTCGGATCACTTGCCATCCATAAGCTTTAAAGCGGTCTTCTACACTTTCAGAAAATGAACGATTTAATTCTCCGTCTAATGAAATATCATTTGAATCATAAAGAACTACTAAGCGCCCTAATTGTAAATGTCCCGCTAATGAAGCTGCCTCTGCAGAAACACCTTCCATTAAATCTCCATCACCACAAATTGAGTATGTAAAGTGGTCTACTACATTTAAATCTTCTTTATTATATGTACCAGCTAAATGACGCTCTGCTAGAGCCATCCCAACAGCCATCGCAATACCTTGTCCTAGTGGACCTGTTGTAGCTTCAACACCGTGTGTATGTCCAAATTCAGGATGTCCTGGAGTTTTGCTTCCCCATTGACGGAAGTTTTTAATATCTTCAATTGACACTTCGTAGCCTGATAAATGTAACATGCTATATAGTAACATTGAACCATGGCCTGCTGATAACACAAATCGGTCTCTGTTAAACCATTTTGAATTTTTTGGGTTATGATTCATAAATTTTGCAAACAATGCATATGCCATCGGTGCAGCACCCATTGGCATTCCTGGGTGACCAGAATTAGATTTTTCGATTGCATCAATTGATAATGTACGAATCGTATTAATTGCTAATTGTTCAATATTATTAGACATAAATTTCGCTCCTTTAGCTTATTCATAGATATTATCATATAATTTACCATGATTTATTACAATAACTAACACTAAGTTTTGACATTTTTAACAAATTCTTTCCAAGAAATAGAAAAAAGCAGAATATTCTTCTGCTTTTTCTGTTATTTTTAACAAAATATGAAATTTTATATTATAAAAATTTTTTTAATGTAAGTTTTTTTTACGCTTTGCTTTTTCATATTTTAACTTTGCTGGTGTAATATCATTCCCTTTTTCATCAACAATTTTAATTGAAGTTAATTCATCGACCATACGGGAACGGAAGTCTGCTAAATATTCTTTTCTTAATTGATCTTGTTCAACTTTCTCTTCAGGACTTAACCCTACTTCTTTTGACTTTTTTGATAATTCATTTATTCTATCTAAAGATTTTTTAGTAACCATTCGTAACCTCTCCTTTATTTGTATCTATCTATTCATTGTTAGTTCCATCACTTTGATAATCAGACGAATAATTATATGTTCTTTCTTTGCGAAAAAATCTGACGTCGAGCTGTTTTACCATTGGTGTAAAGAGCATCGCGCTTTGCAGGTGTGCAACGAAGAAAGACAATCGTTAGTCAGAGTCTGATATTCTATTCAATGTATCTCATCTTACAATAAATTGCATTAGCTTTCAATATTGGAGATTTCTTTCATATGTTCATTATACCTTCTATTGACAGTTGCCTTTGAAACGTTATATCCAAATCCTTTTAAGGTTGCAGCTATTTCTTCAAATGTTAGATCGTTTTGACGTAATCTTACAATTTCAGAAATAGGTAATTCCAACTTATCTCTACCACCGGCGTTTAAACTACCTTCTAAGTTTTTTTGAGGCTTATACCCGTTTTCAACTGCCTTTTTCATACCTCTTTTTATTTTCATATTATGAATTTTCCGTTGATATTCCTCTACAATACTTAAAATTTCTAAAACCATTTCATCGCTTTCACTTAATTGAAATTGTCCATTTTGAGAAGATGTAAATAATCTTATTCCTTCCCTTTTTAAAAAATGTAATAAAGCAATTCTTGCATGACCTCTTCCTAATCTTGTTTCATCTTGAATTAACAAAGCATCAACTTGATGCTCTTTTATAATTTGGAATAGCTGGAATAGCCCTTCTCTTTCTACTTCATATCCACTCGCCTGTTCGCCTATTGTTTCTAGAATACACATTCCCATCCGCTTACCTAATTCGGTTAGTTCACTTATTTGTCTATGTAATGATGTTTCTTGCGAATCCTTTGCTGTACTTACTCTCGCGTAAATTATTGCATTCATTAACTGTTCCCTCCATACGAACACGAAAACTACTTTAATAAAAAATAGAACTAACGTTTGTATATCATATCCTATCATGATATAATGAAAAAAATAAAGAGGAACGTATTATCTACTTTATAGGCAAGGGGGAAATTCAAATGAACAAACTATCGAAAAGGCAAGCAGAAATTTTAGCTTATATTAAAGACGAAGTAAAAATTAAAGGTTATCCACCTTCAGTTCGAGAGATTGCTGAGGCTGTTGGTTTAGCTTCAAGCTCTACAGTACATGGTCATTTAGAGAGACTAGAACAAAAAGGCTATATTCGAAGAGACCCTACGAAACCGCGTGCAATCGAGATTCTTGGCGAAACAGCAACGGCTGTAAATGAAGTACAAGCATCATACAGTGAAGTTTATAACGATATTATTAATATTCCAGTAATCGGTAAAGTAACTGCAGGTATTCCAATTACTGCGGTCGAAAACGTAGAAGAATATTTCCCTTTACCGACATCTGTCGCTCCATCTAACGAACAAGTTTTTATGCTTCGAGTAGAAGGAGATAGTATGATTAATGCTGGTATTTTGAATGACGATCTTGTAATCGTTAAAAAACAATTTACTGCTGAAAATGGCGAGATTGTTGTTGCCATGACCGAAGATAGTGAAGCTACTGTAAAGCGCTTTTATAAAGAAACCGACCATTTTAGACTTCAACCTGAAAATGATGCCCTGTTTCCTATTTTATTAAAACAAGTATCAATTTTAGGGAAAGTAATAGGAGTTTATCGTACATATCATTAAAACCTTTTAAGAGCAATGACATCTTTATGTGATTGCTTTTTGTTTTTTAACAAGCATAGTCATAACGCAATAAACCAAACTAACTTATTATTTAGGGAGTTTTTCTAGTGAGTAAACTTGAGTGGAGAAAAAGTTCACAAGAAATTTATTTACCAAAAAGTAAGCCTAGTAAAATTAATATACCAACCTTTAAATATATAACGATTGAAGGCAAAGGCAATCCAAATAATGAATTTTTTAAAGAAAATGTCGAAGCGCTTTATTCTTTAGCATATGCCATTAAAATGTTACCCAAAAAAGGCATTGTTCCAGAAGGATACTTTGATTACACAGTCTTCCCTCTTGAAGGTGTTTGGGATTTAGATGAAGAAGGTCGAAAACTAGACTACTTAAATAAAGAACATCTTCTATATAAATTAATGATAAGACAACCCGACTTTGTTACAGAAGATTTAACATACATCATTTTAGATCAACTTAAACAAAAAAAGAAAAATCCACTGCTAGCAAACGTAAAACTCGAATCGATTACTGAAGGCTTATGTGTTCAAACCATGCACACCGGAAGCTATGATGACGAGCCAAGAACTTTTAAACTAATGGAAGAATTCTGTATGGAGAATAATCTAAAGAGTTCAAAAAACACATAAAGAGATTTAAATTTCTGATGCAAGAAAAACTCAACCTGAAAAATTGAAAACTGTTTTAAGATTTCAAGTGCAAGAACTATAACAAATTAAAAGAGCTTGGAAATCCCAAGCTCTAGTCTTACTATTATTTAACTGGAACAAATCACTTACAAATAAATTACTTTATTATTCACTATAACTCTCAAAATTCTTTTCTAAATCATCTCTAAACGCAATTGCCAAATAATTATCAATTATATTTCTAGTAATAGGTGATTGAAATACTTGACTTTTATATGCGCCACCATCATATTCAATTATATCAATCTTATTTTCAACCTGTTCATTTTGCACTTCATCAAAATATTTAATACTAACTACTACCCCAGCATCATCAATCGTAATTAATAACTCTCTTTGATTTAATAAGACCTCAATAACACCATCTTTATCAATCATAATATCAAACTCACCATTCGAAACTTCAATTTCCTTTTTTAAAGACTCCTTTAAATCAACAAAATATGATTCGAATTTCTCACACATCTTACTGTATGCCATATTTTCTGTAACAGTTTCTTTATATATTGCTTTTGTTTTTAAGATGAATTCCCTTTTAAAATCCATATTTCCACTCCTTGTAGTGATATAATTGGAGCATTTATATATTATTACTATTCATCAAGTACTGAAAAATAGAATAACAGGAAGAATGTATTTAAAATTTTTTTATACTAATTAGCCTAAAGTAACAAATCAATCATTCCATCAGGACTTTTTACACAATTTTTTTCGTAATTATTGAGAATATTAGTAAACTTTTTCGATAGGATTATTTCGAACTAAGTTTGAGAAACTGTAGAGAGTAAATTTATATAGAATTGAAGATGGGTATTTGGAAGTGGCTAATGATAATAGGGGTAATAAAAATATTTTTATTCCTCTTCAAAAAATAAATGACCAAAAATATCGTTTAATCTATTAATTTAACATAAATAATTTCAGGATCTCCTTCATCCAAATTATCGATAAATCCACTTTCAATATATCCTAGAGATTGAAATACGTTTTGCATTTGGATATTTGATTTGTTGGTAGAGGAAAATAATTTCTTTTCTGATAAAACTTCAACATATTTCATGAGATTTTTTGCTATACCAAGCCTCCTCGTTTTTGGTGAAACAATTATTAAATCAATAAATAAATGGCCAAAGAAAAATTTATGATAAATCATAAAACCTACTATCCTCATATTCATTTCACAAACAATACAGCGATTTTCTTCAATTGATCTTTTAATTTGATCTTCCCTAATTCGGCTTTCAATAATTTGAGAATCTAGAATTACGATTGATTCACAATCATTCATTTCCGCATTTCTAATTTCCACTTTAATTCTCCTTTTCTTAAATAGTTATTGTTAATTTTTCTATAAAATTCTTTCAAATCCTCTTATATAGTAGGTTAAAATTAAATAACCTGTATAAAAAATCATACAGGTCATTTTTAAATATTTAATTTCCTTATAGATTTGTTGGATTGAAAAGTTTGCCCCATGTTTTTACTCCAACAATTCCATCAACTACTAAATCATTTTTTCTTTGAAACTCTTTAACCGCTTTTTCGGTTAAAGTCCCGAAAATCCCATCCACTTTGACGCTTATTATTACTTGAATTTTCTTTACTTGCACTCCCCTTGATCCTTTTTTTAAGATTCCCTTATAAGGATGTAATTCAATTTCAATAATCCTTTTATATAATCCATTTTTAATATTTGCATTATTAACCGAATTTAGTACATCTGCATAATTTTGAGCTACTGCCCATCCTGCAGCAGCAATCGCATTTAATTGCTCATTAGCAGTTTTGTATGTTCTAACTTTACTGTACCTCGGATTATTTAAAATAAAATCAACATAGCCCTGAACTGGTTCATTATATTTTATATAATACCCTCCTTCATTTTTAGGTCTAGCTGTTCCTCTGCTACTAAGAGGTAAGCCTGGATACCATGTTGCCCTGCGATATTGTTATTTTTCTTAAAATTTTTAGACGTAAAATGTGCTGTTTCTACTTGCCATTGAGTATAAATTACTTCGGGTAACCAGCCAATTTTCTTTGAAACTTCTTGGGCATATTGAAAATATTTTATTGTATTAGACACTATAGACTAATCCACTCCTTAAAGTGCTTGTCCTATAGATTATTCAATTGCTCCAATCTTGGTACTAAGGAAATAGTAGAAAAGTAATGGAAACTTACTATTTTTTCTATCTAAATTTCATATTTCTATTACTACTCTTGTATTTAACAACTATTAAACTTTCTTCATAATATGGTTAAAAACTGGAGCTGATAAAATGACTAATTGGATCTACATTTCTACATCAAACCGCCAACTAAAACTTTTCGATGGCAACAATCTCCTTAAAACTTACCCAATCGGTGTTGGAAAAATGCTTACACCTACTCCTACAGGAACCTATACAATTATAAATAAAGATCCAAATCCTGGTGGACCTTTTGGTGTACTATGGATGGGACTATCTGCTCCACATTACGGAATTCATGGAACTGATAATCCATCAACTATTGGTCACTTTGTTTCACATGGTTGTATTCGAATGTATAATAAGGATGTTCTTGAGTTATCCTCAATGGTTCCAATTGGTACAGGTGTTGTTATTCATCAATAAATCTAAAACCCACGAGATGGATTTTCATAGATTAATAGGTACTACTATATAAATAAATTAACATTGTTAATGCTGCCGTATGGCTTGAATATTAGAACTAAGAAGTAAATTTAAAAACCCTTACTTTATTATAAGGGTTTTCAGAGTGTAGAAATATAAAATGGCCAATTGGGAAAATGTACTTTAAGTGAACTTTTTTTTTATGAATTAGTTGATTGGAATGGAGGGATGCTCCACTCCTATGGGATAAGCGGGAAGGCTAAGGACCCCACAGGCTTGCCGAGGAGGCGAAATCTCGCCCCATGGAAAGCGAGCATTCTGTAATGGAAATCAACATCACACTACTCCTTTACGAAAATTTGATGATTAATTGATAAGGTTGTTTTCAACAACGTAAAACCCTTACTTTACTGTAAGGGTTTTGGAAAATGAATTGAAAATTCAATGATTCCATCTATTAATTTCACATCATGTTTTAACTGATGACGTGTTAAAATCGATTTCACAATTGCTAGACCTAAGCCTGTACCTGTAAAATGTTTATTTCGGGAAGCCTCCATAACATAAAAAGGTTCCCAGATTTGCTTAATTTGAGTAGAATTTTTAAGATTTGTTTCATTATTAATCATGAATACAATTTCCTCATTCACCTCGTAAATCTTAATATTTATTCCCGGATTTTTTGTATATTTAATTGCATTACTAATTAAATTATTAAATACTTTCTCAATTTGGTCACGATCTACTTCAATATTTAATTGATTCGTACTAATATATTCTTTTGTTAAAATGATATTATTTTGATTCAATTCGATTTCAAAGTTCTCCAAACTAGTTTCAAAAAGCTGAATTAAGTCAAATTTTTCTATATGTAATATTTCACCTTCAATTCTTGATAACTCTAATAATTTATCGATTAATCGGTTTGTTTGATCAGTTTGTTTAATAATCGTATCAACATAAGTTCCATCATCTATTCCATCTTTTATGCCTGCAGAATAAGCTTTGATTAAAGCCAATGGAGTTTTAAGTTCATGAGATATATCTGAAATGAATGTTTTTAAATTTGCATTCCGTTGATTTAAATCATCATGGGCAATCCTCAATTTGTCACTCATTTCGTTTATACTTTTAGCAAGTTCTTCGATTTCATCATTTGTTGAAATTTTTGCCTTTTTAAAATCTAATTGAGCGATTTCTTTAGAAATATCTTTTAATTCTTTTAATGGATTTGTTATTTTTTTTGACCAAATCCAAACCATTAAAATCAGCATTAAAATCAAGAAAACCATAATATAAATGGTGAACTTATTAACGATATGAACAGCATCACTTAAATATACAATAGAAACACCGACTACAATGAATACATTATCCTTTTGAATAAAATCGACTAAAAAACTAGATTTCAACTTACCTTGATCATAGATTTTACTTATTCTTTTACCACTTTCCCTATGTGTTTGAATAAGGTCTTCTCCTATTTTTTCTCTTAATCTTCTTATATGGGTATCCACCGTTCGATCATCCCCATCGTAATCAATACCCCATACATTCACTAATAAATCCTCACGTGATAAAATATTTCCGCGATTACGTACAAAACAGCTTAATAAATCAATTTCCTTTTTCGTTAAATTTAAATTTTCCCCGTTTTTAAATGCTATTTTAGCTTTAAAGTCTACTTTTATATTACCAATTACAATATGATGCTCTTCTTTTAGTAATTTTTTAGCTCTAGTAATTAAGATACCCGGATGCCATCGTTCGATTAAGTGGCGATGAAACTGTTCAAATAGCGAATAAATTATTTAAAGAAAAAGATTTAAATATAGTAGATTCACACACATCCAATCTAAAATAGCTAAATCAATTTTTTCGCTATAAAAGATTTCGATAGCTGTTCTCCGTCTTCCGCTAAGAAAACGTTGTATCCTTCCTTTTTGAAATATGCCTCTAAGATTTTTAACATATCTTTTTCATCATCAGCGATTAAAATATTGATATTTAATTCCTCCGTTCATTAGGTTATTTTGTCACGTACATGTAACAAAAGGAGCTTAAACTGTTTTCTAGGGGGAGTGATAATATGAGGATTATTGAAATTTTAGTCAGTACTCTATTTATTTTATTTACAATCTTAATTGTATCAATTCATTCATAAAGGCAGGTTATAGATATGAAATATACCATATTTCGAAAGGTAGTTAGAAGATTAATAGTTTTTACGTTTATATTATTAATTTTCCCTATTAGTTTATATAGTTATTCAAAAAGTATTGAACCAAAAATGTTAGATGTAAATCAAATAAAAATCTCATCAACTTCCGTTTCAAAACAGATGGAAGGAATGAAAATTGTTCAATTTAGTGATAGTCATCTAGGTGCTCATTATACATTAAAGCAATTAAATAATGTTGTCGATCAAATTAATAAACAAAATCCTGATTTAATTGTGTTTACTGGTGATTTAATTGATAATAGCGCTTTATCCAATAAATTAGATCAAATCCCTGCTGTGCTTCAACGATTAAAAGCAAAGTATGGTAAATATGCTATATACGGAAATCATGACGTTGGTGGTGCAGGGAAGAAAATCTCATCATCGGTTTTTATAAAATCTGGTTTTACCGTTTTAGAAAATGAACAGAAAGAAATCGTCTTAAAAGATCATAGTAAACTAAATATTATTGGTTTGGATGACTATCTTTTAGGAAGACCAAATCCGGCTGAAGCATTTAAAAATATACAAAAAAACACCTTTAATCTCTTACTAGTCCATGAACCTGATGTGGCAGAACGACTTAAAGAGTATCCCATAGACTTACAACTCTCTGGCCATAGTCATGGTGGACAAGTTAAACTACCATTTCACGAAGCAATTTATACTCCGCCATTAGCAACTATTTATACTGAAGGGTTATATAAAATAATCCATCATATAAAACCTATGGACTTATATGTTAATAGGGGTATAGGAACAACAAGGCTTCCGTTTCGATTTTTTAGTGTACCAGAAATTTCTGTTTTTACTTTAACGAATAAATGACAAAACCCGCAAGGAAATATGAATTCCTTGCGGGTAAAAATAATCCTTTATAACCAATTCACAAAATTATCGTAAAGTATAAGAATCATGTTGCAATAAAGCTGTTATGACATTGGGCTAAAATCCTTCCAGATTGTTACTGATAATAGTTCATGGGTAATGTCTTTACTGAACCATGTTTCATTCCATTCAAGCTGACTTCGTTCAAACCTCGTTCGTTCTTCATATTCTTCTTTACTTCTATATTTAATAATTAAATTGATGTAATAATATTGCTCATCTTCTCTTTGCATAAAATTCATTCCAATATTTGAGGGCTCTGAATGAAATTTTGGATGTGCTGACTTTCATAATCTTGATTTAAAATCCTCTAAGAACTTCTTTTCAAACTTATATTCAAATAAAACTGTTATCATTCCTTCAACCCATTTCTATTTTTTGTTGTTGTCTATTAGCTAAACACTATTATAAGTTTTCAATTTCTTATTTATTCTTATAGACATCTTATACATATTAGATTTAATTTGAGAGGATAATATAAAAAAATAGAATTTTCTAAAAGAGGTGCTTATGGTAGAAACAAAATCACTGAACTCATCTAAAAATATAACTAGTCTGATCTGGAAATTATCGATTGGTTCTACATTAGCATGGGAAATCTCGAAATTTTTTGGTTCCTCACATCCCTACTTAGGTCCAGTTTCTCTTATCCTTACTGTTCAATCGACAATGGACAAAACAATTAATTTATCAATCAAAAGAGTAATTGGAACAATAATTGGAATTGGTATTACTGTAATAATTGCGAGTTATCTGAAAGTCAATGGATGGAACTTAGGACTTTTAATTTTAATTGGTACATATATTGCTAAATATTTAAAATTAGACAAAAAAGTTCTTCACCAGGTCGCTCTCACAATTCTATTTGTCTTTGCTTTTGAACACCAATCAAAGGATTATGCGATGGATCGAATGAGGGATACACTAGTAGGTGTTTTGACCGCTGGATTAATACAGTTCGTTTGGTCTAAATTCATTTCAGGAAAAAAAATTCTGAAATAGTACATATACTAAGCTGATTAGTTCATTTTTAGTTTTTAAGAGGATTAATTTAAAATGATACCTAATTCAATCTTCTTTAATCTTTAGGTTATTCATTATGATACTATACAATAAAACTTCAGTCTTACATGTTCTCATAAAAGACAATTCTATTACCAAATGGATCTCCAACCCGGACCTCTCGTGTTTTCCAAGGAGTTTCTTCGATACCAGGGCGAGCATATTTATATTTCTTTTTCAGCAACTTTGTATGAAGTAACTCTAAATTTTCTACCTCAATTCTAATAGCTGCACCTGGACTACAGTCACCATGGTGCTCAGAAAGATGAATTACACAATCGCTATAAGAAATTTGCATATATAAAGGAAAATCATCTTCAAATCGGTGCTCCCAATCAATCTCAAATTCTAAAAATGTTATGTAAAATTCTTTTGCCTTATCTTCATCAAACATACGTAGTATAGGTGTGGGACTTTTCATAGAAATTTTCGATGTGCTCATTTCTTTTCTCTCCTTTTCTTTTAAAACTACTACCTATTAAGTTCAATTAGCTTAATTGATCAATAATTCCTTGAATTACTTTCATACTCTCAATGTCCTTTGGACGAAGCTTGCGTCCTGTACCTTTTTCATATACCTTTTTTTCATCAAGTAACTGATTTGGGTTTAGTACATTCATTGATATACCTTTTAAATGATATTTTTGAATAGGCAAAGCATCTTTTCTCCATTCCCAGTCTGGAAAACCATTTGCTTTGATTTTACCTTCATCTGTTATTCTAACAAATACAAAACTCACATCGACCTCATCTTTTATGAAATCTGTTTGAAGCATACTGACCGGGATTTTCTTAAAACCAACATTAACCATTGCCCGTTCTAACTCATCCCTATATTGAATGAAAGTGACTAAATCAATATCCGAGTGTTCGCGGGTCACTTTACCAAGAAGAAAATCAATTGCCCACCCTCCTCGTAACCAGAGTTGAAATGTAAGTTTTAAACAAATTGTGTTAATTTCATTGAGGATTTTTAACTGTTTCTCTACTAAATTGTTATTGTCCAAATTAACCACACCCTTTTTACATCTATTTATTTGTTTCTATCTTGTAAGTATTGTCACCTTCTTCTGACTTAAAATTTACAAATCCCTAATTAAAAAAGCTTCTTCAAAATGAAGAAGTCTTTACTTAATGTCCAATATTTACGTTTATAAAAGGGAATATATGAAGCCAAACAAAAAGGAGTTACTTCAGGACGTCCTAAAAAACCTGATGAAAATGTAAAACGAGCGATCATTAAGTATGAAAGTAAAAAATATACACTTGAAGATATTAAAAGGGAGACTGGGATTAGTAAATCTACTCTATATCGTTATTTAGAAAATTAAAAATGACCTTTTAATTAAGGTCATTTTAGTTTTTGGTCATCCTTATTTGTTTGAGTTAGTTCATAAAAATCCTAAATTTGATAAAATGACTATTACGATTACAGTAAATACAAAAGCAAGTATCACAGTTTTAAACCTACTCTTTTTTCTTACATTTTCAACATAATAAAAATCATCATTTCCCATCAGCGCTCCCAAAACTAGATAGACTAGAAGTGATACTGGCAAAAATAAGAATACCAATCTTACAAGAATTGATGGGATTAATAAAGCTTCTGCAATTCCTCCACATACACCTAAAAATACATAATCTGTATTCGATTTATATAACCTATTTCTATTCATTTTATCTTCCTCTTTTTGTTTGTGAGTCTATCGTTCCACGTTGAACTTATTTATCAATTTCTTCACATTCTCATTTGGACTCCAGCAATTAAACTTATAGGTCGTCATTGTTTCAAATCCCAATCTACTACAATAATATTTCATACCTTTTACTTGTTTCTTTGTTATAAAATGCTGGCAGGTTGCGCAGCAATGAAAATCTTTCATAATACCTCCTAAGATGAAACCAAAACTTTAACTTAATTACATTCGCCAACAGAATTAAAGTTCCTTTTTTAAATTGAGCATAAAAATCACATTTCCTTTTTGTATTTAAACATTTTAGTTTCTTTTCAATTTTTACGGTTATTTTCTTTATAATCACAGAAAATAGAAGAGCATAGTAATTAATGGAAAAGGAGATTTACCGATGAAGCTTTGGATTACTTCTATTTTCTCTATATTAGTAGCTCTATCTACTACCTGCTCTTCAGTATTTGCTGAGCCTAATCATAAGCTTGCTATAGTGATTGATGATTTTGGTAATAACATGAAAGGAACGGACCAAATGCTTTCACTACCAATCCCATTAACAGTTGCAGTGATGCCTTTTTTACCTACTACTAAAAAGGATGCAACTTTCGCTCACTCTAAAGGCTATGAAGTAATAGTTCATTTACCAATGGAACCAAGGAAAGGGAAAGCAAGTTGGTTAGGTCCAAATCCGATTAAGACCAACTTAAGTGATGACGAAATTCGAAGAAGAGTTCTAGCCGCAATTGATGACGTCCCATACGCAATAGGAATAAATAATCATATGGGTTCAAAAGCAACTTCCGATGAGAGAGTAATGCGCATTGTCTTAACTGCTTGTAAAGAAAGGGGCCTATTTTTTTTAGATAGTAAAACGAATTATCGGAGCGTAGTTACTAAAATTGCAGATGAGATAGGCGTGCCGGTCATAGAAAACAAGTTATTTTTCGATGATTTATACACCTATAAACATATAGAAAAACAAACTCGATTATTATTAGAAAAAGTAAGAGTCGAACCAACTATGATTGCGATTGGACATGTAGGAGAACCAGGCGAAATTACCTCAAATGTAATAAAGGAATACATACCTAAAATTAAAGAAGAAGCTAAATTTGTATTTTTATCAGAATTAGTAGAAAACCTACCAATCCCATTACATTAAAAACTTACTGCGATAAACAAAAAATTAGGAACCGCTATTTTGCGATTCCTATATTTTTTGATCTATGTTGTTCTTTAAAATAATCTTCAACCTCATTTATATTATTAACGACCAATATTTTATCATATAAATCTTTATACTTTTTAAAGAATGTTGGTCTCCCCACCTCTTCAAAATACTTATTCCATTTAAACATTTTGAAGAATATTTTAAGTGTCGGTTTATAATTTGACTTCTCTAATTTAAGTTTTTGTAAGAAATATCTTTTAATGATTCGGTAGGTTCTAACAGAATAGCTCGTATCTAAAAAAATAATCAACTCTGCATTTTGAAAACTATTACTAACCCATTCTTCATTATGAACACCTTCAATTATCCATGTATTCGAACGAATGAGTGTATCTAAATAGCATTCTCTTTCTTGCTCGGAACGCCTGATATCTTTATGACCCTTTTGCCTTTTCCATACAACATTATCTAACTCATAATAAGGAATATTTAGCTTTTTGGACATCTGCCTAGCTAATGTCGTCTTTCCACTCCCAACTGAACCAATGATATGTATTTTCTTTGGTAGGCTATTTTTCACTTAAATCACCACTTATCTTAAAACATTGATTCTATATTATTCGATTTAGTCCTTAAAATGACCTTGTTATTATTTAAATCTTTATGTATAAAAAATAGGAGCTGTTCTAATCAGCTCCTATCAGACTGCCCGAAAACGCTCGCTTTCTTCGTTGCTTCGCCTGTCTGCGGTGCTCATTACCGTTTAGGGTAACTCCGCGCCTCGAAAGACAAGCGCTTGCAATCAGTCTGAAAATCAAGTAATCATTACCAACTAGTTTAAGAAATAAGAAACATTATTTACGCCAAAAAGTCGTATATTCTGCTTTATCTTGAATATTGAACTCAATCATTTTCTCAAGTAATTCATAATTAACCGGGACTTTCCAAGGAATACGAAACAATCCTTTTGTAGCACTATAGCCAGCATTTGCAATTTCATCGGCAAATTGAACAATACCTTTTTCTTCAGGTGATACACTCATATGTTGCTTCGCGGTCGAAATGCCCATGATGAATGTGCCATGATTGGAAAACATCGGCGTATTCCACTTAATTTGTGGCTCTAGGCTAGGAAATTTATTCGAAATCCAATTCAAAATTTCAGCCGTTCGCTCACGTTGGTCTGGATGATCCATACTTGCTAAATATTCTGCAAAAACTTCCATGTCCGTACCTCCTCTATCCAAAATTATGTAGATATGTAGGACTTTAATTTAAACTATATACATTTAAATCTAAACAGTCAAAGTCGCTTTAATGTTTAATCATAATTAAAAACTATTTCTCTACTTTTTTCATTCGAAAACCTTTGTATTGTGTTCTCTTTAAAAAGTCATATTATCATTCATTGAAAAAAAAGTAATAATTCCTAAAACTAAAATGATAATTAAAATTGTCTGTATGCTTATTCCAACAATACTGCAAACCCTTCCGGAAATTGCTAAACCTTTCCCTTTTTCATTCGTGCGATTAATTTCGGCAATGCTTTTTCGAGAAATAAATAGACCTATTATACCAAGTATAAAGCCAATATAAGGAATGATGATTGATAAAACGCCTAAAGTTAATGAAGATATAGATTTACTATTTGT
Organism: Rossellomorea sp. GAMAL-10_SWC; assembly: GCF_049568075.1. Classification (NCBI taxonomy): domain Bacteria; kingdom Bacillati; phylum Bacillota; class Bacilli; order Caryophanales; family Bacillaceae; genus Rossellomorea; species Rossellomorea sp. GAMAL-10_SWC. Next base: position 1,443,947 of record NZ_CP144911.1, on the reverse strand, counting down.
TGTTACCACTACTATTTCCCCCATAAATTTAAAAATTAAATTTAATATAAATAATAAAATTCTAATTCTAAATAAATAGATAATTACCATCCTATTATTTATAATTTTATTATAATATTACACTAACAACTTCTTTTTGTAATTTGGGTTAATTCCGACGTTTCTTTATAAAAAGTATTAATAAATTTTAATATAAAAATAAAATAGAAATAATGAGGTATTGTTTTATAAGGAATCATGACGAATTGGAATCAATTTAAAAAGTGAAATTTTTTTTAAAAAAATCATGAAGGAAATATTTGGATTGAGTCCATATTCTGGAGAAAAGCAGAATAGACTTACGAAGATTACTTTACAGATGTAACTAAAAACAAGAACCATTTAAAGAGTATACAATAAAAAATGATCGAAATAGTTTCCATCCTTAAATGTTTAATTCTTTTTCTCTCAAATAATTTTCATAAGCTTCTTTAACCTTATCAGATTTCGGTTCAATTGGAGCTACTTTATTTATATCATTTTTAAACACTAAATTAAGCAAATAAAAAGATCTGCTACTGCAGACCATTTATAACAATCTACTCTACTAAATAGGAAAATTCATAAGATTATCTCCTAACATAATGAAGCATAGCAAGTTGACCTAATTTTTCTACTTTCGTATAAGTGTATTTTGGGTAATGTCATCACCCGTGTAAAGAGAGACTCCTTTCCCCAAAACGATTGGAGCGATCGCTAGTTGAAATTCATCAATTAAATTTTCTTTAAAAAATTCTCTAGCTAGGTTTCCTCCACCAACAAACCATATATCTTTACCAGGTTGTTGCTATAAACCCATTATAAAAGTTTTAATATCTTCATCTATAAAAGTAGCATATTTATCTGATCCAGTTGCAGATTTTGAAAACACGTAGTTTTTATATGCAATATAAGGATACTCCATATCAAATCCACGAACGACATCATATATTGCTTTACCCATTACTACAGTGTCAATTCTTTCTAAAAGTGTATGATAGCCAGAGTCTTCTTCTACTTATGTTGTTTCTAGCCATTCTAATGTTCCATCATTATTAGCTATATATCCATCAATAGATGTACCAATGTATAAGATAATTTTACGTTGTTTTTCCATATTAAATCTCCTATCATTATTTTTGATGTATGTTTTGTTCATTAACTATTCATTAATCTAGTATAATTGAATGTAACAATAATATGCTTTTGAAATAGGGGGAATCGAAATGCCTTTATCTTCTTTTAATTTATATATTTGGAAACCATTTTCAACTTCACCACCACCACCGTTTACTCCTGCTGTTCAAGCAACACTAAGTGAGCTTATATTAAAAACAGATTAAGAATCTGCGAAATATAAGCTGTTTCGTAGATTCGAAGGAGTAGACGATGAAATCTAAAATTCAATTCCTACTATCAATGGCGATCTTTGGTACGATTGGCGTATTTATAAGATACATTGATTTAGATTCGAGTGAAATAGCTTTATTGCGTGGTTTAATTGGTAGTTTATTTTTAATAACATACATGCTTATCGGTAAGAAAAAAATATCATGGGCATCAGTAAAAAATAATGCTTATATTTTGTTACTTTCTAGTATTACATTGGGTGGAAATTGGATTTTCCTTTTCCAAGCTTATAAATATACGACTGTTTCAAACGCGGCACTAAGTTATTATTTTGCACCAGTCTTTGTCCTAATTTTATCTCCATTCGTACTAAAAGAAAAATTATCAACTAAGAAATTAATTTGCATTGTCATATCCATATTCGGTATGTTATTAGTTGTTGCTAGTGGTGGGTTAAGCACGGCTAGATTAGAAGATTTTATTGGGATTGGTTATGGATTATTAGCTGCTGTGTTTTACGCTTCTCTAATGCTACTCAATAAGTTTATTAAAAACATGGGTGGCTTAGAAATTACACTTATCCAGCTTGGAACAGCATCATCACTTCTCATTCCATATGTATTCATTACTGAAGGATTTGGGCTTTTGGAAATGTCAGTTTCTTCAATTCCATTTATAATAATCTTAGGGATGGTACACACGGGCATTGGGTTCTTATTATTCTTTTCAGGTATGCAGAAATTAAACGGGCAAAGTATAGCAGCATTAAGTTATGTTGATCCAATCACCTCTTTATTAATTTCAACTGTTTTCTTACAAGAGAAAATGACAATTGTTCAAATGATTGGTGGGGTCTTGCTATTAAGTTCAACATTTGTCAGTGAAAACAATTCATTGAAACTGTCAAAACCATTTTTGAAAAAAACAGCTAAATAATAAAATAAACAGTGGGAAGTTAGGATTTCCCACTGTTTTTAATTTTAGATTATGAATTTCTGTATTTACCGAAAATTATTTCGTCATGATATTTATCTAGATCCGGTAATTTTAACTCTTCGGCAATCATAAGTTCAGCTTCCCTATCATATTCCACCCTTACAAATTGGATTGAATTCGTTGAATAAGAACCATCAAGAATCGCATATGACGCTGAAGTTAAATCAAGGGAATTTCCAACACTTCCAACATTGCATAAAATTCCGTTTTTGAAAGTTTCCAAAAAGGTAGTATGTATATCTCCATAAAAGATGATATCAGGAGTCTTATCGTTTTTGTTTGAATTTGTTATCTCACTATTTTCAAACATACTTAACCGTTTTTCAATTGGATGAAATGGTAAAATCCTCTCAAATTCACTCCTTGGTGAAGCATGAAAAAACCTGATTAATTGTCCATTTAATTCAAGGTCAATATGAAATGGTAAAGAAGCTAGAAATTGATAGTCTTCTTCTGTTAATCTGTCTCTAAACCATTGAATAAAATCATTTTCTGCAGGTGACTGAATAAATACATCCCAATTGCCACGGACTACTTTTTCGCAATTTTTTTGAACGAGCTCTATACACGCTGAGCTTTGAGGCCCTTTACCAATTAGATCACCTAAGCAAAAAATCCTCTCAATTTCTCTAGAGCGAATGTCTTTCAAAACTGCTTCTAACGCAGTTTTATTTCCGTGTATATCTGAAATAATTGCTATTTTTGTCATGATGCTTCCTCCTGTTCTCAAACATTTGCATTTTACAACAAAGACCCATTCTAACTATACCTTATAAACTAGCAAACATCTATTTGGATTGAAATTGTTAAAGTGATCTTCTCATATTTGTTAACCATTAAAATATTCAATTTAAAAGAATATTAATCCTGCCTTATAAAGTTACCATAAAAGAAAAAAGGAGCTATTTTTAGCTCCTCAGAGTGTTGAAATATAAAATCGTCAATAGGGAAAGCGGACTTTAAGTGAACATTTATAATGATAAAATTAGCATTTTTGTTGATCTTTTAATAGTTTTAAATGTTAATATGTTTGAGCAATTTCATAATTGATTGATCTACAATCTGATTAATATACCACAGTTAGATTACGACTAAGTAAAGGCTACTTGATTAGGGTTTATCGAAGACATTTTTTGATGAATAAGTTGATTGGAATGGAGGGATGCTCGACTCCTATGGGATTAGCGGGAAGGCGATAGACCCCGCAGGCTGCCGAGGAGGTGAAAGAATCTCGCCCCATGGAAAGCAAGCATCCTGTAATGGAAATCAACAGCACTCTACTCCTTTCACGAAAATTTGGTAATTTAATTGACAAGGTTGTTTTTTAGCATGAAGAACTATTTTTAGCTCATAGTTTTTACGAGTTTTTCAATTACATATTAAAATCTAATTTTAGTAGAGTTATGAACCATCAGAAATGAATAGCATTGTCATTTAAATAATAATTATAATGCTTTGTCAGACTTACTTCTAAATAATCAAACGAATTTATTAACTCTAATGCTTTTTCATTGTTACTATATATTGTATCAACCCTTGGTAAATTTACTATCCTATTGTTCAATGTAGGATGTGAAGCGTATTCTTCTACATGATCACTTAAAGCTTTACTTAATGACTCTTCTATTTGCATATTGTAAGTTTCAATATGCTCACGGTAATAGCTAAAGTAATTTTCAAATTGAAAACCATGAACAATTTTCTCGATCATTTGTTCATCAATTAATCGATTAAAAACATTACCATGACTTATTAACTTAGATAATGCCTCTTTAAAAATTTCATTTCCACACATTTTAGATGCAATATAATCGGCTCTGTACTCTATTTCTCGAGAAATTTTCATATTATATTTGTGAAAAATTCTAAGATAATACTCCATAAGCACTTTTGGTAAAATCATTGGAATCGATATAAATATTGGACGACGACGACCATTTTGATTAAATAGGGATGTAATATAGTCTAAATAATTATTTGCACCTTTATAGACTGGCGAAACGAATCGTTTAAAAACTAAATCTCTACCCGTAAAATGAGAAAGTTCATGGGCAATAATCGCACGTAATTCATTTACCGTTAATACATGAAGTAAAGGATAACTAATAGCTAGTATTCTACCTTTTGCAATTCCATTAAAGACATTAATTTTGCCTTCAGAGACAAAAAATTTTGATTTCACATGCAAAATGATTGCGTCTGGCATTTGTGAATCCATTTTTCCAGAAAGTTCAGAAATTAAATCTTGAAGTTTTGGATGATCATGAGGATTAATTAATATAGCCGGCTCAAATTGTTTATTTTTAAAAAACATAGAAATAATTGCAATAAAACAACTCACCACTCCAAATATCATTCCAAAAAAAGGTAAAGCATCGAGTAAAATTAATCCAAAATATGCAAATCCTAATTCACCTAAAAATTTTCCTACAAAATAATGAATGATAAAGATTAAGCCACTTCCAACAAATACGATTAATCCAGTTGTAAATAAAACCATCAAATAAAAACCTGGAACAAGTAAAAGAGATGCAAAGATTTCCTTTTTTGATACATTTGGTTCACATTTAATACTATTTTCTGACAACAAATCACTTCCTTTTTATGAAAGTTCATAAATACTATCTACCTTTAAAATACATAATTTTTAATTACTAGATTTATTTAGTTTATCTATCTCTCTGTTATGCTGAATGATTGCCCAAAATAATACTATGGAAATAATAAAATCTTCAAGTTGCAAAGAATGAAACAAAAAAATTACAAGATGAAGTACTATTGCGGTGATGAGTATGTATTTGATACTAATTTTTCTAGGGGATATTTCAGCGCTTTTTTTATAATTATTCCTCCTATTTAGTTATTAGGTTCCACACAATATTCATATTAGGGAACATTTCTAATTATCTATAAAAATTATTTAAGCAAAGATCAAAGTAGTCGGAATAATACTAATCCACTTTGGTATGTTGACATTAAATTCATTTAAAATTTTTCTAAATAAGCCATCCGATAAAGAATAAAGATTTATAGCTAAAAACACAACTAATAAAGCAATGATAAAAGATTAATTCTTAAGAAGAAATTTCGTTCCAAAAAAAAGAGAAAGTAAAAAAATTATCTCCAAGATGAATTCTGTTAGATCATTCCTTTTATTCTCAAATTTGAAAAGCCATTTCCCATATCTCTTTAATAACAACATTGTCCGAACACCTCTTATGATAAATATTAGCTATTAAATTTACACTTTCCTTTTAAGCTATATTTCTTAGAAGTGCTAACGATTATATTTATTCTCATTTACGTCCCAAGTTTTATTACCAATCCATAAACCAATTAAACTAGAAAATATTATAGCTATTAAATATGCTGTAATAACATATCGTATATAGGTTAGGATTATTCTATTGATATTATTTATCTCGGTTATTTTATTTTAACAGTTCGTACTTCAAATCAGATTGTTAATAAGTAAAAAACGGCTATCCTTTATCGTCTTGAATAGGATAGCCGTTTTTAATTTTAAACTATTAACCTTGTACAATATTAGAGTCATTTTCATTATTTTTTAATTCATGATAAAAATGTGCCTCACTTGCATTCATATAAGGAAACAACCACAAAAACCCAATGCCAACTGTTAAAATGCATAATAAGATCCAACCAAGAAAAGAAAGGTCTAAACAAAACAATTTCCACTTATATCCATCCATCATTCTTCTACTCTTTGTAATGGCATCATTAGGAGTCAAATGTGGTTCTTCAATCAATATGTATGGTGCCATTCTATATGAATATGATTTGATAATGCCAGGAATAATCAAAAGCAATGTCCAAAGCGTAGTATATAAATAAGTTAAGAAATTTAGTAAAAATGCATTTAAATAGAGGTTCAAATTTGTAAAATAATAAAATATTGTTTGTAAGGAATAAGGTTGCTCATTTTCTTTTGTCGCAAATGTAAAGAGCCGTGTACTCCCGATCGTAATTATTGCCGAAATAAATAGGCTATAAATAAACGATAGGTAGTCATCCCAACTAATTACATAGGATATGTATTTTGTCAATTCATTTTGAATGGGATTTGGAAAATATACAGAAAGTCTATTTTCAACTAATGTAGTTAATAGATGCACTATGATCGTATATCCAATAAATTTTTTCCAATTCCCACTCAAGGTATCCCTTGCTCTTGAGCGTATTTCATCTAAGTACATGAAAACACCTCCTCTCTGATTATGAATATAAAATTCTACATTTTTCTACAAAACCCTTTTTAAAAGTTTTGTCAACTTTTTTACAATTAAATTAACCACTTAATTTTTAGCGCAAAAAAACATTCCATAATTAAAAATGGAATGTTCTTAAATTCACCAATTGTTGTCCAGTCAATCCTAAATTGATTGCCACTGTTTTACATATTAAATAGACTGTCTTCTATGAAATCACATCACTAGACTCAACTTTGTTGTCTACTTCAATAATCGACCAACTATTTCCATAAATTTTTAATCGTTTTAACAGATTTATTTGTCCCTGCATGTTTTAATCCGTAAATATCCTCTATTGTATGTAAAAGATCAAAATGGTTTAAATTTTCGTTAAATTGTCCTTTTTTTACCATGGGTCCGACAAAAAAGGTGGGAATTTTGTTATTATGTGAAAGGTCATCTTCATCCCATGTTACAATTAACAAACTATTATTCGTTTTTGCCCATTTGACATAAGCACCAATTTGTTTTTTTAACCACTGATCTCCTTGTTTAATTGTTCCATCGTGCATGTCATTTTGGAGATTAGGGATTATAAACGAAACAGTTGGAAGTTTACTAAAATTTGTTGGGAAATTTTCTAATGGCTGATTTGCTTTTTTAGGGACATTTGTAAAATTAGCCCAAGGATTGTGCCTACGTGCATAATTTTTGTAGTATTCTCCATTAAAACCAATTGAAGGCAAATCTTCTGAATAACCGGCAAATGTTAATTTTTTTTCAATAAGCTCACTCGCTAAATTATCTGTTGAGAATTTTGTTTTTGGTAAAGCATCGTCTGTGACACCTTGATTTGATCCAGAGAACAGGTCCAAATAATTTGGTTGGCTAGGATGTTCAATTGCATGATAGTTAATTAAGTTGGCCCCTTGGTTCATTAGTGAATTAATATAAGGTGCAGAATGATTCCCCATAATCTGCTGTTTCGCATGATTCTCCTCAATTACTATTACAATGTGATCAATTTTTGGAATTCCCGATTCTGTTTGCGAATTGAAATTAAATAATTTAAACGTATTCAGATTTTTTTTATTAATCTGTATACAAGCAATTAAAACAAAACATATTAAAAAAAGTACTATAACCCATTTTCTCAATATAACACTACCTTTAATTAATTATTTTCTTATTTCAGTGAAATTAAAGATTTAACATAATCTAGTTATTTCTTCTGTAGTTTACCTTAAAACATTAATTCTCTTTGTATATGTAATTACCCTTCTTTGATTTATTTCTTTCATTTAATAAATAATGATGATCTTCTTTTTGTTGTTAAGTTTTTCGGGCGCACAATAAAAAAACATCCCATTTGATAAATGGAATGTTTTTCAACAAAATTATTCTTTTAAACCCATTGCTTGTTTAATAGCCTCATAGATATAAGTGTTTTCATATGTTCCTGATAATAGCTCTGCTCCAGCACCAATTGCTGTTAATGGAACAGATACGCCACCGTGTCCACTTGTTGTCCAGTCAATCATGAATTGATTGCTACTGTTTGCCACATTAAATGGTCCGTCTTCTTTAGAAATTCCATCGCCTGACTCATCTTTGCTGTTCACATCTTCAATTGATAAGCCGCCACATTCATGGTCTGCTACTACTAGAACAAGAGTGTCAGGGTGGTTCTTGGCATATTCCTTAGCTACAGATACTGATTTATCTAGTTCTTGACCAGCCTTGATCATTTTTTCAGCATTGTTCTCATGAGACATTTCGTCTGTGCCCTCTTCTTCTACCATTAAGAAGAAACCATTTTTATTATCTGATAAAGTATCGATTGCTTTTTTAGTCATTTCAGGAAGAGATACTACTGGATCATAAAGATCACCTTTTCCCTCTTCTCTTTGTTCAAACATTTCTTCATTTGCAAAAAGACCTAACAACTTACCATTTTTCGTTTTTTGTAGCTCATTAGCATTTGTTACGTAATTGTAGCCAAGCTTTTTCGCTTCATCTACAAGATTTCCTTGTGTACCTTTACTTTGTTCAGAAGGGTCCTTTACTGGGTGGTCTTCGTAGCTTCCAGCATTTCCTGCAGGATACCAAAAGTCCTCTCCTCCACCTAGTAGAACATCGACTTTGCTGTTTTCAAGATACTGCTTAGCAATGTCACTTTGTTTAGAACGATCTGTCACATGGGCACCAAATGCTGCTGGAGTTGCATCCGTAATCTGGCTAGTTGTGACTAACCCAGTTAATTTTCCAGCTTCTTTTGCCATTTCCAAGACTGTTTTTACCGAATTCTTGTTTGCATCAACACCAATTGCCCCATTATACGTTTTGACCCCTGACGCCATAGCAGTAGCCGCAGCAGCCGAATCTGTTATAGCAGTAGTTGAGCTAGTATGTACTAATCCAGCATAAGGCATATCATCCATTGCTAGTTTACCAGTTTGTCCAACAGTAGCCAGTCGGATCGCCTCACGGTGTGCAGCCCCCATTCCGTCTCCAACAAAAACAATCACATTTTTAGCCTTTCCTTGTTTGTGACTATTATCGGATTCTTTTGCATCTACGAAATGATTAAATCCCAATGTTGTTGCAGTTGCAATTGTTAAAGCAGCACTAATAATCGTTTTCTTGTTCCCTATGAAAAACACTCCCTACCTGAATATTTTCGTACTTTCAATATAACGGAAGAGTATTTAGGAACTGTATAGTTACTGTAAATACTTGATAAATTTGTATGATTATTTTGTAATCTTTGTTAAAGTGGTTCTTTCGATTTTCGTTTTTAATATTTTCTATGTTAATTGACTAGATTATTTATTAATTAAAACTAACTTCTGGTAGGAATTAATTATTAAATTTTTATATATTTTGAGGTTAGGAAGGTGAACTTATGCCAAATAAAAAAAGAATCAAATTGTAGATTCTTTTCTTTATAAAACTATGATCTTTTAGATTTCTTAACGATCCTATTAAATAATACAAAAACAGCTACTAATATAATTAGGACTAAACCAGGAAAAACAAAATTTAGCATGTTAGACCAGCCTTTCAGGTAGTGTTTTATATTATTTCGGCATAATCGTAAATATTTCCTTTTTTGGCGAAATTAACTACCCCACCAATATATTAAATTAAAGTTCAATTATTGTTCACATAGATTACTTTATTTACTTTTAAATTCCTCCGATTTAATAGTTAAGGGACTTTCCAATTACTAAATTTAAGGAGGAAATACAATAATTAGAATTAAAAAAGGTTTAGCTATTTGTATAGTATCTTCATTATTATTAATATGTGGAACAGCTTTTGCAGCAAATGGTAAATACACTACTACATATAGCATGACAGGTGGCGTCGAAAGTAAAAGACTTGATGTTGGTAGTAATCCTACCTTTATTGTTGCAGTTAATCCTATCAAGGGTATTTGGGTAGATACTAAGAAAACAAAACAAGCTAATATAGAACTACAATTTAAAATGGATGTTTTTGGCTTAGATCCGATAATAGATGTAACAAATGTACCAACAGTAACTGGTGGAAACAAAACATTTACAAATAAGACAAAGGGTAAATATTATATTTATTACCGTAACTACACAAGCCTTCAAATAGAAGGAAAAACATCTATATCTTGGAAATACTAACATGTTCGGCTATTCAATATCATTAGATCCTATTGAATTTTTATTTGTATTTTTGCTAGGATTAATAGCATATTTCATTAAGATAAAATGGATTAGTAAATCAATTACAAAACAAAAATTCGTTCATTTTACATTATGGTTTTTTTACTACTTCTCTTTAGTAAAAGTTGTTTTCTTTCCAATTACGTATTTCTATAAAAAAAATCCTGAAATAACTAGTAAGCTATATTATCAATTTTCACCTTTTAATACAATTCTTAAGTCGATTGAACATGATCTATGGATGCAAGTAATTGGTAATTTTCTTTTGTTGCTACCAATACCAGTTCTCTATGTAGTACTAAAAAGGAAAATTGTACTTTATTATAAAATTTTTTAAAAGGGTCTTTTGCTGTCACTATCAATTGAAACTATTCAGCTCGGTATCAATTATGTAACAGGATATCCTAATAAAGTAATGGATATCGATGATGTAATCTTAAATGTAATTGGGATATTAATAGGTTGGATTATTTCTAGAGTATACTTGTGTTGGCATATAAAAGAAAAAAACTCTGTTTAAAAAAGACTTCTCCCCCCTACCTAATTTATATTTTATAAATAGAAAGGCACTCTAATCATTATATTTAATTAGTTGAATTTTATAATTGGGGGAATTCACCACATTTTAGGATATTTTTATAATTTTTATGTATGCATTATTAGAAGTACATTTTTTTGTGCTTTGAAATTGAGATCAATCATATATTTATTATTGTGTAAATTTCATTTATTTAACAAAATGTTTATTGCAATTAAGCAAATAAATTCAAAGCGACTAAAGAGATTCCTCATAGTCGTTTTTTTAATAAATATAGACAATCCAACCGACTTTCCTACACCCCACCCTATCCCATTCTTTCCTACAAAAAAAAATGCATTTTTTCTTAAAGACAACATTAGAATAATTTTAGCTATTAAAAAGGGAGTGAGACAATTTGGCTTACTGTACTAAATGCGGTGGAAACTTAGAGCAAGGGGCAATATTTTGTACAAATTGTGGTGAAAAAACTAGTATTCCAGAAGTGACTAATCAGATTGAAACTCGTTCGGAAAATCGGAATTTGCAGGAAAGTAATTATAAAAATAAGTATAATAGAATGAAAGGTATATTACTTTCAATTGCCGTATTAATTATATTGGCTGTCGCAATTTATTTAATTTATCCAAAACTTACAAATAAAAATCAACACTCACAACATGTATCGAATCAGGTAGAAAAAAAAGATAAAGTAAAAGAGAAAGTTAAAGTTTCTGAAAACAAACCAACTAACACCCCAACAATTCCTTCTTATATAGATCGATTAGAACAATTAAAAATTTACAATGGTAGTAAAAGTCTGTCTGTTGGTAGTTGGGACATAACACAAAGTGATGGTGTCATTAATTTAACAGCTAATAATATTTCTCCTCAAAATCTTCAATTAATATTTAATTTATATGATAGTGGAGATATTTCTCCAATAAGGGACTGGGCGATTAAAGTAGCAAACATTGCAGATGAAGTAGCAATGTCTAATAATACATCATGGCATATTTATGTAGGCGATCAATGTGTTGCACAGTATCCACATACGTTATCTAATGATGATTTAGCGTATTATTCAGGCTCTTGCGGTGTTTCAATACCTGTATTGGAAGGAAATTCGAAAGATGATTTAGCCATCGTAATCCATACAATGGTATATGGTGAAGTATCTACTGCGAATGAGTTTATCTTGCCAATGAGTAATATAAGAAAACTAACTCAAGATGATATAGATTATTTGACCAAAGATGAGTTGGGTATAGCTAGAAACGAAATTTATGCACGTCATGGATACATTTTTAAAACGGTTAAAATGCGCAACTATTTTTTAGCTCAATCATGGTATAGTCCAAATGTGAATTATAATGGTACTTTAAGTGAGATTGAAACTTATAATGTAAACCTAATCAAAGCTAGGGAGGAGTTCCTTAATTGAAGTTGGTAGTTAATAAAAAGAGCATTATTTTTTTTATGATCTTTACAATCTGTATTTTAAGTTTTTTATTTTATCCAAAAGATCATTCTGATATTATACCGAACAAAACATCACTAAGTCAGCAGCCTAAAATAGAAAACGTTAAAGAAAAACCTAATAAAGACATTCAAACATATGAAAAGAAGAAATCCACAAAACCACTTGTAATCTGTATAGATCCAGGTCACCAAAGTAAGGCAAATACAGCGCTTGAACCATTAGGACCAGGCTCTAGTGAAATGAAGATAAAGGTAGCTGGTGGTACAACTGGAGTAGTGACGAAGAAGCCCGAGTATATTTTAAGTTTAGAAGCATCACTTAAATTAGGTGAAATCCTTAAAAAAAGAGGTTACAATGTCATATTCACTCGTACAACAAATAATGTAAATTTAAGTAATAAAGAAAGAGCAGAAATAGCGTATAAAAACCATGCAGATTTATTTATAAGAATCCATGCCGACGGGTCGAATGATCATTCAACAAAAGGATTTTCTGTCTTAACTCCGTCTAAAGATAATCCATATATTCCTAAACTATATAAGGATAGTTTACTAATCTCACAGAATATTGTTGAAGAAGTAAAAAAAGAGCAATCTACAGATGTAAAAGGAATATCTTTTCGAGACGATATTTCAGGATTTAATTGGTCAAAGATTCCAGTTACTTTAATTGAACTTGGTTTTATGACAAATCCTGAAGAAGATCGAAAACTATCGGATCCACAATATTTAACAAATTTGATGATGAAGATAGCAGATGGAATAGATCAATATAGTTCCGATTAATGATGATGGGTCAAATGTACAGGTAGGTAAATAACATATTTTAAGATCTATTAAACCGAACTTCTTTTCTTTCTAAACGTGTATGGATATCCTTGTATACCTTACACGTTTTTTATTGATAGGTCCATTTCTTTACATTATATCGTTAGATCTTTATTGGGTTAAATACGAATTTATAATCTTTAGTATGTTTATTTCAACTTCTCACCCCATTTTTTAAACATCAATTGTCTTTTATTAATATTCCACTCTAAACAGAGATCGGAATGCTTGTCCATTAATATTCAGAAAAAAAATCCCCTCCAAGTAAAAGAGTAGCATCCACAAATTGAATATGTGATGTTTTCACTTTCTACTTAAATGGGATAATATAATAAATCTTAGGTATAATTTCTAGTTTTGTCCTACCTATTAAGTTTTGGCTATTAATTACTGCTATTAAAAATATTCAATATCTCTTAAAATAGCTTTCCTAATAGTAAGTCACTAATTCTATGAATGGTATTTATGATCATGGTTCGTAATAAAATCATCTGTGTAATTGCCATTACAATGTATACTATCGAAATGATATATAAACTATCGATTCCTTTTGTTTTGGTATTTTGGAACGAACTTATCACTAATGGTACAACACTAATACTCATAAATACTGATACTAAGACGAATATTAAACAAAGTGTTATCGAGACATAACTTAAAATAAATGCAAAGCAAACTAAGGCTAAACTAACAGAATATAAAGTTCCATATCTCGCAATAACTTCTTTTAATTGAAGTTTTGACTTTTTACCTTTTAAAAAAATGTAAGATGTTATGACTGTTAACAAATGAACAATTAAAATCATAACAAATGGGCTAATAACCAAGGCACTAAAGCTTATTTGGCTACTGAGGTTAGTATAATCTCTTAGAACACTCTCTGTGGATTTAATACTAATTTTTAGTACGTTATAGAAAGTTGCTGGAATTAATAGCGAAAATAAAATTAAAATAATAATCCCTTTTAAAAAATATTTCTCAGTAACTCCTTGTGCAACACCATAAGAGTTTTTAATAGCTAATTTAAAGAAACTCCAAAAGTCTAACATTGATGATTTAAATCTTCCTTTTTCAAAGAAATAACCTTTGTTCCGCAATTTCCACAAAAACGGTCATTTTCTACTAATGAATTACCGCATACTTTACAAAACATAAACATTCCTCCTTTTTTTAATCCATCTAAAGAATAGAGAAGGTATCAATCGCTCTTCAATATCCTCAAACATTCTTAGTCATAAGTAGTACGATTAATACTTGTTTTAGAGGGTTGAACTACTCCTGCGTTTAATTTCGCGTATTCGATTGCTTCATTTGAATCAAGATTTAGTTAACGCATAATTCTTATATGCCAATAACTTGCCCAGTCTTCATTCATAGAATGATGACCTATAATAGAAAAACCCTTACGCATAAAACGTCAAGGGTAGATTTATTAAATATACTGACATAGTTTCCTCACGATACCTAGGATGAACTTGAGCACAAAAAATCTATTAAAAACATAATTAGCTACGGTAAGTGATACGATTTAATATGATTCAACCTCAATAAAGTGACTTCCCCACTTGCAACTTTTAATTCAATGACACCATCTTCCACGCTCTTGAGTACTCCAATTTTCATTGGGTCAATTCCCCCATCAAATACGACAAATTTTCCTTCTTCTTTTTTTAATTGTGTATCAAACAAGCGTGAAAATGACGTATTTGCATTTTCAGGTAATAGATTGATTTCAGAGTTATAGGGGTTGGCATTATAATTGTATGGTGTTAACCATTTTAAATGTGATAAAGGGATATACAACATTTTAAATACTGGTGAATAAAACACGATATAGTCACTTAATACGTTTATAATATTTCCATGATATGTGATATTACCTGTAACATAAATCTCTGCAAAAATTCCTTTTGCATTTGATAATATTTTACGATAAGAGATCGTTCCAATATCTTCAGCGATTGAAGGTCCAGTCGGTTGATCTATTTTGTCCTTATAGTTGCTACTTTGACTAACCCTGTGAACGTGAAGCCATGGAATATAATAGTATTTTTGTCCGTTGTATAATACTAGGACGTCTCTACCATAATCTGTTAGTATTCCTTCAAAATAATTATCACCTGATAATTGTACATAAATTTTTTCTCCAACTAATGATTGTACATCACTCACTTGCATCTCCTCTTTCTAGTAGATTGAAATTGTTTCTTAGGCGAAAACTAATTGCACCCAATAATATAGTAGAAACAGCGTTACGATTGTTGTTAATGGAATGACAATTAATGATACATTTAGATAATCCTTCCATTTCACCTTAATTTTATTTTGCTTTAATATGTGCATCCAAATTAGGGATGCTAAAGTACCTACTGGAAGTAATAACGATCCAATGTCGCTACCGATAATATTAGCTAGATAAATTGTCTTTAAAGTAATTGGATCAAGCCCCATTTCCGTTAGTGTAATGGTTCCAACCATTAAAGCTGGATGATTATTAAACAGATTTGATAAGATTGAAACTAATCCTCCCATGATAAAGCTTGCTTGAAATAAGCCCTGATTTACGATTGGTTCACAGTATTTTACTAAAGCTGCCGTTAAACCAGCATTATGGAGACCATAAATAATCACATACATCGAAAAAGCAAAGACTAAAATATGCCAAGGTGTCTTTTTTAAGATATCAACAGGGCTTGTCCGTAAGTGATACCATCTCCAAGTTAACAAGACGAGTGAACCTAAAACTGCTACATATTGAATCGGTATTCCAAGAAATGAAGCGACGAATAATAAGCAGCGCATTAGGAAAACAAATCCCAATACCTTTAACATAAATTTTGTTCTTTTTTGTTTTGTTTCTACTGACATTTTCCCTTTTAAAGGATGAAAATTTTTCATAAAAAATGACTCTTCTATGTCATCGGTAGACACCGGCAATTGTTTTGGTAATTTATTTCGTAATACCATATACATTAGCCATGACATAAATAGCAATCCTGTACTAGCAGGGACAAACATCATAGCTGTGTGCATATAAAGTGTCATATGAACAATTTTTAATGCAATTAAGTTTACGATATTACTTACACCGATTGGTGCACTTGAAGCTGTGGCAATTAATGCTCCACTAAGAAGATATGGAATTTGTTGATGTGGTTTTAACCGTAAATTTTTTAGTAGGAGAATTAAAATCGGAGTTGTAATTAATATACTGCCATCATTATTAAAGAGTAATGTCATTAAAAAGCATAAAAGCTGGATATACCAGTATAATCTACGCCCAGACCCTTTCGCTAAACTTGCAAGTCTAGCAGCAGACCAATGGAAAAATCCAAAACTTTCTAAAATAATCGCCATGACAATCGTTGCGATAATTGTAATAGAAGCTTCACCTATTTTGTGTACAATATCGATTAAATTACTTTTTGTTACGATCCCAGTCACTAAAATAATTACTGCCCCAAATGCAGCAGGCCATGCTTCATTTATACCTTTTGGTCTCCAAAAAATAACCGCCATCGTTAATAGAAAAACTGAAGCACTCATTAGAATTTCGAAATTCATAAAACTCACCTTCTTATAAAATATTTTCCAATGAAACTTGTCCATTTGTTATATTAATATTCAAATATAATAATGATGTTTTAGATGATTTCATTATTTTATAGAAGATGGTTGTTTTACCTATCTAATTCAAATACCCCCTAAAGATAAATAACTATGGTAACAATTGTCCACTTATCCTTATTGAAAAATCACAATATATATCACATTAAGTGGGTATTCAACTTACATTTGAATTGAACTACTCCGATGGATATTTTTTCTAATTAGAAAAACTAGAAATATCTTTCATTCAGATTAATTAATTTAAAATATTTTTCACTATAAGAAACCGAAAAAAAGGAAGCTCTAGAATAAGAGCTTCCTAATCGGTTAGTTTTTCATAAAAACATAAATTCAATTAAGGCAAATGTACAGACTTAATATGATTAAGCCTTAAATAAACTACTTCCCCACTTGCGACTGATAATTCAATTACACTATTTTCAATCGTATTCAGCAAACCAATCTTCATCGGATCATTTCCACCATCAAAAATAACCAGTTTCCCTTCTTCTTTTTTTAATTGAGATTCAAACGAGCGCACAGGGGAGATATTCGATGGATTAATTGGAAAGTTTGCATTATCAATTGAATAAGGTGTTACATTTTGATGGTAAGGTGAGAGCCACTTTAGATGAGATAATGAGACATACATCATTTTAAAAACAGGTGAATAAAAAACGATATAGTCACTTAAAACACTTGTAATATAGCCATGAAACGTCAAATTCCCTGTAACATATATTTCTGAGAAGATCCCTCTCGCATTTGTTAATACTTTTCTATAGGAAATTGATTCTATTTCATTTGCAATTGAAGGTTCTTTAGGAGTATCTATCTTATCTTTAATATGCTGGCATAAATGTACTCGATGAACATGAATCCAGGGGATATAATAATATTTCTGACCATTATATAATACAAGTATGTCTTGTCCTGCATCAGTTAAAATACCTTCAAAACCTAAGTCTCCAGATAGAAGTACGAATACTTGTCGATTTAGTAATGAATCTATATAACTCACCTTTTCTCCCCCCTTTTATATTTTAAGTAAAAACCTTCTCCTTTTATAAAAGGTAAATTAATTGCTACCCATTAATCGTACTTTATTTATTTCTACAGTTTTACTTTTATTCTTTTATTAATTAAGATATGCATTTAAAAAATGTGATTAGTTGATTGAATATGTGAAAAAACATTTAATTTTTAACTTTAGAATGGAATCGCTCAATTTTGCCTTATTTTTTTGCTGAGTTAAAGTAGAATGTTAATTTTCTTATTCAACTGGTTGGCAGATTAGTGGAAAAATGATTTTCTTTTTATGTTAAGCTTTATTTATCAAAGTGGTAAGAGGTGGAAATGATGAAACGTGCAATAGGAATATTCCTTAGTTTTTCAGCAATACTAACATACCTAAAAATAGATGCCCTTTATGATCCTCTTGAGGATACAATAATATCTAATGGAGTTACAACAGTAACATATGACTATCCTACGAAGTATTGGGCAATTTTTGTCATTTTAATAATTACTTTTATTCTTGGAATATACTTTATTTTTAGCAAGGAAAAGCAACCAGAAGAATGTCCACTCTATAGTACTTCAGAATAATAAATGAATATATACTTCAATAGAACTCTGAAGTATTACACTTAAACTGAAGAAAGCGGTAGTGCAACGATATGAGTAGCCAGTGGCTGCTCATTTTTTATTGTGTAAAAGTATTAACTTTAAACATTAATATTTATTTGATAGCTATGAACTACTCCTAATTACTTCTCAGGTAATTTTTGAAAATAAAAAAGGACTCCTTACAATAAAAATAGAAATATTTGGTAACACATTCAATTAATTTATAAGGAGAATTGAACTATGTCGGATGAAATAAATAAAGAGATTCTAAAAGAATTAAAAGAAATAAATGTAAAGCTAGAAAGATTAGTAAATGATCAAAATAAAGGACTATCTTCTCCAGTTAAATTAGTTGCCTTATGCATTGGTTTTTTTATACTTCCGATGATATTCAGCGTTGTAATTCCTCTTATTAATAGAATTTTTGGTTAAGCAACGTATTAACAGTCTGAACAACTAATGCATTCAATAATTGGGAAAATAAGAACTTCTCACCTAGTATTTATGGCAGCTTTTTCAGCAACATTAAATACATTCTTAACCCCTGAAATTCAATGGGGTAACAGGTATTTCTATGTCCTTTTCTCTGGCTTAATAACGGTGGTTGGGTCAGAAATAGCCTTTATTATATTTAAAAATGATAGTATTTAATGCAACTAACACCTACATTAGTTATACAAAAAAAAGAGGATAATCTTTTGATTTACCTCTTTTTTAGTAGTTATTTTTGATGAAAAACAAAAGTTTCTTTAAAATGTCTGATTTGCTTTCCTTTTATTGTTTTTTCCCAAGTAATGTACACTTTAAATACTTTAGCTTTTACCGATATAGGAAAGTTTGCATGGTGATAAGAGCTACCATCTTTAATTAAAATATCCCCTTCTTGAGTAAATAACTCGTAATAAGTTTTGGAATGTGGTTCATTTCTATAAGCCTCAATCTTAACGTTATTTATGTTTCTTTCCCCAATATTGCTTATATCTAAACTATAAACATTAAAAACACCCTTTTTTGCCTTTGTAAGTTTAGGATTATTAACCGTATCTTGGTCGGCTTGATCAATTTTAATGCTCCATTGATTGGATGACTTTGATATAGGTAAGCTATAAAAGGATTTTGCATACGTATTGGTATGAAAGTTAAAACCTAAGATAAATGAAAATATAACAATTATTTTTTTCAAAATTTCACTCCCATTCATTTTAATTAGTAATAGATTGTCTGAAAAGACGTTTTTTTATTAAGTTAAATGGCAGTTTAGTCAAATAAGAAATGGTATTATAAAATTAACAAAAAAACTATTTTTAGGAGGAATTAATGGGTTAGAGCATGAATTTTATCTTATTCCAGATACAGTTAGCGTAAACCAAATTTGGAAATTGAGAAAATACAATAATGTAATTGAAAGCGTTAGAATACATGATGATATTATCCAATATATAATGGACTCTTTAAATTGGATACCAAGTAAAAATCCATCAACTAGTGGGAACCTGAATAGAAAAGGAATTAATTATCATGGAGAGACTCTATTTGAACAACAGTCTTCAGAAAAGATAATTGCAATATTTACTTCATGGAAAGACTTATTTAGAAATGGACCTAAAGTGTTAAAACTTAGAGGTAATTTTGTTTATGGGGAAGATGATGAAGATGGAGAATATGAAAAGTTAATCATCAATCGCGACGAATTAATTATCAATATAGAAAAAATGATAACAATGGCAGAGAAATTATCAGAAGGTAATTTTTATTTATATCATTTGGGGATTTAAAAAGAGCATTCCATTTTTTCTTGTTGAACTAACAGTGCTTTAGTTAAACAACAAGATTTGCTTTTTCAACTCAGATGTCAAATAATTTATAAAGGAAAAAGCTTCTATTGGCAAAATAATTAACATGTAGAACTTTATGAGTATGTTGAAGATGATCTGAATTTGAAATAATCATACCTCCTCCAATAAAAGCTTGAACCAAGATATAATAATATAGCTGTAGGCAGTATGAATGTTACCAATGTATAAGGGTTTAACATTAGAAAGACATAACCCCGAGGAGGAGTTACTAATGAAATTTATGATGGTTGTAAAAGCATCAAAGGATTCTGAAGCAGGGACAATGCCAAAAGAGCAGATGGATCAGATGTTTGCTGAGATGAAGAAATATAATGAAGAATTGAGGAAAGCTGGAGTTCTGGTGTCAGTCGGTGGACTCCATCCAAGTTCCAATGGTATTCGTATTACTTACCCTGTTCCCGGAGAACCGCCGACCATTACAGAGGGGCCTTTTGCTGAAGTCAATGAGTTGATAGCAGGATACTGGTTCATAGATGTGAAATCTCGAGAGGAAGCCATCGAGTGGGCGATGCGCGCGCCAGACCCACATGGTCTTGGAGAAGGACAGATTGAGCTACGCCAAGTATTTGAATAGAACAGTAGGCTAAACATTGGATTAACAATGATTAAAAGAAGTGATTCTATATTAGGCATCAGAGCAAAAAATTAACCTTAAAAACAATAAAAGAAGTAACACTTTGTACCAACTGGAACGAAGGGTTACTTCTTTTTACAAAATACCTATCTAATTATTACCTTTTAATCTTAATACACATCACGTTGATAACGCCCTTGCTTCTGCATATCTTTAAGATGTGCTTCAGCTGCTTCGCGTTCCATCGCACCTTCTTTTTCAAGAATCGTAATTAGCGCTTCGTTGACGTCTTTTGCCATATATTCCTTATCTCCACAAACATAGAAATAAGCTCCTTTTTCAATCCACTCATACAATTCTTTGCTATTTTCAAGCATTTTATGCTGCACATAAACTTTTTGATCTGTATCACGGGAGAATGCAGTATCAATTTTTGTTAATACTCCATCTTGTTGATATTTTTCTAACTCGTCTTTATAAAGGTAATCAGACGCTTCATGCTGGTCTCCAAAAAATAACCATGAACGGCCAGAGACTTTATTAACTGCTCTTTCCTGGATAAACGAACGGAATGGTGCAATACCCGTCCCAGGTCCAACCATAATAATATCTTTGTCCCCAGACTCTGGCAAATAGAAGTGTTTATTTACTTGAACAAAGACTGGAAGAGTATCTCCTTCTTTAATACGTTCTGAACATAAAACAGAACAAACACCTTTACGCTCGCGTCCGTGTGCAGTGTAGCGTACAGCACCGATTGTTAGATGAACTTCATCTTGATTTGCAGCAATACTGCTTGCGATTGAATATAGTCTTGGAGTCATTTTTCTTAATAATGAAACGATTTCTTGAGCAGATGCACTCCATGGACCAAAATCACGTAACATATCAAGTAAATCTCGTCCATAGCAATATTCCTTTAATTGAGTTGCATTTTCAACCAACACAAGGTTTTTCAGCTCTTCGTTTTCGGTAAATGCAGCTGCCTGTTGTAAGATTTTTTTCGTCAACAGTGTAATTTCACAGTAGGATGTAAGCGCTTCTTTTAGAGATAGTGTTTCACCTTGCTTACCAACTGTTACATTTGCTTCTTCATCCCATTTCATTTCATTTATAAGAGCAGCCACTAACTCTGGATCATTTGAAGGAATCACGCCAAGTGCAGCACCTGGTACATAAGTAAGTTCTGACCCTTTCAATGATAATTCAATATGCCTTGTTTCCTTGTTTGAGTCTGTTCCATTTAAATTAATATTTTTGAGAACCTTCGCTTGAAATGGATTGGTCCTTGAATATGGTAGTTTGTCATTTGTAGTATCGTTTAAAGTAGATTTCATTACTCGTAACCTCCAAGAATTGTGTATATAACTAAGATAACATAGAAGTGGTAATTTATGTATTAACATCTACTACTTTTTTACCTTTTTCGTGTTTTTCTTTAGCCCGGTGTCCAAAATCTACTACTTATACAGGGAATTTTTAGATAATATACTGAAAACTGTAGAGGATAAATAAAATATTAGTAGTATCTAATCTAAAAATAGCAGTTACTAATCATTAGGAGGAAAAAACTCATGAAGAGTTTTACGAAGCAAGAAAATAGTTGGATTTTCTACGATTGGGCCAATTCAGCTTATTCTATTATTATTAGCACTGCCGTATTCCCTCTTTTTTATAAAGCTTCTGCTACAAAAGCCGGAATAAGTGCCTCTGATTCTACTGCTTATTTAGGTTATACAATCGCAATTTCTACATTCATATTAGCTATGTTAGGTCCAATCCTTGGAACAATTGCCGACTATAAAGGATTTAAAAAGAAGCTATTTTCTTTCTTTTTTACTCTCGGTGTTTCTTTTACTGCACTACTTGCATTTATTCCTAATGATAACTGGCTTTTACTATTGATTTGTTACACGATTACAGCTATTGGCTTTGCTGGTGCGAATGTATTTTATGACGCTTTTTTAGTAGATGTAACGTCAGAAGAACGAATGAATAAGGTATCCGCTCGAGGCTTTGGTTTTGGATATATAGGTAGTACAATTCCATTTATCATTAGTATTGCAATAATCGTATTAGCTCAAAAGGAGATAATTTCAATTTCAACAACTCTCGCAAGTCAAATTGCCTTTCTTATAACTGCTGTCTGGTGGGGCATTTTTACTATTCCTTTGTTACGAAACGTTCGTCAAAATTATTTTATTGAACCTGAACAAAATCCTGTATTAAGTAGCTTTAAACGGCTAAGAAAAACCTTTAAAAATATCCGACAATATCGTGCTTTATTTATATTTTTACTGGCATATTTCTTTTATATTGATGGCGTTGGAACGATCATTACAATGTCAACAGCTTATGGAACTGACCTTGGAATCAGTTCAACAAATCTATTAATTATTTTGTTTGTCACACAGGTCGTTGCTGCTCCATTTGCAATTATTTACGGAAAACTTGCTGATAAATTTTCAGGTAAAATTATGCTTTATGTTGGAATCATTATTTATATGATTGTTTGTATATATGCTTACTTTTTAAATTCCACTTTAGACTTTTGGATTTTGGCTATGCTTGTTGCCACATCTCAAGGCGGAATCCAAGCATTAAGTCGTTCATATTACGCAAAACTTGTACCTAAAGAAAAATCAAATGAGTTTTTTGGCTTCTATAATATTTTCGGTAAATTTGCATCGATCATGGGACCATTAATAGTCGGTTTGACAGCTCAAATTACAGGCCGTTCTAATATGGGTGTATTTAGTCTAATTATTCTATTTGTTATTGGTATTTTCTTTTTAACTCGTGTTTCTGAACCTAATAATACAGAAGTAGCGAAAACTACTAATTACTAAAAAGAAGATATGAGGGTGTCACAAAATGCTTTCATCTTTATAAACCTAAAAAATTTGACCAGTAAAAATGCTGATAAATGTAAGATTGAAAAAAGAGAGTGTTTAAAAATTAACGCTCTCTTTTTTCAATCTAACTTCGATGTTCAACTAAGTCAATGGCACCTAATACAATATGGGCTAAACCAAAACCAAAAACTGTATTGGCGATCATTTTATTCGTTCCTCGTTTTTGTTTTAATGCATAACCAGTAGCTGTTACAGCAGAACCTAAAACTGTTGGAATTAAACCTTCACGAATATTCATATAAGTTTACCCCCACATCGAAGTTTATGATGTAATTTACACCATAATCTTAGTATCCGCTATAATAATTCTATGTATGTAAGAATTCAAAAAGCAACATGAATCTAAATCCTACTAGGTAATGACTTAAGATGAAATTCAAGTCCACTAATGTTCTACTCTTACTAAGTTATTTTTTGAGAAGAAAAAAACCTATCTTACCACAAGGGTTAAGATAGGTTTCATTTA
This sequence comes from Rossellomorea sp. GAMAL-10_SWC, assembly GCF_049568075.1. Lineage (NCBI taxonomy): Bacteria > Bacillati > Bacillota > Bacilli > Caryophanales > Bacillaceae > Rossellomorea > Rossellomorea sp. GAMAL-10_SWC. The sequence continues at coordinate 1,419,795 of NZ_CP144911.1, read as the reverse complement.
TTATATGAACTAATTCTTAACAGGCTCTTATAGATTAATTTTTATACGTTACAAATATGTTTTTTTCGCCTGGTATATTTTCTAAACACTATTCCATTTTTGATAAATTACTTTATTTTATTTGCTTCAAAAAGATTTATTTGAATTGGCGCTGAAAGGTAATCTGAAGCTTTTTCAGCAAACGCTGTAAAATGAGCGCTTGTATTATGTGCATTTACAGCATTTAAATCTTGCCAAATTTCGACCATGATGTATTCATTTTCGCTATCCGTTTGTTTTGTCAAATCGTATGAAATATTACCTTCTTCTGCTCTTGATAATTCTAATAACGAAGTCATTTCCTCTAAAAATTTCGTTTCTTTTGCTGAATCAATTGTCATTTTCGCATGAATAATAATCATAATATTTACCTTCTTTTCACTGTTTTTTTTATATTTTTATTTCCACTCTGCTACACGTTCAACTGGTAAACGCACAGATTGATATCCTGCATCAACAGCTTTACCTATTGATATCAACATAACAGGGACATATCGGTCTTTATCCATACCGAATGCTTCTGCAATTTTGTCTTTTTCGAAGCCACCAATTGGACAAGTGTCATAACCATACGCACGAGCAGTTAGCATAAATTGCATTGCTACCAACCCACCATCAATTAAAACAGTATCTTTCATTTGCTCTGTAGTAGAGTTTGCAAAGAAACCACTAAGTGTTTCTAGTTGCTTCTCTTTAACGTCTGCTGGCATAAAACCTAATTCAACTGCACGACCATATATTTCTTCAGCATTATCAAAATTATTTAAGTCCCCAAAAAGAGCAATCATCGCAGACGAAGTTTCAACTTGTGATTGATTGAATCTAGCTAATGGAGCTAATGTAGCTTTTGCTTCATCACTTTCAATTACTAAGAATCTCCACGGTTGCATATTTACTGAAGAAGGAGCTAAAGTAGCTGTTTCTATTATTTCATGCATTTCCTCCACTGGGATTTTAACATTTGGATCATATTTGCGGATTGAACGTCTTCCTTTTAAAATTTCATTAAAATTATTAGTTAATGTTGTCGTAGTCATTGTTGTATTCTCCTCTTTACTAATTTTTAAGTATTATTTAGTCATCGCGACCTGAATTAATTTGGTTCATATTTACTTGTATACGGTTTAAATATTCAATCGTTAAGTCAATTTCTTCTTCGGAAAAGCCAATAAGCATCTTATTTACAAACTCTACCTTTTCCTTCCATAAACTAGACATTTGATCTTGTCCTATTTGCGTTAATCTAACTAAGGTTATTCTGTTATCAGTCTCACACTTTCTTCTAGTGATTTTTCCATTTAACTCAAGTTGTTTTAAATGTCTAGTAATAGCAGCACTATCAATCTTTAATGTTTTTTGAAGCTGGGATTGACTAACTTCACCGTACTCAAACAATTGATTCAAAATTTCTAATCGCGATTGACTAATACCCATACACTTTTCAAATGTTGTTTCAATTTGAACTTTTAATTCTTTTAATAGTGATAGTACTTTTGTTTCTTTTGTTTTAGGCACGCGCTACCTCCAAAAAAATATGATGAAATTTTATTAACAGTTAATAATTATTGACCTATCAATAGTTGACGGGTCAAACATTGATATGTCAATTAATATACACCGTAGTCCTACATGAATCAAGTATAAAATCTAAATTTAATATTGTTATAAATTTCAGATGATTCAATTCTATTTCCTTTTTTGATATTACAAACTTTGCATCTTTCCTTTAGCAGCGGTTTCTGGTCAAAAAAGGACAGGACTTTACCGATATTTAATGTATATATTTTTCAACAATGGATGATTTCATCTGGTTACTGATTATTTTGTTCAATATATTAAAAATATGGTTAATCAGCCTCTTTTCTATTTTGGGCAGTAAAATATAAGCTGTACTATGACTTAATTTTTTAGGTAAATTAGATTACATTTTTTAAGCGAAAAATTAGGAATGATAACTTGGATATAAACTTTAAAAATATCTTCTTTTCAAATTACAAAAAGACAAAAACTCCCTTATTTAACATGTTGATCCATCAAATAAGGGAGTTTTTAAATTTAATATTAATATTTATCTTTTTATGGGTTGAATTTCTAGTTTCGTTATTACTCTCCATAACCATTCTAACAGTCCTATTCTAAAATATTTTAACCAAAGTTTACTTAAGTAAATCTGAATCGTATAAATGACAAACGTAATTGAAATTCCTTGCCAAGTACTTATTTTCCCATATAAACCTAAACCGTAACCATAGAATAAAATAGAATATATTATAGATTGGAAAATATAATTTGAAAGAGCTAATCGTCCTGTATACTCAAAGTTTTTTAATAATTTATTAAAGCGCTTATTTTTAAATAATAGGATAAAACATGATGCAAAACTTAATGATAATATTGGACCTGTTAAGTATTGGTTGAAAAACAAAACAATTACACTTGATAACGGAGGAAGCATTTCAAACATAAAAATGATAATGGAATTTAAGGATAAACCAATGATTAAACCCCATTTTGCAATTTTGGAAAAAAGTTGTTTATTGTTTTCTATATATAAATGTATCCTTTTTTCCCTACAAAATAACCTAATAAAAACATAGATAATACCGAGGGGACTCTTGAAAATAGTAAAGGGAAAATTTCAATATAACCTACTATTCTTTCTTTAGCTGCTTGAAAAAAAGAACTAGTTGTTAAAGGGTTATTGGACGCAATTTGTCCTTTTCTAAATTCATTCAGAAAGGAAACATCAATATGATGTATTTGAATTCCATATTCTGGTATATTTCTCAACACTGTTATTCCAATCATTACTACTGTAAGTAAACAAATAGGTATGATTAGTAGCCCACCTACCCAATTAATAAGTTTTTTTTCACTAGAATTCCTAAATAAAAGTAAGATCCCACCTACAAGTGCATAAAGTAATAAAATATCACCATCCCATAAAAAATAAATATGTGCTAATCCAAATAAAAATAATCCAAATAATCTACGAGTAAATTGTGGGATGAATAATTTATTTTTTTTATTCGCATTTATTAGTTGGATTGAAAACCCCACTCCAAATAAGAAAGAAAAGAGAGTAAAAAATTTTGATTCAACTAGTAATAGTAAAATTGTGGTCATCCAATTATCAATTTCATTGCTACTTTTAACAAATCCAGGTGGACCACCAATTGTAAATGAAGCGATATTTATAGTAAAAATTCCATATAAAGCAAATCCACGAATTGCATCTAATATGTCAATCCTATTTTCATACGAAACCATTCGTTTTTCCATCTACTATACTCCTCTTTATAAAATTCTAATAATAAACAGATCCACAAGCTATTTAGCAAAGAAGAGCATTCAAATATCACTTTACATTTTAATTTCTATAAAAAGAGCGGTCTTCATTTAGTTTTCTGTAAAGTACTATCAAGAAACAGTGAATTATCAAGATACTGAAATACCAAATTAATTGAGTATGTGTAAAAAAAGTAATGCCCCGAAAATGTTAGGCCAAGTAACATGTTTCGGGGTATTTTTTTATCGTTAAATTTCTTTTTTGAGGAACAAATGGGAGATCTTTGGGACAAATTTTCAAAATCTCTCTACTATGTAATTTAAAATTTGATAAACGTATTATTTATTTAAATAATACAGATTAAAGGATAGATAGGTTGCAAAGATAGTCCATACAGCATATGGAATTAATAATACCGCGGCTAACATCGAATAGTGTATAGTTAAAATGATTAATAAAACCGCTGTAATTGCTACAATTAAACAATCTAATGCTGCTAAATCAAGTCTCTTTAATTTAAATTGAAAATAACTAAATACCTGGTTACTTATATAATTTATGATCCAAATAAACAATTAAGTAACTTAGGTATTTTTTAGACCAACTTTGTACTGTACTATTGAGAGTGACAGTGCAATTAATACATAGAGCACTCCCCATACGATTCCAAATAATTTACTAGGTGGAGTCCATACAGGTTTTTTCAACTTGCTATACCATTTAAGATCTATTGGAAATAAGATCCCAGACAATGAAAATAGCATTAATTCGAATATAAACATAAGAATTGAGCTCACATTCGTACCTCCCTATACTTGTACTCTACCAATATATATGTTTAATTTTATTCTTTAGTATGAAAAAAAAAGTACTTTATTAAATACTCTTTTTTAGGCAATACAATATTCAGTAAGTCCTATCGTATGACTACATTTATCGGTTTAATATCTAAGGAAACATTTACCACACTATAATCATCTTTTTGACCATCCTTGTAGGTCCAGTAACCATTCGTTTCAGCTGTTTTTCTAAACGTTAGTTCAAATCCTTTATCACCATTAAAACTATAGCTATTTACTTCTTTTGTTTGATCATTATCAACTAAATTATATGCTAAGAAATTTCTTAGCAATCCATGCGGAGAAAATACTCCTGTGTAAGGGGCTACTTTTGAGTCATAATATTCAAATCCTTTTGTTGATGACTTTAGGTTACTTACGCTTACCTCATTCGTTAATAAATTAACATGATCTCCAGGTGAAATAACTGAAACTATAACATTTTTATACTTGTTTGGCATATTTTTACTTGTTTTTACTTTCGATAAATCAATAACAGTTAATCCTCCACGTCCAACTACTTCGACTTGATGTTTTTTGTTATTTACAACCATAGCCGTGTCTTCATCAACCCCATATGCTAATTGATTTTTCTTTCCTTTTTCATTTGCTGTAACAATTAAACGTCCTAATCTAGCTTTCTTATCAAAATGCTGATCCACAATTCCTTCTTGAAAGAAATTCAATCCTTTTTCTAGGTAAACTGGTCCACCTTCCTGTTGTTCCATATCATCATAAGAGTTTGTAAATCCAAATCTTAAAGCCCCATAACTGTCACCGCCAGCGATCATGGTATTGCTCATAATAGCTGCTCCTGCACTTGTTCCACCTATAACAGCACCATTTTCGTAAATCTTCCAGATGGCATCTAAAACTTTTGAATTTGAACCATTTTCATTTAATAAAGATGAAGTAATTAAAGTCTGGTCCCCACCAACAAACCAAATACAATTTAATTTACTAATCTTTTTAACCAACTGGTCATCATTCATATTGTTAATCCATTGCTTTTCGTCTACTGGAGTACCTTTAAAATCATGATTAGAAATTGATAAAATCTCAATAGAATCTTTTTTAACTCCGTATTTAATTAAATCTTTTGTAAAATCATTCGAAGAAGTCAGTTTTGTACTAGCCGCAGGGATGATTCCTACTTTTGCATTTTCAGGTCCTCCTGCAAGTTCAATCAATTTATTATAAACTGCACTATTACTACTTCCCAACGCTCCACCGACAATGACTAAATTCCCTTTTATCGGTTCTTCGCTAGCCTGATTGGATACTTTAAAATCTGACTTCTTATAGTCAATTTCCGAATCTTGTTCACTAAAGACTAATTTTCTAGGATGAATATCCATTGTTACATTTTGAATCGAATAATCATCTTTTTGTCCATCAGTATAATTCCAGTAACCATTTGTATCCTTTGATTTTCGGAAAACGATTTCGTACCCTCTGCCTTCTTTATCATATAAATATGATTTTACTTCCTGTGACGATTCGTTATCAACAAGCGAGTAAGCTAAATAATCTTTTAACTTTCCATAAGGTGTTAGTAACCCTGTATTTGGTAATGCTTTAAAAGAGTAATACTCATATCCTTTTGTTTCATATTTATTTTTAGAAAAATCAATCGTATTAGTATCAAAATGGATCTTGTCACCTTGAGCTAAGTAGTTAATTTTAATATTTTCTAAATTTCCATTTCTTTTTGCTTCATTTACATCAATAACTGATACACCACTGCGTCCTATTACTTCTATGGTTTTTTCTTTGTTGCTAACAACCATTGCAGTGTCTTCGTCAATTCCATAAGCAAGATTCCCATCATTTTCATACTGGATTGCTGTAATTGCTAATCTAGCGAAACGAGCTCTTTCATCCATATGCTGATCAACTAAACCATTTTGAAAGAAACCTAGTCCTTTTTCAACTGACAGAGGTTCATACTCTTTACCTTCTCCTTGATTTTGATTTTTTTCATAATATCCCTTTAATGAACCAAGGCTATCTCCGCCTGTGATCATCGTGTTGCTCATTATTGCAGCTCCAGCGCTCGTCCCACCAATAACTGCACCATTTCGATAGATACCCCAGATTTCTTGTAAGACTATTGAATCTTTACCTTCTGATCGTAATGTATCAACTATACGTTGTTGGTCTCCACCAACGAACCAAATAGCAGTCAGCCCTCTTATTTCCTTTGCAATTTCTGAACTATTAGCATGATCCTTCCAATTAGACTCATTTTCATCTGTATCAGAAAAATCATGATTTGATAAAGGTAAAATCTCTACTGATTCTGGACTTACACCATAATTTATTAAATCATGTTTAAAATCTATAGAAGATTTTAATTTACCGCTAGCTGCTGGAATAATACCAATTTTCGCCTTTTTAGATCCGGCTAATTCAATAAATTTTTCATACACTCCTTTATTCGAAGATCCTAACCCACCGCCAACAATGACAAGGTTTCCTTGAATATCTTCTTGTGAACTTTGAGCTCTTACATAAGATAACCCTGAAACAGAAAACGTTAAAATAAAACTAACCAATAATGCAATAAATTTTTTTCTCATTTCTTAACCCCTTTACTTATTTTTTAGCTTACTTCTGAATATAAGCAAGTTTTATACCAAAAATAAGTAGTTTGACTAGACAAGGTTTCAAGACTATTTATTCCATTTAAAAACTAGTTTTGGGTGAATAAATACCACCAATTCTAACCAAATAGATATGTATTATTTACAGATCTTAAAGATGTTTATTTTGTATGTTAGCTTTTAGAAAATGCAAGTATTCAATTCCATTAGTAGTAATCTTCGTACCTGCTCTTCCTCTCCCTTTCGTTATCAAGCCCTTATTCCCCATAATTTCTAATCGAAGTCTAATTTGCTGTGGAGATAGGTATCTTCCTTTTTCCTCACTCGAGCTGGATATAAGATCCCTACTTGCTGCTTTACCTAAATCATTACATTTTTTTATCGTTTCAAGAATTGTAATCGATTCTTCAAGCTCAAGAATACTTGTAGGAAGTTCAATTTGATTTGAGTCTCTTTTTGGGTGTTCTCTGTGCTCTGAATAGTTATAATGAGGAAAGTCATTTTGGGAAATCGTATTTCCTTCGCAAACAGTAAGCATATAATCAATAACAGATTTCAATTCCCTAATATTACCCAACCAATTTAAACCTATTAATTCATTTAAAGCTTCTTCCTCAATCGTAACCCCTTTTCCACTTTTAGCGATAAAGTGTTGAACGAGCAACGGTATGTCTGTTCTTCTTAAGCGTAAAGGTGGAATGATGAGATTTAAAACATTTAATCTGTAATACAAATCGGAACGGAATGAGCCGTCTGAGATTTTATGATGGATATCTTTGTTAGTTGCAGCAATGATGCGAACATTAACAGGAATGATTTTTCTGCCACCTATTCTACGAATTTCTTGTTCTTGGAGAACACGAAGTAAATGAGATTGAACATTTAAGCTGATGTCACCTATTTCATCTAAGAATATCGTTCCTCCATCAGCAATTTCAAAAAGACCTTGTTTCCCACCTTTTTTTGCCCCAGTAAACGTACCATCTTCATAACCAAACAATTCACTTTCTAGTAAACTTTCAGTAAAAGCACTGCAATTAATAGCTAAAAAAGGGCCGTTTTTCCTGTTTGATTGTTTATGGATTGCATGTGCAAAAAGTTCTTTACCTGTACCTGTTTCACCTTGAATTAAAATAGGATGCTCAGCTTTTGCAAGTTTTGTTGCTATTCGTTTACATTCTAAAATTGTGTCATCCTCTCCAATAATATCCGCAAAGTCATATCTTGCATAAAAGCCCTGCTTTCTAAACTCTCTCTGCGCTGTTTTTTCTATTTCAAATGCTTGATTAACACTCTTAAAAGTAGCAACGATCCTGTCATCTTCATGACTATACGTCCGATAGATAACATTATCTATATTGTCAATTGAAAAAAATTTAGATTCATCTGTACCATTTAAAATAAAGTCTCTTATATTTTGTTCCTTAATAATCTCTTCTATATGCTTACCTTCATAGTTACTTTTAGTTAATTTAAACAACCTAATAATCCGATCATTTAGCACAGTTATTCTTTTATATCCATCAATTGCTAAAATTCCATCATCAACCGTATTTACAACACTTTGGATATGTCTATTTACTTTCTTTACACTTTGCTCTGCATTGAAAAGTTCCCTATGTAAGTCAATAATATTGCGTAAATACTTTTCTGAAATTAATGTTGCTATATTATCGTTAAATTGAAAATATTCTACAATGTGTAAAATTGTAGAGATATCAAAAAGTCTTACGCCGATATCCAATACATGTTTTATATATGACGGACTTAAGTGAGTTTCACCTGGTGAAACAGAAAGATTTATATCTGGATAATATAGTTGATCACTTTTAAATGGTACATACTCCAAATGATGAATTCCCAATTGGTACAAAGATTGAATAAGTTCAACTGTTGAATGAAAATCATCATTAACTACAAGAACTTTTGTCCCCTCCTCAATTCTCAATAATTTGTCTACATTTTCATGATTAAGTGTTCTTTTCCCAACTATGATTTGTTTAGCACTTAATTGTGCAAATTTTTCCGTTTCAATTTTTACTGCCTCCGACGAAAAAAGTATAATTTCATCTTGAAATACTTTATGTTCTCCCTCATCAATTGCATAAGAGTTAATCGTTATGTATTCTTCTAGCAATTGAGTTAGTTGATTTGACAAAGCTTGTCTTGTTTTTGAACTGCCTGTTATCAATGTTAATGAATTTTTCATCTTTAATTTCTCTCCATATTTGATAAAATTGGTTTTATTATAGCACCAAATAAACCAAAAAGAACCAATTATTCTGAGGAATCTATCAAATTTTCTTAAAAATAAGACATTTAAAATTGGCACGCTACTTGCTTATAGAATGTTATAGCCATTTTAATAGATTTTGAGAATTTAAATTTGGGGAGGGAATATATGGAAGCGTTTTAATGATCAATTTCTATTATTATTAATTAGCTACTTATCATTAAAAGGAGATGAACCTATGTCACAAATTAACGCAAATAAAATGACACCTAAGACAAAAGTTATGAAAGAACGTAAAATTAATGTTTTTGCATTACTTTTAGTAATTCTATTAATCGCGACAGCTCTTACTTACGTATTACCTACTGGGGAATACGCCCATATCGACGTCGACGGACATTCATCAGTCGATCCGAACTCATTTAAATCAATCGCTGCTACACCAGTTGGTCTCTTCGATATGGTAAAAGCCATTCATTCGGGTATGGTAGAAGCAGGCAATATCATTTTCTTCGTTTTAATTATTGGAGGATTTTTTGGTGTATTAAGTGCTACTGGCACAATTGAAGTGTTAATCTCAACAATGGCTAGAAAACTTGCTACTAGAGAAAAGTTATTAATTCCTATTATGATGTTATTTTTTGCAGTTGGAGGTTCCTTAATGGGAATGGCTGAAGAAACTTTAGCTTATATTCCACTTCTGGTTCCGTTAGCACTTGCTTTAGGCTTTGACACAATGACGGGTACTGCAATCGTATTAGTTGGAGCGTCAGCAGGTTTTACAACAGCAATAATGAATCCGTTTACAGTTGGTATAGCTCAAGGAATCGCAGAACTTCCTACATTTTCTGGTATGGGCTTTAGACTTGTTCTATTTGTAATCGTTTATTTAGTATCTGTTATATTTATTTATCGATACGCTATGAAAGTAAAGAAAAATCCGAACATAGGATTCTATGGAAAATATTCAATTGAACAAACTAACGATCTAGTAACTTCTAAAGCTAAATTATCCTCTAGACATAAATGGATTTTAACTGCTTTTCTTATAAACTATATAATTTTAGCTTTTGGAGTAATTAAATATCAATGGTATATTACTGAAATTGCTTCTTTATTTATTATCTTAACAATTGCAATTGGTATAATTGGTAGATTATCAATCGATGACGTAGTTAAATCATTTACACAAGGATCTGCTTCTTTAATTAGTGGTGCTCTTATTATAGGTGTTTCCCGAGCAATTCTAGTTGTTTTAAATCAAGGACATATTGTTGATCCAATGCTTCACGGAGTATCTGAAGTCATTAAACATATCCCTGCTTCTTTAAGTGTAATTGGGATGTATAATTTCCAAGCAGCTATACACTTTATTTTAGCTTCAGGTAGCGGTCATGCCATGTTAACAATGCCAATAATGGCTCCTCTTGCTGATCTACTAGGAATTACACGACAAACTGCTGTTCTATCGTTTTCTTTTGCTGATGGTATTGGTAATATTATTTTCCCTACAGCAGGAACTTTAATGGCAGGTTTAGCAATCGCAGGGATCCCTTGGACGAAATGGGCGAAATGGATTTTCCCATTAATATTAGTACAATATGTAATTGGGTTAGTTGCAGTTGTAATCGCTCACTTAATGAACTACGGTCCTTTTTAATGAATTAACAAAGGATTTAGGAGGAGAAAAAAGTTGTTAACCTTAATAAAAAACGGTCAAGTATACACACCACACTCTATTGGCAGAAAAGATATACTTTTAGCAGGTGGAAAAATTGAAATGATAGCTGATTATATCACAATTCCACCTGACTTTCCTTCTTGCGATGTCATAGATGCCTCCAACTCTTTAGTTGTACCAGGTTTTATTGATTCACATGTACATATCATTGGAGGTGGTGGTGAGGGCGGATATAAAACACGCACTCCAGAACTCATGCTTACTAATGTTACTACTGCTGGAGTTACTACAGTGGTTGGTGTATTAGGTACAGATGGTACAACAAGAACAATGGAGAATTTGCTTGCAAAAGCACGTGGCTTAGAAGAAGAAGGGATTACATGTTATATTCACACTGGTTCTTATCAAATCCCTGTAAAGACACTAACAGAATCAATTCAAAGTGATATTATTCTAATTGATAAGATTATTGGAGTAGGTGAAATCGCTATTGCAGACCACCGTTCCTCCGAACCAACTATTGAAGAACTTGCAAAGATTGCATCTGCTGCACGTAATGGAGGAATTTTATCTGGAAAGGCTGGCATCTTAGAAATTCATGTCGGTGATGGCAAAGATCAACTTTCACTTCTACATCAACTAGTTGAACAGACGAATATTCCAATTCGTCAGTTCCACCCGACTCATATTAATCGGAATGAAGAATTGTTTAAAGCTGGTATTGATTATGCACTTAAAGGTGGTTTTGTAGATTTTACTACTAGCACAATCCCTCAGTTTTTGGAGGAAGGCGAAGTAAAGTGTAGCAAGGGATTACGAGTTATGCTTGAAGAAGGGGTTCAGATCGAGAACATAACTTTTTCATCCGATGGTCAGGCAAGTCTTCCCTTTTTTGATACAAATGGAGACTATTTGGGACTTCAAATAGGAAAAATTTCATCATTATATCAAGAAGTAAGAGATGGAGTAATTGATGAAGGAATTCCATTAGAAGTAGCATTACAAGTCATTACTTCAAACCCTGCACAAGTACTAAAACTACCAAACAAAGGTAATATAAAACCTGGTAACGATGCTGATATTGTCATGTTGAATCAGGATACTTTAGAAATTGAAACAGTAATTGCACTTGGGAAAAAGATGGTTGAAGAAGGTATTCCGGTTGTAAAAGGCACTTTTGAATAACACATTTCAGGAGGTATTAATGATGAAGTTGAATTACAAGTTTAAGTTTTCAATCGTATTATCATTAGTTTTAGTATTTTCGTTAGTTTTTGGAACTTCTTTCTTACGAGCTGAAAAAAGTGTTGAAGCTGCAGCTGCACCAAAAGTATTTTTAATGGGTGGTGCAATTGATGATAGTAATGCCGAAATTTACAATGCACTAAAAGCTGCAACCGGCAAAACTAATCCAGTAGTTGCAATTGTATGTAGTGCAGCTGCTGATTATGCAACTGCATTAGATGCATACACAAATGATATAACAGGTCACTTATCGTATAAAAATTTATTTACTAGTTATGGGTTTAAACCTGTATTTATCCCTGTAGCAGTTGATAACTATACAACAGAAGCTTATAAGCAAAGTAATATAGATCTAATCAACACAGCAGAAGTTATATTCTTTAACGGTGGTGATCAGTCCCGTCATGTAAGAAGTTTACTAAAAGACGATGGAACGCCTACCCCACTTTTTGCAGCAATCCAACAAAGAGCAGCAGCTGGAGCGATCATTTCAGGAACAAGTGCTGGAACTGCTGTTCAAAGTCCGAAAACTTACGGTGAAGGTGTCAGTTATGGATACTTATATTACAATCGTTTATTGTCTAAGAAAATCAGTGACATCTCACTAGCTGATTCTCAATATCCGGATAATGGTGGATATACAACAGGATTCGGTTTTGTAAATGCTGCAATCGATACACATTTCGATGCAAGAGGTCGCATAGGTCGTATTCTTTTAGCTGAAAGAGACTTAGGTCAGAAGGTTGGCTATGGAATTGACGAAAACACAGCACTTTATTTGAACGGTACTACTGGCAAAGTGTATGGTGAACACGGTGTTTTCATAGTAGACTCAACAAATGCAACATATGGAACTGCTTCATCGTTTACGGCAAATAATGTAAAAGTAAGTTATTTGACAACTGGTGATAGTTATAATACGAGCACGAAATCAATCACATCATCTAAATCATTAATTACAACACCATACTATTCGACGATTCGAGATTCTTCGGATATCTTTGCAGCGTATGAAACAACTACGACAATTACAAGATTGGTAGATACAAATGTTTCTTATTTATATGGTGATAGTTATGAATCAGGTCCCAAGTTTACATTAAAGTTTATAAAAGACGCAAATACAAAAGGATACTATAGCAATAGTAAATATACTGTTAGTAATGTTGTACTGAATGTAAGCTACTAACTTAAAGTAAAAAAAGAAGATTTACGCCACGTAAATCTTCTTTTTTAATCATCTAAGTACTCCCAAAAGAAATGAATTAATTGTTCGGTCTTCTCCTCATTTGAGGAAAAAACTTATTTTTGATCTACATCTCGATACAGGTTATTCTATTCGAATATTCAAATCAAAATTAGGTTAATCTATCTTTGTTTAGATATAAGTATAAGGAGAAGAAATAATGAAAATAGGGATTATTGGGAATGGTCAAATCGGAAATGTTATTGCAAATAGATTGATAAAGTACAATCATGAAATCACAGACTCCCTTTTCCATTTAAAAACGTAATTGGATGACCTGGACCTCCTTCAAAAAAAGTTATTACACTTTTTTATTTAACTTTACAAAAAAAGTGATCCAATCATCTTTTAGTTCGACCCAGATACTTCCTTTATGAAGTTCAACAATTCGTTTAGTTATAGCAAGTCCTAATCCAGCACTTCCTTCACTTTTTCTTGATGAATCTTCTCGGTAAAATTTTTCAAAAAACCGTTCAAGATTCTCTTTTTTTACATTCATTCCATGGTTCGAGATCGAAAGTAATACTTCATTGGATTTTTGAGTTAGACTTACTTTAATAGTTGAAGGTTTAACACTATATTTCATTGCATTCATAAATAGGTTATCAAAAACTCTAACCATTTTTTCGACATCAATCGTAATATCAATATCTTCTGCAATCGACTCCTTTTTAATGTTTAATCCTTCTTTTTGAAAGATCGGTATATTCTCACCAATTATTTGTTCAATTAACTGACTTAAATCAACCTTTTGTTTTGATAGAATAATATCTGGACTAGATAACCTTGTAAATTCAAAAAGTTCATTAATTAAGTTCTTTAAATCATGCGATTTTGTATAAATTGTATTCAAGTATTCGTTAAATTCATTTTCATTCTTGTACTCGCTATTCTTCAACAAATTACTATATCCTAATATTGAGGTTAGTGGCGTTCTTAGATCATGCGAAACACTAGTAATCAATTCATTTTTAACATTTTCAATATGACGTTCATTTTTAAATTTACGCTCCAACTCTTTGGACATTGTATTAATATTCATACTCAACTGAGTCAATTCGTCTCGTCCTTTTAACTCAATCACAACCCCAAGTTTACCTTGAGAAATAATTTGTACAGTACTTGAAATTTCTTTTAAATAAAGTATCTTTTTTCTAATTAGTAACAGAAAACTAATAATGAAACTTAATATGATAATCACAAAAGTTGGAATAATAATGAGATTATATTGTAATGGACTTACCTTATTTTGATGAGAAACAAAATAAGGTCCTATAAAAATTTGTGAAATAAAAATTGTAACAATTAAAGAAATACCGAAACTAATTGTGATTGCTACTAATAACTGAATACTAATTCTTTGCCAGTTATGAATTAAATTCTTCATACTTTGTATCCAATTCCCCAAACTGTTTTAATATAAATAGGATGTTTAGGATCATCTTCAATTTTTTCTCTAATATTTGTTATATGAACCATAACGGTATTATCAGATTTTAAAAAATCTTCTTTCCAAATTGCTTCATAAATTTTACTAACACTTAGTACGATTCCTTTATTTCGGACTAGTAATTCTAATATATCAAACTCTTTTGGTGTTAGTCTCTTTTCGTTCTTACGTATCCAAACTTGCCTTGTCTCTGTATTTACTTGCAAGTCACCAAACTCTAATAAAACTTCATCATTCTTTTGGATATTGTTATATTTTTTATACCTTCTTAGCTGGGATTTTACCCTAGCAATCAACTCAAGTGGATTAAATGGTTTTGTTAGATAATCATCTGCACCTGAGCTTAGTCCTTGTATTTTATCTAAGTCTTCAGATTTTGCGGAAAGCATAATGATCGGTAATGTCCTTTCCTCTCGTATCATTATGCAGGCTTCTATTCCATCAATTTTTGGAAGCATAATATCTAATATAATCAAATCAAAATCTTCATCTTTTAAAAGTTCGAGAGCTTCCTCTGCATCGTTTGCTAAAGTAGTAGAAAACCCTTCATTTTCAAGATAAATTGAAATTAATTTTTTGATTTTTTCATCATCATCTACAACTAATATTTTACTTATCAAGTTTCACTACTCCTTTCATAGCGGTACTTTAAGCTAATTATTACAACTTAATACATATGCTGGTGGCAAATTTCTATATTCCCTTTTAATATCAATATTTTTAAAGTAGCTATTAATAAATTTCATTTTTCTTTGAGTATATTGGAATGTAACAAATCTTCCTTGATCTGCGAGTATCTTTTTGGTGTTTAATAAAATAGTTTTTGATACAGTTAAAGGTAAACTAGTAAATGGCAGACCAGAAATGACATAATCGACATTGTCTATTCCGAACTCTTCTAAATACTTCATAATACTTTCAGCACTATCATTAATAATCGTTACATTATGATTATCTCCAAACTTTCTAATTAAATGGTTATAAAACTCATAATTTTTTTCTACTAAAATAATTTTTGTAGTTGGTAATTTTAGCTCAAGTAATTTTCCAGTAAAAACTCCTGTGCCTGGACCGTATTCAATAATAGTATTGGCTGTCTCAAAATTAATATCATCTAACATTTTTTCAGCCAAAAACGATGAACTTGGCATTAGAGCTCCAACAGTTCTTGGTCGTAATATATATTGGAAAAGAAATAATAATTTTTTCATAAACGTAACCTCCAAATATTTAACTTTTTATGATGAAATCATATTAAAATAAATATCTGAAGAAAAAGTCACTAAATTTCTTAAGAATTTTAAAGATGACTAAATTCAAACTTAAATTATTATAAGTGGACATATGTTCCCAATAATACATACCATAAAGCATAAAAAGAGTTACTTATCAAGACAATCATAATGTATGGTCTATACCTCATTCCCGATGCAGATGAAATTAAACAAGCAGCATCAGTTGGACATGTTGGAACTGCACCTAAAATGAAGAGCATCCAATATTGGTTTTTCTTTATTCTTTGTCCTATTTTTGGATGTTTGTTTAGGAAGTTTTTATACCATAGTGACTTATTTATTTTTTTACCAATGATGAAAATGATACTTTCAGTAATGAACATAGATCCTAGTGAAAATAATAAGACAATCCACGGATTAAAAAGAAAAATCCCCGTCAGTAAAAATAAAGAACTTGGTATCATTAATACAAATCTTAATGAAAAAATAGCAAAGTATAATAAAAGAGCATAGTCCTGCCTATCCGTTATAAATTGAATTAATTCATTCTTAGAAAATGGTATAATTCCAAATTCATACAAACCTACTAAAAGAATACTCCAACTACTCAATAAAGTGATTACACGATATTTCACTTTCTTTCCTCATTTCATAGTTTAATAATTAAGCATTCATATTTTCGTCTATACTTATTAAATTTTCCAATACGTTTTTATTAGTAATTCTTAAGAAATCATAAAGAACTTTTAAAATTTTTATGCGTGTTTTGATTATGTATATCAAATTGAGGATTGGAAAAATTAATATAGGTAATACAAAGTAATAAGTAGATTGTAGGTGTTTTATAATTAGCACAAATATCTCTAAGACATTAATTGCTTTATTCTTACTGGTTTTTTGGGAACTTTTAATGAGTCAGTCACAAGAACTCTATCAAACAATGCATTGGATTATTATCATAAGTGTAATTGGAATTTCATGTAATTTATTTTTAGAAAATCGGAATCCTCAAAGTACAATTTCCTGGTTATTAATCCTCTCCGTAGCACCTACTTTCGGCGTTATTTTATACGTTCTATTTGGTCGGTTAAAGATGAGGCGAAAAAAATTAATTATTCATTCAAAGTTTAAAACACCTCAAATTTTGAGCGAAAAGAATGTTATTAAATGTAATTCTCTCTCAATAAAATCGCAAAAATTGAGTACGATCATCGAAAAGTTTACAGGGGTTTCCATTAACCGCAATTCAAGTGCTTCATTATTAATTAATGGTGACGAAATGTTTTCAAAACTCAAAGAAACTCTCCTAGATGCAAAAAACTATATCTATATTCAGTACTACATCTTTCGTGCAGATACAATCGGTAGCGAATTACTTGACATCTTAAGAATGAAAGTGAATGAAGGTGTTGTAGTTCGCTTATTAATTGATGGTTTAGGAAGTAAAAGTTTAAAAAAGAAATTGTTAAAAAAATTGAGGACTGCTGGTGTTAAAGTATCAATATTTGATCCTATTTCTCCTTGGTCAATGGGTACAATAAATTATCGAAACCATAGAAAAATTGTTGTGATAGATGGGATTAAAGGTTTCACTGGAGGTCTAAATGTAGGTGATGAATATTTAGGTAGATCAAAAATTGGATTTTGGAGAGATACCCATTTATTCATAGAAGGAAGTGCCGTTGAAGAGCTTCAAAACATATTTTTGCAAGACTGGCATTATTCTACATCTGAGAATTCAAGTGAAAAAATTCAAATTAACAGATTAAGTTATATTCATGAAAGAAGTAATGATCAATATCTTCAAGATGAAATTAATAAGGTAAAAGGCGCTGTTCAAATTTTCGGAAGTGGACCTGACACGAAGGAACCAACCATGAGGAATGCTTTTCATACTCTGCTTACAATCGCTGAAAACAGTATCTGGATTGCCACTCCTTATTTCGTTCCAGACCAAGAAATTTTCACGATTTTAAAACTTAAAGCAATGTCTGGATTAGACGTACGAATAATTTATCCAGGAAAAAGTGATAGTATTTTGAGTGATTCAGCATCTAAATCATATTTCGCTCCTCTATTAGAAAGTGGCGTGAAAATTTATACATATAAAAAGAACTTCCTGCACTCAAAGGTTATATTAATTGATAATGAAATTGCTTCAGTTGGTACCGCTAACTTAGATGTAAGAAGTTTGCATTTAAATTATGAGTTAACTTCTTTTTTATATGAATCAGATGCTGTTAATCAAGTGAACCAATCTTTTTTAAATGATTTTTCTGTTTCTACTCAATTAGATCGTAAGCAATTTATAGAACGCAGTTTATTTAAAAAGTTAACGGAATCACTTACGCGCTTATTTTCACCATTATTGTAATTTAGCTGAGATAAGCGCATTAAATATTTAATTTTATATTTACAAGAGCCGCACTTAATTTAAGATAGAAATTAATTACAAGGAGCTTCAAGCTCCTTTTTTAAGTTTAAATCTAATTAAGCTTTCTTTTTTTTAAAAATGTAGTAAGAAAAAAGAACACTAGAACTACTATTGAGATTAATATTATTATTTGGTTTGTTGATAAAGAAAATATCTTAGTCAATTCTATTGAATATGCAAGTAGTGAAGATGTTATTAATTTTGATAAACATACGATTAATATAAATTTTTTAGTGGAAACATTGGTAATTCCTGCTCCAACACTGACAATTTCATCTGGCAAAACAGGAACAATCAATAAAATTGTGATAAATAGCGTTTCATTTTTTTTAACCATTTCATTATATTTTGTAAGGTGCTTTGTTTTTATAAATCGATTTACTACCTTTAATCCTCCATATCTTGCTAAAAAAAACATCGTAATATTCCCTAAAACGATACCTACAAAATCAATAATAAAACCATAAAAAGAACCAAACACTGTACTTGCAGCTAAGACAGTAACTGCTTCTGGGATTGGCAAAGCAATTGGGTGAAAAAAACAGATTAAAAAATAGATCCACTTAGCAATTTTTATATTTTTTCTAAATAGTCCTTCAAAACCATAATAATCAGTTATAACCATAATATTAGATATGTAATAAATTAAAAAAATTAAAATTACTACCGCAAAGTTATAAAAAACTAGAATTCGAGTTAACTTTAGAAATTCTTCACTCTTGTTAAAAAATGCTGTTATTGCAAATATCACAATGATAAATGATAAAAAAATGCCAACCATTCTAAATTCATAAAGTAAAGTTTTTAAAGAAATTACTAGGATAATAATGGGAATAAAACTTACAGTCAATTGCAGAAATAATCTTACATATCTCCAATTTGAATACTTTATTCTAGAAAATGTGTTCATTAAATTCTCCTTAAGCTAACCATTATTCTGCGCAAGCACTGAACTATTTTACTCTTTAAATAGATTGAATAGTTAAATGGTTATATACTATCTATACTTTAGTAAGTATAAGAAAGTAGCCTGTATATTTGTTCTTCATAAAAACAACATAATGCGAATGATAATTTTATTATTTTCTTTATTAAATATAAATATCCATATGTAAATCCTCCATTTACTGACGACTACCCACAAGTTGGTTCTCCCATGCTTTTTCAGTAACTAACTACCCCTTACTTAACGTAACGAATTCTTCAGTTAAGTTGTTTTGTTTCGAACAAAAAGAACTTATTCTTCTGGTATAAGAATAAGCTCTTCTATTTGCGAGATACATCTATATGACCAAGTGCACTAAACTTCTTTTTAACATTAGAAAATAAATCAGGATATTAAAAATTTGAGAGATACCAATTTTCAAGCAACATAACGAAATTTCAATATTAAGTCTAAATAGAACCGGTAGATTAAATACTTTGAAGTTAACTTCTACCAAATTAAAAAATTAAATTCATTTACTAGTTTAAATACAATTCAATCATTTAAACGAGTCTAAATAGTCTATAACAAATTGTTCAAATTTAATTGGTTCCCTCCCTAATAAACCCTCTAAATCTGTTGTAATTTTTTTTGCAAGTCCTAATTTTGCGGTTGTGTATATACCGATCATAACTATAATAAAATCGCGAGCTAACCCTTTTTTTCTCATTTTTCTCCAAAAGGTTAAAATACTTGGATTTGTATATATTATGTCTTTTCGTAGGTGCTTCGATAAGATCTCAGCCACTTCAAAATAACTAATAGCTTCATTTCCTGTTAACGA
Organism: Rossellomorea sp. GAMAL-10_SWC; assembly: GCF_049568075.1. Taxonomy (NCBI): domain Bacteria; kingdom Bacillati; phylum Bacillota; class Bacilli; order Caryophanales; family Bacillaceae; genus Rossellomorea; species Rossellomorea sp. GAMAL-10_SWC. The sequence goes on along the minus strand of NZ_CP144911.1, from coordinate 1,399,729 downwards.
ATAAGATTTGAACCTATGACCATTTTCGGTTAATGCTATTGCAGCCACCACACCGATATCTCTTGTATCGATAAAACTCGTTTTCCCTTTACCCGCTGGTACAAAAATAATGTTTTCCTTTACCAGTTCTTCAACATGTTGATTTAATAAATTCTGCATGAAAAAACTAGGTCTTAAAAATGTATAAGGTATCCCCGAGTTGATAATTAATTCCTCTATCTTGGAATGCGGAACTACTTTATTTTTATCAGCACCTAATAAAGACATAAAAACAATCTGTTCAATCCCTACTTCTTTTGCAATTTCAATAACTGGTTCAAAATATTTCTTATCCGCAAGATGTGGAGGACGTATTAAAAAAAGCTTAGTTATTCCTTGAAAAGCAGGTCTAATCGATTTTGGATCTTCAAAGTTTAAATAAACATTACTAGTATTTTTTTTACTTGTGGATATTTTAAAATTAGCATTTACCTTTAGTAGTTCTCTCACAACTTCTTTACCTACAGTACCATTTGCACCTGTGACTAGAATCAAATTGTTCACTTCTTTCTATTACTTTCTTATATCGTAATATTATATAAGTTGCTATAATTGCCCTTTCAATAGTACAACCAAATTAATATTTACTTAAACATCTTTTGTTACTACTACTCCAGAGATTCTAATAACATTTTTTACGATCGATATACTTCAATGATTTTTATAATCACAATCACATCTAAAATTGGGTTATATCACACCACTTGATTCGTACTAGTCCGAATATCATATTCTAATTTTCGTAAATACAACGTATTCATAATCTTTATTATTATTTTCTAATAGTTTATCATATTTATATATACTTAAGAGTTAATTATTTAAGAAATAAATGTGAACATTCAAACACATTATTCTACTTATTCAAACATAACCACCCGTTATATGAAGTGCACCCCAAATGTTAGACACGACTAACATTTGGAGGTGCATTTTTTATGACTAAATTTACTACTGAACATAAATTAGCGGTAGTTATGCGTTATTTAGAAGGTAAGGAAAGTTTTCGTTCTATTGGTAAGTTATTTGGAACGTCCCATGCTGAAGTGAGAAACTGGGTAGCTCAATATAAGGAAAATGGGATTAATGGATTGCTTAAAAAGTCATATACAAGTTATTCGGTACAGTTTAAACTAAACGTATTAAAGTATATGAATGACCACGGGACGTCACCTAATGAAGCAGCTGCAATTTTCAGTATTCCTTCCCCTAGAACGATTCGAAAATGGAGGACTCAATTTGAAACACAAGGACAAGACGCCCTAGAATCAAAGAAAAAGGGGCGACTTTCCATGAAAAAAGAAACAAAGAAAACTACACCTGTTGTAGGATCAATTGAAGAACTTCAAGCTGAGATAGAACGTTTACGCATGGAAAATGCATATCTAAAAAAGTTGAATGCCTTAGTTCAAAACAAGGAAAAATCACGAAACAAGACAAAGTAAAAGTTGTCTATGAATTAAGGCATGAGTTTTCGTTAAAAGAACTTCTACTGCTAGCCAGTATTCCGCGTAGTACGTTTTATTATTGGATGAAAAATCTAGAACGTCCTGATCCAGACGCAGAGTTAAAAGTGCTGATAAAAGAAATTTATGAGGAACACGAATTTCGTTATGGCTATCGTAAAATTCGAGACGAGCTTACGAATCGTGGTTATAAAGTAAATCATAAAAAAGTTCAACGACTTATGAAAGAACTAGGGATAAAATCACTTGTGAAGGTAAAGAAATATCGCTCTTACAAAGGTGAAGTAGGTAAGATTGCACCCAATATTTTAAATCGAAATTTTCAAGCTGAAAAACCAAATGAGAAATGGGTTACAGATATAACTGAATTTAAATTATTTGGAGAAAAGCTATACTTTTCACCTATGTTGGACTTATATAATGGAGAAATAATTGCTTATACAATTGGTTCACGTCCAACTTATTCACTTGTATCAAATATGTTAGAACAATCTCTTGAACGTTTAACAGATTCCGATACACTACTAATTCATTCAGACCAAGGGTGGCACTATCAAATGAAAAAATATCGTAGTGCTCTTATTAAACGTGGAATCACTCAGAGTATGTCACGAAAAGGAAACTGTTACGATAACGCAGTAATTGAAAGTTTCTTTAGTATCATGAAATCTGAACTACTCTATCTTAAAGAATTTAACAGTGTCGAACACTTTAAACAAGAACAAGCTAAATATATAGATTACTACAATAACAAACGAATTAAGGCAAAATTAAAAGGCATGAGCCCAGTAAAATACCGAGTTCATGCCCAACAGGCTGCCTAATTGAAGTAACCAGTCTAACTTTATGGGGTCACTACATATAACGGGTGGTTTTCTCTGCGGGTGTAAGCCTTTGTTACTAGGCAAACCCTAAAGGGCTGCTGAACAGTTCGCCTGAAGGATTACTTTTACTAGCTAGACCTCAAAGGCCTTCTTTGTACTTTCTTTTCTTTTTCTGTATCACTTCATCAGAAATCGAGCTAACATCATGCCTAACTATTCCATCACTTCATCATCTTGCAGTTGATTTCGTATATATTCTTCTGTGGGCGATTCATGAGTAATTTAATTAATATGAAACCAACAAACTGCCCATAAATAAAAAACCCTCAACGCCAATAGCGTCAAGGGTTGAGTTGATTAATATACAGACATGTATTGATCTCTTTCCCAAGGGTGAACTTGAGTACGGAAGATATCCCATTCGATTTCTTTTGCTTCTACAAAGTGTTCGAATAAGTGTGATCCAAGAGCACCAACGATTACTTCGTCAGTTTTTAATAGATCTAGTGCAGCTGCTAAAGTTGCTGGTAAATCGATGATTCCAACTTCTTCGCGCTCTTCTTTAGACATAACGTAGATGTTACGGTCTACTGGAGCTGGAGCTTCTAATTTATTTTTGATTCCGTCTAAACCTGCTGCCAATAATACTGATAATGCTAAGTATGGATTTGCAGCTGGGTCAACTGAACGTACTTCTACACGTGTGCTTAAGCCACGAGATGCAGGAATACGAATTAGTGGACTACGGTTTCTTGCAGACCAAGCAACGTAACATGGCGCTTCATAGCCAGGTACTAAACGTTTGTATGAGTTTACAGTTGGGTTTGTAACAGCTGTAAAGTTTGGAGCATGTTTTAAGATCCCTGCGATGAAGTGACGAGCAGTTTCACTTAAACCTAATTCACCAGTCTCATCGTAGAATGCGTTTTTACCATTTGTAAATAATGATAAGTTACAGTGCATACCTGAACCGTTTACACCAAATAATGGTTTTGGCATGAATGTAGCGTGTAAACCGTGTTTACGAGCGATTGTTTTTACAACTAATTTAAATGTTTGAATGTCATCACAAGCTTTAATTGCACCAGCATATTTGAAATCAATTTCATGTTGTCCTGGAGCTACTTCGTGGTGAGATGCTTCGATTTCAAAACCCATTTCTTCAAGTTCAAGAACGATATCACGACGGCAGTTTTCACCTAAATCAGTTGGTGCTAAGTCGAAGTAACCACCTTTATCATTCAACTCAAGAGTTGGTTCGCCTTTTTCATCTAATTTAAATAAGAAGAATTCTGGCTCAGGCCCTAAGTTGAAATCTGTGAAGCCTAGAGCTTCCATTTCTTTTAACATACGTTTTAAGTTATTACGAGGATCTCCTTCAAATGGAGTGCCATCTGCATTGTAAATATCACAGATTAAACGAGCTACTTTTCCTTTTTCAGCAGTCCATGGGAATACTACCCAAGTGTCTAAATCAGGGAATAAATACATATCTGATTCTTCGATACGAACGAATCCTTCGATTGAAGAACCGTCAAACATCATTTTATTGTCTAAAGCTTTTTCAAGCTGACTTACTGGAATTTCAACGTTTTTGATAATTCCTAGTAAATCCGTAAATTGTAGACGTATGTACTTTACGTTTTGTTCTTTTGAAATACGGAAAATATCTTCTTTTGTAAACTTAGCCATTATAAAAGTTCCCCTTTCGTATGCAACAAACAAAATTAGTCTAACACACTTTAAAATAGAAAAGTAGAGATAACCTACTTCCACTTTTCTATTTTTTTATTTTAAGTTTAGTGATTAGCAGTTTAAATATGTTTCTTTTTCCCATTCTGATACACGTAATCGATATGCATCCCATTCTTCTTTTTTATTTTGAAGGAATGAATAAAATACGTGTTTCCCTAATACTTGCTGCAGGAATTCACTGTTTTCAAGTTCTGTTACTGCTTCAAGTAAACTTCCAGGCAATGTTTCAATACCTTCTGCTTTTCTAGTTACGTCATCCATCAAATACAGGTTTTCACTTCGTTCGACTGGAGGTGTTAATTTTCTTTCAATACCATCCAAGCCTGCAGATAATAAAACAGCTAAAGCTAAATAAGGATTTGCAGATGGGTCTGGATTTCGTACTTCGATTCTTGTACCTGCACCTCTAGCAGCAGGTATACGAATTGTACATGTACGATTACTTTGTGACCAAGCTACATAAACTGGTGCTTCATAGCCTGGAACTAAACGCTTATATGAATTAACTGTTGGATTTGTAACTGAAGCATTTGCACGAGCATGTGTTAGTACACCTGCAATAAATTGTCGTGCTGTTTCAGATAATCCAATTGAATCATGCTGATCATAAAAGGCATTACCATTATCATTTCCTAGACTCATATGACAATGCATACCTGAGCCATTTTCTCCAAAAATTGGTTTTGGCATGAATGTAGCAACTAAACCATTTTTTTCAGCAATTGTTTTAACAGTATATTTAAATAGTTGAATATTATCAGCTGTTTGTAAACCTGGTGCGTACTTCCAATCAATCTCATGTTGACCGATTGCAACTTCGTGATGTAAAGCTTCAACTTCTAACCCTAAAGCCTGAAGTGCTTTTGTAATTTCACGTCGTATTGTAACTGTTTTATCTAGGGGGGCTACGTCAAAATATCCACCATTGTCATTTGGAACTAACTGATTTCCCTCCTTATTAAATAGGAAGAATTCAGGTTCAGGTCCTACATTAAAAGAAGTAAATCCCTTGTCAGTCGCTTTTTCAATTGCTCGTTTAAGCACATTTCTTGGATCACCTTCAAAAGGTGTACCATTTGGATAATAAACATCGCAAATGAAGAGTCCAACTTTTTCGTTAGTGTCGACTTTCCAAGTATTCAAATCTGGGAAAAGCATCATATCACTTGCTTCAATTTTTGTGAATCCATTAATACTAGAGCCATCAAACATAGTTTCATTATTAAGTATTTTTTCAATTTGCGTGATTGGTAGTTCTAAATGTTTGAATACCCCTTCTACATCTGTGAAAAATAACTGTACAAATTCAAGACTGTGTTCTTTGGCACTATTTAAAATCGTTTCCTTTTTCATTTATATTTCCCCCCATATAAATATAAAAGCTAGAATAATCCGGACTTAATCAATAACTTAATGAAAGAATCGAGACATATCTCCTTGTCGTAAAGAAGTTCTACCTAATTTACCATTTTGATATAACTCTTGACGAAGCATTTTTCGAAGCTGTTCATCTGATATTGATTTTTCAACAATGACTTGTTGAACCACTGTTTCTTTGGATTTTTCTGACGATTTTAAATTGAGTACTTCTTTAATTCCTGCTAAATTCAAGCCTTGTTCTATAAAAGTTTTAATCTCTAATAATCGATCGACATCATTGAAAGAAAATAATCTACGATTACCTTCAGTACGAGCTGGACGAATTAAACCATGTTCTTCATAATATCGAATTTGTCTTGCAGATAATTCAGTTAACGAAATGACTATTCCGATTGGGAAAAGTGGCGTTGAGCGTCTTACTTGATCATTCATAGCAATGCTCCTTTCGTTCATCTATAAGTATTTTATTTCATGTTAGATAATCTGTCAATACGATGTTAGAAAATCTAACATGAAAATATTTGTTTTTTATTCTATGCAAGTTTAGTTAAAATTCTACTATTTTGTTTAAAAAAAATAATCTCCATTAGTTTGGAGATTATAACGATTTGTATTCAAATATTATGTTATTTGACTAGTCCTTCGATTTGACAGCTTATCATTCACCGCTAATCCGAATTCGGTCAGTCTGAAAGCTAATTCTTAATTTTTTTGGCTAACAAAATTGCAATTAATAATAAAATACCTTTAATAATATCTTGCGCATAGTATGGTACGTTTAGCATCGTGAATCCGTTTAAAAGGATCCCCATTAAGCACGCACCTAAAAATGTTCCGATTATATTTGGTTTCCCTTTTCCAAACATAGCGATTCCTATATATGCCGCTGTAATACTATCCATTAATAATGGTGTACCTGCTGAAACTTGCCCTGTACCCACTCGACTAGCAAGTAAAATCCCACCAAGTGATGCAAAAAGCCCACTAATAATATAAGCATAAACTCGATATTTGTTTACGGGTATTGCTGATAAGTGTGCAGCAGTTTTATTTCCTCCAATAAAGAAGAATACTCTTCCCCAAGTTGTCTTTTCTAAAAATAAGTGTGTATTCAAAATACAAATTATCATTATTATGACTGCAACTGGGATATTAAAAAATGACCCTTGCCCAAGATATAAAAACGAAGGAATAAAATGACCTGTAGTTGCTTTATTATTAATTGTCATTCCTTCATAGATCGATGAACCTTTTGTTAAGGTTAAATGTAAACCATTTACAACAAACATCATAGCAAGAGTAACTAATAAGTCCGGTAATTTCCCTTTCGTTATAAACAGACCGTTTAATAATCCAACTATTAAACCAAAAACAATTGGAATTAAAAGTGTAATTAATAGCTCTTGTCTAAAAACAATTAAACAATAAGCTGCTGTAACTGTACTTAAACTCGCGGTTGATCCAACTGATAAATCTAAACCATCAATGATTAAACTAAACGTAACTCCAATCGCCAGTAATGTTACGATTGAAATCGATCTTAAAATATCAGTAATATTACTATAAGATAAGAAGGAATTCGATGTCATTGAAAAAAATGCAATAACGACTAGAAGTAGGAATACCGCTCCAAAATCCAAAAATAATCTTCTACCTTGTGTTTGTGCCCATTGCGTCATTGTATACCCTCCAATAACTCACCTTGTATAATTGTATATATTTTGTCTCCTATCACATTAGCTTCTTCAATATCATTCGTGAAATAAATAACACAACCACCGTTAGCACAAAATTCATCAATGTATTGGAAAATATGTTGTTTAGCATAAATATCAACACCCTTTAGTGGTTCATCTAATATAAGACACTTTAAATTCGGTGAGATCCATTTTGCTATACTTACTTTTTGCTGATTTCCTCCACTAAGATGTAAAATTCCTTTTTCAGTGTCCTTTGGAAAAATACTTAAAGTATTGATTAAGAATTGAGAACTCTCAATTTCGAGATTTTTGTTTATCCAACCTCTTTTGTTGAACGAGATATTCTCTCTAATCGAGTGATTTAGAAATAAGCCTTCTTTTCTTCGATCCTCTGGTACAAATGCAATTCCTTTTTTAAATGCATGCTGAGGAGACTTGATCAAAAATGAGTTTCTTCCTATTATTAATTCATATTGGCTTCGATTGCCCCATATTGTTTTTGCTAAACTCGTTTTCTTATTTCCATTTGCACCATAAATGGCAATTACTTCATTTTTATTTATTTCTATATTAATAGAAGGTTTCGTTTCACTTAATCGGATATTACGAAACTGAAAAGCTGGTTCATTGCACTCTTTTATTGTTTTTTTAAATGTAAATTTACCAGAAGACATTTGTCCAATTATTTCTTCAACAGATAATGTCGATGAGATACCTTGATACACGATTTCTCCACTTCTTAATACTGTTAATTCATCAGTAAATTTAATAAGTTCATCAATTGAGTGTAAAATGACGACAATACCTTTCCCCATTTTTTTCAAATTATGTAAGAATGAGAAAAATTGCTCTTTTTCAGTATTTCCTAGGGAAGAAGTGGGCTCATCAAATAGGAAATAGGATGCATCATTTAGTAGTGCTTTTGCAATTAAAATAAATTGTTTTTCATAAATTGAACAATCACTTACTTGTTTGTAATATGGTAGATTCAAATTCCATTTTGATAGTCGATTTTGAACAAATTCAACACTTTTCTTTTTTGAGAAGAAGAATTTCTTAATTTCTCTATTCAAAGCAATTGTTAAATTTTCAATTACAGTTAATCCTTGCACAAGTCCCTCATCAACTTCTTGAGGGACATATGCTATTGTTGAATTTTCAGTTACTTTACACTTACCATTTGTTGGTTGAATTCTATTAGCTAGAATCTTCATTAACGTACTTTTACCTGCACCATTTAAACCAGCCATACCGTCTATTTTTCCAGGTTTGACTGTAAAATTAATATCTTTTAGTACCTCTGATTCTCCATAACTAAAAAATACAGATTCTAGTTTAATAGTCATCTTTAGTTCCCCTTATCTAATTTCTCCATCCATGGTGAAGTTGCAGCTTGTGAAGGTATCCAGTTATTACTATATTTTCTTAGATCACTAACTTTAATTGGAGTATTTGGAAGCTCCTCTTTCTCTATTAATTTAGGTTCTAAAGAATAAATATCTGGCGTTTCTTCTCCAGCTATTTTTTGATATAGGAATCTAGATTGAACTTCTCCAATCTCTCCCGGATCACTTGCAGCTGAAGTAACCCACGGTGAATTTTTTTCCTGAATTAATTGAAGATCTTCATCACTTAAATCAATTCCGTAAACTTTTACTTCATTACGTCCAGCTTGTTGAATTGCTTTTGTAGCTCCTTTTGCAAACTCATCCCAAGTTGCAAAAATAGCATCAAGTTGACCTTTAGGATATTTCTTTAATAAAGCTTCTACCTGAGCTTGTGTATCTAGCATCGTATTACTACTTGCTTTTCCGAATCTGGCAACCTCTTTTATATTCGGATAACGTTTATAAAATGCATCAAGAATAACTTTTCTGCGCTCCATCGGTGTAAAACCACCTACCCAAATTGTTGCGATATTCCCTTTTCCGTTTAATCCTTCTGCTAAACTCTTTAAACTTTTCCATGCTAAACTGTAGTCATCTTGGTCAATTATTGTAACACCAGGAATATTTAAATCACTATCAAAAGAAACAACTGGAATGCCTGCAGCTAACGCTTTTTTCACACCTTTTTCTAATGTTTCTTTTCGCCCATGATCGATTAAAATTCCATCAACCTTAGAATTGACGGCTGTATCTAAATTGGAGGCCATCTTTGCTAAATCATTATCAGCATTATATACTTGTACCTCTCCGCCAAATTTCCCAACTTGTTTTTTTACGCCATCGATATATTGTGAAGAAAAAGTTCCAATTGAAAACTCCATAATTAAAGCAATTTTTGTTTTCTTTTTTATTGCTTTAGGAATTTCAGCATTGCTACTTGCGGATACTTTCTTTACTTCAGTACTAGCATTTTCAGATTTTTTAGTTGAAACTACATTTTGTTCATTTGCACAAGCAGTTAATAATACTGATGCAATTGATAGTGTTGCAATAATTTTTTTCATTACTCTTCCTCCCAACTTTTAAACGTTTCTTTATAATCGCTAGAAACAATGCCTTTTTCCGTAATAATCGCTGTTATTAATTCATTCGGCGTCACGTCAAACGCTGGGTTTAGTACATTGATTCCTTCAGGGGCAATTTGAACATTTCCGATATGCGTTACTTCAGTACGATCGCGTTGTTCAATTACAATTTCATTCCCTGTTTCGATTGTTAAATCGATTGTTGATAAAGGAGCAGCTACATAAAATGGAATTTGGTAAAAGTTAGCTAAAATCGCTAATTGTAATGTTCCAATTTTATTTGCAGTGTCTCCGTTAGCAGTAATGCGATCAGCACCAACAATAACAGCATCTACTTTTTTATTTTGTAATAAGTAGCCGACCATATTATCAGTTAATAATGTAACTGGGATACCACTTTGGTTCAATTCCCAAGATGTCAGTCTTGCACCTTGAAATACTGGTCTTGTTTCAGTTGCATAAGCCGAAATTTCCCAGCCTTTTTCTTTTGCTAAGTGAAGTGGAGCTAAAGCTGTTCCGTATCGACTTGTCGCGATACTCCCTGCGTTGCAATGAGTTAATACTGCTGCTCCGTCATGTAATAATGTTAAGGCGTTTTCACCGATTTCTTTGCAAGTTGCCTCATCTGCTTCATGTAATTTAATTGCTTCTTCCATGATGAATAATTTAGCTTCGTATACAGTTACTGCTTCTTTACTAGAGCTAATTAGTTTTTCAACAGCCCATGCTAAATTTACTGCAGTTGGTCTAGCACTAATTAGTTCATCTGCTAATAATCTAGCTTGTTGATGAAATTCATCAATTTGTTCAGTTTCAAGTTCTCGAACACCTAAATACAGTCCATATGCAGCTGCTAAACCAATCGCTGGTGCTCCTCTTACTTGTAATTTTACGATTGCTTCACGTACATCTAATAATGTCGTTGCATCAAAATAGTGTATTTCAGTTGGTAGTTTAGTTTGGTCTAAAATTTTTAAACTTTCACCGTTCCATTGTAATGATTCAGGTATTTGCTGTAATGTAGTCATCGATTATTACTCCAATCCAATAAGTAAATTTCTAATATTCCTAATAGTAAATCTATTTTTTATGCAATAAACTCCGAATTTTAAGACTTTTTTCTTTGCTTCAATTTTTTGATTATGTTCCAGTGAATCAATATCTTCAACGTGAGCAAGACCGATACTTCTTCGGATTAATTCACATCCAATAACCCCAATTGCATCCACCCAATATCCTTCTAACTTTTCTTTTATTAGAGCTTTTTGGTTAAATGGTCTAACGCTATGCGCTTCCCATAGTCGAATAAATGTTTCATTAAACACTTTTTCAATGTTTAAAATGTGTTCAACAATTTCGTTTTTTAGTTCAGTACGGCTGAAAAGTTGAAAAAGTAAATTTGCTTGAATTTGCCCTAAATCAAATCCGATTGGTCCGACAAATGCAAATTCCGGGTCAATTACTTTTGTTTCTGTTTCAGATACGAAAATGCTTCCCGTATGTAAATCACCATGTAATAAAGCTTCTTTTTTCGATAAGAAATCTAATTTTAGTTTCGCAACCTCAATTTGTAAATCTGCATCATTCCATAGTTCTTTAATTTCTTCTGTTAATTCTTCTTCAAAACTATTTGTTTCACTGTTAAAAAATGGATCTGTATACACAAGATTTTCTGTTATATCACATAAGTCAGGATTATTAAAAAGATACTCTAGCTCTTTTTTCTTAGCTGGTGAAGTTCCAAAGTCTGAAGTGAAAAATAATGACTTTGCTAAAAATTCACCGATATGTTCAGCTAAAAACGGATAGCTTTTTTTCTCAATGAAACCTTTTCGTAGAATTTGTAAGTGTGAAAGATCCTCCATTACAGTTATGGCTTGATCTTCGTCATGCTCTAAAATTTTTGGTGCATGTAATGGGATTAACTCATTGTATATTTTTGTCGCATTACTCTCGATCGTAGCTCGCTTTAATGTAAGTGGCCAGCTTTCACCAACAACTTTTGCATATGGTAGAGCCTGTTTTATAATTAACCCTTTCTCGCTTCCTACTGGATTAACTTTAAATACTAAATTTAAATTCCCATCCCCAATTTCTATACATTCACATAGTTCATTTTTAAAATAGCCAAGTTTTTGTAAATAAGTAATTGCAGTTGCTTCTGTTAAAGGTCTATATTCTTTTCGTTCAATGACAGTCACTAAATTCATCCCCCTTGAATTTTGCAAAATAAAAAGCCTCTTTTCCGAGACGAAAAGAGGCAATACTAATTGGCTTTCGTCTCTTATCTACCAGAAAATTTCTTTTCTGTTGGAATTAGCACCGTGCCTTACTGAGCATTTAAGCTCAGGCGTAAACAATACGCCCCATTTCACAATGGTATTATGGTCGGTTGCTGGGCATCGTCGGGCCAAATCCCTCCGCCTACTCGAAATAAGAGTTCGCATATTTGATTTTATATTCGTATTTTAGTTTATTGATTTTTAATTTGTCAATTACTTTTTCAAAACTTTTTGTAAATTCCTTCTTTTCTGTCTTCAAAAATAGGGATTGTACCGCGTACTTCATCGACTTTTTTTGGATCAATTTCGCCATAAACGATTTCTTCATTCATGCTACCTTTGGTTACTACCTCTCCCCAAGGGTCAATGATCATTGATCCTCCACCAAATGTATTTGCTAAATCTTTTCCTACTCGATTACATGCAACAACATAACACTGATTTTCGATTGCTCTTGCTTTTAATAAGATTTCCCAATGATTCATTCTTTGAATTGGCCATTCGGCAACAAAAAATAAAACTTTTGCACCCTTTTGAGAATGTGCTCCAATCCATTCAGGAAAACGCAAATCATAGCAAACAAATCCTGCAGCTGTTAATCCATCGATTTCAAAAAGTCCATCTGTTTCCCCTGATTGAAGATAGTGATGCTCGTTCATTAACTGGAACAAATGAACTTTATCATAAGTTTTTACTAATTCACCAGTACTGCTAATAACAATTAATGTATTCGTAACACCATTTTCTCTTGCAATTGGGAACGAACCAGCAATCAATATTACATTATTTGATTTTGCGATGGACTGAAGTTCAGAAATAATCACTTCTTGTTCACCTGTGTGCAAACCAATTTCTTCCAGACAATAGCCTGTTGTCCATAGCTCAGGTAGTACAATTACACGAATATTTTCTTTAACAGCTTCGTTTATTTGAGTTTTCATTTTCTCTAAATTAGTCTTTGATTCACCTAAAATAACGTCAGATTGAATACACGCAATTTTAATCACAATTTATTCACCCTATTCTAAATTTTATAGACATTTTTAAATCGAGCATATATGATGGTGAAAGTTATTGCAACAGTCGTTCATGAAAATCATTCGATTAAGAAACGATCTATTCAAATTAATTTTATTATATTTTTGGAGTGATTAACTTGAATCATAGTAAACTATTAAACAATTTACCAAAACAATTTTTTGCTTCACTAGTCCAAAAAGTGAATCAGTCAATTAATAATGGTCATGATGTCATTAATCTTGGACAAGGAAATCCCGATCGACCTACACCCGACCATATTATAAAAGCACTACAAAAGTCTGTTGAAAACCCTTTAACTCATCGTTATTCTCCGTTTAGAGGAATGAGCTCTTTAAAAAATGCTGTTGTAGAATTTTATAAACGAGAGTATGATGTTGATTTAGACCCAGAGGAAGAAGTAGCCATATTATTCGGTGGAAAAGCTGGATTAGTAGAGCTACCACTTTGTTTATGTGACGAAGGAGATACAATTTTAGTTCCAGACCCAGGCTATCCAGACTATTTGTCTGGTATATCTCTTTCAAAAACAGTTCCATACATGCTTCCATTACTTGAAGAAAATCAATTTTTACCAGATTATAAATTAATTCCTCAAGATGTTTTGGGTGCTAGTAAAATATTATTTATCAATTATCCAAATAATCCCACAGGTGCTATAGCAACTGAAGAATTTTTTAAAGAAACAGTTGCGCTTGCAAAAAATAATCAGATTACCGTTTGTCATGATTTTGCTTACGGCGCATTTGGTTTTGACGGCAAAAAACCTTTAAGTTATCTTCAAACTCCAGGAGCAAAGGAATGCGGGATTGAAATTTATACCCTTTCTAAAACTTATAATATGGCTGGTTGGAGAATTGGTTTTGCAGTTGGAAATAAAGAGGTTATTTCAGCAATTAATCTATTACAGGATCATCTTTATGTTAGCATCTTCCCTGCTGTTCAAAAAGCTGCAGCTGCTGCGCTAACTGAATCTCAAGAAAGTGTAAAACAACTATTAGCACTTTATGAAGAGCGTAGAAATGTATTTATTAGTGGCTGTCACGAAATTGGATGGGAAGTAACTGCACCTGCAGGTTCGTTTTTTGCATGGTTAAAAATCCCATCAGGTTTTACATCACAGGAATTTGCTGATCTTTTACTTGAAAAGGCTCATATTGCAGTCGCTCCCGGAAATGGATTTGGAGAATATGGAGAAGGGTATGTAAGAGTCGGCCTACTATCAGATATTGATCGATTGAAGGAAGCAGTTGCTAGATTAAAAGAGATTGAAATATTTTCAAAATTTAATGTTTGACAATTGTGATTGTTCATGAAATAATTCGATTAGATTAAGAATTCAAAATTAAATATTACTTTATTCAGAGTAGGTGGAGGGACCGAGCCCGATGAAACCCGGCAACCGGCTAGTTAACTAGTACGGTGCTAATTCTCGCAGCATTTGCTGGCAGATAAGGTGTAGGTAAACCTCTCCTTAGTGGAGAGGTTTTTTGTTTGACTAAAACTTTTTGGAGGTTTTGAAATGAGTGGAGTAATAGCAACTTACCAAGTTTATGATAAAAATCATCATTTAGAAAAAAAGGCAGAGTCAATCGCGCTAGGTTTAACGGTTGGTTCATGGACGAATTTACCTCAAAATGATCAAATTCAATTACAAAAGCATAAAGGCAAAGTTCTTTCAGTACGTGAAATAGAATGCGAAGAAAATGTCGTTAACTTTCTAGGCTATAAACCGACAAAAGGGATTATTGAAATCTATTATCCTAGCTTAAATTTTTCAGCTGATCTACCAGCAATTTTAACAACCGTTTTCGGTAAGCTATCCCTTGATGGTGAAATTAAACTAATTGATTTAAATTTTACGGATGACATTTTAGCTCTTTTTCCGGGTCCAAAATTTGGTATTAAAGGTATTCGAGAGAAATTGGATGTATATGATCGACCTTTATTAATGAGCATTTTTAAATCAATTATCGGCAGAGATATTCAATACATTTCAGAGGAATTAAAAAAGCAAGCTTTAGGTGGCGTAGATTTAATAAAAGATGACGAGATCCTTTTTGACACAATTACATCTATTACGGATCGCGTCACTCACGGAAAAAATATTTTGAACCAAGTTTATGAAAAAACAGGACACAAAACATTATACGCGGTGAATTTAACTGGCCGTACATATGAATTAAAAGAAAAAGCATTACGTGCTGCCGAAGCTGGTGCTGATGTATTTTTATTAAATGTGTTCTCGTATGGAATTGATGTACTGCAAGGTTTGGCAGAAGATCCATCAATTAATATTCCAATTATGGCTCATCCTGCTGTATCGGGTGCGTTTAGTTCCTCTCCAATTTATGGTATTGACGCAGGATTATTACTTGGTAAACTTTTACGAATTGCTGGTGCAGATTTTAGTCTTTTCCCTTCACCATATGGATCAGTTGCATTAGAAAAAGAGACAGCTTTAAAAATTGCTGAAAATTTAACAGTATCAAATGGATTAAAAGAGACATTCCCGGTACCTTCTGCAGGAATTCACCCAGCACTTGTGCCTCAATTAATTCAAGATTTTGGAATTGAGCAAGTCATCAACGCTGGCGGAGGTGTTCATGGTCATCCGGATGGACCAATTGGTGGAGGTAATGCATTTAGAGAAGCAATTTCAGCAACATTATCTGGAGTTGACCTAAAAGACTACGCACTTCCAAATACATCACTACAAAAAGCATTACAACTTTGGGGGTAACAACAATGGCAATAAAGATTTTTTGTGATTTTGATGGAACAATTACAGAGGGAGACAATATCGTTAATTTAATTAAAGAATTTGCTCCACCTTCAGTAAGTGGATTAACTAGTGAAGTATTAAATGGCAATATATCGATTCGAGAAGGTGTAGAGAAAATGTTTGCTACGATTCCTTCAACGAAAAAACAAGAAATGACCGATTATGTAATCAATCGTACTGTCATTCGAGATGGTTTTAGCGATTTTATACAATTTGTAAGCGTACAACAATATGAGTTAAAAGTTGTAAGTGGCGGATTAGATTTTTTCGTTCATCCAATATTAGCTGATTACCTTCCATCTTCTGATATTTTATGTAATCGTACTGACTTTACAGGCCAAACTGTAAAAATTCATTGGGATCATTCTTGTGATGAAAACTGTACGAATGATTGTGGAATGTGTAAACCATCTGTTAAAAGAAAATTTAGTGAAGCAAATGATTTTATCATTGTCATTGGTGATTCAATTACTGACTTACAAATTGCAAAAGAAGCTAATTTAATTTTTGCTCGAGATTTCTTAAAAGATAAATGTGAAGAATTATCTTTACCTTTCATTCCTTTTGAAAATTTCTATGATATTCGAGCTTCATTAGAGAAGGAGGTGCTAGTATGAAGGACTTTTTCAAACATTATGATGAAATTCGCGAAGTAAAAAAAGTACTTGCTGATCGAGATTGGTTTTTAGGAACTAGCGGAAATTTATCAATTAAAGTAAATGAGGAGCCTTTGAACTTTTTAGTTACAACTAGTGGTAAAGATAAAACTAAACATACTTATGACGATTTTTTACTCGTTAATGAATTTGACCAATCTGTTTGGGATGAATCAAAAAAACCATCAGCTGAAGCCATTTTGCATCGTCTAATTTATCAACACACAAATGCGAAATGCGTTCTTCATGTACACACTTTAGCAAATAACTTTATAACAAAGGATTTCCCATATCAAGATGAGATATCTTTTTCTGGTATTGAAATTATTAAAGCATTGGGACTTTGGGAAGAAGATGCAGAAATTACAATTCCAATTATAAAAAATCATGCGCATATCCCCACTCTTGCAAATGAATTTCTTCCACATATTAAAAATGATCATGGTGCTGTATTAATTCACAATCATGGTATAACAGTATGGGCAGAATCAGCATTTGAAGCAAAAAAACATTTAGAAGCTTATGAGTTTCTATTCCAATACGCTTTACAAGGTATACAAAAAAATACATTTATAAAGAACTAATTTGGAGGAATGAAGAATGGCAACAATTTGGGTAGAAAAAAAAGATTATCATATTACAAGTGATGTTGAGGTAAAAGCATATTTAGAAGAACAAGGTGTAATTTACGAAAATTGGAATATCGAACAATTACATAGTTCGCTACAAGAAAAATTTATTTTATCAGATGATGAAAAAGCAGCAATTCTTGAAACTTTTAAAGCTGAAATCGACAGTATTTCATCAAGACGTGGCTATTTAGCAAGTGATATTATTACTCTTTCAGAAGCAACTCCAAATCTTAATGATTTACTTAAAAACTTCAACCGCGAGCATCATCATACAGATGACGAAGTTCGCTTCATAGTTAGCGGTCACGGTACGTTTATTATCGAAGGAAATGAAGGATTTTTCCATGTTAATTTGAATCCTGGAGATTTAATTTCTGTACCACCAAATGTACGCCACTACTTCACATTAGCAGAGGATCGTAAAGTAGTTGCTGTTCGATTGTTTGTTACTACTGAAGGCTGGGTGCCGATTTACGAATAATTTGATAAAAACTAAATTGACTCATATCCACTTTTAGGATGTGAGTCAATTAATTTTCCTCTTCATTGAAATGATCTTCTCGGTAATCGATATATAACGACCCGTCGGTTTGTACTTCAACAAAAAACACATCTGAAATTGATTTAATACCTACCCTTTCAAGTTGAGCCATTAACCATTTTTTATCCAAGTTTAAATTTGATAATGCATCTTCATTTACTTCCCCGTCAGATACGACTGCTGTTGAAGTCGGAAATAATAAAGTTTTTTTCCATGTTTTATTTTTTTTCGTTTTAACATCATTTGTCTTCATAATAGATAAACTGCCATCGATTTCAAATATAGCGTACTCTACATCTTTCAACGAATAAATATTCTCATTACGAAGCATTCCTTGAAATTGCTCTGAATCTAATCTAGCTTTTTTTAATGCATTTTCCATTATTTTTCCTTGTCTAATTAAAATTATTGGTTCCCCAAGAATTACCCGACGTACAGTTTTAGATTTTAAACTTAAATACCCCATGATAATCGTCAAAACTGCCCAGCCAACTAATCCAATAATCCCATCTTCAATAGTTAATGTTTTAGATGTCGTAATTGATGCTGCTATATTCCCTATTGTAATAGCTGTTATAAATGTAAAAACATCTAATTGACTAATCTCCTTCTTCCCCATTAATCTCGTTAAAATAAATAAAACAAAAAATGAGCATATAACTCTTAATACTACTTCATTAAAGCTCATTTAGTTCATCCTTTCTCTTTCAAACCAACTATTTTAAGAATTTATCAATCAACTTAGCGTTTGAAAAATAGAACGAAACTATTCTTTATTATTTCTAAAAAATTAGTAAACCTGATTGGTTGTTATACCCTCATAAATTACCGATTATTGAAGAAAATAATACTATTCATTTATAATCGACTAATTATCTGAGGTGAGATCTTGAGTAAAAAACTTTCACTCGTTGGCTTAATATTAATGGTATTTACAACTGTATATGGTTTTGGAAATATACCTACAGCTTTCTATTTAATGGGATATAGTGCAATTCCATGGTATTTACTCTCAGCTATTACGTTTTTTATTCCTTTTGCCTTTATGATGGCTGAGTTCGGAGCTGCCTATAAGGATTCAGAAGGTGGAATTTATACATGGATGGCAGATTCAGTTGGTCCTAGATTCGCTTTTATTGGAACCTTTATGTGGTTCTCTTCCTATGTAATTTATATGGTTAGTGTCTCTTCTAAGGTTTGGATTCCCCTATCAACCTTTATTTTTGGTAGAGACAAAACGCAATCCCTTTCATTATTTGGACTTTCATCTACTCAATCAATTGGCTTATTAGCATTACTTTGGATGTTAGTTGTGACCTATTTTGCTTCAAAAGGGATTGAGAGTATTAGTAAGGTTACAACAATTGGTGGAGTCACAGTTTTCTCATTAAATATAGTATTGCTAATCACAAGTATCCTTATTTTTCTATTCAATGGAGGAAAATTTGCTCAACCAATTAAAAGCTTTTCATCAGCATTTGCTCACTCACCTAATCCAAATTATCTATCTACTCTCGCAATCTTATCATTTGTTGTATTTGCAATCTTTGCATATGGCGGTTTAGAAGCAATCGGCGGATTAGTTGATCAAACGGAAAACGCTGAACGTAATTTTCCAAAAGGGATTACAATTTCAGCAATTATTATCTCAGTAGGATATTCGTTAGGTATTTTTTTAGTAGGTATTTTTATTAACTGGTCAAATGATTTAAGTGCTAGTACAACGAACTTAGGGAACATAACATATGTCCTTATGTATAATTTAGGATTAGAACTTGGAAAAGCTTTTAATTTATCAACACATACTGCCGATCTAATTGGCATTTGGTTTGCAAGAATTACTGGTTTATCAATGTTCCTTGCATATACCGGAGCATTTTTCACATTAATTTATGCACCATTAAAAACAATCATCAAAGGCACACCAAAATACTTATGGCCGACAAAATTTTCAGACACAAATGAAAAAGGTATGCCTGTCAATGCAATGTGGGTACAATTTGCAATTGTATCCATCATTATTGTCCTAACTTCCTTTGGCGGTCAAGGAGCATCTGCATTTTTTAATAAAATAACTTTAATGACGAATGTTTCAATGACATTACCTTATATATTTTTAGGAATTGCGTATCCCATGTTTAAAAGGAATGATCAAATCGATAAACCATTCCAAATATTAAAATCAAATTCATCTGCTTTATTTGCAAGCATTCTCGTTATATTAGTAGTTGGATTTGCAAACTTTTTTACAATCATTCAACCGGCTATTGAAGGTGATTACAACTCAACAATCTGGATGATTGCAGGTCCAATCTTCTTTTCAATATTAGCTTTACTCATTCTTAACCGTTCAAGAAAACATACCCAAAAAGAGAAGAAAATTGCTTAGCAATCTTCCCACTTATTGTTAATAACAATTCCGAAAGTAAGTCGGAAATATAGCACATACTAAATTTGGAGGTGATATTCATGGGTCACAATCAAAATCCACATGTAAAAAAGAAGAACAAAAATAAAGGGCAACCTACACCAGCTGCAGTTAATTCAGAAGGTTATTTTGCTCCAAGTAAATCAAATACTGAAGCTCTTAATGAAGTTAAAAATTCATAAAGAAAACTCACCGATTGGCGAGCCGTTAGGAGAAGTCAGAGGCGTAGATGCATTTATATTTATACTAATACCTAAAAATGGCTTATAGTCGATTTTACTTCCCTATTTGCCAATTTGCTAAATGTATAAAAAATGACCGTCATTTTTTTGGCGGTCTTTTTTCATTATTTACTCATCGAATTCGCAGTTTTTATTAAATCTCGAATAGTGTATTGTTTACCAGTTTCTTCTGAAAAAAGAAGTGAAATTGAATGATAAAGACCGTCTTTCTTCCATCGAATTGTTTTTGTATTATCATCATCAGCAACAATCAAAACTTTTGTACCATCTTTTAATTTGGTTGTTTTTAATGGTTGTTGTTCATCTGGGAAGGAAGCTTTTTTATTATGATATGTGATGACAAACATTGTAACCTCTACTTCTTCATTTGAGTAATTAAACGAGGTAGCATTAATAGCTCCATTTTTTTGATTTTTTTGTACATCCATTGTGACATCCTTTGCTCTAAACGGGATCTTTTCTGGTACAACCAATTCTTTTTGTACATCTTTTGGTAATTGATCTACTACTTGTTTTATCGTTTTAGGATATTCTTTTTTTAATGATTCAACTGCACCATTACCATGTGAACAAGCAGTTAACAAAAGAATTGAGAATAAAAGAATAATCTTTTTCATTCCACATGCCCCCTATTTTTCCAAATCTACCGTTTCACTTAATATCTCTAAATGCCATCAAATTAGTCCTAAAACAAACAAAAACTGCCTGTATATACAGGACAGTCTTAAATCCTTTAAGGTTCAACAATTACGATTTTTCCTTTTTGCACATATAGCAATATTTCCGCATTTTCCGTTTCATTTCGGTAAGTGTAGCATGTAAGATCATCAAATCCACCGTGTGAAACATCATGAACTGTATCAACTAATTTGTATTTATTTCCTCTAAATTCTATTTTTCTTTCAATTGATGGCTGCTCCGTCAATATTTGTTCCTTTGATCGAAAATTCATCTAATCACTCCTTTGGTCACGATTAGTATAGCCATATTCTTAGTTTTCAATTTTATGTACTATATCGAATTCAATTATATAACTGTCCAAGTCTCGTACAGAGATTTCCTTCCAAGCTCCCACAATCTATTTCGCTTTATTCAGTCTCGGAAACGATTATCGTACTATTTTTTGATCGCATTCCTGAAATGCTACCATTTTCAACATGATAAAAATTTAGTGCTCATAATCTAATATTAGTGATAATTGGAAACATTTTTACTAAAATCCTTAAAAATTTATATAAGGAGGTTGTTTCATGGCAAGTTGGACAAATAAATTCATCCCAATTAATCAATTTACATGATCTGGTCAAAAATTAAATGGAGTTAAAAAAATCGTTATTCATTGGACTGCAAATCCAGGTGCGACAGCAAACGGACATTATAAATATTTTGGCGAGGTTTTACCTGGGCAAAATGCGGAGGCAATTAGTCAAGGAAGAAAACCATCTTATGCTTCGGCACATATTTTTGTCGATCCTAAAGAGGCAATTTGTATTATCCCTTTAAATGAGGTGACATTCCATGCAAATGAAAAATATACTTATGTGAATGGTGTACCCTTTCGAGGTGTAGAGGCATTAAAACCAAATGCCAATTTATTATCAATTTCCGTTGAGATGTGTGTAGAAAAAGATAATCGTATCTCAAATACGACAATTAATCGAACAATGATGGTTGTAAATGATTTATGTTCAATGTTTAATTTAACTCAAAAAGATATCGTCCGTCATTTTGATGTTACTAGAAAACCGTGTCCATACCCGTTTGTAAAATATAACGAGATTTTTAATCATTTCAAAATAAATGCAGGACATTTATTGAATCGCTCATTAATATACCCTGGTCATGTTATGAAAATAGGAGATTCAACTATTTATGTCATTACCATTCAACAGCTTTTAGGCATTACACCAGACGGTCATTTTGGTACTCAGACTGCAAATGCCGTAAAGTTTTTTCAACATCAGATCGGTCTAACACCGGATGGGATTGTTGGAGAAAAGACTTGGAAAATGTTAAATCAATAATTTTAATCGGGATGTTAATTTAATAACAATACCACATTTTTATTCTACTTCGAGAGCAAATTTTAAAAATTGTACAAACAAAATCGATTGTTCTTCTATCATTATTTCTTCCGCTGAGAGTATTGCATAGTCTAGAGCTAGTCCATCAATAAATGAAACAATCATTCTTGCTAAAATTTCACTATCATACTTTTTACTAAACTCATTGTTTTTTTGGCCTTCTTTTATGACATCGGAAAAGATTTTAATTCCATAAAAATATCGTTCTTTCCCATACTTTTTTCTTCTTTCATCATTTCTACCAGTTATAAAAAACTCTAAAGTAATTGGTGCCAAAGGATCCATTCGATCATTTGGCACTCTGCTTTCACCGAACATTCTTAATAAAAGTAATTCCCAATATGAATCAACATGTTGATTCAATAATTTTCTTGTTTCTTCAGACACTCTTAGTAGAGACTCATATAAAAGTGATTCAAACAATTCTTCTTTATTAGCAAAATATTGATATAATCCACCTCTACTTACATTTGATGCGTCCATCACATGCTTCATAGTCGTTCTTTCATACCCATTTTCGATAAACACTTGTTTTGCTGCTTCTAAAATTTTAGTTCGACGTTGCTGTTGGTGCTCCTTGCTGACTTTCGGAGACATCTTTCTTCCCCCGCTCTACTCTATTTTTCGTTAAGAATCCAATTAGTGAGACAAATACTAAAAGTGATGCAGAAATAATAAATGTTGGAATGACACCAATTACAGTGGATAGCCATCCACCTAATAAAGGTCCAATAATTGTTGCTGTTGTGGTTACGCTTCCTATTACGCCAAATACTCTACCTGTTAACTCAACTGGGGTATCGACTTGAACAGATGCCTGGAATGGAACAAATACTAAGCCAGCTGCAAATCCTGCAAACAACCCTAATAATGGTGCCCATACAATTGAAAAATCGAGATTAAAATGTGTGAATAAAGCCATCATACCAAAACCAAATCCGATTCCACAAACTCCAATTAACATTAAATTATAGGCACGATAATTTGTTTTTTTCGCTAATATTAAACTAGAAAAAAACATTCCTACTCCAGAACCAGTTACTAAATAGCCAAATAAACCTGGTGATGCATGTTTAAGTTCCCTTATTAAAACTATAATTTGCGAATCTGATAACTGCAAGATTAAGAGACTAAAACCTAAAAATAACATCCCGACTAAAATTTGAGTATTAGATTTAATAAACGAAACGCCTTCCATAAACTCAGTTTTATAGGAAGATTTAGCTTTATCTTTCACTTTTTCTTCTTTAATCTGCTGGGCAACTTTTGGAAGTAAAAAAATTAAGATTGCAGAAATAATAAATGATACTGAATTAATATAAAATACTGGCGTTGTTCCAGCTGCCGAAACTAGAATTCCACTCAATATCGGTCCGAAAATTTTTGTAGCTGAGTCAATCATAGCTGTAATTGACATCGCGCTTTTTATTTCTTCATTTGGAACTAGTTCCTTTAACTTACCATTTTTGGCAGGATTAAAAACTGCAGAAAACAATCCAATCGTAAACAAACAAATATAGACCATCCACAACGTATTTGCTAATGCAAGTAAAATAAATAAACCAGCACGGACAATGTCCGATAAAACCATCAATTGCTTTCTACTAAAGCGATCTGCTATCGTTCCAGCAACAGGTCCTAATAATGCCATCGGAACAGCGAGACATAAAATAATAAATGAAACCTCAATTGGCGAAGCATTCCATTTTAACCCTACAAGCGTAATGATCGCGACAATACTTAACCAATCACCAATATTTGAAATCGCTTGAGCAACCATTAATGTTAAGAAACCTTTATTATTCCTTAGACCTTTCATCTTGTTTAGCCCCCTTAAAACCGACACTAGTGTCGTTTTTATTCAATTATAACGACACTAGTATCGGTTTTCAATCGTTTTTTCTGAAAATTAGTTATATTCCTCGTTTAACTTTATTCAAAAATGGAATTAAAAGTATTATTTTTTTAGATTGCTAAATTTTCTTTAATCCATTTTCCGTATGCCAAATGGGCCTGTTCAATACATTACTTTACTTACGAAAACGCATATTAGTTTAATAACATTCTAAATGAATCATAAATCTAGGGACCTAAAATTCAGGTACATTTATAAAATTAAAATGATAAAACTAATTAAATTTACTTTATTTTCCTATACATGTTCAAAATATTCTTTAATAATATAAAGATAGATGTAGAAAAGGAGAATGAATAGAAAAGTGAAAGTATACAAACCAAAGATTTTAACAATATTTCTTTTTGTCATATTTGGTATACTATTTCTTTTAATACTTTTGATGGCAATAATAAGTACCAAACATTTCTCAATTTCAACTATATTTGTATTCATTGGCTCCTTGTTATTTATCTTTTTACTTTTTAGAGATTCAATAAAATTATGGAATTATCGTAAAAAAGGGATCGGGATTTACTGGGACGAGGAAGGTGTAGTTGTAGACTTTGTTGGTAATAAAATATTTTGGGATGAAATTGAAAATATTGAATTTATTAAAACAAAATCTTCCAGAACTACCTTTATTCGTGTTCATTATTCGAAAGAAGAGCAAGTTCGTGTAAGACATAAACTTCCCTTGAAGAATATTTTTTGGAGATATAGAGGGAGTATTGAATGGATTGAAATTGAAAAACCAGGGGAAATGCATACTAATCTAGTAAATTATTGGGAAGAGAAAAAATCTTATTTTAAATAAAGTTTTTGTTAAATTTAAAACTTGATTTTTGAGCAATAGAAAAGGACACAAATACGCTTAAATTCAATGTAAGTGATACCTTTTGAACTAACTGCTTTCACGTACTGATAATAGAAAAGTAACTTAACTTCTTTCTCAGTGAATACTTTTTACTCATCTCAAATTTCCACGATTCCGGTTTTCTAATAATTAACAAAAGTACCCTATAGAGTAGACTTTTAAATGTCTATTCTATAGGGTACTTTTTAGTAGAAACGCTAGTCTTTTTTTATTGACTAATGTATGCATTTGTTGCATAAGGGATTTAAAAATTTTAGTCTAATTTACCTTTGCATAGATGCAGGTATCAGTTAGTTTTTTACCGTCAGCTGTAAGATCTTCATTACGTAATATTCCTTCTAGCTCAAAACCTAGTTTTTCAGGGATCGAACGACTTTTAGTGTTATTAGATTCACAGCGTATTTCAATCCTTCTAAATTTAAGTAGCTGAAAGCCTAGCTTTGTTAACTCACTTACTGTTTCTGTCATATATCCATTGCCACTATATTGCGTGTTAATCCAGTATCCAATTTCACCTTTAGAAATCTCCCAATTAATTCTGTGAAGGCTAGCAGTTCCAATAAAATCATTCGTATCCTTATGATAGATCAGATAGCGAAAACTTTCTCTTTTCAAAAAATCTATATGGGCATTTCTAAGGAGAATTTCCGTTTCTTCAATAGTAGGAATTGATTGGAATAAATGTAACCATTGCTTTAACTCACTAATTGAAGCATTAATAGCTTGGTATACTACATTGCCGTCACCAGCTTGAAGTGGTGCTCGAAGAATTAGTCTATCTGTTTCTATTTGTAACGGAACATCTAATAAAATAGGATTCATATCATTTCCCCTCTCGAAAACGTTAAATTATGACCTAATGAAACTTATATAATTAAAAAACTGTCACCCCAAAGAAATAATTCTTGAGGAGGAGAGCAAGCATGTTCAGAAGAAAGAAAATGTATAACCAAAAGCTCAATCCTTGTTCACAAAGCTAATACAATTCGCTATTTAATTATTCATCGCTTTTGTAAATCCGCCATCATCTAAGTATCGAATATTAGTTATTTTGCCATCTTTGTTAAAATAAACTCTACCTGAAACTTCAGCGTGCTTTTGTTTACTTCCAGCTTTTCCGTATAATACATAAACTTTAAATTCGTAGGCTCCTTCAGTCGTCTCAATTTTTTTAATATCAATGTTATTTACTTTTATTTGATATCCGCTTTTGTGTGCTAAAAATTGATAATTAAAAGCATATGCAGCGATAAAATTGTTGTACATCCTTTCAGTAAAATAAGGTTGGTAGTTTTTTTCATAATATTTTTCTAGCTCTGTGTTTTTTGGGGGTTGCGTAGCTTCCCCATCTTTTCCTATGACTGTTACATTTTCTTCCGACGATAACATCTCAATTAATTTTATATCAGGTCCTGTAAACTGTTTTTCTAAGACAGTTTTAATAGTCTTTTCATTTTGATCCTGAGGTGTGGACTTTACAATATTGGTTGAAGAGCAACCAGTTACTATGATGATTGCTAATAAAAGAAACGACATAATTGTCAATGAATAGAATCGGCACATAAGATTATTTTTCATTTATTCCTCCAAATTTTAATGACAAAGCATAATTTTCACTATTAAATATATTCCATTTTTTTCCTCAAAATCCCTTTTTCTTATGCAACTAACCTAGTATTTTGTTGAAGAAGAAATTCAACCACCTACTTTAACAAAGCCAAAAAGAAAAAAGATAGAAGCCCTTGCATCTATCTTTTGAGAGTTAACTTACACAAAACTATTACATATACAATAAAATCAATTATTCAAAAGAAAATCCCACAGTTTGATTCTTTTCCCAATTTTGCTTTTTTTGTTTACGTAAAATTGATCTCATTTCGTCGCATAGTCGAATGATATCTACTTTTTGTTCACAGTCCCACTCAATGATGATTGAGATATATAACTCATTTAATTGAGCATAAGAGAAGTCATTTGATGAATCGATTAGTAGCTGTAATTCTTCATTGTTTAAAATTCGATTTAATTTTTTCTTTTGTAAGTAGTCAGAACGCATTTCTTTTGTTGGTTGTTTAATTTCATATGCTCGATCAAATCTACCAGAGCGATTCATTAAAGCTGGGTCGATTTTTTCAGGATAATTCGTCGTTCCAATTAAAAATAAACCTTCTTTAGAAGTTGCACCATCAATCGTGTTTAAGAATACTGAGCGAACCGAAGGAGGCATACTGTCAATATCCTCGATAACTAGTACCATTGGTGTTAATTTTAACACTGAACTAAAGACCTCTTTAATTGTGTAACTTGATGTGTATTCAGTAATTTGCCAATATGCAACCGGTGCGTTAATACTACTTGCAATTGATTTTACTAATGTTGTTTTTCCATTTCCTGGATTTCCATATAATAAAAATCCTCGTTTATATGGGATATCATATGTTTTAAAGAAATCTCGACCTTCATTAAAGAAATGATCTATTGATCGATATATTTCTCTTTTTAATGATTCCTCTAAAAATACATCTTCTCTACTAACCATTTTGGTAATATTTTCAATCGATGTTTCGACACCGTCATCTGTATCTGTATAGACTGTTACATAATTTTTAATATAATCTCGTTTTCTTTTTAGTACGTATTGAAAAAAGGATGAAAGACATGAATCATTTTTAGCAAAAATCAGGTCTCTATTATATTGATTATCCGCTTCAAAGATCATCGCTTTCGATAAAGCTACTCCGTAATTCGGATAATAAAATAATCCATTTTCAACCCTTGGCTTAATGATGAGTTCCAATTTTTTATCAGTGTGATTCGAAGAAATAGTTTTTGTTTCAAGCTCATTATAAATATGGCTGATTAATTGAACTTCACTCGATTCTTCTTTAAGATCTTCTTCTAGAATTTCCCAGATTTCATTTGTAGTATCCTCATCTGAATACATTTGAAAATCTACTCCAAATGTATCAATTAGCTGACTTTGAATAGTTGAAATGATCTTTCCGTAATCGTAGTAATAAGGTAGTGTATTTCGTTCCATATCCTTCGAATCAAATAATACATTTATTTTTGTCATGCAATTCTCCTTCGTTTTCAAATCTTTCTTATAATTCTAAATCCTTAGTTTCTATAAGTCTAGTGTTGAAAGGATTAGACTTTCATTAATTTTTATTCAAAATGATCCTTATTCATGAAAAACACAAAAACCCCACAAGATCTTTAATTTACCTTGTGGGGTTTACTTAGTATGTATTAATCTTTAATCCCCTACCGACTTATGCGGTGGTACTATTTTTCCTTTTCTAGAAGGATTTGAAGAATGTTTGTCTTCTTCTGTATTTATTTCTTCAGGTAAACGAGTTGGAGCTATAGGGACACTTCTTACTTCATAATTGATTACATCAGAAGAATGAAGTGTAACAATCATACTTCCGCCATATTGTTTTGCTCGAATTAGAATTGGCTGATTATATTTATTTTGAAAACGGAAGTCTGGTCCATACCAACTAACAGTAGCATCACGTCCTGCTGGTACATATGGTACTCGTCTACTATGGGTATATCTTTCAATAATTTTTAGACCAGCGCGATCTACTGCATTAAATAGAGTAGAGGACACTTGACATATTCCTCCTCCTACTCCTTCGGACAATTCTCCCCTTACAATGACCGGTGCACGTTTATATCCCTTTGCTCCGCTTCTCTCTCCTACTACCTTATTAAAAGAAAAAACTTCATTTGGGAAAACTACGTAATTATCAATTGCTTTTGCTGCAAGAGAAATATTATGTACTCGACTTTTATTATTCGAATTAAAGTAAGTTACATATTGTCCAATTTGTTGAATCCTAATATGAGCTAATAATTCACTATCGACTTTAGGATAAATATCTAACTCTGGTACTTCAATTTTAGAGGGTCCTTTACTATAAAAATAGGTAGTAAATTGATCCTTAAACTCTTTTTTATATAGCCTGTAACCTACCTGGCCTGGTACAATCCTACCTTGTTCATTGATTGTCGCATTTATAGGGT
This sequence comes from Rossellomorea sp. GAMAL-10_SWC, assembly GCF_049568075.1. NCBI lineage: Bacteria > Bacillati > Bacillota > Bacilli > Caryophanales > Bacillaceae > Rossellomorea > Rossellomorea sp. GAMAL-10_SWC. The sequence continues at coordinate 1,370,598 of NZ_CP144911.1, read as the reverse complement.
TACGGTAAATTTGTTGATCAAGTTTTTCAATAAATTCATTAAACTTTTTATCGTTTATCAACGGTGTACCCGGTAGTGACATTGTAAAATCTTCACGATTAACTACAGCAATTGGATGGCCCTGTTGAATAACAGTTAAGCTGTCAGGAAGTTCAACTGATTGCGTCATTAATAATAAACTAGCAAGTAATTTTTGTATCATATTCGTATTTCACCCCAACATTAGTATGAACAAGATTCAATACTTTCATGTTTTTTCATTATCGTCATACTCGTATGCTCTTTCTTACCAATCCCTTCTTACCATAAAAATAGAGAAGGACTTTTCGTCTTCTCTAAGCTATTTTTACAGTTTATTGATTATTTTTATCGATTTTAAAGTCATTGTTATGATTATTTCTATTAATTTTTGTGGTTTTCATTCTATTTATTCATCATTGGTAGCTTATTTGCAGATTACAAAATTTTATTTGAAGATTTCACTTTTTTATTTGCAGTTTTAACCATTTCATTAGCACTTACATTGATTTAATTGTAGTTCGATCTTTTTTATTTGCACCCTCAATAAAGTACCAAATAAAAAACGAGTCGTTATTATAGCAACTCGTAAATTTTTCATCTATTTAAGATGTAAAATCATTCATGATGACATTTATCGTATTAAATGATTCTTCTCTTATCGGTGTACCATTGTCTTTACTTGCACTAAATGTAATTAAAGCCTTCCATAGAGCCCACCCTCTCGCTCTTTTCCAAGTATGTTCATCAAAGTTTAAACTGTTTTTAAAAACTTTTCTACTTTCATCATCGAAAAATGTCCATGCCATTGCAGCATCACATGATGGATCACCTACTCCAAGTATTCCAAAATCAATGACTGCACATAGTTCACCATTTTTTACAAGTAAGTTTCCAGGAGCAATATCACCGTGCACCCATACTGGTTCATTCTCCCATTTGGAACTTAGAGCTGTTTCCCAAATTACTGTTAGTAAATCTTTGTTAAAAATCTCTTTCGTTTGGTCAATTGAATCTATAGTTTCTTGGTCGTAAACATCTAGGTTTCCACCTCTAAAGAAATTATGCTTTCCTGCAATCGGCCCTCCATGAGCATCAATTGACTGGAACTCCTTTAAAAATTGTCCTAAATCTTTTGCAAATTGACTTAAATCACTTATATTTTCTTTATTTAAAGATTCTCCATCAATCCATTCATTGATTGTCCATGGCCAAGGATAGTATTTACTAGGACTTCCTTTTGCTAACGGTTTAGATACTGGTAAACTTAGTTTATTCGATAAAATAGGCAACCATTTATGCTCTTTTTCAACTTGAGGAACATAGCATTCTGCACTTGGTAATCTAACGCTCATTTTATCCCCTAAATGAAACGTTCTGTTATCGTTGCCACTAAATTCTACAGGCTTTATATCTAAGCTAGACCAAATTGGAAATTGTTCATTAATTAATTGTTTTACTAATTCAACAGTTATTTTATCCATCTAATCTCCCCATTTTTGCTATAAAACTAATAAATTATGTGTATTTTACTTTTGAGTAATCAATATAAATGTAACACCGAACTTGTCTGTAACAGTTCCGAATGCGGGACTAAATGGTACTGCTTCTAACGGTGCAATAACATGTCCATCTTGTTGTAGTGAATTAAAAATGCGCTTTGTTTTTTCTACGTTATCGATTGAAAGATTAATCGTAACTTCTACTTTTTTATGTTCATAATTAGGTGTATTTTGTTGAAAATCTTTGTCCATAATCGGATTAGATTGAATCGGCGCATCGAATAACATAAGGTCACTTTCTCCGATTTTTAAAATTGCATTTGCAACACTATTTTTTAATGCTTCTGGACAAGGTATTGGCATTTCACCGTATGTTTGTATATTAAGAACCTCTGCTTCAAGTTCTTTTTCATAAAAATGAACCGCTTCTTTAGCATTCTCACTCATCACAATACATGGTGTTATTTTTAACGTCATAATGCCATCTCCTTCTCTATTTCTTACTAGCTTTTACAGCTTTCTCTAATCGTGTCATGGCTTCTTCTAATGTTTTACGTGTACAAGCGTAATTTAATCTCATAAAACCATCCCCATTTATTCCAAAACCGCGACCTTCATTTAAACCTAGTTTAGCATCATTAATCATAAATTCGTTTAATTGGTCGCCTCTTAGGCCCAAACCTCTAAAATCAAGCCAGCCTAAATACGTTGCTTCTGTAACTCTCATTTTTACTTCGGGAATATTTGTTTTTAAATAATTATGAATGAACTCCGCGTTTCCTTTTAAATAAATCAATAATTCATCAAGCCATTTTTCACCTTCGTTATAGGCTGCTATTACTGCCTCAATTCCGAAAATATTTAAGTTTTCTAAACTAGAACGAGCAATTGCATGAGAAAACTCAGTAAATAAATCTTCATTTGGAATAACAGCAAGTGACGAAAATAATCCTGCAATATTGAATGTTTTGCTTGGTGACATAAATGTAATACTCATATTTGCTGCATCTTCACTTAATGAATAAAAAGGTATATGACTACCTTTCTTGTAGACTAAATCTGCATGTATTTCATCTGCTATTACAACAACTTTATTCTTTTTACATATTTCAAATAAACCTGATAATTCCTCTTTCGTCCAAACTCTTCCAACAGGATTTGCAGGGCTACATAGAATAATCATTTTAGTTTTTGAAGTAATTTTATTTACTAGATCATCTAAATCCATATAATAATATCCATCTTCTTCAATTAAAGAATTTTCAACGATGTTTCTTCCATTATTTCGAATTGTACTGAAAAATGGAAAGTAAACTGGTGGCTGAATGATGATTTCATCACCTGGTTTTGTGAAAGCATCAATGGCTAAATTTAATGCAGGTACCACACCAGGTATATTTGTTAACCATTCTCTTTTAATCGAAGTTTTATAACGTTTACTTGCCCAATTCATTGCTGATTCAAAAAATTCTTCAGGTATATGTCCATAACCATAAATAGGATGTTGAGCTCGTTTCGTTATAGCCTCTACAATCCCGGGTGCACAAGCAAAATCCATATCGGCAACCCATAAAGGTAGTACATCCGTACATCCAAATACTCGATCAACGGAGTCCCACTTTGTACTATTTGTATTTTTTCTATTATGTTCTTCATTAAAGTTAAAGTTCATGATTAATCCCCCACCATTTTTCGATCATTTATGATTATGATTTTACTATTTTTATTCCAGTAAATAGTTAACCAATAGTATTTTCGTAAACATAATTTATATCCAAATTATACTATTCCAATAAAAATTTCAAATTAAAATAAACAATTAAAAACATTTATGGCATCAATAATTAACAATCAGTTGGAAAAAATATGAATAATTGTAGTGCTTGCTTTTTATCAAATTTTACCCTATAGTTAACCACATGGTTAACTATTATAATAACAATCTTGATCAAGTATTTTCAGTTTTATCAGATTCTACACGGAGAGCAATCATTCAAGAGCTATCTAAAGGAGAGAATACGGTTAAAAAATTAGCAGAACCTTTTGATATGTCATTACCTGCATTTTCAAAACATATGAAGGTTCTAGAAAACGCTGGATTGGTTTCTTTTAAAAAAGTTGGGAGATTTAAGTATTATTATCTTCATCCTAATGCAATTACATCGGCATCCAATTGGCTTAACGAATTAAAGACTTTATGGGAGCATCAACTATCAAGTTTAGAGCAGTTTTTATTATCTGAAGAAAATGGAGGTAACGATGATGATCACGATGAATAATCCACAAAATTTCACATTAAAACTTAATCATGTTTACCCTGTAAAGAGAGAAAAAGTATTTGCGGCATGGACTAAACCAGCGCTTTTAGAACAATGGTGGGGTCCACAAGGATATAGAACTGAAATAGTAGAAATGAATGTTGAAGTACAAGGAAATTACAAATTCACAATGCGCTCACCAAACGGGATTGATCACATCGTTTTTGGGCAATATTTAGAAATTTTACCTAGTGAAAAATTAGTATTCACATGGCAATGGGAACAACAAACTGAATTTCCTATTACAATTGTAACTGTCGATTTTCTTGAAATTGATGGAAAAACGGAAGTAATTGTAACCCATTCTAATTTACCTAATGAAGATGAAGCAAAAAACCATACACATGGATGGACAAGTTTCTTGAAAGAGAAGCTTACTAGTTTTTTTCAATAAATAATTATATATGAAAAGAGGAATATAAAATGGTAAATATGCCACATCAAATTACAATTAATGGAACACCTGAGAAAGTATTTGAAGCAATTACTACAACTGAAGGAATCAAATCTTGGTGGTCTACGGATGCAAAGGCAGAGCCTCAATTAGGAAGTATAACAGAAGTCGCATTTTATAATCGTCAAGCTGTTTTTCAATTACAAGTCGATGAAATTGAACCTGGTAAATTATTAGAATGGACTGCATTACACGATATGCCTGCATGGAAAGGTACAAAGATTCGTTTTGAATTAAATGTGAATGAAAACGGTGCTACAATTTTAAATTTCAATCATTCAGGATTCGAATCAATGGAAGGACCTTATGCAATGATCAATACAACTTGGGGTACTTTAATGTATATTCTAAAACAATATGTTGAAGGTAATAATCCAGTTGTTTGGCATCAAGGTTAAACTAGTTTATGGTAGATGTATTAACTGAAATAACAATTGACTGCCCAATAGAAAAAGTTTCCGAATATGCATCGAACCCTGAAAACGCTCCTAAATGGTATATAAATATTAATTCGGCAGAATGGAAAACAGAAAAACCTTTAGTAATTGGTTCCAAAATTGCATTTAAAGCGCGTTTTTTAGGAAAAGATCTTGCCTATTTATATGAAATTATAGAATATACTCCAGGTAAAAAACTAGTAATGAGAACAGCTAACGGTCCATTTCCAATGGAAACCACATATACCTGGTCAAAAGTAAATGATTCTTCTACTTTAATGACTTTGAGAAATAAAGGAAATCCAAAAGGATTTTCTAAAGCAATTACCCCTTTTTTGTCAAAGATGATGAAAAGAGCAAATATGAAAGACTTAAGAGCGATCAAAAAAATTGTAGAAACATTAAATGATTAAAATTTTAGGATAGCTCATTCAAGTATGTATCTACTTTTTAAAAATATATTTCTAATATCGATTTATTTTTTTCATTAAGCTAGCAAATAATAAAGGCATCACGATTTAAATGGAGGATCTGTAATGAAAAAAGAAGATGAATACACTGATGATATGAATCAAATATTAGAAATTATCAATGCAAAAGGTGATACTGGTGAATTACTTGAAATTGTAGACAAGTATAAACAAGCTGAAAATCCAGAATGTAATCATGACATTTTTTATCAAGAACTAAGAGTAATTGCTGAGGATAGTGCAAAAGAAGATTAAATACAGTAGGTTAAATGAGTAGTGGAACAATTTTTGTTCCACTACTTTTTACTATTTTTACAAATCGAAACCACTCATTTGAATCTTTATATGTATTACCGTTTATAAACTATATTCTTCAGTTGGAATTTTACCTTTTAAAATATCATATTCAGCTTTCATTTCACCAAATTTTTGAGGATTTCCATGGTCTGGCGCATAATCAGGGTGCCAAAGCTTTGTATATTCCCTCATTTGTTTCTTCCAAACTTCAGCGCTATCATTTGGATTGAAATACTTGAAATGATGTTTTTTATTTTTCTTGATTGAAGTAGAGTAATTTCTTAAATACTCTTCCCAGACTCTAGCCCAATCAACTATTTTCTTTTTATATTCTTTTGCTTTCTCAGCATTTTTCCTTTTTTCTTCTTTCTTCCAATCTTCCATTCTTTGACTAAAATCTTTAATACCTTGTTTTGAGTTTCGCCATCTTAGCTCTGCATCTCTTATTTCTTGATCTGTAATTTCTTCAAATAAACTTTCATCGTTAAGAACTTCATTAAGATTCTCTTCATTTTCTTTGGAATTTATATGTAGATCATACATTTCTTCTATCATTTTTTCGATTAATTCTGCACTAGTTTTCCCTGTAAGTTGGGATAGCTTTTCCAGTTTTTCAGTGGATTCTATTTGAACCTTATGTGTTAAATAGACGTATTTAGTTTTGTTTCTCAAGCACCTCAACTCCTTAATTAAATGTTACTATACAAGGATAAATCTATATATTAAATAATGAAGTCAATCATGTTACATTCTTAAGCAAACTCTTAATTTAAATAGGACTGGTCTAAAAATAGACGAATGTAAAATATTAATAATATAGTGAAGCTTAATGAACCTCTAAACTTTTTTTGAAAGTAACTTATTTCCACTTCAATCAGAGATCCTTATTAACATGATGTTTAAATTCAAGATGTTTAAAGATTACACTGTTTTTTATTATCAACTTATTTTATTCGATATTAATCTATTGCAACCTTTCTGAATTCAATAATTATTTTTTATCAAGCTTAATAATTTTTTCGAAATTCTCACGAGAACATATTATTTATATAATTTCATTAAATAAATGATTTATAAGGGAGTGATTTCTATTATTAATCAATTTAAAAATATACCAACAACTTGTATTTCAGATGTAATGGATGGTCTTAATAATATGGATCCGTCCATAAAGCCTTTAAAAGAAGAATATAGATTCGCAGGAAGGGCACTGACTGTTAAAATTCCTGTTGGTGATAACTTGGCTGTATTAAAGGCAATTCGTGAAGCAAACCCAGGAGATGTCATCGTAATCGATGCAAAAGGGGATCGATACCGGGCAATTGCAGGAGACTTTGTTGTTGGAATGGCACAAACAATGGGTGTTAGCGCAATAGTTGTTGATGGGGTAATCAGGGATATAAGCGGTATTAAAAAATTAAATTTCCCTGTATTCTGTAAAGGAACTACCGTAGCTGCAAGTGGAAAAATTGGAGTAGGTGATATTAATATCCCAATTTCATGTGGAGGTACATCAGTTAACCCAGGTGATATCATTGTTGGTGATGCAGATGGAGTAGTTGTAATCCCTCAATCGGAAGCAAAAACGATTTTAGAAAAATCACTAGATAAAATAAAAAAAGATGAACAAAGAGAAGAACAAGTATCTGGTAATATTGAAGCTATAAAATCGTATATTGATCGTATGCTTTTAAAGTAACAAAAGAATGATTTTATAAAAAAAGGTTCTCAATATAGGTTTTTTGAAAAAAACCTATTAGAACCTTTTTTTACTTGGCTAAAATTTTAATTTTATCAAATTTCTTTTTATAAACGTTTTTTAGCTTCATCCATTATTTCATTTATTAAGTTTTCTACCGATTCCTTTTTAGCTAATCTAGGACTTTGTCCTGACCAAAGTGACATAAACTCTTTATTATTTTGTACAGAGGACGCTTTTCTCATCGTTTGGGTAATCGTATTTTGAACCGGAAACTGTGGTAAATCTGCTTCGTATTTTTTCATTTCGGTAATAAATTTGTTTTCAATTCCTCTTGCCCATTTCCCTGAAAATGCTCGGGTTAAAACTAACTGGTCTTCAGTAGAATTTAGAATAGCATTCTTATGTACTTCATGTGCCCCACTTTCAATACAGGTTAGAAAAGCAGTACCCATTTGAACGGCTTTCGCTCCTAAACAAAGAGACGCCATTAAGCCTCTTCCGTCCATAATTCCACCTGCTGCAATTACTGGAATACTAACCTGATCAACTACTTGTGGAATTAGCGACATTAATCCAATTAAACTTTCCTCATGTTCGTTTAAGAAATTACCTCGATGTCCACCTGCTTCACTACCTTGTACGACAATTAGATCTATTCCTGATTTCTCAATTTCAATTGCTTCATTTACAGTAGTTGCTGTTCCAATCAAAATAATATTATGAAGCTTTAACTCTTCTATTATTTCCTTTGAAGGTATACCGAATGTAAATGAACAATTAGGAACACCTTCTTCAATGATCACTTTTATTTGTTCGTGAAATGTATCATTATAAGAATGGAAATTTTGAACTTGTACGAGGTCATTTTTTTTTATATTTAATTCTTCATTGAAAGGTTGTAATAAATTATTGGATTTTGAAATTTCATTTTCGTTTACTCTAAAATCATTTGGGACAAATAGATTAATTCCGAAGCTTTTATTTGTTAACTTTTTTATTTCTCTAATTTGTTCACGTATTTGTGATGGAGTCATATAGCCTGCTCCGATTGTACCTAAAGCTCCACAATTTGATACTTCAGCTACAAAATTTGAAATTGTGATTCCCCCAGCCATCGGAGCTTGAATAATTGGATATTCTATCTTTAAAAGTTCAGTTAGTTGATTTTTAAACATTCCTTTCACCTCTATTAATTTTACTTTTTTCTACTCACCAAAAAGTCCCGAATAGTCTACCAACACTATCCGGGACCTTACCTATTATTTTATTACATTCGGAGATTTTGAGGGTATATTTACGCCTAGATTTAAAAGTCCATGGCCTTCCTCAAACGTACTGTATCCGATTGGTACTGTATGACTTATTAGCAGTTCGAACAAATCTGGTTCAGTGATTTTCTCATTATTCTCAGACTCAAACTGTTGAATTAATAATGCAATTGCCCCAGATACATGTGGTGTTGCCATTGATGTACCAGAAAGAACAGCATATTGATTTGTCGGATAAGTCGAAAGAATCTTTTCTCCCGGAGCAACTAAATCAATTTCGTTATTGGTATTACTAAAATTAGATAATCGTTTTTGAAGACTTACGGAACCTACTTCTATAACTTCATCGTAAGCACCTGGATAGCTATATTCATTGGTTGAGCCATCTCCATCACCTTCGTTACCAGCTGCGCATACAACGGCTATATTTTGTTCAACCGCTCTTTGAATCGCTTCATGCAACGAAGAATCATCCTCTGGACCACCTAATGACATTGAAATCACTCGAACAGTTTCTCCATTAGAGCCTTTCCAATTCGTCGCATAATCAATCGCTTGTACAATTGATTCAATGCTACCTTCCCCAGCACCAGTTAGTACTTTTAAAACGAGAAGTTTAGCTTTTGGAGCTACTCCTACAACCCCTTCTCCATTTTCAGAAGCTGCAATCGTTCCACATACATGTGTACCGTGACCATTATTATCTAAGAATACGTTAGGATCCCCACCGTAATCTTCAGTAAAATTATATCCACCAATAATTCGCTCTTGTAATTCAGGGTGATCAGTCTGACAGCCAGTATCAATAACTGCTACAACCACGTCTTCCCCTTGACACCCTTTGTCCCAAATAGATTTAGCATCAATTAAACGAACTCCAGGTGGTACTTCATTTGTACTACCTTTAACTTCTTCCAGCTTGTAAGGAATTAATCTAAATTTAGACATGCCTACCAACTCCTTTTTGGGATTTATTCATAAAGGATAAATCTTTGAGGTATAGATTAGTATTCTACATCCATCCATAATTTTCCTTTAAACTAATTCAACTTTATTTAAAATTAATTCTAAAACGGTTGGAAATTAATAAATTCACCATCTAATTAAGAAAATTTTAAATCTTATTTCTCTATATAAAAAACTTTGCTAACCTTTACATCAGATTAATCTTAGCTTAAAAAAATGGATTTATAATCTAATAGTGTTAAGGCATTATTCAAACTAGGGGGAATACAATGCTTACTAATTTTTTAACTGAAATCAAATTTTGGTGGTTTGGAGAGATACGAGAAGAAATAGAAGAAATTGAACGAATTGAATCCAAGCATACAAGAGTTCGTTTTGACTCTGATATTTATGAATTAATCCGTATCCATTAGAAGAATATGAGGAAGGTTGTCTAAATTTCCTATAGATAAAATTAGAACCACAAGATGATTAATTTTAACTTGTGGTTTCTTTGTTTATTCTCCATTTCAAAATAGAGCTCAAATTACCATGACTTATAAGAGCATTTTTTATGTTATCATTCTATTAAATAAGGTATGGGACAACATTGTATGAAATAATGTTTCGATCACGATACGTTTGAGTTATTACATCACTTTTTGTACTAAGTATTCCATTTTGCAATAAGACTGGTTTAAAGCCCCTTTCGCTAGCTCCGTTATAAGTAAATAGAACACAGTGCTCTGCTGCAAATCCAGCTATTATTACTAACTCAACGTCATTTCCTTTCAAAATCTGCTCTAACTCAGTATTCCAAAATGCATTTGAATGTTCTTTTGTAACACAAATATCTTGTTCTTCAACTTTAATTTCTGGGATGAAAGAAAGTAATTCTGAATTTAGTTCCTCTGCTCCTTCGATATCTTGAACATGTATAACTAAGTGATCTTTTAATCGGATACGATCAGCAACAAAGTTTATATATTCACATGCACCTTCGACATTCAATGATTCTTTTTTATCCTCTAAAAATATTTTTTGCATATCAATGATAAGAAAAGCAATTTTCATTATTTACCCTCCATGAACTTTATATTTCTTATAAGTTATTATTCTATTTGTTTTGTTATAGTCCTACCTTTTTTTAAAAATAAAAGAGGCACTCAAAACAGTTCTTATAGATTTTGAAAATAGAAAAAAGCATTGATATAGTTATCAATGCTCCTCATTAATTCTTAGAATTGGGTCTTGGTCATGAAATGCGATGCATATAGGAATTGTAATTTGATTAGGTAGCTCATTTAAAGCTCTTATGTAAGATATAACTGTTCTTGCAACTAGGTATATTGTTGTACCGATTGCTAAATTACTACGAACCGTTTTCCTCATAAATTTCAGCAAATTGTTTTAAACTTGGACCTCCAAAGTCATCGGTCCAATTACAAGCCCAATCTTCATCACATTCTTCTAACGGATTGTATTCTTCACATATGTAAAATGCACCTTCCCAATTATGATCTAAAACATATTCAAAATGGATTGCTTTGGAATCTAGTTCAATAGCAATTTTTATTGACTGTTCAAGTCCCATTTTCAATTCTTTTATATAATCTTTTAAATCAATTTGCCTAATTTTATTAGCCCTTTCAGTCCCCGCTAATTGATTACATCTATTAAATTACTTCTCTTCAAGCTCCTCAAAGTTTCTCTCTTTTAGATCTACTTGCAATTCATCTAAATGGTCAAAAATGTGCACACTATATTCCTCTAGTAGTTATTCCTTTTCGATTATAGCATCTATCTTTCTATCAAATTAGATGACGTAAAATCTTTTATTAAAACTTATTTATTTCTAGCCGGAACTAAAAAATGACAGCCCTTTACTATTCGATTAGGTCTGTCATTTTATCTGATTAATTTTCACTTAGTCATATACATTATTATGATTTATTGTTTAATTTTTTAATTTCTATTTGACCGCCATTGATCGGTAATTTTTTTACACTATATTTTCTTTGATCTGCATTTGGCAAAGGTAGTTTCAATATATTTATATTTTTATCGGCAATTTCTTCATTTTGAGTTTTAATCTGAATGCGTTCTTTTACATTAGTCTTTTTTAGACCAATTTGATCAAAAGCTAAAAAACTAACACATAAGCAAATGACAAATGTAGAAACAAAAAATACAATTTTTTTCATAGTATCCTCCTAACTTAATGCTTGTCCATCTTTAAGATTAAGAGTATTTTATGAAATTTATTTCGTTATTAGAACTTTATAGAAGTCTTTTCTTTCTAGTTAGATTTTTGAATTCCATAATCTATATTAATTTAACATTGTATTTTTCTATTAAATCTTTAAAAGCTGGTCTTTCATTTCCATCTCTTCCAACGATATGTGTTGCTGTTACTAAAGAGTTTAAAACTGCTTCTTCTGTTGCTTCTCCTACTGCTCTAAATGCGAGATCAATATCATCTTCATGTATTGTCGGAACCGTAATGTAATGCGCTGTTTTTTCATGAGGAATTTTTGTTGCAGTAGAAAAGCCAATAACGACTTCACCGCTTCCCGTTGTAATAATTGAGCCCGTTCTTGATAAACCGGTAACTGTTCTTTTAATTATACGATTTAGCTGCCTTTCAGATACGGGAAGGTCCGTTGCAACAATCATAATGATTGAACCCTTATCTTGTTCGTCTCGTTCCCTTAAAATATAGTCTCGCAATTCCGCTCCAACAGGTTTTCCATTTACTTTTAAATCGCTTAAAATCCCAAAGTTAGATAAGACTAAAACACCCATTGTATATGTACCATGTTCCATCTTCATAACTCTCGAAGCTGTTCCAATCCCACCTTTTAATGAATAACAAAGCATTCCAGTTCCTGCTCCAACAGTTCCTTCTTTCACATCTGAAGAAGCATTACTTAATGCCTGAAAAACGTGGTCTTTCGTAATAAATCTAGCTCGTACATCATTTAAAAGCATATCATTACACTCGCAAATTACTGGGTTAACAGTACCTGTCGTACGACCTATTTCTGGATTATGTTCTAACATATATTCAATTAGAGCATCTGCAGCTGTCCCAATGCTTAGCGTATTTGTTAAAATAATTGGCGTTTCGATCGTTCCTAACTCATTAATCTGAATCGTTCCCATCGACTTACCATACCCATTAAAAACATGCGATGACGCGATTAACTTATCCTTAAATAGATTACCTTGATGAGGAAATATTGCTGTAACACCAGTTTGGATGTCTTGATCGCTAATCGTTACATGACCTACTGTAACCCCTTCAACATCTGTAATCGAATTTAGTTTTCCTGTTTCCAGGTACCCAATATTCACACCGTAATCTCTAATTCTTTTTTGACTCATTAGATATTCCCCCAGCTTCATATTCACCAAGTGTAGTAGCATTTAATTAAGTGATTTTAACTTCTAAACTATAAAAAGCCCTTATTCAGAGCTTTTTTGTTAAAAAATATATCAGTTACTTTCTGTTATTTTCAGTTTCTCTTGATTTCCTTTGACTTTTAAAGGGATATAAGTTAAAGAAATTAACGCTCCACTTATCATTAGTAAAATCATCAATGAAGTGACTATTAGTACGATTTTTTTTGAAAATACTTTCATCATAAGTTGATTTCTCCTTTTATGATTTAATCTCTTACGAATTATTTTAACAGATAACTTAGAAAATTAGATATTTACTTGATAAAAATCTCAATTACTCCCCAAGATCATCCTCAATCTAAAAATTCCTATGATTTACTTATTAGGAAATTATTACCATACGGGAAAAATGAACTTTTCCCATTTCCTAACATAACCTGTATTAACCTCGTTTTCTTGGTGGCATTGGCAAACAGGTACACATCACTTTTACCTTCATGGTAAAAGTGATTTTTAAATAAAATTTATAAAAAAACACAAGGTAATATTTTACCCTGTGCTTTATATTACATAAATCTTTTACGTTTTTTCCATTACAGCAAAATAATTTTGCTCACCATCAGCAAAGGTAAACACTCTTCCATATGGCATTTCAACAATTTCACCAACAGTAACATTCTTGTTCGTTAAATCACTATACATTTCATCAAGTTTATTTGTAAAAAACATTAAAGAAGGTGTACCTAGATTAAGAGATGGCTGTATTTGAGAAATTAATTCTTTATTATGAAGTACAATACTTGTTTCAGCATTTTTTGAAGGTGCAACTTCTATCCATCTCATTCCTTGACCATTATTATTATCTGAAATAATACTTAAGCCTACTTTCTCAGTCCATACGGTACCTGGATCTAGAAAAACTGTGTGCCCCTCTTCTTTATTGTTTAATTCCCAAACTGTTCCTGTAAAAGTTTGGTTATCTTAGAATCAAGTTTATATCCTTTTCCATTTTGCCAATACATACTTTGCTTGTAGTCCACTTCAAATTCCTCTTTTTTACCATCTTTCTCAAGAAAAGTGAGTCTTAAATCTGTGGATTCAATTTGTTTATCCTCAATGTTTTTTAATTTAAAACCTTTTTCGATTTTATTAATGAAATCATGATCTTTATCCGCCGAATAAATAATTGTATCTATTGAAGTAACGCCAATGATTCCAACAATTTCACTAGTTTTACTCTCTGTATTTGATTTCATTGAACAGCCAAAAAGCAATATACAACTACAAAAAACGATTAGAAGTTTTTTCATTTATCCTCCATTTTTTTACGCTTTTCTAATTAAAATTCAACATCTTACCCATTACTCCTTTTAAACCTTTATATTATAATTAAAAAGATAATTAAGCATATGAAATCAAATCTTTTTAGTAAAATTCCCCTATCAGAATGCACTAAAAAAAGAGTTACTCTTACAACTCTTTTTTTTAGTAAAACAACATTGATTAATAATCATAAAATTACTGATTAAATTTATCTAACGTATAATCATAATTGATTTCAATAAGTCCATCATTTAACGCAGTAAGAAATCCATTTACAGACTCAACTAATACCTCCGTATTAATATATTCTGTCGGTTCAAACATTTGCCACACCGAATAAATCCCCCACTTGTCATCTCCTTTATATAGGAAATTCATAAGATCTTCATTTCGATTAATCGATTCATAATTCATGTTATCTCTTGATCCATTTTGAACCTTTTGAACCCATTCACTTAATTGACTCGCAAACTCAGTAAGATTTAAATTCGGATCATGAAAAAATAAAGTTTCATTTAAATAGATATTTAATGAACCATCTATATATTTTCCAGTATTGGCAACATAAGCCGGTTCTGTAGGTATATAATCATTTAATATAAACAAGAATTTTAAATTCATAAAATTCTCCTTTCGTATTTAGTTCAATCTTTATTTATTTATTTTGTACTTAGTTTCTATTGTTTCCTATTTTTGGTATTTCCCTCAATATTATTTTCTTTTTTAGCTTTATTTTAGATTCTTTAATTATCAAACCTATTAATTTTTTTATGATCTTATAAATAAAAAAAGAAAGTAGGATAACGATATGAATCAATTTATAGCTGGTCTTATTCAATCGATTCTTATATTAATATTAGCATTCGTGTTTATCTATAAATATTCAGAAATTCGCACAAGAACTACTCATTTTGTTTGTCCTCGATGTAGCAGTCGCTTTAAATTATCAAAATTAAATTTTGCTTTAGCATTTAAAACCGGTAAAGTGAATGAACGGCTAGTTACATGTCCCGTTTGTGGCCATAGAGATCGAATGCCAATTATAAATGAATAAATTACGAAATTATTTTCGCTGCCAATATGGGGTACTAATTTATAGTTTATTAATTAGAAATAAGAGGAAACCTTATATTTAATAATATTAAACCGATGCAAATATTTTTAAATAACCTCTATAACCCTTAACCCTTATTAAATAAGCATTTTAGAGTTTTTAATAAATTTAAATTTCGCAAACAAAGGACAACTAATCCCCATGAATTTGGGGAGGTTTTGGGGGATATTTTATATTGTATAATTATAGTGGACAGACACTTTTAAAACTATATAATCCGATTCTAATCGAATGAAAAAAGGACCATTCCAGCACTATTACTGGAATGGTCCTTTTTATTTGGAGTTTTAATAAAATCATATTCAAAAAGCACTGTAACAACACATTAATAATTTCATGTATTAAACAAAATTGACTGTCCTTATTTGAAATATCGTATTTCAAATAAGGACTAACACTTAACTCTACTAATTTAGTAACGTTTTAATTGGATAATATATCCACAAACATTACAAGGTGGAGGTATTACATGAAAAAATTATTTAAACAAGCTACTGTTACTTTAATAACAGCAGATGTTTGATTTCCAAAAATATTCATCCTTAATTCTTAGTTTATGTTGAACCATACCTACGTATTTATTTTTAGATCCTTTTTTCATTATTACCAGGATAATGGATTGAATGATAAATAGTTAGGGTATTTTTCAAAATCGGTTTGATTAACTTTTACACATAGCCAGCATTTTCAATTAATTGAACAGCTACTTTATTATTAGAAAGGAACTATTTAAAATGGAAGAACAATGGATGAATTAACTTTATTTTTATTATATTTAACAGCATTTGAAGAAAACAAGTATTAGGTGAAACTACAGGAAGTTGGAAAGCTTTCTTTATATTTGATACGGTTAAAAAAAGACTATCTTTTTCTCCAATAAAGAATGATTTCACATCAACCTTACATCATAAACTACCGTAGATTTTACTAAATACTCCTGGAATACTAGGGGGAATATTTAATAGAGCGAATATAATTTCTTCTTTAAATTCACATTAAATGATTCAAATACGTCTCTAACTACTTTTAGATCATGTTTATTTTGCGATTCAGTTGTACCAGGTACAAGTCTATCGGAATTATTATTTTCACCACTTTTTGTCAGTAAAATTCCAACAATATTTACTGAATCGTTAGCAATATCTTTTAAAACACAACTTTAAGTTTCATCATTTATTATAAAAGTAAATTAGGTTCTATATTCAATATCGAATTGTAACTGATCGACTTTGCGGCCATTAAAGCGATTCATATTCTCCACATCCTTAATTTTTGTGTTTTTATAAAGTATGTGAAAACAAATAAAATGCTTTGGTTGAAGATTAACTTGCACAACATTTATTTATATATTTTTTAAAATAAAGAATCCCCATATAACTGGCTGTAAAATCTATTCTAACTGTCTATCATATGGGGTTATTATTCTAAAAATCTATTCACAATTGCTTACGGTGTAAATGTGATTATATTCATGTCTCTATTAATTGCCGATGCTGAAGTAAGATTCGATACAATGGTAAAAATTACTCTAAGACTATACGTTGATGTTGCATTTGCAGGTGCTACATTTACGTAAGTACTTGCAAATTGATATCGGTGAGTACCAGCTGTAGACTGGCTACTATTAGATATTCTAGTATTTATTAAAGTGGCATCCCTGTATAGTCGCAATTCAAATGTAACTGACCAGTTTGCAGTAACAACTAGTTCAATTGCTGTTGCGTAGTCAATTTTAAGCTGTTGATTTGCAAGTACAGCTTGAGTGATACTTACTATGGTTACTTCAGTATTGAGTGGTGGGAATACTGCAATCGATCCTGCATTTTCTGCAAATGTTAGAGTTGGTCTTTGACCTGTTGGACCCGTTACTCCGGTTGCACCAGTTACTCCGGTTGCTCCAGTCGTTCCTGTTGTTCCCGTCACTCCGGTTGCCCCAGTTACTCCAGTTGCTCCTGTCACTCCAGTTGAACCAGTTACTCCAGTTGAACCAGTTACTCCGGTTGAACCAGTTACTCCAGTTGCTCCCGTCACTCCTGTTGAACCAGTTACTCCGGTTGCTCCGGTCGTTCCTGTTGTTCCCGTTACTCCGGTTGCTCCAGTTACTCCGGTTGCTCCAGTCGTTCCTGTTGTTCCCGTCACTCCTGTTGAACCAGTTACTCCAGTTGCTCCTGTCACTCCAGTTGAACCAGTTACTCCAGTTGAACCAGTTACTCCGGTTGCTCCAGTCGTTCCTGTTGTTCCCGTTACTCCTGTTGCCCCAGTTACTCCAGTTGAACCAGTTACTCCGGTTACTCCAGTCGTTCCCGTTGTTCCCGTCACTCCAGTTGCTCCTGTCACTCCAGTTGAACCAGTTACTCCAGTTGAACCAGTTACTCCGGTTGCTCCAGTCGTTCCTGTTGTTCCCGTTACTCCAGTTGCCCCAGTTACTCCAGTTGCCCCAGTTACTCCGGTTGAACCAGTTACTCCAGTTGCTCCCGTCACTCCTGTTGCCCCAGTTACTCCGGTTACTCCAGTCGTTCCCGTTGTTCCCGTCACTCCTGTTGCCCCAGTTACTCCGGTTGCTCCGGTCGTTCCTGTTGTTCCCGTCACTCCTGTTGCCCCGGTTGTTCCCGTTGTTCCCGTTACTCCGGTTGCTCCAGTTGCTCCAGTTGCTCCGGTTGGGCCTGTCACTCCTGTCACTCCTGTTACCCCGGTTGCTCCGGTTGGACCCGTTACCCCGGTTACTCCAGTTGCTCCGGTTGGGCCTGTTACTCCGGTTGAACCAGTTACCCCAGTTATTCCCGTCGGACCTGTTACCCCGGTTGGGCCGGTTGCTCCCGTCAGACCTATCTCTCCTGTTGCCCCAGTTGCTCCAGTGGTTCCGGTTGTTCCAGTTATGCCGGTTGCTCCAGTTATGCCGGTTGCTCCAGTTGAACCTGTCGATCCTGTTGCTCCAGTTGCCCCCGTTACTCCGGTTACTCCTGTTGCCCCGGTTGTTCCCGTTGTTCCCGTCTCTCCAGTTGTTCCCATTACTCCGGTTGCTCCAGTTGCTCCGGTTGGGCCTGTCACTCCTGTCACTCCTGTTACCCCGGTTGCTCCGGTTGAACCTGTTACCCCAGTTATTCCCGTCGGACCTGTTACCCCGGTTGGGCCGGTTGCTCCCGTCAGACCTATCTCTCCTGTTGCCCCAGTTGCTCCAGTGGTTCCGGTTGCTCCAGTTGAACCTGTCGATCCTGTTACTCCGGTTGGACCCGTCTCTCCTGTTACCCCGGTTACTCCTGTTACTCCGGTTGGGCCAGTCGTTCCAGTTGAGCCTGTTGCTCCGGTTGAACCAGTTACCCCAGTTATTCCCGTCGGACCTATCTCTCCTGTTGCCCCAGTTGCTCCAGTGGTTCCGGTTGTTCCAGTTATTCCGGTTGCTCCAGTTGAACCTGTCGATCCTGTTACTCCGGTTGGACCCGTTACTCCAGTTGCTCCAGTTGGGCCTGTCACTCCGGTTACCCCGGTTGCTCCGGTTGGACCCGTCTCTCCTGTTACTCCAGTTGCTCCGGTTGGGCCTGTCACTCCGGTTGCCCCGGTTACTCCGGTTGGGCCAGTCGTTCCAGTTGAGCCTGTTTCTCCGGTTGAACCAG
The DNA here is from genome assembly GCF_049568075.1 of Rossellomorea sp. GAMAL-10_SWC. Classification (NCBI taxonomy): domain Bacteria; kingdom Bacillati; phylum Bacillota; class Bacilli; order Caryophanales; family Bacillaceae; genus Rossellomorea; species Rossellomorea sp. GAMAL-10_SWC. Next base: position 1,351,734 of record NZ_CP144911.1, on the reverse strand, counting down.
TTACCCCAGTTATTCCCGTCGGACCTGTTACCCCGGTTGGGCCGGTTGCTCCCGTCAGACCTATCTCTCCTGTTGCCCCAGTTGCTCCAGTGGTTCCGGTTGTTCCAGTTATTCCGGTTGCTCCAGTTGAACCTGTCGATCCTGTTAATCCGGTTGGGCCTGTCACTCCGGTTGCTCCGGTTGAACCAGTTACTCCGGTTGCTCCGGTCGTTCCAGTTGTTCCCGTTACTCCAGTTGGACCTGTTTCTCCGGTTGGACCAGTTACTCCGGTTGGGCCTGTTTCTCCGGTTGAACCAGTTCCGGTTGGGCCTGTTTCTCCGGTTGCCCCGGTTACTCCGGTTGGGCCAGTCGTTCCAGTTGAGCCTGTTTCTCCGGTTGAACCAGTTACCCCAGTTATTCCCGTCGGACCTGTTACCCCGGTTGGGCCGGTTGCTCCAGTCAGACCTATCTCTCCTGTTGCTCCAGTTGCTCCAGTGGTTCCGGTTGTTCCAGTTATTCCGGTTGCTCCAGTTGAACCTGTCGATCCTGTTAATCCGGTTGGGCCTGTTTCTCCGGTTGCCCCGATTGGACCCGTCTCTCCGGTTGCCCCGGTTACTCCGGTTGGGCCAGTCGTTCCAGTTGAGCCTGTTTCTCCGGTTGGGCCAGTTACCCCAGTTATTCCCGTCAGACCTATCTCTCCTGTTGCCCCAGTTGCTCCAGTGGTTCCGGTTGTTCCAGTTATTCCAGTTGCTCCACTTGAACCTGTTACTCCGGTTGGACCCGTCTCTCCTGTTGCCCCGGTTGAGCCTGTCACTCCGGTTGCCCCGGTTAAGCCTGTCGCTCCGGTTGGGCCTGTTTCTCCGGTTGCCCCAGTTACTCCGGTTGCTCCGGTCGTTCCAGTTGTTCCCGTTACTCCGGTTGGGCCAGTTATTCCGGTTGGGCCAGTCGTTCCAGTTGAGCCTGTTGCACCGGTTGGTCCTGTTACTCCCGGTGAACCAGTTACTCCGGTTGGGCCGGTTGCTCCCGTCAGACCTATCTCTCCTGTTGCTCCAGTTATTCCGGCTGCTCCGGTTGCTCCCGCCGGACCTATCTCCCCTGTTGCCCCAGTTTCTCCAGTGGTTCCGGTTGGACCGGTTGGACCTGTTGCTCCGGTCGAACCGGTCTCTCCTGTCGCCCCAGTTTCTCCAGTTGTTCCGATCAAACCTGTTGCTCCTGTTGTTCCAATTGTTCCAGTTGCCCCTGTCGGACCTGTTACACCCGTCTCTCCTGTTGCTCCCGTCATACCTGTTGACCCAGTCTTACCTTGAGGACCAGTTTTACCTCTTTTCCCTCTGGGTCCTCTACAACATTTATCACAACAGTAACATACTTTTGAATCTTTATATTTGCATTCCTTACAATTCTTACACTTGCATTTCTTACATGCTTTACACTCACAGTTCTTACATTTACATTTTTTACACTCTTTACACTCACATTTCTTACATTTGCATTCTTTGCAATTACAAGATTTTCTATTTTCTTTGTTGTCTTTTCCCAAATTATCACCTTTTTAACTAGAGAACAGATTTGGTAATAAATTCTTGTCCATTTTCATACCAATATAATCTTATGTACCAACATTAAAATTTGATTATGATAGACGTCCAAGTAATAAATGTTTTTTTATATTGGCAAAGTATAGAAATATTTGATTTATACTTTAATACGCAATAAAAAAAAGAGGATATTGTTATCCTCTCAATAATTTATACTTGTGCTCTAACAATGTAACGTGAATAAGTTATAGGCAAACCATCCTTCTGGGCATTTTGTTCAAATATTCGTTGTACTTCTAATAAATTATTTTCTATTATATCTTTTAATAGTGATTGTTTTTGGCCGAAGCATCTTAGTTTTAAAACATCAAGTGGCGTATGTAAAAATTCAAAACTATTAATAACTTGTATTTCTACACTTTCAAACTTACTTAATTCAACTCTTTTCTTTATCGTTTTTAAAATTGGATTCTCACTATTAATTGATTCAAAAAGATTAGGAAATAATTTAGGCAATTCAGTTCCTAATTCATCACCAGGATGAAGTCCTAGGATTGTACCTCCTTTTTTTACTACTCTTTTAAGTTCTTGATAAGCTGATGTAGGTCCTTTTCGGTTATATGCACAATCAAACTGTTCCGATTCAAAAGGTAATTCATTTTTTGTACTGCCAACTATAAAAGACACATTTGGTTTTTTCGATTCATTTCCACTTTTAATTAAATCAGTTGTAAGATCAAACCCTACAATTTCTTTTGCTTTTTCACTACATTTAATAGTAAATTCTCCATGTCCACACCCTACATCTAAAACAGTTTTGTTATAAATCATTCCAAATACTTCATTAATAAAAATTAACTCCGCATTCGGCTCAGTAATTGTTGAATTCCAAGGATATGTGTATTCCCCGTATAATTTGCCTATTTGTTCGTACCATATTTGTGAATGTGGTGTTACCCAATCTTTATGTAATGTGGGATCGATTAATTTCATAAATATTAATACTCCTTTATTCATTTTCAGAATAAATAACAATCCTCACATGAGAAGAAATCCCTTCTTATAATGAGTAAAAAAACCATTTGACTTATTGATTGATTCGATAAATTTCGCGCGCTATTGATTCAATTATATAAACCACTGGAACTTGAGTAGTAATATTTGCCTCTTCAAAATACTCTTCTGTTACATAATAGGGTATATTTAGATCAGAAATTTTTGCTATTGTTGATAATTTGTTGTTCGTAATACTAATAATCTTACAACCTTCTTGTTTAAGTAAATTCAGATGATTTACTGTGAAAATAGTTTCTCCAGAGACTGACAAAGCGATTGCTATACTATTTTTTGTTAATTTTGAATGGATCGGAAAATGTGGGTCCTTTATATAAAGTGAAAATTTTCCTAAACTTGAAAAGTACCTCGAACCATATTCAGCAAGAATACCTGAGCTACCTATTCCAATAAAAATTATATTTTCAGCTTTGTTTATTTCAATAGCAGCCTCTTTCACTTTATCTTCTAAATCCCCTTTTAAAGATCTCTCAAAAAATTCCACTAGTGTATGTTGTGCGCTTTTTACAAAGGTTCGTTTCTCCGCTTCCAAATACATTTTTAACTTTACTTTAAATTCAGAAAAGCCGTCGCAATTTAGTTTCCGACAAAAGCGTAATATTGTTGAAGTTGAAACATGGGTTTCATCTGCAATTTCACGTATACGCATATAAGCGACTTTTTCCATATTTTGTGAAATGTAATTATATAAAGATAACTCTAACTCATTAAAAGACGCGATTTGATCAATTGAAAACATTTTAAATAGTTCTCCTTTTATAGCTAGCTACTAAATATATTTAATCCATTTTATTATCTTAACATACAAAATAAAAAACACAGCGTTACATTTATGAAACGTTTTTTAACTTTTGTGAATAGGAACTAGATTCCATTCACTTATTTACTAACATCTTCGTTAACGTTATGATTCGTTTATATTCTCATTAATTAAAAAATATGGATTTATGTAAACAACTAAAAAGAAATTAGGAGGTAAAAAAAATGAATCAGTTTAAGTTTCCTAAAGATTTTTTATGGGGTGGCGCTACTGCTGCTAATCAAATGGAAGGCGGATTTTATGAAGGAAATAAAGGTTTAAATATAGCCGATGTTCTTCCAGGCGGAAAGAAAAGACTAAACATATTACAGTCTCCTGGATTTAATTTTGAGATTAATCGTTCAAAGTATAATTATCCTAACCACGAAGGAATCGACTTCTATCACCGATATAAAGAAGATATTGCGTTATTTGCGGAAATGGGTTTTAAAGTTTTCCGAATGTCAATTGCTTGGACAAGAATCTTTCCAAATGGAAATGAATTAGAAGCAAATGAAGAAGGATTGGCTTTCTATGACCGTGTTTTTGACGAACTACACAAATACGGCATTGAACCAGTTGTTACAATTTCACACTATGAAATGCCAGTAAATCTTGTAAAACAATATGGCGGTTGGAGAAATCGAGAAGTAGTAACCTTCTTTGAAAGATATGTGAACGCAATCTTCAATCGTTATAAAAACAAAGTAAAATATTGGATGACTTTTAATGAAATTAATAGTGGATTAATTATGCCAATTATGGGTCTTGGTTTTTCGATCAAAGAAGAAAAAGATAAATACCAACCAACATTTCAGGCGTTTCATCATCAATTTGTTGCAAGTAGTATTACTGTCAAAGCATGTCGTGAAATCATTCCAGATTCTCAAATTGGATGTATGATTTTATATGCTCCGGTTTATTCATTTGATTCGAATCCTAACAACGTAATGTATGCCCTTGAAGAAGAGCGCTTTTTTAATTACTTCTGTGCAGACGTTCAGGTTCGTGGCGAATATCCGTCATTTATTAAACGCTTCTTTAAAGAAAACAATATTAATATTGAAATGCAAGATGGGGATTTAGAATTAATTAAAGAAGGCACTGTTGACTATATTGGGTTTAGTTATTATATGTCTAGAACAGAGAAAAAGGAAAAATCTGACTTAGAAAGCTCTCAAGGAAATCTGATTGGCGGAGTTAAAAATCCTTTCCTAAAAGCAAGTGACTGGGGCTGGGAAATTGATCCAGTAGGTTTACGCATAAGTTTAAATCAATTGTATGACCGATACCAAGTGCCATTATTTGTTGTAGAAAATGGTCTAGGTGCATATGACAAAGTAGAAGATGACGGATCAATTAATGATTATTATCGAATTGATTATTTACGTGAGCATATTAATGCTATGGGAGAAGCAATTCAAGATGGCGTAAAATTGATGGGTTATACTAGCTGGGGTTGTATTGATCTTGTAAGTGCATCATCAGGTGAGTTCTCAAAACGTTATGGCTTCATTTATGTCGATAAACATGACGACGGTAGCGGAACATTAGAACGAAAGAAGAAAAAATCATTTTTCTGGTACAAAGACGTAATTACTTCAAATGGAGAAAAACTATAATAAAGAAGAAAAAGGAACTTCAGCTAATTTGAAGTTCCTTTTTCATATTATTGAATTCTAACCCTTATTTATTTTCTATTCTCACCATTAATTTACCATCTTTATAAATTGTTAAGTAAACCGTATCACCGACTTTCAAGGCAGGGTGAGAATTTTTGTCTATTATTTCTTTGGCAGTAAATCCGTATTTCTCAGTATCATCACAAACAATTTGATACTGATTTTTATTATCTGTTTTTGGAAGTTCGAGAACTTCACAAACATTAGTTTTTAAATTTGAATCTACGTTCATTAATTCTTGTTTATTAACTAGTGTAATTATTCTTTCGGATTTAGGAATTTTGATAATAATGGGATGTGCTTTTGCGTGATTAAAATTAATAATAGAAATAGATATGATAATTCCGAGGGTTATAACAAAGGTACCTAAAATTAATGCTGCTGTCTTCAATTTTTCAATTTTATCTTTCTCCAAATTAAAGTACACCTCATCTTTTTAGTATCTATATTCCCTAAAACTAAATGAAATCCTTCTTTCAATTTCATGTAAAAAAAGGCCTTTTATAATGATTTTAAACGCTCGATTCGTTTTTCTAATGGTGGATGCGTTGAGAATAATCTTGCGAATTTCTCTTTTCCGCTAATTTTAAAAGCAGCAATCGATTTTTGACGATCATCAACTAATCTAATATTTCGACTTAATGATTCTAAAGCATGAATCATGTTATCTTTTCCACCAAGTTCTGCCGCATACCTGTCTGCCTTAAACTCTCTTTTTCTTGAATGCCAGAAAATAATTGGACTACTTAAAATACTAAATACAATCTCAAATACTACTGAACAAAGAAAATAAACTACATAAGATAACTCTTCTCTTACAAAATTTGAAACAATTTTTGCAACTAAACGGGAGAAGAAAATGACAAAAGTGTTAATTATACCTTGTAATAAAGTTGTAGTAACCATATCTCCATTTTTTATATGAGCAATTTCGTGTGCTAAAACACCACTAATCGCAGGACGATCCATTGTCTCAATCATTCCACTAGAAACAGCTACTAAAGATCGTCTTTTACTAGGTCCTGTAGCAAAAGCATTAACCTCAACTGAATCATATACGCCCACCTGTGGCATCTTCTTTAAACCAGCAAGTTTTGCTAAACGATAAGTCTCTTCTAGTACAAAATTTAAACGATCAATTTGTGAAGAGCGAGGATCAATTAATTTAACACCCATTACCCATTTGGCCATTATACGAGAGAATAATAATGAAATAATCGCTCCACTAAAACCTGCAATAACACTAAATGCAAGCAGTGCCCAATATCCCCCATTACCAATATAACGTGGTACGCCTAATAATGTTGTGATTGTTGTAATTGTAATTAACACTAAAATATTAACAAAAATAAAGAAAGAAATACGTTTAAACAAAATCGTTCCTCCTTAACTAAATACTTGAAAGACTATTATATTTAACTTTTATTCTTAAATATTGAGTCTAATTTCTTTTACAATCCAAGAACACAATTAATTTCTTAAACTTATATTCATTCTACTATATAATGCGAAATTTGTTATATTAGATTTCTCAAATTTTAAGACTTATGAAAGTTTGCTAGATTTTCTCCAAATTAAAGTAAAGAATAGGATTAAGATCCCGACTGAAAATCCAATAATTTGATCTAATAAAAATTCACCCGTTTTCATTAAATGAATGATAAAAGTCCCACCAAAATAATGATGATTAGTAATGATAGTTGGAGCATATAATTATTAATTTTCATCTTTTCACCTCCACTTCTTTATATATACCATTTCCCCTTTTCGAGCCATTAGTATTACATTACGATTTTCCCACCTAATAATACAAACCAAAAGAACTATGAAAATTCATTACAAATGTCATCTTCTTTAGTTATTTTAAGCATATTTGAAAAAAATGACAAATGGACAACTTCTACAATCATAGGATTAATTGATTAAGACTTTGAAAAAAATGATTCGGGAGGGACGGTATTGATTAGAAAATGGCTTGCTGTTTTAATTTTAACCTGTCTTATGTTTGTGGGAATCGGTATTAAACCTAGCCAGGCAGCTACATCTCAATTCATAATAATTAATAAGTCAACAAATCAACTGGCTTATTATGAAAATGGAAAACTCTACAAAGTTTTTAAAGTAGCCACTGGTAAAAGTCCAACTCTGACGCCAGAAGGTAAGTTTAAAATTGTAAATAAGATTGTGAATAGACCTTACTATACAGGTCATATTCCTGGCGGGGATCCTAGAAATCCACTCGGAAACCGTTGGCTTGGATTAAATGCTCGTGGTACATGGGGAACTACATATGCCATCCACGGTAACAATAACCCAAGTTCGATTGGAAAATACGTTAGTCATGGCTGTGTTAGAATGTATGATAATGAAGTAGAATGGCTTTTTGATAAAGTAAAATTGAGCACTCCTGTCGTCATTATAACTTCAAGTAAATCATTTGACTCAATAGCAAATGCAAATGGATACAAAGTAACAAGTAGTAGTGGTGGTTCAAATGCTGTTATCCCAACTGGAACTGTGTTAAAAAAGGGAAATCGTGGAGCTACAGTTAAAAAGCTTCAACAAAAGCTTACAGCACTTGGGTATAGTACAAAAGGTATCGATGGTATATTTGGAAACAATACAGACCAAGCCGTGCGAAAATTTCAAAAAGACCGGCATTTAAAAGTAGACGGAATTGTAGGACCTGCTACGATTAAAGCGCTTGGCGGTTTATAAGTTCGACTTTTAATAGAGGATCTTCCTCTATTTTTTTATATTCTAGTAATCTTTTTACTTTAAAAATCACTATATTTTAGCTTTATTTACTTTTAACCAATTAACTAAATAGTCCATTAACTTAATGAATTTCCGTTATGCACCATTAGTGTAGATGAATTTAAACTTTTATTAATAGCTTCTATCACTTGAACAAAACTAGATTCAATTTGATTAAGAGATTCATAATAGTGTTGATGTGGCAAAACAATTCCTAAATGAGTATAAAATTTCTTCTTTATCTAGTAGGGTCATTTTCCTTACGAATCATCAATTTATATTTGTATAATACACTACTATGTATTAATTAGGATAAATTTAAAATCTAAATTTACAATTGTTTTAAGTAGTATATTAGGATAAAAAAAGGTCTTCTACTGAAAGAAGAACCTTAATAAGATATCTAATTGTAATTAAATCACCAATATTAAATTGTAGTTGCAATAAATACCGTATAGATTGCACTTTGTGTAATTTGAGGTGTTATATATAATGAAATAGCGTTATTTCTTGTAAAATTTATTAACGATTTTTTTAGTGTAAATACTTGTTTCCATTTAAAAAAGACTACCTAAAAGCAGCCTTTTGTTGTAGTCATACAATATTTTTTTCATCTTCAAATTCAAGTTTAAAATAATTTACAACACGACTATAAATAGGATATATAATTCCAATTACAATAAGAAACCAGTTTTTATTATTTAATTTAAAGTCAAAAATAAACACACAATTACCTTTAACTTTTTTGAACACTCTTTCCCAAGTAGTATAAAATCTCTGAAGCTTGTTAATAAATCAGTCAATTCTAGAATATACACTTAAGCCATAGCAATATAGTTTATTTCATAAGTAGCTCCCTTAAGGTTTTAATGTTAATAGAGTTTTTTACTAGATTAGTAGTTTTAATTAACTATTCACTTGCCAAAATTAATTTTCTTGTTTTGCTATCATATATTTTGTAACTTACTTCAAAATTATGATCTTTTGTAACTGTCACCTTACAATAATATGGAACTGATGTCCCATAAGCATCCAGTTTAGGAATATTTCTGAAAGTAAATATTTCATCTGTATTCTGCATATCAAAGACTGCTTCAGAAGTACGGCTTGAGCTATCAATATCTATAACACATCTTCCGCTTACAACATCATATTGCTTAAACACAACATATTTAAGACTTGGAAGAGTAAACGCTAAAAGTAAAGCACCAAGTAATAAACATCCAATGCTTTTACTTATATTTACCAATGAATATACTCGATCTAGATACATTGGCATAAAGATAAAAACTGCTCCTAATAACAAAAACAATCCTACTATGAGTATTGAATAATATGTAAACATCTTTTCACTTCCTATAAAAGTCAAACTACAAACTAATAATCTATCTTTATTCCCTTTTCTCAAAATCTAGTAATTTTATACAATTTCTTTCTTCATCATCTATATGCATTGAGGTTATATCTTCTACCTTAAAAATTGATTCTCCATCGTATTCACCGTATTGGTTTATGATCGATAAAACAAGGATATGGTCTTCTTTACGTTTAATGTTACCTTGCACATTAGCACTTTCCAATAGTTCTACTAAAATTAAAAATTTATTTTGATAAGCAAAATCAAGAATGCCCTCCATTAAATTATCATTTTCCATTTCAAATTTCATATGAGTTTGTTTCTTAGTTATATACAGTTTTTTTATTTTTCGTAGATAGCGAGAATCTACATTTATTTGAAAAATAGAGTCTGTTTTTATTAATGAAAAGCCATCGTACATTCCAGTTGGAGTAATATTAGCTAATATTACATAGTCATCTGATACATAAAGAACCTTTGCAACAGCACATACATCAACATCCCCTAAATCATTATAAATTTCAACGAGGTCTTCTGTATTTGTTAATTTAATTAATTGTTCCTTCACGTAAATCACCTCTATTATTTTTATTTTTTACTTTCACATTATACAATGTTATTTAGTTAAGCTTATTCATTTTTCTTTTAAATAGGGATAAATTGAACCAAGGAGTGTTTGGAATGGCGTGTGTTTTATTTATTAATGGAGGCTCAGAAGGGCATATCAATCCTACGATTGCAGTTGTAGAAGAGCTTATTTCACGAGGTGAAGAGGTTGTCTACTTTTCGATAGAGTCTTTTCGAGATCGAATTGAAAAGACTGGGTACATACAGCAGAAATCGTAATACCTAGTGTTCTTGAACAAATTAAGGGAGAGCATTTCGATACATCATACACGATTCTATGTTTGGTTGTGGACGTTTAATTGCTCAAATTCTTAATCTTCCAGCAATCAGTTCTTGTACTTCTTTTGCAGAGACAAAAGAAACATTTGATAAAATGTTGGAAAAGCAGTCAATGAATATTCCTGAAGAGATCATTAAACCGATTAATGAAGAATTTAAGAAACTGTCATATTAAGCAAAAATATAGTGTAGAGATTAATTCAAATTATGAAGTTTTTTGTAATCCTGCCCCATTAACAATCGTATATACAACTAGAGCCTTTCAACCTGATGGAGAAGCCTTTAATCATAAATACAAATTTGTTGGCCCATCAATCGGTTCACGAATACAACAAGATCCCTTTGACCTTTCTACCATTAAAAGTAAAAGTCCTATCTATATTTCGCTTGGAACTGTTTTTAACCGCTCAATTGATTTTTATAAGTTAAGTTTTGAAGCATTTGGAAATAGTGAACACTCAGTTGTAATGTCGATTGGTAAACATACCAATCTAGATGATTTAGGGATTATTCCTTCAAACTTTATTGAAAACATTATGTTCCACAGACCGAAGTACTAAAATTTACTAAATTATTTATTACTCATGGTGGAATGAATAGTACAAGTGAGGGTCTCTATTATGGAGTTCCATTAATCGTAATCCCTCAGAGCGCTGATCAGCCAATCATTGCAGAGCAAATAGCCAAGATTGGTGCAGGTTTGCAATTACAAGTACAAAATTTAACACCAATTCAACTACGTGAAGCCGCTGAAAATGTGTTAAATAATAACTCGTCTTACAATAAAGCAATCGGCAGCATAAAGAAATCATTTCAAGAAGCGGGTGGCTATCGCCAAGCAGTTAATGAGATTTTCCAATTTTATATAAATACTAAGTAAAACCTTTTCATCTTCAAATCTTTCCTAACTAGTCTTCTTAAGAGTAAAATGAGAGCCGACGTTCGGCTCTCATTTTTATTTAACTATATAAATAGATACAGATTTCTAACCAAAAATAGATTTACACTGACATTCTAAGTATTTATAAATAATTCTAAAATAACCGTTTTAAATTTATACAAATGGGGAATGTATAACTAGTATTGATTTAAATAGTAAGGAGATCTTTTAAATGGGTAATAATCATTCGATAAAACAGGCAGTACTTGACAAAAAAAGAGCTAATCTTGAAAAAGGAAAAACATCTAAACTTTCTTGGTGGCAGCTTTCTTTGATTGGAATTGGTTCGATCATAGGGGCAGGTTTCTTTTTAGGTACTGGTTTATCGATCCAAATAGCAGGTCCAGCAATATTGTTAAATTACATAGTTGGGGGAATCACCGCCTTTTTTGTATTTAGTGCACTTGCGGAAATGACAGTAGCAGATCCTGAGCCAGGCTCTTTTAGAACGTATGCGAAAAAAGCATTTGGCAACTCGATGGGATTTGTATCTGGTTGGATGTATTGGTTATCTGGTGTATTTATAATCTCCAGTGAAGCTGTGGCACTTGGAACCTTTGCTAAATTTTGGTTCCCGAATGTTCCTCTTTGGATTTTTACAGTTTTCTTTGTCATTATTGCATTTGCTATTAATCTTTTAGGAGTCAAAAATTTTGGGAAAATAGAATCGATTTTCGCCATAATAAAATTATCTACTTTAGTTATCTTTATTTTATTTGGGATATTATTAATAGCACAAATTATTACCCCAGAAACTAATTCATTAAAAGGATTAAACAGCATTCACCCATTTTTAGCAACCGGAATGAAAGGAATGTGGTCGGCTTTAATCTTTGTATTTTTCTCATTTGGAGGTATAGAAATAATTGGGATCGCTTCATCTGAATTGAAAAATAGAGAAGAAATTCCAAAAGCGGGAATCGGAATGCTCATTGCACTAGTTGCTGTGTATATTTCATCTATTTTCTTTGTATTAATGATGGTACCTTGGTCAAAAATTAACGCATCAAAAAGTCCTTTCGTTTCAGCTTTATCGGTTTTTCATTTTCCTTATATCGATTCCTTTTTCAACTTAATTATTATTAGTGCTGCTTTATCAACGATGGTGGGATCTCTTTTTTCAGTTACTAACATTATGGTTTCATTAGCGGAAGATGGTGAGGCACCTAGAAGAATAGCTAACAGGGACAAACGAGGAACTGCTTTAAAGGCATTAATTCTAACGGGGTTTGCAGTAGCTATTTCTTTAATATTATCTTTTATTCTTCCTGGAAAAATATATGAATATATAACAACTGCAGCAGGCGTTATGATGATTTTGAATTGGACAACAATCTTATCATCACAAATTAAACTAAGAAAAGAAAGAAATCATAATAATCATTTTAAAATGTTCGGTTATCCTTTCACTTCTTACTTAGGCATTCTATTAATACTAGTGGGGGTCTCAGGTGGATTAGTTCACGCAACTCAAAGAATGGGAGTCTTTATTAGTTTAGGTTTAATTCTCATTATCTTCTTAAGCTACTTTTTTATTTTCAAAAATAGAAAAAAGTTATATCAAGATTAAAGAAATAGCTGAATCGAAAAAATGATTCAGCTTTTTCTTTTGACGATTTTAACACCTTACATGTTTACGTTTAAATCCTAATAATCCTTTATCTAAATCTTTTTGAATTTTTTCTGAGCAAAGTAAAATGGTGCTTTTTTTCTTTTCCTTTTTCATTTCGACTGGTCCAATTGCTTTTGCAGTTTCCACCGCTTTTTCATGTTGAGGTAAATATGAAATGGCTACTGTATAAACAAAATTATTCATTGCAGATTTTGTTCGTTCAGGAGATTTATGAATTGTATCTTTCACCTTGTCAAGCAGATTTGAAATCTTGAGCGCGTCAAATTCAATATCCGATCGATTCCCTAAAAGCCAACAGTAGCAGCTCCAACCAGCTGACATTTTCAGTTCATCTCCGCTTGCAATCCATTTATCGGCTACCTCTTGCGCAATATCTGCTTCAGCTAAAGTAACAGCAACCACATAGTCTGAAAGCATATAGAAATATGCTCCATCAATCCAGCTTTCAAAGTCTTTTTCAGTCATTTTCAAAGGCTCTGCAATAATCCCCGCAAAATACATCGCATCGTAATTACCTGTAGCATATAATTCATTCGCTAATTGCTGATCCATTTTAATTTTCTTTGCGATCGGCTTCATTGCCCCTGTTGCCACCCCAAATAGTGGCTCATGTGCACCATTACTTATGTATGTCTTTTTGGTCCGTTCCTTACCAAGTGCTTCTAACTCCTGCATAACCGTTTCCAATTCCATCGTTTTACACTTCCTTTCTTTACATTCCCTCAACATTTTTTCCTTTTATCCATAATACTTTAGCACAACAGTTAAATATTAAGTTTTTGTTGTTTTAAAATGATACAAATTTATATCCTTTGAGTAAGTTATTTAACTTCTTTACTTGTTCCTTGGAATAAATACCAACTAAACAATCTTGTCCTCTTAAATCTAGAATATAAACTCTCTTATTCGAATTTTTTATTTCTAATAAATCATTAAACTTTACAATAATTTTCTCATCGATCCAGTCATCATTTACTTCTAACTTCCAACAATATTCTTCTTCATCTAAAGTAAAAGAAATTGATGCCTCTTGATTTTCAATATCTACATAATCTTTAATATTTTTAAGATCTAAGTAATTTTTTGATAAGTCTTTAATTCTTTCTGCAATTCGAACATAATCTCCTGTGTCCTCAATACATTCTGTATCCAAATACCATATTTCATTTGAGCAGTTATTATAATTTTCGTTTAGCTCCAATTCACTACCTAATGCAATTAATAATAGTAGGTAAGGTTCATTCTCAAATTCCTCTTCACTATACTCAGCAAGTATTAATTCTTCATTTAAATTTGAATTTAATTCTATACCAATCTTTTGCAGTTCACATAATTGTTCACTGAAGCTTACCTTCTTTTTAGATTTAAAAAAACGAAACATTCAATCACCAACTTAAAGTTTAATTAATAAGTTTGCTTTTTAAACCACTACAATATTATATCCTTTCTGCTACTATTTAAAATTCAACTAATTCTTCCTTATAACATAAAAAAATAAGTTGCCATGACAACTTATTTACTAAACATTATTTAATCATTACAACTCTATGTAATTTATTATATTTTTTATTGATTTGGCATTCTCAATACCAACACTTCGATATCCGTTAAATCCATTAATTTTTATGATTGCACCACTTTTTGTGAACCAAAGTAATGAACTATATTCAACTGTTTCATCTATTGGACTTCTGAATGATAACTGAACATCATACTTAGCTAAATCAACAATTGGTTTTTCTATTTTTTTACTAAATAAAAATATTTCTTCTAATTGATTTAATTTTTCTTGTTTTTCTACTTTTACTGGATCAAATTTGATTACATTTTCCCCGAATTTTGTGTAGTTATAACCAATTAATATTTCATTTTTTGTTTTGGTATACTTCATTTTTTCAAAATAAAATCCACCTAAGCATAAAGCTAGGATTGCTACGCATATCAAAAATATATATGGCTTTCTCAATTATAGCCCCTCCGTAAAAAATCCGATTGCGACAATTATATAACCATATTTTACCATTTTTATGTAGAGTTTAGTATAAAATAAATGTTTTAGATTCATATTTTATTTCACATTCTTTACTAGTTGTTGTTTCATTTAGTAAATAACGTTCGGAGAGTTAATGATAGCTTCGTGTCTACTCCAATATCTCAACAAATATTAAAGTAAGTAGTAAAGTAAAAACTCAATAAAAAATTAGTGAGTTTCATTTTTGAATAAAATAATCGATATTTTTTCATTCTGATCTAAATAGGCCACATTATAGAAATCAGCAATTGGAGTACTAGTTTCAATTTTTTTAATGAAGTAAAAAAATGATGCTTGAGGTACTCAAAATTTCAATACTATTATTTGCCTGAATATCACTTTCACATGTATTTAAAAAATTACTTTGGAATAAATTTTCCTATCTCATTTGACAAAATGGATGTATCCCACGGATGCCAATAGTAGTTAATACCGTCAAATTCCATATTATACTTATAGGCGATTGGTTCGTCTGTATAAAATATAATTTCATATTGAGTAGGGTTTTTATTAGCATTATTTGGTTGAAAATTTGATTCTTCCTTACTATTCTTTAAGATATCTAGAAAGTTAACTATTTTTTCTTTGTCTTTAATCTCATATATCTTTTTCGCGGTAGTTGAATAAGATTGGTAGATTTCAATCAAATCTACTTTTTCGATTGGTACATCTTTAAAATACCACTTATAATCTGTTGTTCCTTTTGCATAATAGATTCTATATCCATTTATTGCAGTTTTGTCTTTTAAGGCAATAAATTCAGGATTACCCTTGATTGAATAAATGTCCGTTCCTTTCTCATAGAATGCTGCATCTCCATCTTTTATTTTATAACTTGGATTTGTAACATGATCTGCTACCCTGAATTTTACTTCCCCTACTTTTTCATCAATAAAATCTTCATTAGCTAAAATTCCTGATTGTATGCCATAGTACTCAACCCCATTCCATCTAACAAAGTCTACCCAATCTATAATTGATTGGCTTTCTGAAGGGGTGAAACGACAAGCGACAAGTAGTAATGGCAATATGATAAACGTTAGCTTGAACAGACTAATTCTTTTCATTAAAACCTCCTTAAAAATTGTCTATTTTAAATAGTATTCAATTTCTTTAATGAAATGCCCTTCATAGATTCAGCTATCATCATGTTTATGCCTTGAACTCAATTATTCTTCACTCCTATTATTATTAATCTCTATTAATAGATGAAAGAGAATAATAAGTGAAACGGCGATTAGATTAAAAAGTGGTTAAAAGATAGGAAAGAAATAGCTCGACTACACATCTATGTAAAAGGAACTAGAAAACTAAATCTATTAAAAGATTAAATTATATCCTAAACGCCACACTCCTCTTAATTTCCATAAGTGCAATCATATGAAAACAACCCCTAATTTTCCGTGACAAACGCACATTTTTCATAAAAGGTTGTATTTGAAAGCACTTACATTTTACTTGCACATAAAATATATTGAATGGAGGGATGAATGAATGGAAAGAATTTTTTTAATGTTAGCTAGTATTATTGCAGGTTTTGCTTTAATCAAAATGCCTTTAGCAGGCACATTCTTATCAAGTGTAGAGCCATTAACAGATTTAATTGGTATTTTAGCTATTTTAATTTTCTCCCTTTTCCTAATATACAAAGGGTTTATGAATCTTATCGGTAAGTAGGAAGTATATTAGGTTTAGAAATATACTAACGATACAAATTATTAAATAAACCTGTATCAGATTACTTGTTAATCTTAGATACAGGTTATTTTTTTGATGCCAAACATAAATACTTCTACATATTTGCTTTTTTAGTGTTATTACATTTAACCCTCTTTAACGTTGCTACAATTAGAAAGCTTACAATTACTAATAAGAGCCATGAACTTACTTTACCTAGATGTACTAAACTCCATGCAACCGATTGATTAGGATATTGCCAAGCACCAAAAAACGTTGCAATATTTTCGGCTATCCATATAAAAAATCCAATTAGCACGAAAGATAGTGCGATTGGCATACGGTACCTGCTCCCATTAACTTCATAAGTGACCCAAGATTTCCAAAAAACAATTATGACAAGTCCTGATAACCACCAACGAACATCCATCCAAAAATGGTGAGTAAAGAAATTCAAATAAATGGCTGCTGCAAGTGAAGCAACTACAAAAAATGGTGGCCAATTAATTAGTTCAACATTCAACCTTCTCCATGCTTGACATAAATAACTGGCAACACTTGCGTACATAAAGCCACTATATAGTGGCACTCCATATAGTTTGGAGTATCCTTCCCCAGGATAAGCCCAAGAGCCCATATGTACCTTAAAAAGTTCAAGTGCAAGTCCAATTAGGTGAAACAGTGTGATGACCTTTAATTCATCCAATGTTTCAAGCTTAGTACTCACCATCAGCCACTGCATCAAAATACAGATGAATAGTAACCAATCATATCTTGGCAGAAATGGAAGTGGCAAAATTTTAGTAAAAGCTAAAGAGGCAAAAATCACAACAGGAAAAACACATGATAAAGCTTGCTCCCAACCAAATCGAACAAGTTGTTTAACTGCTCTTATAAAATGTGACTCAGCCTTTTGAAGTATTAAATTCACAAGTAGCTCTCCTTCATAAATTGATATCAATCTCAACGATTTATTTGTTGTCTCCATCATTTTGGTACTCTAAAATATCTCCTGGTTGACACTCTAAGGCCTTACAAATTGCTTCTAAAGTTGCAAAACGAATCGCTTTTGCCTTACCGTTTTTCAATATAGAAAGATTCGCCATCGTAATCCCAACCTTTTCCGAAAGCTCGGTTACACTCATTTTCCTTCTTGCCAACATCACGTCAATATTGATAATAATTGCCATGTTCTTCACCTCAGACCGTTAAATCATTTTCTGATTTTATATCAATCGCTTCTTTCAAAAGCCTTTCGAGAACGGCTGCAAAGACTGCAATTACCATTGAAGCAAAAATCAAGACCATTCCAATAACGATAATTCCTGGAGCGTCATCCATATCAGCAATTAAATAAAAAAGTGGCAACCCTAGTACATACAAAACACTGATTGCGATTGCACTAAATTTTATTTTCTTTAATGCGTTAACCGATAATTCCGAGAAAGCTTTGTTTTTATCAATGTAGCTTAAAAGTTTAAAAGCTTGATAAAGAGCAAAATAGAAAGGAATCGCTGCAGCATATAGATCGATAAAAATGAAATATTTCATTAAAGCAATATTCGGATACAACTCAGCAGCAAATTCTGCAATCTTCGGAATCACAAATATACACAATGCAAGAACTGGTAGCCCAATAAGAATTACTACTATTTTTAAAAAGAGAGTTGACCCTCGTTTCATAAAAGCACCTCACTAAATTATTTTCAATTTGAATTTACCATACAATTTATCGTTTTACAATAAATTGTTGTTGTTTTTTATTACATTATTATCGTTATGAAATTATCCTTATATTATACAAATAAAAAAAAAGCATTTCTGACCTAAAGAAATGTTCCTGTAAAAACTTAAATCCAATCTTTCCTCAGTAAGCGAAAATTTTTTAAAAAGTTAGACTTGAAATAAATTAACAGATTAATTTTACTGTTAGGAACATATTACTGTTATTCACAGTATATTGTTATTAACAGGATGAAACTATTCTTTGTGATAATATTTACAAATTTAGGAGGTTTACTATTTATGAAGCATACAGGCCGACATACTGGAGCGTTTCTTTTATTGTTTTTAACAGAGGGGGATACTTATGGAGGGAAGCTTCTACAGAAGTGTGAGGAAGAACTACCAATCAATCCGATCGACAGTTCCATATTATATCGCACTCTAAAGCAATTAGAGACTGAAGGTGCTGTTGAATCTTATTTAGGTACATCTGAGCAAGATAAACCAATTAAGATGTATAAAATTACTGAAGTTGGAAAAGAAAAATTGGAAGAATTTCAAATAAACATTGAAGAAAAGCTTAAGAATTTAACATTTTTCTTACGCAGATACAATGTATGGAAGGTGAACAATCATGATTAATGCTTCGATCCTATACAGTTTAGCAATAATCCTGACGATTATTTCTTTTATAAAAGATCGAAAAAAAACGAAAGAAGCTCTATTAAAATCTTGGAAAATGTTTTGTAATATTTTGCCTGAAGTTTTAACGATTATGTTATTTGTGGGACTATCCTTATCCTTCTTAACGCCTACAATGGTTTCATCAATTATTGGGGAACACTCTGGGGTGGAAGGAATTATACTATCTACATTAATTGGATCTGTTGGACTAATTCCAAGTTTTATCGTTTTTCCTCTTGGAGAAACATTAGTCCAAAATGGTGCTGGATTACCACAAGTAGCAGTTTTAATGTCAACATTAATGTCGGTAGGAATTATTACATTACCCATGGAACAAAAATTATTTGGAAGAAGTTTTGCATATGCACGTAATGCAAGTGGACTTTTAATGTCTCTTTTATTTGCATATATTATTTGGTTGGTGATGGTATGAGTCAATTAAAAAAATATCGTTTCTTTTTTATTTTATTAGTAACGTTTTTCGTTCTAACATTCATAAACCACTCACTTGGAATGAAAGCATTTCAATTAACTGGAAATAGTATTTTAAATATGTTATTTCTCCTCCCACCTGTTTTAATTTTTGTTGGCTTACTTGATAAATGGGTTGAGAAAGAAACTCTTATTAAATATATGGGAGATAAATCTGGTATTTACGGTGTTTTGTTTGCACTATTACTAGGAGGTATTGCAGCTGGTCCTTTATACCTAGCTTTTCCGATTGCGGTACTCTTATTGAAAAAAGGAGCAAGTATTCGCTATGTTGTTTTCTTTTTAGGAGTTTGGACAACGGCTAAATTACCTGTCGTTATCTATGAAATTGCTTCATTTGGTATTAAATTTACACTAATTCATTTATGTTTTGGCTTAGTCTTTTACTATTTAATGGGCATCATTTTTGAGAAGTTTTATAATCATAAGCAATTGTTAAATTATGAAGATCACCAAGATATTTCTATTTAACTATGAATAAATGAAAACAGCTCTATTTAAATAAATCTTTGTGAAAAAAGAGTACAAAATGAGGAGCGAATTTATCCTCATCATAAAAAAAATATGAAGTACTGTAAACACAAGAAGACTAGCCCGTATGCTAGTCTTCTTGAAATGTTAACAACTATCTCTATTTTCCGTATCCATTGCAGTCATATGAAATGTACAATTATATTACCTATTAAACTTGTCGTAACATTTCCCAACGTAGTCTATCTTAAAACTTTCTCTTCAATTTTTTGTAAAATCTATATGAGTGCCTAGTAAAATCTAGGAATTTTAACGGGATTTTTATAGGTACTTTATACAAAGTTTTTTTATAGAGTTTGTAGTAGGCTTTGACTAAATCTTCCCACTTTTCATCCTTTCCTTTTTTGTAAAAGTCAGAAATATCTACAACGTATCCCCTACCATCTTTCATCATCACGTTTTTTCCGTGAACGTCGTATGGATTTAACCCACGACTTATCGCATACTTAAGTGCAATATTTACATCTTTAATTACACTCTCAGGTATTCGATTACCATTTGCAAGTGCGTTGTATAACGTAATTCCTTCTAATCTTTTTAATACTAGATATGTTTCACCGTATTGGATCAATTTCGAATAAGCTGGATGCTCTCCTAATTTTTTATAGACTTGAACTTCTTTTTCTAAACCTTCTAGATCTTTTCCATAAACTTTAACAACCACTTTTGGTTCAGAATGATGTATAAAAACAGCAGCATAATTACCTGATCCAATGCATTTCCAACCTTCTGGAATATTCTTAACTACTATTGGGTCATTTGGACGTTCACTCTTGAGGTTTACATTCGGAATTAATTCTTTTTCAATTAGAACTTTAAATTCAGATTGATTTGTTAAAATAGACATTCATTTACCCCTTTATATCCGTTTACTACTTTTTCTATTTTCTAAATCTATTAGACTATTATAATTTATCAATCACTTTCATAATGGCTAAATTTTATTTCTTTAATAACTGATCTACCTTGTTTTTATCTTTTAAATTAGTGTGGATTAGTTCCTCTAGTTCCTTTTCATTCGTATAAGAACTTAAATCTTTTCCATACCATTCATCCAGTTGTTGTCTTGTCACAGTATATTTTTGATCAGCAAACTCAAAAACAATCCATTCTACATTTTTGATCAAAGCAAATAAGTAAGTAGCATTATGTATTACAATATTTTTAGTATTAGCCGGTAAATTCTTATAATCAATCGTTATACCATAAGGCTTCTTTTTTGTTCGGAGTGACATTTTGGTGAATTCATTATGATTCGGTAATCGTTTTATAATATTTCCTACGGCACTGTTATTACCGACATAAGAATTTTTATAATGAAAAATATCCTTATTTGTGTTTTTGCTTAAGGAACAGCTGGTTAAACTGATCAATAATATTATTAGTATGAAATAACCTAAAATTTTTTTCATATTTCCCCCTTTGCTCTAATTAATTGTGTACGAATTCAATTTGAGAAAACAATTAAACTTCTTAACATGCGTGCAGATTGTGAAATAGGAGCTGATTAATCAGCTCCTATAAATTTTATAAATTAAATTTCATTTTACATATGAAGACCTTGTTCATGTTCTTTATTTCCTCCGCGCGACCAAATCACGACTGGGATAAGGATTAGGGATAAGATTCCTCCAGCTAATGATAATGTTGCATAACTTGAATTCGCAACAATCATTCCAGACAATGCGCCACCTGACGCCCCTGCTAGTGCGACAAATACATCCACAGTTCCTTGCGTCTTGGCGCGTGTAGTAGAATCTGTTGAATCAACGATTTGAGCAGTCCCACTGATTAGTCCAAAATTCCAACCTAATCCTAGTAAAGAAAGAGCAACTACTAGGAGAATCATCGAATCACTTGGTGCTGATGCGGCTATTACTCCTGCTAGTAATAAAGTGGCTCCAGATGCAATCGACATAGCTGTTCTCCCTATTTTATCTACAAAAATACCTGTAATGAGTGAAGGAAGATACATTGAGCCAATATGGAACGCAATCACTACACCTACTTCGTCTAGTCCATGCCCGTGATGTTTCATGTGAACAGGTGTCATTGTCATAATAGCAACCATTACTATTTGCGTTAGTACCATTGTCGTTGCTCCTACAGCAATACCCCTCTTTGCTTTTATACTTGCAATTTGTGTGGAATGAGCCACATCCACTTTATGTGTTTTATTTGACTCGATTATTTTTGCTAAAATCAACGGGTCTGGATTAAGCATTATGAAAAGAAAAAGGCCGGCTAAAATAAAAGCAGTTGCGGATAAAATGAATGGACCTGCAAGTGCTGGCACGCCAATGGAGACTGCAAATTTCCCCATAGGGCCTACTAAATTAGGACCTGCAACAGCACCAAATGTTGTGGAAACCATTGCGATACTAATCGATTTTGCACGTTGTTTATTATTTGCTAAATCAGTTCCCGCATATCTAGCTTGCAAATTGGTTGCTGTTCCTGCACCGTAAATCAAGAGTGATGCAAATAAAAGGATAATACTGTTTGTCATTGCCGCAATTACTACTCCAATTGCACCAAGTCCACCTGTAAAAAATCCTGCAGCAAGCCCGATTCGTCGACCGAATCTTTGAGAAAGTCTACCAACAATTAATGCCGCTCCTGCTGAACCTAGTGTAAAAAGGGATGCCGGAAGACCAGTAAAAGCATCTGTCCCAAGCATTTGTTGAGCTAAAAGTGCACCGACAGTAACCCCTGCTGCTAATCCAGCTCCACCAAAAATTTGCGAAATGCTAACCATCAATAGTGTCCGTTTATATAGCATTTTTTGTTTTTCCTCTGAATTCACATAATCCATTGCATAATTATGCGCTCGATTATTCATTTATACACCTTCTTTTAGTTGTGCGATTTTAAAAAAATAATTGCAATCATATCTTTGAATGTAAGCGTTTAATTTATATCTCTTTTATTTTAACAAATATTAATTTATATCAAACTATTATTTTTATTTTCTTTCGTATTATATAAAACAAATGCATCGAGCCTTTTGACTTGATGCATTTGTTCTTTTATAGAATTTAAAACTAACAAAATTACGCTTTTTTAACAAACTCAGATTTCAACTTCATGGCACCAAAACCTTCAATTTTACAATCGATATCGTGATCACCTTCAACTAATCGAATACTTTTCACTTTTGTACCAATTTTAACGACAAGTGATGTGCCCTTTACTTTTAAATCTTTTATTACTGTAACTGAATCCCCATCATTTAAAATATTTCCGTTAGCATCTTTTACTACTTTTGTTTCGTTATTTGTATGTTCTGTTTCCATTGTCCATTCATAACCACATTCAGGACAAATTAAAAGATTTCCATCTTCATATGTATATGCTGAATTACATTTAGGACAATTAGGTAGATTTTCCATTGTTTTTCCTCCGCTCATTACTATATCTATGCTGTTTACACACTTCTATATAGTCGCATATTCCTAACCTTAATACAATATTAGATAATTATTATCGAATTTTAATGATAGTATTAAGGTTAATTTAAGAATTAACCTGTAAGATATAAAGATAGATTGAACCTTCTTCATTATGAAAGTAAGTCCCCAATTATTTTCATATATAAAATAGCTCATGACTAGAGGTCATGAGCTATTTTGTTTTAAATTTCTAATAGATTTTTTTCAATTAAAGAATTAACTGCTGAGCAAATTGCGATTTTCACATGAGCATAAGTTAAACCACCTTGTACATACACAACATATGGAGCTCTTATTGGACCGTCTGCTGTTAACTCAATACTTGCACCTTGGATAAATGTCCCTGCTGCCATAATTACATCATCTTCGTATCCAGGCATATAGTTTGCTGTTGGCGTAAAATGAGCATTGATTGGTGAAGCCGCTTGAATTGCCTGACAAAATGCGATCATTTTTTCTTTATCATCAAATTGAACAGATTGTATTAAATCAGTTCTTACTGCATCCCATGAAGGGTTTGTGTTCATTCCAAGCTTTTCTAAGAACGCTGCAGTGAATAATGCACCTTTTAATGCTTGACCAGTAATATGTGGCGCCATAAAAAATCCATGATACATATCTTGTAACGCATAAAGAGAAGCACCAGCTTCACGTCCAATACCTGGAGATGTTAAACGATAGCCACATTTTTCAACTAAATCTTTACGTCCTACAATATAACCACCTGTTTTGGCAAGTCCACCACCAGGATTTTTAATTAATGAACCTGCCATTAAATCTGCTCCTACATGGCATGGCTCAAGTTTTTCAACAAACTCACCATAGCAATTATCTACAAAAACAATGACATTTGGATCAATCTCTTTTACAAAATCAATCATCTCTTTAATTTGTTCAATTGTATATGAAGGTCTTGTTCCGTATCCTTTTGAACGCTGAATACCGATTACTTTCGTATTACTTGTCATTTTATTTGCTACTTTTTCATAATTGATTCGTTCGTCATTTACTAATTCGATTGATTCATATCCAATCCCAAAGTCTTTTAATGAGCCATTTCCACTTTCTCCACGTATCCCTACGATTTCTTCTAATGTATCGTATGGCTTCCCGGTAATATATAAAAGCTCATCTCCTGGTCTTAGTACGCCAAATAAAGCAGTTGAAATTGCATGGGTTCCAGAAATGATTTGCGGTCTTACTAAACCAGCTTCTCCACCTAAAACATCTGCAAAAATTTCCTCTAATGTATCTCTTCCGATATCATCATAACCATAACCAGTTGTTGGGATAAAATGACTATCACTCACTTTATGCTTTCGAAAGCTTTGTAAAACTTTGAATTGGTTATACTCAATCACTTCGTCAATCTCTTTATGGGCTTCTGAAATTAATTTTTCAACATC
This sequence comes from Rossellomorea sp. GAMAL-10_SWC, assembly GCF_049568075.1. Classification (NCBI taxonomy): domain Bacteria; kingdom Bacillati; phylum Bacillota; class Bacilli; order Caryophanales; family Bacillaceae; genus Rossellomorea; species Rossellomorea sp. GAMAL-10_SWC. The sequence continues at coordinate 1,327,070 of NZ_CP144911.1, read as the reverse complement.
TGCCACTAATGGTGCAATTTTTTCCCCGTTTGATAAAAATTCTAGCATTGATTATTGCTCCTTATGTATTCTATATCTTCTAACTGTATCATAAATTGAATGTTCCTTGAAAACGTAACCAGTAATTTGATAGATTTCTGCTTCTTCATTAAAGTTGATTGATTGTATCATCGTTAATTTTTTGATTTCATGAATCAATTTGCCCTCGTATGCTGGTACAAATGCCTCAAAATATTCCATATACTGCTTACATTCAAATTCAATTCTTTGACGTAATTTACTTAAATCATCTTCATTTAAAGCACTCATTTCAATAAAACCTTCAGATGGTGACGGTACAAAGTCCTCATGAACTTGATCTATTTTATTATAGACAGTTAAAATTGGAATATTTTCAACATCTAAATCATTCAATAATTTAGAAACTGTTACTTCATGACTTTTATAATTTTCATGAGATGCATCGACAACATGAAGAATGAAATCTGCTTCCGTTGCTTCTTCGAGTGTTGAACGGAATGCAGCAATTAGTGAAGTTGGTAAATCCTGAATAAAACCAACCGTATCTGTTAGTAAAGTTGTCATACCATTTGATAAAACAAATTTTCTTGTTGTAGGATCTAATGTCGCAAACAGTAAATCTTGTTCATACACATCAGATTTAGTTAGTCGGTTAAATAACGTTGATTTTCCTGCATTTGTATAACCTACTAACGAAATATGAAACATTTCATTTTTCTTACGTCGCTCACGATAACGTTTACGATGTTCAACGACTATGTTTAATTGCTGTTTAATATCATCAATACGTTTTCGAATATGACGACGATCAGATTCTAGTTTTGTTTCTCCAGGCCCTCTTGTACCAATACCTCCACCAAGTCTTGATAACTCTGTGCCTTGACCAACTAATCTTGGCATCAAATATTGTAATTGAGCCAATTCAACCTGTAATTTACCTTCTTTTGTTTTCGCTCGCTGTGCAAATATGTCTAATATTAATTGTGTACGGTCAATTACTCTTTTTTCTAATCTTGCAGATAAATTACGAATTTGAGATGGAGTCAGTTCATTATTAAAAATAACAACATCAGGTTCTAACTCTGCAATTGCGGCCTCTAACTCTTCTACTTTACCTGTCCCTATGTATAATGCTGGATGATATTTAGTTCTTTTTTGTGAAGTTATTAAAACCACTTCTCCATTTGCCGTTTTCGTAAGTGATGCTAATTCATCCAATGAATAATTAAAACGATCATCATCTACATTTTGAAGCTGACATCCAACTAAAATGGCTTTTTCTCTCATTTCATTCGACACAAAATTCCACCTTTTCTTTAACCAATTCTAAGCAATAAATATTCTTTACTCTTAACTGTCTCTTTATTATAATGATATCTGGACTATTTTTCATCTTTTTATTCAGGGCGGGGGAATTGCTTTTTGGAAACATGGGATTTATTTAGCATTATTGGTACTATTTCCTTTGCATTAAGTGGTGCAGTAGTTGCGATGGAAGAAGACTACGATTTATTTGGTGTCTATATTCTGGGCTTTGCTACAGCCTTTGGTGGCGGTGCATTACGTAATCTATTAATAGGTTATCCAATTAACTATTTATGGAATCAAACAACAAATTTTACAATTGCTTTAGTTGCGATGACAATTATCTTTTTCTTTCCGCAATTATCAAATAAACCATTTAAAAAATTAGATATTTTATTCGATTCAATCGGTTTATCCGCTTTTGCAATTCTCGGTGCAAATTATGCCATGGAATTAAAATTACCAGTTAGCGCTGTTATTGTAGCATCTGTCTTAACTGGAATCGGTGGCGGAATCGTACGAGATCTACTTGCAAAAAGAAAACCAATGGTATTACATTCAGAAGTTTATGCTTTTTGGGCAATACTTGTAGGCGTTTTAATTGGAAATAAATTTGTTGATACAAAATTTGAACTTTTATTCCTATTCATTGTTATTGTTCTACTTAGACTATTATCTGTACATTATAATTGGAGTCTACCAAAAAGATCATTTAAAGGCTCTACAGTTAGTTTAGACGAATCAAACACTCAAAAATTAAATTAAATAAATAAGTCCAATAAAAACAAACCTTTTAAAATGATGGTTTGTTTTTTTTATATTGTATGACAAATTAGTAATTATTCTCCCTCAGCTCTTTCGCTTCTTTGCAACAAACATTAGTAGTCTCCTGTTTCATTACCACGAAAAAACAAACCCAAAAAAGCGTTTGTTTTCTTCACATAATTTACCTATACTTGCCAACACTATTTTAGAAATTTTATTTAAAGGAGGAATTTCATTTGAAGAGATATAATATTACAAATCATTCTGTCGAAACAATTGATGAATTTTTGCTTCCAATTAAAGATGAAATTCTTTGGTATCACTTCAATAATAATTCCTTTGATGAGTTAACTACAATTATTGAAAGCTTGGATATTCATCCTTTAGCAAAAAAGAAACTTCTACATAGTGAGCATAAGCCAAGAATAAATATCTTTAAAAACGAGGCAATCCTTTCCCTTTATGCCTTAACTAAATTATTTAAACCAACAAAAATAAATATTCTAGTTTGCAGTAATTTAATTATTTCATATATAGAAGATCATGAAATAGATTTATTCAAATATGTAACTCAGGAATTCAGTCAAAATTATATAAAAGTAGACCATGCTGGTCATGTTTTATATCAAATTTTCCACGAAGTTATTGAGAAGTTCCTTATCTCGATTGATCGGTTTGCAAATGAGATTGAAGAAATTGAACGAGACTTGTTTAATGACCCATTTCGAAAGGATTTAGATCAGAAAATTTTCAATTGGAAAGTTCAGCTTCAAGATTTAAGACAGCTTGTAGAACCGCAAGTAAATGTCATTACCCAAATTGTAGAAGCAGATTTTCCTTTCTTAAGTCAGGATGCAGGTTTTTATTTTAACGAATTGAAAGAGAACTATGAGCGTATTATTAATGCCCTTGATAATTTTAAAGAAAGTATGGGAGGTATTATAGAACTGCAAATGTCCTTAAAATCTGACCGGACAAATGATATTATGAAAACTTTAACACTCATAAGTGCCATTTTTTTACCGATGTCCTTTATCGCAGGATTTTATGGCATGAATTTTGTAAATATGCCTGAATTAAACTGGAAATATGGTTATTTATATTGTATTGTCCTTAACATTTTAATTGGGGTCATTATTTCAATTTATTTTAACGTTAAAGGTTGGTGGGGTAGAAAGCACCAGATAAAATAGATAATCGTTCAATTAATTGAATCGATTTTCTCTGTAGTAAATAGGTCTTTTTCTTCTATCCTCATTAATATTTCTCGATTAAATTCGGTCTCAGATACTAATCTTGATGCTTGTGTCCTAATCGATTTTTCAACAATATTACGGACAAATCGCCCATTGCTAAAATGAGCACGATTTTCAAGTTTTGCCTTTTGGATAAAGTCTCTTAATCGGTATTCCGCTTCCCGAGATAGAATATATTCTCGGTCAACAAACATTTTTTTTGATATATCTAGAAGCTCCTTTACTGAATAATCCTGGAATTCTAAAATGAATGGAAATCTTGATTTTAGTCCAGGATTCAAACTTAAGAAATAATCCATTTCGGAAGAATAGCCGGCTAATATTAGTACAAAGTCGCCATGTTTATCTTCCATATGTTTAACAAGTGTATCAATCGCTTCTTTTCCGAAATCCTTTTCCCCACCACGGCCAAGTGAGTAAGCCTCATCTATAAAAAGAATCCCACCATTTGCTTTTTTTACTAAATCTCTAGTTTTTTGAGCAGTGTGACCAATGTATTCTCCGACTAAATCAGCTCTTTCTGCTTCAATTAAGTGGCCTTTGGACAATACACCCATTTTCAAAAATAATTGACCAATAATCCTAGCAACAGTTGTTTTTCCAGTTCCTGGATTCCCTTTAAACAACATATGCAATACTTGTTTTTCAGCTTTTAAGTTTAATTCTTCTCTTTTTTTATTAATAAATATCCAAGCATAAATTTCATGAATCATTTTTTTTATTTCTTCCATGCCAATTAAATGTCTTAATTGATCCTCTATTTCAATTAATAACTCATGTTTAGGCTGTTTCACTGATTCGATACTTGGATTTGGAGAAACTTCTCCCCTTTTCACTGTATTAAGTACAACATTTATTTGGCCGTTATCTTTTAAACGAATTGGCTGCTCCAAACATGACACCTCTCTTATTCTGTCGAACATTTTTTTTAGTATCTATAGGTAAGCACTCCACGAGAAATAAGATTACAGTTCGTTTTATGCGCTTTTGAAAGTATTTAACTAAATAAGTTTTTTACTATTATATGTACGAACAATTCATTTCAAAACTTTTATTCTCCAGACAAACTGTTAAATGGATAAGATTGCTAAATTTTACTAAATTCTATTAACTTATTTGATATAATGAGAGAAAAAGAGAAGAGTTGATAAATTTGACGATCCCAAACTTAACGACTTCTACTTTACCTGATGTCATCTTGCAATTTGCCTCTCACTTAAATAGTAAAGGAAGAAAAGAATCTACTATTAAGCGTTATTGCTATGATTTAGAAGAATGTTTCCGTTATTTTAAAAAAGTTAATGACAGCTTTAGTACATTACAAGTTCAAGAATTTAATGATTATTTCTATTATTTAACTTCTCAACGTGGATATAATGAGAAAACGATGCATCGAATTTATGTTGTACTAAATCAATTTTATAAATTTTTACATTCTAATAATTCTTCAATCGAGAATATCATTCCATTCACAAACTATTTAGCAGGTCCTTCACGCGCTCTTTCAACGGACGATTTTATCTCAGAAGAAGAAGCAAAAAAATTGCTGTCAATCGTTCAATCCACGACAGATTTGTCTGAAAAGCAATTAAAAGCTAGATCATTTTTAATGGATCGCAACGAAATTATGATTCGTTTTATGCTGTATTATGGACTGACTTTAAAGGAATTAATTGATTTACAAATGAGAGACATTAACTTCGCTTTAAATGAACTTGTTGTCCATAGCAAGGAAGGTACTAAAAGAACAATTATTCTTACAAAAGAAGACCGAGTACTATTATATAATTATTTTGTCACGATACCCGAGCCCGTAAGACCCCACTATCATTCAACTCATCCGCTCTTTGTTGCATTTGATTTTAACCGCATGACGTTCCATTGGGTATACGATACAGATTCACCGAAAGCTCTAACTGAAATTGCATTTCAAAAAATGCTTAGATTGGAAGTTAAAAGAGCTGGGCTTAGAAAAGGACTTTGCTCACAACATTTAAGAAACACTTTTATTCTACGGAAAATAAAAGAGGGATTATTAGTGGAAGATATTCAGCATTTAGTTGGATTAAAGACCTCCGTTTCTTTAAAACGATACTTTCTATTTTTTCAAGAAAATGAACGCCCAAATAAAAAGGAGTTATGATTTCGTTCATCATAACTCCCTCCTTATTTTATTGTAGATAACTTCTTTTTAAGAACTTGTATTTAGTTTTGCTTTCATCAGTTCTGCGATTTCTTTCGAAGAATATTTTTCTTCATTTTGCAAAGCTGTAATCACTTTTACTCGTCTCTTTATCGAATGATTTTGACTTAATTTCTTTTTACCAATTAACTCTGTTACTTCAATTTTTAAACAAACAATGCCTGAAAGTAATTTTTCAACATAATCTGTGTGATCCTCGTATTTCCAAGGTTTTGATTGCCCTTTTTCAAAATAATCAGTCGTTTTTAAAACGATTTGTCTCATTTCATCCTTATTTTCAATTGTTGTTACTTTTCCATAAGCATGGATTGCTTTATAGTTCCAAGTCGAAACTGTATTTTTTTCTTCATACCATGAAGCAGAAACGTATGCATGTGGCCCTGGGAAGATGATTAAACATTCATTTCCATTCATCGTTTTCCATTGAGGATTTGACTTAGCTAAATGTGTAATGATCATTAAATCCTCTTTGTCTTCTCGTATGATAAATGGTAAATGAGTTGCTTCTATTTTTGCCTCGTCATTATTCGATAATAATATTCCGAAGCTATTTTTCTTCATTTCGGCTATTAATTGATTGAAATCTGTTTCTTTAAATTCTTTTGGGACATACATTTGATTCCTCCCTTTAGTTTACATAATAATATTATCTTCTTTAATCTTTCTAGCATAATTAAAAAAGAACATTGACCATAAGATCAATGCTCTTTTTTCAATTTATTTTACATTTCAATTTGTACATTTTTTGATGGTACAAACGTTGAAATTGCATGTTTATATATTAATTGTTGTTTACCTTCAACATCTAACAATACCGTAAAGTTATCAAAGCTTTTTACTTTACCTTTGATTTGAAATCCATTTAGTAAAAATACTGTAACCGCTAGATTGTCTTTACGTAATTGGTTTAAGAACTGGTCTTGAATGTTGATTGATGTTTTCATGTCCTTTTCCTCCTCTTCTACCTCTACATATATTTATTCGAGATGAAATAGCCCTTTCCTTCAAGTATAGCTAAAATTTCCAGTTTTTTTATATCAAAATTATGTCCATCCATATCAAACCAATGGATGTTCATTTTATTTCTAAACCACGTCATTTGCCTTTTTGCATACCTTCTTGAGCTTTGTTTAATTAGATCGATTGCTTCCTCTTTTGTTAAGATTCCATCAAAATAATCGTAAAGCTCTTTATAGCCAATCGCTTGCACAGATTGACAATTTCGAATACCTTTGTCGTAGAGCATTTTTGCTTCAGCTACTAGTCCTTCTTCCAACATTAGATCAACTCGTAAATTAATTCGATTGTATAGTAGCTCTCGTTCCATCGATAATCCGATTATTTCTGCATCATATAAATACTCTGGCTCTTTTTTAAATGCGGTCTCTGAAAATTTTTGTCCCGTTAGTTTGAAAACTTCAATTGCACGGATTACTCTTCTGACATTATTCATATGTATTTGCTTTGCACTTTCTGGATCAATTTCTTTTAATTGATCATGTAATGCTTTATTACCAAAAGCCATCGCAAAACCCTCTAATTGGTTTCTTAAAAGCTCATCACCTTCTTGCTCCGCAAATTCATATTTAGTTAATACACTTTGGATATATAATCCAGTACCACCAACAATAATTGGAATTTTACCTCGATTAGCTATTTCTTTAATTTTCTCTCTAGCTAAAGTTTGAAAATCAGCAACTGTAAAAGAATCTTTTGGATCAAGGAAATCAATTAAATGATGGGGAATTCCTTCCTTTTCTTCTTCTGTAATTTTAGCTGCTCCAATATTTAATTCTTTATAAACCTGTGTTGCATCACCATTAATGATTTCTCCATCAACAGCTTTTGCAAGTTCAATACTTAGTTTTGTTTTCCCTACCGCTGTAGGACCAACGATGACTATCACTTTTTGCATATTTACCATTGTAATCACATATACGCCTTTCTATACAACCTTTTCCTTACTTGTCTTACTAATTTTGAAAGTAGATAACTCTTTTTATTTATACCATATTTATACAAAAATTCCAATGCGTTGTGAATTAATTCACAATATAGAAAGAAAGTGTTTTCATTTTATATTTGTCAAAGTAAACTAGAAGTAATCTGAAAAAAAATGAGGTTATGCTATGCCTGATTGGTCTTATCATACAATTTTTAAACCATTGCTCTCAAAACTTCCTTCTAAAGTTTCAAGAGAATTCATTCATAGTAGCATGAATAAGATCTCAACTATGCCATTTGGTCCGAATCTAATTGAATTTCTCGGTCATTTAAACACTGACAGTTCACTTGAAAACCAGATTCATCATTTGAAACTTAAAAATCAAATTGGATTGGCCTCTAAGATTGACCCCTATCTATCTGGCACAAATGCTTTTATGAATCTAGGATTTGGTGTGATTGAAATTGGACCTATTTCTATAAACGATACCTATAAAAGCAAAAGTCCGCTCATTGATTTGAAACATAACCAATTAATCGGAACAGAGGAAAATAAAGTATTAACCGTAGAACAAACAGCTCATAAACTTTCAAAAATACATAAGAAGGTTCCTATTTTTGCTAGAATAGTTGGGAGTTTTGATGAATTTAAACTGATCGAATCAAAGCTTTCTGATTTTGTTGATTTATTCATCTTAGAGCTTGATTTGGCCAAGGATTTAGCAGAAAATAATTGGGCTTCTACTAAACCTATTTGTCTATCAATTTATTCAAATGAAATAGATGTTTTTCTTAAACAAGAAAGTTATCCATTCGATTCAATATTAATTGAAGAAATTCCAAATAATACTGATTTAGAGCAAAAAAATAACTTAATAAATACTATTAAAAAGTTAAAATCAAATCAGTTTGAGAAACCGATATTTACAAAAGGCGGAGTGGTTGAACCAATTGATGCAATTGAATTAATCGATGCCGGAGCATCATTAGTATTTTTGACTCATGGATATGTACTCAGTGGTCCTGGTTTACCGAAACGGATCAATGAAGCGATAAAGTATAGAAGAAAAAAAGCGAAACCTAGTTTAAGTGATGGATGGATATGGTACTTTTTATTTGGTCTTATCATGTTTATTGGCGGATTACTTGCTCTATTTATTAGTTTAACTTCCATTATCCTTCCATATGACGAGCACTTTTTAACGATTGATCGTCAATTAATTTTACAGTTTAATGATCGAATTCTCCCCTTTATGTCACATGATCGGATGACACTTTCTGGGACGATTATGTCGGGTGGAATCTTGTTCATGTCATTAGCCATAAATGGAGTTAAACATCATTATCATTGGGCAAAAAAAGCAACTGACACAAGTGCGTTCGTAGGTTTTTTAGCAATATTCTTATTTATAGGATATGGTTACTTTGACTGGTTACACGCTTTATTTTGGGTTGTTCTATTAATACCATTCTTAATTGGTTTCTTTAAAACCAGAGGGATAAATAGAAGTCCAGAATCTGAAAATTTAACAAATAACCGCTTTTGGAAACTTAGTTTAATAGGTCAATTATTTTTTATTATACTAGGATTTTCGATTCTAATCGGAGGATGTATTATTTCCTTTGTGGGTGTCACTACTACCTTTGTTAAAACAGATTTAAATTATTTATGTATAACTCCTTCTGGGTTGAATGCATTTAATCAATACTTAATACCTGTTATCTCACATGATCGCGCCGGTTTTGGAGGTGGATTAGTAAGTGTTGGCTTACTAGTACTCATGATTTCATTATGGGGTTTTAGACAAAATCAAAAATGGATCTGGTGGACATTATTGTTAGGAAGTTTACCTGCGTTTATAACTGCATTTGCAGTCCATTTTTTGATTGGTTATACAGATTTTTATCATCTATTACCACCAATCATTGCCAGTTTGTTTTTATTGATTGGCGTCATTACAACATATAATTTTTTGAATTCTACAAAGAATCATTCGAACGAAAACTATTTTCCTGAAATAAACAAACAACTATAAATTCAAAAAGCAGACTAAAAGGTAGGAGATCTCCTACCTTTTTAGTATGTAGACCAGCCCTAAAAACTTGATCTCCTACCTTTTTTCAATCATCTACTACAACATCTTTTTTCGGTAACATATAATAAACAGGAAGTCCGATTAACGTTAAACCAATTCCCCAAAATGCTAAAATAGTTTGCGTCATAAGTGTATTTACGACGATAAAGACTCCCCCAATTATTGCGATTGAGAGAACTAAAGGTAAAAAAGGTACTTTATATGGCCTTTTCAGATCCGGTTCTCGTTTTCGTAAAATATAAACCGCAATAAATGTTAATGTATAGAAGATCCAAATGACAAATACTAACATATCAGTTAATAAGTCAAATCCACCTATAAACATCATAAATATGGCAACTATTAGGATAAATAGACCAGCATTATATGGAACCCCAGTTTTAGATAACTTACCAAACCAACTACTAAAAGGAAGTTTTTGTTCTTTAGCCATTACATATGGGACCCTCATACCTGTCATTGTATAGCCATTAATTGTACCAAATACTGAAATCAAAATTCCGATCGAGACGAGTTTTCCTCCAAAATTACCAAATAAAACTTTCGAAACTTCAGTGGCTGGTGTAGATGTACCAGCTAATTGCGCTGCGGTTAATACAAATAAAAATGATATGTTAATCAAAAGATAGACCGCCATTACAGCTGCTAAACCAAATACGATTGCTTTTGGCAAATCATTTTTAGGATTTTTCATTTCGCCGGCAATATTTCCAACAAGTATCCAACCGTCATATGCAAACATTGTAGCAAGTAAAGCTGAACCAAGTGCTGGCAAAAAACTTCGATCACTTCCTACCTCAATTGGAAAAAGCTGAAAAGTCACATTTCCATCATGTAATAATCCAAATATAATTAAAATCGCCAAAGGAATTAGTTTACAAAACGTAAAAAGTGATTGAATACTACCAGCAGTTTTTGCTCCTAAGAAATTCATCAACGTGATAAAAATTGCAGTAATGACAGCAATAATCGTTACAGTGAATTGATTAGAATTGGCAGGGACTCCAAAAATGGAAACTGCTTGCGTACCAAATATGATTGAAAGTGCAGCAATATTAGCTGGAAAATAAATGATTGTTTGAGCCCATCCAAGTAAATAAGCTGTCAGATCTCCATATGTGTGTTTTAAATAAGCAAGCATCCCTCCTGTTTTTGGTATGGCTGCGGCAAGCTCAGCACCCGATAAACCAGCACAAATTGTAATGATTCCTCCAATAATCCATGCTAATAAACCTAAACTTGCAGATCCAGTTGCGCCATATACAGCTGTAGCTTTAAAGAAAACTCCACCACCAATTACAGTACCAATTACAGTAGTTAAAGCTGCAATAAATCCCATTTCTCTTCTTAATTTATTTTCCGACAATAGGATCACCCATTCTTAATAAAATCACTTTACTTCATTCCCAAAGAAATGTTCACAAACACTGGAAATTCTCTCTAGGTCAACATTACCACCCGATATGATTGCTACTACTTTTTTATCTTTTATGTATTTTGAAGCTTTACCTGATAGAATCGCTGCTGTCGCTAGGGCACCTGACCCTTCCACAACTGCTTTACCTCGCTGTAGTAAATCCTTCATCGCAACTTCTATTTCATCCTCACTTACAAGAATGATTTCAGTTACTAATTCTTTTACAACTTCATAAGTTAATTTCCCAGGAACCTTAACAGAGCAACCATCTGCTATAGTTGGAGCAGTATAATTACTCACTATTTCTCCGGCGTCTATTGATGCTTTCATGCCATGTACATTCTCTGCTTGAACACCAATTATGTCTATTGAAGGGTTAAATGATTTCAAAGCGACTGCAATTCCAGAAATGAGGCCACCACCACCAATTGGAACAATTATTGTATCAACATCCCAGAGATCATCTAAAATTTCAATACCAATAGTCCCTTGACCAGCCATTATGTAAATATCATCGTAAGGATGGATGAATGTTTCACCAGTTTCATCTCGCACTTTAGCACAATAGTCTTTCGCATCATCAAATGTATCACCGTGTAAAATGATATTTGAACCGTAGCCTTCTGTTGCTTCAACCTTTGCTTTTGGTGCAGTTGAGGGCATGATGATTTTACTCTTAATATGTAGCAGCTTTGATGATAAAGCGACACCTTGTGCATGATTACCAGCTGAACATGCGATAATTCCTTTACTTCTTTCTTCCTCAGTTAAATGAGAAATTTTATTAAATGCACCCCGAAATTTAAAAGAGCCTGTTAATTGCATATTTTCAAGTTTTAAATAAATTTCTCCGTCCGACTTTGAAGTTAAATAAAATGATTTTACTAAAGGTGTTTTTCGTACTTTACCTTCTAAAAGTCCATATGCCGTTTTAATCTCTTTAATCGTTAATGGTAATCCCTTATGATCTAAATTATTCATCTTCTAACTTCCTTTTTTTTCAGCATTTTAATTGATCATTCTTGATACATGATAAGTTTGTGTCAAAGTACTAAACAAAATACCAAAAACAGGAATTAGTAAAGGAAGAATCGAGTAGGAGGGAGTGACTAACTCCCGACCTCTCACACCACCGTACGTACGGTTCCGTATACGGCGGTTCAAATTAAGTATGAAGTAAGATTTCATATCTCTGATATAGACTTTTAAGACCTTGGTTTTGCCAAAATGCATTCCCAAGTGTTCTATGAAGTATTGGGCTTTTGGCGATTCGCCAAAAGCCCTTTCTACCGTTTCCCCATTCATATACATTATGGAAGTTCACACCTAATCCAATTAGTTTTCTTATTCTTGTTTTAGGTTGTTTCCATTGTTTCCACAGACACATCCTAAGTCTTCTTCTTATCCATTTGTCAAAGTCCTTGAAATGACTTGGCGTATCTGCTAACGCATAATATCCACACCAACCTATTAGATATTAATTGAGCTTCTTTATTCTACTTTCCGTTGGTATCGGTGCTTTTCTAGATGTAAGCTCTCTGATTTTCTGTTTTACTCTTTTAATACTCTCTTTCGAGATTCGTATTTTCGGTTCCCTAGCACTTGTAAAACTAAAACCAAGAAATTTTCTTTTCCAAGGTCGGTCAATAGCCGATTTCTCCTGGTTTACTTTTAGTTTTAGTTTTGTTTCGATAAAATTCACGATACCAGACATGACTCGTTTTCCTGCTTTCTTTGACTTTACGTAGATATTACAGTCATCAGCGTATCTAACGAATTTATGTCCTCTTATTTCCAGTTCTTTGTCTAGTTCATCTAAAATAATATTTGAGAGTAATGGACTTAGTGGTCCCCCTTGAGGAGTACCCTCGGTACTCTCAGAGAAAATACCACATATCAGTATTCCTGCGTTTAAATAGCTACGAATTAATTTCAACAACACTTTGTCATGGATTTTCTTCTTAAGAATGCCCATTAGCTTATCATGGTTTACTTTGTCAAAGAACTTTTCTAAGTCGATATCATCTACCCATCTATATCCTTCTTTTATGAATCCCTTCGCTTTTCTTACTGCGTCATGTCCTCTTCTTTTTGGACGGAATCCATAACTATGGTCCGAGAAACTTGGGTCATAAATTGGTGTTAATACTTGGGTAATTGCTTGTTGAATGAATCGATCTAACACGGTTGGAATTCCTAGTAGCCTTGTTCCTCCGTTTGGTTTCGGGATTTCGACTCGACGGACAGGTTGAGGTTTATAAGTTCCATTTGCGAGAGACTTCTTTAATTCATCCCAGTGTACGATAATGTACGAACGCAGGTCTTTGGTCGACATGTTGTCTACTCCGTGACTGCCCCCGTTTCGTTCCACTCTTTTCAGAGCGTTCAGAAGATTTTCCCGTGTTAGTATCTTTTCCATTAACATTTGATATTTCCTTTCTACGTGAACATGATGGTCTATTTGCGTAACATTCTACTCCACCTTCTCAAAGTCCCCCATGTATTCACCATTTCCTCCTTTGAGTAAGCCTTTTATCAAGGTTATCTACTTCTTCATAGAATTTATTCTCTTAGTATCAGTTCTTCTTAATTTGTTCAGTCCTTCCTTAATGTTTCGAACCATCAAGTACTATGACGTCTGCTGACTTCTGACAGTTCAGTTATCTATCACTAGATAAGTTACCACATGAGTGTAGCGTTTCTGTCAGACCTCCCCAGGTAAGTGCATATTCTTTCTTTCCATGTACCTACTTCATTTACTTAGTAACATCTTTGGCAGTAAGGACTTTGTTTTGTTTCGCAAACTCATCCAATATTACCTAGCCTTATATGAAGTTCGTGTTCCTTAGGTCGGAAATTTGCCGCCGACTTCCTTCAGATTCCGCGTCGCCACGGACACCCTTGTCTTAAGCTAACCACTACTACTGCCTACGTGGCTCGGGACTTGCACCCTATAGATTATGCACATGCTGGGCGCACGAAAATAAAAAGAAGGAGACAGTGGTCTCCTTCTTTTTTTAGGCTTGAGTTACGTTTAACTTTGCAGCTAATTTGTTTAACATATCTTCAGACATACGATCTAAATCAAATTTTGGATCGAAGCCCCACTCTTCTTTTGCAGCAGAGCTGTCAATTGAATTTGGCCATGAATTAGCAATTCCTTGACGAATAGGGTCAATGTCGAAATCTAATGTAAATTCAGGGATGAATTTACGAATTGATGCCGCGATTTGAGTTGGTTCAAATGACATCGCTGAAATATTAAATGCATTACGATGTTTAAGTTTTGATGGATCTGCTTCCATTAACTTAATAATCGCATCAATTGCATCAGGCATATACATCATATCCATGTATGTTCCTTCACCAATGAATGAAGTATATTTCTTATTTTTTAATGCCTCGTAATAAATATCAACAGCATAATCAGTAGTACCTCCACCTGGCACTGTATCATAAGAGATTAAGCCTGGGAAACGTACGCCGCGAGTATCTACACCAAATTTTTCAAAGTAATAATCACATAATAATTCACCAGCTACTTTTGTAACACCATACATTGTAGTAGGACGTTGGATTGTATCTTGTGGTGTGTTATCCTTTGGAGTTGCTGGTCCAAATGCACCAATTGAACTTGGAGTAAAGAATTTTAAGCTTAATTCTCTCGCTACTTCAAGAGCATTCACTAAGCCACCCATATTTAAGTCCCAAGCTAATGTTGGTTTTGCTTCTGCAACTGCTGATAATAGAGCAGCTAAATGAATGAACGTATCAATTTCATACTTTTTAGCAATCTCTAACATTTTTTCTTTATCCATTACGTCTAAAATTTCAAAATGACCAGTTTCTAAAATTGGACTTCCTTCAAGACGGCGAATATCAGTCGCAACAACATTTTCATTACCGTATTCATTTCTAAGACGCATAGTTAATTCTGAACCGATTTGTCCAAAACAACCAGTAATTAATATTTTCTTCATTCCTTAGTCCACCTTATAGTAATAAAATATCGAAATTAATATTTAAAGTTATTTAATAACGTTTAATTCGCGACCAACTTTTTCATAAATAGCTAAAACTTCATCTAGCATTTCTTTAGTATGCGCAGCTGTTGGCATATTACGAATACGACCAGTTCCAAGTGGTACTGTTGGGAATACGATTGACTTCGCATAAACTCCCTCTTCGTATAAACGTTTAGAAAATTCTTGTGTAAGATTTTCGTCACCGATAATACATGGTGTAATTGGTGTTTCAGACTCACCAATATTAAATCCAAGTTTTGATAAACCAGCTTTTAAGTAATCACCATTTTCCCAAAGCTTTTCGATTTTTTCTGGTTCTTCAGACATAATACGAATTGCTTCAATACATGCAGCAGCATTTGCTGGTGTTAAAGAAGTAGAGAATAAGAAAGGACGTGCACGAACTTTTAACCAATCGATTAATTGTTGTGAACCTGCAACATATCCACCTACAACTCCAACAGCTTTAGAAAGTGTACCAATTTGGAAATCAATTTTATCTGATAATCCAAAATGCTTAACTGTTCCAGCTCCTTTACCCATAACGCCAGAACCATGAGCATCATCGATATATGTAATTAAGCCAAATTCTTCAGCAATTTTTACGATATCAGGAATATTTGCTACATCTCCATCCATAGAGAAAACACCATCTGCAATGTACATAACTTTTTCATATAAACCACAAGTTGTAGCTTCTTTTGCTTTTACACGTAAATCATCCATATCTTGGTGTTTTACACGAATAATTTTTGCGCCAGAAAGTCTGCAACCATCGATAATTGAAGCATGGTTTAATTCATCAGATAGAATTGCATCTTTTTTCGTCATTACCGCTGAAATAGCACCCATATTACAGTTAAAACCAGATTGGAATGCAATAGCAGCCTCTGTATGTTTAAATTCAGCAATCGCTTTTTCAAGTTGATCGTGGATATCCATCGTACCATTAATCGTACGTACCGCTCCTGCACCAACTCCATATTTTTCAGTTGCTTCAATAGCAGCTTGTTTTAAACGAGGATGAGTCGCAAAACCAAGATAGTTATTTGAAGATAAATTTATAAATTGTTTACCACTAATTTGAATAGTAGCTTCGTTAGAACCTTCTAAAGAGTTAATCTCATTATAGAGCCCTTTCTCTTTTAACTCTGCTAATTGTGGAGTTAAAAATGCTTCTAATGTCTTGCTTGACATAAATACCAGCTCCTAAATTAAGTTTATTTATCTAAAAGGAGTAAGCCCCCATTTTATATCTATTATTTATTATTAAATAAATATAAAAAATTATCGTTTTATTATTTTCCATTTTTGTAAGAGAAAATTTTTTATGTATTGAATACAATATACTTATTTGAGGCTTTCCGAATTCAATTATAAATCGGTTACATGGCATTAGGAATACTTTTATTCAAAATTTATTCGAAAAAGGTTGAATTTAAATTATTATAAAGATTCATATAATTCGAATATTATTCAATTTATTTTTTTAGTAAAACATCTGTTGGCTAAAAAGGGGTGGAAGAAGGATCGTGTTGATTAAAGTCTGATGTGTAAATATAAGTTTGAATTGCTGCAAATAAATTATGCAGAGCTGCAAATAAACATTTGGGAAGAGAATAAATAATGACATTCTGCAAATAAACAGTGAACTGCAAATAAAATTTGAAAACCGCAATTAAAATTAACAAATCTGCAATTAAATCCCAAAGAAACGCAAATAAAATAAAAAATTACATATACTGGTAATGGTATTTTCACTTAAAATCAGAAGAGTTAAGTCACTTCCATATCGAAAATAAGCATTTCTCCTCTCTTTCCCATAAAAAATTTCGTATTCTCTCTAAAAAACCTACTAAAACACACGTACATTCCATTTTTCACATTAAAAGGGGGCGCCTATTTGTCAATTAACACGACACAACAGACACCCCCAAAAAGTATAAATTATTTTTCCACAATACTAAGTAATAAATTTTTTTCAAATATAAATTAGTGCATTTAGGCTCTTATTTGTGTGCCAACGCCTTGTCTAATTTTCTTTTCATTCATTAAATAACGAGATAATCCAACTGTTACGATTAAAGAAACCACTACAGGAATTGAACCCATCCATGTAATTGAACGGATCGATAATTGACTGACTGCAAGCCCTCCGATTGCTGCTCCAAATGCAAATCCTAATTGCATCATTGACTGATTTAAACCTAATAACACATCAGATGATTTAGGAGAAATTGTTGCTAAGTTAAATTGTTGTGTTGCCCCAGATGACCATCCAGAAAATGACCATAATGTAAGGATAATGATCACTGTATTGATTGAACTAGAGATAAATGATAATAATAAAATCGATAAAATATTAAGGACTAATCCTCTTTTTAAAGTAAGCGTAATTCCCCACTTGTCTGCACTGAATCCCCCGAATTTAGATCCAAATAAACTAGCGATACCAAGCATTAAAAGAGCAAAACTTAATACGTGATCGCTCATCTTAGTAGTTTGAATAAGGTAGGGTGATAAATAAGTAAATACGATCCCATATCCGCTCATTAAGAAAAAAGTAATCGATAAAGCTAATGCGATTTTTGGTTGTTTAATCAATGCAATCTGCTGCATTAATGGAATCGGTTGATCACCATTTGTTTGTGGAATTGTTTTAACGATAATTGCTAAAGAAATTAAAACGAATATGGCAACTCCAAGAAAGATTAATCTCCAATCATAAGCAGCTGCTATAAATCTGCCAATTGGAACCCCTATGATTAGTGATGCCGTAAATCCCATGACAACAGTGGCAATTGAACTTGCCTTTTTATCTGCTGGAGCAATCTTTGCAGCCAAGCTAAGCACAGTTACAACAGTAACTCCCGCACTTAACGCCATTATAATGCGCGCAACCATAAACAAACCGTAACCAGGCGCAATTACTGCTAATAAATTACCTAAAATAAATACGCTTAAAGAAAATAGTAGTAATTTTCGACGTTCCATTTTGGCTAATACGGCCATTAATATCGGTGTACCGATCGCATAGATTAATGAATACACCGTAATTAGTTGCCCTGCAGCTTCAATAGAAATACCAAATTCATCGGCCATTTTATCTAAGATTCCAGAAATAACATATTGTGATGTTCCTACTAAAAAACTTATCATTGCTAAAATATAAATTTTCCCTTTATTTGTCATAAAATAATTCCTCTCAACATAAATTATATATTTCTATAAATACCGAAATATGAAACTTTAGAGAAGGAAGCCACTTGATCAGCTTCCTTCCTATTATCTATTCATATCAAAGCTTAGATTAGAACATTTAGATGCTTTTTAACATCATATTCTTCAATTGCTTCACCATTTTTCAAACGGTGTAAAAGATCCGGATTCGAAATTAGAGGACGCCCGAACGCGGCAACATCAATTGTTCCCTCATTGATAGCTTTTTCTGCCATTTCAGGATTTAATGTTCCTACTCCAACAATAATTCCATCCCAGTACTTTCTAACAAGCTGATGCATCGTTTTACCATCTGCAAGTATACGATCAAATTGCATAATCGAAGGGTGTAATAAAGTTGCACCAACTTCTTTGAATGCTTCAATAAATGTACGAATTGCATATTCTGGGTCTTCCCACATATAGCCAGGAATATCAGCTTTATGAGCAGAAAATCGAATCATCGTTCTTTCAGTACCAATTGCTTCGATAACTGCTTTTATTACTTCCTTCATGAAGGTTAATCTTTGTGGAAGATCACCACCGTATTGATCTGTACGATGATTTGTAACATCTGAATTAAATTGATCGATTAAGTATCCATGTGCAGCGTGAATTTCGACTCCATCAAAACCAGCTTCAATCGCATTTTTTGCTGCTTGAGCATATTGATTGATTACTTCTTTAATATCCTCGGTAGTCATTTCTTCTGGTATATCGTATGGTTTACGAAAACGAGAAACTAATCCTTCTGCAGGAATCGCTGAAGGTGCTTGTGGTGGCATATTTCCAGCAAGCTCGTGATGTGATAATCGGCCTACGTGCCATATTTGAGAAATCATTGTGCCACCCTCTTTATGAACAGCATCAGTTACCTTTTTCCAAGCTTTAATTTGATCCTCAGAATAAATACCTGGAATACCTGGGTAACCTTTTCCACGTGGACTTATTACTGTTCCTTCTGAAATAATCAAACCTACTCCATCTGCAGCTCGTTTACGATAATATTCGACTATATCTTCTCCAACAACACCTGTTTGATCATCTGCAAAACTTCTTGTTAATGGAGCCATTGCAGTACGACTACGTAAATTCCATGCACCTATTTTTACTGGTTCAAAAAGTTTACTTTCTAGACCATTTTCTAATTTTCCCCAACTAGTTTCATCTTTGCTTACTAAACTCATATTCAATTCCCCCTTATATTATTCGGTATTTATACAAATACTGAAATATAAACTAAAATTTTACCGCTTTATTTTTAAAGTAAAGCGGGTGCGTATTTTTCCAAAACTTCTCGTTGTAAACTATAGTATCTGAAGGTTCCTTCTTTGCGAACTGTTAGCAAGCCGCAATCAAGTAATGGTTTTAAATGATGTGTCAACGTAGAATTGGCCGATATCTTTATTTGGTTTTTCATTTCTGAACAAGCTAATTCAGATTGCTTAGCAAGTACTTTAACAATTTGTAAACGAGTGGATTCCCCTAATGCCTTATAAATCTTTACTGCAATATCATCGTTCACCACTTTAACCTCCTTTCAAAACCAGCGCTTATTTCAGTATTTCTAGAAATATTGTATTTTAACTAATTTATGATGTCAAGAGTCATGATTCATATAATATAAAAAAATTTGGCTAATTGAAGAGCAAAGAAATAATTGATCTTGTTCACTTAATTTTAGAGTTTTTTTTCGAGAATATACAGTTTTAAGAAATACGTACTTTATTCATGAACTCATTCATGAACTAATTAAAAAAATATATATTGCTCTTGTATATTGTATTTTTTGCGAGAAATCATAAACCCCACAAAGGAATTAATTACCTTGTGGGGTTTTTCACTATCTACTAAATGAGTAGATTAAACAATGTTGGATTGTTGTTTATTTCCACGAATTGAATTTCATGACAATTCATTCTCTCAATCAGTGATTTGTAATCGGATTTATTGGCCAATTCTATTCCAACTAGTGCTGGCCCATTATCCTTATTGTTTTTCTTTGTGTATTCAAACCTTGTAATGTCATCGTTTGGTCCTAATACTTTATCAAGAAATTCACGTAATGCGCCAGATCGTTGTGGGAAGTTGATGATGAAATAATGTTTTAGTCCTTCATGAATTAAAGACCTTTCTTTTATTTCTTGAAGTCGGTCAATATCATTATTTCCACCAGATACGATACAAACGACATTTTTCCCTTTTATTTCATCTTTAAATAATTCTAAAGCTGATACAGACATAGCTCCAGCGGGCTCTGCAATGATTGCATTTTTATTATAAAGCTCTAAAATCGTTGTACAAATCTCACCTTCTGGAATAGCGACAACTTGGTCAAGTACATCTCTACAGATTTCATATGTTAAATAACCAACTTGGCCAACCGCTGCTCCATCAACAAATTTCTCAATAAAAGGTAAAGTTACAACTCTTCCATTTGCAATCGATTCAGCCATCGAAGCAGCACCCAGCGGCTCTACTCCAATTACCTTAGTTGAAGGACTAATTCCTTTTATGTAAGTTCCAACTCCAGAGCTTAATCCACCTCCGCCGATTGCTACGAAAATATAATCTACTGGACGGTCAATTTCATTTAATATTTCAACTGCTACGGTACCTTGCCCTGCAATTACATCTTGATCATCAAATGGATGAATAAATGTCATTTGATTTTCATTACAATATGCTTGTGCATTTTGATGAGCAATATCAAAGGTGTCACCGATTAAGATAACTTCAACAAATGGTCCACCAAAGAATTTCACTTGTGAAACTTTTTGATTCGGCGTTGTTGATGGCATAAATATTTTCGCATACACCTGCAAATGATTACATGTATATGCTACGCCTTGGGCATGATTGCCTGCACTTGCACATACAACCCCTTTTTGTCTTTCTTCATAAGACAAGTTGCTAATTTTGTAATATGCTCCTCTAAGCTTAAATGAGCGGATTATTTGTAAATCCTCTCGCTTTAAAAATACGTTACAATCATATTTTTCACTAAGCATTGTACTAATCTGCAAAGGTGTTTTATTCGTAACTTCTTTTAACGTATTATAGGCAACTAAAATATCCTCAATCTTAACAGTACTTTTTACTTTCTCCATATAACTACCTACCCTTTGCATTTTTTTATATAAATTCCATTATAGTAAAAGTTAGTTAATAAATAAACAGAAAATTCAATTTTCCAATGAAAGTTTTATGTCAATTTACATAAATTAAATAAAATGTGCCTACTAACGGTTCTTTCATTCTAATTGGCAGTAATACACTAGTTATCATTTTCAGTAGGATATGCTATCATTTTTATATTAAATATATAGATATTAGGTGATTTAAAAATGGAAAATCAATCTTTATTATTAATTGATGGCTTTAACTTATTAAGTAGAGGCTATTTTGCAACTTCTTATGGGAGAAGTGATGAACAACTTTCTAAGACGAAAGATGGCGTTTATATAAATGCATTAAGAGTCTTTATTCCAAAGCTTTTTAACTTAATTAAAGAACATAACATTACTCATCTTGCCATTACTTGGGATGTTAAACGTGAAGAAACTGACCGTCGAAATAAATATGATTTTTATAAAGCAACTCGTGGAGAATTACCAACACCACTTATTGAACAATATTTCACTTTAAAAACAGCATTAGAAGAAATCGGTATTGCTCAACTAGAAATGGCACCGTATGAAGCCGATGATTTAATGGGTACTTTATCAAATAATTGGTCTAATTCTGTTAAAAATAAATGCTATATTTATAGTAATGATCGAGACTTACTACAATTAATAAACGAGCATACATCTCAAATCATTGCTCAAAAAACAGGTGAAATTGTTTACTCCCTTGAGCACTTCAGTAATGATTATGGGATCCATCCGAAACAATGGGTTGATGTAAAGGCATTATTAGGTGATTCTAGTGATAATATACCTGGTTGCCCTGGAGTAGGAGAAAAATCGGCTATTCCATTAATTCAACTTTATAACTCAGTTGAAGAATTGTACGAGAATATGGAAAATCTTGATTCTAAATTTAATCGCTACAAAAAGAAATTAGAAGCTGGGAAGGACTCTACTTTTATTAGTAAAGAGCTTTCTGCAATAACAATTGATATACCTCATTTTGCTGAATATACATTTGAAGATTTAAAAATTAATATTGATGAAGATAAATTATCACTTAAACTTGAGGAATTAGAAATTCGTGTGAAACGATAAAAGTCAAATTTTATTTAGGAGAAATATAAATGTCTGAGTATTGGAATGCGTATTTTAGTTTTATAAATGATAAACCCGCTACTGTAGTATTAGATATGGAAGTAACTGAAGAAGTAAATATTGAAGATTATCCAACGATTATTTGTATAAAACTACAATTAAAAAATCCAGACGAACGAGGTTTTCCTAGCAAACATGAATTAGAAGTTTTAGAAAAAGTTAATAGAGATATTGAAAAACGTATTAATCTAAAGCTCTACCTTAATGTTGGAAGAGTTACGACTGATGGTTTTAGGGAACTTGTCTATTATACTTCTGAACAAGATCCTAAAATGCTTATCGAAGTTGCCGAACAAATTATTGAAGCGAATGATTACGAATTTGAAATGTATGGTATGGATGAAGAAGAATTATGGGAATATTATTTCGAATTTCTTTATCCAAACCAATACAATCTACAGCATATAAACAATGCTGAATTAATCGAGCAATTACAAAGATCTGGTGACAAATTAAAATTACCTCGTAAAGTTGAACATTTCATTCTATTCAATGATGAAATAAAGATAAAAGAGTTTATTAGTGAAATAGCAAAAGAAGGTTTTAATTTTGAAGGAAAGTATTCAAATAATGATGAAGAATTAGATGAAGAGTATGAATTTAACGTACGTATTTCTAGATTAGATCATGTTGATCTAGATAGCATCGATCAACTAACTGATTACTTAATCGAAGCTTCAGAGCATTTCGGTGGTAATTATGATGGATGGGAAACTCTTGTGATCAAAGATAAACATTAACTTCAGTATAAAGAAAAGAACACTACCGTTTTTGAGTAACTAAAAAAGTAGTGTTCTTAATCATTTAGGAATTAACTTCTGATGGTTGATTCTTATCATAATTCATAAAAATCATCCATTAATAAAAAAGTGCTAAAAAAGGATGCAATCATTTCAATAACTATATATCAATGTTTAAGAAAAACTGAATTCATCATCTTTTATTATCCTATGTAATCTTATAAATTTATCTGACTTTGAAATGAAATGGTTACTTTCACCATTACCTAATCCTCTTGCTATCCCATCGATTCTCCCTATCATTTCATGTTTTTTCTACCCAATTCCCCAACAATAAAGCTCATATTTTGAGCTATAGCCACCATAAAAATATGCATACTTACCTCTTATACTTATAGCATGTGAACCTCGAAATTTCACTGGGACTTTATAAGTTTTTATGTCTCTTGATTCAGGATATAGTTGTATCAATGGGAATTCAGAATATGGAAATAGCCATATAGTCGAACCCTTTCCTTTTGAAATTGCATAACAATCATCTATACTCGGGCCTTTTAACAAATCAGAGTGATATCTAAAAAGAACTTTGCCTTCTAAGCTGAATAACACTAAACCCTCTGTAGAAATTCCACGTCCAAAAACACCTTCATCAAAATAACTAATCCAAATTCCTTCCTTACCTACTTGGACATCTTCTACTCCATCTCCTAATTTTGAAAATGCAACAGTTTCTAAAAATAAATCATTCAACTAATTCCCTCCAAACACGTTTAAACTATGATTCTAATCTTTTTAAAATTGAACTATCTAATGCGTTAATTGAATTAGACGAAAAATTTTTTTACTTAATTCTAAAAACTTTATTTATATCCAATTCTTCTGAAATAGTTTTCGCTTGAAGGTCGAATAATAAATACACTTAAAAATAGCGCTAAAAATAACATAATAAAACTACCAGTAATTACTGACATTTTAACCGATACATAGTGAGTAGAAAATCCGATTAGCATAGTTGAAACTATTACTAATATCGCTTCAACAAAACCATAGATACTTCCAACTCTTCCCATTATCTTAATATCTACGTTGGATTGGTAAAATGTATCAAATCCCGTATTTGCAAAAGACAACGCAAATGATAATAAGAAAAATCCGAGCCCATCCGTTGAAAAAGAATTAGAAAATGAATATACGATATATCCTAATGATAAAAAAATTGTCCCAATCCCCATAAGCCAAGAAGGAGTTAGTCTTTTTGCAAAAATTGTATTGATAATTGCACCTATACCAATTCCTGCACCAGCAATACTTACTAGAACACCATATTCTGTATTACTCAAATGAAGTACACTCTTTGAAAACACTGCTTCTAATGAATCAATAGCGGTCGTTAAAACTAATATACTATTAAACAAAAAATAAATTATCATAACGTAACTTGATTTACGGCTAAATTTTAAAACCTCAGTAAAATCTTTCTTAATTAGTTTGATGGAGAGCTTCTCATATTTTACATTTCGTACTGCTACCTTATCTAAATCAGGCAAACAAGCTGTAACAATTCCTGAAATGAGAAACGAGATCGCATTAATATTAATAGCGAACATAGGTGTACCAATCATAAAAAGTAGACCTGCAATCGCTGGTCCAGTTAGGAATCCTCCAGATTGAACTAAACTACGCAAAGCATTGAAGCGAATCCTCTGATTCTGTGGAATTAATTTAGTTATATAAGTTGTTGATGTTGGATAAAACATTGAACTTCCCATATTAACGATAAAGACGATTACAAAGATCAGAAAGACGGATGATATACTTGGTAATAAGAATATTAATAATCCCCTCAAAAAATCCAAAAATACCATTAAATTCCTTTTGTTAAATCGGTCAATTAAACTACCAGCCCATAGGTTAGTAAGTATTGTTGCTAGTGGTTTCAAGACATAAAGAGTGGATACAGCCAAAACAGATTTAGTCATATCAAAAATAATTAGATTTAGGGCGATTAAATAAATCCAATCACCAATATTTGAAACGCCTATTCCAAATAGTAAAAGCAAAGGTTTTTTCCAAGTAATATACATCTTATTTTTTATCATTTAACACCTCTAAATAAATATTTTTTATTTGTACAAATAAAAAAACTCGCCCTCCAAGACCGTAGTCTTGGGGACGAGTTTCCCTATCGTGTCGTGGTGCCACCCCAGTTTGTTAATATGTCATCACATTAACCTCATTAAGTACATTATAAACATACTCAAGCTCTATAACAGGAGCGCCTGTCATACCATCGCCATTATTGGTCCGATATGAAACTCAGAGTCTTGCTTCAATAGTTCATTCATACTCCTTTTCAGCAACTGGAGTTCTCTAAGATGAATGAATTCTATTTACTCTTCTCTTCAAAGTTTTTTTATTTATTTTTATATTATTATAACTTTTCTGTCTTATTTGTCTACTCCTTTTTATTTATTCGTTATTGCACTATCCTGCCTTTTAGCTCCATAAAAAAAATTGTTTTTAAAAAATAGGCTCTGCTATATCAGGTTGATTTTTCAATAAAGTGTTGGGATTTTACTGGTTCCCTAATTTTTAATAAATTCAGCGTTTTATCTGTAATCTGTTGTTTTAAATAGGCATGCTCATCGTAATGGTTCTATTTTTGAATCCAGTTTTTTCATACAGTTTAATGGCTTGATTACCTGCGTATACACTTAAACGAACTTCTGAATATCCATCTTGTTTAAGTTGTTCTATACCAGAGTCTATCAATGGTTTTGAAATACCATTTCCTCTAAATTGCTCTAACACAAATAATTCATAAATAAAACCATATTTCTATTCAGTTAATTGGTCTTTACTTGTTCCTATAAGAATCCAATCCATTAGATTATCATTTTCAGAAGCTATTAAATAATAGCATCCTTTCTGCAATAACGGTTCAATAAGTTGTTTTATTTTTTCATCTGATGGTTTTGCCTCGCCTAATGTACCATCGAATAAGGCTTGTGGCGAAAGCGATAGAATCTTTTTATATTCCGACTCATTTGGTTTTCTAATTTCCATAAATTGAGTCCCCCCTCCAAAGCATTACTCTATCTACCAACGGTACTACGCTGCTATCCGACTCCCTGCATCGGCATTTGGTTTCCTTGCTTGTTATCACTTGTACACCATACTCTTCTATTAAATGAAAAGATCGGTAGGGTCTCCCGAGTTGCCGTATCATATCAATGTGTTACGTGCCAAGGTCTCTGACTGCGGAGAGGCTTTACCCTTCTTGCCTTAACGAAAGGTAAAATGTTGCTTTCTGCTATGCGTAAGGCATCAGCCCTCTCGATTTACTAACATTTCGAAGCTCAATCCCATCAACCATTTGGCTTTCGGCCCGCAACTTAACTGTCTACGCTTAAAGATTAAAGTTACCTTTAATCCTCCAAGACTCGCTACGAGTGAATGGCTAGTTCTTTCTCGACGGAAATCCCACCCGCTATATGAGCCGACCTAAGCTCGGCCGCACACGCATGCTTTAGTTGCATTTTAAAACACTTTATTTACTTATTTTCACAACAAAAAAAGCGCTCCTTAGAACAATGTTCATAAAGGGACTACTCCCGTTAAAACATCGCACCTAAGAACGCTATAGAATGTTCGATATCCAGCGGACTTAAAAAGTCGACAAATAAAAAGAAAAATGAGATAAACTTAGTATATTAGATTTGTAAATATTTAACTATGCTATTAAGCCAATTTTACAAATACTCCCCTGACTTTTCCATACATCCCTTTTTGGTACTCATATGTAATGATGTTAACATGATGGATAGAAAAAAATGTAAAAAGGGACGATTGTTGCCATCATTTAACAATGTGTATATTTACGCAAGCATATCTTGATATTCCTTTTTGCGTTCAAATTCAGCCTTAGCAAATGGACAAAGTGGCACAATCTTTTTGTCTTGTTCTCTCATCTCTTCTACAACAGAAGCAACAAGTTTACTGGCAATGTTTTGTCCTCGCAAGGATTCATCGACAAAAGTATGATCAATGATCACTTTTGATGCTCCAGCTTGTACAAATGTAATTTCAGCGACAATTTTCCCTTCTTCATTCTCAATGAAGTGTTTTTTCTCTGCCTTTTCAATATTCATATTATTTATCATCCTTTTTATAAATATATTGTAGTGCACCACTTGGACATAAATCGATCGTTTTCATAGCTGAATCTGCTTCTCCATTATCAGCAAGAATCCATGGCTTTCTTTTTGTATCAAACACTTTCGGCATTGTCCTTACACAATTACCTGAATGTGTACAGATATCTTTGCTAAAATAAACTTCAATCTCTTCTCCAGAATATTTCCGATATCCTTTACTTAGTAGGTCTTCTTTATTCATTTCATAATCCCTTCTCATTTTGTATATTTTCTCCTATTTTTAAGCAAACCAATTTTAAACAAATACACTCATTTATTATTAGACATCTAACCTAAAAAAAGCACCTCCAAAATGTCGATAATTATTTATACGACCTTGGGAGTGTTTTTTCCTTTGTCTGAGGTTTTTATTTGACCGGAACCAATACTATATAAGAATTTGGCTAGTTAAAACAGTTATTATAATTGACTCTAAAGAAGGGTTTAAACAATAAAAAAGAAACGTAATCATTTTAAATATATTTTTGGGTTTAGTAGTTGTTAATTCCTTATCGAACTCGTGCATGCTTTAGTTGTTTTACTCTAAACGAAATAATGTTAATCAACTAAGTACAAATTAAAGGATTTTAGTTTTCCACCCACAACTACCCTTTGAACTTCTTTTTCCCAAAATGGAAGTATTGTCTCATAAAAATTTTCAATGATTTCTATTTTAGTTGATAACTTGTTTACACAAAATTCACTGTATTTAAATATGATTATTGCGAATTTATCAATTTTATTTTCTTTATATTTTCCTTCTTCAAACCATGTCAAATCCGTAATCCAATCTAAAATCTATCCCCCATAAACTCACATGATCTTGGAAATTCAAACTTTGTCTCGACTTCAGTAATATACTCTTTCCACGTTTGGATTTTTTCTCCATCTATTTCTACTAGGAATAAAGAAGTATCACTAATCATTTGGTCTTTTAATTTAGCAATTTCAGATTGTGATATATTATAAATTTTGTTTTTTATCATTTAGACAGTCCTCGTTAGCTTTTAAAATTTTTTTATCATCAATTTATTCAATAACTTGAACCTAATTTCCTTTTTCTTATTGAACTGAACTGCCATTTTGTTAAACTAAATCATTACGTTAGTTCTACAGCCAGTAAAATAATAATGGAACTATTATGTTTGGAAACCCTATTAAAGCTAACCTTTTAGTTGTTTCAAGGCGTTCATGTCTATCTTCTTTTGATTCAAATGAATAATTTGCTCGCATTCGATCACCACTAACCATTGAACCTGAAAATAACATTGATAACACAATAAACACAACTCCAATTACTCCTGTAAACTCAACAACCTGCTTTAACAGAGCCTTTAATTTAAATAATTAGTTTGCTAACGTGAATTATATTTTTGGGTACCAACTTTCTTATTCAACTTCCCACAAACGTTCACAATCAAACTCGTTATTCTTAAACTTCAAAAGATAAATATCAGGATTGCTTAAACTTTTCCAATTCTCAAAACCAAATTCTTTGTTAAACTGTTTTATAATTAAAGACATCAAATTCCCATGAGTTACAACGATTGTAATTTGATTTTCACTTTTGATGATTTCATCTATTACGCTTATTGCACGATTAGTAGCTTCTTGACTTGATTCACCGCCATCGAATTTTAATTCTAGATCTTCAAATGTGGCTTTTAATTTTTCAAGCCAGTCAGGTAAATCAATCGAGCTTAGCTTACGTTCAGACAGTCGCTCATCGAGAACAATGTCTATTTTCTTTTCATTACTTGTCGGTTCGATTGATTGAATTGCACGTAAAAAAGGGCTTGAAATTATTTGGTCAACTTTAATTTTCGAGAAAAAATTACTCAAATGCTTAGCTTGTATTAAACCTCGCTCTGTTAGATTCGCCTCATATGGCTGTCCTTCAGCTTCACAGTGTCTAATTATATAAATCTCTTTTTTCATTTTATCTGCTCCTACTTTGCTTTATTTGATTGAATCTATAAATTTTCTTTCTATTTTTTTATATTAACATTAACTATTCTAATTTTGATAATTGAATTTTCTGATATCTACATTGAACATTTTTTATGAATTGATGACGATTCGAATTGAATGTATTATTTTAATTACAACAATCATTCGGGAAGGTAATTACATTTATCAAAAATTTGATGTTATTGAAATTAAAGAATATTTGATTTTAAGGAATATCATTTTCATGGCAAAATAGAGGAGTTTTTAAGAAATGAAAGAGTATTTTACAATTGGTGATGTTTCAAAATTATTCCAAGTCAAAATTGCGACACTAAGGTATTATGATCAGATTGGTCTCTTACGTCCGGAATTTATCGATAAAAAGACCAACTACAGATATTATTCAACACAGCAGTTTGAACGGTTGAATTCAATAAAATATTTGAGGGCTTTAGATTTACCAATAAACGAAATTATAGATTTTTTTAATTATCGAGAAATTGATGCTCTTGTTGAAATGTTAAAAAAACAAAAAGATGAAGTTGCCCAAAAAAAGAAAGAATTGGAGATTATTGAAACTAAAATATCGCGTCGCCTATTGCAAATTGAAGATGCTGTTAGTACACCTTTAGATAAAATTTCGGAAATAACACTTCCTGAAATGCATGTAGCATATTTACGCCATGATTACGTTTTAGGCGATGATATTGAATTACCTATTACAGAATTAAGGAATAGTTTTGGAATTAATGAGGAAATTTTTTTAGGGAAAATTGGAATCTCGATCTCAGCTTCTAATTTGAAAAATAATGTTTTTGATAAATATTCTAGTATTTTCATGGTACTTGAAGATGGTGATCACATACCTCCAACCTCCATTCTTATTCCATCAAGAAACTATTTGAGAGTTCGATTTAAAGGTACTCACATTGATGCAGTTGGTTATTATAAAAAATTGTTGAGCTATATGCAAAAACACGATTATGATCTGTTAGACGATTCGTTTGAAATTACACTTATTGATTATGGCTTTACCAATGATGAAGAAAAACATGTCACGGAAATTTTATTGCCCTACGAGTAAACTTAATAATAAAAACCCACTTGACCCTCTAGTAACTAGAGGGTTTATTTTTTTATTAATACACTATTAATAAAAGGAGAAATGGAATTATGTTTGGCACGATTTTTAACACAATGATGATTATAGCCGGGAGCTTGATCGGGAGCATCTTTAAAAAAGGGATTAAAGAAGAATATCATGAAATTCTTATGCAGGCGATGGGATTAGTAGCTTTAGGTTTAGGTATAAACTCACTAGTTCAACATTTGCCTTCCAGCAAATATCCAGTTCTTTTTATTGTAAGTTTAGCTATAGGTGGATTAATTGGGCAAAAACTCAAGTTGGAATCAAGATTTAATAGTTTCGTTAATAAATATTCTAAAGGTAATTTAGCTGAAGGGTTATCAACTGCTATTTTATTATTTTGTATTGGAACATTATCGATTTTAGGGCCAGTAGAAGCAGCCTTAAAAGGAGATTACACGTATCTCCTAGCAAATGGTACCTTGGATGGTATTACTTCGATTGTTTTAGCTTCCACTTTTGGGATCGGAATAATTTTTGCTGGTATCGCTTTATTTACGTGGCAGGGATCCATCTATTTAATTGCAATACTAATGAAGAATTCCTTAAGCAATGATCTTCTAAATGAAGTGACGATTGTAGGAGGTATATTAATTATAGCGTCAGGCCTAAGTATATTGGGGATTAAGAAATGTAATACTTTAAATCTACTACCATCATTACTAATTCCTCCTATTGTATTTTTATTTATGCATTTATTCCATTTATAATGTTTGTGAAATTAGTTAAGAAGACTAGGGAACCTCACAAAATGAAGTTTCCCTTAATTACTATATAAAAATCAACATGTAAATGAAGCAGAGCAAATAATAAGGTATTCCTAAACCAAAAAAATTGGAGTTTATTTGAACTCCAATTTCTCTTTCTATATTAATCTGTCTAAAAATACGTTTATAATTAAAAACTGAAGTTTAAAGTATTTTATTTATCCAGCTTTTTAATTATCCAACCACAAATGATAATAAATGCAACACAGCCAATTCCTACGAGTACCATTAACATTCAATCATTCTCCCCATTTAACGATCCCAGTCAAAATATTTCTATGATAGTGCTTTATTCACTCAATATAAATTCACATTGTATATAATAAATTTCCCCGTCACAGCCCCCTAAACAAGCTAAAAACCATCCTTGTTATAGAGAAAGAACAAACTGATAGTGTAAACCGTTATATTTTTTAAATATTGACTTTACTTTTAATTTGAATACCTTTAGTTAGAAACCTTCATAAATCCTATATTCTTATGTAAAATAATTATATCAACTGGGATAATTTTTATAACGGTAAATAATCTGTTTACAAACTATTTTGTCAAACCTACAAATTCTCTAGTTTTTTATTTTATTCTTTTTGCAAGTGGATGATTATCACTGAATTGTATTAAGTCCCATAAGTTTCCGTATAAATCCTTAAATACTGCAACCTTACCATAATCTTCTACTTTCGGTTCTCTTACAAACTCAATTCCTTTTGAATTCATTTCGTCGTAATCTCTCCAGAAATCATCCGTTCCTAAAAATAGAAAAACTCTCCCACCAGCTTGATTTCCAATGAATGGCTCTTGCTCTTGTTTCGATGCCTTTGCAAGTAGAATAGTCGTTCCAGAAGAACCAGGTGGACTTACAACTACCCATCTCTTATCTTGTTCAGGCTGATATGTATCTTCAATTAAATTAAAATGAAGTTTCTTCGTATAGAACTCTATAGCTTCATCATACTCTTTTACGACTAATGCAATATGAACGATTGACTGGATCATTATCTTATCTCCTAACATGTTTTCTATTAAAAGTACTACTAGTTGAACTATTTTTCAATCTAAATACTTCTTTAATTAATCTGCTATTTAGCATAATAAAAAGACTGCCGAAACAGTCTTCGTATTACTCATTTAATTTTGAAGCAAAAATTGGAATGATAATGATTGTAATAAATATTAATGCCAAAACGATTAATGAATTTTTCCATCTAAAATCATTTTCGCCATCATTTTTATGTTGATTTATGAATTCATCATATATTTTAGATGAAACAAATTTACCTGGGTCTAGTATTTCTCCTGTTTTTTCATCCAGTAAATACGTATCATAATTCGCTGTTTTAAAGAAACGATCTCTTACGGTATCGTATTTTGCAGCAATAGCTACTACATTTTCGTTTGTGTTTTTTTCTTTGTTTGTTAAACTAAATTCTTTTTGTTCAACAATCACCGTTGATTTCTTCACGTAATAATTAACTTCCTTACGATTATTCTTATCTATTTGACCTAAATAGCGCGATGTTGCATTCGAGGTTGAGACATTCGATAAAAACAACAAAAAGAAACAGAAGATGAAAAATGCAACTCTTTTCATTTATATCCCCCCACTTCTATTCAAATCTACTAAATTATATTCACTAGATTTTTAAATAGTCCTAGAGAGTATTTCTCATCTGCCTCATTAATCTGGAGTTGTTAATTTTTTGCCGTAGAAACCTTTTTATTTTACTTCTATAAAATGTAAAAATCTACGATTCCACATTTTTTCATAAAAATCAATTGTCTCTTTTGCAGACATAAATGGATTATTTAATGTAGAGGTTGCTCCGTTTACCATGAAGTTTTCGTAACCTATTCCATGTGCATATTTAATTGTTGCATCCATACAATATTCAGTTTGAGCACCGCAAAATTCTATTCTATGTACTGCTAATTGATCTAAAACACTCTTTAAGTTCGTTTTGAAAAAAGAATTTGCATGTATTTTATGAATAAAATAATCTTGTTCTTCTACATCTAGATTAGGATGTATCGCCCAAAGTTCTTCTCCAACTACTAATTCTTCATCACAATGTTGAACAAAAATAATTGGTTTATTTAATTCCCTATATAATGAGATTCTTTTATTTACTTTACTGATTAAATTCTGTAATTCAAATAAGTGATCACCGCTGAAACATACACCATTTTGCAAATCGATAACAATCAAAACATCTGCGCCATTATCCATTGTTTTCACCTCATATAGATTTGTATTATATTTATAATTTCATCTAATTCGCTATAAATTTCATTTTATATACTTTTAATAACTTTCGCAGGATTACCTGCCACTACAGTATTAGAAGGAACATCTTTTTTAACGATAGAACCCGCATCTACATTATTTAGGTTTTAATTTCAAGATATCACAAACCCCCTTTTAGTTTTTATTTAAATTATACCTCTTCAAAATAGTCTCGTTAATTCTTTATCAAGCCAAATACCAAAATAATGATCAAAGGTCTAGTCTAACAAAACAAACCTCTATTGCTATCAAATGCACTAGAGGTTTGTTAATTAAGTATTAAACAGTAACTAATTCTTTTTCTTTATTTCCGATTTTTGTAACGATATCACGAGCAATCCATACGCCACATGCGCTTGCTTGAGCTAAACCACGAGTAACTCCTGCTCCATCTCCACCTAGATATAATCCAGAGATTTCACTTTCAAAATGTTCATTTAGCTTTGGTCGAGCTGAATAGAATTTTGCTTCTACGCCGTAGAAAAGTGTATGTTCTGCAGCAATACCTGGAGTTACATGATTTAATGCTTCTACCATTTCAATCAAACTTTTCATAGTATTGTATGGTAAAACTAATCCTAAATCTCCTGGTACTGCTTCTTTTAAAGTTGGTTCTAAAAAGCCTTCTTTTATACGTTTTTCAGTTGAACGGCGACCTCTTAAAATATCTCCGTATTTTTGTACGATTACTCCACCGTGTGAAAGCATGTTTGCAAGGCGTGAAACCTCGTGCGCATATTCATTTGGTTTGTCGAATGGTTCTGCGAATTGATGCGATACTAATAAGGCAAAGTTTGTATTTGGACTTCCTAATTTAGGGTCTTTATAAGCATGTCCATTAGCAGTCATAATACCTGAATGGTTTTCAACTACTACGTGTCCAGACGGATTACTACAGAATGTTCTGACTTTTGTACCCACACTAGTATTAAATACGAATTTTCCTTCGTATAAGTGCTTGTTAATCTCTTCCATTACTACGTTTGAAGTCTCAACACGAACACCAATATCAACTTGATTCGTTGACATTTTTAAACGACGTTTTTTCATAACATCAGTTAACCATTTTGATCCATCACGTCCAGGTACAATTACAACTTTCTCAGCAAGTAATTCTTCACCTTTTTTTAATTTAATTCCCTTTATGATATGAGTACCTTCAACCTTTTCAGTTATTAAGTCCTCTACTTCAGTTTTATACTTCATATCGATTTTCGTTTTTAAATACTCATAAATGCTTTTTAGAATTTCTAAATTTTGTTCTGTTCCTAAATGACGAACTTGTGCACGTAATAATTTAAGTCCTGCTGCGTAACCACGACGTTCAATATCTCTAACTTCTTCTGTTAAAGGATCCGTAATCGATTCAGTTGCGCCATGTTCTAAATTAATTTTATCTACGTATTTAATTAATTCTACTACTTGTGAATCTGATAAGTAATCTGTCATCCATCCACCAAATTCGCTTGTAATATTAAATTTTCCATCTGAATATGCTCCAGCACCACCAAATCCATTTGTAATTGAGCAAGCTGGTAAGCAACCTGAAAATTCTTTTTTACCTGCAGCAGGAGGACATTTTTCAATTTTCTTTTGTAAAATTGGGCAATGTCTTGCAAATATATCATGTCCTTTATCAACAAGTACTACTTTAGCATTAGGCATTTTTAAAGTTAATTCATAACAAGTAAAGATTCCAGCAGGTCCTGCTCCAACAACGATAACATCATACATCTATATATACCTCCAAATAAGGTTTAAATTATTTCATTTGATCAACCTAAAATAGAATACCATCAATCAGAATACGTTTCAAGTAAAAACACGAACATTTTTTTGTGTTTTTACAAAAAATATTCGCTTATAAACAAAGTGAAACCTATTCATTAGAAATTTCCATCTGTCAATTAGCTTTTTTAACAAATTTTAGACAATTCAAACTTGAATATTAATTAATTGACTTCAGATTATTTATAAATTAACAATTTGTTTATTTCATCTAATTTAACTAAAAGTTAATCATTGAATAACGAAAATATCCTATTAGATAGAATCACAATCACATCAAGTTGAATAGTTATATAAATAACAGATATTTATATTGGAGATGGAAAAGATGCTAGCAGAAAATATAAAGGTAAAGGATGGTAAAGATCATTATCAGAAAACTAATTTAGAAGATGAGGAATTACAAGCAAGTCTTGAAAGAAAAATTGTTGCTGCATCATGGGTTAAAGCAGTTGCACAATTATACGAAACGATTACATTATCAAAATTATATTCAATCGACAAAGATCCAATCTTTCAAGGGAAAAAAGATATTATTTCGGGAATGTGGATTGGTACAGCCGGTCAATTATCCGTAGCTTTTTTCGTTTCTAAGCAATTGTTCACTTCAGATAAAAAAGATTTACTTGAGTTACAAAGAAAAATTGTTCTTTCTGATTCAGTTCAAATAGTTGGTAACGCATTGGCACTTATTGGTGCAGCTGAGGTAATTCAAGAGGAAATTGGTGATGGTGAAATATTCCTTTCATGATCATGTAAATATAAAATCATTTATACTACTTAAAATTTACATCTTATGTAAGCATCTTCAAAAGTGCAAAATTAAATAATATAAAATAAATAAATCCCACAGAAATTCCATTGTGGGATTTTTAAGATAAGGTAATGATTTCTCGGATTGATTCTCCATTGTAATTAATCGTTTTCCCTATTCTTGCACTTCTTGTTTTTCTCTTACTCCTGCATTTAATGCTTTTTGGAAGCTTGCAATCAAGTCTTCAATATCTTCTAAACCAACGGACACTCTTATTAATGTATCTTTTACGCCTAATCTTTCACGAACATCGAGCGGTATTGCAGCATGAGACATTTTTACAGGATATGAAACAATTGTCTCAACTCCACCCAATGAAACTGCAACTGCAACGTTTTCGACTGATTGTAGGAAACTTGTCGTTTGTTCAATCGTTTTTAGTGTAAATGAAAGGACTGCTCCTCCTCCAGTAGCTTGCTCAAAATGAACATCGTGACCGGGATGATCTTTTAGTCCTGGGTAATATACGTCCTCAACTTCTTCTTGTTCTAAAAGCCAATTTGCTAATTTTGATGCAGTTTGTTCATAAGCATCCATACGAACTTTTAACGTCTTTAATCCTCTTAATGTTAGCCAACAGTCTTGTGGACCTAAAATTGCTCCGAATGAATTTTGGATTGTGTATAAATCATTTGCAAGTTCTTCTGAATTTACGACCGCTAATCCTCCGATTACATCGCTATGGCCTGCAATAAATTTTGTTGCGCTATGAACGACAATATCAGCTCCTAAGTCTAATGGTCTTTGTAAATATGGTGATAAAAAACTATTATCTACAATGACAAGTATGTCATTTTCTTTTGCTATTTTGATTGCACTACTTAAATCAGTAATTTTCAAAAGAGGGTTAGACGGTGTTTCTAAATAAAGACCTTTTGTATTTGGCTTTATTCCGGCTTTAATCTCTTGTAGATTAGATGCGTCCACGAAAGTAAAATCGATTCCGAAACGATTTAATACTTTTGTCGCTATTCTAAATGTTCCTCCATAAACATCTTCACAGATGACAATATGATCTCCAGCTGAGAACAAAGACAATACAGATGAGATTGCAGCCATCCCTGATGAAAACGCAAAACCGCGAACGCCATTTTCTAATATTGCAATTGTATTTTCCAACGCTTCCCTTGTTGGGTTTCCACTTCTTGCATAGTCGTACTTACCAAAATTCTCTATATCAAATTGATGAAATGTTGAAGTTTGATAAATTGGAATACTTAATGCGCCTGTTGCCTGATCTATTTCATTTCCGTTATGAATTAATTTCGTTCCAAATTGCATGCTCATCACCCCAATGCATTTTCTAAGTCATTTAATAAATCATCAATATGTTCAATACCAACAGATAATCGAAGTGTATGGTCATCTAGACCAAGCTTTCTTTTAAATTCTTCTGGCATTTCTGAATGAGTTTGCGTATGTGGATACGTAATTAAGGATTCAACTCCACCTAAGCTTTCTGCGAATGTGATGACTTTTACGCTTCCTAAAACCTGTTCAACTAAACTTAAATCTTTCACTTTAAATGAAATCATTGCACCAAATCCAGTTGCTTGTTCTTTAATAATTGAATATCCTTTATGCGTTGGTAATCCTACATAATACACTTCAGTAACATTTGGATGATTTTCTAAAAATTTTGCAAGTACAATCGCATTTTTTTGACTGTATTCCATACGTAAATGTAATGTTTTAATTCCTCTTAAGATTAACCAAGAGTCAAATGGAGCTAAAGTTGCACCTGTTGATTTTTGATAATAACGAATTCGTTCATTCGTATATTCTGAATTAGTCACGACAAAACCAGCAAGTGTATCATTATGGCCACCTAAATACTTTGTTCCACTATGAACAACAACATCTGCCCCTAATTCAATTGGTCTAAAGAAATAAGGTGTTAAAAATGTATTATCAACAATCACGATAATATCTCTTTCTTTTGCAATCTCTACTACTCTTTTTAAATCCGTTACTTTCATCATTGGATTTGATGGTGTTTCAATAAAGATTCCTTTTGTATTCGGTTTAAGTGCATCAAGAATATTTTCAATTTCAGTCGTATCAACAAAATTATGCTCAAGTCCATATGGTGAATAAATTTCTTCGAATAAACGATATGTTCCACCGTATAAATCATCTGAAACAATTAAGTGGTCACCTTTTTTAAATAAGCTTAATACTGCAGTAACGGCTGCATTTCCAGTTGAAAATGCAACTCCAAAATTTGCACTTTCTAATTTTGCTACAGTATTTTCGACTTCTTCTCGAGTGGGATTTTGTAATCTTGCATAATCATATCCAGTCGATTGATGAAGTCCTGCATGTTTAAATGTAGCAGATTGATAAATTGGATAACTAATCGCACCAGTTAATGGATCATAGCCTTTGCTTCCATGTACAGCTACTGTTTCAATCGATTTTTTATTCGTGTTTAAAGCCTCTTTTGTGTTAGTCATTATAAATCCCCCATTTTAGTCAAATAAAAAACCACTTCTTAAAAAATAAGAAGTGGTTATGTCCGCAAAATATACATATCGCTCTTATCTTCCAGGTTTTTCACCTGCAGGATTTAGCACTTTCTAGTTTTCACTAGAGTTGCCGGGTTTCGTCGGGCCAGTCCCTCCACCGCTCTTGATAAGATTATTTAATTATATTGATAAGTATATTAAAAACTCTGATAATTATCAATCATTTTTTTTCGTTATTTAATTATTGGCTTTTCATTTCCATTCTTCAGGTAATAAACTTTGATAAAGAGTGCTCTTATATCGGTCATCAATTAGTAATAAAGTCCCTTCATCTGATTCAGAACGAATAACTCTTCCTCCAGCTTGCATTACTTTATTCATACCTGGAAAGACATATGCATAATTATACCCATTTTTTCCAACCGAATGAAAATGCTCCTTTAAAATATTTCTTTCTAAACAAATTTGCGGCAACCCTACACCAACTACTACGACACCATTTAATCGATCACCCTTTAAATCGATCCCTTCAGAGAATATCCCACCTAATACAGCAAAGCCAACTAATGTTTCCTCATTATGACTATCAAACCGTAAAAGGAACTCTTCTCGTTCAATTTCAGTCATACCATTTTCTTGAACGATTGTTTTTATGTTAGGGTATTTCTCTTTAAATAAATCAACACTTTGAATTAAATATTGATAAGACGGATAAAAAACTAAATAATTACCTTTTCTTTTCGTAATTTCTTTATACACCGAATCAATTAATCTTTCTAAATTTCTTTCACGATCTTGATATCGTGTTGAAAGTGGGTCAATTGTTACTTCCAGTTGTTCACTATGAAAAGGAGAATCGATTGAAATTGTATAATCGCGGCTTTGATCACCAAGCATATCTTGAAAATATTGAATTGGTGTTAAAGTAGCTGAAAAATAAATTGTTGAGCGAAATTTTTTTATGACGTCATTTACTACTTTAGAAGGATCTAGGCAAAACAACTTTAAATGAACTTCACTTTTATAAAGTTCATAGTAGCATACGTAATTTTCATCAAAAAACTCTGCAATTTTGACGAAGTTGAGCGACTCAAAATAAGTATCAAGTAAAAGTTGTTTATTTTCGTCCTCGTCCATTTCCTGTAATTTTATTTCGACGATTTCATTAAATGTATGTAGAAGTTCCAATAAATCCTCATCAATTTCTTTTGAAACTGGTGATACAACGTCCTTCCATTTCTTTCTTAATTCAATCAATCGCTTATTTATTTCATTTATTATGGCATAAAGTTCATCTTTTAAATTTTTATATCTATTTTTCAACTCTAAAAATTTAGATTTGAATAGACTTGCAGAGTACATTTCTCTTGCCCGATCAACAAGATTATGAGCTTCATCAATTAATAAAACTGAACTTCGTTTATGCTCATCAAATAATCTTTTTAACGATACTCGTGGATCGAAAATATAATTTACATCACAAATAATAGCATCTGAAGAATTTAATAAATCTAATGAGTATTCAAAAGGACAGACTGTATGTTTTCGTGCATATTCTTCTATTTTATCCCTAGTTAGCGCTTTTTCCGATGAAAGAATATCAAGAACAGCATCATTTATCCGGTCATAATAACCATTGGCATATTCACAATAATCCTTTTGACACAACGTCTCTTCTTTAAAACAGATTTTATCTTTTGCTGTAATCGTCGTACACTTTATACAAAGCCCTTGATCTGTCATGCGCTTAAACGCTTCTTCAGCAACAGTCCTAGTAATCGTCTTAGAAGTTAAGTAAAACATTCGATTTATACTATTTTCACCAATACTTTTAACAGTGGGAAAAATAGTTGAAACCGTTTTTCCTATTCCGGTTGGTGCAACAGCAAATAAATTATTACCTTCCTGAATCGTTTGATATACCGCTCCAGCTAACTTTCTTTGACCTTTTCTGAAAGAAGGAAAAGGAAAATTTAATTCTTTTATTGACTCATTCCTTAACTCAATATGATCGTATTTCCATTTTGCAAAAGGATAATAAATTTCTAGCATTTTGTATAAGTAATTTGTTAATTCATCCTTTGTAAACAAAAGATCGAAGCTTATTCTCTGCTCAGTTAAAATATTAATATATGTAAGTCTAAGTGTAATCTTTTCAAGCTGTAATTCTTCACAAATAAAATATCCATAAACTTTTGCTTGTGCCCAATGAACAGGATATGAATTTTCATTTATTTCATTCAAATCCTTCATTGTTGATTTAATTTCTTCTATTATATATTGATCATCCTTAAATAATAATCCATCACAACGGCCTTCTATCTGAAACACCAATCGATCCAATGTTATAGTGCCGGATATAGGTCGTTCTTTTACATCCTCTTCACCATATTCTTTTTGGATTTTTTGATGTGCCTTTGTTCCTTCAATTAATGAAACCGAACTTTTATATGTTATATTGATACTTCCCGCTGTATGAGCATACTCAACTAGCGTTCGAACTGAAACCTTTATACAATTCTCCAAGTGAGTACCCTCCTTTTTTACATTTTATCATAATTCTTCTTTCTTGATTAAGAATGAAAAGTAACAATAAAAAAAGTCCAAGTCAAAATAACTTGAACTTTTAGAGATTAGAATACACTATTCAACTAGCAATATAAAACTTGAATATTATATTTCCTGTAAAATTGTAATAATCTTTCCATGTCATCTTTTATTGCTTCTAGTGGCACTACAATGGCTTGCATACTTGTAAAGTAAATATAAAAGTAATTCTTCGTTCC
Organism: Rossellomorea sp. GAMAL-10_SWC; assembly: GCF_049568075.1. Taxonomy (NCBI): domain Bacteria; kingdom Bacillati; phylum Bacillota; class Bacilli; order Caryophanales; family Bacillaceae; genus Rossellomorea; species Rossellomorea sp. GAMAL-10_SWC. The sequence continues at coordinate 1,285,590 of NZ_CP144911.1, read as the reverse complement.
CTTTATTTCAACTATATCATCCCACTTTATTTCATGAACACTTGATTGTGTAATTTCTTTAATCCCATTCTCATCTACCTTTAGAGAATGTTCGCCGAATAATGATTGATCGTTCTTTTCAGTTAAATGCTTAATTATTTTGTTTTTTGATGAACGGTAGAAATACTTTGGAAAATAAATGAACCAAAGAATAGCTGCTAACGAAAAGGCAAGTAAATAACCAAAAAGCGGTTGGTTGAAAAGAAAGGAAATTAAAAATGGTATTACTAAATAGATTAAACTCACAGCAAATCGTTGGTTAATTAAAGACTTTTGAACAGTTTTAGAGTGTTTTAAGTGATGTAAATTAAATTCAATATAATCATCCAAATTAATTTCATAATTAAGTTTCATACTTGACCTCCATTTTCGCAAAAATATTTTAATCACTACTATTTTAACATTAGAAAAAAACAGAAAATAAAGATATTTCATCTACTTATGTTAAGTTGATTTTTCAAGATTCATAGAATTAATTCTTTTATTAAAAATTCGTAATAATTCATTTTCAAGTTTCTAATTTTAGATTTTTGGCATAAAAATGGATGTCCTACCTACAAATAAGGTTTTTAGAATTGCAATTAAAGTTTATGAAAGTGCAATTAAAATTTGAGAATCGAAATTAAACAAGGGACTGCAATTAAAATCTGAAAATCGCAATTAAAATTAGTGAAACTGCAATTAAAATTTGAAAATCGCAATTTTTAGCATAACTACAATTAAAATCCTAATAACCGCAATTAAAGTTTAAAAGTACCCCTACCAGTTAAGGTATTCCGTCCTAAATAACAGACAAAAGCAGATTATTTCAAATAGAAAACTTGCAAATATGCCTTCTGTCTAAATAAAAACTTGATAAGAACATACAAAAATAGCTAAAAAAGCTAGATTAGATCAACTACAAATGAAAAACGCCGTTGAAATACCCTCACACATAGCAGCAGTATATTTTCAAATAAAAAAGAGCCGCTCATACGTCAGTTAACCTGACTTTTGAGACAGCCCCAATCTAGTTAAAACAAATCAATTATGCTCCATCATTAATAAAGCTATACTGCGCCATGTATAATTTATAATAATGTCCTTTTAATGCTAATAACTCCTCATGTGTACCGCTTTCCTCGACATTTCCGTTTCCGATTACCATAATTTTGTCGCAGTCACGAATTGTTGATAATCGGTGGGCAATGACAAATGAAGTACGACCTTCTAATAGCTTTTCAATTCCATTTTGGACAAGCTTCTCTGTATGTGTATCGATATTCGAAGTAGCTTCATCTAATATCAAAATTCTAGGATCAGCTAGTAGAGCACGAGCAAAAGAGATTAATTGTCTTTGACCTAATGAAAGTCTTGAACCCCTCTCGTTTACATCCGTATCATACCCATTCTCCATTTTAATAATAAAGTCATGTGCATGAACTGCTTTAGCTGCAGCAATTACTTCTTCATCTGTAGCGTTTAATTTACCGTATCGAATATTTTCCATAATCGATGTTGAGAAAAGGAATGTATCTTGTAGCATAATTCCCATTTGACTTCTAAAAGATTCTAAATCTACTTTTTTAATATCGTTACCATCTACTAAGATTTCACCTTTTAAAGGATCATAGAATCGACTTAAAAGTGAAACAATCGTCGTTTTCCCTGCTCCGGTTGCACCTACCAATGCAATTTTTTCACCAGGATTTATTGTGAAATTTACATTTTTTAGGACTGTAGATTTTTCATCATAACCAAAAGTCACATTTCTAAATTGAACTTCACCATTAATTCGTCCAATTGGAGGTGCATTTTCTTCACTAATAATTTCTGGATCAATATCCATAATGTCAAAAATACGATCAGCTGCCGAGAAGTTTGATATTAATGTATTATAAAAGTTAGATAAGTTCATAATTGGACGCCAGAACATGCCAATATACATTGAAAATGCGATTAATGTTCCGACTTCAATATCTTGACTAGTTACAAGCTTATATCCAACATAAAATACAATTACAGTACCAACACCCCAAGAAAGCTCAACTAATGGCCAGAAGAAGTCATTCATTTTTACTGCCCTCATGAATGAGCCCATTAATTCAGAAACCTTTTCTTTGAAGTCTTTTTCTTTATCTTTTTCTTTCGCAAAGGACTGAACTACTTTTATTCCTGAAAAATCTTCATGTATAAACGCAATTAAATTTGAACGTTTTTTTCTGTAATCATCCCATCTTTTACGTGCACGTGTTTCAATATAAAACATGGCAACAGCCAAAAATGGAAGAATTGATACTGATGCGATTGCAAGTTTTACATTTAAGATAAACATTACGACTGTAACGCAAACTAAGCTTAGTAATTCCGGAATTAATGTTTGAATACTTTGGTTGAATAAATTTTGGAGAGCACTAATATCCCCCATTACACGAGCCAAAATTTTCCCTACTGGTCGATTATCAAAAAACGTAAATGAAAGTTTTTGAATATGGGTGTAAAGCTCATGACGAATATTTACTAAAATATTATTTGTAACGGAGCTAATCATCGTCCAACGTATTTTCGAGGCAATCATTGCTAAGAAATTTAGAGCTAATAGTACAGCTCCAATCATTATGAGCCCTTTTACATCGTGATTTTTAATATTTGTATCAATCGCTACCTTTAGTAAATATGGGTTTAATATCCCAATAATCATTACAAATAACATTAAACAAATAACGGAAAATGTTTTTAATTTATATGGTTTTAAATACGTCCCGAGCCTAAGAATAAGCTCGGTTTTACTCCGATTTAGTTGGTCTTCATCACGATTAATCGTATTTTGTGCCATTAGACCACCCCGCTTTCTACTGTTTCAAAATCTTTGAATTGTTCTTCGTACACTTCAAAGTATCTTCCTTTTTTATCAAGTAATTGTTTATGATTTCCTTTTTCAACTATTTCTCCATTTTCAACAAATAAAATTACATCGGCATTTTTTACTGCAGAAATACGGTGAGCAATGATAAATGTTGTACTATGCGAGAAACGTTTATTTAAATTGTGTAATAATTCATACTCCGTTTCCATATCTAATGCAGAAGTTGCATCATCTAAAATTAGGATTGGAGCGTTTCTTAGTAATGCGCGGGCAATTGATATACGTTGTTTTTGGCCACCAGATAAACCAATACCTCGTTCACCAATTTCTGTGTTGAAACCTTCTTCTAGATCTTCAATAAAGTCTAAACAACAAGCAATACGGCAAGCCTCACGTATTTCATCCATTGTAGCTTCTGGGTTTCCTAGTTTAATATTGTTTTCAATCGTATCTGAGAAAAGGAAAGTATCTTGAGAAACGAGAGACATATTTTGACGTAAAGATGTAAGATTAAAATCTTTCACATTAACGCCATCTACTAGAACTTCTCCTTTAGCCACATCGTATGAGCGTCCAATCAGATGAAGAATTGAAGATTTCCCAGCACCTGTCGTTCCCATAATCGCTACTTTACTACCGCTTGGAATATATAGATTAATATCTTTTAAGACAATTTCATCATTGTATTTGAAACTTACATTTTTATATTCTACTGAACCGTCAACTAGATTCGGTGTATATGCACCTTCCTTGTTTTCAATTGTAGTTTTACGATCTAAAATTTCAAAAATCTTCTTCGCAGAAGCTTGGTTTTTAGAAAGTACATCTGTTAACCAGCCTAACATTCTCATCGGCCAAATTAAGTTCCAAATATATCCACTAAATGCAACTAGTTCACCTAGCGTCATACTATTTTGTAAAACGAAATATCCACCGAGGATAATCATTGCTACAAGCGCAATATTTGTTAGAAATTCAATATTAGGAAAATATTTACGCATTGTTTTAGCTTGAGCCATATTTAAATCATAATAGCCACGATTCATTTTCAAAAATTTCAAAGTCTCATGCTTTTCTCTAGCAAATGCTTTAACCAATCTTACACCCGCAATATTTTGTTGAGCTGTTGTATTGATTTCAGCTGTATGGTCACTTATTTTACCGTAACCTTTATTAAGTAAGCGATTTAGACGCGTCCCCATATATCCAATTGGGATCATAATTGCTAAACAGATTAGTGCAAGCTGCCAATTAATTAAAAATAAGATAACTGTACTGACAGTAAAATAAATAATATTTTCAACAAACAATCTTAGTCCAAACGCAATTGTTTGCCAGATATTTTCGACATCTTCATTAATTCTTGAAAGTAATTCACCCGTATTCATCGAGTCAAAATACTTAAATTCAAAACTTTGAATATGCTTGAACATATCATTTTTTATATCTTCATGTACCTTCGAACTTACTAAGTCATATAAATATTCTTTTACATAACCAAAAATTGATTTAATGATTGTGACACCTATAATCCCTCCAATAACTGGTAGGACAACAGATGCTTTTCCTTTCGTAATACCATCATCGATAAGAATCATTTGTAAATAAGGAATTAAATGATCCACACCTATTACTAAAACCATTGAAATTGAACCAATAATAAATGAAAGCTTATGCCTAAAGACATATTTTAAAATTCGAGACAAAATTATACCTCCCTTGTATCAATTAACCTAACTCTACGCAACCCTCCACTTTTTTTGACAACAAAAAGACCATGGGAATATTTTCCATATCCCATGGCCATAAAGAAACGTTTCGCCCAAAAATAAACAGAAATGAATCGTTTATTTTTGGCACAAAAAAGCCATGGGTAATATAAACCCATGGCTAGATCGTCAATTGAAATCTAAATTTCAACGTGGTCCGTCCTGCGTAGAGATAGGGTTCATAATCATTATGAAATTTTGTGATGCTTCACAGTTTAATTTTCTTACAATCATCATGTTAACCTACCTCCTTCTTATTTGATATTCTTATCATATACGAGTGGACTTTGAAATGTCAAACTATTTTTAATAAATTTAATTATTTAATTTTACAAACAATTGCTTCATACGGTCTTAAGCTATTATTCACACCCGTTAAGCTTGAATCTTTATAATTACTTAAAATTATACTTACTTCATCATAGCTATTACTATGACTAAATTTTGATTCCTCATTTGTAAAGTTAACTACAACTAGGAATTTTTCGCCATTATACTGTCTTTCATATGCAAATACTTTTTCATCTTTTTCAGCAAGCATTTTAAAAGAACCATAAACAATTGCAGGATTTTCTTTTCGCAATTGAATTAACTGGCGATAATGATGAAAAATTGAATCTGGATCGTTTATCGATTGTTCAACATTTATTTTAGTAAAATTCGGATTTACTGTTAACCAAGGGGTTCCTTTTGTAAAACCTCCATGCTTTTCTCCATTCCATTGCATTGGAGTACGTGCATTGTCTCTACCTTTTGTATAAATCGATTCCATTATGTCTTCATGCTTGTATCCTTTTGAAATACGGTCATTATACATATTTTTCGTTTCAATATCGTCATATTCATCTATGCTTTCAAATCGAATATTTGTCATTCCAATTTCTTCACCTTGATAAATATAAGGTGTACCTTGCATTAAATGAAGGATTGTAGCAAGCATTTTCGCACTTTCAATACGATATTCCTTATCATTACCCCACCTAGAAACAATTCGTGGTAAATCATGATTGTTCCAGAACAAGCTATTCCAAGCCTTTCCATCAAGCTGAGTTTGCCACTTATTAAAAACTTCTTTTAACTCCAACAAATTTAGTGGCTTTAAATCCCATTTTTCCTTCCCTTCTTCTTGATCAAGACCAATATGCTCAAATTGAAAAATCATATTTAATTCATTTCGAACTGGATCCGAATAAAGCTTTGCAATTTCTGGCGTTGCTCCCCAAGTTTCACCAACAGTTAGCACATCATGATTTCCAAAAGTCTTTTTATTCATCTCTTGCAAATATTCATGTAGCTTTGGACCATTTGCTGTAATCTCTTGATCAGGAATCTTCCCAATTAAATCAATTACATCCATTCGGAACCCACCAATTCCTTTATCAAGCCAAAAGTTCATCATATTATATACTTCTTCGTGTACTTTTAGATTTTCCCAATTTAAATCTGGCTGCCTTCTACTAAATAAATGCAAGAAGTATTGTCCAGATTGTTCATCGTATTCCCATGCACTGCCACTGAATACAGAAGGAAGGTCATTTGGTTCTCTTCCGTTCACAGGATCTCTCCAAACATAATAGTCTCTATATGGGTTATCTTTGCTCTTTCTAGATTCAATGAACCACGGATGCTCATCAGATGTATGATTCACAACTAAATCCATTACGATTTTAATCCCTCGATGATTCGCTTCTGAAATTAATTCATCCATATCATTCATCGTTCCGAACTCTTCCATAATGTCACAATAGTCACTAATATCGTAACCATTATCATCATTAGGAGATTTATATACAGGACTCAACCATATAACATCTATTCCTAAAAGCTTTAAATAATCAAGCTTTTCAATTATTCCATTTAAATCACCGATTCCATCAGCGTTACTATCCATAAAACTTCTAGGATATATTTGATAAACTACACTATTATGCCACCATTTTTTCTCCATTTAAATTGCCTCCTAGATTATGTATAAATCTTAAAAACTAAAAAAATTTAATTGTTATTTTTTCTAAATAGTTTAATATGGTACGTGAAATTTTAAATCTCAAACCCTTTTACTAAAACTGTGCAATCGTGTGCATTTTTTGGTAGTAAAAGTGTCCTAGTTTTTAAAACCAATATTCCACAAACCCTATTTAAACGCTTACATTTTCTATTTTAACAAGATTGTTCATTAATGCAAACATTTACATTTTTCTTTATTAATAATACTTAACAGGTATTATACCTTTAACCCAATATCAGACTTTGACTTATTAAAATAAAACTATTTTTTTACTATTTTTATTAGATAGGACAAGCAATCCTTTCATACTATATAAAGCTATGTATTTTCTATATATTGTTGGGGGGAAAAATTTGTTAAAGCGCTGTTTTATTTTTTTCATAGTACTACTTTTATTTTTGAGCACTTCTTTTGTTCAGACATACGCCGAAGAAACAAAACCTGTTTCGCAATTTATCATTATTAACAAATCGATTAATAGATTAGCTTTTTATGAGAATGGTAAATTGGTAAAAGTTTTTAAAGTTGCAACTGGTAAGAGTCAGGACCTAACTCCTGAAGGCAAGTTTAAAATCGTCGTCAAAATTGTTAATCGCCCTTATTATAAAGAGAATATTCCTGGTGGCGATCCGAGGAACCCGCTTGGGAATAGGTGGTTAGGTTTAAATGCTAGAGGGACATGGGGTACAACCTATGCAATACACGGGAATAATAATCCAAGTTCGATTGGAACTTATGCTAGTCACGGATGTGTACGAATGTATGATGAAGAAGTAGAATGGTTATTTGATCGTGTACAGAAAAATACGACTGTTTTAATCACTTCATCAAACATGTCATTTGAAGACATCGCAGTTGCAAATCATTTGTTTGATGATGATTCTGGCAGTGTTGTTGTAACAAAACCTACCGATATTCCTACTAGTTTACAACTTGGAAGTGTAGGCTCAGAGGTTGAATGGCTACAGGATACATTAACTAAATTAGGTTACTCTACAAACGGGGTCGATGGCTATTTTGCTAAAGGCACTGATCAAGCAGTAAGAGCATTTCAACTAGATAATGGCTTAACTAGTGATGGAGTTGTTGGTGCTGGTACAAAAAAATTATTATTAGACAAACTTCAAGAAAATAACCGTGAGTTAGTGTCGGCATATTTTTATACATTTACATTAAAGAAAAATGTAAAAACGAATGGCGAGGACCGATTCGATAGTCGATTAAATGGAGTTCAAAAATTAAATTATTAATCTATTTGAGGGTGTCCAAAAGCCTAGCTTTAATGGAACCCTTGTTTTTAATGAAAATAAGATGGACTGCAATTAAAATCTGATTTCCGCAATTAAAATTGACAAAACTGCAATTTAATTTTGAGAACCGCAAATAAATTTTAGCAAAACTGCAATTAAATCCCAAAGAATGGCAAATAAACTTAAAAATTACCCATACAAGTTGAGGTCTTTTGTCCTAAAACTTGTACAATAGCAGCTTCTTTCTAATGGAAAACTAGCAAATATGCTAATTTTCTATCACAATGGGCTATTTTATCAACTCCAAATAAAAATCACCTTTTGAAATACTTCATACTAGAATTTCATTACCAAAAAAAGGGCGTCCTGTGGACTGCCCCTTTTTCTTTACTACTTTGTTAAATATAAGTACAATAATTCCATCGTATTTTCCATCGCACTGTAATGAGTTCTTTCCATACCATGAGAAGCATGAACACCTGGTCCAATTAACGCGCCGCGAATATCTTGTCCTCCGCGTAAAGCAGCAACTGTATCAGAACCGTACATTGGATAAATATCTACTGCATAGCTAAGTTCATTTTCTTTTGCTAAGTTGACTAAATCAGTCGTCATATTGTAATCATATGGTCCACCAGAGTCTTTTGCACAAATCGAAACATCGTATTCAGTACAGCTTAAATCATCTCCAATACAACCCATGTCAACTGAAATTAATTCAGTAATATCAGATGGGATATAAGAAGAGCCATGTCCAACCTCTTCATACGTTGAAATAAATAATTTTGTCGTATATGTAGGTACAATTTTTTCCCTTTTAAATAATTCAAGTAAGCCAATTAAACATGCCACACTTGCTTTATCATCAATAAATCTTGATTTGATAAATCCGCTTTCAGTAATTGTTGTTTTTGGATCGAAGAAAATAAAATCTCCAGGGCTTATTCCAAGATTTAATACATCTTCTTTTGACTTTACACATTCATCAATACGTAATTCCATGTTTTCTGGGTCACGTTTTTTTGTTTTACTATCTTCGAATACGTGAATTGATGGACTTGTAGATAAGAATGTACCTGTATATATTTTGCCTGCACGCGTTCTAATTTGACAATATTCACTATCAAGAGTAGGTACAATTGGTCCACCAATAATTGTAAATTTTAAAGTACCTTTACTTGTAATTGATCGAACCATTGCCCCTAATGTATCAACATGAGCCGATAATCCGATGACTTGCTCATTGCTTTTACCAGGAATTGTGATCACGCCACAACCTTTATTAGTCGTTTCAAAATCATATCCTAAACTATTTGTCCAAGACTGAATTAACTCCATAATTTCAAAGCAAAAACCACTTGGGCTATTAAACTCTAGTAATTGTTTAGCGGTTTGTAGCACATATTCTTTGTCTATTTTAATATTCATAGCTTTTCCCCTTCGATTTTGAAATTTTCATGCAATTCTCAACGTACTTATCATACATTTATTTGTGTTTGTTATCAATAATTCATCATCCAACCATATCATGTTTGGCGTATTGCTATTGGATTATTCTCATATATATATGTATATCGTAGTTTAAATGAGGTGAAAATGTGTTTTTTTTCAAACCGATCACTGAGGAGATCCGATTGTTTCAACTAAAATTTACTAAACAAAATAAAACCAAGAAATTTATTTTAGCTTCTATTTTTGCTTGTATTGCTGCACTCTTTCAAGCTGCAGGTGGTCTATTACCAGGTATAGGATTATTTTTAAGTCCACTCGCCACTGCACCTATTCTATTATGTTCCATATTTTTCATTACGGATGGAATAAAGTCCTATTTTCTAACAATCATGTTGTTATTCATCTTACAACCAACTGAACTGATTGTATTTCCTTTTACAACAGGATTAATGGGACTTGGCTTAGGCTTGGGTTTTCACTTTTTTAAAAATAGATTTTCGATTATTGCGACTGGAGCGTCACTTTTAATGTTAGGCATTATGAGTCTATTATTTCTATTCCACTTTCCAGTCTTAGGGCCAGGATTTTCTGATTCATTTTCAATCAATACTGTTCTAATTATTTTATTATTTTCTTTCCTTTATTGCTGGTTATGGGTTGAAATTACTTTAATTATTTTTAGGAGATTGGCTCTAATAATATAACTAATTACATAGAAAACGGTAAAAATCCCTTCAGCGAAATCTGAAGGGATTCATTTCGGTTCAGATTAAGCTGCCTGTTAGTCAAACACCACGAATCGCTCAACCCTTATTTTTTTATTTCTAATCTATGTACTCGATATCATTATCTTGACACCATGCGATCGCTAAGTCTTTATACCGTCTGTCACGATAACTATACCAATCCATTTCAATATTTAACTCTATAACTGAATCTTTAAATCTTCTAAATGCGCCTTTTCCCTCGATTGTTATAAGTAATATGTTTTGTATTTTCTCATCTTTCACTGTTAAACAAAAGTCTTTAATCATTTTATATTCATCAATTTCATATTTTGAAGGTAATTCTTTATAGTCCTCAAAATTTTCCACAATTTCATTTGCGATTTCTAAATTTTCTATCTGCCAATCATGTAAATCATCGATAGGTTTTTCATCTTCAGCATCAATAAGATCATCTTCGGAAATCGAAAAAACTTCACCAGTTCTAATCTTAATAAATGAACGATAACCTTCCATTTGCATTTCCATTTCTTCAATAATATCTTTTAACTTTGCTTTATTTGACATAAAGAATCACCTTCTTATTTTTTATATTAGGTAAGTCAGTTGAGTTACACCGATAATTATACTTGATAGTTCTATAAATGAATGTACTTTCCTGCTTAACAAATCACTAAAAGAAATTAGAGCTTTAAAAGGCTCCAATTAGATGACATCAGTTGATCAATTTACATTATTTATACACTACATAAGTATTGGCTAATTTATCATGTAAGGCTATTTTCCTATTTGAAAAAGCAATCATTAGATAACCAATAAATAAAATGAAACTGGAAACAACTTGAGCTACCCAACGGCTAATTGCCTCAAATACGGATAACTTACTTCCATCTTTATTGATTACTTTAATGCCAACTGTGACCTTTCCGATTGTCCCTTGCAATTTTGTAGCTGGCAAAAGCATTAAGTAAATAATACCGATAAGATCAATGAGTAGGTTGTATCTAATATTTGTGTTAGTAAAGAATTTAAGAAGCAACGGACTTAGAATGAAACATAATAAAATAATAATACAATAATCAATGATATGTGCGCATAATCTTATCCAAAATCCTGCATATTTAAATTCCAATATTGACTCCCCCCTAAAAAGTAACTAGTTTTCCATGAAAACGGTTTCAATCATTAAAATAATTATACCTATCTAGTCATATTCTGTAACTTGGGGTAATTTGCCTTTTTTTCATTGAAATTTAATTAGTCCTTATGCTTAACTGACAATTTGATGAATTTAAAAAATGGAAACAGCACCTTTTCGTTATGAAGTGCTGTTTTCATTTTTTTCTCTAATTTTCTTTTGAATCCAAATAGTTAAGAGCAATGTTAATGGGATAATGATATGTAGTGGTAAATGTAAATAGTAAGTAATCTTTCCAAAACCTTCATCACGATGTTCAATATGGTTTGAAGCCATCAATAACGAGCTAATTAATATGATTAGACAGATTGAATATATTTTTCACATTAAAAATATCGGCTGCTCCTGAGACAGCACAGAAAGCATAAATAGATAATTTTATGAAGCCTCCACATAACACTAAACCTAAAAAAAACATTGCAGGCATACTCACTTTAAATGCAGTTTCTTTTTTATGAAGGTGCGGCAAGATCATTGTGAATGTAATAATTTCTCCGAAAGGGAACATAATTCCCAATGGAAATATAGCCTTTATTACTGGTTCCCAACCATTTTCTAAAACCGGTCTTAAGTTATTTATCTGATACACATTTGAAATAAACTCGAAGCCAAAAATTAGTAAAATAAACATAATTAAAAATAAAAATAGAAATTCTATTGTTCTGGCAAATGTTTCAATCCCTTTGAATAGTCCATAAATCACTACAAGCAACATTAATATACCGATTGATATTAATGATGAAGCTGTGAACAAAGTCATAGTCAACAAGTCTTCTAAATCCCGTAAAATTCTCCCTGCAATATAGATAAAAAAAATGATATAAATCATAGCTAGTATTTTTCCAGCATACTTACCTAAAATAAATTGCACGTATTTGGTTAATGGGTATTCTGGAAAAATCTCAAATAATTTTATCTGTACAAAAAATACCATACAACCTATAAATATACTAATAATTAAACTAATCCAAGCGTCTTGTTTAACTCCAGGTGTAATTCCAACTAATGAAGTAGACCCTATTTCAAACAGAAAAATCATACAAAAATATTGATAACCACTAATACTAGTTTTTCGGTTCATGATTTCCCTCGATATAATGAAGAATTAAACTTGTTAAAACATACTTTTATTCTCATCTAAATCCTTTATTTAATTTACCTATTTTTGGATCCAACTTACCCAAGCATTATTTCAACTACTGATTGGCTGTATAGTATTTTTCTACTTTTCAGTTTTGTTAAAATTTAAAACATTGAGGAACTGAGGAATTCAAAAGTTACTAAGTTACTAATTTAAACTAATAGATTAAATCAAATTGTTTTTTTAAAGAAAATTTTACAAAACATCTACACAAAGGTAGAAAGCATTTAAATTTAGATAGATTGAATGGATCATTTACCCTCTTCCCTTCTCGAAGTCGACTGAAATTCCCTCCATAGTTAGTCAGTTGGTCAACCTCATTTCTGTCCAGAATATAAAATAAATTAAAGCGCCAAATCGTGTACTGCCATATTAATAAGGTCAACTAGATATTTCTAGTTGACACTTTTACGAGACAATATCGCTGTAACTGATTAGGTGAAGGCGGCTTCCCTAATCCTCTTCTGATTCACAATCATCATCATCATCATCATGATCGCATCCATAAGCCAATGTAGCTGGATTCGTTTTGCCAAACGTAAGATACCACGGCTCCCCTAATGGTCCTCCTACTAAGGCAGGTAGCACGAACTCATCGAATGTCTTAAGGTGATGATGGACGTTATATCGCCGCACTGATCCTGTGTCAGGTCCCAAAGGCTCGCCCGTAATTGGACCCGGTCCTGTAATTGGTACAAAAAGTTTTCCGTCGGGTCCGAATAGAAGTGCCTGTGCAAAGGCGCGCGGTTGTCCGACAGTATAAAGGTCAATCTTGTCAAGGAGTTTGCGTGTACGACGGTTGACAATCAATATCTTGTCTGTGTCATTGACATCTTTACGGAAACTGGTGATATAAAGATTGCCGTCCGGACCGAAAACCAAGCCTTCCGGTCGATGAAGATCTTTTATGTCGTCGTCACTAATGAACACGTCAAGAAATTTATTTGTCTTCGTATCAAAGCGCAGCACCCAGCCTTTTTTTCCATCTAAAAAGTCAAAGGCAGAGACATACAGTAAGCCGTCCGGACCGAAGACCAAACCGCGGGGGTGGAAAGGACTGAATCCGGAGTGGTCGAGTTTGCCTATAAACGTCCCAGTGGTGCCATTATACATCCGTACTTCTCCTTCTACGTCACCAATGTCGGCCACATATAGAACATTGTGCTTGGAGAGGACGATACCGCGCGGCGCAAACGGAGAGTTTGGGTCAGCTGAATGGACTAGTTCGCCCAGAAATGCCCCGGTTTGTCCATTGAACTTCAACACGTCACCATTCTGAGGTTGTCCGACGTTTTGGTTCGTAACTAGAAGATTACCCCTATGATCGAAAATCAGTCCCCGAGGACCGAACAAACAGTTGCAGTTTGAAGCAACAAAACTGCCAAGGAACCTCCCCGTTTTTGCATCGAAAGTCTTCACCGTGTTATCGGAGCCATCACCAATGTAGAGAAAGTCATTTCGTAATTTCATTCTAGATAAAAAACTCCCTTCTATTAATATTTTATTAGATTAAAATAATAATTTTTAATCTAGATTTAATATATTCTTTTGGAAAATTTTGGTAAGTGATAAATCTACTGATAATAAAACACAATTAACAGTTAACTTACTTTTCCTTTGCTCCTTTCTTCGTGAATGGGTTGTGGAAGGTGTGAGATGCTTCCTTCAATGCTATAAAGTCGGAAACCTAAGATCTTTTTGAACTTTACTGGCAGTAAGTTGATTTAGATTCACTCTATTTTTGCCGAAAATGTATGCAAATCTATAATCTAGTTTTCTAAATACGATTATAGGAAATTAAACAAATCTATCTCTTAAGATCTTTCTAAAAGAAAATAAGTTTATAGAGTGGACAAGCAAACAATCCAATCTGAAATAAGAGAATAAAATATCAGTGTAATAATAGTAGAATTGATTGATTTATATCTTATATTGAAAGGAATGATAGCATGTCAAAAAACAATATTTTTGACTATATCGTAATTGGCGCTGGAACTGCCGGAGGGGTAATTGCTAAAAAATTAACAGATGACACAAAAACTTCCGTACTTGTCCTTGAAGCGGGAACAAACATGACTGAGGAATTAAGCAGTCCCAATCTTTTAGTCTCCATTTTTAATGCTAGTGATAATAGTCACTCATTTCATGTTGCAACTAAACTTGAGCAAACGATTGGTCGTCAGTTAATAACATCTAGTGGTCGTGCTATTGGTGGAAGTTCTGAACATAATCAAATGTTGGCCGTACGTGGCAGTCGTGAACTTTATGATACTTGGGCAAAATTAGTTGGCAATAACGTATGGAATTACGATAGTATTCGCTCGTTATTTATTAAAAATGAAAACTATACAGGAATGACACAAAGACCTCAAGAACGTGGGCGTAACGGTCCTATTTTTATTAGACAACAAAACATTCCTAATCAAGGATTAATCCAAACCCTAGCAAAAGCTTCTTCAGAAGTCTTTAATATCCCAATTAAGGAGGATTACAATACAGGGATAAGAGATGTCATAACCCTTAAAGGCCAATTTCTACAAAAAGTGGAAAATGGAAGATTGGTTCGCTCTTCAACAGCAACCGGGTATTTGAACGACCAAATTGTCACTCAAGGAAATGAATTCCAATCTGATGAATTTGGGATTGGCAAGAGAAAATTAATCATTTTAGCTAAAACGACAGTGAACAAAATTCTATTTCAAAGGAAAAAAGAGTTACATGTAGCTGTTGGTGTTGAATTTATTAAAAACGGTGTTTCACAAATAAAGTTCGCACGGAAAGGGATTATAGTCTCTGCAGGCCAATTTTCCTCTGTCATACTTCAACGTTCAGGGATTGGCAAGTCTGAAGATTTAGCTAAAGCTGGCATATCAACCTTAATAGAAAGCCCGAATGTCGGATACAACTTTCAAACACACTATTCTGTCGGGATGGGGATTAGAGTGGAAACAGGAAGACTTAATCAGGTTTTAAGTGCTGATCCTAATTATCCTGGGGCATTTGGAGCGTTTAAAAAAATTAATAACCCTTTAGGTGGGCGACGCCTTCAATTATTAGGTCTTCCACTACCGTTCTTTGTACCTAGCCAGGAAGTTGCCATAAATGGTTGGGATTTTAACCCGGCAAATCCTAGTAATATAATGAGTATCGCAATTGTAGATGTAAATCCAAGAAGCCGAGGCACGATCATGGTTTCCCATAGCGACCCTGGAGCATTTCCAACCATTGACTTAAATCCATTGGCAAATCCAGATGACCTAAATTTCATGGTGGAACAATATATTACGATGTATAACATGATTACTAGAGCACGCCAACTCGATCCTGGAGGAATCTATCAAGTAGTTTTTCCTGATGAAAGCGTGTTCCAAATTCCAGATGAGAATGAAAAGCGAGCTAAATTGGCCGGTTATGTCAGAGCTTCGTATTCCCTGTTTACTCACTTCGGAGGACAATGTAAAATGGCGAATACAATCGAGAATGGGGTTGTGAATGAATACCTCAATGTCTTTGGAACAAAAAATCTGAAAGTAGCTGACCTTTCTATTGCTCCGATTTTACCGGACGGTAATCCTTCAATTCCAGCCCAAATGATAGGATTAAATGCCGTACGATTTATTCGTGAGGATCCTTCCCCATATGTGGTTAGTGATGCGGAATATGAAAATTTTGAAGATAAACTTTCTTAGGAAGATATTAATTATTTTTTTGTTTCTTCATTCTATTTGAAATATACTATTTTAAACTATTTTCTTTACAAAGATACCCTTATTCTTCTGAATAGGGTTTTTTTATTTATAAGAGATAAATAAGGTCAGATTCTATTTAATAGAATCTGACTCTTTTTACTCAGGCTAAGCCTTTTTAAAATTAGTTGCTTGTGGTCCGCGTTGTCCTTGTTCAATTTCAAACGTAACTGCTTGACCATTCTGCATTAAACCATATTCTATTTTTAAAACTTATTTCATTATATATTTCCTTCTACTGTATATACAGTCTTACATCCCTTAAACATTGTTGATCGTTCACGACCGTTCATAAGTAAAAAAACTGGGAATATATTGAAGTTATGTTGTTAAATTTTTTTAGATTAGGAGTGATTAACTAATTATGGAGCAACCAATGCGTGTTCTTATTTCCGGAGCGAGCATTGCAGGGCCAGCACTTGCTTACTGGCTTCATCGTTATGGTTTCGAGGTGACTGTAGTAGAACGGGCTCCCGCTTTACGCCCAGGGGGATATTCTGTTGATATCCGTGGTGCAGCAATTTCTGTGCTCGAACGAATGGGTATTCTTGATCAAGTTCGGTCATTAGATACCCATATGACTGGAGTTTACTTCGTGAATGATCAAGGTAAAATTAAAGGTAAAATTAGTGAAGCAAGTATAGGCAATCAGCAAGGAATGGATATTGAAATTATGCGTGAGAACCTTGGTAACATTTTGTACCATTTAACCAAGGATAAAGTTACATATATTTGGGGCGATTCAATTACCTCTATACATGAATCAATTTCAGGGGTAGAAGTTCAATATACTAATGGGAAACCAGATACATTCGATCTAATAATAGGGGCTGATGGAATCCATTCAAACGTGCGAACGTTGAAATTTGGTGATGAAGATCAGTTTAAACGTACTCTCGGTTGTTATATCTCAATTTTTGAATTCGAGAATTATCTTAACCTCGACCACTCTCAAATGCTTTATACCGTCCCGGGTAAAACAGTAGGAATGTATAGCGCAAATGATAAAAAGGAAGCAAAGGGCATGTTAGTGTTCCAATCCGAGCCTCTTAAATACGATCGTTATAATACGGAAGAACAAAAAATTCTTATTAAAAATGCTTTTGAAGAACTTAAGGGCTGGGAAACACCCAACTTGCTCAAAAAATTGATTAATGCTTCGAATTTTTATTTTGATGAAATTTGTCAAATTCACATGCCCACCTGGTCAGATGGTCGAATTGCTTTAGTAGGTGATGCGGCTTATTGTCCCTCACCCCTTTCAGGTCAAGGCACTAGCCTAGCCATTGTCGGAGCATATGTCCTTGCAGGAGAGCTGAAAACTGCTAACGGTGATTACAACAAGGCCTTTATTTCCTATGAAAAAGAAATGAGAAATTTTGTTGAAAAAAATCAAAAAATAGGGCTTTTAACTGCTGGAGGAATGATTGAGAAATCAAACTTCAAAATTTTATTACGCAATGCAATGTTACGTTTTCCCATCTTAATGAATGGAATGTTTAAAATGATTACGAAAATGATCGCGAAAGCTGCCAATGAAATTGAACTGAAAGATTATTAAACTACTTTATGGATTTAAAACATAAGACTTGTATAATTAAAACAAACAACGCTCAGAGTATGTTCTGAGCGTTGCTACGTTTAATTTCTATCAAAATTTTTCTGAAGTACCCCTTATTTAAATAATCAAATTTCACAATAACACATTCCCTAATTTAAGAACCATTTTTCATTTTTCTTTTTTAAAATCCATTTACCATCAACACTAATATATTTATAGTACCTGGGAATTTTTTGTAAATCTGATTGATTTTTCGTGACAACTTCAATATCATAATATCTTTTTCGAATTAGTGTAAAGTTCCCATTATCGGCATCGTTATATCTACTAACCTTTTTAACTTTTTTTACTTTTCCTTTAACACCTGTTTCTATTTCAAATAATTCAATAGACTTTTTTGACAACTGACTTGTCGTTTCTTTTGTAAAGTAGGTTCGAGTTTCATATGATTTATATGTAATTTGAATGACTATAAACACTAAAATTAGTGCGATTATTGTTGTAATTAAGGCAGTTACTGATACTACATAAGTCACTTTAAAATATTTCTGAAGTAAATAAAAATATCCATAATAAGGTAAAAATACAATTCCTATAGGTATGCCAACGTAGAAAATTGATAAAAATAAAGTTTGATAGAACAAATCAACAACCTTTAAAGGATCTGTTAGAAATATCAAGAGAACGCTTAATAAAAAAGGAATGCTATAAAGAACAAAAAACCTCTTTGTAAAATAATTTGGAATCGAAACTCTAGATAATATTTGCATTAATATTCCTCCGAAAAAAACATATAAATCTAACTTTAAATAAAAATGTTTATGCTTTGATAAGCATTCAAACGTATTCTTATGCAACTTAACTGCCATTTACTGCAATATTCTATGAAACTTGTTGAACAAACAAGGAGATTTTAATAAGAAAAATAATTTAATATAATGAAATATCTTCCTTAATTTTCATTTTAAGTTTTCCATCTTCATCAACAGATTTGATCGTAATTAATATATTTCCTGAATAACCACCTTCAAAATACCCAATAACTGATTCTGTATGTAATTTACCTTTATTGTCTTTATACTGAAGCTCCATTGTACTCTCTCCAACATCCTTAGAGGGATTTATATTTAGTTTATAGTCCTTATGTGAAGCAATTGTAGGTATCTTTATATCGGTTTTAAAATGAACATAGGTCAAATATATCCCCGTTACATTTTTATTTGTTTGATTTTTTATTTTAATATCAAAGCCACTTTGAAAAAGAAAATAAACTTTTATCCCTACGATCCCCGTTATTAAAATCGCTATTATAACTAAGATTTTTTTCATTCTTACCCCCTAATTTTAAATTGGAACTTTTTAACATTTACATTTTAAATTATAACATTCTTTATTCAACTCTCCTGCCATAAATTTTACAAAAGATTAATTAGTTGAGGGGTAAATTATGAAAATAGTAAAAAGAGTAACTTTTATAGTAGTATCCATTTTAGGATCCATTAATTTACTTTTTGCCTCTTCTTTTGCATTTTTAAATCTTATTAAAATTAACGTTAAAAAACCTACTTCACCGCTTGTCAGCTGGAATAAGGGGTGTGAATTGGGCGGATGAGCGCGACAATTTTGTTGATGGCGTCATTTATGTAAGTGGACTGACCAAAAATGATACATACGATTCTGCCAAAGAAGTTGGCCGACAAATCATCGGGCAGATGTTCGATAAAACTGGTGCTAACACAGTCAGGCTACCCATTAATGAAGCGACAGTCGCAAATTATTGGAGTACTTATACAGGGGCTATTGATGCTGCATTAGAGAGAGGCAAAGTGATTTTTTGCTATTGGCCTCCGAAAAATGGAAAACCTGAAGATCTCGAAAAATATTTTAGTATGTGGAGAACTGTTATCAAAAAATATGGAAACAACCCCAACTGCTATTTTGAACCCGTTAATGAGCCTTATGGCTATAATACAAAAGATTTACGTAATCTTTATAATGATTGGCTAACAAGTTTCAATGTTCCCAAGAAAAATGTCATTCTTGATGGAATTGGTTTGGCCGCTCTTTATATAAATCCTTTAGGGGATGACAAACGACTTGAAGGAACAATGCTTGCCGTTCACTGCTATGCGTTTTATGCAGGATATGTACATATTAATTCACTCACAGAAACTGGATGGTCAAATATTTTAACAACTGAAATTGGAAAATACTCCGATCGTGCCATCATTACCGAGTGGGGAGCACCAATGAAAAGCGGCTTGGATTATTCGGTAAAAAAGAGTAAAAATGATATAAACTATGTTCGTGCAATGAGCAAAAAAATTAATACGATTGGTGCGGGAAGTGTTTATTGGCCAGGCTTGAGAGATGGGGATTCTTATAGTTTGATGGAGAAAAAAGTCACCAACAAACAAATCAATCTTAAGGTAACAAATCAATCTGGTCTTGAAAAATTGCAAGAATCCTGGGGTTTGCCTATTCACTAAAATCGCTTGAATGAAGATGAGCTCTTGACATTAGTCGGGAGGTCATTTCAAT
This sequence comes from Rossellomorea sp. GAMAL-10_SWC, assembly GCF_049568075.1. Lineage (NCBI taxonomy): Bacteria > Bacillati > Bacillota > Bacilli > Caryophanales > Bacillaceae > Rossellomorea > Rossellomorea sp. GAMAL-10_SWC. The sequence continues at coordinate 1,265,315 of NZ_CP144911.1, read as the reverse complement.
TAAAATGTCTTTTTTTAGATAATCAATAAAATAAAAATTGTTATTAGTTTCTCATGGACGAAATTGATACCAGAAACATTATCACAAGGTTCTAATTTTCGTTTTTTTTTAAACCGAGAAAAAATTTTTCCAAGTCCATTTCCGCTTGAAAACCTTGCTATTTCAACGTTTTTTCAACCGGGACAATTCACGTCCACAGGGTGGGTAAAGTCCCTGGAGAAATCGTGATTCGAACGTGTTATAGTGGGTTTAGGAGGTGTTTCTAATGCAAATTTTAATCTGTAAAGAATGCGAAGAAACTATTGAGTACGCGGAGTATAAAAAAGTTGTGAAAATCTATTCAACTTGCGAAAACTGCAAAAACGAAGCAGCAACTTCAACTGTAAAATAACCTAGAACAAAAAAGCTAATATTGTAATTTAGGCCTTATTAAAAAAATACTTAATTTTTAAAGGTTTAACAAAATATCAATTAATATATTATTAAAAATGAAAAAAGGATCTAACAAAACAGATCCTTTTTTATCTTTATATGGTCTTAATTCCACATTCTAAGTTCAATAGTTAGAATCCTTAAACAAATTTAAAATAGGAAGTTCGGGTGGATTTATTTCTGATGGAAGTTCATCAAAACTAAAAAAGCTTATCTCGAGCACTTCGCTTTCTTCTGGCTCAAATTGCCCTGTATATTCAGTACAAATATAAGTCGCAATGACATTATATACCTCATCTCCATGAGGATATTTATAATAAAATTCTTTTCCAGAAAAAATGTTAAAAAACTCAAGGTTTAATGCTGTTAGACCTGTTTCTTCCTTCAATTCTCTTTTAGCCACTTCTTCCAAATTTTCTCCCAACTCTAATGATCCACCAGGTAATCCCCAAGTCTTATTATCTTTTCTTAATTGTAATAATACTCTCTTTTGTGAATCTAGTAGAATAACATTTGCACCTGTCATTAAGATCGGTCTACTACCTACAACTTTTCTTAGATCCATAATATATCCCATTGATTTTCTCCCCAATATACGATGATTATGTTTAATTCAACTTTATCAAACAATTCCATTTTATTCCACTTATCTGACATTTACTTCAAAAAAACTAGCTGTAAATCTTAACCTATAACCAAAAAAGTAGAATTAACAAAAGGAATATTTTACCAATTTAATGACATATATATACTCTAGTTGTTTTAATTTTAAACAATTAGAGAAGATTTAGATCAAACTATCTTTGTTAAAGGAGAAAAGTGAATGAGGTTGAATCATTTAAATTTATGTGTTGATGATTTATCAGAAGCTAGGCAATTCTTTGAAACATTTTTTGATTTTAAATTTCTAGAACAAAAAGGAAAAGCTCTTGTAGTGTTAAGTGATGAGCATGGATTTATTCTCGTGTTAAGTGATCCAAAGGCATTTAAGAGGCAAATGGAAATTAAATACCCTGAAGCTTTTCATGTAGGCTTTTTAGTGGAATCGGCAAGTGAAGTCGATCAACAGTATGACCGTTTAATAGCTGGGGGTATCCAAATAGACAAGGAACCTTATACCATGAGAGGTAATAGTTATGGCTTTTATTTTACAACGTTTAATAATTTATTGATTGAAGTTTCTTGCCTTGACTATAAAGATGGTAAAAAAATGTCAAAACTCTAAGTAATGAATAACTATAGATAAAAGCTCCTTCCCAAGGTCTAATAGAGATCTTGTATTTATACATTTTTTTTACAATAAATAACAATTTCACTTAACAAGCAAACAGACTTTTATGTTTAAGCAAGGCTTTATTCATATGAAAAACATTTCAATTATCTGCTTAATAAAACAACCACTGGAGTGTAAAATTACCTCCGTGGTTGTTAAACTGACATAATACAAATCGTTTTAAAGTCACGGTACAATTTCAAAAATCGTACCCATGTTTAAATCAGTCACTTTCATAGAACCATAAACCGCTAAATAGATTTTTGTTTGATTTAAATTCGTTCCCACACCTACATAATAGGCCGGTTGAGATCCAAAGTCATAATTTGTTTGTATAACACTGAAATCACTTTGTTTACCATCCGGGCTAAATTTTGTATAAGCTAAAACTCCTTTAACCTGTGCTTGCGATCCCTTTCGTACCAAATCGGTAAATACAACGCTACCAGTTAAACTAGGTATTTCGTTTCCCATATATGGCTGGACTCCTGTAATTGCAGTTCCCTCAAATTTATCTGGTCTTGCATCTTTATGAAAATAACTAGTTAAAGGTTGAAGACGGCTCGCTGAAAGTGTTACTGATTGATCGTAATAAGCGATTGTTTTCTCATCCAAATCTGGATTTTCGGTGCACCCTTTTATTGTCGATGTAGGAAAAGTACCTTCCCAACCTCTCCAACCGAAGTTAATAAATCCTTCCATCTCAGATTCAGAATTCATGTGGACTAACTGAGAGACTGGTATTGGCTTATAATGAACAAATGAAAAAAGCGACTCGACTAAATCCTGACCGACATGTCCAACATATTTTATATATTGATTATAATATCTTTGATATGAAATACCTGTTATATTACGAACCCCTTTAGCGATAACTGTGAGTGTTTCTTGAATACTTGTTGGAAGTTCATTAAAACGTGTGACTATAGGTGGATTATTGCCGTTTATGTTTTTATCTACATCAATTTCAATTATTTTACCTGCAATTTCTAAGTTATCCTGGCTTAAGTTAAACGGGTCATAGCCTGATCCACCATCTCCTGTTGTTAAAACAAGTTTATTTGTTTCGGGTGAAAAATTTAAGGTGTTAAGTCCATTATGATTCAAGAATGGTCTTCTGATGTTCAATACTGTCCGACGTTTTTGAGGCTGACCATTTGATTGTAGTACCCATTCTTCAACTGTATCAATATGATTATATTGAGTTTCCCTATTTAGCCATTTTAAATTTAATGTCTTAGGATCACAAGGATTAGGTTTAAAAGAATTAGAAAGAGCACCTGGCCCCTGAGAACCAGCTATTGAATAATGAAGATAAAACAGCCCATTATGATAAAAATTAGGATGAAATGCTAGCCCAAGCAAGCCACGTTCATCATAGCCTCCAGACTCACCTAATTTCAATACTCGAGGGCGAATATCTAATAAAGTCTTGATTTCTCCATTTCCTATGTAAAAGATCTCTCCTACTTGTGTTGCAATAAATAATCTTTCAACTGAATCACCTGGTAAAATAGCTGTTTTCATAACGGTTGGTAGATTAATCTTACTAACAACGGGCCGTAAATTAACTTTTAACAACTAACAATACACCTCCTTCAAATTATTTTCCTCTATAAAATTATGATGGGAATAGTTCTATTAGTACCGAAATTCTTTTCTAATAGAACGCTGAAATGATTCAAATTGAATGATAGTTTCTTTTAGTCTTTATTGTTAAAATAAGGGGCATATACTTCTACATATGTTTAATTTGTCTTTTATATAGAAAGGAAGAAGCAACATTGATTACTGCAATATTTATTTTTTTATTAGCCGGTTTAGCTGAAATTGGCGGAGGATACCTTATATGGTTATGGCTAAGAGAAGGTCAATCTGCTTATTTAGGATTAATCGGAGGGATTATTTTGGCAGTTTATGGTGTCATTGCAACGTTCCAAATCTTCCCTTCCTTTGGTAGAGTTTATGCTGCCTATGGAGGCGTATTTATCGTTCTCTCAATCTTATGGGGGTGGGGAATTGATAAAAAATCACCCGATTTATATGATTGGATCGGTGCAGCAATCTGTTTAATCGGTGTGTCTGTCATATTATGGGCACCTCGTAATTAATACCCCTGCATAATGATACCAAACTGCAAATCGACTATTAGTCGATTTTTTATTTGCAATTTTGAAGGATAGAACAAGAAGAAATTGAACTATTTAATTAAGAGATTTAAAATTTTTATTAATAAGGAGTGAAAAAAATTTTTTTAAGACCAGTTTACTCAGGAGATACAATAACCTGTGAAGTTACAATCGAGACATTTGAAAAAAAAGAGAATAGAATATCGATCATGTCTTCCTTTATATGTACAAATCAGAATAAAAAACAAGTATTAAGTGGGAGCTTTGCAGGAGTAATATTATAATCAAGGAAAGTAACTAGCATTCTTCTTTTCTAGCAACTAAATGAAGGATGCCCGGCTCGAATTGGAGAAGCTGTAAGACTTAGACCAAATTTCAGGCAACGTCTCTAAAACGCAAACATCCTACAGTTGAGCCCGTATTAATTTTGATATAAAGACTGTAATGCCAAATGTTCTAAATCTTTTTTTACATATATATCATATTGAGTATTCTCATTAAATCTCCTACCATTAAAATTCATCGGTAATTTCGTCTTATACTCAATCCCATTCTTCTTCAATTTACCAATAATCATAAAATAGTTTTGATATCCATACGTAGTATAGATTAATTTCCACTTTCGGTTTAAATATAATTGAATGAAACTATAAAGTACTATAATGATAAATACATAGATTGCTAGATTTAACATATTTAGTCCCTCCAAATTATACTTTTTATTTAACATATAAATAGCTACTAGTTTTTATGTCTGGATTTTATAAAATTATTATTTAAATGCCTTCTTTCTATTTAAGTAAAAACACTCCAGTAAATGAATACTGGAGTGTAAAAATTTTTAAAAGAATCCTAGTTTACTCGGTGAATAACTAACTAGCAGATTCTTTGTATTTTGATAGTGGTCCAACATCATTTTATGCGTTTCACGACCTACTCCTGAATTTTTATACCCACCAAAGGCTGCATGTGCAGGATATGCGTGATAGCAGTTTACCCAAACTCGACCTGCTTCAATATTACGTCCGAATCGATAAGCAGTATCCATATCACGAGTCCATACACCCGCTCCTAATCCGTATAATGTATCATTAGCGATTTCCAATGCCTCTTCTTTTGTTTTAAATGTAGTAACCGAAACAACAGGACCAAAAATTTCTTCCTGGAATACTCTCATTTTATTGTTCCCTTTAAAAATGGTAGGGTTTACATAAAAACCATCTTTCAATTCTCCATCAAGAACATTGCGACTACCACCAACTAAAACCTCTGCACCTTCATTCTTTCCAATTTCAAAATAAGATAAAATCTTATTCAATTGCTCGTGCGAAGCTTGAGAACCAATCATTGTTTGAGGATCCAATGGATTTCCTTGTTTAATCGCTTTAACACGTTTTACTGCTCTCTCCATAAATTCCTCATAAATTGATTCATGAATAAGCGCTCTTGAAGGACATGTACATACTTCTCCCTGATTTAAAGCAAACATCGTAAAGCCTTCAAGTGCTTTATCAAAAAACTCTTCATTGTCTATTACATCTTCAAAGAATATATTAGGAGATTTACCACCTAATTCTAATGTAACAGGAATTAAATTCTTTGAAGCATATTCCATAATTAGTCGCCCAGTTGAAGTTTCACCAGTAAATGCAATTTTCGCAATTCGATCACTTGAAGCTAATGGTTTACCTGCTTCAAGTCCAAATCCGTTTACAACATTAACAACTCCAGGTGGCAATAAATCTTGAATTAGTTCCATTAAAACTAACACTGAAGTTGGCGTTTGCTCAGCAGGTTTTAGAACAACACAATTCCCTGCAGCTAGAGCTGGAGCAAGCTTCCATACAGCCATTAATATCGGGAAGTTCCATGGAATAATCTGTCCGACAACTCCTAATGGCTCTTTATAATGATATGCAACTGTATCACCATCAAGTTCACCGAGTGATCCTTCTTGCGACCTGATACATCCAGCAAAATAACGGAAATGGTCTATTGCTAAAGGAATATCTGCAGCTAACGTTTCACGAACAGGTTTACCATTTTCCCAAGTTTCAGCGACAGCAAGATATTCTTTATTTGCTTCCATGCGATCAGCAATCTTATGTAAAATATTTGCCCTCTCAGTTACTGACATTCTACCCCATTTACCTTTTGCACCGTGAGCTGCATCAAGTGCTTTTTCGATATCCTCTGAAGTTGACCTAGCCACCTCACAAAAGACTTGTCCAGTTACAGGCGATACATTTCCAAAATATTGTTCTCTTACTGGTCTTACCCATTCCCCACCAATAAAATTGTCATAACGATTTTTAAACGTAATTAATGAACCAGATTTTCCAGGTGTAGCAAATACCATATTGATTCCCCCTTAATAGCTTGTCTCTTTATAAACCTATGAAATTGTGGTTATAACTATGACTAATAATAGATATTTTGTTTAATAGAAATTTTTTGATTCAAAACCCATTATTAGGTAGAATGATAGAAGTGAAAAAAATCTGATAGAAAATGAGGGGTAACAGTGCGTAAAAACTTCGTAGATATTTTATTTCTCCTTGTTGGATCAGCTATATTTGCAGTCGGTGTTAACTTCTTTGCAATACCGAATAAATTAGCTGAGGGTGGCTTTACCGGCATTACAATGATTACTTATTATCTATTTAACTGGTCACCTGATGTCGTATATTTTGTTTTAAATGCTTCCTTGTTAATAATTGGATATAAATATTTAAAGAAACAACTAATAATTTATACAGTTATTTCCATCGTAGCGATTTCATTTTTCCTACGTATTACAGACGGTTACGGCGTACCAACAAGCGAAACTTTACTAGGTACTATTTTTGCTGGTGTTTTAATTGGACTAGGTTTAGGAATTGTCTTTCGTGCTGGTGGTACAACAGGTGGTTCTACGGTTCTTGCTCAAATGGTACATCAATCATTTGGGTGGAGTATTAGTAAATCTTTACTATTATTTGATCTAATTGTCGTTTTAGGTGGTTATTTTGTAATCGGCTTTGAGAAAACATTATATACTGTAATTTCTATTTATATCGGTATTAAAGTTCTGGATTTTATTATGGAAGGATTAAATCCTAAAAAAGCGATTACGATTATTTCCGATCAAGCAAATGAAATTGCACAAATCGTATCAAATGAAATGAATCGAGGCGTAACGATTTATCCTGCAAAAGGCCATTTCTCTGGCCTAAGAAAAGAGTCCTTATACATTATTCTTAATAATAAAGAACTATTTGAACTAAAAAAAATAATTCACACAATTGATCCAAAAGCATTTGTCGTTATACATGATGTAAATGATGTGTTGAGAGCAGGTTAAAAGATAAAGCAAAAAACAAATCGCTTTAAGTAATTAAACTTAAGTGATTTGTTTTTTATTTTGTATTGCTTTCGCTTTTATAGTGACATATCATTTCCGACAACCACTAAACAATGGCTAATAAGTCATTGTTTTTTTATGCAGCTTTGTCCATTTATTTAAATCGTTATTATACTTCAATAGTTTGTAACATCTTTAACCGTTTTAATATGAAATAAATGGTAAAGTCAAATTGTAAATCGTTATACCTTTGAGAAGGAGGTACGAAATGAAAAAATAATTATTTTTATAACAACTTCTTGTTTAAACTCTTCATTACTCTTTGCCATATATCCCTTGATTATCTTCATCACAAGGTAATTCACTACCCTTAGGCTTTTTGTAACCTTTACCTCACTTACGGGACAACTACATGCAACACCAGCTGTGATCCGAATGTATTTTTTGCATTGGTTAAATTTCACCCTACTAATATGTGACTTGGACCTCACAATTCAAATAGTTCAAAAAAGCCCACTTTGTAGATTGTCCATTAGTTCAACAAGTTTAGAAGTTTAATATTATTAAAACAAAAGGAGTCTTCAATTTCCAGATGAATAAAGTTTATTTAGATGGAAGAGTGGATGGAGCTTATCACAAATTGGATGCAGGTACGGTAGCTATTAATGGTTCTACTTATGTTTTCAGTAAAGATGCAGGTGCTAAAACCACTCCTACTGATCTATTGTTTACTCTTTGGAATGCAACTTCTGGTAACAGCTTTGGATCTGTTCAAGCAAAAGTAGGCAGTAATATTTCAGGAAAGTTTAAAGCAGTAGGTGGTGGAACTAAATATTATTTAATAATTACAAGAGTGAACAGTATAGACGACGGGAATAATATCAAAGGTTTTGGAACTCTAAAAAATTAGAAATATATATATTTAAAAATATTCAAAATATCAATAAGTCATAAAAATCAATCTCATATACGGGTTGATTTGGAAGAGATTATCAAAAATGGAAAAGATGATAGATTTCAATGGATGGATTTTGTATGGATCTATAATCATATTATTAATGATAATATTTGTATTAAAGATAAAATTCAAAAAAGATATTGTGTATTTATTTTTTTCTCTATTATGTATATCTATTTATGTTATGTTTTAAAGTATACTCAATTTCCAATCTATCTATCTCAAACTTACAGGAATATGTTCGGGTTACAAGCATGGAATTTGAATCTAGTTCCTCTTATACACCTTACAAAAGAGGATTTTGAGACTTCTATACTTAATGTCTTGATGACAATTCCATTTGGATTTGGTCTTCCTTTTATTACAAAAAGTACATTAACAAAAATAGCCATAGCAGGGTTATTGATAGGGGTCATAATCGAGTCTTTGCAAGGAATTATTGGACTACTTAATGGTTTCTCTTTTAGAGTTGTTGATATAGATGACCTCATATTTAATTTTACAGGTACTTTAATTGGATATAATCTATTTAAATTATTTTCTTTTCTATTTAAGTTATTAATAAAAAAAGCTAATATAAAATTAAACTCGCTATTAAAACATATTTATGATGCTTGAGAAGTGATCTAATATAATAAACGCCTAGAATGTTTTTACTAACATTCTAAGGCGTTTTATTTTAAAGATTACACACTATGCAATAACTTATATTGTTTTCCCTTTTAAATCTACACTTAACCTTTCATTTATTTCATCTAGTTCCTTTTGTAATGTAACAATTTTTAAGATTTGAGCTTTCTTTTCTTCATCCGTATCTTTTTCTTCTGCATTCATTGCAGCTATTTCTAGTTGTAATTTAATTCGTTCATTTAATAAAGCTTGCTGATCGTTTGAGATGTTCTGTCTTCCGTTCCAATCTGCAAAAGATCCTTTGAATTCATAAAGATTTCCATTTTCAATATGAATTACACGATTTGAGACCCTTTTTAGTAAATATGGATCATGTGAAACTACAACTACTGCTCCAGGGTATGACGCTAATGCTTCCTCAATTCTTTCTCTCGTGTGTATATCTAAATAGTTTGTTGGCTCATCAAGCACTAGTAAATTAGAATCAGAAAAGTATAATTTTACGAAAGCAACTCTACATTTCTCACCCATACTTAGTTGAGCAATATTCTTGTAAACATCCTCTCTTCTAAAAAGGAAACATGCTAAAATTGTTCTTGCCTCTGTTTCAGTCATATTTGGAAGTGATAAAATTTCATTTAAAATTGTTGAATCCTCATTTAACGCTTCAAGCTCTTGCATAAAATAACCTATTTTTAATTGAGGATTATGTCTTACAGTACCATTATTAGGAATCATTAATCCTGTTAATAATTTTAAAAATGTAGATTTTCCAGAACCATTTTTTCCGATTACAGCTAATCGATCTTCTCGATTTAAAATAAAATCTACTTGGTTAAATAACGATTTTTCATCATATGAAAAATTAACTTTTTCAAATGTAATCATTTGTTTTGCTGAAAATGAATCATTTTCAAAGCTCGCTGAAATTGTTTTAACTTCTTTTGGTTTTTCTACTTTTCTTTTCTCTAATCGATCTAAATCCTTTTCTTTTGATTTAAATCTTAATGCGTTTTTTGCTGCTTGTTTCTTAGCAAAAGGATCACGTTCACTGGCAGCATTATGAGAGCTTGTAAACCATTGTTTATATTGATTAATTGTTTCAATAAGCTTTTTCTTTTCCGCTTCTTGTTTTTCATATTGTGATTGCTGAGTTTTTCGCTCATGTTCTTTTTGTATTTTGTATGTTGAATAGCCACCATTATACTTAAATGTACCACTTTCAGTTAATTCAACTGTAACAGTCGCAACATCATCAATGAATTGTCGTTCATGAGAAATAAAAAGGACACTATCTTTAAAGTTTTGTAACCATTCCGTTAACCATTGGATTGACTCAGTGTCCAAATGATTTGTTGGTTCATCTAAAATTAATAGCTTTGGTTGCTTCATCATTACTTTTGCTAATTTAACTTTTGTTTTTTGTCCACCACTTAAATGACTGAATGGGATATTCCATAACTCTTGCGGTAATTGAAATTTCTTCAAAACTTGATCTATTTTTGTTTCCCAATCATAGCCATCTAATTCTAAATATTTACTTAAACTCTCGTTATAGTTAGCAAGATTTTCTTCATTAGACAAATCAAGTAAATACTTTTCTATATTCTTTTTGATGAAATATCGCTCTTGATCAAATGATTCAATCACTTCCCTAGCTGACAGGTTTTCCTGATTCTCTTCATCTGTTAAAAGCCATCCAATTTCATCTTTTGAATAGTGAATTTGCAGCATTCCTTTTTTCAATGGAATATTACCTAAAAGGGCATTAATAAAGGTCGACTTTCCAACTCCATTTTCACCAATTAATGCTACCCTTTCACTTTGTTTTATGTCTAAGTTTCCATTTTTAAAAATTGTTTTCCCATTTAATTCTATTTCTATATTCGATGCTTTTATAATAAACATATACTTCACTCCATCCGATTTTAAAAGATCATTCTGCTTAAAAATCCAATCTGTTTTCGAAAGTATTTTTTAAGATAGAAAATAAAAAACACACAAGCAGTATCTGCCTGTGTGTAAATTGGATGTGATTTAATAAGCCATGTATATATAAAAATATATATACGTTAGAATTTATTTCAAATGAAATATAATAGTAAATAAACCATGCATTTAAGACAATGGATTAATTTAATATTAGTATAGGCTCATAAATAGACATAGTTATCCAATTTCTCTGATTTCAGGCAGAGTACTTTTTTGCTATAAAATTCATTAGCTTAAAAAGTTATCGGATATTGTACATAGTGTCTAAATTTGATGCCTCCTTAAAAATATTAATTTAATCTTAGCTTACTTTTAGTATGATTTCAATGCTTTCTTTTTATTCATTCCAAATTAATGCCAATTCCTTACTCAATTTCTTTCTTAATTGGCGACTTTCTAATCGTTTAAATGCTAATTGCTGTAATTTAATTTCTTCCTCAGTTTCTGGAATAACCTCTACTACTTTATGTGGTTTTCCATCTTTTAGTGCAACAAATGTTACAAAACATGTTGCAGCAACTCTTTTTTCACCTGAAAGTAGGTCTTCGGCAGTAGCTCGAACAAATACTTCCATTGAGCTTGAGCCCGTTAAGATCACGAACGATTCATAATAAATGCAGTCACTTTCACGAACTGGACATAAAAATTCTACTGAATCCATCGATGCGGTTACACATTCCATTCTTGAATGCTTTGTAGCTGAAATGGAGGCAATTAAGTCCATAGCGGCAAGCATTTTTCCTCCGAATAATGTACCATGGTTATTTAAATCAGTTGGAAATATTCTACTACTATCAAATACTCTGGATTCTTTTACATATCTACCACTCATCGATTTCACCCTATCATTAAATAATTGAATAATATTTTTCTCGAACTTTTTTCGCAGATTTTACCATATTTGTTAAGGCATCTATTACCTCAGTTTCATTGCGCGTCTTTAAACCACAGTCTGGATTAACCCAAAATCTATTTGCATCACACACTTTTAAAGAACTAATAATATTTTCTTCTATTTCCTCAACCGATGGTACCCTCGGACTATGAATATCATACACGCCTAAACCAATTCCAAATGGATAAGGGGACTCAGCTAAATAAGTAGAAAATTCTTGATGACTTCTTGCATGTTCAATTGAAATAACATCTGCATCTAAATCAATAATTGTGTCCATAATATCGCTAAAATTGCTATAACACATATGAGTATGTATTTGTGTTTCATTTCGGACGCTTGAAGTAGCTAAACGAAATGCTCTCGTTACCCAATGTAAATATTGACCCCAATCTTTTTGCTTCAATGGTAAACCTTCTCGAATTGCAGGTTCATCAACTTGAATAATTGAAATGCCAGCCGTTTCAAGTGCTTTTACTTCTTTACGTAAAGCTAGTGCAATTTCATTTGCTATTTCTTCTCTTGTACGATCCTCACGAACAAACGACCAATTTAATATTGTAACTGGACCTGTTAACATTCCTTTGACTGATTTAGCTGTTAAGCTTTGTGCATACTCAGTTTCATTTACAGTAATTGGCTTTGTAAATTCAACTTTACTAAAAATAATTGGCGGTTTAACACAGCGTGATCCATAAGATTGAACCCATGCTTTTTTCGTAAATGCAAATCCCTCTAGTTTCTCACCAAAATATTCAACCATATCCGTACGTTCATACTCACCATGTACTAATACATCCATATCAATATTTTCTTGAATCTCAATCCACTCTTTAATTTTCAATTTAATTTGATTCATATATTCTGAATCATCAATTGTTCCTTTGCGCCATTGCTGTCTTATTTGTTTAATTTCCTTCGTTTGAGGGAAACTTCCAATTGTAGTCGTTGGTAAAATCGGTAAATTCATTACTTTATTTTGTAATGGATATCTTAAATGGAATGGTACTGGTCTTCTAAAATCTTCTTCATTAATGGATTCCAGTTCATTACTAGTTGAATGATTTTTTTTGCTAAGCTGTTTTAAATTTACTAAACAATTACTTGCATATTTAACTTCATTTTCAAACATGCTCGCTTTGTTTATAAATAAACTTTTTAGTATCACTAACTCTTCTAATTTTTCATCAGCAAACGATAATGCCTCGAACAATGTTTCATTTAATAATTTCTCTTCAACTTTTGTAACTGGTACATGAAGCAAACTACAAGACGGTTGAATCCACCAATCTTTTGGACTTATTTCTTTTTTAAGAGAATTTAAAAAATCAATGGAATCATTTAAATCATTTCTCCAAATATTACGCCCATTAAGTATTCCTACGCCTAATACCTTGTCATTTGGAAATCCGTACTTCAGGATCGACTCTAAATTTCCATCTTTACCGTGAACAAAATCAAGACCAATACCTGATACTGGGAATGAAATTAGTTCTTTATATTGTTCAACTGCTTCAAAGAAAGTTTGAAGCATAATTGATAATGTAGGTACAGCTTTTGCGATTTGATCATAAACTTCTTTCATAAAACGAATATCTTCGCTTGACTCTTCTAACACAAAACATGGTTCATCAATTTGTACCCACTCAACACCTTCATTCTCTAGCTCTTTAAGCATTTGTATATAGAGGTTTACTAGTTTATTAATTATGTTTCGTTTTTCTTCTTCCTGGTAACCTTTTGCTAACTGTACAAATGAATAGATTCCTAGAATGACAGGTTTCGTTTTTATACCAAGCTCAATTAGAGCCTCTTTGTATGCTTCTAATGGCTTATTGAATAGCAATTTAGATTGCTTCTCTTTTTGATATTCAGGAACGATATAGTGATAGTTTGTATTAAACCATTTCGTCATTTCACAAGCTACAATGTTTTTACTACCCCTTGCTAATGCAAAATACGTATCTAGACTTGGTCTTTCATTTATTTCACCAAATCGACCAGGAATCCAACCAAACATAGTAGCAAAATCTAACACATGATCATAAAACGTAAAATCATTTACAGGGACTAGTTCCACACCTAAATCGTACTGTTTTTTTATTGAGCTTAATCTTAGTGATTTCATTTCCTTCTCAAATTCTTCTTGATTAATTTTCTTTTGCCAAAAGCTTTCTAACGTTTTTTTCCATTCACGATTTTCACCAATTCTCGGATATCCTAGATTACTTATTTGTACCATCTTTTCCCTCTCCTTTTAACTAAAATAAAAAAGCATTTTTATCTCATAAGAGACAAAAATGCCTTTAAGTTGGAAAACATAAATAATTAGAATACGTTAACTTAAGCTTTCTTTCCATAAGGCACCTCCCTATCTCTCGTAGGTCAAACAGCGTCGTTAGAATAGGCAGGTCTCCTGACTTAAGAATCTTTGTAAATAAAAGCCTTCCCTATTTTAATAAGTGGCATCTTCTTATTTACTCCTCTATTACAGTGGCGGGACCGTGTTGGAATTAAACCAAACTTCCCTTTTAAGTAAATGATTTCAAACTTTGAACTTCATTTACACCTATTCCCTACTATTTAGTTTTCATCATTTTGTCATAAAATGCAAAAATAGTCAAAATATTTTTTTATTTTTCGTTCTATTTTAAAAAAATTTTTATTTTGGATTAAATAAATGCTGTTGATTTAGTAATTCAAGTAATTAAAATATGCGTTCGTATACTAATCTCATCCAGTTTAATTACTGTTTGATCTAATCATACGAACGCATTGATTGTTTATAAAATTTATTTTTTTATTGAATAGCTATGTTCAAAGAAACATCTTACCATCAAACTAAGTAATGTATTAATTAGCTATTTCTTCATCTGATTGAGCATCTAATGGTACACGTTTTCCGATACCAAAAGCATAGAAACAAATGACAAGGATTGCCAAGAAAATAATCCCTACAATAAGTGAGATGCGTGTGTCATCATTAAACCACATACCGATCAATACCATAACTAAATAGGCTAATGTTAAGTAGTTAGTAAATGGTGCAAAAGGCATTTTAAAAGGATGATTTTTAATTTCATCTCCTTTTACTTTTCTGAAACGAATATGACTAATTAAGATGACAAACCACGGGATCATCCCAGGAAGTACACTTGCACTGTATACATACACGAATAAGTTTTTTGGTGCAATAAAATTTAAAATAACGCCAATTACTAAACCAATTAGTACACCGAACGTACCAAATAAAGGCACTCCGTTATTTGAGACTTTTGTAAAATATTTTGGTGCTTGTCCATTTATACCTAATGTATAAAGCATGCGACCTGCACTATAAATACCACTGTTACAACCAGACAATGCAGCAGTGATTACGACAAAGTTAATAATTCCAGCTGCAGCTGTAATACCAAATTTTGCGAAAGTTACAACAAACGGGCTACCAATCGAATTTAGTTGATCCCAAGGGAAAACTGTTACAATTACAAAAATAGCACCAATATAGAAAATTAAAATACGCCAAATAAGACTTTGAATCGCATCTTTTAATGTTTTTTTCGGATTTTCTGCTTCTCCAGCTGTAATACCAATCAATTCAACGCCTTGATAAGCTCCAACAACTAGTGAAAGTGCAAAGAAGAAACCTGACCAACCACCTGTAAAGAATCCGCCATTTTTCCAAAGGTTAGATAGTCCAATCGCATTTCCACCGTTTCCAAGACCGAAGAAAATAAGACCAAACCCTGCAACAATCATTAATAAAATCGTAACGACTTTAATCATTGCAAACCAAAATTCAAATTCACCAAATGATTTAACGGAAATTAAATTTGCTGCACCAAGAATCACAATTGCAATAATTCCTGGTATCCAAGCAGGTAGGTCTGGAAACCAGTATTTCATATATGCCCCAACTGCAATAATTTCTGACATTCCAACAATAACCCACTGGAACCAATTACTCCAAGCAGTCATATACCCTGCTAAAGGGTGTATATATTTATGGCCAAATGTCGCAAATGAACCTGTACTTGGCTCTAGGTATAGCATTTCCCCCATTGCACGCATAATGAAGAAGATAAAAATCCCCGAAATTGCATAAGCAAGCATTACTGAAGGGCCCGTCCAATGAATTGTACTCGTTGAACCCATAAATAAACCTACACCGATTGTTCCGCCCAAAGCAATCATCTGAATATGGCGCGCTTTCAATCCTTTTTTCAATTCCTTTTGTACCATTCTATTTCCTCCCCTTTCTGATGAAACAAGTGTCACTTTTTGAATCAAACTTAAAAACTTCTCCCCTAAAACCATTACTAACTTACTTTAGAATATTTACAGTTAAAAACCTGCTCTATCTTCCTATAATTAACTGATCTTTCGAATTGAACTAGGAATATTTTTCTTATTTTTCTTACGTAAAATACTAATAAAATAACCAATAAAACCACCAATAATAGCTGGAAATATCCAACCTAAACCTAAACTATACAACGGGAGGTACTTATTGAAAAGATGATGAATTACTTCAATCTGTATTCCAGCTGAGTTTAACCCATCAAATAGACTCACAATAAAAGTTAAGATCAAACTACCTTGATACACTTCTGACCTACCTTGAAAAGTATAGTGTAAGAATGTTAAGAAAATTAAGGATATAGCGATAGGATATAGTGTCATTAATACAGGAATCGAAACTTTAATTAGCTGTGTTAACCCTATATTTGCTATAAGAGTACTAAATACAGTCATAATAATCGCAATTTTTTTGTAAGAAATGGCTGGAAACAATTCATGAAAAAAAGTAGAACAAGCAGTGATTAGACCTACACTCGTAGTCAAACATGCCACTGTAATCATTAAACCTAATAATATTGCCCCATAAGAACCAAAATAATAGTCTGAAACTTTCGCTAAAACTTCAGCTCCATTATCTAGTCGACCAAGTTTCTCAACACTAGAAGCCCCCATATATGTAAGAGCTGAATAGATTATTGCTAAAAGTGAAGCAGCTATTGCTGTTGACTTTCCACAAATGATCATAAGCTGTTTTTTAGTCGTAACTCCTTTTCCTTTAATTGCGTTTACAATAATAATTCCAAAAACAAAAGCTACAAGAGCATCCATTGTTAAATAGCCTTCTTGGAAACCTTTAAAAAACACATTTGTTGTGTACCCTTTAAATGGCTCTTGAAATTTCCCAATTGGATGAACAATAGCGATAACAACAAGCAATCCGATAAACGTTAATTTAATAGGAGTTAGAAATTTTCCTACTACATCAATAATCTTTGTAGGATTAAGTGATAACAAGCATGTAACTGTGAAAAATAAAATTGTAAATATGATTAATGCACCAGGACTTGCATCATTTGATAAAAAAGGTTTAACGCCAATTTCAAACGATACATTCCCTGATCTAGGGATAGCAAAAAATGGACCAATTGCTAGATAAAGAACCGTAGTAAATACAATACCAAACAACGGATGTACACGTCTAGCTAAAGATTGCAAATTTTTTTCACCTGAAAAAACAAAAGCTGTAACACCTAACAATGGTAATCCAACTCCAGTAACTAAAAAGCCTGCATTGGCGATCCATAAGTTTTTTCCGGCTAACTGTCCAAGTATGGGTGGAAAAATTAGATTTCCTGCTCCAAAAAACAGTGCAAATAACATAAAACCTAGAATGATTATAAAAGTATTAGGTACTCTTGGTGACATAAACAACAACTCCGATTAATAATTTGTATAAAGTTTCTCAATTGGACTAATTTTCAGACCAAACAATCTTACCTCACATTTTCATCAAATTCAATAAATTTTATTATAATAAGATATTGTTTGTTCGCTTGATTATATTTTGTCACAAAATTTTCAAATCTATAAAACCCAATTCAATTGAATCTCTTTAGATTTGTTGCTTCTAGAGTAAAGAATTTGGATTTAAGTGATCTAAAAGTATCAAAAAAAAGCACCTCAGTTAATAAACTTGGGTGCTTTTTTGCTGTTGAAATACAACCTTGTCAATTATAAGAATCATTTGAACTTTTTTTCAAACTTAGCTCTTAAATATTTTTAACTTCTCAAGAATAACCAATTACTAAAGTTTGTTGATCTTATAAACCTGCTCAAACATATTAACATTTAAAATCATTATTAGAAAAGCAAAAATGAATAATATTATAACAAGATTCACTTAAATTACGTCTGTCCATTTTATAATTCAACCCTCTACAGGTACCCCATTCGATAAACAGGAATGCTTTTTTAGAATCTAGTTCTATTTTCCTATTTATTTGATCAATCAATGGTTATTTTAAGGTACACTTTTATATTGTGAGCTTGTAGGAAGATCAGTATTTTAAACGTTATTGAATATAATCATAAATATTCTTCACTAATAGTAAACAGGTTACTGCAATAAAAAGAGCACGTACATATCCACTTCCTTTTTTTATCGCAAATTTCGATCCACATATCGCGCCTGCAATTTGTGCAATTCCCATTATGATTCCATAAGTGTAGTTTACTTTTCCTAAAAACATAAACATTAACAATCCAGCAATATTACTACTAAAGTTTAAAAATTTTGCATTGCCTGCAGACTTTAAAAAATCAAACCCAATCATTAAAAAAGCAAAAATTAAAAATGATCCTGTTCCAGGTCCAATGAACCCATCATAAAAGCCAATCGCAAATATCGTAACTAAAAAAATAATGAATTGATAATTGGGTAAGTTTTTTTGTGTTGAAATGCTTCCCCAATCTTTCTTGAAAATAGTAAAAATTGCTACTGCTCCGAGCATAATTAACATCAATGGCTTAAGCATTTCAGGGTTTAACAAATGTACAGTGTATGCACCTAATAATGAGCCAACAAATGAGAGTGGAAAAAATTTAAGCACTGATTTTAATTCGATTTTACCAGAACGATAAAACATTAATGTACTTGTTAGAGAGCCAATTGTCGCTGCTAATTTATTGGTAGCTACAGCCACTGCAGGGTTAAGTCCAGTGAATAATAATGCTGGTAGTGTAATCAACCCACCACCCCCAACAACAGAATCAATAAATGAAGCTAAAAATCCAAAACAAATTAAAATAATTAATAAAGATGAGTCTAGATGCATTTCTATCAACCTTTCAAAATAGTCACTACTGAAATAGTAACTAACAAATTGCTATCTGTAAATAGTTATTGTAAATTTATTACATAAACAAAAAATAGGAGTGCGAAAAAATGGAAGATCTAGTGCAACAGTTCAAAAAATTAGGTTTTAACGAATATGAAGCTAAATCTTATGTATCACTCGTTAAACAAGGACCTGTAACAGCCTACCAAGTTAGCAAGGACTCAGGTATACCTAGAGCGCGTATTTATGATGTGTTAGGTAATCTTGTTGAAAAAGGAATTGTCTTGAAAGAGGAAATAAATGACACGACACGATATTCACCTCTGCCGGTTGAGATCTTTTTACAGAAGGCCCAATCAGAGTGGCAATCAACTTATTCTGTAATAAGTGACTCTTTAAACGACCTAGAATCATTTGGTGAAAAAGAGGACAACCGTGTAATTACATTAAAAGACTATAAAACGATTATTAACTATTGTGAGACGCTGATAAAAAAAGCAGAAAAACGGATTGTGATTTCAATGTGGGACGAAATGTATGAGGTTTTGAAAAAAGATCTGGTTCATGCGACTGAAAAAGCAACCATTCAAGGAATTACGCTACACGTCGAAAATCCAATAGGGAATCTAGAAAGTCATCGCATTACACCATTTACTGAGACCAAGTCTACAAATCATTGGTTTATTTTGTCGATTGATTCTAAAGAGATGATTTATGGACCATCCATTGAAGAGCGCAGTGTTGCTTTTTATACAAATGATCCAGTTCATATTTATTTATTAGAGGATTATATATGGCACGATGTATTAGTGAATAGACTTGTCCGACGTAGTCAAGACGATTTAGAGCAATGGATTACTTCTGAGCGAAGAGCCTTTTTCACTGAATAATATTAAGCAAATTTAAGGAACAAATAAAATAAAGCATAAGGTCTTGATGAACTTATGCTTTGTTTCCAGTCTATTATCTGTTACACACATTTTGGTTAATAACTTTTTTCAAGGTTTGAATTTTATCATATAATTTTTAATACTGACAATCCCTTTATGCTTTTTTGAGTAATAATTGGTTATTAATGAGCTAGGCTGCTATCTGGCATTTTCTTAAGTTTTCCTAAGTAAGGAATCATTAGAATGGCACCCATAAAGAACGTGATCCCCTCAGTAAGTGTTAAAGACCAAATTATGCCATTTAATCCATAAAAATGATGCAAGATGATGACAACTGGAATGAAAAGAACACCTTGTGTAATTGACATTATTCCTGTTGCAAGTCCTTCACCAGACGCTTGGAAGATACTAGTGAATAAACCAGTGAATCCGTTAAAAACAGATGAAATAAGTTGAGCTGTTAAGATTAATGCTCCAATACTTAGCACAGCTGAATCGCTTGTAAAGAAACCGAGTACTTGAATTTTAAAAATATAAACAATCCCTCCAAATAAAATTGAGATTCCACCAATCCATAATGTTAACTCTTTTAATGTTTCAGATAGACGCGGTTTATTTTTCCCACCAAAGTTATAAGCAATTAAAGAAATAGCCCCTATAAATATGCCCATCGTAATAAATTCTGGAAGTTGTGCAATCCTTACTGCAATTCCAAAGCTTGCTACAACATGCTCGCCGTATTCAATAGCATAGTTGTTTAATAGTAAAGTTGTAACAATCATAAATGACATTTTAAATAACTCTGGAACACCGACTTTATAGATTTCTAATTGATTGGTCAACGATACTTTCCAATGCTTTAAGAAACCTCTTAATGTTTCACTTTTTCTTTCTAAAAACCAAATGTAATATATGCTTGCTGCGATATTTGCTAAAACCATAGAAAGGGCAGCACCCATTACATGAAGGTTTAAAACTAAAATGAATAACACATCAAATATGATGCTAAAAATAACGCTTATGAACATGCCATACATTGATTCTTTTGCTGCACCTTCAGAACGGACAATTTGTTCTAATGCAAAGTTCAATATAAATGCAAAGCCACCAATAAAAAGCGTGATTGTATATTGTTTTGTATAAAGCAATGTTGTAGCGTCCGCTCCTAACAAATGAACAATTGGATTAACAAATAATAAGGCAATTACCGCAATCATTAATCCACATATAATGCTCATATAAAAAGCATAACCAGCTACTGATTTCCCTTTCTGAAGATTCCCTTCACCTAAGAGCCGAGTAATAAAAGTTCCTGCACCAACGCCAAATACATTCCCAATCGCCATTAGTACTGTAAAGATTGGTAAGCCTAATGTTATGGCGCTTAACATCGCAGTATCATGAACTAAACCGATAAAAAATACGTTTATTAAGTTATAAATTGTACCAGCAGAAATCCCGATCATCATAGGAATACATAAACGAGCTAACGCTTTACGAATCGGTGCATCTTTTAAATAATAAATATTAGATTGATCAACTTCAAATTCTTCCATTATATTCCACCCTCCCGAATCTTATCTTTTTTATTTTAGTTTAAGCTCATACAATTAGAATTCTAACTTTTAGATTACTAACTATTTATCGATACGACCGTAATGGTCGTAGTCACTCAAAGGTTTGAATCAATTTTTTTCAATAGGCGTAAAAATTCATTTTTTTCTTCTTCAGTCAATGACTCTGTTAATCGTAATTCCATTGCCAAAAACAGATCATCAATCTGATTAACGATTTCTTTACCTTTATCTAACACGAAAATTTGCTTCTGACGTTCGTTATCAGCTTGAATTTTTCTACCGATATATCCATTCTTTTCAAGTCCTTGAAGCATGCTGGTTATACTTGCACCTCTTCGATTAAATGCATCTGCTAAATCCTTTTGAATTAAACCTCGATCTTGATGCTCAGCAATATAACTGATCATCCTACCTTGTTGTGGATTTACTTCAAGTTCTTTCGTACGATACGACAATTGATCCCGTACCTTATGCATAATGGTACTAAGAAGTCTCGTATAAGGTGTATCAATCAAATCGTTCACCTCCGAATAATTAGAATTCTAACTGTCTGAAACCAATATAACTCGGTGGGAGTCCTATGTCAATTAAAAAGATAGAATTCTAACAATTAGATTTTATACTTTTAGGGATTTTTGATACTTTTAAATTGAATCGTTTTTTAAACCCACTAAAAGATTATTTATGTCATTTGACCTGTATTTTTTCCAGTCCAAAATTATTAACAAAAGTAAAAAAAATTACCATATATCTTTAAATTTAGGTCTGTTTGACCAAAACAATATTATGCACTAAGCCTCAAACCTATATTCTTACAGAACTACATCTTTCAATAAATAAAGGGTATCATTACCTAATCGATTACCACGTTGAAATTGTCACGTTCTTCATTGAATGTCGATTAGTTCACAAAGACTGAACGATAATAAAATAAAGAGCAGTATACCACTACTATAATACGTAAAAGTTTCTAAGTATTATAATGAGGAAACTGCTCTTTATGATTAATTAACCTACGTAAGAGAAAAGTAATACATCCTACTGGTTTTTTCCATTATACGAATAAACTTAGTAATAGAATAAAGACCAATCCGCAAACGGAAATAATTGATTCTAGTAATGTCCAAGTTAAGAAAGTTTCTTTCATACTTAACCCAAAATATTCTTTAAACATCCAAAATCCTGCGTCATTTACATGTGAAGCAATTAAACTACCTGCTCCAGTTGCTAGAACGACTAAAGCTAAGTTAACGTCAGAATGACCTAGCATTGGAAGGACTAAACCAGAAGTAGTTAATGCTGCAACAGTAGCAGAACCTAGGGAAATTCGTAGGATTGCTGCTATAATCCAAGCAAGTAAAATCGGTGAAATTGATGTTCCTTTGAATAACTCAGCTACATAATCACCAACACCGCCATCTATTAACACTTGTTTGAAGGCACCGCCACCTCCGATGATTAAGAGCATCATCCCAATATGTGTAATTGCAGTTGTACAAGAGTTCATAACTTCTTTAATTGGTATTTTTCTAGCTAATCCCATTGTATAAATCGCCACTAATAATGAAATCACCATTGCCGTACCAGCATTACCAATAAATCGAATCGCTACTAGTAAACTATTATCTTCAAATCCAATTGTTTTTTGCAGTAAATTAACAATTGTTGCAAATGACATTAAAATAACAGGAAGTAAAGCTGTAAAAACACTGATCCCAAAACCAGGAGTTTCTTCAAGTTTAAATGTTTTTTGTTCACCTAAAGATGCAATATTACCCGTTTTTGTGAAGGATGCAGGTACTAGCTTTTTAGCAAGCTTTGTAAATAAAGGACCTGCGATAATAACAGTTGGAATCGCAATAATAAAACCATAAAGTAATACTTCACCAAGATTTGCACCATATTCACCAGCAATTGCTGTTGGACCTGGGTGTGGTGGTAAGAAACCGTGTGTTACAGATAATGCAGCCGCCATTGGAATGCCTAAATATAAAATAGAAACCCTTAATTGTTTTGAAATTGCAAATACGATCGGTATTAATAAAACTAATCCAACTTCAAAGAATAATGCTACACCGATAATAAACGAAGCAACAACGACAGCCCATTGAATATTTTTTTCACCAAATTTGTTAACAAGCGTCATCGCAATACGTTGTGCGCCACCAGAGTCTGCAATCAACTTACCAAGCATTGCACCAAGTCCGAAGATTAATGCTAAATGCCCAAGTGTTGCACCTAATCCAGCTTCAATAGTTGTGCCAATATTATCTGGTTTTATTCCAAGTGCTAAAGCAACCCCAAATGAAACAATAATTAATGAAACAAAAGTGTTTAATTTAAACTTCATAATTAAAAACAGTAATGCTAAAATTCCTATTCCTACTATAACTAGTGGCATGGAAATCCCCCCAAAAATCTATTTATTTTTTTTAATTAATCCTCTTTGATAATTAGCAATTCGCTTATAATCTTTTTCTAACACTCTCGATAGGCTAATAAAGATTGGCAATAATTCTCGATATTCTCTTACTGCATCTTCATTAGGAGTATGTTTGTGAGTATTACCGACCATTTCAGATACTACTTCAAAGGATTCTATTTTTCCTGTTGCATAAAGACCTAAAATACAAGCACCAAGACATGAACTTTCATAGCTTTCTGGTACGACTACATCTAAATCAAAAATATCAGACATCATCTGACGCCATACATTTGATCTTGCAAACCCACCAGTTGCTTGGATTTTAGATACTGGTCCATCCATACATTCAACTAAAGCTAAAAATACTGTGTAAAGATTGTATATAACCCCTTCAAGTGCAGAGCGAATCATATGCTCCTTCTTATGTGCCATCGTTAAGCCGAAAAAGGATCCTCGAACATCAGGGTTCCATAATGGTGCACGTTCACCCGCTAAATAAGGATGGAATAGCAAGCCATCTGCCCCAGGTTTTACTCCTTCGGCAATCTTTGTTAATACTTCATATGGATCAATACCTAATCTTTTTGCAGTTTCAACTTCTGAAGCCGCAAATTCATCACGAATCCAGCGAAAAATCATACCACCATTATTCACTGGCCCACCGATGACCCAATGTTTTTCCGTTAATGCGTAGCAAAATATTCGTCCTTTTTCGTCAGTTTGTGGTTTGTCAATAATCGTTCGAATTGCACCACTTGTCCCGATTGTGACTGCAATTTCTCCTTTTCGAATCGCATTCACACCAAGATTGGAAAGCACGCCATCACTTGCACCAATTACAAATGGAGTTTGTGGATCAATTCCCATTTGTCTAGCTAAATCAGGATTACAGTTTGTAAAAATCTCCGTAGTAGGTACTAGTCTTGATAGTTGATCAGTTGAAATCCCAGCAATCTGTAAAGCTTCCTCATCCCAATCTAATGTTTTAAGATTCATCATACCCATGGCTGAAGCAAGCGAATGATCTACAACATATTGGTCAAAGAATTTTTTAAATACATATTCTTTAATCCCAATATATTTTTTCGCTTTTTGTGCGATCTCTGGTCTTTCGTTTACAATCCAGGTAATCTTGCTTAAAGGTGACATTGGATGAATAGGAGTTCCTGTTCGTTTGTATATTTCGTGACCATTTAATTCATCTTTAATTTTATGAGTCCAAGACTCACTTCGATTATCTGCCCATGTAATACAAGGCGTTAAAGGTTGATCATTTTCATCCATGGCAATTAAGCTATGCATTGCACTACTAAAAGAAATAAATAATATCTCTTTTTGAGAATGTTGTTTCATTATTTTAGAAACCGCTTGCAATAAAGCTGTAAAGATCTCCTCTGGCTCTTGTTCAGCTGTTGAAATATCAGGCGTATAGAGTGGGTATCCGATATTCTCTTGCTGGATGACTTCACCTGTTTCAGTAAATAAAACGGCTTTTGTGCTTGTGGTACCGATGTCTAACCCTAACATATAGTTTGTCATTATTCTTGTTCTACTCCTTTTGAAAACATTTGTTGAGATCTCCATAGATCTTCTACTTTTCCTTGAACATCATCAAAGTTTTGATGTAAAGATTGAATCATAAGATCTCTATTCTTCGTACCAATTGCATCAATATATAATTGGTGATTATCAACTATTCGTTGAAAGTCTTCGTATTTTTCCTTAAACCGTACTCTCATTGATAAAAGTATAAACGCTTCCATAACTGGTTTTGCATTATTCCAGATCATCAAAATATAAGAATGATCAATCGCTCGAATAATCGTTTCATGGAATAATACATCTTGAAATGAAAACTCATCGGCATCTTGATATTTAATGGCAATTTTCATCATTTCAAGAATTTTACTCAGTTCCATTACCAATTCTTTCGTGTCTAATTTTACTAACCGTTCAAATACAAATGTTTCGATTAGTAATCGCACATCATATATTTCTTCTATTTCTTTTTCAGTTAATCCAATAACAACTGCACCCATTCTTTCTAAACGAATCAGATTTTCAGATGCTAAAGTTTTCAATGCCTCTCTAATAGGAGAACGACTTACATTAAAATCAGCAGCCAATTTATTTTCTGATAACTTGGTACCGCTTTCAATTAGACCAGAAATTATCTGCATCCTTAATTCATATGTTACACGATCACCAGCTGAAGCTTTTGATAGCCATTTTTCCGGATAAAGATATTTCTTTAATTCTGTCATAAGTTCACCTTCATTTCCATACGAGTATACTTGTATACAAGTATTATAAGAACATAATTTAAAAAATGCAAGCGCTTTTACTTCAAATTACTCTACTAGGTAATAGATTTTGAATATCATGAACAATTTATTACAACAAGTTTGTTTAATACGACGCTCCCCAATTAAGAATTCCTAGTAATTATTAATGACTATTGACAGTTTATGATTCCTTTAACTTCAAAAAATTGGAAAACAAGAAAAAACCTATATTAACTAATTAGAGGTGTAAATCAAAAAAAGAACATGAAAATAAAATCCTCATGTTCTTTTTTATTAAAATAATATTATATGGAATTTAAATTTTTATGACTCAGTAGGAACATTTGTTTAATTTAACTAGTAATTAGTTAATAAATATAACGTATAAAAGCTGCCGTTCACTATGAATAAGTTTATTACTTAGTAATCTCCATTGAAATGTAAGAATTCATTTTTATTTCAATTGGATAATGCCATTAAATATTGCGATAAAACCTAATCCAATACAAATTAAACGAACAGTTCTCAGTTTTATTTTTGATCCTTTAAAGTAATATAATAAAAATCCTAATAAAACTAAAACGATACCTATTAAAATACTAGAAAAATAAAATAATGGGGCGAGGTTTTCAAGTGCATGGTCTATTGTATTTTCAATTTTTCGTTCCAAAATTCTTACACCTCCATTGTGTTGATTCTTTTTGCGATAATGTTCAAGACAAAAACACATAGCAACACAAGTATGATTGTAAAAATTATGATTGGACTATCTGAAGAAATAAAGCCTGCCACTATGTTACTAAGCAAAGAGCAAAGCAAGACTGAGGATATAATCGTAGTTGTTATAGACTTCTTAATAAATCCGATTGCCATGGAAATGACACCAACACTTATTGCAGAAATTGACATATATAGTGTAAGTTTAATGCCCCTTTTTATGATATCAAAAGTTATGTTTCCTTCAACCAAATGGTAAATAGATTCACTAATACCAAAAATGATGTATATGCATATACTTGTTACGATCATTGCAGTTGTCACAAAAAGTGAAACGAATATGATCTTCACAAAAAAAACTTTGCTTCTGCTAATTGGATAAGAAAATAGTAATATTGTCCGTTTACCTGAATATTCTTCAATTACAATTTTTGAAAACATTGCAGATGATAACAAACTGAAGGCGAACATACATACTGTACTAAATAAAGGAATAATTCTTTCATATCCTGCAAACATTTTCATGTCCGGGTCTGTTGGTTCAATCCTAGGCGCAAAGGCGAATAGATAGATTATTCCTAACAGAAAGATTCCAATCATAAAGGCTGAGTAAATATAGGAACGAATATTTACCTTTTTTAATTCAAGTTTCATTAAATTAAACATTTTGTTTCATCCCTCCATTGACAATATTAAAAAAATATTCTTCTAATCCATTTGTTAATTCACTTTTATTAGAAGATAGTTCTATTTCTTTAATAATACTTCCATCAACGATAATTCCTACCACATCTGAGATATGTTCAATTTCACTTAAAATATGACTAGAAACAATGATCGTCATACTAAATTCTTTTACAAGGTATAGAAAAAGCTCCCTAATTTCTCGTATTCCAACCGGATCTAGCCCATTGATTGGTTCATCTAATATTAAAAGTCTTGGGCGATGGATAATAGCTCTTGCGATTCCTAATCGCTGACGCATACCTAAAGAAAATTGAGAAACAGGTTGATTGCCTATATCCCTTAACCCAACTATATCTAATGTTTTTTTTATATTCATATCACGAATCCCCAAATAGGAAAGATGTATTTCTAAATTTTCTGTAGCAGATAAATGTTCATAAAAAATTGGATTTTCTATAATGCTTCCTACGTTCGTTAATATGTATTTTTTATTCACCTGAATATCCTTACCAAAAATTTCGATGTGTCCGACAGTTGGGTGAAGTAACCCTATAAGCATTTTTAAAATTGTCGTTTTTCCAGCGCCATTTACACCCAATAGCCCATAAACACTTCCTTTTGGAACAGTCATATTACAATCTCTAATAACCTCTTTTTTATTAAAGGTCTTTACTAATTTCGAAATTTTGACAGCGTATTCATAATCCATATCTAAATCTCCCCTTTTTACATACATATATATGTATGTATTTATATAATAGTAAACTGCCAAATAAATGGCAGTCACTTTAGATATTTAAAATTTTTTTATGAACCATTACAAGGGTATCAATTATTTGGTCATCAATTACTGGAAGTCCAATACTATTAAATAAATCTTGTAAATGTTTTGCTTTGAATAGATATTCTTCATTATCTACTGAAAAGATAATAGGACTTAACCATATATTGGTTAGCAACATAAAAGTTTCAGCAGTCTGCTTTGGATATTGAACAGAAATAGACCCGTCTATTACCCCTTCTTCGATGAAGGCAAGAATATCAGGAGCTCCTGAATTGACACACTCAATTAATTGCTTGGCAATCATTTTTGGATTGTTTAGGATCTTTGGTATCGTTTTAATGGCTTCTAATTGTCCAATATTTTCAAATGACATTAAAAATGCCATTCTCAACTTTTCCAGTCCGTTTAATCCAGCAATTTTTTTGGCTTCTATGAATGGGTCGTTTTCAGTTGCAAGTCGGTTGAGAACAGCTTCTATAATATCCTCTTTCGATTTAAAATGATGGTAAAATGCACCTCGAGTTAAATCGCCTATATCATCTACTATATCCTGTATAGTAGTTTGCTCCCATCCCTTTTCTAAAAATAACTTTGTTGCTGTATCCAAAATTTTTTTTTCTGTTATTTCTGGATATTTATTTCTAGGCAAAATGATATTCTCCTTACATACATTTATATGTATGTATAATACCTTTATTTTATGAAAATGTAAAGTATTACCAAAATTAAATTTGATACATTTTGTTCAATAAAAATTCACCGCTCAAAAAAGCTGTTCTCTTTAAGGCAACTAAAAAATTAGTTAACTGCAGGATCTATCTACTATTCGGGCTATCATATTATTGTACCGTTTTTCCTTTAGGTACACTTTTATTTCCAGCTTTATCAATTGCATATACTTGTAGGATACTCCCCTTATCTGTTTAGCGATATTTACACTGAATGTACCCGTGCTTGTGGCTGTCGCTTTTCCAATAAGGTTCTTTCCATTGTATATGTATATAACTAAGTTGCTTTCCGATTTTCCAGTTACCTTTGTTGTAGTTGAAGTTACTTTGTCAACTTTTGATATAACTGCTGGTGTTTTATCAATCACGGTTTTTGTAGTTGATAAACTACAATTACCTGCACTGTCAGAAGCATAAATTGTTAACACTGTACCTGCACGTTGTTTTGCAATAATTCCCACACTAAAATACCTTTTGAATCTGTTTCTCCTATACCGATTAATTTAGTTCCACTATAAATCATAATGACTGAATTATTAAACTATCAATTTGTTCATTAAAAAATCAAAAAAATAACAAAAACGACAGCCTCCATTATTTTGGAGACTGCCGTTTTCTACTTTAAAACCCATTTATATCGCGAATTAAATTATATGCATCTGGTGTCCCAATACCTGAAGCCATATCATAGCCAGATGTAGCCGGATAGTACAAGTTTGTTCCAGACGTAATATCATGATATGCTGCATATTTGTGAGTTGTATTAAAGACTTGATAAAGAGTTGGATTTGCTTGACCGAGGTTGCCTTTGCCATTTGCTTGTGCAAATTGATTATTGAGTGCAGCGATTCCAGCCCATAATGGTGCGGCAGCTGATGTTCCACCAACTACATGCCAAGCACCTCCAGTATAGATTGAATATCCGGTGTTAGGGTCGGCAGCTGCCGAAACATCTGGAACCTCTCTTTTTCCATTCGAATAACTGTTTTGGACACCAGGGCCTGATTGGAATGACGGCATAGCATAAACTTTAGATAACCCTCCACCGTCACCTGATTTGGTTGTTTTGTTACTCCAAACGGATTCTGAACTGTATGAAGTACCGCTTATATTCAGGTGAGTTCCACCAACGCCAGTCACATACGGGTCATTTGCGGGACTATCGACCTCTAAAGTTCTACCTCCGGAATCGTAGGCACCATTGTCTCCAGACGCAGCAAAAATACTTTGTCCTTGGGCAGCAAATTGTTGGAATATGGTATGTAAGCTATTCATCGTCGCAGTTGCTTCATGCTGCTCTCCGATTCCCCAGCTAACAGAAATTGACTTTGCTTTATTATCAGAGGCAATTTTTTGATAAGTATCAATTAAGCCTTGGGCGCTATTTGGCCCTTCGTATACAACCACTTGTGCTTTTGGCGCAATTGCATTGATTACCTCAATATCAAGTTCAACTTCGATTGCACCTTGCCCGGCAGCACCACTATAACCATCAATATATACATTTGTTGGTGCAGCGCTACCTAGGCCATAGTAGTTGTTATAGGTACTAATGTTCGTTGCTTTATATCCGTCCAACTCCATGACTGCTACAGTTTGGCCAGATCCAGTATATCCGGCAGTTGCCAATGGGTTGACATCGTAAGCACCTTTTAATTCAGACGGTGTATAACCGCCAGCTGGACCACTGCCCACTTTCGGTGTCACTGCTTTATTCTGTAGAGATGAACTATTAATTTTCGAATGTGTATAATGTGGTTCATTATTCAGACCTTCAACGTTCGTAATCACACCAGAAAATTCAGCCTTAATGGAAGGGGCTTGATCATTGGCATAATAGGTTTCACCATTTGAATCTTTATAGTTATTTATAGATACACCAAAAGTATCCTCCATTTGACCAATTGTGCCACTGACGGTAATAAAGGCATTATTGGAAGAAACATTTTCGACTTTAAAGCCTTGGCTTGTCAAATAACTTTTAACATTGGCAACAGTTGTATCAGTTGGTCCATATTGATTTTTAAATTCGTCGGGAGTTAAGTATTTCTTGTAGTTGATGGAGTTAGGGTTTTTTAAGCTGGCAATATAATTATCCAGTTTATCGCTGTTTCTTAGCTGAAGGGCAATGGTTATAGAAGCTTTGGAGTTACGGTTTGTGTGACCAATGAAAGTGCCGTGATTTGCAGCGGTTGGAACTGCCTGAATAAGTTGTACATGTTTGGAAGCTGCGGCAAAAGTTGAGCCTCCTGGGAAATACATCGATAATGTTAACAATGAAGCAACAGTCGGTACTAATAATTTTCGGTTTCTTATTTTCATCCTTATACCTCTCCTTAGTTCCTAAATAAGATCTTACCAACAATCTAGAAATCAAAAGACGATTTGAGGTTACCCGACTACCATGAAATTAAAATTCCCAGTCATTCCTTTTGGCGATCGGCTTCGGGTTATGTATCACCTTCTTTCAATAATACAATTTTACATTTATCATATATTTTTGTTATGTAAATGTTTATGATTTGAGTTTGACGTAAAAATTAGAATCTCCTGCAAAATCCATTTTTTTTAATTGAATTATAAAGAATCTTAAAGAATCTTAAAGTAACTAAACTCCCAGATAATTGTCGTACAAAGAAAAAAAGAGTTATTTTTAGCAACTCTTTTAAACTTTTTCTTATCAAAACCTCTTTTTTCTCACTCATGAATCCAATATGAGTAATAAATATATTACGAATATTCCTAAATAGTTTTAAGTTACCATTCTCTAGAATAGAATTAATTTAAAGATGCCCTCACCTGATTTTTCGTGTCATTTTAGCTAACTGTTTTCCATTAAGTTTCATTAGTTCATTTTGAAGAAACTATAATGATAGAAGGTGATCTATTTTATGAGTCATTTCTTATTAAGTAGACTTGGCAACTGGAAAATACAAATTCATTGCCATCCTGGTATTAGAACAGTTGGGAATGAGCGAGAAGTGCTTTTACTCGATGAAGAACATGAAAAAATTGCACATTTTTCAATTGATACAAAGGGCTCCTTTTTAATACTACAAACCCCTTGGGGTGGTTATGTAAAAATTAAAGAAGGCTACCAAACAATCGTTGTACATATTCCGTATGAAGAAGATACAGAGGAATAGTTGAATGAAATAATGGCTTTATT
Organism: Rossellomorea sp. GAMAL-10_SWC; assembly: GCF_049568075.1. Lineage (NCBI taxonomy): Bacteria > Bacillati > Bacillota > Bacilli > Caryophanales > Bacillaceae > Rossellomorea > Rossellomorea sp. GAMAL-10_SWC. Next base: position 1,233,262 of record NZ_CP144911.1, on the reverse strand, counting down.
AATAATTGCATAGTTTATAAAGAAAAAAGAGTGTGCCATTTTGCACACTCTTTCCTTATTATTTACGTAATGTTAAAAATTCTAATTGTCTTAATCTTACTGTGAAGAATGTAATCGGATCGAAGTAAATACTTGGATTAGATTTCATATCTTCTAAAGTTTGATTATAGTTAGCAATTGCAACTCTTGTTTCATCAACTAGTTCATGGATTTGCTCAAATGGAGCATGTAGGAACATTGATAAATCTCTTGGTAAAGTTTTTTCAAACATTTCAAATTGTAGGAAAAACTTCATTGATAATTCTGATGTTACATCATCATAGTTGACATTATCAACATACTTTTGATATTGAGCAACAAGCTTCGATTTATTTTGTGGTAGTAAACCTAATAAGATACCTGAGCTCTTTAAGATAAATTGAGATGGTGATGAATTTAATAAAATATTCATGTCATCTAGCTGAGTCATAGAAGTCATTCGATCAGCATCACGGCGCCAGTCATCTAATACTTTAAAATCACACTCAAGATTTAAATATTCATTTCCAATGTACTCATTTAAAGAATCACTCATTTCAGTTAAGTAACCTTGAGTACCTTCTAATAAAACACCTGATTCTCTAATCCAATTTTGAAGAGCATCATTTAGTTTCGGTAAAGTATTCTCTCTTACATACTCACCAATTCGAAGATTCATCTCTTCGTTAATCGTTTCAAGAATTGTACCGAAATCACTATCTTCTTTAATTAATTCTTTACATTCTTTGAGTAGACCAGGAATACTTAGTTTCAGGTCATATTTTAATTCGTCTTTTAATTCACGATACGAGCTTTTAATTGTATTTAAATGTTCCATTTCTTTATCTTTTAAAGAATGTAATAGACCATTTAATTTGTCATCAAGAACTTCATTCCATTCAACATTAGCACGTAATTCGTCTTCTTTCTCAACTCGTTTTTCTAATAAGAAATTAATTAATTTGCGAATAGCTAATAATAATTTCTCTGTTTGTTTAGAATTTGCTTCAGTTGAAAGAACGTTATCCTCTATAAATAATTCTAAATCTTTAAATTGATCGTGATTACTATAAATTGAAGAATAAGGTAATACTTTAGCGCTAGGGAAATCCAGATTAACTTTCGCTTGGATTTCAGCGCGAACTCGATCAATTTCTTCTTTACTATAAATAGAATCCATCTTATTTAAAATAAAGTGAATCGGTAGAGTTGGTAATTCTTTATGAATTTTAACTAGTAAAGATCGTTCGTTTTCTGTATAAGGTGCAGTAGCATTTAAAACATAAACAAGTCGATCTGCAAGTTTTACAGACTGAAATAATGCTTTTGTATTAACCTGGTTTCCATCAATTCCAGGTGTGTCAATGATTGATAGGCGATGCTTTTCTAAAAATGAATTTGGTAATTTATAATATACTAATTCATCACCTTTTAACAGATTATTTTCAACTGTTGTTAAATCGTAAAAATCTGCAAATTCAGCAAGCTTTGTATTTCCTTCCTTCGAAAATACGCTAATATTTGAATCATTATCTTGTTCAAATAATACAGGCATTGTAGTAGAAGAACCCATCATTTTCTCACCTAAAAGTGAGTTTACAAATGAAGATTTACCGTTACCTGATGTACCAGCAACAAGCATTGTTGTATTTTCAAATTGAGTTAATTTACTTGTCCACCACTCAAATCGGTCTCCAACTTCTATTTCATTTAAAGCAGACCATTGTAAAATGTTTTCAAATAATTCTTTTCCAATTTCGAAGCAATCAGGCGTTTTTAATAATTGTTCAAATGCCATTTCTGCGTCAGCAACAATTTGATAATCAATACGGCCTGGGAATAATCGATCCCATGCAAGTGTTGCAGTCGTTGCTAAAACTGCTCCTTTTAAATCGGTAATACGTAACCAATTCGTTAAGAAGCTTGGCATCATTTCCTCAAGTTGAGCTACAAAATAATCACCTTCAACTAATTCTTCGTATGACATTGAATAGATTGATGGCAAACGATTCCACTTCACACCTGTCTCAACATTGATTTGGAATAACATATCATTAAATGTTTGTAACCAATTTACATAAACTGATTGTTCTCTGTAACTATTCCAAAGTGCTTCTACCATTAATTCAAAGTGCTCAAGATTGACTTTAGCCATTGATAGTAACGGTTGCACAAAGTAACTTGGTGCCATTTCTTTTGTTACACCATTTATAATGTATTCTCTTAATACAATAAACCATTTTAAATCTTCTGTACGAATTGATTCATCTGAAGCTAGCGCTACAGCACTAGTCCAATCATGATTTTTTTCATAAAAATTACGTGCAATTCTCGTTACATTTGGATAATCAGGATTATATTTTACTGCTTCTTTAATAATACGATCTGCTTCCTCGTATTTTGAAATATCGATATAAAGAGAGAATAAATTTAAGAATATTTCAGATGTCAAAGTACTACTATCTGTTTTAACTTCTTTATATAGCTTTTCTGCTGTTTCATATGCACCAATTTCATAATAAGAATCAGCAATATTTTTCTTTGCCCAATCGCTTAACTGGTTTCCGACTTTTTCCCATTTGAAAACTGCAGATTCAAAATCTTTATTTTCAAAATAAACTTCACCTTGTGCAAATCGGATAGATGAAAGATCCATATCATCATTTTGTTCATTGTAAAGGTCAGCTAAAACTGCAATAGGATGGTAATTGTTTTCATTTTCATTTAAATACGATTTATAAAATTGTTTTTTAATAAATTGTTCTTTCACTTTCACTTTAACTTCTACTGTCATGTTATCACCTACTATGTATAATAAAATCAAATTAAGTCCAAAAATATGCCAAAAGGATTATGTTAAATTTATACAGCATTATTATTCTACCAAATTAGAGTAGCTGAAATTGTGACAATTCTATGTCATTTTCAAAAGATTTTTGTTATATTTGTTACGTTACATACAAAACATAGGTAAAAGAATATTTTTTTGGAGGCATTATGCTAACTTACGAAGAAAAACTAACAATTATTGAATCATTTCCAGAATTAACTAAAAAGCCAGTCTCACTTGGACGTACAAATTTTCAATACGAAGAAAGTTTAAAAGAAAAAAAGAATGTGGTATATCATTTACATCCTAATGGAAACGGCTTTGTATATGCTGAAGGTATTAAAGGGTACAAAACAAACGATAAAGGTATGGTAAATATAAGAGAATTTACTGAAGACGAACTTCGTAAAGTACTTACTAAATCAATTGAAAGCCTATCATTTGAACCTATTTTTGAAGAAGATGAAGAAGTTGAAGAAATCTGGGTTAATGCGAACGGACAAGTCCTTAAACTTGTTTCAGAAATGGACATGTGGAATGTTTACGCAGGAGAAAATCTTGATGGTACATTCAATAGCTACGGTGAAGCTTGTGAATATTTAGATGAAGAAGGATTTAATGTTCAAGACTAAACATCGTTAGAAAAAATTTAGAGCTTGGGAAATCCAAGCTCTTTTTTAATTGAATATATTAGTGTAATTCTGTTTGTGATTTACTACCTTTTTTAGAGCGATAGACATTTCCTTTTGTGTTGTCACCACTAGTAGGTGCTTGTCCATGAAGTTCAGGTGCGTTTTGATTTTTACTTCCTTTGCTGCCATTTTTACTTGTCATTTTGCTTCCTCCTAATACCATTTATCATAAATAGATTCCCATTTTAAATTAAAGATTATTCAAGGAATTTAAGCACATAATAATAAAAAAGGAGGGTTAAACATGGCAAAAGGACATACAAACAAAGGTCCACAGAAAAGTTCTGTAGATCAATTTGGACATTCAGAGGAATCTGCTTATTCGAAGAGTAAAAAAATGGAAGAGTTTCATAAGAAAAATACTGAAAAAGACAGCTAATAGAACTTTTAATTCTTTTAAATGTACTTGCTAATTTTCCTTCAACAAGTCATTATAAAAGTATGATTAAATTGGAGGAAACAAAATTTATGAGCGAAAATAACAATGAACCAAAAAAAGTTAGTCTTCAGGAATTAATGAAACAAAAGTTGGCTAGCAAAAAACAGCAAAATTCTAATCAAAATTCTGGAGTAAATGCTGTTAAAGATATGACGAAAAAGAATCAAATTTCTAAAAAGCCAAATAATCAACGCAAACGTATGGGTGTGTAATTAGAAAAAACGACTGAGGCAATCAGTCGTTTTTGATTTCACATTTTTATATGTCTTCTAAGAGATTTTGATTGCTATTATTTTCACCAAAGGTTAAAACTTCCTCTACTGGCTGATAAGATTCACCGTAAAAATGTGTATCCCTATATGTATGAATCATATTATATGTTTTTTTCATTGCTTTAAAAATCACCTCTTCACTTTCATTATTTGGTGACCAGTACAAAATCTCCATAGGGTTTATTTCTTGAGTTGCTAGTGATCGTCTGTTATATCCGATCGACTGAGCATGCTCAAAACCTTCTCTTTTATAAAAGCGAAGCCTTTTTTCTGTATCTGTATCTTCGTAATTAACTGGTTCAACCTCTAAAATAATCGGTTTGCCCTTCTTCTTTAGCTTTTCAAGCAATTTATACCCAAGACCCTGCCCACGGGCATCATTCGAAACGAACAAGTAATCGATAAAGACAAAATCATCTAGTTCCGCATACATTAAAACATGATGTGGACCTTCATCTTTATGGTAAATATCTGGTCTCTCTTTCAATAAAGTTTCCATATGTTCCCTTGATTTCATTTCTTCAACTGGAAAATACTGATTTAGTTTTTCATACCAATGCATTGATATTCTCCTTTTCTTACATGCAGTTTATAGCATCACACTAGACAAGTCATTATTTCATTTAACTCATTAGTAAATATCTATCCAAAAATAATTAGTAAGTCCTTTCAAATGAAGTATTTGAAGTATTAATACTTTTCATGCAAGAAAAAAAGTTCATTGATATGAAATTAACATTATTTCCTTAAGGAAACCCAATCTTCCGCTAACATTCCATAAACGATGTGATCTGCATAATGATCATACAACCATTCTGCATTCCTGATCCGACCTTCTTGAAAGAATCCTAACCTCTCAGGAATAGCACGACTTTTTGTATTTTCAACAGCAGCACGAATCTCGACCCGATTTAGCAATAGATCTGTTAATGCATAATTAACAAATGCATGACAAGCTTTGGACATTATGCCTGTACCTTCAAACCCCTTTCCTAGCCAATAACCGATACTTGTCGACTTATTTGACCAATCAATTTTATGGAACCCAATAACCCCAACAAGTTTTGAATTTGACCAAATACCAGCTTGAAATCCATTATTTTCAGCAAATTGTTTCATAGTTGATTTTATAAAATTCTCTGTATCCTCAGGTTTTTGATTATATGCTATTAATGGCAACCATTCTTTTAAATGTTCCATAGAATTGATTGTTAATTTGTATAACTCATCTGCATCTTGTAGAGTTAATAACTTTAATTGCAAGTTTTCTTCAATTTTATAACTAAACATAATCATTACTCCCTCAAAATTTGGTTTTTTTCAACCTAATTGCTGACTTCTTACTCAATAAAATCTCGGTCATTAATTGAACTAAGCTTTTCTGTCGGCAAATCATCAGGAACTCTTATAAAACGAGAATATAGTTCAGATCCTGTTTGAAGCTTTTTATCAAATAAATTAAAGCAATCGATTACTCTTATGAACTTCCATTCTACTGTTTCATCATATTGATTTAAGTATTCCACATCATTTTTTATTGCTACTTTTTCACCAATTAAATAAGCTTCTTCCTCTGAAGGTGCTTTTATAAGTAAAATGCTTTCCTCAAATGTCTTTTGTCCGTCACTACCGTAATCTTCATCGATTTTTTCTGGTGAAGGATTTCCTGATATTTTACATTCATATAACACTTTTACTGAAAACCATTCCCATTTATTTGATCTTTTTTTTCGTAATCTTTTTCTCATTTTTCCCCTCCAAATATATTACGATTTATAATAATACACTCGATTAATTATACCAGGTATATCCAATTTCTATTTCCGTACTTCCTCCCCGATTGTCTAAAACAAAAAAGACAGCTTTAAGCTGCCTTAGTCGAGTATGTCAACGATGTGATGGCCACGATCCTTGCATTTTTCTTATTTGAATAATTTGTCCGGTATGGTAAGCGTCATGTAGTAATAAATCCATTAATTTGACTTCAAAAGAATTTCTCATTAATTCCTCATCTGTCATATTACTCAATAGCTGTCTTAAACTACAACTAATATTTTCCAAACGTTCAACTACCCTCTTCCATTCATTTATATCATTCGATGGTTCAGTAAAAAAGAATGTTTGGTCCCCGTCTAGATTTTGTGTCCACTCTCTACCTTCTAAATTTGCTACAATCCTCTCTTTGTAATAAAGAAGATGATTAACGTTTTCCCAAATTGATTTAGTTGCTTCCCCTGATAGTCTCCAACCAGCTTGTTCAGCTGTAATTCCTACAATTGAATCTTTTAGTGGAGCAAACCAACTTTCCTTATCATATGTTTTGTCTAATACGTTTAAAAACATTTCTTTTCGATTCATAAAAATTCCCTCCTTTTTTAAGCTCTAATAATTTTAGAAATTACTTCTGTAAAGTCTCCTCATAACCATTAAACTTCATTAAAAAAGTTGGACTAAACTTGAACTAAATGATAACAATTGATTCATATAGAGGTCACCACTGTTTATTTATTCAACAAATGGATTTTTTTACCTTTTATTTTTTTATCTTTCTTATAACATTTGTATCTTTGGGATCAACCTTCTAGAAATTAGCCATAAATTCATCTATAAAAAGAAAAAAGGAGTCACAACCATGACTCACTTAGTAGCATTAACTTTTAACTTACAATATTAAGTACAAACATAACTAAAAACACACCAGAAAGTATACTAATTTTTTGAAACTTTGTTCGTTTTTCAAACCAGTTCCATTTTTGATTCTCTGTATTAAGTCCAAAATAAAACATCAAATAATCAATAGTACTCATTAATAAAGCCCCTAATACGACCCAAAAAAAATTTGACATTCAAATTCTCCCTTTATGCAAACGATAATTAGTAAAAAGTTTCTATTTTTCTTAATTATACATTAACGTTTGATATTTGTAATTTGGGGGAATTTCATCATTTTAAGAAAAATATCGCAAAAAAAACGATAAATAGTCAATTTATCGTCAATGTGTTGAAATAAAAGATAATCATAAAAGGCTCATGAGTTAGTTAATTAACAATTTCGTGTAAATTACTTACTCATAGATGGCTCATGAGTTAGTTAATTAGTAATTTGGTGTAAATTACTTACCCATAAAGGTTTCATGAGTTAGATTTAGCAATTTGGTGCAAATTACTTACCCATAACAGGTTCATGAGTTAGTTAATTATCAATTTGATGTAAATTACTTACTCATTAATGGCCTAACAGTTCAGTTTCCCCTTTTACTATTTGAAAAATAAACCTCATATCCTCTTCCAACATCTTTTATACTATGGGAATCAGACCCATACATTAACTCTATATTTAAGGAATTCGCAATTTCAACAACATGGTTTGGTGGATATGTTTCACCACAATACTCTTTAAATAATCCTGCAGTATTATAGTCTAAGATATAATTTTTTTCCTTTATTAGCTTTAATAGTTCAACTTGTTTATTTAGGATCTTTTCTGTATCATCACATTTCAAAAATTGTTTAAATTTATTGCATAATGTCATATGGCCGATTCTTTTTGGTTTAAACGGACCTAGATCATCAATGATTGACTGTTTTACTAAATCGTAATATGCGAGTTGAAATGCTTCTGCGCTACCATAGTAATGTACTAAACCAGAAAAAGTGTCTTCAGCTTTATAATCTATACAATGCCATCCATTTTTTCCTTCCAGGTAATGAACTGACAAAAGTCCTGTATCACAATATTTACCGTATTCTTTTAAAAAATCTTTAAACCATACTGATTCACTCGGTAAATAATCGTATTCAAATCCAATTTTTATACGAATTCTATCCTTATACTTGTCTCTAACTTTATACATTTGGTTAATATATTTGTCTACTTCATTTTCAGACATCGCAAGCGAAGCAACTGCTTCATTTGGCTTTAAGCAGTTTTGAAATGTTGATGGTACTGGTGAATGCTCAGTGATATGGTATTCATCAAATCCAAATTCAATTGCTTTTTCGATCATTAATTGTACGTCATCACCACTTCCGTGCGGACAATATTGTGTATGTGTGTGCCCATCAATTTTCAAGATTTTACTTTCTCCTTCCTATTTAATAAGCAATTGTTTATCTCTTCAAGTTTTATTCCTTTTTCCACCATTAAGACAACCGTGTGATAAACTAGATCACTAATCTCATAAATTAATTCTTCTGTTCCTTCATTTTTAGCTCCAATAATTACTTCGCTTGTCTCTTCACCTACTTTTTTCAAGATTTTATCAATACCTTGATTAAATAAATAGGTAGTATAAGATCCTTCAATCGGATTCTCTTTTCGATCTCGTATCGTTTCATAGAGATTAGGCAAATAGCTTAATGATTCATTTTGAACAATATTTTTTTCTTGCATTAAAGTTAGTTTTTCGGAAAAACAACTGTAGCTTCCTGTGTGGCATGCTACACCTACTTGTTCAACCTGTAGTAATATTGAGTCTTGATCACAATCATAAGAAATCGATTTAACATATTGAAGATTCCCCGATGTTTCTCCTTTTTTCCAAATAGACCTACGACTTCTACTATAAAATGTGGCAAATCCAGTATCGATTGTTAGTTTAATTGATTCATTATTCATATATGCCAACATTAATACTTCTTTCGTATTAATATCTTGTACAATTGCTGGTACTAACCCTTGTTCATTAAAGCGAATTTTTTCGATATCAAAAAACATGTTTTCTCCTCCTATAGTCGAACTGGAATATTTTTTTCATTTAAATAGTCTTTTAATTCACTAATTTTGATTTCTCCAAAATGGAATACTGATGCAGCTAAAACTCCATCGACATTTGCATATTCAATCGCATCATAAAAGTGTTCTACTTTTCCAGCGCCACCAGATGCGATAACCGGAACATTAACGGCATTTGTAATTTTTTGCAGCAATCGGATATCAAATCCTCTTTTCATACCATCTTCATCAATACTATTTAAGACAATTTCACCCGCTCCAAGTTCTACACCTTTCTTTGCCCAATCAATCGCATCCCATTCAGTCTCTTTCCGGCCACCATTTATAAACACTTTATAATTGCCATCTTTATTTAACTTTGCATCAATTGAAAGCACAACGCATTGCGATCCAAAACGATCAGATGCTTCCTTAATTAAATTCGGATTTAAAATTGCGGCAGAATTGATTGAGACTTTATCGGCTCCATTTCTTAATAGTTTCATAAAATCATCAATCGAACGTACTCCCCCTCCAACACTGAACGGAATACGCAATTCCTTCGCTACTTCTGAAACAAATTTCAATGATATATCTCTTTCTTCATTTGAGGCTGTAATATCATAAAATACTAGTTCGTCAGCACCATTATCACTATAATATTTTCCTAGTTTTGTAGGTGAGTCAACATCTTGAATACTTGAAAACTGTTTTCCTTTCACGACTCGTCCATTACGAACGTCTAAGCACGGTATAATTCTTCTTGCAAGCATTTAAGTGCCTCCTCAACTGTAAATTTTCCTTCATATAATGCTTTACCAGAAATCGCACCATAAATATTTAACTTACGAAGTGACTTCAGATCATTGATTGAGCTCACTCCACCTGAAGCGATAATATTTAAATTTGTTTCTTCAGCTAATCTTTTATATGCATCTAAATTTGGTCCACTTAACATGCCGTCCTTTGAAATATCAGTGTATACGACTGTTTTCACACCGAGTAGCTCTAACTTTTTACAAAATTCAAAGCTATCTTGATTTGTCGACTCTTCCCACCCATTTATGGCTACAAAACTGTCTTTTGCATCTACTCCTACAATGATTCGATCACCGTATTTTAAAACAGCTTGTTCTAAAAGTTGTCTATCATTTATTGCAGCTGTACCTAAAATTACTTTTTCTACACCTAATTCTAACCAAAATGAAATCGAATCAAGTGATCTTATTCCTCCACCTAACTGAATGTTTAAATTCGTATTTTGAACAATTTCTTTTATAATTGAAGCATTTTTCTTTTCTCCAGTTCTTGCTCCATCTAAATCAACAATATGCAATACTTTTGCACCTGCTTTTTCAAAATCTAACGCAACTTCGAATGGTGAACTCTTATATATTACTTTCTTATTAAAATCTCCTTGCTCTAAGCGAACGCAATTACCATCCTTTAAATCAATTGCTGGATATAGAATCATATAAACACATCTCCTTAAATGCTTTTAATAAATTTAGACCTGTTTCTGCACTTTTTTCAGGGTGAAATTGCATTCCGTAAATATTATCGGATTTAATAATTGCTGGAATCTTTACACCGTATTCAGAATAAGCTAAAAGCTCATCATTTGTTGAACTAATATAAAATGAGTGTACAAAATAGACATAATCGCCTTCATTTATATATTTTAATAATGATTCCTGTTTAGTAAAATTTAACTTATTCCAGCCCATATGTGGAACTTTTACAAAGTTAGGTATACGTTTTACCTGTCCTTTAATTAAGGCAAGCCCACTTGCCCCGAAATTTTCTTCACTAAATTCATATAGTAATTGCATTCCCAGGCAAATCCCTAAAATCGGAGTACCGGTTTTTGCTTTTGACTTTATACAATCTACTAAACCAAGTCGATTTAATTCGTTCATCGCTGCTTCATAAGCTCCAACACCTGGTAGAATAATAGAAGAAGCTTGCTCTATCACTTCAATTTCATTCGTAATGACTACAGGAAAATCAATTTCCTCACATGCTCTTTTTAATGAATCTAAATTACCAACACCATAATCAATAATAATATTCACTTATAACATTCCTTTCGTGGAAGGTAATTTAGTTGAAGTTACTTCAACTGCTTGTTTAACCGCTCTTCCAAATGCTTTAAATAAAGCTTCAATTTTGTGGTGATCATTTTCTCCATATAAAACTTCCATATGACAATTCATTCTTGCTTCAGAGCTTAATGATTTAAAAAATTCTTTAAAATTCTGTGTATCAATCATTCCAATACGTTCTCTTACTGTTCGATCATTATAAACAAGATACGGTCTTCCACTAAAATCGACGACAACTCTTGCTAACGTTTCATCCATTGGAATGTAGCATGAACCGTAACGATTAATGCCAATTTTTTCTTCTAAGGCAATTAATAAGGCTTTACCTAATGCGATACCAACATCTTCTGTTGTGTGATGATCATCTACTTCAAGATCACCCTCACAAAATACTTCTAAGTCTATTCCGCTATGGAATGAAAATAACGTTAACATATGGTCTAAAAAACCAATTCCAGTTTGAATGTTACTTTCTCCTTCACCATCTAAATTTAATTTCAAACGTATATTTGTTTCATTTGTTTGTCTTGTTATCACTGCAGTTCTCACTTTGAATCCTCCTCAAATCGAATACTAATTGCTTTACCGTGACCAAATAGTCCTTCTTCCTCTGCGATCAATTCAATATGTTTTCTTGCTTCACTTAAGGCAGCCTTATTGTAATAAACAACGGATGTTTTCTTTTGAAAATCATTTACATTTAATGGCGAGGTAAATCTTGCAGTTCCGCTAGTCGGTAATGTATGATTTGTTCCAGCAAAGTAATCGCCAACAGGCTCTGGAGTATAGTCTCCTAAAAAAATAGCACCAGCATTTTTAATTTTATGAACGATCGACTCTGAATTTTCTATCATTAGTTCAAGGTGTTCAGGCGCTAATTTATTAACAAGCTCAATACCTTCCTCGATTGTTTTAACGACGATAATGGCTCCATAATTTTCGAATGAGCTTTGAATAATTTCTTTTCTAGGTTGTTCTTCTAATAAGTTAGGTATTTCTTGCTGTATTTTTTGTGCAAACTCTTCTGAATTCGTAATCACAATACTAGATGCCATTTCATCATGCTCCGCCTGTGCCATTAAGTCAGCAGCAATAAATCTCGGATTGGCTGTTTCATCTGCTAATATGACAACCTCAGTTGGTCCTGCAACCATATCAATTCCTACTATGCCTGAAACACTTTTCTTAGCAAGCGCCACATAAATATTGCCAGGACCAACTATTTTATCTACTTTTTCAATTGTTTCAGTTCCATACGCAAGTGCTCCTATCGCTTGCGCACCACCGATTTTTAATACTTTTGTAACACCCGCTAATTTCGCAGCTACTAGAATGGAAGGCTTAATTTTTCCTTCTTTATTTGGTGGCGTTACAATGACAATTTCATTCACCCCTGCTATTTTTGCAGGAATCACATTCATTAAAACTGTTGATGGGTATGCCGCTTTTCCACCTGGGATATACACACCCACTCTTTCAATCGAATTAATTAATTGTTGAACATATGAATTTTTTTCATTTATTTTATAACCATCTTGCAATTGTTTTTCATGATATGTCTCTATATTTTTCTTAGCTTCAATTAATGCATTTATTAAGTTTTCATCAGTTTGTTCTAGGGCTTCATTAAACTCATCTTCACTAACTTCAAAGCTTTTTAGTTTCACCTCATCATAAATTAAAGAATACTGACGTACAGCTTCATCACCATTTTCTTTCACATTTAATAAAATCTTTTCTACGCTTTTTGTAATCTCAACAGTAGGTAAATTCGTTCGACTTATAATACTTTCAAGTTTTTCGCTTTTTTGATTAATCGATAAAATTTCCAGCATATATGTTCCTACCCTTCTTAATTTTTTCTATAAATTCAGTAATACGGAAATAGTTAAATCGATAACTTACACGATTTGAAATCACTCTAGCACTGATTGGAATCATTTCTTCTAAGATGACTAATCCATTTGCCTTTAAGGTACTTCCTGTTTCTACTAAATCAACAATAATATCTGACATGCCTACGATTGGTGCTAATTCAACTGAACCGTTTAAATAAATAAGTTCAATATTTTGCCTAAACTGAAAATACTTTGAAGTAATATTTGGATATTTTGTCGCAACTCTTAATGTTTCATCACCTCGATCAATTAACGTTCCTGGAAAACCCGCTGCTGCAAAAATGCATTTTCCAAGTTCTAAATCCATCAACTCATAGACATCTTTCTCTTGTTCTAGCAGAATGTCTTTTCCTACAAAACCAAGATCGCAAACTCCTCGTTCAACATATGTAGCGACATCTACAGGTTTCACGACTAAATATTTAATTTTATTTAATTCATCTTCAAAAATTAGTTTTCTAGTTTTAGAATCAATTACTTTTCGATAACCAGACTGACTTAATATTTTAATAACTTCATCTTCAAGTCTTCCTTTTGCAACTGCAACTGTTAGCCAACTCACTTTACATCCCTCATTTGACATGTTATCCAAGCATTTGTATCAATCGAAAATCCGATCGCATCAATACTGTTTTCCGAATCTTCAGACACCAGAAGATAGCGTCCTCCACTTAAAACCTCTTTATTTAACTGATCATAATACCCTTTAAAAACAATTCCGTCATAATAATCAAATTCATTTACGATTGATAAATCAAGAAGAATATTTGGACTAATTTCTTGAAATTTGATTACCTTTTCAACAGCATTTTCCATTTCATTATTTAATACTAAGCTTCTAAGTAATGCATGAAGCTTTTCTCCCTTACCTTGTAAACTAAATAACTGTTCAAAAACATTTCTAGCTTGAAACGGTAAATTAATTGACTGAATAAAACGTTCTAATTCATCTATGTTTTTTAAATAAATTAGCTTTTTCAATTTGTTTTTTTGCGACTCGGTTAAATTACATTCCTTAAATAATCCTTCGATAAACCCTGTATGCCCGATTTCTAAAATAAAAGGAACTTTGCTTAATAAATCAATTGCCATAATAACTACTTCTATTTCAGATGCTTCAGTAATTTGCCCTAAATTTTCAATACCAAATTGATTAATTTCTTCAAGCTCTAGCCCATTATTTCGATAGATTGATGATTGATAAAATACTTTACATTTCTCTTCCTTCAGCGCGATTGGATAAATTTCTTTCATCAATGCACTGGTTAAATCAGGTCTTAACAAGAAAATTTGCTGTAAACGTGTTAAAACAACAACTAAGTCTTCTCTAGCTAATCTTGGGTTTCGACTTGAAAATGAATCATATTCTTCAAATAGCTGAGGATAAAACGGAATATATCCTCGCTCCAGTGCATAATCTTCCATTTTTCTTTTATATCGATAATTAACTAATGACTGCTTTAATTTCCCATCCAATTGAACATTCCCCCTTCTAGAAAAAACAAAAAGGCCATACAGGTTAAATGCCTGTATGGCCTTCTGGCACGACACAAGCACCTTTTTCGTAACACGAAGAGGGCTTGCATCTACGGTCAATTTTTGTCCATAGATTCAAACCCTGGGTGGATGATGATGTTGTAGCCCATTATTCGTGCGTGCGAAAAACATGTTCATGTCTCCTTTTTCGTTTTATTTTTATTCATCTTAATGAATTTGATATAAGTTGTCAATGCCTTTTGAAAAATAAAAATTTTGAAAGGGTTTACATTAGGATTTTTTAATTTTTTTGAATCTATTTAACTAAAATGCGTTTTAATCTAATCAAATGTCTCTGTTATAGGAAAATATTGAACTAATTTCTTATCTAGTAAAGACATAATAAATAACATAAAACCAACTAAAAAAACCGTGAATTATTGCCCAAAGTACTGATTTATGAATACTCCAAGATATTGTAATGGCTAAAGCAGAACCGAAAGTAATAACACTTTTTGAACCAACTGGAACATTATGTCTTTTTTCTGACCTTACTTTCATACCTCATTCCCCATTTCCACAAAAGCTATATTTGTTAATATTTATTCTTCAGTGAAAAGTTTATTCTCTTCAAGTATTAATATCAGTAATTGCAATACAACTAACCTGCCAGTTGTTGCACTACTTATGTATCCGTTTGTATTATCATGGCATCCAGCTTTTTCTTGTTGATTATCGTAAATAATTAAATATCAAAAGAAAATGTTTCTTTTAATCCTCTTTTTCCTTCAAAAGTTATTTTTATAGCTCTTGTTTTTGGCATACGTTGAATCCAATTTAATTCTAGAAACCTTTCTAAAAGAGCATTTCCCAATGCTCCACCAAGGTGATATCTTCTTTCACTCCAATCTAAACATCTATGTGAAAATGATCGACGCTTTTTCTTAATTTTTTCAAGATCAATTTGAAAATCAGTAAAGAATTTCTCACCTCTTTCCGTAACAATAAACCCTTGATTTTCTTCATTGATAACTCCCAAATTAACTAAAGAATCAGTTAATAGTACCCCAAACTTACCAGCAGGATGATCGTAACACGTTCTTGCAAAACGTATTGCTGTATTTTCTGAAGCTTGTTTTAAAGACCTAATTTCAACTGGAGGGGCTATTGATAATAATGTCTCCAATATTTGAGCAACTTCCTGATTTCGAATACCGTAGTAACGATGTCTTCCTTGTTTTTCTACGCTAACTAATTTCGCATCGACCAATTTTGCTAAATGAAAACTAGCCGTTTGTGGTTTTATGCCAGCCATATATGCCAGTTCGCTAGCAGGATGAAATCTACCATCTAAAAGGACAGTTAATATTGCGGCACGTGAAGTTTCACTTACAAGCGAAGCAACCACTGCTACATTAGGATTTGCATTCATTACAATTCTCCTTCCACTATGTAATCCATATTTCGATGATAATTGAACTATTTATATTCTACAATAAATTTTGAAGTACATAATTATTAGGAGGAAAAAAATGAATCATTTTACAAATACAAAGTTGATTAAACCTAAAATTCTATACTATGGAACACCTGTAATTTTACTAAATACATTGAATGAAGATGGGACAGTCAATATTAGCCCTATGTCTTCCTCATGGGCTTTAGGAGATTGCATAATATTAGGAATTGGACTTGGCGGGAAAGCTATTGAAAATTTACAACGATATCCTGAATGTGTAATCAATGTACCAAGCCCTTTATTATGGGAGAATGTTGAATTTTTAGCCCCTTATACAGGAAAAAATCCCGTTCCTGATTCTAAGAAAAATATAGGATTTACTTATGAAAAAGAAAAATACAATATTAGTAAATTAACTGCTACAGAGTCAAATACCGTAAAACCTACACGAATAACTGAATGCCCAATCCAAATCGAGGCAATTGTAAAACACATTCGTATACCTGAACATTCACCTGATTTTGCAATTGTTGAGACACATGTTTTACATGTACATGCTCATAATGAAATCATCATTGATGAAAATCATATTGATCCAAATAAATGGAGTCCACTAATATACAATTTCCGTCATTATTACGGTCTTGGAAATAAGTTAGGTAAAACGTTTCGTTCGGAAATATAGTAAAAATTTAAATTTAAAAAGTCAGATTCCAACATGTGAGGAATCTGACTTCATTATTAATATTTTAAATGGGAAATAAACAATTATAAATCCTATTCTTTAACAAGTGCATGCTTTAGTTAAAAAACAAATTTCATTTTTATGTAAATATCATTTTTTCTGAACTGCAATTAATCCTTCTTTTTCTATGAATTCAACCCACTCTTCTCGTAATAACCCCATACGTATTGAGTCATAATATGTTCCATCATAGAAACGACATTTTCTTAATCTTGCTTCCATCGTCATTCCTAATTTTTCTCCAACCTTAATCATACGATGATTGCCAGACCATGTTGTGTATCCTACACGAACAAGAGGTAATGTATTAAATAGATGATTAATCCAAAGTTTAAGAGCTCTAGTACCAAAACCTCCACTCCAATAATTTGGATCATAAATACCAATTCCCATCTCAAGCCAATTAGATGGTTTATGTTCCCAATAGTAGCTAACCGTTCCAATAATATTTCCATCTACCTCAATAATCCATTTATCCTCTTGGTTTACAATAGTATTCTTAGTTTTTAAATAGTCATCAAAAGTAACAGCTTTGTGTTCAAAATATGGTGCATCCCATTTCTTCCACTCTGGTGAACTCTCTTTATACGTTAATGTCCAAAGTAAAAATAAATCTTCTTCATTAATAGGTCTAATTCGTAGTGGCAAATCGTTATTCAACCTTATTCCTCCACCTCTTACAAAGTCATTGTAATAGTTGATATTTGACTTATTCTAAATTCAATAACACCATCAAAAATTGCATATTAGTAATATTGAACTAAAGTATTTTGGTTCAGCATAAAATTCATTTAACACAATTGAGTCTTTTATTTTAAACGCTCGTGTAATTTTTTTATTTCTCCGGTTTGAGCAATGACGTTATTATTCAATTTTCTAACAGCATCAAACACTAAGAAAATACCAATAAAAATTATAAACCCAATTAGAGAACTCATCATTATATTTTATTCCTTCTTTCTTATAAATTATTTATATTTATCTTTTTAAATCTTCTGTTTGGTTAATTGTGTAGTAATAAAATGAAGTAATTTTACTTTATTCTTTTTTTTACATCCAATATAACTAAAGAAAAAACTTAGATAAGAAGTTTTTCAAGCTAATGGAACTTAGGCATGCGTTAGTTCATTATTATTCTAGTTTACTCTCTATCTCTTTTAGTTTTTTAAGGATTTTAGAAAGTAAAATAAGTACATGAATAGGAATTCCAATCGCAATACCCACAACGATTACCATTTTTCTTCTCTTTTTGTTTGTATTCGAAATTAATATTTAGATAGTTCATATTTATCCCCCGCTCCTTTATAAATACATATTCGACAAGCCTATTTTTCCATATATTGGAATTATTATGTTTTTTATTGATTTTGCCAATTAAATTTTGAATCCCCAAAAAAACTGCCTATTCATATGTAACCAAAAGGTGCCTATAGAACATACAAGTTACTATCGCACTTTAAAGTCCGTTCTTCTTTTCTTTAAAAATTTATTACATAATAGCAACTGTAGAGAATAGTTTCCTTAGATGACTTCGTTAATCACCTAATTACTACTCTCTAACAACATTATTTTAAATTTACTTCATGTTACATGAAGATATATATAGGAGGATTTATATGAAAGAGAAAAACTTATTTAAAGGAAAACTAGGTTTTGGAACTGCTCCACTAGGAAATATGTTCCGTAACATCCCAGATGAAGAAGCATTCGCAACTGTTGTAGCAGCTTGGGATCATGGCATTCGTTACTTTGATACAGCCCCACTCTATGGTGCAGGTCTAGCAGAATTGCGCCTTGGGGAAGTATTATCAAGATACAATCGTGATGAATATGTTTTAAGTACAAAAGTTGGACGTTTAATTCTTGATGAACTTGAAGACGTTTCTGCACGAGATTTAGGTGAAAAAGGTGGAGTTTTTGAATTTGGACGTAAGAATAAGATTGTGAATGATTATAGTGCTGACGCAACTTTACGTTCAATCGAACAAAGTTTATATCGTTTGAAAACTGATCATTTAGACATTGTCTATGTTCATGATATTGCACAAGATTTTTATGGCGACGAGTGGATCGCTCAGTTTGAAATTGCACGTACTGGTGCTTTCCGTGTACTTTCTCAATTACGAGAAGAAGGTGTTATTAAATCTTGGGGACTTGGTGTAAATAAAGTAGAACCAATCGAAATCGCATTAGAATTAGGTGAATACAAACCTGATGTTAGCTTATTAGCTGGTCGTTATACACTTTTAGATCATGATCGTGCGCTTCAACGATTAATGCCCGAAGCTGCTAAACAAAATGTTGATATTATCGTTGGTGGTCCTTATAGCTCAGGTATTTTAGCTGGAGGAACTCACTTCGAATATCAAAAAGCATCACCTGAAATTATCGCGAAAGTTGAGAAAATTAAAGGAATTGCTAAGAGGCATGGTATCAGTGTGAAAGCTGCAGCTCTTCAATTTTCAATATCAAATCCAGCAGTTGCAACAATCATTCCTGGTGCAAGTAAACCAGAGCGAATTGCCGAAGACCAAGCTGCATTAAATGAAGTAATTCCAGCTGCATTCTGGCACGAAATGAGAGATCAAAAACTAGTTGCAGAAAATGCACCATTACCAATTGACTTTAAATAATAACTATATTAAAGGAGCAAATAAATTAAAGGAGCAAATAAATTAAAGGATCAAATAAAATGGCTAACGCAATCGTTACAATGGAAATTCCTGCAAATCCCGAAAAAGTATGGCAATTAATTGGCGGTTTCAACTCGCTACCAGATTGGTTACCATATATCCCAAATAGTAAATTATTAGAAGGTGGACGAATTCGTAGTTTGGCAAATCCGGATGGAGATGCAATTGTTGAACGTCTTGAAGCATTCGATGATAAAGAGCGTTTTTTACGTATTCAATAATGAATGCACCATTCCCTATTACAAACTATCAATCGACAATACGAGTTCAAGAGCATCCCGATCGTAATAAATCAATTGTTGAGTGGTCTGGCAGTTTTACTCCTGTGGATGTAACTGATGAAGAAGTTATCAATCTTTTCAATGGGATTTATAAAGATGGATTGGAAGCATTAAGACATGCATTTCAAGTTTTAGCAGTGTAATAGTTAATAAAAAAATCAAGGGGAATACCTATTCCCTTTGATTTTTTTTAAAGTTTTTAAAAATTAAGCATAGGAATACTTCTTAAAATTATTATATCTTAAGCTTATTGTTTTTTTCGCTGTTTTTCATTTCGTTCTACAAATAAGTGATATTTTTGAAATTCATCAAGTTGATCTAGTAGTCTTCCATTTCTTCTTATTACTTACTCTCCATAACTAGAGTCCAACTAAAGTAATCCATCGTTTTATTTGGCTCCCATCCATAAAACAAAAGATGTACCGAATTTAATGAAAAAAATATAACTGATCAGGAGATAAGCTCTACAAATCAGTTATATTTTTTATTAGATTACAACCCATCCTATCCCTGGAATAAATTTCCACCTTCTCCCAAAGGGATTATAATAACCTCCATGTAAATAACCACTTTGGCCATATATTGGATATCCTTGAACATATCCACTGCTCTGCCATGCGCCTATACCTGACCCACCACATCCGCAGCTTAGACCTGGAGAACGATAAAAGTTATCGAATACACTCATCAAATTCACCACCTAAAGATTCGAAATCATAATACTTTATGGTATTTTAGTGAAGCTTGAGCAGGTCCATTTTATATTATCCATTATTCTAGCTTAAAAATTACTATAAACAATCATATCTACTATAGAATATTTACTAACTCCCCATAATTCAACTATTTGATGTACCGTCCGTGAATCCTATCTTTTACCCATCAGATAGGAAATAGCTGCAACTTCCATTATTGCATGAGGATTTGGGCTTCTTTAAGCCATACTGTACCCAAGGTTGAACCTGAGACAAAGTTTCTTTTTTGAGATTGTTTGGATTACGATAATCAACATTAAAACCCACTTTTATAATAACAACAATCATTCAACTCCATTTTTGTACAACTCACGCATGCTTTAGTTGAATTAGGTTATTTCTTTGGTCAACCAAAGTATTCAGTTTTCACACTCCAAAATTCATTAAGATGATTCTACAATTTTAATGATTCAGAGTGTAAAAATCTCTTTATTCCATCATGCTACGTAACTGGAGCGTCTTTCTTATTATTTTAAATAGAAGTAAGGAATAGTATAAAAAAAGGTTGCTAATGTAACAAATAATAAAACAAAAACCCCATAAAAACTTATAGCATTTTGACCAAAAATATAAGTGAAGATGGGAAGTAAAAAAGTGCCAAGCCCAATAATTGTAGTGATTATTCCTACTCTTTTGGCAAGCTTCTCTTTATCACCCAAAAACAACTTTTCGTTAAAACCAATGAGTAAAAATAGCATTTTCTTTTTCCAAATCATATAAGCAAATGCAAAAATCACCAAAGCTGCTAATAAATATATTAAAATATGCACTTACATACCTCCATCTAATTCCTTCAAATTATTTGTTTTCTTCATGGTATTAATTTCCATTTTCAATATTATATTCCACAGTAAATGATAGAAACCTTTTTTATTCACCAATACTGCTAATTGCTTGCTTCAATAAAAAAAGACCATATTCTTATTTAACTAAACTGCCAAATACCTAAATAAAGAGCAGCCAATGGATGCTCTGGATCTTGAACTATCGTATGCGTTAGTTGCTTAACTAATAGTGAAATTTTTCTTACTCAACCAAATAAACCTTAAAAGATTTAGCTTTACCTTCAACTACAACTCGTTCCACCTCTTCTTCCCAAAAAGGCAGTATTGTATCTTTAAATCCATTAATTATTTTGTTCTTAAGCTCTAATTCAGAGCTAAAAAAATCATTGTAGTTGTATATTACAATTACAAAACTATCTTTTTCAATCCAATCTAAATCCCTTATCCAATCTAGATATCTGTCCATACTATCAATACACGTTGTAGGAAATTCAAATTTCCTCTCAATTTGAACGATATATTCCTCCCAGGTATGGATTTTTTCTCCATCCATTTCAACTAGAAATAAAGAAGGGTCATGTATCATTTCTTTTTTTATTTGACTTATTTCAGATGATGTTATTTTATAAATTTTATTCTTGATCATTTAGATAACTCCCAACTAGATTTTAAAAGTTTTTTTAAAAATAATTCAACTTTTTAAATTTATATTCCTTTTTTCTTATTAAACTAATCTGCCATTATGTTGAATAAGAGAATGAAAAAAGACCACAGTGATCTTTACTTTTTCTTATTAAACTAAAGCACTGCTTTAGTTTAATAAGCATTCACATTTTACACTTGATATAACAATTTTAAAAACCTTTGAATAGTAAGTTACAAATAAGTAAAACCATCAGTAGGATGATAAAGAAAATTCCTTTTTTTTCAGGTACTTCTTTCTTTTCACGCATAATTCTTCTATATTTTGATTGAATTTCCCTTTGTTTATCTCCTTTTGTCATGAACAGTCTCCTTTAAATTTGGGGTTTATTTGTAGTAGTTTGACTACGATTAATCAAAATCAAGGTCTTTAAAACATTTAACATCACATTCACCTCTGAAATAATTTCCATTATATGTTAATTTTATCACTGAAATTAAATTCATTCTAGATACAAACAATGCAATTCTTATTCAACTAATCTGCCATTTACTTGAATAAGAAAAACGATCCTTCGTTATTGAAGAATCGCATGAGTTAGTTAAATAAGGAATCATATCTTTCATTTGTAGGAAGACATAAATTTATCTTCCAAATCAAAAAGAGTGATTCCTGTTGTTTTTTCGAAACTTTCCTCAAATTTCCCTGATGAGTTAGTTAAATTTATTATTTCTTTTAAAATTCCTTCTCCATAGTTATCTACAAGATATTTTATAGCGAAGTAACTTTCCATATATACATTTGTGCCATCTTGAAATCTTGCTGTTTGCCACTGTTCCCCATCATATAATGAATCAAAAGATACTACTTTGAAATTGGAAGGCTCTACGATTGTTTTATCATTTCCGATGTATTCAGCTATCCCCTCATTAAACCATAATGGGTAAGCTGAAGCACCAGCTTTTGAACCTGCTACCATTTGACTAAATATATAATGAGTGTACTCATGTAAGATAGACTTTTGAAAGAAATATAGTGGTGTTTCCTTTCTTTCTAAAATCGATTCTATATCGTCGTACTTTATTGCTATTAATTTGTCAAAATCCGAATAAAAACCTGACACATCAATAAGACCACTTAACTCCTGTAACTCTTTTTTATCTTTAAATACGATTAGATCAACAGGTTTTACTCCTACTGTTCCAAAGACTTTTTGGTTTTTATTTATCGCCCAATCTAACGTTTCCTTCGTTATTGGAATGAGTTCTGAAAAATCATTTGGATAGTAAATAGTAATATTATGATATTTTTCTTTTAATCTATTTTCTTTTAATGCCTTTTCAGTTTTACCCTCAAAATTCGCAGTCAGAAACATTCTAATCGATTGAATATACGGTATATTTTCATGAGTTTTTTTCTCCAAAGTTTTGTGAATAAAAACACCCACACCAATGACAAATAAAACTAAAATAATTATTATGCTTGATAAAGTGATACTGAAAGTTTTAATAAGTTTTTTCATTTTGCTAAACCTCGTAAGTTTCAGGGATAATAGAATTAATAAATGTAAGAATATTCCCATTTTATCATTAAATTTAAATAACCTGCACTAGATTTTCGTTAATTAAACGAATTGCCTAGCTATTTCTTGTTCAACTAATCTGCCATTTAGTGTAATAAAAACGACCGCCGAAGCAGTCGTCTTGTTAAACATAAGCATGCGTTAGTTGAACAACGATAAACTATAATGCATGTAAATCTAAGATTGAAAACGATAAAATATTATCTGATTGGTCGATTATAGCTTCACAAGACAATGTTAAGTCACTTTCTTGATTATTTATCCAAAGTTCAAATTCCAATGCATATCCTGACCCATCATTATATTCATAATAACTAATATTCTCATACGCCACATCAGGTGGAATTGTTAGTGAGCCCCAGTGATTTAGTTCTCTTTTGATGTCTTCAATTGTAATTTCTACTGATAGTTTGGATTTAATTTTAATAGTTTCTTTTTTTACTAAATCACAAACAGTTTCTTTAAGTAATATCATTAATTTTTCTTTTATATCCATAATTCCCACCACCTCTTATGATTTTAATAATACAGTATCTTATTGAACTAATCTGCCATTTTGTTGAACAAAAAAAGTAGAATATATTTCTTGCTAGATTAAAAATGGCGATAAAATGATTATACTTTTTCAACTAACTCATGAGTTAGTTTTACAACGTGAGTTGCTTCGGCAGCTCACTCTGTTATTCCTCTATCCTTCCAAAAATGCACTATTGTTGTGAGAACACATATTGAGCGTCTCGCAGCAAATAAGTTGCAGCTTCACTTGAAATGTGTTTCTCGCTTTGCGCCTTCACTTCATTCACAAAGCTGTTCAATTCGTTGTTTGCCAATTTGGCCTGCAGGCTATTGGCAATTCCGGCATTGTCGATCCATTTCGCATCAGCAAAGCGTGTCACCAACGCCTTTAAGGAATCAATGCTTGCCACTGTCTGAAAGTGAACGGTTTTGCTTTCCTGATTACCGACTAGGTCACTGGAGGATATAACAAGGGTATGCTGACCAAGCGGTAAGGTATAAAGCGGAATCTCCGTTCCGATTTTGTAAGCATGCGTATCGAGCGTCACCGTCGTCTTACTGTTGTCGACGCCCGAAAAGTTATCGTTCAATGTAAACTGAGGCGTCAAATCCCCGGAATTTTCATAAATGCTTCCATCCCCCGGTACAGATACCGCGATTACTGGCCCCGTCTTATCGATGCCAATAGCAAGTTGTTTCACTGCTTCCATATTGCCGGCGTTATCTATAGCACGATATTCAACGCTGTGCATACCTTCAGCAGTCAGCGTCAATTCTGTCTTGCTTGTCCAATCGCCACCGTCTACCCTTGTCTCAATGCGATTAACACCAGTTCCAGTTGGATCATCCTCTGGAGTGAACTTCACATGCACATCCTGTGTATTCCAAGCATCGTCACCAGTAACGCCATCTGTAGTAGCTGTTGTAACAGGCGGTTGAACATCGGCGCTTCGACCATAGACCTCAAATTCATAAATATTTGCAGTTCCTGTGTCATTATAATTTTGCGGAGTAGTAATATAAAGCCTTACATACCTAACGTTGGATTTCGTTATATACCTGTCAGTGACGTTTGAAACGTTTCCTGTTACAGAATCAAGGTCAGTCCAAGTAGTTCCATCCAGACTTCCTTGAAGCTTATAATTTTTAGTATTCAGAGATAAGCTATCTCCGCCTTCTCCCGCATGTTTTACTACCCATCTAGATATGTCATAATTTTGTCCAAGATCAACCATTAGCCATTTGTCTACGTTAGTATTTGAAGACCACTTACTGCCACTTAAAGCTGATCCATCTACTACCTTAGACGGTTCGTAACCGGCCACACTTCCATTGGATGTAACCGTCTTGTTCAGAGTTAAATTTACCGGAGCAGGATTGTAGCCTAAAGTGGTAACTTTTAATGGGCTGCTAGTCTCTGATACATTCCCTGCTGCATCCCTGGCTTTTACGGTAAATTTGTAATCTGTATTTGCGGTCAGTCCTGGCACTTTAAAGTTCGTACGCCCTGTTGTCGATCCAATCAGTGTATCGCCTTTATAAACATCGTAGCCTATAACACCTACATTACCCTTAAAATTATCTGCAGATGCATCCCATGATAGAATAGCCATCTTGTCTGTTAACACTTTCGTTGAGACATTAGTTGGTGCGGTAGGCGCTTGTTTATCTGCTGCAATTGCATCCCCCGTATAATTATTGATGGTCCAGGTAGTTACCGTACTTTTTTTCGCGAAGTCTCTTCCATTTATCACCACCCTATCAGCGTAAACATCTAAAATCAACCCTTGACCATTATCCGCAATAGCTCCATCTCTCATCATAGTAAAGTACTGTTTGTTATAGAAAGAACCCGGTAATGTGAGAGGATAATGTATATGTCCAGTTATGAATACGCTTTGAGGATATTTTCCAATAATGTCCTCTAACTTTTGATCCTGTATCTCATCACTTTGATAAGGATCCGAAGGATATTCATCATATACGGTATTATCTAATGGCTGATGAAGGAAGAGAAATATCGGTTTATCAAGACTTGCGTTCTCCGCCAGCCTATCGCTTAACCACTTCATCTGGGTATCCGAAATATATGCGCTATCTTTTTCATCGGTCTCCGTTGCCAAATAGATGAAGTGGTATCCGTTTATCCATTTATCATAATAAACACCTGGCATATCAGTATGTGTCAAAAATCTGTTTTTAGCAGTTTCAAATCCTCCCATCCACCTTACATCATGGTTCCCTAAAACCAAGTTGCGATCAAGTTGAGGATATTTGTTCATTGTTTTCATCAATGTATTATATTGTGCATCTGTACCATTTTGAGTAAGATCTCCAACAACGCTAACAGATTGCACATTATTGCTAACTGCGTCACTCAATGCGTTATCAAGTCTGACATCGTTGATATCACCTTGCGCAACTGAATGTGTATCAGAAATAGTCATAAAGCTAAATTTATAACTGTTATCTCTATCTGGGTCAGTCGAAGCAAGAACCGTAACATTGATGCTTGTTGACAATGCTACATTATTCGGATTTGCAATCCCTGCCGGCAGTTCTAATGTTCCCGTTATCGTGAAATTCTGCTCGGTCTTTACAGCTGGATCGTAACCTGAATCAGCTATATTCCATGTCACAGGTACGTCGACATTTCCGCCATCGGTCACAAGTGCTACATTACTTGGCAATCCAAGGGCCACCGCTGTAGGCGCTATCCCGTTTATTACATCTTTAATCACTGCAGGTGCTGTAATGCTTGTAAGAATCTTCGGCTTCATTTTTGCAAAAACTTCAACCTCAGCCACAGACAACAAAAGAGGTCCACTATGTGATTCCTCAAAGATGATCGTTATCTTTGTAAATTTAGTTCCAGACGGTATAGCAGCTTCCGCAAGATTAAATGTTACCGATTTATCGTTAAATTGAACAGTTTTTGCGCCTAAATCATATTCCTTTCCTGCTTCAGTATAGGCTTTGGCACTTAGTTTTTTAATTTTCCCATTCGTATATTGCGGACGATTATAAACAATAAATTTAGTTAGTTCTTGTGGTTTAGTAAAGTTAAAATCAACGGGTAACGGCAGTGAAATTCCTTCATTTCCAGTGAGACCCCATTTCAATTCCGCCAATGAACTTTCACTTATCATACCGTCAATCAGCTTATCAAAAGCTTTAGCACCACCTTGCATCTTTGCTCCATCACCAGTAACCGTCATATCCTTATTTGATAATGGCAGTTCTATTGGCTCTACGTTCGACGTTTTTGAAAACTGAAACCAGTTGAGGTTGGCTACATATGTTTTTCCCGCCGCTACCTTAAATACAAGGTATACATCATGAGTTCCCGTGATATTGGCAATATCGGTAGATTGAGTCTGGTAGACATTCCAGTTGTCTGGTGCTGTAGCAGCGACAGTAAGTGTTCCCGCTAAAGGGCCTGTCGGACTGTCAAGCCTGATCTCAATATTACCGCCTGCATTTGATCCCTTTACTGAAAGTCTTGCACTAAATTTTGTAGCACCATTAGCATCGCTTCCAAAATCAATATTTTTATATGCTAAATACTGATTGTCATTAGTACCTCCTATACTTTGTCCACCATCTGGGCAATTTTCGACTTTAAGGTAGGCACCCGACTTGGAGCCAAAGCTTTCTGCTTCTATCAGACTATATGCATCGCTTGCTGCATGCACCGGTGTATAGCCAACAATGTTGCTGAGTAGGAATGCAACTATCAGGATTAATGAAAGTAATGACTTATTAAGCCTCGTGAAATTAACCATAAAAAATCTCCTTTTCAAAATAATAGATGAATTCCATGTAGTAAAACAGATTACAACAATTAATAAACTGTGAAGACTAGGTAAATATCAATAAAATATTGTTCCTCCTTTTTCAAAATGATCCTTAATTTTCCTTAAGACTTTTTCTCCAAGTGAAGTCAACTACACTTAAGAATTTTGGTTTCACTTTTTTCAGTGATATGGTGAAAAGTATCACAACGACAATTATATTTGCGCTATGTAAATTACACATTAATTTAATATTAATCAATTATTATTGAAATCAATTCGTGT
Source organism: Rossellomorea sp. GAMAL-10_SWC (assembly GCF_049568075.1). Taxonomy (NCBI): domain Bacteria; kingdom Bacillati; phylum Bacillota; class Bacilli; order Caryophanales; family Bacillaceae; genus Rossellomorea; species Rossellomorea sp. GAMAL-10_SWC. The sequence goes on along the minus strand of NZ_CP144911.1, from coordinate 1,205,280 downwards.
TAAGTAATCCGTAATGATATTTGGAACGCTCAATTAGATAATATTTAAATTAAACCCTTTTACCCTTAAATGCTTTCCTGTAGAAAGGAAAACAAATAGGAAATACTAAAGTATCTTAAAATCTAGTATCTATTACTTCCATTTCTATTTCCTTAAGCTAGAATTGTTTTTCAATGTCTAAATAAACACAAAAAAGTTCAAGAACATTTACGATCTTGAACTTATATAGATGAATTTGAAGTCATGCCTGCTAGCTATATTTTTCGGTTTACTAGCTTTCACGGATTCTTCTAAATTCAAAAATTGTTATAAAATTAGCCATTAATTATACATCTTAATTATTGACCATATATAAAGTAAACTTAATTTTTATGTTAACCAATAAATTCTATTAAGATATTCTTAATAATGTTTAGACTATATCTTTTATATTTAAATTTTCTAATTCAACTAAACTGCCATTTTGTTGCATAAAAAAATCGACTAAACAGCCGATCATGTTGTTCAACTAAAGCACTACTTTAGTTGCATAGTGAGGCTTCATTTTTTTTGTCTTGCAGTAGCATATCTGAAAATTAATGCTACCCCTAATCCAAAAGTTATACTTATTAATGAGATATAATTATTGTTTATTTTTCCTTCAAGAAAAGTAAAGAGTATTGAACTAACAAGAGCAACTAATGCTATTAAAAAAATAACCGTTTTTTTCATTTTTCCATCCTCCTCATTTAATATATTTCATCAAAAAATATTCGAATTCCTATGTCTTTAATCTCCAATACAATTTTTCTTATTGAACTAAACTGCCATTTTGTTGAATAAGAAAATGCGATCTTCTAATGAAGTATCGCAATGCGTTAGTTACATAAGATTTATGATTAATTCTTCCATTTAGTAATCGCATATAGAATTTCATTTGGGTTTGGATCGTGTTCTAAATATCCTCCGTAATGAGATACAAGTACTCCGCAACTGTAATCTTGGCTAATAATCCATATGTCTTCATTGTCTATAAGTGTCCATAGAATATCGAAGTTTTTTATTACCCATTTTCCATTAATAAGAAAAATGGGACTATCTTCTATACCAATAAATAAATATACCAATTGCTCTTCAATATCTATTCCCTGCACATATTGAATTACTTCTCTTTCCCAACTAAATTCCTTTCTAAAATTACTATAATTTAATATAAAATCCCCTTTATGTAAATCATAGTTCCATTTTTCATGAACTTTATCAAGTATCTTTTCCAATTCAGGAGTAGTGATAAATTCGCATTTTTCTATTACAGTTGCTAGATCTTTAGGTAGTATATTCAGTAATTCATTTCTCTGATTTTTTTGCTTAGTAACTTTAAATTTTTGTTGTATAAGTAATTTACGGTCGTTCATTATCTCACCACATTAGTTGTTTTTTCTAATGATACCATTTATATAAATGTCCAGTTAATACAACAAAAGCATTGCTTTAGTTGAATTAGGTTATTTCTTTGGTCAACCAAAGTATTCAGGTTTCACACTCCAAAGTCATCAAGATGATTCCACAATTTTAATGATTCAGAGTGTAAAAATCTCTTTATTCCATCACAGCTGCGTAACTGGAGGGTCTTTCTTATTATTTTAAATAGAAGTAAGGAACAGTATAAAAAAAGGTTGCTAATGTAACAAATAATAAAACAAAAATCCCATAAAAACTTATAGCATTTTGACCAAAAATATAAGTGAAGATGGGAAGTGAAAAAGTGCCAAGCCCAATAATTGTAGTGATTATTCCTACTCTTTTGGCAAGCTTCTCTTTATCGCCTAAAAACGACTTTTCGTTAAAACCAATGAGTAAAAATAGCATTTTCTTTTTCCAAATCATATAAGCAAATGTAAAAATCACCAAAGCTGCTAATAAATTTATTAAAATATGCATTTACATACCTCCATCTAATTCCTTCAAATTATTTGTTTTTTAATGGCATTAATTTCCATTTACATTATTATATTCCACTATAAATGATAGAAACCTTTTTTACTCACCAATGCTACTAATTGCTTGCTTCAATAAAAAAAAGACCATATTCTTATTCAACTAATCTGCCATTTACTTGAATAAAGAACGATCTTTCGATATGGAAGGATCGCTAGCGTTTGTTGGGTAAAAATAAAAAAGAGAATCCTTACCAGAGGATTCTCTTTTTTGGGTTAATTTATATTTTGGGCAAAAGCAAACAAGCTTGTAAAAAGAGAGAACCTAACAAGAAAGCTAATCCTAATTTATCGAACTTTATCGAAGCAATCTGGTCTCCTAATATGGATAAGGTTTCTTTCTCATTCCGACATTATTAATTTGAACGTCGACACTCACTGTTACTTTTGCCTTTTTAAATGTATCATTCCAATTCCCTTCATATTTTTTATAAATTTTTGGGTTAGCCATGTGTAATTTTTCACCAAATCCAAATGCATCTCCACCGAGTTTTTTCACTTCAGATATGCCTTTTTCTATTGATTGTTTTACAACATTTTCAGCTGATTTTTCATATTTATTAAGCGTTATTGCTTTATCAAAATTGTCATTACAAAGTACCTCGTCAATATGGCCAATTGATTTAATTTTTATATTTATTATTGGAATATTACCCTTCATTTTAATTTCCGTCTTTGATTTTACCCGAGTAAGTTCCATCGAATCATAGTCTTTTTTATTACATGGTATTTCTATATTCGTTTCCTTGATCAGATTATCAATAATTTGTATTGATTTTGCCGGTGGCCCATCTAACCAACCAACTAATTTTCCGTCTTTAAATATTCCTGTGCCATTAATTTTATCATAACTTGATTTGACTTTATTAGCATTTTCAAGTGTCTGTGATGTTTTACTTTCATCTTCTAAACTAGCACCATTTATTACTGGTTCTCTTCCACTACTAGAAATTGCAGAAATTGCCTCACGCATTAATGTTTCATGATTTTCTCCTAAAAGAGCAGATGTATTTTTAATTTTACCTACAAGTGATTTAGCTGATATTTTATCAAGTGATGCTATATTATTCATTATTTTATCTACGCTTTTATTTCTTGCAATAATGACTGGTATATTTACACGAATTTTAGAATCTCTTTCAAATACATCGAAAATATAATTCAGTGATTTTTCTTTTGCTAATGTTTCTCCTATTATGATAAGTGAAACATGAGAATAAATATTAGATCGAGATCCTTTTTTTGACACATTTCGTGCAGCTTCTGAAATTGTTCTACCTTTTTCCTCTAATGCAATAACTGGAATACCTTGAGAACCTGCCTGTGTTGCAATTGCACTAGGATTAATAATTTGAAAGATTGTTTGATATTTTTTTTCTATTGGTAAGTAATCGATCCCCATTGCATTCACAATCGCTATTTGATTTAATTCTTTATAATTAGAGCAACCACCTAAAAGTATACTTACCATAAGAAATGAAATAAAAAATTTCTTTTTCACATTTTATTCTCCAATATCTTGGCTTTTTTGAATTATAAAATTTAAAAGCAAAATTCAATTCCTAAAGGGGTTCATGATACGTATTATATTTTTTCCTTTGTTTTGTGATTTTATGTACCATTTTCCAAAATCCAAACTACAGTGTATACATTTTCTTATTGAACTAATCTGCCATTTAGTTGAACAAGCTCGCATATTACATTCCTGTTTTGCAATTTATAATAAAGCTTGTCTTCACCTATATTCGTTATATATAGATAAATCAAAAAAATCGTCATTCTTAAAAATGACGATTTTCCAATTAATTAGATTGTAGAAGTATTTTTCGTTAATGCTGGCTTTAAATGTAAGATTAGTCCTTCATTTTCAGCAGCAGTTCCGATTGTAATTCGAATTCCATTAGGGAATGAACGGATAATGTATCCTTTTGATTCTAGATCTTTAAAGATTTCTTGGCTGTTTTCAAGTGGAACAAATATAAAGTTTGCTTGAGATGGGTAGAATTCGATTCCGTAGCTGTTGAAGAATTCTTCGTATTGTTCCATGCCTTTTTTATTTTGTTCAACACAGTTTTTAATAAAGACTTGGTCTTCAAGTGCTGCTATTGCTGCTACTTGAGATAGCATTGATGTGTTAAATGGTAGTCTAGCGATATTTAATTCTTGAATTAATTTGCTATTTGCGATTCCGTAACCAATTCGGAAAGATGCTAGGCCGTATGCTTTTGAAAATGTTCTTAATACAATTAGATTTTCAAATTTATTTAGTAATGAGATTGTATCAGGGAAATCTGATGCTGATACATATTCAACGTAAGCTTCGTCAACAACTACAAAAGTTGAGCTTGGTACTTTTTCTAAAAACTCGACTAATTTGCGGCTTCCAATATATGTACCTGTTGGGTTATTTGGATTACAAATCCAAACAATTTTAGTTTTCGCGTCTACTTGTTCAAGCATAGAATCTAAATCGTGTACACCTTTCACTAAAGGTACAGGTCTAACTTCAGCACCTTCAATAACTGCGTGATGAGCATATTGTGAAAAAGTTTGTGATGCTTGTACAATATTATGTTCTTTTGTAAGCAACGCTCGACTAATCATTTGAATAACTTCGTCAGCACCACTTCCGAATATTAATTGATCCGGCTGTATATTTAGGAAGTTTGCTAATTTGTTACTAATTTCTTCTGTCGCTCCATCTGGATAAATCGCAAACTTACTTACTACATTACGTAGTTCTTCAAAAACTTTAGGAGAACATCCGAATGGATTTTCATTTGATGCAAGTTTTACTACTTTGTCTAGACCATATTCACGCATGACTACTTCACTTGGTTTTCCTGGTGTGTATGCTTGAAGAGTCAAAATTTGTGGTTTCACGTACATGCTATTTTCTCCTTTTATTCAAAGTTTTGTATAATGTTGTCAGTTTATCATATTATTAAGCTTTTAATCTAGTACTATTTTCAAGAATATTTCAAATTATCTAGTTCCATAATACCTGCGTTATCTTGAGCATAGCTTGTTTCAAATTCAAATAAAAAGTAGAATCAAAAGACTCTACTTTTCAATCCAACTACCCATATAAGCCGGATCTTCATATTGATGTGCTTCTTTTACTACGTAAAGTGGTCTAAATGTATCTATCATAACTGCTAGTTCTAATGTTTCTTTCTTTCCAATACTGCCTTCAGTTTTACCTGGATGTGGTCCATGTGGAATACCTGATGGATGTAATGTAATAGACTCTTGTTCAATCCCTTTTCTACTCATAAAGTTTCCTTCTACATAGTAAAGGACTTCATCACTGTTTACATTACTGTGTACATAAGGCGCTGGAATTGCTTCAGGATGATAATCATACATCCTTGGTACAAATGAGCACACTACAAAATTATGTCCTTCGAATGTTTGATGTACTGGTGGTGGCTGATGAATTCTTCCTGTAATCGGTTCGAAATCTTCAATATTAAATGCCCATGGATATAAATACCCATCCCAACCTACTACATCAAATGGATGATGTGTTAAGACATGTTTATAAAGGTTTCCTCTTGCTCTAGTTAGAACAGTAAATTCACCTTTTTCATCATATGTCTCTAATGTTTCTGGTCCTCTAAAATCACGTTCGCAAAATGGGCTATGCTCAAGCATTTGGCCATATTCATTGCGATAACGTCTTGGCGTTGTTAATTGGCTATTTGACTCAACAATTAAAAACTTCGTATCATCATTTGGAACTACTTTGTAAATTGTTCCAATAGGGATCATGATATAATCCCCTTTACGGTAAGTAATTGTTCCAAACATTGTTTGGATTTCACCTGAACCGTAATGGACGAAGAACATTTCATCTCCTTCACCATTTCGATAAAAATGCTTGCTTTCTTCCGTTACGTTAGCAACTGCAATTAACAGATCAGAGTTACCTAAAACGTATACTCTTCCTTCTAAAGCATCACCTGTATGCTCTAAATTGTTTGTACGAATATGGCGGTGTTGCAGGGATGTTTGTTCTTCAAATTCGATTTGAAGTGATTTATAAAATGATGTTTCACTAACGGATGTAGGCATATGGTTATGATATAAAATAGATTGAGTACCTGAAAATCCTTTTGTTCCCATTACCTGCTCTCTGTATAATGATCCATCTTCTTTACGAAATTGAATATGTCTTTTCTTTGGAATCTTACCTAGACTACGATAATACACACGCTTCCCCTCACTTTCTTACAGTATTTCGTAATGTACCTAAACCTGTAATGCTTAACTCAACGACGTCTCCATCTTCTAACCAGCGATGTATTTCTTCACCAAGTTCTAAAATACAACCTGTTCCAACAGTTCCGGAGCCAATCACATCACCTGGATATAGCGTTACATTTTTTGAAGCATGAGAAATTAATTCTGGAACGGAATAATAAATTGAAGAAAAGTTGCCACTAGAAATGACTTTTCCATTAACTGCAGCTGTCATCTTCAAATCATAGCTTTTACCTGTTCTAAATTTCTCAATTTCATCTTTCGTTACAATGCAAGGTCCTAAAGAAGTAGCAAAATCCTTACCTTTTGATGGACCTAAGCCAACCTTTACTTCATGTGCTTGAATATCTCTAGCACTCCAGTCATTTAAAATTGTATAGCCAAGAATATAATCATCGGCTTCTTCAACTGGGATATCTTTACCTTCTTTACCGATAATACAAGCGATTTCTAATTCAAAATCCATCTTTTTGCAATTAATTGGAATGCTGACATGATCTTCAGGTCCAATAACCGCTCGATGATTCGTAAAATAGAAAACTGGTACGTCATACCACTCAGGTATCATCTCTAGACCTCTTCTGCCGCGAGCAGTTTTCACATGCTCCTCAAAGGCATAAAAGTCACGAATACTTTGTGGTTTTGGTAATGGTGCTCGCAATTGAACGGAAGAAAGTGGAATACCTTCTTCTGTTATTTCTGCTATTTCATTTTTATATAAATCATAGTTTTCTAGAATTGTTAGTAAATCCGCTGGAATTCGGCCATTACTAGCTTTATTCAGATCGATGACTTGATCTTCAACTAATAAACCTGCACGCTCATTACCATCATATTGAAAAGTTATAAATTTCATACCTTCACCTTTTTCTTTCAATTGCAAAAGTATCAGAAATAGCACGAGTGTAAGAATGACCAGCAAGGCGACCGACTGGATTTAGCTTTTCAGTATTGATTTTGCCATCTGCATATAATTCATCATTTATATGAACATTAACGACTTTACCAATTACTAAACTTCCAGCACCTTTGTTCTCACCAAAATGTAGTAGCTCATGAAGCTCACATTCTAGTCCTACTAAACTTTCTTTTACTCGAGGAACTTGCACAGTTGTTCCATCCACTTTTGTAAGCCCAACTTGTTCAAATTCATCTACTCCATATGGAAAATCTGCAGCAGCATTATTAACTTGATCGCAAATTTCTTCACTTACAATATTAATAATAAATCGTTTCGTCTGTTCAATATTTTTTAATGTGTCTTTTTTCTCGCCGTCTGTACCTCTGATCATTGGTGCAAAGCACACTAACATCGGGTCAGCACAAATCGCTGTAAAGAAACTAAAAGGTGCAACATTCGCTACACCTTCTGAGTTTACAGTTGAAACAAAAGCAATCGGACGAGGCAACACTGAACCAATTAACAGCTTATAAGCATCTTGCCATGGTAAAGTATCCGGTCTAATTTCCATTGTTACAACTCCTTATAGATTTCCTCGAAGTTCTTGCTCGCGCTCGATTGATTCGAATAATGCTTTAAAGTTACCATCACCAAATCCTCTAGCACCTTTACGTTGAATAATTTCAATAAATAAAGTTGGTCGGTCAACGATAGGACGAGTGAAAATTTGTAATAAATACCCTTCATCATCACGGTCAACTAAAATCTTTAATTCTCTTAATTTCTCAATATCTTCATCAATTTTTCCAACGCGCTCTGTTAACATATCATAGTACGTATCTGGTGTTTTTAAGAATTCTACACCTAAAGCTCTAAGCTTAGTAACTGTATCAACAATATCTTCAGTTAATAAAGCAATATGTTGTACGCCTGGTCCATTGTTATAGTCTAAGTACTCTTGAATTTGTGATTTCTTTTTACCTTCAGCTGGTTCATTAATTGGGAATTTAATTCTGCTTCCATTTGTCATAACTTTTGACATTAATGCAGAATACTCAGTACTAATATCGTCATCATCAAAATGGATCATTGATTGGAATCCCATTACATTTTCATAATAAGAAACCCATTCTTCCATTCTTTCAACGTTACCAACTACATGGTCTAATGCGATTAGTCCTGTTTCATTTACAGGAATTGTGAAAGCACGATCTTTATATCCTGGTAAGAAAGGACCATTGTAATCGCCTTTTTCAATTAATGTGTGAATTGTATCACCATAAGTTCCGATTACAGCTTTTTTAACTGTTCCATACTCATCGCTAACTTCAGTTGGAGGTAAAATTTTAATTGCTCCACGGCTTACTGCACCTTGATACGCTGCTTCGATATCATCTACTAATAAAGCGATATCTTTAACACCATCGCCATGTTTTTTAATGAAGTCAGCAATTTTAGAATCTTCTTTTAAAGTTCCAGTAATAACTAGACGGATCGTACCATTTTTTAATACGTAAGAAACTTTATCACGTACTTTAGTTTCTAAACCAGAGTATGCTACTGGTGTAAATCCAAAAGTGTTTGCGAAGAAATAAGCTGTTTGTTTCGCATTCCCTACATATAATTCTAAATGATGCACATCTGATACTGGAAAAACATCATAGCTTGTATTTGTTTGTTTTAATTCATCTTGTTTCATTTTAATTTCCCCCTATAAATTACGATTTTTGTAAAGAAAAGAAAAAACTATGTAAGAGCGTTAAGTAAACGCTTACAAAACAAATAAACCGCATAAAAAAAATTCTTAACAAGGATGACAATTCGCCAAGAATACCATTTAGAAATATATAGGAATTTCCCTAACGAACACACAACCTTTACTACTATATTAATGTAATCATCGTTTTATGAATCGATTTTACATTTATATAGTGGTCTCTAAAATAAATATTTCTACACTTCTTTTTAAATTCCTTCAAAAAATTTTCAATTTAATAAATTTTTTGTCGTTTCTTAATTTTATAACGATCGTATTAATTCGTTTTGCTTTTCTTTATATGATTTCCGCCCCATGCACATAAGAGATCCAAAATTGGTTTCATTGATTTACCGTATTCATTTAATTCGTATTCCACTTTAGGTGGAATTTGATCATAAGCAATACGATTAATTAGACCATCTGCCTCTAACTCTCTTAATTGCTGTGTCAACATTTTTTGAGTTATTTTAGGCATCAGTTTTCTAAGCTCATTCGTTCTTTTTTTACCAGTTTCTAAATGGCAAAGTATGATACATTTCCACTTACCACCTATTACCTCAATCGCTGCTTCAATCGGCATATTATATTCTTTCATATATCCTCCATCATTGCTAATTACTATTTAATTAAAATTAAAGTTATTTTACTCAACTTTTTTAGTACAAATGAAAACTTCAAATATCACCATATATTGTGGATATATAACTATTGTCCTAACAATGATTTTGCAGTCAACAGTAAATGTTCATAAAATATAGCATACAAATAATTTATAGTTCAAATATTTATCAGTTATAAAAAGCCCAAACTTAGTTCTATAGACTCGGTTGATCCAAAAAGTTTTATAGGCACTTTTTAGTACGTACTTTATTTTAAGATCGTTATCATTCATAATTACAAACATAATTTATTCAAAAAGGAGTGGAAACAATATGTTTATCATTCATGGTAGTTCTAGGGAAAACGGAAATACAGAGCAACTAACAAATCTCATTACAAAAGATGTTGCCAAGACGGAGGTACAATTACGTCATAAACATATAAAGGCAATTAACGACCAAAGACATGAGCCAAATGGCTTCCAACCAATTCATGATGATTACGAGGAAATTGTTAAAGAAATGCTAGAGCATGATACGATTATTTTTTCAACACCTTTATATTGGTATGGAATGAGTGGATACATGAAAAACTTTATTGATCGTTGGTCTCAAAGTCTTCGTAATAAAGATCTACAATTCGCTGAAAAAATGAAAAACAAAAAAATGTATGTCGTAATTGTTGGTGGCGATCAGCCAAAAATTAAAGCACTACCATTAATTTTACAATTTAAACATATTTTCGAATTTGTTGGAGCAACACTTGAAGGACATATTATTGGTACCGGAAATTCACCTGGAGCAATATTGGAAGATCAATTAGCCATTCAGCAAGCCCAATTGCTAAACACAACACTAAAAAATAAGTAAGTACAACTAGAAGGAGCAAGACCTTGATTCCATTTTTACAACATAACCCAACTAAATTATGGTTTGGGAAAAATCAAATTGAACAATTAGCAAATGAAGTACAAGAATATCATCGTATACTTGTCGTTTATGGTGGTGGTAGTATTAAAAAAAATGGCGTATATGATGACGTAATGAACCAACTAAGTGGTAAAACGATTTTTGAGCTTTCTGGCGTTGAACCAAACCCTAGACTAACAACTGTGCAAAAAGGAATTCAAATTTGTAAAGATAACAAAATTGATTTTATTTTAGCAGTAGGCGGCGGCAGTGTAATCGATTGTGTTAAAGCAATCGCAATTGGCGTTCCATTCGAAGGAGATGTGTGGGATCTTATTACTAGAAAATCCCAACCAACAAGTGCAACTCCTTTTGGTACTGTTTTAACTTTAGCAGCAACTGGATCAGAAATGAACTGCACATCAGTCATATCTAATATGGAAGTAAATGAAAAAAGAGGATGGAGTAACCCATTCGTTTTTCCTAAATTTTCAATTTTAGACCCTACTTATACATTCTCGGTACCAATCGATCAAACAATCTATGGAATTGTTGATATTATGTCACATGCATTAGAGCAATATTTCCACCGTGCTAGCAATACACCTATGATTGACCGCTTTATCGAAAGTTTATTAATTACTGTAATCGAAGCTGGTGGAAAGCTTGTTAAGGATTTAGAAAACTATGAATTACGTGAAACAATTATGTACGCTGGAACAACAGCCTTTAATGATACGTTATTAAACGGTACAGATGGCGGCGACTGGGCATCACATCAGATTGAACATGCAGTATCTGCCATTTACGATATTCCACATGGCGGTGGATTAGCAATCATATTCCCTAACTGGTTAAGTCACTGCTTAGACTATGATCCAAGCAGAATTAAAATGCTAGCAACAAATGTTTTTGGAATTTCTGAAGAAGGAAAAACAACAAAGCAAGTTGCAGAAGAAGGGATCCAAGCACTAAGAAGTTTTTGGAACGCAATCGGTGCACCAAACCGTTTAGCAGATTATCAAATTGACGACTCACGTCTAGACGAGTTAGTAGAAAAATCATTCGTAAAACCAGTAGTTGGTGGTTACAAAATTTTGGATAAAGAAAGTGCACGAGATATTTTAGTTCGTTCTCTTTAATGATGGAAAAAACCTTGCATTAAGCGAGGTTCTTTTTTCAGTATGTGTGTGATAGTTGATCTTTATTGTTCTGAACCAATACCCTATTGGTTCGATTTATTAAGTTTTTTGATTACTATCTGCTGTTTTATATTTTTTGGATGTTTCTTGTTGGCTTATTTGCAGTTATATTGGTTTTAATTGCTGTTTTGCTAATTTTATTTGCAGTTCAAATTTATTTGCAGTTTCACAGACTTTAATTACATCTATCCATGATTTTATTGGCGACTTCACTGACCTTATTTGCACTCACTAATTTTCTTTGCACTTAGCTTTACTAATTATATTTGCAATTTCAAATCTAGCTGCTACTTACCTAAATTTACTGCAATCTTCTAATCAAAAACAAAAAAAGAACCCACTAAAAGGTTCTCAATTAAAATTGCATTTCTACCCAATTAAGTTCATTAATATGGTGATCTACAACGTTACAACACATATTCGGATTAATCGTATCGACATGTGAAATTGTAATAGAAGACATTGAAACCGAATATTTAACTGTATCAACAATGCTCATATTATTCATATAGCCATATCCGATCCCAGCAACTAAAGCATCTCCCGCTCCTGTTACATTCACGACTGAAACTCCATCGGCTTGGATAATACCTTCTTCTATTCCGTTATTATAATAAATTCCTTCTGCATCTAAACTAATGAAAACATTTGTTACGCCTAATTCTCTAAAATATCGGCCAGCTTTTCGTACATCTTCAACTGATGTAATTTCATTTCCCCATAGCACTTCAGCTTCATGACGATTTGGTTTAATCGTATGAAAATATTGAATATAATCTCTTATTTTTGAAGCTTTTGAAGCAGAAACTGGATCTAAAATAAATTTTGTTTCATTATGGAAATTTGTTAATAAATAAGCCAAAATATTTGGATTATCCGCGTCAACTACCATATATTCAGCATTTCGAATAACCTTTGCTTTGGAGTCTATAAACTCCTTTGTAAAATTGTTTGTAATATCTAAATCTACTACTGCAGAGACCATTTCTCCGCTTTCATTTAATATGGCTAAATAGGTTGGGGTAGATTCACCTTTAATAATTAACGTGTCTTCCATATCTATGTTCATATTTTTTGCGTGATTTAACATGTTGATTCCATTGATATCATCACCAATGACTGAAATAAACTTTGTATTTAAGTTGATCTTTGCCATATTTTCTGCAATATTACGGCAAACACCACCAAACGATACTTTCACACTGCCTGGATTTGAATCATATGGACGATAATTTTTTTTCGTAAACCCGATAATATCACATATCGAAACACCAAATACTAATATATATGGATTAGAAGGAATTGTCATTTTGTCAGTCCTTTCATTTTAAACTGAAAGAAAAATAAATTGTTTTGATTAACTAATTATACCAGTATAATATATTTTTTATAAAGTATTTTTTTGAACTTATTTTCATAATTAATTTCTTTTTTATTATTGACTAAAATTATTTTTAAGTATAATATTTATTCTTACGTTTAAAAAATATATTTTTTACGTGGTTCGAGAACCTCCCACGAAAAAAAACTAAGGAGAAACAAAATGAAGTTAAAGACAATTACTGTTAATGGAGTATTTGCTGCACTTTATATTGCAGTTACGTACTTTATTCAACCGTTCGGGTTTACGAATGTACAGTTTCGTGTATCCGAAATTTTTAACCACTTAGTCGTATTTAATAAAAAGTACATATATGGAGTAGTTTTAGGAGTTATATTAGCTAATTTTTTCTTTTCTCCAATAATGGCATATGATTTAGTCTTTGGTGTTGGCCAATCGATTATTTCATTATTAATTACAATTGCAACGTCAAAATTTATAAAAGGTATTATACCGAGAATGATTGTTAACACGGTTGTATTTACGATTACTATGTTCTTAATCGCAATCGAATTAAAACTAGCATTTCATTTACCTTTCCCTATGACTTATTTAACTACAGCCATTGGTGAATTTGTAGTGATGGTTATTGGTATACCGATTATGTACTATTTAAATAAACGAGTAAAATTCGAACATCTTATTTAAGTAAAAAAGAGTTGTTTCTCTATATAGAAACAACTCTTTTTCTTATGTATTATTTGTCTTCTCTTAATAAATAATCATTACCATCTTGATCGTAGAAATTAAACATTGAACCGTATGGCATTTTCATCAGGTCATCAACTTTTACGCCATTTTGTTTCATTTTTTCATAAGCAGCTTCAATATCTGTTGTGCTAAAAAGTACAGATGGATGAGCTATTTTTTCTGGTTTAAATTGTTCCATTGAAGGTTTAGAGTATAGAACTAAAGTAGTAAATTCACTTTCGCTTGGACCTACTTCGATCCATTTAGCATCCGGTCCCATTGGCATTTCTATTTTTAGAACAAACCCCATTTTATTAATCCAAAAATCTTTTGCTTGCTCTTGATCTTCTACATAAACAGTAACTTTACCGATTTTATTAATCATATAAAAATCTCCTCTACTGGTTAATTTTACTACCTATTTATTTTAGCAAAGATAATTCTGCAAAACAAACCGAATAAGTATGAATTTTCACTTCATGTGTATGACTATTTTCCTTTTCCTGTTGAAGCATTTTTATCAAACAATACCATATACTTTTTTGAAACAGTACAAAGTAAGGGGGAATTAATCTTGCCTAATAACATTATTTGGAACGATGTTGATGAATATTTTATCGAAAAACTAATTCCGAATGATCCTATCTTAGAAAATGTATTACTTGCAAATGATCAAGCGGGCCTACCTAGTATCGATGTGTCTCCAACTCAAGGTAAATTACTTTATCTATTAGCAAAAATTAAAGGCGCTAAAAACATTTTAGAAATCGGTACTTTAGGTGGATACAGTAGTATTTGGTTAGCTCGTGCACTTACCGAAGATGGAAAGTTAACAACCTTAGAAATTAGCCATGAGCATGCAAAAGTTGCCAAACAAAATATCATAAAAGCAAATTTGCAAGAAAAAGTAGAAATTATTATAGGAAAAGCGTTAGATACATTACCAACATTAAAAGAATCAAAGCCTTTATTTGATTTCGTATTTATCGATGCCGATAAACCAAATAATCCTCACTATTTAAATTGGGCATTAAAATTAGCAAGTCCAGGCGCTTTAATTATTGTGGATAATGTCGTTCGAAACGGAGAGATAATTTATGAAACGAGTCAAGATGAAAGTGTTAAGGGTGTACGACAATTAATGGATCTATTAGCAACAGACCCTCGTATTGACACTTCAGCAATTCAGACTGTCGGATTAAAAGGATATGATGGTTTTGTGATTGGTGTTGTAAAGTAACATCACAAAATTTACTTTCTTGATATGGGGTTATTTAGCTCTAGGAAAAATATTTCGAGTCCTGGAGAGTACTAAATTTAATTGAATTGGATGCTAAATAAGCAAAAAAGAAGTATGAACAATAAGTAACCGTCCATACTTCTTTACTATTTAAACGCAATAATTGCAGCTTACGGTTGTATACTCCACAGGAGGGGAAGTCTCTAAATCTACCGTAGAAACATTTTTGAAATCAACGATAATTACTTCCCCCTTTTCATTATTTTTTCACAACAGGAATCCACATTTCTCCAAAGACTAAGCCGTTTCGATTTCCCATAATAACCGCTGCGTTTGGCCCACCAACATAGGCAAAATCCTTTACTTCTGGTAATACTTGACCAAAGGCGATGCCAGCAAGATTATTACACAATTCATCAGCTGTATTCCCTTCTCCTTCTACAACTAGGTATTCTCCTTTGGGGAATTGAATATCTCTAGATTCCTCAGGAACTGTTGCCCCAGTCATGACTCCAGCATAATGCATCATCTTATTATTTACAGCTTCGTTCACAGAAAAAATATAGTCATTTGTAGCTATAGCTTTTAAAGCGTTTAATCTACCATCTTCTTTAATAGCCCCCCAGAAGTTTTCCTTTTCTTTGTTGATCCCTACATAATCTGTATAATCGCTTTTAAGTTCAATTCCAATTCCTAAAACTCTAAAACTGTCTTTTTCTTCTAATTTATAATTTGTCATATTAAAAACCTTCCTTTTTTTAAATTTATCAAGCGATTTATTTCATCAGCTGATACGTTTATAATAAACTTAAATCATGTCAAAAAATGATACTGTTTAGGAGATACAGATGAAAAAAGTTGAACGTATTAATATCATCATGCGATATATAAACAATCGTGCTAAGTTTACAATCTCAGAAATCATGCAAGAATTTAACATCTCCCGTTCAACTGCTTTAAGAGATGTCAAAGAAATTGAAGCGATGGGAATGCCTCTTGTCGCTGAAGTTGGAAGAGATGGGGGTTATTTTGTTCTAAACAACTCTGTCCTCCCAACTGTTCGCTTTACAGATAATGAAATAAAAGCGCTATTTATTGCATTTATGGCCACAAGAAATAAACAACTTCCTTATCTAAAAAGTCGTCAATCTTTAACAGAAAAATTACTTGGTCTGATCTCTGAAAATCAACAAGATGAACTTGTTCATTTGAATCAAATATTGCTTTTTGAAGGGACCAATCCAAAAAATCCCGACTTACTTGATCTATCAGACTTACCTCATCCAATGCTAGAAAAACTAATCCAAGTCCTTCTATTGGATACTTGTTTATTGATTACCGTCAAAGAAGAGTTTGCATCCATTTCTTATCCGATTTATCTTTTGCATCTATATCATGACAAAGGCTTTTGGCTAATTGAAGGTTTTGACTTGGTGGATGAAAAGAAAAGGATTTTTCCTGTCGATCATCTTATTGATGTCATACCACACCATACAAAAAAAAGATTAAGTAAAAAAATAATACTAGAAAAACTAAGTAAACAAGAAGAAGAAATTAATCTTATCGTTGAACTTGGTCCGATGGCGATTGCTCAGTTTAAAAAGTACCATCCTTTAAAAGTCTCAATTTCCTATACAAATCCATACCAATCCACAGCCATTCTAAGAACTTATATAAATGTTAAAAATTCTGGAGAATTAACCGAGTTTACAAATTGGTTACTATATTTAGGTGAAGATATCAAGATAAGGAAAATTCCAGAAGATGTCTTAGAAAGTTTCCAAAAAAGAATAAACTTATTCTGCCCATAAGCAGTATCGTTGAAAATATTTGTGGTAGGCAATACTATTAAGAATGCCCATTTTTTAATTTTTGTATCAAAATGCTTAAAAACAACGAACTGCAAATAAAGTCTGAAAATCGCAAATAAATATAGCTAAACTACAATTAAAAAACAGATAATCGCAATTAAAATTAGTGAAACTGCAATTAAATCTCGAAGAATCGCAAATAAAGTAAAAAATTACCTATACCAGTTAAGGTATTCCGACTTGAAACTAGCTACTTTCAATTGGAAAATTTGCAAATACGCTCTACTTCAAACTAATCGAATAAAAAACAGATATAACCCTGCTAAAATTTATAAAAAGAATCGACTTCTCAAATGGGGAGAGCTTCAGAAATACCTCTCACTACCTTATTAAAATTAGCAAATAAAAAAAGTGCTGTAGTCCCATATTCAGTTAACCTGATTCATGGGACTACAGCACTTTTAAAATTACATAACACGCTTAAACATTTTCTCTAACTCATATGAACTAAAATGGATAACGATTGGTCGACCGTGAGGACATGTAAATGGATTACTTGATTTTCTCAACGATTCTAATAGATTAAAAATTTCATCGTTTGTTATATATTGATTTGCTTTTATTGACGCCTTACAGCTCATCATGATTGCTTTTTCTTCACGCAGTTTTTTTATATTAATTGTTCCGCGTTTTAATAGTTCTTGAATCATTTCATCAATTAATGTATCCTCTTGGCCTTCTGGAAACCAATTTGGATGTTCACGAATGACATAACTATTCGATCCGAACTTCTCGATAAATAATCCAACTTCTTGAAGTTCATCTTGGTATTGGTCTAATAAAATAGCTTGCTCTGGTGAAACATCAAATGTGATTGGAATTAATAAAGTTTGTAGTTCTGATGCAACTTCCCCAATTTTTTCCTTAAAATATTCATAGTAAACACGTTCCTGTGCGGCATGTTGGTCAATTAAATATAATCCTTTTTCATTTTGAGCAATAATATACGTCCCGTGCATTTGCCCGATTGGATATAAAGGAGGTAGTTGGTCTATATTTTGCTCATCATATACTTCTTCATTCACAATGACTGTTTCTTCTATATTTGATTGGTCGTCTTCATTTACAATATTTGAATATCCTACGTCTTTTTTAGATTCATGTTTTTCAAAATAAAGACTCTCATAATCGGTTGGAGTTGATGAATCAAATTGAGTAAATGAATCGAATTCAGTTGTATTTTCTTCCTTTATTGTTTCATTAGTCTCATTGGAATAATTCGAATTAGTAGTAAAACGATCTTGAAGCGAGAATGGTAATTTCTTTTCTACGTCTTCTTTTATCGAAGAATGTTCGAATGAAAATGTTGATTGTTCACTAAATATTTTTTCCTTTGGAACTGTTGACTTTATTTCTGGAATTAGGGAACGACCTCTAAAAACTTTTTTTATACTTTCGGTAATTAATGTAAATAATTGATCCTCTTTACTAAAACGAACTTCTTGTTTAGTTGGATGAACATTTACATCGACTAATTGAGGGTCCATTTTAATAAATAACGAAACGATTGGAAAACGGCCAATTGGTAGCAAAGTATGATAGCCTTCGCTAATTGATTTGTTTACGCCATAGTGTTTTACATATCTTCCATTTACATAAAGTGAAATATAGTTTCTAGTTGCTCGTGTATATTCAGGCATGGATAAATAGCCTTCAATTTGAAAGTCTAATGACTCGCCTTTAAAATGAACCATGTTTTTTGCAATTTGTAGACCGTATAATGATGCAAGAATCTGTCTTGCGTCGCCATTTCCATTACTACGGAACATTAATTTATCATTATGTTTCAAATCAAAAGCGATTTGTGGATTTGCTAAAGCCAATCGATAGACAACGTCTGTCACATTACTTAATTCTGTTTGAACGGTTCTCATATATTTTAATCTAGCTGGTGTATTAAAAAATAAATTTGAAACTTCAATACTTGTCCCTTTTGATTTAGCAATTTCTTTTTGGGATTGCAATACGCCACCTTTTAAAATTGTTTCAATTCCAGGTCCGTCTTCAGTTGATGTTTTTACTGTAACATAACTAACAGATGCAATACTCGGTAATGCTTCACCTCGGAAGCCTAATGTACGTATTCGAAACAAGTCATTCTCATCTTTTATTTTACTAGTTGCATGGCGCTCAAATGCAAGTACACTATCTTCCTTTGTCATCCCTTCGCCATTATCACTTACAAAAATTCGTGAGAGTCCACCGTCGTTAATTTCGACTGTAATACGTGTACTAATCGCATCAATTGCATTCTCAAGTAATTCCTTTACAACTGATGCAGGACGTTCTACAACTTCACCTGCCGCTATTTGATTGGCTAAAATCTCATCTAACTTCTGTATCTTTGACATTAGTGAACCTCCTCTCTAAATAAATGCACTAATCAATAAAAAAAGGTATAGTACATTAAGCTATTATCATAATTTTAATTATTAATAAAAAGAAAGGCCAATTGGCCTTCTTTTATTTTTTAACTTGCTTTTGAAGTTCATATAATAAATTAAATGCTTCCATAGGATTTAATTCTAGTATGTTTATTCCTTTTAATTGATCAATGACAGGATGGTTTTTAACAACTTCTTTAACTACCGGTTGATGATCGTCAAATAAGCTTAACTGAGATTCAGCATCCTCTTTGTCGGTTGTTTGAACAATTTCTTTTTTCGGTACTTGAATCGTTACAATCTCTTTTTCTGTATTTTCAATTCCTTCTTTAACATAGGAATGATTATTTGATTCTAAATCATTTAATAATTCTTTTGCTCTAATGATTACATCTTTTGGAAGATTTGCTAATTCGGCAACGTGGATACCGTAGCTTTGATCCGCTGCACCTTCAAAGATTTTATGAAGGAATAATACTTTTCCATCTTGCTCTTTTGCTGCAACGTGAATATTTTTCAAAAACTTAAGTTGATTAGCTAATACCGTCAATTCATGATAGTGAGTAGAAAAAAGCGTTTTTGCTCCAATATGATCATGTATATATTCAATCATTGCTTGTGCTAAAGCCATTCCATCATATGTTGAAGTTCCTCTACCAATTTCATCAAATAAGATTAAACTTTTTTCTGTTGCATTCGTGATTGCATAATTAGCTTCTAACATTTCGACCATAAATGTACTCTGCCCAGAAATTAAATCATCTGCAGCACCAATTCTCGTAAATATTTGGTCAAAAATAGGTAATTTCGCGTATTCAGCAGGCACATAGCAACCAATTTGAGCTAATATACTGATTAATGCAACTTGTTTCATATACGTACTTTTACCAGCCATATTAGGTCCTGTAATTAAAAATTGATGAGTATCAACATCGAAATTCGTATCATTCGGAATATACTCTGAACCTAGAATTACCTTTTCAACTACTGGGTGTCTTCCATTCTTCACGATATATTCTCTTTCTTCAGTGAATACTGGTCTTACATATCCATTTTTTTCACTAACTACAGAAAAACTTTGTAAAACGTCAATTTGACTAATTACTTGTCCTAATGTTTGAAGTCTAGATAAATATTGTTTTACTTGTTCTCGAATTGAAATAAATAACTCATATTCCAATCCAATCATTTTTTCTTCAGCTTCAAGAATCATTGTTTCTTTTTCTTTTAGCTCTTCAGTAATAAAGCGTTCTGCGTTCGCTAACGTTTGTTTACGTTCGTAACGACCTTCAGGTATTTGACTAATATTTGATCTAGTTACCTCGATAAAGTAGCCGAAGATTCGATTGTATCCAATTTTTAAGGACTTAATCCCCGTAATTTCTCTTTCTCTTTGTTCTAATTCCATTAGCCAATTTTTACCGTTCTTACTAACAAATCGATATTCATCTAATGTTTTATGAAAGCCATCTTTAATAATGTTTCCTTCTTTAATAGATAAAGGCGCATCTTCAATAATTGCATTCTCTAAAAGCATTTGAAGCTCTTCACATGGATCGATTTGATTGATTAGTTCATCTATCGTTTCATGACTAATTGATTTTAAAGCATGAATAATTGAAGGTATTGTTTGAAGTGAACGTTTTAATTGTAATAAATCTCTTGCATTTACATTACCAAATGAGACTTTACCAGCTAAACGCTCTAAATCATAGACTTCTTTTAATAATTCCTTCAGGTCTTCACGAATAAAATAGTTTTCCATTAACAATTCCACAATCGTCAAACGATGCTCGATTTGTTTCGTACTTACTAGTGGACGTTGAATCCATTTTTTTAGTAATCGTCCACCCATCGCTGTTTTCGTTTCATCTAATAACCAATTCAAAGAACCTTGTTTGTTTTTTGAACGTTGTGTTTCAACTAATTCAAGATTTCTCATCGAATACATGTCCATGTTTAAAAAATCATGTTGATGAATAACGACTATTTCTTGAAGATGAGAAAGTGTTCGTTTTTGTGTTCTCGATAAATAATTTAATAATCTTGCAGCAGTAGCTTTTAAACTAGTTTGATCAATTGATTTTACAACATTTGTAAACTCCTCTGATAAACGATCGTTCTCCTCGAAAGAAACGGTAATTGAAAAGCTTTTTTCTAATGTTTGAATCGCTTTAGAAGAAAAATCTTCATTTACAACAACTTCTTTTGTGCCAGTTGCTGCAATTTTTAAAACTGCTTCTTCAATTGAACCACTAAGTAATAAAGCATTGCCCTCACCAGTCGTCAAATCGATCCAAGCTAAAGCATATGAACTTGGTGTTACTTCTGATAATGTTGAGATATAATGATTTTGCTTTTCATCAATCGATCTACCCTCCATTTGCGTCCCTGGAGTAATCAGCTGAACAACCTCTCTTCGAACTACTCCTTTTGCGACCGTTGGATCTTCGACTTGTTCACAAATAGCTACTTTATATCCTTTTTCAACTAATTGTTCTATATATCCAGCCGCAGAATGGAATGGTACTCCACACATTGGAATTCGTTCTTCAGTTCCTCCTGCTCGACCGGTTAAAGTAATTTCTAAAACTTGTGATGCCTTAATTGCATCCTCAAAAAACATTTCATAAAAATCACCAAGTCTAAAAAACAAAAATGCATCTTGGTAATTTTTCTTTATATTTAAATATTGCTCAATCATTGGCGTATAAGTTGCCATTCTATCCTCTCCATCAAAAAACATTCTTCGCATATTATATCACATTTTGCGAAAAGGCTTAGAAAGTTCGAAAGTTAAGAAAAAGAAAACTTTTGATTGATTGGACAATAAAATCTTTATAAATAAAAAAGCTAGGAAGTATCACCTTCCTAGCCTAGCTTACTCTTCTTCGCCCTCTAAAACAAAATCTGGATCTAAATCTTCAAACTCATCATCTACATCAAAGAACTCGTCATCGTCGTGTACACCATGTGGTGCAACAAGTACGACAATTTTCGTTTCACCTACAACTTCAACTAATACTTCTTTCTCTACAGTTACAATAAATCGATTTCCATTTGGAGAAATAATTGCATCTAAACAATTTGGATGTTTTAATGATCTAGCAATCACTTCACAATCTTCGCCAGTAAAGTTTTCATCTCTGTGTCTTAACTTTACTACTTCAGTATACTTAACAGACTCAGGAACTACTTCTGTTTTCGTATTGTCGCCATAGGAGTACCAAATATTAATATCATATTTTCCAGATACTTCTACTCCATCCTTACATTTTTTTGCATCATATACATGGTTAATAACCCAGCAGCCTAAAATACTTGATGGAGTATGATTTGGTGTAATTGTATGTGTGACTTTGTTATATTTCTTGCCTCTTCCTACGACTGCCTTCGTTATAATCTCTCTATGTTCGCGTTCAGACATAGGTGTGACCCTCCTCGTTCCATTTTCATTTCATTCTATGCGTGACATATGCGGAATGTGTTAATGACATGAAAATTCTTTTATACAAGTTAAAAAAACATGTGATGATAAATTGTATGACGACAGCCCAATAAAGTTGACTCTAAATTGAAGAATTTAAAAAATAAACATAAAAATTATGATATTTAGGCTATTTAGTAATTACTTTATTAGCTTTACATAAAAAAAAGACTCGGGGCAGCAAAATTAATTGCTTCCTTGAGTCTTTTTTTATTAATGGCTGCAGCTATCTGTTTTGCAAGCATCCGGTCCATGTGCTACTTTAGAACCTGTCTCACCGCTTAATAAGTTACCACCTGTTGACTTAATGATTTCGTCTGTCACACCATTTGAGATCGTGTGAGCGATTAATTGAAGTAAATCATTAACTTCTACTTGAGAAGATTGAAACTCTTGTACAACTGGAATTGTTTCAAGTTTTTCATTTAATTCATCAAGCTCTTGTTCAACTTTTTTAAGTGCTTCTTTCTTGCCCCAGTGCTCTAAATTAACTGCTTGTTTTTGTAATGACTTAATTTCTTCAATATAAGCTCTTACAGTTTCACTCTCGTTAATTTGCGCTTCAGCTCGTTTAAAAAAGTCTACTTCTTCAGTTTCAGAAATCATTACTGCTAATTCTTTTGCACGTTCAACGATATCAGTTTTTGTATATTTTCCCATTATAGCACCTCTACTGTTTCTTCTACTAATTCTCCATCTAATGACCATGTTTTAGCTTTTGTAACTTTTACTTTAACAATTTGACCAACGATTGATTTAGGACCTCTAAAGTTTACAAGTTTATTATAAGGAGTATACCCAGCTAGTACATCAGGGTTTTTCTTGCTTTCTCCTTCTACTAATACTTCAAGTATTTGGCCTTCAAAACGTTTATTAAATTCAGCAGATTTTTCATTTACAAGAGTGTTAAGTCGTTGTAATCTTTCCTTTTTCACACTCTCTGGTACATTATCTACCATTTTTGCAGCCGGTGTACCTTCACGTGGTGAATAAATGAATGTAAATGCTAAATCAAAACCAACTTCTTCATATAATGTCATCGTTTCTTCGAATTGCTCATCCGTTTCATTTGGGAATCCAACAATGATATCTGTTGTAAATGAAATTTGTGGCATTGCAGTTTTTAATTTTCTTACAAGTTCTAAGTATTGTTCACGATCATATTTACGTGACATTAGTTTTAGAACTTCAGAGCTACCAGATTGAACTGGTAAATGAATATGTGGCATTAAGTTGCCACCTTTTGCTAATACTTCAATTAAATGATCATCAAAATCACGTGGATGACTTGTTGTAAAACGAACACGTGGGATGCCAATTTTACGAATTTCATCCATTAAATGACCTAATCCATATTTACCATCATCTAAGTCTTTACCATAAGCATTAACATTTTGACCTAATAAAGTAACTTCTTTATAGCCCAGTCTAGCTAATTCACGTACTTCATTGATGATATCCTCTGGTTGACGACTACGTTCTTTACCGCGTGTGTAAGGAACAATACAGTACGTACAGAATTTATCACAGCCATACATAATATTAACCCAAGCTTTAATTTCTCCACGACGTACTTTTGGAAGGTTCTCGATTACATCCCCTTCTTTTGACCATACTTCAATAACCATTTCTTTACTAAACATCGCTTCTTGAATAATAAATGGTAATCTATGAATATTATGTGTACCAAATACCATATCTATAAATGAATGTTTTTGTAAAATTCGATTAACAACTGCTTCTTCTTGAGACATACAACCACAAATTCCAATTAATAGATCTGGTCTTTGAAGTTTTAACGGTTTTAAGTGACCAATTTCACCAAAAACTTTATTTTCAGCATTTTCTCGAATTGCACATGTGTTTAATAGAATAATATCAGCATCTTCAACTGATGTAGCTACTTCATAACCCATCGTCGTTAAAATACCTGCCATAACTTCTGTGTCATGTTCATTCATTTGACAGCCATAAGTACGGATTAAGAATTTCTTACCTACACCTGAATTTCTCATTTCTTCAGGAATTTCGAAACCACGATCATAAGTAACTTCTTCTTTACCACGACGCTTAGCATCAGCCAAAGATGGAGCTTGGTAAACTTTTTCAAAATATTTACTATAATCTTTATCGTTTTTATCTTTTGAATTATTTATATTAGTGCCTTGAAGGCGTTGTTGTTCATTCATGAAACAATCTCCTTTCTTCTCGAGCGTCCACACATTACTTAAGTATATAACGTTATTCTACAATATACAATGTACGTTACGCAAAAAAGAAAGCCGATAATAGTAGTATATTTGAATAATTTTATTCAATTTTATAAAAACAATTCTTTAAATAATAAAGCGCTTTAATTACTAATAGAAGAATGTTGATTTCTAATAACGGTCCTCACTCTTGGAACCGTCACCCGAGCCTCCTCGAAATCTAAAAAGCACCTTTTTCAACATAAAAAGAGAATCCATCATGGATCCTCTTAAATTAATAATTCTCAGTATGATAACTGTGAGTTCATAAATTACATAAAAAAATAAAAATATAAGTAGCTCAATAAACAACCTGTCCAGGAAACCATCGTAAAATTCATAACGATGATATTTTCTGACCAACCATATTTGATACCATAGTGAAAATGTATAGGGGCCATTAGAAATAATCTTTTTCTTGTTCTTTTAAAGTAGAAAACTTGAAAAATAACAGAAAACTGTTCAGCTAAATAAATAAAAAACAACATTGGAATCAAGATTTCTACTTTTTCAATGATCGCTAAAAAAGATAAAGAACCACCAATTGCCATTGAACCTGTGTCGCCCATAAAAGCCTTAGCTGGATATAAGTTATAAATTAAAAAACCAGCTAAACTAGCGATCATTATGAGACTAAAAATTTTCACTTCAATATGATCTGAAATCAAAAAAAAGAAAAAGAAGGTAGGGATTGAAACCATACCAAGCAGTCCATCCATCCCGTCAGTAAAATTAATAGCATTAGCTGATCCGACAATAAATAAAGTGATAAGGGCCAAATACACCCATAGTGGTAAAAAGATACTTATAGAATCCGTAATCCGAAAGGTTGTGTCTACTTCAAAAAAATTAATTAATACAATAAGTAAAAAAATAGTAAAAGAAAATTGAAAAACTAGTTTTGTTTTAGCTGATATTCCTCCCGGATCCTGTTTTGATGCTTTCCAAAAGTCATCAAGAAAACCAACGACACTGAATAAAATAAAAGTTCCAACTAAAAAAAGCATAAGTGGACTTGAATAATTAACGAAAGCTACTAAAATACCGATCAAAAATATACTTCCCAGCATTAAAGGAGTTCCCTTTTTATTATGGTGTTCAGCTGGTAACTCCGCTCTTATAGGTTGAGTCAACTTCAATCTTCTTAACGTCGCAATTAAAAAGGGTGAAAGAATACTTACCAAGATAAAAGTAATTAAAGCAGGTACGAGTGAGGATGACAAAATTTTTCTCCTTTCAATTATTTTTATTTAAGAAATTCGATAATATCAAGCGATTTCCTTTATTTTCCTATTTTTTAATTTTAGTATTTATTTAATTGCGGCCAGCAAATAAGAGTTTGGGATTCGCAAATAAAGGGTTCTTCTGTACAAATAAATGATGAAATTTGGCAAATAAACAGTGGTTTGCAAAAAAACTCGAAAATCGCAAATAAATTCAGCAAAACTGCAATTAAAAATACGGAATCGCAAATATAATTAACAAATCTGCAATTAAATCTAGTGGAAGTGCAAATATAACTGAAGTTGAAATTCCTCCCACTTCGTATACAGCAATAATTCAGAACGAAATAAAATGTGAAAACCTCTTCTTATATCCTCGAAATTACTATATTAATATATCGATAACATTAATTTTCCAAATCATATGGTCATATCCCTTTTCCCAATAGTCCTTTAATAAATAATCAGGTTCTCCAAATTTCTTTTTCCAGATTTTTTGGGCATTACAATAACCACTATCTAAACAAAATTCTTCTATCCCTTTTTTCTGTAAAGTAACGTACATATTCTTTAATAGTAAATTTCCAATTCCATTTTTTTGATAGTCCGGATGTACAAATACAGTACCGACCTCAGGTAGCCCTTTTAATGCATGGTTTGTACAATTTAAAATAAGATCACTAGCTGGACCATATTCAATCGAACCAATAATTTTTTCGTTATCAAGAGCTATTAAAAAAAATCGTTTTTCACCATTACTTTCAAAATCATTTTCTAAATAAATTCCTTTTGTTTCGATTTCTTCATTCATACTTTCCACTTGATTGCTAATGCCTTCTTTTGCAAACGTGTCAGTAATCACTATATTAAAAAATTGATTTAACTCTTTCATGTCCTCTATTCTTGGTCTTCTTATTTTAATATTCATCATTAAAAACACTCCTAACTACAAACTACTTCAACATTAATTGGTAGTATCCTTCATAATAAATTGTCGTAAAAAAAAAACTCCTCAAAATTGAGGAGTTTTTCTTTGTATTACATGAATTCAGCAACTAATTTTTCGAATTGTGCTTTTTCTAATTGAAGTTCTGATTCAACTAATGGTTCTTCACTGTATCCAGAAATTAATTGTTGGTATGATTTTTGCTCTTTGTTTTGGTAGATAAGACCAGTTACTAAACCTTTATTTTGCATTAATGTTTGCATAGCCATTTCTTTGTTTGATGGATCATATCCTTCAACATCAGAAAGTTTAACAAGATTTTCTTTAAACCAGTCATATGTGTTTACTTTATTGTAAGTTACACATGGGCTGAATACGTTAATTAAAGAGAAACCTTTGTGGTTAATACCTTGCTCAATTAATGAAGTTAATTCTTTTAAATCACTTGAGAAACTTTGAGCTACGAATGTTCCACCAGCTGTTAATGCCATTTCCATTACTGAAAGTGCAGATTCAACTGAACCTTGTGGCGTACTCTTAGTTTTGAATCCTACATCACTACGAGGTGATGTTTGACCTTTTGTAAGACCATAGATTTGGTTGTCCATTACGATATACGTAATGTCGATGTTACGACGAATTGCATGGATTGTATGACCTAAACCGATAGCGAATCCATCACCGTCACCACCAGAAGCGATAACAGTTAGATCACGGTTAGCCATTTTTACACCTTGTGCAATTGGAAGTGAACGACCATGGATACCATGTAAACCGTAAGAGTTAATATATCCAGAAATACGACCAGAACATCCAATACCAGAAACTACTGCAAGGTTATCAGGTTCTAAACCAACATTTGCTGCTGCACGTTGAATAGATGCTTGTACAGAGAAGTCTCCACATCCTGGGCACCAGTTTGGTTTAATATTATTACGAAATTCTTTAAATGTTGCCATTTAGAACAACTCCTTCCTTGCAAGTATTGTAAATTTCTTTTGGTAAGAAAGGATTTCCATCATATTTTAGTAAGCTTGAAATCTTTTCTGCATGACCACAATTCATTTTGATAATGCTTGCTAATTGACCAGTAGCATTATTTTCAACAACGATTACACGCTTAGCTTTTTTAAGCTCAGGCATTAATTCGTTTGTTGGGAATGGGTGAATTAGACGGATATGAGCATGGTTAACTTTGATACCATCTTGCTCTAAACGAACCATTGCTTCTTCAATCGCACCACGAGTTGAGTTGAAACCAACTAGTAATACATCAGCATCTTCGTGTTTAGAGTTCACTAACACTGGGTTAGGGAATTTTAGGTTATTTAACTTGCGCATACGTTTATCCATTTGTTGATTACGGTTAATTGGTGATTCTGATGGTTTACCCATTTCATCATGCTCAACACCAGTTACGTGGTGAATTCCACCTTTCATACCTGGTACTACACGAGGAGAAACGCCATCTTCAGTCACTTCATAACGTTTGAAGTACTCTTTGTTTTCAGATACAGGTAATTCTTGTTTGTAATCAAACTTACCACGGCGAATTTGTACTTTTTCAAATTGAAGTGGCTCAACAGTTTGTTTACCTAAAGAAAGTTGTAAGTCAGTAATTACGATAACAGGTACTTGGAATTCTTCAGCTACGTTAAACGCTTCCACCATATCGTAGAATCCTTCTTCTACTGTACTTGGAGCGATTACTACTTTCGGAATTTCACCGTGAGTTCCGTAGATCATAGCCATTAAGTCTGATTGCTCTTGTTTAGTTGGAAGACCAGTACTTGGACCTCCACGTTGAGTATCAACAATTACTAAAGGAACTTCAGTTATACCAGAAAGACCGATTGCTTCCATCATTAATGAAAGACCAGGTCCAGCAGATGCTGTTAATGTACGAACACCAGCATAGTTAGCACCGATTGCCATTGTACATGCAGCAATTTCGTCTTCAGTTTGAATAACTGCTCCACCATACTGAGGTAATTTTTTGATTAAGTATTCCATAATTTCAGATGCTGGCGTAATTGGATACGCTGCCATAAAACGAGAACCACCAGCTAATGCACCCATTGCGATTGCATCGTTACCGATTAGGAACATACGTTTTTTACCATCAGCTTCTGATAATTGCATTTTATTTACATTCACGCCAAGCATTTCTCTCATTTCTTCTGCTCCACGTGCGATTGCTTCTATGTTTTTCTCAACAATTTGTTGACCTTTTTTACCAAAAATTTCATCTACAACTTCTCTGAAAACTTCAATTGATAGACCTAAAATTGCACTTGAAGCTCCAACTGCAACCATGTTTTTCATTAATGAAGTACCTAGTTCAGTTGCTAATTCTGTAAATGGAATTGAATAAAGTGTTACGTCAGTTGAATCTGGAATTGTCGGATTAAATTTAGCATCAGCGATTACGATACCGCCTTTGCGTAATTCATAAAAGTTTACATCGATTGTTTCTTGGTCAAATGCTACTAAAATATCTAAGTCATCTGAAATTGCACGAACTTCAGTTGTACTTACACGAATTTTGTTATTAGTGTGACCACCTTTAATACGAGAAGAGAAATGACGATATCCGTATAAGTAGTAACCTAAACGGTTTAACGCAATTGCAAAAATCTCACCTGTACTTTCGATACCTTCACCCTGTTGTCCTCCAACTTTCCACGAAAGTTGTTCAATCATTTCCTACACCCCTTTGAATGCCCTCATTCGTAATAAATTAAATTATAAATGGATAATTTTTTTGCATATCATTCATTTGTTATAAAAGAATGAAAGCGATTTAAGACATATCTTTTGATATGAGTTAATTCGCTTTCAATTCTAGACCTATTAACCAAAAAAATCAATGATTTTGAAAGAAATTATTCCTTTAATTTTTATATTTTTATTATTCTGAACAAGTAACGTGTTATTTGTAATGTATATATGATGAATAATTCTCATACATAAAGCCTTTAACCTGTTGTTCTGTATAGTGTTTAAGCAATTCATTTGTTAAATTTTGATAAAGTCCTACGTGATGTAAATTTGTTGGATGAGTATCGATTCCATCAAAATCTGATCCCATCGCAATAAATTTTTCTCCACCTAGAGAGCACATATAATCAATATGTTTAAGAATATCTGAAATACTTGCGACACCTTCATCGACTAAAAAAGTAGGATAGAAATTTATCCCTACTATTGCTTCTCTTTTAAACATAGCCTTTAGCTGTTCATCATTTAAATTTCTTGGATGTTTACAAATCGCTTTAGCATTTGAATGAGTCGCAGTTGGATATTTTGCTTGTTCAAATGCATCCCAAAACGCGGCTTCAGTACAATGAGAAAGATCACACCACATATTATGCTCATTTAAGTAATGAACTACACTTCTTCCAAAATTAGTTAACCCACCATTTCTTTCTTCAAGAATTCCATCTGCAGCTTCATTTGCATAATTCCATACTAGACCGACACTACGTACGCCTAGACGATGTAATATCTTTAAGCGATTAATATCACCTAAAAGAGCATCACAGCCCTCTAGCGTCAAAATAGCCCCCATTTCGTGACTTTTTAATCCAACTTCATCTTCTTTTGTTCGAATAACTTTTATATTATTATTTTCTGTTGCTACTTTTTCATAAAAAAGCGTGACACATTGAAGAGCAGCATCAAATTTGATTAGTTTATGTATATTTTCGGGAATATAAATCGCATAGCATTGTATTTTACTATTCCCTTGTTTTAATCGATTAACTGAAACTTGTAGTGAATCATCATTTTCAAAATTGATTGAAGGCTTTTCAAGTAATTTCATCAATACATCACAATGAGCATCAAAAACTTTCATAATTAATACCCTCCCATTTTTTTGACTATTGAAACTAGTGTAACATATTAATAAATCCAATAATAAAAGTAATAACTATACGCAAAAAAACTCGTCGACTGACGAGCTTCAAGTTGGGGCTAAAGTCTTAACTCCACTTTTTAATTACAAATTTGCGTAATCTGACTCGCTACCACTTCATCTTTCTTTAATTAAAAATAAAACAACCTGTCGCTTTAGGCTAACAGGTTGTTATTATTAACGAGGCTCTACGATTAATTTTATCGCTGTACGCTCTTCCCCATCGATTTGAATATCTGTAAATGCAGGGATACAAATTAGGTCTACACCACTTGGTGCAACAAATCCTCTTGCAATTGCAACTGCTTTTACAGCTTGGTTTAACGCGCCAGCACCAATTGCTTGAATTTCTGCTGAACCACGCTCTCTCAATACACCTGCAAGTGCTCCTGCTACAGAATTAGGGTTTGACTTTGCTGAAACTTTTAATATTTCCATTCCTGATCCTCCTTGTACTTACAAAGCTATTATTGTGTACAATAAAAACTATTCTCGATAACAAGAAGTTATTCCTGCAAATATTTAAAAGTTTTTTAAAAATTTTCACAATTCTTTTAATTGATATTATAGCTCTTGATGATCATCATTTATTTGTATTCTTTTTATTGATTTTGCTAGCCCAGTTTGTTTGTCTAATTCGATGATGACACCACTTAACTGACCTCTACCTTCATCTACTTCGAATCTCACTGGTAAGTTCGTTAAGAATTTTTTAATAACAGCTTCTTTCGTAACGCCTAGAATGCCATCATATGGACCCGTCATTCCAACATCCGTAATAAACGCTGTACCAGCAGGTAAAACTCGCTCATCAGCCGTTTGAACATGTGTATGTGTACCAACAACCGCTGTTACTCTTCCATCCAAATACCAGCCCATCGCAATTTTTTCACTTGTTGCTTCAGCATGAAAATCAACAAAAATGATGTTTGTTCGTTTTTTAGCGATTTTTATTAGCTCATCAGCTTTTTTAAAAGGACAATCAAGTGGTGGTAAAAATGTTCTACCTTGTAAATTTATAACGGCTATTTCAACATCATTAAAATTTAAAAAGACTAATCCATTACCTGGTGTACCTTCAGGGAAATTAGCTGGTCTAACTAAGTATTTTGCTTGATCAATAAATTCAAAAATATCCTTTTTATCCCATGCATGGTTACCAAGTGTTACTGCTTGAGCACCTAATTCTAAAAATTCGCGGTAAATTTTTTCCGTTATTCCTTTACCATGTGCTGCATTTTCACCATTTATAATCGTTACTGAAGGATTATATTTCCTTTTTAAAGCTTGAATATTAGCCTTTACCATTGCCCTACCATTTGAACCAACTACGTCGCCTATAAACATTATTCTCATTTCGTTACATCCTTCCAACTTGCCACTGTTAATTCACAGCACTGATTTTACTTTTAGATTACCCAAAAATACGAAAAGCCCCATTACTAGCACAATCTGAATCTTCATCTATGCCATTCAACTAAGATTCATTTCAGATATGTATTAGTTGGAGCTATTTTTAAAAATACTTTATTTTGTTACAAAAAAGAAAATAAAGTGGCATAGACCACTTTATTTTGCATACTCGACAGCTCGAGTTTCACGAATAACCGTAACTTTTATATGGCCTGGATAATCCAGTTCATCTTCAATACGTTTTCTAATATCTCTCGCTAATCTATGAGCTTGTAAATCATCAATTGTATCTGGTTTTACCATGATGCGTACTTCACGACCTGCTTGAATAGCGAATGATTTTTCTACACCTTCGTATGATTCTGAAATCTCTTCAAGCTTTTCTAAACGACGGATATAGTTTTCTAATGTTTCGCTACGTGCTCCTGGTCTAGCAGCAGATAATGCATCTGCAGCAGCTACAAGAACCGCAATAATTGAAGTTGGCGCAGCATCTCCGTGATGAGATGCAATACTATTGATAACTACTGGATGTTCTTTATATTTCGTTGCTAATTCGACACCGATTTCAACGTGACTTCCTTCTACCTCATGGTCAATTGCTTTACCAATATCGTGAAGTAAACCTGCACGTTTTGCAAGTTTTGTATCTTCACCAAGTTCAGCAGCCATAAGTCCAGCTAGGTTCGCAACTTCCATCGAATGCTTTAACACATTTTGACCATAACTAGTTCTAAATTTCAGACGACCTAATATTTTAATTAAGTCAGGGTGAATTCCATGAACACCAACTTCAAAAGTAGTTTGTTCACCGACTTCACGTATGTACTCATCTACTTCTCGTCTTGATTTTTCAACCATTTCTTCAATTCGTGCAGGATGGATTCGACCATCTTGTACTAATTTATCTAGTGCAATTCGTGCAGTTTCACGACGAATTGGATCAAAACCTGATAATATTACAGCTTCAGGCGTATCATCAATAATTAAATCTATACCAGTTAACGTTTCTAAAGTACGTATATTTCGTCCTTCACGGCCAATAATACGACCTTTCATTTCATCATTTGGAAGATTTACAACTGAAACAGTTGTTTCAGCAACATGATCTGCAGCACATCGCTGGATTGCTAATGATAAAATATCTTTTGCTTTCTTATCTGCTTCTTCTTTTGCTCGAGCTTCTGTTTCTTTTACTAGTATTGCTGTTTCATGGGATAATTCATTTTCGACTTTAGTAAGTATTAATTGTCTTGCTTCTTCACGATTTAAGCTAGAAATTCTCTCTAACTCTTCTTGTTGAGCAGCAATTAATGCTTCTATCTTGCTTTCCATTTCTTCTATCTGCTGTTGTTTTAAAACAAGAGATTCCTCTTTTCTTTCAAGAACAGACTCACGTTTTGAAAGTCCATCATCTTTACGATCTAAGTTCTCTTCTTTTTGCATTAAACGATTTTCTGACTTTTGTAGTTCACTACGACGGTCTCGAATTTCGTTCTCTGCATCTGTACGAATTTTGAAAATTTCGTCCTTTGCTTCCAATAAAGCTTCTTTTTTAATTGTTTCTGAATCACGTTTTGCATCTTCAATAATTTGATTTGCATGATTAGTTGCGCCATTTATTTTAGCTTCTGCAATGGACTTACGGACAAAAAATCCGACAGCATAACCGACTCCGAATGTGGCAAGCAATGCGAAGATGATCAAAATTATAGTATTTGCACCCATGATTTCACCTCCTCTTGCTATTTAGTTAGTTTCATTTTTGTCGGCTGTTATATTGTATAAATAATTGCATCAACATACAGCACACTTCAATTCAATTTTTCACAAAATAGTAATATTTTTTTAGAATATACACTTAAATATTAAATCTCTTACCAAATGATGTCAAGCCTTGTAAATCGCTTACTTACTTGATTTATCAATATTTATTACATTTTTACTAGATTTCATACATGAGAATCTAAATTTTATTCATTAATTTTTTTTAAAGATCTGATTAATAAGTTAATTGATCGAATTTTTCACTTATAAAGTACAACTTATAAATATAAAAGAAAATAGATATTGTCTGTTATTTTGAAAAGCCCTGATCATAAAAGTATGCCTGATTCTAATGCAAAACACCTACATACCATGATTGATTTGACTCTTCATTGTCATTCCAATAACCTCTCACTTGGAATTTCCTATAGGGCTGTTGAATCCTTCCATTCTCTAAAAATAAAGGAAATATGAAATTATAAATAACAAAAAATGCAGGCACTTTTAATAAGCGCCCGCATTTTTTGTTAACTTATGTTTACTCATTTAATAAAGAGAATTGTTCTTCGTCATCTGTTTCAGTAATAGTAACAGGGTTATCTAAACCATGGTGAAGACGGATTGATTGTTTAATCGTATCACGTATTTCTTTATTTTCTTTTAAGAATGACTTAGCATTCTCACGACCTTGTCCAAGACGCTCTTCATTGTAAGAATACCAAGCTCCACTCTTAAGAACGATATCTAAATCAGATCCAATATCAAGAATTTCTCCTTCTTTAGAAATACCTTCTCCATACATAATGTCTACTTCTGCTTGTCTAAATGGTGGTGCTACTTTATTTTTAACTACTTTAATCTTTGTTTTGTTACCCACAATATCATTACCTTGTTTTAATTGTTCAGCACGACGTACTTCTAAACGAATTGTAGAATAGAATTTTAACGCACGTCCACCTGGAGTCGTTTCAGGATTACCAAACATAACCCCAACTTTTTCACGAATTTGGTTAATGAAGAATGCGATCGTTTTTGACTTGTTAATTGCACCAGAAAGTTTACGTAATGCTTGAGACATTAATCGTGCTTGTAGACCTACGTGAGCATCACCCATCTCACCTTCAATTTCTGCTTTTGGAACTAATGCAGCTACTGAGTCAATTACGATAATATCAATTGCACCACTACGTACTAATGCTTCAGCGATTTCAAGTGCTTGTTCACCTGTATCTGGTTGAGATAATAATAACTCATCAATGTTTACACCTAGTTTTTGAGCATAAACCGGATCTAATGCATGCTCAGCATCTATAAACGCCGCTTGTCCTCCATTTGCTTGAACTTCAGCGATTGCATGTAATGCTACAGTTGTTTTACCTGAACTTTCAGGACCATATACTTCGATAATTCGTCCTCTAGGATAACCACCTACACCTAATGCAACATCTAGTGCTAACGATCCACTAGAAATAGTTGAAATTTGGCGGTCAGTTTGTTCCCCAAGTTTCATAATTGAACCTTTACCGAATTGTTTTTCAATTTGTTTTAAAGCCATATCTAATGCAGCTTGACGATCACTCATTTAGATTCCTCCTTAAGGATTCATTTATCTCTTAACTATATAATAACTGTTTTTTGTTCGTTTGCCAACAAAAAAATAGAACGTTTATTCGATATTTTTCGTATTTAAACTTAATTTTTTAAGAATAGAAACGCTTGTTTCGTATTTTTTGGTCTATAAAACTAGATTTTTATTAATATCGAAACTATAAAATTAAAAAACTCGGCTAAATTAACCGAGCTTTTATATTATAAAATATTCTATTTCATTTTATAAGTCTTGACTTTCAAAACTTGAATTAATTAATTTAATCAACAAGTTCGCGCCATTTTTGACACTTGATAATCTTATTTGTTCTCTAGTGCCACTGAATTGAAACTCTTTTACAATTGGATCAGAATCGCCAATTTTTATACCGATAAATACTTTCCCTACTGGCACATCTTCTAATGTAGATGGTCCTGCTTCACCAGTAAAACTAATTGAAATATTACTTCCTGTTAATCTTTGAATATTTTCAACTAGTGATTCTGCACACTCTGCACTTACTGCACCATTTTTATTAAGAATGTCTGATGGAACATTTAAAAGGTTTTGTTTCATTTCATTAGAATAACAAACAATACTACCTTTAAAAATAGACGAGTTCCCAGGAATATCTGTCACTCTTTTACTGAATAGACCTCCAGTTAAACTTTCAGCAGCAGAAATAGTCAGTTTAAAATCTTTTAGCTTATTTGATAAAACTGTAAATAAGTTTTCATTATTTGTACCATATATAAACTGCCCAACACGCTCACGTATTTTTTCTTCAGCTTGTCCAATTAGTTTTTCTGCCTCTTGTTCATTACTAGCACTTGCAGTAACTCGAAGCATTACTTCTCCCTCACTCGCTAAAGGAGCAATCGTTGGATTTGATTGACTTTCAAGTAAATCAAGTATTTCAGTTTCTAAAATCGATTCCCCGATGCCAAAAAACTTAAGCTCTTTCGAAATAATCGTACTTGCTTCCTTACCTTTTAAAAAATAAGGAATTAGTTCTTTCTCAACCATCGGAATCATTTCTTTAGGTGGTCCTGGTAATAATACAAATTGTATATTTTTCGCTTCATAAACCATTCCAGGTGCCATACCATTTTTATTCAATAAAACATGTGCGTTATTAATGACTAATGCTTGTTTTTTATTATTTTCAGTCATTGGTCGATTTACTTTAATAAAATATTGTTCAATATACTCTAGTGATTGATCATGGTAAACAAGTGACTCATGAACAAATTCTGCGACAACTTCTTTCGTTAAATCATCCTTTGTTGGTCCAAGTCCACCAGTTAAGATGATTAAATCACTTCTTGATGAAGCAATTTCTAATGCACTTTTAAGTCGTTCGGAATTGTCTCCTACAACTGTTTGGAAATGATGGTGATATCCTAATGCAGATAAATGTTTAGCTATAAATTGAGCATTTGTATTTGCAATTTGGCCTAAAAGTAGCTCAGTACCTACTGCGATGATTTCAGCACGTTTCATATCATTTCCCCCTATTATTAATTACATAGATTTAAGAAGAACATCTCTATTTTTATAAAAATAATCCCAACCAGAATATACTGTAAAGAATAATGCCACCCAAAGTGATACATCTGCAATTGAAAATGGTAAGAAATTTAATGGGAAATCATGTAAGAAATATGCAGAAATCGCAACTATTTGAGCCCAAGTCTTAATTTTACCTAGCATTGCAGCAGCATGAACTTCTCCAGAGCCAGCTAAAATCATTCGTAAACCGGTTACTGCAAACTCTCTACTTATTATGATAATTGTAATCCACGCAGGAACATAATGAAAATCAGTTAAGATAATTAATGCTGAAGAAACAAGTAATTTATCAGCAAGTGGATCTAAAAACTTTCCAAAATTAGTAACTAGATTATATTTTCTTGCGTAATAACCATCTATAAAATCAGTAACTGAGGCAATAATAAAAATTGCAGCTCCTACTAAATGATTAACTGGTATTGAATCACCCATTAATGTAACATTTCCCCATCCAAAATCGATTAAAACGGCAATCATAAATAATGGAATTAGACAAACCCTTGAAACTGTGATCTTATTTGGTAAATTCATGGTAAAACCCTCCAAAACTTTCTAAAAATGAAACATTTATAATAAATGAATAAAAGCCATCTTAAAGATGACTATTGATTCATTTTTAAATTTTTAATCGTAATCTTTTGGTGAACAGCATTTGTTGGACTAACTGGATATTTAAATACCTCATCGTTAATTCGTAGCTCAACATTATTAGAAGCACCAATATTTACAGTTACTTCATTTTCATCTGTTAAGTCGTAGTTTTGAGTTTGTCCATGTTTTAAAATTCCGGAATAGAACATTTTCCCATCAGCATTTTTTAAATCCACATAACTTTCACCATTTGCAACTACCTCTAATTTAAATACATCCGTACCAGATAAAGAAATAGTAGTTCGTTTACCCGCTGCAGAGTCAACAGTAATTTTTTGCGCTGGCGTTTGCTCAGTCACATCATTTTTCGGTTTCTCTGTTTTTTTCGTATTATTAACTTTTGCCTGATCTAGCGCATTATTTTTTGGCTTTTCAATTTCAGAATTAGAGTTAGATTGAGATTGATTCGTATCCGCAGATTTTTCATCATTTTTTGATGGGAACATCATATAAATAGCGATGCAAATCCCAATGATAAGAATCGCTACTAGTATCCTTGGTAAATAATCCATTATTCGTGATGACTTCACATTGCTTAATGGTTCTTTAAGCTTCGATGCTCTACTAGGGATTTCTTCATGCTTTACTTCTTCTACTGCACTAGCCACAGTTGATTCCTCTACCACTGGCTTTTCAGTTAGAAATCCAGAAACGTCAACACCAATTGTTTCTGCATATTGTCTAATAAATGCACGAACATAAAATTGCCCTGGCAATATTTCATAATTACCTTCTTCAATTGCTTCAAGATAACGTTTCTGAATCTTCGTTAACTCTTGTACGTCGTCAATTGATAAGCCTTTCGCTTCTCTTGCTTCTCGTAAATATTTTCCTAATTCTGTCACAAGTTACACCCCAACTAACTTTAAAAATCAAACATCGAGAACGAGTTGTGTCCATTTTTATCCATTTGGTCTACAAGTTCGTATTTAATTTCTTCATTTTCATCATTTCTTAATTCAATTATGTAATCAAAATCTTCTAAAGAGTATTCAGTTTGCTGTACAAATACATCAGGATGCTCCACTACTTTCACAGAAGACATTGCCATAATTTCGCGTACCAATTGCCAATGTTGCTCATTTGCTCTTCTATGAGAAAGAATGCCATCAATAATAAATACATTATCTGAGTTATATTCGTCTTCTATTAATTGACTTCTTAATGTTTGTTTAATTAATGTTGATGAAACAAATAACCAGCGTTTATTTGCACATACACTTGCTGCTACAACTGATTCAGTTTTACCAACACGAGGCATTCCTCTAATTCCGATTAGCTTATGGCCTGGCATTTTAAATAACTCTGCCATAAAATCAACAAGCATACCTAAATCATCGCGGACAAAACGAAAAGTCTTTTTATCATCTACGTCTCGTTGAATATAAGTACCATGTCTTACAGCTAAGCGATCTCTTAGAGTTGGCTTTCTAAGTTTAATTATTGTTATATTGTCCATAGTATTTAAAATTGATTCAAATCTAGTAATTTGATCATCGTTATCGCAACCAAGTAACATGCCGCGTTTCATTGTGTCGACACCATTGATTGTTAAAATATTAATCCCTAGCATACCGATTAGCGATGCAATATCTCCAAGTAGTCCAGGGCGATTCTTATGTATTTCATACTCAAAATACCATTCGATTAACTCCATACCTATACCCCCTATTTGTTAACTACTTAACTCTCCATTTAATAATAAACGATTTCGCCATAATATAAAAGGTAAAATATGTGAAATAAATAACTTTCGACCGGAAACTTTGCTATGAAGTATGCCAACCTCCGTTTACTCCAAGGATTTGGCCAGTTATATAAGAAGATTGTTCGGAAATTAGGTAATTTACAGTATTCGCAATTTCACTTGGAAGAGCTAAACGATTCATTGGAATTTCATTTGCAATTTCTTTTAAATCTTCTTCACTGAAGGTATTTAACATATTGGTTTTTACGGCACCTGGAGCAACAGCATTTACTTTTATTCCACTTGGTCCTAATTCTTTAGCTAATGCCATCACATAGGCGTTTTGAGCACCTTTAGTAGTTGAATATAATACTTCACATGAAGCACCAATTTGTCCCCATATAGACGAAATAACGACGATACTGCCAGATTTTTTAGCCACCATATTAGGAAGAAAATAATTGACTACTTTGATCAAGCTTTTTATATGTAATTGAGTCATTCGATTAATCTCTTCATCACTTACATCGTTAATCAAACCAATAATTGAAAAACCAGATGCATACACAATGGAATCGATTGGATCATTTATTTGTGATGTTAAAATTTCAACTCCATTTTCAACAGACAAGTTTGCTTGAACAAATTGGCAACTTACTTCAATCTCATTAGCCAATTCAATCAGTTCATTAAGTGGTTCTTTCTTACTGTTATAATGGACAACTAAATCATAATTTTCATTGATTAATTTTTTCGAAATTGCTAAGCCAATGTCACCACTAGCTCCAATTACAAGAATTCTTTTTCTCATTTATTATAATCTCCATTT
Organism: Rossellomorea sp. GAMAL-10_SWC; assembly: GCF_049568075.1. Classification (NCBI taxonomy): domain Bacteria; kingdom Bacillati; phylum Bacillota; class Bacilli; order Caryophanales; family Bacillaceae; genus Rossellomorea; species Rossellomorea sp. GAMAL-10_SWC. The sequence goes on along the minus strand of NZ_CP144911.1, from coordinate 1,164,771 downwards.
ATTCGAGGTTTTAATGCAGGGTTAAAGAGTATTAAGAAATAGAAAGGTAAGCGAGGAAGCTCTCTTAAAATTTTTTATTAATAAATAGTACACTTACATTCTTTAAAAACCCTTAAATTTTTTAAATTTCAAAAAGCATCCCATAGAGGATGCTTTTAATTCATTCAATGAGGAAGAACAAAAAATTCACTCATATAGTCTTCATTTATTAGATGACTGGCACTTTCTTTTAAATCCTCTACAGAAATAGATTGTAACACAGATACAATGTCAAATAAATGCATATCTAAGAACGCATATCGCGTAAATTGGTTAGCGATATATTCTGGAGAATTTAATGAGCGTAAGAATCCGCCAATTTTCTTTTTAACTACGCGATCGACAATTTCTTTTTCCCACTGATGATTTTTTGAGTCTAATAACACTTCTTTTATTTTTTCAGAGAGTTTTTCAGGTGAAGTAGAATCTCCTCCGATGATCGCAAAAGCAAAACCATTTTCTGCAGAGTAATCATATGAGAACGTATCATCGATTAAACCATCTTCATACATTTGTTGATACGTATTTGAGCCTTTACCAAATAAATAATCAAGTAATACTGAAATTGATAATTCATGTTTTAATAAATCGCTTCCACCTTTAGGTGCAGAAAAGTCTTTTACGCCAACGAGTACTTTTGATGATTGGACATTCATATGTAACACTTTTTTCTTTTCTGCAGATTCAGGCGTTTCTTCAGGGAAAAATCTCTTAATTTCATTTGCATCTTTGAACGTTTTTTTGCTTTGGTTTTCTTTAATTAAATTCATTGTTTTATCAGGGTCTACTGGACCTACAACAAAAAACAACATATTACTTGGGTGATAAAAAGTTTCGTAACAAGTATAAAGTAATTCTTTTGTAATTTTTGAAATTGATTCAACTGTACCAGCAATATCTGTTCTAACAGGATGTTTACCATATAAATTAGCAATCATCCCAAAATATTGTCTCCAATCAGGGTTATCTTCGTACATTTTAATTTCCTGACCGATGATCCCTTTTTCTTTTTCAACACTTTGATCAGAAAAATATGGATCTTGAACAAAATCAATTAAAGTCATTAAATTTTGTTCTATATTATTCGTTGCTGAAAATAAATAAGCAGTTCGTGTAAAACTTGTAAACGCATTAGAAGAGGCTCCTTGTTTGCTAAAAACCTGGAATACGTCCCCATCTTTCTTTTCAAATAATTTGTGCTCTAAAAAATGAGCAATCCCATCTGGTACAACTAATTTTTCATCTTTTCCTAAAGGAATAAATTCAGAATCAATCGAACCGTATTTCGTTGTAAAGGTCGCATATGTTTTGTTGTAGCCTTGTTTAGGAAGAATATATACTTTTAATCCGTTTTCAAGCTCCTCGAAATAAAGCGTTTCATTCAATTGTTCAAAATACTTTTTTTCCATTATGCTCCCTCCTGACCTTTTAAGAAATAAGTTGTGTGAAGTTTAATTTTATTAGCTACAGCTACAATTTCATCTTTCGTAACTTTTTCAATTTCAGGGAACCAGTCCTCGATTGGACGTTCATTCCCTGCAGATTGATCATTGAATAATGTTTCAATGATTCCATATGCAGTGTCCATACTTTCCAATAGACTGTTTTTAATCACTAATTTTGTTTGATCAATTTCTTCTTCAGAGAAATTTCCCTTTATCATTTCTTCCAGTTGTTCAGCAATAATTGTAGTTGCTTTTTCATAATTTTCACTTGCTATACCAGACATAACCATTAAAATTGATTTATGACTTTCAAAACGAGAAGCAGCATAGTATGCTAAGCTATTTTTTTCTCGAACATTGATAAATAATTTTGAATGAGAGAATCCACCAAAAAGTCCATTAAACACTTGAAGTGCAAAGTAATCTGGATCTTTAATCGAGATTCCAGTAGTATATCCGATGTGTAGTTTGCCCTGATTTAGTTTTTGCTCTTCAATTACTTCATTAGGAGAATCGACTGGCGTTGCTTTTTTTGTATCGACTGTTAATCTTTCACTAGTTGTGTTTCTAAAGTTCTCTTCAACTAATTGTTTACATTGGTCAAATGCAACATCTCCAACTATATAAAGATCAATTAAATCTTGTTGCAAAGCTTTTTCATAATACTTATAAAGTGACTCAGCTGTAATTGAATTGACATCTTCTGTTTTTCCATTTGCAAGTAATGCATAAGGTTCATCCTTAAACATTTCTTCCACTAGTCGTTGATTTGCATATTTCAATTTATCATCATTTATTGATTGAATTCGTTGTACTTGGGTTCTTTTTTGAGTTTCAACATGCTTAGCTGAAAATACCCCATTTTCTAAAAATGGATTTTGCCAAATAGAAGCAATAAGCATTAGCGCTTCATTTAGTAATGAACCTTGATTTGAAAGGTATTTTTCATTTGCAATGTCAATTGTAAATGACATAACATGATAATCCCCTTTTTTCGATACGTCTACAAAGAAGGTCGCCCCATATAATTCTTCTAATTTTCTTCTAATTTCACCATTGGTAGGAAGATCTTTTGTTCCACTTTGCAATACATAAGGTAAAATTCCGCGATACGATACTGTATCTTCTTCAAGTTTTCCACGTACTTTTAATGTAATCGAATTTGTTTTAAATTTTTCAGTTGTTACCACATGTAGCTTAATACCGTTAATATCACTATTTTTGTACTGTAACAAATTCAAATTGAACCCTCCTTAGTCAAATACTATTTACTCATATTTATTTCCAATATCTTCATTGTATCTCTAATTTTACCAAAAATAAAACCTACTGCTTAGTTTACCCAAAATAATTAATTCAAATAAAAATCTGTTCTTTTAAAATAAGTACTACGTCAATTGGAACGAAAGGATACTCCCTATCCGTGGAGAGAGGTGAAACTCCTCAGCCAGCCTGCGATCTTTTCCTACAGGAGTCTCGCAGTTTACGTTTCAATCATTTTCAAAATATAAACGAGTTATTATTTAACTTCCATGTAGAAGTTGAGAGATGATCAACTACAGTAAATATTCATAACAACGATATTATTCCTAATTAATTGACAACATCCTTTAATTAATCGAGTAGGAGGGAGTGACTAACTCCCGACCTCTCACACCACCGTACGTACGGTTCCGTATACGGCGGTTCAAATTAAGTCTGACGTAAGATTTCATATCTCTGATATAGACTTTTAAGACCTTGGTTTTGCCAAAATGCACTCCAAGTGTTCTATGAAGTATTGGGCTTTTGGCGATTCGCCAAAAGCCCTTTCTACTGTTTCCCCATTCATATGCATTATGGAAGTTCACACCTAATCCAATTAGTTTTCTTATTCTTGTTTTAGGTTGTTTCCATTGTTTCCACAGACACATCCTAAGTCTTCTTCTTATCCATTTGTCAAAGTCCTTGAAATGACTTGGCGTATCTGCTAACGCATAATATCCACACCAACCTATTAGATATTGATTGAGCTTCTTTATTCTACTTTCCATTGGTATCGGTGCTTTTCTAGATGTAAGCTCTCTGATTTTCTGTTTTACTCTTTTAATACTCTCTTTCGAGATTCGTATTTTCGGTTCCCTAGCACTTGTAAAACTAAAACCAAGAAATTTTCTTTTCCAAGGTCGGTCAATAGCCGATTTCTCCTGGTTTACTTTTAGTTTTAGTTTTGTTTCGATAAAATTCACGATACCAGACATGACTCGTTTTCCTGCTTTCTTTGACTTTACGTAGATATTACAGTCATCAGCGTATCTAACGAATTTATGTCCTCTTATTTCCAGTTCTTTGTCTAGTTCATCTAAAATAATATTTGAGAGTAATGGACTTAGTGGTCCCCCTTGAGGAGTACCCTCGGTACTCTCAGAGAAAATACCACCTATCAGTATTCCTGCGTTTAAATAGCTACGAATTAATTTCAACAACACTTTGTCATGGATTTTCTTCTTAAGAATGCCCATTAGCTTATCATGGTTTACTTTGTCAAAGAACTTTTCTAAGTCGATATCATCTACCCATCTATATCCTTCTTTTATGAATCCCTTCGCTTTTCTTACTGCGTCATGTCCTCTTCTTTTTGGACGGAATCCATAACTATGGTCCGAGAAACTTGGGTCATAAATTGGTGTTAATACTTGGGTAATTGCTTGTTGAATGAATCGATCTAACACGGTTGGAATTCCTAGTAGCCTTGTTCCTCCGTTTGGTTTCGGGATTTCGACTCGACGGACAGGTTGAGGTTTATAAGTTCCATTTGCGAGAGACTTCTTTAATTCATCCCAGTGTACGATAATGTACGAACGCAGGTCTTTGGTCGACATGTTGTCTACTCCGTGACTGCCCCCGTTTCGTTCCACTCTTTTCAGAGCGTTCAGAAGATTTTCCCGTGTTAGTATCCTTTCCATTAACATTTGACATTTCCTTTCTACGTGAACATGATGGTCTATTTGCGTAACATTCTACTCCACCTTCTCAAAGTCCCCCATGTATTCACCATTTCCTCCTTTGAGTAAGCCTTATTTAAGGTTATCTGCTTCTTCATAGAATATATTCTCTTAGTATCAGTTCTTCTTAATTTGTTCAGTCGATGTTTCGAAACATCAAGTACTATGACGTCTGCTGACTTCTGACAGTTCAGTTATCTATCACTAGATAAGTTACCACATGAGTGTAGCGTTTCTGTCAGACCTCCCCAGGTAAGTGCATATTCTTTCTTTCCATGTACCTACTTCATTTACTTAGTAACATCTTTGGCAGTAAGGACTTTGTTTTGTTTCGCAAACTCATCCAATATTACCTAGCCTTATATGAAGTTCGTGTTCCTTAGGTCGGAAATTTGCCGCCGACTTCCTTCAGATTCCGCGTCGCCACGGACACCCTTGTCTTAAGCTAATCACTACTACTGCCTTCGTGACTCGGGATTTGCACCCTATAGATTATGCACATGCTGGGCGCACGAATAAAAAAAGCTTCCTAATTTAGTAGGAAGCTTTTTAAACATTTATTTATCGTTTACCTTTTTCATACGCAACACCAACTGATTTTGGTGCTTGAGATGATTTTGAGAAAATTACTAATGCGATTAAAGTTACTACGTATGGGAATAACTTTAATGCTAATGGTGGAATATGAGCTAAACTTGGAATAACTTGCGATACGTTGGCAATTGTTGTAGCTACACCAAAGAATAATGTCGCTGCTAAAATTCCAAGTGGTTTCCATTGTCCAAAAATTAATGCAGCAATTGCTAAGAAACCAAGACCTGCAACACTACCAGTAAATTCGCCAGAGTATGTTACTAAAATAATTGCTCCACCTAATCCAGAGAATGCACCAGAAATAATAACGCCAAGGTAACGAATACGGTATACGTTAATACCTGCTGCATCAGCTGCTTGAGGGTATTCACCACATGCACGTAGACGTAAGCCTAAACGAGTTTTATAAAGTATAAATGTACTAATGATTAGAATACCAATTACTAACCATGTTGTAGAATACGTGTTTTTAAAGAATAGATCTCCGAGAATTGGAATGTTCTTTAAGACTGGGATATCAGTACGAGTAATACCGTTAATACTGATGTTTCCTGATCCAGTAATATTTCTTGCTAAGAAGATTGTTAAAGCACCTGCAATCATATTAATTGCGATACCACTTATTACTTGATCTGCGTGTAAATTTATACTTGCAAACGCATGTAGTAAAGAGAATAAAGCACCTGTAAGAACTGCAACAAGAATTCCTACCCAGATAACCCAAACTTCACCTTGATGAGTTTCTTGAAGTTTTGAAATTGTTAAGGCACTAGCGAAACCACCAACAACCATTAAACCTTCTAAACCAATATTTACGACACCGCTTCGCTCAGAAAATAAACCACCTAATGCTACGATTAATAATGGAATCGTATAGGCAATTGCATATGGGAAAATTTGTATAATTAAATCCATGCCTTATTTCACCTTCTCTCCTACATTGCTGTTTTTGTATTTGCGTGATTTGGATACTCGATCTATAACTTTTTTAATTAAAATACTAGTTGCAGAGAAATAAATAATGATAGCAATGATAACATCAGCAATATCTGGTGGAATTGAAGTCATTGCACTCATAAAACCTTTACCAGAATATAATAGTCCAAAGAAAATTGCTGAGAAAAATACGCCAACTGGTGTATTCATTCCTAAAAGTGCCACTGCAATTCCGTCGAATCCTTCAGTAGGTAAAACACCTATTTGAATTAGCGATGCATTACCAGCGAATTGAACTACACCTGCTAAGCCTGCAAGTCCACCTGAAATCATCATTGATAAAACAACATTTCTATTTACTGAAATACCAGCGTATTCAGCAGCACTACGGTTATAACCTACAGCTTTTAATTCATACCCTAATACTGTGCGATTAATAATAAATGAAATAACGATTACCATAATAACGGCGATAAATAAACCGAAGTTAATATATGAACCACCAAATAAATTTGATAATAACGGCATTTTTAATGTTGCAGCATCTGCAAGCATTTTTGACTCTGTTTCAGTACTACCTTTAAAATATTGTGGTACTAAATAATAAACAGTCCAGTATGCAATCCAGTTCATCATAATCGTAGAAACTACTTCGTGAACATTAAACTTAGCTTTTAGTAGTCCTGGAATAAATGCCCAAGCTGCACCTGCAATAAAGGCTACAATTACCATAATTGGAACTAAGATAAGAGTAGGTAAATCGACAGTTAAACCAATTGCAGAAGCACAAAATCCTGCGAAAAGCATTTGGCCAGCTGCACCAATATTAAATAAACCTGTTCTGAATGCAAATGCAACAGAAAGTCCTGTTAAAATTAACGGAGTAGCAGTAGCAAATGTATTACCAATACGCTCCGGATCTTTTAATCCACCTTGGAATAAATAAGTAAACCCTTCTATTGGATCATTACCTGTTACTAAAATTAATAATGCTCCAGCTAGTAAACCTAAAACTACGGCAATTAAAGAAATGATTCCTCCCTTTTTCATGCCCCTTCACCTCTCCTTATACCAGCCATCATTAATCCTAATTCATCTTCATTTGTGTCTTTGGCATTAACGATATCAACGATTTCTCCAGCATTTACGATTGCAATGCGGTCAGATAAATTAAGAACTTCATCTAGTTCTAACGAGATCAATAGAACCGCTTTTCCACTATCTCTTTGCTCAATTAATCTCTTATGAATATACTCTATCGAACCAACGTCTAAACCACGTGTTGGCTGACATGCAATTAATAACTCAGGCTTAAGTTCGATTTCGCGACCAATGATTGCTTTTTGTTGGTTTCCTCCAGACATTGATTCAACGACTGTTTTAGCCCCTTCACCAGAGCGTACATCGAATTCTTCAATGATTTTCTTTGCATGTTTGGCAATCGCAGCTTTATCTAAAACTCCATATTTAGAGAACGGTTCTTGATTATAAATCTCTAGAACAACGTTTTCTTCAATCGTATATTCAAGAACAAGTCCTCTTTTTTGACGATCCTCTGGAATGTGTGCAATACCACTTCTAATTCGTTCACGTATACTGCGTTTTGTAATATCTTGATTTTTTAATAAAATAGAACCCTCTTCAATCGGTCTTAACCCTGTAATTGCTTCAACAAGTTCAGATTGTCCATTTCCTTCAACTCCGGCAATCCCAACGATTTCACCTGCTCGAACTTGAAGTGTAGCATTTTTTAAACCTAAAACTTTTTTATTATTTTTGACACTTAAATTATTTACATCTAGTACAACTTCACCAGGTTTTGATTCTACTTTATCTACCTTGAAAGACACCTGACGTCCGACCATCATAGATGCCATTTCAGATTCAGAAGTTTGTTTTACATCAACTGTACCAATGTACTTCCCATGACGAATTACTGTACATTGATCTGCAACAGCTTTAATTTCTTTTAATTTATGTGTAATGATAATGATTGACTTGCCTTCATTAATCAAGTTTTTAATAATCTTCATTAAATCTTGTATTTCTTGTGGAGTAAGTACTGCTGTTGGCTCATCTAGGATTAATACTTCAGCATTACGATATAAAGTTTTTAAAATTTCGACTCTTTGTTGCATCCCTACTGTAATATCTTCAATCTTTGCATATGGATCTACATTTAAGCCGTAAGTTTTAGAAAGTTCTTCAATACGTTTTGCTGCAGTCTTGATATCTACTACTAGCCCTTTTTTAGGTTCAAGACCTAGAATAATATTTTCTGTTACTGTAAAATTTGAAACTAATTTAAAATGTTGGTGAACCATTCCGATTCCTAGTTCATTTGCAACATTTGGATTTGAAATTTTAACTTCTTTACCTTTTATTTTTATAATCCCTTTTTCGGGTGTGTACATTCCAAAAAGGACGGACATTAAAGTTGATTTCCCTGCTCCGTTTTCACCTAATAAAGCATGAACTTCCCCTTTTTTTAATCGTAGTGTAATATTATCATTCGCTATAATGCCAGGAAACTCTTTTGTTATATTTAGCATCTCCACTACATATTCCATAATTTTCCTCCTTGATATTACGAAGTCATTTTTTATTTTTAAAGTTTTACTTGATTTCGAAATATTTTTCTATATTTTTTATTTAAGGAGGGCTTAACTCTCTCTCCCGATTGTCATGCCCTAATCAATTGGAAGCTTTTTCAATTAAGTGCTTTCAATTGATTAAAGCATGAAAGAAAAAAATCATTTTTAGGGTAGAAGAAGCATATAAAAGGGTCTCCTTTCCTATGCTTCTTCTATCATTTATTAATTAGAAAGATAATTACTTAATTAAATTTCCTCTTTCACTTGCTACTACAATTTCACCAGACTTAACTTTGTTAAATACATCATTAACTTTTGTTAAAGTATCAGAACTTAAGTTTGGATTTTCTTTTGGTAAACCAATACCATCATTTTTTGCATCGTAAGTTAAAGTTTGTCCACCAGGGAATTTTTTATCTTTTTCAGCTTTAACCATATCAGAAGCTGCTTTTGCAACACCTTTCATAGCTGAAGTTAAAATTACTGATTTGTTATCTTTATAAACTCCATCAGCGTACTGATCTACGTCTACACCAACAACCCAAACTTCTTTACCACTAGCTACTCTGTTTTTAGCTTCAGTAATAGCACCTTGTCCTACTCCACCTGCTGCAGCGAAAATCGCTTTAACGCCACGGTCATACATTTGAGCTGCAATTTGTTGACCTGCTGCTTTGTCTGTAAAGCTTCCAGAATAAACAACGTTATTAGCTTTTAAAGAAATGCTAGTTCCAAGTTTCTCGTTTGCATATTTAATACCTTGTTGGAATCCCCAGTTATATTTTTGAACTGCTGGAATTTCCATACCACCGATAAATCCAACATCACCAGTTTTTAATTGAACTGCTGTTGCAATACCAGCTAGGTAGCCAGCTTCATGTTCTGAGAAGAAAATTGAAACTGTGTTATCTTTTACATTTGGAGTAAAATCTTTAGCTGTATGTGGAGTACCATCGATAATGACAAATTTGTCATCTTTATATTTATCTTGCGCTTTGTTAATTGCTGTTTCAAATTTATAACCAGGAGTTATGATAAATTGAAACCCTGCATCATTTAAGTTTCCGATTTCTTTTAAGTAATCTGCTTCAGTTTCACCAGCAGGTTTTAAGTATTTTGTATCTTGCTTAAGATTAAAACCTAAATCTTTAGCTCCAGCTTGGATCCCTTCCCAAGTACCTTGGTTAAATGACTTATCATCAATCGTACCAGAGTCAGTTACCATCCCTACTTTAAATGCGCCTTTTGCGTCTTTTGTATCTCCACCTTTACCACAAGCACCTAAAATTGTACCTGCTGCTAAGGCCATTGAAAGAACAAGACCAGCTTTTTTCATCTTCATAAAAATTTGCCCCCTTAAATTTTTATTTACATTTGTACTAGCTTGGTTTATAATCGTTATCTTAACGATCCACCTCCCTAATAATTTTAATGAAATTTCAGTAAACTATATTTGGAAACCCGCCAAAACTTATTTTTCGTAAATATTAATTTGGCTATACAATTTAATTTCTTTTTCTTAAAACATTAAAGCTGAACTGATCAGCTCTGAAGTAATTATAAGAATGTAAAACTGCACGGTTTAAATCGTCAAAATGTAACTGTTCGATTAATAATAATGAAACATCTGGTTCACACTGTAATAAAGGAGAAACTTTATCGTGGTATCCGATAGGTTCAATTCTTGCACTTGAATATTCGATATTTCGACCGGTTTCTTTTTTGATGAATGTAAAGAACGAATGATCTTCATATGAAGGAACCTGTTTAAAATAATTAGTCGGTAATTTATCAATGCAATAAACTACAGGTTCACCATTTGCTGTTCGAATTCTTTCTACTACGTGCATACGATCATCTTCCGTGATTGTGAAGCTTTTTAAATCTTCCTTCGTAGGAACTAATAGTTTAGAAGATAGAAAGATTGTACCAGGTTCTTTACCTGCATCAATGATCATTTCTGACACACTACTTAATTGTTCAATGCCTGTCCTAAAAATTGGTTTCGGTTTCACAAATGTCCCGACCCCGTGTCTTCTTACTAAGATATTTTCTTCTTCTAAAACTCTTAATGCTTCTCTTAATGTTGCTCTTGATACTCCAAAAATTTTAGATAACTCATACTCTGATGGTAACTTATGATGTGGCAAGTAAATACCATTCTCAATATCTTGTTTTATTCGATCCATCACTTGGAGATAAAGTAATCTGGTGTCTGTTTTAATCTTCATTTCCCATCCCCCAAACTTCGGATTTCAGACATCAGTTGTTAGACATCTGTCGTATAATCCTTCTTTACTATACTGTTATTTTTTACTCATTTCAACACTTTTTTGTAAACGCTTTATTTTTTATTTCGTTAATGAATCATTTGTTCATATTTAACAAAAAAACTCTTATAATCTACCGTTCCACTTAGTGAAAAAGCTAGATTATAAGAGTTTTAGATTTTCGTAAATATAAATCATTTCTCCATAATAATGCTTTTTCCCCATAGTATTGCAAATATTGGTTGCAATGTAGAAACTTCCGACCCATTATGTCGATATTATATGAGGACTATCAATTTATCTGAAGAAATAATATCATTGTATGTCTAAAAATGTCAATAATGTTTCGACAATTTTTTCTTTTTGTTTAAGACAAGGCTTGCTCATCTTCCACTGGTTTACTAATTAATACTTCCCTAGGTTTACTACCTTCATACGGACCAACTATACCATTATCTTCCATCGCATCAATTAATCTGGCAGCTCTTGTATAACCAATTCTAAACCTTCTTTGTAGTAGTGATACCGAGGCTGATTGCATATTTGTTACTAACTCAACAGCTTCATTATAAAGATCATCATTCACTTCAGATTTCCCATCTTTTTCCTCTTTTACCATCATTTCTTCTTGGTATTGAGCCTTTTGTTGAGAGATTGAAAACTCGACTACTCTTTCAACTTCATCATCAGATAAAAATGCTCCTTGTACTCGAATTGGTTTAGATGCACCGATTGGTTGATATAACATATCTCCTCTTCCTAATAGTTTTTCTGCTCCACCAGTATCAAGAATTGTACGAGAATCTGTTTGAGAAGAAACACTAAAAGCAATTCGAGAAGGTATATTTGCTTTAATGACACCCGTGATAACGTCAACGGACGGTCGTTGTGTAGCAATAATTAAGTGGATACCCGCTGCACGAGCCATTTGAGCTAATCTAGTGATTGAATCTTCCACGTCACTCGAAGCTACCATCATTAAGTCAGCTAACTCATCAACAATCACGACGATAAATGGTAATAAAGGTTGTTTCGAATCAGTCATCGTATTATTTTGTTTCGTTAATTCGTTATATCCTTCGATATTTCTAGTACCTGAATGAGAAAAAAGCTCATATCTTCTTTCCATTTCACTAACAACTTTTCGTAACGCTTGTGAAGCCTTTTTAGGGTTTGTTACAACCGGAGTTAGCAAATGAGGAATACCATTATAAACATTTAATTCAACCATCTTCGGATCAATTAGCATTAGTTTTACTTCAGATGGTTTAGCATTCATTAGGATACTAACAATGATTCCATTTATACATACACTTTTTCCACTACCTGTTGCCCCGGCTACTAGTAAGTGCGGCATTTTATTAAGCTCTGCAAATACAGCATCACCAGCAATATCTTTACCTAACGATACAGCTAATGGATTTTGTAATTTCGGATTTTTTGCTTCGAGAACTTCTCTAAGTAATACAGTCGTTATACTCGTATTAGGGACTTCAATTCCTACAGCAGATTTACCTGGAATCGGAGCTTCAATTCGAATGTCTTTGGCTGCAAGTGCAAGTGCTAAATCATCACTAAGATTAACAATACGACTAACTTTTACGCCTGCTTCAGGGTATACTTCATATTTTGTTACTGCAGGTCCATGATGTACTTTTGTGACTGTAGCCTTTACACCAAAACTTTGAAATGTTCTTTCAAGCTTGTCCGCATTTTCCTTTAGTTTGGATTCATTTTCACGTTTTTTAGCACCCTTTGGGTAGGCCAATAAATCCATTGATGGCAATACGTAATCTACTTTATCATCAATACCTACTTCTGCAACTGGCAATTCGATAGACTGATCGTCTTCCTCTGCAAAATGAGCCTGGATTTGATTTGAATTATTTGCGATGATCAATTCTGGCTCCTTAGGTGGCTGATATGTAGGAGAATACTCGATTTGAATTTCTTTTTTCGGCTCGATGTTCTCATCTTCATATGAATTTTTAACTTGGTAATTTAAACTATTACCAGCAGACACTTCTTCTTCATGATCATTGTCTTCATATGAATCTTTCTTTGATTTTCTCTTTTGCTTAGCCTCAGCTCGTCTACTAGTCGTTTTTTGATCACGACCACGCTTCCAGAAATTTGTAAAATCCTTCCAAGTATCTGAAATTAAATTTCTTACTTTTGGCATTATATATTGATAGATATAACCACCAAGTGGCTTACCAGTAATAAATAAAACTCCCGCAACAATTGCAATGATTCCGAATAGAATCGCACCGGTTCGGTCAAATAAGAAATATAAAACTGCAAAAAGTATCGCTCCAATCATACCTCCACCAAGATCCACCGTACTAATTTTGCCTTTGGCTTCAATTAAAAATAAATCTAGCGTACTTTTTATGACAGATTGATCGTGAAATTGATTATTTTTTGCTAATAAATCAAATAGAGTAACATGACTAAACATCAATATACTAAAGAAGATTAACAATCCACCAATCGTAATACTCGAAACAAATGGAGGTCTTTTTCGATAAATTATGCTATATGCAGATAAACCGATGATAAAAAGAAAACTAAGCATGTACCATTCCCCAAAGAAGAATCTCAAGAATAATACAAAGGCTTTACCTACAATACCAAGCTTTAATATTGTTACGATTGATAGTGCTAAAAATATTAATCCACTAATTTCATACCATATTGAACCATTGCCAGTTACTGATTTTCGAGCTTTTGACTTTTGCTGCTTCTGCTTTGCCATGTAATTCACCCCCATCAAAATTTGCAGATTCGCCAAAGAAAGCAGCCTTTTGGCTGCTTTCTTAAATTGAATTTATTATAACATATCAGAACATATGTTTACCATGTATTGTTAATAATTACCTCAAGTTGGAAGAACTAAAATTCTTTGACCAGGTGTATATTGCATAAAATGCTGCGGATCGGTACTTACAATTCTTTTAATTTCAAAAGCTGTACCCCCAACACTATCAACCAACATTGGAACACCATTGTATTCCAAAAACTGCTGCGATGTGTATTCTTGTTGATCAACAGGAAAAATCGATTCAATTGGCATTATTGTATAAAGAATCAAAATTCATTCTCCTCTTTATTAGACTTTTCTTTTCGTTCGTCAATTAATTCCTGCAACTTACTTAGTGCTTGCCCAATCCCACCTACATCATCAATTAGTCCATATTTTACTGCATCTCCACCGACTACATTTGAGCCGATATCTCTTGTTAAATTACCTTTTGTAAACATTAATTCCTTGAAACGTTCTTCCGTAATATTCGAGTGCTTCGTAACAAAACGAGTTACCCTTTCTTGCATTTTATCAAGATATTCAAACGTTTGAGGTACACCAATTACTAAGCCAGTTAGACGAATTGGATGGATCGTCATTGTTGCCGTTTCCGCGATAAATGAAAAGTCAGTACTCACTGCAATTGGTACTCCGATACTATGTCCACCACCTAAAACGATTGATACAGTAGGTTTCGTTAATGTTGCTATCATTTCTGATATCGCAAGACCAGCTTCCACGTCTCCACCGACAGTATTTAGAACAATTAATAATCCTTCAATCTTAGGATTTTGTTCAATTGCAACTAATTGCGGGATTAAATGTTCATATTTCGTTGTCTTGTTTTGAGGTGGTAATGCTACATGCCCTTCAATTTGTCCAATTATCGTTAGACAATGAATTTTTGAATCATTGCTTGCTGGAACATTTGTTTGTCCTAATTGCTGAATTTTTTCAACAATGCTCATATCCTTTTGATCATTTGGCTTTGGAGGTGCATCTTCGTTTGGAATAGGTGTTTCATTATTTGAATTTGTCAAAACGGTTCCCCCTATCATTTTTCATACAAGTTAGTATGTGAAAATAATAAGGAAATCATACCCATCTTGGATTAAGAAGTACCTAGTTTTTAAAATTATACTTCCATTAATATCGGAAGAATCATTGGTCTTCTTTTTGTTTCTTCATATAAGAAAGCGCTTAATCCATCTCTAATTGAATTTTTTAATAATGTCCATTCAATTTGATCGTTCTGTAACATTTTTTCTGTAATGTCTTTTACAATTTCAGTTGCTCTAGTTATTAATTTTTCGGACTCACGAACATATACAAAGCCACGAGTTATAATTTCCGGACCAGAAATGATTGCTTTCTTTTGCTTGTTAAACGTTACGACAACGATTAGTATTCCATCTTGAGAAAGTAGCTTACGATCACGTAATACGATATTTCCAACATCACCGACACCAATTCCGTCAATTAAAACGTTGCCAACTTCTACTCTCTCAGTACGAGAAGCTTGACCATTTTTAAACGAAACGATGTCCCCTTTTTCAATAATAAAAATATCTTCTTTTGCCATCCCTACTTCTTCTGCAATATGTGAATGTGCTTTTTGCATTCGATATTCACCATGAACTGGTATGAAATATTTTGGCTTCATTAATTCAAGCATTAATTTTAATTCTTCTTCATAGCCATGGCCAGATACATGTACCTTTTTATAACCATAAATAACATTTGCGCCAGCTCTAAATAATAGATTAACAGAAGATGAAACTAACATTTCATTTCCTGGAATAGGTGTTGCCGCCATTAGTACAGTATCACCTTTTCGGATTGAAACTTGTTTATGCGTACCTTTAGCTATTTTTGAAAGGGCTGCCATCGGTTCTCCTTGAGTACCGGTTGTAAGGATGACAATATCTCTTTCTTTATAATTATCTGTATCCACAACTGAAATCATTAAATCATCAGGAATCGATAAATAATCTAATTCCTTCGCTATTTCAATCGATTTCATCATACTACTTCCGACTACTGCTAGTTTTCTACCAGAAGCTACACTTGCATTAATAACCTGTTGGATTCGATATATATTTGAGGAAAAGCAAGCTACTAAAACTCTTCCTTTGGCATTCATGATTTCTTTTTTAATTTCTTCTGATACTTTCTTCTCAGACCCCGAAAACCCTTGTCTTTCTGCGTTTGTACTATCAGATAGCAAACATAAGACTCCTTTATCTCCTATTAATGCTAATTTACCTAAATCAGCTCCTGGATAAGGACTTTTCGATTGATCAAACTTGAAATCTCCAGTAAAAACGACAGCACCTTGTGGTGTATTTACACAAAATCCAAATGAATCAGGAATACTGTGAGTAGTCCTAAAAAAGCTAATTGAACTATTTTCAAATGTTAATAAAGTAGTTTCGTCATATAGTTCAAATTGCTCAAGGTTTTTAATACCCTTTTCACTTAATTTTTCTCTTATAAATAAATAAGCTAATTTATTCGTGTAAAACTTTACTTGTGGAAGCTTATTCATAATATATGGAATCGCACCAATATGATCTTCATGCCCATGTGTTATAAAAACACCTACAACTTTATGTGCGTTCTTCTCTAAATAACTTACATCAGGTATGACATGATCTATTCCGTACATTTCTTGGTCAGGAAATTTTAAACCTGCATCTAATACGTAAATCAAATCACTAACTTCGACTACATACATGTTTTTTCCGATTTCTCCTACCCCACCAAGGGCAAAAACTTTTACTTGTTCCTTCATTTCCTTCACCACAACTTGTTCCTCCTAGTTAGTTCTTTAAATTGACAGACCGTTCAAAATCTTACAAACATTATATCCTAGTCCGAACAGGTAAAACAAGATACATTCTTCCTTAAATAGGAAAAACGAATTACTTTGGGTATGTATTTTTAATTAATTTTTAACAAAATGATAGTTAATAAAATGAATGGTACCTGATTTCCACTACAGTAATAAATGTTTTCATTATTTTTTACGTTCTACAATTTTGAATTCCTGTTTATAAAAAACTTTCCTTGTTCTAATGTTGAACCAAATTGGAAATATGGAAAAACCGATACTTGTCTAAGTATCGGTTTTGTCTATATTGATCATAAAACCGTCTTTACTTTGTTTAATTGTAATGCTATCAATTGAACTATTATCAATTACAATACTTTCGGCTGTGTTACTGTCATTTGAATTGATATCAATTGAAACGTTATCAGTAGAATTACTATCACTTGGATTGCTATCATTAGAGCTAATATCAATCGAATCAATCGAACTGTCATCAGCTATCTTACCATCAATTATACTACTATCAGTGATACTGCTATTCGAAATAGTACTATTCATTATAGTGCAATTCGATATTATACTATTTGTAATCATGCAATTTGTAATATTACAATTTGTAAGTTTACAATTTGTAATTTCGCAATTTGTCATGATATTTCCATTAATACTTATACCATTGAAGGCGCTATTAGCAGAACTGTTTGCGTCAAAATTGCTAACATTAGCATTGCTATCAGTTGCATTACTTATATCTGAACTGACATTAGTAGTAAGATCAGTTGAATGATTGTTATTTGTACTAACTTCAATATTAGTATCATTTGAACTACTACTTTTGTTAATAACTTTATAAAAAGGTATACCCTTTCTTCTTGGATCATATGTTGTTGACATCTATATTCCTCTTTCTTTTCCTATAATTAAGGCTAATAAAAATTTTAATATTTAAAACATTTATTACTAAAGCAAACTGTAGATTAGGAATTTAATTGATGTGAAAAGTGCGGACTTCTTTGTGAGCATTAGAATAAAATTAAACGTACACTCAGAAGATGGTTTGACATTTGTCCCATTAAACTTGTCCGTAATGAAGCGATAATTAATACATCTACATTGGTAGAAATAAGGTTTTAAAAATGGCCTGTACAAGCAATATATGTAGACAAAGTTAATTTGAATATGTATCTACCTATTTTAAAAAATTACATTATTTTCCATATAATTAAATGATGTTGTTAAAGTTTAATACTTATGTATTCGGTTCAATTAACTACCACTGTAAAAAGAACTCATAAAGCTCTTCCTACCAGATCGAAAATAATTCCATTAGTCTAAAGGTTTTTACTTATAGAATGGTCAATTTTTAGTTAATACAGGAATATGAATAATTTAGAAAAGGAGGATGCGAATGAATTTTAATGAAAGTGAGTCCCATACTTTAAACAACCTATTCAAACAACGTACCAATCCTCCCATTAATAACGGTGAAGATCAATTTAATTCCATCTATAGTAACCAATGGATCTATAAGGATAATCGATCAAAAAAATTAAATCTTACTAAATTCGTAGACGAATTACCCATCCCACCCGTTTTAACCCCATGCTGGAAAGATCATTTTTATACTTATTATGAAGTAACGATGACGGAGTTTAAGCAATCGCTCCATAGTGAGTTAAATGACTCAACTGTTTGGGGGTACGAAGGAAGCTATCCTGGACCTACAATTAAAGTAGAGCAAGGTGAAATCGTGTTTATTAAATGGATCAATGCTCTCCCAGACAAACACCTGTTTCCGATAGATTATACTGTTCATGGTGCTCACAAAGATGTCCCTCAAGTAAGGACAGTTGTACATGTACATGGTGCTTGTGTTGAACCTGAAAGCGATGGCTATCCTGAAGCTTGGTTTACAAAAGATTATAAACAAGTTGGTCGTTATTTTAGAAAGCAAGTATATCGATATGATAATTGCGATTGTGCATCTACGCTTTGGTACCATGATCATGCACTTGGTATTACAAGGCTTAATATTTATGCTGGTTTAGCAGGATTCTATCTAATTAGTGATCAGAAGGAAAGTTCATTAAATTTACCGAATGGGAGATATGATGTGCCGCTATTGATACAAGATAAAAGTTTTAAACAAGATGGTTCACTTTATTATCCAGAACAGCCAGATCAACCAATCAAAGAACTACAAACGTCTATTATCCCAGAATTTGTTGGTGATACAGTAATCGTGAATGGTAAAGTTCATCCTTATTTAAACGTGGAACCAAGAAAATATCGATTTAGGTTATTAAACGGTTCCAATTCACGCTTTTTTCGAATTAAGCTTGATTCTGGTCAACTTATGTATCAAATCGCAACTGAGGGTGGATTCATGCAGCATCCGATTGGAATCAATGAGCTCATGTTATCACCAGCAGAACGAGCAGAAGTAATTATCGATTTTACGAATCTTGAGGGTAAGAAGATTATTATGCAGAATGATGCTCCTACCCCATTTCCATCTGGAAGACCTGTTGATGAAAATACGGGAACTGTGATGCAATTTCTAGTTACATTGCCATTGTCAAACGTGGATACGAGTATGATACCAGCTAATATGGTGACTATTCCAAAAATATATGAACAGTCTGCTTCAATGCAGCGATACTTAACATTAGATCACAAGATGGATCAGTATGGACGAGAAATTATGTTATTGGATAATAAACATTGGGATGCCCCCATTACAGAAAATCCGAAATTGGGAACGACCGAAATATGGTATTTAATTAACATAACGCCAGATGCTCATCCTATACATCTCCACTTAATTGATTTCCAAATCTTAGATCGTAGAAACTTTGATGTAGAAAAGTATAAAAAGGAAAGAATCATTCAGTACACAGATCCACCGACTCCACCAAAGCCACAAGAATGTGGATGGAAGGACACTGTTCAAGCTAATCCAAATCAAGTAACTAGAATAATCATGAGGTTTGGGCCATTCACAGGATTATATGTTTGGCACTGTCATATGTTGGAGCACGAGGACTATGAAATGATGAGACCATTTATTGTGATTCAATAGGAGAATTCTGTTTTTTTTTTGAGGATTTAGTCCATACATTAAAAAAACAACCACTTACGCCATCCAAATTAATCGGATTAATTGTAAGTGGTTTTGTTATTAATTACTTTGTAATGCTTCGTCTAATTTATTTATTAATATACCGATCGTTGTGCGTTCAGCTTCTGAAAGTGGTACAAGCGGTAAACGAACTCCACCAACATCTAAACCTTTCATTTGTAAAGCTGTTTTGATTGGACCTGGACTTGGAGCCATGAAGAATCCTTCAAATAATGGTAATAGTTTACGGTGTAAGAATTGTGCTTTAGCCATATCTCCTGTAAAGAAGCTTTCAGCTAATTGCTGCATTTCATTTCCTAATACGTGTGATGCAACTGAAACAGTTCCCTTTGAACCAATTGCAAATGCAGGAAGTGTTAGGCCGTCGTCACCACAATATAATTCAAAATCTTCAGGAGTACGGTCAATAATTTCTGTCATGATGCTTAAGTTACCAGTCGCATCTTTAATTGCAACTACATTCGGGATTTCTGCTAATCTTACAACTGTATCTACAGAAAGGCTAGCTACTGTTCTACCTGGTACATTATATAACATTACAGGCAGTTCAGTACTTTCAGCTGCCGCTTTAAAGTGTTGATATAATCCTTCTTGGTTCGGTTTATTATAATAAGGTACAACTACCATTATTGCATCTACACCTAAAGCAGAAACCTTTTTCGTTAATTCAACTGTTTCACGAGTATTATTACTTCCTGTACCCGCGATTACAGGTACTCTTCTGTCTGCAGCTGAAACAACATGGCTAATTAATGCTAACTTTTCTTCAGAAGTTAACGTTGGAGATTCTCCAGTTGTTCCACAAACTACGATTGAATCCGTACCATTCTCAATTAAGTAGTTCACAAGTTTTGTTGTTTTTGCGAAATCAATATTTCCTTTTGAATCAAAAGGTGTTACCATCGCTGTTGAAATTTTACCAAATCTACTCATTGTTCCACTCCGATCAAAAATTAATCCACTTTAACTGAACTAAGTTCAAATGCATCATGAAGTGCAGTAACTGCTTCGACCATATCTTCATTTTTGACAAGTACCCAAATTGTTGTATGACTGTCAGCTGATTGTAAAATTTGAATCCCTTTTTCAGCTAATGCAGTTACAATTTTTGAAGTTACGCCAGGTACTCCTGCAATTGCCGCTCCAACTATTGATACTTTTGCACATCCTGTAGTGTATGAAGGCTCATAGCCAATACCTTTTAATACATCAATCGCTTTTGAAGCAACTTCATCACTTACAGTGTATACTACACCATTAGGTGAGATATTAATAAAGTCTACACTTATTCCTTTATTTGCCATTGCTTTAAATACTTGAGAATGTAAATCAAAAGTATGTTCCTTTGAAGTTACTCTAATTTGCGTAACATCCGGTACATGTGCGATTCCTGTAATTAAACGATCTTGAATATTCTCACCAATAATTCGTTGTGTAGGATTCGATGTTACTAGTGTACCTAAACTATTTGAATAAGTTGATCGAATTCGAATAGGTACCTTCCCTTGCATCGCGATTTCTACAGCTCTAGGATGAATTACTTTCGCTCCTTGATATGCCATATTACAAATTTCCGCATAAGTAACAACTGATAAAGGTCTTGCTTCTTTTACAATCCTTGGATCTGCTGTCATTACGCCTTCAACGTCAGTAAAGATTTCAATAGTTTCTGCGCCAACAGCAACCCCTAGTGCAGAAGCAGAAGTATCACTTCCACCTCTACCTAATGTTGTGATATCACCATTAGATGTTGATCCTTGGAATCCTGCTACTACTACTACATCATAGTTTTCTAGCTCTTTAATTAGACGGCCGCATTTCATATCAAGAATTTTTGCATTTCCAAATTCATCATTTGTTCGGAAACCTGCAGTTGCACCTGTCATTGCCATGGCATGAATACCGTTTTCATTCAATAAATTTGAAAAAACAATTGATGAAATCGTTTCACCACATGACATTAATAAATCAAGTTCTCTTTGTGTTACCTGACTTTTTTTTGCGCCAACTAGATTTAATAGTGTATCTGTTGCATATGGTTCACCTTTTCGTCCCATAGCAGAAACAACTACTACTAATTTATATCCTTTTTCTAATGCTTCTTTTATATGCTTAAGTGCGTGCTTTCTTCCATTTTCGTCACGTACTGAAGTCCCTCCAAATTTTTGGACTAATATTTTCATTTTTGCACCTCTCTAGCCGTTTTCACTAAATGATGCTTAACTCAATTAATCTTTCAGCAATTTGCACTGAATTCCAAGCAGCACCTTTTAATAGATTATCTGAAACGATCCATAAATGGAATCCAAATGGATTATCTAGGTCTTTACGGATACGTCCTACAAATACTTCATTACTTCCAATACTGTAAAATGGCATTGGATATAGTTGTTGTTCTGGATCATCTTGTAAAACGATTCCAGGTGCATCACTTAAAAGTGATTTAAGTTCAGCTACCGAAACTTCCTTATCAACTTCAATATAAACAGACTCTGAGTGACCAGAAATTACAGGAAGCCTTACACAAGTTGCGCTAATTTGTAATTCAGGTAAATGCATGATTTTTTTCGTTTCATTAATCATTTTCATTTCTTCATAAGTATATCCATTCTCAGTAAATACATCGATTTGTGGAATTGCGTTAAAAGCAATTTGATAATGTTTCTCACCACTTTTTACTGGTAATACTGATGGAGTCGCTTCTTCACCATTTAAGAATGCTTGCGCTTGTTCCTTTAATGCTTCAATTGCTGTAACTCCAGCACCAGAAACGGCTTGGTAAGTTGAAACTACTACTTTATTTAAACCAATTGTTTGACGAATTGGTTCTAGGGCAACAACCATTTGGATTGTTGAACAGTTAGGATTTGCAATAATACCTTTATGATTAAATAAATCTTTGTCATTTACTTCAGGTACAACTAAAGGCACATCTTCAGCCATTCTAAATGCACTAGTGTTATCTACTACTACTGCCCCTCTTTTAACTGCTTCAGGAGCTAGATCTTTTGATACTGAGCCACCCGCACTAAATAAAGCAATATCAACACCTTCAAAAGCTTCAGGAGTAGCTTCTTGTACGATTACTTCTTCACCTTTATATGTTAATTTTGTTCCTGCAGAACGTTTTGAAGATAAATATTTAATTTCTTTTACTGGAAAATTTCTTTTCTCTAATGTTGCAATCATTTGTTGTCCAACTGCTCCAGTTGCACCTACTACAGCTACTACATAACTTTGTTTATTCCCCACTTTTTTTGCACCATCCCTGTTTTCACTTTTATTAAATAGTTTACGTCAAATGAAGTTTATATTCAAAGGTTTTCGCTTGAATAATTGATTTCATAGTAACGAGTATGTATCCAATGACACATACTCAATTTTCTTCATTCTAACATAGAAAAAATAATTCAGTCCTATTTTTTCTAAAATATTTATTGGAGATCGCGATATTTTTCAACTAAAACAGGTTGAAGTTGTTTTCCTTCAATAGAAGATTTCACTGTATCAAGCAATGAATCCATTCTTGCCACTAATGAATTCGGTTTTTTAATTGGATCATCCTGACCAAAGGGAATAAAATAGATATTTTTTGTACTCATTAAACGCATTAAATTATGACTTAGAGGATAATACCGATCTAAAAGGAATATCATTGGTTTGGGACAGTAAAAAATTGACTTTAAAAGGAGCCGAGTAAAGGATTTAAAAGGGGATTGAAACAAAAAATTAAGCTTGTAAAATAATTTTTAAGATCTCACCCTAATGATTGTAATGAACGATATATTTAGCGTAAACAGAATCAAGTTGTTTTTTAATGCAAGTATTATAAAATGTTTGTTTATAATCAGTATATAGTACCTTTAAAAACCGATCTCTAATTGATTTAATCGTCAAATTATGAAACCGTAAATAAGTTTCAGTCCAAAATACCATATTGTTTGAAAAAGTTTCATCGTCGATTTCAAAAAATGTCCGTACAGCTCGAACACCAATATTCCCCATTAAAACAGTAACATCTTCCACGTCTACATTTGCATCTAGTTCAAAAATAATAATCTCATGGTCGTTTCTAGTTCTATTATTTGCACCTTTAAGTGAATAACCTATTAATTCACCATTTGTAAGATTAAAAGCAACTACACCTTTAGCATAATCTAAGGCCCAGTTATTATAAGCTAGTTCTATGACATCTTTTATTCTTACATTTAATATTAAATGTTCAGCAAGTTTACGTTCGATCAATTTTTCCTTTGAAATATATTGTTTTTTTAAATGATATTCGATAATAACCAACATTCCTCTCTATGATGAATATTTAGAATCACTATCACTATAATTACGATCGTAATGTAAAAAAAATGACAGATTTTTGAGTAATCTGTCTCAGAATTTTTCTGAAATACATGAACCATCTTGATCATGGTCACTATTATATCTGCAGTTAAATTGATTGCATATTTAGTTTTTTACCGTTGTATAAGTACAAAAATATTGTTTCTCAAGCAATATAGACTTTTGGAAAAATAGTTAATACTGCTTTGACCAAGATAACAAATAAAAAAAGCACCCCCTTTTTAGGTGCTTACTAATAAGTTCATCCTACTGATCATCTTTCTTATACAATTCTTCTTTAACAATCTTCCGGCCAATTGTATGGATTTCTTCAATAATTTTCTTTCTATTTTCTTCTGTCACATCATTTGGCGCAATTATATTCACTTTTGTTTTTCCAAATTGATAGGTAGCAGTAAATTCTGTTTGTTTACTCAGTATCACCACCCCCATAATTCATTGTATGTTTAGTTTTATGACGGACTAACCAATCTTTTGTTGTCGATTGATTCAAAAATTAATTAATTCCTTAATTAGACATATATATAGTCTATGAGGTGATTAAATGGAACGAGTTGCATTGTACTTGCGTAAAAGTCGAGCAGATTTAGATGCAGAAGCTAGAGGTGAAGGTGAGACCTTATCAAAGCATAAGGAGCAGCTTTTAAAATTCGCTAAGGAACAGAATTTAAATATCATTTGTATCCGACAGGAAATTGCATCTGGTGAATCGCTTGTTTATCGGCCGGAAATGTTAAAACTTTTACAAGAAGTTGAAGAATTTAAATATGATGGCGTGTTAGTAATGGATATGGACCGTCTTGGACGCGGTAATATGAAGGAGCAGGGTATTATTTTAGAAACGTTTAAATCATCTAGAACTAAAATAATTACACCGAGAAAGACCTATGACCTTCATGATGAATTTGATGAAGAATACAGTGAATTTGAGGCATTTATGGCGCGAAAAGAATTAAAAATAATTACACGTAGACTTCAACGAGGTCGAGTATTATCTGTCCAAAGAGGAAATTATTTAGGAACCTTTGCACCTTATGGATATGAGATTTATGAAACGAAGGAATTCCGCTCTTTACGTATTAATAGCAATCAGGCAAAGGTAGTAAAAAGTATTTTTGAATGGTATACGAAGGATTTGATCGGTGCAAATGAAATTGCCAACCGTTTAAATCAATTGAATATCCTTTCCTATACTGGAAAAAGGTGGAGTTACCATTCCATTTTGGAGATGATAAAAAATCCTATTTATAGCGGTAAGGTGACTTGGAATAAAAAATCAAGTAAAGGTATAAGAAAACCAAAATCTGACTGGTTAATTGTTGATGGAAAACATGAAGCAATCATTGACCTTGATATATACAACTCAGCACAAGATATTTTAAATAGCCGATACCATGCTCCTTATAATAGTAAATTAAGTAATCAGCTAGCTGGAATAATGTTTTGTAGTAAATGTGGATCAAAATTACAGCAGCGTTATCCAAAGGGTAAGCCTAGACAAATTGTGTGTACAAATAACCGTTGTAATACTCGCTCTTCCTATACTCATTTAATTGAAGAAAAACTCTTACAAGGGTTAGAAATTTGGTTAAAAGAATACAAAATAAGTTTTACGAATCAACCCGACGAGGAAGATTTTGAAGTAATTAATTTAAAAAAACAGGCTCTTAAACAAATTGAAAATGAATTAGATGAAGTAGTAAAACAAAAAAATAATTTATTTAATTTACTAGAACGTGGTGTTTATGATGAATCAATTTACAATGAACGTTCTGAAATCGTCTCTAATCGACTAAAAAAACTTTCAAATAGTAAGACATTAATTTTGGATGAATTAGCTAAATATCACAATAGAGAGTTGCTAAACGAACAATTTATCCCAACCTTTGAAAAAGTGTTAGATTTATATTACAAAACAACTGATATAGAACTTAAAAATCGTCTTCTAAAATCAGTTTTATTTAAAGTTGAGTATCAAAAAGAGCCACATCAAAAACTAGATGATTTTACACTTATACTTTACCCAAAGCTCCCCAGGTGACCGTGTTAACTGATTTGGTATTACCATCTAAGTCACATTAAATTAGTTCCATTTAAACCTAAAGCATCGTTTGTGGAAATACCTAAAACAACAGGTTTTCCATTTCTTAATGTTGCCTTTGCCGCCATTAATACGGGGCTATCAGTTTGAGCATTAGCAAACTTACTCATTGAATTTCCTGTTAACGGTGCAATTACCATACAATCTAATTGTACTTTTGGACCAAATGGTTCTGCTCCTACAATTGAATCAACTGTTTTACGCCCTGTAATTTCTTCTATTTTTTCGATCCAGTCTTCTCCTACACCAAATCGAGTTGTTGTGCTTTTTACAGTAAATGTAACAACAGGGTATACGTCAGCTCCATCATCGACTAACTTTTGAATTTGTGGTACTACCTCTTCATAAGTACAATGTGATCCTGTAATACCAAATCCAATTTTCTTACCTTTCAACGTCATTTTTGTTGCTCCTTCCTTTTATCTAAATCTACCTTTAATAGCTGTGTTAGTACGTTTCCAATTATTTGCCCTGCTGTTTTAGGAGCAACGATTCCTGGTAAACCTGGTGCTAGTAATGCCTTAATACCTCTTTTTTCAGCATAACGAAAATCAGTTCCTCCAGGTTTAGAAGCTAAATCAATGATTAATGAATGAGGTTGTAATTTTGAAATGACACTTGCTGTCACGATTTGAACTGGAACAGTATTAATTACAACATCTACATCCTTTAAGGCCTCTTCAATATTCTTAAATTCAAAAGCTTCTAAGCCCATTTCAACAATTCTAGCAATATGTTCTGATTTACGAGCCCCTACTTTTACTTTTGCACCCAAATTATGAAAAGTCCTTGCGACACTCATTCCTGTACGGCCTAAACCTAACACGGCTACTTTCGAATTATGAATTGTATATTCCGTATGTTGAATAACCATCATGATCGTACCTTCAACAGTTGGAATACTATTATAAATAGCTACATCGTCTCGTTCAAATAATTTTACTAACTTTCGATTTGAAGCCGTAACTATACTATCTAAGTAAGAGTTACTTATTCCAGAGTAAATCGTACAATGCGAAGGAGTACTATCTAAAATTTCTTTTGTCAGCACAACTTTCTCATTTGAAAAAATTGTATCGACAACTCCTTCAATATTCGTACCTGGTACAGGTAGAAGGATTGCATCTAAATCTTCAAAATTTGCATCTGCCATTAATTCTTTTGATGCACTGGTAAATCCACTATCTAATTGTTCAAAGCCTATTAATGTTACCTTTGCGTCTAACTCTGTTAACTTCCGAATAACTTCCAGCTGTCTGGCGTCCCCACCAATAACAGCAATATGCAAGCCAGTTAACATGCAGCATTCACCTTCTTTACTTCACTATGGTAAATGGAAATTAATCTCTGTAAGCAGGACTACCGCCTAACATCTTTCTCCTAAATATCTTATGAATCTTCCATTGCATTGGTGAAGATTCTTTCTAAAATTAAGGAGCAGTAATGAAAAACTGTTTAAATCTGAGTATTTCTATGCTCTGTCATTTGTAAAATAAAAAAGAGGACCCTATAAGGGACCCCCTAATTGATCAACTTATTGTTTAATATTTGTTGGAATTACTCCATCAGGACTTACTAATGAAACTGCATAGTCGTCAGTAAATACAAACTTCGCAATATCATTTACTTTATCAATTGTTACATCATCTATTAGTTGAATTACTTCATCTAAAGTACGGTGATTGCCTAGCATTAATTCATTTTTTCCATTTCGGCTCATTCTGCTATTTGTACTTTCTAATCCTAACATTAAATTACCTTTTAATTGCTCTTTACAATTATTTAATTCTTTTTCTGTTATTCCATCTGCATTTAATACTTTTAAAGTTTCTTGGATTGTTTCAAATAATTGATTTAGTTGGCTTTTTCCAGTACCTGCATAAATTGCAACTGTACCGCTATCATGGTATGCAGAGTGATATGAGAAAACTGAATATGCAAGTCCTTTTTGCTCACGAACATCTTGGAATAAACGACTACTCATACTACCACCAAGTATATTATTTAAGGCAATTAATGGATATAAATCGCTATGTCCAAGTTCAAGACCTCTATAGCCAACACAAAGATGTGCTTGCTCTGTTTCTTTTTTGCGAGCAATTTGTCCATAATGGATTGTTGGGATTCCAAAGTTTATATCTTTCTTTTTCCCCTCATAATTTCCAAATAAATCTTCAACACGTTTAATAAAGGATTCATCGATATTACCTGCAATTGAAATAACTACTTGATCCGGAGTGTAAAAATCCTTCATGTACTGACGTAAAGTATCGCCATTAAAAGTTTTTAAAGTTTCTTCTGTACCTAAAATTGGATAACCTAATGGATGAGTTTCGTACATAACTTTACCTAATAAATCATGAACTAAATCATCTGGTGTATCATCATACATTTTGATTTCTTCAAGTACTACATTTTTTTCTTTTTCTAATTCACCTTCATCAAAAGTTGAATTAAAAAACATATCTCCTAACACTTCTAACGCGTAATCCGCATGAGTATCTAACACTTTAGCGTAATAACAAGTATATTCTTTTGAAGTAAATGCATTTACTTGTCCACCAATTGAATCGAAACTTTCAGCGATTTCTTTCGCATTACGTGTTTTAGTACCTTTAAAGAACATATGCTCAAGAAAATGTGAAACACCATTCAGTTCTGACGTTTCATTGCTTGAACCTGTTTTAATCCAGACTCCAAGTGCAACTGAACGGACAGTTGAAATATTTTCAATTACTACTCTAACTCCATTTTTACAAGTATGTCGTACAATCATGTAATGCCTCCTATGTATACACCATCTATTTACACTTTTGTAATAAGATTGAAAAATTTAACTATATTTTACAATCATCTTAACAAAGCTGAAAGTAATTGTCATTTGTTTTCAACTTTTTTAATTGTATCGTACCGTTTTTCATCTAATAAAGTTGAAATATTTACAACTTTTCGACCTGATGCCTCTATTTTTGTGATTAGTTCATCAAGTGCCTCAGCTGTCGGTTTCGTTGGATGCATAAGAACGATTGTACCATTGTCTACTTTTTTCATAACACGATTAATAATGACTTCTCTTGGCGGTTTCTGCCAATCAATCGTATCTGCTGTCCACATAATTGTTTTTAAGCCTAAACTTGAAGCGATTTTAACTACCTCGTCACGATAACTACCGCTTGGAGGAGCAAACCATACAACTTTTTCATCAGTTGTAGCTAGTATGACTGAATTTGTTTGAGTTATTTCATTTCTTATTTGCTGACTACCTAATCTTGCCATATCGGGATGTGTATAAGAATGGTTCCCAACTTCTTGATCTGCAGCAGTGATTAGTTGAGCGACAGTTGGATTATTTTTTACCCATCTCCCCTCAAGAAAGAAAGTTGCATTTGCATTGTGCTTCTTTAATACTTCTAACATTTCCGGAATATATTCATTTCCCCATGCAACATTGATTGTAAATGCTACCATTGGTTTTTCAGGATTCCCTTTATACACTGGTGATGGTGGTAAATCCTTTAAATGAACTTTTGGAGAAACTTCTTTAAATACTAGTTTATTCTCATCAAACTTACCTTTTGCCTTCATTTTCTTATATGACGCATTAACATCAACTGTTAAACCGTTATAGCCGGGTATTGCTTTCCAAACTGAGTCCACATAGGCATCTTTTGGAGCTATCTCGAAAGTTGGCGCTTTTGTTTTGATTTCATCCAATAACCCATTTGTTTTTGCTGTTACAAATGACGATTTTAAAGTTAAGTTCCTCACGTATTGATTCGTATATTGATTTCTAACTGCTAAAATTGCTAGAAATAATGCCATAACGAATGCAAAGACTTTTAACCGACTTCTACTCATTTCCTAAACGCCCTCCTACTAGAAGGAATATGATATTTTTTTAAAAAATAGAACAAGCTTTCTACTTATGTACGACTAAATTAGTAATAACTAATTTATCTGGTAATTTCTAGTTCTACTTTTCTTATTGTAACCAAAAAAATTTTAGGCACACATGAAATTCTGGAAAATTAAAAAGAGAGGATTAAGAAGGAATGTGGAAGTAAAAAAATAAAAAAACAACAGGCTCATTCTATGTGCCTGTTGTTTTTATTTGTTAGGAAGGCGAACGCCTTCCGCTTTTCTTGATGTCTAGTTCCGCAAGCTAGCTCTTCGGTAATATTCCATTAATCTTCGAAGTGGAAAAATCGCCACTTCTTCAGATGAATGGAGATATTCCTTTCAGAGCTGGTCGAGCTTGCTCCACATTTCACTGTTGCTCAGCTTTTTCTTTTTGTTCTTTTAATACAGCTTTACGAGATAAGTTTACTCGTCCTTGTTTGTCGATTTCAGTTACTTTTACTAGGATTTCGTCTCCAAGTGAAACTACGTCTTCAACTTTTGCAATGCGTTCTTCTGCAAGTTCAGAAATATGGACTAATCCATCTTTACCTGCAAAGATTTCTACGAATGCGCCGAATTTTTCAATTCGTTTTACTTTACCCATGTATAATTGACCAACTTCTACTTCTCGAACAAGGTCTTCGATAATTTGTTTTGCACGTTCATTCATAGGTTGGTCCACAGATGAAATAAATACTGTTCCATCTTGTTCGATGTCAATTTTTACGCCAGTTTCTTCAATAATTTTATTGATTTGTTTTCCACCTGGTCCAATAACATCTTTAATTTTATCTGGGTTAATTGTCATCATTAAGATTTTTGGAGCAAACTCAGATAAAGCTGTTCTTGGTTCGCTTATTGTAGCAAGCATCGAATCAAGAATTTGCATACGACCAATTTTTGCTTGTTCTAATGCTTCTTTTAAAATTTGTTCTGATAAACCTTCTATTTTAATGTCCATTTGAAGTGCAGTTACACCTTTAGCTGTTCCTGCTACTTTAAAGTCCATATCTCCTAAATGATCTTCCATACCTTGAATGTCTGTAAGAACAGAATAATGTTCACCAGATTTAATTAATCCCATTGCAATACCAGCAACTGGTGCTTTGATTGGTACACCAGCATCCATCATTGCTAGAGTACTTGCACAAATACTTGCTTGTGAAGTAGAACCATTTGATTCAAGTACTTCTGATACAAGGCGGATTGTGTATGGGAAATCTTTTTGATCTGGAATACTTGGCTCAAGTGCTCTTTCACCTAATGCCCCATGTCCAATTTCACGGCGACCTGGTCCACGAATTGGTCCTGTTTCACCAACACTAAATTGTGGGAAATTATAATGATGCATAAAACGTTTTGATTCTTCAATGCCTAATCCATCAAGAATTTGCACATCACCTAGAGCACCTAGTGTACAAATACTTAATGCTTGAGTTTGTCCACGAGTGAATAAACCAGAACCATGTGTACGAGGTAGTAAACCAACCTGTGATGATAATGGACGGATTTCATCTAATTTTCTTCCATCAGGACGAACTTTTTCAACCGTAATTAAACGACGGACTTCTTCTTTTACTAGCATTGAAAGAATTTCTTTAACTTGACCAATAGACTCTTCGTCTGCTTCATTTTCTTCAAACTGAAGAACAACACGTTCTTTTACTTCATTGATCGCAGCTTCACGAGCATGTTTTTCATGAACTTGAATTGCTGCATTTAGTTCTGTTTCACAAATTTCACGAATTTGTTTTTCTAATTCAGCATCAAGTTCATGAAGTTGAATTTCTATTTTTTCTTTTCCAATTTGAGCTACAATTTCTTCTTGGAATACAATTAATTTTTTAATTTCTTCATGACCAAACATAATTGCTTCAAGCATTACTTCTTCTGGCACTTCATTAGCTCCAGCTTCAACCATGTTAATTGCATCTTTCGTTCCAGCAACTGTTAAATGAATGTCACTGTTTTCAGCTTGCTCAACTGTTGGATTAATAATAAATTCGCCATTAATACGACCAACTACAACTCCAGCAATAGGTCCGTTAAAAGGAATGTCAGATACGCATAGCGCTAGTGAACTACCAAACATAGCAGCCATTTCTGATGAACAATCTTGATCAACACTCATTACCATGCTGATTACTTGTACTTCATTACGGAATCCATCTGCAAATAATGGTCGAATTGGGCGGTCAATTAGTCGACTCGCTAATATTGCTTTTTCACTTGGTCTACCTTCACGTTTAATAAATCCACCAGGAATTTTACCTACTGCATATAAACGCTCTTCGTAGTTTACTGTTAATGGGAAAAAGCTAACTTTTTTAGGTTCCTTTGATGCAGTTGCTGTTGCTAATACGACAGTATCTTCGTATCTTACTAAAACTGCTCCATTTGCTTGCTTTGCTAATTGTCCTACTTCTACAGTAAGAGTTTTACCTGCAAGCTCCGTGGAAAAAACGTGCTTTTGTTGTTCCATATGGTATAAATACCCCTCTCTAATTTACAATTCAAAGTCTAAACTAATTATGTAAAAAAATCATATATTCTCTATTATCTCCTATGTTTAGTAAAGAAATCAACTAACGATAAAAAGAGAATAAATATTTATAAATTTAAAATTCAATTAATCAGTAATTTTAAATCGATATGTATAAGAAAAAGCGGGAAGAATCCCGCTTTTTCTTAAAGTATCAAATTAATACTCGAATTAACGACGTAAACCTAATTTGTTAATTAATTCACGGTAACGAGTAATGTCTTTGTTACGTAAGTAGTTAAGTAAGTTACGACGCTTACCAACCATTTTTAATAAACCACGACGAGAGTGGTGATCTTTTTTGTGAGTACGTAAGTGCCCATTTAAAGAGTTAATGTTTTCAGTTAAAACTGCAATTTGAACTTCTGGAGAACCAGTATCGTTCGCATGAGTTTTGTAAGTGCTGATAATTTCGTTTTTACGTTCTTGAGTTAATGCCATGTTTTTTCACCTCATAATAATATTGTTGAACACCTATCACCTAGCAGTCGTCGGTGAATCGATTTGCCAAGCAACGGTTTTTCAAGTACTTTAATAATATTACATTGTTTTAATTATAAAAGCAAGTATTCTAAATTAGTTATTCGCGAAAATAACTTTTTACTGTTTCACGATCTTTTTGTAATTGATCGATTAACTCATTTATACCATTAAACTTCTTTTCATCACGTATTCTAGCATACCAAAAAATTTCAACTTCTTTTCCGTATATATCTTCATTAAATTCAAAAATATTTACTTCAATTGTTTGTTTTTGGAACTCATGATAGAAAGTTGGTTTGTATCCAATATTACACATACCTTCATATATTTCACCGTTAACAATACATTTCACAGCATAAACACCTACTGATGGTAATGCATACGGAATGGAAACAGAAATATTAGCTGTTGGAAATCCAATTGTTCGGCCACGTTTGTCACCATCTACAACGATCCCTTTAATTTGATACTGTCTGCCAAGTAAGTGGGTAGCTTCTTCCATTTCACCGGCTTTTATCGCTTCCCTAATTCGTGTTGAACTTACTTTCTCATCATCTAAAACGAATTTTGAAACTGTTGATTGAGTAAATTCACCTCTAGAATGAAATGGTAATGATTCCATATTCCCTTTACCATATTTTCCAAATGAAAAATCAAATCCAGCAACAACATGTTTTGCATTTAAAGCAATAATGTATTGATCAACAAATTCTTGTGGTAGTAGTGCCGCAAATTCCTCTGAAAATTCAACAACAAATAATTGGTCTACACAAAGTTTCTCCATCCACTTCACTTTTAGCTCCAAAGGTGTTAAATAAGAAATCGCATCATCACGATTTCCAAGAATTGCAGATGGATGTGGATTGAATGTCATCACTGATAATAATAATCCTTTTTCATCCGCAATTTCTTTAGCAGCTTTTATGACTTGTTGATGACCTTTATGTACTCCATCAAAAAAGCCAAGTGCTAAGACCGTTTCTTTACAATCTTCTTTTTTTATTGAATGAGGATGGGTGATTTTTATTATTTTTGTCATATTTATCACCTTTTCTATAATCAAGTCTCTTTTCCCATTATAGAACAATGAATAAAATTTATATAGTTTTTTCTATTGGTTATGAAATACTCT
The DNA here is from genome assembly GCF_049568075.1 of Rossellomorea sp. GAMAL-10_SWC. Classification (NCBI taxonomy): domain Bacteria; kingdom Bacillati; phylum Bacillota; class Bacilli; order Caryophanales; family Bacillaceae; genus Rossellomorea; species Rossellomorea sp. GAMAL-10_SWC. The sequence goes on along the minus strand of NZ_CP144911.1, from coordinate 1,130,614 downwards.
TGTCGGTTTAATTACATTATTATTTTTAGGGTTTGGAGTGTACATTGCAATAATTCGATTATTTTCGTTGTAGACTGCAATATATTCCCCTTCTTTACAGTTCATCGTATTCGGAAAAAATCCACCATTAAATACTCTTACTTCTTCTTCAGCTGTCACAGTTAGACGTGGATACTCATTAAGAGCTTGCTCCATCGATAACATTACACGATCTAAAGTAAAATCATTAGCATTTTCTTCTAATTCAGCAAATGTAACACAATCGTTAATCGTAAATGCACCTGCTTTTGTTCTAGTTAAATAAGACATATGAGCAGGGAATCCTAAAAGCTCACCAATTTGAACAGCTAAAGTTCTAATATATGTACCTTTACTACAAAAAACTTCAAATTTAAAAGAAATTGTATCGCCTTCAAATACTTCTCGATTATCAAGTAAAATGATTTCAAATATTGTAACTGTTCTAGTTGGACGTTCTACTTCGATTCCAGCCCTCGCGTATTCATATAACTTTTTGCCATTTACTTTAACAGCAGAGTACATAGGTGGAGTTTGACTAATTTCTCCAGTTAATTGATATAGTACTTTTAAAATTTCTTCACGAGTAATAGCTCGATCAACCTTCTTTTGCTCAATAATTTCACCATGAGCATCCTCAGTTGTTGTAGAAAATCCTAAAGTAATTTCACCAATATATTTTTTCCGATCATCGGTTAAATATGGTATTAGCTTTGTAGCTTCACCTACACAGATCGGCAAGACGCCCGTTACTTCTGGATCTAGGGTTCCTGTATGACCGACTTTTTTTGTCTTTAAAATCTTTCTTATTTTAAAGACGCAATCATGAGAGGTAAGACCCGCTGGTTTATTTAGTGCAATTACACCATTCATCTTATCACCTATCGTTTATTATTTAGCATGATGAAAAATGGATAGACGAATCTCTCGCCTATCCATTCATTATCAGTTATTCTCTTTATTAATTTGAGTTAGCAATGTCTCAATTCGATTACCATAATCGACTGATTCATCAAATTCAAAAATTAATTCTGGTGTCTTACGTAAACGAATACGTTGACCAATTTCAGAACGAATAAATCCTTTTGCTTTCGCTAATCCAATTAATGTATTTTGACGTTGTTCGTCGTCACCTAATACTGAAATATAGACTTTAGCTTGTTGAAGGTCACCAGTTACTTGAACATCAGTAACTGTTACGAAGCCGATTCTTGGATCTTTAATTTTTCTACCAATAATCTCACCAAGTTCTTTCTTCATTTGTTCCCCAACACGATGTGCTCTTACTTTCATACTTTCACCTCAATCTTACAAAGCAAAACAATTCGTGCTTTCATACAATTAGTTTAACTAATTGTATAAATAATTATTTATTATGCTGAACTTATTCATTTGTGATAAGTCCATTATTTATTTCCAGTTTTAAATCATCTTCTAGAAGAAGTTTTTATGATGTCTAGTTTTCCAGCGAGTCGTCCCTTGAGGTCATAAGCCCAATAGCAGTAAAGGTTAAAAACCAACCTTTTCTGCTATTGTTCTTATGCTTGTCGGGGCTTTAGCAAACGCCTTCCACTTTTCATTGTTATTTACGTTTAATTTCTTCCATTACGTAAGCTTCGATTACGTCGCCTTCTTTAATATCATTGTATTTCTCGATCGTGATACCACATTCGTAGTTTGTCGCTACTTCTTTAACGTCATCTTTGAAACGTTTTAATGTGTCTAATTGACCTTCGAATACAACAATACCGTCACGAATTAAACGAACACCGCTGTCACGAGTGATTTTTCCATCAGTTACATAACATCCAGCAATTGTACCAACTTTTGATACTTTGAATACTTGACGAACTTCTGCTTGACCGATTACTTTTTCTTCAAACTCAGGGTCTAACATACCTTTCATCGCAGCTTCAATTTCTTCAATTGCTTTGTAAATAATACGGTGTAATCGAATATCTACATTTTCTAAATCTGCAGTACGTTTTGCATTTACATCAGGACGTACGTTGAAACCAATAATAATTGCATTAGATGCAGAAGCTAAAATTACATCTGATTCAGTAATTGCACCAGCGCCTGTGTGGATGATTTTAACTTTTACGCCTTCTACTTCAATTTTTTGTAATGAAGCAGCCATCGCCTCAACAGAACCTTGAACGTCTGCTTTAACAATTAGATTGATTTCTTTTACGTTACCTTCTTGAATTTGAGCAAATAAATCTTCAAGAGATAATTTTGAGCTTTCACTACGTTGTTGCAGAACTGCTTGTGAAGCACGTGCTTCACCAACTTGACGCGCACGTTTCTCGTCAGCAAATACCATAAAACGGTCACCTGCTTGAGGAACTTCATTTAAACCAGTAATTTCAACTGGCATTGATGGACCAGCCTCTTTAATTCGACGACCTAAGTCATTTACCATTGCACGTACACGACCAAATGAAGTACCAACTACAATTGGATCTCCAACTTTTAATGTACCATTTTGAACTAATAAAGTTGCAACTGCACCTTTACCTTTATCTAATTCAGCTTCAATTACTGTACCTAGTGCTTTACGTGAAGGGTTAGCTTTATATTCTTCTACTTCACTAACTAACAGAATCATTTCAAGTAACTGATCAACACCGTTACCGTTTAATGCTGAAATAGGAACAAAGATTGTGTCTCCACCCCATGCTTCTGATACAATACCGTGTTCAGTTAATTCCTGCATTACACGATCTGGGTTTGCAGATTCTTTATCCATTTTATTCACAGCTATAATAATAGGTACTTCTGCTGCTTTTGCGTGATTGATCGCTTCTACTGTTTGAGGCATAACACCGTCATCAGCTGCTACAACGATAATTGTAATATCTGTAACTTGTGCTCCACGTGCACGCATTGTAGTAAATGCGGCGTGACCAGGCGTATCTAAGAAGGTAATTTTCTTTCCTTCGATTTCTACTTGGTAAGCACCGATATGTTGTGTAATTCCACCTGCTTCTCCAGCAGTTACCTTTGATTTACGAATATAGTCAAGTAAAGTTGTTTTACCGTGGTCAACGTGACCCATAATCGTTACAACTGGTGGACGTTCTTGTAGATTAGCTTCATCGTCAGCTTCATCAATAAAGCTTTCGAAGTCATTTTCATCAACAATAACTTCCTCTTCAACTTCAACTCCGTAGTCACTTGCTAATAATTCGATGGTGTCTTTATCAAGGTCTTGGTTGATTGTCGCCATAATGCCTAACATAAATAATTTTTTAATTAATTCTGATGGTTCTTTACCTAATTTTTTTGCAAGCTCAGATACTTTTAATGAACCTGAGAAGATTATTTTATTTGAGGTGTTCTCGGTTGAGTTATTTTTATGATTCATATTTTGAGTGCCTTTCTTTATCCCTGTCGTTTGTCGATCTTCATTTTGACTGCTTTGCTTTTGGCTGTCAGTCTTTTTCTTTTTATTACTGTTCTTTTTTGATTTTTCTTTCGTATCTTCTAATTGATAGTCTACTTCGTAATCAAGTTCTTCACTAGCTTCTACATTAAATGCAGGAATTACCTTAAAAGAAGATTTTGACACAGCTTTTTGGGGTTGTTTTATCTCTACAGACTTTGGTTGAAAACTCTTATTTAATTTTTCAACAATATCCTCTGCAATTGTGGCCATATGATTCTTTACTTCGATTTTTAAATCCTTGAGTCTTTCAATAATTTCCTTACTTGAAACATTTTGCTTTTTAGCATACTCATAAATTCTAATTTTCGTCATACGTTCACCCCCAGATTAGTCCATTAATTTAATAATGTCTGAAGTTTTGTTGCAAATCCTTGATCAGTAATTGCAACGACCACTCGAGCGTCTTTCCCAATAGCGTGCCCTAATTCAAAGCGATTTTCAACATAACAAAGTGGAGTATTGTAAAAAGTTGTTTTGTCTTTTATTTTCTTCGCAGTTAACTCAGAAGCATCCTTTGACAAAATAACTAGTTTTGCTCTTTTTTGTTGGACTTCTTTTACAACTAACTCTTCGCCTGAAACCACTTTACGAGCTCTAGCTGCAAGTCCTAATAAAGACAATCCTTTGTTTGTCATGCTTTTTCCTTTTCAATATACGCTAAAAGTTCTTCATATAAACTAGCATCAATTTTAGCGTTTAATTGCTGTTCTAAAGTGTTTTTTTGCTGCGCTTGTTTTACAACTTCAACAGATTTAGTTAAGTAAGCTCCACGACCCGATTTTTTTCCACTTGGATCAATGGAAACTTCTCCTTCTTTAGAACGCACAATTCTAATTAATTCTTTTTTTGGTTTCATTTCTTGTGTGACAACACACTTACGTAAAGGAATTTTTCGATTCATGAGTTTACTCACTCCTCATTAAAGTCGTCAGCGTAAGCATCGAAATCATCATTAGATACTGTTACTTCTTGCGCTGGTGATGTATAGTCAATACCAATTTTATCTGCATCAGACTGTGATTTAATATCGATTTTCCAACCTGTTAAACGCGCAGCTAATCTAGCATTTTGACCTCTTTTTCCAATTGCAAGAGATAATTGGTGATCTGGTACTACTACAGTAGTTGCTTTTTCTTCTTCATTTACTAAAACTCTAATAACTTGCGATGGACTTAATGCATTTGCAACAAATTCAACTGGATCTGATGACCAACGTACAATATCAATTTTTTCACCTTTTAATTCATTAACAATTGATTGTACACGTTGACCTTTTTGACCTACACATGCACCTACTGGATCTAAATCAGGGTTGCTTGTATATACTGAAATCTTAGAACGGTCACCTGCTTCACGTGCAACTGAACGAATTTCTACAACACCATCATAAATTTCAGGTACTTCTGTTTCAAATAAACGCTTTAATAATCCAGGGTGAGTACGTGATACAAAAATCTGTGGACCTTTTGAAGTTTTTTCTACTTTTGTAACAAATACTTTAATGCGATCATGGATTCTGTATTTCTCAGTTGGAATTTGTTCTGTTACAGGAAGAACTGCTTCAATTTTTCCTAAGTTAACATAAATAGCGCGTGAATCGATACGTTGAACTGTACCTGTCATCATATCTTCTTGGCGGTCAATATACTCTGAATAAATTACACCGCGTTCTGCTTCACGTACTCTTTGTGTTACGACTTGTTTAGCAGTAGTTGCAGCAACTCGTCCAAAGTCTTTAGGTGTTACTTCTAATTCAATGATATCGCCTACCATAAAGTTTGGATTATGTTGTTGTGCTTCTTCAACTGTAATTTCTAAACGTGTATCAAACACATTGCTTACAATTTCTTTTCTTGCAAAAACACGAATTGAACCGTTATGTAGGTTAAAATCAACTCGAACATTTTGTGCTTGATTGAAATTACGTTTATATGCTGAAATTAAAGCTGCTTCAATTGCTTCAATTACTACATCTTTACTAATTCCTTTTTCTCTTTCAATTATTTCTAATGCTGTTAATAACTCCGAACTCATTAAAAGTACCCCCTACTTAAAAAAACGTAACAGCAAGTCTTGCACTTGCGATTTTTGGTGTTGGAATTGTAATCATTTTTTTTCTTGTTTTAATTGTTAATTCTAACTGAACTTCCTCTGAAGTATAGGAAATTAATTTCCCTTCAAATTTCTTTTCGTCAAGGATTGGTTCGTAAGTTTTAATGAAAACTTGTTTTCCAATTGCTTTTATAAAATCTTGTTCTTTCTTTAAAGGACGCTCAGCACCTGGTGACGAAACATCTAAAAAATATAGGTTTTCAATTGGATCTTTTTCATCTAAGACTTCACTTAGTCTTTCACTTACTGCAGCACATTGCTCCAAATCAATTCCAGACTCACTATCTATAAATACTCGAAGAAACCAGTCTTTTCCTTCTTTTACGTATTCTACATCAACTAACTCTAATCCTAGTTGTTCAATTATTGGTTGTGCTAATTCTGATACAACCTCTGTGACCTTCTTACTCAAGAAGTATCCTCCTTCCAAACATTACAAGATGAAAATTCCCTGCTATTTAGCAGGGAAATTATCTTTAGTATTTCCAATTTACGCAATTATTGTAACTTAAAATTCAAGTTTGCACACTACGTAAGAGATGAATTGGGTCATAAGGGTAATAAGAAAGAGCAGGTTGCCCCTGCTCTTCAAGAAAAATCCCGTGCTAAATTACATCTGTATCTACTATACCATAATTCCCAAGTTTTGCAAACTGTTAAAAGCCATCGAAAAGTGATAATTGGTTTTGATCAGGTAAGTTTTGTAAACAGCCTTGTTTATCTAAATACTCTAATACTGTTTTTGAAATTTTACTTCTTTGTTGTAAGTCTTCTTTCGAAAGGAATTCTCCGTCTTCTCTAGATGCAACAATATTTTTAGCCGCATTCGTCCCTAATCCAGGAATCGAATTAAACGGTGGAATCAATTTGTTACCATTTACTAAAAATTCATCTGCACTTGATCGATATAAATCCATTTTTTCAAATGAATAACCTCTTTCGCACATTTCTAATGCTAACTCTAGTACAGTCATTAAACTTCGCTCTTTTACTGATGCATCTAAACCTTTTATCGCAATCTCTTCAATTTTAGCTTTAATCGTACTTGGACCAGCAATCATTGCTTCGATATCGAAATCTTCTGCTCGTACTGTAAAATATGCAGCATAATAAAGAATTGGATGGTGAACTTTGAAATATGCTATTCGTACTGCCATCAAAACATATGCAGCCGCGTGGGCCTTCGGGAACATGTACTTAATTTTTTTACATGAATCAATATACCAAGCAGGTACTTTATTTTTTCTCATTTCTTCTTCCCACTCTGCTGGTACGCCCTTACCTTTACGAACTGATTCCATTATTTTAAATGCTAATGAAGGCTCTAATCCTTGATATATTAAATAAACCATGATGTCGTCACGACAACCAATTACTTCAGAAAGTGTACAAGTTCCACTGTTAATTAATTCAGATGCATTTCCTAACCATACATCTGTACCATGTGATAAACCAGAAATTTGAACTAGTTCTGAGAAAGTAGATGGCTTCGTATCTTCTAACATTTGACGAACGAATTTTGTTCCAAATTCCGGAATTCCATAAGTACCTGTCTTACAGCCTATTTGTTCCTCTGAAACACCTAAAGGTTCTGGTCCAGCAAATATTTTCATTACTTCAGGGTCATCGGTTGGAATCGTTTTTGGATCGATTCCACTTAAGTCTTGAAGCATACGGATAACAGTAGGATCATCGTGTCCAAGAATATCTAGTTTTAATAAATTATCATGAATTGAATGGAAATCAAAATGTGTCGTTTTCCATTCAGACTTTACATCATCAGCTGGGAACTGAATGGGTGAAAAATCATAAATGTCCATATAATCTGGAACTACGATAATACCACCTGGATGTTGTCCAGTCGTTCTTTTTACTCCTGTACATCCCATAGCTAATCGATCATATTCAGCACCACGTAAATTTAGATTATGATCATTTGCATACCCTCTAACATAACCGTATGCTGTCTTGTCAGCTACAGTACCAATTGTACCTGCACGATAGACATAGTCCTCACCAAAAAGTACTTTTGTATAATTGTGAGCAGTTGGTTGATATTCACCGCTGAAATTCAAATCGATATCAGGAACCTTATCCCCTTTAAATCCAAGGAAGGTTTCGAACGGAATATCATGACCATCTTTTTTAAATGCAGTACCACATTCTGGACAATCTTTGTTCGGTAAATCGAATCCAGAACCTACTGATCCATCATTGAAAAACTCAGAGTGTTTACAATTTGGACAGACGTAATGTGGTGGTAGTGGATTTACTTCAGTTATTTCTGTCATGGTCGCAACTAATGATGAACCTACAGATCCCCTTGAACCTACTAGATACCCATCATCTAAAGATTTTTTTACAAGTTTATGCGAAATCAAGTAAATTACGGCAAAACCATGTCCAATAATACTTTTTAACTCTTTTTCAAGACGGGCTTCTACAATTTCTGGTAACTGCTCTCCGTAAATAGATCTTGCCATTTGATAGCTCATATCGCGAACTTCATCTTCAGCACCTTCAATTTTTGGAGTATATAAGTCATCCTTAATTGGTTTAATATCTTCAATCAAACTAGAAATTTTTTGAGTATTTGTTACGACTATTTCTTTTGCTTTTTCTTCTCCTAAAAATGCGAATGAAGAAAGCATCTCATTGGTTGTTCTAAAATGAACATCTGGTAATCGATGTCGATTTAATGGATTTGCTCCACCCTGAGAACCAACTAAAATTTTTCGATAAATTTGGTCTTCTTTTTGTAAGTGATGAACATTACCAGTACCAACTACAATTTTTTCTACCTTCTCAGCCATTTTTACAAGCTTTGAAATTACTTCTCTTAAATGTTGTTCATTTCGAACAATTTCTAATTCTACTAAATGTAAAAGTGTCTCTGGCGGCATTACTTCGATATAATCATAAAACTCCATTAGCTTTTCTGCTTCTTCAGGAGATTTTTGAACACTTGCCTCAAAAACTTCACCTTTATCACATGCAGACCCGACTAATATTCCTTCGCGATGTTTCACTAATAATGATCTAGGAACCCTTGCAACTCGATGATGATAATGAATATGAGAATATGAAACAATTTTAAACAAGTTTTTTAGTCCAGTTTCATTCGTAGCTAATAGAGTTGCATGTGATGGTCTTGCTCGTTTATAAGCATCGCCTTTCCCCATGTTATTATTTAGCTCGTCATGATAATACATATCCTGCTCTGCTGCATCTTTAAGCATTTTTAGGAGTAAGAAGCCAGTGGCCTCAGCATCGTAAATCGCTCTATGATGCTGTGTTAAGTTAATATCGAATTTTTTACAAAGTGTATTTAATCGGAAGTTTTTAAAATCTGGATATAATGTTCTAGCTAACTCAAGCGTATCGATTACACCGTTATTTGTAATACCAATTTCATATTTTTTAAAGCCCATTTGTATAAATCCCATATCAAATGAAGCATTATGAGCTACTAGAATATCGTCACCCATCCACTCTTTAAACTCACGAAGTACAACATCTACATTTGGGGCATCTCTTACCATATCGTCAGTAATTCCCGTCAATTCAATCGTAGTTGCAGATAGTGGATGATGGGGATTTGCAAATCGTTCAAATCGGTCAATGATTTCACCTTTATGAATCTTTACAGCAGCTAACTCGATGATCGTATCGTAAACAGCAGAAAGACCTGTTGTCTCTACGTCAAATACAACATAGGTTGCTTCCTCTAATGAAACATGAGATGGATTATATGCTGTTGGTACACCATCATTTACTAGATTTATTTCAACGCCATATAGTATTTTTACTCCGTGTTTTTTCCCTGCTCCAAATGCTTCAGGGAAGGATTGAACAACTGCATGATCCGTTATTGCAATTGCTTCATGTCCAAACTTACCTGCTTGTTTGACTAAATCACCTGCTGAAACGACTGAATCCATTTGGCTCATATGTGTATGAGCATGTAACTCAATTCTACGCTCTCCTTCTGGAGCTTCATCCTTGCGTTCATCTGGCGTAATTTCATTTATATCATTTGCAATCATGACTAAATCACGAACAAATGTATCGTTTTGTACTGATCCTCTAACTTTTACCCACATACCCTTTTTAATTTTATTTAACATTGGGATATCTTCTTTATCTCTAGAGAACATTTTGACTAGTATTGAGCTAGTGTAATCAGTTATTTTAAAGGTAATTAAGACACGGCCACTCTTAAGTTCACGAATTTCAGAATCGAATACATATCCTTGAAGAACTACTCGTTTTTCTTCTTCGATGATTGACGAGATCGTATTAATTTCAGTTTCCTTAATATAATATCCAACAACAAGAGGACCCTGAGGCTCATCTCCTTCAGCTTCTTCAGCAGCCTCTTTCTTTTCTAATTCAACAAGTACTTCCATCGCTCGCTTGCGATCTTCTTCAGCTTTTTTCTCAAGAAACTCAGTTTTTTCTTCAACATTATCTTTTATCGTATTCTCAAAAAACAACTTAGGAAAACCTACTTTTTGATATAAATCTTGCAATTGAGGAACGTATCGATTTGTAAAAGCATTTTCTTCAATTAGACTATTTAAATGGATCATTACCTTATTATTTTCAACTGAAGGTAGAGCAGATTCAATATGTTGTAATATAGGGGATTTCGATTCAACAGATTGAATCATAAATGACCAATAATCAATTACTTTTTGTTGATCTATTTTTGGATTTTCAGTATTAATAACGACGGAAACATCTGCTATATGTTTAAAAGTTCTTAATAAACTTGTTACAAATACTTGAAATGTTGCAAAAGGTAAAACATTATCTATTTTAAAAGTAAACTGCCATTTTTTTTCGCTTTTATTTACTTCAAGATTTACGATTTCCCCATTTTTAAAATATAGATCTCGCATATCTTCGGGAAACTGAAGCTGATCTAATAATAGCTGAAATCGCTCCTGACGTGTTTGTCCCATTTTTTCACCAACCTTATTATATAAATTGCAGTATATGTGTAAAAAATCGAAAGTACCTCTAAAAGTCAGAGGTACTTTCAGACTGTTGACAAACGCTCGCTTTCTTCGTTGCTTCGCCCGTTGAGCGGTGCTCATTACCGTCTAGGGTAATTCCGCTCCTCACCGGGCTTCGCGCCTCGAAAGACAAGCGCTTGCAATCAGTCTGAAAATCAAGTTTTTAGTAGTTTGTCTACACATCGAAAGTACCTCTAAAAGTCAGAGGTACTTTTTATTTGTGTGCGATTCCCGTAAGGTGTCGCTTCCACTTTTATTTTATTTTAACATATTTATTTCATTCACAAGGTTAGAAATTTTTACTTCTTTACTAACTTGTCCATCTCTAGTTTTAAGTTCTACAATTCCTTCTGCAGCTTTTTTACCAACAACTACACGTACAGGAATTCCGAAAAGATCAGCATCTGCAAATTTTACACCTACGCGTTCATTTCGGTCATCTAATAATACATCTTGTCCAATCTCTTTTAACGTTTTATAAATATCGTCTGCTAAATTTACTTGCTCTTCATTCTTTGTATTTACAGTAATGACATGTACATCAAATGGAGCTAGGTTTTTAGGCCATACAATACCTTTCTCGTCATTATATTGCTCTACAATTGCAGCTAATGTACGAGATACTCCGATTCCATAGCATCCCATAATGATTGGATTCGATTTTCCATTTTCATCAAGGAATGTTGCATTCATAGCCTCAGAATATTTTGTACCTAATTTAAATACATGACCTACTTCAATACCTTTTGCGAATGAAATAGTTCCTTTACCGTCTGGTGATAAGTCACCTTCTTGAATAAATCTTAAGTCTACGAAATCTTTCACATCATAGTCTCTATTTACAGTTACGTTAATGAAGTGATAACCTTCTTCATTTGCTCCACAGCAACCATTTACAATACCTTTAATTGCATTATCCGCTAATACTAATAAATCAGATTTTACTCCAATTGGACCTAATGATCCGATTTCACAGTTCATTAGTTCTTTTACTTCTTCTTTAGTAGCAAGCTCAACTGAATGTGCACCTAGATAATTCTTTAATTTAATATCGTTGATTTCGTGGTCACCACGAGCAAGCACTAATACAAAACTTTCATCTGCTTTGAAAATAATTGATTTAATGCTTTTTTCAATCGGTAAGTTTAAGAATTCAATTACTTCATCGATTGTTTTTTGATTTGGCGTTTCTACTTTTTGAACTTCTTCTAATTTTTCATCAGATGGTTCGTAATTCGTCACAACTGGCGCCATTTCAATATTTGCTGCATAGCTAGATTCATTTGAAAATGCGATTGTATCTTCACCAATGTCGGATAACACCATGAATTCATGCGTATCTTTTCCACCCATTGCTCCTGAATCAGCAACAACCGCTCTGAAATTTAATCCACAACGAGTAAATACGTTGCTATAAGCCGTAAATAAACGATCATATACTTCATCCAAGCTTTCTTGTGATGCATGGAAAGAATATGCATCTTTCATTAAAAATTCACGCCCACGAAGTAGTCCAAAACGAGGACGTTTTTCATCACGGAACTTTGATTGTACTTGGTAAAGTGTAATCGGTAATTTTTTATATGATTTTAATTCATCGCGAACAATGGAAGTAACAACTTCTTCATGTGTTGCTCCTAATGCAAATCCTCTACCGTGACGATCTCTTAAACGCATTAGTTCTGGACCAAAATTATCCCAACGACCTGATTCTTCCCATAATTCCTGCGCTTGCATTGATGGCATTAACATTTCCATCGCACCAGCATTATTCATTTCTTCTCGAACGATATTTGCTACTTTTTGAAGAACTTTATTGCCTAAAGGTAAGAAACTATATATACCAGATGCATTTTGTCTAATAAAACCAGCTCTTAATAATAATTGATGGCTTTTTATATCTGCATCTGATGGTACTTCACGAAGAGTTGGACTATATACGATACTTTGTTTCAAAAGGATTCACCTCATATTTTTCTTTATTCTTATATTCTTTTTTAATCAACTTTAAATAGATTTCATAATTGTCTTAAAAGCTATATGTAACCATACAAACGAACAATTTCAAAAAAAGCACTTTGCAAGATAAGAATCCGCTCCCACTTAAAACGAGCTAATTGACAAACAATATGTCACTAAGCCCGTTTTATAAGCAAGTAAGTCGCGGATTCTTTAAACAAAATACATGAAATTACACGATTAAATTAAACAGAGCTTCTTATAAGAAAAATCTTTTAATATCGTTCCAAGTTACGATGATCATTAATAACATTAAAAGCGCAAAACCAATAAAGTGAACGACACCTTCTTTTTGGCGATCTATTGGTCGACCTCTTAATGCTTCTATTGCAAAAAATGTTAGTCTTCCTCCATCAAGAGCTGGTAATGGTAGTAAATTCATAATACCAAGGTTGATACTTAAAAATGCTGCCCATTTCATTAAGTAGAAAATACCTGATTGTGCAGCTTGATCTGTAACCTGATAAATACCAACTGGACCAGAAAGATTATTGATTGAGAATTGACCAGATACTAAATGACCAACTGCTAATACTATTTCTTTTGTCCATCCAATTGTTTCAGTTATACCATATTTAACCGAAGAAAAAACATTTTTTTCAACAGGTGCATATACACCGATTAAACCATTAACTTTATGATCGATTTCTTCTGATTTTGGAGTGATTGGAATCGAAATAACTTTGCTATCTCTTTTCACTTTAAATAATAATTCTTTACTTGGACTTTCTCTAACAATTTTTACTACTTCTACCCATTTTGAAACATCTTTATTATCAATAGATAAAACAATGTCACCTTCTTTTAGGCCAGCAGTTTGTGCTGGACCTTTTGGAAGTAATTCACCAATTTTAGCATCATTTACTGGAGTTCCTTGAAGTAATCCTAATAAGATAAAGATGACCAAAGCTAATACAAAATTCATCATTGGGCCTGCAAAAATGGCAATCGCTCTTTTTCCTACAGATTTACTATTAAATTGTCGGTTATACGGAGCAATCTGGTGACCTTGCCCTTCACTATAAATGAACGCTTTTTCATTTACAGTGAATTTTGATATGCCTTCAGTTCCTTCTTCAATACCAATGATTTCTAACTTATGCTCTATATCTATTGAATCAACTTCAACAAAACGAAGATCTTGGAAACGCTCAAACTGATCAACTACAATTTTAGTAACTTCTCCTACCGTGTTAAATTGTAAACCGATATGTGATCCAGGCTTTACTTGTACCATTTCTGGATCTTCCCCAGCGTAACGAACATAACCACCAAGAGGTAATAATCTTATTGTGTATGTAGTTTCATTTCGATAAAATGAGAAAACCTTTGGACCAAATCCAATCGCAAATTCTCTACATAAAATACCAGCACGTTTTGCAAAATATAGATGTCCTAGTTCATGAAAAAATACAAGTGCGCCAAAAATTACAACAAACGCTATAACTGTATTCATCTAATTACCACCCTTACTTTATTAGTGATGAAACGAATTGTCTTGTTTGTTCATCAATGTTACGAATTTCTTCTAACGAAGGTTTACTAATTACATTGTGTTTTTCAAGAGCGTTTTCTATTAAATTCTCAATTTGTAAGAATGATATTTTATTCTGTAGAAAAGCAGCTACCGCTTCCTCATTTGCTGCATTTAATACTGTAGGTAAACTACCGCCAACTTTTCCAGCTTGATAAGCATAATCCAAACATTTAAACCTGTTAAAGTCCATCTCTTGGAAATGAAGTGTCCCAAATTTAATTAAATCTAATGGCTTATGATTATTAATTGGTTTTCTTGAAGGATAGTTAAGTGCATAGGCAATCGGTACTCTCATATCAGGTGTTCCTAATTGTGCCATTACACTTCCGTCATCGAATTCAATCATAGAGTGAATAACACTTTCTCTATGAAGTACTACATCAATTTTTTCATATGGCATATTAAATAGCCAATGTGCTTCAATCACTTCTAATCCTTTATTCATCATTGTAGCTGAATCAATTGTAATCTTTGCACCCATTGACCAATTTGGATGGTTTAGCGCATCTTCAATTGTAACATCCTTTAATTGATTTCTTGTTTTATCTCTAAAGCTACCACCTGAAGCTGTGATGATTAATTTATGTATTTCATTAGGGTTTTCACCATTTAAACATTGATAGATTGCTGAATGCTCACTATCTACCGGTAAAATGGAGACACCATATTTTTCTGCTTCAGCCATTACAATATGACCTGCTGTTACTAATGTCTCTTTATTCGCAAGTGCGATTGTTTTACCATTTTGGATTGCTTTCATAGTTGGAATTAAACCTACACTTCCAACAACAGCGTTAACAAGTATTGTACTTTCTTCGTGGACGGCAACTTCGATGAGACCTTCATCACCATATAAAACTTTGGTTTTCGAAGGGATCCCTAAGCTCGTCAGTTTTTCAACTTCTTTTTTACCAGCAACTGAAACTAGTTTTGGTTTAAATTCTAAAATAATCTTATATAATTCATCAATATTTCTCCCAGCTGAACACGCGACTAATTCAAAATCATTTGATTGATTTCTAATAATATCGAGTGTTTGTATACCGATTGAACCAGTTGCTCCAAGTAAGCTGATTTTCTTCATTTTCATATGTCTCCTTAAATACAAAAACTAATACTATAACGTAAATAGTAAATAGACGATCGGTAATGTGAAAATGATACTATCAAATCTGTCTAAAATCCCACCATGACCAGGTAATAAATTTCCTGAGTCTTTAACACCGTAGTATCTTTTATATGCAGATTGTACGAGATCACCTAATTGACCAAAAATCGAAACAAGAACAGCTACTAGTACTAAATATAGTATTGAATGATTTAAAGTTAACATAATCGATAAAATTACTGCAACTACTACAGCACAAATAATTCCACCTATCGAACCTTCAATCGTTTTATTGGGACTAATATCAGGCCAAAGTTTAGTTTTACCTGTAGCTTTCCCAATAAAATATGCACCTGAATCAGTTGCCCAAATTACGAATAATGGGAAGAAGAAGTATGAAATTCCCATATTTCTCATCTCGTACATATAATGAAATCCGAATCCTACATATAAACTGCTTAATACTACAAAAGAAGCATCTTCAAAAGTAAATGTATTCTTTGTAATTACCGTATATGATAAAAGTAATAGGATTAGTACAATTGAAATTTCTGTTTTACCGATTTCTATAGGAAAAAGCCTATTTGATAAATCATTTGGTGTAATTGCTACCCAAGTTAAGATTAATCCAAGTACAGTTTGTGCACTAAATAAATTAAACTTTTTCATTCTAATCAATTCAAAATAACCGATTGTGCCAAGTGCAAATACAAGTAACCCAAACGGCCATCTACCAAATATTACTAATCCTAAAAATAATGCTCCAGCTATAACTCCTGTTATAATACGCTGTTTCAAGTTCGTTCACCGCTTTCTTAAATACCACCATATCTTCTTGCTCGATTTTGATATTCTTTAACCGCATCTATTAAACACTCTTCGGTAAAATCGGGCCATAATACATCTGTAAAATATAGTTCAGAATAAGCAATTTGCCAAAGCATAAAATTACTAATCCTTAATTCACCACTTGTTCTAATTAACAAATCTGGATCTTTAAAATCACTAGTCATTAAATAACGATTAAACAAGTCTTCATTAATTTCTTCTTTATTTATTTTATTATCCAATACATCTGAAGAAATCTTTTTAACAGCAGAAATAATTTCGTCTCTAGAACCATAATTTAGGGCAAAATTTAATACCATACCCGTATTATTTTTAGTTTCCTCTACTGCTCTTAATACTGCTTCTGTAGTATAGCTTGGTAATTGCTCTTTATTTCCAGTTAATCTTACCTGCACATTTTCTTCAATTAATTCAGGTAAAAATGTCCCCAGAAATTCTTGTGGTAACTTCATTAAGAATTCTACTTCAGTTTTAGGTCTTTTCCAATTCTCAGTTGAAAAAGCATATAAAGTTAAAGTCTTTACACCTAATTTACTAGCAGTTCTTGCAATTTTCCGAACTACTTTCATTCCCTCATAGTGTCCCTTAACCCTTGGTAGATTCCTCTTTTGTGCCCATCTACCATTACCATCCATTATTATTGCAACATGCTCAGGAATTACTCCGTCGACCCCATTTAATTGCGAACTTGGAGGTACATTTTTCTCTTCTTTATTTCTTTTAAAAAAAGAAATTAATTTAAACATCTTTAATCCTCCGTTTAAGTATATCTAATTAAAGCATTGAGTAAAAAAACCCCCTTAAACAGAGGGTCTTTTTACTCAAAGCGCTTAGTTTATTTAATTATAATGCAATAATGAAATTATGTAATAGCATAATGTGAAAAATTCATTATTTTTCTAAGCGCTAGTAAGATATACCTTGCAATGCAGTATTAAACTTCCATTATCTCTTTTTCTTTATCTTTTGTGATTCCATCGATTTTTTCGATGTGTGAATCTGTTTGTTTTTGAATGTCTTCTACAAGACCACGTAATTCATCTTCAGTAATTTCACCATTTTTTTCTGCTTTTTTAAGATCATCATTTGCATCACGGCGGATGTTACGTACAGCAACTTTAGCGTCTTCAGCAGATTTTTTAACTACTTTTACTAAATCGCGACGACGCTCTTCTGTTAATGGTGGGAAACTAATTCTGATTACAGTTCCATCATTTGAAGGGTTTAAGCCTAAGTCAGCTTTTTGAATCGCTTTATCCATATCATTAATGACTGTTTTATCGTAAGGAGTAATTAATAATAATCTTGCTTCTGGTACTGAAATATTTGCCATTTGGTTGATTGGTGTTGGAGCACCATAATATTCAACTAAAACTTTATCTAAAATAGCTGGGTTCGCACGACCAGCACGTACTGTTGCTAATTCTCTAGAGAAAGCAGAAACAGCTTTTGTCATTTTTTCTTTTGCTAAAGAAATGATTTGATTAGACATTTTTATTTCCCCTTTACTATTGTTCCAATATTTTCGCCAAGTACGGCACGTTTAATATTACCTTCTTCCATAATTGAGAATACAATTAATGGAATATCATTGTCCATACATAAAGAAGATGCAGTTGAATCCATTACACCTAAACCTTCTTTTAATACGTCTAAATATGTAAGAGTTTCGTATTTTACAGCAGTTTTATCGATTGATGGGTCAGCGGTATATACTCCGTCTACATTATTTTTTGCCATTAAAATAACATCTGCTTCAATTTCAGCAGCACGTAATGCAGCAGTAGTATCAGTTGAGAAATAAGGATTTCCTGTACCAGCAGCAAAAATTACAACACGTTTTTTCTCTAAATGACGAATTGCTTTACGACGGATATATGGTTCTGCAACTTGACGCATTTCAATTGATGATTGTACACGAGATTGTACACCAAGTGTTTCAAGACTATCTTGAAGTGCTAATGAGTTCATTACAGTACCTAACATGCCCATGTAGTCAGCTGTAGCTCGGTCCATCCCCATTTCGCTACCTGTTTTACCACGCCAAATATTACCAGCACCTACTACTACTGCAACTTCAACATCTAGTTCTGCAATTTCTTTAACTTGTTCAGCAATTGATTTAATAACTGATGGATTAATTCCAAATCCTTGCCCACCAGCTAGTGCCTCACCACTAAGTTTTAATACTACGCGATTATACTTTGCTTTACTCATAATACCCTCCATTTACGTACATCTATGTATTTACATTTCTTTAAAAAATAGGGAACACATAGTGTCCCCTATTTTCATTCAAAGTAACAATTAGTTACCTTTAACTTGATTCATTACTTCTTCAGCAAAGTTATCTTCACGTTTTTCTAAGCCTTCTCCAACTTCATAACGAACGAAAGATTTAACAGTTCCGTTAGCAGCTTTTACGAATTGACCTACTTTAACGTCTGGGTTTTTAACGAAAGATTGATCTAATAAGCAGATTTCTTCGAAGTATTTACCAATACGTCCTTCTACCATTTTAGCAACGATGTTTTCAGGTTTACCTTCATTTAATGCTTGTTGAGTTAAAATTCCACGCTCATGCTCAACTTCTTCTTGAGAAACAGCATCACGAGAGATATATTTAGGGTTGATTGCAGCGATGTGCATAGATACGTCTTTAGCAACATCTTCTTTAGTTGTTCCTTCTACTACTGAAAGAACACCGATACGGCCGCCACTGTGTAAGTAAGCACCAAATGCATCAGCATCAGTTTTAGAAACTAATTCAAAACGACGTAAAGAGATTTTTTCTCCGATTTTAGCAATTGCATGGTTGATGTATGTTTCAACAGTTTCACCAGTTTCCATTGTTTGTGCTAAAGCTTCTTCAACAGTTGCAGGTTTGTTAGCAACGATATGTTTAGCAAGAACAGAACCTAATTCTTTGAAACCTTCGTTTTTAGCAACGAAATCAGTTTCAGAGTTTACTTCGATTAATACTGCATCGTTTCCAGCTACTTCAACGAAAGTTAAACCTTCAGCAGCGATACGGTCACCTTTTTTAG
This sequence comes from Rossellomorea sp. GAMAL-10_SWC, assembly GCF_049568075.1. Taxonomy (NCBI): domain Bacteria; kingdom Bacillati; phylum Bacillota; class Bacilli; order Caryophanales; family Bacillaceae; genus Rossellomorea; species Rossellomorea sp. GAMAL-10_SWC. The sequence goes on along the minus strand of NZ_CP144911.1, from coordinate 1,111,452 downwards.
CAGCTTTAGCGATCCCTTTTTCACGAAGGTAGTCGATTGCTTTGTCCATGTTACCTTCAGTTTCAGTTAATGCTTTTTTGCAATCCATCATACCAGCGCCAGTTTTTTCACGTAATTCTTTTACCATTTGTGCAGTAATTGCCATAATATTTCATCTCCTATATGTAAGCTTATTTTATTCAATCGTTTTATAAGGTAAACAACTTTCGATTATTTTAACCTTTAAAAAAGGTGATAAAAGGCTAAAACCTCTTATCACCTTTCAATTTCTCATTAAGCAGTTGTTTCTTCGCCTTGTTTCGCTTCAAGAATCGCATCTGCCATTTTTGATGTAAGAAGTTTTACAGCTCTAATAGCATCGTCGTTTGCTGGGATAACGTGATCGATTTCATCTGGATCACAGTTAGTGTCAACAATACCGATGATAGGAATGTTTAACTTACGAGCTTCAGCAACAGCGATACGCTCTTTACGAGGATCAACTACGAATAATGCATCAGGAAGTTGCTTCATGTCTTTGATTCCGCCTAAGAATTTTTCAAGACGTTCTAATTCTTTTTTAAGTTGAATAACTTCTTTCTTAGGTAACACTTCAAAAGTGCCATCTTCTTGCATTCTTTCGATATCTTTTAAACGTTTAACACGTTTTTGGATTGTTTGGAAGTTTGTTAACGTTCCACCTAACCAACGTTGGTTAATGAAGTACATACCAGAACGGATTGCTTCATCTTTAATAGCTTCTTGAGCTTGTTTTTTAGTACCAACGAAAAGGATGTTTCCACCTTCAGCAGCGATACCTTTCATTACGTTGTAACACTCTTCAACCTTTTTAACTGTTTTTTGTAGGTCGATGATGTAGATACCGTTACGCTCAGTGAAGATGTAACGTTTCATTTTTGGGTTCCAACGGCGTGTTTGGTGACCGAAGTGAACACCAGCTTCTAATAATTGCTTCATAGAAATTACTGACATTTTATTTCCTCCTAATGGTTCTTTTTCCTCCGCTCACGTCTTCTTCTCCTATCACTCCCAAACTGGGTAGCACCAATAAGAAAATCGGCAAGCGTGTGTATTAACACCATGGACTACTATAGCATATACAACATTAATTATCAAGAGAAAACGAGAAATTATTGTCGAAGTTTCAACAATCGTTGTTTTTCCTTTTCTCTATATAAATCCTTCTACCATTTTCATCCATAGTAAGTCTATTTTTTAGCACATCGAACTTCTATTATTCGAATTTGGTCTTTTCTTCCATACTAAATGATCAACACATAATGCATTAAAATAAGTATTTAAATTAAGAATTCACCTGTCCAAATAACTGAATCTTTATCAGTATTGGGAATTTTTGTTAATTTATTCAACTTAATCGTATTCTTCTATAAAATTGTTAAAAAAGAAAATGTCAATAAAGTAAGGAATGTGAGGCTGATTCCCACTATTCAAATATAAATAATCTTAAAAATCATTTATACTAATTATTTCTAATAGAATTGCCATTTAAACTTCTAAATGAATTCAATGTAGAGTTTACAAAGCTCCTATATATTACTTTTACTTAAAAGATTCCTTAATTTAAAAATAGAATTAGCATGGATCTGAGAAACCCTAGAAATCGATAAATTAATAATTGTTCCAATTTCAGTAAATGTTAATTCTTCATGATAATACAAACTTATAACTAGCTGCTCTTTCTCATTTAATTCAGTTACAATCGTCTTGGCAAGTAGCCTTATTTGTTCATCCTTCAGTAGCATTTCTTCTGGTGTTAATGTCTCATGATCTTTTATTGTATGAATAAAATTAACTTGTCCAACTCCAGCATCTTTGATTTGTTCATCTACAGACAACATATTAGAGAAAAACACATCATTTATGACATTAACAACTTCCATCGAAGAATAACCAGTATACAGTGCTATTTCTTCAGGTGTAGCTTTTCGTTCAAGAGCAGGTTCTAACTTTTCAATTGCACATTCGATTTTTTTTGCTTTATCTCTAATTGATCTAGGTAACCAGTCTTCTTTACGAAGACCATCCAATATATTACCACTTATTCTAATTGAAGCATATGTTTCAAATTTCAAATCTCTTTTCGGGTCAAATTTCTCTAGTGCGTCATATAAGCCCATCATCGCTAAGCTGTGTAAATCATCTCTGCTGACACTTGAAGGTAATCTTTGAGCTATACGATTTACTTGATAGTGAACTAGTGGCATATAAATCTGCATTAACGCATCTCCGGCATCTAAATCACGATCTTCAATCCACATTTTCCAATAACTTTGTGAAACATTTTTTTGAACTTGCAACACGTCTTTCACCTCAGCGAATTACCATATTATGTTTAATACTTGATTGACAATTTATTTTTAAAAAGTGATTTGGGTAAATATGTAATATCATGTCGATTTCCCAAGGAGTCGAGTGAATTCATCAAAAGGAGATTAAAATATATCTAGAATCAAGTCATCAAATTCTTCTTCTTTTATTCCTATTTAGCCTTTCAATTCCCCTATTATTAAACGGCTAAATAGGAATAAATATGAATCTATTAATTTCATTCAATACTCGGTACGAATCAATCCATTCCATTTCGCCTTATATAAGCACCACGTATTGTATAATTTTATATACTAGGTCTCAAAATGCTTTTTCAAAGTAAGTTTTGATAAAACTCAGTTGTTCACTTTTCTACCCTTTTAAAAATTATATTATTAAAACTCTTTAATGTATTCACTCATTCTTTAAAATAATGTGAAACTTTATTTAGCACAATAAAAAATATTATTTTTTTCATTTTTTTAAAATAATTGTACATATATTCAAGAATTCTATTTTTAATAATAGATTAATCTTTAGGATGACTTGATTTTCGTTATACTTAATAAAGAACATATTTAAAGAGTACAAATTTTTTTATTTTATACTATTAAAAAAGTAGTTTTTTGAATAATTGTTGTTTAGTAATTACTGTTTATGACAAAAATTTATTAAAAGCTAACGAGGTAGTCTAAAAATAGGGTTAAGACTAATTCAAGTAGGCTAGATCTAGAAACTTTCCCTACTTGTTTGATATTGTAGTTCTTAATCTTCGTCTTAAGGAGAGTATGTATCTGGAGTGGAAATAACTGACATATACTAAAAAACAACAATATATTTGAAAGTAGCCAACAATATAAAACTAAAAAACATCATTACAATTCAATTATCTTATTCCCTCTCAAAAATAATTTTTATATTTTATCACTATAATCAAGTAAATATTTTTTAATCATACCATAATTTCCAATTCGTCTATATCTCATTTATACAAAAAAGGAAAATAGTCTCTATTTAACAAAAATTTTTATTCTGATATAAAAATTTTTAAAATTCTAATCATTTTTAATTTAATACAGACAAAAAAACCTTTTCCCAATTATTAATTGAGAAAAGGTTTAAACTAAAATATTATCTTTTGCCTTCTTTGAAAAGTGACCTTATTAATTAGTTAGATTTTAATTTCTCTAACTCTAATAAGAATTTGTCATTTAGTACTTTAATATAAGTACCTTTCATTCCTAGTGATCTTGACTCGATAACACCAGCACTTTCTAATTTACGTAGTGCATTTACGATAACAGATCTTGTAATTCCTACACGGTCAGCAATTTTACTTGCTACTAATAAACCTTCATAGCCATTTAATTCTTCAAAAATATGTTCGATTGCTTCTAATTCACTATAAGAAAGAGATGAAATAGCCATTTGTACAACAGCTTTACTTCTAGCTTCTTCTTCAATTTCTTCTGCTTTTTCACGTAGAATTTCCATACCTACTACTGTTGCGCCATATTCAGCTAAGATTAAATCATCATTTTCAAAATCATGATTAATTCGAGCTAGAACAAGAGTACCTAATCGCTCACCGCCACCGATAATTGGTACAATAGTTGTTAAACCGCCAGAAAATAAATCTTTATTTTCAACTGGGAATGCAGTGTGCTCACTGTTGATGTCTATATTTGATGATGTTTCATTAATATTAAATAGGTTTTGTGTATATTCTTCAGGGAATTGGCGATCACTGAACATTTTTTGCATACGCTCATTTTCGATTTTTTGGTGAAGACCGTAACCTAATAATTTCCCTTTACGACTTAAAATAAATACATTTGATTCAATAACTTCTTCTAATGTATCTGCCATTTCTTTAAAGTTTACTGGCTTCCCTGCAGATTGTTGTAATAACTTATTAATCTTTCTTGTTTTTTCTAATAATTGCATCTTTCTAAATGCCTCCTATTTAATTGTACGTTTCCTTTGAACTTCTAGCAATCTCATGGCTGAATTCAAAATTGTTCTTTAGCTAAATCATAAAATGAATTGGCTTATATCTTTATCTTTTGCAATATTTGCGAGCTTTTCATTTACATATTGTGGTGTAATCATAATTGTTCCCATTTGAATTTCAGAAGCCTCAAACGATAGGTCTTCAAGAAGCTTTTCCATAATAGTATGCAATCTTCTTGCGCCTATGTTGTCAGTAGTCTGATTAACTTCAAATGCTATTTCTGCTATTCTACGTATAGCATCGTCAGAAAATTCGATTTGTATACCTTCTGTAGACAATAAAGCTTTATATTGTTTAATAATTGAAAAATCAGGCTCAACTAAAATACCCACAAAATCTTCAACAGATAATTTCCCTAATTCTACACGAATCGGGAAGCGACCTTGTAATTCAGGTATTAAATCTGATGGTTTGGAAATATGAAATGCACCAGCTGCAATAAATAGAATATGATCCGTTTTAACCGGTCCATATTTTGTCACAACCGTACTTCCCTCAACGATTGGTAAGATATCTCTTTGTACGCCCTCTCTCGAAACATCTTGAGTAGAGTTTTGCTTACTTGCAATCTTATCAATCTCATCAATGAAAATAATCCCTAGTTGCTCAGCTCTATAAACTGCTTCTTGAGTTACTTCATCCATATCGATTAATTTCTGAGCTTCTTCATTCGTTAAAATCTTTCGAGCTTCTTTAACAGTAAGCTTTCTTTTTTTAGTTTTCTTTGGAAATAGACTACCTAATGACTCCTGGAAGTTCATTCCCATTTGTTCCATTCCAGTTCCTTGCATAAAATCTAGCATCGGAGCTTGTTGTTGCTCTACTTCAACATACACAAGTTCTTCTTCTAGTTTTCCAGATAATAGTTGAAATTCTATATTTCTTCTTTTAGATGTTAATTCTGTATCATTCTCATCTTGCTCAGCATTCGAGTTTTGTGAATCTTGATTAAAAAGCATCTCAAGTGGGTTTTTAAATGAAGCTTGTTTTTTCATACTTGGTGCTAGAAGTTTTACTAATCTTTGATTCGCATTTTTTTCAGCTTGATCTTTCACCTTATTCATACGCTCTTCTTTTACAATTCGAATAGAAGTTTGGACTAAATCGCGAACCATTGATTCTACATCTCTTCCTACGTAACCAACTTCTGTAAATTTAGTAGCTTCGACTTTAATGAATGGCGCGCCAACTAGTTTTGCCATCCTTCTAGCAATTTCAGTTTTACCAACACCTGTTGGACCAATCATTAAAATATTTTTTGGTGAAATTTCATCACGGAATGACTCTTCAAGTAAACTTCTACGATATCGATTTCTGAGTGCAATTGCTACTGCTTTTTTCGCTTGTTGCTGTCCAACAATATATTGATCAAGTTTTTCAACAATTTGACGAGGCGTGAAAGAAGTACTCATAATACACTCTCCTATTCTAATTCTTCTAAAATTATATTTCCGTTCGTATACACACAAATATCACTTGCAGTTTTTAAACTAGCATATGCAATTTGTTTTGCTGAAAGATTTTCCCCTGCGTTTTCCTTTAGCGCACGGCCTGCTGCAAGGGCGTAATTCCCTCCAGAACCGATCGCAAGAATTCCATCGTCAGGCTCAATTACTTCACCGGTACCAGAAATTAATAATAATGAATTATGATCCATTACGATTAGCAATGCTTCAAGTTTATGTAATACTCGATCTGTTCTCCATTTTTTTGCTAATTCAACAGCAGCTCGTTGAATATTACCATTATATTCAACTAACTTGCCCTCAAAAAGTTCGAATAAAGTAAATGCATCTGCAACAGACCCTGCAAAACCAGCTAAAACTTTTCCATTAAAAAGCTTTCTAACTTTTCTTGCAGTATGCTTCATTACTACTGCATTTCCAAAAGTTACTTGGCCATCACCAGCCATGGCACTTTTGCCATCGTGTCTGATTGCGAAAATCGTTGTAGCATGAAAATTGGACATGTGAATCCTCCTTAGAAACGTCGATTAATTTCTAAAATTGAGCGAATTTATGCTCTAGGATGATGTAAATTGTATACTTTTTGTAATCTTTCCTTCGTTACATGTGTATAGATTTGAGTAGATGATAAATTCTCATGTCCAAGTAATTCTTGAACACTACGAATATCAGCACCGTTATCAAGCATATGCGTAGCAAAGGTGTGCCTTAACATATGTGGATAGATTTTATTAGTCAACGAAGTATCTTTGATCATTTTTTCTAATATACCACGGACACCTCTTGCCGTTAGTTTTGTACCACGGTGATTCAAAAAAAGATCGTCATTCATTTGCTTGTTAGCTACTATCAGTCTATTTCGGCCATCTTCTATATATGTATGAAGAGCTTTTTCTGCATAACTGCCAAAGGGAATATACCGCTGTTTATTCCCTTTGCCAGTTACTAAAATAGTCCCAATTTGAAAATCTATGTCTTTTAATTTCAAATTACAGCATTCGCTTACTCGGATTCCGGTAGCATATAGCAATTCTAAAATAGCTTGATTTCTTTGTCCAAGTTCCGTATCTAGATCGCTAATCTTAAATAGTTTTTCAAGTTCTTCCTTGTATAAAAATCTTGGTATCATAGTTTCTTTTTTAGGAAGTGACGCTAATACAAAAGGATTCTCTTTTGCTTCATTTTCTCTCATAAGAAAACGATAGAAACTTCTTAAACAAGAAATATGCTTTGAGACTGTACGTCTTGATAGCTGTTTGTCATGCAAAGTTGTTAAATAGAGACGAACATCAGAATAATTAACTGAAGAAAATGAAATAATGGATTGTTGCTCCATAAAAACTAGAAATTGTTCAACAATTTTTTTATAACTATTTAATGTGTATTGTGAAGAGTTTTTCTCTAATTGTAAATACTGAATGAATAATTGACACAATATTTTAATATTCAAGGTAATTTCTCCTCACAAGCCACTACATACTAACATATTAAGTAGCTATTTGCAATTTATTTTCTTAACATTCTACAAAATTCATAATTGATTCTAATGCACGGTTTGCATATGCTTCATATCGTTCTTGTTTTCTTTTAATTTTGACTTCAAGCTTAGGGAATAGACCGAAATTAGCATTCATAGGTTGGAAGTGTTTTGCACTTGTTGTCGTTATATAATTAGCCATACTTCCAATTGCAGTTTCTGCTGGGAATACGACTAACTCTTTCTCCATTACGTATCTAGCTGCATTTATTCCTGCTACTAAACCAGATGCTGCAGATTCTACATAACCTTCCACTCCAGTCATTTGACCTGCAAAGAATAAATCTTCACGACCTTTAAAACGATATGTTGCCTCTAATAGATTCGGTGAATTTATAAACGTATTACGATGCATTACACCATATCGTACAATTTCAGCATTCTCTAGGCCAGGTATTAATTGTAAAACTTCTTTTTGAGGCCCCCATTTTAAATGCGTTTGGAATCCTACTATATTATATAAAGTTCCAGCACTGTCATCCTGACGTAGTTGGACAACTGCATACGGCGTCTTACCAGTCTTTGGATCCTCTAAGCCAACTGGTTTCATAGGTCCAAATAATAATGTTTGCTTTCCACGTTTAGCCATTACTTCAACTGGCATACAGCCTTCAAAGAAAATTTCTTTTTCAAACTCTTTTAAAGGAACCGTTTCTGCTGTAGTTAATGCTTCATAAAAACGATCAAATTCCTCTTCTGTCATTGGGCAGTTTAAGTAAGCTGCTTCACCTTTATCATATCTTGATTTTAAATATACTTTATTTAAATCAATACTTTCTTTTTCTACTATTGGAGCCGCTGCATCATAAAAATAGAAATAATCTTCACCTGTTAATTCTTTTAATTGTTGTGATAATTCAGGTGATGTTAAAGGTCCTGTTGCGATAACTGTTGGTCCTTCAGGAATTTTAGTCATTTCTTCGTTATGCACAGTTACATTTGGATGATTTTTTACATACTCAGTTACACGGCTAGCAAATTCATGTCTGTCTACAGCTAACGCTCCACCTGCTGGTACAGCACACTCATCAGCAGATCGAATAATAACTGAATCTAATCTTCTCATTTCCTCTTTTAATACACCTACAGCGTTCGTTAGTGTATTCGCTCTTAGTGAATTACTACAAACTAATTCAGCAAACTTATCAGTATGATGAGCAGGTGTTTGTCTAACCGGTCTCATCTCATATAAATGTACTTTAATTCCTCTTTTTGCAATTTGATAAGCAGCCTCGCTTCCTGCTAAACCTGCTCCAATTACATTAATAAATTGTTCTTTCATTGTTAACTCCTTCTACGCTGATTCAATCAAAATTACGTAATAATATTTTATAATTTTTTTCTTAAAGATTTCTTAATTAAAAGTTGATATGAAAAGTAAAAGTGAGCAAATTAATTGCTCACACTTTTATTTGGACAAAGTCTCAAGAAATATGAATTTCAGACTGATTTTTGCTGGCACTTTACAGGTGAGTATATTAATTGCTCACACTTGTTGATCCTCTTTGTAGTCACATGATACACATTGAACTTGAATACCTTTTTTCATTTTCTTTTCAACTAATAAGTTTTCACATTTCGGACAAGGTCTTGCAATTGGCTTATCCCATGATAAGAATTCACATTCTGGATAATTCGTGCATCCATAAAATATTCGATTCTTTTTCGATTTACGTTCAATTATATTCCCATCTTTACATGTAGGACATTTGACACCAATATCCTTTACAATTGCTTTTGTATTTCTGCAATCTGGAAAGTTCGAGCACGCCATGAACTTACCGTATCTGCCCATTTTAAATACCATCGGGCTTCCACATAAATCACAGTCTTCACCAGCAGGTTCATCTCTAATTTCAACTTTTTGCATTTCTTTCTCAGCTATTTCTAAGTGTTTCTCAAAACCTCTATAAAATTGATCGATGATTTGAATCCAGTTCACATTGCCGTCTTCAATTTTATCAAGGTCACCTTCCATTTGAACCGTAAACTCAATATTAATTACTTCTGGGAAAAACTCAACGACTAAATCAAATACTATTTGACCTAGTTCAGTAGGTACAAATCGTTTATTATCTAATGAAACATATCCACGTTTCTGAATCGTTTCTAAAGTTGGTACATATGTTGATGGTCGACCTATTCCTAACTCTTCAAGCGTTTTTACTAATCTAGCTTCCGTGTAACGTGGAGGTGGTTGCGTAAAATGTTGTTCAGGTAATATATCTTCTAATTTTACTTTTTCACCTTCAGCTAACGGTGGAAGGATACGGTCTTTTTCTTCTGTGCCATCATCATTACTTTCTATATACACCTTCATAAAACCAGGGAATTTAACTACTGATCCATTAGCTCTAAATATTACGTCATTATTAATTAAGTCAACTTTAACCGTATCGAGTACTGCTGATGCCATCTGACTAGCAACAAATCGTTCCCATATTAATTTATAAAGACGATATTGATCACGGCTAACATGTGCTTTAATTGTATCAGGCGAACGTAAAGTTGACGTTGGTCTAATTGCTTCGTGTGCATCTTGTACTTTATCTGATTTTTTTTCACTTTTTTTATTTGTAGCAATAAAATCTGCACCATAAGTTTCAATTATATAAGATTTTGCTTCCTCAGCCGCAACATCGGATATTCTAGTCGAATCAGTTCTCATATATGTGATTAATCCGACCTGTCCTCCACTACCTAGGGAAATACCTTCATATAATTGCTGTGCAATCATCATCGTTTTCTTTGCACGCATATTTAATTTTCTAGCTGCTTCCTGCTGAAGTAAGGAAGTAGTAAAAGCAGTTGCTGGATTACGTTTACGTTCTTTTCTTGTAACACTTTGAACTTCAAAGTGATCACCTTTAATTTGTGATAAAACATTTTTTACGTCAGTTTCAGAATTCAATTCCAATTTTTTACCATTAACTCCGTAAAAAGAAGTATCAAATGTTTCTTTCTTTGTTAAAGCTTTACTTTTAATTGTCCAATATTCTTCAGGTTGGAAGATTTCAATCTCTTTTTCTCGTTCGATGATCAGTCTAAGAGCAACCGATTGAACTCGACCAGCACTTAAGCCCTTTTTCACTTTCTTCCATAGTAATGGGCTTATGTTATACCCTACTAAACGATCTAGTACACGTCTCGCTTGCTGAGCGTCTACTAAATTCATATTAATTGGTCTAGGTTTTTTAAAAGACTCTTTAATAGCATCTTTTGTAATTTCATTAAACACTACACGACAATCCGATGATGTATCGATATTGAGTGTATTTGCAATATGCCATGCTATTGCTTCACCTTCACGATCTGGATCGGCTGCTAGATAGATTTTTTTTGCTTTTTTCGCAGCAGATCTTAAATCCTTTAAAACTGGACCTTTTCCACGGATTGTTATGTATTTCGGGTTGTAATCGTTTTCTATTTCAATCCCCATCTGACTTTTAGGTAGATCTCGAACATGTCCCATTGATGCGATTACTTTGAATTTTTTACCTAAGTACTTTTCTATTGTTTTAGCCTTTGAAGGGGACTCCACTATAACTAAATTTTCTGCCATCTTTTAAGCCTCCCGAGAGTTTCCTATTCATTACTCTCTGTATTCCTTATTTCATTCTTTTATTCTTATGTATTCTCAAATAGATTCATAATAAGAAGAGTTCAATTTATATTTTTGATTTTCCTTCATACAATTTCAAATTGTATAGTTTATTCTATACATTAGTCAAATTTTATTTAGATATAAAATAACACAAGTCGCATTAGTATTGTCAATATTTTGTAATATAAACATATTTTTTTATTTTTTAGTATATTCCTAAAATTCCTCTAAAATATCATTTGTACATGTAATTAATTTCGCTCCATCCTGAATTAATCGATGATTTCCTTTATATTCTTCCATTATAATCGGACCTGGCACTGCAAATACCTCTCTATTATATTGAATTGCAAAATTTGCAGTAATCATCGTCCCGCTCTTCTCTTTAGCCTCTAAAACGATTAAACCTTTAGATAAACCAGCTATAATTCTATTTCTTCTAGGAAAGTATCTTTTTTCTGGTCTAATATAATATGGATATTCGCTTATAACTAAATGATTTAATGATATTTCATTAAATAAATTACTGTTTTCTTTCGGATAAATATAGTCTAACCCACATCCGACAACTGCAATCGTTGTTCCGTTGTGAAAAATAGCTGAATTATGTGCGATTGAATCACATCCAGATGCCATTCCACTAACAATAACACAATTTTCTCTAATTAGACCTAATATTAATGAATCACAAATAATTTTCGCAAATGCAGTTGGTTTTCTAGCTCCAATTATACTCAACATAAATTGTTTATTAAGGATATTTTGATTACCTTTTAAATATAAAACAAACGGAGGGTCACATATTTCTCTTAACAATTCTGGATATACATCATCATAAATTGTAATAATTTTAATATTTTTTTTATAGCTTTCCTTTAAAATATCAAAAATGGACGTTGAATGAAGTTGATCATATAATTTTCCAGCGGCTTTCGAAGTCATTTGAAATGTAGTTTTAAATGTAGAAGGTGAATATCGATAGAGGTTTTCTAAATGTGGATCATAGAGAAGAATCTTCTTGATTGCTTGATAGTTTTCAAATAAAAAATGATGCAAATGAATTAGTCGAATTTTTTCCATACATCCTCCTTTTTTATAAGAAAGTAGCCTCCTATCGGAGGCTACTTGTTTTATCATTCTTATACTAAAGCTTCATGTGTCTTACATTGTTCATATAAGCCACGCTCTTTTAATGCACCAATTAAAGTTTCGCCCATTACTGCTGGAGTAAGTGCAACTTTAATGCCACAGCTTTCCATTGTAGCCATTTTCTCTTTAGCAGTACCTTTACCGCCTGCGATGATTGCACCAGCATGTCCCATACGTTTACCTTCTGGAGCTGTTTGACCGCCAATGAATCCTACTACTGGTTTCGCCATATTAGCTTGTACCCACTCAGCAGCTTCTTCTTCTGCAGTTCCGCCGATTTCACCAATCATAATAACTGCATAAGTTTCTGGATCTTCATTGAATGCTTTTAATACATCGATGAAGTTTGTTCCATTTACAGGGTCTCCACCAATACCTACAGCTGTAGATTGACCAATACCAGCTTGAGTTAATTGATGTACAGCCTCATAAGTTAATGTACCAGAACGTGATACGATTCCTACATGACCTTTTTTATGAATGTAACCAGGCATGATACCAATTTTACACTCATCTGGAGTGATTACACCAGGGCAGTTAGGACCAACTAATCTAGTCTTTTTGCCTTCCATGTACTTTTTAACTTTAACCATATCAAGTACTGGAATACCTTCTGTAATACAAATCGCGATATCTAATTCTGCATCAACTGCTTCCATGATTGCATCAGCAGCAAATGCTGGTGGTACATAGATTACAGATGCATTAGCACCAGTAGTTTCAACTGCATCTTTAACTGTATTGAATACAGGTACGCCAGCAATGTCAGTTCCACCTTTACCAGGAGTTACACCACCAACGATTTTAGTACCATACTCTAACATTTGAGTTGTATGGAATAAGCCTTGTGAACCAGTAATACCTTGTACAATGACTTTAGTATCTTTATTAATGAATACGCTCATTTTTATCCTCCCTCTCTTAGCCTACAAGTGCAACGATTTTTTCAGCGCCATCAGCCATTGAATCTGCTGCAACAATGTTTAAGCCAGACTCATTAAGAATCTTCTTACCTAATTCAACATTCGTTCCTTCTAAACGAACTACTAATGGTAAGTGTAAACCAACTTGTTTAGTTGCTTCGATTACACCTTCAGCAATAACATCACACTTCATGATGCCACCGAAGATATTAACGAAAATCCCTTTAACATTTTGGTCAGAAAGGATGATTTTAAACGCTTCAGTAACTTTCTCAGCTGTAGCACCGCCCCCCACATCAAGGAAGTTAGCCGGATCTCCACCGTAGTGTTTAATGATATCCATTGTAGCCATTGCTAGACCAGCACCATTAACCATACATCCGATATTTCCGTATAAAGAAATATAGTTTAAGTCATACTTAGAAGCTTCGATTTCTTTTGGATCTTCTTCTTCTAAGTCACGGTAAGCTAAAATGTCTGCATGACGATATAAAGCATTTGAGTCAAAGTTTAACTTTGCATCTAATGCCATTACTTCTCCATCACCTGTAACTACTAATGGGTTAATTTCAGCGATTGAGCAATCTTTTTCGATAAACGCAGCATATAAGCCCATCATGAACTTAACAGCTTTGTTTACTAAGTTGCTTGGAATGTTGATATTGAACGCAATACGACGAGCTTGGAAGCCTTGTAGACCTACTGCTGGATCAATATACTCTTTAAAGATTTTTTCAGGTGTTTTTTCAGCTACTTCTTCAATTTCAGTTCCACCTTCTTCAGAAGCCATTAATACAACTTGTGAAGTAGCGCGGTCTAAAACTAAACCAACATAATATTCTTTTTTAATATCGCAGCCTTCTTCGATAAGTAAGCGCTTTACTTCCTTACCTTCTGGTCCAGTTTGATGAGTAACTAATACTTTACCTAGAATTTCACTAGCATATGTATTTACTTCATCTAAATTTTTCGCTACTTTTACGCCACCCGCTTTACCGCGGCCACCAGCGTGAATTTGAGCTTTTACTACGCATACAGCTGTACCTAATTCTTTCGCTGCTTCTACTGCTTCTTCAACTGTGAATGCAACTTTACCATTTGGTACTTTTACGCCATAGCTTCGTAGGATTTCTTTCCCTTGATACTCATGGATATTCATGATCCATCCTCCCCTTTTAGAACAAGACAAATTAAAACACATCCCTATTGTATCTCTTACAGAATATACTGTAAATACTTTAGTAGAAAAGAATTTAATATTCTATGTTTTTATATAGAAAACCCTTTCATATACAATAGTTAATGTAGTTTATCATATTACAATATTATTTTTCCAATAATGTATCATTATCCTTTAAAAAATAAATTAACGACAGTTAGTATCATTTTTGATTTTGGTTTACATCATTTCGATTCAGTCATCTAATTTAATACAAACTTAAAATTTTATGTAATTTTAAACGTCGTTAATCTATTCTATTTTAAACCACTTCAGTATATTGATGTAATCTAATTACCAATTATTTTTACAATCAAACTTTTTCTTTGATTGGTGCAAAGGATCTTCTATGTTCATTAATAATTCCATGCTCGTCGATCGCTTTTAAATGTTCCTTTGTTCCATATCCCATATGCTTTTCAAATCCATAATTTGGATGCTTTAAACTAAGTTCGCACATTAAAGAATCTCTGGTTTCTTTTGCAAGTACAGATGCAGCTGCTATACTGATACTTGTTGCATCGCCTTTAATGATTGATGTTTGAGAAATATCTAGCGGAAGTTTCATTGCATCAATTAATAAATGTTCAGGTGAATGAGTCAGTTGTTCGATCGCACGTCTCATCGCTAATTTAGTCGCTTCATAAATATTGATTTCATCTATTTCTGTTGAACTGGCCATACCAACCCCATAAGAAATTGCTTCTTCCTTGATCCGCTTTACGAAATACTGTCGTTTTTCTTTCGATAATTTTTTGGAATCATCTAATCCAATTAGCTCAGTATTTTCCGCTAAAATTACTGCCGCTGCTACAACAGGACCAGCTAATGGACCTCTACCAACTTCATCTACTCCTGCAATTAACTTTATATTTTGGCTATAAAGATTTTGTTCATATTCCATCATTTTAAGGAATTTCTCCCTAGCTAAATCTCTTTTTTCTTGTTCTTTATACCATTTAGCTACTAGCTTTTGCACACCAATTCTTTGATCATTTTCAAATTCTTTTAAGAGTTCATTCGTTGGGTCAGTTAATTCACTTAGTATATTTTTTATTTCATCTATTTTCAGAGACATACTTTAGAACTCCTTTTATACATACGTTTAAGTTTTGACATTAAAATTTCATTAAAAAAGAAGAAAGTACGCTTATTCTTGCGCACTTTCTTCTAATATTTCATCAGTTACCTCAAGCATTGATGGATTTTCGAAAGTTAATCTTCCTAATTTCCCAGCTCTTAGCTCACGTAAAAATAAATCAGATGTTTTATCATAATCTATAATTCCGCCTGACATAAGTAATCCACGTTTCTTACCAATATGATCAAAAATATCAACGACTTCTTCAGAAAATAAAACTTCCTCATTCATGTCATATCTTTCTTTTAATACATTTGGATAAAACTCTCTTAAATATTTAATCGCATAAATCATTACTTCTTGTAGGTTAATAATACTATCTTTTATTGCTCCTGTAGTTGCTAAACGAAGACCTACAAGTTGATCTTCAAATTTAGGCCACAATATACCCGGCGTATCAAGTAGTTCAATTTCTTTCCCTACTTTTATCCATTGCTGTGCTTGCGTTACGCCAGGACGGTCACCAGTTTTAGCAATATTTTTTCGTGCGAGCTTATTGATTAAAGTTGATTTTCCAACATTCGGGATTCCAACAATTAACGCTCGAATTGCGCGAGGTTTGATCCCTTTTGATCTCATTTTATCAAATTTCTCTTTTACAAGTATTTCACAGGAAGAAATAATCGCTTTTAACCCTTGTCCAGATGCTGCATCAATAGCAATTGCCATTACGCCTTGTTTTTCATAATGCGCTAACCATTGCTGAGTAATTCTTGGATCTGCTAAATCTGCTTTATTTAATAAAAGCAATCTTGGTTTATTTGAAATTATTTCATCGATCATTGGATTTCTAGAAGCAGCAGGTACCCTTGCATCCGCTAATTCAATTACAACATCAATTAATGATAGTTTTTCAGTAACTTGTCTTCTAGCTTTTGCCATATGGCCAGGAAACCATTGTATCGTCATGTTGCCACCTTCTTATACATTGAATATTCAAGATTAATTTGGCTTTTATTTCGCCATTTCAACCTCAGATAACGGCCAAAAAACAAAACTTGCTCGGCCTAAAATTTCTTTTTGACTAACTGTTCCGATAATACGACTATCTTTACTTAATCGACGATTATCACCTAAAACGAATACTTGTCCTTTAGGTACAGTTTTTCTACCAGTAATCTCTTCTAACTTAAAGTCTTCAGTTAGAGGACCATCTGTCGTTTCTTTTTTATATTCGTTCAAATATGGTTCTTTATACGGTTTACCGTTAACATATAGGACATCATTTTTATATTCTACCGTGTCACCAGGTAATCCAATAACTCGTTTAATATAATCTTTTTCCTTTGTAGCATGGAAGACTACAATATCAAAACGTCTAGGTTCATGTAGTTTGTATACGATCTTATTTACAATCATTCTACTTTGATCCTGTAGTGTTGGCATCATTGAGATCCCATCAACTAAAACCGGTGTAAAAAGGAATGTTCGAATACCAAGTGCAAGTACAAGCGCAATAAAAATTGTTTTAACTAATTCCCAAATTCCACCACTATTGCTTTCTTTCAACCTAATCCCTCCATTTTATAACCATACGTTTTGCAGTTTTAACCAGTTAAGTTAATAACTTTATTTATGTATTCTATTTTACTTTTTATTATATCCATAATCTACAAATATTGGAAAAAAAGGAGCTTGTTTAATACAAGCTCCTTTCAAAAGACTATCGAAGTTCTTTAATTCTTGCTTTTTTACCAGTAAGTGCACGTAGGTAGTAAAGTTTAGCACGACGTACTTTACCGCGACGAACAACGTCTAATTTAGCAATTTTTGGAGTGTGAATTGGGAACGTACGTTCAACACCAACTCCGTAAGAAATTTTACGAACTGTGAAAGTTTCGCTAATTCCGCCACCACGACGTTTAATAACTACACCTTCGAATAATTGGATACGCTCACGAGTACCCTCAACAACTTTAACGTGAACTCGTACAGTATCACCAGGACGGAATGCTGGTAAGTCAGTTCTTAGTTGTTCTTTTGTAATTTCGTTGATTAAATTTTGCATAATGTATGCTCTCCTTTTCCAACCGATGCTCTTACAAGATTTAGTGACTCGCAGCGGAACACCGAGAATAAAGGCTTAAGTATTTACTCAAGCCACAAGTTATATTAACATATTCTATTATTGCACGCAACTAGTTTTCTTGTTTTAATTCTTCTTTTACTTGATCCATCCATTTTGACTCTTTTTCAGAAAGAGGGTAGTTTTCAAGTAAATCTGGACGGCGTGTTATCGTACGTTTAAAAGATTGTTTTGTACGCCATTCTTCGATTTTCGCATGATTTCCTGATAATAAAACGTCTGGTACTTTATGCCCTCTAAATTCGGCAGGTCTCGTGTAATGAGGATGCTCTAATAATCCTGTACTAAATGAATCTTCAATTTTTGAAGTAGTATTACCAAGTACCCCAGGTAATAAACGAACAACGCTATCAGCAATGACCATAGCGCCAAGTTCTCCACCTGTTAATACATAATCTCCAATTGAGATTTCATCCGTCACTACATGTTCTCGAATTCGTTCATCATAGCCTTCATAATGTCCACAAATTAAGATTAAGTGTTCCTCTTTTGCAAGCTCTTCAGCTTTACGTTGATTAAATCGCTCTCCTTGAGGGCATAGAAGGACTACTCTCGGCTTATTTTCACTTTTTGATACTAATTCATCAACAGCATCAAAAATCGGCTGTGGAGCTAGTACCATACCAGCGCCACCACCATATGGATAGTCATCAACATTTGAATGTTTATTCGTAGAGTAATCTCTAAAATTTACACAGCGAAACTTAACAGCCTCTTTTTCTTGTGCTTTTTTTAAAATAGAAGAATTTAAAACTCCTTCAAACATTTCTGGAAAAAGGGTTAAAAAGTCTAATTTCATCATAATAGACCTTCCATTAATTCGATTTTAACTTTTTTATTGGCTACATCTATTTCTTTTACAATTTGCTCGATATAAGGAATAAGGGCATCTTTTTGACCTTTTCTTTGAATAACCCAAACATCATTTGCACCTGGAGATAATATTTCTTTTATTTTTCCGATTTCTTCTCCATCAATTGTCTCGACAACACAACCAATGATTTCATGGTAATAGTACTCATTTTTATCTAGTTCGTGTAATTGATCTTCAGTAATCTTTAAAATCCCATTTTTAAGTGGTTCTACAGAGTTTAAAGACTCATACCCTTCAAATGTAAGTAAATCAAAATTTTTATGTACACGGTGACTTGTTACGATTAATTCAATTGGTGTCGATTCGTTTTCTTTAAAGAAATATAGTGTATTGCCTTTTACGTAACGTTTTTCTGGAAAATCAGTTCTTGAAATAACACGAACCTCTCCTCGAACTCCATGTGTATTTACAATTTTTCCGACATTTAAATATTTTTCCATTCTTTTACCTCTATATTAAAATTTCTATGTTTATTATTAGTTTGACCATTTAGATTGTATATATGTCTACTAAGAGACTCCAATGGTTAAACAGGTTGCCTAATACCAAGTATAGCATATCTTAAAGTCACTAAAGCATCAAAAGCTACCTATTGCCCAAAGGATTTACATCTATTCAATAGGGACTACCACACCTCTTTTTCGGGCTTTCCCGTAAATCTCTGTAATGTTGAAAACGGCCCTTAGCTATAGCCAAGGACCGTTTTACATTACTGAATATCTAAGTGAATACGTTTTGCGTGTTCATTACTTGCTGCATATACAACCGTACGAATCGCTTTTGCAATTTTACCATGTTTGCCAATCACTCTACCAGCATCTTCAGGATTTACCTGTAAATGAAAGAATAGATTGTTCTCATCTTCTTTAACTTGAAGTGAAATATCCTCTGGATGATCTACAAGACTTGAAACAATTGCATTTATGAGTGTATTCATCTTTTTTTCCATCATTACTTGCCGTTGCGAGCGTTGTGGAATTTCTCTAAGATACCAGCTTTAGAGAATAAGTTACGAACTGTATCAGATGGTTTAGCACCTGTTCCTAACCATTTTAATGCTGCTTCTTCGTTAATTTTGATTTCAGCTGGTTGAGCAACTGGATTGTAAGTTCCAATTTCCTCGATGAAACGTCCATCACGAGGAGAACGAGCGTCTGCTACTACTACACGGTAAAAAGGAGATTTTTTAGCTCCCATACGTTTTAAACGAATTTTAACTGCCATTTTTAAAGCACCTCCGAAAATATTTACAACGATTTATATATTATCAAAAACCAATACTGTTTGTAAAGTAAAATTTCTTAACAGCATAATTTTTTATTAAATGATGTTTAAATGTTGGAAAATTATACAAATAGGTTAGAATAAGCCCGGAAATTTAAAACCTTTCTTCTTCCCTTTTTGCATGCCACCCATCATTTTCATCATTTTTTTCATTTCTTCAAACTGTTTTAATAAACGGTTTATTTCTTGTACAGGGCGACCAGAACCTCTAGCTATACGCTTTCTGCGACTTGAGTTAATAATATCTGGTGTAAGCTTTTCCTGCTTTGTCATCGATTGAATAATTGCCTCTACATGAGCAATTTGTTTATCGTCAATTTGCAGATCATTCAATCCTTTAATTTTGTTTGCACCTGGCATCATTTTTAAAATATCACCAAGTGGTCCCATTTTTTTCACTTGAGAAAGTTGGTCTAAGAAATCATCTAAAGTAAAAGATGCATTTCTTAATTTTTGTTCCATTTCTTTCGCTTTTTCTTGGTCTACGTTTTCTTGTGCTTTTTCAATTAAAGTAAGCACATCACCCATTCCTAGAATACGTGATGCCATTCGTTCTGGATGGAACGGCTCAATTGCATCTAGTTTTTCACCAAGTCCAACAAATTTAATTGGAGTATTTGTAACTGTACGAATTGATAATGCGGCACCACCACGAGTATCGCCATCAAGCTTCGTCAAAACGACTCCAGTTAAACCTAATTGATCATTAAAGCTTTGTGCCACATTGACTGCATCTTGTCCAGTCATTGCATCAACAACTAGGAAGATTTCTTCAGGTTTTGAAAGTTCTTTAATTTGTGCAAGTTCTTCCATTAACCCTTCGTCAATATGTAAACGACCAGCAGTATCAATTAGGACATAGTCATGATGTTCATCCTTAGCGTGTTGAATCGCTTGTTTCGCAATTTCAACCGGACTTACTTGATCTCCTAATGTAAATACTGGCAAATCTAATTGTTTACCTAATGTTTGAAGCTGTTTAATCGCGGCAGGACGGTAAATATCTGCTGCAACTAAAAGTGGCTTACGATTGTACTTTTTTCGAAGTAAATTTGCTAATTTACCAGTCGTTGTTGTTTTACCAGCACCTTGTAAACCAACCATCATAATAACAGTCGGCGGGCGATTAGAAACAGCAATTTTGCTTTGTTCTCCACCCATTAAAGCTGTTAGTTCTTCTTGAACTACTTTTACAACATGTTGACCAGGCGTTAAGCTTTGTAATACTTCTTGTCCTACAGCTCGTTCAGAAACACGTTTCACAAAATCTTTAACAACTTTAAAGTTAACATCCGCCTCAAGTAAAGCAAGACGAACTTCTCTCATCATTTCCTTGACATCAGATTCAGATACTTTACCTTTGCCTCGAACCTTTTGTAATGTCTTTTGAAGTCGGTCGGCTAATCCTTCAAATGCCATAAAACCGTCCTCCTTATTATTCTAATTTCTCTAACTCATCGATTACTCGAAGAAACTCGTCATCTACAACTTTACCTGTTTTAGTATAAGTTTTCAAATGATTTAAAAGTTCATTTCGTTGTTGAAATTTTTTTAGAAGTAATAATTTCTCTTCATATTCTTCTAACATAGCTTCAGTACGTTTTATATTATCATAAACCGCCTGTCGACTTATGTTAAACTCTTCCGCAATCTCACCTAAAGAATAGTCATCCAAATAATATAATGACATATAGTTTTGTTGTTTAGGAGTTAAAAGAGAATGATAAAAATCATATAGATAATTGATTCTCATCGTCTTATCTAACATTGTATGATCTGCCAAAACTATCACTCCTTTGTTAAGTGAATTGCCTTTACATATGTTAGTTTACCTAATACACAAATATCTGTCAAGTTTTTTACTTGACGATTAATTAAAATCAAAACAACAGAATTAAATTGAACTTTTATCCTAATTGTCTTAACTATAGCAAAGTCGAAACTCATGTTATTTGTTAATTAAATTTCCACTGTGGAGTGCAAGCTTTTTAAGGGTCCTCCATGCGTTCATTCCATGGTCTTACTAATCTCGCTATTGCACAATTTAAAAAAAGTGGATATGTCTTTCAATCTAAAACATATCCACGTCATTTCTTCATTTTTAAATTATGCTTCTTTATTCATTAAATCTCCAAATAGGCCATATACAAATTGTTCTGCTTGGAATGGTTGTAGGTCGTCCATTTGTTCTCCAAGGCCGACGAATTTAACAGGTACTTTTAGTTCGTTTCGGATCGCTAAAACAATACCACCTTTTGCTGTTCCATCTAGTTTCGTTAAGACGATACCAGAAACATTTGTAGCTTCGGAGAATGTTTTTGCTTGAACAAGACCATTTTGGCCAGTTGTAGCATCAATTACTAGTAATACTTCGTGTGGTGCACCAGGTACTTCTCTAGCAATGACATTACGTACTTTTTCAAGTTCTTTCATTAAGTTTACTTTATTTTGTAGGCGGCCAGCTGTGTCACAAAGTAAAACATCTACTTTACGAGCTTTTGCAGCTTGAACTGCATCATACATTACTGCAGCAGGATCTGATCCTTCACCTTGTTTAATTGTCTCTACACCAACACGATTTCCCCAAACTTCTAATTGTTCAATAGCTCCAGCTCTAAATGTGTCACCAGCAGCAAGTAGTACCTTTTTGCCTTCAGTTTTTAGTTTATGAGCGATTTTACCAATTGAAGTTGTTTTTCCTACTCCGTTAACTCCAACAAATAAAACAACTGTTAAACCATCAGGATTTAAATTTAACTCAAATGAATCATCAGTTAAATCAGCACCTTTATACAATTCAACTAATTTTTCAGAAATTACCTCTTGTACACCTTTTGGATCTTGAATATTTTTTCGTTTAACTTCATATTTCAAGTCCTCTACTAATTCCATTACTGTGTTTACACCAACATCAGCCATAATTAGAATTTCTTCAAGTTCTTCAAAAAAATCTTCATCTACTTTACGGTATCTAGCAAATAAATCGTTTAACCCTTCTGTCAGATTATTTCTAGATTTCTCTAATCCAGTTTTAAACTTTTGAGTCACTGACTCAGTTTGCTTCGAGATTGTTTCTTTTAATTTCTTAAAAAAGCTCATAATTTCAATCCTTTCTAATTACCATTCGATAATAATGCTTCACCTTCATCCAAACGAACTGATACTAGCGTAGAAACGCCATATTCTTGCATTGTAACACCGTATAATACATCACATTCTTCCATCGTACCTTTACGGTGTGTAATAACTATAAATTGGGTTTGTTCACTAAAATATTTTAAGAATTTTGCAAATCGAGCTACATTTGCCTCATCTAGTGCAGCTTCAACCTCATCAAGTACACAGAAAGGTACTGGACGTACTTGTAAAATTGCAAAAAGTAGTGCGATTGCCGTAAGCGCTCGTTCGCCTCCTGATAATAAACCTAAATTTTGAAGCTTTTTACCTGGTGGCTGAGCAACAATATCAACACCTGTTAACAATAAATTTTCCGCATCCGTTAGAACTAAATCAGCTCTTCCTCCACCAAACAATTGAGTAAAGACGACTTGAAATTTTTCACGAATTGCACTAAAACTTGTTTCGAACCGTTTTGTCATTTCTTCATCCATCTCACTAATTACATTGTATAGTGTGATTTTCGCTTCATTTAAATCAGTTCTTTGTTCTTGAAGAAAATCATGACGTTCAGATACACGTTCATACTCATCAATTGCACCAATATTAACAGTTCCTAATTCCTCAATTGAACGCTTTAATAGTTTAACTCGTTTCCTTGCATCATCAACTGTCATTTCTAGTGTATATTTCATTTTTGCCGCTTCATAAGTAGTCATATACTTTACATTTAGTTGTTCAAGACGATTTTCAAGCTCTACATCAAGTCGATTACTATTTACTTCTTGCTGTTTTAGTAAATCAGAAAGTGACTTATATTGACGTTGCTTTTCACGTAATGATTGAACATAATCTTCTAGCTCTGTTTGAAAAGCAATTCGTTGCTCTCGACGTTTCGAAATAATTTCCGTCGTTTTTGAAAATTCAATTCGAGTATCCGAAATTATTTTCTCGAGCTCTTCCTTACCATTTTCATTCGTCATAAGTTCACTTGATAAGAAAATTATTTTTTCCTTCGTTTCTTCAAGAATTTGCTTTTGTTTTATAGAATTTTCTTCAAACTGGCGAATTCTTTCGTTACTATAACTTAACTTTTGCTCTTCTTGTGCTAGAGAAATTTTCAGACTAGTTAACTTCGATTGCAGTTCATCTTTAATTTCCTTTTGATTTAGTTTCCGTTCAGTTAATTCATTGATCTTCTGTTCTTTTGAAATAATCTCATTTTTCACATTAGTATCTAACGTTGATAATTCCTCTAGACGGTCTTTAACCTTTAATAAATCACTTGCTGAACTTCCCATTTCTAAATCATAGATTGCTAAAGCATCGTTTATATTTTTTTCTTCAAATTCGATACTTTTTAGTTGCTCCATAATTGAAATAATTATTTGTTTAACCTTTTGAATATCATCATTTAACGTTTGAGTTTTAGTAGAACTTTTTAGGTTTGACGCTTTAAGGATTTGAACCTCACTCTCAAGCGAGTTCGTTTTTTCTTGCATATCCTTTAGCTTCACGGTGATTTCTTCTAATTCTCGCTGTCTTCCTATAAGTGAAGAATTCGTTGTTCGAACGGCCCCACCAGTCATCGCTCCACCAGGATTAACTACATCACCTTCAAGCGTGACAAAGCGATAGCGATGTCCAACGAGTTTAGCCAGTTCATTAGCACCTTTTAAATCTTGTGCGATTAAAACAGATCCAAGTAAGTTTTGAATCACTTGCTCATACTCGCTTGAATAACTAACAAGTGAAGATGCAACCCCAATAAAGGAAGGATTTCTTTTTAATCCTTCAATAACATTAGCTGGTACAAAACGAGCTTTAACAATATTCATTGGTAAAAATGTAGCACGGCCTAGTCGTTGTTGCTTTAAAAATTGAATTGCTCTTCTAGCATGTTCGTCATTTTCAACAACAATTTGTTGTGTTGCTGCACCTAGTGCAATTTCGATCGCAATTTCGTATTGTTTGTTTGTTGTAATTAGTTCAGCAATCGCACCTTTAATACCTTCTAATCTTGTGCCCCTTGCTTTCAAAATTTCTTTAACACCTTGATTAAAACCAGCAAAATCTTCTTGAAGTTCTTCAAGTGTTTCTTTTCTTGATTTTGTTTGTTGAATAAACTGATAAGCTTTATTTAGTAATTCTTCTTTTTCCTTTAGAATTGTTGAAGTTTCATCATGCTGCTTATTCAGGGTTTCAAACTTCTCATTTAACTCTTTATCTGTTAAATCATATTGTTCTTTCTCATTAAGCAATTCAGTTTTTTTATTCTGTAATTGCTCTCTTTGACGAATGTATTTTTCATTTTCTAAATCTAATCGACTCGATTTTACTGAATATTGTTGGCTTTGCTTTTCAAGCATTGTTTTTTCATTTTTAATCGATGCTTGATTATTTAAAAGCTCAATATAGTCAGATTTTATTAATTCGATTTGTTCTTCAATATCACCCTCATAAGATGTAATCTCATTT
The DNA here is from genome assembly GCF_049568075.1 of Rossellomorea sp. GAMAL-10_SWC. Lineage (NCBI taxonomy): Bacteria > Bacillati > Bacillota > Bacilli > Caryophanales > Bacillaceae > Rossellomorea > Rossellomorea sp. GAMAL-10_SWC. Next base: position 1,086,232 of record NZ_CP144911.1, on the reverse strand, counting down.
TGGATCTCAACAATATTTGTTTTCGTTTTGTTTACATTTTGACGGGAAAGTTTTTCTTGTTCTTTTTCTGCTTCGATTAATTTAGTCGTCTCGTTTATTTGTACCGTAACTTCGTCAACTTGTTTTCTTAATTGTTCAGATTGAGTTGAAGTATTTCTTTTTCGCTCCTTCATTAGCTCTTTCTGACCTTCATATTTTTCCAAGTTCTTCGTAACGGTTAATAAAACTTGCTGCAATTGATCGATTGATTCGTCTAATGCATTTAATTTCTCTTGTATTTCGTGTTGTTTTGATTCTTCAGTCGAAATCTCAGTCGATAACGCAATCTCTAAATCAGAGTTTTGGGCAATTTCTAGTTTAAGCTCCTCCCATTTCTGGTGAAGCGATTCAATTTCGTATACTAAGAGAGCGGCCTCAACCTCTTCTAGCTCATCTCTATGTTCTATGTATTCCTTTGCAATTGAAGCTTGCATTCTTAATGGTTCAATTTGGGAACTTAATTCAAATAAAATATCATCAACTCGATTTAAGTTTTCTTGCGTTTCGAATAATTTTGCTTCAGCCTTTTTCTTTCGGTTTTTATACTTTAATACCCCAGCTGCTTCTTCAAAAATTCCTCTTCGTTCTTCTGGCTTACTGCTTAATATTTCTTCAACCTTCCCTTGAGAAATAATAGAGAATGCTTCTCTTCCAAGTCCAGAATCCATAAATAAATCTACAATATCTTTTAATCGACAAGATTGTTTATTAATATAAAAATCACTATCTCCAGAACGGTAAACACGTCTTGTTACACTTACTTCACTATACTCTAGTGGTAATTGTTGATCTTCATTATCTAGAGTCAACGTCACTTCTGCATAATTTAAAGGCTTTCTTCCATCACTACCAGCAAAAATGATATCCTCCATCTTCGCTCCTCGTAATGATTTGACTGACTGTTCGCCTAGTACCCATCTAATGGCATCTGTAATATTACTTTTACCACTTCCATTTGGCCCTACAACTGCTGTAACACCTTTTACAAAATCTATCGTAACTCGCTGAGCGAATGATTTAAATCCAATTATATCTAGTCGTTTGAGGAACAACTGAATTCCCCCTTTTTGATTTAATTATATACACAAAAACTCCCCCATAAAAGGGGGAGCAGACTGCCCACCAAACGTTCGTTTTCTTCGTTACTTCACCTGTCTAACGGTGCTCTTTACCGTCTAAGGGAACTTAAGCTCCTCACCAGGCTTCAACCCTCGAATGTCAAGCGCTTGCAATCAGTCTAAAAATCAAGTTTGATCGTTTAATTGACAAGTTTCTATTAGATTTTATAGTTAATCTATTTACTTGACTCTTTTAATTTTAATAATGCTTCTTTAGCTGCTTGTTGTTCTGCTTCTTTTTTAGATCTACCACTACCGATTCCTAATGTTTCACCATTTAATAATACTTTTGAAACAAATTCTCGGTTATGTGCTGGTCCTTTTTCTTGAAGTATTTTATACTCAATTGAACCTGTGGAATCTCTTTGTACAAACTCTTGTAATTGACTTTTAAAATCCATCACATGCGAAAAAGCACCATCGTTTATTTTTGGGAATATATGAAGAGATAAGAAGTTAATAACTGTTTGTAATCCTTGGTCCAAATATAATGATCCAATGAATGCTTCAAAAACATCCGCAAGTAGTGCTGGACGTGTTCGACCACCTGTCAATTCTTCTCCACGACCAAGTAATATATATTGACCAAAATCTAATTCATTCGCAAATTTCACAAGTGATGGTTCACAAACGATTGCGGCACGTAATTTTGTTAACTCGCCTTCACTCATTGTAATATATTTTTGAAATAAATATTGTGAAACGGTAAGCTCTAAAACAGCATCCCCTAAATATTCTAATCTCTCATTATCTTCATATGGTTTTTTACGATGCTCATTCACATAGGATGAATGTGTAAACGCTTGAATTAGCAAGCCCTCATTATTAAACATAATATTTATTTGTTTTTGGAATTTTACAAAATTCTCTTTTTCAACATCAGAAAGTTTATATTCTCTTACTCTTCTTGAATGCGGCATATTTACCTCCAACTAAAAAGCAGTTTGATATGCTGCTAAACCTACTAGTCAAGAAAATGATGAGAAGTCCCGTATAAAATACGGGACTTTTCTCATTACATGTTGCTCTCTATGTAGTTCACAACATCACCAACTGTGACGATTTTTTCAGCATCTTCGTCAGAAATTTCTAATTCAAACTCATCTTCTAATTGCATTACTAATTCAACTACGTCTAATGAGTCTGCGTCTAAATCTTCTTTGAAACGGCTTGTAATTTGGATCTCAGATTCTTCTACACCTAAACGGTCAACAATAATCTTTGATACGCGCTCTAATACATCTTGCATTATTATTCACCTCCCCCCAAAGTTGTCTACTTATGCATTATACATAAAAATGTGGCAAACGCCAAACTAATTCATTACAAGTCCACCATCAACATTGATTGTTTGTCCAGTAATGTATCTACTTGCATCCATTGCTAAGAATACTACTGCATTTGCAATATCTTCTGGTTGACCAAAAGATTGCAATGGAATATTCGATAACATTTGTGTTCTGATTTGCTCATTTAATTCATTTGTCATATCAGTTTCAATAAAACCAGGAGCAATTGCATTAACTGTAATATTTCTAGAAGCTAATTCCTTTGCTGCTGTTTTTGTTAAACCTAATACGCCAGCTTTTGCAGCTACATAGTTCATTTGTCCTGGATTACCAATTTGTCCAACAACTGAACTAATATTAATGATGCGGCCATTACGTTGACGAGTCATAAACTTCGCTGCTGCTTTGATACAATTGAATACGCCTTTTAAGTTTGTATCAATTACATCATCCCAATCAGCATCTTTCATACGTAATAAAAGACCGTCTCTTGTTATACCTGCGTTGTTTACTAGTATATCAATACTACCAAATTCATCAACAGTATTTTTTACTAATGCAGCAACTTCTTCACCATTTGATACATTTGCTTTATATGCAATCGCTTTAACTCCTAGTGCTGAAATTTCTTCTACAACTTTAAGAGCAGCCGCTTCATTCCCAGAATAATTAACAACTACATTCGCACCATTTTTTGCTAAAGTTAATGCGATTGCTCGTCCGATTCCACGAGATCCACCTGTAACTAATGCAACTTTACCATTTAGCATGATTTTATTTCCTCCCATTCATTTAAAAATTGGTTTAATGTTTCAAAATCGTAAACACTCACTAATTTTGATGATGGAGAGATTGCTTTTACTAATCCAGTTAAAACTTTTCCAGGACCAATTTCAACGAATGTATCAACACCAAGGTCAACTAATTCTTGAATAGATTGATTCCATTTTACCGGAGAATATAATTGATTAACTAATAATTCCTTAATTTCATTTGCATCAGTCACTACTTTAGCAGTAACATTTGAAATTAAAGGCGTTACACAATCATTTACATTTATTTTTCCAAGTTCGTTTTGGAATTCTTCGCTTGCAGGTTTCATTAAAGATGAGTGGAATGGACCACTTACTTTTAAAGGTAATACACGTTTAGCTCCAGCTTCTTTTAGTAAACCAGAAGCAATTTGTACGCCTTCTGCATCTCCAGTAATAACTACTTGTGTAGGAGAATTATAATTTGCAATACCTACAGAATGGCCATTTTTATTCACTTCAGAAATAACTTCTTCAATTTTTTCTGGAGCTAAAAATAATATAGCTGCCATAGCACCTTGTCCTACTGGTACAGCTTGCTCCATTAATTGACCACGTTTATGTACTAATCTAACACCGTCTTCAAATGAAATGCTATTTGCCGCTACAAGCGCTGTAAACTCACCTAAACTATGACCAGCGACAAAGTCTGGTTTAATTCCAGCTGATTTAATCTTCTCAAGCATAGCAATTGAAGTTGTTAAGATTGCTGGCTGTGCATGATATGTTGCTGTTAACTCTTCATCAGTTCCATTGAAAATAATGTCCGAAAGACTAAAACCAATTTGTTCGTTAGCAGTTTCAAAAATAGACCCACATTCATTATAGCTCTCAGCTACATCTTTACCCATTCCAACTTTTTGTGATCCTTGTCCAGGAAAAATAAACGCCACTTTACCCATTGGAGTGACCCCCTTATGCATTTGATTCGATTTTCTCCATGTGATCACTTACTAGTTTTACAACATTATGTTCAACCATCGTTTGCGTTTGCTTAATTGCACTAAAAATCCCCATAGCATCAGAACTTCCATGAGCCTTAATAACAGGTGATTTTAAGCCAAATAACGCTGCTCCACCATACTCAGAGTAATCCATTTTCTTTTTTACACCTTTTAAGTTTGGTTTTAATACAGCTGCTGCAAGCTTCGATGTGAAATTAGTAAGCATCGCATCTTTAATTAATGAAAACATTGCAAGTGCAGTACCTTCAATCGCTTTTAAAGCTACATTTCCAGTATACCCGTCTGTAACTACTACATCTGCTACTGAGTTCATTAAGTCTCTAGCTTCAACATTTCCTATAAAATTCAAATTACTTTCTTTTAGTAATTGGAAAGTTTGTTTAGCAAGTTCATTACCTTTTTTATCTTCCGTACCGACATTTAGTAATCCTACACTCGGATTATGTATACCTCTTACTTTTTGGGCATATACAGATCCCATTATCGCATATTGAAGTAAATGATTTGCTTTTGCATCAACATTAGCTCCAACATCGAGGAAAACAAAGCCTTTTCCATCTAATGTAGGCATTGTAGGTGAAAGTGCAGGTCGTTCTACACCTTCCATTCGGCCAACAACTAATAGTCCAGCTGTCATTAATGCGCCAGTATTTCCAGCAGAAATACATGCATCAGCATTACCTTCTTTTACTTGGTTTGCCATTAAGACCATAGAAGCATTCTTCTTTCTTCTAACTGCTCTAACTGGCTCTTCCGTTCCTTCAATTACTTCATCTGTATGGATAATCGTTATATTTTTATCATTCGTTAAGAATGGTTTAATTTTTGATTCATCACCAATTAAAGTAATCTGTATATCATTCAATTTTTCAACTGCAAGCATCGCACCTTCGACGATGGCTTTTGGGGCATGATCTCCACCCATTGCATCGATAGCTAATTTCATCTTGTTCACTTCCTATTCTTCAATACTTCGGTGGTACATTTCGAATAAGCCATGGAATACATGTTCTTTTTCAACATAGCCATTGATATCAACTGTAGTACGCCTCGGATCTCCTTTTTGCGGTAAAACCTTTGCCTTCGCAATTACTCGGTCATTTGTTTTTACTGGTTTAATAAAAACAAAATTGGATTTAGCTGTAAGAGCTAAATCATCATGAATAACTGCAACTGCTAAAGAATTAGCCTGGGCAAATAAGTGATGACCTCGGGCAATTCCATTTCTACTAAAAGTATGCTCTTCCTTAACGTCAAATATAGAAATGGCACTTTCGTTTAAATGAATATCAATAACTTCACCGATTATTTCATCTACTGGTAGTGATTTTACATCTTCTAATTGCTGAGTGGCAACATTTTTGATACGCTCCCTTAACTCAGGAATTGATAATTCAAGACGATCAAGACGAATAGTTTGTATGCTCACAGATAATTGATTAGCTAAATCTTCATCTGTAATAAACGGATTTTCTTTTATAATTTTTTTTAACAATTCATGACGATCTTTTTTATTTCTTCTCATATTACATACCTCAACTACTAATTTGTGACCAGGTATTAAATACAGTTTATATTAAAAATACACGTATTACAATAGTTTTTTGACAAATTTTTAATACCTAGTACTAATCTAATTTTTCTGAATTAAATATTCCCGTTCGGTCTAAGTACATTCTTAATTCTTGATATTCTTTAGCTTTCCAAAATACATCTGAATTAACAAGTAATGTTGCATCATTTCGCGCAACTTCTAATGCACGATAGTCATGTACCATATCAGCCATTTTAAATTCGGGCACACCACTTTGTTGTTTTCCAAAGAAATCTCCTGGTCCTCTAAGTTCTAAATCCTTTTCACTTAACTCAAAACCATCGTTTGTTTCTGTCATGATTGTTAGTCTTTCTTTCCCTACTTCACTTTTTGGATCGCCAACTAAAATACAATACGATTGTTCGGAACCTCGTCCAACTCGTCCTCTTAGTTGATGTAATTGTGAAAGTCCAAAGCGATCTGCATCATAAATAACCATCACAGTTGCATTAGGTACATTTACACCTACTTCTACAACTGTCGTTGAAACTAGTATTTGAACATCATTAGCTGCAAATGCCTTCATCACGTCATCTTTCTCTGTTGATGAGAGCTTTCCATGCATCAATCCAACCTTCGCCATATTTTGATAATGAAAAGTTAGAACACTATGTATATCTAATGCATTCTGAAGGTCTAATTTCTCTGACTCCTCAATAAGTGGACAGATTAGATATGCTTGTCGTCCATTTTTGATTTCTTTACTAATAAAATCTAAAACACGATCAAACATTTCTTGTTTAACCCAATACGTTTCTATTTTTTTACGACCAGCCGGATATTCATCAATGATTGATACATCCATTTCACCAAAAGCTGTTATTGCTAAAGTTCTTGGGATTGGAGTTGCTGTCATAAATAAAACGTCTGGGAAATAGCCTTTTTCTCTTAAAACTCTTCGTTGACCAACACCAAATCGATGTTGTTCATCCGTTATGACAATACCTAATTTATTAAATTGAACCTCATCTTGAATTAAAGCATGGGTACCGACTAAAATATGTACCTCACCGTTTTTAAGTCGTTCTAGGATTTCACGACGCTTTTTACCTTTTACAGAACTTGTAAGAAGTTCAACATTAACTTCAGTATGTTGTAACATTTTTGCTAATGATTCAAAATGTTGCTCAGCTAAAATTTCTGTAGGCACCATTAATGCACCTTGATACCCATTAAGTGTACATGCATACAATGCAATAGTAGCGACAACGGTTTTTCCCGACCCAACGTCACCTTGTAATAAGCGATTCATTCGATAAGGACTTTCTAAATCTGTGAATATTTCTTGTACAACTCTATTTTGAGCCGATGTCAGAGGAAATGGTAAGGATTGGATTAGTTGTTGAATTTTTTCATTGTTTAAAGTTTTTGGGATACCTTTTGATTGATTACGCTGAATTTTACGAAGTGCTTGCATTTTTAGTTGAAAAAGAAAAAACTCTTCATAAACAAAGCTTCTTCTAGCTTGTTTTAAACTATTCGCATCAATTGGGTGGTGAAGTAATCTCATTGTTTCTGAACGATTTAAAAGTTTATATTTTTGAATTAGTTCGTTTGGCACTAAGTCATTTATTAAATGTCCATATTTTTTAAAAGACTGCTCAACAAACTTACGCATTGTTTTTACAGACATTTTCCCTTTAATTGAATAGACAGGCTCAATTTCGTGACTATTTGTACGAGAACCAAATACAAGGTCTGATAAGGAAATGGTTTGTTTATGTTGATCCCACTTACCTGAAACAGTTACATGCTCATTTAAATTTAACTTTGTTTTAAAATACGGTCGATTAAAACAAATAACAGTAATTAAGTATCGATCAACTAAAAGTCGAAATGTTAGTCGTGATTTATTTTTGCCAAAATATTGAAGAAGAGGAGCGCTATGAACAATCCCCTCGACAGTCACGCGCTCTTCATGCTTCACTTCTGATAAATCCTTATTTCGAAAATCTTCATATCGATACGGTAAATATTCGATTAAGTCATTTATAGTAAAAATACCCATATCATTTAATTGTGTTTCAGTTTCCTCGCCGACACCACTTAATACAGATACTTTTTGTTCAAGTTCAATACTCACTATTTTTTTAGCGAAACACCAAATATTTTTGCTTCCAATTCACGTCCTGTTGGCGTTGCCGCTAGTCCTCCTTCTGCAGTTTCTCTTAGCGCAGATGGCATTGTTTGTCCAATTCGATACATAGCATCAATTACTTCGTCACATGGAATTCGACTTGTAATACCTGCTAATGCCATATCTGCTGCTACCATTGCGTTTGCAGCACCCATTGCATTTCGCTTAACGCATGGTACTTCTACTAAGCCTGCAACCGGGTCACATACTAAACCAAGCATATTTTTTAATGTAATAGCAAATGCTTCAGCACTTTGACTTGGAGTACCACCAGCCATTTCAACGATCGCAGCAGCTGCCATACCACTTGCAGAGCCTACTTCCGCTTGACAGCCACCTGCAGCACCTGAAATTGACGCATTATTAGCTACAACAAAACCGAAAGCACCTGATGCAAATAGGAATTCAATCATTTGCATTCGAGTAGGATTTAATTTCTCTTTTACAGCAAAAAGAGTTCCAGGAACTACCCCAGCAGAACCAGCTGTAGGAGTTGCACAAATCGTACCCATTGCAGCATTAACTTCATTTGTAGCAACCGCTTTACTAACAGCATCTAAAAGTAGATGACCTGAAAGAAAATTACCTTTTGCAATGTAATTTTGTAGTAATACAGCGTCTCCTCCAGTTAAACCTGTTGGCGAGTGAACACCTGCAAGACCTCTTTCAACTGCCTTTTCCATAACAACAAGATTTTGCTCCATTTTACCGATAATCTCTTCACGACTTCTTCCTGTAAACAACATCTCTTGTTGAATCATTATTTCTGAAATTTTAACATTTTTTGATTCAGCTAATTCAACTAATTCAGCAACATTTTTAAACATTTGAGTTCCCCCTCTCCTTAATCAACCATTTTCGTAACGCGAATGATATGTGGTAAAGATTCAATTTCTTTAATTACTTTATTATCTAGATCTTGGTCGACCTCAATTGCCATCAAAGCAATTTGTCCGACTTCTTTACGTGAAACTTCCATATGGCCAATATTTACCGCATATTTCATTAGGACATTTGTTACACCAGCAATTGAACCAAAACGGTCATTATGAACAACAAGGATTGCAGGATAATTACCCGAAAGTTTAAGTTCAAATCCATTCAATTCAATAATTTCAATTTTTCCACCACCGATTGAAATTCCCACTAATTCAAATGGTTGGTCATCATCGAGAATAGAAATTTTCACTGTATTTGGATGCTCCGTTACTGCATCTTCTTCAACGAAATCAATTGACATCCCTTTTTCTTGTGCAATATTTAATGATTCTGGAATACGCTCATCAAATGTATCAAAATCCAATAATCCACCGATAAGCGCAACATCTGTACCATGTCCACGATATGTTTTAGCAAATGAACCATATAATGAAATCAAAATCTTTTTTGGTTCTTTTCCATAAAGATTTCTTGCTACACGACCAATTTTAGCCGCTCCCGCGGTATGTGAACTAGATGGGCCAATCATAATTGGACCAATTATGTCAAAAACACTTTTATATTTCATCACGTTTCCCCCAATACGTTATTGTAAAAGCGTATTTTATTTAGTTTTTGTTTTGCAAGAACAAATCATTTATATAAAATGTTGGTATTATGGACAACAATGTCCACTTTATAGTGTAATACGAAATTCTACAGAGTTCTACGTTATTTTACATTAGTCTTTAAATAAATTACAAAAAAAAGAAGAAGTGGATCACACTTCCTCTTTTTATCTTGCTATATTTTATCTTATTCAATCGAAAAAATATATGAATATAAAGGCTGGTTTCCGTTATGAACTTCAACTTCTAAGTGATCAAAGCTCTCTTCGGCAAATTCAACTAATTTTGAAATTTCTTCATCTGAAACATCTTGACCATATAAGATGGTTAAGATTTCAGAATCTTCATCAATCATATCTTGTAATAATTTTTTTGCGGCCTCTAATTGATGCTCATCTGTTGTAACAATTTTACTTTCAAGGATTCCCATGAAATGATTTTTTGTTATTTCTACACCATCAATTTCAGTATCTCGAACCGCATAAGTTATTTGACCTGTTTTAACTGTCTTTAATGCATCTTGCATTCCAGATTTATTTTCATCTAATGATGCCGTAGGATTAAATGATAATAAAGCTGACATACCTTGAGGTACAGTTTTAGACGTTACCACTGCTACATTACATTCTGCAACAGATGCAGCTTGCTCAGCAGCCATCACGATATTTCCGTTGTTAGGAAGTACAATAACATTTTCTGCGTTGCATTGTTCAATCGCTTTTACAATGTCTTCTGTACTAGGATTCATTGTTTGGCCACCTTCAATTACAACAGTTGCCCCAATACTTTCAAATAATGCTTTAATCCCTGATCCCATAGCTACCGTAACGATACCAAATTCTTGTTTTTCAGTAGACTGTGTAGACTCATTTTTAGAAGGAGATTCATTTGAAACCTCTTCATGTAGTAAATTAGTATGTTGTTCGCGCATATTTTCAGCTTTTAGTTTTAAAAAGCTTCCAAATCGTTGACCTAAATTAAATACTTCCCCAGGGTACTCAGCATGAATATGAACTTTTACAATTTCATCATCAGCAACTACTAATAAAGAATCACCCCATGCACTTAGCTCTTTACGGAAAGTGTCTATGTCAAAAGGATGTTTATTTAATTTATCTTTTTCAAATCGCACCATAAATTCAGTACAGTAACCGTAAACAATGTCTTCAGTATTTAACATACTTTGTACATTTCGATGTTCTGCTTCAACAAGTTCCTCTAGAGAAAGAGTCGCCTCAGCACCTTCTAGAGAAATTTCTTCACCTTTTAATGATGCTAAGAAACCTTCATAGACAAGTACTAAACCTTGACCACCGCTATCGACTACACCTACTTGTTTTAACACTGGCAGTAAGTCTGGGGTACGGTTTAAAGATGCATGTGCTTCAATAATTGTTTCCTCAAGAAAAGGAATAAATTCTTCATGTGTTTTTGCTATGACAACTGCTTTTTTTGCTGTTTCTCTTGCAACTGTTAAGATTGTTCCTTCAATAGGCTTCATAACAGCTTTATAAGCAGTTTCTACCCCTGCTTCTAATGCTAAAGCAAAATCAGTTGTTGAAATTGTATCCTTTGTTTCAATAGATTTAGAAAAACCTCTAAATAATTGAGAAAGGATTACACCAGAATTTCCACGCGCCCCCATCAATAAGCCCTTTGCAAAGCTTTGACCAACTTTCCCTACATGACTATTTGGTTTTTCTTTTACTTCCTTTGATCCAGAAGTAATCGAAAGATTCATATTTGTTCCAGTATCACCATCTGGTACTGGGAATACATTTAATGAATCTACAAATTTTACATTTTTCGTTAAGTTATTTGCACCTTGAATCACCATATCTGCAAATAATTTACCGTCAATACGTTTTATCGACACAAATTCTCCTCCTTAATGCGTCTTTACAGGTTAGCTACTTTCACACCTTGAACAAAAATATTAACAGAGTCAACTGACAAGCCTAATGTTTGATCAAGAGTATACTTCACTTTATTTTGTACGTTATTAGCAACTTCAGAAATCTTCGTACCATAGCTTACAATTATGTACATATCGATATTAACGTCCTCACCTACTTGGCGAACAATAACACCTTTTGTAAAGTTATCTTTTTTTAGGATTTCTGTAAGACCATCCTTAATTTGTTTCTTAGAAGCCATTCCAACAATACCGTAACAATCAATGGCAGCTCCACCAGCAATTGTAGCGATCACATCTGTTCCAATCTCGATTGTTCCATATTGAGTTTTCATTTCTAATGACATAATTTGGTCCCCCTTATTGGATAATCCAAGTATAGTTAGTTATACTACTTACTTATTATTGTATACCTTTTTCCAAAATAATTCTATTGACTCACTACTATTATTAGCATTTCAATAATATTCATGGTTAATTATAGAAAATACAATTATTGATGAATTTCATTTTAATAAGTCTAAGGTCCCTCTTTAATATTTAGTATATCATACATTTCGATGTCAAGGTTTTTTTCTTGAACAACTTACCAATAACTGTTGCATTAAGCAGAGCGGTATGATAAATTATAGTAGTGTTTGAATGAAAATAATCATTGAAATGTTATTCCGTTTTTTGTTAGGAGGGAAATAGATGGCTCGTGTTTGTGTAATCACAGGAAGAAAGTCTCGTTCTGGTAACAGTCGCTCTCACGCTATGAATGCTTCAAAACGTACTTGGGGTGCTAACCTTCAAAAAGTTCGTATTTTAGTAAACGGTAAACCAAAGCGTGTTTACGTTTCAGCGAGAGCATTAAAATCAGGTAAAATTGAGCGCGTTTAATTTATTAACGTACTAAAAAGCATAGCGATCCGCTATGCTTTTTTACTTTTTTTATGATACCTGTTGCCTCTAACTAAAAAACCCCTACTCCAACTAAAGCTAAGCGTCTTTTTTAAATGTACTCAGCATGGCACGAACAAGTCCGCCAAGAAATTTAGGTAATTTAATCGTATAAAATCTCATGCTTTCCCTCCTACAAGCTTTCTAGCATTTTTAAGGAAAAGATTAATCCTATTACATTCTACTTGCGATGAGCGAAAACTATGACATGAAATTGTTAATCTTTGCTCCTTACTACTAATGCTATGCCTTCGCTAAATGAAATAGACCCTTCACTCTCTAGCAGCTCATTACTTACACATAGTGATGAACCAATCTCCAATAAATGATTAGTTAGTGGGTATTTAAAGCCCTTTAAAGTTAAATTTTCTACTTTAGCACCTAATGAAAAAAAGGATACGTATTTAAAATGCTCCAGTTTAGTAATGAAATGGGTACCTTCCTGAATGACATATATTTCGTTATATTCATCAACGATTTTTATTGGAACACTAGAATTCATAAATTTTATTAATAATGACATACTGCCAAATTCATGATCTAAACGTTTCCCGGTTACACAATGGATAAAAATCTTTTCTGGTTTTTGTTTAATTGCCCATTGAACAGCAAGTTCTAAATCTGTTTCATCTTTTTCAGGAGGGTAAATAAAAACATTTGGTACTAGCCTTTTTATCTTTTCTAAATTTTCATCGCTTAAAGAATCAAAATCACCGAATATTGCCTCTGGAATTAATCCTTCTTCAATTAAGTAATGAGCTCCATTATCTACGCCAATCAGTAACTGGTTTTCGTCTTTCTGAGTAATTTCAGTAATTGTATTCGATTTCGGTCCTGCACCTACAATATGTATAATCAACTTTTTTTCCACCTTTAAAAAAAATGCAATCGAATGTCGATTGCATTTTTTGTTTCATAATTAGATTTTCCATGCAATTTTAGATGATTACATTATCCTCTAATTTTCGCTATAGCTTCTTTTCTGTCTTCCTTATTATAAACTGCTGAACCGGCTACTAATACGGTAGCACCTGCTTCTACACAAATTTTAGCTGTATGCTCGTCAACGCCACCGTCTATTTCGATTTCAACTGATAAATTGCGTTCTTTAATCAAATTAGCAACTTGTTTAATTTTAGGAACAACTGATTGAATAAATTTCTGTCCTCCAAAGCCTGGATTTACTGTCATTAAAAGGACCATGTCGACATCATCAATAATCTGTTCAATTGTTGAAACTGGCGTCGCTGGATTAAGAACTACACCTGCTTTAATTCCTAATGATTTAATCGTTTGGATCGTGCGGTGCAAATGTGTACAAGCTTCAACATGAACCGTAATAATGTCCGCTCCAGCTTTTACAAATTGTTCTATGTATTGATCAGGTTTTTCAATCATTAAATGTACATCTAGTGGAAGCTTCGTCACTGGTCTAATTGCTTCTACAATTAGTGGTCCAATTGTAATATTTGGTACAAAATGACCATCCATTACATCAACGTGAATATAATCTGCTCCTCCACGTTCTACATCTAAAATTTCTTCTCCAAGTTTAGCAAAATTCGCTGAAAGGATTGATGGTGCAATTTTAACCATATTAATACCTCGGCTTTCTATCTCTTATTTCTTCTATGAATGATACATAATGATCATATCGTTTAGGAGAAATTTCCCCACTTTCAACCGCAGCTTTTACAGCACATTTTGGTTCTTTTAAGTGGGTACAACCTCTAAATTTACATTCTTGACTTTTTTCTCGCATTTCTACAAAACAATACGATAAATCTTCGGATTCGATTCCCATAAATTCCAATGAACTAAAACCAGGAGTATCTGCCACTAGCCCTTGTCCAATTTTTATTAATTCAACATGTCTAGTTGTATGTTTTCCTCGACCTAAATGAGAGGAAATGATTCCCGTTTTTAAATCTAGCTCTGGATTAATCGCATTTAGTAAAGTCGACTTACCAACGCCGGATTGTCCTGCAAACACAGATATTTTATTTGACATATGTGGAAGTACTTTTTCTAATCCTTCCTCAGTTTTTGAAGAAGTTAAACATACTTCATATCCAATTCGGCGATAATAAGAAACGTATTCGTACACTAGTTTTAATTGTGCTTCTGAACACAAATCAATCTTTGTAATGACAATTAAAGGTTTAATTTCATTAAACTCTATTAAAACAAGGAATCGATCTAATAATATTGGAGAAAAATCGGGCTCTACTGCTGAAAAAACTAAAATTGCTTGATCAACATTTGCAATTGGAGGTCGAACAAGTTCATTCTTTCGCTCCTTAATTTCAAGTAGATAACCTTCTCCACTTTTTTCGATATGATATTCTACCTCATCTCCAACTAAAGGTGTTATTTTCTTATTACGAAAATTGCCTCTACCACGACAAGCAACTACTGTCTCATCTGTTTCGACATAATAGAATCCACTCAATGCTTTTATGATTTTGCCTTCTGGCATATACTCACTCCTACAGCTCTTTAATTCGATGGATAAGGTACATCTCTTTCTGCAATAACTTGACCATCTTTAACAATTTTATAGGAAGCAGTTTGTCCAGGATCAATTGTCACTTCTACTGGTATAGTAGTTGTTTCGGTGATCGATTTTGAAATTGCAGGTTTTTCACCATTATTATTTTTATCCCTAATATATACCTCTATTAGCTGAGGTGAACTAGGATTTGTTGGGGTATATGGTACTTGTATATTGATTGTTACTTTTTTTGTCTTTTCTTTTTGTTTTCCAGACGAAATAACAACATTTAATGTATCCCCTTCTTTTACTGCAACGTTAGCGGATGGAGATTGTGAAATAACATGATTTTCAGCAACGGTTCCAGAATCTTCCTTCGTTACGTTAAGCTTTAGGTTATTGTCACCTGCATAGGTTTCAACATCTTTTCTAGACCATCCTTTTAGGTCACGAAGAGTGATCGTAGATGCCCCTTTACTAATCCATATATTTAAATCCGTTTCTGATGGAACAACTTCAGCCCCAACGTTCGGAGATTGGTCGATTATTTCACCTTCTGATTCATCATTTTCGATAAAATGCGTCGTAACAGAGCGATAATCGTCTTGTAATCGAGATTTTATCGTGTTGTATTTGAAGCCTTTTAAGTCTTCCATCTCGTTACTTTTTTTACCTTTTGATTTATAGATCGTTATCGATGAATTTTCTTTAACAGTTTCCCCAATATTAGGAGAAGTTTTAACTACTTTCCCTACATCAACTTCATCATCAAAGATTTCTTTAGGATCGCTTATCTTTAACCCTTTTGATGCAAGCAACGTAACCGCACTTTCGTATGTCATATCCTTAACATCTGGAATTTCTACGTCTTCAGGTAAAAATAATGCAGGAATCAATGTTATCGCTAATAAACCACCAATTAAAAGTGCAATAAATGTACCTATAATAAACTTTGCAAAAGAATTTTTCTTCTTCCGTTTTAATTTATCAGGTTCATTTTTGACAGCTTCTTTTTTGACAGGTTCTTTTTTGATTGGTTCTTTTTCTTTAGTTGATTTTTTCTTTGATGGTACGACAACAGTATCATCATTAGTTGATACTGGAATATCCTTTATGATCGGAATTACCTTCGTTTCATCATCATTTGTAGGAATCACAAAAGGTTTTTCATTCAAACGATCACTATCCAAAGCAGTTTGTAAATCTAGCTTCATCTCATCTGCTGTATCATATCGATAAAAGATATCTTTGGCAGTAGCTTTTAAAACGATATTTTCAACGCTTTGTGGTATTTCTGGATTAAATTTTGTTGGTGGTGGAACTTCACTTTGTAAATGTTTTAATGCGATTGCAACTGCACTCTCACCCGAAAATGGTAGTTTTCCAGTTAAAAGCTCAAACATTACAATTCCTAAAGAATAAATATCTGACTTTTTATTCGCAACGCCACCTCTTGCTTGTTCAGGTGAAAGGTAGTGAACAGAACCAAGTACTGAATTTGTTTGTGTAATTGTTGCAGCTGTCGAAGCTGTTGCAATTCCAAAATCAGTAATTTTTACATTTCCTTCTTTATTAATTAAAACATTTTGCGGTTTTACATCTCTATGAACGATTTGAAAATGATGCGCATGAGCTAATGCTGAGGCTAATTGCTCCATAATCCTCAATACTTCTTTTGGCTTTATAGGTGTATGATGCTGAATATACTCCTTTAAAGTCTCACCTTCAACGTATTCCATGACGATATACTGTAATCCATCTTCTTCCCCAACGTCATATGAGCTTACGATATTTGGATGAGAAAGCGAAGTAACTGAATATGCTTCCCGTTGAAATCTTCTTAAGAAGTCAGGGTCATTTGAAAAATCAGCTTTTAACATTTTTACAGCTACATCTCGATCTAATATCATATCACGGGCTAAATAAACGTTTGCCATACCGCCAACACCAATTAATTTTAAAATCTTATATCGGTCGTTTAGGCGTCTACCAATCATCACGCTCATCATCACCCTTTCTCTATATTTCTAGGCTCAAACTTAATAATGGCAAGCGTGATGTTATCTTCTCCACCAAGATCATTTGCGATTGAGATCAACTGGTTACCAAGAATATCGATTGGTAGATTTTCATTTAATTTTTCATTAAAAAGTTCATTTGATATTTTATTCGATAAACCATCTGAACATAAAATGATTAAATCATCTTCTTCCCAAGTTAAAGTTTTAATATCAACATCAACTGTTTCCTCGGTACCAAGTGCTCGCGTTATAACATTTTTACGAGGATGAATTTCTGCATCCTCCATAGAAATTTGCCCAAATTTAACAAGTTCAGCGACAAAAGTATGATCTTCTGTTATTTGCTTGAACCCTTCATCATTTCTCAAATAACTTCTACTATCACCTATATGAGCAATCGTAAAAAATAAAGGCGTACAAATAATCGCTTCAAGGGTTGTCCCCATACCCTTGCACTCTTCATTTTGCTCTGAATGAACTAATAAGTTTGTATTTAATTGCGCTACAATATTTTTTAGCCATGATTCGGCTTCTATCGGTGTTTCAAAATTACTTGTATTTTTCCACTCTGCTTCAAGGAAATTGATCGCCATCATACTTGCAACCTCACCCGCTAAATGGCCACCCATACCGTCAGCAACTACAGCTAATACGATTCCTGAATCGTTCGTAAATATACCTACGCTATCTTCATTATGCTCTCGAACTTTCCCCGTATCAGTTTGAAAAAAAGTTTGCATTATTTCACCTCGTCTCCTCTTTACGCTCCTTTGCACGCAACTGTCCACAAGCTGCATCTATATCATGACCTTGTTCACGACGAATTGTAACATTAACTCCATTATTTTTAAGTACTTTTTCAAATGCAAAAATTTGTTCCTTAGGTGTTCTTACGTAATCTCTTTCAGGTACATAGTTAACTGGAATTAAATTAACATGACATTTAACTCCTTTAAGTAACTTAGAAAGTTCTTCTGCATGCTCAACTTGGTCATTTTCACCACCGAATAAACCATATTCAAACGTTACACGTCTACCTGTTTTTTCAACATAGTAACGAACAGCGTCCATTAAATCCGGTAATTTGTATGCACGATTAATTGGCATTAATTTAGAACGTAACTCACTGTTAGGAGCATGTAATGAAATCGCAAAATTAATTTGAAGTCCCTCATCAGCAAAGTTATAGATTTTTGGAATGATTCCACTTGTTGATACTGTAATATGTCTTGCACCAATGTTAAGACCTTTTTCAGAATTAACAATTCTTAAGAAATCCATTAAACCATTATAGTTATCAAATGGTTCGCCTATACCCATAACTACGATTGAGCTAACTCTTTCTTCAACTTCATCAATAGCACGTTGTACTTCTAATACTTGTGCAACGATTTCACCTGCTTCAAGATTTCGTTTTAAACCGCCAAGAGTCGATGCACAAAAAGTACATCCAATTCGACAACCTACTTGTGTCGTTACACATACAGAATTGCCATAATTATGTCTCATTAAAACAGTTTCAATCGAATATCCATCATGTAATTCAAATAAAAATTTCATCGTACCATCTGAAGAGGTTTGTTTAACTAATGTTTTTAATGTCGTTATTGTAAAATTCTCTTCAAGTAACATACGTAGCTCTTTTGGAATATTTTGCATTTCTTCGAAGCTTTCAACTCGTTGTACGTATAGCCAATTATAAATTTGCTTTGCACGGAAAGCCTGCTGCTTTTGCGCCTTTAACCAATCCTCTATATCACTCACTTTTAACGAGTAAATTGAGGGTTTATGCGTTTTTTCTATTTTGACTGAATTTGTAGTATTTTCTAATTTCAACGTTACACCTTCTTCCTTAATCTTGCAATAAAAAATCCATCCGTTCCAAAATAATGTGGTAGTAGCTGTACATACCCTTTTTGAACCGATTTATTTTCATTTAATTTTTCCGGAACATGATCAATTAATGAATGATCTAATTCATAATCGTGATGCTCATCTAAAAAAGCTTCGACCACATCAATATTTTCTTCATGTCCAACTGTACAAGTGCTATATACTAAAGTTCCACCTGGCTTAACCAACTTTGAAGCTTCGTCTAAAATAGACTTCTGAACTCTTTGTAAATTCGTTACATCAGTAGGGCTCTTTTTTAATAAAATATCTGGTTTACGTCGAATAACCCCTAAACCAGAACAAGGTGCATCTACTAATACTTTGTCAAATAATCTTCCTTCAAACTCTTCTGGTGCTTTTCTTGCATCTAGAGCTTTCGTTTCTATATTATCTAACCCTAAACGATTAGCTTGTTCTTTTATCAACTTTACTTTATGCTTGTGTAAATCCAATGAAGTGACTGACCCAGTACCGCCTAACAACTCAGCAATATGTGTTGATTTACCTCCAGGTGCTGCACATGTGTCTAATATATCTTCACCCTTTTCAACCCCAAGTACTTGTGCAACTAACATCGAGCTTTCATCTTGAATTGAAAGGTAACCTTCTTTAAATGCATTCGTATGAGCAACATTTCCTTTTTGGATTTCTATTGCAAATGGAGACAGTTTTCCTTCCTTAACCTGTACCCCATCATCTTCAAGCATTTTAAGAACTTCTTCTCTAGTTGCTTTCATTGTATTGACTCTTGCAGTTTGAAACGGTGGAAGTATGTTCTCTTCACAAATTCTTCTTGTTTCTTCTTCTCCGAATTCTTTTACCCATTGTTCAATTAACCATTTTGGATGATTCGTTTCAATTGAAAGCTTTTCGATTGGTTCCTTTATTTCATCGATTGATCGTAAACCATTTCTTTGGATATTTCTTAAAACCCCATTTACTAAAGAAGCAATTCCTTTATGTCCTCGCTTTTTAGCAATATTAACAGCCTCATTTAAAACTGCATGAGGAGGTATACGATCTAAAAAATGCAATTGATATAATGAAAGTTTTATTAAAATATAAACCCATTCTTCTAATTTCTTCTGATTTTTAATGAATGGTTCTAAATAAAAATCTAATAATTGATCTCTTTGGATTGTTCCATAGATTATTTCTGTTAATAGTCCCGAATCAGCCGAAGATAAATCATTCTTTTGAATATAGTTATTTACTAACAAATTACTATACGATTGATTTTTATAAACTGAAAGAAGAGCCTCCAAGGCAATCTCTCGTACATTTTTACTCATGTTATTCTCCTAACTTCATTCCACGTTCTATAAAAGAACCTGCACCATTAATATATTGCTTTGCTTCCATACGCTTTTTACCAGCAGGCTGTAAATCAGTAATTTTGATAGCAGTATGATTACCTGTTGCTACTAATATACCATCGTTTAAAACATCAATTATTTCACCTGGTGTAGAATTTTGATTCGTATTTACTTTTTCACCCCACCAAACTTTTAAAACTTCTCCGTTTAATGTAGTATAAGCTACTGGCCAAGGGTGTAAACCTCTTACATGATTATAAATCTCTTCACCAGTTTTTGACCAATTTATTTGTTCTTCCTCACGCTTAATATTTTTTGCAAAGCTAACTTTACTTTCATCTTGCTTCACTGCAGTCATTTCACCTTTTAATAATGGTGGGATTGTTTCTGAAAGTAAATTCGCACCAGCAATACTTAATTTATCGTGAAGCGTTCCAACGTGATCTTTTTCTTCAATCGGAACAACGACTTTGGCTAACATATCACCTGCATCTAACTTTTCAACCATATACATAATTGTTACACCAGTTTCACTCTTGCCTTGAATGATCGAATAGTGAATTGGAGCTCCACCTCGTAATTCTGGTAACAATGAAGCATGTACATTTATACAACCAAATTTAGGAGCTTCAAGAATATCTGTCGGAAGAATTTGTCCAAAAGCTGCAGTTACGATTAAGTCTGGCTTCAAAGCCAATACTTTTTCTGTTTCTTCTGGAAGTCTAATTTTTTCAGGTTGTAAAACTGGTATATTATGTTTTAAAGCTTCTACTTTAACAGGTGGTGGAGTTAGCACTCTTTTTCGACCAACAGGGCGATCTGGCTGAGTTACTACACCTACTACATCATATCCTTCTTCAATTAATCTTCTTAAAACAGGAACAGAAAAATCTGGCGTCCCCATAAAAACAATCTTTGTCATTTTTTTGCCTACCCTTCTAATTCACTTTCTTCATAGTATTTCGAGACTTTAGAAGTGAATAAAACTCCATTTAAATGATCAATTTCATGTAAAAGTGCACGAGCTAAAAATCCACGAGCTTCAATAATAAAATATTTTCCACGTTTATTTTGTGCTTTGATTTTTGCATAGCTAGGTCTTGTTACATCACCATATAAGTTAGGGAAACTTAAACAACCTTCAACATCAGTTTGCTCGCCTTTTGTTTCCATTACGATTGGATTAATTAAATCTATTCTTCCATTCTCATCTTCAACATCAACAACAGCTACTTGTTGCAGAATTCCAACTTGTGGAGCTGCTAATCCAACACCATCTGCTGCTAGCATTGTCTCATACATATTATTTAAAAGTTTTACTAAATTTTTATCAAATGTCGTCACTTTTTCACAAGGTGTTTCAAGAACTTCATTTGGAAATTCTACTATTTTTAATAAAGCCAATTTCACAACTCCTATCTTGATTGTACGTTAAATTTATTTTCTAAAAACGACCTTCGTCTTATGTTTGTTGGGGGCTGACCAGTCGCCTCCACTTTTCTTTACATAAACATAGTAGGTTGAAAGTCGATTGTTAATTGTAGTTTGCCTTTGTCTGTTTCGTCTTGGTAGTATTGTTGGATTCGGTTTAGCACGTCATAGAGTGCAGGTTCAGATTTGTATTTTATCACACATTGATATCGAAAATGGTCTTTTATTTTTGCGATTGGTGATGCTACTGGTCCGAGTACGATTGATCCTTCTGATAAGTACTCTCTTAAATAGCCTGCAATTTGTTCGCTTACTTTTACTGTTTTTATCAAATCATTATGTGCTATTGAAATTAAAACTAAATAATAAAAAGGTGGATATCGAAATGAGCGTCTTATTTTCATTTCTTCTTCATAAAACGCTACATAGTCCTGTGTTTTAGCTAATTCAATACTATAATGCTCTGGTGAATATGTTTGTATAACTACTTCACCAGGTTTTTCATGACGTCCAGCTCTTCCGCTTACTTGTGTCAATAAGCTAAATGTTCGCTCACTTGCTCTGAAATCAGGTAAATGAAGTGAACTATCTGCAGCTAAAACACCAACCAATGTAACATTTGGAAAATCAAGTCCTTTTGCAATCATCTGTGTACCTAGTAATATATCAGCCTCACCGTTACCAAATTGCTTAAGCATTTTTTCGTGGGCACCTTTACGACTAGTCGTATCATTATCCATCCTGATGACTCGTGCTTCTGGGTACGTTTTTGTAATTGCTTCCTCTACCTTTTGCGTCCCAGTTCCAAAAAATCGAATATGTTCACTTTGGCAAGATGGGCATTGTTTTGGCATATAGGTTTCATATCCGCAATAATGACATTTTAGATGATGGTTATGTTTATGATAAGTTAAGGAAACCTCGCAATGGGGGCACTGAATTGTGTAACCACAATCCCTACACATTACAAACGAAGAATAGCCTCGACGGTTTAAAAATAAGATGATTTGTTCCTTCTTCTCTAATCGATACAATATTTTTTCATGTAAAGCTGTAGAAAACATCGTACGATTACCGATTCTTAACTGCTCTCTCATATCGACTATTTCTACTTCAGGTAATGGGCCTTGATTAACCCTTTTAGACATTGTATTTAACTCATAAACACCTTTACCAGCTCTAGCAAATGATTCTAGTGTAGGAGTCGCACTTCCTAAAACGATCGGACAATGATGATATTCTCCTCTCCAAATTGCAATATCTCTTGCATGATATCTTGGATGCTCATCTTGTTTATAAGTTGTCTCATGTTCTTCATCAATGATGATCATACCAATGTTTTCAAATGGTGCAAAGATAGCTGAGCGGGCACCCACTACTACCTTAACTTCTTTTCTCTGAATCTTTCTCCATTCATCATATTTCTCACCAATAGATAGACCGCTATGTAGAACTGCAACATCATTTCCAAATCTACTTTTAAAACGACCTACAATCTGTGGGGTAAGTGAAATTTCAGGTACTAATACGATTGCTTCTTTCCCTTCAGATAGTACCTCTTGAATGGCTTGCAAATAAACTTCTGTCTTTCCACTACCTGTTACCCCATGTAAAAGATGAATCTTATTCTTTCTTTCATGAAATGAAGAAACGATTTGCTCAAATGCAATCTGTTGTTCTTCTATTAGTGGTAAAGGCTTAGAACGCTCAATTTCTCTACCTTCATAAGGATCACGATAAACTTCAACTGTTTTAATTGAAATTACCTCGTTTTTCTCTAATGTCTTAATAGGTGAATCAGTGATGCCAAGACATTCTTTTAACTCCTTCACACTTGTTTGACCATTCATACGTAAGTATTCAATAATGTCTTTTTGTTGTGGAGATTTGATGATAGGTAATTCTTCGTCTAATACCTTTAATAGTGACACTACACGTTCTGTTTTTTTATTTGCTTTATTTTTCACTTCATATTCAATTTCAAGCAATCCTTCTTTAATTGCTCGTTGAACTAATGAAATTTTACTAACTAGACTTTCTATTTCAGTCCATTCTCTTCTTTTTACGATTGAAAATAGATTTGCTAATTCAGGAACTAATTGATCTAATGCTTCTTCAGATGTTACTTGAACATGTTTTTTATATACAGCTTTAATAGCAGTCGGAAGCATTGCTTGATATGCAGAAATGAAAAAACAAAGTGTTTTTTGAGATAGATAAGAACCTAAAAGAAGAAGTTCTTCTGTTAAAACTGGCATGACATCAAGAACTTCTTCAATTTCTTTAACCTTCTCTACATTCGTTGTTTCTTTTATAGACAATACGAATCCTTGAACTTTCCTAGGCCCAAATGGAACAATTACTCGCATTCCAGGTTGTATTGCATCCTGCCATCTAGTTGGTACTTTATAATCAAAAGGACGGTCTGTTTGTCTGACTGATACATCAACTAAAACTGATGCGTATGTCATCTTTCTACCTCATTTAATAAGTGATGAACTTCAAGTAGTAATTCTTCTGCTACTTCTTTTTTACTCATTTTAGGAAGTGGCTTAACTTCACCATTACGCTTAAAAATGGTGACAATATTCGTATCAGATCCAAAACCAGCCCCTGCTTTTGTTACATCATTAGCAACAATCATATCAGCATTTTTCTTTAAAAGTTTACTTTTTGCATACTCATCTACTTGATCAGTTTCTGCAGCAAACCCTACTAAAATTTGATGTGTTTTATGTTGACCTAAAGTTAGAAGAATATCTTTCGTACGTTTAAAAGCAATTGAAAGATCACCATCAACTTTTTTCACTTTTTGATCATAAGTAATTGAAGGAGCATAATCCGCAACTGCTGCTGTTTTTATTACAACATCCGCTTCATTATAATAAGACCAAATCGCTTCAAACATTTCCTCAGCAGATTCAGTTTGGATAAATTTACACCCTTCAGGTGGAGTTAAATTAGTTGGTCCAGAAACGAGAATTACTTCTGCTCCTAAAGAAACTGCAACTTCTGCAATACTATAGCCCATCTTGCCCGTTGAATGATTTGAAACAAATCGAACCGGATCAATTTTTTCAACTGTTGGGCCAGCAGAAATAATAATTTTTTTACCTTTTAATAAAGCAACTTCTCTTTGGAAATGTTCATTCACGAATTGAACGATTTCTTCCGGCTCTGCTAATCTACCTTTTCCAACATAGCCACATGCTAAATATCCTTCATTTGGCTCAATAAATCGATGACCAATCTCTTTCAATGTGTTCATATTCTTTTGAACAATTGGATGGTTATACATATTAACATTCATAGCTGGTGCAATCCAAACTGGTTTTGTTGCAGCCAGTAATGTTGCCTGAATCATTTCATCTCCAAGACCATTTGCTAATTTTCCAATTGTATTAGCAGTTGCTGGAGCAACAATGATTAAATCAGGCCAATCACCTAAATCGATATGTGCAATTTTTGAACTATCTTTTTCATCAAAAGTATCTATATAAACATCATTTCTTGATAAAGCTTGAAACGTTAAAGGTGTCACAAATTTTGTAGCGGATAAGCTCATCATTACTTTAACGTCATATCCTGCTTGTACTAGTTTACTTGTAAGTGCTGCTGCTTTATAGACTGCAATTCCTCCTGTAACACATAGGAGAATCTTTTTTTGTTCCACTCACCTTCACCCTTTCAAATTTTATTCTTTCTATGTTATATGTCAAAAAATAGGTCTTTTGGACGTTCTATGTCTAAGATACCACAAATATGATTGAATAAATGTTATAGGCTTTTCTAAAAAAAGCTCGCCAAAGGGCTGATCGTCAAAGTCATAAGCCTAGGTGTACTTATCCTTTTTTTAAAGTCAGTGCTTTTCGTCGATTAAACTACTTGGCTATTTTATCACAAAAATAAGACTGCCCCCATTTCTAATCACCACGAAACTTTTAGGAGAGGTGTTAAACACCACGTTGTCCTTTTTAGTCATATGGAAAATTAGCAAATGTTTTGGGACAGCCTCATCACACAGTTAAATATTAATCTTCTTTAACTTCTTCAAGTTTTCTATAAGATAATAGTCCAGCATTAATTTCTTCTAATGCTTTTCCTACAAATTTATCAGATACTGGTTTTTCAACACGAGTATCTTTATTTACTTGCATTTCGCGAGCACGCTTTGAAGCAACTGTTACTAGCGTATATTTTGAGTCTAATTTTGTTAATAAACGGTCAATCGAAGGATATAACATAGTTTATTCGGCCTCCATCATTCTTTTATAATAATTTGCAACTCGTTCACGTTTTAAATGTTCACTTAAAATAATTGCTTTAATACGGTCACAAGCTAAATCAACTTGATCATTTTCAACTACATAATCGTAAGCATCCATCATTTCAATTTCTTCTTTTGCTGCATTCATACGATTCATAATGACATCTTCAGTTTCTGTACCTCTTGTTACAATTCTATTTTGTAATTCTCTCATACTCGGAGGGGCTAAGAAAATAAAAATTCCTTCAGGAAAAGCTTTTTTTACTTGTAAGGCACCTTGAACTTCAATTTCTAGGAAAATGTCTTTTCCTTCGCTTAATGTTTTTTCAACATAATCAATTGGCGTACCATAGTAATTACCTACAAACTCTGCCCACTCAAGAAACTTATCTTCATTTATTTTCTGTTTGAAATCTTCTTTTGATGTAAAGAAATAATCTACTCCATGTACTTCACCTTCACGAGGATTTCTTGTCGTCATTGAAATACTATATTGCAGATCTAAGTCCTTATTATCAAAAATAGCTTTACGCACCGTACCCTTACCTACTCCTGATGGACCAGAAAGTACGATTAATAAGCCTCTTTCATGCCTCATTTATGACCCTACCCTTCTAATTCTAGACAGTTTAATTTATTAAAGGTCAATCTATTGTTACTTCTTTTTGTGTTTAGAGTCAATTAATAAAAAATTAATTCGTCTTCTACTTCACATTGTTACCGGACCTTTGCAACTATAAACAAATCTTTTACATTATTCAATATTTTGAACTTGCTCTCTAATTTTTTCAAGGTTATTTTTAATTTCAACAACTTGTTTAGAAATATCTAATGAGTTTGCTTTAGAACCAATCGTATTCACTTCTCGATTCATTTCTTGTACGATAAAATCTAATTTTCGCCCAATTGATTCTTTTATTTGTAACGTTTCATTAAATAATTCTAAATGACTAGTTAGTCGAACTAATTCTTCAGATATGTCACATCGATCCGCAAAGAGCATAATTTCTGTTAATAATCTTTGCTCATCAACCGCTGTTAATTCAACTTCCGCTAATTTCGATTGGAGTTTTTCACGATATGATTTCAAAACAAGAGGAGAATGAACTGTAATCTGTTTTTTACATTCCTCAATTGCTGTTAATCTTTCTATTAAATCTTTTTTAAGTTGTCCACCTTCTTTGCACTTAACATCAAAAAATTGCTGACATGCATTTTCAGTAGTCGTTAATAATAATTCTTCAAAATTATCATTGATTTGTTCTACTTCACTTACTGTAGTAACTTCAGGTAGCTTTAATAAATCGATTGGATTATATACAGATTTATTTTGATCTTCACCAGAAAGATGTTCAATCGCATTTTTATATTGTTGAATTAAGCCTTCATCTATTTGTAATGAACGTTGTAATAAGCCCTCAATTGTAACAAAAACCTCTACTCGACCTCGACTAGTATACTCAGCTACAATTTTCTTAATTGCATCTTCATATGCTAATAATTGCCTCGGCATTCGAACGATTGTCTCTAAGTATCGATGATTCACTGCTTTCATTTCAATATGTATTTTGTACTGTTCATTTGACAAAATGGCTTTACCATACCCTGTCATACTTACGACCATTGTTCCACTTCCAATACACTAATTTTCTCTCTAATTTATTTCCCAAATTTCATTCAATATGTAAAAGAGAAAAGGTAATAGAGCATACCTCTACTACCTTAAGGAATTATAACATATTTTAAAATGGTTATCCATTTTGTTCGTAAATTATTTTTTCTTAGTAAATAATGCCCCTGCAAGCATAAAAGTTGGAATTGATGATAGCCCTCCAATTAAGAACCAATCTCTAGGCACGATCGGAATCGTTTTGAAAATAGGTTGTAATGGTGGGTAGTAAATAACAACAAGCATTAATAGCATTGAAACAATAACAGCACCAATTAAATATAAATTTCCAAATACGTTTCGATGGAAAATGGAACGTTCACTTCTACAATCAAATACATGAATTAATTGAGCTAAAACTAAAGTAGAGAATGCTACTGTTTGTGCGTATTCTAGTTGATTCGGATGTTGATTATACGAAATAATGAAGGCTAATAGTGTGACAAATCCTATTAAAAACCCTCTTGAAATAATTTTCCATCCTAAACCTCTGGCAAAAATCCCTTCTGATAATGAACGAGGACTTCTTTTCATTACATCATCTTCAGCTGAATCAACACCTAATGCCATTGCAGGTAAACCATCAGTTACTAGATTAACCCATAGAATTTGTACTGGAACTAATGGTAAAGGTAGCGCTAATAACATCGCAAACAACATAACTAAAATTTCCCCTACATTTGAAGCTAATAAATAACGAATAAATTTACGAATATTACTATAAATATTGCGTCCTTCTTTAATTGCAGATTTGATTGTTGCAAAATTATCATCAAGTAATACTAATGCTGAAGCTTCCTTGGCTACATCTGTACCAGTAATCCCCATTGAAATTCCAATATCGGCTGCTTTAATGGCTGGTGCATCATTAACGCCATCACCAGTCATTGCTACAATATGTCCATTCGCTTGAAGAGCTTTAACAATTTTCAATTTATGTTCAGGTGAAACTCGGGCAAATACAGCAGCATCTTCAACAAATTCCTGGATCTGCTCTACAGAAAGTGCATCTAATTCTTTTCCTTCTACTACTCTTCCGTTATCTCTTAAGATTCCTAGTTTTCTAGCAATACTAGAAGCTGTTAACTTATGATCCCCAGTAATCATAACCGTCCTAATACCAGCTTCTTTACATTCTTGAACAGCTTGTGCAACTTCTGCTCTTGGTGGATCAATCATCCCTTGTAAACCAATAAAAGTTAAATTGCTTTCGAGATCCCTTTCATCAATGATCGAATTTGGATTTAATGGTTTAAAAGCAATCGCAATTGTACGAAGTGCATTATTTGCATAAGTTTCAATTGTACTTTCCACTGAGTTTTGTCTAAACGTATTTAATTGTTCTTCTCTTTCATGCCATAAAATTGTATTACATTTTGAAAGTAATACGTCTGGTGCACCCTTTGTAATTACAAATTGCTCACCTGATCGATTTTTTACAACGACCGACATCATTTTCCGTGTACTATCAAAAGGAAGCTCATGTATTCTAGTAAAATTCGAATTTACATATTCACGGTCAATCCCAGCTTTATAACCTGCAACAACAATTGCACCTTCAGTAGGATCACCATCTAGTACGATTTCTTTTTTCTTTTGAATTAATTGTGCATCACTACAAATAGATCCGAAAACAAGAGTTTGAAATAATTGTTTATTTAAAGTTGGATTAATCGTTCTCTCTTTATTCGTAAATTCTCCATCGATTGCATATCCGTTCCCAGATACTTCATAACTAGATCCGCCCGACCAAATATTTGTAACAGTCATTTTATTTTCTGTCATAGTCCCTGTTTTATCTGAACAAATGACTGAAGCACAACCTAATGTTTCAACCGCTTGAAGCTTTCGAACGATTGCTTTCTTTTTAATCATCCGTTGCACACCAAGTGATAAAGCAACCGTTACAATTGCTGGCAAACCTTCTGGAATCGCAGCAACTGCAAGTGACACACCCGCTAAAAACATATGATATAATTCATTTCCTTGATAAACACCGATAAATACAACTAAAGCTGTTAAAAACAATGCTAAAATAATCAATATCTTCCCTAATTGTTCTAATCGTCGTTGTAAAGGTGTAACAATGGTTTCTGTATTTTGAAGTAAATTCGCAATTTGCCCCATTGCTGTTTTCATTCCTGTCGATACAACAACACCTTTACCATTTCCACGCGTAACGAGTGTTCCCATAAAGCCCATATTATCTTGATCACCAATACCAATATCATCGGCCTGAATTGATTCAAATCTTTTTTGAACCGGAACAGATTCACCTGTTAGCGCTGATTCTTCTATGTATAAACTTGATGCTTCGATTATGCGAATATCAGCACCAATCCGATCGCCACTTGAAAACTTAATAATATCCCCAACAACTAAATCTTTTGAAGGGAGCTTAACAAATTGCCCATCACGCAAAACATTTACTTGAGGAGCAGCCAATTCTTTCAAAGCTTCTAATGATCTTTCTGCCTTAGCTTCTTGAAAATAACCTAAAATCCCGTTAATTAATACAATTGCCATAATCGCAACAGCATCTACTACTTCCTTTAAAAAGATTGATATAATCGTTGCGCCTAATAGTACAAATACCATAAAATCATTAAACTGATTCAAAAATAAAACGAGTTTGGAAGTTTTCACTGATTCCTTTAATTCATTTGCCCCAAAAGTTGCTCGCCTTTTCTTTACCTCCTCATCAGTTAAACCGGAGGAAACATTTGTATTCGTTACTTGCACGACTTCTTCCGCTCTCATCCGATAAAAATTCATACCCGCGTTCACCCCTAATTAAACATTAGGTAAGTTGTCCCCCTTACCTCTCATAAAAGCATATTCAGACTCGTCCAAATAAATGATATAATGATGAAAATAAATCTAGCTTTTAACCAACTAGAACTGTGACAAGATCAATCAAGATATTGTATGATTGAATTCCATGAGAAATTTCTTGATTGTTTAATTAATGGATATGAGCCAGTTTAAGAATTATGTTGATTTGAGAAATATATTGAATGTAATTAGAAATTAATTGGAACTTTAAGATCGAAATTAGAGGGGAAACTTAAAAATATGGTTGTTTGGCCATTTAAAGTTTATTATTAAATTTAAATGCTCAAGACCCCACAGGAACAAGGAAGCTCAGGGAATTTCGCTCCATGGAAAGCGAGTACTCTAAAAGTGGAAATCAACGTTCTATTTTCCAGTGATATTGGTTCACATTTAATAACCTCATCATTTTATTGATAATGATTAAAAGTTATATTTTTTTTAAAAATAGTGTTTTAAAGAGTAGGACGTGATACATATGTCTTTTGACGGACTTTTTACAGGAGCTATGACAAACGAAGTAGCTTCTAAACTAACAACTGGAAGAATATCAAAAATTGTACAACCAAGTAACTATGAAGTACTACTTACTGTGAGAGCAAATGGTGCCAATTACAAACTAATAATAAGCGCTCACCCTAGTTACGCAAGATTCCATTTTACAAACCAAAACTACGATACCCCATCTGAACCATCAATGTTTACAATGCTTTTAAGAAAACATTTAAATGGTGGAATCATTGAAAGCTTTACGCAGTTAGAACACGAACGAATCGTTAACATTAAAGTTCGTAGTAGAAATGAAATTGGTGATGAACAATACCGAACATTAATCATTGAATTAATGGGTAGACATAGTAATATCCTTTTAATTGATGAAGAAAGACAAATAATATTAGATAGTATAAAGCATGTACCAATGGCTGTTAATCGTCATCGAATAGTACAACCCGGTGCTACTTATATTTCTCCTCCTAACCAAGAAAAACATGATCCATTTCAGGTCACTTCTAAAGAGGAGTTTAATCAAATTATTACTCAAAGTGATCAATTACCATCCGAAGCAATTGTTCAACATTTCTCCGGAATCTCTCCATTACTCGCAAATGAAATTGTCTATAATGGAAATGAAGATGTGTATAATTCGTTTAAAACAATCATGAATGACATACAATTAAAAAAGTTTACTCCTTCACTTTTCCGCTTAGAATCAAGAGAAATGTTTTATTTCATAAATTTATCTCACCTACAAGCCGAACAAACTGTTTTCGACAGCTTAAGTGAGTTGTTAGATGTTTATTACTTTGGTAAAGCTGAACGTGACCGTGTAAAACAACAAAGCGGCGATTTAGAAAAACTGTTACAAAATGAACTGACCAAAAATAAGAAAAAAATTAAAAAGTTACACAAAAGTCTTGAAGATACTGAGAAAGCAGATAAAATTCAGTTACAAGGCGAATTGCTTACTGCAAATATGTTTGCACTACAAAAAGGTATGAAAGAAATTGAAGTAATTAATTACTATGACGAAAATGGTGCCACAATGGTCATTCCTTTATCGCCATTAAAAACACCTTCTGAAAATGCACAAGCTTATTTCACCAAATATACTAAGCTTAAAAATTCAGTCGCTCATATTGAAGAACAGATTAAATTAACGAAAGAAGAAAATGATTATTTAGAAACAGTTATACAGCAAATCGAGTCTGCTTCACCACGTGATTTAGAAGAAATTAGAGAAGAACTTGTGGAGACGGGTTATATAAGAAAGAAAAAATCGAAAAAACCCCAAAAATCTAGTAAACAAAAAGTTACATTAGATGAATATATCTCTACTACTGGTGAACAATTATTAGTCGGTAAAAATAATAAACAAAATGATTATTTAACAAATAAACTTGCGAGTAGAGACGAGCTTTGGTTTCATACAAAAGATATCCCGGGCTCTCATGTTGTCATTCGTGCTAAGGATCCTAGTGAAACTGCGATAAAAGAAGCAGCTATTATCGCTGCATATTTTAGTAAAGCACGTCAATCAAGCGCAGTGCCTGTTGATTACACGGAAATTCGCCATGTTAAAAAACCAAATGGTTCCAAACCAGGTTTTGTAATATACGAACAAAACAATACAGTTTATGTAACACCTGATGAAGAACTTGTTTTAAAATTGAAGAAATAAAAAAATGGTGCCTATATAGGGCACCATTTTTACTTATCTACCTTAGAGTATAGTAAATATAACTATAGTTGTTCTATAAAGCTAACATAAAAAAAGATAAGCTAAAATTTAGCTTATCTCTTATCTTTCATTTTGCAAGTAGCTTAACGCCTGTTTTGTCTTCTCAATATATTCTATGTCATTATTCGAACACATAAATTTGACATTTGTTTGACCAGTTTCATTTAATTGGCCATTTTCTCCAAGAAGCTGGATTAGTCTTTTTACAGTACCATTACTTCCATCAACAATTTGAACATCTTCAGGTAAAATCTTTTTTAAGATGTTTTTATAAAATGGATAATGAGTACAGCCTAAAACAATTGTTCCATATTGCTCAATATTAAATAATGAAAGTTTACTTTTAAAATAATCAATCATAAAGTTTTCATCAAAATTTAATTCCTCACAATAATGAACAAGCTCTGGTAAAGGCAATGAATCGACAATACTTAGGTCGTCCACCCTAGAAATAAGCTCATTATACTTTGTTTGCTTTAACGTAAGTGGAGTCGCAAAAACTAATACTCTTTTACCAGTTGTTCTGTTCATTTCAACAGCTGGTTTTACAGCCGGTTCCATACCGATAATTGGAAAATCATACATTTCTCTCAATTCATTTACTGCAATACTAGTCGCAGTATTACATGCAATTACAAGTGCTTTTACATCTTCTTTAATAATCATTTCAACAGACTTTTTTACAAACGCACTTACTTCTTCCTTCGACTTTGTACCATAAGGAACGTGAAGTGTATCAGCAAAATATAAAAAATCTTCATTTGGTAATTTTTTCAGTGCCTCATTTAAGACAGTTAACCCACCAATTCCTGAGTCAAAAAAAGCTATTCTCATTTCAATTCACCTAATAATTTTAATTTAATGAAGTCATTTGTGAAAGTGTCTACAAATCATAACATTATTCAACAGGGACAAACTTTTACAAATATATAATACTAAATTAACCTAATTATGGATGAATGTAAACTTTTCAGAAAATAGTTAACTCTGCGGTCGATTATTTTTAAAAATGAAAAGCTTCTCATTTCGTGTTCCCGACTTATAGAACATTTAATTTACTAGTTGCCTGTAGTACTCCTGTCACCTAGTCTTAAGATAATGATTTTAATATTGTTGAATTAGAAACAATATTTTATATAATATTGTTAGTGAACCAACGGGTGGGAGGATTGACCATGAACAAAGAAAAACAGCTTATAATGGGTTTCAGGGACGTATTTAACAAAATGGTTTGGCTTAATAAGTTTAAGATGGAAGAGGCCCTTAAGGGGTATCAATCTTCTGAAGTACATTGTATCGAATACATTGGAAAAAATGTAGATTCCAACGTGACCAAACTCGCTGATTCTTTATATATGACAAGAGGTGCCATTACTAAAATAACGAAGAAGCTTATAAATAAAGGACTGATTGAAAGCTATCAGAAACCGGATAATAAGAAAGAAGTTTATTTTAGGCTTACTGAGCAAGGAAAAGTAATAGACAATATCCATGAAGAACTACATAAAAAGTTCCGAGAGCGAGATCAAGTAGTATTTGATCAAATAACCGAAGAACAATTCGAGAGTATGCTTAACTTCGTGAACAATTATTGTAGTCATTTAGATGCAGAAATAAAGAAACAAGGGATCGATATAGATCGTATACCTGAATGAATTTGAATAATAAAGAATCACTTGCAGCTAATACTCTATCAGAGGATCGGCTGCTTTTTTTATCCTAATATTATTGTTGACAAGGAAACAATATCACCGTACGATAAATATATTTCCCAGGAATCAAAATCATCGTTTTTGAGAGGAGAATTTTATTGTTCAAATTTAGATCACACAAGGAACAGAAACTGGAACAAACCATAGATAAAAAGGATTTACTTTTCGGTCTTATATCCGTCTTTCTTTGCGGAATAGGCTTCAGTATCATCACACCTGTTGTACCGTACTTAGTACAGCCTTATATAAGTAATCCCGGAGATCAAGCTTTAGTTGTTACGTTATTGACTTCTGTTTATGCCGTATGCGTGTTTTTTGCAGCACCAGGACTTGGAGCATTAAGCGACAGATATGGCCGCCGCCCAATACTTTTAGTATCCCTATTAGGTTCCGCGATCGGCTACTTAGTTTTTGGTATAGGAGGAACTCTATGGGTCCTTTTTGCTGGACGTATAATAGAAGGGATAACTGGCGGGAGCATAAGCACAATCTTCGCATATTTTGCAGACATCACTCCTAGTGACCAACGAACCAAATACTTTGGGTGGGTAAGTGCCGTTGCAGGTGTTGGCGCAGCTATTGGACCTACTCTAGGTGGATTACTTGCCAAGTTTGGTTATTCAGTACCCATGTATTTTGGAGCAATCATAACTTTACTAAATTTTGTTTTTGGATTCTTATATATGCCAGAAAGCCTTGATGTGAATAACAGACTGAAAAAGATGACTTTTGTAAGGCTGAATCCATTCACCCAGCTTGTAAACATACTGTCCATAAAAAACTTAAAATGGCTACTCATCTCAGCGTTCCTACTTTGGATACCGAATGGATCATTACAGGCAGTTTTTTCACAATTTACAATCGATACGTTCGACTGGAAGCCTGCACTTATTGGGCTAATGTTCTCAATTATGGGTGTCCAGGACATCATTTCACAAGGTTTCATCATGCCAAAGCTATTAATTAAATTTAGTGATTCACAAATAGCAACTCTTGGTATGGTTTCAGAAATTATAGGCTACAGTTTTATTGCTGCATCGGCTTTGTTCACATACTACCCTCTACTTATTGTTGGAATGTTTATATTTGGGTTTGGTGATTCAATCTTTGGGCCATCATTTAATGGGATGGTCTCCAAGACCGTTGATCCTAGAGAACAAGGCAGAATTCAAGGAGGTAGCCAATCTATACAGGCTTTAGCAAGAATAATTGGGCCGATTATAGGAGGTCAAATCTAT
Source organism: Rossellomorea sp. GAMAL-10_SWC (assembly GCF_049568075.1). Classification (NCBI taxonomy): domain Bacteria; kingdom Bacillati; phylum Bacillota; class Bacilli; order Caryophanales; family Bacillaceae; genus Rossellomorea; species Rossellomorea sp. GAMAL-10_SWC. The sequence goes on along the minus strand of NZ_CP144911.1, from coordinate 1,050,762 downwards.
GTAACACTTGGCCGTGCAGCACCTGCTTTTATGGGTATAATCCTAATAGCAGTAGCAGCAATAGTATTAAATAAGAATAGGTTTATAAATAGATAAAAGAGTGTACTCTTTAGAATACGGCGGTCTTAGGGTTACCGCCTTTTTTCTATCTAGTGATATGGAATTGTAAAAATATCTTGATCAATCAAAAATATACTTCAATCAGACAAAATTTATTCTATAATGAAGTACATAGTTCAAAGCTCAGAAACAAGGTGGTTAGTTAAATGAAAGAAGAATTACTTAAAATTTTTGATGAATCTGGTAATCATACAGGAGAAGCCTCTCGAAGTGAAGTACATAAAAGGGGATTATGGCACGAAACATTTCATTGTTGGTTACTTAGTGTAGTAGAAGACAAAGCTTCCATCTATTTTCAAATCCGTAGTCATCTAAAAAAGGATTATCCGAATTTATTCGATATTACTGCTGCTGGTCATTTACTATCTACTGAAACAGTTCAAGATGGATTAAGAGAAGTAAAAGAAGAACTTGGCATAGAAGTAAAAATGGAAGATGTCATCCCTCTTGGCATCATTAAAAATTCGATCATTTTAGAAACGATTAATGATCATGAATTGAGCCATGTTTTTTTACTTAAAAGCAATAAACCTTTTACCGATTTCAACCTACAAAAAGAAGAAGTTTCAGGCATAGTGAAAGCTGATTTCAATCAATTTTATCAATTCGCACATGGTTTAAGAGATACAGTAGAAGTTGATGGTTTTAAAATTACTGAAACAGATGAAAAAATTCCAATTCAAAAATCAGTAGATAAAAATCAGTTTGTATCTCACGAAAGTAATTATCTTTTAGATGTTGTTGAATTAATAAAAAATAACATACAGAATGAATTTTAATTTTAAGAGCCCTTTATTTGTATGGGCTCTTAGCTATTACTAAAATTCCATTTTATTACGAAAAGAAAACAATATTTTTATCCTAATGGATTTCCACCAAATCTTGCCCATAATTTTGGAAACATCGATTCTAATCCATCAGAATCTTCTTCATCCCAGTCAAATTCGATTTCGTTTGCAGGCTTTAGACCTTTTTGTTCTAGTTTTTCTAACAGCTCATCATAACTTTCATCGTCCCACTCAATATCGCCTGTTTTTAATAAGGTATAGGCATCTTGTCCTACATTTAATAATTCTTCATTTTGAGGATAGCCTTCTTCATCCAGATTTTCATCATTTATATAATTTGCTAAGAAATCATGATTTTCCATTACTTTGTGATAAATTTCTTCACCTTGACCAATAAGCCACCCTCTAAAATAATCAAATGTATCATCTGAACATCCACCCATTAGTATATACCCAGCAGCCCATAATTTTGATTGATAACTCTCTTTCATTAAACCTTGAAAATGCAACTCGAAATCCACTATTTCATTTAAACTTTTTTTACTTAAAACCTCAATTAACCATTCAGCTTGATCTTCATTACTTTTAGACTCTTCAATTAAACTCCAAAACTCTTTTTTATTCACTTATTAATTCTCCTAATTCAAATTTACCAAATAATTATAATTTTATCATACATGTTCCTTATCCATTTTAGATAAATAAAATAAAAAACCCTAAATTATTAGGGTTTTTTATTTCATTCAATATCTTTACTAAAAGAATAAGATAGCTTTTTATACTCCATTTTATGCTCATAAAAACGGTGCGCATTTATTCTTTGGACACCGGATTGTAGTGTTACTAATTGACATCCATTTCTACTACCAAACTCAGAAATAAAATCTAGTAATTTCTTACCGTATCCATTTGAGCGTTTACTTTCATCCGTCACTAAATCGTAAACAAATACATGTTTACCGTTATAGAAATTTGTTAAAATACTAATTCCAGCGACTGCAACTGTCACTCCTTGAACTTCTAACCCAAATAATTTATAGCCTTGTTTTTGCATTTCTTCATACAAACTAAAAAATGATTCTTCATTTAATTGTGTACGAAGTTGTTTTAAAACTTCAAAGCCTTTTCTTAACTCTTCTTTTGTTTCGTAAAGTTTTACTGAAATATTAGTCATTCTAACACTCCTTTTTAATCTTTTTACGATACACTAATTACATTTTCACCAGTTTCAGCTTCTCTTTTAAATAATCTTGAATATACGCCATCTTTTTCTAATAAAGAATGATGCGTACCTTCTTCGACTACTTTCCCATTTTCTAATACAACGATTCTGTCCGCCGTTAATACAGTAGATAATCGATGTGAAATTACGATGACAGATTGTTTTGATTTCCGCCTTTGAATCGCTTCATTTATTTGTAATTCTGTAATCGGATCTAAAGCCGAACTTGCTTCATCTAAAATAAGAATAGGAGAGTTTTTTACTAAAGCTCTTGCTAATGATAATCTTTGTTTTTGACCACCAGATAATAGTGCCCCTCGTTCACCAATTGATGATTCTAGACCTTCTGGTAATGAATTTAAATAGTCTGATAATCCACTATCTTTTAGAGCCTGGATCATTTCATCATCTGTCACCGATTCATTTCCTATACGAATATTATCAGCTAAACTACCATTTCTTAGTTGTACATCTTGCGAAACAAACGAGATCGCATCTCTAATCCACTTTGCATTTGCTTTTTCAATTGGTAAACCATCTACTTCAATTGTTCCCTGATTTAACGGATAGAAACCTAATAATAAATCTACAATTGTTGATTTTCCAGCACCACTTGGTCCTACTACAGCCACTGCTTCCCCTGGTTTCACATAAAATGACAATCCATTTAACACAAATTCTTCCTTCGTTGGATAGGCAAATTTAACATCTTTAAATTCAATTAACCCATTAACAGAATTTAATTTTTCACCCTCTTGTACTTCAAATTCCGAAACTTCTTCAGCTAACAATTTTTCAGAACGATCTAATGCTGGACCAGTTCTACGTACTGATAGCCAGTTTCTTAGCATTCTTTGAATTTCATTAGCCGCAATGGTCACAAGTCCCCCTGCCGTATACATTTGTCCCGTTGTGATTTGATCATTTGAAATTAGTAAAACACTTATAAAATAGACTGCAGCTAAAGCAAATCCATTATAGCTACCAATTACGACAATTGATTGCATTCTTGCTTTTAATTCGATAATTGATTCCTTCATAAATGATTTACGGATATCGGCAACACTTTGAATCTCATAATCCGTTGCACCAAGAATTCTCGAAAGTTGGATTCCTGTTACTGATTCTCGTAATCTTTCTAAATAACGTGACGCTTCATTTCTAGCTTTAGCCGAAGCAATTCTAGTACGTGCTCCGACTTTATTAGAGGTCCAGTAAAATAAAACACCTAAAACTACACTCGTAATCATTAAATAAGGATTAATCCAAAGTAAGACAATACTATATATAAATACTCCTTGCACAGAAGCCATAAAAGTAGAGCCTTCCCATGCTAAAAAGTTATGCAAAGTATCTGGGTCATCAGAAACTCGTGCTAATAATTCACCAGATTTAGATTGATGAAAATATGAATAAGGTAAAATTTGCAAGTGCTTAAATAAGCGTAGTTTTTGCCAGTTTGTAACAGATTTAGCAATATGATGACAAAAATATTCATCAATGACCATTAAAATTAAATCAAGAATTGCAGCAATTACAAGCAACCACATTAATCCCCATAGTAATGCATAGTCATGATTTGGGAGTATATGATCTATTAACCAACCAGTTCCTAGTGTTGGTATTAATGCTGCACAAACTTGACTTAAAGCAATGACAAATGAATCTGCAAATACCCATTTTTTATGTGGTTTGAGAAAGTTTATGACTCTTTTCCCATCGCCTATTTTTTTAGTATTTTTCTGCATCATACAGCACTCTCCTTTTCTAGTTCACTGTATTGTGCCATATATAATTGATAGTACTGACCTTTTAATGACAATAATTCTTCATGTGTACCTTGTTCAGCAATACGTCCTTTATCTAATAATAAAATACAGTCCGCATCTTTTACTGTTACAAGTCGATGTGCAATTGTAATTGTTGTACGACCTGGGATTAACTTTTCAAGTGAAGATTGTACCTTTTCCTCTGTTTCTCCATCTAATGATGATGTAGCCTCATCGAAAATTAATACTGGAGGATGACGTAATATTGCTCTTGCAAGAGCTACTCGTTGTCTTTGACCACCAGATAATTTTAGGCCTCTTTCACCAACAATCGTTTCAAAACCTTCCTGTAGTGACTCAACTAAATCAGATAAGTCCGCTGCTTCAACAGCAAGCCCAAGTTCTTCATCAGTTGCATTAGGTTTGGCATATAGTAAATTTTGCTTTAATGTACTATTTAAAAGAAACGTTTCTTGAGAAACAACACCAATATTTTGGCGTAAAGATTGATAATCATGAGAAGATAAATCTTTATGATCAACTGAAATCGATCCATAAGAAGGCTCGTATAAACCGAGTAATAACTGAATTAAAGTACTTTTTCCTCCACCGCTTGAACCAACTATCCCAATATGTTGACCTGCTTTAATTGAGAATGAAACATCTTTCAGGACTTCTTCAGTTGAATTTGGATAAGTAAATCGAATATTTTTAACTTCTATATCACCTTTCACTTCTCCAAATTTCGGTAAATCATCAGGTTGTTCTCCTGGTAAGTCGAAGTACTCATAAATTCTTTGAAGTGCTGGAATTGCTTGTTGAATTGTTAATGCATTTTCAGCTAACGAGCGGACAGGCATAAACATGGTTGGGATAAAACCTAGAACAGCAATTAATGTACCAACTGTAATTTCATGCTGCCAGATCGAATACCCTCCAATTAACATAATGACCCCTGGTGCACCATTATTAAACACATTTCCTAAACGCCAATTAACCTTCCCAATTAAAGCTAAACGAATAGCAAATCTTTTCCAAACGGACAGCTTATCTTCTAATTTTTTATTTTCTTTATCCTGTGTTTGAAATGTTCGCACTAGACGAACAGATTCGATACTTTCTTGAGTGTGATTATATAAATCAGCACTCATATCACGAGCTATAGCCCCCATTTTTCTTACTTTTTTACCAATCATAAATGAAGGAACTAAATAAATTGCAAATACAATAAGCATGACCACTGCCGCTGGCCAATATAAAGGAAACACCGCTATAAATGCCGCAATTGCCGCAATTACTTGTTGAATAAAACGAGGTATAACTGTATTATTCAAGTTTTGAACAGACTCTACATCATGCGTTAACCTATACAACATATCCCCGCGAGGTGTAGTTGAAAAAAACGTCATCGGTGCTTTTTGAAGCTTTGTAAATGCACGTAATTGCATATCTGTAATTACATCTAAACCTATTTTTACTTGAATAAATTCTTGTAATGATTCAAAACCGACCTTAAATAAGAATGAAAGCATAATCCCTAAAATTAAATAAAAGATAATTTTTGAATCAGGACCCCCAACAATCTCATCAACCAATTTACCAGTTAAAATCGGCGGAATAATCGCAAATGCGCCAGCAATTAATGAACATACAAAAGCAACTAGAAATACTTTCCAATACGGTTTAAAATGATTAACTGTTTCGATTAAAATTTTCATCTATTGCCATCCCCCTAACCTGTAACATTTTACAATATTTTCAAACTATTTTCACTATTAAATTTTTTACCAGGATGAAAGTAATGTATTTAAACTTGGATCTGGTGAGATACTTTTGTATTCTTATGTTGTTTAAAACGTCTCTCCCAGAAACTACTTTCCTATCCAAATCGTTATTCCTTTTATCTAGTCTCAAATACATTCTAATCTTTCAATTAATCTATTTCTTCATAAATAGATTGAACATTCGTACACTATTAGTCTTTAGGCACATAAAAAAAATCTACAACTTAAGTCGTAGATTTTAAGATTTTTTTTTGATTGAAAATATATACAATGTAGACTTATGAAATAATATTTCCTTTTTCTATTTCAATATTTAAAATCATATGAATGAACTGATTTCCCTTTTATTGATGACAAAATCTCCTCTACACCTTTCATTTGAACTACCTTTGTTTTTTGCCAGTTTCTAAAGAATATTGTTCAAAATAATATTTAACTTTCTTTTTTGAATCATACCTTACCACATACAGTGAATCGTTTTTGAAATATGTTTGCTCTCCATAGCGATACGGACCTTTTCGTGGATTTTTAATTGTAAATTTCTTTTTTACTATATTCCTAGTAATGTCAACTGTGTAAACATCCCCTAATCCATTTGCGAAGAAAAGCTCATTTCCATAAATATAGATTGAATGATCAAGGCTGTAAGGACTTGTTGCATTCAATTGATTGATGGTTTTATTTTTATAGGAAACAAGTATGATCATATCTTGCTTTAATGTTTTCTTATTTATTCGAACTAGTACTTCATTCTCATCCTTCAAATTCTCTTGTTTACTTTCCCCAAGTACCATGTAGTAATAATTTTCATCACTAACAATCTGTGACCTAGGACCGTAGCTGTTATAACCAGCTCGCTTTTTAAGCTGAGTTAAATCTTTTATTTTTAGTTTGTTGTCGTCGAAATCAACTTTACGTAAATGACAAGTCTCATTATCTTCTGTTAAAATAAGGATGTCATTTTTATCTACACCCGATGTATAAATATAATGGGGTATATTTCCTTTTTTAAATCCTTTCTCATTTCCATATAACACATTTGAAGTATGACCTGAATTAAAAATAGTAAAATAACGATTTGAACTCTTTAAATATCCTGTTGTTTCTCCGGCATGTTGATACTTCATTTGTACTTCCTTATATTTATCCCCAATTATACGTAGTGTTTCTTTATCCTCTAATAAAAGGCCGGTTTCTCCTAAAGCAACACTACCAAGTTCTAAGCCTTTCATCTTATACCCTCTAGCTACACTGTTATCATCAACAAAAATTACGAAACTGATCCCTCTATTATCCTTATCCTGGTCTGCTGTAGAGGAATAATATAAGACGGCTTGTTTATCGTCTAAAAAGTCCTTATTTCGAATGTCTCCTCTTTTACAATAAATGGAGAAACTCTAATCTTATTAACAACAACATAACAACTGTAAATAACTAGTAAGCAAGTTAAAGTTAGTATGATATATTTATATTTTCTTTTCATTTTTTTCTCCTAGAATATAATAAAAAGCTATAAGTCAAACTTTGTTGGAATAGGGATGATCTTACTCCAATAGACCGGAGTAAAGCGTAAGATAAAGATAGAAATCTTTAAAGAAAAAGCTTCATAGATTTTAAGAATTTTTATTTGTATATATGCAATGTAGATTTATGAAAAATCATTCTTATTCTATTTCAATATTTTAAAATCATATGAATGAACTGATTTCCCTTTTATTGATGACAAAATCTCCTCTACACCTTTCATTTGAACTACCTTTGTTTTTCTGCCAGTTTCTAGAGAATATTGTTCAATATAATATTTAATTTTCTTTTTTGAATCATACCTTACAACAAACATTGAATCATTTTTGAAATATGTTTGCTCTCCATAGCGATACGGACCTTTTCGTGGATTTTCAATTGTAAATTTCTTTTTCACTAGATTACTAGTAGTGTCCACTAAGTAAACTTCACCTAATCCGTTTGCGTAGAAAAGCTCCTTACCATAAATATGGATTGATTGATCAGGGCTGTAAGGACTTGTTGCGATCAATTGATTGATCGTTTTATTTTGATAGGAAACAAGTTTAATCATCTCTTGTTTTAATGTTTTCTTATTTATTCGCACTAGTACTTCATTCGCATCCTTCAAATTTCCTTCTTTACTTTCCTCAAGGACCATGTAATAATAATTTTCATCACTAATTATCTGTGATCTTGGACCGTAGCTGTTATAACCAGATCGGTATTTGAGCTGAGTTAAATCTTTTATTTTTAGTTTGTTGTCGTCGAAACCAACTTTACGTAAATGACAAGTATTTTTCTCATGATCTTTTGTTAAAATAAGTATGTCATTTTTATCTACACCCGATGTATAAATATAATGGGGTATATTTCCTTTTTTAAATCCTTTGTGATTTCCATATAATACATTTGAAGCATAACCATTTTTTTCAAAACCTGAATTAAAAATAGTAAAATAAAGATTTGAACTTCTTAAATATCCTGTTATTTCCCCTGTATGTTGATACTTCATTTTAACTTCTTTATATTTATTACCGATTAAACGTAGTGTTTCCTTATCCTCTAATAAAAGGCCAGATTCTCCTAACCCTACACTACCAAGTTCTAACCCTTTCATTTTATACCCTCTAGCTACACCGTCATCATCAACAAAAATCGCGATACTAATCCCTCTATCATCCATATCTTGGTCCGCAGTAGTGGAATAATATAAGACGGCTTGTTTATCATCTAAAAAGTTACTCTTACGAATGGTCTCCTCTTTTACAATAAATGAAGAAACTCTAATCTTATTAACAACAAAATAACAACTGTAAATAACAAGTAAGCAAGTTAGAAATAGTATGATATATTTATACTTTCTTTTCATGTTTTTCTCCTAGGCTAAAATTAAAGGCAATAAGTCAAACTGTTTTCAACTTATCGCCTTATAAAATTTATATTTTACGAACTAGCGTTGTTTCTTTTGCATCACGAATATCCCTCGGATATACACCTGATCCTTTGTCTATATCTAAATCTAAGCTTGATTTTAACTTATAGGCAGACCAGATTAACTTTGCACAATTTTTATCACCAGTATGATCTGTTTTACGGTTAGTTGCAAAATTGTAAGAGTAGTCATCTTTACCTACTCGACTGTATGCCCAATCGGCAGCTGCATTTCGTTTAGCAGTTGTGGTGTTAACGGATCTGACTTGTGCATCACCTTTGTCTACTTTTCTAATTTCGCAATGTAATGTACGAACTCCCTTTTTTGGAACAGATTCAACTACAGTTTTAGCATCATAATACATTCCTACATGTCCATGATTTAAGTATGCAGTTTCTGATGCCGTATAGTAAATCTGGCCTTTTACGCCTGGTCCAACCTTAACAGTACCACCACCACCACCTCTAGCTTGCAATTTTTTTTCTGACAATCCCTGATCATCGTGTTGTTTAATCTCATTAAAAAGTTGTTCTAATATAGCTTCACTCGTATCACCAGTGTTTTTAGAAATGGATTCTACATCCTTTAACAATTCTTTTTCTGAAACATTCGGTTGTAATACTAAAATTTCTTTTACATAAGGTAAATCATTTGTACTAGCATAGCTAATAGGTGTTGCAGATAAGATTAAACTAGCTGATAAGATACTTACTCCAATTAATTTTTTCATTTTAACTTCTCCTTTTACAAATAATTTTCTGTATTTGAAATAGAGAGTGATATGTGTTGTTTATTAATTTTATTGTCGAATCATTCATCACAATTCTATACAAGAATATTATATAAGGAAAAATTTACTAATATTTACTAAATTTTAGTCTCTTTTGTGACACTTTTTAATTACTTGAAATGTGGAAGAACATACTTCAATCCATAATAGTACAGGGTAATGTGAAAGATAAAGCTAGTAATTTTTAAAGAAAACTCGCGAATTTGTGAGTTTTTAGGCAAAGACAGAGGGTGTAGTTGCAATTATATTTTTACTAAAATTGGCTACTTCGAGGAGCTTGCTTCACCGTTGCCAATTTATACTTTCTTAATGCGTAAAAAAATCTACAACCTAAGTCGTAGATTTTTTTGATTCATTCAGTTTGTACTCTAAGAATTCTTGAGATTTTCCTTTTGGAATACTCAAGCTCTTAAATTCATCATTTTTTATTAACTTAGCAATATATACAATTTGACCAATATGATTTCCGTAATGACTAATTTGTCTATGTATTGCTTGTAAAACAGTATGATCTTCACCACGAATTTTAATCGTTTTTAAAACATCTTCTTCTTTAAGACTCTCTAACGTGTTAAAAACAACATTCCATCCTTTATTCCAATCATCTAACAGCTCATCCTTTGATTGGTAAATCCCCTCAAACTCAACATCACGATTTCGCCATGATTTTTCACCATCCGTCGTAAGAAAATCCGTCCATCTAGAAATCATATTACCACTTAAATGCTTTACAATTATGGAAATACTATTTGATTCACTAGATGGTTGTAAGTGCAACTCCTTATTATTTAGCTGATCCATCGAACGATCACCAAGATTTTTTATCCCTTTGAATTCCTTTAAACTATTCGAAAGAAATTGTTTTGCGATTGACATACTTGACCCTCCAATTTTAAAGTTTCTTTCAATCAATTTTATGAATAGTTTAAAAACTTATTAATTATTTATCAAATAATTTGTCTCGGTTTAGGGTGTGAAAGAACACTAAATTAGTAAGATTTTCAGGTGAAAGTTTTTCATTTTGATGATTTTTCACGTGAATCCTGATCATTTTAGGTGATTTAACGCTTGGAAGCTTATTTTATTTGAATTTTCTATTGTGGAGCAGTCGTCGGTTGAGTGTGACTTTTATGGTTTATTTTCGATTTTACTATTTTTAATTGTGATTACTTAAATTTAATTGCCTTTTTCATTCTTTAATTGCTATTATCAAATTTTATTTGCGATGGCCCAATTCTATTTGCCATTTCCAGTTTTTAATTGCGATGGCTCAATTCTATGTCAGGCTATCATTTTTTATTTGCGATTCTCTTTTTTTCATGTCATTCCCTCATTGTTTTGTTGGGATTTACTTATTTTCCTTCTCAATTTTTTTAAAATCAAATTATTTCTAAGACTTATTTGAACTTTTGAATTTTTTGATTGCAGTTTTGATTATTTTATTTGCAGAATTGATATTTTTAATTGTACATTTGGCTTTTTTATTTGCACTATCGGACGATTTATTTGCAGTAACTCACTCCACAAAAAAAAGATGACTCCAAAAAGTCATCTTTCCTACTCTAAGTATTAAACTTCAACAGTCATCCAACTAGCATCTTGTGGATTTTTTCTCCATGCAGTTAGTTTTGCTACATGTTCTGCTTCGATTGAGCCTTGTTCTTTTGCTACTTCTACTAGTGTGTCATAGTCAGTTAGTGAATAGTAAGTTACTTCGTTTGCATCGAACTTCTCTACTGCAGCTGGTAGATTGTATGTGAAGATTGAGACTACTCCTAGTACTTCGCAGCCCGCTTCGCGTAAAGCTTCAACGCAAGTTATTACGCTGCCGCCAGTTGAGATTAGATCTTCTACTACCACTACTTTTTGTCCAGTTTTAATTGGACCTTCGATTTGGTTTCCTTTGCCGTGGCCTTTTGCAGAGCTACGTACATAGACCATTGGTAATTCCATTAAATCACTTGTCCATGCTGCGTGTGGAATTCCTGCAGTTGCAGTTCCAGCGATTACATCTACGTTACCAAATTTAGTTTGGATTAGTTCTACTAAGCCTTTTGCAATGTTTTTACGAATTTCTGGATAGCCAAGAGTTAGGCGATTATCACAATAGATTGGAGATTTGATTCCTGATGCCCAAGTAAATGGAGTTTCAGGTTGAAGGCTTACTGCCCCAATGCTTAATAAATTTGCTGCGATATTCTTTTTCATATTGTTACGCCCTCCCATTGTGCAATTACTTCTTCATATGCTTCTACTGGATTTTCGCTTTTTGTAATACTGCGTCCTACTACAATATAGCTACTTCCAAATTGTCTAGCTTTCGCTGGAGTTGTTACACGTACTTGATCATCTACACTATTGTCTGCTAGGCGAATACCAGGTGTTACAGTAAGGAAGTTCTCACCTACAACTGCTGCTTGAACTAACTCTACATCAAGTGGAGAGCAAACTACACCGTCAAGACCGCTTTCTTCTGTTATAGCAGCATATAGTTTAATCGAATCCTGTAAAGAAGATATTCCTTGTTCACGGATTACTTGTTCTTCTGAAGTGCTTGTCAGTTGAGTTACTGCAATTAGTAAAGGTCTTTTTTTACCATCTGGAGTGCCTTCTTCTAGCCCTTCTAATGCTGCCTTCATCATTTTCGTTCCACCAGCTGCATGAACATTAACCATGTCTACTTCTAGAGATGCGATATTTTTCATTGCATGTTTTACTGTATTTGGAATATCATGAAGTTTCAAATCTAGAAAGATTTGATGTCCTAATTCTTTTAATTCCTTTATGATCGCTGGACCCTCTTTGTAAAATAGCTCCATCCCTACCTTTACATATAGAGACTTTTGAAATTTTTTTACAAAATTCATTACTTCATCTTTTGATGAAAAATCAAGCGCGATGACCACTTGTGATGACATGTTGTTTCCAGCTCCTTCCAATACATTCTTCAATTGACTGATAACCATATTTTTGTAGCACTTCAGGTAGTTCATCAATGATTGTTGGACAAACAAATGGATCAACAAAGTTTGCTGTACCTACACCGATAGCACTTGCTCCTGCTAGGAAAAACTCTAGTGCGTCTTCTGCATTCATAACCCCGCCCATTCCAATGATTGGGATGTTTACTACTTGGCTCACATCATGAATCATTCGAATCGCTACTGGTTTTATTGCAGGACCTGATAATCCACCAGTTTTATTAGCTAGAATTGGTTTACCAGTTCTTAAATCTAATCTCATCCCTAGTAATGTATTAATCATTGTTAAACCATCTGCTCCTGCATTTTCAATTGCTTTTGCGATTTCAACAATATTCGTTACATTCGGAGATAATTTTACGTATAGCGGAACTTCGCTTACTTCTTTAACTTTCTTTGTTACTTCAGCCGCTGTTGCAGCATCCGTTCCAAATGCAATCCCACCACATTTTACGTTTGGACAAGAAATGTTTAATTCTAGTGCTTTTACATTACTTACTTTTGAAATTTCTTTTGCGACTGTTACATAGTCTTCAATAGTTGATCCAGCAATATTTGCAACGATTGGTACATCAAAATTTGATAACCATTTTAATTCACCGTTAATTACTTTTTCTAAACCAGGATTTTGAAGTCCTATCGCATTTAACATCCCCGCCCCGGTTTCAGCTACTCGAGGTGTTTCATTTCCGTATCGTGTTTCAACTGTTGTTGCTTTTATCATAATAGCTCCAAGAATACTTAGATCGTAAAGATTTGCAAACTCTCTACCAAATCCGAAGCAACCAGAAGCTGGCATAATAGGATTTTTTAAATCTAAGCCAGGAAGTTTTGTTTGTAATGAAATCATAGTACTACCTCCTCAGCTTGGAATACTGGTCCATCGCTACAAATTTTACGATATGACCCGTCTTCAGTATGGCATACACATGCGAAACAAGCCCCGATTCCACAACCCATTCGTTCTTCAAGTGATATATAGCCATCCTTCGTACCTTTATACTGCTGTTGTAAAGCCTTTAACATCACAGTTGGACCACATGCAAAGTATTGATCAAATTGAAGCTCTTTTTCACGAATTACATCTGTTACAAAGCCTTTAGTACCTATAGTTCCATCTACAGTTGCCATAAAAGTTGGTCCTAATTCTGAAAATTCTTTTTCATAAAAAGCTACATTACTAGATGCAAATCCTAACACATGAATCACATTTACACCACGAGCTTTAAATTGCTTCGAAAGTTCATACATCGGAGGTACGCCAATTCCACCACCAACTAGTAGTGCTGTATCTCCTTCTGAAAGAGTTTCAACATCATAACCTTGACCTAGAGGACCTAATACATCAACTTGTTGTCCAACGCTTGCTTCTTTTAAAAGCTTCGTTCCTTCACCTTCTGCGCGGAATATCATCGTGAACTCACTTTTCTCTTTGTCGATCGAACATATACTGATTGGTCTTCTTAATAGTGGCGTTAGTCCACCAGTCACTTTTATATGGACGAACTGCCCAGGAGAATGCATCTCCTGAACTAGTTCACCTTTTAATGTCATTTCGACAATTTGATGGGCAATTTCTCTGTTTGAGACAATTGTCACGAGTTCTTTTTTTATCATACTAATACGCCAGCCTTCATTTCTTTGTTTGGTAGTGCAGAAGTTGAGAATGTCAAGCTTTCAATTACTGATAATATTGCAGTTGCTGTATCTAGTGAAGTTAAGCAAACTACTCCGTTTTCAACTGATTCACGACGAATTCTGAATCCATCACGAGCTGGTTTTTTACCTTTTGTTAATGTATTGATTACAAACTGTGCATCTCCACGCTTGATCATATCTAGCATATTGTCTTCATGCTCGTTAATTTTGTTTACCGCTTTTACTGGTACACCGTGGTTTTCTAAATAATTTTTAGTTCCTTCTGTACCGAATACTGTAAATCCAATTTCATGGAAGCGTTTTGCGATATTTACTACTTCTTCTTTATCTTTATCAGCTACTGTAATGATCACTGAACCGTGTGTTGGGATTTGCATTCCCGCAGCAATTAGTGCTTTGTATAATGCTTTTTGAAGACTTACATCTTTACCCATTACTTCTCCAGTTGATTTCATTTCAGGGCCTAATGTTATATCTACTGAGCGTAGTTTAGCGAATGAGAACACTGGTGCTTTTACATATACTTCATTTCCTTCTGGGTGGTAGCCTGTTGCATATCCAAATGAAGCTAATGTTTGACCTAAGATAACTTTTGTTGCGATATTCGCCATTGGTACATTTGTAATTTTACTTAAGAATGGTACAGTACGACTTGATCTTGGGTTTACTTCTAGTACGAATACTTCATCTTTATCTGTTACAACAAACTGGATGTTAAGTAATCCTTTGATATTTAAGCCTTTTGCAAGTTTAATTGTATAGTCGATTAATTTTTCCTTCGCAGCTTGAGATACATTTTGTGTAGGGTATACTGCGATTGAATCTCCTGAGTGAACTCCAGCACGTTCGATATGCTCCATAATACCAGGGATATATACATCGATTCCGTCAGAGATTGCATCTACTTCAATTTCTTTACCAGTTAAGTAACGGTCTACTAATACTGGATGTTCTGGATTGATTTTAACTGCATTTTGCATGTAGTGAAGAATCTCTTCGCGGTGGTATACAATCTCCATCGCACGTCCACCTAGTACATATGATGGTCTTACTAATACTGGATAACCAATTTCATCGGCGATGCTAGCTGCTTCTTCAGGTGTCATTGCTGTTTTACCTAGAGGTTGTGGTACTCCTAATTGTTGAAGTGCTTCTTCAAACTTGTCTCTGTCTTCAGCACGATCTAAATCCTCAAGTGAAGTTCCAAGAATTTTTACACCACGTTCTACTAATTTACCTGCAAGGTTAATTGCTGTTTGACCACCGAATTGAACTACTACTCCCATCGGTTTTTCTAAATCGATAATGTGCATAACGTCTTCAATTGTTAATGGCTCGAAATATAGTTTGTCTGAGATACTGAAGTCAGTTGAAACTGTTTCTGGGTTGTTGTTTATAATGATCGCTTCGTATCCAGCTTCTTTAATTGCTCTTACACAGTGTACTGTTGCATAGTCAAACTCGATCCCTTGACCGATTCGGATTGGACCAGAGCCAAGAACTACTACACTCTTCTTATCCGTTACAATTGATTCATTTTCGATTTCGTATGTTCCGTAGAAGTATGGAGTTGAAGATTCAAACTCAGCCGCACATGTATCAACCATTTTATATACTGGAATGATTTGGTTTTGTTTTCTAAATTCGTATACTTCTTTATTTGTAGCATTCCATTGTGATGCGATGTAATCATCACTGAAGCCCATTTTCTTAGCTTTTAAAAGAACATCTAGTTCAAAATGGTTATCTTTAATTTGTTTTTCCATTTTTATGATGTTTTCAATTTTGTGTAGGAAGAAGAAATCAATTTTTGTAATATCGTGAATTTCTTCTAACGTCATACCTGTTCTCATTGCTTCAGCAACAATGTAAAGTCTTTCATCGTCAGCTTTTGCCATGCGAGTAATCATTTCGTCTTTAGTCAGTTCTTTTACTGCATTAAGCTCGATGTGACTTATTCCTAATTCTAGAGAGCGTACTGCTTTTAATAATGACTCTTCAAGTGTTCTACCGATTGCCATTACTTCTCCAGTTGCTTTCATTTGAGTTCCTAACTGACGGTTTGCCGTTTCAAACTTATCAAATGGCCAACGAGGAATTTTTGATACGATATAGTCTAATGCTGGCTCGAAGCAAGCATATGTTTTCTTTGTAACTGGGTTAATCATTTCATCCAATGTTAAGCCTACTGCGATTTTTGCTGCTAATTTTGCAATCGGATAGCCTGTTGCTTTTGAAGCAAGCGCACTTGAACGTGATACACGTGGATTTACTTCGATTACATAGTATTGGAAGCTATCTGGATCAAGTGCAAGCTGTACGTTACATCCACCTTCAATTCCTAAAGCACGAATGATTTTTAATGATACATTTCGTAGCATTTGATATTCGCGGTCACTTAATGTTTGAGAAGGAGCAATTACGATTGAATCTCCTGTATGAACACCAACTGGATCGATGTTTTCCATGTTACATACTACAATCGCATGGTCATTTGCATCACGCATTACTTCATACTCGATTTCTTTAAAACCAGCAATACTTTTCTCTAATAGACATTGTGTTACTGGGCTATTTTTTAATCCGCTTGCTACGATTTCTTTTAAATCTTCCTCATTATTACAAATTCCACCGCCTGTTCCTCCAAGAGTAAAGGCAGGTCTTACGATAACTGGGTAGCCAATTTCTTCTACGAAGTCATATGCTTCTTCTAAAGTATGAATGATTTCACTTTCTGGTACTGGCTCGCTTAAGTCGTTCATTAATGTTCTGAATAAGTCGCGGTCTTCTGCACGGTTAATTGCTTCTAGAGTCGTTCCTAAAATTTTTACTCCACACTCTTTTAACACGCCAGATTTATCTAATTCTACCGCTAGGTTAAGTCCTGTTTGACCTCCTAATGTTGGTAAAAGTGCATCTGGGCGTTCTTTACGAATGATTCGACTAACGAAATCTACTGTTAGTGGTTCGATGTATACTTTATCTGCTGTTTGTACATCCGTCATAATTGTTGCAGGGTTTGAGTTTACTAGAATTACTTTGTATCCTTCTTCTTTCAATGCCTGACAAGCCTGTGTTCCAGCATAGTCAAATTCTGCTGCTTGACCGATTACGATTGGTCCTGATCCGATTACTAAGATTGTTTGAATGTCTACGCGTTTTGGCATTGTAAGTTCCCCTCTCGTTTCTGTGCTTCCATCATGCTAATAAATTCATCAAATAAATAGTTTGCATCTTCTGGTCCAGGTGATGCTTCTGGGTGGTATTGTACTGTGAATGCTGGGTAAATCTTATGTTTAAGTCCTTCTACAGTTCCATCATTTAGTGCAACATGTGTTACTTCTAAATCAGTTCCTTCGATTGAATCCGTTTCTACTGCATAACCATGGTTTTGCGAAGTGATTGCTACTTTTCCTGTTTCTAAATGTTTAACTGGATGGTTCGCACCACGGTGACCGAATTTAAGCTTTGAAGTATTCCCTCCATTTGCTAGAGCGAATAATTGGTGACCTAAGCAAATTCCGAATAATGGTACTTTACCTACTACTTCTTTAATCATTTCGATTGCTACTTGAACATCCTTTGGATCACCAGGTCCATTACTTAACATAATTCCATCTGGAGCTAGTAAGAATATTTCTTTTGCTGAGACGTTATAAGGTACAACTGTAACGTCACATTTACGGTTTGTTAATTCTCTTAAGATACCATGCTTCATACCGAAATCTACTAATACTACTCTGTGTCCTCTACCTGGACTTCTATAAGGCTTTTGTGTTGAAACTCGCTCAACATGGTTTGTAAATAGTGGTGTATTTGTTAGTTCTGCAACTACTTCATCAACATTTGCTTCCATGCTGCAGAATTTACCTTTCATCGTCCCAACTTCACGAAGCTTTTTCACTAACATACGTGTATCGATTCCTGCTAAACCTGGAATTCCTTTATCTTTGCAATATTGATCCAAGCTCATTTTGTTTCGGAAATTTGATGGATGCTCAGCATATTCTTTTACAATTAAACCATGAACTGCTGGTACGATACTTTCAAAATCCTCTAAGTTGATACCATAGTTCCCTACTAAAGGGAAAGTGAATGTTACGATTTGTCCACAGTAAGATGGGTCAGTTAATACCTCTTGATATCCTGTCATACCTGTTGTAAATACGATTTCTCCTGTTGTTTCAACTTCGCTACCAAATCCTTCTCCTACAAAAACTGTTCCGTCTTCTAATATTAATTGACGCATCATACTGTTAGTTCCTCTCTTTCATATACTAATTTGCCATTTACCATTGTCATTACTGGCCAACCTTTACAGTTCCAACCATTAAATGGAGTGTTTTTACCTTTTGAAAGGAATGTTGTTGAATCGATTTCCTCTTCTAAATTTAAGTCGATTACAGTTAGGTCTGCTATCGCTCCAACTTCAATTTTCCCTCTGTTTAAGTTAAAAACTTCAGCAGGTTTAGTTGTTAAAAAGTTTATTACTTGTTGTAAAGTCATTTTGCCCGTTTCAACAAAATGAGTGTTTAATAATGGAAAAGCAGTTTCTAACCCTACAATTCCAAACGGTGCTAATTGCATTCCCTGAGCTTTTTCCTCTTCTGTGTGAGGTGCATGATCTGTTGCAATCATGTCGATTGTTCCATCAAGTAATCCTTCGATTAATGCTTCTCGATCGACTGCACTTCTTAATGGAGGATTCATTTTGAAATTTGTGTCTAAGCCTGGGATATCATCTTCACAAAGAATTAAATGGTGTGGTGAAACCTCAGCCGTTACATTAATTCCAGCACGTTTTGCATCGCGTACTACTCTTACTGATTCTTTTGTACTGATATGGCAAACATGATAGTGACAACCTGTAGCTTCAGCTAATAGTACATCTCGAGCAATTTGCACACTTTCACAAATTGAAGGAATTCCATTTAAACTATTTTCTTTTGAAAACTTACCTTCGTGGACACAACCTTTTTGAATCAGTGTGTTTTCTTCACAGTGGGCAACGATTGATACATTTAGTTCAGCTGCTTTTTGCATAGCTTTGTACATCATTTCAGCAGATTGAACTCCTACACCATCATCTGTGAATGCAAATGCTCCATTTTCTTTTAAGCCTTCAAAGTCTGTTTGTTCTTCACCAGCTTGTCGGATCGTAATTGATGCATATGGTAATACATTTACGACTGCTGTTTCTTCTATTTTTTTGTTTAATGCGCTTATGTGCTCGATTGTATCTGGTACTGGTCGAGTATTTGGCATTGCAGCAATTGTTGTAAATCCTCCTCTTGCGGCTGCCTTCGTACCTGTTTCGATTGTCTCTTTATGTTCACCACCCGGCTCACGAAGATGCACATGAACATCTATTAAACCTGGTGAAAGCAATTTGCCCTCTAATTCAATTTGTTTTGCATCTTCATCAACGATTGTTTCAGCGATTACTGAGATTTTTCCATTAACTACTAATACGTCTCGATTTAGAAGTTCACCATTTTCTTGTAAGATGACACCGTTTTTAAACAAGTACTTCATTTTTCATCTCTCCCCATACTGTTGGTAAGGCTCTTTTTAACACAGCCATTCGTACAAATACTCCATTTTCCATTTGCTTGAAGATTCTTGATTGCTTGCATTCAACTAATTCACTTGCAATTTCAACATCTCGATTAAATGGTGCTGGATGCATGATAATGCTTGTAGATTTCATTTTTGCTGCTCTTTCAACTGTTAGGCCATGTTTTTGTAAGTAATCTTCCATTATGTGATTTGTCTCTTCGTCGTGTCTTTCATGCTGAACTCTTAATAGCATCATGACATCAACTTCTTCGACTAATTCATCTAAATTTTTATATGTTCCATAAGTATTTTTATCATCTTTCCATTCATCAGGACTTGCGAAGTATACTTCTGCACCCAATCTAGTTAGTGCTTCAGCATTAGAGCGTGCAACTCTTGAGTGTCTTAAATCTCCAACAATTGCTACTTTTAATCCTTCAAAGCTTCCAAATTCTTGTTTGATCGTTAGTAAGTCTAGTAGGCATTGTGTTGGGTGATTTCCACATCCATCGCCGGCATTCAGGATTGGCATTCCTGCATCTTTTATTTCTTGAAAATACTCGTCTTGTGTATGACGAATTACGACTGCTTCTACACCAATTGCTTGAAGGGTTTTAACTGTATCATATAAAGTTTCACCTTTTTGAATGCTTGAGCTTTCAACAGCTAGGTTTATAACTTCAAGACCAAGTTTCTTTTGAGCTACCTCAAAGCTAAAGCGAGTTCTCGTACTATTTTCAAAAAACAAATTTGCAACAAATGTCTGACGTTTCAGGCTACTTATTTCTCCATTTGCCAAGCTTTGTGCTTGTTCTAGCAAATCTTGAATTTCTTCAATTGTTAAATCAGACATGGTTAATAAATGATTCATCCGTCATCCCCCTAAATGAATTTCATCTGTTTTATTTTTGGAGTCTTATCAATGTAAGAATTCCCCATTTAATTGTCAATTATGAAGCTAAGCTCTCGTCCTTATTTTCAGTTGTACGATCGCCACCAATATTTTCAGGTAGGACTAAATTTAGTACAACTCCGATTAAAGCTGATAAAGCCATTCCTTCTAATGCGAATTGTTTACCAATGTGTATTGCTGCTCCACCAATTCCTAGTACTAGAATGACTGAAGCGATAACTAAGTTACGTTGTTTAGCAAAATCAGTCTTGTTTTCTACTAGTACTCGTAATCCGCTTGAAGCGATGATTCCGAATAGTAGGATTGAGATACCACCCATTACAGGTGTCGGGATTGAGCTAATCACCGCTGAGATTTTTCCGATGAATCCAAATGACATAGCCAAGATTGCAGCACCTATGAATACATATACGCTGTAAGCTCTAGTGATTGCTAGAACACCGATGTTTTCCCCGTATGTTGTTGTTGTAGGTCCTCCAATTAAGCCTGCTATCATCGTTGAAACTGCATCTCCGAATAATGACTTATCTAGTCCAGGATCTTTAATTAAATCTTTCTCTACGACACTTCCTAGTACAACTTGGTGTCCAATATGTTCTGATATTGTCACGATTGCTACAGGTACGAAGATGATTAGTAACTGGAATGTGACATGTGGTGTGTAGTGAACAAATGGTACTGAGAAATCAGGTACTGCAATCCATTTTGCTTCTGCTATTTTTGTGAAGTCTACTACACCAAAGAAGATTGATGTAATATATCCACCGATGATTCCTACTAAGATTGGTATGACTGATAAGAAACCTCTTGTAAATAATGCTGTTATGATTGTAATTGCTAATGTAATGAGTGCGATTGTGATTGATGTTGTGCTGTATTTATGGTTAGCCCCATTCATTGCCATTCCAACCGCTACTGTTGATAAGCTTAATCCGATTACGATAATTACCGGTCCAACTACGATTGGTGGTAATACTCTGAATAACCATTTCACGCCTACTTTGTTAATAATTAGTGCGATTACTGCGTAAATAATACCTGTGATGAAAACTCCTACGAACGCTGCACCAGGTTCTAAATTTGTTTTCGCGTAGATCATCGGAGCGATGAAGGCGAATGATGACCCAAGGTAAGATGGTACTTTACCTCTTGTAATTAGAATGAACACCATTGTTCCAATCCCACTTGAAATTAGTGCGATTGAAGGATTTATGCCGATTAAGATCGGAGCTAGCACTGTCGATCCAAACATTGCGAATAAGTGTTGTAAACTTAGGAAAATCCATTGACCTATATTCGGTTTTTCATTTATCTCTAGGACAGGTTTTTGTTTTATCATGTTGTTTCCTCCAATTTTCCCAATAAAAAAACTCTTTGTGATTATACACAAAGAGTCCAAGTACGTCGCTTCAAATAAGACAGCAACTAACTAGACCCTTTGTTAGCCTCTCTGGACCAAATTTAAAAGGGACTTCTATTTTTCAAATATACTTACTTTATCGTGGTCATCTGTTTCCTTTAATGCTACGACTACTTTTTCATTACTCGAAGTTGGAATATTTTTTCCAACATAGTCTGCTCTTACTGGAAGCTCACGATGCCCTCGATCTACTAAAACTGCTAATTGTATTTGTGCCGGTCTACCTAGATCCATAACAGCGTCCATTGCGGCACGAACTGTTCTACCTGTGTAAAGCACATCATCAACTAAAATTACTTTTTTGTTTGTTAGATCAACAGGAACATTTGAACCCTTCACTAATGGTTCTTTGTTTTCTGTCTTTGTCGATAAATCATCTCGATAAAGAGTAATATCTAAATCGCCCATGATTACATCTTTACCTTCAATCTGTTTTATTCTTTCTGCAATACGCTTTGCCAGATAAACACCTCTGGTTTTAATGCCAACCAAAACAACATTTTCAATACCTTTGTTATTTTCTAGCATTTCATGTGCAATTCTTGTTAAACCTCGTCTGATCGCTAGTTCGTCTAAGATGATTGCTTTTTCAGTCATTTACCTTACCTCCTACTTTTATAGTGTAGAAGCAAAAAACCCTCTTGCCCGATGGACAAGAGGGTAGCGCAAAAGGATACAATTATCCTTTTTCATTTTTCCGCTTCCTTCTCAACCTCACGGGGTTGTGTTAAAGGTTCATTCAACTGTCTTCATTATGACCTATGTTACAATCATTGTCAACAGTTATCTGCGTAATTGTTCAATAATATTTTCTAGTACTTTTGGAATAGGTGATGAAAACTCTAAATACTCATTTGTTCTTGGATGATTAAATCCTAAAACAGCTGCATGTAGAGCTTGACCATCTATATCTATTGTTTTACGTGGTCCGTACTTAGGATCACCAGCTAACGGGTATCCTATGTATTTCATATGAACACGAATTTGGTGAGTACGGCCTGTTTCAAGCTGACATTCAACTAAAGTAAACTCATCAAATCGCTCTAACACTCTAAAATGAGTCACTGCTTCTTTACTATTATCTTCGGTAACCGTCATACTTTGACGATCACTTTTATCTCGTCCGATTGGCGCATCGATTGTACCTTCCTCATGAGGAATTACACCATGTACAATCGCAATATACTTACGAACAGAGGTTTTTTGACGTAATTGCTCTGCAAGCTTCTCATGAGCTACATCATTTTTTGCAACCATTAATAAACCTGAAGTATCCTTATCGATTCGATGTACAATACCAGGTCTTAATACACCATTTATGCCAGATAAATCTTTACAATGATACATTAAAGCGTTCACTAAAGTACCCGTTTCATGACCTAATGCAGGGTGAACTACCATTCCACGTGGTTTATTTACAACAATAACATCCGCATCCTCATAATAAACATCTAATGGAATATTCTCAAGCTTAACTTCTAATGGCTTTGGATCAGGTACTGAAACTGATATTTCATCGCCCTGTTTTACTTTATAATTACGTTTAATTTTTTCACCGTTCACTAACACAAAATCTTCTTTTAACCATGTTTGTACTTGAGACCTTGACCACTCATCATTTTGAGTTGCAATAAACGTATCGATTCTTTCTAAATGTTGATCCTCTTGAACTGTAAAAGCAAAAACTGTCATTTCTTAACTCCTCTTTTATCTTCCAATAAAGTAATAATAAATAATAAAATAACACCCACACAAAGTGCTGAGTCTGCGATATTAAATACAGGGAAATCATAATTAAAAATATAAACATGAATAAAATCAACTACTTCTTTACGGAAGAATCGATCAATAAAATTACCAATCGCACCACCTAAAACTAATCCTAAAGATAAACCAAGGAAACGATCTCCTTTTGCGTGCTTTTGGATAAAGTAAATCACTGCTACTACAAAGACTAAAGTAATTAAATAGAAGAAGCCCATTTTTCCTTGGAGCATTCCCCAAGCCGCTCCTTGATTGCGATGTGATGTTATGTAAAAAATATTTTTTATAATCTCAATATTTTCTCCTAAATACATCTTCTTTAAAACGGCAAGTTTTGTCAGTTGATCAATTAAAATGACAATTACCGCAATAATATATGCCATATTTATCCCCTACCTTATTAGATATCTCATCAAATTTTAGCATAGGGGAAAGGTTTATACAATGAATAGTATTAGTAATGATTTCTTACAAAACTAAAATCCTCTAACGTTCGACCTGTTGGAAGCACTTTTAATTTTTCAATTGGAATGGCTTGCCCAGTCACTTCACAATAACCAAATAATCCATGGTCAATTTTTTGCAAGGCAATCTCAATATCATATAAATCATTTTGCATGTCTTCAACGAGGATATGGTGTTTATTTGTCTCCTCGAAAATCGAATGATGCTGCTCAATATCAGTAGAACTTATTGGTTCAGAAAATAAACGATGTAGCAATTCATTTTTAATTAGTTCAAGCTCTTGTTTAATATAGAAAATTTCATTGCTCCTCATCTTCTTCACTCCCAATTTTTTTATGTAAAAATACTTTTCCCTCAAACTGGAGTCGGTAATAGGTGAAACTTTTTCCTTTAAAGGAAATGGCTAAAGATATTTCCATTTATAATTGTGATATAAAGTAATAATTGTTCTTTAATATAGATTTTTTTTAAAAACAGAAAAAGAAAACCCACTTAGGCTCATTGTCCTTTTGCGAGTTTTCCTTATATCATTCAAAAATTTCAATTATTGATTGAGCAGTATTATTAGTCAGTGAATTGTTCCGTCCAATAAGTTCCTACTTTACCTACTCCAAGTTGTTTAAAGTTAGCGCTCATGATGTTCGCTCTATGGCCTGGTGAATTCATCCAATCAGTCATTACTTCATTTGCAGTTGTTTGACCATGTGCGATGTTTTCACCTTTATAACCACCATTAAAGCTTAATGTTGAATGATACATATTGTTAGCATTACTCATTGTTTGTGACCATGCTTGAGCTGTTCCATTTAAATAGCTAGATAGTGTTAATGGCTTTAATCCACCTTTACCACGCTCGATATTTACTAAGTCTAAAATTTGTTGTTGAATCGAGGAATTTGAACTAGCTGGTGTAGTCGGATTTGATGGCGTTGTTGTTGGATTAGATGGCGTTGTTGGATTTGTTGGCGGTACATATTTTACGTATTTTTTAAGAATATATCTTGTTTTACCTTTATAGCTGATCTTTACAAACGTACTATTGTAACCTGAGTAGTTAATTTTTTGGTTTTTAGCAAGATATCCAACTGTTTTAGAAGTACTCCAAGGCCTTTCTTTTACTGACAATTTAGTAGCAGTTACTGCACCTGAAGTCGCTCCAACATATGTTGTGCCTAATCCTATAAACATTGGCATTGCGATTGCAAACCCTAAAACTGTTTGAGTTACTTTTTTGATTTTTTTATTCAAATTGTTTTCCCCCAATCGTTTTTGTTAGTTGTTATCGCTTACAAAAAATATAATACACCAACACATACATACATACAATTCAAAAATAAGAAAAGGAAGATTTTACTAATTATCATCCTTTTTCATCTTCGAATTCTTTTCTATATTCTTCTTTAAGAATTTCTCTTACATCATCTCTTTTAATAAACTCTTTCACAAATTCCCTAATTCCTTGTTTTCTCATTTCCTCAAGCATTTCATTCCTAATTCCATCTATATGAACAGACTGATCAATTTCTTTTTTTAGGATTCCTTTAATATCTGGTTCTTTTATTCCTAAAAGGTAATATGAGCGCTTGATACTTTGTTGTATACTTGAACGACTTTTCTGTTCTAGGTCAGCTATTTCTTGGTAACTGTATCCTTTTTCCCTTAAATCTACTCTCTTCTTCATTAAGTCAGTTAATTTATTCCAATTTGGATTATTTTCATAATTCATTATGTATTAACCTCTTATATCTTATTTTTAGTACTGTATACATAACATACACCAATACATACTTTTTTACAATTTTTGCAAAATATTAATACAAATCTAAATTTAAAAAAGAGTCGAAAGTTTAATCTTTCGACTCTTTTCTTAAGTGCGTTTAAACCCTTAATGATTACATATCTTTTACAACACTAGCACAACGTAAGCAAAGGGTTGGGTGTGCTTCATCTTTTCCAACTTCTTCTGTAACTACCCAGCATCGTTCACAAGTTTCACCTGTGGCAGGAGTTACTTCGATACTTAACGTATCAAATTTTTGCGCTGTTTCAGGAGCTTGCTCATCGCTATTTGCAATTTCTACTTGAGAAACAATTAATAATTGTTTGAAGTCTTCATTTATAGAATTTAATAGTTCAGCTACTTCTGCATTAGGATAGATTTTAACTGCCGCAGTTAGAGATTTACCGATTACTTTTTCATTACGAGCAACTTCAAGTGCTTTTAATACGTTATCACGTAAATCCATGAATTTTTCCCACTTAGCTTCTAAGCTTTGAGTATCGCCGAAATCTTTAACGTCTGGCATTTCAGTTAAGAAAATACTATCTACAGTAGTTCCTGCCATATGTGACCAAACTTCTTCAGCTGTATGAGGTAAAATTGGAGCAACTAAACGAGTTAGTGCTTGTAATGACTCATGTAATACTGTTTGAATTGCTAAACGATCTTTATTCGTTTTTGGCTCGATATATAAAACATCTTTTGATAAATCAAAATAGAAAGAACTTAATTCTGTTGTACAGAAGTTTTGAATTGTGTGGTAAACATTAGCAAATTCATATTTTTCGTATGATTCACGAACAGTTTTAACCACGTTGTTCAATTTAACTAGCATGTATTGATCTAATTCGCGTAGCTCTTCATATTTTAAAGCATCTTGTTCTGCGTTAAATCCATCTAAGTTTCCTAGTAAGAAACGGAACGTATTACGGATTTTACGGTATACTTCAGCAACTTGTTTCATTAATGCGTCAGAAATACGAACATCTGATTGATAATCTACAGAAGCTACCCATAGACGTAAAATATCTGAACCATATTGATTCATAATTTTTGATGGTAGAACGATGTTTCCGATTGATTTACTCATCTTGCGACCTTCTCCATCTAAAACGAAGCCATGGCTTACTACAGCTTTATAAGGTGCTTGACCTGTTACAGCAACGCTTGTACTTAATGAAGAGTTAAACCAACCACGGTATTGGTCAGAACCTTCTAAATAAATATCAGCAGGGAAAGATAATTCCTCACGAGTGTTTAAAACCGCTTGATGTGATGAACCACTATCAAACCAAACATCCATGATATCTTTCTCTTTAGTGAAGTTACCATTTGGTGAACCAGGATGTGTAAATCCTTCTGGTAATAATTCTTTCGCTTCTTTTTCAAACCAAATATTTGAACCATGCTCTTTAAATAAGTTCGAAACATGTTCAATCGTTTCTTCAGTAATAATTGCCTCTCCGTCTTCAGCATAAAATACTGGGATTGGAACTCCCCATACACGTTGACGTGAAATACACCAATCTCCACGATCACGAACCATGTTGAATAGACGAGTTTCTCCCCATGCTGGGAACCACGTAGTATCTTGAACAGCTTGCATTAATTGTTCACGAATTGCTTCAATTGATGCAAACCATTGTGCTGTTGCACGGAAGATAATTGGCTTTTTCGTTCTCCAGTCATGTGGATAAGAGTGTGTGATAAATTGTAATTTTAATAAAGCACCTTTTTCTTCTAATGCTTTTGTAATTTCTTTATTAGCTTCATCATAGAATAAACCTTCAAATCCAGGAGCTTCTTTTGTTAGAACACCTTTTTCATCTACTGGACAAAGCACTTCTAATCCATATTGTTGACCTACACGGAAGTCGTCTTCACCATGACCTGGTGCAGTATGAACACAACCTGTACCAGCGTCAGTTGTTACATGATCACCTAAAATAACAACTGATTGGCGATCATACAATGGATGCTTACAAACGATTCCTTCAAGTTCAGAACCATTAAAAGTCTTTTCAACTACTGCATCTTCCCAACCTAGTTCTTTTGCTACAGATTCTCTTAACTCACTAGCAACTACGAACTTGTCACCATTTACAGATACTACATCATAGCTTAAGTCAGGATGTAAACATACAGCTAAGTTAGCTGGGATTGTCCATGGTGTTGTTGTCCAAATAATGAATTTCTCTCCACCGTTTAGAACATTTTTCCCATTTTCAACTGCAAATGCAACATAGATTGATGCTGAACGCTTATCTTGGTATTCGATTTCCGCTTCTGCTAGTGCAGATTCACTTGATGGAGACCAATATACTGGTTTTAGACCTTTATAAATTAATCCCTTAGTAGCCATTTTACCGAATACTTTAATTTGTTCAGCTTCATATTCTTTTTCAAGAGTAATATATGGTCGGTCCCAATCACCTAAAATTCCTAAACGTTTAAATTGTTCTTTTTGACGCTCTACTTGCTCGTAAGCATATTCTTCACATAATTTACGGAATTCTGCTACTGACATTTCTTTACGATTTACTTTTTTATTTGCTAATGCTTGTTCAATCGGTAAACCGTGAGTATCCCAACCTGGAACGTAAGGAGAACGGTATCCATTCATATTATAAAAACGTACAATGAAATCCTTTAATACTTTATTAAGTGCATGTCCCATATGAAGGTCACCATTAGCATAAGGTGGTCCATCATGTAATATGAATGACGGTTTTCCTTCGTTATGTTTTTGAACAGTTGCATAAATATCTTTTTTGTTCCACTCTTCTTGAATTTGTGGCTCACGTTGAGGTAAATTTCCTCTCATAGGAAATTCAGTTTTTGGCATAAGTAACGTATCTTTGTACTCCATTTGCTTTCCTCCATTTTTAAACTTAATTGTTCTAAAGCTAGCCGTTTTAGGCAAGTCAACTACTCTATACCAGCTTACTTTACATTTTTAAATTCCACATTAACGCATTGTATCCATCTTACAAGCCTTTTATTAGTGGAGTTGTCTATTATGTATAATAAATCGTATAAGACGCAAAAAACCTTTCTCGTCCCAAAAAGGGACGAGAAAGGTTCCCGTGGTACCACCCTAATTGACAATAAATTTCATTAACTTATTGTCCACTTAGCATTCGTAACGTGAATGAAACGTCTTTTCTTACTTATTTTCAGAAAAGCACTCTAGGGTGATTTTCCTTCTATTTTCTATATCAAGCTTACACTATCCTTGACTCGCTAACTAGATTTATAGAAGTACTCTTCCCTGTCACCGATTTACTATTAATATCTATTGAACTACTCACCACTTAACACCCTTACAGGTTGTTTGAAGTAGGAGATTCTTGGGAACAAAGCATACTTAGTAGTGATTCTTTACCAGCAGAGGTTACTTTTATTTACCAAGCTAACCCCGTAGTTCCTACGGTTTGGTTCCACCTAACGCTAGGTGAAACGTACTCAGCCTGTTTTTTACTGAGGGGTATTACAGTTGTTCTATTTGCGACTCTTGAAGGGTATAGGCGAATGACAACCACCAGACGAGTTCTATTTACGCAACAAGCACTACACTTGAATTCATTCTTTTTCTACGGTATTTACATTATCTATTGTACAGAATAGTAGCAAAAAAAGAAAGCATTTTGGCTAACGCCAACCGTCATTCATCTCCCACCTATTACTGGTGTTATCACACCTTCACGTAACCTTAGGAAGGTGTCTTCTGTCGGATAATGATAAATTATATGTAAAACTTTACAAATCGTCAAGGCTTATACGACTAGTTTGCGAT
Organism: Rossellomorea sp. GAMAL-10_SWC; assembly: GCF_049568075.1. Taxonomy (NCBI): domain Bacteria; kingdom Bacillati; phylum Bacillota; class Bacilli; order Caryophanales; family Bacillaceae; genus Rossellomorea; species Rossellomorea sp. GAMAL-10_SWC. Next base: position 1,021,014 of record NZ_CP144911.1, on the reverse strand, counting down.
TTCTTCTGTTTCTTTATCGTCTAAAATATGATCCCAATCTTCATGACCTAACATCTCTAATTGAGTTTCAATTGCCATTCTTAAACGAGTTCTGAAAACTTTCGATTGCTTCTTAAGCTCTTCAAATTCCATTGTAACTTTTCTTGATTTAATTAAAGCTTCATTGATAATACGATCAGCATTTTTCTCCGCTTCTTTAATAATCAATTTAGCTTCTTTTTGGGCACTACCTTTTACATCTTCAGCAGCTTCTTGCGCAATTAAAATTGACTTATTTAAAGTTTCTTCTATAGTAGAAAAATGCTTTAATCTTTCTTTCATATCAAGAATTTGTTCTTCTAATTGTTTCTTCTCACGAATAACTAATTCATAATCTTTTATGACTTGATCTAAAAACTCGTTAACATCATCTTCGTCATAGCCACGAAAACTTTTACCAAATTCTTTATTATGAATATCAAGTGGTGTTAAAGGCAATTAAGCCACCTCCATGTATGTATGTTCTTTATTAATAGGTTATAATAAATTTTCGACAGTTTCTACGTTTTTCCTTCTACAATTTCTGACTATTTTTTAACACCGTAGTTTATCCGCCATTTTTCTTTTTTTGATAAGCCATCAATTGACATCAACATTCCTCTACCAAAACCTTTGACAGAGAATAAATCTCCTTCTTCACATAAAAACGAAGTAGAATCAATAACTCGCTGATTTACCTTAACGTGTTCGGCTTTAATTAAGCTTTGTGCTTTTTGTCTCGATATATTATAGAATTCGCTCAATAGGACATCTAATCTTAGTGATGATACAGTCCCATTATTAGTTTGCCAAACATCATCTGATTCAATCAATTCTTTAAATGTAATTCTCTTTAATTTAATTGGCGATTTTCCTACAGTATTTAAGTTACTTTCTACAAAACTTGCTATTTCATCAGCAACAATTACTTGGATTATATCATTTTTAAGTAGAATATCACCAAATTTTCCCCTTGTGATTCCTAAAGACATTAATGTTCCCAATACTTGCCGATGAGATAAAGTGTGAAATTTAGTTGCATAAACTAAGTCAAATGCAACCAAAGAATAGTCTTCTTCAACTGGTGTATAAAAACTCGGATAAATAATTGCACGCTTTCGTTCACAATCCTCACGACCACCAAAAAAAGCGACAAAACACTCCCCTTGATTACCGATAATTGATTGCATAATCATTTGTTCTCTTAAATCAAGAAAATCTGTCAACTTAATAGAATAGCGTTCAATTGCTTCTTCCTTCCAACTGAGAACTTTGTCTACGAAAACATGCTCTTCTTTTCGAAAATGATCATAAATACTCATCGATGCAATCCTCTTTTTCATTAAACTATCAATATTAATTAAAAAAGAGAACCTGTTAGATTCTCTCTTTAAAAATAATGAGAAATACTTGCTATCCCATATCCAGCAAATTCTAAAGCAAATAATGCAATAATTGGTGAAAAATCAAACATACCGATTGACGGAACAATTCGACGGAACGGCTCTAAATATGGTTCTGATAACCTACCAATTAAACGACCGAAGCCTGACTGTCTTATTTGAGGGAACCAAGATAAAATGATATGAATTACGATGACGTATCTATAGTATTGGATTAATTTGTATAAAATAAAAAAAAGTATATCCATTTAATTACCACCTTTTAATGGAATTGTCTTCCTCAAATAACATATCTGTAATCGTTCCAGAAATATCAATATTATCAGGTGTACAAATAAACGTATTTGTACCAATTTTTTTTATATCTCCACTTATTGCATATACTGTACCACTTAAGAAATCAACAAAGCGTTTAGCTTGATCGATTTGCATTTGCTGTAAATTGATCACAACTGCTTTTTTTGATTTTAAATGGTCTGCAACATCTTGTGCTTCTGCATATTCACGCGGCTGCGCTAATACAACTTTTGACGACAAAGAAGCTCCTCCTGGTATACTTACTAATTTTTGCTTTGATGCATTTCGCTCATGGTTAATTTCTTCATTTACATGTTTAGAAAATTGTTTTTGTTGATGCTGTTGTTGATATTGTTTTTGTTGCTGCTGTTGTTGCTGTTTTTGCTCTTCGTATTCATAATCATCTTCATACTCATCTTCCATTGCAAAAAAGTTTCTTACTTTTCCAATAATACTCATTTTCTCTACCTTCCCTTTCCTACTAAATCAGTACCTATTCTTATGAATGTAGCACCTTCTTCTATTGCTATCTCAAAATCATTAGACATACCCATTGATAATTCAGAACATGAAATATTTGCAATCTGTAGATTTTTTACTTTTTCTTGTAATTCCTTTAATCCTTTGAAACTATTTCGAATGATTGTTACATCCTCTGTAAATGGTGCCATTGTCATTAACCCAACAACTTGTACCTTATCAAATTCTGAAAGCTGTCTAGCAAATTCAATTACATCATTTGGATGTATGCCATGCTTTGAGTCTTCTCCAGATACATTGACCTGTATGAAACATTTTAATGGTTCTGCTGCTCTTTTTTGGATCTCTTCTGCTAAGGATAGTCGATCTAAAGAATGTAGGTAGTCTATTCTATGTATGACGTCTTTTACTTTTCTAGTTTGAAGTGAACCAATAAAATGCCAAACAACATCACTTTTAATGTGTTCTTGTTTTTCCTTTAGACCTTCAAAACGGTTTTCGCCTAATTGAAGTATACCTTCAGCTAAAACTTCTTTAGCCACTTCAGTAGATACTTGTTTTGTAACAGCAATTAGAGTGACATCATCATTTCGATTTGCTCTTACTTTAGCTGCATTAATTTGTTCACTGATACGTTCATAATTTTGTTTGACTGTCATGATGCTATTTCCTCCAACCAATATAACTCATCATTCTTCCTGTTTTTCCACCATCTCTACGGTGAGAAAAAAATATGCTCGGGTTACAACTTGTACAATAATTTGTCATTATGATATTTTCTTCACTAATGCCCGATCTAATGAGTAATTGTTTGTTTGCTTCTTTTAAATTCAATTTGAATTTCCCGTTTTGTAAAGTGGTTAAAATATTATTAGGAATCTTGTGCTCAAAAGCATCGATTAGCTTATTCATCACAAAATCATCCACTTCATAACAACAATCACCAATTGATGGCCCGATTGCAACTTGGATATCTTTAAGTTGTAAGTTTTCATCTTTAATTAATTTTTCGATTAAACGTCCGCCAATGTTTTGAACAGTACCTTTCCAACCTGCATGAGCTAAACCAATAAATTTACTTGTTGGTTCAAGGAAATACAATGGAACACAATCTGCATAACAAGAAGTTAATAAAATATTTTCCTCATTCGTATAAAAACCATCTGTTGTCTCGATGCTAGTTTCATAATCAGTAACACCTTTGCCACAATCTTTTTTAGTTACTTTCATGACATTATTCCCATGAACTTGTTCAGAACAAACCCATTTCGATTTTGAAAACTCTAATTTACTCGCAAGGAGTTCTCTATTTTCTACCACAATATCCTTCGAGTCATTTACATGTAATCCAAGATTAAAAGAAGTGAAACAACCTTGGCTAACTCCATCATTTTTTGTTGTAAATCCTGCAACTAAATGTTTGAATGAGTCTTCCCAAGGTTGAATCATAAAAGTACTTTCAGTCGATTGAATGAAGCTCTCTTTCATATTTATAAGACCTCACAGAAACTAATTTAGTAAATATATGTAAACCAGTTGATGGTTTCCTATATTTTACCATAGATTTCACATTTTTGATTATTTTTGACAAAACACACTTATTTTTTTCACTTTCGAAAATAAAAATAGCTGCAAGGAATCGTATTCGACGTGGTAGCCAATTTTAACAATCAAGTAAAAGTGCAATTACGCCTCTTTCATCGCTTGAAACTCGTCAATCAACGAGTTTTTTTATGTGTATTTAACTGGACTTGCTTGGTTCTCATCCAAATCCACAGATGAACGATATTTTACCAAAATAACATCTTCACCTATTTTCACAATATCATTCCAATAAATTGTCATTTCCTCTTCTTTACTAAAAAAATTTAAACCCTTCCCTGGCTTTGTTAAAATAATCGAAGTGATTTTTCCATTTGATTGATCAATATCTAAATCAACAATATTGCCTAATTTTTTTCCATCGGCAACATTTACAACATCTTTAACTTGAAAATCTGAAATTCTGGCCATTTAACTTCACCATCCTTTTTATAAAATATATGAAGTAAGGGCCAAACATCATGATAAAATTCAAATAAAAATGTGTTAGACAAGGTTGTTCGATGCTCATCCATTGTCTAACACATTAATATCGTATTTTCATTCTTCCAGTTTAACTATTTAATAGTTATTGGATTATTTAGTTTATATTTGTTTTTTTATTTCATTCATTATAATAAGCATCTCATTATACAGGAATTGAAGCTTGATTGAAGTCAGGCTTCATTTACGGTATCTAGCCCCTCGAGGTCATTAGTCAAAGCCCGATGAAAGTACAAAGCAACTTTCCTCAGTCTTTGCCTTATGCTTGTCGGAGCTAACCAGTCGCCTCCGCTTTTCTCGTGATGTCTAGCTCCGGCTCCTAGCTCCTCGAGGTCATTAGTCAAAGCCCGATGAAAGTACAAAGCAACTTTCCTCAGTCTTTGCCTTATGCTTGTCGGAGCTAACCAGTCGCCTCCGCTTTTCTCGTGATGTCTAGCTCCGGCTCCTAGCTCCTCGAGGTCATTAGTCAAAGCCCGATGAAAGTACAAAGCAACTTTCCTCAGTCTTTGCCTTATGCTTGTCGGAGCTAACCAGTCGCCTCCGCTTTTCTCTAGCCCTGTATATTTTTGTTCATTTGTTTTATTGCTGATTTTTCTAGTCTGGATACTTGTGCTTGGGAAATTCCGATTTCTTCGGCAACTTCCATTTGTGTTTTTCCTTGGAAGAATCTTTTGCTTATGATCATTTTTTCTCGATCGTTTAGTCGTTTCATTCCTTCACGTAGTGCTAGTTCTTCAACCCATTGCTCGTCCTTATTTTTATCATCACTTAGCTGATCCATTACAAAGATTGGATCTCCGCCATCGTTATATATCGGTTCAAATAACGAAACTGGGTCTTGAATTGCATCTAATGCAAAGACGATTTCTTCGTGTGTTACGCCAAGTACTTCTGCGATTTGAACAGGAGTTGGTTCTTTTGAATTCTCTGCTAATAATCGCTCTCTTACTTGTAATGCTTTATAAGCGATGTCTCTTAATGATCTAGACACTCTTATTGGGTTATTATCCCTTAAATATCTTCTTATTTCACCAATAATCATAGGTACAGCATACGTCGAAAATTTTACATTTTGGCTTAAATCAAAATTATCAATAGACTTCATAAGGCCTATGCAGCCTACTTGAAATAAGTCATCCACAAATTCTCCGCGATTATTGAAACGCTGAATAACACTTAGGACAAGTCGCAAATTGCCGTTTACGATTGTTTCTCTTGCGCTTCGATCACCGCTTTGCATTGCATGAAATAACTTACGCATCTCATCATTCTTTAAAACTGGAAGCTTTGATGTATCTACACCGCATATTTCTACTTTGTTTCGTGTCATGATGTTCCCTCCTACTTGGAGTTGCTGTACTATAGGTAAGTATCTCCTTCGGTGGAAAATTTATGCACAAAATAAAATATACAAATATAATAAATTCAGGACTAAAACAGCATAGCAAATAGAGAAAAAACTAGGATTTTCTAAGGGGAATTAATGAAATTTAGCAGGTATGACTTATGAAAATATTTTTTAAAACTATTTGGATATCCTTCTTACATAGAAAAAACCGATTAGTATTTGAAAAAATCAAATCTAATCGGTTCTTATATTTTAAACCATTTTATTAAATTCTTTTCGAAGCCTTTTAATAATACGTTTTTCTAATCGGGATATATATGATTGCGATATTCCAAGCATATCAGCTACATCTTTTTGGGTTTTTTCTTCAGTTCCATCTAGTCCAAATCGTAGTTCCATTATTTGTTTTTCACGATCATTCAGTTGATCTAATGCCTTTGTTAATAATGATTTATCGACATTGGCTTCTAAGTCCTTCGTTATGATATCGTCTTCTGTACCTAATACATCAGAAAGTAATAATTCATTTCCATCCCAATCAATATTTAATGGTTCATCAAATGAGACTTCAGAACGGTTTTTATTATTTCTACGTAAATGCATCAGAATTTCATTTTCGATACATCTTGAAGCATAAGTAGCCAATTTAATTTTCTTTTCAGGATTAAAGGTATTAACGGCTTTAATCAATCCGATTGTACCAATGCTAATCAGATCTTCAATATTAATGCCCGTATTTTCAAACTTTCTAGCAATATATACTACTAATCGTAGATTTCTCTCAATTAATAGTGATCTAGCACCTAAATCTCCATTCGGTAGTTTCTGTAAAAGCTTTTCTTCTTCTTCCCTTGTCAAAGGAGGTGGTAATGCTTCACTTCCCCCAATGTAATATACTTCGTCGGCTTTCAAACCAAGCTTTACTAATAGCTTATACAAACCTAACTTTAGTTTTAAGAACAATCGATTCATTTTCTACCTCCTATGCAATTTCATTAATTGTTCCCTGCATCATTTTTGGATGAAGGATACATTCATATAAATTGTCTGAAGACAAAGTAACATGACTCAATCCAACCAAAACCGAACTCGATGAATACCATTTCCCATTAATTTTCAATTTAACAACAGTAGGTTTTATTGCGACGAGGAATTGATTACTTTGACCAATACTTTTATAAGGTATATAAGTTCCTTGAAAAAAACTTAAGACATCGAGTGCTTCTGTATTATGTAATGTATTTTCAGAGTCTCTAACTAACTTAACTAGTTCGATAGGTAAACCATAATCACTAGTGGAACAATCTAAAATAATAACTGGTTTCCTAGAAAGTGGTTCATGTAGAGAGTTACCACTATCCATTAACCCTCTAATTTTAATCGAAGTGTTCCGCCACACAATTTCCATTTCATACATTTCATTCAATTTCCATTTGGTAAACGAGATCTGATTGATCGATTTTCTAGCGTAAAATATGACGATTGGTAGCATTCCAATTACAAAGTACCAGCTTACAGGATCACCATAAAAGGATGATTTGGTTAAATTTGATTCATTAGTAGCAAATAAATAATGTAAGCCTAATAATGCGCCACCTAAAATGAATGTTGAAAAATAGAAGATACTTAATAGCTGTAAAAAAGTGATAATCCGTTGCCTTCCAAATGCAAAAAATACGATAAAAAACGATAATAATATTTTCATAAAAGGTGAGCCAAAAACATATGCATAAGGAGTAAACGTCATTAGAACAACGATTGAACCTAATAATGCCCCTAATAATGACCGCAAAATAGATACATTTCTTTTTAGAATTAAGCCTGTCAACTGAATGATCAAGAAGTCCATTAACAAGTTTAATAACCAAACAAGATCGCCATATATCACCAATTTTGTTCGCCATCCTCTATAGAATATTCATTTATATGTAAGTATAGGATGAGCACGGTAAGAAGTCTGTCAAAAAAAGGAAGCTTTATTGAAGAGTTTTTCGACAATACATTTTCGAAATATGAATTGGACAGGTCAATATTATACGGAAATCTTTCACTTTATTTCTATTAAACTGCCCAATAAGGAGTGAGGATTTGGATAGCTGGATATTTCATTCAGCCATTTTTGATTTTGACGGAACAAAACCATCAATAAGACAACGCTCTGCCTAGAAAGGTCACGCTAAATTTGCTTACGATTTAGTTCAATTCGTAAAACCAAAAAAAATTGTAGAATCAGGTACCCACTTTGGCTTTTCTTTTTTCTGTTTTTGTCAAAGTGTGAAAGATCAAAATCTGTCATGTGATTGTTTTGCAGTTGATACTTGGCAAGGTGATCTGCACAGTGGATTGTATTGTATAGTAATGAAGTTTTTGATACGGTACATGAAGTTGTTCAAAAACATTACCAAAGAGAAGCTAAAGTGTTACGTAAGTCTTTTGATGAAGCAATTGAGAATTTCGAAGATAATACGATCGACATACTTCATATTGACGGGTTTCATACTTTTGAAGCTGTGCTACATGATTACACTACTTGGCTTCCAAAAGTATCTCAAGTAGGTATTGTTTTAATCCATGATACCGAAGTACGAATACAAGATTTTAGGGTTTATAAATTTTGGGAAGGCATAAAACAACAACTCCCATCTGTTGAATTTACACACTCACATGGTTTAGGTGTTTTATTTCCTAAAGGCTGTAACGAAAAGTTCAAGAGTGTCATTAGTGATCTAACTAATTTACAAAATCACTACTCGAAAGAATGAAAAAAACCAAGATAAGAGAGTCATCTTATCTTGGTTTTTTAACATTTTATTAGCGTCTTTTACGATTACGTAAAAACGCTGGAATATCTAAGTCATCAAGACTAGTTACATTTTTAGTCGTTTCTACAACCGGAGCTTCTTCGCGAATTGGTTCGCGTTTAATAGTTGGTTGCGGAACCTGCGTTGGTGTTGAAATTGTTTGTCTCGCCATTGGTTTTGGAGTAGGCGGTGCTGAAATAACACCTTCAAATCCAGTCGCAATAACCGTTACAATAATTTCATCCTTTAAGTTTTCATTGATTACAGAACCGAAAATCATATTTACTTCAGCATCACATGCAGTCGAAACGATATCTGCTGCTTCTTGCACTTCATATAAGCTTAAGTTCGTTCCACCAGTGATATTCATAAGTACACCTTGTGCACCATTAATTGAAGTTTCTAATAATGGACTAGAAATAGCTTTTTTAGCTGCTTCTGCCGCACGGTTTTCTCCACCAGCAACACCGATACCCATTAATGCAGAACCTTTATTAGACATAATTGTCTTAACATCTGCAAAGTCAAGGTTAATTAATCCCGGAACAGCGATTAAGTCAGAAATACCTTGAACCCCTTGACGAAGTACATTATCTGCTTCGCGGAATGCTTCTAGCATTGGGGTATTACGATCAACGATTTCTAATAATCGGTCATTAGGAATAACAATTAAAGTATCAACGCTTTCCTTCATTGCAGCAATACCAGTTGCAGCTTGAGTTGAACGCTTTCTACCTTCAAATGTAAATGGACGAGTAACTACACCTACAGTTAATGCACCTAATTCTTTTGCTACTTGTGCAATTACTGGAGCTGCACCTGTTCCTGTACCTCCACCCATTCCAGCAGTTACGAATACCATGTCTGCTCCTTTAAGAGCTTCTTGTAATTGTTCTCTACTTTCTTCTGCTGCTTTTTTACCTACCTCTGGATTAGCTCCTGCCCCTAAACCACGAGTAAGTTTGCCACCGATTTGCATTTTCACTTCAGCTTTTGATAGATTAAGAGCTTGTGCATCAGTATTCACAGCAATAAAATCTACACCTTGTACTCCATGTTCAATCATTCGGTTAACGGCGTTATTTCCTCCGCCACCTACACCAATTACTTTTATCTTCGCTAAAGCATCTACATTTGTATCAAAATCTAACATGATTGATCCCCCTACTTTTCAAATTCATCACAAATTTAATCCCATAAATATTTAAAAATGCTTTTAACTTTACTCATGACGCGCTCTTCATCCTGCTGTTTTGGTTTTGTATTTGAATTTGAAACAGCTACAGGTTTTCGTTCATTTGATTCGAATGCAATATTAGAGCTAAGTTTTTTTCCACGCATTTTTGATTTATAAAAAGCATACTTGATTAGACCTACACCAGTAATGTATTGAGGTTCTCTTACACCAATATAATCTGGTGTTGCAACCCTTACATTATTTTTAAATACCCTTTGAGCTAAATCGATTACACCAGTCATTGTTACTGTACCACCAGTTAGAACAAATCCACCTGGTAAATTGCTTCCCCTCATTCTTACAAGCTCATTTTGAACCAAAATGAAGATTTCTTCTAATCTAGCTTCAATAATATCAGAAATTTCTTGCTGACTGTATTGTTGATGTTGTTCACTACCCATTATCGGTACACTTAATACTTCTTCAGATAATGCAGTATCATAAAAAGCATGTCCAAATTTCACTTTAATTTTTTCTGCATCTTCTGTTGAAGTTTTCAGACCAATTGATATGTCTTTTGTAATATGGTCTCCTCCAACAGGTAGGACTGAAGTAGCCATTAATACACCTTCTCTAAAAAGAGAAATTGTAGTTGAGCCTCCACCGATATCAACAAGTGCTACACCTAAGTTTTTCTCATCCTGCTTTAGTCCTATCGTACTTGCAGCCATAGGTTGTAGACATATATCCGTTACTTCTAACCCCGCTCTTTCAACACAACGAAGTATATTATGTACTAGAGTTCTTGAACCAGTAATTAATGTACCTTCCATTTCCAACCGTACACCAATCATTCCTCTTGGGTCTTTTACCTCAGAAAGGCCATCAACAATGTATTCATGTGGAACAACATCGATAATTTCTCTTTCCGGTGGTATAGAAATTACTTGAGCCTGATCCATTACTCTTAAAACATCTTCATTGTCAATTTCTTTATTTTCTTTAGAAACTGCTACTACGCCGTTAGTACTAATCAATTGCACTTGATTCGCACTAACCCCTACAATTACTTTGTCAATATGAATGCCAACCATTCTTTCTGCTTGATCAATTGCTTTTTTGATTGATTTGACTGTTTCATCTATATCAACTATTGACCCACGTTTTAAGCCTGAAGATTTAACATTACCAACACCGATAATGTTAAGTGTGTCGTTAACTAGTTCTCCTATGATTACTTTAATTGTTGAAGTTCCAACGTCAAGACTCACATAGATCTCATTGCTGTTCATGATGGCACCTCCTTTTTCTCTCTATCTATTATAATCGAGCATCAATTCATTCTTAAATATCATATATGACATCTATTCAACATTTACGGGGTTTTTCCTCTTTTTTAAGCTTGATTTTTCATAATCTTTTTAATTTTTTTCATTATTTCTATTTAACTACTAGTCTACACTAACATGTAAAGTTAAAAAAGACTTGAAAGTACTGTTAACTAATGTTAAATCGACTATTTTGTATCAGTACTATAAGGAGAAAAATACGCACCAACTTCTAAATGGATAACCCCTTTTTGATCTTTAGGTATTGACTTTAAAATTAATGGGTAATTTGACATTTTATTTGAGAATTTTCGAATCGTTGTCCTTACTTCATACCCTTCATTCGTAAAAACCGTTATTAACAAAGGATCATCCTTACTTGGAGTATAATCTATTTCAGAAATTGATTGAAATATACTTTGTGGCATTTTTTTCAATTCTGCAGCCATTTCCTGCAACTCGTCTCCTTGTTTCCAACCAATTAAATCAGGTGCTGTAGTATTTCCTAGTGAATTTTTCTCTTTAATAAGGACTCCGCTTTCTAACAATAAATACTTTTTCCCACTGAATAAACCTTGTCCAACAGGCTGAAATTCTTTTACATCAATTTCTACTTTATTAGGAAATCTTTTATGTACGATTGCAGATTGAATTGTGTTTTGACTTTCAAGCTGATCTACTACCCTTTTTGACCTAATTGTTAAAAAGCTATCATCAACGCTAACATCGGCTAATTTTTGAATTTCTTTATCAGAGTACAGTTGGTTTCCATTAATGACTAAGTGAATTTTTGAACCAATTGATGTTTGGAAATACAGTACACATAAAAGCAAAGAAAAAAACACAAGAATTGTGACCAGTAATCGCAAATTTGCTTTTTTACGTTTTTTATTACGTAAAACAGGTACACGGTCTTCTAAACTAATAATCTTATTTTCCTGCATAAATATGCCTCCATTATCAATGTTCAACAAAAAATACCTTTTTAATTTACTTTTGCTTAAGAAGTAATTTAAGAATATTGAACTACTCATGACTAAAGTTACGAGATTCTTGGGAACAAAGCATACTTGTTAGCATATTTCTTAACTAGCAGAGGTTTCTTTTATTTACCAAGCTATCCCCGTAGTTCCTACGGTTAATTTTTCCTAACGCTAGGTGAAACGCACTTTGCTTGATTTTATACTGAGGGGTATTACGGTTATTCTCTTTGCGACTTTCGAGAGGTATTGACGAACGACAGCCACCAAACAAGTCAACAAGCACCATACTTGAATTCGTTCTAGTTCAAGTGTCCGATATGATTTTATCTTATACTTCATGTCGGTTACTAGTATAGTAAAATAATATGACGTTTTTTTTAATACTATATTGCATCCGAAGTCGATTCATCTCAGAATTTAAATCACGAGTGTTCTTTACTTAATAATAGAATAATAAAAAATAGAATAGCAAATGAATGCCATTCTATCTTGGTCATCATATGCTATGTAAATTATAGCATATAATATGGTTAGTTTTGAAGAAACTTACATTTTTTTCCCAACAATTTCTACCTCTGTTTCAAGTTGCACATTAAATTTTTCTAATATAGTTTTCTTAATAAATGCTATTAAGTCTAGTACATCTTTTGAAGTGGCATTTCCGGCATTTACAATAAAGTTGCCATGCATTTCAGAAACCTTCGCACCACCAATTTGATATCCTTTTAAATCAGCACGTTCAATTAAATTACCAGCATACTGTGGTAATGGATTACGGAAAATACTTCCAGCACATGGATAATTCCAAGGTTGTGTTTCTCTTCGATAATCTTTGTTTTTTTGCATTAAAGCAGTTGAAGCTTCTTTTGATCCTTCTTGAAGCTGAAGTTCTGCTTCTAATACAAATCCTTTACGTTTATGTTGTAATACTGAAGTTCGATATGAAAAGTCTAATTCTTCATTTGATAACCATTCCATTGTTCCATCAGGAAATAGAATATGTGCTCTAGAAGTAATATTTGAAAAATCTGATTGATGAGCACCTGCATTCATATATACACCGCCACCAACACTACCAGGAATTCCACTTGCAAACTCTAGACCAGATAATCCTTTTCTACTTAGTTGAGTAGCTAAACGAATAACTGAATATCCTGCACCTACAACTACTTTTGTACCCTCTACTTCAATATGGTCTAAGCAATCACTTATTTTAATTACGACACCTTCAATACCTTGATCCGATACAAGTAAATTTGATCCTCTACCAATTACAGTCACATTTACGCTGTGTTCATTTGCAAGGTTAATAATCTCTTTAATTTCATTCACAGTTTTAGGAATGACCAAATACTCAGCTGGTCCTCCAATTTTCATTGTCGTATGATTTGCTAAAGGCTCATTTATTAGAAGACTCGAGTCATTTAATATTTCCTTTAATTTTGATTCAAACATTCGTTATTTTCCCCCTTTAGCTTATAGTATCCTCTATTACATTTTTATTTTATTTCAAACTTGTTCGTGCAAGTTCATTTACTTATTTTCTCTAATACATTTACTAGTTTTTTTGCAGCATCTGGTACACCCATTTTTAATGATGCATTTTTCATCTCTTCAAGTTTAATAGGATTTAGTAATACTTTTTCAATTTCAGTTACTAAATATTCACTATTAAAGTTTTTTTCCAATATAACAATTGCCGCACCATTTTTCTCAAGTGATCTAGCATTAACTTCTTGATGATTATTCGTTACATATGGGCTTGGTATTAGAATACTAGGTTTTCCTAATGCAGTTAATTCTGCTAATGTAGTTGCCCCTGCTCTTGATACGACTAAATCCACTTCTCTTAATATTTCAGGCATATTATGTAAAAATGGCTTAACCACTACATTTTCTGGGTTACCTACTTTATTTATTTCCTCAATGACAGAATCGTAATGTACTTCGCCTGTTACATAAATCATTTGGTAATCTTTATCACCTAATTGATTGACACTTTTTAAAAAGGCTTGATGAATCGGTCTTGCTCCCCTCGAACCACCAACAATTAGTACTGTGCGTTTACCTGATTTTAATCCTAATGATTCTAATACTGCTGGATTTGATTCTCCAAGTACTTCAGAAGCCCTCGGGTTTCCAGTAAACACTACTTTCTCCTTATTAAAATAGTCAGCAACCTCTTCAAAACAAATTGCAACTTTTGTGACATAACGATTTAAGAACTTATTTGTTAGTCCAGGTATACTATTTTGTTCATGTATAACTGTCGGAATCCCTAGTTTTGCTGCTGCGTAAACAACAGGACCACAAACATATCCACCGGTTCCAACGACTACATCCGGCTTAAATTCACGAATTATTTTCTTACTATCTGATACACCCTTTAAGAATCGATAGACTGTTTTAAAATTCTCTAATGATACGCTTCTCTTGAACCCTGTAATAACAATAGATTTAAAAGGTATGTTTGCTTTAGATACAATCCCTTTTTCTAATCCATTTTCTGTACCAACATATAAACATTCTACATTGGAATCTTGTTTTTTTAACTCTTTAATTAGCGCAAGTGCTGGATAAATATGACCACCAGTACCCCCACCACTAACTAAAATTTTCATAAAGATCCTCCTAAATTACAATACATAAATAACTTTAAGCAGTTTAAGTAATTATTATACCAATTTTATCACTATCATTCTAATTGTTTTTTCTATAAAAATAAAGAAAACCTACCAATAGGAAAGTAAATAGGCAAGAACATATTACTTTACTACATAAAAAGGACCGACTCATTTTTGAAATATTCAAGTACCACTTGTACTTGTTTCAATTTGAGTCGGTCCTTTTATGTACGCGCATGTCTACTAATATTTAATAATACACCTACGGCTAATAGCATTAATGTTAGAGATGAACCACCATAGCTTAAAAATGGTAATGTAATCCCTGTAACAGGCATTAAGCCTATTACAACGCCAATATTAATCATTACTTGTATTGCAATCATTGAGACAATTCCTACTGCTAAAAAAGTACCGAATAAATCAGGCGCACTTAAAGCAATTCGGATCCCTCTCCAAAGTAATAAAGAGAATAATAAGATGACAAAAGTTCCGCCAATAAATCCTAATTCTTCTGATAGAATCGCAAAGATGAAATCAGTTTGTGGTTCAGGCAAATACATAAACTTTTGTCTACTTTGTCCCAATCCTAAACCAAATAATCCACCAGGCCCAATTGCATATAGTGATTGAATAATTTGGAATCCAGTTCCTAATGGATCAGACCATGGATCTAGAAATGATGTAATCCTTTTTATTCGATATGGAGCAGAAGCTATTAGGCCAACAAATCCTGCAACCCCAACAATACCCAATCCCATAAAATGAGAAATTCTTGCTCCTGCGACGAATATGATAATTACACAAGTACCTACCATTACTGTACCTGTTCCTAAATCTGGTTGAAGCATAATTAATCCAAATGCTAAAAACACAAGACCTAATGTTGGTACAAGACCCTTTTTAAAAGACGTAATATTTTTCTGGTTATCTGCTAAGTATTTTGATAGAAATACCATCATTCCAAGTTTCATAAACTCAGAGGGCTGGATCGAGAATGCACCGATTCCAATCCAACTTCGTGCACCACCTCGTACTAGACCAACTCCTGGTACAAGTACAAGTACCAACAAGATAAAACAAGCGATTAATATTTTTTTTGCATGTGTTTTGAAAAGCCAGTAGTCAATATTTGAAACAACAAACATTCCAACTACTCCAACCCCAGCAAATAATAATTGCCGTTTAGCAAAAAAGAACGAATCATGAAACTTATATGATGCCCATATTGCACTAGCACTGTAAACCATAATCATACCTACTGTTAATAATGATAGCGTAACGAGAACCAGAATCATGTCAGGACTATTTTTCTTTGTTGGCACTTAAATACACCTCAACTTTTGAATTAAACAAGCCTTACATTAACTTATGCACTGCTTGTATAAATTTATTACCACGTTCTTCAAAAGTCTTAAATTGATCCCAGCTTGCACAAGCAGGTGACAATAAAATAATATCTCCAACTTCTGAATGAGCGAATGCTTCATTTACAGCATCTTCAACATTATCTACCGATTTTACTGCTTTCATTCCTGCTTTTTCTGCTGATTCAATTAATTTTTCTGCTGTTTGACCATAAGTGACCATTTTTTTTACATTTTTAAAATAAGGAATTAAATCGTCAAACCCATTTCCTCGATCTAATCCACCAGCTATTAAAATGACTGGTTTTTGAAAAGAAGAGATTGCTTTTTGTGTTGCTAAAATATTAGTAGCCTTTGAATCATTATAAAACTTTCTCTTATTTATTTCTGTAACAAACTGAAGTCGGTGCTCAACACCAGTGAAAGTTGTTAATACCTTTTCAATTGCATCATTTTCAACATCTAAAAGTTTAGAAATTGCTACTGCTGCTAATATATTTTCTAAATTATGTTTACCTGGTAAGACAATTTTTTCAACTTCAATCACTTTTTTCTCTTTAAAATAAATAAAGCCATTTTGAACATATGCACCATCTTGCATAATTTTAGTTGAAGAGAATGGAATAATTTTCGCTCTAATTTGAGAAGCCATTGCCATTACATTCTCATCATCAAAATTAACGACAGCAAAATCATTTTCTGTTTGATTTTTAAATATATTGGCTTTTGCCTTAATATACTCATCTTTTGTACCATGATAGTCTAGATGAGCTTCGAAAATATTTGTGATTAATGAAATTTTTGGTCGGAAACTTTCGATTCCCATCAATTGAAATGAAGAAAGTTCAGTTACAATAATATTATCTTCATTTGCATTTTCAGCAACTTCACATGCAACAGTACCAATGTTTCCTGCAACAAGTGGTTTTTTATTGCCTTCTTGTAACATATTTAATGCTAAAGTTGTCGTTGTCGTTTTCCCATTAGAGCCTGTAATACCGATAAATGGTGCTTCACTTATTAAATATGCAAGCTCTATTTCCGTATAAATCGGAATATTACGCTTTACAGCTTCTATTAATAATGGATTCGTATATGGAATTCCTGGATTTTTGACGATACAAAATGGTTGATCATCTACTAATGAAAGTGGATGCTCACCACAAACTACGTTAAAACCTTCACTTTTTAGCTTTTGTGCGATTTCATTTTGTTCAAAAGGAGTTCGATCATTAACAGTTACAGTCGCACCTAATTTTTTTAATAATCTACTAGCTGCATAACCGCTCTTTGCCATTCCTAATACTAATACATTTTTATTTTGAAAATTCGATATGTTATTCAATTACATCCACACCTCAATATAAATTCCTAATAATGCAAAAAGTAATCCTACAAACCAAAATGTTACTACTACACGCCATTCTGACCATCCAGATAATTCATAATGATGGTGCAGAGGGCTCATTTTAAATACCCTTTTACCAGTTGCTTTAAAAGAGGCAACTTGAATCATTACTGATAGCGTTTCAATAACAAAAATACCACCAATAATAACAAGTAAAATTTCTAAGTGTGTAACGATTGCAATTGCAGCAAGCGCCCCACCTAATGCTAATGAGCCCGTATCTCCCATAAAGACCTTTGCAGGGTGTGCATTAAATACTAAGAAACCTAATACAGCTCCTACAACTGCTATTGAAAATATTGCCACATCAAGCTGGTGTTGGTTATAAGCAAGTACTGCATATGCACCAAATGCGATTGCTGCTGTACCTGACACAAGTCCATCTAATCCATCTGTTAAATTTACAGCGTTTGAAGTACCAACTAGCATAAAGATAATTAATAATACATAGATAAAGCCTAAATCAAATGAATAATGTGTCCCTGGTATCGAAATAGATGTAGAGATTCCCATAGCACGGATTGCAAAAAAGACAATGATTGACACAATAACTTGGCAAATGAATTTTTGTTTAGATGTTAGTCCTAGGTTTCTTTTTTTAACAACCTTAATATAGTCATCTAAAAATCCAATTACTCCAAAACAAATTGTGACAAATAATAATACATATGTACGTGTTGATAAAACATCAAAATACATAGAAATTAAAAGTGCAGATAAACTTAAAGCAATTAATATGATAATCCCACCCATAGTTGGGGTTCCTGATTTCTTTTTATGAGATTGTGGACCTTCGTCTCGAATACTCTGTCCAAATTTAAGTTTTCTTAAGTACGGTATAAAAATAGGCGATAAAATGACTGCAATGATAAATGCTGTAATCATAGCAACTAAAATTGACGGTTCTAGCATTATACGCCCTCCTTTCTAAGTTCTCTTCTTTGTTGTTAATAGTTTAATTCTTTTATAAAGAATTATGAAATCAATTTTTCACATTACAAAGAAGAGGATACTATCCTCTTCTTTGCAAAATAGCTTCTTTAGCTTCTTCAACATCATCAAAATGTGAAACATTCGTTCCTACAATCTGATATGTCTCATGACCTTTACCTGCAATAACAATAATATCATGTTTTTTTGCATTTTGAATCGCAAATGTTATAGCTTTTTTACGATCTTCTATTACCGTAATATTATTATGCTCTAATCCGCGTTTCATGTCTTCTAAAATTAAAGATGGGTCTTCTGTTCTTGGGTTATCAGATGTAAAAATCGCTTTTGTTGAAAGATCCGCTGCAATCTTACCCATTAGTGGTCGTTTTGTACGGTCACGATCTCCACCACAACCAACAACAGTAAAAATATCATTTTTTGCAAATTGCTTAACAGTATTTAATACATTTTCTAAACTATCTGGTGTATGCGCATAGTCTACAATAACTGTAAAATCTTGCCCAGCATTAACGGCTTGGAATCGTCCTGGCACTCCTTCAATCGTCGCGACCGCGTCTAAGATTGTCTCCATTTCTATATTTAATGCAATTCCTGCACCAATTGCCGCTAATACATTATATACATTAAATGTTCCAATAAGATTCATTTCTACAACATATTGTTTATTTAAAAAATGTAATGTGAATCTAGTACCAGCATTCGTTAATTCAATTTCATCAGCAAACAAGTCAGCTTCTTTACTTAAACCATATGTTATTAGATTTGCTTGTGTAAACTTCATATATTCTTCAGAAGCAGAATCATCATTATTTAGGATCGCAAATTTAGGTTTTTGCGTTGAGAAGCTATTACCTAATTGAGAGAATAATAAACCTTTAGCTTTTTTATATTCTTCCATCGTTCCATGATAATCTAAGTGATCTTGTGATAGATTTGTAAAAACAGCAATATCATATTCACAGCCATGAACACGCCCTAAATGTAATGCATGTGAAGATACTTCCATAACTGCCGTATCCACATTTGCGTCAACCATTTTTGCAAACATTGATTGTAAAGTTAAACTATCAGGAGTTGTATTTTTTGTTTCAAAAATCTCTTCTCCTATTTTCATACCAATTGTGCCAATGACACCTGTTTTTTTCTTATTGTGTTTAACAATCTCTTCAACAATATATGAAGTAGTGGTCTTACCATTCGTACCAGTAATCCCAACTAGATTTAGTTTTTGTGTTGGGTTTTCATAAAAGGCATTACCAACAACAGCCATCGAACGATTTGTGTCTTTCACATAAGCTACTAGTACATTCGATTCAATTGGTTTTTGTGCAAGGATCGCAACTGCCCCGTTTTCAATTGCTTGATTTACGTACTTGTGGCCATCAACTGTATATCCTTCAATACAGATGAATAAATAACCTGGTTTTACATTTCTTGAATCCATTTCAACCCCAGTGATTTCCGGATTTTCAGATGGAAGATTCACTAAAGGCTTTAATCTTGATAGTAAAGTATGAAGTTTCATAGTAATTCCTTTCGTATTCACTAAATCATTTTTTATCTTTAGTTTTAGATTTAGTTTCTTCTTTCGTACCTAAATAAATTCTTATTTTAGAACCTTCTTTTAGTTTAACACCTGCTTTTGGTGCTTGGTCAACGACAATATTTCCACTGCCACTATATTCAATAGTAAAAGTATCTAGCAAAGGTTGCAAATCTTTTTTCTCCAAACCAATTAAATTTGGCACTTCATATGTTGGTGTATCACCGTATACGAATTTTTTGGGGATTTGATTTTTTCTGGGTGGTACGCCTAAAACTTGCATACTATCACGAATAATATTCCCTACTATTGGAGCAGCTACAACTCCCCCAAATTGAACAGTGCCTTTTGGATTATCTACTGCAATATAAACCACTATTTGAGGATTGTCAGCCGGTGCAAAGCCTACAAACGAAACGATAAAGCTACTATCATCGTATCGTCCATCTTTTACTTTTTGCGCTGTACCAGTTTTACCACCAACACGATATCCTTCCACAAATGCACCTTTACCAGTACCTTGTGCAACAACACTTTCTAGAGCTAATCGTACCTTTTTAGATGTATCTGGAGAAATAACTCGTCTTTTTGCAATTGGTGTTTTTCGACTTACTACTTCGTTTGTAACCGGATCTACAAACTCTTTCGCTATATAAGGTTGGTAAAGAATTCCTCCATTAATAGCAGCTGATACTGCTGCAACTTGCTGAATTGGTGTAACTGATACACCTTGACCAAAAGCAGTTGTTGCTGCTTCAACTGGACCGACTCTATCCATGCTGAATAAAATCCCTGATCCTTCACCTTGTAGATCAATTCCTGTTTTTTTGCCGAAACCAAAGTTACGAATATAGTTAAATAAACGATTTTCTCCTAGTCGATTACCTAATTCTACAAATCCTGGGTTACAAGAATTTTGAACTACCTCTAAGAAAGTCTGAGAGCCATGTCCACCTCTTTTATGACAACGCAAACGAGCTCCAGCTACTTCAGCAGCCCCATCATCATAAAAATGCTCTTTATTCAAATCTACTAACCCCTCATTTAATGCGGCTGCTAGTGTAATAATCTTAAATGTTGAACCTGGCTCATAATTTGACCAAACAGGTAAATTTCGATTATATACTTCAGGCGAAACATTTTTAAAATTAGTAGGATCGAAGCTTGGACGACTGCTCATTGCAAGTATTTCTCCCGTATTTGGATTCATCGCTATGCCAATCATTGAATCCGGATTATATTGAGCAGTAGCATTATTCATTTCTCGTTCAAGAATTGTTTGTATTCGCGAATCGACAGTTAATTTTAAGTTTAAACCATTAATTGGCGGAATATAGTCGTCTGCAATATTGGGCATTCTTTGACCTTTAGCGTCAGAATAAAATTGTACACTACCTTTTTCACCGCTTAATTGCTTATCATAATAAAGTTCTAATCCGTTTAAGCCCTGATTATCGATTCCAGCAAAACCTAAAACATGAGAAAGATAGTTACCAAATGGATAATACCTTTTAGAATCCTCTGCTATGTATACACCAGCTATGTTAAGATCTCGGATTTGTTTAGCTTTCTCATTTGTAATTTTTATACCTTCTGTTCGAATGTGTTCCATACTAGATCTTTTCGTTAAAATTTTATAAAGTTTTACTTCGGAGATTTTTAAAATTGGGGCAAGTTTTTCAGTCGCTACCTTAGGATCTTTAATTTGCCTAGGAACGACTAATACAGATGGAGCACTTTTATTAGTAGCAAGAGCAACACCATTACGATCTAAAATTTCACCACGCTTTGGTTCAAATGGAATGTCTCGACTCCACGAATTTTTCGCTCGCTCAGTTAAAAGATCACCCATAGCAAATTGTACATAACCAAGCCTCGTTGCAATAATAGAAAAAATTAATAAACCACCAATGAATACAAAAAATAATCGTTTTCGAACTGTTACATTAGATACTCGCATCGAAACGAACACTCCTCTACATTATGTTCGTTTCAATATATGCTTGTACCAAATACAATAGACCTTCTAGCTTGTTATTGTCCTAGAATGGTCTATTGTCATTTTTATTTAATTAAACTTATTTCAGCCATTTTACTCTTGTACATCTACTTTTACATCTTTTTCTTCATTGGTCGTTCCATTAGGTTTATTTAATTCAATCGTTAAATAGTCATGATCCCGTAGCTCTGAATCTTCTTTAATACTCTGGCTTGTAACAAATCCAGATCCTTTTGATGAGATTTTCAGCTTAAATAATTTACCTAAACGGTTAACATCCGATTTTGACCAACCAATAATCGATGGCATTGTATTTGTTCCATTTGTCTTAAGATAAATTTTTGTTCCTCTGACAACTTGAGTTTTTGACTTAATTGATTGACCAGTAACTTCTAACCCATTTCCTAATAATACAGGTTTTAATCCCTCAGATATAGCTAAAGATTTTGCTTCATCTAAAGTTAGTCCCTTCAAATTCGGAATTTCTATACTTTCTTTATCGATTAATTTTTCTACTTTAGCATTTTCAACAGGCTCAACCTTCATATACTCTAATGCGCCTTTAGTCACAGTTCTAAATATTTCAGAAACACCATCTGAACCGATCTCAGTCGCTTCAAGCTTTGGACGAAGCATCGCTACATAAACGACTAATTTTGGATTATCAGCTGGTGCCATACCGATAAATGAAAATAAGTTTTGACCACGTCCTTTAAGATATTTTCCGTGATCGTCAACAACTTGGGCAGTACCAGTTTTACCTGCGACAGTATAACCTTCAATCGCATAGTTATGCCCAGTACCATGTGGCGCAGTAATAACCGTTTCTAATAACGCTCTCTCTCTTTTTGCTGTTTCTTCTGAAATTGGATTACCAACAACCTGAGATTTATAGTCTTTAATGACTTTATTCGTATCATGATCGACAATTTTATCTACAATATATGGTTTCATCATTTCCCCATTGTTAGCAATAGCACTTGCAGCTTGGATAATTTGAATTCCAGTTACTGTGGATCCTTGTCCAAAAGCAGTTGTTGTTTTTTCAAGTGGATAATTAAATACTAATTTACCACTTGATTCACCTGGAAGATTAATATTAGTTTTTTGAGTAAACCCAAAGTTTTTATAGTATTGTAAAAAGCGATCTGCCCCTAATTTTTCATTAAGAAGAATCGAAATACCAACGTTTGAAGACCTTTGAATCCCTTCGTCAAAAGTAATTGAACCCCACCCGTTACGATTTACGTCATGGACAGTGCCTCCACCTGGTACTTTATATCGACCTGATTGGAAATATTCATTCCCATTATAAACGCCTTCATTCATTGCAGCCCCTAAAGTGAATATTTTCATCGTAGAACCTGCTTCAATTGCATATGAAATCGGGTCATTCGTGTAGTTTGTAATGTCATGAATATTCGGATTGAAGCTAGGACGATTACTCATTGCAACAATTTTACCGGTTTTTGGATCAGAAACGATTGCCATAATCTTTTCTGGCTCATATTTTTTTTCAACGCTGGTCATTGCGTCTTCTAGTAAACTTTGAATCTTTGTATCTATTGTTAAATACACATCATCACCATTATGTGGAGGAGTAACCTTCTCATTTTCATATGGAAGTATATTTCCTTTTCGATCACGTAAAAAGCTTCTTTTTCCATCCTTTTCGGTTAAATCATTATTCAATGCTTTTTCTAATCCCATTTCTCCTATTAGTTCACCATTATCATCTACATTCGTATACCCTAACGTATGAGAAGCAAATACACCATTTGGATAATATCGCTGCTGTGATGGAGTAAAAACAATACCAGGTAGCTTTAATTTCTCAATTTGTTCTTTTGTGCTTTGAGAAATATTTCTTCCACCTGGTCCTAATTCTACTTGATATTTTGGTTTACCTAATTTCGCTAAAAGTTCCGATTCATCGATATCTAAAATTGATGATAATTCTCTAGCTGTTTTTTCTTTGTCTACTACATGCCTTTTCACTTTTGAGTTTTTGGAGGCTCTTGGATCTAGAACTGCCGACACGGTATATGCTGTAACCTCTTCCGCAAGTGGAACTCCGTGTGAATCATAGATTGTTCCTCTTTTTGCTGGAATTTTTTGAGATGTATTGTAATTTTCATCCGCATAAACTTTTAAATTTTTACCTTCAACTGTGTCTGATAATTGTATATAGCCAAGTCTAGCTACAAGTGATATAAAAAGGAGTAAAGTACCTAGAAAAAACCAACGAATACCATAATTTGTGTATTTATTCTTTTTCTTACTCATATCACAATCTCCTACTTGCTAGTGTCGGTAAACTTTACATTGTTACTATCAATATTTAAACCTAACTCTTTTGCTTTTTGCCATATGCGCTCATATGTGCTTAATTCGTCAATCTTCATTTTAAGCTCAGAGTTACGCTGTTTTCCATCCGCTATTTCATTTTTCACATTTTGAATTTTTAAATTTGTATCATATATTTCCGCTTGAGTTTTAATGATTTTTGTCCCCATAAAGAAGCATGCAAAAATAAATACTAAATAAAGTATTTTCTCAAAAGGTGTAATTTTTGATACTTTCTTTTGTTTTTTCTTGTTAGAAGGTCTTTGTTGTAAATCAGTAACTTGTTTTTGTTGTAGCTTTCTAGCCAAATTACTCATTATTTTCCCTCCTTATAATTTTTCTGCAACCCTTAACTTTGCAGATCTTGCTCTCTTATTAAATTCGACTTCTTCATCTGTTGGTAAAAGTGGCTTTCTTGTCACTAATTTCAACTTCGGCTTAAACTCATCTGGAATAATTGGTAAACCTGGTGGTAACGGCGGAAGTGAACTAGCTTCTTTAAAAATCGTTTTACAAATGCGATCCTCTAATGAATGGAACGTTATTACACTTATTCTACCTTTAGGTTTTATTAGGGTAATTGCATCCTTTAGCGCTTCTTCAAATACTCCTAGTTCATCATTTACAGCTATACGAATTGCTTGAAAAATTCTTTTAGCAGGATGTCCACCAGTTCTTCTTGCAGGTGCAGGAATTGCATCTTTAATGATTTCGACTAACTCAAAAGTTGTTTCAATCGGTTTCTTAGCTCTTAATTCTTCAATTCTTCTTGCAACTTGTTTAGAGAATTTCTCTTCTCCATATCGGAAAAATATTTTCACAAGCTGCTCATATGGCCAGTCATTTACAACTTCATATGCTGATAATGTTTGCTCTTGATTCATACGCATATCAAGTGGTGCGTCTTGATGAAAACTAAATCCACGTTCAGCAACGTCTAATTGTGGCGAAGAAACACCTAAGTCAAATAAGATTCCATCAACTTCATAAATGCCTAAATTATGAAGTTCTTCTTTTATATGTTTAAAATTACTTTTTACAATTGTTAATTGGTTTTCATATTTATTCAATCGCTCTTTTGCATGTCTAATTGCTATTTCATCTTGGTCAAAAGCGATTAATCTACCCTTTGATGAAAGTTGAGATAGTAAGTATTCACTATGACCTCCACCGCCAAGTGTACAATCTACATAAATGCCATCTTCATTAATATCTAAAGAATCCACAGTTTCTTTTAATAAAACCGTAATATGTTCAAACATGATGCTTTCACTACTTTCAATTTGTTAATTTTTACAAGTCAAATCCGATTAAGTTTTCTGCCAACTCACCAAATGACTCTTCTGATTCATTCATATATGTATTCCAAGTTGATAAATCCCAAATCTCAATACGATTTGTAACACCAACTACTACACACTCTTTTTCTAATTTTGCATAACTGCGTAAGTTAGGTGTTATATTAATTCTCCCCATCTTATCCATCTCACATTCCATAGCTCCTGAGAAGAAAAAACGAGTAAATGCTCTCGCATCTTTTTTTGTTAATGGTAGTGTGCGCAGTTTATCTTCAATTACACTCCATTCGGCCAATGAATAGCCAAATAAGCATTGATCCAAACCTCTTGTAACAATGAAGTTTTCACCAAGCTTGTCTCGAAATTTTGAAGGTATAATAAGACGTCCTTTTACATCGATATTATGTTGATATTCACCGATAAACATCCTATTCCCCCACTTTCTAACACAAACTTACCACATTCCCCCACTTCTTACCACCTTTTCTAAAAAATTCTTTAAAAAATCAAAAAATCCTGCTAACAGTGCAGCAGGATTTCATTTTTATTATAAAATTCAGCTTATTTCAAAGAATTGTTTCAACTTAATTCATATTAATAAAGGCAATATTTTTGATGCTTAAATTTTTACAATTTGATGAGCGTAATCCCAAGATAATTCTAAATCACAAAGCTCATGAACAAAATCAAAACCATATTTATTAATATAGTAGAGAATGTTTAGTGTTCGCTCCTGTGGTTTCCCATTAGGAGAAATTGAACAGATGATTCGATTCCACTTTTCAATTTGTTCTTCATTTTGCTTTAAAATTGTTTCTTCTATTTTTCGTTCTAAAAGTAAAATTTGTTCTTCTATTTTTACATAATTCTTTATAGAAAAATCCTTTAAGTTAGGTGTTACTTTATTCGTTACATCTTGAAGAGGCTTATGCAATTCTTCTAAAGACTTTTTAGCATGACTAAACACTTCTTTATAGTCTAGCTTCACTTGATCTTTAATCCATTCGACTTTCTTCTCTTCTAATGATGTTTTCAGCACATCATTAATATCTAATGAAAAATCTTCTAAAGCAGATACGATATTTCTTTCAAAAATAGTAAACATATGTCTTAAAAACACAGGTGGCATTTGAAGGTTAAATAGATTAAAAATATCCTTTAACTCAGCCCAATAAGCAATCTCACCAGGGCCACCGACAAATGCTAATGTAGGAAATAAATACTCCTGCATGACCGGTCTAGTAACCACATTATTACTTAATAAGGCTGGATGTTCATTTGCGATTTTGATCAACTCAAGTTTAGAGAATTGATAATTCTTATTTTTTGTTTGAAAAACATCTTCATTTTCAGACACTTCAAGTAACTGTCTACCTTCATTACTATGGTAAAAAAGATGAATGCTCTGTTCAGAAATTTGAAGTGTTTCGTGGTACCCAGATTTTATTAATCTGCTTTTCGTATCCTTTAAAACCCCTCTTACGTTCTCTTGCTTTTGAATCATTTCATTAAATAAAGATGATTCCAACTCACGGACATTCGGATCGTCAGCATCAATTAAGACAAGTCCCTCTTTTTTGAACAATTTAAAAATAATTTTCGCAAAAAAATCTACGTAAGTAGTAGATTGTTCAATCATCGAATATAGTTCTTCAAGTAAATCTTTCGAATAATTCGTTTCATCAAAAGTTTTAACAATTTTATCAATCCACTTTTTCATTTCCTGTTGATCTAATTCTGTTTTAGAAGCAGCATGGGAATAAGTCGTTTTTTGATAAAAGGTTTGTTTTTTTACTGTTTTGTTCTCAATTGTATGAATATGGTTAATTTCATCTATATCATGGTCTTCACCGGCAATCCAAAATACTGGTACGACTGTTAGACCATGATCCTTTTCATATTTCTTAGCCAATTGAATAATTGAAATAATTTTATGTATAGAATACAATGGGCCAGTTAATAAGCCAGCTTGTTGTCCACCAATTACAACAAATGAATCTTTATTAAGTAATTTTTTCACATTTTCTAATGATTCATTACTTGCATGATGTTTATGATGAAACTTCTCTAGTGCATTAACTAATCCTGTGCGATTATAAGAACGCTCCATTACATTTTTAATTCTATATTCCATTTCTTCCTTTACTAATGGATTATCACCAAAGAAAGAAGAAATTACTTCATTTCCATTTACAAAATCATTCAGCAATTTATTTTGCCCGTCTAAATGGACTTTACTAATTTGCATTACGAACTTCCTCTCTCGCTCTTCAGTTAAGCATTATACTCAGTTATTTTTAAAACTAAACCAGCCAACACGGTAATACAGTGAAGAATAATAAACAGAATACATGACATTCTCCAAAAACCTTTTAGTAGCTTAGTAAACCGAATATCTCTTTTTGCTTTCCATTGAAGAATAATACTAATAAATAAGATAACCAATAATAAATTAATTAATATCCAACCTGTTGCAGTTGGAAAAATCATATTTAAAACAAAATAAAATGAACTAATATATAGAATTGTAGATAAATCTAGCGTAAAAAGCAAAAGTTTACGCTTGTTATTTTTAAAAAATAATTTCAAAAACATATAGATAAATATTGTTGAAAAAATCGGAAATTCAATTAATAGTGAAATAAAGAAAATGAAAAATTTTTCCAAAAAGAATTACCCCTTTTTCTTCTCAAGTCCTTTTATACTATTGTACACAAGTTCAATTGTCGGTACATTTATTTTTTTATTAATTGCCAATTTTTTAACAAATCCTAGCATACTTTCAATTTCTGTTTGTCTACCGTGAAATAAATCTCGATTCATTGATGAGTAGTTTTCTTTCGTTTTCTCACATATTTCTACTAATTTATCCCACTCTTTTTGGTTATTTAAATCTAGGATCGTTGCAACCTCTTTAAATAATAATTTACAAATTGGTTTAAAATACTCATTAGTGATTAATTCACCATTGCGAACGTTCAATATAGACGTTAAAGGATTAATAACACAATTTATTAAACACTTTTGTTTAAGTATATACTCCCAATCATCTTGGCTTTTGATTGGAAACTCAGCTGTATGTAAACTTGATAAGCGATTTAATGGATCTATTTTCCCTTTTATTTGTCCAATTCGAATTATACCTTTACCAGTATGTGTGATTTCATTCGGAGAAGTTTTTAATGCACCGTGTTCAACGATACCTATAAAGCAATTTGGAATGGGTAAATTTTTAACGATATCAATATGAGACATTCCATTTTGAAGAAATAATATATTCTCACCCTCATATTGATTTAACGTGTTAACAATTTGATTTAAATGATATTGCTTAACACAAACAATTAATAGATCGAACGTGTTTATTTTAGGTAATAATTTTTTTGCTGTTATACACATTTGTTTCGTTTTTTCATCTACTGAAAGTATAACACCTAAGTTATTTATAAGATTTGCCTGTTCTTCTGTTCTCGTAAACAATGTAACATTATGTTTATTTTGATACAAATACGATGCTGTAAGAAGACCGACGGCACCACCACCAATTATGCCTATTTTCATTGATTTCTCCAATCGAAAAATTATTTTTCCACTATTATCTTTGTGATAATAAATTTACACCGAATCTATCTTTTTTTAAATTTAATTGTACGATATAATTATATTTAAAATATTAAAAATTTACATTCTTTTTAAGGGGGAGCTTTTTTGAACATCAAGATAGAACGTTTACAAATAAATTTTAAAACACTTGAACAATTTCAGCAATTTTCCGGTTACGGTTTACAAGAGCTATCAATGCTTGAAGATCTTGAATCAAATTTAATTGATAACGAGTTTCAATCTCCTTTCTATGGTATATACTTAGGTAAGGCACTTATTGCCCGAATGAGTTTATATACACATAGTGAAAATAATGAAGAAATAATTGAAATTAATAAAATGGAAGTTCTACCTTATTATCAAAAGAATGGGTACGGAAAAGAATTAGTAAATTTCGCTAAATCCTTTAAGAAAACAATTAAAACGATACCAAGAGCAAATTCAAATGAATTTTGGAAAAAACAAGGTTTCATTGAGGCAGATTCTGAATTTGTCATTTGGAAACCTGAAAATAAATAAAGACAAAAAACTCAACACTCCTATAGGAGATGTTGAGTTTTTCATTTTATTTTACCTTCGTGTCATTTTTAGAACTAACATTTACTATTTTTCGTTTTTGATCTAAAAAATCAAATAAATGTTCATATTCACTTTGGAGCTCATTTAGTTTTTCAACTAGTTGTTGTTTTTCAATTTTCAATTGTTCATTTTCTTGTTTATATTTTAATAGCTTTTTTTCTAAAGATTGTATATCTTTAATTCGTCCACTAGCATCAACTTTTAATCTCAAATATTCAAGGAATTTATATACTGACTCAAAGGTTATTTCGGAATGGACTTTTTCTATTGTAGCTTCTTCGTGAATCTCATTCGTAATTATTTCCGAATCGTGCTTTGGTTCTACCTCATTTGTGGGAACAGCTAGTTTTTTACTACTATTTTTTGCTTTTTCAATTTCTTCTTTGTAGAACTTTCTAACATAAGAATTCCATCGGTAACCGCAAGCAGCAGCAGTCCTTGATAAGTTCTTTGCTACTACTTTAAATGCCATTAATTGAGTTGACCCTTCATTTATCGTTTTTAAAACTACTTCAGCTAAGTAGTTATCTTCATCTTTTGTCCATGCATCCTGGCGATTTGCAACCATTTGCAATCCCCTCCAATTTCTTATGCAATAAGCAGATTTTACTAATTCATATGCACAAAAAAATGAAGGTAGAAGATTACTTTTCCAATTTTTTTGTAAATTGTTCGATATTTTTTATATGTTCATCTGAAAACCAAAGTGGCATAGCAGAAATAACTTCTTCTTCCATTCTTCTCTTAAGATTTTGCTCAGTCCATTTACGAATAAGTATTTTTTTATTTTGATGATGAATTTGTGCTGGAATACCTCTAGCTAAACTAATAAAGCTTTCATTATGTAAACTTGTTAAATCTTTTGATAGTTCATGTATAAAGCCGATCTTTTTAGCTTGAAATGCGGTGTAAATATTTGAGGATGATAGTAATGTAATCCAATCTTGATGACTCATTTTTTCTTGAAGCACGGTACCTCCACCCCAAGAGGTTGGAATTCCCATTCTTCCTTGAATAAATCCTATTTTTGCATTGTGACTCGCGTATCTAAAATCGAATGCACTTGCCAGTTCGCAGCCGCCACCTAAAGCATAACCGTTAATAAAACAGATTGTAATTTGAGGTAACATAGCAATTTGATAAATCACATCACACATTTTTAGATTAAAAGATTCCAATCCATTTAAATTATTTTTAAACTTTAAAATTGTGTTTAAATCTCCACCGGTACAAAAATATTTCATACCTTCCCCAGTTAATACAACTAGTTTACTTTGGGATTTCATTCGGATTTCTCGGATAATTTCAGAAAGTTTTTCTACCGTATTTTCATCAATGCAATTCCCGTAATTAGGCCTATTTAAAAATATATAATCTATTTCATCTCTTTGATAATTAATTACTTCAGACATTGGAATCCCTCTCTCTATACCTAGTTTCCTATTAGTTTTTATTATACTATACAGAAATTGAAATGGGCAGAGGTAAGAGGAAGCATGGTTTTAGAGGATTAATCATAGTCGTTTAAAGGCAAAAGGAAAAGCACATAGTTTCCTATGTGCTCATTCAAAGACTAGCTTATTTGCTAAGTACTTGTTTTCCTTTGTAGTGTCCGCATGATTTACATACGCGGTGTGCTAATGTTAATTCACTACAGTTTGGGCATTCAACCATTCCAGGTACCGCTAATTTAAAATGCGTACGACGCTTTCTTTTTACAGTTTTGGACGTTCTTCTTGCAGGTACTGCCATTGATCCCACCTCCTTAAAGTGAGTGTTTGTTATGAAGCCGGTTATCCGGTACTTCTCAATTATCTTGTTTGTCAAAAAATTTTGCTAAACCAGCAAGTCGAGGGTCAATTTTTTGCTCTACTTCGACATGTTCCCTAACTTCCCAATCTGTTCCTGACGTTGGAGCTGTTTCTTTCCCCTCAACATCCTCTGCAAAAACCTGCATTGGAATCTCGGCTAAGATACATTCCTCAATCACTGGGGTTAAGTCTAACACGTCACCCTCTAGGATGTGAAAATTCTCATCTTCACTTTTCCATTCAGATGTTGTAAAAAATGTTTCTGTTGTGGTAATCGACAAAGGATATTTTACATCAACTAATGTTCTTACACAAGGTAAAATTAAATATCCAGTTATTGTTAAATGAAACGTATATCGGTTCGTTCCAAAATCAACTCGTCCAGTAACTCGAATTGGAGAAACCTCTCGAATATCAGTATTACGTTCCTTTATTTGACTTACATCAATTGTCTCATCTAAATTTAAACCTTTATGTCTTAATTTCTGCAACTGGTGCACTGACCATTTCATAAATAAACCACCTCAAGGCAACAATGAAAATTATATATTCTTTATAATCACTTGTCAATATTTTTTCTTTACACTATTGAAATGTGGAACAAGCTTGCCCAGCTCTGATGGGAATATCTCCATTCAGCTGAAGAAGTGGCGCACTTTCCACTTCGAAGATTAATGGAATATTACCGAAGAGCTAGCTTGTGGAACTAGACATCATACATACTTCATTGACTGAATTCCCGACAAGCATAAGACGATTTTTGGCTAAGATTTGCACTTTAATCTTAGACGAAAATTGGCTTATGACCTCGAGGAGTTAGGAGCCGGAGCTAGACATCTTTCTGCTTCTTTTTTAGGAATATCTCCATTCAGCTGAAGAAGTGGGGCACTTTCCACTTCGAAGATTAATGGAATATTACCGAAGAGCTAGCTTGTGGAACTAGACATCACACATACTTCATTGACTGAATTCCCGACAAGCATAAGAGGATTTTTGGCTAAGATTTGCACTTTAATCTTAGACGAAAATTGGCTTATGACCTCGAGGAGTTAGGAGCCGGAGCTAGACATCTTTCTGCTTCTTTTTTAGGAATATCTCCATTCAGCTAAAAGAAGTGGCGCACTTTCCACTTCGAAGATTAATGGAATATTACCGAAGAGCTAGCTTGGGGAGCTAGACATCATAATATACTTCTTTGACTGAGATCCCGACAAGCATACGACGAAAAATTCACTAAAAGTTTTAGACTTGGTTACTAGCTTTCCCATTAAATCCTTGACCTTGCTTCTTATATGTAACCTATCTAATATATTATTTTCCACAATAAAATTCAATACAATTCACACTAGGTTGCGAATTATTTCTGAAAACTGGTATTCTTAATGTATAAATTCGTGAAATTAGTAAATATTGGAGGTGCATTTCTATGCGTTCGGTTGGTGTAGTAGTAGAGTATAACCCATTACATAATGGACATGCTTTTCATTTAACTAGTTCTAAAAAAAGTACAAATGCTGATGTTGTTATTGCGGTAATGAGTGGTCAATTTTTACAAAGAGGCGAGCCAGCAGTCGTTCCAAAGCATGTACGAACAAAGTTAGCTTTACAAGCAGGTGCAGATCTTGTTATTGAATTACCTTATAGCTATTCGACTCAGCACGCTAGCATCTTTGCCAAAGGCGCTATTTCAATTCTTGATTCTTTAAAATGTGATTATGTTTGTTTTGGAAGTGAAGAGGGTAAAATTGAGACATTTTACGAGTTAATCAAACAAAAGAAGCAGCTTACTTCTTCAATCAATACAAGTATACGTACTTTTCTTGATGAAGGACTAAGTTATCCTGCTGCATATAGTACTGCTTTACAAAAAAATCTTGAATCATCGAAGCTTGATGTTTCACTTCCAAATAATATTCTAGGAATACATTATTTAGAAGCTATTGAACACTTTGATAGTCGAATGGAAGGTAGAACGATTCAGCGTATAGCTGCAAATTATCATGATGAAGAAACCAATCATCATAGTATCGCTAGCGCTACAGCAATTAGAAAAATTCTAAAAGGTGAAAATCAATCGATTTCTGACTTTGTTCCAAGCTTTACTAAAGATTCAATTGAAGATTACATAAACGAGTATGGTGTTCTTCATTCTTGGAATGAATATTTACCATTTTTGAAATATAAATTAATGACATCAACTAAAGAAGAGCTTGAGGAAATTTACGAAGCTGTCGAAGGTTTAGAAAGAAGGGTATTACATTCTGTATTAAACTGTCTTAATTTTGAAGAGTTAATGACATCAATAAAAACAAAGAGATACACTTGGACTCGAATTCAAAGATTGTTAACACATATCTTAACAAATACATCCAAAAAAGAAATGTCAGCAATATTAGAGAAAGATTGTGTTCCTTATATCCGTTTACTTGGTATGAGTTCAATGGGAAAAACTTATTTAAATAGCAAAAAAAAATTAATTGAATTACCAATTTACACGACTATTAATCAGCAAAATCAAAAAGAACTAAGTACTGATTTGAAAGCAACATATACTTATGCTTCGATGCTTTCATTACATAATCAACAAAAATTAATAAAAACCGAATATTCACTGTATCCAATTATTTATGATGAAAATAGTAATCAATTTAGTAGATCGTAAGTAGTTTCAACTACATAGTATAAACTAAAAAAATGGCAGGTTTAGGGATATCCCCCTTATATCCTGCCATTTTTTATCATACACCTATTCTAATGAAATTATTTTTTTGTCTTTAACTTTTCAAGATAATTAATTGCTTCGTTATATGTATCAATCGGTATTATTTTCATTTTCAAGTCATGCTTTTTTGCACTTTTTACAGCTTCATTATAGTTAGAATTCTTTTTACCATTCTCATTTGGTGCAAAGAAAATCTCTGCTCCAGAATCAGATGCTGCAATTATTTTTTGAGATATACCACCTATCGGTCCAACGACTCCATTTTTATCAATTGTTCCAGTTCCAGCTATTTCATGACCTTTTGCTAAACTTTCGTCTTTTAATTGATCATAAATTTCTAGTGCAAACATCAGTCCCGCTGAAGGTCCACCAATCTTTTCTGAATTTATTTTAACTTTTGGATTTGTAGTTAGATTTAAATTTTCTGCAATAGAAACACCAATTCCAGCACGATTCGGTTCGTCTTTAAAAGCTTCTGTTTTAATATTAAAGTATTTAATTTCCCCTTTTCTACTTACTTCTAAATTAAAATTTGTACCAGGATTTCTACTTTTTACAGTATTGGTAAAATCATTGATCGTACGAATTTCTTTCCCATCGATTTTAGTGATAATGTCACCTAGCATTAATACGTTATGGGCTGGCATATCCTTTAAAACAGATACGACTACTATTCCGTTTTCCGTCACTTTATAAGATTTTTTAGCCTGCTTATATGCGTTTAAAATCGCAGCTTGCTTTGATTCTTCCATGTATCTTAATTGGCGGAATTGATAATCTTCATCACTTTCACCTTTTACTTTTATTTCTTCTATCTTGTATAAATGGTAATTGTCATTAATTTTCGTACCAATATATGAATAGACATTTGCCTTACCCATTGCGACGGTCGTTAGCATAAATTCACCTTTATCTTTTTTTGCACCTTCAACTTTTACATATGGCCTTAAAGGCTCGGCTAAGCCTGGTTTTGTTACATAGTATGGTAATGGAATGAAATATAAAAGAATTAGCGTAATACCAAGTACTAATAGGACATTAAGAATTCTGATCCTTTTTATCACTATTTTTCTCCTTCCATTGCTCAATCTTTTCAAGAATTTCTGGAATTAATTTTTCTGTAGCTTCTTCACCTATTTTGATAACATTTTCAAGGTTAGTAAAGTTTCTAGAATTAACATGGTCTAATTTAGGTCTTATCATAACATTCGAAGCAATTTCTCTATTTCTCACGAGTTCATGCTGCATTATTTCAATACTTTGCATAATCACATCATAGATTGTCGAAACTTCACCACTTACTTGAATAGGAGAAGCATCTACTCCAATAATAAAATCAGCCCCCATCTCTTTGACAACTGAAACGGGGATACGATCGATGACTCCACCATCAACTAAAAGTCTTCCATTCCATGTTTCTGGTACAAAAATTCCCGGTATTGAAATACTCCCACGGACTGCAGTAGCAATATCTCCCTTTTGAAATACAATTTTTTCTCCTGTTAATAAATCTGTAGCGATTACAGACACTGGCAAATCTAATTCTTCAAGCTTTCTACCAAATGATAGTACTTTAATCAACTCTTTAACTCTGTTCCCGGAAATCAAACCCATTTTTGGAACAACATAGTCAATATAGTATTTAGATTGAAATACTTTTGCGATTTTATATAGACGATCTACATCCGCACCAGCACCGTATAAAACAGCAACTAAAGCACCTATACTACTGCCTGCAATCAGATCTATAGGAATATTATGCTTTTTTAAAACGGAAATTACACCAACATGTGCAAATCCTCGTGCACCTCCTGAACCTAATGCTAAACCAATTTTCGGTTCCAAGTTGTTTCCCCTCCAATTAAACTCTTTGGTCTAAAATTGAATTCCAGCAACGTATATTTAATTGTACAAGTTTTTTTTATACATATATTACTATCTTATTTCCTACTCATTGGTCTTACTACAATTAGACAAAAATCTATATGGTTTTTAAGTTTATCTTTGGAGGTTTATATGTGAAAAAAAATTACTTCATTACCTTACTAATTTTTTTATTACTCATATTTCTGACATCAACTATTATTTTGCATCCAGAGGTAGCATTTAAAGGTTCAATAAGAGGGTTAAATATGTGGTGGGGAATCGTATTTCCTTCGCTCCTTCCTTTTTTCATTTTAAGTGAACTTCTAATATGCTTTGGAATTGTTCAATTTATTGGTGTATTTTTAGAGCCAGTTATGAGACCTTTATTTAGAGTTCCGGGGGTTGGGGCGTTTGTTTGGGCTATGGGAATGGCCTCAGGATTTCCTTCAGGTGCGAAACTTTCTGCAAAATTATATAAAGATGGGGAATTAACAAAATTAGAAGCCGAACGACTTAATTCATTTACAAATTCATCTAACCCATTGTTTATTTTTGTTGCCATATCTGTTGGTTTTTTTCATAACCCAAAAGTTGGGCTCGTACTTGCACTCAGTCATTATTTATCTAACGCTATTGTAGGCCTCATTATGAGGTTTTACGGAAGAAACCAACCTAACTACTCTCGTAAAGAAAGAATTCATTCTAACCGCTTTAAATACGCTTTTAAAGTTATGCATGAAAAAAGATTAAGTGAAAGAAGACCGATTGGAAAAATATTAGGGGACGCAATAGCTTCCTCCGTACAAACATTATTAATGATCGGTGGATTTATTATCGTTTTTTCTGTTCTTAATATGCTTTTAATTGAAATTGGATTTATCTCTAATGTTGGAAAAATAATTGCATATTGCTTTTCAAATTTAAAGGTTAATCACAATTTATCTACGCCTTTTTTATCTGGATTATTTGAAATTACTCTAGGATCTAAATTAGTCAGTGAATTAGGCAATAGTACATTATTGCAGCAAGTGGCTTTAACTAGCTTTATTTTAGGATTTGGTGGTTTTTCAATACAAGCCCAAGTAGCAAGTATTATTTCTGAAGTGAAGTTAAGTATTAAACCTTATTTAATCGGTCGTTTATTGCAATCTGGAATTGCACCTATTTTGGCAATTATCTTTTGGAAGCCATTATATCTTAATCAGTTAACTTCTAATGTTACTAATAATACTTTACCTGTTATAAAGATTTTTACAGAGAAACAGTTAAACCTGGAATCATTGATTTCAACAGGTTCAGTTATAACATTAATTTCTCTTTACATTTATGTAATTATCTTGATTTATAAACTGTATATAAAAAAGTTATCTTCTTAAACGTTTTCATAAAAAAAAGAAACCTCA
The DNA here is from genome assembly GCF_049568075.1 of Rossellomorea sp. GAMAL-10_SWC. Taxonomy (NCBI): domain Bacteria; kingdom Bacillati; phylum Bacillota; class Bacilli; order Caryophanales; family Bacillaceae; genus Rossellomorea; species Rossellomorea sp. GAMAL-10_SWC. Next base: position 983,571 of record NZ_CP144911.1, on the reverse strand, counting down.
GTTTTAAACAAACTTGAGGTTTCTTTTATGTTGTCTTCTCATTAATAAATTATATATATACTTAAGCTTACATTAAACTTGAGGTTTCAAAAATTTTTCTGTTAATGCGCTATTTACACATTCTGGTACTAAGTCTTTTACATTTCCACCATATTTCGCGACTTCTTTTACGATTGAAGAACTTAGGAATGAATATTGATTATTTGTCATTACAAAAAATGTGTCAATTTCATCTACTAATTTTTTGTTCATTGCTGTAATTTGCATTTCATATTCAAAGTCTGATACTGCTCTTAGGCCTCTTAATATTGCAGAGGCGTTAATTTTTTTCGCATAATCCATTAATAGACCACTAAATGAATCAACGCGTACATTTTGAATTGCACTTGTAGCTTCCGTAATTAATTCTTTTCTTTCTTCTAAAGTAAATAAAGAATTTTTGGCCGAGTTATTTAATACGACAACTATTACTTCATCAAACACTCTTGCTCCACGTTTAATAATATCTAAATGTCCTAAAGTAATTGGATCAAAACTCCCAGGACAAACAGCAATACGTTTCATCTTGTACCCCCTAAAAATTACTCCATACGAATATGATACACTGATACGCCACAAATTCCATATTTTTCTGATTTTGTTCGTACAAATTTCCCTATTTTTTCAGGTAATTCGACATCTGTAGCATGTTCTACTAAAATTGTTCCTTCTGATGCAAGAAGATTTTTTTCATCAAAAGTTTCAATTAATGATACGATTTGTTGCTTTTTATAAGGAGGATCTAAAATAATTAAATCAAATTGGATCTCTCTTTTAATAATCGCTTTAACAGCTCTCTCAGCGTCATTTCGATATACTTCAGCACAATCAGTTAGATTACAAGTTGCTAAGTTTTCTTTAATCGTCTTAATCGCCTTCATTTCACGGTCTACAATAATCGCTTTTTCAATCCCTCTACTTAATGCCTCAATTGATAGTCCACCACTACCACCGAATAAATCTAATACAATACCACCTTCAAAGTAAGGTCCAATTATATTAAACATTGCTTCTTTTACTTTATCGGTTGTCGGTCTAGTACTCATTCCAGGTACTGCCTTTAAACTTAATCCTTTATTTTTTCCTGACACTACTCTCATTTAATTTACTCCTACTATATATTTCAATTTACGAACATATCCTATCATAATTTCACTAAAACAAAAACATTTCTTTCCATATTCTTCTACTTATGTATAAAATCATCCACTTTGGAAATAATTAATTTTAACAACATCTCAGTTGATGTTGTTGCCAACCGCGGAGAAGACTTACGTTTCCCCATAAGTTCTTCCTCCGGTTTCTCCTCTCCCTTTGCCTTCTTTTAAGTGATTACACTTTAATAAGAGGGGCCCTGCAAATGCGGGGTTTTTTTTTATGCCTTTATCCTGTAGAATAAATGTTGCATTTATTTCCATACTTTGTTTGAATTACTCGTAAAGTATTTACGTTTTAAGGGGGAACACACATGATCCAACGCATGATTGAAATTGGAGAAGGATACTCAGATTTATATGAACTATTTGAAATTGCTAAATCGCAAAAAGATAGAGTTAAATTTTTACTTAAATTAACAGCTGAAAATAAAGGCTCAAACTGCTGTTCTTTTGCTGTTATCTTAAGCCCTACTTCTATTGGTGAATTCCAACCAATATATTATTGTAGAGAAGGAATTACATTAAAAGAAGATTCAGTTACAAAACGTGAAGTGTTGTTTGAAGAATTAGCTACAACCTTAAACAAAGAAATCATCACATTACAAATTAGACACTCAAGCTCATTTCATGAAAACGATTTATTCCATCAATATATTATCGGAATTTTACGCTTAAATCACTTAATTCCACCAATGAAATAACTAGACTAGATAATAGGATTTACTATTTTCTAATCTTTCTCATAAAGTATAAAGAATATCAGGGATAGTTTCTCAACCATACCACAAGAAAAACGATTGAACGGTTTTTAATTCAGATAGGTTACCCCTTCTAAATTAATTATCCATTCAATCGTTTTTAATCTACTTGATAATCATATTCCTTTGCTTCGTCTGGTTTTGAATTTTCGTACTCAGTCTTAATAAAAGGTTTATATGACAATTCAATTCGTTTCACAAAATGAAATTTTTTCAATCTCTCTATTGTTCGATCTATATCATCCATATTGCAATATAGGACTACGTATTTCAAACGTTTAGAGACAAAGTGAATATTTCCAAATTTACGTAACATTTTTGCTTGTTTTAATGATTGTAAATAAATAATAATACCTTGTCTTTGCACGAACATAGCTTTCTCCTTTAAAAATCCGTTAGAAATAGAATATCATATCCCAAATTTCTTTTGCAACGAAACTTTCATAAATAGTTTTTAGAAAGGATTGAAAATTATGTTAGATGATGTTTGGGAGCAATTTTTTAACTGTATTTCAAATTATAAACAAATTAATCACTTTTCAAACAAACAAATTTGCGGTGCCAATTTTCTATATATTCAGACCGACCGACAACAAACCGAAGAAGCGATCAAAAAACTACTGATTGATTGCGCAAGAACCATTACTGAACAGTTTAAACTAATTTACCGAGTTGAATTTATTCGTAAAGAACATAATAATTTCGTATTTAAACATCGATTTTTCGTTCCGAATAAAAAAATGTTTTGTTGTGGAAATAATTGCGCTAACTGTACTAGGTTCAGAAAATGACTTTTACTAAAAAAAGACTCATTATCAAATAATGAGCCTTTCAATATGATTTATTACCTCGTTTTACATCCACACTTTCCACCTGTGCCACATCCACCAGTACTACATCCTCCACCTGTATTTACGAAGAATGGATTACCCGCTGGAACTTTTACAGAAGGCGAAACAGCTTGAGCAATTAAATAGCTAGTCTCATCTAAAAGTAATTGGACCTGATCTTCAGCTTGCTTAAAAGCAGCGATTGTATCGTTTAATTGAAGTTCTCTTTTAACTTCACTCATTTTTTTACGAATTTCTTTATAATCAGGATGATATTTTCCAAATCGCTGAACATCCTCATATAAATCCTTCGTCTTCATAAAACGACTAATAATTTCTTGGGCAGTTTTATCATTATTTAATGCAATATATGAAGTTCGATACTGATCTGCAACATCCGATTGCACGATCATTGAAGCAAGTTCTTCTGAGACTGTTATAAGTTGCAAGGTTTCCATTGTTGCATACATTTCCTTACACCTCCAAGAATAAACTATATCACATTTAATTCCGTAAATAAAAGAACTTGTCCTAAGCTTTTATGTGATCAGAAATATTAAATTCATTTATCTTCCATTTACCATCTTTAAATTCAATAAAATTTGCACAAGCATTTTTTAATTTCGTCCTAAAATTTACTTTCTCAGGATCAATCGCATGTAGAATTGCCTTAATCGTATGAGAATGTGCAACAATTACAATTCGTTTACCTTCATAATTTTGGGCAATTTCTTTTAATGCACTAAAAGCTCGATCGATTAATTCTTCATTTGTTTCCATTCCTTCTACATTATTATTATAAATGTTTTCATGAACATCGGAAATAGGTTTTCCACTAGCTTCACCAAATTCTCTTTCTAGAAATCGTTCATCCTCTATAATCTCATCAATTTTAGAAAACTCTGCAATTGCCTGTGCAGTTTGTTTGGCCCTAACCAAAGGACTTGTAATAACCCGATCCCATTTTTGATCACTTAAAAACAACGCACTATCATTCGCCTGTTGTTTACCTACCATATTTAAAGGAATATCTTCTCTTCCTTGAATTATATTGTTAAAATTCCAATCAGTTTGTCCATGTCTTACTAAACAAATTTCTGTCATAACTACTACTCCTTTTTTAAAACTTACTTTCTTCATTGTAGCAAAAAGCTATGACAGATTGAATTATTATCCTTTTTTAGTCTTCTTTTGATTCAGTATCAGAGGATTCACTACTAGTACTTTGTTGATCCTTTAATACATGGAACATGTCAATCATAAACGATGCCATTTGAACTTGATTTGACAATTTATCAACTCGTTGTGGAATAGTTTTACCAAAAAACTCAAGGGAAGCCAGTCTAAACTCATCAGTAAGCTCAGGATTTCTAGAAAGTTTACGATACCATTTTGGTTGTTGTCTTAAAAACTTCAAATAATCTTCCTCACTCTGAAGAAATTCTAATACATCTTTTCTCAATTTAGATCTCCTCAATCCTGTCTAAAATTAAATTGTTGTGATGCTGGCTTTTCTTCTCTTTGATTAGTTGAAGCAGCTGGAGATTTAAATTGTGATATAAGCTGTTGAATATTCGTTAAAGTAGAGTTTACATTTGTTAAATGGCCTTGAATTTGATCTGGATCTAAATTTTTAACAAAAGAAATGACTTTTCCAACATATCCTTCTTCTGATTGTTCCGTTTTGGCAGTTTTCTTTTGAGACTTTGTATTATTGTCATTTCTATATTCATCCCACATTTCATGGTCTTGACCTTTGTAATACCAATCTTCAAAATATTGTTGCCATGTTTTTTTACCCGTTTTTACTTCCTCACGAAGTTTTGGGTGTTCCATAACGAATTGCCTAAATTGTTCGATAGATGGACGATTATTTTCATTTCCCATTCATATCACTCCAATTAAAAGCATTTACTACAAAATTATGTCTTTCGAATAATTTTGTGCTTGTATGGAAATAAAAAAATCAAGCACAAACTTTCGCTTTTGCTTGATTTCGCTATTATTTTATAAAATTTTGGGTGTAATATTTATTAAAGGCTCCAACTCCAAGGGTGGTGTATTCTTTTTTATACATATTTACACGATGGCCTTTACTATTAATCCATCCATATACAGATGCTATACCATCTACATAATTAGCAGAAATATTTTCGCCAGCAATTCTGTACGGAACATTTGCATCATTTAAACGATCAGCTAGACTACCAAATAAGTTAGAATAGTGATCAAAATATTTATTTTGAACCATATCTTTACTATGTCCTAAAGCTACTTTTGCAGCATTAGCATTCCAATTTAAAGTACTTAAATTCATTCTTTTACGATAAACATTCGTTAAGTTAAATATCTGTCTCTCTTCTTCACGATCAACAATTGCTTCTTGCAATGTATTTAATTTTTTTGCATTTATTAAATTTCCACTATAAATTAGCTCGTACGGTTTTTGCTTAACTAAAGTTTCTGGAGATAAATAGCGAACACCTAATAAACTTCCAGTAAAACGGTCAAAATAAAGTTGAGCAAAACAATTATTTAATGAAACAAGTGGACGTTCGTGTAAATCGGTTGTCGATAATTTAAATGTGTATTGATTACTTAATATCGAAAAAGAGACTTTATCATGTAATGCTACATTATCCATTGTTTCTTCATAGTGGCTCCCCATCACAAATGGGGTTATATCAACTTTATTACCTGCAACATAAATCGTTACAACTTTGCCATTTAGTACACCAAATTGAGTATACTTTGTAGCATCCTTATCATAAACAAGCCAATCGTAGTCATATTGAGAAGGAACTTTTCTTGACGGTTTACCAAAGGTTTTTAAAATTTCTTGTTCACTTTGACCAATATATTGAGAAACGGAGTATGTTACTTTTTCAGTACTTGCATTTTCGATCATCGGCATATTCACTTCTTCTACTTTTTGATATTGTTTAAATGATGAAATATTGGTAATCCAATCTTTAATAAGTGGACTGAACATAAAAACTGTTATAAAACTTATTGTAAAAAAGAAAAGTTTTATAAGCTTTTCCATTTAGATCTTCCCTTCCCAATTATTAACTCTATGTTTATATATCCATTGTAGCCAAATTATTCAAAAAAATATATAAATTAGTTAAAATACATTTATCAGCTTTTCATTGCTAATTATTGTCATAGATAATATTATATTAATAGGGATTTTTTCTAAGTAATTTAGGGGGTAATAACATGAAATTTGAGAATACAAATTTAGAAAACCATGTATTAAATGTAAATTTATTAACTGAAATCATGGAAGAATTAGGCTTTGTCCTTGCTGGTCAATGGGATTACGAAAGAGTAACTTACGATTATAAATTTGAACAACGTAATGAAATCTACTACTTACGCGTTCAAGGTTTCGCAGTAGAAGGACATGTAGAGTCAAGTAAAGGGAAGATCCAATTACTTACTCCACTTTTAGGTAAATACTATTATCCTCACGGTGTAGAGTACGGAGAAGGCGAAAACTTCCCTGAAAGTATCGTTGATAAAAGTAAAGAATTACTTAAAAAAGCTGAAGAGCAAATTTCTCTAGTAAGCAAGTTCATTATTCTATAATTATTAAAAAGAGTGAGTAAAAAGAAGTACAACTTCTTTTACTCACTCTTTTATTTTTTACTTAAAATCCTAAAACAGCTTTAATAACTGAAGTAGTGTCTCCACCTTTGTAGAAAACGTATAATAAGCAATAAACGAATACACCTGTAATTGCAGTAAAAAACCAAATAATGCTAGTAATCGGTCCAATTTTTTTGTGTAGTTTTAATTTGTTTTTATATCCTGAGATAATTGATACTAGACCAAATACTCCGCCAGTTGTAGCTAAGAATATATGGAAAAATAAAAATATATGATAATACAGCTTTAAACTTTTTGGTCCCCCAAAAGAAGTATTTCCGATAAAGATTGTTCTCGTTGCGTATACAATGAAAAACGAGAGTGCAAAGACTCCAGCAAAGAACATAACTTTCTTATGTCCCTCTATATTTCTTTTTGCAATAAGATACCAGCCGATTGCAACTAATACGGCACTAATTACAATAAAACTTGTACTTATTGTTGGTAAAATTGGTAACGAATTCAAAATTTCCACCCCTAAGATTTTTTAAGCAATAACGGATTACTACTGATTGGATCAATTTTATTTCCATTTTGTTCTCTTTTAGCCCATTTGAAAAAATTATAACCAATAACAGATCCATAAACTATTTCCTGGATAATTTTCATGATAACTCCGCCAACCTGCTGATCTTCCCTTGCTGACATAAAGTTAAATACTTCTGGACCTGAAATATTTAGTGATTTTAATAAATCTGGTGATACGCAAAGTTCCATCGCTTTACTCCATAACACTGGATCATTATAAGTCGCGTAAAATGGATGTCCTGCAAAAATAATAAGTGCACATGCTGGAGTTAATAAAATACCATTTCCAAACATATAACCAATCTTTTGGATATCAGAAAGTGTTTGTCTCTCAGGTAAGTTATTAATAACAGGAAACCACATAAATACTGCCATGAAAAATAATATATTTGTAAATAAGAAATGATAGACATTATTCGTTTTTACCGTATCAAATACTAATGGATAATGGTAAATCGAAAATACTACATTAAAAATTAGTAAAGCAATCAATGGTTTTGTAGCAAAAGTAAAAAACGAATTAACGAATTTTGGTTTAAGTATGTTTCTCCATAACCAATCTGGAATACCATTAATAAGAAAGATCGGTGCAACTAAGTATAGTACTGCCATTTCAGTCATATGTGCACTAAAAATTATATGACCAATTAAATCGATTGGACTACCTTGTGCGGTGTAAACTAACAAAATACCAATTACGAAATACACCTTTTGTTTAGTCTCAGTAACATTGTTTTTATCTTTAAATTTATTAATTATGTAAAAATAACCTAAAATGACTAAAACTAAAAACACAAATAAATATGGACTCCAAAGTGCTTTAAACCCGAACATCCCTAAGCTAATCATGAATGCACACCCTTTAATTATTCTATTCACACTTATTATTTTTACCTAATGTTTAAATTAATATTGGACTATGTAAATATAGTGTAGATTTAAAACTTATAAACAAAAACTTCACAAAGACAAAAAAAATTTAAACATTACTTCTATCATATAATATTTAATGAAATTATCCAAACTATTATACTACTAAATTATATAACAGTAATAACGGTTTATTCAAATTAAAATACGATTTGAAAACGTTATTCATTTTTAAATGATGGGTATTTATAGTGAATGAAAAACTAAGGTGCACACTTTCTGTGAGGTTAGAGCATCCTCACGCTGTTGTAGGTTAATTAATATCGAACATTAAAAAAACTAAACTAATCAATTGAATTTGTTCTTAATAAAATTAGCTCATAATTTTTTAACTTCTGAAAAAACCATTGGAATCATGAAATTGCTCAAACATATTCACATTTAAAACCATGAAAAAATCATCCAAATATACGATAATTACATCACTTATAAATGTTCATTTAATGTCCTTTTTCTCTAAGACCATATTTTATTTCAACACTCTGTTCATACTTTTCCAAATGTGGCAAGCCTTTAACATACCAATCTACGTCTCTATTATTCATAATTCATATTGATCAACGTTTTGTCACTATCAAAGCCAATGCAGCAGCCAAAAACCCAGCGGTCAGTTTACCGACAATTAGTGGAATGACAAAATTCTTCTCAACACCTGCTACAAAACCTAAGTGACTGCCAAAAACAAATGCACCGCTAACTGCAAATGCGGTATTTATGACTTTCCCACGGTCATCCATCTCATGCATTGTCGCAAACATTGGAATGTGATGGGCGAAGGAAGCGATGAATCCACCTAATGCTTGTTGATTCATACCTAGCTTATTTCCGAGTAATGCAAAAGGCTTTTGTAATACTTTTACTAGCACAAAAACAAACGGAAACGCACCAGCAAGTATGATCGTTATTTTTCCAACTGTTACAAAGCCTTCCGAAAGCGGCATCAAACCTGGAATAATAGAGATACCTGTTAATGTTTTAATGATAATCGAAACAAGACCAATGATAATAACAATTTCAATTCCTTTTCCAAACCATTTAAAACCACGAATCATCACTGATTGAGCCGATAGCATTCCAATACCAATCAAGCCAGAAATCAGAATAGAAGGAACTAAATTTTTCAACATCCATATAAAGCCAAATCCTGCAACGAATCCTCCCGCTAAACATCCAAATGGAATAGTCATTAGCCCAATTAAAATTCCTTTAGCAAAAAAGGGATGATCATTTTTATGAACGATGCTTAAAGCAACCGGAATGGTAAAAACAATTGTTGGCCCCATCATTGTTCCTAAAAACACCCAAGAAAATAAAGCAGCATCACTCGATTGAGCCATTTCGTTTGCTAACGAGTATCCACCCATGTCAAGAGCTAAAAACGTGGATGAAAACATCGATGGATCTGCTCCAAGAAACTGGTAGACAGGAGATACAATCGGTGTTAACCATTTTGCTAATACAGGTGATAGCGAGATCATGCCAACCATTGAAAGAGCAAGTGGTCCCATGGATTGGAAGGCTTCCTTAAATTTTTGTCCGAGTCCATACCGATTACCAAGCAGATAATCGATTGCCCCTAGAACCATAAAACACGTCATGATATATAAGATGATTTCATTCATATCGAATACTCCTCCCATTCAAAAGAAAGGTCATCTTTTTAAAATGCATTAGATGACCTGTTCAATATTTTTTATAAGATAATTAAGTGCTTATCAGAATGGGTAATGATTTCATAACCATTCTCTTTCACTATAATATCATCTTCAATCCGGCAGCCACCCCATCCTGGGATATAAATTCCTGGTTCAACGGTAACAACCATTCCAGTTTGAAGAATTTCTACACTTTTGTCAGAAAGCCGGATTGGTTCGTGAACCTCCATACCTAACCCATGACCTGTTGAATGTCCAAAACGAATTCCGAATCCTTTTTCTGAAATATAGTCTCTCGTTAAATCGTCAATCGTTTTCGCTTTTTCACCTGATTTAATTCCTTCTGTTCCACGTTTTAGAGCTTCTAATACGATGTGATAAATGTTGCGAAACTCATCCGAACAGCTCCCAACGGCGATTGTTCTTGTAATATCAGAGCAATAACCATTGTACAATGCACCAAAATCAAGGGTTACCATGTCACCATAATCGATCACTTTTTCGGAAGCCACTCCATGCGGTAGGGCAGCCCTCTTTCCAGAAGCAATTATAGTATTAAAAGATGTTGAGGTTGCACCAATATTTCGCATATAGAATTCCAGTTCATTACGGATTTCTAATTCCGTAATCCCTGGTTTAATGATATTCAAAATATAATCAAACGCCTTATCTGCGATTTTAGCTGCCGTTCTCATTATTTCTAATTCTATTGGCTCTTTGATTTCTCTAACCTTTTCAACGATATTTTCCAATTGAATCCATTTTACATTTCCATACTCTTGTAGTTTTGAGAATGTATTTAATGTCATGGCATTTGCCTCAACAGCGACCTTTTTAAGACCTTGACAGTCGATTTCATTTGCAACTTCTTTTTCAATATTACCGTTATGGACGATAATCTTAGCGTTTTTCACTTCATTTTGAGCCTGTTCCCCGTAGCGGAAGTCAGTGATAAAGGTAGCAGCATTTTTTGAAATTAGCACCATACCAGCTGAACCTGTAAAACCTGTCGTATATCTACGATTTTCACTCTTTGTAATCAATATTGCGTCGACATTGTTCTCTAAAAGCTGTTTCTGTATTTTTTCGATTCGGTTCAATTTCGTTCAGCTCCTACAATCATTAATTCTTTTGGAAACTTCGTTAATACTTCATACCCATGATCAGTAATGACAACATCGTCTTCAATACGGACACCACCGAGGCTATTTAGATAAATGCCAGGTTCAATAGTAATGACCATTCCTGATTTCAATAAATCGTCATTAATTTCATTTATAGAAGGTGCCTCATGAATTTCAATCCCAAGACCATGACCAATTCGATGAGGAAAAAACTCACCGTAGCCAGCTGCTTGAATGACGCGTCTTCCTGAGAGATCAACATCACCAATTTTTGTTCCAGGTTGAGATGCTTCTACACCTGCAAGATTAGCCTGTAAAACTGTATTGTAGATATTAATGAGTTCGCTACTAGGATTACCATACATGACTGTTCTTGTGATATCAGAGCAATATCCCTTATATTTCACACCTAAATCAAATAACGCACTATCTCCTTTTTTTAACTTATTGTCACCTGAAGCTCCATGTGGGTTACTTGCATTTTGGCCAAACAAAACAATGGGAGAGAATGACATTTCTTTAATCCCTTTTTTCTTTAATTCAAATTCAATTTTTCCTAATACTTCAAGTTCTGTGATTCCTTCTTTTAATGCTTCAATACCCACTTGACCCCATAATCAGCAAAAGCAGCGGCTTCACGTAATATTTCAATTTCATCAGAATCTTTTACTAGTCGCATTTCAGTAAGGATCGAATCTAGAGATTCAAACTCTACTTCACCAAAAATCTGTTGCAGACTTTCAATATAAAAATAGGAGATATCATGCTTCTCAATCGCAAATTGTTGCATTTTGTTTCTGCTTTCAATTACTTGACGAACAAGTTCCCACGGATGATCGGAATCTGTGTAACTTAGGATTGGATGTTTCCAGCCTGCTTCCTTTATCATTTGAACTTCCATTGCTGGTGTAATAAAAATGGGTTCGTCATTTGGAAAGACAAAAATACCTACAAATCGTTCATGCGGATTGTAATCAAAATTTGATAAATAAAAAATATTTTGGCGTGATGTGACCAAGCCACCTGGGATACCTTGTTTTTGTAAAAATGTTTGTAATTCTTGCATTCGATAATTCATGATCATTTCCCCTTTAATAGATGGTTTAAATTAGACATGAAGTATTAATGCAAGTTCTGTGCCATTTTAAAATCTTTTATTTAGAGGATAATTTCGGAAATAGTGTAAATATCTTTAGACACTGTTTAGCCTATAATGTCTAAATGTTTAGACGGTAGCGGTTTGACAAAACCGTAGAAAATGCCATAGGTAGAGTTTTTATTTAAAAGTTACTACTTACTGGTTGAGGAGAAATAATGGGGGATATTTGATTTCAAGGTTCTAAATCAGCCCAGGAGTTTCTTACGCTCGTCTGGACTAATTTAGTCGAAAAGGCTTTTTACTTTTAAAGCTCAATCATTAATTTTTTCATTTTATTGTATAAAGTAGCTCGAGATATTCCTAGTTTTTTTGCGGCTGCTTGCTTGTTCCCATTCTCTGTTCGAATGGCTTCAATTATTTTATTTTTTTCAAAATCATTTAGATCATCTTGCAAGGAGTCATCATACCCTGTCGATAACAATGTAGATTGTAGCAACTTTGGCGGTAAAGCTTCTATAGAGATAGTTCCTTCTACAGACAGTAATACTAATCGCTCAATAACATTTCTCATCTCTCTCACATTTCCAGGCCAATCGTATTGTAATAAGGCGGAAGTTACCTGAGGGTCAACGATTTTAATTGTTCGATTATATAGTAATGAAAACTCATAGATAAATTGATGAAGGAGCTCCATTACGTCTTCTTTTCGTTCTCTCAATGGGGGAATCGTAATAGATAAAATGTTAAGACGATAATAAAGGTCTTCTCGAAAAGTATTTGCTTCAACCATTGCTTCTAAATCCTTATTTGTAGCAGCAATGATTCGGCACTCCGCTGTTAGCTGTTTTGTACCACCAACGCGGTAATAGGTTTTGTCTTGCAAAACTCTAAGTAACTTCACTTGCATATCCAATGCTAAGTCACCAATTTCATCCAGAAAAAGAGTTCCACCGTTCGCCAACTCTAGTTTTCCCTTTTTACCCTTTACATCTGCACCAGAAAATGCTCCTTTTTCATAGCCAAAAAATTCACTCTCAAACAATGATGGTGTAATCGCACCACAGTTTACAGCGATAAATGGAGAAGATGAACCACGATAAAAATGGATTGCTTTTGCAAAGACTTCTTTCCCAACTCCTGTTTCACCAAGTAATAAAATATTCGCACTCGTTTCAGACATTTTCCTCGATAACGAAACTGTTTCTTTCATCAATTGACTCGAACCTTTAATTTGTTGAAAAGAATCGTGCGACAATTGCAGTCTAGAAACCTCTTTCTGCAATTGAAGAATTTTGGAGGAAGCATTCATAAGTTCTTGATTCATTATCACTTGACTCGTAATATCGGTTTCAGCCGCAACTGCACCCACAATCCGATCATTGATAAAGATTGGACTGCTATTAATCATGACAAAGAGATCCTCTCGTGGTTTATGATGCTTATGACGAAAGGATTGACCTGTCTCCATTGTTACTTTATTTAATAACATATCTTTTGGAAAAAACTCCTCCATTTTATTCCCAATAATTTCTTCTTTAGGAATTGAAAATATCCTTTCAGCACCTTGAGTCCAAACAACTGTTTTTCCAGCTTCATCTACAATCGAGACCGAACCATCCATTGTATCAATCATCGTTCGAAAATAGGCCTCTAAATATTGATATGATTCAAACACTTTAGAAACTAAAACAGCAGAATTGATATAGCCCTTAATTTTTCCTTCTTTATCTGTGATGACTACAACATCTGATGCTTGTAATGCTTGAATCACGTCTTGAATTACAGCTTTTTCATTGAAAACGCCCGCTTTTTTCCAATAAAACTCTTTTATATTCCTGTTCTTAAAATGAAGATACTCATTTATCGATAACACCCAGACTTCACTATGATGCTGTTTAAATATATACGCTGCTTCATTATTGATATCCAGATCAGAGTGTATAGAAAAATTTGTTTGCAACAAATCTTCTATTCTAGGAAGAAGATGTTTCATCATAATACCACCACCTATTTGTATCTTTTTCTTATTACTTAATCATTACGTCGAGTTCATCTCATGATTATGATCTTGTGAATTCTAACACTCCATATTACACAATCCTGCTAATTACATTAGTAAAAAAACTAAAGCTAAACAACTTATATTTTTCAACTAAAAGATGCTTTTATGTTTTACTTCATATGATTTCTGGAATTTTTTGTTTTTTGTAAGCTAATGGTGTCAAGTTCATCAACTTTCGGAATTTATCAATAAAGTAGCTAGTGCTATTAAATCCAACTTGATAGGCAACATCAGTGACATTCAACTCAGATTGTTGTAGTAATATTAAACTTTTTTGTATTCGATAATCGGTTACATAGTTTAATGGAGTTGTTTTTAAAATACGATTAAAATATCGACAACATTCAGATCGACTTAATTGACCCGCTCTTGCAATGTCTTCTAATAGTATTTTCTCAGAATAATGTAGGTGGATCCAATTTAACATTTGCTTCATTCGGTTACTCTTAACCACTACCGACTGTTCATACTCTAATTCAATTCCATTCATAATTAAATTCTTCCAAATTAATGTGAGATGTAAACTGACGTCGATTTCATAGAATGGTGAATTTTGTTTGATCATCTCATTGATTTTCAAAATTGAGCTTAAAATGCTATTGGCCCATAGCTCCTTTGGATCTAAGAATAAAAAGGGTATATTAGTCGCCTGATAATAAGGCTTTACAAAGGTTGTATAAAGCTCTTGAGACAAAACGAAACTTGGAGAAACATTTAAACAAATATAGGCACATTCAGAATCGTTCCGATCTTTTGCCATATGCAAGCAGCCACTATTTATAAAAAGCCCTTCCCCTTCTTGAACAAAAATATTTTCTTCATTTATTTGAAAAATTGCTTCACCTTTAACAACGTGAACAAACTGAAATTCCTCATGCCAATGAAGTGGTATATAACTATTTATGTTTTTCTTAATCGTTGTTTCGTAACATGCAATTGGCAAAACAACAGTTTGATGTTTAGTTAATTCTTTTAAACTTTCGTCAACCATAAAATTTTTAATTTGCATATCCCCATAACCACCTCAATATCCTTACATTTTTCCATTCGATTTGAGTATTAATTTAGACTTTTCTCACTTATCATTTAACTTATTATAACACTATTTTTATATTTGAAGGTGGAGACTAAAATCATGAATAGACGAAAGGGAATATTTCTTGTTATCACAGGGGCAGTATTTTGGGGGATTGGTGGTACTGTTGCCAAAAAACTGTTTCAACAATATCAAATTGATGTAGATTGGCTTGTTACGATCCGTTTGCTTCTAGCCGGATTATTACTCTTAGCCATTCAATATATTAAAAAAGATCGTTCTCAGATCCTTGGGGTTTGGAAAAATGGAAGGATCGCAATTCAACTAATGATCTTCGGGGTATTGGGGATGCTAGCGGTTCAATACACATATATGGCCTCAATTGAACATGGAAACGCTGCTGTTGCAACACTATTGCAGTATTTAGCCCCTGTAATGATTATCCTCTATTTAATTATCCGTAAACAAACCGCTCTAACACGAAAAGATTTGTTAACTGTTTCTCTAGCATTAATTGGTAGTTTTTTCTTATTAACTAACGGCTCAATCTCGCAATTATCTGTGCCAGCAATTGCAATCGTTTGGGGTGTATTATCTGGGGTAGCTTTAGCATTTTATACTTTATTTGCCGTACCATTACTGAAGCAATACGACTCACTTGTCATTGTCGGATGGGCTATGATAATCGGTGGCTTTGTATTAAGTTTTATCCATCCCCCTTGGCAAATGGACTTTAAAAACTTAACGCTTGAAGCCATGTTATATTTAGTGTTCATTATCATATTCGGTACAATGATTGCATTTTGGTTCTATATAGAAAGTTTACAAAGTCTTCCACCTAAAGAATCAAGTCTGTTAGGAAGTATTGAACCACTAGCTGCCGTCTTAACTACAATCTTTTGGTTAAAAGAACCTTTTGGTGTTTTCCAATGGCTTGGTACAGCTTGTATCATTGGAATGATATTATTATTGGCTTTGAATAGAGAGTCTTCCTCAAAAACTAGCCGCCCTCCTAATAAAAAAGAACCCCTTAGGGTTAGTTGAATCGAGGTAAAATGTGAAATAGGAGCTGACTAATCAGCTCCTAAATTATTGTTGCTTAAAGGCATTGCGTTTATTAAAGATTAATCATGATCTTCACCGAAGACTATTACCTCTTTAATATTGCATGCGCTTTTTATGTATTAAAATTTATACTCGAATATCTTAGTTGATTCGGAAATAATACTGGGGATAACTAGAGTAATCAATTTTACCTAATAAAAAATAACCTTAAAATAAAGGCTATATTTTCCATGTCTAACTTTGAAAGCTTCACATAATTTTTCACGGTCTGTGATTTCTCGACTTATTGATATCGGTTTCCTAAATATCTTTTCCTGTATGTCTTGCCTTGATCTGGAATATCCATGAAACCTTGTGCACCCCAAATTATATGCTCTGTTACTTTATCAATACTACCAGTAAGCTCGGCTTTTTCTTCCATTTCAATATCTTCATCTTTAGGAATTTCTATATCCATTGTTGAATCATCCCTTCCATTTTACTTATTAACCATAACCGATTAAGTACTCATTCTAAAATTATGTCGGCTTTATAGTTTTCTTCCACTGAACATTCTTATACCAATAAAAATGTTCATAGTTAAATTGGACCTTGATTTGATCCCAAAGAGAAGATCAATGAAAATATAGTATTCTCATTAAGTATTTCTTTAGTAATTTAGGGGATAATTTATAAGTCTAAAGAATTTACAAGGAGGAAATTTTATTGATTTACTACAATAGGTTTGGTACAAAAAGAGACTTAACAGTAAGTGAAGGCGATCGTGTAGAAATTATTAAAAAAAGTGACATTTATTGTATTAATGAGGAAGAGCCTATTTATCATTCCGGGACGATAACGAAAATTGATTATGAAGACCTAAATAGAGCTCCAGAAAAAGAAGCTGTTGGTATTTGGGTAAAATTTGATAAGGATACCGTATTTAATGATGGTGAAGAAGAATTAGTTACATTAGCTGAGATAGAGGAATTGTTTAAGAAAATGTATGACATAGTTGGTTATGCTATGGTAAATGAAGGAGTTACGTTAAGCATTACAGGAGAAGGTATAGGAAAAATTATAAATTTTGATTACCAAGATGGAAGTTTGTTACCTGTATCAATCCAAGATTGTAACGGAGTAGAAAAAGGAACTATTACTCAAGCTGATGAAGAATTAATTCAAGAACTCAAGCGTTATGGTACACCACAAAAGTACTTTCATTATGTACTTTCTCAATCTAAATAAGTTCTCTAAACTATTAAGAATCTACAATTGTGGTTACTAAGGGCAATTTACAAAAAAAACTAAAAAAATTATACATTTACTAACATTTCCAAGGTATTACATAAGATTTCGAATTCAAAAAAGGCTCTTTCGTAATTAGCCTTTTTTTTCTATTCTATCTAACTCAATGCATTAGTTGCATTTGATATCTAAAGGTGGCATTGTATCAATACCACCCAAAACCAAGTATGCCATTAGCTATATTACTTTCATTCGACTCTAAAATTCCTTCTCCTTCGCCAATCCCTTGTTCTTCCATCTCTTTTTCATAGAACTTAATAAGATCATTACGTTTTACGTCATCCTCGAGTAATTCAACTAACAAGGATTCAGCATAAGGTCCTCCTTCTTCCTCAATTCTTATTCATCTATAATACCAACAACACTCACTTTTCCTGCACCTAGTTCATAAAGTTGCTCAACAAAATTAATAGCATTAATTGTTTCACCGAATCTATTAGTCGCAAATGCTGATGGATTATTATTTTTTTTAAGCCACTCTAAAGCTTCAGTTCAGTCCCACAAATCTACATAAAACGAATATAAAAAAAGGAAGTGAATTAATTTCACTTCCTTTTTACATCATAACCAGATTAATGTTAGGAATGTTAATAGTGTAATTACCGCAACTGTAAGTCCTGAATATAGGAAGAACGCTTGTGTGCTGTGACCTTTATTTTTCATGTGCATGAAGTAATAAAGTTGGAACACTAGTTGTACTACAGCAAGTAATAAAATAAATGGTACTGTAAAGTATGGATCCATTTTATCTCTGTATAATACTGCTGCAAATGATGCAAGTGTTAAAATGATCATTAATGCAAATGAAATTAATTGTTGTTTCATTTCTTCTGCATGTTTACGTCTGTGATACTTTATTTCAACTTGATTTCTTTGATGAGAGTTTGTATTTGTACCCATTTTCTTATCCCACCATTCCCATTAAGTATACTACTGTAAAGATGAAAATCCATACTACATCGATGAAGTGCCAGTATAAACTTGCAACATAAAACTTCGGTGCGTTGTATAAATTTAAACCTCTTCCACCATTTCGAAGCATTAAAGTAGTGATCCATAGTAAACCAACAAATACGTGGGCACCATGAGTACCTACTAATGTATAGAATGAAGAACCAAATGCACTACTTTTAATTGTAAAATGATATTCGTGCATATAGTGTCTAAATTCGTAAATTTCTAATAATAAAAATCCTAGACCTAATAAAACTGTAATTCCTAACCAAAGCATCATCTTTTTGTGTTCAAAGTTTTTCATGTGGTACATTGCATAAACACTTGTAAGAGATGATGTTAAAAGTAACATTGTAGCAATGAATACTAATTTTGGTTCGAACATTTCTGCAGCACTTGCTCCACCAGCAGTAGAGTTTCTTAATGCTAAGAAAGTACCAAATAATGATGCGAATAATACAGTTTCTCCACCAAGAAATAGCCAGAATGCTAAGAACTTATTTTTACCTTCTTCTGTAGCTTTTTCAGGGTTGTGAGGAAACGTTTCAGCTGTAAATTTTTGATTCATTTCCATTATGCCTCAACCCCCTCATCAGCTATGTCTTCTTTATGGATATGGAATCCATGATCATCAATCCAAGAACGTAAGAACATTGAACCGAATGTAATAACTAAGCCAAGAATTAATACACCAACTGCCGTGTGATTTTTAAGTTGGTCATTATACAATGCCCCAAATGCTGCAATAAATAAGCCCACTGACATAACAAATGGTAAAATAGATGAGTTTGGCATATGAATATCACCTAGTGGTTCAGCAGGTGTCATTTTGCCGTCTCCTTCCATTTTTTCTACCCATAGAGCGTCTAATCCACGTACATATGGAATTTGAGCAAAGTTATATTCTGGTGCAGGAGAAGGAATTGACCACTCAAGTGTACGACCTACACCCCATGCATCTCCAGCAGCTTTCTTACCTTTAATTGCTGTATAAACTACATTAATTAACATAACGATTGTAGCTAGACCCATGAACATTGCTCCGATTGAACTGATCATGTTTCCAGTATCTAAGCCTTGTCCAGGTAAATATGTAAAGTAACGACGAGGCATACCCATTAAACCTAAGAAATGTTGGATAAAGAATGTTAAATGGAAACCAATAAAGAATAATACGAATGTAATTTTACCTAATGTTTCATTTAAGATTTTACCAAACATTTTTGGCCACCAGTAATGTGCACCGGCAAATAGACCAAATACTACCCCACCTACGATTACGTAATGGAAGTGAGCTACTACGAAATAACTATCATGGAATTGATAGTCAGCAGGAGCTGCAGCGTTCATAATACCAGTTACCCCACCTAGTACGAATGATGGAATAAACGCAACTGACCAAAGCATTGGTGTTGTAAAACGAATTTGTCCGCCCCACATTGTTAATAGCCAGTTAAAGATTTTAACCCCTGTAGGGACTGCAATTGCCATTGTTGCAACAGCGAAAATTGCATTTGCTACTGCACCAAGACCGTCTGTAAACATGTGGTGAGCCCATACCATGAATCCTAGGAACCCAATTAAAACTGTTGCGAATACCATTGAAGAGTATCCAAATAAACGTTTCTTAGAGAAAGCTGGAATGATATCTGAGAAGATACCAAATGCCGGTAATATAAGAATGTATACCTCTGGATGTCCGAAAATCCAGAATAAATGTTCAAAGATCATTGAGTTTCCACCTAAAGATGCATCAAAGAATGCAGTTCCAAATAGGCGGTCAAACATTAATAACGCTAACCCGATTGTTAATGCCGGGAATGCAAATAAAATAAGTGCTGATGTTACAAATACTGTCCAAGTAAATAGTGGCATACGCATGTATGTTAACCCCGGAGCACGCATGTTAATAATCGTTGCTAGGAAGTTAATACCACCTGCTAATGTACCAATACCTGAAATTTGTAGACCTAATAAGTAGAAGTCTACACCATGTGATTTACTGTGTAGAGCTAGTGTCGCATATGAAGTCCAACCTGCGTCAGGCGCTCCACCTAGGAACCAACTTAGGTTTAAGAAAACTCCACCAACGAAGAATAACCAGAAACCTAAAGAATTTAAAAACGGGAAAGCTACGTCACGAGCACCAATTTGTAATGGTACTACCGCGTTAAAAAATGCAAAGATCATCGGCATCGCCGCTAAGAAAATCATTGTTGTACCATGCATTGTTAATACTTGGTTATAAGCATCACCAACTAAAAAAGTGTTGTCTGGCTTAATTAATTGTATACGAATAAATAACGCTTCCATCCCACCAACTAAGAAAAAGAATCCGCCTGCAATTAAATACAGGATGGCAATTTTCTTATGGTCGACTGTCGTTAAGTAGTCCCACAATAGTGGTTTCTTTTTCGCTACAGAACTCACAGTATTACCCCCTTTGCTTCATATCCATTAATTTATTTTGCAATTTTTAAGCTAGTTAAGTATGCAGTTAATGCATCAATCTGATCAGCTGATAAGTCACCATATTTACCTGACATTAGGTTTCCTGGCTTCATAGCTTCCGGATTTGTTAACCATTTCTTGATGTTTGCTTCATTATTTTTAGCAATACCAGCAACCATATCACGATCACCGAAGTTAGCTAAGTTTGGAGCCAGTCGTGCAGCAGGTGGTCTTGTATCATTTGCATCTGCAGCATGACAACCAATACAGCTTTGTTTGAAGATTTTTTCACCTTCTTGTGCATCTGCTGTTACAGCTTGACCCTTTTGATTCTTCATATCAGCTAACCACTTATCGTAGTCGGCTTGACTTACAACTTTAACTTTAAATTGCATTAATGAATGTGAAGGACCACAAAACTCTGCACAGAATCCATTATATGTACCTTCTTTATCCGCTGAAAGCCACATTTTGTTTTCGCCTTCAACGTTTGTATCAAGTTTACCTGCTAATGATGGTACCCAGAATGAGTGTTTGATATCTTGACCTTTTAGGTTTAAGATAACTTTTTTACCTACTGGGATATACATGTCTTGAGAAGTAATGAATTTTTGTTTTGGATACTCAAATTCCCACCAGAAAAGATGAGCATTTACATTAATAACAATTGCATCTTTTTTCTTCTCATCTTTTGCTATTTGCTTCTCATCTGAAAGCTTAAACGTTTGTGATACTGTTGGTACTGCTAAAACAATAAGTAAAATAACAGGAATAATCGTCCAAAGAAGCTCTAAAAAATGATTACCTTCTACTTGCTTTGGAATAATATTCTCTTGACCTTTACGGTGACGATATTTCACGATTACGTAAAGGAAAAGAACTGTTACTACAGCAACAACGAATACCATGATCAACGTACTTAGCTTCATAAGATCGTATTGCATTTTTGCTACTTCACCTTGAGGATTCAGTGTAGATTGATTTGCATGTCCACATGCACTCAAAATAACTGCTATCAAGGAAATTAGCGAGACTAATCGCCAATGTTTCATAAGTATACTTCCCCCTCTTTCAATTTAAAGTGTTTCATTCTTATTTAAAAATAAGATTAAACAAACAATAAAAAAATCCCCCGTAATACCCCTAATTAAAACGAAATTGTAAACACAATCATTGACATAAATAGAAGAGTTAAATAGTTAATGGAGTATATAAACATCAGTTTAGAGAACTTTTGATCATCCTTTTGTTTATAACAATATAATCCTAAAATAACCCATCCAATATTCAATATTGTTGCAAAAATAATAAATGGTAAACCTAGAGCTTGCATGTAAAATGGCAGTGGTAATAAACATAATACCCAGATCATGACTTGACGTTTCGTCATTTCAAATCCGTAAACCACTGGTAGCATTGGAATTCCCGCTCTTTTGTATTCTTCAGAACGTCTCATCGCAAGTGCTAAGAAATGAGGTGGTTGCCATATAAACATGATTAAAAACAGCATCCAAGCAATTGGATGCAAATTCGCATCGATTGCTGCCCATCCAATTAATGGGGGTGCTGCACCAGATATACTACCTACTACTGTGTTTAACGTGTAATTACGTTTCGTCCAAAGAGTGTATAGTACGATATATGTAAATGCACCAATAAATGCATATACAACAGCCATTAAGGTTGTGAAAGCCATAAATGTAAAGCCCACAATTAATAAAAGAATACCAATCGAAATTGTAACGCTTGGTTTAATATTACCGGTTACAGTTGGTCTGTTTTTAGTTCTCTCCATATATGGATCAATATCACGATCAATATAGTTATTGATTACACATGATCCCGCAATAATAAGTGATGAACCAATTACAGTAATAATTGCTTTTGGTAAATAATCTAATATATCTAATCCATTTATTTGGATTGCTAACCAGATACCTGTAAAAGTTGTCAGTATATTAGAGTTTACGATCCCTATTTTCATTAAAGAAAGTAAATCTTTCTTCAGTGAACTAGAAGGATGATTAGTTTCTTCGTTTTTAGAAACATTATTAGCTAATTGTTCCAAGTCAATCCTCCTCTTTTTTTTGCAAAACTTCATTTTTCATACCCATTTTTTAATGGTTCATAATGAGTTTTTAATTTAGACATACTTCTATTAAACTAAATTTAATGAAATTTTTGTGATAAATATATGAACAAATTGTGTACGTTTCAAAAAAATTTTAACGTAAACAGTCTATCTTTTCAATACTAAATACTATTTAATTATAAAATTAATTATTTCTATATTTTAAAAATGAATACATTCAAAGTTAAGAAAAAACAAATATTATGTCTAAATATGAAGGTTACCTTTGAATTTTGTGTCGTAATCTTATATGATATAGAAGTATTATTTACAGAATAATTTTTTTAATAATTAAATTTTAAAATTATTATTATTTTATAAAAGTGGGTGGGTATACTTGCTACGTGTTTTAAAAGGGGTATCGTTAATTACCTCATTCATTCTTTTAATTGTTTTATTGGGTGGTGCACTCGTAACAAAGACTAATTCTGGACTCGGTTGTGGAAGATCATGGCCTCTTTGTAAAGGTCAAATCATTCCTGATCATCTAACTATTCAAACTGTCATTGAATTATCTCATCGTGCAGCATCAGGCCTTGCTGGGATATTTGTTTTATTATTAGCAGTGCTTGCTTGGATTGTCATTCCTCATAAAAGAGAAACAAAGTTTTTAGCAATCATTTCTTGTATTTTTCTAATTGCTCAAGCATTAATCGGGGCAGCCGCAGTTGTTTGGGGTCAAGTCCCAGCTGTAAAAGCAATTCATTTTGGTATTTCTCTAATTTGTTTTGCAGCTGTAGTCATGTTAACATTATTAATTTTTGAGCGTGATCGCAATTATCAAAAAAATTCTTTTTATGTCGGAAAAAGAATGAAATTTCATACTTATGGTTTATGGATTTATTCATACTTAGTAGTTTATACTGGCGCTCTTGTTCGCCACGAAAATGCTAGCTTAGCTTGTCCTAGCTGGCCACTATGCAGTAAAGCAAACAATGGATTTCCTACACAAGTTCATGAATGGATTCAAATGGGACATCGATTTGCTGCTTTTCTTTTATTCGTCTGGGTAATTATTGCATTTGTACATGCTTTTAAATACTATCGTAATGAACGTGGCATTTATTTTGGATGGTTTGTATCTTTAATTCTTGTTACTCTTCAAGTAATTTGTGGAGCGGTTATAGTTATTACAAACCTAAATATTTATGTTGCATTAACACATGCTATATTAATCTCATGCTTGTTTGCGATCTTTAGTTTCCAAAGTTTAGTTTGCACAAGAAGTAAAAGCTCAAATTCTGAGTTACTTCAAAATAAAAATATCTCTTAAAAAAGGTATTTCTTCCACTTAATTGTAGAAGAAATACCTTTTTTTCACATTAAAAATGAAAGCGAAGAAGAGTTGCCCTTTTACAGCAGCTTCTCTAACTTCGCTCTTCATTTTACTTTTTATCTTTGATCCAGTTCTATTAGAAGATCACCTGTAGAAATACTTTCTCCTGATGTAATCAGAATGTCTCTTATTACACCTGTAAATGGAGATTGGACAGTTGTTTCCATTTTCATCGCTTCTGTAATTGCTAAAGTTTGACCTTTTTCAACTACATCGCCCTTTTTAACAAGTACATTTAAAACAGTACCTGGCATTGTTGCGTTAATATGGTTTGGATTACTAGTGTCCCCTTTTCTTTTTTGAACGACAGTAGATTTAACTGAGTAATCCTTAACAACTATTTCCCTGGGCTGACCATTTAATTCAAAGTAGATAACTCTTGTTCCATCAGGCTGAGCTTGACCAATCGAAACTAGTTTAACAATCAGTGTTTTACCACGTTCAATATCTACTTTAATCTCTTCGTCTAGTTTCATTCCATGGAAGAAAGAAGGTGTATCAAGTACAGATAAGTCTCCATAGCTTTCTACATTTTTTTGATAGTCCATAAATACTTTAGGGTATAGGCAATAAGCTAATATATCAAAATTTGTAACCTGGCGATTTAATGTCTTGAATAAATACTCCTCAACATCTTTAAAATCGATTGGTTTTAATGACTCACCAGCTCTTTCGGTTAATGGCTGTCTGCCTTTTAAGATGATGCGTTGTAAGCTCTTTGGAAATCCTCCATGAGGTTGTCCCAATTTCCCTTCAAAAAATTCTATTACTGAATCAGGAAAATCGATATTTTCTCCTTTTTCATATACAGAATCTTCGTCTAAATTATTTTGAACCATAAACAATGCCATATCTCCAACTACTTTAGAAGATGGTGTCACTTTTACGACATCTCCAAATAGTTGATTTACCCTACCATACATATCCTTAACTTCTTCAAATCTTTCTCCTAAACCAACACCTTTAGCTTGTTGTTTTAAGTTAGAATACTGACCACCTGGCATTTCATGCTGATAAACCTCTGTATGTGGTGAAACCATACCACTTTCAAAACTACTATAATACTTACGAACGCCTTCCCAGTAGGTTGATAACTGTTCTAAGCCGTTAATATTTAAGTTTGTCTCGTCCTTTGAACCTTTTAGAGCATAATATAAACTATTTGCACTTGGCTGAGAAGTTAATCCAGACATACTTCCAATTGCGATGTCTACAACATCTACGCCAGCTTCGATTGCTTTTACATATGTGTATAAACCATTTCCACTCGTATCATGAGTATGTAAGTGGATTGGTAGATCTACAGTATCCTTCAACTCACTAATTAACGTATAAGCAGCCTGAGGCTTTAATAAACCAGCCATATCTTTAATAGCTAAAATATGTGCACCAGCTGATTCTAAATCCTTTGCAAGCTCTTTATAATACGCTAGATTATATTTTGTTCGAGTTGGGTCTAATATATCACCTGTGTAACAAATCGATGCCTCAGCAAGCTTTCCACTGTCTCTTACAGTATCAATTGCGACTTCCATCCCTTTAATCCAATTTAGACTATCAAATATTCTAAATACATCGATACCTGCTTGAGCCGATGCTTCAATAAACTTTTTAACAAGATTATCAGGGTAATTTTTATATCCAACTGCATTTGATCCACGTAAAAGCATTTGGAATAATACATTTGGAACTTTTTCTCTTAAATTTAATAATCTTTCCCATGGGTCTTCATTTAAGAAACGGTACGCTACATCGAAAGTCGCTCCGCCCCACATTTCCATAGAGAATAAGTTAGGTAATAATTTTGACGTTTGTTCTGCTACTGTAATTAGGTCTTTTGAACGGATTCTTGTTGCAAGCAGTGATTGGTGAGCATCCCTAAACGTTGTATCTGTAAATAAAACATTCGGTTGATTTTTTAACCACTTCGAAAATTCATCAGCACCTAATTGATCTAGTAATTGTTTAGTTCCACTTTCAGCACTTTTAATATGATTTACATTTGGAATGATAATCTCATCATAAGCTGGTTTTTCTTTTTCCGATATACCTGGAAATCCATTCACTGTTACATTGCCGATATAATTTAACAATTTTGTTCCACGGTCTCTTCTTTTTGCAAAAACAAATAATTCCGGAGATGAATCTACAAATGAAGTATTATATTCACCAGATAAGAAATCTGGGTGTGTCGTAACATTTTCTAAAAATGGAATATTTGTTTTAATCCCACGGATACGGAATTCTTTTAAATTACGATTTAACTTCGCAATTGCACCTTCGAATGTTAATGCATGTGTCGTTACTTTTACTAATAACGAATCATAGTAAGGTGTAATAACAGCACCTTGGAAGCTGTTACCCGTGTCTAACCTTACACCAAAACCTCCACCTGAACGATATGCCATAATTTTTCCTGTATCAGGCATAAAATTATTTAGTGGGTCCTCTGTTGTAACACGTGCTTGAATCGCATATCCAATTCTTGGAATCTCATCTTGTAATGGAATCCCTACTTTAGCACTATGTAAACTATTACCTTGTGCAATTAAGATCTGTGTTTGAACAATATCAATTCCTGTAATCATTTCAGTAATTGTATGTTCAACTTGTACGCGAGGGTTAACCTCAATAAAATAAAAATCAGTACCAGAAACTAAAAATTCAACTGTTCCAGCGTTTACATATTCTACTTCTTTCATCAATTGAACAGCTGCATCACAAATTCGATTTCTTAACTCTTCACTAATCGAAGTACATGGTGCAACTTCAACTAATTTTTGATGTCTTCTTTGAATTGAACAATCGCGTTCAAACAAATGAATAATATTCCCTTGGTTATCCCCTAATATTTGAACTTCAATATGCTTTGGATTTTCAATAAATTTCTCAACATAAACCTCATCATTACCAAAAGCAGCTTTTGCTTCTGACTTAGCACGCTCGTATGCATCTTTTAATCCTGCATTCGTACGGACAATCCTCATTCCACGACCGCCACCACCTAGAGCAGCTTTAATAATAATCGGGAATCCATAAGTTTCACCAAATTCCCTTACATCATCCAATGAGTTTACTGGACCATTGCTCCCTGGAATGATTGGCAAATTAGCTTGAAGAGCTTGCTGCTTTGCTTTAATTTTATCTCCAAAAATATCTAAGTGTCTTGAATATGGCCCGATAAAAATAATGCCCTCTTCTTCACATCTCTGAGCAAATTTAATATTTTCTGATAAAAATCCATATCCAGGATGGATTGCATCTACATTGTTTTTCTTTGCAATTTCAATAATACCTTCAATATCTAGATAAGCATCAATTGGTTTTTTACCTTTTCCAACTATGTATGCTTCGTCAGCTTTATAACGGTGATATGACCCTTCATCTTCTTTAGAATAAATACCAACTGTTCTAATTCCTAACTCAGTGCAAGCTCGAAAAACTCGAATTGCAATTTCACCTCGGTTAGCAACAAGAACTTTTTTAATCTGTTTCGTGTAAGTCATTTGTAAGCCTCCTGTATTTATGAAAGATAATTATCAATAAATTAAGAATAAACTTTTTTCAAAATGCATTTTTGAAGATTTTATAAAGTTTCTTTATGAATCTTATTTCGTATTGAAATATTCATTAAAATACCAACCATAGAAAGCATAACGATTAACGAAGTTCCTCCATAACTAACAAAAGGTAACGGAACACCCGTAAGTGGAATTAAAGAAGTAACTCCTCCAATATTTACAAATGATTGAATGACGATGATTGCACTAATCCCTGTAGCTAATAATGAATCAAAAGAATCCTTTGATTGATGAGCTATTAACAATCCACGCCAAACTATTATGAATATACATAAAATAACTACAATTACACCTATTAACCCTGTTTCCTCACCGATTATAGCTAGAATAAAGTCGGTATGAGGCTCAGGTAAGTACCCTAGTTTTTGAATACTTTTTCCTAATCCAACTCCAGTAAGCCCACCATTGGCAAATGCGATAAGTGAATTTACGATTTGAAATCCGATTCCTTGTGCATAGTCAAAAGGATTTCGGAAAGCTAAAAATCGATTAACTTGTACATCTGTTAACCCGATCCCTAAACTGATACAAATACTAATTAATGGATATAGTAAACCAATCCCACCAACGAATAGGAGTATTAATCTCTTTACAATAAAACCACTACAAAATGAAACTACAGCACAAGTACCGATTATTAATAATGCAGTACCTGTATCTGGTTGTAATCTCAATAGGATGATATAAATAGCTACTATGGTCCATGGAGCAAATAGCATTTTCCAGTTCTTTGTAATTCGCTTTTGTCTTTTGGAGTACCATCCTGCTAAAAGTACGATTGATCCGAATTTGATTAGCTCGGCTGGTTGAATTCCGAATACCCAGCTTTTTGCATTATTTCTAACTTCACCAAAGAGTAGCACTGCAACAAGTAATCCTATACTTATAGCTATATTTAATATCATGGCAATTCTTTTTCTAAAGAAAGTTGCAGGTAAAAACATTAAAAAAACAAATGCAAACATCCCTACCTCAAAGGCAATTAATTGCTTATGAAAGAAATAGTCACTTGGCCAATGTTCACTTTGATAACGAATGGATGGTAATGGTGAGCTTGCACTATACACCATGATTAATCCAAATAAACATAACACTAATAATGGAACAAAAATCATATAATCAATATTTTTCAAATATTTTTTTAACATTACTTAATCATCCCTGCTTTGATTAATTATACTTTATGTATTCAACTATTTTGCTAAATTCCCTTTTTAAATAAAAATATTGTAACATAGATTAATAGATTTATTACTTATAACAATTAAAAAAATTCACAAAAAAAAGCTCAAACATTTATTGTTTGAGCTTTTGTTGCTAATAATTATTTATTCTTTTGATCTGTAAACGCTTCATGTAGAGCAGAAAGTTGACGCTCAAGTTCAGAAAGAAGTTCTCTACCTTGTTCTACTTCAATTAAACCTAGACGAGAAGCAAAATCAATCTCCCTTGATAAACCAAACATTTGAGTATCTAAAACCTCTTCATATAGAGGGCATTGTGGCATCGTTAAATGATCAAGTTGCACATTTATTAATTTTAATATTTTTTCAGCATCTTTTTTTAATAATTCAAATGCTTTATCTTTGTAATCTGTTACAGCATCAGACCTCAATTTTCTCCCTCCGCTTCCGTACAAGCTATCTATTTAATATTATAGTTCTTTTTAAGAAAAATCAACTTAAATCAAAAGTTTTGCAAATATGTATTTTAGAAAATTATTTTTTTGCAACAGTTTATTTATTAGAATTTTCTTATGTTAGAGTTTAGATTTATCTTATAATCTAATTTTTACAAAAAAATCGGTCAATTAATCACAATAAAAAAGCTTAAAAACATAATAAAACTTTATTGTAAATAAGCGCTATATTTGTTCAATTGTTTGTCTTTTTACTTAAAATAGTCGTACACTATAGGTAGACTTAGTACATAGAAGGGGTTTTAGTATATGAGTGATGTTTTTCAATTAACAGGTAATGTAGAGTTTCCGTTAACAATTGATCCAAGTGTTTGGATATTTGATGAAAGAAAGGTTAAGTTAGATAGTTTATTAGCTGGTGATTTCAAAAAGGTTGATGAGCTTGAGCAATATACGAAAAGTGTTTCAAAGCATTGGGATCGTGAAATTGTTGAAGGTGCGAAGGTCGATAATAGCCCTTTATACGCTACTCAAAAGAAAGAATGGCTTAAGGAATCGTATGCAATGCCATTTTCTTATTTTATAGATAATAGTAATCCTAAAAATCGTGATTTAGAAGTTACGATTGAAACAGAAGGTGAATTAATAAAATTACCTTTTGAAACTGTATATGAAAGTTATTTAGCATTTTCATACAATGGCAAGAGAATCCTTGAAGATGGTCCAGTACATTTATATTTTGCTGATGCTACAAATAAAGAAACACCAATTACTTCAATCAAGAAAATTATTTTATAGTTTAAAACAAAAGCAACATCTTACTGATAGATTTTGGTAAGATGTTGCTTTTGTAAGCATTTAATTATTACAATATATCCGCTGCAAGTTGGGCAATTGATGAACGTTCGCCTTTTATTAGTTTTACATGTCCACTTATTTTTTGATCTTTAAATTTTTCAACTACATAAGTTAATCCATTGTTGTATTCATCTAAATATGGATGATCAATTTGTTCTGGATCCCCCATTAATACAATTTTACTCTTATCACCAACGCGAGTTAAAATTGTTTTCACTTCATGCCTAGTTAGATTTTGTGCTTCATCTATAATAATAAATTGCTCTGGGATACTTCTACCTCTTATATAAGTTAAAGCTTCTACTTCAATTGAGCCCATTCCGGCTAATATCGCATCAAGTTCACCTGGTTTTTTCGTATTGAATAAGTATTCTAGATTATCATAAATCGGTTGCATCCATGGACGAAGTTTTTCATCCTTTTCACCCGGTAAATAACCAAGATCCTTTCCAACTGGAACAATTGGTCTCGCAACTAATAACTTTTTATAGCTTTGCAGATCCTCACTTTGCATTAAACCTGCTGCTAAAGCTAATAAAGTTTTCCCTGTACCTGCCTTACCAATCAATGTAACTAATGGTATATCATCTCGAAGTAGTAATTCTAAGGCCATGGACTGTTGTGCATTTCTTGGTCTTATGCCCCAAATATGTTCATTTGAGAAAACAAATTTCTTAATTTTTGTACCCGTTTTATCTACAACTCCAAGAGCTGAGCTCTTACCACCGAGAGCATCCTTTAATACGATGAATTGATTAGGATAAAATGGATGGTTCGCTATATCTGAAACAGGAAGCTCAGTTTTTTCATAAAACTTGTTTAATAAATCTGTATTTATGTAATACTCTAGATAACCGGTATAAATATGATCAACTTCCACTACTCGATCACTTAAATAATCTTCAGCTAATAAATTTAGTGCATCCGCTTTTACACGAACTAACGTATCTTTACTAACTAAAATGACTGTTTTTCCGCTTTCTTTTGCTTCTTCTTCAAGTGATAAGTTTTTTGCAACAGCTAAAATGCGATTATCGTTCGTTTTTTCAACAAAGATCTCTTGCAATTGTTGAAATGAGCGATGATTTAATTCAATTCTAAATGAACCACCGTTTTCAAGAGGAATACTTTCATGTAATTTCCCTAGTTCTCGAAAGCTATCAATTAGTTTGGATACATACCTAGCATTACGACCAACTTCATCCATATATCTCTTCTTTGAGTCTACTTCCTCTAATACAACAGCTGGTACAACTACTTCATTATCTTCAAATGAAAAGATTGCTAGTGGGTCTTGCAGTAGTACATTGGTGTCGAGAACATATATTTTACTCAATCCTTAACCTCCTGACTAAAAATAACTCAGATTAGAATAATTAGTTTTAATTCTAAATTGATGGGTCTTACAATTGGTTACTAGTCGAAGAATGGACGAACCGTTAATATATTATATGAAATTCTCTCTACTTTAGAATATTTTTTAATGTTTAAAGCTCCTTGGATCTAAGACCACTTAAAACTGCTACATCTAATTTTTTTGCAGCCCTCTCATCATAAGTTTTTGCATACTCTGGTTCGACTGTTATTTTTGACCCATAAAACAATATATTTTTTACTTCATTAACTTCTACTTCTATACACGCTAATTTTAATGGAATCCCAGGCATTTGCTTTGTTAAAATTTTTGCATTTCCCGAGATACTATAAACTGTTTCATTTGAGAATAAGCTTAATGATACCCCTTCAACCTCTTCGATATTCGATATAATTGCTGATCTTTGATCAACTGCAAAACGAATCGTCTTATCGTCTAAAGCAACAAGCCAAGAAATTGCATTCGTAACTGGTGCATTCTTTTCGGAGTTAAAAGTACTTAAAAAAACAATCTTTTCTTTATTACAATCTTCTAATAAGCTTGGTGATAATGTTTTCTCAATACTGTTTGCCATCACTATTTCATCTCCTTCAAATAAAGAGTATACTAATATAATTCAAAGTTTATTGAAAACTTCCTGCTAAAACCACTGTTTTCTAAAAATATATTCTAAAACCTGTTATAATTATGTTAACTTAAGTTCCATATATAAGGAGAGAAATTTCACATGAGAGTTAAATGCATGATTTGTGATAAAAGCGAATCTATTAGCGATGAATCACCTATTGCAAAAAAATTAAGAAATCGTCCTATCCATACATATACATGCTCTGAATGTTACGATCGAATTAAAATAAAAACAGAACAAAGAATTGCAACAGGGAATTTCCGTTTCTTAAAACCGGTAAAGGACAATGACGAGTGGTAAATTATGAAAAAAGAAGCCAAATGGGCTTCTTTTATTGGAAAGACGATTAAGTCTTAGATATATTATTTTCATGAATAAATGCACTAAAAGTTTAAACAAAGAAAAACCTAGATTAATTTCTAGGTTTTTAATACTTCTCTGGATTAACTTTTACTTGATCTAAAAAGCAATCAATCATTTCAATTGGAAAGCGCGTAGTACGCTCTTTTTCTGCTTGTGTAAATGTAATTAAATAGAAATCTTCCATTTTTTCTATTTTTACGTTAGATACTTGATGATCGTCTTTTAAAATCGAATCAAACATCTCATACGTCTCTTTAG
This sequence comes from Rossellomorea sp. GAMAL-10_SWC, assembly GCF_049568075.1. Taxonomy (NCBI): domain Bacteria; kingdom Bacillati; phylum Bacillota; class Bacilli; order Caryophanales; family Bacillaceae; genus Rossellomorea; species Rossellomorea sp. GAMAL-10_SWC. The sequence continues at coordinate 950,773 of NZ_CP144911.1, read as the reverse complement.
CAGCTTCATCCGAAGGTCTACCTTCATAGATAACTTTTATCGTTAACCAATTATATAAAGCATCCTGAACAGATTTCATCTAAATACCAACTTTCTAAAAAGTTTACATTATGTAGTAGCATTATTCTTTTTTGATTGATGTAAACGAATCTTATATACCCCTAACACGAACACACTTGCAAGTAATGCTTCAACAATTGGTATCCTTAAAGCTAAGAAAGTAAGGAAACTACATCCAATCATAAGCAAAACATAAATGATTAAACTTTTAAGGATGCTCAATTTTTTTGCGAAACCTAAATGATATACCACAATACATAATACAACAATTAAACCATATAATATCCACATTGAAAGATGAATATCATGAGTTATATTTATTAACTGTGTTATGACAAATTCAAATCCCTTTGGAGCTTTTTCCAAATCCATATCCCCCTATTAAATAATAAAACTAAATACTTCTATTCGTTTTTTGATCCACTAATATTAATTTTTTGTACTTTGTCTACAAAAATGAAACCGACTATTTCTAGTCGGTTTTATTATATCATAATTATTTTAAAATTTAATTATTCTTGTTCAGCGAATTTTTTCTTTTTCGCTGCACGCTCACGCTCATTTTTATCAAGAAGCTTTTTACGTAAACGAATTGATGTTGGCGTTACTTCACAGTACTCATCATCGTTTAAGTATTCTAAAGATTCTTCAAGCGTCATAATACGTGGTTTTTTCATTGTTGTCGTTTGGTCTTTATTCGCTGAACGGATGTTTGTAGCGTGTTTAACTTTAACAACGTTTACTGATAAATCATTATCACGGTTGTGTTCACCAACAATCATACCATCATATACATCTGTACCTGGCTCAAGGAAAATTACACCACGGTCTTCTAGACCCATAATTCCGTATGTTGAAGCTTTACCAGTTTCCATTGATACTAATACACCTTGACGACGTCCACCAACTTGACCCTGAATAGCTGGTTGGTAGCTATCGAATGAATGGTTAATGATTCCATAACCACGAGTTAAAGTTAAGAACTCTGTAGTATAACCAATTAATCCACGAGCTGGTACCATAAATGTTAAACGAACTTGGCCGTTACCATTATTCACCATATCTCTCATTTCACCTTTACGAGCACCCATTGATTCCATGATTGAACCTGTATATTCTTCAGGAACGTCAATTTGAACATGCTCAACTGGCTCACATCTTACACCGTCAATCACACGAATGATAACTTCTGGTTTTGAAACTTGAAGCTCATATCCTTCACGACGCATGTTTTCAATTAGGATTGATAAGTGAAGCTCTCCACGTCCACTAACGATCCATACATCAGGAGAATCAGTATTTTCTACACGTAAACTTACGTCTGTTTGAAGTTCTTGTAATAATCTCTCTTCAATTTTACGAGAAGTTACAAATTTACCTTCACGACCAGCAAAAGGTGAGTTATTTACTAAGAAAGTCATTTGAAGAGTTGGCTCATCAATACGTAAGATTGGAAGTGCTTCTTGGTGTTCAGCAGGACATACTGTTTCACCAACATTGATATCTTCCATACCAGAAACTGCTACTAAGTCACCAGCTTTTGCTTCTTGGATTTCAATACGTTTTAATCCGATGAAACCAAACATTTTTGTAATACGGAATTGTTTAACTGATCCATCAAGTTTCATTAAAGCAACTGATTGACCAACTTGCATTGTTCCACGGAAAATACGTCCGATACCGATACGTCCAACATAGTCATTGTAGTCTAATAATGTTACTTGGAATTGTAAAGGCTCTTCACTATTATCGATTGGAGATGGAATGTGCTCAATAATTGTATCGAATAATGCATTCATATTTGGTTCTTGTTTAGCAGGATCAGATTCTAAGCTAGAAGTTCCGTTGATAGCTGATGCGAATACAACTGGAAATTCTAATTGATCTTCATCTGCACCTAATTCAATAAATAAATCGATTACTTCGTCTACTACTTCATCAGGGCGTGCGAAGTCACGGTCGATTTTATTTACTACTACGATTGGTGTTAAATGTTGTTCTAAAGCTTTTTTCAATACGAAACGAGTTTGTGGCATACATCCTTCATATGCATCTACAACTAAAAGAACACCGTCAACCATTTTCATAATACGTTCTACTTCTCCACCAAAATCGGCGTGTCCAGGAGTATCCATGATGTTAATACGTTTACCTTCGTATTGGATTGCAGTATTTTTAGCTAAAATTGTAATTCCACGTTCACGTTCTATATCATTAGAGTCCATTGCACGTTCATTAACGTTTTCGTTTGAACGGAATGTACCTGATTGTTTTAATAACTCATCAACTAACGTTGTTTTCCCATGGTCAACGTGCGCAATAATTGCTATATTGCGTAAATCTTCTCTTTTTTTCAAAATATATTCACTCCTAAAATGTCTACACATCTATTTTCATTATTAACTAAAACATTATAGCACATGCACACGGAAATATATCAAGAAAATGTTTAATCAAAAATATAAATTATTAATAAATATTTAGGAAAGATTTATTTTTTTCAAATTTACATCCGATTCGACAAAGAGTAAAATAAGAATTATGAACAGGAGGATTCACCATGTCTAGCATAAAATTTAGACTTTTCTGCGTTGCAACTTTATCCGTAATCTTCTTAATTCTAGTTGGTATTATGCTAGCGGAACTAAGTACTATTGGCGCTATCATTTCACTAATTATTTCAATATCATTAGTTGGTTATGGTTTTTCATTACGTGCTAAATTAAAAAGAGAAGGTAAGTTATAATCTTCTTCTCTTTTTTTTGAACACTGTCTACACACTAATAAAAGAAGGCAAGTTAGTAACCCAACTTACCTTCTTTTTATTATTTTTGTAGAAATTCGATATAATCAGTGAGTAATTCGTTATGAATCGAAGCGTTACTTACTAGCACTGAGCTTTTTTTAAGAATTGAAAGGCTTTCATTTTTGAGGGTAGTACATATTCCGCCAAGTTCTTCAACAATAATTTTACCCGCGGCAAAGTCCCAAGGTGATAATCTTGGAGTGATATATGCATCAACCCTTCCCATTGCCACATAGACCATTTCCATCGCTGCCGAACCATATGACCTACTTCCTCTAACTTTTCGAACAAGATTACTTAATTTTTCATGGTTTATATAACGATTTTTAGTTAACCAAATAGCATTTACAGCTACAATAGCCTCTTCAAGTACTACATTTTTCAAAGGTGATAATTCAAGATCATTTAAATAAGCTCCCTCACCTTTTTTAGCAAAATATAGTTCATTATGTATTACATCCATTATAAAACCCATTTTACCGATTCCATTTTCATAAATACCTAAAGAAATCATAAAATTACGTTTTTGGTGAACAAAATTCATCGTTCCATCGATTGGATCAAGAATCCACACAACTCCAGTTACTTGATCCAAATCATCGCCTTTACCTTCTTCACCTAGTAAGTAATGATTCGGAAATTTCTTTTTTATTTTTTCGTAAAAGAATTTTTCAATTTCTTCATCTTTATTTGTTACTAAGTCATTTTCGTTTGATTTCGTATTGATTGTTATGGAGTCGTATAAAGAGCTTTTAATATTTTCAGCTGCCTCTTGAAGCAAATTCCTCGCGAATTGTTCAATTTCTTTCCAGTCTACATTCATAATTAAACACTCCAAACTCTACGTGCTAAAACTTATATTTAATGGTCCTGTTTATCAGTTTACCAATTTTAACCTAAAAAAACCTAATGAAATGATTTTTATTTAAGAAGAGGAACTATTTTGGAGGGTGGGCATACGATAGACCATTGGGCATTTGACGGAAGATTTAGCGCACAGAAAAACGAACCTATTTAAAGGTTCGGTAAATAAACTCGCTAAGCTTCTAGACGAATTAATTCTAATCTTAATAATTCTAATTTCTTTTTAGATTCAATCATTGCTTCATTATCATTGACTGTCATAGCATCGAATAGTGTAGCTAGTTCGTAATCTAATTCTAATCTAAGTACAGGAATTCTCTTTTCTGCATCAGTTCTTTTTAACGCATTAATCACTTGTCTCATCATTATCCCTCCATATAATATAAGTTGGCAAAACAAATTGTAAAAGTTAATTAACAAAATTTTCTGATTTTTATCTTGCTACTAATATATGTTGTTTAAGCTTATAATGTAACTATTTTATGAAGAAACATATTACCCATTTGTTTTGGACAAACATGGTATACTAATTAGATAATGTAATTAGGGGGTTCAAAAATGACTCAAACTTTTTTTAAAGAAAGTGATTTTGAAATATTTACAACTGACTCAACATTAGAAACTAGAATGAGTGCTATACAAAATGAAATTCAACCAAAATTTAAAGTAATTGAAGAAGAAATATTACCTTTTTTAAATGTACAAACTGATCAAAACTTTTTTGGCCATATTGCTAAGCATGCCAGGCGTACTGTAAATGCTCCAAAAGATACTTGGATTGCTTTTGCAACAAATAATCGTGGATACAAGATGCTTCCTCATTTCCAATTTGGACTGTGGGGTACTCACCTGTTTGTTTACTTTGGAATTATTTACGAAAGTCCAAATAAGCAATCGATTGCCATAAATTTTGAAAAGAATAAAAATAAACTTTACAAAATGATTCCGAAAGATTTTGTGGTATCTTACGATCATATGAAGCCTGATGTGATACAAAAAAGTCAAATGAATAAAGATGAATTCAATAAAGGTATTCAAAGATTTCATGATGTAAAAAAAGCAGAATACCTATGTGGAATTACAATTGCAAAAGATGAAGCAATTACACTTACAAAGGAAGAACTAATCCATCGTATTATCGAAACATATAATACTTTAATTCCTTTATACAAGATAAGTATAAACTGAATTAATATAAGTGTTGTTTAATTATACATATGTCAAAAACAAAAGTCTATGCCCATTCTTTACACATTTTTCGACAGGACGAAATATTTAATAGATTTATTTAAACAATACATAGGTAAGAAAAGCCCATTAAAGGTAGCTAATGATCCTTTCATGGGCTTCTATTTTTTACTTAAGATTTTATTTACTATTCAATTGTTAACGATTAACTTATTTCATACTACATTTTAATTTTATCACCAGGAGCGCCATTTTTAGCTTTTTGCATGACTCTATATGCAGAATAGCCAGATATCTCCTCTAACTCATTACATAATTTTTTTTCTTCTGCAATACTAGGTACAATAGATTTAAACTGTTTGTATGTAGCCATTAACACTTCACGATCTATTCCCTTTTCATACGCTTTTTCTACTGATGTGTAGAACTGTATTACCTCAATTGTCTCATCTGTTGTCCAATCATATGAAATTGGGTATTGGTAATCCATTTACTTCACTCCTACAATTTTCTAATTAATTCCATTTTAACACATTTTTTAAATTCCATTCTTATTTTTAAAATTGATATAATTTCATTAAGATGAATAAAATTCCATAACTTTATAATTTTTTTCTATACAGAAAATTCATAGAATGATATAATCTTTTTGTTTTTCAAATGAAGGTAAGACAGTTTATAACTTAATGAGAGTAAACAGTTGAATTGTTTACAAACATATCACTTCCGAAAAACACTATTATTTATTAAATGGGGTGTATGTTAAATGAAACAAATTGAAACGCCGTTATTTTCTTCTTTATTAGAACATGCAAAGAAGAACCCTATTCAATTCCATATTCCAGGACATAAAAAAGGAAATGGAATGGATCCAACATTTAGAGAGTTTATTGGTGATAATGCATTATCGATCGATTTAATCAACATTGCTCCTTTAGATGATCTACATCATCCAAAAGGTAAAATAAAACAAGCACAAGATCTTGCAGCTAAAGCTTTTGGTGCTGACCACACATTCTTTTCAGTTCAAGGTACAAGTGGGGCGATCATGACAATGGTAATGAGTGTTTGTGGACCTGGAGATAAAATTATCGTTCCAAGAAATGTTCATAAATCTGTTTTATCTGCGATCATTTTCTCAGGCGCTACACCAATTTTTGTTCATCCTGAAATTGATAGTGAATTAGGTATTTCACACGGTATTACGACAAATGCAGTGAAAGAGGCCATTTTAACGAATCCTGATGCAAAAGCAGTATTAGTCATTAATCCTACATACTTTGGATTTGTAGCAGATTTAAAAAGCATTGTTGAATTAGCACATTCACATGGCTTAGCCGTATTAGTTGACGAAGCGCATGGTGTACATATTCATTTCCATAACGAATTACCAATCTCTGCGATGCAGGCAGGGGCTGACATGGCTGCTACGAGCGTACATAAGCTTGGTGGCTCTATGACTCAAAGTTCCATTTTAAATGTAAGAGAAGGCATTGTGAATGTCCACAGAGTACAATCTGTACTAAGTATGCTAACAACTACTTCAACATCTTATCTATTGCTTGCTTCACTAGATGTTGCAAGAAAGAGATTAGCAACTGTTGGTGAAGAATTACTTACGAATACTATTAGACTAGCAAATAATGCACGAAATAAAATTAATTCAATCAATGGTTTATATTGCCCTGGTTATGATTTAGTTGGTAAAGAGGCTACATTCAACTTTGATCCTACTAAAATATTAGTCAGTGTAAAAAAACTGGGTATAACGGGCCATGATGTTGAAGTTTGGTTAAGAGAGCGATTTAATATTGAAGTTGAAATGTCTGATTTATATAATGTTCTTTGCATATTAACACCAGGTGATAGTGAAGAAGACATTCAGCAGTTAATTCATGCATTAGAAGTTTTAGTAACTGAATTTGACATCTCAGAGCGCAATACAAATTTAAACGTTGAGATCCCAACGATTCCAAATTTAGCAGTCTCTCCTAGGGATGCATTTTACTCCGCAACAGAATCTGTTCCACTTGAGGATTCAGTCGGTAGAATTATTGCTGAATTTGTAATGGTTTATCCACCTGGAATTCCAATCTTTTTACCTGGTGAAGAAATTACACTTGAAAATCTAGTTTATATTAAAAAGAATATTGAAGCAGGATTACCTGTTCAAGGCCCAGAAGACGAAGAATTATTAACGTTAAAAGTATTAAAATAACTAAAGCTTTAAAAAAGAAAAACTAGGAAATGAACCCTAGTTTCAGTGTGTAGACAAAGTATTAAAAACTTGACTTTCAGACTGATTGCAAGCGCTTGTCTTTCGAGGCGCGAAGCCTGGTGAGGAGTGGAGTTACCTTAAACGGTAATGAGCACCGTAGATAGGCGAAGCAACGAAGAAAGCGAGCGTTTGTCAACAGTCTCAAACTAGGAAATCAATCCTAGTTTTTTTGTATTCTAAATCACATCTAAATTATATAGGCATATGATAGGTAAGGTAATTATATTGATTTCGTACAAAAAAATTGTTTTTATGTTAGGATGTGGACTAATTGATAGTCGTGAATAATAAAATTGTTCATGCTTCATTAAAAAATAGCGAAGATTCAAATAATAAACTTTATCAAGAAATATTGTCTAGTTTAACAAACAGTAAAAAGTCTCATATTTATAAATCGGACCGTGAATTATCTTTTGATTTGACAATCAGAACTTATGTACTTCAGGCTTCTAAAGATTTATTAACAAGCGGCATGCAATTTAGGACTTTTAGACGAGCATATTGTAATCCAATGTTTTGGATTCGTACACCTATGGGTGGTTTTAGACTTAGGCCAGGCATAAGAACTTCCATGGGAATTTATGATATTTTTCGTAACGGACAATTTTACGCAACAGAATGTGCAACTGCAATCATTATGATATTTTATAAAGCCCTTCTAGACATTTTCGGCTATGAAATTTTTGATCAACTATTCGATAATGGCATATACTTATACACTTGGAATTACGACCCTAAATTAGCTATTTTAACGGCTGAAGTTGATCGTCCAGCCCCTGGTGACGTTGTTTATATAAAAAATCCTGAAGTTGACCCAATGACTCCAGAATGGCAAGGAGAAAACACTGTTACGATGGGGAGTAATTATTATTATGGTCATGGTATCGGAATACGTTCATTACATGAGATTATTTACCATTTAAATATGCATAGATATCCTTTTGCGATGATTTCTGCCTTCTTAACAAATTTAAATACTAGAATTGACTCGAATGAAATGGCTCAATATTTAAAAGATAATTCAAAATTAATACCAGTTACTACAAGCGAAGCTTCATCCGATGTTATAACTGCAAGAATTGGAGATCAAACTCAAATTGCATAAAAAGAAAAGTGGGTGATTCTAATTGAGTCTCCCTTTTTTGTGATTTAATTAAATAAAAACATAAAAAACCACAAGGAAAAACGATCCCCTTGTGGAATTTCTCATTTATAGATGTCTATAGTTACTCTATTAGACTTTATGTTTTAATTAATTAGAATTAGCAAACTTCATGATCAGTTGGTTCACAATCTTCACAGTTTTTAACGTAAAGAGTTGTTACCTTTTCATCCTCGAAATGACCTACTGTTTTTTCACAACATTTACATACGAATGTTCCCATCTTTGTAACCCCTTTCATAATGTTGTATCAATTAACTAACTTCATTATAATGTGTTATACTTATTTACGCAAGTGGTAAATAAGTATAACTTAAATTTTCTAATACTAGATTATTCAAGGGGTTTTATAAGGTGAATGCGATTTAATTAGTATAACACATTTATTTTTATTCATAACTCTCTTCTATACTTGGTGACGGTAGCCAGTCGGCTAAATATTCTGCGAGTTCCATTGCCTCTTCCTCACTTTTTAGTTTACATAAAAATTTCAACTGATTTGGAAATGAAACATCCTGTCGATCTAATACAATGCATTGTCTAGATTGCATGCAGATGACGAGTGGCTTTCCAAAGAACATGTTCGTATATACAATACCAATATCGTATCTTGTATCGTTCGTAACAAAGCCAACAAATCGGACTCTTACATTTTCGTGATCATCATATAATTTCTCAAACATTGTTTCACCCACTCCTCCGTTTTAGTATTGTAAGTTAATACATATGAAGAAAAAATTAAATTCATACCGAATACTTGTCTAAAAATTTGAAATAATGTTATGATAAAAACAGATTAATAGTGATGTTTTTCATAAAAACATCTTAGGGGGAAAATTTAAAAATGGTTCAACAAGCTACCATTCAATTAGTAGATAAATCAAAATACCAAGAAGCAAATTTAGATTTAATAAATAATTTAATAAATGATTACATACAATCTTCAACTAAGATCGGTCAACAAGTTGACTGGAATTATGAAAGGGTTTCCTTTCCTTACTCTATTTCAAATAAAAAATTAGATGACCAAGATGCATTTTATTTACAGAGCAATGATTCACGTTATAAACATTTTGTTGTTTCTATTCAAGATGATAAAAATATCGTGATTACTCTGTTACCAAACTCAACTTATGGTGATAAAGGCAAAGCAAATGAGCTATGTAGATATTTAGCTCAAAAAATTGAAGCAAAGCTTGAATTATTTAACAATCGAATCATGTATTTTTACAAACGATAATTTAAAATAAATTTACAATCGCCTGACAAAAGAAAAATACCGATGCATAAAAGCAAGTAATAATAATACTTGCTTTTCTTGTGTTTCCAACGTATTTTGCAATTAAATAAAGCTGGTAAAAGAATACTAGAAACAATATGACTTTAGAATATAATTGATCCCTTTTCGACAAGAATAAAACAAATGAAAATCCTACCCAAAATAGTTGATGTATCATTAATACTATTAATTGTTTTCGCATCAATATTCCCACCAATCAATCATCAATACTAGAAAGTTTGTTTTTTAAACGTTATGCGAGACATGCCTTAATCATGCAAAAAAACCTCCTAACAAATAGGAGGTTTCAGACAATCGTTTTTTTCGTTATTTTGCCATCGTAATGCCCTTAATGCATCTATGTTTAACAAACTACTTTAAGCTTTGAATAAAGCGTTTTAAATGAATTTGAACAGTAAAAAACCTCCTATAAAATATAGGAGGTTTTTAAGTAATTATTTTAAAACATGGATTGGATGACCCATCGCTAATTCTGCAGCTTCCATTGAGATTTCACCTAATGTTGGGTGAGCGTGAATTGTTTGTGCAATATCCTCTACGCTCATGCAAGCTTCAATTGCAAGACCAAGCTCAGAAATGATATCTGATGCATTTACACCTGCAACTTGAGCACCAACTAGTACTCCATCTTCTTTACGAGAAACTAATTGTACGAATCCATCAGTTGAATTTAGAGATAATGCGCGACCATTTCCACCGAATGGGAATTTCGCTACACTAACAGCTAATCCTTCTTCATCTGCTTGTTTTTTAGTATAACCAACAGTTGCTAATTCTGGATCAGTAAATACTACTGCAGGGATTGCTAGGTATTCGATTTGACTTGACAAACCACTGATTGCCTCAGCAGCAACTTTACCTTCATAAGAAGCTTTGTGTGCTAATGGAGGACCAGCAATTACATCACCAATTGCGTAAATATTATTAATTGTTGTACGAGCTTGTTGATCAGTCGTAATAACACCACGTTCGTTAATTTCAACACCAACATTTTCTAAGCCCATGTCACGAGAGTTCGGGAAACGTCCAACTGTTACTAATACGTAATCAGCTTCGATTTCTTTCATTTCGCCATTTGTTTCGAATTTAACTGTAACGCCATCTGCAGTTTCTTCAACGCCTTTACCGAAAGCTTTTGTTTCGATATCAACATTACCTTTTTTCTTTAATCCACGTTTAACAATTGAACTCATAGATTTTTCAAAACCATTTAAGATTTCGTCACCAGCTTCAAGAATTGTTACGTGTGTACCAAAGTTAGCATAAGCAGTACCTAATTCCATACCAATATAGCCGCCACCAATAACAACTAATTTTTTTGGAATTTCAGGTAAGTTTAATGCACCTGTTGAATCGATTACACGGTTACTCCATTTGAAACCTGGGATTTCGATTGGAGTTGAACCTGTTGCGATGATCGCATTGTTAAAAGTATAAGTTTGAGCTGATTCTTCAGTAATTACACGAAGAGTGTTAGCATCATTAAAGTAAGCTTCACCTTTAATAACTTCAACTTTGTTTCCTTTTAATAAACCAGCAACACCGCCAGTTAATTTATTAACGACACTGCTTTTCCAAGCTTGAACTTTTGTAAAATCAACTTTTACATTTTCTGCTGTAATACCGATGTCTTCAGAATGCTTAGCTGTTTCATAACGGTGACCAGCAGTAATTAATGCCTTAGAAGGAATACAACCTACGTTTAAACATACCCCACCAAGATTACCTTTTTCAATAACAGCAACTTTTTGTCCAAGTTGTGCTGCACGAATTGCTGCAACATAACCACCAGGACCGGCACCGATAACGACCGTATCTAGTTCAATTGCAAAATCTCCTACTACCATTTATCTTACGCCTCCATTAATAATAATTCTGGATCATTTAATAATCGTTTAATATGGTTTAATGCGTTTTGAGCAGTTGCACCATCGATAATACGGTGGTCAAAGCTTAATGATAACGCTAATACTGGAGCAACAACGATTTCTCCATTTAATACTACTGGTTTTTCAGCAATACGACCAATACCTAAGATCGCTACTTCAGGGTGGTTAATTACTGGAGTAAACCATTGTCCACCAGCTGAACCGATATTTGTGATTGTGCATGTAGCACCTTTCATTTCTGCAGGAGCTAATTTTCCATCACGAGCTTTAGTAGCTAATTCATTAATTTCAGCAGAAATCGAGAAGATAGCTTTACGATCAGCATCTTTAACAACTGGTACTAATAAACCTTTATCAGTATCTGCAGCAATACCAATGTTATAGTAATGTTTGTGTACGATTTCGCTAGTAGCATCATCGATTGATGTATTTAAAGCTGGGAATTTACGTAATGCAGAAGTTAAAGCTTTAACAACATAAGGTAAGAATGTTAATTTGATACCTTGTGCAGCTGCAACTTCTTTATATTTTTTACGGCTAGCAACTAGTTTCGTTACATCTATCTCATCCATTAATGTTACGTGAGGAGCAGTATGTTTAGAGTTAACCATTGCTTTAGCGATTGCTTTACGAATTCCACTCATTTTTTCACGAGTTTCAGGATATGCACCCTCTGGAATTGGCATTGCTTTTGGAGCTTCTTGTGTCGACGCTTTCGCTTCTGTTACAACTTCAACTGCAACTTCTGTTTGAGCTGCAGCAGCTGGTGCTACTCCACCTAATAAGAATGCATCTACGTCTTTTTTAGTTACACGGCCATTTTTAGCTGAACCTGGTACAATACGTAAATCTACGTTTTTCTCACGAGCGTATTTACGTACAGATGGCATTGCAATTACATGAGCTTTTGGTTCAATCGCAGCAACAGGTGATAGTGGTGCAGCATCTGTTTTTGGTTCACTTTGCTCATAAGATTCTTGTACTTTTGCTTGAACTGCTTCAGCAGCTTCTGGTACTGGAGTAGTAGTTGGAGCTTCTTCAGCATGTTGTCCTTTGAAGCTAATGTTTTCATAACCAGGTGCATCTAAACGTACTAATACGTCACCAACAACTGCAACTGTACCTTCTGCAACTAATACTTCTAATACTTTCCCTTTTACAGGTGATGGAATTTCTACTACTGATTTATCGTTTTGAACTTCACAAATGATATCATCTTCATTTACTTCGTCGCCTGCTTTAATAAACCATTTTACAATTTCACCTTCGTGAATACCTTCACCGATATCTGGTAATCTAAATTCAAATAGACTTGCCACTGAGTTTGACACAGATTTCTACCTCCGAACAAAGTTAATTAATTTTTTAATATATTTTATCTAATAATGTAAGAAAGGTATTGATGAATTCATCAAATACCTTTCTCTATTTTTGTTATAAACTGATTAGAAGTTTAAAACTTTTTGAATACCTTCAACTACATCTTTATGGTTCGGTAACCAAACTGTTTCCGCTTCAGAGAATGGGTAAACAGTATCAGCTGCAGTAATACGAACAACTGGTGCTTCTAATGAAAGGATACAACGATCATTTATTTCAGCAACTACATTTGCAGCAATACCAGCTTGTTTTTGTGCTTCTTGTACAACTACTGCACGTCCAGTTTTCTCAACAGACGCAACGATTGCTTCGATATCTAATGGGTGAACAGTACGTAAGTCAACAACTTCTACTGATACGCCATCTTTTTCTAACTCTTCAGCAGCTTTTAATGCAGCGTGAACCATTGCACCGTAAGCAAATACTGATACATCTTTACCTTCACGTTTAACATCCGCTTTACCTAATTCGATTGTGTACTCACCTTCAGGTACATCTTCACGGAATGAACGGTATAATTTCATGTGCTCTAAATAGATAACAGGGTCATTATCACGGATAGATGAAATTAAAAGACCTTTAGCATCTTTAGGAGTTGATGGAATAACTACTTTTAAACCTGGAGTTTGAGCCATTAATCCTTCTAAACTATCCGCGTGCATTTCTGGTGTATGAACCCCACCACCAAATGGTGAACGGAAAGTAATTGGTGAAGTAAAACGACCGCTTGTACGGTAACGCATACGTGCTGCTTGACCAGCGATTGAGTCAAAAATTTCGAATAAGAATCCGAAGAATTGGATTTCTGGTACTGGACGGAAGCCTTCAATTCCAAGACCGATTGCTAATCCACCGATTCCTGATTCAGCAAGAGGTGTATCGAATACACGCGCTTCACCGAATTCTGCTTGTAAACCTTCAGTTGCACGGAATACACCACCGTTTACTCCAACGTCTTCCCCGAATACTACTACAGTTGGATCGTTTTTCATTTCAACGCGTAATGCATCTGTGATAGCTTGAATCATTGTCATTTGCGCCATGACTTACTTCGACTCCTTCTCTTTGTAAATTGCATATTGCTCTTCTATATTACTTGTCATTGTTTCGAACATATTTTCCATTAAATGAGTAACTTTTTGTTTTGGCTCTTGGTCAGCAAGTTTGATCGCATCTTTAATTGCTTCTTTTGCTTCTTCGATAATTGCATTTTCTTCTTCTTCAGTCCAAAGACCTTTTTTCTCTAAAAACTTACGGAAACGAACGATTGGATCTTTTGCTTCCCACTCATTTTCAGTATCTTTTGTACGGTAACGAGTTGGGTCATCACCAGCCATTGTATGTGGTCCATAACGGAATGTTAATGTTTCAATTAATGTAGGACCTTCACCGTTTACTGCACGTTTACGAGCTTCTGATGTAGCAGCATATACTGCTAATGGATCCATTCCATCAACTTGAATACCAGCAATACCTACTGCAATTGCTTTTTGAGCAATTGTTCTAGCTTTTGATTGCTTAGAAACTGGAGTTGAGATTGCGTATCTGTTATTTTGAACAACGAAAATCGCAGGAGCATTATAAGCACCAGCAAAGTTCATACCTTCATAGAAATCACCTTGAGAAGATCCACCGTCACCTGTATATGTAATGGCAACAGATTTTTGGCCTTTCAATTTCATACCAAGTGCAACACCTGCAGCTTGAACAATTTGAGCACCAATAATAATTTGTGGGAAGATTGCATTTACATCTTCAGGAATTTGGCTTCCTACTAAATGTCCACGAGACCATAAAAATGCTTTATATAATGGTAGACCGTGCCAGATCATTTGAGGTACATCACGGTAACCAGGTAAGATAAAGTCTTCTTTTTCAAGAGCAAATTGACTTGCTAATTGAGAAGCTTCTTGTCCTGCAGTAGGAGCATAGAAACCTAAACGACCTTGTCTGTTTAATGAAATTGAACGTTGATCAAGAACACGAGTCCATACCATACGTTTCATTAATTCTTTTAATTGCTCATCTGATAAATCAGGCATCGCTGATTCATTAACGATTTCGCCCTCTTCATTTAAAATTTGAAGAGTTCCAACTGAATCACCAAATTGAAGCATTTGATCCATTAATTCAGAAACAGTTTGTGTATTCTTCATTTCTGTTGTTTCCTTTCCAGCTACTTTCTTCGTAGTAGTTGCCACTAAAACCCACACCCTTCTTTAATTATGGAGGATTTATTTTCTTTATCCATCATGTGTATTTTCTTAAGAGTAATTACAAGTAACCTTAACTTATAATTAAAATCTGTACTTATACTATTCGTGTATTACACTAGTACAACATTGAACACTAGTACAGTTTATAACACGTTCATAAACTCGTCAAATATTTTGTTGTATTATTTTATTCATGATTTTTCGGAAAATTTACCATAAAATTTCAACCCTGTACTACCTTTGAAACAGCAATCTGTTATACAATAACAGAAACTCCGTTAAATTATACTCAAATAGCTAAAAACGGATTTTTTTTATCATAAATTCCAAACTGTACTACAACGATTTTTATTTAGTAATTCTAGTCCCAATCTGTTATTTACCATATTTTTCATATATGTCTTTTTGTAAATTATTTAATTTTTGAGTATAAAGATTTAATTGATCATTATATTTAATGACATCTTTATAAATATGATTTGTATCCTTTGTCTCACTCTTTACATTTTTTAAATCAACTTTTTTCTGGGATAATAAGTTATAAATTGAAAGATCCGTTTCCATTGCATCTTTATATTTTGAATTCAATTTATCGTATAACTCAGTTCTTTCTCTCCATGTTTTTATAAAGTTATTAACTTCATTTCGAAACTGTTCATCCTTCGTTTCAATATTTATTGTTTGAAGTTCTTTAATTTTTATGTCTATATCGTGAATTAATTTTGACTCCTCATTGACTCGTTCTTTTCGTTCATTTAATAAATTAATTGCTTGTTTTGCTGAATCTTGTCTTTTGTTTACTTCGCTTATTTTATATAAATAAATTTTTTCATAATACTCCAATTCTTTTACTTCCAGTTTTTGAATACGTTCTCCAGCTTTTTGAAATTTCTGTTCCATTTTAGCAATTTCAGCTAGTTGATTTATGACTAAATTCTTTTGTTTTGCTTGAGAAGTACAACCCGAACAAAGGATAAAGAGTATGACTATTACAAGAAATAAGGAATTGAATTTTTTATACATAATTTCACCCAATTTTTTTTCATTATTATTTCCATGTTGCATCTTTTCACACTTTTTATACGTCCTAAAAAATAAAATGGTCACATACCCACACACTTTATGTAGTTTTTCATAATTTGTAGTATCCGCTATATGCGGAAACAGTTTAAAGGGAGGTTATTATATGTACGGTTACGGATACGGTGGAAAAGGTGGATACCCTGGTTATGGTTACGGCGGCGGATGCGGTTGCGGTTACGGCGGTTTCGCATTAATCGTTGTTCTATTCATTTTATTAATTATCGTTGGTGCAGCTTTCGTTTTATAATTCACACTAGTAAGCCTCTATTATTAATGTATAACCACAAACTTTAAGGAGCGATATTTTATCGCTCCTTTTTCCATTCTATTGCCTTGAGACTGACAATTTAAAAAAGATTTGTTAGACTAAATTAATAATACTAGTGAATAGTACATACTTATATTTATGAAATATTAGACAGGAGTGAAATTCATTTGATTACAATGAAAGATATAATTCGAGAAGGCGATCCTAGATTAAGGGCAGTCTCGAGTGAAGTAAACTTACCTCCATCGGTAGAGGATATTAATTTAGCTAATTCATTATTAGAGTATGTTATAAATAGTCAGAATCCGGAAATATCTGCCGAATACGGTCTACGATCAGGTATCGGATTAGCTGCACCACAAATCGGAATTAATAAAAGAGCAATAGGTGTTCATGTAACTGATTCACAAGATAATTTATATAGTTATGCACTATTAAATCCTAAAATTGTTAGTCATTCTGTTGAACAAGTTTATTTGTCAGGTGGTGAAGGTTGCTTATCTGTTGATCGTGATGTTCCTGGATATGTTCCTCGTTACGCAAGAATTACAGTCACTGGCTTCGATACAGAATTGGGAAATGTAAAAATCCGTTTAAAAGGTTTACCAGCAATTTGCTTCCAACATGAAATTGACCATCTAAATGGCGTAATGTTTTATGATCATATTAATAAAACAAATCCTTTTTCTCCGCCAGAAGGTGCTTCACCTTTAGAGAGAAAATAAAAAAGAGCGATTGGAAAACCAATCGCTCTTTTTTTCTAATATTTTTTGTACTTTCTCTACATACTTAAAGAAGTCCGACCCATTTTAAACCGTTTAAAATTCCATCTTCATCAACATTCGTTGTGATATGATTAGCTAATTTTTTTAGTGGATCCACTGCATTACCCATGGCAATCCCCGTACCAACTTTTTCAATCATTTCTAAATCATTTAATCCGTCACCAAATGCGATTACATTTTGCATATCAAACCCAAGATGGTTTACCATTTGAAGTATTCCATTCGCTTTAGATCCACCTATTGGTAAGACATCTGACGAATACTCATGCCAACGAATAAAATTAAAATCATTAAACCCATCGGTTAAAGATGGCTCTTGATGCTCTTCACAGAACAGTAAGACTTGGTAAATTTCACGATTATGATAAAAATCATGCTGAACTTCAGGGTGTTGCATTCTAATCGATGTCATTGCTTCTCTTATATGGGGATGTGAATCAATTGACGCCCTCATTGTCTCGTTATTTAAATAGATTAGCGGAATACCTAGTTCTTTTGCTTTTTGAGTAAATTGGTGAAGTTGTTCTGGATGCAGGGCATGTTTGTGAATAGCTTCACCTTCAAATTCAGCATATTGTCCATTTAAACTTACAAAACTATTTATATTTAACTCTTCACGAATTTCTTTAAACATGAATGGCGCACGACCAGTTGCAATCGCTACGTGGATATCTTTATTTTGAAGTTCCGAAATTGCTTTCTTAGTACTTTCCGGAATTACTTTATCATGATTTAAAATCGTTCCATCAATATCAAAAAAAACGATTGGTTTATTCATATTATTTTCTCCTCACTAAGACGCTGCATTTGCTTTTGAGTTTTTCATTTTTGACTTCTGTTTACTATTCGTAATAAATACACCTAGAAGTACGATTAACAATCCTAAAATCATTTTGAAAGATAAAGGCTCGTTTAAAAAGAAAAATCCCCAAATAGAAGCAAATACAGGTACTATATAAGTAACCATTGTTGCAAATTCTGCACTTCCCTCTTTAACCATATAATAAAATAATAAATATGCCAACCCCGAACATACAACGCCTAGTCCAAACACACCACTAAAAACTTCAAAATTAACAAATGGTTTTAAAGTGCCCTTCCCTACAACGACCATATAAAAAAAGCCGAATACACCAGAAATACCTAAGGTTAAAAATGAAATAATCATTACATCAATTTGTTGTAAATACTTTTTAGTTAAGTGTGAACCAAGCCCATAACAAAAAGTAACAAATAACATTAATATTGAATAAATTATATTATCCGAGAAAATTGTTGATGGATTAAGATTCATCATAATCATAAGTCCAATGATCCCAATCATAAGTCCAATCCATTGTTTCTTATGAATTTTTTGAGAAAAGAAAAAATAGCCAATAATGAGTGTTGCAATTGGCGTAAAAGCATTTAATACTGCCGCTTCATTACTTTGCAGATGGGTCTCACTAAAAGAAAGAAAAAGCCAAGGTATAGCATGATTAAATAATGAGATGACAATAATTAAACTCATTTTCGGTAAATTTTTATAATCAATCTTTACCTTTTTTATTAACATAATAATTAATAATGTCATAGCACCAAAGAAACAGCGATAAAAAACAATTGCTTCTGGCCCTATATCGTTTAAAAGGAGCTTAATAAATAAAAAAGATGTACTCCAAATAATACTTAATAAAAACAAAGCTCCATATAACTTCTTCACATTCTTCTCCCCTTAACTTTAAGATACCCTCTATTTTAACTGTTTTTTGGATTATATTGTATGAAAATGTTTTTTCGTTCAATACTACACATAAATATACTATGTCCGTGTTCTCTACATATAAGTTTAATTTCATGTCTAGGAGGTAAAACTAATGTTACGTAAACTTAGAAAAAAATTAAAAAAACGGCTAAAACACTTTTTGAAAAAGAAGAAATATATCTCTATAATTTCAAATTTTTTTTTAAAATGACCGTATTTTAGGTAATCTTCAATAAAAAGAATGAAAATATATAAAAAATCACTTATAATATTGAGAAGATAGTGATTTGACAAGGAGAGATTTAAATGATTTTTAAAGTATACTATCAGGAATTACCATTAGAGGTACCTGTAAGAGAAAAAACTAAAACAGTTTATGTAGAAGCAGATAGTGAAAGAGAAGTTCGTGCGAAATTATTACCTTTCAATTATAATATTGAGCTTGTTCAAGCTTTAACCGGTGCTCATCTTGAATTCGAAAAACAAAGTGAAAGCTTTAAAATTTTGGAGCTAGCGTAATTTATGAAATTTCTTAAAAATGATCAAGCTGCCGTATTCGCACTAGGTGGCTTAGGGGAAATTGGTAAAAATACATACGCAGTACAATATCAAGATGAAATTATATTAATAGATGCCGGAATCAAGTTCCCTGAAGATGAGCTACTAGGGATAGATTATGTTATACCTGATTATTCCTACTTAGTTCGAAATGAGGAAAAAATTAAAGGGTTATTTATCACTCACGGACATGAAGACCACATTGGTGGTATTCCATATTTATTAAGAGAATTAAACATTCCAATTTATGGTGGAAAACTTGCTCTTGGCTTAATTAAAAATAAACTAGAAGAGCACGGTCTTTTAAGAAAAGCTAAATTAATTGAAATTAAAGAAGACGACATCATTAAATTTAGAAAAACTAGCGTAACTTTTTACCGTACTACTCACAGTATTCCAGATTGTTACGGAATTGTTGTAAAAACTCCTCAAGGACAAGTCGTACATACAGGTGATTTTAAGTTCGATTTTACACCAGTTGGAGAAACAGCTAATTTAACAAAAATGGCTGAGATTGGTAAGGAAGGCGTTTTATGTCTACTTTCTGACAGTACAAATAGTGAAGTATCACATTTTACAATGTCTGAGAGAAAAGTTGGAGACACAATTAATGAGATCTTCCGCAAAGTAGACGGTCGAATTATTTTTGCAACATTCGCTTCAAACATTCATCGTCTTCAGCAAGTAGTTGAATCTGCTATTGCTACTGGACGTAAAATTGCTGTTTTTGGTAGAAGTATGGAAGCGAATATCGAGATCGGTCATGACTTAGGTTATATTAAATGCCCTAAGGATACATTTATTGATGCATCTCAAATTAATCGTATACCGGCTAATCAATTAGTCATTTTATGTACTGGTAGTCAAGGTGAACCTATGGCTGCATTATCACGTATAGCAAATGGTACACATCGTCAAATTCAAATTATTCCTGGAGATACTGTAGTATTTTCTTCTTCACCAATTCCAGGTAATACTATGAGTGTAAATCGTACAATCAACTTACTATACCGTGCTGGTGCTGAAGTAATTCACGGCTCATTAAATGATATTCATACTAGTGGTCATGGCGGTCAAGAAGAGCAAAAATTAATGCTTAGACTAATGAAGCCTAAGTATTTTATGCCGATTCACGGTGAATATAGAATGCAGCGCATGCATGCTAAGCTTGCTATGGACTGTGGAGTACCTGAAGAAAACTGCTTTATCATGGATAATGGTGAGGTTTTAGCTCTTCGTGCAGATGAGGCTATGGTTGCAGGTAAAGTACCTTCTGGTAATGTTTATATTGATGGAAGCGGTATCGGTGATATCGGTAATATCGTTTTAAGAGACCGTAGAATTTTATCTGAAGAAGGTCTTGTAATCGTTGTCGTAAGCATCGATATGAAGGAATTTAAAATCTCGGCAGGACCAGATATTATTTCACGCGGTTTCGTTTATATGAGAGAAAGTGGCGATTTAATAAATGAAGCACAAGCAATGATTTCTACTCATTTAAACAAAATCATGGAACGTAAAACTTCTCAATGGTCTGAGATCAAAAATGAAATTACTGATACTTTATCACCTTTCTTATACGAAAAAACAAAACGTAAACCAATGATTCTCCCAATTATTATGGAAGTTTAATCATTAGTACATGATAAAAGGGCGATTTCAAAAGTAAAAATACTTTTGAAATCGCCCTTTTTTATTAATCTTGAAAGTCATTTTTTTCATTACTTTTTAAAAACACTTTCATAAAAAAAGGTTTATTAAGAACTAAAAATATAAAATACACAGTAAATAAGATAAAAAATACAACAAACAGAATAATTAGTACGATTGCTAAACTACTCTTAGCAAAACTTGTTTCGATTCTTAAATATGGATATAAGATAAATGGTAGATGACTTATACCATACCCAAAAAATGCGAAGAAATATTGTAATAATACTAATATAAACGCTAAACCATATCTTTTTCTTTTTATAACAAAATAAATTGCTATACAAAAGCAAATCAAAGAGATCAGAAAGAATTCCCATACATTATGCATTCGATCAAAATGAACTTTATTATGTAATTTCATTGATAAAAATACGATGATACTCGAAACAATAGTTGGCAATGACCAGACAAGTACATACTTTCTTAATTTAGTTTCCGACTCCGAATCATTGATTAGTTTTGCAGAATAAATTAAAAACATTGCACTAATAAATAATACTGAACATACAGCCAATAGCATAACGGATAGAGAATAAGAATTCGTAATCAATTTAAATGGATAAAATCGTATATCTGTTCCATTCTCGATAATAAATCCACCTTCAGAAATTGTTAAAACAGTAGATAATGTAACAGGTATTAATAGACTTGTCGCGCCATACAAAATTAAAAAGAACTTACTCCTATTTTCTCCATATTGCTGAAAAGTATAAAACGATCCCCTAATTGCTAAAAAGATCATTGCTACACTACCCGGAACTAATAAAGGAACACCATAATAATATGCTACCCTTGGGAATATACCAACTACACCTACAAAGAAAAAAATGAAAAATAATGTAGCAAGTTCCCAAATAGATGAAAGATGTCGATTTATTAAGCCAATTAATTTTGGTTCTTCTTTAGTTGAAATCGCATAAAACGCATAAAATCCTGCACCAAAATCAATTGAAGCAATAATCATGTAGGCATATAAAAACAACCATAAGATAAAGATTGCGATTGTTTGAATCTCCAAACTTTTTTCCTCCTACAGAATAATTCCTTAAACTAAAGATTAGTTTACTTTAATTATACCTATAAAATACGCTTTCTACTAGTTTCAAGACGAAGATTAGGATAATACAAAAAAGTGACTTCAAAAAAAGTCTCTTCAGACTGTTGACAAACGCTCGCTTTCTTCTTTGCTTCGCCTTTTGAGCGGTGCTCATTCCCATCAAGGGTAACTCCGCTCCTCACCTGGCTTCGCGCCTCGAAAGACAAGCGCTTTCAATCCGTCTGAAACTCAAATTTTTTGTATTTTCTCTACATACAAAAAGAGACTTTAAAAAAAGTCTCTTAAGTGATGATTGAATCTATATTATTCTACTTTTGCTGCTTCATCTAGCACTCGATTAACACGCTTTTCTAACATTGGCATTCCGCCTTCTCCAGCTTGGAAGTGGCGTAATACACCTGTTTTATCAAATACGTAATATGATGGTACATATTTATTTTCAAAAGCATCTGTAATACTATGTTGGTTATCAACTAGTATTGTTTGTGTAATGCCGTGTTCGTTTGCAACTTCTTTAATTTTATCAATATCTAAATCATCTTCAGATCTTGGCATATGAACACTTACTACATTTAATCGATCTTTATATTCATCTCTAAAAGCATTAATGTTTGGCATTGCTACTTTACATAAATGGCAACTAACAGACCAAAAATGAATTAATGTTGGTTTGTCACCGATTAAGTTTTCTTTTTGAATTTCTCCATTTAATACTGTTGTTGCACCATCTAATTCAGGCATTGGTGAGCGAAGTCTCATTTTATAGTCCTCCTACTTGTTTTCATTAGCTCTAAGTAAGCTTGTTCTACTTTTAGTTTTTGTCTAGTTATAGGCGTTTGGCCCTCTAGGTCCTTGCCTTATGCTTGTCGGGTCTTTAACAAACGCCTTCCACTTTTCGTTATTGTGTTTAAAAAGGCCTAACTATAAGTTAGACCTTTGACATTAATTCTTAATTGTTTAGAATTATAGAGTTGCTTGACCTGGTTTCCAGTTAGCTGGGCAAAGTCCACCAGTTTGTAAAGCTTGAAGTACACGTAAAACTTCATCAACTTCACGACCGATGTTGTTGTGGTGTACTACTTGGTACATTAATTCACCCTCTGGGCTGATGATGAATAATCCACGTAATGCAATACCTTCTTCTTCAATTAATACGCCATAGTCACGAGAAATAGCGTGGTTTGTATCTGCACCTAATGCATATTTTAATTGACCTAAGCCATTATCTTTACGATCAGTGTTGATCCATGCTAAGTGAGTGTGAATTGTATCTGTAGAAACTCCTACAACTTCTGCATCAAGATCTTCAAATTCGTCGTAACGATCAGAGATTGCTATGATTTCAGTTGGACATACAAATGTGAAGTCCATTGGATAGAAGTATAATACTGTCCATTTATCGTTTTTCATGTTTTCTTCTAAGCTTACTTTACCAAATTCTTTATTTGCTAAAACTGCTTCCATTTCAAAGCGTGGTGCTTGTTTTCCTACTAAACGTTCTGCCATTGTTATTACCTCCAATATTTATGTAACTATTTATCATACAAGTGATATTATAGTAAACTACTTATTTAAAGTCAATATTAATTTATAATTATTATTAACTGAAAATCATTTTCATTGTTATTGTTTCATAAAGTCCGAAATAAATCGAATCATTAAAGGAATCACATTTTCATCTGGATTTAATTTTTGGTTATGGAGTCCGAATTCTGAATTTACGCCAATCCAAAACATTAGGCCTGGAATTTCTTTTGTCATATAACCAAAATCTTCACCTGTCATTGCAACATTGCTACGGACGGCCTCAATACCGTCATATTGTTTCGCAAAATTAAAGAATTCATTCGTCAACGATTCATCGTTGATTACTCCATAGTAATTACTTCCAAAATCTACTTCTATTTTACACTGAAAACTCTCTTGAAATCCATTCACAAGACTTTCAATTCTATTTTTTAATTTTAGCATTGCTTCTTCACTTAATGCTCGCATCGTACCTTCAATTCGAACATGATCTGCAATAACGTTTTGAACTGTACCACCAGTTATTTTCCCAATCGTAATGACAGCACTGTCTAATGGATTAACATTTCTTGATACAACTGATTGTACTTGAGTGATAAAATGACTTGATGCAACGATCATATCGTTCGTTAAATGAGGGAAAGCTGCATGACCGCTTAAGCCATGAAAATCAATAAAAAGCTCTGATGTATGAGCAAATAACATACCAGGTTTCGTCGCAATTGTACCAACAGGATATTCTGGAGCGATATGTAAACCATAGATTACATCTGGTTTAAATGGTTTAAATTCTTCACTTTTAAGTAAAGGTTCCGCTCCACCAGGACCTTCCTCTGCAGGTTGAAAAATAAAAACGACATCATCATTTATTGGCTCATTAACAAGGTTAGTAAGAACACCAAGAGCAATACTCATATGTACATCATGACCACAGGCATGCATATTACCTACATGAATCGATGAAAATTCTAAACCTGTGTTTTCTTTCATTGGTAATCCATCAATGTCTGTACGGTAACCAATTGTTCTAGTAGGTTTTAACCCTTTTACTCGAACGAAAATACCTGTTCTCCAAGTATCAATTACCATTCTTTCTTGATCTAAACTAGATAAATAATCTAGTAAATACGCTTGTGTTTTGAATTCTTGAAATCCAAGTTCGGGGATCAAATGTAAATCCCTTCTAATTTTAATAAATGAATCCATTTTAATTCCTCCAAAAAAAGCGTAGAAATATAATTCTACGCTTCAGACTGCCCACCAAACACTCGCTTTCCTCGTTGCTTCGCCTGCTGAGCGATGCTCATTACCGTCTAAGGTAACTTCACTCCTTATCAGACTTCACGCCTCGTAAGTCAAATGTTGTAATCAGTTCTGAACTTATATTTTAATATAATGTCTATAAAGTAAGCGTAGAAAAATAAATTCTACGCTTACTTCTTGTTATTATTGATTTAGTTGTCTTAAAGCCTGAATGATTTCAGTTTTTGAAATTGTTTTATCATCGATATCTTTGATTTTTCTAGCTGGAACACCTGCAACTACAGTATAAGGAGCAACGTCTTCAGTAACAATTGCACCTGCAGCTACTACTGCGCCTTCCCCTACTTTAATACCTTCTAAAACTACTGCATTAGCACCAATTAATACATTGTCTTCAAGAATAACTGGATTTGCTGATGGTGGCTCAATTACGCCAGCTAAAACAGCTCCAGCACCAACGTGACAGTTTTTACCTGTTGTAGCACGTCCACCAAGTACTGCGTTCATATCGATCATTGTTCCTTCTCCAATTACAGCACCGATGTTAATTACAGCACCCATCATAATAACTGCATTGTCTCCAATTGTAACTTGATCACGAATAAACGCACCTGGCTCGATGCGAGCTTTAATACCTTTAGCATCTAAAAGTGGAATCGCTGAATTACGACGATCTGATTCTACTACATAATCTTCTATGTATTCTTTTTGCTCTTCAAGGATTACTTTAACATCATCCCACTCACCAAATAAAACTCCAGAATTTTGAGAAATAAATGATTGAACTGATTCAGAAATAGTAAGCTTGTCTAATTGACCTTTTACATAAACCTTTACAGGTGTCTTTTTCGTGCTATTTGCAATAAATGCAATAATTTCATTTGCGTCCATTAATTTCATAATGAATTGCCCCCTTTATTATTATCAATAAGAATACTCTATCAAATCTAGTAAGTAACTAGCAACATTTTGTCGAGTAATCTTAATTTTTTTTTCGAATTGATTCTATAAATCCTTCTACTTGTTTTAATTTCAACGCATCTCGATTATAAAGTAAGTATGTATCGCGATATAAGCCTGATTGTTCTTTTGTAATTAAAGGTGTTTTTATAATATTTTCATCAATAATATCATGTAATACCGAGGAAGGTAAGATCGCAAAGCCTAGTCCATTCAATACAAATTGCTTACATGTTTCAATTTGATCGACTACAATTTCATGTTTTGGTAATGAATTAAAATGCTCATACCACCATGACTGGATCAACTGATAATAATTTGAATTACTTTTAAACTGAATAAATGGTCTTTGTATCGTTTTATATTCCTCAAGACTATGTTTTTTTGTATCAACTAATAATAATTCATCAGAAAACAGTAATTCCTTTTCTCCAAACCAATTTTGGTTTCCTCGAACAATTGCTAGATGAACTTCATTTTCATATAAGCGATTTGTGATTTCACTACTCCAACCGGTAAAAAGTGAAACTTGTACTTCTAGATAGCTTGACACATATTTTTTTAAAACTGGCGGTAACCAGTATTGCGCAACAACAGATGAAACGGCAATCTTTAAAGTCCCTGAAATATCGGATTTTAAAATTTGTAACTGCTCTAACATTGTTTGATACGTTTCTTCCATCTTTTTCGCGTAGTTTAATATGATTTCACCAGAGGCCGTAATAATCAAACCTTTTTGAGAGCGAATAAACAATTCACTACCAATCTGCTTCTCTAAATTTTGTAGTCTTTGACTTAAAGCTGGTTGAGAAACAAACAACCTCTCAGCTGCCTTCCTCATATTCTTCTCTTCAGACAAAGTAATTATTAAACGTATATCATCAATTTGCACATAAGCCCCCCCTTGCCTTAAACCTATTTTGATTGACTCTTCAACACTAAAAAAGCAAGTCAATTTGATGATGACTTACTTTTTTATCGTTAATGCTTATTATATCTTCTAACATTTTTATTCAATTGTTTTAAAATCGCTCTACGAGTTAATATACCTTCAAACGTATTATTAGCATCAACCACACATACAAAAGGATGATCAACTACAGATTCAAGCCCTTTAGCGAGTGTATCAGTCGTTTTTAATAATGGTATTTCAGTTCCCATTACCTCTTCAACTTTCATATTGCTTAAACGTTCAAATTCAATTCTTTCTAATCCAAGTATTCCATCTAATATCATAGATGTACTAATCAAACCTAGCAACTGAAACTTTGGATTTAACACTGGAATTGAAGAATATCCAGATTTTGTAAGTACTAATAAGGCATGCTCCAAACTATTGCCAATTTGTACATGAGCTACTTTTTCACTTGAAATAATGAATTCTTCTACTTTATGTTCAAAAAATTGTGAACCATCAATACTAATCAAAAACATCGTCCCCCAATAGAAAAGCAAAAGTATTTAAAAATGGTAGAAATTATCAATTCATAAATAAACATCAAATAAATACACATACAACTTTGCTCATCATCTGTATAGAAAAATTCTATACATTATTTTATTAGATTAAGGACTAGGTCCCCATCCCTATATTATCAGATTTGTAACCCCTTTCCAATTTAACTTTTCTTAAAAATTTACTCATTTAACTATAACTATTCAAAAAAACAAAAAAACGTTTAGATAAATAATTTATTATCTAAACGTTCATCTATATTTGTCTTCATAGCCCTAAATCCCTTAATTTTTGATATAAATGTATTAATCTTTCGTATTGATCCTCGCCTGCAGCCATTAAACCATTTTCTATATCAGTTATCTGTGATGAAATGAGTTCAATTGCATAATTTTGTTTCATCACTGTGTCGACCAATAAAGACAATTCATCTTCTGTGAAATTTTGTTCACTTAACATCCATCATCCCTCCTAATCCTCATTTTAATCAATGTTTATTTAGTTTAAACTTCTTATTTTGTAAATTTATTTGCATAACTAAATGCTGTATAAGAATCAGGTTTTATCTTAGGAATGATGCCCATCGCACTTACTTTAGATGTCATTTCTTGTATAAACTCTTTCGTTAGCCCCATCGTACCAATATCTAGATGAATTTCAAAACTAAAATTATTCGAATTAGCATTTTCATGAAGAGGACTAAAAATTTTTTCTAAATGAAAGGGTGATAATAAAAAAGCTATTTCCTGACTATACATAGTTTCTAAAAATATTTTCTCTTTTAAATTTCGGATTTTCTTGTGATGCCAACAAGTATGTAAACATCCCCAAGCGCCATTACCTACCCGATGCAAGTGAAGTGCTGTAATAAACTTAGTTCCATTACTATGAACTTGAGAATCTGTTCCAATGGAAAGTCGATATTGTTTATTAGGATCACTTTTTACAAAATGATATAGCCGATCAACTACATGATCAAAACTCATATTTCTTTCACTTACATTGTAAAATCGATACTGATCTTTATTCACGTATATGACCTCCCTATTCATAACAATACATAATAATGTATTCATTAAGAATTGGGATTAGCACACCCATACTATTTTGTAATAAAATATTAAAAAAAAAAGAAAAAACAAGCTTAGCTTGTTTTTTCTTTTCTTATGAAATAATTTCGTATATTTCAATTGCTACCATATCGATATTATCGAATGGGAACGTTTGTGGTTTTTCACCTTGTTGAAATACTTCTAATTCAAAAGTTTCATTTTTCTCAGAATACTTAACGCTACACTTTCTTTCACCGTTAACTTCAAAATATCTTTGAGCAACCTCACCGTTCGTAGCTTGTTGTTTTAAACTTTCTAAGCGTTCTAAAATTCCTAATAATAAAGACATATTAGAACTCCTTTCTACCATGTGTCATTCCCTAAATATAGGTTTTACTTTCTTACAATTTCTATCCAAAAAACTTCTGATAGATTTCAGCTATGTAAGTGTCCATTAATAAGAATACTTGTATTTCAAGATAAATTCAAGAAAAATAGTCGTTTCAACTAAAAAACAAATTTCTTTATATACTATATTTTTCTATGTCATAATGGTTTTATACAAATGCTTTAAGAAAAAATAAAAAAGGATGTCGTTTTATGAAGATCGAATTATTCACACAAGATGGTTGCCCTCCTTGTGAATTTTTGAAAAATTATTTAAAAGAAATGAATGCTTCTTATATTGAATATAACGTATCACAAGATGAAGGTGCTAAAAAAAGAATGATGTTTGAGTTAGATTCATACTCAACACCTACTTTAATAATTGATGATGAAGTTATTAGAGGCGTTCAGATGGAGCAAATTGAAGCAGCATTACAAAAACGTTAATCCATTATCTATCATATTAAAAACACCTAAATAAACATTCATTTAGGTGTTTTTTATCATTCTATACTACATTTGTTTTTAAGATTGTTTCAACGACTTGTCCAAATAATAGTTCCTAATTACCCAACTCCTATAAAATGAAAAACAAAAAACATGACGGACGATGCAAAAAGAACTTTCGAAATAAGTCCTCTCAATTAATATCCTCCTCAGGCTGAACTTTTACTAATCGTATCATTATTATATTGACATATACTATACGAATCGTTCTTATCTTTTTTACATTAGTTGACAGAGAAAAACACTACTTTTAATTTAAATAGGCTATTATATATGAATTCGTCGATTTTTGATTAAGATTAACTAAGACCTTATACTCCAAATCAAATTTTTTTACTAGGTAATTTCTCCCTTTATCTAGATCAAATTTAATGTTAAAGTTAGATAATTTGTGTCTACTTTTCAATTTTTTTAAAATTTTTTAAACGGTTAGGGAGTGTTATTATGGAGTATCGTGGTTCAACGGTTTACAATCAAGATGATTTTTTTTCAGAATACATTCGACGAAAAAATAGAGAAGATAGTCCTAATAATGCAATCGAAGGACCCATCATCAATGAACTAATTGGGAAAGTTGATCGAAAAAACATATTAGATTTAGGTTGTGGTGACGCTTCCTTCGGTAATGAACTTCTACTTCTAGGAGCTAAAACCTATACAGGTATCGAGGGATCAGAGCACATGATTAAAGCAGCATTGACTAATTTAAAGGATACAGTAGGAACCATCCATCATACTTCAATCGAGGATTATCATTTTCCTACAAATTCATTTGAACTTGTCACTTCTAGATTTGCACTACACTATATTTCAAACATTGAGCTAGTATTTCAAAAAATATTTAACAGCTTAAAAGAAAACGGCCATTTTATATTTAGTGTACAACATCCATTAACTACTGCCTCCTTTTTAAGCAAACTCTCAGGAGATCGACGTGAAAATTGGATTGTAGATGATTACTTTCGAACTGGTGAAAGAAAAGAACTATGGATGAATAAAGTAATAGTCAAATACCATCGAACAATTGAACAATATTTTAATCTTTTAAGAAAAACTGGATTCCGGATCGACCAATTACATGAAGGTACTCCAAAACAAATACATTTTAAAAGTGAAGAAGAGTTTTTAAGAAGACAAAGAATACCAATCGTACTTGTCTTTTCTTGTTTTAAATAAAATTATAAATTGTTGGAGATGCGGGAAGGCTCAAGTCGTCTTCCACTCCAATAAAAAGCAAGCATCGTGAAATCAACATGACAGTACTTATTTAATTGACAATTTTTTTTTGCTATAAAAAAAATGACTGCCTTTTTTCAAAGCGACAGTCATTTTCTGATTAAATCTTATAAGAGAGTCGTTAAAAAAGTAACTCATTATGTTTAAATAAAAAATCATAACTTAAGTCAATATATAAATAGCTTCCATTATTCATTGGATAAGAAAACGTTCGAATCTTTTCACCGGTTTCAATATCTCTGTACATATCTGATAATTGTCCCTGATCGTTTGATTGCATTTTCAAAACGGTTTCTAAAAAATACGGCCTCCAGCTCCAGTTTCTACCTTTATACTTTTCTTGAAGCTCCCACTGTTCACCATTAATTTTAAATAAGTTAGCTGATTGCTGAAAACCATCCTCATCACAAATATACATCCTAAAACAAAAGGAATTTAATTCACTTGATATATTCATTAAAAATGAATTTAAATCCGCTCCTAATTTAAATTTATTAATTGTCGATTCGACTTTTTGTTGAATTAAATTAGTCATATCTCTAAGCGCAATTAATTTGTTCTTTTCGCCTCGAATATATTTTAAGATATCATTCTTTAGTGGCTCACATTCATGATTTAACTGACTAATTGATGGTTGTGGTATAAACAAGTATGCGCCTTGATAGAATCTTCCACCATTCTTCCATGCATTTCTTAATTGAATTGAATCGATTATTCCATCGTAATACATCGAAGCCCCTACTTTTCTTGCCACATAAATTACAGAATTTAATAAATCTTGAAATGATGATGTATGAAGTTGTTGAACCATTTTAAAATCGATTTTAATGATATCAGGAGACAAAAA
Source organism: Rossellomorea sp. GAMAL-10_SWC (assembly GCF_049568075.1). Classification (NCBI taxonomy): domain Bacteria; kingdom Bacillati; phylum Bacillota; class Bacilli; order Caryophanales; family Bacillaceae; genus Rossellomorea; species Rossellomorea sp. GAMAL-10_SWC. Next base: position 919,187 of record NZ_CP144911.1, on the reverse strand, counting down.
CCGAAGTTTTTCTAAGTTAATTAACTTCTCATTTACGCTATTAATCGCAAATTTAATACCATAAGTTTGATAATATGTAATTAAATTTTTTAGTTCTTTCTCAAAACCATAAAACAGTTGATGTTGAAGAATAATGACAATTTTATTTAGTTGTATGCCCTTTTCTTCATATGATTGTAAAATCGATAATAGATTTTCTGGGTCATCTGAAAGAAGCGCTGAAGGGTGACGATTAATAAAAATACCACCATCGAATTTAGAATGTACAACTTCATCGAGAGCTTGAATTAATATATGATTGTCAACCTCTAATAAGTAGTCATCTGGCACCAAATCATTTGCAAAGAAGAATTCAAGGCTGTGTAAATTTTCAAGTTTTAGTCTACCAACAACCTCTACTCCTACACAATTTTGTGTATCGGCTCCATATATTGGTTGAAAATATGGTACGACTTTATCTAAGTTACTTATTACGTCTAAAGGATCCATTTTGAACCTCCTTCTAGAATGGGTATTGATGTAAGGACTGTCCTCCATCCATTGTAAAACAAGAACCATTAATATAACCAGCCTCATTTGAAAATAAATATGCACAAAGTCCCGCTATTTCTTCTGGAGTACCTAATCTGCCTAGTGGTACACTTTGTATTGTTCTGTTTTCTAATTCCTCAGAAAGCCAAAGTTTAGCCGCTCCACCTGTCCGCTCAATAGGACCAGGCGCAATCGCATTGACTCTAATTCCATATTTCCTACCCCACTCAACTGCTAAAGTTCTTGTCATAGCAAGAACACCAGCTTTAGCTGATGCAGAATGAATGACTCCAGGCCCCGCATCCCAGGCATATGTAGCTATTATATTTGTAATCGCACCTTTTATTTTATGTTGTATCATATACCGTCCTACTTCAGAACTACAATAAAAGGTTCCATTTAAAACGATATTTATAACCGTATTCCAACCGTTTACAGACAAATCCTCTGCAGCACAAATAAAATTACCAGCCGCATTATTTACTAAGAAATCGATCGTTCCAAATTTTTGATCAACTTCATTTACCATATTTTTAATTAATTCGGGATCCCGTACATCCATAGCTATTGGTAATACTTGACCATCAAATTGTTCAATTTCTTCTTTTGCACTATTTAATTTTTCTATATCTCTTCCCGCAATGACCACTCTTGCACCATCCTTTGCAAAACGCATAGCCATTGCTTTCCCCATACCACTAGAGCCACCAGTAACGATCACAACCTTATCCTTCACTCGTATCACTCCCTTTGTATTCAATAGTTTAACAACATTTTGTTATTTTGAGAATATTTTTAACAATTAAACTATTTAATATAGTATGCAGTATTTATTTCTTTAAAAAGGTCGGGGGACAATTGAAAATAAAACTTACATCATTTTTTTTACTATTAATTTGTACAATCTATTATTCAGTCTATGTTGAGCCAACATCAATTCGAACTAAGCATTTAACATTTTCAGACGATCGGTTAAATTCGAATACGACTATTAAATTAATACAAATCTCTGATACTCACTTTAATAATAAAAAAGATATAGATCGATTTAATATGGTCGTAAAAAATATAAACCAAATGAAGCCTGATTTTATTCTATTTACTGGGGATTTGGTTAGTGATATACGAAAATTTTCTTACAAGAATGAAGTTATTCGGCTTTTAAAAGAACTTAATCCAAAAATAGGAAAGCTTGCAATATACGGTAACCATGATCATGGAGGTTATTTTACTGAACAATACGAAGAGCTGTTAACCGAAAGCAATTTTATATTATTAAAAAACGAAGAAAAAACTTATTACGTTCAAAAACAAAAAGTTTCATTTATCGGTCTCGATGATTATATGCTAGGAAACAAACAATATAATGACATTTTAGAACGAATTCAAAAAAAAAGTTATACAGTTGTTCTAGCTCATGAACCCGACATTGCTGATTTGACGAAAAACTATCCGATTAATCTTCAGCTCTCTGGCCATAGTCATGGCGGACAAATCTATTTACCTTTATATAAGTCCTTTATAATGCCTCCATATGCAAAGAAATACAACCGAGGTGTTTACACCCTATCAAGTAAATATAATAGTCATTTAGTCGTTTCAAATGGAATTGGGACAACTAAACTACCAATTCGCCTATTTACTCCACCTGAAATCGTATCAATTAAAATTACTGGCCAAATTAATAAGTAAAAATATAATTCTCACAGATTTCACCCATACTAGGTTGGTTACCTATTTTTATGGGTACTTGCTCAATTATTTTAGTACTCCATACACTAATATTGAAGACAAGAGAGGAGGTTAAATACATGAATTATCAATATCACCCTAATTTAAATTATTATTATAGAGAAGATCATGCTCCATCCTACTACTTTGATCATAACGAACAACGCTTTGTTCCTTTTTTCCCATTTTTGCCAATAATAGGAGGATTAGCGGGATTAGCAGGCGGATTCGCGTTAGGTGCACTAGCGTTTAGACCACCTTATTATCCGCCATATGGACCATACCCAGCATATCCTCCGTACGGTGGTGGATTTGGTGGTGGCTTCGGTGGCGGGTACCCTGGATACCAACAACCTTACCCACCTGTAAATCCTGGTGCTTATTTACCTAGTAATGCAGGATTAAATTCGCCAGGTAATATAGGACCCTATCCATACTAAATAGATAAAAAAGCTAGTCGCATTAATGAATATTATTTCGATTAGCTTTTTATTATATAACCACTTCTCTAGAATTGATTTGAAAAAATTTAAACAAAAGATATAATATACTCATATCTATTATTTTTTGGAGGTAACCAAGAAGCATGAAATCGAAAGAACCTAGCCTGAATAAACTAAATTTTACAAATGAAGAAATTTTTCAGGCAATATTTGTTGTAAATAAACATGCTAAAACAGCACTTGAACCAAGTGAACTATATTCACTAAAAAGACAAGCTATATTAAAGCTTATTGATAAAGGAATTGCTAAGAAAGTTGGATTACATTTTTCAAATAATCCCAAGTCAAGTAAACAACAATCTGACGTGTTGATTGCTTGTGGAGATTTTTTCTTTCATATACCACCGTTAAAAGAAGACTTTAAACTTCTCCCGCATTTAGGAATATTAGAAAATACTCATCGTAACCCAAAAGTTTCCATGTCATTAAGCTATGCCAAAAAAATACTTCATCATTTCTTAGGTATTCAAAACGTTAAATCTGAAAACCATTTCAAAAACGGATCGAACTACCGAAGAAATACCCCAGGGCAATTTTTAAGAGCTTCTTCATTTCTAAATAACTCTACATTTACTTTTCCGAGTGAACCAATTCGTAAAAATAAAGGTAAGCAAGAGAAATAAGTTGAAACAATTCTTACTAAAATAACATTAATATAGATTAAATGGGAAGATTAAGAACTTTTAAATTAAAGGGTTTTTAATTCTTCCCTTTTTTAATGTACGGAAATTCATTAATTTCCTCTCATATTATAGTAGTTTTGTCTCACCTATTACGTGAGACAAGCATACTATATCAATAGGGGGTGATTGATATGTTCGGTAATAATAACTTACAAGATATTATTCGTTATGTTGCTGGGTTCTTATTTGCACTTCAATTGTTACTAAATTCTTTTGGGTTTAAATTCCTAAATAATGAACAAATTGATGCTGTAATTAATATAATTTCATTCCTTTTTATTTTATATTTCGGTGCTAAGCATAATTATTTAGGTAAAAAAGGACAAGCTCAAAAGGCTGTACTTCAAGAAGCAGGATTAGAAAAAACAAATAAGCAGACAAATTCGGATCAATAGATTACTTTATGTCTACTTTTTAATAGATTAGATTACAAATTTAAAGATTTGGTTTGAGAGTGATTAAACATTGTGTCACTCTCAATTTTTTAGTCGAATTTATGCTACTTTTTAAGTAATATTTTCTATTTTTCACTATTTTTCCTCATATATTGATTTTAATTTTAGTAATCATATGGACTTTGTTATACATTGTAGAATTATTTTAAGTAGATTAGGTAGGAAAAATTTAACTTTGTATTGAATGTTCTAAAAACACATATTTTTCAGGAGGATATCAAATGTCAGTAATTTTTACAAGTAAAGACATTTCAAAGAAATTAAAAATAGGTAAATCTCGTGTAAGAGAAATTAGTAAGGAACTAGAAAAGAAAGAATATCATTTTACAAAGAACCAAGATACTAGGATCTATAATCAAAACGATTTCGAATTATTCCAAATGATCATTGAAGAGTACCAAAAGAATGAAAATCTTTTACAATCAGTTGAATATGCATTAAATAACCATTCAGTACAAAATCAATCTGAAGTTCATGTAATTGAAACAACTTCAATTGAGAATGAAATTACAGAAAAAAACACTGAAATCGTTATAAATAACACCCCGAATATTCCTCTAGAAAATAACATACATAAAAATTTTGACATGAAGAATGACATGGAATTAATTGAAGTAAAAAAGAATGAAATTGTTGAAGTAGCAGATTCCCAAATTGAAACAATTGATTCGGAATTAATCCATCATTCACTTTTACAAGAAGAAGCACCTTTAGAAGCGTCTGTCTCCCAATTAGAATCAATCGAAGTAGTAGAAATCAATCAAACCACTTCACAAGATACAAAGCATTTAGGAGATTCACTTTCTCAACTAGAAACAATTGATGAATGCGTAATGGAGCAATCTTTTTCACAAGATACTGGGAAGTTTGAAGACTCCGTATCACAATTAGAAATAATTGAAGAAGTCGTACTAGAGCAATCTTTACCAAAAGAAGAGACTGTTATAGGATCTGGTGCATTATCATATCAAACAGTTCAAGTTTCTGAGGATGAGGAAGTCCAAGAATATCGTTTTGAAGAAATGACTGTTGAACAAGTACTAGAGGAAAATAATAAACTACCTGATGAAGTCGTTCTTTCAACATTAAATGGATCAAACGTAGTAACGGAACCTATCGTTTCGAAAGAGAATGTTACTACTTTTGTACCGACAAATTCTAATCAAATTATGTTTGAAGAGTTTATGTCCCAAATTACGAATCTAGCATATCAAAATGAACAAATCCTAACCCAAAATCAAACATTAATCAAACAGAACTTGGAGAAGGATCAAAAGTTAGAAAAAATCTTATATTCAGTTGAAGAAAAAAGTGAAGAACTTCAAGGATTAGCAACAGTAATTGAAGAAAAAGATGAAAAATTAGAGCAAATGTTTGAAGAAATTAAATCAAAAGAATCTGGTCGAGATGCTCAATTAATGAGGATGATTAGAGAATTACAAGAAACAAAGAAGATGGTAGCTGCCTCAAAAGAAAGAGACTGGAAAAATGCAATTAAATCACTCTTTTTTAAACCTAAGTCAGTAAAATAATTTGTTTATTATTCAGTACTTTTACTCTATTATGAAATTTAGAGATTTTTAGTTTGAAAAGAGAAGGGATTTTTTCCCTTCTCTTTATTCTTTCATTGTACCCTCTTCACTCTGTTCTTGAAGATAAGCTGGTAAGACAATATGAACTTCAGTCCCTTTGCCTTCTTCACTTAAATACTCAATCGTTCCCTTATGAGCTTCGATAATACTAAAAGTAACCATTAATCCTAGACCTGTTCCTTTTTCTTTTAAAGAATAAAAAGGTTGTCCTAAACGATCCAATTGTGCTTTCGACATACCTACTCCATTATCTTTAACTACAATTCGTATGTACTCTCGATCTCTTTCTTTCTCAATATTTGCTTCAATTTTAATATAGCCTTTCGTGTCCTTTATAGCTTCTACGCCATTTTTTAGAACATTAATGATTGCTTGTTTAAGCTTAGCTCGATCTCCGACAGTGTACATATCCTCATTTACATTTACTTGTAAGAAAGCACCTTGCAGTGAGGCGTAACTTGACATTAATGTTGTTACTTCATTCAGTTGTTCTGTCATATTGATTATTTTCTTTTCTTCAATTTGAGGTCTAGCTAAGTTTAAATAATCTGAAATGATATTTTCTGCCCGGTCTAGTTCAGCTAATACAAGTTTCATATATTCTCGATTCGTTCCACTTTCTTGATTTTCAATTAACTGAATGAAACCCCTTACAACTGTTAATGGATTTCTAACTTCATGAGCTACACTCGCCGCAAGTTCACTCACCATATTTAATTTCTCTGATTTCTGCATTTGAACGCGAATTTCAGCATTTTCAAATAAAAACTCTCTTAAATAAACATGGAACAGCATTGTAATTGTTAAAACAGTAAAAAATATGCACGCCGAAAAAATTGTTTGATCTGATTGGTACTCTTTTATACCGTTTACCGTTGCTTCATAATAAAGCAAACAGACCATACTGAACGAAAATAAAATTGGCATTAATATACTTAAAGCAAATTTCTTTCGTTTAGAAAAACTAACCCAATGTGGTGAAACTATAAATGGTAAGATACACGAAATCACTTCAAATGGAAAAGATTTCAAAGATGCTAAACCATATAGCAAATACACAAAAACTGCTTTCGTTAAAATAATAATCGTTCCAATCAATCTTCCACCATATAAAATAGATGAATAGATTAATAAAATACTAAAAGTAATAGCCATGCTTTCACTAATGTGAATTGGGTAAAGCAAGCAAATAAAAATATTAAAAAAAGTTAGCAATCCAACTAATATTCTATTTTGTTTCGGGCTTGTATTGTGGTATCTACTAAGCCAGAACATTTCATATAAAAAGACCGGAATGATTATGATTGCAAATTGAATTAATAAATCTTTTAATTGCAGCATTAAAGTGTCCCCCACCCCTTCTTTCAACAAATTATAACATAGTTATTTAAACTTCTAATTATTAATACAAAAAATTCGAAAAAAACATTTCTACATAGTAAGACACATTATTACAAAGTATTCTAAAATATAAGAAAAGTCGTCAAGCTTAAGTGCTTAACGACTTAAAACCAACCTTTTCTTTTAAAAAATATGTACATTAGGATGGTAACAAATCCCATTAAAATTAAAATAAATAAGTATCCATATTTCCAAGTTAATTCTGGCATATAATGGAAATTCATTCCGTATAAACCTACGATAAACGTTAGTGGTAAAAAGAAAGATGATATGATTGTTAATGTTTTCATAATATTATTCATTTTTTCTGAGCTTAATGAAAAATAGCTTTCTCGAATATCGGACGCTAAATCTCGATTGGTCTCTATCATATCCGAAAGCTTCATTAAATGATCGTGTATATCTTCAAAATAAATTCGATGTTCAGATATATCTTTAAATCGATTCGAATTAAGGATTCGATATAATAAATCACGAGTTGGTAAAATCGTCCTTCTTAATTTCGATAAATCCGATTTAATATCATATAATCTTTCTACAGCATTATTTACTTGTTTCTTTAAAGGATCAATTTCTAGGTCTGAGAGTTCATCCTCCAAACGATAAATTAATGGAAAATAACTATCAACAAGCTCATCAATAATTCGATGAGTTAAATGAAGTGGACTCTTCGAAGCTCGACGATCTGACACTATATTATCTAAAACTAGTTGTACAGTCGGACTTTTATGGATATGAAATGTGATAACATAATGATCACTTACAAAAATATCTAGTTCCGTCTCCTCTAAGTCTATTTTATTTAATTCATGCAATATTAAAAAATGATATCCTTCATAGTAGTCAAGTTTAGGTCGTTGAACATATTCTAAACAATCTTCAATCGCTAAAGGATGAAAATTGAATTCGGTTGATAAAAGTTGAATCTCATCTTCGGTCGGTTCATCAATATCTACCCAATACCATAAGTAATCATTTGATTTCGCATCTGCAATTGTTATATTACGGTCGATTTCTTTCTTCTTAGTTATTCCGATTACTTGTAACAAGTTATTATTCACCTTCTTTAGGCAATCAAATTATTTCACTACTAAATACTTTTTTTATTATATGGTAAAATGAAGAAAATTTCATTGAATAGTTCGATTAAAAAGTTTAATTTTAATATAAAAATAATAAGTAGAGGGATTTAAAATGAACAGATATATAAACGAAAGTGTAAAAGAAATTCAAATCTCCGGTATTAGAAAATTTGCCCAAAAAATTGAAAAATATGATAATGTCATTGCATTAACATTGGGTCAACCAGATTTTCCAACTCCAGCACCTATTAAAGAAGCTGCTATTCATGCAATTAATCAAAATCAAACAGTCTATACTCCTAATGCAGGACTGCCTGCACTTAGAAATGCTGCTTCTAATTTTTTAAAGAAAAAATATTCTTTATCATATAATCCAACGAATGAAGTAATCGCTACAGTAGGAGCTAGTCAAGCACTCGATGTTACATTCAGAACAATCCTTAACGATGAATGTGAGGTTATTCTTCCTGCGCCAATCTACCCTGGCTATGCACCAATTATTCAAACATGTGGAGCTAAACCAGTCTTTGTAGATACATCTAATAGTGGTTTTAAAATTACACCTGAATTATTGGAAGAACACATTACTGAAAAAACACGTTGTATTGTTTTACCATATCCAAATAACCCAACAGGCGTCACATTAACGCAAGAGGAACTTGAGAATTTAGCTAACTACTTATCTCAGCAAGACGTATTCATTTTATCAGATGAAATATATAGTGAGCTGACATATGATACGACTCATACCTCAATTGCTAGTTACCCTGGAATGAGAGAAAAGACAATTGTCATAAACGGTCTTAGCAAATCACATTCTATGACTGGTTGGAGAATTGGTTTTATCTATGCGCCTGCTTATTTAGCTCAGGAAATCTTAAAAGTGCATCAGTATAACGTATCATGCGCAACATCAATCTCTCAATATGCAGCAATTACAGCATTAACTGATTGCATTGATTCTCCGATTGAAATGGCAACGGAGTATAAAATAAGACGTAATTATATGATTGATCGTTTAGAAAAGATGGGTCTACCTTGTATTAAGCCAGAAGGTGCATTTTATTTATTCCCATCAATTAAAGAATTCAATATGCCTTCCATGGAGTTCGCACTAAATCTAGTAGAAAAACATAATCTAGCAGTTATTCCAGGAGAAGCTTTTTCTGAATATGGAGATTCATACATTCGATTATCTTATGCTTATTCAATGAAAGAACTAGAAATTGCATGTGATCGATTAGAAGAGTTTGTAACTAGTCTTAGAAATTAAATTAAAAAAGCAGGGGTGGATTTTTTGATCCTCCCCTGCTTTTTTATCTAGCTTGTATTACTCTTGTTTTAAATAACAAGTCCTGAATTGTTTTATGGTCTTTTCTAAATAACATTAAATAAACATTAACTATTAATGGTACACCTAAAAATAGAACTGATATTCCTGCTATAAAGATAAAACGTATGAAAAATAGTATCATTGTCGTTTCTTCATAGTTATCTTTTATCATTTTAATAGCTAAAAATCTTTGACCAAATGTCATCCCTTTATTAAATTGTGGAACAACTACAAATAATATGATCATAATAATTGAAATAACGATTAAATCGACCGTTGAATTTCCTGATGTAGAATTAAAACGACTTAATATCTTCTCAGGATTCATCGTAATAATAGCGATGATGATCCCATAAGCTACTGAAACGATAAACGTATCGAATAAAAACGCACTTAATCGTTGATAAAACTTTGCAAGTTGAAAATTTTGCACTTGTTAACCTCTATTCATTAAATTATTGAATGTGGTGAGACGGATCGTATAATGTATAAAGTGCTTGCGTTCCTTTTTCATCTAAACCATTTTTAGACAGTTCATCGTAGCATTTTTTTGCAAGTAAAAGTCCTGGCAGATTTAATTCCATCTTCTCAGCTTCTTCAATTGCGATTCCCATATCTTTTATAAAATGTTTAATATAGAACCCCGGCTCGAAATCTCCTTTTAAAACACGTGGTGCTAAATTAGATAATGACCAACTGCCTGCTGCACCTGTAGAAATACTTCCTAATACTTTTTCACCGTCTAATCCTGCTGATGAAGCATATGCAAGGGCTTCACAAACTCCTAACATACCTGAAGCAATTGCAATTTGATTACACATTTTTACATGTTGTCCACTACCAGCATTTCCATGATACGCAATATTTTTTCCTAAAACTTCAAATAATGTGGACATTTTATGAAAAGTTTCTTCTTCTCCACCAACCATTATCGCTAATCTAGCTTCTCTTGCCCCTAAATCTCCACCTGACACTGGTGCATCTAATGATGACATACCTACTGATTTTGTCAGCTCATCAATTTTTTTAGCTAAAGTTGGTGTCGAAGTTGTAAAGTCGATAAAAGTAGTTCCTTTTGAAGCAGATTGGATGATTCCATTATCGCCAAAATATACATCTTCTAAGTCACTTGGATAGCCAACCATCGTACAAATGACCTGACAATTTGGTGCTAATTCTTTAGGTGTATCATACCAAATAGCACCTAAATCAATTAGTTCATTTGCTTTTTCTTTTGTACGGTTATAAATATGTAATTTTGCACCTGCATTGATTAAATGCTTTGCCATACTTTTACCCATAACGCCAATTCCGATAAATCCAACTTGTAAATCTTTTAAATTAATTGCTTCCATTTTACACACTCCTCTTTTAATATCCATAAATAAACTAACATAAAAAATATTAATAAAAAAGCCTGAGCTATTCTTATAAAAAAATAAGCAAACTAAACTTTATTTCAAATTAAATTTAGGTTATTTCAACACTAATTTGTTGACTCTAATAATAGAACTATCTATATTAAAAAAGTACATAAAAATGTATCTAATGCACCTAATTTTTGGAGGTATTTTCATATGAAAAATGAACAATTTTTTGAAATGATTAAAGAACGAAACTCGACTCGAGTATTCGATTCTTCTACTGAAATCAGTAACAGCGAAATTACTGAACTTCTTGATGCTGCAATGACTGCACCATCTGCTTGGAATTTACAACATTGGAAATTCGTTGTATTCCATGGTGAAAATGCTCAAGGTAAGTTATTACCTGTTGCATACAACCAAGGTCAGATTAAAGATGCTTCATGTGTAATTGCTGTATTAGCGGATACACAATCAGCAAAAAATGTTGACTTAGTTTTCGGACCTGCTGTGGAAGCTGGTTTTATGACTCAAGAAGCAAAAGACAAATTAAAAGCCAACGTTGAAAATGCTTATGCAACAGAGCAACGTAATCGTGAACAAGGTATTTTAAATTCTTCTCTTGCTGCTATGCAATTAATAATGGCTGCTTCTGCAAAAGGTTGGAACACTTGTGCAATCGGTGGGTTTAACGAACAAGCGTTTAAAGAAACTTTCTTAACTGATGATCGCTATATTCCAACGATGTTGATTGCTATTGGTAAAGAAAAAGTACCAGGACATCATACAACACGTTTTTCTGCAAAAGAAATGTCTATCTGGATTTAATCATAAATAAAAAGTAAAAGGGATTCTGACAAAAGTCGGAGTCCCTTTTATGTCATTACGATTCATTAACAATGTTGTTCAACAGTAATGATTAATTTCTTAAGTAATTCTAGAGAAGAATCAATCGCTAATGAATAATATCTATGTGTGCCTTTTTGCTCAATTTGTACTAATTGATTATCACGTAAAATTTTTAAATGATGTGATATAGCCGGTCTAGATAATGAAGTTTTTTCCGTAATTTCATTAACTGTTAGCGCTTCACCTTCTGATAACATTAATATGATATCCTGTCTGTAAGGATCGCTTAACGCTTGGAACAAGGGAATACATTCTCTAAATACTTCAATTGCTTCTTTACTCAAATCTTCCACCTACTTTTATTATCCAAAAATAATCTTATTCGTTTAATAATTTAAACATACACTAAATTAAAGAAGCGAATTTGTCAACAGTAGGAATTTTTCGATTCGGTAGATCATCATACAGAATATATATAATCTTAAAAATAAAACAACAGGTCTCCCTGTTGTTCGATGTGTAGACAAAATACTTTAAATTCTGTTGTTTTATTTTAGATGCTATTTACTAAGTTAACAACTTCTTCAGCTGTAGACATATTTAAAGCTTTTTCAGCTAATATCTCCATTTCAGCTTTAGAAAGTTTAGCCATTTGACTACGAGCAGGTAAGATTGAAGTAGCACTCATAGAGAATTCATGTAAGCCTAATCCAACAAGTAAAGGAATAGCTAATGCATCTCCAGCCATCTCTCCACACATTCCAGCCCATTTACCTTCTTTGTTTGCAGCATCGATTACCATTTTAACTAATCTTAAAATTGATGGGTTATATGGTTGATATAAATATGAAACCTGTTCATTCATGCGATCCGCAGCCATTGTATATTGGATTAAATCGTTTGTCCCGATACTAAAGAAATCAACTTCCTTAGCGAATACATCTGCTAAAACAGCAGAAGCTGGGATTTCTACCATCATACCAATTTCGATATTGTCTGAGACTTGAACATTTTCTTTTACTAACTGTTCTTTTTCTTCTAATAAAACAGCCTTTGCAGCTCTGAACTCATCTAAAGTTGCAATCATCGGGAACATAATTTTTAAGTTACCATATACACTCGCACGAAGTAATGCACGTAATTGTGTACGGAATATTTCCTTCTGATCTAAACATAAACGAATTGCTCTGTAGCCTAAGAATGGGTTCATTTCTTTTGGTAAGTGTAAATAAGATAATTCTTTATCTCCACCGATATCTAGTGTTCTTACTACTACCGGCTTATCACTCATACTTTCAAGAACTGATTTGTATGATTCAAACTGCTCTTCTTCTGATGGGAAGTTATCGCGTCCCATATATAGGAACTCAGTTCGGTAAAGGCCAACACCTTCACCACCATTATTGATAACGCCTTCTACATCATTTGGTGTACCAATGTTAGCTACTAACTCAACATGATGTCCATCTTTCGTTACAGTTGGTTCATTTTTAAGTTTAGCCCATTCAACTTTTTGAAGCTCGAATTTTTCTTTTTTAGCTTTATACTCTTCTAATTCTTCATTAGAAGGATCTACTATTACATGACCATCTAATCCATCAACAATGACCATAACGTCATTTTCGATTTTACTAGTTACTTCTTTTGTCCCCACAACAGCAGGAATTTCAAGAGAACGAGCCATAATCGCTGAGTGAGATGTACGACCACCAATATCAGTTGTAAAACCTAAAGCGTATTTACGGTTTAATTGTGCTGTATCAGAAGGTGTTAAATCTTCTGCGATAATTATTACTTCTTCAGTAATATTAGCAGGGTTAGAAATCGTAACGCCTAACAGATGCGCCATTACACGTTTTGTAACATCGCGGATATCTGCAGCACGTTCCTTCATATATTCATTATCCATGCTTTCAAACATTTGAACGAACATTGAAGCAACTTCATTCATTGCAAAATCAGCGTTGACACTTTCAGACTTAATTTTATCTTTAACTGGGTTAACTAGCTCTGGATCATTTAAAACTAAGATGTGTGCAGAAAAGATTGCAGCTTTATCTTCACCAAGTTCCGCATTCGCGTGATCACGAATTTTTTCTAATTCTGTGTTAGAAACTTGAATTGCATTGTCAAGTTTAGCAATTTCAGCATCAATATCTGAAATTTGTTTTTTAACAATGTTTAATTCAGGATTTTCTAAGCGAAATGCTTTTGCAATTGCAATTCCACTAGAAGCGGCAATACCTTTAATATGTAAAGACATTATTCGCCTAAACCTTCTTTTTTCATTGTTTCATCGATTGAAGCGATCGCTTGTTCTGCATCTTCACCGTTAGCGCTAATTTTGATCTCAGTTCCTTGTTGAATTCCTAAAGACATTACACCCATGATTGATTTTAAGTTAACTGTTTTACCATTATACTCAAGATTGATATCAGAATTAAATTTACCTGCTACATTTACTAATAATGTTGCTGGACGAGCGTGGATTCCAGAATCAGCTGTTACTTTAAAAGTTTTTTCCATAATAATTTATCTCCTTTGTGATTAAATCTACATTTTTGGTATAGACGTTTGGCCTACTATAAATATTCTATTAAAAGGGGTGCATAGTGTCAACTATACTACCCCTTATAAAATCAAACATTTTTCGTCTATTTAATTAGATTTATTTAATCTTAATGATGCCTACTTCACCTTTTGATTGCTTACCTGGTTTTTCAATTACAACTTGTTGTCCTTCAGCTAAGTTTGTAAATACAACAGGTGTAATTGTAGAAGGTGCATTTTCACGAATAAAGTGTAAATCAATTTTAACTAATTGTTGACCTTTTGTTACTTTCTCACCTTGTGATACCAGTACTTCAAAGCCTTCACCATTTAGTTTTACAGTATCAATACCAATATGGATTAAAATTTCTTTTCCACCATTTGATAAAATACCAATCGCATGTTTAGTTGGGAATACATTTACGATTTCGCCATCTACTGGAGATACAACTGTACCTTCTGAAGGAATAATCGCAAATCCATCACCCATCATTTTTCCAGAAAATACCTGATCTGGTACTTCTGTAATTGGGATTATTTCCCCTTCAATTGGATTAATAATCGCTTCTTCAATAGTAGTATCTACTGCTGAAGCTGTTTCTTTATGTGCTTCTTGACTTACAACTGGAGTTTTGCCAGTCATAATGTCTTTAATTTGTGATTTTAATGTATCTGATTTAGGTCCAAAAATTGCTTGAATATTATTTCCAACTTCAAGAACTCCAGCGGCACCTAATGCTTTTAAACGATCTTTATTTACTTCATCTTTTGAATTCACTTGTACTCGTAATCGTGTGATACATGCATCTAATGAAGAAATATTACTTTTTCCACCTAAAGCTTGTAAAATTTCATATGGTAATTCATTAGCTGGAGTATTGCTTTTAGTATCTTCAGCGATTGTATCTTCACGTCCTGGAGTTTTTAAATCCCATTTTCTAATTGCAAATCGGAAACCAAAGTAGTAAATGACTGCTAATACTAAACCGACGATGATTACCCACCACCAGCCAGTTCTATTCGGTAAAACACCGAATAATAAGTAGTCGATTAAACCACCTGAGAAAGTCATACCAATTTTAACATTTAATAATTGCATGATCATAAATGATAAACCAGCAAAGATTGCGTGAATTCCAAATAATACTGGTGCAACAAATAAAAATGAGAATTCAATTGGTTCTGTAATACCTGTTAAGAATGAAGTTAATGCTGCTGAAGCTAAAATACCACCAGCGATTTTTTTATTTTCAGGTTTTGCTTCATGATACATAGCTAATGCAGCAGCTGGTAAACCAAACATCATGAATGGGAATTTACCTACCATGAATGTACCAGCAGTTAATTTTACTCCATCTTTTAATTGAGCGAAGAAGATTTTTTGATCCCCGTGTACAACCATACCAGTTTTATCAGTATATGAACCAAACTCAAACCAGAATGGTGCATAGAAGATATGGTGTAAACCAAATGGAATTAATGAACGCTCAATAACACCAAATACGAATGCGGATAATGTTAAATTCGCATCAATCATATTATGTGAGAATGAGTTTAAACCGTGCTGAATTGGCGGCCAAATAAAGCACATTAAAATACCAAGTAATACTGAAAACGCTGCTGTAGCAATTGGTACAAATCGCTTACCTGCAAAGAAACCTAAGTATGATGGCAAATCAATTTCATAATATTTATTGTAAGCCCATGCAGCTAAAATACCTACGATAATCCCACCAAAAACACCTGTTTGTAATGTAGGAATTCCTAATACATACGCAAATGATGGATCATCAAATTTGGCAATATTTAATGTTTTATCTAAAACAACATATTGTCCAACATCTTTGAACACACTCATTGTTTTATTCATAATCAGGAATCCAACGATCGCTGCTAAACCTGCAACACCTTCTCCTCCTGCTAAACCAACGGCAACACCTACTGCAAATAATAATGACAGATTACTAAAAATGATGTCACCGGATTGTTCCATAACTTTTGCTACTAGTTGGAACCAGTGCGCATCAAGAAACGGTAAATACTTTAATGTTTGTGGATTTTGAAATGCATTACCGAATGCAAGTAACAATCCAGCAGCTGGTAAAATTGCAACTGGAAGCATAAGCGCTTTACCAACTTTTTGTAAAACTCCAAAGATTTTCTTAAACATTGTTTTCCTCCTTTTATCCAAACAAAAAAGGCATGAGCAGAAAAAATGAGATTATTGAATCCTGGATATAGTTTCCCCTACCCAAGTATAATAATTCACATTTTTTCAACTCATGCCTGATCGAATCAGTAACACGTTTAATGTGTACAGTATTCAATTATGTTTTTTTTATGATTTCGCTTTCATTATATCTATAGATTTTAAAAATATCAAGCCAAATTACCTATTTTTTTTAATATTAATTTACTATGTTTAAAAAAGCGCAATTGCTCTTTAGGCTTATTGAATTATTTATTAATTTTACTCTGAACAAGTCGTTCTAAGTGTAAGGTTAAGTATATTACTTCGGCTTCACTTGCTTTTTTATTTAATGAAGCTTGGATTGACTTTAAAATTTTCCATGCTAAATCATAGCATACCGGGTATTCTTTTTTTAAGATTATGCCCAAAGCTGGTGACTCTTCAGATGAATTACCATGAAATATACGGTCAATTAAAAACCGCAAATGACGAACTAATCTTGAATAATGAATACTTTCTTTATCAATTTCAATTTGTAAATATTCTTCTATATAGATTACTAAATCTTTAATGATCTGAGAGAACTTATTTACATCCGATACAACTTCCATCGATAAATTACTAACGATATGAAGAGTTACAAACCCCACCTCTTCGATCGGTAAATTTATATCTATTTCTTTATTTATCAAATCAATAACTTCTTGTGCAATTTTAAAATACTCTGGATACATTGCTTTCGTTTCTTGTAAGAAAGGATTATCGACATTATAGCCTTCTCTAATTCGTTTGATCGCAAATATTAAGTGGTCTGTTAACCCTATATGAATTTGTTCATTTAAAGTACATCCTGTTCTTTCAGAAATCAAATAAATCGCCTGCTGTAGCGTACCCATTAATTTTTCATCCATAAAGTTGATTAATGATTTATATTGTTTTTGTTTTTGTTCATCTTTTAAGATAAACATTTTTTCTACTACACCTTCGGAAATTAAATCCCCTCTAGTTTTATTAAAACCGATGCCTTTACCAAGCAAAACTACTTCGGTATGATCGGGATTTTTCGCTATTAAAACATTATTATTAAGAACTTTTTTAATTGTATAACATACTGACATCTCTGACATTTTTTTTATCACCCCCAAGTTTAAAAAATCGCTTTTATATCATAACATAATTTTTCTGAAAAAGTTAAAACACGGTTTAAGTTTCATAAATTAATCATATTTTTTTGATTATCTATTATAGTAGGATAGAATATAAAAGTATAAATATAAATTGAGTAGGTGTTAAGAAAAATGATTAAGTTATTTGTAAGTGACCTAGATGGGACGATGTTTCATCAAGGTCAACTATTTGAACATGATGTTGAAGCTTTAAAAAACCTTTTAGATCGTGGTGTTTTATTATGCTTTGCTTCCGGACGTTTAGATTATGAAATCGTAAAAATTATGGAAAGCTTAGAAGGTAATTTCCATCGTATTAGTATGAATGGAACTTATATTTATTCGAATGATGGCGAAGCATTGTTAGATGCAACATTCCATCCAAGTATAATCGATAAAGTTTACGAAATGATTTCACACGATAAATTTTTAATCTATGTAGCTGATAATTCAACCTACTATATCGAAGAGAAAACAGATTTAGTTAGAGAAATTGAAAAGAACTCTAGCATGAATGCAGTTGAATTAAAAACACTAAAAACCGATTTAGGAAAATCGATTACCCCAAAAAAATATGTAGTTTTAGGTGAAGATGAGGACTTACTTGAGCTTCAAAAAGAATTACAAAAAGAACTACCTGAATTTGTAACTTCTTTTATTTCTGCTAAAAATTGTTTAGACATCGTTCCAGTTAATGTGAGTAAAGGTTCAGCAATTCAAATATTAATCGATAAATTAGGAATTAAACCTGATGAAATTGCTTGTATCGGTGATGCATACAATGATATCTCAATGTTTGAACTAACTCCTAATAGCTTTGCAATGGAAAATGCTGATGATGAAGTTAAGAAATACGCTTCGTATATCGTTCCTTCTGTAGCCGAAGCAGTTAATATTGTTTTACAAATTAAGTAAGAGGAAAGGGTGCTACTTAAGACACCCTTTTTCTTATTGAAATATAATGTATGGAAGTCACCGTTAATGAGTTAGTATTTTTCTGGTTTTCCCTTTTTTACTTACTCATGATCGATTTATTATACGTATTTCAAATCATTTTACCGAAATTTCTTCTATTATTGATTCCTCACTCCATTTCTTCTTGTCTGGGGCCCTTTAATTGCAGTTTCTCTAAATTTAATTGCAGATATAACTTTTTTATTTGCAGATTTACCAATTTTATTTGCAGTTTTGGCTTTTTTATTTGCACTTCCACAAATTTAATTGCAGTTTCATCCATATTATTTGCATCACCGCTGGCTTGACCACTATACAATGAAAAAAGAGTGCTATAAAGCACTCTGTTTGTAGACAAAGTTCTAAAATTTTGATATTCAGACTGATTGAAAACGCTTGTCTTTCGAGGCGCGAAGTCTGGTGAGGAGCGGAGTTACCTTAGACGGTAATGAGCACCGCAGACAGACGAAGCAACGAAGAGAGCGAGCGTTTGTCAACAGTCTGAGAGTGCTTAAAAAAGCACTCTTTTTAACGGTCAATATCAATTGTAAAACGATAGCGATCAGCTCGGTAAATACAGCTTACATATTCAAGTGGTATTCCTTCATTAATAAATGTTACTTGGTGTAATTCTAGTGCAGGAGAATCCTCCGCTACCTCAAGAATTAATGAATCTTTTTCTGTCATTAAAGATGCTTTAATCCATTTTGTGGCTTTTTTAATTGAATAACCTAATGTAACTTCAAAATATTCATATAAGGAATGATTCAATACTTTTTCATCAATTCGATTTACTAATTTTTTTGGTAGGTATGTTGTTTCAATTGCAATGGGATGATCATTTGCTAAACGACATCTTTCAATTTTAAAAATTTCAGAACCACTTTCAATTGATAACACTTCTGCTAAATATTCATCAGCTTCGATCGTTGAAAAGCCAAGTAGTTTATTGGTAGGGGTCAATCCTATGGATGTAATATCCTCAGAAAAACTCCTTAATGATTTTAGTGATTCCTCAACTTCAATCCCATCTTTTACTGATACAAACGTACCAATTCCACGTTTCCGACTTATTAATGATTCCTTTACAAGATTATTTAATGCTTGTCTTATTGTCATCCTGCTTACATTTAACATCTCACTCAATGTTTGCTCAGAGGGAATTCGCTCACCAGGTTTCCATTCTCCTGAGTTAATTTTAAGCTTTAAAATCTCTTGTATTTGAAAATAAATCGGTAACGGTGAATTTTTATCTAGTTTTAACATTATTTATTACTAAGTGAGTATGCTTCTTCGTCAACAACAATTGTTACGTTGTTGTGGTTTTGGAGTGCAGTAGCAGGACAGTTAATATCTAATTTTCCATTTAACATTTCCTTAACTGCTTCAGCCTTTTTAATGCCTGAAGCCACTAAAATGATTTCTTTCGCTCTCATAATTGAACCAATTCCCATAGTAACTGCGTGTGTTGGGACATCTTCTTCGTTCTCAAAATAAATTTTATTTGCGTTACGAGTTGATTCTGTAAGCTCTACAATATGAGTAGGTGTATCGAATCGTGTACCAGGCTCATTAAATGCAATATGGCCATTCTCACCAATTCCTAAAAGTTGTAAATCTACAGGATGCTTCTGTAGTAATTCCTCATAATTTTTACAAGCTTCTTCTAAATTTTTTGTATTTCCATTTGGTAAATGGTTTTCTTTAAAATTTAAATGGTTAAAAAGCTGTTCTGCCATATAAGTGTGGTAACTTGTTTGATCATCTTCAGCAAGTCCAACATATTCATCAAGATTTACAGTAATGACGTTTGACACATCTGGTTTATGAATACGGAAAAGTTCATATATACCTAGTGGAGATCCACCTGTAGCTAATCCTAATGTGAATTCCGCTTTCCCTTCAAATGCCTTTACCATTTTTTCATATGCTACTCTTGAAATTTCTTCTGCATTTTTTACTACGATTACGTTCATAATGTCACCTCAATCATATTTTTACCTTGTCTAGTTGTATCAATAACGAAGAAATCAGGAGTCATTTGCACAAAATCAGCGTCTTTACCTGGTTCTAATACGCCTTTATGTTTAAGACCAAATTCTTCAGCTTGGTTTATTGATGTCATTTGTACTGCCTCTTCAGGACTACAGCCAGTAAATGCCATAATGTTTCTGAATGCATCATCCATTTTTAAAATACTACCCGCAAGCGTTCCGTCTTCTAATCTTGCACTTTTATTTTTTACAAATACAGGTTGTCCACCTAATTCATATTTGCCGTCCTCTAACCCTTTTGCTCTCATCGCATCAGTAATTACACTTATTTTTTTAGCACCTTTTAGGCGATAAGCAAGTTTTACCATATCAGGATGAATATGAATTCCATCAGGTATCATTTCTACCATTACTCTGTCATCAAGTAATACATGTCCAACTGTTCCTGCTTCACGATGATGCATAGGGCTCATTTGGTTGTACAAATGTGTAGCATGGAAAATATTTCTACCTTCAAAATCTGAACGGATCGCATCAGAGTGACCTACTGTGCCAACTACATTTGTGCGTTCTAGTTCTTTTTCTAACTCTTTTGCACCTTCAACCTCAGGTGCATAAGTAACTAATTTAATTAATCCACCAGAAGCTTCTTGCCATTCTTTGAATAGTTCAACGTCAGGGTTAATAATGTATTCTAATGGTTGTGCTCCAGCTTTATTTTTATTAACAAACGGTCCTTCTAAGTGAATATATTCAAAATGAGCACCAAGTTTTTTAGCCTCGTTTAAAGACTTTAAAGCATTTTTAATATTTTCTTTAGATTGTGTCATTGTAGTCGGAAAGAAGGTTGTTACCCCTTCCTTCATCATTTCTTTACTCATCGTTACCATTGAGTTAGGATCAGCATCCATTGCATCGACATCATATGCTCCGTGAATATGGATATCAATCATTCCAGGAATAATAACTGTCTCTTTTCCATCAATTATTTCTTCACCTTCATTTTCGTATCCATTCATATGACCAACAGAAGAAATTTTTTCATCGTATCGAATATAACCATTTTCAATTACTTCTGTACCTGTGTAAATTTTTACATTAATAATTGATTTCATTTACTCTCCTCTTTCCTTTGCTTAAGAAGTCTTCGCCAATACTCCAATATAGAAAGTAGTGTTTACCTAATCATCATTCACATTCATTTATATAAGTACCTTGATTTCTTCATAACTATTTTATGATATATACTCCTAGTTGTCTATACTACTAACGAGTAATTAACAAAAACGTCACAAATAATGACGGATATAGATACCTAATATCCTCTCTATTAAAAAAAGAAGAAGTAATGGTTATTGTCCTTCAAGGATCTACCAAAACTTCTTCTTTTTCAATATATAAATTATGACCATTTGTTGATAACTCGATATCTCCGAACTGGTCCGTTGTATATTGCTTAATACCTAGATGATTTAACCGCTTCATTACTGACCGATGTGGATGACCAAATAAATTAAATTTATCATATGAAAGGATTGCGACTGTAGGATTTACAGCAAATAAAAACGCTTCTGAAGTTGATGTTGATGATCCATGATGCGGAATTTTTAGTACTTGAGCATTGATATTCTCATTTTTAATTAATCTTTTTTCAGTGTTCCTTTCAATATCTCCAGTTAACAAAATTGAAATGTCATTATATTTAATCTTCAATACAATTGAACTGTTATTATTTGTATACGATTTTTTCCCACTATTTAAAACAGTAATTTCTACATTAGGGTCAAGCATTACTTTTTCATTTAACCTTGCAACACTAATTGGAATATTCTTCTGATACGCTTCTTTCTTATATAAGTAATAAGAATGTGAATTATATTTTTTCCCACTATCCAGGATTTTTGTTATCTTAACACTATTCATTACTTTTAATAACCCACCAATATGATCGATATCTGGATGTGTACTGACTAATAGATCAATCGAATTTATATGTAGTCGTCTCAGTTTTTTTATAACGACTCCTCCATGTTCAACATCTCCTCCATCGATCAGTACAGTCTTACCATTTGGTAAAATCATAACCATGCTATCTCCTTGACCTACATCAAAAAAGTAAATTAATAACGGGTGAGTAATATAGCCGTAATTTGTAGTTCTTGCTTCACTATTTATGTTATTACTAAAAAAAGCAGTAAAAAAAATAAAGATAGAAAATATGAGAGAGTATCGTTTTCGATTTTTGTTCATTCACACTTCCTCCTGACATTATTTTCTCATAGCCATTTCAAAAGTATGTATGATGCCCATAAAAATAAGTTAGAAATTGAGTATACTTCAAATTGGAATTGTAATTCCACTGCATAACAAAAAAAACTGTAAGCAATTTTTCGCTTACAGTTTTTTTGTTACTCAAATACTTCCTCTAGTTTTTTAACTACTAATAAGGAGTCACTAACTTGCGTAGTCGTTTGATTTGTAATGTAAACACCGTGCATACCTAATTTTAATGCAGGAGAAATTTCATTAATGAAATTATCACCGATTGACACAATTTCATGAGGCATGACATTGAACTTATTCATGATCGTTTTAAAATGGTTTTCTGTTTTTAATGGCTTCTTACCATCAGTAATTTCTAGGTGAAATAATTCATTTAAATTAAGTAACTTCAGTAATCTAGTTACATCTTCTCGATCAGAGTTCGTTAACAATACTAATTTTTTAGAATCCTTAACTTTTTCTAAAGCCTCTTTTAATCCTTTTATATAAGGAATACTAAACTCTTTTGTTGCCATATATTCTTTTGTTTTATCATAACAGTGATATACGTCTCTTGCACCGTAGTGATAACTTGCTACTAAAGGAATCCACCAACCATCTCCTACTGGGATATATGGTAATTCATAATGAATTTTTTCAAGATAATTCTCTGGAAGTTCTTCTTTAGAAAGCAGCTGCCCTTCCCAAGTAAATACTTGTATTGGCTTCAATGTAATTGGATCTAATGAAATGATTAAATCATTTTCTGTGTCATAAATTTTTCCAATTGTTAATGCATGGTCATAATCTTTTATTTTTTTATAATCCTTTAAAAAAGAATCACGCTTTTCTGAACTTATTTCACTAGCTAGTAATTTAGCATAGTAATCGTAGTGCTCAGTACCATCATACAAAGTACCATCTAAATCAAAAACTAATACTTTTGAATTCATTAATAAATTATGCATTTCCTACTCCTTAGCTGTCTTTGTCTTTTACGTCTAAAATAAAATCAAATGATTTTTGATCGTCATTTAATTTAAATTCATAAAATATTTTATACATACCTGCTTCAGGTAAATCAAGTTCATAGTTTACTTTTGAATGATTAGTAGGATTACTAATTAACTTAAAATAGGTTCCTTCTTCATTCATAATATAAAATTGCTGATTTGTAAATTGGGAACGTTTTTTAAATTGATCAAAATCAAATGTAATTTTACTCTTAGTTTTTGGAAGAATTGAAGTATATAGTAGGGAAACTCTATAATCATCAGTCTTTTCCGTTAGAATAGCTGTCGGAAATACTTCTGATTTTTTGTCCTTTTGTTTTTGGAATATCTTAGTATCAAGCGTTTGATTATTTAAAAATATACTAACATAATAAGGAATGTCTTTCTTAAAAGAATACTTAAATGTAAATTGATTACTTCCATTATATACTGGTTCAATGACTTTATAAGATTTTAATTGATCTGTCGTAATAAATATTCTGATTTTTTCCCGTTGTAACACATTCAAAGTTCTAGAGGATACGGTTACTTCTTGTGAATTTTTTTTAGTTGTAAGATTCCATTTTACCTTTTGAACTTTCAGTTGGCTAACCTGACTACCACTTGATAATATACTATGATTAACTAGACGATTGCTAATTAATAGAATAATTAATATAGCTATACATAGAGCTGCAATAAAACGAAATTTCATAGATCATTCTCCCTTAAATAGGTTAAAATTAATAATTTTTAGTTATTTCAAGAAAGCTGAAATTCTAATTGTAAACTCTTTCATTATTTTATCACCTGTGCAATAATTAAAAATCGCCATAAATTATCTGTATTGGTTAATTTTGTCTATGAATATTTCTATATTTAATATGTACTACGTCCATCTCACTTTTTCCTTTAAGCGACATACAAATAAGAATGTTTTTTATTTAAATGTAGAAACTAACATACTGATAATGGATGGGCTATTTACACACAGTTTTAAGGAGGATCATTAAATGAGTATACATATCGGTGCCGAACAAGGTGCAATTGCTGATAAAATTTTATTACCTGGTGACCCATTAAGAGCTAAATATATCGCAGAAACATTTTTAGAGGATGTTGTTTGTTATAATGATGTACGTGGAATGCTTGGTTTTACTGGTACATATAAAGGCCAAAGAATTTCCGTTCAAGGTACTGGAATGGGAGTACCTTCAATTGGTATTTATGTAAATGAACTAATTAATAGTTATGGTGTAAAAACTTTAATTCGCGTTGGTACATGTGGTGGACTTCAAAAGGATGTAAAAATTCGTGACGTCATTATTGCGATGACGACTTGTACAGATTCAAATATGAATCGTCAAACATTCCCTGGTTTCGATTATTCTCCATGTGCTAGCTTTGATTTATTAAAGAAAGCGTATGAAGGTGCAGTGAATAAAGGGTTAAATGTTAAAGTAGGAAATATTTTAACTTCAGATCTTTTCTATCGAGACAGTATGGACATGTATGAAAAATTAGCTAATTACGGAGTGCTTGCTGTAGAAATGGAAACGACTGCATTATATACAATCGCAGCAAAATATAATGTAGACGCACTTACTGTTTTAACTGTAAGTGATCATATCTTCACTGGTGAAGAAACATCTGCACAGGAAAGACAAACTACTTTTAATGACATGATTGTCATCGCGTTAGATGCGGCAATCGCTTAAGATATCTTTAAAAAACCTGGGATTATGATCTCAGGTTTTTTAGCTTTTAAAATATTCTTTTTATCAAATCAGAAAAGCATAGAATATTCTTTTTCTGGGCTCTATAAATAACTAAAATTTAAATTTCATGACCAAACGTCGTTTTTATACCACTTTACATCCAATCAAAGGTACAATAGCAATATCGAAAATCAAATTAAGGATGGTAAGGAATGAAGAAACAGCAATCAATTTTATTTTTCACCTGGATTGTAAGTATTATTGCAACACTAGGTAGTTTATCATTTTCAGTTATTAATCATTGGACACCTTGTTCATTATGCTGGTATCAACGAATCTTTATGTACCCAATTGTTTTTATATTAGGAATCGCTTTTTATAAAAATAAAATAAAAGATGTTATTTATGTTTTACCTTTATCATTAATAGGTATGTGTATTTCAATCTATCATATTTTAATTCAAAAAGTTCCTGCACTTAAGGAAACAGCAACACAGTGTGGTCCAGTCCCTTGTACTGGGGATTATTTAAATTGGTTTGGATTCATTACAATTCCAATGCTGGCATTTGTTGCATTCCTACTTATTAATATTTGCTGCATAACTCTGTTACGAAAATCAAATTAAAATAATTCAAGCTGCTCTGTAGAGGATGGTCCAAATTCAATACCAAGCAGCTTCATTAATTGTTTAGCATTATCCGCTGCATCTCCACCAGAATTATTATTAAACAGTATACAAATTTCTTTTGTGTTTTTTGATAACTGTTCAATTCTTTCTACCCATTCATATAATTCTTCTTCATTATATCGGTATAAATAACGTACCTCACGCCAATTATCTTGTCCATTGTGATTCCATCCATATATATTTCGGCCATGGAAACGAATTAAAGTTAAATTTGGATTCGTAGGATGTAATACGATTGGTATGCTTCCATTACCTGCTTGTGGCTCATCACAAATTGAATGAATCCATCCTTCATCCTCCATAAATTTCAACGTTTGCTCATAAAACTTAGGATAAAACCACGTCTGATTACGAAATTCTAAAATAGCAGGAAGACCTTTAAGTTTACTTTTTAAAGTTCTTAATAATTCAACATTTTCTTTTTTACAATTAAACCATGGTGGAAACTGAAATAATATACCTTTTAATTTATTCGCTTCAATTAAAGGCTGGATTGATTCTAAAAATGGCGTTAACAGTAAAATTTGTTCCTCTTTAGAATAGGTTTGCCTTGAATGGCCGGTGATACCGCCATACGCTTTAACGATAAATGAAAAGTCAGCGGTTGTTTGATTTACCCATTTTTGATAGTTTGATTGTGGCATAATACTATAGTAGGAAGAATCAATTTCAACAATAGGAAAATGCGTACAATATTGTCTCAATTTTTTTGAAGAGTGAATCCGATCAGGGTATAAACTATCATGATCGCCCCACCCAGTAACTCCAATTTTTATTTCCATACTTTTCTCCCATTAGTTCTTTCATTACTAATTAATTATTTCTAATTTTCATTAAAATAAACGAATTAGTTTGATATAATTGACTACAGTATAATCTTATTTTAGTAGAAATTGGAGTATAGTGTAAATGATTAACGAGACAGTGCATGAACTAAAAAATAAAATAACCGAGCTTGAAGAAAAAGTAAAATCGTATGAAACAATTTTAAATACAATAACTTCCGGATCTATATTTTCAAATGAAACTCGTGAATTATCAAATTCAAATCATTTAACTAGAAATACAGGTTTATGTAATACAAATAATGAAACACTTCCATTACATACTAAATTCTCTACCTTTTTATCTAATAGTCGAAGAACTTTGCAATCGATCTATGATGCTTTACCGCATCACATAGTATTTATCGATAAAGATGGAATCATTACGCTATATAACCAACAAGTTGCGATTGATTTTAAAATTACTAAATACGAATTAATCGGACGGCATATTAGAAATTTATTAAAAATAGACGATAAAGACATTTGTTTACTACAAACACTTTATTCAGGTGAAGAATTTTATAATAAGGAAATTTTAAATATTAATTATGGCATTATCAATACCCGTATAATCCGTGATATAAATGGAGAAATTTCAAGAGTAATTGGTATTTTTCATAATTTAAACGAGGCAAGGGATTCTGAAAAGCTAGCAATGTCTGGTAGAATTGCTGCAGGTATAGCACATGAAGTCCGCAATCCACTTACAACTGTTAGAGGTTATTTACAATTCTTGCAAGAAGAAGCTCCGCCTCAATATAAGCAATTGTTTAATGATTTATTGATTCCAGAATTAGATAGGGCAAATGGAATCATTACTGACTTTTTATCCATTACAAAGAATGCGAACTATAAACCAGAGCCAATTAATATTAATGATTTCTTATCGAATCACATAAAACAACTATTATTTAGCGAGACCGTTTTAAATAATGTTAAAATTGAATACTACCTATCTGAGGAATTAATAGGAGCACATATTTTCTTTGATAAAAACCAACTTGTACAAGTTATTTTAAATTTATTTCATAATGCATTAGATGCAAAAAAAGAAGGTCTGCTTACAATTATCATTGCAACTTATATTGATAAGGATTTTATTTATATTTCATTAAAAGATGATGGATCAGGAATTCCACCTTCAGATTTACCATATATATTTGATCCGTTCTTCTCAACTAAAGATGACGGTACTGGACTCGGTTTATCTTTAACTAAAAAACTAATCCAAAATCATAACGGTACTATATGCGTAAAGAGCGATAATAATGGAACTACTTTTACAATTACATTACCAATTAAATAGCTTTATAAAGAAAGACCAAAACATAAAAGTTTTGGTCTTTTTTCAGGCTGAAGAAAAATGGGTTTGTCAACTGTCACTAATTTGTGGTTGTTTTCACTAAAGCCTGTTATGAGTATATTATTTCCATATTTTTGCTTAAAAACATACTTAGACTTCCGTTTTTCAATATTGACTTCGTTTTTCAGCATGTTGAATTAGAAAACGGTCATTAAATGAACATTAATTAATGATTGAATTATCTTTTGGATGTTGTGCTATTAATGGTTTTTGTTGTAAATATGTTTAAGCAATTTTATGATTCCAATAACACTAGTAATGTTTTTTTAAGGTTAAAAATATTTTGAGCTAGATTTAAGAAAAACAAATCAATTGATTAGTTTATTTATTAATGTTCGGTATTAATTTATTTGACATATACTGATTAAGAAACAACTTTTAGTTTACTCTAAGTAAAGGCTATTTGATTAGGTTTTATCGCAGACATTTTTTGATGAATAAGTTGATTGGAATCAACATCACTCTACTCCTTTTACGAAAATTTGGTAATTTATTGAAAAGGTTGTTTTTAACAGCGTGAAAAAAGAAAAGACCAAAACATCAAAGTTTTGGTCTTTTTTATTAAACAGATAATATGATTTTTCCGGTTGATTTTCTACTTTCTAATAGATCGTGAGCAAGTTTACCTTCTTTTAAAGGAAACACAGTAGGTTGTTGTACGATTAATTGTTTAGTTGCAATCCAATTAAATAGCTCTTTACTTCTACGTAGTCTCTCTTCTTTCGAAATTAGCACATTCCACAAGTCTCCACCAGTTAGTGTTTTTGAAGTATCCATTAACATTCTTGGATCAATATGAACTGGATCCCCTCCAGCCATTCCATAAAATACAACTGTACCGTGAACTTTTGTTGCTTCAAAGCTATCCATTATTGTAGATCCTACTGATTCATATACAACATCTACACCATTTTTTTCTTTTGTAAACTCTTTTATTTGTGAAACCCAATTATCACTATATAAAAATACTTCTTTCGCACCGATTGATAAAGCTTTTTCTCTTTTTTCTTGAGATGAGGTTAATCCGATTACCTCTCCACCTTTTAAAAGAATCATTTGAGTCAATAATTGGCCAACACCACCTGCTACTGCATGAACAAGTGCAATATCATCAGCTTTTATTTTATAACTATCATTAATTAAATAATGGGCAGTTAACCCTTGTAGCATAATAGACGCAGCAATTTCAAAATTAATTTCATCTGGAATTGGTACAATATGAGATTCCTTTGCAGCAACATACTCTGCATTCGAAAAAGGAACATCTGCAAACGCTACGCGATCTCCTACTTTATAGTCTTTTACATCAGAACCGACTTCGGTAATAATTCCAGAGCCTTCATACCCTAAAATATACGGAGGATCACCTGCTAAATGATAATTTCCTTTACGACGGTAGATATCTGCAAAATTAACACCTACAGCTTTCATTTCAACTAATACTTCATCATTTGAAATTTTAGGTGTTGCTATTTCTTCATATTTCAATACGTCTGATTGACCAAATTCTCTAAAAACAAGTGCTTTCATTTACATACTTCCTTACATTTAAAATTCAAAAACAAAATCCTCATCTGTTAATTTTTCCACTGTAACTGCTTTTACATACCCATTACCTTTAACAGAGAAGAAATCATGATTTTTTGTATCCGTTTTTAAACCATTTAAAACAATTGGATTAATATCTTCTTCATCAAAATAAGTATCAAAGCCTAAGTTCATTAACGCTTTGTTTGCATTATATCGAATAAACTTATTAACTTCATCTACTAAACCTATTGAAGAATAAATTTCTTCAGTATATTGTAACTCAATTTCATATAATTGAACTAATAATGACATTGTTTCATTGTAAAGTCGAGTTTTTTGTTCATCAGTAAATTGGTCATAAATTTGTTGCGCTAATAGTCCAACAAATACACCGTGAATACTTTCATCTCGTAAAATTAGATTAATAATCTCACCACTAGCAGTCATTTTACCTTGACCAGCTAAGTATAACGGGAAGAAAAATCCACTATAAAATAAGTAACTTTCTAAAAATACACTTGCAACCATTGCCATGTATAACTCTTCATCCGAAACATCACGCTTTAATAAATTTAGATAATAAGAGGAAATTAATTCCGATTTTTTTGTTAAAATTGGATGCTCGTCCACCCATTTAAACAAATCTTCAATTTCATCTTCTGTAGCTAAAGTTGTAAAAATATGCGAATAGCTTTTAGCATGTACTTCTTCCATCGCACCCATGAACGCTAGTACACTTTTTGCTTGTAAATTTTTAAGATGAACTAAGATTAAAGGCATACCTTCTCCGCCTTGCTTAGTATCTAATAATGTTAGACCGCCTAAAACCTTTTTAAATGCTGATTGTTCTTCTTTTGATAATGTATTCCAAGTATTTTTATCAGATGAAACGACAATTTCTTCTTCAGTCCAAAACTGTGATAGATTTTGCTTCCAAAATACTAAACTAAACTCATCTTCTTTTTTATTCCAGTTAACAGCTTTCATTCATATTTCCCCCTAATCATAAAGAAAGCTCGATGATATAGAACAATATGCATAAAGCATTCTATATTCGAGCTTTTCATTTTAGATCATTAAGTAATTTAATTTAGACTATTGAACTCTTTATATACTAAAGTTCAATACTACTTTTTTATACTGAACAACTTATACATTCTTCTACACTCAATTTACGAGTACGTGTGTAATATAAACTCTTTAAACCCTTTTTATTAGCATAAATATAATATCTAGCAAGCTCTCGCGTTGAGATATCACTGTTTACATAAAGAATAGTACTAATACCTTGATCGACATGCTGCTGAATTTCAGCAATTAAGTCGATTAACTTAAATTGGTTAATATCATAAGCTGATTTATAATACCAGAAACTATTTTTTGATAAATATGGCATCGGATAATAAGTTGTTGAATTTGCGTAAGTTCTAGACTCTATAACATTTACAATCGGCATAACCGATGAAGTAGCATTTTGAATGTAACTAATCGATTGTGTAGGCGCGATTGCTAAACGATAGCTGTTATATAATCCATACGCTTGTACTTGCTTACTTAATGTAACCCAGTCAAATTCATTTGGGATATAGATTCCATTAAATAATTCCTTTACCTTATCTGTTTTAGGTTCAAATGATTTTGAAGTATACTTTTCGAAATAAGTTCCTTTAGCGTATTCACTCTTTTCAAAATCCTTAAACGTTTTACTAGTTTCTTTAGCGATTAGCATACTTTTTTCAATAGAATAATAGTTTACCATCATAAAAAATGTATTCGCAAAATCCTTAGCCTCAGCACTTTCATATGAAATTCCATTTTTCGCTAAAAATCCATGCAAATTCATTGCACCTAGACCAACCGAATGAAGTTCTTCATTTGCTTTTTTCACTGTAGGTGCATTCTCTATTTCCGTCATATCTGTTACAGCTGTTAATGCTTCAATTCCAACATGTACAGATTCTCTGATCGCTTTATTTTCCATTACATTTACAATGTTTAATGATCCTAAATTACAATTCACATCACGTTTGATTTGATCTTCTTCGCCATAGTTATTGATGACTGATGTTTCTTGTAGTTGAAAAATTTCTGTCTCTTATATTCAATCAGGCCCGCTACAACCCAACCCGTTCTCTTATGAACTGCTACATGTCACCATGCAGGATAGACTATATCATCACCTTCAGCTCAACCTGGTAAGGTGCTCTGCTTTTCCACTCGCTTTTAAGTGTACTCTACTCGCTTCTTCACTGGAGTTTTTCATCCAGCTATGCTTTCGATAGTCGTTAGGCATTTACTTATCTTAATCTTTCAGAAAGTCTCTTATAGGTAGGAAATTTATCGCGATTTTGATTTAGTTTCTTCAGATATTCCTAAATATTATGTTACATCTTGATTATTAAAATTAATAACACTTAATACCTATAAGACACTTACTATAAAACCAATTAAGATAAGATTTAGCACGGTAGATTACCTATTATAAGGCTTCTCCCGTTTAACAGAGTTTTCGACTAGAATTTCTTCTAGAAGGTGCTAGCTATTAACACAAGTTAGACATTTTAATTTCGCCAATATCCTTTAATGCATGCTGCTGATTAGCATTACTTTTATACATCAAATATGGATAACCAGATTCTAACTGAATCGCAGCAATTTTTACTAATAGATCACGTGCACTTGAATCTAATTTTTTCTTTTTAACTCGCTCATTATTTACTAACTCTTCATATCTTTCATCTATATCAAAATCATCTAAATGAATGCCATACTCTTTATACACTGTATATGGTGCAAATACATAGAATGGTTCATTTTTTTCTGCTAGTTCAAAGAATTTATTTGGAACAATTAAACCGATTGATAGTGATTGAATTCTACTCTTCTCATCGGCATTGATTTTTTTTGTATCAAGAAATTCAACTACGTCCCAGTGGAAAATATTTAAATAGGTTGCACCAGCACCTTTACGTTGTCCTAGCTGGTTAGCATATGAAAATGAATCCTCTAATAGCTTCATAACAGGAACAACACCACTTGCAGCGTTATCAATTTCCTTTATTTGCTCTCCACGAGCTCTAAGTTTTGATAGATTTAATGCAACACCACCGCCGATTTTTGACAGTTGCATTGCCGTATTAATTTGAAATCCTATTGAATTTAAACTATCATCCATTTCTAATAAGAAACATGACACCAATTCGCCTCTTCTACTTCTTCCAGCATTTAAGAAAGTTGGAGTAGCTGGCTGATAGTTTTGTTGAATCATCATTTTTGCTAATTTCAATGCTTTTTCAATATTGCCTCTTCCTAAATATAGTGCAACGATCGCAATTCGATCTTCATATCCTTCTAAATAATGCTTTCCATCATTAGTTTTTAATGCGTAATCTTTAAAGAATTTTGATGCGGCCATATATGATTGAAAAGTGAATCCTGCATTGTATACTAACTCATATAATTTTTCTATTTCATCAAAGGAGTAATCCATCTCAACATTATAATAGTAGTTTTCTTGAATCATATAGTTTAAGCGTTCTTTTAAAGAAGAAAACTGAATTTTTTTATCTTCAACTTCTTTTAGGAAACAAAGAAGCGCTTCTTTATCTTTTGCGAGATCAAAAAAACCATCTTTTTTAATCGTCAATTCATTATTAAGCTCAATATGTCTCAAGCTTTTCCACTCCCTCAATAAAATATTGTACATCTCGACTTGTCCCTGACAGTTCAAACTTTGATAACACTGGAACTTGATAGTCTGATGCTATTTTATCTGCACTTGCTGCAAAAGAATCTCCCCAGTTTTTATTACCACTTGCACTGACTGCTTTTAAATACTTCGAATTACTCTCCAAAAAAGTACTTACGTTTTCAGGTACGTTACCAAATCCTGTAGTATAGGTTACGAGAATATACGGTACTTCAATTTTTAGTCCATCTTTTATTTGGATTGACGGCATTCTAACTTTATTGACAAATCGCTTAACATTGCCAGTCATTGAACTGTAAACTATCACCATATTATCACCCTCGTTAATATGTAAGAATATTGAAAATACTTATATTATATACCTACATATTGTATTACCTTTTTAGAGCAAACACAACATATAGGTACTGAATTTAAAAAATAAACATTTCGACAATATGTCTCGAAATAAAACAATATATGAAATTTAACAAATTATGGAGAAGAGTGCAATAAAGTGTAAAACGATTTTTTTGTCAAATGAGGTCATAACATTTTCACAAAAAAAGTACTCATTAACACCTTGCGAAATAAGAAAAAAAGCTAAAAAAACTTTTTTTTTTCGCAAACTTTTAATGAGTACACGATTAAAATAATATTATTTTGACTTTAGATTTTAACAAAAACAGTTAACTTCTAGCTTCTTCCAAGTAAGTATAAATTACATGTCCACCATGCTGAGCGATTCCTCGAAAGTGCTTAAAATCCTCTCGATTAACGATTATTTGTCTAAATATTAAAAAATCATCTTTTGTAACGCTAATTTCTGAAATCTCACCTTTAACTAGCTGATCAATCAAATTGATAAATTCATTTTGTTCCATATAATCACCCTTTATTATTTTGATCGTTTTTTATTGATGGCTACAAGAAATAAACTTCAATCCTAACATTAACAAAGAATGAACTTAATGGAAACTAAATCGTTACATCAAGAATTTTTTCTGTAACAGCTAAATTCATATTTTTATTATTTACTAAAATTACTTCAGTTTTTCCATCTTTTAAAACTAAAAATGCTTTAGGAATTACTTCTACTCCTGTTCCAATACTCGCAAACTCGTATGATGAATGAGCTTCGCCTAGCGCTAAAATCATCTCAAAAAATGGTACTAAAATAATGTTTTCAAAAAATAAAATCGGATCACCTATTAGCGTATTACTACTAACCAAATTTTTAATTTCATTTGAAATTTCTACCTCAAACTCTTCAAACCATTCTTTCAACAAACTAACCTCCTGAAAGTGCTACAACCATTTTTGCCTTTCAAAAGGTTTTTAAACATAATTTCTTATGAAAAAAGACAAAATTGTAAAAAAATTTAAATTTTCTCTTTACCTTTAAACCGTTTTCATGCATTATAGAAGGTGTCAAGTCAAAACTTTGTTAGGAGATACGCTCATGAAAATTGCAGAAGCAGGAAATATCATTGAGTTTAAACAGGGGTTGAAAGGTAGAGTACAAAAAGTTAATAAAAATTCTGTCATTGTTGACATATCCATAATGGAAAACTTCAGAGATTTAGAAATGGAACCGCTAACAGTCGTAAATCATAAAAATTATAAAATACTAAGAACAGCCGAATAGTTTAAAAATAGTAGATTCTGCTTATATTCATATTTTAAAAGGTTCGAACTACATATATTTCAATTTTATTAAAATTTCATTAGAATTCTTTACCAAATCAGTCTCAGGTCCCGTGTATATCACGGGACTTTTTTCTATGATTACAAATGAAAATGTGATAAGTGATCTTCACGAAAAAAATCTGTACCAATCATTCTTTAGAAAGGAGATGGCTATTTTGTTTCTTTGTCCAATTCTTTAAACGATTTTACTTTATCATGTGGCTGTTGGTTCGACTTTCTTTCATTCCAAAATCGTTCCTTTTCTTTTTTTGATTTTGACATTTTCATACCTCCTAAAATTAATCAATTTCTTGCCATCTTATCATTTCACAAAAAATGAAAATCTATGTTAATTATTTTTAGAAGGATTGAGCATGAAAATCGTATAAAATTTTAAGTTCTTTCTCTTGAATTTTAAAACGCGCATCCTAGAGCTGAAATGAACATTCTATTTCTTATAGAAAAAACGCCATTAAAAGATTGAAAATTCGGATTATACATATTTATCACTTTATCACTATTAATAGAAAGGAAGGTAGTTAATGAACTTTTTAACTAAGTTTAGTTTAAAAAACTCTGTAGCAATATTTATTATTTCGTTTTTATTAATATTTGGAGGATTATATTCTTATTCAAAATTAAAAGTTGAAGAGCTTCCGAATATTGAATTTCCAGCAATCTCTGTTCAAGTTGTTTACCCTGGTACAGCACCAGATGATATAAATGAGCAGATTACAACAAAACTTGAAAGTTCATTTAAATCAATCGAAGGAATTAAGACACTTTCAAGCTCTTCATTCGAAAGCGTTTCTGTTATTAATTTAGAATTTCCTTTTAATACGGATATGGATAAAGTTGAACAACAAGTAAATACGACTTTAAAGGACGCTGGCTTGCCTGAGAATGTAACAACAAAGGTAGACCGTTTTTCGTTCGGATCATTCCCTATTTATTACATCTCTATGTTTTCAAAAGATGGTTCAAATATTGAATCAACTTTAAATGAAGAAATTGTACCAGCTTTAAATAAAATTGAAGGTGTAAACAGTGTTTCGATAGGTGGAGGAAAATCTACTTCCTTAACGATCGAAGTTGATAAGCAAAAAATTGCAAACTTAGGGCTTTCATTAACAAGTATTAAGAATCAAATTAATGCAAAATTCCTATCCTTCCCGGCTGGAAAAATAACTGATGGCGATATTAAAATTCCAATTCGAGTCGAAGAAAAATTAGATACACTTCAAAAATTAAAGGATTTAGAATTACAACCTGCATCATTTACTTCTACCGCACCAAATCAAAATGCTCAAACTCCGAAAGTTTTATTAGGAGAAATCGCTAAAATTGAATCAGTAGACTCTAAAGATGAATTAATTCGTTATAACGAAAACGATGCTATTTCAATGGCAATAACGAAGAAACAAGATGCAAATACAGTTGAAGTAGCTGACAAAGTAATAAACATACTAAAAAAGTACAAAAATGAAATTTCATATAAAGTGGGTTATAGTTCTGCTGAAGGCGTAAAGTCATCTGTTGAATCTTTAATTAAAGAAGGTTTATTAGGCGCATTATTCGCCTCAATAGCAGTATTGATTTTCTTACGTAATTTCAGAGCTACATTTATTGCTATTATATCGATCCCTTTATCATTATTAATTACATCAATTTTCTTGCTTAAATTAGATATAACGTTAAATATTATGACCCTTGGTGGTATGGCAGTTGCAGTAGGACGTGTAGTGGACGATAGTATCGTTGTAATTGAAAATATTTTCCGAAGAATACGTAAATCAAAAGAAGGCATTTCAAATAATTTAATTTTATCTTCAACAAAAGAAATAGTAAAAGCAGTTACATCTTCTACTATTACAACTATTGTAGTTTTCTTACCTTTGGGTGTTGTAGGTGGATTTACTAGTAAAATATTCCTACCTTTTGCTTTAACAATTGTTTTTTCTTTACTTGCTTCATTATTAGTTTCGATTACAATCGTACCAATTTTAGGTTGCTATGCATTTAAAAAAGTGCCACCTGAAGAAAAAGAAGAAAAAATTCAAGTTTGGTACGGAAAAGTGATCGAAAAATCATTGAATCGCAAATGGATTATCATTTTACTAGCAATTGTATTACTTGCAGGTTCTTTCTCTATAGTAGGTAGACTTGGTTTCACATTTATTCCAAATGAATCTTCACGATCAATTATTGCTTCTTTAGAATTGCCATCATCAACATCATTAGAAAAAACAAATGATGTTTCATTAAAAATGGAAAAGATGTTCTTAAATATGAAGCAAGTGAAAGAAGTTTCTACTGGTGTTGGTAGCCGGGACTTTATGACTGGCCTAAAAACTGAGAATAAAGCTAGCTATTTTATTAATTTAAAACAAAGTGCAGATGTTGATCAATTTATTAAAGATACAAAAAGTAAAATGGCGAAAGTAGCAGCTTCAGAAGTTCAAGGTGCTAAAGTAGGATTGCAAGAAAACTCTTCTGGTGGTCCACCTTCAAATAATAATGTTGACATCAATTTATATTCTAATAACTTAGTTGCACTTCAAGAAAGTGCAAAAAAAGTTGAAGATTATATGAAAAAAAATGATCACATAAAATATGTTACGAATAATTTTTCTGAAAAACAAAAACAAGTTATTGTTTCAGTTGATGAGAAAAAAGTTTCTGAAAATGGTCTCTCCGCTGGCATGATCTTAGGCTTAGTTGCAGACCAAACAAACCCAGTCAATATGGGAACATTAAAAATTGATGGTAAAGACCAAAATGTGCAATTAACTTATAATAAAGAACTCCAATCTGTAGAGGATATTAAAAATATTAAATTGCTTGGTAAATTAGGACCCATTAAATTATCAGATGTAGCCGAAGTAAAAGCAGTTGAAACATATTCTGCAATTCAAAAATTAGATGGAAAAGTATTTGCGAAGGTTTCAGCTCAAATAAAGGGAAAAGACATTGCAAAAGTAACAAATGAAGTAATCAATGATGTAAAAAAAGATATAGACTTACCATCTGATGTAACTTTAAAAGGTGGTGGCGGTAGTGATGATACTACTCAAACATTTAAAGACTTAGGTGTTGCGATGGGAGTTGCAATCGGATTAGTCTATTTAACGATGTTAATTACTTTTGGAAAAGCTCGCATTCCATTTATTATTTTATCCGCATTAGTATTTGTACCAATCGGTTCATTTGTTGCACTATTCCTAGCAGGCGAACCGCTTTCGATTAGTGTAATGATTGGTTTACTTATGCTAATTGGAATCGTTACAACAAATGCAATTGTACTAGTCGATCGAATCGGACAAAATATTGAACAAAAAAGATTACCTCTTCGCCAAGCAATCATCGAAGGAGGTAAAACACGTCTAAGACCTATTTTAATGACCGCATTTGCCACAATAGCTGCATTACTACCTTTGGCATTAACAAAGTCTAGTGGTACACTTATTTCAAAAGGTTTAGCTATTACAGTAATTGGTGGTTTGACTTCATCGACTTTATTAACGCTAGTATTTATTCCGGTCGTATATGAACTATTCTTTACTAAAAGAACAAAGAAGCATGCTAATTCTGAGGAAACTGCTAAAGTGGTTAATCATTAAATTTGATAAATAGTAAAAGAGAAAGGTAATAATCCTTTCTCTTTTTGCTTTCATCTTTAATTGTACTTCATCGGCATAAAAATCATTTCCTCATCTTTTCAAACCTATATAAAAAAACTCCGACTATTAAAAAGTCGGAGTAATTCCTTATAAATTTTGATCGTTAACTCCTGCTAGCCATTTTCTAACAGGTTCTAATGTCTCCTCAATACAGCCATCATTAAATGGAGATTCAAGTTTAGCCTCTTTAACTAAGCCTAAAAATGATTTACTTCCACCTAATTGGCATAGTCCAACATAATCGGACCAAGCTGAATTTCGGTCTTCATGCATTTTATTCCAAAATTGTAATGCACAAATTTGAGCTAATGTATAGTCAATATAATAGAATGGTGATTGGTAAATATGCCCCTGTCTTTGCCATAAACCACCCTTTTCTAAATAACTATTTCCATCATTTGCTCGATGTGGTAAGTATTTTTCTTCTATGCTTTTCCAAAGTCCGTGACGTTCCTCAGGTGTTAAATCAGGATTTTCGTAGATTTCATGCTGGAATTCATCTACTGCCACACCATAACCAATAAAAGTAATTGCACTACTTAAATGTGTAAAATAATATTTTTGTGTATCTTCCTTAAAGAATTCTTCTTGCCAAGGCCATGTAAAAAATTCCATACTCATTGAATGAATCTCACACGCCTCAAAAGTTGGCCAGTTATACTCAGGTGTTTCAAATTTACGACTTTCATAAACCTGGAATGCATGACCAGCTTCATGTGTTAATACGTCAATGTCACCAGATGTTCCGTTGAAATTCGAGAAAATAAAAGGAGCTTTATAGTTTGGAATATAAGTACAATATCCCCCACCTTGTTTTCCTTCCTTAGCAACTAAGTCTAGTAAGTTTTCCTTTAACATAAAATTGAAAAATTCACTTGTTTCTTTTGATAATTCATCATACATTTTTTTACCATTCTCAATAATCCACTCAGGATCACCTTTAGGTGTTGCATTACCAGTTACAAATTCGAATTTATCGTCATAGTAATAAAGTTGATCTACGCCAATTCGGTTAGCTTGTCGTTCTCTTAATTCGGTAGCGATTGGAACAATTGTTTCAAGAACTTGCTCTCTAAACTTCTTAACATCTTTTGCATCGTAATCCGTTCTCATCATACGAGCATACCCTAGTTCAATAAAGTTTGAGAAACCAAGTTTGTTTGCAATACGAGTTCGGATTTTTACTAATTTATCGTAAATCTCATCAAATTTATCTTGATTCTGCGAGAAGTATCCAAAGTATGTATCGTAAGCTGTCTTTCTAACCTCTCGATCCTTATCCTCGAAATGTGCTGAAATTTGTGCTAACGTTTTCACTTCATCATAAAACGGAAGTTTAGCAGCCGCTACTAACTTAGCGTATTCAGTCGTTAGTTTATTTTCTTCCTGTAAATCCGGAATTACTTCTTCACTTAGAATTTTCACTTCACATTCAGCTAAAGCAAATAATTGATGGCCATATTTTTCTTCAAGTTGCTCTCTAAACGGAGAACCGATTAATGCTTTATAATATTGTTGTCCATATGATTGAACAATTGGAGTGTTCTCATCAAAAAACGCTTGCTCATCCTCATAAAACTTATCGTTTGTATCAACCGAATGGCGAACTGCACATAAATTTTCCATTGTTGAAAATTCATTTCTTAAATCATTGATTTCATTCATTGCTAATTCTTGTTCATAGACCGTTGAAGCATCATAAAAATTTTGTAGTGAACGTTTAAATTGTTCACCAAAGTTCTTAATACTTGGTCTAGAATACTGGTAATCTTGAAAACCCATGTTAATCCCTCCATTTTTTGTGATATTGCTATTATATAAAAAAACTTCGTGTAAAAAAACCTAAATCTAAATAAATTTCTGAAAATTTAAAAATTATCCACTTAGAACCTAACACTAAAATTTCAAATATACTAGTTTTTACTAGCATAAATAGTTGTTTTTAAGCGTTAATTGATTGAAAATAAAAAAAGCTCCATTAAATGAGAGCTTTTTTAGTTAGACCCATGGTATCCAATTTTCTTCAATAAGTGAATTAAGAAATTTTTTTCTTCATTAGATAGATCACTCATTTGCTCATGTAAAAATTCTTCGTGCACAGGAAATATTTCTTCCATCAGTTTATTTCCACTTTCAGTTATTTCTGCATAAATTACTCGACGATCTGCGCTACAAGGATTTCGATAAACTAGACCTTTTTTCTCAAGTTTATCTACAACATAAGTAATACTGCCGCTTGCAATTAATATTTTTTCTCCAATATGTTGAAGTGGCTGATTTCCTTTATGATACAAGAGCTCTAGCACTGCAAATTCAGTTGGGTTTAAATTAAAACTAGCAATTGATTTATTTGCAGAATCATTAATCTTTCTATGAGCTCGCGATAACACAATAAATAGCTTTAAAGAAAGCTCTATATCTTTTCTATTTGTCTCTTCCATAATATTACCCCTTCAATTCTTTTACATTGTTTATTCTATATTTTTATTTTACACTTATTAATCAATCTTAAGATTATTTCAATGAAAATGACTTATTTAATTCCGATAGCAATTTTTTTTGGTATGAAATAATTAACTCGTCCAATTCTTGACTGGCCTTTAAGGTCAAATGTTCGTTTAAACCCTTAGTTTCCGCAAAAAATACCATTTCTTCCCTTTTTAATGAAATAGATAATAATAAACGGCTGAGTTGATATTCATTCATTAGACTGATTCCCTTCTACAGGATGTTTTTTAACAAACCTTTTCATTCATAATCGAATTAATTTTTATTATTCATTCTATCTAAATTATTTAAAATAGATACAATATGAAACCTACTAAGCAAAATTACCTAGTAGGTTTATTTATTTTATGAAATAGCGCTTATTTCTATCGTTCTTTACTTATAAATTAGACGACTTTTTATTAAATCCTGCTTAAATTGATTAATTTTGATTTAAGTGAAATATTTATAGGCACTTTAATCTAAAATTTAGTAATTGTAGCTATGTATAAATAGTAATGCTCAATTTCTTTATATACAGTATACTCTAAAGAATTTTTATTTAGCAAAACTACTACAAATGACGACTATTAAAAAATAGTATATTTTTATTATAAAATAAAAAAGCTGAAATGTAATGGAATTTATTTACCACTACTATTTCAGCTTTTTTCGCTTTTATTTAGTTGCCTGCTTTTATTTTATGACCTTGAATCATCATTAGTTTCACTTTATAACTTATTAAAAATTCAATTCCTTCTAGCCACTTCTTCGTTTCTAGTGGGCTTCTCCCCCAAACAGTGATCCCGTGATTTCTAACAAGAACAGCCCCAAAATCCTTAGTTAAAAATGGAGTGTATGCACGTTTAAAAGTTTCCATGTCCTGTGCATTCTCAATGATTGGAACTTTTATTTTATTTTCAAAATAAGAACTTGTTAAGATATGAATCATTTCATTATTTTCAAGTTCTACCTGCCCCTCGTCACCAAATAATTCAGAAATAACATTATTATCTACGGTATGTACATGGAGCACACAACTAGCAGATGTTTTTTCGTAAATATTTGCATGAACTAAAGTTTCAAGTGATGGCTTTAATACCGTATCAAATACTGGTTCACCAAGATTATTAACTACTATAAATTCTTCATCACAGCGTGCTCTCTTATCCTTCTCATCCGCTGTTACAAGAAATAATAATGGATCGTCTGAAATTTTCATAGACAAGTTTCCACTAGTACCATAAAACCAATCTCTTTTAGCCAAATCACATTTAATATTCGCAAGCTTTTTCCATTGTTCTAAAAATAAACTCATAATTTACACCTCCACTTATTTAGACTATCTATTTGGACACCGTTAAAAATTCAAACTATTCATACTATTTAATAAAATTATGTCATGTGTCGGTCTTCATTGTCAATAGTTCTAAGTAAATGAACAATCATCAATTTTCTACAACTTTTATCCATTTTTGATAGTAATTAATGATTTAATACTTTTTTTACATCCTGATTTGACAGTACTCCTATTTTATTACACAAATAAGTGAAAAATAAAACTTTCTTACTCATATTATTTATCCTTTCTTTCCCTAGGGAAACTTTTTTGTATTTAGTAAATCATATGTCTTTTTTACAAAAAATGTGAAGAAAATCTAC
Source organism: Rossellomorea sp. GAMAL-10_SWC (assembly GCF_049568075.1). Taxonomy (NCBI): domain Bacteria; kingdom Bacillati; phylum Bacillota; class Bacilli; order Caryophanales; family Bacillaceae; genus Rossellomorea; species Rossellomorea sp. GAMAL-10_SWC. The sequence continues at coordinate 876,221 of NZ_CP144911.1, read as the reverse complement.
TATAAAATCTGGCAAGTTTCAGTTAGACGAAATCACTTTAAGGCGGTAAATATTTTGGAGAAGGTACGGACTAAAATCCCCTAATAAATAAGTAATTTGATATTTGGATCGCTTCTTTTCATCATTCATTTTTTATTTCGCTTTTGAAAATTTAGTAATCTCAATATTTTATGATAAAATAAATCGATAATAATTTAGAACGAGGTATATAAATGAACATTGTTTTAGCAACATTAAATGCAAAATATATCCATACTAATTTGGGTATTCGATACATTAAAGCGTATGCTCAGCCTGAATATGATATAGAGCTTGCAGAATATACAATTAAAGACCCAAGTCTTAACATCATCACTGACTTATATAAACGTAAGCCAAAGATACTTGGTTTTAGCTGCTATATATGGAATATCGAACAAACAATTGAAGTCATCCGTATGTATAAAAAAATTGATCCTTCCGTTATTATTTTTGTTGGCGGACCAGAAGTAAGCTATGATTTGAATTATTGGTTAGATCGCGTAAAGGAAATTGACATCATTACGATTGGTGAAGGAGAAATTACGGTTAAGAAATTAATTAAAGCTATTGAAAATGGGAATGATTTCACTTCCATCAATGGCATTGGTTATCGAGATGAAGGAAAAAATATCATTAAACCACAAACCGAAAAATTAGATTTAACAACTATTCCTTCCCCATATCGATTTAAAGAAGATTTACCATTTCTAAGTAAAAGAATTCAATATATCGAAACAAGCCGAGGTTGCCCATTTAATTGCCAGTTTTGTTTATCTTCAATTGAGGTTGGGGTGCGATATTTTAATCGAGAGGTAATCAAAGATGATATCCGTTATCTTATGGCAAATGGAGCGAAGGTGTTTAAATTCGTAGACAGAACGTTTAATATAAGTCGTAGTTATGCAATGGATATGTTCCAATTTTTAATTGACGAACATGTAGAAGGAACGGTATTCCAGTTTGAAATTACTGGTGATATTATGCGACCAGAAGTCATCGAATTTTTAAATCAAAATGCTCCTAAAGGCTTATTCCGATTTGAAATAGGTGTTCAATCTACAAATGATGCTACAAACGAACTAGTTATGAGAAGACAAAACTTTGAAAAGCTTTGCAGAACTGTCACACTTGTACGAGATGGCGAAAAAATAGATCAACATTTAGATTTAATTGCTGGTTTACCTGAAGAGGATTACAATTCATTCCGTCAAACATTCAATGACGTTTTTGCATTAAGGCCGGAAGAGCTGCAACTAGGATTCTTAAAAATGCTAAGAGGCACTGGCGTACGATTAAGAGCGCATGAACATGATTATGTGTATATGGATTATGCTCCGTATGAAATATTAAGTAATAATGTATTACCCTTTGACGATATTGTAAAAATTAAGCAAGTTGAAGACGTACTTGAAAAATATTGGAATGACCATCGAACTAATAGTACGATTGAATATTTAATTAAAAATGAGTTTGAAAGTCCATTTGATTTCTTCCAATTATTTGGTTCATATTGGGAAGAAAGAGGTTGGTCAAGAATCGGACACCAGCTTGAAGATTTATTTAAGCGTCTAAATGAATTTTTAACTCACTATCAAATTAAAAACGAGACAATCGTTAAAGATATTATGAAAATTGATTATTATTTAAATCATAAATATAAACCGCGTAAACCTTGGTGGGACGAAGTAACAAGCCATGATTTTGCGAAGGATATTTATAAGCGAATTATCGAAAATCCTGAATTTTTAGGTTTGGATTTTATTTCACTTAATTTAAATGAAAAAGAAATTTATAAGCATACAATGATTGAGTCACTTTCATTTGATATCGAACATTTCTTATTAACTGGAGAATATAGAACTGGTAATTATGCGATGCTAGTTTATTTCTCTCCTAAAGCATTATCGCCTTCATTTTTTACAATTGAAGCATAAGTAAAAGAGGACAATATTCATTTTAGATATTGTCCTTTTTGTATTGATTTTACTATTTAGCAAATAATAATTTGTAAGTAGAGGTGATATATAATGAAGAGAGAAAATGAGAAAACTGAAATCGATTCACCGGTAATGAATGATACTTTACCCCATATTTCAAGTTTTCCTTCTTTTAAAGGTACAGACATTAAAATGGAAGAACCTTTTGTAAATTCAAAGGGTGTAGTAATTGGAGACAGTAAGTATAGCTCTCCTAACTCTCCATTAAATAATTGGTCTGAAGATGTTGATCCATCAGTTATGGCAGGTGACGAATGGGTTCATCCAACTAATGATATTGGTTGGGCAAGTGCAGAAAACACTGACCTATTAGAATCAAAAAAGAGAGAACAACCTGCAAAACAATTTATGCATCCACAGCATGAAACGACGGACTGATGAAGTGCAAGATTTAGGGGATAGGAAGAAAGTATCATTTCTTCTATCCCCTATTTTATCTTTAAAATAGTCCGATATTAATTTCGCCCTTTTTTTGAACTAGTAGCATATGTAATTGTGCTCTGTGATGAGTGAAGTGAACTAAAATCTCTAATAACCATTCAAATTTTGAATATTGAAGACCCCAATATGAAGTAGTTTTTTCAACTAAATCTTTTTCTTTTATATTAAAGTAGAATTCCTTTAAGTCTTGAAAATTATTTTGTAATAAACTTTTCATTTCAACTAGTGATTTACATTCAACCCCAGTATAGTAATTAACCATCATTTCTTGACTAACACCGCTCATAATTACCATATCAGCACCAATAAGTTCACATAGATGCTGGACTAACTCCCCGATCGATTTCTTGTCCTCAACAGGTCGGAAATTTAAATCTTCCTCATTAATTAAATCAATCATTTCTAAAACACTCTTTACACATAAACTCAATTGATGAATAACATTTTCAATATACATAAGTTGGGCGGGACAAGAATGGCGGAATAGTTCTAGATCAATCCCTCAATTAATTACCAACCTTCTCCCTTTTCCTCCTTTCCTGCTTAACCTCTACTTTTTTTATCCGTCATATAACCCTTTCCTACTGAATAGACTTGTACCATATAGGAGGGATATTAATGAGAACATTGGCTTGGCATGAAACCTTAGAATTACATGAAATTGTTGCTACAACTACTTATTACTTATATAAGCTTAAAACAAATATAAAAAATATAACAGATTCTGGATTAAAAGAATTATATAAAACTTCTATTACATTGTTTGAAAATAACTTACGGGAATTACTTAAATTTATGAGCAATATTACGATTGGGGAAAGGGATGCGGCAAGCGATAAATTAGCAAGTGAAATGAGTGCAGAAGATTTATTATCAGCAACAAAAGTATTAACAAAAATGTATGCGCATGCGCTTACAGAAACAGCTACTCCTGATTTAAATAATTTATTTATTAAGCATCTTGTAGCGGTGAACAATTTGCATACTCAAATTTTTAGCTATTTATCAAAGCAAGGTCAATATTCCGTATTTAATATTAATAAGTTAATCGAAAACGATGCTAAAAAAGCTATGGATGTCATAAATATGCAATATTAAAAAATGGACGTAATAGAACGTCCATTTTTTAATCTTTGTTGAAGTTTTTATTAGATAAGTCAGTGACCTTTTCAGCTGCTATGTTGTGATATCTTTTCGTATTTTCAACTAATTTTATCAAATTAAGATAAGTTTGCTTAGCCCCTAATACAAGTAATGGAACCCCAATAAAATCGATATGTAAAAATCTTGAAGTAAAACCACCTAAAGTCATAGCTAAAGGGACTGTTGGCGATGTACTTGATAAAATAATTTTATCTTCTTCATTTAATAAGATTTTTCCTAAACCTTCGATTGCTGTCGGCACATTCTTAGTATATCTTTTTGCTACTGTATACACTTGGTCCCCATTTTCATCTTCACCGTGATAAAATAGTTTTCCACCATCTTTAGGTTTTAGCTTATTAAATAAGTAGGTATTCTTTACTTCCTCCGTTGTCGGCTGGCGATCAAGTGGTAATTGCTTTAAATGATACGCAGCAGCCAAAGGTGAAGAATGTGTGCCTCCAAAACAGTAATAAATATAATATTTCATTTATCTCATCCTCAAATTTTTATATTAATACGTATGTAAATGTAATTGTTTTGAATCCCATTCTGCAAAGCATACTTGTTTAAGTGATAAATTTGACTCAGAAAGTTTTTTATGAACCCACTTTTCATCTTTTTTCAACGAGTTAAGGGCTCTTTTAATTATTTTCCCATCACTAATTACAACCACAGGTAAAAATTCTTTTTCCATTTGAATCTTTAAATCCTGTTTCGTAGGCGTGTCGAAATTTGATTTCTTCAAGACACTAATCGTACCGTCATTTTCTAAAATAGCATACGCAACTTCACTGACTGCAAAAGTATCCTTTGCTCTTAGCAATTGCATCAATTGGTCAGTGTCCAAACGATTTCTCTTCAATTCTTTCCATTGAATTGCTCCGTGTTTAATTACAACTGAAGCATCACCTTCTAAGAACTTTCTTGCCCACATTGACTTTTGTGTCAAGACCTCAGTAACAAATATTAATGCACCCCAAACAAAAATACTAAAAAGAATTTTTGGTAGATTTGCTTCTTTATCATATATTCCATCCCCAAGTATATTTCCTAACACTAGTGACGAAATCAAGTCAAATGGCGTTATTTGTGTAATTTGTGTTTTCCCATTAATTTTAACGACAATAAAAAGAGCTATATAACCTAAAAACAACTCTGTAAACATTTCATGATAACTCATGTAATACACTCCTATATTTTTATTACCTATTAAATTTTCTTACTACTTTACTCTTTTTATACATAAAATTGGTAATTGATCAACATTCTAATTAAAATTTAATGATCCATATAAATAGATGCGTCTGGATGAGAGCCGACAGTAACTAGATCTTTTAATATTTTAGCTAATATATAACTATAAACCGTTCCATTGCCACCATAGGCCATTAAAAAAAGGCAATTAGGATATTCATCGTATTGTCTAATCATTGGTAAGCCGGAATGTGTGCCTCCAAATGTACCAGTCCAATAATATTCTGCTTTAGCTTCTTTATAATGAGGAAACAACTCTATTAAATTTTTTATAAGCTGTTCTTTTTTATGGAATAACATAGATTCACGTTTTTCTGGTATTATTGTAGGTTCGTCAAGTCCTCCGACAATTATTCTTCCTTCAACTGTAGTCCGGAGAAATAAATATGGCCTTGCCGTCTCCCAAATTAAACAATTTTCATACCATGCATTGTTTTTCTCAACTAGAGGTTGTGTTGCAATCGCAAATGTTGAAGTTAAGATTGCATTTTTCTCACTTTTTACCTCCATCGATTCATAGCCTCCAGCAAATATAACTTTTTTTGCGCGAACCGTATGTTTCTTCTTAGTAAAAAGTTGTACCCCTTCATCTGTACCGATGATCTGAGTTACCTCTGTATCCGAATACACCTTCAATCCTCGTTTCATAGCATATAAAAGTAAGCCGTGTGCGAATTTATATGGATTAGCTTCTGCGTCATCCCCTGTGAATAGTGCAACTTCCTTTGTAAAATTAAACTTTTCTTCAATTTGCGATTTTGTATATCGTTCAACATTAAAACCATTTTCTTTTAATGTTTTATATTCCAAATCAATCATTTCTTTACCATCTAAATTACTAGCATAATATAAACTTTTTCTTTTTATAAAATCAGGATTAATATCAATTGTTTTTGACATTTCTTCAAGACCTTTAATTGCCTCTACACATAATTGATAATGACGGACAGCTTTTTCTTTTCCATATGAATTAATCAACGACTTTAAAGTTTTGTCATTTGAATATTGTAAGAGCCCCGTATTTGCACTAGTACTTCCCTGTACTACTTTTTTTCGTTTATCTAGTAAAACGACTTTAGCTCCTGTTTGACTTAAGAAATATGCACATAAACTCCCTGATTCACCACCTCCAACTATTACAAAATCACAATCTAGATCTTTATCGAGTGGCTTTATATTTTCAAGTTCAGGATGTGAATCAGTGTAAGTCGTTGGCCAATACAAGACCCCGCTAATACTTTTCACGTCTTCAATTCTCCTTTCTTTTAGATCATATTTAAGGTAGTTTTTGTCAGTTGAATAAAAAAAATCCCACTTTTTTAAAAGTGAGATTTTTTAACATAATATAATATGAATGGTTTTCTAGAAATTTACTGAAATTATGATCTTTCAGCTAACCATTTACCAATTGTCGGATATGTCGTTTTTAATGAAACAGGTCCATACATGATTGATACATGGCCCGATGGAATCGAAACATACTGCTTATCTACGCTAGAAATATGCTCATTTAAAGCTTCAACCTGGCAAGGCATCGCAATATGGTCTTTCGTAGCAGATATATTTAAAACATTAGCTTTAATGTTAGATACATCTACCTTTCTTCCTCTAATTTCTAAGTCACCGCTTAATAACTTATTTTGTTGGTAAAACTCTCTAATCCATTGGCGATATGCTTCACCTGGGAATGGAATACCATCTGTAACCCATTTTTGCATTAACTGCCATGATTTAATAAATTTTGTATTATCAGAGCGATCCAATAATGTTACATAAGGCCCAACAAAATTCGTAACTGGTTTTAACATTTTGTTACCAAAATCGATCATTTCAGGAGGTATATTCCCTAATGTATCAACAGCTTTATCAAGTGCAAAGTATTTCTCATTTAAAAATGCACCATATAATCCTGTATCTGAAAAATCGAATGGACTAGTTACAAAAATTAAGTTTTTAATTGGTGCATTTTCATAAAGTGATGCGTAAATACTTGTTAAAGTACCACCCATACAATATCCTAACATCGATAATTCTTTTGCACCTGAAAAACGAAGTACCTTATTTACCGCTTTTGCAATATAGTCGTGAATAATATCGTCAAATTTCAAATGACGATCTTCATGTGCAAAAGTTCCCCAATCTAATAAATAAACATCAAATCCTTCATTAACAAGATACTCAACAAAAGAGTTCCCCTTTGTTAAATCAAGAATATACGGTTTATTAATTAGAGCGTAGATAAGAAGGATTGGAGTCTTTTTTACCTTTTTTGTAGTTGGAATATAATGATATAATTTACTTTTATTTTTCGTCCAAATCACTTCTTTAGGAGATTGACCTACTAAAGGTTCTCCCTCTTTTATAAGAATATCTGCAGTTTTCTTCAATCTTTTGTATGATTCTTTTAATCCGCTCGGAAGCGATTTCGTAGCTTCTTCTAACAATTGAGAATTAAACACATATTTCCCCCCTTTTGATCTTAAAAAAGGTAATCTATAAGTTAGACTTAAACGTAAAGTCCGCCATTTACATTAATCTGTTGACCAGTAATGTACTCTCCACCTTCACATAAGTAAATAACAGCTTTTGCAATCTCTTCTACAGTACCAAATCTTCTCTTTGGTATTCTTGATTTAATTTGCTCTTTTACATTTTCTGGAATTTCGTTCACCATGTCAGTTTCAATAAATCCTGGACATACAGAATTTACTGTAACGTTTGTTTTAGCTAATTCAAGTGCTAATGATTTAGTAAATCCAATCATACCAGCTTTTGCAGCAGAATAGTTTGTTTGGCCGAATCCGCCTGCCTGACCAATAACTGATGAAATATTAACGATACGTGCGTTATCAGATTCAAGTAAGTATGGTAAAGCAGAATTACAAGTGTTATAAACACTGCTTAAATTTACATCAATAACCTCATGCCAATCTTCTGCACTTAGTTTTTTGAAACTACGGTCTCTAGTAATACCAGCATTATTAACAATAATGTCTAAACGGCCAAAATGCTCAACCGTACGATCAATTAATGCTTTCGCTTGATCTAATTCAGCAACATTAGCTTGCACTGCTAACGCTTCATAACCATTTTCAAAAAGTTCATCTACCACTGCTTTTGCGTGTGCTTCACTGTTATTATAATTGATTACAACTTTTGCGCCTTTTTCTGCTAAAGCAAATGCTATACCTTTTCCTATCCCTTTTGCTCCACCTGTTACGATCGCTACACGATTTACTAAATCCATTATCATTTCTCCTTTTTTAACTAATTATTGTTTTGTTGGTTGTTTAGTCGTTAATTGTTGTAAAAGTTGTTCAATGTTAGCCATTGAAGATTTTAGTTGTTCAATACTTTCCATTGAAGACTTTAATTCACTAACTTGTTGATGAATTGATTTAGTTTCAGCTTTCAATTTTGTAAGATCTCGTTTAACTGTCACAATGTCTAACTCTTTTTTCAATGCTGCTACATCTAACTCGGGTTGGGAATCTAAATATAATTGATCTTCTAATGTATCTACTTTCGATTCTAAATTAATCACTAAGCTAGCTACATTTGCGATATCTTCTTTAGAAGCAATATTTGAAGCCTCTAAGAAGGTTTTTGATTGATCATTCAACATCTTTTTACAGAATAGATTAAAATCTATTACAGAACCCATCCACTCGGAAAATTCTTCTTTCTGAACATATTCGTTCATCATTTTTCCAAAGTATTTTTCATTTACATCATACATTTGCTTCCACATTTTCAATGGATCTGAATAATTTTGCTCTGACATGTTAATCCCCCTCACTACTTTTAAGTATAGAAAACAAGCTAACGACAAAACAATCCAATGTTTTCGCGATATTTCTACATCTTCTGTCGAAATTTGTTTTTTAATATTCATTATATTTAAAATACATTGACAATAAATTTAACTAAGTGTAAATTACACCTAAGGGATGATGATTCCATTACTACGATATAGGGGGGAACATAACTTTATGACAACAAATGAAAAGGAAACAAGTAAAAAAAATAAACACGAAACCTCTGAATCGATTACATTGCCTAAAAACTTCTTAGTTCCCTTTCTACTTCTTAGCCTTAAGCAATGGAATATGCATGGCTATAAATTAATGCAAGTATTATTTGATTTAGGTTTTACTACGCTTGATTCAAGTAATGTTTATCGAATTCTAAGACAACTTGAAAAAGAAAGTTATATTAAATCTAGTTGGGAATATGGAATGGAAGGTCCGGCAAAGCGAATTTACTCAATTACAGATGCCGGAGAGGAATATCTAAAAACTTGTCATAATTCATTTACTCAATATAATCAGATGCTCCAAACATTTTTTTCGATTTACACAAATTCATTCTTTCCTTTTAGCAACTCTGATCAAAGTTTTAAAGATGATTGAAATTGCAGCAATGCATTCAATAATAAATTTTTTTGGAGGAAACACTAATGACTGAAAAAACAATCGAATTACAAACTGAACTTGCAGCTGAGAATTTTCAAAAAATGCTTCAATATTTGTTAGACAATCAATTACAAATTCAACAATGGACAGAGTCTTTATTTCAAGAACAAGCAAAACAATGGAAAACGTTAAACGAGCAAGTTCAAGTACAACAACAAGAGTCTTACGAGCAGTTCCAAGAAATGATTAAGTTATTAAACGAAATTAAGCCTACAATTAATCAAGAAACTTATGAAAAGACTTGGAAAAAATTAGTTGATCAGTTTGCTCCATTTCAATCTTTATGGACAAATATGAATCAAAACCCATATCAACCATTTTTCCAAGCTATGAGTACATTTTCAAATCAACAACAACAATTTTTTCAACAATTATTTAAACAACCATTAAATAGCACACCTTACACTGCTTGGACGAACATGTACCAACAGTTCCAAAAAACACAAGAAGATTGGTTTAAAAACTTACAAGAATTCTCATTCACTAAACTATAATCAATATAGTTAAACAATTTTCTTGATTAGCTAGACATTTCATCAAGGAGAGGATGAAACAAAATGAATGTTTTCGAAAGTGCAAGACATGTACAGGAAGTTCATTTTGACTCCATTTCAGTTGGTGACGAAGCTACTCTTGAAGTTAAAATTACTGCAGAGTTAATTGAACAATTTGCTGCAATTTCAACAGATGTAAATCCAATTCACTTATTAGATGATTTTGCAAAAGAAAGCATCTTTAAGGAAAGAATTGCACATGGCATGTTGATTTGCAGCTTTATTTCCTCAGTACTAGGTACAAAATTACCCGGCAAAAACACCATCTACCTATCTCAAGAAGTATTTTTCAAAGCACCAGTAAAAATTAATGACACAATTAAAGTAATCGTCAATGTTGTACGAAAAAGAGATGATAAAAAATTATTAACGCTTCAAACGAATGTATATAATCAAGAAAATGTACTCGTTGTTGAGGGATCAGCGTTGGTTAAAAAGTTAACATAACCCTAATATGACTGTATTTACCAAGCATGAGAAAACCCTAAATGTAAAAAATAGAATTGTAAGCTATTACTTACAGAAAGGGAGATCATCATGACAAGAACAAATAAACTATTAGTTCCAGGTGTAGAACAAGCACTTGATCAATTTAAATATGAAATCGCTAACGAATTCGGTGTAACTTTAGGATCCGATACAACTGCACGTTCAAACGGATCAGTTGGTGGCGAAATCACTAAACGTTTAATTGCTCAAGCGCAAAGTCATTTAAAGGGTCAATAATTAAAGAAAAACAAACTATATAAAATGGCTTAATATAGGGGGAGATTTGATTCTTCCCTTTTTATTTTTAATTTTTTTGGAAGAAAATAGCAATTTTTATCTTAACTAGTTGTATAGACAAGTTAAAGCTTTTAAGTTATTATTGAAAGCGTAATCATTATAAAAATTTTCGGAGGGAAAATAATATGCTTAGTTTCTTACAACGTATTGGTAAAGCATTAATGTTACCAATCGCTGTCCTTCCTGCTGCAGGACTTTTACTGCGCTTTGGACAACCCGATCTACTAGACATACCGTTTATGGCGGCTGCTGGTAATGCAATTTTCTCTAATCTTCCATTAATCTTTGCAATCGGTGTTGCAATCGGTATTTCAAAGGATGGAAATGGAGCCGCCGGTCTTGCAGGTGCAATCGGTTACTTTGTATTAACTGCAGGAACAACAACGATAAATAAAGATATTAATATGGCTGCCCTTGGTGGTATTATTACAGGGGTTGTAGCTGGTCTTCTTTACAACCGTTTCAGTGGTATTAAATTACCTGAATGGTTAGGATTCTTTAGTGGACGACGATTCGTTCCAATTATAACGTCAGCTACTATGCTTGTATTAGCAGGAATATTTGGTTATGTATGGCCAGCTATTCAAGATGCAATTAACTCTGTTGGTAACTGGATCATTGATATCGGTCCAATCGGAGCTGCAGTATTCGGTTTCTTAAACCGTATTTTAATCCCACTTGGATTACATCACGTATTAAATACAATTTTCTGGTTCAACTTAGGTGACTTTACTGATGCTGCTGGTAAATTAGTTCACGGTGACTTAAACAGATTCTTCGCTGGTGACAAATCTGCTGGTGCATTCATGACTGGTTTCTTCCCTATTATGATGTTTGGTCTTCCAGCTGCTGCATTTGCAATGATCGCTGCTGCAAAACCAGAAAGACGTAAAACTGTTGCAGGTATGTTTATTGGTCTTGCATTAACATCTTTCTTAACAGGTATTACTGAACCAATCGAATTTGCATTCATGTTCATTGCTCCAGTCCTATATACGTTCCATGCAATCTTAACTGGATTATCAATGGGGCTAGTAAATGCTTTAGGAATTAAAGATGGCTTTACATTCTCAGCTGGTTTCATGGACTACATTCTGAACTACAATATTGCAACTAAACCTATTCTGTTACTCCTAATCGGTTTAATCTTTGGTGTAATTTACTTTGTAGTGTTCTACTTCGCAATTAAGAAATTTAACATTAAAACACCAGGTCGTGAAGACGAAGAAGTTGAAACTGATGAAGTAACAACTGAAATTGGTGATTCTTTATACCTACAAGCTCTAGGTGGAAAAGAAAACTTAACAAATATTGATAACTGTACAACTCGTTTACGCTTACAAGTAAAAGATGCTTCTAAAGTAAATGAAGCTCTTCTTAAAAAAGCAGGTGCTCGTGGAGTTATTAAATTAGACGATAAAAACGTACAAGTAGTTGTAGGTACAAACGTAGAGTTTGTTGCTGAAGACTTGAAAAAACAAGTTAAATAATTGATTTTAAAAGCTTGTCCACATGGGCAAGCTTTTTTTTGCTTATTTTGTTGATTAAGGGATTTATGAGCTGGTGAATAAGGATTATATACTAGATACTTCCTCATAAGCGGTTCATGAGGTACTAAATAAGCTAAAACTTGAATCATACATCCTCATAAAAGGTTCATGAGGAACTAGATAGGCTAAAACTTGAGTTTTACCTACCTTAAATAGTGAAAAAAGATCAAAATACCTTTATTATATTGAAGCGAACCTTACATTAAATGCATATTTCCTTAATAAAATAAACAAAGGGATTTAATTTACATAAAGTAGGTGGCTAAAATGGAAAGAACGTACTTTATTACTGGATTTCCTGGATTTATTTCGAAACATTTACTCCTCAAAATTCTTGATAATGAAATGTCTTTTCAAAAAATTTATTTACTCGTTCTTCCTAATACTGAAAAACAATGCCGAGACTTCTTATTTAAATTAGATCAAAAGTATCCAGATTACGCTCTTTTAAAAATAGAACTATTAAGTGGTGATATCACAAAGAAAAACTTTGGGCTCAGCCTAAAAAACCTTAATGTACTTTTTAATGATCTAACGGACTTATTCCATTTGGCTGCAATTTACGACCTTGCAGTCCCTAAAAAGATTGCATATGAAGTAAATGTGAAAGGAACAATAAACGTAAATGAATTTGCTCTTAAACTGAAATCTTTGAAGCGATACACCTATTTTAGTACTAGCTATGTCTCGGGAACTCGTGAAGGAAAAATTTATGAACATGAGTTAGAAATGGGACAAACATTTAAAAACTTTTATGAAGAAACGAAGTATTATGCTGAAATAGAAGTTGAGAAACTAAAAACACAACTTCCAATCACCATAATAAGACCAGGAATTGTAATTGGTCACTCAGAAACTGGTGAGACAAGTAAATTTGATGGACCATATTTCATTTTAAATTTCTTCACAAAACTTCGCTATTTACCTATACCTCAAATAGGTAAAGACAATGCTTATTGCAATTTCATTCCCATTGATTATTTAATTAATGCTGTTTACTATTTGAGTCATGCAGAAATCGGAGTAAACAAAACTTATCAAATTACAGATCCCTCTCCCTACCTTGTACAAGATATTTATAGAGATTTTCTTTCCTATTATTTAAACAAAACTACCGTGGGCAATATTCCAATTAAATTTATTAGTCCTCTCCTATCAATTCCATTTATTAGACGATTACTTAAAGTTGAAAAAGAAGTTTTATCTTATTTTAATTGTAAATCCGAGTATGATTGTATGAATACCTTAACTGATCTACAAAATACAAGTATTAAATGTCCGGACTTTAAAGATATACTTCCTGTTATTACAAATTATTATAAAGTGCATAAGACAGTGTAGAGAAGCATGTATTATTTAAGTAAACTGGGTTATGTAATTTCGCTTCTATATATATGAAGGAAAGTTTAAAGGACACTAATTTAATTAGTGTCCTTTTATTCATAAATAGTTCTATGTAATTTTAGCGTTCTGTATCATTTCTTCTATTATTAATGATTTTTTTCAAATTCCATTTTAAAAACAAAAAGTATGTGCAATAGACCTCTTTATATAGTCTAACCCATTTTCTTTCCTAAATCGTAGCTTATAATCTAGGTATATTTGTGAAATTGCTGATGTTTACATTCTTTTAATCATTCCTCAAAGGTTCTTGCCAATTTAAAATCGTATGGAACTGGCCTAGTATCATCAATAAATAATTTCAAATTATTCACCCTCAATACGTTCATTACAGAATGATTACAATCGTAACTGGATAACAACAAAACTGGATTTTTCTTCCTGTATTATAACGTGAAAATATGAGGTTTTCTTAACTTCAAACTTTTTTAATGGAAATTTTAAGCAAAAATTTATGATACTCATTTAATATTATTCTAGTAAAATAGTTGTCATAACAATGATTTAATTTGTTTCTGTACTAAAACAGTACTACCAAAAAAATCCTCAAATTTTGCTCCCCATTATTTCCCATAATTATGTCATGCGTTTTCATGCTAAAGTATTACTTGTACAGCGAGACAATAACCAAACAAATGGAGGAATAAGACATGAAAAAAGTAATCTCATTATCAACATTGGCTGCTACTCTACTAGTGGGTGCTCCTGTAACTGCAGTACACGCGGATACAATTAATAAGGATACAAAAGCATATACTCAAAAAGTTGATTTAAATAATGTATTATTTAGCTACTTTAATCTACCAAGCTTAAACACTACTAACGGTAAAATAGATTTATCTAAATTTGGTATTGATATGACGAAGCTTCAAGATTCAATTAAACAACAATTAGAAGCTCAACTAAAACAAGGTAATAGTTCAAATACAACTACAAAACCAACAGTACCAACGACGCCGGCTAAACCATCAACACCAACAAAACCGACGGTACCAACTACACCATCTAAACCAACAACACCGTCAACTTCAACACCATCAACACCATCAAAACCAGCAACATCAACACCATCAGATACAACATCAAATTCAGCATCATTATCAGCTTATGAATCAAAAGTAGTTGATTTAACAAATGCTGAACGTACAAAAGCTGGTTTAAAACCGTTTACTGTTAATGCAACATTATCTAAAACAGCACGTTTAAAATCACAAGATATGACTGACAAAAATTACTTTGATCACACTTCACCGACTTATGGATCACCATTTGATATGATGAAACAATTCGGAATCACTTATAGCTATGCAGCAGAAAACATTGCTAAAGGTCAAAAAACACCTGAAGAAGTAGTTACTGCTTGGATGAACAGTGCTGGTCACCGTGCTAATATCTTAAATCCTAACTTAACTCAAATTGGTGTTGGTTATGATTCAAGATCAAATGCTTGGACTCAACAATTTATCGGTAAATAATAAATAACATTGTATAAAGCTGTATTAAAAGTAGTCCGTTTTTGCGGACTACTTTTTTATTATATGAAAATAACATTGATTTATTCAAACATTAGGTACTAACCTTTTTCGCAAACTTTCCATCAAAGAAGAGTCAATTTCTTCGATTGCAGAGTTATTTTTTCGAACCCCAGAACCGAAATGTATTTCTTCTACATTCGTAAATTCAATGAAGTCTAATACATTTTCAATAGATAATCCGCTTCCTGCTAAAATTTTTAGATTCGATTTATTTGTCAGTTCGATCATATTTTTTATTGTTTCTTTCCCATCAATTGCACTAGCAACACCGCCTGATGTTAATACATGCGTAATCTCAGGGTATTGTTTTAATGTATCGATAGCTGATAACAGATCATTTGATTCATCTATTGCTCTATGAAATGTAAAGTTCATTTCTTTTACTCGAGCTGTTACTTTTTTTAAAAGATCTTCATCGATTGTATTCTCTTTAGTCAAGGCTCCAAAAACGATACCAGCTACCCCGAGCTCTTTACATACATCAATATCGCTTAAGATTACTTCTTGATCATACTGATCATATAAAAATGAACGACTATGTGGTCGAATCATGACATGCACTGGAATAGAGACACTTTGAACAACCTGTTTAATTGTCGCGTAACTTGGTGTCAATCCTCCCTCTTTTATTCCAGTAACTAATTCAATGCGATTTGCCCCAAACCTTTCTGCATCTAATGCATCTTTTACGTTTGTGGCAATGACTTCTAATAACATTTCATTCATCTCACTTTTCATTAAGTATTTGTTTTATGTCCGAAGGGAATGGGATATCAATCGATAAATTTTCTTTCGTAAAAGGATGTGTAAATTGTACATTACTAGCGTGTAATCCTTGACGTTTCAGTAATTTTTGTTTCCCACCATACAATAGATCTCCAATTAATGGATGACCTAAAAAACTTAAATGAACTCGGATTTGATGTGTTCGACCAGTATCTAACTGACATTCTAATATCGTTATATTCAAATTTGATATATAGCTTATTTTTTTATAATGTGTAATTGCTTTATCGCCTTTTGGTGAAACCCTTCTTCTGGTAGGATGATGTCGATCCCTTCCAATCGCTTCATTTATTGTACCTTTAGGTAATTTTACATTCCCTTCAACAATAGCAGTATAGGTACGTTTTATTTTACGTTGACTTAACATCGAATCTAGAATTGAACTACTTAAAGCATGTTTAGCAAATACGACTCCACCGGTAGTGTCTTTATCGAGGCGGTGTATATGGCGTACTTTTGTTTTTAATCCATTTTCTTGAAAATGAAATGCTACCCCATTTGCTAATGTATTTAACTGTCCTTTTTCATTTGGATGTGTATCGACTCCATACGGTTTATTAACAATAAGTAAATGTTCATCTTCGTAGCAGACCTCAATAGATTGTTCTTGTGGAATTACACCATATTCCTCTTCTATGTACAATTGCATTTCAACTTGGTCACCACTCAAAAGGATTGTATTCCAAGGTTTAACTTCTCCGTTAATCCTACAACCTTTTGCCATCCTTAATTCATGTAGCAACTTCTTTGGAAACTGCCACACATTTTTTAAATATGACTCCACTGTTTGATTTTTATGCTCAACACCTATTATTACCCTAAACCATGGATTTTGTTGCTTTAACTCCATCTTTAATCACCACTTTCAATATGACTATTATATCAAAATATAATTAGTCAAAAAAGAAGCACCTGTTTAGGTGCTCCCAGACTGCCCGCCAAACGCTCGCTTTCTCCGTTGCTTCGCCTGTTGAGCGGTGCTCATTACCGTCTAGGGTAACTCCGCTCCTCACCAGGCTTCACGCCTCGAAAGACAAACGCTTGAAACTCAAGTTTTTAGTTAATGAATTAACATCCTTTGAAAGCATTCAGATAAACTTCTTCTAATTCTTTTACTAGAGGTAGTTTTGGATTTGCAGTAGTACATTGATCTTCGAAAGCACGATCAGCTAAATATGAAACTTTTTCTAAAAATTCTTTTTCAGAAACTCCTTGTGCTTCAATACTCATCTTTATGTTTAATTCCTTTGATAACTTAATAACTGCTGCAATTAAACTTTCAACGCCTTCTTCAGTAGTTGATGC
This sequence comes from Rossellomorea sp. GAMAL-10_SWC, assembly GCF_049568075.1. NCBI lineage: Bacteria > Bacillati > Bacillota > Bacilli > Caryophanales > Bacillaceae > Rossellomorea > Rossellomorea sp. GAMAL-10_SWC. Next base: position 858,970 of record NZ_CP144911.1, on the reverse strand, counting down.
TGGAAGTCCTAGGAAACGAGCAATTTCAGCATATCGTTCATCTGCAATGAAATGCTTATATTTAGGGAATGCTGTAAATTTAGTTGGTTTTTTTGCATTATATCTTATTACGTGCGGCATTAAGATCGCATTTGCTCTGCCATGAGGGATATGGAATTCCGCTCCAATTTTATGCGCTAAACTGTGGTTAATTCCTAAGAACGCATTTGCAAATGCCATACCTGCGATAGCTGATGCATTATGCATTTTTTCACGAGCTTCAAAATCGTTTCCATTTTCATATGCTTTAGGCAAGTATTTAAATACTAATTTTATAGCTTGTAAAGCTAATCCATCTGTATAATCATTTGCTAATACACTTACATAAGCCTCAATTGCATGTGTTAATACATCCATACCTGTATCCGCTGTAATGCTTTTAGGAACAGTTGATACGAATTGAGCGTCAATAATTGCAACATCAGGCGTTAATTCATAATCAGCTAAAGGATATTTAATATTATTAGCTTTATCAGTAATTACGGCAAAAGGTGTAACCTCAGAACCCGTACCAGAAGTAGTAGGTATTGCGACAAACTGAGCTTTACGACCTAATTTAGGGTATTTATAAGCTCTTTTTCGAATATCTAAGAATTTTTGTTTCGGTCCGTCTAAAGTAGTTTCCGGGTATTCAAAGAACATCCACATACCCTTGGCTGCGTCCATAGCTGATCCACCGCCAAAAGCGATAATTGTATCCGGTTCAAATGATAACATTCTATCTGCACCCTTCATTACAGTAACATCTGAAGGATCTGGTTCTACATCTGAAAAGATTTCAATCTGAATATTCTCTTGTCTTTTCTCCAAATAAAATTTAATTACGTCAACATAACCTAATTTAACCATTGCTTCGTCTGTTACAATAAATGCTTTTTTAATATTAGGCATTTTTTCTAGATATTGAGTTGAATATTTTTCAAAATAAATTTTCGGTGGCAGTTTGACCCATTGCATATTCATATTTCTTCTTCCTAATTTTTTAATATTTAATAGGTGAACAGTTGTTACGTTTGTTGATACAGAGTTTTTACCGTGTGAACCACAGCCTAATGTAAGCGAAGGAATAAATGCGTTATATAAATCCCCAATTCCACCATGTGCTGAAGGAGCATTTGCAATAACACGACAAGCTTTCATTCTTAGACCAAATTCTTTTTGAATTTCTTCATTATTACTATGAATAACTGCCGAATGGCCTAATCCTCCTAGCTCTAACATTTCTTCACAACGTTTAAACCCTTCTTCTTTTCCATTTACTTTAATTGCAGCTAAAACTGGACTTAGTTTTTCTCTAGTTAAAGGTTCATTTGCGCCAACGCTTTCGCATTCAACGATAAGAATTTTTGTATCTACTGGGACATTTACCCCAGCTAACGCTGCTATTTCATATGCAGATTTACCAACAATATCACCATTTACAGCACATGTTGCTTCATTTATAACAAGCTTTTCTAATTTCTTTTTATCTTGTTTTGTAGCAAAATAACAATTATTTGCTTTTAACTCTGCTTTCACTTCATCATAAATTTCTTTATCTACAATAACTGCTTGTTCAGATGCACAAATCATTCCATTATCAAATGTTTTTGATAGAATAAGATCATTTACTGCACACTTTATTTCTGCAGATTTCTCGATATAGCATGGTACATTACCAGGTCCAACCCCTAAAGCAGGTTTTCCAGTACTATAAGCCGATTTAACCATTCCAGCACCACCGGTTGCTAAAACAAGTGCTACTCCTTCATGATTCATTAAACATTTTGTTGCTTCAATTGAAGGGACTTCAATCCATTGTACGCAGTTTTCAGGTGCTCCAGCTTTTATTGCCGCATCACGAACGATTCTTGCTGCTTCTCTACTACATTTTTGTGCGGAAGGATGAAAAGCAAATATAATTGGGTTTCTTGTTTTAATCGCAATGATTGCTTTAAATAATGTTGTTGATGTCGGATTAGTAGTTGGAGTGACACCTGCGATTACCCCAACAGGTTCAGCAATTTCTGTTATGCCAGTTTGTTGATCTTCACTTATAATCCCAACTGTTTTATTATCTTTTATTGAATTCCATATATATTCTGTTGCAAAAATATTTTTAATTATTTTATCCTCATAGATTCCTCGCCCAGTTTCCTCAACTGCCATTTTAGCAAGTGGCATATGTTGATCCAAACCAGCTAAAACCATCGAATGTACAATTTCATTGATTTGTTCTTGATTAAAGTTTTCAAATTCTTTTAATGCTTTTTGTCCTTTTACGACTAAGTCATTCACCATTTCAGAAGCGTTACTAATTTCTTTTACAATTTTTTCTTGAACAGCCATTTGGCTCTCCTCCTCTGATGTTGGACATTAATTATCCAATTAGGATTCAAAACGTCCCATTTAATCAAATCACCTTGTGAAATACTTCACATTTCGTTTACAAATATAATATATATCGTTTTAATTGAAAATGCTATGTCTTTTTTGTGAAATATTTCACATTTATTTTAACTTTTTGTAGATTTTTGTTAATTCTTTTCTTTTTTCAAAAATTTCCGCATATGATAAAATTAGGAATAAGTTCTTGTAGAACTTTTTTCACCTGTTAGATTTTTCTAACAAAACTGGTAAAAAGGACGTGTAACCATGATTGCTCGAAGGAGCATTTGGCAACGGAAAGACTTATCCTACACTTAGCAGTTTTAATTTAGAGAACCAAAAGAACTCTAAAATAAAACTGAAGGTAGGCGAAACTATGGTTGACAGGCGATTATGTTATTTCTTCAATGATATATAGCTATGTAGTTAGAAAGCCAAAAAACTAACTACGAGCTCTATATGTACGTAGTTAGTTTATAAGCTGTACTTTTAACTACTAACTACGAAAAGAGGAAATAACAATGAGTAACAATCGTTTGGGTGAGACCTTAATGATTTTAATTGGTTCATTTATTTTAGCCACTACACTGTATCATTTTCATTATCAAAATAATTTAGCTGAAGGTGGATTTATTGGTATTGCTTTATTAGTAAAGAACGCACTAAATATATCACCTTCAATTACAACTTTGCTACTCGATATTCCAATTATCTTGATCGCTGGATTGTATTTAGGTAGAAAATTATTAATCAATACTACCATCGGAGCCATCTCGTTTTCTGTTTTTTATTCTATAATAGAAAAAACATCTTCTAATATTACATTTAACTTCGGAAATCATCTTTGGATACCCGCTATTTTAGGTGGAATTTTCGCTGGACTTGGTTTAGGGTTAATTCTAAGAAGTGGTGGTGCAACTGGTGGAGATGATTTAATAACAATCATAATGAGCAAAAAATCAAAAATATCGATTGGTAAAGTATATTTTATTTTTGACTCTATCATTCTTCTTTGTTCACTATCTTACCTATCATGGAATGAAGTAGGATATACAATTCTTTCTGTTGCAATCTGTGCGAAAGTAACAGAATTGGTCTATGAAAGTAAATTTCAAAAAAAATCTGTTACAATTAAAACTAATGAAAAAAGATTACATGCTTAATGCATGTAATCTTTTTTACGTTGTAAATTAGAGTTTCAAACCTTTTTTGATTCAGAAAAATCGGTGAGCTCATTTAGAACATTTTCGGCAGCTAAATCGTAAAGACAATCTTTAAAAAGTATTGCCAGTCTTCGATAATCATTATATTTATCTAATAGCTCGTCCACAGATGAGGCTTCACCTATGTTTGTTTTCTTTACTTCTTCTTGCTTTTTAGCAAACTTAATTGTAAATGTACCTAGTTTTTCAAACATTGAACCGTAGAATTCATCAAAGTTCGATACGCTTACTAATTCTTCTTCTTCAGCGTCTACTTGAAGACCATCAAATTCTCGTAAGAGTTCATAAATAATGCTACTGTACTCATCATTTAAATAAATACTTTTTTCGATCCTGTACCCGATCACTCGATAGAAATGACCATCGTTCTTTACAAATTGAACAGTATCATTTATTTTAAACTTAAAATACTTAAACATTGAATTTCACCCCTACCAATGTCTTTTATCATACTATTTACAAAACACTATAGATACTATACAGCCAAAACTTGACAAATTTAAAAATCTTGACTAAATTCACTACATTCTTGAAAATGATTTAGAACATTGGTAACCTATACGTACAATACCCACTTTATTAACAACTTTAAATCATAATTTAGGAGGTGTGCTCTTCCTTGTTAACCGAAAACGACAAACTTCTTCTAGATGATTTAACAAGTTTAATGATTCGAGTTCGAAAAAACTGGCAAAAAACTGATGAGGAAGTAAAAAACTCCTTAACTCCACCAAAATATTTGCTTTTATATTTAATATATAAAAATCAAAAACTTACTGCTTCTGAACTTGGAAGACAAATTGGACTATCTTCAGGTTCTATTACAACAGCTGTGAATAAATTGGTTAATAATCATTTAATTTCTCGAAAAAGAGATAGCCGTGATCGAAGAGTTACATGGCTTGAATTAACTGATGAAGGAAAACGTTTAATTGAAGAAAACTTCAATTTCCGTCAGGAATTGTGGCTAAATTTATTCGAAAATCTTTCACCTAGTGAAAGGGATCAATTTCGATTTTTATTAAACAAATTAATCTCAAACTAAAAAGGTTATCTCTTAGGAGATAACCTTTTTAGTTTGGAATATTATTTGCCAGTTTTTAATTCTGTCCAATACTTATCATATAATTCTGTTTGGTCCCCAACGTCCTTAATCCAGTTGGTTGCATCAGTTTGTTCTTTTGTTACATTAATAAACGGATTTTGTTTATACTCCGCCGAATGATATGGTCCTGATTTACTATTTGGATCCGCATAACCAATCGCCTCATAATTTTGTGCACTTACTTTTGGGTCATATAGATAATTAATAAACTTTTCAGCTAGATCTTTTTGTTTTGCATCTTTTGGTATTGCTAAAGTATCTGCCCATCTTGATGATCCTTCTTTTGGTACAACCCATTTTATATCTTTAAGCTCTTTTTGAATATATGCAGCATCTCCGGACCATACTTGACCAATCCATGCATCTTCTGTAATAAACTTTTGTTTCACCGTATCTGTGTCGAATGCTAATAAATTAGGTGTTAATGTTTTTAAATTGTTATAAGCTTTTAGCAATTCGTCTTCATTTGTTGAGCTATTTGAATAACCATTTTTAATTAATCCCATTCCAAATACTTCTCTATTGTCATCAAGTAAAGTTACATGACCTTTGTATTTTGGGTTCCATAAATCATCCCAGCTATTTATATCTTCTTTTACATATTTTGGATTATAAGCAATCCCCGTTAATCCCCCAGTATAAACAACAGAATAGTCACCTTTTGGATCAAACTCTTGATTTGTATATTCTGGTGAAATATTATTTAAATTTGGCATCTTACTTTTATCCAATTTAGCCAACATATTTTGATGAATCATTAGTTTAACCATATAATCTGAAGGCTGAATTACATCATAATTCGAACCACCAGCTTTTAGTTTTGCATACAACTCTTCATTACTTGCAAAAACTTGATAATTAATTTTAACATCATATTTCTTTTCAAATGATTCTAAAACCTTCTCGTCAAAATTATCTGCCCAGCTATAAATATTTAATTCTTTTTTTCCAACTGAACAGGCAGATAAAAGTAAACTTACTAAGCCTAAAGAAACCATTATTGTAGCAGTTTTTCTAAATATACTCATAATGCCTACTGACTACCTCCTTAAAATTTGGCACATAAACCAGTATGTCTTAATTGAATTCTAAAAACCAGAATATTCGTTTTTAAGTGGAACTAGAAAAAAGGTCACTAGAAGCACTTTTAAACGATATAGGATTTTTTCTCTGATTCTTCTTGATTATTAATACCTTTTGTACGATAAACTTCAGAAATTACCATTAAGAAAATAATTGTAACAATTAAAATCGTCGAAATTGCATTTATTTCAGGAGTTACACCTTTTTTAACCATTCCATAAATATAAATTGGCAATGTAGTTGAACTTGGTCCTGAAACAAAAAAGCTTATGACAAAATCATCAATACTTAATGTAAAACATAAAAGTGCTGAAGCTATAATTCCAGGCATTAGCGCTGGTAAAGTTACAAATCTAAATGTCTGCCATGGTGTAGCACCAAGATCACTTGCAGCATCTTCTAAATCAGATGACATTCCTGAAAGTCGTGCTGCTAAAAGAATAATGACATATGAAATACAAAAAGTGACATGGGCAATAATAATTGTGATACTACCTAATTCAATATGGAAATTAGTAAATAGTATTAGTAATGAAAGTCCCATTAAAATATCTGGAACGACAATTGGTAAGTAAACTAGCCCACTTATAAGATTTGAAAATTTATATTTATGCTTATGTAAGGCAAGTGCACAAATAGTACCAAGAATTGTTGAAAGGATTGTCGTTACAATGGCAATAAATAAACTATTCATAAAGGCATCAATAACTTGCGGGTTATGAAATAAATTTATGTACCAATCAAACGTAAATCCAGTCCAATGTGCATTAATCTTTGATTTATTAAATGAAAATAGGATTAATATCAAGATTGGTAAGTATAAACAAATCAAGATAATTGTTGAAAATCCAATAAGTATAGGTTTTTTCATTTATTTTTCACCTCTACTTTTATCAGCACCAATATTTTTTGTCGCTAAATAGTAAAGTCCTATTAAACCGATTGAAGTAATGACTAAGAATATTGAAAGTGCGGAACCAAATGGCCAGTTTCTTGCTGCTAAGAATTGATTTTGAATCACATTTCCGATTAAAGCAACTTTTGATCCACCCATTACATCAGAAACGACAAACATTCCAAATGAAGCAACAAAAACTAAAATACTACCTGCAAAAATCCCCTTCATCGTTAACGGAAGAGTTACATATATAAAGGTTTGAAGTGGAGTAGCCCCTAAATCATTAGCAGCGTCCAATTTTCGGTTATCCAATTGCTCAATGGCAACAAAGATCGGTAACACCATAAATGGTAGTAATGTATAGACCATTCCCATTATGACTGATGGTGTATTATAAAGTAGTTGTAAAGGTTCTTTAATAATCCCAAGCTGGATTAATAATGTGTTAATAATCCCTTTTGAACGAAGGATAACAATTAATGCATATGATCTCACTAAGAAATTTATCCAAAAGGGGATTGTGATTAATAATAGTAAAACCCTCTGCCATTTTTCATTTACAACTGTAGCCGTATATGCATAAGGATATCCAATCAAAAGAGTAATTATTGTAGTAACTAAAGCAATCCAAAAAGTTGTCCATAAAACTTTTAAATAAAGTGGGTCAAAAACTTTTATAATATTTTCTAGTGTAAATGTTTTTTCAATTTCACCGTACATTCCATTTTTCATAAATGCAAAACCAAAAATTAATAATAAAGGTACTAGAAAAAAAACTAATAGCCAGATAATCGTAGGTGCAATTATGTACTTTTCATTCCTCAATACATAATCACCTCATCTTCCGACTTCCAACTAATCTCAACTTTATCATTTCGATTAAAACTTGTTTGATCTGGCATTTGATACACAATAATCGTTTGTTCATGTTTTTGTAAATCAATAAAGATTTTATTTAGAGTCCCGACAAATTCTACATCTCTTATTATGCCTGAATAAGGATTATTCTCATTTGTAGCATGAGAAACTTTAATATTTTCTGGTCTAACTGCAATTTCTTTCACACCTTTATCAAAGAAATTATTTTCACCAATAAATGTAGCAACAAATTTGCTTGCTGGATTTTGATAAATTTCTTTCGGTGTGCCGATTTGTTCGATTTTCCCATTATTCATAACGACGATTCGATCACTCATGCTCATCGCTTCTTCTTGATCATGGGTTACATAAATAAAAGTAATTCCTAATTCGCGTTGAAGATTTTTCAGTTCCCTTTGTAAATCTTTACGAAGCTTAAAATCAAGTGCTCCTAGTGGTTCATCTAATAATAAGACTTTTGGATTGTTCACTATTGCACGAGCGATTGCAACCCTTTGCTGTTGTCCACCTGATAACTGACTAGGTTTACGATTTCTAAATTCAGTTAATTGGGTTAATCTCATCGCTTCGTCAGCACGGACCTTTTGCTCTTCTAACGAAATACCTTTCATTTTTAATCCAAATTGAATATTTCTTTCAACATTCATATGAGGAAATAATGCATAGTGTTGGAATACTAAGTTCATATCCCTTTTATATGGAGGTAAACTATTAATTGCTTCCCCATTTAGTTTGATCACACCTGACGATGGTTCTTCAAAACCAGCAATCATTCTTAATAGTGTCGTTTTCCCACAACCACTTGGTCCTAAGATTGTTAAGAATTCTCCAGAATAAATTTCTAGTGAAAGTGGAGAAATCACATTATTTTCACTAAAATTTTTCTCGACCTGTTCAATTTCAATTATATTTTTCATTTTCGCGTCCCATCTATATTAATATTTTTATAATTATGTAAAAATGTATAAATTATTTTCAACATATAAAAAGCCCCTTTTGTCAAGGAGCTAAGAAACTAAGTTACAATTAACCTTTATTTTAACAATTTACGAATAAACCGTAAAGCGTTTTTTGTTGTATGATATCTAATTTTCAAGTCAATTTTAGTAGTTTGTAAAAGGACACTTTTATCATGTGTAAAAGCAGCAAAACTGTACTCTCCATGATAATTTCCTGAACCACTTTCTCCTACCCCACCAAAAGGTAAATTCGGATTCGCCATATGATAAAGCGTATCGTTTACACATCCACCACCAAAAGGAACTCTCTCAATTACTTTATTAGCGATCTGTTTACTTTCTGTAAAGACGTATAGTGCTAATGGCTTAGGGTGTTGATTAATTTCATTGATTACTTCATCTATATTTTCATAGGTAAGAATTGGTAAAATTGGACCGAATATTTCTTCAGACATAATTGGGGAATCCCAAGATAAATCAGAAATTAAAGTTGGTTCGATTTTATGAGTTGATTGATCAAATTCCCCACCATGTAGGATTTCACCATTATTCAAAAATCCAACTAAGCGGTTAAAATGGCGATTACTGATGATCTTTGTATAATCATTATTTAACAAAGGCTTATCACTATAAAACTGAACAATTTCATTCTTTAATGCATCAATAAAATCCTTTTTTACTGATTTGTGGATATAAATATAATCTGGAGCAATACAAGTCTGTCCTGCATTTGTAAATTTTCCCCAAACAATTCTTTTCGCAGCAAGTTGGATTTTCGAATCGTTGTGTACAATTGTTGGGCTTTTCCCACCTAATTCAAGTATTAATGGCGTTAAATTTTTACTTGCTGCTTCCATCACAATTTTTCCAACTTGAACACTGCCAGTAAAAAAGATGAAATCAAACTTTTGTTGTAATAATATCGTGCTTTCTTCGATTCCACCATCAACTACCGCAATATATTCTTTATCAAAATTCTCATTAATAATTTTATTAATAATGATTGATGTATTAGGCGTTAATTCTGATGGTTTAATAATAGCAGTATTTCCACCAATTATTGCACCAATCAATGGAGCCATCGTTAATTGAAAAGGATAATTCCAAGGCGAAATAATTAATGTTACTCCATACGGTTCTCTGTATATATATCCTTTTGTACCGATATGCGTTATCGGAGTTTTTACTTTTTTAGGCTTCATCCATCTTTTAATATGTTTGATTGCTTCCGATATTTCTTTTAATGTAAATCCAATTTCAGTCATATAGGCTTCAAAATCTGACTTATTTAAATCCTTTTTTAAGGCAATTTTTATTTCTTCCTCGTTCTCTACTATTGATTTATATAATTTTTCTAATTGTTCAATTCTAAAATTTGAAGTTTTAGTTGAACCAGTCTGAAAAAATGCTTTTTGCCTAGTTACTAATTGTGTTATTTCAGATGCTTTATATGTACTTTCCAAAATTATCACATCCTTTTTAAGTCCAATAGTTTAAACATATAAGCTAATGCTAATTTAAAATCTCACATAAAGTCAATATTTCTGTGAATACTATTATTAATAATAACTAGTGTAGGAATCGAAATATTAACTTTGTTAAGAGATTGTAAAGATATTGTAAATTTGTAAATTAATTAAACGTTTTTAATTGATTAATTTCAAAAACCAATTATTATTATTAACGTGGCCTTTACTTTTTTCGACATTTTTACATAGTTTCTGACATTTTAAAATTAACTGACAAATGTGAAGGTGATAATAAATTATATGTTTTAGTTGGAGGAATCATAATGTTTTTTGGACAAAAAAAGGATGTATTCTTTGAAAAGCTTTTAGGTATTGCTGAGAACTTGCACGTATCATCAAAGTATTACGTTGATTTTAAAATAAAAAATGCAAGCGACTTAAAGAAGTTTCAAGAAGAAATGAAAGAATATGAAACAAAAGGTGATAAGTTTATTCACTCTTTAATCGTTGAATTAAACAAAACTTTTATTACTCCAATTGAGAGAGAAGATATTTTACAACTTGCAATGAAAATGGATGATGTTTTAGATGGATTTGAACATTGTTCAGCACGATTTGAAATGTATTCAATCACTTCTGCTGATGAATATATGGTTAAATTCGTTGATATTCTTCAAAAAGCTGTTGAAGAAATTTTACTTGCAGTTAAATTACTTTCAAATAAAAAATTATTAGAAATCCGTGTTCATGCAATTAAAATTAAGGATTACGAGTCTCAGTGTGATGAACTATTACGTACATCAATTAAACAATTGTTTATGAATGAAAAAGATCCAATTAAAATTATTCAGTATAAAGAAATCTACGAAAATCTAGAATCTGTAGCTGATAGTGCGCAGGATGTAGCAAACACACTTGAGCAAATTATCATGCGAAATGCGTAAGGAGTCATAAAATGGAGCATTTATTTTTACTTACGATTTTAATCGTGATTTTTGCATTTTTGTTTGATTTTATTAATGGATTCCATGATACTGCAAATGCAATTGCAACGTCAGTTTCAACAAAAGCATTGAAACCACGTACAGCTATTTTATTAGCCGCAATAATGAATTTCATTGGTGCGATTACATTTACAGGTGTTGCAAAAACGATTACAACTGGTATCGTTGATCCGATTACGATTGAAGGTTCAAATGGACTAGTTGTTGTTATTGCAGCTTTATTAGGCGGTATATTTTGGAACTTATTAACTTGGTATTTTGGAATCCCAAGTAGTTCTTCTCATGCAATCATTGGTGCAATAGCTGGTGCAGCTGTCTCTGCAAAAGGAATTGACGTTTTAGAGGCAGACGGTTTTATTAAAATTATCGAAGCTTTATTAATTTCTCCTGTTATTGCAATTACGCTTGGTTTTATTGTTATGACAATTTTAGCAGCTATTTTCCGTCGTTCTAACCTATCTAAAACTAATAAAGGCTTTAGATTAGTCCAAATTTTCACTGCTTCGTTACAGTCATTTACTCACGGTACAAATGATGCACAAAAAGCAATGGGAATTATCATGATCGCTTTAATTGCCGCTAAAATTGAACCAGCAGGTGCAGATGTTCCTTTATGGGTACGTATCGGTTGTGCTATGGCAATGGCAATTGGTACATCAGTTGGTGGATGGAAAATTATTAAAACTGTTGGTGGAAAAATCATGAAAATCCGCCCGATTAATGGTGCAGCAGCAGACTTATCATCAGCAGCTATTATTTTCACATTTACTGCTTTACATTTACCAGTAAGTACAACTCACGTAATTTCTTCTTCTATTATGGGGGTAGGTTCTGCTCAACGTGTTAAAGATGTAAACTGGGGTACTGCAAAACGTATGGTAATAACATGGATTATTACAATTCCAATTTCAGCAACAGTGGCTGCAATTTTCTATCAAATTTTAAAACTAATCTTACTTTAATGAAAAAAAGGCGAAACGTAAAAATTACGATTCGCCTTTTTAATTTACATATATTCTCTTTTTCTTTTTGGCTTTGTAATAAAATAAATTAACACCAACAGTAAAATTACCGAGCCTGCAATAATAAATGTATTCATAGAAAGGATGGTCGGTCGGTCATATGATTTAGCAGCTAATAACGCAGTACTGATAAGTTCTTCGTTATTCGTCCATACTTCAACTGTACCAAGTTTTTGATTTTTAGAAATTCCATTTTCCTTGTATGACTTAGCTATTGCATTTAAAGGTTTTATTTTAATATCGTAATTTACATTCGAGCCTAGTGCAGTCAAAAAGGATAAATCGTTTGGTATTTTTGTTTGAATTAGATTATTTCTAATTTTTAATTCTCTCTGCCAATCACCTTGTTTTATAAGCGTTTTTTTATGGATTCTTGAAAATGCATAGGAATCTAATAACTTAATATCTTGTAGATATTGCGGTTTTGATGATCGCAATAAAATATTAATAATCATTTGCCCGTCTTTTTTATCTATTTCAATTAAAGTATTTCTAGCAGAATCAGTATATCCAGTTTTCCCTGCATAAAAGTAAGGATTTTTAAACATTTTTCCACGATTAAAAATATATACGTTCTTTTGCTTAGATGTACTAATACGTGCATCCTTTGTCCCCATTGCTTTAATAATTAATGGGTATTTTAAAGCTTCTTTTGTAATTAAAGCTAAATCATGTGCGGTTGTATAATGATTTACATTGTGAAGACCATTTGGATTCATGAAATTTGTATGATTTGCGCCAATCTTTTTAGCTTTTTCATTCATCATTTTTACAAAGTTGTCCATATTTCCACCAACTCGCTCACCAATAGCATATGCTAAATCATTGGCACTTAATATCATCATTGTTTTTAATGCTGTATTTCGATCCAAAACCTCTCCTTCAGTAAAAAGAATTTGGGAATTACTTTTTTCTTCTTGGATACTTCTTTTTGTCATATGAATTTTATCATTCTCTTTTAAATGATCCATCATAACCATTGCGGTCATTATTTTAGTTGTGCTAGCTGGGAAATCAACTTTATTTGCGTTCTTACTATAAATAACTTCCCCACTATCAGCCAATATTGAAATTGCTTTATCACTAAATAGGTTTATTTCATCTGCGTGTACAGTTTTTTGAATAAAGAGGCTACTAATTAAGCTTATACTAAGACATAATTTCATAATATTATTAAAAGTAGATTTCATGAACACTAAATCTCCTTTGAACTTTTTTCATTTAGTTATTTCGTACAGGTTACATAACTCAAATTTAAATAACACGACTAGGTATAAAAGGCGTGGTTTGAAAAAACAATAATGCACCTATTATAACCTTTTCATACAAATGTCTCAACTTACTTAAATTAGTAGTATTGTTCACGAATATATCGGTTATTTCCCGGAAAATCGACATATCTAATCCTTTAATTTATCAATATATTTTAATCCCTCCCTTTTGCTTAAAGGTGATAAATTAGTTTGTTTAATAAATAATTCAACCTCTTTAGGATTGATATACGAATACTCTCTCAATGCCCAACCTATTGCTTTTTGAATGAAAAATTCTTTGCTTTCTTTGAGTAGACGACAATAATGAAATAAACGTTCCTGATCCGTTTTCTCCTTAAACTTCATTTGAAATAATAACGCTACTCTATTCAGCCACATATTATCGGAAGAAATCCACCTATTAGCGTACTCATCAATCAGTTCTGGATAGATTAAAAAATGATAACTAATTAATCGTCCAGCAAGCGTATCAACGGTATCCCACCAAGACTTTTCGACTACTAGTTGTTCATATAATTTAATCCGTCCGAGCTCTGCTTTTTTATACTGGCGATCTAAACATGTTAATGCAATATATTGAAATTCTCTTTCTTCTAAGCTCCAAATATCGATGATTGATTCTAAATTTGGTGGTTCACCATTACTCATTCGAAACTGTCTAAACAGTGCATTTCGTTCTGGTGCTTTAATTCCTAAAAATGTAAATCTATTTTTCATATAAGCTTCCATTGCTGGCCGATTTTTATTATTTATATGTTCTTTAAAAAATCTCATTAACTCTGTTGAATAGTTGTCCATTCTACACTCCCTACTGATTATTAAATATCATCTGTAAAAATTTACTCAGCATAGCAATTTATTAAATGCAATTTAAATCTTTTCTTCTATTATAAATGAGCATAAAGTTTAATGAAAAGTGTATAAAGCAAAATTGTGTAAATTTTCCGAAGATTGGTTTATGATAGATAAGTCAATAAGAAAGGAGGATATTATGCAACCAGCAGTTAATACAAAGGTTATTAATCAGTCAACAATGTATCAAATTTTATTTGCAATCAGTTTAGGCCATTTATTAAATGATTCTATGCAAGCAGTTGTACCAGCCATATTTCCAATTTTAGAAAAGACAATGAATTTAACTTATACAGAAATTGGATTCATAGCCTTTGCGCTAAATATGACTTCCTCTGTAATGCAACCCGTTTTTGGGATATTTTCCGATCGAAAGCCTTCACCATTTCTCCTACCAATTGGAATGGCATCCAGTTTATTAGGAATGCTTTGCTTAGCATTTGCACCTAATTTATTTATTGTATTATTATCGGTTCTATTAATTGGTATAGGTTCTGCCATCTTCCACCCAGAAGGCTCAAAAGTAGCCTTTTTAGCGTCTGGATCAAAAAGAGGACTCTCACAAGCTATCTACCAGGTAGGCGGAAATACAGGGAACTCACTTGCACCAATCTTTACGGCGCTAATTTTCGTACCACTAGGACAAAAAGGTGCTGCATGGTTTACAATCTTAGCTGCTATAGGAATTTGTGTATTAATTTACGTATCCACATGGTATCGAAATAAACTGAAAGAAAATCCGTTTAAATTAAAAAGTAAAGGCCAGCCTTCAGGTGAACCTATCAAAATTACATCAGCTGTAAAATTTGCTATTATACTGCTAGTATTTATTACATTTGCACGTTCCTGGTACTCAGCAGGCATCGGTAATTATTATCAGTTTTACTTAATTAAAAGTTATGGTTTATCGATTAAAAGCACACAGTTATATTTATTTATCTTTATGATTGCAGGCGTAATTGGTACTTTCATAGGTGGAACGCTAGCTGATCGTTTCGGAAAAAGGAATATGATTTTATTCTCATTAGTTGGTACGTTTCCATTAGCCTTATTATTACCTCATATCTCTTTGCTAGCGGTTATACCAATATTGTTTTTAATTGGGATCATTAGTTCAAGTTCCTTTAGTGTAATTGTTGTTTACGCTCAAGAACTCGTTCCTGGAAAAGTTGGTTTAGTAAGTGGATTAATAGTTGGTTTAGCATTTGGAATGGGTGCTTTAGGAGCAGTATTGTTAGGTGTAATTGCCGATGCAACTAGCCTTAATTTCGTAATGAATTTATGTAGCTTCCTACCGCTATTAGGTTTAGTAGCTTTTATGCTGCCAAATGATCGAAAAAAATCAGCATAAGTAGAATGTATTTTCAAAAAGCTCTATTAAATTAAATTTACAACACAAAAAGGCTGTCAATATGACGGCCTTTTGTTTGTAGACAATATACAAAAACTTAAGTTTTCAGAATGATAAACAAGTAATAATTTCATTCTTTTTTTATACAACATTTACATTTTATTTCATTTAGGTCCAATGCCACCACTATGGATACTCTCGACTTAACTTGGGATTGCTCCATTAAATCTGCTATGCATTACGAGAAAAATCCCCTTTTTAATCAGGAAGGATTTTATTTACCTCATATTATTTAACTTCTATTGTATCTTTCTTCATCTAAGGTCGAAGCGATCTGCATTCATGACCTTAACCCATGCAGCTATAAAGTCACGCACAAACTTCTCTTTGTTATCATCTTGTGCATACACTTCTACTATTGCACGTAGCACTGAATTTGAACCAAACACTAGGTCAACACTAGTTGCTGTACGTACTTTCGAACCGGACTTGCGATCACGGCCTTCAAATACGTCTCCGTCTACAGGTGTCCACGCAATTCCCATGTCTAGCAAGTTTACAAAGAAGTCATTAGTAAGTGTACCAACTCGATCAGTAAATACTCCGTGTTGTGTGCCATTATAATTTGTACCGAGTACGCGCATACCGCCTATAAGTGCAGTCATTTCTGGGGCAGTTAGGCCTAACAATTGTGCCTTATCTACTAATAGCTCTGCTGAATTTACACTATACTGTTTCTTTTGATAGTTACGGAAACCATCAGCTATAGGCTCTAGCACTGCAAAGCTTTCTATATCTGTTTGCTTTTGTATCGCATCGCCACGTCCTGGAGTAAAAGGAACTTTTACATCAAAACCTGCATCTTGTGCAGCTTTTTCTACTGCGGCACTACCACCAAGTACAATCAAATCGGCCATGCTGACTTTCTTGTGCAGATGGTTTTGTACGCTCTCTAATACATTCAGTACCTTTGCAAGTTGGTCAGGCTGATTTACTTCCCAATCCTTCTGTGGATTTAGTCGAATTCGAGCTCCATTAGCACCGCCGCGCATATCTGAGCCACGGAAAGTACTTGCTGAAGCCCAAGCAGTATTTACTAACTCGCTAATAGTAAGTTCTGTATCTAGGATCATTAATTTAATTTTTTCAACTTCTGCATCAGTTATTTCATATTCTGAGGCAGGTATAGGATCTTGCCAAATTAGAACTTCTTCAGGGACTTCTGGACCAATATATCTTGAACGAGGCCCCATATCTCTGTGCGTTAGTTTAAACCACGCACGTGCAAATGCATCAGCAAAATCTTCTGGATTTTCATGGAAACGACGAGATATCTTTTCGTATTCTGGATCAAAACGCAATGCCATATCAGCAGTAGTCATCATGGTAGGAACACGAACAGTTGGATCTTCTGCATCTGGAGCAAGATCATTTTCTTCAGGATTTACAGCAAGCCACTGAAACGCACCTGCTGGACTCTTAGTAAGCCACCATTGATATTTAAACAATAAGTCAAAGTAACCATTGTCCCATTTTGTTGGGTTCGAAGTCCACGCACCTTCAATACCACTAGTAATTGTGTCACGACCTTTACCAGTGCCATGTGTGCTTAGCCAGCCTAATCCTTGGGAATGAACCGGAGCTGCTTCTGGTTCTGGACCAACATGAGCAGCATCTCCTGCGCCGTGAGCTTTACCAAAGGTATGTCCTCCAGCGATTAGTGCAACTGTTTCTTCATCATTCATTCCCATACGAGCAAAGGTTTCGCGTATGTCACGACCACTTGCTACAGGATCTGGATTACCATTTGGTCCTTCTGGGTTAACATAGATAAGACCCATTTGAACTGCAGCCAATGGATTCTCAAGGTCACGATCACCAGTGTAACGCTTATCCCCTAGCCATTCCGTTTCATTACCCCAGTAGACGTCTTCTTCTGGATGCCAAACGTCTTCACGTCCTCCTCCAAAACCAAATGTTTTACCGCCCATTGATTCAATAGCAACATTACCTGTAAGTATAAATAAATCAGCCCAAGAAATTTTATTACCATACTTTTGCTTAATCGGCCATAGCAGACGACGGGCTTTATCTAGATTTCCATTATCAGGCCAACTATTTAGTGGAGCAAAACGTTGTGTACCAGTTCCTCCACCACCACGGCCATCCCCTGTACGATATGTACCTGCTGAGTGCCAAGCCATACGTATAAAGAATGGACCATAATGTCCATAATCAGCCGGCCACCAATCTTGACTGTTTGTCATTAGATTGTGAAGATCCTGTTTAAGCGCTTGATAGTCTAACTTTTTAAATGCTTCTGCATAATTAAATTCTTCATCCATAGGGTTAGATTTTCTGTCATTCTGATGTAGAATGTTCAAATTTAACTGGTTTGGCCACCAGTCTTTATTTACTGTACCAGCTGATTTCGGAGTAGTAGTGCTACCATGATTAAACGGGCACTTTGCAATGTTAGAATTGTCATTCATTTCCATACTTTTTTCCTCCTTAAAAGTAAATAAATACCCAAATAATTATGTATCTTGTATTACTTTTCAAACAAGATATGATTAATTATTATGCAATCATTATATTAAACTATTACATATAATAATAGAAATAACTATCGCAAATATGATTTTATTCAGAACAATGTGAACAATTGATGACATTAACTTTTTTAGCGCAATACTTTGCCAAACTATAGTTCGAATAGTGACAACAACTAATTCAATCTCATTTCAAACATTACCCCTCATTGTTTTTATGTAAACGTTCATAAGTATAACTTCAAATATTTTCAATTACTTACTTCTACATTTAATACAAATCGACCTGCTATCTAATTGATTTACACCTTTTTTATTTTTCTTAATTAAATGATTTGCAGGTAAGTAAATCAATATCTACCTTTAAAAAAAACGAAAAAAGCTCTTCGAATGTCGAAGAGCTTTTAACTATTACATACCCCAAATTAATGTCCAAAGAGTACCGAAAACAATTGCTACTGCAATAAATACTGCGTAACCTAAATTGATATATAATACTCCTTTATTTTCATTTTCATTCATATGCATGAAAACAATTAACTGAAGACCGCCTTGTAATAATGCAGTTACAATTAAAATAATAAATGATACATTAAACGGTAAATGTAAATAATAAACACTTAAAGCTATGATTGTTAGAACAAGTGATTGGATGAAGCCAACCACTTGATGCTTAGGGAATAATGCGCTCATCCAATCAGTCCTTTCACGTAAACAAAACTAAAGATAAAGATCCATACTACGTCTAAGAAGTGCCAGTATAATGAATAAATAAATGTTTTGTTTGCTGTAGTTTCTGTAATTCCCTCACGAGAAACTTGAATTAAGATTGCAATACCCCATAACATACCGAATGATACGTGGGCACCGTGAGTACCTAATAATACGAATAATGCTGATAATGCTCCACTACTTTGGATTGTTGCGCCTTCATGAACATAAGTAAAGAACTCTGTAATCTCTACTCCTAGGAAGACTGCGCCTAAAGCTAGTGTTAATACAAGGAAGCTTATAAAAGCTTTTTTGTGATTTAATTTTATTGCGTTTACGACTAAACCAATCGTAAAACTACTTGTTAATAGGGCAAATGTTTCTATCATTACACCTTTCATCTCAAATAATTCTTTTTGAGTAGGTGCTGAACCAGTGTTATTTGCTAAAGTGAAGTAAACTGCGAACAATGTTCCGAATAAAGCAATCTCAGCTCCTAAAAATATCCAGAAGCCTAGAATCTTATTAGAACTTTCTTCACCTAGACTATACAGAGGCCTGCTGCTCATAGTGATCACCTCGTAATTTTTTCTCTGTTTCAATAATTTCTTCTTTATGAATATGGAAGCCATGATCGCGTTGGAAAGAACGTGCAATTAAGCAAAGTGCGATAGGAACTGCAAATACAATCATTGGAACCCACCATTCAAATATTAAGAAGAAACCAAATGCCATAAATGCTGCCCCTAAAATGAATGGTATACCACTATTACTTGGCATATGAATATCTGTAATCTCACCTTCAAGTAATGATTTACCTTCTTTTTTAGCTTTCCAGAATGGATCTAAAGAATCAACTTTTGGAATAACTGCGAAATTATAAGGAGCAATTGGACTGCTTGTAGCCCACTCTAATGTTCTTGCATTCCATGGATCACCAGTTGTTTCTCTTGGTGCGTAACGTACACTGTAATAAATATTGTAAACAAGTAAACAGAATCCGATTGCTAACCCTACAGCTCCAATTGTAGCAATCATATTTAATGGACCGAAACCTGACTCTGCACTATAAGTATAAGTACGACGAGTCATACCTTTTAATCCTAATAAGAATAATGGGAAGAATGTTACGTTAAAGCTAACGATAATTGTCCAGAACGTAATCTTACCAATTTTTTCATCTAATTTGAAACCAAATACTTTAGGGAACCAATAGTAGAATCCTGCGATTACCGCAAAAACAGTACCTGGAATTAATACATAATGGAAGTGAGCAACTAAGAACATCGTATTATGATATTGGTAGTCAGCACTTGCCATAGCTAGCATTACACCTGTAACCCCACCGATTGTAAAGATTGGAATAAATGCTAGTGAGTACAGCATTGGAACGGTAAATTCGATCTTACCTTTTCTTAATGTAAACAACCAGTTAAAGATTTTAACACCGGTTGGTATACTAATTGCCATTGTTGTAATACTAAAGAAGCCATTTACAACAGAACCTTGACCCATCGTATAGAAATGGTGAACCCACACAAGGAAACTTAGAGCAGAAATGGCGATCATACTAACAACCATGCTCTTATATCCGTATAAATTCTTTCTTGAGAAAGTAGCTATAATTTCACTGTATATACCGAATGCTGGAAGAATAACGATGTAAACTTCAGGATGTCCCCAAATCCAGAATAAGTTCGCCCAAAGCATATCATTACCATGTGCCATCGTAAAGAATTGAGTACCAAACTCACGATCAAACATCATTAATGCTAAAGCTACAGTTAATACTGGGAATGCGAATACGATAATAACGTTTGTAATTAAAATACTCCAAGTAAACATAGGCAATTTCATTAATTTCAAGCCTGGAGCACGCATTTTTAAAATTGTTACGATAAAGTTAATACCAGTCATTAAGGTACCGAGACCAGCGATTTGAAGCGAAATAGCGTAATAGTTATTCCCAACGCCTGGGCTGAATTCCTTACTAGCTAGTGGGAAATAAGCTGTCCAACCAGCATCAGGTGATCCACCGATAACAAAGCTTAAGTTTAAAAGCATTGCACCTGCAAAGAATAACCAGAAACTTACTGCATTTAAGTAAGGGAAAGCTACGTCACGAGCTCCGATTTGTAAAGGAATAACGATATTCATTAATCCAATAATGAAAGGCATCGCCATGAACAGAATCATAATTAAGCCGTGAGTTGTAAAAATTTCATTATAATGTTGTGCATCTAATATTTTTAAATCTGGTCCTGCTAACTGTGCTCTCATTAGTAATGCGTCTACTCCACCACGGAATAGCATTAATAATGCACACAGAATATACATTACACCGATACGTTTATGGTCAACTGTTGTTAACCATTCTTTCCATAAATAACCCCATTTTTTAAATTTGGTTAAACCAATTACAATAGCAAGTGATACAACAACGATACTCACCATTGCGCCATAAATCATTGGTTCACCTGTTACAAAAAAGTGATCCCATTTAAAACCCATTATTTCATCCCCTCCATATTATCCATGTCATGGTGATCAGATGAATCCTTCATAGAACCATGTTGATGTCCTGCATTTTTTCCTTCTGGAGCTGGTCTAAATCCTAAATGAGTCGAAGTATATGTCTTTCTACCTAAATGCTCAATTTTTAGTAATTTATTAAACTCTGTTTCTGTTAAAGCAGGAGCTGTTTCTTTAACGTCCTTTACCCAGCCGTTAAAATCCTTATTATTCATTGCTAGTACTTCAAATTCCATTCCAGCAAAGCCTTTACCATTGAAGTTACTGTTCTTACCAATATAAGAACCTTCATTGGAAGCAACAAAATTTAATTTAGTTACCATGTCACTCATTGCATATTTTTGTCCACCTAATTGTGGAATCCAAAAACTTGTAATAGGACCGAATGAATAAAGTCTGAATTCTACATTTCTATTCGTTGGAATATTTACATAGTTAACAGTTTCAATTCCTTGTTCAGGATAAGAGAAATGCCATTTCCAGTTTGAAGAACTTGCATAAATAACAAGTGGTTTATCATTTTCATGACCTTTTGGTACACTCTCAACCGCATTTGTTGTTTTAACAGTTACTACTGATAAAACCGCAACAATAATGATTGGGATGACAGTCCAAATAATTTCAAGTGTTTTACTTCCCTCTTCATGAGGCGGTTCGTAATCTTTTGGAAGTTTACTAGCACGATATTTATATAGAATAACAATATAAAGAATGTAAACTACTAGTAAAACTCCTAACATCATCAACATCGAGAAGATAATCGTATCCGCTTGCGTTTTAGCAACAGGACCCTTTGGATTAAGAACTGCAATCTTATCACAAGCACCCATTACTAATGCAACCAGCATGATCATCATGCCCATTAGAAATTTTTTCATTTCGCTCTTCCTTCCTATAACGTAAGTAAAAGTTCAAAATAGTTTTTTTGAATTATTTCTTAGATAAGTATTTTTATAAATTGTCACCAAAATGACAAACAATGTCCACAGTTATAGTAAGATACTTTAATTAAAAAAACAAACAATTAATTTCCATTTTGAAAGGAAAAAAAGAGTGTTCACATTTTAGACATATTTGAAAATATGGTCTTTTCTTTAAAAGCTATTTATATCAATGGTTTAACACGATTGCTCACTTCTTCACAACGTTCACATTTTAGACAAATATTAGTTTTTGATTAACTTTTAGTTCACATTTCGAAACTTTCACATTAGTAAATTAGTATAATATTTTTTATGGAATTTCACGAAATAATCTGTATTTTCACAAAAAAAAAAAAAAAAAATAACGCAGAATGATCTGCGTCAAAAAACAGGGTTATTAATTTGGTGAAGAGAAAAACTACTGTCCTAGCGCGTTCTTCTCTTCTTTAGGGTTTTTGGGGGTTCTAGGGTCGCATTCCACATTTTAATGTGCATACAAACGAAGAACTAAGAAAAACAATGGCTTATTTCTTAAACTTCTTTTATTAATCTTAGATTACCATAAATGAAAATGATTATCAATACCAATTATTGGTTTTTTCATCCATAGAAATAATCTAAATAGCAATTGTTCAAGATAATATGTTCATTAAGAACTGTGCAATCAAAGTTGGATTTTCAATATTAGGTATATGTCCAGCTTTCAAATTATGTATTGTCATCCCTCTTTCCTTTGCACGCTCTACAGATCGAAAAATTCCATAATATAATGGATTTTGTTCTTTTTCTGTACAATTAATATAGGAAGTTCTAATATTGTCTAACTCCTTATTTTTAAGGTTAAGCGGTGTTTTAAAACACTTGTGAGGATGATCAGTTAGACGATGATCATATCGATCTTCATCTACTACTGGAACTTTCCAACCCTCACCTTTTGTATCAATCAAACCTTGAAGGAAATTTACTATTTCATCTGGAAACAAATGAACAACTGCCTCACCATCATTTAATAACATCGCATCTAAATAGATAACTTCATCAATTAATTCTGGAATTCGATCAACTACACCTGAAGCTACTGCACCACCATAGCTATGACCAATTAGAACAATATTATATAAATTTTCATAATGAATCACATTAACAATGTCATTTATTGCAGTGTTTAAATCTATTTCTTTATTCGCTAAATGAAACCTTTCCCCACAACCAGTCATTGTAGGTGTATATACTGTATGACCCTCTTTTTCTAATATTATTTTTACCTCTTTCCATGCCCAGCCCCCTGAGCTCATTCCGTGACAGATAACGATTGTTTTCATCCATTTCACCTTTTCACATTTTTTTGATCTTTGTTTTTTACACAAAGCCAAATAAATATATTCAATGTAAACTTAGTAAAACCCTATTTAGAAAAAATTAAACTTATTTAATTTTTAAGTTATAATGGGAGAAAAAAGGTGGGACATTTATGCCTCAATTATTAATTAAAGGGATTTCAACTGATGATATTTGCATAATTAGTAAGTCTTTAATCGAAGAACTCGCAGTGGTTTGTGAATGTGGAACTGATAATTTTACAATTGATTGTATCCATTCAACTTCAATTTTTAATGGTGAAATTGGAGAAAGCTTTCCATTCATTGAAGTAAGGTGGTTTGAACGTGGCGGTGAAACTAGAGATCGTTTCGCGGCTACAATCGAAAAACATATTAACACTTTGACTATTCCTGAATTTGAAATTGCTTTTATTACATATCAAGAAGATTGTTATTATATAAATGGGAAGAAATTTTCATAATGATATTTCGATATAATTTAGGTCAGCTTAGCAGCTGACCTTTTTTTTTGGAAAATCCATATTTCTGGGGCATGTGTACGTATAGGACAATGTCATTTCAGGACATTTCAACTATGTGGACAAATATACAAACTAAAAAAAATGGTCAACTGACTAAGTACATGATTAGTAAAATTGAATATTAGTATATTAATCGGACAAGTAGGACACAAAAAAATACTACCGATTAGGGAAAGGTGAATAAGAATGAATTTTGAAATTGCAATGACAGCATTTGTTTTCATTATGACAATGGCTGTCATATTCTGGAGACCAAAAGGAATTCATGAAGCATGGCCTGCTTCAGTTGGAGCTATAATCATTCTAGTAACTGGAATTGTTACTCGACACGATTTATATGATATTATTACGAAAATCGGTGGAGCCTCAATTACAATTATTGCAACAATTGTTATGGCTGTTATTTTAGAAAGCTTCGGGTTCTTTCATTGGTCAGCAGCTCGATTAGTTACATTGGCAAAAGGTTCGGGTTATCGGTTATATTGGTATATCCAACTACTATGCTTTTTAATGACATTACTTTTTAACAATGATGGCAGTATTCTTATTACAACTCCAATCTTAATCCTTCTATTAAAAAATCTTCGTCTAAAACCACACCAAAAAATTCCATATTTATTATCAGGAGCGCTAATTGCGACAGCTTCTAGTGCGCCGATCGGAGTAAGTAATATTGTTAATTTAATCGCTTTAAAGATTGTGCATATGACTCTATATATGCATACAGCGATGATGTTCGTACCAGCAACATTAGGGTTAATGTTTATGTCTGCGCTAATGTATGTCGTTCTAAAAAATAAATTACCTGAGACACTACCAATTTCAACAGATGATATTGAAGAATCGTTCTTTATTAAAAACTTCCATCCGTTAAAAACAAAAATTTCTGTTGAAACAAAAAAGAAACGTACAAAATTTATGTTAAAAGTTCTTGCTTTCGTATTTTTAATGAGATGTTTATTATTCGTTGCATCTTATTTATCAATACCGATTGAATTAGTTGCGGTACTTGGCTCATTAGTCTTATTAATTTGGAGATGGTACCACTTAAGAACAACCCCTACAGATATCTTAAAAAAGACACCTTGGCAAATATTAATTTTTGCATTTTCAATGTACGTAATTATCTATGGGTTGCATAATGCTGGGTTAACAGAGTTTTTAGTAAAAGAATGTGAACCAATCGTTAATCAAGGATTATTCCAAGCAAGCTTTATTATGGGCGGTTTAGTAACTGTTTTATCAAATTTATTTAATAATCACCCTGCGCTTATGATTGGAACAATTACGCTAACTGAAATGGGTCTTGACCCAATCACTTTAAAAACGATTTATCTTGCTAATATCATCGGAAGTGACATGGGTTCATTATTATTACCAATTGGTACACTTGCATCATTAATTTGGATGCACATTTTAAAAGAAAACAAAATTAAAGTAAAATGGAAAGATTATTTAGGCGTCACAATAATTGTTATCCCATTAACAACAATCGTTACATTGTTTCTATTATACTACTGGGTACAATTAGTATTCGCACACTAATCAATACTTTTACCTCTAGGAGGAGATCTACATGAGTGATGTATCTACATTGCTTGGTGAACAAGTCTCAGTAAGATTATCTGGAGATGTCATATTCGAAGGAATTCTTACTGATTTAGGACAAGATATTTTAGTGCTTTTTAACGGCATAAAATATTATTATATCCCTTGGATGCATATCCATATGGTATATCAAAATAATGATTTAAAAGAAAAAATAAATAACCCTAATGAACCATCCATTACACAGGAAATGGAGACAATTTCATATCGTAAAATTTTACTAAATGCTAAAGGAATATTTTCAGAAATCTATGTAACTGGTAATATAACTTTTCATGGTTATATTATGAACGTATTAAATGATTATCTTGTATTTTACTCACCTGTATTTCATACAATGTATATTTCATTATCACATTTAAAATGGATCACACCATATAACCATAGAGTGGTGCCATATAATTTAACAAATGAGACACTAGCAGTACATCCACCTACTATTCCTTTACACAGGTCTTTAGAAATTCAGCTTAGAAAAGAAATTGGAAAACTTATTATTTTTGATGGTGGAACAGATCCAATGAAGATTGGGCTTTTAAATAAAGTAGATAATAATCAAATTGAACTTTCCGTTGCGAGTGGACAAAATGTTTATCTAAAACTGGGACATATAAAATCTGTACACTTACCTTAGCTGGATACAACCTTTGATACAAAATGTATTTAAAGGTTTTTTTTTTGAAAAAGCAGGGATTCATTGCTTTACCTTAAAAATATAATGAGTTTTAAGTAAAAAAAGCCCCATGCTATGCTTGGGGCTCTTAATCTTCTAATCTTTATTTACGTATATAGAACCATTTCTCGTTTTAACATTAAGTTGATTTTCACCATTTCCAACCATCGCCTTATTTGTATGATTTTCATCTTTATTTTTCATTTCCCATCCAATATTACCACTAAAACTACCATCATTTGTTTCCGCATTGATTGTGAGATTGTTATCCTTTAGTAGGTCGATTTGAATTTCACCATCATCAGAAAAAATTTTACTATTACCATTTAATAATGCTTCCTCAACATTAATTGCACCATTATTTGTTTTTGCGTTAATTTTTCCTTTATAATCACTTAAGTTAATTTCACCATCATAAGTCGTTATTTCACTTGTTCCGTCTATGTTTGCATGTTCAATCGAAATGCTACCATCTCTTGTAGTGGAATTTAAATTTCCAGAAATATTTTTGATTGTAATTTCACCATCATTCGTTGCAATTTCACTATCACTATTTAAATTTGCATTCGTTAAGCTGATTGAACCATTTCTAGTTTTTGCAACTAAGTTTCCAGTTACATTCTCAATATTGATTTGACCGTCATTTGAATTTATTACTGTTTTATTTTCCTTATTAGTTAAATTTACAGAGCCATTTTTTACGTTAATATAAGTTAAAATACTTTTAGGTAAATCAATATTTAGTTGGGATTTGTCATGATCAAAGTGGAAAATCTGATAGTCATCATTACGAATCTCGATAATCATTTTATCACCAAGTGTTTTTACTGAATAATAATCAGATACTTTTTCACTGTCTTTTTTATTACGATCTGAAACTCTTATATTACCATTTACGTTTACCGCACTAGAATCAGTTCCATTTACACTAATCTCACTATTATTAGCTTTAATAATAACTTCATTAATTGATGAAGTTATCGTTTTCGAATCATTTATTTCAATATTTTTTGATTTGAATGTATAACCTAGTTCTTTGATAAACAGGTGACCAATACTAAATAGTAACGAAACACCCATCATTAATATAAGAAAAAAAATACTAAAACCATGAAAACGAAGTGTGTCTTCTTTTCTTACTATATTGAATAGTAATATTTCAATTCCTAATAAAATACAAGAAACTGGCCATGCATTAATTAGAAGCTTCGAATAAGGAATTGAAATAAAATTTTGTAGAAACCATAGCAAACCAATTGCGATTAATATAATTCCCGCTGTTATAGTGCCAACCTTCCAATTCCTCATACTTCTTTTTTCGTCTTTCCAGTTAATAATTTAATACCAAGTCCAACGAAAACAATACTGATTAGTAAATTTTGTACTAAATTATAGTCAATAAAGATATTGTAATGTCTAGAAATATAATCAGAAGCGTTCTCTAGTAATGATAAGCAACCAAAACCAATTAATACCCAACCAATTAAATACTTATTAAATTTAAATTGATGATTTAGGACTGGCTCATCTACTAATTCAATGTATTCACGATATTTACTATGATATTGAAGCGCATCAAAGTAGCTATAAAATACGATGACTGGTATAAAAAATCCAAAGCTTGACATTAAATGTGTTAAAAATACTGTACCGAAAAATAACAGCATAAACTGCAATCCTCGACTCATTAATCCTAAATAAAAATGGCCAAGACCAGGTAGGATTGCTAATAAATAAACTAATTTTTTACGTTTTTTCAAAGTTTGTACCTCCATTATTTTTTATTTCCTTTCAAAATTTTTGGAATTGGAATTGATAATTTAATTTCTTCACTTTTTTCAATTAACGAAGAAGTCTGATCAATCGTTTGTACAACGTGACGATTCGAATTGGTAATCCGTTCAGTTAATTGAAATTGGAAGAATAAAAGTGTTGCTGCAGCAGCCAATACTAAATGGATTAAGCGAACTTTTTTTGAATTCGTTTTAGATTTCTTTTCATTCGTTTTTTCCGTAATCTGTATTGATTCAGTTTGTTTCATTATTTCGTTTACTAGCTCATCTGAAAAATTAAAATCAGGTGGATTCATCCATTCCATGTCTAATTCATTTAAAAGTTCAAGTTCCGCCTGACATGAGATACATTCATTTAAGTGCTGTTCAAGCAAAAGAGATTCTTTATTTGAAAGCTTCTTTTGTTGATACGATAATAGTTGGTCAGAAGTTAAATGTTTCAAATGATCCCTCCTTTATGCTTGTCTTTAATTAATCGTTTGGCTCGATACAAACGTGATTCTACAGTTTTAACGGCTACATTTAATTTCAAAGCTATTTCCCCATAGGTAAGTTCTTCAAAATAATATAATTTCAATACATCGCTATATGCCTGTGGCAATTCTATTAAATATGAATGAATAAGTTCTTTATCAATCGTTTTTATTAAAGCTTCTTCAGGTGATAATAAATTCTCCTCTGGTAAAGTAGAGAGTAAATCACTAGTTTCATTTTCCTGTTGTTTTACTTGTTTTCTTTTAAAATCAATTGCTTTATTCATTGTAATTCGATAAATCCATGTGGCCAAACTAGATTCCCCGTTAAAGGTTTCGAGAGAACGATACAATTGGAGAAAGACTTCTTGCGAAATATCTTCAGCATCCTTTTGATTATTTGAAACTTTCAATGCTACTGCAAATACTTTTGATTGGTATCTTACTATTAATTCCTTAAATAGTTGATGATTCCCCTTTACTATATTCCTTACTAATTGTTCATCCGACTCCATTGCATCACCTCTTTTCCACTTCCATAACTTTAGACGAAGACAAATTTAAAAACCCTGCAAAAAAAATAAGTTTTTTTATAATTTTTTTCAAACCATCGATATAGTTAGAAAATAGTTTGTGGGTAATACTCTTATTTAATTAATAAACAACAAAAAAAGCTTGTAAAAACAAGCTTCAAAGTGTGAAATAAAAAATGGTTAAACGTAAATTAAGTGAACCTTATAGATAATATAATTCATTTTTTGATGTTCTAATAATGATTTTATATGTTTGAGCAGTTTTTTAAAATCAACAAACTCTAGTAATTAGTAATTGTTTATTCTTGAGAAGTTATAAATAAATGTTCAATCATAATTGACCTAAAACTGATTAACAAACTGTTACGTTACTCTAAGTAAAGGATATTAAATTAGATTTTTAGAGTATTCATTTTTTAGGAATCAGTTGATTGGAACGAAGGGATGCTCGACTCCTATGGGATAAGAGGAGGCGAAAGAATCTCGCCCCAGGGAAAGCGAGCATCCCATAGTGGAAATCAACCTCACCCTTCTCCTTTACGAAAATTTGCTAATTAATTGAGTAACTTGTTTTTTAACAAAGTGTAAGCTAGAAAAAATAAGCTTTAATGTAGATATAACCAATATTTTAGATTCTATTGAACCTCAGAAATACCTTTTAAATCCTTAATATTTGTTCGCATATGGTTCATTATTTCGTTGTATCTCATTTTGCCATTTTTTAGATTAACATCATTAATATTTTCCAAAGACATAATTTTAAAATTACGATTATCACGATAGTAATTATAAGTAGGAAAAAAACTTGGATTAGCCAATTCAATTTTTATATTTTGATCAGTTTGAGTTTTAACTACATCAATTGTACCCATGCCACCAATTAACTCATAGATTTCATCTTGAGCTGATAAGAAATTTCCTAATGAGTAAAAGACGATTGTTTTATTCCCCGTTTTTCCAGTGATCCAAGCCGGCGGTTGTAGGACGTGTGGATGATTACCAATAATAATTTGAACACCCATATCAGCCAATTGTTTTGCAAGTTTCTTCTGGGTATTGTTCGGCATTCTTTCATATTCAATCCCCCAATGCATGGCAACTACTACTACATCCGATACTTTCTTTGCTTTTTCAACATCACTACGTATTTTAGCAAGGTCGATCAAATTTACTAAATAATCTTTTCCTTTAGGAACAGGAATCCCATTTGTACCAAATGTGTAAGCAAGAAATGAAAATCGAATATTATTTTTATTTATCACTCTAATTTGGTCATGATCTGCTTGTGATTTAAAAGCACCTGTATATGGCATATGAATAGCGTCCCAATGCGAAATTGCACTATGTATAATTTTTTCACCTCGATCAAGTGAATGATTATTGGCCAGTGTTACAAAATCAACCCCAGCCCCTTTAAGTGCATCTCCAACTTCATATGGGCTATTAAATGCTGGATATGTAGATAATCCGAATTGCTTTCCACCAATCATCGTTTCTTGATTCGCTACTAAAATATCTGGCTTTTCCATCGTTTTTCTAACTTCATCAAACATTTTATTAAAGTTATATACTCCATTTGGAAGCCTAGCATCTTCATAAACCTCATTATGAATTAAAAGGTCACCCACTGCACCAACAGTCACCTTTGTAACAACCTGATTTAGTTTCTTTATAGGTTCATTCTGTTCTTTAACCAGTTCTGTTTTTCGTTTATTTTCTTTTACTTTGTGTTCCTCTTGATTATTTTTTGTACACCCGCAAAGTAAAGCAAAAAAACAGGTTAATACTACAATTATTTTTTTCATTTTTTTCTCTCCTGTAAAGCGAGATTCAATGGAATGTATGGTATAGGAACAGACAAAACAATCCAGAACCCTTATGTATTCATATTTTTATCCTTATCATCACTTAATACTCATTATGTTCCTTAATAATACTAGTCTGCCATTGTACTTTAAGACATTCCTTACTTTAAGTTATTTCCATTTTTTAACAAACAAGCACTATATTTTACAGTGTTTATTTTAAATAATCAACTATTATTAATCATTTACTTTCATAGATTTTAAAAATTGAGAATTATTGGACTTTACTATTGTTTAACTATTAAAATAATAACATGTTCAACATTTTTTTGATTTTTAAACAGATTTAATAATGCTTAAAACGTTTTAATAGATAAGGAGAGAACAATGAATAGATCAGAAAAGTTATTACAATTAAAGAAAGAGATTAGTCATGTGATAATTGGTAAAGAGGATGTCGTTGAAATGATATTCATCGCTCTTATTAATAATGGACATATTCTACTAGAAAGTGTCCCTGGTACTGGAAAGACACAATTAGCTAAAAGCTTTGCCAAAACGATTAACGGATCGTTTAAAAGAATTCAATTTACTCCGGATCTATTACCTAGTGATGTCACAGGTATTCAATTTTTTCATCCAAAAGAACAAGACTTTCAGCTTCGAATCGGTCCTGTTATGACAAATATTTTATTAGCAGATGAGATTAATCGTGCTACACCTAGAACCCAAGCTAGTTTATTAGAAGTAATGGAAGAACGCCAGGTAACAATCGATGGAGAAACTATTCCCCTACCAAATCCGTTTATCGTTATTGCAACGCAAAATCCAATTGAATCACAACAAGGTACATTTCCATTACCTGAAGCACAAATGGATCGATTTTTTATGCAAATTAGTTTAGAATACCCTACATTTGAAGAAGAAAAAAGCATTATGAAGTCATATCGTTCAAATACTCCATTTTTGAATTTAAAAAATGTACTAACTTTAGAAGAAATTGATGAAATGAAAGAACAGGTGAAAACTGTTACAATTTCAGAAGAAGTAGAGGATTATATTTTAAATATAATTCATTCAACGAGAAATCATGAGGATATTCAACTCGGCATAAGTCCACGTGGTACATTGGCACTAATGCGAGCTTCACAAGGTAAAGCATATATAAACAATAGAACATTTGTCACTCCACAAGATGTGAAGGATGTTGCGATTTATCTCCTTTCACACAGATTAGCCTTGACCCTTGAGGCATCCTTAAAGAAAAATGCTATACAAGTTATTGAATCCGTTTTAAATCAAGTTGAAGTTCCTGTAGAAGCTGGAGCTGGTCAATAAATGACTTGGAATAAAGAAATATATGGTAAAAATTCACTTGATATCCTAACTATTTTTGGGATTATATTTCTAATCATCAATGTCTATCAATCTTCCTATTTATTAATGTTTTTAGGAGGATTTTTAATCATCATTAGTTTAATGAGTCGATACTATTTAAAACATATTGCTGATTACCTGATCATCGAGAACGACAAGGAGCCCATTCGAGTTTCCGTCGGAGAACAATTTAATTTACCTATTAAGATTGCCCAGAATCATTGGTTACCTATTATTAATGCAACAATTCGCATAAAATTAGAACCTATTGTAGATAGTATAAATTTTAAAGCAGTTAGTAGTGATTCAAATTTGGAACTAATTATCCCAATTCAACTAAAAAGTAATGAAACGATTCAGATGACATTACCGCTTTCAGCTACTAAACGTGGAGTTACTAGAATTAAACAAGTAGAGCTAAAAATTTCAAACTTTTTTAGTTTAGGTTATCTATATTTAACCTATAAACCATTTTTACATAAAGAAATTATTATTTATCCTACATTAATTCCTGTACCTCAAATTGAACAAATCATTTCAACTAACTCATATGGTAGTTTTGTAACAAATACTAGTATGTTTGAAGATTTTCTAGCCCCGATTGGAACAAGAGATTACGTCTATTCGGACTCCTTTCATCGAATTCACTGGAAAGCTAGTGCTAAAACTCAAGTACTTCAAACGAAAATATATGAACGAACTGCTGACTATTCAATTACATTTATTATAAATTTACGAGATACTCATCATGATAATTTTAGATTAAGAATAATTGAAAACATCGAATCAATTGCTAGTAATATTGCCTATATCGTCCAATACGCTGCAATAAAAAATATTAATTATGAAATATTTCTAAATTTGAACATGGAAAGTGGAGTTCCTGTTTTTCATTTACCAATTGGTGGAGGTAAATCTCAACTAGGTAAAACTTATGATATCCTTGCACGAATTAATGGTGCAAGAATGACTCAGCCAATTGATCGATTACTTCATTACGTAGAAAAGCAACAACGAAAATCTCCTGTTGTTATTTTATGTGGTCCGTTCGGTAAGCATGGAGATCGATATTTCGCTCAAATGCGAAAACGTGGCCAAAGCGTCTATTATCTACAAGATGATTTAGAAAGTCCATCGCTTGTTCCATTTGGACAACATTAAGTCGAAAGGATAATGAAATGATTTTACGTTTACTTTCTACATACTTTTTTTCATTAGAATATCTATTACTCTATTTAATCGTAATATTTATATACGAATCAAAAAATCAACTGCCACCTACTTTGGCAATCATTTGTATTTTTATGATTGGAAATCTATTTTTACTTTACTCATTACGAAAATCTCAAGTATCACGTGTTATTCCGTTTCTAGCAGGCATAATTTCTGGAGGAATCGGCTATACTCTTGGCCTAAATTCTGTTACATCTATTATATGTGCTAGCTTTATCTATTTTCGACTTGAAGCTTTTCTTAAAGACACTTCGTTATGGATCGAAGAACGAAATAAATTACAAATCATTTTTTATTTAACGAGTTTGGTCGTCCTCTTTTTTGGTTGGACTTCACATTATTCTCATATGAACTTGATATTATGGATCATAATCATTTTTACAATTTTATTTAGTTTAGGCAGATACTTTCAGCAAGCAGTCACTACACAAACCATTAAAAACTATCGAGGAATTATAGGATCAATTAGTATAGCAGCCCTGCTTACTAGTACCATATCGTTAATATTACCGGTCTTAAAGTGGGCGATTTTTAAATTACTGGACGGTTTATTTAGTGCAGTTGGTTTTTTAGGAACTCCTTTCTTTAACTATGTAGATCACATCACTATTAAAGAGAAAAAACTTAAGCTAGGCCAAAATTCAAGTGCTGAAGATAAACTTCCACAAAATATACGTAATCACCATTATATTTTAGAGTCGACTCCTACTTGGGTATGGTTATTATTATTGATTATCGTATTAATCGTAATTTGGCTAGTCATAAGAAAGCTTACTTACATCCGTAATGAAAAAATTACCGCCCAACAAGAAATCAGCATCGAATATAATACAATACCAGAACATAAGAGGAAAAAAAGACGCTTTTTCAAACACTCTGCCCCAACAGAGCAAATCAGAAAACTAATCTTCCAACTTCAAAAATATGCATCTAAATACAAGATGGGTCGACACCAAAATGAAACACTAAAAGAGTGGTTGGAGCGAATACAAATACTGCATGAAGATGAACTAATTAATGCATATAACTCTGTGCGCTATGGTAAAGGTGAAATAAAGGATATTGAAAAATTTGAAGAACAAGTGAAAAGAATCAAGGATAAGATTAAAAGCAAGAATAAGGAAGAAGATTAAGAACAAAGAAAAAACCCAAACCTTTTACTTAGGTTTGGGTTTTCACGCTTTTGAAAAAGTTGAGGCTACGAATAATCCAGTGAAGGTGCAATTAAACTTGGTATTTCTGCAATTAAATCTGTTCAAGTGCAATTAAAATAGCCCTAACTGCAATTAAATTTGGCAATTCTGCAATTAAAAAACAAATCTGCAATTAACTCTATGAAAACTGCAAATAAGGCATGGCATCACAAGGAAATAGTTTATCAGATTCAAATAAATAGAGGAAATATCAATAAATCGAGTAAGAATCATTCAAAACTAAACATTATTCAGCAAAAGTAAGGTTGGTCCGAACTTTATATCAAAATTTCAACGGTAGATCAACAAGGATTGCCACAACATAAACTAAGGTTTGTGTTCTCTCCTTACCCTTGTATATAATTCTTATCGTAAACTTTCGTACTGATTGTATATTTTTCGATATTTTGCATGTGTGGGTCGTATCCGATGCCTGGTTTGGTTGGTACGGTGATCATACCCTTTTCTACGGTTACTTCTGGTTCGATAATATCTTCTGCCCAGTATAATGCAGATGCTGCTGTGTCTCCAGGTAGAGTGAAGTTTGGTAATGATGTGATTGCAATATTATGGGCTCTTCCGATTCCTGATTCTAGCATTCCACCACACCATAATGGAATTCCATTTTCCTGGCAAAGATCATGTATTTTTCTTGATTGAGTTAGTCCTCCAACTCGACCAATTTTAATATTAATAATTTTACAGCTTCCTAGTTTTATTGCTTTTCTAGCATCTTCTAGTGAGTGAATACTCTCGTCTAAGCAGATTGGCGTTTTCATTCTTTCTTGTAGGTCTGCGTGATCGATTATATCGTTGTATGCAAGTGGTTGTTCAATCATCATTAAATTATAATCATCTAATGCAATTAGTTGATCCATATCAGATAATGTGTATGCTGAGTTTGCATCCGCCATTAAAGGAATAGTTGGATATACTTTTCGTACTTTATCGATTAGTTCAAGATCCCAGCCTGGTTTAATTTTTAATTTAAATCTTTTATAGCCTTCTGCAAGTCGGTTTTCGATAATATTAATTGTTGAATCGATTGAATCTTGAATCCCAATGCTTACTCCTACTTCGATTTCCTTTTTCGTTCCACCTAACGCAGTTGAAAGTGAGATATTTTCTTGCTTAGCATAAAGATCCCAAATTGCGCCTTCTATTGCAGCTTTGGCCATATAGTTCCCACGAATATGTGAGAAATACTTTTCGGAAATTTCGTCTGGATTGTTAATATCATTATTTAACACGATTGGAATTAAATAATCTTCTAGAATATGCCAGTTTGTTTTTAACGTTTCTTCATTATATAGTGGATCAAGCATAGCAACAGATTCAGCCCAACCTGATATACCGTCTTCGCTTATCGCTTCTAATAAAATAAATTCACGGTCATATTCAGTACCAAAGCTTGTAGTAAATGGATGCAATAAATCTAGCTTCATATGGCGTAATATTACTTTTTTAATTTTCATTTCCGAACTCTCCCTTATTTTCCTTTTTATTTATTCAATACATAAAAATGAACTGGCATTTCCGAGTCTGAATTCTTATAAAATCCAGTAACTTTCCATCCGCTTTGAAATAATTTTTTAAAGGACTCTCTAGTAAGCATTCGCCACTGGCTTGCAATTTTACTATTCGTTTCTCTAATTGTTCGGAAATCTTTTGGTACCGCAACAAAGGCTAGATCGTTAAACACATCTATATCGTTTTGAATCGGCATTGGTATTCCGTCATTGTTTTCTTCCCATTTAATAAGTGAATTGCTAACTGCTTCATCTAATTCAAAAGGTCTCAACTTCTCCTTTTCCTCTTCCACTTCTGCAATATACCATTCAACTAAAAAACGGTCAGATGGAATTCCACTATTTAATAAGTCTTCCATTTCTCCATAGCAGTTTTCAATATACGTATTACAAACTCCACCTAACTTAGAAATATTTAAATAGCCATTTGCTGTCTCTAATGGATCATAAGTCCAAGTAATCAGTTTGTAGCCGAGTTTAAGAGCCTCTTCTCGCTGGGCAATTTTAAGCAGTTTTCCAATCCCTTTATTACGAAACTTTTGATCAATTCCAAGCATATGAGAACAAAGATAAACATTTTGTCCATCATAACCAGGAAAACTATATTGAAATCCAATTAGTTTATCGTCAAAATATGCACCTAAAACTAAGCCGCCATTTTTTGCAGCTGTAATTGTTTGATGCGTAGGAATTGAATCCTCAAAACCCCAAATTTTAGATTCTAATTCTCGTACTTGCCCCATTTCTTCGATCGAATGTAGAGCACGGATCTTAATTCCTGAATTAACTTCAGATTGATTCAGTTTGTTTAGCATTTGCCTCACCTCTTAATTGTTCTTGTTCTGATGCTAATAAAACTGTTTGAGTTAAAATTTTCGCTCCATAATGAAGTGCTTCTAAATTAAAACTCATATGAGGATGATGTAACCCTGGAGTTAATCCACATCCTAAACCGACCATTGTAGCCGCAATTTCAGGATATTTATTTGTATAGAAATGGAAGTCCTCCCCACCATTTGAAATGCATTCAGTCACTATGTTTTCATGTCCCATTATTTCTAAAATGGCCTTCTCGGTAATTTTTATTGCTTGCTCATTTTGTACGGCCGCTGGAACAAATTCTTCCATAGACCACGAAATCTTAGCTTTTGTTTCAATCATCGTTTCCTCAAAAACCTCAACTGTACGTGCGTTTAATTGATTCATAATGTCATTTGTTTGCGCTCTAACATCAAGTGAAAACTTTACTGTTTCTGGTATCGTATTTGATGCTTCATTTTCAGTTTGAATTTGGGTCATTTTAATTGAATGAGGGATATCCGTATTTAAATTTATTTGCTTTAATTTATTGACTATTTCAGCAGCTACTTCAATCGCATTAATACCATCTTGTGGCCTAGATGCGTGAGCCTGAATACCTCGAATTGTCCCTTTAATCGTTTCAGCAGACCCATGTATGATCACTGGAGAGGCCTTTTGAAAAGGTACTTCTCTTTCTGGTCTTAAGTGTACGCCAAACAATGAAATGACATTGTCTAATGCACCATCTTCCATCATTTGAAGGGCTCCCTCACCCTTTTCTTCGGCTGGCTGGAAGATAAATCGAATCGTATGTTTTGGCTTTAAACCACTTGCCGAAATCGCCAACGCTGCATATAAAACCATCGTACTATGAGCATCATGACCACATGAGTGGTTT
This sequence comes from Rossellomorea sp. GAMAL-10_SWC, assembly GCF_049568075.1. Classification (NCBI taxonomy): domain Bacteria; kingdom Bacillati; phylum Bacillota; class Bacilli; order Caryophanales; family Bacillaceae; genus Rossellomorea; species Rossellomorea sp. GAMAL-10_SWC. Next base: position 820,950 of record NZ_CP144911.1, on the reverse strand, counting down.
GCCATTACAACACCATCAACTTCTTGAACTAGTGCATCCATATCAGCTCTTAGCGCAACAACTGTATCATTTTGACCCTTAATTTCAGCAATAAATCCAAAATGATTTTTATACGTTTTAATCTCAAATTCTGTATCATTTAGTCGTTCTCTTAAATACATTGCTGTTTTTTCTTCTTGCCAACTCGGCTCAGCTAGCTTATGTAAATCCTGGTAAGTTTGTATAATAGTTTCTTTATTTTGATCTAGAAAAGATTGTGGATTCATAAGATTTTCTCCTAACTGTTTTTTCTATTCTATAAATACTTCATAGGTAGAATAAATTTTTTCCAATTTCTGTTGATACATTTGAATTCTTTTTTGGTCTTTTTCATATAATCCGGCAATCACTAAATTTAGTAGACTTATAACTGATGCGATTGAGTTAGAACCACTTTCCACATTTTCTTCTGTAGTTAGAACAATATCTGCAATTCGACCAATTGGTGATAATAATCGATCAGTAATAGAAATTAAACTGACTCCATTTTCTTTCGTACATTCTGCAATTGTTAGTGTTTCCTTAGCATACCTTGGAAATGAAAATGCAATAACAACTGATTTTTCTGTTAAATTACAAAACTTTTCATAAAAGTCACCTGCTGGAGAACAATACAATACGTTACCTCTTATTGAGCTTAACGTATTCGAAAACCAGTACGCTGCTATATGGGATACACGATGACCAACTATTAGCACTTGATCAGCAGAGGTAATTGCTTCAACAGCTTTTGAAATTTCCTTAATATTCGAAGGGAGTAATAAGTTTCTTAAAATATTTACTTCATTTTCGATAATTTTTGTAAATGTATTTTGACCTTCTACATTTTTCATCTCTTCTTTTTCTTTTATATAATCGGCTTTATTTAAATGAAGAAACTCATTTTGAACACATAACTGCAGATCACTGAAGCCTTCAAATTCGAGTGCATATGAAAGACGAATGACCGTTGTTTCACTTACTTCAGCTTTTTTTCCAATTTGATAAGCAGTTTTAAAAGCACACTCCTCAAGATTTTCAATCATATAAGTCGCTACTTTTTTTTGCCCTGGTGATAATTGTGAAAATTTTTCCTTAACTAATAATTTAAAATTAGGTCGCTCCATTATTTTTAATCCTTCCAGTAATGAAGTTTATCCTTCATTAATTTTAAAAGTTGCAGTATATACTTCTTTTTCTTATACATTATCATATCCCTAAACTAGGAGCAAGGAAAAAAAAGTTAAGTTTTTCTGCTTTTAACCTAATAAATATTTGTAGTTCGTAGTTAATTGCCCTTACAATTTACCTCAATTTGAATTAACTAAAATAGGACTACTTTTCAAAATTTGAATTCGGTCAAAAGCCGTAATCGTGTATACAATTAGTTTTCAAATCGGTTTAAACGTTATTTGTATACCCTAAAACTAAGGAGGGGAAAATTTGAAAGTCTTAATAATCTGGCGTCTTTTAACAGTTGGTGGAGTAAATGCTGGCTGGAGAAATCGTTCAATTTATTTTAAAAAGTTTGGCATTGATACTGAGTTTTTATATACAACTGATCATGGTGGATTACACATAATGGAAGATATTGCACCTGTCTATTTAACGAAGGACGAAAATGAAATTATAGAAATCATTAAAAATAATGCATATGACGCAATCATTGTAGTAGATACGGGTTCCGCGTATAAGTGGTTACAAAAAGCTAATTATAATGGTCCAGTTATTGTAGAAGCACGTACACCCGAGCTTATTAAACTACAACCTCATTTAAAGAAATGCACATTGATTGAACCGGTTTCTATTATTGTTCCATCAAATTATCAAAAAAGATTAGTCTCCATCTTAACAGATAACATCCCCATTAAAGTAATCTACAATGGTGTTGACACTTCATTTTTTCATCCATTAGCTCAAGATGAAATTGCGTACGAAAATAATCCAATCCTCCCAAAAAATAAAAAAATAGTTTGCTGGATTGGTAGAGTGGATAAACGAAAAAACTGGCAGATGTTAATCGAAGTTGCAAAATTGATAAAAAGTGCACGGTCGGATATTGAAATATGGTTAATCGGAGGAGCTCAAAGTGTGCAGCGAGAAGATTTTGCATTAACTTGGAAGGAAGAAGGTCTAACTGATCTTATCAAATGGTTTCCGGTAATTCCATATCAACAAATGCCGCATGTATACGCAAAAGTGCTTCAATCTGGGGGATGTACGATCGCAACAACAAAAGTAGAGTCATTCGGCAATACTTTTATTGAATCCATGGCATGTGGAGTCCCAGTTGTTGCTTCTAATATAATGCCTATCTCAGAAATCGTTCTTCAAGGTGAAACAGGTATGCTTTTTCGAGGACATGATGTTCAGGATGCTGTTAAAAAAATCTATTCAATAGTTGATAATAGTAAACTACATCAAAAGCTTTCACAAAATGCAATCGACCATGTTGAACAGAATTTTGCTATTCAGAAAGTAGCTGATATTTATCGAGAATATCTTTTAAAATTTGATGAAAGCAAAAATAGTGATGTGATTCAAAATGATTGAACCGGTTTCATATATTAAAAAATTAGAAGGAAAATCAAATGCTCATTTAATTACCTTTAATGATGGTAGAGATTATGTTGTGAAATATTTTCGGTCTGGATTCGAGAAAACATTACCAAACGAATGGGTTGCCTATTGCATTGCTAGATTTTTAGATTTACCGGTTCCTTATGCTCAAATCGTTTCCATTCCTGAAGAATTTTCAAAATCAATACCAGAATTAGAAATTGAAGAAATTCAACATTCAAAGTTTCAATTTGCTTCTTTATATGTACCTGAAACGATAAATGGTCATCAAGTTGGATCGGTTCCTAGTATTATAAATAACAATCAGCTTGCAGGCATCATTTTATTTGATTATTGGCTGTGTAATGGAGATCGTACCCGAAAAAATATTTTATTGCGTGAAGAAAGTTTAGATCATTTTAAACTATGGATCATTGATCATGCGGAATCATTTGGATCTTACAGTTGGTTAGTTTCTGAGTTAGAAACTTTGCCTCAAAAAATTATGAAAAGTTCAACCCATCAGTTCATGTCCAGATATATAAATAGTGAAGAAGAATTTAATGAACAACTGGAGATTATCCAAAGATTCCCGGTATTGCTTTTAGAAGAAATTGTAGAATTGATCCCTGATGATTGGTTGTTATCAAAGGAAGACAAAAAGGCAATTGTAGGCAGATTAGTAAATCGTAGAAAAAAAATACTCCCTTATCTTAAACATAAGTTCGTCAAATCGATCTATCGTCCATTACATGAACAAACTGAGTAGAATAATAAAAACGACTTCAAATTAGTTTGAAAGTCGTTTTTTTCATTTTTATTATGCTATCGAATAATAGACGGTTTTCCAACTGGGTAATATTCTATTTTCTCACAATCTCTAACTCTTTCTTCCATCAGACAGTTTCTTCCGTCAAAAATGATTGGATTCTTCATTTTATTTAGTATGCTAGGTAAGTCAAGTTCTCTAAATTCTCTCCACTCAGTAACAATAAAAATTGCATCTGTATCCGTTACACATTCATTTATTGAACTAGCGAACGTTAAATTGTTACCTAGTATTTTTTTGGCGTTTTCAATTGCAACAGGGTCATATGCAATGACTTCTGCTCCTAGTTCTGTTAAAGAATTTATGATATTAATAGAAGGTGCTTCTCTCATATCATCTGTATCGGGTTTAAACGATAATCCTAGACATGCAATCTTTTTCCCTTTTAATATACCAAATCGTTCAATCGCTTTCTTTACAAGTAATTCACGTTGAAAATTATTGATTGAAATAGTTTCCTTTAGAAAACCAAATTCAACCCCATTTAACTCGGCTGTATGCAATAATGCTTTAACATCCTTTGGGAAACAAGAGCCGCCATAACCTATTCCAGCATATAAAAATGCTTCACCGATTCGTTTATCTTTACCCATTCCTTTTGCCACATCTTCAACATTTGCACCAAGTACTTCACAAAGATTTGCAATTTCGTTTATATAACTTATTTTGCTAGCTAAAAATGCATTGGATGCATATTTAATCATTTCTGCACTTCGAATACTAGTATTTAAGATTGGTACATTTAATGGTTTATACATTTCTTCAACAATTCTAGCAGACTCTTGATTATTGCTACCGATAATGATTCGATCTGCTTCCATCGTATCTTTAATTGCGGAGCCTTGTCTCAGGAACTCTGGATTTGAAACAACGTCAACTACGATATCTTTACTGCAATTTTGTTGAATAATTTCCTTTACTACTTCATTCGTTCCAACTGGAACAGTACTTTTTATCGCAATAATTACGTCTTGTTTAATATTTTTTGCGATATCAATCGCTGCACCCTCAAGATAGGATAAATTTGCGGCCCCATCTTCTCCTTGAGGGGTACCTACTGCAACGATAATAACCCTCGCATCTTCTAACCCCTTATCATACGAGGTTGTGAATGATAATCTTCCTAACTTAATATTATTAGTTATTAACTCTTCAATTCCTGGTTCATATATTGGAGAAATACCTGCACGCAAATTTTTTATTTTAAGTTCATTTATATCGATACAAGTTACTGAGTGACCAATCTCTGCTAAACAGACTCCTGTTGTTAAACCGACATAGCCCGTACCTAATATAGAAATTTTCAAGTCAATCCACTTCCTGATTCTTCATATTTAGAGCATGATCAGATATGACCTCATTTAAAAAAGCAATTACCTCATCTTTTATATCTTCTCTATTAATCGCAAAATCAATTGTAGCCATTATAAATCCGATTTTATTTCCGATATCATATCGTTTACCTTCGAAATTATATGCTAAGACAAATTGATTTTTATTAAATTCATTAATCGCATCTGTTAATTGTAATTCACGGCCTTGTCCCACAGAAATTGTCGATAAAATATCAAAAATCTCTGGAGTAAGAATGTATCGTCCCATAATTGCATAATTTGATGGGGCATCTTTCAATTTTGGTTTTTCCACTAGACACTCAACTTGAAATAGATTTGTATTTGTATCATAAGTACTTTCTTTTTGTTTAATAACGCCATATTTACTTACTTCTTCATCAGGAACATTCTGCACAGCAATAACCGGGGCATTATATTTCTCGTAAACATTAATAATTTGCTGTAAGCAAGGTGTTGTAGACATAACGATGTCATCCCCTAACAAAACAGCAAATGGTTCATCTCCTATAAAACTCTTAGCACATAATATTGCATCCCCTAATCCTTTTGGTTCCTTTTGACGCACGTAAAAGATTTTCACCATATTGGATATTTTCTGCATTTCTTCCAAAACAGTTAGCTTGTTTTTTCGAGATAAAGATTCTTCTAATTCATATGATTTATCAAAATGATCCTCGATTGCTCGTTTGCCTCTACCACTAATAATAATGATTTCTTCAATTCCAGAAGCTACAGCTTCTTCAACGATATATTGGATAGTTGGTTTATCAACTATTGGTAACATTTCTTTTGGCAACGCTTTTGTTGCTGGCAAAAAACGAGTCCCGAGACCAGCAGCGGGAATAATAGCCTTGCGGATTTTCATTTGACTTGCCTCCAAACTTTGGTTCATTCTACTTTATATGTAAATTAAGGAGGACTTGTCACCATATATACCTATTATGGTTAGAAAGTTTATGACTTAAAAACTAGCTTTTTTTGACCTGCAGTTTATATAGGTAAAAACACTAGAACAATCTATTACAAGGAAATATTTGTAGGAATTCATGCACCAATATTAATATGTTTAAGAGACTTTTCGTGTTATTTGAACTAGCCTTATGCTATTGGATCCATGTTGTTGTATTAATTGCGTCGGCTTAAGCATTATTTGAGCATTTTTAAGCATAATTTAAGACTGGTTTGTTATTCACGGAATGTTATTCTTTACGCCAGGATGAGCGTTAATTAAGCGATGTTAACAAGGTGTTCATCGCATAAGTTGCTCTCGTCCAATCCCACCATCAATAAATAATTTTTCAAACTAAAAAAGGCTATCTCAAAAGTCCATAAACTTATGAGACAGCCTCTTTCTATTAGACACTTTCCTCAAAATATGATTTTTTATCGATTTCTGTTTCTATATAATTCAGTAACGCTAGGAAATCTCTTTAATTGAAAAGGTTCAGAATTAACTTGATTAGATTGATTGTTAGTTCTATTTTCAACTCTTCTTACTTCATTTGTATATGGGCTTGGGTATGAATTTGGGTATGAATTTGGGTATGAATTTGGGTATGAATTTGGGTATGAATTTGGGGTTGAATTTGAGTTTACATTATTTACACCCTGATCAGTTACTCTTCTAATTCGTCTTAATACTCTAGGATTACTATTAGCTGGATATTCTTCAACTTTTACTACTACTCTATCTCTTGATGTTGATTTAGATTTTTCCACTAGGACTTCTTCCATTGCTTTTGTTTCAGACTGAGTTATTGGTTCTGATACTTCTACTTGTGATTCAACAGTTGGTTCTTTTACTTCAGCTACATTTTTATTCGTTTCGATCAACTGTGTATTTTGTACTGCAGTTTTAAATAATGTTTGAGGTTCATATTGTTCTAATTGTTCTAGTGAAATAGATGAAGCATATTCAGTTTGGCTCCATGTAGATAGTATTTCATTTGCTACACGACTCCATAAATACTTAGTAACTGCAAGTTCTCTACCTTTTTTCCCCATATTCTTCATTAGCGTTTTGTTTGATAATATTTCTGTGATTTTGGTAGCGAATTCATCTGGATCAACTGGATTTTCTACGATTAATCCATTCTCACCTGGAATAATAACTTCAGGATTCCCTCCTCGAGCAGTTGTTACAATTGGAAGTCCAGCTGCCATGGCTTCATAGTGGACCCTTGCAAGAGGCTCTTGCCATAATGAAGTACATACAAATAGATCGGCTACTGCAAACCAGTTGTGTATTTCAAAAGGTGATACAAACCCTGTTGTAATAATTGGTACATCTTGTTTTTTTGCGATAGCACGAATATAAGCAACATAGTCCGTAACATTATTTTGACTAAACCAATTGCTTCCTACGATGACTAAAGCTAAATCTTTGAACTTTTTTGAAAGTGTTGGCAATGCTCTTATTAGACGGTCTACGCCTTTGTTTTCTGAAAGTCTTCCAGCGAATAAAATAACCGTTTTATTTTCTAAACCAAACTCTTTTCTAAGTGTGTTTCTCGTACTAATCATTTTTGAATCATTTCCAGGTAAGAAACGGTCAGAATCAACCCCTGAGTAGATCGTTCTGATTTTATTTGCACTTTGAGGATAAAGTTCACGAATGACATTTCCTACATAATCACTTACCGTAACGATACTTGAAACTTCTTCTAATACTAAATTCGCTTCATCAACAGCAATTTTCCCAATATTAAACATGTCATTATGCATGCTCAATGTGATTTTTGATTTTGGAGCTACTTTTCTAATTGGAAGGACAAGTCGTGGTCTGTTAAAAATGTGGATTAAATCAAATTGATTTCCTTTAATGTATTCAACTACACCTTCACGATATAGTTCTAATACTTTCCCTGGCACACGTACATAATGTACACCGTCGATTGTTTCTTCATCTGGTAATGATGGATCATTAACACCTAATACTGTTATATCGTGTACTTTACTTAAATAAGGTAAACTACCTGCTATATAAGTCTGAATCGCACCACCTAAAACTGGAGGTACTGGTAGGTTTTCAGTACATACCATTAATATTTTCATTCTTTTCCACTCCAGTCGTTGCGAACTTCATTCAATGTTGCCCACTTTGACTGCTCTAAGTCAACGATTGATTGAATTAATTGTTTAGTAGATTCGCCTAAAAATAATTCTGGTTCATAAAGTACTTCTTTAATGTTTTTATAAAATTCATTTGGCATTGAAAAATCAATCATTAATACTTCATATAATTCTTTAGAAATTGGATTTGCTTCATGATATGCGTTAATCATTTCTCTTACCCATGTAGCATCCCAAGCGAATAAATCAGACATTGTACCAGATATCAGTTTTCTAAGATCACGAATTGGCAAATCATATGCAACTCCATCTAAATCAATGATCCACATTCCATTTGGACCCATTTGACCATTTGACCATCCGTAATCTTGGTGAACTAGGCCCCAACTCGCATTTCCTTCATTCACCATATTAAAGTAACCCGAATTATTTAGGTCTTCCATACTCTTTCTTGCTTGTTCTTGAAATGTATCTACTACATTTAATAAATCCTGACTAGCAGGCATTTCATCATAGGCCAAAGCAATTGTTCTAAACCAATTCATTTTGTTATATACTTTTTCATAGCTTTTTGGCCATTTGTGCAATCTTGATGCAATTTCTGCTTGAATCGGTGGTACATAGCCTTTACTTAAACGATGAAACTCACCAAGAGCAAAACATAACTGCTTAGCACCTTCTAAATCTTTAGAAACTGGTGCCAACTCTTCAATCCATTCTGCAACGAACCATAGCTTTCCACCAGCTTCTACGTACTCCTCGCCATCTCTAGTTCGAACGATGCTTGGAACTCTAGCCTGTTGAACTTCAACTAAATACTTCTGAGCCCCTAAACTAAACATACTTCTAGTAGGTCTTCTGTGTAAAAGCTTAAAACTTTTTGGACCATCGTTTGTTTCAATTTTCCAAATCGCGCCGCCTTTGTCAGCTTTCGTTGTTATTACTTGCATGCTATTTACTTGAAGGTCATAAAACTTAAGTACTTCAAGTCCAATTTTTTCAATATATTCAGGCACATAGAATTCATCATGAATAAGTTCATCGACAATCCATGGCTCAATTATTATATTATTCAATTTCTCCCTCCTACTTTTTAGAGCCCATAAAAAAATTCACATTTCTTTTTAATGAAATGTAATAAAATGGTTAGATTACTTTTATTGCTCTAAGAGTGTTTAGACCTAATGTAATAATATGAATTTGTCCAAGTATTGTGAGGGTATATGTGTATTCTATTTAAAAAGTATTTTCTCCTAATCTAGTTATATACATATTTCTATTTAAATTCGAACTATGTCGTTTTATCCATCATATGATATTCCAACTCTTGTTAGATAAGGAGGTTTTTAACATTAAAAAAGCTGATACTATGCGCATCTTAATTACTGGATGTGCAGGATTTATTGGATTTCATCTAAGTAGGCGCCTATTAGAACAAGGTATTCAGATCATTGGGATTGATAATATAAATGATTATTATGACAGAAGTCTAAAATTTGATAGATTGGAGCTTTTAAAGATATATGAAAATTTCAGTTTCATAAATGGCTCAATACATGAAATGGAACTATTAGAAGAGCTCTTTGAACAATATAATTTCGATCTAGTCATTAATCTAGCAGCACAGGCTGGGGTGAGATATAGTTTAGAAAATCCAGGGTCATATATTCAATCAAACCTTGTAGGATTTGCCAATATATTAGAGTGTTGTAAAAATCATCAAATTAATCACCTCATATACGCCTCTTCTAGTTCTGTTTATGGTAATAATAAAAAAACTCCCTCTTCAATTAATGATCGAGTTGACGAACCAATTAGCTTATATGCAGCAACAAAAAAATCAAATGAATTAATGGCATATTCATATAGTCATACGTTTAATCTTCCTACTACTGGATTGCGTTTTTTTACAGTCTATGGGCCATGGGGTAGACCAGATATGGCGCTATATAAATTTGCTAATTCAATCACTAATGGACAACCAATAGATGTTTATAATTATGGAAATATGAAACGAGATTTTACTTATATTGATGATGTAGTTGAATCAATTGTAAGAATCATTAAAAATGGGCCACCAAATGAATCCACTTCGTATTATAAACTTTATAATATTGGTAACAATAGCCCAGTGAATTTAAATTATTTTATCGAAGTGTTAGAAAAGCAACTTGGTATAAAAGCAACTATTCGATTATTGCCGATGATTTCAGGAGAAGTACTTGAAACATATGCCGATATTGATCAACTCGTAAATGATATTCAATATAGTCCAACTACTTCAATTGAAGACGGTATTGCAAAATTCGTTGAATGGTTTAAGGATTATAAAAAGAAATGAAACTAGCCACAAGGATTTTAAACTTCCTTGTGGTTTATTTGTCTAATGTAGAAATTTTCAGCTATTGCTGTTGGTTAACAAAAAAAGAAACCCAGTTTAAGGGCTCACTGCATATAAATTATTCGCCTGGTTCCGTCCTCACTTAACATTTGAATATAATCCTCATTTAATTGTTCTGTTAAATGATCTCTATAGTGCCAAATTGATAATAAGCATTGTTTAAATTTTTCAATTATACCTACATTTTTAACTTTTCTAGCTACCTTTATTAATTCATTTAACCCTTCAATATATTGCTTTTTTTCACATTTTAAAAGTGATTGTGCATAACAGAAATCTAAGTACAATTGTTGTTTATACAAATTTGAACTATTGGCCATCTCATTAATTACATTTTCATGCTGATTGATTAAAGCTAAAGCATCTTCTAATCTACCTAATTTTACATAGGATTCAATAATTCTCGGAATGCCTACATATAAATCATCTCTATCTTTAATCCAATCGTAGTATTCATCTACATAATGTAATTCACCAAAATCAAGGAATGTGACATACCGATTACCGATTGCAGCCTCTGCAAAAAAATCATTAATCTTACTATATTTCCTTATTATTTCAAGCACTTCATCGATTGAATTACTTAACCTATTTAAAGCGAAACCTTGGTATACTAACCCATAACCAAATTGCTTTTCATTCTTCGCCATTTTTTCTAATCGCTTCGCATAATGAAGGACTTTGTCCCATTGTTTTAACATATAGTAAGTAGCTGTAATATATAAAATTGTTAGTTCCTGAAAATCATCTGGCATATAGCTCACATATTCTAGAACATGGACAAGAGTAGCTGGTCCTTCTTCTGTTAATCTATTTAAATAGTACTTTCTGAAATAACTAATAGCGACTTCTTCTGCAGTTTGATCTGGCATGTGATGAATAATGATTTCATATAAAGGTAAAGCCTCTTTCTCTTTCCCTTCAGCAAATAACTTTTCAGCAATCTCAAATAAATTTTGTAAATTTTTAGTTCGTATTGTCTTAGATTTTTCCTCTAACATTTCAGAAATGATAAAGTTCAACTCTTTTTTAAATCCATTTATTGCACATTTATAAATAAATGCTACACTTCTTCGTTTATCTAAATATCGATTCTGATTAAAGCATAATTGTGTATAGCCCGAGTAAAAATGTCCTTCTGCCAAACCGAATGCTTCTGTAATTGCATCTAAATAATGCAAAGATAAGGGCTTTTTATTATTAAATACTCTACTAATATCACTAATATGGATTCCAGAATATTTAGCCAAATCAGCTTTATTCCATTTTTTGTCATTCATTAATGTAAGAAAATCATATAGAAGTATCTGATTCATAAGCTTTTCCTCTCCATACCTGGTAATAATCTTTTTTTATCAACATTCCCAACCTTTTATCTAGATAAAAAGTGAAAAATTAGGTAATATCACACATACTCTATTAGGTTTATTATACTATTTTGTCATTTTTTTAAAATAGGAAATATTCAATTATTTAATTAAAATTAATTAATTATTTAAATACTTTTGGGTTATCTATTATTTTCATTTCAGTATGTATGTTACTTTCCCAATCTTTTTGCATGCTTTTCCTACAATGGGAAATAATACCTTTAAACTTTATTAATACTTTACCTGAGGATGATTAAATGTTTAAAAAGATTATTTCATTTATACCTGAGTATCCTGTTTTCATCCAAGCTTTTGTTACCTTTATCGTTCCTGTAGGTTTATCAAAATTTTTCAAATGGGTTCATTTTATGGAGAAAGAGTGATTTAAATGAAGCGTTGGAGATCCAATAAAAACTCAGAAAATGTGGCATCTCTAAATGATCAATCTCAAAATAGTAATGAAATCTTATCCAGTGATCTCCAAGTGAATTTGGATTGGATTTTTAAAGAAATTGGACATAATTCTGATGTTAAATTTAGAGAATTTCTATTAGGTGAAACAGATATTCAACTAGCAATCATTTTTATTGACGGCTTATCTAATGCAGACTTAATTCAAAAGCATATTCTGGGCGAATTAATGACGGGACTAACTGAAATAGCCACCAATCAAAAAAATAACGGACAATCTTTAAATCTAGAAGACATTAAAAAATGTATTAAAGAAAAATCTCTTACTGTTTGTACAATTGAAGAAATCACTACATATAAAAAATTAAAATCAGATGTTCTATTCGGCTCGATTGCTTTGTTAGTCGATGGTATTTCTGAATGTTTTTTGATTGGAGAAGCATTAACAAAAACTAGAGATGTAAAAGAACCTGATTCTGAGGCACTTGTTCGTGGACCAAGACTTGGCTTTGTTGAAAATTTAGCTGATAACACTGCTATGTTAAGACGTTCCGGAAAAAATCCAGATTTAACAATGATCGGATATGAAGTTGGGGAAGTTTCAAAAAAACAATTAGTGATAGCATACATCTCAACTATTGCGGATTCACAGCTTATTGAAGAAGTAAAAAAACGAATAAAAAGAATTGAAATTGATAGCGTCCCCGACTCTGGTTATATTGAACAATTAATAGAAGATGATTATTTAAGTCCTTTTCCTCAGATTCAAAGTACTGAACGTCCTGATCGAGTTATGAGTGCTTTAATGGAAGGTCGGGTAGCCATTATATTAGATGGTTCTCCATTTGCGCTAATTGCTCCTGTAACTTTTCAGATGTTAATCCAATCTCCTGAGGATTATTATGAAAGATGGTTGGCAGCTACTTTAGTACGATTATTACGATATCTTGCATGTTTTATTGCTTTATTCGCTCCATCTTTATACATTGCATTTATTTCATTTCACCAAGGTTTAATTCCGACAAAGTTAGTATTTCATATAGCAGCAACTAGAGGTGGCGTCCCATTTCCTCCGTTAATTGAAGCACTGATAATGGAAATCTCGATCGAAGTATTAAGGGAAGCCGGACTTCGTTTACCTAAACCGATTGGGCAATCGTTAGGAATAGTTGGTGGGTTAATTATTGGTCAGGCCGCAGTTGAAGCTGGAATTGTAAGTACGATCATGGTTATTGTTGTTGCAGTAACAGCAATTTCCTCATTTACATTACCACAATATAATGTAGGAATTGCCCTTCGAATGCTTCGTTTTTTATCTATGATTTTTGCGAGTGTCTTTGGATTATATGGAGTCATTTTATTTTTCCTATTAATTTGTAGTCATTTAGTTCAACTAAAAAGCTTTGGTGTTCCATATCTAAGTCCCGCTGCTCCAATTCGATTTAGTGATTGGAAAGATTTCATCGTAAGAGCTCCTTTATTTATGATGAAGAATCGACCTAAAAGCCTGCAGTCAAAAAAAACAAGAAGGATGAAATAGCATAAGAAGGAAGGTGTACTAAGTAATGAATTCAGAGCCAATTGATCGTATATCAGTCAGTCAAACAGTGATGCTAATGGTGAATTTTATTTTCGGTGCAGGAATTTTACTATTACCAAGAACGATTACCGACAAAGTAAAAACGCCAGATGGTTGGATTTCCGTAATAATTTCAGGATTATTAATTATGATCTTAGTCTTCTTTCTAGTTATGCTATGTAAACAATATCCTAACGAAACCTATTTTCAATTTACTCAAAAATTAATTGGTAAATGGTTGGCAATCCCACTAGGTTTTATCATAGTTATTTATTATATTTTCCTTTCAGCTTTTGAGGTTCGTGTAATGGCAGAAACTACTAGATTATTCTTATTACAAGGTACTCCTACTTGGGCCATTTTAATTCCATTCTTGTGGATTGGTTTATATTTAGTTCTAGGTGGCATCAATCCAATCGCTAGAATATTAGAAATTATTTTTCCGATCACTGTATTATTCTTTTTATTAGTTATTTTTTTAGGAATAGAAATTGTTGAGATAGACAACCTACGTCCGGTCCTAGGAAATGGTTTCAAGCCCGTTCTTAATGGGCTTAAAACAACCTCCCTTTCTTTTTCAGGTTTTGAAGTGGTTTTGTTTATTTTTATGTTTATGAAGGATAAAAAGAAAATTACAAAATCAATTATACTTGGGATAGGTATACCATTTGTTTTTTATTCAGTAACCGTTGTTGCTGTAGTTGGTGCTTTCTCGGTAGATGGTGTTTTATTACAAACTTGGCCTGTACTAACTTATATTCGAAGCTATGATATACAAGGTCTAATTGTAGAAAGATTTGACTCATTGCTACTAGTTATTTGGATTATGCAAATTTTTGGTACATTTATCATTGCATATTATATTTGTGCCCTGGGAGTAACTCAAATTTTTAATAAAAAAAGTATGAAGCCGTTTCTCTTTGGTTCATTACCATTTATTTACATTATTGCAATGATTCCAAAAGATATAAATGAAACGTTTAAAATGGCCGATACAATCGGAAATACTTCATTTTATTTATTTGGCATTATCCCTCTTCTCCTGCTTGTGATTTCATTTGTGAGGAAAAAATTAAATGAGAAAATATAGATATAAACGAATCTTAATAAATACATTTTTTTATCTAAGTCTCTTAACTTTATTATCAGGATGCTGGAGTAGTAAACCAATAGAGGATTTAAATATTATAGTAGGTTCTTCTATAGATATGGATGGTGAGGGTAAAATTAAATCGACTCTACAATATGTAGTTCCTGAGGCAATGACTACAAAGTCAGGTGGTGCTAGTCCCACAAAACCTTATATAAATGTGATTGGCGAAGGCATTTCGTTAGAACCCTCTGGTTGGGAAACAACTTTAAAAAGAGAAGGATTCATTTTTGGAGCACATCAAAAATGTGTTGTAATTAGTGATGAACTTGCTAGAAAAATAAATCTACGTGAGCTTACTGATTTGTATTTCCGAGATATTGATATTCGTGGTAGTACTCTTATTTTTATAGGTAAAGGGAAGGCCAGTCAAGCACTAGAAACAAGTGAACCAAATGTAATACCTGCATTACGAATTGTTGAAATCGCAAATCAATCATTAACTTCAGAAATTGTAAGTAAAACTCCATTAATAAAAATTGGAGGATTAATGAACTCTGGTACAAGTTTTCTACTCCAATTATTAGAAACAACTGATAAAGGTGTTATGTTTGCTGGTGGTGCAATCTTTAATGGTAAGAAAAACAAAATGATTGGCACTCTTGATAAACAGGAAGTTGAAGGAATTAACTGGATTACTGCACAAGGAAAAGGTGGTGCTGTAAAAGCATTCACAAAAAAATCGGATGGTCCAACTTGGTTTCAAATTGAATCAATGAAAAGCAAGGTTACACCTCATATAAAAGGTGACAAAATCTCTTTTGACGTAAAAATTGAGTCAGAAGGTAGAATTGCAGAATATTGGAACCCTAAATTAAGACCGTTGTTTGATGAGAAAAACGTAACAATAGCTGAAAAAGCTACAGAAAAGGAAGTAACAAGAATTGTAGAAAATGTAACGAAGAAGCTTCAAGATGAATATAAAACAGATGTTGCGGGATTTGGTAACGAAGTAAGAATTCAATACCCGAAACAATGGAAAAAAATGAGTAAGAATTGGGATGAACGATTTAGTAAAGCTAAAATAAACTACGATGTTCGTATTTTGATTAGAGACTATGGAATGATTGGAAAGAAAAAAAACAAATAAAAAATAAAGCTCAGATCCTTTAATTAACCGGATTTGAGCTTTACTATATAAAATGAAATTGAAGGTTTATCAATCATTTAGTGATTCAATTGTTCTGACAAAGAATGAAGAAATTACTCTTTCTTTACTTAATTCCATTGTAATTATTTTTTTAAATTTTAAAATTAGACTAGGATCCACCAAAAGTGATTCCTTATTTTCGCAATGCGCTGAAAATACGTCATAAAATAAATGAGGAAACAATAAATCAGCTTTAAGAAAGTGGTACTGCAAACATGCTAACGGATTGATTTCCTGATATGCGATGATTATTTTCTTCATTAACTTTGGATTCCAATTTTGTTCATTTTTCATTACGATATTTAAAATTCTTCTCATATCATGGATCGGAAATTCGATTTTTAATGAACTCATATTTAAGAAATATAAATTCCCGTCTTCTCCAATTATAAGATCGTTTATATCAAAATTCTGATAGCATAATGTTTTCGTTTTCGCTGTCTCTTCTACCACTTCAGCAATATATTTATCAATTATTGCTAAAGCTTTTTCACATTGCATTAATACCGAATTTATATTTTTTAAAAACAGCTTATCAATTTCATTTTGATGCTTTATCCTAGCTCGTTCTTCTTTCCAATTTGTTAATTTTAAAAATTTAGTTTGTAATTCATTTTTCCAATTTGATTGAATGGATGAAACCTGTTCATTTGTTAATTCTATGCCTATTGAAGCTTTATGAAAAGAAGCAATCCCATTCATCAACAGAATAAGATCTTCTTCACTCTCAAAATTTGGTCTCCTCCCATTAACAGCTTCAAATAACATAAAATATTCATCTTTCATCTTTACAAAACCGTCACCTAATTTTGTTGTTAATACCTCTGGTGTAAATACGCCATTATCTCTAAGATAGTCAATTGCATAGGTCATAGATTCAATATATTTTTCATCAATTAAGACTATCCTCAATAATACTTCACCGATATTTGTATCAATGGGCCATTCAGCTTTTTTTTCATCAATGTATTCTAAAGATTCATGTTTTAATTCTAAAGGGTAATTTGCAATTACTTTTTTTACTAAATCACTAAAAAAAGCGTCCAAAAATGATACCTCCCAAATAATACTTATCCATTGTTAATCTATGAATATGTACAAGTTTAGAGACGGCTAATCTACTAAATAAATTAGGAAGTAAATTATTTTCTGCTAATAAATTTCTTACTTTTTCTGAAAAAAACTGTTTGATTTTCAAAATTTATAACTTATCTTCTTTCTATTAAGTTTACTTTTAATTTCCTTATAAATTACAACAATAATTCTAAATTTTCTTTAGTGTTTAAATGCTTTTTGAAATAATAATTGATAATTTTTAAGTTCATATTAAACATGTACAAATTAAAAATAATATTGTCATTTATACCCAATTAACTTAAAGGGGGATAGCGACAAGAGATTACTTAATTGATTACTTCATTTTTCATAATGACACTTAAGTTATATGATTAAAACGACTCCGAAATTCTCATAATACTCATAAAAAGGAGTGTTATGAATGAAAGAAATATTGATCTTTGTTTTGTTATCATTTTTCTGTTTTTTATTATTTTACGGGCTTACATTATTACAAGGCTTTGATTTGCATTATTTAATTTTAGCGATTTCTTATAATAAAGTTGGTTTTATGACTCTTGATAAAATTTTAATTATTTATTTTATTCTCTATTTTGGTTTAACAATGTTTGTGAATCTAAGAAAGAGATAACTTTTTTTGGATTTTTAAAGTGACAAATAGAATGAATGGCAAAATCATTTGAAACGGAACATGAAGATATTTAGGGACTAAATCAAGTCCTATATGAATATGCTGTGCATACGATACGGTTGTAAAGATACTAAAACAGATAATAATAATGCCAATTAAAAAAGTTATTAACCAGTTTTCTTTTAAATGGAAAATTTCCATCGTCCCTATAACTGCCCCAAAAAATAAAATTGATATTTTAATAAACCCCAAAATGACAAATACAATTACCGCTAGTGACTCTAATCTAGTAAAAAAATCTCCAATGTTTATTAATGATACGCTTGAAAGTACTGGATAAGTTGAAGCTTTAAAAACAATTTCACCTAAATTTGCAATATGTATGATTGTCGATATGATTAGAAAGATCCCAGCATAGATCATTGCTAAGTAGCTCATTTTGAATGCATTTTTGGGTTGATCATAATGTTGCATCAATAATAAAAATACGATTGACTCACCAAATGGAAAAGTTACAGTTGTTGGAAATACTGATTTTAATACTGGTTTCCATCCGTATTCAAGGAAAGGTTTTAAATGGGAAAAATTTAAAAATCCAGTTAATAATTGTGAAAAAATGAGAATAAAAATCATAATACCACTTAATAAAAAACAAATCCAAACTGTCCTAGCAAAGCTTGTAAAACCTTTCATTACAGTATAAATTAAGAGAAACATCATTAACATTGAAATTGTAAATAAACCTGTATTATCTAATGCAACTGTTAAAATAAGCTCCGCAAAATCCCTCATAACCCTAGAGGCAATATAAATACAATAAACAACATATAATACGCCGATGAAGCTGCCAATATATTTTCCCCACGCTGTTTGTAAGCACTTAATTAATGAATTATTCGGGTTATTTTTATAAATCCCCAAATATAAGCTTAATAAGATTAATCCACAAAAAAGACTAATCAAGATCGCTAACCAGGCATCTCTTCCAGCATCTTTTGCAGGGTCAACTGCTGCAGTACTTCCTATTAAATAAATTGCTAACAAACTAAATAATTGCTCTGAATTAAATTTCATATTTTGCATTACTTCACCTTATTTCTTCTTCATAATAACAGGGTCTCCTAGTAAGCCACTTCGTTTTATAATGACAGTAGTTTTCACATTTACTTTTGCTTTTGCGAAACTTTCAGCCCAATTACTTTTAAGTTGTTTCCATTTTTTAGGATCTTTAGTATGAATCATATCTCCGAACCCAAAGACATCACTTTTAATGTTTTGGGCAGATTTAATACTATGTTCAATCTGTTGCTTGACTACTAAACCTGCTTGTTTTTCAATTTTTATTAAATCTTGAACACTTTCAATATTTACCGAACAACCAGTTTCATCAAGAAATGTAAGGAGAGTATTATCAATTTGAATAATTGGAATATCCCCTTTAACTTTCACATTCGTTTTTATACGTTGAGCATGTAGACGTAGTGAACTATATTTATTATTTCCACAAGGCACTGCAAAATTTGTTTGTTTAATTTTATCCAATACCATCAAGATGCCTCTAACATCGCGTCCAGAGATCCAACCAGCTAGTTTACTATCTCGAAATAAAGCTAAGTCATCAATTTTAGTTTGGGCTGGCTCCATGGTTTGTAAATTAGTTAATGTATTTTTTTCTTTATTCCCGTTTACAATATCAACTCCACTAATCGCAAGCTCTTTCCCTGAATAGGTTAGATCTTCTCCTAATTCAAATACATTTGGATTGACACTTTCACCTAATGAAAAATTAACATTTTGTAGTTTTGAAACCATTTCTGCTGATGAAACTTTATTAATAGGTGTCATTGTATTTAATACCTGTTCGGCAGTTGAATTTTTAGCTACAAGAACAGACATAAAAGCAGAGACCCTTGGTTCACGAATAATAGCATCCACTATTTCTTCTATACCATGCTTTGCTGCATTCTCACCTATTACAGTTAAACCGACATGAGTAAAGTCTTTATTCTTCGTTATTTTTTTACCTGCTTCTCGAATAGCTTCTGATAATGTTTTCCCAGTACTTGTATAAAGAATGACTGGTGAAGAATTGCCACCACCATTTTGACCAGTAGCCAAATCAGTTGGATTAATGACTTGTAATGTAACCTTAAAATTAGATTTGTCAGTCCAATCGACACCTAAACCTGTAATAAATGAAATTTTATTTAACTCCATATAATTGCTACACCCTGATAGTAGCAATACAATTGACATTAATAATCTTATTTTAAGATTTCGATTCATTGTCTTCACCGTTATTCTTATTTTTTCTTTTTCTAATCCGTGATGATTCAGGAACAGCATCATCATTTGCAGTCTTTAAATCTTTTCGAGGTAATCGTATTAATATATCTTCATTATCTCTAATTGATAATGGAGAAAGTGGCATCAAGTATGGCACACCAAAGGAGTCAATTGTATTTAAATGAACTAGCCAAAATAAAATCATTAACGCAATACCATACAATCCAGCAACGCCAGCACTTAAGATGAATAAATATCTAAGCAATCTTGCCGAAGCTGCCACACTATAATTCGGTATTGTAAAACTCGATATTCCTGTAATTGAAACAAAGATAATCATCGCCGTTGAAATAATACCTGCTTGTACAACTGCTTGGCCTATAACAAGTGCTCCAACGATTGCGACCGTTGAAGCTAGTACTCTAGGACTACGAATACTTGCTTCTCTTATAATTTCAAATGCAAACTCCATTAAAAGTAGCTCAACGATTGCCGGAAATGGTACACTTTCCCTTTGAGCCGCAAGACTAACTAATAATGGTGTTGGAATCATCGATCGATGATGTGTAATTAATGCAAGATAAAAAGCAGAAACAAGTAAAGAAATTAAGAACGCAGTGAAGCGTAAAAAGCGTAAAAATGTACCTACTATATAACGTTGATTGTAATCATCAGGTGACTGAAAAAACATCGGTAATGTGGCTGGTAAAACAAGCCCAATTGGACTACCATCGACAAGAAGCCCTACTCGGCCTTCCAAAATATTTGCCGCAATAACATCAGGTCTTTCAGTATCCATTACAGTTGGAAATGGACTGTATGGTTTCGATTCAATTAAAGCCTCTATATAAATAGATTCTAAAACCCCTTTGATCTTGATCTTCTCAATTTTGTTTCTTATTGAATTCAATAACTCCCGATCAACTTTGTCATCTAAATAGGAAATCACGATATTTGTATTTGTAACATCTCCAACCTTCATCATTTCCATCTTAAATTGAGTATTTCGAATACGATATCGAAGAAGCGACATATTCGTTGCGATTGATTCAGTAAAACTATCTTTTGGACCACGAATAATCGTTTGCCCAGTCGATTCCGAGACTGCGCGGAATTGCCCACTTTTTGTATCAATTAGCAATACCTTAAGCTGATTATCAATAAAAATCGCTGTGTCACCGTTTAACACTGCCATCATTATGTTATTCCATTCATTTTCAATTTTAACTTGTGGAACATCAAACGTATTCTCTTTCATTTCATTGAAAAAATTAAGATCACTTAAACGATCTAAATTCGAGTTTTTCCATCTATGAAGAATTGGATCCACGATAAATTGACTAATCGTGTCACCATTCGAGATGCCTTGCAAATGAATTAAAGCCATTTTTCTTTTTTTTGTTTCCCCAACCTCAAACTCTCTAACGACTAAATCAGCACAATAATGCAATTCACTATTTATTTTTTGTAAATTTTTTTGTAATTCGGATGATAAAACAACTGGAGCTTTTACTTCTTTTATTTGTTTACTTCTCTTTGAATAACCCAATCGCATATCAATCACCTAATAAATTTATTTATTACTATTTAAAATTTGTTAAATGTAGAAAAATTATGCTATTTATTACCAATACTTGAATCAAAAAATTATTTCTAGGGAAAAATCACCTGTTTCACTAAGACGTTCTAAAAGTAAAAAGAAAATTAAAGGTGAGACATTAGAGGTTATTTTAAAGGATTTAGACATTCAATAAACAACCTTATCGAATAATAGAAAACGTCGGATCAATAGAACCGACGTTTTTCTTCCTATATAAGTCTTATTGCTCAACTAATTTATCAATTCGCTTATTCGCTGACGTACTATTTCTTGTAATAAGACTAACAGCTACCATTACAAGCGCATTAATAATTAGTGCAATAATCCCTACATTTAAATCTTTCACTACTTGTGGAAGATGTGGAAAAGCTTGAGCAAAAGTCTTTTCACCTAAATCAAAAATTGAAACAATAACCCCACCAAATATAATTCCAGTTATAGCCCCTTGCTTTGTTACAAAGTTCTTTTTCATTAAACTTAAGAAAAATGGTGGAGCAAGCTGCGTTATAAAATTATACGCCACAATTGCAATATTAAATAAAGAGCTACCACCTTTAAAGGTAAAATATAAACCTATTAAAGTAATGAAAGGAACAATTAATTTTATTAGCTTTGTAATATGTACTTCTGATTTAGAAGGGGCTACTACTTGGTATATATTTTTAACAAATAATGTGGAGATTACCATTAGAATCAAAGAAGCAGGTACTAATGCAGCTAATACCCCCGTTCCTCCTATTAAACCTACAAACCATGGATCAAAAGTCCTTTTCGAAAGAAGTAATAATATTTTGTCACTATCACTTCCTTGTAACCCTTTAATTTGTAAGATTGCCGCAAAGCCTACGAAGAAAGCAAATAATAAAATTAACTGATACAATGGCATTATGATTGCGTTTTTTCTTAAAACCTTTGCATTTTTCGCTGCGAAAATAGGCGGAAAAGAGTGAGGCCACATATACATCCCAATTCCACTTAATATAATAGTAGAAATATACCAAGTTAAGTTCATACCATGTTCTGGAAGAATCGTAAAGTTTGGCTTAGCTTGTTCAATCGCTTCATACATTGGCTTAATACCGCCATAAAAATGAACTGGAAAATAAATTCCTAAAAATAAAATAATAGCAAGAATTAAGATATCCTTTAAAACAGAGGTCCAAGCAGAACCATGAATACCTGATAGAATGACGAATATAGTAACGCCAAATGCGCCAAATAAAATTGCCATTTTTGAAGAAATGACGCCATAAGATGTTATCTCAACGATATAACCTAACCCTTTAAACTGTAAAACTAAGTAACAAAATAAAGCGACGATTCCAACTAAAGCAACAAGCACTCCTAGAATTGGACTGTCATATTTCTTTGCCATAAAATCTGACTGAGAAATTAATTTATGTTTTTTGGAGTATTTCCAAATCTCAGGAAAAGCCCAATAAGATATGATTGATGCAATACATCCGTAAGAAACGATACTAAAAATTGAACCCCCTTCACCATATGCTGAGCCACTTGCACCTAAAAAGGTAAAGGTTGTATACATTTCACCAGCTGATAATAAAAAGATGAAAAGCGTTCCCATTCCTCGGCCACCAACTGACCATTGTTCTAAGTTCATTTCTTTCCCTTTTTTTGACCAAATACCAATCATGATTGAAACAGCGAAAAATAAGAATATAAATAATGTTCCTGTATTCATTATAATTCCTCCTCTTTATTCGCAGGATCAAAAAGATAGATTAAACCTAAAAATGCAGTAGTAAGAAATGACCATAGTATAATTGAAAAATGAAAAAATGGCATACCAAGTACGTAAGGGGTAACCTTATTCGAAAACAACGCGCCTATTACAAAACCAATAATCGGGATAAAACCAAGTAAATAGATTTTTTTCATACTCTACTCTCCTTAATTTTTAATTATTTAAAATGTTAATAGCTCCTTGAACAAATATCTTTATTCCATCTTTAAAAGCCCTTTCATCAATATTAAATTTTGGATGATGATGTGGATACACTATTCCCTCATCCTCATTTCTTGCACCTATAAAAAAATAAGTCCCAGGAACTTCATTAAGGAATGCTGAAAAATCTTCACTTCCCATTATTGGATTAATTAATTCACGATTTTCTTCTCCAACTACTTCACAGACGGTTTTATCGATTAAACAAGTTATTTCATTATCATTTATTACCGGTGAGTATCCGAGGTGGTACTCGATCTCATACTTTGCACCATGAGCTTCAGTAATCCCTTTTACTATTTGCTCGATTAACATCGGTATCTTATTGCGAACTTCAGGTTTAAAGCTTCGAACTGATCCGCCAATTTTAACACTGTTAGGGATGACATTTATTGCTGTACCACCATTAAATTGTGTTACGGAGATGACAGCTGTATCGATTGGATCGAGTTTTCTTGACACAATATGCTGTATGTTTGTGACAACTTGGGTTCCAATCAGAATTGGATCAATTACTTGATTTGGCTGTGAAGCGTGTCCACCTTCACCGATTATTGACATTTTAAAATGATCTGCACCAGCCATAATGGGCCCATAATTTAATCCAATTTTTCCAGTTTCCAAGTTACTCATTAAATGTGCCCCAATAATCAGATCAACTCCATCAAGTACACCTGCATTTACCATTTCAATTGCACCACCAGGTGGTAATTCTTCAGCATGTTGGAAAATAAAACGGACCTCGCCTTTTAATTGATTTTTAAAGCTACAAAGTAGTTTCGCAGCTCCTAAAAGCATTGCAGTGTGTCCATCATGACCACATGCATGCATTATGCCATCCTTTTTAGAACTAAATTCAATTTTAGTTTCTTCTTGTATTGGGAGAGCATCCATATCTGCTCGAATTGCAAGGACTTTTCCTGGATGAATCCCTATTAATCTAGCAACAACACTAGTCTTTGTTGGTCTAGTAATTTCTAAACCTCCAAATGAATTTAGTTTATCGTACACAAATTGTGCAGTATTTTCTTCTAGAAAGGATAACTCTGGATTTTCATGTAAATATCTTCTCCATCCAATCACTTCATCATTAATCGAACTAACTACATCGTCTAATTTTAAATCAGAAAAAACATCATACTTCATCACTACACCTCCGAGATTAATTCAAATCTATTTAAGGAATATTTACGGTCTTTTTCCTTATATATCGATTTTATTACTTGAAAACGGTTTCTACAATATCTTTTTGTTAAAAATTCAAAATATTAATAATATTTAATGATCACAAAAAATAAACACCCCAAATTTGGAATGCTTATTTAAAACGATATATTTTACTAGGTCTCCCACGGTAAGATAAAGATTCCTCACCTATACATTCTAATAATTCGACTTCACATAAATCTGCTACAATTCGTCTAGCATTCCGTTCTGTCATTTTAAGCTGTTCAGCTAGATTCTTTGTCGTAAAATCCTTCCATGCCATTCTTTTTATTAAGTTTTCGATTTTATGATATGTCTTTACACTAATATTTCCTAGTTTAAGCTTTTGCAATAATTCTTGGTCATTCGTTCGGTATGCATATGTAACTTCTTCTTCACGACCAAGTGACTCAATGATTTCACCATTCTCTTGTACAATTATTATTTTTCGTTCATGCATCCCTTTTGACTGTTGAATTGATTCAATTGCATTTTTCTCTGCAGAATAAACAGTCTCACCAAAACCAATCCCTACAGAAATTTTAGAATCAGATTCTAACGATAACTGATCGAGCGTATTTTCTAGCATATGAATCTCTCGTTCAATTGCACCTCTAGAACTATAAATCAAATATTTACCATACCCCTTTTCAATCAGTGAACCATTTAATTGTTCGCAAAATGTTAACAGTACATCTTTAATTCGAAGTTCGATATGCTGTAAATGATAAGGTGATTTTGATTTCTGTATAATGTTCTCAAAATTTTCAATTTCGATCAACTCTACTCCAATTTGAGAGTCTTTAAAATAAAGACCTTTCACTCTCTCTGTTAGGAGCCTTAATGTATGCTTAATATCAACACTACTAGTAGATATCCATTCGACTGGTATATCGCGCTTTTTTAATTCCTGATAGATAAATGGAAAATTAGTCAATGCACCTTCTGTTTTATTAGAATCCCATAACTCAATATGAAATTGTAATAATTCCTCTAAATTAATCTGTTCTTCTTCAAACTTTTTGACATAAAACTGATCAAATGACTCATTTAATTGCTCTAAAGCATCTTCTAATAAATTAGAATATGTTGGCATATCGATGCTTAATTGATTAATTAACCCACCAGTTTTATACATTATATTTAACAAACTTTTATAAACCGAAGATTCTGTATGAGGAATATATAATAATTTTTCTTTTGAATGTAGGAGTTTTTTTGCAATATTGTATGGCAATTGCCCAGAAAAAAGCCAGACATCCACATCTCTAGCATGTTTTTTTATAATTTCTTTTGTTTCAACAGGTTCATCATATGAAATTGGAAAAAATTCCAATTCATGTTCATATTCTTTAGAAAAACTTAATATTCGTTCCAAAGACCACTCTGGGCCAACAAGACCTATACGATACATTATTACACCTACCAATTACTTTAATTTTATAGGGATTATGTTTTTTATATAGCTAATTTATCTATAGTTAATCTTAACAGTATCTCACAATAAATTACCATGATATTTAGAAATTGTTTGAGCAAAAAAAAAAAAGATCTTTTGAGTAAGATCTTTTTCATGTCCTTTTTAAAAGTACTTTTAAGAAGGTCTTTTTAATCATTTTTCTTTTCCCACTTAAAACGAACTTAAATACACTTTTATCTCATTTACTAACTCATCAGGTGACTCATACATACTCATGTGCCCAGCATTATTTAAAGTAGCAGTTTTAATATTTTCTTTTTCAACTGAAAAAGTCTTTTCAGGTGGTATAATCTGATCGTCTTTACCCGCCAGTAAAAGTACAGGTAAGCTTGTATCGTTAAGTACATGATTTCGGTCGGGTCTATTTTTCATGCTTATTAAGGCATTTACCGTGCCATCTACTGTAGTTTTATACCCTATTTGCTTTGCTAAATCTATTTCTGCACTATTAGTTTGGATATTTTTTGGAGAGAAAAGTTTCGGAATTAACCCATCGACTACGTTTTTCACGCCTTCAATTTTCACTTTTTCACTTGTTGCTACTCTACCTTTTTTTGCTTCCTCACTATCTGGATAAGCAGTTGAGTGGATTAATGAAAATCCATTTAAGTAATTGGAATATCTTTCTGCGAATGCAAGTGTAATATAGCCTCCTAACGAGTGGCCAAATAACGTTATTTGCTTAATGTTTAGTTGATCTAGTAAATCTTTCAAAACATCTGCATAGTCTTCAATTGAATGCTCTTCTTTTATAGCTGTAGAGTCTCCATGTCCTGGTAAATCAATTGCGATCACACGATAATCCTCAGATAGCTTTGGAACTACTTTTTCCCAATATTCATGACTTCCCATAAAGCCATGAATTAAAACGATTGGTTTCCCTTTTCCTTGATCCTTATAAGCAATTGATAAATTTTCAAGTTCTACTTTACTTTTAATAATCATTCAACTCCATTCGAGAATATTAATATCGGACTATTTTCATTTATAGAAAATACCGTTATTAAAAAACTAATTTAAAAGAATCTTATGAACAAAATTCTGCACTTAACTATTTTCTCCTCTCTTTTCACTAAATAATCTTCAAATAGAAAAGGCATGTCTTAAAAATGAAAGACAAGCCTAATTTCTATAAAGACCTTAAAATTTATCTACTTTCTGCTTAAAAACTGCATCGTTACGTTGAATTTTCTGACCTTTATTTTTATTTATAAATAAGTAAGCCACAGATAATACAATTAACCATGGTATTCCAAATTGTAGCATAATTTTAAAGCCAGTAAACCAAGAAGTAATTGTTAATCCTAATAATAAAATTGCTCCTAGTATTGTGAAGTAAGGGAAACCAATCATTTTTACTGGTAATTTTCGCCCGCCTGACTGTTCCCATTTCCTTCTAAAAAACAGATGGGAAATAAAGATTGTCATCCAAGTAAAAATCGCACCAAACATTGAGATTCCCATCATAAATGCATATGAGGAATCTGGAAGTACTGCATTTACGATTCCGGCAACTACAATACCAATGGTTGAAACTGCCAGAGCATTTACCGGAACACCTTTTTTTCCTACTTTTCCTAAAATTTTTGGCGCATGATTCGTTTTTGAAAGTGAATAAACCATACGAGTTGAAGCGTATAATTGGCTATTCATCGCTGACAAAGCTGCCGTTAAAATAATAAAGTTCATAAGGCCTGATGCAAAAGGTATATTTAATATTTCCATTACCTTTACGAACGGACTTTCATCAACCCCTGCTGATTTCCATGGAACGATGATGAGCATGATTGCAATTGTTAATACATAAAAAATTGATAAACGAAAAACTGTTGCTTTAAGAGCTTTTGGAACAGCAATATCAGGCTCTTTTGCTTCACCTGCTGTAACCGCTATCATTTCAGTTCCTAGAAAACTAAATAATGATATGAAGACGGCTACCCACATGCCCCACCAGCCAAATGGCATAAATCCTCCATCATTTGTTAAGTTCTCTACACCAATATTCGCGTGGTTTGATGAACCAAACAAGACATACGATCCAAGTAGGATAAACCCAACAATTGCACTTACTTTAATCATCGAAAACCAATACTCAAATGTTGCAAATGTATTAACACTAGTAGCATTTATATAGATTAATACAGCTGCAAAAAAGGTGATCCAAACGATTCCAGGTACAGTTGGAAACCAATATTTCATATAGACTGCAATTGCACTTACCTCTACTCCAACAGCAAGAACTTGAGCCACCCAATATGAATAACGAACTAGATATCCCGCCATAGGATGAATATATTTTTCGGCAATTGTTCCAAACGAACCACTAGTAGGATGTGCCACCGTCATCTCAGCTAAACACCCCATGAGCAGTAACACGATAAATGCACCAACTGTATAACTGAGTAGTACGCTAGGACCAGCAGTTTTTATTGCTAATCCGCTTCCTAGGAATAACCCCGTTCCAATTGCACAACCCATTGCTATCATCGTTAGTTGACTAGTTTTCAATTCCCTTTTTAAGCCTTTTTCTTGCTCGTTTTCAATTTTATAATTAGTGGTGGATTTCTTCATGATCTCATCCCCTTGTCCCCTTAGATAGCCAACTAAACTTACGCCACAACTTCGCGTTCATTTTTAAATTTTTCATATTGCTTTTCAGTCATTATTTTCTTAAGTATTTGGACAACTTCCCAAACTTCCTCGTAAGAAGTATATAGTGCCACCGGTGCCAGACGTATAATATTTGGTGCCCTAAAGTCAGGAATAATACCATTTTCTTTCAATGACTTACAAATACGTGCTGCTTCTTCATGCTCTAGACTTACATGTCCTCCTCGTCGTGCATCCTCTCTAGGAGAACCAATGAAAAATCCCATGTCTGGTAATTCTTGTTCAATACAATCCATTAAAAATTGATTTATTCGAAGTGATTTTTCTCGAATCGCATCAATGCCGGCTTCTGTAAAAATCTCCAAAGATCCGATTAATGGTGCACAGCTTAATACATGTGGAGTACCAATTTGATATGCTCCAGCAGTTTCAGCAGGAGTTAGTGTGTGTTCCATATCAAATTGTTTATCTTTTCTAGAACCAAACCAACCTGTAAGTCCTGGCAATGCACCAAAATGTTTGCGATTAACAAATAAACCACCTACACCACCTGGTCCACCATTTAAGTGCTTATAATTGCACCAATAAGCAAAATCAACATCCCACTCACTAAAAGAATGTGGTATTGATCCAACTGAATGGCAACCATCAAAACCGATTAAAATTCCTCGTTTATGAGCCTCTTCAGTTAAGCGCTTCATATCTAAAATTTGACCACTACGGTATAAAACTGTCGGTAAAATAATCAAAGCAATTTCAGCCGTCATTGCATTTATTATGTCGTCCTCATCTAAATAACGTCCATCCTTACTTTTTACGCAAATAAGATCTTGCACAGGATCTAATCCGTGAATACGTAGTTGACTTTGAAGGGCATAAATATCTGATGGAAATGTAAGCTCATCAGCTAATATCTTTTTTCTACTTGCATTCGGTTGGAAAAAAGTGGCTACTAACTGATGTAAATTAACCGTCGTGGAACCGGTTACAATTACTTCCTCAGGTGAAGCACCAACTAAAGGAGCTAATTTCTCTCCTAATTTTTCAGCCATGAAAAACCAAGGATGATTTCCATTTGTCCACCCATCTATTCCATAGTTCTTCCAATCTTCCAATGATTCTAGTAAAGTACGTTCAGCTCTTTTAGAAAGTAGACCTAATGAATTACCATCCATATAGATCGATTCAGGATTTAAGTAAAACTCATCTCTATACTTTCTAAGTGAATCAAGACTGTCCATTTTTTGGGCGTATTCTAATGTTGCTTCTGTAACTTTCGTATTCATACTGTTCCTCCTCTATCAATCTACTAGTTAAATCTATTGTGAAAAAATCATATCAAAATAACTGACACCATGTCAATGACATCATGTCAAATAATCTGATAATAAAAAATTTTACTTATAAAGAGCTGATTTTTATGTTAATCATACATAGGATTTCTTCCATTTTTATAAATTTACCTATATGCTAGAAGTAACATATGTTGGAGGATCGTAGTATGAGTAATGACAAAGTAGAATCTAAGCGTCAATTACGTTCATTAATGACAAGACAAAAACTACTAGAAGCTGCTAAAGAAGTATTTCTTGCAGAAGGATTTCAAAAGGCGACGATAACACAAATGATAAAAAAAGCTGATATTGGCTATGGAACAGCTTATGTACACTTTAAAGGGAAAGAAGAGCTTTTAATTGTGTTAATGGAAAATGTAATGGAAAGATTTTATGAAATTGCCGAAACTCACTTTTTTCCAGAAACGAAAGAATCCGCTGAATCGATTATTTATAAACAAGCTACTTCTTTTCTAAAAATGGCAGAAGATGAGCGAAACATGATGCAAATTTTTGAACAAGCTATTGGAGTATCTGAAATCATCTCAGACAAATGGAAAACAATTCGTGAAAAGTTTATTGAGCGCATATCACTCGATGTTTCATATGCACAAGAAACTGGATTAGCAAGAAAAGAATTAAATCATGAACTAGTCGCGCGTGCTTGGTTTTTTACAAATGAGATGTACTTATGGGAAATCGTTCGAGATGAACAGCTCTATTCCATTGAAGAAATTGCAAAAACAATCACATCACTTTATACAAGTGGTCTTTATTAAGAACCAAATAAAAAAGCTCAAACTATCAATTCTAATGTTTGGGCTCTTTTTGAATTCTATTTTGAATTAGCACTACAATACATTTCTCTTAATATAAACTTCTGTACTTTCCCAGATGCATTTCGAGGAAGCTGCTCAATAAATTCAACAACTCTAGGAATCTTATACCCCGCCATTCTTTCGCGGCAAAAAGATCCAATCTCCTCAAAAGATAGACGATGCCCTGGTTTTAATACGACAATTGCTGTTACAACCTCTCCCCATTTAGCATCAGGCGTACCAATAACTGCCGCTTCCAAAATAGAATGATGCTCATATAAAACATTTTCAATTTCAACTGAGTAAATATTTTCCCCACCAGAAATTAACATATCCTTACTACGATCAACTAACGTGATATATCCTTCCTCATCTACTACGGCTAAATCTCCTGTATATAACCAACCATCTTTTATCGTATCTGCTGTCTCTTTCGGCTTTTTATAATATTCCTTCATGATCGTTTCAAATTTTAAGATTAATTCACCAACTTCACCTAGTAAAACTTCTTCATCTTGTTTATTGACTACTTTAATAACTGTATAGAGTAAAGGTGTTTTTCCTGTTTTTCCTAAATGGTGCTCATGATCTTCTGGAGAAAGATATACCCCTGTAGGTCCCCCTTCTGTTAATCCACATAAGCTGAAAAATTGATTTGTATTAAATAATTTCATACTTTTCATTAAGATTTCAGGAGGCATAGGAGCTGCACCGTATGCACATCTTTTTATTGAAGATAGATCATATTGATCAGCATTTGGAACTTGTTGTAAATAGTTATACATTGTAGGAACACCAAAAAATAAAGTAATGTTATATTTTTCTATATCCTTTAAAACATTTACCGGATTAAAATCTCGGTGAATAATATTTGTCATTCCTAAATATAAACCTGGCAATAGAAAGATTACTAGCTGAGCACAATGGAATAATGGAGCAACATGTAAAAGCCGATCCTGACAGCTTTGCCCCATTACTGCACTCAATCCATTTATGAGCTTTTCAATTCGTTTATAGTCAAAAAGCGCACCCTTAGGTTGTCCAGTCGTACCCGAGGTATATAGTAAATGAAAATCATCGTCCCCTGAAATCTCTACTTGGAGTTCTTCATCAATAGATGACAACACATCAAAGAAGCTTAAACAATTCGGCGATGAAGCTAGAGGAGCAGTAATTATATTTCTTACTTTCGATGAGGACTTTGAAGCATCTAAAACGACTTTTTCTAGTTATGTGTATGTACGGTCTTGATAGACTAACGCTAATTTATCTGGGTGCCTTTGTGCGTTTAACGATAATACATTTCCAAAACTCATTTGCTTACCCCCGTATTAAATAATTTAGATTTAATCAACTGACCTAATAACTCCCTTTTCAATGAATTGATTA
Organism: Rossellomorea sp. GAMAL-10_SWC; assembly: GCF_049568075.1. Lineage (NCBI taxonomy): Bacteria > Bacillati > Bacillota > Bacilli > Caryophanales > Bacillaceae > Rossellomorea > Rossellomorea sp. GAMAL-10_SWC. The sequence goes on along the minus strand of NZ_CP144911.1, from coordinate 788,659 downwards.
ATTGTTTGATCATCATATCCTAAATTTAATAAAACCTCTTTTGTATTCGTCCCAGGTTTTAATCCAACATGTTGATAAGTAGGTTTAAACACAGATGATTTAAAAGGTGAACCAATTTGCAATTGATTTGTACCGTCATTCCTTTGGACGTTTACTAAAAGCCCCCTTTCTTTTACTTGCGGATGCGCACATGCTTCTTCCAAAGTTAAAACTGGCTCAACACAGGCATCAAATTTACTAAAAATTACTTTTAGCTCATTAAACGTTTTCTGACTAAATGCACGCTTTACTTCATTTTTAAATAAATCGATCTCATCCTTCTCCTCACTAAAAGAATAAGGAAGAAATGGCATGATTTCTAATGCCTCACAAAGCTGTTTTCGAAAAGTAGGTTCGAGACTGCCAACTGAAAAGAATCGCCCATCTGCTGTTTCGTAATAGTCATAAAACACGCCTCCATTTAAAAGATGTTCCTCAGGCTTTGGATTAATTTTTTGAGTTAACCAACCAGAACCCAGTAAAGATTGCAACGCAAAAGTACAATCTGTCATGCTAATATCAACCCATTGTCCTTCACCAGTTTGCTCCCGATGAATGACAGCCGCTAAAATGCCAATAATCGCATGTAACGATCCACCAACTTGGTCTGCAACTTGGAATCCCATCGGAACTGGACGCTCATTCTTTCTTGTTGAATAACTCAAAACACCAGTTAATGAAAGATAGTTATTATCATGCCCTGCTCGATTTCGATACGGACCTGTTTGACCATAACCTGTAATTGAACAGTAAATTAGTTTCGAATTTATTTTCTTTAATTGCTCATAGCTTAAGCCAAGCTTTTCCAACACTCCTGGTCGAAATTGCTCAATGACAATATCGTATTCCTTCACTAACTTATAGATTATTTCAGTACCTTCTTCGCTTTTTAAATCAAGGGTAATAGATTTCTTAGAACGATTAATCGTTTGATGTGCGGCAGATTGGTCTCCATCAAATGGAGGTGAAGTTTGTAATAAGTCGGGATGATATGGAGATTCGATTCGTAATACTTCTGCACCTAAATCCGCTAGGATCATAGTTGCATAGGGACCCGGTAAAAGGCGTGTGAAATCCAGAATTTTCAATTTATTTAACATATAATAAACCTTCTATTCAATATCATTTCTCCCTCCATCTCTATCGTTTCTCGTGTACATTAATTATTCTAGATTACTTTGTATCTTTCCTTTTTTTAAAAAAGAATGATAAATCATAAAATTGGATATTGATAAAATTCAACTATTTTTAACCTACTTATTTAAATTGGGAAATAAATGGCAATTTAAATCGATCAAAGGTTAGTTAAAGATGACATTTCATTAGACGAAATTTTGCAAGTAGTATTGGAGAAAATTACACTATTTGAATATTTATTGAAGTTTTATAATAAAAATACACTATTAAATATTCTTAATAATTATTATAACTAGTACTTGTAAATTTCGTTCAATGAAGGAGACAAAATATGTATGTACATCACACGATCAAGGTTTAACAATCGATTAAACGATATAACATTAAGATCCACTTATCCAAACGATATTATCATTATCCAACCTAAAAAAAAACGATAAGTTCGAAGCGAATGGCCACTACTGATACTTATAAATGTAAAAAAAGAACCGATCAGAAATGGTCAGTTCATTTTTTACAAGTTTTCAATATTCGTTCACATAAATTGCACAGCTTTAAAAAGCCTCTTTAAGTGCTTTTTAATCACGCATTGCCCCTGCCTCACGAGAAGTCATTGCTCCTTGTCCATGGCTAACATCACTTTGAATTTGTTGTTTTACTTTTTGAGGATTAGTTCCTGATTTCATATTAGTACCCATATTCCCTTTTCCTTGCTGATTCTGTGGCATAAAATCCCTCCTAAGATTATTGTTTTAAACAATTATATTATTTACAAAAACCCTTGTCATATCCCACGGAATTGACTAATTTCAATAATGAAGTAGGCAATTGTTATTGGCTCAAAAAAGCTGTCTAAATAGCCAATCCTTTATTTTTGATTCATAAATAAACATCTTTTTCCAAATTAATAGTTTGACTATTCAGATTTAACAAACTATAATCTAATTAAACTAACTACCGGTAGTTAATAACCGGAATAAAAAATTAGGAGATGATTTTTGTGAAATATCCACTTTCACCTGATGTAAAACCTGAGTTTTGTACAACTGGAACATTTATGAGATTACCATCAACAAGAGAAAATGCGAAATTAGCAATCGTTGGCATGCCTTTTGATACTGCAGCCTCATTTCGTGTTGGTGCACGATTTGCTCCTCAAGCTATCCGACAAGCTTCTATGACTTTATTCCCATATCATCCGATTCATAAGGTATATCCATTTGACGACAGCAATGCCATCGATATTGGAGATGTATCAGTTATTCCTCATAATATTCATCGAAGCTACAAACTAATGGAAGACGCTATGTTTGAATTAATGGAGAATAATATTATCCCAATCGGTTTAGGTGGTGACCACTCGATTACTTTAGCAAACCTACGAGCTGCGGCTAAAAAACATGGCCCGGTTGCGATGATTCACTTTGATTCGCATACTGACACTTGGGATACATATTACGATGAAAAATATTGGCATGGTTCACCTTTTATCCGAGCTCACGAAGAAGGACTTCTAATTCCAAACAAAGTATTCCAATTGGGTATTAGAGGCACATTGAATCATCCAGGAGACATAGATGCTAGCCATGAGCTTGGTTACAATGTTATTACTACACCGGAAATGTATGAACGTGGTTTTGAAAGTATTTTAAAAGAAATGAAAGAAGTTATTGGAGATACACCTTGCTTCTTAACTTTTGATATTGATTTCGTCGACCCTTCATGTGCACCAGGAACTGGGACTCTTGAAGTAGGTGGATACAATAGTATGGAAACATTAAAAATGATCCGCACATTAACTGATTTCAATTTTATTGGCTTTGACGTCGTTGAAGTACTACCATCCTATGACCCAACTCAAATCACATCACTATTAGCTGCAACGCTAGTTCATGAATTTGCTAGTTTAGCTACATTGCAAATTAAAAAAGATAACTCAAAGTAATTTTAAAAGCTCTGTTGCTTTTAGACAGAGCTTTTTTCGGGTATTTATCTTTAACATTACAAAATATTTAATAAAACTAACACTGATTGCAGATTGACCATTTCTTATTCATGAACCCTTTATGAGGTAGTATTGATCAGCTTTTTACCTTTTTACTTCCTCATGAACCCTTTATGAGGTAGTATTGATCAGCTTTTTGTCTTTTTACTTCCTCATGAACCCTTTATGAGGAAGCATAAATCTGCTTTTTGGCTTTTTCCTTCCTCATGAACCCTTTATGAGGAAGGATAGATCAGTTTTTTGGCTTTTTACTTCCTCATGAACCCTTTATGAGGAAGGATAGATCAGCTTTTTGACTTTTTACTTCCTCATGACCCATTTATGAGGAAGCATAGATCAGCTTTTTGACTTTTTACTTCCTCATGAACCCTTTATGAGTAAGTATAGATCAGCTTTTTGACTTTTTACTTCCTCATGACCCTTTTATGAGGAAGAATAAATCAGCTTTTTGACTTTTTACTTCCTCATGAACCCTTTATGAGGAAGTATAAATCAGCTTTTTGGCTTTTTACTTCCTCATGAACACTTTATGAGGAAGTATAAATCAGCTTTTTGACTTTTGGCACTGTATGAGTAAGTATAGATCAGATCATCATTTCTCTTTTTGCCTACTCACTACACCATTATGGACTACTCCATGATTTGATTTTCAATGCTTTCTCCGCCAAACAACCTTTTTTACAATAAAAATAAACAATATTTAGACTTCACAAAGATTCCAGTTTATAATCTAGCTAACAAGAGTTAGTTTCGGAGGATGAAGATGACAAAGGATAAGATTATTGCAGCAGCACTTGCCCTGTTTTCCAAAAATGGCTATGAAGGCACTAGTTTAACTGAAATCGCTAAAGCAGTTGGAATTCAGAAACCGTCAATATATAACCATTTTAAAAGTAAGGAAGAAATCTTTCTTACTATTTATGAGAATATTTTATGGCTTCATGTGAAAAAAATAGTCGAGCTGATGGGTGAAATTGGCGAACTAACTGCTAAGGAACAGCTTTACCAAATTCTTAACGTAACATTTGAATATTATATTGAGTTCGAGGAGCAATCTACTTTCGTGAACCGCGCTGTCTTTTTCTCTCCTGAACAATTAAAGGAGCAATTGCATACACAGTTCATGGAATCTGAGGAAGCAATGTCGACTATTTTAAGATCAGTGATTGATAAAGGGATTAAAAATGGTGAAATTCGAACAGGAAATGTAGAAGATTTTGTTATGTCTTATTACTGTCTAATTGATGGTATTTTTATTGAGTTATCTTATTATGGGGCTGAAAAGATGAAACCAAGAATATCGAATATTTGGAGAAATTTTTGGTACGGCTTTCAAAATGTATAGCAAAAAAGCATTCGATTAAACGAATGCTTTTTTATTCATATTACTGATTAGCTGTTAATTCTGATTTAAACTGCTGAATTAAATTTTCATCTGCAGGTGCTGCTGGTTTATAAAATCCTTTTTGTAATGCATAATTGTACAATGCGCGTTGACGCGCTTCATCTTGATTACGTAATTGAATTAAAGTTTGTCTTAACTCTGAATTATTCGATTCATTAATATATCCAGCATAAGCCGCTAAACTAGCGTTAAGCCCTGCTAAATAATCATTTACCATATCTTTATCTTGAAACATATTACCATCTCCTTATCCTAAAAAATTTAGAAGTTCTTGTCTTGATTGCTGTGCTGATTGAGCATCTCTTTGTAGTAATGCTTTTAATTCAGGATCTGAGCAATTTTGAGCATATGCCTCTAATTTATTAGCGATTGTACTATGCCCTCCGATTATATGACGAAGGTTTTCTAATTCAAGTTCTGTTAATGAATTACTCATACTTACGATCTCCTTTCGAACATAAAATGATATTCTGACTTTATTAATTTTCCAAAATGCCCAAAAAAAATACGTAAAAAAAGCTCAATCTATATTGATTATAGATTGAGCTTAATCTTTTGCTTATTTGTGATTATATCTCACTGCTGAAATCAGCTTCTTCTAATTTAACTTTCTTCGTTTTCATAACTACTTTATAGCCAAGGTATCCAAGAATAAATAATGGTAGTCCAATATAAGAAACTGCAATACCATACCAGTCAATTTTATCTCCGGTAAATGCTCCATAATTCGTTCCAAGCATTGCAACTAAACATAAAACTGTTGCTAAAATTGGACCTAAAGGGAACCATTTTGCTAAATAAGGTAGATCCTTTAATTTTCTTCCTTGTGCGATATACGCTTTACGGAAGCGGTAATGCGTAATTGAAATGCCTAACCAAGAAATATAACCAGCTAAGCCTGCTGCATTTAATAACCAAGAGTATACTGTACCATCACCAAATAATGAAGTTAAGAAGCAAACCGCACCAATTAGAGTCGTCGCAATTAATGCACTAACTGGAACTCCACCTTTGTTTACTTTTCTTAAAAACTTTGGTGCTTTTCCTTCTTCAGCTAATACCCAAAGTACACGAGAACCAACGTATAAGCTTGAATTACCCGCTGATAAAACTGAAGTCAAGATAACTGTATTCATTGCAGCAGCTGCAAAAGCCAGTCCTGCATGTTTAAATACTAAAGTAAATGGACTGATCGCAATACTATCAACGTCTCCACCTAATAAGTTTGGATCTGTATAGCTGATTAAACAGCCAATAACGAATATCGCTAATACGTAGAATAATAAAATACGCCAGAAGATTTGCTTGATCGCTTTTGGAATATTCTTTTCAGGATTTTCACTTTCCCCAGCCGTTACTCCGACCATTTCAGTTCCTTGGAAAGCAAAACCTACAATCATAAATACACTAAAGATTGATAAGAGACCACCTTTGAATGGTGCTTCTCCTTTTGTGAAATTATCAAATCCACCTGTATGACCACTCATAATACCGAAAATCATTAATAATCCAATTACAATAAAAATAATAATTGTAGCTACTTTAATAATTGAAAACCAAAACTCAGATTCCCCATATCCTTTTACAGATAGTACATTTAATCCAAAAATTAAAACAAGGAATATAGAACTCCATACGATCCCTGGAGTATGCGGGAACCAATATTTCATAATTAAAGCCGAAGCTGATAATTCTAAAGCAAGGATAATCGCATTGTTATACCAATAATTCCAACCAACTGCAAAACCAAGAGCTGGATCGACAAATCTTGAAGTATATGTGCTAAAAGAACCCGAAATTGGAATTAAAGTTGCCATTTCGGCTAAGCTAGTCATCAGGAAGTAAACCATGATACCAGCAATTAAATAAGCAACAAGAGCTCCACCTGGTCCTGCATCATGGATAGTTGCTCCACTCGCTAAAAATAAACCAGTACCAATCGTACCACCCATAGCGATCATTGTTAAATGTCTTGTTTTTAGTTTTCTTTCTAAATGCTCTTTTTTAGGCGCGTTACTTTGAACAGTGAAATCAGTTTTACGATTTGTATTATGCATGAATACACCTCTTTATTTTAAAATGAAATTTCTCCAAAGAAGGTTTGTTTAAATCTTTAAAAGCTCGCATTCCAATCTATTCTTTGACAATTTGTCTTTCGCCAAGAAATTACAAAACACATTCCGAATTACCTATTTTAATACTAATCCTGGAACGAGAGCGATGTAAAGATGAAAATCCTACCTTCTAAATTTAACAAAGAAATAAAGCTTGTCCCTTCAATGATGATAGCGTTTTCATTTTTTTTGCTTTCATCATCGAAATGTACTTAATTAAAATTATCATAATATGACGAAAAATAGAAGGAGTTTTTTCATTGTTTAGATAATTTAGAGTTATTTAAGAATAGCTAAATTTTCAAAAACCGTATATTTATTTGAAACAATAAATATATATTAAGTCCTAGTTTAAGATAGTTCAACTATTAATTTTTAGATTGGAAAATATTATATAATGAAAGCGCTTTGTTGTCGTTTATTGTTGACTTTCCTTATTTAATAAAGCACTAGACTAGTTGCAGTTCCAAATTAAAAAATCTGTCTATAGGAAAATCATCACTCTCTTTCTAGTAAAAATGTCACGAATTTTTATCTTTACTCTAATCGACTATATACAAAAAAATGAATAAAATTAGTTTTTAATTTTGTGAATTTTTAGAACCAAAAAACCTCAAAAAAAACATTCTTCATATCTTAGGAAAAATGTTTTTTCATCTTTTTTAATTTCTTATGGAGTAACGATATTGATTTCTTTTTTGAAGTGGTCAAATAAAGTTACCATCTCTTTAAATTTTTCTATATTCCCAGTAATGCTCAACTTTCCATTTGCCATTGCCTGATTTATATCGAGTTTCCCATACATCATTAAATAAAAGGTTACTTTATCTACTAGAAGTGTTGCATCAGGACTTGAAGTCGTTAAACCATTATTATAATTAAAAACAGCGTTATTTATATCAATTGTGTAATTTGTTTTCAGATCAGTAAAATTCACATTGAATGTAAAACGCTTATTCTCCGCTTTTGGGCCATTAAGGGTAATCGAAATAAAATCAAAAAAATCATTTACTTTCATATTTAAGATGGCTTGTTGGTCTACAGTACTTAAGGTTTGTGAATCATCTGTCTTCCTAATCCCTTTTCTTAATTCCTGTGCACCCGTCAAATAAACATTTCTCCAGGCAGCAGATTCGGCCTTGTATCCTAACTGCTCGTAAGATTTAGCAAGTAAGTTCCTTGCCTCTTTGTTATTTGGATTTGCCATAACGACATTTTTCAAAACTTGTGCTACCCATCGATAGTCACCTTTCTCAAAATCCTTTTTTGCGAGCTTCAGAACCTTCTTTTCTCCACCCATGTATTGAACGTATTTAGTTCCAGTCTCTACTTGTGGAAGTGGATCTAAATCAGAGGGATTACCGTTAAAATAACCTAAGTAATAATTGTAAGCTGCTTTAGCATTTTGCTTTAAATTACCATAATATCCTCGATTCGCCCAATATTTAACAAGACTACTAGGTAATTTTATTTGTTCAGCTATTTCATCTGCAGTGTAACCGTGGTTGGCTAGGCGAATTGATTGGTCATGAATATATTTATATAAATCTCGTTGCTTTGTAAGCTGCTCTATTACACGATCTTTTCCCCATAACGGCCAGCTATGAGCTGTAACTAATGCATCGATTTCTTCTTTACCAAATAACTTAATAGTATGAACCAAAGCTTTTACCCACTCAGAGGCATCTCTTGTTTTTGCTCCTCTTAAAGTGTAAAAATTATGCATAGTATGACCTGTGTTCTCAGCAACGACTAACGTTTTGTAATCATGAATGTAATAATGCATTTCTGAAGGTGCTTCAGTATTTAACGTTAATAAAAACTTGAATTTAATTCCATCTATTTCCATCGTTTGTACTTTATCTTTAATTTCAATTGTTGGTGGCATAAAGCTGATTGTACCTGTACTAATTCTTGGGCCAATCCCATTTGTTACGTATCCTTTTTTATTTACGGGTAAAAGATATCCGAACATATACCCTGCCCTACGTGACATGATGTTACCTAATAGGATATTTTCACTGACTACTTCCTTCGAAAAGTTTAATGGAGCAATAATTGGTACATTTTCTGGATTTGTAGCGTACTGTACAACCCCTTTCACCCCTCCAAAATGATCAGCATGACTATGACTAATAACTACTGCACTAACTGGTTTTTTAGGGCGATTCGCATAATAAACTTCCAATGCTGCTTTTGCAGTTTCAATCGTTGATAATGTATCTAATATGATTAAACCTGTTTTACCTTCTACTATTGTCATCACAGACACATCTTGTCCACGAATTTGATATACCCCATCAACTACCTTGTAAAGCCCTGGAGTATTTAATAATTGAGCTTGTCTCCATAAAGAAGGATTGACAGTTAAAGGCGCAGGTCCATCATTAATAAATGAATATTGATTACGATCCCAAACGATATCACCTTTTGAATTTTTTATTTGACCATACATTAATGGTGCGATGAATCCTTTATGAGCATCATTAAAATCTTGCTTATCATTGAAATTTAATTCACTATAAATTTTTTCATTTGACTTAATTGTATCCTTAGTAGGTGGCATAGCTTGAGAAAAAACGTTTTGTGAAAAGGTGGTACTAAATAAAAAAGATAGTATTAGTAAAAATGATAATCCTTTTGTTTCAAACATGATTCTTCTCCTTCTAGTCATCAACAGATAGAATTGGAACAAAAAGCAACATAACTTCTTCAATACGTTACTCTTTGTTCCAATTTATTTTTTATGAGGATATGAATGTTTACTGTTAATAATCTTTCTTAAATCTCCTCTAAATAAAGCATCTTTCATTTCTTTAGGATTAAACGGAATAAACGGCGCTAAATATGGAACCCCCATTGATCTAATTGTTGCCATATAAGCGATCAAAATAATTAATCCGATGATAATCCCTTTTAATCCAAAGAAGAAACCTAAAAATAAAAAAACTAATCGTAACGTCATAACCGATCCATACAGTCCTCCTGCAGCAATTGCTATACTAGAAAGGAAATTAATTCCTACTATTATTAACGTCACAGAATGAATCAGTTTTGCAGTGACTGAAGTTTGTCCAACTACAATAGCCCCTATAAGTGAAACAATAATAACAGTTGATTTGGGAATCCTCAACGATGCTTCAGTTAGTAGTTGAAAAATAATCATGACAAATAAAATCTCAAATATAATTGGAAGCATTGTATCTGACCCTGTGAAAAACGTCTTTGCAAATTTACGGGGTACCCAGTCATGATGAAAGCGGACCACTGTTTCAAAAAAACCCAATAAAATAATTGAAAATAACCAACTAAAAAAACGTAATAATCTAAAACCATAGCGCCCCGATTTAGTATGGTATTCATCTGGTTGATGGAAAAAATGAAGAAAAAGACAAGGAACGATAATACTATAAGGAATACCATTTACTAAGATTGCAACACGCCCCTCATATAATGCTGAAACAGTGACATCTGGACGTTCGCACGTAAAAACAGTTGGAAAGAATGTTTTTTTCCCTTCTAAAGCATCTTCAATTACTCTAGCTTCTAATAAATAAGTAACATCTATATTTTTTATTTTAGACCTTGTATCATCTAAAATGCTTTGATCAACAAATCCGTCCATATAAATAATCGATACATCCGTTTTTACTTCGTTTCCTACCTGTAGATTTTCAATGCTTAACTTATTTGACGGTATGATATTACGGAGAAGGTTGACATTAACTTTTAGCTGTTCATTAAATCCTATTAAAGAGCCCTTCAATGATCTTTGAGTGTCAGGTTCATTGATTGACCGCATTTGCCAATCAGCAGTATCTGCTAAAATTCCTTCTTCATATCCATCAACTAAAATAAGTGTCTTTCCTTTTGATAATCCAGACAAAATATCTTCATAATCTGTTACCTTCATTACATCAGCAATTGAAAGATGACGGGTGATAACAGCGTCAATAGTTTTGAATTTTATCATTCTTAGTAAAGGGGTAAGAATATTATCTTGAATAGATTGTGTATTCGTTATTCCATCAATATATAAAACTGCAGCATCACGAATGACTTCATCATTTACCGTGATTTGTCTAACTTTTAAGTCAGTACCATTATTAAACATTTCTTTTAAATAGTTTATATTCTTTTCTATACTTACTACTAAACTAGATTGTTCTTTGTTATTCACAAATAAACTCCTTAACCACATTTTGCTTAGTTTATCCTTCAAATTCCAATTTATGACAAGTTACTTGTTAACACTTTTTATGAGTTTAAAAACAAACATTCAAAATGAATATTGAAACCATAGAAAATATACCGACTCGCACGATGGCGAATGTAATAAAAGATACAATTATAGAGTGTTCTCAAGAAGAGTAAATGAAGCTTCATTAAATTTTTTAAACCGGAGATGAAATGTAGGTTAAAATAGAAAAAAAAGATGATATCGTGTCTTCTCGATATCATCTTTTCATTTTTATTCAGTTGACTCTACTTCTTTTTTTTCATGATCTGTAACACCCAATACATCTAGCAAAAAGATGAAAACTGGTATCCCGATAATAAGACCCCATACGCCAAAAAATCGTTCAGAAAAAACAAGAATTAGAAAAGTATAAAAAACTGGTAAGTTCGTCTTAGCTGATATTAACTTTGGATTTAAAAAATAGGTTTCAAGTGCATGTAACACAAAAATCATTAATATGACATACATGATATGTGCCATACCACCAATTGTATAAGCAATCGTACAAAGTGGAATTAACGAGATAAACATACCAGCAACCGGGATCAGTCCAAGCAAGAATATCAAGAAGCCTAAACCGATTAGCTGTGGAAATCCCATAAATCTTAATGCGATCACCGATAAAATACAATTCACCAATGCAATTAAAAACTGAGCTTCAATCACTTTTCCAAAAGAACGTGAAAATCTTTCTCCAAAATAAGCCATCTCATAATAAAAAAGTGATATTTTACTATTTTCAAACTTTTTGGTAAATGCAATAATCCTAGGTTTTTCAAGTAGAAAAAAGAAACTCAGAACTAAAGCAATTAATACTTCAATCCCCCATTGGCTAATATTAGAGGCATACTTATATAAAAAATCTAATCCTTGCTCAGTATAACCTGATATTTCAACCTTTTTAATTGCGGTTACAATATAATTGATGATTTTCTCATCTGGTGGATTCATATAAAACGTCTTTATTTGTACGATTAGTTGGACAACTTGAGTTGTAATAACAGGTAAATAATTATAAATCCCTATGACTAAAGCTGCCACAATAACTATATACAAAGAATAGACAACTACTAACCGATTAACCGGTAAAATCTTGTTTACTCTATTAATAATAAATTTATGTACTCGATCCATTAAATAAGTAAAAATGAAAATTAGTAAAATTAAATTTATTATTTTGCGAGTTAAGATTAGTACAAGAATGATACAAGCCATCATGGCTAGTCGTCTAAACGTACTACTTTGAAAAAATTTTTTGACCTCCATTCCACAACCCCCTTACCTATATATTATTTTGCCTGAGTAGTATGGAAATCTTAATTTTTATAATAAAAACATAACCACATCCCAAAGGAAGTGGTTCATAAAGTTGCTTCTCTTTTCATTTTTATTTAATAAAATCTTCAATTATGAATTTTCATTTAACAAATTCTTAATGTTGAAAAGCGCCACTTTATATTTTACCAATTCAAATACCAAAAATAAAGCTGCAGCAGACAATTTAAGTCTAGCTGCAGCTTTTAATTGAACTTTTTGTGTCATTATTTGTTCCACTTCCCTTTTCATTCACACTTGGGCACTTGCTGAATACAATAGGCATGAGGGTGTGATCCAATGAATGACTATAAAATTAAAGAAGATCTTCGTATTATCGCTACTCTTCAAAGAGATTTAAATGTCGCCGCTGCAGCCTTATTATTAACTGGCCAAATTACAATAATAGGTGTATTTGTAACGTCTGGAGAATTTAGTCTTTCTCTAAGTGGACCCTTATTAGGTAGAGAACGTGTAGAAAGTAAATATGGAGATCAATTTACAAATTCTCTCATTGATGTAATCGATATAATCATTGCTATTTTATTATTAATTGATGAAGTTCGAGTTGTAAGCTCCGTTATAGGACCTGGTAGATTCTCATTAAATGTGAGTGGTCCCATTTTTGGTGCACCAGTTAGCGTACCGACACTTCCTTTTCTAAAAAAAACGTATTACTTTTGTAAAAAAATTGTTTCGAAACATTTTGATATTGATCCGCGAATCTTTAGTAAATAAAGGAATGGTGATTATGGCTTTAACAGATATCCCTACAGTAAGACCTACTGATACCCAAGTTTTTCTTATGGCAATTTCCGTCATTTCGTTTATTTTCTTCTTTACACAAAGAAAACCTAGTGACTCAACATCGTCAACACCGATGAGTTAAAAGATCACTATTCGTCTTTTTCAAACTCATTATTCATTTGTTTTTCTCTATTTTCGATAACTGATGAAACTGCTTCTTCAATCTCTTCATAGCATGTGCATCTACAAATATTGGAAGATAGCCATTCCTTCATCGTTTCATAAGTTGGATGTGGTTGTTTTAATAATAGAGAATGACAATTCATAATAAATCCAGGCGTACAATAACCGCATTGAAACGCAAAATTTTCAACAAATGCTTTTTGTATAGGTGAATCTTTAAGCCCTTCTATTGTTGTTATTTTTTGCCCAACTGCCTCGATGGCAAGCATTATACACGATTTATATACTGTATCATTTACTACAACTGAACAAGCGCCACAATCTCCATTTAGGCAACCTGGCTTAGCACCAGTGAGACCAAGCTTTGTTCGTAACACATACAGGAGAGTATCAACTGGACGAATCTCCACTTGTCGAATTTCATCATTAATACTTAAAGTAACACTTAATTTTTTGCTTGGAGACTGGTCCATTACCTTCCCTCCATTTCGATTAGGATCTCTTCTATTGTGTTTTTTAGTACAAATAGTCGATACTCTTTTGAGCCCTCAACATCGTCAAGTATTTCACCTGGAATAAATTGAATTGCTTTTTGTATTCTTTCTTCCACACCCGAGCTCATATTATTTAGCTCAGCTTCCATTTGCTTTGAACGAAATGGAAAAGGACATAATCCACTATAAGCAAAACGCAATTGATTATCCGATTTAATTGATGCAATCGTCAGAAGTGGATAACCCGTATCCCATTGCTGACGTTTTTTTATGCTCATATATGGTAGATTGATATATTTCTTTTCCGTTAGAAGTTGAATTAGAATTTGTCCGTCTTGGAGTTGTAAGTTTTGATTGAAGATGTGTTCGATTGGAAAAGCCTCTACACCATTGTACCCGGCAACAACTACTTGGCTATCACAAAGAAGAAATGGCAAAATTGCTTCCCGGTAAAAAATTTGACCACATAAGTTTCCACCTAAGGTAATTTTATTTCTTGCTGTACGATCAGCTATTCCCATAGATGCTTCAGATAGTAATGGGAATAAGTTTTTCTCCTCAATATCAGTAAGTGAAATGACTGCGCCTGATATTAAATAGCTCTCATTAAGCTCAAATAACTGACACTCTTTTAGATCTTTAATATCGATAAGCGCATCTGTTTCAACCAGATTTAAACGGCCTAGTGTTATGATTTCCGTACCACCTGCATAATAGATTGGCCTCTTGTTTTTAGCTTTTAAAAAATAAAAAGTCTCCAATGCTTCTTTAATCGTCATTGGTTTATAGTATTCTATATTAGAAGATAACAAGCTAGTTCCCACCTTCTTTTACTTTCCATAATAGTTCTGGGATAATAGGTAAATTATAAATTTCAGCGGAAATTGCAGTTGAAAGACTATTTCCAAGAGCAGCTGGCATTCCTAGTAATCCATGTTCCCCTACCCCTCGTGCACCAAATACAGCATCGACTTGTGGAGTTTCAACAAACGCAACTTCATATTTAGGATTCTCTCCAAATCGTATTGGTCGATATGTTCGTAATTGCGGATTCAGTACTTTCCCTTGCGAATCAAATTTAAAAGTTTCTCTACCGGCAAAGGATAGTCCCATACTCATTGCACCTTTAACTTGACCAGTTGCCGTCTTGATATTTAGTACTTTTCCAATATCAACAGCTGTAACGGCTTTAAGAATCCTATATTCATATGTTTTCGTGTCGACTTCTACTTCTACACCATGTGCGCAAACCGTCCACTCAGGTCCTGGTTTTCCAGCGCCAGTTTCTCGATTAATTTTTGTTAAACCCGTTAATATATAGTGGCCTCTCCCTATTATTTGTCCACCAATCGAATTTCCATTTGGAAATGTGTATCCGTAAGCAATTTCTTTAATTGGTATATTTTTAGTAGGTTCACTCCTTAAGAATACTTTTCCATATCCAACTTCTAAATCCTCAACAGGAGCTCGCAATATAAATGAGGCTAAATCTTTTAATTGTCTAATTAAATCTTCAGCAGCTGCTAGCAATGCTCTTCCTGCCATGAATGTTCCTCTACTTGCAACAGTTTTCCAATGCTCAGGTGTATTTAATGTGTTAATCTTCATTTGAACATGAATATCGTCTACGTCCATTTTTAGAATCTCAGCTAACATTTGAGCAAGTATTGTTTTAGTACCTTGACCAATCTCTACAACACCAGAAAGTAAATTAATACTCCCGTCTTCATTATAGATTAATATGACTCCTGAGCTTGCATTTGGTGTAATGGTAGAAGTTTTCCACGAACAACTAATTCCTTTTACTCTCAATTTATGATTGCCTAAGTCAATAACTTGACCTTCTTGCCAATTGATTAATTCTTTCATTTTTTCGATACATTTAGGTAGATTACCAACTGTACTTGAATTTAATACGACTTGAGTAGGCGTTTGATCACCTGGTTTAATTGCGTTTTTTTCTCTTAGTTCAATCGGGTCCATATTTAATTTTCTAGCAAGAATGTCCATCGCTCGCTCAAATGCAAAATGTACTTCTGAATGACTAAACCCTCTAAAAGGTGCTGGGTATGGATGATTTGTATACATACAAAAAGAATCACACCAAATATTTTCGATATTATAAGGTCCCGTACAATCAACTGCTCCCGCTCGTGTTAAATCAATTGATTTATCAGCATAGGCTCCGCCATCCCATAAAAATTGAATCTCCGCAACCTTGAGCATTCCCTCTTTTGTACAACCTAGTTTTACATTCGCTTCAAGTCCGATATGTCCTGGAGATGAAAGCATATCATTTTCACGAGTGTTATAGATTTTTACTAATCTACCATTTACAGCTCTTGAAGCAATATAGGCTAATATCTCTAACTGAACTGCTCCTTTCCCACCATAACCTCCACCAACAAAAGGAGTGTTTACAATGACTTTTCCAGGCTTAACTCCAAAATAATCTCCAATTAAATTCTTAACCATAAATGGTGCTTGGGATGAGGTGGTTATCTCAATCGTGCCATTATGATGGATTTGAGCATATGAACATCTTGTCTCCATCGCAGAGTGGTCAGACGGTCTAAATGCAAAATTTTCATCGACCATTACTTCACTTTCTCTCCAGCCTTTATTAAAATCCCCTTTTCGAATTTTGATTCTAGTAGCAATATTAGTTCCTGGCTCTGGGTAAACCCCTTCTGTTTTTTCATATTCTCCTAGATTTGGATGTACAAGTGGAGCATCTTGTTTAATCGCTTCTGAAGGAGAATTTACAACGGGAAGTAATTCATATTGTACCTTTACTAAATTAGCAGCTTGACTTGCTTCGTACTTGGTGTCCGCTACAACAATTGCAACTATTTCACCAAAAAATCGAACACGGTCAAATGCGATTGGATAACGGTCAAGTATTCCTTCTCCTACTAAAGGTAGATTTTCGCCAAATATTATTTTTCTTACACCTTGTACGTTTAGCGCTTCAGTTGCATCTATACTTTTAATCATCGCATGTGCGTATGGGCTTGTTACTAATTGAGCATGAAGCATATCATTCGACTCAAAATCATCTGTATATTTAGCATAGCCAGTCACTTTTTCAAAAGACTCTTTTCGGGGTATTCCTTTACCGATTATGAGCATGAAGTTTCTCAACCCCTTCCGTTAAAAACATTTCTAAATGTATGAAAGACTTTGGAAGATCCGTTTAAATTTCTTTTATATGTGATACTCTAAAAATTTATGTTTCGTAAACAAAAAAAATGCCCAGATGGAGAATGAAGCATCTTTATAAAATAAAAACCATTAGAAAAACAATTATAATTTGGCCTAATTTCCATACATATCCAATTTCCTTACGGGAATAATACTTATATTCTTTGCGGAGTTTTTAAGGAGTTGGTTTAAATGGAAGTAAATGAAAAAACCTCCATGCTTGAAGAAGTAAAAAGCACATTTCAAGCTAGTTCAGATTTTAAATATAAAAAATATTCAATCGGGGAAGTAACTCTTCATTTATGTTATTTGGATACTTTAATCGATTCAGAGGTTATTCAAACAAATATACTTGCGCGGGTTATTTCAAAAGATGATTCAAATCGAATTATAACAACTATTTTAGATACAGAAGATGCATATACACTTGATGAATGTATAGAGTCTATTCTTTCTGGTAAAGTCCTTGTTTTTAATGATAATAATAAAAGTAAAGCGAAGGCATATTCTGCACTTAGTGATAATAGCGATCGTTCAATATCAGAATCAAATGCTGAAACTGTAACATTAGGTCCTCATGACGGTTTTGTAGAGAGTCTTAAAATCAATTCAACTCTAATTCGAAAAAGATTGCATACGAAAGAATTAATCATCAAAAATATAACAGTTGGTAAAAAATATCCTGTGTCGCTTTCCATTTTTTATTTAAACGATCTAACTCCCAACTCAATGATTGAAACAATTGAACAGAATATAAAAAAGCTTGAATCAATTGGAAAAGTTGAACCTAAACAAATGATAGAGGCTGTACATATTCAAAATAGTATAGAAGAATATCCATCTTCTCCATTTCCTCAGGTCATGTTCACAGAAAGACCTGATCGTACAGTTCGTCATTTATTAACAGGAAAACCTGCAATTTTGATTGAGAATGACCCTAGTGCTTTATTATTTCCTTATGATCTTTATGGTTTTTTTCGTAGTGCAGACGATTTTAACTTTCGATCGTTTTTTGGGTTATTTTTTTATTCTTTAAGAATATTCGCATTTTGGATTGCAGTCTTATTACCTTCTATTTATATTGCTGTTACAACTTATCATTCGAATATTTTACCTATCTCTATTTTTTATACTCTAAAACTATCGATTGAAAATGTACCGCTTCCACCTTTAATCGAAGCTCTTTCGATGATTCTTATTTTAGAACTATTGAAGGAAGCAGCTTTAAGACTCCCGAATCCTATTGGGTCAACAATCGGTACTGTCGGTGCGATTGTCATAGGGACGTCTATTGTACAAACGAATTTAATCTCAAATTCTATGGTTGTTGTGATTGCAGTTACCGCAGTTGCATCATTCTCACTTCCATCAAGGGAAATGTCGGTTGCCGCAAGAATTATGGGAATACCACTTTTAGTCCTTTCATCAATTTTTGGATTTATTGGCATTAGTTTAGGCATCTTTATGTTTTTGGCTCACTTATCAAAAATTAGAGCATTTAGTTATCGATATGTAGAGAATCCAGGTTTCTCCGAATTTCTTTTGCTAAAAAATAAGAAGGAGAAATCATCATGATTAATAATAAGCAACTATTCTATTTAATAATACTTACACAATCCGGCGTTGCCATTACAACATTACCTAATAAAATTTATAAAGTAGCTGGCCACGATGGATGGATTTCGCCAATTCTTGGTGGTGTAATCGTTCAAATTCTAATAATATTTTATTATAGTTTATATAAAAAATTCCCATCAAAAAGCTTTACTGACTATACTAAAATCATAACGAATCCATTCATTGGAACATGTATAAATATTAGCTATTTTCTCTACTTTTTGTATGTTGTACTCGTTATATCGATAAGATTTTCTGATATTATCACAACTTGGATTTTTCCAAAAAGCCCGTCCTGGCTGATCCTTATTCTATTTTTATTAACAGCGTATTTTGTCGCGAAAGAGGACATTCAAACAATTGCTAGAACATACATACTTTGTTCATTTATTTTAATCATATTTATATTATTACTACTAATCGCTTATGATAACGTACATATTGGTAGAATATTACCTATTGGTCAATCCCCAATTAAAAAAATAGGCTCTGGTGCTTATTCGTCTTTTATTGAAATGTTAGGTTTCGAAATCTTTTTATTTATTTCACCAAGCTTTCAAGATACGAAGAAGAAATTGCTTACTTTATCTTTCGCTAATGTCTTTACAACATTACTTTATACTTTTATCATTTTCACGTCTTTTATCAGATTAAGCAATAAAGAAAATAGTTATATTTTAGATCCAATCCTTTATATCTTTAAAACTTATAATTCGAAAATGATCGAGAGTCTAGATACAATATTTTTAAGTCTTTGGACAATTGTCATTTGTGCAACAGTAGTGACCTATATTTATATCGTAAGCGAAGATGTTCATAAGCGTTTAATTTTAATTGTAAAAAATAGGAAAAGTATTTTATTGTTCATTATTTTATTAATATTTGCTTTTTATCCGTTTATCTCATTACATGTGATAAGAAGAGAAACCATCATAAATTTTGGAAGTTATTTAGATCCAATCTTTATTATCATTATTCCATTCCTATTGCTCCTAATTAATAAAGTTAGGGGGCTAATAAACCAATGAGTAAATCTTTTAAAATTATTTGTTTATTTTCAATTCTTTTTTTAGCTACAGGTTGTTGGGACACAAGAACAATTACTGATAAAACACTAGTTAATGGGATTAGTGTTGATTTAGATCAAGATAATAAAATTGAGATCAATGCACTAATACTTGATATTATCGGTAAGGGAGCTGGCGTTTTCGATTTCCAAAATGAATCTGTTAACTCAAAAAGTGACTCAGTGTCTCATGCTGGAATGGATATCATTTCATTTTTACCAGGAGATATTACCACATCAAAAACTAGAGTTATCTTATTAGGTGAAGAGTTCTCAAAAACAAAATTCATTCATCTTTTAAGCACTTTTAGGCGTAGAACATTTTCAAATCTTAATATAGCAGTCGCAATAACAAACAAACAGCCTGCAAAAAAAGTTTTAGCATTAAAAGCAATTGGAACTAAACCTTTATCGTTCATATTAAAGGAAACTATTGATAATGCTGTAGAAACCTCACTTACTCAAAAAATTGAACTTTTTAACATTTTTACATATGCTTCCGAAGACGGTATTGACTTTATTTTGCCAGTATTAGATGTTACACCAACTGACAGAGTAGAAGTTGTTGGTGCAGGCTTGATGCATAATGAACGCTATACAGGTCATTCCGTTTCTTCAGAGCACTCCCCACTTCTTCTAATGATGATGGGAAAATATGGCAATACCGGTCATTTTATAACTAAACTCCCTGAAAAATATGAAGCACCATACAATACAATTGCGTATGAAATTATTCGACCTAGGAATAAATTATCTGTTTCTACTTCTAAAGATAAAATAAAAGTGAATATAAAAGTTAATGTAAATGTAAAAATAAATGAAATTACATCAATTAAAATGTTAAAAGAAGAAGAACTTTTGTCCAATATTACAAAAGATTTAAATAAAAGGGCTCAAGAGATTATTAATGAAATTCAACTTGCTAATAGTGATGTATTAGGTATTGGTCGATATTTAAAAGAACATAATCCTGAAAAATGGCGAAAGCTTAATTGGGAAAAGGAGTATCCTACTATTAAAATCCATCCAAAGGTGATCGTCACCATAAATAGTACTGGTGCGATTGGTAAAGAATCTCAGCTTGATGAGTAAAAAAAGATAGTGTAGTCAGTTGATATAC
This sequence comes from Rossellomorea sp. GAMAL-10_SWC, assembly GCF_049568075.1. Classification (NCBI taxonomy): domain Bacteria; kingdom Bacillati; phylum Bacillota; class Bacilli; order Caryophanales; family Bacillaceae; genus Rossellomorea; species Rossellomorea sp. GAMAL-10_SWC. The sequence continues at coordinate 767,974 of NZ_CP144911.1, read as the reverse complement.
TGGCTTCACTATCTTTTTTATAGACTATTATTAAACTGTTTTTTTAATTTCTCAATAAATTCTTTTGCCAATGGTGATAAACTTTTCGATTGTAAATGGATCAACCAAAAGTCAAGGTCGAAAGTAGCTTCTTCCTTTAACGGAATTACTTTAATGCCTCCATTTAAAACCATTGGGCGATTTCGAATCGAAAATTCATGTAAATACAAAATTGCTTGGCTCTCTTTTACTAATTCAAAAAGTAAACTACTTCTATTTGTTTGAAGAACAACATTTTTCGAATTCATTTTTGAAATTTTTTGAAGTGCTTTATAATCTGAGGTTTTATACATCACTATTTTTGCATCTACTAATTCACTAGGTGTTACCGATTCTTTCGAATAAAAAGGTGATTTCTTACCGACAGCTATACACATATGTCCTTTATGTAGAAGTTCATATTCTATGAACTTTTCTTTTTTCAACTCTTCCTTTGTAGCTGGCATAAGTGCGAAATCATAATCTTGCTTAATAAAAGTTTGAATCATATTGGCAGGATTTTCTTCAACCACTTCAAATGATACTTCATTTTCCTCATTAAACTTCACCATTGTTTCTTGAAGCATAAATGTAAAAGTTGGCGCAGTAAGAATTTTCAAATGTGTATTACTTTTATTTTTAAAATCTTCAATTTCTCGATTAAGTTCTTTAATCGTACTTAATAATGTCATTGCCTTTGAAATGACTATTTTTCCTTCAAAAGTTGGTGTTACCCCTTGTTTTGATCGATTAAATATTTTTATTCCAAGCTCATTTTCTAACTGAGTAATGGATTGACTCATTCCAGAAGGAGAGATAAATAATTTTTCTGCAGCTTTCGTAATTGACATTTCTTTTGCCGCATAGACAATATGTTCCATTTGATCAAAATTCATTTTACAACTTCTCCTTAAGAAAACTAAATCTATATCTTATTTGTAATGAATACATTTTATCTTAATGTTTTCAAAAAAATCAATTCATACATATTATTAACAGTTCTAGCATCAACATGCGTAATAATGGTCTTGTATTATAAAAGACTTACCTTTTTACTAATATATTTTCTACAAACTAAAAAATAAGACAAGAATACTTCTAATTAGTACTCTTGTCTATTTATATTTTTAAGGGTAAGTATTTATATGAAAAAAGATAAAATCGTTATACTATTCCAAAAAGGGTGTTTAATCCAACTTCTTTTTATCATAAGCACCCCTTTTGACTTTGTTGCTTGAGAGTAAATTGTACTGCTTGTTTTCCTTTTCAGGAAATTCTTAAAAGAATCTAATTATTTAGGATCGTTGTCATTAATTAGATAATTATTTGGTCCTTATTGTGCTTTGGTAAAACTATGATCTTTGTTGCAGCACTTTCATTACCAGTTGAATCCTTTGCATAGATTGATAACTCTATTCCTGCTTTTTGTGTTTTAATTTGGATAGTAAATTGTCCTTTAGAATCAGCTTTTCCTGTTGCAATTACAACACCATTGATTTTTATCGTAATCGTTGCATTTGCTAAAGTCGTTCCTGAAATCTTTGGATCATTATCATAGATTTGGGTAACGACTGGTGTATTTAGAGACCATTTTGCGTAAATTGTTGTGTCGCTCGTTACTTTATCTATTGCAAAATTCCATACTGTTTGACCTGCTGCATCTTTATACCATCCTGCAAAAGTGTAACCTGTTCTTGTTGGTACAGTAGGCTGAGCAATCATTGTGCTATAGTTTGCTTTTATAGCATCTACTGCACTTCCACCTTGGCTATCAAATTTAACTGTATACGAGTTAATGCTCCACTTAGCAAATAACTCAGTATCTGCAGTTACTTTATCTGTAGCAAAATTCCATGGTGTTTGACCTGCAGCATCTTTATACCACCCAACAAAAGTGTAGCCAGTTCTTGTTGGTGCTGTTGGTGCTGTCAATGTCGTGTTATAATCAACTTTCTTAGTTTCTACTAAGCTTCCATCTTGCTTGTTAAATTCTACTGTGAACTTATGAATCGACCATTTTCCATAAAGTGTTTTTGCAGAATAGATCGAGTTTGTGAAATCCCAAGGAATTGTACAAGCTTCATCTGCGAACCAAGCTAAATCATATCCATAAACAGCTGGTGATGTGATTCTTCGCACTACAATTCGATCTTTTGTTGCATCTTTTACTTCAGCTGGAGCATTACTTGGTAGTACAAAATGTATATTATATCCAGTTACTACTTTTTGTACTACTGTCACATCCGCATAATCAGTAGCCTTGATCGTAATTGTATACTCTCTCGCTCTTGTGAACAGACTCTGTTCTAAAGTAATCGTACGGTTTTCTTTATCTACATTATATTTCGATTTATCTACCGCACTACCGTTAAGCGTAATGCCTGTAATCGTATTTGCCCAATCTTTATCACTGTACTCTAATACAATATTGTTCCCTACTGCATTATCCGTTGTATCTGCTGTTACAACAGAACCAGCTAACGCATATTTTGCATAAAGTGTGATTGGTTTAGTCACAATAGTATCAAAATCATATGGTATTGTTAAATTTTGATCCATATACCAACCATAGAACTTGTAGCCTACTTTTGTCGGATCGATTGGTTTTGTTGCATTTCTGTCTACAATTTGAGCTGGAACTGGATCTCCACCATTTGATTCAAACGTAACCGTATAACCGATAACTTGATCAGTTACTACTACATCTTTATACCCTTCTGAAACAATCGTCACATTGACCTTTTGTCCAACTGTGAAAAGATCGCCTTTAAGGATAATACTATTATTCGTGATCATGTAATCCTTATTTAGAACTAATGTTTTAGCGCCGATTTGAACAGCCTTGATATTGTTTTTCCATGTGCCATCATCAGTAAATGTTAATGTAATATCACTACCGACAATGTTTCCAGCAACGTCTTTATTTACCATTGGTGGTACTTTGATCCAACATAGATAGAAAGTAGAATTATCTGTTAGGACTTTATTATTTGTAAATGAAATATCTGACTTTTTGTCACTTGAACCAGCTGCATCCAAATAAAGGTCAGTACTAATCGTTAAATTGCCATTTGTTACATGCGTTGAACCTGTATTCATATTTGGTACAGATGTCTTTCCATTAACTAAAATATCGGCAAAGAATGAGTCAGTTGTATTTTTTAAAGTACCGCCGTTTAAATCAATATGACGTCTATACCCAAGTTGTACATTTGGGATTACGACAGTTTCACCTGTTGTAGATGTTAACGTTACTTCATACCCTTTGATATTACCAATATTTCCAAGCGTTGGCATTTCACTGAATGCAAACTTTTCTCCTAAATTGTTTTGACCTGCTTTAACAGCTTGATCATGAGTAGCTGTTGTGAAGGATAGAACTCCGTTACTTCCGTTAGATGACAAGTTATAAGTACTTGGGTCTAACGTATACTGTGTTGCTGTAGTATCTGTTGAGCCATCGCTCTTCATCTGATAGAATTTCGCATCAATTTTTGCTATTTTGTCTTTACTTGTTAACCAAGAAACATTTGTTAAATAATCTGGGATGTTGATTTTTAAATCCCCTTCTCCAAGCACCCATCCAATACCACTTACAGACCCGTTACTACCGTCAAATTTTAATCCATTAGGGTTCGATTTATCAACAGGTGAATAACTTTGAGTTGAATTCATTTGCCATTTCGCATAAACGGTTTTATCCGCCGTTAAAGTAGATCCTGGATCCCACTGAGTTGTACCAGCTACATCATTAAACCAACCAACAAGAGTATATCCAGATCTTGTTGTAGTTGGATTTTTAAATCCACCAACATAAGCCTGATTTGTAATAGGATCTCCACCATTTATTCTTGTTTTTGCTGGACTGTACCCGACCGCTATAGGGTCAATTGGAGCACCACTCTGCGAATTAAAAGTAATGCCATATCCAACTGCTTGTGCAGCACTACCATTTGAATCAACACCGATCGATTTAAGAGGGTAAATCGTACCATCAGAACCCGTTGAACTAATATCAAACTTGTACAACTGAGGTAACCAGTTAGCTCCTCCTGGATTGATTGCCGATGTCGGACCAACAGGTGATGCATTTGTTTTAAATAAATCTGCCTTAAAAGTAATTTGTCCTGGCACACTGATGTCGTAATATTTATTCCCACTGCCATCTTTTAAGTCGGTGATATCTAGCACTGCTGAGTTTAATGTTTTCACCTTGATATTATTAATACCTTGACGCCAATTCGCATCATCTGTAAAGGTAAAGGTTAAATCCTTTCCTAAATGTGCTTTTGTTGGGTCGGTAATGCTTGATATTGCAGGCGTCGGAATTGGCACAGCCGCAACTGTAAGTGCTTTAGTTACATCTTGGTATCCTGTCGCCTTCACTGTAACAGTGTAATTCGTTGCTGTCGGGAATAGCGCACCTGGGAACGTAATTTTTGATGGCATAGTTTGCGATACACCATTTGCGTCATAATACGTATATCCCGGGTTAATAGTTACTAAATTCGTTACATCAGTTGAACCTAACATAATTTTTGTAATTGCTTTTCTCCATACTACATCATCAACGAACACTGTGCTTGAAGGAGACATCGAGATTGTTGCTCCATTTTGCAAGTCTTGTAACTTTGGTGATGTGATGGTTGCTTGTGCTGGAGCTGCAAAATTAAGCTTTTGCATAACTTGCTCTACTGTGTCATCTCTATTTAACGTGATTGAACCAGCATATTGAGTTGTAATAGTTGTATCTTGATCTACTGTTTTTTGTGCAGTTGGAACACTTAAACCTGCTTCGATTGCACTTTGATTTTGCTTACCAAAGTTTTTAAAGATGAAATAGAAATCGTTGTAATCGATTCCGTAACCAAATCCAGTTGGCTTAATCCAATAAATATCTGCATCGCGGTTTGTGTTTAAGAATGCTGTTTTGTTTGCTACTGTATTTGCTGGATTATTAAAATTACTTAAATTTTTGTATTGATAATAAACATCGATTTCTTTCAGTAAATCTTTCATGTCAATGACGTTGTCACCGTTAACATCTCCACCTAAAAGGATAGGGAATAGACCTCGAATATCCTTAATAGTACCTGATTGATAACCGAATTTGTTTTCACCAATTACCGGTGTTTTTTCATATCCTTTAAAATGTCCTGGAACACTTGCTTCAACAGAATATGGCTTGTCACTAACATCCATCGTGACAGCATAATATGGATTGATGAATGTATAAGCCATTGTATTATTAAATGACGTCGGTTGGTCGGTTGTAAACTTTTTACCTTTGTCATCCGTAACCGTTACCTTCGCACCAGAATCAACCGTGAATTGTGGATAATTGTTGTTTATGTTATTCCTTGCGAAAGATTCTGCTGCTAATTGCCCTCTAAGTACAGAGATGTTCTGTCTTACATAAGGTACATTGGTTGGGAACCAAGCGACCTTTGTATCTTCACCTGACAAAGTTAAATTCGCCTTTAGTAATATATACTGGAATTGTCCTGTAATCGGATCTGGGCTGTTATAGGTCACATCTGCTTCTAAAATCGGCATATCATGGTCAAGTGCACCTGCTGGACCTATATTTGAAATTGTCACATCTGTTGTTAGGCCAACTCCATACACTGGATGTTTATATGGTTGACTTACTGTAAGAACGTTAGTTGGATCAATTCCTTTACTGATTAGGTAATTTTTATACTCATCTGTCAGTCGGATATGACTGAAGTCGTAAACATTTTGACTATTCAGCATAAATTTACCGCCAGTCATTCCTACACCATACTTAGTTGTGATTGTCGTTTTGAATGGTTTATTAGCATCGACAACTACTTTATCTTCGTTACCTGGGCCTGCATCTACTCCATTAGAATTAGTTAGTGTGACATAAGGATTTCCCTTTTTGATAAAATAATAAGTTTGTCCGTTTATACTTTGGTCACTTTCACCTGAATAATCAACAGGATCAATTATAAATTCACTACCATATTTATTTGCTACGTCCTCAGCCGTCACCCCAAAATGGAAGCGACCTTTCTCATTTGTATTAAAGAAAACTGTTGGGTAATCACTGTCTTGATAGCCTACAACACTGTTCAATCCTTGATCGACAGGAACTGGTGTTACACCATCTTTAGGGCTTGGCACTGATGTTTCACCATTATTTTTCATCACTTCTACGTTCGAGTCATAAACTATACCACGGAATCCTTTAATTTCTTGTCCAGGCAGGTAACCTGTCGGATCAATTTCATAAATTCCACCCTTGGAGTCACTATCCATCGTCATAGTTGGTGGTGTTCCATCAACATAAACCGTATCTTCTGCTGTATAACGTTTTCCATCTTTACCAGTTGCAACGATCTCAAGTGAGTAGGAACCTTCTTTTAGTACTTGCACATCGTCTGCGAGGCCAGACTCGTCATACGATCCATCGTATGTTTTTGTGAATGGAAGATACCATCCATTTAAAAGTGTTATAAGTGGGCCGTATTGAACACCAGGGATAAAATTACTACCGTTTGATAATGTATTAGCTATCCCTATATATTTTCCGTCTTTGTCTTTAACGGCAATATAGAAGCTTTTCATCTCGTTATTAAATGATAATCTATAAGCTGAAATATTTCCGACTGCCGCCGCTTTTATCGTAACTTTGAAAGTATCAATTCCTTTTTCCGCAACTGTAATCGTAAACGGAATACGATACGTCTCTGATGGGTCAGTAGCGTTTACTAGATAAATATAGCCCTCATATGTGCCATCTAATGAGTTTGAAGGAACTGTAATTTTTGCTGTTGCTTTAACAGTGCTTCCTCCACCAACATTAATCGAATTCACGTTTTTCCCATCGACAGAAAAATCGATTTTCACATCATTTCCTGTGCCAGGACCTACTTTATTCGATCCAGCAAATTTTGATGTAATAAATGCACTACTTACATTAAATGTTTTACTGCCAGTTCCTAGATTGGAAACGTTAAAATCTTTTGAAGAAACAACATCGTCTGAACCGTTCGTTGCACCTTCTCCTCTGCCTTTAAATCCAAAGAACATGCTTCCAGTCAAGTTATCTACTTGATGAGCTGTTGATGAATCTATTGGATTATCAAAAGTAACTGCTTTATCTAGAACTTGAATTTTAACATTTGCAGCGATTGCACGAGCCGGATCAACACGTCCAGCACCTACTTGATATACGCTATAAGTCTTTAAATCTGTGTCAATACTTTTAGCTGTATTCATTAGTGCTGTCTTAACATCCGCAGGTGTATAATCTGGATGTGCAGCTAAGACCAAAGCTGAAATCCCAGCAACGTGTGGTGTTGCCATAGAGGTACCAGACATAATCTGATATGCAAGTTTATAATCATGAGTTGTATTGTTTTGCGGCTCCCAAATATCGTATGGAGCTGTTGAAGAAATATCAACACCAGGTGCTATAACATCCGGCTTAATTGTCCAATCTTTAACTGGACCTGTTGAGCTAAAGCTTGCCAATTCATCCCCACTCTTACTAATCGGAGCATCAAGTGTAGAAGGAAACGTAATGTTAGCTGAATTTGGATCTTTTTTAATCGCATCAGATAGAGCTTGTCCTTGTGCTTGTGTCAATGAAATCGAATAAACATTATCCATGCTGACACCTAGGAAATTTGGTATATAGCCTTGGCTATCTGAATCATCAGTATTGTCCCAGATAATCATACCTGCAGCTCCAGCATTTTTAGCGTTTGCCATTTTTGTCTGTAAGTACTCTCCCCCACGTTTTACTAGAGCAATTTTACCAGACATATTAATACCGCTATAATCTGCAGCACTTCCTAAACCTACATCAACGATTGGTAATGTTTGACCTTTAAAAGCATCGTCTGATTGTGAAAAGTTTTTACCAAATAAACGTGCCTTATAAGAAATTGAACCATTCTTTACTGTCATGGTTGCAATATTTTCTGGGATTGTACTTGCACCTACAGTAATTGCTAATGCTGAAGCTCCTGGTGCACCGACTGTAGCTTGCCCAGGACCAGCATTACCTGCTGCAACATCACACACAACACCAGCTAAAGTAGCATTGTTAATAGCCACACTTGTAGGGTAAAGTGGGTCATTAACATTTGCACCAAGTGAAAGATTGATGACATCCATGTGATCTTTTACTGCTAGGTCAATACCACTTAATACAGAATCTGTTGTACCATGACCACCTGGACCTAGTACACGATAACTATAAAGGTCCACATCTGGTGCTACACCATTTGCAGAATATACGTCGTTATTATCTGTCGTATTTGCTGCAATCGTCCCTGCAACATGCGTTCCATGAGAAGTTATATATGACTTATAGTCTGATGGAGGTGTCCCCCAAACTGGATTAGAACTCTCCTTATCAGTTTTCCAATCTTCATATGTTGTTTCCATTGGATCATGGTCATCCACGTATTTAATGTTTCCATTTGAATCTATACCGTCATTATTAACTAAGTCGTGACCACCTTTATAAACGCCCTTCAAATCTGGATGATTATAGTCAATTCCAGTGTCCAACACACCAACTTTAACCTTTTGTCCTACACGTGGGCCTGATTTAATGATACCAGTATTACCGTCAGCTTGAAGTTTATCAATACCTAAATAAGAAAGCCCTGGTGTTGGCTTACCAGCAGATCTACTTGTCGCTACAGCTTGGGAAGCGTTATCTTCCGGAACAGAATATTCTACTTGAGACCAAATAGAATATACATCTGGATTTTCAGCAAGTTTTTCAACTTGATTTGCAGGTAGTGATAAAGCTACTCCATTAAATGCATCTGTGTATTCTCGAGTAATACCCATAGAAGTATTGACAGATTTCCCACCAACTATTTGCGTCTTAGGCTGCCCATTCACAAAGCTTTTAAATTTAGTATGAGAATCTTTTACCTTATTTCGTGCATCCGAATATTCACTTGCAAACGCTTGACTATTTGCAGTTGCTCTCCCTTTAGCTAGAGACTGCTTTATGATTTGAATCTTTGCTGGATCCTCTTTAAATTGAACAATTACATTAATCTTTTTTGAACTACTTAAATCTTTTTGGTCCACATGAATTTTTTGAGTGTTCTCTGCTCCAGTAAGCTTATTAATATTCGCTTTTTGCTCAGGAGTAAGCCCGTCAAGAATACGGTTTACTTCTTTCGCATCAAAAGTATTACTAGATGAATCTTGTTGATTTGGTTTAGTCTCGGCATTTACACTTGCAAAACTTTGAGGTATCGCAACGTTTAAAAACATTGAGCTCAAAGCAAAGATCGAGACCATCTTTTTAGTTGGCTTCATACTCTTTCTAGACAATTTTCTCTTTTTCATGATTTCCCCCCCATTAGATACATAATCCACTTACAATCAATTGTTAGAATTTTTACAGAAAATTCACTAATAAATAACTATTCTTAACAATTTGATTAATTAAATACTACTTCAAGATTTAATTATCTTGTATTGGGGGATTTTAGCGTTTTTGATTTATTTTAGAATAAAAAAATATAAAAAAATGAAATAATTTGGTGGAAAAAGGAGATTTGTAGGCAGATATGATTAATAAAGCCTTAATTTTTTAAATATAAACAAAGTTAAATCATATAAATTTTAAATTTGGGGGAATTTTGGAGAATTTCATGATTTTTATTGAAAAATTTTAAAAATTAAAAATTAAAAATTTCAAATTTATATATAAAAAACTATCAAACTTTAAGTTTATAAAGAATGATAGTTTTTTTAAAATTTTTTAAATGTTTTTCTAATTTTTTTATAATGTTACCGACATTGTTCTCTTATTTTAAACCTAATTGATTTAGTACGTCGTCAAGCGTTACACCTTTATATGATGTCTTTGCTTTAGGTGGATTTGGAACAGTACTATTTTGTAATCCATAATTCTTAACAACATAATCCATATCCTTTTTATCTACAACACCATCAAAGTTCAAATCACAACCTGATTTATTAAAACCCCAATAAGTTTGTAAATTTAGTGCATCTAATATATCGATGACATTATCTTTATTTGTATCTCCAGCTTTTGCTTGAGCTAAGTTAAATCCTAATCTTCTACCAACCGTTTCTCCTCGAACGTCATCTGATAAAACTAACTCTTTAGACATTGTAAAATGACCTGGTACATCCACTTTTATCGTATATGGTTTTGTGTCAGCAACTAGCGGATCTACTATATAATTTCCATTTTTGTTTGTAAACACTGCGTCTACAACATTTTTTCCATCATATGAAGTAACGGTTACTTTAGCACCAATTTTTAGTTGATCTATAGCAAAATTAGTCTGACCAGTAGCAGGATTAAACGTTCCTTCTAATTTCATTTGACCTTCTAATCGAGAATAACTAGGTTGTTTTAAATCAAATACTTCTAGATAACTATAAACTTTATTTGTTTCTACATTCGATTGATCAATTGTCGATCCATTAAATTCCATGTTAGACTGCACAATTGGAAAATCTTTCGAAAAACGTTTTGCTGTTACTAAATCGAAATTGAATAATTGCATATCTTCAGGTAGAGGTTTATCGCCTAAATAGTTAAATGTTATGTTATATGTTGATTCATATGTCCCAGTAGTTTTTGTTACAGACACTTGTGCATCACCATATTGCTTTACAGCATCACTTACCACGACATTTTCAATAGTTGCTAGCTCTCTACCATCTTGCACTATTACCGGTATTGAAATTTTCGCAGTTTTTAAATTCTTCATATTATTTGAACGGAAAGAATAATTAATTGTATCTCCCATCGAAGCTGTTTGTTTATTTGCTTTTAAGTAATAATACGGATAAGTTTCGGGCACGAACATTATCCTTAAAATTGACGTAAGGTTTGCCGTAAAGTTTCTTGCAGCATCATTCGCAACAAACGAAATTTTATATGGCACTACACCTTTCAGTACTAGTATTTGATCATTGTGATTTCCATCTTTATCCATGTTTATTGGAAGGCTTGGCCAACCTGCATGGTTATATGCAACAATTTGATTACTAGACTGATCAATTGGAATTCCTGCTTGGTTTGCAGTTTCTACTTCTGGATCAGTAACCTTCATATGAAAGTCATACAAAAATTGTCCATTTGCATCAAATTGACTGTCTTTATATTCAATCACTTTTTGATCTAATGAATCGAAGCTTGAAGTCATAGTTGGTTGTCCTTTTTCATAAATGAAATCAGCTGATTTTGAGAATGTTTTACCTTGATCATTTGTACCAACAATTCTTAGTTTATAATGTCCTGTTTTTGCAAGAACAATTGAATTACTTATTGGATTTTTTGGATCACCAGTGAACGGGAAATAAGACCCATTAAATCCAGTTGGAACTCCGTATACCGTGTTTTCTTTTATTGAAATTCCATTATAACTTGCAAGTAATCCTAAATCTTCACCAGTCGTTGCATCTTGAACTACGAAATCGATAGTTTTCATATGCGATTTTAATGAAAACTTAAATGACATTTGTAGATTTGCTCTTTGTGGTATAGATGTATCACCTGAAAACATAGGATTAGAAATCGTAAGGGTATCAATTCCTTCATTTACTACTCGTCCACCAAATGGAATTTGGTAAGTTTCTGTTGGATCAGCATCATTTGTAAAGACGATATATCCTTCATATGTTCCTTTTTCAGCTGTCTTTGGAATATTTAAATTAAACTTAATGTTTTTTGAGCTAATTGCACTTAATTTAACTGAAGTTGGTCCAGTTAATGTAACTCCATTAGATGCTGCATCCAAGGAGCCTCTTAATCCCGCTTGGAATTTTACATTTACATTAAATGTTTTTGCTTTTTCACTTCTATTCTTTAAAGTAACAGTACGGTCATCAGTAATATCTTGATCATTAAAACCGTATGAACCAAAGCTCATTCCACCTGTTAATTCTTTAATTGTTTTTAATTTACCTTTATCATTACTTGTCGATGTTTTATCAACAACTTGCAATTCAACACTTGAGTTAATTGCTTCATACGCATCTACTCGTCCACTTCCAATTTCAAACACACTATAATTTTTTAATAATGGATCAGCTGTGTTCATTAAAATCGATTTAACATCTGCTGGTTGTAAATCTTTGTTTGATTGTAATAATAATGCGGATACTCCAGCAACAAAAGGTGTAGCCATAGACGTACCAGATAAACGTTCATATGCATACTTGTAATCATCTGTTTTTGTCCCATCTACAGTCTTATTGTTTACATAAAACGGAACAGTTGACATAATCGCAACACCAGGTGCAGTTACTTCTGGTTTAATATCATAATTTACACGAGAGGGACCTCTTGAACTGAATCCAGCTAATTCATCGCTAGCAGTATGAATGATTGAATAGTCTCCAAATGAGAAGCTTGTTTTACCTGCTTGAATCGCTGCTAAAATTTGTTTTCCATCACTGTTTGATATTGTAAATGATGGAACTGCATCAACTGATTCACCTAAAAATGCATTAATTGGTCCTTCAGCTTGGTTTACTTCGTCGTTATACATAAGTACCCCAACTGCGCCTCTTATTTTTGCATTTTTGATTTTATCAATTATAGCGTTCGTTCCACGTTTAATAAAGGCGATTTTTCCATTTAAGTCCTTCCCGTTGAAATCAGCAGTTGTTCTCGCTAAACCTACATCTACTAATTGATACGTTTTTCCTTTTAATTGAGTAAGATTATCTGAGTAATTTCTTGCTAACTGTCTTACATTATAATTAACTCCATTTTGTACAGCCGCGTATTGATATGCATCAAGCGAAATTGATGATGCACCAACTGTTAACGCTAATGCAGAAGCACCTGGTGAACCTAGTGTATACATTTGATCTCCAGAATTCCCAGCTGCAACAACAGTTGTCACACCACTTAATACTGCATTATTTACAGCAACTGAAGTCGCAAAAAGAGGATCATTAAGTGATGCACCAAGTGACATATTGATAACATCCATACCATCTTTAACTGCTTTATCCAATCCAGCAATAATAGCATCAGTTGTTCCACTACCGTACGGTCCAAGTACTCGGTAAGAGTAAATATCCGCCTCAGGTGCTGCTCCTAACATTTTATATTCACTATCTGCTTTACCACGGCCACCAATAATACCAGCAACATGTGTTCCATGCTCTGTATAATAAACCGATGAGCCATTAGATTCTGGTTTTCCTGATTTCTTCCAATCAGCGTAAGTTGTTTCCATTGGATCATTATCGTTGTCAACGAAATCATATCCACCTTTAAATGCATCCTTTAAATCTGGATGATTGTAATCAATACCAGTATCCAAGATCCCTACTTTTATTCCTTTACCTGTAAAACCTTCTGCATGTAAACGATCGAAACCATCATAAGGTGTATAATTTCCAACTTTTTCCTCATCAGCTTTTAATTGTTCATTATTTGCTTCAGGTGGATCAATTGAAAATGTTTCATTGCTCCAAACTGTTTTAACTGCTTTTGATTTTAATAGATTTTTTATTTGATTAGCAGGTAGACTGATCGAAACACCATTAAACGCATTTTTATATGAACGGGTAATCTTATAATCTACTTGTTTTTTATTGTCATCAATTAATATTTGTCCAACATCTTCGTTAAACGTTGCATGATCTTGATCAATTAATTTTGATGCTTCATCTGCCGTTAACGATTGTCCTTCAAGACTTGCTTGAAGTTGAGCAACTTTTGTTGGCTGATTTGCAAACTGGACAATTACTGATGTTTGTTTTGTAGAAGATTGATCAATATCAGAAGAAATTTGTAAACCAGCTTCTTCATTTGTTGAAAGTTGATTAAGTGCAGCTCTTTGTTGTGGAGTTAAATTTGCTAAAATATCTTCCGTCTTTGAATAACCTGCAGCTTTTGTAAAATCTAAATGTCCTAGAGAACCTAAAATAAAACTAGACGATAGAGCAACTACAGATAAGCTTTTAACAATTTTACGATTGTAATACTTTTTCCCCATTTTTACCCTCCATGCTACTGTTTATTACATATGTTAGTGTTCATGAATAACAATACGATAATTTAATTGTGTCGAACTTCTTTGCTCTCATTAAATCTTGTACGGTTCCATTACAAACTACCTATGTTAATACTATTATTGAAAAATAGGGGGTTGGAGTAAATTGGGGAAATTTGAAGTTAACTTCCTGTTACTATCGACTTAATTACAATTCCTACTTTAATAAAAAATTGTCGTTAATAAACATTTTTTGTAGAAAAATTATTTTTTTTACACAGTTTTTACTTTTTCTTAATGAGATTTGCAGATTTTTGTAATCAAAAGTAAAATCAAATTTGGGGGAATATTCCAATTTTCATTAAAATTGATTGTGAATCAATAAAATTCAAAATATTAAAACTTTTCAAAATACTATATTTGTCCTATCTTTTCTCTGTTAATCTAGTGAAGAAAATTCTCGATATAACATTAATTTTCAAAATGATTAAAATGAATAATTTACAAAAAAACAGCTCAAATCTTTGATTCATATCGATTTGAGTTGTTTTTAATTTTTAAATATTATTTATTTTTTTCAACACAATTACCTTCATATGGTACACAATTTTTTATATTCGGGCAAAAATCAGGATTATTTGAACATAATGCAGTTGAATATTCTGGATTCAAACTACTGATATTGTTGAAGTAACAGCCAATATAATGATTACGTGCTATACTATTTAATTGAAAAGAAACCGGGTACTTATTGTATACATGTCGATAATATAAACCCTTAGCAGTAAACGGTGGAGGATATGCCTCTGCTGGCAAAGTAGGAATGATATCATGTACATTGAAAATTCGAACACTGTTTCTTACCATTTGGCTATATCGATAAGCAAACTCAGGATCTGCCACTCTAGGACTACCAAAAGTATACACATAAGGATTTTCAAAGTCTGTGTTTACAGCAATGTCATATGAGCACAATACCGCTATGGCTCCTCCTAAACTATAACCTGTAATTAATAATTTTTTATTAGGTGAAAGTTTCATCAGTTCTTTCATTATTTCATTTCTAGCAGATTGATAAATACAAGTAAAACCGCGATGTGTTTTACCAACATTTTCGGCGAAAGGATAATCTACTTGATATAAGTCTTGATCTGACTCATTGTCTTTATATGAATCTGTACCTCTAAAAGCTATAATGATTTCATTGTTTGATTCTGCAATAAATCCAAATGGTTCAGCTTCTGGCTCTTCAACTCCCGCATAGGCATAAATTATATGGCGAAGTTGAAATCCTATAGGTAAGATCATTTCCCCTTTTTCATTTTCGATAAGCTGATTAGACTGATAGCACATCGCTGCAAGTAAAATTGCGTCCTTACTATTAAAAACATTCTCATTTCGTGAATTATACATCATTAACCACCACCTTTTTTAATGCAAGGTTTTGGACAATTACAAGTTCGCTGAAATGGAAAACACATTTCCGAATTAGGACAAAAATTAGGATTTTCATTACATAATTTGGTTGAATACTCAGGATTCAATTTACTTAAGTTTTTAAAATAGCATCCAATAGCATCATTTCGAGGTGTATTATTCAACTGGAAGGAAAGTGGATACTTTGTATTTACATGTTGATAATATAGCCCTTCTTCTGTAAAAGGAGGAGGATAAAATTTTTCTGGAAAAGTTGGAAAAGAATCATGAATATTAACGATTCTATTACTATACTTTACCTCCTGATTAAACCGATCAACAAAGTCCGGATCTCCTACTCGAGGACTACCGTAAGTATATACGTGTACATTTTTAAATTTTGAATTAACGATAATATCCAAAGTTGCTAACAACGCCAATGCTCCACCATAGTTATGACCTGTGATTAGTAGCTTTTTACTTTTTGAAAGTTTGTTTATCTCTTTAAATATTTTTTTCCTTGTCGATTGATAGATACATGTAAATCCACGAGATGTTTTCCCGCCATTTTCTACATAAGGAAATGGAACTTGTAGGATGTCATATGCTGCTATTAAATCTGCTGGATAAGCGGCATATCCTCTAAATGCAATCACAATATTTTCTTTCGACTCAGCAATAAAACCAAATATTTCATTAGTGGGATTCTCTATATTGACATCAGCATGAATGATATACTTTAACTTGTAGCCTTTCGGTAAGGTAACGGTTCCCTTTAGGAAAAGTATATATGTCTGATAACTGAATGCAGCAAGTAAAATCGCATTTTCGCTATTGAAACGATTCCTTTTTTCTGAGAGATACATCATTACACTTCCTCTCATTTATAGGCTGAAAGGAATTACTTTGTTTTGTCAGTATCTTTTTTATAAATAATTGGTGAAACAACCAGTACTTACCCCGATTCATTTAATGCTATTACTTGATCTCCCCAAACTAACCCAATTTATTTTTCGTAAAAAAATATAGGAACCATACAGCATGATTTTGCTCATCTTTTGCTGCTCTATTAAAAGCATGTTTTATGAATTGATTTGATGTTCCATCTGAAATGCTTAAGTAAAAATCCACAGTTTCTTGCTCATCCTTCAGTGCGAACTCCAAACCATCAATATACGTATTGGGACAATTTTCTGATATGTTAGCTTGTGGTTGTCTTCCGGTTAAACTAGTATAGATCGATACAAATTGATTGTAATGTTTTATTTCATCTTCCTTTATTTCTAGAATTATTTTACGTTCATTTTTATCCTTTGCCATATTCGCCAATTTTGTATAGCAACTAATTGCTGAATATTCACCATTTATCGCTTTTTCAATTTCATTCATTAATTTTTGATCTCTAAACAATTGACCAGAATTTTGATAAAAATACATAACATCATCCTTATTTATTAGGTTTAGTTATATTTTCATAAATTTATACCTCGTATATTGTATGACCCATTCTTAGATATTAAGAATATTTTTTAAAATTTTGAGGAATCCAGGGTAAGTAAATATTAATCTATTTATGTAAAATCATAGAAATAAAAAAAGAGCCTATAAACAGACTCTATATCTCACATCTTAAATTATTTTGCTGATTCAATTTGAATCGAAGCTTGAAAGGATTGTGAAGTAATTTGTTTTGCTAAATCCTCACCTAGTATTTCTGCATAGCGCTTATACAAGCTTTTCCAACACTTTTTTATTTCTTCTTGAATTGCTAATCCTTTATTTGTTAGATTAACTAATGTTAATTTCCCTTCACTTTTTCGCTCCACAAGTTTCTTTACTTCTAATTTTTCTACAAATCTTGTTGTAGTTGATGGGGCAATATGCAAAATATTACTTAATTCTGTTTGGGTAATATTGGGTTGTTCATAAACAGCCATTAATAAAAATGCATAAGTAGGGGAAATGCCAAGTGGAGCAAATTCCTCTTCTGCCATCTTATTCATTAATCTAGCCAAATGATTGGCAGAAAAGTATAAACAATTACTAAAATATTGTTCCATTTGCTCAGCTCCTGAATGATCTTATTTGTAGATACAACTTACAAAATAAAACAATGCTTTGTCAATTAGTTCATAAAACAACTGTAAAACAGCATTTATATTTAACGATTTCCACGCAAATTCGGATTTGTAATATATGAAGCTAACTCTTCGGCACTTTCTTGAAGTTTTTCATCTGTTAAATTCATAACTCCCTGGAGTAAAAATGAAGGTAAAAAGTGCATTCCACATAGGGTTGCAGTAGCTTGTAATGGACGAGTTAATTCACTCATCGAGTAATGATTAGATCCACCTGCTTGATACGCTTGTTCAGGTCCACCTGTCGAGATAGCAAGTATTAATTCTTTTCCTTTCAGTTTAGTACCTTCAGAACCGTAAGCAAATCCATAGCTTAACACAGAGTCTTGCCATTGTTTTAATATAGCTGGAGTACTATACCAGTAAAATGGGAATTGTAGTACAATCCGGTCATGATCTAATAATAACTGTTGCTCTTCTTCAACATCAATTTCAAAATTTGGATAGTGAGCATATAAATTATGAATCATAACTTCCTCTTGTTGGAGACGATTCATCCATACCTTATTAACTATTGATTGTTCCATATATGGATGTGCAACGATAACTAAAGTTTTCATATTAACTCTCTTTTAACTTCATTTGTTTGTGCATACAAATGATAATTGTATAACATAACTTTGGCAAGTATTTTTTACTTTGATATGTAAAATTAAAAAGCATGAAATTCAAAATTTCATGCTTTTTTTCTATTTTCTCAAATGATAAGGAACCGTCGTAACGACTACATCCTTTTGACTTATTAACCAAAGTCGAAGTAAAAGTGCCGTTTGATTGTGAAGAAGATTATGCCACCATCTCTTAGGGATAAATTGTGGAATCACAATTTGCACGTGACTATCAGGTTCATTACCTTCTATTAACTTAATAAATCTTGAAAGTGGTGCAAGTACTGAACGATACGGGCTTTTTAGAACGACTAAGCGACATGGATTACCCCACTCTTCCCATTTTTCTTCCATTTTCTCAATTGATTCATCATCAAATCCAACATAAACAGCGATCGGTTCTGTTGCAATCCCTTTTGCAAATGACAATGTATTATGAACAACTCGATGAGTTCCCGAAACTAATACAACTGTAATGACTTTATTTGCCTCCGGTTTAAATGAACTTAAATCGATCTTTAATTCGCTTGCTACATTTTGATAATGTTTATAGATCGCTAAAGAGAAGAATATAATTGTCGGAATTACGACTAAAACAACCCAAGCACCATCTACAAATTTTGTTACTGCAAAGATTACGGTAACAACAGAAGTTACAACTAATCCTATTACATTTATTGCTAATTTAACTTGCCATTTAGGCCCTTTTACTCGCTTCCATCTTCGTGTTAATCCTAATTGCGCAATTGTAAATGATAAAAATACACCAATTGCGTATAGTGGAATCAGTGCATTAGTATGGGCTTGGAATGCAATAATTAAAATACTCGCTGCTGCAGCAAGTGCGATAATGCCATTAGAATAACCTAAACGATCGCCTCTGTTTGTAAATCCCCTCGGTAAAAAACCATCCGCTGCTACGATTGCTGCTAATTGCGAAAATCCTGTAAAAGTCGAGTTAGCTGCCAAAATTAAAATAATAAATGTAAACCAAATGATTACTTGATATAAAATTCCGTGTCCAAAATACACCTTTATTAATTGTGATAACATTGTATCATTTGGATTAGGTGAAATCCCGTTTACATATAAATGATAAGCAAATCCTAAAAGAGTAATTGAAGTAATTACGCCTAATGCTATATATGTTTTAATCGCATTTTTTTGACGAGGTTCTCTAAAAACCGGTACTGCATTTGAAATGGTTTCTATACCTGTTAATGCAGAACATGCAGAACTAAATGCTTTCAATACAAGTAAAATACTTAATCCTTGTGGAACTGTACCAAACGTAGGTGTATGATGTTGTACAAATCCATTTTGGAATTCATCAAAGAATCCAGTAAAAATCAAAAGTAACATACAAATCATAAAGCCAAATGTTGGCCACGCAAATATTTTAGCTGATTCTGCAACCCCACGAAGATTGACAACTAGTAATAAAAAAACACAAAATATTGCTAATACTGTTTCATAAGGTGCAACTGCTGGGTAAGCAGATGACACAGCTTCAAGTGCAGCAGAAACTGAAACTGCAACTGTTAAAATATAATCTACTAATAGAGAGCTTGATGCTACGAGTGAAACCCATCGAGGTTTGAAATTGTCTTTGGCAATAGCATATGCCCCGCCACCACTTGGATAAGCTAAAATCCCCATTATATAAGAAAGAATTAGAATTCCTAATAAAAGAACAGTTGCTATTGTAATCGGTATGATATACCAGTGTGCTTTGGCCCCTAGACTCATTAATTCGGTCATACCTGCCTCTGGTCCATAAGATACTGATGAATACAAATCAGCTGCAAGAATCGGTAAAGCAATGAACCAAATTAGTTTATTGTGCTGCGCATGTATTTCTGCAGTTCTCATTGGTCTACCAATAAATACTCGTTTTACGCTGTTAAAATTTGCAACCGAGTAATAAATCCCAAAAATCGCTAAAATAAATAGTCCAATTTCTATATATTCGGACGGATGATGCATGATTCTCTCCCCTTTAAGAAACAAATAACATTGGCGTGTTACAGCCAATTCCCCAATTTTTTGCATACAAAAAAACACTAAACTTTACTTAGTGTTTAAAAAACAATACTAAATAAACCCCCTTCTTTAAATGCTTACGAGGTTAGCTGTCGGATTCGGGATTAAAGAATACCCCTACCTTTACAAAAAAGGATTCACCCCAATAAAGAAATGGTTCCCCCGCTCTTTTTAAGATTAAGCAACTATGATTTTGAATTAGAAAAATATAGAATTTAAATGTAAATATATAACTTTAGGATAAATTTGTAAATAGACTTTTACTAAAATTTACAATCGAATTTTTTTAATCTCAAAATAAGAGTAAACAAATTTACTCTATTATTAGCGTACTTGATTCCAAACGATTTGTTGAGACTTATTCGTAGCTAAAGTGTTCGTTAAGACGTTTTGCACTTCTGTTTGATTAAATGTAGAGATTTTTTTATTAGCATCTGACATATTCGTTTCGTACTCAGTCAGCAAAATAGTAAGTCCACATCCTACTACTAAAGATAAAATTACTTTTTTCATTTTGTTTTCTCCTCTCGATTTTTTCATATAAAAAAACCATGACCTTTGGCCGTGGTTTGACGTTTGTTTTTAAACGTAAGACCAACTAAAGTGGAAATTTCACGACTAATTAGCGTGCTTGATTCCAAATGATCTCTTTTGATTGATCAACTGCTACCATGTTTGTTAACACGTTTTGTACTTCAGTTTGATTAAACGTTGAGATCTTTTTATTAACTTCTGACTTATTCGTTTCGTACCCTGTCAGTAAAATAGAAAATCCACATCCTACTACTAAAGATAAAATTGCTTTTTTCATTTTGTTTTCTCCTCTCGATTTTTTCCATATAAAAAAACCATGACCTTTGGCCGTGGTTTGACGTTCGTTTTTAAACGTAAGACCAACCTCGGAAGTTTTGCGACTATTTATCGCGCTTGATTCCAAACGATCTCTTGTGAATTATCAACTGATAAAGTGTTTGTTAACACGTTTTGTACCTCAGTTTGATTAAACATAGAGATCTCTTTATTAACTTCTGACTTATTCGTTTCGTACCCTGTCAGTAAAATAGAAAATCCACATCCTACTACTAAAGATAAGATTACTTTCTTCATTTTGATTTCTCCTTTCTCATTTTTTCATATAAAAAAACCATGACCAAATGGCCGTGGTTTGACGTTCGTTTTTAAACGTAAGACCAACTTTATCATGTTAAAAATCACTCGTCAAATGGTGATTTTTGGAATTACTAATGTAAACGATTACTTACAAGTAATGATTTTTAAGACCATATTTTTGGTAATCGTTTACATTTATTTCAAGATTTAAAAGAAGTTTTTTTATACGGTTTAATTCCATTCTACTCATTAATAAATACCTTCATCAATGGTGGGGTCACTAGCGTAGTGACTCCAATTCTTTAAAATTAACTTTAATAATTTCTAAATTCCACTAAAAAAGTAATTCGCTGTAAACAGATTTATGCACTTAGTCAAGGTTTGCAAAACGATGTAAATCCCTATTTTCCCCAATCATTACCAATACATCTCCCTCATGTATAACCTCATCAGGAGAGGGTGAAATATTAACGACTCCTTGGGTTTTAATAGCAATTACCGTTAAATTAAACTCTACTCTTATATTTAATTCCTTTAAACTTTTCCCCACCATTTTAGACGGTAACTTAATTTCTTCTATACTGTAATTTTTTGCAAGTTCAATAAAATTTAAAACATTTGGTGACATTAGTTGGTGTGCAACACGTTCTCCCATATTCCTTTCTGGATAGATTACCCAATCCGCACCAACTCTTTTCAATACTTCACCATGCTGCTTATTTAATGCCTTTACGACGATTTTATTAATACTTAGATCATTTAACACTAATGTTGTCAAAATACTGGCTTGCATATCATTTCCAATCGCTACAATGACTGTGTCGAAATTGCCGATTCCTATTGCTTTTAATGACTCCTCATTTGTTGAATCTGCTATTACCGCATGGGTCGCTCGATCTGCAATCTCATTTATGCGTTCATCATTATTATCAATAACCAACACTTCATTTCCATGATCCAATAAAGTATTTACAATACCCGAACCAAATCTTCCAAGTCCAATGACTGCATATTGTTTTTTCATATAACATGCTCCTATAAAATCATTATGGTCTACTTACCCTATCATAATTTTTCCTTTCGGACGTTTAAATGGATCCGATTTTCTTTTTAAAGTGACGGCAAAAGCAATCGTCAATGGGCCAACCCTACCAGCAAACATGGTTAATATAATTAAAATTCTTCCAAGCGGCGTTAAATCAGGTGTCAACCCCATAGATAACCCAACGGTGCCAAAAGCTGAAGTTGCTTCGAAAAATATCATTAAGAAGTCTTTACCATGTTCGGTTATCGTTAAAACCAAAGTAACAACCATTACAATTAGAAGGCCACTTATTGTTACTGTAAGCGCCTTATAGATTGTATCGTACATTACCGTTCGATTAAATAAGACTACATCTTCTTTCCCTTTAACTTGAGACCTAACCGCTCCCAATAAAGTAGCAAATGTAGTAGTTTTAATCCCACCACCAGTAGAACCTGGGGATGCTCCAATAAACATAAGAATAATCGTAATAAAAAGAGTGGTTTGCGTTAAATCAGGAATATTCAATGTATTTGACCCTGCTGTTCTAGGTGTCACGGATTGATATAAAGAACCAAGTAATTTTCCTGACCACGATAATGGTTGCAATGTTTTTGGATTATGCAATTCCAATAAGAATATTAAGACAGTCCCTACAACCAATAAAATAATGCTTGTACGAAGAACAACTTTTGTATGTAAAGAGAGCATTTTAGTATGCTTGTATTCATATAGTTCGTTCATTACAATAAAACCAATTCCACCAAGTGTAATCAATAAACATACAACAATCGTAACAAGTGGATCAGCTACATAACCAGTTAGACTTTTAAAATCACCCATTAAATCAAACCCTGCATTATTAAAGTTTGAAATTGAATGAAATAGTCCATAATAGATAGCTTTTTTTATTGGCATATCAAAAGCAAAACGAAATGCTAACAAGATCCCCCCAACTAATTCAATGATAAAAGTAAAAATGAGGATTCTCTTCACTAAACGGACAATACCTGCAATCGATAAGTTATTTAAAGCCTCTTGCAGTAATAAACGTTCCTTTAAAGAAATTCTCTTCCCTAGAATAACAGCAAAAAAAGTTGCAAAAGTCATAAAGCCTAATCCACCTACTTGTATGAGTGTCAAAATAACTAATTGCCCAAATAAAGTGAATGTTGTTCCAGTATCCACTACCACAAGTCCCGTTACACAAGTAGCTGAAGTAGAAGTAAATAATGCATCTAAAAACTTAAGACCTTCACCATCCCTAGTTGCAATTGGAAGGGTTAGAAATATACTACCAATTAAAATAATGAGGGCAAATCCAGACACTAAAACTTTAGAAGGATCTAACGAAGGTTCCAACTTTTTATTCATAGTAGTACTACCTCTCTTTTTTGCCTAATTTTGAAAAGGAAATCTACTTCCCCCATTCAAACTTTCAACATTATAGTTCCCAATGAAGAAAAATTATAATTAAAATTATCCATAATAACGAAATAGTTAATAAATATTTCTAATACAACAAGGTCAATCTATGAGTAGTTGAAAAGTGTTGAGAGGAGCAATTTAATTGGAATCAAAGGTAATGAATGTCGTAGAACATCATTTATATATCATCGTTCTTGTATTAATTTTCGGACTATTAGCTATGAAATTAGCTGAAAAAATTAAAATACCTGATGTTGCTTTGTTTATGATACTTGGTATCATATTAGGGCAGCCTGGATTAAACTTAATTTCAATACCGAATGAATCTCCTGCTTATCAATTCATCATCGTTCTTGGATCTGTACTAATTTTGTTTGAAGGTGGTAGGGGCATTCAATTCTCAGTTCTAAAAGAAGTATGGATTACAATTTCCCTTTTATCAATTCTTGGTGTGATCATTACAGCCTCAGTCGTAGCCTTTACTGCATTTTATTTATTAAAAATACCCATTTTATATGCATTGTTGCTTGCCTCAGTTATTGCATCAACAGACCCAGCTACTTTGATTCCAGTCTTTAAACAAGTTAAAATTAGAGAAAAAGTTAAACAAACAGTAGAAAGCGAATCTGCTTTTAATGATGCAACAGGTTCCATATTAGCATTTACGATTCTCAGTGTTATTTTAGGGCAAACACAATTATCTATTACATCTAGTATATGGAGCTTTATTCGAGAAGCTGGGGGTGGAATTATAGTCGGAGTCGTTATAGGATTCCTTGCTGTTTTTCTTACTTCGGAGCATAGATGGGAATTGCTTCAAAGATTTAGTACAATTGTAAGTTTTGTCGCTGCAATCAGTTCATATCTTTTAGCTGGTTACATACATTCAAGTGGATTTATGGCAACTTTTACAGCTGGTCTGATATTAGGTAATCCTCAATTATTTCATTTTCAAATATCAGATAAAACGAAATCAACCGACGCTCATTTTTCAGATTCAACAACATTAATTATGAGAACACTTATTTTTATGCTACTAGGGTCCCAAGTAAATTTTCATATTTTAAGCAAATTTTGGTTACAAGGAATATTGATTGTTCTAATTTTCATGTTTATTGCAAGACCAATTACTGTTCTCATTTGTACATGGCCCGATCGAATTGCAAAATGGAAATGGAATGAAATTATTTTTATGTTCTGGGTACGTGAAACAGGCGTTATTCCTGCAGCACTTTCCGGGATGATTGTTGCTGCGGGAGTGAATTATGCAGACGAAATTACAACTGTCACTTTCATAGCAATATTAATGACCATTCTTATACAAGCTAGTACAACAGGTTTTGTTGCAAAAAAACTAGGCATAACAATTGAAAAAGCCGATGCAAATATTTAATTTCAATCCAATTAAAAAAGACAACTAAATCGTTGTCTTTTTAATTTTAATTACTATCATTAATCTCAAGTTCATATTTCGCAATTTTCCGCTGAATTTTCTTTAAATTTTCTTCTGTTTCCTTTATTTGTTCTAAAACATTTCTTTCTTGCTGTTTCATCAATTCTAAACGTTGTAGTAACGTTTCCTCTCCATTCATTGACCAATCAACAAATTGCTTTATTTTCTTAATAGGCATACCTGTGTTTTTTAAGCATAAGATCATCTCGATAAATTTAAGTGCGTCTTCATTAAAAATTCTGTCTCCACTTTCAGTTCTTTTTAGAAAAGGTAACAAGCCTTGTTTATCATAGTATCTTAATTGAGAAATTGTTAAGCTATTCAACTTTGCTACTTGTCCAATTGTATATTCCACTTACCCTCATCCTTACCAAGGCATAATTCCTTTTGCATTTAGAATTTTTCCATTGTAGTTTAAATTACTTACTGCATAGCCTGTGATAATTTTAGCACCTTCTGCAGATGTATTGCCTCCAGGTGCATTTCCGTTTAGATCTGTCGTTGTAAAACCTGGTGTAACACCAAAAATTTCAGGACCATTACTTCCAAATTCTTTCCCAAATGTAAGTGTTAATGAATTATTAGCAGTTTTTGAAGAATTATAACCAAGTATATTGATTAATGCAGTTTCTCCACGATCAAATAATGTTTGTGATGCCATATCTGTCGTAACATTAATAATTTTTCCACGTTCAGAGTTTTTAACCAGAGGTAAAAAAGTTTGAATCATTTGGAATGTTCCAAAGAAATTCACTTCAAATGCTTGACGTAAAGTTTCAAGTTTGATTTCACTTGGTAAAATATGAAAATCTGGTGCGATCCCTGCATTATTTATTAATA
This sequence comes from Rossellomorea sp. GAMAL-10_SWC, assembly GCF_049568075.1. Taxonomy (NCBI): domain Bacteria; kingdom Bacillati; phylum Bacillota; class Bacilli; order Caryophanales; family Bacillaceae; genus Rossellomorea; species Rossellomorea sp. GAMAL-10_SWC. Next base: position 741,896 of record NZ_CP144911.1, on the reverse strand, counting down.
GATCTAAGTGGTCAGTTACTTTTGAAATATTATTTAAAGCATCCTGAATAGATTGTGTGCTAGAAACATCAACCTGAATAAATGTAATATTTGATAAACCTAAAGTCTGCACTGCTTTAATCCCGAGCTCTTCATTTCGAGCACCTAAAAATACATGATAATTTTCTTCCGCCAACTGGCGAACTACTTCTAATCCAATTCCTTTATTAGCACCTGTTACAAAAGCAAATTTTGTCATATTTATTTCCTCCGATTTATTATTTTGTTGCTTACTAATCAGAGATTACAGCCTAAACCTTACTTTAGGTCAAGGGTTTTAATATTAATTTTTTTAATTATGGTGACATTAATTCTAAAGAAATAAATAAAAAAGCATCAAATATAATCATTTCATGCTACAACTTTTGAAAATGAAACCATCATTTTGTACTTTGATCTGCAACTACTAAAACATCTAAATATCTTAACTCCCTTAACAGTCTTTGAACAATCGAACCTGTTTTTATTTCTTCCCATCTAGTACGAGCTGATTGTCCTATAATGACATGAGTCGTCTTTTTTTCATGGATGTTTTTTACTAATTCAATAAATAGGTGTCGTCGATCAGTTGTCTCATACAATTCAAAAGAACCACCTAATCGTTCAGTTAACTCTTTTAATTTTTTTAATAAAAGTTGCTCTCCTTCAGATATTTTACCCTGTTCTTTAACATAGGCTACATACAATTTAGCTTTTAGCCGATACGCTATTCGAAATCCTCTACGGATCAGTCTTTCACTATTAGATTTTAAATTTACACAAACGAAAATTACTTCCTCTTGTCTCCAAGGTCCTCTAAGTGTTAAATCTCGTTCCCAAGCTTCTAAGCGTTCATCTACATCATCAGCTACTTCTCTAAGCGCTAACTCCCTCAAAGCAATCAAATTTCCAGTTTTAAAAAAGTGATTTAGTGATTGTTCTATTTTTATAGGAGCATAAATTCTTCCTTCTCTCATTCTTTGCCTTAGTGCTTTTGGTGAAATATCAATTAATTCAATTTCATTGGCATCTCTTAGTATATTGTCAGGTACTGTTTCTCTAACTCTAACACCGGTTATTTGTTCGACACTATCGTTTAAACTTTCAACATGCTGAATATTCATAGTAGAAATGACGGAAATTCCAGCTTCCAATATTTCTTCAACATCCATATATCGCTTATTAAATTTACTCCCAGGGACATTCGTATGGGCAAGTTCATCTATTAAAACTACCTCCGGATTTCTTTGTATGATTTCCTCAGTATCCATTTCTTCTAAAGAAGTTTCTTTATAGGGAATGACTTTTCTCGGAATAATTTCTAATTCTTCTACTTTTTCCATTGTTTCTTTTCTACCATGAGTTTCAAGTAGGCCAATTACAATATCAATCCCTTTTTTCTTTAATTCATTTCCTTCCCTTAACATCGTGTAAGTTTTTCCAACACCAGGAGCAGCTCCGATATAAACTTTTAATGATCCTCGTTTAATTTTATGAATTTCCTGTTTCAGCTCTTGCGGACTCAACCGACGATATGGATCTACTATTTCTTTATTTACTTGCATTGTAGGAAGTACTCTTTCTCCATCTTTTTCCGCTCGATCGGCAACAATAAACACATCTATACTTTTAATTTTTCTTAGTATTTTATTAACAATAGAACCATTTATAATCTCTTCCCAACGACTCCTCTTTGATTGACCTAATACAATGCTTGTAATATTACTACTAATTGCAAATTTCACTATTTCATTTGCAATTGAATTACTATTCAATGGTAATTCTACAAAATCCCCTCCAACTTTTTCAACAAGTTTTATAATCGAACGTTTAAAAGTTAATTCATCATTTGTAAATTTTTTGTTAGGTGGTCGAAAACATACTACATGTAAATCTCCACCTAATCTTTTTGAAATTTGCTGACCTCTTCGTACTAAAATAGAACCATTCCAATGATATTGAACAGTAACTAATATTTTTTCCGATGCTCCAGATGGTCCTACTATACCGTGCTTTTCTCGATATTCATCAAGTTCATCATTCACTTCGCTAGCTATGAATCGAAGTGAAAGTTCACGAAGAACTGCTAAATTACTTTTATGTAATAATGAATGACGATTTATTTTTCCATCTTCTTTTGATCTTTGTAAAATAACTTCAGGAGTAACATCTAATAACTTTACTTCATCTGCCAATGACAAAGTATCTTCTGCCACAAATAAATTCCCCTTAACATTGCCACCGGTCAATTTCTCAGCTTCGTCATTAACTTCTTTTATTTCATATATATTCATCGTTGTAATTACGCTAATATTTTTAGATATTAAAAAATTAATATCTTCTAAACGGGATGGAAACATTGCACCTGGTCGATTTTGATGAGCCAATGAATCCACAAGCACTACTTCTGGATTTCTTGCTACAATTGCATCTAAATCTAAGTCTTGCTTAATTGATTCTTTTTCCTCCCAATTAATAGTAGGCATTTTTTCCAAACAACCAATTTGTTCAATCGTTTTCTGACGGTTTGTTACATTGATTAAACCAATTACAACATCAATTCCACGTTCTTTTAATACATTACCTTCTTGGAGCATGTGATATGTTTTTCCAGCACCACTTGCAGCACCGATTATGATCTTAAGTCTTCCTTTTTTGATATTCCGTATGGATTCTAACAATTCCTCAGGAGTTTTCCTACGAAACTGTTCATCGCTCAAGGTTTTTCCTCCTTTCTATATATATATATAGGGAAAAAGGAGAGAATACTCTCCCCTCTATCTTATTTTCTGTAAGTCTAAATTTAATTCTAATATATTCACACGCGGCTCACCAAATATTCCTAATTGACGATTTTTTGTATGCTGATTTATCAACGATATTAATTTATCCTCAGATATACCTGTTGCCTTAGCAACCCTAGGTACTTGCGCTTTCACTGCCTCTGGTGATAAATCTGGGTCAAAACCCGATCCAGATGTAGTGACTAAATCCGCCGGGATTGTTTTACCTAAATCACTATTGTTTTTTTTCAACTCATTTATTTTATCTTCTGTTGCTTTAACGTATCCTTTAGAAGCAACCGCCGCATTTGTTGCAGCTGAAGCAGTAGGATTATAGTTAGCTGCAGATGCTCTTGAATGAAACCATTCAGGTCCTTTAAATTCTTGAGCTAATAGTTTAGAGCCTGTAACTTTTCCATTTGATTCTATTAAACTACCATCTGCTTGTTTCGGGAAAATTACTTGCGCAACCCCCGTTGTAGCTAATGGATAACCTAATCCACAAATTAATAACAATACAATAGATGCTCTGATCGCAACCATAACTGATTTCACATTAAATCCTCCATTTCCAATGAATTAAACAAAATGCAATGTAGATACAAGCAGATCAATTAACTTAATTCCAATGAACGGAGCAATCACTCCACCAAGTCCATAGATTAATAAGTTTTTAGATAATAATTTATTTGCATCCATTGGTTTATACTTCGCACCCTTCATTGCAACAGGAATGAGGAGAGGAATAATGATTGCATTAAAAATTAATGCTGATAGGATTGCAGACTTTGGTGAATTCAATCCCATAATATTTAAATAATCTAATTGTGGTATTGCCATAATAAATAAAGCTGGAATTATCGCGAAATATTTCGCAATATCATTTGCGATTGAAAATGTTGTTAAAGAACCACGAGTGATTAACAACTGCTTACCAATCGCAATGACAGATAATAGTTTAGTAGGATCTGAGTCTAAGTCAATCATGTTAGCCGCTTCTTTCGCAGCCATCGTACCTGAATTCATCGCTAAACCAACATCAGCTTGTGCTAGAGCAGGGGCATCATTTGTTCCATCACCAGTCATTGCAACTAGCTTACCTTCATTTTGTTCTTTTTTAATAGCAGCAATTTTATCTTCGGGTTTTGCTTCTGCAATATACTCATCAACACCTGCTTCTCTCGCAATAGTTTCAGCTGTTAATGGATTATCTCCAGTACACATCACAGTTTTGATTCCCATTGCTCTTAACTCTTCAAATCGCTCTTTCAAACCTGGTTTTACAGTATCTTTTAAATAAATAACACCGTATATTTCATTATTAATTGCAACTGCAAGTGGTGTTCCTCCTGCTTTTGCTACGATATTTGCTTTTTCTTCAAGTCCATTAGGAATCAAGCCACCTTTTGCAGTTACAAATTTTTTAACTGCATCTACTGCTCCTTTTCGAATTTCAGTTCCATCTTTTAAATTTAAGCCTGACATTCTAGTCTCAGCTGTAAATCCAATAATTTCTGCATCTATATATTCATTTTCATTCCAACTCACCCCATTTTTATGAGCTAACTCCACAACTGAACGTCCTTCTGGTGTTTCATCTTTTACAGATGATCTTAAAGAAGCAAAAGTAACTTCTTTTTCTGTTATTGTTCCAACTGGAATGAATTCACTCGCCATTCGGTTACCAAATGTAATTGTTCCAGTTTTATCTAAAATCATCGTATCAATATCTCCAGCAGCTTCAACAGCTTTACCAGACATCGCTAAAACATTAAATTGTGTAACACGGTTCATCCCTGCAATACCGATTGCAGAAAGTAATCCACCAATTGTAGTCGGGATCAAACAAACGAGTAAGGCAATTAAAGTTGCTACATCTATTGAGACATTTAAATAATTAGCAATTGGTACAAGTGTCATAATGACGATTAAAAATACTAATGTTAATACAGCTAATAGAGTAGTTAATGCAACTTCATTCGGTGTCTTTTGACGAGCAGCTCCTTCAACTAATGAAATCATACGGTCAATAAATGATTCACCAGGATCAGTTAAGATTTTAACAATAATATAATCTGATACTACTCGAGTACCACCAGTTACAGATGAAAAATCTCCACCTGCTTCTTTAATTACTGGTGCAGATTCACCAGTAATAGCTGATTCATCGATGGAAGCTAAACCTTCAATAATTTCTCCATCTGAAGGAATAATTTCGCCTGTATCAACTCGAACGATATCTCCTTTTCTTAATGAAGTTGATGGTACTTCTATATATGATCCATCTTTTTGTTTTAACTTTGCATTTGTTTCTGATTTCGTTTTTCTTAACGTATCTGCCTGCGCTTTTCCGCGACCCTCTGCAATTGCTTCTGCAAAGTTTGCGAAAAGGACAGTAAATAATAGAATCAAGAATACCGCAATATTATATGGTCTTCCAACTGTACTAATTCCAAATATATCCGGTTTAAAAGAAAGTATTAAAGTAATAAAAGTACCCACTTCAACTATAAACATGACTGGATTTTTTATCATAACAAGTGGATTTAACTTTTTAAATGAATCGATGATTGCCTGAGTTTTTATCTCTTTTGAAATAGGCTTATTTTCTATAGCCATATGATCAATCCCCTCTTTCGTTATGATTGCTACTATTTAAACATTCCTAAATGTTCAGCGATTGGTCCTAGTGCAAGTACTGGGAAAAACGTTAATGCACAAACGATTAAAATAATCGCAATTAAAATAACAGTAAATAAAGGTGTATCTGTTCGGAATGTTCCAGACGTTACTGCAACAGTTTTCTTAGTAGAAAACGATCCAGCAATTGCTAACATAGCAATAATAGAAATATATCGACCAAATAACATAACTAATCCGATGACGATATTATAAAAATCAGTATTAGCTGTTAATCCACCGAATGCCGATCCATTATTCGCAGCTCCAGAAGTAATGGCGTATAACACTTCAGATAAACCATGGAACCCGGGATTTAATATAGAAGAAACTGGTCCTTTTAAAGCCAATGCTAAAGCAGTTGGAACTAAGATAATTAAAGGATGTGTTAAAATCGCAATGGATGCTAGTTTAATCTCTTTTGCTTCAATTTTCTTTCCTAAAAATTCTGGTGTTCTTCCTACCATTAACCCACATATAAAGACTGTTAAGATTACATATAATAAGCCATTTAATAATCCTACACCTTTACCACCGAACACATTATTTAACATCATTTCAGCAAGTGGTATCATTCCACCAATAGGCGTTAATGAATCATGCATATTGTTAACTGATCCAGTAGTGGCAGCAGTCGTAACGGCTGTAAATAAAGCTGATTCAGAAATTCCAAATCGAACTTCTTTTCCTTCCATATTCCCATGAATACCAAGTGCTTGTAATGCTGGAGTACCATTATACTCTGCAACAAATACCGCTGTAAGAAGCCCTATAAACAAAATGCCCATTGCAGCAAATACTGTCCACCCTTGTCTTTTGTTTTTAACCATTACACCAAATGCATAAACTAATGAAGTTGGTAAAAGCATCATACATACAATGTGAACTAAATTTGATAAAGGAGTAGGATTTTCAAATGGATGAGCAGCATTTGTACCAAAAAACCCTCCACCATTCGTTCCTATATGTTTAATTGATTCAAGTGCAGCTATCGGTCCTCTAGTAATTACTTGTTTAACCCCTTCAATTGTTGTTGCATCTACGGTACCTTTTAAGGTTTGTGGCACACCTTGAAATACTAAAAATAGGGCAACTATAAACGATATAGGTAAAAATACACGAGTAATTGAACGAATTAAATCAACATAAAAGTTTCCTAGATTATCTTGACGCCCTACTAATCCCCTAATAAATGCGATAGCAACCGCAAAACCAGTTGCCGCTGAAGTGAACATTGGGAATGTAATAGCCATCATTTGTGAAAAATATGATAATGAATTTTCACCACTATACGCTTGCCAGTTTGTATTTGTTATAAAAGAAGTTGCTGTATTGAATGCCAAAGCTGATGGCATATTACCTATGTGATCGGGATTAAAAGGCAAATATTTTTGAAATCTAAAGATTGCGTATAAAATTACCAACATGACAAAGTTAGAAAGTAACATTGCCAAAACATATTTTTTCCAACCCATTTTTTCATCTTCTCTTACACCAATTAATCGATAAATTAATCTTTCAAAAGGTCCAAAAAAGCGATCTAGCCCTGTTTTTTCATTGTCATATACTTTAACAAGGTAGCTACCTACTGGCTTAACTAATAAAACGATAATCAGTAGTGTAACAACTACTTGTAAAATCCCCATCGACATTTAAAAACTCCTCCCAAATGTTAAATTAAATACTAAAATTTCTCTGGTTTAATTAATACAAAAACTAAATATAGAATAAGAACGATCCCTATTATTGCTGGAATAAGCATTTAATTTCCCCCTTACGCTTTTTCGCAAAATATTGTAAATACCCAAAATATTGAAAAAACGATAACCATTAAACTCACCATTGTAAGATCATTCATCACTGCAATTCCCCTTTCTTCAATCACTAATTTCATTTATTTCATGTTTTCCAGCCTATTTCTGAACAATAAAAAAGACCAATGGATACTAATCCTCCAACAAATTAACTAAATTTAAAGGGCTATAAACAAAAACAATCATGTTTATCCCTAATTAAGTTTTAGTTAATTGAAATTTGGAAGAAAAGTATTCATTGGTCTACCTAACACCTAGCTAGCATAAAGCTCTCTTTGTGTTCTGTCTCCCTAATCTTTTCTATAAAACATCCAGAATTTACCATTTAATAACAAAATAAAAAGACCTACTTTATTATTTGCTCAGGTAATTTTACTGCAAAAAAATGCAATAAAAAAACCCGCTCAAATTAGGCGGTCTATTGACCTCCCTCGCTTTAGCCTACGAAGTTAGCTGTCGGGTAGGATGGCGAAAGAGTATCTCATCCCTTCTACATTCATGTAAAATTAACCCCAAAAAATTGGTTCCTCCGCTTACGATAATCGTAATTAAGCCGATATTTATTTTGCTGACTTGATTATACGGCGATGTTTTTTTCATGTAAAGAGTTTTTTTTAAAAATTTTTTTTGTAAAAATTTATTCCTTTACAATTTTCTTTATCTCTGTATTATATACATATCTACAAAATAAATTTGCTGTAATCGCTAAATCGCAAATTACGAGCGGGGGAACCATTTGTGCATTGCACACGGGGTGAATCCATTAAAGGTAGGGCTACTTTTCAAGCCCGAATCCGTCAGCTAACTTCGCCAGCGTTTGAAGAGAGCAAAACTTATTCGTGTTATTAGTATTTCAATATACTTTCCATTGAAATAAATAACTACGAGAAGATTGCTCTTCTTGTGGCTATTTTTTTGTTTTAATTAACCGTATGGGAGAGATATTAATGATAACATCGAAAAAAAAGCTTGAAATCGAATTAAGTGAGGCATTTATAAAATTCCAAAGAGAGCTAATTGGAAGAGGTCCGCAAGAAGCTAAAACATATATAGTTGAAGATATGATCATCCTTCGATTTAAAGGCGTTTTAACAACAGAAGAGAAACACTTAGTTTCGCATGATACAGGAAAAAGTCTTGTAAAAAAAATGCGCCAAGTTCTAAGAGAAATGTACAGTAAAGAATATGAAGAAATAGTTGAAAAACATACGGGATGTAAGGTTCTATCTAGTCATAGTGACACAAGTACAAATACTGGTGAACGTATTGAAGTTTTTATAATGGATCAAAATATTAATAAATTACTAGATGCTAAGTACAACTAATTAATATTTGGAAATATTAAAATCAAGTAAGGAGTACGAAAAATGAATATCGCGTTTTTCTTTACCCCCAAAAATGAACTTGTTTATATGAATATCAACTCGACAATGCGTCAAGCTCTTGAAAAAATGGAGCACCATCGTTTTACTGCAATTCCTTTAGTTGATGATAACGGCAAATATGTTGGCACACTTACTGAAGGTGATTTATTATGGAAATTAAAAAATACGGAAAGTTTATCTTTTTCTAATACAGGAAAAATAAATCTAAATGAAATTTCCTTGCATAATGTTTATGCACCAGTCTCCATCAATGCACAAATTGAAGATTTATTTACAAGAGCAATTAATCAGAACTTCATTCCAGTAATTGACGATCATGAAGTTTTTATTGGCATGGTAAAGAGAAGAGAAATAATTGAGTACTGCAGTAAGAAATTGTTAAATGAAAATCAAATTTTAGACTAGGACGTTAAAAGAGCAACTACACTAAATATGTAGTTGCTCTTTAATTTTGAAGAGAAGATGAAAATATCTCGCTCTTAAAGAGTTCATGAGCAACTAAATATGCTTCATCTTGAATTCTTCTCACCCATAAAAATTCTTTCATTTATATGCCATCACCAATAATCAATAGAATACATAATCTAACAATTTGTCTAATCGTATTAGGATAATATGGTCTATTCAGTAATATTAATTAATAAAGAGAGTTTTCAATTAAAATAGAAAGCTGAAAGTTGGTGACAAAATCATGAATGATAAAACTGTAAAAGTAACCGATTCTACCTCGCTATCTAAGGAAGAGCTCCTTGATTTAGACCAAAAATATGTTTGGCATCATATGTCGCCTCACAATCCTAATCCAATGGTTTTAGTATCCGGAAAAAACAGTACAGTCACTGATATTGATGGTAAAAATTATTTAGATGGTATGTCAGGTTTATGGTGCGTGAATGTAGGCTACGGTCGTGAAGAAATCGGCAAAGCTGCTTCTGAACAAATTCAAGCCATCCCCTATGTTCCAATGTCTCAAGCAAATGTTCCTTCTATCTTATTAGCCGAAAAGTTAAATGAATGGCTTGGTGGAGACTATCGTATTTTTTATTCGAATTCCGGATCTGATGCAAATGAAGTAGCTTTTAAGATTGCTAGACAATATCATCAACAAAACGGAGAGCCTTTACGTTATAAATTTATATCAAGATATCGTGCATATCATGGCAATTCGATGGGTGCTTTAAGTGCTACTGGTCAAGCTAACCGAAAAGTTAAATATGAACCTCTTTCTTCAGGTTTCCAGCATGTAGCACCACCTTATTGTTATCGATGCCCTTTTGGTAAAACGTATGGAGATTGCGACATCCAATGTGCAACCGCAATAGAAGATGTTATTACTTACGAAGGTGCTGAAACGATTGCTGGGATTATAATGGAGCCAGTTATTACAGGTGGAGGAGTTATTGTCCCTCCTGCCGAATACTTAACAAAAGTTCGAAACATTTGTGATAAATTTGGTATTTTGTTAATTGTTGATGAAGTCATATGTGGTTTTGGCCGCTCTGGAAAACAATTTGGACATCAAAACTTCGGTATAAAACCAGATATCGTCACAATGGCTAAAGGAATGACAAGCGCTTATTCTCCTCTTTCAGCAACTGCAGTAAGTAGCGATCTATATGAAGTATTTAAACAACCAGGGACAGATAATCATTTTCGTCATGTTAACACATTCGGAGGAAATCCAGCTTCATGTGCAGTTGCACTTAAAAACCTAGAAATTATTGAGAGAGAAAATTTAATAGAGCGTGCTGCCTATTTAGGTGAAGAGCTCCGTAAAAAAGTAGATAGTTTACTAGCTTATAAAAATGTTGGAGACATCCGAAGTTTTGGCTTTATTGCAGGAATTGAGCTTGTTGAAGATAAAAAAAGTAAAAAACCTGCTAGTCCAGAATTAGTGTTAAAAATAATTACTGAATGTAAAGCACAAGGATTAATAATCGGTCGAAACGGAGATACGGTTCCAGGCTATAATAATATCCTTACACTTTCTCCTCCATTTACAACAACTGATGAAGAGCTTGATTTTATCGTAAATACTTTAAACAAAGCATTCTCAAAACTATAATCGTACGGGGTGATATTCATGTCTACACAAACTAATATAAAGGTTATAAAGAATTTCATAAATGGTGAATGGATCGAAGCTTCACCAAATGCCAAGACAATTCCAGTTCCAAATCCTGCTACTGAAGAAATACTAGCATTTGTACCTCTCTCAACTAAATCAGATTTAGAATCCGCTGTAAAAGCAGCTAAAAAAGCTTTTATTACATGGAGTAAAACCCCTGTTCCTAAAAGAGCAAGAATACTATTTTCATATCAACAATTGCTAATTAAACATTGGGATGAACTTGCTAATCTAATAACGATTGAGAATGGTAAAAGCTATACTGAGGCTTATGGAGAAGTTCAACGTGGAATTGAATGCGTAGAATTTGCTGCCGGTGCGCCAACATTAATGATGGGTAAACAATTACCTGATATTGCAACAAATATTGAATCGGCGATGTATCGATACCCTGTTGGTGTTGTTGGGGGAATAACGCCTTTTAATTTCCCAATGATGGTACCTTGCTGGATGTTCCCACTAGCGATTGCATGTGGAAACACGTTTATCTTAAAGCCTTCAGAACGTACTCCACTTCTTGCAAATCGTTTAGCAGAAATCTTTACCGAAGCAGGGCTTCCAAAGGGTGTATTTAATATTGTTCATGGAGCACATGAAATTGTAAACGAGTTACTTCAAAACAAAGATGTTCCTGCTATTTCATTTGTAGGTTCTCAACCTGTGGCAGAATATGTGTATAAAACTACATCTGCAAATGGTAAGCGCGTTCAAGCTTTAGCTGGTGCTAAAAATCATAGTATCGTTTTACAGGATGCAAACTTAGATGAATCGGTCAAGCAAATCATTACAGCCGCATACGGTTCAGCAGGTGAACGTTGTATGGCATGCTCAGTAGTCGTAGCAGTTGGCGATATTGCCGATCCTTTAATCGAAAAGTTAAAGATAGAAGCGGATTGCATTACGATTGGAAATGGACTAGATGATGATGTATTCCTAGGTCCGGTCATCCGCAAGGAACATCGCGAACGAACGGAAAAATATATTGAATGTGGAATTCAAGAAGGTGCAACTTTATTGCGCGATGGACGAAATGATATAATTCGAAAAGAAAAAGGTTATTTTATTGGACCAACAATCTTTGATAATGTAAACCCATCAATGAAAATTTGGAAGGAAGAAATATTTGCACCTGTGCTTTCGATCGTTAGAGTTGAATCATTAGAGGAAGCGATTGAACTTACAAACAAATCAGACTTTGGAAATGGGGCTTGTATCTTTACAGATAGTGCATCAAGTATTCGATATTTCAGGGAGAACATTGAAGTCGGAATGCTTGGTGTAAATATCGGCGTGCCAGCACCAATGGCTTTCTTCCCATTCTCTGGTTGGAAAAACTCTTTCTATGGTGACTTACATGCAAATGGTGCAGACGGTGTCGAGTTCTATACAAGGAAAAAAATGATTACGAGTAGATTTGAGTAAATATTATTGTGGCTTTTCTATTAGTTAAGGTAATTGACTAATGGGAAAGCCTTTTTAATTAGAAAAAATCGCATATCCCGTAAGTAGTTACGGATTAGATGCGATTTTTCATTCATTATTGATTTATGAATCATTTAATGCGGGACGTTCTGTTTAGCTCGATCATTGTAAATACGTTTAAAAACAGACCAATATTGCATCATTTTTAATGAAAAGTAGCAAAACTAGCTTATTTAAACCTTTTAGAACACTCCATTTCAAGGTAAATTGCATTTTTGCCATTTTTATTTGTGATTCCGTCAATTTAATTACGATTTACGTATTTTAATTGATTCGGCCATTTTCTTTGCGATTCTAGGATTTTAATTGCATTCGTCAATTTTATTTGCGATTCTCTAACTTTAATTGCAGTTCGCCGCCCATTTCATTTGCGATTCTCTAACTTTAATTGCGATGTGATCATTTCATTTGCGATCCTCATTAATTGCGATGCGATCATTTCATTTGCGATCCTCTAAATTTAATTGTGATGCGACCAATTTAACTGCGATTCACTAATTCTCACAAATGAATCCCAAACTGCTGAATAATCAACGATCCAAAATACTTCCGTGTATCAGCATTCATTATATGAAGAGTGATAAACTGCTCCTCTTCATCTTGGTTTTCAAAGTCAATATAAGCACCGTCTAGCGTTTCTCTAACATTTTTAATCTTGTAGCCTTTTTTTATAAGGGAATCTATTTGATTTCTCTCAATTAAAAACTCCTTATATGTTGACATTAGCTACTCATTCCCTTCTTACTAATCTTCTATTAAACTAGTTTCACCATACTTCTTTCTCTTTAAGTACTGTCCACTACCTGCATTACCAACAAATTGCTTCTCTTTTATGACAAACTCTCCACGAACTAAGACACTCACTGGCTCACCAGTTACTTCCATCCCTTCGAATGCGTTATAGTCGACTGCCATATGGTGTGTTTCAGCAGAGATTGTTCTTTTTCTATTCGGATCAAAAATAACCAAATCAGCATCAGAACCTACTCCAATTGTTCCTTTCGAGGGATATAAACCAAATAGCTTTGCACTTCTAGTAGAAGAGATGTCAACGAATTGATTTAAAGATATTCTGCCTTTTTTAACGCCTTCAGAGAACAAGATGCTTACTCGGTCTTCAATCATTGGTCCTCCGTTTGGAATTTTTGAAAAATCGTCTCGGCCTAGATCCTTTTGACCTTTGAAGTCAAAAGAACATTGATCGGAGCCTAAAGTTTGAAGATTTCCATTTTTTAATGCATTCCATAACACATCTTGGTTCCATTTTTCACGAAGTGGTGGAGACCAAACGTATTTTGCACCTTCAAATTCAGGCTTTTCTAGCATAGACTGATCAAGCACTAAGTATTGTGGGCATGTTTCTCCCCATATATCAATTCCATTATTTCGGGCTTCTGTTATTTTTTCAACAGCCTCCGCGCAAGTAACATGTACCACATATAATTGTGAATTTGCAAGTCCAGTTAATGTAGCCGCTCTTCCTGTCGCTTCACCCTCTACTTCTGGAGGACGTGTCAATGCATGGTAAATAGGTTCTACCTTTCCTTCAGCTAAAGCTTGATTGATTAAATAATCTACAACATCTCCATTTTCTGCATGCACCATGACTAATGCCCCATATTCTTTTGCTGCTAATAACGTACGGTATAAAGTCGCATCATCAGCTTGAAATACATTTTTATAAGCCATAAATACTTTAAATGATGTAATTCCCTCTTTTTCTATTACTCTAGGTAACTCTTGTAATACTTCATCATTTATTTCGCCAATCATAAGATGGTAACTATAATCAATCACTGCTTTGTTTTTCGATTTTTCATGCCATGTTTCAATGGATTTTTGGAGTGGCTCTCCTTTATTCGTTAAACAAAAATCAATAATTGTCGTTGTCCCACCAAAGGCAGCTGCAATCGTTCCTGATTCAAAATCATCTTTTGTGACTGTTCCACCAAATGGCATATCTAAATGCGTATGTGGATCTACTCCACCTGGAAAAATATAATGATCTGTTGCATCAATCATTTCAGCATCCGTACAATCTAAATTTCGTCCAATTGCAGTAATTTTATTTTCCTCTATTAAAATATCAGCCTTGTAAGTATCCGTTGCAGTAACGATCGTTCCATTTCGAATGATTTTCTTCATTTTCTTTTCCTTCCCCCCTTTAAAATTGAATATTGGTTAGATCGTGCTAATAGCTTTAAAGCTTGTTGGCGATCATTCCAAGTCATCGAAGGCTGTTTACTTGGAATTTCTACCATGTTAATTGCATCTTCCACCGGACAGACGATTTTGCATAAATTACATCCTACGCAGTCTTCCTCCCGAACCTTTAAATATGACTTTCCATTTTCATCTACTGACATATCTATACATTGGTGAGATGTATCTTCACAAGCAATATGGCATTTATTACAGTTAATGCATTCCTCGGTATCAATCCTAGCAACTACTTGATAATTTAAATCTAAATTTCCCCAATCTGAATATTTATGAACTGCTTTCCCTACTAGCTCCGTTACTGAGGAAAGACCTTTTTCATCTAAATAATTATTTAAACCATCAATCATGTCTTCAACAATACGGAAACCATGATGCATTGCTGCAGTACAAATTTGAACGCCAGTCGCTCCCATTAATAAAAACTCTACTGCATTTTGCCAATTTGAAATACCACCAATCCCGGATATTGGAACTGATATCCGTGGATTCCGTGCACATTCTGCCACCATATTTAATGCAATAGGTTTTACTGCAGGTCCACAATAACCACCATGTGCTCCCTTCCCGGCAACATGGGGAATTGTATTCCAAGAATCTAAATCTACTCCCATTAAACTATTAATTGTATTAATCATACTGACTGCGTCAGCTCCACCTCGAACTGCCGCTTCAGCCGTTACGGTAATATCAGTAATGTTTGGAGTTAGTTTTACAATGACAGGTGTCTTCGCAACTTCTTTTACCCAAAAAGTTTGTTGCTCTACTAATTCAGGAACTTGACCGGATGCAGATCCCATTCCTCTTTCTGCCATTCCATGTGGACAGCCAAAGTTCAGTTCTAAACCATCAACCCCAACATCCTCTACTCTTTTTACGATTTCGTGCCATTTATATTGCTGCGGTTCAACCATAAGTGATGCGATAATCGCTCGGTCAGGAAATCTTTTTTTCGTTTCATAAATTTCTTTTAAATTTACTTCAAGAGGTCGATCGGAAATCAATTCAATATTATTAAATCCTGCAACTCTTTGTCCGTTAAAGTTAATTGCAGCAAATCGTGAGGAGGTATTAATAATTGGTTCTCCTAACGTTTTCCAAACAGCCCCACCCCAACCAGCTTCAAACGCGCGTTGTACTTGATAACCCGAATTTGTTGGAGGTGCAGAAGCTAGCCAAAATGGGTTAGGTGACTGTATACCCGCAAGATTGATTCGTAGATCTGCCATGAAAGAAAACCTCCTTTTAAGTGTTTAACTGTTTATGAATCGCATAAGCTACTTCTTTTCCTTGTTGTGCTGCAGTCACTACCATCGCTTCTCCTTGCCCTTTTCCAAAAATGACATCACCACACGCAAAAACTTTAGGATTAGACGTCTGAAATGTTTCTTGGTTAATTTTTACAACGCCATCTTTGTGTTCTAAATGAAATTGTTCGATTAACTCTGTATAGCGAGTTTGCCCGATCGCTTTTATGACTCCATCTACCGGAATCGTGAAATTGGAATCAGGAATAAGTACAGGCCTGCGGCGACCGTCTTTTCCAACATCACCTAATTCCAATTGAACACACTCAAGTGCAATTACTTTTCCATTTTCACCAATTATTCGTATAGGTAATGTTAGCCATCGGAATTCCACACCATCTTGCTTAGCAAAATCATATTCAAATTGATAAGCACTCATTTCTGATTGTGTCCTACGATATAAAATTTTGACATTGCCTGCACCTAAACGAACAGAACATGTCGCAGCATCAATTGCAGTATTGCCCGCACCTATTACAGCAATGTTTTTACCAATAAAACGATTTGATAGCTCCCCGGATTTTGTCTCTTTTACAAAATCAATCGCATCGTATACTCCGTCCAAATCCTCTCCCTGTATATCTAGCATCGGAACTTTCCCCATCCCTATAGCCAGAACGACCATATCATAGTTTGCTAATAATTCATCTGAAGAAATATCTGAACCGACTCTAGTATTCGTTTGAATTTTGACATCCAGGTTTTCAATTTGCTGAACTTCCCAGCTTGATATACACTTTGGTAACCTAAAAGAAACGATTCCATAACGATTTAATCCTCCAGCATGATTTTCCGCTTCAAAAATAGTTACTTCGTAGCCTAAGAGGGCAAGTTCACGAGCAGCTGCTAAACCGGAAGGACCACTACCAATGATTGCAACAGATTTTCCGTTCTTTTTTCCAGCCTTAAATAATACTTGATTATTTTTTATCGCCCAATCAGTTGCATACCGTTGTAAATTGCCAATCATAATCGGTTTTGTAGAAGATTTTAGTACACATGCACCTTCGCACAGTTCTTCTGTAGGACAAACACGAGCACAGCTTGCTCCAACAGGATTAGATGACATAATCGTTTTCGCTGATCCCTTTAAATTGCCTGAACCAATTTTCTTTATAAACGTTGGAATGTCAATCCCAGTTGGACATGCTTTAATACATGGGGCATCATAGCAATAAAGACAACGATGTGCTTCTTCAAATGCTTCCCGATCGGATAATCCAGAATGTACTTCTTCAAAGTTCTTCGATAAATTCTCTAACGAAACTCTATTCACTAACAACACCCTCCTATTAGGCTATAAAGTTACTTTTTAAGAAAGCGGATTATACGATTTATCCAATGATTTTCTATCATTCATTCCATACAACAGTAAAATTTCAGCCGTTTTCAAGTAAGAATTAATTACTTTCAATCTTTCTAAAAAGGTAAAGCTTTTTCTAAAATTGAGGTATTTCAATATATGATTAAATAAATTAATTTAGACATGTTTATGTAAGGGTTGTCAGTTATTAACTAATGATTATGAAAGCTTACTACTTAAAAGTTAAAGATAGTTATCCTTTTCGGTTTTAATTCCATTTTAGTTAGTTGTATTATAAAAAAAAAAGCTCAAACCCTTATATTAGGTTTGAGCTTTTTTACATCTTTTTTAAATTTTATTCTTCACAAAAACAGTAAATCGTTTTCTATAAAAATAGATTAGCAAGACGATAATTAACAGTCCCAAAATAACTTTACCGAATAAAGTGAACTCTAGCACTTGATTAACAGAATACGATTCAAATAATATGACTGGTAACTTACCAAACAAACTAGCTAACATGAAGCTTGACCATGTGATTTTCCCAAAGGCTGCAAACAATGTAATCAAACTAGATGGAATAAAAGGAATAAAACGTAAAAATAGCACCCCGTAAAAAGCTTCTTTTCCTTCTAAGCTTAATAGCCTATTTAATCCTTTAAATTTTGTTGAATTACTAATAAATCTTTTTTGTAAACCCTTTCTATATAAAACGAATGATACGAATGTACCAACTAATTCACCTATGAAAGAGACTAAAAATCCACCAGTAAAACCGAATAATTTAATATTGATCGCTGTCAAAAACCAAGCTGGTATAATACCAACAATACTAATTAGAACATTAATTAGAATACTCAAGATGACAGCATAGTCTTTGTATGTATTTAAAAAATGTTCAATTGCCGAAAGTGTCATAATTTTCCCCCATTTTTTTAACCACTTAATTGTACAACATTTAGTATTAAAAAAGCTAAGGTTACAAAAATACATAAATCTTCCAAAAATAAAAACCTATTTACTATTTTAGACATCGAAATTTTAAACATACTAACCAATTTAAATTTAATTTTTCAAACAAAAAAGATGATTTCGAATACATCACGAAATCATCTTTTTGACTAATTTTATTCTTCTTCAGTTTGTCCTTGGAAAAATATAAATAAATATTTTACTAATTCTAAAACTGAAATTAAGGTTGCCGCTAAATACGTAAGAGCAGCAGCTCCTAAAACCTTATTTACACCTTTTCTGTCGGAATCGTGGATCATTCCTCCTGCTAGCATTAATTTCTTTGCTCTTGAACTTGCATTATATTCAACTGGTAAAGTGATCAATTGAAAAGCTACTGCTACTGAGAATAGTAAAATCCCTACTCCAATTAAAGAAAATGCTTGAAGTAAAAATCCTGCTAGTAGTAGTAATGGAGCTGCTCCTGATGCAATGTTAACAATAGGAAAAATTCGATGACGAAGTGTTAAGAAACCATATGAGGTATCATGCTGTATCGCATGACCTACTTCGTGTGCTGCGACTGATACAGATGCAATCGATCTTCCATAGTATACTTCTTCTGATAAACGAACTGTTCTTGCCATAGGATCATAATGATCTGATAAACGGCCAGGTACTACTTCCACTGGTACGTGAGGTAAATTATTATTATTTAATATATATCTAGCTACTTCAGCTCCAGTTAATCCTCCTGATGCTGGTACTTCAGCCCAGTGATTAAAACTAGATTTCACTTTAAATTGTGCCCAAATCGATAATCCGAAGGCAATTAAAATAAGGAAATCCATAGGATGAAAAAACATTCACATTCTCTCCTTTTAAAGAATAAATGACAATAACGTCTGAATTAATTCTGATGTTTGTGACGTTAACTGACGGATAATATTTAGTTTTTGTTCTTCAGTTAAATTTTCTAGTAAATATTTTAATTGTGACAATTCATTCTGTAACTGATTCATATGAACAGTTACTTCCTCTGTTAGAGGGGCAATACTCTGATCTGGAATCATTGATTTTTTCTTATCTAAAATCTCTTTTATTTCTTGGAGTGGTAAGTGCATTGATTTGCATTGCTCAATAAATTTTAACGTTTCTAAAGAAGCTTCATCATAAAAGCGATGCCCAGAATCTGAACGTTTCGGTTCAAGTAATCCAAGATTTGTATAATAATCAATTGTGCGCTTAGACACTCCCACTTCTTTTGCTAGTTCTCCAATTTTATAGACAATCCCAATGTTTTCACAACCCTTCTATATGTATTATATGTGAATTCAATAAAAACGTACAGTAAAACGTTCTGTTGTTCAAAAATAAAATTTAAAAAAACAGAAAATATCTACATTTTAAAGGACCGAATAGTAACAAAAATAATGGGAAAAATAGGATAAAATTACCAACCACAGAAACGAGGAGCATTAAATGATAGCAGACCGAAATATAGACAAAAATGAAAAATCGCTTCGGGAATTGCTATTTAATAGTTCTGATTTTAAATCAAGTGATTTCGGGAGCAATGACCGACGTTACCGGTTATTTTATATGGATACCATGATCGATGATAAATCGGTGCAAGAATTTATTATACGGCCTTTGCTTAACAATCCAAATGTCAGTGTACGTGAAGCCGTTTCAATTCTCGATTACAGTGAAACGGAACTTCTATCCGTTGCTTCTAATGCGCTAATTGAAGGTAAATCAGTTGTCCAAATCGATGGCGAATCAAAGCTTTATCTACTTAGAACCGAGCTAATTAAAGAACGTTCAGTAAACGTTCCAATGAATGAACGTGTTTTACGTGGATCACACAAAGCATTTAATGAAAATCTGAATACGAATCTCAATATTATTCGAAACCTTGTTGCTACACCGGATCTTGTCGTTAGGTATTTTCAAGTTGGGCGTAGGTCGAACACAAAGGTTGCTATAATTTATTTACAGTCACTTGCTAATGATGTTGTTTTACAGGAATTTGAACGTAGAATTACTAATGTTGATATAGATTATATTGATGCGCCAGGATTTTTTCCAGAACTAATACAAGATAAAAAATTCACTCTATTTCCAAAAACGCTCATAACAGAAACACCAGACCGAGTAAAATCTTACTTGATGGATGGAAAAATTGGTTTTTTAACCGATGGTGCGCCAGA
Source organism: Rossellomorea sp. GAMAL-10_SWC (assembly GCF_049568075.1). Taxonomy (NCBI): domain Bacteria; kingdom Bacillati; phylum Bacillota; class Bacilli; order Caryophanales; family Bacillaceae; genus Rossellomorea; species Rossellomorea sp. GAMAL-10_SWC. Next base: position 721,613 of record NZ_CP144911.1, on the reverse strand, counting down.
ATGTGCATTCGTTCCAATTTCGTTTTGGGCATTTTTTCAAAGTCCAGATGATTACCAAGTTAGTTGGTTATTCGGAAGTGTATTAAGATTTCTACGTATCCTCTGTTTTATATTTGCAATTAGTTTACCTGGAATTTATGTAGCACTTGTGACTTTTGACCCTAGAGTTCTCCCATTAGAATTTGCACTAACCTTGCAAAGCTCTATGCAATACGTTTCTATGCCACCAGTATTAGAAGCAATCACAATGCTAGCCATACTCGAGATCTTAAAAGAAGCAACTGTTCGTTTACCAAATCCAATTGGTCAGACGATTGGTGTCGTCGGTGGTATCGTAATTGGAACCGTCGTTGTTCAATCCAATCTAATTTCAAATATGATGGTAATCATTACAGCACTTACCGGTATTGCTTCATTCATTATACCTTCGTATGAAATGAGTAATACTGCTCGCTTATTAACTTTTCCTTTTATCGTCATGGCTGCAGTTTTTGGCTTAATCGGATTGGAAATCTCATATTTGTTAGTTTTAACACATTTATCTCGGATGAATACATTTGGGATTCCGTACTTTTATAATTGGTTTAACGGCGATACGATTAAAGATACGATTTTTAGAGCACCGATTAGGAGCCTGAAAAAACGTCCTATAGAAAGCCTTGCTAAAGACGAAACTAGAATGGGAAGTCCTAAGGGGGAGACTGAATGATTCAATTAAAAAAGATTTCCATTAATCAACTTATTTGTCTTGTAGTATTGAATCAAGTCGGTGTCAGTGTTTTATCAATCCCTTATAAAATGTCTCAAATATCAGGCTATGACTCCTGGATGTCTCTTATTATTGGAGGGATCATAGCTCAAATTGGAATCCTGGTTGTCTATCAACTTGGAAAAACCTATCCCGATCGACCGATACAACAGTATATTACTTCAATTACCGGAAAACCATTAGGATTGATTTTAAACTTGCTATTTGCAGCATACTGTGCAGAATCTTGTTTGATGATCGTTGTTTCTTATGCAGATGTTATAAATCGATGGTTGTTATTTGAAACACCTTGGTTCGTTCTAATCGGCCTAATAATTTTAATCGCTGGGTATATTGCTTCTTCAACACTTCGTTCAATATCAACTATTACACAATCTATAATGCTTATGTTCTTTTTATGTTTTGTAATCATTTTTATTAGTGGTTTTGGAAACGGAGATATACGTCATTTTCTACCAATCGGTACTCATGGGATTGCTCCGATTTTAAAAGGTGCTCTCCCAGCATTTTGGGCGTTTGCTGGATATGAGCTTCTTTTGTACGTATTTCCATATGTAAAATGTAAAAAAAAGAAAGATATTTTAGTTGCTATGTCTGTCGCTAACGGGATCACAACACTTTTTTACATATTTATAGCTTTTATAGTGACGTACAACTTTAGCGAAAAGCAATTAAATCATATCCCGGAACCATTGATTTTTATTCTTCGTAAGTTCAGATGGCCAATAGTACAAAGTCTAGATATACTCTTTATAACCATTTGGCTATCAGTATCTTTAGTTACAGCATATATTTACTTGTTCTTGTCCGCTCGTTATTTAGCCTTTCTTGGTAAAAAAGAAATTCAGAAACATTCACTTTTAGTGTGGGTTATCACAATCTTATGTTTTGTGGCAGGAATATTGTTTACTGAAAGACAGCTGATTCCCAAATTTTCTAAATATCATAACATTTCAACAGCAATCATCATTTTGGGATTGCCTACAATACTTCTACTAATATCTATTGTAAAAAAAAAGGTGGCGAGTAAATGAAAAAAACCTTTATTTTATTGCTTCTATTGCCACTTCTAACCGGATGTTGGGATCGATTGGACTTAAAAAAGCTTCATCTGGTTGATGTAAACGGTTTTGACCTTAACGAAAAAAATGGTGGAGTAGATGTTTTTTTTCTCATCACTAAGCTTAAAAGCACTGGACAAGGTACAGGTGAACCTATTTCTGAAGTGACAGTGCTTAAAGGACCAACATTAGCAGAGGCAATTGGCCAGTGGGAATTTACTGAGCAGTCTCCTTTCATAGGGATTAGTACTAGGGTTACTTTAATAAGTAAAAGTTTCGCTTCAGTTGATCCTGTTTCAGAGCTAGATTTTTTACTCAGAGCACCCTATTCGTCTATTAATACCCCCATATTTGTAGTTGACGGGGATCTTTCGAAAGTATTTGAAAAAGCTTCAGATCCAAAAAAAGAGTTTTCGAAAGATTTAAATGAGTTTGTTGTCTCAATGGAGAAGAACAGAACGATTCCAACTGTTTCGAAGATGAATTTTATACAATCCCGAGATGATCCTTTATGTGATATAGCATTACCTATGCTAAGTCCAATAAATTCGCACATGGAACTAAGTGGTGCGTTATTATACCGAAGTGGTAAGCCTACTGGTAAAGCACTTGATAGAGATCAAGTAAAACTGATGATGTTACTGGAAGGAGGAACTAAAGGAAGGCAAAGATTTACTGGTAATTTGGAAAGGTTGACCGGAAATTTATCAGGTAAAAATGGCGAAAAATCATATTCTGAATCTGCGAAAAAAAATAATTATGGGTTTACTGTGAAAAGGAACTTTTCAAAAATAACCGTTTCCAATGAGAAAAATAAATTTCCGAATATCAAGATAAAAGTAAAGATGCAAGTTAGTACTTTCGAACTTGGTAAAGAAGGTCATAAGATAAAACCTGATTATGCTAAAATGGAAAAAATTCTAAGTAAACACTTTGAAAAAATGGCATTGGAAACAATAAAGACAATGCAATCAGCAAATGCAGATGTTCTCGGTATTGGAAGGGAATTAAAAGCATTCCATCCAACTATTTGGAAGTCTTTAAATTGGAGAAAAGATTATCCAAAAATGACGATTGAACCGAAGATTGAGATTGATATTCTTAATACGTAGGAGTTTTAAGCTTGTTTCAATGAAAGCATAGAGTTTTTACATGTGAAAGTTTTTATTTTTATAAAAATGTAATGCAGCAGCCCAATTGGGTCGCTGCATTATTGATATGATAGAAAATCTACATAAGAATATGGACAAAGCCATTTGACCACACTACTCATCTTGCTGTATACCAAGCTTGTCTTCTATCCGATTAATCCGATCATTCAAAAGCTTGCCTTTTACACTTGAATTAAAATACGGATCATCCTGCCACCAATTTAACCCAATTTCCATCGCTTTATCGATTGAAGCAACAACAAGACGAATTTTAATTGTGAGTAATTCGACATCTGCCAAAGCGATTTTAATATCTCCTGCGATGACGATTCCTTTATCTAAGATTTTCTCTAAAATATCTAAAATATTAGTAGATTGTGCTGAATGTTGCATGTTTTCGCCCTCCTTACATTAAGTTTCCTAAAGGTCCTAAATCTATATTTAAGTCTTTTCCTTCAAGTCCAAAAACAATCTTTAATTCTTCCATCTTTTCTTCTAAATTTAAAAGAGCTATACCAAGATTTTCAATTTGTTCATCCGTAAGTGTGCCGCCCTCAACCCTTTTCATAGCTTGCCGTTCTACTAGTTGCCTTAGCAATTCCAAAATTGTAAGCACTAGTTCTGCTAATCCGTGTTCAACATCTTCTGGATTCATATTAATTCTCTCAGCTATTCCCCGATTCGCTGACATTTTTTATCCTCCTATCATGCATCGATTCTACTGCTGTTACTAGTAAGCAAATATTCACATAGACCAAGTCAATATCCGCAATAGAAAGAATGAGATCACCAGTAATAACTACGCCTTTATCTAAAACTCCATCTAATATATCTAATAATGTGATATTATCATTTTTACTGTTCATGTCTTTCTAGAATCCAAACTTGCAAAATGATAGAATGGCCATGGTCCAGAAATCTCAACAATAATTCCTTTATCCACATACTTTTGACTAAATTCATTTAGTTGCAGTTCAAATTTCTTTCTGCTGTCTTTTAAAATTAGAGAAGTACTGTTGTAAATCATATCGACATTTCTTCCAGTAGCATTTCGGCTCCAATTTTCTCTTGTTTTATTGCCAAACGTTGAATTAATTAGTGTATTATCCAAGGATTGAGTTATTAAACGTAGTTCAGTTTGCGCTTCATTTTCGAGTAGTTGTGCTTGTTTTTTCTTCATAAAGAATTGTTTCCCAGGAGATAATACTTTCAACTCATCCCTCATATTTTGGATTACTTTACTATGTCGCTCCAATACTTTAAAAAATTTCGTTTTATCATAGTACATCTTTACATTCCATTCCTCTTTTTCTTTTAATTGTTCAAAAAGAGAAACGATATTAAGCTGCTCCTGCGACAAATCCTCTCTTAATTTTTCAATACTTGAATAGATCGTACAAAACTTAGAAGGAAGAAATAAGTAGTTTTTAGAATAAGTCACAATTGTTTCATGATGATGAACTGCATTTTTGTGTACCCATTTTGGATTGTCCATCTTCTCTTTTAGAACAGATTCGCCAACTTCTTCCTCTCTTAAATAACAGAAAACTGCGGTTACTTTTTCAACAATTTCAAAACAAGTTTGATCACTGTCAATCCCCTTCACTGCATAAAAAGGTGATTCTTCTAGTTGATTTGTCGGTAGCAAACCATATAAATAAATGCTCAATTGTCTGCCTCCCGTTCTTTCGCTTTTGCGACCTGATACCGCAAAAGTAATTCCTCTTCCTGTTGTTCATAAATGCCCTGTGAAATTTCTCCTAATTCATACATCATTTGTAGACGGATCAATTGTTGCTCAATCGATTTCGAGTCAAATAAAACGCGATCAGCTTCCTCCTTTATTTTTTCACCTAATAGAATGATTGATTTTAGTGGAAAGGCTAAAGCTTTAAAAATCATGACCGATCTCCTGCCGTTATCGTTAACTGAATAAAGTTATAAGCAGGCCATGGTCCAGAGTATTTAAATTCTACTTTATTCTTCCATAGTTCATAGAGCTCATTAACTTTTTTATCAAAGATTTCTTCTTGGTCGCGATTGATTAAAAAAGCAGCATTAAGAAGCATTGTTTCGTATATAGGAGGGTTTGATTTAGAGGCACTCGAAAGGGTAGAAAGGGGTGAATAAATCGCTTTGTATAGACTGTGGTGCAGAGAATAAAAAAAGTCTTTTGTTTTTTCTCCAAGTTTAATCTTTTCATAAAAAGCTGCTTCTTTCTGCTGATTTACCTTATCCTTAAGTTTTTGTATTTCTCCATTCATCCGTATTTCTTCTTCTAACCACTCCTTGCGTGCAATGATTTTTAAACCAAGCTCAATTTTATTGTTTATTTTCTGAAAGATTGATTGCAGTTCCTCATACAGTTTTTCTAGTAATAATTGGATCTCTTCTGAAGCGGAAAATACATTATTAAAACTCATTGGAACGACGGTAAACCGTTGCATAACAAAAGAGATCACACTTTGATGGGCTAGTAAATTTGCACGAGTTGGAAGGTAGTCCTGATCAGGGACATCTGCAACAATCATCACAATTTCTTTATATCGGACTGGATATAGTTTGATTTCCTTTCCTTCCCACTTTGTGTAACCAAAATCGGGATCGCTATTTGTTTGGATGATACAAAATGGATAAACACCTTCGCTCATTTCAACTTCCCTCCATTTGTAAACTAACAGATTTTACAATGAATTGTTTTGCTTGTGAATAGGTTTGAACTTTACCAGCTTGTTTTAGATGAAACCAAAAAATATCTGTGCATAAGCTCTGAAACTGTTGATCATAAATTGTAATGGGAATATTATTTTGAATTGCAATCACGGCTAATTTGAAAGAAGTACGGAGACTTTGAGGTTCAAATTTTCTACATTGAAAACGGACAAATTGCACTAAATTAACAATATAAAGACATTCTTTTTCAGATAATCCAGTTATTTGTGATAGGATGGTGCACTCTGTTTCATCATCCATTTTTTCTAACGGAATCGTAATCATGCGGTCTAGTAGAGCATCTTGCGCTTCAAATACACCAACATACTCCTGCGGATTGCTTATAAAAATAACGGAAAAGTTAGGATGCACTGGCAAAAAAGATTCCTTCCTTTTCATTCCATATAGAGGAATCACCCTTTCTTCCAAAATTGATAAAAATAAGGTGTTAGTTTCTGGGTGAGATCGAGTGAATTCATCATAAATCAATGTATATCCTTTTGTTGCAGCTTCTATTAAGGGACCGTTAACCCATGTTTCTTTGATTGTTTCTTCCTTTTTGTAAACGGAATGAATATAATTATCAATCATTTTTTTCTTGGTAAATCCGTTAAAACTACCAAGCAAATCCTTATTAGTCATTTCATGATTCCCATGAATTAACAGTGATGGTCGACCCATTTGTTTTGCAATATGAAGAGCAAGCGATGTTTTTCCAACGCCCGCTGGTCCTGTAAGATGAACTGAAAACCCAGACTTTAAATAAGACAGTACCCTTTCTGTTAAGCTATTCAAATAAGGAGACGATATAAAACTTTTTTCCATAGTTCTTCCCCCTCACTCATGTAGAATTGCGCTTCTAGCTCGCAGTGACTTTCTTTGAAATGAAACAATTTCTAACTCAGCACTAAGCAAAACAAAATAAACTCCTAATAACTCATCTTTAGCGTGGGCTTTCATATATTCTTTTTCTTCAATTACCTCAACGGTTAGTTCCCAGCCTTTGTCTGATTTATGGACGTGAGTAATTTTATGAACTGGTCGAATATACTGCCCAAAAAAAGTTTTTACTACTTCTAGTATTTTAATTATTTCCATAATAGCCTCCTTGTCTAAAAAGTAGACCAAAGCATAAAGCCTTGGCCCTACTTGCTTAAGCAACTTCTTCTTCCTCGTCTTTCAGTAATCCTACTGCTTCTGCATATCGTAACCAAGTATCAACACTAGCGATGACAACACGAGCTTCAATTGCTAAAAGCTCAATGCCGACAAGCGATACTCTTACAAATGCATCAATCACAACACCTTTATCAAGAATACGGTCGATTACTTCAGCTAGGCTGGAAGAATCTACACTTTTTTGAATGGAAGCCAACATATAACCCTCCTTTCCTATTAAAATAAGAAAGAAATGATAGAAAACGAGAAAATAGCATTTTCTCGTTCGAGATCCTATCTCTTTCCCTCTATCCTATGGGACAAGCAAGTTGAGAGTGATAGACTTTATTCAAAATGAATCAATATTACTACACTCCAATTTTTTCCAATTAAAACAATACATTTAATGAGCAATCAGCATAGAAAAAGCAAATTAAATCTAGTATCCTAGTAAAAATAAAAAAACCATGAACAAGTGCAATTGTTCATGATTTTTCAACATTTCTATTTCTATCTACTTAATTATTCTTGCCAATAACGACGAGCACCAGAAAATTCTTCGATATAGCCAGGAGTGTTTAAAGGAATGATTTCAACACTTCTAGCAGCATTAGGAGCCTGAATCATTAAACCACCACCGATATACATTGCAACGTGATGTACTGATCCTGTTCCATTGTTACTTGCAAAGAATAATAGATCACCAGGTTGAATCTCATCTTTTTTAACTTCTATACCGCTCTTAGATTGAGGACCTGAGTCTCGTGGAATTGTTATACCATATGACTTAAATAAGCTATATGTAAAGCCTGAGCAATCAAAACCAAATCCTGATACACCAGCCCATAAGTAGCGTAAGCCAAGGAACTTCTTCGCCGTATTAATTAAATTTTCAGGCGTTGCCTTTGGAAATTGTTTATCATTTTGATAGACTGCCACATCTTCTTTTTTAATAAATTTATTTCCATCATCTGGCGTTGCAACCATTACGACATCCCCAAAGTCTTTAATAACAGGTAATCTTGTATTAAAGCTTATCTCCATAAACTTATGATTTAGGGCTTTTCCATCATACAACCAAGCTGTTTGACTAGAAACCATCATAAATGGGGTATCCTTGTAATTCTCTAATCGATCATCTGTTGTTAATTGTCTTTTTGGCATCCAACCAGGATATCCTAAAGAGTTACGTGGAGTAGGTTGTCCTTCTACAGCAACCTTCACCCAATCTCCTGATTCCTCTAAAATGGTTACTTTTGTACCATATACTGCTTGTGTTTCAAGATAACTTGTTAGCCAACGTCGTACTTCCGTATCTTCCATATTGGCTGACCATTGACGCGGATCAACTGGATTGCTTAAAGATGGTGCATCAATATCTCTAACTTGGAATCTACCATTAGTTGTCCATTGAGTAGAAACGGACACATCGACGTAAGCTGTTTCACCTGGAGTAAGTTCTTCATTTGTCGTTGCTAAAGACTGGTTTGTCATCGTAGAAAGTAAGGTACCTGCAACACATAAACTCAATAATAAATTTTTTGTCTTTTTCATTGTAAAACTCCTCTCCCTATTTTAACGAAGACTTTTGGATAATCTTCGATGAAGCCCTAAACCAGGTAAGGATGATAACTGAATCTCATCCCCAATAAACTCGATTCCATCAAAATCTTGATTCTTCAACCAAAGTGGCGCATCTAAATCAATTTTTTGAATATTTGGATGGGCGGTAGCGATATGTGCTGCCGCAAGTACTGAGACAGAAGTTTCCATCATACTTCCAATCATGCAAGGAATATTTGCTCTTTCAGCAAGATCTGCAATTTGCAGTGCTCTTCTAATTCCCCCTGTCTTCATTAACTTAATATTTAGAAGATCAACTGCATCCTCTTTAATAAGACGTAAAGCGTCTTGCGGAGAAAAAAGACTTTCATCAGCCATGATTGGTGTATTGACGTTTTGCTTAACAAATTTTAGTCCATCAATGTCACCTGCATGTACGGGTTGCTCAATTAACTCGATTTTAGAATTTAGCTGTTCTAATTCTTGGATAATCAAAACGGCTTGTCTTGGAGTCCATCCTTGGTTGGCATCAACTCGGATTGTGACGTCATTACCGACTTTTTCACGGATTGCCATAATTCGTTCAATATCCCTCGTCCAGTCTTTTCCGACTTTGATTTTTAATATAGAAAAGCCGTCCTTGATTATTTGTATCGCATCATGACACATTTCATCTACTGTTCCTACACTAACGGTCATATCGTTTTTTAATTGATTCGTCCGTCCTCCAAGATATTGATAGAGTGGCAGATTAAGATGTTGGCATAATGCATCATACAGTGCAATTTCCATCGCTGCCTTCGCACTTGTATTTGCCACGCAAGAGCGTTCAATCATTAGAGAAAGTTCATTCATATTTCGAATATCTCTTCCTAATAGTAGTGGTGTAAGGACAGTCTTTAAAATCGCTTCAATACTTTCCTTTGATTCTCCAGTAATAGCCAATGTAGGTGCTGCAGCGCCTACTCCAACAATCCCATCCTCTAGCTGAACATATACAAAAATATTCTCTATTTCAGTAGCTGTCCTAAGAGCCGTTTTGAATGGTTTTTTTAAAAGGAAAACTTCTGTTTGCACTTGGATCGATTGAATAATCATCATTTTTGTCCTTTCCTATTAGATTAAATTGAGTTCCTAGTAAACTTCCTGATTTAAAATCTTGTATTAAATAAAAAATCCAGCTATTAGAAAGGGATGCCCCCTGCTAATAGCTGGATTTCATCTACGAAAATAGATAAAGCAGCGTTTAAGATTCAATTAATTGCAAGTATTTTATATGTGCATTTTTAAAGGCTACTGCCAGAGCTTTCTGGGAAGAGCCAAAATAACGTGTATTAATTTCTTGTATTACCCCATCCACGTCTAACATTGATTGTCCAACAAAAAGTTGCTGCACAAAGGATGAAGTTAAAGATATTGTAGCTGAACAGTCTGCATCAATAATTAAATGGCTAGTCCGATCGACTACCAGACCAATAAAAAAAGCATTATACTTCTGCATAATCGGATTATTCGATGAAGTCTTTGCATCTCCAATAAGATAGATCGTATCTTTACTATACAATTTATGTCCTCCCGCAAAACAGGTATTCCGTACATAACTCCAACCGATGAGGAAAGAATTGGCAACGGCATATGTATTCGCTTATAGTTTATATTAATATACAAAATTACTTTTGACAATATATTATGAATATTCAGTTTTAAGAAAAGTACTTGTGAACTAGATGGAGACACTTACTTTTTTACTAGAAAAGTGAATAAAACATATAGGATAACCAAATATATATAAATACACGATTATTAGCTGAAATTCTTTAAACGAATGTAAAATGACTTTTGGTACTAAAGTGCTGTATGAAAAAAGGAGTTAAATTGTGAAAAAATTGATTTTCGTTTTCTTAATAACAGGAATAATCGGCTATTTTACATACAAATTTGCTATGAACCATCATTCTACCAAATTAGAAAACCAAAAATATTTAGTCGGGCAAGGATGTGTCGTCTTAAATTACCATCTAATTAGCCCAGATCGTGATAAATTTATTCGCTTCCTAACGAAAGACCCTGAGTTTACAACTTATAATATTTATAAAAGTGACTTTGAAAAACAAATAGACGTTTTAAAAAGAAATCACGTAAAATTCATTACACCGAAGTTTCTAGATGAATATATGAGGAACAAAAATCATTTAACCAATAAGCAAAAATGCGTTCTTTTAACATTTGACGATGTCGATCAATCCGTTTATCATAATGCTTACCCTATTTTAAAAAAGTATCGAATTCCATTTACCATTTTTCTCATTATGGGACAAGTAGGAAATATAGACTACAATGGAATTAATTTAGCTAATTGGAAGCAAATCAATGAAATGCAAAAATCTGGATTAGCTACTTATGGAACTCACACATACAATCTACATTATTACAATAAGAATGGCCAACCACCTTTCATTGAAGCTAAAAACATTAAAGTTTTTCAAAAGGATTTACGTCTAGCTACAAAAACATATAAACAACATTTTGGAGAACAGCCACAATACTTTGCTTATCCCTATGGATATGGTACACCCCAAACAGACCAGACTTTAATTAATGATGGATATAAAATGATATTCAGTTTACGTTATGGACTGAATAAACCAAATGATCCTACTTTTTTTGTGAAACGAATACTTCTAACTTATGATAGTTGGGAAAAAGTTAACAAGTGGATTGAATCTAAATAAAAAAATCTCATTCTATAGTCAGAATGAGATTTTTTTGTTACGTCATTTAAATCATCGTTTTTAATGTGTTAATTTACTTTTTTAATTCTTCCTTCTACTTCATAATTGAAAGGTCTTGGAAGTGATTTAACATAATTTACAGTCGCTTGAAGATCTTCTGGTCCTACTTCTAAATCAGTAGAACGTTCGCCAATACCATATTTTACATTACCGTACATATAGTTGTTTACTACAACTGAATATTCTTTGTTCGGATCAATTTTACTACCATTTGGTAAAAGGATGTCTACTACTTTTTTAGTCGATGAATCCCACGTATACTTAAATCCAGCGATATGGAAATCTAAGCCCTTATCGGTAATTTGATTATTTAATACTGTTTCAATGTCTTGACCGCTAAGCATTACTTTATTTAAGACATTTCCAAATGGCTGAATTGCGAATAAATCACCAAATGTAACTTGACCGGCTTCAAGTTGTGATCGAACTCCTCCACCGTTCATCATTGCGAAGTCTGCATTCATTGCAGCTTTCATTCCATCTGCAATTAAGTTACCTAGTGCAAAATCACCATAAGTATTAGAAGATGGATATCCTTTTGGTAAAGTTTGCATTGAGTCACCAACAATCTCAGCTTTAATTGGCATAATTAAATCTTCATATTTTTTCATGATCGCAGAAACTGTCGGGTCTGGTGTATAGTCTTTTTGATAAACTGTTACTACTTCTGCTTCCTTCTTAACAATATCACCTGTTACTGCATCTAATTCTAAATCTACATCAGAAAATGCAGAACCATATGAATAAGCTTGTACGATTAATTTATTATCAACTTCTTTATCATTAAATACATGATTATGAGCAGCAAAAATAACATCTACTTCATCATCAACTTTTTCAGCAATATCAGTTGCATCATATAAATCCGCTTTACCTGTTTGAAGAGTAGGGTTATGTGCTAATACTACGATTGCTTTAATCCCTTGTTTTTTTAGAATATCCGTATAATGGTTAATTGCTTCAACTTCATCACGAATTTCAAGCGTTTCATTTCCTTTTCGAACAATCATATTAGGAGTTTCTTGCGTTACTACTCCGATGAAACCAATCTTTTTACCGCCCACTTCTTTAATTGTGTATGGTTGAGTAATTAATTCTCCTGTTGCAGAATCATATGCATTGGCTGCAACCACTGGAAAGTTCATACCGTCATACCCTTTTGTACCTTTAGGATGTTCTCCACCATTCATCATACGCTTTAATTCAGCAATACCTTCATCAAACTCGTGATTACCAACTGTTCCAACGTCAAAGCCCATTGCTTCCATCACTTCAACTGTTGGTTCATCTTGGAATAACGCAGAAATCAGTGGGCTTCCACCAATCATGTCACCAGCGTGAACTAGTAATGTATTAGGATTTTCTGCTTCATGTTGTTTCATTGCAGCAGCTGTGTATTCCATACTTCCAGTTAATAATTCTTGGCCATTAACAGTAACTTTTGTATCAGTATCAAGCTGGCCATGAAGATCATTTAAGCCTAATAATTGAACTTTAATATTTTCTTTTGTACCTAAATCTAATTTAAAAATTCCAAATCCTGCAAGATCCGTTTTATTTGTAAACGCAATATTACTATTAGGCTTGATAAATTCTTCCGCTCTTGGTGAAGTCGTAAACGTTACATTTACATTTCCGCTAATTGGTGCAATCGACCAGTTATGATCTGCTGTTGGTGTAATTGTTTTCGATTCAGTAATGTAATCCATTAAGATTTGACGATTTTCATCAGCCGAATCTACTACAAGCTCGCTACCTTTAACACTTGGGAAATTACCACCGCCACCAGCACGATAGTTATTTGTTACAACGATGAATTCTTGATTTAGATCAATTGGTTGTCCATTATAAGTTAAGTTAATTACTCGACTTGAATTACTATTAACTAGATTTCCGTTTATATCATACTTTGCTGGTTTTGTTACATCAATTTGATAGTTAACACCATCAATTACATCAAAGTTATAAACAGGGAAAGCTGGATTTAATAAGGCTTGTTCTTCTGTTTTAGTTGGATCAATTTGATTGTATTTACCTGCCGTCATTTCAATCCATTCTTTCACAACAGAACCTTTTACTTTAATTGCTTTTAACGTATTATCATAAAGATAAAGATCGCCTGCACTTCTTATCGTAAGATCGCCTTTTTTAATCTCAGTATATTCAGCTACACCATTACGGCCAGTTTTGAATGGAGCCCCTACTGATAAAATTGGTAATTCTTTATATTCTGGTTTCTTTTCAGTAATATATTTTTCTATAAACCATTTTTGTGCATTTGTAACAACTTGAATCGATGGATCATCTTGTATCAATGAGAAGTAACTATGAATATCATCCGTAGTTGTTCCAATTGGTGTATTTACATACTTAACAGTTGCATCATGATTTGGTTTAACAGCATTTACGATTTCTTGATCTGGAGCTACTGTACTTTCAGTCTTTGTTTTACCTGTAGCAGGATCCTTTACATCAGCCCATACTTCTCTAGTTGAAGACTGGGAATTTACTACTGACCATTTTCCTTTTTCTTTTTTAAGTGTTAGGTCAATTAATCCTAATGAACCACCACCGTAACCTGCTTGAACGGCAGGTACGCCATTAATTGTTCCTTTCGAATTATCTACACCCGGTAATGGCTTTTTATTTGCCCCTAAAAATAATGCATCAAGTGTAGCCTCTGATTTTGCTGGAAATACTTTATGCGTATGAGAAAACGTGATTGCATCAATACCAGGTACTTCACTTAATGAATAAATAACGTCTTCAGTATTTTCTTTATTCACATTAAACCCTGAATGAGTCATTGCAACGATTACGTCTGCTCCGTCTTCTCTCATTTCAGGAATGAATTTTTTAGCTGTTTCTACTATATTTTTAGTGATGACTTTTCCATCAAGATTTGCTTTGTCCCACTCACTAATTTGTGGAGGAACAAATCCAATGAAGCCGATTTTTATTACGTGTTTCTTACCCTGTTCGTCGATCACTTTTTTATTAATAATTTTATAAGGATTAAATTTGTTCTTATCATTAGTAGGATTTTTATCGTGATCATCTACGTAAACGTTTGCATTAATGTACGGAAAATCAGCATCATTATATGCTTCGTTTAAAAAGTCTAATCCATAGTTAAATTCATGATTACCTAAAGTTGCAATATCATATCCCATTATGTTCATTGCTTTAAATACAGGATGAACTTCACCTTTTTTTAATGGGTCAATTTTAGATTCATAAGTTCCAAGTGGAGTACCTTGTATTAAATCTCCATTATCGACTAAAACATTATTTTGAACTTCTTTTCGAGCTTCCTTTACTAAAGTAGCAGTCTTAGCTAATCCAACTTTTTCATATGCTGCATCTTTGTAGTAATCATAGTTTAATAAATTTGTATGGATATCTGTCGTTTCCATAATTCGAAAATTTACTAAATCCTTCTCATCTTTATTCTTAGATGCAAGCACATTGACCGGTTCAGTCTCTTTTGGTGTTGCATACACCGGCGTACTCACAACTGACATACTTAATAAAGATAAAGCTAGAGTAAATGATAACGCTTTCGAATTTGTGCGATTCTTTCTCCCCATTTATATTCCCCTTATATGTTTTATTAGGATATCATTAAAAAAACATCCCCAAAAATTATTATAAAATTAAAATAGGTTAAAATATATTTAATTATACTTAAATAAAGTTAACGATTTCTTAAGGAGCAAAAAAATGAAATGAATTTAGACCATTTAGCATATATAGTTGATGTTTCCAAAACTAAATCACTATCAATGTCAGCGAAGAACTTACATATTTCTGTTTCGGCAATCTCCCAAGCTATAAATAATTTAGAAGAAGAATTCGGATTTAAAATTTTTACTCGTTTACGTCAATGAACGATTCCAACACCTGAGGGCGAGAAATTAATTGAAAAATCCCTTAATGTGTTAGCACATGCTGAAAAATTAAAACAGTTAGCAATAAACAGTAATGAAATACAAAAGGAGATTACAATTGTCTTCTGTTCCTGGACTAATGCATTATATCGTAAATTTAATTAAACTAATTAAAGCCGAAAATCAAAAGTCAAGGATTAGGGTGCACGGAAAAAATTCATTAAAAATTTTAAACGATGTAAAAGAGAATAAATTACGTTTTGGTTTAATTTGGATTTATGATGAATTGATAATAAAGAATAAAGAAATGGTCTTCGATAGTTTTCAAGAAGTTAAAATAATTGTTTGTGTAAGCAAAAATCACATACTTGTTGAATGTAAACAGTTAACTATAGACGATCTAAAAAATGAAACGTTTGTAGTTCATGATGAGCAATATTTGAAATGGTATTATGAGCTTTTCATCGTCCTTTTTGTTGGATGTGTTCGAAATGAAAATCTTCCTCTTTCAGAAGCAGATAAAATCTATATAAATGAATTAAAAAATGAATTTGAACGTAGGTGCAATCTTTAACAGCCTGTTAAATAGGAAATGACTATTGCTTGATTAAGAAGTTTACGTCCACATAACTGCTTCATGAGGACGTATGTTAGCAATAATATGAATTTTACTTCCTCATAACTGCTTTATGCGATGAAATTAGCAAGATGTCAATCTAAAAAGAACCTAATCTTTTTGATTAGGTTCCTTTTTAATCTATGTCAGTTATACATGAACTTCGGAAGAAACCATTCCTAGTTCAAGAGCCGATGTTAACCCTTCATAAGTAGCTTCTTCAATTGTACGAGGTGCTAAACAATCCCCGATTTGTCGAACGACTGGTGCCATACCCTTCACTTGTTCATAAAGCTCAAAATTAGGTACCCGTCCCATTGCAAGTACAATTGTATCCCAGTCGTTAATCAATTCGGTCTCATGAGTAAAAAGATTTCTCAATTTGACCTGATTATTATGAATACCACCAAAATCAAAATGCGGGCGAACATCCACCTTTAATTGATAGAGTCTTTTTAGATATTCATTTACTAGATATGAATGTAGTTCTTTTCCAATGTGAACCTTAGCAGAAAACAAGGAAACATCGTGATTTTTCTCCTTCAAATGTATAGCTGCCTCTATTCCTGGCCAATCGCCAATTAAATCAAATACCAATACCCGCTTTCCAACCTGGATAGAATTTCCACCAAAAAGGTCATCAACTGTTATGATTCTCGGATCGTCGATGCCCTCTACATGTGGAAAGTATGGTCGAGACCCTACTGCACAAATAATGACATCTGGTTTTATCTCTTGTATTTTCTCAAGGGTAATTTTCTTTCCAAGCTGGACGTCTATCTTACTTTTTGATAGCTTTCTTGTATAATTATCTAACATCGTTTCAGCTACTTCATGTCGCATAGGAGCCTTTCTCATTTTTCTTAGCAATCCGCCAATCTCATCACTTTGTTCAACTAATATTACTTCATGTCCTTCACCATCAGCAGTTAAAGCAGCATGTAATCCAGCTGGACCTGCACCAATGACAAGCACTTTTTGTTTTATTTTGATACTTTGGACAAGCGGTAATAATTCTTTTTCTTTACCAGCCATCGGATTTTGAACACATCCAATTGGAAGGCCCTTTGAATAGTGACCTATACAAGCTTGTATACATCCTAAACATGCATCAATTGACTGTAGATCCCCTCTCATTGCTTTATTCGGTAATTCAGGATCAACGATTAAAGCTCGCGTCATACCAACAACATCTGCTTTTCCTGACCCAACGATTCGATTTGCTTCCATAGGGTCTATGATTCGCGAGCCAACAAAAACTGGAACTGCACCTGCCATCCGAATTTTAAATGAATGTGGCGCATTATATGAATGTTTGATTGGAGAAGGTGGAACGATATGAGTCGAACCTGCATATGTACTTGAGTCACCAGATGTTACATTTATAAAATCTACTCTAACGTTTTCAACTAAATGCTCGACGATTTGCACCGCATCTGTTACATTCGTGCCATCCATTGTCATTTCATCTGCACTCATTCGAATTCCTACGGTAAAATCTTCTCCCACTTTTCCCCAAATACGTTGTACTATTTCTACGATAAAACGCATCCGGTTCTCAAAGGTACCACCGTATTCATCTGTGCGATAGTTCGTATGGCTAGACCAAAATTGAGCTGGTAAATAACCATGGGAGCAACAAACTTCTACTCCGTCAAGACCAGCTTTTTTAGCTAATAAAGCTGAATAAGCATATCCCTCTATGACGTCTTTAATTTCATCAATGTTCATCGGTCTCGGCATTATTCCAAATCGAAAACTTGGTTCAGAAGACGGTGCCCAAGCAGCATTACGATAATCGCTTGATACAACTTCTCTACCTCCGTGAAATAATTGACTAAAAACTTTCGTGCCATATTGATGAAGTTGTTTTGCAATTTCTGCATAAGCAGGTACTACTTTTTCATCAAATCCTGCGATCGTATGTGAAGTAAGCATACCTGATGTGTGAACTGCAGCTGCTTCAAGAATAATTAGTCCAGCCCCACCCTTTGCACGTGCAACATGATAGGCAGTCATTTCAGGAGTAGGAATGCCATTTGCTACATAATTCGTTTGATGTGCTGTTGATAGAATTCTATTTTTCAGTTCAGTATTTCCAATCGTCACTTTTGAAAATAGGTGTTTAAAGTCTGTCATAATTGAACCACTTCCTTTCTCCTATACATTTTCTCGGAAGTTCGTAATCATCCGATCGTTCTTTTCAACGATCATTTTAGGTTTTCTTGTAACTCTACTTACTACTAGCGTTACAGTAAAATTAATAACCATTACAACTAAACCAACATCAATATCTTGGATGACATGAGGAAACGATGGAAACAGAGTTGCTAATGTTGTACCAGTTGTTGTGGAATAAGTGACGGCTGCAACACCAATGATAATTCCAGCAGACGCTCCTTGAACTGTTACTGGATTCTTTTTCCAAAGACTAAAATACAGTGCTGGAAACAATTGTGCCATAAAGCTATACGCCATAATATACAGTGTCATAATTGTATCGCCACCATTTAAAGTAAAATAAAGTGTCACTAGTGCAATGATTGGAACTAGAAGTCGGGTTAATTTTATAAGTTGATCATCTGTTGTATTAGGTTTCATAACCTTATATACATTCTTAGTTAAGATTGTAGTTGCAGATGTTAAAACTAATGAACTTGGTATGAGTGCAGCCAAAGCGCCCGAGGCACCAATGATTCCTACAAACCAAGGATCAAATGATATCTTTGCAAGTTTAAATAAAGCTAAATCCACTTCTCCTCCTTTTAAAGTAGGAGCTTTTAAAATAGCAGCAAATCCAACAAATAAAGAAAAGACAATAATAATTTGATAGATTGGCATAAATGCAGCATTAAGGCGAAGAGCTTTTGCACTCTTTGAAGAAAAAACTCCCATAAGCATATGAGGAAACATATAGAAGGAAAGTGCTAACATGATACTAGTTGTAATAAACCAAGAAACACTTAAACCTTTCTCTGGAAATATCAATAAGTCGGGTTTAGCAGTTTGGATTGCCTCAAACATCGGCTGAAAACCACCATAATAATGTACAGGAAAATAGATTCCTAAGAAGATCACAACAAATAAAATTAGAAAGTCTTTAATAACAGCCGTCCAAGCTGAACCATGAATACCCGAAACTGTTACATAAATGGCTATCGTAAAAACAGCAATCGTAATAGCAATACTCTGAGGGATTTTCCCATAAGAAGCCTCAGAAACAATAATCCCTAACCCTTTTAACTGCATCGTTAAATACGGAATAATTGAAATGATGCTAATAACTGAAACAAGAACGCCAAGTGCTGAACTATTATACTTTTTCGTATAAAAATCAGCCTGTGATACAACATTATTTTCTTTTGCATACTTCCAAACAGGAGGTAACAGCCAATAAGCGATAATAAAATAGAAAGCATTAAATGCATACACTGCTGGCATTCCAAAAGAGTAGGCACTTCCTGATGCCCCCATAAAAGTAAATGTCGTAAACATTTCTCCTGCTAGCAATAGAAAAACAAAAAGAGAACCAAAACCCCGTCCACCAATTGACCACTGCTCAAAAGTCATCTCTTTACCCTTACGTGCTTGTAAGCCTAACCATATTGATAAAGCTAGGAAGCCAAGAATTACAATTAAAGCTGAATTCACTATTCATCGCCCCCTTTATTAGCAGGATCAAGATTATTCACTATTAATAAAAATATTGCTGTAAGAAAAACCCATAATATCGTCCAAAATAAAACAAATGGCATTCCAAGAACAAATGGTTCAACCTTATTAATAACTGAGAGTGAACCAATAGCTGGAATCGCACTTAATACATACAGTAGTTTTTTCATTTGATTCCCTCCTTTTTTACTTCTAGATTAATAGGAAATGATAAAATTTAAGCGTTTTCAAAACAGAAAATAAAAAAGAAAAGCTAAGTATGTACTATCTAATTTTTTATTAATTTAAATACTTAGCTTATTAAATCATAGTCTTTTTTTCCCTTCTCCATTAACTAGATGATAAGTCGATCGCTTCTTTAATCATTTCATGAAAGTGTTGCATCGCGTTCTCAGTTGGAGAAAATATACCATTTTCAAATGCTTTAGAATGTAAACCTGTTTGCAATAATTCTACTAGATCAAAATCCTCTTCGCGGACTTGATCAACAAATTTAATCATTTCCTCTTCTTCTTTCGAAATTTCTTCATTAATAAAGAAATAGCGATAGACTGCTAGCGTTTGGTTGGCATCAATAGGAATTAGTTGTGTTGTCGTCATATTTCCGCCCCCAGGAAATACACTCATCATCATATTTGGCCATATCCAATAGAAACGTGTTAAGCTATCATCTTGGTTTTTTACATTTGAACACTGGTAAGAGAATTTATCACAAGGAACAATGCTATAATTCGATAAATCAAATGTTTTAGAGAATGAAGGATGCGCAACTGGACAATGATCGCACTCTAAGAAATTATCAACTACAGCTTTCCAATTTGCTTTAATCAAACGACGGTTTTCTTTTACTAATTGTAATGAATCCAGGAAAGAATAACGGTTTAGTTCATTTATTAACTCTTCAAATTCAACAGAAAACGCCTTAGCTTTTCGATCCAAGTTTACAAAAATCATAGAGCGCTGAATTTCTAATTGGACCGACTTTAAGCAGTTATATTCCCCTAGGTCAATATTTTTAAAGTTTGGTGCTCTATTTACATGCCCATCTAAATTAAAGGTCCAACCATGATAAATACATTGTAGGATCTTTTTATTTCCTGTTTCACTTTGCTCTACTTTTGTACCGCGATGTGGGCAAATATTATAAAACGCGCGTATTTTACCATCATTAGCATGCGTAACTAAAATAGATTCACCAGCAACCTCAAAAGTAAAAAAATCACCGACGTTTTTAACTTGACTAGTATGACCTACAAAGATCCAATTTTTACTAAAGATCTTTTTTCTTTCGATATCGAATACCTCTTGGCTGACATATGTTTTATACGGCAAAGAAGTTTGTAAAGTTTGCGTTGTTCCCTTTGTAGACATAATAATGATTCCTCCTTTTATTTGGATTTCATTTGAAACGAAATTCCATCCTTTATTTATTAACTTAAGCAAGATTTATGCCAATTTTAGTTTTCGCTTTACCATAGGAGATAACACTATTTATCTATTTCCAAATCTAAATTATTATCTTATAATTTACTCAATTCAGTCAATTTTAACTCAACTTACTATTTTGCGAGATTCAAAATGTTATTAGAGGGGGTTACGTTTTGCCAAAAACTACAAATGACAAGCTAAAACTAGAGTTCAGTAATGAGATTCTACAAAAAATATTAGACAATTCTCCTAATGAATTTTATGTACTTGATAAAGATGCTCGTATCGTATACATTAACAAGGCCTGTGAAAGACATTATGGTATTAAACTTAAAGATGTAGTAGGAAAATCAAACGATGAATTAATTTCAAAAGAATATTGGAAGCCTCTTATTCTCCCACGTTTATTTAAAGAAAAGAAAACGGTCATCATGAAACAAATAAGTTATGTTGGAAAGGAAATCATCACAACAGCCATTCCTTTACTAAATGATCAGCAAGAAATTGAGCTGATTATCACCACTTCACAAGATGCAAGCTATAAAGACTTATACATACCCGATGAGCAAGAAATAAATGAAGCAACTCAAGCCGAAAATTATAAAAATAATATTATTACGAATAACAAGGAAATGAGTAATATTGTTAAGATTTGTGAAAAGGTTGCTAAAGTAGATGCAACCGTATTAATCCAAGGAGAATCCGGCACAGGAAAAGGAGTAATTGCAAAATATATCCATCAAAAAAGCAGCCGAAATAAAGCTCCTTTTTTATCTTTAAACTGTGCAACGATTCCAGAAGAGCTACTAGAATCAGAACTTTTCGGATACAAAGATGGCGCATTTACTGGAGCAACAAAAGGTGGCAAACAAGGACTTTTAGAGCTTGCAGACGGGGGAACGGTATTTTTAGATGAGATTGGTGATATATCACCTAAGGTCCAAGCAAAGCTTTTAAAAGTGATTCAAGAATTTGAATTTATGCCTGTTGGAGGCAAACAACCAAAAAAAGTAAATATTCGCATCCTTTCTGCTACTAATCGAAACTTATATGAAATGGTACAGAATAAGGAATTTAGAGAAGACTTATATTATCGACTTCATGTAGTAAATTTAAAAATCCCACCACTACGCGAAAGAAAAGAAGACATCATTCCACTAACCTACCATTTTCTTTCCGAGTTTAATAGAAAACACCAAATGAACACGATCATTTCTGAAGAAGCTTTGAATACTTTTTATAACTATTCATGGCCTGGGAATATTCGACAGTTAGAAAATATGCTTGAAAGCCTCGTCGTCACAAGTGATGGCTTCATAAAAGTGCAAGACTTGACTGATTTATTAATAGAAAATAAAAAAGAGAATCCGGTCGATGAAGTAATAAGTGATTGCTCACTTTTAGCTTCTCTAGAAGAAGTTGAGAAAAACATAGTAATAAATTCTTATACAAAATATAGGAATACAAGAAAAGTAGCAGATGATTTAGAAATCAGCCAGTCAAAAGCGGCTAGATTAGTTCGTAAATATTGCAGTGATTTAGACTTTTATAAATAAATGTTTAAATTAAAAAATACCCGATAAATCGTCGGGTATTTTTGCAGTGAAGATCCTTGAGGAAGTATAAATGCTAAATGCTATAAATAACTTCCTTATAAAGGGTTCATGAGTAAGTAGCATCCATCATATAGACGATTTATCAATAATGCTACAAGGTACTCAAATAAAATCTTTAGTTTCACAAAAAAAGCGCCCATAAGTCAGTTCCCCTGACTTATAAGGCAGCCTCTTTTAACCTGACAGATTACAATCGATCCATATAAACCGTTTTGACTTGTGTATAAAAATCTATTGCCGTCTTACCTTGTTCGCGGGATCCTGTACTTGAACTTTTGCAGCCGCCAAAAGGTACTTGTGGCTCTGAACCTGCTGTTTCATTATTTACATGTACAAGACCAACTTCAATGTCTTCAACAAAACGCTGTGCGATTGTAAAATTGTTTGTACAAATCGCTGCACTTAAACCATATTCAGTATCATTAGCCATCTCTACTGCTTCCTCATAGTTTTTCACTTTAAAAAGCGCTACTACAGGTCCGAATATTTCTTCTCGGGCAATACGAGCATCTGAGGAGACATTTTCAAAGATTGTAGGTTGTACATAGAAACCATTTATTAGTTCTTTATCAGCAGGAATTTCTCCACCGCATAATAGAGTTGCCTCGTCCTTTCCAGCTTCAATCATGGCTAGCACACCATCAAGTTGTGATTGAGAAACAGCTGGACCGATAAATGTATCATCATGAAGTGGATTTCCAACTTTTAATGATTTTGACCGTTCTACAAGTCGGTCACGGAATACTTCATAAATTGCTTCTTCCACAATGACCCTACTCGTTGCTGTACACTTTTGACCAGTAGATTTGAAAGCACCGCTCACGGCAATTTCAACTGCTTTTTCTAAATCTGCATCAGCAAGCACGATTAGTGGATTCTTCCCACCTAATTCCATTTGTACTTTCTTTCCTTTTGCTGTAGCCTTTTGCTGAATCTGATTTCCAACCTGATTAGATCCTGTAAATGAGATTGCTTTAATATAAGGATGTTCTACCAATTCTGTTCCAACGACAGAACCTCTACCAAATACACAGTTTACAACGCCTGGTGGAATACCAGCCTCATCAAGCGCTTTTATCACATGATAAACAGATTTTGGAGTCAAATCCGCTGGTTTAATCACTACCGTATTTCCGTAAACTAATGCAGGAGCCATTTTCCATACAGGAATTGCAATAGGAAAATTCCAAGGCGTAATCAATCCAATTGGCCCAATTGGCATTCGAGTTGTATATAAAAATGTATTTGTATTACCAGAAGGAATCACTTCTCCGACTGGCTGTCTTGCTTCTCCTGCAAAATATTCAAGGATACTGATCGCACGCTGTGTTTCTCCAATACCCTCAGCAAGTGTTTTCCCTTCTTCTAGTGTTAAATCACGTCCTACTTCATGGACCTTTGCTTTTAATAAATCTGCTGCTTTTTGAAGGTAAACAGCTCGTTGTTGGTATGAAAGTTTCTTCCATGATAAAAAGGCCGTTTTCGCTGCAAGAATAGCTTGTCGTGTATCCTCTTCTGTACTTGAAGGAAATTCTCCTAATGACTCTCCATTATGAGGACTGTAATTTTCCCGATATTCACCTAACGTAGGCTGTTTCCATTCGCCATTAATATAGTTTGCATAACGCATATCATTTCCCCCAATTAGATTTTTTCATTAATTATTTACTATAGGATAAATTCATTTTTGACTTATCTTGACCAGCAGATAAAATCTTCGGGTTTGTTACAACTTCGATAATAGATGGACGTCCCGATGATAATGCCCTCTTAAGTGCCGGCGCAAAATCAGTATTTTTTTCGACCTTCTGACCGTATGCTCCAAATAAACTCGCAAGCTCTGCAAAGTTTGGGTTAGAAAGCTCCGTACCGATTACTCGATCTGGAAAATGCTTTTCTTGATGTGTTCGAATTGTTCCATACATATTGTTGTTGACCACAATTGAAATGACAGGAATGTTGTATCGTACGGCTGTTTCGATTTCCTGAAGCGTCATCATGAAGCCCCCATCTCCTGAGAAGGAAACAACTGTTTTATGCGGCTGTGCGAGTTTTGCACCAATAGCAGCTGGCAGCCCATACCCCATCGCTCCAGATGTTGGTCCGACATATGTATTTTCATGCTCAAAGCGATAATATCGAGAAAGCCATCCAAAGAAGTTCCCTGCATCATTCGTAATAATCGTATCTTTTGGGAGATGCGAGACGATATCATACATAAAGCCATCCAGATCTACATATTCATCCGTATAATCTTCCTTCGTCTTTGAAAAGTTCATGTATTCGTTATGAAGCTTTTCTACTCGCATTTCATCTGAATTTAATGGCGTAGATAAAGCAATTGATAATGCTTCCACTAAAAAAGCTTTCACATCAGCTGTAACAGCCAAAGAAGGAGCATAAACTTTTCCGAATACATCCTCTGAAATATCAATGTGAATCAGTTTTCCTTTGCCTGAAAGCAATGAATAATCTTGCGTTCCTACTTGGGAAAACCTTGTACCTAGTGCAATCACTAAGTCTGCATTGTCAATCGCTTCAAGTAAATACTTTGGTGTTCCAAAGCCTAGCCAGCCCGCATAACAAGGATGTGAATTTGGAAACGCATCGAAACGACGGAATGCAGAAACAACAGGGATTTGTACTGTTTCAGCAAATTTAACTAATAAAGGAACAGCTTGTGAACGAATGACTCCCCCACCAGCTATAAGAATCGGCCGTTTGGCATTTTGAATCATTTCGACTACTTGCTGAACACTCTCTTTATGTGGACGAGCCGGCTGAGACTGATAGACTGGGATTTCTACCATTTCAGCTGTATCTTCTAGCATGTCATGAGGTAATGCTACTAACACAGGACCAGGACGACCTGAACGAGCAATATGAAATGCCCGATGTAAAAGCTCTGGGATTCGTTCTACTTGATCAATCTCCACTGTCCATTTGCACAAATGGCTAAACATCCCTACAAGATTGACCTCTTGAAATGCTTCCTTTTCTTTAAAAGGACGCTCTACTTGTCCAATAAGTGCAACTAACGGAGTGGAATCTTGGCTGGCAGTATGAATTCCAATCGCCAAGTTTGAAGCACCAACACCACGAGTTGCCATACAAACACCTACTTCTCCCGATGCTTTTGCATAACCTTCCGCCATAAATGAAGCTCCACCTTCATGTCGAGCTGATATCAAGCTAATTTCCGGATGTTCATATAACGCATCCATAACGCCTAGATAACTCTCACCAGGTACACAAAAAACTTTATTTACCCCTTCCTTGGCCATAACATTGACTACTGCTTTTCCACCGCAAATTTTCATTACAAAACACTCCCTTCTCCTATGCGTTTATATTGAAACACTAGCAATCTATTTTCTACTCCTATTTTTCATTAAGATTTAACTGTTTCTACGTTAACCTCTTCGAATGGCCAAGCTGGAAGCATTTTTCTTAAAACTTTATCTTCCCTATAACCTAGGTCATATTCAGCCTGCATAATTGTATGAACCTCTCTCGTTCCTTCATAAATGACTGGTGCTTTTGAATTTCTTAAATAACGTTCTACTGGAAACTCATTTGAAAATCCATATGCCCCATGAATTTGTACAGCATCATTAGCTGCCTCATTTGCTGCATTACAAGAAATCCATTTGGCTAGTGATGTTTCTCTAGTGTTGCGTTTTCCACTATTTTTTAACCAGCCAGCTTTATAGACTAGTAGACGGGAGATTTCAAGATTTGAAGACATTTTAGCGATCATTTGTTGCACTAATTGATGTTTCCCGATTTCTTTACCAAAGGTTTTTCGCTCATGACAATATTTTACGCTTGCTTCAAGTGATGCCTGAATTAATCCACAAGCACCAGCTGCAACTGTAAACCTTCCATTATCAAGCGCTGCCATTGCAATTTTAAACCCTTCACCTTCGAATCCTAATAGGTTCTCAGTTGGTACTCTGACATCATCTAAAAATACTTCTCCAGTGTTTCCAGCTCTAATTCCCATTTTTCCTTTAATTGGTTTTGTAGTAACCCCTTCAAAAGTACGTTCTACGATAAAGCAAGAAATTCCGTGGTGCTTTAGGTCATGATTTGTTTTTGCAAAGATTAAGAAATGATCAGCTACATCACATAAAGAGATCCATGTTTTTGATCCGTTTAAGATATAACTATCACCATCCTTTACTGCTGTTGTCGCCATTGCTACTACATCAGATCCTGCATTTGGCTCTGTTAACCCAAATGCACCAATTTTCTTCCCTCGCGCTTGAGGAACGAGATACTTTTTCTTTTGTTCTTCAGTTCCCCACTGTAATAATGTCATGCTATTTAATCCCGTATGTACTGAAACAGCCGTACGGAAAGCTGTATCTCCACGCTCTAGTTCCTCACATATGATTGCTAAAGTATTATAGTCCATTCCAACTCCACCATATTGTTCCGGAATACATACACCCATTAATTCCAATTCGGAAAGTCGTTTTAGAATATTTACTTCAAAATGTCCTTTTTCATCCCATTCCTTAATAAATGGTATAATTTCACGATCCACAAACGATCTAACTACCTTTCGTACACTTTTTTGCTCTTCTGTTAATGAAAAATTCATTTTATTTCCTCCTCAAATTGTATTATTTCGTTTCATTTCCTCTATTTCTAATTGTGAATAACCAAGTTTACTCATTACTTCTTCAGTATGTTCTCCATGTAATGGAGGATGTCTTACTACTTCAACTGGTGTTTTTGATAATTTTAATGGTGAACCAACTAACTTCAGATCATTTATGAATGGATGTTTTACTTCTAGCACCATATCCCTTGAACTAGCTTGGTCAGACTGCAGGGCTTCACTGACGTTATAAATCGGTCCATTTGGAATACCAATTTTATCTAAACGAACTTTCCACTCATTTTTACTTTTAGTTTTGATTTTATTTGAGATGATTTCCTCAATTTGTTTTCGATACTGCAATCGACTAGCATTAGTCCTATATAATTCATCTAATAAAATCGGTTCTTCCATAAGTAAAGCAAATCGATTAAATTGATGATCATTACCAACTGCGATCACCATTTCACCATCACTTGCTGAAAAAACTTGATATGGAACAATATTAGGATGATGATTTCCTAATCGCTCAGGTATTACACCACTACATAAATAATTACTAGCCACATTTACTAATGCAACCAATTGCGAGTCAAATAGTGAGATGTCAATTTCTTGTCCTTCCCCTGTACGATTACGATGTTGTAATGAAGCAAGAATTCCAATACATGTAAATAACCCCGTTAATACGTCTGAAATAGCAACTCCCACTTTTGTTGGCTCGCCATCCTTCTCTCCGGTAATGCTCATTAAACCAGACATCGCCTGAATGATATAATCATATCCAGGAAGTGAAGAATTAGGTCCTTTGCTACCAAATCCACTAATTGATGCAAGAATAATATCTTCTTTCATCTTTTTCATTTCTTCATAGGAAAAACCTAGTTTTTCTAAAGTTCCAGGTTTAAAGTTCTGAACAACAACATCAGCTTCAGAAATAAGTTTTTTTAAAACCTCTTTCCCCTTATTATCCTTCAAATTTAAAGTAATCCCTTGCTTGTTTCGATTAGCACATAAATAATATGCACTTTCTCCTTCTACAAAAGGAGGCCCCCATCCTCGTGTTTCATCCCCACCACTAATACTTTCAATTTTGATTACCTCGGCCCCAAGATCCCCAAGGATCATCGTACAAAAGGGACCCGCTAGTACTCTTGTTAAATCAATAATTTTGATACCATGTAATGCCCCCGGCAATTTGATCACCTCTTCATTGATTTTCTTTCGTATTTTCTAACTTCCACTGGGCAATTAAAATGGTTACCAATGTATTTTTGTTATTGCATGTATATAGAAAATTTAAGGTATATTAGCCCTCCATTTTCGTTATACTTTTCATAATGCAAAACCCATGCCAACTTCAAAATTCTTATTATTATTAAATGTAGGCTGTATTTACGGATCTAATTAGTGAAAAATGAAATTAAAATCCACTCAAAAGTGTCATTTTTAACTCATACAAAAAATTTGCTATTAGAATCTATTAAACTAGTTCATACATAAAAGGGGCTGTCGAAATAGCCTATAAATGTAAAAAACCCACAAAGAAATTTTTATTCTTTGTGGGCTTTAGTATTTTTAACTTATTTTAACACTCAATCAAATCTCTAACTGTAGGCTCAAAAAGTTCGCAAGCAATATCTCTTTGATATCGTTTTTGTTTTTTAGCTTCTGTAAATAAATTAAAGGTATTCTTTCTGCTTAATCTTTCAATATCATCGATAACTATCTGAGGTTCAGGTTTCACTAATCCAAAAATAACGGCGTCATAAAATCTAATTGCACCTAAGTTCGCTACAAAATCATTAACCACATCGATACCTCTTTGTTTGATGATCTGATCCCCCTCAGCCGAGATTGGAATATTTGCAGCCTCTACAATTAAACTTGCCTTTACTTTACTAGCATTTGATACATTAATTACATCCTCTAAAGCTGCCGGAATCAAGATGTCACAATCTACATCAAGCCATTCAGAGTTGCTTCTTACCGAATAGTTCGATTCAAAAAACTCTCGATTCATTTCTCCATGTGTGTTTTTGTGGTCAATTAATTTCTGAATATCTAACCCATCTTCACATGTTACTAATAAATTTGCATCGGAAATGCCGACAATTTTATAGCCTAACTGTGATAATTTCAACGCACAACTTGCTCCTACACAACCAAATCCTTGAATAACTACTTTCGCTACTTTATTTTCACCTTTAAATTTCCATGCTTCATCTGCACAAAAAGCAACACCGTAGCCTGTTACAGCATCATTTAGAAGGAAACAATCTATTTTAGAAGCTAGCAGATTATTAAAATCTTTTATTCCATTTTGAACACTTACATCTTCCTTCATCGATTTTGTTAAAGGTATTCCTATATTAAATTCATCAAATACTCTTAATACATCCTCATATTTCGTACCTAAATCACTTCCTAAAGATACTCCTGCTTCTACATATGGCATCATCGCAATCAAAAATCTTCTTAATACGTCATACGCATCAGGGGCTTTATAATCATAAGCAATACCAGCTTTACATCCACCTGTAGTGACACTTTCTGAAGCCATATATTTATAAGCCATTGCCTCTGCCAAACGTTCAACTTCTTCCCTTGTCACTGTTGGATGCATTCTTGTCCCACCACCAGCATACCCTTTGACAAAGTTATGTACCACTAACCACCCTTGTGCATCTGTTTCACTATCATTCCACTCTACAACTAGGTAAGGTTTTTTCATACTATAGCCTCCTTAAAGATTATCTTTTTTAATAGATTTCTTGTGTCAGAATCTAAAGTTGTATGTAAACTGATTAAATAGTCGGCTGTGTCGGCACTTCTCCATGTTCGTTCTTAATGCCAATCTTCCCTTTATTTTTCCCATGGCGTAAAAAGTAATAAAGATAGCTTACACCCATGAAGCCTAAACCACCTATTAAGGAAGAACGTTGAGTAGGATCAAAAGCCATAAATACGATGGAAATTCCACATAAAACTAGACATAGAATAGGTATTAATGGGAACAGTGGAACTTTGTACTTTAATTCCTTAACATTTCCACCATTTTTAATAAATTGTCTTCTAAAATTGTATTGGGACAAGGCAATTGCCATCCAACTGAATGTACCAGCTAGTCCAGTTACAGAAAGTAGAACGACAAAAACTGTTTGTGCAGATACTACACTTGTAAGTAATGATACTAGTGCAAAAAGAAGACTAAACAATACTGCATTAAACGGCACACCTCGAGAATTTACTTTACCTAATGCTTTAGGTGCCATACCACTTTTAGAAAGTGACCAAAGCATCCGAGAACATACATATAATCCTGAATTACCTACAGATAGCAAAGCCGTTAAAATAACTAGATTCATAATATCAGCTGCATATGGAATACCAACACTATCAAATACCGCAACAAATGGACTTTCTACTACCCCTGCATGCCTCCATGGAATCAAAGCTGCTAATACCAAAATTGCTAACACATAAAAAATTAGGACACGAAAAATGATACTTCGAATTGCTTTAGGAAGAGTCTTTTCTGGTGCTTCACTTTCACCAGCTGCAATTCCAACAACTTCTGCACCTTGAAATGCAAATACTACCGCCATCATAGTTGAAAATATAGCTGAAAACCCATGAGGGAAAAGTCCACCATCTTTTGTAAAATTAGTAAACAAAGGTGCCGAACTACCTTTATGACCAAACCCAAATATGGTTGCTGCTCCAATCAGTATAAAAGCAATAACTGCAAATACTTTAATTCCCGCAAACCAAAACTCTGCCTCTGCGTAACCTTTTACACTAAGAATGTTTAAACAAAGCAAAAGAACGATAAATACAAGACACCAGATCCAAACAGGTACAAGTGGGAACCACCTTTGCATCAATATTCCGGCTGCAGTGAATTCTAAACCAACCGTTGTTGCCCAACTAAGCCAATACATCCAGCCAATCGTAAACCCGGTACCAGGACCAATGTACTTCGTAGCATAAGTCTTAAATGAACCTGTAACTGGCATTGTAATTGATAGTTCACCTAAGCAAACCATCACAAGATACATCACCAATCCACCGAATAAATACGCAACAACCGCTCCCCCTGGACCAGCTTGATTAATCGTTAAACCTGAACCTAAAAATAAACCTGTACCGATTACTCCTCCAAGTGAAATCATAAACAAATGACGACTTTTCATGGAACGTTGTAACTGACCTTTTTCATTAGTAGAATCCATAAATGCCCCACCTTTATTTTAGAATATTCAGAAAAAATAAAACAAAAAAATATCTCTCAAAGATCACTGCAGAACCTAAACAAAGTAATAATTGTGCCTACTCAACATACTAAATTAAAAAGTAAAAAATAAATAAGAAATTAATCTCTTCTAAAAGCACCTCCTATTTCTACCCATCTAAAATCGGAAATAACTTTCTCCTCTTCTCACTATTCTTAAGCAAAAATCATGCCAACAAAAAAACACGAATAAACCAACCTATTAGCCATTCTTTAAATCTAAAAACAACTAATTTATTTTAAATTCTACTCAATTCATTTATTTTAGACTCAATTGCATTTTTTAAAAAGAGGCTTTTCTCATTGAGATCATTTTTATTTGCTTAAGTAATCAATCTTAAATTCAATCCAATTAGTAAGGATTGAGAATATTTTTTAAAAAATTTAGTTACAGGAAAATTTAATGCTTCGGATTTTGGAAAATGGTACTTTGAATTGAAAAAAATGGAAAATTATAATATGAAACAGAACTAATTGAGGAATACTAATTTTTATACTTTATAAATATAAAAAAGCCAAGATATTGGAGAAAAAATGTGAAAAAGAAATTTTTTATTTCATTTCTTATTGTAAGTATGCTTTTAGGTGGTTGCTCTAACTATAAAGAATTAAATCAAGTATCGATTGTGGTTGCAATGGGAATTGATTACTTCCCTAAAGAAAAAAAATATCATGTAATCACTCAAATTTTTAATCCTAGTGCTATTGCAACTGCAACACAGTCAGGTTCTCAAGGTGTTCCAGTAATTGCGTTAGATGAAAAAGGTAAAACCATTTCAGAAGCTGTACGAAATGTGTCTAAGAAAGGTTCTCGACAAAATATATATTCTCATGTTGCTCTTGTCATTATAGGAGAAACATTAGCAAAAGAAAAAACATTGAATTATATTTTCGATGTATTTGAAAGAGATTCTAAAATTCGTGTAAATATTCCAGTTATTATTGCAAGAAATAAAAGCGTTGATGAAATAATGAATAATATAGTAGCACTTGATAAAATATCTTCTAAATCAATTGTAGGTAAAATTAAAAATACATCAGCCCTTTTAGGTGAAAATCAAGAAACATTAATGCGTGAGGCAATTTCTGCAATTTCTAGTAGTGGTAGGGAACCAGTAATAAATGGCGTGAGCCTAGAAAATGAAAGTGAAACATCACAAACACTTGAAAATGCTAATAAAGTCAATTCTAGTTATGATCGGATAAATGGCATAGGGATTTTTAGAGATGGAAAATTAGTTGGTTGGTTAGATGGACCACCGTCACAATCTATACAAATTATTGATAATCTGATCAAGGAAATGAATGTAGAAATACCATGTAATACAAAAGAATATGATTCGATGGAGCTTTCCCGGGTAAAATCAAAGACGGAAATTAAAATAAAAGATAATATTCCAATAATAAATATAAAAATTAAATCAATTGGCCATATTGACGAAGTATTATGTAATGCTGACTTTGATAAAGCAATAACGCTTAATAAATACGAAAAAACCGCTGAAAATGTTATAAAACAATCAATAGAAAAAGGCATTTCTGAAGTAAAAAAACTCGGTGGAGATGTATTTGGATTTGGTGAAAAATTATACATGGTTAATCCAAAAATTTTTAAAAAATATGAAGGGAATTGGAATGATACATTTAAAAAAGCAAAAGTTACAGTAAGTGTTGACGTTAAAATTAATAATGTCGGAATGAGAAGGAGACCTTATCCATATTAGGAGACCAGATACTTTAAAAATTAGAAATCAAAGTATCTTCTGGAATGGATGGGATAATATTGGAAAGATTAAAAAATCACCTTCACCAGATAAAAGAATCAAGAAAAAGATAGATTATTTAACAGATTCTTTAAATTAAATTTCTTATTCCTTTTATTAAGAATAAAAACCCCATTTGGAAGCTACAAAAGCCCCCAGCACTATTTGGGGGCTTTTCAATGTAATGCAATTTATTGTAATCAATATTGAAAAAGTTCGAATACTTAAGTAACTTCGTCGTAAAGTAGTATATTTGATTGTTATGACGAGGTTTTACTAGTATATCTTTACAAGTCATCACGAATATAGTGTCACACTTAGAATTATTTCTTATAATCAAGAAATTTGTAGATATTTCCCGGGAATTTGTAAAAATTTGATGTTAAATAAAATCTAATATTTAAAAGCATTATTTTAAGCTGAAATAAACTTATATCAGCAATTAAAAAGATTTTTGAATTAATTGCAATCTGTATCAGCCTGCGATACCTACTAAAAAGCCGATACATCCTTGTGGAAGTATCGACCTGAAAGTACATATTTAAGTATTCATTTTCAAAAGTTTTAATCAAATTTTACAAGATTAGCATAAAAAGATTTTAAAAGTTCCTTTATTTTCTAAATAAAGAGAAAAGCCATCCCCATTTTTCTTTAGGCTTTTGGATCACAACTTCTAAACGTTTATTAAAATTATCTTGTGATCGCCATTCTGTTCGCTGTTCTTCTCGCATGTTTTGTATTTCTTCTTGTAAAAAATCAATTTTTTGTTTTTCATGTTCCAGTAATGTCTCGTATTGGATTTTTTGTTGTTTGGCTAATTCTTCGATTTTGGTATAAGTTTTTTTGGATGAATTCCCAATATTTGCACTTATATCATGATGATCTTGTTGAAGCCTGGAAACCGCCGTTTTAAGTTCTGTCATATCATTTTTCATTTGAACATTCATTTCACGTGCAGCTGCGAGTTCACTGACTAAAAACCTTAAAAACTCTTTTAATTGATTTGGGTCATGAGGTAAATTTTCATATGTATCGGATATGGCAATTTGTGTTTCATCGTAACCTTCTAATCTTTCTTTTTGTTGAAAAACGAGGTCTTTTGCAGTATCTTCCAGGGGCTTTTCTGAATCGCGTAACGCTATAAGCACTCTAATATCAGATTGAACAAAGATACGTCGATCGCCATCTTTCAAGAACTCATATCCATTGCGCTCTAAGATTTGACCATACTTTCGAACAGTAGGTGTTGCAATACCCAGTTCTTCTGCTACTTCTTTGGAAGAAAAAGCTCGTTCATTCGGTTGTATATCACTTCGCATAACGGACCTCCTTTTTAACAAATATGAAGGATTTTTCGGCATATTGCAACATATATCACTGTGATATGAAAAAACAAGTGTTGATGTCCTACTTCAAAAGTTTTGAGTGAAGTGCTCTTACAAAAGATTTTCCAATAAAAATATTGAGTTGGAAACGGCAAAAATTACAGCTTGTACAGTTGATTTATGAATTATTCTACAAGTAAGTCTTAGAAAAGCAATATGAACGATATATATACTAACTCATACGTTATAATCTAGAGATATTGATAGTGAAATTACCTAAAAAATCCCCTCTTCACACATAAGGAAAATAGGGGATTAACTCATTTTACTAAAATTAACATTAATTAGAGCCTAAAGCACCAACTACCGGATGTGGAACATAAGGCTCTTCCAAATACGCAACTTCTTCAGCCGTTAAATTAACCGACAATGCACCAACTGAATCTTCTAGATGTGAAATTTTAGTAGCCCCAATAATTGGCGCTGATACTGGCTCTTTCTGCAGTAACCAGGCAAGAGCTATGTTTGATTTTGTTACTCCATGTTTTTCAGCAATCTCTGCAACACGCTCCACAACAAGTCGATCCGTATTTTCAGTTGCACCGTATTTAGATTTTTGAATTTCATCAGTTTCAGATCTTAGCGTCGTATTTGACCAATCACGTGTCAATCTTCCTGATGCAAGTGGACTATATGGAATGACGCCGATTTTTTCTTCCTTACAAAGTGGCAGCATCTCCCTTTCCTCTTCACGGTATATGAGGTTCAGATGGTTTTGCATCGAGACAAATTTGGTCCATCCATTTTTCTCTGCAACATGTAGAGACTTCAGAAACTGCCATGCATACATAGCGGAAGCACCGATATATCTTACCTTACCAGCCTTCACTAAATCATGAAGTGCCTCCATTGTTTCTTCGATTGGTGTGTTATAATCCCAACGATGGATTTGATATAAATCCACATAATCTGTTCCGAG
This sequence comes from Rossellomorea sp. GAMAL-10_SWC, assembly GCF_049568075.1. NCBI lineage: Bacteria > Bacillati > Bacillota > Bacilli > Caryophanales > Bacillaceae > Rossellomorea > Rossellomorea sp. GAMAL-10_SWC. The sequence continues at coordinate 686,215 of NZ_CP144911.1, read as the reverse complement.
GCGTTTAAGACTTTTATCAATTTCACTCATAATATGCTTTCTGGAAAGTCCTGAACCGTTAGGACCTTTGTGCATAGGGAAATATACCTTCGTAGCAAGTACTATTTCATCCCGATTGGCATAATCTTTTAAAGCTCTTCCAACAAATTCTTCACTAGTACCATCTGAATAGACATTCGCCGTATCAAAAAAGTTGATACCTAAGTCTAGTGCCTTTTTAATGATTGTACGGCTACTCTCCTCATCGATTACCCATGGATGGATCCAACGTTTAGCGTCTCCAAATCCCATACAACCAAGGCAAAGTCTAGATATTTCTAATCCTGTATTTCCAAGTTTTGTGTATTCCATTTTTATATTCTCACTTTCAGAAATATGTAATCTATTAATCTAAAATAACTATACTTGGACTACATCACTAAAATTATGATTGATAATCTCTACTAATTTAAATTCCCTGTTCTCATACTCAAATTTTAGGATGCAACAATTTCCAATTCGATCTTGCTGCGTAATAGAGCTTTTATGTTCCCAATGCCTCATAAAATTTCGCAATGCTGCTCCATGAGAAACAGCTAATACCACTTCATTATCTTCTTCCATTATTTTTTGACATGTAGTAGCCATTCTTTGTTGCAATTCTTTTTGATCTTCTCCACCAAACTTAACAAAAAAGTCGCCATACGGTAACGGTGGATTTAAATCTTCACTCTCACCTTCGAACGTTCCGAAATTCCATTCTTTTAAGCCTTTTAATCTTGTATATGGCAATTCCGTCACAATCTCCAGCGTATCGCTCGCTCTTTCTGATGTAGAACAATAGGCATGATCGAAAATAATATTTTGTTCTTTAAAGTACTTTGCAGCAGCCTCTGCCTGTTTAATTCCTAATTCTGTAAGTGGAGAATCACACGAGCCTTGAATTTTCCTTCTACTATTAAATAGTGTTTGTCCATGTCTCATTAGATACAAAGTCTTTTTCATTCGTATCCCCCTTTTCTAATCTAAAAAAATAAGTTTCGGGTAACAGATTTTGTTTCAAAATTAGAGATTAACTTACAATCTAATATTATCAATATTATATTTTTAATCGTTAGCATATTCCTCTTAAATGATTGCCTATTACTCTTAATTTCAAGTAAAAGATTTGAAAAAAAATAGAAAAACAAAAAAAAACGAACACAAAAAGGCCCAAACCCTTGTTATACTTCGGTTTGAACCTTTTCAATTTCAAAGCAATAATTGCAAATTAAGACGCTGTTGTTGTACTATATTTTTCTTCCAAAGTCTTCTTTAAGAATAAAGCTACTTCAAGCATTCCGTACTTTCCAGATTTTGCTTCGGCATCAGAATTATAGTTTGTGTTTGTATTGATATCGTAAGTATAAATTTCACCTTCAGCATTTCGGATAAATTCGATTCCGGCAACTTGAATACTATTTTTAACTAGAACTTCTTTATATTTCTCTAAAATTTCGTCGTCAAAACCTTCAACAATTTCGAACTTAGGTTTCTCTTCGACTTCTTCACCTACTGGGCAGAATAAATCACCAATTTGGCATGCATCCGCTGGGCATAGTTCAAACCCTTCCGAAGTATCTACTTTAACAGCATAAACAAAGTTTCCGCCAACAAACTCGCAACGAGTGATGTAGCTTTCAGGTGATTTGATGTATTCTTGAATCAGTGTAATACCATCGACCGGTTCTTCAAAAGTCGGTCCATCGACATAAGCTTTTAAAGCATCAACACTATGGAATAACTGGACGCCTAGCCCTTTACCAGCGCGATTATGCTTCGTAATAAATGACTGTCCTTCAAAGCTATTAGCTGCTTTAAGAATGTTTTCTTTACCAACAGCTGCAATCGTTTTTGGCGTTTTAACACCATATTTGTTTAACTCTAAATATTGTAAAACCTTACTAACTTCTAGCTTCAAGGCATTCGTGCCATTTAACACCGTACGACCATGTGCTTCAAGCCAAGCTAATACTTGCCCAGTAAATTCCGCTGCGAAACGATGATCACGTGTATGAGAAGAAGCACTCATTCTGCTATAAAAGATCCCTTCTGGTGGTTCAGTTGATAAATCTACCGTACCTTCGTCTAGATGCCATTCCTCATAAGGAACTCCAAGCTCCTCTAATCTTTTTGTTAAATGCACAGTCCACTCACTATTTTCATGAATTACGTATACTTTGCTCATCTTTAAATCCCCTTTCTAGCTTTTTATTAAACTACGTTTTTGTTCTACTAATGGCATAACTTGCTTTGAAAAGCGTTCCATTTCCTCTAGTTGAGGTGAAAATTGTAATAATAATAAGTCTAAGCCAGCTTCTTCAAATTGTAAAATTCGGTCTGCAATTTGCTCTGGTGTTCCTACTAGTTTTGGTCTAAGACCACGATTAGAAACTGAGTAATCTTGTAATTGTATTTGTTGCTCTAATTGTGATTTTGTCGTGAAGTCTTTAAAACCAGCATATCCGCTTGAATCTTTCACTGTTGTAATTTTTTCTAGCTCAGCCAAAGCCTCTTCTTCTGTATCTCTACAAATAACATAAGCAGCCATACCGAAAGAACTTAAAGGTGCATTACCAGTTTGTTCACGGCGTACTTTCATATCTGTTACTTTCTGATTAATTTCTTCAATTGTTCCACCGTGCATCACATATGCGTCACATTTTTCAACGATTGTTTGCTTACCTTTTTCACTTTCACCACCTGCATAAAGAATCGGGTTTGGTCTTTGGACAGGTTTTGGAGCAAGTTTCGTATCCTTTAAGTCGTAAAATTTCCCTGAATAATTGAACGTTTCTTCTGTCCATAAGCCTTTTAGGACATCAATAAACTCCTCTGTACGAGCATAACGCTCATCATGTTCTGTAAAAATACCGCCATATTGACGAGCCTCTTCTGCCCACCATGCAGAAACGACGTTTAGCGTAAAACGACCGTTACTGATTTGATCGATATTAGCAGCCATTTTTGCTGTTACTGCAGGATTATGAAAACCTGGACGAATCGCAGTCATAATTTCGATTTTTTCCGTTACTGCAGCAAGTGCTGCTGCTGTTGACCAAGCTTCAAGTGAATCATGCTCTGGACCTTTAATATCGTTTAAATATAATTCAGCAATTAAAGTAGTCGAATATCCCCATCTTTCAGCTGATTGAATGACCGCTTTAGCATATTCAAATGTTGATGGCATGCTTTCGTCATCCACATTACGTAACCATCCTCCAAAAATCGGTAACCAAAAACCATATTTCATTTCTATTCTCTCCTTCATCCTCAAAATTGTCTAGTTTTCGCATTGGTTAAGTTGGATTTATATATAGTGGAATTCAGTTTTTGTTTAACCTTCCGCGAAATAAATAAAAAAAGAAAAAAGCCTCTTTCATTCAGAAAGAGGCATCGGAAACAATTGTTTTCGACTTATCTATCAGAATGATTTCATTCTGCAGGAAGTGGCACCGTTCCTAAATAAGGAGGTTGCCGGACGTCATAGGGCCTGATCCCTCGGTCACTCTCGATAAGTTTGAATTATGTAATTTCTTTAACTGAATCATAAATCCTAGTAAACACATTGTCAATAAGGGAATTCAAACATTTTATTAAGATAGCGCTTTGATCGTTGTATTTATTAGAAAAAATAAAGTTTTATAATTATTTAATTGACATTAAATCGAATTTAATACATAGTACCAGTTCCCTTTAGTTTCACTTCTGATTTTACTCGAAATTCAAGTTTCGGATAAATTTCTTCCCACTTATATATTTCTTTTTTTGTCACTCCGTATTTTGCTTGATAGTTTAAGCCAAGTCCAAGTGGATCAACATTTAATTCCTGTAGACGTACTAGAAATTTTTTTGTTCTTGAGCTCAAAATGATTGATGCTTTTTTCTCATACTCTTTCAATTCTCTATTTTGATGTAATGATTTTTTAGATTCTTCAATAAATCCTTTTACCTTTATATGAACGTCTACATATGGCTTTTTACTTTTAGGGACAACGATTTTCATGTCAGATTTCGTATTTCCAGCACTTACATAAAATTGATTTTTTCCTTTTCCAACATTAATTAATGTTGTTTTTTTTGGATTTAATAGCTCATTAAGTAATCTTGTTTCATCGCGATTTAATACTGCTTTAAATTTTGTTCCTTTAAAAACGGCGGAAGTATTAATTTTAAAGGAACTATCGAACGGTTCAATAATAGGTAAATATGGATCTATACCGTTTTCCTTCAATCGCATATAATAATCATTAAGTATCTCTGCCATAACGTATGGTGACCTATTTGATTCTTCATTAAAAGCTAACACAACAGCGTTACCCGCTAATCTCTCTGATTTGACCTTCCATGATAAAGTTTCTTTTGCAGAAGGTTCTCCTACAGCTACATAAGCAACGCCTTGAATATCTGGCCGTTTAATAAACCACTTCATCAAATCTATTTGGTTTTCAACTAGTAGCTCTTTATCGATAAGGATTACCCTACAATGAGCAAAATCTAATTTTTTATCTACTAAAGATTGGATTATTCTAATTGCCTCAGAAACTGAAGTTGATTTTTGAGAGATAATTTGAAAATCTGACTTACCTGCTCCAACCTGTGCTGAAGGGATTGCTAATTTCACTGACACAAGGTAGACCCCATTTTCATCTGTTTGGTCGATTCCTATCCCTACGACAAAAAAACGTTTATCAACATCAAGTAATTGGCAACCAGACATAAAACTTAATTCCATAATTAACAACAACGTTAAAATACGTTTCATGCTCTTTGCCTCCGAGATAAGAAAAAAATCAAAAATACTAATATAACTTCAGCTGGAAAACGGATATTTTGCCATATTTTAATCAGATCAAATAATTCTCTTTCGTTCATAATCATCTGCAGTATCATCGTAACGACTCCAAAAAATAGTAAGATCATAAACCCATAATATTTCCTTTTTTTAGCAGGTTTCAAATTATAATTAAAAAACATTCCTTCAAATAGTTTTAAACCAACATGCCATGTTAATATGCCAAATAGAAATGACAATAAAAGGAATATATAAAGCATCAAATATAGCACTCTTTCGATAAACCCATATTCCATTCTTAGAGAATCAGTTATAAAGATCCAAGGAAACACTACTTCATTGACTCCTTTTACACCTAAAAAAGCAATTGGGACGAAAAATGTAAAACTAATTACCACTAATCCGATTAAAGGCAAAACCCAAAGAAATTTTACAACCTTTTTAGTATCAAGATAACGATTGAGGATTGCTAAATTTATATACCCTGTGAAAAAATAAGTAGCAGCAGTAATAGAGCTATAACTAGGCATTTGCCAAAAGTAGTGGAGAATTCTTTTAATATGGACGAAATAAAAATATTTGCTTGACATAGCTTTATAAACGATAAAAAAAACAATTGGAGTAGCAACAAGAACCATTATTTCAATAACGTTTAGTATTGATTTTGTATGAGTATTTGCTCCAAATATAACAATAACTAGAAAAAAAGCTAAAACGTATTTCATATTTAACTCAGGAGTTAAGTACAGTACAGTTATATAAGTAAATGAAATTAAAACAAATGCTCCTGCAGCCAACCACATAATGCCTAAAAATGCTAAGTAAGTGTTTTTAATAAATGAGGGTAGCCGATTGGTAAAAATTTCAGGCAATCCTTTATTAGGAAATTTACTTATTCCGATCGTAAACAAATAAATAAAAATTCCGCCAATTAAAATACTTAACACCATAGATATAAGAGACCCATTAAATCGTTCGCCAATTAAAACCATTGGTACATTGATAATAATGTTCAACATCATTGTTAACAGTACAGTATTGTAAAAGTGACGAGTCAACTAGCTTTGCCCCTCCTTTGGGTTCTCACTTATCGTTTCAACTTTATCGGAAGATCCCCATTCAATCGCTAAAAAAGGAGTCCCAAAGCTTCGCTTATTAGCTAAATAACAGATAAGTAGAAGCATACCTCCGACTAATCCAACCATTCCAAATAGAGTTGCTAATATAATCAGTGGGTATCTAATACATCGAATTGAGAAACTCATTGAACTGATTGGGATCGTAAAATTAGAAATGGCAACAAATGCTGTAATAATAATCATGATGGAACTTACAAGTTGTGCTTGCTGTGCGGCTTGTCCAAGGATAAGTCCACCGACAGTCGTAGCTGTTGGACCAATTACTCTTGGTAGTCTAATACTAGCTTCCACTAACATTTCAACAGCTAACATCATAAATAGCACTTCAAAAATTGATGGATAAGGAACTCCTGCCCTACTACCTGCAATCGTCAAAGTAAGTTGTGACCTTAATATTTCCGGGTTATACGAAGTAATTGCAATATAAAAAGCAGGTAACACCAATGTTATAAAAAGGGCAATATATCTTATTGATTGCAAAAGTTTTTTTATCCAGAATGAATGATATAAGTCATCCATTGAAGATATAAAATCAAAAAATACAGTAGGGGTACTCAAAGTAAATGGCGTTCCATCCATAACAATAGCAACCTTTCCTTGGGCAAGATTTAAAACAGTTCGATCAGGTCTTTCTGTTATCATCATTGTAGGAAATAAATGAATCTTTTTATCAGAAAGTTTACTTTCTAATTGACCAACTGCTTGTATTACATCCACCTTTACCCTCTTAAGACGACTTTTTAATTCATCAATTACCTTTTTATCTGCATAATTAGAATCATAAAGTATTGCTATATTTGTTTTTGTGATTGTTCCAACTGTTTGATACTCAATGCTTAATTTATTGGAAGGATATCTTTTACGAATTATCGCTATATTTGTACTGAGGTCATGTGAAAAAGCTTTTTGTGGCCCTTGAACTGATGTTTCTACTGAAGCTTCTTCTGATTGAGTATTCATAGTACGAATTGCATTAAAAGAATAAATCCCATTCGAGATGAAAATTAATACGTTACCAGAAATAATATATTCACCTAAATACCTTTTGTTTTGAATCGACTCACAATTAGATAGGGAGAGTAAGTGTAACAGAAATTTACTTTCTTTATCACAAAGCATAAGTGGTTGGATGATATCAGTTTTAATTTTATCTGCGTCACATAAATCTTGAAGATAAATTAAACAGATTTGCTGTTCGTAATATTCAAAAGAATGGACAACTAAATCTTTTGATGCCTCAAATTCTTGTTTAAGCGCATTTATTACTGCAAGTTGACTTCTCATCTTATGCTTCCCTCCTTTTATTTCTTTTCATATTTTTTTAGTATGTCAACTTAATGTCTATCCATTCTTTTCAAATTCCTGTTTTTCCCTTTTCTATTAACATTTTAATTAGATATAAAGTTGCATTTTGACAAATGAAGCCTTTATCAGAATGAATTAGTTGATTTCGGATTCTCGCTGTTTTCCTTACTCATGAACTGAGTTACTAATTTTCAGATTCTTGCTGTTTTCCTTACTCATGAACCATTTATTTATGTGATCGCTCATCTTAGTAGTTTGAATAAGGTACGGTGATAAAATCACTACATTTATGATTTCTGCTTCTTTACTTACTCATAAACCCTTGATGAGTTACTACATTTCGGATTTCTGCTTCTTTACTACTCATGAACCCTCTATGAGTTACTATATTTCGAATTCTTGCTTTTTTACTTACTCATGAACCATTTATGAATTATTATTACATTTCGAATTCTGGTTTTTTCCTTACTCATGAACCCCAATTAAACGAAAAAACCCAACAAATCGTTGGGTTAGTTACATTACTTATAAATTATTAATACCATTTGCAGTCCGAACTCCTGCTTCAATTGCCCCTTGCATCCACCCAGGAGTAGATGATGCATGTGAACCCCCAAAATGAATTCTTCCTTCTGGAGAACTAATATAGGGACCGAGCTCTTTTTGTTGATTCGGTTTATACATAACAAATGCACCACCGGATAATGAAAATTGTGTCCAGCTCTGCGAATAACCTACTAAAAATTCTTTATAAACCACATCACCAAAAATGGTTGAAAGATTAGCTAATGCTTTATCAATACGTGTATTGTTATTCATATCAATGGCATATGTGAGTAATTCTATAGCATTTTTTCCTTTTTCATTTGGAGCGACTGGATAATTTAATATGTCCGGATTCATCTCGTAATTTTTTACATTTGTTAATATATTATTGACGTAAATTAAATCATTTGGGCGTACTATTAATAAATTGATTTACTTTTAAATTAAATTTTTTTATCTATGCAAATGTTAAATGGTGGAATGAAGGGATACGCATTGCTCGAAGTTCAGTATACTGGTTATTAAGAAATGGTTCTCTCTTTGTATAAATTCTTCCCCCAATTCTGCGATTAGCCTCGATAATCGTAACTTGATGCCCGGCTTCTTTCAAAAGTGATGCACTAACTAAACCAGATATACCTCCACCAATTATGGTAACTCTCTTTGGTGAATTTGTTTTAGCTAATCCATTTTGAATGATCTCAAGCATTTCCTCCATTGAAAGGGCTTCTCGAACCAAAGGATACCACCTCATCTTGAAAAAAGATTATCTTATAAACACTATTCGATTTCAAGAAGATGTAGAATTCAAACAAATATTTTGTATATATATCTAAGAAAAAAAGTGAATCTAAAACCTATCCATTTAGCTGTTTTAATAAGTAACACAATGTATAGCTTCCTAAGTAAACGCCTATTAGCTCATTTAAATAAATAGTATAAAATACTCAAAAGGTTCAATAATAATTTTTGTACCTACCTCTTTATAAGGAGTTTAGTATGAATTTATTTGAGAAGGGAAGTAAATTTATAATGGGAGTATTAAGTGGAAATCCACAAAATGAACCTTTACATTATGGAGAAGTCTATGGTCTATGGAGTCACCTATCGGTTACTAAAGCAGGTGTAGATACTTACCAAGTTTATATTAACCATACAGGTGATGAAGAGCTAAAAGCATTTTTAAAACAAGTAATTGAAAGTTCTATGAAACCTGCAATTAAAGAAATTGAAGAAGTACTTCTACATAATGATATTGCAGTCCCTCCTACTCCATCAGAACGACCAGAAGCAGATTTGGAACAAATTCCAGCTGGAGCTAGATTTCAAGATGCTCAAATCGCTTACATGGTTGCTGCTGGAATAGCAGCTGGAGTTACTGCTGATGCATCATTAATGAGCCAATCAATTCGTGAAGACATTGGTACGATGTTTGCTAGTTTTGGTGCAAAAAAAGCGAAAGATGGTGCGGCACTACTACAAATCATGAAAACAAAAGGTTGGTTAGTCCCACCGCCACTTCACTTTGAAACAAAGCAACAACAACATTAAAAAAATTGTCCACCTATAATATTAGGTGGACTTTTTTAGTTTATTGGTGCAATCTTATTGCAATTTGGTTGTTATATTATGAATGAAGTCATATTTTCTAGTCAAGGGATGAGTGCACAGCTTGCCTAGGACTTGCTTGATACAGATGGTCCACACTCATATCAGCACCTACACATTTTTTCAATATTTTTCATTTGCTAAGAAAGGTAATTACCAATCAATTCTTTCTCCATCTCTAAAAAATTCTCCATTAGGTCCATCATTTCCAATTGTCGCTAACCAAATAATAGACTTGGCAGCTTGCTCAGGAGTTCTTGGGGCAGATGGTCCACCCATATCAGTACTTACCCATCCCGGATCGACGGCATTTATTTTGATGTCTCCTTTGATTTCTGCAGCTAGCAATCTTGTCAAACCATTTAGAGCAAGTTTCGATAGCTTATAAGCTCCTACTTCTGGATATGCCATTTCACTCATCGCTCCATATTCTGAAGAAACATTAATAATTCTTCCATAACCTTGTTTTTCCATAATAGGAATAAAGGTACGAATCACATGGTATGCCCCGAAAAAGTTGGTTGTCATCGTTTTCTCGAGAATTGTAGGTTCCATTTTTAATAAGTCTTTATCTTCATGAAAAATCACACCGGCATTATTAATCAATACATCTAATCTTCCATACTCCTTATTAACAATAGTTGCGGCGTTTTTGATACTTTCTTGATTGTATACATTCATCTCTATAAAGGAAACGTCTAGATTGAAATCATTAAATTTCTGAGCTATTTTTTCTCCCTTTTTAGGATCACGGCTTGTTAAAATCACCTTAAAACCATTCAAAGCCAATTGTTGGACTAGCTCATATCCAATCCCCCGATTTCCGCCAGTTACTAGTGCAATTCTTTTTTCAAGTAACATACAGCTCCTCCTTGTATCGTTATTCAATTTAATACCCATTAAAAAGGTTAGTCTCCCTTATAAGTAGAGTTGTTTAGTTGAATTATATAAATAATTTCTAAATAGAATACTTACCAAACCTAGTATCAATGATAAAATTCCCACTAATATGACATATCGTGTACCTAGCTCCGTTATAAATGCCCCACCTACAGCTGTACCGATCGTTGTTCCTATGTTACAAGCAGACAAAAATAAACCGTTAGCAAAATCTGGGGCCTCGGGTGCTGATGATGTAATCCAATATTGATTGATATTACCTCCAATACCAGCTAAAATCCCCCATGCTAATGTAATAAACAAAACAGGTACAGTAAAACCACCTGTTAAGAATAAAATAATATAAACGCCCCCTAATAAAAATGGATAGATGACTACATATTTACTCGCATTTTTCGTAAGTAATTTTCCTGCTACTACGTTGCCTATAATATTAGCACTACCAAATATGAAAAATATTAAACTAATAAGTTTCGGTGACATATTGGTAACTGTTTTTAAATACTCAGCAAAATAACTATATACTCCAAATACCGCTGAATTTAATAAAATTACCCCTACGATTGAAAGCAATGTAATTGATTTTTTTAAAACGCTTAATTGCCTTCCGTAAGAAAGTCTTTCCTTTACAGGCATCGATGGTACAAAGAGTAATGTAGCAATGAATACAATTGCATTAACAAAAGCAAAGAACGCCATTGCTAGTTGCAAATTACCTGCACTTGCAATAAAACTTACGATTGGTACACCTACAACCATCCCTGCAGAAACCCCAATAAATACTTTAGAGACAGCTTTTGTAGCTTCATCTTTACTTACTGAAGCAGCAGATACTGTAAAAGCTAATGAACAATAGATAGGATGAAAAAATGCTGGTATTAAACGAGCTAGCAAAAGAACGTTAAAACTACTTGTAAATATTGATACTATATTCCCCACTAAAAAAATACTAAGAACAAGTAACATCACTTTCTTGCGATCTATCCCGGAAAATAATAGTGGCATCGTTGGTCCAGCTATTGCAACAGCAAGTGCAAATAGACTCACTAACAACCCAGCTTGAGATACACTAACATTGTATTGCACAGCAATGTCAGGTAATATACCAATAACCCCCATTTCAGTGTTTAAAATGCCGAAAACACCAAACGTCAATATAAATATAAGTAAGTAATTATTTCTCACTCTAATCCTCCTTCATTAAACTTTTAAAAGTTAAAACACTCTATCATGAATGAATATCGAGAGTGTTTACATATTTACATTTTAAAAGTCACAATTCACTTGATGCCCAGTCTTCTTACTGTTTGATTTCACTCTTTGTAATCTATTCTAGCGTACACTTTTCATATAGCAATTGCTTATATCTTATAAACAGATATGCTTGATAGGCATGACGAGTTTATATATACTGGTATCATTATTGAGGGGGAATGATGCATGGAACTAAGAGTATTGCGATATTTTCTTACTGTAGCAAGAGAAGGAAGTATTACGGGTGCTGCAGATTTTTTGCATATTACTCAGCCTACCTTATCAAGACAGATAAAAGATCTTGAACAAGAGTTAGGAAAAAAACTATTTACTCGCAGTAGTCACAGTATTATTCTTACAGAAGAAGGAATGATTCTGCGAAAAAGAGCAGAAGAAATCGTTGATATGGTAGATAAATTAGAGGCAGAATTTAGCTCAATGGAAGAAACTATAAGTGGTGATGTTTACATAGGTAGTGGAGAAACAGAAGCCATGAAACAGATTGCGCGAGTAGTTAAAAATATACAGCTAAGCTACTCAAGTATACGTTATCACCTTTACAGTGGTAACGAAGACGATGTGACTGAACGACTAGACAAAGGATTACTTGATTTTGGGATTCTAATTCAACCCGCTGATTTATCAAAATACAATTATATAAATATCCCAGCAAAAGATGTTTGGGGCGTTGTTATGAGAAAAGACAGTCCTCTTGCCTTAAAAGATACTATTCAAGCAGGGGATTTATTAGATGTTCCCTTAATCTGTTCAAGACAAGCAATGAAAAAGACATTTTCTAAAAATGAATTTGCGGATTGGTTTAGTGAGGAATTTGATAAACTAAACATCGTGACTTCATACAACCTAGCTTATAATGCTGCAATTATGGTTGAAGAAGGTATTGGTTATGCGATCGTACTTGATAAAATCGTGAATACATCTAGTGATAGTAATCTTTGTTTTCGACCGTTAGAGCCAAGGCTAGAATCTGGCCTAAATATCGTTTGGAAAAAACATCAAGTTTTTTCGGTTGCTGCAAATCTTTTTTTAAGAAAAATCCAGGAGGAATTTTCAAATTTTTCAGATGTTCTCTCAAATTAATAACCCCCAATACTCATATACATCCATATGAATATTGGGGATTCTGTTACTTAGTAATAAAAGTCCCTATTTTTTTACTTTTAAAAATCTCTTCCGTTCCTGCTTCCAAAGCAGTCTTGTAATATGAACATTTATGCTGGATTATTTCCATTGTTCTTTTTAATTCTTCCATCTGTGCTTCTACACTAGCTTTTCTTTCCAAAAACATATCATATCTTTGTTGTAATGTAGAGTCCCCGTCAGAACACCATTCAATGAAATTTTTAATTTCCTTAATAGGCATTCCAGTCGCTTTCAAACATTCAATTACTTTTAAAGCTTCTATATCGGATTCTTTAAACACTCGTATTCCACTAGTTGTCCGTTCTACAAAAGGCATAAGTCCTTCTTTGTCATAGTATCGCAAAGCATAAACTGTAAGATTCAATTCTTTTGCAACTTCGCTGATCGAATATGTTTTCAATTTTACTCTCCCTTTCATCAAGAATTAGACCTCGAGTTAACTCTATTATTATGAATGGATTTTATCACGTTATTTTTTTGATGTCATTTTTAAGAACACAAAAACTGGTTCATTCTTAAAAATATAATTTATTCACTTGACCTAGAGTTAACTAGAGGGAATATCATGATGGTGAAAGAGAAAAAAATATTATTTTTTGGAGGTTTTATTATGATTACTGCAAAAGCACGCGCTGTAGATGGTCCAGACAAATCCTTTCGAGTTGCTGAAATCAAACGACGTGATCTTGATTTAAATGATGTTCTAATTGAAATTAAATATGCTGGAATATGCCATTCTGACATTCATACTGCACATGGAGAATGGGGTAATGTGCACTACCCACTTGTACCGGGGCATGAGATTGCCGGAATAGTTACAGATGTAGGTGCAGAAGTAACAAAATACAAGGTTGGTGACAGAGTTGGAGTAGGCTGTATGGTAGACTCATGTGGCCATTGTGAAAACTGTCATAAAGGTGAAGAACAGTATTGTCTCAAAGGAAATACTCCCACTTATGCTGGTGTTGACAAATACGGCGAGCCAACTCAGGGTGGTTATTCAACCCACATTGTAGTAACGGAGGATTTCGTAGTTAGAATTCCAGATAACATTGAACTTGATGCTGCTGCACCATTACTTTGTGCGGGTATTACTACATATTCACCATTAAACCATTGGGGAGCAGGACCTGGTAAAAAGATTGCTGTAATTGGTATGGGCGGTCTTGGTCATATGGCTGTAAAAATTGCAAATGCAATGGGTGCAGAAGTAACCGTTCTGTCACAAACATTGAACAAAAAAGATGATGGTTTACAATTTGGAGCAAGCCACTACTATGCTACAAACGATGCAGAAACATTTGAAAAACTTACAGGTACTTTCGATTTAATTATTAACACTGTAAGTGCAAAGATTAACTTGGATGCCTATTTAAGATTACTCACTCTTGATGGTACCCTAGTAAATGTCGGTGCTCCAGCAGAGCCGTTGTCACTAAGTGTTTTTTCACTTATAGGTCATCGTCGTTCATTTGCGGGTTCAATGATCGGAGGAATTCGTGAGACTCAGGAGATGTTAAACTTCTGTGGGGAACATAATATTGTTCCTAATATAGAAGTTATTTCTGCCGATCAAATTGATGAAGCATACAAGCGAGTTTTAGCTTCTGATGTGAAGTATCGATTTGTCATCGACACTAGCACTATGTGAGTTATGCAATTTAATTTTTTCTTGAGATGTGCTAAAAGCAATGCTTTTGTGGCATCTTTTTAATATGGATTGTCCTTTAACTATGTCGACTTTTATAAGCAAACTGTCCATTAAGAGATGAATACTCGACCACGTTATAAATGAAGTTTATTGGAGGAATTAGTAATGATAAAAAATGAAGAAATAAAAAATGGCGTCATATTCCCTGTTGGTGAAAAAAATGAAGCATTCGCACAATTTTTTGTAGGACAAAGTTATCTTAAAACCTTAATCGATGATCCTAATGTGAGTGTTAGTGTTGGGAACGTGACCTTTGAACCTAGTTGCAGAAATAATTGGCATATCCATCGAGATGGATTTCAAATCTTATTAGTAACCGGTGGAGAAGGTTGGTACCAAGAAGAAGGTAAACCCGCTCAATTTTTAAAGGCTGGTGATGTGATTGTTACCCACGATGGAGTGAAACACTGGCATGGTGCTACTAAGGATAGTTGGTTTGAACATATTGCAATAACCGCAGGCACACCAGAGTGGCTGGAATCTGTTTCAGACGAAGAATATAGAACATTAACTAAGTAATTAATTTGTAACTAGTACATCGAATCATGGGTTCGATGCGTTAGTTATTGCATTTCTATTGAATGGATGAAAACAAATTTTGTTAGAATTAGAATTAATAAACGATCCCTACTTTGAAAATGAATTCAAAAAAAATCCCTTTTCATATATTCATTGCTCTTGAGAACCATTTATAATATTTGAATGTTCATTTGTATTTATGCTAATTTTTTTTACTTTAGGCCTTTATAAAATAAAAAAGAATATATGTGAAATTAATTCCTCATAATAAATACAGGAGGGATTTCAATGAAGCATATAAAAGCATTTGTCATTAAATTTTTTGCTTGTCTTGCATTATTATATATAATCTTAGGTATTGGGTACGATATGGCATTTAGAAATGTATTTCTGATAACGTTAGTTTTAGGCGTAATTGCATATATCGTTGGTGATTTGTTGATCTTACCCAAAACTAATAATACGATAGCAACAATAGCGGATGTAGGACTAGCATACTTAATTATTTGGTATATGGGTTCAAAGTTAACATATGGTGGTAGTATGGTAACACCGTCTTTAATTTCCGCAATTGGAATTGGTTTGTTTGAAATCTTTTTTCATAAATATGTTTATAATAATGTTATTAAAAATACTGAACATCGAGAGAATGTTTCAACTGGAAATTTACGTTACCAAACCGAGGCATCAGAAGAATTGACTCCTGAAATACATGATAAAAATAAAAAATAACTGTATTTCAAAAGATGAAAAAGTCGATAATAAAAGACTTTTATAAAATATTGTAATAAGTATTTCTTTAGAGAAACTAAGGTTTCTCTTTTTTTATTTCATAAATACAATGTAAACCCGGAAAAAGTACAGAGTGAAAGAATTCCTCCCCACCCTGTACTTCGTCATTTTATTTCATTCGTTTTTTATAAACCTTCATCGAAATCACATAAAATAAAATCCCAATTCCCACTAGCCATAAAACTGCTGTTAAAATGGCACCATAGTCCGACTGCCCAGCTAAAAGGGAACGCACACTTTCGGCAATTGGTGTCATTGGCTGATTTTCGGCAAAAGCTCGAAGCTTGCTACCCATATTATTTGTTGGTACAAAGGCAGAACTTACAAACATTAAGCCCATTAGTAGATAAGAGAACACGCTCGCACCTTCATACGATTTTGACATTAGTCCACATGCTACTGCAATCCAAGTGAAAGAAAATACGGTAAGCAGGATCATACCAGCTGCTAATAGCCACTCCACAAAATCAGCGTGAGGACGGAATCCCATGATAAAAGAAATAAGAATCACTGCAGCAACTGATAATAAGTTTAATAATAATGTTGAGATGACATGCCCTCCCAATATCGATGATTTGGCGATTGGCATGGAATGGAATCGATCAAAGATGCCTCTAGTCATGTCTGTATTCACTCGAACTGCTGTATAAGAAATACCCATCCCAATACACATTAGCAACACACCTGGAACAATAAAATTCACATAATCTACTTTATCCATTGTCATGGCACTACCGAAAATATAGACAAAAGCAAGCATAAGCATAATCGGCATGAGAATTGTTGTGATAATTGTGTCAATACTTCTAAGTGAATGCTTCATCACCCGACTACTCATTGTAATGGTATCGCTGAAAAAATGGTTTCCACTCATTACTATTCTCCTTTCTTTCCGGTAACAGCGAGGAAGATTTCTTCAAGGTTCGGCTGTTTTTCCACGTATTCCACTTTTTTAGGTGGAAGAATTGCTTTTAATTCATCCAATGTTCCTTGTACTAGAATCTTTCCTTCATGTAAAATCGCAATATTGTCAGCTAGTTGTTCGGCTTCTTCTAAATACTGGGTAGTGAGAAAAACGGTAATGCCAGCTTTCGCCATATCACGAATCACTTCCCACAAAGCTAAACGTGCTTCAGGGTCAAGTCCAACAGAAGGCTCATCAAGAAAAACAAGTTCAGGTGACCCAAGTACTGTCATTGCTAAATCCAAGCGTCGTTTCATACCGCCTGAATAAGTAGCAAGAGCACGATTACCAGCTTCAACTAAATCAAAACGTCGTAGACTTTCTTCCACTGCTTCTTTCCGATTAGGCAAGTGGCGAAGTTTTGCTACTAGATCGAGATTTTCACGTCCTGTCAAAATATCATCTACTGCAACGTTTTGTCCCGTTAGACTAATTTTTTCACGTACTTGTTGTGGGTTTGTTTGAATGTTGGCATTACAAACTTCAATTTCCCCCTTATCTGCTTGTAATAATGTAGTCAAAATTTTAATAATAGTTGTTTTACCAGCACCATTTGAACCAAGTAAAGCGAAGACAGTGCCTTTTTTCACTTCAAAATCTACACCTTTGAGAACCTCAATTTCTTTGAAGGATTTTTTTAGCCCTTTCACTGAAATTGCTGTATTACTCATAATCATTTCCCTCCCATATTTAAAGTTGAAGGCGCGTTTCACTGCGTCCTTGCGCCTTCAACTATTTTTGTATATATCAAGCTTATTTTTTCTTACCCACACGATCTAGAATGCTTTTGTTCAAATTATTGCGTAATTTATCATCCCATCTTTTCGCTTGATCGGTAAGTCCATTAGCAAATGCTGTTAAGTCTTCACCTGTCACTTCCAATACGTCTTTGCCATCTGCCGCACCAGCTTCAAACAAATCAATGAGATCATATTGGATTCTCAGCATATCCATGCCACTTCCTGAGGCGTAACTCCACATATAGTTGCAGATTGTTTTGTAGGCTTCTGAGTAGTTTCCAGGCAAAGCTTCCACACGCGCCATCATTTCTTTGTATTCCTTTTTGTCATCAAGTAACTTTTTGATAAAATTTATCATGATCTTTAGCCCCCTAATTTATTTTTTATTCGTCCATATTTTTACTTGCTGTTCTACTCTACGCTCAATGTCATTTTTCAAATCTACTTGGCTTCCTATTAGTCCTGCCGATTCTCCATCTAGTTTTGAAAGAGCCATCAATTCGTCAGCAAATGCAGCCACGTCTTCACCCGTAACATCTAGCACATGCTTGCCTTCTGCTGAACTTGCTTCAAACAGTTCATACAAATTGATAATTTCTTCCCCAAATCCATATCCGAAATTCCACATGTATTTTTGGATCTTTTTGAACACAAATGCGTAATCTTTAGGAAGGGCATTTACTTTTTTCATAAATGCTTTGTATTCCTTCTTGCTTTCTAAATCGCCAATGATTAGCTCTATAAATTTCTTCATATTACTTCTCCCCTTTTAAGCTATTTATTTTTGATGAAACAAAATCCCATTTTTTCCAAAATTGCTGTAATTCCTCATGCCCAGCTTCGGTTAATGAATAAAACTTCCGAGGTGGGCCCATTTCAGAACGTTTTTTTTCAATATTTACTAATTCCTTCTTTTCGAGCCTGATCAGAATCGTGTAGACTGTACCTTCGACAACCTCTGTAAAACCTAAATCATTAAGCAGACGAGTAATCTCATAGCCGTAAGTATCACCTCGACTAATGATTTCCAGTACACAACCTTCTAACGAACCTTTGAGCATTTCTGTTAAATTTTCCATGACTTACACCTCCTCTATTCGTTGGTTAAATTAGGTTTCGGTCTAAATTGAATAGATAAAACCGTTTTTCAAGCTAATTAGTAATACAGATATTCAGTGTCACTTAGTACCAGTTAAAAAAAATATCTAAAATAGTCAATGAATCAAGGATTTCATATAATAATTTTTACATGAACTCTTTTCAGCTATCTAGCGTGACTGATATTCAGTCTTACTTAGTAATAGTATATTGTATTACTGAGTAGAGAAAATGTGAACCATTTTATAAAAAAATTTTATAAACATTTTCAAACTTTTTAGTATTACAGATACTCAGTATTACTTAGTACTATTACATAGTATCACTAAGTAGTGTAATTATCAAGTTGTTAACAAAAAAATTTGAGTTTTGTTTTACCAACTAAAAGTGAGTAATAATGAAAATGAAAATATTACCTTATGTGTAAAAAATCATACTTCTAGGTATAAGATTTTGTAGTGATCAGAAAAATAGACATAGAAAAACGATTGACTTATATGAATAAATGCTCATATAATAATAATAATAATATTATATATATATGAATACATGTTCATATACACATGTATTTATTATTATAGATAACTGGAGGAAACTCTCATTGACGAATGATAATATTCAACCATGCGAACAAAACCTTGAAAACAAACAACATTTAGATCAAGAAACATTGTTTGTAGTATCTCAAACATTTAAAGCTTTAAGTGACCCAACTCGAATACGGATCTTAAATTTATTATGTACGAAAGAACATTCCGTTAATGAAATTGCAGATATTTTAGATTTGGGTCAATCAACCGTTTCACATCAATTGCGATTTTTAAAAAATTTACGATTAGTCAAATTTAGACGTGAAGGTACTACTCTCTTCTATTCACATGACGATAACCACATTATGAATTTATTAAAACAGGCAATTGAGCATGCTACACATACCTAACATTTTAATAAATAGGGGGAATGAAAGTAGGACATAATCATGAACATACTCATACCCACAATACAAATAAAAAAGTATTACTAATTTCATTTTTCATTATTACAGGCTATATGATTATTGAAGCAATTGGCGGTTATATAACAAATAGTCTTGCACTATTATCGGATGCTGGTCATATGTTAAGTGATTCAATCTCACTAGCAATCGCGTTAGTCGCATTTAAATTAGGTGAAAAAGCCGCAAGCAAAAGTAATACATTTGGTTATAAACGATTCGAAATTCTTGCTGCAGTATTAAATGGCGTCACGTTAATTTTGATTGCACTCTATATTTTTTTCGAGTCGATCAAGCGTTTCACAAATCCACCTGAAATAGCTTCAACTGATATGCTAATAATCAGTCTAATTGGTTTATTAGTGAATATACTAGTGGCTTGGATTATGATGCGTGGTGCAGACACCGAAGAAAATATCAATATGCGCGGTGCTTATTTACATGTCTTAAGTGATATGCTTGGTTCAGTTGGTGCGATTATTGCTGCACTACTAATGATTTTCTTTGGGTGGGGCTGGGCAGATCCATTGGCGAGTGTGATTGTTGCCGCATTAGTATTGAGAAGTGGCTATTTTGTCACAAAAGCTTCTATTCATGTGTTGATGGAAGGAACTCCAAAAGAAGTCAATCTAAACGAAGTGATTCAACTAATAGAAAATACAGATGGGATCGAAAGTGTACATGATTTACACCTTTGGACGATTACAAGTGGTCTAAATGCCCTTTCTTGTCACGCTGTGGTGGATGACCAATTAACAATTGAAGAGAGCGAAATTATTTTACGTAAAATTGAACATGACCTTGAACATAAAGGCATTATGCATGTCACAATTCAATTAGAAACAGCTGCTCATAAACACGATAATTCAATCCTTTGTCAATTAAAGAATGAGCCCTCTTCTCATCACCATCATCATCATTAAAAGAACTATAAAAGAGATAGATACATTCTATCTTTTCTTTCTTAATACTTCACAAAAAATGTGTAAAACACATGATTAATAATCCTAAAGTGAATCCAGTAAAGATAAAACCATGACATTGATTGTTCATGAAGTTTTTTTGGACTCAACTAACAATATGTAATAACTGAATTACAATACTATATAAGTTAAAAAACATAATTATATATTCTACTTAACCATCACACAATTCCTCATGTTTATAAAATATTGAATAGTCCATCGAATCATTTAGATTCTCTGGACTATTTTTATATCATCTACTATAAGGGGTACAGTCTACTAATTGGTGCTTTTGGTAATTTAATAGGTTACTTTACCGATACGTATCATTGTTCATACAAAGTAATTGTTAGTGTTATTTAATGAATTAGCTATTTGTCTTATTCCATTTTCAATATCTGTAGGTTCACAATTGGAAACGTTGATTTTTAATAATTTTTCTTGAAAATAGTTATCTAAATAGTTTTGCTTAATAGATTTCACCTGAATATTTTGTTCATTTAATTGTTTAATTAATGCAGTCATATCAACTTGTTTGGGTAATACAATATGACTGTGCATTACGAGGTCGGTTGCGTACTTGAAATTTATTAGATGAGTTTTTAAAGACGTTTGAAGTATTTGAGCACGAGTTAGATATTTATCTCTGACTTGTTTTTGATAGTGTTCAAACATACCACTTTTTAAATACAGCTCTATAGCTACTTGTGAAATCATTGAACTATCGATATCGATTACTGTTTTAAATTGCTGAAAAGTTTCTATTAACGAATCAGGTAAAACTGCTATACCAATACGTAAACCTGGGAACATAATTTTCGAAAAACTTTTCAAGTAAATAACACGTCCATGTACATCATTTGCAAACAGAGGATCATTTTTATTCATATATTCAAAATCTGCTAAATAATCATCCTCTACTATATAAATATTATATTTATAAGCTAATTTTAAGATTTCTAATTTTTCTTTTTTATTATAGGAAGTTCCTAATGGGTTTTGAAATCTTGGCATAGTATAAAAAAATTTAATATCACCCTCACGGAAAATTTGTTCGAGTTCTTGTAGATTAATCCCCTCTATTGTTCGCTTTATCCCTATTACAGGTAATTTATATAGTTTTACTAAGTCAATGTATAAATGATAGCTTGGCTGCTCTACTAAAATCTTAGTTTTATTGTTTGAAAAAGGCATAGTACTCAGTAAAAAAAGAGCTTGCTGAACGCCTGAAGTAATAAATATTTGTTTTTTTTGAGCAAATACTTGATATGATTTTAATAATTTTTCAACCTCATTTATTAAAGACGGTAAGCCCTTATCGGTACCGTATTGAAATAAGTCAGCTTGAAACGTATCAATTGCTTTATTTAAACAATGTTGGAAATCTTGATACGGAAACGAATGCCAATTAGGAGCTGAAGTCGCAAAATCAATTTTACTCGTTTTAAATGGCTGTTTAAATATCTTATGCTCAACTACATAAAAGCCACTTTTAGGTCTTGCATAAATAAGGTGTTGATTTTCTAATTTCTCAAGTGCAGTAAGGATACTACTATTACTACAAGAAAATTGTTTCGCTAAATTTCGTATTGATGGAATCTTTGATCCCGCTTTTAACTCTCCAGATTGAATTTGAGTAAGTAAAGATTGATATACATATTCATATTTGAGCATTTTATAACTCCTTTAAAGGATCTTGTATTTTTCCTGTATCGGTACAGATGTCTAATTTTTAAATGTTACATTTTAAAATGCACATAAAATATAAGTATCGGCCGGTTCAAAATTTAGTATAGGGAGAGATGTATTTTGCCAGAACAAAAAACAAAGCAAACTCTTTCATTGAAAGATTCAATCGAATCACGTCGTAGTATTCGAAAATTTATTCAAGAAACAATCCAAGACGAAGAAATCCAAGAAATATTCAAACTTGTTAGATTGACACCTAGTGCATGGAATATTCAACCATGGCATTTTCATATTATCAAGGATATTCAACTAAAGGAAAAACTTCAAGAAGCAGCTTATGGTCAGAGACAAGTAACCTCTGCTCCAGCAGTTGTAATTATTTCAGTTGATATGGAGAATTCGATTAGTCGTTTATCGGAAACAATCCATCCTGGTATTTCTGAAGATCGAAAACAAATTGAAATAGCTAATCTTTCATCTGTTTTTGAAAAGATGAGTAAAGGAGAACAAATAGCATGGGGTCTAACACAGGCAAATATTGCACTTGGTTTTCTTTTACTAGCAATTCAAGGTCTTGGTTATTCAAGCGTGCCAATGTTAGGCTTTGATCAAGCGAAAGTTAAAGAACTGTTAGGCCTTCCCGGGCATGTAGCTTTTGCTGCTATGGTACCATTTGGGCGCCCAGACTCAGATGGTTATGAACATCATCGTTTTGATTTAGATAAAATAATTACTTTTCATTAATAGCAAGGAGCAGGCTTTTTAAACCTGCTCCTTTCGACCTTATGGTTGAATCCTCCTGTACCGATACAGATACAAATTATTTACCTCGATAAGAATTACTTTTTTACATAATATTAGCATTAACAGTTCTGATTAATAGGGGGAAAACATTATGACGGATAAAAGAAAAGCTTATTTAGCGATTACTATTTGTTCATTAATCATTGGGTTATCATTTCTTTTTGTAAAACAAACGTTAACAATAGCATCACCACTTGATACCTTAGCACATCGTTTTACAATTGCCTGGCTTGCTGCCACAATCATTTTAATCTGTAGAAAAGAAAGTATTAGGATTAATAGAGGTGATTTAATTAAAATTTCATTTCTTGCCACATTTTATCCAGTACTATTTTTCTCATTGCAAATTTTTGGACTTATGCATACAACCTCCTCTGAAGCAGGTGTTATACAGGCTACAGTTCCAATATTTACTTTGCTACTAGCTAGCTTACTATTAAATGAATCATCAACAATTGTACAAAAAATTGCGATATTCATTTCTGTTCTTGGGGTCATGTATATTATGTATATGAATGGAGTTAAGAACATTAATACTAGTATCGTAGGTAGTATCTTAATCTTATTATCAGCGCTAGCAAACTCAATATATAATGTTTTAACAAAAAAACTCCTTCAACAATATTCATTATTTACGATCACATATTTCATTACTCTTATTGGGTTTATTGTATTTAACGGAATTACTCTATTTTTGCATTTAAGGAATGGAACAATTCAACAATATATCCAGCCTCTTAAACATAATGATTTTATAATTGCTATATTATATTTAGGGATTTTTTCTTCTTTAGGTACATCCTTTCTTTCAAATTATGCTTTATCAAAATTACCGACTTTTCAGATAAGTGTATTTCAAAATCTATCTACACTTATTACAATTTTAGTTGGTATTCTGTATCTCAAAGAGTCATTCCATTATTATCATATAATTGGTAGTTTTCTTATTGTCTTTGGGGTTGTTGCTGTAAATTACTTTAATAAGAAAGTAATCCTAGATAAGCATATTCGTAAAATAAATATGTAAATTTATTATTCATAAAAATTTTAATAACTATTTGATGAAGTACAAGTTGCTAACTAAGATACTAAATCTTTATATTAAAAAAACATAATAGCTTTTTCTCTTTCAAGTAATGTTTTAGATAGAGTAACATGAAATAAATAAATGATTTAATAATTAATATTTATTTATACGAAAATAAACAGGTCCTTAATAATCGAGGACCTGCTTGTTTTCGAGTATATAAAAACTATATTAATTAGTCTTTTAAAAATGTTAGCAACGCTTCATTAAATTCTTTTGGATGAGTTGCGTTTAATCCATGCGGAGCACCCTTTATTAAAGCCAGCTTACTACCAGGAATGGACTCATATGTACGTTTTCCACTTAACTCAAAAGGTACAGTTGCATCAGAGTCACCGTGAATAATAAGAGTAGGTATATCGAACTTTTCCAAGTCCTTTCTAAAATCTGTCTTACTAAAGGCCGTTATGCAATCGAGCGTTCCCTTAGGTGAGGCACTAGCTGCAATATCTCGATTATATAATCGGAATGGCTCACTAACTAAATCTGTTTGATTACCCGCCGCAAAAAATCCCTTCGTAAATTTGTCAAGAAATGCAATGCGGTCATTAATCACGCCACTTTTGAATTCTTCAATTGTTGCATCATCTAATGCACCTTCAGGATGATCCTCTGATTTGTATAAATAAGGTGGAACTGCACCAGCAAAAACAGCCTTTTCAATACGATCTGTTCCATACGTACTAATGTATCGAGCTACCTCGCCTCCACCCATAGAAAAACCAACAAGTGTGACATTTTGAAGATCTAAATGTTCTAACAGTTTATGTAAATCAGAAGCAAATATATCATATTCATATCCCTCCCACGGCTGAGATGATTTTCCAAAGCCTCGACGATCATATGTTATCACTCTGTAACCTGCTTCAATAAGAGCTGGCACCTGATATTCCCAAGAACGTCCACTTAAGGGCCAACCATGTATTAAGACGACGGGTTTCCCTGAACCATGGTCCTCATAATAAAGTTCAATTGGAGCATGATTTTCATTACCTACAGTAAATTTTGCCATCTAAATTTCCTCCCATGAATTTTCATTATTAAACCTATATTCTTGCTTTTCTGATCAAAAAAACTCTTTACTCTAAAACATTTAAACTATTTTTTTAGTAAATGTTTAAGATTATTATATTCGTAACTACTAAAATTGTAAAATTATTCCAAAAATATCAAATCATTAATAGATTAGATTACAATTCAAATAGTCTGAAGATTAGGTATAAAGCCACTTTTTTAATTTTGTAATATTATGGTAAAATTAGGATGATTTTAACAAAGGAGGGTATGTATGACTAAGACAATTGGTCTTATTTGTGGTAGTTTACGTAAAAACTCTTATAATCGAATCATTGCTCAATCATTAACAGAGATGGCTGATTCCCATCAATTTCGTTGGATCGAGATTAATGATCTACCTTTATTCAATGAAGACTTAGAAACAAATATTCCGGAAGCAGTTACATCATTTAAATCTGCTATCCAGGACGTTGACGGTATCATTATCGTAAGTCCAGAGTACAATTCTGGCATTCCAGGCGTATTAAAGAATGCATTGGACTGGGCATCAAGACCTCGGGAATCCGCTGTTCTAAGTAGAAAACCGGTTGGATTAATTGGTGCAACTCCTGGAGGATTAGGTACTGTCTATGCTCAAATACAAATCAGAGAAATACTAGAAACAATGCAAGCTCATGTTCTTCCATTTCAAAAAATGCTGATTTCCCAAGTACATGAAAAGATTGATTCCGATCATAAAATACTTACAGACGATCGAACAAAACGATATCTTCATCGTTATTTACAACAATTTATCAATTGGATAGATAAAACTCCTGTTTTAGATTAATAGAAGGACCAAATATTTTAAAAATCAGTCTAACTTTTTTCTGATTTTTGAGAAACTGATTGTAACAAACGAAGAAATTTATGATAATATTCCAGTTTTAAACTTTCTTCGATTACTTAATTTTTAGGAGGAATACATAATGTCTGATCTCTATTCTCGTATTAATAAAGATGATGCTGTCGTTCTTTTAGTGGATCATCAGACTGGTCTTATGGCTGGACTAGTTCGTGATTATGGTGTTGATGAATTCAAGAACAATGTTTTGGCTCTTGCTCACACCGCTAAGTTTTTTGATTTACCTGTTATTTTAACAACAAGCTTTGAAAACGGGCCTAATGGACCACTTATGCAAGAATTAGTTGATCTTTTTCCTAACGCGCCAAAAATAGCACGTCCTGGACAAATTAATGCATGGGATAATGATGATTTTGTAAAAGCAATCGAAGAAACTGGAAAAAAACAACTTATTATCGCTGGCGTAGTTACGGATGTTTGCGTTGCTTTCCCAGCACTTTCCGCTATAAAAGCTGGTTATGAAGTATTTGCTGTAACTGATGCTTCAGGCACTTTTAGCAAACAAGTTGCAGATGCGGCCAATACGCGAATGGCACATAGTGGCGTGCAACTTTTGAACTGGTTTAGTGTAGCGTGCGAATTACAACGCGATTGGCGCAACGATGTAGAAGGTTTTGGTAATTTACTTGCTAGTAATCTTCCAGGTTATCAGAATATAATTGGAAGCTATATGGCAGCTCAGCGAAATCTGAGTAAACAAAACGTATGAATTTTAGCGCTGATTTAATCAGCGCTTTTTTTAATTAGAAGTAAAGTTCATCTGACCTTTACTTTGGTTAATCCGTAAAATGGTAGCGCAGGCATAAGCACCCACGCTACCATTTTCTATTTAATATTTAATCTATTTGCTGTACTTAAGCAAATTATAAATAAGGGAGAACCACCGGCTTCTACACTTAATTTCGGTATAAACACTTACAAAAAGTTTTTTATTAAGTACTCGTTAATTTGGTTATATTCATGCTGGTAAACAGGTCTTCCGATGGTCCCATATATAACCTTTACATTAAGGATTCCTAAATCCTTTAAAAAGTTCAGATATTTTCTCGCTGAAACCCTTGAAATGCCAACAACATTTGCCACTTCTTCGGTGGAAAACGGTACCTCTTTCAATTCCTGAACAGCTTCCCATACTTGCTTTAAAGTATCCTTAGTCAATCCTTTTGGGAGGTCTTCAACTATTGCAGTTTCATCCCTATGTAAAAGAAAATTATCGAGCTCTTGTTGGCTGACTGCTTTCAG
The DNA here is from genome assembly GCF_049568075.1 of Rossellomorea sp. GAMAL-10_SWC. Taxonomy (NCBI): domain Bacteria; kingdom Bacillati; phylum Bacillota; class Bacilli; order Caryophanales; family Bacillaceae; genus Rossellomorea; species Rossellomorea sp. GAMAL-10_SWC. The sequence goes on along the minus strand of NZ_CP144911.1, from coordinate 658,960 downwards.
TTTATCGGTAAACCGGGTCTTTTGCTGATAGCTGACAAGAGCAGCATTGAACCTTTCAAATTCAAAAGGCTTTATTAAATAATCGACAACACCGTACCTTAATGCCTTTTTGATTCGCTCTAGATCTGATGCTGCCGAAATAATAATTACATCAACTTCAAATTCATTTTTCCGGAGGTACGCCAATAGCTCTAAACCCTGTTTGCCTGGCATAAAAATATCCAGAAGTATAAGCTGTATCTCTTCCTTTCCAAGTAAGTGGATAGCATCATCAACTGAATTGGCTACTGTAGTCAAACGGAAACCACCAATCTTAGAAAGGTATCGTTTATTGATTTCCGCCACCATAGGGTCATCTTCAACAATCATAACATTGATCATGCCTTTTCATCCTCTGCTTTATAAGGTATGTACACCGCAAAATTCGTTCCCTTTCCAGGCTTAGAAGAAATGATTAGGTCCCCTTCTAGTCTTTCAATCCCCTGAGCTAAAAGATAGAGTCCGACCCCGCGGTTATCTCCTTTTGTGGAGAAGCCTTTATCGAATATTTTATTTTGTATTGCTTTTGTCATTCCCATACCTGTATCCTTAACCTCGATTGTTAAAATATCCTCAGCGTAATCAAGCATTAAGTCAACTTTTTTGACAGCACTGTTCGCTATCGCTTCCATTGCATTATCGACAAGGTTTCCAATAATCGTTATGAGTTCTTGGGTGATTCCCGGGTTCACAGGCTGGGGAATCTTATTAGAACAATCAAATGATAGTGATGCACCTGACTCTCTTGCAAAGCTTAGCTTGCCAATCAAAAATCCTGCTAGAACCGGATCCTGGACATTCTTGGTTACAAAACCCATTTCCATTTCCCGGTGGTTAACTGTTTCACTCACATAGTTCGCAAGTGTATCGTATTGTTCTGTACGGACAAGGCCAAGAATAACATGCATCTTATTCATGAATTCATGGGCATGAGCACGGAGGGCATCAGCATAATTGCGCACACCTGTGAGCTGTTCGGCCAATAACTGAACTTCCGTTTTATCACGGAATGTAGCGATTGCTCCAACCGGTTGATTCCCCACCACTACCGGTACCCTGTTTACCAAAATAGTAACTCCATGGAGATCCTGTTCCTGATCAACCTCTGTTTCTCCAGACTGCAAAATACGGGTTAAGCGGGTCTCTGGCAAATAATCTTCTATTTTAAGTCCTTTTGGATTCCCTTCTAGGCCGGCTTTATTAAAAAGCTTTTGGGCAGCCCTGTTTACAAGGGTAATTTTTCCTTCTTGGTCAATGGCTATAATTCCCTCACGCACCGACTGGAGCATGGAACTCCGCTCTTCAAGCAGCTTAGCAATAGCGAACGGCTCGAGGCCCAATAGGATTTTTTTGATAAACCTGGCCAAGCCCACCGCACCGGTTATCCCGATTAATATTCCGATTATTGTCCCGATCATCATCCCCATCCGACCTTTATGTACAGCCTTCGTTACGTTTTCCAAAGAAATCCCTACCGCAACAGCGCCGATTTGTTTTCCATTTGAATTCATTATTGGTGCAAATGCCCGCATGGATGGGCCGAGAATCCCTTTGGAGATAGATACATACTCTTTCCCTCGAAGGACCGGTCCTTCATCTCCTCCTCTGAATCTCTTTCCAACTTCACTTGGATCCGGATGGGAAAGCCGGATTCCTTTCATATCCATGACGACAATAAAGTTAACATGTGTTAAATCTTTTATTTGATTAGCAAAAACTTCTATTTCTGTCGAATTTGTTTTCCCCTCAAGAGACCCAATTACTTGCGGGTTAAGAGAAACGATCCTTGCAATATTGAGTACCTTTTCTTTCTGTGTCTCTTCCACACTGGAGGTAATTCTCTTACTGATTAGCAAATCGGTTATACCTAGTGACAAAGCGACAACAAGGCATACAAAAATAATGATGATAGCTTGTAAACTAAATCTACCTTTTTTCATAATCTCCTCCAGGTTATCTGCTTAATGATAGTATGAATAAGGTTTATCCATTACATACTAAGAGACCGCGAAGCTCTATGGAAGAGCTTTGCAGTCTCTATATTAAATCAACTTATTAGTGAAATTTCCCCCGCCACGATTAGGTTAATCAAGGTATGGTAAAGAAATAAAGATGGAGTCAATGTAAAACTATCGCTCCATCTTTATTTTTTATCTAATATTTAGGCTCTGTTTTATTATTAGGGAATAACTGTTAATAGCTTTCCCCTTGACTTCTATACTTCTATAGCTACACTCTTAATTTCTTTATACTCAGCTTTCCACATAGCTTCGTCAATCGCACTTTCAACATTTTGAATATCAGCTCTCGCAATTCCTTCGTGTATGGCAGCATAGGCTACTTCAACGGCTACGTATTTTGAGACTTCATGTAGCTTTTCAATGGATGGCAGCAGGGATGCTCCAGGTTTACTGGAGTCAGACATACTTGCAACTGCATAAGCGGCAGCTGCAAACATTCCTTTTGAGATTACTTCAGCTTTTGCAACAATCGCCCCCAAGCCTAGGCCTGGGAATACAAATGCGTTATTTGACTGTCCAATTTCATAGGAAACACCTTTGTATTCTACATTGGCAAACGGGCTACCGGTTGCAATTAGAGCCTTACCATCGGTCCACTTAATCAGATTTTCCGGCACTGCTTCAGTCAATGCAGTCGGGTTGGACATAGGCAAGATGATAGGACGCTCAACGTGCTTAGCCATTTCTTTAATAATTTCTTCAGTGAACGCGCCGGCTTGTCCTGAAGTACCAATCAGGATTGTTGGTTTCACCCTTTGAACTACTTCCAATAATGAAATGATCCCTTCCTCATTCTTATCCCATTCCTTAACTTCATCCACTTTTCTTGCATAAGGCTTCTGGAAGTGCAGAACATCTGGTGTTTCATCTGTTAGTAGACCCCGATAGTCTACTGCCCAGAAACGATTAAAGGCTTCTTCTCTAGTCGATCCTTCTAGAACCATAGCATCTGCCATTTGATCTGCGTTACCAATGCCGGCTGCCCCTGGTCCAAAGACAACAATGCGCTGGTCCTTCATGGATTCTCCTGTTACTTTCAAAGCAGACATAATAGCAGCAAGAGTAACGGCACCTGTCCCCTGGATGTCATCGTTGAATGTAAGGATTTTGTCACCATATTTGTCCAAAATTTTTCGCGCATTGACGTTGCCAAGATCCTCCCAGTGAATGAGAACCTCTGGAAAGAACTTTCTTGCAGTCTGAACGAATAAATCAATGAATTGATCATAACGATCACCTCGGACACGTGGGAATTTGTTCCCGATATACATAGGATCTGCAATCAAAGCCTGATTGTTCGTACCAACATCCAACACGATTGGTAGAACACGGTTTGGATCAATGCCAGCTGCAGCAGTGTACACGGCAAGTTTACCAATCGCAATATTAATACCGCCTATCCCTTGGTCCCCAATACCAAGAATGCTTTCAGAGTCAGTCACGACGATTAAATCAATACCATTTTTGGCTTTTCCAAGATTATAAAATGCCTTTTCAATACCCTCAGGATTATCAATGGAAAGATATAAGCCATCTGAGCGACGGTATCTATGGGAGTATGACTGGATTGCATCGCCGACAGTTGGAGTATAGATGATTGGGAGCATTTCTGCCAGGTGTTCTTTCAAAAGACGGTAAAACAAGACAACATTACGGTTATATAAATCATAAAGCAGCCCGTTTTTGAACAGATTGGTCGTCCGCATCGAATATTGTTCATAGACCCTACTAACTTGTTCATCAAGGGTTATTACTTGAGGCGGTAACAAACCTTCAAGTCCAAGGTCTTCCCTTTCCTCTTTCGTAAAAGCTGTTCCTTTATTCAAAAAAGGATTGGATAGAACTTCTTTTCCTTTTGTTGTAGTTATAATAACATTCTCAGGTACACTCTCAAGTACATTCATGGTGTTTCCTTCCTTCTATCTTAAATTAGCTATTTTAGACAATACCGAAACCATGTTAATAAAATTTTCCTTATCCCACTATTTTTTTAACTAAAAACCTTTTTTTGTAACTAAAAAAAGCAGAAAGTAAAAGCTGACTGCTTTGTTTTAGTTTCATTTTCAAATTGGCATTATAGCTTCAGCAGCATGATGGCCAAGATTACAGTAGATTTTTACTTTATTGTCATGATGCTCTTGCAATTGATTTATTTGCTTTTTTCTTTTCGGACATTTTAAATACATAATTAACAATAATTGGGCAGACTATTGCAGATATTACACATGCTGCTGCAACTTGCGCAGTAGCGCCTGGTGCTATTGCAGCTAAGGTTGGATCTGCAGCTGCAACAACAGCTGGTGTAGCTACAGCATTCCCTGCAGTTGACCCTGTTGCTAAACCAACGATCGGATTTTCTTTAAATAACTTTAATAGTACGTAAGCTCCAATTCCAGTGAATGCAGCTATTAATCCTAGTAATATGCCAGGACCTCCCGCTTTTATAATAGTTGAAAAATTCATTCCCGCACCTAATGGGAATGAGAAGAATGGGATTAATAATAATTTACTGCTTCCAAGGAATTTTCTCATATCAGAATCAATATTTCCTAAAATCATTCCTATTACGATTGGAATTAATACTCCTATCAGTGTTTGAAAAGGAATTGTGGCTAGGCCAGATGCACCTAATGCAACTAATGTAAAAAATGGACCATCTTTTAAAGAGAATAAAGCATATGCACCTACATCGGTTTCGTCACCATATGATGAAGCAAGAGATGCATATAATCCACCATTAGCATTTAATAACGCTGCTAGGATCGCTAATGGTGATAATCCTAAAATTCCGGCAGGCCCAAAAAGCATTGCTACAGTTATACCGATACCTGCACCCACTATAAATTTTCCTGTTAATAATATTGCACCTTTTTTTAATGCCTTTGGTGCTAATTTGAAATTAATTTGTGAACCAATTAAAAACATAAAACACGCCAAAATTGTAGACGATGCTTCTTTACTAAATAATGCCGTTGTAAAACTTCCAATTTGTAAAAATTGCGGGAAAAAGGTATTCGTTAATACTCCTAAAAATAGTGGAACAACCATCAGACCACCTGGAATTTTATCAAGCGTTTTCTTAATTGGAATTTGCATATTTAACCCTCCTATAATAGTTTTATCATCTCAAATGAATCCATTAGTTTACCTATTGTTCAAATAATCCTAGAAAGCGGTTCCATTTTTTTTGCATGATGTTCTATGTTTTAATCTCTTGTTACCTTTCTATCATATTTGGATAAAAACTATTTTCATAGTTTATGAAAGTTTTATAATCATTTTTGTAAATAAAAAAAGTAAGCAGTTTCAATAACTGCTTACAAAAAGTTTTTTAATAGGTGTAATAAATAATCTTGCTTTTTTATTTATCATTATTATTTCACTTTTTTCCCATTTAAATAAACTATCTACACATTAGCGCATCCCAGATTGCATGACGAAAAGTGTCTGATTTTTCACCTAGACCATTATAACCAAATGTAATTTGTGTATATTCAAAAGCTTGCTTTGCGTTGTTTTTTTATAGCTGCTTTTATTATTGAAGCAGTAGCTTGTTTAAAGAAAATCATTAATACTCCATCAAAAAAAGGATCTTTCCTAACTTGAAGGGAAATCATTTTTATTTTGTTATGATGGAAAGAACTTGCATAGGAAGTATGTTCAATCCACTTAGTAATAGGTGATTTTTAGTATTTAAAAGGGCTTCCCATAAGTCAGTTCTCCTAACTTAAGGGATAGCCCAATTTTTATTTATACATTTTTATTTTTGGTGCTTCAGTACTGTTACTCTGATTTAATTTACTGTTTTTATAACCGTAAGTAGCGTAAATTACTAAACCGATTACTAACCAAACTACGAATCCCTTCCAAGTAAACGATGAAAGTTGTAGCATTAAATATACACAGAATACAACAGCTAATACTGGAACTACAGGTACCCAAGGAGTTTTGAATCCACGCTTTAAGTCTGGACGAGTTTTTCTTAATACTAGAACACCAAGAGATACAGCGGAGAAAGCGAATAGAGTACCGATATTTGTTAATTCAGCTAATTTATTTAATGGAATTAAGCCTGCGAATAAAGCAACTAGTCCGCCAGTTACCCAAGTGCTTGTTACAGGAACTGAAGTTTTCTTATTAACTTTTGATAATTTACCTGGTAATAAACCGTCTTTACTAATTGCATAGAATAGACGAGTTTGTCCAAACATCATTACGATTAATACAGTTGTAATACCGATGATTGCGCCAAGTGAAATGAAACCAGCTGCCCAATCTTGGTGAATAAATGCTAGTGCAAATGCAACAGGGTCTTTAACACCTAATTGATCAAACGGAACGATACCAGTAAGAATTAATGAAACGACAATATATAAGATTGTACAAATTGTTAATGCTGTGATAATACCGATTGGTAAGTTACGTTGAGGGTTTTTAACTTCCTCAGCTGCAGTTGATACTGCATCAAATCCAAAGTAAGCAAATACTACTACTGCAGCACCAGCTGTTACCCCATGGAATCCCATTGGCATAAATGGAGTCCAGTTATGCGGTTGAACGTACCAAACACCGACCACGATGAAAAGTGCTACTACTGCTAATTTTACAATTACCATGATCGTGTTAAGTTTTGCTGATTCTTTAACACCTCTAGTAAGAATGAACGTTACTAGTAAAACAATGATTACTGCCGGTAAATCAATGAACGTATGTTTAGATGGATCAAATGCACTTGTTAAAGCTGTTGGAAGGTTTACTCCAAAACCGTGTAATAAACTTTGGAAATATCCAGACCATCCACTTGCTACTGCTGAAGATGCAAGTCCATATTCTAGTACCATATCCCACCCTAATATCCAAGCAATGACTTCACCAAAAGCAACATAACTATAAGTGTAAGCACTACCAGCTTCTGGAATCATAGAGGCAAATTCAGAGTAACAAAGTGCAGCGAATGTACAAGCTAAACCTGCAATAATAAATGAAAGAATAAGTGCTGGACCAGCGTAATCAGCAGCTGCTACACCAGTTAAAACGAATATACCTGTACCGATGATGGCACCGATACCTAACATTGTAAGATCAAACGCCCCTAGAACTTGTTTAAGTGAACTAGGCGAACTGCTTGAAACTGATTTTTTTCGAAATAAATTCATATGAGCCTCCTCTAAATTCTTGTGCTACTTTTCCAATTTTAATTTTTTAATTTTTTAATAGTTTCATAGTTGTTTGTAAAAAATAGAAAATTCCGACAACTAAATCCAGAAAAATTTAATTGTTAGAATTAAACGATTTTTATCTTATCATACGATTTTTAATTATACAAAGCATTTTTCAACAAAAATAAATATTCAGAAATTGTGCACAACGACTATATTCAGATCATTTTCCACTAATTTCTCCTCCTAAATCATGCCAATCCCTACAATTTGAAGAAACAAATTTATTGCCTAATCCACCAACTGCTTTGATTCTATATAGAGCGATTGAATGAATTTTTTCATGTTGATTCGGCTTTGATTAGTGCTTTTTTCACTTTTACCTTCAAGCTCTAACATTTTCTTTCGGACTTCCGAGAAATCGAAAAACGTGGATGAATACGCTTCGAATTTTGGATTCGTGTAATCTGTTAATCCTAATGAGGCAATATGGATGAGCACATGGTAAATAGCTCTGCGAACCCGTTGTTCGGAGGCTTTCGATTCTTTTTGTATTTCCGCCTCGGTAGCCTGTTCTCCAAGCGTTTTTTTGGCATTTCCATAAAATATGTCTTTTAGAGACGGAAAGATGTAGAAGGATCCAAACTTTTGTTTTTGGTATTGCAAGAATTCTAAAATATTCATCAAGTCTTCACTTCCGCTTTCTCCGATAATCCCTAAATCCGAAATCAATGAACGGCCGGCTTCGATTATATTTTTTGTATGAGAAGAGCCGAATGGTGGCGACTGATGACCTTTTAATAAAGTTAACGATTCTTGTATGCCTCGAATTGATTTTTCCAGAATCATCCGTTCGTTAACCTTTTTTAACACTCCTGAGATTTCAATGCGGTTTAACGGCTTAGTGATGTAGTATTCTGCTCCTAAACTATATACTTCCCCTATGAGCTCCTTTGCCTCTACTTGCGAAATCATCACGAATTTCCCCTTGAATTCAGAAGAAAGAACACGAATTGTTTCAATTCCATCCCTCTTTGGCATCAGTAAATCAATAAGTACTACGTCTACTTTTTTGAGCGCAAGCAAGTCATTGTCTACTAATGATCCGTCTTCTGCTTCACCCATCACTTTGCCTAAATCCTCATCCTCAATCAAGTCTATCAGCATCGCTCTAATAGCTGGATCATCGTCTATTATAAAATAATTCATTTGATTTATCCTTTCTGTATCATCGCATTAATTGGAAGCTCGATAACAAATACTGTTTCTTTATGACTTTCTTTTAGCTTAATATGTCCGCCAAGCTTGTCCACGGTTAGTTTCACATATGAAAGTCCAATTCCTGTAGAAGGATTGCCGGAAGCATCATACTTAGATGTAAACCCCTCTTTAAAAATGACTTCTTTCAACTTCGGTGCAATGCCTGGTCCATTATCACAGACATGAAATTCTACAATCCAGTCTCTTCGAATGACATACAACGATACATGTCCCTCTTGCTCAATGGCTTCCACCGCATTTGCGATCAAGTTATTTATCAAAGATAATACCCTATAGACATGATATGGCGGATGTTCCCCTTCGACGTGCATAGAAAACGAAATGTGTTTATTCAATAACTCTGCATACCGTCTATTGGAAACAAGGATAATGTTACTCAGTAACTCAATGCCCATGTAGTCCTCTAGATTTTCAGTAGAAATCAACTGTGATAGTCCAGCATAAATTCGCTGATTATCTTTTTTTACTTCATGCACGAGACTTGCAATTTGCAGTGCGGTTTGGGAAAAATGGACATGAGAAACTTCCGATTTCAACCTACGATAAAAATCATAACTTATGCGGGTGATTTCTTCCGCATTTTGCATTGTTTTCTTAAGCTGTACCGATTCTTCATACAAATTCGAAATGAACAACAGCATTTGCTCGTTTTGTCTACGTTGCTCTTCCACTGCCAATTTTGATTCTCTCAGTTTAAAAATGTTAAAAAAGCCAAGTACAAAAAAACTTCGAATAAACGCGATAAAGATAATCTTTTCGATTGAGTGAAATGCAATGATTTTATCCGCTATCGAGTATCGAATCACCATTTCAACTAAACTTGCACCAATTTCTACGACCATTCCTAGTAATCCAATCATAAATGGCTTGTTATGCTGCTCATTCATTTTTGTAAAATGAAAGATGAAGGCGAACACGACGTAATAAAAGAGTACCGGAAAATGACTGTAAAATGCCTCATCAACCGGTATGTCACTGATTAGGACCGCCAAAAAAAATCGAAATATAAACACACTTGTCCCAGTCAAAATTCCTGCAATATTCGGGTGAATGCCCTTTCCCAATAACAAAAATAAGAAAAATGCCGGTGTCCCCAGGCTAACACGGAATGCATCATTGAACGGATAGAATTTAAACTCTCCAGCGAGCGGAACGGTAATCATCAAAAATACAACTGCTAAAATTCGTTCCTTCAGTTCCACACCTCCAAACATTAAACATTTTACTCAAACCTTTGGAAAATTGAAATAGTTGTGAGAAAATTATTTATTTTTTATTTTTTATTTGTAGGTTTTTGTATGATTCGGTATGATTTTGAGTGGAATCGCTTACATTCATATTCTTAGTAAACTTGAAGGGGTGTATGGGATGAAAAAACTAAAACTTGGGTTAGCTTGGCAGATTGTAATTGGTCTCATTTTAGGTATCGCAGTTGGAGCTGCCTTTTATGGAAATCCAAATATTGAAGGATATCTAAAGCCGATTGGAGATATTTTTATTCGTTTAATCAAAATGATTGTTATTCCTATTGTTGTCTCAAGCTTAATTGTCGGTGTTGCCGGCGTTGGGAATATGAAAAAGCTTGGTAAACTCGGTGGTAAAACGATTTTATATTTTGAAATCATTACAACTATTGCCATTCTTGTTGGATTGCTAGCGGCAAATATCTTTCATCCCGGTAGCGGCGTTGATATGTCATCATTACAGAAAACAGATATCGGAAGCTATATAGAAACAACTGAAATGACGAAAAGCCACGGTTTTGCTGAAACTTTCGTCAATATCGTTCCGCCAAATATCATTTCAGCAATGACAGAAGGAAACATGTTAGCCATTATTTTCTTCTCTGTTTTATTCGGACTAGGTGTGGCAGCGATAGGTGAAAAAGGAAAACCGGTCATAAAGTTTTTCGAGGGAACAGCTGAAGCAATGTTCTATGTGACAAATCTAATCATGAAGTTTGCTCCATTTGGTGTATTTGCATTAATTGGTGTAACGGTATCAAAATTCGGTGTCCAATCACTGATCCCATTAAGTAAGTTAACGATTCTTGTTTATTCAACGATGATTTTCTTTGTGTTAGTTGTTTTAGGACTTGTTGCAAGATGGGCAGGCATTAACATTATTCATTTTATTAAGTTATTAAAAGATGAACTGATCCTTGCTTATTCAACGGCTAGTTCTGAGACTGTTTTACCTCGAATTATGAATAAAATGGAGAAATTCGGATGCCCTAAAGGAATCACATCGTTCGTTATCCCAACAGGATATTCTTTCAACTTAGATGGTTCAACGTTATATCAAGCATTAGCGGCCATTTTTATTGCACAAATGTATGGTATTAATTTATCGATTAGCGACCAAATCTCATTAGTACTTGTATTGGTAGTAACATCTAAAGGAATTGCAGGGGTTCCCGGAGTGTCGTTTGTTGTATTGTTGGCAACGCTCGGTACAGTTGGAATTCCGGTAGAAGGATTAGCGTTTATCGCAGGTATTGACCGTCTTTTAGATATGGCGAGAACAGCAGTTAACGTAGTAGGTAACTCGCTTGCGGCAGTTGTTATTTCTAAATCAGAAGGTCAATTCGATAAACAAAAAGCGCAAGCTTATATTAAATCACTTGATTCCGGTAAGCAAACAAATGCAGCATAATCTTTCTTAACATCATAATTGAGTAGACCTAGATTCACCGACTACTGCATTACAAGCATTGACTACATTTCTTAAGCCTTCTCGCTTTTTTAATACGAGATCAAGCTCTTCTTCTTGTATACAACTAATATTTATAACAACAATTAATCGTTTAAATTAAAAGCCTGTATCTTCAAATACCAAGTAATTTTCGATACAGGCTCTTTTTTATCTATTAACATTGTTATGTTTAGACTGACAAAAAAGAGAAACTCACAGGATAAAGAGTTTCCCTAAAAAATAGGTGATATTGGTAAAAAAGAAACATGTAACTGTACTTTATTATATAAAAATTATTATGTATTGTATTCGTTATTCGCCTTTCTCATTGGAAATCTTTTCCACCGTCATATAACTAAAACATTACGTTTAAGAAAAGCCTTAGTTAGCCCTGTATAGGCAACTTCATATTCTGATTTCTCGTTCCAAAACCTAAAGCAATCGCGGCGCCAATACAGGAAAAAAAGCAACCAGCAAACAAATACACTGATGGATCAGACTCGCCAATTAAAACAGAGGCCACTCCACCAATTGCGGGGAAAAGGGCGACCATATAACCGCTTTGAGATCCTCCAATTTTTTCTACTAGCTTCAAATAGAATAACCATGCAGCAAAAGAAGCAACCAACGTTAAATATAACAACGCAGATAAGTACGTAAAAGATGTTGGAAAAATAAATTCTTTCCCTTGAAACAATATTATTGCTCCCATCAATAAACTGCCCACTGTAAATCCAATTGCATTTGCATAAATGGGATCAACCTTGCGATTTGCATTTCTTGCCGAGCATGCGTCACCAACTGCGGTTAGGAGAGTACCTAGGAAAGCGAAAATAATTCCTTTTATGTCATGGAACCCTTGAAAATTTTCCAGTGTCGGATAAATTAGAATACACACTCCCACTACACCAAGAATACCTCCAAATAGAACTCTCGAATGTAATTTTTCTTTTAAAAAAATCCGGAGAGCAATTGGAGTTAATATCACTTTTAAAGAAAATACCAATGTTACGATTGCTGCAGAACTCAATATTGTAGCGTAATAAAGACACAGATAGCTTAATGCAAAGTTACATATACCAAATGCCATTACAAACGGGATATCTTTACTTGTTGGTCTCCCCTTTGGTCGAATGAACAAAACAAGAACTAAAAATAAAAATGCTGTCATAACTAGTCGAAAAGTTAAGGATAATTCTAAGCTTACTGGAGTTCCTTGAATTTTTACAGCAATAAAATTAAGTCCCCATACAATCAAGCAAAATATATACATAAATTTTATCATAAATATTACCTCTTCCTACTGTCCTCCAGTAATTGTAACAAATCAAACTAAATTATTAGATTCTCGATTCATTTCTTTAAATAATATGCTTTTTACTTCAATAAAAAAGCGACCTTCTATTGAAGTAAAGCATTGCTTTAGTTGAATAAGATAGTTTAAGCATTGACTAAATATCTGTCCCATCAATTGAGGAATTTAAAAAGACCGGGCAAGACGGAATCCAAGATCGTCTATGCAAAATGACGGATGGCTACGACGACGACATGATGCGCCACAACCTCTAGCTACTTCTGCCCAGCTACCACCTCGAAAAATTCGGTAGGACCCATAGACTTTTTCATCATATAAATCCCAACACCACTCCCAAACATTCCCTATCATATCATACAGACCCCATGCATTCGGTTCCTTTCTTCCTACTTCATGGATTTTATCTCCAGAATTTTCACTGTACCACGCAATTTTATCAAGTTCACCGTATCTATAACCAGTGGTTCCTGCTTTACACGCATATTGCCACTCTGCTTCTGTAGGAAGTCTATAGCCATCTGATTCCCAATCACAAAAAATCCTTTCGCCATCATAACTTATAAAATAACACTCTTTCAGTCCTGCTTTCTGTGAAAGTAGATTACAAAAAGAAATTGCATCATTCCAAGAAATATTCACAACTGGTTTTAGATCTCTGTCAAAAGTATTGAGTGTTTTATTTGTTATAGTATTGTATATATCCATAGTTACAGGAAACTGGGCAAGAAGAAATGGTCTTATTTCAGTTTTCCATTTACTTTTTATTCTATCGTCTCTTAACTCTATATCTCCCCCTGGAATTTTTACCATTTGATAGTCAATGTAACTCTTAATTTGATTTGACACTCTGCCTTCCTCCAAATGATCATGACTTAAAAAAATCACCTCGTTAAGAACCATAAATCATTCAAAAATTACGTTGGTTTTTTGAAGATAAAAATCCGTTATTAAAATAATAAAGACTGCGTAGCAGCATATTCGTTATTCAACAAACGCTAAATTGGATTAATCAAGTAACTTTCTATTAATAAAAAGGTACACAATGGTTAATAAAATTAACATTATCGTTATAAGAACCGTTTTCTCATAAGGATAGTTGATAAAACTATTTATTATTACTAACAAGCTTAGTGGTAGAAAAAAGCCAGCACCAGTTACTGTACCTAACATGGATTTGTTTTTAATCATTTTTTCATTAAAACCTGCTAACAACCAAGTTTGTTTTTTCACAGCTACTAAGTAAGAGACCATTAAAAGCACTATTCCAATAACTAATAAACTGTAATCCAATAGTAACACCTCCAGAGGACATACCCTTTCCACACTGGGATTTATTTCCAATTTTGTAACTTAATATATTCTACAAAAAATAATTGAACCCTTTTTATCCGTTTATCGTTAATTTCTTCAAAAAAAGAGCCACAACTGTGACTTTGATCTTCAACTAACGCATTCGTTCGTATTATAAGGTTAACCAGTTAAATTAAAATGTACCCTTTGTAAAGGACATTGAAAAAAGGTTATGCCACACAAAGAAGATGATTTCTGTATTCTACAGGACTCATCTTCTTTAAATTCCATTGATATCTAGAATTGTTATAGTAGGTCATATAACTTCTTATTTTCTTCTTTAGTTCTTCTAAACTATTACACTGTTGTATATTTGCCTCATCTTTGAAATGACCAAAAAAAGATTCTTGAAGAGCGTTATCCCAACAATTTCCTCTCCTAGACATTGATTGTTTTAATCCTAATTTTTTAACTTTTTTCTGAAAAGTAGGGCTGGTATAATGTGAGCCTTGATCAGAGTGAATAAAAGCATCTTCTGTTAATATGACACGCCTGTTTCTTTTTAACTTCAATAAAGTATCTGTCGCTAAATCCAAAGTAAGTCTATTGGAAACATTATAGGCAAGTATTTCATTTGTGGAACTATCTAAAATAGTAGATAAATAAGCCTTATGCCCGTTTCCGTAATAAAGATAGGTAATATCTTTAAGAAGAGCTTTACCTGGGATATCCTGTTTAAATTTACGGTTTAGTAAGTTTGGTAATACAGAGTGTTTCTTGTGTAGCTTTTAACATCTTCTTATAAGGATTAGCCTTTCTAATTGGACAGATCATCTTATACTTCTTCATAATTCTTCGAATACGCTTCAAGTTATATATAATATTGAAGATCTTCTGTAGTGTCATTTTAATTTGTCGAGCACCTTTTTTACGTTTTTTAAATTTGAGAGCCTTAAGGATATTTTCTTTTATTTTTGAGTCTTTATTTTCAAATTGTGATCTTCTTTCGGAAGCTCTAAAAGAGAAGTAAATATATAATAACCTGAACGTGAGACTCCTGAAATTTTGCATAGAAAGCTTATCATATTTTTTAAAGTTAAACTTTTCGATCACTGAACGAATTAAAAGAAATTTTTGTTCAGTTGGTACTTTTACTCTATTACCTTCATCCCCCTCTCCAGCATATCTAGCTTTTTTAGCAATTCATTTTCAGCTTTTAATAGTTGGATTTGAGCTTCTAATTTAGCGTTTTTTTCTTCTAAAGTGAGCTCTTTATTAGTTGGTCTCCCAGAGTTGGCTTTACGCGTATCACGAAGTCCAAGAACTCCAGAATCATTATATGATGTACGCCATCTATTGGCAGCCCTATTAATTCTAGTAATACCTATGTTTTCAACGTCAAATCCATTTTCCTCAAAGATCTGTCTAGGCAATTTTCCAGGTCACCAAACCAATTATGTAAGTTCTTGCTCAGTCAAATATTATTCGGAGTTCTTTTAAGGACCTAAACCCAATAAGTCTTCGCCACTGCAACTCAGTAGAATCTACCAGATGAACTTCTTTCCAATTAAGGAGTGTTTTAATCGCAATTTGTGCTTCTAAACGTGCCAAGGTGGAACCTAAACAAAAATGAGTACCATATCCAAATGCTAGATGTTGACAAGGACTCCTGGTAATGTCGAATAGATGAGGATCATGAAATTTATGCGGATCTCGATTGGCCGCTCCTATTAGGACATAAATCTGATTCCCTTTTTTTATAGATGCACTATCAATTTCAATATCTTCGGTAGCTACCCGAGCGATCATCTGTGTTGGACTCTCATAACGCAAACACTCTTCAACAGCTTGTTCAATTAAAACTGGGTTATCCTTGAGCTCTATCATTTGATTCGGATGTTTTAATAAAGTAAAAACCGAATTACTTATAAGATTAACTGTTGTCTCGTGGCCGGCAATAACAAGTAGAATGCAGGTTGCTAATAATTCCTCATCTGATAAACTTTCCCCTTGCTGCTCTTCCATAGTTAACCTGCTGATAAGATCATCTTCAGGGCTATGTTTTCGTTTTTTAATCAATTCATTAAAATAATCTCTTAAGACTATTGTAATAGCATTCCCGCTTTCTAACGTCTTTCCTGAACGGGTAAAATCAATACTTTGAATTAAGCCTTCCGCCCACTTTTTAAATTGATATATATCCTGTTGAGGTATCCCTATTATTCTCGCAATAATGAGACTTGCTAAAGGAAATGCTAAATCGGAAACTATATCCAATGTTTTCTGATTTTGAAACTGTTGCAATAAATCGTATACCGTTTCTTCAATATAAGGACGAAGATGTTCCACCATCCTAGGTGTAAATACGTTACTAACTAGGAAACGCAGCCGCTTATGGTCTGATTGATTCTTAAAAAGCATCATGTCATTTTGAATGTTTTTTAAAAAATCATATTTTTTTGAGGTCGCTGGCAACGGGACACGATTTTTAAATCGAGAATCTTTGAGAATGGTTATAGCTTCTTCATATCCTGTCACATACCAGCCTGGATACTTTAAAAGATTTCCCCGATAGATTGAATTCATGGATCGAAGATTCTCATAAAATGGATAAGGGTTTTGAAAAAACTCATTAGTAATATAAGAAAATGCTTGGTATTCCGTTTTCATTTTAGCCTCCCTAAAAAGAATTACTATCAATTTTGATTGCTGCATAATGAATAATCTATCAAACTTTTTAATTTTCTAATGCTAAACTGGCTTACATTTCTTCTACTGATTCCACTACAAATCCTAAGTCACGTAACATTTTGTAATCCTCATTTTCTTCTTGCCCAGCAGTTGTTAAATAATCGCCAACGAAGATAGAGTTGTCTGCATATAGACCTAGTGGTTATAAGGAACGGAGTTTAACTTCGCGTCCTCCTGAAAATCGAATTTCTTTGGTTTGATTGATAGAGCGAAATAATGTTTTCTCTTTTAAAACCAATGCAAATCCGCTAAATATAGTCGTTTTGCCAACATTTGTATCAGTTCTTGTTACAAATAAACCGTTCATTTTATCATGTTTACCTCTTTTCCTATTCTGTAGAAACAATCCAACAGATAATTTATTTCTTCCGAGGAATGTTCGGAGGTGACAGTTAGCCTGATACGGCTTTCCCCAATTGGTACAGTTGGCGGACGAATCGCAGGAGCAAAAATTCCATTTTCCAGTAGCTTTTCTGCAAAAATTAGCGCCTCTTTGGCATCTCCTATAATTACTGGAATAATCGGTGTCAAATCTCCCTTCACGATATATCCCATTTCTATTAAACTAGCTTTTATTTTTTTTACATTTGAAAATAATAGCTGGCGTTTTGAATAACTTTCCTCAATTATTTCCAATGCGGCATAAGAAGCTGCACAGACTGCCGGCGGTAAAGCGGTTTGAAAAATAAAGGTTCTTGCATGGTTTATGAGAAAATCAATTAAAACAGGTGAACCAGCTACGAATCCGCCTTCGGTCCCAATAGCTTTACTTAAAGTTCCGATGACCACATCTGGATGAATTCCGAAATATTCACTCGTTCCTCTACCATTTTCCCCTAAAACACCTGTTGCGTGCGCATCATCAACAATGACGAAGGCATGATATTTTTTTGCAAGTGGAATGATCTGATCAAGAGGGGCAATTGTCCCATCCATACTAAAAACACCATCTGTTATGATAAAACGTCGCTGACAGGAAGAAATCCCTTTCAATTTTTCCTCAAGATCACTCATATCGATATGGTTATAAACAATAGTAGTCGCATTTGATAGACGGCATCCATCAATAATACTTGCATGGTTTAATTGATCACTTAAAATAATATCCCCTTTTTCTGGTATAGATGATAACACACCAACGTTTGCCAAATAACCACTTGAAAAAAGCAGAGCCTTTTCCGTTTGCTTAAAAGAGGCAAGTTTCTCCTCAAGCCTTTGATGCCAATCCGTATTGCCTGTCGTTAATCTTGATCCACTACTCCCTACTCCAAAATCATGAAGGTTCGTTTCTATGGCATGAACTAAGCTGGGATTATTCGACAGGCCTAAATAGTTATTAGATGAAAATACAATTTGCCTTTGACCACCAATCAACATATTAGAAAGTGGGGTCGAATTCATAGTTCGTAATATTCGATATAAACCAGACTCTTTTGTATTAAGTATTCGTTGGTTTAGCCATTCATCAAGCTCCAACCTTTGTCACCTCATTTGTGACCACAATGATGGAAGGATTTTCGTCATAATCTTTCATTTGTGTGAACAGTAACCAAGTATGTTTTTTATTTTTATCAATTAACTCATGTTGCATTTTCTTCCTCCCATTGAACGATGATTGGCTTTTTTTCTAAGTAGTCTATGTATGATTGTAGATGGCTTGAACCATCCACAAAAAAGATTCGGCATCCGCGTTCATCACCATATTTTTTTAACATCGTAATTCTCTGATAGCCCAGCTTTTTACTTGCAACATAACCTGTTATGTATTCAGGATCATCTGACCAACATAATTCTGCGATAGTTGAGTGATGCCTATTCACCTTTGTTGCAAGAACAAGCGCCTCCTTCACTCTTTGACTTCGAGGTATTGTGTAGAAGTCAGCCCACTTTTCAAAATCCATGGTTCCCCAGTCCATTCTTGAAACCCGAACACCTTTTTCGTTCAAATCATCAATTCGTTTTCCAGTTCGGATATCAAACAAGATTGCCCCTCTAAGATTCATATATTCATATATTTGTTGGTATGCTTTTTTAATGCTCTCTTTTGGAACACCTGCTTGTTCTAAAAGACTCTGAGCGATTATTTGTCCTTCTTCTACGGAGCCCACTTCATTTGTCTTAACATGTAATGGCCTCAATTTTGAGATAGGTTCATCAATTAATTCAAACTGAATCTGAAAAAAGTCCGGTTTGCCTCTTGAATGTGTTAAAGCTTTCTCTAATAGGACAATTACTGCATTTTTTAAATTGTCGTAAGTTGAAATTAGTTCGCCACCAGATATATGTTTACCACCATTTTCATGTGCCCCATTCTTGGAGGCTCTCATTCTAACACTAAATAAGTTTTCATCAATCATACACGTTACTCTCCAAACCTTGGTATCGTTTAATAATCTTATAAATTTAATGCGGGGGTTTTTTTATAAATCTTTCTTTTGTTATTTGCATCATGAGCAAACTATAGAACACTTTCTAATAGAGCTTTCGTAAAGCATAAAGATTCAATTTTTGATTATCATTTTTATTGTTAACCAATTATTGGTAGATGGTTAACAAATGTAATGTTAAAATTACATACATAGTTTGTCAATAATATTATTTCAATCCTTTCTGAAAAAATCATATTTCCTTTGATTACTTAAACAGCTATGCAATTTCAAAGCCGCCGTAAAATTGATAGATTAACAATACATTCCTTGAGATTATGAAAAAAAGAACGTATTTCTGAATTCAAAATACGTTCCTTTTTTATATTTCCTTATTCATAATGTTTTTAATATTTTACTTGTTCAATTATCTAGCTCAGTTCAATGCGCAGCATTCGGATCAATAGAATCAAGTTCATTGCCCATTTAGCGATATTTGCTGCAGGATTGCTTCTGTCGCAGGATAGTCCGTAATATGATACCAGTTTAGTACGTTTTTCGCCGCTTTCATGCTAGCATCAAACGATGCTCCGAAGATATATCCAAAGGCACTTAATCCTGATGGCTAGTCCTTTGTCCAAGCATTTGTGCCTAATGGATCCTTTCACCGACAATGAATGATCCAAAACGTCTTTGGAACCGTGATGGAGAGTGGCTGTCATTATCGAATGTCGAAACGGTGGGCGATACCATCCATGCATCCGGACTCAGTATTTGTGCAATGAATATTATTCATTACAAAAAATGGAAGTAACTGAAAACAAAGAAAAAGCCCAAACCCTTGATACTACTAGGTTTGAGCCTTCTAATTCGCATGATCCAAACTGGACTTGAACCAGTGACCCCTACTCTATCAAATACAGAATACGAGTATTATACAGTAATTATGAATATTTTAGTTAAATTAAGTCCAGTAAATCAAGCGGTCGCTGTAATTTTATTCATTGCAACTCTTTTAATTCTATTGTTTCTATTATGTCCGTGCAATTTCTGTGCATTTGAAAAGTAAAGCTTTATTATGAGGTAGGGTGAATTGCACAAATTTGAAATTGTAGAAGAAACCACAGAATTTCACAATTACTTAAACCCTTTGAAAACAAAATTATAAATGACTACATGGAAAAATATAATCATCATGAACATCTGCTTCAATTAAGCGAAGCGCTAGTAGATCTTAGTAAAAATAGAAATTACGATCCTACATTTTGAAAAATCGAAAAAACGGATTGGGATGAATGAAATAAGTATGTATAAATTTTTTACACTGTCTTTCTCTTATCAAGGCTCTGTTAAAGTAAAATCTTAATATTTAATAACTGAAAAAGGACTGACTTAATTTTGACAGTCCTTTCACAATCCTATTGAACTAATGCCAGTCAGTTCAATGAGGAATTTCAATTTGATTAGCTTTTAAATAATTCTTTCCCATCCTATTTTGAATCGACTTGTGTTATAAAGCGTTTAGAAAAAAAATGAATAGCCAATTATGACTATCCAGACTAAATGTGTTGAATATAGGAATAAAACTAAACGATAAACTCCGGGATTCATTGAACACCGGAGTTTAAACCTTATATTCTATTGCAATAGTTTATTACTTATTTATTTTTTAAAGATGCTATTCACATCTCGATTCTTATTTAGCAGGTCTTCAACTGATGGCAGACCGGAAATATACCCTACGCCACCTGTACGATCAATACCGATTTCAGTTTCCATTGCTTTAATTAATTCAGCTTTATTAACAGCTGTAATGTTTTTACCCTCTAATTCATCACCTGGATGCTGGAAGTTACTCATAATATAGGAGAACCCATTACGATTGTCGATGGCAGACAAACCTGTTGATTCTGCTCCTGCAGGATTCGATAAAATCCTTGATAATTCTTTGGTGTCAACATTATAAGCCCATACGTAGTTATTTGTATGCATGCCACTGTCCTCACCAATGAATAATGTTCTTAGTGCTTCTGAGTAGCTTAAGTTGTCGGGATTCGCTATTTTTCCCACATTAGCTGTGTTCCCATATGCATCTGGACCAGGTAAATCCTCACCTTTAATTAATCCTAACATATTGGCTGCAACATATTGACTGTGAATCTTTTGTCCGCTACTGTCTTTTTGATCACCTGTCAAATTCAATTGATAGGTAACACCAGATTTAATTTTTGGCAATTTTATATCATCGGAAGGATCACTAGCATTTTCAAGCATACCATTGCTTTGGTCCGAAATGGCAATATACACTTTGTTATCTTTTTCGTTTAAAGTAACACCTTCCATTTTATTGAATTCGGAGGTAGCACCAAGAATAGCTGCATAACGACGGGATTCTAAAAATGCTGCTGCCTTTTCCATTCCAGGCTTTACTTTTAGGTATTCTGTTTTTCCATATGTGTATTGCTTAATCGCTTTGAATCCTTCTTTAGGTCCTTCAGCGATTTCAAAAATATCACTGAACTTCACACCGCTATCGATTATTGATTTGATTTCTTCGTCGGAAGCATGTCCTAATTTAATCCATTCCAAGTTTCCGGAACCGCCATTTTCCGTCCCATTTTGATGGAATTTCGCGGCATAAAGTGTACCGGCAGAAAGATCCTTCTCTTTATCAGCTACATACATAAACATCGTTGTGTAGGAACCGTCATCACCAAAGAAAGCAGTGCGGTTATCAGGCATCATTTTCATTAATTCATGAGAAAAACGGCCAATACTGTAGTGTTTTGAAACGGAAGCTTCTCCATGATTGTCTACCTTAATTTCCGGAATAAATCCATAGAAATAAGGATTTGCTTTTAATTTGTCCCCAAAATAGAGCTGAGCAAAGCTTTCAACGGAAGTCCTTGCAGATGAGGTTGGATTTAGTTCAAAACTGCGTGCATCCGGTTCATACTCTTCAGAACCTAAGTGGGTATTCCAAGGCGATAGAGAACCATTACAAGGGATCCAAAGACCGTTTACGCTAGAGAAGTCAATTTTCCTTACACTTGTAGGAGTGAGTTTGCCTGAATTCTTATCCTGCTGGATAGTTGATAATGACATCGAAGCAGGAACGATTCCATAAGCAGACTTACCAGCGGCATCAAATGTCTGATATTCATAATGGGTGACCATATAAATCTTCCCACCAATCGGGTTTAACAGGCTATTGGAATCGGGAGCATCAGATACAAAATATGTTGAGTTTCCTGCTACACTGTTATCAACAATTGGTTTCCCGTTCGCATCAATAGGTGTACCAGCTGGAATTAACTCTCCATTGTTCATTGCAATTTTATCTTCAGATTTGAAAAGCCTGTTATATGAAAGCGGGAAATTCTTTACTTCACCATTACTATATTTTACTTCCAGAGATGCGTTCGAATAGGTTTGAACCATCTTATCAATCGTTTTTGGCGCATCCATCCCATTAAATTTTACTGAATCAATCGTTACATGTCCTTTATTTTCCATGGCTGAAACAGGCATTACAGCAGGAATCGTTAATGCTAGTGCTAATACTAACGTTGCTCTTTTTTTAGTCAAACGTCCTTTTTTCATAATTCTCCTCCTAGGATCTTTTCTAAAATCTATTTAACAAGATTAGAATAGTAGGAGTGTTTCATATTAATTTAGTAATATTGTAAATATTTTGTTAGTTTTTGTAAATTTCCGTGACGTGAATCTGACGATCGACCCGGTGACGGCTTGTATATCCGTTATAGGAAACATAAAAAGGCAGCGCCCAATGGGCTTACTGCATTACTTTAAAATGAGTTGCGAGATACACTCTACATGCGTGGACTGTAATTGACAATATATGAGATGCTGGTGAGATTTACAAAATATCCTTTAAATTAAAAATTGAATTACGGTTAAAACAATAATTACGCCTTTTGATTGATAATCATAGAGATCGAAAAGTCCTGTCGCTCTGTATATTCTTCACAAATAATAGATACCTTAATGTCGTATTGCCTGGAGTATTTGGGACAATTATATACTTCCCCCTTGAATGAATGAATTAACTCATCGCTGAATATTGTTATCGTATTCCCTTTTTTTGCATTTTCTTGCATTTCTAAATCTGTATGTGTATAAAGGTTTAATGTAATTCCTACATTTGAATGGCCAAGTCTATCGCTAATTACTTTAGCGTTAACATTCTGCTTCACTAACAGTGTTGCATTCGAATGTCGCATCCCGTGTATGTTGATTTCTTTTAATCCGGTTTTACTAATTAGTTGTTTAAACTTACACGCTAGATTCGAGGATGAATCGGCTTACCATCATGAGTACATATTACTAAATCGTTTAAATGATAATTTAAACCTAAGATGGATTTTACTCGATCTTGTACTTCGTTTAATTGTTTTAATAAATTCATTACAGAATCAGGTACTAATATTTTTCTAATCGAGCTTTTAGTTTTGAGCTCCTTAAAAAAATAATTCGAGAGAATGGGTGAAAACCCGAAAATTGTTAGCGAGAGATTAGGTCATTCAAGAGTAGAAACTACAATTGGTATCTACTCACATTCAAATGAAGAAATGGAGAAGAATACAGCTGATCGTTTTGATGAAAAATTTGGTTTAAATTAAAATGCTCGTGAAGTTTCTGTGCAGTCTTTGTGCAATGCATAATATTCATTACAAAAAATGGAAGTAACTGAAAACAAAGAAAAAGCCCAAACCCTTGATACACTTAGGTTTAAGCTTCCTTAATCGTATGATCCCAACTGGACTTGAACCAGCGACCCCTACCCTGTCAAGGTAGTGCTCTCCCAGCTGAGCTATGGAATCGTAATATATGGAGAGAAATCATTCTCTCTTATTAATTCTATTATACTGTTTTGTATACTACTCTTCAACCAATATTTAACAAAAAATTTCGAATATAAGTCCACTAGAATGTATTTTTCAATTTTGAAAAATGCTCATTTATTCGACTTTGCTTCTATTTCGTTTATTGTATGCATCAAATCTTTCCATCTCACGTCTTTGTCTCTTGGTATATTGCTTAATAGAATACTGCCAACCACAATTGTTAAGAACAATAGTAAAACACCCACACCAAATACAAATGTCTGAACTTTATAGTTTTTAACGATTTTAATCATTCTACTTTTCATAGGCGATCTCTCCAATAGTTAAATATTAATATTCCTAAACCAAAAATGGTGAAGGTATACTCTCTTTATTATTAATATTTTCCTGTTTGCCTAATATGTAATCAAAAATTCTAAAATCGTTTACAATTTAGTATTGTTTCCTTTGTATATATTCAAGCACTGCAAAAAATCTTGTATTCTTTCTATTTCTACATGTTTATTTTATGCACCTTTAATGAATGGCTTTATTCTATGTTCTATGTATCTAGAACTAACATCCATACTAAAGCTTATTTTTGTTAGCTCTTTTTCTTTATCTCTGTATATTCCGAAGTTTTGCTTTTCACTTGATTTGATTCGACCTTATTTTCCACCGATTTTTTATTTCTTTTTCTAGGGTTTTTGTTCTCTTCTAGTTCTTGTTTCTCTTTCTCTTTTTGTTCAGCATTCGACTTAAATAACTCTTTTTGTTCAGAGTACACGGATACGATTGAACCGCCAGCTTGAATCCAACTTCCGCTATATTTTAATAGTAATGCTAATTCTTCGTATTCCTTCACTAATGGGTTTGTTTCAGTTTCTTCGTCATATTGTTGGAGTACATCAAAAATGATCCCATCTGACAAATCACTAGGAACGTCTTGTTCGCTAGAAATTGATTCATCATGTTGACTTGAAATTGATTCATCTTGTGTTTCAATCGGTTCGTAATCTGGTATTCTACCAAAAAGATATTCTATTTCATTCAATATTTCTTCATTAGAAGATTCGGTTGATAGGATGTTTTCATTATGATCTTCAATTTCATTTGTAAGTTCTACCGTACCATCTTCTGGAAATCTTCCGGTATATTCTTGTACTTCATCAAAAATAATTCCATCTGATAGATCACTAGTCTCAGAGTAAGGCGCACTGCCATGATATTCTTGAAGTACGTCAAATATGACTCCATCTGATAAATCGCTAGGTTGTTCTACTTGACCGGTTTCTTCTAAATAATCTTTTAAATCCTCTATTTCTAGCTCTACCATACCAGCTAATACTTGTAATGTATTTCCAATCGCTTGTAAAAAGTTCCCCATAAAACCAGATACATCAAAATCCTCTGAACTTACTTCTTCAAGGGCTGCGATTAATCCTCCAAAAGCTTGTTGGGCATTTCCTGTCATATTTAACTTTATCGCTCGATCTGCATCTTTTTCTTCTTCTACTTTTTCTTCCTCTGCTTCTGCAGCTAATAAACTAAATAATACAGTAACATTACCTGAGGCTTGGATAATTTCACCTGCATCTTCTATTACACTAGGCTCGCCTAAAAAAGCTTCTATTATATTTCCAATCGCTTGAAAGGTATTTCCACCAAAATCTAGATGAAAACTTGTATCTTCCCATCTTTTTCGGTTTTCTCCTTTTAATCCTCTCATGGGTGTACTACTAATTGCTGAACTGATTGTTCCAATTGCATTTACCCATGCCCCAATAACTTCCATAACTTGGCTCATTATAAAACACCAATCCTTGATTAGTCATTTAGGATTAGTATATTCAACTATAACGTTTAAACGTTCCAAATAGGTTGTTGTAATTGAGCCCTATTATATTTATCCAACTTTCTTTTTAAACAATTCTATTTTTGATTTTTCTCCTACAATAAAAATTAAATCCCCACTTTGAAAAACTACATCTCCAATTTGCGATACCATCGGCTCACCGTCACGGATGATTAGGACAACAGTTATGCCATATTTCATCGAAAAACTCATTTCTCTTAGTGTTTTACCAACCAATTTTTCAGGAATGACCGTTTCAACGCCTGCAACGTTCTTTGTAATTTCAATGTATTCGATTATGCCACTCATCGCTTCCATTCTTGCCGCTTTATGTCCTGCTTCCTCTTCAGGATAAATAACTAAATCCGCTCCAATGCTTTCTAAAATCCCACCAACTTCACGATTATTTGCTTTACAAATAATTCTTTTAACTTTTCTCTCTTTCAATCTTCTCGTAATTAAGATTGAGGCTAAAGAATCCGTTCCAATCGCAACAAATACTGCATCAAATTGACTTACATTTAAGTCCTCTAAAATAGACTCTTCACGCAAATCGCCAATTACCGCATATTCTGTGTACTCTTCTAATTGCTCTAATGTCGTCTTTTCTTTATCACAAACAACAACTTCATGGCCTAATCGATCAAACTCTTTAACAATTCCACGCCCAAAACGTCCAGCACCAATTACTAAATATTGCTTTGGCATATACACTCTCCTCCTTACCCAACTGCTAAGTCTTTTTCAACATATTTTAATTTTTGATTATCTACACGTAGTACGAAATAAATCAGCGTGAAGATTCCAATTCTTCCAATAAACATTAGTAAAATTAATATTATTTTTGATACACTATGGATATTTGTTGTAATCCCTAATGATAATCCGGTATTTGTAATTGCCGATATGGCCTCTAGTAAAATTAAATCTAACTGAAACGGTTCAAAAATCGAAATCATGAACGTTGCAGCTGTGATTAATAGGATAAAGCTCATCGCAATAACAAATGCACGGTCAACAACCTCTTTCTTTACACTTGTTCTAAAAATAATTGTATCGTCCTGTGACTTAATGACTGAAAACATTTTTGCAGCTAAGACCGATACTGTTGTTAACCGAATCCCGCCTGCTGCACTCGATGAAGCTCCACCAATATACATCAGCACTAAAAGTATTAAGATTGCAGGCAATGTGAGTTCTGCAATATCAAGAGGTGCATATCCACCATTTCGACTCGTTACTGATAAAAAAAATGAATTTGTTAGTTGATCAAAAAAATTTAAATGTTTAAACGCATGGCCTCTTTCTAAAAGCCAAAATACAATTGTACCAAGTATCATAAACGAAAAATGCAGACGCATATTAATCCTTGTAAATAAGGATTTTTTCTTGTTGTATTTATAGATGTACTCCATAATAGTCGGATATCCTAATCCACCTATAAAAATTAGCGCTGCTGTTACTATTAAGACTAAATTATTTTTTTGAAATGAAATTAAACTATTTCCAAATAAATCAAAACCTGTGTTTGAAAAACTTGCAATTGAATGGAAAGCTGTAACTAATAAAGTTTCTAATACAGTGTCATATTTCCCTCTAAATTGACTATAAAAAAAGAGTCCACCGATAAATTGAAAAAATAATGATGTATATAAAACTGATAAACTTAATCTTTTTATTGATTTAATACTACTTTGATTTTGATCCTTCGATACGACTAGTAAATTTGAAATCGTAATCCGAATACCGAGGATCATAAAACCATAACTAATAAATACAACAATTCCGATTGCACCAATTTCCATTTGGATCATTAATAGTATTTTTCCCCACACATTAAAGGTCTCAACTAAGTTTACTGTTGTTAACCCAGTCACACTGATCGCACTCGTTGAAACGAATAAACTATCTATATAACTTATATTCGAAATTCTCGTAAATGGGAGATAGTATAAGAATGAAAATAAAAATGTAATGATGATATAAGAAATAAATATGTAATGGAGAGGATTTTTGGCTTTTTTCTTCTTCTTTTTCATATGTAGCTCTTTTCTCCTTTAATCGGCTGGATAAAAATTTATGGAATATTTTTCTAATCACTATTATCTATTCTACCTATTTTTAGTTAAAAAACAAAAAAACTTTCAAACCGTATGAAAGATTTGAAAGTCTTTTTAAATAATTATTAATTTAATTGGTTGATCTAAGCTGATGAAGAATTATCTGTTTTGACTTGTATTGATGACACTTCTTTTTGTTGTTGATATAAGTACAAGAATACACTCACAATGACGATCGTACCTCCAATTAACTGAAATGATGATAACATTTCGTGAAGAAGGAAAACAGCTAAAATTGATGCACCAACTGGTTCCCCAAGTATACTCATTGATATTGTCGTAGCATTTACGTAATTTAATAAATAGTTATTTATAATATGCGCTAATGAAGGAATAATGGCAGATGCAATAAAAATGATCCAATCTTTTGATTGGTAATCAAAGAAATTATCCATCGTTACGATATTATAGATTGTTAAAAATGCAGCTGAAAATGCGAATACCCAGAAACTATACACCCAATGGGATGTATTTTTTACGGTTGTTTGTCCAACCATTAGATAGAGTACTGCAGCAATTACACTTAAAAATGAAAGTATATCACCTTTAAACGCTGACATACTTAACCCGATATCACCGAATCCTATTAGACATACACCAATAATCGCGATAATCATACATATTTTAGATTGCATAGACGTTCGCTCTTTAAATACAAAGAATCCAAGAATCATTGCAACTAATGGCTGAAGAGCTAATATAATAGTTGAGCTCGCCACTGAAGTGAAAACTAATGAACCATACCATAAAATAAAATGGACAGCTAACATTAATCCACCTAAAGCAAAAGATTTATAATGCGATTTTTTTAAAGCTTTTAACTCATTTTTTCGCTTCAATACAAATGGTAACATCCATATACATGTAAACCAGAGGCGATACATGCTTAAAACAGATGGGGAAGCTTTCGTCCATTTAGCTAATATAGCTGAAGTTGAAATTGCAATAATGGACAAAATTAATAAAGACATCATTGCATTAGGTTGTTTTTTACTCATGTTTCACCTCTTTTAGACTTATTTTTGTAAGCGTTTAATACATTTTACTTTTCTAAATTTTTTGTATGAAGTAACATCTAATTATATCATCCTAGGGAAAAGAAGAGGAGACATTTTATGATTCAAACAAATGGTACTAGAGAAGAACATACACTATATAGTGAACACATTAAAAAAGAAATTACATTTACAATATACTATTCAAGCATGTACACTCCGTTAATAAAACATCACTTATTAATTGCTCAAGATGGACAAGACTATTTTAATTTAGGAAAAGTTCATCGAGTAATTGAAAAATTAACAAAAGAAGGTTCAATTCAACCTACAATCATTGTAGGAATTCCATATTCTTCACCAGAGGAGCGCTTTAAGCTATACCACCCTTCTCAAGTGGGACAAAAAAATTATATTCGTTTTTTAGCTGAAGAATTACTTCCATATTTAGATGATCATTTACCTTTACTTGGATTAGCCCATAGCAGAACATTAATCGGCGATTCATTAGGTGGTACTGTTTCATTACAAGCTGCATTTACATATCCAAATACTTTCGGACAAGTCATTATGCAATCCCCTTTTGTGAACGATGATGTGATAGAATTTTTAGAGAATACAAAATTAAGTTCAATTCTTTCTATTGTTCAAACTGTTGGAAAACAAGAAGAAAATGTTTTCACACCAAGTAAGCAATGGGTTAATTTTGTCAATGGCGGTTTACAGTTAAAAGATATTTTAGCTAAATTCCCTGTAGAATTACATTATGCAGAATATGAAGGGGACCATACTTGGACAAACTGGGAAAAGCAACTTGAAGAGGTATTAAAAATTAGTTTAGCAAAATAATTCGTGAAACTTAGCGATTTTCAAAAAATTTGGTATAATTAAAATTAGTTATTTTTCTTTCGTTAATTTTTTCAAATTAAAATATACAGTATTGTAAACAGGAGGTAATTTTTATGAAATGTGGCGTTGTTATTTTCCCATCTAATTTCGTTCAAGATAAGGCTAATGAGTATAGAAAACGTTTTGATCCAGCTTATACGTTAATCTCTCCTCATGTAACAGTAAGAAGTGGATTCGAATTAAGTGAAGATCAACTTCCAAATATTATTTCACAATTAAATGAAATTGCGAGTCAAATTGAACCATTTGAATTGGAAATTAATAAGGTAAGTTCTTTTGCACCAGTTAATAATGTCATTTATTTAAAAGTTACACCTGTTGAAGCATTAAAAGAGCTTCATGAAAAAATGCACACTGGCACTTTCCCAGAAATAAAAGATTATGCATTCGTACCGCATATTACAATTGGTCAGCAATTACAAGATGCTGAATTTGCTGATATTCTAGGCCAGTTACGTATGATTCAATTTAGTTACAATGAAGTAGTAGATAACTTTAAATTAGTTTACCAATTAGAAAACGGTGCTTGGGAAGTGTATGAAACATTTAAATTAGGAGCTAAAAAATGAGCATTCGCACAATAGTTGCAGCAATAGACGCAAGTATACAAGACGCTCTTAAAGTACGAGTAGAAGTTTTTGTAGAGGAACAACAAATTTCAAGAGAATTAGAGTTTGATGGCCTTGACGAAGAATGTATACATTTTGTTTCATACGATGGAGACCAACCGATTGCTGCAGGTCGACTTAGATTAATCGAATCGACTGGAAAAGTTCAGCGAATCTGTGTGTTAAGTAGCTATCGAGGAAAAAAAATTGGAAATGAAATTATGTATTTAATTCATAACACTGCAAAGGAAAAAGGTTTAGATCAATTAGTCTTACACGCACAAGAATCTGCCATTCCTTTTTATGAAAAATTAGGTTATAAAATCTCTTCCGAAATATTCTTTGAAGCTGGCATTCCACATGCAGAAATGAAACTAAAATTAAATTAAACACACTTAAAACTATGATTCAATTGAATCATAGTTTTTTCATGGGGATTTAAAAAACTATACACGGGGCTATGTAACAAACAACAGTCTTACTAATGTATCTAGTTCGATCCATATGAAAAGATACTATTTTCCCATTAAAATTCACTTTTCGTACACAAATCTTTTTGGTAACATAGATGAGTCTGCTTTAATTTTAAGGGGGAAAATAATGAAAATTGCAAACTATCAAAATCAATCAATCTATTTACCAGAATTCCCTCGATCAAGATATGAGGAAATATATCAAGCCAGTATTCGCGGGGAAGTTAAATGTGTTAATTGCCATCAAAAATTAAGTTTCACTTTAACTATTTATGATATTCCTCATTTTTATCATATAAACAAAGAGCAAAATCTAGCATGTATGAATCATAACGTAGAGTTGGAGCAAGAAATTGTTGCTAGATTTGAAAATAATCATTCTACTACCGAAAATACTAACGATCGTATTATTAAACTACCTACTAAGCGTTCGATCTCAAATACAGCTACAATCGAAAAAACAGATGAAAATGAATTTATTAACAGACTACCTTTTTACAATATTCCACCATATAAAAAAAATGAACATAAAACGGATGAATTTGTGATCAATCACATCTCATTAGATTCCCAACAATGGAACGCTGTTACACATATCGGTTCACCATTACTTGTACTTGCTGGAGCCGGCAGTGGTAAAACACGAGTCATTACAACTCGAGCAATGCACTTAATGAATAGCGGTATACTTCCTCATGAAATGATGCTCGTAACATTCACGTCTAAAGCATCTGCAGAAATGAAAGAAAGAATGAAAGGTCTAGGTTACCCTATCCAACAGATGGAAATTGGTACCTTTCATAGTATTTTTTATAAAATGCTTTTACGATTTGACCGTGCAAAATGGGATTCAAGCCGTTTAATTAAATCGGATTTTCAAAAGGAGATTATGTTAAAGCAAATTGGTCGACGACTTGAAATTGATGAAAAGTCATTTGCATATGACCAAGCTATTCAACAAATCGGCTTATGGAAGAACTCTTGTGTTTATCCCCATGAGATCAGGTCAAAAGATGTTTGGGAAGAACAGGTCGCTTCTCTTTATGAAGGCTATGAATCATTGAAAAAGCAAAATGGGCAATTTGATTTTGACGATATGTTACTCGGTTGCTTTGAAATGTTAAATGAAAATAATGAAATACTCTTACATTATCAAAATCGATTTAAATGTTTATTAGTGGATGAGTTTCAAGATATTAATAAAATCCAATTCAATATTTTAAAAATCCTTTTTCAACATACAGAAAATATTACGGCTGTTGGTGATGATGACCAGTCAATCTATGCTTTTAGAGGAAGTGACCCTAGGTTTATCTTGGACTTTAAAGAACATTTCCAAGGATCTACAATTTATCATTTAAGTGAAAATTATCGTTCCACACACGGGATTGTATCATTGGCAAACGAAGTCATTAAGCCTAATAAAAACCGTTTTGTAAAATCAATGCATGCTCAATATGACTACGATCAAGTACCTTCTTTCTTCTTTCCTTACGATGAAGAAGAAGAAGCAACGATGATTATTAATGATATGAAAGAAAAAATAAATAACGGAGCAAATCCAGGACAATTTGCAATTTTATATCGCACTAATACTGCATCAAGGGCTGTTTTTGAGCGATTAATTGGAACAAGCTTACCTTTTACAATCGATCAAGATGGTGACTCATTTTATGATCGACCGATTATTCGAAAAATGATCTCTTTCTTACTTTTAATAGGAGATGAGGACCACCAAGCAGCATTAAAAGAAATATTACCTGTTTTTTTCCTAAAACAACAAGCATTTCAAGATGCAAAAATGAATAGTGTTTTGCAAAATCTATCTTTCTTAGAAGCATTCACCACTATTAAAAGTGCAGCACCATTTCAAATTAAAAAAATTGAAAACCTGATCAAGATTTTACGTTATTTAAAACATGCATCTCCTTTAGAAGCAATTGAGCGAATTGAAGAAAGTCCAGCATTTATGGACTATATTAAAAAACGTGGAAATGAATCTAATAAAATCGAACGACCTTCTGATGATTTAAGAGATTTAAAGGTCGTAAGCAAAAACTTCAAATCAATTCGAGAGTTTGTTGAACACGCATTTCATATTTCTGCTAAATTTAAGGAATATAAGCAGAAAAAAAATCAGTCATCACAAGGTAATATTTCGCTTTTAACAGCTCACCGTTCAAAGGGATTAGAGTATGATTATGTCTATATTCTAGGTGTTGTAGACGGAGGATTCCCTCATGATTATGCTTTAGAATCTTTGAAAAATGGTAACTTAGATCAACTAGAAGAAGAACGTCGCCTTCTTTATGTGGCATGTACAAGAGCTAGAAAGCTATTATACTTATCGATTCTTCAAAAAAGAAGAGGGAAAAAAGCTAATTCTTCAAGATTAATTCGACGTTTTATTAATAAGAAATGAGATTGAACTACCTAATTTTAAATATTGGACAAAAATAAAGGTGAGCAAATATGCTCACCTTTTTATCATTTATCGTCTAGTTGTTCTACTGCTACAGCCACAACCTGATTTTTTCTCATAGCCGGCCGGAGCGCCTTGATAATATGGGTTATAATTCGCTTGATTTATTTGTTGCTGCATTTGTTGTTGTTGCATTTGGTACTGTTGTTGTTGTTGGAGTTGTTGCCATTGATAAGGAGTCATTTGACCTTGACCTTGATTATACATATCTTCCCTCCTATATAAGTCTATTCAAAATAGTATATGAAAGGAATTTTCAATCGTTCTACCTAAAATTACGAATTCAGTCTATTAACAATCGTTTCTATTACGCCAGCTGCCCCTGCAATAGCTAATAAAATGATGATGAACTCTCCCACATGTGGGAAGAACACATATATTAATAGTAAAAACGCTGTACACCAAATTCCACTACACCAAGTACAACTTAATAACTCACCAAAAAAATATTGAATTCCACTTCCTTTAATCTTTGTATAAGTAACTGGCATCCCATTCTCTTCAAGCGTTATTTCATCAATAAAAGGTCTTCTTAGAAAAGCTGTTATCTTATCGTGAACAACTAAACGAGTCAATCGAAAGCTTGCCAAAATTAAGATGAATAGCAACAACCAACTTATATCCATGTTAAGTACGAAGGACAAGGGATCTGGATGCAAGGGGTAAATAATCTCACTTCCTTACCCTACATTTATGCTCCTCTAATCCCTTCCAACCCTTCTCCTCCCCTTTTCTTTTTTACTCTCCTTATTCCCCTATTCAGATCTACGCTCTTCTTTGTATTACCTGCTTTAACTGTACTACTTTGCTCCTAAGCCCATTTATCTAAAAAAGCAAAAATCTTCAGTAACCGTTTTTCGCCTGCTTAATATCATAGTAATGTAATATCCATCTAAAGTGATAAGGAGTGAAAATGATGAGTTGCAAAGACAACCACGACAAAAAAAGAAACCATTGTGTATGTGACGTTGTAAAATTCATAAATGATCTACAAGATTGCGCAACACACACTTGCCCAACAGGTTGTGACGTTCCATTCTTAGGTGCTAACCCTAATGTACCACTTGCAAATACTCGCCCTTTCCTATTGTATTTAGCAAACGGTGAATTATTTAGAGTACCAGCATTTAATAATAATATGATGGCAGTCATGGCTCAAGCTAATCAAAATCAAGACGGCAATCAAAACCAAAACAAAAACGCTCAAGTTAACAATTGCCAAGATACAGTTGTTTTCCGTGTTGAAAGTGTAGACGATGATTGCTGTGCAGTGTTAAGAGCATTAGTCCCTGTAAATAATGGCAAAGACAACAACAAAAACAACCAAAACACTTTCTGTGAATTAGTAGACGGTGACATGTTTGTTGCTTCAAACACTTGTGTAACTGTTGACTTAGATTGCTTCTGTGCGATCCAATGCTTACGTGACGTACACGTTTCAAATCTGTAAGTTTAATGTAAACTAAAAAACTATGGGTGGTAGATCATGTATCTACCACCTTTTTAACGCCTTAAATACCTACCATTTGAATACTTACAATACTTTGAATATCCAATTGAACGTCATTAATTTTTGAAGAAACTTTAATTGAAACCTTTCCTTCGTTGTAACCCATAATATAGCCAATATATAAATCTTTATCTGTTCGAATTCGGCACTCAACTTTTGGGATATAATGGGGTTTATTTATCATAAATAAAACTTTTTCTTCATTCGTCATAGCTTTAAATGGTTTTTTCATCCAAGCATTGTCTGCTTCGACTTGTTCTTCTTGTTGCTCTTCTTTTTGCTCTTCTTGTTCATCTAAATTCACAACATCTTCTACTTCTTCTACTTCTTCTTCTTCTACTTCTTCTAATTCCTTTATTTCTTCCACTTCCGCGTATTTAGAAGCTACATATTCTTTATCCTTTTGTTTTTGATCCTGATTATTTACTTTGACCACATATGAGTGTTGTACGTTCAACTTGGCTTCTTGGAAATCTGGCTGCGCAATATATAATAATGGCTTTACACCCTCTTTAGACTCTTTTCTTGCCATTGTTGTTCCTCCCTCGTAAGTGTGCTCTCATAAATTATATGAACAAACAATATTTATAATGTTACTTTTTTCTCAATCAAGTAACCTACAAGTTTAATCGAAATACGAAATAATTGCCTATAAACACTTGACCAATTTTGAACATAATCATAGAAATTGGACAAATATCCTAGTACAAACAATTGACAGGGCACATATAAATACATTGTAACCGCACAGAAAAAACAAGGAGCGATGAAAAAGTGAATAAAGAGTTATTCTCAGTATTCGTAGGTAAAGGAGTTAGAATTGGTCGAGGAGGTCATGAATCTAAAGAAGGTTTATTAATTGGTGCATTTGGAACACATATTGCTCTTTTTACAGAGGCTGAAGGTGTAATTTACTTCCCTTATACTCATATTAAAAGCGTAACTTCATTTGCAAAAGGTAAATTATCTTATGATGAAATGTACAATACGATTGAATTATTACCAAACGAGAGTTTTGTAGACTTATTAAATTCTCAAGTTAGACAATGGGTAAAAATTAATCGCGGTGGCCACGACAAAGTTGAAGGCATTCTTCTTGATGCAAACCATGATTATGTAGAAATTTCTTTTAACGATGAACTAGTGTATATTGCTACTTATCATGTAAAAAGTGTAAGTTTCGGAGAAAAATTTGAAGTTTACGAAAGAAGTAATACGACAAGCCAAACATTAAGAAGAAGAAAATAATGTTTAGAAAGGTCGTTTTATGAAATAAAACGACCCTTTTTTTATAAAACTTTGACCCTCGATGCCATTCTAATTATGTAAACCCATTATAAGTAATTTGAAACTATACTTAATTTTGAGTGGTAATCAATAAATCATTGGAAGTATGCTGCTATGAACTAACTGATCCAACTATAAAATTTTCAAACTTTATAATCTTTTTTCATTCATATAAGACAGGCACTATCTACTTTGCCAACCTTTAAGTGAAATGATTGATTTTATTTAGACAAACTATCATCCTATCGATATGCCCAAATTAATAAAATTGAAAATCCTTTTTCAGAAATGAACATGTCTGAATAATAATGATTTATCTTTTTAAGAAAGGAGAAAATCATGGCAAGTTTCAAAAATTTTCTCAACAAACAAGTTACAATTGAAATATCCGGTAACAGTAATGTTGATGGAATCTTAATTGAAGTTGGAAATGATTTATTAGTTGTTTTCAATGGTGAAAATTTTCTTTATATTCCACTACTTCATATTCATAATCTTAGTGAAAGTATACTCGAAGAATCCTTTGGTGTTGTTCCTTCCCTCCAAGAATTAGAACACGAAAAAGATGAGTTATCTTTACGTAAAGTATTAACTGCTGCCAAAGGGATTTTTGTAGAAATTAACCTCTCAAATAATCGTTCTTTTCATGGCTTTATTACAACGATCATGAATAATTACTTTGTATTCTATTCACCGATCTATAAAATCATGTATATATCCCTCCAGCATTTAAAGTGGTTAACCCCGTATCTCACAGAAAAAACCCCTTATATGTTAAGTCATAATTTATTACCTGTTAATCCTTCTAATATCCCTCTAGCGCGCACGTTAGACGTTCAATTAAATAAGTTGATTGGTGAATTAGTCGTAATGAACAGTGGAGAAAATTACGAATATATAGGTAAGTTGAGTTCGATTGACTCAAATTTCATAGAGTTGACTACATCTAGAGGAGAAAGCAAATTAGTAGGTCTTCGTCACTTAAAATCAATTTTTATTCCGTAAGAATTAATAAAATTAAAATGCCACATTTACAATAAAAAAGTGCCTAGTTATGATCATCATAAGAAGGCACTTTTTTTTATTACTCTGTACTTACTCATGAACCTTTTGTGAGTTATTTTGTCATCTTCTGGCTGCCTTACTTACTCATGAACCCATTAAGAGTAGTTTTTTTTCAACTTCTCGTTGTTTTACTTACTCATGCACCCCTTATGAGTAAGTTATTTTCGTCTGCTAGCTGTCTTACTTACTCATGAACCTTATTTAAAGTATGTTTACTTAAAAACACGAAAAAAAAATAGAAGCCATTTCGACTTCTATTTTTCTTACTCTTCTTATCCCATTATATGGTATCCTGAATCAACATGAATGTTTTCTCCAGTAATACCTCTTGCTAAGTCACTAAATAAGAATAAAGCAGAATCTCCTACCTCTTCTTGTGTTACGTTTCTACGTAACGGTGCTTTTTCTTCGATTTCTTTTAAGATTGTATTAAAGTCGCCTACTCCTTTTGCAGAAAGCGTACGGATTGGTCCTGCAGAGATTGAGTTAACGCGAATATTATCTTTCCCTAAATCGTTTGCTAAATAGCGTACAGAAGCTTCTAGAGCTGCTTTAGATACACCCATTAGGTTGTAGTTTTGCATTACACGCTCTCCACCTAAGTAAGTTAGAGTAACAATGCTTCCGCCTTCAACCATTAATGGTTTTGCTTCACGAGCTACACCTACTAAAGAGTAAGCACTAATGTTTTGTGATAATAAGTATCCATCACGGCTTGTGTCTACAAAATCACCTTTTAAGTCCTCTTTATTAGCAAAAGCGATACAGTGTGCTACACCATGAATTGTGCCTACTTGCTCTTTAATTGAAGCAAAGCATTTTGCTAAATCTTCATCACTAGTTACATCACATTGAACTAAAAGATTGTTTGGATTTTCAAGTGAGTCAGCTAATTCACGAACACCTTTTTCTAATCTTTCATTTGCATATGTAAAAATTAAATTTGCTCCCGCGCTATGTAATGATTGTGCAATTCCCCAAGCAATACTACGGAAGTTTGCAACACCCATAACAACAAAAGATTTTCCTTGCAATGAAATCAAATCATTCATCTCCTTTATTATTAGTTATTAGTACTAGATACTAAAATAGTAGCACAAATACGATGAATTGAAAATAGTAAAGTTATATATAGCTTTATACACATAAAGAAAACTCGTCGACTGACGAGCCTTTTAGGCGAAGTCAGAGGCGTAGTTGCACTTATACTTTGTTCCTAGAATTGGCTACCACGTCGAGTACTATTCCTATCTGCCAATTTATATTTTAAAGTGAAAAATATAAATATAATAGTTTATTTAAAAAGAGTTTATAGTTTTGAATTCCTTTAAGGACAAAAATAAATTATAATGATGATTGTCGTACATTAAAAGTGCCTATTTAAAAGCATACTAATAAAACTTACTATAGAGAGGTGAGGACATGAAGGAAGACCGTACATCTCCCTTTCAAATTGATTTCAAATTACTTTTTATCCTTTTTTGTATTGCCGCTGTAAGTTATCTTGCAATTACTAGTGCAATGCCAAGCCTTCCTGCAAATCTAAGAAACATCAATTTCGCTGGACAACAAATTAAATGGTATATCATTGGACTTGTTGGTATTGCCTTTATTATGATTATTGATTTTGATCGATATAAAAATGTTATTTGGTATATGTATGGTTTTGGACTACTCCTACTACTTGGATTAGAACTGCATATTCCAGGTGCTAAAACCATCAAAGGTGCAACAGCATGGTACACATTACCTGGTATTGGTAACTTCCAACCATCTGAATTAATGAAGATTTTTATGATCATTATTTTAGGAACGATTATTTCAAGACATAATGAAATGTACTCTGTCCGTGGAAAGAGAGAAGATATTTTACTTTTAGGTAAAATATTCGGTATTGCATTGCCTCCTCTACTACTGATTGCGAAAGAGCCTGACTTAGGAAATACAATGGTTATGTGTGCAATTATCGCGACAATGATCTTAATTTCTGGAATTCGTTGGCGCTATATTCTTGGACTTGTTATATTAACGATTGGCCTTGGTGCTTTCATGGTTTATCTATATTTTTATCATTTTGAATTTTTCACATCGCACGTGCTTGAGGAATACCAGTTAAATCGTTTTTACGGTTGGTTAGCACCGTATGAATACCCTTCGCAAGGTTATCAGCTTACTCAGGCATTAATGGCAGCTGGTTCTGGTTTGCTTACAGGTAAAGGGTTCCATAACGGTGAAGCATACTTCCCTGAACCACATACAGATTTTATTTTCACAGTAATCTGCGAACAATACGGGTTC
This sequence comes from Rossellomorea sp. GAMAL-10_SWC, assembly GCF_049568075.1. Classification (NCBI taxonomy): domain Bacteria; kingdom Bacillati; phylum Bacillota; class Bacilli; order Caryophanales; family Bacillaceae; genus Rossellomorea; species Rossellomorea sp. GAMAL-10_SWC. Next base: position 619,595 of record NZ_CP144911.1, on the reverse strand, counting down.
ATAGGAGCAAGTGTAGTCATTTCATTATTCTTCTTATTAATCTATCGAATGATTCATATTGCTTTAGAAAGTAACGACAAATTTGGTAGCTATATTTGTGCTGGTGTAGTCGGAATGTTTACTTTCCAGATTTTCCAAAATATTGGTATGACGATCGGTCTATTACCGATTACAGGGATTACTCTACCATTCGTTAGTTACGGAGGAAGTTCTCTAGCAACCAATCTTCTAGCAATTGGATTCATCCTTAATGTAAGATCAAGAACAAATAAGTATATGTTTGACTGATAGAATAGAAATACAAAAAAGAAGGGGTAAGATCTAATGAAGATCTTTACCCCTTCTTTTTTTATATTAGCAATACTCTTTTTGGAAAATTCTTTTACACTGTTTTTTTGGGGCATACTACGATTAAGACTAGTTGAAATAACAGACTAAAAGGATTGATAGGATGAAATACGATATTATAGGCGATATTCATGGTTGTTATGATGAATTTGTTGAACTAACTAAAAAACTTGGTTATTCATGGGATAATCATATTCCTGTTCACCCTGAAAATCGAAAGTTAGTTTTTGTTGGTGATTTAACGGATCGCGGACCTAATTCACTTGCAGTTATAAAAGTAGTATATGAACTTGTGATGAAGCATAAGAAAGCACATTATTCACCAGGGAATCATTGTAATAAACTTTATCGTTATTTTCTTGGTCGCAATGTAAAAATTCAACATGGACTTGAAACAACAGTTGCTGAATTAGAATCAATTAGTGGTAAAGAGAGGAGCCATTACCTGGCATCGTTTAAAAAACTATATGAAGGCTCCCCACTTTATAATGTTTTAGACAATGGAAAATTAGTTGTTAGTCATGCTGGTATACGTGAGGATATGATCGGTAAGCATTCAAATAATGTTAAAACATTCGTTTTATATGGAGATATAAATGGAGAAGTGCTTCCAAATGGGATGCCTGTAAGAAAAGATTGGGCTAAAGAGTATAAAGGTAAAGCATTAATTGTTTATGGTCATACGCCAATAAAGGAACCAAGAGAATTAAATAATACAATTAATATTGATACTGGCGCTGTCTTTGGTGGTAAACTAACAGCCTTTTCGTATCCAGAGCATAAATATACCCAAGTACAATCTTCCATGCCATACATTGAAGAAAAATTTAGTTTTTACGAAGAAACAGAAAGCAGAGTTTAGGAAAAAAGATACAAAAAAAGTAGGTTTCTGATCGGAACCTACTTTTTTGCTGATAATGTAAGCGCTCACTTATCAGCTTAATATATTAGTCTCTTCCATCCCCATGGAGAAACACTACATACTAAAAATAATCTATTATTCATATATTGTCAATAATTTATACAAAATTTAGACAAATTTATTACTTGACATTTACGATTTCAATAATCTCTCTAAATCAGCAGATAAAGCGATTTCAAAGTTTTTTTCCGTATGATCAATTGGATGAACAAATGACAATTGATAACTATGCAACGCCTGCCTTTTTAATCGATCAGTATTCCCCCCATATAAGTCATCCCCGATTAGTGGATGTCCAATCGAAGACATATGAACCCGGATTTGATGTGTTCGTCCTGTTTCTAATTCTAATTCAACAACTGAGTTGTCCTTATTTACTAAAAGGACTTTATAATGTGTGATAGCTTCTTGTCCCTCTTCAGAAACAATTCTCTCGATAATACTATCACTTTTCCTTGCAATCTTTGCTCGTATTACACCTTCTGTATTCTTCATTTCCCCATGAACAATTGCTAAATATTTTCTTTTTACATTTTCTAATTCATTTTTCGAAAACAAATAATGAATATAACGATTTTTAGCAATTAACATTAATCCCGAAGTGTCTTTGTCTAATCGAGTTACAATATGGATGGTCGATTGGAGCCCGATTGTTTGATAATAAAATAATAATCCATTTGCAAGAGTACCATTAGGATGCTCTCTAGAAGGTATACTTGGTATTCCAAAAGGTTTATTGATGACTATTACAGCATCATCTTCATAAACAATTTCAAAAGGAATATCTTCTGCTATAAGATCCTCACTTGGTTTCTCAATTGGAAAATAGATTTGTACAAGATCTAATTCTTTTAACATCGTGCGGACAGTTTTTTCTTCACCGTTTATTGTAATTTTTCCACCTTGAAATTTAATATCTGTGAGAGCACGTTTAGAGAGCTCCTTTAATTTAAGAAACTCTCTAAGTAAAATTCCATTATGCTCTTTTTTTACTTCCCATGATAAACTAAATTGCTTCATATTCTTCACCATTTTATTTAACAAAAGAATCAACAACACGTTTCCAAAATGGAAAAGGTCTAAAACGTGCAAAACGTACTTTTTCATGAGCTACTCGACATTGAATCGATTTAACATCTTGATGTACGATTGTTTTATGATCTAATGTAATTTGAAAATTTGCGTTTCTTACAGGTTTAAGTAAGCAAGTGTGATGTTTAGGTAAAACAAGAGGTGAACCAATCGTACGAAAAACTCGATTATTAATTGAAGCCATCTCAGCAATTTGAATCGCTTCAATTGATGGATGAATAATTGCTCCACCAAGTGCTTTATTATAAGCTGTACTACCTGAAGGTGTAGAAATACAAAGACCATCACCTCTAAATGTCTCAAAATGCTGACCTTTTATTTCAACATCAATCACTAATGTACCTTCAAGACCTTTGATCGTACATTCATTTAAAGCTAATGTTTGCATTTCTTTTCTTCCATCCTTATAACGGATGATTACTTCCAATAAAGGATATTCAACTACTTGAAATGGAGTCTTCGCAATTGCAATAACAAGCTTTTCTACCTCACTTGGTACCCAATCAGCATAAAACCCTAAATGCCCAGTATGAACCCCTACGAAAGATACTTTATCGAGAAGATGAGTGTAATTATGAAAAGCATGAAGTAAGGTTCCGTCACCACCTACAGATATAGCAATTTCAGGCTCTTCTTCATCAAATTTAAAATTAAAACTCTCTAAATAATCTCTCATTCGTTTCGTCAGTTCATTGGACTCTTGATCGCCCTTAGACATAATTACGAATTTCATTTTCTCGCCCTTTCCTATTGGTCGTTTTTTTTCGAAAACTCTGCTTGCGCCTCTTGAATCTCTCCTCTAATAAGGGACATTTCTTCATCTAATAGAAACGCTGCTTCAGCTGCTCTTTGTAATCGTTCATGAATATTTTCAGGATATTTCCCTTTATACTTATAATTTAAAGAATGCTCTATTGTTGCCCAAAAATTCATCGCAAGAGTTCTTATTTGAATTTCAACTAAAACTTTTCGTTCACCTTCAATTGTTTGGACTGGATATTCAACAACTACATGATAGGAACGATACCCACTATTCTTTTTATTTGTAATATAATCTCGCTCTTCGACAATTGTAAAATCTTTACGTTTACGAAGAAGCTCCACTACATTTTTAATATCCTCTACAAATTGGCACATCATTCTAAGACCGGCAATATCCTGTAATTCAGTTTCTAAATTTGCTAAAGGAATTCCTTTTCTTATTGTCTTATTAACAATACTGTGAATAGGCTTAACTCTCCCAGTTACAAACTCAATTGGGGAATGCTGATTAGTTTCTTCAAACTGTTTTCTAATCCCTTTTAACTTTATTTTCAATTCACTTACTGCTTGTTCATAAGGTGCTAAAAAACTTTCCCATTGACCATTCATCCAATCACCACCAACTTACTTCTCTTCTAAAAATGCACTTTGAACTTGCTTAACAAATTCTTCTCCATAGTTAAAATTTCCTTCAACATTTTGGATTAAATAAGTTAACTCTTCATTCCAATTATTTAGTGAAAGACTCTTTTCAGCGACCTTTAAAAATACGTTTAAATTTTGATCATTTGCTTTTTTCAAGTCCGACCAATGCTTGTAAGGCACTGTAACATATACAAATTCTTCATTTTCTTCTAATATATACAATAGTGAACCTTGGTCTGAATCTGCAATCATTGTTCCTATTTCATGACACTGTTCTAAATTCATTTTTGTATCGTCGATTAACAGGATTAAGCCATCTTCATTTATATTTATTCCATTTATTTCAAGCATTTTTCTCATCACTAAAACCTCAACCTTTTTAATGTATGTATTTTATTTAAATTTGACCATTTCTATTGTAACATATCAAATAGAAAATAGACGAAGACTAGCACATTCAATCACAAAAATTATACTAAAAATAAGGAGTCAATTATGGCTAAAGAAATTGAAATTGAATTTAAGAACTTATTAACAAAAGAGGAATTTGAAAAGCTTAAATCGTATTTCCAAGTTAACGAGTCAAGTTTCCAATCACAAACTAATTATTATTTTGAGACACCTGATTTTACAATTAAAGAACATGGCGGAGCTCTAAGAATACGAAAAAAGTCACTAACTTCATATACTTTAACTTTAAAAATAAAACAAACAGTCGGACATTTAGAAATTAATCAAAAAATTAGTGAAACTGAAGCATCAACTATGCTAAAAACATACGCTATTCCAGATGGAGAAGTAAAAGATTATATCAACGAAGTAAAATTAAACTTAGATGCCCTAGTATTAATAGGTGACTTAACAACAAACAGAGCAGAATTTCCATATGAAAATGGACTCTTAGTTTTAGACCATAGTACATATTTAAATCACGAGGATTATGAGTTAGAATTCGAAGTTTCGGACGAGAACATTGGTAAACAACAGTTTATCAATCTGTTAGAGAACCTTCAAATTCCTCACCGTAAAACATTAAATAAAATTAGACGCTTTTTTAATGTTAAGCAAGGAAATCAAGCTAACTGACATATGAGCAGCATTATTTTCAAACGCCGGAGAAACCTAAAGGGTATATTTCGGCGTTTTTTAGTATGTAACTGATATTATCAATCTTTTTATTGAAAGATAGCAGATTTCGCTCAACTTTTTAACCGATTAATTAAAGTTAAAGCTGCTTTCCTAGTTTGCCAATTGAAAATAACTACTTTTGTCCAATTTTTTGTCATTATGCCTTAGCCGGTATGGGTATTAATTTCTCTTATTTGCAATTCCTCAGGCTTTAATTGCTAATTGCAGTATTGTTATTTTTATTTGTGATTCTCTAAATTTTATTTGCAGTTCTGACATTTTTATTTACGATTTTGGAAATTTATTTGCAGTTCAAATTTTTATTACAACGATTCCTCATATATTTGCACAGATAAACTTCTTATTTGCACTTCTCTCATCCTTATTTGCAGACCAGACTTTTTCCTCGGTTCCATTTCAAAAATTTATTTTACAATTCGCTCAGACTCCTGCGGCACCACCCTTTTTATCACAATACTCAATTGAAATAAGTAAATATTAATAGATTAATGAAAAATAGTGCATCATATTTGAAATATTAACTATCCGTTGCTACAATACCATTAGAGAATAAACGTGTTATATCTTACAAATTAATTTTCAAGTCTGTTATAGTACGGACTTATGAATTGCATTAAGGGTGAAATATATGAATGACAAACAATATAAAAATGAATCAATCAAGCTTCCCGAGCAGAATTGTACAAAAAAATCGATTGAATTGTATGTATTCATAGATCCACTTTGTAGAAATTGTTGGGATTTTAGTACAATTTTAAAAAAGTTTCACTTAGAATATGGCCAATATTTTTCATCTACTTATATTCCAGTTAGTCGATATTACACAACAAAAAAACTATTAGAAAAACGACCTTCTCAGCTTGCATTCGTATGGGAGAAGACAGCTAGCAGATCGGATATCCTTTGCGACGATCACTTATGGATTGATAATAAAGAACTCTACCCATACTACTCTGCAATTGCATTAAAGGCAGCTGAGCTTCAAGGTAGAGTAGCTGGCGTTAGCTACTTAAAGAAGTTACAAGAATATTATTTCTTGAAGGATTTAGACATTACAGATCAAGATGTTCTTATCGAATGTGCTAAAGATATAAATATTGATGTAAAAGAGTTTATGGAAGATTTACACAGTACCCACTCTATTAAAGCTTTGCAATGTGATATTAAAGTTACGAAAGAAATGCATGTAACTGAAATTCCAAGTGTTGTATTTTTTAATGAAAATATTGAAGAAGAAGGTTTGAAAGTTTCTGGTTTTGAAAGCTATCAGACTTATGTAAAAATATTAGAATTAATGACGAATACAAAGTTAGAAAAACGAGAACTACCTGATTTAGCCGAATTTATTAAATTCCAACCATTTGTTACGATTAAAGAATTATGTATGATTTACGAACAATCTACTCAATGTATGGAGTTAGAATTAAAAAAATTAATCCTACGTAGAAAAGTTAAGAAGATTGTTCAAAAAGATCAAATTTATTATCAATATGTTGTTTAAGATATAAAAAAAGACCTAGCTTTCGCTAGGTCATTTTTTTGATGTAATATTTTTACATCAAGGGGATGGGAGAAATTTTCACGTTCAACAAAGGGGTATTTGTGTTTGTGAAGTAATTCACACCCTTATAATACAATTTATTTTAGAGTTTGGCAACCGTTTGAGAAATATTTCACATTTTAGACACAAAATAGTAGGTATAAAGATATAGAAAAAGTTAGGATTTAAAAAGACAAACACATATAGCAATATTGCTACATGTGTTTGTTAAAATAAGTTATTCGTTAAATAAAAGCTCTTCCATTTCGTTTAACATTTCTTCAAATACTTTCAATGCTTCTACGATTGGTTGTGAAGAGGTCATATCAACGCCAGCTTTTTTCAATACTTCAATTGGATAATCAGAGCTTCCTGCTTTTAAGAATCCTAAGTATCTTTCAACTGCTGGTTCGCCTTCTTCTAGTATTTGTTTTGAAAGTGCTGTTGCTGCACTGAAACCTGTTGCATATTGGTAAACATAGTAATTGTAATAGAAATGAGGAATTCTACTCCATTCTAACCCAATTAACTCGTCGATTACGATCTCGTCACCAAAATATTTTTTGTTAAGCTCGTAATATGTTTTCGTTAATAAATCTGGCGTTAACGCTTCACCATTTTGAGCTAATACGTGAATCTGATGTTCAAACTCCGCAAACATCGTTTGACGGAATACAGTTCCTCTAAAAGTCTCTAAATAGTGATTTAATAAATAAAGTCTTTGCTTAGGATCTTCAGTATTTTTTAGTAAATAATCATTTAAAATCGCTTCATTACAAGTAGAGGCAACTTCAGCTACGAAGATTGAGTAATCTCCGTAAACATAAGGTTGATTTTTACGAGTATGATAACTATGCACTGAATGACCAAATTCATGTGCTAATGTGAATAAATTATTTACATTGTCCTGCCAGTTCATTAGGATATATGGATTCGTACCATACGCACCAGAAGAGTATGCTCCGCTACGTTTTCCTTTGTTTTCTACAACATCTACCCAACGGCTTTCATATGCCTCTTTTAGTATTTCAACATACTCATCACCTAATGGTTTTAATGCTTTTAATAAAATTTCTTTTGCTTCTTCATACTTAACTTCCATTTTTACTTCTTCTACTAATGGAGTAAATAAATCATACATATGAATTTCATCAAGCTTTAACGCTTTTTTACGAATAGCAATATAACGATGTAATAAATTTAAATTATCATTTACAGTAGAAACTAATTGATCATAAACAATTTCAGGAATTTCGTTATTACTTAATGCTGCATGACGAGCATTATCATACTTTCTAACTTTTGCTTTGAAATTATCTTTCTTTACAGCACCACTTAAAGTACTTGCAAAAGTGTTTTTATACGAATCATACGTATGATAAACTGCTTCAAAAGCATCTTTTCGAACGCGTCGATCTGCGCTTTCTAAATAATTAATATAACGGCCATGTGTGATTTCTACTTCTTCACCATTCTCGTCTTCAATCGTCGGAAATTTTAAATCCGCATTATTTAACATTCCAAACGTATTACTAGAAGAAGATAACACTTCAGAAGCTTGTGCCATAATTTCCTCTTCAGCTGCTGAAAGAACATGTGGTTTTTGCTTTAAAATTTCTTCTAAAGAGTGCTCGTACAATTTCAGCTCATTATTTTCTTCAATAAATTTTTTCAATGTATCTTCTGAAATTGTTAATAATTCAGGCACGAAGTATGACATTGCACTTCCAGCCTTAGTGTATAGATTTTTCGCACGATCATCTAAAGCTTGATATGTAGAATTTGTTGTATCTTGATCGTAACGCATATGAGAGTATGTATACAATTTACCTAATAAAAACGAAATTTCATCTTGTTTTTTCAACGCATTTAAAAGTGTTTGAGATGACTCACCTAATTTACCTTTAAACTCTGAAAATGATGGGATTAATTCAAGTACTTTTTTATACTCTGCTTCCCATTTTGCATCTGTTTCATAAATATCTTCCAACTTCCAAGTTAATTCTTCTTGAACTTCACTTCTAGTTGGTAATTTTTTAACAGCTTTTTGTTCTAGCATGTCTGATCCCCCTAAAATTATTATTAGCATAAATAACATTCCAGTGTCTGTTATTAATAATCATTTGAATCAGTTCTTGCATTAAACAACAAATCAAATGCTGTATTAGCGCTCAGACAGTCTTCATCCAATGCTTGTTGGAATGATGATGGAATAATAGCATTAGCTATCTTCATTATTTTACCATTTTTAATGGGTTTTACGATTCTAATTTTTACTAAAAAGTCAATATACTTTTCTACACATTTCTCCAAATTATCAATTTCATAATCTTGAAATTGATTAACTCTCCATGTACCATTCTGCACTTCCATTTTTACAGACTGATTTATTTTATCCATAAAGATCATTTGTCCAATTTCCACTTCATGAAAAAATTTAAAATAGATTTGCCCCTGCCAAACGATACAATGTTCTTTAATGATGCAGTTACTGTCTAGAGGAACTCCAATTACTGCCGGAAAATAATTAATATTTGCATTGTATAAATACTGTTTAAAAACCTTTACATTACCTTTAGTATGCAAATGTTGACATAGTCTATAATCCTTTTTTAAACGATTCCATTTAGCTACAAATACCTTTTTATCAATTCTATTTGGAGATAAAAATTCCTTAAGACTGAAATTATTTATTGGAAATACGTCCTTTTGACCAATATATTGAACTGGAGAAAATGCTATTAATGAGGAAAGCACTGTAAAAGATTGTAATGTAGGATTATAGAAGAGAAGTGAAAAAACGTTAATTCTAACAAATGAATAAATAGAAAGCGAATTAATGTAGAAAGATGACCATCTTTTTTGATTTAATAGTTTGTCATTTAGGATCCACAAAACTTTCATTCCACTATCTTTAAAAGAGTTTGTCCTATTTATCATTGTTTCTAAAGGAATAAGCGAACATTGATATTCAACACACATTTGAAGAGTATTAAATTTTATAAATAAATCAGGTCTTTGATTTAATTCAGGTAAAAATTTTTCAACTTCAACATTTACATTAAACTTTTTAAAAAATTGATACAAAGCAAACTTCCCTTTATAATGGTCAATACTCTCTTTTTTCTCATTTTCACATTCAGTCAAATCGATATGCGCAAAATGAGTTACCCTCTTCACTCCAATTTTGAGCCTCACTTGCTTTTGGCAATTTGGGCAAAAATATGGTCCGTTTTGCTTTAATCTTAATAATTCCTCTGTCGTTTTAACTTCAAATAAATTAATAGTATGCCTTTTAGTATTTAATGCCACGATCATTTACCACAACCTCCTTTCCAAATTACTTCACTATCCTTTTCGTATTTTCCTTCAAAAAAATTAAAAACGATTTTTCAAATAAAAAACCTACCAAATTAAACTTTCTATTTGGTAGGTGACTATATGAAATATTATAAAAATGTTCTATCAATGTTCTATCAATAAGATAGCTCATTACAAAAGTGGTGCCATTAATCTTGATAATGATTCAAATATCCTTTTGTAAATAGGTCTCTTTTTAAAATCAGTAAAAATAATTGCTTCAGAATCACGGATATCATTATTAAAATCATTAACTAAGTGATTAATACTTTCCTCTAAATATAAAAATGCAGTGACCTCGAAGTTTAAACGGAAACTTCTCATATCCATATTTGCCGTTCCAACAGATGCGATTTCATCATCTACAATCAATATTTTACTGTGTAAGAAGCCTTGTCTATATTCATAGATTTCGACCCCTGCTTCTAATAACTCTGGAAAATATGAACGCGAGGCATAAAATACGATTTTCTTATCGGGACGATCAGGCATTAGAATTTTTACTTTGACCCCACCATTTGCTGCTACTTTAAGGGCAGTTAAAATATCTTCATCAGGAACAAAATATGGAGAAGCAATGTAGATACTTTTCCTTGCACTTGTAATCATCGCAAAAAATAACTCTTTTATCACTTCATGCTTTCGGTCTGGTCCACCAGAAACAAGTTGAATTGCTCCTTTGGAAGAATAACTACTAGCATTAATGTCAAAGTACTCTTTGTCATCAATTAACTCATTCGTCATATAATACCAATCTTGCAAGAATATGAATTGTAGTGTTCGTACACCTTCCCCATTAAGGTATAGATGGGTATCTCGCCACTTTCCAAAATAATGATCTTTCCCTAAATACTCATCTCCAATATTTAAGCCGCCAACAAATCCTACATTCGAATCTATGACGATAATTTTCCGATGGTTTCGGTAATTTATCGTATCGTTTAAAACTGGAATTTTAACTGGAGAAAATGGTAGTATTTCTACACCAGCTTTTCGTAAGTCTTTTACAAAATTTCTTGATAATTTCCAACTACCTACAGCGTCATAGAGAAATCGAACCTTTACACCATTTTGCGCCTTTTCAATTAGAATATCTTTTAATTGATTACCAATCTCATCATTTCTTACGATATAGAATTCGATATGAATATGGTGCTTTGCTTTTTTTAGTTCCTCAATTATTTTTGGAAATGTTTCACTTCCGTTTGTAAGAACTTTTGTAAAAGTATTCATCGTGACTGGTGTATTACTCTGTTTAGCTGCGATATTTATTAGATACTCTAATCTTTGATTTTGCGCTATAAATTCTTTCACTTCTACATCTTCTGACCCATTAATTAAACCATTTGCATTTTGATCATTAATTGCCTTTTTTCGATAGACCATTTTCTTTTTGTAATTTTGTCCAAAAATTAAATAAAAAACAAAACCGAATAACGGGAAAATAGCTAAAAGAATGATCCATGTTAAAGTTCTAGCAGGATTTCTATTTTCTAAGAAAATAATAATCGATACACCTATAGCCGTTATCGAGAACATTATACTTATTAATCTAAAAATAGTAGATTTTTCAAAAAATGCAAAATTCATTAACCAAATGAATTTAATAGTTGGAGAAGCAAAATATAAAATGCATACAACAATTGATAAAAATATTAAAATCTTTAATCGAAATTGCATCAATATTCTCCTTTATAAAGAAAAGAAACCGATCCCTAAGGCATCGGCTATTACAATAATGGAAAAATAGATTTAAAATGAGGTAATGCTGTTTTTTCATAAATCAATTTTCCGTATTCTTCTAAAACATGTATAGTTACTTTTGAACGATGACCATATTCAAGTAACATTGATGACAAGTAATCGACTTGAACTTCATCAAGCAATTCTTCTTCAAATTTAACATAAAGATAGTAATAATCTTGGAAGGAATAAAGTGTAGTTTCAAATGATTCTTGATTCACAGCATGTGATAATGAAATAATGTCTTCAAGATTTTTAAAGGATAGAATCAGTTCAGTTTCCTCTTCATCCATCGAGTCAAAAATATCGTCATCATCATCTTCATCTGAATCATCGTCATCATCTACAGAGATAAATGGAATTTCTAAATTCTTTTCTCCTTCACCTAAATTCACTTCTACTTTTTTGCCGTCTTTAGAAATCACAGCTTTTGTTACAACAACTTCTAACCCCTTGTCTAGTGCCTGTACCTGAATCCATAGGGGGCCACCAGCAATGAATTCCTCAGTCAAATGCGCTTCATCAATTAATTCCCAGAAAAGCTCTTCACTTCTTTCTCGATCTAACCATACTTCATCTTTAGAAAAACCTCTCTCCTCGATGTCTAAGTAGGATATGGAGAACTTAAACGTATTTTCATTAATTCTTTCTATTTCCATTTGTTTTCCCCCTCCTTTAATGAACAACAAGTAATTGCGTTAGACGAAATAGAATAAATAAAGTAAAAGAAATTTTATGTTAAATATAAAATTCTGAAATAGTAAATTAGAAAAATACTCTTAAAAATTTAGCTTTAATAAGTAAATTTTTATCTATCTTACCATGAAAATTTATTAAATGCGAATAGTAACTACAATTATATTTTATGATACAATTTAAAATTTTGGAAATAAAATTCACCTATTTTTTAAAAATCATCATATACCTATTAATAATAGGACAATCATTTAAAGCTTTTAATAAGAGAGGTGAATTCATGATAGATCTTCATTATATATGGTCCTTTTTAATGATTGTAATTATAGACATTGTTTTAGGTGGAGATAATGCTATTGTCATTGCATTAGCATGTAGAAAATTACCATATAAGCAACGTAACATAGCGATAATTTTCGGTAGTATTACCGCAATTGTTTTACGAATTATCCTAACAATATGTGCAATTTTCGTCCTTAAGGTCCCATTCTTGCATTTAATTGGCGGAATATTACTTTTGTACATAGCTTGCAAATTAATTATTCAGGAGGATGACAACCCTTCTATAAAGGAGAACTACACAGTTTTCCACGCAATTCGTACAATTGTGTTTGCTGATTTAGTAATGGGGATTGATAACGTATTAGCAATAGCTGGGGCATCAAACGGAAAGCCATCATTAGTCATCTTAGGTCTTTCCATCTCAATTCCAATTATTATTTGGGGAAGTAAAATCGTTTTATGGTTTTTAGAAAGATATCCAATTTTGAGTTTTGTAGGGGCTTCTGTTCTTTCAATAACAGCTAGCAAGATGTTAATAGACGAGCCATTTATCAGTCAATATATAAACGGGCGGAACGATATGGAATTAATTGTCGGTTCATCTTGTATAATCTTCACCATTGTTATAGGTTACTATTTTAATAATATTCGGTACCGTAAGCGAACATCCTAATTGTTAAAAAAAAAGCTGTAAAAAGTATGCATTTAACTTTTTACAGCTTTTTATATAATATGAATAAGTATTTGTTCAATATGATTGAGAATCTTAATCAAGAATTGTAATTTTTTTCACAATTCGAAACGTAGATTTACTCATTAACTAGACGTTGCGCTTCACGTAATTGATATGTGCGAACTGAACGCGGTAAAAATCTTCTAATTTCATCTTCATTATAACCAACTTGCAAACGTTTCTCATCAATAATAATCGGTCTTCTAAGTAAACCAGGATATTTCTGAATGATTTCATATAAGTCTTGTAATGGAAGACTTTCTAAGTCTACATTTAATTCTTGGAAAATTTTTGATCTTGTTGATATAATTTCATCAGTACCACTTTCAGTCATACGTAAAATTTGTTTAATCTCATTAATTGATAATGGTTCTGAAAAAATATTTCTTTCTTTATAAGGAATATTATTATCTTCTAGCCACATTTTTGCTTTTCGACAAGACGTACAACTTGGTGAATTATACAAAATTACCATTTTGCTCTCCCCCTAACTACTCTTTTAAATAAAAGTAATATAGTTATGTGTATTAATTTATAAGAATTGGTTAATTATAATTAGTTTAATCTACCACCATATGTTCACATTATACAGTATTGTTCAAAATAAATATATACAAATTTGTAAAAAAATTTTAAAAAACCTATACAAAAGGTGTACAATTTTCAGTAAATTCCCAAGTAAAATATAGGCTAATTTCTTTGATACATTTTTCGTATATGACAGCTGCATTTTACTCCATAATCCTCACTATCCGTAAATGAAACCTGATTTCTAGTTTCAGCTGATCTTGCAGTCCTTTACCTTCCCGTAGCATTTCCCAAATTAGTCAAGTACCCCTTCGTTTCACACAATTTTATTCCTTAAAGTTACAATAATAAAAACAAGATTGCTTTATAAAAAGACCAAAAATAATTATTCGGAAAAAGCTTATTTATCCTTTCTATTTCACCAAATTTTTAATACAATAATAGTAACGCTTACATTCCTAGGAGGCTAATCTTATGGCAGCTTACATAACTGATCTATTGATTGTTGCATTGTTAGTAATTGGAATTACTGCACTTAATGGTGTGTTTACAAACGCGATCGGCGAAAAAATATTTGGTAGAAGTAAAAAAAGTCAATTTGTTGATATGTCTGACAGAATGTCTGCAAACTTCAAACAAGTTGGTGGCCAAGGCAAGTTCCGTAAAAAAACTTATTAAGAACAGACTTATTAGAAATTTACGATTAAAAAAAAGGGCAAAGGCCCTTTCTTTTTTTTTGCCTTGATAAGGTTTAGTGTATAACCAATGTAGAATGACTAAGGTCACTAGTTCGTCCTACGGTACAGTACTTTGAAATATTAAACTCAGGGGCTTTGAATTAAAAATTTGGTTATCATTGTACACTCTGGATAATTTTCTTCTAAGCTTGTCCTACCATTATTACCCCTAGCCTTATCTGCACTTTTATCATAAAACCTCCACCTTAATTTTCCCTTAACATTATTTTAGTATTTCTACTTCCTCATAAACCTCTTATGAGGAACCATCTTGCTTCTTTTTGCTGTATTACTTCCTCATGAACCTCTTATGAGGAACCATTACACTTCTTTTTCCTGTTTTACTTCCTCATAAACCTCTCATGAGGAACCATTTTCCTTCTTTTTCCTGATTTACTTCCTCATGAACCTCTTATGAGGAACCATTTTGCTTCTTTTTGCTGTTTTACTTCCTCATAAACCTCTCAAGAGGATCCATTTTACTTCTTTTTGCTATTTTACTTCCTCATGAGAAACCGTATTCCACCTTTTCGCTGTTCTACTTACTCATGCCCCCAGTAACCTAATCTTAATCCAATTAAAAAATCCTAGCGATAAACTCACTAGGATTGATTTATTATTTATACATTTGTTGATAGTTTTTATATTCTGCTTCAGAGCAAAGTACGAAATGTCCAGGACGAACTTCACGTAATTTTGGCTCTTCGTTTGAATAATCGTGTTGTTTTGGATCATAAACGATACGTTTACGATTGCGCTCATAATCAGGATCTGGAAGCGGAATTGCTGATAATAATGATTTTGTGTAAGGATGCATTGGGTAATCATATAATTCATTACTATCTGCAAGTTCAACAATTTTACCGTGGTACATTACACCGATACGGTCACTAATGTACTTAACCATTGATAAATCATGGGCGATAAATAGATATGTTAAACCTTTTTCCTGTTGAAGCTTTCTCATTAAGTTTACAACCTGAGCTTGAATTGACACGTCAAGAGCTGAGATTGGCTCATCGGCGATAATAAATTCTGGTTGTACAGCAAGTGCTCTTGCAATACCGATACGTTGGCGTTGTCCACCTGAGAACTCATGTGGGAAACGGTTAGCGTGCTCTTTATTTAAACCTACTGTTTCAAGTAAGTCATAAACCATTTTCATGCGCTCTTCTTTGTTACGAGCTAAGCCATGAATATCAATACCTTCTGCAATGATATCTGCAACTTTCATACGCGGATTTAATGAAGCGTATGGATCTTGGAAAATCATTTGCATACGACGGTTAAACTGCTTTAACTCTTTACGACTTTTCTTACCATGTACATCTTGACCATCGAAAATTACTTGTCCATCAGTCGCATCATATAATCGAATGATTGAACGTCCAGTTGTAGATTTACCAGAACCTGATTCACCTACTAAACCAAAAGTTTCTCCACGGAAAATGTCAAATGTAACATCATCGATTGCTTTAACTGTTGTTTTACCTGTATTAAAGTATTGTTTTAAATTTTTAACTTCAACTAATTTTTCTGCTACTTTATTTGACATTTACTTCACCTTCCTTCATTCGTTGAATACGCTTCTTAACGGCTTCAGGTGGTTCAACTTTTGGAGCATCCTCATGTAATAGCCATGTTGCAGCATAGTGTGTATCAGAAACTTTAAACATAGGAGGTTCCATTTCATAGTCAATTTTTAAAGCATTTGGATTACGTGGTGCAAACGCATCACCTTTTGGAGGATTTAATAGATCCGGTGGTGTACCAGGAATTGCTACTAATTCTGCTCCTTGTTCATTATCTAAGTCAGGCATTGAAGCTAAAAGTCCCCAAGTGTAAGGATGTTTTGGATTGTAGAAAATATCGTCTACAGTTCCCATTTCAACTACTCTTCCTGCATACATAACTGCAACTTTATCTGCAACATTCGCAACTACACCTAAATCATGTGTAATAAAGATAATTGCTGAATCAGTTTTTCTTTGAATTTCTTTCATTAACTCAAGAATCTGAGCTTGAATTGTAACGTCAAGAGCCGTTGTTGGCTCATCGGCGATTAATAATTTTGGATTACATGCTAAGGCCATTGCAATAACAACACGTTGTCTCATACCGCCAGAGAATTGGTGTGGATATTGTTTAAAACGATCTTCAGCATTTGGAATTCCAACAAGATTTATTAATTCTAAAGCAATTTTCTTTGCCTCAGTTTTACTCATTTTTTGATGCTTTATTAGACCTTCTGTTATTTGATATCCAATCGTTAATACTGGATTTAAAGAAGTCATAGGATCTTGGAAAATCATTGAAATTTCTTTTCCACGGATACTTTGCATTTCTTTTTCGCTTAATTTAGCTAAATCTTTTCCATCGAATAAGATTTCACCGCTCTTAATTTTACCTGGTGGGTTTGGAATTAACCCCATTAATGCTTTAGATGTTACTGATTTACCTGAACCAGATTCACCTACAATTGCTAATGTCTCACCTTTTTTAAGATCAAATGAAACTCCGCGTACTGCTTGAACTTCACCAGCATGAGTATAAAAGGAGACACACAGATCTTTTACTTCTAATAATTTACTCATAGTTCATTCTCCCTTCAAAATTACTTACTCATTTTTGGATCTAAAGCGTCGCGTAATCCGTCAGCAATTAAGTTGAAACTTAAGATTAATAAACTGATTACAACCGCTGGAATAATCATCATATGAGGGAAAGTTTGTAATGATTTGAAGCCATCACTTACTAACGAACCTAATGATGCTTTTGGTGGTGCAATACCTAAACCGATGAAGCTTAAGAATGCTTCAGAGAAAATTGCACTTGGAATCGTGAACATCATCATTACGATGATTGGACCCATAATATTTGGAATTAAGTGTTTTGCAATTAATTGAGTGTTTGTTGCACCTAAAGTTCTTGATGCTAATACGAATTCTTGATTTTTTAGTTTTAGCATTTGACCACGTACGATACGGGACATACCTACCCAACCAGTGATTACCATCGCTAAAGCGATCGAAAGAATACCTGGGTTTTTAAATACTAAAATGAATAGGATTACTACGATTAGATAAGGAACACCCATTAAAACTTCAGCAATACGCTGCATGATTGTATCTGTCCGGCCACCAAAGAATCCTGAAATACCACCGAAAGCTACACCAATTACCATATCAATTACTGCTGCTAATAAACCGATTAAGATTGATACTCGAGCACCAGCCCATGTTCTTGTGAAAAGGTCACGACCTAAATCATCTGTACCAAACCAGTAATTTTCTTTAATATTTTTGTTTTTATATACATCGTTTCCATATTGATCAATTCCGTCAAATGGTAAGAATTTTACATTTTCTAATACACCAATTTTTGGTGGTAATTTTGATCTTTTTAAATCTTGGTCTTTATATGAGTGTCCACTCATCATTGGACCAAACAATGTAAAGAATAATAAGATACCAAGGATAATAAATCCTAACATTGCACCTTTATTTTTTCTAAAACGTCTTCTTGCATCTTTCCAAAAAGAATCCGAAGGTCTTGAGATTTTATCTGCATTATTCAAATCTACGTTTGCAGGTTGGAATAAATCAGATGAAATTTTTTGCGCTGTGTTGTTGTTCATTATTTATTTACCTCCTGCTAAACGGATACGTGGATCAATTACACCGTATAAAATATCTACAAAGAAGATTACGATTAGTAATAATGCACTATAGAAAATTGTTGTACCCATAATTACTGAGTAGTCATTTGTTACAATTGAGTTAACGAATTGAGAACCTAGTCCAGGTACAGCAAACATATTTTCAATAACTAATGTACCAGTCATTAAGTTTACAGCCATTGGACCTAAAATTGTAACTACTGGGATTAATGCATTTCGCAGAGCATGTTTAATGATTACGCCTACTTGAGAGATACCTTTTGCTTTAGCTGTTACGATATACTCTGAGTTCATAACTTCGATTAACTCAGTTCTTGAAAAACGAGCTACAGTTGCTGTTACGAATACTGACAATGCAATTGTCGGTAGAATCGTGTATTTAAAGCTTTCCCAATATGCTACCGGGAACCAATGTAATTTTACTGCTAAGTAGTACTGTAAGATTGCCCCGAAAACGAATGACGGGATGGAGATACCTAGAACTGCTAGAACAGTAGAACCATAGTCAAAAATTGTATTATTTTTTAGTGCTGCTACGATACCGAAGATTAATCCGATAAATGTTCCTAATAATAGTGCTTGAGCACCTAATTGAGCTGATGGACCAATACGAGTTGAAATCATATCAGTTACTTTACGATTATCGTATTTATATGAATCTCCTAAATCACCTTTAGCAAGATTCTTCATGTAATTTGCATATTGTACAGGAACTGGCTTATCTAACCCATATTTAACAAAAATAATTTGTTTTTGTTCAGGTGTTAATTTCTCTGGGTTTTTTAATGGAGAACCTGGTAACAACTTCATTAAGAAAAATGTAACAGTACAAATCAAAAATAGTGTGACAAACATGTAAATAAATCTCTGTAGCACGTAACGTCCCACAACTGCACCCCCCTATTAATTTAAAAAATATTTTATTTTTTTTATTTTTTGATAATTTTTTTGTAAAAATGAGAGCATTTGGATTTTCCCCTATTTGGATCTATTCCACATACTCTTTAGTACCAATTATAATTCTGTAATTTTTTCGATCGATTTAACTTCTTGTCCATATTATTCTCAAACATGGGATTAATCATTTAATCCTTTTTTTTCATTTGATGTAAAATGGTGTAAATTTTTGCTTAAGCTTTTTTTCCCAACAATGTAAGCGTATTCGCAATGACGCTTTTGGTCAATATTTTTTTACCGGAAAATTCTAAATTATTATTCTAAACAGATAATTCTTTACAATTTTTCCCCTTATAAATTGAACTGGGATCCTTATAAAAAATAGCTTATTTAGGTATTTATTCATAAATTTGGTAAAAAAATGAATGTTTATTCAAAAATTCAAATTGCAATTTCAGTATAGCAAATTTATTTATCGTAACATATCTCGCAATCCATGATGTATACCCCCTAAGATGCTAATGCAATGTAGGTTAAAATACAGAAAGTTAATATACAATTCTGAATTTTTATAGTAGAATTTTCGATAAGTATCGATTTTTTTCTACAAATTTTATTATACATTTTTATGAGAGTTTTACAACAATTTTGACAAATAAAATTAAATAATTTGTTAAAATAAAGAGAATTGTCTTAAAAATGCTAACAATTTAAAAATATTTTGTAACGATTAGTTGAAACTGTTTACAATATTATTATAGTATAGCATTATTAAGTCTACAATATATAATTCTTTCCAACAGGAGGATCACAAACTAAATGTCGAAACACTATATCATTGTCGTATTATCTGCGATAGTACTAGCAGCAATCTTTTCTTTTACCAAAGGAACATTAAACTTTTTCCTTCATTTCACGAACACAATATTCTATATTGGACTAACATTATTTGTGATTGGTGGTTTTTTATTAATTGTACAAAGTGGATTTTTTAATATCACTCGCTTTGGAATGCGTAAAGTATTCGGAACGAGAGACCAACAGATGGCAGAAATGACAGGTGATGAATCACTTACTGTTAAAAAGGATATGATTTATAGAAGATATCGATTTTCAATTACAAAACCATTACTGATGGCTTCAATCACTTTAGTTATCCTTTCTTTTTTATTCAGTTTTATCATTATTTACTAAATGATGTATCAACATCTTGAAAGTTGAATATAATTAAGATATTATCTATAGAAAGTATATATAAGCTGTGATGAAGAGTAGTACACAGATTTAGCATGTTAAGAGAGCTTGTGGATGGTGAAAACAAGTCATGCTCCCTGTCGAATGGACTTCTGAGCTTCGAACCGAACAGATAGTATAAGTAGGCTTCGACGTAACTCAAACGATAGATGAGAGCATGATTTCATGCATGAGTGATTCCATATTTGGAATAACTAGAGTGGTACCGCGGTTTAATCGTCTCTATGTAATAGAGAGATTATGCCGCTTTTTTTATTTTATTTAGCTTTATTTAGGAGGATTTTAAGATGCAAACTATTTTTAGTGGAATTCAACCAACATCATCTGGAGGTATTACTTTAGGTAACTATTTAGGTGCGGTAAAACAATTCATTGAATTACAAAATGATTATAACTGTTATTTCTGTATTGTTGATCAACATGCAATAACTGTTCCTCAAGACAGACTCGCTTTACGTAAAAACATTCAAAGTCTATCTGCAATCTATGTTGCTGCTGGATTAGACCCAGAAAAATCAACTATTTTTATCCAATCAGAAGTACCTGCACACGCTCAAGCAGGATGGATGATGCAATGTATATCATATATCGGTGAATTAGAGCGTATGACACAGTTTAAAGATAAATCATCTGGTAAAGATGGTGTATCTGCTGCCTTATTAACTTACCCACCTTTAATGGCCGCAGATATACTTTTATACGGTACTCATTTAGTTCCAGTTGGAGATGACCAAAAGCAACATTTAGAGCTTACTCGTGACTTAGCAGAGCGTTTTAATAAGAAATATAATGATATCTTTACGATCCCTGAAGTTAGAATTAGTAAAGACGCTGCTAGAATTATGAGTTTAGCTGATCCAACTAAAAAAATGAGTAAATCCGATGAAAATCAAAAAGCTACAATTTTTGTTTTAGATGATCCTAAAGTTATCGAAAAGAAAATTAAGAGTGCTGTAACTGACTCTGAAGGCATTGTAAAGTATGATAAAGAAAATAAGCCTGGTATTTCGAATTTATTAAGCATTTACTCAGCATTTACGGGTGAAACAATTCAAGAATTGGAAAATAAATACGCTGGTAAAAATTATGGAGAATTCAAACAAGATGTTGCAGATGTAGTAGTTAACGGATTACGCCCATTACAAGAACGATATAAAGAAATTATTTCATCGACTGAATTAGATGATATTTTAAATGCGGGAGCTGCAAAAGCAAATGCTGTTGCGAGTAAAATGATTAAAAAAATGGAAAATGCTATGGGATTAGGTCGCAAGAGAAAAAAATAATCCCTACTTACGTAAACATTAAATAGTAATTGTTGTCTTAAAAGTCAAAGAACTTTTGAGACACCTTTTTCTTTACTGTAAGGAAAAGAACGAAATATCAATAAATCATTAAAAAACCTACAAGGCTCTTATCACCTTGTAGGTCTTTTTGTTTTGAGGCGAATTTAAATAACCTCTTTTAGTTTACTTTTTGCTCGTGTTCCATTTCCCATAGTTTTTCAAAGAAAGGTTGACCTTTAACGATTCTTCCACATAATTGCTCATGTCGCTCTGACCATCCACTTTTTATTTCGTCATATAATTGAGACCAAATGTCCTCAAATGACAAATCCTGAATTTGTTGATACGATCTTGGATTCCACTCAGTGTACCAATAGCGAATCTCCGATGGATTTTTTGATGAATGGAGTTGATCTAGCGCCATAAATAATAACTGCTTTAGTTGTCTTTCTTTTCTTGTTAGTCCGCTCATAATAATAGGCGACGGTGACAGTATATGATGTTCTTTTGTTTCATCATTTACTAAATTTTGAAGAGTATAGTGAGTTTCTTCAATCTCGGCTGTCATATCATACACCATTTGTTCTTGCCTAGGTATTAAACGGCTTTTTCGAATTGGAATATTATACCCAATTGTGTCAACTGCAATAATACCATTACCGTCAGTTACTACAAAGCAATAATCTAGCTGAATACGCTCGTGATTCTTTCTTACATAAGACTTTTGGAACACTTCAGTTAATAGACCGGAAGGAAGCTCTAATAGTTCATTTTCAATATACTGATATAACTCTGGAGTAACTTTAATGACTGGAACTTGGTCTAATAATTCAACACTATCATCTTTTCTCCATTCAAAAAAATGACAGACATTGTAACCATTTTCTTCACCTTCAAACCAATTGACCCATACATCATGTAAATACAACATTTACTACCCCTCACTTCACAACTGTATGTAACTTTCAGTATGGTCAGTGATTCACTAATTTATTCCATTTTCCACTGAATTACAAAAAGTGTTTAACAAACTGAATGAAAAATAGTCAATAATTCATTAAAATATCATAGATTAAAGCATCTCTGATACATTAATACTAAACAATACATTATATACGCTTTGATCTGCTCTGGCATCGTTTGCATTCAAATCGAAAGATAATGTATTGCATTTTCCTTAATCTTTTTACTTGGCGTTCGTAAAAGGATATCAGTTGACCATTCTGTCTGCTCTGTACAACTTTTAACAATGTCATATCCAACACTGTAACCCAATAATTTTGGAATTCCGTTCCCACCATACAAGTATTTTGAAAAATTAGCATCATTACTTGTTATCTCAAGTTTATCAATTAAATATTTTTTATAATATAATTCACATTGCTTGGAAGAATACTGATTTGTCCATGGTGCCTGAACCGCTTCTCCATACAGATCTAAAACTGCAGTTTCGGCTAAACCTTCTAAAATCATAGCATCAAGTAATGTGACCTTTTTGTTTTTATATAACTTTGTCAATCTTACAATATGATGATACTCATGTAATAATACTGCTTTATGTTGTAAAATTCCTTCTAAAGGGGACAAAAATAAACAAATACAATTTTTATGTGCTATTCCACCCCTTTGATAAGTCGTGTTTTTAAACATATTTCCCGTTCTATGACAAGGTAAAATAAATATAGGAAGGTCAGGTCCTTTAAATTCTCTTTTTAACTTCTCAAACTCTTCAGAAAGGCTTTTCCATATACTTTTTTCATCTAGTTGTTTCAGATCATCTTTACTCAAAGTTGACAGCCTCGATAAACCGTGGGAAAGAAGATATTTATATAAACTTTCCTCATTATATTTCGGAAAATATGGTAAAAGTTTTTTCATTACCATTTGTTTGTCTTCAATAAAATCAACCCATCTATAAGTTGGCATTATCCCAAGTTAATCACCACCTTAATTTACTATTAAAGTATGATAATTAACTAGTGAAAGTTACTTTTTTTTACACTGGGATTTTTAATAAAAAAAAGCTTAGGTAAAGACCTAAGCTTTCGTGTCCAAAATAAATTTCAACCTTATTTAGTAAATTCTTTAAATGCTAAAGTTACATTATGTCCACCAAATCCTAATGAATTAGAAATTGCTGCTTTTACATTAAATGGTCTAGCAACATTTGGTACATAATCTAAATCACATTCGCTATCAGTTTCTTGGTGATTTATCGTAGGAGCAATTACTTTATTATGGATTGTTAATGCTGTAATAATTGCTTCAATTCCACCAGCTGCTCCTAGCATATGACCAGTCATAGATTTTGTTGAACTAATTGGTACATTGTATGCATGTTCACCAAATACTTCTTTAATTGCCATCGTTTCAAATTTATCGTTTAATTCAGTACTTGTACCATGTGCATTAATGTAATGAATATCTTCAATTGATAAACCAGCATCATCAAGTGCCATTCTCATTGCACGAGCGCCACCTTCTCCTCCTGGAGCTGGTGCTGTAATGTGGTGTGCATCACCCGTTGTTCCATATCCAACGATTTCAGCATAAATCTTCGCTCCACGAGCTAATGCATGTTCTAATTCCTCAAGGAATACAATCCCAGCACCTTCACCAATGATAAAGCCATCACGAGCATTGTCAAATGGACGACAAGCTTTTTCAGGATCTGGATTTAATGATAAAGCTCTTGCAGCACAGAATCCAGCAAGACCCATATCAGTAATCGGTGCTTCGGCACCACCAGTAATCATTGCAACTGCATCGCCACGTTGAATAATTTTGAAAGCATCACCAATCGAACTTGCACCAGAAGCACAAGCTGTAACTGTACAACCATTAGGACCTTTAGCACCAGTTAAAATAGATACTTGTCCAGAAGCCATATCAGGGATTAGCATTGGAATAAAGAATGGGCTTACTCGACGTGCACCTTTTGTTTGGAATGTATTAAACTGTTCTTCATATGTTTCCATACCACCGATACCAGAACCAATCCAAACACCTACTTTAGGAGCAATTTCTTCATCGATTGTAAAGTTTGCATCTTCTAATGCCATTTTTGAAGCTGCAATTGCATAATGAGTAAAGCGGTCCATGCGTTTTACTTCTTTTTTATCAATATATTTTTCAGGATCAAAGTCTTTTACTTCTCCTGCAACTTTAACAGGGAAATTATCAGGATTTTTTCGAGTCAGAACACCAATTCCACTCTTTCCATTCATTAAACTTTCCCATACTGTATTTATATCATTACCAATAGGTGATACTGCACCTAAACCTGTAATAACAACTCTTTTTTTCATATTAAAAAAATCCTCCTTCAATTAGATTATCTTCCGAATCGAAGTGCAATTGCACCCCAAGTTAATCCGCCGCCAAATCCAACTAATACTAATACATCGTCTTCTTTAACATTTCCTTTTTTATATTCTTCAACTAATGCAATTGGAATTGAAGATGAAGATGTATTACCA
Organism: Rossellomorea sp. GAMAL-10_SWC; assembly: GCF_049568075.1. Lineage (NCBI taxonomy): Bacteria > Bacillati > Bacillota > Bacilli > Caryophanales > Bacillaceae > Rossellomorea > Rossellomorea sp. GAMAL-10_SWC. Next base: position 594,463 of record NZ_CP144911.1, on the reverse strand, counting down.
TGACGATCAATAATTACACTCATTTTTTCTTTAGGAAGTTGTAATCTTTCTCTTGCAGCGTCCATTATACGAGTATTCGCTTGGTGTGGAATTAAGAAATCCACTTCTTCTTTTGTTAATCCTGCTAATTTTAAAACAGTTTCACAAGAATCTCCCATTTGACGAACTGCAAACTTAAACACTTCTCGACCATTCATTACTAAGTGATCTCCACCTTTATAAAGATGTTTACCACCTGTACCGTCCGCTCCTAATTCATAAGAAAGAATTCCTCTTCCTTCACTTACAGGACCGATAACTGCAGCACCTGCACCGTCACCAAATAAAACTGCTGTATTTCGATCTTCCCAGTTAACAATTTTAGTTAACTTTTCAGCACCAATAACTAGAATTCTACTGTATGTACCAGTTTTTACAAACTGAGCTGCAGTAACAACTCCGTAGATAAATCCAGCACAAGCAGCACTAATATCCATTGCAGCTGCATTTTTAGCTCCAAGTCTTTCTTGAATTACACAAGCAACTGATGGGAACGACTTATCTGGAGTAACGGTTCCAACTAGAATTAAGTCAAGTTCTTCTGCTTTTACATCTGCATCTTTTAAAGCTTCTACTGCCGCTTCATATGCTAAATCAGATGTGTCTTGTTCGTCACTAGCAATTCTTCTTTCTTTAATTCCAGTACGACTAACAATCCACTCATCTGAAGTATCCATCATTTGTTCTAAATCATAATTAGTTAACTTTTTTTCGGGTACGTATGAGCCAATACCTAAAATTCCAGCATTCATTAATATCCCCGCCTTACTTTATTATTTTTATGTCTTCTTATTATTACCTGGTACTAATTTTATGAAATAATATGTACTTTGTCTACATTTTTATCTTTTTAAATCCAGGCTATGTAAAAAAGAAGAATCATTTCTTAAAAAGAATACCATCCAATTGGACGAACCTCAAAGCCAAAGCGAATTTTTAAACGTATAGTATTCTACTACAAAAAAGGAAATAGTTCAAAATGAACCATTTCCCTATTTGAGTAATGTATTTCATTAGTAAAGATGAAAATGCTGTTGAATTTGCTGTTTTTGCTTTTGTATACCGTCCTCAAATGAAGTTGTATTAATAATAACAAAAGGAGTTGCATCAATATAGTTTCTCATTTGAGCGAACTTTATTCCATCAATCATATTTTGTAATCTGGTGAAATTCCCATCCTCTGGTAAGTACATACATTGTTTAGCTGTAATGATATATTTATGTTCTTTTAATTCCTTCTCAGAAATTATTCGAATTGCTTTACCAACATCTTCTACAAATAGAATTTCATTAGAACCGTATACATTTTTTATGGAAACATTCCTCTTTCCTAGTTCTTGAACAATCAATTCATGTACTAAGCCTGCTGACGGCTCCCAAGGTCCATATAAAGATGGAATTTCAATATAAGTAATATTGCAGTCTATATTTTTACTCAATTCATTAACAGTTCTTTCTAAATCAGCTAATTCTTTTTTTGTAGATAATAAAAAAATAATATCCTTACTTTTGCCAATGATTTTGTTAAATAGTTTTTCTGTAAACTCTATACTATTAATTGAGCCTTTTAACTTTAGTTCATCATAAAAATGACATATAAAGATAGTATCATATTGCTCATTCTCTAATAAAAATTGCTCTTCATCTAAAAAGATGACCCTTGCATTCCTTCCGATTGAAAAGATTTTTTCTTCACTTATTAAATCACTTTCATTTCCTTTTTCCATCACAACTGCTGAAACATCATTATATTCCATTAGTTGGCAAACTAACTCATATCCTATAAATCCACTGGATCCAATTACAGCACACTTTTTCATTATTAACCTCCTTCTTTTAGGAAATTTATTCAAAAAAAATATAGAGACTATAAAACATCCTGATATTTTTTTAAAAACCTTATTAAGTTTTTTCCACAGTCAAATTTTTTCTCTTCTAATGAAATTAAAATCGAAATCGGTAAATTATTTTTATGTCGCTCTTCTTCTAAAAGTCTAATATCACTTTTCCATTTATAATGATTTCTTGTTGTTGTGTATATTTTAATTGGTGAGATTGTTTCATAAAAAAAACATTCTCTATCTATAACCATATATATATCCGACGCTTTATATGCTTTCAAAATTTCATGAACTGTTCTTTTATAGAACAATTTATTTTCTCTTTCTAAATCTAATTCATTTTTTAAATTTAACGAAGGATTTAATAATGAAACACTTCTGACTTTACCCTTTAAGAGGCCAAGTAATTTACAAACGACTAATGCACCAGTACCTTCTCCAATTATATGAATTGATGGATTTAAAATTTCTTTTCTCATAACTGAATGATATAAGCTTTCTGCTAAATCGACAGCGTCATCAGAACCCCAATTTTTCCCATATAAATTTGAAGTGAATACTGTGTACCCATCATCTGTTAAAGTTGATAATAACTTTCTTTTATCAAAATGCTGCAATAAGCAACTATGTGCATTATCTACGTAATGAGTATTCCCACCGATATAGAGTACTCCGAAACCATTCGGTCTAATAGGTAGATGAATAACTGCATATTGATCCTCTTGTTTAAAAAATCTCTCAGTTACAGGCATTCCTATCACCTTATTATTAATGTAGTATTTTTGGGGAATTATAAAATTGGTATAAAAAATTCTTAAGTTACTTTTTTTAATTAAAACTTTTTAATTATAACTTCAATTATCAAATTTCTAGGTATATAATATGATAAGAACTAACTAGATAGGAGTGATTAGAGTGCGTTTTATTATGACATTGTTCTGGAGCTTTGTTTTATGCCAAATGGGAGCTTACGTTTTAAGTTCAATGACTGGCGGAGAGTATAACTTCACAACTGCTTCAGTTATGGCTGTAGTATTATCTTTAGCTATTTCAGTTCTTAGTGAAGCAATAATTCCTAACGAACCTGTTGCAAAACACCACTAAAATCTATATATAACATATGTTGTAGCACCCAAAAACGTTCAACTTGGTATATACATATGTCATCAATTATAGGTTTAGATAATTTATAAAATACTAAAATTTTGATAAATACATTCAATATTTTGTATATTGTAAACGCATAAAAGAGCGCCCTCGATCAATTAATCGAAAGCGCTTTTTTTATACCTCTTTTATGTTTCTTATGTTGACTCTTCTATGATCCACAATTATTTAAATTTGGATTTATATGTCCATTTTCTATTATGGTTTTGTGTATCTGGAAAAACTTCTCCAGCCTGAAGTTTAATTTGTTTTGGGCGAGTTACGTTGCTTCCTGTTTCACCGATTTCCACGTATACCCCATTATTTGGTGCTTTGTCGCCTGGTCGAAATTGATGTGCTTGACCCATAATGTATTCCTCCTTCTTTTTAGGTTCTTATTGTTCCTCTAAAAAGAAAGTTTTTTCTTTTAAAAAGATGGTATCATTAGTAATTATTGGTTTTTTATCCAATAATATTTTTTCTTAAAAAGATTAACATTAAAAAATAAAAGGTGATGAATATGAAAACAAAACACTTAATTGCACTAGATTTAGATGGCACCTTATTAACGGATGAAAAAACAATATCCGAACGTACTTTAAAAGTGATCCAACAGTTAAAGAATCAAGGTCACGAAGTATGCATTTCAACTGGTAGACCTTTTAGAGCTAGTAAAATGTATTATGACCAATTAAAACTTACAACTCCCATTGTAAACTTTAATGGTGCTTATGTTCATCACCCTCTAGATGATTCATGGGGTGTTTATCACGAATCATTACCTTTAGAAGTTGCAAAAGAGGTAATTAGTTCTTGTAGAGACTATGAATTAAAAAATATGTATGCTGAAGTAATGGACGATGTATACGCAGATAAACACGAAGAAGAGATTCTCCCACTTTTCCACTATTTAAAAGAAGATATAATCCACGGAGATTTAGTTATAAATCTTACACAAGCGCCAACATGTCTTTTAATCGATAGTGAAGAGTCTCATGTTGCCAGCATTCGTGAGCACCTATCAAATGTCCATGCTGAAGTAATTGATCACCGTCGTTGGGCAGCACCTCATCATATAATCGAAATTGTTAAAGCAGGCATGAATAAGGCAATAGGTCTACAAAAAGTAGCTTCTTTCTATAATATTCCTCGAAAAAACATTATAGCTTTTGGGGATGAGGATAATGATTTGGAAATGATTGAATATGCAGGTCATGGTGTTGCTATGGATAACGCAATTCATCAATTAAAGAATATTGCAAACCACACGACATTATCTAATCAAGATGATGGAATCGCAATTTTCCTAGAAGATTTTTTCAACTTAAAAATATAATTCTTCTTTGTCATTAATTTCAAAGATAACTAATAATAACCACTTATAACAATTTGCTAAATGAGCATTCTATTAAGGACTTCACCAAAGGGATTATCCACTTTTTGATATCGATCAATTACTATTGGAAATTCTTACGAAGTCAAAAACAAAAAGCTTTCCTATTTAGGAGGGAATCATAATGGGCAAAAGTAATAAGTCTAAGCGCTTTATTCAACAAAGTTCTGATTCTGTTACAAAGTACTCTGAAAAATTCCCTTATCACTTTACATTAGCCGAAGCAGAAGAGCGAAAAGCTAATAATAGTCAAAGCTTTAATGCTTAATTTAAAGCATTAAAAACAAAAAACAACCATTGGAATACTCCTTTGGTTGTTTTTTTATTTTTTCGTTAGTTCTTTATTTACTGAAGAAGTTTCTTGTAAGAAATTGTTTGTGTAACTGGTTTAATTTCTCCATTAAGATTCTTCTCATTAACCTTTGTTGCAACGATATTTGCTGTTATTTCATAATCCCCATATGGAAGGTTTTTATTTGCAAAATTAACTTGCTCTTCCCAAACTTGTGTTTTCCCGCTAGAAACCGCTACATTTGTAATGACTTGTGCATATACCATTTCTCGAGATGATTGATAAACTATTTGTCCACTTTCATCTTTAATTGTAAAATCAACTTTTTGAGATGAAGGGAATGTAAAATTTGCAGAGATTTTATTATCATTACGTAATGAATACTTCATTTTTACAAGCCCATTAGCTTCTGTAATTTCTAGTGTTGGTGAAAGCTTTTCAACGTCAATCTCATTACTTTGACCTACAGTTTGTTTTGTACTTGGTGTTGGTTTTATTTCCTTGTCACTCTTTGCACCACAACCAGAAAGAAGTAGTGAACAAGCTAGTAAGAGAATCAATCCCTTTTTCAAAATAATCTCCACCTTTTTAGTATCCTTATCCTAAATTATACCAAAAAGCTGAGAAATTAGTTTGAAATTTCAGTGAAATATTGTGATTAGTAGCATTGATCATTTAGAAACAAATGCATAAATCTTAAAATTAAAAGAAAAATTAATTAAGTATTTATCTAATTATTGAAATTGTCTATAAAAAATAATTAAGCTTTATCAAAGATATAAGTACTCCTTACCCATATTTGAAAGGGGAAATAACATGATGCATACTATTTTTCATTCATTCATACTAATTTTAGCTGGCATTTTACTATTAAGAATAGCTGGAAGAAAATCAATTTCACAAATGACGTTGCCCCAAACAATTGTTATGATTTCGATTGGTACAATTATCGTTACTCCAATTATTGAAAAAGGCTTAATTAAAACAATTGTTGCTGCCACAGTTTTTGTATTAACTCTACTTGTATTAGAATTTTTGCAGACGAAATCGAATACTCTTGAAAAATTTTTTACAGGAAAATCAAAAATTGTAGTAGAAAACGGGAAGTTGAATGTTAAAAATTTAAAAAAGCTACGTTTAACGGTTGATCAATTAGAAATGCGTATTCGAAATGAAGGAATTAATAAATTTGATGATATTAAGTTTGCTACAATAGAACCAAATGGCTTATTAGGATTCGAATTAGCTGAGGATGCAAAACCATTAACAATTAGAGAGTTTAAAACACTAATGGAGTCGTACGGTTTTCAACTTAATAATAATAATTTAAGTGAGAGTACTCAAAGTTCTGCTTCAATTTTTAATGAAATAAATGGAAAACAAAAACCTGAAAATCCTAAATTGAAATAAACAAAAAAGACTAGCAAATTTAAACTTTTTGCTAGTCTTTATCTATTTAAATCTTTCTAAATTCACCTAAAACATCAACGGTTTGTACCACATTCGTAAAAGCTTTTGGATCTACTCTTTTTATAATTCTTTCCAAATCATATAATTCATAACGAGATAAAACAATCATCAAAATATCTTTATCTTGTTTAGTAAATGCTCCAGTAGCATTCATTTGTGTAATTCCTCGGACAAGTTTCGCATGAATTTCTTTTCTAAGCTCTTCACCTTTTGTCGTGACAATCATTGCCGTTAGCTTAACATGACTTGTATGAACACTATCAATCACACGAGTAGTAACATATAAATTGATTAAAGTATAAAGAGCTTTTTCCATTCCATATAGCTGGCCAGCTGTAATGATAATAATTGCATTAAACAAAAAGAAATAGGTTCCAACCGGTTTCCCTTTTGATTTTGAAAGAACTAATGCGATAATATCTAACCCACCTGTAGATCCACCAAATTTTAATGTCATTCCAATTCCGATCGCAGCAATTAAACCACCAAAAACTGCATTAAGAAGAATATCATCAGAAAAAATCGGTTTAACAGGTAAGATTTCCAAAAATAATGTCATAATCCCTACACTAAAGAAACTAAAAAACGTAAAGGAACGTCCAACTTTTTTCCATGCTAAGACGATAACAGGAATATTTAATAACGCTAAAAGAATCCCCGTCGTTGCAGTAAACGGAGTGTAGTCAGTAATAATATTTGAAAGCAACTGCGCTAGACCTGCAAAACCACTTGAATAAACATTAGCAGGGATTAAAAAACAATTCATTGCAAACGCATTTAAGAAACCGCCAATCATTACTACAACCAGCTTAAATAAAAGCTCTTTATTTCTTTCCACCAACTCTGCTTCCTCCTCAAAAAAATAAAACTTCTCTCTATATTAAAAAATTTGCCTCTGTAGAACATCATAGTTGTTTAACAAAAGCCAAAATGTAAAAACGAACACACATACATAATTAAGGTGATTAAGGCAAACCTAACATTATCATTTTTTATAAAGGAGCTTAAATATGCCTACTAGTGATAATGACAAAAAAGCAAAAGATAATAACGCTATAAGAGAAAAGAAAAATGCACAAGAAAGCAAAAATGCACAGGCTGGTAAGAAATCTTTTTCTAAAAGTGTCGATCATCTTTAATATTTAACACGTTCTAACGATTCAAAAAACATGTAGAATTTCATCCAATAGTTTAAGTATATTTAAATCTTTCTGAAAGACAATAAGAACTTTCTAAACTTAAAAAAGCCTTATTATTAAGAATATTTAACCGATGTAAATATTTTTAAAAAACCTCTAGAAACACTATTTTATAAGTGTTTTTAGAGGTTTAACAAATTTAAAACTTTGCCAAACAAAAGCCAACTCCCTTCCCAAAAATTGGGTGAGGTTTTTGAGGAATATTTTTTCATAATGATCGTGAACAGACACTTTTTAAAACAATACAAAATCTAAATAATTGAAAAAAAGGACCATTCCAGCATTACTGGAAAGGTCTTTTTTTACTTGGAGTTTTAATGAATAATATAAAAAAGCATCTGAACAACATTAAATAATATCAAGTATTAATCACCATGTACTTTCCTTATTTGAAATGCAATATATCAAATAAGGACTCACGATACCTCTATTAATACAGTAATGTTTTCATTGGATCATCTATACAAAAATTACAAGTTGGAGGGATTATATGAAAAATTTATTTAAACAAGCTACTGTTACTGTAGAGATGACGCCTTAGCAACTTGAAGTATTTAATGCTGCACTTTATAACGAAGTGAAAGATCTAATATTTAATCTCCAAAGTTCTTATCATCATTAATACCTAGAACTTCCTAAATTCTCCAAACACATCAATTGTTTGAACGATATTTGTAAACGCCTTTTCATCAACTGATTTAATGACTTTCGATAGATAATATAACTCATAACGTGATAGTACCATCATTAAAATTTGTTTATCTTGATTCGTAAAGGCACCTTTTGCATTGATCGCAGTAATTCCTCGCACTAGCTTCGAATGGATTTCTTTACGCAACTCATCACCTTTTGTTGTTACAATAAAGGCAGTTACTTTGATATGACTAGTATGAATTGCATCAATGAATCTAGACGTTACGTATAAGTTAATTAATGTATAAAGTGCTTTCTCCATTCCATAAATATAGCCCGCTGTTAAAATAATTAACGCATTAAACAGGAAGAAGTATGTACCAACTGGTTTTCCTTTCGAACGTGATAATACTAGTGCAACTATATCTAATCCACCTGTTGAAGCACCAAACTTTAATGTATATCCAATCCCAACTGCAACAATTAATCCACCAAATACAGCGTTTAGTAAAATGTCTTTTGAGAATAGCGGCGTTACTGGGATTACTTCTAAAAATAACGTCGTGATTCCAACGCTTAAAATCGTAAAATACGTAAAAGATCGACCTATTTTTTTCCATGCTAAAATGATAACAGGGATATTTAAGATCGCAAGTAAAATACCAGTAGAAGCCGAAAAAGGTGTAAAATCATTTAATAAATTTGTAAGTAACTGAGCTAAACCAGAAAAACCACTTGAATAAACACTGACGGGAATTAAAAAACAATTCATCGCAAATGCATTCATAAATGCACCAAATATTACAACAAGAACTTTTGTTAACAATTCTTTTTTGTCATTCACCTACAAGCCTCCTAAACATTCATATGTTTAGTATGCCTGTAAATTGTAAAAAAATAGCAAAAAACCACTTCACCAAGTGAAATGGTTTCAAAAACTAATTATTGCTCTTTCTTCTCAAACAGTTCTTTAGCGTAAGTCCAACCGTCTTCTTGATAGATTTTATTTTCCTTTAATAATCTACCCATCGCTCGTTTAAATGAAGCTTTACTAATTTTAAATCTTACTTTAATATCCTCTGCGTCACTCTTATCCCAGTAAGGCATTGCCCCACCACGACTCATCATATATTCATAAATGTCATTTGCTTCCTGATCTAATCCTTCATGCACCCTTGGTAAAAGTGATACGTTAATACTTCCATCATCTTTAACATCAATAATGCGTCCACTTACTCTTTCACCAATGCGCGGTTCAGTTTTTCTCTGAGATTCATGGATAAAACCTATGAAGCGTTCATCAGTTAAAATATAAGAACCCACTCTTAAAGTACGATAAATGATTCCTGTAACATTTTTATTAAGCATAGTAGGTTCAGCCGGTACAGAGAACTCTTTCATGACTGGTTCAGTAGCAATTTTAATTAAAAGTCTGCCTTTGTTTGTTTGCTTTAACGTACAAAAAATTTCATCGCCTGCTTCAGGCCAAACTTCTTGAAGAGGTGGAAGGTCACCTTTTTCTAAAAGAATATCTTTAGAAATACCGATGTTTACAAAAACACCCACTCCATCAAGTTTATCGACTACTTTTGCAAATCCATATCCTTCTGTTGTAATGAACGGCATTTCCATCGTTGCAGAAAGTCTACCTTTAGAATCATGATATAAAAATACAGTTACTTCTTGATCTATTTCAACTTCACCAGATGCCTCATTTTTATGTAAAAATACTTCTTCTTGATCTTGGACAAGCATATACCCAATCTCTGTTTCTCGACTGCAAACTAAAGTTACAATCTCTCCTGCTTGTAAACTCATTCTTTGTTACATCCTCCCTAAACTTCCAAACTAAAAATTATTATATCATGCATAATGAAAGTTTGTTACTTCGTCTATCATACACTATAATACAAGTATTAACGAATTGGAGGGATTCTATCTATGTCTAAAGAAAGTTCATTTGATATTGTTTCAAAAGTAGACTTACCAGAAGTCTCGAATGCGATTCAACTTGCTACAAAAGAAATCGCAACTCGCTATGACTTTAAAGGAAGCAAAAGCTCAATCACATTAGAAAAAGAAGAACTAGTTTTAGTTTCTGATGACGATTATAAGTTAGAGCAATTAAAAGACGTATTAATTAATAAATTAATTAAACGCAATGTTCCAATTAAAAATCTAGACTACAGTAAAGTTGAAGGTGCTTCGGGTGGTACTGTAAGACAAAGAGCTAAATTAGTTCAAGGTATAGATAAAGATAATGCAAAAAAGATTAATACAATCATTAAAAATAGTGGATTAAAAGTAAAATCACAAATTCAAGATGATCAAATCCGTGTGACTGCAAAAAGTAGAGATGATTTACAAGCAATTATCGCTGCTGTAAAAGGTGCAGATTTATCTGTTGATGTTCAATTTTTAAATTACCGATAAGTATATACATATTTAAAAGAGGATGAAACGAATCATCCTCTTTTTTAACTTTTATAAATTCAATTAGCTACTAACTAACGTTAATCTTTCATTCTTTACACATGTGCCACGGACTACTATTTTATATGGAACGATAATACTTTTTTCAGTACCATCTGGTTCTTCAATTTTTGAAATAATATTTTTTGCTGCTTCATTGCCTAATTGATAAATATTAATATCTACTGATGTTAATGGTGGATTTGCTAATTCTGCAAAAATTGCATTATTAAAGCTAATAATTGAAAGATTATTTGGGACTGAAATGTTATGTTCGCTTAATACACTTATAATTCCTAATGCTAATACATCATCAGTTACAACAATCGCAGTCGGAAGCTCCTTTAGTTCAAGCAATTGATTTACTGTTTTTCTTCCACCGTCTCTCGTAAATGATGTAAATATAATTTCTTCTTTATTTACTGAAAGTCCGTTTAATTGCATTGTATCTTCGAATCCGCGTAAACGGTTTTGAGTTACAAGAAGACTACTATCTCCTCCAACAAACGCAATTTGTCGATGTCCATGATCAATTAAATAATTCGTTACATCTCTTGCAGCTGCATAATTATCGTTATCAATATATGTTATATCATCAATTGAATGATAAGGCTTCCCTACTAATACAAAAGGAAAGTTATTTTCGTTCAAATAATCAATAATCTTATCATTTTCCTTAGAGTAAAGGAGAATAATTCCATCTACTCTTCTACCTCTAATTGTTTTAATCACAGTTTGTTCAACCTCTTCTTCGTTGTTTCCTGTAATAAAATAAAGAGAGTAATCTTTTTGATTCGAATACGCTGTAACACCTCTAATTACTTCTGCAAAAAAAGGATTATGAAATGATGTATCTAATGCTGGTGGCAAAACTAATCCAATTGATTTCGTTGATCGATTAGCCAATGATCTTGCATTTAAATTTGGATGATAATTTAGTTCATCCATTACTTTTCTAACTTTTCTTTTTGTTTTTTCACTAATTCTTGGGTTGTTTGAGATAACTCGAGACACCGTTGAAGGCGCTACATTCGCTTTCTTCGCAACATCCTTAATTGTAATAGTCATTTTAATTCCCCTTATTTACGAATGAATGTAAACGTTATCATTTCTTCTTTAGATGTAGACTCTATTTAAAAGATTATTGATTCTTGATACAATCCACATCTTCCTTCACAAGTCGATGTCCCGTTTATTATAATGGAATCTAGTGGATTAAATCTTTATACAATTTGCTTAGAATACTAAATAAGACAGTCATCTTCACAAGTATTCTAAGCTCAGCTAACTAGTATTTATTTCTCTTCATTATTACGTCTTCTTGCAAACCATAAAAAGATGATAAACGCCACAAAAATAGATGGAATTGCAATAATCACTCCAATGTTTAAACTAGTTTTAGGTGCAACTGCATAAACATTTGAAGATTCTCTTTTAAGGACTATATCAAATCCTTTTTTATTTGGACGAACCAAATCATCACTTAACATCCCTCTTAATTCATTAGACTTTTTAACAACATCAAAATCTACATGAACCTTTTGATCAAGAGAAGTATTATTTATTGCAACGATCGTAGTTTCATCATTATAATGTCTCTTAATTAAAGTCATACCTTTAGAATCATCATAAAGTACTTCAAAATCACCATCAGAAAGTGACGGTAAAGTTCTTCTTAATTCAGTCAGCTTTTTAATATATTTTGAAAAATCTTCATCAGTACGGAAATCCATTCCTTTTCGATTATCAGGGATGTTTCCACCATTTAGTGCAATTTCTGTCCCGTAATACGTCAAAGGAATCCCCGGTGTTGTAAATAAATATGCAAGAGCCAACTTTAATCTTGAAGGTGGATACTGCCCTTTTGAAAGAGCTATTGAAACAAAACGCTTAGTCATTTCATCATCTAAATAGTTAATCATTAATGTCGAACCTAACTGCTTACTTAAATACGCTTGTTGCTTCATTATGTCAGTTAATGATTGATTTTGTGAAGAAAACGTATTTGCTAAATCAGGAACTGAATCAACATTATAAATTCCATTAAAACCTAAACTTTTATATTTATTTAGATCTATATCACTTGAAGCATTTAAATCAGCAAATAAAATGAAATTTGGATTTTTCTTTTTTATTTCTTTGTTAAATGATTCCCAAAATGAAACAGGTACATTATTTACTTCTTGTAAATTATATCCGTCAAATTTAGCTTGATCCATCCAATACTTAGCTGTTTCAATTAAGTAATTAGCTACTTCATTATTTTCTTGATTAAAATCAGGTAACCCATTTATCCATTTCTTTTCTGAACTTGTACTATTTTCAGGATTAAACCAATCCGTTTTTTTAGCAAGTTCATTATTTGGCGAAGCATTATTTGTAACAAAATCAATATAAACTTTTATATTACGTTTATGCGCTTCTTTAACTAACTTCTTAAGTTCTTTATTTGTTCCGAACCTTGGATCAATTTTTCTAAAATTAACAACTGAGAATCCATCATATGAATTTGCGTCATTCTCAAAAATAGGTGAAATAGAAATAGCATTATATCCAAAATCCTTAAGATAATCTAATTTTTGGGTAATACCATCTAAATCCCCACCCTGAGATTTATTTAAATCTTTCGGGTCTGTATTTTTATCATTCATTGGATTACCATCAAAAAAACGATCAATTAAAATTCGATAAATCATTTCTTTTCTTAGATCAGTTGTATTTTTTTCTGCAAAACCAATACTTGGTAACGTACTAAAAAATAGTACAGACACTAGTATTAAAAAACCAAATCGCCTCATTTTTTCTCCCCCTGCAAGACACTCGCATGTACAAAAATTTCACTCTCTACATTATTTTGCAAAATATTACAATGAAATTCAAATGTTAAATTAAATTTCATAAAAATGGAAGCGATTGCACACACTATTTAATTATACTGTTACAAAGTTAGATAGCAAGTTAATTCCTTAAAGACATTCATAATAAAATTATACTAAAAAATAAAGGGTGGGATCATGCAAATTGAATCAATATATCATCAGCCATATGATCAATATGCTTTTTCAATAGATGATGAAACCTATCGTTTAAGAATACGAACAAAAAAAGGTGATTGTACAGAAATTATTTTTTATTTCGGAGATCCATTTAAATTTAATGAATCAGGTTGGCAAATTGAATCATCACTCTCCATGTATCTTGCATTTTCCACTGAACTATTTGATTACTGGGAAGTAAATGTAATCCCTCCAAATAAACGAATGAAATATCAATTTCTTTTAAAAAATGAGCAAGTTTCTCTATTTTATGGTGAGGGAGGATTTTCAAACAATTTTAACCCTAACGATCAATCAAACTGTTTTACATTGCCGTTTCTTCATAAAAATAATTTAATATCACCCCCGAGTTGGATTCATGATACGATTTGGTATCAAATTTTCCCCGATCGATTTGCTAGTGGAAATAACAAAAATAATCCTATCAATTCGACTCCGTGGGGCTCTACTCTACCAACTAGTTCAAGCTATTTTGGTGGTGATTTAGAAGGTGTTATTCAAAAAATAGATTATCTTAAAAATTTAGGAATATCCGGAATTTATTTAACTCCTATTTTTGAAGCAAATTCAAATCATAAATATAATACAATTAATTATTTTAGAATAGATCCTACTTTTGGAGATGAAAAAGTATTAAAAACATTAATCGAAAAATGTCATGAAAATAATATTCGAGTAATGCTTGATGCAGTATTTAACCACACAAGTGCATCCTTTCCTCCATTTCAGGATGCTTTGCAAAACGGAAGGGAATCCGCCTTTTATGAGTGGTTTCACTTTTTTAAAGATGAACAAAACAATGCAGCGTATGAAACTTTTTCTTTTGTAAAGGAAATGCCAAAACTAAATACTGAAAATAAAGAAGTACAGAATTTTTTATTAGAAGTAGGTTCTTATTGGATCAAAGAATTTAATATAGATGGTTGGCGTTTAGATGTAGCAAACGAAATCGATCATTATTTTTGGAAACTATTTAATAAAAAAATGAAGGAATTAAAAAAGGATTTATTTATTGTAGGTGAGATTTGGCACCATGCAATTCCATGGTTAAGAGGTGACGAATTCGATTCTGTTATGAATTATCCTCTAATGAAATCGCTTTTTGATTATTTCGGGTATCAATCAATTTCAAAGATACAATTTCAATATTCGATTAACGATTTAATAGCCCAATATCCATTACCTGTAATCAAAGTGCTCTTCAATGTATTAGGTTCACATGATACACCAAGAATACTGACACAATGTAATCAAAATGAAAAACGAGTGATACTATTATATGTCTTTTTATTTACTTTCTTTGGAACTCCATGTATCTACTACGGAGATGAAATTGGTCTACAAGGTGGAAATGACCCCGAATGCCGAAGCTGTATGCTTTGGGACAAATCAAAATATAATTTAAGTATCTTTGATTCAATAAAAAAGTTGATTTCGATAAGAAAAAAATACTCAGTTTTAGAAAATGACGGTGAGTTTAATTGGGTACAAGTGGAACAGCCCGACATTGTTATGTATGAAAGAAAGAATAATCAATTTCATTTTTTTATCATCATTAATAACTCAAGCGAAAAACAGTCAGTTAAAGTACCAATAAATTTAGGTAAGAAAAGAATTACAAATGTATGGAATGGCGAACAGTTTGCAACTGAATCTGATTCAATTGGTGTTGATCTACTAGAGACCGACTTTTTAATCTTGCAAGTAGAAGATACAAACTTATTTAATTAAGGCTGTTGTCCTGACATCAAACTTTCAAATACAGACTCATTTAAGTGGGTCTGTATTTTTATTCACCCATTTACGTTATGTTAGATTTTCTAACAAATTAGTTATATGTTAGCGTTTTCATTATAATTTTATATATTTTTTTGGGAATTTCGTGAAATTATTATTGAATTTTGCATACATTCTGAATATGATAACTTATATAACATTTAATGTTATAAAAACTAACATTAAAGAAATGGGGAATGAAGATGAACGGTATTCAAGCTGCGGATAGTGTATTTCTTTTTATTTCAACTGTTTTAGTCATGATTATGACACCTGGTTTGGCACTTTTTTACGGCGGTATGGTAAAAAGTAAAAACGTATTAAGTACTACAATGCATAGCTATTCTGCTATGGCAATCGTATCAATCCAGTGGGTGTTAATTGGTTACTCTTTAGCATTCGGTCCAGATTTTCATCATTTGATTGGTAACTTTTCTTGGGCAGCATTAAAGGATGTTGGTTTTACTCCAAATGATAACTACAGCGCAACAGTTCCTCATAATCTTTTCATGATGTTCCAGCTAATGTTTGCAATTTTAACTCCTGCACTTATTTCAGGTGCCTTCGCTGAGCGCATGAAATTTTCAGCATTTCTATTATTTACTCTTTTATGGACAACATTTGTTTACGATCCATTAGCTCACTGGGTTTGGGGCGTGGATGGTTGGCTTCGTAATCTAGGTGCTTTAGACTTCGCTGGCGGAACAGTTGTCCATATTTCCTCCGGTGTTTCAGGTTTGGTTCTGGCTCTACTTCTTGGCAAAAGACGAGATTTCGGATCTACATCACCTCATCATTTACCACTAACTGTATTAGGCGCTGGACTATTATGGTTTGGGTGGTTCGGATTTAATGTTGGTAGTGCTTTAACATTAAATGATGTGGCTTTAACTGCATTCATAAATACAAATACTGCAGCAGCTGCAGCTTCAGTTGCTTGGGTGCTAGTAGAATGGTACGTAAATAAAAAACCTACTATTTTAGGTGGCGTTAGTGGTGCCGTAGCTGGATTAGTTGCAATTACACCTGCTTGTGGATTCGTCACTCCTCTCTCATCAATCGTGATTGGATTTTTAGGTGGTGTCATATGCTTTTTAGCAGTAACATACTTAAAATACAAATTTGGATATGACGATGCTTTAGACGCATTCGGTTGTCACGGAATCGGTGGGACATGGGGAGCTATTGCAACAGGATTATTCGCCACAAAATCAGTAAATAGTGCAGGTGCAAACGGACTTTTTTACGGTGACATATCACTTCTTTGGAAACAACTACTCGCTATCTGTGCAACCTATCTTTTTGCAGGAATTATTACCTTTTTAATTGTGAAAGTTATAGGCTTTTTCATCCGCATTCGAGTTGATCAAGAGGAAGAAAACCTCGGCCTTGACTTAAGCATACACGGAGAAAAAGCATATCACGACGCAAGTATTTAAGGAGGGAAAAAAATGACTGCAAAATTAACGAAAATTGAAATCATTACACGGCCAGATAAATTTGATGTTTTAAAAGATGCACTTTCAAAGGTAGGAATCACAGGAATGACCGTAACGAACGTTTTAGGATGCGGAATGCAATCCGGCTATACGGAAGTGTATCGAGGAAAAAAACGAACAATCAATTTACATGAAAAAATAAAAGTTGAAATAGTCGTATGTGACGTACCTGTTCAAGCTGTAATCGATGAAGCAAAAAGAGTGTTAAAAACAGGAAAACCTGGGGATGGAAAAATATTTGTATACCCTATTGAAAACGCGATAAAAATTCGTACTGGCGAAGAAGGAAGAGACGCATTACAAAATGATTATTAGATTTTAAAACCTAGTCGTTCTATATGGCTAGGTTTTTTATTTGTTAGTTCACAATTTTCATTTGAGTAACAGCAACTCCAAGGATTTTGTAGATGTGAATGGTGGCCAAAATTTTTATTGAATATAAGTTTTTTTGTAAAAAGAGGTTAGATTTTTAATATAGTTGCTTGCTTCCAATCTGTTTCTTGCTATATCCATTGAAATCTTATTAAAGACCAAAGGAAATGAATGTTTATTTGCAGTTAAGGGCTTTTTAATTACAATTATCAATTTTTTAATTGTGCTTTCTGACTTTTTATTTGAAGCTCTCTCCTTTCATTTGCAATTTCATGCTTTTTATTTGCAGTTATCGAGTTTTTAATTGCACTTTCCGACTTTTTATTTGCAGATCCACTCGACTATTTAAACAGACAAAAAAGAGGTGAAAAAGATCACCCCTAGAATTTAAGCTTTCACATTAATATTGAATTTTTTAAACCAAACATGGATTTGATATAAATGAGCTAGTAATTGAGGGCCAGACATTAATTGTCCGTACCATGGAACTTGAAATGCTTTTCCTTCACTTTCCACTAAACTATTTAATTGCTCTTTATCAAGAAACTCGTAAAGAGCTGAGCTTTTATCTTTTAAAGCTTCTTTTAATTTTTGAACAACTAATTTTGTATATACCGGGTTATGCGTCTTTGGATACGGGCTTTTTTTGCGGTATAAGATATCATCTGGTAACAGACCTTCAAGCGACTTTCTTAAAATGCCTTTTTCACGGTCGCCATACATTTTAAGCTCCCACGGGATATTCCATACATATTCGACAAGTCGGTGATCTGCAAAAGGAACACGCACTTCAAGGCTCGCTCCCATACTCATCCGATCTTTTCGATCTAATAATTGTGACATAAACCATTGACGATTTAAATAAAACAGTTGTCTTCTTTTAGCTTCTAATGGACTTTCTCCTTCAAGGATTGGCGTTTCTTTTACAGTCTCGTTGTATCGATCTTGAACGTACTGAGCTAAATTCAGCTTCTTACTCCAATTTTCTTTTAAAAGCTTTTGACGAAGTTCTGTTGATCTCATCCAAGGAAACGCTGGTCTGTTCAAATCATCTTCTCGGTGAAACCATGGATATCCACCAAAGATTTCATCAGCACATTCTCCTGATAAGCCTACTACAAAGTTCTGTTTAATTTTTTGACAAAACCATAATAATGAAGAATCGACATCCGCCATTCCTGGAAGATCACGACACTCTGTCGCCTCATCTAAATATTGAACCAGTTCTTCGTTTGTAATGACACATCTTTGATGATTTGTATTAAATGTTGAAGACATTAACTCAATCCAAGGTGCATCTGAATTTGGTTGGAATACACTTGATGTAAAATATTTATCATTTTCCTCATAATCGATTGAATATGTGGTTAATTGACCTTTTCCTTCTTTAGCGTAATGATTTGCAGCGATTGCTGTAATCGTACTAGAATCAACTCCACCTGATAAAAACGTACATAAAGGCACATCAGAAACCAATTGTCTTACGATTGCATCTTCAACATAAAAACGTACTTTTTCAATCGTTTCATCAACTGAGTCTGTGTGAATATCGCTTTTAACATCCCAATATTTCCATATTTTAAGTCCATTTCTTGAGAATGTCATAGCATGACCACCACGGAGTTCTTTAATCCCATCAAAAACACCATTTCCAGGCGTACGAGATGGACCAAGTCCAAATACTTCTGAGAGCCCTTCTTCAGTTAATTCAGCCTTCACCCCAGGGTTTGCTAGAATTGCTTTTACTTCTGAAGCGAATAATAATCTTTTATAGTCCTCTTTATAAAATAGAGGTTTAACACCTAAACGGTCTCTTGCAATGAATAGACTTTCCTTTTCTTCATCCCAGATTGCAAAAGCAAATATTCCATTAAATTTGTCTACACAAGCTTCCTTCCACTCAATATAGCTTGTAAGTAGTACCTCTGTATCTGAATGCCCTTGAAACGTATAGCCTCTTTTTAAAAGTTCTTTTCTAATATCCTCAGTATTATATAACTCACCATTGTAGCAAAGCGTGTACGTGGAGTTACCTTTCGTCTTACGCATCGGTTGTTTTCCACCTACCGGATCAACTACAACTAATCTTTTGTGGCCAAAACTACAATGATTCGACGTCCAAATATTCGTATCATCTGGCCCTCGTTTAGACAATGTTTCAGCCATTTTTTTTGTGACTGAATTTACATTGGATAAATCCTTTTGAAAATCTGCCCACCCAGTTATACCGCACATGTTTTTTTCTCCTTTCTGGGCTATTTCCCTATAAAACTAAAGTTAATTCTATATCGTATTATTGTTTTTAAAAATAGGTGCGTTAATCCTCAAAAAAAGTTTGTAACTTATCAATATTTGTCCATACGTTTTTTTAATTTTTGCATAGTTATAAAATAGTTAAGTTATGTCAATAAATGAAAAAAGTAGCAGCTTTATTAAAATCGAAATAATCTCAGCTATTATGATTTATAAATCCTAATACCGGTCGGAAAATAGAGTAAATTTTTTAATCCTTTAAACAATATTCGAGATTCAAAAAAAGGTTCGAACGAAAAAAAGATTCTATTAGATACTTAATTTTATGATTCAATAAAATGTCCGAATCACTACTTTTCACTTGAACCTATGTAATTAAACAATGAACAGCAGAACGCTTGTAACTGGAGGTTACTTAATGCAATTTAAGCACCGATCACAATTATTTCAAAAGCAACCTCGCGCTTTTACTATTGGAGCAATTGAAGAAATAAATGATGAATGGGTCTTTTTCGATGATGAAACTGATGAGGCATTTTTACTTGAGGATCTTATCGATGAAGATTTTGAAGTTTCTATAAATGAAGAGTGGGTTCCTGCTTCTTTAAAAAATGGTAATTTTATTATTCAGTATCCCAAAAAGAAAAAATTACAAAATGGTGATATCCTTCGTATTCAAAGAAAGCTTTTATATAGCTTCGATTCACTATTGAAAAATTTGACCGATGAATCTTTTTATACTTTGGCGTACCTACTAAATACTCATAGTTTTTCCCTATACGATTGCTTGTACTGTCACAACTTCCTGTCATTTCAACCTGAAGGTTCACCTTCAGAAGGAGTTAATTTCATCGTATTTGATAATGGAGAACTTGTTTGTTCAGTATATCACCAATTTAGAATTTCATCTGAAGAACAAAACCATCGATTTGAACTCACGAAAGCTACAGGAAACCGCTACCTATTAACTCAACTTTCATAAATACAAAAAACTGTCACAAGTAATTTGTGACAGTTTTTTTATTAAGCAAAGAAGTGAAAACCTTGTGGTAATCTAAATCCTAAATATAATAAAGCTAAAATAAATACAGTAAAAATAGTTGCAGGAACAACCATTTTACGGTGTTTCTTAGAAGACACTGTGAAATATTCAAACACACCTAACATAAGAATACCAAGTGTCATTTTTACGTTATAAAGCATCATCATATTAGACGGCATATTTTCTTTATTTGAAATATGAATAAATAAATACAGTCCAGTTCCTAAAATAACGAAGTATAAAAGACGTAAAATCATATGGGCAACTTTCACATTCCAACCATTTTTGTATCCGTGCCCAACAAATAAAGCTAAAATAATAGCGATTACCCACGATGTAATATGTAAGTGAATCATTTCATTTCCTCCCAAATATATATTCTAAATAATCATAACATAAGAGATCCAATAAGGAAAAATGTAGAGGAGATGGAAATGGAAAAGATTTTAAAAAATTCACAAATTGTTCAAAATAAAAGCTATGATTTTATACCCATTAACCGATATAAAAAGCATGACTTAATATTCATTTTTAAAAATCATAAATTATATTAATCTAGGATTGTAATCTACTGTCGAAAATAAATTCAATATCATCTATAGCTCCTTACAATTCGACACCCCGTATAGTTTATCCTACAAAAACCTTTCAATTTCCACTATCCCAACATGGAATGCAGATGAATATTGTAGTATTTTGTAAGTTTTACACTTCTTTTAGCGAATGTCTTCTCATATGAAAATGATTTTGTATAATAGCATTACATACATCGTGAGACCTAGACATAATTCCCTATTCTTGAACAAAGTTGGTGACTAAATTGCTGCTTCATGTTATAGAGAAAAAACGGGCCCGAATGGTATATTATGCGGGACGATATGGCTTTACAAACAAGAAAACAGTTTTATGTAGCCAGGAATTGGACAGGCTAATGAATATGATCTCGACTTTTACCTCTTCTAAAAGGAGAGCCTAATAGCTAGCTTGCGATTAGATTATTCTAATTGCAGCTAGTATTTTTTTTGTTATAGAATACGATAGTATAATTTCCCCCTCCTCCCTCTTTTCTTCCTATTATTAAATTTAATACTTCTTAACAATACATAGTCTACAATCACATTTTAGGTTAAATGGCCATATAATACATAATCATAAAAAGAACAAAGGGTGTACAGTCATGCCTGCTTATGTTGGAGTAATAAATATCGTCAGTATCGGTAGTAGCGCTGTAGTTAACGTGGGTGATGCATATAATATCATACCTAAAAGTAATGCTCAAACGTATGCCGGTGCTGGTTCGTTTAATACAGGTGATAATGTAACAGTTTATAACAATAAAAGTATGTCGACCGTATATGATCAGGATCAAGTAGATCAACCAATGGTTGGCAACATGTAAAGGAGGATGTCGTTTGAATATATATATACATCAAACAATTATTATTAATCAGCTAAAAACCGGTGGGATTGTAAACTCATCTGTTTTCCAAATTGGTACAACAGGACATATAAATGCAAGAACGATAACGAATAATACTGGAGATTATTTAGAACCAGCACCACCACTTACTGAACCAGGTCAAATCGTTCAAACTTCGCAAGAAACATAAATTTTATTCCTGTAGCAAATTGAAAGCGAGGGAATTCTATGAATCAACTAGAATTAAGACAGACTCAAATTGAGCAATTACTATATGAGCAGTCCCAAATAATTGAACAATTAAAAGCTAAAGTAGTTCAGCTTGAGGCTACTGTTATTGAACTTTCTCAAAGACCTGAGACAAAAATAGATAAAATTGAATATAAATTTGACCAATTAAAAGTAGAAAATTTAAATGGTACGCTAACAATTGGGCTGAATCCTCTTCAAGCCCCAACATTCGATGATTTAACAGTTGAAAACCAACAAATTGATATTAAACCTGACAATAATATGAAAGCCTTGAAATCATATATAGCAGATCGAATTCATTTCCATTTAAAGGAAGAAGCGCTAGAAACCATTCTCCAATTAGAAACAGAGCTTAGAGTGTCAGTAGATGATTATTATCGTCAAATGATGATCGATGATATCCGAAATCAAATGGATATTAGGATTCCTTACTATATTGATTTATATAAAAATAAACCAAACTTCGCTGATAATCCGCTAAGATATTCTGAAGAAGTCGTTTTACACATGTTAAATGATATTCGAACTGCCTATAGTGCCTTTTTACAGAACTTACCGCATAATATTGGGAAGGAGAATAAAGGATGAATTTAAATGTAACAAATTGCAATTTACAAGTAGATGAAATAAAATTTACAGCCATTTCATCATCTTCATTATTTATAATTGGAGATGCTCATAATATTTCACTATCTTCTATATTTGACACACCACCAGAATCATTAATTATTGGACCATTTGTACCTTTATCTGTAAGTTAATGTTTAAAATTGATCCAAGATTTCGTTTAGCCGCTGTAGAAAGATATGATGTAAATACAGTACTATTTTCAAGCATTTTGCAGTTTGGGGATGCATTTTCACTCAATGCAGAGTCAAATGCTCTCGCTCTTCAAGAAGAAGGAAATGTGTTTGCTGTTCCAAATAAAGATGTTTTTGAAATATATCCACTTTTTAAAGTCATTCCAAAACATCTTCCATATGTTCCTAATGTGAAGTTAAATCGAGTAAATCTTAACCCGACAATCCAAGTTGGTTCGATTAATTATAATGGTATAAGCTCAGCCAGCGCTTCCATAATTGGCTCCGTTCATAGTGCTACAATGTTAGCTCGTGTACATCAAATACGACATTTTATCTCAGAACCTACAATCCATTACCAAACTCCAGGCATTCATGCTCAACCTACTTTTGCTCAACTAATGCAGCCAATGATGACACAGACTATGCAACCTTATCAATCAGATGTACTTGTTCAACCTACCACACCAGTTTCGCCAGCAATAACGCCACACACTGTAGTACCAGTAGCACCTGTAGTTCCGGTACACACAGTAGTACCAACCGTGCCTACAGTACCTGTAGTAACAAGGCGAAAAGAAGAAACATCAGAACCAAAAATAAACGATTAAGAAAGGAGTATATTTCATGCCAACATTTCTTGGTGCAATTGTCATAACAAGCAATGAAGGAAATATAAATACAGGAGATCTTAATAATATCTCACCAAAAACACAAACAAAATCATATTTCGGTTCAGGTTCAGGTAACACTGGATTCCTACCAGTTGCATTTAACGGTGCAAGTGCAACCAATACTTTAGATGCTGATTTAGTAGATCAAAATGAAGTAGCCACTCTATAATACACAAAAAAGCGATGCATCCGCATCGCTTTTTTCTATAACTCTACAATATGACCACCATCGAAAAAGTATAGATACTTAGCTTTAACCAGTTTATCCATACCCGCTTCAATTGCCTTTGAATAAAGATCAAGTTGAACACCATATCTTCTAATTGCTTCTTGCTTCAAGGCATCGCTTGTTGCAAATGCACCAGTTCGATCGGTTTTATAATCAATTAATATAACCTCGTCTCCATCAATTAAAAGTAAATCAATAATCCCTTGGATTAATACAACTTCCTCTTCATCTACCCAATCTTTATAAATTTCATTTGTTGAAACACCATAACTAAATGGTACTTCGCGCAGATTTTGATTAGAGTTTGCCACTAATTGACCAAGCTGTGATTGACAGAATTCAAAAATTTCCAAGCTATTTACAGCTTTCCCTTGCTCTTGGGTAATTAATTCTTTTAAAACCATACTATTTATCTGATTAATGATGTCTTCATGAGATGAAACAAATTGATAATCTAGATTTTGCATAATAGCATGGGTAGCAGTTCCTTTTTCAGCTGAATTCATTTTTTGTTCTGACATAAACTTCGGTCTTTCAAGTGGGAAATCTTTCGTTTTAGCCGCTGTAAAACGTTGACTATATGGATCTTCTTCTTGCATTTTCCTTTTTAATTCTGTAACAGATTGTTTTGGTCGATATAGCGTTGATTGTCTATGATGATATTGCCAGTTTAATTGATTCTCTAGTTTTTCATGAAGCTCATCATTGTTAAATTGAATCGGTTCCTTTGACTGAAAGGCTTGAAATACTTCGACTTTATTATTTTCTAATTCCTCAGTTTCCAATGGTTGAATTGTAGAAGCATCTACAATTGAATAATTCCAGCGACATGGATAAAACTGAATTTCATTTTCTGTATGCCACAAATCATCTTCGAGTCTAATTGCATTACTAGAATCGTGCCGAATGATCGAAGGACCAATCCAATCAAGATAACTTTTAGCACCACTAATAACGTTTAATGGCAGTAGCCATTCTTTATGGTTTTCAACTTCCTTCCAACTTTCAATCATTTTTTGTGCATCTTTTACTTTACCTACTAAAATAAGTTTTTCTCTTGCACGAGTTAATGCAACATAAAGAATTCTTAACTCCTCGGAAATTAACTCTTCATGTTCCTTGCGCTTGATTGTTTCCTTCAAAAGAGTTGAATTAGTCGTACGATACGCAGGATGTACAAAATTCATACCTAGACCTAATTCCTTTTGTAAAATGAATTTCGCCCTTAAATCCTGCATATTAAATTGCTTAGATGTATTCACGACAAACACAACTGGAAACTCTAATCCCTTACTTTTATGGATTGTCATCATTTGAACGACATTTTCTTGATCACTTAAAATACGAACCTCATCTAGCTTTTCCTCTCTTTCTTGCATACGATCTAAAAATCTTAAAAACTGAAATAGACTTTTATAATTTGATTCTTCTAAAGCTTTAGCACGATCAAATATCGTAATTAAATTTGCTTGCCTTTGTTTACCTCCTGGTAAGCCTCCAACAAAGTCATAGTATGTAGATTCCTTTAATACCTTCCAAATAAAGATTGAAAGTGTCTCCCTTTTAACGAGTCGTTTCCATTCCTTTATTTGTGCAAAGAAATTTACTAATTTAATTGAAAGCTGTTTATGGCGGTTTTCATAATTATTTAGATAATCTTGACATGCATCGTAAAAGGATCCATTTTTATGATTAAGTCTAATCATCGTTAATTCCGGTTCCGAAAGTCCTACAATTGGAGAACGTAGGACAGATGCAAGTGGAATATCTTGAATCGTATTATCGATTAGCTTTAATAAATTTAAAAAGACGGCTACTTCAATCGTTTGAAATAAGTCCTTTGATTTCTCAGCATAAAGCGGTATACCCAACGCTTTGCATTCTTCGATATACAAATCTGCATTCGATAATGAACGGCCTAAAATAGCAATATCATTATATTTTACTGGTCTCATTTCTCCAGTCTTTTCCGTTACTAAATATTCACTTTCAACTAAATCCTTTATTCTTCTTGCTACGTACCTTGCCTCAATTTGTTCAAGCTTTTCTTCAACAAGATCATCATCTTCTTGTTCACTATACTCAGGCACATTTTCTTCTTCATCCGAATTCGTTAATAAGATTAATTCAGCAGCCGAGTCTGAGTATTCAGGATAGCTCGCACCTAGCTTTAACATCGCATCTTCATCATACTCAATTCCACCAATTTCTCTTCCCATGATTTGTTGAAAAATAAAATTGGTAGCATCTAATACTTCCGCTCTACTTCTAAAGTTTTTAGAAAGATCGATTCTTAAACCAGTTCTTTCATTTTTTTCTTTTTCATATAAATTGTATTTATTTATAAACAGCTGTGGTTCGGCTAATCGAAAGCGATAGATTGATTGCTTAACATCTCCAACCATAAAAAGATTACCAGAAGCTCCCGTGCCTTTTGTGATTAATCTTAAAATCGATTCTTGTACATAGTTCGTATCTTGGTATTCATCTACCAACACTTCGTTAAACTTTTCTTGATAAACTCTTGCAACCGATGAAGGTACTAATAAATCTTTTTCGTCTTTTTCCTTTAAAATTTCAAGTGCATAGTGTTCTAAATCATTGAAATCTAAAATTCCATTTTCTAATTTTGCTTCTTTAAATAACACGATGAAACGATTAACAAGTTCAATTAACTTTTCAACTAGGGGTTTTAATTCACTTATTTGTCTTAATTGAACGTCAATACTTCGACTAAAATACTTATCTCTTATATCATCAATCTCCTTTTTAACGTCTTTTCGGAAATTCGCTACTAATTCCTTTTTCTGTTGATCTCCCTCTGTCTTTTTAATAGTGGGCAATCGATTAAATACTATTTTTTGTAGACCAACATTAATTTCTTCCCATGATTTTTCTGAAGCATGGAATAAACATTCTAAATTAGCATACTCCTCTTTAAACACTTCAGCATACTTAATTGGACCATCAGGACTTTCTATTATATCCAGAGCTTGTTTATAAGTGTTTATACAAGCAAACAGATCATCTTGAATAAATTTCTTAAGCTCTTGAATAAAAGGAATCTCATCAACTGGTTTACCGACTACATTATATTGATGAATGAATGCATTTAAAAACTCACTTGGGTTTGGATTAGAAATTGCATGACGATATAGCTTTAATATTAATTTTGGTAAATCATTATCATCTCGATCACTAGTATATCGATCAACTAAATCAAAGAAGACTAAATTAGACTCATCACTATATTCTGACTCCATCAACTCTTCTAACACTTCATCCATCAGTAATTGAATCTCAATTTCTTCTGCAGTACGGAAGTTTGGATCTAATTCTACCATATAGTAATTTGATCGAATGACTTCCGTACAAAAAGAGTGAATAGTAGAGATTGAAGCTTTATTTAACAAAGAAGCTTGTTTCCTTAAATGATCAGATTCAGGATTATTTACAAGTTGTTTCTCTAATGCAATCCCGATCCTTTCCTTCATTTCCTGGGCACTTGCTTTTGTAAAAGTAACAACAAGTAATTCATCAACATTTATTGGATTTTCATTACGAATGATTTTTTGAATAATTCGTTCAACAAGAACAGCCGTCTTACCAGAACCAGCAGCTGCTGCTACAAGAATATCCGTCCCTTCGAAATCAATCGCTTTTTGTTGGTCGACTGTCCATGTTGTTTTACTTGCGTTATTTTCTTCTTTACTCATCTTTATTCACCACCTCGATCATTTTTTGTAATGCTTCGCTATCTTCTAAAGGAGGTAGAACACGATATTCATTTCCTTTTACATTCGCATCAAATTGACATACTGATTGGTACGAGCAATATGTACAGGGTATTTTATCCTTTTGCTGATATGGATTTGCTTCTACAAAACCGTTGTATATTTGCTGACCTGCTTCAGTAAATTTTTGCTTTATATAATTTGTCATCATTGGATATTGTTCAGGCTTTACCGTTTTTGAATATTTCGCCATATACTCTCCGGTTTTCTTAAGCCTAATCGGCACAATTTTTGAAGAGCTTCCGTCTTGAATTAAGGCTTCATCCATTAACGTATTACTTTCACGATCTTCTAAAAGTAATCCATTCATTTTAAACTTTTTAAAGATCTCATCCTGAATTTCATCGAGTTCGATATTATTTTTAACTTTAACAATCGGATTTTGAACATGGAAATAAAGAATACCAGCCGGGTCCGCGTGTTTTCCAAGTAAAGTTGTTGAATTTGCTACAGCTATATCTAAATAGGTTAGTAACTGTAAAGCAAGTCCGTAGTAAACATCTGATAATTTTAATTCCTTCTTCGTTGATTTATAATCCAAAATTCGTAAGTAATCGCCTTTTTCACTTGTTGCTTTATCAATTCGGTCAATTCGACCATTTAATACCATTCTTCTCTTCCTATCAATCGGAAGTTCATAAGAATTTAACTGTTTACCCATACCAAATGGTACTTCTAAAGCAACAGGAACGAATTTACCTGCATGCTCTTGTTGACTTAAAATTGAGGATACTTTAGCAATAACATCCTTCATTTTTTTCTTTAAAAACATATAGCGATTCGTACTTAACAAAATCTCACGTTGAAACTTTGGAGAGATTTCATCTACTACTTTAGCTGCTAATTCATCACATTCTGAATTCGTTAAACTACTCCAGCTTTTCCCTGTCTGTAAAAGATTCTCTCCAATAATTGTTAAAGCACTGTGGAATAATTGACCCATATCAAATGATTCAAACTTATAAATTTCACGTTCTTGAAGCTTTAGACCATATCGTGCAAAATGGGCATATGCGCATTGATGGAAAAGCTCGATTCGTGAAACCGATCCACTCAATTCCTCCCCATATAATTCTGTACTTAAATCTTCTCCAAGATCTTTCGCGACATTGTTATACATTACACTACCTATTACTTTATACAGTTTATCTTTTGAATCAGAATTTTCTCGTAAGACATTATAAAGCGTCCACCATAAATCCATATTCGTTTCTGTTTCCCTAGTAGACCAAACTTGAAGCTGAGAAACTAAATTCGTTAACGCTGTACCAAAATTTGTAATAGATGTTAGCTGTTCTTCTACGGAACTAAATGTTAAGTCTCCACTTTCAAATCGTTGATGTATATTTGGAAAAATCGATTTTAGCCTTTGAATGAGACTTGATGGGGCAAGACTTTTTCCATCATCACTTGCTAATGGGTAACTAATGATTAACTCATGGCTTGCACGATTAATTCCAGTATAGATATTAAAATTTTCTACAAATAATTGGTGCTTACTTGTTGGTGCTACTTCTACACCAAATGATTGTAAAAACTCCCTGGCAGTATCGCCTAATAATCCGTCTTCATTAGCCTTCCTTGGAATAACACCTTCATTTACACCAATGATATAAGCACATTTTACATTTTGTAATCTTGAATGATCAAAATCAGCTATGTTTACTTGATCTAATGATGCAGGAACATTCGCAAATTGAAGTGATTGAAAACCAGTTTGAAGAATTTCAAAAAATGTTTTACGAGACAGCTTTTCTTCTCCAATTAATTCAACGCATTCATCTAAAAGTTGAATAAACCCTTTCCAAACTTGCTCATGATTTTTACTTTCAATTAAATTGGATCGATTTTCAGCATCATCCTTTAAACGTTGAAGCTTCCTTGAAATATCTAGCGATTCAACAAATTCATACAATGCTACACACATTTCTCTCGCATTTTTTGCTTGCTTTAGATTGCTTTGAAATGTAAGTATTGGCTTTACTAATAAATCTCTTACGGAATTGATTAATGCCTCGAATTCTAACTCTTCAGTTGTTATCCCTCTATCAATACCTTCAGTTGAGCGATACTTTCGATACTTCCATGGCTCTTCAATCGTCCACCTTTTTCCTTGCTTACCGTACGCTATGCAATAATTCTCAAATAACTCGAGCTGTTCACGATTCTTATCACGATTACTTTCGAATGGATAAACTAATTCCGTTTTATACGCATTGAAAACTGATTCATATCTCCAATTTTTTTGAATGATATCGAAAGTAGCCTGTAAAAACGTAAATAATGGATGCGTTAACATAGAACGCTTTTCTTCAATGAAAATGGGTATTTCGTACGCATGAAAAATAGTCGAAATCAAATGCGAATATGATTCTCCATTTCTTAAGAAAATAGCTATATCACGATATCGGTATCCTTGATCACGTACCTTATTAATAATATCTTTGGCAATCCCATTTACTTCAGCTCGTCGATTAGATGCCGACATAATCTTAATTCCATCTGATTCAAACGAAGGCTTAACTGGTCTGTTATCAAAATTCGTTTCGAAATACTTCAAATCATTCGATTGATTTCTAAAGTTATGATGACAAATAACAGGTTGCTCTATTGTTTGCATTGTATTTAAAGCAATCTCATTAATTTGTTGATATAGAAGCGCTGGTTTATAAAATAAATTTAATTCATGTGGTAAAAAATCATCATATTGCCGGTCGATTGTGAGAGAGAAATTTACCTCACTACAATATCTCATTAGCTCCTCAACTACATTTCGCTCTTGAGGTGCCAAATCATAATATCCATCAATATAAATAATACTGTCTTTTATATAATCACTTTTAGGTAATTCTTGAATCAACAAATTTAAATAGTCTTCTGAATCAAGATACTTATCTTTCATATATGTATTAAAAGCATCAAACACGATTTGAATATCATTTATCTTTTGTTGAATAAAGATATGATCCTTTGATGAATCTTGCTCCATTTGTAATATAACGGAAGATAATTCATCTGAAGAAACTTGAAAACCTTTAAACTCAGCAATAAGACCCGTTAGTTCCTTATAAAATCCTTGTCGATCAGCAACGTGATGAAAAACTTTCAAATCTTCTTTCTTTTCTTCAATAATCTTTCGAAGAATCATAGAAATTCCAATCTCACCAATATGAATCCGACTGATTCCACCTGTTTCTTGTAGAACCTTCCAGGCTAATCGAGTAAAACTAAAAACTTGGGAGTTAATAATTGCTTTTTTTTCCTGCCTTTTAACTAATTCATATTCCATCTGAAAGGTCATTTGGTCAGGTACAATAAAAATGATATTTTTTGTTTCGTTCTTTAATCGATCTGTAATCTCATTTAAAATGTGATGCGTTTTTCCACTTCCTGCACGTCCTAATATAAATTGAAACGACATAAATCCCCCTCCTTAATGTATTAGAATAATGGTTATTGTTTAGTAAAAAAGTGTTTAAATGTGTACCTAATAAGAAAAGCCCCCATAAGGAGCTTATTTGTTAAAATTCGTATTCAAACTTGAAAGTGGCCAATAAAGTAGATCGACCTTCCCTACAATTTTATCAATTTTTACAAATCCAAACAAACGACTGTCATAACTTTTTGGTCGATTGTCCCCTTCAACAAAAACATAGCCTGGTGGAACTTTCGTTTTACCTGTAACTT
This sequence comes from Rossellomorea sp. GAMAL-10_SWC, assembly GCF_049568075.1. Classification (NCBI taxonomy): domain Bacteria; kingdom Bacillati; phylum Bacillota; class Bacilli; order Caryophanales; family Bacillaceae; genus Rossellomorea; species Rossellomorea sp. GAMAL-10_SWC. The sequence continues at coordinate 563,124 of NZ_CP144911.1, read as the reverse complement.
CGTTTAAATTAAAATCAGGTGTAAAAGTTGTTCCCTTTAAAGAACTTTTGTAATCATTTAAATATGGTTCATTCCATTTTTTATCGTTAACATAAAGCTGATCATCTTTATATTCAATTGAATCTCCAGGTAAACCAATGACACGTTTAACATAATCTTCTTGCTTATTTGCATGAAAAACAATTACGTCAAATCTGTTAATATCACTAATTTCATATCCAAATTTATTTATAACTAGTAAGTTTCCATCCTTTAAAGTTGGCATCATAGATTCTCCATCAACTACATATGTAGAAAATAAGAACGTTCTTACAATAAAAGCAATTGCGATCCCAATAATGATCGCTTTTCCCCAGTCAAATACTTCTTTTCTTAGCATAAAGTTGCTCTCTCCCTCCCTGAGTCATAATACTTTATTGCTCATCAGATGATCGAGACGCACTCTTTTTCTCTGTTGTTTTTTCTTTGATGTCCATACGTTTCTCAATCACTTTTCCAACTATCCATAATACGAATATAAAAATTCCTATGTACAATGCTTTAATCGGTTTCTGAAACACTGAAGTTAAATCTTTCCCTAAATAACTAATCATCGCGATCATTGTAAACTTTCCAAGTACCAATGCGATAAGAAATTGTGATATTTTAATACGTGACAAACCGGCTACTATATTTATTAAAAAAGATGGTGAAAACGGAAATGCAAACATAATAAAAATTGGACCAAATCCCCTTTTTTCAATCCACCCTATTGATGATTCTACTTTCTTATGTTTACTTATAAAGGAAAAAAATCGTTTCTGACCAAATTTTCTAACAACATAGAATAGTAAAATGGAACCTAAGCAAGAACCAATCCATGAATATAAAAAACCTAAAAAAGGACCAAATGCTGCTGCATTAGCAAATACAAAAATGACCAAAGGTAAAATTGGACAAATTGCTTCGATAAAAGGGATTGAAATTCCAACTAATGGACCATAATCTTTGTATTGTTGAATGAGATGTAAAAAATGTTCTTCTGTAAAAAAAGCCTTTAAGTCAAAAACGTTCATTTAAATATGAATCTCTCCTTAAGCCGTATTTCTAAATAGATATCCTTACTGTTAACATTATCACATATAACTATTTATTCAATAATAATAAATGATTCTAACTAGTATTTTTTGTAATAATTTGACTGATCATATTATAAATATTTTTTTACTAATTTGTTCCTAATGATGCTTAATCTAATTCTAATAAACTATTTTTGAATAAATAAAAAAACTACTTCACTGAATGGTAAAGTAGTTTTTTCATGCGTTGAAAGAGAATTTGTCATTTAAATAAGTCACGTCATGTTGATTTAATAGATGAAAACGAACGCTATGTTAATTTATATTATTTTTCGTATTAGCTCTGTTAAATTAAAATGTTTTTTTGAAATAAAAAAAGACTGTCAAATTAGACAACCTTTAGGAGCTTTTATCTAACTATGGCATGCATTAGTTGAACTAATCGAGTAATCTTCTATTGATAAATAAGTACACCATTGTTAATAAAATCAACATTATTATTATAAGAAGCGTTACTTCATAAGGATAGTCGAAAATACTATTAATAATTATTAACATGCTGAGAGGAAGAGAAAAACCTCCACCTACCACTTTTCCTAACAAGGACTTATTTTTTATCATTTTCTCATTAAAACCGGCTAACAACCATGTTTGTTTTTTCACAGCGACTAGGTAAGACACAAGTAAAAGTGCTATTCCAACAATCAATAATCCGTAATCCATCAATCTATCTCCTTTATAGTATTTTTTCCATAATATGTAAATTATTGAAATAAATGATATTCCCTTTTATAATTAATCCTTATTGAACTATCTGCCATTTACTTCAATAAAAAAAATCGACTAAATAGCCGATCGAGTTTTTTAATAAAATCAATTTTCCACTTTAAAATATTTTGAGACTTCGAAAAATACACTTAAACCAATAATGAAAAATAATAATCCAAACCAGAAGGTGAAGTTTGTAATATTCCATAAATATGAAGTTGTTAAATTTTTAATTGCGGTCATATCAATACCGTTACCATTACCGTTAAAAGATAAGGAAATAAGTATCTTTTCGAACCCACCTAATACCATCATAATAACTCCCATAAATACAAATATTATCCCAAAGTTTTTCATTTAGTTAATCCCCTATTTTATAATATGTTTAATGAAAGTTTCTATATTCTTATTAAACTATCCTGCCATTTTATTAAATAAAGAAATCAAAAATCTTTTATAATAGTCCTCAAAAAAACACTCGTTCAAGGTTGATTTATATTAATTTTTAATGTTCACAAACGAACCAATTAAAGTCCCTATTCCTCCAAACAGTAGTGTTGATGAGCCTTTTAAAAATGAACGTTCAAAAAATGCGATATTTATTACTCCATTATAAAGAAAAATAAATAAGAAGCAGATGACTATAAAATACCATTTTGAAGTAAAACCACGACTCAAACAATGATCTTCCATCTTCTTTTTAAACAAATGTTGTGTGTAGTATAAGAAAACAAAAAACAGAACTAATAAAATCAACGAGATGGCAATCGAAAAATCCATTTTTATTAATACATAAAAAATCATAAAAACAATTCCGATAATTACTGATTCTGTCCTTTCATACCGATTCATAAAAACTCCCTCTTATTCATTAAATGTTGATAAGTAAATTATCTATTTTGTGTTCTAAATCGTCAATTGGGTTATTTTTTTGGGTACTAAGGTAATCTTTTTTGAATAAATGGAAATCCACTTTTAAAGGACTAAATTACCATTATCTTGAATTAGTCACTCTTTTAATGTTTGATTTTTAAACACAAAAAAGAAGCCGATAATCAGCTTCTTAACTTTTCATTGAACTAAAGCTCTGCGTTAGTTTAATAAGAGTTATTTATGTAGTTGTGATATATAAAAGGATTGTGATGCAACTAAAATTATAATTACCGATAAGACAAAGAAGGTAATTGACCAACTTTTCTTTTTTAAAATATATTGCTCTATCCCAGATAAAAACATATATAACGCAAGGGTAATTCCTATTAGTCCAGAATAGAAAAAATTAGCGGCGAGAGATGATTTTAAGGAAAAAATAAAAAATAACGTAACTGGAATTCCCAATATCATTTGAGTAATTACGATCGGCTTTATCCTGTTCTTGAAAAAACGGTCGCTAAACGTCATAAAACGTAAGCCCTCCTTTCTGTAAAAAAATGCGTTTATTTCTATATAGTCATTCTTGTTATTCAACTAATGCAATACTTAAAGAACACAATAAATTATGTTGGTATTCTTAATTACTATATAAATTGTTGACTGTCTAAAATATTAAATGTACTACTTAGTTTTTAAAGAATATATATGCTCATCAACGAAACCTTTAACAACCTTTCCAGTATTCTGAAATCCTACTGATTCATATAGTTTTTTTGCCTTCTCATTTTCTGGATGGAAGCTTAGTAGTATCTCTTCACATTTAAAATGGTTTACTATTTCTTGTATTACTAAGTTTAATCCTTCTTTTCCATACCCTTTACCTTGGTGGTTAAAATCTATCATAAATCTACAAATTTCATATCCTTGAAGTTCTTCTGAATAACCATACATAGTAAATCCGATTAGGGTTTCATTATAATAGATAGCTTTTGTGACCCAGTTTCCTTCTATACTAGACTGTGCTAGAGAAAAACAATTAGAAGCAATATTTTTTTCGAAAATTTTATTCGCTTGATCATTAGCACTTCTAAGCATAACGATGTTAAACCAGTTTTGAATAGTGACTTCTTTTAATACGATCAAGTTGAATACCTCCCTTACATATTTAAATTTTACCAAAATTCCAATAATTTCGGGTAAATTAATTATATAGATTAAAAAGTTACAGCATTAGGAAATAAGTAAATAAGTGTCTTAGATGGACTTGAACTATTTCTCATTTATACTCAAATTACCTTTTTCAACTAAACTGCCATATAGTAGAATAAGAAATCAACAATCTACTTTAACAGTTCCTTCTTATTAAGAATTAAAAGGACTAAATTTCTGAATTTCAAAATAATCTTTTCTTCTACATACTTGATCAAATAATTCACATAAAAAAACTACTTTACTAAATGTTAAGTAGTCAAAATTTTAATCTTTCATTTTTATTTTTCGTGTACTGACATTCCTTTTATATATGAGGTAATTTCGTTATCTGGGATTAATTTGTAAGATTTTTGTTGGGTATTTTCAGGATTAAGCCTGTCTTCATAAATAGCCCTTAAATGTGCAGTTCGGTATAATTGGTTTTCAAATGAGCCACGAGATATTTCTAATGGAAGTTCAACACCATTGAAAAATTCAACAACTGATCGATTGTATTTACCGCCTCTGAAATTAGAAACATGATTGTAGGAGATCCAAGAACATTCTACTTTTAAAGAAGATGAAGTGGGGAAAAAGAAAATTTGATTCATTGAGCTGATCGCTATTGGTGGTTTGTGAGTGATGGAAATCATTTGTTTCGTTCCTTCACGCCTACCCCGGTAACTACTTCCGAAGTAAGCACAGCTCCTTTCTATAATTTCAATCGGTTTCATTAAAACATAAAAATTATCATCTGTTTCGAATACTTTTGAAATTACAACTAAATCGACCGTAAATTCTGGAATGATTGCCATTGTCGACTTATTAATCTCATACTCATTTAATACTTTAACTTGTCCTTTCACATGATTCATCATTACAACTCCTTCTGTTATTAGTATTGAACTGTTAAATTTTGTTGGCTACAAGTTAGTCTCTTAAATAATTTGATAGCCAACAATAAAGTTTAACAAGATCAGACAAAGAATTTTTTAACATGAAGTATAGTAGCAACATTGATGTTAGAGAAATAATATCACAAATCTTTATTTATAAAATCATTTTTTGAATACTTTAACAAAAGTGTCATTGTTTACTAAATTTTAGGATAAAAGCCAATAGAAAAACCACCTTTCTCACATTCGAAAAAAGTGGTTTTTTTACTAATTAATTAGATGAAAATTGTTGTTCCTCAGTAGAGCCTTTAAGAGCTGTTGTTGAAGAAGTTCCTCCAGTAATAATTTGAGCTACTTGATCAAAATATCCTGTTCCAACTTCGCGTTGGTGTCTTGTTGCAGTATAGCCATATTGTTCACTTGCAAATTCAGCTTGTTGAAGTTCTGAATATGCTCCCATTCCACGATCTTTGTAGTTTCTAGCTAATTCAAACATGCCAAAGTTTAACGCATGGAAACCAGCAAGAGTAACGAATTGGAATTTATAACCCATTGCTGCAATTTGTTGTTGGAAAGTCTCGATTGTTTCGTCATCTAGTTTCTTTTTCCAGTTAAAAGAAGGTGAGCAGTTATAAGCTAGTAATTTACCTGGGAATTTGGCATGAATAGCATCTGCAAAACGTTTTGCATCCTCTAGATTTGGCTCTGACGTTTCACACCAAACTAAGTCTGCATACGGTGCATAAGCAAGACCACGAGCAATTGCTTGATCTAACCCCGCTTTCGTACGATAAAAACCTTCAGGTGTTCTTTCACCTGTAATAAATTGTTTATCGACAGGATCAATATCACTTGTAATTAAATCTGCTGCATCTGCATCAGTTCGTGCAACAATAAGGGTAGGTACTCCCATTACATCCGCTGCTAAACGAGCAGAGATTAAGTTACGCACCGCCGTTTGTGTTGGTAATAATACCTTCCCACCTAAATGGCCACATTTTTTCTCCGAAGACAATTGATCTTCAAAATGCACACCTGCCGCTCCTGCTTCAATCATACTTTTCATTAGTTCAAATACATTTAATTGTCCACCGAAACCAGCCTCTGCATCTGCCATAATCGGTGCGAAGTAGTCGATTTCTTCTCCACCTTCAACATATTGAATTTGATCTGCACGTTGGAAAGCCTGATTAATTCGTTTTACAACTGCTGGTACAGAGTTTGCCGGATATAAGCTCTGATCTGGGTACATTTGACCAGAAAGATTCGCATCAGCAGCTACTTGCCAACCACTTAAATAAATAGCCTTCAAACCTGCTTTTACTTGTTGAATTGCTTGATTTCCAGTTAATGCTCCTAGTGCATTAACATAGCTTTCTTCATTTAAAAGCTTCCATAATTTTTCCGCGCCTTTTTTTGCCAATGTTTGTTCAATATCGATTGATCCTCTTAATTTAATTACATCTTCAGCAGTGTATGTTCTTGTAATGCCATTCCATCTAGAATCCAGCTCCCAGCTTTCTTGTAATTCAGCAATACGCTTTTCACGATTTTTCGTCATAATCAATTCCTCCTAATTTTATAAAAAGTTATATCCTTTTAAAGTCAGAAAGTCAGCAAATTCATCGTTGCTAATTAACTCATCAAATAATCCAATTGCTTCATTAAATCGTTTTGCTTCAAATTGTTCTTTCCCAATTTCTAGTTGAAGCTTCATCATTTCTTCATTTTTTAAAGAATCAACTAATTGTAAAGTAATGTTTGTACCATCCTCTAAAACACCTTTTTCATGACGCACCCATTGCCAAATTTGCGCACGCGAAATTTCAGCAGTCGCAGCATCCTCCATTAAGTTGTAAAGCGGCACCGCACCTCGACCACTTATCCATGCTTCAATATATTGAATCGCAACTGTTATATTTGTTCTGAGACCTTGTTCCGTAATAACACCACTAGGAATCTCTAAAAGATCCGCCTCTGTTACATTAACATCCTCATGTTTTCTATGAATCTGGTTTGGTGTAGGCATAAATCGATTAAACTGTTCAAGAGCTACAGCTACTAAACCAGGATGAGCTACCCAAGTTCCATCGTGTCCATCCTTCGCTTCACGCTCTTTATCTTTTCTTACCTTTTCAAACGCAACTTCATTTCGCTCTTTATCATCTTTAATTGGAATTTGAGCTGCCATTCCTCCAATTGCTGGAGCATTTCTACGATGACAAGTTTGAATAACTTTTTGAGAATATGAACGCATAAAAGGTACTTCCATTGTCACAACAGATCGATCAGGTAAAATAATTGATTTGTCGTATCGCATCATTTTTATAAAACTAAAAATATAATCCCATCTGCCACAATTAAATCCAGCTGAATGATCCTTTAATTCATAAAGTATTTCATCCATTTCAAATGAAGCAGCAATTGTTTCGATTAATACAGTTGCTTTAATCGTTCCAACAGGTATATTCAATTCATTTTGAGCAAATAAAAAAACATCATTCCATAATCTTGCTTCCAAATAGCTTTCCATTTTTGGTAAATAAAAATAAGGTCCAGAGCCATTTTTTATTGCTTGTTTCGCATTATGAAAGAAATAAAGTCCAAAATCTACTAAGCTACCAGACATATTTTCACCATTTACAGTGATATGTTTTTCTTCTAAATGCCAGCCTCTTGGTCGAACTAATAGTACAGCTGGCTTCTCTTTTAACTTATATGTTTTTCCATTTGAATGAAGTGAAATTGTTCGATTCACAGCATCTCTTAAATTAACCTGCCCAGAAATTATATTTTCCCAAGTTGGAGAAGTAGCATCCTCAAAATCAGCCATGAAAACAAATGCATCAGAATTCAATGCATTGATAATCATTTTTCGATCAACTGGTCCTGTTATCTCTACTCTTCGATCTTGTAAATCCTCTGGAATAGGTGCAATTGTCCATTCACTTTCACGAATGTGTTTTGTTTCCTCTAAAAATTGGAGCTTTCCCCCATTTTGTAAAAAACACATTCTTTCTTTTCTGTTTAATAACAGCTGTTGTCTACGTTGATCAAATTTCAGATGTAATTGCTCTAAAAAATTTAATGCTTCAGTCGTAAGAATGTCAGTTGAACCCTCTACATGATTACCTAGAACTTTGATTTTTGAAAGCTCAGTTGTCATATGATCCCTCCATTCAGTTATATAACAGATATTGATTACTTACGTTATTATATAACAGTATATTCGGATTTGATATTAAATTCTGAAAATATTTCTAAAAGAATTTTCGACAGCTTAACTTTTTTAATAAGATCACCTCAGTAAAAGTTTTAGAGAAAAAGTTGTTTTTTACTAAAGGTTCCAAATTCTTCAAATAAGATTTTTCATACATAATACAAAAAAAGCTTGTAGATATTGGTACAAAACCAATCAATCTACAAGCTAAACATTCAAAAAAGGATTTACTCTATTTATTGTTGTTTCTTTTTTCAGCTGCCTCTAAATACTTCATTCTTTCCAACATAGTCGGATGATCATATCTGAATAATTTCACTAAAAATGGTGGATTTACTTGAGACAAGCTGTTTTTGGATAACTTTTGAAACGCTATAATGCCTGCCTCTGGATCATGTGTTAGCTTAACTGCATATAAATCTGCTCTTTTCTCAGCACTTCTTGAAAATGCATTTGATACTGGATCAGAAATAAAACTTACTACTCCACTAACGATTAAAAATAGTGTTAAGATGACGGCCATTTTTTCAGTAGAATTACTGCTTCTACTCTTGGATAGTACATACCTCATTAATAAATGAATGATATACAGACCGACTAAACTACCTGCTAACATACCAAACATTGATTTATAGATGTCTTTATGAACGTAATGTGACATTTCATGAGCCATGATGAACATAATTTCATCTTCAGTAAGCCCTTTAAGAGTTGTATCCCATAATACAATCCTAGCGTTTTTACCTATACCAGTAACATATGCATTATAAGTAGTTGTTTTCGTGGACATATTTACTTCATATACCCGATGTGCAGGAATATTTGCTTCTTTAGCAAGGGTAATAATTTTCTTTTCTAAATTTTTATCTTTTAATGGGTAAAAATCATTATATAAGGGATCAATTACTACAGGCTGAATAAACGTTAAGAAAATTGTAAAAGGAATACTTAATAGCCATGCAGTGAGCCACCATTTCTTTGGTTGTTTTTTGATTAATAAATACACAACATACACCACAAAAAACATCATGGCAAAATTTATCCAAAAACCAATCATTTCATCCTTCATCCACGCATTAAAGGATTGAACAGACAATCCGTATTTCGTCGATAATTTAAATCGATAGAAATCAAATGGAAATGAAACGATATATGTAGCGACCGATACAAAGAAGAAATATAATAAGACTTGTATAAACTTAAATCTAGTCAACTTAGATAATGAGTCACCTAATCTTTCAATTGATCCACTTAATAATAAAAGTGATAATACAATCCAATCAATCGGCAAGGTAATAAAGTAAAGAACATTTTTTAAAGTGCTATAACTAGTACTTAAATTAGCTTCCTTATGATTCATGAATGTATGTGGATCTACGAAAGTTCCTTTATATTTTGATGGTAGGTCAGAAGTCGTAAAAACATAAAAGTATAACAGGACTAAAATGATATAAACGAGATAGCCTAGACAGATGTATTTGGTTAATTTAGATTTAGTTGCTTTTTTCATAAAATCTCCCCCCATTCTATATTATCAACTTTGTCCAATTTTTTAGAACTTCAACCTATGATATTTTTAAATACTTTTTTTCTATTTTGAAGGGATTTTTAGGAAAATAAAGATACAACCTTTATCAAACGTAAAAAATTCCGTCCAGCACTTTTAGAATAAAATTGGGAAGATCTTAAACAGTTTTTATAAATACCAAGAATTAGTAATCTATCCTAATGGAGAGAAATTTAAAATGTGAGAATGGTATATCGGAGGTTATTTTTCATTTCTAGTATAAATTCAACTTTATTTTATAGATAATTAGCAGACTAAAATCATTTTTTTATTTAAATTTGAAAGAATTAGAATAGTTTTGCATGTTTTCCATTTGAAAGGATCAACTACTGTCCATTTTTTAGTGTGCAATACCTTAACTGGTATGGCAAAATAAAAAAGGAGAGATCCCCTCTCCTCTATTACCTCAATTTATAGTCTAACTGAATCTTTCAACGCTCTTCTAAGTATTTTACCTGTTGCATTTTTTGGTAGCTCTGGAATGAACTCTATTGATCTTGGTACTTTATATTTGGCTAAGTGTGCTTTGCAATATTCTGTCAAAGACTCCACACTTAATGAAGGATTTTTTGAAACAACATAGGCTTTTACACTTTCACCAAAATTATCGTCTGGTAATCCAATCACCGCACATTCAACAACATCTGGATGATTATAAATTACCTCTTCAACTTCACGAGGGTATACATTATAGCCGCCAACAAGAATCAATTCTTTTTTTCGATCGACTATATAGAAATATCCATCTTCGTCTATTCTTGCTAGGTCACCAGTATATAACCAGCCATCGCGTATCGTCATTGCTGTTTCTTCTGGCATATTATAATAGCCTTTCATTATATTTGGTCCGCGGACGATTAATTCACCTACTTCACCAACTGCAACTTCTTCACCAAGAGCATTTACAACTTTATTTTCTACATTGCTGATATTTGTCCCAATAGATCCTGCTTTTCTAGGACGGTCTAATGGATTAAACGTCGTAACAGGTGAAGCTTCTGACAATCCATATCCTTCTGAAATAATAACTTTAAATTTCTTCTCAAAATTCTCTAAAAGTGCAACCGGCAATGATGAACCACCCGAAATGCAAAGTCGAATTGACTCAAAGTCTTCTGTTTTCCCTTCAGGGAATTGATATAAGAAGTTGTACATTGTTGGCACACCTGCAAATACAGTTGCTTTGTATGTACGAATAATATCAAATATTTCTTTCGGGCTAAATTTAGGCACTAAAATAACAGTAGCTCCATACATTAAAGGCGCGTTTAAAGCTACAGTTAAACAAAATACATGGAATGCAGGTAATGTTGCAATGACCTTTTCTGTATTTGAAAAGCTTAAGAAGTGTCCAGCATCCATGGCATTTGAATATAAGTTTTTATGCGTTAACATAGCTCCTTTTGGTTTTCCTGTTGTACCAGAAGTATATAAAATGACTGCTAAATCGTCATCATGTAATTCAGGTCCTTTGAAATCTAGATCTCCAAGTCCAACTACATTTGTAAACGATTTCAATTTATTGTTCTCAAATTCATAAGGATTTTCTTGTTTTGTTTCACAAATAATGAAGTGATCGATATTAGGAAGAATCGGTGAAGCTTTTTCTACTAGTGGAAGAAATAAGTCTAAGGTGATAACTGCTTTTGCGTCGCCGTTTGTTAATATGTATACTAATTCATCTGGTGCATATAGAGGATTAACCGGTATTACAGCCGCTCCAACCTTCAAGGCACCATATAGTGCTATAATAAAATGAGGAGAATTACCAACAACTAGAGCTACTTTATCTCCCTTTTCTATTCCTAATTTTGAGAGGCCACTCGCAAATTTCGTAATATAAGTCTCTAGTGTTGAGTATGAAAATATCTGCCCTTCAAAGATAATAGCAGAATGTTCAGGATGCCTCAAAGCTGATTGTGACAGTGTTTCAACTAAATTCAAGAAAAACTACCCCCTTTAAATATAAAAATTAAAAATATTCTAAATATATTATATTGCTAGAAAACAATTCTGGCAAGTGAGAAAACTAGCACTTTTTAGACTTCTAATTTTTTAACAAACAAAAAAAGAGTAGTTTCCTACTCTTTTTTTAAAATAATAAACTCATAAATTCTTCTTTCGTTACCTTACCAAAATAATGGGTAAAATTAACTTCATTTAGCTTATTTTCAATCACTTGTTGATCAAATTTACTACCAATCAGAAGCTGTTCTATATCAGATACATCTCCTACCCCAAAGAAGTCACCATAAATTTTAACATTCTCAATGATTCCTTTGTTTACATCTAAACGAAGATCAATCGAACCAGCCGCAAATCTTTTACTTTGTTGGATATTGCATTTAGGAGATTTTCCAAAATTCCAATCCCAATTTCGGTATCTACTCTCTGCAAGTTCTTTAATATTTTTTATATCTTCATCTGTCCATTCGTATCGCTCTATTTTCCCATGTTCTTTAAAAATAGATTGTAAAATTAAATCTTTAAATTCTAAGATTGTTAAATCGTCTTTTAAAAATTCCTTAATGTTCGCAACTCTACTTCGGACTGATTTAATTCCTTTAGATTGAATTTTTTCTAGCTTTACATTTAATGCATTTACAACTTCATCTATATTACTATCAAACAACAATGTACCATGGCTAAACATTCTACCTCTAGTAGAAAATTGTGCATTACCTGAGATTTTTCTACCTTCTGCTAATATATCATTTCTTCCACTAAGTTCAGCATTCACACCGATTTCCTTCAATGCCTCGATTACGGGCTCAGTAAACTTTCTAAAATTATGAAAGCTGTCACCATCATCTTTTGTAATAAAACTAAAGTTAAGATTCCCTAAATCATGATATACCGCTCCACCACCAGATAATCTTCGAACTACATGGATATTATGATCATTTACATATGAAGCATTAATCTCCTCGGCAGTATTTTGATTTTTACCAATAATGATTGATGGCTCATTAATATAAAATAAAAAGTATGTATTTTCAGGATCTAGATTTTTTAGCGCATATTCTTCCATCGCTAAATTTAATGTTGGATCCGTTATTCCCCTATTATCTAAAAATAGCATATGTATCCTCCTATAATTTTGATTTCCATTCAAAACCTGTATAAGCTAAATGAACAAGTCCATTATAATACTTTTGGGCTTCACTTATTAAATCTGTTGTATTTCCGCTATGAGGAAGATGTGATAATAATAATTCTTTTACATTCGCCTCATTTGCAATTGTTGCAGCATCTTTGCTGCTCATATGCCCTACTTTGGCACCATCTTGATGTTCATACATATTACAATCACTTATAAGCAAATCCGCGTTGGAAGAAAACGGTATGAAGTCTTCCGTATAGCTTGAATCAGCTGTATAGACTACTGAGTGAGTTGCTGTTTCAATTCGCATGGCAAAACAATCTACAGGATGAACTGTCTTAATAAATCGAATAGTAAATGGACCTAAGTCTAGAGCTTCATTTGGATTATATTCATATCCTTTTGTTGCTTCTTTATATGTTAACGAATTAAATTTTACATTATCAAAGTTATGTCCGTATATGGGTAAAGCAAACTTATCCTTTCCAGCGTTTACAAGTTTGAAGTATTGTAGTACTCCTATATCTGCAATATGATCATGATGATAATGTGACAGGATTACAGCATTTAAGCTTTTAGGATCTATGTAATTTTGCAATGTAGCTAATGCACCCGAACCACAATCAACCAATAGATTAAAATTTTTGGATTTAAATAAATAACATGAAGTTGCTTCACCTTTACCTGGATAGCCGCCCCAATAACCAATAACGGTTACTTTCATAAAACAAACACACTCCTTTAGATTTATTATTTCTATGAAAATTTAAATTTATAAGCTTGTCCTTACTGTTTTAAAAAAATAGGCGTTTAGATTATTTTTTAAAAATTGTACTAATACAGATTGACACAAAATACGTTGTAGTAATACAATACTAATAAGTTAACTAAAGGAGAGGGTAACATGCTTGTAAAAATGTCCGAATTTTTAAAACTATTACCAAAGAAAATATGTAAACACTGTAATTCGACGATTGAAGAACAACATGATTGCTACAGTAACACTTGTTCAAATTGCTTAAAAGATAGTTTTTAATTGAAGTCTTTTAGGTTCAGCAATTTTCTTAATGAAATGATTAAACATATTATTAGTACAGAGGCATAATAAAAAGAGCAACCTAAAAGTATCGATCTACTTTTTTGGTTGCTCTATTCTTTACTAATTGTTTTAAAAGCCTTAATAGCTTCGAACAGCTTGTTTTTCATGTGCAAACAAGTATTCAATTGTATCTGAAACTGCTTTCTCACCTTGATCTATACAGTCTGGTAAGCCGGACCCATAGAATGAGCAACCAATTACCGATACACCAGGCATTTCTTTTTGTAAATATTGTTCCATGTTTTTCGTACGCTCTTTATGATTAATCGTATATTGAGGCATAGCATCTTTCCATCTTGAAACAATATAAAACTCAGGTTTTTCAGTTATATCCATCGTTTTTCTTAAATCTTCTAATACAATTTCAACAAGTTCTTCATCTGTTTTATCGACTATTTCCTTATTGTAAGGTCGTCCAACGTAACAACGTAATAGAACTTTACCTTTTGGACAAGCATGTGCCCATTTTTTATGAGTCCAAGTACACGCTGTTATATTATAGTCATTATTACGCGAAACAACAAAGCCTGTACCATTTATATCCTTCTTAATTGCATGCTCTGGAAATGCAAGTGCAACATTCGCAACAGATGTAGAAGGAACTTTTTTGAAAGGCTCAAATACAGGTTTATTATTAAATAGTTGTGGAATAAAACGATGAGGCACTGTAACAATAATGGAATCTGATTCTATCTTTTCATTATTGCTAAGTAAAATCTCATATTTTTTCCCAATTTTATTTATATTAACTACTTGTACACCTTTTAAAACTTCCTCTTGGTCTAACTCTTCTTCAATTCGTTCAACAATTGTTTGAAGACCTGTACTTACAGTCTGGAAAATTCCTTTTCTCGGACCTTTTGATTTCTTCACAGGCATCTCTTTTTTCATTCCTAGAACAATACTTTGATGTTTTTGTTCAATTTGGAAGAATTGAGGGAACGTTGCCATTAAACTCATTTGATCAATGTCGCCTGAATAAATACCTGATAAAAGGGGTTCAATTAGATTCTCAACTACTTCATTACCTAGTCTTCTTCTAAAAAATTTACCTAATGACATATCCCCTTGGACATGTGTTTTTGGTAATACAAAATCTAAACCTGCACGAATTTTTCCTGCAGGTGAAAATAGACCCGAAAAAATAAAAGGCTTGATTTGTGTAGGAATCCCCATGTTTGAACCTTCTGGCATACCATGTAATTTATTATGGGCTAATACATATGATTTTCCAGAAGAGTTAAAAACGATTTGATCTTGGATCCCTAAGTTTTCAGCTAATCGATATGCACTCTTTTTCCTTGCCAAAAATGAATCAGGGCCACGCTCAATAACAAATCCATCTTTTCTAATTGTTTGGATTTTTCCTCCAAGCCTTGATGAACCTTCAATTAATTGAATATCAATTGGAAGATTATTTTTTAATTTTTCTTGTTTTAAATAGTAGGCAGATGTCAATCCAGTAATACCGCCACCAATAATGACAACCTTCTTATTCACTTCTTTACCTCCTATTTCAAAACCATATTATTGTTCGTTTAATTTTCTTAATACAACGGTACTAAGCCCACTTATAAATAATGGATCCGTATTAGGCATCGGTGGACGAACATATGCTTTTTGAATTTCATCCGTTACTAGTTTACATTCTATATCATTATCATATAGTACTTCTAAATGCTCACTTACAAATCCTAATGGTAAGTATACGTAAGTTTCAAAATCATAATTTTCATCCAACTCACGTGTTAAATCTTGTACATCAGGTCCAAGCCAAGGGTCTGGTGTATTACCAGCACTTTGCCATCCTAGAAAATAATGACGAATATCAGATTGCTGAACGACTAACTGGGCAGTTTCCTTAAGTTGCTCTGGGTATGGATCTCCATAGTTAAGAATTTTTTCAGGTAAACTATGCGCTGAAAAAATAAACGCCGTTTTGACACGTTGCTCTTCATTCATTGGTTCAAGAATTGCTTCTACTTCACGAACCCAATATTGAATAAATCGTTCTTCTTTATACCAATCATCTACATGGATAATTTTTGGCCCGTCTATTTTTTCTGAATGATTTGTAGCACGTTCGTTATATGACTTCACACTAAACGTAGAATAATGTGGTGCAAGTACGATACTAACTGCTTTTGTTATACCATCCTTTTTCATTTCATCTACTGCATCTTCAATGAATGGTTCAATATGCTTTAGTCCAATGTACATTTTGAATTCTACTTTGTCTTGGATCTTATTTAAATCTTTTTCTAATGCATTTGCTTGTTCAATTGTTATTTTTGCTAAAGGAGAGATTCCTCCAATTGCACGATATCGTTCTGTCAGTTCCTCTAGCGCTTCTGGTGAAGGCTTTCTACCTCTACGAATATCTGTATAATAACGCTCAATATCTGATTCTTTATATGGCGTGCCGTAAGCCATAACTAATAAACCGATTTTTTCTTTCATGTCATCACCATAGTCCTTTTATATTAAGCTTTAACCCTTGATGAATACTCATGTACAAAACTTGTTAATCGTTTAAGAGTATCAGGATTTACTTCAGGGAATACCCCATGACCTAAGTTGAAAATATGACCTGGATTTGCCATACCCTCATCTAATATTTCCTTCGCACGTTTCTCAATTACTTCCCATGGTGCTAATAAAAAGGCAGGATCTAAATTACCTTGAAGTGTTTTTGTAATCCCTAAAGAGCGAGCTTCAGTAATAGAAGTTCTCCAATCAAGCCCAATTACATCTACAGGCAGTTCATTCCATTCATGAATTAAATGGCTTGCTCCAATTCCGAACATAGTAGTTGGAATATGATCTGCTTTAAGTGCTGTAAAAATCTTTTCCATGCATGGTTTAATATAAATGCGATAATCATTTGCATTCAAAGCACCAACCCATGAATCAAATAATTGAATTGCACTTGCCCCTGCTTTAACTTGTGCTTTTACATATTTGATAGTCATGTCTGCTAAATGATCCATCAAAGCAAACCATGCTTCTGGCTCAGCGTACATAAATGATTTTGTTTTATTATAGCTTCTAGATGGTCTACCTTCGATCATATAGCTAGCAACTGTAAAAGGTGCACCTGCAAATCCAATTAATGGAACAGAAAGAACCTCTGTTGTTAATAATTTAATCGTCTCATAGATATAAGGTAGTTGCTCTTCTGGATGAATATCAGTTAACTTTTTTACATCTGCTAAAGAACGAATAGGATTGCTTATTACCGGTCCTACTCCTGATTGAATTTCTACGTCTACTCCAATTGCAGGAAGTGGAGACATAATATCTTTATATAAAATAGCTGCATCAACATTATATTGGTCCACTGGTAGCGCTGTTACGTAAGCGCATAATTCAGGTTGATGAGTAATTTCAAATAAAGAATATTTTTCTTTTATTTTTCGGTATTCTGGCTGAGAACGCCCTGCTTGTCTCATATACCAAACTGGTGTATGCGTTACTTCTTCTCCTCTAATCGCTTTAAGAAATGTATCGTTAAAATCTCTTTTCATCCTTCAAAGTCTCCCTTTCACTTTTCCAAACTCTACTATTAAATATACTGATTGAACCATTAATTGTATAGAAAACTCGAATTTTGACACATAATGTTCACTGATTTTACTATTTTTCTCAATTAATAGGTATATTTTACTACCAGACTTTTCCCATTAAAAATTATATCAAAATATGTCTAAAATATCGAATTAATAATCTTTATTTATTAAGACTTTTTATAAATTTAAGGAGTTTTATAATTCTTTTTTTAATGTTCGGTTAATCGTTATCTCATCGTTCAATCTTCTTAATCTCTTTACTATTTTTTAAAGAGATACAGTTTTTACTTTAATAGGAAATAAAAAACTCCCCTTCAAATCATTTGATAAGAAGGAGAGCCTTAAAATGTCTATTCCTTATTTCTTATGTTGGGTTTGACAAGTTTAGACCTCTCACCTTCTTCTTTTGTTTGAGGATTGTACGGTACTACATAATAAGAAGGTACATTAAATACATTTACAAAGGAATCTTTGTACTCATCTAAACCAGTAACAGTATCTATTAATTTCTCTTTTCCATTCTTCACTCGATAGATTCGATATTGTTGTCTGTGGTCAGTTGGTGCATTCCAGTTAATGACGACAGTGAATAATCCAAATGGAGAGAATGATACTTTTGATTGAACATTAGAAATAGGCTCTAAATTTATCGGTGATTCTAAATCGTCTATATTTTTTGGTTTTTTAAATTTGGTAGAGGGTTCTCTTCCTGCTTCACTTAAAATCTTTTTAAATAAAATGGTTGGATATGTACTACCATTTCTTAAAAAATGGTTTGAATCTGTTTTATCATATCCCATCCAAATTGCACCTACTACGTCTGGTGTGTAGCCTACAAACCAAGCATCTTTATTTCCATTTGTTTGGCCAGGTATATTTGTAGATCCGGTTTTACCAGCTAAATCGCCAGTAAAACTTCCTCTACTAGCTGTTCCTTCATTTACAACACCTTTAAGCATTTTTGTCATATACCAAGAGGTTTGTGATGAAAACACTTTATATTCCTTAATTTTCGCTTCAGCAACTAATTCATTGTTCCGATCATAAATTGCATTAATAACAAAAGGTTCTAATGCATCTCCATCATGATCAAAGGCACTATATGCTTTTACTAGCTCTAATGGTGTTAAACCAATCTTAAGTCCTCCAAGCGCCATACTTAAACCTTGATCGGGGATATTCAAATCCATTTTTTCTAAATACTCTTTTGCATTATCAATCCCAATATCATTTAATAACCAAACTGCTGGCACATTTGCTGACTCTATTAACGCATTAAACATCGAAATCGTTTTCGAATAAACTCCATTATAATTCTTCGGTTTATAGTCTCCTAACGCACTCTGTTCATTTGGTAATAAAGAATACGGATTGTAGTTCCCCGTTTCAAGTGCTGGCGAATAGACAAGTAAAGGCTTCATTGTTGAACCAGGCTGTCTTTTCACGTTAATACGATTTAAACCTTGAAAATAGTAATTTCTCCCCCCAATTGCTGCCTCTACACCGCCTGTTTCGGAGTTTATTAATACGAAGGCTCCTTCAGCATTTTGATCAGTTCCCGGAAAATAGTTTCCATTTTTAAAATATTTATAGGCGGTTAATTGTGTTTTTTTATGGATAGGAACGACAACTTTGTATCCACCATTTAAAAGTTGGTCATAAGAAATCCCATATTTCTCTTTTGCTTCTTTTATAACCATATCAATATATGTAGCATATCCGTTTTCAAATTTTTGTTCCGTAATATGTAATACTGATGGTTTACTTTTGGCATTCTGATACTCAGTTTCAGTTATATAATGCGTATCTAGCATTTTATAAAGAACAAGATTCCTACGCTCTAAAGATCGCTCTGGTTGTGTAACTGGATCATAATGAGATGGAGCTTTTAATAAGGCTGCTAACGAAGCACTTTCCTCAATGGTCAAATGTTTAACATCTTTCCCGAAATAATATTTTGCAGCCCCACCTATGCCATATACCCCGTGACCGAAATAAACCTGATTTAAATACATTTCTAGTATTTGATCTTTTGTATACTTTCTTTCTAGATTAATTGCTATAATTACTTCCTTTGTTTTTCTCATAAATGTTTTGTCGTTCGTCAAAAAAACATTCTTTGCAAGTTGTTGAGTAAGTGTACTCGCACCTTGTACTTTACTAAATGCTTTTATATCATTTACTATTGCCCGAAAGATTGATTGTGTATCAATTCCATGGTGCTTATAGAAACGTTCATCTTCAATTGAAACTACTGCTTGTTTAGTATAATCAGGTATATCACTAATTGAAACGATTTGATGATTTTCATTATATAGCTTTGATACAAAATTCCCCTCTAAATCTACCATTTCCGATGATGAATGGACGACTAACTTATCTTCATCTATAACATAATTACCTAAGAAAACGATTAGTAAAAATCCAACAAAGCTAATTAACAGGACACCTAACAGTCCTATTGCTAAATATCCCCATTTTTTCAATTATTTCACCTTCATTTCTCTTACACTATAACAAATAGTATATCCATTTATTCCCATGAATAAGTCATTATTTCCTTTTTTTCGATCTATATTTCCTTGGCAATACATTTTTCGTCATTTCTTAATTGAAGATAATTTTGAAGGATATCAATTACATTTCTTGAATAGGTTATATAGATAGTAAGTAGGAGGGTGAAATAATGTCAGATTTATTTTCTTTATTAGATTCATATTATCCGGAAATGGTATCTACTCGTAGATACTTACATGAAAATCCTGAGCTTTCATTTAAAGAATACGAGACAGCAAAATTCATTCAAAACTTTTATCAACAATTAAATATTCCATTCAAATCAAATGTCGGTGGCAATGGTGTTGTTGCTACTATTAATGGTCGTAATCCTGGAAAAACAATCGCTTTACGAGCTGATTTTGACGCATTACCTATTCAAGATGAGAAAAATGTTCCTTACTCCTCAAAAGTGCCTGGCGTTATGCATGCATGTGGTCATGATGGTCACACTGCTACACTATTATATTTAGCAAAGGCACTTCATGAGCAAAAAGATTCATGGGACGGTAAGGTTGTCATACTTCACCAACATGCAGAAGAATATGCTCCAGGTGGAGCAATTTCTATGATTGCTGATGGCTGTTTAGACGGTGTTGATGAGGTTTATGGAACCCATTTGTGGGCAATTGAAGAATTAGGAACAATTGGTTATCGAAAAGGACCAATCATGGCAGCAGCTGATCGGTTTTCAATCACAATCCAAGGTCAAGGCGGTCATGGTGCAGAACCCCATCGAACAAAAGACAGTATTGTAATCGCTAGTCAACTTGTTATGGCACTTCAACAAGTTGTTAGTCGGGAAACAAATCCAATTGACACTGTAGTGTTATCAATCGGAAGTTTCGAAGCAAAAAATGCTTTTAATGTAATCGCCGATCGAGCAACCTTAATAGGAACGGTTCGTACGTTCAAAAAGGAAACACAAGAAAAAGTAAAAAAACAAATAGCTAGAATCATTAAAGGGATTTGTCTAGCAAATGATGTTACATACGAATATAAGTACGATGATGGATATCCTCCAGTAGTAAATCATGAAAAAGAAACTGATTTATTAGTTAAAGTAGCCGAATCAATTGATGAAGTTAGTCAATTAAAAGAAATGGACCCTAAGATGGGCGGAGAAGATTTCGCATACTACTTACAAAAATTACCAGGTACATTCTTCTTCACTGGAGCTAAACCTCCTCACGTCACAGAAGCATACCCTCATCACCATCCAAAATTTGATTTTGACGAAAAAGCAATGCTAATTGCAGCAAAAACACTAGGGTCTGTGACATTAACTTCATTGAAACAATCACAAAAATTAGTTGAACAAAAATAAAAAAAGGAGAACTTTTAGTTCTCCTCAGACTGTTGACAAACGCTCGCTTTCTTCGTTGCTTCGCCTGTCTGCGGTGCTCATTACCGTCTAGGGTAACTCCGCTCCTCACCAGGCTTCGCGCCTCGAAAGACAAGCGCTTGCAATCAGTCTGAAACTCAAGTTTTATGTACTTTGTCTACACACTGAGGAGAACTTTTAGTTCTCCTTTTAGTATGTAACTCTTTAGATGAGATTTTCATTCTTCTTCATATACCTTAATCGATAAGCATTTTTAGCCGTTTCACCTAATTGTTCAAGAAGTTGATAATTTACATATGCTCCAACAGGTGCTCCAATAATAGGAACTAATTGCAGAAGTTTTGCTAAATCGATATGATCTCGATATTCTAGTTGTAATTGCTCCCAATTGACTTGGGGATTTTCATCTACTTTATCTTCCCACTTTTCAATAACTTGAAATACTTTTTTGCGATGGCTGTCACTTGAAAAAGCAAGTTGAAAAATATACAACATGAATTGTCGTTCAAGCTCATCTTTAGGCGAGTAACCATATATTTTTGCTGCCTCAACTAAAAACCTTATTTTTATTCCTAGTAATAGCGGAAAATCAGCAAGACCGAGTAATATTCCCCCCGCACCTGTACCCGCACCTTCTACAGCTGAAATCTTTTTGTACTCGTTTAACTTTTTATCTAAGATTAAATCTCTTTCTCTAAGTGTTAATGCTTCATACTCTTCACCACTGCCATTAAAAACAGTAGACCCTCCCATAAATAAAACCGTCATATTTTTAACTGTTTTTGTGAGCAAGTCTTGTATTTGTTCTGGTAATAATGATTGAAGCTTTAACTGAACTTTTTTTGCAGAAGTTTGAAAAATATTTGAATCGGACATTACTTTTTGTTTCCATCTAGATAGTTCGTACTGAATACGAAGTTCATAAGAATCCATTCTGTCCACCCTTTACAATTTTTGTGGCTGACTTAACCTTTTATGCACATAAAATTTAATTAACCACATTGAAAATAAAGTATACACAACGATTGCAATAATAAAGTTTAAAATTGATAAGCCCTTTATTAAACCAATAATACTAAAAACTAGACTACATATTATCAGTAGTATATACAAAAGTGTTGAAATAGATTTTTTATTTTCTTCATTTGTATAAGGATAAATTTTCCACAACAAATGATAGTTGTACTGTTTTAAAATTGACATATTCTGTAGGGAGATTACGTATAGAAATAAAATACCAATCAATATTTTCCCAATCGTAGTTGGCACCAAGTAAACTACAAACCCACCTACGAAAAGTTGTCTTAAAAACATACTTAAATAGTTACCATTTCGGATAAATGTACGAACTAGTAAATAATTCGCAGCATTTCTCATTTTAATTTTATTAATGATTGGATCGGCCCATTTTCTTCGCTTAACTTGTTGTTGAATAGATGGTACATCAGTAAACATATTCGCAAATCGATAAAAAGTCGCTAATCTTGAAGTATCAAGTTTAACATTTCTTTCCCATTGTACTCTTTTATTTTTACTACCTATTTGAATAGATAATGCATAAACAGCTAAAATTACGATCATTATTACAAGGAAAAAACTGCTCCATTTACTTAATAAGCCATAAATAAATAAGAAAGTACCTAGCAACCTTAAACAATAATCAAAAGCTCGGTTTAAAATACCGCTATTTGTAAGGTGCATGTATGAAACAAAGAGATTGTATCCTTTTAATAAGAAAATTATTAGCATAAAGACGATAAAACTTGTTGTTTGTCCTAGTGAAAATTTCTTATATATTGGATATATCACACCTAGCATCATTAACATTAAATAAACTTGAACGATGTATGTAATTAAAAAGGAGCGGATAAAGTAACTTTTCATCTTTTTTTCTAAAGGTAGTAAATAATGTAAATCAGGTCCTTTAAAAAAAGTAGTAACTTGACCTGTTACAACAAGAAAACTAAAAAGAATAGAGATTAGTAAAATAGCCGGAAAGTCTGGAGAAATTGTTTTTAGCATTTGTTGATAATAATATGCTCCTCCTCCAAATCCAAAAACAATTACAAATTTTATATGATCATTAAAAATATAACGACCATATTTACTCATTTCTTTTAAAAAACTCCTATACCTTGCTAACCATAATTCTTTGATCGTACTCATATTTCTTTTTCCTTCGTTGCAAAAATATAAATTTCATCTAATGAAGCATTTGGCATATTATATTGAGTTTGTAATTCGTTTAATGTACCTTTTGCAATAATGACTCCTTCATGCAAAATAATAAATGAATCACAATAAATTTGAGCAGTCGATAAAATATGAGTAGACATTAGAATGCCTGCTCCTTTTTCTTTTTCATTGTTCAAAATCTCAAGTAAATCATTTATCGCGATTGGATCAAGTCCTAAAAATGGTTCATCTATTATGTATAACTGTGGTTGAACAATAAGGGCACAAATGATCATTACTTTTTGTTTCATCCCTTTAGAGAATGTCGAAGGAAAATATTTTCTTTTATCATATAATCTAAATGTTTTTAATAGCTCTTCACTACGTTTTTTAAAATCCTTTTCAGGAATATTATACGCCAGGGCTGTAATTTCAAGATGTTCCTGTAAAGTTAATTCATCATAAATCATCGGAGTTTCAGGAACATATGATATGCTAGCACGATATGCAGTTGGATCTTTATCAAAAGATTCACCATTAATTAATATGTCACCTTTAGATGGTTTCAAAAGTCCTAATATATGTTTTATTGTCGTACTCTTACCGGCACCATTTAACCCGATTAAACCAACAAGCTCATTCCTATTAATCGTAAATGAGACATCTTTAATGACAGGCTGTCTAGTGTATCCACCTGTGACATCTTTTACATGCAATAAAGTCATTCTTTACAAATCCTTTCAAATGTACTTTTCCTATAAATTTTATTGTATCAAATAATAATCTTAACTTCCTTAATATCATATTTATGGAATACTAAAAAAAAATCCTTCTTTTTTTGAATACTATTTTAGGTTAAGGGTATTATAATTCATGAAGGGAAAGCAACACACTTTCCAGTTCAAAATTTGAAATGAGGTGTGTGTTAAAGGAAATTTAATTTGCGTTCAAACCTAAGTCAGATAATTGTTTAAGTGAAATGAGGTATCTCCAAAGATTAACATCGTTGTCATTTACAGCAATGCAAAAATCTAAGGAGATGGTGCGCTTGAACATGTTCTATAAAAACAAAGGTCATTAGTATACCAATTTGTAAATGAGGTGTCTCGAGCAGAACATATAATTTATTTATAGGTGTACCAATTTATTGAACATTAAAGCAAATGAGGTGTCTGTTAAAGACAATTTAACTTATTAACCTAAATTCATTTTCTAAATCTTTCCCCTTCATCAAGGAGCAACTACTGGTTGCTCCTTGTTTTATTTTGTTGAAAAACAATCTTGTCAATTAATTACCTTATTTTCGTAATAGTAGAAGGTTGATTTCCAATACAGGATGCCCGCTTTCTCAGATCTTGCATTTCTTATGGATTGAAGTATTCTTTCGTTCAAATCAACTTATCATATGAAGATGTTTACATTAAATTTACTTCCTTCTATTATCTATACTCTTATTTATCTAATTAACCAATAATTAACTAGTCCCTCTCTGTTTTATAGCCTTTCCTCTCAACCTTCGATGCCTTTTAAATCTTTTTTTCTCCTTTTAGGAATACTTTCTTTACCGCAGGGCATCATAATTCTAGAAGGGAAAGCAACACACTTTCTAATTCGAAAATTTGAAATGAGGTGTGTGTTAAAGGTAATTTAATTTGCGTTCAAACCTGTGCAAGGTAACTGTTAAAGTGAAGTGTCTCCCAAGATAAAGCATCGTTGTATAAAACAGCAGTGAAAATATCAAAGGAGATGGTTAGCTTGAACATTACTTAAAATCAAAGGTTTTTGTATACCAATTTGTAAATGAGGTGTCTCGAGCAGAGCATATAAATTTATTTTAAGGTGTACCAATTTATTGAACATTAAAGCAAATGAGGTGTCTGTTAAAGACAATTTATAATTACTCCATAATTCTTTCCTCTTCATCAAGAAGCAACATAGGTTGCTTCTTGTTTTATGTTGTTGAAAAGAAATTATGTTATGTTGATTTCCACTCCTAGATGCTCCACACCTTGGTTTGCTCCTCGAGGGCACGTCCCCGTTCCCCTGTACTATACTCTTAATGATCCAAATAATTAAATTAGTCTTAAACTGCTTTTAAGGGTTTTTATTGTTTTTGCATACTTTCTTTCATATAGGGCATCATAATTCTTGAAGGGAAAGCAACACACTTTCCAGTTCAAAATTTGAAATGAGGTGTGTGTTAAAGGTAATTTAATTTGCGTTCAAACCTATGCAAGGGTAGTTGTTGAAGTGAAATTTCTCCATAGATAAAACATCGTTGTATAAACAGCAGTGAAAACATCAAAGGAGATGGTTAGCTTGAACATTATCACTTATATACAAAGGTTTTAGTATACCAATTTGAAAATGAGGTGTCTCGACCAGAGCATATAAATTTCTAATAAGGTGTGCCAATTTATTGAACATTTAAAGCAAATGAGGTGTCTGTTAAAGACAATTTATAATTACTCCAATAAAATCTTTCCCCTTCATCAAGAAGCAACATAGGTTGCTTCTTGTTTTTTCCTGCCCCTATTTCCCCTTAAACCTACCCCTATGTTAAAATAAGGAAAAAAGTGAAAGGAAGTATAAAAAAATGGCACATGACACTAATTGTATTTTCTGTAAAATTGTTGAAGGTAGCATTCCAGCTTCAAAAGTATATGAGGATGATGATATTTTAGCTTTTTTAGATCTAAGTCAAGTTACAAAAGGACACACATTAGTCATTCCAAAGAATCATGTTGAAAACATATTCGAAATGAGTGAAGAGACAGCTAGTACATACTTCCGAAAAGTACCTCACATTGCTAATGCAATGAAAGAAACTTTTAATGTCCAAGGTGTAAATATATTAAATAATAGTGGTGAAGTTTCAGGTCAAACTGTATTTCATTATCATATGCATATTTTACCACGATACGGAAATAATGATGGCTTTGATGTAAAATGGCTTTCAAACCAAAATCAATACACAAATGAAACGCTACAAGAGATTGCAAAATCCATCGAAAATAACATTATTAAAAAATAATAAAATCATCTCTTTTAAAAACAAAAACAGGCGAGTGAATATCTCCTGTTTTTGTTTTTTTTATGTAAATCCCATCTGAATTCTGCAATATATACTATATTTTTATAGATTTATATTATATATTTACTATATTACCAATAATATTTTATCGACAATCACTCTATAGTTTCGTTAAAATTATTATACAAACATAATTCTCTCGACCCACAACACTTAATTATAATATAAAAATGTAGAATTTTATCAACTACTTTGTGAAAATTTTTAAAAATTCTAACTAAAAGTTCTTTATTTCTTCACATATTATTGGCATAATAATAAATAGATAGTTAAATAGAAAAGAAGGTGAATTGATGAAAACTGAACAAAAATTATACACAATGAAAGAAGCTTTGATTTTTAGTCAAAGAATTGCCCAAATTTCTAAAGCATTATGGAAGTCAGTTGAAAAAGACTGGCAACAATGGATTAAGCCCTATGATTTAAATATCAATGAACATCATATTTTAATGATCGCCTTCCACTTAAAGGGTGCGTCTATTTCTGAAATTGCTAAATTTGGTGTGATGCACGTATCGACTGCTTTTAACTTCTCTAAAAAGCTAGAAGAACGTGGTTTATTAGTGTTTTCTAAAAAAGTAGAAGATAAACGTAATACGTATATTGAATTAACAGAAAAAGGTAAAGATATGCTATTAGAAATCCTAGGTGAATTTGATCCAGAGACAAATTCAGTTTTTCAAGGTACTTTACCATTAAAAGAATTTTATGGTAAATTTCCAGAAAATATGGAAATTATGGCTATTTTACGTAATATTTATGGAAAAGATTTTATGGATATATTTGAAACAACTTTAGGTAACATAGATAAAGAATTCATTGAAGAAGATAATCGTTTAATTAAGAAACCTTAATATCTTCTTTAAAGTTACAATTTCAGTTTATATGCCGTGAAATTGTACACATAAATAGAAGCGGGGCAAGATTAATTAAATCCTTCCGCTTTTTATTTCGGCCACTTTTGTTCAAAATTTCACATAAATACCTCTTTAAAATCCTCAAGCTTTTATTTCCTTTTCATTTATTTCTAAATTTCATTTAACAAGCATCTGTACTAACTATTTCATCTGGAATAAAAACTCAACCGGAGGTACAATACCTCCGGTCGAATATTTGTCTTATTTACAAATTAGATGCAAGCTGCTCCTACGATAATTAATAAGATGAACAATACAACGATTAACGCAAATCCTCCACCATGGAATCCTACGCCCATCATTCACACCTCCTTTTGCTACATATCTTATCTTATGCGTGTAGTAAAAAATGGTCTGGGCAAATGTATAAATAACCTTCATTTTTGAAGATTCATACTACTTATAAAAATGAACACCCAATAATGATTAACAAAATAAACAGGATCACGATTAATACAAATTCATTCGATGCTTTCCCCTCCATTTTTCCACCCTCCTAACAGTAATCCATAATAATATATAGACGAATGCCTTAAATGATTGGGCGAATGTCACGATTGACAAGTTTTTAATTTGCAGGATAAGCAAGACTTTTAGGTAAAATCAGGAGTTATAATATAAAAAATAGAAACCTACATTCATTTAATCCCCTACTCTCATAGTGCCTACATTTCATTTAAAACTAGTTCAAGTTTCCTTAAAATTAATTTATTTTTAGTTAAAAAGCATACCAAATTATTCTTTTTTTGGATAAACTTTGTCATATTGAAGAAAAATATGTTATATTAAGTGAAGTAATTTCCAGTAAAAGGTACGTCTAAATACAGGAAAAATTAAGATTTAAGCTCCATACTTTAATAAGTAAAATTTTTCTTTATAAGAAATCATTTTAAATTTTTATTAGGAGATGTTTAAATGAAAAAGTTAATCGTATCTGCAGTTTTAGCTACCTCAGTATTCGGACTAGCAGCATGTGGATCTGCTGGTATTAGTAACGATGTTGTTGCTACATCTAATGCGGGAGATATCACATCTAAAGATTTATATAACAAGATGAAGGATACAGCAGGATTAGCAATGCTTAAGCAAATGGCTATTGAAGATTATTTAAAGAAAAACTACAAAGTTAGTGATAAAGATGTTGATGCTAAATTCAATGAGTATAAAACACAAAATGGTGACCAATTTAAAGCTTTCTTAGCACAGTACGGATTTAAAGATGAAGCAGCATTTAAAGATCGTGTTAAAATCGATCTATTAACTGAAAAAGCTGCTGAAGCTTCAGTTACAAAAGCTGATTTAGCAAAATATAAACCAGAAATTAGAGCTAGTCATATCTTAGTAAAAGATGAAGCTACAGCTAAAAAAGTTGAAGAAGAATTAGCTAAAGGTGCAGATTTTGCAGCAGAAGCAAAAAAATATTCTACTGACACTGGTTCAAAAGACAAAGGTGGAGATTTAGGTTATTTTGGTGAAGGTGCTATGGTACCTGAATTCGAAGCAGCTGCTTACAAATTAAAAGTTGGAGAAATCAGCCAACCTGTTAAATCACAATTTGGATACCATGTTATTAAACTAACTGGTAAAAAGACTGCTAACGAAAAAGATGCTCGCAAAAAACTTGCAGAGTCTAAGCTAAGCCAAGAAAACTTCCAAGCATTCTCTGATGAACTTCTTAAAAAAGCTAAATTTAAAGTAAAAGATAAAGACTTAGAAAGCCAAGAGAAAAAATCATAATAAAAAACCTGCCTTAATTGGCAGGTTTTTTAATTGGATGAAATCTCAGAGTTAATAAGTAATTGCTCTCTTCGTTCTCTTTCTTCTTTAATTCTTTGTAAGTAAATTTCTCCCTCTTTTTCAATGAATGCTTCATCTGCATCTCTTTCTTGTTTCGAGGTATAAAGCACCATAAATCCACTTACAAAAATTCCTAAAATCACGATATACATCCAAAATGGTAAAATTGGCATTGTTTTTCCTCCTTAGTAGACAAGCATTTGCTTCATTATATGGCTAATAAGGAGGAAGTATGATTAATTTAAAATTTTGGTTTGTAAAAACTACGATTTTCTAATGGGAAAATACGCTCTGTATATTCTCCTGGTTCAACTCTTTCAAGTGCGCGGTCTAACATATTCATTTTTGCATCAATATTATCAATATAATGTAAAATTTCCGCTTCTTTAATTAAAGGTAGTTTAGGACTACCGTACTCATACTTACCATGGTGACTCAAAATAAGATGCTGTAGAACAGTAACCTCTTCTCCCTCAATACCTAGTTCGATTGAGGCATTTCCAATTTCAATTGCCATAAGCGAGATATGACCTAATAAATTACCTTCTACAGTATACTTTGTTGAAACTGGACCAGATAATTCTCTCACTTTTCCTAAATCATGTAGTATGATTCCAGCATATAGTAAATCTTTATTGATTGAAGGATATAAATTCGCAATTGACTCACCTAATTTCAACATACAAAAAACATGGTATGCTAAACCAGAAACAAATTCATGGTGATTCTTAGTTGCCGCTGGAAAATCAAGAAAATCCTCTTGATTTTTTAATACTAGATACTCAGTAAGCTTTTTAAGTTTTTCATTGGCCATATTATTAATATATGAAGTAATTTTCTCATATAATTCTTCTTTAGAAACTGGTGCTCTTGCGAAAAAATCTTCCGGATTAACTTCGTCTGTATCTTTAGTTGGACGAATTTGGCGTAATTTAAGTTGAAGTTTTCCTCTATAATCGTGTAGCTCCCCTTCAACTTTTACAACAGTTCCTTCTACATACGCTTCTTCTTGCTCTGAAGAAATATCCCAAAGCTTCGCCTCAATATCTCCACTTTGATCTTGTAAAGTTAAAGATAAGAATGTTTTTTGATTACTTGCTACACCTTTAGTAACAGCTTTGACAAATAAAAATGTTACAAAACGTTCGCCAACTTCATGATCATATACTTTTTTATCCATAAGTACCTCCATTTTGTATATGCTTCCTTAAGCTCTACTTAAGTAAATAGCTTAAAATATTTTGGAAAATTAATTTCACAAAATAAAAAAAGGAAAATCAAATTATGTATTAGTCGTTTTACTTATCTATTATACGTTAAAATAGATACTTAGCCCAACAATGTTCATACAAAAAATTAAGACATAATCTAACAATTCTTAAAATCTGTTGTAACCTCCAAATGTCAAAATTTTAAATCCGAACTGAATTTTTTTATAATTCAAATTATTACTTTACACAGCTTTTCAATCTATGCCAAAATAGTAATATCGCAACTACTTTAGGGAGGTCTAGGACATGGCAACATATCGAATTACTGCTTTTGAAAAAAGTGGCGAATCAATTGTCGATGAACAATTTGAAGCTAATTCTGACTTAGAAGCAAAAAAAATTGGTACAGAAAAACTTAATACACTCGGTGCACTTGATAAAACACACCGTTGCATTAGTCAAACTGGTAAACTACTTTTATTTCATCCATAATAAAAAAAGCTGCGAAAATTTATCGCAGCTTTTTTGTTTTGATCTAAATTAAGTACCAATCAAAGTTTCAACACTTTTCAACTTCTGCTTGGCGTGGACTACCTTTTAATGAAAAAGCCGTCGTGAATTTCTTAACAGCCATAGGATTACCTTTAAGTACATCCTATTTACATTTTATGAAGCAGGTTCAACTTTTGTAGCTTTATAGCCAGAGCCATCCCATATGAGATATACTCGATATTTTTGCGAGCCTTTTGTCTTTGCTGATACAGTTCCGACTGAGCCACCTGGGTTGCTTTTGTCACTACCTAAAAACCATACAGTCATATTGCTTGGATCTGTTCCAACAGCAGAAGAGATTGTCTGAAGCATTGCCTGCCAGTCTTGAGAATTTCGATCATAGCTTGTCACATGTTTGGCACCAGTTTGTGCACCCGTTTGTTCTGGTGATTCCGGTGCCGTGCCCTCTGATTCGTCATCATCAATTGTTTGAACCGTTGTTGATGTCTCTTTTACACCATTTTCATCATTCTTTTTGCTGTCTTTGGCTGAGGCATAAGCACTTTTATTAGATCCTGCCTTATTATCATTCGGCGAAAAAATGGAATACGAAACAAATGCTATTAGTATTAGTACGATTCCGATTGATCCAAATAAAATGAGTTTTGTTTTTTTTCTTTTCGCTCTTGACGTTGTACGTGAATTGCTTTGAATCTTTTTCAATCTAACCACTCTCCCAAAACTGAGAATGTCAACATTCTACCATGAGTGGAGAAAAACTTATAGTCTTGTATTTTAAAATTAACCATTTCGTAAAACAACTGTTAAGTTTTTTTCATTGTCAGACACAATTTAACTAACAAAGACTAGTGCATAATAGAATATAGACAATCTAATTTTTAATGATTTATTCTTTTTTATATTAAATACATAAGATTACAGAAAGAAAATAGTAGTGTGATCGTAAATAGTCAATAAAATATTATATCTACTATTTCAGTTTATTTAATTGTACTTTTGTTAATTTTATCTGTACATCTTTTCTTTTCTTCTAATCAAAAAAATCGACCGAATCCAGTCGATTTCACGATCCTTATTTACCAGTAAAAACCGGCAGTCTCTTTTGTAAAAAGGCCTGTACACCTTCTTGATGATCTGCTGTTCTTCTCATTGCACTTTGTCCTTCTTTTTCAAATAAAAGTACATTTTTTAAGGACTCTACGTTACCGTTACTGTAGATTTGTTTTGTTTGGATCATCGCACTTACTGGTTTTTGAAGAATAGACTTCACGCGTTCATTAATTTTTTGTTCAAAGTCCCCACTGATTACTTCATCAATTAAACCAATTTCTAGCGCTTGCGTTGCATTTAGTTTTTTACCTTCCCAGATCAGTTGTTTAGCTTTTGTTTCACCTAACCTTTTTTCTAAGAAGTAATGTGCACCACCATCAGGAATTAAGCCAATTCCGATAAAGTTCATTGCCAATACACCTGATTCGTGAGCAAGAACGAAATCACTAGCAAGAGCAAAACTTAGTCCTATTCCAGCAGCTGGTCCATGAATCGCACTAATAACGATTTTAGGTAAAGTATATAATTTAACTGCTACATCTGTAATTAAATCCATTACTGGACCAAAAGCAGACTCATCTGTGTTACTTAGCATTGATTTTAAATCTCCACCTGAAGAGAAACCTTTGCCATTTCCACATAGAACGACTACATCAACGTCTGAGCTAGCAATTTCATCCAGTACATCTCGAAATTGTCTGAATGTATCTTCATTCATTGCATTCAATACTTCAGGTCGATTAAATACAACAGTGGCAACTCGTCCCTCTTTTCTTAATAAAACATGTTCTGCCGTGTTTGAAATAGACATAAAAAAATCCCCCTTGTTTTCATGGTTAATTTAAACATTAAACATCGCAAGGGGAAATTCCTTTATTTTTCATTAATTTGATTGATTACTTTTCGAAAATAACTCATCTAAAATCTTAATTTTTGCATTTGTATAATGCTCATAACCGTCATTATATGATTTAGGATCTTTTGCATTAGCAAAACGAGTTATTTGACGAGTTTCTGGATTTACGAACTTACTAGATGCACCACAACCTAAACCAATAATTGTTTGTTCTTCTTCCATAATTAATATATTATACAAGCTTTCTTGACCATCAACAGAGTAACCAATGTTCTCAAGATTACCTAATATATTTTTTTGACGATATAAATAGTATGGATGATAGTTATGATTTTTTGTCCATACGGTTGCTTCATTCATCATTTGCTGCACTTCATCTCGATCTGCAACTTTATATTTTTGTTTGTTTTGCGTCATTTCTGAGGCTCTTTTAAATGAAAGTGTATGAACAGTCAATGATTCAGGCATTAACTTTTCAGTTTCATCTAATGTATATTGAAATTCTTTTAAACCTTCTCCAGGTAAACCAATAATCAAATCCATATTTATATTGTTCATACCCATTTCACGGGCTAGATGGTACTTTGTTATTGTTTCATCCACAGTGTGATGTCT
The DNA here is from genome assembly GCF_049568075.1 of Rossellomorea sp. GAMAL-10_SWC. Taxonomy (NCBI): domain Bacteria; kingdom Bacillati; phylum Bacillota; class Bacilli; order Caryophanales; family Bacillaceae; genus Rossellomorea; species Rossellomorea sp. GAMAL-10_SWC. Next base: position 529,651 of record NZ_CP144911.1, on the reverse strand, counting down.
ACCAATCGCTTTTAACGTTTCTTGAATATAGGATTGTGGATTAATACTAATTCGATCAATATTCCATTTATTTAAAACATCTAATTTTTCGGGTGTAATTGTATCAGGTCTACCAGCCTCTACCGTAATTTCACGAACCTGCTTCATATTTGGAAATGATTCGTGCATCTTAGCATACAGTAAGTCCATTTCTTCTGCTGTAATACTAGTAGGTGTCCCTCCACCATAATAAATCGTCGTAATGTTAATGCCACGTTGCTTTAGAAATTCGCCGATTTTTTCCATTTCGAAATGTAATCCATATAAGAATGAATCAACTGCACCTTGTTTCCCTTGAATAGCATAAGCTGGGAATGTACAATAAGCACACTTAGTAGGGCAATATGGGATACCAATATAAAGACTAACTTCATTTTGCAAGTTATATAAATCTGGTATTACTTTTAACTGACGATCGACGATTGATTGCATTAATTCAATTTTTTCGTCATGGATTAAATAGTCATTTCGTAGCTCTTCATGCGCCATTTCCTTTGATATACCAGATTTAAGTTTTGAATGAAGGAGCTTAGTTGGTCGTATGCCAGTTAAGATTCCCCACTTTTGCTGAATTCCGGTATGCTCTTGTAGTAATGATAAAAAGACAAAATTAACTGCTTTCTTTTTAAATTTAAATGATTCTCGATCATCTTTACCATCTACATAGCTTGTAGTTGCTTCGAAATTCGTACCTAGCTTACCGGTTACTTGTTTATTAACTTCATCTAGTACAAAACTTACTTCAATATCTGCATCTATTTTTTCTAACGATACATCACAGTCTTCAAAAAATAGTTGAGCTAATAGCTCTAACGGTCTTTGAAAACGAATATCCTCTAAGCCTTTAATATATATTTTCATTTTATTATCACCTTTTTAAGTTATCACTTAAGTATAAAATTAAAGAGTAACGAGGTCAATTATTTAAAATTCACTGAAAAAGCCTGGTTTTCGAAGAGGATTCTCTTGAAAACCAGGCTTTTATTTATTTTTCGATTTTTAAATGTGTTTTTAAAAATGGCAGTGGGAATTGTTTCCTGAAATGCTCCTTGATCATATAAGGAACACCATTTTGATCATTTGATCTTGTAATCCAGTCAGCAACTTTTTTAATCTCTACAGGAGCATTTGACATAGCAACTCCTAAACCTGCATGCTCGATTAATGGTAAATCACTATAATTATCTCCGATTACAACCATTTCGTGATAAGAAATTCCTAAATGTTCACCTAATCGTTTTAATCCTGAATATTTTGAAATTCCTTTTCGGACGATTTCAATTTTACGATCTTCATCACATAAGCAATCAAGATGTGGATACTTTACATTCAATTCTTTTTTCACGTTATTTTTCTCTACTTCATCAGAGAAATAACATTCGATTTTTAAAGGTGATATTGAATTTTCCAGAATGCTATCTGAAAGTGATTCAACAAATTGGATTGGATAAAAGACAGGATCAGCATTTGATAAAACTGCTTTTGCCACTAAATTAGATTGTAATTTTTTTCGATTTCCAATTGAAAAATGTTCATGTGACAACCGAATATTACAATCATATTTTTCTAGTTTTTTAACGATGTCATAAGCTTCTTCCTCTTCAATTCTCTTTTCAAATAATGGTTCATCAAGCTTTGAAGAGATAAAGGCACCTGAGTGAGAGACCAAAAGGTTATTAACCTTAAGAGCTTTTGCGATTTTTTTTGTAGCTTGAAAATTTCTACTTGTATATAAGGTTACATAAATCCCTTTGTCTTGAACGTATTCAACAGCTTCTTTCGATTCTTTTGAGAGTTTTCCATTGGATTGCAATAAAGTACCATCTATATTAATTGCAAGTAACTTATAAATCACTTAATCTCCCCCATTTCGCGAAGAAATACCTTACTAGAATATATGACATGCTTCATTTAATTAGAACATTATAGGCTGTTATTATATCCATTCTTATACTAAAAAAGACTCCATTTCAATGAAGTCTCTCTTATGTGCTAGGAAAAATTTAAAGAAAGGCAGGAAAAAGTAAAAGAATGAATGATCCTCTTCTTATCCTGCCTTTTAAAAATATTAAAGTTCAAGTAAAGCTTTATAAAATTCTTCTAATGGACTCATGACAATTTTATTTACATCTTGGATGACTAAATTTAGTCTTTGTTCCACTTGCATTAAGTTTGCAATTAAAGGATTTTGAGACACTCTTGCAACAATTTCTTGTCCTTTTGCATTTTCTTCAGGTGTAACTGCTTCACCTTGATACATTTTTTGTTGCATCGCTTTTTGGAAGTTTTGAAATTCCATAAATAATGGTTTTGCATTTGGATCAGCTAATACTTGTGAGTAAAGTGATTGTAAGTTTTTAAATTCTGGTTGCTCCTTAAAAGCGTTTTGTAGTGAGTATGCAATATCATAAATATTTACAGCCATGTTACTACCTCCTATAAACTTTTGTATCTCCACTATAGCAAACATTCTATTATATGTCAGTCTTTCTAAAACAAATCAAACTTTCTTCCCTAAAAATTTCCTAAATACATTCACCAACTAGGCGAATATCACATAGTATACAACGACAATTATTTTGGAAAGGAGGAGAATCATTGCAATCTTTTCCTAAAAATCAAGAACCCCACTCTTTTGTTGTAGTAACTGATTCGATCAATGAGGAGTCATTATATCCTCTCGGTTCAATAACGACTCTTTGTGAGGAACTATCAGAGTTATGCAGAGACTCTGATATTGATTTCTATGTAACGACATTAAAAAAACTACTATCGAATGAATTAACAGGATATAAGCGTTCAGAAAATGGCTGGACTTTAATGAATGTACCTGCCCCATCCATCATTCATAATCGAATTCATTCGAGAAGACTTGAACGAACGAAAGAGTTTAGATTACTAAATTCTTCGCTAACAAGTCAACAAATACCTTTTTTTAATGCTCGCTTCTTAAATAAGCTTGAAGTTTTTAAAGCTCTGATTGATACAGCCTATATAAAGCCATACGTTCCATACACTGAGGAATGCTGCTCAGTCGAACAATTAGAGAATTTTATTCAAAAATATGAAACGGTTTTTATTAAACCCATTCACGGTAGCCAAGGAAGAAACATTTTTAAGGTTACAAAAGATAAAGATTTGTATCGTTTAAAAAATAGCCAAAATTCCGAAGTAGATGTTGAATATAAATCAATTTCTCAACTATTTCACCCAATTAAACAGCAATTAAGTAAGCGGACTTTTATCATCCAAGAAGGCTTACCTTTAATCAGTAAGGATGATCGACTTGTTGATTTTAGATTTTTATGTCATAAAAATAAATTTAATAAATGGGAAGTAACTTCAACTGTAGCAAGGATTGGTCACCCTACGCAGTTTGTAAGCAATTTGGCCCGCGGGGGAGACCTTCAAAAAATTGATGAATTTTTAAGTAAATATTTACCAAAGAAAGAGCGAATTCACTTTAAAAAGTTATTGGTTGAGTTAGCCATCGAATGCTGTATATGTATAGACTCCTCCTTTGATGGATTATTCGCAGAGTTTGGTGTGGATCTCGCTATAGACAATGAATTTAACCCTTGGGTTATCGAAATAAATTCAAAGCCTTCAAAAGATTTACATGTTTCAGACCCAATTCAAAAAATTAGACCTTCAACAAAAGCTATTTTTTCTCTTGTTCAATCATATTTATAAGTACAAGGAGTGAAAAGAATGAGAATAGGTTATTTATCTCTTAAAGAAAGACAAGAAGGTGAATACGTTCAGCATATGGCGAAAGAAGCAAGTAAACTTGGTTACGAATTCGTTCAATTTACCCCTTTTAATATTCAACCAGCTACTGAAGAAATTATGGGTTGGAAGTATATAGCAGAAACAGAACAATGGGAGAAAACAACATTTGAAATACCGAATTATATTTATGATCGTTGCTTCTATTCCCCAAGCATTAAAAGTAAGCAAGCAAAGCCTATCGTTGACTGGCTAAAAAAACGTAAAGACATCACTTTTTTAGGATATGGACTGCCAGGAAAATGGGAAACTTATCAAGCTCTAGCAACTGATGAAAGTTTAAATCCTTATATCCCTAAAACAAAGAAACTATTACACTTAGCTGTATTTTTTGAAGAACTTAGAAAAACGCGCAAGCTCGTCATTAAACCAATCCATGGTTCAAGAGGAATCAATATTTATTTTATTACGTTAAGTGCCTATTCAATCAGTGTTTCAACACAAAAACAAAAGGAAGTAATTGAGACTGTTTACGAAACACGAGATGAATTTTTTGAGTGGCTACAACCGATTGTTGAATCAAAAGGATATGTTTATCAAAATTATCTAGACCTCCAAACAAAATCACGTGAAGCATTTGATTTAAGGATCCTTTTACAAAAAAATGAAAAAGGTGAATGGCAAGCAGTTGGAAAAGGTGTTCGCATCGGTCAGCCTAATTCAATTGTTGCAAATTTAAGTGCGGGAAGTAATGCAGTTCCATTTGAAGAATGGATTACTCAATTTAATCAACGAACTGCTTTAATATTACAGCAAGATATTGAGACAATTTGTAAACAATTACCAGTCACTCTTGAAAAGAATTTTCTTCCTTTATTTGAAATTGGTTTAGATTTAGGCATCGATTCAAATCAAGCCATCTGGATTTTAGATGTTAATTCAAAGCCTGGAAGAAAAGTTCTACTGCAAACCGACCCTTCTATTCAACAAAAGCTTTACTCAGCACCAATTCAATATTGCTTACATTTACAATCGAAATCTAAAAGTGAAAGAAGTGAAATTAAATAATGAATGAAGTTTATAAAATCGTTACTCATCGACAGAGTAAGAATCTAGTATGTATACCTGAAGAGCTTACTACTTCTAGAAATATTGAATATATTGCTTTTGGTCAAAAAAAATACCCTTGTCAACTAGTTACGATGAATACACTTCACAATATTATTTCGATCTCAGAGCATTTAGTCGAAATGCTCTGTATACCTTTTGAAGGTTCTATTGAGCCAATTATTATCGGAAATACATTACAGCTTGGGCCACTAGTCGGAATTTTCACCGCCGGCTTTACTGAGTCACTACTTCGCCCTATCGGTGATCGTAGCTTTATGTTTGCAAACTTAATTGCAGAAAATAATCACAAAAATAGCTTCATATTTGTATTTGGTACTCACGGAATTGATTGGGAATCAGAAACCATTCAAGGTTATTTCTTTACGAATAAAAGATGGACCAAAGAAGTCGTTCCTTTTCCAACAGTTATATATAATAGGTTACCTAATCGAAAAGTTGAGGTTCATAAATCAATAAAACGCGTACGTCAAAAACTAGAAAAAGATTACAAAATCCCATGGTTTAATCCTGGATTCTTCAATAAATGGGACTTATATGTAAAATTGAAAAATGAAGAATCAGTTGCACATTATCTCCCGAAAACAGTAAAGTTCCATAATTTTGACACGATTGAAGAATTATTATCGCAATACCAATTTGTATATGTAAAACCAGAAAATGGTAGTCTCGGTTCAAAAGTTATTTTAATTCGATACCACCGAGAAGAAGGAATTTATTATTGTAGATATCGTGATTTTGAAACAAATAAACTTCAAAAATTCTCATCACTCCAATCTTTAATTAATCATGTTTTTCGTAGCACCAAGTTACACGACTTCATTGTACAACAAGGTATTTCACTAATTCGTTACGAGCATCAGCCTGTCGATTTCCGAGTTCATACAAACAAGGATGCTTTAGGAAAATGGCATGTAACGGTTATTGCCGCAAAAGTAGCAGGAAAAGGTAGCACAACTACTCACTTAAATAACGGTGGTCGAGTGAAAACTCTTGAAGAATTATTTGATCAGGAAAAAGCGAAAAGAATTCATGATAAATTATCTACAGCAGCATTAAAAATTAGTGAATCTTTAGATCGTCAAGTAGATGGCCATATCGGAGAAATTGGATTTGATATAGGTGTTGATAAGGATGAAAAAATTTGGCTATTCGAAGCGAATTCCAAACCTGGAAGATCAATCTTTTCAAATCCTAATTTCCAAGAAAATGACAAACAGATAAAAAAACTATTTTTGGAATATGCTACTCACCTTTCCAAAAAAGGTAATGAACTCGAGGTTTCAATGAAATGATCTCTGTTTTTTATCATCTTGATAAAAATTCTTGGTCGCATGACCATAGTGAATCAAGATATTCCATAGGCCATAATCGGCTTACTATATTACCATCCCACGACGATCGTTCAAATTCCATACAATTTCAGGTAAAAAAAACCGGAACACATTTAGGCCCTATTATCGGTATTTTAACAAACGAAGATCGACTACCTTTTAGTGGAAATATTAAAACCTTTAAAAGAATTTGTAAGAAGGTGTTAACTGAAGGCGGTATACCTATCATAATAACCCCTACCGCCCTCTCTGGTAATTCGGTTACATGTTATACGTTTTGTTTTAAAACAAAAAAATGGCTTAAACTATTTTCCCCTTTACCAGACGTAATTTATAATCGCATCCCATCTGTTCAGTACGAATCTAACGATGATTATAAAAATTTCCGAGTAAAAATCTCAGAACTAAACATTCCTTTTTTTAATGAATCATATCTCTCAAAAATACAAACAACATCAATATTATCTTCAAACGACTTTTTAAAAAGTTATATACCAAAGACAATCAATTTAATTAGCGAAAAAGATTTATATTTCTATTTAAAAAAATGGAAATTTCTATATATAAAGAAACATAATTCTTCAAAGGGATTTGGCGTGTTTAAGCTCTCCTTAAAAAGTGACAAAGAAGTCTTAATCCGTAATGCATTTCATGTAGAATTGGTGAAATCAATTAGTGATTGTTGGAAATTTCTAAGTTCATTAAGCGAGGACTTTATTTGTCAACAAGGGATCGTGAGCGAATTACCTGATGGAAGAAAGTTTGATCTACGAATTCTTGCACATAAAAATGAAAATAATTATATTCTTTCCGGTATCGGTGTAAGAGTAGGAACATTTAATGCTATTACAACTCATGTACCTAGAGGTGGTAGCATTATTACAATTGAAGAACTACCGATTGAATTAAATTTTTCATTATTACAAGAAATAGTCAAACAAACAGGTATTGCATTAAATATGGATGATGCACATTTTTATGAATTCTCAATGGATATCGGAATTCAAAACAATCATTACTATATTTTTGAAATTAACTCAAAACCAATGGTCTTTGACGAAATTGCAATCAAAGAACAAGGACTTGAAAACTTAATTCGACTATTTTATGAACTTTCGAATTTTAAACAGTAGTTAAAAGATTACTGTAACAATGTACAAAAAACTTGAGTCTCAGACTGATTGCAAGCGTTTGTCTTTCGAGGCGCGAAGGCTGGTGAGAAGCGGAGTTACCTTTGAACGGTAATGAGCACCGCTCAGGCAGACGAAGCAACGAAGAAAGCGAACGTTTGTCAACAGTCTGAGCTTTTTTATTTTTATTAACAATGATAAACTAATATGAAATAATGCGTCGGAAGGAAATAAATATGATTGATAAAATTAAGACATTGTTTGGGAGTGAGTCTATTTCAGTCACGCCTGATGAGAGTACATATATGGATTATTCTTGGTTTTCTACTGAGAATCAAGAAATTTTCGGGATTAAAAAAAATTCAATATCAGAGGAACAAAATAACCTACTGGAATGTCTTTTTACAAAATTAGAATCAGATGCAATTTTGATGCCATCTGAACAAAGCGAGTGGTTCCAATATTTATTTTTAAGTAAAGGACATAATCCCTTCTCTTTCGAAACTGGAGCTACTCTCCCTACCTCAATTCGTTTTATTCATTTTTATAGCAATCAGTTATTCTCTAATAAAAATGAGTTTGAAGAAGCAATCAACGCATTCTTTCATAAAGAAGTAATAGTCGTTTGGAATTCTGCTAAGGAAGGCGTCATTATAGAAAAAATAATCGATCAACCTTTTAACAAAGAATTTTTAGAGCATATGCAAGAAATCATTGCAGCTGACTTGTACCATGATGTTACTTTTTTTATAGGAAAACGCTACTCACCACTAGCAAATCTAAGCCTTTATTTTGATATTGAACATCAATGTTTTAAAAAAGCTTTATCTGTAAAAAAGCAAAAAAATATACTTTGGTTTTCAAAAGAAATGCTTTATTATATTCTTTCCTTTTTACCAGATGATTTACAAAAGGAATTACCTAATTTATTTTTGAATGATATGAAAATTGATGACCCAATTCTTTCAACGGTAAAAATCTTTCTTCAACAAAATTTAAATGTTACTGCTACTTCAAAAAAAGCTTTTCTACATCGAAATACTGTTCAATATCGTCTTGATAAGTTTTCGGAACAAACTGGTATAGATTTAAAGCATTTCGAGGATGGACTAGTTATATTTTTAGCAATTCATCTACTTGAGATCGTGAATGAAAATTAATTAAAGCCTATTTTGTGCACCTTGTACAAAGTAGGCTATTTTTTTTGTGAACCTTTGACATTGTTTAAAAACGTTTAAATGTTTACAATTTAATCAATGAAACCGATTACAAATAGTTGGAGGTAATACTGATGGCAGAATTAAAATTAGATCACATTTATAAAATTTATGATAATAACGTAACAGCTGTAAAAGATTTTAATCTTCACATTGATGACAAAGAATTTATCGTATTCGTTGGTCCTTCAGGTTGCGGTAAATCAACAACACTTCGAATGATCGCTGGTTTAGAGGATATTTCAAAAGGTGACTTCTTTATTGACGGCAAGCGAGTAAATGATGTTCAACCAAAAGATCGTGACATCGCAATGGTATTCCAAAACTACGCACTTTACCCACATATGACTGTATATGATAACATGGCTTTCGGATTAAAATTACGTAAGTTTGACAAAGCAGAAATTGATCGTCGTGTAAAAGATGCTGCACGTATTTTAGGTCTTGAGGAATATTTAAACCGTAAACCAAAAGCTTTATCTGGTGGACAACGTCAACGTGTAGCTCTTGGTCGTGCAATTGTACGTGACGCAAAAGTATTCTTAATGGATGAGCCATTATCAAACTTAGATGCTAAATTACGTGTTGCAATGCGTTCTGAGATTTCAAAATTACATCAACGTCTTCAAACGACAACTATTTATGTAACACACGATCAAACAGAAGCAATGACAATGGCTACACGTTTAGTAGTCATGAAAGATGGGATTATTCAACAAGTAGGTACACCAAAGGAAGTTTATGATCGCCCCGAAAACGTATTCGTTGGTGGATTTATTGGTTCACCTGCAATGAACTTTGTTTCTGGTAAGGTTGAAGATGGCCATTTTAACTTTGGCAGCAAAAAAGTTGCTATCCCTGAAGGAAAAATGAAAACATTACGCGATAATGGGTATGTTGGAAAAGAAGTTATTTTAGGTGTACGTCCTGAAGATTTACACGACGAACCAGTATTTATCGAAGCATCTCAAGGTACAGTTCTTGATTTAAAAATTGAAGTAGCTGAGCTTTTAGGAGCAGAATCAATGCTTTATACTAACTTTGAAGGAAATACATTAGTAGCAAGATTAGATGCACGTTCAACATTTACACATGGTCAAGTAATTAAATTAGCAGTAGATATGAACAAAGTTCATTTCTTTGATAAAGAAACAGAATCTCGTATTCGATAATTCAATAATGAATTAAACATAAAATAACGCGGTACCATTTTTAATTGGTACTGCGTTATTTTATTTTCTCAATAATTTTAAGAAAACCTTCGTTACAATCCGGACAATTAAACATATGCGTACAATATTGATTTGAATTATGCTCAGTTAACCCATCAGCCTTTGCTGAAATGTCATAATCTAAATATGGACTATATTTATCTTCGTAATCAACAGCTCTGCCTTTATCTTCACAATGATTTTCACAAATAGGACATTTTAGTTTATAATACTCAATTCCATTGCACAGTGGACAAATACCATCCATAAAAAGCTCACTCCAATTTCATTTACTTCATTAAGAAAGGATGGAGATTAATCTCCATCCCTTATTAGCCATAGTTATTATTTTGTATAACCACCTAAGCTTTGTTCTGCCATTTGAACTAAACGTTTAGTGATCTCACCACCTACAGAACCGTTAGCACGAGCTGTAGTATCAGGACCTAAGTTTACTCCAAACTCAGAAGCGATTTCATACTTCATTGCATCTAATGCTGATTGAGCACCAGCTACTACTAAGTTGTTGCTGCTGTTGTTGTTTGCCATGTTGTCTCACCTCCTTAAGTAGTGTAATGATAGTATGACTCTAATCGATTAACATATGTATGTTTAGCTAATGTAAATTTTGGAAAAAACATTTTAATTGGTTTTTCCGCGTTTTTTACATAAAAAAAGCACTAGATCAACATCTAGTACTAGTTTTCTACACTATATTGTAAATTATTTTATCTTAAAAATTATTGTATTAATTGTAAAAATTGTTTTGTTCTTGCATGTTTAGGATGCTCTAAAACAACGCTAGGATGACCTTGTTCAACAATATAACCACCGTCCATAAAAATGACTTCATCCGCTACATCACGAGCAAATTTCATTTCATGTGTAACGACAATCATTGTCATTCCCTCTTCTGCTAACTCCTTCATTACCTTTAGAACTTCTTGTACAAGCTCTGGATCTAATGCTGAAGTTGGTTCATCAAATAAAATGACTGTTGGTTCTAAGGCTAACGCTCTAGCTATCCCCACACGCTGTTGCTGTCCACCTGAAAGTTGATGTGGTAATAAATTTATTTTCTCTTCTAATCCTACTTTAGTAAGTAAGTCAATTGCATTTTGTTTTGCAACATCTTTTTTTATTTTTTGTACAGTTACTAAACCTTCCATTACATTTTCTAACGCTGTTAAGTGAGGAAATAAATGGTGTTGTTGAAAAACCATACCTGTTTTACTTCTTAAAGAAATAATTTCTTTTTTCGTAACTTTATTAGAAAAATCTAATGTCTGTTCATCAATTGTTATCTTTCCATCTGTCGGATGCTCTAAAACATTAATACATCTTAAAAATGTAGTTTTTCCAGAACCAGAAGGGCCGATAATAGCAGTAACAGTACCTTTTTCTACATTTAAGCTAACATCTTTTAATACTTCTAATTCACCAAAATTTTTTTTAATATTTTCTAGTTTTATCATATGTTCTTCCTCCATTACTTAGCAACATAGCGTTCAACTCGAGCTTCTAATCGACCTTGAATGACTGAAAGGAAGAAGCAAATTATCCAATAGATGAATGCAGCCTCTATATAAACAACTAAAAATTTATAATTCGTTGCAGCTATTTCCTGAGCTGTTCTAAACATTTCAGTTACTAAAATTAATGAAGCCAAAGAAGTGTCTTTTACTAAACTAATAAAAGTATTTGATAACGGCGGTAAAGAAACTCTAGCAGCTTGAGGAATAATAATTCGTTTTAATGTTTGATTATATGTCATGCCGATTGAATAAGCAGCTTCCCATTGCCCCTTATCAATCGACTGGATTGATCCTCTAATAATTTCAGATGCGTAAGCACCAACACTTAATGAAAAACCAATAATAGCAGAAATATAAGGTGATATTGTTACATGTATTGAAGGTAAACCATAAAAAATAATAAATAATTGTACTAAAAGAGGTGTCCCTCTAATGATTGAAACATAAAATTTTGCTATTCCATTTAAGAATTTATTACCTGACAGACGGAAAAGTGCGGTAATAAATGCTAATACAATACCTACTACAAATGTAATAATTGTTAATGGAATAGTACCTATTAAAGCAGTTTTAACCATTGGAAGGAAAGAATCCTTCGCAATGGTTAAATTGTCACTCCACTCTGGGCTGAGTATATTATTTAAGTCCATCTTTACCGAACCATTTTTGTACTATTTCATCATACTTCCCGTCTTTTTTCATATCTGCAAGTGCTTTGTTCACTGCTTTTACTAATGAATCATCATCTTTACGGAACATAAATCCACTGTTAGAAGCATCATTTTCTAATGCTGCAATTTTAACTTTATTGTCGCCAGTTTCATTTAAATAGTTTTGAATTGATAATTTATCGTTGATTGTAACATCAGCACGGCCAGTTTCAATTAATTGAATTGCTTGGCTAAAACCTTCTACCCCAACTAATTTAGCTCCATATTTCTTAGCTAAGTCACCATAATTACTTGTTAAAGATTGAGCAGCATTTAAGCCTTTAATTCCATCAAATGAGTTAACTTTTGAATCAGATTTTACAACTAATGCACCTGATGAAGTGATATATGGATCAGAGAAATAATATTTTTTCTCGCGATCTGGTCTAATACCGACTTCATTTGCAATGATGTCAAAACGTTTTGCATCTAAACCTGCAAACATTGCATCCCATTGAGTTTCAAAATATTTTGGTTTTACTCCTAAACGTTTTGCAACTTCATTTGCTAAATCAACATCAAAACCTGTTAATTTACCAGATTTATCATGGAACGTGAAAGGTGCATATGTACCTTCAGTACCAATTTTTAACTCTCCGCTATCCTTCACTTGAGTTAATAAATCTTTTCCTTTTGCAGTTTCTTCTTTTTTATTTGTATTGCAGCCTGCCATAACACCTGCTGCTAAAAATAACGAACCTAATGTTAAACCAATTTTCTTAATATTCATTCTTTAATCTCCCTTAACCTTATCGGAATTGTTTGTTTTGAATTGTGTGTCTTAAATATATTGCATGTATTAAAAAATTACAACAAAAAAATCTTATATTTTTATTATTTTTCTTTTTGTCTTTTTAATTCTATTTTATTATTGAAAATGAAAGTTGGAAAAATCGGGCGGCTAAGGAAAACAAGAATTTATCATTAACCTAAAATTACCAAAATAAGAAAGTAAAAATCGTAGTCATATTAATTTCTTTAAGATCTAAACTGCATCGTCAACACAAACATAAAAAAACTCGACTCCTAAGAACCGAGTTTACTTTGCAAATTTTGTTGATTTATTTTTACAATTACACTTTGGATTCTTCTATTTTGAACTTCTTTAATGATGAAGGTTAAATTTTTATATTGAAGTAATTCTCCATTTTTTGGTATATGTTTAAAACTTTCAAATAACCATCCACCTAATGTTAAATATCTACTACTAGGCTTTTTTATGTTAAATCGATTAAAAAAACTCGATAAGTCAATTGCGGCTTGGAATTGGTACTCATTCTCATTTATTTGGAAAAAATCATCCTCTTGCTCGTCAAATTCATCTCTAATTTCGCCAACGAGTTCTTCTATTATGTCTTCAAGCGTAACGATACCGGAAGTTCCTCCAAATTCATCCATCACAATAGCTAGATGTGCATTTTGTTTTTGAAGAATTTTTAATACTGTAGAAATTTTCATTGTTTCCATAACAAAAATCGGCTCTCTAATCAGTTCATGAATATTAACTGTTTGTTTTTGTATTAGTTGGGTTAAAAATTCCCTTTCAGAAATTACACCAATTATATGATCAATATCCTGCTCATAAACTGGGATTCTAGAATACCGTTCTTGTAAAAATAAATTACATATATAGTCCACAGATTCATTTATATCAATCGCTACCACATTTGTTCGGGGTGTTAAAATGTCATTTACTTTTTTTTCTTTAAAAGTGATTGTTCTTAAAAATAATTCATCTTCGTACAAGTTAGATTGTTCTTCATCAACAACATCAAATAAATAATTATGAGTTAAAAGATATTTTTCTTTTGACTCTACATTTATTCGTTCATTAGATTTTTTTAAAAAAAGTCGGTTAATAAAGTTTAAAAAATTTTTTATACCATTACCCGAGGGAGCATCTGACAAGCACTTCACACCCCTATAACAAATTTTTAAATTATTAACTATCGACAATCCTTTACAAATATTTAATTTATATGTATTCAATAAAGGTAAAATTATGCAAAAAAAAGCCTCTTACTTTAGAAAAGTAGAGGGGGGAAAATGAGGTTTGTACGAAACGATTAAAAAATAAGCTGATTGAAATAGTTAATAAAATAACTAGTAGAAGAATTAGAACTTCTGCTCAAATCAACCTTACAACCTTATTTTATAATAAAATGAATTGAATTAGAGTTGTAAGTTGTTAACTTTTTGTGAATTATTGTACAAAGTATAACACTATAAGGTTTTAGTATTAATTTGTTTAAGAATCAAAAAAAAGAAGGTATAAAGACTTATGCCTTTATCCTTCTTTTTCATTTTTATCTTTATGATTTTACTGCCTGAATAAACTCATTTTTTTTTATTTCAACTAATTTAACTTGGTGTGAATCTAATTCAACAACTTTGAATTCAAAGTCCTCAAATATGACAGATTCCCCCTGCTTTATGTCGTGATTTTGAGTTAAAATCCACCCACCAATTGTATCAACATCGTCTTCCTCAACATATAGACCAAATAAGTCATTAATTTCAGTAATTAATACTTTTCCGTCTACAATCTTATGTGATTCTGAAATATGTTGAACAGCTGGTTTTTCATCGTCATCATATTCGTCACGTATTTCCCCAACAATCTCCTCAAGAATATCTTCCATTGTTAATAATCCTGCTGTTCCACCATATTCATCATACAATATTGCTAGTGGAATACGTTTCTTTTGCATTAACAATAATAAATCATGGATGGCGATTGTTTCAATTACCTGAATAACTGGGCGAGTAAAGTTTGCGAAATCGTATGTTTTTTCAACTTTTCCATCAAGATAACGAATAAAAAAGTCTTTTACATTTACCATACCTAAAATATCATCTTTATCTTCACCAAAAACTGGGTAACGTGTATATTTTTCATTTTTAATTATTTCAATTTGTTCTTCAACTGGGTCTTCTGCATATAAACCGATAATTTCAGTACGAGGGACCATAATTTCTTTTGCAAGTCGGTTATCGAATTCAAAAATATTATTTAAATATTTATATTCAGCCTGATTAATTTCTCCGCTTTCAAAGCTTTCTGATAAAATAATTCTCAATTCTTCCTCAGTATGAACTTCTTCTGATTCAGATGCTGGCTTAACTCCAAATAATCCTGTAAAAAATCTTGCAGAACTATTTAATGCCCAAATAAATGGATAAGCTATTTTATAGAAAACAATAAGTGGAGTAGCAAGTATTAGTGTGATCGATTCAGCTTTTTGAATAGCAACCGTTTTAGGTGCTAGCTCACCAATTACAACGTGAATAAATGTCATAAATGAGAAAGCTAAAATAAACGAAATAGATTTAGCGATTGTTCCGTTTAATCCAAGAAATTCTACGACTGGGTGTATAAGATGCTCAAACGTTGGCTCACCTAAGTAACCTAATCCTAAAGCTGTAACCGTAATACCTAATTGACAAGCTGATAAATATTCATCCAAACTCGTCGTAACCTTTTTAGCAGCTACTGCACCTCGCTTTTTTTCGGCTACTAGTTGATCAATTCTACTTGATCTAACTTTCACTATCGCAAATTCTGCTGCTACGAAAAAAGCTGTAAGTGCGATTAAAACTGCAATCATAAACAAGTTAACTATGTCCAATGACGAACTCGAGTATATTACTCGAGTATTCACCTCCTGAGAATTTCAATCTACAAAAATATAAAATTATTATTTTACTTACTTTATAGATTACCATAATTTAGTAAAACATACCTATTTTATAGCTTTAATAAATTGTTAAGTTTTAAAATTAATTTAGTCATTATTTTACAAAATGTTTCAATGTTTCAAATAACGGAAATGTATGATGTGACAATGAATCTACTAAAGCATTTTTTTCACAATCATTCATACCCGATATTACTGGTACTAATTGAGCTAATTTAGCTTCAAGCTCAATAATTTGATTTGATATTTGTTGAATT
Organism: Rossellomorea sp. GAMAL-10_SWC; assembly: GCF_049568075.1. Lineage (NCBI taxonomy): Bacteria > Bacillati > Bacillota > Bacilli > Caryophanales > Bacillaceae > Rossellomorea > Rossellomorea sp. GAMAL-10_SWC. The sequence goes on along the minus strand of NZ_CP144911.1, from coordinate 513,663 downwards.
TGTTCAAAAACACCATTTTTTTGATTATAATTAGTTTGCAGTAAATCTTTTATCTCTTCTAACGATATTCTCATTTTTTTACAATGTTCAATAAATCTGAGAGTCTCAATTGCCTCTGTGGAATAATATCGATAGTTTGATTCAGATCGTTTTGCTTCAAGTAATCCTAATTTTGTATAATAATCAATTGTTCTTTTTGAAACTTGAGCTATTTCAGCTAACTCACCAATGCGATACTCGATCCCAAGTGACAACCCTCCCCATTTTAAATAGTATTACTATTATATAATTTAGAAAGTATACAGTCAAACGTTACAGTTCTACATAAATTTCGTCTTCAAAGTAAATACGGATTCGTTATAATTAATGGTTTTTGTTTAATCTTTGTTGTTTTTTAGAAGTTGGTGTGTTGATTTCCTCTCCAGGATGCTCGCTTTCCAAATTTCCATTCCATAATACTTTAAATGGTATGGGTAATTTTTTATTTTATTTGCTATTCAATGGATTTTAATTGTAGTTTTGCTAATTTTATTTGCGATTTTCTAATTTAAATTGCAGTTTTCCTAATTTTATTTGCGATTCTCAGATTTTAATTGCACTCCCCTGATCTTCTGTAGCTTTTCAATAAAAAAGAGGGTCCCCCATAAAACTTATGGGATACCCTCTATTTTTTGAAACTGTTCATTCTCTAAAATCAAATAAGCTAAGGAAAACATCAGTAATCTCAGGATCAAATTGAGTTCCTTTATTCTTTTCTATTTCCTTTAAGCAGTCTTCTAAAGACATGCCTTTACGATATAATCGATTTGAGATCATCGCATCATAGCTATCGGCTATTGCTACTATTCTAGCAGTTAAAGGAATTTGATCACCCTTTAGTCCTTTTGGATATCCTTTTCCATCGTATCGTTCATGATGGTATAAAACGCTATCAAGGATGCCATTTTCATTAAAAATAGCAATATGTTTAATAATGTCATATCCAATCACAGGATGTTTTTTAATTGTATTATATTCATCTTCAGTCAATTTCTCATGCTTCAGTAAAATATGCTCCGGAATTCCAATTTTACCAATATCATGTAATAGCCCCCCTTGATGGATGACTGCACATAGATTTTTAGATAAATTCATTTCCTTTGCAATTTTATAAGCAATATTGGCAACACATTCTGAGTGATGTGCAGTATAGTTGTCTCTGGAATCTAACGCCTTTGAAAGGGCTAATATTAACTCGATCGATCCAGTTTTAACTCTCTGATATTGTTTCATTAAACCGACTGATATGTAAGTGATTAAGTAATATGTAATTAGGTAGCTAATAATATGCCCTGCCTGGGGAACTAAATAGTATCTAGAAAGTACTATTATTGTAGAAACTAAAATGATAAACCAATTAGAGCAGTTGTAAAAACCAAGTCCAAATAATACAGTATCAAGCATGTACAGCAGGTAAAAACTATCACTTTTTTTAGAACAAATTAGATTAAATAATACACTCACCGCAAAAGAAATGTAAAAAGCATAACGAAAATAAACTGGATTGTTAAACCATTTAGAAAACATTTAAACTCCCTTAAAAACAATTTAATCATTAAATTTTCCATTTTCTTCTAAAACTATGCATTTTTATTTTTTAATCAAAGTATTAACCGAATTAATTTATCGTTTGTATTCATGTAAATTTACTAATTTAAGTACTTCAATCAATTACATTCACTTTTTATAAATGCGAAAATTAAAATTTTTTGTGAAATTTTTATTAATTTATTTCATCTTTTATTGACCAACGTAAATCAGTAGTTTAAAGTTAGAATATTAAAAATATAACTAGTGAGGATGATATTTTATGGAACGCGTTTTTAATTTCTCTGCTGGCCCATCAGTCTTGCCTGTTCCAGTATTAGAAAAGGTACAAAAAGAACTTGTTTCTTACGGTACTTCTGGTATGTCAGTAATGGAAATGAGTCATCGTTCGGCTGAGTTTGAAGGAATTATTAAGAAATGTGAAAGCTTATTACGTGAACTTTTAGACATTCCATCAAATTATAAAGTGTTATTTTTACAAGGTGGAGCATCAACTCAGTTTTCAATGATTCCATTGAACTTATTAAGAAAGTATAAAAAAGCTGCTTATCTTAATACAGGAACTTGGTCAAAGAAAGCAATCTCTGAGGCAAAAAAATATGGAGATGTTGATGTTATCGCTTCATCTGAGGATGAAAATTTTTCATATATTCCTAATTTAGAAGATTTAGCCCTTTTTGAACCATACGATTATTTACATATTACAACGAATAACACAATTGAGGGGACAAAATACTCTACTTACCCTAAAACAAATTCTCCATTAGTTGCAGACTTTTCTTCAAATATTCTTTCTGAACCAATTGATGTCTCACAATTCGGTTTAATTTATGCTGGAGCTCAAAAAAACATCGGTCCAGCAGGGTTAACAATTGTCATTATTAGAGATGATCTTATTGGAAATGCCGATAAAAATTGCCCGACAATGCTCGACTACAAAACACATGTAGAAGCTTCTTCACTTTATAATACACCTCCTACTTTCAGCATTTATGTAGCGATGCTAGTTTTAGAATGGATTAAAGAATCAGGTGGTTTAAATCGTATTTATCAAACTAATCTTTTAAAAGCTCAATTATTATATGATTTTATCGATCAATCTGACTTGTTCTCTTCACCAGTTAAAAAAGAGAATAGATCACTAATGAATATTCCATTTACATCAACTTCTGATGAATTAAATAAGCAATTTCTTGCTCAGGCAAATTCAGCTGGCTTGGTGAATCTTGAAGGTCATCGATCAGTTGGTGGAATGCGAGCTAGTATTTATAATGCGATGCCATTAGAAGGTGTTGAGAAATTAGTTCATTTTATGAGTCAATTTGAAAAGAAAATAGTAGAGGAGATTGTAAGATGATAAAAATTCAAACATTAAATAATATTTCTGAGCACGGAATGAAAGAATTTCCTTTGGAAAACTATACGATTAACAATCAATTAAATGAACCGGATGGAATTCTTTTAAGAAGCCATAGTATGCATGAAATGAGCATTCCAAGCAGTGTTAAAGCAATCGCAAGGGCTGGCGCTGGTGTCAATAATATTCCAATTGATGAATGTACTTCAAGAGGTATTGTTGTATTTAATACGCCTGGTGCAAATGCAAATGCAGTTAAAGAACTAGTTCTGACAAGTTTATTCCTTTCTTCACGACGAATTATTGAAGGAATTGAGTGGACTCGTTCATTATTTGGTGAAGAAAATGTTTCTAAAATTGTCGAAGCTGGTAAAAAAGAATTTGCAGGAGCAGAGATCGCAGGAAAGAAATTAGGTATTATTGGTTTAGGAGCAATTGGTGCACTTGTAGCAAATGATGCGCTTGCGTTGGATATGGAAGTATATGGTTATGACCCTTATATTTCAGTCGAAACTGCATGGCGATTATCTAGGAATGTGCAACGAATCGATAATTTAGAGCAAATTTTTTCAACATGCGATTATATAACAATCCATGTGCCTTTAACACCTGAAACAAAAGGATTTGTGAATGAAAAACTTTTATCAGGAATGAAAAAGGGAGCAAGATTACTTAATTTTTCACGTTCTGAATTAGTAGATGATGTTGCGCTTGAATATGCGCTGAATAACGGGACTGTAGGGGTTTATGTGACAGATTTTCCAAATGAAAAAGTGATTGGCATGAAGAATGTCATTCCAATTCCTCATTTAGGAGCATCAACAACTGAATCAGAAGAAAACTGTGCCCGAATGGCAGCAAAACAATTAAAAAATTATTTAGAAACAGGTAATATTAAAAACTCCGTTAATTTTCCAAATGTAGAATTACCTTATACAGGGAAAAAACGTATTACGATTGCACATAAAAACATTCCAAATATGGTCGGTCAAATTACAGGATTACTAGCAAACTATCAAGTAAATATTGCTGATATGCTTAACCGAAGTAAAGGTGCTTTTGCTTATACAATGATTGACCTTGATGAAACGATCAACGGACCAGTTGAACAGTCGTTAAAAGATATTGAGGGTATAATTTCAGTAAGAATCATCTAACCATATAAAAGCGGTAGGATCATTAAGAGTCCTACCGCTTTTTTATTTATTTTTTATTCAAAACAATTTTCAATAATTGTCGCAACGCCTTCTCCGCCACCAATACATAAGGTTGCAAGGCCGTACTGTGTCTCTCTTCTCTTCATTTCATGAATCAATGTAACTAGTATTCTAGTTCCACTTGCACCAATTGGATGTCCAAGTGCAATCGAACCTCCATTTACATTGACAATATTTTCATCAAAACCGCATTCCTTCATGACAGAAAGCGATTGCACAGCAAATGCTTCGTTCGCTTCAATCAAACCTATTTCACTTAATTCAATCGATGATTTTTCAATTGCTTTTTTAGCTGCAAATGCTGCTCCAATTCCCATTATACTCGGATCAACGCCTGCACTACTATTTGCATTTATTTTTACTAATGGTTTAATACCTAGTTCTCTTGCTTTACTTTCACTCATTAATACAACTGCTGCTGCGCCATCATTTATACCTGAGGCATTTGCTGCTGTAACTGTTCCATTTTTTTCGAAGGCTGGTCTCAAGGGTGAAATTTTCTCCAATGTAGCACCAAATTTTGGATATTCATCCTCTTTAAAAATGATTGGATCCTTTTTTCGTTGTGGAATTTCAATCGCAACAATTTCATCTTCAAATTTTCCGGCCTTCATTGCATTTTCGGCTTTTTGTTGACTATTTACCGCAAACTCATCCTGTTTTTCTCTAGAAACTTCATAACGAACTGCTAAGTTTTCAGCTGTGTTTCCCATGTGATAATCATTAAACGCACACCATAGTCCGTCTGCAACCATACTATCAACAATCTTTTGATCGCCCATTCTATATCCATCTCTTGCGCCTTTAAGTAAATAAGGAGCTTGACTCATATTTTCCATACCGCCAGCAACTATAATGTCAGCATCGCCTGCTATAATTGCTTGAGTTGCTAAATGGACTGATTTTAATCCAGAACCACAAACTTTATTTATTGTCATTGCTGAGACAGTATTTGGAATTCCAGCCTTTAATGCTGATTGTCTAGCCGGATTTTGACCTAAACCAGCCTGAAGTACATTTCCCATTATGACTTCATCAACTTGACTTTCTTGAATACCCGCTCTATTAATCGCTTCTTTAATAACTTTAGCGCCTAATTCTACTGCACTTACATCTTTCAATGTACCACTGAAATTTCCGATTGCAGTTCTAACAGCACTAACAATTACAACGTTCTCACTCATTTTATTTCCCCCTTTTTATTTCATCCTAATTAACCAAACGACATGAAATCCTTTAACTTTTTATGTTATAAGCTTTACATTTTTCATAAAAAGTTGACTTACTTATTTCTAATAATTTTGCAGCTTCAATTTTATTACCTTGAGATTCAAATAGAGCTCTCTTAATAGCTTCCTTTTCGGTCTCTTCAATCATTTCTTTTAACGATTTTAAGGAATTTTGATAGTTTAATTGAGATGCATTTTTTTCGAATTCAACTATATTTTTTTGATTGGTTGGATTTTCATATAAATAAAGAGGTAATTGCTTTGGTGTAATCACTTTACCATTTAGGACATTTATGCATCTCTCAAGTACGTTTTCTAGTTCTCGAATATTTCCTGGCCAATGATGTGACTTAAGAATTTGAAAAACTTCATTTGAAATTTGAATTCCGTTTCGATGAAATTTCCTTTCGAGTTTTTTTATTAACGAATCTGCTATGAGAGGTAAATCATTTATCCTTGATCTAAGTGGAGGAATGTCTATTTTAATTACATTTAAACGGTAATACAAATCCTGACGAAATTCTTTTAATACTACCATCTTCTCAAGATTTCGATGCGTAGCGGCAATAACTCTTACATCAATGGAAATAGGAGAACTTCCACCAACTCTTTCAATCTCTCTTTCTTGAAGTACTCGCAGTAATTTACTTTGCATATGCAAAGACATATCACCAATCTCATCTAGGAAAATCGTTCCTCGGTTCGCAATCTCAAATTTTCCTTTTTTCCCGCCTCTTTTTGCGCCTGTAAAAGCACCTTCTTCATAACCAAAAAGCTCTGATTCTAGTAAATGCTCTGGAATTGAAGCACAATTTACTCTTACGAATGGAAAGTTTCTTCTTGGACTAGAATCGTGAATTGCATGTGCAAATAATTCCTTACCTGTACCAGATTCCCCAATAAGTAAGATTGCAGATGAACTTGCAGATACTTGCTCTGCCAAATTTTTTGCAGCATTAAAGACTGGCGTATCACCAATTATTTGATTGAAGCTATATTTACTATTTAATTCTTTCTCAAATTTTCTTTTATAATAGTTTAATTCTTCTACTAAAGGTTCTACTTTTTTAGAATACTCAATCCAATCTTGCGCATTTCGGAACATTACCGTACCGACAGCACCTACTAATTCATCCCCTACATACAGCGGATAACGATTTGCTACCATTTCTGTATTTTTTATTGGATGAATCTCCGCTACTTCTGCCTGACCAGTTTTAGCGACTATATGCATTCTAGAGTTTTCAATTACATCTACTACAGGCATACCAATCACTTCATGAGCAGATCGACCAACAAACTCACAATACGATTCATTCATATACAAAACATTTCCTTCACGATTAACGACAACAATCCACTCAGTTGCAAGATTAATAATCTCGGAAATCCATTCAAAAGGAAGACTCTCTAACATACTATTCATACCATACCTCACTTAAAGTAGTAGGAACTAGAAAGGATAAGAGCAGGAATCTCCCCCTGCTCAAAACAAATCTTTCGCACTTATCCTACTGAACTGTATATCCTGCATCTATTACATTCGCTTGACCTGTAACCCCGCCAGTATATTCACTAGCAAGAAATACTGTATAATTTGCAATTTCTTTTACAGTAAGTAATCTTTTTTGAGGTACTAATGGATAAATTACTTCTTCAATTACACTTTCAATTGGCACATTTCTTGTTTTTGCTAAGTCGGCCAACTGGTTTTGAACTAAAGGTGTATCAACATAGCCTGGGCAGATTGCATTGACTGTAATACCATCAGTTGCACCTTCTAATGCAGCAACCTTCGTTAAACCAATAACGCCATGCTTCGCAGAATTATAAGCAGCTTTTCCAGCGAATCCTATCAACCCATTGATCGAAGCCATATTAATAATGCGACCATACTTTTGCTTTTTCATAATTGGAAATACATGTTTGATACTAATAAAAGGTGCAGTTAACATGACCTTAATAAGTAATTCGAATTTTTCAGTAGGGAAATCCTCAATTGATGACACGTATTGTAATCCAGCATTGTTTATTAAAATATGTAATTCACCAAATTGGTCGATTACTTTATGAAACGTGTCAACTACTTGTTCTTCATCTGTAACATCACATGCATAACCAATCGCATTAAACCCTAGCTCTTGTAATGAAGTAGCTGACTTTTGAACATTTTCCTCATTTAAGTCGGTTAAGACAACTGTTGCTCCTTGCTCTGCAAAGGTTTTAGCAATTTCAAAACCAATTCCACTACCGGCACCAGTTATCAGTGCAACCTTCTCAGAAAGCATTTGCTGCATTTGTTTGCCTCCTTTTAAAGATTAGTTCACGTTATTTAATAACTTCGGACTAATTGTAAATGTAGCCTCAGTTTTTTCAGTAATTTCTTGAATCGTTGCTCCACCAACGCATTCTACTAAAACCATTCCATTTTCTGTAAAATCAAAAACTGCTAATTCAGTAATTAGTCTATGAACTACGCTTTTTCCAGTTAAAGGTAAAGTACATGCTTTTTTAACTTTACTTTCACCGTATTTATTTGCATGTTCCATCACTACGACGATTTTCTTCGCACCATTTACTAAGTCCATCGCACCGCCCATACCTTTAACCATTTTTCCTGGAATCATCCAGTTAGCAAGATCACCAGTTTCTGAGACTTCCATACCACCTAAAATAGCTAAATCAATATGGCCTCCTCTAATCATCGCAAAAGATTCAGCGCTATCAAAATAAGAAGCTCCTTTAGCCGCAGTTACTGTTTCTTTACCTGCATTAATTAAGTCTGCATCAAGTTCAGCTTCTGTTGGGTATGGTCCAATACCTAGTAAACCATTTTCAGATTGAAGCATTACTTCAATTCCTTCTGGAAGATAGTTTGCTAATAAAGTAGGTAGTCCAATTCCAAGGTTTACATACATACCATCTTGAATTTCTTTAACCGCAGTTTGAATAATTAATTGACGAATATCTTTCATGTTATTAGCCTCCTATACTCCTGTAGTCATTCTACGTTCAATTCGTTTTTCGTATGTTTCACCGTGGAATACGTGTTGTACATAAATGCTTGGCGTATGAATTGCATCAGCATCAAGTTCTCCAACTTCTACTACTTCTTCGACTTCTGCAATTGTGATTTTTCCAGCCATCGCTGCAAGTGGATTAAAGTTACGAGCAGTTTTTCTAAAAATTAGATTCCCTTGCTTATCAGCTTTCCACGCTTTAACAAATGCAAAGTCTCCTACGATCCCTTCTTCTAATAAATAAGTTCTTCCATTAAATACTTTATGTTCTTTTCCTTCTGCGATTGGTGTACCTACACCTGTTGCTGTGTAGAATCCTGGGATTCCAGCACCGCCTGCACGAATACGTTCAGCTAGAGTCCCTTGAGGAACAAGCTCTACTTCAAGTTCTCCACTTAAGAACTGCTTTTCAAAAATTTTATTTTCTCCAACATATGAAGAAACCATTTTTTTAATTTGTTTATTTGCTAATAAAAGACCAAGACCCCAATCGTCTACTCCACAGTTATTACTTACGATCGTTAAATCCTTTGTCCCTTTATCTCGTAATGCTAAAATCATTTTTTCAGGAATACCGCAAAGACCAAAGCCACCGACAATAATCGTAGCTCCATCATGAATTTGTGAAACAACCTCTTCAACTGAAGTAATTACCTTATTCTTGCCCATTATTTTGCTCCCTTCAAAAGTAAGATTAGTAGTTTAATTCTTAAACAAGTCCTGTAAGTTTAAATACTGCAATGATTAAGAATACTGCAACTGTTTTAATGATTGTTAATGCAAAAATATCTTTATATGACTGGCGATGTGTTAAACCAGTTACAGCTAATAATGTAATAACTGCACCATTATGAGGCAAAGTATCCATACCACCTGAAGCCATCGAAATAACACGATGCATAACTTCAGGGGGAATATTGTATTTATTGATTGCCTCGATATATTTTTCAGACATTGCACTGAGTGCAATCCCCATACCACCTGATGCAGAACCTGTAATACCTGCTAAAGTTGTAGTTGTCACAGCTCCATTTACTAATGGATCCGTAAATGTATGAGAGATTCCTTTACTTACCATTCCAAATCCAGGTAAAGCAGAGATTACTCCACCAAAACCATACTCAGCACCAGTATTCATAGAAGCAAGTAGTGCTCCACCAATGCTTGCATTCATACCTGTCTTTAGATTTGTACGCATATTCTTATAGCCATAAATCATCGCTGAAAGAATCCCAATAACTAAAGCACATTCAACTGACCAAATACCAACAACTGCAGGAATTTGAACAACCCCAAAAGCTTCTAGTCCAATTGATTTAAAGTCAAATCCATTTGGGTACCATTTTGGGAATGAAACAACAAAAAATTTATTTGAAAATCCAACTAATAATAGTGGAACAAATGCTAAAATTTGTTTTAAAACTGGTGTAGGCGTATTGATCGTTAATGAAGGAACTTCTGTTTGAGTTTCATTTGCAGCAGCTAATTCTCCATTAAATCCTAAATAACCTTCACCTGCTTTTTCTGCTTTTTTACGTCTTGATTCTAAGTACCAAAGACCAACTGCAAGTACAAAAACAGCAGCTAAAATACCTAGAAATGGTGCCGCATAAATATCCGTTTTGAAAAATGTAGTTGGAATAACATTTTGAATTTGCGGTGTACCAGGCAATGCATCCATCGTAAATGTAAACGCACCAAGTGCGATTGTTCCAGGAATTAATCGTTTAGGAATATTCCCTTCACGGAATAAGTTTGCAGCAAATGGATAAATAGCAAATACAACAACAAACAAGCTTACTCCACTATATGTTAAAATAGCTCCCATTAATACAATCGCTAAAATCGCTCTTTTTGCGCCAACTAATTGAATAATCGTTTTTGCGATTGATTCAGCAATTCCAGACATTTCAACGACTTTACCAAAAATTGCACCAAGTAAAAATACAGGAAAATATAGCTTTATGAAACCAACCATTTTTTCCATAAAAATATTACTAAAGAATGGAAGAATATAACTTGGTTCAGTTAAAAGTACTGCAAATAAAGCACAAATTGGTGCAAATAAAATGACAGAAAACCCACGATAAGCAACAAACATTAAAAGTCCTAATGCTAATAAAATAATTAAGATTTCCATAATAACCTCCTTGTTATCTTTACGTATTGGCACTTTTTGATAACGCTTTCATTCAAACTTTGTATAAGTTCAAATTCCACTATTTACTGTATTTCGCTCCTTTCAACAGAATGTTCTTCTGTTTTTAATACAAGCAAGTAGTGTGCCAAGTTATTCATGGATTTTGTTCATACAGTTGGAAAACTCTTTGGATTTTGTCTACACTATGAATATTTTATTTTATAATTCTAATAATATTAAGTTAATTTATAATTTTCAATATATTTCATGTAAATTTTTCCGAAATTTCGGAATTTCTCTCCAATAAAATTCCGAAAACCTGGAAATTCCAGAAATTCGGAATTTGTTTTTTGAACATTTTATGAACTTTTTATAGTGAACAATAATGATGAATTAATTTTTCCATCCAATCATGAACTTCTAAAAAATGAAACCCTTCTTTTGTAGCTTTCTCATTACTCAATGATTGATCGCTATAAGCATCAAATGGTGATTGATGTTCGACTGCACCATGAGCGTTAATAATAGCCTTTTTTCCAGTTTCCTTTTCACAAATGTTTATTATTTCTTTAAATGTTATTTCACCATTTGAGCACGCATTAAAAGGACCACTTTTAATCGATTCATTTTCACCTAACCAAAGTAAAAACTCAGTGGTTTCATCAGAATCGATAAAGGTCATCTCTTTGTTTAAATCAGATAGTATTATTTCTTCATTTCTTGAAACTTTATCAACATGGAAGAGTAATCTCTTCGTATAATCATCCGGTCCTAATACGATCGGGAATCTAGCCGCAAACACTGGAAAATTTGCTTCTTGATATAAAACAGCCTCACAAAGACGCTTCCCTTCCGCATAATAATATTCATTATCATTGTTATACTTAATAGGATAATTGTAAGGATCGAAATCAGTTTCCACATGGTTTAATCCCGTATCATAAACCGCTAAAGACGAAGTGAAAATATATCTTCCAACATGATTCGTTAATAGTTTAATAATTTCCTTCGCTTCGTTTGGAGTATAACAAATATTATCATAAACAAGGTCCCATTTATGAGTACTTAAACTAGTTAATGTTTCAGGATTTCGTCGGTCGATTATAAATCTACTAACTCGATCTTCGAAGTCATCCTCTGTTAGTCCTCTTGTTGCGATTGAAACATCATAGCCTTTATCGATTAATTTATGAACGAGTCGTTTTCCGAAAAATCTTGTACCACCTAATACTAAAACCTTTTTCATTTTTTAACCTCCAAACAAAAAAATACCCATTTTAATAATTCGCCATAAAACTACAAATCACCTTTTTTATATAGGAAACTTCTTTAACCATACCTAGCTGCTTTTTTGGATATAAACAATCAAAAAGAGAGTCCCATTATATGAGACTCTCAATCTTAATTACTATTTGTTTAAAATGACTGTTTCAGTTGCAGCACTCACATTCCCTGCAGCATCTTTTGCAGTTACAGAGATTACCAATCCAATGTAATCGCCATAGTTTTTATGAGGTATGTCTAAACTGAAGTTCCCATTTTGATCTGCTTGTACTTCTGTCACTACATTGTTGAATTTTATAGCAACCGTCGCATTTGCTTCAGTTCTACCTGTAATTTTTTGATCTTTTTTCGTAACTGTATTAATGATTGGTGCGTCTGGTGCCGTACGATCCAATACAACAATCGATGCTGTTTCACTTTGGTTTCCAGTTGCATCATTTGCACTTACTGTTAATATACTGTCTGCTTTTTGTGGTTTAATTTGAATAGTGTAGTTTCCACTTGCATCCGTTTTGCCTGAACCTATTACAGTATTATTATTTTTCACAACAATATTGACATTAGCATTTGCTTTACCTGTAATCGCTGTATCATTATCATCAATTACATCAATAGTTGGAGTTAATAGTAATGTTGTCATCTGAATAACGTTTGAATATCCACCATTTAGAGTTCCATTCAAACCACCTACAACAACCAATCTAAAACGATAGTTTGTACTGTCACTTAACCCTGTCACTTTCGCACTTGATGAGCTAACTGTGATTGGTGTATCCAGTTTTGCATCTGTCCAAGTAGTTGGCCATGTGATACCATCATTGCTTGATTGCTGCTGAATTTTCAATCCGCCCGATACCGATACGCCAGCAGGATCTACAGCTAACCAATTAAGTGTAGCTGACGTAGTATTTTTCGAAGTAACTTTAAACGTGTTTACATTGCTGTATACTTTAGCTAGATTGAAGAAATCTGTTGCATACATATCTTTACCGTCAACATTAATTACTTCTTTTGGTTTTGCACTTACCTCTGGATTTTTTAGATAAATATTATTAGCAACTGACTGCATATCCTTTTTATCAACAATGCCGTCTTTATTAAAATCTTCTATTTGGTAATTCACACTGTCTTGTTTTCCAAGTTTGTCATAAACTTTTTTAACATCAAGGACATCAATGATACCATCGCCATTCACATCACCAGCTTTAGCTGCTGGTTGAGAACCTGCAACGAATTTAAGCTCTCCGACATCCTCGCCCCAACTTGTCTTTCTTCCTAATTTTACTTTTTGGATACTCTTTAAATAGCCAGGTGCTTCGAACACAATATCGTATGGATCATTTGAAAGTGGAATACCATGAATGTCAATATAGTTCGGATTATCAAATTCTGATTTTTCACTTATTGTTCCAAGGTATTTCTTTCCGTCAGAGCCTTGTGCGTAAGCACTTGTTACAAATTTTGATAAACCTTTTTGCGCTACATCTGAACTTATGCCTACTCCTTCAAGTTTCACATAAGACGTTACAAACGAATGTTTTTGAATCATTTGGAAGCTATTAATCTGATTAAATGCAGGTATTTCTGTAGGCTTTGTTTCACCTTGTTTCGTGTAACTAAAAGTTGTCGTATTGACTTCTGGATTTATATTATTATAAAGAATGTCATACTCATCATTTTTTACTTTAAATGTTACATCAAGAAATGGACTATCTCCACTAAAGCCTTCTGCACCGTTTAAATGTGCACCTACTTTTACCTCATCTTGGTTAATCAGTCCATCTGGGTTTTTAGCTATGACTGGATCGTCTACTTTCACAGTTATACCATGTGCATCTGCATATTCTTGGAATTTTTTATTAACCTTTACATCTACAAATTGAAGATAAGCACTGTAGAATCTAGCGTCATATGATCCTGACATTAGTTTCTCAACATTGTTCAAATCCAATGTCATCGTAATTGTATCATTTAAAGTAATTCTCTTTTTATCATAAGTAGGAACCATATATGGCGAACCTTCTTTAATAAAAGCATAATTATAAAATTCATTTAATAGATGAGCATTTCCCGCTGCATCCATAGGGAATAAAACCATTGTTGCTGGACCTTTTTCAATATCCTGTTTTTCAATTGCAAATTTCGTATCTCCATTTGGATCAAGTGGAAAATCTCCATCTGGGAACACTTTTTGGTTGTAATAATACCAAAGTGTGTTAGCTGATTGTGAAATTCCTAGTGGTGCTAATTTACTTGTCCCTTCATCGTACACGTTTGTATGAACCCAATATCCATTATAAGCTTCCCCGTTCATTGTCTCTGTTGTAAAGTCAGAATCTTTTAACTCGTATACTCCAGGAGCGTGATCTTTAAATGTAAGCTTAGGTAACGTGTTATCAATTGTAAACATTTGTAGCGGTGTCTCATATTTTGTTGTACCGTCTATATCAGTAGCTCTTAATTTTACATAATATTGACCTTCTGTTAATTTTACGTGCGGTACATTTGCATCCACTTTCTCATCTTTTGGGTCTCCAACCCATGGAATAATATCTTGGTTAGGTACAGATGCATTTATATTTTGATCAAGTGTTTTTGTTGCAGCATTTGAAAGTTCCTCTTTAATTGTAGTAGTTCCTAGTGGACGACCATCCTTGTCATAAATAAATAATCGAACTGACTGCATAGGACTATTTAGTCTATATTGGAAATATGTTAAACCTGGTATACTCATAAACGGATGTGCAGGAATCCAACTAACTTGGCTTGAAGCTGGGTTAAGTACTTTATTACTTCCAATACCTCGATCAACTACACGAACAGCGAATGGTAAACGATATTTCTCCACAGGATTATCATGATTTACAACATTCACATATCCTTCATATCGACCATTTTGTGCAGATGATGGGATACTAATTGTTGCTGTCAAATTAGAAGATGCTCCAGCATCAACAGTAACTGATTGAGTAGATGTCGTTATGACTACATTATTTGTAACTGCGTCAAGTACACCAGTTTTCGCTTTCGAGTATTCATAACTAATATCAAATTGTTTTGATTGTGTGCCTTTATTTTTAATTGTGAAATTTTTAACGCCAGTATTTGAATCTGTTGCTTTTTTATACATCGTACCATAAATGAACGATCCAGTTTTATCGTCAATTATCTTATTAATTGCTGGATCATATTGTACCGTCTTGTTCAGAACTTCAATCGAAACGGCTGAATGAACTGCTTCTTTCACATCGACTAATCCTGCTCCTACTTCGTACACAGAATAGTCGCCATTTAATTTATCAGCTGTATTCTGTAACGCTTCTTTAACTTGAGCAGGTGTGTAGTCTGGATGGGCCTGTAAAATAAGCGCTGCAATTCCCGCTACATGAGGTGTTGCCATAGACGTACCAGAAATACGAGCATATGCTGACGAATAATCGATCCCATCTTCTGGACTATGAACGTATTCAGGGTAAGAAGAATAAACTGATACACCCGGTGCTACAATATCAGGTTTAATATCATAGCTTCCAGACACTGGTCCTCTAGAACTAAAGCTTGCAAGATGATTACCATCCGTGATAAACGAACCAACGCTAGTAAACTTTATGGAAGAAGCTCCAGCCGCATTTTTTAAACGCTCTCCATCAGCTTTAGTAATTCGGAAAGAGGGAATAAAACCAGTATCTTGTGCTAAGTAACCATCAATTTCACCGTCAATATTGTTATAGACAATTACAGCCACTGCTCCAGCGTTTTTTGCATTCTTAATTTTATCAGCAAATGCATAAGTACCACGCTGAATTAAAGCAACCTTCCCTGTTAAATCGATCTTTTTTCCATTTGCATCTTTAAAGTCATCATTCCCACCTAAACCTACATAGACAACAGGGTATGATTTATTTACAAGTGTGTTTAAATCATCATTATAACCTCTACCTAACAGCTTCATATTGTTGAATGCTTCAGAACCAACAGTTGCTGATGCTGTAGGAATATTCATTGGAAAATCACTAGCACCAACCGTAATTGCTAATGCTGCTGTACCTGGCGAACCAAGTGTACCTTCATTTGGCCCAGCGTTACCAGCTGCAACAACACAAGTTACACCAGCTAAAGTAGCAGTATTTATTGCTGCCGAAGTTGGATATAACGGATCGTTCACTGAAGCGCCTAGCGATAAATTAATGACATTCATTCCATCTTTTACTGCTTTATCAATACCTGCAAGAACAGCATCTGTATACCCACCACCATAAGGTCCTAATACACGATAATTATATAAATCAACATCAGGTGCTACTCCTAACACTGGATATTTAATATTGTTTTTTGCTTGTCCTGCAATCGTTCCTGAAACGTGAGTACCATGGTAAGTATAATATTCCCCACCTTGAGATTCTGGAGAACCAGCTTTTTTCCAATCCTCTAAAGTCGTCTCCATTGGATCCGCATCATTATCAACAAAGTCCCAACCTTTTACTGTAGTTGGGTCAATGCTCGCTGGATCTACTCCATCTACTTTACGATAGCCTTTATATACACCCGTTAAATCTGGATGATTGTAATCAATCCCAGTGTCGATCACACCGACTTTGATTCCCTTACCTTTAATGCCTTCTTTATGCAAGTCTTCAATTCCTGGAAGTGGAATTGAATTCTCTTCAATTGTATCTGGATAGTTATTTTGTACTACAGTATATTGTTGATTAACAGCCGTTGATGAAGATACTGCTTTCCCACTTATGTTTGTAGAAGTACCATTGTCTTTAATCCCTAGCTCACTAGGGTCAAGCTTTACAGCTTCATTTTTAAAAATTCGGTTGACTAAACCTGACTCTAATAATTGGTTCACATAAGTTCCTGGAAGTGTCATCGCCACTCCATTAAATGCATTCTTATATTCACGTGTAATTTGAATGTCTAATTGATTAGTAGCTTCTGAAGAAGTAGCAGTACTAGGTGTAGCTGAATAAGTACTAATTGCATTTGTTCCAGCAGCTCTAGTTGGTACCATTTTTTCAACAAAATCTTTAAATAGTTTATGACTATCATTTACATCTTGAGTTGCTTCTTTTAGCGAAAGTTGGTTACCTGCTACTTTTTGCTGAAGTACCGCAACTTTTGCCGGTGCTTGATTAAATTGTGCAATTACTTGAACAGGTGCAGCGTTGTTAACATTAATTTTTGGATCAACTTTAACTTCACTCTCTGTACTAAAGCTTTTCAAAACATTTTGTTGCTCAGGTGTTAAATTCATTGCTGTAGATTGGTTACTTGTTGTTCTAGATCCTACAACGGTGTTTTGGGTATTAGTTGCTGCCAAAACATTATATGGAATCGTTGTAGAAAGTAATACACCACCAATTGTTGCACTTGCAAGTACTTTTCTAATTTTGTACTTTCCCAAGTTGTTATCCCCCTTTAACCTTTTAATAAAAATTTCCTTCTTAACTATTAGAATCTTAAAAATTTTCTTAAGATTTAACATTAAAATTATTTTACTAAAATCGACACGTATCGTGTATTGGGGGAATTTCGTACATTTCTATTAAATTTTAGTCAGCTAATATTATAAACCTTTAAATAATTCAGATTATTCCGATGATTCAACATCAAAAATATTGAACAAATTCTCTAAACTCTTGGTAAATACCAACTTTTTTAAAATTGGGGGAATTTGATAAATTTAATCATATTTTGGGGAATTTGATAGATTCATAATAATTTTTTTATGTATTTTTAATAAATCCAGATATTTACATCTTTCTCTATTTTTGGTATTTAAT
Source organism: Rossellomorea sp. GAMAL-10_SWC (assembly GCF_049568075.1). Taxonomy (NCBI): domain Bacteria; kingdom Bacillati; phylum Bacillota; class Bacilli; order Caryophanales; family Bacillaceae; genus Rossellomorea; species Rossellomorea sp. GAMAL-10_SWC. Next base: position 496,040 of record NZ_CP144911.1, on the reverse strand, counting down.
AAAAAAATTCCGAATTTTCAGTTTACATTGTATAGAAAAGAAATAAAAAACAAATAAAAACATGAAATACATTTGTAGCTTTGTATCTCATGTTTAAGTTATTGTCTTTACGACTTTATATACTTTTAATCACAATGTAATGGGTTTCAGGGCGTGCATTTAATCTAAGTGGTATAGATGTGGTACCATATCCATTACTTATTATTTGAGTCATGCTATTATATACATGCGTTTTTCCTTTCTCATAAGGACCAAAACCAAAAATCCTTATTTGTCCGCCATGAGTATGACCACTTAAAACAAGAGATACCCCATGTTCTTTCTTTAAAAACTTCAAGATTCTTGGATTATGACTCACTAAAAGCTTAAATGCATTTTGTTTAACACCTTGAAAGGCAAGATCAAGATCCACCTTCCCCGTTTTCAAATCATCTACTCCAATTATAGCCCATTCTCTTTGCAAATGGTTTATCGTAACAGAGGCGTTTTTCAAAACAGTTACATTCCATTTATTAAAAATAGTCACTAAATCCTTCTTTTCCATTTCGATATCATTATTACCCCAAACAAAGTAGACCTCACCAAGACTACTTAGTTTTCGAATATTTTGTGCTATCCTTGCAAGAGGCACACCTTTTTCTAATAAATCACCGCCTATAATGACAAGATCAACTTGATTAGACATCCTCTTAATAATAGAAGAATCTATTTTTCTTCTATGAATATCAGAAATAAAAAAGATTCTAATTGGCTTCTCAAGGAGCGTATTCGAAAAAGAGATTTCGTGTTTTCGAACTATATTCATATGAGCCTCTATAAACATGTAAACTAATAGCAAAAAACCTAGTAATATACAAATGAAAAAAATATAAAACATATAGCCCTCCATTTCTATCATGGACAAAATTACTTAAACGCTGTGTGCTTTCCTAAAAAGGCTTTTTCGTAAATTCTATTATTTAACTTCCTTAATAATTCTCGCTCGATTCCCTCCAACTACTACATTGTCAGGAACATCTTTTATTACAACGGCACCAGATGCGATTACTACATTATTCCCAATTGTTACTCCTGGGTTAATGATGGCTCTTCCGCCAATCCAAACATTATCACCAATCGTAACTTGTTTACCAAACTCAGCTCCACTAGCCCTCTCAACTGGATCAAGCGGATTTGTAGCAGTATAAATATGTACACCTGGTGCCATAAAACAATTTACGCCAATATGAACCGGGCAAACATCCAGTATGACACAATCAAAGTTTACATAGAAATTTTCACCTACGTGAATATTGTATCCATAATCACAACGAAACGTGGGCTCAATATTTAAGCATTCGCCAGTTGAACCAAATAACTGTTTTAATCGTCTCTCTCTTTTACTACTTTCAGTTTCAAGCGTTAAATTAAACTCTCCTTTAATACTATTTTACCAACCTTTTCCTTCATTTTTTTTTCAATTATAGCTGTTTTTGCAGGAAACTTGGGTGAAAAACTGTTACAAAATGAGAAATCATCTAAAATAATCAATCTAGCACAAGGCACTATTTTTACAGGAATTCGATCAAAATTATTTGTTATGAATCGATAAAAGTGTAACTTAATAAGTAGTCAATGAACAGAAAAATGAGTACTGTGATTAGTACTCATTTTCTTTTTTGTAGGCAAGTAAATGCATTTAATGGTCTTTTTACTTGGTTTAGTTATATTTTATTGTTATTTCTTTGAATTTAGTTGTATCACTCTATTTATTTAAGATTGGTTAACCCTTATTTGCACCCCATCAACTACGTGTTACTTCAGCACTCAATATTATTATAATATCTTCAACTCTCCAGCTTTAATCATACCCGTTTGTTTTAAGAATATGTACACGATATACGAAACAATCCCAGGTACTAATACGTATGTAACAATCATCGGTATAATAACTGAACTTCCATAAGTAGCTAATAAATTCATTGGTGCAACTAATGCACATAACCCTAAACCTGCAATTTCTTTTGGCGCTTCAATATGAAATAGGAATGCAGAAACCGGTCCTGCCACGGCACTTGCAACTGCTGTCGGTATAAGTATTTTAATATTCCTAGTTACATTAGGTAGCTGTAATTTTGGGGTAATGATCAATAATCCAAGAATACTACCTGGATCATTCTCTCGTGCAGAGATAACTGCTAATCCTACAAATTGCGCTGCACATCCCGCTAATGCAGCTCCTCCAGCTATTCCATCTAAATTCAAGGCAATTGCTAATGCAGCTGAGGAAGCAGGAGAAACAATTAAAATCCCCCAAACGACTGCTAATACAATTGAAGCAATAATTGGTGAACCTTCTGTTGAACCTTTAATAAAATTCCCAACCGCTATTAAAATTGGAGAAATCCACTTTGATAAATATAGTCCAACTATACCTGAAATTAAGATGGCAAATAAAGGCACAACCATTAAATCTAGTTTCGTTTTACCTTGAACAGCTTTTCCAACAAGGATTGCAACTAAAGCTGACAAAAGTGCTCCGACTGGTTCACCCATTTTAATGGTCATTGCCGTATCTACCATTAACAATGCCCCGGAACCGATTATTGCAGCAGCCATTGCAGAAAAAATGATTAACGTACTTGAACCTAATAACACGGCTATACCTGCGCCAATAGCTGGTGCCATTAATAACTTAGTTGATAATCCGATCGTCATTAAAGATTCAAAATGAAAAATTTTTCCAATACTCTCAAGTAAAGACCCGATACCGATCATTACAAAAACAGCATGTGCTATACCTTCTGATGCTCTAAATACTCTACTTTTTTCTTTCGCGCTCATATCATACCTACCTTTTTTTAGTAACTGCTTCTAGTATTTGCATAATGAATAGAAAATTATTAATAATTAGAAGCACAAAAAAGCGTCCAAGAAATTGGACGCTTTCAATAGGGAAATTATACCATATTTGTTGTAATACTTAAACACTCTTCCGCTTTCATTATTTGTTTCCAAACTTCATTTGTAGAAGTTCCACCTTCACTAATTCTTGCTTCCATAACCGTTTTTGGATTTAATGTATGAAAAATATCTTCTTCAAACACTTCATTAATCATCTTAAATTCCTCAAGATTTAATTCCCCAAGAAATTTATGATTCTCTATAGCATATAGAACCGTTTTTCCAACGATTTCATGAGCTTGTCGGAATGGGATAGTTTTTCGCACTAAGTAGTCAGCAAGGTCAGTAGCGTTTGAATAATCATTTTTAACAGCTTCATACATACGATTTTCGTTTACTTTCATTGTATCGATCATTCCTGAAAGTAATTGCAATGCCCCTACAACAGTATAAACAGTATCAAACATGCCTTCTTTATCTTCTTGCATGTCCTTGTTATAAGCTAAAGGAAGTCCTTTTAAAACAGTTAATAACCCGATTAAACTTCCATAAACTCTTCCAGTTTTACCTCGAAGTAATTCTGGAACATCTGGATTTTTTTTCTGCGGCATAATACTAGAGCCGGTACAAAAAGCATCGTCTAATTCAATAAACTGAAATTCTTGACTAGACCAAATGACAAATTCCTCTGATAGCCTAGAAATATGTGTCATAAGTAATGATGCATGTGAAAGGAACTCTACGATAAAATCACGATCGCTTACTGCATCTAAACTATTATGATAAATATCGCTAAAACCAAGTAATTCAGCGGTACGATAACGGTTAATTGGAAAAGTAGTTCCAGCTAATGCACCTGCACCTAGTGGTGAAATATCTACTCGTTTTAAACTATCTTTGAGACGACTCTTATCACGCTCAAGCATCCAAAAATAAGTAAGTATATGATGTGCAAATGAAACTGGCTGCGCTCTTTGCAAGTGCGTATAGCCAGGCATAATTGTATTTACATGTTTCTTTGCTTGCGAAATGATTTTATTCTGAACTTCTTCAATTAAATCAATAATGGAGGATGTGTTATTTTTTAAAAAAAGGTGCATATCCGTTGCTACTTGATCATTTCGACTGCGCCCTGTATGTAGTTTTCCTCCTACAGGACCGATTTCTTCAATTAACAAGCTTTCGATATTCATATGAATATCTTCATTTTCAATACTAAATTGAACCTCATTTTTTTCAATTTTTTTTAATATATTATTTAAACCTTCTATTATAAGTTCAGCCTCTTGGATTTCAATTATGCCACATTCTCCAAGCATCGTTGCATGTGCGATACTACCAGCTATATCTTCTTTAGCCATTATTTGATCAAATTCAATTGATGCCGTAAATTCTTCTACTAATTGGTTTGTCTCCTTCGTAAAACGTCCGCCCCAAAGTTTTGACATAACTGCCTCCTTAATCCACTCTATATTTTATTTACTTAAAACTGTATTTTTCTGTGTAACTTCGCTATATACCTTTGTTGGTAATCCCCATAATTTAATAAAGCCTACCGCTGCATTATGATCAAATAAATCACCCTTTGAATAAGTAGCAAGCTCTTCATTATATAGACTAGTTTCCGATTTTCTACCGACTACTGTATGAGTGCCTTTAAATAATTTCACACGAACAATACCACTTACTGTTTCTTGTGTTGTATTAACAAACGCATCTAAAGCACCCATTAAAGGTGAATACCATAATCCATCGTAAAGCATTTTTGAAAATTGTTGTTCAATACTTACTTTAAAATTTGTTACCTCACGAGGTAATGTAAGGAACTCTAATTCTTTATGAGCATTGATTAAGATTAGTGCTGCTGGATTTTCATATACTTCACGTGATTTTATGCCTACTAATCTATTTTCAATATGGTCGATTCTTCCAACACCGTGCTTTCCACCAATACCATTTAATTGTTCAATTAATTGAACTAGTTCAATAGACTGGCCATTCAAGCTTACAGGTACACCTTTTGAAAATTCAATTTCAATATATTCAGGAACATTCGGAGTATTTTCAATTGCATTCGTCCAATCAAAAGCTTCTTCTGGTGCTTCATTCCATGGATTCTCTAATACACCTGCTTCACAAGCTCTTCCCCAAATATTTGCATCAATTGAAAATGGATTATCTAGATCAACCGGAATTGGAACACCATTTTCATGTGCGTACTGAATTTCCTCATCACGTGTCATGCCCCATTCACGAACAGGCGCCACTACTTTTAGATTCGGATTCAAGGCCATTACAGAAACTTCAAAACGAACTTGATCATTTCCTTTTCCAGTACAACCATGTGCAACAGCAACTGCACCTTCTTGTTTTGCTACGTCGACTAATAGTTTTGCGATTAACGGTCTTGATAGAGCAGACGATAGTGGATATTTCCCTTCATATAATGCATTCGCTTTTAGAGCCGGGACAATATATTCATTTGCAAATAATTCCTTTACATTGATCATATATGACTTAATTGCTCCTAAATTTAACGCCTTTTGACGAACCGCTTCAACATCTTTCCCTTCACCTAGATCTAGACAAAGTGCAATCACATCGTAGTGATATTTCTCCTGTAACCATTTAATACAAACTGATGTGTCTAAACCACCTGAATATGCTAAAACAATTTTTTCATTTCCCATGTTATTACCCCCGATTAGATTTTTATAATAGATTTTTAGAATTATAAATTACCCATTAATGCTACTAAGATTGCTTTTTGAGCGTGAAGTCGATTTTCCGCTTCATCAAATACTACCGAATGCTTACCATCAATTACTGAAGCTGTTACTTCTTCCCCTCTGTGTGCAGGTAAGCAGTGCATGAATAAATAATCATCTTTTGCGTTTTCTAATAAGTGATCATTTACTTGATACGGGCTAAAATCTTTTAAGCGAATTTCAGTCTCTTCCTCTTGCCCCATACTGGTCCAAACATCCGTTATGACAACATCAGCTCTACTTACACCATCTACAGGATTATTCACTACTTCAATAACACTTCCAGTTGTTTTTGCAACATGTTTCATCGATTGAAGTACAACTTTATTCGGCTCATACCCTACGGGACATGCAATTGTTAAATAAACACCAAGCTTAGCTGCACCTTCAATTAAAGAATGACAGATGTTATTATTACCATCTCCTACATAAGCAATCTTCAAACCTTTTAATCTACCTTTATGCTCAAGAATTGTTAAGAAATCAGCCATAATTTGAGCAGGATGGTGCAGATCAGTTAATCCATTAATAACTGGAATTGACGAATGTTCAGCAAACTCCTTCACCATCTCATGAGTATTTGCTCGAATCATGACTCCATCTACATAACGAGAAAATACTTTCGATGTATCATGAACAGTTTCGCCTCTACCAAGCTGTAAATCTTTACTGCTCATAAAGATTGCATGACCACCTAATTGCATCATGGCAATTTCAAATGAAAGTCTCGTTCTAGTAGAATTCTTTTCAAAAATCATCCCTAACACTTTGTTTTTTAAATAAGAATGTGCCTCTCCGGCCTTTTGCATATTTTTCATCTCTAAAGATTTTTCTAGTAAAAATAATAATTCACTTGATGAAAACTCACTGATCGAAAGAAAATTTTTCCCTTTAAAATCCGACCATTTTACAGAGCTAAAATTTCCTTTTGTAACATTCCCCTTTGTCTTTTGAATATAACCATTTTTCTTTACATGATTTTCTTTCAATACTTTGCTCATAAATCCATCCCCTTTTTTTAGAAGCTTTAGATTCTTATATAATGAATGATTATACACAAATATAAATAATTATACAATTGGTTTTTTAGTTTTTTTTTGTAATTTTACTCGAATAATTTTAACGCATCACCAAAACCCTTATAAACACTCATTTTTCACTAGTACACAAGATAAAAAAAACGGGTAAAATAAAAACAGGTGAACTAACCAATCATAATTAATGATTGGTTAATCCACCTGTTTTAATATTTATTCATTTACCAAGAAATGACTTTAACATCCAAAGCATCTTTTCAATTTCAGCAATCTTACCTAAAAATAAGTCCGCTGTTTCTTGATCATCACTTTCTTCTGCAATTGAGATTACATCACGCGATTCTTGTACAACTTTTTCATAGTCTTTAATCAGATCAGATACCATTTCTTCTGCAGAAAACGTATGATTACCTTCTTTAATCGTAGCCGTTTCTAAGTATTCACGCAGCGTAGCAATTGGTTTTGCACCAATTGTTAAAATACGTTCTCCTAAATCGTCTACCATTACTTTTGCATCGTTATAATACAATTCAAATTTTTCATGTAGCGTAAAGAAATTCGGTCCTTTTACATACCAATGATAGTTATGTAATTTTACATATAATACATTCCAATTCGCCAATTGTTGATTTAAAAGACTTTCTAAATTTGCCAACTTCATTCACACTCCAATTTCTTTGTTAACATACAAAGAAATTTTTCCCAAAAAGTGTGTAGTCTATTCTATTTTTCCCATGAATGTTCAATTGTCGTTCGAAATAGTTTGTTTAAGTTCTCAGTATTCACCTTATTTGATTCAGTAATTCCCTTAACATACTCTTCAAAAAACTGAATGTTTTTTTCAATAAAATCGTTTAATACTTTTTTTCTAGGCTCTAAATCTAATTCTTCACCTTGTTTTTTTCGGATTAATAACTTGTCTACTTCTTCTAAAAATTCCTGCTCTAACCCTTCCATCTTTAAAAGTTCATCAAACAAAATTGGAGGAATTTCATTGTATTTTTGAATCCATATACAAGCTAAAATTGGTCTTAATACATAAAAATATTTTTTAATCTTAACTTCTTCCCCTTGCAAATAATCACGGTAATTACCTTTGGCCATATGGAGATAATGGTAAATACACGCCTTTTTAGAAAGAATTTCATTACCGATTTTTCTTAATTCTTCTGAAATCGTTAAATCATCATAATAAACAATTGGAGACCTTAACCATTCTAATAAAGCCGGGTTTGACTTTGCAAAAAGATTAAGTGCTTTTTTTATGTCCCACCCACTAAAGTCGAGTAAATCATTGATTGGATATTCAATTACATCACGTTTTTGGTCAATGCTTAAATACCAACCTTTGCGATGCACATAAACAAAACGCACATCATAATCACTGTCTTTAGATGGAAATCCCCACGCTCTACTACCGGACTCAACTGCAAATAGTATTATTACGTCATGTTCGGTTTCTATTTGTTTCAGTTTTTCTATAATGATTTCCTGCATAATTATCCACTTCCCCCCCGTCAATAAATGTTTAGTTTAAATAGTATTATAAATATTATAGAATCTAGATCGAAATCTACTTTCATCTTTTATTATAAAATAAAAAAGAAAACCATACACCCTATGGTATACAGTCAAATCGAGGATTAAAAAAAGAAAAAGACAGTCGTTTAATGACTGCCCCAGTATGTAGATAAAGTACAAAAAACCAGATTTTCAGACTGATTGCAAGCGCTTGTCTTTCGAGGCGCGAAGCCTGGTGAGGAGCGGAGTTACCCTAGACGGTAATGAGCACCGCAGACAGGCGAAGCAACGAAGAAAGCGAGCGTTTTCGGGCAGTCTGAGACAGTCGTTTAATGACTGCCCTTTAAAAACTCTCTTAGCCTATCTGATAACTCATCCATATTTTGAACTCCTTCTTTAACTGTTTGAACGACCATTTCAAAATTTGGTTCTTTCAATTGCAATTCTTCATATAACCAATCATATAGATTTCTAGCGTCGGAACATAATTGATTTAAGCATTCCTCTTTGTTGGAAGGAAAAAACTAAATCTTCTAACGTTAGTTCTCTTTTTTCTTTAGCTATTTCATTTCCTATTATCTGACTTCTTTTCAAATTTTCTTTTCCTAATTCTTCTACTTTATCCCACAATTCTTCACTCATTCGATCACCTACAAATTCTTACATTAAAGGAGCTTCAATTACTTTAGCGATTGTATTTACTCCTAGATACTTTCCATTTTTCACCTCAAGCATAGTATCTCCAAATACATTAAAAAATGACTGAAATCTTCCAACTAAGATTTATTACTATCACTATCATTTAATCAATTTCATTTCTCCTACTTAAAGATAATTGGATAAGTTGGTCATATAGTCGTCTAATCAAATACCAATTTGTCTCCATCTTATGGATGTAGAACTGCATGTACCCATCTTCTGCTCTTAATGGTCGAAGATAAATTACTCCATATGGCATTTGCCCATTTAACTCCTTGCATATATTATGAGAGAAAATACAGAGAATTAATCTAGATTCCAATATAAAATAGTATAATCGATAGGATGTGGCTTAAGTGGAAAACTTTATCTATGTTTTAAAACCAGTTCAATCTTCTTTTTTACATGATTCAACGGAAGAAGAACGAAATATTGTATCAGAGCATTTCCATTATCTTCAAAACTTAAATAAAGAAAAGACAGTATCTTTAGCAGGAAGAACCGAACAATCAGAATTCGGTATTGTCATCTTAAAAACAGAAAACTTACAGCATGCAGAGGAAATCATGCAAAATGATCCGGCTGTTAAAAAGAATGTTATGACTGCTGAATTATATCCATTTTTAATTGCATTAACTTAAATACAAAAAGTGCATCGAAAATGACTAATACAAGCCAATCTTGATGCACTTTTATTGTTAATTACTTAAAATTAAAAAATATATTTTCTAATTCTTTTATCGTAGTAGCTTTCTTAGCTACCTCAGACTTTTCTTGATAGAAACTAATATTACTAAAACGATGTAGTAATAAATAAATCATTAATTCTTTTTGTAAGCCCTCATTTAATTCGTTATTCGTATAGCCATAGCTCTCTAGAAAAATTTTATTTAGTCCTTCAAATGGATAAAACATAAACGCTATTGGCCCAAGCAAATCATATTTTGAGTTTCCTACAAAGCAATCAGCAAAATCAATTAAACCAGTAAACCGCCACATGTCATCAACTTTATTCATGATTAAATTAAATGGTGTGTATTCTCCGGTTAATAATACGATTTGTTCTTTTCCTTGTAATGTTTTATCTTCTATATAGTTTGTTAATTGGGTAAATAATTCATCATTCATTCCGTTGTTTTTATGATGATTCTCTACTTGCTCTATTTGATTTGTAATAAATTTCTTCCAATGATCATTATCATCTTGTTTTGTTGAGATCGTTGCGTCATGGATTTCTCTTATTATTTTTCCTAAATCAAACGCAATTTGCTTTTTCTCCTCAAAATTCAGTTCATCAAAGACATCAATTAAAAGAGTCCCTTTTAGTTCACTCATTACTAAATAGCTCCAGCCTTCAAATTGACCAGTTGAAATTAATTTAGGAACATCTACGGAGAGAGTTCGGCCGTTTAAAAACTCAAGAACCTGTTTCTCTTTTATGAACTCGTCATTCACATAAGAAGGATATAATTTAATGACAATTTCACCATCTATACTAAAAACAATATTTCCACCGTACGAAAATCGATTAAGCTTCTCATAATCGATCTTTTCTAACTCACAAATTTTACGAATCTTGCCTTCCCAAAAACAATTTTTCTCGCGCATTATTCTATATTTTTCTTTTGTTATTTTATAAAGATAGGTCATCCATTCTACCTCAATTATTAAATTTTTTTTTATTAATTTCCCTTCTACGCAGAAAGATTTTGATTTAATACCGCTCTTTTTTTTATATTAAGTACAAATAAAGTTGCAACTAAACAAAAGATACCTGCTGCAATAAAGATTGATTGGTAAGCATTTAACCAAGAATAAACTAAACCTCCACCATATGCTGCTGCTCCAGCACCTAATTGATGGGCAGTATAAATCCATCCATAGATTACCCCTACCTTCTCTTTACCAAAATGGTCCGTCGCTAGTTTAATAGTTGGCGGAACTGTAGCAATCCAATCCATCCCATAGAAAATGGCAAAAGCACTTAAATAAATGATTGAATTAGTAGATAAAGCAAAAGGTAGAATAAGTAGTGATAATCCTCTTAAACCATAATACCAAAATAACAACCAACGATTATCAAAGCGATCAGAAATATATCCGGATAAAGTCGTTCCGATAATATTAAATATTCCCATGAACGCTAAAATACTAGCAGCCGTAACCTCTTTATATCCATAATCCATACAAAGTGAGATAAAATGAGTCCCAATTAAACCACTAGTTGAAAAGCCACAAACGAAGAAACTTCCCGCTAATAACCAAAAAACTTTTGATTTAGCACCTAATTTTAACCCATCAAAAGCTGCCTTCACCGGATTAATATTGTTCGCTTGCTTCTTATTACTTTTTTCAGCCCCTAAAGGTAAAACCCCAACATCTGCTGGATCATTCCTCATAAAAATCCAAAGTAATACATAAATGAAAACACCAAAAGAAAATATGGTTAAAACGGCATTTCTCCAAGAATAATTTTCAACAATATATGCCATAAGCGGCAAGAAAACAAGTTGACCGGCTGCTGAACTAGAAGTTAAAAGCCCAAGTGCTAAACCACGCTTTTTTTCAAACCAGGTAGTTGCAACATACGCATTTAAAACCGTCAAAAATGCCCCTGCACTTAATCCAATAATGATTCCCCAAATGATAAATAAATGCCAAATTCGTGTCATAATTGTTGTTAGTAAAATAGCAACTAATAATGTTCCCATACCTACTAGCAATACTTTTCGTACACTAAACTTTTGATATAAGCCAGCAATAAATGGACCAGAGAATCCAACAAGAGTTATACAAATCGCAAACGCACCAGAAATTGATGCCCTACTCCAACCAAATTCCTTTTCAAAAGGAATCATCATCACTCCAGACATCGTATTTGTTACTGCAGCAATAATGACGGATAAGAAAGTAACAATTAAAATAATCCAAGCATAATGTATTTTTCCACTTTGCAATCAAACTCCTCCTTCATTAGTAGACCATGATTTTTCTCTCATTTAATAACATTTTTTTCAGTTGATCTACACTATTAATAATTGCATTCGCTCCTGCATTAGTTAATTCCAATTCAGATCCATATCCGTAGGTTATTCCAATTGAATCAATATTAGCGATTTTTGCACCTTTTATATCGTGAAATCGATCCCCAACCATTACGGAATCTTCCTTAGAAAGTTTATTATTCTTTTCAAAAATATACTCAATGATCTCGCCTTTATCGATTCTTGTGCCGTCTAGTTCACTTCCAACAATTTGAATAAAAAACTCATCAAGCTGGAAATGGCTCAATATTTCCCTTGCGAAAATAGTAGGTTTTGAAGTTGCTACATATAATCTTTTTTTCTCTTTTTGGAGTTCGCTTAGAAGTTCACGTATCCCATCATATACATTATTTTCAATCATACCACTCTGCGAAAAGTATTCGCGATAAAAATGAACTGCATTTAATAATTCTTTTTCATTAAATTGGAAAATTTCCGAAAATGATTGCTGAATCGGAGGGCCAATAAATTTTAAAAGCTCTGATTCTATTGGAATAGCTTTATTCATTTTCTCTAATGCATACTTTACTGAGTTCAAAATCCCTACCTTTGGATCCGTCAATGTACCATCTAAATCGAACAAAATTGTATTATAAGTCATTATTTTCTTCCTCCATCAATAGTACTCCACAAAAAAGCGTTAGCATTTTTAGCTAACGCAAATTGATTCATTTAAATTTTCCATTCTTTTTTCAACATACTATAAACAGCTATATCATAATACTTTTCTCTAATTTGCTGTGCTTCTCTTTGGACACCTTCTTGTTTAAAATTTAAACGTTCAGGAATTGCCCTACTCTTACCATTTTCAACAGCTGCTCTAATCACAACTCGATTAAGATTAAGCTCATCATAACAATATGAAACTAAGCCTTCTACAGCACGAGTCATTATTCCCTTACCTTGTACATGTTCACTTAGCCAATAGCCTATTTCAGTTGTTTGATTCGACCAGTCTATATAATGTAATCCTACCATACCTACTAGTTCATTTTTATAAAAAATGCCCGCTTCAAAACCATTATTATCTGCAAATTTTTGTAACCACATAGGTATAATCGATTTTTGATAATCCTCGATCAATGGTATATTTTCAGCCCAAATCAACCATTCTTTTAAGGAGTTTTGATTTTCCTTCAGTGCCTCTACTAATGTTGCTGCATATTTCGGTGTTAATAAATTGATTGATAAATCCTCACTAATTTGAACTTTAAACATGTCTATCCTCCTTTTTTACTAAGACATTAAATCTAATTAGCTAATTACATTTCTTCAGATTTAGGAGAAGTATTGTAACCAAATCTAATTTCTGCTTTTATATTAATCTACTTTAATTCTCTATCAACTGCTCTAAATCCTCTGACTTCAAAAAAATTCTTACCTACAATGTTAATCCATTGTTCACTAGACATAAAATCTACATTTTATTAATAGTTTTTAATATATTTTTGGAACAAGTTTCACAATCACTTGCCTAATCACTAGTTACATAGTATATTTTTTCACAAGGAATATTAAAAACTTCTAATTATTCCTTAAAAATAAATATCAAACATGAGGTAAATTCATGCAAAACTGGATTATTGAAACAATGGATACTTTTGGCTATTTAGGTATCTTTTTATTAATTGCATTAGAAAACATATTTCCTCCAATTCCTTCCGAAGTAATTTTAACGTTTGGAGGGTTCATGACGACAGAATCTTCACTATCTAAAATAGGTGTTATTTTCTTTTCAACTTTAGGATCAGTAATTGGGGCAATCATACTTTTTTGGTTTGGTACTTTACTAGATATAAAAACGTTAGAAAAAATCGTAGAACGCTGGGGGCATTTTTTACGTTTAACTAAAAAGGATGTCCATAAAGCGGACGAATGGTTTTCAAAATACGGTGTTTGGACTGTCTTTTTCTGTAGGCTGATTCCATTAATACGTAGTTTAATTTCTATCCCAGCTGGAATGGCACGTATGAATTTTTGGATCTTTTTGTTATTTACAACTTTAGGCTCATTAATATGGAATACAATTTTAGTTTTAGTTGGTGCATCAGTCGGTGCATCCTGGGAAAAGATTGTTGAGTATATGGATGTGTACTCAAGTATTATTTATGGAATTTTATTGATTGGATTGGTCGTTTTTATCTTCCTTTTTATCAAAAAAAGAAAACGCTCTGCTTAAATAAGAAGAAAAACTCAGACTAATTTCGTTTAGTCTGAGTTAGTTTGTAGACAAAGTTCTAAAAACCTGATTATCAGACTGATTGCAAGCGCTTGTCTTTCGAGGCGCGAAGCCTGGTGAGGAGCGGAGTTACCTTGGACGGTAATGAGCACCGCAGATAGGCGAAGCAACGAAGAAAGCGAGGGTTTGTCAACAGACTGAGTTTTTTAGCTTTATTTATGTCTAAGTATTCTCATCGAATTCAATACTGCCAATACAGTAACTCCAACATCTGAAATTACTGCTTCCCACATTGTAGCGATTCCGATTACACCTAGTAATAAGAAAAATCCTTTCACTGCTAAAGCAAAAAAGATGTTTTGCCATACAATTTGTCTTGTTCGTTTAGCGATTTTAATTGCATCTACAATTTTTGAAGGTTCATCCGACATTAATACAACATCAGCAGCTTCGATCGCTGCATCGGAACCAATTCCTCCCATTGCAATACCTATATCTGCTTGTGCTAAAACTGGTGCATCATTAATACCGTCCCCAACAAAAGCAATCTTTTCTTTCGATGATTTTATCTTATCAATCAATTCAAGCTTTTCTACTTTTTGATGTGGAAGTAGCTCTGAATAAATATCATCTATTGCTAATTCCTTACCAATACTTTTCGCCACTAAGTTAGAATCACCGGTTAACATGACAATCTTTTTAATTCCAACTTTTTTAAGCTCAAGTATCGCTTTTTTTGCATCATCTTTTAGTTGATCTGCAATGACAATTGATCCTATATAATGATTATTTTTTGCTAAATAAACTGTTGTACCTACTTCTCTAGTTGGTTCATATAAAATTGAATGACTTTCCATTAGTCTTGAATTCCCTACTAACAGAGCATCTCCATTAATCGTAACGCTAATTCCATGTCCGGCAATTTCAGTATAGTTAGATAGCTTTGCTTCAACAATATCTTTACCATACTTTTGACGAATCGATAATGCGATTGGATGAGTAGAATAAAACTCTCCAAAAGCAGCTAATTCCAATAGCTCCTCTTTCGAATGACCACGTGTAGGTATAATCGAGCTTACTTGGAATTGCCCTTTCGTCAATGTTCCTGTTTTATCAAACACAATATATTTCAAATCATTTAATGCTTCTAAATAATTACTTCCTTTTACTAATACTCCTGATTTTGATGCCGCTCCGATTCCTCCAAAAAATCCTAAAGGAATTGAAACAACTAGTGCACAAGGACATGAAATAACTAGGAAAATTAATGCTCGATATACCCAATCATATAGCGTTTCACCAGGAATAATAATTGGCGGGATGATTGCAATAATGGCTGCTGTGATTACAACTATAGGTGTATAGACCTTTGCAAATTTTGTAATAAAATTTTCTGTAGGAGCCTTTTTATTTGTTGCATTTTGAACAAGTTCTAATATTTTTGAAACTGTCGATTCATTAAATTCCTTCTTGACTTCGATTTCGAGTAAACCTTGAACATTTATAAATCCACTTAATACTTCATCGCCCTCAAATATTTCTCTTGGTAATGACTCTCCTGTTAATGCAGAAGTATCAACACTTGAAAATCCACTTTTTACAATTCCGTCTAACGGAACCCTTTCCCCAGGTTTAACGATGATCATATCTCCAATTTGAATCTTTTCAGGAGATACTTGTTCAGTTTTGTCACCATTTTTTAAATTAGCATAATCA
The DNA here is from genome assembly GCF_049568075.1 of Rossellomorea sp. GAMAL-10_SWC. NCBI lineage: Bacteria > Bacillati > Bacillota > Bacilli > Caryophanales > Bacillaceae > Rossellomorea > Rossellomorea sp. GAMAL-10_SWC. The sequence continues at coordinate 480,193 of NZ_CP144911.1, read as the reverse complement.
GGACGTATATCCATTAATTTTGAAATCGAATTCCGTGAACGATTTACTGCAATACTTTGGAACAATTCACCTAGCTGATAAAATAGCATAACTGCAACAGCTTCAGGATACTCACCAATAATAAATGCTCCAATTGTAGCAACTCCCATTAAAAAATTCTCATCAAATACTTGCCCTCTAAAAATATTTCGAATCGCTTTTAGAACAACGTCAGCACCCGCTATTAAATAGGCAGCTATAAAAATAATCAATTGAAAGAGCATAGGTACATTAAGTAATTGAGCTAAGATTAATAAAACAGTACCGCTCCCTAATTTAACAATAAGTTTTTTTGTTTCAGCATTCATTCCCTGTTGCTTCTCTTGCCCAAGTTTTAAATCAATTTTTGAAACAGGATTAATATGCGGTTCTAATACACGAATCTTATCTTTAGCGCTCTCGATAACCGATTCTTTTTGTTCCTCACTCGTTGTAATTGTCATCGTTAATGTTGCAAAATTTACTGAACATGCATCAACGCCTTCAAGTGTGGAAATTCTTTTTTCAATCTTCATTGCACAATTAGCGCAATCAAGACCTTCTAATTTTAATTCACTATTTACTTGCCTTTGCCCCCTACTCAACAAACTCAACTCCTCTCAAGAAACACCTATATTAATCCTCTAAAATATGTTCTAGTGCTTGATTGAAAATTTGCGTAACATGATTATCTGCTAACGAATAATAAACTACTTTACCTTCTTTACGATTTTTTACTAAATGCGCCTGTTTTAATACACGTAACTGATGTGATATAGATGATTGAGTCATTTCTAATAAATAAGCTAGGTCACATACACACATCTCAGATTGACTTAGTGCATGTAATATTCTCGTTCTCGTCTTATCTCCAAGAACTTTAAAAAGTTCTGCTACTCCTGTCAGTGTTTCAATATTTAACATGCTTTCTTTTACTGAAAGAATTATATCCTCGTGCATAACCGTTTGTTGACAAGCTTCTTCACAAACTTCATCAACTTTCTTCTTTTCTTCAATCATAACTGTCCTCCTATGAATACATGAACAATCATTCATGTGTTTTCTTTATATATATTATATGAGTAATTGTTCATATGTGTCAAAACATTATTTGTAAAATTTAAAGGAATATTTCATATGATAAAGAAATGATTAGTAATGCATACAAAAGGAGAAAAATTAATGACTCTAATCGGATATCTTTTTTGGGGAATTTGCTTAGCAGCCGTAATACTTACCTTTTTAATCGGAAAAAAATTAGGAACAACTCCTCCTTATAAAACAGAGCATCAAGCATTATTTGAAGAAATAACGAAAATTGATCGAGCTTTAGTGCAGGAATAAACGTTATAAATAAAAAAGTCAGACAGTTACCGGAATTACTCAGTAACTGTCTGACTTTTAATTTTTTCCTATATCTTTAACCCTGTTCTTTTGGCATAGGGGTATTTGTCGGCTTGGCATATCCTTCTTTGTATTTATTATCAATGACTTTTCGAATTTCAAAAGGCGTTTTTCCTTCTTGCTGTAATTTCGCTGATTCAACTGCAATTTCCATACAGTTGACACATGAAGTAGCATGGCTATCCCACACGATTGAACCATCTTCTTTTACTTCATGAATAAAGCAATCTAAATTACTTTTATGACCTACACTTTCACCACAACCACAATAACACGGAATATTTTTAAGTAAATCAGCATGTTGTGCTGCCACCATATAAATTTGTTGAATCTGTTGTTCTTTATCGCCTAAAAACTTCGGCAAAGTTTCGTTATTAATTGTTTGTTCTCTAATATCACTTGTTTGAACATGTTCGGCATGATTTTCGTGTTTCTTCGTATCATTCGTTTCTACTTGGTGATTACTGCATCCTGTAAATAAAATCGAAATTGTTAAAGCTGAAAGTACATTATGAATTGTTTTTCGTTTCATCCTTTTCCTCCAATAAATGCACGTTAATCTTATTTTAATAATTATTGGAGTGGAAAACAAATGATATTTAAATCTGATACCAATGATTGAACGTAACTATGAATAAATAACTGAGTCGATCTGCATTTGCAATAAACTTGTAAGTAAAAAGAAAAATCTTATCAAAAAACCAGCCCAAGCAAAACGTCTATATTTTTCCCATCGTTCCAGATTATCATTCCGTTTACAAATCCACATTAAAATCCAAAATCCAAGTGGTAAAATTGGTATTTCAATACGGTATTGATCGAAATTCAAATTAATACTAATGACAAATAATCCGATAAGCATTGTAAGAATAGCCTTCCATACTTCAGGCTTCAAATCATTCGTCTTATAGACCCTATAAAATAAAATTCCAAGAGTTATATAATTTACTAGCGTAATAATGATGGTGGAAGCAAAATGATATTCATCAAAATGAATATTGAAATCCATTAGTACCTCCTTTTAGATAATTTGATGGTTTCTAATATTTATGACGATCTTTACGATAATATTTAGTTAATTCATCATTTTCATCATCATTTGATTCTAAAATTAAATTAAATCCTTTTTTCTCAAGAATCTTTACTGAATAGATGTTTTTTGCTTCAACGGTAGCTATTATAAAATTTAACTTTCTAATTTCAAAACAATAATCTTCTATTAAACTAGCAATCTCAGAGCCATAACCATTTCCCCATTCTTCTTCAGCTAATCGATAGCCTATTTCAAACTCATCCGCTTCATTTTTTATGACCGCGCATGTTCCAATCAATTGATTAGTCTCATTTTTACAAACTGCCATCACTTCAAAATCAGCGTTTTTCTCCTTATACATTTGAAGAATTTTATTTAATTCATTTTCAGTTTCTTCTAATGTTTTGGGACGATTTGTAATGTATCTCATTACCTTCACATTAGATTGAAGTTTGTGTAAATGCTCTAGGTCATCCATTTTAAGCTTTCTTATATATAGTCTATTTGATTTCATAATCATGGTTATCTCCCGTTACCAGTGTGTAATAAAAAATACTAAAAACTTGATTTTCAGACTGATTGCAAGCGCTTGTCTTTCGAGGAGCGGAGTTACCTTAAACGGTAATGAGCACCGCAGACAAGCGAAGCAACGAAGAAAGCGAGCGTTTGTCAACAGTCTGAGTCAACTATTAAAATAGGTGACCAATCCAATTAACAAATACATGTTTTTTTCTTTACTCCAAGCTTTCCCCTAGCTTCGACCTTTTCAATATAATCAGTCGCAAGAGGTACCTTACAAGCCGTATCTCCTACGTCCACGTGGACTTTTCCAATCTTTTGACCAACCATCATTGCTTCAACTGTTAGACTTGGAACAAAACTACCTACTGAAATTACAAACCCATTCATTGTATAACGAACTCTATTTTTTGAAGTATGTATATTATTTTCAATATAATTAAGCAATTCACGAACTTCTTCCTTATCAATCTCTTCATCTGGTGCAACTGATAAATAATGACTATACGTACTCCATCCACAATTTTCAATCAATTCATCTTCTGACTTCAACCATTCTCTAGCTAATTCGATTGCATACTGGCTTTCTGCTGCAACTGCACCTACAATACTTTCAGAAATCATATACCAATGAGCTTCTTTCGCCCAATTTTGAAGCTGTTCTTTCGTCATTAATTTCGGATTAATTGACAAACCCGCTAAATACATCGCATCTGAATTTCCTGTATGAAAAAGTGATAATGCTAATTCCTGATCCTTTTTAACATATTTAACAAGCTTTTTCATATCACCAATTTTAACCCCAAAGAATGGTTCCTTTGCACCATGACGCAAAAAAGTTTTTTTCGTTTGCTCAGTTCCCATTTCCTTTAATGATTTCATAACTTCTTCTAATGTCATTATATTCTCCCCCTTAATAAAGGTTTGTTCCGTAACATCGTTGTCTAAAATGTATCCTATCATACATATCAAGAAAGGAAAGTTTATATTGAACTATTTTTTTCTATTCATCATACTATTCAGTTTTACACTCTCATCCTGTTCAAATAATCAGATTGTGCATGAGGTTCATCTAAATAAATCAACAATTGCAGCTGCAAGAAACGAAGACTGGTCTTACACAGGAAAAACTGGACCAAAATATTGGAGTTCAATCAATAATAAATATGCACTATGTTCAAATGGAAAACAGCAATCACCAATTAATATTGATCAAGCTATAAAAAAATCACTACCTTTAGGTATAAACTATCATAATGATCTTTTTAAAATAGAAAGGTCGCAGTACACGGTAAAATTCATTCCGGTTAATCACTCCAACACTATTAATTTAAATGGAACAAACTATACATTACTACAATTTCATTTCCATACCCCAAGCGAGCATACAATAAATGGGAAACAAAGTGATTTAGAGATTCATTTTATAAATGAAAATAAAAATAAATCTATTATTACCATTGGGGTACTTGTTGATAGTGGAAGATTGAATAAAGAATTCCAAAAAATCCTAAATGCAAATCCTATGGATGAAGATCTTGGGGGAAAGATTGTAAAAATAAATTTGCAGTCCTTTATTCCGTATACAAGTAAAAAATTTTCGTACACTGGCTCTTTTACAACTCCTCCATGTACTGAAGGGATTAAATGGATAATCTTTAACAAACCTATACAAATTTCCGAAGAACAAATCCATTCTTATCAAAATTATTTCGAACCAAATAGCCGTCCTGTTCAGCCATTAAATGGTAGAGATTTATTTGAATCTTGGTAAACATAACGAGTTGCTTGATTATGAAAATAACTTACTCATAATGGGGGCATGAGGAACTATTATTGCTCAATTTCGAAATTCACTTCCTCATAACTGGTTCATGAGGTACTATTATTGCTCAAATTCGAAATTTATTTCCTCATAACAGGTTCATGAGGTACTATTATTGCTCGAATTTGAATATTACTTCCTCATAACGGGTTCATGAGGTACTATTATTGCTCGAATTTGAATATTACTTCCTCATAACAGATACATGAGGAACCATTAATGCTCGAAGTCGAAATTTACTTCCTCATAACGGGTTCATGAGGTACTATTATTGCTCAAATTCGAAATTTATTTCCTCATAACAGGTTCATGAGGTACTATTAATGGTCGAATTTGAAAATTACTTCCTCATAGCACCCTGGAGTGAAATCAACAGATAATTCTTATTTAGCTACCATCTTCTTTTTCAACACCACAAAAAAAGTTATCCTACCTAAAGGATAACTTTTTTTGTTTAAAACATTATTCAGCAGTTTTTTCATCTCGATGAACTACTTCTAATTTTCCTGTATGAGGGTCAATTACTAAACCATGTATTTCAACTTCTTTTGGAACAAGAGGGTGGTTTTTAATAATTGAAACACTGTGGTTAACACTGTCGTATACATTTGTAAAGCCAGTTAACCATTTGTCTAAATCTAGACCTGAAAAACCTAAAATTTCTAGGTTTTCTTCTTTAATACCTTTTTCAATCATTTTTTCTTTCATACGTGTAGGATTTATATTACCCATTCCACACTCATGGTGACCGATTACTAACACTTCTTTAGCTCCTAGTTCATAAATTGAAACTAGAATACTTCTCATAACTGAACCAAACGGATGGGCAATAACTGCACCAGCTGTTTTAATCATTTTCACGTCACCGTTTCTAATATCAAGAGCCTTTGGTAAAAGCTCAACTAGACGTGTATCCATACAAGTAACAACTACAACCTCTTTATTCGGAAACTTTGAAGCTATGTATTGCTCATATTCCTTATTCTCAACAAACTTCTTATTAAAATCTAAAATTTGATCTAACATATATTCCCCTCCAAACAAAAATAAAGAGCATTTTTCCTATACCTATATTGAAGGAAAAGCTCAAAATATACAACCATTTTGCACTCAATTATAGTATTAATCTAAAATTATGTTTTCATTTATACCGTTTTATTTTTATTTTTTAGTATGCTAAATACACTGTCATACAAAAAAAAACAAACGAAATGTTTTATTTTTAAATTCCCATTAATTTCTATCAATTTTTTTTATTTTTAAAGTTTATATTGTACACTAGACTTAATCTTTAATAAGGAGGGAATTAAAATGAAGTTTGAACATTCTATTGCATTACATAATGGAGTTAAAATGCCTCAATTAGGTTTAGGTGTGTGGCGTGTGTCACCAGAAGATGGTGTAGATGCAGTCCGAACAGCTATCGAAGTAGGTTATCGTCATATTGATACTGCAGCTGTCTATCAAAACGAAGAGCAAGTAGGTGAAGCAATTCGCCAATCTGGTGTTTCCCGTGATGAACTTTTTATTACAACAAAAGTTTGGAATGCTGATCAAGGGTATGATACTACTTTAAAAGCTCATGAAGAGAGTCTTAAAAAATTAGGCTTGGACTATGTTGATCTTTATTTAATTCACTGGCCAGTAAAAGAGAAATATTTAGATACATATAAAGCATTAGAAAGACTTTACGATGAAAAGCTTGTGCCAGCAATTGGTGTTTCAAATTTTCATGTCCATCACTTGGAGGATATTGCAGCTCATCGCAATATTAAACCAATGGTCGATCAAGTCGAATTGCACCCAATGTTTCAACAAAATGAATTACGTGAATATTGTCATAAAAACGGAATTGCATTAGAAGCATGGAGCCCATTAATGCAAGGTGGCGAAGCTTTAACAAATCCTGTTATAAAAGAGATTGCGGATCAATATGGTAAAACAACTGCCCAAGTCATTATCCGTTGGCACTTGCAACGTAATGTAATCGTTATTCCTAAATCAATCACACCTTCACGAATTCAAGAAAACTTTGAAGTATTCAACTTCGAGCTTTCTTCAAATGATATGCAACAAATTGCTACTCTTGATGCAAATAAACGTGTGGGTCCAGACCCTGATAATTTTGATTTTTAAGGGGCAGGTTTAAGAGTAAGAAATTTATAATAATGAAATAGGAATGGCTACCAGTTTTTTGAAAGGTAGCCATTTTTCCTTATCCTTTAGGTTCTTTTGTAATCAAATTAAATAAATCTCTAATCGTTCTTTCCCTCCACCTATATTGTTTCGTTTTAACTTTATTCCTTTAATTTCTCCAGTTCGTTTAATATGTGTCCCACCGCACGGAACTTTACCAAAGCCTTTGATTTCCCAGTATCTTCTTTGATTATTGAGATCATCGAACTCACTAGTTATTTCCAAATCTGCATCAATCAGTTCCTTTGCTTTTGTCTCTAAAAGTGGGAATGTTTCAGAGATTTTTCCATCCCAATAGAAATCAATTCTAGCTTTGTCACTACTAATATTTGCACCAATTTTTTCAGGATTATTATAATTTTGATACATTAGCTCCAAGGTGATTTCTGCAGCAAAATGTAGCTTCATAATTCGATATCGTTTTTCCCAATCGATTTCAATCACTACTTCTTGTCCTTTTTGAAGGTCATGATTTTCTGGTAAAGTATAGATAATATCAAATCCGTCCTTCTTAGCTTCAATCACCTCATAATTACCAATTCTCCCCGAGTCTGATTGTTGCCCACCCGAAAAAGCATAAATAATGGTTTCGTTTAAAGTAACATTCCTGCCATCTACTTCCGTAACAATTGCAGTGGCTTTTGTAAGATATGGATCTTCCCAAAATAGTTTTTTTACTCCCATTTCTATACTCCTTATTCGTTTTTGGTTTTGAATTTTGTAACCACTAGTTGATTTCCCTTTTATAGTTATAAAAAAGGAACAAGTTCTATAAATTGTCCCTCATCTAATTAATCCTTATTACTTTGTTACAACTTCACTACCTTTTACTAATTCAATACGTACTTTTTTCAGCCCATCTTTTTCATCAACATATGTACTTAAATTCCAATTTGCTGCAAGAGTATGTTTAATTAAATTAATTGCTTCTTCAGATAAATAAATTCCTTGAATAGCAGTTCCCATATCTTCATAATCTTTTTCAACTTCAATGCCAAATTTATATCTTAAGAAAGTCATTAATGAGCCTTTTGTTAAAAATTTGATCTGATAGCCATTATTAACGATTTTATTAAAATTCTCTTCATTGTTTTTGTACAGATTAATTAATGTTTCCCAGTTAGGAAAACCATTACCATATTGATTTAAAAACTCGAAATTTTCTTCTTTCACAGCATTTATTAACTGAATGTTTTCTACACCAGCACTACGTAGACTTTCAATCATAATTGCATTATTTATAGCAATACTAACAAAGCTCATCTTTGTTCTCCCTTCGAATTAAAAGAATATTCTTTTTATTCAACTTTAACATATAATACCGTACTAAACTATTAAATTGATGAGATTTACACCGAGATGATGAGGATAGGGAATGCTTTGTGAATACGAAAAAAATCACAAGATCCTGTAACAGATCTTGTGATTTTACTTCTTTTGGAGAATTTAGATACACAATCTTAACTAAATTGTGTTTAATGTGATGAAAGCAGTTGTGCCTTCTCCATTTTTACTTGTAATTTGTAGATTGCCACCATAGTTTTCAATTAGGTCTTTTGCTATTGATAAGCCTAAACCATTACCACCGTTAGCTCGACTTCTCGCTTTATCAGCTCGATAAAATCGGTCAAATATATGATTGATATCTTCTTCTTTAATACCGATTCCGTTGTCTTCCACTTTGATTTCGATCTTGTTTGCAACTTGAGTTGTTGTTATATCGATAATGGTGTGTTCTTTACTGTATTTAACTGCATTATCAAACAAAATAATTAATATTTGCATTAAATGTTCTCTTGCAATATTTGCATTATCGACAATTTGATTAGGAGTGTGGAAGTGAATTTCTAAATCTTCATGTAATAGCTGATAATTGTTTATGATCTCATTTAATACTTCATTAATATTTGTTGGAGCATACTGTTCAATCTTTTCGTTATTTTTCTCTAGCTTCGTTAACTGTAGAAGCTCATTCGTTAAAATAATCATTCTGTTTGTTTCATTAATACATGTATTTAATGAGTTTTCTAAAACAGTTTCGTCCTTTTTCCCCCAGCGATTAACTAATGATAAGTGACCGTGAATGATTGCTAAAGGTGTTCTTAATTCATGAGAAGCATCTTCAACAAATCGCTTTTGTCTTGTAATTGAAGCCTCTAACTCATCCATCATTTTGTTAAAAAGCAGACCGAGTTCAGATAGCTCATCTTTTGTTTCTCCTACAAAAACTCGCTCTTTTAATTGATTATTTTTTATTTTAATCATTGTTTGATTTAGATTTTTAATAGGATTTAATATTTTTTTAGATAAGAAATAACCACTGAGTATACTTAAAATTAACGAAATGGTTGTTCCTAGAACGAGAATCATGAAAGATTCTTTAATTAATTTCGAAAAGATGTCTACATTCATCGCAACTTCTAATACACCGTCAAAATTCTTATAATGTAACACCTTACTATTGATTAATATTTCTTGATTGTTTTTTCTATGTTTTTGAATTTCACCGAATTCTTTTTTAATAATAGGAATTTTAGGCATTGTTCTTGAAACTGTAAATATTTCTTTTCCATCTATATCTATTAGTCGGATCATCTCATTATTTTGAATAATTTTTTCAAAATATTGTTTGTTTTCTGCAAAAGATGCCACATTAGGTCGTTTCGTTTTATATTCTTCATCTAAATAAGCTGACGTATCATTTAATCTTTTTTCAATGCGATGTTGCTGCTGATTCATTACAGACATTTGAATTAAAGCAGATTGAATAAGATTACATAATGTAAATATGAAAAACATAAGCACAGCGATTGTAATTGTTATTTTCCATCTAATCGAAAGCTTATTTAACAAGGTCAGATTCACCTCTACATCCTCATTACATACCCAGTACCTCTTACAGTGTGAATATAGGTATTATTTTTATCATCTAGTTTTGTTCTTAAGTAGCTAATATAAACATCCACTACATTTGTTTCAATAGTAGAGCCATAGCCCCATACAGTTTCTAATAAAATTTCTCTAGTTAATACACGATTTACATTGCTCATTAATAAATACAATAAATCGAATTCTTTTTTAGTTAAATCAATGATCGCTTCATCCTTCTTAACAACTCGAGCTGCAGAATCTAATGACAAATCTTTAAACTTTAAGCAGTGTAAATTTGTTGAACGATCGATCCGTCTAAAGATTGCTCGCATATGAGCTAAAAGTTCTTCAATAACAAATGGTTTTGAAATATAATCATCTGCACCACTATCTAAACCAGAAATTCGATCAAAAACACTATCTCTTGCTGTAATCATAATAATTGGTGTGTCTTTATGTGCTCTAATTCGTCTACAAACTTCAATACCACTTAAATTAGGAAGCATTAAATCAAGCAAAATTAAGTCAAATTCTTGGTCAATCGCTAGGTTTAAACCATCTCTACCATCATTTGAAATATGAACTTCATTACCTTCATACTCTAATTCTAATCGTATAAAATTTGCTAATTCTTTCTCATCTTCTATAATTAATATTTTTTTCATATATTTTATCCCTCATTTTTTTTTATAATAACATCTATAAAATTATTATTTGTATTGTATAAGGATATCTGTTTAAGATGAAAATGGCTTTACGAATATTTTAAAATTCAATTAGAGTTTTATTAGAAATTTTTAATTCTTTAACTTAATAACCTTGATATTACTACCTATTGTGTGCATTTTCTAATAATTCCACTTAAAAACGATTAAAATTTATTTAAGAATATATTTTAAACTTCCCAAAAGATCGGGTATAAACTTTTTTAATTTATGTATGTAATTTTTAAAGTTAATTTCTTAAGATTTCAAAAAAAATGGCTTTAGCATTTGCTAAAGTCATTTTCATACTAAATAAATTATTTGTCAATGGAGTAAGTAGAATCAAATCAATTCCCATTAAAATCAATTTTCCTAATCTATATTATTTATAATTAGGAAACTGAATCGGAATATTTAGTATATGTTCTGGTTGACCGTCTTTTGCACTTGCTACATATAAAGTAAGTACCCCATTTGGACTAGTTGGCTGATCATAATTAATGACTAATTTAAAGTTCCCCCATTCTGGAGCACCCATATCAGCCATTGTATGACCTTCCGCTAATACATTATGACCATCTTCTATGCGATAAAGAAATGTTGCTTCAAAAACACTAGCTTTCCCTTCAACAATTAACACATTTTTACCTGTTGAGTCATTTACAACTGAAGTGACTTTAAATGCATCGTTTTCAACTGGTGTAAATACTTTAACTGGTGGCTTAGTTTCATCCTTTTTTGGCGGATTATTGGTTCCCTTATCTGGTGTATTACCGTTATCAGTATTTTTGTCTTTAACTGGTGTATTACCCTTATCAACTTGTGATGACTGACCATCTTTTTTTCCATTACCGTAGTCACTTGACTGACAGCTTGCTAAACAGAATATGTTTAAAATTATAAGTCCAATAAATAAAAGTCTTTTCATTCTCTTAATCACCCCTAAATTAATTTATTGCTGCAGTTTAAATATTGTTCTAAATTAAACTATTTATTTTTAGCAACAGATGAAATGCATTTTTACCGAGGTGTACTTTTAAAAATAGGAATGAATTTTTAAACATATTAAAAGAAAGTACTAGCAAGTTGTATTACCATTGGTAAAGTTAGACTGCTTAATATAGTTGAGGTAATGACAGTTTGTGCTGCAAAATTTGCATGCGGACCTTTGAATGATAGTAATGCACTATTTCTTGAACTTGGAAAGGCACTACCTATAAAAAGGGCTTTTGCAACCACACCTTCAAAACCGAAAATTTTTATAAGGGCAAATGCAATAATCGGACCACCAATTAACCTTAAAAAGTTACTAATCGCTAAATTGTTCCAGCTAATTTCTTTCCCCGATTCAGCTAATTGAGCTCCAAGCGTAATTAACGCAAATGGGGCGAATGATTCAGTAATAGGATTTAAAATGGTAACCAATTCATGATTTAATTTCACATGAGATAGTTGAAGTATAAAGCCAAGTACTACACTATATATGATTGGTAGCTTTAGCATTTTCATAATTGCTTCTTTCATTTGAACTGAAGCCTCTGCATTATATACCCCAACAGTAAATGTCATTATATTTTGGAACAAAACGATTAAAACTCCAATACTCAATGCAAAAGGATCATTTTTAAAAACTAACGCATTTACTGGCAATCCAAGATTTCCTGAATTATTTAATGCGATGCTATTAGCAAATGTACCTTGCATCGATTTTTCAATTCCTCTCCATCTACATATTAATGTTGAAATTAGAGACATGGCAACAAATTGAATAACCAAGTAAAATAAAACACCACCTGCAACTTTACCTGATAACGGACTATCATAGATTTTCATAAATACGGCTACTGGAAGAAATAAATAAACTAAGAGGGTTGTTAAAGTACGTAAGTGAAGTTTAAAAAGACGATTAAACAAATAGCCTAATATAACATAAAAAAATAGAGGTAGCATAACTTCTAGTAATAATTTTATTACCATTGCTTTTCCTTCTTTCAGATGATCAACCGATATTTATTTTATCTACATATCTCGGTTAAAAATTTTTTCTTTTTGTTTCTGAAATTCACTATCTGTGATCACCCCGTCATTTTTTAATTTATTTAATTTACGAAGTTTCACTTCAAAGTCCTCTTTTTCTCTTGTCATATTCTCTTCAACATTTACTTCAAAATTTGATATACCACGATCACTAAAAACGTTATATCCATTAATAAGCGTAATCATTAGCGCAATTCCGGTCCATAACAATCCGAACAAACCAGCTTGTGGTATTACAATTGTAAAACCGAGGACGATAAAAATAATGCCAACCATTAAACCAAAAAATGACTGCCCTTTACTTGGTTTAACTCGAATCTTTCTCAAATTTTCACCTCTTTTCATTTTAAAATAAATTTCTGAATGAAATAGAAGCTTTGTCGGTTAAATTTGATAAACTATTATTTTGCTTTCAAAATACTATATTCGACAAATTATGTTTAAATACCTATTGCAAAAATAAAAAACCACCTAATTAAGTGATTTTTTAAATTTTTATATTAACTTATATACACTATTTTTGATTTAATCTGATAGGTTCGTATAAAATGAATTCACTCCATATTTATAAACAAAAATCAAAGAGTTATTTTGAATATTTTTCTTTCCATTCACTTAAATAGAAAACTTCATTTGTTTTTATAGATTCTCCATCAAGTAGCGTTATAAATTCTAAACTATTTCCATCAGGATCTCGGAAATATACACTTGCTGCTGGCATCCAAGTATGTACTACAGGTTCAATTGGATTTAATCCAAAAAAGTTTTCAGTTGGTTTTATCCCTCTCTCTTTTAGCCATTCAATACTATTCTCTAGTTCATGTAGACTTACTCCAAAAGCGAAGTGACCTTTGTGAAATTCCTTTCCTTTCTCTACTTCCCATAGACCGAGCATTTGTTTGTCCTCACCGATAAAAAAGAAAGCTACTCTTCTTTTTTCAATTTTATGAGCAAGCTTAATACCTAGTTTTTCGTAAAACATAATGGATTCTTCTAAATTTCTCACTTCTAAATGAGTTTCATATATACTTTTTATCATCGCTTTTCTCCTTTTATCAGATGAAAGTAATATCGTAAGTATTATATTTTAGCATTATGCTGTTTAATTTTAAAAAATTCTGGATTTTAAACTCTAAATATCTCCAAGATGATATGATTTATTTAACTTTAATTCAAAATGTAAGGAGGTTTGTACGTGATCTTCCAATCAAATAAGCTTACTATTCGTCAATTAAAAGAAAATGATGTTCCCCTTCTAGCAAAATGGCTTTCGAATCCTAAAGTTCTTCAATATTATGAAGGTCGAGATAATCCGTTCAACGCTGAAAAGGTTAAAAGTATTTTTTTACTAAAGATCACTCTGTTAAAATGTGTATTGTAGTTTATGAAAATATTGAGATAGGCCATATACAATTTTATAAATTAGACGATGAATCAAAAATTGAATATGGATATGAAAATACAAGTGAAGTTATTTACGGAATGGATCAATTTATTGGTGAAACTGATTTTTGGAATCGTGGAATTGGAAGTTTACTTGTCTCATCGATGGTGAATTACCTAGTTAATAATCAAAACGCAGAAAAAGTAGTAGTAGATCCACAAACATGGAATGTACGCGCGATTAAATGCTATGAAAAATGTGGATTTAAAAAAATTCGATTACTTCCGAAGCATGAATTACATGAAGGTGAATATAGAGATTGTTACGTAATGGAATATAATTAAGACTTCGCTTCTTGAAAGAAAAGTGCTTGAAAACATTCAGATATCATTTTTTTAAACTTTGTCTACAAATTAAGGGATCTCTCACATTTTTGAGAAACCCCTCATATTTTTACATAAATTTATAGTTATTGAACAAAAACTTGTTTTAAAGGTTGATCAGCTGGCCCTTCTAATACGTCACCATAAATTGAAAATCTGGAGCCATGGCAAGGGCAATCCCATGATTTTTCACCGTTATTCCACTCGACTTCACAACCTAAATGAGTACAAGTTGTGTCTACACAATGAACTTTACCATTTACATCTTTATAAGCTCCAACTCTTTTCCCATCTAGTGTTACAACTGAGCCTTCATCATTGTATAATTCTTCTATCTTTCTAGAAACAGGTTCTAATTTTCCTTCAATTAAATGTTTAGCTACATCTATGTTTTGCATTAAGAAATGCTTGATACTAGGGTCTGCTTGGAATCTTGAAGGAGTGAACACATCAGCATCAACAGCTTCTTTTCCTAATATTAAATTACTGATTAACTGGGCAGAGACTGTTCCACTTGTCATACCCCATTTACGGAAACCAGTGGCTACGTATATGTTTTCATGTTTTGATGATAGTCTACCAATATAAGGCATTTTATCTAAAGTGATCAAATCTTGCGTAGACCATCTGAATAATACATCTTCAATTCCAAAGGTTTCTTCACCAAAAAGTTTTAAATTTTCATAAAAACTCATAGTACGAGTTTCTACACCTGTTTTATGACTTTCTCCACCAATAAGTACTAGTTCTTCATTATTATATTTAAATGATCTTAGAGACCTTTTCGGATTTTCCACACTTATGTACATGCCTCCTGGATATGCTGTTTTTACTTTTGCAGCTAAGGCATATGAACGATCAGCATGTAATTTCGTAAAAAACAATTGATTACCATCATAAAAAGGAAAATGGGATGCACTAACAACATGCTTACATTTAATTTTTCTTCCACTTTGAGTGACTACGACTGGATTGTTGCCTGTTTCAACGTCAATGACTACAGTTTCTTCATAAACCTTTAATCCGTTTTCAATTGAAGCTTTTAATAAATGAATCAAGTATTTTAGTGGGTGAAACTGAGCTTGATCCCGCATTGTAATCGAATATTTTGTATCAAAAGGTAATAATGTTTTTACTGCTCCAAACGAGTCAATTCCTAACTTCTCATAAGCTTTCAATTCATTTTCTAGATTTCTTA
Source organism: Rossellomorea sp. GAMAL-10_SWC (assembly GCF_049568075.1). NCBI lineage: Bacteria > Bacillati > Bacillota > Bacilli > Caryophanales > Bacillaceae > Rossellomorea > Rossellomorea sp. GAMAL-10_SWC. The sequence goes on along the minus strand of NZ_CP144911.1, from coordinate 464,621 downwards.
CATAATCATCCGAAGTCGTATAAATTGTTGCATCCTGGGTCTCATAATTACATTCTATTTGGTTATCATTCGTATATTTTTTAATAAAATCCATTGCATTTTTAGTAGAATGATAAAATATTTTTGTCTTTTCTAATCCAAAATGTTGAATTAGCTCATCGTAAATTAAATCATGCTGGGCTGTTACTTTGGCAGTCGTGTGACCAGTTGTTCCATTAATTATTTTATTCGCTTCAATTAAAGCCACCTTCATACCCGCTTGCGTTAAAAAATATGCGGTTGAAATTCCCGTAATTCCGGCACCAACGATTACAGCATCAAACTCTTCGTCATCGTTAAACGGTTCAAATGTAGGAATATTTAGTCCACTTCTCCATATTGGCTTTGAGTGTTTCGGCAAGCCATTATAATCAATCTTTTCATTCATCTTTGAATACCTCCATTTATGTTATGTGGTTATTATTACCAAATTGATGGATGTTCATTAAACTAACTTTTCAATACTACTAATTAGTAAATATTGTTAAAATGGAGATAATGAGGAATGCTCATCTAATAAAGTAAAAAATAGTTAATAATTAGTAAAGAGGGTAATTTACATGGCCTATAGAATTAAAGACACTTTAATTTCTCAAACTGATTTAAAAAATAGAGTCAAAGCACTTGCCGAACAAATTGAACATGACTTTAATAACGAACCACTAATCCTTGTAGTTGTTTTAAAAGGATCATTTGTATTTGCAGCTGATCTAGTTCGTGAAATGAAAAGTAATATTAATGTAGATTTTATTTCTGTTTCCAGCTATAGTAATCAAATTGAATCAACTGGAAAAGTAAGACTGTTAAAAGATTTAGATGAGAATATCACAGATAAAAACGTGGTAGTAATTGAAGATATCATTGATAGTGGTCTAACATTGCATTTTTTACGTGACCATCTTCAAATGCATAAGCCAAAATCGATTAAGATTTGTACTTTATTAGATAAACCTGAAAGAAGAAAAATCGATCTATCAGTTGATTATGTAGGTTTTGTCATTCCTGATGAGTTTATCGTTGGCTATGGAATTGATTATGCACAGCAATATCGAAATCTACCGTATATCGCAACTGTGGAAGAATATTAATTTAATCAAGAACATGCCGTTTGATTATTTATCAAACGGCTTTTTTTATTTCTTGTTAACTTTCTTATTAATTAAATCAATTAATAAATTTCGATCCTCAGGAAAACTAAGCTCTAATACAAGAATTTCATCTGCTGATTTCCATGCAATTTCATATATTAGTTGTTCAGGATCTTGAATTTTAGCATTACCACCATTAATTCTAACTTCAAAATAATGTACTTCTACTTGAAAACCATATGAGAAATCTTCTTTGATAAACAACTGCTTAATTACATCAACTTCATATCCTGTTTCTTCGAGTACCTCTCTTTTACAACACTCTTCAATCGATTCATTTTGTTCTAATCCGCCTGATGGAGTAGACCAAAGCTTTTGTTCATCAGGCTTGCCTTGAAGTACCATTAAAACCTGCCCTTTACGATTGATACAAATACCAGTTGCCCCAATCCATTTCTCCATGAAAAGCCACCTCTTTTAGTTACTTTATCTAATCTAGCTATTCGATTATTTAATATTTTATCCTGTTGAAAATGTCCTTTTGATATTTATATAATTTCTTGGGAAAAATAACTCAAAATTAGTAAACGGGGTGAATTTATGAATCGCAAATTATTACTCATTTTCTCGGTCGTTGTTTGTTTAATATTTCCGAACTTTAGTTACGCCGAAACTACTGCTAACCCATTAAAAATTGCGTTTGTTCGCGATGGATTCGTTTGGATAAAAATAAATAATAAAGAGGAAAAAATAACAAAAGCAAAAGGGGTTTATTCGAATCAGCCTGAGTGGTCTTTTGATGGTAACTATTTAATGTATCAAAAAGAAATACCTACTGGTTCTACAGCATCATATCCTACTCGCTCAGAAATATGGATCTATAATATGAAAACTAAAAAAGAACAAAGGATCATTTCCGATGGCGAGAATCCTAAATGGTCCCCTACTAAAAACATTTTTGCTTTTTTAGATAGTGGTGTGTTGAATGTTTCTGATTTTAAAAACTTTTATAATATTGCACTAGGTGTAGATGATTATAATTGGATTCCAAACGGTAAAGGCTTTATAGCTTCATCAGCCGCAGCACTAAATCCGGACGGTTGGACAAATCCAGTTTTATATAAAATCACCTTACCAAATGATTTAAAAAATATTACTAGCACAACAAATACTGTAAAACAATTTTTTGTTGTTCCTAAAACCTTAACAAAAGGCAATACTTCCATTCCGTCCATAAATGCATCAACATTTCAATTTTCGCCCGATCAAAAATGGATCTCTTTTATAGTTAACCCAACAGCTTCTTGGTCTATGGATAGTGACATGCTTTGTATCATTTCTTCAGATGGAAAGGTATTTGAAGTTCAAGATGAAATTATTTTACATTTAGATAATCCAAAATGGGCTCAAACTAGAAATATATTAGGATATATTGCAGGTGGGGGCAGATTAGTTTTCGGATATAAAAATAAAAAGATGAATATTACTGAATTGCCAGCATTTACATCTACAAATTTAACACCACCACATTTTGCTGAATTAGGATTTACATGGTGTGATGACACATCAATTGTAGTTTCAAGAGTAAAAGAAAGTGAGTGGTCAAATGATGAAAAGAAACGACCAAAACCATCATTAAATGTGATTAATCTTTCTACTCATAAACAATTAAAAATAACGAATCCACCAACTGGAAAAGGTGATTATAACCCAGTCTACTCAAAGTCTACCAATAAAATAACGTGGACCAGAAAAGGCGAATTAGATGTTGTCGGTAATGTATGGATCGCCAATTTGGATGGAAGTAAACCTAAAATTTTATTAAAAAATGTAAGTTCATATTCTATTTTTGAACGTTAAAAAGGATGAGGATGAATATAGTTTCATCCTTTTTCCATTTCAAGACCATTAACGAAGCAATCATTTCGTAAAACTGGTACTACTTTAAAATGGTTTAATTGACGACAGTGCATAACATCATCTTCAAAGCCCTTCATTCTCAGCTCTCTTCCACTTCCACATTCCCAAATCAAATCTTTAATTTTATGTTTCGAGTGGAGAAACGCACCAATACAAACTTCCGCTTCTGGTGATTTTGTTCCTTCTAACTCTACTAAAATTGCTCCTGCTCCTAAATAATCTTCAATAGAAGGTCGCAGTGCATCCTCATTTTCATGTAAATCATTCCAAACCTCACCGCACGGAATGACTGTTATATTGACATTTTTTTCTTTTTTTAGGCGATTAGCCAAACTTGCAACCGAAGACGCATTAAGTAAAGAACCAATCAATAACGCTGGCACCTTTGAAGCGATCCATGAACAAAATGCTCCATTTAGAGAACATAAAACAAATTTATTATTGGTATGACGTTCATTAAATGAGACCGGCGAAAGTGTTGCCTTCCCTAAAACTGCCGCTTCATTTCTTCCTAAAATATACTCTGCTCCAATCTTTTTAGCATAAGCTTTCCCATCTAAATTTGGTGGATACGGATAGACGATTGCGTTTTGAACTACTGCTGAAACAACAGTCGATGAAAAACTAAGAACATCAACAATAATCGTAATATCCCCACGTTCCGCTGCTTCCCTCGCACCCCTTTTCCCCCACTCTACACGGCATTCATAATTAGATTGATCGAACATATTCTCATCCCCTTTATTATTCTTTTAAAATCGTCACATAGAAAAAGCAATACTCTATAAAAGTATTGCATCCGTGTGTAGACAAAGTATAAGTTTTTCAGACTGACTAACGATATGTAACTTCTTATACCCTAAACTATTTTTAGTTGTCTTCATCGGCTTATTAGGATAATAAAACACTAAATCTTTATAATTCATCTTATATTTACTTGTTTTAAAGTATTTGTCCAGATACACCGTTCTCATTTTTTCACCATCTACATAGATTGCTTTTCCTTTAGGGCGATCCTTATCAAATCCATAAATTAGTTGATCATTTAAAAAATACATCCCCTTTCCATCTCCTGCATACAAATGCTCTGCACCTGAAATGGAAGCAAAATTCATATATAAAAACGATGATGTTTTAAAAATATATATACTATGCGGTATATCAGTAATACAAAGAATGTATGGACTATTCGGGATCTTAACCAATTTGTAGTCCACTTTTTTTAATTCTGGTAAATCCTTATGAATAGCGAAATTAACTGCTTTTTCTTTTGAATTAAAACTGATTGATATGTAAGTAAATATGCTCACTAATGCTACAAAAATTAGCAAGAATGTATTTCCCTTTTTACTCATGTTATTAATTCCTTATTTAGACATTTATTTTATTCAGGAAAAGAGCATACACCTAAACGATTTCCTTCTAAATCTTTAAATTCAAACCATTTAAACGTTCCATCTTCATTCAATTGCTCTAATTCTACATCATGTTCTTTTAAATGATTATAAGCTTGTTCAATATTTGAAGTATAAAAATTAAAACTCATATGCGTATTTGGATTTTCTACTTGAATTGTTTTTCTCACTAACGTTAATGGTGTTTCCCCAATATTTAATGCCGCATATCCATTTATCGGATCGTTCCATCTAACCGTAAAACCCAACACCGAGCAATACCAATCTACTGCTTTCTCAAAATCAGTTACTTGCAGAAAAACTGTATCAATTCTTTTAAAATGCTCTGACATAGCTAAGTCCTCCTTTTTTACTACTTACTATTTATTCAACACTTGTAAACTATTTCCTTTTATATTTCATGCTAAAAATAAAGAGATTTTACTATAATTAGTCAATTATTTATAAATATTGAAATTAGACATTGGAGGAGAAACCTTTGATAAAGATTGTTAAAGTAAAAAAAGAAGAAGAATTAAAATTACACAATTTAATGCAATTTTATATTTATGAATTTACTAAATATCTTCCTGAAATTAAACTAGGGGAAAACGGTTCTTATCATAAATTTAATTTGGAAAAATGCTGGAAGGATCTAGATTATCACGCTTTTTTTGTGTTGTATAAAGAAGAACTGATCGGATTTGCTATAATTGAGACATCATTAGAATCAACTTCAAATTGTATAGAAGAGTTTTTTATTATTGAAAAATATAAAGGGCATGGTTTTGGTAAAAAAGTTGCAATTCAACTTTTCAATCTGTTTCCTGGAAAATGGAGTATCTCACAAATTGAAAAAAATGAACCTGCCAAAGCTTTTTGGAGAAATGTAATTAATTATTATACAAAAGGGAACTTTACCGAAAGAGTTGATGAGAATAAAAAGACTATTCAAGAATTTGATACATTTGAAATTTAAGTAGATGAAATAGCAATGCTCAAAACGGGCTTATGAGTTAGTATATAAGCTTAAATGTTGATATTTACTTACTCATGACAGGTTCATGAGTTACTATTTAAGCTATATCTTGTAATTTACTTACTCATTCCAGATCCGTGAGTTAATAATTAAGCTAAAGTTGAAAATCCCATACTCATAAATAGTTCATTAGTAAACAGTCTTAAAGCCACCCTAAAGGTGGCTTTGTTTTGTAATATAGATCGATTTAATTTGCTTTGAAATTATAAAGTGGTTTAATTACTTTAATAACTTCGATTGCGTCCTTAGTATTTTCAATGATTTCTTTCATTTCCTTATAAGCCATTGGACTTTCGTCAAGTGTACTCTCTAAAACTGATGTACTCCAAACATCCTTCATTGTTTCTTTAAACTCATCAAGTGAAAGAGTTGCTTTTGCTTTTGAACGACTAAGAATTCGACCTGCACCATGAGGGGCTGAATAGTTCCAATCTGGGTTACCTTTTCCGATTGCAATTAAACTACCATCTCGCATGTTGATCGGAATTAATACTTTCTCACCTTTTTGGGCGGAAATCGCACCTTTACGAAGAATCATATTTTCGATATCAATATAATTATGAACAGTCGTAAATTGTTCAACAACTGTTAAGTCCATATTCTTTACGATTTCATCCATCATTGCCTTCCTGTTCCATAAAGCATATTCTTGGGCAATTGCCATATCATGCATATATCGATCAAACCAAACTCCTTCCAAATAAGCTAAATCCTTTGGAATATATTGTAAAGGAAGATTTTTTAATGCCGCCTCAATTTCTTTTTCACGGCCTTCATCCCTTAATTGCTGAATGACCTTTGAACGATTTTCTGACTGGCTCTTTAATAAATCATACGCCTTTTTCTGATAAAATTCCGCTACAACTTTACCTAAATTTCGGCTTCCAGAGTGAATGACGAAATAAATATTTCCGTCTTCGTCAGTATTACACTCAATAAAATGATTTCCGCCACCAAGTGAACCTAAGCTAAGCTTTGTTCTTGTTTCATTTAATTCTTTAAAACAGTAAAGCTGTGAAAAATCAATTTTCCTCACAAATTCATGCTTATTATTTCGAATTGAAAACCCTGATGGAACATGTTTACGAATAACAGCATCTAGTTTTTGAAAATCGATTTCTTTTTGTGAAACTCTTATTGTTTCCATTCCGCAACCTATATCGTACTTTAACCTCTAATTTCTTAGAGAGTGGACTATACCTTCTCTACAATCATCGGAGTATGCAGCTCCTTCTGTAGGCTCGCCGTGTTAATCATTCCATCCGACATTAGGAAGTAGAATAATTCTGCACAATCGTCTGCTAACAACGTGCAAGTCTCTGAACCATTTGACTATGTCACCATAGCCTCTGGCTGCTGATTGCCCTCGACTACTATATTTTACGTTAGGGTTTCCAGCAATTGAGCGAGTTTTTTAACGTTGGAGCCGTTTTAGTTAACCCCAACGAGATTTGGAACGATTTTATCTTGAATCGTCATTGTCGTTCCAATTGTACATCCCTTACCTGCATGAGTATCAGGCATAATTCTAATTTTAGAACTTTTCACGAACTCTTGATTACATAGTTCAATAATTTGCCCGATTGCTCCTTGCTCCACATTATCTGTAAATATTTTAGCTTCATTAAATGAGCCTTTAACTGTAAGCATCATGTTCTCCTTCAAGTTAGTTTTATTTTGAGGCCTAACTTTATTAAGCTATTTCAAAATATTTGATAATAGTTCATTCATTTTATTAGCTACAAGTATTTGAAGATCACTTTAGATTTTCTAAATTTAATGAATACGAAAGAAATTCTTTATCAACTTGATAGCCATTTTTTTCATACAAAGCTTGTGCCGATTTATTATCAATCGCTGTTTGTAAATCTAATGCTTTTGCTTTCGATTCGATTGCAAATTTCTTTGCTGCATTTAACAACAATTGAGCTACTCCTTTTTGCCTAGCCGATTCAGTTACATATAAGTCATTTAAAATCCATAACTTTTTCATTGATACTGAAGAAAAAGAAGGATATAACTGAGTAAATCCCATATATTGCTCTTCTTCTTTTACGAGAAAAATAACAGAATCTTTGTTATTGATTCGTTCATTTATAAAATCAATCGCTCCGTTTAAATTGCTTTCTTGTTTATAAAACATTCTGTACTGATCAAATAAATTTGCTACTTCTGTAATATGCTCTGATTTTGCACGAACTACTTCCATCATGTCACCTCTTCTAACTAATAATTAATCTATTAGTTAGTTCGGTACATTTCATTAATTTCCTCTAATCGATACAAAGGATAAAAACCTACGAGAAATAGTAATTTTTAATGGTAAAGTTAATAATATAAACATGATTTAATAAATTTCCAAAATTTAGGTTTTCATATGAATTAACTTATAATAAGATTGAAGATGAAAAACTAATTTAATTTTTTCTATTATGTGAAGAAATTAACATTCTTACACTTGGGGTGATTAATCAATGGATAAAAAAGCGCTCATTATTATTGATTATACGAACGACTTTGTAGCAGATGCTGGTTCATTAACTTGTGGTAAACCGGCACAGGAAATCGAGCAAAGTATTCTTAAACTAACTAAAAGTTTCATTGAAAATCAAGATTATGTTGTATTTGCAGTAGATGTCCATGATGAGAACGATCCGTTTCATCCCGAAACAAAATTATTTCCACCTCATAATATTAGACATACTAAAGGAAGAGATTTATATGGTGGATTAATGGATTTATACAATTCATCGAAAGGCAATTCAACTATTCAATGGCTCGATAAAACTCGTTACTCCGCTTTTGCAGGAACAGAACTTGAGATAAAACTAAATGAAAGAGGCATAAACGAACTTCATTTAATAGGAGTTTGCACTGATATTTGTGTATTACATACCGCGGTCGATGCTTATAATAAGGGTTATAAAATAGTCGTTCACGAGCAGGCTGTTGCAAGCTTTAATGCAGCTGGGCATGAATGGGCCTTAAGTCATTTCAAAAACACTTTAGGGGCGGAAATAAGATGAATTACAACTTTCAAGATGATAGCTTTGCACTTCATACAGACCTTTATCAAATTAATATGGCGGAAACTTACTGGGGAGACAATATTCACAATAAAAACGCTATTTTTGAACTTTATTTTCGTAAACTCCCATTTGGAAATGGATATGCAATCTTTGCGGGTTTAGAAAAAATAATCAGTTATCTACAGAACTTTAAATTTAGCAGTTCAGATCTTGACTATTTAAAAGAAGAACTCGGATATAAAGATGAATTCATTCAATTTCTGTCTAATGTAAAATTCACAGGTTCAGTTAGAGCAATTCAAGAAGGTGAATTAGTATTTGGCAATGAGCCAATCTTAAGAATTGAGGCACCGCTATTAGAGGCACAATTAATTGAAACCGCCTTATTAAACATTGTCAATTATCAAACATTAATTGCTACTAAAGCTTCACGAATTAAACATATCGTTGGTAATGATACGTTAATGGAATTTGGAACAAGACGTGCTCAAGAATTTGATGCTGCCATTTGGGGAGCAAGAGCCGCTTATATTGGTGGATTTCATGCGACTAGTAATGTTCGTGCTGGTAAATTATTTAATATCCCTGTTTCAGGAACACATGCTCATGCGCTCGTGCAAGCATATCGGGATGAATACATAGCTTTCAAAAAATATGCAGATCTTCATTACAATTGTACATTCCTAGTTGATACATACGATACATTAAAAAGTGGAGTACCTAATGCGATTAAAGTTGCAAAAGAACTAGGTGATAAAATTAACTTTGCAGCGATCCGACTAGATAGTGGAGACTTAGCTTATTTATCGAAAGAAGCTAGAAAAATGCTCGATGAAGCTGGTTTCGTAAATACAAAAATTGTTGCTTCGAATGATTTAGATGAATATACAATTTTAAATTTAAAATCGCAAGGAGCAAAAATTGATTCGTGGGGAATTGGAACAAAGCTTATTACTGCATATGATCAACCGGCTCTTGGAGCTGTTTATAAATTAGTAAGTATTGAAGATGAAGATGGGAAAATGATTGATACAATAAAAATTTCACAAAACCCTGAAAAAGTAACAACTCCTGGACTTAAGAAATTATATCGAATTATTAATACAGTTAATCACCACGCCGAGGCTGATTATATTGCCCTTGAAGATGAAGATCCAGGGTCTGAGGAAAAAATAAAGTTATTCCATCCGGTCCATCCATATATCAGTAAGTTTGTAACTAATTTTGAAGCTAGAGAACTTCATCACCAAATCTTTACTAAAGGTGAATTAGTCTACAAAGTGCCTGCAATTAAAGACATTCAGGATTTTGCTGAAAACAACTTAAGTGTACTTTGGGAAGAATACAAGCGTGCATTAAACCCTGAAGAATATCCTGTAGACTTAAGTCAAAAATGTTGGGATAACAAAATGGAAAAAATAGCAGAAGCTAGAAAGAAAACAGAGGAAATGAAAAATGGCTAAAATTGGGATTTATGGCAGTTCGTTTGATCCGATTACAAACGTTCATTTATGGACTGCAAGTACGATTGCTCATCGTTGTCAATTAGACAAAGTTATCTTTTTACCATGCTCTTCAAAAAGAAGAGATAAACAATTACATAATACTGATGAACATCGTTGGAATATGTTAAAATTGGCAATTCAAAACAACTCAAAGTTTATTGCAGACGATTATGAAATGAGTAAAGAGGCTTGGGAAGTATTCACATACTATACAATGAACCATTTTAAAGCGAAATATAGCGAAGATGAAGTTTATTTCATAATGGGAGCCGATCTCCTAGAAGATATTGCAGAAGGAAAATGGAAATACGGGGATCAATTAGTTTCCGAAAATAAATTCATTGTTATGGCCCGTGATGGAATTGATATGCTAAAAACCATTTCTCGTTCTCCACTATTACGAAACAATGATAATGGTTCAAGATTTCATCTAATTGATAAAGGATTAGCGATGGAAATTAGTTCAACATATATCCGTGAAGAGTTTGCTAAAGGCGGCGAGCCAAGATATTTATTACCTGAGGATTGCTACGCTTATATTAAAAAATACAATCTGTATCAAAAGGAGAATGAAGATTGAACAGTTTACAAAAAGAAATCGTCGAAGAAATGAAAGTAAAGCCAGTAATCGATCCTAAGGAGGAAGTAAGAATAAGTGTTGATTTCCTAAAAAGTTATCTTAAAAAACATCCATTTTTAAATGGTTTTGTATTAGGTATTTCAGGTGGTCAAGATTCAACTTTAACTGGTAAACTTGCACAAATGGCAATAGATGAATTAAATAGTGAGCAATCAGAAAAAAATTATCAATTTATCGCAATTCGATTACCATATGGCGTTCAAATGGACGAAGAGGATTGCCAGGAAGCGTTAAAGTTTATCCAACCAACAAAAACATACACAGTGAATATTAAAGCTGCTGTAGATGCTAGTGTTAAAACATTAAAGGAAATTGGCGTTGACCTTACTGATTTTGCAAAAGGGAATGAAAAAGCACGTGAAAGAATGAAAGCTCAATATAGCATTGCTGCTATGAATGGGTGTGTTGTCTTAGGAACTGACCATTCCGCTGAGGCTGTTACTGGCTTTTACACTAAATATGGCGATGGTGGATCAGACCTTTGTCCGATTTTCCGTCTAAATAAGCGTCAAGGAAAGATGCTACTAAAAGAATTAAATTGCCCACCTAAGCTATATGAAAAAGTTCCGACTGCTGACCTTGAAGAAGATCGCCCACAATTAGCAGATGAAGTAGCTCTTGGAGTTACATATGATGAAATCGATGATTATTTAGAAGGTAAAGAAATTAATAGTGACTCACAAGCAAAAATCGAATCATGGTTTAATAAATCTAGACATAAAAGACAAATGCCTTACACTGTTTTTGATAAATTTTAATTCATGAAAGCTACCTCCTTGAGTAGCTTTTTCACTTTTGTGGTCAATAAGTGGATATGATAATTAAAATTGGACAAGGTAATAATACAGTCATTAAGAAAGGAATGTTCATATTATGTGGATTTTATTTTTTATTCTTTTAATCTTATGGGTATTAGGTTATTTTACTTTCCATATCGCAGGCGGACTAATTCATATTCTATTAATTATCGCAATTATTGTATTTATCGTTAACCTATTTAGACGTAAAAAGTAGCAAACTGTTAGTGACTTTTTCTGCAAACTGAGAGCTTGATTTTTCAAGCTCTTTTTCTTATGCCAGTTCTATTCCTAAACCTGCTTTTAAACTCTTCTATATTCCTCTATTTTTGAATAAACTTCTATGAATGTCATAAATAAAGAGGAGCAAAATTATGCCAGTTAGTATGGAGCCTCCTATATCAATGGAACAAATGCTTCAAACAATTCGTACAGGACTACCAAAAACACTTGAACCTAAAAAGATAATCATAGTTGGTGCTGGGATATCAGGTTTAGTAGCTGCTTCACTTTTAAAAGGAGCAGGACATGAAGTAACAATTCTAGAAGGAAATAATCGAATTGGTGGTCGTATTTTTACTAATCGTAATTTTTATGCAGGACAGTATATGGAAAATGGTGCTATGAGAATACCATCTATTCACTTGCTTGTTTTAGAATATATTAAGAAATTTAACCTTCCTTTAGAAGAATTCATTAATAGCACCCCAAACGATATTATATTCGTAAACAATGTAAGAACCATTCAAAAGCTTTATGAGGAAAATCCAGACATTCTTAACTTCCCTACTTCACCATCTGAAAAAGGCAAAACAGCTGATTATTTGGCGCAATATGCCATGCAACCTGTAACAGACTTCATTAAAAAGAATCCAAAAAAGAATTGGGAAATCGTTATTAAATTACTTGATCGTTATTCGATGGAATATTATTTGAAATATAATCCTTATGGCAGAACATTATCAGTTGGAGCCATTGATATGATTAAGGTTATGCTTGGAATGGAAGGCTTTCCTGAGCTTTCATTCACTGCCTTACTACGAGAAGTAATGATTCTATTTACTCCTGGACTAAAGTTTTATGAAATAAAAGGTGGAAACGATCACTTACCGTATTCATTCCTACCTGAATTACAAGAAAATATTATTTACCATCTAAAAATGAAAAAAATTGAACAACTCGACTCTTCTGTAACGATTCATACTGAGGATACACAAACATCACAGGCATATACGGTAACTGGAGACTTAGCCATTATTACCATACCTTTTTCTTTACTAAACTTCGTTGAAATCATTCCACGCGATTTATTTTCATATAACAAATATAAAGCAATTCGACAATTACATTATGTTGCTTCGACTAAAATTGGTTTACAATTTAAAACTAGATTTTGGGAGAAAGCGGGTTTTATTGGAGGAAAAATGACGTCTGACCTACCTGTTCGTTATTCCTATTTCCCAAGCCAATCCGTTGGTTCAGAAGGCCCAGGTGTCATATTAGCAAGCTATACATGGGAAGATAACGCATCAATTTGGGATAGCTTAACTGAAAAAGAACAAATAGAGAATGCGCTAGAAGATTTATCGAAAATTTACGGAAAAGAAATATACAATGAGTTTATTACTGGTAATACATTTAGTTGGGCAGAAAATCCTTTTTCAGGTGGAGCTTTTGCTATTTTCAAACCGGACCAGCAAACAGAAATTGCCCCATATATATCAACTCCAGAAGGACTAATTCATTTTGCTGGTGATCACACCTCTACAGCCCCAGGTTGGATTCAAGGTGCAATCGAATCCGGAATAAGGGTGGCTTATGAGGTTAACGATTTACCTAAAACAACGGCAAATGAGAATTTTGAAACACATGATCATGTTTAAACACTAGAGTTTTGGATATCTAACCTTAGATAGTATGCCACGAAATTCAAGAAAAACATAAAACCCACAAGGAACAACTTGTGGGTTTCATCATGATATTATCCAATTTTTAAATAACCTACTGAAGGAACAAAAGAGTATCCTTGATTAATAACCATATCTGTTATTTCTGTCGTTTCAGTCTCTCTGACTTGATGGAACAATTTATATTTTATTGATTTTACTTTCTTTCCTCTTAATACATTATTTAAATAAATTAACTCAATGTCTAAAAAAGGTATTCTGTACTTTAAATTATTCGTGATTCTATTTGTGATTAGTTCATTAAACTCGATATCGGCATTATTAACTGAATTTTTTTTCATATCATCTACTAATTTATTCTGTTTATCAGTAAACTCACTAATAATATATTCGATTTCCACTTTTGAAAGGGAACGAGTTTCTTTTAATGGCAATGTAACTTGATTTGTTTTTTCTTTACTAAATAATCGTTTAAAAAATTTAATCATAGTCCCGTCCTCTTCAATTTTTCTTATTTATATTTTGTCATGTTTAAACAAGATTGTAAAAATAATTTTTTAGGCACTAATACTATTCTATTATTAAACCGAAATTCCTTTGTAGAATTGCCTCTCTTTTAAAATTTTTAGAACAAAATTTAATCATTCCAAGAGTCAGGGATTGAATTCGAAAATAAAAGACTTAATCAGATAAAAAACACCTAATATTAGGTGTTTTAGTGTGTAGACAAAGTACTAAAAACTTGATTTTCAGAATGATTGCAAGCGCTTGTCTTTCGAGGCGCGAAGCCTGGTGAGGAGCGGAGTTACCCTAGACGGTAATGAGCACCGCGCAGGCAGGCGAAGTAACAAAGAAAGCGAGCGTTTGTCAACAGTCTGAATAGGTGTTTTTACTCCGTTTCACATGCATAATTATCATGATCACGATCCATTTGCGCTTGGTAGGCTTTATTCCCTTTTGGTACTCCATTTGGATTGACTTTTCTTAAGTCTGCGCAGTTTTTAAAATACTGTTTATTATTGTTAGACGAATTATTCGTTTTTGTTTGATTGGTTTTATTTTTGCTCCATAAACCAACCCTCTGCTGCTGGGCAATTGCTTGTAAGCTTCTAAGCTCTGATTCATAGACATAATTTCCATAGTCATAAAATTTTTCTACATAGCCTTTTTTTATGATTTCTTTTTGGATTAGTCTGCCATCAATCCAAACCCATGCAAGCGTTCGATTATATTTATCTTTTTTTTGACCATCGTATTCAAGCTGAATTGTTTTTGCATTTTTTAATAGATTGCATGTATATGCTGAAGCTTCTTTTCCATATGGCTCAATCGTTCTTGTACTTTCTGGCGTATCGATATATAAGAATCTTGTTGTACCAACTTCTGTAAATTTAGCAGTATCTCCATCGATACATTTTATAAGCTCAACTGTAATTTTTGAATTAGTTTTCGTATTAACTGATGCTGTTGACTGTGAACATCCATTAAGTCCAAGAATTGCCATTACAGTTAATAAAATAAGTCTTTTCATGTTGTTCCCCCAGTTATTCTTGTTACTACACATTATTTTAACAATAAAAACCAATTATGTATTGAAATAGTGGGGGATTTTTCAATTTTAAAGGACTTTGCTTTGTATTACTTATTTAGGAATATAATGATCTCCATAAATAAAACGTTACGTAAGCTTCCCAGCCCTTCCATTTTTTAGCCATTTTTTTAATTTCTTCAATTGAAGGTTTTTTCTCTAATGATAGTTGATTTTTTAATGCATTATGTATTCCTACATCGGCAATTGGAAACGCGGATTTCTCTTGTAAACATTTCATCAAGACGTAATCAGCCGTCCAGTTCCCAACTCCTCGAATTTCCAATAGCTTATTTAACTTTTTCTCGTATGATTCTAAACGATTTAGAGATTCTTTTGAAATGAGTCCATCTGTCATTAATTTTGCAATCCCAATCACGTATTCTGCTTTTCGTGTAGTAAATTTCATACTAGTTAAATCGGAAACCTCAAGTTTGGATATTACATCTGGAGTTGGAAATAGCCAAAATATTTCATCCTTCCATCTAAAGCTTTCTCCATATTTTTCAACAAAGCTTCTTTTTAAAGAAAACGCAAATGTCAGATTGATTTGTTGACCCATAATTGCCCATGTAAATGCTTCAAATAAATCCGGAATTCCAATTACGCGAAGTCCAAAATGCTGATCAATTAGCAATTGTAGCATTTGATTATTTTTACTTAATTGATAGAACTCGGTTAGGTTTCTGCCTAAATCAAATAAATCCCATATAAATGCTGCAGCAGCTACTTTTATTTCTTCACTTGGATGTTGGTCTGGAAATTCAATTAATAATTCGTTATGATCACTACTTACTTTTAGTAAAATTAATCTATTTTCTATTTTAATAAGTTTTAAAAAATATTCCTCTTTAACTTGATGAAGTACCTCATTTTTAGATCGTGTTAGGAATACTAAGCATTCATTAAAACTAAAATCTTTTGGTGTTAAGATGGATATCGAATTCTTATTTTTATCTAATACAAGTGATGCATTGAATTCTTTATACAGATTAATCACCTCTTTCCACATTCATAAATTAACAGTTTCCTTATCTTTCTTTACGTACTTTCCCCTCTGTGATAGATAGCTATGCAATATCATGCCGATCATGATAATAATCATTCCAATCCAAGAAATAATTGATGGAGATGCCGTTGATAAGAAAATCATTTCACCCATTACTGTGAATAATACTTCCATGGATTGGGTTGCTTCTACTGCCCCTAATTTTTGCATATTTCCCCTTACTAAATCAGTAGCTTGAAAAAATAATACAGTAGCAATTACACCTGATGAGATCGCTACAATTAATGATTGTGATACTTGATTTTGACTTGGTAGACCTTCAGTATATAAACCATAGATTGATAGAATGATCCAAAACGGTAAACTGGCTAAGGTCATTCCTAAAACGCGTTGATATACATCCAGCTTTCCATCACATAATTCCATCATTTTTCGATTGCCAAGTGGGTATGCAAAGGAGGCAATAATAACTGGTAAAATACCTGTTAAAACTGTTGAAATAGCTATTTTTGTAGCTAACTCAATCTGCATTAATAAAATACCAAATATAATTAATAAAGACATTCCTAATCCTTTAAAAGGAATTTTCCCACGAACCTTTTGGATTTCATTTGATGTTTGAATTGAAATGAAGAAAAATGGTGCTAAAAGTGACCCAGATAAAATTGTGATCTGCCATGAACTTGCTATTAGCCATCCTGGAGAATAAACTGCTGCTAGGCAAATTGGTGCATAAAATAAACCGAATCCAATTGTTGACCATATAATCCAACTTTTTAATTTGCCTTTCATTTCTTTCAATAGATCATACAAATTTCTTCGAGAGATTACGATGATTAATAAAAAAGGTACCATAAAAAAGTATCTTAAGGATGCACTCCAAATCCAACTTCCACCAGATAATTCCATCGAGCGGTTTAAAATAAATGTGATTGAAAAGAAAAATGCCGCTAATATTCCTAATAAAATCGGGCGCATATTACCACCTCTATAACAATTTCAATTATCTTTTACGATAAAATGATTTTCAGTTGAAACTTCCTTTAATTTCTTCCGTAAAAATTCAGGGTATACTTCGATTTCTTCTAGATTCTTTAAACTGACCTATTAAAAAATTAGTCGGTCCCCTTCAATACCTTAAAATGATTCATTCAATGAATTAGTAAGCTTGTTCTCTGAGTTTATTTTATAGTAAAGACCAACTTCGTGAATATTATTTCCTTTATAAGAAAAGAAATTTTCTACTGTCCACATCATCTGATCAATTTCAATTTCTATTCCTAGTTCTTCTTTGATCTCCATTTTAAGCTTAAATGTGACTCTTCATTGAATTTAATTCTACCACCTGGTAAGGACCAAATTGTGTCACTTGCTAGTCTGTGTATTAAGACATGCCCATTTTCAATCCATATACTTGCTACCCTTAAATTAAATAATTAGTTCTCTGATTTAAATCCAACATCCATTATTACTACCTGACCTTATATGTTATTATTAGAGGCTTTTTTAACTAAATGAACCCCTCCAACCCACCAGTCTATTCCAATTAAATTCATTCGATTTGCTTTTCCCGTTAGTACGTCTAATCCCCATTTAGTTAATTCAATTTTTGCTTTTGGGTTATGTTGTTTATAACTTGGTAATTCACTGTCACTACTTATTAAAGGGAAATCACTTTTCATTAATTCATTTAAAATTGCTGCGAAATATAAATCGCTTAATCCATCATTTGTTCTATGTCTTACGAGTTTATTAAATAGTTCTGCAAAGGAGTTAATTCCTTCATTGATCATTGATAATGCTAAAAATTCTACTTCATTTAATCCATTCTGTTTAGAAGGAAAATATGACATATGACTTAATAAAGCTTGTTTTAGAAACGGAAGCGCATGACATTTTTGAATAAAATTATCAAGTTCATTTAGATTATTTGAACAATAAGCTTTCCATCCAGCACATGCTTCTTCTATTTGTTCATCTGAAACTTCTTGTTTAGTTGGGAGTAATCCAATTAATTGTTCTGAAGATAATTGACCTAATCCGTGAAATGGTTCAATTCCTTCATATTCATTTATACTAACCATCGAAATTTTTTGAAATCCAAGTGCCGATAATTCCGATAATAAATAAAGTATTGTCACCTGATCGTATCGATCATGTTCGAACCATAGGACAACTTCCTCAGAACGAGATAGTGCATCTAATAATTGAAATTGGCTTCGGCAATTTTCAAAAAAAAAACTCGAAGGAATTTGTAGCTTTTGTTGAAAAAAATTTGCTCTTCTTTTATATGTTTCTTCTAAAGTCCAATCTCGACTCAGTGGCCCAAAATCATACATTTCTCGCCATACAACAATATTATCATTTAAAGACTTTATTTTTCCTCCAACCACATCACCATTTACAATATGATTCATCTATTCATCTACTTTCTCCATTGGTTTATTTAAAAAGAAAATACAGTTCTTAATTCTTCTTAACGATCTTAGATTCCTCTTACATATAATATTATTATTTTTTTTCAAAATAAAACCACCTATCTAAATAGGTGGCGAGACATTTTCTTATAAAATAGGGTTCTTATCAAATTAATTTGAATGTCACTGACAATTTCCCAACATTTGAATTCTAAAAGTCTTTATTTAATCTCTCTTTTTTGTTTTTTTCTACTAGAAGACATCTCAACACCAGTTTCAGATGTCGTAGTCCCTTGACCTTGTACATTTGGTGATCCTAAGCCAACTCTCGATGGATCTTTTTTAGTTTTTCCCATTTTAAACACCTCCATCTTTACTTTTTCTAAACTTAAACTTCTTTATTCAAAGAATATTTTTCCTGTAAATTGCAAATCTTATATATCTGAGGAGGTGTTTTTTATGGCTAGAATCGGAGTAGAACAATCTTTAACTAATGTCCAAGAAGCATTACGTTCAGCGGGACATGATGTTGTTGAATTAAAACAAGAATCAGATGCAAATGGTTGCGATTGCTGCGTTGTAACAGGACTTGATTCAAATGTAATGGGAATGCAAAATGTAGCTACACAAGGATCAGTAATCGAGGCAAGTGGCTTAACAGCTGATGAAGTTTGTCAACAAGTTGAAAGTAGATTACAATAACAAATTACAAACAAAAGTTATATCAAACATTCTAAAGAAAACTCGCCGATTGGCGAACTTTAAAGCGAAGACAGAGACTAAAGTTGCACTTCTCCAATTCCTAAAAATGCGACTACGTCAAATCCCCTTCGCCACTGAAATATTTTTACTTACTAATGTGCAAAAAAGGGTAAGCAAAATTCACTGAAATTTGCTTACCCTTTTTTCAAATTATAAATTTAATCCACCGTATAGCAAAGCTCCTATTACAATAAAAGCCGGATGTAGCTTTACTTTCTCCATTAATATGTAACTGATTACTCCTAAAAATAAAAACTGTCCAATACCAATTTGAGAATATGAATCATGAAATGAATTATAAGCCATAACGCCAAGTAAAACTGCGATTGTTGGCTTGACGTAAAGAGTCATTCGCTTAACTTGAATCGAATGACGATATTTATACAAAATTCCCATTAAGGTCAGCATGAGGATTAATGACGGTGCAACTGTAGCCAATACAGCCAAAAATGAACCTAGTATACCACCTTCATGGAATCCGATATACCCTGCCATTTTCGTAGCAATCGGTCCTGGTAGGGAGTTTCCCATAGCAAGAGCCTCATTAAATTCTTGATGTGTAAGCCAACCTCTTGTGACAACTTCTTTTTGAATAAGAGGAATGGTCGCAGGTCCTCCTCCATACCCTAAAATATTAGCAACAAAAAACGCCCAGAAAATGTTCCAATATACCATTATGCAGACAGTCCTTTTGATTTTTTACCTTCAACTGATTTGGTTGGCTTAACGACCGCAAATAACAGTAGCCCTCCAATAATAAATCCTGGATGTATATGAAAATATTGCATTAAAACAATCCCTACTATAATATGTCCGATTGTAAAGGGCCATTTTAGCCCCTTAACGGAAGCTTCTACAAATTGCCAAGTTAGTACACCAAGCATGACTCCAACCACTGGTACAATTGCTTTAGTCATTCCTTGCACCCATTTTAGATCTTTAAATGTCACTAGAGTAGTCAATAAAACTACCATTAAAATAATTGTCGGCAGGATCGTTGCAACTATTGCATTAATCATCCCAATTTTACCACCCACTTTAAACCCAATGTATCCAGCCATTTTTGTATTAATCGGTCCTGGCAGTGTGTTTCCAATAGCGAGCACATCTCCAAATTCTTCATCATTCATCCATTTAAAGCGTTCAACCACTTCTTTATGTACTAAAGGAATGGTCGATGGTCCACCTCCGTATCCGAGCATGCTGCTCCTAAAAAAGGCGATAAAGATGTTTAACTGTTTCATAAAATCCATCCCTTTAGTTTATCTTTCTTTTAGTTTGCAATAAGACAAGAGCACTTCACACAATTACCGCATGGTTTTTTCATCACTGGAATAGGTTGATTGACCATATTCATTAAAAGCGAAGTCTCCACATTACAAAACGAGCATGTCTCACCAGTTTGAGCTTTTTGAATTTGAGGCATTTCTACTAACTGTAAGGCTTCTTTCATATGTTTGTCGCATACTAACAACATATCATTCACTCCCGCTCTTAAAATTGGATTTTATGGTGTAGATGTCACTTTCTTTTTCGGATGATCTAATTTACGTTTTTTTACTTCATCTGTTACTTCTTCGTTCCATGAAATCGTTACATCATCTTCAGTAATGAAAGCTTGGCAACCTAAACGGAACCCTTTGCTTAACCATTCTTCACCAAGTTTTCGACGCTCCTGTACTTTTATATGATCAACAGTACCCTCTTCAATTTTACAAACGCAGGATCCACAAACGCCGCCACCACATCGATTTGGTAATTCTCCATCAAATCGAAGAGACATACGTAAAATATTGGAGTTTTCCGGTACTTCTAATACTTTTCCACTAGTAGCAAAATTCAGTTTTGGCATAATTCAAATCCTCCTCTTCACCTATTTGGTATACAATATACCATATTTATAATTTTCTGACAATATATAAATTACATATATTAAGCTATTTTTCTTAATTTATATTACTCTATTTGTTTTTATATACCGGTCTGATATAATATTTTGTATACCAAATGCGTCTTAATATTCAAAAAATGAGGTGATATATGTGCTTACTATTGGATTAATTGGATATGGAGCAATCGGACAAGATATCGTCAAATATATAAACGAAGGCAAGGCTGGTGATGTATCATTAAAGGCGGTTCTCGTACGGAGAAAGGATCAATACGAATCGCATATAAGCGATTTATTTTACGACAATGAAGAGACTTTTTTTGGATTGGGATTGGATCTCATAATTGAAGCTGCGGGTCATGAAGCTGTCTATAAGTTTGGAAAAAGGACGCTGTCTACTAGTAGTGACTTTATCATCTCATCTGTAGGTGCATTAGCAGATGACGCATTATTAGCAGAACTTGAAACTACTGCAAAGCTTACTAACAGCAAGATTATCATCCCTTCTGCTGCGATTGCTGGATTGGATCGTGTAGCTGCTTCTATGCTACAAGGGGTTGATGAAGTAAAACTTGTAACGAGAAAACCACCGAGTGCATGGAGAGGAACAATTGCAGAGGAAAAGGTAGATTTAGACACCGTTACGGAGCCAATTTGCATATATAATGGTGTTGCTAGAGAATCTTCTAAGCTTTTTCCGGAAAGCACAAATGTTTCAGCAACCTTGAGTCTTGCTGGAATCGGATTTGATAAAACAAAAGTACAAGTTTATGTAGATCCAAACATAACAAGTAATACACACCAAATTTTCGTAAAGGGATTTTTTGGTGAAATGGAAGTAAAGGTGCAAAATATTCCTTCTTCTACTAATCCAAAGACGGGATATATAGTTGCAATGAGTATTTGTAATACTTTAAAAAATAGAACGTCCTCGATCGTTGTTGGTATCTAGTATTTTCTCTTTATTATTTGTGAAATACGAAACTAAAATAAAAAGCCCCTCTTAGTCTAGACGATCTAACAGTCTATCTAATAGGGGTTTTATTATTTATAGAAAATTGATTTTTCCATACAAGAAAAGAGACGCAAACATCCACAAACTATTTTTATGTCGTTTTTTCTTTTCTTTTTTCTATGTAGTTCATGTACGCACGTCTAGAATTTTCGATATGAATTTTCGTTAAATACTCCGACATTTCTATTTCTTTATTTCGTACTGCTTTCATAATTTCAATATGTTCCCTCAATGATTCCTTACGTCTTCCAGGCGTTTCGTACCCCATATTAGCAGACATATGGATATAATCTGTTAAGCCGGATAAAATTTCAAAAAGCTTCGGACTTCTCGCTGCCTTATATAGTAGGAGATTCATTTCGATATGCTCATTCTCGAAGGTTTCGTCTGAGTGTTCCTCAATATAAAGAAGCTCCTCGATTTTCTGATCAAACTCTTTTTGAATTTCGTCCGTCATTTTTTTAGCAGCCAATTTTGCTGCTAACACTTCTAATGAAGATAAAATCGTAAACACTTCCATAATGTCTTCATCAGAAATATTCGAAACGATGACACCTTTACGCGGAACCGTTTTTACAAACCCTTGTGATTCTAAGCGGAATAAAGCTTCTCTAATAGGTGTACGACTAATATTTAGCTTAACAGCAAGCTCCCGTTCAATTAAGCGATCACCTGGCTTATAATGCCCCTCTAAAATCAATTCTTTTAAATATCTATACGCATGTTCCCGGATTGAAAGAAAATTAGTTTCCATCTCCATTCCATTCACCTGCCTCCCATTTCTTGCCTATTTTAAAATAGTGTATCATCATTTTGTTAAAAGTAAATCGATATTTCTATTATAGTATCTTTTAAATGAGTAATCGAGCACATAGATGGAAATCCATTCCAATCAAGTTCTACTTTTATAGCCTATAAATACAAACTTTAATCCCAACTATTTTCTATACGAATGTTAGTACACCAAAAAAGGCGATGTAGGAACAACACCTAACCGCCTCCAAAGTATTATTTTTTAATGTCTGCATCAGTAACAACTTCATAACCGTCATTTGAAAGGAACTCTTGCAATGCCTGTAAAGCAGCTGTTCCGACCTCTGTATCCTGTTCTCCATTTCCACCGCTGATCCCCACACCACCAATGACTTCCCCATTAACTACAATTGGAAATCCGCCTACAAAAATTGCAAATTTTCCATTTAGCATATGTTGTATTCCAAATGCTTCATTTCCCGGAAGGGCTGGTCCGTTTGGTTCTGTATTAAATAAATGAGTGGAGCGTTTATGACCCGCTGCCGTATATGCTTTAGCAATAGCAATTTCAGGACCCGTAATACGAGCACCATTCATTCGTTCAAGTGCAATGACATATCCTCCGTCATCTACAATTGCAATCGTCTCTGGAACGTTAATATCCTCTGATTTTTTCTTAGCAGCCTCTATCATTACTTTTGCTTCTTCTAATTCTAATTTTAAAATTTTTTTCATTTTAAATCCTCCTCAGTAACCGATATAGACTGTTTTTATTTGTGTAAAGAATTCAAGTCCAACTCTGCCTGACTCGCGGAATGTTGAAGTACTAGAGCGTTTTACTCCACCAAATGGTGCATTCATCAAATTACCTGTCGTTGTACGATTTACTTTAACTGTCCCTGCTTGAACATCTTTAGTAAATTGATGAGCGAGTTTCAAATTATTCGTAACAATCGATGCAGATAATCCATATTCAACATCGTTAGCTATTAAAACGGCTTCTTCATAGCTTTCTACTTCAATTACAGCAACAACCGGGCCGAAAATCTCTTCTTTAGCAATGCGCATATCAGGCTTCACATTCGTAAAGATCGCCGGTTCAATATAGTAGCCATTTTCGTATTTTCCATATGCAAGCTGTTGGCCTCCATATTCAAGTGTAGCCCCTTCTTCTTTACCAATTCCTATATACTTCAGCACGTTTTTTAACTGCTTTTCATTTGCTAAAGGTCCAATAATGACACGATCGTCAAATCCATCGCCAATTTTTAATTCACTTGTTTTTTCTACTAATTTCTGCACAAATTGTTCCTTTACTTCCTTCATAACAATTACACGGCTAGTGCCTGTACATGCTTGACCAGTAAGGTGAAAGCCTCCATTCACGGTTAGGTTAACTGCTAAGTCTACATCTGCGTCATCCATTACAATAAGAGGATTTTTTCCACCAAGCTCCATTTGTGTTCTTGTAGTAAAGGATGTGTTTTTATGAATATGTTCCCCAGCACTAGTAGACCCAGTGAAAGTAACTCCTCGTATAGCAGGATGTTTAACTAAGATATCCCCGATATCGGATGAACTTCCAGTTACAAAATTGATGACTCCTTTTGGTATACCAGCTTCATGAAGCGCCTCAACGAGTCGGTATGCAATTAAAGGTGTATCAGATGAAGGCTTGAAAACAACTGTATTTCCAGTAATTAATGCCGGAGCAATCTTTCTTGATGGTATGGAGATTGGGAAATTCCATGGGGTAATGACAGAAATAACACCAAGAGGCTCCCTTTCTGTTGTAACTCTCATATTTGGATCATCATTTGGGAACGTTTCCCCTGTAAAGCTTTGTCCTTCAATGGCATAATAACGAAGCGTTTCCGCTGAGCGAAGCACCTCCTGTTTGGCCGCGCTTATTACTTTTCCTTCTTCTCGTGTTAATTCTTCTGCTAGTTGTTCCACTCTTTGTTCTAGTATTGCTGCCGCCTTATTTAAAATAGTAGCACGTTTAGAAGGTGGAGTTTGTGCCCACACAGGAAAAGCCTGGCTTGCTGCATCAATTGCTTGAATCACGTCTTGTTCTGTCGAAGCTTGAAATGTGCCGACAATATCTTCCTTATTAGAAGGGTTTACGCTTTGGAACGTTTTATTATTTACTGACTCGACCCAACTTCCAGATATGTAATTTTTATAAGTTTCTAGTTTAGTAGTTAGCAAATTTATCATCCTTTCT
The DNA here is from genome assembly GCF_049568075.1 of Rossellomorea sp. GAMAL-10_SWC. Lineage (NCBI taxonomy): Bacteria > Bacillati > Bacillota > Bacilli > Caryophanales > Bacillaceae > Rossellomorea > Rossellomorea sp. GAMAL-10_SWC. The sequence goes on along the minus strand of NZ_CP144911.1, from coordinate 439,601 downwards.
GAACAAGATGGCAGTTCCCTAGACGGAAACTGCCATTTTATTTTCTAATTATTATGCTTGTACTAGAGCACCTAAATCTTTTTCAAGATATTCTCTCCATAAGCCATCCATATACATGCGACGCATTTTTGCACCAGTACGTACTACTTCTAAGCAACGTTGTTGTAACTCAGGAGTATCAGCATGATCAAGTACAATTTTGTATCCACGCTCTCCGTGAATTTCATCTGATACGATGTGTAAGTCGAAGAATTCAATCTCTTCATCTGTAAAGTTGTACTTCTCACGTAATGCTGGAGTTTGCTTACGATAAATGTCTGGAACTTGAGATTCAAGTCCTACAACTAATGCTGCAGTTGCTACTACGAAGTTTTCACGTGCTGCTACTGCAAAACACCAGCTTTGTAAACCTAGCGTTGTTGGAGCCATGTTGTTAGGATCCAATACACGCTCACGAGTTGTTCCGCAAGCTTCAGCAAATCGAATTAATAAGTCTGTATGACGATCGCCAGCGATTTCTTCTTCATACATATTTTGTAATGTGAAATCTTTCGCGTCTTCATATTTTGGTAAGTTTGGAGTGTTATGGTAGATATAAGCTAAGTAATCTGCAAAAGGTCCAACATAATGGTAATGATTTTCAGCCCAGCGAGCGAAGTGACTACGCTCTAATTTTCCTTCAGCCCATGCTACAGTAAAAGGTGCTTTTTGGCTGTGGTTCCCTTTAATCGCTTCTTCTAATTCCTTACGAAACTCATCTTTAGATAATAATCTAGTCATCCAAACTCCTCCTCCAATATGTTTATGTAGTTTAATAGTTTAGTTAAACAATCGAAGTATACCAAATCACTTAAAATACTTATAAAAACTACTAAATATGAGGTGTTTATTTGTATTTTGTATTTGGTATACCAACTAACCTTATAGTAACCCATTGTTTTTTATTTGTAAATACATTTTCACTAAATTTTCTAATTTTTCTAATTTTTAAAGAGATGCTCTACCATATAATGAGAGCGACAATGGTAGAGACTATTAAGCCTGTAGCAACAGGAAGTAAGTTTTTCCTAGCTAACTCTAAAACATTCACTCCACAAAAACTAGCAACCGCTACTAATGAGGACCACGCAATTAACGTTCCACCACCTGTCCACACAGATCCCATTTGACCGATTGCTCCTAGCGTTCCAGGCTCCATACCAACTCCAGGTGCCAACGCTCCTGATAAAGCTCCCACTAGCGGTAATCCAGAAAACCCTGAACCCTCTAACCCAGTAATCGCTCCAGTAATTAATAGACCAAAAGATGTTAAAATCGAATTATGTGGAATGATTGATTGACCAGCCTGAACTAAATCAACTAAAAACGCTGGCTTTGCTACATTTTCTCCTAAGGAAAAAATGGTACCGCTAAAGTCCGAACTACCTAAGAAGAAGAATGCTGCAATCGGAATAACTGGTCCCATTGCACGAAATGCAAATACGAATCCTTCTGTAATATGCTCACTAATTTTATCAAGAGCTTGTAAACGACGGAACGCTACACATGTTACTACTAACAACATAGTGGCAACACCACCGATAAATGCTGCACCGTCCCCTCCCTCAAAACCACTCATTTTACCATTACCGATTTTCGTTGAAAACATAAATATGATAACTGCTAGTAGTGATAGTGGGACCAATACAGCAAAGATTTTCCCCCATTTTTCACGCTCTCTATCATCGATAGTTGCTTCTGTTGCAGCAGCTATTTCGTTTGCAGAAGAGTTTTTGTTTACAAGTGACTGTAAATGTTGCAATGAAGCTTCACTTTCTGATTTACCGATTGATTTGCGTTCAGTAAAGTAAGTAATCGCGATTGCAACTCCCCCTGTAATTAAAGAGAGAATCATGACCTTACCTGACACAGCTGATGTTTGAATACCTGCTGATTTTGCAGTAAGCATTGGAGCGATCTGCATAATATAGTCTGAAGATAATGCCATACCTTGTCCTGCAATAGAAACAACCATGGCACAAGCAATTGGCGATAAACCAGCACGAATAGCCGCAGGTACTAATAGCGTACAAATAAGCGGAACGGCAGGAGTAGGCCAGAAGAATAAAGAAATGACGTATGTGACAACTAATAGAACAGCAAAAGCAATATGTCCGTTTTTCATTACCTTTTGCATCGGAGCAATCATTCTTTCATCTGCACCAGTATCTTTTAAGGAATGTAATAATGCCACCATAAAAGTGATGATTAAAAAGATTGTAAATAGCTCCTTTGCTGCTACAAGATTTGCGTTGAATAACGCTTGAAATCCACCAACAACTGATCCTTTATAAGCAACAGAAACAAGAAAGGTTCCAATGATGGTAGGCAATACAACCCCTTTTCGAAACAGCATAGTCACAATTACAACAAGTGTCATGATACCATAAAGCCAGTGAGCAACAGTTAAATCCATAAACCCCACCCTCTCATTTATAGGTACTTACAACTTACATTCTTCTAGATGTAAAAGCTTTTGGAGTTCGTTTGAAAGGTTTTCGAGTGCTTCACCTACAATCTTTTCCCCAATTTCGAAACTTGCTTTCGTTGCATCCCCAATGCAACCATTAGTCGTCATCTCTTCATATCGATAAAACCCTTGAATAGCTTTACCAGGTCGTAGTTGCTTCCATCTACCTTCGTTTTGGATGCTTCCTTTAGTAATTTTATTTGGTCTAATTAAGTGAGGAGCCAAGTAAAGTGCTTCTGACACTTCTCGTTCACAGCTGTGACCGAACAATGGCGAGTGAATAGATTCTGAGATTGAAAGTTTGGCAGATGCCGTCGTTTTAGCATAATAGATTTCTGTACCTAGCTCTTCTGACAACATGGTGCAAGCAACATTTAAAGTTGACTGATTGCCACCGTGAGAGTTTAATAATAAAAATTTTTGAATACCATGATGTTTAAGAGATATAATCATATCTTTTAAAATTGCTATAAGCGTAGTAGGTTGCAATGAAATGGTTCCTGGGAAGTTCAAATGATGGTGCGAGACTCCCATATTGACAGTAGGTGTCACAATTACATGAGGATACATTTTTTCAGCTAATTTCTCAGCCATTTTCTCAGCTAGTACAGCATCACAGCTTTCAACCATGTGAGGGCCATGCTGTTCGTGTGCACCGATTGGAATTATTGCTAGTTTTACAGTATGTAGTGCATCCTTTACTTCTTCCCAAGTCATCTCAGTTAACAAATAGGCTTTCATATTTTCACCCCCTTTCATTGTTGTATCCGCTTTCAAAACCTTCTACTTTCGTCCTATGAATTCAACATTTAAATTAAAGAGGTATTTTGTATACCTAGATGATGCAAAAAAATTACTGTGCATTTACTGTCTTTGCAATTTTCGGTATTGGGGCGTTTATATTTTCTTGTGAAATGACAATATCATCTTTGATCGTTAACTGACAGCATAATCGAATGCCTTCTTCAACCTTTTCACCTAGCATTTTTTGCTCTTTCCAGTTTGGCGGATCAAGCTTTTCTGCTCCTTCTAGCACTCTACATGCACATTTTGTACATTTACCCATCCCGCACCCGTATTTCAGTTTTGGGAATTGACGGATGCCTGCCAACACTACTAAATTCGCGTGATCACGCACTTCTTGCTCAATAATTTCTCCTTCTACATGCAAGCGTACTTTTGGCATATGTATCCCTCCAATTTAATTTTCTTAAAATTTCAAAAATTTACTCTGATTATAATTCGAATTTTTTAGAAAGTAAATACTATTATTTATTTGGAAATCTTTAACATAAATGGCCATGTCCATTCAAACAAACTTTCTTAAAAACGTTTATTGTTTTTATTAAAAATTCAGAAAATTATATTGATTAATATTTTTTTCTGTATTACACTATGAATAGAAATTTGGTATACAAAATACCTTATGCTCAATACTACATAATTAGATGAGGAGTGTGCAAAGATGGGTAAGTATATTGTTTTGACGAATAAAGACACGTTTCAAACTATTGTAGATAACGAAGGATTAAAGGCAATCGAAACATATCACTTTTATTTTTTTAACGAGCTAAAAGCTAAATATACAATTGCCGAAGTGTTGGACGACAATATTAAAATTAAACTTTACGAAAAGTATGAAGGAAAAGAATACGTGAATGATATTCGCGTAAAGTTCTTTGAGACATTTGAAACGATTGAAGCAGCACTAGAAGAGTTATACGAAATAGTAAAAGCTCAAGGAAACAGCGAGGACTCACAGCATTCCAAATTAGTGAAGTCAGACGTACTAACTGTATAGATTACATAGAAATAGCACTGATCCAGTGCTATTTCTTAATTTTACATATAAAAAAAGACAACTATCATAATGTTGTCCATAAAATCCCACTAAATAAGCCACTCTAAACCAAACAAATAAATCATTACAATGAGTAAATAACTAATTGTATAAGGAATATTCCAATTCGATACTTTAAAGGAGCTTTCTTTAACGATGCTCGACATTAATCCAATTGTTGCATTATATGGCCCTACTAAAAACGCAGAAATCGCTCCGGCTAGTAAAGACACCGTTAAAATATAAGGTGAAATACCTAAGCTTTGTGGATCAAGCGCTTCAGCCATTAACGTCAAGGTTACTGCAGGATGTAGCCCTGTAAACGCAAATGCTAACGGAATTAATGGTAATAGAATTAAAAATACCTCTGGACCTACAATATCTTTAAAATGAGTGACTGCTATATTGACCGTTTCATTTAAATTTGTACCTTTTACAACGGAAATAAAAAAACCAGCTGACAAAAAGATAAAAAATTGATCTTTCATTTTAAAGGAATAGGAATGAAAATATTCCTTTAAATTATGTAAAAATGCTTTTTGTTGCTTAATGAGAACAGACCACCCAAGAGCAAACGGAATTACTAGAATCGATACGATAATCACAAAAGAATACGAAAAAAGATGTTCTGCAAATGAAATGATGAGATTGAATAGAATAATAGCTATGAAAATATGAAAAACTTTTCTTTGAGGAGCTACACCTTCTAGTGAAGCAGCAGTTTCATCTTTTGCTAAATCATTTCTATGTCCTTTCGTAACACTTTTCCGTGAATTCCTTGACGCCAATACCCAATCTAACACAATCCCCAATATACTTAACGGTAATACATATGGCAAAATAGATATCCATCTTACCCCAGTTACGCCAATTACGATTCCTACGATTGGTGTAATTGGAGCCCATAGTAGAGGCATCGCAAATCCATGTGTAATAGCTCGACTCATAAAACGCTCTTCTTTTTTTATAGAAAAAAGACTTAAGGATGGTTGAATAGAATAGTAAGTCATTGGTAGAGTTGCCAAGTTCATAAACATACTTAAAAAGTAGGATATTCCTGATGTCATTATGTACAACTGGCCAGATGTGTTTACTTTCTTCTGTATGATCGTTTGAATACCCTTTGCATATCCTCCCAGTTTAACTGGAAAACCTAATATTGGAATGACTGCAAACATAGTAAGTAAATCAAGCATTGGACCGAATGAAAGGATATATTCTTTTATACTCATATTGCTTCTCCAAAGAAGAATACATCCTATAAGTAAAAAAATACTCCCTATTGTTCTAACGAGCGATTTAACTGTAAACATCGTATAAAGAACAATAAAGGCACATAAAGAAGAAATAATAAATTGTAAATCCCAATGAAACAAGGAAGAAGATAAATATAAAATAATTACTAATCCAAACACATACTTCAACATTGTATCACCTTCCTCTCTTCAACCTTGGTATACCAAAAGATATTAATTAGTCTATTTTACAAGAAATTATACCATAAATACCTTGTTTTGGTATACAATTTTATATTTTTCTGTTTTTCACTGAAATGATCGGTATAAGTTAGAGGTGAATACATGTTGAGCTTTGACTTTAATAAGTTATTTCTTTTTAAGTTCCTTTAAACTTTATAAAATTAAATAAGCACAATCTTTATCTAGTTTTAAATGTTATTATATTCAATTTCCATTATGTTTAACCAAGTTAAATGAGTGCACAATTTTAAAAACCTTACCGCATTTTCGATAAGGTTTTTAAATTGCCTTTTAAGAACTTCTCACTTGAATTAATTTACATTAAAAAAAGAGATATGGATGTATCAATCCCCTTATTAATGTAAATGATAAAATTAAGGGAGGTGTCTTATAATGGCAAAAGATGTACTTTGCGAAGTTGATAACTGTAAATTTTGGGCTTCTGGAAACAAATGTAGTGCTGATTCCATTTATGTTGTGAGCCATAAAGGGAAACAAGCTAAAAACAATGCTGAAACAGATTGTAAAACATTTGAAGCTGGAATGTAATTGTCTCAAAGGGTAACCTAATTAGAAGGTTGCCCTTTCTTATTTTATAGTATTGATAATAACTATCATTTTCATTCAAATTTATTCCAATTATTTTATATTATTTACATCTCGATCTTGGATCTATTTCAATTTAATCCTTATTTAATGCTACATATCAAAAAAATTATCCCTTTCAACTTTACACACTCTTAATGCGAAGGATTCATACCAGTCTTTTTTTCCACGTTCTTGAGCAACTTTGTGGGTCGCGTGCTCTTTCCATTTCTTAATTGCATCCAATGACTCCCAATATGACACCGTTATCCCCATCTCAAGATCTCGAGCGCTTTCAACTCCTAGGAATCCTGGTTGACTCGATGCTAATTCAAGCATTTTTTCAGACATCTTACTATACCCATTATCCCCATCCGTTCTTTTAGAACAAAAAAGCACAGCATAATATGGAGGATTTGGCGTTTTTGCAAATGAACTCATTTTTCCCACTCCTTCTTCTATTAATCATATTTGATGAAAGAGTTAATTAATATAGACAAATTCAAAAAATGTAAATAAAAAAAAAAGCGATACTCAATGTATCGCTTTCAAATATTACTCAAAAATATAAGGATTTCCACTTATGTTATTTCTCATTTCTTCTGTTACTTGAAAATCCTTTTGTTGGTAATTTTGTTCTATTGTTTCTTCATTAATTCCGCTACCATCATAATGTACAGGTTTATTTTCCATTAAAATCACCTTCTAATTAATATTAGTTTTGTTCTATAAAACTTCATTATTAGAATATCCAATTCTGGAAAATAAATAATAAAAACGATGCAATAAAAAACGCATCGTTTCATTTTTTTATATTAATTTAGTCTCATTCACTTTATTTGTTAAAACAAAAGAATAAATCGCAGAAAGTAAAGCAAAAATAACAATAATTCCTCCTACAAATGCGTTCATTGTTACTGCATATTGAGTAATTAGAATCCCACCTAAACTTGAACCTAAAGCGATTCCTGTATGAGAAAAAGAGTTATTTAATCCAACTTGAATATCAGCCGAATCTTTTGCCACCCTCGCTAGACTATCTTGAACTGCTGGACTAATTGACCAAGATACAGTTCCCCAAAGAACAACTATAATAAATAAACTAATAATCGAACTAGGAGCGAATGTTAAAGTTAAAATAGAAATAGCTAATAACCCTAAATTAAACACTAATGTTTTACTTCCACCAAATTTATCAGTAGACCAACCACCTAACCATCCGCCTAAAATTCCTGCCATACCAAATACTAGTAAAACAATACTGATCATATTAGTAGATAATCCCATCGTTTTCATTAAGTATGGTGTAAAGTAAGTATAAATTGTAAAATGTCCTGTTAATTGTAAAAAAGAAATTAGTTGAATCGATAAAATACGTTTATTTTTTAGTGTTGCTACTTGTTTAATCAATGGGATTGTAGGCTGACCTTTAACTTTTGGTAAAAATTTATAAACCCCTAGCATAGCCAATAAGCTTAATAAACCAACTAAAACAAATGTCATTCTCCAACCGAAGTTTTCTCCAATTACTGTACCCAAAGGGACACCAAAAACTAGAGATGAACTGATCCCCATAAAAATAACGCCAATTGCTCTACCTCTTATTTCAGGCGAAACGATGTTTGTTGCGGTCGTTATTGAAACAACTATTACAACTGAGCAACTTGCTGCAAGTATAATACGTGCGATTAATAATACAGCGAAATTCGGACTAATAATGGAAAGAATATTTCCTAAGAAAAATACTGCTAATGCAATTAATAGTAATTTTTTACGTTCTATTTTTGAAGTGATCGCTATAAAAATAGGAGCCCCAAAAGCAAATACTACTGAAAAAATTGAAACTAGTTGACCAACCGCACCAACTGAAACATGTAAATCCCCTGCAATCATTGACAGTAAACCAGTAATAATAAACTCAACAGTTCCTGCTACAAATGTTGCAATAGCTAAAATATATATACTTTTATGCATTGCTTAACTCCTCAAGTATGATCCTATTCATTCATAATAATTTTTTGCCACATTAGTTTATTATATAGATATAACTAAAAATGTCTATGCAAAAAAAAACGAACCTACTTTAGATTCGTTTTGAAATTACTCTTCATTATTGTCTATATTTGATTTAACTAGTTTTATACTTTGATCTTCTTTATTTTCAACTAGATGTTGTAAAATGGATAATTTATTTGCCCAAAATTGCTCGTAATATGATAACCATTGTTTAATCTCTAAAAATGCTTCTGGTTGTAGTTTATATCTTTTTTCTCTGCCAACTTTTCTTCCACTAATTAATTCAGCTTCTGAAAGGATATAGAGATGTTTTGCAATTGCTGTTCGACTCATTGGAAAATTACTTGATATCTCTGAAATCGGCAATTCATTATTAGCTAATAATTTAAGTACTTCTCTTCTAGTAGGATCGGCGATCGCTTGAAATACGTCATATTTTTGTGCAGAACTGGACACTAGTTTTCAACAACCTTTTTAAGCTTCTGAACAATACCAGTCCAACCACCATTCATATTGTCGCGTACTATACCACTTTTTTGGTTTGGTTTTGGAAGAATTTCATCAGCAGTTTTCCATCCACTATGGATTAACGTAAATTCAGTTTGATCCCCTAAATCTTTTAAATTAAATGATACTACCCATCCATCAACATCCCAAGTAAATGATACTCGATTTGGTTCATCAATTTCTAAAACTTTACAAGGTGATGGACCGAATGGACCTTGCAAATGAAAAACGTGACCTACGACTGGTTTAAAATCATTTGGCATGAACCATGCAGATATACCTTCCGATGTTGATACGACTTCCCAAACTTTTTGAATAGGTGCATTATATATAAGAGTTTGTTTAATATCTTCAACTTGGTTTTGTACGCCCATTTCAATCCTTCTTTCTAGTTAATATAAAACCTTTTGGTTATATTTGAAATTATATACAACCGTTTGGTTTCATGTCAATTTAATTTTACGTACTTATTTTTACCTCGAGTAATTAAATTATTATAAATCGAAAAAATACCTTACATTCATCAACAAGACTATGTTATCTGTTGCAAAACGCTTTCATACATACTAAACTAATAAAACAGGCTATGACTCAGCTTCCTTCTACATTCACTGATTAGAGCGTCTAGCGGGTCTCTTTCCTGTATTCCTTATCAGAATTGATAAGGTTACGAGGCTATATTGAATCTTCCTTCTATTAGGTTTGTACTCTAAGTACTTTTTCTAGATTCAATAATTTCCTCGTTTTTTTATTATAAAATTTGGAGGCTATACATGAATCAAACAAACATCCTTTTCCGAAGAAAAAATTCCCTCTATATCGAAAAACAAGAAAACAACCTCCCAAAACCATTACTTGCAACAGCCTTGAAGCAACTAGAAGCGTTCGGTTATACTTTTTCACTTGAGCTTATTGAAATTTTACAAACATGGAACGATCAAGAATTTATAGCTTGGTTTATAGATTTCAAGGGAACGATTACGAATGAATTAGGCTATAATGTTGACCATATTCCTTTTTACAAAAACTTTCCTAATGACGTAATGAAAATTGATGAAGCGGAATTATATATCAATAGCTTATTGTATTATATATTTGATGTTCAGCCTCTTACTCTAATTCAAAAACGACCACCGCTTAGAAATAAAAAAAATCTAAAAATAATTAATCTTGCAAAACAAGATGATCTAATTCAAATTATTAAAAGATTAATTGATAGTACTGGTTCTTTTAAAGCCCAAGACATTGAGGATATTCAATTTGTACTCCTAGCTCAAAATAAACCATTAAACTTACTTCCAGAACTATTTTTGTCAAAAGAAAAAATGGTTATAGTCCTAAAACTTTTGTATCAATCTAAAAAAATAAGTGAAAATGAAATCGGAAATTATTTAAAAACGGCAACAGATATTTTACGCTTTTGTGTTGCATTAAGTGATGGTGATCCTTCTTTAAGCATGAATACAAAATTTAAATCATTTAGTAGAAAAGAGCGTAAATTCGTACTTTCATTATTAAATGAAATCCCTCATGCAATTGAAGAAATGGTTAAAAGACGAAACGTATGGATAAGAATTGGAGAAAAACTACATCCTGGTGAATATTCAAAGCGTTTTCCTCATGCTGAAAATTTATTCAATATCCTTAGAAACAAAAAGCAAGTAAGCACATACCAAAGTAAAATTACTAAATACTTAAGTGAAAAGAATCTCACTAATTTAACAAGTGAATTAATAAAACGTCCTGGTGAGTTTGCTAGAAAACTAGATTTTGTTTTACGTTCATTTACTGAAGAAAATGATCAGCAATATATTGTTTCACAGTTTTCAAACGTTTGTAAAGATGTTTCAACTCCGGTTTTATTGAGTCTATGGAATCATTTTAATAAACGTAATGATGAGAGAAGAATTCGCACCTTTTTTCCTAAAGGAAATATTGCGAAACTCTATGCAATTGAAAATAAAATAACAAAACTTAGCGAAGTTATAATTGATGCTGTTTTAAATCTTATTAAAAAAACTTTGTCCGTACGTTTTTCTGTTAAAGAATCTCTTGGCAAGGTATGGATCGATGAGTCCTATCGTAACTTTACATTACCTACTGGATTGCGCTCGGCAAGTAAGTCGCTTAGAACAATACCTCGAGGTTCAACTATTCAGATTGGTGAAGGTGATATTATTAGATTCTTTCTTTATTGGAAAGAAGGAGATGTAAATGGAGTACATACAGGAAATGTTGATATTGATTTAAGTGCAGTATTTTACGATGATAATTTTAATTATATAAGTGATATCTCTTACTATGAACTAAAAAGTAAACAGCTTAAATGTTATCACAGTGGTGATTTCACAAGTGCTCCTAAAGGGGCTAGTGAGTTCATAGACTGCCATATTCCTACACTTAAAAATAATGGGATTCGTTATGTTGTATTAAGTGTAAATAGTTTTTCAGATCATTCATTTTGTAATTTACCTAGTTGTTTTGCTGGCTGGATGCTAAGAGATGATTTCAAGTCTGGCAAGGTCTTTGAGCCTAGTACTGTAATGGATCGCTTCGATCTAGCAAATGATCAAAAAATTAGTATTCCACTAATTTTTGATACTTTCGAACAGAAAGTTATTTGGTGTGATTTAGGTTTACTAGACAATATTGAATACTATAACAACGCAAAAAGTAATTCGAATAGTTTAGCAATACTAACTGAAGCTATGACTGAAAAGAATAGTATTTCTCTTTATGAACTATTAGAGTTACATGCAGTTGCCCGTGGCGAGCATGTTACGAACAAAGATGAAGCAGATACAGTATTTTCATTCAATGAAGAAGTTACTCCATACCGTTATGATTTAATAGTAAGTGAGTTTATGAGCTAAAGCTATCCCCCAGACAGTTAAATAAAATCTGGGGGATATTTAGTTTCATCTTACCATCGTTATAAATCCAGCACGCTCAGAACAAAACTCATTTTCCTCTTTAAATCCAAAATTTTCATAAAGTCTAATTGCTCTTTTATTAAACTTAGCAACTGTTAATCTGAGTGTAAAAAGATTAGTCGTTTCATGAATTCTTTCAAGAATAAACTTGAAAAATTCACTCCCAAATCCTTTCCCTGTTAGATCTGGTCTAACTCCTAATCCAATATCAACCATCCTTTTTTCATATACATCAAACTCGTTCCCTTTTGGTACTTGAGCTGACTGACCAATACAATAAAAGCCAATTAATTTCTCATTTTGGTCAATAACTGCTAAATACTGATTATTTACTAGTTCATCTAGTCCTTCTTGAGACAATTCATTATTATAAAAATCGTAAGGGGGAGCATAGCTCCAATTAAGAATTTCTGTAGCGTAAGACTCTGTCATATAACTAATGTATAATTCCATGATTTCTCCTCATCTTTCTCCTTGTTAAAACTTCAAAAATAAAAAGCATTACTCATTTAAAATAGAGTAATGCTAGATTTAAATTAAAGTCTATCTAAACTTAACTACCTGATCGAGCATAATAAATTTTACGAAACTACCCTATTTCTAACAAAGAAGAATACTCCAATGTTAATTAATAAAATTCCAAAAAATGCTGCTAATAATAACTGAATACCCAAAAGCAGGCTTGCATTATCACTAGAATTAAGGATCCACCAAATACTCGCAATGCCTAAGATGAATAGGTTAATATTAAATGCAATCGACATTGTAGCTAAAACATTGTGTGTTTTATTTTGCATTTTAACCTCTACCCACACAGATAAAATCAAGGATACGAAAATAATACTAAGGAATTCAATAAACTGTAGATTCATTTCTTATTCCTCCTAAATTTTATTTGGCAATCAACTTACTATTAGGTTATTCTTTTGATTCGTTATAAAAGAAGAAAATCCTTCCAAAAAATAGCATTATCCTTTTAAATAAGGACTTGTACCTATAACATTATTTCTAAAAGTATATCGTATTAAAAAAAGCAACCCTTTTTAAGGATTGCTCTATTTTGTCTGTTTATTTTTCATATTGAGTCCAACTAGATCCATGAATCTTATTTGAAACATCGATTATTTTTTTCTTAACTCTTTGTTCTTCAGAGCCTTTTAAAAATAATGGTTGATAATTGTTTCGGCTAGAAACTGAAGAAATTGAAAATGGTACAACTCTTATTTCTTTTTGATCTGTGAGTATTCCATTATTTAGATGAAAAGTTTGTTGGAAAACAAATGTATCTTTATCTTTTGGATTTTTATTTCCTCCGAACATAAAATTCCCTAAACTATATACGATAAATTTCCCTTTATACTCTTCAATTCCTTGAACAACATGTGGGTGATGGCCAACTATTAAATCCGCTCCATGGTCGATTGCATAATGGGCTAAATTCTTTTGTGTACTATTCGGTACATAATCTCGTTCGATCCCCCAATGGAAATGGATTAGAATAATTTTCACGCCACTTTTTCTTAAACTTTGTATATCATTATTAATTTTAATCCTTATTTCAGGTGAATCATTCCAGCCTTCATAACCTAGTGCAGCAACCTTAACACCTTTAATCGTTGTTACATATTGGTCGTTATAGCCAAAATAACCTATCTTTTCTTTTTTTAAATTGTTAATCGTATCTTCAAAACCTTTTTGCAAATAATCATGACTATGGTTGTTAGCTAAATTGACCGCTTCAATACCACTTAAAGTTAATATTTTTGCATAAGAAGGGTTCCCTTTAAAGCGAAATGTTTTAGTTGCTCTTATCTTTGCATTTGTTAACGTCGTTTCTAAATTAACAGTAGATAAATCATCTTGTTTAAAGATATTATTTAGCCCTTTTGTAAAATAAGCTAATCCATTTTTATTTGCTTCTGCTGGAAAAGAATTAATATATTGAAAATCCTCATCTGATCCAAGTGTAAAATCGCCAGCTGCGCTAATTTTTATAGTCGTTTCTATGTTTTCTGGTTTTGCCGTATTGTTATTTTCTGGCTTTTGAACTGGTGGCTTTATAGCTGGCTTTTTAATCGATTTTGGTTTATCTACTACTTTATTTTTAGTCGTCTCGTTTTTTACTAAATTGCTTTCTTCATAAACTTTCTTATAAACAAAATAACTAAATCCTGATATACAGCCAAATAGAACTAATATCATAATCCATATAAATATTTTTTTACTATTTCTTTTTTCAGTATCTTTATCCTTCCGACTCCTCATATGTTTTTATTTCTCCTTTTTATATCTTTGCTAGAAATATATTTTCGATTATTAGTGAAGTAAAAAAATCTATTTCTTTTTAGTACGGATGCCTGAACCTCCCCTACCACATTTAGACAAAGATTTTCGCTCAAAATATTGATAAAGAATACTCGTCGACTGACGAGACTAAGCGAAGGCAGAGACGTAGTTGAACTTATACTTTAGTCCTAAAATTGGTGACCACGCCTCCTCGCTGCTAATTTATACCTACTCAAGAGAAAAAAGAGAAAGTGAACTTTCCCCTCACTTTCTTATAGAAGAAACTATTTCGTTTCTTAACTTTTCAATGTTAAAACATATGCCACAAATTCATTTTGATTTTCTTTTAACATCACTTTAGAAACCAATATTTTTTTACCGGATGGACTCCAAGTAATTGGCCCAGCAATCTCGTCTAAATCAGTCGATAATTGTGTTATCTTTCTAGATTTGACATCGATCACGAATAATCCTCTTTCTCCCTTATCTTCCGAAATTACGGAAAAAGCTAATGTTTTAGAGTTTGGCGACCAACCTGCACCGAAAATTTGAGTTCCCGTAGCTAAAGATACGGTTTTTCTTCCATTTTCATCGGTAATGAACAACTCTCTTTTCGTGGCTGCAATTTTTCTAACAATAGCGAATTGCTTTTGATTTGGTGATGGAATAACCCATTCAACTTTTTGCTCGTTGTATTTTTTTCTTATTAAATTAACTTTATCAGAGCTAGCATCAATCTTATTTACTTGTCCATTTAGATCAGCCGAATACATTTGCTGAAATATTGTTGAATAAATGATTGTCTGTTTGTCGATCCATCGTCCTTCTGTCGCAAATGCATAAATAGTATCAGGCTCTGACACTTTAACCTTCCCAGTTCCGTCAGAATTTATAATAAAACCTGTACCGGAATTTCCATCCTCTGTTTGTTTATAGAAAATATGCTTTTTATCAGGCGAAATAACGGCACCTACTTGATCATGCTCCTCGCTTGCTAATACTTTTGATTTGTTTGTGTTTAGATCATATGAGAATAAATTAATGTGATAAGTATAATCACCATTATCTGTCATTACTGATTTTGGTAATTTTGTATTTTTTTGTTCAGTTAAAATTGTATGATCATCCAACCAATCCGTCCCACGAATACCCTCATAACGATCTATTTTCTCAAGGGCTAACTCGTTTGTTACAACCTCTTCATTCCCTGTTAATACGGTAATTTTTTTATGTTTTTTTTCAATTACTATATCTTCATTTTGACTTTGACATCCAGATATTAATAGTATTGTACTAACTAGAAAAAATACTTTAAGCATGTACTTTTTAAACATCACATCACCTTCCTACATTCTTACAAATTTTATGATATGTTTAGAATGTTTCTATTTTTAACATATCATGTTTCCAATTTGTAAACTTTTACTTCGCTAGCGGAAATGTAATGATAAAATTTGATCCGCTACCTTCTATCGATTCAACATGAATCGTACCATTTTGCTTTTCAATTAAATCCTTAGTTAAAGCAAGCCCTAAACCCGATCCACCAGATTGACGAGAACGATCTTTATTTACAGTAAAAAATGGTTCAAATATTTTATCCACTAATTCCGACGAAATACCAATACCTGTATCTGATATATTAATAACTAAACGATTATTTTCAATCCTATTCAAAACGTTTATTTCACCATTTGTTTTATTATATTTAATTGCGTTATCTAATAAATTCATAATAATTAATGTAAAGCTTTCTTTATCAATAAGAATCGTTGCATGATCAAAATTTGTACGGATCGATAAACCAAACTTAGTCATTTTCCCTTTCATTCTTAAACAAATATCTTCCAAAAGGGAATAAACATCGACTTTTTCTTTTACAATTTCAAAGTCATATTTATCAAGTTCTGCTAGTTTTAATATTTTTTCAACCATATCGTAAAGACGAAGTGATTCTTTTCCTATATTACTAATTGCTTCTTCTAATAATTTTGGATCATCCGAATACATGTCTAATAAATCAATATAAGCCCTAACTACAGTCAGTGGGGTTTTAAACTCATGTGTAATCGATCCGATAAACTGCTTTTGTTGTTTTTCTAAAACTTTAAGCTTTTCAACAGCTAATTGCAGATTTTCTTTTTCTTGTTGAATACCTTTTATATTATTTTGAATTTCATTACTCATGTAGAAAATTGCTTGGCTTAAATAACCCAACTCATCTTTTCGACTTAAAGTAGATCGGTCTGGATAGTTTCCTAATTGAATTTCCTCCGTTACTTTTCTAAGTTTTAAAATACTCATAACAAGAGAATTAAAAAAGAAGTAACCTATGATAAAACTAAGAATTGTAGTTACTAAACCTATTTTAATAAACAGGTTAATTGTATTATCATAAAATTTCTGATTATTAATTAATGTATAATCGAACTGAACAACTCCAATTTGATTATTAGCATTATAAATAGGTGCAAAATAAGATAATGTTTCACCGCTCTCCTGATATGCAATCTTACCTTTTAACGCATAACTTAAGGTATCTCCTACATCTCTAGTAGACTCTAAAGGAAGAGAATCTCCTACAACTTTTCCAGACATATTAAAAATTGTGACATGAAGACTACTAATAATCCCAATCTGTCTAGCAATTTCCCGACCATATCGTTTGAAAAAATCTTGAGGATTCTCTGATGTTTGGCTTAAATAAACTTGCTTTACATATACATTTGCTAATTTACTTTGCCTAGCAAGTGTTTCTTCAGTTTGATTTTGCTGGTTTTGTTTGATACCTTGTAAGACTAATATACTTAATACAATGACAGTTCCGATTAATAGAATGGCTAAAAATAAACTCGACTTAACTTTAATACTCAGTTTCATTTATTTTCACTAGATATTTTATATCCGACTCCAAAAACAGTTTGAATTAATTGTTGATAGGAATTGCCTAGCTTTTTACGTAAACGTTGGATATGAATATCGACCGTTCTCGTTCCACCTATATACTCCATTCCCCACACTAAATCTAATAATTCATCTCTACTAAAAATTCGATCCATATTTGAAATTAATAAAACAAGAAGGTCGAATTCTTTAGGGGTTAATTCTATATTCGTTCCATCAACTGTCACTTTTCTTTGAGCAGGAATTACTTGTAGCTTATTAATTGAAATACTCTTTTTTTCATCAGGCGTTGATTGTTTTTTTAGTCTTCGGAGTAAAGATCTAGTTCTAGCTAGTAATTCCCTTATATCAAACGGTTTTGTTATATAATCGTCGGCTCCAAACTCTAATCCTAAAACCCGATCAATAATATCACCCTTAGCTGTAAGTAAAATAATGCCAAGTCCTTCTTTATTTCCTATTTGTTTACATAAGTCTAAGCCGTTCATTACAGGCATCATAATATCCGATATTAAAATATCTGGATTAAAATCTGGAATCTTATCTAATGCTTCTTTTCCATTAAAAGCGTTTTCTACGATAAATCCTTCTCTACGAAATGCGTAAGTTAATGGATCTACAATACTTTTTTCATCATCTACAATTAATACTTTCCCTTGCAATTACCTCACCTAAATTCATAATTTATGTTTTTATTTTTATTTACTTAAACTTTATTTTTAGCTTATTAATATTTTCCTTAGGAAAAATTATAGATGGCTCAGTACTGAATTACTAAACGTTTTTACTATAAATGCAAAAAATTTACATCTTGGAAACATCTTGTTCTTTTTTTATTTCTTTGTTCTGCTCTTTAATTAGTTTGGACAATATTCTAGTCCTTTATCTGACATCATACATTTAGTAATGAGTACAAATGGGAGGGATTCAATGGAAAGTTACCATATTCGAAATATGCAAGATCAGTGTAAAAAATATAAACTCTGCCATGTAGTGTTTCAAACTTCTGAAAGAGCTTTATTAGAAGGGATTTTATTAGATAACAATTCGAGTAGCGCAGACTTACTTGTCCCAGAGGACCTCGCCGCACCCGAATCGCGTTATTTTGAAGTAAGACAAAATGGCGGGGAAACTTTTCGCCCTAGATACCGAGTATATAAAAAGGTCACAGTACCACTTTCTTCAGTTACAGCAATATACTTGTATCCGTATTACTACCCAAGTTACCCATATATTTATCAAAGAAAATATCATCCTCAATAGAAAAAAAAGCATCTAGAATATAGATGCTTTTTCATTTTAGATTTTGAAGTTTTATTCCGCTACAAATGCAAATATCGATAAAGGTTTGATTTCATTAGAAGTAACAGACTCTTCTAGCATTTCTATTTCTGAACGAATCAGTCCATTTAATTTACTAGGCATATTCTCAATATTATTGAGTTCAATATCGATATCAGCTAAAGTCTTATTAATCTCCCATCTAGCATCCTGTAATTTTGGAGAGAATATAGATGTTTCATTCATTATGTTCCACCCTGAAGCTTCACAGATATTTTTTATATCACTTGGAGTAAAAAGGGTGCGAATGTTTGATTCACTTTTTTGTTTTAATGACTCATACTGAGCCTGAATTAAAATAGATAATAAATGCGGGTACTGCTCAATTGAGCTTATTCTTGTATCCCATTCGGCAAAGCATAATTTTTTACCCCATTTTTTAATCTTTTTTAAGACAGCAATAAATTCTTCTTGTGATTTTAAATACCAAGAACAGTGAGACATCACAATATAATCAAACTCATTTTCATAAAAATCAACAGTTGGTGATAATATGTCAAATTCAAAATCCATTTTTAATTGTTTACCTAAATTCGATTGTAATAGGAAGTCTGCTGAATCTCCTAATGAAATTGGACTTCCGTATGTTCGTGGGCCGATATCAATTCCATGAACTAATCCATTTTCCCCGACCATGTATGCTAAAACGGCAGTCGTATCTCCTTGACCACAGCCTATTTCTAATACTTTACTTCCCTTTTCTATATTCCAAAACTCAACTAATTTAAAACGATGTTCTGTTTGAATTCTTTGTATATCAAACATCCCCTTACCTGATGCCATACAATCAATAACTGATTCAACTGCATTTTTTAGCATTGAATTCCTCCCAAGGCGATTTAAGTTTTTTAAAACTATTTTTCTACTATTATTTATCTACTTTAAAGTTTACCTCTCCTACACCTAAATCCACGTTTATTGTTAATTTAACATTAGCTTTTTCGTACGCTTCATTAACATAAACACCATTTCCTTTCGAAATTAAATCAACTACATTTACCTTGCCAATTCCCTTACTTAGATTGATCTTTACACCAACATCAGAAGGTAACACGATGGTCGTTTTCCCAACCCCTGTTTCAATATTTGCTTCGAAGCTTTTATTCCAGCTTCCACCTAAATTAACATTTAGCTCTCCGACTCCAGCCTCGATTTCTAAATCATTTAAATTCAATCCACGTAAATCAAGATTTGTTTTTGATGCGCCCGTATTAACATCTAAATCAATCGGAACTTTATTCGAAAGCTTCAAATTCCATTCATTCTTTAATTTACCAATTTTCACTTTTGGAAAATGCTTTTTAGATTGGTCAATTCTTACTTCTCCTGTGGAGTCTTTAAGCTTATATGATACATCTGGATTAAAATATTTATTGTTATATTCGATCCTTCCGTCTACCCAATTTTTTGTACCTTTAGAAACGTTCATTACTCCGGCACCTAAATCTAAACTAACATCCAATTTTTTAGCTTGATCTTTATGAATAGAAACAGTTTCTTCTTTTACCTTTTCATCGTTAAAAATTGAACAACTAGCAAGAACGAATACCGAAGTAATCATTAATAAAGCTGAAATAATAAATTTTTTCATTTTTTAACCTCCAATTAAAAACTTCTAATAATCACATTTTATGGAAATTAAAAAATCTAGATAACATCCTGCAGTATCAATCCGTCTACGACCAAAGTATGAAAGTAATTAATGTACGAGATATCCATTAATAATTATTAGATTTTTTGACAGCATTCTCCTTTAATTGTTATAAAAAGATGAATAATTCCAACTGAAACTAGCTATTCCTTCAAATTCAAATCAATTTACATACGTTTACTTGAATGTGAATAAAATGTTATGAAGGAATTGTAAAGGAGGAGAATATATGACAAGTTCTCCACTAACAACTGATCAAATGATTTCAATCATTCAAAACGGCCTTAGAAAAAGCGAATCCACAAAAAAAGTAATGATCGTAGGCGCTGGAATGGCTGGTTTGACGGCAGCTTCATTATTAAAGGATGCAGGACACCATGTCACAATCATTGAGGCAAATGATCGAATTGGTGGTCGTGCTTATACTTTACGTGCTCCGTTTAGTCATGGGTTATATTTAAATGCTGGTCCATTAAGAATCCCAAATGTCCATCATTTAACTTTAGAGTATATTAGAAAATTCAATTTGCCAGTAAATGAATTTATTAATGAAACCCAAAACGATATCATTTATGCAAATGGAATAAAAACGAATCAAGTTAACTATAAAATTAATCCCGACATCTTAAATTATCCAGTCGCACCAAACGAAAAAGGAAAAACTTCAGATGTTTTATTGGATCAAGCATTGCAGCCATTTATCAATTTTATTAATCAAAATCCATTAACTAATTGGGAAATAGTCGAAAAAAGGTATGGTAATATTTCATTTGGTTCTTTTTTAAATTCGTACTTTTCAGTAGGTGCAGTCGATATGATTGGGGTGCTCCTTGATTTTGAAGCATTTATGGGAATGTCCTTTTTAGAAGTATTAAGGGAACAGGTCACTTTTAAATCCGCAACGAAATTCTACGAAATAACAGGAGGAATGGATCTATTACCAAAAGCGTTTCTTCCTCAATTAAAGGATAATATACTATTAAATCAAAAACTGACGAAAATTATTCAAAATGGTAATTCCCTAACAATCCAAACAACTGATAATAATACCGCAAACCAATACATTATGAACGCAGATCTTGCCATTATAGCTATACCATTTTCACTTTTAAGATTCGTGGAAATTGAACCATTCCATTCGATTTCTTATTACAAGCGAAAAGCAATTCGAGAAATAAACTACATGTCTGCAACAAAAATTGGCATTGAGTTTAAAAGTAGATTTTGGGAGAAATATGGTCAATTCGGTGGTATGTCTACAACCGATTTGCCTACTAGACTTTCACTCTATCCTAGTGCTGGAATTGGCACCTCAGGTCCAGCTGTTGTCAAGGCAAGCTATACGTGGGCAGATGAGGCGCTAACATTGAGTGCCTTAACTGAAGAAGAGCGCATTCATTATGCTTTACGGGACTTGTCTAAGATTTGGGGCAACCAAGTTTATTCTGAATTTGTAACTGGAACGTCCTTTAGTTGGAGTCAAAATCCATTTTCTATTGGGGCCTTTACATTTTTTGAACCGGGGCAAGAGGAAGAACTGAATTCTTATATTTCTTCTCCTGAGGGCAGATTGCACTTTGCAGGGGAGCATACTTCTCGTTCCCACGCTTGGATCCAAGGTGCCATTGAGTCTGGGATACGGGCTGCTAATGAAGTGAATAGCCTACACTAAACTACTTAAAAGTAAGAAAGACCGGGTAATCACTGCCCGGTCCGCTTTAAGATCTGTTTAACTTGCCCAAACAAAACCTAATTTCAACAATTAATAACTATTATTATTGTATAATACCGCCTGGCCTAAATCGGCACATCATAATTTCATCAACAAAACGGCCATTTGCTTTAATATTCCCCTTCTTAACTCCCTCGACCTTAAACCCAAACTTTTCGTATAACGCTTGTGCCTTAGGATTTGTCTCCAATACTCCTAGTTCTACTCTTTCTAGCATTAACCAATGATCTGCCAAATCTAATACTTTCGTAAGCAAAGCTTTTCCAATTCCTTTATTATGATGATTTCCATCAGTTGCGATAAATAAATCTCCTACATGTGACCTGCGACCTGTTCTTTGCACTAAACCAACTATCCCTACTACATCTCCATTACATTCTGCGACAAATTCAAATTCGTTTGATTGTAAGTTTCTAATTCTATTTTCCATCATGTCCATTCGCATACTAGGTAAAAATATCATATAAGGAAAAACATTTTCTTGGGTGCATATACGATGAAGTGCCTTAGCATCATTTATTTCTACTGGTCTAATCAATACTTCCATCTATGCTCACTCCTACAAATTTTTTATATTAAATCTTCAAGCCATTCATGATTAGGATGATGAATTAAGATTGCCTCACGTAACCATGCTTTTTGTGAAAGGTTCAAATAATCTTTCACGTTTTTAAAGTCCTGATGATCCTTTTCTCTTGTATTTCTAACCTTATATAAAAGCACTATTTCTGGATTCAAATAAGGAATCCCTTCATTTGTAACACGATAAAATGAGTCAAGCTTACAAGTAATCGATTCGTCCCTTCTAAACTTCCAATCATTTAACTCGATTTCATTTAATAAAACTTCTAATTCATTTTTTGTCTTATCATTTTTGCCATGTATTTCATGAATAGGTAGTTCTAAATATTCATTCTCCCAAGTTGATAATTCCCTTTTAATGACTTTAGTAAACGTCCAGTTATGTAAATATTCTTTCAGATAAAGTTGATCCTTACGCGCAATGGCGATTTCAATATCATTGTGGTTTCTCGTTTGTTTTTCTAAGAAAAGGTCAATTGCCCATCCACCAGCTATATACCACCCTTTATTAAAATCCTTCATTCGTTTATGAACTTTATAACATTGTTCAAAAGACATAGCTTTCCTACCTCCTAATTAAAAAAGTACCACACAAAATGTATGATACTTATTAATGGATTTATTTAGTTCGAATAAATAAAAATTTTTCTACCTTAGGATGAATTGGCTCATCTGCATAAGAACGATTTGATCGATTATATGGTTGAAACCCATTATCTGAAGACTCGCTTTGGTCATTATTATCCGAGTAAAGTTGTGTTCCTAAATCACCTGAAACAATTGAGGTCTCCGAACCACCAGAAACTAAATTAGGACTGTAATTAATAAATAGTACAGTGAACAAACACAATATTGTTATCATGTTGGATAGTCTTTTCATCATGTTATTTCCTACTTTCGAGAATTTTTAATAGAGTGCTATTGTATTCTTTATATAACATGTTTTGTTTTTCTAACGATTCGTGTTTTTCATAGTAATCTGCAACAACATCATAGTATTTGATTAATTTTTCATGATCATTGGTTTGAACCCATAATGGCAAGCCAACTTCACGTAAATATGTAACTAAATTTGCTTCATCCTTTTTTGCCTCTAGCAATAAAACCTTCATTCGAATATAGGATGCACTATTTTTATCCTTTATTTTGGAGAGATTCTTACATAACAACTTAGTAGCAGTCTCGTAATCATTTATAATCATCATATTATTCGCTATATTTGAAATGACTAAAAAATACTCTTCAGTATCCTCCTGTATGTTAGATAAATAGTCTTGATAATACTTTATTGCTTTTTTATGTTGATGAGAATGATAGTATAAAAAGCCTAAATTATGTAAAGCACTCATATGTATTGTTTTATCACTTAATATGACAGAAGAATCTAGTATTTCAATTAGAAATTGCTCGGCTCGATCTAACAACTTGCTCTTAATTAATTGAAGTGAAAGTAACATTTTGGCATCAAGGATTCGTTTAATATTATTATTTTGTAGAAAAATAGGAATTGCTTTATTACAAAAATACATCGATAAGGAAGTCTGATTAATAAAGCTATATACTAAAGCTCTATAAAAGCAATATTCCTGGAAATCGATCTCGAGGTTTGGCGTAATTTCTTGTACTTCATCCATTACTAGAAGAGAGTCATTATATCTTTTTTCTTTTATGTAATATATTGATAGTGTAAACAAATATTTTATCGTTTCATATTGGGAAAATTTCTTCTTTTTTGCCTCAAGTTGTTTCCATTTTTTCTTTGCCATTTTAAGATTTTCAACAAAAATATAATATCTCCAAATTGTAATACAAAAATCATTTGATATATTAGTATAATTTATACTTTCCTCTTTCCCGATCAATTCTTCAAACAGTATTTTACTTGAATCATAGTCAGCTCGTTCGATTGAATTCCATAATCGTTTAAGTTGACTAGTCACTTCATCTATACTATCATTTTCATTAATTTCAACTCGCATCTTTCTTAAAAGCAATTCAATCGTTTCTATACCAGCCTCTTTTGTACCGTTTTCAATTTTACTTAAATGCGAAACAGAGCATATTCCTTCACATAATTTCTCCTGGGTCCACCCTAATTTTTTTCGATGATGAAAGATCATCATGCCATAATCCATAATAAAATCTCCTGTTCACCTTTATTTAAAATAGATATTTATATGACTAGAAACTATTAATTTCTTATATTAATATTTTTAATTTTCTCTTAATAATTAAATTTTATTAGATTTTCCGATACATTAATATACTTTTTCGATTTTTTTCAGACAAATTATATTCAAAAAATTTTCCCAATACAAAAAAGTCAAACAGAATGGTATGATTTTAGTACAAGCAATTAAACGATACTAACGACTAATAACTTCATTAGTATTTTTTAAATGCACCCCCATTTAATAACCAGTTTAAAGCAAGATGTAATTATTACATCTTGCGATTTTTTTGATTAAATCCATTTTTAATAAATAATTTAAATATAGTTTTCTAGCCATCAAGTATTTTAATATATTCAAGCTAGTAATCTTCGAAATTAATTTATACTCGTAGAGGTCCCATATGACAAAAAAACCACTCACTTTATATTTGGTAATTATTGGAATATCTATCATTATTATATTAACATTAAAACTATCTATTGAAAAAGAAAAACAGAAGAGATTAGACGATGAAGCGTCTACAGAATTAATAATTGAACAAAATGTTCAAAATTCTGTAAGAAACTACATTACAGCTTTAAAGTGGAAAGATGTTGAGATTTATAACTCTGTTGTAGTAGATTCATTAAAAATCAGCAATCACTCTTACTACTTTACTAAGATAATGTCTAACGTACTTGATGCAAAATTCATCGGTGATAATTTATCTGTCATTCATTTAAATAAGAAAGATCATAAAACTACGGTACATATAAAATACGAAATAACATTTGTTGATGGGATAAGGCCTGAAGGAAATTATAAAAACGGTAGAAATAGATGTAATGTAACACTGGATCTTGTTAAATTAAAAAATAAATGGGTCATTTCAAGTATTTATGATTTAAAAGTTATTTAAATAAAATTTCGTTCTTAATAAAGACCGTGATAAATGAAGAAAATCAACTAGGTGATAATTTTCCCTTGTGGTTTTTTTATGTATTTAATCTTTTTTCCTACCTTACTCTATGCATTTTTGCCCCAAAAAGAATTTATACAAAAAAAGAGGTCTCAAAAGTACACTGACTTTGAGATCTCCTTTTTAAGTCATTTGTAGTTTCTTCCCAAATCAATTAGCCTAATTACTAAAACAAACTGATTAAATTGTATCTAAATCTTTCAGCAACATCTCTTTACTTTCTTCAAACTTTACGTCTTTTACATATTCATACGCTTTAGTTTTAGCAGCTAAGCTTTCAGCAGACTGATTTAGTTTTGCATACGCTCTTGATAAAGCCTCATATGAATATGCTATATAAAACGGCTCAACCTCTTTTTCTAAACTAATCTTGACACATTTTTTTGCGTAATCTAAAGCCATTTCTCCTTGCCCTATAACAGCGTACACTCGTGATAATTGCCAATATCCAATCGATATGTTTCTTGGTGTATGGCTCTCTACTTTTGTCCAATGCCAAAAAGAGCTATGACATAAATGAACCATTTCTTCTGTTTCATTTTGAGATCTATTTTCTAATTCAAGTAGATCCCACACTTTATTAAAACATGAAGCAGCAAGCTCCCTATGTGTGAAGCTATTTTGTTTAATCGTCTCTTCCATAATTTACTCCTCCATATACCTCAAATCTAGGTATAATTTTATTCACATACCGAGTTTGAGTCAGCATCACAGCTACCTTTGGTTTCAAAGCCTGTTGAACTATTTTTAATTTGAATAACTGCATTTCTTCGTTGCTCTTCTAACTTCAATCCTTTTTCGCCAACGGATTGTTCGTAATAGTTTATTTCTTGGTCTTGTCGCTCATCAGCATTAGCATTAAAGCTCATTAAAATACCAACTGGAGTTGCTAAAACTAACAAAAATACACCAATTCTAAGAGCCGCGTACTGAAATGCTTTGTACCCGTTTTTTAATAATTTATCCATATGTATAGATCTCCTCAAATTGAATATAATATTCGAAATTAATTAGCAAATATTGACTAACAATACTATTCTCTGTCCTAGTCATATTTTCCTGTCTTCCTCTTATGGAACATAAAAATTCTTTGAGTAATCCTGACCAAATGAATTCAAAAAAACAAAAAACGTGTTCATACAGATGAAAATTAATTCATCTATATGGACACGTTTATCTTAATTCATTGTGTTTTTTGTTGTTAAGCTTCTATTCACCTAAGTCCACATTGTGGTAAACACGTTGAACATCTTCAATATCTTCAAGAACGTCTAACATTTTTTCGAACTTTACAAGGCCATCTTCTGGAAGAGTTACATCACTTTGTGCTAACATTGTTAATTCTGCTACTGTAAACTCCGTAATACCTACGTTTTTAAACGCTTCTTGTATTGCATAGAATTGGTCTTGATCAGCATAAACAATAACAGCTTCATCTTCTTCTAAAATATCGCGAACATCAACATCTGCTTCCATTAAGATTTCAAGAACTTCATCAGAAGTTTTACCTTCAAGTCCAATTACAGCCGTTGCATCGAACATATATGATACTGAACCTGTTACCCCAAGGTTACCACCGTTTTTACTAAATGCAGCACGAACCTCTGCAGCTGTACGGTTTACATTATTAGTAAGTGCATCAACAATTACCATTGATCCATTTGGTCCGAAACCTTCGTAGCGAAGTTCATCGAAGCTTTCTTCAGAACCACCTTTTGCTTTTTCGATTGCACGATCAACAATATGTTTCGGTACACTATAAGTTTTCGCACGCTCTAGTACAACTTTTAAAGCTTGGTTTGATTCTGGATCCGGCTCACCTTGCTTCGCTGCTACATATATTTCACGTCCAAACTTTGCATAAATACGACTAGTATTTGCATCTTTTGAAGCTTTCTTCTCTTTAATATTATTCCATTTACGACCCATCTTGTTCCACTCTCTTTCAACTTTAAATCTACGTTTAATTTACTATGTATTTGACTTTCGTCAAACATTTACCATTTAATATTATACCTCATTTATACTTTTTTTCGAAATTAATCGTTATTAAAAATTAGTGGAAATAAAAAACATTACTTCTTGTTTTGAAGTAATGCTTTTATTTTTATATTACTTTTACCTTTATCAAATAAGTAAAATAATTATTCCCCTTCCAGATACCTTTTACTTCATATATTCTTTCCCCTTTTTTAGATCCAAGTTGGAATGAGTAACTTCCGTAATTATCTAAATTGTGGTCATAAATATATGCTTTTTTAGTCCCACTGTGTTCTAAAATTTCCACATTTTCGTGTTGTTCCGAAAAATATATCTTTAGAAAATCACCTTCGAATGCTGGAATAGCTACTTCTTCTTTAATATTTTTATATGTACCATTTGTTGATATATCTTTATCTAATAATTTTCCCCAAGAATAATTTGCTATTTTATAAGGAATTGTTTTATCTGCTAGCTCAAATTTAACTTCCGGTTTTTCATCTTTTGACAAAATTGTTTGGTTAATAATGATCGAAATCGTAAAAATTGCAACTAAATATAAGATCCTCTTTTTAAACATCGAACTTCCGCTCCATATTTTTTCATTTAATAAGTTTAATGTAATCTATTTCTATTAAATTGTATATTGGGAAAATTCTGTACTTTTTCAAAATGTTCCATCAATTAATTTATAATACTCACCTTTTTAAAATAAGATAATTTTCAACATATTTTTTATAGAAATAACAAAAATTAAGGTAATATGGTGGGAGAAGTAATAGAAAGGATTGATAAAATGGTTAACAATAATCCAGAATATTGGATCTCTAAACTAGGACTAGAAGCACATCCTGAAGGGGGATATTACAAATCTACCTATCAATCAAAGGAACAAATATCTGATCGTGAATTAACGGTAAACTATGATGATCATAGATTGCTTTATACTAGTATTTATTTTTTGCTACAATCACATGATATTTCTCATTTTCACAGATTAAAGTCTGATGAATTATGGTATTTCCATGCAGGAAGTTCTTTAACCGTTCATGTTATACATGAGAACGGTCAATACGAAGAAATAAAATTAGGACTTAATTTAGAAAATGGAGAAGTTCCTCAATATTTAGTACCGAAAAATTCAATTTTCGGTTCATCAGTTATGGAAGAAAATACTTTTTCATTAGTAGGCTGTATGGTTTCACCAGGATTTGATTTTAAAGACTTTGAATTATTTACTCAAGAGCAATTACATACTAAATACCCTGAACATAAAGAGATTATTAATAAGTTAGCTTATAAGGTACTTCCTTATTAGTTCTAAATAAAGAAAGTGAGCATTTTAGCTCACTTTCTTTTTTGGGGAATAGGGAAATGAAACAACTAACTCAAAGTTAAGGTAATCTTTTTTTAACCCTATATCATTGGATTTCTCGTTACGATTTCGTCATTTTTGATTTTGATTTAGCCATTTGGTGATTACTTCATATTTAAATAACTAGTACTCACAAATCCTTTTTTACCATTGTAAGAAACAAATGCCCAATTATAATCGATTTGAGTTTTCCCTTCAGTTTGATAGCCAAGGAAGCTGGCTTTTGCACCTTTTGGTATTACTGTTAGGACTTTATATTTTGTACTTGGACCAGTACGTAAATTTAAATTAGACTTTGTTGTAACAGTAGTTGGTACTTTTTGTAAATATTTAGTACTTACATAAGCTATACCATTTTTAGTAGTTGTTGTTTTAATTTGTGCCCAGCTAGCATTATAGTATTTTACAATCTCAATTTGATCTTTCTTTCTTAAAGTGTCTACTACTTTTGAACTAGTATTTGGAGCACTTCGTACGTTTAATACACTTGCAGTCACCTCATACACACTAATCGGAGCATTTATAACCGCTGCACTAACATGTGTCGGCCCGGCTGTTACACCATTTGAAACGAATAATGCGCCAGATAAGGCCATTGTTGATACAAAAGCTTTTAATAATTTTTTCTTCATTTTAAATTCCTCCTCTCACTTTATATCTCAATAATATTGAATCAATGTTTCAAAATTGGTCATGAAATGTATCCAAATTGTAAACTTTTCAATTATACTGTTCCGATACATTAAACAGGAAAAATTTGTATATACTTCCAAATTTATGGACAATCTAAATTTTGTATTTTGTATGAATGGAGGAGAATTATGGATAACCAAGCGAATAATGAAGAAATATTGACGAATCGGCAAGGCCATCCAGTAACAGATAATCAAAACGTAAGAACCGTTGGTAATCGGGGACCAACAACTTTAGAAAACTATGACTTTCTTGAAAAAATCTCACATTTTGATCGTGAACGAATTCCTGAACGTGTTGTGCATGCTCGTGGAGCCGGTGCACAAGGATATTTCGAAGCCTATGGAAAAGTAGGAAATCACGCAATTTCTAAATATACTAGAGCAAAATTATTTCAAGAGAAGGGGAAAAAAACACCTGTATATGTTCGATTTTCCACAGTTGTAGGTGGTGGACATTCTCCTGAAACTTTACGTGATCCACGTGGTTTCGCTACGAAGTTTTATACTGAAGATGGAAATTGGGATTTAGTAGGCAATAATTTAAAAATCTTTTTTATTCGTGATCCTTTAAAATTTCCAGATATGGTTCACTCATTTAAACCAGATCCAGTAACAAACCTTCCTGATCCTGAAAGAATGTTTGACTTTCTTCATCTAACACCAGAATCCACTCATATGGTTACATTTCTCTTTTCACCATGGGGAATTCCAGCTAACTATCGACAAATGCAAGGGTCCGGTGTTAATACATATAAGTGGTTAAACAAAGATGGCGAGGCAGTTCTTATTAAATACCACTGGGAACCGCTAAAACAAGAAATAAAAAATTTATCACAACGCGAAGCAGATGAAATCCAATCTACAAATTATAATCATGCAACTCAAGACCTTTACGAAGCTATTGAGAAAGGTTATTATCCAGAATGGGAATTATGTGTACAAATCATGAGTGATGATGAGCATCCGGAGCTTGATTTTGATCCACTTGATCCTACAAAACTATGGGATCCAGAAAAGTTTCCTTTTTTACCAGTTGGAAAAATGGTATTAAATAAAAATCCAGAAAACTATTTTGCAGAAGTCGAACAAATTGCATTTGGGACAGGTGTTCTAGTAGACGGACTGGATTTTTCAGATGATAAATTACTTCAAGGTCGTACTTTTTCGTACTCAGATACACAACGATATCGAGTTGGAACAAATTACTTACAACTACCAGTTAATTCGCCAAAAAATCATGTAGCAACAAATCAACGTGATGGACAAATGGAATATAAAGTTGACGCAGCTCCAGGTCAAAACCCACATGTAAACTATGAACCTTCATCACTAGGTGGATTAAAAGAGGCGCCAAAGAATGGAAAAGATCATGAACCAGCGTACAATAATAAGTTAGTACGACAAAAAATCGACCGACCTAACGACTTTATCCAAGCTGGAAATACTTACCGTGCTTTCGACGAAACTGAAAAAAATGAACTTATTTCAAATTTAGTAGATGCACTAAAAGTATGTAAGCCTCATATCCAAGAAACGATGGTTGGTTATTTTACAAAAGCTGATGAAGAATACGGACGCAGAGTGCGCGAAGGTTTAGAAAAAGCTAATCGTGATCAAACTGAACACACTAGCACCGAAGCAGCTGATGTCGCATCTGATAAAGCGAAAAATATGGGCCATGAATCGGATCGATATTAAAGGTATAAACTGGGATAGGCAATCGCCTATCCTTTTTAGCGTAATAGTTTAGTATTATAAAATCGAAACGAACAAGTTTTTAAATAACATTCGATACAACTACAATACCCCTTACTTTTGCTTTCTGCTTTCTACCCACTAATTTTGTTTCCTATTAAGAATCCCAATTCAAGATGCCTTCAGATATTCACATATCTCTTCATATGCTACGTTTATCTTTTTCATTAATTCTTCTGTACCTTTATTTCGGTCTGGATGATACTTCTTAGCTAATTGTTTGTATTGATTCTTAATGACATTTAAATCTCTTGTATCAGTAGGTAATTCTAATATTTTAAGTAACTTAGTGATATAATCCTCTCTTTGCTCACCTGTTCCTTCTGTAATATATTTATCCATTAGATTAAACGCTTGCTCACTTAACTTATCGAAGGTTTGGTAAAACGTGCTAATATCTGCATTAGAAACAGTTATATGGTGATTACTATAACTTGTAATGATCTTTCTTTTTACTAACATATTAAACACAAGTAGTTCTTTTAAAAATAAACAAGTTCTATTATAAAGGTGTTGATCTACCAATGATGCTTCTAATTCATTTAACAAAGCAGCCGCTGTTCTTCCAACACTCACTGTCGTGTAATCAATACCAGCATAAGTATTTCCATATCGATCAATAACAGGGTGATAGCTACCATTAATATAAAAGTGCATAGGCACTATTCGATTATCACTTATTTTTTTTAGAGCAATTTTCAATTCCCCTGTTGAGTTACTAATTTGTAGTACTCCTTCACCAAATACATAAAAACATTCATCTTTTATGGTTGGAGTATCATAAGTAAAGACGGGTCCCTTTGCATAAACATGAATCTGTTCAATATAAAATCCTGTTTCAAATTGACCAGCTGGGTAATAGGTTGAACCGTTACTTGTGCCTTGATGGCTATGACCTTCACTTGAACCTGAACCACCTGAAAAAAAGATCGATTTAATAATAAAAAATGCAATGATTAAAAAAATAAAGAACCCCACTGTTTCTCTCCCTCTCTTGTATTAATAACTATAAAATTTAACCAATATATAAAATACATCTTTAAGTATACACAATCAAAAATGTGAAAAAAAGATTATTTTAGATAAAATGACCTATGTAATAGACCTTATTACCCATCAATTCTCCTATTCTTTTTCTTCTTTACTCTAAAATTGATTTTAATCATTTTCAGGATGATAGCGACCAGACTACCTGGATTAAAGCTTTTTACTATAGATGATAGGTAAAAGATTATTAACTGAATATTGCAACTTAAATATTCACAATTAAAAGTTAACAGTTTAAAATAGGTTTGTAAGGACGAAGATAATACATATGAAATTAATTGAGAGTAGGCTGATACTTAAATGAATAATGTGACTAAGTTTAATATTTTCAAACCAGCAAAAGACATATTTGAGGCATTTGTTGATCCAAGTAAAATAGGTAACTTTTGGTTTTCTTCTAGCTCTGAACGATGGGAAGAAGGAAAAGTCATTACTTTAAAATATGATCTTTACAATGCTGAAGGTAAAATTAAAATCATCGAAGTTGAAACAAATAAGAAGATTGTGTTTGCTTGGGGACCTACAGAAGAAGGAAATATCGTAACGATTACATTAAATGAACAAGATCAAAATAACACAATTATTGAAGTGGTAGAAGAAGGCTTTAGTGAAAGCAACCCAGAATATGTTCATCATTTAATCGATAATAAAGAAGGCTGGGTATTTATGCTAAGCTGTTTAAAATGTTATTTAGAATTTGGCGTAACTAAGTTAAGAGGCGGACTAGTGAAATAATTTTAATATAATATGATTTATCAATGGGCTGTCCCCTGAGTTAGGTTAACTGACTCTTGGGTGCCCCCTTTTTAATTGTAAATGGAATATATTATTCGTCTAGTATTCTGTAGCCATAACTTAGATGGGGGGATCTCTGGGGTGCTTATCATTTGTAGTTGAACTTTTTTATAGATAAATAGCAGATTTTTATTCGGTATAGTTAGAAAAAGAGCTGTTTTGCTATTTTACCATTAGAAAGTTACTACTATTGTACGATCCCCAGGTTAAATACCCTAACCAGTATAGGTAAATTTAAATTTTATTTGCGGTTCCTTGGAATTTAATTGCAGTTTTGCTAATTTTATTTGCGATTCTCTATTTTTAATTGCAGTTTCTCCAATTTTAATTGCGATTCTCAGATTTTATTTGCAGTCAGCTGTTTATTTGCAGCATTTCAACATTTATTTGCACTGTTGGACTCGTTATTTGCTGTACTATTAGTCTTATTTGCGGCACCAGAAATTATTTACGATTCTCAGATTTTAACTATTGCTGCCCTTTTTATTCCATCAAAAAAGTGTAGCTAAACTCATATGCTAAAGATTAGCTACACTTATAAGAATTAACTAAACCTTTTCAAGCCTTCTTCAAGAAGCCCAACAGCAAACTCTAACTCATTTTTTGTAACAATTAAAGGTGGATGCCATGTTATGCAATTGCCTCCAGAAAGCTTAAAAGAAAGCCCATTGTTTAAACAAAAATAAAGAATTTTTTCAGCTAATTCATCATTCTTTTCTTTTGTATCACGTGATTTGACTAACTCAATAGAAATCAATAATCCGGCAACACGTATATCGCCAATCTTCTCATACTGTTCATAAAGTTGAGTTAGCTTTGTTTTTACGAATTCGGATTGTACTCGGCAATTCTCTTCTAAGTTATAGTCGTCTATATACTCCATCGTTGAACAAATCGCCGCACATCCTAATGCTGGTTTCTCATGTGTATAATGACCAAGTGATATTTCTTCAGCAACATCGTATTTTGTACGAGTTAGTACAGCCGCTTGAGGTATGACCGCTCCACCTAGCCCTTTTCCAAGAACTAAAATGTCAGGCTCGATTTCAAAGTTTTGATGAACATAAAATGCTCCACTTCTCATTAAGGCTGTCGGAACTTCATCAAATATTAATAGAATTCCATTTCGATCACATATTTCTCTCAATCTTTTAAAATAAGACTTTGGTGGGATATGTGTATCAGTTGCTCGAATTGGTTCTAATAAGATTGCCCCAATTTCTCCTTCATGCTCAATCATATATTCAATATGGTCTAAGCAAAAATTCGCTACTTCTTCATGCGAATCACTTTTTAATAGATTACGATATCCATTAAAAGGGATTGCTTTTAAAGTACCAGGCATTAGTGGACCCATATCCTTTTTAAAGACATATTCTCCCCCAACTGAAATTGCATCTAAACCAGCTCCATGGAATGATTCCCACATTGAGATGACTTTATGACGCCCAGTAACCTTTCGCGCAATTTTAAGAGCTAATCCGACAGCTGCACTTCCAGAAGGTGTAAATAAAACTTTGTAATCTTTTGAAGTTGTTTTATTTACTAATGCATTAGCTGCCTTAATGACAATCTCAGATGTAAACCTTCTTGGAATAAATGGGAGTTCATCAACTTGTCTTTTGATTGCATCCACTACATATGGATTTTTATATCCGACTTGATGTGAACTATTTCCATGAAAATCTAAATATTTCTTCCCATTCACATCAATTAGATAACTTCCACTAGCATCGACTATTCCATTAAGACAAGGCGTAGACATTGATTGTCTTACAAAAACCCTTTCATCCTCTTGAATGACTTCTCTGCTAATTTGATTTAATTGATTCATCCATTCCGTGCGAGGAGGACTTGAGTTTATATCGCCTTCTCTTTTCAAATGAGTATTTAACATGTTACTTTCTTACCTTCTATAATTAAATCATTAATTTTTTCAATTAACATAGGTAATTCACTCATTGATTTAATTGTGAAGTCTGCACCATTTTGTCTAAATGATTGTTCAGTTTTTGAAATGATTGCTTCTTTCTCACTATCTATTAAACTACTAAACTCTTCTAAACTAAGTCCCATTTCTGAACTTCCGATAATGACGCCGACAGACCAAACACCTGCATTAATCCCCTCTTTAATATCCGAAATTGTATCGCCTACTTTCACGACTTTCCATGGTGCTGTTAACTTTAATGCTTCCATGTTACGGTAAATCATATACGGATAAGGTCTACCAAATGAATTTGTTTCGTCAGGTGTAATATAGAAGTCTGGATAATAGCCTTTCGTCTCAGCATTTGGTACGACTACATCCATCATTTTATTTGTGTACCCTGTTGTTGAACCTATTTTTAGACCTTTATTCCTTAATTCCTGCACTACTTCGATGACTCCAGGAATCGGATCTGCATAGTCAGATAGTGAAGCCATTAGAGCTGGTTCAAAGTTTGCGTAAAGTATATTCACATCTTGTTCATTGAATGGTCTCTCATATTTTCCAATCCAAAGCTTAGAAATTCTAGGCATTGAAAGCATTTCACGAATATGATCGATTTTTAACATTCCCATTGGTGCTCGCGCTTCTTCCATTGTTACTTCAATTCCAGCATGTTTAAAAATATCGATAAACACATTTACTGGCGCAAAACATCCGAAGTCAACTGTTGTACCAGCCCAATCTAAAATAATTCCTTCAACTTTGTTCATTTTGTCACCACTCCCATATATTCTTCGATAATATTGCATAAACCTTGGATGTCTTCTTCATAAATTTCTCCAATATTTCCTACACGGAAAGTATCAGCATCTGTTAGCTTACCTGGATAGATTACATATCCTTTTTCCTTTATGAAATAATAGAAGTTTTCAAAGCTAAACTGTTCACTTGGAAATAAGAAGGTTGTAATAATTGGCGATTGATTTTCCTCATTTATATAAGCATGAATTCCAACATCTTTTAATCTCATTCTTAACAAGCGGTTATTATTTTGATAACGTCCAAATCTAGCAGAAATGCCACCTTCTTCAATCAATTCATCAATTGCTTTTGAAAATGCTGCAACAACATGCGTTGGAGAAGTGAATCTCCATTTTCCATCCTTGTCCATTTCCTTCCATTGATCGAATAAATCTAAAGATAAACTTCGAGCAACTCCCTCACATTGAACAAGCTGATCTAGTTTTGCAATAACAAATCCAAATCCTGGTACTCCTTGAATACATTTATTCGCACTACTAATTAAGTAATCTATTTCCAGTTTTCGCACATCAATTTCGATCCCACCAAAGCTACTCATCGCATCGATCATTAACGTTTTATTATATTCTTTTGAAAGTTCGGCTACCATTTCAATTGGGTTTAATATACCAGTTGTTGTTTCGCAATGGACCATCACGATGTGAGTAATCGCTTGATCTTTTTCAATAATATCTCTTAACTCTTCTTCTTCTGGAAGCTCATCATATGCAATGCTATATTGAATGAAATTAAGTCCAATATATTTAGCCATTTTTACAATACGTTCGCCATATGCTCCATTCGTTACGATTAATACCTTGTCATTCTTTGAGATTGTTGAACTAATAACTGATTCAACTGCAAATGTACCACTACCTTGCATTAAAACAACTGTATAATCTTCTTCTGATACATTTGCTAGTTCTAGAAGCTGTGTTCTAATTTTTTGTGTTATTTCTTTATAATCATTATCCCAAGTACATCGGTCAAAGAGCATTTCTTCTTTGACCGTACATGTAGTAGTTAATGGACCTGGTGTTAGTAATTTATAGTTTTTCATGGCTTTTCATCCCCTTAGTAATTATTTTGCAGCATTAAAGAACTGTTGGTGCTCTTCTAATAACTTAACTGTTAATGGTTGACTAAATTTCATAGAATGAGCTGGTTTATGCTCGTCGCTAACAGTTTCTCCTTTATATAAAGCAACTGGGTAATTTTTGATTAAATCTTTACGAGCATCTTTAATAATTACTTCCGCCATTTTCATTGCTAATTCATTTGATTTCTTATCTTTTTTAACAACTGCAGCTGATTCAGTTAGTGAGAAGTTTCCTTCTGTTGGATCTACATAGTCAATTGGTAAACCTGATTTTTTATCTAATACTGCTTGATGACGTAATCCGATACCCGCTGCAACCTCGCCAGCTTCTACTTTCTTAATTGGACCTGAACCTGAGCTCTCTAAATGTGGACCACAGTTTGCGATTAAATCATGTAAAATGGTTTTACCTTCAACTTCTCCATACTGAGTAATAATAGCTTGAATTAATAACCAGCCAGTTGAAGAATCCATGATATTTGGAATTGATACTAAACCTTTAAATTCTGGTTTTGCTAAATCTTTGATTGAAGTTGGCATTGGTAAGCCTTTTTCTTTCATTACTTTTGTATTTACAAAGATTGATCCTGTGTTAGCTAAAATTGGTGTATAGAATGAAGGATATTTCTCTAGTGAATTTGTTTTAAACGTTAAGTCTTCAAACATATTATGTTTTTCTTGGGCACTATCTAAGAAATATGAACTCATTGTTACTAAATTCGCTTCGATTTTATCGCCTTCAGCCATAAGTTTTCCACCTAATTCCGAAGTACCAAATGTTTGGAACACATATTTCCCTTCATAACCAGCTTTCTTTAATGCACTTTCCATTGATGTAATAGCTTCTTCATCACCATTCGTATAAATAACAACTTTTCCTGAGGCATTTGTTTTTGAACTAGTACATGCAGTTAATGAAAAAACTAAACATAATGCGAATAAAGACAACATGATTCCTTTAAATTTCTTAAACATAAAATAACCTCTCTTGTTTTAATTTTTTTATAAATGATTGATTATCCCTGAATAACACTTTTTCTCTGAAAATAGTCGCAGATGAATTTAACAATTAAATTCGTGAAAAAGATTAATAGAGATAATACAAATATTTCATCGTATTTTTGGAAGTGCTGAAGTTCTTTAATTTTGCTTGCAACTAATGAGGTTTCAGCTGTTATTAAGAAAATGATCCCACTCACCGTTACCATTGAATTAATAAAATAGTAACTAATCATTTCAAAAACTGTTGATTTAGAGTTTGGTAAAACAACTCGGTAAATTGTTTTAAACCATGTATCCCCCATTAATTCTCCAGTAGTTTCCCAACCAGGATTCATTTTAGATAGTGAGTTTTTTGCTAATAAATAAGGTGTAGTAAAGAAATGAACGATGTTGCAAAGAATGATAATGGCAAATGTTCCTTTCAAGCTACTATTATTGAAAAATAGTAAATACGATAAACCTAAAACCATACCTGGAACAGTGTTTGTTAGCATCGAAATTAAATCAATGACTAGCTTAGATTTATTTTTTATAGCTGTTCGCACACTTAATAGTGCCGAGCTATATGCAACAAGAGTTCCTAGTATTGCTGTTACAACTGAAACATATAAAGAGTTTTTATAAACTCCTATTAAATCACTTGATTGAAAAGCATCTACGAAATGCTGTAGCGTAAAAGTTAATTTAAATGGATAACTAATAAAAAATGGAATGATGAACATTACTGCAAATACTGACAGGATTCCAACTAAAATGATTGTAGAAATAATCCCGAAACAAATATCTCTTACTTTATTGGAAATCATTTCAACGTTTGTAAACTTGTCATAATGAAAATTGAATTTTTCAAGATAGTTTAGTAATAAAACGCCAAATACAACTGGAACTAGCATTAATACTGCAATAACTGCCCCATTATTAAAATTAGGAATTGATCCAAGCATAACTTGATATAACTGGGTAGCTACAACGTAATATGTACCACCCACCGAAGCTGGAATGCCGTAATCTGTAAAGCTTAAAATAAAAGAAAGAACAAAAGCTCCACCAAGCGTTCCAAGTAATGGGCGAATAATTGTATTTTTGAAGCTTCTAAATGGACCGTCACCCATCAATTCAGAAACAACCATAAATTTTTTATCAATATATTTAAACGAATTATTAATTAATAGGAATGCAGCTGGTAATGTATAAATTACGTATCCAATTAGCAATCCATTAAATCCATAAATTTCAAATAAGTTTTTTCCTAATAGTTTTGTTATTAAACCTTGTTGGCCAAAGGAATAAATAATCGCAAATCCATAAGTGATTGTCGGCAGCAACATTGGTATGAGAATAATGATTTTCATAAATCCTTTTAAAGGTTGAATCAATTTCGTACAGTTAATTGAATATGCCAAAATAAAAGCTAATATTGTGCTGACACAAGCAGTTAGAGTAGAGATCTTTATACTATTCCAGACTGCTTGAATAAGGGTTTTATCTGCCAGCATTGTTAGATAATTATTAACTCCAAACCCATGATCCGTTTCAAATGACCGATAAAATAATATGATTAATGGTAGTAATAGAAATGAGACAAATAATAGTAATATTGCTAAGTAAATAACCCGCATTTCCGGTTTAACCTTATGCATATTTCTCACCAAATAAGTTGTAAATATTATGTCTCTTAATTTGAAGCTGCTTTAATATAAACTCTTCTACAAATCGATTATTTGGTTGGTTTATAATTTCACTTGGCGTACCAAATTGCGAAATTTTACCTTCATTAATAATTAAAATTTTATCTGATAAAGTTAAAGCTTCTTCTGGATCATGTGTAACGATAATCGTAGTCAATTTAAATTCTCTTGCGATTGATTTAATTCGTTCTTTAATTGATTCCTTTATGACACCATCAAGTGCACTTAAAGGTTCATCTAATAATAAAATTTTTGGCTTCGTTACTAATGTTCTAGCAAGGGCAACCCTTTGTTTCTGTCCTCCAGATAGCTCTCCAATTTTCTTATTTAAGTGAGGCTTTAATTCTAAGAAGTCAATATATTCCTGTAATTCTTGATCCGAAACAAGACCTTTCTTATTCCTTAATCCGTATACAATGTTTTCATAAGAATTCAAGTTAGGAAAAAGTGCATAATCTTGGAAAACAATATTGAATCCTCTATTTTTCATTGGTGTTTTTGTAATGTCTACATCATTGAATATTATTTGACCTTGATCCATTTGCGTTAGACCTAGAATTAGATTTAATAAAGTCGTTTTTCCACTTCCACTTGGGCCTAGTAATGAGACGATTTCTCCAGTTTTAATTTCAAGATTTATATCTGTTAATACGACTTTTTTATCAAACTGTTTGCTAACGTTTTGTAGTTTCAGCAAACTAGTCACCCCCTTAAGTACAACCTTAGTATAAAATTCATATGTAAATCCAATTAGCCTTTTAAGTAAATAATATGTAAATTATCAGTAACTCTTGCATAACTTGTGCACAACTTTACATTTAATTAACCAAACATTTGCATTACTACTATTGATAATGTGCATTCGTTTCATTAAACTGAAAACAAGTCTTAATAAATACTGAATGGGTGAGGTTATGTTTCCACTTGAAAGACAACAAAAAATAATCGATTTATTAAAAATAAATAATGTTTTAAAAATAACTGAGTTAACTGAAGCTCTAAATATATCTACTGACACTTTACGTAGAGATTTAAATCTACTTGAAAAACAAGGCAAAATTGAGAAAATATATGGCGGTGCAAAAATAGCTGAATCGAAGTTCTTTGAATCATCAATGGAAGAAAGAATGGTGAGCCACTTAGAGGAAAAAGAAAAGATTGCAAAGAAATGCACTGAACATATTGAAGATGGAGATTGTATTTATTTAGATAGCGGCTCTACTACGCTCCAAATTGCGAAATATATTAAAGATAAAAAGAATTTAACAGTCGTTACGAATTCGATCCCAATCATCAATGAGTTAATGAATAGTTCGATTGAATTGATCATAATCGGCGGTAAAATTAGACGTAATGAACAATCGGTTGTTACGTACGACTACTTATTTAATTTTAATGAATTAAATATTCTAAAGACGTTTATATGCGCGAGTGGGATTACAATTGAAAAAGGAGTTTCCGATTATAATTTAGAAGAGGCAATTACAAGGAAGAAAATAATTGAGTTATCCAACCTTAATTATGTAGCAGCTGACAGCACAAAATTCGGTAAGAACGTCACTGTTCATATAGCACCGCTTGAAAAAATTGATTATATCATTACGGATTCTCATATTAATAAAAGTTTTATTTCTAAATTTAATAAGACAAATACAAATTTGGTAATTGCAGAATAGATAAAAGGAGGAGGGTCCATAATGGGACCCTTCTATTTTGATTGAAGAGATGAATAGTGTTGAATAATATCTCGGGCTGCAAATGAGTATTCTGTCCGTGCAAATAAGTCGGAGAAAAGTGCAAATACACAGTTAGTGCAATTAAATTTTAAGGAACCGCAATTAAAATAAAAAATAACCCATACCAGTAAGGGTGTTACGACCTAAAACTTTAAAAAATCAGGTACTTTCAATAATAGAAAACACGCGTTGCACCGCTCTTATACATTTAAGAACGAATTTTTTTTAATGCAACTATATACTGTCTCAATTAATTTTCTAAATTGTTCTCCAATATCTATCCAAAAAAAAAGAACCCAAAAACATAATGGGTTCAATATAACTCTTTATCTCCGCTGATTCGAACCCCTTACATATAAGATAATAATCGCAAAGATAATCATTCCACAAACAATAAAAGGCATTAAGCCTGAACTGTAAACCATATATACTCGAATATGACGTATTGCATTTATAACTATAAAAAGCACCATGCATAACCATAAAATTACAATAAGAGCCGCATTCTTATTTCTTCGCATAAACATCAGCCCCTTTCAATAAAGCAACTACAAAAAATACTGTTTGTTTTATTATATAGTCGAATTAACGAATCAATGACCATACGTTTATGAGTATATGTAAAAGTTTAAAAAAATTAAAAGGATAGCGCTAGGTTATTATAACTAGACCTTTCCTTTGGCTTCCATTATTGATAAATCGAAAAATCTATAAGGTCTGCATATGGCACATCATTTTTAATCTTATTTTCCAAATCAATAAGTGTATATTTTTGCCACTCCTCTAATCGATTCATACCCCATTTTTGGACAAATAAATGGTGCAAAAATATTTCTCTCAATTTAAGAAAGATCGGGATTTGTTTTACTATGTCATGATGAAGTAAGTTTTCTAGTTTATATCCTTTAAAAAAGTTCACCATAAAAGTCTCAATAAACTGTTCACTCACTTTATTAAAAGAGTTCTGTTGCCAATACGCATGATAAAAAGCTGTAGCAAAATCCTGTGCGAACCAATTAAATGCACAATCATCAAAATCGATCGTAAAGAGAGTATTACCGACTAAAATTATATTCCCTAGATGAAAATCATTATGAATAATCCCAAATGTATCGGATGTCACTTGAAATTGTAAGAGCTTTTCCATGTGTTTATCATAAAACTCTTTCATATTAGGAACTAACTGATCTCTAATCCCAAAAACATCAACACTTTTATGTGACCAGGCAGGACGATGAACTTCACTTAATTTATACTTCTTGGCTAAAGAATGCATCTTCCCCAATTTTTTACCCCATTGTTCAAACAGGGGTTTATTCCAATGGTTAGGGTTTGTCACATCAATTTGTTCGCCATCAATATACTCAAAATAAGTTATGACTCTTCCATCCTCTTCTCTTAAATTACGATCCGCTCTTGGGACTTTTACTCCTTGCATATGTAAAAAATTTATAAAATCAATTTCCTGTAACACCATTTCTTTTGTTTTTCCTAATTTAGACTGCCTAACTACCCTATTATAGTCTTCATCATAAAATACATCATTTTGAAACCCACCGGTTAAACGAACTTGATTACTATGCTTCTTTTTCATTGAGAATCCCTGCTATCTTATAAAATTTTATACAACCCCACTTTTGTGTTCAGAACAAAAATATATTAAGATATTTTTAAGTGATTAATCTTTTCTATATAAAATATTCTACTATTCAATTTAAGGAGTTTTCAAAATATGAGTATGCCTTTTGAATTTAATTGGTTAATTGTAACGAACGATCACGCCGTTAGACACGAAAACAATCTATTCACGCTAGAGCAAACCGGATACCATGTATATCCTATTGACACACCAATCAATGTCACAAGAAAGAATGATGAAAAACCTTTTGGAGTAGCTGTTATACA
Organism: Rossellomorea sp. GAMAL-10_SWC; assembly: GCF_049568075.1. Taxonomy (NCBI): domain Bacteria; kingdom Bacillati; phylum Bacillota; class Bacilli; order Caryophanales; family Bacillaceae; genus Rossellomorea; species Rossellomorea sp. GAMAL-10_SWC. Next base: position 396,294 of record NZ_CP144911.1, on the reverse strand, counting down.
GAAAATCGAATGGAAAAATAAAAATACTTATATGCTTTATGAACTAAAAGCAATTGATACAGTTAATTAAAATGATACCATAACTTTTATTAGAACCTAAAAGGACTGTCAAAATTAGACAGTCCTTCTTAGTTGCTTGCTTTCAATTGCGCTACTTTGTACTTTATTTTATTGTTTGCTTGTTAGGTTTAATAATCTTTAAGAGAAGTTGATCTTTTTTATATATAGTCGTAGTTTTATAGCCTGAAGGCAATCCTAATATAACCACATCATCAAACTTGCTTCCACTCGCTAAATGATTATATTTAACAATAACAGCGTCATCAGTTGGAATATAACCATTTGTTAGATTGATCGTTAAAGTTCCAATCCAAATTAGCTCTACCTGAAATATTTATTATATCCTCAACATCGTCATAAACACAAAAAGTTCAAGAACATTTGTGTTCTTGAACTATATTTAGCAGTCATATCTATTAGCTTTTATTTATCAATTTACTAATTATTTGAAATCCTTCTTGCGTAAGAAATTATGATAAAGTCATATAAAAATTACATATAATTTTAAATCAGAATTATTGACCTTTTGTAAAGTTAATCTAATTTTTATGTTAACTAATAATTACTATGAAGATTTTCTTAAAAACGCTTTGAATTACGATTAACTCACTTCAATAAAATTGAATTTATTTTTTAATTGGTAGAATCATCGTTTAATCTGTTAACAGTTTAATATTCAAATTGGCGGAAAACCCGAATCACTGCAATGTATATAAGATTCCTTATCACCACACATGAGAAGGGGTGGTTTACTCTGCGGTTGAAAAATGTCTTTTGACCTAAAATGTCCTCCTTGTGATGGGGCATTTTTTAATACCAGGCTGTAAGCTCTTTAAAGCCCTTTTTTCCAAGATTAAAAACGGATAGCTTATCTTTGCTATCCGTTCATTTGAATCTTTTTACCACTCGTTACTTAACCCTATAATCGTTTGATATGCTTTTTTGGCTAATGCACTATGTCCAAGTTCGTTTGGATGTACTCCATCAGTGCCTTCAAAAAACTTTGATTTTAGATTCTGATGATGTTGAAATGGAATTCGAAAATCAATAAGTTTAAATTGATTTACTTTTACCATTTGCTCGATTCGATTTGCTAACTCTTGTGCCTTCAGCAAGAATGTTTCATAACCAGAAAACGGTTCCCACACTTCTTCATGTTTGATATGATCTATGTGAATTGGTGGATGGATTGCTACAATAGGTTGAATACCATTGTGAATTGCTTGTTTTACCATTGAATAGATATTTGAAAGTATATATTTTATTTCAACATCCCACCATAAATCATTCCCACCTGCACAAATAATTACATGTGATGGATTGTTTAATACAACATCATGGTAGAATCGTGATAGCATACCAGTACTTGTATCACCTGAGATTCCTTTATTAATAATCTCGACTGATAATTCGTTTTGAAGAATAGTTGGCCATGCATCAACTTTTGATATTCCTAAACCTTCTGTAAGACTATCACCTATACATACTATTTTCATCTTTCTCACCATTGTTCCTTTATAGCTTTTTGACCTACTCTTGGTCTTATTTTTACTAAATAAACAATTCCACTAGCTCCAAACATAAAGACGATATTAATCGTAAATGCAATAAATCCTGAATCTAAATCTTTTAAAAATTGAGGTGCATGTGGGAATAATGTCCCAAATGTTGTATTTTTTATTGTTACGTATGCAACTGCAGTAAGTCCAGCTAGTATTCCTGCTACTGCTCCAATTTTTGTAACCGGATTACGTTTTAAGAACGTAACAATTAATGCAGGGAACAGTTGTAAGACAAAGCTATATGCCATCAATAAAAGAGAAAGCATTGTCTTACCACCATAGAACGTAAACAATAATGCTATTAAAGCGATGATCGGAACTAAGATTCTTGTAAGTCCAGCTAATTTCGCTTCATTTGTATCTGGTTTTATTACTTTATAAATATTTTTAGAAAGTAATGTTGAAGCCGTTAATAATAACAATGAACTAGGAACTAACGCTGCAAGTAGACCAGCTGAACCAATTACACCAATAAACCAAGGTGGAAGTGTCGCTTTAGCAATTTCGAATAAAACTAAATCAGTTCGTCCACCTGGAATATGTGGCATCTGTAAAAGTGCAGTAAAACCAATAAAAAGAATAAAAACCATCAGAATTTGATAAAGAGGTATTAGTGCTGCATTTTTACGTAATGTTTTTGAATCTTTTGATGATAAACTCGCACCGAAAACATGTGGCCACATATATTGACCGAGCGCAATAATTAAACAAACTGACACATACCAAGAAATACTATAACCAGACTTAGGTAGTAATAAGAAACCAGGCTTAGCTGCATCTAATGTTCTAAACATCGGTTCTACACCGCCGTAATAATGTAAAGGTAAATAGATCCCTAAAAACAAAATCGTTATGAGCATCAAAATATCTTTTAATATAGCAGTGAATGCTGAACCATGAATTCCTGAGATATAAACAAAGATCGTCACAACAATTACACCAATCCATACTGCTAAATTTGGAGAAATAGCGCCGTATGAAGCCTCAGATACAATAATTTTTATACCATTTAATTGAAGTACCATATATGGAATAATGGAAACTACTCCAACTATTGCAACTATCAGTCCTAAAGATTTACTATTATATTTTTTAACAAAGAAATCTGGTTGAGTTAATAAATTATGCTTTTTCGCATAACGCCAAATATGAGGTAAGATCCAAAATGGAATAATATAAGTAACAGCACAGAAAATATAGATTACTGGGCCTCCCATTGAATATGATGCACTACTAGCACCTAGGAAAATAAACGTTGTAAACATTTCACCAGCCATTAGGACAAACATAATAATACTACCAAAATTTCGATCTCCTACTACCCATGATTCCAATTTCATTTCTCTTCCTCTTTGGGCACGTATACCTAAAAAAAGTGCTAACAGAAACGTAATTCCAATTAATAGAATGCTCATTGATTTTCCTCCTGCTTCTCTAAAATTGCATTACTAATAAAAAGGCAGACAGATGTGATGACTAACCAACTCGCTGACCAAAATACAATAAACGGTAATCCTAATATGTAAGGCTCTACCCGATTCACAATACTTAATGATCCTATGAAAGCAAAGATAGTTAAAAAAATTGCAAAATATTTCATTCTATTTCCCCCTTACCTTTCAATAAGTTGATTTTTTAAAAAATTCTGTTAATAATTTGTAGACTTATGTTAAACTCGTTTTATAAAATAATAAAATATTAGCCTCTTATTGTAAGCGCTTAAAAAGGAGCATACATTATGAACAGTTATTCTAATCTTTCAGAAATACTAGAATTCGATAAAGAAGTGTTGTTAAACATTTTAAACTATTCTTCTGATGAAATTTATATTTTAAACAGAGATCTTGAAATCATTTATGTTAATAAAATGTGTGAACAACATTATGGTTTACGTCAAAACGAAATCATAGGAAAACATAATGATATTTTTTTGGAAAAAGGGTATTGGACCCCATCAATCATTCCAATTGTTTTAGAGAAAAATAATACCGTCACAATTAACCAAACCACACATACTGGTAAAGAATTAGTCACAACTGCCATTCCAATATTCAATCCGATCAATAAAAAATTGGATTTCATTTTCATTACATCTCGCGAAAAAAACTATATATCTATTATTCATAATAACATTCATGAAATGGTAGATTCGAGAGAAGAATTTAATTCAAATGGAATTTTAACAATTGATGATGAAATGACGACTATCGTTGATTTTTGTAAAAAGGTTGCTCCCGTTGATACAAATATTTTAATTCAAGGTGAATCTGGAACTGGAAAAGGTGTATTAGCGAAATATATTCATGATTTAAGTAACCGGAAAAACGGTCCTTTTCTTGCCATTAATTGTGCTGCTATCCCAGAAGACCTATTGGAATCTGAGCTGTTCGGGTATGCTACTGGTGCATTCACAGGTGCCTTAAAGAATGGAAAAATCGGCTTACTCGAAACTGCAAATGAAGGAACAATTTTTTTAGACGAAATTGGAGAAATTTCCTTAAAATTTCAAGCGAAACTACTCCAAGTATTACAAGATCGTAGCTTTTTTTCAGTAGGAGGCAGAGAATTAAAAAAGGTCGACGTTCGTATTATTACAGCGACGAACCGTAATCTCCTAGAAATGGTAAAATCAAAGCAGTTTAGAGAAGATTTATTTTACCGATTAAATGTAATTGATATTCAAATTCCGCCACTTAGAAACAGAAAACAAGATATTCCCTTATTAGCTAATCATTTCTTAACTAAGTTCAATCATAAATACAAAGTTGACCGGTCGTTTTCACCAAGTGTAAAAAATACTTTTGAAGCTTTTCAATGGCCAGGTAATATTAGGCAACTTGAAAATATCATTGAGAGACTTGTTATAACTAGCGAATCGGTCATCCGATTATCTGACTTGCCATCACAATTAATTCCTAATGATTGTACAATCACCATCCAAGAGGAAAATTCATTAGAAAATATTTTAGAAGAAACTGAGAAAAAAATGATTATCGAATCTTACAAGATTCATAAAAGCTCTCGAAAAGTTGCAAAGGATCTCGGATTAAGTCAAACAAAAGCTAACAAATTAATCCAAAAATATTGTAAAAACGAGTAGATTTACAAAGGTGAAATAAAAAGGGAGATACTTCTGTGGTATTTCCCTTTTAATTTTAGAAACCAATACGCCTTATTAATTTTTTTGAGTCTGAAAAACATTCATTTTTGAAGCAACTATTTCAACGATACGGTCTCCAACTTCTGATGTAGATGATACCCCACCTAAATCAGGCGTTAAGAATTTTTTTTCAATTAATAATTCTTCAATTGCAGTAAGAATTACCTTACCATACTGCTCATACCCTAAATAATCGAGCAATTGGCTTGCTGACCAAATTGCTGCAAGTGGATTCGATAACTGTTTTCCAGATATATCGGGTGCTGAACCATGAATCGGTTCAAACATTGATGGATATTCTCTCTCTGGATTTATGTTTGCTCCAGCTGCAAGACCTAAGCCTCCTGCGATGGCCGCACCTAAATCAGTTAAAATATCACCAAATAAATTAGAAGTCACTACTACCTCAAATCGTTTCGGATCTTTAATCATAAGCATAGCAGCTGCATCAACAAGATAAGAGTATGTTTTTACCGAAGGATACTCTTTACTCACTTCTTCAAATATTTGATCCCAAAAAACCATTGAGTAATTTAAGGCATTACCTTTACTAATACTTGTTAATGTTTTCCCTTGTTTAAGGGCTACTTCAAAAGCATATCGTATGATTCGCTCCGTACCTTTTCGAGAAAAGACACTATTTTGTAAAACCACTTCATGTTCTTTTCCTTTATAAAGCCAATCACCAGCTCCTGCATATTCCCCCTCTGTATTCTCTCGGATAAATAACATATTAATATCTTCGGTTTTCATATTACTTAGAGGGCACGGTGCCCCTTTTAATAGAGTAACAGGACGTATATTTACATATTGATCAAAGCTTTTTCGAATTTTTAATAGCAAGTCCCACAATGAGATATGATCAGGTACACCAGGAAATCCGACAGCTCCTAAATAAATTGCTTCAAACTCTTTTAATCTGTCAATTCCATCATCATCCATCATTTTTCCGTATCGTGCATAGTATTCACAGCCCCAAGGAAAAGACGTAAATTCGAATTCAAATGAATCATCGAGACTAGCTATTTTATTTAATACTTTCACGCCTTCATTAATCACTTCCGGTCCAATTCCATCCCCTGGAATAACTGCTATTTTATGTGTTTTCATACTCTATCTCCTACCTTACTAAATTCTGTTTTGATTCCAGACAATTAGCTTCAACTCTGTCATTTCTTCAACTGCAAACTTTATACCTTCTCTTCCAGTACCACTTTCCTTTACACCACCATATGGCATATTATCCACTCTAAATGTTGGGATATCATTAATGATGACTGCACCTACATGAAGTTCATTTGTTGCGAGTAATGCATTCGATACACTTTCCGTATAAATTCCAGCCTGTAATCCATAGCGTGAATTATTTACTTTAGAGATAGCTTCCTGAATCGATTTCACTTTGTTAACCGTTACAATTGGAGCGAAAACTTCCTGACATGAAACTTTTAATCTAGATGTACAATCAGCAATTATTGTAGGCTCTAATATATTCCCTTGGGTTTTACCACCCGCAAGAATAGTTGCATTGCTTTGTTTTGCCTCTTCAATCCAGTTTAACGTTCGATCTAATTCGTCCGGTGAAATTAATGAAGATAGATAGGTTTCTTGGTCAAATGGATTACCAAGTTTTAATTTCTTAGTTGCCTCTACGAATCTGTAAGTAAACTCATCATAAATCTCTTCATGAACAAAAATTCTCTGCAATGAGATACAGACTTGACCTTGATTTGAAAAAGCACCCATTATACAGCGATCAATAATTTCATCGACATTAATATTTTTATCAATAATGACGGCAGCGTTGGATCCAAGTTCAAGCGTTGTTTTCTTAAGCTTTGCTTTACTTCTAATATTAATCCCAACACTAGTACTCCCGGTAAATGTAATCATGTTTACTCGGTCATCTTCTACAATCGTGTCGCCTACCGTGCGACCTGGACCCGTTACAACATTCAATACACCGTCTGGTAAGCCAGCTTGCTTGAATAGCTTAGCAATAAAAAGTGCTGAAAGTGGCGTTTGAGATGCTGGTTTTAAAACAACTGTATTTCCCGACGCAATAGCTGGCCCAACTTTATGAGCTACTAGATTCATAGGAAAATTAAACGGAGTAATTGCTCCAATTACACCAATCGGATTTCTTACTGTATATCCTACTCTTCCTATACCACCAGAAGCAGCATCGAATGGAATTGTTTCTCCATGGATTCGCTTTGCTTCCTCCGCTGCAAATTTATATGTTTCTATTGTTCTTGTTACTTCTCCCCTTGAAAACATTATTGGTTTCGCAGTTTCCTTTGTAATTATTTCAGCAGCTTCATTAAAATTTTCTTTTAATAACTGAACGACATTTTCAAGAATTTGTGCTCTCTCAAATGCTGGAACTCTAGCAAACTCATCTTTTGATTGATATGCTGCTTCAATTGCCAGTTCTGTTTGTTCTTTAGTTGCAACAGCAATCTCTGATATTACTTCTCTAGTATAAGGAGAATACAAGTTTGAATACTCTTTTGTTTCTACTTCTTCTCCATTAATAAATAAATATTTTTTTATCGGACTTATTTTGTTGATCATCATTCTTCCTCCAGTGCCCTTAGGACAGTCTCATGGAACTGAACAATTGCTTTCTCTGAAGATGAATAAAAGCCTTTATTAAATGCTCGTGAACGGAATCCAACTTGTTCTAATTCAACTAGCTCAACATCTTCATTTCGTACTACTTCAGCAAATTCAACTAAGTCTTTTTCTTCTTGTGTTAAATTTTCATCTCTAAAGTAGTATGTGTAGATTCCAAGAGTTGTCTCATGATCGATAGGGACCATTTGGATCGTAGCAATATTTCCTGGGCCTGGATAAATAGTCATCATTAAATTTGGCCATAACCAATAGAACGTGCCACCTTGCATTTCTACTTCATTAAAATCTAATGAACCCATTTTCTTATTCGCTTTCACAACCGATCCTTGAACAGAATAATTTTGACATGTAATAATTTGATAGTCCTTCATATCTAACGTAGCAACAAAGCTTGGGTGAGCTACATGACAGTGATCACATTCTAAATAATTATCAATAAATGCTTTCCAGTTCGCTTTAATAATTCTAGATTTACTGCTCGTTCTTTTTAATTCACTTAAAAAAGAAAATTTACTTAGCTTTTCAAAAAAGTCACCGTATGTCTCAATCAATGACGTAGCCTGATCATCTAAATTAACGAAAATAAATGACTCAGCAATTTCCATCCTTACAGAACGTAAACAAGCATTTGATACACAAGCTAGATCTTCTCCTCTAAAATTAGGAGCTTTATTTAATTTACCATCTAAATGGAAAGTCCATCCATGGTAAGCACATTGTAGAATTTTTTTATTTCCACTTTCATTTTTCTCTAGCTTAGTTGCTCTATGTGGACAAACATTATAAAAAGCTTGAATAACCTCATTCTTATCGCGTGTTACAAGAATCGGTTCACCAGCTACTTCAGCTGTAAAGAAATCCCCTACATTTTCTAATTGACTAATATGTCCAACTAACTGCCAAGACTTTGAAAAGATCTTTTCTTGCTCTTGCTCTAAAACCTTTGGATCAGTGTATAAATCATAAGTTAGTGTTCTTTCGAAAATTTCAGTCGTTGCATTTTGTACTTTGTTAAAAGTCATTTGTTTTAACCCCTCTCATTTCCCTATTTTCTACCCCTGTATCTTTTATTTTGCAATATCTATGCCAAAATTAAAAAATACCTATAAATCAACATTTACTGATTCAAAACGACTCAAGCTAATAAAATAAGTGAACTGAAAACAATTCAATTGAGTTGTTTCCAGTTCACTTATCACTCACTCGAGCAATCTTAAGATCTAACATTTCAAATTGCTCTTATAAAGGTGGTAATTTAATTTTCGTTCTATGTTTCCATCATCCAAAGATAGCAATCATTATGCGATTTTCATGGCTGTCGTATCCTCTCCATTAACTTAACATAGAGTACCAAAATTAAGGTTAATTGTGCCCAAAAATAAAAAACTCGTTATTTCTCACGAGTTTTTCAGCTTATCTTATTGGGCTTTAAAGACTTTGAATAAATAATAGATGCATTATTTTTACTAACTATCTCAATAATACCAATTTCCTGTATTTTCCCTACAATCGTATCATTTCGATATAAACAATAATTATACGCTTCTACTAGTTTATCCGGTAACAATCTATTAGCTAAAGTACAATGCGGAATCCACTTTTCAGGAAGATAGATAGACATTGGATTATCATTAAAATGTTTAAACTGATTATGAAAATTCTTATGAAACTCAATTAAATTTTTAGTAATATGCGGTGAAAAATACAATATGCCTGTATTTAAAAATGATCCAATTGAATTAAAACTAATATCTATTTCCGGCTTATTTTCATAAAAATCATCTAATTGTTCAATAAACCTTTGCTTATCTAAGCTATGATAACTTGCTAAAGTAATGTGGGGTTTTCGATCTACTACTTCATCAGCATAGAAAGAAATCGATTTTTCTCTTAACTCTGTCCAAATATCTTTAATAATTTGTTCGGTTTTTGCATCAAATAATGCTACAACTCCGTACATCAATCTTCCCTCTTTCTAAACTTATACTAGATCCATATGCATAATAAAGAGCTCACCTTTTCTCCCCATTACTCTAATTCCTTTATCAATAAATCCGCTCTTTAAATAAACATGCTGTGCAGTAATATTTTTATGATTGACTCCCAAAATAATTTCATCTCGCTTGGGGAAATTCGCTTTTACAAAAGAAGGCAATAAATGTAAAGAGTGTTTCGCAATCCCTTTTCCTTGAAAATTTGTATCAACAGAAAAAGCCCTTAATAGAATTGCATTTTTATTATCACTATATTGTCTAACTCCATCCCAACCATGTAAAACAAAAAATCCTGCAACATCATTGTTACTCAAAATTAAAATCGCATGACGCTCAGCCTCTATTACACATTTTTCTATATTCTCTATAGGTAGACCAGTAAATTTTAGATGCTCATCAGCTAGAAAATAGTTTTTTAATTGATCATCATATTGATCATTATAAAATTGTAATGAAATAGTATTTGTCGGTAATAAAGAATTAAACATGAAAATACCCTCCAATAAAAATAGAATTATAAGAATAGTACAACAATTATAATCGTATTTCTACAGTGTTTTTTTACTAGATCATTAAAATTCTTAAACAACTATATTGAAATCATGGAGGGTTAAAACCTAATATGTATCCAAACCACTTCTTTAGTGGTTTTTCCTCGATAGTTTTCTTAAATAAAAAACCTATATTTGCTCAAATGGTTCGGGATAATTTTGCTGAAAATACGATAATAAATCACTTTTTTTAAGAAGGAGATTCAAACAAATTTGCTGGCTAATCGCAGATTTAAATACAAGTTTATTGCAAAACTGGCACTTTTCCTTTTCAATAAATGCATGTTTAATAGACAAAGGGAAAATCGTCTTTTGTTTTCCAGCTAATAATATGTAGCTTTGATGTTTAACAGAAAAGCTTATTTTATAACCGTCGTATCCTGCAAGCTTACTAATTACCACGTTTTGAATATCTAAATCTTGAATCACCATGTGTAATAGCACCTCCGTTTTCAACAAAATATATGACGAAATGCTATTTTTATGTCTCATTATCGTTAAATATTTTCATAAAAAAATAAAAACTACCCAAAAAGTAGTTTTTTATCACGATTTCTTTATTAATTTATTATTTTACTGTGGTCGACGATTGTCAAAAGCTATTTTATGTCTGATTAAAATTGTTCAGAATAATGTTCTTGGAAATAAGCTAATAATTCTTTTCTTCTATTAAATAATGTTGGACAAACTTGTTGACTAATATTTGAAGCTAAAACTAGTTTATTACAAAGCTGGCATGTTCCTTTTTCATTAAAAGTGTGAATTAGAGACAAGGGAAATAATATATTTGTTTTACCGACTAAAAATACATACTGCTGGTGATTAATCGAAAATCTAATTTTATAGCCTTTATAATCCGTATGTTTTGCAACTTGTACGTTTTCAATATCAAGTTCAAGCTTTGTCACTTTGACTTGCACCTCCAATTAAAGAGTAGGATTAAGATTTTAATAGACTTTTTTAAGTTTATATTTCCTGACAACTTGTCTAATCTATATTATTAGTTTACTTAACAAAACTTTCTTAAATCAATAATCTTATCTGTATTTACTAAAAACTATTTCAGCTTTTTCACTTTGATGAATAATAAGAGTTTCATATTCTCCCTTGTTTTTTTAGTAAATTTTGAACAAAATTTACTTTTCCGGAAAAATTTGACACTAATTAAGTGAAGATTCCTATCATCTTATGTTAGAATTTAAACTAAATGTGATCTTACATTTTAAATAATTTAATTACCAAGTTCATGTAATCTTAGATTTGCCCTTACTATTAAATGAGGTAAGGGATTTTTTCTTTGTTATTTCAGTTATTGGTTAGAGGGAAGGTTAGTAATGAAATCAAAATCAGCAAGTACCTTATTAAAGTTAAATTTGAAAGGAGAAAGAAACAAAAAGCGAACATTAAACTCTTTGGCATTAGTTGGACTTGCTTCAACATTAACAATGCAAATTCCATATAATACTACTGCAGCTGCAGCCTCGATTGATTCCAAGAAAACTCTGCAATCTAGTAATCTTTATTCAAATAATACTATTAGTACATATAAATCAACCGGTAATGGTGTCCGCGTAAGATCTGGAGGTGGTACCTCTTATCAGATTTTAGGCAGTGTTAATAAAAATCAAAAACTAGATGTCATTTCATTGTCTAATGGTTGGTATAAGATAAAATTTAATGGGTCAACAGGATATATTAGTGCTTCTTATGTTGGAAAAATCACCGAATCGAATAATAGTAATAATAATCAAGTGGGCAGTTCTGGTAACTACATTTCTACTGGTAATGGTGTCCGCATAAGATCCGGCGCTGGAACAACTTATCAGATTTTAGGTAGTGTTAATAAAAATCAAAGATTAGATGTGATCTCAGTTTCTAATGGTTGGTATAAAATAAAATATAATGGGGTAACTGGATATATTAGTGCTTCTTATGTTGGAAAAGTTACCGAATCGAATAATAGTAATAATAATCATGTGGTCAGTTCTGGAAACTATATTTCTACTATTAATGGTTTACGCGTAAGATCTGGGGCCGGAACTTCTTATCAGATTTTAGGTAGTGTTAATAAAAATCAAAAACTAGATGTCATCTCATTATCTAACGGTTGGTATAAGGTAAAATTTAATGGGGTAATAGGGTATATTGGTGCATCTTATGTTGAAAAAGAGACAGGTTCAAATACGACAGATTCAAACAAAGTTGATTCAAGTCAGACAGATACAAATAAAGTGGATTCAAATACCTCTCAATCATTTGATGTACAATCTTTAATCACCTTATCTAAAAAGTATTCAGGTGTACCATATATTTGGGGTGGGGAAAATCCATCAGGTTTTGACTGTAGTGGATATATTTCCTATGTATTCAAAGAATCTGGATTGTCACTTCCTAGAACAAATGTTGCAGGATATTGGTATAATAGTTCAAATTTAAAAACTGTAGATGACTTTCAACCTGGAGATTTAATCTTTTTCCAAAACACTTATACTTATGGACCGTCCCACATGGGTATAGTGATTAATGATAATGAGTTTATCCATGCAAGTAGTAGTTCAGGCGTAACTATTTCTAAAATAAACAATTCATATTGGAACCAACATTTTTTAGGATTTAAAAGATTTAAATAGATATTGCAAACACCTTACTAAAAAACACCTATCATGGGTGTTTTTTAGCTTGTTGACATAAAACAAAGTCTAATACACATAATCTGCTCATGATATGTAAAGTTGCCAAATGGTGATCATTACTTACTCAAGTTAATGAGGAACAATAATTGCTAAATCTTGATTATTCCTTACTCATAGCGGGTTTATGAGGAACTATAATTCCTATATGTTGGTTTTTACTTCCTCATAGAGGGTTCATGAGGAACTATAATTCCTAAATGTTGGTTTTTACTTCCTCATAGCGGCTTCATGAGGAACTAGTTTTCCTAAATGTTGGTTTTTACTTCCTCATAACGGCTTCATGAGGAACTATTTTTCCTAAATGTTGGTTTTTACTTCCTCATAGTGGCTTCATGAGGAACTATAATTCCTATATGTTGTTTTTTACTTCCTCATAGCGGCTTCATGAGGAACTATTTTTCCTAAATGTTGATTTTTACTTCCTCATAAACGGTTTCATGAGGAACTATTATAGCAAAACAATGATACTCACAACTAATTCGTGAGTTAGTATAAAATTAAAACGTTAATTATAACTTACTCATAACAGGTTGTAATGGACATCAGCAACAAATACCTACTAATTGACCTACTCATTTTTCATCAACAAAAAAACACCCATCACAGGTGTTTTTTTATTAATTACGTTCAATGATATCCTTTAATTCAGACCAACAAGTAATACGTGGGATGTCCAACCCTCGATTATATGAAGTGTCTTTCACGTAAGCTTTTAAAGGTAATTCTGATAGTGTGTTCAATATTTCTGGTTTATCATCAAAATAGAAATCTAAAGCTAATTCTTTTATTATATGAATTTTTTCAGAATCTTTCATTCCACAATAAAATCGATCTTGATGAACTGGAAATCCATTCTTTAATAACCATTCTTTTGTTCGTTCACCATATTCTTTATTTCTTGCAGTCACATAATAAATTTCGTGTCCCTGCTTTTCTAATTCTTGTAATGTTTCAACAGCATATGGAAATGGAGGACATGTAGTAAAATATGTCTCTTCTAGATTACTCTTCCACATATTGCTTCCTTCTTCAGCCGTTAAGCCAAAAGGTTCATGAATTTCAACAGTTTTTAATTCATTGTAAGCTTCTATAGGAATGTTTTTATTTAATTTTTTATTATAAATGTGAAAAGCATGCTGTCTTAAATCAATTAAAGTATCGTCTATATCGAATCCGAATTTCATTCTAAAAGTCCTTCCTCATGAAGTAGTATATTTTGGATAGCCTATGAATTTATAATCAGGACCAATTTTCGTTAATTCGATTTCTTCAAGTTCAATCGCTTGTGCCATCTTATCAAGTCCAGTACCTTCTAAAAATGTAGGTGCATTTTTTCCACCTATTAATTTAGGAGCTAAATAGACAATCACTTTATCAACTAAATTTTGACTCATAAAGGAAGCATTCACTTCTCCACCACCTTCTACTAATAAAGAAGAGATTGAATGTTCACCTAGAACTTTTAGCATTTCGTTTAAATCAACTCGACTTAGATCGCTCGTAACAAATACTTTAACACCTAAGTTTTCTAATTCACTTCTTTTTTGTTCAGAGTGTTTTTGACTTGTGAATATCCATGTTTCAGCTTGCTGATCGGTTACTACTTTTGATTCTAAAGGAATTTTTAAAGTTGAATCTAGAATCACTCGTACTGGATTACGTCCGTTTGGAATTCTAGTTGTTAATTCTGGATTATCTTTTAATACTGTGTTAACACCAACTAATATCGCGCCAATTTCATTTCTTAATTGATGAACATCATTTCGAGCTTCCGCTGAAGTGATCCATTTACTATCAGAAGAATGGGTAGCAATCTTCCCATCTAATGTAGACGCTGATTTCATTACGACAAAAGGAATATTTTTAACAATATATTTGTTAAATACTTCATTCATTTTGATCGACTGCTCTTCACAAACTCCAATGATTACTTCAATTCCCGCATCTTGAAGAATTCTTACTCCTCTTCCTGCAACTAGCGGATTTGGGTCTAATGTAGCAACAACAACTTTTTTCAAGCCTGCACGTACAATCGCCTCTGCACACGGACCAGTTCGTCCATGATGAGAGCATGGCTCAAGCGTTACATAAATTGTTCCACCTTCAGCTTTATCGCCCGCCATTCTAAGCGCATTAATTTCAGCATGAGGTTCACCGGCCTTTAGGTGAGCACCAATTCCAACAATTCGATTATCATTTACGATTACAGATCCTACTAGTGGGTTGGGGTCGGTTTGACCTTTCGTAGCCATTGCATTTTGAATAGCTAAATTCATATAAAATTCATGATTATTCACTTGTACGTCCTCCTTTAAAATGACCAGAACGAACAATTTTAGTCTCTAAATACTTTTCGTTATACTTTGATTTGTCTCCCCATAATTGAATTCTTCCAGATACATTAGCTCCAGATTTTTGAAGGGCATCCAATTTTCTTGGGTTGTTTGTAATTAAAGTAACCGGTTTTGAGCGAAGCGTTTTTAAAACACGAATAGCATCTTCGTAGTTTCGTGCATCATCCACAAAACCAAGCTCTTCATTTGCCTCAACAGTATCAAATCCTTGCTCTTGGAGAACATACGCCATAGCTTTACTAAATAAACCGATTCCTCTTCCTTCATGATTTGCTAAATAAAATAATGCACCTGATTCATTTGAAGAAATCATTTTCATTGCTTCTTTTAATTGGAATCCACAATCACAACGTTTACTTCCAAAAATATCACCTGTATGACAAATACTATGCATTCGAATTAGAGCATCCTCTGTATTCTCAAAGTCACCATAAACTAATACGCTTGATTGTTGCATTTCTGCTAAATTTGATGAAGCTAATTTACTAATAATTTTTTCAGTATTATATGAACCATCGCTACAAAAATCTCCTTCGATATCCTCACAGCGTAGCCAACAATACCATTGAAAAAGGACTGTTTCTCCATCTAAATTTACTGGTAGTTTAATTGGTCCAACTAAGTAAATTGATTTATCGTTATTTTTTATTACATTAATTTTCTCTTTTAATAAAGAAACTACTTTTTCGTTGATCATAAGGTTTCCTCCTGTTTTCTTACACAATTTCATATTGATATCATATATTTCTTAATTTTTACTTGTACATTTTTAAACTTTAAAGGCATTCTTATAAAGTCACATCAAAGTGATGTTTAAAAGTACTTTCCTGTGTTAGTTGTTGCTTTTGTAAGCTTTCAACTTCTCCTCGTCTAGCATATTCAAATTTCTTTAACACTATTGTACTAGTATCTTTGTTTTGAATAGCATCTTGTATGATTTCTGCTAAAGTATCAGCATCTTTCATCGCAATATTTACACCAAGCGCTGCAGTAGGACTCATAGTGTGTGCCGCATCACCCATTATAATTAAGCCGTCTTTTACCCATGTTTTGCTACGGCTACTTTGAACATTTAATAATACAAAATCGTTCCAAGATTTTATATTTTCTTGAACAGTTTCAGTCAGTTCTGGAAATGCTTCGATTAGCTGATTTACAAAAGGATTAAAAGATTTTTTTCTTAAGTTCGGAAAAGAACCTTCATCTATATTCCATCCAATTTGAATAAACCCACCTGCTTGAGTAAACAAAGCCAATTGTTGTTTATTTATCAACGTTAATCTAACTGTAGGATCCCAACTTACTGGTCTTGGTACTTTAGCCCAAAGTAGATCGTATCCATGTTTTATAATATCCGTGTGTATTTTTGCTAATTTACGGATTGTTGAAAATCGACCGTCGGCACCAATTATAACCGAACTATTAATTGTTATTTCAGCACCATTTTTTATTGCTTTAACACCAATATAGCGTCCATTTTGATCTTCTATTAATTTAGACACACGTGTGCCCATCAAAAGCTTGAAGTTTTCATATTTATTTGCTTCTTTTAAAATAACATTTAATAAATGATTTTGTGGAACATGAATACCAACGTGTTTTGAACCTTGTGATGGAAAAATACTTTTTATTATTTTATTATGATTCCAATATTCAACACGATCCATTAGCAGCAGTCCGTATTCTTTAACTTTTTCATAAAGATGATGTTTTTTTAATATTAGTTCACCATCAGAATTTAGATGTTCCCCCCTAAATTCTTTATCAATACCACTATGTCGTTCCACAAGAACAGTTGAAATATTATTTTTAGCAAGCAAATATGCTAATAGTGCACCACCCGGCCCTGCACCTACAATACATACATCTGTATTCATATTCATGTTGTTTTGCCACCTATTTATAGACATTAATTATTTTTCTTAAAAAACTATTTAGTTACTTTATGTAAGTAAGTTTAATTTAGTAATAAAGTTACGTCAAGTAATAAATTTATGTATGGTAATCTTGTTATTAATACAAATTTAGTTATAATATGGATATAGGTGAGGTGGTTTTAAATGGATTTTTCTTTATTATGCCCACGGTTTGAAAAAAGCGTAGAGTTAATTAGTAAACGCTGGGCAATTCTTATAATTTTTCAACTTCTTTCTGGATCACAAAGATTTTGTACGATCGAATCAACTTTGCCAATTAGCGGGCGCGTTCTTTCAGAAAGACTAAAAGATTTAGAACAAGCAGGTATAGTAAAACGAGATGTTTACCCAGAAACTCCAGTTCGAATCGAATATTCTTTGACAGAAAAAGGACTGGCTTTAGAACCAGTAATTAAGGAATTAATGAAATGGTCGCAAGATTGGACAACACTCGATTAAAAATGGTTTTTGTTTTTTGCTTCGCCTGTTGATTATTTTTTAGAATTCAAATAAAAATAAAGGGGTGTCGCATCGGTTGAATTCTAACTATGGGACATCCTTTTTTAATACAATAAAAAGGTTGCCTCAAAAGTACTTTGACTAATGAGGCAACCCTTATTAACAGTAAAATAAATTTCTTACTCTACTCAAAACTTGTTCGTTTATTGAATACCTAATTCACTCTTAATCGCATCAATTGTCTTACCTTTTGATTTCTTAATTGGTTTTGGCGCGTTATCTACAGCTGGGTTTTGCATTAAGTAATTCTTCGCTTTGACATTTTATTGTAATCCTAATTGACTCTTAATTGATTCTAATGTACTTCCTTTATAATTTTTAACTGGTTTTGGTGGTGCTGGAACCCAAGGATTTTGCATTAAGTAATTCTTTTCTACGAATGCAAGGTCTTTCGCGTCAACCGTTCCATCGAAGTTGATATCTGCACTACGTTTGTTTGTTCCCCAATATGTTTGGATTGCTAGTGCGTCCTGAACATCGATTACATCGTCTTTATTTACATCTCCTGCAGTTGCATATGGAGTACTTTCTACACCTACTCTATATGATGTACCGTATACCTCGTCATCTAAACCAAAGTAAGCGTTAATTCTTGAATATCTCGTTGTAAAATGACCTGGTATATCTTGGATTAATGTATAATCATCTTTTGATGGATCCAGTCCTGCAATATCAAATGACCCATTTTTTGCGACTATATTTGTTTTTACTACTTTTCCATTACTATCAATTACTGTTAAGGTTGGCGAAATCTTTGAGTAATCTTTTGAATAATCATAATTACCCTTAGCATCTAAAAATCCTTGTGCATGAATATAACCTTGGAATTCAGTTTGATTATTTAAGATCGCGATTGGCGAAACGTTTGAAAAAACATTAGTTGATACATTATTTATATCTGTAAATTGTGAAGTAACTGAGCTAAATGAATAAGCATTTTTTGGATCCAATGGTTTAGGAATTTCAATTGTTAAATCAACCATTGGTAAATCACCATTTACTCCAGAAGTTCCATTAAAGTTAACAGTAACATCTGATGAAATTGTACTTCCTGATGTAGTTTGTTTAACATCTAATGTGCCACCAAGCTTTTGTGCAGCAGGATTTAATGAAATTTTCGTAATTTTTGTCCCTGGAGTATCAGAGAACTTATAATTTGCCTTCGCTAGTTTACTTACATTATTTGCATTTAATGTCATCGTTAAAGTTTCACCTGGTTTTACAAATGCTGCATTAAATTTTGTCGGTTTATTTGCCTCAACAAAAACATATGGTGTATGTTCATTTACAAAATAGTATTGCTTTTGAAGATAACCATTCGTTGCTTCGTCCATCCCTTCAAATTTAACACTTAGAACACTTTGGTTAGGTAACATCGCAATATCATCGGATGCATTCCCCTCTTTATCTAGCGTCAAGTTACCATTTGGTAACCAAGAGTTGTAAGAATAATAAATTTGATTTTGTGTTTGATCTGCAGCCATACCAGCTGCTTTTTTTACATCTACATTATCATCAGTAATCTGAGCTGTTACACCTAAAGTATCTTGACCATCTTTATATTCGACAATTTGTTTACCAGGTACTTCACCCTCCACATGCATATTCCATTTAGGTTTTGTACCGTCCACAAATAAATTTTGACTTACTGTATACTGTTTTCCATTATCATCTGTACCAATCATTTTTAATACATATTGCCCCGCTTTTGGTACTACAAGATGATCTTGGTTTGTATCAATTGGATTATCCGGATCATTTGTAAATGGATAGTAAAATCCGAAATATACGAAAGGAAGTGAAATATCTACACCTTCATTAAATGCTACTCCATCATACGAATTAACAACACCAAGATCTTTGCCAGTTTTTGCATCTGAGATCACGACATCAATTGATCTCATATGTGATTTTAAGGCAATGTTAGCAGCATCAGTTCGATTCCATTTTTGACTACTTTGACTAAGCGATTCAGGCACTGATTGTTTATACAATTTAAAGTAATCAAATCCTTGCTCAACGTAATGAACACCAAATGGAATACGATATGTTTCTGATGGATTATCTTTGTTTGTATACACTACATATCCTTCGTAAATTCCTTTTTCAGCTGTCTTTGGAATAGTTAATGTAATAGCCGTTTTCTTTTGGCTAATTCCTTTTAATGTAACTGTCGATGGAGTTTGAACAGTTACCCCATTCGCTACTGCATCCTTTGAACCACGTAAGTTTGATTGGAAATCAACTTTTACATCAAATGTTTTTGACTTTTCTCCTCTATTCATCAAAGTGATTGTGCGGTTATCTGAATAGTCATTTCCATCGAATGATACATTTCCGAAGCTAAGTGCTCCTGTTTCTTCATTGATTTGTTTTTCTTTTCCATTAACGATTGTTGGTGTTTTTTCTTGCACTTTAATTTCAATTGTTGAATGGATTGCATTATATGGATCAATTCGTCCTGCACCTTGTTCAAATACACTGTATGGCTTACTTAACGAATCTGCAGTATTCATTAAAATCGCTTTGATATCTTCTGGTTGTAAATTATAATTAGCTTGTTTTAATAATGCTGCAACACCTGTTGTAAATGGAGTAGCCATTGATGTACCTGACATACGCTGATATGCATTTTTATAATCTGTAGGATTGTTTGGGTTGTTTATAAAACCTGGTACTGTTGATAATACACTTACACCTGGAGCTGTAATTTCTGGTTTAATATCATAATTTAATCTTGAAGGTCCTCTTGAACTGAAGTCAGCTAATGTATCGCCCTGAGTTTTCGCTTCACCTATGTCAGTAAATGTAAAGTTAACAGATCCTGATTGTAGCTTTTGCTTCAAAGCAAGACC
Source organism: Rossellomorea sp. GAMAL-10_SWC (assembly GCF_049568075.1). Taxonomy (NCBI): domain Bacteria; kingdom Bacillati; phylum Bacillota; class Bacilli; order Caryophanales; family Bacillaceae; genus Rossellomorea; species Rossellomorea sp. GAMAL-10_SWC. The sequence continues at coordinate 375,990 of NZ_CP144911.1, read as the reverse complement.
ATCTGCGTTAGATAATGAGAACGTTGGAATGAAATTTACACCATCGCCTAAAAAAGTTGGAATTTGGCCTTCAGTTGGATTGTTATTGTACATAAGTACTGCTGCAGCACCTTGTGATTTAGCAACCGCAATTTTAGAATCTAATGTATAAGTTCCACGACTCATTAGAACAATTTTACCTTTTACATCTTTACCAGCGTATGCTTCTCCTAGATTTACATCTACAACCGAATTCGTTACACCTTTTAATTTTGAAACATCATCCCCAGCGCCTTTTGCCATTAAAAGTAAAGATGCCGTTACATTATCGATCGCACCTTTCCCTCCAAGTGTCGTAATTGGTACACTGCTTGCGCCTACAGTTAATGCTAAAGCAGCCGTTCCTGGAGAACCTAACGTATACATCTTATTTCCTGCGTTTCCAGCAGCAACTACTGCAGTTACACCATTTAATACTGCATTATTAATCGCAATGCTTTCAGGAAGTAGTGGGTCATTATAATTTGCACCTAGTGAGAGATTCATAACATCCATTCCGTCTGCAACTGCTTGATCAATTCCTGCGATGATATTATCAGTCGTACCGCTTCCACCTGGTCCTAATACACGATAAACATAAAGATCAGCATCTGGTGCAATACCAGTTGTTGCATCTTCACTTTCATTTTTTCCTTGCCCTACAATCGTACCTGATACATGAGTTCCATGTTCAGTTACATAATTTCCAGCTCCAGAAGCTCCGTACGGTTTACCTGCTTTTACATAATCAGCATAAGTAGTTTCCATTGGGTCATTATCATTATCTACGAAATCGTATCCACCTTTAAATGCAGCTTTAATATCTGGATGGTTATAATCAACACCTGTATCAATAACAGCTACTTTTACTCCTTTACCTGTATAGCCTTCTTGATGTAATTTATCAATTTGTAAGTAAGAACGCTCATCAGCCATTCCTTTACCTGTTGAATTTGTAGATGAATCTTTCCCTTCAACTGGAAGCTCTGATTTCACTGTTACATCGCTATAAATAGCTTGTACAGCTGTTGATTTCATTAAATCATTTAGTTTATTTGCAGGTACTTCTAAAGCTACCCCGTTAAATGCATGTTTATATTCACGTTTTATTTTATATGAGCCATCAGATTTTGTTTTAAATAGAGAACTTATGTCCGATTTAAACTTAGTATGATCTGCATCCGCATTGCTTGCTGCTTCTGAATCTGATAAAGCTTGTCCTTTTAAAGCAGATTCTAATACAGCAATTTTCTCTGGCTTTTGTTTAAATGAAACAATGACTGAAACAGATTCAGGACTATTTAGATTTACATTTGAATCAAGAAAAAGACCTGATTGATCAGTCGTTGAAATCTTTTGTAGAGCTTCTCTTTGTTCTGGAGTTAATTTAGCTAAAATTGTTTCTGCATTTGAGACAGCATCAGCTTTCGTTACATTTGAAACATGACTTAAAGAACTTAAAATAAAACTAGTAGATAACGCAGCTACTGTAAGGCTTTTTGCAATTTTACTTTTACTCATTCTCTTTAACATACTCTTCCCCCATTTATAGTAAGATTCGCAAAATGAAGTTATTAATAGTAGAGGAACCTTGAATCTAAAACTCTAGTTTTTATATTCTAAAAATCCATCAACCTAATAATCTCTTCCTATTACTAATTATTAAAAATATTCGAACAATTAACAATCGGGTTATATTTGGTGGATTACTTCAATGTTTTTTCTTCTTTTATACATTTTTCGACAATATTCGTAAAAGAAGTTTATAAACTTCTGATATATTTATAAGTATTTCTTATATTTTTATAGATTTGATTTGTCGAAAAATTTAGTTTTTTGTATGATCTTCAGCTTTTTTAGGGATTCCAACTGGTATTATGTTATATAAAAAAAGAGAAGCCGATATCAGCTTCTCTTCATTCTTTGTTATTGTAATCCTAATTGTGTTAATACTTCATCTAAAGTAACGCCTTTATAAGCAGTTTTTGCTTTTGGAGCATTAGACACAGTTGGATTTTTCAGTCCAAAATTTTTAACAATATAATCCATATCCTTTTTATCTACTACTTTATCAAAGTTAAAATCTGCAGTTGCTTTGTTTGTACCCCAATATGTTTGTACTGCTAGTGCATCAAGTATATCAATCACATTATCTTTGTTTACATCTCCTGCTGCTGCAAGCGGTAAGTTCCAGCCTAATCTTTTTCCTACAATTTCACCACGTACTTCATCTGCTAAAACCATTTGTTTGTTCATGGTAAAATGACCAGGTACATCAACAGTTACAGTATACGGTTGTACGTCGGCTTTTAGGCCATCTGCATAATACTGACCTTGTTTATTAAAAATTGTTGCGTTTGCATTTGTTTTTCCATCATAAGAAGTAACCGATAATTTTGCACCAATCTTACTTAGGTCAATTGCGTAATTTGTATTTCCAGCTGAATCCTTAGCTCCCTCTACTTGCACTGATCCCTCTACTCTTGAATAATCTGACTTAACTTTAATGCTTTCCATATAAGAATATACATTCTTTGTCTCTACGTTTGATTGATCTATTGTTGATGCAGTCATAGAATACCAATCGTAAGGAGCAGCATAAAGTCCATTATTAAATACATTTTTATTAGTTTTCAAGTCGAAATCAAATATCTTTAAATCTTCTGGTAATGCTTTATTCCCTAAATAAGTAAACGTAAATGTATAGTTCGTATAGTACGTACTTGTTTGAACAGCATCTACAGAAACTTGTGCATCACCATACTGCTTTACTGCATCATTCACAACTACATTATCAATTGAAGCATAGCCATTAGAAACTGGTATTGTAATTTTAGTTGTTTTTAAATTTTTCATGTTATTTGCTCGAACGCTAAAGTTTACTGTGTCGCCTTGTGTAATGCTTCCTTTATTTGCCTTTAAATAATAATAAGGAGTATTTTGATCAACAAATACAATTCTTAACATATTAAATGCATTTCCAATAAAGTTTCTTGCATAATCCATTCCGTAAAATTGAACTCGTAAAGGTGCAGATTGTTTTCTAACTACAATTTTATCTGTGTAATTTCCGTCTTTATCTGTATTAACTGGATTTGACGGCCATGGGCCATTATAAAACGAAACAACCGCATTGTTTGATTGATCAACTGGAAGACCTAAACGGCTAGCTTCCTCAGTCTCAGGATCGTTTAAGTTAATGTTAAAATCATATAAGAATTGTCCATTTGAATCAAATTGACTATCTTTATATTCGATTACTTTTTGGTCTAGTGCATCAAAGCTAGAAGTCATTTTCGGAGCTCCTAGTTCGTAAATAAAATCAGAAGTCTTAGTAAATGTTTTACCTTGCTCATTTGTTCCAACTAGTTTTAACTTGTAATGTCCTGTTTTTGCAAGTAGTGGTTGACTGCCGATTGGATTCTTTGAGTCACCTGTAAATGGATAGTAAGTACCAGTGAATCCTCTTGTTACATAGTACATATAATTTTCATTTAACAGAATTGGTGAAAATGAACCAACTAATCCAAGATCTTCACCTGTTGTTGGGTCTTGTAATATTACATCTAATGTCTTCATATGTGATTTTAATGAGAATGAAAACGAAAGGAATGGCCATGCTTGTTCTGGCCAAGCTGTATCAGTTGAATACAATGGTTCGGCGTTAAGTGAATCAATTCCCTCAGTCACAACACGTCCACCAAATGGAATTTGATAGTTTTCCGTTGGATCTGCTGTATTCGTAAATGTAATATATCCTTCATACGTACCTTTTTCAGCTGTCTTTGGAATGTTTAAGTTAAATTTAATTGATTTTTGACTAATTCCATTTAATTTAACTGTTGAAGGACCCGATAAAGTTACATTGTTCTGAGTTGCATCCTTTGAGCCTCTTAAGCCAGTTTGGAATTTCACATCTACATTAAATGTTTTTGCTTTTTCGCTACGATTTTTTAATGTAACAGTACGTGAATCAGCAATATCTTGATCATCAAATCCAAATGAACCAAAGCTCATTCCACCTGTTAATTCTTGTATTGATTTTTGTTTTCCATCAATGATTGTAGACGTTTTATCCACTACTTCTAATTCCACATTTGAGTGGATTGCTTCATAAGCATCTACTCGTCCGCTACCTTCTTCAAAGACACTATATGCTTTTGATAATGGATCTGCTGTATTCATTAAGATTGATTTGATATCTTCTGGTTTTAAATCTTTCTTTGATTGTAGTAATAAAGCTGATACCCCAGCTACGTATGGAGTTGCCATTGATGTTCCTGAAAGTCGCTCATATGCGTACTTGTAATCTTCTGGTTTTGATCCATCAACCGTTTTATCGTTTACATAAAATGGTACGGTCGAAAGAATTGATACACCAGGTGCAGTTACTTCAGGTTTAATATCATAGTTCACTCGAGTTGGTCCTCTTGAACTGAATTGTGCTAGTTCGTCCGAAGCTGTTTTTAGTTTCGTGAAGTCGCCAAAAGTGAAGTCAGTTTTTCCAGCTTTAATTGCAGCTAAAATTGCATTTCCTTCATCATTTGTAACAGAGAATGCAGGGATTGCGTCTACTGATTCACCTAAAAATGCTTGAATTGCACCTTCTGCTTTATTTGTTTCGTCGTTATACATTAATACGCCAACTGCACCTTTTGCTTTTGCATTTTTAATTTTGTCAATTAATGCAATTGAACCACGTTTAATGAACGCAATCTTACCGTTTAGATCTTTTCCATTAAAGTTTGCTTGATTAGCTAGTCCAACATCAACAAGTTCATACGTTTTTCCTTTTAATGTTGTTAAATCATCTTTATAATTTCTTGCTAATTGTCGCAAAGTATAATTTTTACCATCCTGTACACCTGCATATTGGTAAATATCAAGTGCGATTGATGATGCACCAACGGTTAAAGCCAAAGCTGCAGCACCAGGTGATCCAACTGTGTACATTTGGTCCCCACTATTACCTGCCGCTACGACAGTCGTTACTCCGCTTAATACTGCATTGTTTACTGCAATTGAAGTAGCAAAAAGTGGATCATTCAAAGTTGCGCCTAACGACATATTTATTACATCCATACCATCTTTAACTGCTCGGTCGATACCGGCAATAATCGCATCAGATGTTCCGCTACCATATGGTCCAAGCACCTTGTAAGAATAAATATCCGATTCTGGAGCAGCACCAACAGTTTTATATTCACTATTCGCTTTACCACGACCACCAATGATCCCGGCTACATGTGTACCGTGTTCAGTATAATATGCACTGCCACTTATGAATTCTGATTGTCCTGATTTTTTCCAATCTGCATAGGTTGTTTCCATTGGGTCATTGTCATTGTTAACGAAATCATACCCACCTTTATATGCATCCTTCAAATCTGGATGGTTATAGTCAATACCTGTATCTAAAATCCCTATTTTAATTCCTTTACCTGTAAAACCTTCCGCGTGCAAACGATCTAGAGCGTCATAAGGTGTATAGTTTCCAACATTCGCTTCGTCTGCTTTTAACTGATCGTTTTCCTTAGGAGGATCAATTGAAAATGTTTTGTTACTCCAAACTGTTTTTACAGCTTTTGATTTTAATAGGTTTTTAACTTGGTTAGCTGGTAGACTCATAGACACACCATTAAAGGCATTCTTATATGAACGATTAATTGTATAATCTACTTTTTTAGTTTTGCCACCTTCTAATACTTGACCAACATCTTCAGCAAATGTCTCATGATCTTGATCGACTAAGTTTGCTGCTTCAGATGCAGTTAATGATTTACCTTCTACGCTTGCTTCAATTTGAGCAACTTTTGCAGGCTTATTTGCAAACTCAACAATGACACTTGTTTGTTCTGTTGAGTTTAAATTAATATCTGAAGAAATTTGAAGACCAGTTTCTTCATTAGTCGAAAGCTGTTCAAGTGCTGCTCTTTGCTCTGAAGTTAAGTTTGCTAAAATATCTTCTACATTTCTTGGACTTGCTGCTTTAGTGCTAGTAGTTACTTGTCCAAGTGAACCAAGAATAAAACTAGATGTTAAAGCTAAAACGGTAAAGCTTTTTAAAAACTTTTTTTCTGTCTTTTTCCCCATTTCTCTTCCTCCTAGAAAATTTACGACAAAGTAGATTACTACATTGAAGTACAAAAATATTCTTACTTTGACAAAAATATGGATTATTTCCCAAAAAATAAACAAACAATTTGTCTGTTTATCAAACTTAATTATTGTGAATTTTCAATCTTTTATCAATCGGGTTATAGAGTCCCTATATCACAGGGTTTATAGAATAACCCGAGCGAATTTCGACAAATTTCTTGGCTGAAGTTTATAAACATTTGTTATAAATTTTGATATTTTTAAAATAAATTCCATTTACTACTAACAAAAAAAGTCTATAGATAACGAATACTCGTTATCTATAGACTTTTAATTTAAAGCTTTATGCATCAATTTAAAGTTTTTATCTACTTCAATTGCTTTTTCAAATTCTTTATGCTCGACATAATGATTATATAAAATCTTTCCATATTGCTCAAAAAATGAGCTATTATTAGTGGCAATAAGCTGTGGCACCACTACTTCAGCTAAATATAGATAATATTGACTTAAATTTTTTTTACTTTTCAAAGCTAATAATTTATACAGATTAAAATAGATTGGACACGATTTTTTAGCTAACTTTGTCCCTGTTTCTATTTTTTCTAAAAGATTCTCTTTTTTCATTAACTTTCCATCTAAACATGCTTCAGTAAAATGATATAATCGTCTTAAATATTTTATTGATGATTTATCAGTTAGTAAAAATGCTTCTTCAAAGTAACTAACTGCTTGATCAAATTCCTTTCTTTTATAAAACTCTTCTCCTAAGTTAAATAAAATATTTATTTTACTTTCATGAGCACCTATAATCACACAATTATGAATCAAATTCTTATAGTTTTCGACTAACACTAAAAAGTCAATGTCTCTTTCACTATCCAATTGCATTAGCATTAAGATTTGAGCATTCATAGCACTCACATGATTATATGTTCTATTAAAGAATTGCAGTGCTTTTTCAGCATAAGTAAATGCTGATATTTTTGCCCTTGCATGATGGTAAGCTAGCGCTAAGTGATAGTAATATTCCTCATTTTTATATTCTGCTATGTTAATTTGTTTTAAAAGATTCACAGCAGTCTGACTTTCTTCACCCTGGGCAGTTCTAAATGTACTAATACAATATAATCCTTTAATGTGTAAAAGATGATTTTCTTCATAATTTGATAATGACTGAAACTCTTTTTCTACGTTCTCAATTATATTTTTTGCTTCTTTAAACATATTTTTGAGAAGATAATATCTCCCAGTTGTTAGCATATAATTTGCCGCATGTTTAGAAGCCATGACAAACGGATTTTGATCTAATTCTAATTTAATTCCCTCAATTTGTGCTGTTCTATGCATAATGATTGCTTGATTCCAATCATTTAAGTGCTTTTCAATTAGACAAAAAGATTCGATTTCTTTGTTTATATCAATTTCTAGTTTTTGAGCTAATTTGTATATAATTTCAGGAGATAATGTAACTTTTCCACTTTCAAATCGACTAATATACGCTTTACCACAAATTCCTTCACCTAAGTTAGACTGACTAATTCCTTTTTTCTCTCGATAATATTTGATGATTTCTCCAACTAACATATTTAGCCTCCTCTATACTAGGCAACATCCAAATTGAACAAAAAAGTATCATTTATTGTAAATTTTTCTAAATATAAGAAAGCACTTGATAAATCTAAAGATTTGATTCAACATTAGAACGTATTATTTTTCAATTACATTGGAATCAATCGAAAAAATAGAATAATACTATTAGTTAAACCCAATTCTATATTTGCAAAATGATTAAGTAAATTTACAATTTTTAAATATAACTTCACGATTTCTAATATAAAAGTTGAAATAATAATTCTATATTAGAAAAGTTTTAGTTCATGTATGAAAGCATAAAGGTGGTCAATGTAATGCATTTAGAAAAACTAGAGATTTTAGTAGAAGTCGCTAAAGCTGGGTCGATTTCAATCGCTGCAGAAAATCTTCATATAAGTCAATCGGGTATAAGTCAAGCGATTACTAAAATAGAAGAAGAGTTAGGAATAAAAATCTTCAATCGATCTAGATTAGGCGCTAGATTAACAGTGGATGGAGTACAAATCGTGGAAAAATCACAAGAAGTACTCTTAAAATACGCAGAATTAAAAGAAATAGCACAGAAAAGTAAAGATACCCAACTCAGTGAACTTAGGGTTTCAATGGTACCTGCTTTTATAAATTACTTATTAACACCGTTAGTTGATTTTAAAAACCAACATTCAAATTTGCATATAGACATATTAGAAAATACTACTGAACGTACGATTGAAGTTGTTAAAAAAAATCAAGTAAATATAGGAATCATCTGTCTTTACGAAGGCATTATGAAAGAGTTAGAAGAATTTCATTACGAAGGATTAGTAGATGGAAAGATGAAAGTATATGCAAAAAAAGATTCCCCTTTTGCCATTACGAAAAAAATAACTCCTGAAGAAATTCTTCAGCAAAAATTTGTTCTATATAATGGTGATTATATAAGATGGTTTACAAATAACTTCCAACATAAAATTGGAAAATTAGATATTTTATTTTCTTCCAACCATCTTGAAGAGTTATTACGAGCAATTTTAAATAGCAATGTAATAACATGGGGACCAAATTTTTCATTAAAAAATCATCCATATTTATCGAATGGTGAAATCGTTGAAATTGATCTCGTAAATTACGATCTTGTAAACTCCGAGCTTGGAGTAATCACTTCTAAAAAGAAAATATTATCAAAGGTTGAAAAACAATTTATCAATTTCTTGAGAAATGAAATCATTTCATAATAAAAAAGGCAACATTTCCAATGAAGAAATGAGCCTTTTTTGTTTTACCAATATATTATTTGTTTTAATTATAATCTTTTAAGTCAACTGATCAATACTATCCAATCTTTCAAAAATCATTCTTGATTATTCGATTGTTCTTTTTCCTTCTTTCTTTTTAGGAAGACAATTAACCAAATGATCCCTATTAAAAGTAATAATCCGCCTCCGATATAATACCAAAAATGATTATTTTTTATTTCAACTGCTTTATTATTCAAATCTGTTGCTTCTTTTCCAATTGTAAATAACTTATCCCATTCCCATACTTGAGTTCCGATGATCGCTTTCATCTTTAATCGGTAAGTTCCGGGTTCAATTGGATTATTATTTAAATCGATTGCGTAATCGAAATTTGAATTAGGTGCCATGCTCATCTCAGTTTTTTTCGAACTATATAAAACTTTATTGGACCCTTTTTTAAAGATTTGCGCATCTATACTCATATCCTTCGCAATGGAGGATTCGCTGTTTTGGATTGTCGCAGCAATTGCTGTACGATAATTTACTAGTTTAGGTTTAATGTCAAGCAGATGTAGATCCGGCTCGACTTCCTTAGTGTTTTCCGATAATTTTATTCCTACCACATATGCGTATTCATTTTTTATATTAATGCTCTCACTTTTAGAACTTTTTTCAGTTTCTTCGATTTTTTTCTTAAAGTGGGCTGCTCCTAAAATAACTCCATCATATTCATCTTCCGGCATTGTAATCGAAAATGACACTACCTTTGATTTACCTGGTGGAATAACAACTTCTTTTTGAGGTTCTTTTATTAAGCTAGTTAATGGATACTTTAAAGATTTATCTGCATCCTTACTATTCGATTCAGAGTAATCAATCAGTCCATTATCATTTGTTGTTGCAAAATTAATATTCCCTTGGATTGTTTCTTCTTTTTTACTATTATTAAAGACCTCGATTTTAAGATCCTGTTTTTGTCCTGGAGACATTTTTAAATCAAAATAAGATTTGAGATGATCAATTTGATTTGTTGGAATGATCGCTTTTACAGAAAAATCGATATTATTCTCTGCTTTTACAGATAGAGGGATGAACGATAAAGTTAACAGAATAGCAGAAAAAATTAGCAATAATTTTTGACGTATAAGATCCAATTTTATATTCCCCCTTTAGAATAGAGACTTTATATCATTTTCACTATAAGACATTTAATAACGTTTCATCTAATAGGTTCCAAATAATATAAAGTCCATTCCATTAATGGTTATTTTTCAAATTAACTACTATAAACCCGGAGCATCCGTTAATGTCCACGTAATAGTTGCCTCGTGGTTCCCAATCGTTGCTGAGCCTGCCGGTATCGTCAAAGTGACATTATCATTTAATGCCCCATCATTCACTTCTGGATTTGGTCCAAGCCAACGAGTTACCCATGTACCATAACCATTACCTGGAGATGCGGAAACAACAGGTGATGCTGTACTTCCGTCTGTATTTAGAGCAATTGATTCAGTTGCTACTGGAGACCCACTTGTACTTAATGAAATAACGGAACCATTTTTAAATGTAATGATTGCACCAGGTAGAGAATCTGCTGTTCCATTTGTAAATTTACTTGCTTTAGCAGTTACTGACCAACCTGCCCCTGTACCACGGCGATCTGACACTTGAATAAATGGCTTTTTAGATTTAGCCGAATAGACTTCTGTTTTATTTGAAATCTCATTTACTCCGAAATCAACTGATGAAACATAATCTAATGTTAATGAACCAGCATTTCCTGTTGGTGGATCTGTTGGATCAGTTGGACCTGTTGGTTCTAATGGTTCAATTGGATTTGTAGGATCAACAGGTGTAACTGGGCCTGTTCCAGCAACGAATGTAATTGACCCTTTTGAATTTCCTACAGATGATACCTCCGCAAAAGTTGAGTGAGCAGCTCCAACTAATGATGACATCCCTATTACACTAACAAGCGCGACTTTTGTAAATTTCATTTCACATTACTCCTTAAAATTTTTTTGTTTCAACGATGTCATTATATCGCTATAGTGAAGTGATTCACATGATGTTTTTTACCTTTGATTTAGGTAAAAAAAATATCCTGTCTTCATTAAAAATTCACATTTAACTCTAAAAATCGCATAAAAAGGTGTTTTCCAATAGATAAATAAACTTTCACTGAATTAAGACGGAACATTAAAAGCAATAATAGTAATAAATTGGACAAAATTTTGGAGATTTTGAATGGATAAATCAACTAAACGGAAATTACAAATAATTAATATTTTGAGTAAACAAGATAAGTGGTTTAAAACAGAAGAATTAGCAAATGAGTTACTTTGTACTGAAAAAACAATTCGAAATGATTTACAGGCAATTAACACACACCTACCTAAAGGATGGCAAATTGAAACAATAAAAGGTAAAGGAATTTATATTAATAAACCAATTTCTTCATCGATTAATGAAATTCGTTCACTTTACGTAAAAAATTCATTGAGTTTTCAAGTTATTATGCTCATACAATTTACTCAAATTAAAAGTATTGCAGAATTAGCAAATGCGCTTTATACACAGCAACCTGCTGTCTATTCAATACTTGATCGAGTTGAGGAATTATTGGAGGCCTACCATTTAACTTTAAAACGTGGCCCACTCGAAATCGTAGGAAGAGAATTTGAAATTCGGCTATTGTGTGGTGATATCCTAGATGCTTTATGCGCTTATTCGGACGATAAAGACTGGCCACTTGAAGCATTCTCATTTCAAGTTATTAAAAAAATTGTATTAGACACTACTGAAAAGTTTAAATTATTCCTATATCCTTCTACTACCAACAAGTACGTCTATTTACTTGGTACGATGTTATATAGAATCGAAAAAAAAATGCAACTTGAATTAACTGATGAATCGATAAACAAGATTTTAGAATCAAATTATTTTAAAATTGCTAATGAAATTTGTAATCATTTGGAACATCAATATAAACATCATATTTCTATGAATGAACGGATTGCTTTTTCATTATTAATTTCAACTCTTCCATATTATAGTTTTGACAACATGGAAAAAAACGAATTTCTTTATTTATATCAAAATCAAAAAACAAGGTATTTAAAGGAACTCTATCACTTAGTTGAACTATTAAAGGAAAAAACAGGTATATCGTTAGATGAAGACGAGGAGTTTCTTTACACATTACATGACCAATTCCAAAGATACTCGTTCATTTTATACTCAATCGATAAAAAAGAACCATCCTATTCAATGGACCGCTATGTTAAAAATCAGTATTCAGACCTATATAAAAAAGTATCAAAAGCCTTACAAATCTGGACGAAAAAATATTCATACCCTGACATTACTAGAGATAAAATTGCGAAAGTTGCATTAAATGTTCAAGCTTCTAAAATTAATTTCTCATCATTAAGGAAGAAGGTTTTATTATTAACAAGTAATGGTCCAGGAGTACATCGTTATATTGAAACGAAATTGGTTACTGCTTTTGGTCATAAAATTGATTTTATTCTTCCTAAATTAGGTGAGTTTGAATCAACAATTATAAATGAACTAAACATTGAATTTATTATTTCTGATTTCTTGCTTGAAGGAGAAATCATTCATCCAATCATTACAATTGACCCTATTCTTACGCAAAGAGATATTGATCAAATTTCAAATTTCTTAAGTAACTCGACATAAAAAAGTAAGGCAAAATAAGCCTTACTTTTTTTGTATTTTGACTATCTATTTTTCAAGTGTTGTTTAATAAACTGTGCAATTTCAGCGTTCGCTTGCTTACTAATACTCGAAGCCTTGTCCATTAACTGAAAATCATGAAACATTCCTCTCCACACTTTACATGTAACCTCTACGCCATTAGCATTTGCTTTTGCCGCATAAGCTAAAATATCATCGATTAACTCTTCCCTTGCGCCAGCATGGATCAGCATTGGAGGTAAACCTTTTAAATCACCATAAAGTGGTGAAATTAAAGGATTTTTTCGATTATTATTCCCTACGTATGTATCAACAATATTGATATCATTTCCATGATAACTCGCATGAATACTATCTAAATCTGAAGTGTATAATTGACTTTCTTTCGTTAAGTCAGTCGCTGGAGAAATCCCTACAACAGCTGTTGGATAGTTTCCATTTGAAAATTTTATTTTATTTAACAAAGCAAATGCTAAATTGCCACCAGCACTATCCCCAACAATAACAACTTTAGAATTAGGACCAGTATTTTTCCCTAAATAATTATAAACTTTTTCAACATCGGTTAATGCAGCTGGATATGGATTTTCAGGTGAAAGTCTATACTGTATCGTTAGTACCCTATAACCTGTCTCTCTAGCTAAGATTGTTCCTAAATTCCTCGAAAAACCTAACCCACCTCTGGACCAACCTCCGCCGTGTATATAAAAAACAATCTTATCTTCTGAAGATCCATTTGGAATTAACCATTCCACTTTTGTTCCTTCAATATTATCTCCCTTAATTTTAATATTCGAAGGAGTTGGGACTATTTGTTTTTCAATTTCGATTCGTTTTTGCTCTAATGATGCTGTTCTTCCTTCTTTTGCTTTTTTTATATTTAATGCTCTAAGAGCTTCTGAGACTTTGTCGGGTTTTTCATTTTTATAGATAAGGGAAGCATTGCTTTCACTTTTTACAGTACTTTTTGAAGCAACTAAATAATTTCCGATTAACATACAAGTCACTACTGAAAGAAATATAAACGTTTTTTTCAAATTAGATCCCTACTTTACTGGTATTTCTAATTTTAAATTTCCATTTTCTCATGATTTACTCGGAAATAAAAAAGGTGCACATAACTTGTGCACCTTTTTAGCGTATAGACACTAAAAAGTAGGTAAATTACTTAAATTATTTGTAGGATCACCATCAGGATAAGAACGAAGTGTTTTATGTGGATTATCTCCACGAGTTAGACCTGTGTTTACATCTTCAATTTGTTCAAGTTCTGCCATCGCAATGGCTTGTTCGATCCCGACTATTTCACCATTTTGAAATTTTACATCTGTAATATCACCATCGCCATTTTTTCGTACTGCGACGATATGTAATTTATTTGGATCATCTTGATGTTCAGGATGTCCGATACCACGATTTTGAAACGACATACCAACACACCTCCATTTATTAGACACAAAAATAGTATGGCGAGATGAAAATATGTTTATTCTTCCAAATTATTACAGACTTAAGTTTGTTAAATGTTTCACAATTTATTCACAGACAAATTTGTACAAACAATATACGATAGGTATGTAATCATTAATCCAAACAACTTTCGAAAGAAGGGAAACATATGACTACTGTTTTAGGAATGACAAGAGAAGGCAGATTAATTCACAAAATTGGTGATGGTTATTACCGATATACAAAATTAAACAAAGACGAACTAAAAACATTAAATATACTTGTTGGTGAAGGTATGGCGACTGTCGTAAAAAAAGGGATCGGTTATGCGGCTCTTGTTAAACTGACTGATCAAGGCAAAATTATTAATCACGAATGTTAATTTTCATTGATTAGAATAAATGAATTAATACACCCATGAAAAGTCTTATACGTTTAAAAACCCCCATTTTTTTACCCCTTTAAAAGCTTACATAACTAAGCATACTTAAAGGGGTAAAGTTTTAATAAGAAAACTATGTTATTGATGCATTCTTTGGTGAATCATTTGTTTATGAAAATGGCAAAATAAAATTTATAACGCTAACTATTGCCATTTATTCGCCTACTAAGCCATCACCATCTCGATCATCCATATATTTATAGAGCCATGAATCGCGCGTAATTGGCATTTTAAAGCCAGCAGCTTTGGCTTCAGCGATTGTAACACTTCCGTTATGATTGGTATCCACTTTACTAACATCTTCATTACTATTTTTCGTTTTATTTGAAGGTACATTGTTTGTTATTGGTGGCGTACTGCTCACATTTGTCGTTTTCCCTAAATTTTTGTTCACTTCATCCGGGTTTACATTGTCAAATTCATCTGTAATGGATCTGCCCTGAATTTTGTATGTGAATTTATAATGGTTAGGAATTTGCGTCTTAGTATTTGGATATAGAATCACTGCTACGAAATCAGTGCAACCTCTTGCATCTCGAATCACTTTTTCCATATAAGCTTGATCACCGTGCCTATTAAGATTGCTGTTCTGAGGTGTAATGTTATATGCGTTTGATACTCCACCAAGCGAGTCTGCAATCACATGCCCTTTATCCAAGATCGGACTCTCTGTACCAGGAACATTTGCTTCATCAGCGTAATATCTACCTGATGACAAAACATGATCAGTATTCGAATTTTGAAGTGTTATCTTTTTCGCCTCAACACGTATTAGCTGACCGTATTCATTTGTATACGCCCAATATTCCCGTTCTCCATATCCAACATCTACTTTGACATTCGGCTGTCTATGTCCCGACATATCCCCGCCGTTTACTACAATTAGGGTATATTTGCTGTAATCAAATCCGCCCGTTGTACCTGTTGCCTTTGAAGTGCTAGATGCAGGAACACTTTTGTTTGGTTCACTATCACTCGTTGGTTTTTCTTTGTCATCGTCAGATGTAGTCTTATTAGTTTCAACTGTCTTAGAAGCCGTGCTCGTTGGAGTTTCCACTTTTTTTGACGACGTCTGTTCAGTGATATTTCCGCAACCCACAGATACTGATAGTAAAATCACAGTAAATAAAATCAAAAATATTCTTTTGTTCACACTTCTGCACACCTTTCTCATGTTTCTACTCTATAAAAATCATATTTAAACGATATCACATTTTGATCTTTTGTTGGAATTTATCTATCGTTAGTATTGAAACAATATGAAACTATCCCGCCATTTACATCAATAAAAAAAGCCGAAATACCGACCGTAATCTTATACAACTAATGCAATGCATTAGTTGAATTAGAATTTAAAAACTTATTGTCTTTTTTGGTAAGTACTTTGGTTTTTTTATAATAAATGCAACTTTTTTGCCTCTCTTAAATCTTACATTATTAAGCCAATAAATAAATGCATCTTCATTATAACTTAGTCCGAATTCTTCTGATTATTGTGAAATCGGTTTTTGGAAACTTGTTCAATTTTAGTAATCTTTTCGTGTTCAATTTGGTGGTTTGTAACTAAATTAAAATCTAACCATTTCTTTTTTGGATGAACTCCCCCAAAAGAAGATTTATTCAAAAGATGAATAGAGGTCTTTTTAAACTCAATTTCAAATGCACCTATTTCTTTCAATAAATCGAGGATTTTTGAATATATTTCATAAACATTAGATGCCTTATTTGAGAATAATTCATCTTCTGACATATTGTCATCTCCTTATTTCTTCTTACCATAGAAGATAGTATTAACATATATTTTGCCTCTTTTTACATCATTTTACAATTATCTTTATTCAATTAATCTGCCAGGTAGTTGCATAAGAAAATCAACAATATATCTTAACAGAGCCTAAAAAAAACGCTATCTCATAATGAAGATAACGTTTTAGACTGATTTCAACTTTGTTCATTTAAAACTTGTGCCAACCCGGTAAAAAACTTTAATGACTCCGGATTAGCCATTGAACCTTGATTGACAACTTTTTCAGGAGAAAACCCTAATAATATTTTACGTATTGGAACTTCTAATTTTTTGCCACTTAATGTTTTTGGAATTTGTTCAACTTCATAAATTTCATTAGGTATAAATCGCGGTGAAACCTTCTGTTTAATTTCTACTTTTATTTTTTCCTTTAATTCATTTGTCAAAACAACCCCATGTTTTAGTACAACAAATAATGGCATAAATGACTGACGGCCTAGTAGTTCTAAATCGATTACTAAACTTTCCATTATCTCATCAAGTGACTCAACAACTCGATAGATTTCGCTTGTACCTAGACGTACTCCATGTCTATTTATTGTTGAATCTGATCTCCCATAAATGACACAACTACCTTTTTCATCAATTTTAATCCAATCTCCATGTCTCCAAATACCTGGATAAACTTCAAAATAACTTTCAAGATAACGATCATTATACAAATCACCCCAGAAATAAAGCGGCATGGACGGCATAGGAGAAGTAATTACTAGTTCTCCCACCTCATTAATAACTGATTTTCCCTCATCATTAAATGATTGTACATGAGCACCTAATGAACGAGCTTGAATCTCTCCAGCATAAACAGGAAGAATCGGTGAGCCTCCAACAAAAGCTGTGCAAACATCAGTACCTCCACTAGTTGAAACAAGCCAGATGTCATCTCTTATATTTTCATATACCCAGGAAAATCCTTCGACTGATAGTGGGGATCCCGTTGAACAAATAGACTTTAATTTAGAAAAACTATGTCTATCTTTTAGCTTTATTGCGTGCTTCTCACACACACTTAAGAATCCTGCACTTGTGCCAAAAAATGTTACACCTACTTCTTCTGCAAGGTCCCATAAAACATGTAGACTAGGATAAGTTGGGCTTCCATCAAACAATAATATCGTACTGCCAGATAACAATCCGCCAACTAATTGATTCCACATCATCCAGCCAGTAGTAGTAAACCAAAACATGACATCATCTTGATTTATTCCTTGTTCAACTACTAATGTCTTAAGTTGCTCAACTAATATTCCACCTTGACTTTGTACAATTGGTTTAGGCAACCCTGTTGTCCCCGATGAAAATAGAATCCATAGTGGATGATCAAAAGGAACACTTTCAAAAGTAAGTTCACTGCTTCCCACTAATAATTCATTCCAAAGAACTGTTTCAACTTCCATTTTCGACTCATCAAAATTTACATAAGGCACTAAAATTGTCTTCTTTAATGTAGGTAATTCAGACTGTAGCTCGTCAACGCTTGATAGCCTATTTTGAATTTTTCCATTATAAGAATAACCATCCACTGCAAATAAAATAGTCGGTTCGATTTGTTTAAATCGGTCAATTACACTACTCGTTCCAAAGTCTGGTGAACAGCTAGACCAAATCGCTCCAATGCTTGCACAAGCTAAAAAGGCAATGATTGTTTCAGGGATATTAGGCATATATGCCACAACTCGGTCCCCAGATTTAACACCTAATTCTCTTAAAGAATTTGCGACCAAGCCTGTCTTTTCCTTAAGCTCTTTCCAACTTATTTCTGTTTTTGGAGTAATTTCTGATTGAAAAATTAATGCAGGTTGGTCTCCTTTATCATTTCGAAATACATGTTCTGCATAATTAATTTTTGAGCCGGTAAACCATTTTGCGCCTGGCATTTTTCGCTCTTCAAGAACATGATCGTATGGTGCATGTGAAATTACATTACAATATTTCCATACGCTTTCCCAAAAGGACTCTAATTCATCGACAGACCATTTCCATAACTCACTTTGTGTATTGAAAAATAGGTTTTTTTCATTTTCGAGCCAGTTCATAAAATGGCTAACTCCAGCATTTTCAATTTGCTGCCTAGTTGGTTCCCATAATAAAGCACCTTCAGTAATCGCTTTCATTATTACTCCTCCTAAATTAGCAATCTATTTATTTTAAGGACACAGTAACTGCGTATAACTCAAACCTTTTGATGAAACTCACTATAATCTTTCCATTATGTATAAGCCAAATCTATTTTTCTAAAAATACTTAATATTTAAAAATTAACTATTATACTATTACACACTAAATTCACTGTCAATATCGAGAATGAATCATCGCTCAACTAAATGCACCTTTATAAATTGAGCTTTCATATAGCGTTCTAGTTAAATTAACCCAAAAAACTTCATACTTTATCCTCATTTAGACACTGTTGATATTTAATTTGATTAAATGTAATATATTAATTGATAATTCTGCAGGTTATTATTTCCAATTTTACCATTAGTTACCATAAATATATTATAGCTCGTATATCTCCAGAAATATGGTCTGGGAGTCTCTACCTAATTCCCGTTAAGAATTAGACTACGAGGTAATTTTTACTTTATTAGTAAAAAAAAGCTGAATTTAGTAAAGGATAACCATATCCCTTTGAATAGATCCTTTTAAATACTCTATTAATCTTAGACTATTTAAAAGTGCGTATTCTTCACCTATTTGAAGGGCTTTATATCCCTTTAAAATTTCAACTTTTTTTGCGAACCAAGATAAAGTAGGACTTATCTCATTAGTGGAGAATATGTCCTACTTTATCTTGGTTTTTTTATGTCATTTAAATGTTTTCTTAAATTACTGTTTATAGAAGGGGTTTATTGATATGTATAAGGCCATGTATCATACTTTTGACCACCTAAGATTATCTGACAAGCAAACGCAAGTAGCGAATATTGCGTTCTTACATGACTTTAATGCAGTTTTAGAATCCCCCCATTTAAAAAAATTAGCAAAAAAAACACAGTTAATTCCCAACTCAGAGCATTGCCATAATCGTTTGTCCCATACTATTGACGTATGCCATGTTTCAGGCTTAATCGTGGAACATCTTAACCATTATTTTCAAGAGAATAATATTACACCCATAAATAAAGATTTAGTAAAGGCTATTAGTCTAGCTCATGATATTGGTCATCCACCATATGGACATACCGGTGAACGAGCGCTAGATGAAATGATGAAAACTATGGGTGGATTTGAATCGAATGCACAGAGCGTTAAAATTTTAGTTAATAGTTCGGATGATTTTAAATACAGGACCCTTACAGCCTTAATGAAATACAAAACCAAAATTCCTTTAATTAGAGAAGAATATAACGGTTTAATCAAAGGCTATTACGGGTATATGACAGACTATTTAGAACCCTTATTTTT
The DNA here is from genome assembly GCF_049568075.1 of Rossellomorea sp. GAMAL-10_SWC. Taxonomy (NCBI): domain Bacteria; kingdom Bacillati; phylum Bacillota; class Bacilli; order Caryophanales; family Bacillaceae; genus Rossellomorea; species Rossellomorea sp. GAMAL-10_SWC. The sequence goes on along the minus strand of NZ_CP144911.1, from coordinate 356,231 downwards.
GACATATCAAGAAAATGTCATTGAACAATCGATTGTAGACATAGCAGATACATTATCTTATGCCCTATCAGATCTAAAAGATTTAATTCAATTTTATGGAGAAAATAGATTTGCTCAATTACTTAACAAATATTTTACTGAAGGCGCGATGCTAGAAGAGGCAATGCTTTTTTTCTCTGAAATTAGTAGATCTGAATTACTTTATTTCATTCCAAAGATTATGGAAGACATTAAAAATAATATACTTGGGGAAATTTTACAAAATTACCGAAAGTTCCTATCGGAACCACTACAAACTATTATCCATGATTTTATAGATACATTAGTGATCAAGATAAACTATGCACAACCAATGTATAGTAAATTGAGTCTCCCAATAGAAAATGAATTAAAACTTTTTCTATTAAATCAAATTACAAAGAAATGTTTCTTAGAAAGAAAAGTTAATAGAGAAATAGATAAAAAGATTACTCATAATATCCAGTTCACCTACGATTATCTTTTTAACTTAAATAGTGAGGATTCTTTGTTGAAATTAGATAAGGAAGTCTTACAACAGTTGATCAATATCTCAAATGTTATTGAGCGTTCACGTCTTGTTTGTGATGTAATATGTCATTTAAGTGATATGGAGATTGGAAATTTTGTAAGAAAATCTAACAAAAAAATAATTGTAGTATAACAGGAGGAAATAACATGAGTACAAATGTAAAACAATCTGTCGAGCAGTTTAGTTTAAATAGTAAAGAGTATTATGAAAACAGATACGAATTATATGAAAGATTACGAAACGATGCACCTGTTTTTTGGCATGAAGAAATGCAATCCTGGTTTATAACTAGGTATGAGGATGTGTCCAAGAATTTACTAGGAGATAAATTTATTTCAAGTAATGTAATTCCCAATAAAATGAGTAATCTCGCTGAAGGAGAAGATCAACATTTTAAAGATATAATCGATATCATTAAGACTTGGATGGTCTATAATGATCGACCAGTACATTCACAATTAAAAGGTTATATGAACAGAGCCTTTTTAGTTAATGAAATCGATCTTATTGCTCCGGAAATTCAGAAAATTGTTTCTACAATCGTTGATAAAGTACTTGAAAAAAACATAAGTTCATTTGACTTTGTAAAAGAGATCGCACACCCTATTCCTGCGATGGTACTTTGTAAAATGTTAGGAATTCCTGGTGAAGAAGTTGACAGATTCATTAAGTGGTCTGATGATATCGCATTATTTATGCAAGATTTCGTTGTGTCTCATGTTCCTAGTAAAGAAATTAGTGAACAAGTTAGAGGAAGTGTAAGAGAAATTTGGACATACCTTTCAGATGCGATTGCGGAAAGACGAAAAGAAAAGAAAAATGATTTGTTAAGTAGGTTAATATCTGAGACTCCTGGTGAAGATGGTGAACTTACTGATGATCAATTAATTGCACAAACAATGCACTTAATTTTCGGTGGACATAAAATTCCTCAGTTTGTGTTAAGTAATACATTACATCTTCTATTTAAGAATCAAGATGTTCTAGAAATGCTTAAAAATGATATGTCTCTTCTTCCAAAAGTATTAGATGAAACAATGAGACTAGAAGGGCCAATCCAATATATTGTTAGACATGCTTCAAATGATATCGAATTACACGGACAGCAAATCAAACAAAATGATTCTGTTTATTTCTTCTTAGCTTCTGCTGGCCGAGACGAGCGAGTATTTGCAAATCCTGACAAAATGGATATAAGTAGAACAGGTTTCCGTCATGTAGCTTTCGGTGGAGGTTATCATACTTGTATTGCTGCTGCTTTTGCTCGTGTAGAGATCATGGAGATTCTTAAGGAAGTAATAACTCGTTTTCCAACAATCGTCTCATTATATGATTTAGAAAATCCAGAGTGGACTGCAAACCCTACTTTCACTGGAATGATCCAGATGCAAGTAAAAATTTAGCAGTCTGAAACTCAACTCAAGTTTTTGGACTCTGTTACACAATGATAGGAATAGAACAAAATTCTATTCCTATTTTTTCTAAGTTAGAGGTGATTAAAAATTGAATAATTGCAAGTTTCATAATACCACCATTTTAGTTGTTCACGAAATTTATGGTATTAACAAACATATAAAAGATATTTGCGACAGTTTAAATAAGTTAGGATTTACAGTTGTATGTCCAAATCTATTAAGTAATATTGAGAACTATTGCTATAAAGATGAAAAGAAAGCTTATCAGCATTTTGTGAATGAGATTGGGTTTGAGTTAGCTACTAATAAAATGATCACTCTTGCAAAAGAACTTCGAACTAAGTGTGCTAATTTGTATATTTTGGGTTTTAGTGTAGGTGCAACGATTGCATGGCTATGCAGTAAATATGACGGGTTATTTGATGGAGTAATTGGATTTTATGGTTCGAGGATTAGGGACTATTTAGAGGTTAGTCCAAAATGTGAGACCTTATTAATATTCCCAACGAAAGAAAAATCATTTGCCCCCGAAATTGTCCTAACTGAATTGAAAACAAAAGATAGGATTCAAATTATTAAAGTAGAAGGAAGTCATGGTTTTACCGATCAATCAACTTCTAATTATGATCAGTATGCTACTGAATATTGTTTTCAAAAAATGCATGATTTTATTATGAAACAAAATAATAATTTTTCCGAAACTGGAGGAATCAAATGACCGCTCAAAGATGGATGTCTTTACAGTTTTTTGGGTTTTTCTTCACTTTCGGAATCTTCGTGCCCTATTGGTCTACTTGGCTAACAACAAGTAAAGGTTTTACAGCTGATGAAGCTGGACTAATCATTGCTTTAGGATTAATAACAAGGTCAATAACAACCTTTTTTATTTTTCCATTTATAAGTAGATACCTAAATTTAGCAAGATTAAATCAAGTAGTTTCCTTAACTTCTGTTACGCTATTAATCATATTAATCCCGTTTAATAGTTTAATTGCAGTAGCTTTTATTACAGTTTTACTAAGCCTTGTTTATCCAATGCCTTTAGCTATGTATGAAGCTATGGCATCTATCCTTATTAGGGAAAGCAAAATAGTGTATGGAAAGAGTAGATCTTATGGTTCGATTGGCTATATTATTTCTCTATCATTAACTGGAATAATCATATCTTTAAAAAGTGAAAATGTAGTTATTTACTTTTTGATCATTGGATGTGTTCTACTCTCTTTCTTAACATCCATTAACGCTCCTTTACCATTAAAAGCAAAAATAACATCAAAGAAAGTTCCATTGTTTAAGTTGTTTAAATCAAAAGCATTTTTAATAGTATTAGCGATCTGTATCACTCTTCAAGCTGCACATGCAGCATATTATAGTTATGCTGTGCTTTTTTTGAAAAATATTGGGGTGAAAACTAGTTTTACAGGATTCATCTTAATCATTGCAGTAATATCAGAAATTGTTTTCTTCTATATATCAGACTCTTTATTTAAAAGACGATCTGTTCCAGTTTTATTACTGTTTAGTGTAAGTGCATCCATATTAAGATGGGTATTGATCTTTTCTTTTAACAGTATTTCAGTTTTTGTATTGTCTCAATTATTACACTCTATTACGTTTGGGCTTACTCAGTATGCCTTTGTGAAATACTTAGATGAAAACATTGAAAATAAGTACTTCCCCTTTGCTCATGGAATTTATGCAGCTCTAGGTTTAAGTTTAGGTAGCGGTATTTTAACATTAGCAAGTGGTTACCTCTACTCTATATCTCCATCTTTTGCTTTTTTAGGTATGGCATTAGTCTGTATCCCCTGTTTAGGGTTGTGTTATTTTTTGAAATTAACATTAGGGGATCAAAATAACTTAACAGGAGAGATAAGTGAAAATGTTACTAGTAAAAGAAAAAGTGTATAGTACTAACAAGTCTGTAAAATCTAATGAAACGATTCATACAGAAGTATTTCAAATGAATGAAGAAAAAGTGATTAAGTTAAAATTTTTGAGTTCAAATTCTCCTAGAAATCAAGGTATCGGATTTATTTCAGAAAATGGAATATCAATCAATGATGCCCCAAAACAAAAAACAGTTATTATATGGAAAAGTGAAATTCAATCAGAACTGATCTTAAAATGCTCTAGTGGCTTTTTAAATGTTTTTAATGTCTGGGAAGAAGAACGAATGATTGGATTCCATGATTTTCAGTCTGGTATGAGAATCAAAAAAGAGAAAGATGTCATGTTCTACAGTTGTAATGATGCTTTTGCGAATGGTGATTTCACCTCTCTAGTATTCTCGCTTCAAATACTATAAAGCTAAATAGATTGAAAAATTCATTTACAATGGAGCAGAGTTGAATTTTTTCAACTCTGCTTTTTACTAAAAATTTTATATTTTCTTTTCCTTAATCCAATTCATCTTTACCTGTCTATTTTTGGAAAGAATAGGAAAAACTAAATTAAGATTCGATATAGTAAACTTTTGTTCAATCTAGAAAGTAGGTATTAAACATGACTGAAGATTTTTTTGCTGATTATGAAAAATTTGTTGTTCCACCTTTACATCAATATACAGGTGAGAAACGAAAATTTAATCCTAAAGACTATGCATCATATTACATCTTAACTGTCTCATTAAATGACTCTCTTATATCAAATTGGAACGATGCAGCTAAATATAAAATTGACGTCCGAAACTGTATAGATCACGTATTAAATGATTTTAATGAAAAAAAAGGTGGTAAATATCATCTACAATTACTTGAATTTGAAAGTGATAAATCCTATTTTGTCATTGCCTTGTCTATAAAAAATAAAATTGAAAAAGAAAAAATCAATGGAATTATTTCAAAGTATATTGAACAACTTGTTTCAAACTCTTTTTATATTGGACAAAGCTGGTACTGGCTAATTGGTCAAAAAGGGAAAAGAGACCGAAAACTCTTCAATATATCAATAAAGGAATACATGCACTAATATTATTCGGCATTGATATAAATTTTTCTAACCAATTCCCATTCTTACTATTAATATCCTCCTCTCTTAAATTTCCTCTTCTAAACAAGCTTTAACAAAGCTACCTAATTGTTCTTTATATAGAACGGAGGAATCCTTGTATTTCAAAGATGTTCTAATCATCTGTACCGAATACTTCCCAAGCTTCTTTAATATACCCACTAAAAGAAAAATGAGCCAATCAACTAATCGGCTCATTTCTAAGACTCATGTCAGTTAATTTAGTCCCTTAAACCCATACTTCTCTAATATCTTCATAGACTCATCATTTTGAAGATATTCATAGAATTTTTTAGCTTCTTTAGGTTGCTTGCTATTCTTTATTACGCCTAACGGATAAATAATTGGATCATGTGTACTTTCAGCTGCAGTTGCTACAATCTTAACTTTTGTTGATGTCAGCGCATCTGTTTTATATACAATCCCTGCATCTACATTATTTGTTTCTACATAAGAAAGTACTTGTCTAACATCCTTACCATATACTACTTTTCCTTCAATTGATTTCCAAACATTTAAATTTTCCAATGTTTCTTTACCATATTGTCCTGCTGGTACCGCTTCTGGCGTACCGATTGAAATTTTATCTGCTTTCGTAAGATCCTCAAAGGAGTTAATTTCTTTTTTTGTATCTTTTGGTACAACTAATACGAGTTCATTCCCAACTACATCTTTACCTTGGCTCTTATCAATTAGATTATCTTGTACTAGATTATTAAATTTGTCTTCTGCGGCCGAGAAGAAAAGATCTACCGGTGCTCCTTGAGAAATTTGTTGTTGTAATGCTCCGGATGCTCCAAAGTTAAAATTTATTTTCACATTAGGATTTGCCTTTTCAAAGTTTGCTTTAATATCATTTAGTGCATCCTGTAAGCTAGCTGCTGCTGAGATCGTCAATTCCACATTCTTTTGAACAGTTTCTTGTTTCTTGCCTGTAGACTTTGTAGCTTGTTCATTTGTTGAACAACCGGATACTGCTAGTCCTAATAACATCGTTATCGATAAAAATAAAGAATAAAATTTTTTCATTATTCATCAGCCTTCCTTTCTAAAACATAACTAGTTATATATAATTATATTTAGTTATAACTAAATAAGAAATAGAATTTTAAAATTCCCATTAAACTTACTAGGAATATGCTTTTTAAAAGGCATTGAGTTAAAATAGAAAATGGAGGGATGTAAATGACGATGGAACTTTCCTATACAATCGAAGAAGTGTCACAGTTTTTAAAAGTATCGAAATTAACCATTTATGACCTTGTCAAAAAAGGTGAATTACCTGTATTCCGTGTAGGAAGACAGATGAGAATAGCAGCAAATGACTTGGACAATTACATAAAAAACAATAAAACCAATCCGAACACCACATTGCCTGCCTCTGTTTCTGAACCTCGCAGAAGCGATCTAAAAGAATCAAATCATGTTGTTATTAGTGGCCAAGATTTAGTTTTAGATATGCTCGGTAAACAGATCGAGAAAAACTCATCCTATAAATCTTTAAGATCTTTTACTGGAAGCTTAAACAGTCTTATTTCTATGTATAATGGCGAATGTGACATCGTTAGCCTTCATCTTTTTGACGGAGATACAGGAGAGTATAATCTACCATATCTTAAAAAAATTTTAGTGGGACATCCATTTATTTTATTCAATCTGCTATCTAGGAAAGCAGGTTTATATGTTAAAAAAGGTAACCCTTTAAAGATTACATCTTGGAAAGATTTAGAACGTGAAGATATAAAGATCATAAATAGAGAGAAAGGTTCGGGTGCACGAATTCTTCTCGATGAACAGCTCCGTATCAACGAAATTTCTTCTAAAAAAATTAACGGATATGAGCATGAAGAAAGCAATCATTTAAGCGTGGCCTCCGCTGTCTCTACCGGGGTATCAGATGTTGGAGTCGGAATTGAAAAAGCTGCTAAAATTGTAGGAATTGATTTTATTCCACTAATCACAGAACAATATGACCTTGTTATATTAAAAAAACCTGCAAATGAACGACTGATCAGAATTGTCACAGAAATTTTATCTTCAAATCAGTTTCAATCAGAGGTTGATTCTTTAGGAGATTATGATACTTCCAGGACCGGGAAAATTATATATGAGACAAATTAAAAAAAGGCTACTTAATTTGTAGCCTTTTTTTTGCCGTTTATTTGAAAAGTAAGAGTTATTCAAAAAGACCAAAGCAATTATGATTTGGTCCTATATTTAAAACTATAATGAGTTAAAAAATACTCACATCATACATTGTATTAACAGAAGATTTTTTATGTAAGGATTTAATTTCCTCTTCAATTTCTCGACAATTCCTTACGATTTCCTTTATATATGAAATAATTTGTAAACATCCAAAAGAAGGCACCACTTTAGATTCGTCGTCACACTCAATTAACTTTATGCCGAATTCACTTTCTAAACTAATGATTGATTCTTTCAAGTCAGCTTCATTCATAAAAAATTTCTGTGCTGCAATCGTAAAGGAACCACTCTCTAAAACCCCACAAAGATGACTTAATTGTTCAATTTTCATATTACTTTCCTCCATACTCTAAGATGTTCCTTTTCCTGATCTAGTTTTATTATATTAAGTGTTGATGTAATTTTAATTTTGAAAAAAAGTATCAATATTGTTTTTTCTGATTAAATAATGATTTTTCACTGAATTAATCGTTTATAACTGCGTATGTAATCACCTTCCTAAAAACCAACTGAACAATTTCAAATGATACCAACTCAATAAAGGAAAAGTTCTACAATTAAAATTGATTTCCCTTTGATTTAAACTTGGGTTATTTTTGCCTTGATTTTATTGAATTTTCCAGTTTGATACGGCTAATTTCAGAAGAAATATATGTTAAATAGGCCAATATTATATTACTCAAATAGAAAAACCACCTATAATTGGTGGTTTTCTAAGGGATTCTCTATTCTTAAAATCTTTTTAACTATAACTATTCATTTGGGGGAATTGGGTTAAAAGCTATTATTTTTTCCAAAAAAGCTTGTTAACACACTATATCTCTAAGCAAAATTTAATTATTAATAAGGCTTAAATCAAACTATAATTGCATATAAGAAAAGGTAGAAAGATAGTCAATCTAATTAGCACATTCGGGGGAATAACAATGGTTTTCTTTTATCAATTCGGAATTTTAGTTGTTATTATTGGAATCGTTCTCTTCTTACTGTTTTATAAGGTCTTTATCAAAATAGGTAGATTATTTAATAATCATATTAAAAACATTAAAAAAGAAATCGGGAGAGATGAAGAGTGAACGGTGGATTAAGAAGTCTGATTGCAGGCGGTGTTATTATAATTGGAGGTATTATTTACACAATTGGTGGTATGTCGCATATTAGTGTTGGTAGTATCGGTATTGAAAAACATATGAGTGGAGAAATTACTGAAGTCCCCCAAGGTTTTCATTGGACTGGTTGGGGAGTTTCCGTCCAAGAATACCCTACATATACACAATCTTTAGTTTTATCAAGTGACAAACACGAAGGTGGTAATTCTGATCAAGAATGGTCAGTAGGTACCGGAGATCAGCAAGAACTACCTGTTAATACAAACTTAACATGGAAAATTTCAACTAAAATCGTAGCTAATCTTTATCAATCAGTAGGTGGAAAAGATATTAGTTACATCAAAAATAATATCGTCAAACCTACAATGAAAAATGTTGTGAACAAAATTACGCACAAATATAGCTGGAACGACATAAAAGGTTCAAAACAAGCTGATATTACTGAAGAAATCAATCTTGCACTAGATAAGGAACTCGCAAAACAAGGTATTGAAGTCGGAACTTTTGGATTTACACACGTAGGATCTCCTGCAGGTATGGCACAGACACAAGCACAGTTGGCAACTTCTGAATTGAACGTAAAGAAGGCATTAGCTGACCAAGAAAAAGCAAAAATTGAAAACCAAACAAAAATCCTAAATGCAGAAGCAGATGCTAAAGCAAATAAAATTTTATCAGACTCACTTACTCCAGAATTATTAAAGAAAATGGAAATGGATGCTCGACAAAAATGGGGTTGGGTTACTGTTCAAGGCGGGACACCTCTAGTGCAAGCAAAATAAATAAAGAACAATCTAGAAGCTTTCTCTAAAGTGGTCACATTAATTTAAAATTTTATTTCTCCCCAAAAATTTTAAAAATAGAATAAAAAAGAAATCCTCTCCGCAAATTAAAACTCTTTCTTTATTTATAGAAAGGGTTTTTATTTATTTTAAGATACAAAAAGAACTAATTTATAAGTTTCTAAAATTTGACATAAAAATGGTGAATGAAAACTATACAAGTATGCTATTCTCTATATGTATAAAAACAATAGGAAACAGAGCTAAATATTGTAGTTGTAATATTCAAGGTTCAGGATCTCTAAGTTATTAAGTCTGCTAATATGAAAGGGATGGTAGAAATGATTGTTAAATTTCTTATATCCTAGCATCATCATTTCTACTTTTTTTATCTTATATTTTGGATATCAATATCTAAAAGGTTCCATAACTTTCCTAAAACTTCTTTATTGGTTAATCTTTGGTATTTATTTTACATGTCTAATTAACTTCACTTTATTTCCTTTCCCCTATCAAAAATATTTAATTCGAGTAATGATAGAAGATCAGTTGGGATCTAATCATAATTTTATTCCCTTTAAATCGATCGTAGATACCATCAATTATGGCTCAATTTCAATTGTTCTAAAACAAATTGCTGGTAATGTTTTATTATTTATACCACTAGGATTTGCATTCCCTATTCTATTTTTTTAAATAACAAACAGAAAAACGATTTTAATAGGTTTTACATTAAGTCTAACAATCGAATTAATTCAAGCTATTTCTGGACTGTTCCTTGGCTATAACTACAGATCATGTGATATTGATGACTTAATACTAAATACAACTGGAACAATTATAGGACTAGCTATTTATAAAGTAAGTTCAAGATACTTTAAAAGTTTTGAAACGTTCAAAGATTAAAACCTAACTTCGTAAATTTCCTAGATTCTTAAGAATACCTACACAAAAAAATAGAGGCTGATTAAAGCAATCAACCCCTTCGTTAAAAAGTAATTCTTATTTATGCTACAATTTCTTTTTTGCTTTGAACCGCTATATTTTTAGTAAGTAAGCTAACAACGACTAAAAATACAAGATTTACAACTAAGCCAATTACACCGATATTCAAATCTTTAATATATTGAGGCAGTGCTGGAAATAATGATCCGATTGTTGTATTACTTATAGTGACATAAGTAACTGTTGCAACTCCAGTAAGAATACCAGCGAATGCACCTTGCTTCGTTACAAAGTTCTTTTTCATTAAACTAAAGACAAGTGTTGGGAACAATTGAGTAACTAGACTGTATCCCATTAAAAGCAGAGTTACTAATGTAGTTCCACCATTAAATGTGAAAAAAACTGCGAATAATGCAACTACAGGAACTAGGTATTTAGCTAAAACTGCAACCTGCTTTTCTGTTGCAGTTGGTACAAATACTTTATAAATATTTTTTGATATTAAAGTAGCAGATGCCATTAGAATCATCGAACCTGGCACGATTGCAGTCAATACCCCTGCTCCACCAATGATTCCAACAAACCACGGGTTAAAAGATTGTTTACTTAATTTTAATAAAGACAGATCGGCATCCGGACCTTGTAGTCCAGGAACTTGAAGAATTGCTGCAAATCCAACGAAAAACACAAATAGCAACACAAGTTGGTATAAAGGCATGATAATCGCATTTTTACGAAATACATTTTCACTTTTAGCTGAATAAATGGAGCCAAAAGTATGCGGCCACATATAAAAACCTAAAGCTGTTAGAAGAACTGTAGAATTAAACCAAGATACACTTAAACCCTCTTTTGGGAGACTTAGAAAACCTGGTTTAGCTTTATCAACTGCTTCAAACATCGCTTGGAATCCACCATAATAATGAAATGGTAGATAAATTCCTAGAAAAAGAACAACACCAAGAATCATAATGTCCTTTAACGCTGCAGTCCATGCAGATCCATGGATACCAGAGATCATTACATAAATAGTTACTGAAATAGCACCGATCCAAATCGCAAAAGTTGGTGAAATCATTCCATAAGAAGCCTCCGAAACGATGCTTCCTAATCCTTTTAATTGTAGAACTAAGTAGGGAATTACAGCAGAAACACCAACTAGTGAAACTAAAACGCCAAGGGCTTTACTTTTGTATTTACTTGTAAAAAAGTCCGGTTGGGACATTAAATTATTTTCTTTGGCATATTTCCATATTTTTGGAAGCAACCAGTAAGACATAATGTAAGCAAGTGCACCGTAAGCAGTGATATAGTATGTTGGACCACCTTTTCCATAAGCCCAACCACTTCCACCTAGGAACGTAAAGGTTGTATAGATTTCACCTGCCATTAAAAGAAAGACGAAAATCGTACCAAATCCTCTTCCACCAACACTCCATTGCTCAAGATTCATGTCTTTTCCTTTCCTAGCTTGTACCCCTAGAAAAATCGATACTGCAAGAAAAAGAGAAATTATAATTAATGCACTATTCATCTTATCTGTCCCCCTTATTCGCCGTATCTAATTTAAAGATAATCCACATAACTGGTGTTGATAAAACAGTCCAAAGTACAACCCAAAAAAGTAGAAAAGGCATTCCTAATACAAATGGCTCAACGTGGTTTGCCCAAGATGAAAAGCCCAGAATAGCAATAAATGGAATAAGTGCTAATAAATGATAGATTTTCAAAAATTGTTCCCCACTTTCAATTTAAAATTTATACTAGTTTAAATATTCAGAAAATAGAGATTTAGATTAAGTATATCCTTATAAAATAAGGTCTACTTAACCATAAGTCTATTAATCTAAAAGCTTAAATGTTGCATGAACAAATAATTTTACACCAATTTCCAAAGCATCCTCGTCTATTGTAAACCGTGCATGATGATGCGGATAAGTAATATCTTTTTCTTTGTTTCCTGCTCCCACATAGAAGAAAGTTCCTGGTGCCTTTTGTTGGAAAGCAGAGAAATCTTCACCACCCATGTTTGGTTTCATAAGGTCGAGAGTCTTTTCATCAAACACTTCTAGAATCGTTTCTTCAATAGCCTTCGTAATCTGATCATCGTTGATAACAGGGCGATATCCAAGCTCATAATTAAATTTGTATTGTGCACCATGAGCCTCAGTTATTCCTTTTATCACACGTTCCATAAGGTCAGGAACTGATTTCCTAAGGTCGGCGTTGAAACTACGAACGGTTCCACAGATTTCAACTGAACCTGGGATTACGTTATGAGTTGTACCTCCAATAAACTTAGTAACAGAAACTACTAGATTATCAAGTGGATCAGTGTTTCTAGAAACAATATGTTGAAGATTCGTTACAACTTGGGAAGCGATCGCAATTGAATCAATCGTGTCATGAGGAAGTGCTGCATGTCCACCCTTACCTTCAACAGTAATATAGAAAGTATCTGGAGCAGCCATCATCGGTCCATAAGCTACACCTACTGTACCTAGTTTCATAGGAGCCCAAAGATGAGCACCGATTACCATATCAACTCCATCCATTACTCCTGCTTGTACCATTTCCTCTGCACCACCAGGAAACAACTCTTCGGCGTGTTGAAACAAAAAGCGAACTTCACCTTTGATTTTATCTTTTAAACTAGTTAGAATTTTTGCTGTGCCTAGAAGCATTGCTGTATGACCATCATGCCCACATGCATGCATTACACCCGGATTTGTAGAAACAAATTCAAAAGTGTTTTCTTCCTCAATCGGTAAAGCATCCATATCGGCACGAATTGCTAACACTTTGCCGGGCTGAGAACCAATCAGACGAGCCATAACACTTGTCTTTGTTGGACGAGTTATCTCTAAATTTCCAAAAGTTTGAAGTGTATCATACACATATTGAGCTGTTTTTTCCTCGTGAAAAGATAACTCTGGGTACTGATGGAAATGCCTTCTCCACTTAATTACTTCTTCTTTTGTTTGCTCTACTAAACTATCTAATGATATTGTTTGCATGATTGTATCTCCCTCTATTCATTATTAGATAACTGAAGTACAGTATGATAAAGTACATTAGCACCGTCTGTACAATCTTCTTTTGAACTCCATTCAGCAGGATTATGGCTTATTCCATCTTTTGAACGGATAAAAAGCATCCCTATAGGACATAGACTTGTAAGCTGCATGCAATCGTGCCCAGCTCCACTTGGGATAAAAAATGGTTCTACACCTATCGTTTCACAAGCTAGTTTTGCTATATCTTGAATTTCATTAGAGCATAATGAAGGTGCAATACGTTGCAAAACTTCAACTTGCAATCCTACACTACGTTGTTCACATAAAATTTTAGCTCCTTCTAAAATTCGGTTTTCCACCCCATCCCGAATTGCTTCATTTACATCACGCAAATCCAAGGTGAATTCAACCTTTCCAGGAATTATATTGATTCCTCCAGGAAACAGCTGCAATTGACCAACTGTTCCAACCGTTGAACCTGTCTTAGCTGACTCAGTTTCAATTAGTTGAACAATCTGGGAAGCAGCAACTAAGGCATCGTTACGGTCATTCATTGGAGTTGTCCCCGCATGCCCTGCTTTACCTTCAATTGTGAATTTAAGCCACAACGGGCCTGCGATTCCTGTAACAATACCAACCGATAAATTATCGTTTTCAAGCACCTTACCTTGTTCAATATGTAATTCTACATAGGCTTTTACTGATCCAATACTTCTGACTGACTGATCAATTAATAATGGGTTATAACCTGCCTCGCTCATCGCTTGAGCTACAGTAATTCCTTGTTGATCCTTATTTTGGAGTTCCTCCAAAGTAAGTGTTCCAGCAATTCCTCGACTTCCAATCATTCCAAAGCTAAATCTTGCTCCTTCTTCATCTGTAAATACAATCACTTCAATAGGATGTACTGTTGTAATTCCCTGTTCATTCATCGTCTGGAGAATTTCAATCCCAGAGAGAACGCCAAGTGGTCCGTCAAAATTTCCGCCATTATATACAGAATCGATATGGGAGCCTACGAGTACAACAGGTGCGTTTTGATTAGTTCCTTCTTTACGTCCAATAAGATTTCCAACGGTATCTTCGTAAACTTTTAATCCTGCTTCAACCATATAGGAAGTAACTAATTCTTTAGCTTTTCTCTCATTTTCAGTAAAGGACAAACGAGTAATTCCTCCAGACTCTTGTTTTCCTATGGACCCGAGTTCCATAAGGCGATTCCACAATCTATCCTGATTAATCATTTTTCCTCCCGTTACAAACTAGTATTTAAGGTCTATTTATGGTTATGACCATAACTATATCACTAATTATTTATTTTGTTAAGTAATAATATTCAGAATATTAAATTTTCATATTTTATCTAATATCAAAGGCTAATTTTATAAATATTTCTAGGCCTTCCACGCGAATAAGGTGTTTCCTCTCCAACAACTTGAGCAATTCCTTGTTCCTCTAATTCTTTTAAAATTCTACGCGCGCTTCTCGGCATGATTTGCATATACTGTGCTAGTTCGTGAGCTCCAATCTCACTCTTTCCTATTTTTTTAAGAATAGATTCTAACTTACTAAGTGTCGAAATGCTTAAAGATGTTTGTTCGCTTATTTTTTGTAGTTCTTTTGAGACATAAGAATATGTAATTTGTTCCTCTCTTCCCAATGGCCCCGCTATCGTTTGATTATCGAGAGCAACCATCCAACTTCCTTTTCCAAACTCTCTAGCATGAAATAACGCTCTTCCGGCATGAATTTCTGCTTCGTAAGCCGTTTTACCGATTCCAATTCCACACGTAATGACTTCTTTCTTTAATTCTTCGAGATCTTCCAAATTCGGTATAATAGAAAATTCATTCGTTATATCCTGTAGTAGCCCTCGGGTTGTAAAAATGACATATCGACCAGGACCAGCAGATTTAAGTGATCCTTGAAGTTTATTTGCGTAAACAAGAAGCTTCTCTGCCATTTTAATTTCTATTTTGTAAATTTCATCAGTTGAAAAAGTATCCTTTGCTAGTCCAAAATAAGAGTCAATCTCTATCATTTGAACTGCAATTTGACTTTCTTTAAAATGTAACATCTCATAAGTTCGAAGTGCTAAATTTAGTACAGACTCAATAGCTGACTTTGCAGGAAGTACGCGATAAACGGGGACTCCCATCTTCTCAAGTTCAATATGTGCCGACCTGAGACATGTAACTGCTGCTTTCGTTTTTCCACTTTTCCATAAATCATAGTGGTATCCTGCAAGTACATTTGCATCAACTTCCCCTTCATAATATTTCAAAAATAAATGATCAGCTTTAATTTCTGCTTCATCTAAAATGCTTTTGAGTTCATCATAATGGAAGTTATCAAAGCTGATTTGCTCCATTGCAATCTGGTTATGATAAAATATTTGTAACAAAGTTTTATAAAGACTCGGTCCAGTGTGGGGCGTAAAAAACATGGGTTTTGTAATTCCACCCCAGCTTTTTGCTATGGCATAAGGGACCTTTCCTGAAAAGAGCCAAATATCAAAATCATTTGCAACTGGACTTAAAAGATCAGGTATTTCCTCTTCTCTCCAATAGATAATAGAAGTACATTCAAATTCAGGGTATTCCTTTATTACAGATTGAATAACGTCAATCGAATCATCAGATCCAAGTAAACCTAAACGGATTTTTTTCATCTTTTCCTCCACTACTCTAAAATAAATAAAATTCCTAAAATGGTAATGCAGCAGGCAATCAACTTAGCTGCTGTAATTTTTTCTTTATAATAAATTCTTGCTAAAAACAATGCAAATATTGGTGAGGTATAAGCTAAAGCTACAACTAGAGTCCCATTGGCAATCTTTAAGGCTGCAAACAATGCAATCCATTGTGAAATCGCAAGCACCCCACGAATCGAAAGGTGCATATTCAGTTTGGGATACCAAATTTTTGGACGATGTATTAAATAGATTATTAGGGCAATCCCACTCGCTCTGAAAAAATAAAGTGTGGGGGCGTTTATCCATTGATGAACGAGCAATTGTTGTGTAGGAACCATGCTGAGCCCAGCAGTAACTGCAGCTGCAACTCCTAATAAATTCCCTGGCTTTTTTATTTCTACTAATGGAGATAACATGTTTCTACCTCTTACGTTCAGGAAATATACACCAAGTACAATAAGCAATACCGGAATTAAAATATGTATATCGAATCCGTGCAATATGCTATTTGGAATAAACGTGAATAATGGAGTTAATGCAGTATACACTGCTAGTTGAGATACTTCTATTCGTCCTAGCGCTAAGAAAAATGTTACATTAGACAATGCATCTAAAATAATTACAATGATTAATAAACCTATTGTAGCTGGGGTAACAGAAAAGGAATAATACCAAGGCATTACGCAACCTAACAAAATGGTGACCACTAGAAAAGATGTTACAATAAAACTATTATTATCCTTCATTTGCATTGTTATTTTTTTGGCATACAACGCATTTACTGCATTCAAAAAAGAACTAATTAATGCAAGAAAAAACATACTCTATTCCCCTCTCCTCTAGTTCATTATCTGGCTAAATGTACAAGTAAGTTTCCAAAAACTTCAACTGCATACGCAATTGTTTTTTCGTTAAAGTCGAATGCACAATTATGATGGCCTGCAGCCAATTCAGTCCCAAACAATAGATAAGTAGCCATCCCACCATTTTTTTGAACCTCTTTCATCATATACGTTACATCTTCTGAAGCAAGAAAAGGCTGAGAAATAACAATTTCACTGGTTTGTTTAACTTTTGATCCTATTTCATATACAAGTTTCGCAAGATCAGCGTCACAATCTGCTATAATCGAACGTCCTACTACTTCGGTATGTTCCTTAATCCCATACAACTGAGCCACGGATTGTATGATCCGCATTGATTCATTCTTCATATATTGATCAACCTCGTTGGTTGATCCTCTTGTTTCAAATTTTAGCTTAGCATGTGCCGGAATAATGTTTCGACCTTCTCCACCTTGAATAACTCCAACATTTATTCTTGAATCTCCTAATCCATGCCGTGAGATTGCATACAATTGCAATGTAATAGTAGATGCCGCAAGCAATGCATTCCTACCTTCATGTGGTGCTAATGCAGCATGTGCCTGCAATCCTTCCAGTTCTAAATCAAACTTGGTTGACGCGAAAAAATCTGTTACGCCACAGACAAGTTGATTTTGTTTTGTTGCTGTTACACCAATATGACCACTAAAGAAATAATTAACATCATCTAAGACCCTCGAATCAACCATTGCTCTCGCACCACGCGCACCTTCTTCAGCAGGTTGAAATATGAGTTTAATTTTTCCTGAAAGCTCCTCTTTCATTTTTGAAATCAATTGTGCCATTCCTAACCCAATTGCAATATGTCCATCGTGTCCACAAGCATGCATATAGCCTTCTACTTTCGAATGAAAACCTCGATTCCATGGAACATGATTTAATCCTTTATCCTCAGCTATTTCCAATGCATCAATATCAAATCGGAAGGCAAGTGTTGGACCAATCCGCCCTGTATCCCAAATGCCTACTACACCAGTTAACCCGTCTTCCATTTTCTCAATCCAATACGAATTTGCCCCAAACGACAATGCCCGCTCTTTTGCTTCTTCTATCGTTTTTTCATCCGGGACACCCATTCTCGATTCAGGTACAATGATTTCCCTTCCAGCTTTCACTTCAAATCCCAATTCAGACAAGAAATCTGCTATGAGAGATGAGGTTCGGAATTCTGTCCATCCTATCTCAGGAAAACAGTGGATATCACGTCTAATATTGATTAAACTTCCTTTCATCTTATCAACCAATTCTGAGATTAATTCTTCCACGTCGTTTGCCTCCTAATAGAATTATTAAATTAAACAACAAGCCAAAAAATACTCACCTTTCACTTTTCTCAATATTTACGGTTGAATTCAGGTTACGACCATAATTATAGACTATTCTGACATTTTTGAATAGAAACCTAAAATACTATTTTAATAGATTAATAAGGTTTCTTACTTAAGTAGTAAAACGATCGTAGAGAATGATTTTTTTTTAACAAAAAAAAAGGTGCCCCTTAAAAGTTTTACTTTTGGGACAACCTCTTTATTCGTACTATTCATATCGAAGAGCTTGAATTGGATCAAGCTTAGACGCTTTATTTGCTGGAAAAACACCAAATACGATCCCAACTAATAAAGAGAATACAAATGATAACAGCATAACTGGTACAGAATATGCAATTGCTGTTCCTGTCGTTATAGTGAATATTTTTGTACTTATAACGCCTATTACAACACCTATTATTCCTCCAAGTGAACTTAATACCATTGATTCAATGAGAAATTGAAGAAGAATACTTTCACGCTTTGCTCCAATTGCTTTTCGAATACCAATTTCTTTTGTACGTTCTGAAACCGATACAAGCATAATATTCATTATACCGATACCACCAACAATAAGTGAGATCGCAGCACTTCCACCTAGCATTAATGTCATCGTTTTATTAACAGATGAAGCAGTTTCCATTAAATCCTCTGGACTCGAAACGCTATAGCTATCTTCATCGCCAATAATCGTAAACATCTTTTGTTCGATTCTACGTAATGTAAAATTAATCATATTTTCATTTTCTACTTTTACATAGACAGATCCAATTGAAGTAGTAGATGCCAAGCGCTGAGCTGTGCTAAGCGGAACAAAAATCGTACTGTCCCCACTTGAACCTAATGAACTACCAACTGATTGAAGTACCCCAACAACTCTAAATGATGTTCCATTTACTTTAACGTATTGACCAACTGGATTTCCAAAACCGAATAATGTTCGTGCTGTGCTTGAACCAAGAACTGCTATTTTTGAGTGATTATCATTATCCAAGTCTGCGATAAATCTGCCTGATTGCAACTCTAAATCACGAACTTTTAAATAAGGTGAAGTTGTTCCTGTTACTGACACTTGTGCGTTCGTTTGTCCGTTTTTTACAGTTACTCTTCCAGAGACAGTCGGAGCGATCGCTTCTACACCACTAACGTCCTTAAGTTGATTGGCATCATCTTCTTTAAACGTTACATCTGAGCCAGTAACACCTACTGTTAATACATTTGTACCTAAGCTTCCTATTTGATCTTGCACTTCTTTCGTTGATCCTTGTCCAATCGCAACCATCACAATTACGGAGGATACACCGATAATAATACCTAGCATTGTTAGGAACGCTCTTACTTTATTTCCTTTAATGCTCTTAAGCGCCATTCTCAGTGTCTGCAAACCATTCTCCTCCATTCTCGTATAACTGGCCATCGTGAATTCGTACAACACGAGTTGCTTGTTTTGCTACTTCTAAATCATGTGTAATTAGAATAATCGTATGCCCTTGCTCATTTAACAAATTCATAATCTCCAAAATTTCCTTACTTGTTTTACTATCAAGAGCTCCAGTCGGTTCATCTGCCAGTAAAATAGGAGGGCTTCCAGCAAGAGCACGCGCAATTGCGACACGCTGCTGCTGCCCCCCTGATAATTGTGTAGGTAAATGATTTGCTCGATCGACTAATCCTACTTTTTTTAACGCCGAAAGAGCAATTTCTCTTCGTTCAGCTGTTTTCATCCCTCTATAAATGAGAGGTAGTTCTACATTTTCTACCGCAGTTAACTTTGGTATAAGATTGAAATTCTGAAAAATAAATCCAATTTTTTCATTCCGTATAGTCGCTAGTTGCGAGCTCTTCATTTGCCCTACATCTTCATTATCAATCAAATATCTCCCAGAATCCGGTCGGTCTAAGCATCCAATCATGTTCATAAATGTTGACTTCCCTGAACCTGAAGGACCGATGACTGATATAAAATCACCCTTTTGGATATCAAGGGATACACTCTGAAGAGCCATTACCGTTTCTCCGCCAAGTTCATACATTTTCGTCATGTTTTTTATTTGAATAATCGGCTCAAAGTTAGTCATTATTTACCTCCTTGTCCGCCACCTGTTTGGTTTCTTTCAGTAGCTCTTCCTCCGAAGTTACCTCCACCAGAAAATCCTCCACCTGGGAAGCCACCACCTGGGAAGTTGCCACCTTGCATCATAAATCCACCTTGAGAGGAATTACCTCTAGATTGAACACTCGGTATTTCAACAGACTCTCCTTCTGTTAATCCACTTGTAATTTCTACATTCGTATCATTTGTGATACCAGTTTTTACAGTAACTTTCTTTGTAGATTTTCCAGAATCATCTGTAGATGTAGGAACTAATACATATTTTTCATCTTCATTTTTATACACTGCTTCTACTGGAACATATAACGCATCTGCTTTACTCTGTATTAAAATACTTGCTTCTGTTGACATACCAATTTTCAAACCTTTTGGATTTTTAATTTTTACAGTTACATCAAATGTTGAAACGCCATTTGTCGATGTGCCTTCATTTGCTACTTTCGTTACAATCCCATCGAATGTTTCACCTTCAAAAGCACTTGCAGTTATTCTTACTGACTGTCCAACTTTTACCTTAGTGATATCTAATTCATCTACACTGATTGTTGTTTCCAAAGAACTGTAATTTGTTATATGTGCTACTGTCGCAGAACTTTGTACAGAATCTCCACTATTAACAGCAAGACTAGTGATTGTTCCAGCAACTGGTGCCTGTAAAATACTATCATCTGTAAATTTCACAAGTGTTTCACCTGCTTTTACAACTGAGCCTTCCTTCACATTTACAGTATCCGCTATTAAACTACTACCTCCAGTATTTCCAGTACTAGAATTATTTGAGGAACTGTCACCATTTTCTCTTGTAATCGGTAATTTAACTCCCTCTTCATCTTCCATACGAATTAGAACTTTTCCTTGCGATGCTCCGCTACCGCTACTTACATAAACCTTTGTAATTTCTCCATCTTTTGGAGCAGTAACAACATCTCCATTTTTAAATGTTACAAGTGTGTCACCTTTATCTACCGATTCTCCAGATGAAACACTTACACTATCCACAACTAGAATTGTATTTTCCGCAGTAACATCTTCGTCAGTATTTGCAGTTACCGAACCCGATCCAGTAACAGCTACCTCTAACTTTCCTTTTTGTGCCGTAATTGTTTGTGCTGTAGCCATCACATTTTGGGCTTGATTTGCTTGACTCTTACTATAAATGAACCAACCACTTCCTCCTCCAACAGCAACAACAATAACTGAAATAATAACCCACTTTTTCAATTTACTTTTCTCCTCTCCATCATTGAGATTGATATGAATATTTACCCGATTATTCTATCTTGAGATACATGCGATTTCGGAATCTCACATATCCCCCGAACCTCTATCTTGTAACCATTTTAAGAAAATTAGGACTTGTCATTCGTTTATACAGCAAACTTACTCTACTATTGATCGTTTGAATTAGAGCTTGTTTTATTTATTTTTTTACTCCTCCTAATTTCATTTGATAAGCTCATTTTGGATTGTGTACCTTAAATTTCCCTTAAAAAAAATCAATGCTTTTTAATGGGGAGAGAACTTGAGTCAAAAAAAAAAAACCCTTCTATCTTTATGAAGGGGGACTTATCAATATTTAGTTCATAAATTTCTACACAAAAAATAAGGAGTGATTATGTGCATTCAACCCATCTTCATCATCCTCTAATTCATAGTCCAGTGAATAATAGATATCATATATACAATCATGATAACCCCATCCAATTCCCTCAGATTTTTGAACAACAGAATATAGACGTTCTTTAAATGAATTAAAAAAGTCTTCATTTTTATTACATTCGTCCACTACTTTGTCATACATAGTTATCATACTATTGTAAAACTTACTAATAATATCACCATATGTATTCTACTTTCTTCTTGGTTTTTTCATATAAATCATTTATTGCTTCTTCACCTATTTTATTTATTGGATAAAAACTGTTGAACATCTTTATTTTGCTTATATAGATCTGTAATTAAGTTAATTAGTTCTAGATTATCTAATACCTTTAGTTCTCTTTTTAAATCCGTTAATTTTATTTTGGTCATTGATTCAAGTCCTTTCGTGAACTATCCTGTATATATCAACATATTTCATAATTCTGTTTGTTATTTCCCACACATAGTCTTACATTTTTTTGTATAAACTTCAAATCCAACTATATTATAACAAATCGAAAATATATATTGTTAAAGGATTTAATAACGAACGATTCCATACTTTATTGAGTAAATTAAAAACACAAAAAAATGGACATTAAATGTAATTCAATACATTTAACATCCATTTAATCTCTACGAATTGCCAAAAAGTTCAATACTTCAAAGGTGGCTCTATATATACTTCCGATGAATATTCTTCCCATCATAACTAAATAACACAGACTTATTATCAATATTCGTCTCTAAATAAACTTCTCTACCCCACAACTGATGTATATAAGGCATAACCTTCTCAACATACTTAACATCAAGTTCCATATTTTCATAGGAATGCTTCAAATAAAGCTCTCCATTTTTTAAGTAATCGCCCTCTTGAACAACGATATTTGGAAATCCGCCATTTACCCTACTTACAACAAGTTGGTCTCTAACATTTTCCCATGCTTTATCAGTGACTTTATATTCCTTACCTTGTCGCTGGAATAAATACATATCTTCTCTCATGACAAGATCTTTCGTTAAGTAGTTTCGAATAAATGAACTATCAGACTCTAACTCTCGTACTTCAAACATTTTTTCTCTTCCGCTGCCTGGCTTAACACCTAACTCACGCATTTCTTTTGTTGGATGATTGTATCTTTCTTCAATATCTTCAAACATTCTTAGTCCTAAATAATATGGTTTAATGCTTGTTTTCGATGGCTGAACTACCCCAGCATTAAGCTTTGCGTATTCGATTGCTTCATTTGAATCAAGGTTGAGTTCGCGCATGATACGGATGTGCCAGTAACTTGCCCAGCCTTGTTTCTCTCAACGATCTTCTTTTTGATATTCCTCACCAAGAATTTTCACTTCTGTTTCAATAACAATTTTTATTTATTTTTCACCGTTTCTTGCATAGATCGAATCAAGTCGAGGTAATCCTTTGAAGTTGCATGATCTACATTCACAATGAATCCTGCATGCTTCTTTGATACTTCTGCTACCACCCCGACTACTTTAAACATTAGACCATAAAAAAATTGGACAACTAGTAATTTAACTAGTTGTCCTTATAATACGAACACATGCGTTAGTTATAATGAACTAATGAATTGCCCCCAAATTGTTGACTCAACTAAAACCTTTATAGTGAATTTCAATTGGCTTCCATGAATTCACTATTGATCCAAAGTTTAAGCAGGATATCCTCCGGTTGGTGGTGGCCAAGCACTAAATAATCTGCGTATTAGTACGATTTCACCTAAATGATAGGAGTTGTGAGATGCAATATTGCGTAGTACACCACCTGGGGATTCGCCTGGCCATTTCTCTAATGATTTGTCCAATTGAACAGTTTGGGCAATCGTACATGCCTGTTCTATCCCTTGAAGAAAATGCTGAATAATCTGTTTCCACTCTTCCTCATTACTAGGTCCTTCTTCAACAGGCCAGCTTTCTTTCACATCAGAAGGTAATTTAGGCCTCTCTCCTTGTGCGAATAATAAGAGGAATTCTTGCCAGTATGTCATGTGTTTGACTAATTGATAAATAGTATAAGGTAGCTCCTCTATTCTTTTTCCAGCAAGATCCATGTCTATATCCAACAAAGCATTCTTGATAGGAAGATGACCACGTTCTCCTCTTAATGATTTTACTAATGTGTCACTAAATGCTTTATTTGACTGCTCCATATTACCGACTCCCAACATTTTTATTTCTATTTTACTAAATTTGTTGTTCTATCCCTTTCTATTATCTAAATATTTAATAGAAAAAATCACTGTTAACATTAATCAAATCGAATTTTTCATCTGAACCATATGATGATAAAGACCCAATTTTTTACTAATTACAGTACTTTTTCATATCTTTTTTTAATTATATTGTTTAGAGTAAACTCTAAGTCAATAGATTATGAGAGGATTGCTTTTTAATAGTAGAAAACGTAAGAACCTAAACAAAAATTCTACAAATAATTAATAAGATATGAATTGAAAATGATACTAAGATTAATAAAACTTTTATTCAACAAACGCATGAGTTAGTTATTAAGAAGAGCTGCCAATAGCTGCTTTTTTTATATTAGTATTTTGAAGGATCGTTAATTAAGGCATGGTATAATTAATTTTTTATTTACTAAGCGATTAAAGACAATAAAATAGATTTTTATTTAAGGTCTTACAGAAAAATATAAAAAAGGGGTTGAAGTAATGGAGAAAATTTGTGGACCATGTGCTAGAAACATAGGAATGTCAAAAGAAGAACGTATGAAACTAGCTGACTCACGTATTAACAAACAGATATACCTCTGTCCAAATTGCAAAAATGAACACAGTTATGAAAGTGCAGTAAAAATAGCTGTTCAAGTAAATAATACTTCGAAACAAGTAATTGAAAAGAAAAAATCCACAAAGAAAAAGAAAGTGGAATCAGAACAATTTACATTATTTTAGATTTATTAATTGAGCTTTAAAAAAGTGTTTTATTTCTAACGCATGCGTTAGTTGAACAACTTTTGATTATTTATAGTTGTTTTTATTTGAGTTTAGTGCCTTTTTCTTTTGCAATAATCAACATTTTTAAAATTTAATAAAAGTTATTCAATATTCTTTTAAATAGTTATTACTGAAAAAATAAACCCATGATTCATATTTTTCTTTAACTATTGTTTCGTTACTATTTCCAATTTTCACCATTCGTCCTGTCAGATTGCTAATTTCATTAATTGGGTTTATTACCACCTTAGACGAATTACTAAGTAGAACAGGTCGATTTACATCTATTGAACTCTTGGGTTTTCTAATTCTTCCCCACTTTATTTCTGAATTACTTCTTATTAAAACCTCAGCAGTATAAATTGCATTATCCATAGCAAGAATTTGTGTTCCAACACTTAATTCTTGAGTCACTATTTCAATTATGTTTCGAAGTTGTTCAGGAATATTCAATTTCTCGATTCTTCCTCTTTTTCAATTTTAAGACAAGCAGAAGTAGCGGCGGTTGTATACCAAATAAAAAAAACGCAACATTGCCCATCGTATCCCCAAGTTTAAATAGGTCATTCGTATTTTTCGGGGTCATGGAAATGATATAAATAACCGGAAGCAAACCAAACATAAATGGATGAATGTTTTTTTTAAACAGTTGGGCAAGCCCCAAAGAAGCAGCATAATGACTAACGTTAAAGCAAGTAAACATTTGCATAATCCATATTACAAGCAACAAAGACTCAAACCGTTCAAATAGCAAACCAGGCATTTCAAAACTTCGCACGAGATCAATCGTTGGCCAAGTTTTGGTTACTACATCATCGACGGATAGTCCACCGATGACCATTACGATAGTTATCAAGTAAAAGATCAGTGGGATGAAAATTCCGACTAAAACAGCTTTTACTGCTTGGTTTGGCTGTTTCATAAACGCCATTATAATCAACATGCTTTCAAAACCTATATATGAGAGAGCCGTTGTTTTGATTCCTTTTAGTACGGGCATGATCCCCAACCCCAGTACCGGGCGCAGATTATCCACTTCAAATATTTTAAAACTCATAAAAGCAACCACCAAAAAAACGCCGACCGTAATGGGGAGAATAATTTCAAACAGACGGGCAATCGGATTTATGCCGCCCATAATTAAATAGAGACCTATCCACATAAATGGCATCGCGATGGCCCAAGTTGGGGTACCTTTCAACAAAAATAAACTTGTTACTTCTACTAATGCACAGATATGAAATCCACCCATCATTAAAAAATAACATACAAGGATTAGACTTAGTAACTTACCCATCCATTTCCCTACAATTTCTTGGCTGTATTGATAAAAGGTTTTTCCTGGAAACCGTTGTCCTAATTTGACCATAATAACTCCTGCCACCATCGCAATCAGCCCGCCTAAAATTACAGTTAACCAGGTATCTGGTGTTTTCACTTTCTCTGTAGCTGCTCGTGGTAAGGTCAGAATTCCCGTTCCAAGTATATAATTGATAATGATAACAACTACTTGAATTGTTGTAATACGGTCTTTGGGGCTAGTAATCATCGCAGGTCACTTCCTTATTCACAATTCAGGATTACTACTTTCTGAAGGCTCATTACTTCTCATTTTTCCACATTTCTTCTTATAATCGGTATAATTTTATATTTCCAAAAAAGAATAAAAATTATGCATATTGTATTCATGTGATGTTTACATAATAGCAAGCCTTCCAAGAGCATTACTTATTTTATTTCCAGTCTTTTTTGTATAAAATTTGTATAAAATTAAAAGATTTTAATGCTATTATCAAGATTTACTTACTATTCAGTTGTAAAATCCATTTCGAGTAATTTCCGATTTTAATAAAAACGTTGATATAACAACGTTTTCCCGACTTAACATACACCTTTTCATCAGTTATATCACCTGCAAAAGCGTCTAAAACCATTACAGTATCGTACGTTTCGACTGCTCTTTGCTGGCGATTAAAATCTTTAACTGCATTAACAAAGTAAGTAATAATCTTATTTTCATTATCTACTGCGATTTTTTTCTGCTCATCACTATAATATTTATTTTGAATCGAATTGACCTTTTTTTCATTTTCTTTCTTACTTCTATAAGTTTTTTGATTTGCTCTTCATTAAACGTTGTAACTTTTTGATCTTTCCGAGCTAGAGATAATTTATCTATAAAGAATTTATCGACATTTAAAGAAGAATTAGCGTAAGCTATTTCGAGTCTTTTAAAGTCTTTCATCTCTTTATGAGTTGTTAAATATTTATCGTTCTCTAATTTTTTAATAAATGCTTTGTGATTTTGGATTAAATTCTCACCAGCTTTTACATCTAACGGATAAATTTCAGACCTTATTCCTAAATTATTAAATTCTTCTTCTAATTTTGTTTCCATTTTTTGTATTTGGGATATTTTTTCTTCCTTTATAATCAATGCTTGTTCTAATTTTTTTCGTTTTTCCACTGACTTAATAGAATCATTTTAACTTTTACCTACAAATAAAAGCACTCAAACAATGTTGAGTGCCTCAGCGATTGAAAAGATTTCTTGTCTTTTATATTCATAGAAGGTAGTTGCATAAGGTTCAATACCAAAAAAGAATTTTATACTTTCTAATCCATTAAGAAAACCACCTAAAAAAGGTGGCTTTAAATATACTTCCGATGAATATTCTTCCCATCATAATTAAACAACACAGACTTATTCTCAATATTCGTCTCTAAATGAACCCCTCTACCCCACAACTGATGAATATAAGGCATAACCTTCTCAACATACCTCACATCAAGTTCCATATGTTCATAAGAATGCTTCAAATAAAGCTCCCCATTTTTTAAATAATCTCCTTCTTGAACTACAATATAAGGGAATCCTCCATTTACTCGACTAACTACAAGTTGGTCTCTTACATTTTCCCATGCCTTATCAGTAACTTTATATTCCTTACCTTGTCGCTGGAATAGATACATATCTTCCCTCATGACAAGATCTTTTGTTAAGTAGTTTCGTATAAATGAACTATCAGACTCTAACTCTCGTACTTCAAACATTTTTTCTCGACCGCTGCCAGGTTTAACACCTAACTCACGCATTTCTTTTGTTGGATTATTATATCGCTCTTCTATATCTTCAAACATTCTTAGTCCTAAATAATACGGGTTAATGCTTGTTTTCGATGGCTGAACTACTCCTGCATTAAGCTTTGCGTATTCAATTGCCTCGTTTGAATCAAGATTTAATTCACGCATAATTCTTATATGCCAATAACTTGCCCAGCCTTGTTTCTCTCAAAGATCTTCGTAGCAGCTTAAATGTTGTTCAACTATTAGCTGGTTTAGTTGCAGAAGGAATAAGTTTTATTCCTTTATCTCAGATTTAGAATCAGACCCTATTGCACAAAAATCGCAACCATTGAGCGGGATGTTTTCTTTCGTCCACCAATAAAAACCTAAAAAAATAAGAGAAGGAGCTGCCTTCTCTTTTTATTTATTTTTAACTACTTCTTCTTTCGTACTGTTTCCTTCTTTTTTCATTTTGAAGTATTCATCCATAATACCGCGGCCAATGTATTTATTAACCGGCGCCTGGTCACTTTGTAACCAAGGTACAACAACTGCGAAGGCAATTTCCGGATTGTCATATGGGGCATAGCCGATAAGTGTTAAGTTATATGTTTTTTGAGGTCCGTTGTATTTTTTTCGATCAGGTCCATCATACACGGACTGGGCTGTACCAGTTTTACCTGCAGGTTTATAGTCTGTACCAGTAAAATATTTGCGAGCTGTACCGCCCGTTTCATTATAAACCTTATAAAAACCTTCTTTTACTCGGTCGATATACGAATCCCTCATATCAATTCGATTTAATATCTTCGGTTTCATTTCTTGTCTAATGACACCGGTATCTTCGCCTATTGAAGGTTGTCTCAATTCTTTCGCAACATGAGGTTGAATTCTGTAACCTCCATTTGCGATTGTCGATACATATTGAGCTAATTGTAGTGGCGTATAAGTATCATACTGACCAATCGCCATATCTAGAAGGAAACCTGGATTTTTGTCTACACCTTTAAAGCCAATTGCTTCATTGGGTAAATCAATTCCAGTTTTAACCCCAAGGCCAAATTGACTGAAACTATTACGGAATATATCAAACGCTTTAACATCGATATCTAAAGGCTTATTCTCTACGTAATTTGCATGTCCAATAGCCATAGCTGTGCGGAACATATAAACGTTCGATGAATATTTTAGTGCATCTAAATCACTAATCCACCCCATGTTTTTATAAGATGCTTTTACTGGTGTACTTGCAATTTTAATCGGTGTATCGAATTGCCTTTGCCCTGGGACAATGGCACCTGTTTGATAACCTGTTAGAACCGTTGCACCTTTTACTGTTGAACCCATCTCATAAGATGAAGTAAGATTACCTGTTGCGTAATCTACAACTTTAGTCTTTCCTGTCTTTTTGTCTTTAACAATTTGCTTTCCTGACATTGCTAAAATTTCACCTGTTCTCGGGTTAATCATCGTAACAAATGCACGGTCCAAATATCGACCATTTGACGTTGCTTTGGCTTGTAAAAGCTTTTCTTTTACAATTTCATCAACCTTACCTTGAAGATCAATATCAATTGATAGAACTAAACCACTTCCAGGTTCCCCTTCTGTTATGACTTTCGTATCAACAACATTTCCATTTGAGTCAATAACATTTTGTGCTTTACCTTTTGTACCGCGTAAAACATCTTCATATTGCTTTTCTATATAGCTTTTTCCTACACGGTCATTACGATCATAACCACGTGCTAAATAATAATCGACATTCTGAGCAGGTAATCCTTCTTTTTCAGAAGTAATATTACCTAAAATTGTTCGGAACGTATCACTATAAACGTATTTTCTTTCCCAATTTGTCGTTACATCTACACCTGGAAGCTCATCCAAATGTTCACTAACTGTTGCATATTCTGGTTCAGTAACTCCCTCACTTTTAATTGTTTGTGGAGTTAACGCATAACCAACACTCATTTGCTTGTAAATTGCAAGAATTTGTAAGTCATTTGCACTAAGAGAATTGATATCATCTGCTGTAATTTTATCAAGCTGTAATTTATAGTAAGCTTTATTGTAAGCAGGGTCATCATCTTTATTTTGAGCTTTTAGTGTTTTATTCTCTTTTTTAAAGGGCTATTAATTAGCGCCTCTTAAGCAACTAACTGATGCTTTAGTTGAACAAGATCAAGAGTCGCATATGCGGCTTTTTTTTTTGAAAAAACTGGCAGGTTAATTAGCGAAGTTTAAAACACAAAATTGGAATAATATGGTAGAATTTTAATTAGAATTCATTTAAATTTTTTATTAAGGAGGTAGTTCTTTGTTAAAAATATTCAAAAATGTTTTTGGACTATTTGCATTTGTTTTAGCAGTATATGCTTTAACAACAGATAGATTTGTTGTAATGCCATATATGTTATTTTTCTTAGGAGTAATGTTATTGATAATGGGTTTGCAAGAAAAACGAAAACCTCTTAATTATTCACTTATACTTGTATCTGGGTTCAATATATTCGTGTCTATTTATACATTCTTATTGAACTAGTCGAGTAGAAAGGAGTCTTTTTACCTCACGGTAAATCGAACTCCATCCCCTCCTAGAACCGTGTTTGCGCTATTAACGCACACGGCTCCTCCAAATTATCATTTACAGAACTCAGCTAATTTCTATCAGACTTTATTCTGCTATTCTTAGTAGTTTTGTTTCCATTTATTCTACCTCTGTGTGTAGTAAATGTGTCCTTCTTAAGGGTGATACTTTGGTAGCAGCCTTTCCTCCATCAGCATTACCCAACTTCATAGGTACTACGCTGCTATCCGACTCCCTACATCGGCATTTGGTTTCCTTACTTGTTATCGCTTGTACACCATACTCTTCTATTAAATGAAAAGACCGGTAGGGTCTCCCGAGTTGCCGTATCATATCAATGTGTTACGTGCCAAGGTCTCTGACTCCGGAGAGGCTTTACCATTCTTGCCTTAACGAAAGGTAAAATATTGTTTTCTGCTATGCGTAAGGCATCAGCCCTCTCGCTTTACTAACATTTTGAAGCTCAATCCCTTCAACCATTTGGCTTTCGGCCCGCAACCTAACTGTCTACGCTTAAAGTCTAAAGTTACCTTTAGCCCTCCAAGACTCGCTACGAGTGAACGGCTAGTTATTACTCGACGGGAATCCCACCCGCTATATGATACGACCTAGGCTCGGCCGCACACACATGCGTTAGCTTTAAGAACTTATCTTCAAGTTTAGCTTCTTAATTGTTTTATCAGTTCAATTACCAATAAAAGAAAAATAATCGATCCAAATGTACCATATACTAATCATGGCCTCATTGCAGTCTTTGAATTAACCAATAAAATGCCAGAGCAAAAATAAGGCAAGACGTTGATATCATCATTTTACGATACCAAGAGAACCGACGTATCCATAGCAAGAAGGGAAGTATTAGGCATAGGAACATGAGCTGGCCCGCTTCCACACCTAAATTAAACGTCAGGAGTGAGCCAATCAGATTGCTCTTTGGAAGACCCGTATCGGCCAAAGCCCCGGCGAAGCCCATGCCGTGAATCAGGCCAAATAAGGCCGTCAATAGCCACCGCCATTTCGCCTTTTGTACAAACATATTTTCCACTGCTACATAACAGATCGTCAGGGCAATCAAGGCTTCGACCCAGGACGGGATAACGTGAATGCGGCCCGACGCCACCAATAACAGTGTAAAGCTGTGGGCGATTGTAAAAGCAGTAACAATTTTCAACGCATCTTTGAAGCGAGTTGCGATTAATACTAAGGACACCAAAAACAGCAAATGATCGTACCCGGTCAAAATGTGTTCGATTCCAAGTACAAAGTATTTCCATAGAACGGATTCAATATCAGGCTGAGCAATGAAAATCTGAACATCTTTTTTATTGATATCAAGAATGTTCTGATAGAAATATTCCCCTGAATGGACCAAGAGTACACTCGAATGACGAGGCGCATTTTCAAATAACAGATTGTAATGAAGATTAAATTGTTCGATCGGCTCATCAGCGGTTAACCTTAATTTAAGCACTACGCCCATCGTGGAAGCCTTTTCTTCCACGTTCATCGAAAGCAATTCCATCGTTAAGGGCTTTGTATCCACAACTATACGAAGATCTTTCTGTAATACTGATTCGATTCTTTCTTTCTGCAAGGATAGTTCCTCGTTCTCCAGATATTTATCCTTGTTGGTATCAAATTGTTCCAGCATGTCTGTTTGATCAAGAAAAAGTTCATAGTCTATCGTTTTCCCTTTAATGTTTAACATCGAGTAACCCCTACTTTTGTCGGTATGGGCAAATGAAGTGCTTGCATTCGCACAAAATACTAAGGTGACTATGAACAAGGACAGGAATGCACGTAGTTTCAAAGCGAGACCTCTTTTCATCAAAGTTTAAATCTAATCCCTTGAGGGAATCGTAATTGTGTCAATAAATATTGAAGGTCCCGTAACAAATATTTTGCCGTGGGACCTCTTTTCATTAAAGTTTAAATCTAATCCCCTGAGCGAATCGTATTTATTTTAGTAAATTGAAACCCTCAGAAAATATTTTTACGTTTTACGGTTGTTGATCACACAATTGCCTTATTTCGTCCTGAGTCAACGCCAGGTCAAATACACGAACTTCGTCAAGCAATCCATTGTATGCTTCACCGCCGGTTTCATTGGCTCCCATCATGATTTTACTCGTTACTGTCGGAAGCGGTCCGAGATTCGTTGTATTGCTTGCCACTAAGTTACCGTCGACATAAATCTTCAGACCATTTAAATGATCGTAAGTAGCCGCATAATGATGCCAATTGTTATCG
Source organism: Rossellomorea sp. GAMAL-10_SWC (assembly GCF_049568075.1). Lineage (NCBI taxonomy): Bacteria > Bacillati > Bacillota > Bacilli > Caryophanales > Bacillaceae > Rossellomorea > Rossellomorea sp. GAMAL-10_SWC. The sequence continues at coordinate 323,672 of NZ_CP144911.1, read as the reverse complement.
TTGTAAGTCCATGGAGTATACAGCGCTTTATAACTGGATGAAGCGTTGGGCCAATAGGCCACGCGAGCTTGACCGCTTGCCAACTGGAGGGCCGTGAAACGATTACTTTGACGGAAAATGCTCGTGGTGCCGGTTGCAGGCTGAGAAGTCTTGAACCAAAACGACACGGACTCGTCACCTGTTTTATTCAAAGTTGCCGAAGAGTTGAACTCGGCCCTTGAGCCACCGCTAAAAGCAAGAGCTCCGCCTTTGCCCGAATCGGTCCAAGTCGGATTGTTAACCAGAGTTCCGTTGTTGCCGTTGCCTGAAGAATCGCCGACGGTTGTACCGGAGCCTTCATCGAACTTCCAGTGGGCTACTAGTTCGGCAGCCCTTGTAGATACACTAATGCTTGTTGTCAATGGAATGCTTTTCGGGTTTGTAACTCCAATAGGCAGAGTTACTTTTCCTGTTACAGTGAAGTTCTGCGCCGTCGGTGCAGTTGGATCGTAGCTTGCACTATTTACATCCCAATTCACACTTGCATCCACATTTCCCCTATCGGTTACAAGGGCTACTTTAGGAGGCAATCCAAGAGCTTCAGCTGTCTTCACTGTTTCGATTGCCACATCTGTTAAGTCAGCAGGTACTGTGATGCTGTTTAATGTTTTATCTTCAACCTTCGTCAATTCAAACCAGCGCAGAGTCCAATAAGCTTCAGTTACATTCAGCCTTATTTTATGTGGGCCTTCACTCAGCTTGACATAATCAGCAGTTCTATTGCCCCAAGTATACCAACCACCCGTGTTTGAGAACGAAGTTTTCGTTTGAGGTACTCCATCTACCAGGAATTCAACCTCTCCCGTTTTATCCGGTGCTGTTCCAACCCTGTAAGCTAATTGATAGGTTCCCGAACTTTTCACATCTACTTTATATTCCATCCAGTCGCCTTTATTTAGAGGATGCACCATCCATGTGAGTGCGCCATCATTAGCAGGAAGATTTTTAAGTAAAATACCCTGTTTCGAATTATAGCTTACACCTTCTATCCTTCCTGGTACCGATGCTGAACCAGGCAATACATCTAAAATATTTACATTAAAGTTGGCTGTCTTTCCACCTAGCGCCACAGTCACTTGCTGCCCTTCATTAAGAATGGAACTATTAAAGCCGGTAATATTATCAACCGTTACGTTCTCCACTTTTGTTGTTCCATCGCTGTAAGTGCCTGTCACAATCAGCCCATCAATATTAAGCCAATCCCCAGGCAAGTAATTTAACTTTGTTGGCAGTTTAGTTATTTCGAGGCTTTGCAACTTAACGTCAGAAGTCTCGTTGGCCATTGCCATGATCTGATCGGTAGACAGTGCTTGATTGTAAATCCTTACTGCATCAATACGTCCATTGAAGCTTTGTTGGCCTCTACTGTCTGCACCGATATACGTTCCCGTTGTAGGCTTTGAAGGATCTGTTGTATTATTGGTTACCGGGGTGCTCTTGCCATTGATATAAAGCTCCCAGGTGCCGTTTCTTCTTTCCGCAGTAATATTAGTCCATTGTCCTGCAGTCAAAGCAGTCTGAGATCCCAGAATCGTCTGACCGTTGATCACGATTGATACCTTATCGCCCTTTTCATGATCCAGTACGATGGAATAACCGTTACTAAGGCCATCGCCATTGGACAAGATCTGCTGCGATTCCGAAGTTTCACCATTCCACTTCACCCAGGCTGATAGAGTTAAATTGTTCTGTTTGTTGGATGCAAGATCTGCACTTGCATAATTACCCTCAGCACCGTTCAGGCTTAGCGAAGCTGAACCTTCCATTTTATCCGTCTTATCAGAGACAGCACTTCCATGCAAGGTTGCATTAATCCCATTCTTGATACTGTTGTTGCCATTGCCGTTAAATCCCCACATACTTCTAGGCTTGTTACTATCCATAATTTGGATTTTATCAATATTCACGCTCGCTGCATTGCCATCGCTTTTTATGACGATTTTGTTATTTGGACCCGGATTCAGCTCAACAGGTACCGCCAAATCGTTATACGAGTTCATGCCTCCGGTAGTCGGAAAGCTGAGTGTCTGTACTTTGGCTCCATTTACATATAATCCCTTGGCAACATTGGCAGCATCGGTAGCATACCTTATTTTCAATATTTTATTGCCGCCAGAATCTCCTCCGTCAACCTTGTGCGATTCGATATATGCGCTTCCATGGTTCATATTCACATACTTGCCGCCCGACAGATTTATGTCGTCGCCAGAGGTTGCATATGCAAACACACTTTCCTCGGCTTCATACATGCCGGTTGTATTCGGGTGCATACTTATAGTAGCTTCCCATACGGTTTTTTTTGTATTTACATCCCTTCCCTTTAGATGCACCTTGTCTTTGTATACTTCAAAAATCATAGCTTGACTATTCAAAACGGCACCGTCTCTTAATGCTGAGAATTTTTCAGAGTACAAGTTGCCAGGTATCTTAATATCGTCGTGAAGATGTCCCGTTGTCAAAACAACCTGTGGATATTTTTCAAGGATATGTTTGAGCTTCTGTTCCTGTGGGTTACTCGCATAAGCATAATTATCCGAAGCATATGACTTGGATACGGTTTGGTAAATAGGCTCATGCGCAAACACAAAAATCGGCTTGTCCGGAACTGCATTTGCAGCAAGCGTGCTTTCCAACCAGGCTAACTGCTCGTTGGACATATACGAGTAATTGATCGGCTTTTCATCTCTTCCCAAAAATATGAAGTCATAGCCTTGTACTTCCCGGTGGTAATACACCTTATTTTCTGGTATTCCTGCCTTTTGTATAAATCTGTTCTTCGCTACATTAAAATCCGACTGCCAATCATATTCATGATTTCCAATTGCATAATACACCGGCGGATGATCTTTTACGGAATTGACAGCATTTCTTATGGCGTCATATTCACCGCTATCCCCTACATTGGTTATATCCCCGGATAAAACGATTGCACTGGCATTATTATTAACAGCATCCGTTACAGCTTTAACCGTTTTACCCGTATCGCTATGTGTGTCCGATATTGACATGAAGCTGAAGATAGGATCTTCCGTAGTGTTTTCTACCCCTGCTGCAGAGCTTTCTGCCGAAGTAATGCCTACTACACCCGTCAGGGCTAGATTCACCAGCATAAGAGATAGAAATGGCTTTTTTAATCTTTTAAGAAATAGCATAATTAAACCTCCTGTTATTCTTTGTAATACTCATTATGAAATGGCCTTTTGTAGTCTTACTTAGATGGAAAAATTCGTATATTAACATAGGCCCACGTTAACATCGAATTTTGTTGTACCTCCCTTAATGGACAGTTTTTGAGCTAAATTCGCAAGCATTGATCTTTTACAACTCTTGCTACAAGATCTCCACCCAATTTTACAAATCAACTCACTGATCATTCAATTGACCGGACATTATTCTCAAACTGTCACTCCAAACGCCATTTCTTCATAATCGTTCTCCGCTCGATTTTGTGTTTCTTCCTATTCCTGTCGAACCTAATACTTGATCAACCGAGGGCCGTTCCACCTTTGGACTAAAGCTGCCACCTCCTATTTTTTTAAAAATAACCATAGAATAGAAGTATACTTAGAAAGAGAGATGATACCGTCTTCGAGTGCATTGCCAGGCAAGACTTGTCCTATTCTTGGGTTTTCTCATCCTTTCGACACAATTCGAAAACAACCGTCTCTAGGTGACCCTGTACAGATAGTAGCACCGGTTTGTTAACAGACTATAGATTTCGTGTAAAGTGTTATGAATCAAACTTGGGGGAATTTCACTTTTTTTACTTAGAAATAATAAAAAATAATTTTTAAAAAAACTTTTATAATAATAATCATAGAATAGCTACACACACGCGAAGTGGGATGTTACCAGGCTTCAATTGCATTACCAGGCAAGGTTTGACATATTCTTGATTCTTCTCATCAACTCGTTTGTTAACGATTTAAAACCGTTGGGGTTAAAGAGTTTCAATCAAACTTGGGGGAATTTCGATATAAACATGCTTATTTTCAGAGAAAAAAATAAAAAGAGACCAGAAATGCTGGTAACATTTCTGGTCTAGATTTTGCGTAAATCTGTTAAATTATAGGAATTCTATATCCACTCTTATTGAACTTACGCATGCGTTCGTATTATAAGGTCAACCAGTTAAATTTCTGGTTGACCATTTTTTATATGGTTTTATGATTAAAGTAGTCGGGGCAGAACGAAGCTTGCGTGGGGCTTAGACCCCGTCAACTAAACAGTTCACCCCCTACTTATAGAAACATGCTTTGGGCTGGTTGGGACAAGGACCCGCATAACAAGCGAACCTATGACACTATAAGGGAGTATTAGGGGAACCGATAAATTTATTTAGGAGGAGATAATTATGAATCCAGTAGTTGGTCTGGATGTCGCAAAAGGAGAAAGTCAGATTCAAGGTTTTTTAGATAAGGAGACTCCTTTTAAAAGAAGTTTTAAGATTTTACATACGGTTGAAGGCTTTGAGCAGCTACTTCAATTCTTACAGAAAATCGAAGAAACAACGAATACAAAACCAGTATTAATAATGGAATCGACAGGACATTACCATTCACCTGTTATGCAGTTCTTAGACAACTTAAATTATATTTATATCGTTATTAATCCATTAATCTCTTATCGAGCTAAAAGCTCGAGTTTAAGAAAAGTAAAGACTGATGTCATCGATGCGTACCACCTCTGCGAGCTGTATTACAAAGAAGAGTTAGAGCCATATAAAAAACGTGGTGCACAATTACTGAACCTACGAAACTTAACGAGACAGCACGATCATTTAACGGGTATTAGTTCTCAGGCAAAACTACATTTTTTAGCGATTCTAGATCAAGTGTTTCCTGAATATCGAGGTGTATTTGGAGATTTGTATTCTAATGTTTCGCTCTTAACTTTACTAGAGTTTCCTTCATCTGAGGCTGTGTTACAAGCAGGTGAAGATCAACTAGCTAAACGAATCGCATCTTTGTGTACTAGTCGTTCTAAACAATGGGCAAACGAAAGAGCTAAGCTTTTAATGACTGCGGCTGAAAAAAATCCGTTTCAAGTTAATCTTTATAGAAGTCTTATTATTTCGCTTGAAATGCATATTAAAATGGTTCTTCAATACAAAGAACATCTATCCAATTTGAAAGCAGAGATAGATGTCCTCGTAAAAGAAATTGAAGAATATACTATCATCCAATCGATTCCAGGTATCGGAAAAAAAATCACGGCAACGATTATTTCTGAAATTGGTGAAATTGATCGATTTGATAATCCTAAAAAACTTGTGGCTTTCACTGGTGTTGACCCGAGTGTCTTTGAATCTGGTAAATTCACAGCCAGTAGAAACCGTATTACAAAACGTGGCTCTAGCCGATTGAGGCATGCGTTATTCATGGCTGTTCGGTGTGCAATTCGTGATAATCGTAAGACCAAAACAACAGACGAAATCATCCCACGAAATAAACGAATGCGACAATTTTATGATAAAAAGCGTGAAGAAGGAAAACCATTTAGAGTAACAGTTATTGCTTGTGTAAACAAACTATTACATTGGATTTATGCCCTGTTAAAAAGCAAAACAACTTTCCAAGATCTAGCTTAAAATCTGAAACAACCATAATTACCATAATCTTCCGATTTTAAATAATGGGAAGGTTATTTGGCATGTCAAAAATAGTATAACATGAGTCACATATTTTTTTTATTGAAAATTATTGACAAACTATTAGCTGGTTTAGTTCAATAAGGAGTATATTATTTTAATCTTTAAACCGTTCTCATAATATTCCATTCTTCTAAAACTAAAGTTAATTTTCTGGAAATAGAATACTAAACATACTTCCACCTTTTGGATTTGTTTTATATTCTAACTTAGCTCCTAATAAATTCGCACTATCATTGGCGATCGCCAATCCAAGTCCCACACCTTTTTTATCAGAACGTTCTTTATTACCACGATAGAATTGGTCAAATATAAAGGGTATATCCTCTTCTGAAATACCGGATCCACTATCTTTGACGCAAATATAATTATCATCTATCATAATTTCTATGATTGAATTACTATACTTAATCGAGTTATCAATAAAAATATAAAGAATCTGCTCTATTAATTCTCTGTTACTATATACGGTTCCCTGACCTTTAATCGCTATATTCCTTTTGCTAATAACCTCGAATTTCTTTGCTATTCCTTTTGCTAATAAATCCAGCTGAATCGTATCGTTAATTATACTTCGTTTTTTTAAACTCGTTAAAAGCAACATAGGCTCTATTAAACCGTTCTTCATTCGATTAGTTTCTTCAATAATGTGTTCAATACTTTCTTTAGCAATTTCTGGATTTTCTAATCCCCATCGCTCCAATAATTTTCCATAACCTTCAATAATTGTAATTGGTGTTTTTAATTCGTGTGAAACATTAATGACAAAAGATTCTTGTCTCTTTATCATGTCTTTAATTTTAAGAATCATCGTATTAAATGCTATTACAATTTGACCTAACTCATCACGTTTATGTTTCAATACTATTTCCTTTAAATCTTCACTTTCCGTAATCTCGTTCATTGTATTGATAATTATTTTAACTGGCTTAAATAAAAAATGAATAAATGCATAGATACATATTGTCCCGAGTGTAATAATGCTAATTGTAACTTCTATTAAAACTTTTTGAAGGTGGATTAACATTTCATTGAGATCGCGATTGTAAAATGTAAATACAACAGAATAATCATTCGTTTTTTGGCTTATAGACATTCCCAATGATGTTATAAACGGCCCTAAATATCTGCTATACTTTTGGCCATTTATAACCTTATTCATTTTTTCTTCCTCACCTGGTCTACCACCATGAAATTCTTTTTTATATAAAACTTTATCTTTTTTATAAACAGTCATATACCCTTCATTAAAAAATAGTCCTGCACTTACATTACCTTTATCCCAATCTTCTAAAGTTATGTCATTCATTATATCTTTAAAATTATTCTCCATTTCAACAGAGCTTTGCGCTATAGCATGATTATAGGTCGTTATATAAATTGCAATACTACCAACTACTGTACATAGAATCAAAATACAACTAAAAACAAATACTAACTTCGTTTTCATTTTCATCAGATCATTCCTTCCATTGATAGCCACTACCCCGTATAGTTACTAATCGATTTTCTTGTAACTTCTTCCTTAGATAGCCTACATACACATCCACAATTTTGATTTCACCTTCAAAATCAATTCCCCACACGGCATTTAGAATTTGTTCTCTTGAAAGGACTGCGTTTCGATTACGTAAAAAATAACTTAATAATGAATACTCTTTTTCTGTTAGTGCTGTCTCCTTACCATTTTTCATAACCGATTTTTCTCTATAATTTACAAGTAATTCTCCAATTTGTTCCGTATTAGTCCATTTTCTATTTCTCAAAAAAGCTCTTATTCTCGCAAGCAATTCCTCTACAACAAATGGTTTTGTAACGTAATCATTTGCTCCATGATCCAAACCTTTAATCTTATCTTGAATCTGTCCCTTTGCTGATAACATTATTACAGGTAGTTCTGAATTGTACTTTCGAATCTCATTAATAACTTCCATTCCATCTAGGTTAGGCATCATAATATCTAACAAAACTAAGTCAAAATCATATTCATGCAAAATGCTTAACGCACTAAGTCCATCATAAACACAGTCTACATTGTAACCAGCGTGATTTAATTCAAGCTCTAATAATCGAGCAATCTTTACATCATCTTCTACAACTAAAATCCGTATTTCCATGTCATTCTCACTCCTTATGAATAATTGTACAAAAACTTTGTAAGAATTTGGTAAGAATGAATTGGAAATTTCAAATTAAAAAAATGATTAAACTAAAAAAGAGTTGCCGAAGCAACTCTTTTTGTTCAACTATTGCATCAGTTAGTTGAATAAGGAGGTTTAGTAATCTCGATTATAAAGCATCTACATATTGCTTAGCCTCTATTAATGAAAGACCTAAAACATTTCTAACTTCTTTAATCGCTTGAATTTCTTTTCCTTCTTTTAAAAGTTTACGCAATTCATCATTAATTGGATGTTCAGGTACTTCTAATACGTTAGCAACTTGGTCTAAAGTAGCCTTGATATTATTCAATCGCTTCTCTAGTTTATTAAGTTTATCAATAACAGTTGTAATAAGTACAAAAACAATGACTAACAATATTCCAATAAACATATATTCCATCTGAATCCCCTACCAATTTATAAAAATCTTTTCTTTATCTCTTTGCATATTATATCAGTTACTTAATTAAAAAAAGAGCTGTCGAAACAGCCTTTCGTGTTTGTACAACTAACACATGCGTTAGTTACATAGCATTTTATTTTCCAAAGAAAAAGAAATACAGTGCTAGAACATAAATACAAATATATACCCATGAACCTATTATCAATATAAAATTAAAACACCCTTTATCTTTTCTATTTAGAATTACATATAAAATAGCAAATATTACAACCAAAATAAATAATGGTGCTACTGCTAATTTCGAGATAAGTTCAGGAAATGACATTTCCATTAATTTATCATCCACATGATCCCCCCAGATGACAGTCGTTCAAATTGTACAACTAATGCATGCGTTAGTTGAATACATATTTTTAGGTCTACGCTATGTTACTTAAAATTTCTCTTTAAATCCTTTTCGATATAGAAAATTGGAATAAATAAAAATAATATACTTACTCCTAAATTAATTAAAGTAACGACGTCTAATGAAAATGGTAAGAAGTACAAAAGTAATATGCTAATTGGAATATTACAGATACCTAATCTAATTGAATAATACCCTAATAATTTCTGAGCTCGATCCCAAGCTTGTTGTGAAGACATTGAACGAAAGGTACGGTAACCGTAAAAATGATTTATATTCTTAGGAGCTCTTTTTTTATTCACTATCCCAATAATAATCATAAGAAAAGGAATTAATAAACTAATGACAAACGAAGATATATTTTCCACCCTCTCATCCCCATTTAAGATAATTTACTTCGAATACTAGCTTTTAAAAATTTCCATTATATGTAAATTTTAACACTAAAATTAAATTCATTCTAGATACAAACGAAGCAATTCTTATTAAACTAAACTGCCATTTTGTTGTATAAGAAAAAGCGATCTTCTATTGAAGAATCGCATGCTTTAGTTGAAGAAAACTTATTTTTGATTCAATAATGTTTCAATTGCAGTAATAAATTTTTCATCATCTTGTTCAGTCTTTCCTACAATCTCACTAGTTGTAAAACTTAAAACCTTTTTTTGTTTCTTATACAATGTAACACTGTATAACCAACCTTTTACATCATTGTCGTTGTTTTGTACAAGTTCAATTCCTTTAATATCTTTATAAAAATTTCTAATTGTCTGCTGATCCGTTATTTCGGTTTTCTTCCCATTCTGACCATTCGCTATTTCAATTTTCGTAACTTCACTTATTTTTGTATGTTTCAATTCTGAAAGACTTTTTTTATTTGCACTACATCCAATCAGTAATGAAAATACACTAATAAAGAGAAGCAAACTTATAATTTTTTTCATATATATTCCCCTTTATATATTGATAAGTTAATTATACCAACTAAACGATTTTTGTAATTTGGGGGAATTTCGACTTTTTTCATAGAATTTCCAATAATCCTTAAGCAACTAAACTGTCATTTAGTTGAACAAGATTATGTTCATAATTCTCAAGTTAAGTCCCTATATCCAAAAGAAAATTGGAGCTTAAAAAGCTCCAATTATTATTTAATAAACGCATGATTCAATTCTATATTGAGTAGTAAAACTACTATCAATTAAACGTTCTACATAACTTTCAAGTAGTGGATCCTTCCCAACTTCAAAATCAAAGGTTAATTTAATCAACTCCTTCCATTCATTTTTACACCACTTTCTTTCTATTATATATGTACCTCATTTTGTTCCTTTTCTTTTAGTTGATTCAGTAATTTTTCTTTAATGTAATCTTCGATAGATAAATTCAATTCATTAGCCAGATCACGTATTTGTTCTTTGATACTTTTTGGAATATAAATCGTAATACTTTCATTAACCGTTCCAATATGCACACCATTATACCTAAGTTGAACAATACCTTCTTTTAATATTTTTTCTAAAATTAAAATTGTTTCATAATATGTATCTATCAATTCTTTATCCATTTGAACAAATATCGGTTTAATTTTGAGGATTATTTTATATGAATCTCTTTCAATGTTGAAGTTTTCTGCCCCTATATAATTATAGATAAAATCAAAAACACGATATTCTTTACTATTTATACTGTTAGGAATTAATAATTCAAATCTAGCAAAGTCCTTTTTAGTAATCATTTCTACAAAGTTGACTTTTTTCTGGTGCGCGTAATCTTCACCATTTGGAATCTCAATAAGTTTTAAAAAGTTGTAACAATTAACCCAGCAATATTGTGTGCAATAAATATACAATATGGTAAAGTACTCCATAGCTAAACGGTTCATACACAAAAAGGAGTGTTACTATGTCCAATCAGTTTGACGATTTATTTAGAGCGAGTGGTTTTAAAGAAAGAGATTTCAGAAATATCTATTCCAATGTTAACGTGTCTGAAGGAGTTCAGAAAAATTCTGAATATGAGGATTTCTGCAAATTAAATATCTACCTAGATCGATCGATTTTTACTCACGATGTTTATGACAAGTTGGTTCATGATATCGTAGAATATCAACAAATAGACCTTTTTACAAGATTTAGTAAAGAACTGATATGGACAAAATGGCTTCACAGAAAGCTAAGGGAAATTAATCAAAAAGAGCGAAGTAATATTTAATATTCATGCCCTGCATCCTTAAATGGATACAGAGGTATTTTACGATTAGACCCTACACTTCGTTGTGTAAGGACTTTCTTTTTGATTTGGCTCTATCATTACTTGGCAAACTATCGAATGTGAAGATTGTCACAAATATTCATAATTCACACGTTTTTTATTTTGATTTTCCTTTATATTAATAATGTCATTGTGATACGTAAACAATAAAAACAAGAGGTGAGTTCATGGAAAAAGATAGTATCAATTATATGATCGACTTAGCTCTTAATATAAAGAAGATGTTAGAGGATAGTCTAACAAAGTATCTTGTTAGAGCATCATTAGCATCAATTTATATAGGTTTTGTCTTAATTGTGTGTGTAAAGTTAGCTGAATTGTTTCGAGTGAATAATCCTGCTTACACATCAATTGCATACCCTTTCGTTTTCGCAACTGCATTAGTTCTCATTATATATGGTGGTGGCGAATTATTTCGAGTAATACAATGTACCTGACTGTTGGGACATTATCGAAGAAAACAACGAAAGTGGATTTGCTGAAAAACTGGGCTGCTTGCTATTCTGGTAACCTAATTGGTGCATTAGTATTCGCAGGGTTATTCTACTTAACAGGTTCGACAAAAGACTTCGCTTCTGATAATTTCTTAAACGCAGTCGTTGACCACAAAATTCATGCATCGATGTTTCATATTTTTATGAAAGGGATCTTATGTAACTGGTTAGTGTGTCTAGCTTGTTTCATTCCAACTCGCATGAAAGACGATATGGCAAAAATACTACTGATCTTTTTACTCGTATTCGTCTTCTTCTTCTCAGGTTATGAGCATAGCATTGCAAACATGGATGTATTCGCTATTACAGCGATTTTACCGCACGAAGTAGCATTTACATTTGGCGACGTCTTACACAACTTAATTCCTGCTACATTAGGGAATATTATCGGTGGTTCGATAGGTGTTGGAATGGTTTACTTCTACTTAAATCATGAAAAGAAAGAACAAGAGCTAGAAAATAAAAAATCAAAATTTAAACGCGTTTCTTAAGTATTAACCTGCCTCCGAGTGTACGAAGGCAGGTTTATTACTTTTGCTTGTGATTAATGTACCGTTCTGTATGCATTTAGTAATCTAACAGCGTTCTCCACCCGCTCCTCAGATGGCGTTTCAATTCCTTCTAGTGGATATTCCAGACCAAGCGCTTTCCACTTATAGACACCGAGCTTATGATACGGTAAGACATCAATTTGCTCCACATTATTCAACGTGCCAATAAATTGACCAAGTTTTGTTAAGTCTTCCTTATTATCGGTAATGGTTGGAATCAGAACGTGCCGAATCCAAACAGGCACTTTTCGTTCTGATAATAATTGCGCAAAATCAATAATGTGGTTATTTGGCATCCCCGTTAATTTTAAGTGTTTTTTACGGTTAATGTGTTTTAGGTCCAGTAAGATGAGATCCGTATAATTTAATAACTCATCTAAGTTCTCCATATACGTTTTTGATTCCGCATTAAATGAACCACCCGACGAATCAATTGTTGTGTGAATCCCCTTTTTCTTACATTCTTTAAACAAGTCAATCAAAAACGGGATTTGGAGTAATGGTTCTCCTCCACTTACTGTGATGCCACCACCAGAAGGTTGAATGAATGGTAAGTAACTTTCCAATTCCTTCATGATTTCAGAAACCGTTACTTCTCTACCTGACCCAATCTCCCACGTATCTGCATTATGGCAAAATTGACAGCGCAGTAAACAACCTTGTGTAAAAACTACATAACGAATACCAGTTCCATCAACAGTGCCTAATGATTCAATTGATTGGATATTTCCATTAACCATATCATCCCTCCTTACAATGACTCGTGGAATGTTCGGTTAATAACATCAAGTTGTTGCTCTTTCGTTAACTTAATAAAATTTACCGCATATCCTGATACGCGAATCGTTAATTGAGGATACTCTTCAGGGTGCTCCATCGCTTCCATCAATGTCCCTTTATTTAATACATTTACATTTAAGTGGTGGCCGGATTTTATCGCATACCCATCTAAAATAGACACTAAGTTACCGATTTGCTGTTCTTGTTCTTTTCCTAACGCTTTTGGTTACAAAATTGTAGTTTGGAAGCAGCTCGCATTCTGTTAGATGCCGCGGTAGCTGCAGGTGCACCAGAAGATTGTATTCAATGGATTAAAGTACCTTCAATTGAAGCAACAAAACAATTGATGAACCATGAAGGTGTCTCACTCGTTTTAGCAACTGGTGGCTCAGGTATGGTGAAATCAGCATACAGTACAGGGAAACCAGCTCTAGGTGTTGGTCCTGGTAACGTTCCTTGTTATATTGAAAAGTCTGCTAATATTAAACAAGCATGTAATGATTTAATGCTGTCAAAAACGTTTGATAATGGGATGATCTGTGCTTCAGAACAAACAATCGTTGTTGATGAAGCTATTTATGACCAAGTAAAACAAGAGTTACTCGATAATAAGTGTTATTTTGCAAACCCAGAAGAGAAAAAGAAATTAGAAGGTCTCGTGATTAATGAAAATACTTGTGCGGTTAATGCCGATATCGTTGGTAAATCACCTTACGAGATTGCAACAAAAGCTGGTCTCGATGTTCCACAAGATACAAAAATATTGATTGTTGAATGTGAACATGTAGGGGAACCTTTAACGCGTGAAAAATTAAGTCCAGTGCTTGCAGCAATTAAAGGAAAAGACGAAGGAATTAAAACGTGTGACGAGATCTTACATTTTGGTGGTCTAGGACATTCTGCAGTTATCCATACAGGTTGTGAAGAAATCCAAAAGGAATTTGGATTAAAAATGAGAGCGTATCGTATTATCTTTAACTCACCTTCTACTCACGGTGGAATTGGAGATATTTATAATGCGTTTATCCCTTCACTTACATTGGGTTGTGGTTCATACGGCAAGAACTCTGTTTCTGCAAATGTTACTTCGACTCACTTGTTAAACTTCAAAAAATTAGGGAGAAGAAATACGAATATGCACTGGTTCAAACTACCGCCTAAAATTTACTTTGAAAAGTATTCAACTCAGTACTTAGAAGTTATGCAAGGCATTAAGAAAGCTTTAATTGTGACGGATGCAGCGATGGTCAAACTTGGTTATGTTGACGTCATAAAATACCACTTAGAAAAACAAGAAGAGAAAATTCAAATTGAAATCTTCTCCGATGTTGAACCTGATCCATCAGATGCGACAGTCTATAGAGGTGCAGAACGTATGCGTTCATTTGAACCAGACACCATTATTGCTTTCGGTGGTGGTTCAGCAATGGATGTTGCAAAAGGTATGTGGTTGTTCTACGAATACCCAGATACTGATTTAGAAGGACCAAAATTAAAATTCTTAGATATCCGTAAGCGTGCCTATAAATATCCACATCTTGGACGCAAAGCAAAATTCGTTGCCATTCCAACAACATCAGGAACTGGCTCAGAGGTAACACCGTTTACCGTTATTACAGATAAAGCGAAGAATGTTAAATACCCATTAGCTGATTATGAGTTAACACCAGATGTTGCGATCATTGACGGCCAATTCGTAACAACTGTTCCAAAGTCCATTACAGCGGATACTGGGATGGACGTATTAACTCATGCAATTGAGGCTTATGTTTCAGTCTTGGCGAATGACTATCCGGATGCGCTTGCAATGCAAGCAATCAAAATGGTCTTTACGTATTTACCAAGATCTTATAATGATGGTAACGACTATGAGGCTCGTGAGAAAATGCATAATGCTTATGCAATTGCAGGTATGGCATTTGCCAATGCATTCCTTGGAATCAACCATAGTTTGGCTCACAAAATTGGAGCGGAGTTCCACATACCACATGGACGTGCGAACACCATTTTAATGCCACACGTAATCCGTTACAATTCTCAAAAGCCGACTAAATTCGTGTCGTTCCCAAAAATATAAGTATTTCATCGCTGACCAACGTTATGCTGAAATTGCTCGCATGTTAGGGTTACCAGCTTCAACAACAGAAGAAGGCGTTGATAGCTTAATTAAGGCAGTCGTAAAACTAGGAAAAGAGTTAGGTATTGAAATGAGTATTCGAGCTCAAGGCGTCGATGAAAACGAGTTCCTAGAAAAAGTTTCGTATCTAGCTGACAAAGCTTTCGAGGATCAATGTACAACAGCGAATCTACGATTACCGCTTGTTAAAGAACTTGAAGAAGTTTACCTCAATGCTTATCGAGGATTCTAACTAATCAAAAAAGCAGATGGCTTACAATAGACTGCACCCCTTAAAGTAGATATTGAAAATTGGGCAACATTGATTTTAAGGGGTGCAGTCTATTTCTATCTGCTTTTTCTTATTCACATGCCGGATTTCGAGGGATTTTTTTGAATTCAATATCGCCCAAAAATCGATTCCTTATTGTGACAATCAGTACATGATTAGCTGTCCAGATAAATTGAGGGAAATTGTTTTCATCTACCATCATCGCTTGAAAGGTTTCACCAACCATACTTTCGAATTCCTCTTCTGTTAGACGATCACCGTTTTCGTATTCAAAATCCACCCAATCACATTTAAGTGTAAATTTGCTCATGCTCACACCCCTTGTTTATTTAAACAAGCATTAGTGTGTCACGATTTTCATGAATTATGTATTCCCTTCAACCAAGAATCACATTGGAGCAACATCTCATTTTCAGTTAATTTAAGAAAAAATGAATAGGAGTCTTACTTATTCATTTTCTTCGTTTCTTTGTGGTTAGTCCGACTTTTTCGTAATTACTCGTTTTCACCTTTACCGAAAACGGGAGATAGTCCTCGAAAAAAGATAAGTCGTTTTTATCCCATTTTTTATGGATGGCGCGAAGGAAATCGCCATTTCGTTCTTTCATCGCTTCATTTGTTAAAAGTGGTACGAGTTCAATGCTTTTTGATGAATCTTTTACAATTTCTTTGTTGAGCTTTTGAATGTCTTTCAGACCAAGTGGTTTGATTGTTTTGAGAAAATAATCTTTCACTTTTTCATAAAAACGTTCATACATGTTCTCACCAGCTTGGATTTGCCACTGGATCGGCAAGTCGAATAATAGTTGGTTTACCCCTTTTTTTTCACATTCTGTGTGAAGAATCTCATTTTTTGCTTTTAATAAGGTTGTTACGCGTCTCATCAGTTTTCCCCTTTCATCCTTTCGTTCAATACGCCATCATTATAAAGGAGAACAAACGTGGAAATGAAAAAACGCCCAAAAAATGGGCGTGTGTGCTACGACTGTCCAAAAATGGATGATAATCAGGACTTGTGGGATGTGGAATTATGTTTAGAATTCCCTCTTTTAGTACATCTATTCATTACTTTCGAATTTTTTTGGGGTGATCGAGTGCATCGAGTGCGATATCGACAATGAGAAGTAGCACGCGGGTTGTTTGGTAAATGGTTGCGGGTTTTAACAACGCTTCTGTGAACCGAAACGAAAACGCTGGTTCATTGAATAAGATGATTACGTGAGGTTTGTCTACGACGAAGAGTAAACTCGTTGGAGAGTGAATTGTAACAGCGTCCATTTTCTTTTGGATGAGTTGATATAGTAGTGGAATCGTCGGTCTTGTGGAGAGATTTCGTTGGTTGAGGATCTCACAACCAAGTAGTGCTACTTTCGTCAATGATTCTTGAAATCGAATGTCTTGTACGTCACTTGGGACCATCTTTTGGAGGACCGTTCGCAAATAGCAATACAATTCGTATCGGTCAAAGGATTGGTCGAACGCACTAAACTGGAACTTAGTTGGATGACCTGTTCGTTCACTGACGAACATAGCGTAATGCTCAGGGAGAGAAAGTGTTCGGTTCATCAGATGGTCTCCTTTCCTAGAATCCTTTTCATTTTACCAGTGTTCTATGAGGTAGATGGAAAATCAGTAGAATCCTTGCTTTTCTTCTCGTTACACCTAAGTTGATTTTATGGAGGTGAAGAAGTTGAAAAAAACAATGACGGTGCTTGCACTTGTTGCGATGTTGTCACTTAACGCATGCCCAAAGAGTCAAAAACTGCAGAAGAAAAGTTAGTGGGAACTCTATGCAACTACTTGGAATTTTAATCCAAAATTCGGGAAAAATAAGGACAACTTTAGAAGGAGGGATCTACCATGAAAATCGAACCACTTCTAGATTCAAATGAAAAAAACCTTCGAGACATGTTATTTCATACATCTGATTTTAAAACGAGTGATGTTAGAGCTGGTGAACATTGGTATCGTCTTTATTATTTGAACTCAATGGCTGAAAAGACCATAGTACAAGAACACATCATCCGCCCGTTACTTCATAACCATCACACGAGTGTTCGTGAAGCGGTCACAATTCTAGATTATCAAGAAACCGAATCGTTATTAGATGTATCAAAAGCACTAGTTGCAGGAAAAACAGTGGTTCAAAAAAATGGAGAAACCATCTGTTATCTATTAGACACTGAACTAACAAATGATCGTACCGTTTCAATTCCAATGAATGAACGTGTTTTACGCGGTTCTCATAAAGCGCTAAATGAAAATATCGATACAAATCTAAATATGTTACGCAAACAAGTGGAAACGCCAGATTTAATCGTAAAGAGTTACATAATTGGGCGTCGTTCAAATTCAAGAGTGTCAGTTGTATATCTTCATTCACTAGCAAATGATGTCGTCTTAATGGAATTGGAGAAAAAAATCGAAAGTATTGATATTGATTATATCGAGTCACCTGGTTTTGTTGAGGAATTAATTACGGATGATAAATTTTCTCTATTCCCAAAATTTCTCGTCTCTGAACGTCTAGACCGAATCCGCTCTTATTTAATGGATGGGAAAATTGCTGTTTTAACAGATGGGTCACCAGAATGTGTCATTCTTCCGGTCTCGTTTTGGTCCTTTTTCCAAACACCTGATGACTATCAAGTTGGTTGGATTGTTGGAAGCACGTTTCGTTTCCTTCGTATTTTTTGTTTCATCCTTGCCATTTCATTACCAGGATTGTATGTAGCACTCGTAACATTCGATCCACGAATTATCCCATTTGAAATTGCCTTGTCACTTAAAAGTTCAATGCAATTGGTTGCATTACCTCCGATTTTAGAAGCGTTAGTCATGCTTGTTACGCTCGAAATCTTACGCGAATCAGCCGTTCGACTACCAAGTCCGATTGGTCAAACAATTGGGGTGGTTGGTGGGATTGTTATTGGTACAATCGTTGTTCAAACGAATCTGATTTCAAATATGATGGTCGTCGTTACTGCGTTGACGGGAGTATCTTCTTTCATTATTCCTTCATACGAGATGAGCAATGTCACGAGACTCATAACCTATCCCTTCTTAATTATGGCGTCTATTTTTGGATTGATTGGGTTAGAGATTAGCTTCTTTTTGTTATTAACACATTTAGCACGGATTCACACGATCGGTATTCCTTATTTTTATGCGTGGTTTACCAAAGATGCGATAAAAGATACCCTATTTCGAGCACCGATTAGACGTCTAAAAAAACGATCAATCGAAAGTGTCGCAAAAGATATGACGAGACTAAATAATCCGAAGGAGTAGTTGACAATGATTCATCTGAAGAAGATTTCAATTAATCAACTTATATGCCTTGTGATTACAACACAAATAGGCGCTCATGTCTTATCTATACCTTACGCCGAATCTCGCCATACAGGTCATGATGCATGGATATCTGTTCTGGTCGGAGGTCTGTTCTCACAAGTAGTTATCCTTGTGATTTATCAACTTGGTAAACGTTATCCTACATTAACATTTCAGCAGTATATCTATCAAATTATTGGAAGACCAATTGGTGTCATTTTAAACTTTTTATTTGCCCTTTTTTGCGCCCAGAATTGTATCATTGTTGTGATTACTTACTCAGACATCCTTCATCGGTGGATGTTGTATGAAACACCTTGGATTGCACTTGTCGGTTTATCATTTCTGATGGCAGCCTACACCGCATCTTCTTCACTACGGAGTATTTCGACTGTTTCACAATCCGTACTCACATTACTTGTTATTTGTGCGGTGATTATCATCATAAGTGGCCTAGGTAAAGGGAGTTGGCTTCATCTCTTACCGTTTGGCACACATGGAATCGTGGCAGTCTTAAAGGACTCGATACCAACATTTTCGGCGTATACTGGATTTGAAATACTTCTATATGTTTTTCCATTTGTACAGTGTAAAAAAAAGATTGAGATATTATTTGCAATGACTTTGGCAAACGGAATTACAACATTCTTTTATCTATTGATCACCATCATCGTCACCTATAATTTTAGCGAAACCCAATTGAATACTATTACAGAACCAATGGTGTTCATTCTACGTAAATTCAGGTGGCCTGTCGTTCAAAGTTTAGATATCGTCTTCATGACGATTTGGCTATCTATCATAACGGCAACCGTCTATGTATATTTGTTTATGTCCGCGCGTTATATTGCAAACATACCAAAAAAAGAAATCAATCGTCATTCTTTATTGGTTTGGTTGATCGCAGGTTTTGCCGTTGTCATTTCTTGCTTTTGCGCTGATAGACAACGAATTTTTCATTACTCCGATGTTCACAATGTTCTTTCTTTTATCATGATCGTCGTACTACCAACGTTTCTTTTGCTAGGATCGATTATACGAGAAAAGGTGGCTAAAGGATGAAAAAAACTGCCATTTTACTATTGTTATTACCACTTTTAACGGGTTGTTGGGATCGCTTACCTTTAAGAAAATTACAATTTGTCGATATTGCAGGACTCGATTGGAATGAAACGAATCGTGAAGTCGAATTAAATTATGTCATCACCAACATAAAAAGTACTGGTGTAGGTTCAGGTGAACCAGTTTCTGAGACGATTATATTAAAAGGGGCTAATGTTGTTGAAGCAATCAGTGAAGGAGAGTATATCGATCAAGCGCCTTTTTTAGGAATCAGCACAGAGATTTATTTAATGAGTGATTCGTTTGTGAAAAACGATCCAATTTCGAAACTTAATTTTTTACTACATGCACCGTATTCGTCGATTAACACACCGGTTGTTGTGTTCAAGGGGGACTTAGCAACATTTTTAAAAACAACTCCGAAACAGAATGGAAATTTCACTGATAATTTTTATTCCTTTAATTTGGCGTTAAATAAGAATAGTATCCTTCCTAGTGTGACGATGATGCAATTAATAGAATCGAAAGAAGATGAATTAGCAAATCTTGCTATTCCTGTTATGAAGCAAAAAGAGCAAGGTTCAGAATTAGATGGTGCGCTGTTATTTAGTCATGGAAAAAATACTGATGTAGAGCTCAATAAAGAACAATTGCGTATGTGGATGCTGCTAACCGGGAATGAAAAAGGAAGACAACGATATAGTGGTAAATTAGATAAAGTTAGTAAGGAAAAGAATGTTTATCGTAGTTACAGCTTTTCATTAAGAAAAGCAAATTCAACGATACGTGTGATACCACAATCAAAAAGACCACCAAAAGTGACGATCGATGCTAACATCGACATCAATGGTATCGATTTAGGAAAAGAATATCACCAACTTGATGCAAAATATGTGAATAAAATCGAAAAAGAATTAGGTAATCAATTAGACCAAAAAGCATTAGAGACGATTCAAATCATGCAAAAAGCGAATTGTGATTTGATTGGAATAGGCCAAAGGATTAAGGCGTTTCACCCGAAAATTTGGAAAAATTTAAATTGGGAAACGGACTATCCTAAAATGAAGATCGAGCCACATTTCAAGGTTCACATCTTAAATGTTGATCGAATGTAAAATCCTCCTATCTTCTGGTAATCTGGATTGTTCTGCTCATGCAGAAAAAGGAGTCGATGATCATCGACTCCTGAATTTGTTTAACTATCACTCGGTACTTATGAATCTTATTTTATAAAAATAATCCAACGATTGTCCCTGTCATTACGGAACCCATTGTTGCAACTAACAGTACTTTTAACCCCATCTTTGCCATAACTTTTGATTGGTTGCCATTGATAGCCTGTAAGCAACCTAAAATAATTCCGATTGAAGAGAAGTTGGCAAATGATACTAAGAATGCTGACACGATGCCGACTGTTTTATGTTCTAAATGAGGGATCATCTTCATGAAATCCAACATTGCCACAAATTCATTTGCAGAAACTTTAGTCCCCATTACTGAACCTGCACGTAAAATTTCAGAATGGTCAATGCCCATCATGTAAGCTACTGGCGCGAACACATAACCGATAATCTCTTGAAACGTCATTCCGATTGTTGCGTTTAAGATATAGTTGATACCAGCAAGTAAGCCAATGTAAGTGATTAACATTGCGCCTACGATTAACGCTGTTTTCCCACCTAATAGAGCCCAGTTGCCAATTGCTTCGAATAATGATTTTTCAGGAATCATTTCTTTGATGTCGATTTCATCTTCTTTACCTTCTACTTTTACTGGTGCTACGATTGAACTCATGATCAGTCCAGAGAATACGTTGATAGGTAGTGCTACTAGTACGAACTCTGCAGGAATCATTTGCATATATGCCCCTAAGATCGAGCAAGATACCGCTACGAGTGAAGATGTTACGACTACAAATAATCGGTTTGGTGATAATTTGTGAACTTGAGATTGTACTGAAAGAATTGCAGTTGTATCCCCGAATACCATTGAGTTAACTGCTACGAATGATTCGATTTTTGGTAATCCTGTAATTTTTGATACGGCACCACCGATGTATTTAATGGCTAGTGGCAAGATTCTTGTATAGGTTGCGATTCCTAATAATGCTGTTACGAAAATGATCATCATTAAAACGTTTACAAAGAAATAACCTTTTGTTGATAAATCACCGAAAACAAATGATATCCCTTCATGTCCGAAAGATAAAATTTTGTTAAATACGTTTACAACTTTTTGTAAAACTGCTTTTCCGATTGATGTGTTAAGCATGAACCAAGCAAGCCCAAACTGAATCCCAGCCATCACTACTATTCCACGATAGTTGATGTTTTTCTTATCATTTGACATTAAAAATGCGACACCTAGTAATATACCGATTCCTAATATTGCAATTAGTATTGACATGTTGCTCCTCCTCTAAGTTGTTTTATCGTTGATATCTGATTTGTTCGTCTAATAATTCAACATGCTTTTCAATAAGATTGATTAAAGTTAAGATTGCATAAACTTGTTCATGATTATGATTCGACTTCGCTCGTTTTAAAAGGTCTTGTAGCATCCCTTTATGAGTGATGTTGTCCTGTTTTATTTCATAAAGCATTTTCTTAATCATTTTTTGTTCTCCCTATAAAAACAACTGAACTACTTTCATCCCTCCATATACACCTACGATTCCGCAAATTGCACTGAATACTGGTGGTGCTGGTATTGGTAATTTCAATAATGTGAAAGCGATTCCACAAATTAATCCAGCGATTAAACTCATTAAAATTTCTTGCATAGCCGTAAAACCTCCTAGATTTTTGTAATTTATTTAAATGCCGTATAAGGAGTACTCACTTCGGACTGTTTGGTAATTGTTTGTGATATATTTCACATGAAGGGATAAAAGATATCCCCTTCAATGACTATATAGTAAAACGAATTTAACTAAATGTATATAGGTGAACAAAATGTTGTTCAATTCAGTTTATTTTAAGGAATTTTTTTCTGTTTTTAAATTAACAACTTCATTTTTTGTTTTTTAAGTAAGCAAATTCAGACGACCTAAACAAAATAAGTAAGCGTTTTTATAAAAGATAAAAAAGATCGTAATTTCCACGACTTTTTTTGATTCCTTTCACTTGCGAAATGGAGCAATCATGTCAAAAAACGCTCTGGCTGTATCGGGTAGCTTTTCTTCACTTAAGAAGTTGGAGGTGAAACGGAAAAATTCCCCACCACTTGTGAATGTGTGCGCATCAAAGCAAATGTACGAACTGTTATCTACCATTCGTTTGATCACGTGCACGTCTTTCTTTCTTCTCCTATTCCGAGATTGCGTTAAGAATTGGTCCGTTAAATCTCCGCTTGTTTTCGTTTTTGGGAAGAGTTGGTGCAAAAAAAAACTCAGACGTTGAACGTTTTGCTAACGAAGATGGATAAAAAAGTGCTTCCTGGTACACCATGCTGAATGTGCTCGTTTAACATCGTAGTTGCAAAAGCAAAACGCTCTTCGCCTGTTAAATCCGGATAGGGATTTTCCATCATCAGCGTTTTTACCTGTGGTAAATAGTCAGTGGAATGCATCCGTTGAAGTTGATAATAGCTGACAAGTGACGTTGCAGTGTGTTTGCCGATTTCTTTTAAGTTCATCCAAGTGCGCCATTATCAATCCAAGCAGAAACTCGTGAAGAAGCAATCGCAACATTACTATAATGCTCATGTCGTTGTTTCCCACTAAGTTGTGCATAGATATGCTAATGTTTCTAAAGCCCAAAGAAGACCTGTATGTGGGGACTTATTAAAAATAGAGTCAATTTTATCTTGAAAGAATCTGCACGACCAGAGACACCCATAATGTCAGAAGCAACAGAAGAAAGTTTAATATTGGCACACTCAAGATCATACGCTAGTCAGCGATTCTACTACAATGATCAACGGCATCAAACAGCCGATCTTTTTATTCAACTTAAGCATGCGTTACTTGAATAAGAAACATAATCATATATGCAAATGTATAATCATAACGGTTTCCAGGTCGGGCCCTTAATATCTTCTTGATTTGGTTTTCTTACAAACTTAATACTGCCTTCATCACAAGCCCCAAATTTAATAAAATTTTGTTGTGCTTGTTTTAATGAAACCTCATTTGCACCACCTTCATAATCAGGATCACGGTATTAAACTCCATCGTCTTCCCAAAAACAAATACCGCAAATATCATATGTTCCTGGTGGTTCTTCATCTAATGTTTTATACCCACAACAAGGACAAGTATATTTCATGAACTTCACCTCTATTTAAGAAATGCAATGCGTTAGTTGAACAATAAATTATGATTTTCTTACCATTTTAGCGATATTTCCTAATAAAAAAACATCTCGATAAGTAAAAGGTACAGCTTGTTTTGT
This sequence comes from Rossellomorea sp. GAMAL-10_SWC, assembly GCF_049568075.1. Lineage (NCBI taxonomy): Bacteria > Bacillati > Bacillota > Bacilli > Caryophanales > Bacillaceae > Rossellomorea > Rossellomorea sp. GAMAL-10_SWC. The sequence goes on along the minus strand of NZ_CP144911.1, from coordinate 299,716 downwards.
ACCTATCTACTTAAATGGGAATATATCAAAAACATCTATTTCTTTATGTGAAAATCATTATGCTATTAGTACACTGAATTCATGAACCCAAACTATCATTTTCGATAACCACAGCATCTTTTAATGAATTACAAGAATAGATTGTTTTTTCGTATTGCGATCGCACCAGATAATACCTTCCTTACCTCTTCTTCCATTGTTACTATTCTTTCAATTGAACAAGTTTTTGGCTGTAAAACTGATGTCATTTTCATTTCCTCCAATTCTATTAATAATTAATAAGTGAAAAAATGCCCGCCTATTGGCGGGCCATGCTATTTTAGTTGAAATCCGAATGTAGCAGTTAACATTTAGACTTGGATTAACGCACTCCGTATGCTCTAATAGTAGTTTGCTCAATCTGACTACCATTAGCGTCCCATGCCTTGATTTTCAGAGACACATAACCAGATACTGGATTTTTCACAGTCACAGTGTATTTACCATCAATATTTTGTACCTTTGCATTGCTCCAAGTGTTACCATCATCGTTAGATACTGAAACCTCTAAACCACGCATGTCTGGGATCGCACCTGATTGAAGAGCGAACGATAGATCGAAATGGTCGCTGATACCACCTTTTGCATTGTTCTCCCCATCAAGCTTAATGTCATATTTCGGCCACAATACCGCTAAGTCTTCCTTCCCATTAGCTGGTCGAACTGACTTGAAAGTCCATGCAGTGCTTGTCATTGTAGACAGTGGAGACCACATAGATTGCTTCGTGTTCATAACAACACGGTACGTTGCTGGGTCAGGACTTACGACCACTGGTTTTGAATTCGAGAAATAGTAACCGTCTGTGATCAGCTTCCCGTCCTTGAACAACTGCACATTCGCGGTGTCGTCTTGCCATGCGAAATCACCCCAATGGGTAGACTCGCTATCACCAAACTCATGATTGTTGATGATGAATTTATCTCCCTCGCGGTACGCTAATACGTACTGAGACTGACCGATTGCAGCACCCAACCAAGTCTGTTCACGCTTATCACCGGCTTGATAAGTCCATACCGCGTCCTGCACATGTTGGCCGATATTTTTTGGGTTTGGATAGACCATTTGGAACCAACCCATCTTGTCCATAGTCGGCCACTTGCTACCAGTAGAGTACCATTCCTCCCTATCTAGCGGAGCGTCAATCCAATTTACGATTTGGATTATGCCAAGTTCTTGTGGACGAATTGCCGACATCGTCTCACCAATTTTTTTACCCTTAGATCCACGGTAATGGTTCGTTACGATCGCAGAGTTTTCTGCAGTCACTTCATCGCTTGGATCTTCTGGGATTACACCAGGAACCATCATTGAGATGTTATATACGTATGGGCTGTTTGCGATTCCTCTTAGGTCGATTAAAGTTGGACCGTTTGCAATTCGGTTAAGTAGTTCAGTTCCATCTACTTGCCCAAGCGTATAGGCAGGAATACCGATATTATCAGCTATTTTTACGCTAACAGCGTAAATTCCAGGTCTGTCGCTAACTAAGACCACCGCTGCTGCACCAGCATTTTGCAAAACTTTAATTTGGTTGGCTGGGCCCTGATTATCATCACGAGTAACGACCGCAATCTTTCCACTAACGTCCTTACCAATCAGGTCCTCCGGCAATGCCTTACCTACATTTAATGCTTTTAGATTCTTATGTCCGTCTAATCTAGGTACAAAACCTACTGGTTCTAAAGGGAGTGTTCCACCTTGTCCGGTTCCACCTAATCCGTCATAAGATGCCTTGATTACAGGGGCATACCTGCGTTGCTGGAAGTCATACTCAAACGTCCCTGCACCATCCGGCAATGGCTTTGTCGGAACTACATAAACGTGATCCCAAATTGCGCTATTTCCTCCCTTCATGTAGCTAACTCCACCTTGGACGCCAATAAATGTTTGACGGAAGCCGATTTTGAATCCTCCCTGCTCTGATTCCTTAGGCGTCGAGATCTTGACCTCATTACCTAACCTAGCATCCAGCGTAATTGTCTTAGGCTCATCAAGCTTCAACTCCACCAGTGACTCACCTGCAAGAGTATAGTTCTCGGTAATCATAGTATTATAGTCCATTGTGAAAATTGTTCCCACCATCGAATAACGTCCTGGCGTTAATTGGAGACTCGTATCTTGCCCAACTGAAGGGTAAACCGCTGTGAATTTCCCCGTGTCGAGGTTAGTAACTGCAATTTCCCCCAGTCCTTTCTTTCCGTTTCGATCAATCACTTGAAGGTTTACCTTAACTGTTGGTTCAGTCTTCGTAACACCAATAGTCGTGTTGATTGTTTTATTGTCACTTGAAGTAGCCGTAACCACAACTTTATGATCCGCAACAGTGCCTAGTGCTGGATTTATTGTCACGCTCACCTCACTGCTACCATGTGCTGGAACTGTTACCGTTGATTTATCTAGTGTGAACATTCCAGTGGGGTCTATATTTAAAGTTTCATTCATGGCATCCAATTTAAGATTCAATGTCACATCTTGATCAGATGGGTTAACATATTTAAACGTTTTTACTTTTGGCTGATCTTTTACACTAACAGCTCCCATACTGACGACTGCAGGACTACTATAAACGTTGGCATCCAAGGCATTCGCAATATTAACACGTCCACCACCTTGTTGATATGGTGTGTAGCGGATATTCAATGTACCTGTATCAGCTAAAACCTGCTTAATATGATCTCCAGTCCAATCTGGATGTCTTTGTTTTAGAATTGCTGCAGCACCGGCTACGTGTGGCGTAGCCATTGATGTACCGCTAATTGTAGTATAGTAATTTCCGACAACTGGTCCTAAATTGGTTCCTGCAGCACGAGCAGCTGTGATTGATACTCCTGGCGCAGTAACTTCAGGTTTAACATTGAAATTGTTAATAAGCGGACCACGGCTTGAGAAGCTCGCCAAAAATCCAGTTTCAGTTTTGTCAACTGCCCCAACGGTTAATGCTTTTGCAGCTGCTCCAGGTGCACTTACTGTCCCCTTTTTGTTTCCTGCATTTCCTGCAGCAATGACAAATAATGTGTTACTAGATTCACTTAAATTATTTACCGCTTGGCTTATTGGATCCGTTCCGTCGCTCGGATCAGTTCCACCTAAGCTCATGCTGACAATATCAGCTTTTTCTTGAACGGCCCATTGCATACCAGCGATAACTCCCGAATCAGAACCTCCACCTTCATTACCAAGTACCTTTCCAATTAAAAGGTCTGCACCTGGAGCTACCCCTTTGTATTTACCACCAGCAGCTGCACCCGAACCTGCAATCGTTGAAGCAACGTGCGTACCGTGCCCGTGGTGATCGACAAAATCTTCACCCGGTACAAAGCTCTTTGTTTCCTTAATAACATCTTTTACATCAGGATGAGTCGGATCAACCCCTGTGTCTAAGATGGCTACTTTAACGCCTTTTCCATTGTATCCTGCAGCCCAGGCTGTAGGCGCTCCAATACGTGGAACACTCGTGTCAAGTGCTGCATGTACTGGCTTGTCCAACCAAATCTTTTTTAAACCTTCTGTAAGCTCAGGTTTAGATTGCTTTGTAATATCCTCTCCATCAACAGCATTCCAGAACTTCTTAGCGTGTTTTTTATCTGCTTTTACTGCAACTGCATTAACACTAGTAAGATCGAATGTTTTCGTTGCTCCTGTCGTTACAGCTTCCTCAGCTGATTGACTAACAGCTGAATCGTTTCCTGACTCTTCTGTGACAATTAATGGAATACTTGATTGATGCGAGTCATCATAACCATACTCAATCAATTTTGTTATGTTAAACAAAGCCTCATCCATTGCGTTAGTTGCCAGAAATGGCGTCGCTGAATCAGGAATCAGATAATAATCACCATCAATCGTTTTTTCAGTAAATGAGACTTGGTTGCCGTCTTCACTTGGTGCAAGTGTCGCAACCATCGTTCCGTCACTGTGCTTATCTACTGTTACAACGTCCCCTGTGACAAGCGTAATCTTGTGCTGCTCAACTGTCTTAGAATCTTCCTTAGACTGAGTCGCCATAACAGTAGGATTTTCGATAGCCGTGTCATCATTGGCAAATGTATTACCAGTACTTGTCCCTAAAAGGACTGCGGAAGCTAGGCCTGCGGTCATTACACTAATCATTTTCTTATTACTTCGTTTCCCCATTTAAACTCTCCTTCTCCTCACAAAAATGTAGATTAATTTATTTGTAAAAATGTAAAGATTTGTGCAAATGACTTAACCTCACATTTAATACACTGACATGTATTTCAACATAATACTATTGAGATTTTTCAACTAATCTATTATTAAATTAGAGTTCTACGGTTTTTTTCTTAACATTCAGAAATATTAGTTAATTAAAATTATAGGTTAGGAGGAGCTTCGAGTAAATTGGGGGAATATTCTATAATTTATATAGATAATTTTTAACAAGAATTTACAAGAATTTAAATTTCCGAGGATTTTTTCATAGTTTAATTTCGGAAATAGTAGTAATATCTTTATTTTTTTTGTTGAATTTTGAATCAATTTGACTACTTGATTTAGTAGCAATTTTGGGGGATTTAATAGTAATTGGTTAAAAATTTTATAGACTTCTAATTTTCTACTAACTTTATAATATTTTTTAAAATTCAACAATTTTTACAACATAAAAAACTGCCAATCAAATAATGTGGCACTGAAAAAGTCCCTATAAAAAAACCCTTTCTTCATTTTTTGAGAATAGCCTGTTTCAAGAAAATGATTATTTCAAAGAAAAGTCAAAGAACGATAAAAATATAGACGAGAAAATAGCCAAAATCTAATCAAAAGATGGTTTTAAAGGGCTAATAAACTTTATAATTTTTCATTGACCTCTCAAATAATATTTGCCCCAATTTACCACGTTACTAATATATTCCATATAAAACTTTTGTGAATTCTTCTATTTTCTTATACAACTAATCTGCCATTTAGTTGTATAAGCTTCACTTACCAAATAAGAATTTTATACTTTCTAATCCATTAAGAAAACCACCTAAAAAAGGTGGTCTTAAATATACTTTCGATGAATATTCTTCCCATCATAACTAAACAAAACAGACTTATTCTCAATATTCGTCTCCAAATGAACCCCTCTACCCCACAACTGATGAATATAAGGCATTACCTTCTCAACATACTTCACATCAAGTTCCATATGTTCATAGGAATGCTTCAAATAAAGCTCCCCATTTTTTAAGTAATCGCCCTCTTGAACAACGATATATGGGAATCCTCCATTTACTCGGCTAACTACAAGTTGATCTCGTACATTTTCCCATGCCTTATCAGTGACTTTATATTCCTTACCTTGTCTCTGAAATAGATACATATCTTCACGCATGACAAGATCTTTCGTTAAGTAGTTTCGTATAAATGAACTATCAGACTCTAACTCTCTCACTTCAAACATTTTTTCTCGACCGCTGCCGGGTTTAACACCTAACTCTCTCATTTCTTTGCTTGGGTTATTATATCTCTCTTCAATATCTTCAAACATTCTTAGTCCTAAATAATACGGGTTAATGCTTGTTTTTGATGGCTGAACTACTCCTGCATTAAGCTTTGCGTACTCAATTGCTTCATTAGAATCAAGATTTAATTCTCGCATAATTCTTATATGCCAATAACTTGCCCAGCCTTCCGTCTCCTTAAGATTTTAAAGACCTACTTTATTGCAATAGAAAAAGGATCTTACTTTAAGACCCTTTTTCTGTTTATATCATTGATACTATTATACTTACGGAAAGCGGATTTGAATAAAGAACATTATTATATCGAGTAAATACATATTAATTTTAGCGGCAATAAAAAAGCCGAAAAAAGATGAATCAATCAATGCTTTTTTCATAAAATACAAAGCATAGTGCATTTCTTATATCTATTTAATTACACTTTATTAGTAACTTGTTTTTTATCTTTTTTTTCCCAAGGCGTCCCTAAAAATGGAAGAGCCCAACGATCTAAACCATACCATCCCGCTACTTTCCACCCTAGAACTAGCCATGTAGCTAAAATAAACAATAGTGGATTAGAACTAAGTGTTCCCGCAAATAAGTAACTTACACTCATTAAACTACCAAAAAATGCAGCAATTCCTGTAAGTAATCCTAATATTAAACCTAATCCTACAAGAACTTCACCATATGCTACTAAATAAGAAAAGAATTTAGCATTTGGAAGTACCGTATGCTTTAAAAAACTAGCATACCACCCTGTTACATCTGGGTGCAGCATGTTAGAATTAGCTTTTGCTAAAGCTCCTTGAGTAAACCCTTTTACTACAACACCAGCTTTTGTTCCAGTCCAAACATCTGAATTTACTTTATCCCATCCAGCAGAAAGCCACTCATACCCCAAGTAAAAACGAACAAGTAACCAAATCCAAGCAGATTTACTACTATTAAATAAAAAATTAGATACGGGGTTATCAGAAACAACAACATCATATCCGTCTACTTTTTTGTTTACCATTTATTTCCCCCCTCATGTACGAATTACTATTATATATTTATTAACAATTAAAAATATGTACAATGTGAAATTTAATGTTTCGGTGGGGGTTAAAAAGAAATTTATTATTTATTTTTCTAAAGTTGATATCTTTTAATTTGTCCTTAAATACCATTTCTTTCTTTATTATTGGTATGATATTAATTTATATGAAAATTGTATTCTTAATTTTAATCCTATATCTAATCGTTTAAACAATGAATCCAAGCCTTTTTGCTTCATATGTCAGCTTATCACTAAATTTCGGATGAGCTACATTGATTAATTCTTGTATTCGTTGAGATATGCTCTTTCCTCGTAATTTAGCTATACCATATTCTGTTACAATATGATCTACATCATATTTGATGTTGTTTCGACTGATCTAAAAGATAGGTAGAGATTAATTTTTGAAACAGTCCCATCCTTTGTTGTCGTACTTTACAATATTTGTAAATTTTACAGAAAAATAGCATCAAGTTAAACCAAAATTACCAAGTTATTATTTAACAATGAATACTGGACAAGCAACTTTTTGCACAACATAATGACTGACGCTTCCTAAGAACAACTCTTTCAGTTTACTCAATCCACGACTTCCCATTACAACAAGATCAGCTTTATTATTATTGATAAAATCAACAATCGTACCAGAAGGGATTCCTTCCAATACAAATGTTTTTGTCCTGTTAGGAAGTTCTTTCAGCTTTTGATCTACTGCATTAAGAGCTATTTTTGCTATATCGTATTCTGTTTGGCGAATCTCTTCCACATTTAAAGTACCATAGTAAGTAACATCAACAGGTACATGAAATACTGTAATTACATTTAATTCGATACTTTTATCTTGTTTTGCCATCGTAATTGCCATTTCCAAAGCCTTTTTACTTAGCTCAGAATTATCATACGGAACTACTATTCTTGAACATACATCTAACATCTATTTGATCCTCCAATATTAATTTCTATTATTATTTATAAATAAAATTTTAGTAAGTTCATAGTAAAAATATAATTTATATTAGATACTCACCCTACTAATCTCACAAGCTTTGGAAGTAAAAATCTTTGTAAACTAAAATTCAATCATTTAACGATTAATACTGGGCAAGTAGCTTTTTGCAATACATAATGACTGACACTACCTAAGAAAATTTCTTTTAATCCACTCAAACCACGACTTCCCATCACAACCAGATCGGCATCTTCCTGCTTAACGAAATTCACAATCGTTTCAGTAGGGTTACCTTCCAAAACAAATGATTTTGTCTTGTTTGGCAGAGAATTTAACTTTTTCTCAATTTCATTAAGTATTTCCTGAGCTGCTGAGATCTCTGCCTCAAGCATCATTCGGTAATATGAGACGGTATAAGGAATATTTACAACCATAATAACTATCAATTCTATCTCTTCATCTTGTTTTGCTATATTTATTGCAGTTACTAACGCCTTTTTGCCTAATTCAGAATTATCATATGGAACTACAATTTTGGAACATACAGTTAACATATATTTCAGCTCCTTCCAGTAAATCCTATTCTCACGTTTAAATTAATATCACATCATAGTTTTTAATAGACAAAAATATGTTAACTTTTTTAGTTAAATTGAAAACACCATTCAAATCGAATGATGTTTTAGTCTAATCATATTTGTACTACTTATAAATTGTTCGTCTTTCGTAACACTTTTTATCCATCTAAAAATCTAGAATTAAATATACTTCCGATGAATATTCTTCCCATCATAACTAAACAACACAGACTTATTCTCAATATTCGTCTCTAAATGAACCCCTCTACCCCATAACTGATGAATATACGGCATAACCTTCTCAACATACTTCACATCAAGTTCCATATGTTCATAGGAATGCTTCAAATAAAGCTCTCCATTTTTTAAGTAATCGCCCTCTTGAACAACGATATATGGGAATCCTCCATTTACTCGACTAACTACGAGTTGGTCTCTTACATTCTCCCATGCCTTATCAGTAACTTTATATTCCTTCCCTTGTCGCTGGAATAGATACATATCTTCACGCATGACAAGGTCTTTCGTTAAGTAGTTTCGTATAAATGAACTATCAGACTCTAACTCTCTCACTTCAAACATTTTTTCTCGACCGCTGCCGGGTTTAACACCTAACTCTCTCATTTCTTTGCTTGGGTTATTATATCTCTCTTCAATATCTTCAAACATTCTTAGTCCTAAGTAGTATGGATTAATACTTGTTTTAGAAGGTTGAACTACTCCTGCGTTAAGTTTTGCGTATTCGATTGCTTCATTTGAATCTAGATTTAGTTCACGCATGATTCGGATGTGCCAGTAACTTGCCCAGCCTTCATTCATAATTTTCGTCTCAAGCTGTGGCCAGAAATAAAGCATTTCTTCTCGTAGCATAGTCAGGATGTCACGTTGCCATTCTTCTAGTTCTCTGGAGTACTCTTCGATAAATAAAAGGATATCTTTTTCAGGTTGTGGTGGGAATTGTTTACGTTTAATTGGGATCAGGTTTGAATCACTTTTCTTTTCTTTACTTTGATCCATATTCCATAAATCATCATATGGTGTAACTCTTTTTTTCTCTTTTATTGGGAAGTCACTTTCTAAATCATAAGCCAATTTTGGTCGCATTAATGATGGATCAATATGCTCTTGAATTGAGAGTACTGCATCTAGGAAATTTTCTACCTCTTGTTTTCCGTATATATGCTCATAGTGTTTAATTCGTTCAGCAGTAGCTGCCATACTTTCAACCATATCTCTCTTCGTGTTTGAGAAACGAATATTATTTTTAAAGAAGTCACAGTGAGCTAAAACGTGAGCAACGATTAATTTATTTTGAACGAGAGAGTTTGTATCTAATAAAAATGCATAGCATGGATCAGAGTTGATAACCAATTCATAAATTTTGCTTAACCCTAAATCGTAATGAAGCTTCATTTTATAAAACTGTTTTCCAAAGCTCCAGTGGGAGAATCTTGTAGGCATACCGTAAGCGCCAAATGTATATATGATATCTGCAGGACAGATTTCATAGCGCATTGGGTAAAAGTCTAGCCCAAATCCTCTCGCAATCTCTGTTATTTCGTCAATAGCATATTCCAACGCTCTATAATCACTCGCCTTCATCACACTCTCCTCCTGTCTCTTCTTATATTATTCTATGAACTGAAAATTGAATTAATGTAAAAATAGTCATATCTCTACTATATTCATTTTCCTAATTCGAAATTTTTTTAATCATAAACACAAAAAAACGTATGAAAAAAATTCATACGGTAGTTCATTTTATTTGTACAATGTGATTGATATAACTATATTTTTTGAATTCTTTTATTTTTAATTAAGAAAAATCATAATGCAGGTTTGGAGTACATAGTTTCTTCAGTATTGCTTATTATTTTAAGCTTATTATTCCTGTTTCTTTTAAATGTATACTTAAGTTTTGGAAAAGATTTTAACTGAATTGGAGGAAGATTTGTAGTAGTCGTAATTAAGTCCGGAATCAATTAAATTCCGGGTATCGCAATTAAATCCCAGCAATCGCAATTAAACTCCAAAGGCAAATGCAAAAAAACAATTCAATATAATTTTGGCCCTTTTTTACTATTTTGAGGCCCATTTAACAATATTGAAGCCATTCTTTAATAATTCTTTCAAAAAAATTAAAGTATTTCTAAAATCCCCATCTACACTTCCTGTTTTCCCTATCGTTCCAGCACTTAACCATCCTTTTTTTACCTAACCTCTACCGTAACCTTTTGTTAAATTCTCTCATGGCTAATTAATTTTTTTCGCCATAAACTATGTGTACCCTCTAAAAAGGAGGTTCACAATGCAAGTACAATCCGATTATGATTTAGCATTGTATTACACTTATTGTTGTCAATGGGATAAGCTTCTCGTATTAATGGTAAATACGAAAGACGAGCTTTTTTCAAAGCGTATCGAACATTTTCTACATGCCTTTAAATACGAGAGGGACTTAGCGATTATTGATGAAAAACTAAAGGGTATGTTCCAGCATATTGAGCATGCTACTAGGGAAGAAAGCGCCGAGGAACAATCTTTTATCTCATCATTAGAGCTTTAACTAAAAATAAATGAAAAGAGCGACTAAATAGTCGCTCTTTTTTAGACTAATACTTCAATTTTTTCCATAAATGCTTGTTGTAAACTATCCAATTTTTGGATGCTATCTTGACGAGATTGTCCAACAATTCCGAAATAGAACTTGATTTTTGGTTCAGTTCCAGATGGACGTAAGCATACCCATGAACCATCTTCAAGATGATACTTTAATACATTTGATTTAGGTAGAAGAATTTGTTCTTTTTCTCCTGATTCTAAAGTTGTTTTCTCTTGAAGTTTATAGTCTTCAACTGTAACAACTTTTAGACCATTTATATCAATAGGAGGGTTTTGACGGTAATTTGTTAGAATCGATTGGATTTTTTCTGTACCTTCAATCCCTTTTAATGTTAATGATTTTAGTCCTTCTAAATAATAGCCATATTGCTCATATAGGCTATTTAGGCCTTCATATAAAGTCATACCTTTTGTTTTGTAATAACTAGCTATTTCTGCAGCAAGTACTGTTGCTTGAATTGCGTCTTTATCACGAACAAATGGTTTAATTAAATAGCCATAGCTTTCTTCATAACCAAATAAGAATGAGTATTCGTTCGTTTGCTCATATTCTTTAATTTTTTCACCAATAAACTTAAATCCAGTAAGTGTATCGATTGTTTTAACACCGAATTTTGATGCGATTACTTGACCAAATTCAGATGTAACGATTGTTTTAAGTAATAGTGCATTAGAAGGTACATCTTGTTGGCTTAATAAATAATGAAGCATTAATGCTCCTGTTTGGTTCCCAGTTAATACTACATATTCGCCTTTTTCATTTTTCGTAGCGATTCCTAATCGGTCAGCATCAGGATCAGTTGCAATTAAAACATCTGCATCAATCTCTTTACCGTAACGAATTGCATATTCAAACGCTGCGTGTTCTTCAGGATTCGGTGATTTTACAGTTGTAAAATTCGGGTCTGCTTTTGCTTGTTCGGCAACAACTGTTACATTTTCAAAGCCAACTGCTTTTAATGACATTGTTGCAGGTAGTAATGCTGTGCCATGTAATGGAGTAAAGACAATTTTTAAATCCTTACCATGTTCTTGCACTAAATCGTTGTTAACAACAACAGTTTTTAGTTGTTCTACATATAATTTGTCCATTTCTTCGTCTAATCTATGTATTAAGCCTTTTTCAACTAATTCTTTTTCTGAAGAAACTTCAATTTCTAACTCATTTTCAAATGAATTTACGTATTCAATTACTTGATCAGCAGCAGCTGGAGGTAATTGACCACCGTCATCACCATAAACTTTAAATCCGTTATATTCAGGTGGATTATGACTAGCCGTAATGACAATTCCACCGAAGCAGTTTAACTCACGTACTGCAAATGATAATTCTGGTGTAGGACGTAATTCATTGAAGACATACGCTTTAATACCATATGTTGCAAGTGTTTTTGCTGCTTCCATTGCAAACTCAGGACTTTTATGACGTGAATCGAAAGCAATTGCAACTCCACGGTTTTTTGCTTCGTCTCCAAAGCTTTCAATATATTTTGCAAAACCAGCTGATGCTTTACGGATAGTATAAATGTTCATACGATTCGTTCCAGGTCCGATTTCTCCGCGCATTCCACCAGTTCCGAATTCTAAATTTTGATAGAAACTTTCCTTAAGTATAAGCTGATTATTCTCAAGTTTAATTAATTGTTCTTTTAGTTCTTGATCTAATGTCGGTGATTGAATCCATTTTTCATAAGTTGTTTCCCAATTCATATTTGTTCTCCTCCTATACTTAATCAGAGTTTGATTCGATAAAAGTCTTCCTAACTCCTTCTATCATGATAAAAGTTTACAATATTCTCTCTAAAAATTCTACAATGGTACTACTTTAAATCTGCATGAGATTGCAAAGTATGTAGAAAATAAAAATTAAAGGAGGGTGAGTTCATGCCAGAAATTCGATGTAGTGTTGCAAATTGTAATTTTTGGGGGCAGGGAAACTTTTGCCAAGCAGACTCAATTCTTGTTCAAACCGAAGCATATGAATACTCAAATGACTTTGATCTAACGATTCAAAATGCAGTCTTAGACGGTGAGATAACTACTTCTGCTGTACATAGTGGAGAAACTTGCTGTCACACGTTTCGACCTAAGTATTAATAAAATGGTGCCATTTACATTTTTTGTATATGGCACCATTTTATTAGTTTATCCGTTCACAATTACCCCACCATTAACATGAATCATTTGTCCTGTAATAAAGGAAGCTTCATTGCTAGCTAAATAAAGATATGCTGGTGCGAGCTCTACTGGCTGTCCCGCTCGTTTCATCGGAGTTGTGCTACCAAACTTAGCTACTTCTTGTTCGTCAAAACTTGCTGGAATCAATGGTGTCCAAATTGGCCCAGGAGCTACTCCATTAACACGAATTCCCTTTTGAGCAAGATTTGTAGAAAGTGAGCGAGTAAATGTGACAATCGCTCCTTTCGTTGCTGAGTAATCCAATAATTGATCATGTCCTTTATAAGCAGTAATTGACGCAGTATTAATAATCGAATCACCTTGCTTCATATGTGGAAGGCAAGCTTTTGATAAAAAGAACATTGGATAAATGTTCGTTTCAAATGTTCGTTTTAATTGTTCCTCAGTAATGTCTTCCAAATTCTTTTGTGGATATTGAACAGCAGCATTGTTCACTAAAATGTTAATTTTTCCGAAGGTTTGAATTGCATTTTGAACGATTTGTTTACATACATCCTCCGTTCTAATGTCACATCTCATTATTTCACAATTTCCACCTAAATCATTTATGTATTTCTTTGTGTCTTGTGCATCGACATCTTCATCTAAATATGGAATAAAAACTGATGCCCCTTCTTTCGCAAAAAGTATAGCAACTGCTCTTCCAATCCCACTATCTCCTCCAGTAATAATGGCTACTTTTCCCTTTAATTTACCACTTGGTGTGTAATTAGGATCATCCGATATCGGTATTGGAATCATTTCCTTTTCAATACCTGGTTGCTTATTTTGATGTTGTGGATCAAATTTAGTCGGAAACTTTTGTTTTTGACTCATTTACTATATCCTCCTTTTAAATATTTCAGATTTAGCATACCCAAATCGTACTTTTAGGAATACTAAACATAATTGAATTTGTTAAAAGATGTAAAATTCTCAAAAAGTATTGCACTTTCACAATAAAACGAATAATATTAATAACTGTTGAGTATATCATTCGTATTTTTTAACAAGGAGAACTACTATGTTTAAATTAAAAGAGGCTAACACAACCGTTAAAACAGAAATTATAGCCGGCTTTACCACTTTTTTAACTATGGCTTATATAATTATTGTCAATCCTATTATATTATCCGATGCTGGTGTGCCATTTAACCAAGCATTTACTGCAACAATCATTGCAACTTTAGTCGGGACATTATTTATGGCATTGTTCGGAAACTACCCAATTGCAATTGCTCCTGGAATGGGAATGAATGCATACTTTGCTTATTCAGTTGTTTCAAAAGCACATGGTATTTCGTATCATTTAGCATTTTCTGCTGTATTTATTACAGGTATTTTATTCGTTATTTTATCTTTAACTAAATTTAGAACGCATTTAATAGAAGCAATTCCAAATACATTAAAACATGCAATTAGTGTTGGAATTGGATTATTTATCGCATTTATAGGTTTACGTCTTTCAGGTATAATCGTTGCTAACAAAGATAATCTTGTAGGGTTAGGAAATCTTCATTCTCCTGGTGTAGTACTTACTATAGTCGGAATTGCAATTACAATTATCTTATTTGCATTAAATGTAAATGGAGCTTTATTCTTCGGAATGGCTGCAACAGCAATCATCGCAGGATTAGCTGGAAAATTACACATTAAAGGAAGTATATTCTCTTTCCCTAAATTACCTGAGGGGATCATTGTTGCTAATCCAATAACAGCAGCTTCAGATGTCATTCATTATGGACTATATTCAGTTGTCTTTTCATTTTTATTAGTTACAATTTTTGATACGACAGGTACATTCTTAGGTGTAGCTTCACAAGCTGGTTTATTAAATAAGAAAGATGAAAAACGTACTGGTCGTGCGATGCTATCTGATTCATTCGGTACTACAATTGGAGCGATGTTTGGTACTTCACCAACAACAGCTTATATCGAATCTACAGCAGGTGTTGCAGCTGGAGGTAGAACAGGTTTAACGGCACTTGTTGTTGCATTACTATTCGTTTTTGCAGCATTCTTTAGCCCACTTGTTAATTCAATTTCTGGTGTAGCAGCAATTACATCACCTTCATTAATCGTAGTAGGTTGCCTAATGATGGGTAGCGTTCGTCATATAGAGTGGGATAACTTTGAAGAAGCATTCCCTGCATTCCTAGTTATTATCACAATGCCACTTACATCAAGTATTGCGACAGGTATTGCTCTTGGGTTTATTACCTATCCATTATTAAAAGTCGTTAAAGGGAAAGCTAAAAATGTTAAACCAGTAATTTATATATTTGGTATTTTATTCTTAATCCAATTGGTTTTCTTCCCACATTAATAATAAATATTTTAGGCACATGATCTTTAAAAAGATTAATGTGCTTTTTTATTTTTTATTTAGGTACTAGCCTTTCCTTGATGGGACATCTATGCATACTTTGTTTATGTAGATTATTCAAGGAGGTGTTCTACGATGTGGAACAACCAAGATCAAGTCAACATGAACTCAAGTAGATGTAGACGTAACGACTGTGACTGTGACGATTGCAGAAGAAGACGCTGTGATTTTGATGATTGTGATAGAGATCGTTGCGATTGCCGTCGCCATGATTGTCACTGCAATTGCAGATGCTGTTGCTCTAGAAGAAGAAGTAACTGTGGCTGTATGAATCCGTGTTTAGGTGTCGATATGGTAATGTTTGAAATGATGATGAGAAACATGATGAACAATAATAACAAAAATAATAATAATAAGGATTAATCTATTTTCTCCCTCCCCTATAAAAAACAACCTGAATTTAACAGGTTGATCAAACTGTTGCAAACGCTCGCTTTCTTAGTTGTTTCGCTTATTATAATATGCTTAGTACTTTGAAAGACAAGCGTTTTCAATCAGTCTAAATAGTTTAATTTTCAACATATTAAAACGACCTGATTAACAGGTCGTTTTTTCATACGAGATAAAACCTAAAATTTGTTCACGAAGTCGCTTAGCATCTTCATAGCCCTCTTTATAAAGTTCTAATAAACGCCCTTTATTTCGTTCAATTCGTCCAACCTTTAACTTTTGTACAGGACGAATGACTAATATATTTCCAGCTTTTTCTTGCTCCTCAATATATTCCAACTGCTTATTATAAACTTCATATCTTTTTAGTACGGCCTGAACAAGTCCGGGATATTCTTTATACTTTTTTTGCAAATACCAAGTTCCTTTTGAAGGTTTTTTACGATATCCAGCATTTCTAGTTAAAACAACTATATTTTTACGATTGCCATCCGCTTCAGATTTACCAATCGGAATCGGATCTGCAATGCCACCATCCATCAAGAAATGATCATTAAATTTAATGATTGGAGCCATTAACGGTAAAGAACTTGATGCCCGAATTATATTTAACATATCTGTTGATTCTACAATTTGACCTTTATCAAAATAGACTGGTTCTCCTGTAACGCAATCAGTCGTACCAACTACAAATTTTTGCTCAGCATTATAAAAAGAATCAAAATCAAATGGATCTAACTCATTAGGAATAATATCAAATAATAAGTCCATACCAAAAAGCTGCTTATTACGAATTAAATTTTTAAAAGAAATATAATCTGGATGCTGTAAAAATTCCGTATTTACTCGTTTATTACGACCATGTTGTTTTGATAAATAAGAAGTTCCCATACAAGCACCCGCAGAAACACCTATCACATAAGGAATTTCTATATTTTGTTCAAGAAAATAATCAAGAACACCAGCAGTATAAATCCCCCTCATTCCTCCACCTTCGAGAACTAAGCCCATTCCATTCATTTTCACAGCCCCCCTTTTTTCAAATTTTTTAGGACAATCTATTTAAATATTTTATTATATGAGGTGATGAAAGGGAAGAAATTAGAGTTGTTTGCTGGATAAGGTATTCAAATCTTAATCCGGTATCGCAATTAAATTCCGGGTATTGCAATTAAATCCTAGGTATCGTAATTAAATCCTAGGTATCGTAATTAAATCCTGGGCATCGCAATTAAAACCGCGTATCGCAATTAAATCACTATATTTTACTTCTCAAACAAAGAAAACAGACCCCATAAGGTCTGTCCTCTATACGTCCTTCCTACTTCTTTTTTGTTTTTCCCGGTTCGAACATTTCTTTAACACCTTTAACATTTTTCAAAGAAGTGGTATGATAGGTTCCATTTGCCCAATCTTCCATTTGATCACTATACCATTTGCTTCCGAGGTTACCGGATTGTCCTGGTCCAACTATGTTTACTGATTTACTTAAATCTGCAAAGTCTACAACAGTTCTCCATGATGCACCATGGTCGACGATTCCTTGGTCATCATATCCTGCTGCTTTCACTGTAGTTGCGCTACCTCCTACTTGGATTGGATCTCTTGCATTAAAGAAATAGCTTAAGAATTTAATACTGGATAATGGGTGTTCGAAAGCAACTTTATGGTGATTACCCCATTTCCACTTCGCTGCATTTTCACCGTCGGTTTTGCTAATATTTTTAATTGTTGATTTGAAGGTTTTTAATAAAAGTTTATCAATTCCGCCTTGTTCATCAACCCAGATTACTTTTTTCCCATTTAAACTGTCACGTAGCAATTGATCGACTACGACTTTGCGGTCTCCAAATAAATCCATCATATCGTTTGAGATTTGTTGATCGAACAATGCTTTATTTATTTTAGACATCCACATTTGGAATATGAGAGGAGATGCTTCATCTTTATCATCTATAAAATTCCATTTTTCAAGTTCCTTTAAAGCTGATTTTTCAACAGATGATAATTGATCTTTATTTTGATTTATTGACTTAATAAACTTAGGTGCATGCTCCTTCGCTTGTAAATTCATTTCGTCCATTTGTAGCTTTTGCATATCTTTAACAGTCAGTTTGTCATTCTTTTTTAATACTTCCTGAATGCGTAATTGACGGTATGGCTGTGCCCACGAATTTGAAATATGGTATGGATATGAATCGTCCACTACTTTATTATTCGCAGATGAAATAAATCCTTCCTTTGGGTTAAAAATTGTTGGTAGTTCATCGTATGGAATAGATCCTTTCCAACCGTAATCACTAGTCCAACCTGGCACTGGCATTAGCCCATCACCTTTTTTACGGATTGGAATTTTTCCATTCGCTCGGTAGGCAATTGTTCCATCATCCGATGCAAATACGAAATTTTGAGCAGGCGCTTCAAATAAAGCTAATCCTTCTTTAAACGAATTCCAATCCTTTGCAACGTCAAACTTTAAAACGGCTTCTAGCTCTGTTGTTGGTTGTAGTGCTGTCCACTGTAAAGAGAATACAGTATCTTTTCCAGCATCGCTCGCAAATTCCGAAATCACGGGACCATGTCTCGTAATCATAACAGGTAAAACCTTATTCTTTTTACCTTTAATTTTGATCGTTTCATTTATAACCTGTGCCTTTTCCCATTGACCATCATATAAAAACTCGTCTGACTTATTTGGATTTCGTTTTTCAATATATAAATCTTGTACATCCGGGCCAACGTTTGTTACTCCCCAGGCAATATGTTCATTATGACCAACGATGATTCCTGGCACCCCTGCAAAAATTACACCACTTACATTCATATCACCAGATTTTAATTGAGTTTCATACCAAATTGCTGGTGTCGCTAATCCTAAATGAGGATCATCTGCTAATAACGGTTTACCGGACTTAGTTTTAGCTCCACTAACAACCCAATCATTACTTCCATTCCAAACAGGTGGAATAATTGCGCTTGTAAAGCTCTTTTCTACGTCTATTTTTGAAGTATTACTTGGAATAATATACGGATCTAGATCATTATTAGCAGGGAATAGCTCCAAAGCCTTATCCTTTGGAAATTTATTCAAAGCATAATAACGAAATGCTTGTTCATTCCAGTGACCGCCTAAATCAAATGCCATATATTTACCAATTACTAGTGAGTCAATTGCTGTCCATTTACTTGGTTTATATTTTAAAATTTTAAATTCAACTGGTAGTTTTTTTTCCTTTATTGCGTATTTTATGTACGCATTTACTCCTTCTGCATACCAATTTAATACATTTTGTCCATTTTTATCGTATTTGCTATAAGAAGCTTCTGCAGCTCTTCTTAAACCAAGCGTTCGAAAATATGAGTCACGCTCCACTGTAGCATCACCAATTACCTCACTTAATTGTCCGGACGCCTGTCTCCTGCTTAAATCCATTTGAAATAATCGATCTTGTGCAGTTACAAAGCCTTGCGCAACATACAAGTCATGCAAACTTTTAGCACTAATATGAGGTACGCCTTTACCATCCCTAACTACCTCTACTTTACGGTTTAACGTACTGATCGTTAAATTTCCTTTAATGCTTGGTAATGATTTTTTGGTTAAGTACAAGCCAGTGCCTGCAACGATTAAGACGATAACAATTAAGATAGTTGACGTAACTTTAATCCATTTCGGAAAGCGCTTCCGATTTTTTGATATCTCAATAGGCGCACTCATTTTTCTCCCTCCTGCTTAAACTGCATATAAAACATATACTGTATAATAATTCTGCAAGTCTTATTGCATTCCTTCTTATGACGAATGGGGTATAATACTATTTATTAACATTAAAGGAGTGTATGGAAATGTCATTAAATTCTTGGTTCGAAAAGGGCATGACTTTTCAAGAATATGTAGAAGCAATGAATGTAAATAAAGAAGAACTTCTAAAAATCTATAATGAAGTTACGATTCCTGAAAGTACACAAGTAAAACTTGAACAATTAAAGAATCGTCATTGGAAGGTTGTTACTTTAACTGCAGATTGGTGTGGAGATGCATTACTTAATGTACCAGTTATTCAGAAAATGATGGAAAAAGCAAATATAGATACTAGTTTCCTAATTAGAGATGAAAATCTAGAATTAATGGATCAATATTTAACGAATGGTAAATCTCGTTCTATTCCAATTTTTGTTTTTATGGATGAAAAAGGAAATGAAGTAAATGTATGGGGGCCACGTTCTGCGGAGATTGAAGAAATTGTAGTTGAAATGAAAAAAGAGCTTCCAGATAAAGATGATCCAAATTTCCAAGAAAAACAAACTGCTGTTTTTAAAGCGATTCGAACAAACTTTGTTGAAGACAAAAAATACTGGAATTCAGTTATAAAAAGTGTAGAAGAGAAATTATTCTCATAAGAAAAAGTAAGGGTTATTTAGTTGAAGAATTTTTCAATTAAATAGCCTTTTTATTTATAAAAAATTATATTGTAAAATTCCAATAGATTTTCACAATAAAAATAACTAATTAATCCACCCATTGCAATGAATGGACCAAAAGGAATCGGATTACTCCGCTTTAATTTTCCGGACAATATTACAACTCCCCCGTAAATGCTGCCTAAAAAACATGCAAGCATAAATGCAATGAGGGTCGGTTCCCAACCTAAAATTATTCCTAGCACACTAAATAGCTTTATGTCTCCTCCTCCCATACCACCTTTACTAATCAGATTAATTAGAAGCAAAACCACAAATGCTCCTATTGCTCCTACCATACTACTCCACCATGGATCCAATGGAAATACGATTCGCTCAAAACTAAAAATAAATAAAAAGAATAGTAGAATCCGATTAGGGATAATCATATAGATCACATCCGAGACAACAATAATGATTAATAAAGATATTATCGAAAGAGCGATCATTAACTCCTTATGAAAGCCAGTTTCATAGATGGAAAAAACAAATAACATACCTGTTAGTATTTCAATTAATAAATATAGTTTTGAAATTAGCATCCCGCAACTTCGACATTTCCCTCTTTGGAGTAAAAAAGAAAATACCGGTATTAATTCTATAGAACTCAATTTATGTCCACAATTTGAACACGTGGAACCCGGTGAAATAATTGATTTCCCAATCGGTACTCTTAGCCCAACAACATTAAAAAAAGAACCAAATACTAGACCCATTACAAAAAAAGTAAAATAGACTAATGCTATGATTACCAGCTCCTTTATAGTCATTTAACTAGTTTAGTTAAAGGTCATTATATCATTGGAACATAATCTACTTATTTATTAAAAAAGAATACTTTATGAAAATGCAATGGCGCAGACAGAGGCGTAGTTGCAATTATGCGTCGAATTCTCCTCCTCGAAGCTAATCTATAATTTCTTAAAGTACAAAAAAAAGCAATCTACCATTCTAAAGAAAAGTAAATTGCATTTATTATTATGTTTATTTAATTACACTACCTGAGCCAGCGAATTTCGGTTTCCAATATGAATTAGAAAGACTTACAACAGCTACTCCCTTACTTGAAGTCGCTGAAATAAAATTATTATTTCCCATGAAAATTCCTACATGGCTAATACCTTTTTTGTATGTATTTTTGAAGAAAACTAAATCACCAGGAACAGGCTTTTTAACAATTGAGCTAACAGTATACATTGACGAAGCAGTTCGAGGTAATGAAGTACCTACTTTTTTGTATACATACCCTACGTAACCTGAGCAGTCAAAACCTTTAGTACTTGTACCACCAAAACGATATGGCACTCCAGTATATTGTTTAGCGATTTTTGTTACCTGATTTTTCTTTGAGTATGGGTTATATGTAGATGCTGCTTGTGATTTAGTCGTAAAAAATACCATGCTCAGTAAGCATACGAAAGCTATAAGGACTTGCTTTTTCATCTCTTTCTCCCCCTTCATTGATAATGTAAGTCTAACAAAATACCATTTTGAAAGCCATTACAGGAATGTTACAAATTGTCGAAGTGTTTGTAATACTATAAAACCTTGTAGGTTTTTGCCAAAAATATGCAGCAAAAAATGGCTATCATTCGACAGCCATTTTTTAGGGTATTGAGAAATCCGAACACTAATTTACCTTAATTGATAAGGTTACGAGCCCCGTTAAATAGTGGTATTCTTACTTGATTTTAAGTTGAAATCTAGTGGTAAAAAGTTCGGCCCCATTCATTTGTTTTTACTGGATTATGTTTAGTTTTGGTTGTTTCAAAGTCTATTTTAATGATATATCTTCTTTTTCTTTGATTTATTATTCTATTACCCCATGTTTTGTAGCCTTATTTGCAGTTTTCATATTTTTAATTGCAGTTCCAGCCTTTTTATTTGCACTTCCACAGATTTCCCCCATTGAAAGCAATCATCCTGTACAAAATGAAAACAGACTGTCATGTCACAGTCTGTTCAGTAAGTACCATATAAAAAAATTAGATTAAGCGATAAACTCTAGCTTCAAAAGGTTTAAATTCCATGTTTTCAACTAATTGATGATCTGTTAATTCAATGTTCGTTAAACTTAATTGGGCATTCTTTTTCGTAAGTTCTTTCGGTAATGTAAATTTTTGTTTCTCTGATGATAAATTAGTAATCACTAAGAATGTTTCTTTTTCACCATTTCGAGTGTATGCATAAACAGGTTCATTTTTAACGTCTAGATATTCATACGGTGCATAAACTAGTGCCTTATTTTCTTTACGTAATGAAATCATCTTTTTATAGAATGATAAAATAGAGTCTGCATCTTTTTCTTGGATTTCAACATTTATTTCAGTAAAGTTATCATTTGTTTTAAGCCAAGGTTTCCCCGTTGTAAATCCAGCATTCTTTGTACTGTTCCACTGCATAGGTGTGCGAGAATTATCTCTGCCTGTTTTCCATAAAATGTCTAGTACATCTTGTTCAGTTGAACCATTTTCAATCATTGTATTATACATATTTTTTGCACTTACATCATTATAATCGTTAATTGATGTGTAATGAACATTTGTCATTCCAATTTCTTGTCCTTGGTAAATAAATGGTGTTCCTTGCATAAAGAAATACATTACTCCAATAGCTTTTGCTGAAATTTTCCAAAATGCCTCATCATCGTTTCCTAATGTACTGACTGCTCTAGGTATATCATGGTTCTCTATAAATAATGCATTCCATCCATATCCTTCTAAACCAGTTTGCCATTTAGTAAGTACTTCTTTTAAATCAGCGATGGAGGTTTCCGATTCATCGGTTTTCTTCCAAAGATCTAAACTTTCGAATTGGAAAATCATATTGAACTTACCTTCTTTTTCTCCAACCCACAGGTGTGCATCTTTTGTTGTTACACCATTTGCTTCTCCGACTGTCATGATGTCATATTTATCAAATGTTTCACGTTTTAGTTCATCCAGATATTTATGAATTCCTTCTTGATTCATGTGCATATCAAAGCTTGCCACATATTTCTCTTTCTTTGGATTTGGCATATCTGGAAAACCTGGTCGTTTTCTTATATGACTGATCGCGTCTACTCGGAAACCGTCGATTCCTTTATCTAACCACCAATTAATCATATCATAGACTTTTTGTCTTACTTCTTTGTTCTCCCAATTTAAATCAGGCTGCTTTTTGGAAAATAAGTGTAAGAAATATTCCTCTGTTGCTTCATCGTATTCCCATGCAGATCCACCGAAAATACTTTCCCAGTTATTTGGCTCATTGCCTGATTTATTTCCTTCTCTCCAAATATAGTAGTCTCTATAAGGATTATCTTTAGATTTTTTAGATTCTAAAAACCAAGGATGTTCATCACTTGTATGATTGACTACCAAATCTAAAATTAACTTCATTCCTCTTTCGTGAACATTCTCTAATAACTCATCAAAATCAGCCATTGTGCCAAACTCATCCATAATGTCCTGATAATCCGAGATATCGTAACCATTATCATCATTTGGTGACTTGTAAAATGGGCAAATCCAAATAACATCTATACCGAGCTCTTTTAAATAATCTAATTTGGAAATTACACCTCTTAAATCACCAATTCCATCACCATTTGAATCCATAAAGCTACGTGGATAAATTTGGTAAGCAACCGCTTCCTTCCACCAACTTTGATTTGTCATAATCTCTCTCCTCCAAATGCATAAAAGCGTTTTCAATTTTGACTATATTAGTAGCCTTCTTTAAAAAATTAAGTACAATTTCAATTGCAACCGTTTGCACATTATTATCTTAACATTCAACTAACTATAGTTCAATAACCGAAATTAAGAGCCAGCTTGCTAGAAATTTCTATTCTAACTCCCTTATGCTGCTTTATTTAAAAACGTTTTCAAAAAAAGCAAAAAAAAAGCAACTTAGGTTATACCTTAAGCCGCTTATAGTTCTAATTTCTTTACATCCTTTACCTTTGCTGAAGGATGTATTTGAACATCTTCTGTATATTCAACAAGGTCGATTACACATTTTGGTCCAATTGTTACAGCATCGCCTCGTACTACACTTGCTGTCGTATAATCAATTTTTACAGCACTTCCTTCAATAACATCTGCTTTGAAGTTTGTACGGTTGTTAAAAATTTTCGTAAAAAGTCGTGATAATACATTACTGTCATCAAATCGACTAATTTCAATTGTTTCTCCGCCTATTTCAGGAATATAACTAAATCCACTATGATAGCTATATCCACCATGCGTAATTTTTACATTTTCAGCATTTAATAAACCATTCATTGATAAGTGACCTTTTGCTGTAAATACTTCACATTCAGATCCTTTTTCTGTTGAAAGTGATCCTTTTATATTAATGACTTCTGCTTTTACTAAACCTGTTGTTTTCATTGAACCAGAGACATGAATACTTTGAACATATAAGTCACCTTTTGTTTTAAAGCTACCACTAATATTGACATCTCCACCAGAAACTTTTCCATCAATAGAAGCTGAGCCACTGACGTTCATTTTTTTTGCTTCAACATCACTTAAACATTTAGCACTACCACTGCAATTAAAGTATTCCGTTTCTACTTTACCATTAAATTTAGCAGAACCACTTACCTTTACTTCATGACAAAGAATATCACCTAGAATTCGGCCGCTACCACTAATTTTAACGTCATCATATCGTCCAGTACCAATTGTTCCTGAACCATTAATAATCGCATCTTGCCTCGATTGCACATTCGCCATAATGTCTCCTCCTTATCTTTATTTAATTGCTTTATTTAAATAGCTCGAGAGAGTAACATTGATTAAGATCGAATCCTTTTGATCAACAAACGTCCCATGATTTCCAATAATCCATGTACCCATACCAAATTTTCGAATATAAATGACAGTCGCTTCATCCATGTTAATTTGGTTTTTATGCGTTTCAACCAAATTTAAAAATTGTTTTATTTCATCTATTGTTACACTTCCATTTGAAAGCCACTCGTTTACAAAAAGTAACGAACATAGTTGAACCGTACCTAAATGCTCTAATTTAGTATTTGGAAAAAGTGATTGATATATTTGTACAACTTGTTTAGGGATTTGCTCCAAAGATAAAGTAGCATTCCCACGATCAGAAACGATTACTTCATTGATTGAAAACACTCTAGCAATATCATCTAATGATTGATCATCCTTCAACTCTTTTATTTTTTCAATCCGATCCAAAATTCTCTGTTTTGGAAAAAACGTTTCCTGCCCAGTAAAGCTTGATTTTTTCATAAACCACTCTTCAGGAATGATGTTTTTCCTTTTCCATCTATAAAGCTGTCCGTACGATATGCCTGTAAGTTGTAGTAAATCTTTTTTGGAAATTAATTCTTCACTCATATGACATTCCTCCTGACGTGAGTATAACAAAACAATGTTTTATTGTAAAGTATTCGGATGTAGCACTTTTGACATAATAATTATTCAATTTCACAACAATATTGTGTGTAACAATGTTTTAATCAAAATCATTTTCATATAAAGAAAACTCGTCGATTGACGAGCCTTTTAGAGAGAGTCATAGTTGCACCTATTTTCATAGAATTGTCTATTACATGAGTATTCCCCATATTTCTTAAGTGAAAAAAATACCCAAAATCCATTTATCCATGAATTTTGAGTAGCAATCTCACTCTAAATCTATTTAGTTAGAATGTCATAACCGCCGTCTACGAGTAACTGTTTAACTCCAATCGTACAGTTATGTCTCAGAACGATTTTCATTGAATTTTAAGAGAAAGTAATAATTTTCAACGTACTTATAAGTGAATTGAAGATCTGTTGTAAAATTTGAAAATTGCTCTATTTCAAAATCATCTACAGAAAACTCATCTCTATCTAACTGTTTGGTAACCTCTTCTACGAACTGCTTACTAAACGTCATATACTTACCCTACCTAATTTAATTATTTTAAATATTACAACTTATTTTATACAGTATTTTATACAAAAATAGTAGGATTAGAATATAGTAGATTCCCCTACAACCGTTGATAAATCAACAATGTATAAAATTGTGCATACAAAATAAAAAAAACACAAAAGCCAATCCCTTCTGCTGCAAGGGATTGGCTTTTGTGTTACTTCCGTTAAGAATCTTTATGTAAACTAGATTTGCATACGATATTCAAGCAAAATTGAATTGTTAATTTAAATAACTACCACTTAACAAAAATAATAAAATAACACTCACTAATGTTTTATAAAAAAATAATAATGTTGGTCTTTTTAATAAATAACAGATACTTTCAATTGAAATTACTACTGTAAAAGAAGATAAAACAATATTAAAAATTAAATCTGAACCTATATCTGCTTGATTTATCACACTAAGTAAAAATCCAAACATAAATGAAATAAATAACAGTTTATAAAAATCACCTAATTTAAACTCACTAAAAACTTTTTTATATGTAATAGTTTCTTGATTAACATTCGATGTTTTAAGAGTATTTTTCATGTAAACAATGCCTGTTAACAGTATAATTAATCCACACATTAGATTAGTGATTATTGCTACATACAGCATATTTACACTCCTTCCTATTTTTTACAAGCAGCCCATACACCTGTAGCTCCTGTCAGTTCCCCTGCTAATCCTACTAAAGCTGTACCACCAACACGTAATCTTTCTTCCCAAGTTGATGCACTTAATAATAATCGTGCAGATCGAGTAAATCCACCTAATGCATTGATATATTGTTTAATTTTCACTAGTTTTGAAGCCATGATGAGATTAGAGCCTAAAAATAAAGATATAGCTGTTGCACATTTACCAATACGAATCCAGTCAGGATCAGCAATAATAGGGAAAACTGAGTTTTCATTAAATTCTACTGTTTGAATTAAAGTATTTCCGTCTACAGTATATTTTGTTGGTACAGAATTACCATTTGCATCTTTAGCCCATGCTGGTGAAAATACACTTTGAATAATATTATCAGTTATTTTTATTTTTAAATTCTCCACACATTTGGTTCTGCCATCATTCCCCATATTACTACCTTCTGCGCAAAGAATAAATTATTATTGTTTTGTTGTATTTTGTTAATAGCTTTATGAAAATAATAAATCTTTAGAAATGTCTTTACCTGTAGAAAGTAATACAGAACTTTCAAAATCAGAAAATGGAACACTTAATTTTCAAAATCAATCTGAACCAGTAGATTTTTCAGTACAACCTACTGAGGAAGGGGTTCGTACTTTAATTACAATTAAAGATAATACAGCACCTCATGAATATAAATTTGAGGTTGACATTCCAGATGGAGGAAAACTTGTTTCATCTGCTGAATATTTAGGTGAGGAATATGACACTGGAGAAGTATTTAAATCTATTTAATCTCTTTTGTTCAATTCGTTCCTTATTACCTCCTTTTATCTAAAAACTCTCTACAATCCAATTTTAATGGGATTTCAATTAAACTATAGTTCCAACAATCATCAAAAATATTTCAACTATGAACCATTTAACCTTTTTTAAACAACCAAAAAAGGTTAAAGCATATGCTTTAACCTTTAGTCAAAATCCATTTCATTAATAAGATGACCATTATATTTCTCTTTTTCTACTAAACTCAACTCCTGGTAATCTTGTTCAAGTTTAACTAAATGAGAATTCCTATTTACAATTAACTTACCATAGCAACAATAAAAACAAAATTTTAAATTTTATTTCCAAAATTGCCACCATTTCTTTTCCTCTTGTTTAGATGCAGCCATTTCTAATTGAATTTGCTTTAGCTCCTGAATTGAACGAATCATCTGCATAAAATAATCATCTTGCTTAGTTATTCTCTCCCCTCAACTCGGTCAAGCCGTTGAAATAACTCACTATTTTGTTTAATCAGTTCAGTTGTTTGTTTAGTTAAAATACTTAATTCTGCTTCAGGAACAACTACCATTATCTCTAAAGCTGGCTCAACTATATCCTCATAATCAATCACTAAATTTTTCAAACAACCTTCATTCTCTAACCGATTCTTTATATCATTTTTTCTTATAGATCTTTTAGCTAGCACCTTTTCTTTGATCCTAAATTAAGTCTACATCTTCTTTCTCAAGAACTACACTTACTTGATATTCCTTCAAGTTAATGGTTCTCTCGTTCGTAAATTTGACCCCTTCGTTTTGGAGCAAACGTTTTTGCCTTAAAAATCCTTCTTCATCTTGGATTCCTATTTCACCTTTAGCATTTATAACTCTATGCCATGGCAATTGGTATTTTTGGCCCATCGAGTGTAAGATTCTTACAACCTGTCTAGCTCCTCTTGGACTTCCTGCCAATTTTGCAACTTGGCCATATGTCATAACTTTTCCTAGTGGTATATTTTTAATAATTTCAATCGCTCTACTTGTAAAAGATTCCATTTTTTCCCCTTCTAAAATTCACATTTTGGGCTATTTTATATTAATTTTACCACATAACTTATTATGCCTATTTATTAATAAAATAGTGTCCGTTTCTACTATTAAAGAATAGTCTAATTAGTAGATTTAAATATAATGGGGAGGATGATAGTGAATTGAATGCTAATTTTTTAATAGCTTTACGAGAAGGCCTTGAGGTTTCCTTGGTAATCGGGTACTTACTCATTACTTTAATACAAAGTAAAAAAGAGCATTTAATTAAATCGGTAGTTTACGGAACAATACTTGGAGTAGTAGTTAGTATTTTTGCTGGATTTTTCTTATTTACAACATTCGGTGAACTAGATGGAAGTGTTGAACATACAATTGAAGGTGTGATTCAATTAATTGCAGCATTGCTAATCTTCTATTTTATTTACTGGTTAAGTAGTCAAAGTAGCATTAATATTTCAGATAAACTAAAATCAGAAGTTAAAATTATGGACAGTAGTGTTTCATTATTTTTAATGGCAAGCGTATTTGTGATCCGGGAAGGCTTAGAGCTAGTTCTCTTTGTTTTATCAAATGCTCATACAATTGCCTTTGTTGGTATGATTTCTATCTTACTAGGAATTATTATAGCTATCTTAATTGCATATTTATTTATCAAAACTACAATTAATTTAAATATTAAAGTGATTTTTACTTTACTAGGTATTCTATTAATTTTCTTTGGCGGTAAAGTATTCACTGAGGGTCTTTTCTCCTTTATCGATGCTACCCCACTAGTTGAACAAATCGTCTATTATGGATTTGTCCTCATTTCACTATTTTTTTTATTTAAAAACAACATACTATCATTTTTCAAAAAATAAGATAGCTTTGTCTAATACGCCTGTCTTAAAATACTTCAATTATAGAAGAAAACCTGCAAAATGTGGGTTTTCTTCTTTATTCTAGTTACACTTTTGCACTTAACATCACTTTTCTGTATAGTTTTTCACATTCATACTATAATATTTTTATAAGATAAAGAAAGGTCGGATACAATGAAAATTACAATTTCCAAAGATGCATTAAAATGGTTTAAAGATGAAATGAATGTCAAAGAAGGAGATACAATTCGTTTTTTCGCACGTTACGGTGGAAATAGTACAATACATAAAGGCTATTCTTTAGGTGTTACTAAAGAACAACCTGTGGACATCGGAGAATCTATTACGATTGATAACGTAGTCTATTTTATAAACGAAACAGATTTATGGTATTTTAAAGATCATAATTTAAGTGTAATTGTAAATGAAAATAATGAATTACATTTTGATTATGAACCTAAATAATGTAAGGAGCTTAGGTAGTGTTTGTGCCTAAGCTCTTTTTTTGCTTTTGAATCTATTGAAGTAGCTTGTTTATTTTCTTGTATAAGTAACTGGCAGGATCGTTCGATATGGAAAGGATTTTTTAAGCATAAAAAGAATATAGTTTTAAGAGAATAAACATATCCGTGTTTCTCATTTGGAACTTTTTGGAGGGAATTTAGATGGCTTTTTGGATTTCAACTATTGGTAGCTTTTAGCATTGGGTGCATGGATATGGTATTACTCATCTTTAGGAAAAAGAATAAACCAAGAAGAAAAAGAGGCTGGCAAAGATCTATCTTATGAAATTAATCCATTCACAGGTTCAGCTAAATCGTTTTATAAAAATGGAAACTGAATTTAAATAGTTTCCATTTTTATTTTAGGCATTTTTTTATATTAATAATTCTATTATTAATTCTGATATAATACTTGTTGGATATAGTCATCTTGGAGGAGTTCATTTGGAAAAAGATATTAGAAAAGGCCTCATTTATGGCTTTTTATTTGGAGTAGCAATTGCGATTTTATTTATTAAACATTATGAAATAATCGCAGATTCTGATGGAAACGAGATCAATTATTTAGGTGTATTTGATTATTTAATCATAATTTTAAAGCGTGGTATAGTTGGTTCTTTTAGTGGAGCGATGATTGCTTTTATTATATTTAAACTAAATTCTTCTTTAAAACTGACAAAAAAAATGAAAATTGGTGCCCTTATTTTTGGTATATGCGTAGTGGGACCGGTTATTCAATATTTAGTATCTTTAAGATTAAATGAAATGGTACTTTTCAACTAAAAGAATTTAGGAATTTTTTTTAGAGGAATTGGAGTGATCTAATTAATAATAACAATTGTTAGCTTTTTAATAATTGCTTGGATTCTAAGCTGGTTTAAATTTGAACAAATATTTGTTCAAGCAATTAAAGAACTTTTTAATAAAGAAATAACAAAAGCGAGTTATTATTTCATCTTTTTTTGTATTGTAGCAATAGGCGACATCGTATTATTAATAAATGGTACTTTTTATGATAAACTCTGATACGGTTTAGTCTATGTTATTTAGTAAGGTATATCTAAAAGGTTGTCTATTAGACAGCCTCTTTTTTTGTTTTTTTATTAACAGAGTTTTGTTTTAAATAAAAAGAGTGCCCCACTATTGAAGTGAGGCACTCTTTTTCAATTATTCTTCAATCTTTTTCTTTTTGCTTACTAACTTATAAATAACTGGGATGATGATTAGTGTTAAGAATGTTGAAGTTGTTAAACCACCAATTACAGTTACTGCTAATCCTTTCGAAATTAAGCCAGAAGTTGAATTTGAAAGGGCCATTGGTACTAATGCAAGAATTGTCGCTAATGCTGTCATTAGGATTGGACGTAATCTCGTCTTTGAAGCCTCAATTAATGAGTCAGTTACATCTAATCCATTTTTACGATTATGCTCAACACGGTCTAATAATACAACCGCATTCGTTACAACAATACCGATCAACATTAATAGTCCGATCATTGCACTCATTGAAAGTGTTTGCTTACCAATAAATAGCGCTAAGAAAGCTCCGACTGGTACGAAAATTAGTGAGGTTAAAATAACAAACGGTGTTCTTAAGCCACCAAATGTCATACTCATGATTAAAAATACTAATCCAACAGCAACTACCATTGCTATTCCTAAACTGCTGAATCCATCTGAAATCATATCTAAACCGCCGCCAATTTTCATATCGACGCTTTTTGGTAAATCAATTTTATTTAAATGATTTGTTACATCTTTTGTAATTGCTGCAGTATCTTTACCTTTTACTTCTGCACTTACTGATGCAAACATTTTTCCATCATCATGGTTGATTGAAACTGGTGCATCCTTTTGAGAAATAGTTACATAGTCTTTAATTTCTTTCGGACCTGTTGCAGTCATAAATTTAATTTTTTCAATATCTTCTTTTGAAGTTGCTTTAGTTTTATAACCTACAGTAAGCTTATTTGTTTCGCCGTTAAAATCGTAATCACCGATTTCAACGTCGTTAATTTTTTCATTAATAGCTCCCATAACTTGGAACATTGAAATATTTTCATCGTGTGCTTTATCGTTTAATGTGATTTCTAATTTAGGTTGTACATCTTTTAAATTATTAGAAACATTTTTCAGACGATCATCACTATTTAATTCTTTTTCAATTTTTGATGCTGCATTTTTTAAGTCATTAAAGTTAGAAGAGTATAAATTTACATCAATATTGTTCCCTGTTGGAGGACCATTTTGAGAAAGTTCTTTTGCTGTGATTGTTGTACCTTTTACTTTCGCATCAACAATTGAAGGAACTTCTTTATTGATTTTTGAAAGTTCTTTATCCATGTTCTTTCCATCTTTTAGATTGATTTGGAAGATTGCTTTATTTTTGCCACCATCCATATTCATCATAAAATCACGTTTACCACCAACAGTAGCTTGTACACTGTCAATTTTGTCGGAATTTGCAAAGTATTTTTCTAATTCTTTTGCGACTACATTTGATTGATCCACAGTACTATTCGATGGAAGAGTTGCTGTCACTTGAAGTGTTTTATTTACACTTCCTGGTAAGAATGAGAATCCTAATAAAGGAATCATCGATAATGAACCAGCTAATAAAACGATTGATAATAAGATAACAATCCATTTACGTTTTAATGCCGAACGAAGTAACTTTTCGTAACCTCTCATAAAACGAGTATCATTACTATGTTCTTTTAATGGTTTTGATAAGAATTTTGCTCCTAATGTTGGAATTAAAATGATCGCAACAATTAGAGAAGTTAAAATCGAAACTACTACTGAAATAGCAAATGGTCTAAAAAATTCTCCGATAATACCACTTACAAATGCTAAAGGTAAAAATACTACTACCGTTGCAAATGTAGATGATGCAATGGCACCAATTACTTCTTTAGTTGCATATAATGCCATCTCTTTTTTCTTATATTGATTACCTTTTTGTTGTTTCCATCTGTATATATTTTCAATTACAACGATACTATCATCAACAATACGTCCGATCGCAACAACTAGTCCACCTAAAGTCATAATGTTCAATGTGTAACCTAATGAATTTAATACAGATATTGTTGCAAAGATTGAAATTGGTAATGATAAAATTGAAATGATTGTTGCTCTAATATTTCTTAAGAACAACAGAATAACGACTACTGTAAATAACGCACCTAATAGACCTTCTTTAATTAAAGAACTAACGGATTTTTCGATCTCTTTACCGTTATCCATAATGACATGCGTTTCTACATTATTGTCTTTCTTAAACGTTTTAATTTCTTTTTTAACAGATGTTGCTACATCGGCTGTATTTGAATCTTGTGTTTGAGAAACAGATAAAATATAACTTTCTTTTCCGTTATATCTAGATATTTGTTCTTGAACTGATACTACTTTTACATCTGCAATGTCAGCAACCGTAACATTTTTTGGCGTTACTGTTTGTGCTTGTCCTGCACCTCTACCTAGTTGTGCTCCTTGAGTCATCGTACCCATTTGTGAACTTTGAGCAGCTGCACTAGATAGAACTGTTTTTTTGATTTGATCGACTGAATTTAACGTACCTTTCATTCGAACAGAGACTGTTTTGCCATTATTCTCAACAGATCCTAATGGCACTGCATAATCTAGACCTTGAATTGCCGTTTTAATCGTATCTAAAGAAATGCCTTTTTCTTCTGCTTTTTTATTATCTACAACGATTTGAATTTCTTCATCTTTTGTTCCTTGAAGACTTACATCACTAACACCAGTGATTTTTTTAATTTGAGGAAGTAAATCTTTTTCAATTGATTGTTGTAAGTCTTTTACTTGTCCGTTATTTGCAATTGCAACTTGATAAATAGGAGCAGAATCCATCGCAATACGTTGAACTGTCGCTTCTGCTTTATCAGGTAACTTAGTTTTATTGATTACATTATCAACGTCTTTTTCAATTTTATCCATATCCGATCCAAAAGGATAAATCAAAAAGATTGAAGCCATATTTTCACTTGAAGTACTTGTTAACTGATCATAGTTTTCAAGCTTCATTAAACCTGATTCGATTGGTTTAGTGACCTCAGTTTCTATATCCTCAGATGATGCACCAGGGTATACTACCTGTACTGCAACAGCTGGAAATGAAACATCAGGAAATGTTTCAATTTGTATTTTTTGGGCAGAATAAATTCCTCCAACTAAAACAAGAACACTTAATATAATAACTGAAATTGTGTTCTTCAAACTTAATTTCGTTAAGCCTGCAAACATAATGTATCTATTTCCCCTTTCGATTGGTTACAATTCTAATACGTGATTAGTTTATCAAATCTATATGAACAGAATATGAACAATTAAGAACATAATTTGAACTTTTTAATTTTACAAGCTTTTCGGAAGGATAATCGTAAAGCTAGTTCCTTTCCCAACAACACTTTCAACCTCTATTTTCCCATGATGTATTTCGATAATTTTTTGAACAATCGAAAGACCAAGCCCAGTTCCTTTTTTATTTCTAGAACGGTCTGCTTGATAAAAACGTTCAAATATCCGCTCCATATCTTCCTTACTTATTCCTAGTCCACTATCGCTAATCATGACGTGAATAGTATGATCCAACTCCAAAATATCTACTTTAATGTACCCAGCTATTCTTGAGAACTTAATCGCATTTTGAAGTAAATTAATCCATACTTGTTCAAGTAGTAATCGATCTGCTACTATTTCTGTTTGTGGTAAATTTAAAACTAATTGAAGCTTTTTACTTTCCCAATGTGGCTCTAATGCCAAAATAATTTTTCGAATTTGTTCATCTAATTTGTAGGTCGTAGGCTGGAATGGATGTTGCTCAGAGTCTAATGAAGCCAGCTTTAACAACCTTTCACTCATCATTGAAAGACGTTCACTTTCTTCCTCAATAATGGATAAATAATGTTCCTTTTTCTCTTCAGCTAACTTATTATTTCTTAAAACCTTTGCAAATCCCTTAATTGATGTTAACGGTGATTGAATTTCATGAGAAACATTTGAAACAAATTCACTTCTCATCTCTTCTAGCTTGTTTAATTTATTCGTCATCAGATTAAAATTTGAAGCGAGTAGTCCAATTTCATCCTTACGTTTAATCGTTACTTGAACGTCATAGTTACCTTTAGCTAGTTCTTTTGTGGCACGAATTAGCTCTTTTACTGGCTTTACTAATAACTTAGCAACAAATAAAAATGTTACTGACCCAATGATTAAAGTTGTCAGCAAACTAAAAAATAAAACTCTCCGCATTTTAAAGAACCCACGATCAATATTGGGTTGAATAAATAAAGCATATTGATGTCCATCTTTTTCAAAAGGTAGACCGCTGAGATATCCTTTTGTTTGAACATTACTTTTGTTTAGTACATTTAATACTTGTTCTTTTTTTATATTCTTCTTTTTTAGTGCTGTATTTTTCAAAACGATTTTACCCGACTCATCATACAGTGAAATATAAAAATTTTTACTAAGAATTTGTAAGGTCGCATCTACTCCATTTTGATTATCTTGTTTAGAATAGATGGAAATAAAATTTTCTCCAACATCAATTAAATCACTTTGTACTTCTGTTTCAACATGTTTTATAAAGTATTTTGAAGCGATAAAAAAAGTAATGACTAAACTCAATAAAATAACTGAAATAAAGATTAAAACCAATCTCGTATACATACTTTTCATGCGTGATTTTCCTCTAATTTATAACCTAAACCTCTAATTGTAACGATTTCGACTGTAGCCTTTAACTCTCTTAGGCGCTCTCGTATTCTCTTTATATGCACATCAACTGTGCGTTCATCTCCTTCGTAATCAAGTCCCCATATTTGCTCAATCAAATCATTCCTCGTAAAAATTCTTCCAGCTTGGCTTGCAAGCTTCAACAATAATTCGAATTCCTTTAATGGTAATGTAATCGATTGATCATTCGCCGAAATTTCAAATTTAACTTGATTAATCGTTAAATTACCTATAATAATATTTTTATCAGATAGTAATTGAAACCTTCTTAATAGAGCTTTTACACGGGCTACGATTTCCAAAGGATCAAACGGCTTAACAACATAATCATCTACCCCAAGATCAAAGCCTTTTAATTTATCTTGAGATTCACCTTTTGCTGTGACCATTAAAATCGGAATATCATAATATTTTTTAACCTCTTTTGTGAACTCATATCCATCTACTTCAGGCATCATCACATCAACTACTACTATTTGAATATAATTTTCTTCCAGTAACGTTAATGCTTCTTGACCATTTTCAGCCTCAATAACTGTATAGCCTTCACCACTTAAAAAAATAGAGATTAACTCCCGAATATTTGCATCATCATCGACAACTAATACATTTACATGATTCAATAAATTCACCTACTTACATTTCAAATAATTATGTACATATTATATAGACTCATTATGAACTAAATATGAATTATGAAACCAAAACTAACCATATAAAAAAAAGAATGGCCTAATTGACCACTCTCTAACGGAAGTTTCAAATATTGTTTCAATCCATTTTTATTTCGATTTTCTACAATACTAATCAATCTATTCTCACGACTTTACCTGATTTTCTCTCTCTAACGATTCTCTTCCTATTCTCAGACTTTCCACACTTATATTTTCCATTTTCATCATCTACTACAGAATCCTTACGAGTCATAAATACTGCTATTAACATAGTTAAAATAAGAATCCCGCCAAATATATACATTTCTAGCACTACATAACCCCCACTTACTTTATCAAAATTGAATGCAAAAAAGACACTAGGAAAATCTCCAGTGCCTTAATAAGACATCATTTTGGAAACCTTCTCTTACACGCCTACGAGGTTAGCTGTCGGATTCGGACCTAAAAAGTAGCCCTACCTAAAAAGGATTCACCCCAAAGTACAAGTGTACAAAAATTGGTTCCCCCGCTTCAAAGTTGAAATGTCCCTCAATAATAGAAGAAACACTTAACTAAAACTCAGCGATCTATGGTCATTTAATTTTATGTATATTACTTAAATTACAATTCAACTACTAAATTGTAAACTATTTTACTACTTAAAGAAACTAATATGTCTTTTGATTAAAAATGCTGGGCCAATAAATGACCATTAGATTAATCTGTTACTAGTTGATTTTTGGATAGCAAGTTGTTCAATATTACTTACTAAAAAAGGAGCATGAGTCCATCTCTGTTATGAAACCCTAATTCACAGTTAACGTATGTAATTATTAACTAAGGTCCTTTAAAATAAGTAATAACCCCTATTATTAAATTAAAAGTGACATATATCAATAAGATGGTTCCAACAATTCTTCCTGTGTTTTATTCTTTTTGTTTGCAAATTTGTTAATTAGGAAGACAATAATAGCTATTACTATAATAAGAATTAATAATGGTATAAAAATAAATAAGTCTGACATAGTTTGTTCTCCTTTATGTATTCAAATAATACAGAGTTACTAAAACACTAATATTCTATGGAGAATCTTTTTATTCCTTGTTTAACTAAATTGCAATAGTACAAATAAAAATAGGATCGCCGCAGCAACCCTTTCTTAGCGCAGTTTATTTCTCCCAAAGTTCAACTAATCTACCTTCAGGATCTTTAATCCATGCAAACTTACCATAATCACTAATCTCTTTTTCCTTAGCAAGAGGTATACCGACTTGTTGAAGATGCTTAATCGTCTCATCTAGATTATAAACTTGAAAATTTAACATGACTTGCTGTTCTGTTGGGAAATAATTGTCTTCTTCCGTAAAGAAAGAAAAGATCGTTTCATTTTCAGAATCGGGTTTAATGATCGTCCCATTCCAATTTTCTATTTCAACATTCAGCACTTTACTGTACCATTTTTTTAAAGCATCCAAATTTTTAGTCCTCCAGAATATTCCCCCAAAACCTTTGATCATCATAGTCTACTCCCTCACTTTTTTATTTACCTACTTTGCATAACCTTCTCAATTCGGCGATCCGGTAATAACCACATAATTGCAACGATTACATAAATTATTTGAGCGAACCAAGGCCAGATCAAAGAAGTGCAAACTGCAGCTAAGTAACAAACCACTGAAGCTTTACCTTTCCAATCATTACCTACTGCCTGTTTTAATTTTGAATTTTTTCCCTCTTTTTGGATAATTATACCTTGTAATATGAAGTAAGCTATTGCGGCCATTAAGAGTATTACACCATAAAGCATTGTTGGATAAGGCTTATAATGGTTTTCCCCCATCCAACCAGATGCAAAAGGAATTAAGGATAACCAGAAAAGCAAATGAAGATTTGCCCACATTATTGATCCTGTCACCTTTTGTAAAGTGTGTATCATATGATGATGGTTATTCCAGTAAATACCAACATAAATGAAACTAAGTAAATAACTAAGAAAGGTTGGGAAAAGCTGTAATAAGTCTCGTATATTCGGACTGTGAGGAATCCTAATTTCTAGGACCATAATTGTAATAATGATAGCAAGTACACCGTCACTAAAAGCTTCCAAACGATTTTTATTCATTGTTTACTCCCTATTATTATTTGTCTTTTTGTTTTATTAATATTTCTATCTATTTAAATTCCTTATTTCCTCGTAAATTAAAATTTTCATATCGGTTAGTTTGAAGAATGCCCGTCACTTAACAAGCCTTTGTTCTAAATCACTTTTCTGGCGCAAGTGATGACGAAAATGCATATAAACTAAATCATACCATTCCTTTGCATTTAGCCATCCGAACCCTCCATGCTGGACTTTATAATTTGGGTTAATATGTTCCACTTTCGACTCCCATTGACTCAACCTTAGTATTACTTGATTAATTCTGCTGATCAGCTCGTCCTTGCTATCTGAATTATTAGGTGGATCATTTAATTCATCTGGTAATCTAATTTTAATTGGTGGAAATCCCCCATTCTTATATAACTTCTCGCCAAATTCCGTTTTTCCAAGGGGTTGTTCATCATTTAAGGTAGCACAAGTTTCCATGCTATCTAGATATTCATGGGCACAAATGATTAAATGATCATACATTTGGCCAATAGACCAAACCTCCTCTTCAGATTTATACCTTAACTGTTCCAAAGAGTAATTTTGAAGCTCGTTTTTGTATGTATTAATCAGTTCAATTTCGCTCAGGGGTAATTCCTCCTTTGTATTCACTTAAATCTAAAATTTTACATTTTTTGCATATGTAACTAATCATTCAATATTCGTTTACAAATACCTTCTTCAAAATATCTACCATTTATCTCAATTAAAAAATCGACTTTGCAGTCGATTTTTTTGTACATCTAAATTATACTTTACATACTTACAATAATAGAGTCCTAATTACTAAATGAAGTAATATTTATATAGCTCAACAAACACAAAAAAAGGAATCTCTTAATTTAATGATTCCTCAAAAATTCTCTTTAGCTATGATACTATTCAAATAACTTTTTAACTTTTAATATGGAGTAGGTATTGGCGTTCCCGGTGGTCTCCACCAAGATTCAACAGTTTTCCAAGCAGTATTATAATCGTAACCTTTTCCCATCAAGTAACCTATAGCAACCGCTTCTGTTAATGCATGTTGATAGCCAAGCTGTTGTGCTTCTTTTAATCCATGGCTAACAGCTGGATTTATTAATGTTAGAATTTGTTGTGGATTTACAGTTTGCTGTGGATTTCTATAATAATCATTGTGATTATAAGGTACATAGTTGTAGAAATTCATATTAACTTTCCTCCCTTTTAAATAACGTTTTATGCAATCTTGGGCTTTCAAATCTTTATAATATATGTAGATTTGGGAGTTTGCGGAATAGGCTATAAGCATGGCTTAAAAATTTTTAAGTGAACATTATCTTTCATCCTGTCTGTCGTTACACCGAAGTGTCTTCTCTGTCTAAAAAGGGGCACTGACTAGGTCAGCACCCTATGCGACTACCTGTCACACAAAAAGACTACCTAAGTAGTCTCTAATTGTTCAACTATTACGATAAAGTTCGGACTAGCACTGAAAAATACGTTGTAAAGTTACTATTTTTAATCTACTTTTTCTACCAATGATTGATAAATTTCCTTCAGTGACCACACTTTCCCTTTTTCATCTTTATAAACAACATGTTCACTTTGAAAATGGGCAGGGGAATCCAAACCTGCAGCAGCAGCTAACCGAAATAAACCTTCACGCATTGAAATTAGATAATTCGCCGTTCGATATTTTTTTTCATCAATGACAAGGGCTTTTTGTAAATCAGGATCTGTTGTGGCCACACCGACTGGACATGCATTGGAGTGGCATTTTAAAGCTTGAATACAACCAATCGTAATCATAAATCCTCTTGCGATATTAACAAGGTCAGCCCCCATTGCTAGTGCAATCGCTACTCGATCTGGCGAGAATAATTTTCCTGATGCTATTATTTTAACTTGGTCACGTACGCCATATTTTCTTAAAGCATGATCCATTAAAGGTAATGCGGATTTAATTGGCAATCCTACACTATCCGCCAGTTCCTGGTATGTGGCACCTGTTCCCCCTTCACCACCGTCTACAGTAATAAAGTCAGGGCCCTTCCCAGTACTTTTTATATATTTTGCTAATTCATCAGCTTCATGACCACTTCCAATAACCACTTTCATTCCTACTGGTTTTCCAGTTTGTTCCCGAATTTGTTCCATAAAGTCAAACAAAGAAGGAAAGTCATGAAACTCTCTAAAACGATTAGGACTATCAATTGATTTAAACGGTTCTACCATTCTTATTCTTGCGATTTCCTCTGTTACCTTTTCCCCATCAATATGCCCACCGCGTGTTTTGGCACCTTGAGCTAATTTAAGTTCAAAAGCTTTTATTTCAGGAATTTTACTTTTTTCTTTCAAGGCATCCCAATTAAAATTCCCCTCTTTATCTCTAACCCCGAATAAACCTGGGCCAATTTGCATGATAATATCAACGCCACCCTTTAGATGGTATTCAGACAAGCCACCCTCACCTGTATTCATCCATGTCCCCTTCGCAATTGCTAATCCCTCTGATAGTGCAGTAATAGCTTTTTCACCTAGGGATCCATAGCTCATAGCAGACATACCAATCTGGCCTTTTACAATAAAAGGATACTTCGTGTTTTTACCGATCACAATTGCATCACTATCATCCAATAAAAATGCAAGTGAATCATTCTTCTCTAATCTTTCTTCCTTCTGTGTAAATAAAGACTCTTTAATCAATAAATATCGGTTTGTTGTTACGTTTATTTGCTGGTCCATTTTTAATTCTTCTGACAGTTTTGGAAACATCGAATTTCTAATATAATATCCTTTTTCTTCAAAGTCTCTTTTAGACCCAAACCCAAGGACATCTCGTTTATATTTTGCTTTTTTAACAATATGCTCATATTCTTCTCTAGAAAAAGGTTTGCCTTCTAGGTCGCTGTTAAATAAATACTGACGTAACTCAGGTCCAATCGTTTCTAAGAAGTACCTAACTCGTCCTATTACTGGATAATTACGAAGTATTGGATGCTGCTTCTGTTTTCGATCTATAAAAAACAAATATAGTGTACCTATTAATAAAACTAAAAGTATTAAGGCAAAAAAAATGAATCCAAGGATAATTAAAACATTTGTTATATTCAATTATAATTCCCCCTTGAAAAAGTTC
Organism: Rossellomorea sp. GAMAL-10_SWC; assembly: GCF_049568075.1. Classification (NCBI taxonomy): domain Bacteria; kingdom Bacillati; phylum Bacillota; class Bacilli; order Caryophanales; family Bacillaceae; genus Rossellomorea; species Rossellomorea sp. GAMAL-10_SWC. The sequence continues at coordinate 258,201 of NZ_CP144911.1, read as the reverse complement.
CGTAACATTGCTATCAAATTTATTTTAAATTAAAATACTTCATTCTTACTCTCCTTAATCGAGTTTACATTTTATTCTTTACATATTTCCTTCCAATTTATACAATGCTTGCATCATTGAATATGCTCTTATTCAGCTATAAAGCCTAATCTACTCATTTGAATATTCTTCAAGAGAGGTTTGAATTTCTTTTCTCTTCCAAATAAGAGGTCTCCCTTTTTTATATAGAACCCATTTAATATTTTCATTTATAAATATTCAAAAAAACATAAAATAGTCCTCTCATAATTGAACATTAATACCCCGACTTCATTGGAATTTGGAAGTATCTTAGGTCTCGCCCCATAGAAAACGAGTGGAAACCTAAGTCTTTTTTCATTAATACTAATCAGAAAATAGTCCCGAAAATTAAAATCTAATTAACTTTTTATCTCCAAAATAATAAGTTAATAAATTTTCTAGCACGTGTTAATATTCTTCTTGTTAAATAGTGGAATAATATGGAATACTAAAGCTAATAACTATTATTTTAATTGTTGAATAATAACTTCAGGAGTGTCTTATGAATAAGATTCGGATTAGTAAAGTAGGTTTATTTAAACTATTTTTCATTTCAATATTACTAGTTACATTTATATTCGTTGGAAAAAACGTACTTTTAAACTTCGACTTTAAAATGTTCTTTAACTATATGGAGTCTCTTACATTAATACAGTACTTTTTGATTTTTGCATTAGGTATTTTAGCTGTATCGCCAATGTTTTTATATGACTTCGTACTTGTAAGACTATTAAAATTAGATTTCAGTTTTCGAAAAATACTAATGGTTGCTTGGCTTGCGAATACTTCCTCAAACCTAATAGGTCTTGGTGGCGTTGCAGGTACTACCATTCGGACTCTATTTTATCGAAAAGATCGCACCGGACCCGAAATTGTTAAAGCAGTGAGTAGTGTAACGATATTCTTACTTTCTGGATTATCAATATTGAGCTTAGTTTTATTTACAGGAATATTTGATTTATCATTTTTAAATGAATATAAGTATCTATATATCGCTATTATTATTGCAATTTGTTATTTCCCGGTAATGTTTTTAGTCGTTTATTTAAAACGTAATTTTTTCTCGGAGAATTTTTCGGCAAAATATATGCTTTCACTGGTTGTCATTTCTTTCTGTGAATGGTCTTTTATTTTATTATTCATTTACTTCATTTGTTTATTTTTACATATCGACATTTCAATCATTGAGGTTTTACCTGTTTTTTTAGTAGCATCTGTTGCAGCACTTTTAAGTATGATTCCAGGCGGTCTTGGGTCTTTTGATTTTATTTTCCTACTAGGTTTTACATACTTTGGAATCGATAAGGAAACGACACTTCTTGTTTTATTGATTTATCGTTTCAGTTATTTCTTTTTCCCGTTTGCTTGCGGTATTATTTTAGCTCTTAAATTATTATGGAATAAAATAAATCAATCATTTAATAATATTCCAAATCAAATTTCAACTTATATGGGGCATAAACTTTTAACGATTTTAGTATTTTTATCTGGCGTTATCCTATTAGTTTCTGCTGCGGTACCAAGCATGCTTTTAAGAATTAGTCTTTTAAATTTAATTTTACCTTCGACAATTATTAATATTTCACATTTAATTTCGGTCACAGCAGGCTTTACATTGTTAGGACTCTCTCGTGGAATTGATTATAAAGATAAAAGAGCATGGTATATTACACTTTTCATGCTGATTGTTGGGGCAGTTACAACGTATTCAAAAGGATTAGATTATGAAGAAGCACTTTTCGTATTAGCAGTTGCTTTTATATTATTTATTTCAAAGAAACAATTTTATAGAGAAAGCTTCGTTTTAACCTGGGGTAAGCTTATTGTTGATAATTTTATTTTATTTTTCTTTTTGGGTAGTTATTTACTTATTGCTTATATCAATCTACCTCAAACAAATGTCAAAATACCTGCTAAATATTTACCTTATATACTTGTTAATTCGAGAGATATCGTGATTAGTGCAGTTCTTGGTTTTGCAGCTGCTTTACTATTTTTTTATATCGCATTTTTCAAAGTTAAAAGAAAACAATTTGAATTTATAAATACGAAAGCTGAAGAAGAAAAAATAAAAGAACATTTTAATAAGTATGGTGGTACAGAACTTTCACATTTGGTTTTTTTACATGATAAATATTTATTCTGGGCTCAGGATGAGACAGTATTATTTATTTTTCAGCCATATGCAGACAAATTAGTTATTTTAGGTGACCCGGTTGGTGAAAAATCTCGTTTATATCCTGCTATTGAGGAATTATTAAACTATGCTGATCAATTTGGATATACTCTTGTCTTCTACCAAGTAAACTCAAATTCACTTTCCTATTTACATGAAAATGGATTTGATTTCTTTAAACTTGGTGAAGAAGGATTTACTGATATTTCATCATTCACTTTATCTGGAAAACGTAATAAAGGAATTCGTGCACTTTACAATAAATTTGAACGCGAAGAATATAGTTTTGAAATTATTGAGCCCCCTTATTCTAATGAATTCTTTACGGAATTAAAGGAATTATCACAAGAGTGGTTGAAAGGGCGAAAAGAAAAAGGGTTTTCACTTGGCTATTTTGATGAGGATTACATCAAACTTGCTCCAGTAGCTATTATTAAAAACAATGAAAATAAAATGATTGCATTTGCATCCATTATGCCAAACTATAATGATCATACGATTTCAATTGATTTAATGCGTCATAGAGTTGATGCTCCAAAAGGAATTATGGACTTTATGTTTGTTAACTTAATTGAGTGGTTTAGGTCTAGAAATTTTCATTATTTTAATGTCGGTATGACACCTTTAGCAAACGTGGGTCTATCTAAGTATTCTTTTACAAGTGAAAAAGTTGCAGCGCAAATTTATCAATATGGACAATTTTTATATCACTTTCAAGGTTTAAGAAGCTTCAAAGAGAAATATGTTAATTCTTGGACACCTAAGTTTTTGGCGTATCATAAAAAAACATCCTTACCAATCACAATGCTACAAATAACTTCATTAATTTCTAGGTCTAGAAAAAATTAAATTTACAGCCAGTTAATGTATTGAACATTGACTGGCTTTTTTATTGTGAAAAAGCTATTTTCCACTTCAAAACCTCCTCAATTTATAATCAAAATAAATAAATTGGTAAAAAATAATAGTTAATATCACTTGCAAAATTATTTCTCATCAATTACGATTGTGTCATATTAAATTGTGCACAACTAATATAAAAGGATGTTGACGAATGAATAAAGAAAATCAGCTTTTGCTTGAAAATCAATTATGCTTTTCAATTTATGCTTGTTCTCGAGAAATTACTAAATTATATCGACCAATCTTAGATGAGATTGGCATAACATATCCGCAATATCTTGCATTGCTTTCACTTTGGGAAAAAGACCAACAAACTGTTAAAGAACTTGGGGAGACTCTTTTTTTAGACTCAGGAACACTTACCCCAATGCTAAAACGGATGGAATCTGCGGGACTAATTTTCCGAAAACGTGATTCAAGTGATGAGAGAAAAGTATTTATTACATTAACTGAAGAAGGTATTAAATTAAAAGAAAAAGCTTTCTGTATACCTGAGAAGTTTTTCAAGGAAAGTAATACTACTCAAGAGGAATTTTTAACAATATTAAACCAAACAAAAGCATTATTAAAGAAAGTTCAATCTGCTAACGAAAATAAAAAATAGATAATAAATATTAAGGAGAGATTGTAATGGAAAAATTATATACTGCTACAGCAACTGCAACAGGTGGACGTGACGGAAGAGTTATTTCATCAGATGATTTTATTAATTTATCACTTAAACCACCAGTAGAATTAGGCGGTCCTGGTGGAGCAACAAATCCTGAACAACTATTTGCCGCTGGCTATTCAGCTTGTTTTGACAGTGCATTAAATTTAGTAGCTCGTAGGCAGAAAATTAAATTAGAATCTACATCAGTTATTGCAAACATAACAATTGGTAAAGACCCTGCTGACGGAGGATTCAAATTAGCTGCTCAACTTGATGTAAAAGTACAAGGTGTTCCAACAGAAGTAGCTGTAGAACTAGTAAAAGCAGCCCATGGTGTTTGCCCATATTCAAAAGCAACTAGAGGAAACATGGATGTACAATTAAGAGTAATCGGATAATATTTAGATCTAATGGGAGAAGGAAAAGTTTTTGCTTACACCTTCTCCCTCTATCCTTATCCTTGTTCCATTATCGTTTCATATTTCAATGAATCGTCTTTTGTGAAGAACTTTCTATAGGAAAGAAGTGTTGAGGAGAATACACTAATTGCGATTGCGCCAATTAAAATACATTCGATTAACAATTGATATTTAATCGCATATAAAGGACTTATGCCAGCAAAGATCATTCCCGTCATCGAGCCTGGTAAAGTAACAATTCCTACAGTTTTAGCTCGATCAATTGATGGAATTAAGGCAGCTCTAATTGAATTTTTTATGACATTATTTGAAGCTTGTTTAGTTGTTGCCCCTAAGCATAATGCAGCTTCAATTTGATTTTTACTTGCTTGAATTTCAGCTCTAAGTCTCGTTAATGCTAAACTATTCGCGTTCATAGATGTACTAATAATCATACTTGAAATTGGAATAACATATTGAGCCTTCAACGCAATTTTATTTGCTAACAATACGACTCCTAAAGAAATCATGACACCTAGCAATATACTAATAAATGAAATAAAAAATGCTCCTTCAATTTGTTGTGACCTTTTACTCGAAGTATAAGCACCGAATAAAATCATACAAAATAAAATAATGATGATAATTAAAAGGTGCTCAATTTGCAGTATATATTCAAGTACATACCCCATGATCATTAATTGAATGACGGTTCTTACTGAAGAAACGCCAATGTCTTTTTCAACACCGAGTTTCTGATAATAGGATAATGCGATAGCTATAATAATTAATAAAAATGTCAGAGATACTCCTGTAATATGCAAATTACCGTCCATCATTTCACCTCTTTTAAGCAATTGTAGAAAGAAAATTCTTCCCTAATTCTGTGCTGGGATTATTAAAAAATTCATTAACTGGACTGACTTCTACTAATTTACCATCAATCAGTAGCCCTACTCGATCAGCTATTTGTTGAACTAATTCCATATTGTGCGTAACAAGAATAATCGTTAAATTTTCTTCTCTTTTTAAAGTTACTAGAAGCTCCTGAATATGTAGAGTCGATTGTGGATCTAATGCTGAAGTAATTTCATCACATAATAAAATGCTTGGTTTCATGGCAATTGCTCTAGCGATTGATACTCTTTGCTGTTGTCCTATCGAGAGGGTTGAAGCATTCCGACCAAGTAATTTCGTCTCTAATCCTACTTTTTCTAATAAAGATTTCGCTACTGTTTTGGAATCAGTCTTATCATAGCTACCGTTTAATTTGACTCCAAACAAAATATTATCCTCAACGGTCCCTTCAAATAATGAAGGAGTTTGTAGGATCATTACTGCACTTTTTCTTAAACTTTGAGGTGTCATTTTATATATTGATTGTCCATTTAAATGAATTTCACCTTTACTAATTGACTGTAATCGATTTAATGTCCGAAGCAATGTCGTTTTCCCTGCCCCTGAAGTTCCAATTAAACAAAAAATTTCACCCTTATTCGTTTGAAAATTAATGTTTTTAAGGATTGAACTACCAAGAATATCTACACTTATACTGTTAATTGATAACGTCATTCTTTCTCACCTCTTTCTAAATGAAAGGTGCCCTATACAAGGACACCCTTTAAAATTGATTAAATTATTTTTCTTCCTCGGCCATGAGGTATGCAAAGTGGCGTTCCGAATAATGGATCCTTCACAATATCGCAGTTCATACAGAAAACGTCACAGATTAAGCTCTGATTAATGATGTTTTCTGGGTCTCCTTCTGCGTAAACTTCACCATTTGAAATCGCAACAACGTTGTGTGCATAACGACATGCTAGGTTTATATCATGTAGTACCATAACAATTGTACGCTGCTCTTTTTCATTTAATTCGTAAAGTAGGTCTAATATCTCGATTTGATGTGTTAAATCTAAATATGTTGTTGGTTCATCTAATAAAATTGTATCTGTGTCCTGAGCCAATGTCATCGCAATCCAAGCACGTTGACGTTGTCCACCAGATAAAGAATCGACTAATTGATCCTTTAATTGATACATATTTGTCATTTTCAAAGCATGATTTACTTTTTCTTCATCTTCTTTTGACCATTGTTTTAACCAAGTTTGATATGGATATCTTCCTTGCTTTACTAATTGAAAAACTGTTAAACCTTCTGGTGCAACAGGACTTTGAGGCAGGATTGAAAGATTACGTGCAATCTCCTTTGTAGGTCGCTTACTAATTTCTTTTCCATCAAGTAAGATGGTTCCACTTTTTGGTTGAAGTAATCTTGCAAGTGAACGAAGTAATGTTGATTTTCCGCACCCATTAGCTCCAATTAAAACTGTGATTTTTCCTTTTGGGACTTGAAAATTTAATTCGTTTATAATTGTACGGTCATCATACGATAACGTTAATTTTTCTGTTTCGATTGCACTCGTTGACATCTTATCACCTTTTTCCTGTCTTAAATAATAAATAGATAAAATATGGTGCACCAATTACAGCAGTAAATACACCAGCAGGTATTTGAATTGGACTAAACACCGTTCTTCCAATTGTATCAGCTAACAATACCATGATGGCACCGATGATTCCAGATAAGGGAATCAATGCACCGTAAGAAGCACCAACTATTTTCCGAGCAATATGAGGCGCAATTAGTCCAACAAATGCGATTGCTCCCGCAAATGCAACTGCACCAGCTACTAATGCTGTACTTATAAATAACAAGATTAGTCGATTTTTTTCTACTTGAACTCCTAAGCTTGTTGAAACTTCATCTCCAAGTTGCTGCGTATTGATATGTCTTATAAACGATAATGCTAACACGATAAAAACTAGCGTCCAGACTGTAATGATTTTAACTTGTTCCCAGTTTGCTCCATAGACGCTCCCGGTTAACCACATATTCGCTTCGGTTGCTCTAAAAATAGGTCCAATAATCATAAAGAATGAAGTTGTGCTTTGAGCTAATGCCGAAAATCCTACTCCTACTAAAACTAATCTTAAAGGTCTTAATTCCCCATCCTTATAAGCAAAAGCATAGACAAATACTAAACTGATGATGGCACCGATAAATGCCGCTAATGGTAACCATTTTATACTTACAGTTAATTGATTCGTCCGATTATCACTAAAAATAGCTAAAAATAAAACAACGGCAGCACCTGCTCCACCTGTTATTCCAAGAATATCTGGTGATGCTAGTGGGTTTCTAACTAAACCTTGAAGAATTGCTCCAGCGATTGCTAAAGAAATTCCAGCAAAAATGGCAATGATGATTCGTGGCATTCGAAATGCTTGTATAAATAATTCATCTATTTTTTCACCTTCACCAAAAATAACAGATAATACTTTTGGAATCGAGATATAACGGTCACCTAGCGTTAAACTCACTATAAAAGAACTGATCAGTAAAAGAAGAGCAATTATTAAAACGGAAAATGATCGCTTATTAAATAGTAGTGAAAAGTACTTGTTTCTTAATTTAATCATGTTCATTTTACTGTACCGCCTTTTCTTGCTAAGTAAATAAAAAATGGTGCACCAATAACTGCGGTCATAATACCAACTGGCGTTTCTTCTGGCATTAAAATGTAACGAGATCCTACATCAGCTAAAAGAAGTAGTATTGCTCCGAAAATACCACAAAACGGAATCATCCAACGATAATCATTTTTAACGAACATTCTAACTATTTGAGGGACAATTATACCGACTAATCCTATTGGTCCTGCTATACTTACAGCACCACCGGCTAGAATGATGACTAATACAACTAATGTCGTTTTTAATAAAGCTGTATTTTGACCTAAAGCTCTAGATACATCTTCTCCTAACATGAATGTATTAATCTTTCCACCAAGTGCAAATGAGACCACCCAAGCTATTACGATATATGGTAGTACCATATGTAAAGAATCAAGTGAACGCCCTTGAACTGAACCAGCTAGCCAAAATAGTACTTGCTCTAATGCCACTTCGTTAGTTACTAGTAAGCCTTGGGTTATTGAGCTAAACATAGCTGCAATTGAAACACCAGCTAAAGTAATTTTTAATGGTGTCGCTCCGTCTTTCCCTATTGAACTTAAACCAAATACAAATACAGCTGATAATGTAGCTCCTATAAATGAAAGCCATATAGTCGCATTAGGTGATTGTAAATGAAAAAAAGTGATACTAAGTACAATTAACATCGAGGCACCAGCGTTAATTCCTAGAACGCTTGGTGATGCTAGAGGATTTTTAGTTAAAACTTGCATAAATAAACCAGCGATTGCTAAACTTGCTCCTACTATTGAAGCAATGATCGCTCTTGGAATTCGAACATTTTGAATAATTAACTGTTCATTAGACCCATCAAATTGTGTAAATGAATGAATTAAGCTTGTAAAACTAGTATCCGTATATCCTAGTAAAATACTAGAAAAAAAACAAATTACTAATAATAAAAAACAAGCTACTAATACAATAACTCTTGATCTTGGATGAATAAGCATTTTATATCTCCTACTATTCTATTCTCTTTTATTAGTCTAAATGATATGAATTATCAAGTCAATGAGAATGATTTTCATTTTCTTATTGACTTCTAATCAAATCTTAATCTATAATACTATTTGTCGAGATAAATGATAATCATTATCAACTAAAAAGGGAGACCATTCTATGAAAAAACTAAAATTTTCTTCACTAATTGCTTTATTCATTGCAGCAATTATGGTATTAGGTGCTTGTGGCACAAAAAAATCAGACGAAGCTTCTGGTAAAGAAAGTAAAAAAGCAAATACAATTACAATTGAGCATGCAATGGGAACGACAAAAGTTCCTGTTAATCCAAAAAGAGTTGTTATATTAACAAACGAAGGAACTGAAGCTTTATTAGCATTAGGTGTGAAACCAGTTGGTGCTGTTAAATCATGGACAGGAAACCCTTGGTATGATCATATTTCTAAAGATATGGATGGCGTAGAAGTTGTAGGTGTGGAAAGTGAAGTTAACCTTGAGAAAATCGCTAGTTTAAAACCAGATTTAATCATCGGTAATAAAATGCGTCAAGAAAAAGTGTATGAGCAATTAAGTGCTATTGCACCAACAGTTTTCGCTGAAACATTACGTGGAGATTGGCAAGAGAATTTCAAATTTTATGCAAAAGTTTTAAACAAAGAAGAACAAGGTAATACAGTATTAGCTGATTATACTAAACGTGTTGATAATCTAAAAGCTGAATTAGGCGATAAAGTAAATCAAAAAATTTCAATGGTCCGTTTCATGGGTGCTGATGTACGAATCTATCACCAAGATACATTCTCTGGTGTAATTCTTAAACAATTAGGATTCCAACGTCCAGAGGAACAAAATGCTCCTGATTTTGCTGAAAGAGGTGTGACAAAAGAACGTATTCCAGCGATGGATGGAGATTACATATTCTACTTTACGTTTGATGACGGTAAAGAGTCTGGATCTAAGCTTGAAAAAGAATTTACAGAAGATCCTTTATTCAAAAAGTTAAATGCTTCTAAAAATGGACATGTCATTAAAGTAAATGATGTTACTTGGAACACTGCAGGTGGAATCAAGGCTGCTTACTTAATGTTAGATGATATTGAAAAGACTTTTACTAAATAATAGAATTTAAAAAGGTTTACCTTTATTGTCAGATCGAATGACAATTTAGGTAAACTTTTTTTGTTAAAGTCGGTATTTAGCTAATTTCCATTCCTGCTATACTTGCTTATCCCGCTTTCCCTGCATCTTCAGCATTTCCTGCAATTAGCGTAAGCATCATATGCTCCTGGTCCCAATATTCATTGTTAAATTTTAAACTATTAGGTGTTTTAGCAAATGTTTTGAATCCTAGTTTTTCATACAGTTTTTTTGATGTTTCATTACCTTCTACGATATTTAATGTAAGTTGTTCAAGTCCAAAGCTTTTTGCTAAGTGGATCGCTTCTTCAATTAAAAGATAGCCTGCCCCCATTTTTCGAGCGCTAGGAGAAACATAGACAGACTCAATTTTTCCTTTATGCTCTGCTTTAACTTTTTCAAATGTTTTTAAAGTTGCTACTCCAATTAATTGACCTTTGTCAGTAAATGCACCGATCGTATAGTTTTTATCTTGATCCAATATTTCTGCTTTGTATTCAATAGGGTCATCTTGATCAAGTATTTCGTCCATAGTTGTAATAAAAACTTCAGGATTCTCTTTTAAACCTTCTAAACGAATATTAAGATAGATTTCAGCATCTTCTTTAGTTAATAAACGTATTTTCATACCTATCCCTCCGTAGTTCTTGCAAAGTATATTTTATATAACAAATAGAAGGTTTTCAACGCTTTCAAAAGCTAGACTCTAGTAAACTCACATTGTCATAAATTTGTAAAAAACATAAAAAAACGCTTGTATACCAAGCGTTTAGCTGATTCTCTTTTCATGATTTTTCTCAATTCTTGTTACAGAAATGTTAGGTTTGTCATAGTCATTAAGTAAACTTTACTATCAAATAATCTAGTTTTTTATCAAATATACTCTTTCTGGCCTACCAATCGTTCCATACGCTAAATCCGCTAATACTTTTCCTTCAGATACTAGATATTCTAAATATCTCCGGGCAGTAGTACGACTAACGCCAATTTCCAGTCCTATATTCTCAGCAGTCATACCGTTATGAACTTCATTTATCACAAATAACACCTTATCTAAAGTAAGCTTATCAATACCTTTAGGGTATATACTTTGCTCTTCAATCATCGAATTATTTTTTCCGATTAAACCATCTATTTCTTCCTGAGTTAGATAAGCACTTTTGGATTGTAGGCTTTGTACTTTATTTGAATGATTTACATAACGAATTAGAGACTTTTTAAAACGATCAAAAATGACTGGCTTAATAATAAAATCAAATACACCATAATGTAAGGCCTTATTAACTGATTCGATTTCTTTGGAAGCTGTAATCATAATAACATCTGCCAAAATTGAATTTTTCTTCATCCATTGTAAAAAATCTAAACCATTCATATCCGGAAAATAAACATCTAATAATACTAGCTGCGGCTTTAGAATCTCAATTAAATCAACAGCATCTTGATAATTTGTCGCAATACCAATTACACTAAACCCTTCTATTCTTTCAATAAATCGCTGATGAATTTCTGCAATTCTACTATCATCTTCAACTATTAACACTTCTATTAAATTCTTTTTCATCGTATCTGTTACTCTCCTTTTGGCGTTTCGGAATGGCAACAATAAATGTAGTTCCCCCATGTTCGTTTGAATGAAAAGTAATTTGTCCGTTTAATTTATGGAGCAATCTCTGGACTAGGTGAAGTCCGATCCCTGAGTTTTTAGATTGCTCCTTAGTAGAAATACCATATTCAAAAATCTCATCGATTAATTCCTCAGGGATACCATTTGCATTATCTTCAATTTCAATCACTAAATCCTTACCTAAATCAGTAAGAAATAGTGAAACAAGCTTTTCTGATTTATTTGTTTCTAATACTGCATCGAATGCGTTATTTAATAGATTTCCGATTATTGTTATTAAGTCTTCCCTATTTATTTCTTTTGGGACATCTGCAAAACTACTATTATAATCAATGTTAAAGTCTACTTTTAACTCATTAGCTAAACTTATTTTTCCTAAAAGAAGTCCTGCAACAACTGGGTCTGAAATTTCTTCCATAATAAAATGGATAATATTTTGAGTAATATTTGATTCCTTTGAAATTAATTCAATCGCTTCTTGATAGGATTCAAGCTGTATTAAACCTAAGATGGTATGCAACTTATTTGAATATTCATGTGCCTGAGCTCTCAGGCCTTCTGAATATGCTTTTATTTGCGATAGTTCATTTAGCAATTTATTCAATTCGGATTTTTCCCTAAAGGTTGTTACTGCTCCAACAATTTTAGAATTCACTCCAACAATCGGTATACAATTAATAATCATTACTTTTTCATTTATTAAAAACTCTAAATCATAAATTGGCTGACCTGTTTCAACTACTTTCTTCAGATGCGAATTATGCAATACGTCTTCTATTTTTAATCCTCTAAGCTTTAAATTATTTGGAATAGAAAGTACTTTATGAGCATTTTCATTAACTACCGTTATTTCTCCGTATTCATCAATCGCAATAATCCCTTCATGAATCGATTCCAAAATTGCGTGTTTTTCTTTGTACATCCTTCCAATTTCTTTCGGCTCCAATCCGAAGATCGATTTTTTTATATTAAATGAAATTAAAAATGCTACTCCTATTCCAAGAAGTAAGATGACAATACTATTTTTTATTAGTTTTTTACTAAACGCTTGTGCCTCATGGTCGATATCTTTTATTAAGTAGCCTACAGAAACAACTCCAATTACGCTACCATTATCATCAAAAATAGGAGTTTTTCCTCTTAAAGAAGGACCGAGTGTACCAGTCGATTCCGATACGATTTCTTGTCCCTTAAATACTTTATCATTATCTCCTCCAACCATTTTCTTCCCGATTAGGAATCGGTTTGGATGTGAATAACGTACTTCATTTTTATTCCCAACAACGATAAATTCCGCTCCAACTTTCTTTCGGATTTGTTCAACGATCGGCTGAATGATCCCAGATGGATTTTCACTTAAAAATGCTTTACGAACTTCTGGCATATTTGCCACTGTTTGAGAAATAGCTAAAGCCTTTAATCCCTTTTCATGTTTAAGGTTTTTTAGAAACATTTCTTGAGATACTATTTCAAAAACACTACTAATAACTAAAATGAGAACAGAAATAAAGATCATTAACTTATAATGTAAACGCATAAAATTTCTCCTTATATTTTTATAATAATCAAAAAACTCCTTTTGTTAAAGGAGTTTTGTTAGAAATTTAAGCTTCTACATTAATAACTACTTCTTTACCCTTCAATTTAATAATAATTGGAATAAGAATCCAAAGTACTCCAATTATTAAAAATACTAATGAAATAGGATGAGTAAAGAAAATACTATAATCACCATTTGATACCGTTAAAGCTCTTCTTAAATTATTCTCAATCATTGGTCCTAAAACGATACCTAATACTAGTGGTGCGATTGGAAAATCATTTTTAGAAAGGAAATATCCAAAAATACCACATGCTATTAATAGAAGTAAATCATTTACAGATACTTGTACGGCATAAACACCAAATATTGAAATGGCTACAATTAGTGGTAACAAGTATTTCTTTGGCGTTTGAATAATCTTTGCAAATATTTTTACTAAAGGCATGTTTAAGATAATCAGCATTACGTTACCAATAAACATACTAGCAATTAACCCCCATGCAACATCAGGATGTTCATCGAAAAGAAGTGGTCCCGGTTGTATGTTATACATCATTAAAGCACCCATTAGGATTGCAGTTGTTCCTGAACTTGGAATCCCTAAAGTTAATAAAGGAATCATTGCTCCCCCAGATGCGGCATTGTTTGCTGACTCAGGAGATGCAACTCCAGCAATTGTACCAGTTCCAAACTTTTCTGGCGTTTTACTAACTTTCTTTTCTAAAATATAAGCGAAAAATGAAGCTAAAATAGCACCCGCCCCCGGTAATAAACCGACGAAAAATCCTAAAACAGAGCCCCTAGCAATCGGTGCTACACTTTCTTTTAATTCTTCTTTAGATGGTAATAAATTATTAATCTTTGCCATCTCACCATCTTCAACTTCATTTTCAATAATTGTTTTAAATACTTCACCTAGCGCAAATAATCCTACCGCTACTGTTAAAAATTCTAACCCTTGATATAGCCATGGAATGTCATATGTAAAACGAGAAACGCCTGATACGGAATCAATTCCAATTGTAGCTAGTAGTAATCCGAAGATCGTCATAATTAATGCTTTTGTTACTGACTTTCCTGCTAGTCCACTTACTGCACATAAACCAAGAAGCATTAATGAAAAATATTCAGCTGGACCGAACTTAATTGCTAATGCCGATAATGGTTTTGCTAATACGATCAGTGCAATAAGAGTAAAAATCCCTGCTACAAATGAACCAATTGCGGCGATTGACAAAGCACTTCCAGCTCTACCTTTTTTAGCCATTTGATAGCCATCTAAAGTCGTCACTACCGATGAAGATTCACCTGGCGTGTTTAATAGAATTGAAGTAGTAGAACCTCCATACATAGCACCATAATATACACCAGCTAATAAAATAATTGCACTGCCCGCTGCTTGCTCAGGTCCTAAAAAACCAGTTACAGAAGCAGTAACAGGTATTAATAAAGCGACCCCACTCATTGGCCCAATACCAGGTAATACCCCTACTGCTGTACCAATTAATACTCCGGCAAAAGCAAACAATAAGTTGTACCATGTAAATGCAGTTTCAAATCCCTGCATTAAATATTGAAAAGTACTCAAGTTAATAACTCTCCCTTCTATTTTCTAAAACCAAATTGACCAAACTGGTAAAGTTCCTTTTAAAACATCGACGAAAATAAAATAAATAATGAGTGAATAACCTAATGAAATCGAAAGTGATTTTAACCAGTTTCCACGCTCCATTGTTTGAATTGCTACAATTAAGAATAAAAACGAACTAATAATAAAACCGATTTTCTCAAGTAAAAGTGCATAAAGAATTGCTGAAGCTAGGATGATAAAAAATTGCTTATAATTATATTGAACTACTTCCTTTTCTTTTCCCTTATAAGAAAATGTTTCGTAAAATAACCTACAGCTTAATAAAGATAGCGCACAGCCAAGTATAAATGGAAAAACGTTCGGACCAACTACACTACCATAAGCAGTGGCTGCTATACTCCGACTTTCTATAATAAAAGTAATACCTGTAATAAGAAAAATGATTGCTGCTAATCGATCAAATTTTTTATTCATGTATCTCACCTCTTTATGTTCAGTATTGGAAAAGAAGGAGTGTTTTCCCCTTCTTTATTTCAACTATTTATTCATTCCTAATGCTTTTAATAAATCTTGAACTTGTGTTTCTTGTTCTGATAAAAACGAATTAAATTCTTTACCATCTTTATATTCCTGCTGCCAGCCTTGCTTTTCTACTTCTTCTTTCCATTCTTTTGTTTCAACTAATTTTGAAATTGTTTTTTCCCAATATGAGTATGCATCCTTAGACATTTTCTCTGGTCCAAAAACCCCACGCCAAATGATAAACTCAGCATCAACGCCCTGTTCTTTAGCTGTTGGAAACTCAGACAATACATCTCCTTGTAAACGTTCAGGTGATGTTACTGCTAAAACTTTAACTTTACCTGATTTAACAAACTCAAGCGTACTAGAAACATCGGTCGATATGACATCCGCATTATTACCTAATAATGCTGTAATTGCCTCTGAACCACCATCATAGGATACATACTTAATTTTCGTAGGATCAATTCCGTATTTATAAGCAGGTAAAATTCCGATTAAATGATCCATTGACCCTGGAGCAGATCCCCCAGCTAAAGTAATGTTCTTTGGATTCTTTTTAATATCTTCTAAAAGTGATTTTAAATCTTTATACTTAGAATCAGCCTTTACAACGATTGCACCATAATCCTTAGTTAGCTGAGCTAAAGGTGTACTATTTTTATAGCCATAAGGACTATTTCCCTCTTTTTTCAAGTTGTTAATAATGATAGGTGGTGAGTTTACAAATAATTTTTCATTATTTGCTTTATCCTGTGTAGCATACTCAGCCATGAATACCGTACCGCCACCGCCTGGCTTATTTTCTACCGTCATAGGTTCCTTAACAAGTTTTGTTTCACTTAAAACTTTAGTGAACGATCTAGCTGTTAAATCCCATCCCCCGCCTGCTCCTGATGGTGCTACAACCGAAATTGCCTTATTTGGATAAGATGAGTTATTGCCTCCTGTTGTTACACTACTACTTTTACATGCTGCAAGACTCACAGCGATTAAAGAAGTCATTACAAACAAACTAGTCTTTTTAAATTTCACCTTTAGTTCCTCCCTTTTTTGAAAACGCTTTCTAATACAAGTATTATAATTTAATAATTCTGAAAAAAGTTTTTATGAACGTTAAAGACGTAAAGTCCATTAAAACCATTTTGTTCATAAAAACCACGATAAAGAAGACTCTCCGATTGGGGTACCTTTAGGCGGAAAAGAGGCGTAGTTGGGATAATAAAAAATTGCTTACTGATAGTAGGTTTATGAGGAACTTGATTCGCTAGTTTTTGAAAGTTACCTCCTCATAACGGGTTCATGAGGTACTTGATTCGCTGGATTTTGTAATTTACTTCCTCATAACGAGTTTATGAGGAACTATTTACGCTGGTTTTTGAAAGTTACTTCCTCATAACGGGTTTACGAGGAACTATATATGCTGGATTTTGTAATTTACTTCTTCATAACGGGTTTATGAGGAACTATTTACGCTAGTTTTTGAAAGTTACTTCCTCATAACGGGTTCATGAGGTACTTGATCCGCTAAAACTCAAAAAATACTTACTCATAACAGGCTCATGAGGAACCATAAAAGCTAGAACTCGAAATTAACTTACTCATAACAAGCTATAATAGAAATTAACCAAGAGACTAAAAAAAAACTCATTTCTCGACCAGTCTACAAAAACAAAAAAGAATACGAGTCTGAAATTATATCAGAATCGTATTCTTTTTTCTTACTTATGAATCCAAACAGCACCAGCTGAATTATCTTTTGCTTCTCCAATTACTTGGAATTTTAAGCCGTAGTTAGGTACTTTTCTTCCTGCATCTGGAATTAAAGTATTTTGGTAACTATTTGAATCATTGAATTCTGTTACACCAGGTAGTCCATCATAGTCAAAGATCCCACGAGATGGCGAATTAATGTAGAATTCAGGTGATTTGTCGTAACTGAAAGCAGCGTCAGCTACTTGGTAACGAGTACTTTGTGATACGGATGGTTTACCATTTAATGTACCAACCATAGCCTCTGGATGAGCATCTACTACACCTAAGAAACCTTCACCAGGGTGAACACCTGTCCAGTTATCTGTGTAGCTATCATCTCCATACCAAACTACTAAACCAGTATTATACTTAACCCCACGAGCATATTCTAATGCTTTATCAGAGCCAGCATAATTTCTCCACTCTAAGTAGTAGTAGTGATCTTTAAAATCAGTACCATTTGATACAGTTGCTTTGTCTAATGTAAATGCTGGAGTTCCTTCAGCACCATCAGTAAATTTAACTGCACCGTCAACAGTTAATTTTGCTTCGTCGAAAGCAAATCCTTCAGGAGCTAGTCCACCATCAGTAACATATTCAAACTGAACTTTTACATTTTTTCCTTTGAATGCAGATAAGTCATAAACTTTATCTACCCAAAGTCCTTTAGATGTATCAAGTCCACCTGCAATGTTTTCGTCACCAATCGTATCAATTTTTGCAAGTTTAGCACCAGTTGCTGCATCTAATACATTTACATCTACATAATCATAACCAGTTTCAACTTCATAGTTTGCTTTTACAGCGAAGCTTGCATTTGTAGCTGCTGTTAAATTAAATACTGGTGAAGTCATAGTAGTGTGAAGGTCATCACCTTTTGTACTATAGTAGTACTTTGCACCAAATTGAGGTTGAAATTTACTTTTTACTTCTTTTTTAGGTAAGTTAACTTTTATGATCGCTGGATTATTTGATTTAGTAACACTTTGATCGATAATAGCAGCAATACCTTTTTCATCAATATCCTTATAGTCTACTTCAGTCATATTTGCCCAGTTTCCACCATAAGTTTTTTGGAAGTACTCCTTGTTTTGTGGTGAGAAACTTGTAGGTGTTGTACCAGCGATTGCACCGTTCCAACTACCACCACTCATGATTGACCAAGAAGCAACTGGTTCACCATTTCCAGTGTACCCGGTATCATACTCATCTGGTAATCCTAAATCATGACCGAATTCGTGAGCGAATACACCAACTGCTCCATCTTCTGGCTCAATTGTGTAATCATATGCAGCCATCAATCCGTTCCAATTTGTAGATTTTGATTTTGTTCCTGAGAAAGTAGTTACTCCATTTAAAGTCCAACGATGTGACCAGATCGCTTTATCTCCTAATTTACCGCCACCAGCTTCTTGACCAGTTCCAGCATGAAGAACCATTAAGTGATCCACTAATCCGTCAGGCTCATTAATATTTCCATCGCCATCAAGGTCATAAATATCTAGATCATCAAAATCAGCTAAATTAATACCTGAATTAATTGCAGCACGTAGTGATTCTTTAACTAGATCACGAGGACCTTTTGGTGCTAAGTTATCATGTCCACCAGTTGGGCTATCATCGCCATAATCAGCTGCATTACCAGCAACTGTTAACCAGTTTGTAACTGTACCCTTAACAGTATAGCTCCCACCAGATTGCTCTTCATAAAATTGTTTAAAAGTTTTTACTTTAGAGCCATCGTGTAAAGTAAATTCTTTATCTCCGAAAAGCATGTCTTCGTAATGTTTTTTGCTGAAATCATCAGAGTACATGTACCCATCTTGTTTATCAATATTGTTATGTTTGAAATCAGCGAATTCAGTTAAAATTACTAATACCTTATCTTCACGAACTCCGCCGTTATAGCTAGCCTGTTTAGCAGAATCAACTTTTACTACACCAGTTGGTTTGCCTTTTTTATAGTTTTCGTGTCCTTTATTTAATTGTGATAAAAGTTGAGCTTTACGTTTTTCTAGTGTTTCTCTTTGTTTATCAGCAATTTTTGAATCTGATTGTGCATTAACTTTCTCTTTATATGCACCTTGTTTTTCTTTTATGTATGCTTGTACTTTTTCTTTAGCTACTTCAGCACTATCAGATTCTTTGATCACGCCTCTGTCTCTTAAAGCCTTTTCTAATCTTTCTTCATCCACTACGTTTAAATCTAAATAAGGACTTTCTACTAACTGCTTACTTTCACTTTCAGTAGGAATTGCTGCTTTTGAAGTAACTCCAGTTGAAAAAATGGACATACTTAATGCTGCAGCAAGTGATACGCTCGATAATACCTTCCAGTATGATGGTCTTGCCATAAATCTACACCCCTTTTCAGAATCTTCTAACAAATTAAATAGTACTAGCTTAAGGTGTATTGTACAATGAGTAATTATGAATAATTTCTAATGGTTCACTTAATCTATTTAATCCATTTTTAATGATTTTTTAACATTAGGAATAGGTACAATTTCTTATTACAGTGACAAGAAAATACATTTTCTCTTTTTATCAATCAAATTTCGAGGAGTTTATTATGAATTCGACAATTAAAAAAGATTTCTTTTTAAAACCAACTTTACAATTAGCAAAGGAGCTTTTAGGCTGTATATTAGTTCATCGTACTGATGAATTGGAACTTTCTGGAATGATCGTAGAGACCGAGGCATATATGGGCCCAGATGATCGTGCTGCACATAGTTTTCAAAACCGACGTACGAAACGGACAGAAATTATGTTTCATGAGCCAGGATTCATCTATACTTATCAAATGCACACTCATACCTTAATAAATGTTGTTTGCGGGGAAGTTGGCATTCCTAATGCAATATTAATTAGAGCACTAGAACCTTTGGACGGGATTGAAAAAATGATCGAATTTCGAAAAAATCAACCCATTTCTAATTTAACGAATGGACCAGGTAAGCTTACAAAAGCATTGAATATTACGATGGAATCTTATGGAAAACCGATTTGGCTCCCTCCCGTTTACATCAAAGAAGGAATTAAACCAGAACATATTAGTAGTGGACCTAGAATCGGTATTGAAAATACCGGTGAAGCGAGGGACTATCCATGGAGATTTTGGATTACGGAAAATAAATTTGTTTCAAGATAATAAAAAATCCCCAGGCTGTTGACGAATTCTCGCTTTCAAACAGTCTGGGTCTTCTTAATTTCGGAACCTATTTTTAAATATCATTCATCAGATGAAGAAACTGCATTTTTTATTTGCTCTTCCAATTCCAAACGATATTCTAAAACTTGGTACTTATTCCAACTTAATCGATTCGCCATATAACGAATCACTTCGTCTTTATACTTATTAACTAGATCAATTTGAAAATATAAAAATCCAGTTCTCCTTATAAAAAAGTCGACTGGCTTTACAACCATTTCATTTTGAATTCCATATTCTAGTTGTAAAAATAATGATAGTGGAAAATTAGAATCATTTTTCAATTCACTAAATGATATATTCATTAAATGTTCTATATTCGATCCATATATTTTACTTAATCTTTTATATTCCGATTCACTTAATCCAATTGCTATCCCAGCAGATGAAAATCGTTTTTTAAAATAATTAAAACCTTTTGAGCCCCCAACATCGCCACCGGATATAGGTAAAGTTTTAGTCTGACATACTTTAAATCTATTTTCATTATCTTTTGAAATAAGGTCTACAATTGTCTCCGCCATTTTCCGATAGCCTGTTAACTTTCCCCCAGCAATAGAAATTAAACCAGAAGATGATTCCCAAATCTCATCCTTTCTTGAGATTTCAGAAGGATCCTTACCTTCTTCAAAAATTAAAGGACGAATGCCAGCCCAACTTGATTCAACGTCAGTATCTTCCAGCTTTATTGTTGGAAACATATACTGAACACAATTTAATATATATTCCCGATCTTCATTACTTACTTTTGGATTAGAGGTATCTAGATTAAAAAATGTATCTGTTGTACCAACATAAGTCTTTCCATCTCTTGGAATTGCAAAGACCATTCGACCGTCAACCGTATCAAAATAGACAGACTGATTTAAAGGAAATTTCTTATGATCAATTACTAAATGAACCCCTTTTGTTAGTCTAAGATTTTTATCACTTTCTAATCGTTCCATTTCCCTAAGCTGGTCAACCCATGGGCCAGTTGCGTTAACAATCCTCTTTGCCCGAATTGTAAAAGGTACTTTCGTTATCAAATCAATTGCTTTGACTCCTACTATTCTATTATTTTCATAGATAAAATCAGTCACTTCTACATAATTGATTGCATGTGCTCCGTGTTCAACTGCTTTTTTTATAACTTCGATTGTAAGGCGAGCATCATCGGTTCGATATTCAACGTAATATCCTCCAGCTTTAAGCCCCTCTCTTTTAACTAATGGCTCCTTTTCTATCGTTTCTTTTCGATTTAACATTTTCTTTCGCTCATCTTTTTTTACACCCGCTAAGTAGTCATATAATCTAAGGCCAATAGAAGTAGTAAACTTACCAAAAGTTCCACCCTTATATATGGGAAGTAACATCCTTTCAGGTGTAGTCACATGTGGACCATTTTCGTAAACAATTGCACGTTCTTTCCCAACTTCAGCTACCATTTTAAATTCATACTGTTTTAAATATCGTAAACCACCATGAACTAGCTTAGTAGAACGACTAGATGTACCCGATGCAAAATCCTGCATCTCAACTAGGGCCGTACTCATCCCTCTAGTAGTTGCATCAAGTGCAATACCACATCCTGTTATTCCACCACCAATTACTAATAAATCGAACTCTTTTTCAGCTAATGTTTTCTTAATCCTTTTCCTATTTAAACTTGAAAATTGTTCTTCCATTGTAAAACCTCACTTCAACAAATTTTCTAGTTGTCTTAAAAAGCGACACAAAAAGAAATTAATCTAAAATGAAAAAGGACCGCTACAATTACATCTGCATGTAGAAAGGGTCCTAGAGTTTCGAATTAAAAAATAATTATGTTGTTTACTTATTTAAATGCTAAAGTGGCATTAACTGCTTTTTTCCAGCCTGTGGAAAATATTGTGTAAACTCTTTTTGAGCTGTATGTACTATCTTACCTTTTTTATCAAACAAAATTGCTCTTGAGCTAGTCGTCCCTTGGTCAAGTGATAAAATATATTTTTCCATCTCAAATGACCTCCTTACTATTATTTTATGTAGGTTTGATTTAAAAATGCGACTTAGTATCTATTTAAAGAGGAATGTTGATTTCCACACTTTAATCTCAGAAAAGCAGGAACTAAATCAAAGAACTAATAACTGCAAAAGTTGAAAGTTGCTTTTTGCAAACACCATTTATTAAATCTTGGCCAAAATATTACATTTAATCTTTTAAATACATATTCTATTCGATAATTAGTGATTCCTTTCATTCCTAGTACTGTATTGGAAATCATCATTTTTTTTCACATAAAAAAACCCACTAATTTTATATAGTAGATTTTCTCATTTATATTAAATTCTTTTGTTTTATTTAATTTATTGTAGTTTATCGTTATTTCTTAGGAAATAATGTCGGAAATATAAGTTATTTTCTTGAGGAAATCATCATTAAATCGCTACGATGTCTTGGCATTTAACTGTTTTTTGAAGAGGACATTATCGGTAAAGATACTTCAAAACTAGTGCCTTCTCCTTTTTTACTTTGAACTTTGATTTTCCCACCATGTTCTTCAACAATCCATTTTGCAATTGATAATCCAAGTCCAATTCCATTTTTGGATGTACGTGAGACATCTTCTTGGAAGAAACGGTCAAATATTCGAGGAAGGTTTTCTTCTTTTATCCCTACTCCACTATCTATAACCTTAATTAAAAAATTATTTTTCACTTGTTTACAGCTAATTTGAATCGTATCATTTTCGTTTGTAAATTTCATTGCATTATCGATTAAAATCACAAGTAATTGGTGAATTCTTTCTTGATCGCCAAAATAAAAATACGTATCTTTAATAGACAAAAATATTTCTTTATTTTGAAATGATATGATTTCAGTGAAGTGTGAAACAACTTCTTCTAACAATTCATTTAAGGAGAATATTTTTTTATTTAATTGTATTTGCCCAGAATCTGATCTAGCTAAGGTTAATAAGCTTGCTACTAGTTTTGAAAGACGCCTATTCTCTTTTAACATTATTGAAAAGTCTTGTGCCTTTTCTTCGATTGTTGCGCTTGGCTCTCTAAGTAATAATTCCAAACGTGATTGGATTACAGTTAAAGGCGTTCGAATTTCATGTGAAGCGTCTGATACGAACTCTTGTTGTTTTTGCCATGCGTTTGTTATTGGTACGAGTGCGCGTCCAGCCAAAATATAACCTGCTACAACTGATAATGCACTTCCCAGAACCCAACCAACGATTAATATGATTAATAATGTATCAACTAAATCCTTCTCCGAGTCGATATTTCGTAATATTTGTAGTGTAATTTTCCCTCGATTCGTCTCACCCTGAATTGAGATCGTTCGATAATTCATAACACCGATTTTATCATTATAAATTTCGTTTATTTTTGTAGGATATTTAAGTTCATCTTGTAGAATAATCGCATTCATACCTGGCATGGGATTTACTAATTTTTTATTTTCATCCCACATGATCATTAAAACACGTGGATCTCGATTGGAAATTGGTAAACGATTTGGATTATCACTATTTTGTATACGATTAATATTCCATAAAAGTGATTGATCTACTTCTTTATATAAACGATTATTTGTATATGAATAAATAATGAAAGAAAGGATTCCAATTATTAAGATAAATACTACTGAATTTATTATCGTTAATCGAATTTTTGTTTTCTTAAACATCTCTTCACCTAGTCATCTTTCATAATATATCCGATTCCTCTAACAGTCTTAATCATACTACCATAATTAAATGGCTCTAGTTTTTTTCGGAGCTGATGTACATATACTTCAACGATCGCAACAGTCGTATCAGAATCAAATCCCCAAATTCTATCAAAAATTTGTTCTTTCATTAAAATCTTGCCTTGGTTTTGAATGAAGTATTCTAGTAGCTCATATTGTTTGATGGTTAAATGAATCGATTCATTATTTATTTCTACAGGATGCTCTTTTCCTTTTAAAATGATTCCTTGATACTTCAATGAACTATCAATTGTTAATTTACCACTTCTTCTAAGTAATGCATAAATTCTTGCTAGTAACTCCGGCCCTTGAAATGGTTTTACTAAATAATCGTCCGCTCCTAAGTTTAATCCTTCAACACGATCTTCTAGTGAATCTTTGGCAGTTAGGAAAAGAACTGGTGTATGTACCCCTACCTTTCTCAAGTCCTTAACAATTTCAAAACCATTTTTCTCAGGCAGCATGACATCTAATACAATTACATCATATATGTTTTGCATCGCCATGAAAAAGCCTTCTTCCCCTTCTAACGCCTTATCTACTTTAAAATCATTTGATAATAATTCAACGATTGAATTTAAAACTTCTATATGATCTTCTACAACTAAAATTCTCACTTTTTTTGCCTCCATTAGACTAAAAAGAAGCGTTCATCATATAACAACGCTCCCCTTTCTTTATTCAAATCGTACTGCTTGAATTGGCCTCATATTTGAAGTTCTTTTAGGAACCCCCCTAAAAAATCACCCCAACTAATAGAGAAAATGTTAATGATAATAAAAAAACAGGTAAATTGAATACATTCTTGTTATATTTATCATACCACCAAATGAGCTAAGTACGAATATTCGCTTAATAATGTATTTGTATATCTGTTTCTTGTTCATGGTTACCGATTGTATTTTGAAAGTTTTTATAATCCTTAATATGTGCACCAACTGAGGCTTTTCCTTAATTGCTGCTACCTGATGAACCTCCTGGTTGTTGATTGAAAAAACCTCCTCCACCATTTTGTGGGAAGCCTCCTCCATTTCGGAAGTTTCTCATCATTTCTGTTCGATTATTATTTTTATAACTTAAATAGCCAACTCCAATTAACGTAAAAATGCCAATTACTAAATTGATAACTAATAAAATAGAAATGACTTTAGGCGAAAACGCACCCATAGTTGAACGATTCTTCAAATTCGTTTTTTGATTTTTTTCTACGAAATTTGATTCCAAATCTTCCATCTTGATTCCACTCCTTAAATTCAATTAATTGAATTATGTAATAGAAACCTTAATTTTTACTTAACAACTAATTAATTTTGACTTTTTTAGAATAAAAATCATAAAAAAACCACCTGTCTAAGATGGTTTTCGATAAATTTTAAGATTAGTTTTTAACTAGATTAGTAATATAACGATTTTGAGGAATTTGTAATCCTAAGTTTCCTCTCAAAGTAGACGATTCATATTCTGTACGATAGATTCCTCGTTCCTGTAATAATGGTATGACTTGTTCCGTAAAATCCTTTAATGCACTTGGAATTGCTGAATAAATCATTAAACCGTCAGCTGCTTCCTGTTCATACCACTCTTGAATTAGATTAGCAATTTTTTCCGGGGTGCCAATAAATGAACTTCTAGGAGTAGCAGCTTGTAATGCTACCTGTCTAAGTGTTAATCCTTTTTCTTTCGCTTCTTTCTTTATTTTATCTGTATTACTTCTAAAACTATTTTTCCCTAAATCACCAATATCTGGGAAAGGTTCATCTAAAGGATATTGAGAAAAGTCATGATGCTCAAAGAAACGACCTAAATAATCCAACGCATTTTCAATACTTGTTAAATTAACAAGATCTAAATATTTTTGCTCTGCTTCCTCTTCGGTTTGACCAACTATTGGAGCAATACCAGGGAAAATAACGATATCATCTTTTGATCTGCCGTATGCTACTGCACGATCCTTTACATCTTTATAAAATTGCTTAGCTTCTTGTATATTATCATGACCAGTAAACACTGCGTCAGCAGCTTTAGCAGCTAATTCCTTGCCACTTTCTGAAGATCCAGCTTGAAACACAACTGGTTGACCTTGTTTAGAGCGTCCGATATTAAGAGGACCTTCTACTTGAAAATACTTTCCTTCATAATTTAATCTGTGTAGCTTTTTCGGATCAAAAAATACACCTGATTCTTTATCTCGAACAAACGCGTCATCTTCCCAAGAATCCCATAGACCTCTAGTTATTTCTAAGTGCTCTTCTGCAATTTTATATCGATCATCATGTGAAGGGTGACCATTTTCACTATAGTTTTTAGCAGAGCCTTCAAGTGGAGAAGTAACTAAATTCCATCCTGCACGCCCATTACTTATATGATCAATTGACATGAATTGTCTCGCTACAGTAAATGGTTCACTATAAGTAGTTGAGAGCGTACCAACTAGGCCTATATTCTTTGTTACTCCTGCTAATGCCGATAAGATGGTAATTGGTTCAAAGCGATTTAAAAAATGTGGTATCGACTTTTCTGTTATATATAATCCATCTGCAATAAAAACTAAATCAAATTTTCCGTTCTCAGCTAATTTCACTTGCTCTTGGTAATAGGAAAAATTTACACTTGCATCCGTTTGAACCTCTGGATGACGCCAGCCAGACATACTGCCTCCTACTCCATGAACTAGTGCTCCAAGCTTTAGTTTTTTTCTTTCTGTCATTTTTTTCCCCTCCATTAATTTAATAAAATTGCAGTATCTTTAATATTTAGTTCATAGCTTTTTACAAGTAAATCTCCATTCATAAACTCATATTGTTTAGCTCGTTGAAACCCAATTTTTTCATATAAACTAATAGCAGATTTCATCATATCTGATGTATGAAGAACAATTCTGTCCGTTCCCCACTCTAATGAAAGATTGCAGCTTGCTTTTATTAATTCTGTCGCAATCCCTAATCCTCTTGCTTTAGGGGAAACACCTATTAAGCGAATTATAGGATAATTAATCTCTAACTTAGGCTTCCCATATGCTTTTTCAGCAGAGTCATAGATAAAACATGCACCTAATAGAACATTATCGACAATCGCAACAAGCTTTGTCTTAGTGTGGCTGTTATCAGTTGCATCAATAATACTATTTTTATAGTTTTCCCATTGTTCTTTTGAAAGAATAGCAGCATATTGTTCATACGCATCGATTAACACTTTTTTTATTTTATCTATTTCATTTGGTTGGGACTCTCTAATAATTAAACGATTTGAAGACATAGCCTACCTCCTCTAATTAAACTAAGCTGTATTCATACAAAATACGTTGTATTTGTTTTAAATGAAGATGAACATGTGAGATAAAAGATTTAATTATGTCTTCAACTGTAACGATTGCATTTTGAGGGTTTATTCCGCTCTTCTTCCAATCATCACTTGTTAGTCTTTTAAGCAATTGACTATTGTAATATAAAATAACACGATATGTTTCCAGTACGTCTGCAATATTTCCATCATTTGCATATTGCCCTGCAATCCATTTATCTTGATCAAAAGCAGGTAATTGAACACTTGATCCAGCTAAAACTTCCCTTAGTCGAAAGTTCACTACAAGTGCATGATCTAATAAATGAGTTAACACTTCTACAATACTCCACGATCTTTCATTTTTCTTCCAATGCAGTTTCTCTTTTGGAAGATTGAAAGTTTTTTCCGATAATAAATCATAAAGTTGATTAAATTCACTTAATTCAATTGATAAAGTACTCATCTATTTCCTCCTATATTTTGACTACACTTTTTGAAAGTTCATTCAGTATCGTGATCGAAAAATCTGTGAAAAATTTAATACTTAGCGGGATTGCTTTCTCATCAAGATTAAATTTAGGATGATGCCACTCATATTTTCCTGAAGTTCCAAAAAATACGAATAAACCTGGAATCTCTTCTAAATAATAGGAAAAATCTTCACTTGCTGCAGATACAGACGGCTCAATTACATGTAAGCTTTGTTCAGTTGCTACATCTCTTGCAATTCGTGCTAATTTTTCATCATTAACAACAGGGGGTGGACCAGGTTTCCAAATCGTATGAACATCCGTTCTAAAAGCATCACCAACAGACTTACTAATTTCATTTAACCGATTTTGAATGGTCTGTCTGACTTCCATCTTAAAGGTACGAACTGTCCCACTAAAAACCGCTTTGTCTGCGATCACATTTGATGCTTTCCCACTATGGAATTTTGTTACACTTACAACTGCATTTTCAAGTGGACTAATATTACGGCTCACAATCGATTGAAGGGACGTAATAATATGTGATGCAGTAAGGATTGAATCTAGCCCTGCTTCCGGTACCGCTGCATGGCTAGATTTCCCATTTATTTCAACAGTAAATCCGTCGGCAGCTGCCATTAAAGGACCTGATTTTATCCCAATCGTTCCAACTGTTAAATCAGGTTTATTATGCATACCAATAATCACCTTTGTATCCTTTAATACATTTGTTTTAATAATTTCTAATGCACCTTTTCCAATTTCTTCAGCAGGTTGAAATAGAATCTGTACTTTTCCCGGCAGTTCACTTTCAATTTCCTTCAATAAAATAGCTGTACCCAAGATTGCAACTGTATGAAAATCATGTCCACAAGCGTGCATCTTATTTGGATTTTTTGATGAAAAAGGTAATCCTGTTTCCTCCTGGATCGGAAGTGCATCAATGTCCGCCCTAATTGCGATTGTAGGACCTTTTCGGTCATCACCGATTTCTGCAACAAGACCAGTTTTTAACGGTAAAGAAAGGATCCGTATGTTATACTCTGTTAAAAGTTGAACAAGTGTGGCTGTTGTTTCATATTCTTCAAACGCTAACTCTGGTATTGCATGTAAACTCCTTCTTATTTGAATTAGCTTTTCAAGTAGCGCATCAGATATCTCAAATTGCATGGTTTTCAACTCCTAAACTGTTAAGTCAGACTGTTATTTCTGTAAAAGCCTCTTTAATTAATTGCAGAGAACGAACTCTTCGTTCAAAATCTGGAATTAATGATGTGAAAATAAATTCATCAATACCGTATTCTTTTTGATATTCAAAAACTCTTTTTTGAAAAGTTTCTTTTGTTCCCTTAAGAACGTCTGCCTCTCGAACTTCTGTAGTATAGGTTTGGCCAGCTTGTTTAGCGTAAATCTCTGCTTGCTCAAGCGTGCCGACATTTATAATTTGGCCATTCCCTAATGTAACTCGCACAGTTTGTAATTGATCTGATAATTTTAGTGCTTCCTCTTCCGTTTCAGTCACAATCGTAGACAAGGCTAAAATAAACTTTGGTTTTCGACCACTTTGTTGATTAAAGGAATTATTATAAGCCTCGATCGCTTCCCTTGCTGCCACTGGGTCATTATTTATGAATAATGCAAATGCATATGGATAGCCCTTTTTAGCTGCAAATTTTGCACTTGATACACTTGTTCCTAATAAAAATAGCGGAACTCTAATCTGTGGTAATGGAGAAGCTTGTAAAGAATCAAACGAACTTACTTCTGAAGCATCCTGATATAAAAAATTTTCTAATTCATCAATTTTCTCTTCAAGAGATTGAGGTTCTTTCAAGTTTTTTTGGAGCTCTTGGCTAGATTTTGGAAATCCGCCCGGTGCTCTTCCTATGCCAAGCTCTACTCTATTTGGTGACAAATTAGCTAATACATTAAAGTTTTCTGCTACTTTATACGGGCTATAATGCTGTAGCATTACCCCACCTGAACCAACAGCAATTCGTTCAGTTTTAGCAAGAATATGTGAAACAAGCACTTCTGGAGATGATCCAGCAATTCCTTGTGAATTGTGATGCTCTGATACCCAAAATCGGTTAAATCCTAATCTTTCAGCTTCTTTTGCTAGATTTATAGTGTTTATAAGTACTTCATTTGCAGTTTGACCAGGAAAAATAATACTTTGATCTAAGAATCCATATTTAAGTCCCATATTCTTTCCTCCATTTTTTTAAATATAGTACATGTCTTCCTCTGAAAATCGTTTTAAAAACTGAATTGTTCTTTCTTCTTTAGGTGATTGAAAGATAGCCTTGGGATTCCCTTCTTCAACAATTATGCCGCCGTCCATAAACACAACATGATTAGCAACTTCCCTAGCAAATGCCATTTCATGTGTGACGATAATCATTGTAATTCCTTCTTTTGCTATTTTTCGTATAATCGCTAGTACTTCACCTACTAATTCAGGGTCTAAAGCAGAGGTTGGTTCGTCGAATAAAATGACCTCTGGATTTAAAGCAAGGGCCCGAGCAATTCCTACTCTTTGTTGCTGACCACCGGATAACTGTAGAGGGTAAGAATCTAACTTGTTTCCTAAGCCTACTTTCTCAAGTAATTCAGCGCTTTTTTTGTATGCTGCTTCCTTAGACCATTTTTTAGCTACTATTAATCCTTCCATTACATTTTCAACTACTGTTTTATTTTTAAATAAATTAAATTGTTGGAATACCATAGCAGTTTTCTGGCGCAATGAAAGAATTTCAGTTTTTGAAGCTTGACTAAAATCTACTTTAAAATCGTCTATTGTAATTTTTCCTTTATTTGGTTTCTCTAAATAATTTATACAACGAAGTAAAGTTGTTTTTCCTGATCCACTAGGACCTAGAATTGCGACGACTTCTCCTTTATTAACTGTTAAATCTATACCTTTTAACACATGATTTTTTCCAAAGGACTTTGTTACATTCGTTAAAGTAATCATTTCACTCCCCCTCGACTAAAGACGCTAAATCTCTTCTCTAATAAACTTGTCATTCTTTCAATAACTAATGTAATTCCCCAGAAAATTAGTGCGGCTGCAATATATGCCTCAAAAAACTTCCAATTTGTAGAAGCAACAATTTGTGCCTTTGCGTTTATATCTACAACAGAAACAATAAATGCCAAAGTTGATCCATGCAGCATTCCAATAAATGTATTTGATAAATTTGGTAAACTTACAGCGAAGGCTTGTGGAAATACAATTCTTCTTAGTGCTTGTGTTGTTGTCATACCAACTGAATAAGCTGCTTCAATTTGTCCTCGATCGATATTTGTAATTCCAGCTCTAACCACTTCAGATAAATACGCACCTGCTGTAATAGAAAAGGAAATAATTGCAAAAGCCGTCATAGGAATTGATGATGAATTAAAAGATAAATGATAATGTTTAGCAAGTGAATCTAATAGCATTGAAATTGAATAATAAATAATTAACAAGTGTGTAATCATCGGCGTTCCTCGAATAATCGTAACGTAACTAGATGCTGCCTGACTCAATATTGGAACCTTATAAATACGAACAATAGCCGTAAAAGTTCCTATTACAAATCCAATAAGGACTGACAAAAAAGTTATGAAAAGTGTAGTTGGAATTGCAGGTAGTATTTGTATAAATGCCTCCCAAATAAATGAGAAATCTAGTTTCATAATCTCGTACCTTCTTTCACAACAACAACATCACGATTCATTTTTCCAAATAAGTTACGGATTTTAAAAGTTTTTTCTTTCTTTTCAACACTTGTTCTTTCATATTTTCCAAATCGGTTTTCTAATAAGATAAATCCTTTTTCAAGAAAGACACTTAAAATAAAATAAACGAGAGCAAGGGCAAGATAGGATTCAATAAAATGACGATTTAGTAAACCTAATGTTTGTGATTGCCCTGTTAACTCCATTACCCCAAGAGTAAATGCTAATGATGTATCTTTTAGTGTTCCTATTAATAAGTTTCCTAAAATAGGGATCCATATTGCGAATGCTTGTGGTGCTATGATTCTCTTAAAAGCCTGATATCCGTCCATTCCAACAGAATAGGCCGCTTCAATTTGCCCTCTATCTACAGCACTAACTGATGCACGAATACCTTCTGAAATAAAAGCTGCACTGTGTAATCCGTATGTTAAAATGACAAAATATAAAACATCAATTCTACTAACATCTACTTCTACTAGTTTTAATAGCTCAGGTACGCCATAATAAATTAAAAATAATTGAATTAAAATAGGAGTTCCCCTAAAAAATGAAACATATATTTGCGAGATTCTTTGAAAAATTGGTACCTTATACATTCTAGGTAAGGCTACAAGTAGACCAACACCCAACCCTACTAAAATAGAACTCCCTACAATGATTAACGAAATCTTTATAAAAGGTAGTAATTTAATAAAATATTCAAAGATCAATCCAGCTTTAAAATCAGCACCCATTCATTCTCACCCTTTTGGTTTTAGCTTTAATTTTCTGTAAAATCAGCACCTAACCACTTTTTGCTTAAGTTAGCAAGTGTTCCGTCAGCTTTTATTTTTAATAGTGCTTCGTCAATTGCATCTGCTAATTTTTGATCTTTTGTATCATTTTTTCTAAAGGCAAATATTACATCAGCCTCGGTTAAAGCTGGCCCTACTGCTTTCAATTCGCCTTTTGGATCAATCAAAGATAAGGTAAAATCTGCAGAGACTGTAGCATCTACACGCCCTGACGTAATTTGTTGTACAGTGTCATTTGCTCCACCATTTTGATAAACAATTTTAATTGCGTTATTATGCTCTTTATTATAATTTTCAAGAATTTGTGCTTCTGCACTTGTAGCTGTTGTTAATACCTTTTTGCCTTTTAAGTCATCAATTGATTGAATTGAATTATTACCTTTTGCAACAACGATTTTATTTTTCCAATGCGCATAAGCTTCTTTGTTAAATAAATACTTCTCTTCCCTCTCTGGATTTTTTTCAATTTCGTGTGCAACAAAATCTATTTTCTTAGTTTCTAGACTTAACAATAAGCTTGAAAATTCATATGTTTTTAAATCAAACTTGTATTCTGGTAATCTTTTATCAACTTCTTTTACAAGTTCAACATCAAAACCAGTTAGATTTCCATTTTTATCGATAAAGCACACATTTGGAAATTGTGTACCAGTACCTACAACAATTCTTTGAACTTTTGAACCAGTAGCTGTTGCTGCCTCTTTATCTTTATTTTTTAAAGCAAATGTAATGATTAAAACAACGACTGCCAAGGATACAAGTGTAATCACAAACTTTTTCATTCTCAATTCCTCATTTCTGATAATTTTTTTAGGGTCTTACTGCTAGCCAAATTAATTCTTCTGATAATTCTTCAGTTGCTTTATTTAGTCTTTCTGTTAATTCATTAGATAATAAAAAATGATTTTGATAATCTCTTATTACCCAATCATCAATTGCATAAACACTAGAAACAAAATGATTTCCCCCAAGAACAGAGAGGACTGGTTTTAATGCATAATCTAAACTAAGTAAATGGGCAATTGTACCACCGATGAAGATAGGAAGCACAACTTTATTTTTCAAACCATTCTGGGGAATTAAGTCTAAAAATATTTTTAATAAACCTGAATATGAGGCCTTATAGACAGGTCCAGCAATAACAATCCCGATCGAATTCTCAATTTTATTAAGGGCTTCTTTAATTTCTTCATTATTAAAATCGCTCTTAATTAAAGCTTCCGCTTGTAAATCCCCAATATTTACTTGGCATACTTTAACACCTTCTTTGGTCCATTTTTCTTTTACAAATTGGAGTATGCCATTCAATCTTGAGTTTGGTGACGAACTAGCTGAAATAATGACGATTTCCTTCAATGATTTCCCTCCTCATCTCATAAAACCAATATTTCTTATTGGTTAACTAGGAATTAATTGTTATAAACTTTATCACTGACAGAATATTTAGTCAACGTAATTTCCAATAGAAGTTTTCTATCGTTTAATTAAATATTTGAATTAGCTCATTAATTTTATTGATCCTTTCAGTACGATCTAGTTGATTGTCAAATGTAGATGCCCCCAATTGTTATTTCCTTATAAAAAAAAAGAGTTGGCTATTTCACCAACTCTTTGCTTAAATCAACTATTTCATTCATTAAATCTGTATACTCTCCACGATTGCAGAAAATATTTGTTTGAAGAAAAATTCCCTTTGTTTCTTCAATATGTATTGGAAATAGTATTCCTTCTTTAACTTCTTTTTTGACACTGATACTAGGCAAGAAAGCAATTCCAAATTGTTCTATTATAAGTTTTTTTGCCATCTCCGAACTATCAGTATGAATCCTAATATTTGGAGGAGCCTCTAGATTTTCAAATAATCGATGAATTCTCAGCCAATCTAATGAACCGCATTCAAAGAAAATAAGATTTTCCTGAGCGATATCTTGAATTGTGATTGATTTTTTTGAAATAAATGGATGATCTTTATAAACATAAAGTGTAATTGGATCTTCAAATAATTTAATTGATTGAAAGCTAGGGTGACTAGTTTTCCGAACAAAACCTATATCAATTTCATTATTTAACACTTTATCCATTAATTCATCACTCTTACCTGTAATAACTTTATAATGTAAATCTTCACTACTTACCGAAAGTTTTGGCAAAATTTCTGAAATAACATAATTTGAAACCGAAACAGTACAGCCAATTTTCAATTCATTATTGTGTGATTTTTTTTGATTAATGTGCATCTTCCCTTTTTCGTATATATGAACTAATTGTTGAGCATACGGTAAGAAGCGTTTACCCTCTTCTGTAATATTAACTTGTTTACCGGAACGGTGAAAAAGCTGACAATTTAATTCTCTTTCTAACGATTGAATTCTAGCTGTAACAGTTGGTTGTGATAGAAAAAGTGATTCTGCAGCTTTGTTAAAGCTACCATAGTGAATTACATGGATAAACGCTTCTATATTTTCAATATTAATTTCTTTCACATCCTTAAAAAACAGTTTAGTTATATTCATTTAATATTCATCTTTATTCAATTCGGAGGATTCTATCTTACTACTCATTTTTTAAAATATTATCATTAATAAAGTCTATTAGAATATGTTATTTTTATATTTTAATCATTACATATTCTTTGAAGCTTCAAAAAATCCTTTTTTATATACTACATTCTGAACAATTTTAGTTGATGATTCAGTTTTCTTAAATAGAAACTTTGTTGTACAAAATTATATATAACTATTCAAGATGATTAAAAGAAAACCCAAGTTCTTATATAGAACTAGGGCTATTTAGTAGGAGCAGACTCCCTGTTTTATTAATATAAGTCGATAAATTAGTTTTTAAAATTATTAATAGATAAGCATAAAAAGGACAAAAAATAGTGGAACTCTAATTAGTTATTATTAAATAAAAATTTACGATAATTTAACTTTTCGAACTACTTGGATTTTGACGTGTTTAGGTATATCACCTTTAATCGTCACTTCTCCATTGGATAAAGGAATTTTTGCACCCCATCCATTTTTGAATTTTTTAATTTTTACACGAAGTAATCTTATTTCCACCTGACCTAATCCAGATTTGTTTTTCACTTCTAATTCTGGTGTTTTTGCATTACCAATATTATGTAGAAGTAGTTTTACTCTGATTAGAGGTTCTTCATCGCTTTTTACGATTACATATGCGTTTCCTTGTTCATCCTCTTTAAATTGGTCGTAGGTTACTGAAAAACCTTTTGTACTTAAGTAAATTTCTCCATCATCATTTACTTTGTAAACTGGTGAAAACATATGTCTCTACTCCTTGCCGTATATTCTTAATTATGTAAAATAAAGAAAACTTCGATTGACCAGCCTTTTAGGCGAAGTCAGACGTAGTGCAATTGCCTACTACGCTTGCGTACTGATCATCATAGTGAAATAAAAAATTGACGATGAAATAATTGGGATTATTTTTACGTCAATTCTAATATTAGTATGGCTTAACTATTAAAAAATGTTCTTTCCAATATTTAATATGTTTTAAATATTAATCTTAGTACATCAGACAGATTATTCTAGTTTATTAAAAATTATTATAAAATGCAATTTTAAAACTCTGAAATTAATAGCTAATTTTTGGAAATTTTCGTTCAAATTAAAGCCATTATTTTACAATAAAACTTAGTTCTAAAACATAGAATTCAATGAATAAATATGCTATTGTTCTAATGAATTATTTAAAAATTTAAAATCAAATATTCTATTTTGAATTTTGTTTAAAATTAGGAAATTAATAAAAAGGAAGAAGGAACGTAAGTTGATTTACAGTAAACAAGATGTGCTACACAATGAATCCCAGAGCATTAAAAATGGAGCTGCATCTACAATCGCAATCAGTTTATCAAATAACTATTTTATATTGTTTGCTATTACAATTTTAGGTGCTACCAATTATCAAGTTGGTTTAATTTCTTCCTTACCTTCAATCGTCGGAATGGCCGCGATGCTCCCAGCTGCTTTTATGGTTAATAAGCTAGAAGAAAAAAGAAAATTCACTGCCTACTCCATTTTCTTTACACGTTTTTTTCTATTAATAATGGTTTTTCTTCCATTTGTTAAATCAGAGCATATCGCATGGCTTTTTGTTATTTTAATTGCATTAATGAATTTTCCAGGTACATTTCTGAATTTAAGCTGGCAAGCATTTATTGGTGATTTAATTCCAGCAGATCGTCGAAACACATTTTTTGGCAATCGAAATAGAATACTAACCTTTACAGGTATGATTGTAACGCTTGTAGCAGGAATATGTATGAAATCCATTAGCCCAAAAAGTGCCCTTCCATATCAATTACTTTTTTTATTCGCGTTTATATTCGGAATGATTGAGTTCTTTTATATATTGAAACATAAAGAGGAGAAGCAAAAAATTGAAATTTCAAATCATTATTCTCCTTTTTCAAAACATCTTTTTCAGTATAAACCCTATATCTCATTTTTAGTTTGTGCTCTATTTTTTAACTTCGCATGGCAAATGGCATGGTCTTTATTTTCAATCTATCAAATAAGATTTGCTCATGCAACTGCTTTCTGGATTAGTTTATTTACTGTAAGCAATCAACTTTCACAAATTGTTAGCTTTCGTTGGTGGGCAAAGATGGCGAATCGTTATAGTAATACTCAATTATTAATTTGGATTTCAATCGGAATGGCATCTGCACCTATTTTAAATATTTTATCAACAAATTATGTATACCTATTTATCGTAAACTTTACATCAGGATTTTTTGTATCTGGTACAGTTTTAATACTTTTTAATAGCTTACTAGAAGCTACAGAAGAAGAACATCGCACTTCCTATATTGCCAATTATAATTTCTTACTTTCAATCGTTGCCTTCATCGCTCCACAATTTGGTGTTTTTTTACTTGAATCATTCAGTATGAATATTGCCATGATTATTTCAACGATATTCAGAGGATTGGCGGGAGTATTCTTTGGCGTGATGGCCTATAAAATGGCACATTCAAAACAATTAGATTATAAGCAAAATAAAATATCTCTCTAGATAAATCTAAAGGAGTTCAAATTTGAACTCCTTTTATTTATGGCTGTAAAACCACTTTAATACAATTATCTTCTTTATTATTAAAAATATGATAAGCATGATCTGCTTCATCTAAAGATAATTTATGAGTAATAATTTTCGTCGGATCAATATTTCCACTTGTAATTTGTTCATATAAGTATGGCATATAATGTCTTGCCGGAGCTTGCCCCATTTTTATATTTATATTTCTACTGAAAAATGCACCTAAAGGAAACGCATTATAGTTCCCACCGTAGACTCCTGTGATTTGAACAGTTCCACATTTTTTAACAGCCTTTGTGGCAATTTGAATTGGTCCTAGTGTTCCACCTTGTAATTTCATTTTCTGTTCAATAAATTCCAACGGTGATTTCTTCCCATCCATACCAACACAATCAATTACAACATCCGCTCCACCTTTTGTTATCTCTTTTAAGGTTTCACCCATATCTGGATCTTTCGAAAAATCATAGGCTTCAGTTTTATTCATCTTTTTTGAATGCTCTAATCGGTAATCGATATAGTCTACAGCAATAACTCTTTTTGCACCTTTTTTCCAAGCAAACTCCTGAGCCATTAGTCCAATTGGACCGCATCCTAATACAACGACTGTATCTCGTTCTTTGACCCCTGCATTTTCAACACTCCAAAATGCAGTTGGTAATACATCTGACATAAAAAGTAAATGATCATCGTCTAACTCACAACTTTCTGGTATTTTAAACGGAGTATAGTTGCCAAACGGTACCCTTAAATACTCTGCTTGTCCACCTGGATAATCTCCAAACTTTGCCGTATAACCTAAATATCCACCCGAATCATAATGTGGATTTGAATTATCACACTGGCTTTGCATTCCATGATTACAATATGGACAAGTTCCACATGCTACAGTAAATGGAATAACAACTCGGTCCCCTTTTTTTAGATTAGTAACACCCGGGCCAATTTCTTCGACTATTCCCATTGGCTCATGTCCAATAATATAGCCTTCTTTTATTGGAAAATTGCCTTGATAAAGATGTAGGTCAGATCCACAAATTGCTGTTGAAGTAATTTTAATAATGACATCATCTTTATCCTGTATTTTTGGGTCATCTACTTTAATTGTTTTTACATTATAATACCCTTGATAAGTAACCGCTCGCATAGTTCTCCTCCTAAATTCAGGTCATTTTCATAGCGTTACCTTAAGGAATATAAATATGTAATTAGTAATAAAAAAGTGAAATAAAAAAGAGCCCCTTTTCAAACTCTAATTAAACTCTTGGTCAATGCTCTTTTTATAGGCAACAGAATGCCTATAAAATCATACTTTAATTAATGTGATATTTATTTAATTGACCCTATTAAATGTTACTGATTTTTTTTAGTAAAATTAGCTATTTGAAGATTCAAATCCAAATGAATTTGATACTATTAAAATTAGTACGATTTAGGAAAGGATATTAATATGACTATAGATTATCGTTTTTATGAGAGTCCAACAGATCTTGATTTGCAGTTTGATTTTTGGAATAAGATGACCGAATCTCTACCATATGCTTGGAAAGCAACTTTATCTCCAAAATTATTTGAACAACAATCTGAATTTAATGAAAAATCTAGATGCTTTGCTTTTAACGGAGATCAGCTTGTAGGATATATGAGTTTTTCTGGTAAAGGAGAGTTTGTTTCATTAGGTTATCCATGGGTATTACCTGAATATGAGGATACAGTCCGGGATGAATTGTTTGAAAGAGTTTATCAATTTGCTGTTAGCGAGGAATACGGTGGAAAACTATTTGCACAGCGATTTAGAGGACAGTGGTCAAAACAAATAGACTATTTCTTATCAAAAGGCTTCAACATTACCAATCGTACACAAATAGTTGGTGCGTATTATCCACTTCTTATAAAAACAATTCAAAGTATTCCTGGATTTTCGTATGAGATAAAGGATCAATTTCAATTTAATGTTTGGAAAGATTTAAAAATGAAGCAACAAATTCTTACGAACGAACAAGTTGCCATGATGAATGAGTATTATAGCTCAATTGAATTTGACTATGCAGTTGAATGTAAGAAAGAAAATCAAGTCATTGCCTATTTTGGTATGACAATACGACCAGATACTGGGTATTCAGAAATATTAGCTGTTGCTTATACTGACGCAGCTATACCTTATTTTTATGATATAATGTCGATCATCCATAATGAAAACATCAATCGAAAAGTTACAGCAGTTACAATCACTAAATCACTAATTCCTAAAAGTGTGTTACAAGAAAAACTAGGCTTTACTCCATTAACTGAAGATGTGATGATGCACAAGAGGCAGGGATAAGTGAAGAAAAGATTAAAAAACATAGAGAGATTCCATAGATTGGAATCTCTTTTTTAGTTTACCATAAAGTCAAAAGTTCCACTTTCAACTCCATTGATTAGAATTGTGATGCTATGTTGGCCTGGGTAGTGTTTTCTTGTTGATAAGTTTTTGAATGAGTGTGTTTTGTTGTATGATAATGTTTTGTCATTTTCAATTGTGTTTTCGGATATTTTAAAGATTTTTCTTGTACGATTACCTTTTGACTTTACAAAATCAATTGCGAATTCGATTCTAAGTTTTGTAGTAGTCGGTTCGTTACTATGAATTGTAAATGAAAAGTTTAAGTCTCCACCAATTTCGATTTTGTCTGATTGTAATTGGAATTTGTCTAAATGGATTGCTTTTGTCGTTTGAAATCCAAAAATCGTTAAAGCTTCTATATTCCCTTTTTTTAATAATGTTCTACATGCATGCTTTATAATCCAATTCGTATGTGGATTTTTACCGTACCATTCTTTCGCAATTTTTAATACTAGAGTTGGGTGATCTTTCGAAATATCGTTTAAATTATTCGCTACACTTTTGCGAACATATAATGACTCGTCTTCCTTTAAGTTTTCTAGAATAGGAAGAATTGGAGTTGGGTCTTTTTTTAGATTTTTTAGAACCGTCCCCCAAGGTAATTTTGGACGGCATCCTTCACTTGCAAGTCTTCTTACATGTTCATCTGGATGAGTAGACCATTTCAGCATTTGTGTCATCATTCGTTCTTGGTCTTGAACAATGAACGGTCTAACAGCAAATTCTGATGTTGAGTGCTTTGTGAATAATTCTAGGGCTTCTATTGATTTTTCCCAATGATCTAAGCCGTACACTTCAATAAAATCAGGAAAAAAAATACTACTTAATTGGCCTTTTGGAAATTTCTCTAATATACTACTTAAAATCTCTATTGATTTTTCATATTTGTTTGGAAGTGTCTCTCCCAAACAAATCGTAATATGTCTCATTCTTTCCTTTAATGTTTTTGCTTCCCAGCTCTCATTGAAAACCTTATCCATAAATGTTTCTCGATTAAAATCTGTATAAACGTTATTAATTTCGTTTGCAATTTTTGAAATTAAATCGTGGTTATATAAATCTTTTAAAGCTTCTGCCATATTAATTCTCCATATTTTTATTTCAATCGATTCATTAAATGATCTCACCTAGTAATGTGATTGGTTGTAAGATTTGCCTTTTTAATCCCTCAATCGCATCCTTTTTAATAATTGCTAGAGCACATGTCGCGGGACCTGCCGATTTATGTAATGGGATACTAGATTGATTAACTAATTTTATATCGATAGTATGTGTTTCAATCAACTGATTCAATTCATATTGAACGCCTTTTGAACCGACCGGTAATAGATCTGAGACTTCTTCGCAATTTGATAATTGCTTTAATGAATTAAAGTTAATGATTTCGTTTTTATTTTCATTTAAATCCTCTAATACTTCATTTCCTACTTTTGGATAACCAATTAATATTACACGATCCCCTGAAATGACTTCTTTTCTATTAAACGGATTATAAATTTCTCCCATTAAAGTAATTCCTAAACCTGTTTGTTTTGTTGGAATATTTTCTTCTGTACTTCCTGTAATATTTATTTCTAAGTTGTCTTCATAAAAATTAGCTTCATTATATTCTTTAATCGCTTTTTCAATCCCGTTTATTATTCGCTTACCTCTTCCGTTCATTTCTACACATAAAGTATTAATTAAAACAGTGGGCTTAGCACGAAATGCTAATGTTTCGACTAAACATAATTTCGCTGTTAAATAACCTACAATGTCTTCATCAACTTTAATGAGATCAAGCTCACTCATCCCTATTCCACCGCAACTATCACAAGCAATAGTAAAATAACGACTCCCATCTATATGCATTAAAGTTAAATCTCTATATTTTGAAATTTGCACGTTTCATCACCTTTTGAAGTATAAATGCTAAAACAATATTTGCTGCTGAAGCTAAAGTCAAAGGCACAACCATTAAGATAAAAAAACTACTAATAGTCTTTACTGTAAACGAGTGATTCAAATAAGCAATTAATAGACCACTTAACAAAGTTGCAACTGGACCATTTAAGATAATTGCCACGATCATTGCGATGTATTGATTCATTTTTTTAAATAATACGCCAAACATCCAAACAATCACAAGCATTTGTATTGCGATAAATAGATGCACTGGTACTGTAAATGGAAAACCTGAAGTAATTGCTGTAAGAAGATGACCTAGTGCCCCTACAATCCCGCCTGCAATCGGTGAAATCAACATAGCAGCCAGAAAGGCCGGCAATGAATCGAATGCGATAGAATAAACTATTTTTATATTAGACAGTACTGCACTTAATGCGATAAATAATGAAAGTAAAACAATTCTTTTTGTGTTCATGTTTCTCCATCCTATTAATTTAGTTGAATGATATTTTTCAAAAATCCAAAACCGTTATTATACTCAATTTCAATAATACATCCATTACTCGTATAAAATTTCCAGAAATGACTTAAATCTAAATGAAGTAAATTTAAGAGTAGTACCTTCATAATCCCACCATGTGATACGACTATTACATCTTCATTTTTTAATCTAATATCATGACAAAATGTATTAACTCTTTCTGCACACTGCTTTAAGCTTTCCCCATTCGGAATTTGAAAATGAATCAAATCCTCATTCCACTTTTCTACAACTTCAGGCACTTCATTTAAAAGATCAGTATATGTTTTCCCTTCAAATAGCCCAAAATTTGTCTCTTGTAACCGATGATCAACGATTTTCGATTCTCCTATTAAACCTTCAATCGCATCACTTAATAATGTGCATCTACGAAGTGGACTAGAATACAAAGTAAAGTGTGAAGTAGGCTCAATCATTTTCGTAAACTGGGTGATCACACCACCTATTTGACTTAAGCCTTTTTCTGTTAAATCAAAATCAGTCATTCCTGCATAAACCTTTTGTCTATTTCCAATGCTTTCTGTGTGTCTAATTAAAAATATTCTCATACTAATCTCTCACCTATAACAGCAAAAATTAAAAAGCATAATTGGGAAACTTCAATTGTAAATCCAATTACATCCCCTGTAATTCCATCAAGTTTTTGATTGATTCTTTTCGTTAAAAAAGTAATAAAAATAAACGTGATACATACCGCAAAAATAATGGCTATTTCATTGAGTAATACACTACTTACACAAATGAGTAACACATATGTAATTAGAACAAATAATGAATTAGATTTTTTGGCTTCGATTATAAATTGACTTCCAAATCCTTCATTTCTAGCATAAGTACTAATTCTGCATGTAAATAAGGCAATGCATCTTCCAATAATCGGAAATAAAAACATAACAAATGTTGTACTCTTTGATAAAAATAACCAATCTCCTAAAAATAAAACAATTAAGGAAATGACCCCAAATGCGCCAATGCGACTATCTTTCATAATTTCTAATATTCTTTCTTTTGAACGATAACTAAAAATTCCATCTGAGGTGTCAGCTACTCCATCAAAATGTAATCCACCTGTTAAGAATAAATAGACTAATAGAATAAGAAATGCATTGGCTTCTTTGTCCAAAACTAACGAGATTCCAGTATTTAAACTAACTAGTATTAAACCAATTAACACACCTACTAATGGAACCAATCTAATTCCTTTTCCTAGTTCGGCTTCAATAAAATCGTAATTTTTAACCGGGATGGTTGAAAAAAAACTAAGGATCATTTTAAATCGATTCATATTGGTACTCCTACTTTATTCTTAATGGTATACCAGCTGTAACGAGTATAACTTCTTCTGCTCTTGAAGCTATTTTTTGATTTATACGCCCAGCTATATCTCTATAAATCCTTCCTAATCGATAAGATGGAACAAGTCCATAACCTACCTCATTCGATACAATTATGAATGTTTTACCGTGTTGATCACAAACGTCTATCAACTCGTTCACTTCATTTTCTATATCTACTTCTAGTTTATTTATTTGTTCATTATTCATCGTCTCAAAATCAATATCAGTATAATGATCAAACATTAAATTTGTAATCATAACCGTCATGCAATCT
This sequence comes from Rossellomorea sp. GAMAL-10_SWC, assembly GCF_049568075.1. Taxonomy (NCBI): domain Bacteria; kingdom Bacillati; phylum Bacillota; class Bacilli; order Caryophanales; family Bacillaceae; genus Rossellomorea; species Rossellomorea sp. GAMAL-10_SWC. The sequence goes on along the minus strand of NZ_CP144911.1, from coordinate 214,629 downwards.
AATATGACAAATTTGGATTGTATAAATTCCTCATTCATTTTTAATTGATTAAATTGTTTATACCGCTCAACAGTATGCCAATCAATCGGACGATCTTCTTGATGTCTCTTAATTCTCTCATTCATATCTCCGTCAAATGGTATTGCAGTAGCAATATAGACTACATCAGTTGAATTTGTTTGTAATTCTCTTATTCTTTTTTCTGCGTAAGAACTTTTTCCACTACGCGCTCCACCAATTACAAGAATCAAGTTTTTCACCTCTTCTCCAAAAAATTAGGGATTATTTTAATTTTTTTAACCTAACTCTCCGATTACAAATAAACCTACTAACAATACAATCATTAATAAAACTGAGCCAAGTATTTTCTTCAAACTAGGTCTTGGTCCTTCTTTTAATACGCTTATACCCATTGGTAAAAGTGCTATACAAAGAGCCGTTGTAGCCACAATTGAAAATGGGGTTGTACCTTTTAAGACACCAAGTGGCAGCGAACTCATAAGGCCTAACATTATAGATCGAATTAACCCCAGTACTCTAGCTCGATATGAACCAATGGCTAAAATAATCCAACCAAACATAATTAATGGGGATAGGCTATGGAATATATGAAACGCTCCGTAAGATTGCTCCATTACTTTTGTTGCGGAATCAACACCTTGAATTCGTACAAGTTGAAAAGCTAGATGATCAACCCCAGCATGAAAAGTACGAGCAAAAAGACCAAATATCGCAAAACTCCCTCCCCATATTGCCCAATTTGGCTTCTTTATACTGATTAATTTACAAAGTGAAATAACTGCTGGCCACAATAAAACGTTCCCAGCAATAAAGAAGCTATAAGATAAAAATAGTAAAGTTGGGTGAGCCTTATATGCTTCTAACTGATCTGGAAAGAAGAAATGAAACTTACTTCTTAAAATAACTCCCATCAGCATAAAAATTGGGCCTAAAATTAATGAGATCCCACCTAACCAACGTCCTGGAAACCAATGATCCTTTACTCCTTCAGTCATAGCCTTTCTCCTTTTTTTCAGTTCATTTCTATCATAATTCATTTTCAACAAAAATGAGCAAAAAAAAAGAAGGTCTTTTATATAAAAATTAACCTTCTTAATGTGATCTTCCTTTTCATACCTTTTATCTTTTATAAGCTTTACTACCTATAATGTGCACTGTCACTTTTACATCTTTTATTGAGTTAACATTAAGAGCATTCAACGTTTTTAAATCCCATTCTTTTCGATTAAACCGATAAGGCTTTTCTGAAATATTGAGAAGATCTGCATGAAGTTCTTCTCCTTTTTTAATTGTTTTTAATATTTCTTTTTTCATTTTATTTCTGATTTTAGAGGAAACTTTTTTATTACTTAAATTATTTTCGTTCTGTACAATGGCTACATTTGTTTTTATATTAATAATATACTTTGGCTTCTTACCACCTTTTACGACTTTAACTGAACCATTTGAACTTCTTATTTCTATATTTAATTTATCTCTTTCTAAAACAAGTGGTAGACTATAGTTTTTTTGATCAAGATAATCTAGTGATTTTATTTCCTTTAAAGTTACTTGACCTTTATATTTTTGCTGTGAAATAATGTAGGCACCGTTTATATATGCGATTTTGTCTTCCTTTTTTTCTTTAAAACTCCTATCTTCAATATCTAACGAAGGAATGATTAATGCCCCAACGGGTTGATTGAATTTCGAAATATATTGATGGAATTGCATACTTAAAGAAATTAAACTCATTCTACTTTTTTCAGCAGGATTATTCACCACAGTATAAAGAAAAGGCAAATTGAAAAAGCTTTGACTCAGTAGTATATCTTCAATTTTCCGATCAGTTCCATAAATCCAAAGTGTGTATCTTAATAAAGGTCTTCCGCTAATAAAGGAATTAACATCCTTCATTTTTTTTTCAATAACCGACTTACTTAAAATGACACTGTTAACATGACCGAAATATAAAGGTATTGGTGATTTTGCTTCCAATTTAGTAAATGCTGCCTGTATACTCTTACCTGTTTCTTGACCGATTAAAGGAGGAGCGGGAACTTGTAATGCCCCGCTTTCTTGCTTAGCGATATTCGAAAAATTGAGAGCTTGAATGGTTACAATATATTGACCATCTTTATAGTCAATCCCAAAACTTGTCACTAATGTTTGATCAATAATGGTTCGTTCTCCCCAGCAACCTGTTAAAATGAATAGTTGAAATATCATTATGATAAGGACTAGTAATTTTTTCATTTTTTCTCACTCCTTTTGACGGTCTTCATCAACTGGATGGAGTGATTGATTTCTTGTCTTCTTAAACTTTTGTGGTAATTTTATATGTATATTTAAAAAGTCAGATTTACTTGGAACAGACAGATTCGAAATATATGGATGACCAAAGCTTTCTAAAGAAACAATCATCGTAGCTATTAGAAAAAAACTGGTAAAGAAACCAATTAATCCTAAAATAGATGAAAAAAACAGAACAAAAAAGCGTAAAATCACAATGTTTCCAGAAATATTTTGATTAATTAATGTATAGCCTGAGATGACAGTTAAAGCTACCACAACAAGCATGGAAGGAGAAGTTAATCCTGCACGTATCGCTGCATCTCCGATAAATAACCCGCCTAGAACAGCTACAGTTTGCCCAACTGCTTTTGGTAAACGTATACCAGCTTCTTTAAATAACTCAAAAAATACTAGCATTAAAACAGCTTCTATTGGTGCCGAAAAAGGAAGTCCATTCCTAGACATGCCAATTGTGGCAAGAAATGGATATGGCAATTGATCTAAATGAAATGTAATTAATGCAATATAGAATCCTGGTAGGAAAATGGTTGTTACAATGGCCATAATTCTAAGATACCTAACTATGTTTACATAATAAAAGCTCGCATGTATATCCTCAGGCGAATACACTAGTTGGTTTAAGTTTGTAGGGCCAATTAAACAGGTTGGATTCCCTTCAACAATCACCGCAAACCTTCCCTGATTTAATGATTGTACAACGAAGTCGGGTCTTCCTATATTATCTAAAAGTGGAAAAATCGAGAATGGTTGGTCATACAGCATTTCCTCAATTTCATAACTACTTACAATCACATCTTTTTTTATTGAACTTAGACGTTTTTTTACCTTTGATAGAATTTCAGGATTAATAATGTCTTCTATATATACTAATAAAACTTTCGTTCGACTTCGTTCACCGATTGTATATTCAACACTTTTTAATGTTGAAGTCTTCAGTCTTTGACGAATTAATGCCATATTAATTGAAATACTTTCTACAAATCCGTCTCTTGGACCGCGTATTGAATTTTCTAAATTTGATTCTTCTGGATTTCGTTGCGGAGGATTTGCTACTGGAATAAAGAAAACATCATTTAAATAAGAGCTAAATATTACTAAATCTCCAGAAAATAAGTTTTCTTCAACTTCCTTTTTAATAGTAGATCCATCTTTTAATCTTTTAGCTTCGACTATATTTCTTAATAACTCAAAATCAAACATTTCTTCTTTATGGACTACGTTAAATATGTCATTAATAATTTGATTGCTAAATTGTACATCAATTAAGTTTGGACAAAACATGATGATTACAAAGTGTGAGTCTTCGCCTTCTTTATAGGATTTCGTTCTAAAGTCAATATCCGAAGAGTGATTAAAAGACTCCATAAATTCTAATAGATTAAGGTTTTCTAAAGTTGTCGATTCTTTTTTCATGCTGAATCACCTTTAAATTTTGTAATAACTAAAAATAGTAGCATAGTGCATATTAAAAAGATTAAATTTATTGGAAAATAATAGTATTGTAAAAAGTTATAAAATGACGATGCATTCCATGGAATCATTACTGCTACAAATAAAAAAAGTGACAGTATTGGTAAACTCCATTTTTTTCGTCCACTATATTCGATAATGTAATTCGCAATATACAGATTCAAACTAATTCGAATAAATGCGCCTGATAACCACTGAAAAATTGATAAAAAATCCAATCTAGTAATATTCACTCCTAACGTTAGAAGTTTCCATTGTTCATAAACAGGATTTCTCATTTTTTCTGCCTCAACAGGTCCAAACTCCATAATCGCACCTGTAAGAGGTCCCAAAATTAACATTAGTAATATAAAACTTACTAAAATTAGCCATTTACCTTTTATTTGATCTTTTAAGAAAGAATTTAGAAATAAAATGAAAATAATTTCAAAGAATCCTGAACAAGTATAAACGAAACCATGTAAAATATCATGATATCCATTTTCAAATATTGGAAACAGTAGGCCAAAATTTTTGTTCTTACCGTTCCCGACACCGACTAAAAAGCCGAACAAAACAACTGGTGGTAAAATTAAGAATGCCATCGTACTAATTGAACGTATTCCTTTAAGTGCTGCATAAAAGCAAATAAGAGTAATTAATAATACAACAACAAAATTTGGTATATCTTGTGTATAGTTTATATTGGCCCAAATAAGAGTAAATTTAAAAGTAACAAAAGCTACTAGTAAAAAGTAAGCTACAAAAATAGTTGATAATATGTAAGCTAATGGCTTATAAAATACTTTAAACATTAAAGATAAAATATCTTCATTATTAAGCTTTTTATACAAATTAAAAACTATAGCTGCCCAGATCATGAAAGGGAGAATACTAGCAATAACCGTAACCCAAGAGTCTCGATGAGTAGATGTCAAAACGCTCGGCACGATAAACACGTGTAACATAAACCCGCTAGACATAATTAATAAAATATAGATATGAATTGAATAAATAAACTTTTTATTCATAAAAAGTCTCCCTATAAATCCTTTATTTCTTTAAGTTAACCCTAAGTGAATTTCTTTATGTATAAATTTACCATTGTGTTTTTTATTGTAGGATTTAGAGAAAGAAATTTTTTAAAAAAGTAATTTAAAAATAAAAAGCCTTCTCCCAGAAAATAATCGGGAGAAGGCTGCTTTTATTAGTTGTTTAGTTTAAGCCTAAATCTGTTAAGATACTATCTAACGTAGCACCTTTATATGAATATTTAGCTTTAGGAGGATTTGGAACAGTTGAATTTTGTAATCCAAAGTTCTTAACGACATAATCCATATCTTTTGCATCAACTACTTTATCAAAGTTGAAGTCAGCAGATGCTTTGTTTGTTCCCCAGTAAGTTTGTACAGCTAATGCATCTAGTACGTCGATTACATCGTCTTTATTTGCATCGCCAGCAGGTGCAACATCTAATAAGTAGCGCAATTGCTTACCGATTAAATCCCCGCGGACATTATCAAATAAATTATCCATTATATGATTCATTTTAAAGTGACCTGGTACATCTACTGATAATGTATAAGGTTTACTGTCTAATTTCACACCGTCGAATGCATAATCACCTTGTTTTGATGTGATTGGTGTTTGTAAAACAGTTTTACCATCATAAGATGTTAATGTAATTTTCGTACCTAATTTACTTTGATCGATCGCATAATTCGTTTCCCCTGTTAAAGGATTTTTTGCACCTTCTACTTGTAGTGTACCGGAAAGTTTTGAAACTGATGGTTTTACATTGTATCCTTCAATATAAGTGTAAACATTTTTCGTTTCTACATTTGATGTATCAATTGTAGATGTACCGTTACCTGAGAAGTTTATTGCTGAACCTGTTGTATATGATTTATCTAATGTTTTAATATCGAAATTAAATAATTGAGTGTCTTCTGGTAACTTAGCAGAACCTGAGTAAGTAAAAGTAAAGTCATATTGCGTAATATAATCCCAAGTAGTAGGAGATGTTTTTACTGTAACTTGTGCATCGCCATATTTTTTAACTTCATCATTTACTAGAATATTGTCAATGATTCCTTGATTATTATTCAATTGAAGAGTTAATTTAGTAGTTTTTAAGTTACTAATATTATTTGCTTTAACTGAGTAGTTTACAGTATCACTAGGTACGATATTTTGCTTATTCGCTTTTAAGTAGTAATACGGAGTTGTATTTTTTACAAAAGAGATTCTAATTTGAGCAGTTGGATTTAACGCTGCATCCATTCCATAGAATGTTAATGGTAATACTGAATATTTACTATCAACTAAAATTTGATCCGTATAATCCCCATTTTTATCTACGTTAATAGGTAATGATGGGAAGAAAGAATTATAAGTATAAACAATTGTGTTATCTGATTGATCAGCTTTAATACCGTATTTTTTCGCTTCGTCAATTTCTGGATCATTTACGTTAATATTGAAGTCATATAACATTTGTCCATTTTTGTCCAGTTGGCTATCACTATACTCGATAACCTTTTGATCTAACTTGTCAAAGCTTGAAGTCATATTAGGAACAGCATATTCCAGCATAAAGTCTCTAGCTTCAGCAAATGTTTTTCCACTTTCACTCACACCAACTAGTCTTAATTTGTAGTGACCTGGTTTAATTAATTCATATTTACTGCTAATCGGGTTTTTCGCATCTCCAGTGAATGGGAAGTAATATCCTCCTACAAGTCGACCAATATTGTACACTACATCTTCTTTTATTACTGAGGTATTAAATGATCCAATAATACCTAAATCTTGACCAGTTGTTGGATCTTGAACGATAACATCTAATGATTTCATATGTGTTTTCAGAGAAACACTTCCATCAATAAATGGGTACGCATAAGTTGGATTCGTAATTTTATTTGAATAAAGTGGGTTGATTAAATTAAATGATTTGATCCCCTCTTCAACTACGCGAACACCAAACGGAATTTGATATTGCTCAGTTGGATCCGCTGTATTCGTAAATGTAACATAGCCTTCATATGTTCCTTTTTCAGCAGTTTTTGGAATGTTTAAATTAAACTTAATTGATTTTGAACTTATTCCATTTAACTTCACTGATGTAGGTCCCGAAAGTGACACATTATTCGAAGCTGCATCCTTAGATCCTCTTAAACCAGTTTGATATTTCACGTCAACACTAAATGTTTTTGCTTTTTCACTACGATTCTTTAAAGTAACACTGCGAGAATCTGCAATATCACTATTATCAAATCCATATGAACCAAAGCTCATCCCACCAGTTAACTCATTAATTAATTTTTCCTTGCCGTTTACGATCGTTGGTGTTTTATCAACCACTTCTAATTCTACATTTGAATGAATTGCTTCATATGCATCTACACGTCCACTACCTACTTCAAATACACTATAAGCTTTTGATAATGGATCAGCAGTATTCATTAGGATTGATTTGATATCTTCTGGTTGCAAGTCTTTATTTGATTGAAGTAAAAGTGCAGATACACCTGCTACATATGGTGTCGCCATCGATGTTCCAGACATACGCTCATAAGCATACTTATAATCTTCAGGCTTTGATCCATCGCCTGTTTTATTATTTACATAAAATGGTACACTTGAAAGAATCGAAACACCTGGAGCAGTTACTTCTGGCTTGATATCATAGTTTACACGTGATGGTCCTCTCGAACTAAACGTCGCTAATTCATCGGAAGCTGTTTGTAGCTTAGTATATTCACCAAAAGAAACTTCATTTCTACCTGCTTTAACCGCTGCTGTGATTTTTATTCCCTCTTCATATGATACTGAGAATGAAGGAATAGCATCTACTGACTCACCTAAGAATGCTTGGATTGCTCCTTCACTTTGGTTATCAATATTATTAGCCATTAATACACCTACAGCGCCAGCTGCTTTTGCATTTTTAATTTTATCAATCAAAGCAATCGTTCCACGTTGAATGTAAGCAATCTTGCCTTTTAAGTCTTTTCCTGTAAAATTAGATGGATTTGCTAAACCTACATCAACAAGTTGATAGGTTTTACCTTTTAATGTCGTTAAATTATCGGAGTAGTTTTGAGCTAATTGTCTAAAGTTGTATTTGTTTCCATCCTGCATTCCGTTAAATTGATAAAGATCAATTGCAACTGATGAAGCTCCAACAGTTAATGCTAATGCAGCCGCTCCTGGTGAACCTAATGTGTCCATTTTGTCTCCATCATTTCCTGCAGCTACGACAGTCGTTACGCCACTTAATACCGCATTGTTAACCGCGATAGAAGTTGCATAAAGTGGATCATTTATCGATGCACCTAGTGACATATTAATCACATCCATGCCATCTTTTACTGCTTTATCAAGCCCAGCTATAATAGCTTCACTTGTTCCAACCCCACCAGGTCCAAGTACACGATATGAATAGATATCAGATTCTGGTGCTGCACCAACCTGTTTGTATTCACTATCTGACGCACCACGTCCACCAATGATACCTGCTACGTGAGTACCATGCTCAGTATAATAATCAGCTCCATTTGCAGAACCTGGTTTACCAGCTTTTAACCAATCAGCATATGTTGTCTCCATTGGATCATTATCATTATCTACAAAATCATACCCACCTTTGAAAGCGTCTTTTAAATCTGGGTGGTTGTAATCGATACCTGTATCAAGAATCCCAACTTTAATGCCCTTTCCTGTATAGCCTTCAGCATGAAGCTTATCCAAGCCGTCATATGGCGTATAGTTTGCTACTTTAGATTCGTCTGCTTTTAACTCGCTGTTCTTATCTGATTCCTTTGGAGGGTCAATAGAGAACTTCTCGTTACTCCAAACAGTTTTAACTGCTTTTGATTTTAATAGATTCTTAATTTGATTTGCTGGTAGACTCATTGAAACGCCGTTAAAGGCATTTTTATACGAATGTTTAATTTTAAAATCTACCTTTTTATTATTTTCATCTTTAAGAACTTGCCCCACTTCTGCAGTAAAAGTAGTATGATCTTGATCAACTAATTTCCCTGCTTGTGTCTCAGTTAATGATTTACCTTCAACTAGCGCCTCAATTTTGGCCACCTTCGCAGGTTTATTTGCAAACTCTACAATAACTGAGGTTTGTTTTGTAGTCGTTTGATCTATGTCTGATGAGATTTGAAGCCCTGTCGATTCATTCGTTGAAATTTGTTTTAAAGCAGCTCTTTGCTGGGAAGTTAAATTTGCAAGTATTGTTTCTGTCTTTGTTTTCCCTGCTGCTTTTGAAACATTAGTTACATGTGCAATCGGTGCAACAACAACACTAGATGATAGAGCTAATACGGTAAAGCCTGATACAAACTTACTTTTCTTTACTCTTTTCCCCATTCTTCTTCCTCCTGGCTTTTATTTATCTAAAGTAAAATTAAATAAAGATCTATGATTTATAAAATAGTAAGCTACTTTTTATCTTCATATATACCTCTTTACATCAAATTTACTTTCTACATTTATTATCATTTTTTTCCAATTTTCGGTCAATTGGGTTATCCCTCCCCTAATTTACCAAAGTTTTAAATTCTCCCTCTCTACATTCGACAGGATTCTTCTATATTCTCCCGTGAATAACAATCGAAATAACCCAATTTTTCTATCATTTTAAAAGAAATAGTCAGTTCTTTGAAAACGCTTACTTTTTTTAATTAAACTTTAATCGTTTTAGATAAATTTCGGGATGTTCACTTTTTCTAGCTAATTGAACTTGATAAAACTATTTTAGAATATTTTAATTCATCATTTTAATGGTCAAAAATTAACACATTTTATTGTAAAGAGTACCGAACGGGAGAAGGATGAGTTACCTTTAGTAACAAAGAATACGAACGTTTGTGGACAATCTGAGAGAATGCTATTTGAGTTCACAGTTTGGGCATTTCGATTGTTTCATTGGATTTTACTTCTGTTTTTGATCATTTTCAATTTATCATTTTACTTATCTATGTTTTTTCACTCAATTTAATTAAAATTAATAGCTTTATATGTTGTTGCAGCAATCTTATTTGCAGATTTAACTTTTTTATTTGTAGATTTGGCAATTTTATTTGTAGTTTTCGAATATTTATTTGCACGCTCCCCAATTTATTTGCAGATTTCTATTTTTTAATTGCAGTTCCAACTTTTTAAATTGCATTTTTCACTATTTTAATTGCACTTCTCTACTTCATCATTTCACATATATTCCTATAACATAAATAAGGGAAGCCAATCTAGCTGGCTTCCCTCTTCTAAATGATGATTAATTTAAACCTAACTCTTTTAAAATACTATCTAAAGTTGCACCTTTATAAGTAGTTTTTGGTTTTGGCGCATTATCAACAGTAGGATTTTGTAATCCAAAGTTTCGAACAACAAAGTCCATATCCTTTTTATCTACTACTTTATCAAAATTAAAGTCTGCTGTAGCTTTATTTGTACCCCAATAAGTTTGTACAGCTAATGCATCTAGTACATCGATTACATCATCTTTATTAACGTCTCCAGCTGCAGCAATTGCTAAACTATATTTATAAAATTTACCTACAGTTTCACCACGAATTTCATATGATAAAACAACTTGTTGGTTCATCGTAAAGTGCCCAGGTACATCCACTGTTAATGTATAGGCATTTTTATCAGCTTTTATCCCATCAACATCATATGAACCATATTTGTCTGTAATTGGTGCGTGAGTAACTGTTTTTCCATCGTACGAAGTAACTGTTACTTTTGCATTGGCTTTACTTAGATCAATAGCATAATTCGGTTCACCTGTAACTGGATCTAAGCCACCTTCAACTTGTAATACACCTCTTATTCTAGAAACAGTTGGCTTTAATTTATATCTTTCCATATAAGTATAGATATCTTTTGTCTCAACATTTGCTTGATCTATTGTTGTTGCATTCATATCAAACCAGTAAGGACTTTCATTAAGATACTTGTTATCTGTTTTAAGGTCAAAATTAAATAATGGTAAATCTTCTGGTAATGCTTTATCTCCAAAATATGTAAATGTAAATGTATGACTCGTTGGTGTAGTATTTACACTAACCTCTGCTTTACCATACTTTTTAACTGCATCATTTACAACTACATTCTCAATTGAAGCATAATTATAATTTCTCATTGTAATTTTAGTTGTCTTTAAATTTTTCACATTGTTCGAACGAACAGTGTAATTTACAGCTTCACCAGTCTTAAGAAGGTTTTTATCTGCTTTTAAATAGTAGTACGGTAAATTTTGATCCACAAATGCGACGCTTAACTTATTAGTTGCGTTAGCAGTAAAGTTTTTTGCTGCATCAATACCATAGAACGAAACTTCCAACGGCGCAGATTGTTTTCTCACTACAATTTGGTCACTATAGTTTCCATTTTTATCTGTTTTAATTGGATTTGCAGGAAATGGACTATTATAAAACGAAACAACTTTGTTACTTGATTGATCTACATCTAAACCTAATTTATTTGCTTGATCTGTTTCAGGGTCATTTAGATTAATATTAAAGTCGTATAAAAATTCTCCATTTGAATCAAACTGTGCATCATTATATTCAATTACCTTTTGATCTAAAGAGTCAAAACTTGACGTCATAGTTGGAGGGGCTAAATCGTAAATGAAATCAGAAACTTTTGTGAACGTTTTTCCATTTTCATTTGTTCCAACCATCTTTAATTGATAATGACCTGGTTGCGCAAAGCTCGGTTCATTGCTAATTGGATTTTTAGAATCTCCTGTAAATGGATAGTAAATCGAATTAAATCCTCTTCCAATAAAATACGACTGATTATCATTTAAAGTAATTGGTGTAAATGAACCAACTAAACCAAGATCTTCACCTGTCTTTGGATCAGATAAAAGAACATCCAATGTCTTCATATGAGATTTTAATGAGAATTCAAATCCAAGAAATGGAAATGAATTTGCTGGCCAGCTAGTATCAGTTGAAAACAATGGGTCAGCTTTAAAGAAATCGATTCCTTCATTAACAACACGTCCACCAAATGGAATTTGGTATTCTTCAGTAGGATCTGCATTATTTGTAAATACAATATACCCTTCATATGTGCCTTTTTCAGCTGTTTTTGGAATGCTTAAGCTAAAATTGATTGATTTAGAACTAATTCCATTTAACTTTACTGAAGTAGGACCAGTTAATGTTACATTATTTTTAGCCGCATCTAAAGATCCTCTAGTGCCCGTTTGGAATTTAGCTTTTACACTAAATGTTTTCGCTTTTTCACTTCTATTTTTCAATGTAACATGGCGAGATTCTGTAATATCTTTGTTTTCAAATCCAATTGAACCAAAGCTAAATCCACCGGTTAATTCTTTGATTGTTTTTTGTTTTCCATTAATGATTGTCGGTGTTTGATCTACTACTTGAATTTCTACATTAGAATGGATTGCTTCATATGCATCAACTCGACCGCTTCCTACCTCAAATACACTATAATCCTTTGTTAATGGATCAGCTGTATTCATTAAAATAGATTTTACATCAGCTGGCTCAAGATCTTTATTTGATTGAAGTAATAATGCAGATACACCAGCTACATAAGGAGTAGCCATTGAAGTACCTGATAGTCGTGCATAAGCATATTTATAATCTTCAGGTTTTGAGCCATCAACGTTTTTATCATTTACATAAAATGGAACAGTTGCTAGTATTGATACTCCAGGTGCTGTAACTTCTGGTTTGATATCATAATTGATTCGTGAAGGACCCCTTGAACTAAACCCTGCTAATTCATCAGATGCTGTTTGAATTTTCTTGAAATCACCAAATGTGAATTCTGATTTACCAGCTTTTAATGCTGCAGAAATTACTGAACCCTCTTCAAATGAAACTGAGAATGAAGGAATCGCATTCATTGATTCACCAAGGAATGTCTGAATTGCTCCCTCTGCCTTGTTTGCTTCATCGTTAGCCATGATAACACCCACAGCACCTTGAGCTTTGGCATATGCAACTTTGGAGTCTAATGTATAAACCCCTCGGTTCATGAATACAAATTTCCCTTTTACATCTTTATTTTTATAACCAGCCTGATCTCCAAGTCCTACATCGACTAGTTGAATCGATTTCTCTTTTAATGCTGATAAATCATCTTTGTAATTTTTCGTTAATTGTCTTAGATTGTAATTTTTACCATTGAGTACACCGGCATATTGATATATATCAATTGCAACAGATGAAGCACCAACTGTTAAAGCTAATGCAGCTGATCCTGGCGAACCTAATGTATACATTTTGTCTCCATCATTACCAGCTGCAACAACTGTCGTTACCCCACTTAATACTGCATTGTTTACAGCGATAGAAGTAGCGTAAAGTGGATCATTCAATGATGCCCCAAGTGACATGTTAATAACATCCATGCCATCTTTTACTGCTCTATCAATTCCTGCAATAATTCCTTCACTTGTTCCGCCACCATATGGACCTAGTACACGATAAGCATAAAGATCTGCTTCTGGTGCAGCACCAACAGATGAATACTCACTATCAGCTACTCCACGCCCACCGATAATTCCTGCAACATGTGTACCATGTTCAGTATAATAAGTAGAACCGTTTACTTCTGGTTTTCCTGATTTCTTCCAATCCTCATATGTTGTTTCCATCGGATCATTATCATTATCGACAAAATCATATCCGCCTTTATATGCATCTTTTAAATCTGGATGGTTATAATCCATACCTGTATCTAAAATACCAATTTTAATCCCTTTACCTGTATAGCCTTCTGCATGTAGACGATCTAGCTGATCATAAGGAGAATAGTTTGCAACATTAAACTCGTCTGCTTTTAATTGTTCGTTTTCTTGATTTTTTGCAGGCGGATCAATTGAGAATTTCTCATTACTCCAAACTGTTTTTACTGCTTTTGATTTTAATAGATTCTTTATTTGGTTTGCTGGCAGTGTGATCGAAACACCATTGAATGCATGTTTAAATGAACGATTAATTTTATAATCTACCTTTTTACTTTTTGTATTTGTTAAAACTTGCCCTATATCTTTTGTAAAAGTAGCATGGTCTTGATCAATTAATTTTTGTGCATCAGTTTTTGTTAAGGTTTTACCCTCCACACTCGCTTCAATTTGAGCGACCTTAACTGGTTTATTGGCAAACTCTACAATGACATTCGTTTGTTCAGTAGAGTCCAAGTTAATATCTGAGGAAATTTGAAGCCCAGTTTCTTCACTTGTAGAAAGCTGCTTAAGAGCTGCTCTTTGCTCTGAACTTAAACTTGCCAAAATATCTTCTGCCTTACTTGGACTTGCTGCATTTGATACATTTGTTACTTGCCCAAGAGAACCTAAAATAAAACTAGATGTTAAAGCTAAAACAGTAAAACTTTTTAGAACTTTACTTTTTTCTCTCTTTTCCCCCATTTTTCTTCCTCCAGTTCATTTTTCTTCTTAGATTGCCTTTTACGTTAATACTAGAAATAAGTTTTTTTGACAACATCTTCAAGTAATCAACAAAATAGAATGACATTTGTCGTTCATTTCTATTAATTATATTATTGAGAATTTTCTATTTTTAAGCAATTGGGTTATAACAAACCTTGATTTATCAACGTTTACTAAATACCCTTTTGAAAAAACGACAAATTACAACATAATTCCCCATCAGAATAAACCAATTTCATGCATTTACATTCAATCTATTAATTTATTAGCCTATTACCACGAAATAAATTTCTATAAAAGACAAAAAAAGGAGCCATCTCAAATTTCACACGATGTCTCCTTAACTTCTTTGGAACAATTATTTGTTAATCTAAATAGTGGGGGTATTTCAGGATGTACTTCTCATTTGTGTTTGAGATACTTCTCTATTTTTAAAAATAATTAAATCGTTTAGTTGAAATTGTAAGATTTAGATTATATTAGCTAGTTTTCCATTTAAACTGATCTGCTATTATACAATTTCCGATTCATAATACCCCATCCGGTATGGGTAATTATTAACTTTATTTGCGATTTCCTTGGATTTAATTTCAGTTTTGGCAATTTTTATTGCTATTCTCTAATTTTAATTGCTGTTTTATTAATTTTAATTGCGATTCTCAGATTTTATTTACAGTTCACTGTTTATTTGAACTTGCCAATATTTATTTGCATAGTTGGACCACTTTATTTGAATTTTTCAGCAAAAAAAACGAGGGACCCCTTTTGGGATACCCTCATGTTATTTACATGCTTACAAATGTATGTTCAATGGACTCATATAACTCAGCAGCTTTTTGAAACTCTTTAATCTCTATATAGTATTTATATAATTTCTTACCAAACTGTTCGATATAAAATTTATTATTAGTAGAATAAAAGAATGGGAGTGCCTCATCCGATAGATATTGATAAAATTTTTCACGGGCTCCCTCAGCCTTAAGCTTAAATAGTTTAATCAATGTAATATGTACTGGGCTTTTTAACATTTTTGCTAATGCTAATGCTCTTTTCATCACACCAAGAAGTATCTCTTTTTCTAATAGTATGCCTTCTGTACATGTCTCTAAATAATTGCACAAACGTCTTAAATAATTGATTGATTTTTTATTTTCGGTTTCATTAATACTTTCCTCAAAATAATACAACGCAGTTTCATACTCTTCCCGCTTAAAGTATTTCACTCCGAGATTATTTAATAAAATGGCCTTGCGTTCGCGATCTCCTAATACTTCACAGTTATGAATCAGATCTTTATAGCGTTCGACAACTTCACTAAAATTCATTTCTAATTCACTACCGTACTGCAATAGCATAAGGGTTTCGGAACTAATTGCAAATAAATAATTATTCGTCTTCTGAAAAAACTTAAGTGCCATTTCGGCATATTTATACGCTAAGATTTTTGAACTTCCATAATGATAGGCAATTGCTAGATGGTGATAATATTCTTCATTTCGATACTCATCAATATTAATCATCTTTAATACTTTAATTGCCTTTTGATGGTCTTCACTACTTAGGCTAGTATAGTTCGATATATAGTACATACCTTGAAGATGATAGAATAAATTTTTCTCGAAAGGAGATAAATCACTAAATTCTTTTTTTACATATGTAAGTATTTGCTTAACCATATCTAAATTTTGATAATGAAAATAATACCTTGCTCTTAGTAAATTATAGTGGGCTGCATATTGTGAATAGTCAATAAAGGGCATTTGTTCAAGTTCTGCTTTATATTCTTCTATTTGAGCTTCTTTTTTCATGATTAATGCATCATGCCATAGTTGTAATTTTTTCTCTAAATTATAAAAAGATTGGACTTCTTGATTAATATTAATTCCTAAACGATCTGAAAATAAAGCAATAATATCAGGTGAGTATGCCGTCTTACCTCTTTCAATTTTACTTACATGAGTAGTTGTACATATACCTTCTCCAAGCATAGCTTGAGTTAACCCCATTTTTTCACGATAAAACTTTATGATTTCCCCCTCAATCATATGCACCCTCCTCTATCTCTATAAACATATTTATCTAAATATTCTTTACTAAATTTTAATATCCTTTTAAGGAAAAAACAATTAATGATTTTTACCTAATACTAGGAAATCCCCTTTCAATTTCAATACAATATAACTAAAAAAAAGATATGGTTTAAAAATGAAATCCTATCTTAAAGACTAATGTATTATTTTTTATTTATTCCTAAAGACCTATTCAGCCAGCTATGTTTAATTTCATCCTTCTCCATTTAAACCAAATAATATTCCTTTATTGACTCTTTTTTTATCACTTAACCCACTTATTTTGAAAATTTGCTATACTAAATATGTGTGAAAAAAATTTTTTTGACAAAAATAATAATATGCGAAATATTTTTCGTATGAAAGGGTTTTCATATTATTATTAAAAAAAACTCTTTTTTCCTATATAATAATTATTAAGCAAATAATAATGCTTTTCTAAATCTTTGAAATACAAACAATTTCAATTTAATACTATATTAAAAATTTATTTATTCTAAAAATCAATTTCCTGAGGAAAGGTGTAAAGAATATGGAACAAACGAACAGCTTAGGTAAAATTCGTTCTTATTATGCGCGATTAAGTGATAAAGAAAAAAAAATCGCTGATTATATATTACAAAACCCAAAGCATATTATACACAGTACGATTACAGAAGTAGCTGAAGACTTAAACGTTGCTGATGCAACTGTTTTTAGATTTTGTAAAAGGATTGGATTTAAAGGATACCAAGCGCTTAAAATTGCATTAGCAACTGAAATTATGACGCCGATTCAGCAAATCCACGAGGAGATTAACGAAAAAGACGATGAAATAACAATCGCAAATAAAATATTTCAATCTAATATTCGAACACTTGAAAATACTGCCCAAATTCTAGATGGTACATCAATTAAAAAAGCAGTAAATCTTATATTAAAAGCAAATAAAGTTGAATTATATGGTGTCGGTGGCTCGTCTGTTATTGCAATGGATGCCTTCCATAAATTTATTCGTACAGGAATAAAAGCGAACTCGTACACGGACTCTCACTTTCAATTGATGTCAGCTTCTCAATTGACAAAGGAAGATGTGGCAATCGTTATTTCACACTCTGGCTCAAATAAAGACATCCTTCGTATTTTGCAAGTACTAAATGAAAACGGTACCAAAACAATTGGAATTACAGGTTTTCCAAAATCACCTTTAAGTCAAAATGTTGATGTCTCCCTTTACACATCTTCTGAAGAAACAGAATATCGACCAGAAGCACTTGCTTCAAGAATTGCGCAATTAAGCATTATTGATGCATTATACGTAAACTTAATGATTTTGAACTCTCATAAAGCTAAAACATCATTTGAAAAAGTTAGAACAGCAATATCAGAAACAAGATCTTAATATTATTAGGAAAATGATGTCTCAAATAAAAATCTTGAGACATCATTTTTATTGCATATATTATTTAGCGATTTGACTAACAAATTTCTTCATAAACTTCAAAAGCTTCATATGCATGATTGCCATTTCTTCAGGGGTAATTGGTTCTTCTTTTTCTAGCCATTGCTCCATAAGTCCAAAAAATGCCGATGAAATAAATGCAGTTGTGTATTCATGTGGAATTTCAATCATGTATTCTTCTTCTAATAAATCCACTAGTTTTTCATAAATCGTCTCTTTTATATGTTCCTTCATTTTCTTCGGAAAAGCTGGGTCACCTTTTGTACTGATTAAAATTTTTATCAATCGTTGATTTTCTTTTAAATAATGATATACATTAAGAATAGGTGGATAGACAATATCATTTGAATAAAACTCATTCATTTCTTTTGGCCTTATAAATATAAGTCGATCCTGTAATCCTTCCAATATTTCATTTTGACTTTTTTCCATTAAATCATATTTATCTCTATAATGTAGATAAAATGTACCGCGATTTAATCCTGCTTTTAAAGTAATATCTCTAACTGAAATAGCTTCGAATCCTTTTTCTTCTATTAAATCTAACAACGTCTCTTTTATTAATTTCTTTGTTTTTTCAACTTTTATTTCTCTCAATGATTGACTCATTTTAGATCATCCTTTTAGTTCTTGCTAAACAAATCATACAAATGTGTTTAGTAATGAACACATTTGTATGATTTGCTTATTGTGATTTATTAAAACTCATTGTAATATCTTCACATAACAATAGTCAACACGTTGTTCAGTTATTTAATTAAAAGAATTAGGAGGTTATTGAAATGAACTTATTTAAACAAAAACAAGCTATATTAGCTCCTATACTAGTACTAGTTGTTGCGATTATCTTCAGTCTAACATTAGCATCATCCGTTAATCCTACACCTAAAAATCTTCCAATCGCGATCGTAAACGAAGATCAAGGAATTCAAGTACCTTCAAAAGGGACTGTTAATATAGGTGATATGATGGTTGCAAAAATAAATGCACTATCTAAAACGAAAAATGGTGAAAAACCAGCGATTAAGTGGATTCAAGTATCAAGTGAAGAAAAAGTACGTAATGGTCTAAATGACCAAAAATACTATGCTGCCCTTATTCTTCCGAATGATTTAAGTAAAAATCAGGCTTCATTAAAAACAGCGAATCCTTCACCTATTACAATGAAAATTTTAGTTAATCAAGGTAAAAATACAAGTGGATCAACAATGGCTAGTCAAATGCTGACTCATTTAGTAGAAAATCTTAACTTAACTATTCATACTGAAATTTTTAATGAATTAAAGAAAAACGTGCGCTCAATTTCAGTTAATCAAGCTGAAGTATTAGCAAACCCAATCATAACGAAGGTTGAAAATACAAATGCGATTGGAACACATACAGCAAATGGAAATGCACCAGTAAGTTTAATCACACCACTTTGGATGTCTAGCTTAATTGGTGCCGTAATCGTCTTTTTAGCGAAAAAGAAAACAGTAACATCAAATTCAATTAGTAAATTAAAAGTTATTTTTGAACAATTACTATTAGGAGTAGTTCTATCCTTCCTAATCGGTTTCGGCATAACTTTAATGGTAAAGTGGATTGGCTTTACTCTTCCAAACTTCTTGGACGTTGCGCTATATTTAACGATTACTTATTTCTGTTTCCATATCTTAATTTCTGCTGTCATGTCTTGGATCGGCTTTGGTGGGGTAGGGATCTTTGCCCTAATCTTTTTCTTCTCGGGTTCTTTAATCGGAATGCCAAAAGAGCTTTTACCAACTTTTTCAAAAAACTGGATTTACTCATGGGTCCCAATGCGATTTGGTGCTGACGGATTAAGAGAAATTTTCTATTTTGATAAAGGATTTTCGATGAGTCATCCATTAAGTATTATTATTTGGATTGGTGTAATCTCCATTATTCTTTTATCCTTATCTGCGTTTAAGCCAAAAAAAGAAGAACTAAATCAAACAGTAGTTATGAAATAAATTTCGAAATGGAACCAAAAAGGGAAACCGTATATAGGTTTCCCTCTTCTTATTACTGATTTAATCCTAAATCCTTTAAAATACTTTCTAAAGTCTTTCCTTTATAAGTAGTTTTTGGTGTTGGCGTATTATCAACTGAAGAATTTTGTAATCCAAAGTTCTTCACAATATAAGCCATATCCTTTGCATCCACTACTTTATCAAAGTTAAAATCGGTAGTATTTTTATTTGTACCCCAATATGTTTGGACAGCTATTGCATCTAAAATGTCGATAACGTTATCTTTATTCACATCACCAGCTGCTGCCCTAGTTAAATTCCAATTCATTCTCTTCCCTATTAATTCACCACGTACGTTATCTGCTAAATTCATTTTTCGATACATTGTAAAATGACCAGGTATATCGACTTTCACAGTATAAGGTTTATGATCAGCTTTTATGCCTTCAGCAATGTATTGACCATTTTTGTTAGAAATTGGTGCTTCTACAGTCGTTTTTCCATCATAAGAAGTAACTGTTACTTTTGCACCAATTTTACTTTGATCAATTGCATAATTCATTTGACCTGTAGTCGGATCAATTGATCCTTCAGATAATATGGCTCCATCTACCCTTGATTGAGCTTCCTTGATTTTATAAGTTTCCATATAAGTATAGACGTTACTTGTTTCTACATTTGATTGATCAATCGTTGATGACGTCATTGTATACCAATCAAATGGCACACCTTTAGTCCATTTCTCAGCTGTTTTTATGTCGAAATTATATAGTTTTAAATCTTCTGTCAAATCTTTCGTTCCATTATAAGTAAATGTAAATGTATAAAGAAGTGTACCCGTTGCAGTAGGTATTGATGACACAGAAACTTGCGCATCCCCAAATTGTTTTACTTCGTCACTTACATCGACATTTTGAATAGTTGCAAGATTTGGATCAACTTTTAAATTGATTTTTGTTGTTTTTAAGTTTTTCACGTTATTTGAACGAACACTGTAATTTACAGTATCACCTGTTGTAACGGTTTGTTTATTTGGTTTTAAGTAATAGTATGGAAAATTTTCATCGACAAATATGATTCTTAAATCATTCGACGCATTTCCAGTAAAGTTTCGTGCTGCATCAAATCCATAAAATGAAACTTGCAATGGAGTAGAACGCTTTTTAACTTTAATCTTATCCGTATAGTTTCCATTTTTATCTGTATACTTTGGCTTTGCTGGGAATGGACTATCATAAAACGATACAACTACATTGCTTGATTGATCAACCGGAATACCTAAGCCATTTGCTTCGGCAGTTTCAGGATCATTTAAATTAATGTTAAAGTCATATAAAAATTGGCCATTTGAATCGAATTGACTATCTTTATATTCAATAACTTTTTGATCTAAATTATCAAAGCTAGTTGTCATAGTTGGTGTGCCAGCGTCAAAAAAGAAATCAGCTGTTTTAGTGAATACCTTACCTTCTTCATTTGTTCCAATCATTTTTAATCGATATTTACCCGCTGTTGCATTATTCGGTTCGCTACTTATCGGATTTTTCGCGTCTCCAGTAAATGGATAGTAGATCGAATTAAATCCTCTTGAATTCGTATAATTTTGATTTTCGTTCAATGTGATTGGTACAAATGAACCTACTAAACCTAAATCCTCACCAGTTTCAGCATCTTGTAACACTACATCTAATGTTTTCATATATGATTTTAATGAGTAACTAAAACTTATATAAGGATACGCATTTTCAGGCCAGTCTATATTATTGCCAAACATTGGATTGTTGATCTTAAAAGTATCAATTCCTTCATCAACAAAACGTCCACCAAATGGAATTTGATACGTTTCCGTTGAATCTTGTGAATTTGTAAATATAATGTACCCTTCGTATGTTCCCTTTTCTGCAGTTTTTGGAATGTTTAAGTTAAACTTAATATTTTCTTGGCTAATTCCATCTAATTTTACAGAAGTAGGACCAGTTAATGTTACATTATTTTTAGCTGCATCTTTAGATCCCCTTAATCCAGTTTGAAAATTTACATCTACATTAAATGTTTTCACTTTTTCACTACGATTTTTTAATGTAATCTTACGAGAATCTGTAACATCTTGATCATCGAATCCATAAGATCCAAAACTAATGCCACCAGTTAATTCTTTAATTGATTTTTCTTTTCCATCAATAACCGCAGATGTTTGATCCACCACTTCTAACTCTACATTAGAATGAATTGCTTCATATGCATCTACTCGTCCACTACCTACTTCAAAAACGCTATACGCTTTTGACAATGGATCAGCAGTGTTCATTAAGATTGATTTAATATCCTCTGGTTGTAAATCTTTATTTGATTGAAGTAATAATGCTGAAACCCCCGCTACATAAGGTGTTGCCATTGAAGTTCCAGATAAGCGAGCATAAGCATATTTATAATCTTCAGGTTTTGATCCATCAGCTGTTTTATTATTTTCATAAAATGGTACAGTTGAAAGAATGGCTACACCTTGAGCAGTTACTTCTGGTTTAATATCATAGTTCCTGCGAGATGGACCTCTTGAACTAAATGTTGCTAATTCATCTGATGCTGTTTGTATCTTTTTAAAATCACTAAAAGTAAAATCTGATGCACCAGCTTTGATTGCAGCCGAAATTTCTAATCCTTCTTCATTTGAAACAGAAAATGTAGGAATTGCGTCAACAGATTCACCAAGGAATGCTTGGATTGCACCTTCAGCTTTATTTGTTTCATCATTATATATTAATACGCCTACAGCACCATTTGCTTTTGCGTTTTTAATTTTATCAATTAAAGCAATCGTACCACGTTTAATAAAGGCAATTTTTCCTTTTACATCTTTACCAGTAAAATCTGCAGGGTTTCCAAGACCCACATCAACTAATTGATAAGTTTTTCCTTTTAGTGATGTCATATTATCTGAATAATTTTGAGCTAATTGTCTTACTGAATAGTTCTTTCCATTATTTACTCCTGCATATTGATAAACATCTAAAGCGATTGATGATGCCCCTACCGTTAAAGCTAACGCCGCAGCACCAGGTGAACCAAGTGTATACATTTGATCGCCAGTATTTCCTGCTGCAACGACTGTTGTCACGCCACTTAAAACTGCATTGTTAACTGCGATAGAAGTTGCATACATTGGATCATTTATAGTTGCTCCAAGTGACATATTAATGACGTCCATACCGTCTTGAACTGCACGATCGATTCCTGCAATAATGGCATCAGTTGTTCCACTTCCATATGGTCCAAGTACACGGTATGCGTATAAGTCTGAATCTGGTGCTGCACCTAGCGTTTTATAGTCACTATTTGCTTTACCACGGCCACCTATAATTCCAGCTACATGCGTACCATGCTCAGTGTAATATGCTTCTGAATTACTAACTTCAGGCTTACCAGATTTTTTCCAATCTGCGTAGGTCGTTTCCATTGGATCATTATCATTATTTACAAAATCATATCCACCTTTATAAGCATCCTTCAAGTCTGGGTGGTTATAATCTATACCAGTATCTAAAATCCCAACCTTAATTCCTTTACCAGTAAACCCTTCTGCGTGTAAACGATCTAATGCATCGTATGGAGTATAATTTCCAACATTAGCTTCATCTGCTTTTAGTTGTTCAGTTTCTTTTGGTGGATCAATTGAAAACGTTTCGTTACTCCAAACTCTTTTAACAGCTTTAGATGTTAGTAGATTCTTAATTTGATTTGCTGGTAATGTCATCGAAACGCCATTAAATGCATGTTTATAAGAACGATTAATTTTATAATCTACTTTTTTACTTTTACCACTAGTTAAAACTTGTCTAACATCTTTCGTAAACATATCATGGTCTTGATCGATTAATGTTTCAGCATCCGATTTAGTTAGAGTTTTCCCTTCCAAACTAGCTTCAATTTGAGCAACTTTAGCAGGTTGATTCACAAACTCGACAATGACACTTGTTTGCTCTGTAGAGTCCAAATTAATATCAGAAGAAATTTGAAGCCCTGATTCTTCATTCGTTGAAAGCTCTTTAAGTGCCGCTCTTTGCTGTGCAGTTAAGTTAGTAAGAATGTCTTCTGCTTTACTTGGACTTGCTGCATTTGATACATTTGATACTTGTCCAAGAGAACCTAACATAAAACTAGATGTTAAAGCTAATACTGTAAAACCTTTAAGAACTTTACCCTTCTCTCTATTCTCCCCCATCTTTCTTCCTCCAGTTCGTTTTCAATAAAATAGCTAATACAATTAATTACAAAAATTATCTTATATTGACAAAATTCACTGTCATTAATCATTTAAAATGATCAATTTTCGTTCATTTATCTTACTTAAATTATCGTGAATATTCTGTTTTTAATCAAATGGGTTATTGCTGGCCTTGATTTATCAGCATTTATTCCACTCATGAAAAAATACGACAAAATTCTGCGTTTTTTTTAATAAAATTAACGTGATTTTTAACTATTTTAGGGATTCATTTTATAATTCAATTAGCTAATTAAAAATTAAAATATAAATAAAGTTATTTAGATAAACGATGGAATGTTCTAAGTAAGATTGTAAGATTCCTAAAACACAAAAAAGAACCAAACAGAGTTGGTCCTTTTTTCGTAGATTAACTATCATTTAAGTATCAAATAATATACCATCCAATGCTTCAATATATCTTTTAGCAGAATTAGAGACAACGAGCTTTGCATTCTCTTTTACAATCCCATGAAATGCATTATAAATTCGATCAAATGTTAGCTTCTCTACGGCTAATGATATCTCTTTTACTTTTTTTGCTGGTAATGGAATTAAATTAGGATAACTGTACATAAAACTTACCCAATTTCGATCTGCAACTACTTGAATAATATCACCTGTTAACAGTATTCCTTTTTGCTCATTTCCAGCTTTCCATTCTAATACTGCCCCACCTTTAAAGTGACCACCTAATCGATGAATTTGAATTCCTTTGTTAAGCTTTAACGATTCGCCAGACCAAAAAATAATTTTATCACTTTTTCTCGTGACCCACTCTTGATCATCTTCATGTATGTATACAGGTACATCAAATCTTTCAGCCCATTCAATTTGACTAGAGTAATAGTGTGGATGTGATAGAGCAATCGCATTGATTCCTCCTAATCTCATAATTTCTTCAATCGTCTTCTCATCTAGATAAGTAACACAATCCCATAAAACATTAAACCCTTCATTCTTAATGAGATATGCAGTTTGACCAATCCCAAACTTGGGGCTAGTTACAATACTATATAGATTTTCCTCTTCAAAACGAATAATATTTTGATAGTTCTCTTCTTTCATTGATTGTAATGTTGTCCAACTTTGACCACTTGGATTGATATATTGTCTTTCTTCAGAACAAATTATGCAGTACTCAGGAGGATCAATAGACTTGTTATACTGAACGCCACAAGTCGTACAAATAAATTTGAACATTTACTTATTCATCTCACTTTCCCTCTAATTTAATCTGACGTATTCCATATAGATTTCAAGGTAAAAATTCCCAATATAAATAGACACATTTAAGTATAGTAAATCAATAACTGATTTATTACACTTGAATGTGCCTAAATGATTTAGGTTCTATTATTTAATTTTTACAACTTTCCCTTTTGTCATTTCAATTAATTCATTTGGTGTTAACTGAAAAATTGCTTTTGGATGACCCGCGGCAGCCCATACTTCTTTATACTGTAACAGATCCTCATCAATAAACGTCATTACTTGGTTTTTATGACCGATTGGTGATACCCCTCCAATTACGAATCCTGTTTGTTCACGTACGAAATCAGCATCTGCTTTACCTAGTTTATCATTAATTATTTTCTCGATTTGTTTCTCATTTACACGGTTTATTCCACTTGCTACGATTAGGACAGGACTATTTGAACTTTCTAATTTAAATATAATAGACTTTGCAATTTGAGCCACTTCACAATTTAATGCATCCGCTGCTTCTTTAGCAGTTCTTGCACTATTTGGTAATTCAATCACTTTATTCGAGTAACCTAACTCAAGAATTAAATCTTGTACGATTTTTGCACTTTCTTTTAATGCTTCCATTAACATCACTTCCCTAAAAAATTGATTTTTTATTTATTCAATAATAAAGTGTACAATCCTGCTTTTTTTCAAATAAATAAACTACTTCCACCAAACTGAATTAGGATATTCACCTGCACTTATATTAATTGTTTCTCCAATTTTAGGTGTTGCATACTTTACCCCATTTTCTTTAGCAGCCTTAACAGCACGTTCAATTGGATCATTCCAGTCATGAAATGCTAATGTAAAAGCACCAAAATGAATTGGAACAAGAACTTCACCTTTTACATCAATAAAGGCCTGAACTGTTTCTTCTGGCAGCATATGAATTGCAGACCATCGTTTATCATATTGACCACATTCCATTAGCGCTAGATCAAACGGCCCATATTTTTCTCCTATTTCCTTAAAATGAGGTGCATAACCACTATCTCCACTAAAGTAAATTTTCGTTTTCTCACCAATGATGACCCACGAACACCACAATGTACTGTTACGATCAGTTAAATTTCTTCCTGAAAAATGTCTTGCAGGAGTACAAGCTAAAGTTAATTGATCAAATTTAAATTCATCCCACCAGTTATGTTCAGAAATACTCTCTTTTGATACTCCCCAACTCACCAAGTGACTCCCTACACCAAGAGGAACAATAAATCGATCAACTTTTTGCTTGATTTTTTTTATCGTACCGTAATCTAAATGGTCATAATGATCATGCGATAATATGACAGCATCTATTCTTGGTAATTCACTGATCTCAATTGGTAAACCTCCACTATATCTTTTACCACCAAATTGCGGAAACGGGGTTGGTGCGTTCCCAAACATTGGATCAATTAATATACTTTTTCCATCGATTTGAATTAATAAAGCTGAGTGTCCAAACCAAGTAATTTTTGTGTCGTTATTTTTCGAATGCAATAATGATACATCGATTTTCTCCATTGGGATCCCATCTTTAGGTGTACGATTCGGATTTTTCTTAACAAAGTCCCTAATCATGGAAATATTTGTTTTGAAATCCATACTCATACTCGTAGGAACTTGGTTTATAAACTTACCATTTTTATAATGATCTAAAGCATAAAATGACTGCATTTTATCCTTTGAATATTTCTTCCCAAAATGAGGATATGTATTTAGAAACATTGTTATTAAGATAACTAGCAATACTATAATTAGTAAAAATAACATTTAATTTCTACCTCCAAATTAACTTTTACTAAATTTTACACTACCATAAATTTAGAAGATTAAACAAATATTCAGATTGCTATTTTTAATGAAAAAACACCTTTTATGATTCATAAAAGGTGTTTCATTTTATAATCTAGGATCTATTTCTTTTGCCTGCTGTTCTTCGAATAATTTATTTGCAATTAATTGTTTATACTGCTCATTATCATTTGAGATTGAAGATAGTGGATATTCTAACATCTTTTGCCCTAAAACATAATCTTTAATTGAGGCATTTATCTTCTTATTGATCCGCTTTTGTTTGATTAACTTCTGATATTTATGTTCTAATTTATAATCATATCCATAAACAAGCGTTAAATAATCAGCGTTTCTAACCTTTAAGAATGGAGCACTATTGAAAGATTTATGGTTAGGTTTTATGACTACCCCTTCCATTTTTCTAGTTGTCGTTAGCGTTTCATAATAATGATTAGCTTTTTCAAAGTAATGTTCATCGTCCAATGAAAGAACTAAATAATCGTCACCCGATACGAGTGAGAAAATTTCCGCAGTACTTAATGAAGGTAATTTTTCCTCACCATTTTCATAAACCATTTTTAAGAGATTAAATGGCTTATACTCTATTTCTGATTCCGCTCCATATATTCTCAGTTGCTCATCATAGATATCTAATAACTCTTCATGCTTTTTAATCGGTACGTACGACTTTAACGTTTCTTTTACTGCACTAAATGTTGAATAGTCATTGTGACCATATTTATTTGTTAATACTTGTTTCGTAGTATGATTTACTTCAGCATGAAAATCCGTTTGCTCATATCTAGAGATCAGTTTGTTAAAATGCTCATCAAATCCAGTCTCTTTTAATATGCTTAATTCAGACCTTAATGATTTTGATAAGACATTAAATTTACCCTCTATTAATCCCGTGCCTAATACGCTCCAAGGTAGTAACTCTCCATCTAGAATTAAAGTTCTAATATCCTCTTTTTCCATAAAGTTACCTAATCGTTCTAATAGCATTGAATACACGCCCGAAAGATCAACATTTTTTACACGGTATCCATTCCGACTGACTGCATAACATTCTTCAATTGTTTTAGATAAATAGATATTACATCTTGAACCCATATACTTTGGTTGAAGTACAACTTCTTGAACCTTTTTATCTTTAAAGTATTGTAGTCCTTGCTTTAAAGACTCTAAATCATTCGCATTTGTATCCTTATCAGCCGGACTCATCGTACCAGAAATATAATTAATTGAATTTTTTAATACATAATTGAGACGTCGTTTATCTCTTTGATCCAATTCATTTAGATTGATACTTTTTTCTCTTCCTTTGAATAATTCTGGTAATTCTTCTTTATTCACGACATCCTCATCAACTGAAGGAACACTATACAAATATGGGTTATTTGTATAAATTCTAATACTAGTCAGTTGATTCCCACTAGCAGCACCAGTATCAATTCCATATTTATTCTTAATACGAATTAATTTCTTACTCGCAACATGACCAAATACATGATAAGGCTGATTTGAAACAGCTTCCTCAGCTAAAAATTGTAATTGCTCCTGAATCGGTTTATTACGATCAATTCGGAATGAACGTTGATGGCGTGATGAATTATTATCCATTTTTCCAATATATTTCTTTTTACATGGAGCATGAGTAATATAATATGAAGGAAAGTCTTCACCTATATAGTGATAAAACTCCTTACTTTCATTAACCAGCTCTAAAAACTTAACTTGGAGCCCTTCATCTTTTTCCAACGTTTTAATAGAAGTAAAGTATGTTTCGATTAAGCTCTGATCAATCGAAGAATCTTTTAATTGACCTAATAAATACTTACTAACAAAATTTTCATGATTACCTTTTATAAAATAAAACCATTTACGGTTTGAATAAATGAATTCAATTATTTCTTTAACTTTGTTCCCTTTATCAATCCAATCTCCTACTAATAGTATGCGGTGATTACTACTTTTCTCTGATTCTATTATTTGATTATTTTGAACCGTGAAACCAGCTTTCGATAATAGCTTTTGAAATGTGAGAACCTGTTCATGAATATCCCCTACGATTGTATATTTGTATTTTGTAGGCAGCTTTCGAGAAATATACTCCTCCATATTATCTACTTTAATCTCAAATTCAGTCGGATTAAGAAAATTCTTCTGACGAATACGATGTATATTTCGATAATTACTTCTTTTTATATTTGGAATTACTTCTGTTCGAAGACGTCTTACATGATTATCAATTAATTTCTTTGATCGGTCTGAAGAATAATACTCACGAATATTTTTATAGTCAAATAATACTAAATCAACATTATATGAATTTTGATTTGCGATCTCTACAACTTGATCACGGAATGATTCTGATAGTCCAGTTGTATCGACAATTACAAATTCTGCATTAATGGGGAATGTTGTAACCATCTTTAATTTAGTAAATAGTAATTCAAATGCTTGTTCACTCGCCTCGAGCATAATCGTACTATGTTTATCAAAATCTTCCCCTAATATTTCTCGTCTAATATCATCAGATGATAAATACTGTATATTTGTTTTATAATTTCTCGACTCGTCTCTATAAGATAAAGATGGAATTAAAATATTTTTTGCAAAAGTCGATTTTCCACATTCACTAGAGCCTACTAAAAGAAAAATCGTATGAACATTTGTTGAGATTTTCATTCCTGATGCTCCTTTACTTTTTGCTTCGTAATAACAACTGCCTGAGAAAGTGAGATTCCGTCTACACGATCTCCTACATCCGAGAATGTATACGTATATTTCGTATTACTTAAGATTGAATCAATCCATTTAACGAAATCTTCTTTTGTCATTTCCCATTTATGATCATCATGCCTAAATCCATCTAATTGGTATAGATTATTAAACTCTGCATTTGGAGTCGTTATGATGAAATTCTCAAAATTAACATAAGATAGTACGCTCTTTATTAATTTGGTAGCATCCTTAACACTCATATGTTCAACAACTTCAGTTAGCAATACATCAACATTCAAATCGTTGTCGTAAAACTCTAGAAAGTGAGATAAAGACTCATAGATTGCAATATTTTCAATCACTTTGTTATTTATTTTATATTTCAATCGTTCTCTTATTTCGTCATCAATATCAATTGCGAAATAATCATACTCACTGATTTTTTGACTATAAGGAATTGCATACGCTCCCTCACCACAACCAATATCAAGAATAGAACGCTCAAATTTTAACTGTTCTGAAATCCACTCTTGGCGCTGTCTTGCAGTATTTCCAAATTTAAAATCAATTTCATAATGATTTGTTTTTTCAAGTTCATTTTTAAATGCAAGAAATTTTTTACGACTATTTAACACATTTCTATTAAATAAATAACGTATATAATAAGGTGCATCAATGACTTGCATACTAGTTATATATTTTCGTATAACATCGTCTGTAAAATCGATATACTCATCTGAAACGATGCTCAAGAAAACGCATAGCACTGTCGTATAGTGAATTAACTCATGAATTGTTTTTGTTGTATGAATACGTAGCTGATAAGTTTTACTAGCTAACTCTTCGAAGGTTAGATCAAATTCATTTAAATGCCTCTGAAAGAAGTTTAAGTAACTAACGTTTTTCACATGAATAGCATTAATCAATACGCTATTTTCATATTCATTCTGATCTTTTTCATGTAATTTTTTGAATGCTGAAGAAAAGAATGTGTTGATTGCATTTAAAGGGAATAGGGTTGAACAATATCTTGTCGTATTTAAGTATTCAAACATTTCCTCTGCTTGTTCTTTATACGAAATTTCATTATCAGCATCTTTAAAATAAATATTATATGTATCTTCTGTAGAATACCACGCAAACGCGTTTCCCTTCCTAATTGTTTTAATACTCATCCCAGAGCTTGGATTTTTTGCAATTATATAGGAAAAATCAGGGTTATTTGATTTTAACTGAAAAATAGCCACTTGAGTGAATCACCCTTTCTTTTTGAATTATCAAATTATTAATCTTATTTTAACATGTAATTTCTAATAGATTATTGGTAATTTAATAAAAAAAAGAGAGGTAAAATTCACCTCTCCTTAACCAGTTTCTTCTATTATATATATACTTAGTTTAAAGTTCTTAATAAATTAGCCATCTCAATTGCCGAAATACCAGAATCCCAACCTTTATTACCAGCTTTCGTGCCCGCTCTTTCAATTGCTTGTTCAATATTTTCTGTCGTTAATACACCAAAAATAACAGGGATACCAGTTTGTAGAGTAATAGCTGCAACCCCTTTTGCCACTTCGTTACATACGTAATCATAATGAGTAGTTGCCCCACGAATAACTGTTCCAAGCGTAATGATCGCATCGTATTTTTTTGAATCTGCTAGTTTTTTTGCAACTAATGGAATTTCAAATGCTCCAGGTACCCAAATAACATCAACGTCTGATTCTTCTACACCATGACGATATAGTGCATCTTCTGCACCACCAAGTAGTTTTGATGTAATAAATTCATTAAAACGTCCTACAATTACAGCAACTTTAAGTCCAGATCCTACTAAATTTCCTTCAAATTTCATCTTAATCTCTCCCATTTTTAATAGTGTAATAAATGTCCCATTTTTTCAATTTTAGTTATTAAATATTTTTCGTTTTCCATTTTCATCTCAGTTTGAATTGGCACTCGATTATTAATCTGTATTCCGTGAGATTTTAACGCATCTATTTTAACTGGATTATTAGTTACTAAATCTATACTCTCAATGCCTAAATCTTTTATAATTTGAGCACTTATGGCATAATCTCTTAAATCTGAATCAAATCCTAAGTTTAAATTTGCTTCAACAGTATCAAAGCCTTCTTCCTGTAACTTATATGCTCTTAACTTATTAAGTAAGCCAATCCCTCTGCCTTCTTGACGCATATAAACAATTACGCCTTTGCCTGCTTCTTCAATCATCGATAATGTTGATTGTAACTGAGGTCCACAATCACAACGACATGAGCCAAATACATCACCTGTTAAACATTCCGAATGAATACGTACAAGCACTGGTTCACCATCGTCAACTTTACCTTTTACAATCGCAATATGCTCTTTACCGTCGATCTCATTTGTATAACCAATCATCTTAAAAACACCAAAATCAGTTGGTAATTTAATTTCAACTTCTCTTTTTACAAGTTGTTCAGTTTCTTGTCTATAATGAATTAAATCTTTAATTGTTATCATTTTTAAATTAAACTTGTTTGCGATTTTGATTAAATCGGGTACTCTTGCCATTGTTCCATCATCATTCATAATTTCACAAATGACACCAACTTCTTTCGATCCAGCCATTCGAGCTAAATCTACTGCAGCTTCAGTATGTCCCGGTCTCTCAATAACGCCTCCGTTTTTAGCGACTAAAGGAAACATATGACCAGGTCTTCTAAAATCTGCTCCAGTTGATTTATCATTTAACATTTGTAAAACAGTATGTGAACGCTCAAATGCTGAGATACCAGTAGTAGAATCAATATGATCGATACTAACAGTAAAGGCAGTTCCGTGAGAATCTGTATTTTTTGCTACCATTTCATATAAATCTAATTTTTTGGCTATTTCTTCAGAAACAGGCGCACAAATTAATCCGCGGCCATGTGTTGCCATAAAATTGATATTTTCAGGAGTTGCAAATTCTCCGATAACAACAAAATCGCCTTCATTCTCTCGATCTTCATCATCACAAACAATAATAATTTTTCCATTTTTCAAGTCTTCAATTGCTTCTTCTATTTTAGAGAACATGATCTTACTCCTTTATATATAGCCATTTTGAGATAAAAATGAAGTTGTTATTGCAGAACTCTTTTTCGTCTCATTCATACCAAGCATTTTTTCAACATACTTACCTAATAAATCAAACTCAATATTAACAACGTCTCCCGTTTTTTTACTGCCTAAGATCGTATGTGATCGGGTATGAGGAATTAAAGAGATTGTTACAATATCAGTTTCAACTTCAAATATTGTTAAACTTGTACCATCAATCGTTATACTGCCTTTTTGTAGGCAATATTTAGCAAACGAACTTGGAATAGTAATTTTATACATTACTGCGTTTTCCATTGCATTTACAGATATAATTTTACCTGTGCCATCAATATGACCCGATACAATATGTCCACCAAACCTTCCATTTGCAGCCATTGCCCGCTCTAAATTTACTTTTTGGTTTGAAACCAAAGTACTTAGATTCGACGCTTGAAACGTTTCAGGCATGACATCAACAGAAAATTCATTTTTAGTAAAATCTGTAACGGTTAAACACACTCCATTTACAGAGATACTATCTCCTAAATGAACATCCTTTAAAATGACTGGTGCCTCAATTGTTAGCAATAAAGTTTTACCTTTTTTTACGATATTTTTTACTTTTCCTATTTCCTCAACGATTCCAGTAAACAAGTTTTTTCACCTCATTTCGAAAAAGCACATTACACTCAAGCCCTTTAAATGACTTTATAAGATCCATCTCTAATTTCATAAATAGTTGATCCACCTTATCACACCTTCTAATTCAAATTAATTTGAAAAAGTGAAAAGCCCCTTAGAAAACTCCTAAGGGGCAATAGATGTTTAAGAAAGGAAGCATACTTAAATAAACGCTAGTACAATATGAACTATTAAAAGACAATATTGTAGCACGTCTATTGTTGTACAAATAAAATATGTACAACGAACTAAGCCTATACGGATAGTATTTTTGAAAAAACAAATAGCCATACCGTATATGCACTCCATCCTTCTCCCATCCAGACTATACTGTCGGCTCTAGATTCTAACTAGATCAGCAACATATAAAAAATCTATATGAAGCTCACGGGCTTAGTATAAAAATATACAACACCGCCGGTTGGGAATTTCACCCGACCCCGAAGGACACTAATTATCAAATTTGGTTTCATTATAACTAGCAATTATTTGATTGTAAAGATTTTAAGATTCTATTTCTATTAAAACGATCTAATAGAAAAGATAATTTAAGCGAAAAAACCTTATAAAATATGGATTTTTCACACTATATTTACATAAATAATTTAAAATTATTCTTTTTGACTTTTTAATTTCTTTACCTTCAATGATAATTCCTCATAAAATTTTTCCGGTTCATCTGGTCTAAGATGTATTTTTAGTACACTATGTTTAAATCCATACATTAACTTAGCTTGTTCCTTTTTATATAATTCTATTTCAAGCGTTGGCTCCTCAACTATAAAATCTTTAAGTATCGCATTAAAAGTTTCTTTTTTTTCATTCATTAATTTTTTACTAGTGGATTTGATATATTCAATTGACTTTATATTTTCTAAAGAAACAGTCAAATGCTTTATTAACCCAACTTGAATATGAAGAATCTGATCAGTGATTATAAATGGACAATTTCTTATGCACTGTATTTCTGCAACTAATAATACAAATGTATAAATATTTAATACTAATGCAATCCCACTTAAGACTGGATTCCATGAATAAAGCAGAAAATGAAAACCAACGGATTCCAGAATTAGAGCATGAATTAGCATAATAAATAACGCGATTGAACTTGTTTTTTTATGGAACGTGAAAACCTGATGATTTATTATCTCCGTATATTGTTTTCTTTTCCAAGAAAATAAAGAATAATAATACATCGCTAACTCTGAAACGATTATATCTTTCAGTCTAGATTGTTTCAATTCAGAAGTCATTACTTGATCTAATCGGATTTGAAAATAAGGAATTTCTAACTTATTTTCTCTAAACTTTTTTATAATTTTAGGAAGCTTTCTAATCACTTTGCAAAAAATATACAATTCAAAAATTACAAAAAAAGCTTCACTAGCTATCAAAAAATAGTTAATAAATGAATAGAAAGCTAGATGACTTTTTGGGATGATTACACTAGCTAAAACGTATCCGATGAACACAACAATTGGTAAATATTTTAGTGAATAACGCTTTTTTAAAATAAACAAATATACAAGAAAAGGTATTATTATGAGGAAGTCAAACAAAGAAGCAAGTACAATTTCATGAGGAAGTGGCTGCATAATTTCAAGATGATAAATCAGTAAATTTGAAATAACAATTAATCCAATTAGTATTACTATACAAAAATTAAGCCATCTTAACTTGGATATGAACAATATATGATTCACCCGCCTTTACTTTTATTTTATCTTAATAATGGCATTTATTCTTACAAAAAAAGCAAAACTGATAAGTTATTTTATGCAACAAAAAAGAAATTTCATTTTATTGAAATTCCTTTTATTGTTAAACCATCCAAATTTTATTTATTTCCAACTCGAATTATACTAATACTTTGTTTTTTCAGCTCTCTTTTCTGAAGCAGAATAAAGTAAATTGAAACCATTGCGATAGAAATTAAAATGACCGGTGAAGAAAATAAAAGTATTCCTAAAAAGCAAATTGCTAGAATACATGAACCCATTTTAAAAAATATGGAATCAAATAATCGCAAACATGCCAATACTCCTAGTAAGGCGTTGCATAGGAAGAATGCATTTGCAATTGCTACAAATGTTTGAATGCTTAGGAAGTCATTAAAATAAAGAATAAATACAATTATGTGAATGCAAAACAAACTAAATAACGATCGAGTTGCCACATTATTTTTATTTTTAAAAGAAAGCCATGAAGGTAATAAACCGTTTTTGGCTTGATCGGCGATTAGCCGTGATACTGCTCCTATTACTAGGAGAACCGTACTAATACAAAGAGCAATTGTAATTGATGAAATAATCGGAGTTGACCAACTTCCAAATAAACTCTTAAGTAACGGTGCTAATGATTGATCCATCATATTTCCATTTTTAGAATGAATCCACTGGAAAGCAAATGCAACGGTTAAACTTACTATTGCTATAATCGAGAAACTTAAGACTATTGCTCTAGGAATCGTTCGTTCTGGCGTTTTTACTTCTAAAGAATAGCTACCGATGACCTCCCACCCGATTAAAGCCCAAAATAATAAAAGTAAACTTTCTCCAAAATCAGAAACGGTTATTGGATTCGATAAAGTAAAGCTCCCATCAACTGTAAATAATGTATGAATACTGCCAACTATTAGCGTCACTACAATGAAACTAGACATAAAAAAGGCAAATTTTCCAACATCGGCAATGCTTCGAGTTAAAATGATATAAACAAAACATAGGATTCCTAAAGCTAGCCACTTTTCATTGAAGAAACTTTGATTTGTCAGTAGTTGTAGGTAATGCCCTGCCGTACCTGTAACTGCAATTGGTCCAAAACAAACTGCAAGTAAAAAGAAAATAGCTGAAAGGTTTTTTATTTGTGTACCAAATGCACGTTCAACTGCCAATGGTACTCCAGAATCTCCTGGAATCAACAGGCTTAGCTTACCAAACATTAGTGCAAATATTAAACTTAAACCAAGCATAAGAACCCAAGCAAAAATAGCATAATTACCAGCAGTTTCATACACTGCAGGTGGTAAAATGATAATTCCCGAACCTAAAATAGGTCCAATCATTAACCCGCTGAGCAAAAGAAAACCAATTTTTCGATTCCTCAATTAATATCCCTCCAATTGTTATTGAAACAAATTGTAATCTCGTATACTTTAATTATATGAACCGACCTAGCATCGGTAAAATGAATAGTTATGATATAAACCATCGGAAAATCCGATACTTAGGAGGTTATTATGGAAATCCGTCATTTAATTACGTTTAAGTCAATTGTGGATATGGGCGGGTTCTCTAGAGCTGCGGTCCATCTCGGATATGCACAATCTACAGTTACTGCACATATACAAGCACTTGAGCAAGAGTTAGGAGTACCTTTATTTGACCGTTTAGGTAAAAAGGTTCATCTGACTGAGGTCGGTGAGAACTTTTTAGTTCACGCAATCGAAATGATTCAGCTCTATACAAAAGCAAAAGATGTATTCCAAATGGAAAATGAAGAGGTATCCACGTTAAAGATTGGAGCTCCTGAATCTTTAACAATCTATCGTCTTCCACAAATTATTCAAGCATTTCGATCACAAAACCCGAAAGTAAATATTATGATGAAATCTGGATCATGTTGGGAATTACAAGATGAATTACGTCGAGGTGATCTAGATATTGGTTTCTTCCTACAGGCTCCATTAACGGATTCGGATTTGTATACGGAAACACTAATTGAAGAACCACTTGTCATTTTACTACCTCCAACTTCTGATACTAGAACACTTTCAACGTTTACACTAAATGCGAATGAAAATATAATTCTCACAGAACAAGGTAGTTATCGTGATTATTTTGAAGCATTTTTAAGAAGTAAAGGGATCGCAACTGAGTCTGGAATGGAATTTTGGAGTGTTGAGGCTATTAAGCAATGTGTCATGTGTGGACTTGGTATATCCATACTCCCACTCGTAGCAGTTCAAAATGAAATGCAGCGACAAAAACTAAAAGTCATACATTGGGATACAAATTTAGGAAGTGTATCTACAATCATGTCATGGCATAAAAACAGATGGCAATCACGTTCTGCTAGAAAATTTATGGAAGTTGTTAGAGAACAGTCATCTTTATGGAATCAGTCTATCAAAAGTTAGTTTTTACTTTGGAGTTATAGTCCGAACACATAATTTTTTTGAAAAATATTCTGTCTAATCCTTGAAAATTTATTGTTTATTAATATAGTTTTAGTGGATTTTGTTTTGTTTTAGTTGTTTCTCAGTCCATTTTATTGTTATTTTTTCTATTTTTTTGATGCATTTACTCTATACCATCATGTTTCGAGACTTAATTTGCAGTTATGCTGATTTTATTGCTGAT
The DNA here is from genome assembly GCF_049568075.1 of Rossellomorea sp. GAMAL-10_SWC. NCBI lineage: Bacteria > Bacillati > Bacillota > Bacilli > Caryophanales > Bacillaceae > Rossellomorea > Rossellomorea sp. GAMAL-10_SWC. The sequence goes on along the minus strand of NZ_CP144911.1, from coordinate 176,784 downwards.
ACCACTTTTTTATTTGCACTTCCCCATTCAACCTCATGAAAAAAAGCTAGCCCCTAACTAGCTTTTTTTATACAGTCTGCCGCTCAATTAATTTAATCGCTATCTCCTCTTGATTAATTACTGAATCAATCGCTTGTATAAAAAGTTTTTTCCCTATTTCTCGTAATGGAATTTCGACTGTTGTTAACTTCATTACTTTTGCAATTGGTTGATTATCGAACCCAATTATCGCTAAATCATGAGGAATAGCTATTCCACAATCATTACAGCAAGTTTGCACACCCGCTGCCACTTGGTCACTTGTTACTAACAAAGCTGTTGGTCTCTCTTTTAAATTTAATAAAGATTGGACGATTCTTTCACCATCTTCAAAATAGTAACAATTATCGAATACGAAATCGTTATTTAGTGATTCATTATATTTATTATGAAAATCAATATAGGCAGATTCTCTTTGTTTACTATTCTTGCCTGTTCTACGGCCAATACTATAACCGATTTTCCGATGTCCTTTTTGATATAAATATTCTAATGCAATCATGAAGCAATTGTATTGATCAATAAATGTTGAGGAAACCCCCGTATTTCTCGTATCTTCAAATAATACTATTTGTCCATATTGCTTATAATTCTCGATCATTTCAATCGAACAAATTCTAGAACAAATAATGAGCGAATCTATTTGTTTATGCTGCAGCATCTTTAAAGCCTCAATTTCTCTCTTCTCCTCATAATTTGATTGAAATAGTACTAACTTATAATTATTTTTTATCGCTTCGTTAGCAATTCCATCAATTAGCAATCCAAAGTACGGATGTTGCGAGAACGGAATAACTACTCCAATTAGATTCGTTTTTCCTTTGCTTAAATTGACTGCATTTTGATTTCTTTGATAATTTGTTAACTCAATTGCATTTAAAACTGCTTTTCTTTTTTCCTCACTAACGTATGGTTCATCATTTAAAACTCGTGAGACTGTTGTAACCGAAACGCCGGCAATCCTCGCAATTTCTTTAATATTAGACATTTTCTCACCTTTTCTAAACTTTTTCTTGCTCTGAAACTAGTTCCATACTTTACGATGTTGTCATCATAAAAAGGAGGTACGAATATGCAAATACTTTTTGGTTTACTTTGTTTACTATTTATGTGTAGTACAATTTTATTTTTCGCTTTCTTTGCTATCATACAACAAGAAAAGAAACGAGTTAAGTAAATGCAGGCAAAACTTAAAACAATCGCTGCAACAATTATCCTCCTTGTCCTATATTACATAATCCTTTAAAAAAGCTCCTATTTTCCATGAATACTCTAACTTTACTATGTAAATAATAAAATAGGTTAGTAATTAAAGGAGGTATTATGATGGATACTGAAAGAGCCTTAGAAATCGTAGCTGCACCTGGTATGATTAATGTAACTTGCGATGGAGTACCTGTTTATATTCAACATGTTAATAAAAATGAGGGTACAGCAAGAATTTATCCTCTTGATCAACCACAAAATGATAAAGAAGTATCATTAAGTCACTTAAAAGAACATTAAATGATAAAAAAGTCCCGAAAATAAACCTCTATTTAAGAGGTTTATTTCATTTTTGGGAAAAAAGCCCAATTATATAACTATTTAGTCTAATTTCAACTGAAACCTTTAGGAATATAGAGCTTAATGAGTGCAGTATTACTTATGGCATAACTATTAACTAGTTTATTTTTACCAAACAACTAGGTATTGGGTAATAAGTCAAATTTACTACTTACTTTAAAAAAAATTGAAAAAAAAGTCGAAAAATTGTTTGAATATTTCTATAAGTGTGTTATCATAAAAATCACTTAAGGGAGACAAATTGTAATATTACTTCGGAGCTAATTGTCAGAATTTTCTATTTTTTAAGGTAAAATTAGAAAATACTAAACTTTCTTAATAGAAGATTAAAAAACTACAAAAAAAGATTAGAGGAGGCTCATATGAATTTATTTCGAAAAAAATCAGTTACAAGCAGTTCGCCTAGTTCACTTAAACAAGTTCTAGGGGCGTTTGATCTTACAATGTTAGGTATCGGTGCCATCATCGGTACAGGTATATTCGTTTTAACTGGTGTAGCAGCAGCTGATTATGCAGGTCCAGCACTTGTTCTTTCATTTATTATCGCAGGTTTAGCTTGTACATTCGCCGCACTTTGTTACTCTGAATTTGCCTCTATGATTCCAGAGGCTGGTAGTGCTTACACTTATAGTTATGTTGCTTTTGGTGAAGTTATTGCTTGGATATTAGGTTGGGATATGGTACTAGAGTATGGACTTGCATCTTCAGCAGTAGCAAGTGGATGGTCTGGATATTTCCAAAGTTTATTACATGGTTTTGGAGTAAACCTTCCAACAGCTTTAACAAGTGCATTTGATCCATCTAAACATACTTTTATTGATTTACCCGCAGTAATTATTGTTTTACTTGTAACGTTCATTCTTACTAGAGGTGTTAAAGAATCAGCAAAACTTAACACGATCATGGTAATTGTAAAATTAGCAGTAGTAGCACTTTTTATCGTAGTTGGTGTTTGGTACGTTCAACCGCATAACTGGACTCCATTTATGCCAATGGGATTCCATGGGGTAACAGCTGGTGCTGCAGTAGTAGTATTTGCTTACTTTGGATTTGATGCAGTATCAACTGCAGCTGAGGAAGTTAAAAACCCTCAACGTAACTTACCAATCGGTATTATCTCAGCTTTAACAATTTGTACAATCTTATATATTGTCGTTTCATTAATTCTTACTGGTATCGTTCCGTTTGATCAATTAGGTGTTAAAGACCCTGTTGCTTTTGCACTAGCATTTATTCACCAAGATTGGGCAGCTGGTTTCATTTCACTTGGCGCAATCATCGGTATTACAACTGTATTAATCGTAATGATGTTTGGACAAACTCGTCTATTCTATGCAATCAGTAAAGACGGTTTATTACCAGGTAAATTATCAAAAGTTAATAAGAAAACTTCAGTTCCTGTAACAAGCACTTGGGTAACTGGCGGACTAGTTGCTTTATTCGCTGGCTTAATTCCATTAAACAAATTAGCTGAATTAACAAATATCGGTACTTTATTCGCTTTCTCTGCTGTTTCTCTTGGTGTTCTAGTATTAAGAAAAACTCGTCCAGACTTAAAGCGTGGATTCAAAACTCCTTGGGTACCTGTAGTACCAGTATTAGCTGTTGTATTCTGTGTATATTTAATGCTACAACTTTCATCATTTACTTGGAAAGGTTTCGTAGTCTGGTTAGTAATCGGTTTAGTAATTTATATCACATACGGATATAAAAATTCTAAACTAAACGGTAAAAATAAGATTGATAAGGATACAAATCAAACTGCATAAGTAATGAAATCCCACTATAGGTTACTATAGTGGGATTCTTTTATTAGTTACATATTTTCCTCAAAAATCTAGAATAATGATAAATATCCACAACAACAAACTTTAAAAAACAGATTTACTTTATGATATGATACCTCTTAAGAAATTTTATTTTCGGATGAACAGGAGCTGTAAAAATGTTCCCATTAAAAAATTATTATGAATCATTTATTAAAAAAGATCTTATTGGAGTGAGAAGAGAGATCGCATTAAAACGACTAAGTAATTTACTTGCTTGCCAAAAGATTAGTAAAGATACGAAAGAAGTTGTACATATACGTTATTTTACTTGTACTGAAACACTTCAGCCTACTGATACTTATTTAGGTACAATTGCAGTGAAGTTTCAAAATGGTTATGTAGTTGAAACAGCAATCTCACTTCCTAAGGAAAAATAATTGATTTATTAAAACTTCGTCTAGGTAAAAGCCTAATTACAATATAGACTAGTTTCATAGTTGGCAAAAAAACATACGATACATTATCCACCTCTCCTAATTGTAATTTTCAATTAGCTGCATGACCCTAAGGGAATTTTCCCTTAAATATCGTATGAAGGAGGTCACATGTATGAGTACTGGACATCACGGACACCATCTTAACGGTTTTGCTTTAATCGTTGTTCTATTTATCTTATTAATCATTGTTGGAGCAGCTTGCTGGTCTGGATATGACGGATATGGATATGGACATCACTGGTAATCTTTAAAAACTATAAAACTCCTGTTAAATTTTAACAGGAGTTTTTTTTATAATATATTAAGAAGCTTGTGCTTGCTTAGAATGAATTGTATTGATATGTACTGAACTTTTTAAGACGAACAGTTTTTCTATTCCAAGGTAACGATCTAAACTTAACACGTAAGCTCGATTTAAAGAAAGTAAAATTCCAAAAGCGCTTGTATATAAGGTTAAACTTATTAAGTTCATATTACCGGAAAGAATGAAATTAATATGCATAAATAGACAAAATAAAACAGAAGGAAGGATAAATAAACCCATTATTAATAGAATACCAATTAGAATTTGAACTACAGGAATCGTGTAATTAAAAAATAAGTAATGCTTCATTGCAAAATGTTGAATGAAATATTTATAAAACTCAGGAACATTTGGCTTTTCAATGGCCAAAATAAAATAGTTTTTAATAAAAACCCCAGGTTCACTATACCAACGCTTCTCAGTAATTTTCGTAACCCCAGCAAATAACCAACCAATTCCAAATAGAATACGCATTAAAGTAAATAAACATTGAAAAGCATTATTTTTAAATTGCTGAATGAATAATTCCATCTAAATACTTTCTCCAATTCTTTATAGTAAGAAAGTTTAAATTCTTACTAATATCATGTGTTGTTTTTTTAAAATTGATATTTAATTCTCAAAGTTGATGATCCTCTATAAATTCCCCCTCCTTTACAGTTAAATGAAAATAGTTATCATTATCATTTACGTTTATAATCCTATCATCAGTGATAATCATTTTCAATGGTAATATTTGTATATAATCCTTCTTTACTTAACTCTTTTTATCACTTTTACTTCACTTGTTTACCTTCAGCATGTTCTCTTAAAAAACAATAAAAAAAAGACCTTCTCTCAATTTTTAGAGCTCCAGTCTTTAAAATGTGGTGCTTTTGAAGATGAATTTTATATGAATACTCAATCTCATCACGGTTAATACTATGTTAGGTTTCTATTTTTAATTAAGAGGAGGTTCCTTATGAATAAACAACGAGCTCAAGAAATTGCTTCTTCACCTGAAATGGCTAATGTGACATATAATGGAGTACCAATTTACATTCAACATGTTGATGAAACAAATGAAACTGCTAGAATCTATCCGCTAGGTCAACCAGATCGAGAGGAAGAAGTTTCAATCAATAGTTTGTCAGAACATTAATTCTTAAGTAAAAAAACAAACCTCTTTGTTGTGAGGTTTGTTTTTTATTGTTTCTCATTTTACCAAGACAAGCTTTCAATTAAACTGCATTTAAGGCATTCTTGTATCGTATCTTTCTTCTGGAAATCGTGTACACAATTTTTTTGAATTGTGCTCAATTCGATTTTTAACTGACTCATATTTCTTTCCAAATTCTTTATTTCTTTTATGATTTCTTCTACCCTATTCATATAAGGCTCACACCCTTATTGATAGATTTCTCCGCCCTGTTTTCTAAATTCGAGCGCTTTTTCTTTCATTCCTTCTTCGATCATTGAATCATTCTGAAGTTCTTCTTGTTTTACTTTATCTCGAATATCTTGTGAGATTCTCATACTACAGAATTTTGGACCACACATTGAACAAAAATGCGCTGTTTTAGCTCCTTCAGCAGGTAATGTTTCATCGTGATATTCAATTGCTCTTTCAGGATCAAGGGAAAGATTAAACTGATCACGCCATCTAAATTCAAATCTTGCTTTTGAAAGTGCATCATCTCTTTTTTGTGCACCAGGGTGCCCTTTTGCTAAGTCAGCTGCATGTGCCGCTATTTTGTATGTAATAACACCTACTCTTACATCTTCTTTATTTGGAAGACCTAAATGCTCTTTCGGAGTTACATAACAAAGCATTGCAGTACCAAACCAACCAATCATTGCTGCACCGATTGCTGATGTAATATGATCGTAGCCAGGCGCAATATCAGTCGTTAACGGTCCTAATGTATAAAATGGCGCTTCTTGACAAATTTCTAATTGTTTATCCATATTCTCTTTAATTAAGTGCATTGGTACATGTCCTGGTCCTTCAATCATAACTTGAACATCGTGTTTCCAAGCAATTTTCGTTAACTCACCTAGTGTTTCTAACTCAGCGAATTGTGCTTCATCATTTGCATCGGCAATTGAGCCTGGTCTCAGTCCATCTCCTAAAGAGAAGGTTACGTCATAACGCTTCATAATTTCACAAATTTCTTCAAAATGAGTATATAAAAAATTCTCTTTATGGTGAGCTAAACACCATTGAGCCAAAATAGACCCGCCACGAGATACAATTCCTGTCACTCGTTTTGCAGTTAATGGGATATAGCGTAATAATACTCCCGCATGAATCGTAAAATAGTCTACCCCTTGTTCCGCTTGTTCGATTAGAGTATCTCTAAACACTTCCCAGGTTAAATCTTCAGCGATTCCATTAACCTTTTCAAGCGCCTGATAAATCGGAACTGTCCCTACTGGTACCGGCGAGTTTCGGACAATCCATTCACGTGTTGTATGAATATTCTTCCCAGTAGAAAGGTCCATCATCGTATCCGCTCCCCAACGAGTAGCCCATGTCATTTTTTCTACTTCTTCCTCGATTGAAGACGTAACCGCTGAATTACCTATATTGGCATTAATTTTCACATGAAAATTACGACCGATAATCATTGGCTCACTTTCAGGGTGATTAATATTCGATGGAATGACAGCCCTTCCTTTTGCAACCTCATCACGAACAAATTCGGCTGAAACATTCTCTCGAATCGCAATAAATTCCATTTCAGGTGTAATAATTCCTTTACGAGCATAATGCATTTGAGTAATATTTCCATTATCTTTTGCACGTAATGGTTTTCTTTTTAACCCTTTAAATACTTCAACATTATGTTGATCTGACTCTTTTCTATATCCATTATCTTCAGGCTTTATTTCACGCCCTTCATACTCTTCAACATCATTTCTTTCGATTACCCAGTTATGTCTAATCGCCTTAAGTCCCATTCGAATATCAACTGAGCTAGCTGAGTCTGTGTAAGGTCCACTAGTGTCGTATACTCTAACTGGAGCATTTTCTTCTTCGCCAAAAGTGCCAGTTGTTGGACTTAATTGAATCTCACGCATTGGCACCTTAATGTCAGGTCTAGATCCTTCAACATATACCTTCTTACTTCCTGAAAAACTAGACATGATGGAAAAATTCATTTCATTTACAGAATTGTTCATTTGATTTCATTCCCCTTTTTAATTAGTTTAAAAAGGACGAAATCCAATCCATTTAAAGCATGAAAAAAAGCCGGAATCTTATGTTTAAGACCCGGCTAAGTGTTAGCAAAACTACATTAATAATTATGTAATCATTAATGAAAATTTCTAACTTCCCCACGCTGGTATGAACCAGATCAGGTCCTGAGGGTTAAGAAACTTAATCACGTTTCTCTCTCAGCCCAATTAATTGGACACCCCTAGTCAATCTATTAAATTGTTCAAACTAAATATAAACCCATAAATTTAAAATGTAAATGTTTTTATTTCCCTAAATTTTTACAGAAACTCCAAACAAAAAAAAGATTTTGGTTTTTTTTTATTCCTAAAAACACTTGATTTCACTATACTTCAAGCCCAATTTCTGGTACTAAAATTGGACTAGTAAAAATAAATTTAGTATTGAATATTATTTTTTATATGCTATGCTAAGATTAATTTTCATACATATTCATCACTAGGGGATCCCTTGATAAGGGCTGAGAATAAGGTAGTTACTTTTAAACCCTCAAAACCTGAACAGGCTAGTACCTGCGTAGGAAAGTGGCGCATTTTATACTTTTTTCGCGTGTAATGTAACCACTTTCTTTTTTTAGGAAAGTGGTTTTTTTGTTTGAAAAAATTTTGCAAATGAAAGAGGCTGGGCCATGGAACTTATTGCAATTACAGATGATCAGCACTCAGTCGAAGTACTTGCTACAAAAATAATTCAAATAATCGATGCAGTCGACTATGTACATATTCGCGAAAAGTCGAAAACGGCAATTGAGCTACTATCACTCTTAAATCTACTAAAAATAAACAAGGTAGATATGAAAAAAATTGTTTTAAATGATCGTTTAGATATAGCTATTTTCTCTAACCTATCAAATATTCACTTACCGGGACATGGTCTTCCCCTTGTTGATGTAAAAGAATATTTTCCTAATTTACGAGTAGGAAAATCAGTTCACACACTTACTGAAGCAATACAGGCAGAAAATGATAAAGCTGACTATATTCTGTACGGTCATTGTTTTGAAACAGAGTGTAAAAATGGATTAACACCTAATGGGATTGAACTAATTCCAGAAATGAAAAAAACGTTAACTATACCAATCTATGCAGTCGGCGGAATATTACCTGAACATATCCAAGTTCTAAAAGAGAACGAAATTGATGGTATAGCTGTCATGTCTGGCATATTTTCTGCCCGAAATCCTCTAGAAGCTGCGCTGCAATATTTTGAAAGGTGCAAATTCGCTTATGAACAAGAAATTTGATGTTGTATTAATTGGTGGTGGAATAATAGGTTGTTCCATTGCTTATTATCTAGCGAAAGAAAATATTCATGTCGCAGTTCTTGAAGGACAACAAGTTGGACAGAAAACAACTAAGGCAGCTGCTGGAATGCTTGGTGCCCATTCCGAGTGGGATCACTCCGAGTCGTTTTTTACTTTTGCTAGAAATAGTCAATTAACTTATTTTCACCTTCAAGAAGAATTAAAAGAATTATGTGGAATTGATATTGAACTTAAAAAAGGTGGCATTTTCAAACTAGCTTATACAGATTTAGAAAAAAAACAATTAACTCCGCTACTCACTCAAACTTCGGCACTTTGGTATAACCAGGAGGAGTTAAAAAAACAGATACCTGGCATTCATCCAAACATCATTGGAGCAGCTTATATTGAAGACGATGTGAATGTATTACCTGTTTCTGTCTGTAATGCGTTTTGCAAAAGTGCTCAAATTTTAGGTGCATCTATTTTTGAATATACACATGTATTTCAGATTCAAAAAAATGATTCACATTATTTAATTAAAACAACAAATGGCGATTTTGAAGCAAAAACTATAGTGGTTGCAAGTGGCGTTTGGAGTAATTCATTGTTTGGACAGCTTGGATTACAACACGAAATTATTCCCGTTAAAGGTGAATGCATCTCTGTCAAAAGTGAAAAGGTTGCATTAAAGCATACTCTCTTCCATGAACAAAATTATATTGTTCCAAGGAATGACGGCCGCCTTGTCATCGGAGCTACCATGTTTGATAACGAATGGAATGAGAACCCTAGCTTAAGGGGGATTGAGTCATTAATACAAAGCGCTAAAAAAATGCTTCCCGAAATTGATGACATGAAAATTGATTCATTTTGGGCAGGATTACGACCGCGAACTCTCGACTATAATCCCTTTATTGGAACTCATCCAGATGAGGATCAAATCTTATTTGCGACCGGCCATTTTCGAAATGGAATATTGCTTGCACCAGCAACTGGAAAATTAATTCGAGATTTGATCCTTAAGCGGAAAGTCAATCGTAACTGGATCGAAGCATTTAAAATCAATCGTTAATTTTAACTCTTTGGGGGTGTAATCTTTTGGAAATAAGGTTAAACGGAAAGAATATTGATATTTCGAGCATAACCTGTACAATTCAGGATCTGCTGAATGAATATCAATTAGAAAACCGAATTGTTATTGTCGAGGTAAATAAAGAAATTATTTATAAGGAACAGTATTCGTTAACTCATCTCTCTAACGGAGATTCTGTAGAATTAATACATTTTGTAGGTGGTGGCTAATTATGTTAAAAGTAGGAAATCATACGTTTCATTCAAGATTATTATTAGGAACAGGAAAATACCCTTCATTTGAAGTCCAGAAAGAAGCTGTTGAAGTATCGGAAGCCGAGATCCTAACTTTTGCTGTTAGAAGAATGAATATTTTTGAGGAATCTCAACCAAATTTTCTTGAACAATTAGATCTAACGAAATATAAATTATTGCCAAATACAGCTGGTGCAAAAACTGCTGAAGAGGCAGTTAGAATTGCACGATTGGCAAAAGCGTCAGGCTTGTGCGATATGATCAAGGTAGAAGTAATTGGGTGTGATAAATCATTATTACCTGATCCAATCGAAACATTGAAGGCATCAGAAATGTTATTAAACGAAGGCTTTATTGTATTACCTTATACTTCCGATGATGTTGTGCTAGCAAGAAGACTAGAAGAACTTGGTGTACATGCGATTATGCCAGGTGCATCTCCAATCGGTTCCGGAAAAGGAATTATTAATCCATTAAATCTTAAATTCATCATTGAGCAATCGAATGTTCCTGTTATAGTAGATGCCGGAATCGGGTCTCCAAAAGATGCAGCTTTTGCGATGGAACTAGGTGCTGATGGAGTCCTTTTAAATACTGCTGTTTCTAATGCGAAAAATCCTGTAAAAATGGCCTTTGCAATGAAGCTTGCTATTGAAGCAGGAAGGCTTGGTTATGAGGCAGGAAGAATTGAAGAAAAAAATTATGGTGAAGCTAGTAGCCCAATCACAGGGTTGGTGAATTCTTGACAAACCGTTATGCAAAGCAAGAATTATTTTTAGGAAGAGATCACCAATCAAACTTACAAAAAGCCAGTGCCATTATTATTGGTGTAGGTGCACTAGGCTCATCAATAGCAGAAATGCTTGTACGAGCAGGAATTGGAAATATAACAATTGTTGACCGCGATTACGTTGAATGGAGTAATTTACAAAGGCAATCTCTTTATACTGAAGAAGATGCTAGAAATAAACTACCTAAAGTAATTGCAGCTAAAAATCGACTTCAACAAATTAATAGTGAAGTGTCCATTACTAGTTTAATAACAGATATTACTAGTCTTAATATTGAAGAGCTGATTAAAGGTCAAACAATCATACTAGATGCAACAGATAATTTTGAAACTAGAATGGTAGTGAATGATGCAGCAATTAAGCATGGGATTCCTTTTATTTTTGGTGCGTGTGTTGGAAGCTACGGCCTCTCATTTCCAATTATTCCAGGAAAAACTCCTTGTCTTAACTGTTTATTAAATCATATACCAACTTTAAATATGACTTGCGATACAGTAGGAGTAATCAGTCCAATTGTGCAAATGATTGCTGCCTACCAAGTAACCTATGCCATGCAATATCTTACTAACTATGAACTTTTACCAATCTTACAATCGATTGATGTTTGGAAGCATGAAAAGTCTGATATAAACATCGAAAAATTAAAAAATAAAAATTGTCCAACATGTGGCTCTATAAGAAGTTACCCATTTTTAAAAGATGATGACCATATGAAGTCATATGTTTTATGTGGAAGAGATGCAGTCCAACTAAGAGTATCATCTTCTAAAACCCCAACACTAACTAACCTGTCTGAAAGATTACAAGGGTTAGTAAATGATTTGATTGTAAATCCTTATTTATTGTCATGTACTTATGAAGATCATCGCATTGTTTTATTTAAAGACGGTCGAGCGATCATTCACGGTACAAAGGAACCATCTGTTGCTAAGGAACTCTATCACAAAGTTTTAGGTTGAATGACTTTTTTACAACAATATTTTAACAGAGTTTTAGTCGTTGGAACATTCGTTTCAATTGCATGGGCACATGAAACTAAATACTTATCACTTAATGATGCTAGTAAGACTGATGGTTTAAAAAAACCAAATAGTCATCCAGCAGATATTAAGCCGAATATCTTATAAAACAATTAATATGTAAATATATAACTTTAAGAAAATATAAAAAAGCAGGAAAAAAAGGGTTTCCTGCTTTTTATCTGTTTAATTTATGGCACATCTACAACAAATGGTACTATAAACACATCTCCATTTTGTTTAAACTGTCCCCATATTTTATATAATCCTTTTTTAGGAAAACTAGTCATAAACTCTGCGTCAGGTCCACTTGACTTTTCATTCATTGGATGGACATGTAAGTAAGTACTCGTATCACCACTAATCGCAACAACATGACCAATAGCACCCAAATAAGGCTGTAAATCAGTAATACCTTTTTTGGTTTTAGCATCCTTAATCGTAAATGCCATTTTAACTTCATTCTTTGTCGTCAATTTATCAAATTTTAAAGTAACCTCCTTTCCATCAATTACTTTTGTTAATACTCTATCTGGTATTAGTGAAACTGGTTTAGCTTGCTCACCTGACACTTGTACTAGTTTTGTTTTTACGTTTTTATCAGAGCCCTCAGGTATAAAATCTGCAAATAATTTATATTCACCACCACTTGGAAAATCCGGTGTGACTGTAAATAACCCTTTACCTTTGTATACTGGGTGCAAATGGTCAAAATATGATAAATCCTTACTTACAACAATTAAATGCATTAATTTTTCGTGCTCGAACTCAAATTTATTTACTGTTTTCCCCATCAAATCATTAACTTGAATGTTTAGATTTACTTTCTTACCACTTTCAGGATTACTGTTAAACGTAAATTGTACCTTTGTTGAATCTTTTTCTTCTTTTGTTTCATGATTCATACTTTCATGATTAGAAGCTGTATGGGACATATTTCCACATCCACTTAAACCAATAACTGTAACAAAACTAAGTAACAACAATAAGTATTTCATCTAATTCTCTCCCCAGTCTCGCATTTTTTCCAAATAAAAAGCGAACCATTAGTTCGCCTTTTATTTTTTTGCTAAGATTAAACGATATCGTAACCTTGATCTTCAATAGCCTCTTTTACTTTCTCAATTGTTTCAGCGTTTGAAGTATTGAATGTTACTTCTTTATTTTCTAAACTTACGATTATATTATTTGTACCAGACACTCCTTCTACCGCTTTCATAACTGCAGCTTTGCAGTGTCCACATGTCATACCTTCTACTTTTAGAATTGTTTCCATTACTAAATCCTCCTAAATTTTTATACGTTTTAATCTTAATGCGTTTAAGACAACCGATACAGAGCTAAATGCCATTGCAGCACCTGCAATCCAAGGCTGCAATAACCCTAAAGCTGCAATCGGTATACCTAAACTGTTATAAAATAACGCCCAAAATAAATTTTGGCGAATATTATTCATTGTTTTTTTACTTAAACTAATAGCTCTCGGAATATGTGATAAGTCGCCACCTACTAACGTAACATCGGCTGTTTCTATCGCGACATCTGCACCAGTGCCAATTGCCATCCCAATATCAGCTTTTGCAAGAGCTGGAGCATCATTAATCCCATCTCCAACCATCGCAACAATTTTCCCTTGTTTTTGTAGTTCAGCTACTATATCTGCTTTTTTCTCTGGTAGAACTTCAGCAAATACATTTTCGATCCCAACTTGATCTGCAATCGCCTTTGCTGTGTGTTTATTATCACCGGTTACCATAAAAACCTCTATTTTTAAATCCTTTAATGCATCTATCGCATGTCTTGAAGATTCTTTAATTGTATCAGCTACAGCAATAATTCCTTCCAGGTTGTCGTCAATTGCTATTAACATCCCTGTTTTCCCGGCAGATTCAAATACGATTAGTTGATCTTCAACTGGAGAAAAATCGATATTCTTTTCATTCATTAACTTCCTAGTACCGATATATACCTTTTTATTTTCAATCAAGGCTTCTACTCCATGTCCAGGTATGGCAATAAACTCTGTAAGATCTGTTAGTTGCAATTCCTGTTTAAGTGCGTATTGAACAATTGCTTGTGCTAAAGGATGCTCTGACATTTTCTCTACACTTGCAACGAGCTTCAATAAATCCTCTCGATGATTTAAATTAATGATATCTGTTACTTCAGGCTTTCCTTTTGTAACAGTTCCTGTTTTATCAAGAATGATTGTATTAATTTTTTGGGTCGTTTCTAAAAATTCTCCGCCTTTGTATAAAATCCCATTTTCCGCACCTTTTCCACTTCCAACCATAATCGAAGTTGGTGTAGCAAGTCCTAAAGCACAAGGACATGCTATGACTAAAACAGCTATTGCTACTTCAATTGACTTAGGCAAATTTTGAGGATCGACTACAAAAAACCAAATGATAAATGTTAATATGGCTATCCCAATTACAATTGGAACAAATAGATTCGAAATTCGATCAGCTAATCTTTGAATTGGAGCTTTTGAACCTTGTGCTTCTTCAACTATTTTCACAATATTTGCTAATGCCGTATCCTTACCAACCTTCTCAGCTCGTATGGTTAAAATACCATTACCATTGACTGTTGCTCCAACAACTTTATCATCAGTCTTTTTATCAACTGGTAAAGATTCACCTGTAATCATTGATTCATCAACTGTAGATACTCCTGATACAATGACACCATCCACTGGAATTTTCTCACCTGGTTTAACAAGAAGTAGATCTCCAACTTTTACAGCTTCCAATGGTACATAAACTTCATTTCCATTTTCTATAACAATAGCTTCCTTAGCTTGTAATTCCATTAGTTTTGAAATTGCTTCAGTCGTTTTCCCTTTAGCAATATGCTCAAAATATTTTCCAAGCAAAACTAATGTAATTAAAACCGCACTTGTCTCAAAATATAGATGCGGCATATACATACTATTATTAGTTGTCTTAATCGACTCAACAAAGCTATAAAAATAAGCTGCCGATGTTCCGAGTACGACGAGCACATCCATATTTGCACTATAATTTCGTATTGCTTTAAATGCTCCTACATAAAAATGCCAACCTATAATAAACTGAACTGGAGTTGCAAACAATAATTGAAACCATGGATTCATTAATAAATGTGGCATCCAAATATTTGTACTAAATGGAAGATGAGATACCATCGAATACAATAGTGGAAGTGAAAGTAAGATAGAAACAATCAATTGAATCTGTTTGTTTTTTGTTGTGTCTTTTTCTTTAACTGCATTTTCTTCTTTTATGGCTGCTGCATAACCGATGTGACTAATTTTATCTATTATCGATTGGACCGAGCGTACTTCAGGTAAATAAGAAATCGTTGCTATATTCATAGCTAGATTGACATTGATTTGAACTATTCCGTCCATTTTCCCTATTACTTTTTCGATTCGAGCCGAACAAGCAGCACATGTCATTCCTTCAATATTTAATGTAATCTTTTCAACTGCAACCTCATAACCAATCGTATGGATTTTTTCTATTAAATCAGAAGTTTGATATTGTCCTTTATCATAGGTAATAGTAGCTTTTTCTAAAGCTAGATTCACATTCGCTTTCAAGCCATCCATTCGATTTAAGCTTTTTTCGATTCGGGTTGCACAAGCTGCGCAAGTCATCCCCTCAATCCCCAGGGTTAACTGCTTTGCTTCATTCATATTAATCAACCCCCTTATTTTACGTAACGCTTAATAACCTCCATTAATTCAGTAACTGATGCTTCACCATTGTTTTCTTTAACGGCCTTAACCATACAATGATTCGCATGTCTTTCAATCAATGAGAAACTTACCTTTTTCATAGCAGCTTCAACTGCCATAATTTGCGTCAAAATATCTATACAATATCGGTCTTCTTCGACCATTTTTTGAATTCCTCTTACTTGCCCCTCTATTCTACGAAGACGCTTCATTAAATCATTAATTTCGTCTTCACTTCTTGGAACCATTTGATCATCATGGCAATTTTCCATCTTATCACCTCACCATTATTATATACTCATAGGGGGTATAGGTGTCAATTTTTTATTCTATTTATTTTAAGTTGTCCATATGATGATAAAAAGCGAATAGTTAGGGGGTATCATATATGTTCACCAGTTGGGTATGTATTAGCATAATGCTCTTCATAACAATCATTTCAATCCACCTCAAACCAACAAAAAATGACCAGATGCATCAAATGATGTATATGATGATGATCAGTATGACTACTGGTTTAACAATAGGTGTACTCATTACACTTTCAAATCACCAACAATTTTTCAATTCCTTACTCATTTCAATGGGCTTACCTGCACTCATTGGGTTATGTATCGGCTTTCGATTACATTTCCTTGCACTACTTGAGGGGATCTTTACTGGAATGATGGCCGGTATGATGGGGAGCATGATCGTCGTGATGATTTCAATTTCAGAAGCACATGCTTTATTATTAATTTGTTTATTATTATTAACTTGTTCATCTATATTTTGTTCTACTATGTTTTTAAGTCAGCGATTCCCAAAACTACTATCATCATTCTTTCCAGTAATTATTATTTCTAGCCTGCTGCTCATTTTAACTGTGTTTTATTCTTTTACTCATTTTGGAAATACTCCTGCTTCCCAGAGCTATAAAATTAATGTGTTGAAAAAGTAGAAAGACACCCAACTTTGGACTTACCCCTGTCAAGTAGACAGTAATTAAAAAGTACTTTAAGCAGCCTTAGCCCTGTATTCTATAGGGCTAAGGTTATTTAATTTCTTTTGAAATCTCTTATTATTGTAGTACCAAATATAACGTTTCACTGCGTGCTCAACTTGTTTTTGTTCGATAAATTGATATCGATAAAAACATTCTGATTTAAAATGACTAAAGAAACTTTCAATACATGCATTATCTAAACAATTTCCTTTTCTGGACATACTTATCTTTATATTGTATCTTTTAAGTGTTAGGTTATATCTTTTTGAGGTGTACTGGAATCCTTGATCACTATGTATTAGGAGACCACTTACATCTCTTTTTTTTATCCCTTTTTTTATGGTATCTAAAACGAGTTTTAAATCATTTCTTTCACTTAATTGGTAAGAAATAATTTCGTTATTATAAAGATCTTGGATAACTGAAAGGTATAGTCTTTTTCCGTTAAATATTAGATAAGTTATATCGGTTACCCATTTTCTATTTGGGTTATCTGAAGAGAAATCTCGGTTTAAATAGTTATCAGAAATGACATAAGGTTCTTTACGACCAAAATACTTCCATTTCTTAACACGAATTTTAGCCTTAATCCCATTTTCTTTCATAAGGCGATATACTCGTTTATGGTTTACTACTATTCCATATACTTTCTTCAACCATGTTTTTACCCTTACATACCCGAAACTTTCATTTACATCTGGATCTTCATGACATTCTTTAATTTTAGAAACAATAAATTGATCTTCAATTTGTTTAATTGAAGGGTTTTCTTGTTTCTTAGCCCATTTATAAAATCCACTTTTAGAAACTCCTGCAATCTTACATAGTAAAATAACAGGAAACTTTGTTTTCAGCTCAAAAATAACACTAAACTCTAGCGCTTTCTTTTTAGTACCATCTCCTTTTTCAAAGCTAAGAGCTTTTTTAAATATGCATTCTCAGCTTCTAATCTTTGAATCTTTTCTGCATCACTTAATGGCTCTAACCGTGGTCTTCCTATATTTGGTCCTTTTGCCTTTCCACGTTTTTCTTCAAGCCCTGCGATACCTTCATTTTTATAATGTTTAACCCATCTTTCTACTACTGAATGAGCAATTCCCAGCTGTTTACCTATAGTTTTTAATCCCATACCCTCATCAAAATACAGGTTAATCGCTTTAAGTTTAAATTCTTTTGTATAAGTTTTTCTAATTTTCCCCATAAAAAATTCCCCCTATAGTAGACAGTACAGTACCTTTCTTTTAACTGTCTACTATAAGGGGATTATTACACTTAGGGTGTCTTTTCTTTTTTAAAAATTTCTTTTTTAGTAGATTGTATTTTTTAACCTAAAGATTATTTTCATAAAGTTACATAATTTGTGATAATTTTATAACAAATTCAAAATTTTCTACCAAATTTAACCACTATTTTGTATACTTACGTGAGTAATGAAACTCATTATACTTCCACATTGCTTTATTGTTTTTAGGAGGGATTTTATGTTGCTATTTAATGAAACTAATGTAAGTAAAATAATTCAAAAACCCAAAGCTTCATCAGAGAAAGGACTTCATTTTGATTTCATGGATGCTGTTCTTTGTTTTTGTGTTTTGGCGATTTTAATTTTCCTTATTTATGTATTAATTAAATATTATAAAAGTCAAAATAGCGAAGATCATATTTTTCAGTATGACGCAAACTTAGTTTTTTATCGTAAAATTTGGTATGCGCTTTATACTTTTT
The DNA here is from genome assembly GCF_049568075.1 of Rossellomorea sp. GAMAL-10_SWC. Classification (NCBI taxonomy): domain Bacteria; kingdom Bacillati; phylum Bacillota; class Bacilli; order Caryophanales; family Bacillaceae; genus Rossellomorea; species Rossellomorea sp. GAMAL-10_SWC. Next base: position 158,570 of record NZ_CP144911.1, on the reverse strand, counting down.
TATTTGTAGGTGGGCTTGTTACATACAAAATTTTTAATACTGTTCAATTTTCTGATATTAAGGATTTGGTTACAATCCCCATTTTAATCTCATTAATTTGGATTCCTTTATTTGTAGATATCTTTTTTCTCTTAACACCTGATAAATTTATCTGGGCTGGGAACACCATTGAAAAAAGTGTTAGTTTTAAAACTCAAATTGAAAAAAACGATCGATTAGTTGCTAAACTTCTTCAAAGGACTAATCATTATATTGAGTTCATAGAATCACTAGAATCGTATTTAGACAAGCAATTAGATCCTGAGGATGAATTAAATAATTTGCTAAAAAACTATTTATATTTTTACGAGGCCAAAGTTGTTGTCAAGATATACCCGGAAACAGATATTGCCTATACCGATTTTTTTAATATGTATAAATTAAGATTTGGTGTTGGAGATGATATTAAGCAATCATTTTTATCAGATATTAAATCAAAAAATCAGCATAGCATTGAAGACCAAGGGATATACGTGCTACAATTTATGAAAGATAGTTATTGCTATCTTGTTGCAGTTCAATCTACGGATTTATTAACGGTAGATAGACACTATTTATTTGCAATCACAACAATGTATTCTGCTATTAGAAACTTAAGATAAGGAGTCGATATGGATGTTTAAAAAATTATTATCGTTTAAAAAAGCTCCTGAATCACAACCTAAGTCCTCTCCTAAACGTAATGGAATCGTAATTGAACCATCCAGTGAAATCACTAATTTAAGAAAAACAAACAGATTAGCAATTAGAGCGTTAAAAAATAGAGGCGTATAGGGTGCAATGGTTGCACTCTTTTTTTGTTTTGAATCATATCTTATAAGAGATACTAATATACTATCTATTAGTGACTAAGAGGTGATTCAATTGAGCAAAAACAATCAAATTGAAGATGTACTTCAATCAAATGAAGAGATATTGCGAAGAATGAAACATATCAAGTCCAAACCATTAGGCGTAATCAATGAAGAAAATGTATTAAAGTCAAATAAAGATTTTCTAAAATCATTAAAAGATGAGCAAACGAACAAGAAAAAAAGATGGTGGAAATTTTGATTCCCCATCTTTTTTTAATTATTTTTTTAAAAATTTGTCGCCTAATTCGATTATTGAGAATACTTATAGCTTAATATTTTTCCCATTGAGTGTTATTTTTAGAAAGTTTATTAAAATATATTTAATTAAGAAATTCCCGTGGTAAATATAGTTCACTTCGTACTTGTACATTTCAGAATTGACTCCAGTACATTCAATGACCAGCGACACAAGATATTTCACATTAATCATTTCATTTATTTATCGAAACTTTATAACCGACAATTTCATCAAAATACTTTAAATGAATTTGTTCTTTGTTAATGTGATTTTTAAAATATCGTTCATGGATCAATACTTTTGCAATGTATTCTTTTCGAATATGCTCTTTTGCATCTTCAAGAGCAGTAACTGCTTCAACTAAGTCTGCCATTTTATTTGCTATTTTCTTTGAATTATATGATTGAATTTTAGCATCTAAAGTAGATGTATAAAGAACAATCTCATTTAATTCTTCCAGCTTTTTCTTAATGATTTCACTTTCATCTATTAATGTTTGAGGTGTATCCACTAATTTTTCTTCAATAAATGATTTAAAGACTTGATAACCATTCATTTTGTTAAACAGTCTCAAAATCTCTAAACCTAAAATATTAGCTGTTCCTTCCCAGACTGTAAGTACTTGAGCATCTCTTAGAAGTCGAGGTGTAACAAAATCTTCAATATAACCATTTCCTCCATGCATTTCAATCGCCTCGTGGGAGAAATGAATCGCTTCTTCCGCTGTACGCATTTTTAATAAAGCGATTAAAAGTCTTACTAATGTTTGTTCCTCACTTGTTCCATTTTCTTTCCCAACCACTCGATCATATAAAGCCACTAAATTAAATACTGCGCTTGTCTGAACTTCCTGAATGGTTGTAAGTTTTGCTAATGTCTCTTGGATCATTGGAAAATTCGTTAATATTTGTCCAAATGCCGGTCTATTTTCAGCATATTTCTTCGCCTCCACATAGGCTCTTCTCATAATTCCAACTGATGCTACAGCATTACATATTCTAGATAGATTCAATGCTTCCATCATATAGTTAATTCCTCTAGAAGGATCTCCGATTAGAAATGCTTTCGCTCCATTAAACTCAACTTCTCCTGATGGAACAGCTCTTACACCTAGCTTATCTTTTAAGCGACGAATCACGAATCCATTATTAGTACCATCATCATTCTTCCAAGGTACTAAAAATAAACTTAACCCCTTACTCCCAGAAGGCGCTCCCTCAATTCTTGCTAAAATTGTTGTAATACCACACTGACCTGCATTGCTAGCAAAATATTTTTCTCCGTAAATACGATAGTAATCTCCTTCTTTAACTGCTTTCACTACATTGGCCCCAACATCTGAACCACCCTGTCTTTCAGTTAAAAAAGTCGCTCCTTCATATAATTCTGTTTCCCCAGTTGATAATAGATGGGGGAGATATTTTTCTTTTAATGCTTCATCTGCATATTTTTCAACTAAAAACGTAGCAGCCATTGATAATGTTACTGGACAATAAAAACCAGCTTCAGCCTGTGATAATAAATAACCTTGTGCATAGGAATAAATATAATTCCCCTTTATACCAAGTTCGGGAATTGACTTATGAATATAACTAACAATCCCTCTATTATAAGTATTTTTTACAGTTTGCTTATAACCTTCATTTACCCAAACATGTGAAATATCATTACCATATGCATCATATTTGATTAAACGTGGTTGACCTTCTCGGTCTGTGTGAATTGCACGTTGATCGATTTCATTCGCACAAAGCTCACCAAATTCTTCTAATTCTTTATTAGCCCATGTAAAAAAATCCTCATTAAAATATTTTCCTAATATCAATTGTAGATTACGATCTTCTTTATAAAAATTCATTAAACCTTCCACATCCTTTTTCGGAAGTATTTCATTCGATTTCTAATAAATTCCGCTCAAGATTACTCTTCATTCTCATAATTTCTTCTTTTAATTGAATTAAATCGTTAATTTTTTTATCTAACTCTATAATTTTTTGATTTCCATATTCAATTGTTTTTTGTAATTGTTTTTCACCTGTTCGATCGAGCGTAAATAAATCAATCATTTCTTTTATTTCCTGCAAATGAAAGCCTAAATTTTTACCCCTTTGAATTAAATAAAGACGTGTACGATCTTTATGAGAATACCTTCTTCTACCACTTTCAGTATAGGATGGGTGTAATAATCCGATTTCTTCATAATATCTAAGGGTTCTATGAGTCGTATTAAATTCATTCGTCATCTCTCGAATCGAATAAAACTTCAAAATGCCCTCCTCCTTCTAGCTATAGATATATTATAAATCTTACGTAAACGTAAGTTTCAAGATGAATTCCTTCGACAAAAAATTCGAGGTTAAGAGATTTTTAAAGTATTTAATTCTTAATGCATCCTACTTTTCCTGCCTTTTTTTGGTATAACGTTTTACATTTCTGCAAAGCATAAATTTATCTGTAGCCTAAGGCTTATTAAATTCAATTAGTTCCATTAACAGTGAACTAGAAGGAGATTACAATGAGGAAAACAATTGCAGATTTACTGATTGATTCATTGATTCAGGCAGGAGTTACTAGAATTTACGGTATTGTTGGCGATTCTTTAAATGCTGTTTTGGATTCAATTAAAAACTCAAAAAGAATTGAATGGATCGGCGTTCGCCATGAAGAGGTTGCGGCTTTTGCTGCAGGTTCAGATGCTCTAATGAGTGGAAGTATCGCAGTTTGTGCGGGAAGCAGTGGTCCAGGTAATCTTCACCTAATTAACGGATTATACGATTGTCATCGAAGCCGTATTCCTGTACTGGCGATCGCGGCTCAAATTCCAAGCATCGAAATTGGAAGTGAGTATTTTCAACAAACTCGTCCTGAGCAATTATTTAAAGAATGCAGTCACTTCTGTGAAACAGTCTATAGAGCAGAACAAATGCCTCGTCTAGCAACGATTGCAATGCAGCATGCAATCGCAAGAAAAGGTGTATCTGTACTTGTTTTACCTGGAGACATAGCTGCTTTAGAAGATCGACAAACTGTTCCAGAACAAGTTATTCATGTAACGAATCCACTGATTAGTCCATCGAAACCTGAATTGGAAAAACTAGCTGGATTTCTCAATGATGGGAAGAAAGTTACACTACTTTGCGGAGCGGGCTGTGAAGGAGCTCATTCTCATTTAATGCTTCTTTGCGAAAAGTTAAAATCTCCAATGGTTATTGCGCTTAGAGGAAAAGAATTCCTTGAATACGATAATCCATATAATGCTGGGCTAACCGGATTAATTGGCTACTCATCAGGATATCACGCGATTATGGATTGTGATGTCTTGTTAATGCTTGGAACAGATTTCCCATATCGACAGTTTTATCCGGACGATGCAGTTATTTTACAAGTTGATGTTCGAGCTGAGCATCTAGGTCGACGAGCTGCACTTACTTATGGACTATGTGGAGATGTAAAAGAAACAATTAGTCAGTTATTACCTCTCTTAACAGATGTGAAAGATTCAAGCCATTTAGAAAAGTATGTTTCAGCATACAAAAATGTACGTGAAGATTTAGAAAAATTTGCTGTAGGAAAACCAGGTCGAACTCCAATCCACCCTCAGTATTTAACTAAGATTGTAAGTGATCTTGCAAGTGAAGATACGATCTTTACATGTGATGTCGGTACGCCTACATTATGGTCTGCACGATATTTACAAATGAATGGAAAAAGAAGATTACTTGGATCATTTAATCATGGAACGATGGCTAATGCCATGCCTCAAGCAATTGGTGCTCAAGTTTCTCAACCTGGACGTCAAGTAGTGGCATTATGCGGAGATGGTGGATTATCAATGTTAATGGGTGATTTATTAACGATCCACCAGCATAAATTACCTGTAAAAATAGTCGTATTCAATAATAGTGCGCTAAGTTTCGTAGAATTAGAAATGAAAGCTGCTGGTTACCTAGAAACTGGTACATCTTTAGAAAACCCTAACTTTGCATCATTAGCTCAAGCGATGGGGATTGAAGGAATTCGTGTAGAAGACCCTGCTGATTTAGAATCCGCTGTACAACGTGCGTTTGAACACAATGGACCGGCTCTAATCGATGTTTTAGTAAACCGTCAAGAACTGGCAATGCCTCCTAAAGTAAGTATTGAACAAGCGCATGGATTTACACTATGGACATTAAAAGCTGTATTAAATGGCCATGCAAGTGATGTAATTGATCTTGCTAAATCGAATCTTTTAGATCGATTACATCTATAAAAAAGAACCCGTTCGATTTGAACGGGTTCTTTTGTTTATTCAGAATATATTCCATACTCCGGGTTCATGAGTCACTAAAATAGCTCTTTGTTCTAAATTACTTACTCATAAACAATTTAAAAAGAACCCGTTTATTTAAAACGGGCTCTTCCTTAAATTTGTTCAGTAAGTTTGCCATTTTCAATGTAAACAACACGGTCACACAAATCTAACATCCTTTTATCATGAGTGACCATTATCGCAGCTTTTTGCCTTTGCTTCACTTCTTTAGATAGCATTTCAACAACAGCTCTTCCTCTTTCAGAATCGAGACTAGCTGTAGGTTCATCCGCAAAGATTACTTCTGGATCATTCATTAGTGCTCGTGCAATGGCTACTCGTTGTCTCTCTCCACCTGATAAATTTTCTGGATAGTTTCTCATCCTCTTTGATAATCCTAATTGTTCAAGTAATTCGTTTGCTTTCTTCTCGGCAACTTTGGTTTTTATTCCAGCTAATTCAGCAATTAATAGAAGCTGATCTTTAACTGTTAAATATGGGATTAAATTAGACATTTGAAAAATAAATCCGATTTTAGATAATCTAAATTCATTCAGTTTATTTGCTGGAAGATTACTTATTTCAATATCATCTATTAAAATTTTCCCACTAGTCGGAGATAATAATGCTCCTGCTATTGAAAGGAAGGTGCTTTTCCCTGAGCCAGACGGACCAACAACTGCTACTAGTTCACCAGCTTTTACTTGAATGGAAACTTGATCTAATACTGTTGTTGCTAAAGAATCACCGTCATTGTATGTTTTGCTAATATTATCTAGTACTAGTTTATTACTCATTAAAAAGCCCTCCCTATTGCTTCAATCGCATCTATTTTTACTACTTTTAATAAAGATATTAACGAACCAACTATTGCTACAAATAGGAATAATAATGAACTTCCGATGATTAACTTAGCATCAAATACAAAAGGTAAGCTAGCTGGTAATACTTTAGATAATCCAAATGTGGTTGAAATGCTGATCATTAAACTTAATAGTGTAAGTGTTAAAACTTGAAAAATAATATTCTTAGCTAAATAACTAGTTTTTGAACCTATTGCTTTTAGCACGCCAAATTGATTAATTTTTTGAATCGTAATGATATAGAAAAAGACTGCTAATACAAAAGCTCCGATAAAGAATAGAAAAACAATCATCATTAGTAAAGAACCCTGCTCTTCTTTATAACCAGGTATGCCTTTTAATGCTTGATTTTTATTAATCACTTCTACTCCTGAGACTTTTTCACTTACTTTTTTTGCTGTACTTTCGTTTGTTTTTAATGCAATTGCATTAAATGAATTCTTACTATTGACCATTGCCCACTCTTTGTAATTCATATGGATAACCGGTGCGTGACTATATGATTGATTCTCGGTAAATCCAACAACTTTAAATTCTTTACCCGAGATTTGATCTGAAATTATGTCCCCAAGCTTGATTCCTTTTTCTTTTAAAGAAATATCTCCTACCACTTCATTCTTTGTTGAATTATTAATCATTTCTCCTTCAATTACCTTTGGGGCTGCTAACCCATTCACATCAATTCCAAATAAGGTAGCATCAATTTTTTTAGATGTTCCATCCTTTAGAAACGTAGTCATTTGAACTCCTAAAGTAGTGGAATTTTTCTCATCAACCAAGTTCTGAACTTCATTTATTTGATTTTCCGTTAACATTGAATGATTAATTTGTTTACCCGATTCTTTTTGTAATACAAAATAATTTGAGGCCATGCTATCAATAGAAGAAGCATTATCAAAAGATAATCCTTTCGCCAATCCTGAAACGAATAATACTAGGAATGATATAAGGATCATGATTAGACTAATTAATAAAAAACGTAATTTTGCGTGTTTAAATTCCCTTAATGCAAGAAACACCTGTCATTCATCTCCTTTAACATACTAAATTTTAAAGAGTGTAAAAAGTAGAATCACTCTCTGTAATTTAAAGTATAGGAATGTTAGATGAACAACAGGTGAACAGTCGATTACAATTATAAATCAGAACTCTTTTATATTTGGTATGGATAGATGAAATTTAGTTCCTTCGCTTACTTTACTACTTACTTCAATATGCCCATTATGTAATTCAATGATTTGTTTAACTATCGCTAAACCTAAGCCGCTACTGGATTCCTTTCGATTTCTTGCCTTATCAGCAATAAAAAATCGATTAAATATTTGTTGTAAATCCTTTTCGGAAATACCAATTCCAGTATCTTGAAATTCAATTTGAACATACTCTTCATTACTACTCAGTTTTATTGAGATTGATCCACCTTCATGATTAAATTTAATGCTATTCGTCATTAGGTTTGTCCAGACTTGATGTAGTAGATTCTTATCAGCATACACATAAGTTTGTGGTAATTCCAAATCAATGGCCAACTCTTTGTTTCTCCAACTCCATTCAGTTGTAAAAACTACTTGTTTAATTTGCTCGGCAACATCAAAAGTTGTTTTTTGCAATATACTTTCTTCCTTATCTAAGGCAGCTAGCGTTAATAATTGTTTACTTAACAAGGACATTCTTTTACTTTCTTCCTCTATTATTGATAAGTAATGATTCTTTTGCTCTTCGGTTAATTTTTCAGTTTGTAGTGATTGCGAAAAACCTTGTATCGAAGCAAGTGGTGATTGAATTTCATGAGATACATTTGACACAAACTCCTGACGCATCGCTTCAATTTGTCCTAATCTTTGTGACATATGCGAAAAGTGATTAGCCAGTTTTCCTATTTCGTCTTGGCGTTTAATTTGCAATTGAACATTATATTTTCCTTCTGCAATTTTTTTAGTTGCTTCAGTTAATTTAATAATCGGTTTTACAATATATCTTGTACTAACTAGAACAAATACGATACTTAATACAATTGTCAGTAAGAGAAGAATGGAAAAGAGTATACGCAATTCACCAAATTGAAGCTGTACATTTGGACGCATAAAAAGCGCTAAATGATTAGTAGTCGATTTTAAAGGAACACCGACTGTATTACTTAATGTATTATCAAAAAAACCAGTCACAAATAATGATGTTGGAAATTCGGCAATACCATGGTAGACCTTCCCGTTTAAAACAGAATCAATCACTTTCCGATCTAGTTTTTTTTCTCTAAAAGAACCACCATAAAAGGATTGATTTCCTTGTTGATCTACTAATAAAATTTGATATCCCAATTTACTAATACTTTTTAAGTAATTGCTTAATTCGATATCATTATTTTCTTCATAAAAAGTACCAACGTCTAAAGCCATTTTAGTTAATTTCTTATCATTATAAGGCTTTAGATTATAGTGGTAATACACATTCGAAAGAAAGAAAGCCAATAAACTGCTACAAATCATTACACCGAGGATTGTAAGAACAATTCTTATGTATAAAGTTTTCACTTTCTAGTGACCTCCAATTTATAACCAACGCCACGAACGGTTTTTATACTAAAGTCATTCGTTAAACTAGAAAACCTTTCACGTAAACGTTTAATATGAACATTTATTGTTCGATCATCACCTTCAAAATCAGCACCCCAAATTAATTGGATCAGCTCATCACGTGTAAAAATTCGATCTGGATAACTTGCCAATTGAGACAATAATTCAAATTCCTTCATTGGAAGCATAAGTAATTTTCCATTACAGTAAACTTCATAACTTTTTCGATCGATAACGGTTTCGTTCAGTTTTATTTTTTGAGCACTAATCATATTGTATCTTCTTAACAGAGCCTTAATCCGAAATAGTATTTCTTTTGGTTCAAATGGTTTGGTCAAATAGTCATCTGTGCCTACTGCAAAACCTTTTTCTTTATCAGAAAGCTCGCTTTTTGCAGTTAACAATATTACGGGAAAATCATAATACTCTCTTATTTCTTCACAAAGTTGGTACCCATCTTTTCCTGGCATCATTATATCTACAATCGCTAAATTAATTTGTTGTTGCTCAAGCAATGCAGAAGCTTCGTCTCCGTTAGCTGCTTCAAATGTCGTGTAGCCTTCAGTTTGTAAATACATTTTCAATAACTCTCTTATATGAGAATCATCATCCACAATTAAAATTCGAATCATAATTTATCCCCATTCTTTGAATTTAGTGCAATTATTTAAAAAATCATATCATATTTTAATTTTAATATCCTTTTACTATTTTTCATGGGCTTAAAATGCGGATGTATTATAGCATGAAAAAAAATTTCTGTAATATAGTTTGTCCCCCATACATTTTTGTATTTTAGACATACTATTAATATGTAGTTTAAAATGGCTGTTTTCGTAAATCTTGTTGCTCTTTAAGGAGATGTCTAGTTGAATATAATCGGGAGACATCTCAAATTTCCACTTTTCAGATTGCCCTACAGAAACCCCACACCTTGTTTCCAACCAGCTTCTTTCTTTACTGTGTGATTTAAAAATGATCGGTTTATAAACAACAACCATTTCGAAAAGAGTCAATCATGATAGAATTGTGTTAGAAATAGTAATATTTGTCCCTATTTCCGATATTGTTATTCCAACATAATAATATTTTAAAAAAGTTCCTTTATGGAACTTTTTTTAACATTATTGAAAAAATTAGTTTCCAATTAAATTTAGTGGCACATTTAATCATTATTGATAGTTTTATTTGCGTGCAACTTTATTCATCACACTCCTTCTTTAATCTGAAAAAATAAAAAAACTGTCATACAACAGTCCTTTAGTTATGTATTTTAATAGCATCTATTAAGAAGTTAGACATTTTAACTGCCTTCTCAAACTCTTTTTCTTTCACATAATAATCATACAACTCCTTACCATATCGTTTTATAAAAATAGTATGATTGCGTGACTTAAAGTATGGAAAAGCTGTTTTTTCTATGTACACTATATACTCTTCCGTTTTATTTTCAATCAAATAGATCAGTAATGTGAAAAGAATTTGATAATGTTGATTCTTTAAATCATTCGCGATTGTTAGACCTTTTTGAGCACTATTTAATAAAGCAGATTTGCGCATTAATTTACCTTCAAATGAACTTCTAAGATAATTATTAAGTCGTTGAAGATAAATTACCGATGGCTTTTTCTCCAATTGTAATGCTGCCTTATAATATTTTTGAGCCTTTTCATAGTCTTTTCTTTTATAATATTCTAAAGCAAAATTATTCAATAACATCCCTGTTTTATCCGGTGCATTAAGCGTTTCACTATCATGAATCAGGTTTTTATATGATTGTTTCAATATTTTAAAGTCTAAGTGCCCATCGTTGCTTGATTGTAAAAGCATAATTGATTCAGCATTTATGGCACGTAAATAATTACTTGTATCTTTAAAATATTTAAGGGCTTTTTCTGCGTATACATAAGCCATTACCTTAGAATCAACCCATACATATGCAACAGCTAAATGATAATAGTATTCTGGATTTCCGTATTCGTTTAGATCAATCTTCTTTAAAGTTTGTATTGCTTTATGATGATTCTCTGTACTTGAATTATTGTAATTATTTAAATAATAAATTCCTATTACATGCAAAAGGAGATTTCTTTCAAAAGGAGGTAGATCTTTATAGTTTCTTTGTATACTTAGTATAATTGTATAAGTGTTTTTATAGTCGTTCTTTAAGAGATAATATCTTGCTAGCAGCAATTGATACAAAGCATCATATTTTGGCGAATTAATAAAAGGGATTTTTTCTAGCTCTTTTTTATATGAATCAACTTCCTTCATTCTTACTTTAATAATTGCTGTATGCCAGTTTAGTAGTTTATTTTCAAGATTTTCAAAGTTTGCAATTTCTTTTCGAATATCAATTTGTAATCGTTCAGAAAACAAGGTAATAATCTCAGATGAGTAGGAAGTATTCCCTCTTTCAATTTTTCCAACGTGCTTTGAAGAGCAGATTCCTTTTCCAAGTTCTTCTTGTGTTAGCCCGGCTTTCGTACGATAAAATTTTATAACTTCTCCTTCGATCATTGATTGCTCCTCCTATCCTAAAACTTATACTAAATATACAATAGTTCAACTTAGTTTCCATCATGCTATACACACAATTTATGAGGATATTTTAATGTAAAATTAATAATTATTACTTACTATACTTATTTTAAGGTATAGGAAAAATTTAACAGAAAATAAGAAAACCATGAACAGGTAAACTAGTTCATGGTTTAATTTTGTTATTCGTATACACCTACTGAAGAATATGCATCCATAGCAGCCTTCGTTTGAGCAGAAGGTACTCCATTTTTATCTGGGAAGAAATCACGTGATGCCTGAATTACTGCTGCTCTCATTTCTTTAAAGTTAGAATCAGCAGTTAGATATTTCATAGATTGGTAGTAAATTTTTTGTGCATTATTTACACCAACACCAGTAATCGTATAACCGTTATTTGTACCACCTTGTGTAATTAGGTATGCAGCTTTGTTGTTAATACCACTATTAATATGCACTCCGCCATTATCCTCAGTACCTAAATATCGATCTTGATAAGTATCTGGATAGTAACCTGAAGGCATATATTTCGTGCTTACACGTACTGAACCTGGGTCGCTTAATGAACGGAGTCCACCATCACCTGCTTTAGTTGGAGTGTAAACATCTTCACCCATTTCCCACTCGTTTACTTTCGTTGTATAGATTTGAACGAATGTTCCAAAGATGTCTGCTAATGACTCATTAAGAGCTCCAGACTCTCCACTATATGTTAAATCTAGGCCAGACTTTTCAATCACACCATGTGTCATTTCATGTCCAATTACATCTAATCCACCAGAAAGTGCGCCTAAAACAACTCCATCGCCATCTCCATATAACATTTGTTTACCATTCCATGCTGCATTATTCCATTTAGCTCCCACGTGTACTGTACTAATTAAAGTCATACCTTTGTTATCTAAGCTGTTACGTTTAAATACATTTTGATAGTATTTGTTTACTTTATCAGCATTAACATGAGCAGAAACTGCTGCAGGATCATAGAAGAAATTAGTTGGACTATTCGTTGTTACTTCAAAGCCAGTAAATCCTAAAAGTGCTGATAATATGATAAATGAAGTTTCAGGCATGCGATGTGCATCAAATGTTGCTAGTGGTACGATAGTAGGGCTTGTTGTAGAACCAGTAACTGATCCACCATATAAATAACTAGAACCAGTTGATGCATCTTTTCCAACTGGGAAAGATTGCATTTTACCAAATACGTCTAAGCCCTTTCCAGTAGCAACTGTCAGTTTTGATACATCAACATTATCAATTGCATTAAAGCTATTAATGATTTCACCATTTGTAGCATCTACAAAATAGTGGAAATATCCTGGTGCTGGAACAGAAGTTGAAGCCTTAACTAAATACGCTAAGTGATACTCTCCTTTATATGGATAGATCGTCAATTGTGTATCAATTCCATCATAATTTTTAACAACTCCGATTTGTGAATCAATACTTTCCTTCGCAGTTGCTACAGCATCGTCCTCAGAAATTGTAGCTTCAGTCGGAATAATTGCGCGAGATAATGTTTGATTTACATCACCAAATGATGCATATACATTGTTATCTGCGTCTAATGCTACAGTTTGTCCTGAACCATAAATTGGAATTCCCTTATACTGTTCAATTGTTCTTACATGGTAAGTATCAGTCACACTATTAGCTTCTTCACCTACAATCTTAAATTGTTCCCATGGAGAACTTGATCTTGCAAGACTTTTTACCTTTGAATTCAGGTACGCTTTTACTACCTCTTCCTTACTTAAAGCTTGATTAACTGTCGCTGCACTTGCTTTTACATTTACAAATGAAGGTAAAGTTGTTAGTCCTCCACTAAATGCCACTGTTAATGCCATTACAGCTGGAATTGCTTTTCTTCTCATTCTTTTCTCTTTTTTCATCTTCAAAACTTTCACCCCTTATTTAAATTGTTTTGCGACTGCAATTTTCATTATTAAGAAAATTCAAAATTAAATCAATATGTCAAACCCGGGTTCTTTTTCAGGTGATTTTACAGCTTTTTACCCTACAAACGACTAATTCTGACAAAAAACTACCGTTTATTAACTCAAAAATAACCCGGTTTCAATTTTCCGACAACTGAGCAATAATGAATTTCAACAGGGCTTTTGCAAAGGAGTGAAAATTTGAAACAAGCAAGAAAAAAAGTCTCCATCATCGTCAGTTTATGTTCTATTCAATTTTACTTGGCAATGCAAACAGTTGGTCAAACGGAGGCAACCTTTTCTAGTCAAGTATCTACAGAACAAGTCGTTTCAGCAGCAATCGTGTTTCCTAAAACAATCCAACAATTAGAAATAGCTGCAAAAGATCATTCAACAAGAGCTAATCATTTATATAAGACGATCCTACAGACATCAATTAATGGTAATTACTCTGAATTGTCAAATTTACTTACTACTGTTCTTAATGAGGAACAAGAATTAAATAATGAGATTAAGAGTTTACAAAGTATTCAAGAGCAGTTGAACTCTTATCACAATCAAATTCATGAACTTTCTGAAACTGAACAAAGTAACTATGAATATGAGAGAAAAGGCTACCAGGTTGTTAATCAACTAATCCAGCAATTAAATGAAACAATTAATCTTCAAAAGATAGCGTCCATTAAATCTACAATTCAAACCCAGCTAAGTGAAAGTAAAGAAACGATTAATAACGATACTAGTGAACCTAAAAATGCTACCGAATCTGATCAGGACCAAAGTTCTAATCGTTCTGATACAGATTCAATTCAGAGCCAGGATTCTAATAGTTCTGAAACAGATTCAATTCAGAGCCAGAATTCTAATAACTCTGATACAGATTCAATTCAAAGCCGGGATTCTAATAATTCTGATACAGATTCAATTCCGAACCAGAAATCTAATCATACAGATATAGATTCAGTTCCGAACCAGGATTCTGATCAGACCAATACAGATTCAGTTCTGAGCCAAGATTCTGATCAGACCAATACGGATTCAATCTCAAATGAAGTTTCTAATAATTCAGTAAATACAATTCAAAACGAATAGGTGATCTCTCATGTTGAACAAAATTTTATCAATTGTAGGTAATATTTTTAAAAGTATTTCTATTGTCATCTTGTGTTTCTTAGCTTTTATTGTGATTTCTTCTAGGTTTACGGGTGGAGATTCTACCATTTTAGGCTATCAATTAAAAGCTGTTTTATCTGGGTCAATGGAACCTACTTTTCATACAGGTTCAATTATTGCAGTAAAGCTAGGTGCAAATCCATCGTCTTATCTAAAAGGCGATGTTGTTACCTTCCAAATGGATAATAAGCTAATCACTCACAGAATAGCGGCTGTCCATCATAAAAATGGAGAAATTTCATATAAAACGAAGGGTGATAACAATAATGCCCAAGATTTATGGACAGTGTATCCTCAAAATATCGTAGGAATATATTCAAATTTCACGGTTCCATATGTTGGTTATGCATTAAATTTTGTAGGCTCTAAAGCTGGATCTGCACTCTTATTAATAGTTCCAGGTTTTCTTTTAACTCTTTTTGCAATACGCAATTTGTTCCAATTAAAAAAAGAGTTTGAACAAAAAACAGCAGGATAAAGTTGGTTAGATCTCTTAAGTACAAAATAAAAGCTTAAGAGTTTAATAAATAAACCTTAAGGGGGAAATGAAATGAGTTTTACTAAGAGAATTGGTCAAGTTGTAATGAGTGGAGCAGTCGGTTTATCATTAATTAGTGGAGGTACCTTTGCATACTTTAGCGATACAATTAAAACTGATAATACGTTCGCAGCAGGTACATTAGACTTAGGTATGAACCCTAATGCTGTTGTAAACATTAGCAATTTAAAACCTGGTGATGAAGTATATCGTGAATTTACGTTAGAAAACAATGGAACTTTAGATATTAATAAAGTTTTATTAAGCACTAAATATCAAGTTGAAGACGTAAAAAATAATAACTCAGAAGACTTAGCTAAGCATATTAAAGTAACGATTATGTACAACACAAGCAGTGCTACAAATGAAATCGTTGAAACTACATTATATGACTTACAAAATCAAACTCCTGATTTAACAGCAATTAATCAATTTGTAGGTAGCACAAAAGACCCTGACGGCATTGCAGCAGGACAAAAAGAAAAGATTTTTGTATTATTCGAGTTTGTTGATAATGGAAAAGACCAAAACCAATTCCAAGGTGATAAGCTTAAAGTTGATTGGACATTTAATGCTCAAACTGGTGGAAGTACATACCACGACGACACTGATCCTAACAGCAACTAATAAAAAACAAAACCACCTAAATTTGATTAGGTGGTTTTTCACGTTGTTGAAAAACAATCTTGTCTATTAATTAAAAAACTTTCGTATAAGGTGAAGAGTGTGCTTGATTTCCACTAAAGCTTACTTTATCTTTTTGTTTTTGAGTAAGATATTCTCCTTAAGAACCTATCAGTAAACGATACTGAAAATTAAAAGTGAATCTATTACTTACAAAGCAAATCTTTCTTTTATTAATTTAGCTACTTCTTCTGCACTCATATTTGTGTTATTTATTTTTAGATAATTTTCCTTCTTAATTTCCCCTTCTATTGAATTTAATCTAAATTTTTCCATTGTCTTTATTAAATTATTTTCAGACCATTCAATATCTCTTTTTGTTGGTTTATGCTCTAATCTGTGAGGAGTTTTATTTCGTGCAAGTCGCACGTCAAGTTCTGCTTCAAGCTCAACAAAATAGGTTGTTGCGCCTTTTGACTCATATATAGTACAAACTTTCTCAACATAATCCCAATCAGATTTATGATCCAGAGCCCACACGTATGTAAAAATAATTCCATATAAGTTACTTTTTGAGACCTCTTCAAATATTTCATTTCGAAATAAATTAACTAATCTACTCCCTTCCTTTGTTCCATAATCAAAAAACTTACTAACTAAATCGATTGTCATGTGATTATGAAACAATTTTAAATCTGTTATTTTTTCTAGTTCATGCCCTACAGTCATTTTTCCGACGGCTTGAGGCCCGAATATTAATACAAACTTCATAGAACTCTCTCCCAAATATATTAATTTTTTATAAGCAACCACAAAACATAATTTTCAGACTAGTATATCACACTTGAAAATAATTAACTTGATAACAAACTTCAACATACAAAAAACTGAACGATCTGAATGAATTGCATAAGAAATAGTAAAAAAGCAGAAACAAAGAAAAGGTAAATATTCTACGTATATTTTCTGTTTACTAAAAATTTACGAAGTTATCAAAAATTTTTTATTACATTTGGGAACTATTATGTTAAAATCAGCATATAATTTAAAAACTTTCCCTAGGGAAAAACTATTTGATTTGTACAATAAATGAGGTGGTGGGAAACATGTCACAAGAATCACAAGAAAAAGTCATATATAACGAAGCCGGCTGGAGACAGGAGCATACACAACCTAGTTTGCAAGAGGTTCATCGTTCATTATCTGTTCCAAAGAAAGCAAGTAATTTCCGAAAGTTTCTTGCATTTGCTGGTCCAGGTTATTTAGTTGCAGTTGGATATATGGATCCTGGAAACTGGGCAACTTCAATAGCAGGTGGATCTGCTTTTAATTACACTTTATTATCGGTTATTTTAATTTCTAATCTAATGGCCATCATTCTACAATCATTAGCTGCTAAATTGGGTATCGTTACTGGTAGAGATTTAGCTCAAGCATGTCGAGACCACTTCAGTAAACCTGTATCATTTATACTTTGGGTACTTTGTGAAGCCGCAATTGCTGCATGTGATTTAGCTGAATTAATTGGCTCAGCCATCGCTTTAAATCTATTATTTGGTATTCCTTTGTTTTATGGAATCTGTTTGACAACTTTAGATATATTACTTGTCTTACTTTTACAAAATAAAGGATTTAGATATATTGAAGCATTTGTTATTTCTTTAATCATCTTAATTACAGGAAGCTTTGTATTTGAGTTGATCATGTCTCAACCTGATATAAAAGCTGTATTTGGTGGATTTATTCCAAGTTCTCAAGTTATTACAGATCCAAAAATGCTTTATATTTCTTTAGGAATTTTAGGGGCAACTGTTATGCCTCATAACTTATATCTACACTCTTCAATTGTTCAAACTAGAAAGTTTGATGTATCTGATGCTGGTAAAAAAGAAGCAATTAAATTTGCGACAATTGACTCAACAGTTGCATTAATGATTGCATTGTTTGTAAACGCAGCAATCTTAATTTTAGCTGCTTCAACTTTCTACAAATCGGGTCATACAAATGTTGCATCAATTGAAGATGCATTCCAGCTTCTTACTCCATTACTTGGAACGACTTTAGCAAGTACATTTTTCGGATTGGCATTATTGGCATCAGGTCAAAATTCTACCTTAACTGGTACTCTAGCTGGGCAAATTGTAATGGAAGGCTTTTTAAATATTAAGCTTAAGCCTTGGATAAGAAGATTAATTACTCGATTAATTGCTGTTACACCAGCTCTTATTGTCACTTATTTTTATGGAGCAAATGGAACTGCAGATTTATTAATTCTAAGTCAGGTAATCTTATCTTTACAGTTATCTTTCGCGGTTATACCACTAGTCATGTTCACTAGTGATGCTAAGAAAATGGGTAAATTCGTTAATAAAACTTGGCTTAAATCAGTAGCTTGGACAATTGCTTCAGTAATTGCAGTATTAAATGCATATTTACTTTGGGCAACATTCTTTAAATAATAAAATGAAATAAAAAAGATTGAACAGATGTTTGAATGACATTTGTTCAATCTTTTTTTACTTTCTCTTTTCTGTAAACGTAAATGGACTGCAATTAAAATTCGGAAATCGCAAATAAAAATAGCAAAACTGCAATTAAATTTTGAAAATCACAAATAAAAATAGCAAATCTGCAATTAAATATCTAAAAACCGCAATTAAGATGAAAAATTCCCCGTACCAGTTAAGGTATTATGACTTGAAAATTGTACAATATTGGCTATTCACAAACGGAAAACCTGCAAGTATAACCTAATTCTTACTATATTGGAAAAATCTACTTAATATTTATAAAAAAGGACAAAGATATAAACTACAAATATATAGTAAAGGTATGATCCCCCCACATAGTTCATCAATTATATTTTCAATAAAAAAGGCCGCTCCTTAGTCAGTTAACTCAACAAAAGGAACAACCCAAAATTTCAAATAGTAAAATCTAGACTTCTTTTAAAAAATTATCAATAATTGAGATTTGCTCATTTGTATTTAAAGCAGGGGCATGACCAACTTTAGGTATTGTTTCCATTTGAAACTTCTGCGTTTCCTTCATTTTTAATGCTACATCCAGTGGCAAGACGTCCGAAACTTCTCCTCGAATGAGTAAAATCTTGGACTGAATAGATTCCCAGTAATTCCACAAAGTTAAATCTTCAGTATGCTGAAATTGTAATGCAATTTTAGGATCATAATCTGGACCAATTCCACCCTCATCTCTTCTACGGCAAGAATTTTGCGTAAAATCATTCCATTCTTCTTCACTCGAAACACCAAATGAATGATAAATTAACTTATAGTAATTCTTCAATTCAGTAAATGTTTTAAATTGAGGTGGTGTACCGACATAGCTAATAATTCTCTTAATCCCTTCAATATCTTGTGGTTGGTTTTCTGAAGCTCCTGCCCCGATATCGTTTAGGACTAAATGAGAAATACGGTTTAGATGTTTAGGCGTACCAGCAAGTCGCATTCCAATTGCTCCACCCATCGAAGTCCCTACCCAACGAACTTGTTCAATTTCTAAACGGTCTAATAATCCAATTGCTAGATTTACATAGTTTTCAAAACAGTAATCTTGCTCAGGAGAAGTACTCCACTGACTTAATCCACGCCCAATCATATCTGGACAGATGACATGGTAATCCTTAGCTAAATGACGAGCTAAAATATCAAAATCCCTACCATTCCTAGTTAAACCATGCCAGCAAACAACTGTTGGATTTTTTCTTTCTCCCCATTCTGTAAAATGAAGCTCCATTCCATTAATCGATTCAAACCGAGACTCAGGAAAAAAAATATCAATCACTCCATTCATTTTAGTGTCCACTTTATGTAATATTCGATTTTTATAAAAATATCCCTATTAAAAAAACAGCGAATAAACTGAAACTATTCACGTTTAATTAAATAATAATAAAGACAAATACAGCACAATCATGAATAGTAAAAAAGATAATAGAATTGATACAAGAATAATTGAATGATGAGCAGGTATAAATTTTCCATTTTGAATTTCTTTCCGCTTTTTACTGTACTGAATAGTAGCTAATACTCCAGAAATTAAACCAACAACACATGCATATATGCCAAGAAAAATTGCTAATGTATTGATGAACTGGCTATCACTAATTTTAATTGTAAAGTGTAGCGAAGTTGTTAAAAATCCTACACCAGTAATTGAGATTGCAGTTCGCAACCATGCTAAATATGTCCTTTCGTTTGCTAGATGTTGTTGTGCATATTTAACAGTTTCATCTGAGAAATCTTTTACTTTACTTAAAGAAACCATATTAAATTACCCCCTATCAAAGATTTATAGAGTAAACTTGTAGAAAACATATCTAAGTTTTAGTTTAATCTTTAAAATTTAAGATTTAGTAAAATTGGGATTACGTTTTGATAAAAATTGAAATGGGGTAATGTAAACCTATATTTTTTACTATGGAATTAACGGAGGGAGAATTTAACAGAAGGCTTCTATATGAATAGAACAAATAATTGAGCTTTCAAAAATAAAACGGTCAAAAAGATGGTAATTCCGTCCATCTTTTTGACCGTTCAATCTAACTATTTTTCTGTTTGTTGAAATTCATTTTGAACTTTTTCCAAAAGGTTTTTATCAGTAATTAAACGATAGCCCGTTAGAGCCAATGCTTTTGCACCCGTAATTAGAGCATGATCACCAAGTGGCGATCTCGCAGCTTCACGAAATTCATTTGTATGAGCAATTAAATCATCAGGTCCAATTTTAATATATGCGTGAGAAGTCGGAACAACATGGCTTACATTTCCGGCATCAGTAGATCCAAGCCCGCCGCTTTTGCTATTCACTACTTCCCCTAATAGTCTTAGTTCCTCACCAACAAGCTCATCAAGAGATTGATTGATAATAAAATCATGGACTTCATTTTGGAATCTTTCAATTTTCACAGTACTACCAGTTGCAAGTGCTGCTCCTTCGGCAATATTACGAATCTTAGTAGATACTTTCTCCGTACGCTTCCAAGAACTAGCACGGATGAAGAATCTTGCTGAAGCATACTCTGGAATAATATTTGGTGCATCGCCTCCATGAGTGATAATTCCGTGTATGCGAACATCACTAGAAAGCTGCTGACGAAGGGCATTAATGCCATTGAATAATTGGATTACTGCATCTAAGGCATTAATGCCATGTTCTGGTGACCCAGCAGCATGAGCTGCTCTTCCATAAAAATGGAAGTCTAATGGATCTACTGCCAACGATGGACTCGATAAACCTGTTTTACCACTTGGGTGGAGCATAAGAGCTGCATCAACACCTTCTAGTAATCCATTTTTTACGAAACTCCCCTTTGCACTTCCATTTGGTCCACCCTCTTCTGCAGGTGTTCCAAATATAACAACCTCTCCTCCAGTTTCTGAGATGACTTCAGCAAGAGCGATTCCTGCTGCCACACTTGTTGTTCCAATAATATTATGTCCGCATGCATGACCAAGACCAGGTAGTGCATCGTATTCTGCTAAAAAAGCGATGGTTGGGCCTTGCTTAGACGACTTTTTCCTTGCTACAAATCCTGTTTCATGTCCTGCAATATTACGTGTAACATCGAATCCAGCTTCTACTAGAATTTTAGTATGTGTTTCTGATGCAAAAAATTCTTGATTGCCAATTTCAGGTTTCTCATGAATTTTGTGGCTAATTTCAAGATAAACTTCCTTCGATCTCTCAATACTTTTCACAATTTGTTCTCTTTGTGTTTCAATTTTGACTGTCATTTAAACTTTTCTCCCTTCCATTTTTTTAAATAAGCATGCACTAGCTTTATAGATTTTTAATTTTATCAATCGAAATGACTACTGGAACTGTAGCACCTTTGTCACGTTTAATAATGTAATCATGAACTTCTTTTGATTGATAGGCCTTTACAATCTTTGCAAAGTCCTTGTCATTTTTATTCTTCGTACGGGATGCAATAACATTGATATACGGCATAGCTGCTTTATCATTAGGATCTTCTTTATAAAGTGGATCCTTTGCAGGGTCTAAGCCTGCTTGAACGGCGAATCCATTATTGATGATCGCTGCTGCCACATCATCTAATGATCTAGCTGTTTGCCCTGCAGCAATCGGTTTGATTTTTAGATGTTTAGGATTTTCTTTAATTTGTTCAATACTACCTTTAGGATCAAAATTATCTACTAAACTAATTAGCTTTGAAGATTGTAATAGTTTAAGTGCACGCCCTGCGTTCGTAACATCATTTGGTATCGTAATCGTTGCTCCATCTGGAATATCACTTAGCTTTTTAAAT
Organism: Rossellomorea sp. GAMAL-10_SWC; assembly: GCF_049568075.1. Classification (NCBI taxonomy): domain Bacteria; kingdom Bacillati; phylum Bacillota; class Bacilli; order Caryophanales; family Bacillaceae; genus Rossellomorea; species Rossellomorea sp. GAMAL-10_SWC. The sequence continues at coordinate 136,604 of NZ_CP144911.1, read as the reverse complement.
TTATGTGAGTAAATCCCCATTGGCGCAATAACTGTCGAGCCAATTGCTGAAATATCTAAATTATGATCGCCTTTAAATTGGTTCATATAAGTAATCGTTTGAAAAGAATTTAAATCAAGGCTACCGTCATTAAGTGCTGTGTTAGGCTGAACATAATCTGAAAATGAAATGATTTTCAATTTAATGCCATCATTTTTCACTTGTTTTTGTACAATATTCCAAAGTTCATAGTCATCACCGTTAATACCAATCTTAACTGTTCTCTCTTTTCCATTACCTGATGATGCGTTAGAACCACATGCTGATAATACCGAAACTGTTAATAATAATGCTGCAAAAATAGTAAAAAACTTTTTCATCCTCTTTTCCTCCTTACGTATCTTGACCACGTATTTCCTAAACTTTGTATGAGTTGAACAATAACTACTAGTAATACAACTGTAATGACAATAACCAATGTTTCAAAGCGTTGATAACCATATGTAATAGCTAAGTCCCCTAATCCACCAGCACCAACAGCACCTGCTGCCGCAGTCGATCCAATCAATCCAATCGTTGCTGTTGTAAATGAAAGAATCAACGATGGAATCGCTTCAGGCAAAATAAACTTCACGATGATCTGAAACTTTGTTGCTCCCATTGAGTAAGCTGTTTCCAGTACTCCCTTATCTACTTCTAACATGGAGTTCTCAATCAATCTTGCCAAATATGGCCCTACAAAGATTGAAAGTGGAACAATTGCTGCAACTACTCCAATGGACGTTCCCGTCAATAATCTAGTAAATGGAATAATGGCAACTAGCAAAATAATAAATGGTACAGATCGAACAATATTAATAATGGTATTTAACAACGTAAATAAAGGTTTGTTTTCCATTATATGACCTGGCCTTGTTACAACTAGGATAATACCTAAAGGTAATCCTATGATTGTGCCAAAAATAAATGATCCTAGCACAGTTAGAAATGTATCTTGAGTTGCCTGCAAAAACTGCGGCCAAAAGAATTCCCAATTAAGCTCCATTTAACTCAACCTCCCTCACATCTATCCCCTTTTCCGAAATAAATTTAATAGCTTTTGCGCTTTCCTCTTTTGTTCCTTCTAGTGCCACGAGCAAATTCCCATAAGGTCTTTCTTGTAACTCTGTAATCGATCCATAAAGAATATTTAAATTTATATCGAATTTTTTAAGAACCTCTGATAATAATGGGTTGCCTGCCTTGTCACCTAGGAAGACTAATTGATAATATTTTCCCTTTGATAATGATTTCGATAACTTAGGCGGCACCTCATTTTGTAATACAGTGTTAACAAAATTCTTTGTAATACTTTTTTGTGGATTCGTAAAAACGTCATAAACATTACCTTCCTCGACAATTTCACCATCATCAATGACCGCCACTTTATCACAAAGATCACGAATTACACTCATTTCATGGGTAATAAGGAAAATTGTAAGATTATAGGAATTATTTACCTTCCTTAAAAGCTCTAATACATTCTTTGTTGTTTCAGGGTCTAATGCAGATGTAGCTTCATCACATAGCAAAAGATCTGGATCTGTTACGAGTGCCCTTGCTATTCCCACTCTTTGCTTTTGTCCTCCCGATAAGTGCCCCGGAAATACATCTTGCTTCCCTGTAAGTCCAACAAATTCAATTAACTCCATTACCTTTTCCTGAACATCCCGTTTCTTTTTTCCTTCAAGATATAGCGGCATTGCTATATTATCAAATACCGTTTTAGCAGAAAGTAGATTAAAGTGTTGGAATACGACACCAATTTTTCTACGTGTCTTACGTAACTCTTCATCTTTTAATGTCATTAGGTCCAATCCATCAATGAGAACTGATCCTTCTGTTGGCTCTTCAAGTCTATTTAAACAACGAATCAATGTACTTTTTCCTGCTCCGGAAAAACCAATGATTCCAAAGATCTCCCCTTTCTCTATTTTCATATTAATATTATTTAAAGCTTTAATTGGTGGCCTTCCAGGATAAACCTTGGAGACATTTTTTATCTCAATCAAATTACTTCCCCCATTGCAAGTTATTCCAACTTTTATAACTTAGTAAACATATTTGAAAACTAGGATTTATATCTATATTTCCCCCTTTTTCTCCTAAGGCACTACATCAAAAAACCCCTCTTCTTATCCGATAAAACAGATAAGAAGAGGGGTTAAAATATATAAGCCACTTTACTTCTTATCTTTCAAATCGATTAAACGATTTGCAGGAATTAGCACGGTATTTGTTACGAAATAACAAACCCGTTGCCGAGGTATCGTAGGGCCAGTCCCTCCACCTCTCTGGATAAGTAATAGAATTTATTAAGTTTTTGAATTATTGAGTTTATGTTATCCCTCTTTTTAGAATCCGTCAAGAATTTTTTTTGAATTTTTTTTGCGCGCACAGTTTGCCACATGACTTAGGTCCTTGAAATTCAAATCAAGAAACCTGTTTATTATATCGTTTAAAATAGGTCTAAATACTTAATTTTCGGGATTCTTATTAGTATCTCATTTAAGATAAGGCCAAAAAAGCAGACAAGGCTTCTTCGATAAAGAGAACCTGTCTGCTTTTTTGAATTATGCCTACCATAATGCAGGCTTTACTACCATAAACCATAGCATAACCATCAAAAGAACGATGTAAATCCAGATAGATCGACGAAGCTTTTGAATCAGCATTCTCTGGTCATGCGTTGGTTCACTAAATTTCCGTATGGTCGGTGAAAAGGCTCTAGCTAGGAAAAATAATGAACTCACCAAAAGAAGAATAGTCATCACAATCCAAGATGTCTTCCACGACCAATGACCTACTAGTACCAACAAGACCCCTGATCCAACCAGTACATGCCCAGCATGCTTTGCCAATCTGACAGCGAACCGGAATACATCCAAATAGCTCTGTTGTATCGCAGACTTCGAGGTATGCAGCTTTTTGAGTATCGGAATCAGTATAAAAAAAGGGCCAATCGATAAGATTACACTAGCAATATGTATATAAAGAAGCAATCTATACAGCATATAAATTATTCTTGAATGAGACGGAACTCATGAACCCATACCCTCATTTTTGGCAGCCAAGGCATTCCAGGATGGATTGACAGGATCGATTGCTTATACTCTTCTACAGTTGAATAGCCTTCCTGCTTAGCATCCTCATCTGTCAATTCACCAAGAGATTGAGAATAAACTTTTTCAACAACATACTGATTATTTTGAAGGGTCATCACTTCCCCAACATCTGCATATCTACCATTTCGGCGAGTAGCAGTTTTTTGTCCTGCCAATACCTTTTCAACATCCTCTTGAAGCGTAACAAGGCGTTCAATTGTACATGTTTTTGGCGGTAAAGCGTTCGTTTCATTTTGATTTGTCATCTAATTCATTCTCCATTTCAATTTAAATTTATAGTAAAGGCTATTAAAAAAAACGACTAGTTCCATTTTAATTAAATTAGTACTTAATTAGCAAATTTTATTTAAGAATATTGAAATAAGAAGCAACAAAAAGTGCCTTACACGTAGTACCATAATAAAGGCTAATAGAAAAACAGAAAAACTCCCAAAATAGTTTTTCTGTTTTTTACAGTTAATCCTTATTCAACTAACCCATGATTTTATAATCGTAATCCAAATCTTCAAAGCGGTAAATCCAATTAAAACTGCTAGAATCCCTCTTAAAACCTGCGTTTTTGTTTGTTTACCTATTTTTGCACCTAATGGTGAGGCAATTAAACTTGCAATTACAACAATAATTGTCGGCAAAATTTCAACTTGGCCAGTAGAGATTTTCCCGATCGTTACGCCTATTGAAGAGATAAATGTAATGGCTAATGACGATGCAATAGTCACACGAGTTGGTATTTTTAAGATCGTTAACATGATTGGTACTAACAGAAATGCTCCTCCTGCACCAACAATACCTGCACTTGTTCCAACGATAAATGCCAAACCTGCAGCAAGCCATACATTAATTGAAATTTGACCATCTGCTGACATCTCTACGTTTTTTCTAGGAATAAACATTAAAACGACCGCTATCATTGCTAAAATTCCATAAACAAGATTAATTCCATGTTCTGAAAGTAGATTTGAACCGAATCCACCAAGAAAACTTCCTATTAGTACACTTATTCCCATACTTACTATTACTTTTTTGTTTAAATAACCGCTTTTCCGATAGCTTAATACCCCACCTAAAGTTGCAAATACTACTTGGACGGCACTTATACCTGATACTTGATGTGGCGTGAAAGCAACAAATCCTAATAATGGAGGAATAAATAGGAGCATTGGATAATTTATAATCGCTCCACCAATTCCTACCATTCCTGAAATAAAGGACCCAAAAAAACCAACTAAGAAAAGTACTAAAATTAAGGTCCACTCCATTTTAAGTCCCCCTATAATAGAAAAGGAGATGTGACTATTCCCCCTCCTTTTCCTATTAATCTATTAGCTTAACCTTTTTTAATCCAAAATTTTAAAACATTGTCTTCTTCGGTATAATTTAATAATTCATGTCCACCTGATTTAGCCCAAGCAGCAAGGTCGTTTTTAGCACCTTTATCAGTTACATGAATTTCTAATACTTCGCCTGCTTCAATCTCTGCAATTGCTTTTCTTGTTTTAACAATTGGAATTGGACATGCTAAACCTTTTGCATCTAAAAATTTTGTAGCTTCCATTTTATTCTCCTCCAATTTTCATTATCGTACTGCACAGCGATTTGGACCAATTTCCATTTCTCTCTGTTTTTCTTCATCCAAATTAATTTTACCCATATTTACCTCACGGATTTCTTGATATGAGTTTGGTTGAGGTGGTAAGTTCTCAGTTACTAACTTTCTAAACTCACTTTCACTTTCAATGTTCAATCCATGATTCTGATCAAATAAATATCCTAGTTTTTTATAAACACTACCATCTTCGTTCAATTCGCTAATCACCATAAAATGTGCTGGAAGCACGATTAATTCAAGCGATAAGTTTCGGTATTTTTTATAAAGGGTTTCGCGTAAATCTCCTACCCAGTCCTCTGCCATACCAGCAAGATCGGGTCTTCCAATTGAATCGATAAATAAAATATCTCCAGAAAGTAAAAACTTTTCATCAATGACAAATGAAGTTGATCCGATTGTATGACCTGGTGAATAAAAAGCCTCAATACTGATTGCTGTTTCGCCAATCATTACCTTATTACCATCTTCTAATGGACTATATTCAAAAGTAACCTCTTTAGCATCCTTTGGTGGTAACCAGTATGTTGCTCCCGTAATCTCAGCAATTTTTCTTCCGCCAGAAATATGGTCTGCATGAAGGTGAGTATCAAATACATTTGTAATTTTTACGCTCTTTGTATTTGCAAAATCAACGTAGATATCCGTCATTCGAGTACCATCAATAATAGCAGCCTCATTATTTGAAAGCACCATGTAGGATAAACATCCCTTACCGATTCTGACAAATTGATACAGCTCTCCACCATTTTTCAAATCTGCAATTTTTACTGGTTCTAGATGTTCACTCCACTCTTTCATTCCGCCTTTAAGATAAGCTACATCTAGTCCCTCGTCTGAAAGCATCTCTGCAATCATGATGGAAGATCCTTCTTTAGCACACACAACTAAAATATCTGTACTTGCAGGAATCTTATCTAAAATGTCTTCAACCCCATCTAGTAAATCAAAATAAGGTATATTTAAATGTTCAAAATTTGAACCTTCTATTTTCCAATCGTTATAATCATCAGTATTTCGTACATCAAGAATAAATAGTTTTTCTTTATCAAATATTTTTTTTGTAATCTCTTTTGCAGACATTGCTGTGACTGCCATCTTTTATACCCCCTATAGTATACTTTTATTCAAAAAAAATTAGATTAACCTTTTATGCTTACTGTTTCCCCAGACCATTCAGTCATTCCAGGTATTACATTAAACACGTTAGTAAAACCGCTAGAAACTAGTAATTGAGCAGCAAGGTCACTGCGGTTTCCAGTTCTGCAAACGATATATATTTCATTTTCTTTATTTAATTCTGTCATACGGCTCTCCAATTCACCTAAAGGGATTGATACCGCATTTGGTATATGATTAAATACATATTCTGCTTCTTCTCTTACATCTAAAACGATTATATTTTCATTTTGTAGTTTTTGACTTAATTGATCGTTCGAAATGACGTTTTCGAATCTTTTTTCAATTGTATTTTCATCTGAAGATTTTCTTAAATAATGAAGTAATACTTCTCCATTTTCGATTGTTCCTAAGTATTGATTTCCAGTGCTTTCCGCCCAAGCTTTAATGTCTGCTTTTGAACCTTTATCAGTCGCTTGAACCTCGATTACTTGCCCATTTTCTAATTCCTTCATTGCTTTTCTAGTCTTCACAATCGGCATTGGACAAGCTAATCCTTTTGCATCTAATTTCACGTTCGATTTAATCAGTTCCATCTGATAACCTCCATACTTTAAATACCACTTGGGGTATCTATTTAATCAAAAAAATTATTCTACATTACCGAACCAAGAAAGCATTCCGCCTACCATGTTTTTAACGTTAAACCCTTGTGATTGAAGGAATTCTGTTGCACGGCCACTTCTAGCACCTGAACGACAAACCATAATATATTCTTTTGATTTATCTAATTCGTGCAATCGAAATTCAATTAATCCAAGTGGAATATGAATAGCTTCTGGGATTTTCCCTGCTGCAACTTCATCTACTTCACGAACATCGATAACCGTTACTTCTTTTCCAGTTTTCAAATTATTTTCAAGATCAATCGCAGTAATTTCTTTCATGTTATTCAATCCTTTCTAATTAAATAAATAAGTTTACTTGACCTTCTTCTGCTTCACCAATATAGGCGGCAACACCAGCATACTGAATATTCTCTAATAACTCTTCGGTTTGTAGACCTAACAGATCCATTGTCATTGTACATGCTACTAAATTTATATCTTGTTCTTGGGCCATTTCAATTAATTGTGGTAAAGGCAATGCATTATGCTTTTTAATAATATCCTTAATCATCTTTGGTCCAAAACCTGCAAAATTCATTTTAGAAAGTCCCATTTTATCGGCCCCTCTAGGCATCATCTTTCCAAACATCTTTTCGATAAAACCTTTTTTTGTTGCTATATGTTCACCTTTTCGTAAAGCATTTAACCCCCAAAATGTATGAAAAATAGTTACTTCATGATCAAAAGCTGCAGCACCGTTCGCAATAATGTAGGCAGCCATTGCTTTGTCATAATCTCCACTAAATAAAATGATATTTGTTTTCTTAGCTGTCATATTCTTTCTCCTTTCCATTCTTTATACCCACTAGGGTATATAACAAAACAAAAAAATATATCTTATATATACTATTACCCCTATGGGTATATGATGTTAAAATTAAAAAATTGAGTCAAACCATATATTATCTACTTTTTACAAGTAAGTTTACTGCTTCTTTCACTAAATCTTCAGCATCTTGCCCGTTTTCATTCGCATTTCGGACACAATCAACTAAATTTGAGCTTACTATAACGCCAATCGTACGATCCAAAGCTGATTTAACTGCTGATAACTGTGTAATGACATCTTTACAGTCCTTGTCTTCTTCTATCATTTTTAAAATTCCACGAATCTGTCCCTCAATTCGCTTTATTCTATTTTTTACTGGATCATCATATTTCATTAAATCACCCCTAACTCATAAAACTAAATAAGGCTTACGCATTTATTTTAGAATATATGTGCAATATTCTTACTTAGAATATATACCCCTTAGGGTATATTGTCAACCATTTAATTTTATAAAAGTTAGCCTTCTTTTAGTTAGTTAAAAGTAAATATGAACAAAAATAATCACATTAATGTGATCATTTTTGTTCGAGTATCTTGAGAATTTAAGATTTTACAGTCATTTCTATCTCAAAATAAGTACCTACTTCCATAACTGCTTCGTCTTTATGCATGTAGTCATTTTTCTCTTTTAAATAAATATAATCATTAGACCATTCGCCAATGTTTTGAATAATATCTTTTAAAGCATTAGTGAATATAACTACCTCTTCATTTGTAGTCGTTGGATGAACACTCATGCGAATCCAACCAGGCTTTACACTAATATTTCCATTATCAATTTCATCTGTAATTGATTTAGACATTTCTCTTGTAATATTCAAAAGCATATGTCCATAAGTACCTGCGCATGAACAACCGCCTCTTACTTGAATTCCGAAACGATCATTTAATAATCTAACAACTAAATTATGGTGAATATCCTTTAAATAAAAAGAATAAAAACCTAATCTTGGATTGCTTGAATTTTCAAGTACCACTACATTTTCAATTGACTTAAGTTCATCTAATAAGATGTGTTCTAATTCTTCTTCACGGTTTAAGATGTTCATTGTACCCATTGCATCTTTTACCTTAATAGCAAGTGCTGTTCTAATTGTTTGCAGAAATCCTGGAGTACCGCCATCTTCTCTTTCGCGAATATTGTTAATATATTTTTTCTCACCCCATGGATTCGTCCACTCAACAGTTCCTCCACCTGGATGATCTGGAATTTTATTTTGATATAGAGAAGAGTCAAATATTAAAACTCCGCTACTACCAGGCCCTCCTAAAAACTTATGTGGAGAAAACAGAATCGCATCAAGTTTTTCCATTGGATCACTAGGATGCATATCAATGTCAACGTATGGTGCAGAAGCTGAGAAATCCACAAAACAAACACCATTATATTCATGCATAAGTCTAGCAAGCTTATGATAAGGTGTAATTAATCCAGATACATTCGAGCAAGCACTAAATGATCCAATTACTTTTCGTTTATTCTTATAAAACTCTAGGCGTTTTCTTAAAAATTCTAAATCAACTACGTTGTTCGCACAGTTCGGTACAACTTCCACATCACAAATCGTTTCTAACCATGAAGTGTGATTACTATGATGCTCCATACTAGTTATAAAAACTACCGGTCTTTCTTCCTCAGGTAAACTTAAACGGAAATGGAAGTTTTCATGAATTTTCAACCCTAAAATACGTTGAAACTTATTCATAACGCCTGTCATTCCTGATCCATCTGTTATGATTGTGTCGGAAGCGCTTGCATTAACATGTTCCTTTATGATCTGTAATGCTTCATGATAACAATTCGTCATCGTGCTTCCAGTTATATTTGATTCCGTATGCGTATTTGCAACATAAGGCCCAAAAGTTGAAAGAAATTTTTCTTCAACAGGTCCATATAACCTACCGCTCGCAGCCCAATCTAAATAAATAATTTTCTTTTCACCAAATGGCGATAAGAATGTTTTTTCATTTCCAATAATCTCTTTTCTAAATTGTGAAAAATACTTTTCTAAATTCAATTTTATCGCTCCTAATGAGAATATGTTTTGTGCTTTTTAATCGGAAGCTCTGTTTAGATAATTAAGATAAAACCGAGTATTCCAATACCCAATAGGGTATTATATAAAATGCACTGAAGCCAGTCCGCTCATGACGGAATGGCTTTTTTAAAGTAATTTATCAATTTTTAAACAGAACCAATTAAAAAGAAAATATCTTGCGTCAAAATCTAAATAGAAAACTTATTTACATATACAAATATATGTCAAATTATTCTGCATTAAAAGAATTTTTTTCACTTTTAAAATATTAGTAAAATTTTACACTATCTATTTTATTTAAAAAGAGACCCTTTTTGATAGTACTCTTTCATCATTTTTTCAGGAACCATACTACCACCTGTAGCCCAAATGACATGGGTACTATTTTCCATTTTTTTCATTAAATTATTTTTTAGTAAATAATCTTTACCTTCTTTAAATAATTTAATTGGACCGATCATACCAGCTAGTGCTGACGGCTCTAAATAAAGATTTTCAGTATCAACTAACTCTTTTAACATGGTATATAGCTTTTCATCACTTATTGTGTAGCTACCGCTTAAAAAAGGCTCGATGATTTTTCCTACAAAGCCAGATGGTCTCCCTACAGCAAGTCCATCTGCATCCGTTTTATTATCAATACCAAAATCTTGTACAGAAACTTGATCGTGAAGTCCTGTCATTAATCCAATCAACATACAAGGAGAATGAGTTGGCTCGGCAAAAAAGACATGAACATTATCTTTAAATAATAGTTTCAGACCAAATGCGACACCACCAGGTCCTCCTCCAACTCCGCAAGGTAAATAAACAAATAATGGATGATTTTCATCAATTGTAATGTCTAATTCTTCAAATTGTTTTTTTAAACGTGAAGCTGCTACTGCATATCCTAAAAATAAATCTTTTGAATTTTCATCATCTACAAAATAACAATTAGGATCTGCTTCTGCTTGAATTCGTCCTTCTTCTACTGCCTTACTATAATCCGCCTCGTACTCAATAACATTTACATTTTTACTTCTAAGTAAATCTTTTTTCCATTGCTTTGCATCTGCTGACATATGAACTGTTACTTTAAAACCTAACTTTGCACTAATAATTCCAATGCTCATACCTAAATTACCAGTGGACCCTACAGCAATTGAGTAGTTAGAGAAAAATTCTCTAAAAATATCACTATCTATTTTTGAGTAATCATCTTCACTCGTTAATAGCTGATGCTTTATAGCTAGGCTTTCGGCATGCTTTAAAATTTCATAAATGCCACCTCTTGCTTTAATTGACCCTGATATTGGTAAATGACTATCACATTTTAAAAATAATTCTCCTAATATAGTTTGTTGAAAACTTTTTTCTAACGATTGTTTCATAGAAGGAATTTGTACTAAAGGTGACTCAATAATGCCATTTGTATCTTTTGTTTCTGGAAAAACCTTTGATATATATGGAGCAAACCTTTTTAATCGTTTATCTGCGTCGTTTACATCTTCTTGGGTAAGTGGTGACTTTTTAATAGCTTTTTGAAACGTCTCTAAATTTGGATTCAACCAAAAGTATTCCTCTAAGTTAATAAGTTTTTCTAGTATTGGATTACTTTCTATATATCCCTGAATATCAATTCTCTCCATCCTATTTCCTCCTTGCTTTAATCAGCTTATTTAAAGTTTAACAGATATTAAATTTTCTAGAATAGCTTTGATTGTTAATCTTTTGTAAATTTCATTGAGAAGACATTGGTTTAGTATTTGATTCAAACTATACTATTTCTATGTATCAGTTGCTGGAGGAAAATATGGAACTTAATACTAAAAATAGAAAATTAACTTCTTTATTAGAAATACTTATTGTTTCTACTAAACTTGGCTTAACTTCTTTTGGTGGACCGATCGCTCATTTAGGTTATTTTCGTGAAGAATATGTAAGAAGGAAAAAGTGGATTGACGATCAAAACTATGCTGACTTAGTCGCTTTGTCACAATTTTTACCTGGACCAGCAAGCAGCCAAGTTGGCATTGGTATTGGCGTAATACGTGCAGGGGTCTTAGGGGGAATTGTCTCATTTATTGGATTTACATTACCATCAGTAATTGTACTTATATTATTTGCATTATTACTACAAGACTTGGATATAAAAAATTCCGGTTGGATCCATGGATTAAAACTGGTTGCAGTGCCAATTGTTGCACAGGCTATTTTAGGTATGGTAAAGAACTTGACGCCTGATTTAAAAAGGAAGGCTCTTGCTTTGTTTGCAATGATCGCTACACTAATATGGCAAACGACATTCACTCAAATTGCTGTCATTTTAATTTCTTCAATTGTAGGATATTTACTATATCAGGATAATGAAAATAGTGATAAAACTACATTAGTTACGAATATATCAAAAAAAGTTTCAATCATTTGCTTGGCTATATTTTTTATATTATTAGTTTTATTACCCTTAATTAGTTCGTTTACAGCGTCAAAATGGATATCTATATTTGACAGTTTTTACAGAGCAGGATCAATGGTATTTGGTGGAGGCCATGTTGTTCTCCCTTTACTTGAACGTGAGTTTGTTCCTACAGGATGGCTAAACAAAGAAACATTTTTGGCTGGATATGGTGTCACGCAGGCTGTACCAGGACCATTATTTACGTTTGCTTCCTATTTAGGAACTGTAATGGCTGGCTGGCGAGGAGGTTTAATTGCAACGATTGCCATCTTTTTACCTGCTTTCCTACTTATTTTAGGTACTCTTCCAATTTGGGCTAGTATGCGTCGTAATTCGAAATTAAGGAGAGCTTTATTAGGAGTAAACGCAGCAGTAGTTGGGATCTTAATTTCAGCTTTTATTAATCCAATATGGATAAGCTCTATATTTTCAATTGTTGACTTTTTAATCGTAGCTGTCTTATTTTGTATGTTAGTAATGATGAAATTACCACCATGGGTTATTGTTCTTGTTGGAGCAATTAGTGGAGAAATTTTATCTAGAATTTGAATTTTTTTTGTTAATTATCTATTCAAACTTTAAGAGAACAGCCCCTCGTCATTTGTAAAAGAAGGGCAAATCCATTAAAAAGCAGAAAAACTCATACATGTTTTTCTGCTTTTTATTTTCAATTATTTTAACAATATAGCAATATTTCTTGCAGTTCTTTCAATATTTTCAAATGCGTTTATCATAATATCTTCAATCGGTAAGATTGCAGGAATCGTAGGGAAAATAGCATCGATTCCGTGTTTATACAATTCCTCGATCCCATCACCAATACTACCACAAATTGCAATTACTTTCGCATTAGCTGGGGCACAAGCAGCCGCCCCAACAGGTGCTTTACCATAAATTGTTTGTCCATCCATTCTGCCTTCTCCTACAATTACGATGTCAGCATCCTTGCATACTTCTTTAACATTTAATTGGTCAAGAACTAGTTCAATCCCTTTTTTAATTGAAGCATTTGCGAAAAGCATTAGGCCTGCACCCATGCCCCCACCAGCTCCACTTCCGGGGATCTGTGAAACGGATTTATTTAGATACTGCTGAGCAATCTGATAGAAATTTCCCATAGCTTCATCAATTATAGCTAATTGATTCGCAGAAAGTCCTTTCTGTGGTCCAAAAATATATGTTGCTCCATTTCTACCAATCAATGGGTTAACAACATCAGCCGCAATTGTGATTTTTACATTATCTAATAGCGGTGACCTTTTTTCATCAGACATTGAAGCTACTTTTAGCAATGTTTCACCATTGCATTCAATTTCCTCACCGTTTTGATCGAAGAATTGGTAACCTAGGGCTTGAGCCATCCCAATTCCACCATCATTTGTTGAGCTACCTCCAACACCAACAATAAGCTCAGAAGCTCCACGCTCAATAGCATAAAGAATTAATTCGCCAACACCAAAGGAAGTAGTTTGTAATGGATCACGTTTTTCAAGCGGTACAAGATGTAAACCACAAGCTTCAGCCATTTCTATAAATGCCGTTTTATTATCCTTAGAAAAAGCAATTTTAGCTTGAACAGTTTCATTAAGAGGGCCTGTTACATTAATGGTTTCTACTTCTCCACCATTTGATGCGATTAAAGCTTGAACAGTGCCCTCCCCTCCGTCAGCCAATGGTAATAAATGATACTCTGCATTAGGGAATACGGAATGAAAGCCTTTATGAATGGCATTAGCTACATTCGTTGCATCCAAGCTTTCTTTAAAGGAATCAGGTAAAATAACTACTTTCATTTGTCCTCCTTAAAGTGAAGCGATAATTTGATCTGTTACGTTAAATAATTCACCATTAATTTCAATTGCAACCTCTGTATCAGTATGTTTAGTCACCATTACAGATTCTTGCGTAATTGAAATCTCAAGATTTTTACCATGCCATTGGAACGGGAAAGAAAGTTTGTCCCAATTTTTAGGTAAGTTTGGATTAATTTTCAACTTATTTGCTTCCACCGTTATGTTTGCAAAACCAAAAATTATTGCTAACCAATTAGCACCTAATGATGCTGCATGAATTCCTTCATCTGATGACTTCGGATTAGGTCCTAAATCGATTAAGCAAGCTTCTCTGAAAAGTCGATAAGCATTTTCTTTTTCGCCACATCTTGCAGCAACAATTGCATGAATTGCTTTACTAAGTGATGAATCATGAATTGTATGCTCCTCATAATAATGCAAATTCTTTTTGACTACATCTTCTTCAAATAAATTTGGGAATAGATATAGTAGCATAACTACATCAGCCTGTTTTAAAATCTGCATTTCATTTACTTCTTGTCGTGTATAATCAAAGAGAATTGCCTGGCTACCTTGTGTCTGTTTATAAATCGATAAATCAATCTCAGGTTTTGTTAAAAATGTATCATCCTGTGGAATAATTTTGTCTTCGTTTGGTTGTGGTAAGTAAAGTCGATTTAAAAAGTCATTTCCGCTCTTTACTAGGTCTTCTTCTATTTTATGATACTTTTCCATATACCTTAATGCCTGTTGAACATTATAATAAGCCATATAGTTCGTATAAGCATTGTTGTTAATATGTTCTGTATATTCATCAGGTCCAATTACATCATTAATTGAAAGTACTTCATTTTCATCAGTCGTACGACTAATCCAAAAACGTGCAGTTTCCTTTAACAATTCTAAACCTTCATTTGCCATAAATACATCATCAAATGTATTTTCATAGTATTGACATACTGCAAAAGCAATATCAGCAACAATATGATGCTCAGCTATAGCTGAAGCAACCTTTTGACGAGTACCAGTTAATATATTAATAGCTGCATATTCAGGAGTTTCCTCCATTCCAGAGTATGCACTTTCCCAAGGGAAAAGAGCTCCAGCATAACCATTTTTAGTGGCTTTATCTTTTGCTTCTTTTATATGAAGATATCGATATGTTAATAATTTTCTTGCTACTTCTGGTTCAGTAAATAAATGAAAAGGTGCAATAAAAATTTCGGTATCCCAAAATACATGTCCTTTATACCCTTCACCTGTTAAACCCTTTGCTCCAACACTAACCCTTTCATCATGTGATGGTGTCATTATTTCAATATGGTAAAGTGAAAAGTCTATTGCGATTTGATCAATCTCTTCCTTTGAAGAAATGGTAACACGCTTTTGTTCCCAAAAATGATTCCACTTAATAGCTGAACTTTCTAGTAGACAATCGTATCCAGCTGATCTATTTTCTTGAACAGCCTGAATACTAGCTTGTGTAGGCTCTTCTTTTCCTTTATCAATTGAAGTATAGATTGCACTTATTTTTTCTAATTCGAACGACTGATTAACGGTTAAATCTTGTTGAATGATTGCCATAAGTTGACGGTTCTTTGCCATAAAAGAAACGTTACTAGTACTAGGTACATTACATGATGATGCTAAAGCGATTGTGTGATTACTTTCAGTTGTACTATATACCGCATGCATGATTTTTTTATCGATCACACGAATGTTTTCTTCTAAAAGGTGTTGCTTTCCAAAATTAGATGTCTGTGCATCAATACCAGTCGTTATTTTAATTGATGCATCACAATCCAAACTAATCACAGTAATTTTTGATGCAAGTAAATGTAAATTATCTTTTGAAACAAATCGTTGGAATTTTAAACAAAAACGATGACCATCTTTGTTTTTCCATACGACTTCTCTTGTTAGTTCTCCTTTTTGCATATTTAAAATACGCTCATAAGAAAGGATTTTACCTGTAAGGACAGAGAAAATCTCGCCATTTATTTCAATCTTCATACCAATTAAATCTGGTAAATTTACGATTTCTGTAACATCATTTGCTGTGAATTTATTATAAACTCCTGCTACGTACATTCCTCGAGTTTGTTCTGAATAGTATTCTTCATGACTTGCTCGTAAACCTAAATAGCCATTTCCTAAAGCCATAATTGTTGCGTATTTATTGATAGATTGTAAATCAAATTTATTTTCGTTAATTACATTTACTTCTTTCATAAAGATATACTCTCACCTTTTTCAGCTGATTGATAGATCGCTTCAACAAGTTGTTGGATAGCATAACCTTGTTTTCCATCTGCTAACATGACATTCTTCCCTAAACAACGATCAACAAAAGCAGCCATGCTTTTCGAATGACGGTCAGGATCAGCTTCTTCTCTCTTTAAAAGCGTTACAAGCTCTCCTTTTTCATCTGTGTAGATTTCCGCTGGAAACATCAAAGCACCAGCTTGATCTCCACAAAGTTCTACATTCATTTCTGATTTTTCTTTTATATTCAATGCAAAGGATGTTTCTAATTGAATTAAGCATCCATTCTCTAATTCAATATAAGAAAATAAAGAATCTTCTACTTCAAATTTTGAAGGATCCCATTTACCAAATGCACCTTCATCTTTCTTATGACCAATTTTCTTAAACATTTTTGCTGTTACTTTTTTAACCTTTGGATAGTCCAAAACGTAAAGTGCAGTATCAAGCATATGGATTCCTAAATCGATTAGTGGTCCTCCGCCTTGGATTTCTTTATTAGTGAAGTTACCCCAACCTGGAATGCCATTTCGTCTTAAAGCCTTCACTTTAACAAAATAAATTTCGCCCAATAAACCTTGCTCTATTTTTTCTTTTACGATCGAAACATCATCAGCAAAACGGTGATGAAAATCATAGGCAAGTATACGTCCCTTCTCTATCGCTGTTTCATACATCTTTCTAGCATCTTCAGCTAAGATAGCAGGTGGTTTCTCACAAAAAACATCACAATTATTTTCTAATGCTTGCATAACACTTTCAAAATGAAATTTATTTGGAGTACAAACACTAACAATGTCAGGTCTTTCTTTTGCATACATTTCAGTAGCATCAGTGTAAAAGTTAGGAATATTATTTCGCTCTGCAAAGCTCCTTAGTGATTCTTCATTTACACCTACTACTGCAACAACTTCTAAATCTTCTCTAGTTTTATAGTAAGCAACGTGAACTTTTTCAGCTATTTGTCCCCCGCCAATAATAGCTACTCTCTTCTTAATCACAATGCTACTCCTTTCAACTTAAAGCTTCTTTTATATGATGAAATGCTTTAATGTACTCATCCTCTAAGTTAGTGCCACGAACACGACATTCAAATGTTAAATAACCATCATAGCCATCAATCCTTAATTGCTCGAAGTGCTTTTTAAAATCTAATGATCCACTCCCCGGTTGGAAGCGATGATTATCTGCAATGTGAATATGTTCAACTAAATCACGATTATTGTGAAGTGCTTCTGATATACTATCTTCTTCAATATTCATGTGATAAAAGTCAGCAATTATTTTCACATTTTCAAACTGATTATCTTCAATATATTTACGTGCATCAGCCAAAGTATTAATCATATGATCTTGATATCTGTTTAATGGTTCTAAGTAAATTATAGTTCCTGTTTCACCAGCTACTTTATCTAGAAATTCAAGTGATTCAGTAACAGCTTTTCGGTCTCCCTCTAAGCTTCTTGGAGAAGCCATAGGTGGTAATCGGAATGTAAACATCCCCCATGCTGCTGGAACGACAATCCCTTTTCCTCCAACTTCTTTTAATGCTTTTAAAATTTCTTCAATATCAGCTAAGCCTTTTAGTCGACGTTCTTCAATAAAGTCGCCAATCCATCCATAATAACCACCACAAGCTGTAGTTACAGGTAAACCAGTCTCGGCGATTGCTTCTTTAACCTCATCTAAATGATCAACTAAATATTTACCATCGATTTCAAAACCTTCAAAACCAATTTCTTTTAAATAGCTAAATTTTTCCTTTATGTTTTCTGGGAAAAATGCTTGATTTTGTGTTCCAATTTTCATCTTTTTTCACTCCTAAATAGAGGGGAGTGCTATACACTCCCAAAGTTCTTCTTTTACTTATTGAATTGAACACCCATCTTGATACTTAGTTCAGGTTTTTGATCAACAAATTCCATATATGATTCGGCTACTTCATTAAACGAAACAACTGGTTCAATTAAATCTTCACAATTTAAATACCCGTTCATTAATAATTCCCAACAAGTATTTTCGATACGTTTACGTGACCAACGAGGATAATCTGGGTTCGGTTCACTACTGCCTCGTGAAAATACAATCTTTGCATTATTAAAGTGAGCTTCACGACCAAGATTAAATCCTTCTGGGAAAGGTTTTGCAAATGCGATATAAGAAATTGTTCCACCGTATGCAATTCCTCTTAACGCTGCTTGAAGTGCACTTGAAACACCACTAGTTTCAATAATTGAATCTGCACCTAATTTATTTGTTATTTTTTTAATTTCGTATCCTAAATCACAAGCTGTTGGGTCGAAGCAATAGTCAGCTCCATTTTTTAAAGCGATATCACATCTGTGACTAATCGGATCTACACCAATTACAATACTAGCGCCAGCTTTCTTTGCTAATTGGATTGCAATTTGTCCAATCGCACCCAAACCGACAACTACTACGTAATCGCCCGCTCTAACATTTGCGTCTCTAACACCGCTCATCGCAAATTGTGCTGGGTCATAATAAACTGCATTCTTCCACGTTGAACCTTCTGGCATTTTACGTAATTTATAGTTATCTACAGCATTAACAATTACAGTTTCCATTATTTGACCATAAGTACAAACTTGATCACCTAATTTATACTCAGTCACGTCATCACCAATTTCACAAATACTACCTACAACCATATTTCCTAATTGAAATTCACCAAATACGATTCCACGTGCAGAACCTTCTTCACGTGGCATAAACATTTTCCACTCTTCATTGAACTCCTCATCAATAAATGGGCTAAGTCCTCTAAAATCAACCACTTCTGTACCATGTTTTGGTGAAGCAAATTCTACTTTAATTTTTACTTCATTTGGTTGTACTGGGCGATCTTCGTACTCAACTAATGCTGCAACTCTCGGTTCAACTGCTACTAATTTTTTCATTTTATTTCATCCTTTCAGTAAAAAATCGTTTCGAATTAACCTTTTACTCCACCCTCAGTTAAGTTACCTTTTATAAAGTGCTCAGATAATGCATACATAATAACTACAGGTAAAGCTGTAACTAAAGATGCTGCCATCATACGACCCCACACATAATCTGGTGTACTAAATAAAGTATTTAAACCGATTGGTAACGTAAAGTTTTCTGAACTTGATAAGAAAATCGATGCAAATAAATAATCATTCCATGCAATCATAAATGCATATACGAAAACTGAAACGATTCCCGATATTGATAAAGGAATAATAATATAGAAGATTATTTTTAATCGACTAAGGCCATCAATCATAGCCGCTTCTTCTAAATCTTCAGGAATTGTATCGAAATAACTCCTTAACATAAAAATCGCTGTTGGAAGAGTTTGCACAATCATCGTAATGATCAATGCCATTTTTGTATCATATAACCCAAAGCCAGAAATTATTTTGAATAAAGGTACTACTAGTAAAATCCCTGAAAACATATATACAGTGTAAAAACTAGCATTAATTGTGACTCTTCCTTTAAATTTCAGTTTCGATAATGCGTAAGCTCCTAATATTCCAAGTACTACTGATAATGAAGCTGCTATTAATGAAACGATTAAACTATTTTTGAAGTAGTTTAAATATGGGAAAATTGTTGGATTAAAAATGTCAATATAATGCTGGAAAGTCCATTCATGTGGCAATATTGCCGGATGTGTTGCAATTGCTTCTTTTGAACTTTTTAATGACGTCATTAGCATAATAAAGAATGGAAATAACATGATTCCAAGTATTAGGATCAGCACAACGTAGAAACCAGTTTTCTTAATAATTTTATTTCTTTTGCTACTTACTGCTGCCATTTAAGTTCACCCTCTTTCTTGATACGATAATAACAATGAATAATATGATGAATAAGATTACTGAAATTGACGATGCTTTTCCTAGATTATTGAAAGCAAACGCTGTTTCGTATAAATAAATACCTAAAATATTTACTTTGTTTGTTAACAAATAAACATCTGTAAACATGTAGAACATCCAAATAAATCTTAAAGTTACAACAGTTAGTAATACCGGCATAATTGCTGGTAAAGTTACAACCTTAAACTTTTGCCAAAGTGAAGCTCCATCAATATCAGCAGCTTCGTATAATGACTTATCAATCGTTTGCAAAATTGCTAAAAACGAAATAAACGCATAAGGGAAATACTTCCAAATTGCAAATACGACTACAACTATAAAACTACTAACTGGATTATCAAACCATAGTGGTGCAGTTTTAAATAGATGGAAAACATCCGTTCCCAAGTAATTAATAATCCCATATGAGTTATTAAACATATATTTCCAAGCAAAAACTAATGAGATAGATGGCGTTACATAAGACAAGATAATTAAAGAACGAGCAGTTTTACGAAACTTAAATGGTCGATTAAAGAATAATGCAACACCAAGACCAACTACAGTACTACCAACTACAGTTAATACTGTATATAGAATGGTAATTCCTAGAGATTTATAAAACTCAATATCTTTAAGAACATCTGTGTAGTGAGATAAACCAACAAACTTAGCTGGTAATCTAGGGTTAATTGGCTGATCAAAAAAACTTATTTTTATATTAGATAACATCGGATAAGCAACTAGTAATAATAGAAGTAAAATACTTGGTAAAAGTAGTACCATGGCTAGCTTTATATCAGATTTTTTTCGGACAATCGGTTTCATACTACCTCCTAAAAACAATCTATTCTCTCATTTGATAGATTGGTGATAAAGAAAAGTTGTTTAAAAAGCAACTTAGCTTGCTTTTCAAGCGTTCGTTCTTCTTAAACAACTTTCAGTAATTAAGAATCAAATAATTAATACTTGGTATTAAAAGTAATTATTTTATTACACCTTTTAATTTTTCTCCCGCTTCTTTAATAGCAGAATCTACGCTTTTTCCACCAACAGTCACTTCATTAATTAACTTGGCAACTGCTCCTGAACTTGTAACATCACCCATTTTTAAGAAGTTCTTGTTATCAACAAGACCAAATACTTGAATGTTATCAAACGCGCTTGCGATTTCAGTTGAAAGCTCACCAAATGAATTGACAACTTTATTTTCTTTATATTCTTTGCTTTCTGTTACATCTTTATTTACTGGTTGAGATCCACCTGGGGACATTAATACTAACTTCGTATTATTTTCAGGTTTTGCCATAAACTCTACTAATTTTTCTGCTGCAGCTTTTTGGTCATCATCTAAACCAGAAGAAATCGTGTAAGCAGATACTGTTCCATAAACTGCTTTTGTTTTTTCAGTTGGAATGACAAATCCAATATTGTTTGTTTTTCCTTCTTCATATACTGAAGGAAGAATATAAGTTGAGTAAACGGCCATTGGAGCAGTTCCATTCATAAACGCATCTTTTACTTCAGTAACATCATTAGAACCTGGCATTGTGTATTTTGATAATTCTTTGTAGTAACTTACAGCTTCTTTCATTTCAGGTGTATCTAATGTTAAATTACCTTTGCTATCGAACATATTTGCATTATTTGATAAAGCAAATTGTGAGAAGGCTTGCTCAGAAAAACCACCTTCAACAGTTGGAAGTGCAATACCGTATTTTTTACTTCCACTATTCGTAAATGCCTTTGCAATCTTTAAAACATCATCCCAGTTTTTAGGTTCTGCGAATCCTTTATCCTCAAGCATTTGCTTGTTATACCAAATTCCTTGAACCCAACCACTAATTGGTACACCTGTATAATTTTTGCCGTCCTCAGTTTTTAAAAGCTTTAACGCACCTTCATAATACTTATCTTCTCCAACTTTAGAGATGACTGATTTAACTGCATCTTTATCAATTAATTCATCTTTGTCCATAACTTTTGCATAGTCTTGTCCAACTTCAATTACTGCTGGAAGTTTACCAGAGCTTGCTAACGTTACAACCTTTGTATTATAAGCATCTTCCTCAACTGGAACTTGCTTTACTTTAATATTTGGATTTGCTTTTTCAAATTTTGAAATTAAGTCTGTAATAACCGCTAATCTTTCTTGTTCAACAGAAGAATGCATAAATTCAATCGTTACTTTACCATCCTCTTTTTTACCACCACAAGCTGTTAATCCAACAGCTAACATTAAAACCAAGAACATACTTAGAAATTTCTTCATTGTTCTTCCTCCTAATTTACTGGTTTTAACCAAATGTATTGATATGGATCTAAAGAAATAGATTCATTAAATTCTTCAACTTCTTCAGTTAAAATATTTAAATATTTTCCATTGAAACTGCATATAACTTTTTCATTTGAAAGATTATGAAGAATGACAATGCTATCTTCTTCATCTACTCGTTTAATAGCGAATACATTTTCGTTCAGATCAAGTACTTCCATTTTTGTATTCGGATTAAATAGTTTTTCTTCTTTACGTATTCGAATAATATTTGTAAGTTCTGTAAAAATCTTATTTCTTAATGATCCAACTTCATTTAATTCATTTTCAATTTCAACAAATGAATATTTTTGACGATTAATCGAACGATTCATACCTGTTCTTTCAACACCTGCATAATCATTTCTTGAACCAAGCATACTTTGAATATAAATTGCTGGTACTCCTTGGAATGTTAGTAAAATTGAATGTGCCAATAAGAATTTCTTTACTCTTAGTTCATCACTAGATGATTGTTTATTTAAAGCATCTAAGTAAGTTACATTAATTTCATATGGACTTTCAGTACCATCTGAATTTTTCTTATAATTTACAAGTGCACCTTCTACTTTTAAATCTTCTACTAATGAAAGTATTTCTTCTTCAGGAATAATCCCACGAATCGGATTTAAACCAATTCCATCATGAGAAGCCAAGAAGTTGAAGAACGTTGTTTCTTCTCCAGATCCTTCAAGATTTTTTGCCCAATTTGTTAATGCACTTCCATTTCCTTTATGAAGTGAGTATAAAACTAATGGAGGCAGTGGAAATTGGTAAACCATATGCGCTTCATCATGTCCGTTACCGAAATAAGAAATATTATCCAAATGAGGTACATTTGTTTCAGTAATCATTACTGTGCCTTTTGCAGCTTCATCTAATAAATCACGGAATAATTTAACGATTTCATGCGTCTTTTCTAGGTGGATACAAGAAGTTCCAACTTCCTTCCACATATATCCTACAGCATCAAGTCTTACATATTCTGCTCCTTGTTCCAGGTAAAACAGTAAAACATCAACCATATCTAATAAAACTTGTGGATTACTAAAGTTCAAATCAATTTGATCGTCACTAAATGTTGTCCAAATGTATTTTTCCTCACCATTCGCTAAATTAAACTTTGATAGCAATGGAAGTGCTCTAGGTCTAGTTACTGAGCTTAAATCAATTGATGGATCCATTTCGACGAAGTAATCTTTATATTTTGAATCACCATTCAAATAGCCTTGGAACCATTCACTCTTACTAGAAATGTGATTACATACATAATCAAACATGATTCTCGTTGATTTTGATAAATTCTCAATATGTGACCAATCTCCTAATTCAGGATTAACTTTTTTATAGTCAACTACTGAAAAACCATCATCTGATGTATAAGGATAAAAAGGTAAAATATGAACAAGTTCAAATTTATTAGCTAAATGTTCATCAAACATTTTTTTAAATGTTTCTAATGTTGGTTTTCCATCTTCTTGAAACTGATCGCCATAAGTAATTAAAACAACATCTGACTCATCCCAATTTTGTTTTCTTTTTTTAGTAATGTTCAATTTAGCTTCTTCAATTCGTTTCTCTATTATGCTATTAATCTGTTTTATATCTTCATTTTTATAAATAAAAGCTAATCTTTCTTTTATTTTACTCATATGATCCCTCCTTGTGGTATCGCTCCCACAGAGATGTAAAAAAAGTTGGTACACGTTTGGTACCGCTCCCAAATTCAATATATTATAGAAAGCGCTTACTGTCAATTTAAAATATTTATAAAAATTTATTTTTTTATTTACACTCTATTTACTTTAATAGAATAATTTATTACGTTTTATTTTTATTACTCACCATTTAGTATTGCTACTTTTTCCTATTCTCCCTATAATTGCCCTTGTAATAATTACAACATGAAACAAGTTTAATTTTACTATTCGCTGTTCACAGTCTTGACAAATTTTAAAATAAATCGTTACTATCAATGTATATTATGAACAATATTTTTTTGGAAGCCGCTCCTAGCTATAAGTCACAAAAAAATATTTTGATATATTTTTTTAAATGTTATATGATCATAATTTTTTTAAAATAATTAATAGCGATAAAATGTAAACGTTTTTACTAAAATTACTTTAAACCAGAATGGAGTATACAAATGGGCCCTACAATTTATGATATTGCTCGTGTAGCTAACGTTTCAAAGTCCACTGTATCTCGAGTGCTAAATAATAAAGATAATATTTCAGAAGAAAGTCGAAATCGAGTAATGAAGGCAATTGAAGAATTAAATTATCAGCCAAACAAATTAGCTCGAGCACTTACATCATCAGGCTTTGATGCAATATTGGTGATGTCTCGTTCTACGAAAACAACTGCCGGAAACACGTTTTTTTCTGAAATTATTCACTCTATTTCAACGAGATCAGAAGTAGAAAATTTCGATGTCATTATCCAAACATCTAAAAATAGCAAAGATGAATTAAATAAATGTATCGAGAAAATTCGAGGGAAAATGATTAAGGGAATTCTAATGCTGAGTTCACCTGCCAATGAAGACTTTTTCAAAGAATTAGATAAATATGAAATTCCAGTAGTAGTTATTGGAAGAGTTGAAGGAAATTATCAACATATTTATTCAGTGGATACTGATAATTTTAATGATAGTTATCAATTAGTCCAACACTTAATCGATCAAGGACACACTGACATTGCATGTCTTCATTCTTCTCTCGATTACCATGTATCGATTGACAGATTGGAAGGATATAAAAAATGTTTAGTTGATAACGGAATTCCACTTCGCCCTGATCGAATTATTGATAGTGGTTATACAATGGAAAGTGCATATGAAGTTTCCGAATCACTTTTGAAATCAAAAGATTTACCTACTGCAATTTTTGCGATAGATGATCTAAAGGTTATTGGACTCTATAATACAACTGCAAAGTTAGGAATATCTATTCCAAAAGATATATCAATTATTGGATATAATAATGGCATTTTTTCACCTTTATTCTCACCACCTCTAACTGGGATTGAAATTCCGATTATGAAGCTTGGTGAAATAGCTACAGACCTACTGTTTAAGCGAATAAAAAATGAACCTGAAAAATCAGAGCACATTATTGTTCCAACAAAGCTGGTCGAACGAAAATCAGTTGCCAAAATAAATTGATTGAAGTAACGGGGGTACCATTTTGAATAAACAAATTGAAGCGATTATTTTTGACTTAGATGGCGTAATTACGGATACTGCTGAATTTCATTATTTAGCATGGAAAAAACTAGGTGAAGATTTAGGAATTCCTTTTGACCGAGAGTTTAATGAAACGCTAAAAGGAGTAAGCCGAACAGATTCATTAGAAAGAATCCTAGAATTAGGAGAAAGACAAAATGATTTCTCCGAAGCTGCAAAAGATGAGTTAGCAACGAAAAAGAATGCTCATTATGTTGAACTAATCCGTAATATTTCTGAAAAGGACCTATTACCAGGAATTGAATCTTTCTTACTTCAAATCAAGAAAGCAGGCATTAAAATTGCGATGGCTTCGGCTTCAAAGAATGCATTAATGGTTGCTAATGCTTTAGGAATTACCTCGTATTTTGATCATATTGTTGACGCTGCAACGGTCGTCAATTCAAAACCAGATCCAGAGGTATTTCTAAAAGCTGCTAATGCAGTTTCGGCTAACCCTGAAAACTGTATCGGTGTGGAGGATGCATCTGCAGGAGTTGAAGCAATTAATGCTGCAAATATGTTCTCTATTGCAATTGGAGATTCTACAATTTTAAGCCATGCTAATTTTGTTTTATCATCAACAGAAGAATTAGAGCTTAATAGAATTATTGATAAGTATTCAGCATCATAAATTATATAAGAATAACTTGTTCATCTATATAACCCCAAAAAACGAAAATCTCATTTTTAAGATTTTCGTTTTTTTTTATTATGAAAATATCTCTTCTTGTTTTCCAACCAATTCAATCTCAAACCCTAAATCTTCTAGCATTGCATGGTCACTATTTGTCTCCTGACCTTCCGTAGTCAAATAATCACCTATAAAAATACTATTTGCAGCATACAGTCCTAGTGGTTGTAAACTGCGCAGATTTACTTCTCGTCCTCCAGAAATTCGAATTTCTTTCGTTGGATTAATAAAGCGGAATAGTGCTAATACTTTTAAACAATAACGCGGATTTAATTCGTTCACGCCTTCTAGTTTCGTTCCATCAATAGCATGTAAAAAGTTTACCGGAATGGAATCTGCATCCAATTGTCGTAATGACCTCGCGATTGAAATAACATCTTGTTTTGTTTCTTTCATCCCTATAATAGCTCCTGAACATGGAGATATACCTGACTGTTTAACTTTCTCAACCGTATCGATTCGGTCCTGATATGTATGAGTTGTCGTAATATAATTATGGTGCTCAGCTGATGTATTTAAATTATGATTATATCGATCAACACCTGCTTCTTTAAGTTCATTTGCTTGATGATCCTTAATAAGTCCTAAACACGCACATACTTTCAAACCATACAATTCTTTAATTTCCTTAACTGCATCCGTTACTACATTTACATCTCGATTCGTTGGTCCGCGCCCACTTGCAACAATGCAATATGTACCTGCTTTTAATTCAAAAGCACGCTTTGCCCCATCAAGAATTTCTTCTTTAGATAGAAAAGGATATTTCTCAATCGGTGCACTAGAAATTGAAGACTGGGAACAATAACCGCAATCCTCAGGACAATAACCACTTTTAGCATTAATGATCATATTAAGTTTAACTTTTTTTCCATAATAATGTTTCCTTATGATAAATGCACCGTTTAAAAGTGAAAGTAATTTATCATCTTCACATGACAAGATGCTTAAAGCTTCCTCATCTGAAATTTCTTTACCTAAAATAACCTCTTGCGCTAATTTAGTCCAATTCATATCATCACTCACCATTTCATTGATTTTTCGTTAATAATTCTTGGAATTCTAAAATAGATGTTTCTGTAAAAAAATCCATCTGCTCCGGTATAACACCAAGAACGTTATGACCTGTTAATTTTTCTAGCATAACTAAATTATCTTTTTCCATTTCACCCATAACTGATGGTACTTTATTAATTAATAATCCCATTAGATTAATTTGATGTGATTTTAAATATTCAGTTGTTAATACAGTATGATTAATTGTTCCTAGCTTTAATGATGTAACAAGGATTACTGGTAAGTTTAATAGTTTTATTAAATCAATCGTTCCAAAATTTTCTTTTAACGGAACCGCAACTCCACCCGCTCCTTCAACAAAAACAACATCATGCTTATTTTCTAATTGCTTATATTTTTCTAAAATAACTTGCTCATCAATATAGACATCTTCTAGTTTACTAGCTAAATGTGGTGAGACTGGTGTTTTCAATGTATATGTACTGTAGTAATCATGCTCTTCTGTTAGTTCTAGCTTCTCTTTATAAAAGGCTGTATCTTCCCCTATGAGTCTATCGTTAATATTAACGACTCCACTTTGTATTGGTTTATAGGGTATTGCATCAATTCCTTTTTTCTGCAAGCAATCCACCATTTGGGCAGTAACATAAGTTTTTCCAATATTCGTATCGATACCAGTAACAAAATATCCTTTTCCCATCTTAAGCAGCCACCTTTTTTTCATTTTCTCTAGCTTTTGCAAAATGGGAATGTAGGCGCACCGCTAATACTCCCCCAAAAACAGCTAGTAATAAATCTTGTCCAATACTATATACGAGTCCCATCATAAGAACTTCTTTTAATGAAACGGGACTATCTAACCAAGTGTTTAATGAAATATATACATATGTAATGCCTAAAATATAAACAATAATTAATCCGATTACATTAGCAAAAATAAAATTCTTAAGTTTTGGTTTCTTTGTTTTTTCAACAATTGATCCAATTACAAACGCAGCAATAATGAAACCGATTAAATAGCCAAATGTTGGTTTTAAAACATATTCAGGTCCGCCACCCGAAGCAAATACTGGTATTCCGATTAATCCAATTCCAACATACAGTAGTTGACTCATCATCCCCTTTTTACTTCCTAAAAGGCAGCCTGCTAAAAACACGAAAAGAATTTGAAGCGTAAAAGGAATCACTGGTAAAGGAATCTTTATAAAGGCTCCGATCGATGTTAGTGAGGCAAATAATGAGATTACTGTTAGTGATAAAGTTCTATTTTGCATCGTATCCCCCCTATTAGTTTATGAGTTTGATAATTTAGCAAAATTTGACAAACTCACAAAATTAAATTAACATGCAATTGAAATATATGTCAACCAAACTATTATATAAGGTTAACATATAAAACAGGGGGGGAACATATATGAACCATGAACTCTATCAAGATTTATCTAAAAAAAATAAACAATATCTTTGGCACCCTTTTACTCAAATGAAGGATTATTTAAACGAAGATCCGCTAATTATTTCACATGGTAAAGATCGAAAACTATATGATGTATTAGGCAATGAATATTACGATGGTGTATCCTCTATTTGGTTAAATGTTCACGGTCATAATATTCAAGAATTAAATGAAGCCATTCATGAACAATTAGAGAAGGTTGCCCATTCAACACTTCTTGGAATGGCCAATATACCTGCAATTCTTTTAGCAGAGAGACTAGTTGAAATCTCTCCAAGCGGATTAGAGAAAGTTTTTTATTCAGACTCAGGTGCTACCTCAGTAGAAATTGCGATTAAAATGGCGTATCAATATTGGCGAAACATAGGAAGATCCGGTAAAAATACTTTTGTTACAATGAAGGAAGCTTATCACGGAGATACAATCGGAGCAGTGTCCGTAGGGGCAATCGACTTGTATCATCAAGCATATAACGAGTTAATGTTTCCAAGTTTAAAGGTTTCCTATCCACATCTTTATCGTTCTAAATATGTGGGAACTGAAGAAGAAATAATCAATTCCTATTTAAAAGAGGTTGAAAATTTATTCATCGAAAAGGCTAACTCAATTGCGGCATTAATTATTGAACCAATTGTTCAAGGAGCTAGTGGTATTATTGTCATGCCAAAAGGCTATTTAAAAGCAATACAGGAATTATGCATAAAGTACGATGTATTGTTAATTGCTGATGAAGTTGCAACAGGATTTGGTCGAACAGGTAAAATGTTTGCTTGTGAACTAGAAGGAGTTACGCCAGATATTTTAACTTGTGGCAAAGGGTTAACTGGTGGCTATTTACCAGTTGCAGCAACTTTAACGACTAACAAAATTTACGAAGCATTTTTAGGTACATATGAAGAACAAAAAACTTTTTTTCATGGGCACAGCTATACAGGTAATCCCCTTGGATGCGCTGTTGCATTAGCGAATCTAGATTTATTTAATAAAAAGAAATTATTACAACATGTCGAAACAATCGCATCTTATGTCCAAGAGAAACTGATGCAATTTAATGAGTTTAAACATGTTGGAGATATACGTCAAAGTGGTTTGATGATTGGAATTGAACTAGTAAAATCAAAGGATACTAAAGAAGCTTTCCATTGGAACGAACGAATTGGTGTGAGAGTAACCAAAAGAGCAAAAGAGCTTGGACTACTCACCCGTCCCCTTGGAAATGTTATTGTATTTATGCCTCCATTAGCTTCAAAGGAATCGGAGCTTGATGAGATGATTGATATTCTTTATCGCGCTATTTCTGAAGTTACAGAAATGTAAACTAGTCACTTGAGTTTTAACTTTTTGATAAACTTATCATTCTTTTAAAGGTTGAGCTAGAATGGCTTAATCATCATTAATTTTCCAGAAAAAAACAGAAAAACTCTTCATGTTGGTTTTTCTGTTTTTTTCCAATAATCTATTTAGTTTTTTAGTCACTTCTTAAATTTCTTTAACGTTCTCGTTAACAATAAAGCAGTAAATAATGCAATCACTCCATTAATATAAAATGAAGTAGTCGCTCCAAATTGTTGCCATAACCATCCTGTTAGCAACGAAGCTGGAAAAAATCCAATTCCGGAAACCATCGCATAGAAACCGAGTGCCGTTCCCTTCGAATCAGGGCTCGCTAATTCTACGACAAGTGCTTTTTCAACCCCTTTTGTTAATGCTGAATAAAGTCCGTATAGAATAAATAGAATGACTAGACCAGTGGCTGAGTGAACTTCTGCAAATCCGATATAAACGATTCCATATAAAGCATACCCAGCCGTTAGTATTCCTCTACGTCCATATTTATCGGAAAAAGCACCTGAAATATAAGAAAAAGAAGAAGCTGTTAAATGAAATAGTAAATACATTAATAAGACACTTTGATTCGAGAATCCAAGATTTGCCGCTCTTAATAACAAAAAAGAATTGGATGAATTTACAATTGTAAACAATAGTACAATTAATAATAGTTTCTTTATACTGGAATCTAAAAGTTCCCATTTAAAATCTAACTTTCTTGATGGCTTATTTGGTTGCCCAATTGGTATATTTATTCTTTCCTTTACGCTAAATAAAATAATCCATCCAATTGTTATAGGAATCAATGAATATAAAAACACATCCTTAATGTTTTTATTTCCTACCGCTTGCAAAATAACAATGGCTGTTCCTATTCCTAAAGAAGCTCCTAACATATCCATCATTTGATGAATACCGAAAACTCTACCTTGCTTATTTTTCCCACCAGATTCTGATATTAAAGCGTCTCTTGGGGCTGTACGAATTCCCTTTCCAGTTCGATCAACTAGCTTCCAAATGAAAACTCCGATCCATGAACTTGAAAAAATTAGAACAAGCCTTCCTATACCTGATAACCCATATCCTACAATCGCCAAGTTTTTTCTGTTCTTCAGTCGATCTGAACGCTTACCAGAATATAACTTTAATACACTAGCCAGACTTTCGGATAAGCCGTCAATAAGACCGATTATAAAAGGACCTGAGGCTGACAGAATAATAGGGATTAACGGTGTTACCATGTAAGTACCCATGTCTGTAAAAAAGCTGACCAGACTTAATATCCACACATTCTTGCCTCTCATAATCCATTACCTCCTTAAATCGTAATAAAAGAAGATTACAGTCATTCGACTTGCTTTTTTAATAATTTTTCCTCACGTATATTCTCTTTCAACAGCGAGACAAATCGAAACAACTCTAGTGAGAATATGATTCCGCTTAACCAAACTGAGCTGAAAACAAATCCAGCGGCAATGTCACTAGGCAATAAGTGGTGCAAATAGACGCTGCTTATAGAAAATAGTAGAACAACAAAAATAAAACAGAAGAACATTACGATATTAAGTAAATAAGCTTTGTTATGCCGAATTAACATAATAATGAAGTAACCTAATACTGTCAAAATCAACATAGATTTTTCATTTGGAAAGTTTTTACTTACATTACTACCTAACATAAAGTTGAAGATCCAAGGAATCCCAACGGAAAGTATAACAATTCCAGCTAAACTAGCGATAAAAAAGAGCAATTCTAGCCATTTATTTTTGTTGTTTATTAATATGACAAGAATGGTAGCAAGTGAGACTGCCAATAAAACCTTCCATGTCGATAATGAATAAATAAAGTTCATACTCCCATGCCAATTTTGATTAAATAAATTAAAAACAATGGTCTTGAATACGGAATTGAATTTATCAAATTCATTACTGATTTTGTCCTGAATTAACCCGATCATTAAGATAATGAACGTAACGAAAAAAATTAAACATGTTAGGATGATCAACTTTAATTTCATGAAACTTTTAAATCTCTTGAAACTTGATTCAAAAATTAATAGTAATGACTCTTTTATTATTTCCTTATTTGTTCTAACAACAAATAATGTAAGTACGATAATACCTAATAAAATGCTACCTAATACTAACCACTTTTTAATTTCTACTTGATAAATATCCCATTTAGGTCCCATAATCTGCCCTAACCATATAAAGGTTCCAATCCAAAGAAATACACCTATATAGGAAAAAAAAGCAAAGGATCGATACGGTAATTTAATGATTCCAGATATGATGCTTGCGAAATGTCTAATCCCTGGAATAAAGTAAGATACTAATAATAATACCTTCCCATATTTTTCATACCATTTTGACATCTTTTCGATCTTTTCAGGACCCATATGGATATAGCGTCCAAATTTGCGAAAAAACGGTGTACCAAGTTTATATCCTAACCAATAAGAGATTGTTACCCCAACAATTCCTCCAAGGCCAGCAGAAATAATGGACAAAACAATATTCATTTTCCCATGAAAACATAAAACACCTACATAACTCATTAATGCTTCATTCGGAATAGGAACTATGATCAATTCCAACATCAATGATAGAAATAAGATGATATAGCCATATTGATTTAATAAGTGGATGATTTCGTTCATATTAAAACCTCAATCTTCAATACTCATGTACTGATTATTTTCACTTAAACTCATCTAGGGGAAATACTACCTCTACTTCCGTTCCTACATTTTCAACACTTTTAAAATTAATTTTCCCATTATGCAAGCTAATTATATTTTTTGCAATTGAAAGACCAAGTCCAGTGCCACCACTGGTTTCACGGCTACGCGCTTTATCAACTCGATAAAATCGTTCAAAAATATTTTCTAATTCTTCCTCTCGAATCCCAATTCCGTAATCTTTTATTGAAAGAATAGCTGTTTCACTACTACAACTAATGCTTACCTCAATTTTGTCTGAACTGTACTTTATAGCATTATCTAAGAAGATAATAATTACTTGTTTAATTTTAAGTTCATTACCTTTGATTACTATTTTCTGTTTTTGTGCGTGGAAAGAAATTTCTCGTTTATATACATTTTGCAGTTGTACTAAAGTCGAATTACATAAAGCAACTAGATCTACTGGATTCATTTCGATATTCTTTAAATTCTCTGATTCGGCTAAAGCTAATAACGTTTTTGTTAAATCTTGCATACGGTTGGCTTCAGAATATATCGTTTCTATTGCTTCCGTCGCCATTTCCTCATTTTTCAAACCACGTCTTCTTAATAAATTAGCAAAGCTACTAATGACAGTAATCGGAGTTTTTAACTCATGAGAAGCATCTGAAACAAACTGTTTCTGCTTTTCGATGTTTTCTTGTAACCTACTGATCATTCGATTAAACGTGCTTGCCATTTTATGCAATTCATCTTTCGTTTCATTTTTTATTAAAATCTTTTTTGGAACCCCACTTTTTTCAATATCTTCCATCGTAGTAATCATAGAAGTAATTGGGTTCATAATGATGCGTGTTAACCATCTTCCAGCCATCATTGATAAAATTGCAGAGACACCAGTAACAATCGCCATTATTGTTAATAACAAATCTTTCCGACCTTCAAGTCCTACTAACAGCTCACCAATTTCAAGCGTTCCAATCACTTTTTGGTTCTGTAAAATTGGTACGCGTACGACTATATTTTGATGCTCACTAAAAGGGATTAGCTTCGTTTCTTCTTTTTTAGTGAACTTAGGTTTAATACGATTCAGTAGTTTATCATTACTAATTTCTGTCACAATATTAGAGTTTGGATCAATGATTCGAATATAAGAATGATTAGACATAAATGGATATAATGCTTCTTCATTTAACACCAAAGAGTTATGGATTTCATGTTTTTTTAAAATTTCATGCGCCTTTTGACTTACAACATGTTCTTCCATATTTACAGTTGTTGTCATAAACAAATAAAAAACTAAGCCGTTAATTAAAATTAGGATGATTAAGATCCATGAAGTAATTAATAAATTTATTTTAGTTGTTATTTTCATCTTAACCCTTCCTCATTGTGTACCCCACACCTCGTATCGTTCGAATTAAAGGGACGTCAAAGTCCTCTTCAATTTTCTTTCTTAAATGTCTAATGTACACATCAACAACATTTGTTTCCCCTTCGTACTCATAACCCCAGACGGTAGTTATGATGCCTTCTCTAGTCACAATTTTATTTTGATTTGTTAATAGATAAACTAATAAATCATACTCTTTTGGTGTTAATGAAATGACTTTATCATCCCTCTTTACTTCTCTAGCTTCTAAATTAACAGCTAAATCCTCAATCGTTAAAGTAGGATTTTCGTCTTCGCTTTTCTTAAATTCATGAACTAGATTACTTGATCGTAGACACGAACGTATTCTTGCTAAGACTTCTTCGATTTCAAAAGGTTTTGTTATATAATCATTAGCACCATAATCAAGTCCGATAATTTTATCATGTGTAGCATCTCTAGCAGTTAATAAAATTACTGGAACAAATTGGTTTGTTTTTCTGATCCTTCTTAAAACTTCGATTCCACTCAATTCAGGTAACATAACATCTAATAAAATTAGATCGACATTATTGCTTAAAGCCGACTCTAAACCAGCTTTTCCATTATGTTCGACTAACACTTCATAACCCTCATATTCTATTTCTAATTTTAAAACTCGAGCTATATTTATTTCATCCTCAATAATTAAGATTTTCTTCATTTAACTCACCTATTTCTATTAATAGTTTTAGTATCTCTATTCTATTTTTAAGTCTGATTCTAGTCTTAGAAGTTCCTTGTATAAATGCCATTATAGAACTTTTGATTCGTATTTTTTTCATTTTAATCTAATTTTAATTGATTATTCATTAAAGTTTCAGTTAGAAATTTTACAATGACATGGGGTTGATTTATGAAATAATTTTCAATTTAAAATAAAAATCTTAGGAGGTTTAAGATGAAAAAATTTATAGAAGGGACCATGCAAAGAGCAATTTTAATGATTGTTTGTGTCGTTATGATTGTAACTTGGGGTGCTATCTCAGCTTACCAAATGCAACGCGATTATTTACCAGGTATAAACAATTCAACTCTTACTGTAAGCATGCGTCTACCTATGTACCAGGCCGATCAAGTAAAACAAAATATTACTAATAGTCTTGAAAGTGCTGTAAGAACAACAGAAGGTTTACAAGATATTGAAACTAGCTCTTATGATGGCGGAGTTTTTATGAGTCTTTATTTTCCAATGAATACAGATATGAAACAAGCCGAAATTGATGTAAATAAAGCTTTAGAAAATGCGGACATTCCTCCGACAATTACATCTAAACCTTTAGTTACTAGACTTACAACTAGTTCATTCCCAATCCTAACTTACAGTTTGACTAGTGATAAATTAGATGATAATACTTTAAAATCAGTAACACAAATGGATATTGTGCAACACCTTAAAACAGTTCCAGGTGTATCTGATGTTTCAGTGTTCGGTGGTGCAAAAGATGGATACGTTCTAACTGTTAGAACGAAGGACCTAGCAAAAAATAAACTTACTTTAGATGACTTAAATAAAGCCTTAGCTGTAACAGTTCCATCTTTACCTGAAGGAACAATCTTACAAAATCAACTGTCTATTCCAGTTAAATTTGATGGATGGAATTTAAATGAGAAACAATTAAATGATGTAAAAATCAAAAATTCAGATGGTGATCAAATTCCACTTTCAGCATTTGCAACAGTTACTCACGCCTTAAATGATGTAAAAACGATTGCAAGAACAGATGGAAAAACAAGTGTTCAATTAAATGTTATTAAAACTCAAAGTGCAAACATTACTGACGTAGCAAAAAATGTGAAGGAAAGAATTCAAAGCTTACAACAAGTAAAAGACGGTTCTGTTAAATTAACACCTCAATTAGATCGTGAAAAAGAATTAAATGATTCATTAAACGGTTTAATTCGTGAAGGTTTACTTGGATGTCTTTTCTCAATGATTTGCGTATTTTTCTTCTTCCGCAATGTAAAATCAACATTAGTCATTGCAATTTCATTACCAATTTCTTTATTAGCAACAACAGCTATCCTAAAATCAATGGGTATCACACTTAATATTTTAACCGTTTCAGGTTTAATTGTTGCAATGGGTCGTATTGTTGATGATTCAATCGTTATCCTTGATAATATGTACCGTAAAAGAGAACAAAATCCTGATAAATCATTACTATACTCATTAAGTTCAGCAGTTTATGAAATGACTCCTGCGATTTTAGCATCAACACTTACAACAATTGCTGTTTATATTCCAATTGCCTTTGTAGGTGGAGCTATTAGTGCTTCATATAGCGGATTTGCATGGTCTGTTGTTATCTCTTTAATTATATCGTTCTTTGTAGCAATTCTTGTTATTCCAGCACTTGCACTAATGGGTTGGAAAAATAATACAAAGAAAACAAATGCTGTTTCTTTAGAACCAATGATGAAACCGATCTTATTATCATCATTAAAGAAGAAAAAACTTACAATTTTCATTTCAGCTTTACTATTTATTTTCGCAGTAGCATTTGGTTCGTTTTTACCTGTTTCATTCTTACCAAGTGCTAAAACTGGTCAAGTGGCAATTAAACTTGAATTACCTCAAGGAAGTACATTAATGCAAGTAGATTCTGCGGTTCAAAAGGTAGAAAGTCAATTAAAAAATAATCCAAAAATAAAATCTTATCTTTCTAATTTTGGATCAACCAATACGCCACAAAGTGATGATGTATTTGACCAAGGCGGTGGTTTCCTACAAAAACCTAACGTAGCTAACATTTCTGTTGCTTTAAAGAACGTAAAAGACTCAGATCAAGTCATTAAAGAGCTTGGAAAACAACTGCCACAATTATCTAAAAATGTAGCTTATACTGTTTCAAGTCAAAGTATTGCCGGTGATGACTCTTTATTGAAAGTCATATTTACTGGCTCTGATCAAGCCACACTAGATAAAATTGCAGATCAAATGAGATCAAAACTTGTTAAAATTGATGGACTAAGCGTTGATGGAAAAGTAGATTTAACATCTGGTCTTCCAAAATATAAAATTACATTTAACCAACAAGCAATTGAACAAAATGGAATTCAATTAGCAGATATAACGAAAGTAATTAACCGTTATATGTCACAATCTAAAGATGCTACATTTGTAGTTAACCATATAAGTCTGCCAGTTGATATGTATCTTGATCAAATTAGTAGTGGAAATAATCAAGTTCAATTAAATGCATCGCCAGAAGATGTAATCAATTCACTTAAAAATGAAACTTTCTTAACAAGTAGTAATAAAACCGTCAAACTTGAACAAATTGCATCTATTACGAAAGATAATGCTCCTTCAACGATTAATGAACGCAATGGAGAGCCTTACTCAATCGTTACAGGTCAAATAACTTCAAATGACATTAGTAAAGTTTCAAAACAGGTTGATGACGTAATTAGTAAACAAGCTCTTCCTAAAGGAGTAAGTTACTCTATGGGAGGTATTACTCAACAAGTTAAAGAAATGATTTTTGATATGTCAATTGCCGTAGCCTTCTCTATACTTTTAGTTATGGTCATTACTTCATCATTATTTAAAGGATGGAGAGCTCCAGTTTCAGTATTATTAAGTATCCCACTAGCATTAAGTGGTGTTGTTATCTCTTTAGTAATAGTAGGTGGAGAGTGGAACTTAGCAGCACTAATCGGGGTCTTAATGTTAACTGGAATTGTAGTAACAAATGGTATCGTACTAGTTGATAAGATTGAGCGTAATCGTAAAAACGGTATGAATACTGAAGAAGCCGTTATTTCTGGTAGTCTTTCAAGGATTAGACCTATCTTAATTACAGCAGCAACAACGATTTTAACACTATTACCACTAGCATTTTCACACCAAGGTGATACAGTTATTTCACAGACATTAGGAATTGTTGTAATCGGTGGGATGATCACATCTACTTTAAATAGCTTTTTAGTAATACCAATTATTTATCAATGGTTGCATAAAAAACAATCAAATAAGAAAGTAATTTCAACTGAGAAAGTTAATCCACTATAATTTTTTAAAGGTAACTCTTGTATTTGAGAGTTACCTTTTCTATTTTAGAAATATAATACTTGGACTAAAATCTTGTACGTATTTTCATCTAAATAAATAATACATGTATAGTCAATAACACTGACAAGCTATCCACATCGAACATATTGATAGTTAGAAGACCTGAATAATTCAAATTTAATGGGTGATATATAATGAAGAAATGTAACTGCGACTGTGAGCCATGTAGATGCGAACCTAAACCTCCGTGCCCACCAATAAAGCCACTTCTACCACCGAAGCCACCATGTCCACCGCCTAAGCCGTCAAGTCCACCGCCTAAACCACCAAGTCCGCCGCCTAAACCACCAAGTCCGCCACCTAAACCACCGTGTCCGCCTTGTCCTCCGTGTCGACCGTGCCCGCCTTGTCCGCCTTGTCCGCCATGCAAATGTTGTTGCGAACATAAGAAGTGCGATTGTCATGAACACAAAAATTGTGATTGCTGCGAACATAAGAGATGCGATTGCCATGAGCACAAGAATTGTGATTGCTGTGATCTCAAGAGATGCGATTGTCATGATCACAAGAAATGTGATTGCTGCGAACATAAGAGATGCGATTGCCATGAACACAAGAATTGCGATTGCTGTGACCACAAGAGATGCGATTGTCGTGATCACAAGAAATGTGATTGCCACGAGCACAAAAAATGCGAATGTCATGAACACAAGAATTGTAATTGCTGCGAACACATGAAATCCGATTGTCGTGATCACAAGAATTGTGATTGCCATGAGCTCAAGAAATGTAATTGTTGTGACCACAAGAAATGCAATTGTCATGACCATAAGAAATGCGATTGTCATGAACACAAGAAATGCGATTGTCATGAACACAAGAAATGTGATTGTCATGAACACAAGAAATGTGATTGTTGCGAACACAAGAAATGTGATGACAGTATTACGGTGAATATTAATATTGATTGTTGTTGCAAAAAAGATAAGAAAACTCGAAAACATTCCGACAAGCACAAATGTGATTGCCATGAACACCACGAATGTGACTGCTGTGAAGACCATGAATGTGACTGCTGTGAAGATCATGAATGCGACTGCTGCGAAGACCATGAGTGTGACTGTTGCGAAGACCATGAATGTGACTGCTGTGAAGACCATGAGTGTGACTGCTGTGAAGACCATGAGTGTGACCGCTGCGAACACAAGAATTGTGATTGCTGTACAGATGTAATTGCTAAAATATTAAGTGCTGTACAAAATGGTCAATCATCATCTCATTGCGATAAAAAAATTACGATTAATATCAACATTAACAATAAATAAGCAATTTCCCGAGATGAATCAAACTCAAACAAAGGCAAAAAAATAGAGTGAAGAAACCTAGTGTTTCTCACTCTTTTTTATTTATTAAAATCGCTTTCCTTTTTTATTGAATTGCCCTTTATTTCTTCTAATGAATTAAGATATATCTCAATTTCACTCATTTTTAGTTGTATTTCTATAATTGAATCCTCAAATATTTTCGTTAAATCATTTTGTACTTGTTTAATAACTTCATCATTTTCTAGACCATCAAATCGGATAATACGTTTAACTTTTAGTTCTTCAAGTGCCATCTTCATTTCGATCTTAGTAACAATCTCTTTCATTAAACGATTGACGTTTTTTTCAAAGTATTTTTCTTTAGCTTGTCCTATTTCTGTAGTTGTAATTTTTTGTTCGAAATTCAATCCATACACACCTCTTCATTAAATTATCACATACCAATATATGCGAAATTTTAGAAAGTGGCACAAGTTGAAATTAAAATCTCACCTATTATAACTAATACGGAAAAAATGTTACTGCTATTTTATTTTGTAAAAATAAAAATAATTCTTATATTACTAAATTAATGATTTACTTCGTTTCCTATTTTAACTACTTTCAAATTAGTAAATAAAAGAAAGGTAGATTTGATGATATTCCATATTGATCCGTCGTTATTATTAACTTTAATTGTATTTGGATTTTTAGCTGCATTTATTGATTCTGTAGTTGGAGGCGGTGAGCTAATTACTTTGCCAGTATTATTATTTACTGGTCTATCTCCAGCTGCTGCCGTCGCAACGAACAAATTAGCTGGGTCAATTGGCTCTTTAACGAGCACAATCATGTTCTATCGTTCTGGAAAGCTTGATTTGAAATCTGTCTATAAGTTATTCCCACTCACATTTATTGGTTCCATCTTGGGAGCTTGGACAGTTCATTTAATTGACCCTACCGTTCTTAAGCCTCTTATGCTCGTTATGCTTGCAGCAGTTGCAATATATACTATTTTTAAGAAAGATTGGGGAGATACGACTACCAATAAAAAGCTGTCAGTTACTCGTATTATTCTGTTTATGCTTTTAATTTTTGGGATTGGTTTCTATGATGGATTCATTGGCCCTGGAACTGGTTCATTCCTAATATTTGCTTTTTTAATGATGGGGTTTGATTTCTTAAAAGCTGCAGGCAACGCAAAGTTTTTAAATTTTGGTAGTAATATAGCTGCATTATTAATGTTTATGTACTTGGGACAAGTTCATTACGCCTATGGACTAGCTATGGGACTTGCACAAATAGCAGGAGCAATTTGTGGTTCAAAATTCGCTATTAAAAAAGGAAGTGGCTACGTTCGAATCCTTTTTATTACAGTAACCTTTATCTTGTTAGCAAAAAATACTTTTGATTATCTTCATTGAGATAATTATAAGTGTATCTTGTTTATAAACTAAAATGGTAAGCAATTCTTCGTTGAATTTGCTTACCATTACTTTTTAATTAGATTATACAGCTTCTATGATCATTGAAACTCCTTGCCCGCCACCTACACATAAAGTTGCTAAACCAATTTGTTTCTTTTGACGTATTAATTCATGTAATAAAGTAACTACAATTCTAGTACCTGAACAGCCGATTGGATGGCCTAATGCAATAGCTCCTCCATTTACATTAATAATCTCTTCTGATATATTTAACAATTTATTTACTGCTAGTACTTGTGCAGCAAATGCTTCATTGATCTCTGCTAATTCTATATCCTGTATCGTTAGATTTGCTCGTTGCAGTGCTTTTTGTGTTGCAGGAACTGGACCAATTCCCATAATTGAAGGAGCAACAGCAGCGCTTGCTACCGAACGAATTTTGGCAAGCGGTTTTAATCCATATTCTCGAACTGCTTGTTCTGATGCAACAATTACAGCAGCAGCACCATCATTTAATGATGAAGCATTTCCAGCAGTCACTGTTCCATTCTCTTTAAAAGCCGCTTTAAGAGTTTGTAGTTTCTCTTGACTAGTATTTTTTATGTTCTCATCTTCTTTAAATAAAATGGGACCTTTTTTAGTTTTAAGCGTAACTGGAACAATTTCATTTTCAAATTTTCCTAGTTCTCTAGCTCTAATCGCTTTTTGCTGACTATTTAAAGCAAATATGTCTTGCTCCTCGCGCGATATACGATAGTCTTCAACTAAATTTTCTGCTGTAATACCCATATGGTAACCTTCTATTGCACAGTGAAGCCCGTCATGAAAAATTGCATCTACTGTCCTTAAATCTCCCATTTTTTGTCCCCATCTTGCATTCATTACTAAATGTGGGACATTACTCATACTTTCCGTCCCTCCAGCAATTACAACATTCGAATCTCCAGCTAGTATTTGATGATAGGCTAATGTGATTGCTCGCAGTCCAGATGCACATTGTTTATCAATTGTAATCGCAGGTATTGAAACAGGTAAACCAGCATTAATTGCGGCTTGTCTTGCTGGATTTCCTTTAAGCCCTGACTTTAGAACATTACCTAATACTACTTCATCAACACAATCAGCAGATAGACCAGATCTTTGCCATACCTCCTTAATAACTGTTGATGCAAGCTGTACAGCACCTACATCTTTTAATGAGCCTCCGAAACACCCAATTGGTGTTCTGAGCGCTTCAACTAAATATACATTCTGCATTAACGATCCCTCTCTTCGTTATATCTTAATCTCAAATATGGCTACTTACACTTTTTCCTCAATCATCTTCCGGGTATAAGTAGTAACCCACTTCCTTGGCAGTATTCCAACAGATTTTGCCATCAGTTTATTTTTAAAGCCTGGAATGATCACAGTTTTATTTTTCATTAAGCCTTCGTAACCACACTTGGCAACTGCTTTTGGATCCATTAAGTTTTTAATGAAAATTTTTGTTCCAGTTGAAGCAAGTCCCTCAGTAAGTGGTGTCTTTGTTGAAGGAGGACATAATACACTAACTTGAACCCCGGTACCTCTTAATTCTTCGGCTATCGCTTCTGTAAAAGATAAAACATATGATTTACTTGCCCCATACATCGACATCCGTGGAGTTGGTTGAAAAGCTGCAGTTGAAGCAACATTTAAAATTTTACCGTGATTTCGCTTAATCATTTCATCCGCTATAAGTCTAGTTAAATAAGTTAAGGAAATCATATTCAACTGTAAACATTCTATTTCTTTCTTAATATCTAATTCTGTCATTAACCCTAATCCGCCCGCTCCAGCGTTATTAATCAATATATCGATATTGATTCCTTCCCTTTTTAGGTATGTATACAAGCTCTCTACAGTTTCATGATTACTTAGATCACCGACAAATGTATGAACTTCTATTCCGTATTCCTTTTTTAAAAAACCAGCTTGTTTCTCCAACATCAACTCATCTCTAGCAACTAAAACTAAATTATAGCGATGACCTGCGAAAATCTTTGCAAATTCCAATCCAATACCTTTTGTAGCGCCTGTAATTAATACTGTTTCAGCTGGCATATTTAGATGAACCTCCTCATTTTTAAATATTCTAAATTTTAAAAACATTAATTTACAACTAATTATAATCATAAGTAATAATTAAATAAAATTAAAGAATTTAACCTACAAGTAAGTCTTACTTATATACAAATGCCTTAAGATTATTATTCATAAGAAAAGAGAATCCTGTTCGTCACTGGACGTTTTTAGATTCTCTTTTCATACACTAATTATTAAAATTTAGTCACATCAACAGGTTCGATCCCTTCAGCAGCACAATATTCATAGTATCTATTTAGAAACGTTTCCCAATTATCTCTAGCAAGAATTTCACCATTCTCACCGATATAATCCAATGTTCCTTCTACAATATTAAAGGTAATAACATCTTCGTCACCAACAGCAGTAGGTGTATGTTTCGATCCAGCAGGCTCATAAACAACGTCACCTGGTTTAGAAATCCAAGATTCTTCTAGATATCTCCACGTTCCTTGAACAGTATATACAATAACTGTTCCGGGATGGAAATGTGCAGGAAGCTGCATTTTCGCAGGTACATATAATAATGTAAGAGTTTGCCCTGTTACGGGGTTTGCTTTAAGTAATTTAAATTTTGAATCACCAAAATAAGGAATCCAAGGCAACTCATCTACATTAATATTTCCAGCATGGTGCACTATTACTTCTTTTATTCCCTTTACATTACTCACTTAAATCCCCTCTTCCATCTATGTTTTTTTTAATTCGTCTATAGTAGT
Source organism: Rossellomorea sp. GAMAL-10_SWC (assembly GCF_049568075.1). Lineage (NCBI taxonomy): Bacteria > Bacillati > Bacillota > Bacilli > Caryophanales > Bacillaceae > Rossellomorea > Rossellomorea sp. GAMAL-10_SWC. Next base: position 93,141 of record NZ_CP144911.1, on the reverse strand, counting down.
CTCTGACATTAGTATGACAACTTAAAACTACTTCTAATTGATTATTATCAGTATATTTATAATTTTCCGTAAAGTAAAATTAGTATTTTTAACTTGTATTTAAGTTTGACTAATTTACATCACTAAATTGTTTTGATCAATTTTACTTAGCACCAAGGCCTCCATCAAGAACTAATATTTGTCCTGTACAATAGTCAGATGCAGCAGAAGCAAAGTAAAGGGTAGCACCTACCAAATCATGATCACTACCTAATCTTCTAAGTGGAACTTGAGTAGCAATGAACGGACCTGCTTTATGTACAAGCGTTCCTGGTATTTCTGGATTATTCATTCCAGTAGTAAAAACGCCAGGAGCAATTGAGTTTACATTAACACCATGACGCCCCCACTTAACTGCTAAATCCTTCGTTAAAGTCATAACGGCACCCTTACTTGTTGTATATCCAACAGAATCTACAGCTTCAGGATCAACACCTTTAAATCCTATACTAGAAGAAATATTGATGATTTTGCCGTATTCATTATTAATCATATGTTTGCCGACTGCCTGACACATTAAAAACGTTCCTGTCACATTTGTGTCAAGCATGGATTGCCATTGTTCTAAAGGCATTTCTGCAGCTGGCGTTTCAAAAACAGTTCCACTACTATTTACTAAAATTTCGATGGTTCCAAATTGGGAAACAGCTTGTTCCAATCCCTTTTCAATTGATTCGGGACTAGTCACATCTAATGATATAGCTAACGATCGTCTGCCTAATGCCTCTATTTCTTTCACAACTTCTTCGCAAACTTCTAAACGTCTAGAACAAACTACTACATTTGCCCCTGCTTCTGCTAAAGCTATTGCCATTACACGTCCTAACCCACTTCCGCCTCCTGTAACGATTGCTGTCTTTCCTGTTAAATCAAATAATTGTGCTAATGACATTTTACTCTCCCTCCTAAAATTAAGAATATTCTAATTTTTGAAAATCTTATTGATATTGATTATACATATAAATTATAATGAAAAAAAATTAAAGATTTTAATGTGTAAGTTAGTATCATTAATATTCAAAAAAAGGGGACAAACATGAATATTGAGCAATTAATCTATATTGTTGAAGTCGCAAAATACAGTTCCTTGTCAGTGGCTGCACAAAATTTACATGTTACACAATCAACAATTAGCCAGTCCATAACAAACTTAGAAAAAGAACTAGAAATTAAAGTATTTAAACGTTCACGGGGACATGGCGCGGTTCCAACTGATGAGGGAAGAGTCATTTTAAAACTTGCCTATGAGGTTCAAAAGAAACTTGAGGAAATAAAGGAGACAGCTAATTTATTTAACTCTACCGAGGTGGGTGAGCTTAATATATCTTCTTTACCTGGTTTAATGACATTTCTCGTTAAAGCAATCTCTATTTTTAGTCATGATTATCCTCATGTAAATCTTGAGGTTACTGAAAAAAGTGGTACATTAGTGATTGATGATGTTAGACAGCATAAGACTGATTTTGGCCTAATTACATATTCAAGTGATATAGGAGTAAATATGGAAGGAATCGCTTTTGAAGCACTGCTTGATGGAAAGCAAAAAGTATACGTTTCTAAGCACTCTCCTTTAGCTATTCTTGGTACAGTAACCCCGGAAGACATTCTTGATCAAACGCTCGTCATATATAAAGGCGAATTAATGCAATATTTTGTTCAAGATTTTTTTGTCAAATATAAGCCTATGAAAATTTTATTTACAACAAATAATATGGCTGGACTTCTACAAGCCGTAAATGAAAACCTGGCAATTACATTTGCCCCTGATTTTGTCATGCAAAATTATCCATCAGTTATTAATGGTGATATTATTCCAATCGATTTAGTGAACCATAATACTGTTAACATTTCTTTAGGATTAGTTCGATCAGAAGATAAACATTTATCTACATACGCTAACAAATATATTCATTTTTTAAAATCCGAAATTATGAATAGCTAAAAAAGAGAAGCTACTGCGTTCGAAGTGGACGCGAGAGCTTCTCCTTTTATTCGAAATTATTATTATCACGAACTAATATTTTGCTCAGTTTTGACTTTTGTTTCGTTATCGATATGGTCATCAGCGTAAGTTTCAGTGATTTTATCCTGGCAACTCCAGCAGTTACTACGATTTCTCTCCATAATGGATAATTCTTCATTACATTCTACACAGCAATCGATTCCATCAAAGACTTTTCTATTTTTACACATGATCTTTCCTCCTCGATTATTTCATACTTTTTATATAATGACTTGTTCCTCTACCTTGATTGTAGTGCTTGTTTGCTTAGCTGGACGCACGGCGATCCAAAATATTAATCCGAAAACAAACATAACTAAAGACGTCACTAAAAATCCGTATCCATATCCTAAAGACTCACTTCCGGCATTTTCAATAAAATTACCAAATATAACAGGAGCAATAATACTCGTTGAACTTGATATAGCAACATATGTCCCTTGAGCTTTTCCAATGTTTTTAGGTGAAAAGAACTCCATTAACATGGCTGGTGCCAGTGAAAGAATAACAATTGCAAAACCCGGTGCAAGGATGAAGAACAAGATGGAAATTGCACTTGAATTTGCAACACTTCCAATATATAAACAAATAGCAGATGACATCATTGAAATTCCTGCAAGATTTATTCTTGCTTTTCGTATATCCTTTGTTTTGCGGTAAATGCGGTCTGAAATTAGGGCAAATGCAATTTGGCAAATAGCTGCAAAGAGAAAAGGGAATGATACTGCCATTTTTAATGTTTTACCATCAAAATGTTGAACTTTCGAAAAATATGCTGGAAACCAAACCGCTTGGACAGACAATAACCAATATGCACAGCCTGCGCAAACAGCAGTGAAAATAAAATTCTTAGAAAAAATATGAGGAAAAAACTGCTTCCATGAAACCTTATTTGGAATAACTGAGTTTTTTTCCTCTTGCTCATATGTAGAAATCCCGATATCTTTTGGGCTCTCTTTTCCAAAAATCATCCATAAAAGTAAAACAATACATCCGACTGCTCCCATTGCTACAAAAGCGGCTCTCCAACTATATTGGTTAATTAGTGAGATTAATAGTGGAGAAGCAATTGCAGGTCCGATTGTAGCTCCAAAGAGCACGGCCCCAAAACCAATACCATGTCTATGTTTTGGAAACCATTTTCCAATGATTGAAGTTGAAATAGAAATAGCTGGCCCTTCCCCTGCTCCTAATAGCATTCTTGAAAACATTAATAGAGATAAACTAGATACAAAAGGTGTTGTAAATTGAACGATTAACCATATTAACATAATCCAAGTAAACATCTTCTTCGTGTTTTTAGAATCAGCCATGCCACCAAGAATGAAAGAAGAGATCGTAAAGAACCAGAAAAACGAGCTTCCAACTAATCCCCATTGCGATGGACATAAATGTAATTCTTTCATTAACGGAACCGATACTAAACCTATGATGATTTTATCAACTTGATTGACCATGCCAGAAGCAACTAGAATTAATAAAATAATCCAAGAGTATTTTGGTGTGTTCAAAAAAATCTCCCTTTCTTTCCTTCTAATTATTGAACATCTCTAAAATGCAACTTGTTTTCTAACTAAAGCGTTTATAACAAATTAACAATTCTTCCGTTTTGGTAAAGCGCTTACAAAATTGTTCTATCACCTTCTCTACCAAATGACAAAGATGCCCTTCCCCCCTTTATTTAAATTGATTCATTTTATAACTTTAATTACATTAAAATATTCTTTATATTTATTATATTCATAATTTTCAGTTAAATAAAATAAAACATTTTAACTTACATGTAAATACTACTAATATATGAAATACGTACCATTGTATCATAGGAACAGGAAACTATCACACCACGATATATTAGTACAACTAAATTACAAATTAGAATCTTTAATTTTATATAAATATTATTTATAGGTACAATTAAGTATAGAAATGAGTAAATACTATATCATTCAATTTTTTTCTAGTACTATTGAATCGAACTGGAGGCTGAACAATGGACTTAAAATTACAAGAAAAAAAAGCACTTATTGTTGGAGGTAGTCGAGGTATTGGTAAAGCTGTTGCCCGCCAGCTAGCTCTTGAAGGTGTAGATTGTACGATTTGTTCAAGAAATGAATCCACGCTAAAGATTGCAGCAGAGGAACTGGCACAAGAAACTAGTCGAAATATTTACCCAATCGTAGCTGACACTACCGATCCAGACTCCATCTTAAATCTAGTAGAAAAATCAGCAGCAAAAATGGGAAGCATAGATATACTAATTAACAGTGGAGCCCGCGTTGGTGGTCATGAGCCTGAGGACTTTAATAGTATTAAAGAAGAACTTATTATAAAGGATTTTGAAGAAAAATATATGGGGTATTTTCGTAGTATTAGAGCCGTTGCGCCACATATGATTGAAAACAAGTGGGGACGAATTATTAATATCAGTGGACTAGCTGCTAGGATTGGTGGCAATTACTTTAGCTCTGGTCCACGTAACGCATCTGTCGTCCATTTAACAAAATCTGCATCAATGGAATTAGGAAAGCATGGAATTAACGTCAATGCAATCTATCCTGGAATTGTTGATACTGAAACTTTTAGAGACAAAGTAACGAATGAAGAAGCAATTCAACAAGTTAAATCACTAAATTCTCTCGGTCGCTTGATTACTCCTGAGGAGATTGCTTACGTCGTTACTTTCCTAGCATCACCTTTATCAGCATCAATAACTGGAGAAGTAATACCAGTAACTGGTGGCATCGGAAATACCGTTTATTTTTAATATACTTATTTGAAATGGTTTTACGGTTTCATAGTTTATAAGTTAATAATTCAAAGAAATAGAGCCTCACAATTTTTGAGGCTCTTTAAGTGCGTAAACAAATTCCTAAAAATTGATTCTCACACTGATTGCAAGCTTTTGTCACAGTCTGATCGTAAAAATTTATCGATCTTAGAAACCGTCGATTCAATATTGTTCGAAAATATTGCCATATGTGCAAAATAGCCGTGGATCATTCCAGGTTCACACACATATTCAACTTGTACTCCAAACTGTTTCAGCCGATTGGCATAGGCTGCTCCTTCATCCCGTAGTACATCATTTTCCGCCGTAATGATTAATGCTTTTGGAAGGCCACTTAAGTCTTTTGCTATTAACGGAGAAGCGTACTCATCCGTCTTATCCTCTTCATTGCTTAAATAATGAGTTCGGAACCAAATTAGCTGTTCTCGATCTAAACCAAATCCTTTCGCAAACAACTGATGTGATTCTGTATTGAACTCAAGATTCGTTGGGGGATAAATTAAAACTTGTCCCGCAATGCTAGGACCTTTTCTGTCTCTTGCAATCATTGTAACGACTGTAGCAAGATTTCCACCTACACTATCTCCACCAACGATCAATCTAGAGACATCCCCATTAAAGGAAATACCATTTTCATAAACCCATTCCAAAGCTGAAAATGCATCTTCCACTGCTGTTGGAAACTTATATTCTGGTGCAAGGCGATAGTTTACTGATACAACAATCCTCTTTGTTCTATTAGCAATTAAACAACAGCTTGCGTCCGTTGATTCAATATCCCCAAGAACCCATCCCCCTCCATGATAGTATATGAATATTGGAAAGGGACCTTGACCTTCTGGCATGTAAACTCGACAATTAATTTCTTCATTATTACTGACTGGAATCATAAAGTCCTCTACTTTTGATAATCCTTCTAGATTTACAAGAGGACGAGGTGACTTTGATAGCATTTCTCTTACAATTTTGGGTTCCAGTTCATGAATAGGTGGCATCTGTTTTAGTACACTTAAAAACTTCTCCGCTTGCGGATCTAACTTTGCCAAACAATATCATCCTCTCTCGTTTTATTTTTATACTTTTATCCAGACAATTAGTCAATCTAAATGATAAATTGGTGATCTTATTCATGTCATCCCTGAATAAAATCACCAATTACTTAATAAGCTAAATTTCCCTGTTCTTTAACTATTTATGGGTGCCCCACCAATATAAAACTCAAAACCTGGAGCAATTTTACGACCATTTGGCATCATAAGCCATAATCTTAATAAATGACGTTTTTTACCCTCTTCCTCAAAATCTTCAAAATGAGTACGTGAATGGAAAACAGTATAATTATTAACGAATTGCATGTCACCTGGTTCCATCATCATATCGATATGGAAGTTTTTATCATGAGTAAGGGAATCAATAAAATCAAATGCTTCAATTTCCTCTTTCGACAAATGGATACCTGTTTTCGTTTGTGCAGATTGGACATACTGGCGAATATATCTGCAGCTTAATTTACCATCGAAATAACTAAAGATTGGTGATTGAACGACAGGTGATTGACCTGGCGTTTCCTCCCCGCGAAGGTCATGGGCAAATGAACGATAGAGAATTTCAAGATATTCTGGGCGTTTTTCCAGAATTTCATTATAGATCGACATCGCACTCGCGATACTACTTAAACCACCAGATTTGGCTTTACGAAGACATAGTAAACCAACCACATCAGCAAGGTCTGTATGATAATCAAGATGTACATTCGTTTGGTAGCCACGTACTTTTGTATTATCTTTAAAGTCCTTGCCTACATTTTTAATATGACCTAGGAGTTCCCCATTTTTACTTTGAATGATTGGCAGTCCTAAATGGAGTCCAAGCCCCCAGTAAATGATACTTGCTTCTTCATCGGAATATCGATCCATTGGCAATCCACGGATTAAAAGAAAACCTCTTCCATTCTCTAATTCGTCAACAAAGTACTTAATTTCGTCAGCTAAATCAGGAATTGGAAAATCATCCTTTTTAAAATCAGGTGCTTTTAACCCTTTTTGTTGAACATATAATACGGCCTTCTCAAGTGCAGCAATTGTTGTATCGGTTAAAAAATAAATCCATGATTCATCCTTAGCAAGATCAATACCTTTCCAAGCAGATCGCCCTTGAATTTTTTCATTTAAAATGACTGACATTAAAACTCCTCCTTCGAAATTGAAGATTATTAATTTAATTGCCGAATAGTTTACTTGCAGATCATTCCTTAACTACTCATTTGCTCCCCCGATTCATTTATTGCGTTTCTTCGATTTGCGGGATGTACACCAAGCCAAAATACGATTCCTATTATCAGCATTCCTAATGAAGAAAATCCAAACGCGTAATGATAACCAATTGCTTCAGTTAGTGAATGTTGAATAAAGTATCCGAAAACAAGTGGAGCAATAATACTAGATATACTTGCAAAAGCAATGAATGCCCCCTGTGCTTTACCAATGTTCTCGGGAGAAAAGAACTCCATCAATATAGCAGAAGCAAGTGAAAGGATTACATACGCAAAACCAGGTGCGAGTGTAAAGAAAACAATAGACATCGTAACTGAATTCACGGTTATTGCTAGATATAGACAAATAGAAGATAACATCATCATGATACCCGCAAGATTAATACGGGCTTTACGAATATTGCCTGTTTTGCGGTAAAGACGATCAGATAGCATAGAAAATCCAATTTGACAAAAAGCTGCAAAAAGAAAAGGCAGGGATACCGCTAGTTTTAAAGTCTGAGAGTCAAACTGTTGAATTTTTGTAAAATAAGACGGGAACCATACTGCCTGAATGGATAATAACCAATATGCACATCCACCGCACAAAACGGTTAATATAAAGTTTTTAGAAAATAGATACGGAAAAAACTGTCGCATTGATACTTTAGGTAGGCTAGGCTGGTGCTCCGTTTGATGCATGGCTGGTAGTCCAATTTCTGTTGGACTTTCTTTACCGAAAATTAACCATAAAACTAACACGATTAGTCCAAGAACTCCCATCATTAAAAATGCCGATTTCCATCCTTGTTTATCAATTAATGATATTAATAAGGGAGAAGCGATTGCCGAACCCCCGGTCGTTCCTAAAAGAACCGCACCAAAACCTATACCATGCCTATGTTTTGGGAACCATTTTCCCATGATTGCTGTAGAAAGAGCAGGAGCTGGACCTTCACCTAATCCTAAAAACATTCTTGTTATCAAAAGCAAAGTTAGGCTAGAAGCAAAAGGAGTTGCAAACTGCACAATTAGCCAAACCAATGAAAGCCATGTCAGCATTTTTTTTGTATTTTTTGAATCAGCCATTCCTCCAAGTATTATTGAAGAAAATGTAAAAAACCAAAAAAATGAACTTCCTACAACTCCCCATTTTGTTGGACTTAAATGTAATTCTTTCATTAAAGGAACAGAAACCAAACCAATGATAATTTTATCGACTTGGTTGATCATACCGGTAAGAACTAGAAATAATAAGATTACCCAAGCATACTTTGGAGTTTTTGACATACAAGTATATCCTCACTTTTCACTATTTAAGGAACACCTTTTCCAAAAAAGGAAAAGGTGTTCACACTCATTCTTACAGAAGTTAAATTACTTTAAAGTTTCAACAATACCGCCCGCTGTTTTATTACGTGCAGGTACACCGCCACGACCCGGTTTTCCAGTATTTTCGTCAAAAAACATTGCGAAATCCGGAGAAATTTCACGGCCATTTGGCATTGTGAGCCATAATCTTAACAAATGACGTTTTTGATCTAGTTCTTCATAATCTTCGTATTGAGTTCGTGAATGAAGAACCGTGTAATTATTTACAAATTGCATATCACCTGGTTCCAGCATCATATTGAAATGTAAATTTTCATCATGAAGTAGAGAGTCCAGTAAATCTAATGCTTCAATTTCAACTTTTGATAGCTGGATACCCGTTTTCGCTTGTGCTGACTCGATAAATAAACGAACATATCGGCAACTTAGTTTTCCATCATAGTAACTAAAAATTGGTGACGTAAATATTGGCGATTCTCCTGGCCCCTCTTCTCCACGGCGATCAAAGTTAAACGGACGACATAGTATTCCTAAATATTCTGGGTTCTTCTCTAGAATTTCGTTGTAAACTGCCATCGAGCTTATAATGCTACTTTCCCCCCCTGATTTCCCTTTTCGTAGACTTAATAAACCTACTACATCAGAACCATCAGCATGAAAAGGAAGATGCAGTTTCGTTTGGTAACCACGAACGTTTGAATTTGCTAAACTAAGACCTTGATCTCTAACGTGCCCTAAAAGTTCACCATTTGCATTTTGCGATACTGGAGTACCCATATGAAGGCCAAGTCCCCAATAAATGATACTTGCTTCTTCATCTGTATATCCTTCAATCGGTAAACCTCGAATTAATAGAAATCCCCTTCCATTCTCAAGTTCTTCAACAAAGTAATCAATTTCATTTAAAAGATTTGGAACTTGGAAGTCTTCTTTGTTAAAATTTGGTGCTCTTAACCCTTTTTGTTTAACATGTGCTAGTGCATTTTCAAGCTCAACAATTGTTTCCTCAGATAAGTGATAAATCCAAGATTCATCTTTTGCTAAGTCTGTTCCTTTCCAAGCTACTTGCCCTTTAACCTTTTCCTTTAAAATTGTTGACATAATGAATCCTCCCTTTATGAATGATTTATTTGTTTACTTCACTTCAGTCAATTCTCTTAACTCTCTACGTAAAATCTTCCCAGTTGAATTCTTTGGTAGCTCTTTAAAAAATTCTACATATTTAGGAAGCTTGTATTTAACTAGCTTATCTTTACAAAATTGAATAATATCGTTCTCTGTAAACTGTTCATCTTTAACTACGACGTATGCTTTTACACTTTCTCCGTATTCTTTATTAGGTACGCCAACTACTGCTGCCTCTACAACTGCGGCATGTTGATATAGTACTTCTTCCACTTCACGAGGATAAACATTGTAACCTCCAACAATAATCATGTCCTTCTTTCGGTCAAGAATGTAGATGTATCCATCTTCGTCCATTGTTGCGAGATCACCGGTGTAAAACCACCCGTTTTTAAAAGCAGCCAATGTAGCTTCCTGCATTCCTAAATATCCCTTCATTACATTTGGTCCTTGAACAACCAATTCTCCAACCTCGCCTCTTGGTAATTCTTCTCCAAATTTATCAACTACTTTGCTTTGAACAGCGGGAATATTTCTTCCGATTGAACCTGGTTTCCTAATTCCTTTTAATGGATTAATTGCAACAAGTGGGGCTGTTTCAGAAAGTCCATATCCCTCTAATATAGGTACATTGAACTTACTTTCAAATTTTTGTAGAAGCTCTACAGGAATCGACGCACCACCTGAAATACAAATACGAATGGATTTGAAATGCTCCGATGAAGCTTCAGGTAATTGATTAATAAAATTGTACATCGTAGGTACTCCTGCAAATACCGTGGCATTTCTTTTATGAATGGTACCTACTACATCAACTGGGCTGAATTTAGGCTGAATTATAACTGTTGCGCCACAAGTAATCGATGCGTTCAAACAAACTGTCATACAGAAAACATGGAACATTGGCAGAACAGCCACTACTCGGTCGTTTTCATCCAGTTCAAGTAATTTAGAAATAGAATCTGCATTCGAAGCCAAATTTCGATGTGTTAACATTGCACCCTTTGGTTTGCCTGTAGTACCTGATGTGTACAGAATAACTGCTAGATCTTCTTGATCAATAAATGGACTTCCAATTACACTTGTTCCTGATTTCATAAGGTGTTCCCATGTCCATTCCTGTTTCTTTGCTTCTGTATAAATGACTAAATTTAGATTAACCAACTGTTTCTTTAGATCTGATAACGTTGGCTCAACAGATTCATGAGCAATAACCGCTTTTACTTGACTATTTTCTAATATGTAGCTGATTTCATCTTGGGTAAATAAAGGATTAATTGGAACAAGAAATGCACCTAGTCGCAATATTCCATAGTAAGCAATGAGAAATTCTGGGCTATTTCCTAATAAAAGGGCAACTCCATCTCCTTTGCCGATTCCTTGTGCAGACATTCCGGTAGCAAATTGATTTACAAGCTGATTTAATTTCCTATATGTAACACACTGATCACCATACATATAAGCAATACTATCCGGGAAATTAATAGCGCTTCTATTTAAGATTTCGTATAAGTTATTGCTCATTAAGTGAATTCCCCCCTTCCAACCGCTTGAAAGCGTTTTATAAATTAATTATTTTGAATATTTAAAATATTACTACACTAAGTATACTCATAAATAAAAATGAAATAAAATTAAAGATTTTAATTTGTATGTAAGTCTAACTAATATTAAGATGTTATTCATATAATAAGGTCCCATTAAAACACACTTTAAGATTCACCTAGCTCTAAAATAAAAAAACAAAGCCAAAACTTAAAAAGGCTCTGTTTATTTATAGTTAAATTATAACTTCTTTTTCCACCTATCGTATTTCCTTATCATAACTATAATAATAATTTATTTTCCTTATGATAAATGTTTCGATACGATAATAACATAGAACGCCACGAGGAGATGGACAAGATGGAACAAAAGGCAATAATCAATACAAAACCAGAGCAACAAAAAAAGCCTATTAAACAGTTAAATGTAGCAATGATCTATGGAGTGGCTTTTACATTCATCATAGCTGTTTTAGGTTTTCTATTGGCAAAGTTACCAGGGTTCGATCATGTTGGACCACTTGCATGTGCCATTTTACTTGCTTTAGTATATAGACAATTTTTTGGTTATCCTGAAAAATTACGCGCAGGAATTCAATTCTCTTCAAAAAGACTTTTAAGATTTGCCATCATACTGTACGGATTAAAACTAAACATGGTTGTCATTTTTAGTGATGGTTTGCCTTTATTACTAAAAGGGGCTGGAACAATTATATTATCGATTGTTGTTCTTTTGCTTATAGCAAAATGGCTTAAAGCAGACTTTAATCTGTCCTTATTATTAAGTATTGGAACAGGCATTTGTGGCGCCGCTGCAATCGCTGCCGTATCTCCAATAATAAAATCTAAAGATGAAGACACAGCTATGGCCGTTGGGATCATAGCATTAGTCGGCACAATTTTTTCCATCATTTATACTCTAATCTATCCTTTATTACCGATTAGTCCAACTGAATATGGAGCTTGGGCTGGAATAAGTCTTCACGAGATTGCTCATGTTGCTTTAGCAGCTGCTCCTGCAGGTCAAGATGCTCTCGCTCATGCATTGCTTGCCAAACTTTCTCGTGTTTTTCTATTAATTCCGGTTTGTTTTATCCTTTTATTCTGGATGAAGAAGAAAGGAAAATTAGATGGAGAAGCAAAATTGGAGTTTCCATGGTTTTTAATTGGATTTGTAATTATGAGTTTTGTAGGGAGTTACGTCCTTGGAAAAGAAGTTCCAGTATCTAAAAATTTCATGTCAGACATTGCTGTTTTTACATCATTTATCTTAACAATGTCAATGACTGGCTTAGGATTAAATATTAACCTAAAAGAATTACGTACGAAATCATTACGCCCTCTAATTGCCATATTCATTACATCAATTCTACTATCTTTCATAACATTTATTTTAGTTTAAATAGATATACATTCTTAATTGGCAACCACTTTTCCCTATATATCAATAAATAAAAAAATCAGAGAATCTAAACGGCAGTTTCTCTGATTTTTTTCTTATTTTATAGTGTCTATAATACGTTCGGTTTCTTATGTTTTGCTTTTTTCATTGCGTTTAATAAAAATCCACCTTTAAACCTTCTCGCTTCATATGAAATAATAAAGGCACTTGGTTCATACTGCTCAATAAGACCCATTAGTTCAGGTTCTCTATTACGTTTTGTTAATATATCCAAATGATAACGCTCGCTATCTCTTCCTTCTCCTTGAAATACTGTTACGCCGAATCCTTCCTCACGAAGTCGGTTAATAAGTAATTTATTTTTGTTCGTTAAATTAACTACTAATGCCGTGTAACCGATTGCTAAGCGGTTTTCTACGTAACTGCCAATTAGAATGCCTATCCCAAATCCGACCGCATAAACAACCATTGATACAGTACTTTGGTCTCCGGAAAAAACAAGCGATAATCCAAATACGTAAATAATTGCTTCCACAAAGCCGAAAAACGCAGCAGCCATACTCAGCCCTTTAACTAAAAAAATAGTTCTTAATGTTAAAATAGGTACATAAATCAATTGCAATAATAAAATAAGTAAAATATCTTTCAATGTAGACACCTCAAAGTTTAAATTTTGGACAGCAGATTTAGGTATTTATTTGTTTCATCCTAAGCCTTGCTTTTAAACTTTTTGTTAAGGAATCAAAGTGAAAGCCTAGTAGAAAATTACTATAATAATATAGGTAAATTGATGAGTACACAGTGTGATTTTTTTTGTATAATTTACCAGTTTAGTACTTAATTCAACTTGTTCATTTAAATTCCTGCTTTTCTTTCAAAACATTAAAAGATTACTGTTAAAATAAACCAACATTTTTCTTACTAATTCATTTACTCATGAAACTGTTATGAGTTTGCTCTTTTCAACTTCTTACTTGTTTACTTACTCATGAGCCTTTTCTGATGTTTTAATTTTTATTCACACGCAAAAAAGAAGATCTACTCAAAAAGTAAATCTTCTTTTATTTATTGCCCATTATTCCATTCCAAAAGAAGTCTATAATCTGTTCAGCCATTTCATCTATTGTAGAGAAAATTGAATTTTGATCTGTATCCTTATAATTTCCAACCGATAAAATTGCTAAGAACAATTGGGTATAGAATGTTGGATTACCTTTAGGTATTTCTCCATTCTCTATTGCCGTTGCCATTGCTTTTTCGATCACATTATACATCATTTCTTCCGCTTTATTCATCTGTTGTAATTGCTCATCTGATAAAGAGACTTTCGCTTCTTTCGTAAAAGCTTTTAAATCAATTTCAAAAGTTGCTCTTAAATGGACTTTTACCATTTCGTTGAGATTTTCTTTTAACGATTTATCTGTAGATAAAATCTCAGCAATTCGATCACTTATTCGAAGCATCATTTGAACCATTGCATCCGTAAAGAGATCTGCTTTTGTTGGATAATAATAATAAACCGTTGCTTTGGTTACACCACACTTCTTAGCTACGTCATCCATTGAAACTAATTGATATCCGTTTTGAAGAAACAATTGGATTGCATTTTCAACGATTGTTGTTTTTGTAGGCTTTTTTTTTGAGTCCTGTGGTGGTCTTCCAAGAGGACGTTTAATTTGTTCCAATGTGCTTCTCTCCTAACCTTTTATTTCCCCTTCATTATAGCATAACAAAAGTTCTTGATTAATTAACTGACCAGTATATATAATTAAGTTAATAAATTTTACGTGAGGTGAATTCCATATGAAACAGCACCCCTTTCATTCTTGGGGCAAATTTGTAAGTAGTAAACGTACAAGATGGATAACATTGTTGGTGTGGGTTTTATTAACGGTTGTATTATCATTTTCTTTTCCATCTGTAAACGAGGTAGAAAACAATACTGCAGATAACTTACCTAAGCAATCCATGTCTCAAAAAGCGGATCAGCTGATAAAAAAAGAATTTCCAACTGATTCTGGAAATCCTTTATTAATTGTTTGGAACCGTAAAGACGGACTAAATGAGGACGATTACAAAGTCATTCAAACTGTTTATAAAGAACTTAGAAATAATCCATTAAAAAATCAATTAACATCTCCGTCATATGATTTAATGCCTATCCAGGCAATTAAACGAAGTTCTTCAGAGGATGGTACTACAATCATTACAGCCGTTCTTTTTGATAAAAAAGCAGATGATAAAGTACTACAAAAAAACATCAACAAAATAGAAAAGCTAATTAAAAACAATTCTGGTGAAGACCCGGTAAAACGAAAATTAACAGAATCAGGTCTAAAAGTCCGCTTTTCTGGCCCGGTTGGTATTCAAACAGACGCTGTAAGTTTATTTTCACAAGCCGATGTTAAACTTTTATTGTCAACAGTATCACTTGTATTAGTTTTCTTAATCCTTCTATATCGTTCACCAATTATGGCAATTGTCCCGTTAATAGTCGTTGGTTTCTCATATGGAATTGTAAATCCATTATTAGGCTTTTTAGGTGATAAAGGTATTATAACGGTAGATTCCCAAGCCGTTTCGATTATGACAGTTTTATTATTTGGTGCAGGAACTGATTATTGTTTATTTTTAATATCTAGATATCGTGAATATTTACTTTTGGAAGAAAACAAATATAAAGCACTTCAACTCGCAATCCGAGAATCTAGTGGAGCCATCTCAATGAGTGCTTTAACAGTCGTTATTGGATTAGGTACTCTCTTATTAGCTCAATATGGTGCTTTCCATCGTTTCGCAGTACCATTTAGTTTGGCAGTCCTTATTATGGGTATTGCTGCAATTACAATCCTACCTGCCCTACTTTCTATTTTTGGTAGAGTTTCATTTTTTCCTTTTATCCCAAGAACAGAGGAAATGGAAGCATTAAGAGCTAAGAAAAAAGGCAAATCAATTAAGAAATCAAAAATCAAAGTAACATTTAATCAAAAAATAGGAAAAGTAGTTACTCAAAAACCTTGGACAATTATTCTAGTCTCGATCATGCTTTTAGGAGGGCTAGCTCTATTTGTACCTCGAGTACAATACACGTACGATTTACTTCAATCATTTCCTAAAGATATGCCTTCAAGAGAAGGTTTTGATTTAATATCTGACCATTATTCATCAGGTTTATTAGCACCTGTTAAAGTAATAATCGATACAGAAAATAAAAATATCCCTGTAAAAAAAGAATTAGAATCACTTTCATTCGTAAAAGATGTATCTGATCCTATTACAGGTAAAGAGAATAAAAAATTACAATTATATGAAATTTCTTTAGTCGATAATCCATATTCTATTAAAGGATTAGAGAGAATCCCTCAACTAGAAAAGAAAATTAAGAAACTATTGAACGAATATGATATACAACAAGTAAATAAGCATTACTGGATTGGTGGAGAAACAGCAACAAATTTAGATACAAAAAATATAACTGAGCAGGATGAATCCGTGATCATTCCGGTAATGATTGGATTAATTGCATTATTACTGTTAACTTATTTACGTTCCTTTACAGCGATGATTTACTTAATTCTAACCGTCATATTATCTTATCTTTCAGCATTAGGTGCTGGCTGGCTAATTCTTCACTACGGATTTGGGGCTAGCGCGATACAAGGTTCGATTCCATTATATTCCTTTGTATTTTTAGTAGCATTAGGTGAAGATTACAATATATTCATGGTTTCGGAAATATGGAAAAATAAAAAGAAACAAACTCATCGCGAAGCAGTTTCTAATGGCGTCGCAAAAACCGGGGCTGTTATTTCATCTGCTGGATTAATCTTGGCCGGTACATTCCTAGTATTAGCAACACTACCTATTCAAGTATTAGTTCAATTTGGAATTGTTACTTGTATTGGAGTATTAATTGATACATTCATAGTTCGTCCACTTTTAGTTCCAGCAATTACTACCGTATTAGGTAGATTTGCATATTGGCCAGGTGAACTTTCGAAAAAAGAGTATGATTCAAAACTAGAAATGCAAATAGAAAAATAACGATAAAAAAGCACCACAATGCATGCTTTAGAGAAAATGATGCGTTGTGGTGTTTTTGTACTTTACTGATTAGTTTGATTAAGCTGTTTCATCATCAAATTAATCAGTTGATATAAGCCATATATACCTAAGTAAGAGCCAGCAATTAAAAAATAAATATTAAGAAATACAGCATGGATATTGGTCATAAAAACAACATCATGTTTTATAATTTCATAAATTGATATTGCTGAAATTCCACCAAATACTACATAAGATATGATTGCGATCAAATTAAAGATTGTGTTAAACATTCGATTAAATCTGGCTAATCCATTCATAATAATAGGAAAAAAAATAATTGAACAAAATATTAAAGTTTTCAAGTGCTTACTCCATTTTATTATTGAATATTGTTAATTTTATTCTTTACCAATTTAGATTAACTATCCAAATTGACCGCTCATTTCATTCTCCACCTAAAATTAACCAAAAAAATACCAAAAAAGCTTGGTAACTAGTCAAGCTTTTTTAGATAACCGTAATCAGTATCATTGTCAACCTTTATACTTATCTACTACAAATATTTCTCCATAATGACGTAATCTTTCCCATCCTTTATAAAACTGGTATTGGTTACTATCAAACCAAATTTTTTATAAAAACTCACTTTATTCTTTCTAGCATTACACCAAATTTTCTTCACGCTATTATTCTGAACTTCCTTTATTACATAATTTAACAACTTACTCCCATACCCTCTACCTTGTTCTTGTTGAAGAGTTGCAAATTTACGGAACTGACATTCTCCGTTCGTTATAAAAATAGAAATAACTGAAATTAAAGTAAATCCTTCAAAAAGGCCATAATGAACCCCTAATGCATCATCTTTCAATTTGATATAATAAAAAGGCTGATCTGCCCACATAACTTTATGCCTTATTTTCCATACATCTTCCTTTTTTACTTGTCTTATCGTCGTTTCCATCGTTCTCTCCTTTGTGTTCTTTACCACTAATCTGTAGTTGAGAGATTATTTTAATGTGGACAATTTTACCCAAGTGTTTTAGTCATGATCAAGTCTATTTGTTCTTCATCACCCATATAAAATGAGTGTGACCCATTGTGAACAAATCCCATTTTTTTATAAAATGCGATCGCATTTTCGTTTTTTTCCCATACGCCTAGCCAGATTTTCTTTTTATTAAGTTCCTCCGCAATTTCTATGGCTTTATTAAACAGAATTTTACCAAGCCCATGTTTTTGAAACTCCTTCTTTATATAAATCCTCTCGATTTCAAGTGATTCTGAACCCATTTCTTCGGATTGGGCATCGTCTCTATTGACCTTCAAATAGCCAGTAATGGTTTGATTAAAATGAATGAAAAAGAATTGCGAAGACTGATTTAACAATTCTTCTTCTATTTGATTTAAATTAAACGCTCTTTCTAAATAAGCATTCATATTTTCTAGCGTATTTTGATCCTTAAATGTCTCATTAAACGTTTCATAACCGATTTGTTGAAGTGTGTGTGAATCCTTAGAACTACACTTTGTTATATTGATCGTCATATTAATCTATCTCTCCTCTTATCTAATCAATAATTTCTCTTGTTTCCCTTTTTTACAAATTCCCAGTCTTTTTCTACATTTTTTCTTACCTTTTGAAGTAGAGTAAAAATGGTTTCAACTTCTATTTCGGACAGTCCCTCTAGTGCAACGATATTAGAATAATCGTTTTCTCTTTTTATAAATGGATAAACATTTTCCCCTTTTTCTGTTGCAAAGAGTTTTTTTATTTTTTTGTTCTCTTTATCCTCTTTCTTTTCAATAAATCCATTCATTTCAAGTTTTTTTATAGCACGCGCTGCTGTTGTTCGATCTACTTTTATCATCTCAGCTAATTTTTCTTGAATGATTCCTGGATTTTCAGCTATTCGCACTAGATATAAATACTGCCCTTTGGTAAGGTCATGCTCTTTAAATTCAATATTACTGATCGAATCTAGAGCCCTTGCGATCATTCCAATTTCACGAAGAATCTCCTTCATAAATAACTCCTTAGTATTAATTTTGTTGTAAATGCAATAAAAATGATATATATTGAATTTAACTTATTTTTGTTGCATTTGCAATAAAACAAAAAAATTTAATTAAAAGGGACTGATAAAAGTGATGAATACAAAAAAAATAATGAATGAAGAAGAGCTAAAAATAGCATTTGCAATAAGGAAAGATATATTTGTGAAAGAACAAGGTGTACCTCTAGAAGATGAATTTGATCAATACGACAAATTGAATGGAGATTGCCAACACATATTAGTTCATTACAATGAACAACCAGTCGGAACAGGAAGAATTAGGTTTGTTGATGGAGTAGGTAAATTGGAAAGAATCTGTATCCTTGAGTCTTTCCGAAAATTTGGTCTTGGCAAAAACATTATTAAAGCTTTAGAAGAAATCGCGGAAGAACAAGGAGCTTCGAAAGTAAAATTGCATGGCCAAACACATGCAGAAGGTTTTTATAAAAAACTTGGTTATCACACTTCCTCTGATGTCTTTATAGAAGACGGGATCCCTCATATTCTAATGCTAAAAGAAATAACTAAATGATAAAGCGATTAATTAAAGCGAAACATGTCTATTACGTATTAGGAATTTTAATATTAACCTTAGGTATTTCAATCAACATACAATCTAACCTTGGAACTTCACCTTTTGATGCACTTTTAGTAGGGTTATCCAAAAATGTGGGGTTGACTGTCGGAAGTTGGGAAATCATCATTGCTTTACTTCTAATATGTATAAATTCTTTTTTAAAAAGACAAAGACCAGAATTTTTAGGATTAGTAACTGCCTTTATTACAGGTATCGGTATTGATATGTGGCTTTATTTATTACACAATTTAGTAACACCTGAAATTTGGTATAGCAAAACAGCATGTTATAGTTTCGGATTAGTTATTTCAGGACTCGGAACTGCAACCTATTTACACACAAACTTTGCACCTATTCCAGTGGACCGATTAACATTAATCCTACAGGAATTAACAAGAACAACTATCTTTTTTTCGAAAACAGTCATTTATCTCATTTTCTTAATAGCTGCCTTCATTTCAAATGGACCAATTGGCATTGGGACGATGCTAACCGTTTGTTTTGGTGGGTTAATACTTAATTTCTTTATGCCACTTACAAAAAAATTTTTAGACCGCGTACTATCACACCATAGTACATCTTCTAACTTTGAAAAAGAGAAAAATCTTTCTATATAGAATGTACTAGATTACTTTTACTCATAAATCTACACTCTTCGGAAACACTAACTTTGGAGGTGAAGCACATGAGTAAAAAATCATCTGGAAGAGGACAAAAGGCTCCAAGTGTTAATCCACAAGGATACGGAAAAGACGTTGAATTTTCAACTGAGCCTCAAAGTGAACTACAGAATTTAGCAAAAAAGTCGAACAAAAAATAAACTTTGCTACTAAAAACAACCAGAGTAACCCATAACGAGGCTACACTGGTTGTTTTTAATTAATTCTATAATGGCGGTTTTGTACCAATTACGACTGTGGCGTCCAAATCATTATCGTGTGCTAACCCGGCTATTAGTCCACATTGAGTAAAAATTTCAACTGTTTGATGAGCTTGAACTTTGCTCGTCTCTATTAATAAATGCCCGCCCGAAGCTAACCAAAAAGACGCATTTTCTGCAACTTTTCGATGAATATCATTTCCATCCTTACCACCATCAAGTGCAACTTTTGGCTCATAAAGACGTGCCTCTTGAGGGAGAGACTTTATTGCCTCAGTAGGAACATATGGTGCGTTTGCGACTATAATATCAACATTCCCATGTAATTGAGGTGGTAATGGATTATAAAGATCACCTTCATATACAAGACCACCTAGTTTAGAAATATTGCACTTGGCACACTGGACTGCAGTAGGATTAATATCGACCGCATACAACGAAACCAACCCTACTGCATTGTAAATCGCTACACCTACTGCACCAGAACCACAACAAAGATCAACAACTTTGACACCAGGTACAGATAAGTCAATCGCCTTTTGAGCAAGAAACTCTGTCCGACGGCGAGGAACGAAGACCCCTGGGCCTACTGCAATCCTATTGCCATAAAACTCCGCCCAACCTAGAATGTATTCTATTGGTGAACCAGTTACTCGAAGATTTACCATTGTTAAAAGTTCTTCAAAAGTATCAGCTTCAGAAATGAGAAGCTGAGCCTCTTCTTCTGCAAAAACGCAACCGGCGTTCCGAAGTTGCTCGATTACACTATTTTTAATTTGTTCACTACTATAAAATTCATTTTGTTTTATTATTAATCCCACCCAATCTTTAAAGAGTTTATTATTGGGTTCGTTAAATAATCTAAAATACCTTTTTCAATTTTGATACTTGTAGTTGGAGATGGCCTTGCTATGCGATCTGTAAATATTTATTAAAAACAGAATAACTCTCTATTGAAGCCATCTGTTTATTAAACACATATTAGAGATACTATTATTGTTTATGGAATTAATGATTACACAAAAAAAGCGACAGCTTATGGTCGCCTCCTATCTCTTTTCATTCTTCATTTAGGCAATTTTCTAACAAAGTAAATATCAAAACGATCAATCGTTCACAGGTAATATTAAGACATACTTACCAGATGTTCCCCAAGTCGTTCCATTGTCTGTTCAGCCCCCGGAACAGCATATGTTTTTACCTTATCAAATACAGTAGCTTCTTCTTCAAATCGTGAACTATATGTAAGTTTAGTCCTACCATCCAGCTCCTCAAAGATTGCAGTCGCTAGAAAATGTGGAAATACATCATGTTTGAAGACGATTCTCTCCAGTTGAACGACTTCGACAATAATGTTAGTGTTAGGAAAATCAACTCCATCAGAGCCATGCATGATAAACTCCCAAGTACCCCCGGGTTTCATCTCAAACTTTTGAAAAGTCGACGTAAATCCATTAGGTCCCCACCACTTTGATAAGTGCTCCTCATTCGTCCAAGCTTCAAACACAAGTTCACGTGGAGCATCAAAAATGCGAGTGATGACAATCTCGTTTTCACCTACATGAGTTGCATTGTTTTGGTCCATATCCTTCCCTCCTATTATTCAATAAAATTAAGTTTATCCGTAATCAGTATAGAGTTATTCAACATATAAACGGATAATCCCTTTATAGATCGACTTCGATTTACCACTTTTATATATATACTTCTTAATGATATTGACTTATTCGTTAGTTTTATTAGATTTTACAATAAAAGACAGTCTCAGCAATAAAGACAATTGTCATAATAGCTAAAACAGATGTCCCCAACATTGTGATCATCTTTTCATACTTAGTATTCGTAAATCTGATAATAAAGTAAACAGTAATTGCAGTAACAAAAATTTAAAATAAACCAGGTAAAACAGCAATCATATTAATCTCCCTTAAAATAGTATCCAATTAAATTTCTTATCTTTATTATATGTTAAATTGACATGATTCTAATTTCGTCAACAATCATCATTTCCAATTTATTTGTTCAATTAAAATTATAAAATATAAAAGACTCCGGTATTTTACCGGAGCCAAATAGTCTTTCTTCTATTACTTTATTCCTAACGCACTCTCAACACTTTCTAAAGTTTGTCCTTTATATTTCTTTACTGGTGATGGAGCATAGTTAATTGTTGGATTTTGCATTAAGTAGTTTTTCTCTACAAATGCCATATCTTTTGCATCAACTACACCGTCAAAGTTAATATCTGCATCACGTTTATTCGTTCCCCAGTAAGTTTGTAAGTAAACTGCGTCCATTACGTCGATGACATCATCTTTATTTACGTCCCCTGCGTATGTTGGTTGTAGTCCATATAGATAAAGGTTTTGATGTGTAACTTTCCCATCTTCATGGAATCCGATTGTAAAGTCTTTGTGTACTGTAAAATGTCCAGGAATATCAACTTTAAGCTCAAACTCTTCATCCGTAAATGGTAAATTCGGTACATTGAACGTAGAATCTTTACTGTTTGGTGCTTCATACACAGTACCATCTGAACCTGTTGCCGTTATTTTTATGCCCAATTTAGAATAATCAAGAGAAGTTGACCCTATTGGTTGACCATTTGGAGCCAAGAACGCTTCTGCAGCTTTTGGACCACGAAGTAAAGAATAAGTTGGGTCCATGAATGCTATGACTGGATTACTACTCTGTACAGCAACTGTTGAATTATTATTATCTGTTACAGTAGTGCTGAATAATCCTTGTACACCTTCGTACATGACAGGATATGCAGTGTAGTCATTACTCATCTTAAACTCTGCTTCCGCAAGTTTTAAATCACCAGAAAGTGGAGCAACCCCATCTTTTGTTTTGATTGTAACCGTAGCCAAGTAATTAGCCGAACCTGGAGAAACCGGATTATCAATCACAGTCATATCTACCTTATCTGCTACACTTTGATCTAGCGTAATATTCATTTTTGCAACATTTGAATAATGATAAAATTTATAGACAACTTGTTTAACATCTTTTGCTTTGTTTAACATAAAAGTCGCATGGGTTGTTTGACCCATTTTTGCTGAACGATCTTGAGGATTTAAATACCCATAAGTTACGTCATCACGTGTGACAAAGACATTTCTAGCACCGACAAATGTTTTATTTGTTGCCGCATCAACCCCATAGAAATTAAGTTCCATTGCTCTTGTTGCAACTGTTGGAACAGTTACTGAGAACGTACCATCAGGATTTACTGGTACTGCTACATCTCGTCCACCTAAATAATCTCTATAATAAACTTTTGTACTTCCTTGGTTAAAGTTCATACCAAGTTTTTGCATTTCTTCTGTTTCTTTATCATAAACCGAACCAGTGAATGTGACGCTAGATTGACCATTCTTATATTCAACGATATCTGGTGCGTTTACTGTTAATTTAGGGGCTGTATTATCAAAATAAATTGGTGCTTCTTGTGAGAATGTTTTTCCTGCATCATTTGTACCTATTATTTTGATCTTATAGTATCCTGGTTTCGCCATATCCGAATTGTACTCGAATGGTTGATCATCATTACCCGTAGCCTTGTAATATTGACCATTAAAAATATGATTTACTGTATATTTTATATTTTCATCCATTCCTATCCCACTCATCGTTCCGAGAAAGCCTATTTCTTTACCCGTATTGCCATCTTCAAGTATCGCATCAAATGTACGCATGTGTGATTTAAGACTCATAATCGCACTTGTATACACTAATTGGCCTGGAATCGCATAATCAAATACTTGCGTAATTGCTTGTGGCGTAAACGAAATTGGATTGATTCCTTCCTCTACTGTTTTAATCGCGAAAGGTACTTGGTATGTTTCAGCCGAATTATCATGATTTGTGTACGTTACAAATCCTTCGTAAATGCCTAATTTTGCTGATTTTGGTACGGTGATTGCGACAGTTGATTTCTTTTTCGCATTTGCGCTAACTTTAATAGACTTGTCTGTTACTACCATTACACCATTATCGTCAGCATTTAATGAGCCACGACGTCCAGTTTGGTAAGATACCTTTACATCATATGTTTTTGCTTGATTACTATTGTTATAGATATTAACTGAACGCTGATCACTAATATTTTGTCCAGCTGGTGCAAATACACCAAATGCAAGTGCACCTGTTAAGTTTTTAACTGTTTTAAGGTTGCCTTTTTTGTCTACTGCACCTTTCGTTTCATCTACTACTTCAATTCTCGTTTGTGAATGAATTGCTTCATAAGGATCGACTTGTCCAGCACCCGATTCAAATACACTATAATCCCCATTTAATGGATCGGCTGTATTCATTAACGTTTCTTTAATTTCAGCTGGTGTTATGTTTGGATTAGCTTGTTTTAATAAGGCCGCGACACCTGCAACATTTGGGGTTGCCATCGATGTTCCAGATAAATTGTCATAAGCATACTGATATTTACCAATTTGATTTGCACCGTGCATGTAAGAAGGTACAGTTGAAAATACTGCTACACCCGGAGCCGTCACTTCAGGTTTAATATCATATGTGATACGAGCTGGTCCACGTGAACTGAATGAAGCTAATGTATTTCCTGGATTCGTTATTTGTCCCAATTCATCAAATGAGAAAGTTGGCGTACCTGTACCAAGTTTAGCAATCAGGTCATTGCCTTGCTCATATGACATTGAGAAAGTAGGAATCATTCCATAGCCTGCACCTAAGTAAGCTGGAATAAACCCTTCACCCGCTATATTGTCTGCCATAAGAACGGCTGCTGCACCATGTTTTTGGGCAATCGTGATTTTATCAATCAACGCATTTAAGCCGCGTTTCACAAGTACGATTTTACCAGTCACATCGATATTTTTATAATCAGTATCAGCACCGTAATTCGGTACTAAAACGATCGGTAAATTTTTTCCTTTTAAATTATCGACATTGTCGTTTAAGCCTTTTCCTAATAATTTTAAATCTGCACTTACGTCAGTCGTTCCATGTAATGTACCTTTCGATGTAGCAATGATTGTTTTTGTATCATTCGCACCAACTGTAATCGGTAATGCCGCAGCTCCTGGTGCACCTACTGTATACATACCATTACCAGCATTACCGGCCGCTACAACTGCCGTTACACCAGAAAGGACCGCGTTGTTTAATGCAAGACTTTCAACATTTTCTGGATCATTTACGCTAGCACCAAGTGATAGATTAA
Organism: Rossellomorea sp. GAMAL-10_SWC; assembly: GCF_049568075.1. NCBI lineage: Bacteria > Bacillati > Bacillota > Bacilli > Caryophanales > Bacillaceae > Rossellomorea > Rossellomorea sp. GAMAL-10_SWC. The sequence goes on along the minus strand of NZ_CP144911.1, from coordinate 67,894 downwards.
TAACATCCATTCCGTCAGATATCGCCTTATCAATACCACCTAATACATTTTCTGTTGTACCTGAACCAAATCTTCCTAATACACGATAAACGTATAAATCCGCATCTGGTGCAACACCCGTTACAGCGTAATCAGTATTATTTTTACCACGGCCTGCGATGATGCCTGATACATGAGTTCCATGCTCCGTGTAGTAAGTTTCGCCTGTAAGTGAATCCTTTTCTGCTAATCCTGATTTCTTCCAATCATCATACGTTGTTTCCATTGGATCTGCATCATTGTCGACAAAATCCCAACCTTTTACAGAACTTGGACTGATTGTCTTTGGATCAACACCAGATTGCGCACGATAGCCTTTATACGCATCCGTTAAATCCGGGTGATTATAATCAATCCCTGTATCAATGACCCCTACTTTAACACCTTTTCCAGTAAATCCTTCTGCATGTAATTTACTTACGCCAGGGAATACTTCCGTTTCTGTTTTCGTTGTCGAACCTTGTGCATTTTCAGTTGCTTTTTCTGGCTCAATTTGAATCACATTATTTGGCCAAACAGCTTTAACAGCCTTAGATTCTAGTAATGACTTAACTTTATTTGCTGGTAAGTCGATCGCTACACCATTTAATGTATTTTTGTACGTACGTTGTATTTTATAAAGATTCTTATTTTCTTTTAAATCATCTTTAAAAATTGTTTGTAAATCAGTTTTAAATGTTTCTTGCGCATCGTCTGCCTTTTGCTTTGCATCATCAAGAGATAAACTATTACCATCCGCGGCTTCTTCTAAAACAGCTACTTTCGCTGGCTGTTCTTTAAACTCAACAATTACAGATAGATTTTTCGAACTCTGTAAATCTACTGAAGAAGGTAATTGTAATCCTTCTTGACTAGTAACCTCTAATTTCTTTAATGCTTGACGTTGCTCAGGTGTAAGCTTTGCTAGCACTTCTTCAATTGATGATTGTGTCGCAGCTTTTACTATTGGCTGATGATGTGTTACTGGAAAAGCGTTCAGTAACACACCAGTACTTAGTGTCAAAATTGCTGTACCTTTGATTAAACGATTCAACTTCTTTTATCCCCCTATCAATAGAATAATCTTACTATTTTGATTATAGGGAAAGTTTACGCTTTTTAGATTTTGACATTTTTTATCAATTTACTAAAATAATTCGACAAATAATTTTGGTTAATCTATTAATACTGAACTTAAACTTTGCTTCCAATAAAATTGAAAAGACTCCGGTTTATCCCGGAGCCCTTTAAGCCTAAAACTTAATTTAAATTCTTTCTTTTAATTAACGCCTAATGCACTCTTAACACTTTCTAACGTTTGTGATTTATATTTCTCTTTAGGTGTCGGTGCATAGTTAATTGTAGGGTTTTGCATTAAGTAGTTTTCCTCTACAAATGCCATATCTTTTGCATCAACTACACCATCAAAGTTAATATCTGCATTACGTTTATTTGTTCCCCAGTAAGTTTGTAAGTAAAGTGCATCCATAACGTCGATGACATCATCTTTATTTACATCTCCAGCAATCGCAGTATTTAATTTCAAGTTTAAATGTTGATTCGTCACTTTTCCATTTTCACCATGGAATCCGATTGTAAAATCTTTGTGTTCTGTAAAATATCCAGGAATATTTACTTCAAGTTCATACTTATCATCATTTAATGGTAAATTCGGTACTTTATAACTACCTGTGGAAGAAATAACCCCTTCGTACACTTTACCGTTACCAGCTGTCGCTTTAACTTTTGCACCCAGTTTAGAATAATCAAAAATACCAAGTAAACCTCCATCTGGAGCTAAGAATGATTCTGCCAACAGAGCTCCATCAAGTAAAGAAGTAGTTGGTTCCATATAAGTAATAGATGGATTTCCAGATGGAACAGTTGTTGTAGTCCCGCTACTATTCATTACTGTAACACTATATAAATTTGTAGGGAAAAGAGCAGCAGACGCAGAATAATTATTACTCATTTTAAATTCGATATCTGCAAGATTTAAATCTCCTGATAATGGAGCAACTCCATCTTTTGTTGTGACAGTTACTGTGCCCCCATAAGTAGTTCCACCCAATATTGCATCTTCTACTTTTATATCCACTTTATCAGCTACACTTGGATTTGCTTTTACATTCATAGTTGCAACAGATTTATTATATTGGAATTTATAGACTACTTGTTTTACCCCATTTGCATTATTTAACTTTAAAGTAGCATTCGCTGTTTCGCCCATTTTTGCCGTACGTTTTTCAGGGTTCATATAGCCATACGTTACGTCATCGCGCGTAACAAAAATCTCTCTACCTTCTTTAAATGTTTTGTTTGATGCCGCATCCATTGCATAGACAACAAGTTCCATCGGTCTTGTTGAAACTGTTGGAATTGTTGCTGTAAATGTACCATCTGGATTTACAGGTACAGCTACTGCTCTTCCACCTAAATAATCTTGATAATATACTTTTGTACTACCTTGATTAAAGTTCATGCCAAGTTTTTGCATTTCTTCCGTTTCTTTATCGTAAACTGAACCAGTTATTGTCACACTTGTTTGACCATTTTTGTACTCAACAAGATCCGGACTGTTAATTGTCATTTTTGGTGCCGAATTATCAAAGTAGAACGGTGCTTCTTGAGTAAATGTTTTTCCAGCGTCATTTTTACCAACTAACTTGATCTTATAATAACCTGGTTTTGCTAAATCAGAATCATACGCAAATGGGTGCTCAGAATCACCTGTCGGCTTATAATAATATCCATTAAATACTCTCGCTGATAAAGCAACATTTTCCTTCATTAACAGGCCATTTAAAGTACCTACATAGCCCAATTCTTCTCCTGTTTTCCCATCTTCTAGGATAACATCAATAGTACTTAAGTTTGATTTCAGACTAAATTGCGCGTTTGTATAAACTAGTTGACCCGGATAAGCTGCATCAAATACTTGCGTAAATGCTTGTGGACTCATCGTTACTTGGTTTATTCCATCTTCCACCGTTTTAATCCCAAATGGCACTTGGAATGTTTCGTCTGGATTAGCATGATTTGTATAGGTCACAAATCCTTCGTAAATACCTAATTTTGCTGATTTTGGTACTGTAATTGCGACAGTTGATTTCTTTTTCGAATTTGCGCCAACTTTAATTGACTTATCTGTCACTACCATTACGCCATTGTCGTCAGCATCTAATGAACCACGACGGTCTGCTTGGAAGGAAACAGTCACATCATATGTTTTTGCTAGATTGCTATTGTTATAGATGTTCAGCGTGCGTTGATCGCTAATATTTTTTCCTTCTGGAGCATGTGAACCAAATGAAAGTGCACCTGTTAAATCTTTTGCCGTTGTTAAATTGCCTTTTTTATCGTATGTTCCCTTTGTTTCATCCACTACTTCAATTCTTGTTTTTGAATGGATTGCTTCATAAGGATCAACTTGTCCTGCACCAGATTCAAATACGCTATAGTCTCCATTTAGTGGATCGGCAGTATTCATTAATGTTTCTTTAATTTCGGCAGGTGTTAAGTTAGGATTTGCTTGTTTTAATAATGCTGCAACTCCCGCTACGTTCGGTGATGCCATTGATGTACCTGATAAATTCTCATAAGCGTAGTCATATTTTCCAATTTGATTCGCACCATGCATATAAGAAGGTACAGTTGAGAATACGGCAACACCTGGTGCTGTTACTTCAGGTTTAATATCATAATTAATACGAGATGGTCCACGCGAACTAAATGCCGCTAACTTACTACCTTGATCCGTTACTTGTCCTATTTCATCAAATGAGAATGTTGGATTACTTGTACCAAGTTTTGCTACTAATGCTGCCCCTTGTTCATATGACATAGAAAATGCAGGAATAAATCCATAACCTTTACCTAGGTACGATGGAACAAACCCTTCACCAGGTACATTATCAATCATGATAACTGCAGCCGCGCCATGTTTTTGAGCAATTGTAATTTTATCATTCAGTGCCACTGATCCTCTATTTACTAATGCAATCTTTCCATTCACATCAATATTTTTATAATCAGAATCTGCACCTACACTTGGTACTAAAACGATTGGTAAATTTTTACCTTTTAAGCTTGTTACATCATCTGCAAAACCTTTACCAAATAATTTTAAATCAGCAGCTACATCTTCTGTTCCATGTAGAGTACCTTTTGATGTTTCAATCACAGTCTTCGTATCATTTGCACCAACTGTAATCGCCAATGCTGACGCTCCAGGTGATCCTAAAGTATCCATACCACTACCTGAGTTACCAGCTGATACAACAGCCGTTACACCCGAAAGGACTGCATTATTTAACGCAAGACTCTCAATATTTTCTGGATCATTAATGTTCGATCCAAGTGATAAATTGATAACGTCCATCCCATCAGATATAGCCTTGTCAACACCGCCTAAAACAGCTTCAGTTGTACCAGATCCAAATCTTCCTAATACACGATAAACGTATAAATCAGCATCTGGCGCGACACCTGTTACGGCGTAATCAGTATTATTTTTACCACGACCGGCAATAATTCCGGATACATGTGTCCCGTGTTCTGTGTAGAAAGTTGCACCTGTTAAAGGATCCTTTTCTGCTAACCCTGATTTTTTCCAATCAGCATAAGTTGTTTCCATTGGATCTGCATCATTATCTACAAAATCCCAACCTTTTACAGAGTTTGGATCAATTGTCTTAGGATTAACACCATCTTGTGCACGGTATCCTTTATATGCATCTGTTAAATCTGGGTGATTATAATCAATCCCTGTGTCTATAACTCCAACTTTAACTCCTTTTCCAGTGAAGCCTTCTGCGTGTACTTTACTAACACCAGGGAATACTTCTGTTTCCATTTTCTGTGTTGAATCCACTGCACTTTGAGCTACTTTTTCTGGTTCTACTTGAATCACATTGTTTGGCCATACTGCTTTAACAGTTTTTGAATTTAATAATGACTTAACTTTATTCGCAGGTAAGTCAATCGCCACACCATTTAATGTATTTTTATAAGTTCGTTTAATTTTATAAAGATTTTTATTTTGTTTTAAATCATCTTTAAAGATCGTTTGCAAGTCATTTTTAAATGTATCTTGCGCTTCATTCGCTTTTTGTTTTGCATCATCAAGAGATAAACTATTGCCTTTCGCAGCCTCTTCAAGTACAGCTACTTTTGCTGGATTTTCATTCAATTCAACGATGACTGATAAATTTTTAGTACTGTTTAAATCAACTGAATTTGGTAACTGTAACCCTTCTTGACTAGTAACCTCTAATTTTTTTAAAGCTTCACGTTGTTCTGTTGTAAGCTTTGATAGTACTTCTTCGATTGAAGATTGTGCCGCAGCCTTTACAATTGGCTGATGTTGTGTTACTGGAAATGCATTTAATAAAACGCCAGTACTTAATGTCAAAATTGCTGTACCCTTGATTATACGCTTCATCCTGTTGTCTCCCCCATTTATCTTTATTTTCTTTCTATTTAGATTATACGGACAGTTTGCAGTTTCGACATTTTGACAAAAACAATCAATTTTATTTTTTCTTTTGATAAATTCCAACAAAAAACGACAAACGGTTAATATCCCCTTATGTAGTTTGTAGTTTGTAATTTGAAAATATTTCCTTTTAAATACTTACATTTCATGTGGTTAAAGAACTTACAATTTGTAATTCACAAGCAGTTTTCGTCATTAACGGATTATAGAACTGTCGTTTAATGCAAAAAAGTATATCTTTTATACATTTTAATTTTGCTGTTATAATGAAATATTAATTATATTAATGTTAATGCAATTTTGATTTTGTAAAAAAATAAAAAGACTCCGATAGTTACCGAAGCCTTTTGAAACTAACAATTCAACTAAGAATACGAATATATTTTTCTTCTAATTCTTCACTCAAAAAATCTCGATAGTGCCATATTGCTAATAAACATTTTTGGAATCTCTCATGAATCTCCGAATTTTTGACCTTTAACGCCACGTTTAATATTTCATCCAGACCTTCGTTTATTTTATCTTCTTCACATTTTAACAATCCTAGTGCATAACAGTAATCTAAATAAAGATGCTGTTTAAATAGATCAGGAGAGTTGCTCATTTCAACTATTTTTTCTTCATACTTTTCAATAAAGTTTTCAGCATCATCTAATCTACCTAAGTTTACATAGCTTTCAATGATTCTTGGAATTCCAACATAAAAATCCTCACGATCTCGAAGCCAATTAAAATACGAATCAATAACATGCAGATTACCAAAATCTATGTGTGCTACATATCGATTTCCAACAGCAATATCCGCATAATAAGCATTAATTTTTTCATATTTTTCAATTAAATTTAAAACATCCTCTAATTTACCGCCCAATCTTGTTAACGCAAATGCTTGATACATTAATGCACGTCCTACATGGTCTTTAATTTTAGCCATTCTTTCTAATCGTTTAGCATAATGTAAAACTTCATCCCAATCTCTTAACATATAGTAAGTAGCTGTAATCCATAAAATTGTTAGTTCCTGAAATTTGGGAGGCATATAGGAAATATACTCGATAATACGAACTAAAACTAAACTTCCTTCACTCGTTAGACGAGTCATATAAAATTTTCGGAAATAACTAATTGCTACTTCTTCAGTTGCTGAATTGGGCATATGCTCAATAATTAGTTCGTATAAAGGTAATGCTTCTTGCTCGTTCCCTTCTGTAAAAAGTTGTTCTGCAATATAGAATAAATTTTGAAAATATTTAGAACGGATTGCTTTTGATTTTTCTTCAATCATTACAGATAAGGTAAATGATAGTTCTGAATTAAAACCATGTTTAGCACATTCATAGATAAAGGCATCACTTCTCCTTTTATCTAATAAATTTCTCTCATTAAAACATAATTTCAAATATCCTTTGTAAAAGGATCCCTTAGGTAGTTGAAAAGCCTCTGTTATTGCATCCAAATAATGTAATGATAGTGGTTTTTTATTATTAAATATTCTACTCATATCGCTATAATGGATATCTGCTTTTCTAGCTAGCTCTTTAAGATTCCACTTATTTTTCTTCATCAGCTTGTTAAACTCATATAGTAGAAAATCATTCATGTTGCACCCCACCTAATATTAAGAATTTTTAATCTCTTTATACTTAAAGCAAAAATGCCATAAACCACTTTATCCATGGCTTACAGCATCTAATTATTGTTAACTGGAATGAAGTATATTGAAGTACTAAGATGCTGTCTAACTATGCGGGGATATGATTTTGTAGTTTATCCTTAAAATGACTGACTCTTTATTCAGTTCCCAAATTATAAATTGAAATTAAGTATGTGGATTGAACACAGTTATTTTCCTCTACAATTTGAATACCAATAGTAAGGCTAAAAATATTATTATAGAATATAAATTAAGCGCATCTCTAATTTTGATTTGGCTATAAAACATTCACTTTTAAACCATATACCCTTATTCAAAAATTTCTATCTTATAATGTATACACTATATTTTAGATACTTATATTTATCTTGTAAAACGCGTTTTTGTTTAATAACTATTAAGGAATACTTAATCAAACACTTATTAGAAAATATATCAAAATAACAAATTCCCCTTCACGGCCAATGGTCAATATTTCCAGTACTAAAATAATATTTAATAATTTAATATATTTAAAAACATACAGTATAATAATTCATACTTCGATCCCGCTTAAAGGAGGTACAAATGAATATTGAGCATTTAAAATATATAGCAGAAATATCGAAAGAGGAATCGATTACAAAAGCAGCTAAAAACTTACATATATCTCCTTCAGCTGTAAGTCAAGCTCTTAAAGAATTAGAAAAGAAATTGGATTTAAAACTATTCTTCCGCTTAAAGATGAAAACAGTACCTACTGAAGCTGGAAAAGAAGTCATTAAACAGGCACAAAAAGTCTTAGATGAATTTGAAATTTTGGAGGAAAAGATTGCAATTCAAAAGAATGTTTTACAAACTCAATTAAAAATTGCAACGGTTCCAGGATTAATTTACATGATCAATGATTCAATCCTAAACTTCAAAAAAGCTTTCCCAATGATTGATGTGCAAGTTTATGAATATGATCCTGCACAGATTCTAGACCTAATTCCAATTGATCAACCTGATATTGCTTTTTTATTTTCAAGTGAAAAAAGACTAAATGAAAACAAAGATGTAACATACGAACTGATGACTACAACTAAATATTGCGTACTCGTTGGCGAAAAATCTCCACTAAATAAACTAAAAGAAGTTACTCCAGAAGACTTAATTCATGAAAATTTTGTCCTATATAACAGTAATTCTTTGATTGAACACAGTCGCAAAATTTTTGACAATATGAAAGTATTATTTGTTACAAATAATACCGATAGTATTAAAGATGCAGTAAAAAATAATTTAGGGATTACACTGGTGCGTGATCTAACATTTAAAAATCACCCTGATACTTTATCAGGAAAAATCAGGGCCATTCCTTTAAAAACTCCAACTTTTATAAGTGATGAATTTTGGTCTGTCAATCTTATCAGCAAGCCTCTTACGAAAATTTCGAAAAACTTTATCAAGTATATGCAAGCTAATATTGAGTGATTTAACAATTAAACTAAAGACCAAATCGTTGAGAGATTTGGTCTTGGTATATTACAGTAAAAAAACAGCAATTAACACCCCCTAATTTTAAATATCCCCTCTTTCTGTTGATATTTACATTATATTGAAAGTTGATTTAATTTGAATTTTGAATAAAACTATAAATTTAAAATTTTCTAAATAAAAGTTCTTCTCCCGAAAAAATCTGAACTAAACATTATTTGCCTTCCCCCATTGGATAAGGCACCATTCCTTTTCCAATCAAATATACTTATTTGAAAGGAGTGATCAGAATGCCTTGGAGTCAAAAAACAAGATATTTAGTGGGTCAACCTGTAGGAGTTTCTTTAACAAATGGGCAAGGTACATCAGGAGTATTGTGTGGTGTTTCAGGTTCAAAAGTTCTTATTATTGAATATATGTATCAATCACAATTTGCTCTAAAACAGTACGATTTCAATATGATTCAAGATATTAATGGATTTCCACCTTGTCAAAGCCAGCATCCAGTTTATTAATAATTTTGAACATATTTTTAAATTTTCCTATAACATATTATGAATATAAACAATACTATTAAAACCTGCATACGTGTGTAGGTTTTTTATATTTAAATTGAAAAATTTAATAGTGAAAGATACTAATTTATTTTAACCACTTCATTTTAATAGCATTAGGATTAAAATAACTGATGTCAAAAATAGCAACATTAGTAATAAAGGATAAACAAACAAATGCATTATATATCCTCCAATCTATATAAAGACTCCGGTTCAAAACCGGAGCCAATTAAAACATAAGATTTAAATATTAGTTAATTCCTATATCTTTTTTTACACTTTCCAACGTTTCTGATTTATATTTCTTCTTAGGTTTTACTGAACTGTCTATTGAAGTATTTTGCATTAAGTAGTTTTTCTCAACAAATGCAAAGTCTTTCACATCAACTACACCGTCAAAGTTAATATCGGCAGAACGTTTATTCGTTCCCCAATAAACTTGTAAATAAATTGCATCCATTACATCAATCACATTATCGCCATTTACATCACCTGCATGATTTTTGTCAATCTCAACTAACTTTTTAGCCCCAGCAAGCTCACCAGCAAAGTCTCTAAATAATTTTGCTGATACTTTGCTAGTTAGATGTCCTGGCACTTTCACGTAAATGTCATAGTCTTTATTTGAAAATGGTAGGTTATCAAGCGTAAAGTATGAACTTTTTGTAATACTAGATAGATTATACGTTTTACCATTTGCATCTTGTGCATATACTTGTGCTCCAAGCTTAGAATAGTCAACCTTAGAATTTATTTGATTTGCCCCAGGTATCAGGAATGCTTCAGGTAACATAACTCCATTCACTGTCGATTGTTTTGGTAAAACATAAAATGGTTTGTCTTTATAGACACGGATAACGTTAGTAGTAGTTGCATCTGCTGTTTTCTTATATTTAAACGACGATACATCAAATCCATAGCCCTCTGGTAAATATAACTTATCATTCGTCAATTTAAGCGTAATATCTAAGAAAGGTAAGTTTTTATCTATTTTTAGATTTCCTTGATCGATAGAAGCACCAACTTTAACAGATGCATTAACAGTACTTGTATTCAAAACTGGTGGCGTTAAGTTAACTTTTGCACCTTTTTCTTCAGCATATTTTTTAAATGAATCATTGATTTTAACACTTTGGAATGTGTAAAAATCCTTAGGGAAAGGTAATGTGAACTCTCCAGAAGCAAGTTGCTTAATATTGTTTAAATTTAATGTCATTGTAAATTCGTCACCAAGTCGGATCTTGTCTTTATTATAAGTTGGAACCGCGTATTCTGTTCCTGCTTTTATAAACTTGTAATTCTTAATACCTTTTGGATATGATTCTGCTGCTGTTCCGTTATCAAAAACAAATAAATTCGAATCTACATAGCCTACTCCGTCAACCCCAGCCTTAGTTACAGGGAATCTAAAGTTACCATCCGGATCAATTGCAAGTAGACGATAATTATATAAGCTATATTCAAAATTTAGTGCACCATTAATCGATTGATCAACATTTAAACCTTTCTGTTTAAGTCGATCAACACCTGAATCAAATATGTTACCATGAATCCAGATAGCAGGTCCATTGTATCCAGGCTCTGTCGAATACATTGAATCATTTACTTCATAAATACCAGGTTTCATGTCTACCTCTACTTTAGGAGGTGTATTGTCAATAGTAACAAGATCTTCTTTGCTGTATGATTTTCCTTGTTCATCATGCGCAATCATTTCAAAAATATAATCGCCTTCTGGTAGTCTCATCTTTTGATCAGAAATTGGTCGCTTTTTATCATTTGTAAATGGATAAACTACTCCAGTAAATAGAGACTCAGAGAAGTAATCTTTACCCGTCATTAAATTACTTCCACCATAAGTACCGACAAGTCCAATTGGTTCTCCCGTTTCTCCGTCTTTCACTAACACATCGATCGTCGTTACTGGGCTTGACAATTTGAAATACACGTTTTCATACAATGTCGACATAGGATGTATAATTTCCGGATCATTTGCCATCATTGGTCTACTTAAATGCATGTAATCAAATCCCTTACTATCTCTTACATTAATTGCAAATGGAATTTGATAATTTTCATCCTTATTAATTGGATTGACAAAATAAATGTATCCTTCATATCTTCCTGTTTTTGCTGTTTTGGGTACAACAATCGTTGGATTAATTTCTACTGATTTTCCAGCTTCTACCGATACTGTACTTGGCACATTTACTGTTAATCCATTTTTTTCGCCATCTTGAATTTCATCCATTGAAGGTAATAGCTTAACACTTAGATCAAACTTCTTCAGATCTTGCTTATTATGATTTTCAATGACAACTTTTCGACTGTCTTGAATATTCTTACCTTCCTCTAAATAGTGAGTACCGTAAGCAATTGAACCTGTTTCTTCATCAATTTCGACTGTATTGCCATCTTGTATATTCTTCGTTTTGTCGATAACTCTCAGTAAAACATCTGAATGAACTGCCTCGTACACATCAATTCTACCTGCTCCGACTGCATTGACTGAATAATCCCCGTTCATTTTATCAGCTGTATTCATTAACGCTTCCTTTACTTCAAAAGGTGTATAATCAGGATGCGCTTGCAAGATTAATGCTGCTGCACCGGCTACGTGAGGAGTAGCCATTGATGTACCCGAAAGTCGACCATATGCCATATCATAATTCGCATCATCTGACTTGTTATTTATATATTTCGGAAGCGTAGAGAATATAGACACACCTGGCCCTACGACATCCGGTTTAATATCATTATTACCTTCAGCTGGTCCTCTTGAACTAAAATCAGCTAAGTGATCTCCTTCTGTTTTAACACTACCTAGTGTTTCGAACTTAATTTCTTTTTGTCCATTTAAACGTTCTCCGTCAGCTTTAGATATGCGGAACGAAGGGATATAATTTGTTCCTTCACCAATAAATGATGGAATATCACCATCAACATTGTTATAAACAATCGCTGCTTTTGCTCCAGCTGCTTTTGCATTTTGAACTTTTTCATCGAAAGTATAAGTTCCACGTTGAATTAACGCTACTTTACCAGCCACATCTTTATTCGTATAATCAGCTTTGGTTCCTAAACCTACATTAACTAACTGTAAAGTTGTATTCTGAAGGTCCTCTAATTTATCTGAATAATTTTGTGCTAATAATTGCATATTTGTAAACTTTTGGTCTCCTGCACTAGCATTATATGTTGGAATTGTTTGAGATACATCACTCGCTCCAACTGTTAACGCTAAAGCTGCTGCTCCAGGAGATCCAAGTGTTTTTTCATCTGGACCTGCATTACCAGCTGCGACACAGGCAACAGTGCCTGAAAGCATCGCATTGTTAATTGCAATCGATGTCGCTTCAAGCGGATCATTAACGCTAGATCCTAAAGATAAGTTGATAACATCCATACCATCTTTTACAGCCTTATCAATACCAGCCAAAACTGCTTGGTTTGATCCGCTACCATACGGACCTAATACTCGGTACACATATAGATCAACGTCAGGAGCTACACCCATAACAGCTGATGGCGAGTTATTTTTCTTTTGTGCCCCAATTGATCCTGATACGTGTGTTCCATGTTCTGTATAATAAGTTGAACCATTTGAAATTTCTGGTTGTCCAGAAGCTTTCCAATCTTTATAAGTGGTCTCCATCGGATCTGAATCATTATCAACAAAATCGTATCCACCTTTAAAAATATCTTTTAAATCAGGATGGTTATAATCGATCCCTGTATCAATAACCCCTACTTTGACGCCTTTACCAGTAATATTTTCATCATGAAGCTTGTCCACACCGATTTGAGGTAGACTATCATCCACTTTTGTCGGAGTAGATGTTTGCAGTTCATCAGCTTCTTTCGGAAGATCAAGCTTTATTTTATTGTCCTGCCATACCCGTTTAACAACTCCTGTACTTAGTAACTGTTGGACAGTTGTTCCAGGTAATGTCATCGCTACACCATTGAAAGCATCATGGTATTCTCTTGTAATTTTAGCGTCTTTCATTTTATCTGCTTTTCGTTCATTTTCACTCTTTACTTTATTCCACTCTTGTTTAAATTTAGTGTGCTCACTATTTTGTTTAGTTTTTGCTGAAGAAAGAGATAGTCGTTTTCCTTTCACTGCCTGTTTTAGAACCTCTACTTTTGCAGGAGCATCGTTAAATTCAACAATTACATTAACCAATTCAGAGCTTTGTTGGTTAATCTCTGGAGAAATTACGAACCCTGGTGACGCATCAAGTTGTTTCAGAGCCATCCTTTGTTCATCTGTTAAACTTGCTAACATTTTTTCTACACTATTTTGAGTATTCTGATTTTTCACTTCAGCAATAGCCTTAAATTGACTATTTGCAGAGAATAACAAACTAGTAATTAAAGTACCGGTCACAACGTGTTTCATTTTACGTAGTTTCATAACTTTCCCCCTGACGTTAAAATTAGTTTTAAAACGAATGGGACTTTAACCAATATCAGATGAAATTTATACTCACTTAAATCAGATGTTGAAACTGATCAAGTGCCATGTATGGGTTTTGGTGTTCATATTCTAAGTAAATCTTTATCCTTTGTTTTACCTTATCCATTTGCTCCATTCAGTACTTGCCAAAGTGAATCTTAAACAGAACTTTATATGTACTGTATTATCCCTTTAACACATTATTGATAGGAACTCACCATTTTTCATCTCTCTTAAGTCAAAGAAGTATTCTAAATTTCTCCCTCCCAGTACTAACTTCCCATCCTAAACTGATTATATGGAAAGTTGATTATATGCATATTTCTAAAAATTCTGTCATTCATTTTAAATTTATCGACAAAAATTAACAAATACTACCAATTCCTAATTATCTTATTAACTTTTTAATGTTGTATTTAAAGAGAATGTCATTTTATAGATTGTATATTTTGTTACTTTCCTAAGATTAAAAGCTGCTGAATCCCTTTAAAATCAAGCGTTTTCATAATCTTTAACTATTATTTGGTATGGAATTTTTGTTTTACTTCAATTACATTAGGAACTATTGCAGGCAAATTGGCATGTAATACTTCCATACGATTCAGTAACTACGCGTAAACAAAAAAAGACTTAACCGTTGTATTCCTGTAAAAACAGTTAACAACGTTTAAGTCTTTTTATAAATGATTTATTTTAGTTTATTATTTATCAAAAATCTTTTTGTCTATTACTGTCTAACTTTTTCTTTATTTTTAATATACATTATTACTTGTGGGATACTCAAACCTTGAATCAGCAATGAAAACACTACATTTGTATATACAATTAGCAAGATGTTTTCTCTATATGGAAAATCAGCTGGTAAAGTTAGTGCCAGTGCAATTGACAATGCACCTTTTAACCCACCCCAGTTAATCAGAAACTTTTCATTTTTAGTAAAGGTTTTTATTTTTAGCAGACTAATATTTACTGCAATTGTTCTAGCAATTAAAACAATCAATATTGTTATTAAAGAAACTTTCCAATTTGAAAATACATCTAATCGATAAACGACTAAACCAATTAGTAGGAATAAAATCGTATTTCCTACAAACGATACGATATCCCAAAAACTTGCGATGTAATCTTCAGTTACCGCACTCATTCCAACTTTCTTTCCATAATTGCCAAACACAATGCCTCCAATTACAACTGCAATTACGCCACTTCCATGAAAATGCTCCGATAGTAGATAACTTCCATAAAAAAGTAAAAAAGACACCATTGTTTCAAGCGGATAATTATCTACAAAACTAATCATGTAAGAAGCTAAGAATCCTAAAATTAACCCTATAACTGTTCCGATAAGAACAACCTTGAAGAATAATAAAATACCAGCCCCTACTCCTGATAATCCCATGTTAATATAACTTAATAGGAATACGGTAGAAATCTTAAAAAACACAACTGCTATTCCATCATTAAACAGGCTTTCTCCTTCTAGACTAACAGCAATACTTTTCTTTACATTGTAAATCTTAAACATTCCCATAACCGAGATAGGATCAGTTGCACACATAAGAGAAGCAATCGTAAAAGATACTACTACTGGTAACTTACAAATATAAATCAAAGCAACAGCAACAAGTACAAATGTTATGAATGTACCTAAAAGAGCCAAACTTAGAATTTCATTTCTATATTTTTTAATTTCTTTATATTCAAACTTCATCGAGGCCTCTCCAAGAAGCGAAGGTAAAAAAAGCCCAAGAACGATTAATGAAAAAGTCTCGCTTTTGGTAAATAGGTCGGCAATTTTATCTAAAAAATCAATATTCATAAGGCCAATTACTAAACCAATAATGACTAGAAATATTGTATAAGGTTTATTAAGTTTATTTGCAACCAACCAAGATATCACACCAATTAAGAGTAATATTAAGAATTCTCCAATAATCACGTTTGAAACTTCTAACAATCCGTGTTCCATTTAAAACTCTCCTTAGAAATAACCTTGCAAAAATTCTCTCTCAAAAATCATTTTGAAATGGATTTTAGTTATTTTTTGAACTATTTATCTGTTTATAGTTAAGCTAAACTACCCATCTACCATTTTTGGGTTAATAACATTTTTACCAAATAAAGTAAATTTATGTAGAAGTAAAAAGGGCATTAAGTTTATTACATAAATGCCCACTTCTTTGATTAACGTTCATAGTAATTAGAATACGTAATCATTTAAACTGGAAATACATAAGTAAAAGTACCTTTGACCCGTTTACTAAAGGTTCTGTTCAATAGGTACTTTACAAAAGAATCTACTTTTACGTATTTTCTATATCTTTTATGTAAAAATATAGTAAGAAATAAGTTAAAAGCGAGGGTAGTGATGGAAACATTTGATGTCATAATACGAACTCTTTCAGCATTCGTTTTACTTATTTGTATTACCCATTTACTTGGAAAACAAACGATATCAAAAATGACTTATCATGATTATATTACTTCAATTACATTAGGATCTATTGCAGGCAACTTGGCATTTAATACTTCCATCCATTTCAGTAACTATATCACTGCATTAATAATCTTCAGTATGTTTTTATTCCTTGCTACTTTAGTTTCATTAAAAAATAATAAAGCTAGAGCATTATTCAATGGACAGCCAACTGTTGTAATACAAGATGGAAAAATTCTGGAAAAAAACTTAGAAAAATTAAAAGTTACTATGGATTCACTAAATCAAGCACTAAGGAGAAGAGATATTTTTGATATTGATGAAGTAGAATACGCCATTTTTGAACCTGACGGACATTTATCTATATTAAAGAAACCGTTATATCGTTTTGTAACTAGAGAAGATTTGGGTATTTCTAGTCCTTCCAAATCAGATTTCCCTATTGAAATCATTATGGATGGTCAATTTATTGATAAAAACATCACTCAAAACCACCTAACTAAAGATTGGATTGTTACTGAAATAAAGCAGCGAGGGTTGAAATTAGCTGATGTTTCATATTGTGTTCGTGGAACAAATAGTCAACTGTATTTTGATTTGTACAAAGATGAGATTAATTCTCCTGTTGATATAGAGGAATGAATAAAAAAATCGGTAACCTCATTTGGGATTACCGATTTTCATGTAGATTTTTTAGATTAATTTAAACCAAGAGCATCTAAAACATCATCTAATGTTTTGCCCTTATATTTCTTAACTGGTTTTGGAGAGTTATCATTCCATGGATTTTGCATCATGTAGTTATTAATTACATATTGCATATCCTTTGCATCTACAACTCCATCAAAATTAATGTCAGCATCACGTTTATTTGTATCCCAATACGTTTGGATAAATAACGCATCATTTACGTCAATGACATTATCTTTATTAACATCCCCACCAGGAGTATAGTCATAATCAACAGGTTTTGATGCTGCTGTTATTTTCCCATCTTCTTTTAATCCTATTGTAAAGTCTTTCGATACAGTAAAGTGACCTGGTACATCAATTTTTAATTTGAAATTATCATCTGTAATCGACAATCTCGTTCTAAATAATTGAGTGTTTGTAGAAGTATAACCTAATGGGTCAGTTACACCATATTCTTTACCTTTTCCATCTGTTACGCTGATTTTTGTACCCGTTTTATTATAGTCAATTTGTTTCGTTTCAGGTTCTAAACCACCAAACTTCGTTAATCCTTCTGCTGAAACACCTGCTCTCAATAATGAATACGTTGGTGTAACATAGAAGTATGGTTGAATACCTTGTGTTGTTACTGTACTATTATCCACATTTGTATAAACAGCACTAAAGAATCTACTTCCAGTTGGACTACTGAAGCTCATTGGACCTTTATAGTAGACGTCTTTTGCTTTAAATTTTAAGTCTACTAAAGATACGTCCCCAGCTATTCCCGTATTCGCTAAATCTCCAGTCGCCGATGCGGTAATCGTCATTAACGATTTACCACCGCTTTGAGGAACAGTCGTATATTGAACATCTAGTTTGTCCTTAAATGCCGAATTTGGTTGGACATTCACAACATCAAGAAACGCGCTTGGGTATTGGAATGAAAATACAGCTTTCTTCACATTTGTTTTCACATTTTTTGTAGAGAACGTTACAGTTGTTGAATCTCCCATATTGATACGTTTTTTATCAGAGATTGCAGTTGTATAAGCCGTTCCTTGTCTTACAAAATAGGCATCTATTATACTACCATAATTTCTAACAGTTGATTTACTATAATCTGAGAAGTCGTACTCAGTAATCGCATTTACAATTGGACCAGATGTACTTAAAGGAATTTCTGCGTTGAAATTTCCTTGTGCGTCTACTGGTATACTTTTTTCTGAAGAATTATTAGGATTATAATATGTAAAATTATTATCGCCTTGAGAAGCGGTAATACCTGCTTCCTTCATCTCATCGATATCTTTATCAAATACATTTCCTGATACAGTAACTTTTGTATCGGTTGGATTAGCTGTCTCGTAAATTCCTCCAGCCGTCATATTATTCATCGTTACCTTTGGCTCTTTTATTCCATAGTATACAGGTGCATCTGATGTAAAGGTTGCTCCTTTATCATTTGTTCCTACCATTCGGATTTTATATAACCCTGGTTCTGTTCGTTTAAAATCATAGGTAATTGGATTATCTGGGTTACCAGTTAAAGGATAATATTTCCCTTCATTCAGAACGCCTCGGAAATAATATTCAGTATTCTCGTCTGCACCCATTCCATCAGCAGAGCCTAAGAATCCGATTTCTTCGTTTGTTTTTGGATCCACAAGGAAGAAATCAAAATAACGCATATGTGAATTCAGTTTAAAGTTAGCTCCAATTGACCATCTGGTCGCATTACTTCCTGCTTCATATGCTATTGTATAGGCTGATGGATTACCTGTCACATAGTCAATTCCTTCTTTAACTGTATGAATCGCAAATGGAATTTTGTATGTTTCATTTGGATCCTTTTGGTTTGTATAGACTACATAACCTTCATATGTTCCATGTTTTGCAGATTTAGGGACATTAATTGTCGCATCCATATTTGTACTGCTGTATTTTTTAACTTTTACAGATGATTTCACATCTAATGTAACGCCATTTGCTGCAGCATCTTGGTCTGCTCTAGAGTCGTCAGTAAAACGAGCATCCAACGTTTGGAACTGAACCTTTACGTCATATGTTTTATCAACAGAACTTTTGTTAAATAAAGTGATTGAACGTTGATCCGAAAGATCTTTACCTTCGACGGCTTGTTCACCAAAACTTAAAGCGCCAGTTATGTTTTTTATTTGTTTAATTCCCTTATCTGCTAAAGTTGTTATAGCATTTGGTACATTTTTTACAGTTGAGGTCTTGTCTTTCACTTGGATTTCAGTTTGCGCATGAACGGCTTTATATGGGTTTACGCGCCCTGCACCAACCTCATATACACTATATTTGTCAGACAAAGGATCTGCTGTATTCATCAGTGTCGCTTTAATATCTGCTGTATCCATGTCTGGATGCGCTTGTTTAATTAGAGCCGCTACCCCAACAACATTAGGTGTTGCCATCGAAGTACCAGATAAACGCTCATAAGCATAATGATAGTTTCCGATTTGATCTGCCCCGTGCATATAAGAAGGAACAGTCGAGAATACAGATACACCTGGTGCTGTTACTTCAGGTTTAATATCGTATAATACGCGAGATGGTCCACGTGAACTGAATGGAGCTAATTTATCGCCTGTTGTGACTAATTTTGTCATATTACTAAATGTAAAGTCTTGAGAACCACCAGCAGTACTCAATCCTCCTATTTTAGCAGCTAAAGCTTTTCCTTGTGCATTGCTAATTAAAAATGTCGGAATATAGCTATAACCTTCTCCAAGATATACATCTCCATTTGGCACTGGTGAATCATATAATACAGCACCGATTGCACCATGCGCTTTCGCATTCGCTATGATTTGTGCTAAACCTATGCTACCTCGTTGAGCTAATACAACTTTTCCCTTTACATCTATTTGAGTCGACGTACCAACGGCTCCTGTCCAATACGAAGCTTCAGTACCATATAGTACGTTGACTAATTTCACAGTTTTCCCATCAAAATCAGCTACGTTATCTGTATAACCTTGAGCTGCTAGTTTCAAATCAGCTGGAACATCACCTGTTGACGATTTTAATGTTCCTGTATAAGACGGAATCGTTATAGATGTGTCACTTGCCCCAACAGTAATGGCTAAAGGTGAAGTACCAGGTGCACCTAGAGAATACATGGTATTCCCAGAGTTTCCTGCTGCGACAATCGCGGTTACACCAGCAAGAACGGCATTATTAACAGCAATCGTTGTAGGATATAATGGATCATTGTAATTTGCACCAAGTGACATATTAATAATGTCCATTCCATCTGAAACTGCTTTATCAAGTCCTGCTAGAATAGCTGAAGTATAACCGGATCCATATGGCCCTAGAACACGATAAGAATAAATATCCGCATCCGGTGCAACACCTGTCACTGAAAGGTCTCCAGTGTTTTTCCCTTGTCCTGCAATAATACCGGCTACATGCGTTCCGTGCTCAGTATAGTATGCTTCTCCGTTTGTGGCTAACTCAGCTTGTCCAGATTTCTTCCAATCTGCGTAAGTTGTTTCCATTGGATCATTATCATTATCAACGAAATCATATCCACCTTTAAAAGCACCTTTTAAATCTGGGTGATTGTAATCAATTCCAGTATCCAGAATACCAACTTTTACGCCTTTTCCTGTATAGCCTTCTTCATGAAGTTTTTCAACTCCAGGGAATGTCACCATCGTATGAGTTGCAGCTTGTGCTCCTGAAGTTGCAGTTTCACTGATTGATGGTGGCTCTACTTGAACTTGTAAATCACTATAAACAGCTTTTACTGAGCTTGATTTAAGTAGATTTTTTATTTTGTTTGCAGGTATGGTCATTGAAACACCATTAAATGCTTTTTTATATGAACGTTTAATTGAATATGGATTATTCTTTTCTTTTAATTCGCTACTAAACAATGTTTTTAAATCTTTTTGGAACGTCTCATGTGAAGCGTTTACATTTTCTTGTGCATCTTTTACTGATAATGTTTCACCATTCGAAGCAGCTTCTAAAACAGCCGTCTGCTCGGGCTTATCCTTAAACTCGACAATAACAGATGTAAGCTTGTCACTTGTTTGATCGACATCAGAGGATAATTGCAGACCCTCTTTGTCACTTAATTTCAATTGCTTAATTGCCTCACGCTGTTGAGGTGTTAGATTTGCTAATACTTGATCAATCTTTGAAGTTGCTTGTGCATGTACCTGATGTGAAAGTGAATTTGGTGTTAAAGTAGTGCTTATCAGTCCTGTTGTTAATGCTAGTGTTGTAACATTTCGAAACATTTTCTTTTTCATCTACTAACCTACTTTCTTTTCTCAAGATATGTTCATTATAAAGAAAGTTGGCACGATTTATATTTTGCAAAATTCACTCAATTCAAACTTTTTTACGATTTTCTGCTTTTTTTTACTTCAAAATTGATATTTTGTAAAAATATGTAAGATTCTTCTCGAAATAGCTAGTTTTCCGCTCGCTTTCGTAGTGAATTAAATTTGAAATGTAAATAAATCTAATAGAAGGTAAATTAGATGTCTATCTGTGTCAAATGAATATAGTTAAAATACCTCCCACTAGCCCAGTGCAATCTATTTTATTATTACAATTAAAAATTGGTCCTCACATGTCAGTTAATCTGACCTTTGTGAGAGACCTTTTCTTTATTTATAATCATTGAATTTCTTAATCTGACCAATGAATATGTTTTTCTATTTTACAAACAATATACGATAGGAGGTGGAATATTATTGAAAACACAACAAAAAATGACAATTTCTAAAGACATAAATAGTAATTTAGAAAAATTAAAAGAAGAGTTTTCGAATGTTTTTGATTTTAAAACAAGAAAGATTACTTTCAATAATAGACCACTATGTATTGCTTTTATCGATACAATCTCAAATAAAGAGATTATTAATGAAAAAATTATAAAGGTACTTTTAAATATCAAACATGGAAATATTATGACTGATCTTCCAGTTTCAACTATTTCTACAACTGATTGTTTTAACGAAATTAATGTATCTCTTATTAATGGAAATACAATTATATTAGAGGATGGATCCAAGGAAGCCTATATAATAGATACTATTTTATTTGAAGTGAGATCAACTAGTGAACCTGTAAATGAAAAAGTCGTTTCGGGTGCTCACGACGGTTTTGTTGAGAGCCTAAGTAAAAATGTAAATTATATAAGAAATAGAATTAGAAGTTCTCATTTTAAAACGGAAATTGTACAAATTGGTGATCCTGCTACAAATGTTGGAATTTTATATTTAGATAATATAGTAAATAAAGATATTCTACAAAATGTTAAAAATCGTATTCATTCAATTCAACTTGAAAATAATTTAACATCGGGTAAACTGGAAGAATTTATCGAGGATAGTTCTTTTTCTCCTTTCCCACAATTATTAAAAACAGAGCGTCCTGATCGAGTTATTTCAAATTTGTTTGACGGTAAAATTGCCGTAATCGTTGAGGGGAGTCCTACCGTTTCAATTATGCCAGCTACTTTTTTTATGTTTTTTCAAACTCCTGATGACTATAATGGGCGGGTTTTAGTTGGGTCTTTTTTAAGAATCATACGGCTATTTAGTTTTTTTCTTTGTATAACTTTACCTGCAGTATACATATCAGTTATTTCATTTGGTTATGAAATTCTTCCATATGAATTAGTTACTACTATTCAAAACAGCATCGAATTTGTACCATTTTCACCATTTGTCGAAGCGATCATTATGCAATTGATATTGGAATTATTAAGAGAAGCATCCATTCGACTCCCAAGCCCAATTGCTCAAACGATCGGCATTGTAGGAGGGCTCGTTATCGGAACAGCTATTGTAGAGGCTAATTTAGTTTCAAATCCTATGACAGTAGTACTCGCCATCACAGCAGTTGCATCATTTGTTGTTCCTGTTCATGAAATGAGTTTTACACTTCGATTATTAAGCTTTCCAATGATTATTTTGGCATCAATCTATGGATTTGTTGGTATTATATTCGGTTTAACGATTATTTTTATTCATATTGTTAAACTAGAATCTTTTGGTTCTCCATACTTTTCACCTCTTGCACCAATACGAATAAAGGATTTAAAGGATACCTTGATAAGAGTGCCAAATTGGAAAATGAAGACTCGGCCGACAAATGCGCAGCCTACTGATACGATTCAGTCCCAAGGAACGAAAGGGTGGAAAAAATGATAATTAAGCAAAACGAGACCATTTCATCCTTTCAATTATTTTTTTATATGGTAATCGTCCAATTAAATGTTACAACATTAAGGTTACCAATGTATTTATATAAAGAAAGTGCTCATGATGGATGGATTTCTTTATTATTTTCTTGTTTCTATTCTATTTGTACTATATTCCTATATTCATTTTTAATTAAGCGGTTTCCTAATTTAACAATTTTTGAAGTTTGTACGCTTTTTTTTGGAAAATGGATCGGTGGAATATTAAAAATTAGCTATATTTTATATTTTGTCTTTATTGCTTATTCAATTAATCAATCCTATCTATTTGTTTTTAGTAAGTGGGTTTTTCCAAACTCACCATTTTGGAGTATTTTACTCCTTTTATTGATAATAGGTATCTATTTAGGAAAAGAAAATATTCGAACGATGACTCGATTTTTCCAATTATCTTTTTGGACATTTTTAATCATTTTCGTTTTTAGTATTGAAGCGTTTCAACAGGTGGAATGGAAATTTTTACTACCAGTTGCTCAAGTTAACTTTACCCATATATTGAAAGGAAGTTATACGTCTTATTATTTTCTACATGGTTTTGAGTGTCTTTTAGTTGTCTACCCATTTGTAAAAGGCCCTCACAGAAAAATAATAAAAAGCTCTATTTTTTCTATATTATTTATTACAATGATTAATCTATTTACTGTCGTTTTATGTTTCGTATTCTTTAGTAAAAAAGAAATGGCGTTAATTCCAGAACCAACAATTTATTTATTTAAAACCTTAACTTTTTTCAAAGTACTAGAACGACTCGATTTACTATTTCTTTCATTGTGGTTTGTCATAATTGCCTCTTCCTATGTTGCTTATTTAAATTTGGCTAATGTTGGCATTTCAAATTTGATAAATAGAAATAGAGTTAGTACATTTTCTACTCTTGCAATTTGCTTGATTATCTTTCTAGTTAGTAATTTAGTACCTTCTTCAAATGGGTTTTTAGATATCTTAATAAAAATCTTATCTATTTCGAGTTTTATTTTTATACTATTGATTCCGGCGTTGATCTTATGTATTTCCCTACTCTTTAAGATTAAAAGTAAGGAAGTTAAAGTGTCATGAAAAAATATCATTACACTGTTTATTTATTAATCTTCTTTTTAACAGGCTGCTGGGATCAACACTCCTTGAAGGACTCTGCATTAGTACTAAGTATTGCATTTGACCAACTTCCTAATGACAATATTCAGGGAACAGCAAGCGTCAGTGCTAATATTGCAAAAGGTGACCAAACCGAGGCCACTAATTATATTGTTAATGATCAAGGCGCAAGTATAAGAGATGTACGTAACAATATTGATTACCAAATTCCTGGTAGTTTTTCACCCAACAAATTGCTAGTGATGCTATTAGGTGAAAACCTCGCAAAAAACAATTTGTATCCTTATTTTGATACCTTTTTCCGATTTATTAGAAACCCACTAACTTCACGAGTAGCAATCGTAAAAGGACAGGCCTCTAGTATTATTGAAATGAAAACCTATAAAGATATTTCTATCAGTGAGTCACTTTCAGAGATGCTTGAGGCAGCTGAAAATATTTCTGTTATTCCAAAAGAGACACAAGAAACTATTTACAAAAAAATGGACGATCCAGGTAGGGATTTAGTCGTCCCTTATTTAGAAAAAATAGATGATGAAACAATAAAAATTAAAGGTGTGGCACTTTTAGAAAACAATCGTTTTACCGGAAAAGTCCTAAATAATAAACAGTCAAAATTATTGTTATTACTGCAAGACAAAAAAAGTAATACGATGAGTTTGACGGAACCATTAGGGAGCAATAATGAGATTGTTTCTTTTAAAGTAAAAAGTATAAAAAGAAACCTACAAATTAAAAATGAAAAGCAACCTAAAGTAAAGATCGATTTAAAAATAAAGATTGATTTAATCGAGTATACTGGCGAAGACTTAGCTAGTAATATCAAGAAAAGGGAAATAGAAAACAAAATTGCTAAAAATATCGAAAACGAGCTAAAAGAAGTAATTAGCATTCTTCAAGAAACAAATTGTGATGCATTAGGAATAGGTAGATATTTAATGGCCTATCATCCTGATAATTGGAAGAAGTTAAATTGGGAAAAGGACTATTCAAAAGTTCCCTTTGAGGTCAATACAAAAGTGACTATGTATACAAGTGGAATTATTTTATGACAGTTAAAACTAGTAAAGTTTAGCAATCATTTATTACATTATAAAACCAGAAAAGCCCTTTATCGGGCTTTTTTTTGTTTTACTATTTCTATTCGTAATTTGTGTCAGTTTACAAATGTGATTAGCTTTATTTTAACTTTCCTATTGATAGGTTAACACGATAATTTCCATACTTTAATAGTCTTTCTAGAAATGTATCCAATTCTTCATTCGAAGCAAAATGAGTTTTTAATAAATAACATCCTTCACCACTTGTACGATGTACTTCAGAAACTGCTTCTTCTTCTTGAAAGAATATCTTAAACTCTTGATGATTAGCTGTTTTTACGAACACAGTAACAAATGCAGTCACTATTTGTCCTAATTTGATTCGGTTTATTGCGATTGTATATTGCTCAATTATTCCTAAATCCTCTAGTCTTCGAATTCGATTTCCTACAGCCTGCCCTGTCATATGTATTTTTTGACCGAGTTCTTTCCATTGAATTCTTGAGTTTCCTCCTAATAATTTCAGTATCTCAAAATCTGTTTGATCAATGATATAAATCAATCCTTTCATCATGAAAGTAGAAAGCCAGATAGTGTTTCGCCAACTTATTCTGCTTATCGATACAATTCACTATACTTAATTTATCCTCTTATATCACTTTACTTATAACATAGTGGATTCAACAAAGAAATACATCTTAATGTAAAGGTGGTTAAAAACATGTTATTACAAGAAATTTTAGCGTACAATGAACAATTTGTACAAAACAAGGAATACCTTCCTTATGAAGCAACAAAGATACCTCAAAAACGTATGGTTGTTGTCTCTTGCATGGATGCTCGTTTAATTGAGCTGCTTCCAAAAGCTTTAGATTTACACAATGGTGATGCAAAAATCATCAAAAATGCAGGTGGGACGATTACAGATGCCTTCGGTAGTATCATGCGAAGTGTTGTAACAGCTGTATATGAATTGAATGCAGAAGAAATTTATATTATTGGACATCATGCATGTGGAATGAGTCAAAGTAATCCAAAAGGAACACTTCAAAAAATATTAAATCGTGGAGTATCTTCACCAGATATTATCTCAGCTATTGAATATGCTGGAATTGACCTTGAAAAGTGGTTATTTGGATTTGATCATGTCAACGATTCAATTCAAGCTAATATTGATTTAGTAAGAAATCATCCATTTATACCAAAAGATATTCCTGTCCATGGTTTAGCTATTGATCCCCACACAGGTAAATTAGATTTATTAGTTGATGGATATAAAACATTAAATGAAGTGAAAAATTAATTATTACTACTTAAATGGAAGGAAGTTAATAAATATGAATAGAAAAGAAGCTACGCAAAAAATTATAGAAGCAAAAATTGCAAAAGGTTTAACATGGGAAGAAATTTCAAAAGTAAGTGAGAACTCTGAGTCTTGGGTTGTAACAGCATTATTAGGACAAGCTACAATGACACGTCCAGAAGCAGAAAAAATGGCTGAACTATTAGGGTTAAATGAAGAAGTAGTTCAAGCCTTAACGATTATTCCACATAGAGGTGATGCAATACAAATGCCTCCTACTGACCCAATCTTATATCGTTTATATGAAATGTTATTAGTGTACGGACCAACTATTAAAGAATTAATTCAAGAAAAAGTTGGTGAAGGTATTATGAGTGCAATTGATTTCGAACTAGGTGTGGAGAAAAAAGAAGATCCAAATGGTGACCGTGTAATCCTAACACTTAATGGTAAATTCTTACCTTATCGTAAATGGTAAATTATAAAAAAATATTTCTATTAAATTAAAATAAATTTACACTATATAAACCTTAGAAATCCATCTTTTTAATCTACCACTATAGAAAAGATGGATTTTTTCTATAAGGTTCTTTTTTAAGCAGGGGAGATTAATATGAATAATAAATATGTTAATACTAGTTTTAGTATCTTACAGTGGTTTGTGTTTCTATTAGCAAATGCAATTGCATTGCCAATCATTATTGGAGGCATATTCCATTTATCAATTGATGAAATTTCAACTTTAATGCAGCGAACTTTTTTAGTTGTGGGAGTGAGTTCTTTTTTACAAGCATGGTTAGGGCATCGCTATCCCATTGCGGATGGCCCAGCCGGTTCATGGGTCAGTATATTTGTCATATTGGGACAAGTAGCTATGCATCAGGGACAAAGTGCAAAAGATGTACTCCGACTTTTAGAAGGTGGATTAATTATTGCAGGTCTATTACTTTTCGTCCTTGGGATAACAGGACTTGTGCATCGAATTCTACGTTTATTTACCCCTTTGGTTACAGGAACATTTCTTTTAATCTTAGCTCTTCAGCTTAGTGGTGTGTTACTAAAAGGAATGATGGGGTTACAAGGAACAGTAACTCATCCTAATTATACATTAGCTACTATTGCACTCTTTGTTTTTGCCCTTATTACTTTCTTATCAATTAAGGGGAAAGGATGGATGAAAAGTTACGCTGTGTTACTTGGAATTTCAGTTGGTTGGCTTTTGTATGCTATATTTGGAAAACCGTCCCATCTTCCTTCTGATACACCTTTAGTTAAGTTCCCTGATGTATTTGCTTGGGGCATGCCTAAGTTAGATATTGGGATAACCGTAACTGTAACTTTATTTACATTCTTATTAGTTGCAAACACAATTGCTGCTATTTCAGCTGTAAAACAAGTGGCTCCACTATCGAAAGAAAATGAAAGACAAATATTGAATCGGGGTATATGGGTCGGAGGTATATCTCATGTTTTCACGTCATTATTCTCTACAATTGGCGTTGTACCATTACCTGCATCAGCAGGATTTATTCAGCTAACAGGACAAAAAAAAGTGAAGCCGTTCCTTATAGCAAATCTCATATTAGCTGGAATTTCTTTTATTCCCTCTTTTGTAGGCTTTATATCCTTGCTACCAGGTCCTATTGCAAATGCCGCGCTTTTTGCAACCTTTGTCCAAATGATCGGAATTTCATTTCAATCGATTTTACGTGAAGAATTAAACCAACGTCGATTAACGATATTAGGAATTTCATTATTAATTAGTTTGGGAATAATGTTTCTTCCAGAAAGTGCATTTAGCGGAATACCATCAACCTTCAAATATGTTTTAAGTAATGGATTACTCGTAGGTACCATGATTGTTATTCTACTGGAACAATTTTGGAAAGAATGATTCTTGATAACAAAAAACAGAAAAACCCTATAAGGGGCTTTTCTGTTTTTCACTTGATTTGTTGCATAACAATCCTATAGCCAAGAAAAATAAGGATAAAAAAAAGCATTCTTCCCGGTTTTTAGTTGGTATGCTTACTTTATTGTAAAATTATATTTATTAGTGCTTTAACATATATCCCCAAAGTAATAATGGTGTAATAAGAAAAGTGTAAAGTACTATTTGTAAAATAATTATTGGTTTTATTTCTTTAAAATCACTTACCCAAAACTTAGAAACTATTGCATATAATACTAATTCTATTACCGGTCCAAATACAATTAACCATTTCATTTTAAAAATTTTGCTCCTTTTAGAAGTTCTAAGATGCATATATTACAATCTCACTCTAAAATTATAACACAAAAAAGAATAAATTATTTTACAAAAACAAAAAAATCTGAAGTATTAAATAAATTCAAAACTTCCCACAATATTCAAGGTGATCCACCAGATGATATTCCATGATTAGCTGAAGAGTTCATTTTTTGAAGACACCCTCTATATACAACAAAAAAACAAAAAAACCTATAAGGGGCTTTTATGTTTTTCACTTGCTATTCTATTCGTACTTCATTTTATTCTATTGTCCAGTGTTCCTGTTTAAAGAAGCTCTTCATTGAATAGAACACAATATAAAGCCTGTATCTATAATTACAGACTTTTTTATGCATATTGGCTTTTAAACAGATCTAAAGTAATCGAGAATTATTTTAGTATCATGTTATATTTTAAACCATGAATTATACAACAATCGAATAGCCTCTTCAATCTCAGCCTCTGATAAAATAGCAAATCCAAGTAAGACTGTATTTTTCGGATTATTCCCTTCGCTATAATACATTGAAACTGGATAGACTTTAATACTGTTTTCAGCCGCTCTTTTTATTAACTCTTCTTCTAACATTCCATTGTGAACCTTTAATAAAATATGTAAGCCAGAATCTTCTCCTATCACTTCCACTTTATTAGAAAAATACCTTTCTATCGCCGAAATAAGTACATCTCTCTTTTTTCTGTAAACAACTCGCATTTTATTAATATGTTTTTCCCAATGTCCTTCGTTTAAAAATCTTCTAATGATTTCTTGATCAATTCTCGAAACACTTTGTGTGTAGAATAAATAGTGTGATTGATACAATTTAATTAGCTGTTTTGGCAACACCATATAACTCATTCGTAATGAAGGGAGTAATGCTTTTGAAAATGTACCCATGTAAATTACGTTTCCCCCTGTATCAAGCCCCTGTAATGCTGGAATTGGTTTTCCAGAATAACGAAATTCACTGTCATAATCATCTTCAATAATATAACGTCCGTACTCCTCTTGTGCCCATTGTAATAGTTGTCCTCTTCTTTTAATTGGCATAATCATTCCACAAGGAAATTGGTGAGACGGGGTAACGAAAATAACTTTCGCATTGCTAGCTTCTAAAGCTGCAATACAAATCCCATCCTCATCAAGTGGGATTATTTGAACATTTTCTTCTCCCTTCTCAAAAACAACCAACTTCCGATGATACCCTGGATTTTCAACTGCAAAATGCTTTCCATTTAGTAATTGAAACAAGATTCTTATTAAAAATTGGGTTCCGGCTCCTATGACAATTTGACTCAATGAACATCTAACACCTCTTGATTCATATAAATATTTCGCAATCTCTTCACGCAAGTTGGATTCACCTTGAGGATGACCAAGGAATAGAAGTTCCTTATTTTCTTGTTGCCATACTTCATTTGAAATTTTCCGATAGACAGCGAATGGAAATGTCTTTGGATCTACACCCGTTTGTGTAAAATCATATTTATATATCTGTTCTTCGTATAATACTTCCTTAACGAATTCTCTTTTTTTCTCTGTAAGCATCATTTGCTCAATTTCACATACAAAATACCCCTTACGTGAAACGGATTCAATATACCCTTCTGCCAGAAGTTGTTCATATGCCGATTCAACTGTATTTTTACTCACTTCTAAATACATAGCTAACTTTCTTTTTGCTGGAAGCTTCGTCATAGGAGGGATTTTTCCACTTCTTATTTCTTCTTTTATATACCCATATAACTGTACATACAACGGCATTTTTGACTCAATATTCAAATTCGGTGTTATCTCTAACATGAAATCTGACCCCCTCGAAAAATGAATTATTGATACTTCTTATAGTACCAGAGGTTATATATAATTCTTTTTATCATGTAAATCACATAAAATCAATTTTTGAAAGGAGCATCATAATCATGCAAAACAGCAGACGTCTTGGACTATTTATGATTCTTACAGGAGCTACTTTATGGGGATTATCCGGTCCATTAATTCAGTGGTTTTTTCAACGTACGACAATGTCATCTATCGACTACTTAGTAATTCGCCTCTTACTTGCTGGAGTCTTCATTTTATGTTTCTTACTTACAAAAAAACAAAATATATTTCTTATTTGGCAACAACCAGTTCATCTATTACAACTTATCATTTTCTCTATTCTAGGAATGCTTGGCGCACAATATGCTTTTATTGAAACTGTGCATATTAGCAACGCTGTGACCGCTACTCTATTCCAATTTTTAGGGCCAGTTCTCATTACTATTTATGTTGCAATACAGCATAAAAAACTGCCTTCTACTATGCAGGTGCTAGCAATTTTCTCTGCACTGATCGGCACATACTTTATTATTACAAACGGGTCAGCCCATAATATTGTCATGTCTAAGGAAACGATTTTATTCGGACTGTTAACAGCTATTGGTTTTACCTTCTATACACTTCATCCTACTTCCCTTATTCAACAATGGGGGACGACTCTTATTATCGGCTGGGGTATGCTAATTGGAGGTATTGTATTATTTATTTACAATCATTCATTTGAATGGAAACAATTTTCACAAACCTTTACGATGTCAACATTCTCAATGCTGATTTTAATTATTTTAATAGGTACACTTTCTTTTCTTCTCTACATCGGTAGCCTAAAATATTTATCAGCAACAGAGACTAGTATTTTATCTAGTATTGAACCACTTGTAGCAACTATTGTTTCTATTACTTGGCTAAAGGAATCTTTCGGAGTATACCAATTACTAGGTGGAATATGTATCGTCATCGCAGTTATTTTCTTAACAATGCCAGAAAAAGAAGCAAAATCCACATTCACAACTGAACAAATATGATGCCAAATGTAAAAATCTTTATGACAAAAAACAGAAAAACCCTATAAGGGGCTTTTCTGTCAGAGTGTTGAAAAATAACTTAGTCAATAGATCTTAGCATATAATTTCAGAAAAAATCCCCTTAAATAATTACAAGAGGGATTTTTTATGTACTACTATCAAGAGAATTTAGACATCGCAAAAAATCGTAAACTTTATGAGAATATGATTGATTTGGAGCACCACATTGTAAAAATTGATAAGGAAATCAATTGGAATTTTTTATATAAACTTATCGAACCTTATTATCGGTCAACCGTTGGCAGACCTTCAATTGATCCACTGATCTTAGTAAAGATTCAACTGATACAATACATTGAGGGGTTTCGTTCTGTTCGATTTACTTGTAAACAAGACAAACAAAATGCTACTTATCGTTGGTTTTTAGGGATTTCACCTGATAGAAAAATAATATTAAGATCAGTTAGACCACTCCACGGGTTACGCTACACACGATACCGAGGAGTTCACAAAGTAAAAAGACAAGTTTTGATGGCCGCCATCATACAAAACTTAATTAAATGGACCAAACTTCTCTCACTAAAGGAAATAGGTCTCCATTTTATTCACCAAAAAACAGACTAAATGAACAACTAAAACAAAAATGCCACGAAAAATTCATGGCATTTACTTGACGTAGTCTTTTTTCAACAGCGTGAAGAACCTCTTTAAATTAAAAGAGGTTCTTCTTTTTTACTTTGATTCGTTGAAGTTTAGAGTAGTTACAGTCTGAACAAAGAAGTTAATATTTCTCTTTTAAATCTTTAAAGGTCAATTTAATGAACCGCTTTTATGACTGTTCAAGGAAAATCTATGACTGTTAAGACTTTGAACATTTAAAAGTATCGTAATTTTTTTAAAAGTGAAGTTAGAGCGGTTATCAGCACAATGACTCAACTAATTTTGTTAATTTTTATAAATTCTAGCATAGGTTGGAAGGCTAAATACTTTCTTTCCATTAACTGTACGATAAACAATTACTTTAAAGTAGTATGTTTTCCCTTTTGTCAACTTCACATTTTTAAAGCTAGTTAGACTTCCGCTTGTGTTTGTACCAACCAAACTAAATGTTCCATTCGGAGAAGTGGAACGATAAATTTGATACCCACTTGCTCCATCAATTTTTGACCAAGATAAAGTCATTGAAGTTGAGCTCAGTTTTTTCACCCAAAGTGTACTAGGTGTTGCCGGGATAGCTTTACTACTCGTGTTTTTTGTGAAAGAAGTATAGCTATTCGTTCCATTAATAGTACGATATGCTCTTACTTTATAATAATAGATAGTACCAGTTGCAACAGAGTTGTTTGTAAAGGTATTCGTACTTTCATTTAACACCGTACCAACCTTACTATAAGTCCCTGAACTTGAGGTGCTTCGGTATATTTCATAGCCACTAACTCCTGGTAAGATGTTCCAAGTTATTTTAATCTTGTTGTACGAACTAGACACAGCCTTAATTGTTGCATCAACTACAGTGGTGTTTGCTGTCGTACTGATATTTCCGATTTCATCAACTGTGTAAACTCCGATTACAGTTCCTGCTTTTTGAGCTGGAATCGTGATGTTATACTTTCCATTTACTGCTACAGTTTCTCCAAGTTTTTTACTTCCTAAAGTCGCAGACACTTTCGTACCATTTTCGGCTGCACCTGTTAAATGCGTATCAATATGATAAACAGGGTCAACACTTGGTGTTTTATCTAGAAAATCCGCTTTAATTCGATAAGAGGAAATTGTTGTTCCAGGTAAATCTACTCCAGGTGGTTCAATCGGAACAACGTGAACATAATACGTACCTTTATCTAGATTTAAATTGAGGTGTATCTTTTCACCTGAATTTTGCGTATAGCCGTATGAACCGTATGAACTTAAAGGCATTCCCTTGCTATCATAAAGCCACATCGAAAAAAGTCCCACTGTATTATCGAGTACAACACGGACAAAACCATATTTATTTGTCGTAATCTGATAAAAATCTCTATCATTCATATTCGTACAACTTGAAGAATAATATTGGTTTGATGTCAATGGCATGCTTGCTTCGTCTGTATCATTTGGTTCGAAAGTAATTTTATCTCTTGTAAATGAAGATGGAAATGTTGCTTTTATTCGATAAGAAGCAATTTTGCCAGCTGTATAGTATGGGTCAACATAAAGATAATACGTACCTTGTGGAACGTTCGTACTGAAATAGATAAGACCATTTGGTGATGGTTGGTGAGGGTGGTCTACGTAATTTCCGGAACTATCATATAGATTAAAATTAAAATTACCGACAATTTCATCAATAGCAATAAATACGTTCCCTGCTTTGTCTGTTGTCAATTGATAGACATCTCTATCAAGATAATGTTCGGCAGTTGAGCTCGTATATTCTCCATTTTTAAGAATTGTACTTGTTAGCATGGTTTCGTTTGGTTCAAATGTAACCTCATTCCTACTAAAAGAAGCTGCATATGTCGCTTTAATTCGATAGCTACCAATAGAAATCCCACTTAAATCGCGCGGTTCTACTTGAATGGTATAACTACCTTTTAGTAGTTTGCCTCTTAAGTTAAGAATTGGATTCGAACCACCATTATAAGTGGTTGAAATGGTCTTCCGATCACTATCAAAAAGAGTTAGATTGTATTTACCGACTATATTATCGAGTATGATGTAATACTCTCCATCTTCATTCGTTGTAAATTCATATGTGTGTTTCGTTCCTTCTGTTATCTGTGCAGTAATCGGGTTACCATTTTGTATTGGTGTATTCGTTTCTTCTGCAAATGTAAGACCACTAAATGGAATGGTCATCATAAAAACAATTATAAAAATGCTAAATATCTTTTTCATTTTTCCCTCCAGTATCCGTTTCTATTTCCACCTTTATATCCCCTACTCTTTTTACACAAAGATATTTTTATGTTCATCACCAAATCTAACATATTTTTACTAGATTCATACACTTAAATTAATCTATTTTTTTCAAAAAAAATATTTATTTTCTATAAATGCTTTAAAAGTTTATCTTTAATTGGAACGTAGATATTTGTTCAATTGACTTACATACCTTATTTTAATTTCTCTTTGGACGATGAAACGCTTGTCGGTATATTTTAATTCCATACTAACACCGCACCTATCCGATAACATCTTCACTCAACTAATTCACCAAGCCTTAGGATGTACTAGGAAGGAAGAATGATTATTTCAAATAGGGGCATAAGGCATTTCATTCGTAAAACATTGCGAAATGTATAACAATAAATATCCCTAACATCCTCAACTAAATTATCTAATACCTTATATAAACCCAACAAACAGCGGAGATGTATGTGAAGATTCAATTCGTGAACCTGTAGAGAAAGAGTGATTTGTTAATTTTTTTTCTTTTGGCTCTGTTATAAAAGATTTTTGATTTTAACTGTATACAAAATTGCCTAACCGCATTGTGAAAAATAGTTGCTCATAGTTTTCAAATTGCATTTCTAACTTTACAAAATCGACAATAAAAAAAGGAACCGCAATTTGCAATTCCTAATCTAAAGTCTTTTATTTATTAGCAACCTTAATTACACTAAGTGAATTATTTATTGCCGTTTTGCATTTACTTACATCAGGTTTTGATGAACGAACTGCAGCTAATACAACGTCAATCGTTCCGTCAATTTTAGTCCATGTTGTGCCATCTATTTTTCTAAGTTTAGCCTCTGATGTATCCCATTGATGTTCCAAATTATCAGCATCTTTATTAGCTGAAGTAAAGTTCTTTGAGTTCACATCTGTTAGCATTTTATTTTCAATATTTACAAAATCCGTTAATTGACCAGATAATGTAGTTTGAGTAGAAGCAGTTTGTGATGATAATTTTATATAACCACCAATACCTACTGCTAAGAAAATACACAATACCAATATTGTTTGTGCCATAACATTTTTCTTACTACTGTTTATTTCTTTTGATTCACTTTTTGCGGAAATATCAATTTTTGTAACAGCAAGGAAAATGATGATAGCTAAAATTGCGGATAGAAAAATTACACTTGTAACTGTTGTTCCTAAGCCTAAACCACCATTTACTTTTGGCTGAGATAAGTAATCCCCTATTGATGCGCCGAGTGGTCGAGTAAGAATATACACAATCCAAAACGCTAACATTCCATCAAGTTTTAAAAACTTCCACGCTAAAAATACACAAAGTATGATACTAATTACCGTTACTCCGGTTTTAAAATACCCTAGTCCAAGTTGTTCTGAATATAAATCTCCTACTGCAGTTCCTAGAGCAAATGTGAAAAGAATGGCAAGCCAATAGAAAACTTCTCTTTTTCTTGTAAATATTGAGTGTATAGAGAGTGTTTTTTCACTAAGATACCAAAAAAGAAAAGTTAATCCTAGAAGTATTGAGAAAACAATTGTACTTGTCTCAAGAGGTACTCCCATTGCGTCAGTCAAATTATCTGTTACCAAAGTACCGAATACACTTATTAATACAACAGTTATCCAATAATAACTTGGTACATATTTTTTTGCTCTGAATTGAAAAAATAATGAGATAAAAAATGCTACACCCATAATGATCGTAGTAAGTCCTAATCCAAAACCAAGGTTAAAATTAAGGAAATCAGCAAATGTTTCACCAACTGTTGTACATAAAACTTTGATAATCCAGAAATAGAGTGTAACTTCTGGTACCTTGTTGAGTAAAGGTTTCATTTTATTTTGGTTTGTTTCCATAAATAAATTCCTTTCATTTGATTTAAATTATATTTTTATATTTACCCATAATTATGAAAAGAAAATGAAAAAACAGGTAAAATGCTAATATTAAAGCCATTTTTGACTTAGTATTTGTTTTTTCATTATATTCTAACCTCGCTTTTTAAATCGAATAAGGATTCCTTTTTATTTTGTAATGAATTCTAGTACATAATTCGTAAAAATATTCGAATTCCTTATTAAACTAAACTGTCATTTAGTGACAAAAAAAATCGACTAAACAGTCGATCATGTTATGCAACTCAAGCGCGTTAGTTGAACAAGAGATTTAATTTTTTTGAAAATCGTAAGTTTGATTTGGAACAATAAATTTATGACCATTTATTATCACAGTCTCATTATTTATCCATTTTATATTTGCTTTCTCTTCATGATAATTCCAGTATTTATAGGGTTTATAGCTTTCTTGTTAAAGCTTAGTTCACCCCTAACAGAAATCTGTTGTTGCTCCCCACTCGAAACATACGCTTTTAAAGTATATTCTTGATTTGGCGACTTACTTTGTCCAATTAACTCACCTTTTGGAAGATAACTTAAAGTAGGTGGTGCATATAGTAGACACTCAAAAAAGCCTATAAAGTCCATTTTTAAACTTAAGATAGTAAAGAAGGTAAGTCAAAGATGCCTTGAATCGATTTCCATATTATTAAAGCAAGAAAAAAGAAGCAAAAATCATGAAAATGATTCCTACTTCTTTAAATAGGAGAGATGCAAAATTTATTTTAAAATACAACATAATAGTTGTATTGTAAAAGCTTCGAAGTCTAAATTTATTTAATGCTGGAAGAACCTAATAATGATTCAGGTTTCATATCCAGTGCTAAAAGGCTAATTTTTGAGTAACCTGTATTTTTATTTTCAGAAAAAGTACGTTTCAATTCTTGGAAATCAGGATCATTTAATAAGTTTTTTAATTCTTTTTTATACAAGTTTAGAACTGAATCTTCCACGAATTTTGGCGTATATTGACTTGGATCTTCATCCATAATTAAACATCCTAGAAAATGGTATTTAAATTGAAATGCACGAGTAAGATTAACCATATATAATAGTTTTTCAAAAAGGTTAGGGTATTCAAATTTTAATTTTTCAAGGGTTTCTTTAGTGGTTTTTAATTCATCTATACTAGATAAAGTAATCATTAATTGTTCCTCCTCTTATTTGTCCCAAGGTTTATCTAAAGAAATATACTCAGCTAATTCTTTACTTTTTTGTCTTCTTAATTTACGCATTTCTGCTCTTTCTTTACCTGTTTTGTAGAGGAATTTTTCTTCTTCTGTCTCTGGAATAATACTTGGAACTTCAACCGGTTGTTTATTTTCATCTAAAGCTACAAAAGTCAGAAATGCAGTAGCAGCAATTAGTCGCTCACCATTTATCATATCTTCTGCGATAACTTTACAAAAAATTTCCATTGAGCTTTTACCTGTATATGTTACAAACGATTCGACACAGACTGAGTCAGTTTGATGAATTGGGCACAAGAAATCGATATGGTCAGTAGAAGCAGTGACACATTCCTTAACCCGAGAATGTCTACGGGCAGATAGAGTTGCCGCGTCATCAAGCTTTTTCATTAAAACTCCACCGAACAGAGTATTATAGTTATTTAAATCGCATGATAATACTTGTGCGGTATTAATAATACGACTTTCTTTCACTTTTTTTGCTTCCATTTTTAACTTCCTTTCATGTTTGGAATCTAAATGTAAAAATACCTTCCAGACCATTTAAAGGTTGTTGTTCCATATACAAAGTTTACGTCTGGATGTAGTGGAAGTAAAATGGTTAGTTTTCATCAGTATTATAACTTTTATCTATGTAAATGCTTTCAATTATGCCGTTTGTAAATAATTGAATAGTTAGAAAAAAAGACGGTTCAATTAAAATGAACCATCTTTTTAAGTATAGGTCATATAAATTAGTTTTTTAAAATTCCTTTTTTGAGTTGCTCGATCGTGAACTTCAACCATTCTTTTGCAGCATAGGAGAAATACTGATTTTTCCCCCAAATAATTCCTAAGTTCCAACTAATTGAAGGATTAGTTACTTTAACAGATTTAACATTTTCGTTTAAATTATGGCAAATACTTTCAGGCAAAAGTGAAATTCCAAGTTTGGAAGCCACCATTTCTTCAATAAAAGATTGCTGAGAACTTTCAGATATTATGTGTGGATTAAAACCTACGTTGTTACAAGAAAGTATAATTCGATCATTTAAAACAAAGTCCTTATTAAACAAGATAAAAGATTCATTAGCTAATTCTGATAATTCAACTTCATCTCTTATTGCTAATGGGTGTGATGGGTGAAGGATAAGCTTTAGATCCTCTTCCATAAAAGAATAATGGTCGAAAATGTCACTTTTAGTAGGAAGAACAATGATACCAACATCAAGTAACTTGTTACCTACATCTTCTTCTATTTTCTTTGAACCATCTTCTACTAATTGAAACGTAATCCCTGGATACTTTTCATGAAAATTCCCAACAATCTTTAGAAAAAAATGAGCATTAAAAATTGGTGGTAATCCAATACGAATATGTCCCTTTTTTAATCCTGTAAGATTGTCCAATTCCGTTTTTAAATTATTAAATGCTTTGTCAATTAATGTTGCTTGCTCTAATATAATTTGCCCTGCATCGGTCAATGTTAATTGCTTACTAGAGCGATCAATTAAAGCAACTCCTAACTCTGTCTCAAGGTTTTTAATCATTTTACTAATTGTCGGTTGAGTGATAAATAAATGGTCTGCCGCTCGGGAAAAACTATTAAATTTAGACACCTCAATAAAATATTGTAAATGTTTGATATCCAATTTTGTACACCTACTTGTGGCTATATTTAGGTAATTTCTTTAACTCTATTTTAATTGATTAAAGTATATCCTTTTTAATAAAATGGCCCTTTATACTACGATTGAAGGCAATGAAGCCTATGTTTCAACCATTTAGCCAATTACTCATAAACCACATCTAAAGGTATGGAGTGGGTTTGTTATAAGACCATTCATTAATTGCACATTGTCGTGCATATGCTTCATCTTACCAAAATGGCATTACATCAGTGTCTTCATATTCATTTGACTCACATACACCCCAACCTTCTTCACTCGTTAGACCCCAAATCAATTTACTCTCAGAAACTCTTTCTATAAATTTTTCATTTCTTCCTTTAGAATTTATTGTTAAATCAAATGACATTACCCTTCTCCTTTATAACTAGTACTTCAATAATATCATTAAATTATTCATATTGAGTTATACCCATAATAAAAAAAAGAGCCGAGAATTGCCCCCTAAGCGTAATAGTAGTAATGCACTGCGTTAGTTGAATTAGGTTTTTTCTTTGGTCAACCAAAGTATTCAGTTTTGACACTCCAAAAGTTATCAAGATGATTCTACAATTTTAATGATTCAGAGTGTAAAAATCTCTTTATTCCATCACAGCTGCGTAACTGGAGGATCTTTCTTATTATTTTAAATAGAAGTAAGGAATAGTATAAAAAAAGGTTGCTAATGTAACAAATAATAAAACAAAAATCCCATAAAAAATTATAGCATTTTGACCAAAAATATAAGTGAAGATGGGAAGTGAAAAAGTGCCAAGCCCAATAATTGTAGTGATTATTCCTACTCTTTTGGCAAGCTTCTCTTTATCACCCAAAAACGACTTTTCGTTAAAACCAATGAGTAAAAATAGCATTTTCTTTTTCCAAATCATATAAGCAAATGCAAAAATCACCAAAGCTGCTAATAAATTTATTAAAATATGCACTTACATACCTCCATCTAATTCCTTCAAATTATTTGTTTTTTAAAAATGGTATTAATTTCCATTTGCATTATTATATTCCACTATAAATGATAGAAACCTTTTTTACTCACCAATGCTACTAATTGCTTGCTTCAATAAAAAAAAACCATTTTCTTATTCAACTAATCTGCCATTTTGTTGAATATGAATCCTATCTATCCCATTGATTAAACTTTGTGTATTTATGATAAAAAAACAGAAAAACCCTCAATGGGGTCTCTCTGTTTCGCACTTTCTACGAATTTTATATAGATTTACTAAACTCTACTTATATTTATGTCGGATCGCTTCTTTAACCCTTCCATTTTTTACCTTTCCCTTTTCCGTTTCCATGTCCTTTTCCTTTATTTTTATGCTCCTTCTTTTCATGCTTGTCTTCTTTCCAACCATCATCTTGCTCTTTCTCTTCTTCTCTATACATTTCCTCTTGTTTCATTTTCTTTTCTAATTGTTTTTTATAATTCTTTCCAAGTAGTGGTAGATCGAACTTATTGGGCGGAATTTCCTTTCCAGATTTCAATATAATTTCTTTAAATATTACAGTCGCGGTTTGACTACTTGATGATGTCAAATAATGATTTTTATCTGTTTTATCATAGCCTAACCATACTGCCCCAACGATGTTTGGAGTATATCCTACAAACCAATGGTCTTTTGCTCCGTTTTCAGTGGAAAAAGGCAGCTGAGTAGTTCCTGTTTTACCTGCAATATCTCTGCCTGCTATTTGTGCTTTAACTCCTGTTCCCTCTTTGACAACACCCTTGAGCATAAATGTAATTTTTTGAGCGATGGATGCCTCGGTCACCCGAGTTTGTTTTTTATTCCATTTCCCAATCGTCTCTCCATCTGCATTCTCAATTTTTTTTATCGCATGTGCTTCTACCATAATGCCGTTATTTGGAAAGGCGGAAAATGCTTGAGCCATTTTTAAAGGGGATGTTCCTTCATTCATACCTCCAAGAGCTAGACCAAGAGTCTGGTCTTTTTTATCTAATGGAATACCAAAACGCTTTACTGCATTTATCCCATTACCTAATCCTATTTTTTGTAATAACCAAACAGCAGGTACATTATAAGAGTGGATAAGTGCGTCATACATCGTAACTTCTCCATGAAATTGATTGTCAGAGTTTTGAGGTTGATAGCCATTGATATTAATAGGATGATCTTCTAAAGTATCAAAAATATCATATCCTTGTTCCAACGCTGGAGTATAAGTTGCCAATGGTTTCATTGTAGACCCAGGCTGACGTTTTAATTGAGTGGCACGGTTATATTGCCTGAAAGTATGCTCACCACGTCCGCCAACAAGAGCAGTAATACCTCCTGATGAAGGGTTAATTAGAATGGCTCCGCTTTGAATGGTTTGATCAGGTTGACTTTTAGGAAACAAATTGTTATTTTTATACACATCTTCAACAGCACCTTGAATGGCAGGATTCAATTCGGTATAAATATGGAGTCCTCCCGAAAGAACCTCATTTGGTGTCAAATGATATTTATTGATCGCCTCATCAATAATATAATCTACATAATATGGATATTTACCTTGGTAATCTTTATTTTTCTTATCTGCTAATACAATTGGTTGTGCCTTAGCCTTCTGAGCTTCACTTTGACTAATATAGCCTTCATTTTCCATTAATGACAGCACAGTATTTCTACGATTTATTGCTTTATCGAAATTCTTAAAAGGCGACAGGTTAGAAGGAGCCTTAATGATGCCCGCTAACATCGCTGATTCGCTTAATGTTAACTGATTCGCATCTTTCCCAAAATACACTTGGGCTGCACGTTGAATACCCCAAGCACCTTCTCCGAAATAGATTTGATTCAAATAACGCTCTAAAATTTCATCTTTTGAGTATACTCGTTCAATCTTTTTTGTCAAAATCAATTCTTTTAACTTTCTTGTATAGGTACGCTCTTGTGTTAGAAAAGCATTTTTGGCTAACTGTTGCGTAATTGTACTTCCACCTGCAACAATTTCTCCACTTACTAAGTTTTTTAGTAGCGCCTTTGCAATCCCGAAATAGTTAATACCATTATGCTTGTAAAAGCGTTGATCTTCTGTTGCAATAACGGCATGTATCATATTTGCTGGAATTTGCTTTATGCTGACTCCCTCGATATTCGATGCTGAGATCTTACTTGCAGCTTCTCCTTTTTGATCAAAAATGATTGTCGGCTGCGGCGCAGGATCTTCCAATTTGCTTACATCACTTGTCCAAATCAATATATTCAGAATAAAAAAACAGCATAAAGCTAACGCTGCGACTATCGATATTATTTTGAAAAGGAAGCCTTTGGAAGATAAACGGTTCCATAGTTTCTTTGATAATTTTCTTTGCTGTCTTCTCTCTATTCTCCCCAAACTGTTTACCCCTTTAAATTTAATGTAACTGTTTGTCATTTATCTGTAAAAATGCTTATCATTTGCTGGATGGTTCATCCAATAATGTTCTATATCCTATCAATCATTTTTGCTTCGTTAATTCAAGACGGATAACATAAACAAATAAGAGCTATAACGCTATTTACCCTTATAGAATAAAAGCTTGTATTAAATCTAATTTACTTTCATTGATTCGGTCTTCTCATTAACAATACTTACATACCGTACTAAAGAGGAATTAATCAAACTATATCCATTATCATTTTTCACAATAAAATAATCATACTTTAACAGTTTATTCATCACTTCAATTCGAATCTCCTCAATGGTAACTTCTAATCCTTGGGTTACATTTTCCCATTTTATATAGGATTCACAAGTGTAACAAACATAAAATGTTTTCAAGTATATCCTCCTTTCTTTCGCTCCTGTCTTCACAAAAAAAATACCCTTTTTCATTCGGGTATTCCACAGTGTACTGCTATCTTAGTTTACATAAATTTTACACTAGCTATGTTTTTATTGTTTTTTATCACAATTATACATCTTGTTGTGATATATATCACTAACTAATAAAAGGAT
The DNA here is from genome assembly GCF_049568075.1 of Rossellomorea sp. GAMAL-10_SWC. NCBI lineage: Bacteria > Bacillati > Bacillota > Bacilli > Caryophanales > Bacillaceae > Rossellomorea > Rossellomorea sp. GAMAL-10_SWC. Next base: position 24,748 of record NZ_CP144911.1, on the reverse strand, counting down.
AAAGCTAACAACAACACTCAATATGTTTCTACTCTGATTGATGAAATGATTGAATTTCAAGATTAAATTAAAGATAAAGGTGGGCTTATGAAATTACCAGAAGCTTTTGGGAATAATCATCTGTTCAGTACAAATCTGTTTACAAACACACATGACTTTTAATATGTACCCCGATTATTCCAACAAAAAGAAAAACCCATTCAAACAAGTTCATTATTTTACATCCAAAATTATTTTTTTAACAATATTGCTCAACAATTATACAATTATGTTGAATAAGGTCCTCTGTATGCCATTCATTAAACTTTGAGTATTCATGACAAAAAAACAGAAACCCCCTCAATGGAGTCTCTCTGTTTTTCACTTTCTACTTATTTCGCACGCCATTTAATTCTCCATACCCGCTCACTATTTTGCTACCTTCTCATGCTCTGCTTGAAAAAGCTCTTCATAGAATGGAACACATCTGACTTTTGTTTTAAGATATAATAGCGAAATTTCTCGTCATTTATGCTTTTATACGCGGACATTAGCGTACTGTGTCGATTGTATTGGTTTACTTGTTTAGGATACACCCATTGGTATGACTGAATTTTTCTAATGTCTTTTTTTAAAGGTTGCTTATACTGCATATGATACACCCATTTTAATATCCTATTTTTTATTTAATTCAGCCGAGTATTATTATAAATACTTATCATTTAAATTAACATTCTGATTAACTATTTTTTCTCTTCGAATTTGTACAACAACTTTCTGAATAATAAAACCCAATATTAATATAATCACTAATACCAAAGTGATTGTTGCACCTGGTGGTGTTCCCATCGTGTATGAAGATGTTAAACCTACAAACATACTACAAATTGCTGTTAATACCGCTAATAAGAGAACCCATTTAAATCCTTTCGCAATTCGGATTGCGAATGCAGCAGGGAGAACAAGTAGAGCGGAAACAAGCAACACTCCAATTGTAGGAATTATAGCTGAAATGACAACACCTGTTAATACACTAAACGATAAGGATAATAATTTTGTATTTACCCCGCTTGTAAAAGCAGTATCCTCATCAAAAGTCATTAAAAATAGAGGTCTTTTTAACAAGAGGAAATAGAATAATACGCCGATTGTCACGCCAATCATCAAATAGACTTGTTGCTGAGTAACAGTAACAATTGATCCAAATAAGTATTGTTCTACATTGGTAGTCATCCCTCCAGCACTAATACTCATTAAAAAGAGAGCAAGTGACAATCCTGCTGCCATTAGGATAGCAATCGATACTTCTGAATATGATAGATAGGCTCTTCTCATATATTCAATTGCAATTGCTCCAATGATTACCACCAACATACTGGAAAATGTTAAATCAGCATGAATAAAAAAACCAATCGCTACTCCTGCAAGTGAAATATGAGATAGTGTATCTGCCATTAAAGCCTGTCTTCTTAATACTAAAAATACACCTAATATTGGTGCGATTACAGCGATTAATCCACCAACCCAAAATGCCCGTTGCATGAATTCAAGGTTAAGCATCTCCATATGCCATGTTCCCCTTTCTCTAGATGTATGATTTTATCAAGATATTGTTCAACTTCCTCTTTTTCATGAGTCACCATAACGACTGTTCGATTATGCCTTTTAACTTGATGATCCAAAAATTGATAAAAGTTTTCTCTACTTTCTTTATCCATTCCAGTAGTGGGTTCATCTAAAACTAATAAATTAGGTTCAGAAGCTAATACACGAGCAATGCAAATTTTTTGTTTCTGTCCCCCAGATAATGAACCAATTTTATGATGTCGAAAATCCCACATTCCTACCATTACTAGTGCATTTTTAATTGAGTCGTGATCTATTTTATTCATTTTTTCAAACCATTTTTTTTGATTAAATCTACCCGATTTCACAAGTTCAATTACTGTACTTGGAAACCCTACATTAAATGAAGATATTTGTTGTGGCACGTATCCAATTTTTATCAACTCATGATTTACATCTTTTTTAATTTGAACCTCACCACTCCATGGTTTTAATAAACCGAGCATTAGTTTTAAAAGAGTCGATTTAGATGCACCATTTTGACCTGTAATTCCAATAAACTCTCCTTGATTTACTTCAAAACTTACATTATCTATAACGGAGGTATGATGATAACCAAATTTGACATTTTTTAACTGGATTAAACTCATCTCTTCATTTCCTTTCTTAATTAAGTAAAAGCGTGACACTAAGTAGGAACACGCTTTTTACTTAATTATTATTTATTTTCTAATACTTTTTTTAATATTTGTAAGTTCTTCTGCATAACGCTTATATAATCAATTCCTTGTTTTTGTTCTTCTTCACTTAAACCTTCAACTGTATTTAAGACAGCTGTTTTTGCACCAATTTCATTTGCTAGTGTATTCGCTACTATAGGGGAAGCAACTTCCTCAAAGAAGATTGTATTAATATCGTGACTTTTTGCAAACTGTTTAAGTTCCGCCAGTCTTGATGGACTTGGTTCATTTGATGGAGATAAGCCAGCAATTGGAACTTGTACTAAACCGTATTGTTTTGTTAAATATCCAAATGCAGCATGCTGTGTAATGATTTCTTTATTTTTCATATTCGTTAAAGTAGTTCGATATTGATTATCAAGGTCTTTTAATTTCTTAATATAATCATCGCTATTTTTTTTATATTCTTCTTTATGTTCTGGATCAATGTTTATTAGAGCTTTTGCTATATTTTGAACTTCCTTCTGAGCTAATACTGGACTTAACCACACATGTGGATCCATTTGTTCGGAATGGTTATTATTACCTTGTTTTTCTTCATTTTCTTGCCCTTTAATCAGAGAAATACCGCTACTTGCTTCAATAAATGATGATTTTTTGTTACTTAAACTTTTTTCAATGTTTGGAACCCAGGTTTCCATATATGGACTATTATAGATAAATAAATCTGCATTCTGAATTGCTCCAACATCTTTTGGTGTTGGTTCCCATTCGTGGGGTTCAATTGATGATGGAATTAATAGTTTAATATCGGCATTTTCTTTTGCAACATTTTTAGTAAATTCATATACAGGATAAAAAGTAGTCACTATTTTAATTTTTTTAGATTCGTTCTCCTTTGATTTATTCGAAGTAGAAATCGATTTAGATGAACATCCTGCTAATAAAAAGAGAGAAATACTAAATGATAATAACGATCTTAATTTTATATTTTTCATATCACTAAACAATAAAATTTATATTTTACTGTAAGTGCACCGCCCTTCTATCTAATACTAGAATTTATTTTATATTTTTAAACGTAATAGTTACGATTTATTAAGTAAAAATAGATACTTACCAAAAAATAAGCAAGTATAGTACGCTTAATATTAAAACGAAACAATTACGTTTTCAATGTTTTTCTGATTAAATATTAATTAAACTTTCCTAATCAAAATAAACATATGGATCTTTTAGTGGTTTTATTTCTACTATTTTTTCTAATTGAATAATAGGTTCATAAAATTTTCCAATCTTCACTTTATGAATTGTACCAGTTACTTTTACCCACTGATCACTTTTAAATGCTGAAACCTCTTTTCCCTCAATCATCAATCCAAACACTTGAGCATCAGCTACGCAACAGGTAATAGCAAAACGCGATACATAAATCTGATTTTTTCTTGTTTGCTTATCACGATATATAAAACCATTAAAAGATATTTTTTTACCTACATATTGATCTAAACTATCCTGTACATCTGAAATAATATGTCCATACATCGAATCATCAACTTTTATGAAATTTGATTTATCATTTTTTACTTTTATTTTTTTGGCTTGTTTTTTTACTATATTTTGGCTATAAGAAATACTTCTTTTTGAAGCAATACTTGCTCCAAGAACATTTGTTGAAAATAAGCTACTTGTTATAACTGGAATACTTATTAAAACTACTAAACTTAAAGTCCTATTTTTTTGATTCGAGCAACAATTACATGAAGTATGATGTTCTTTTAGTAATTCAAAGAAGTGAATTAATCCAATAATTATACAAGCAACTAAAGTAATGATTGTGAATTTCACCATCTTTGGTGCAATGAAATATTGAATATCTCCTGAAACTAAAAGCTTCAAAAGCATTAGAACAATCCCGAAGAAAAATACAGAGCGTAATCGATTTTGAAAAGAAGACATTTATTCACCTCACCAATATAAATTCCAAATCGACGTCACTACAAATACGACGCTTGCAGTTAAGAAAATATAAAAAAATACAAATCTTTTCTTGAAATATGCAAACATCATAAATGTATTTTTCAAATCAATCATAGCTCCAAATATTAAGAACGCTAGAATAGATTTTACATGAAATGTGCTCGAAAAAGATGCAGCTATAAATGCATCAGATCCAGAACATAAAGATAAGAAATATCCTAATCCCATCATAACCATGCTTGATAGATTCGTATGATTTGATAGATGTATTAACACACTTCTATCAAGAAAAGTCTGAAATACGCTTGTGATTAATCCACCGATAATTAAAAATTTACATGTTGAGAAAAATTCACTACTAATGTGAGAAATGACTTCACTTATTCGATTTGTATTTGAATGAATATGATGAACATGTTTATGGTTCTCGTGCTTTTCCCTAGTTTCTAATAGTACATTTTTATTTCGATAAAATAAAAATGTAAAAAAACCAATGATTAGAACTACTATAAATGCTAACCCTAGCCTTAAAAATGCCATTTGAGAATTCGATTGAAATGCATAGTAGGTTGAAGTAAATACAATTGGATTTATGATTGGTACACTACTAAGAAAAACAATCCCAATATACGCAGGCATACCCTTTTTTAACAAAGATCTGACAATCGGAACAATACCACATTCACATACAGGCATAATCATGCCAATTAAAGCAACAGGAATAAATGCCAATAATGCATTTTTAGGAAGAATTTTACTAATCGTCTCTGGTTTTACAAAAACATGAATAATTGAAGAAACTATGATTCCAATTAATACAAATGGAAGAGCTTCTAAAAACAAACTTATAAATATAGTGTTCATATTTAAAAGTTCTTTAGGTACTTTATGAAATAAAGACGATAAATTCGTAAAATCAATAAATACATAACAAAATAAATAACAAAATAGAACCAAAAAAATTATTACTTCTTGTCCAACTTTCCGTGCCATACATCACCTCAAATAATTTTTTATAGTGAAATATATTCTATACGAAACAGACATATGCTCGTCCAACCATTAAAAATCAATAAGTTTTATCTAATTTAAACTTATTTTTCTAGATTAATTAGTAGATTCATATGTTTAATTTTGGACATATACTGGCATTGGATCATTAAATTCATTCCAATTTGTTTCCATTTCTTCTTCTGTTAACAAACATTTATCAAGTGACTTCTCAATCTCTAATTGATTCATATCAATTCCAATAAGAACGAGTTCAGTCATCCGATCACCAAAATTATCATCCCATTTATATTCTAACAATGGATCTTCTCTTCTCATCTCGTTTTGTTCTGCTTTAGGTAATGTAGCAATCCATTCTCCAGCTCCTTGAATGGTTATCGTAGAACCAGCTTGAGATAGCATTCCTACCATATCATTTCTTGTAGCTAGCCAAAAGAATCCCTTCGCACGAACAACGTCAACTGACCAATTCTCTAGCCAAGAAAATAGACGTTCCGGATGAAATGGTTTCTTACGACGATAAACAAATGAACTTATACCATATTCTTCTGATTCTGGAATATGTTCATCATTTAATTCTTTAATCCAACCTGCTGCTTGGCTAGCTTTATCAAAGTCAAATAGATGAGTATTTAATACAGATTTCAAATCGACATTCGAAAATATAGCAGGTATAATTTTTGCCTGTGCATTAATTTTCTTAAGAAATGCAGTTAATTCTTTTACATCGTGTTCTTCTAAAAGATCAATTTTATTTAAAATAATTACATCTGCAAATTCAACTTGTTCAAGAAGCAAATCTGCAATTTCACGAATATCTGTTTCATCAGTTCCTTGTTTACGATCTAATAATGTTTCCCCTGAAGAATAATCCTCCCAAAAACGATTTGCATCTACAACTGTCACCATTGTATCTAAACGAGTTTTTTTAGTTAAATCAATCCCTAGCTCCTCGTCCACATAAGTGAAAGTTTGTGCAACTGGAATTGGTTCGCTTATACCTGAAGACTCTATTACTATGTAATCAATTCCTCCATTATCTACTAATCTTTCAACTTCTTTCATCAAGTCATCTCTTAACGTGCAACAAATGCAGCCATTTTGCATTTCAACAAGCTTTTCTTCTGTACGTGAAAAACCTCCATTTTTTACAAGTCGGGCGTCTACATTTATTTCACTCATGTCATTTACAATAACAGCAACTTTCAACCCTTCTCGATTCGTCAAAATATGATTTAATAACGTTGTTTTACCTGATCCTAAAAATCCACTTAAAACTGTAATAGGTACTCTCATAATTATTCCTCCTAAATAATATACATGAAACGTAATAATTACGAATTATATCAAGCTAAATAATTATAAATCGTAACAACTACGTTTTGCAACATATTTTAAAAAAACATAAAAAAACATAAAAAAACATAAAAAAACATAAAAACCAACAAATCTGGCCCCTCTGTTTCTCATTTTCTACGAATTTTGCATTCCATTTAATTCTCCATACCTAATTACTATTTCGCTGCCTTCTCATGCTCCTGCTTGAAAAAGCTCTTCATCGAATGAAACACATCTGACTTCTGCTTTAGAATATAATAGCGAAATTTCTCGTCATTTATGTTTTTATACGCGGACATTAGCGTACTATGTCGATTGTATTGGTTTACTTGTCTAGGATTCACCCATTGATATGACTGAATTTTTTCGTATTCATTTTTCAAGAATGCCATTAAGATGTTTAGGATATACCCGTATTTTAACTATCGCGTTCTAATTTCTTTATACAAGAGATTATTTATATGAAGCTATTAAATGGAGCGTTGCAGTTCCTTTTTTAAAAGTATTTACAATATTGATCTTGGCGTTGCTTTCCACTTAGTTTCGCATATATTCGTGTTGTTTCACTCTTTTCGTGACCTAATAAACTTTGGATTACTTCAATTGGAGCTCCGTTATCCATTAAATGAGTTGCGTAACTGTGCCTTAATTAGTGGGGAGAAATCTTTTTGTTAAACTCTGATTTTAAAGAAACCTCCTTAATTACATGGCGCGTTTGAGCAATACTTAACCGACGAGGTGCTCTTTCTGTTACAAATAATGCAGGATCTGCATCGTCTCGTTCGTTTAAGTATCTTAATAACCAAATTTCAGCTCGAGTATTGAAGTATACTTCCCTTTCTTTATCACCTTTTCCTCGTACTATTACAGAGTGATTCGTACAATTTATATCATTTTTATTTATTAAGCCAATTTCTCCTATACGGCATTCTCATGAATACATAAACTCAATTATTGCATGTTCTCTTGACGTATTACAGGCTCCCCGAAGGAGTTCAATTTCCTTAACAGTTAAGAATTTAGGAACTCTAGTTCCAGCTTTTGGTTCTTTTAACTATGAGGAAGGGTTACTATGAATTTCACCTTCTTCATGAGCCCAACGGAATAAAGATTTTATAAAACGAACTCTGTGTGCTAGACTTGCAAGTTTTAAATTTTCTCCAACAATTACAAGATACTCTTTTAAAGTATCAGTTGAGATATGAGCAATATCAATATCACCGAAGTGTTTAATTAAAAGTGTTGCTTGTATTTTATATGCTTTTAGAGTAGTTGTTGAGTATCCTTCAATTAACTTATTATTATAGTAACTTTTCCATGCTTTAGATAATATCATTAATGAATCCCCTCCAATAAAAGGTCTTTTACCAAGCATTATTGACGAAATTCATGATTAAAATCGGTGGGTGAAAGCTAGAAAAGGATCAAATATTATTGCACTAAATGGCAGTTTAGTTGAATTACAAGGTAATACATACACCTTCGTAGTATTACTATATTAGGAACTTAAACTAAAATTAATAGGAGTAGACCAAACGATGAAACTAATGATTATTCCTTTTCTATACATAGGATGGTTTTTAATACCTATACTTTGTATTACCTTTTGTATTAATCTTGTTACGATAATGAAAAAAATAAAAAATGATGAAAAAACTACAAAAAATACATTCTGGCTAACAACATCATTTATCTTTATTATGTGGAGTATCGCTATGTTAGCCTCAGTAAGTATTTATTAAACTAACGCCCAGCGTTAGTTTATCAACATGATCGGCAATATTATCGGTCTTTTTTTGTGCTAACTGGTAATTTAGTTGAATAAAACATGGTAAAATATGGGTATTGATTTAATTAAAATAGTTTTGTCTAAGCGCTTTTTGAGATGTAAGGGGTAATAGGATGACAATTTATGTACTAAGTTCTATTTTATTATTTTTTTTATTCGTCTTGCCTTTTTTTATTGTATTTCTATACAAAATTGAAAAGAAAAAAACTGAAGCACCCACGTTGTACATTAATGTTTCGACCGTACGAACTACCAAAGAATTGCACTCACTTTTGAAAAAAAAACTGAAATTTCCAGATTATTATAGCGAGGACTGGGACTCGTTTTGGGAGATCATTTCTGGTGTTGTTGAGTTACCAAATAAAATTAGGTTTGTTGGGTGGTCAGAATTGGAGAGAAGATTCCCTGAAGATTCGAATATTATGAAAGAGTATCTTCAGAACATAATCAGGAATTTCCCAATTGGAAATGTGAGTTCTTATTCAACTAACTTATGCGATAGTTGAACAACAAAAAGAGGATAATCATTAAGAAACGATCGTCCTCTTTTTTACTATTTGACAATTTATATCAATTAAGAAATCTTTAAATATTTGTTTAGAAAAAACGTTGTGAGTTTCTGATAATGTTTAATTTTTCTTCATTTGGTACACTAAAGTACTAAACTCATCTTATCATAAAGCAAGTTAACTAAATATCCAGTGATGAAAATTTCTGCTTAATGAACAGTTTTCACGATCCCGTTCACCAGTCCGTTCACAATACTTTGCTGGTAGCTTTTGGTTGATAGTCGTTTGTCTTCGGTTGCTTAGCTGCTCGTTATTTAACTAAACGAAAAGTGAATAGTAAACAATCTCAATCAGCTTAATCTATTCGGAAAAAAGAGTTGGAATATCTAAAACATATATAGAGGTTACAAGTTATCCAAATATAAAGCCTGTATCTATGATTACAGAGTAATCATAGATACAGGCTATTTTTTTAATCCTAATGCAACTAACGCATGATTAGGCAAATTCTTCACTGATATTTACTTTTTGAAAAATCCTTATGCAACTAATCTGCCATTATGTTGAATAAGAACTCTGTCTTCACTATTGATTTTAACTCTAAATATCTACGACAAAAAACCAGAAAAACCCTCTACCGGGCTTTTCTGGTTTCACTTTCTACTTATTTCGCACGCCATTTAATTCTCCATAACCGCTCTCTATTTCGCTGCCTTCTCATGCTCCTGCTTGAAAAAGCTCTTCATAGAATGGAACACATCTGACTTCTGCTTTAGAATATAATAGCGAAATTTCTCGTCATTTATGTTTTTATACGCGGACATTAGCGTACTGTGTCGATTGTATTGGTTTACTTCTCCGTATCCGAACATATTGCTCACTTTCATTAATTCTTGAACTAATTTTACGCAGCGAGCATTATCAGATGTTAAATTATCTCCATCAGAGAAGTGGAATGGATAGATATTATATCTTTCAGGAGAATATTTGTATTCAATCACTTCTAAAGCTTTTCGATAAGCAGATGAACAGATCGTTCCTCCGCTTTCTCCTTTTGTGAAGAACTCTTCTTCTGTAACTACTTTTGCTTCTGTATGATGTGCGATAAACTCGATATCAACTGATTCATATTTTGTTCTTAAAAATCTAGTCATCCAAAAGAAGAAGCTTCGTGCCATATACTTTTCCCATAAGCCCATACTTCCGCTCGTATCCATCATTGCGAGTACGACGGCTTTAGATTCTGGTTTTCTAATTTCATTCCATGTACGGAACTTTAAGTCTTCTGGAGAGATCGGATAGAATGATGGCGTACCACTCATAGCATTGCGTTTAAACGCTGACATCATCGTACGTTTTTTATCAATGTTACCCATTAACCCAGTTTTTCTAATGTCATTAAATTCAATGTTTTCTACTGTATTTAAATCTTGTTCTTTTCGTTTTAGATCAGGTAATTCTAACTGACTAAAAAGAGCTTCCTCTAATTCCATTAGTGAAACCTCTGCCTCATAATAATCTTCACCTGATTCTTTGCCTGCGCCTTGCCCTTTACCTGCACCTTTTTGTGGCTGGCCTCCTTGAGAACCATCTCTTGCTACTACATCGCCAACTTTACTGTCTCCAGTACCCTGACCAACGTGTTTATTTTTATCGTAGTTGTATCTAATCTTATACTCATCTAGTGACCGAATTGGGATTTTTACTACATCGCGCCCGTTTGACATAATGATGCTTTCTTCTGTGATCAAATCTGCTAAATTCTTTTTAATCGCCTCTTGTACCTTTTCTTGGTGGCGCTGTTGGTCGTCGTGTCCTTTACGATGGAGGGTCCAGTCTTCCTGTGAAATGGTAAAATTATGCTTTTGTTCATGTTCATTATTTTCATTACTCATTTTCTTTCCCTCCCTTACTTGTTTTGATTTATTTGTAAAAATAAAAAAATCGTCACACAGTAATACACAATTGCATAAACTATTTCGGTAGGTGATTTTCTACCCTTTTTTATGGATTACTCTATCATATGCAGAAGGACACAATAATTGACAATGTTTCTTCTAAATTTTACACCCATTTTTTCAGAAAATAGGACGAGTCCTTAAAAATAAATATATTTATATATTAATTCCAATAAACTTTTGCCTTTAACTATATGTAACAATACTTAAAAAAGAACAAAAAAAGTGGAAAACTAGTAAAAAGTTTTCCACTTTTTTATTTAAGGTAAATTATGCCCCATTCCAGCTACGTAAATTCGTAGCCATTGTTCCGCTGACATACTTAACTTTGTAGACTCAACTGCTGTTTTAACACGTTCAATTTTACCAGATCCTACGATTGGCATCATTTTAGCAGGATGAGCTAATAACCATGCGTACATTACTTCGTCGATTGAATTTGCGCCAATTTCACTAGAAATCTCTTCAAGCAATGCTCGAACACGTACCGCTGTTTCAGACTGACTAGTAAAAATTTGTCCGCCAGCTAATGGGGACCAGATCATTGGAGCAATATCTTTTTCAAGTAATAAATCAATTGTTCCCTTTTCAAAATGCTCTAATTGCATTGGAGATACTTCAATTTGATTTGTTACTAAAGGCATGTTTAGATATGCTTGTAATGCGTTAAATTGAGATGGTAAAAAGTTTGATACCCCAAAGTTGCGTACTTTTCCTTCCAAATGAAGTTGATTAAACGCTTCTGCGATTTCCTTTGGATTCATAAAAGGATTTGGTCTATGTATTAAAAGTAAATCGATATAATCTGTTTGTAGATTTTCAAGAGAATTATTAACACTCATAAGGATATGCTCCTTACTAGTATCATAATGATTCATTTTAAGTTCAGGAAACTTTGATGACTTTAACTTTATTCCACATTTTGTAACGATTTGGATTTTTTCACGAAGCTCTGGTTTTAGCGCTAAAGCCTTTCCAAAAATTTCTTCACAAGTATAGCCACCGTAAATATCGGCATGATCAAATGTTGTAATTCCTAAATCAATACATTCTTCTATAAAAGTGACTAATTGTTCTGATGTCATTTTCCATTCAGATAAACGCCATAATCCATGAATAATTTGTGAAAACTCAAGATTTTCAGCTAGTTGAATTCTTTTCATCTACACTACCTCATCCTTCTTTTTAATCATTATCATCATTATAGGATAAACATTATTAATTGCAAAAGAAAACGGCTATCTAATAGATAGCCGCTTAAACAATTTATCGGTTAAGTAATGAGCCTACATAGCGTAATAATTCATTTGCTGATGTTGAGTTATATCCATATTCATCAACTAATCTGCTGACAACGTCATTGATTTTCTTTAATTGACGCTCGTCAGGAGTTTTTGTGGACGTCGTAATCTTCACAACATCCTTCAAATCCGAAAAAAGTTTCTTTTGGATTGCTTCTTTTAATCTTTCATGTGAATTGTAATCAAAACGTTTACCTTTCCTTGCATATGCAGAGATTCTAATTAGTATTTCTTCACGGAATGCTTTCTTTGCATTCTCAGAGATACCAATTTGTTCTTCAATCGAACGCATCAACTTCTCATCTGGATTCATCTCTTCACCTGTTAAAGGATCACGAAGCTTATTCTTATTGCAATATGCTTCTACATTATCAAGATAATTATCCATTAGTGTTTTTGCAGACTCTTCATATGAATATACAAAAGCTTTTTGAACTTCTTGTTTTGCAATATCATCATATTCTTTTCTTGCGATAGAGATAAAATTCATATAACGCTCACGATCTTCATTAGAAATAGATGGATGTTGATCTAAACCATCTTTTAATGAGCGTAATACATCCAAAGCATTAATTGAAGGAATCTCTTTTCGAATAATAGTAGATGAAATACGGTTAATGACATATCGTGGATCGATACCATGCATACCCTCATCTAAATATTCTTTCTTCAGCTCTTCTAAATCAACAGTGTTATAGCCTTCTACCATTTCACCATCATATAGACGCATCTTCTTAACTAAATCAATATCTCCTCGTTTTGGTTCTTTTAAACGAGTAAGAATTGTAAACATTGCTGCTACACGTAAAGTATGTGGAGCAATATGAACATTTGAAACATCACTTTCAGAGATCATTTTTTGATAAATTCTCTCTTCCTCACTAACTCTTAAATTATACGGAATTGGCATTACGATTATTCGAGAATGAAGTGCTTCATTCTTCTTATTATTAATAAAAGATCTGTACTCTGTTTCATTCGTATGAGCAATGATTAATTCATCCGCAGAAATCAATGCAAAACGCCCTGCCTTAAAGTTTCCTTCCTGTGTCAGGGATAATAAGTGCCATAAAAACTTTTCATCACATTTTAACATCTCTTGGAATTCCATCATTCCACGGTTTGCTTTATTTAACTCACCATCAAACCGGTAGGCACGTGGATCTGACTCTGATCCAAATTGAGCAATTGTTGAAAAATCAATACTTCCTGTTAAATCTGCAATATCTTGAGATTTTGGATCAGACGGGCTAAAAGTACCAATACCAACTCGACGATCCTCTGATAAGAATACTCTTTCTACCATAACATCTTCTATTCTTCCACCAAACTCTTGTTCAAGTCTCATTAAGTTTAAAGGTGAAAGATTTCCTTCAATTCGAACTCCATATTCATTGAAAAAATCATCTCTTAAATGGTTAGGAATTAAATGCAATGGATCTTCATGCATTGGGCAACCTTTAATAGCGTAGATTGCTCCTTGATCAGACCTTGAATAATTTTCTAAGCCTCTTTTTAACATCGTTACCAGTGTAGATTTACCACCACTTACAGGACCCATTAATAATAAAATACGTTTTTTTACATCTAATCTCTTGGCAGCAGGATGGAAATATTCTTCCACGAGTCTCTCTAGCGCTTCTTCTAATCCATATAGGTTGTTATTAAAGAAACTGTAGGTTTTTTTACCATTCACTTCTTCAATACCTGCGTCTTTAATCATATTATAAATTCTAGAATGTGCAGTTTGTGCAACCAAGGGCTCCTCTTTTAGCATTTCAAGATACTCAGCAAAAGTGCCTTCCCATTTCAATCTTTGTTCCATGTCCCGGTGCTGCTCAAGTTTCTTTAAAATATCCATGGACAAGTACCTCCTTCTTCTCATCTGTAAGAGAGATTATTAAAGGATATGCAAGGATGTCCGTACTCATGCTATATCTTTGAGTAGGAAAATATATTTTATCGAAATTCAATTCTCATAATTTTACTTTCATATTTCTATGTTTTTTTTGTATAATAAGGTTTAGGGTGTTGGGAATTTTTCAATTGGGAGGATACATACTGATGAGACTAGTATTAATTTTATTAGTTACAGCATCATTCTTAGCAGCAATTTTCACAGGCGGCTATAATGACAAACCTGGACTGAAAAACAGATAATATTTTTTTAAGGATGCTTCTAGACGCGGATCTTAATTTTTATTTAGACCGTTCTAATGGAAGCATCTTTTTTATTTGCTTACTCTTTGATAAAATCTTAAATTAATAAAAAAAATCACCATTAATATGGTGACTTTTTTATTTAGAATAATCCTTTACCTTTAACAGCTCACGGAAATCTTGCTGACGTAAAGCTTCGTAAATTAAAATTGCAGCTGTATTTGATAAATTTAGAGATCTAATATGATCTGTCATTGGTATACGTAAACAAGTTTCTATGTTTTTTTCAATCAACTCTTTCGGAAGCCCTGTTGTTTCTCTACCAAATACAAAGAAAATCTCTTCATCTAAATTTGTATAATCAAAGTTTGAATATGTTTTTTCCCCAAATTTAGTTATAAAGTAAAATTTCCCGTCTTTATATTTATCAAATAAATCGTCTAAAGAATCATGATAATGTATATCTACATGCTCCCAATAATCAAGACCAGCTCTTTTTAACATTTTATCATCAGTTGAAAAACCTAACGGACGAATTAAATGCAAACTTGTATCTGTTCCTGCACAAGTACGTGCAATATTTCCTGTATTTGCTGGAATTTGTGGTTGATATAATACAACGTGTATTCCCATCTTTTTCACCTCTATATTGTTTCAATGCTTTATATTATACCAAATTCGTAATTAATAAGGTATTATTCCACTGGAGGGTTAGAAAAGTCATCAACGAAGTGAAAAAACTTATACTTAATATTCTCCGTAAAAGCAGAAGAATCATAGTATGACCAATATCTTTTACGGCTATTGACAGTATGTGCATTCACTAACGGTTCACCATTTTCATCCTTAGCAACAACGATCGTACAATGATTCCATACTCCATCACCTTCGAAATCATATACGATAATATCCCCCAATGTAAGATCTTTTGGAGAAGGCACCTCTTCTGCTTTAATTCCAGTTTTAGGCGAAGGTAAAAATCTTCTTAATGCGTGAGCAACTCTCCAGCTATAACTACTATTAGAATGATTTCTATACCACCACCCTGTCCCGGGTTTTGGCATTCCAACCATTCGAATGCCTCCAGCCCTTAAACATTGAGATATAAAATTAGTACAATCATTTGCATACAATGGATATTCTTTATTATGGCCATCCCACCAGGTTTCAGCATATTTAACAGCATTAAATCGGTTATATCTGTTATTTCGATCCAATGATTCATTTTCACCTAAATCGTCTTCTTCAAGTTCAAAATGTTCAACTTGATTATCAATTGGGAATGGTATGTCATATAAGATTTCATTATTTTCAATAGCGATCTGTCTTTCATGTTGATCCTCTTCAAAATATAAATCATTTTGCTTTAAAAAATATCGCGTATGGAATGTATAATTTATATACGTTACGTCCTGATCAGTCCAAATATTGTTTACATCAAGATTTCCATATACTTTCACTAATGAAATATTACGCTTATTATATAATTCAACTTTACGTCTGATTGCCTGATATTCTTTTTTTTGAATAGGATGACTTCGATGTCCTTCACCAAAATAAAGATGTAATCGTTCTTTTAAATAACACTCTAAAAGTTCACGATTAAACAAGATAATCCCCCTTTTTCAACATATATTCTTATTCTATACGATGTTGAAAAATAAGAGATTATACCACTCAATATTGCTTACTTTGATAGAACAGCATTAATTTCATTTAATACAATCTCGTCTTGCTCTTTTTGCAAACAACTTTCAATAAATGGTGTACTGTTCTTTCCCTCAATCTCAAAAATAGCCCAAATAGCTGTACCTCTAATTACTGGTCTTGCATCTTTTTTCGCTAATTCCTTTAAATCATCTAATGCCGATTCATCTTTAAAATGTGCTAAAGCAATGATAGCATTACGCTGAATAGGATTCTTTCCTCTCCATGATCCAGACATTTGGCCAAACTGACTTTTAAACTCTCTGTTACTTACCTTTAATACAGAGCGTAATAAAGGTTTTACAGTTTCTGGATCAGGTTCCATCTCAATATGATGAGTAAAATTAATTCCTTTATTTTTAGGACAAACTGTCTGACATGTATCGCACCCATATATACGATTTCCCAACTCTTTTCGAAACTCAACAGGAATCATCTCTTTTGATTGTGTTAAAAAAGCAATACAATTTTTAGCATTTAATTGCCCTGGAGAAACAATTGCACTTGTCGGACAAACATCAAGGCATTTTGTACACTCTCCACACTGTTCCTCAATAGGCGAATCTGGTTCAAAAGGTAATGAGGTAATCATTTCCCCTAAATACACATAAGAACCGAATTCTGGCGTAATAATTGAACAATTTTTAGCACTCCAACCTATACCTGCTCGCTCAGCTACAGCTCGATCTACAAGCTCACCGGTATCGACCATCGACTGAACCTTTGCATTTGGATAATGTAATAAAATAAATGACTCAAGCTGAAGTAATTTCTTTTTTACAACTACATGGTAATCTTCCCCCCATGAAGCCCTACAAAAAATCCCCCTTGTAGATCCTTTTTTACTTTTAGGAGGATTTTTCAATTTAGATGGATAAGCTAGCGCAATTGCAAGAATTGAATTAGCTTCTGTCATAATTTTTCTGGCATCTACTCTTCGTTCAATATCCTTTGTCTCAAAGCCCGATTGATAATTTAATTCCTGCTGCCTATATAGACGATTTTTTAATGTTAAAAATGGATCTACAGTCGTAAATCCAATCTTATCTATTCCAATTTCTTTACTATATGAAATCAATTCTTTTTGAAATTCTTTTATATTCACAAGAATCACCTAACTGCCTGTTAATTTACAAATTATATTTTCTATTCTAGTCAGAAAATTATTTCTTTATCTAATTATGTCACAAAAGCCTCTAATAATAGACTTTTTAATATAAAAAAACGCAATGTATCGTTCTTCGAATGAATCAATACACTGCGTTGTTATCAAGTTATAAGTGCTTTACTACTAATACAAATGCAATCTGTATTTAGTAGGTTTTTAATGAACTTGTAATTAAATTTATCATAAATATGTCATAAATTCAAGAATAAAATCAATTTTTGTCGAAAGAGTTCTAACATGATTATAGCACTTAAAAAATAGCGGATGACGTGAATAAGAAAAAGATCAATATTCATCAGAACTTTAATTAATTAACTAATTATAGAGGATATTAAAAGATTTGTAGAAATTTGAATGAAGGTATAATGAATTTTCCCATAGAATTCTTCTTTATAGGTTAAATTTAGGAGGAGAATAACTATGACAGATCCTTTGGTAAATGAAGAAAAAAATCCTTTGGTTGAAAGTTTCGAAGGTGTCTGTAGTTTGATTGAAGAAACAAACGACAGAATTGATTTTACACAGGATACACTTAAAGAACTTGATCGATACAATAATGAGAAATTAAAAAATGCAAAACAATTTACTATTAAAGTAGCTGCTGCAAGCCTTCTAATAGCAACAACAGGCTTAGTAGTTACTTTAGCAAATAAAAGAAAACCAAAACAATTTGATTGGCTTGCTGCTAAGCAAAAACGTAAGTATGTAAAGATGTAATGATATGCACTGCTAAATGAATAGTAGTCACATAAAGAAAGGCAGCGACTATAACTATGTTCGCTGCCTTTCTTTGTGCTGATCCCAAAATGAATACGATTATATTATATCAGATGAAGACTCTAATCTTTTTTCCTAACACTTACTTTCTAAACAAAAAAAGGATTCTGCATCTCTGCAAAATCCTCTTCCCTTCATTCAATATAGCGGTGACAGGACTTGAACCTGCACATCCGTGAAGATACCTGATTTTGAGTCAGGCGTGTCTGCCATTCCACCACACCGCCAAAAAGTTATAAAATAATTATAATATATGAAAGACAAATTGTCCATTCAAATCTGTAATTAAAAACCTCTTACAAAAGTAAGAGGTTTAATGATACCGAGGGCCGGACTCGAACCGGCACGGGGTCAACCCCCGCAGGATTTTAAGTCCTGTGTGTCTGCCATTCCACCACCCCGGCAGAAGTAAATTAAAAGGCGGTAACCGGATTTGAACCGATGATAAAGGTTTTGCAGACCTCTGCCTTACCACTTGGCTATACCGCCATACTTGGAGCGGAAGACGGGGTTCGAACCCGCGACCCCAACCTTGGCAAGGTTGTATTCTACCACTGAACTACTTCCGCATAAATGGCTGGGCTACCTGGATTCGAACCAGGGCATGACGGAATCAAAATCCGTTGCCTTACCGCTTGGCTATAGCCCATTAATTAAGAACTTTATATACTATATTCAATTTACTATAAATTATATTACTCACTTGAAAAATCGTTACAATAATTTAAATGGGGCGACCGATGGGAATCGAACCCACGAGTGTCGGAACCACAATCCGATGCGTTAACCACTTCGCCACGACCGCCATTATTGTATTATTTGGCAGGGGCAGTAGGAATCGAACCCACACCAAAGGTTTTGGAGACCTCTATTCTACCGTTAAACTATGCCCCTATAAATGGTGGAGGGGGACGGATTCGAACCGCCGAACCCACAGGGAGCGGATTTACAGTCCGCCGCGTTTAGCCACTTCGCTACCCCTCCGATTAAAGAGTGCCGACTAGAGGACTTGAACCCCCAACCTACTGATTACAAGTCAGTTGCTCTACCAATTGAGCTAAGTCGGCTTAATAATAATTACTTGTTATCTATTTTAAGATGGTGGCTCGGGACGGAATCGAACCGCCGACACGAGGATTTTCAGTCCTCTGCTCTACCGACTGAGCTACCGAGCCATCTTAAATGGCGGTCCCGACCGGGATCGAACCGGCGATCTCCTGCGTGACAGGCAGGCATGTTAACCGCTACACCACGGGACCATTTGGTTGCGGGGACAGGATTTGAACCTGCGACCTTCGGGTTATGAGCCCGACGAGCTACCAGACTGCTCCACCCCGCGATAATGTGGATTCTATTTTTTATAGATCCATAAACTGTATTTCGTTAAGACCATCCCAATCTCAGGATGTTATTGCAAGTAGCAGCTCGATTGGTATGCTGAAGTAATTTCTTCGAAGCATATTCGTTCGTGCTCCACCCCGCGATAATAAGAATTTAATTAGATGGTGGAGGATGACGGGCTCGAACCGCCGACCCCCTGCTTGTAAGGCAGGTGCTCTCCCAGCTGAGCTAATCCTCCGTAATAAAATGGTGACCCGTACGGGACTCGAACCCGTGTTACCGCCGTGAAAGGGCGGTGTCTTAACCGCTTGACCAACGGGCCAGTATAATAGTCCTGAAAACATGTGGCGGAGAGCAAGGGATTTGAACCCTTGAGACAGGGTTACCCGCCTACACGATTTCCAATCGTGCTCCTTCGGCCACTCGGACAGCTCTCCAAAATGGCTCCGCAGGTAGGGTTCGAACCTACGACCACTCGGTTAACAGCCGAGTGCTCTACCACTGAGCTACTGCGGAATAATCATAAACCAAGCGACGTTCTACTCTCACAGGGGGAAACCCCCAACTACCATCGACGCTGAAGAGCTTAACTGCCGTGTTCGGTATGGGAACGGGTGTGACCTCTTCGCTATCATCACTTGATTCAATTCCTTAAGGACAATAACTATTATATCATATCTCATTCGAAAGTCAATGACTTTTTCAAAGTTTTTTATAATAATTTTTGTACCCTCAAAACTAGATAATGTCATCATCAAACTTGTTAGTTAAGTCCTCGACCGATTAGTATCAGTCAGCTCCACGTGTCACCACGCTTCCACCTCTGACCTATCAACCTGATCGTCTCTCAGGGGTCTTACTAGCTTAACGCTATGGGAAATCTCATCTTGAGGGGGGCTTCATGCTTAGATGCTTTCAGCACTTATCCCTTCCACACATAGCTACCCAGCCATGCTCTTGGCAGAACAACTGGTACACCAGCGGTGTGTCCATCCCGGTCCTCTCGTACTAAGGACAGCTCCTCTCAAATTTCCTGCGCCCACGACGGATAGGGACCGAACTGTCTCACGACGTTCTGAACCCAGCTCGCGTACCGCTTTAATGGGCGAACAGCCCAACCCTTGGGACCGACTACAGCCCCAGGATGCGATGAGCCGACATCGAGGTGCCAAACCTCCCCGTCGATGTGGACTCTTGGGGGAGATAAGCCTGTTATCCCCGGGGTAGCTTTTATCCGTTGAGCGATGGCCCTTCCATGCGGAACCACCGGATCACTAAGCCCGACTTTCGTCCCTGCTCGACTTGTAGGTCTCGCAGTCAAGCTCCCTTATGCCTTTACACTCTTCGAATGATTTCCAACCATTCTGAGGGAACCTTTGGGCGCCTCCGTTACTCTTTAGGAGGCGACCGCCCCAGTCAAACTGCCCACCTGACACTGTCTCCGAGCCGGATCACGGCTCTAGGTTAGAATTTCAATACAGCCAGGGTAGTATCCCACCGACGCCTCCACCGAAGCTAGCGCTCCGGCTTCTCAGGCTCCTACCTATCCTGTACAAGCTGTACCAAAATTCAATATCAAGCTGCAGTAAAGCTCCACGGGGTCTTTCCGTCCTGTCGCGGGTAACCTGCATCTTCACAGGTACTATAATTTCACCGAGTCTATGGTTGAGACAGTGCCCAAATCGTTACGCCTTTCGTGCGGGTCGGAACTTACCCGACAAGGAATTTCGCTACCTTAGGACCGTTATAGTTACGGCCGCCGTTTACTGGGGCTTCAATTCAGAGCTTCTCCCGTAAGGGATAACCCCTCCTCTTAACCTTCCAGCACCGGGCAGGCGTCAGCCCCTATACTTCGCCTTGCGGCTTCGCAGAGACCTGTGTTTTTGCTAAACAGTCGCTTGGGCCTTTTCACTGCGGCTCTCCCGGGCATACACCCAAAAGAGCACCCCTTCTCCCGAAGTTACGGGGTCATTTTGCCGAGTTCCTTAACCATAGTTCTCTCGCTCACCTTAGGATTCTCTCCTCGCCTACCTGTGTCGGTTTGCGGTACAGGCACCTATTTCCTCGCTAGAAGCTTTTCTTGGCAGCGTAGAATCAGGAACTTCGGTACTATATTTCCCTCGCCATCACAACTCAGCCTTATGATGTGCGGATTTGCCTACACATCAGCCTAATTGCTTGGACGCGCATATCCAGCAGCGCGCTTACCCTATCTTTCTGCGTCCCTCCATTGCTCAAACGGAAATGAGGTGGTACAGGAATATCAACCTGTTGTCCATCGCCTACGCCTGTCGGCCTCGGCTTAGGTCCTGACTAACCCTGGGAGGACGAGCCTTCCCCAGGAAACCTTAGGCATACGGTGGACGGGATTCTCACCCGTCTTTCGCTACTCATACCGGCATTCTCACTTCTAAGCGCTCCACCAGTCCTTACGATCTAGCTTCAACGCCCTTAGAACGCTCCCCTACCACTGATACCATACGGTATCAATCCGCAGCTTCGGTGATACGTTTAGCCCCGTTACATTTTCGGCGCAGAGTCACTCGACCAGTGAGCTATTACGCACTCTTTAAATGGTGGCTGCTTCTAAGCCAACATCCTGGTTGTCTAAGCAACTCCACATCCTTTTCCACTTAACGTATACTTTGGGACCTTAGCTGGCGGTCTGGGCTGTTTCCCTCTTGACCACGGATCTTATCACTCGTAGTCTGACTCCTATGGATAAGTCATTGGCATTCGGAGTTTGACTGAATTCGGTAACCCGTTGGGGGCCCCTAGTCCAATCAGTGCTCTACCTCCAAGACTCTAACACATAAGGCTAGCCCTAAAGCTATTTCGGGGAGAACCAGCTATCTCCGAGTTCGATTGGAATTTCTCCGCTACCCACACCTCATCCCCGCACTTTTCAACGTGCGTGGGTTCGGACCTCCATTCAGTGTTACCTGAACTTCATCCTGGACATGGGTAGATCACTCGGTTTCGGGTCTACGACCACGTACTATATCGCCCTATTCAGACTCGCTTTCGCTGCGGCTCCGTCTCTTCAACTTAACCTTGCACGGGATCGTAACTCGCCGGTTCATTCTACAAAAGGCACGCCATCACTCGTTAACGAGCTCTGACTATTTGTAAGCACACGGTTTCAGGTTCTCTTTCACTCCCCTTCCGGGGTGCTTTTCACCTTTCCCTCACGGTACTGGTTCACTATCGGTCACTAGGTAGTATTTAGCCTTGGGAGATGGTCCTCCCAGATTCCGACGGAATTTCACGTGTTCCGCCGTACTCAGGATCCACTCAAGAGGGAACGAGGTTTCAACTACAGGGTTTTTACCTTCTTTGACGGACCTTTCCAGGTCGCTTCATTTACCCCGTTCCTTTGTAACTCCGTATAGAGTGTCCTACAACCCCAAGAGGCAAGCCTCTTGGTTTGGGCTATCTTCCGTTTCGCTCGCCGCTACTCAGGAAATCGCTATTGCTTTCTATTCCTCCAGGTACTTAGATGTTTCAGTTCCCTGGGTCTGTCCTCAGTACCCTATGTATTCAGGTAAAGATACTACTCCATTACGAGTAGTGGGTTTCCCCATTCGGAAATCTCCGGATCAATGCTTACTTACAGCTCCCCGAAGCATATCGGTGTTAGTCCCGTCCTTCATCGACTCCTAGTGCCAAGGCATCCACCGTGCGCCCTTTCTAACTTAACTAATTTTAAAACTAATTGAATTAAACTTACGCAGTTTAATGAATGACATTATCTAGTTTTCAAGGTACAAAGTTGAGAGTGAACTCTCAAAACTAAACAAAACAATGAAGAAACATTTTCATACATGAACCATCGGTTCATGATGTCTCCATAGAAAGGAGGTGATCCAGCCGCACCTTCCGATACGGCTACCTTGTTACGACTTCACCCCAATCATCTGTCCCACCTTAGGCGGCTGGCCCCTAAAAGGTTACCCCACCGACTTCGGGTGTTACAAACTCTCGTGGTGTGACGGGCGGTGTGTACAAGGCCCGGGAACGTATTCACCGCGGCATGCTGATCCGCGATTACTAGTGATTCCGGCTTCATGTAGGCGAGTTGCAGCCTACAATCCGAACTGAGAATAGTTTTATGGGATTAGCTCCACCTCGCGGTCTTGCAACCCTTTGTACTATCCATTGTAGCACGTGTGTAGCCCAGGTCATAAGGGGCATGATGATTTGACGTCATCCCCACCTTCCTCCGGTTTGTCACCGGCAGTCACCTTAGAGTGCCCAACTAAATGCTGGCAACTAAGATCAAGGGTTGCGCTCGTTGCGGGACTTAACCCAACATCTCACGACACGAGCTGACGACAACCATGCACCACCTGTCACTCTGTCCCCGAAGGGAAAGCCCTATCTCTAGGGTTGTCAGAGGATGTCAAGACCTGGTAAGGTTCTTCGCGTTGCTTCGAATTAAACCACATGCTCCACCACTTGTGCGGGCCCCCGTCAATTCCTTTGAGTTTCAGTCTTGCGACCGTACTCCCCAGGCGGAGTGCTTAATGCGTTAACTTCAGCACTAAAGGGCGGAAACCCTCTAACACTTAGCACTCATCGTTTACAGCGTGGACTACCAGGGTATCTAATCCTGTTTGCTCCCCACGCTTTCGCGCCTCAGCGTCAGTTACAGACCAGAAAGTCGCCTTCGCCACTGGTGTTCCTCCAAATCTCTACGCATTTCACCGCTACACTTGGAATTCCACTTTCCTCTTCTGCACTCAAGTTTCCCAGTTTCCAATGACCCTCCCCGGTTGAGCCGGGGGCTTTCACATCAGACTTAAGAAACCGCCTGCGCGCGCTTTACGCCCAATAATTCCGGACAACGCTTGCCACCTACGTATTACCGCGGCTGCTGGCACGTAGTTAGCCGTGGCTTTCTGGTTAGGTACCGTCAAGGTGCCAGCTTATTCAACTAGCACTTATTCTTCCCTAACAACAGAGCTTTACGACCCGAAGGCCTTCATCGCTCACGCGGCGTTGCTCCGTCAGACTTTCGTCCATTGCGGAAGATTCCCTACTGCTGCCTCCCGTAGGAGTCTGGGCCGTGTCTCAGTCCCAGTGTGGCCGATCACCCTCTCAGGTCGGCTACGCATCGTCGCCTTGGTGAGCCGTTACCTCACCAACTAGCTAATGCGCCGCGGGCCCATCTGTAAGTGATAGCCGAAGCCATCTTTCAATAAAGGAACAGGAGTTCCTTTATGTCATCCGGTATTAGCTCCGGTTTCCCGAAGTTATCCCAGTCTTACAGGTAGGTTGCCCACGTGTTACTCACCCGTCCGCCGCTAACTAACGGGAGCAAGCTCCCATTAGTCCGCTCGACTTGCATGTATTAGGCACGCCGCCAGCGTTCGTCCTGAGCCAGGATCAAACTCTCCATAAAAGTTAAGTTTAAATCTTGTATTGCTCAAAAAACTAATAATTGACGTTTACTTCATGTTTTGTTTAGTTTTCAAAGTTCAC